>OZ220717.1:0-4554682 GCA_965116625.1 Pseudomonadales bacterium
ATTGATGGCAACGCGCATCAGGCAGCCTCCCGCGCCGGTGGGGACTCAAGCCCTGCATACAGGGCAGCGAGATCCAGTATTCGCCGCGCATGGCCAAGGGATTCGTGCCAGGCGAGCAGCTTGATCAGGTTCGACCCGGCCTTGAGCGTCCCTTTGAGATCGAAAAGTACGGATTGGGAACAACCCCTCACGTCGGATGACACGATCGGGTCCGGGGTGACGGCGATCAGTTCCGGTTCGCTCGCTGCCGCACCGATGAAGAGGTCGTTCACCGCCTCGGCGCTGACAGCCGCGCCAGCGAACGCCACCGTCATGTCCAACAGGGATCCCGCCTGTACGGGCACGTTCAACGCAAACCCGCTGAGCTTGCCGGCGACCTCGGGCATCAGCCGCTCTACCCAGTAGGGCGCGGGCGTTTCGTTGGGAATGATGTTCTCCGCGCCGGACCGGCTGCGCCGGTAGTCGGGGCCGGCGTAATCCTGCAGGGTCTGGTCGCTCGTGTAGGCGTGCACCGAGGTCATGGAGGCATGCTCGATGGAGCCCGCGCCCCCGACGACCTTGATGGCGAGCGCCATGGCCGTCGTCGATGCGGAACCCGCCGACACGATGCGGTCGTTGGCATCGATGCTGTCCTGGTTGATGCCGTAGAGGACGACGCGGTCGATCTCTCCTTCCGGAAGGGTCGAGAGGATGACCCGGGGGGCGCCGTTGTCGAGATGCGGGATCAGCGCCTCCGACGAGTGGAACCGCGCCGTGGTGTCGATCACGAGATCCACGCCGAACACGTCCCATAGGACATCGGACGGCCTTGCGGCCGGGAAAAGCCTGGTCTCGCGGTCAAGCCGGCCTCCGACGAGGTAGTTGCCTTCCAGCCGCACGGAAACGCCCCGCGCCATGGATTTGTTCACGAGGTGATGAAGGATGTCCGGCTGGCCTATGTCGGACACGGCCACGACATCGAATCTGTCGTCATCCAGCGCCAGCCGATAGACCTGTCGGCCCACCTGGCCGAAGCCCATCATCCCGATTCGCAACGGGTTCACCGGATGCTCCAGGTGCCTGTCTTTCCCCTCAGGCGCGCGCGCTCGGCCGCGCCGATACTTCCGCGTGCCAGCGCGCGACGTTTTCGCAGTTGTCAGGTACGGGAACGCGGGCAGCGACCGAGGCGAAGTCGACGGCGCAGAGTGCCGTGATGTCCGCGATGGTGAACTCGTCTCCGGCGACGTATCGGGACTGGCCGAGATGCGCGTCCAGCCTGTTGTAGAAGCGCAGCAGGGATGCCTTGCCGCGTTCGACCAGGGCGGGGATGGCGTCGACCTCGCCTACATTCCCGCCGAGTCCGCGCTTCGAGAACCTCGGAAAGGCGTTCCGAAACGTCTCGGCGGCACTCAGGAGCCCTTCGAACTCCATGTGGCGCTGGCGCGATTCGACCTGCGCCCTGCTCACCGCATCCGTGCCCATCAACGGAGGTTCCGGGTGCGTTTCCTCAAGGTAGCGACAGATGGCGACCGACTCGTCGAGGACCGTGCCGTCGTCCAGCACCAGCGTGGGCAGCAGGCCCCGGGGGTTCACGGCCAGGAAGTCGTCACCCAGGTTGTCTCCCTGGACGATGTTGAGCTGCTCGGTCTCGCAGGAGATACCCTTTTCCGCCATGAAGATGCGCACGCGGCGCGGGTTCGGTGCCTGTTCGCAATCGTAGAGCTTCATCGATCTCCCCTTGCGTGAGTGCCAGTGCGTGAAAACGGGGCGCAGACTATCACAGGCCTGCCCGTGAATATCCCCGTGTTATGGCACCGATCCAGAGAACCTGAAACGCCTCTCCTCCGGGGGATAGCAGAAGCCGAAATCCGCGCAGCCCTGGTACCCGATCACGACCTCGATGCCGGTGGCCTCGCGCATCACCGGCACGCGTATGGTCACCTCCCCGTAGTACACCTCCACGTCGCCGAAGAACTCGTCCGTCCTGGGTTTGCCGTCGGGAATGATCGGGTCGCCGAGCGCTTCGTCGGGGCTCGAAAACGCGAACCGGTGCCGGTACAGGTAGTAACCGGCGGGCATGCGCCAGGTCGCGACTACAAAGCCGTCCTCGGACAGTTCCGCTGTCAGGGCAAACGCCTTGTCGACGGCCAGGATTTCCCGCTGTTCCTTTTGGGCATTCGCGCCGAGCGGATCGGGTCCGGTCTTCAGCTCCGTCGCCGCGTGCGCCGCCGGCCACGTCAGGATGCAGCAGAGGAGAACGGCTGTCCGGTTCGCGCGCGTTGACATGTACGCCAATATGACACCGCCCCGGCGCCAATTGAAGTGTTCTGCCCGCCGCTATATGTTCGGGTCTTCCCGCCGACCGATGCCGACGTTGAACCGATCCGCACTGCTTCGAGCCTGCTTCCCGCTGGCGTTCGCCGCGCTACTGGCAGGCTGCCCGCAGAGGCCGCCGGACGAGATCGAGGAGCAACCGCCGCCGCCGCCCGTTGAGCCGCCGGACGTCAACCCGATCCTCGACCGCGCGGAAGCGGCCTTTTCCGAGGAACGGCTGATCGGTACCCCCGGCGCCGCGCATAGCCTGTATCTCGAAGTTCTCGAGATCGACCCCGACAATCCGGACGCCCTGTACGGCATCGAGCGCATCACCGAGGCGTTCATCCAGCGCGCGCGCAATGCCATACGCCAGGAGCGCTGGACGGTGGCGAGACTCCTGCTCGACCAGGCCGCGAGGGCCGACGGGGACCACCCCTCCCTGCCCTCCGCGAACACCCAGCTACGGCAGTTGCGTGACGCCGAGCGCCTGCAACTTGATCTCGACCGCGATGGCGTGCGGGGAAGGCGGCAGTCGGTTGGCGGCGAGCTGGCCGCGTTCGGCGTCCACGCCCGCAAGCCCAACGCCCGCGTTATCATCCGCGCGGGATCCGATGTCGAAGGGCGTTGGATATATGCACGGTTGAACGATGCGCCGGGCGACAGGCGAATCCGAGGCGAGATCGTGATCGGTTACCCGCCGCGTGTCGTCGTATTCCTGCTGCCGGAGGCCACGCCCTAGTGTCGTGTCCCGGCACCAGCACGCGTCCGCTCTTCGAGGAGGCAAGGTGAACTGGAAGTTCTGGCAGGCGAGCCCGGAGACGGGCGCGCAGGCCAACTGGGCCCTGCGTGGCGCCGGCATCGCGGTCGGCGTCTACCTTCTCATCGTCACGGTCTTCTGGTGGTGGTGGGACACCAAGCCGGGCTCTTTCGACGTCGTCGAGGTTGCACGCCAGTCCGCGCAAGCCTCCGGGGAAGACATCGTGACCGGCTCGATCACCACCTCCACGCTCATCCACATGGGCGAGATCCTGCTCGACAAGCCGGGCGGGTATCTCTCCAACGACCTGTTCCCGCCCAGTGTGTGGATGGACAACGTCCCGAACTGGGAATTCGGCGTCATTGTCCAGATCCGGGACCTGAGCCGCGTCATGCGGGCCGACCTCAGCCGCTCGCAGAGCCAGTCCACCGAGGACCCCGACCTGTCGCTCGCGGAAGGCAAGTTCTTCTTCGACAACTCGAGCTGGATATTCCCGCGCACCGAGGACGAATACGGCGACGGCATCGACTACCTGAAAGGCTACAAGGCGCGACTGAGCGATGCACAGCGGCCCGAGGCGCAGTTCTATGCCCGCGCGGACAACCTGCGCGCCTGGCTGACCGCCGTCGAGACGCGGCTCGGCAGCCTGTCCCAGCGCCTCTCGGCGAGCGTCGGCAAGCGGCAGCTCGATACCGGCCTCGCGGGGGACCCCGCAGCGGTGCAGTCGACACCGACGCCGTCCGACGCGGCGATGAAGACAAGCTGGTTCGAGATCGACGACATCTTCTACGAAGCGCGCGGACAGGCCTGGGCGCTGCTGCACCTGCTTCGGGCCGTGGAGCGCGATTTCGCCGATGTGCTCGACGACAAGAACGCGCGCGTGAGCCTCTTGCAGATCGTGCGCGAACTCGAAGGCACCCAGAAGACCATATGGAGTCCCGTGATCCTGAACGGCACCGGTTTCGGCTTCACGGCGAACCATTCGCTCGTGATGGCGTCCTACATTTCCCGCGCCAACGCGGCGATCATCGACCTGCGGGCGCTGTTGGCACAGGGCTGATCGGGGTTGTGACGAACCTGAACCATGCCATTCTTCCTCCGCCGCAAACTTGCGAGGGCTACCGTCATTGACGCAGTGTTCAAGATCATGCATTTTGCGACCAATTCGCAGATCGGCAGAAGGACATGAGTGGAGTTCGATCGCTGGACCTTGAGCGGCGGTTGCGCCTGGTTGAGGACTTGTGGGACGACATCGCCTCAGAAGCTGACCTGTTGCCGCTGACGCCGGCTCAGCGAATGGAACTCGACAAGCGGCTGGACCGATTGCTTGAAGCAGGCCCCGATGGCATCTCAGCCTGGGAAACCCTCGCGGAGATCCGAAATCGCCGGTGAGCCTGAGACTTCAGGCAGAAGCCAGACACGACATCGAAGAAGCTCATCGCTGGTACGGAGGAATATCAGAGGGGCTCGGAGATGCGTTTCTTGGCGAACTGGAAAGTTGCTTCCAGCGTATCGAGACGTTTCCCAATTCGGCACCCCTCGTCCATCGAAACGTTCGAAGAGCTATCCTGCGCCGTTTTCCGTTCTGCGTCTTCTACGTGCTTTCAGACAGCGATGTAGACATCATCGCAGTGATGCACGGGAGCAGAGACCCCGCGAACTGGCAAATTCGGCACTAGTCACGCAACTCAATCTCGCGTTTGTTCGAGAGTTCGCCTTCGGTATCATGCGCGGCCAATCGACCCTTTGCGATGACCCGTGCGCCCGAGCGGCGCGACGCTCCCGGTTCGCCATCGGCGAGTGCGGAGCAGTCCCGAGTCGGCGGGCTGCCAGGGGTCCACTACAAAGAGCCAACGTTTAAGGGAACTCATGCTGGAGCAAACGATCCTTCCGCCCGCACTAGGCCTTGTCGGACTCGCCTGCGCCTTCATCGTCTATGCGCTCGTCAAGCGCTATGCCGAAGGCGAGGACAACGTCCGAAAAATAGCCGATCAGATCCACGCCGGCGCCATGGTGTTCATGCGCCGGGAGTACCTGATGCTGGCCCTTTTTGCCGGGGTTCTGCTCATCATCCTGTTCCTGTCACCCGGCCTCGGTCCTTCGACCGCCGTCGCTTTCGTCCTCGGCGCCTTGTCCTCCGCCGGTGCCGGCTGGATCGGCATGTACACGGCCACCAAGGCCAACGTACGAACCACCACGGCCGCGCATACGCAGGGCGCGCCGGCGGCGCTCTCCGTGGCATTCTTCGGCGGCTCCATCATGGGCCTGGCCGTGGCTTCTCTCGGCCTTCTCGGTCTAGGTCTCGCCTACTACTTCTTCGGCGGCGACCCGGATACGGCACACCACATCCACGGGTTCGGCATGGGCGCCTCCAGCGTGGCGCTGTTCTCCCGTGTCGGCGGCGGGATCTACACCAAGAGCGCGGACGTCGGCGCCGACCTGGTCGGCAAGCTCGAACAGGGCATTCCGGAAGACGATCCGCGCAACCCGGGGGTCATAGCGGACAACGTCGGCGATAACGTCGGCGACATCGCCGGCATGGGCTCCGACATCTTCGAGTCCTATTGCGGCGCCATGATCGCGTCCATCGCCATCGCCGCGACCCTGGGCGTGATGACGCTCGATAACCTGACGCTTGGTCTGTCGAAATCCGAAGCCCAGGAAGCGCTCATGTTCCTGCCGCTGGCACTCGCGTCCACCGGCCTCATCTGCTCCATCATCGGCATCGGCATCGTGCGCAGCCGTTCCTCCTCGAACGCCGCGCTCGCCCTGCGAATCGGGATGATGGTCTCTCCAGTCATGTTCGTTGTGGCGGCGTATTTCGTCATCACCGAACTGCTCGACGTGTCGACCGCGATCTGGTGGTCCGTGGTTGCCGGCGCCGCGGGCGGCATCATCATCGGTCTCACCACCGAGTACTACACGTCGTCGAAACCCATCGAACGCATCGCGAAGGCGGGCGAGACCGGGCCTGCCACGGTCATGATCACCGGCCTCGCGGTGGGCATGCAGTCCGTGGTCATACCGCTGCTCGCCATCTGCGGCATCATCTTCGTGTCGACTTCGCTGGCGGGCCTCTACGGCGTCGGCATAGCGGCGGTCGGGCTGCTCGCCACCGTCGGCATGACCATGGCAGTCGACGCCTACGGCCCGGTCGCGGACAACGCGGGCGGCATCGCGGAGATGGCCGGCCTCGGCGAAGACACGCGCAAGATCACGGACTCGCTGGACGAACTCGGCAACACCACCGCCGCCATGGGCAAGGGCTTCGCCATCGGCGCCGCGGCGCTCGCGGCTCTCGCCATCATCGCCGCCTTCGTCGAGACCGTCGCCTACAACCGCGGCGGCGACTTCTCATTGCACATCGGCAACCCCGAAGTGCTGATCGGACTCTTCCTCGGCGGCATCATCCCGTTCCTGATCGCCTCCATCACCATGACCTCGGTGGGCGACGCCGCCATGGACATGATCCAGGAGATCCGGCGGCAGTTCAGGGAAATCCCCGGCCTGATCGACGGCACCGCGGAGCCCGACAACGCCAAGTGCATCGACATCGCCACATCCGCCGCGCTCAAGCGCATGCTGCTGCCCGGCGCCATCGCGGTTGCCGTGCCGCCGGTCATCGGCTTCGGCATCAGCGCGGAAGCGCTCGGCGGGGCGCTCGGCGGGGCGCTGCTCGGCTGCGTGTTGATGGCGCTCACCATGGCCAACGCCGGCGGTGCCTGGGACAACGCGAAGAAGTTCGTCGAGAAAGGCAACCTCGGCGGCAAGGGATCGGAAGTTCACGCTGCAACGGTGGTCGGAGACACGGTCGGAGACCCGTTCAAGGACACGTCGGGACCAAGCATGAACATCCTGATCAACGTCATGGCGATCGTCAGCCTGGTCATCGCGCCGCTACTTTAGGGTAGCGGCGCTTTCGGGCCGAAGCGGGCGTCCCGGCCCGTTACTCACGATACGGTGCCATGTCCATCTCCGGATACCGCGCGCTGACGCCGGCGATGGTCTCCTCCGTCCAGTAGGGGTGTTTCGGCGGCGGGAAGCCTAGCAGTTCCCGTTCCTCCGGCGTGGCCTGTTCCATCCACTGCTGGAACTCGGGATACTTGGCCCGCGCCGGCCAGCCCACGATTCCAAGCCACTTCCACGCGGCCGGGGCGTAGGTAATGAACTGTGCAATTCGCCCGCCGGCGGCCCTGAACGGGGTGCCCCGATGGAAAGTTCGCATGCTGTAGATGAACAGCGACCCTGCCGGCACGATGATCTTGCGCTCGTTGTCATAGATCTCCGGACGCTCTTCCCGGGTGTAGTGATTCGGCCAGCGGATCTTCTCCGGATAGTGACCCCAGGAACACACGGCGGTAGGCGCGAGGTCCGCGGTGACGTCCGTGTAGTAGACGATATAAGCGGTCTGCCAGTACTCCGGAAGTTTCGGGGGATACGCGAGCGTGTGGTTCACGAAGTCGCAGTGCATGACCTGGTCCTTGTCCACGTCCGATCCCTTGCACTTGGCGTTCAGGCTCGACTGCTCGCAATAGATACTGTCGTGGCCGACGTTTTCAGCGGCGAAACGGCGCAGTTCGGGATGCATCGTGATGGCATTGAGGCGGTCGCCCCGGTAGGGGAACGTCGCGCTCGGCACACGGCCCTGGGATGGCAACACCGGTGGGGGCCGCGTCGGATCCTCGCAGTACTCCACCCAGCCGGGGAGGATTCCGCGCAGTTCCTCCAACGCGCTGTCCAACTCTCGCCGATCAAGAAAGTTCTCCACAACCGCGTATCCGTGCTCGCGGTAGTGAGCGGCATGCGCCTCGGCTATTTTCGACACGCCTGGAGTGTCCTGTCAGTGGGCCGGAGGGAAGTGTACAGGGCCTGGTCTGGCCGTAGTGGCGAATAGATCACCCCAGAGCCCATCAGTGACGGATGCTGCGACGTCACCCTCATCCGATCGTCGCGACATCTCCCGATTCCGTTCGGCGGGCGCCGATGGCAGCAAGGAAGCCATCGATATCCCTGGGGGTGATGGTCACCGAGCCACTGCGGTAGTCGATTCCGACCAGGTGCGTACCCAGTCCATAAAGCCTGCCTCGGAAGGTCTTGCCCTTGAGGAATACCGCCGAGATCGACTCGAGATCAATACGCCGGCTGAATGGTCCCATGCGCACATCAAGGACCCCGTCCTGCACTCGATATTTTGTGCTCAGCATGAAATAGACAGTAATCATGAACATCGCCGCACAGAGCACGAAAAGTAGATCGGATTGCAGCAGGGTCGCATTGATGAAGTTCAAGGCATAAGCGAATATGAACAGACACAGCGGGAGCCCGAATCCCGTGCGGAACACGGCCGGTTTCGGCTCTGGGCTCCGTGAGTCAGTTCCCATCGTTGTTCCGGGTTGCCATTCGACCGTTGACGGTTGCGATCATTGTACGCCTGGAGTTGTTTCCTTTCGGCAAACGCGCCAGGTTGGACCGTCGCCAGGATCAACATCCGGGCGTGTCACGCGCGATACGGCGCCATGTCCATCCCCGGATACCGCGCGCTGACGCCGGCGATGGTCTCTTCCGTCCAGTAGGGGTGTTTCGGCGGCGGGAAGCCGAGCAGTTCGCGTTCCGCCGGCGTGGCCCGCTCCATCCACCGCCGGAATTCCGGTTTGACGCCGTGTGCCGACCAGCCGACGATGCCGAGCCATTTCCACGCGGCCGGGGCATAGGTGATGAACTGTGCAATCCGCCCGCCGGCGGCCCTGAATGGGGTGCCCCGATGGAACGTCCGCATGCTGTAGATGAACAGCGACCCCGCCGGGACGATGATCTTGCGCTCGTTGTCGTAGATCTCCGGACGCTCTTCCCGGGTGTAGTGATTCGGCCACCGGATCTTCTCCGGATAGTGACGCCAGGAACACACGGCGGTGGGCGCGAGATCCGCCGTCACGTCCGTGAAGTAGATGAGGTAGGCCGTCTGCCAGTACTCCGGGAGATTGGGAGGATAGGCGAGCGTGTGGTTGCCGAAGTCGCAGTGCATCGCCTGGTCGTGGTCCTGTTCCGACCCCCTGTACTTGGCATGCAGGTGCGACTGCTCGCAATAGATGTCGCCGTGGCCGACGTTTTCGGCAGCGAATCGGCGCAGCTCCGGATGCATCGTAATGGCGTTGAGGCGGTCGCCCCTGTAGGGAAACACCGTTGTCGACGCGCGGCCCTGGCGCGGAAACACCGGCGCGGGACGCGTCGGATCTTCGCAGTATTCCACCCAGCCGGGGAGAACTTCGCGCAGGTCCTCCAACGCGCCGGTCAACGCTTCCTCGTCGAGGAAGCTGTCGACTACCGCGTACCCGTGCTCCCGGTAGTGGGCAGCGTGTGCCTCGGTTATCTTCGACACGTCAAACTCATCCTGTCAGCGGAACGTCGGAAGTTCACGAGTCCCGCGCTCTGCGCATCGGTCCTCAACATCACGACATCTCCCTGCTCGGGGAGGAGAATCCGATCGCCGCCAGGAAGCCATCGGAATCCTTCGGTGTGATGTCTATCGCGCCGCCCTCATCGGTGATGCCCATAATGTCCGAGCCCAGTCCAAAAAACCTTGCCGCGCGTTATGCCGTAGCCGGTGATCGACGTGATCGAATCGATGGCAATGCTCCGTTTGAACGGACCCATGCGCACATGGAGGATGCCATGCTCCACCCTGTAGTTCGTGCTCAGCATGAGATAGGCCATCAATGCCGATGCTGCGACGGCCAGCACTTTAGTCAGAACTGACATCCAGCCGGATTGATCCCAGTTCGCGAAAGATATGAGCACAAGGGCGCGCCAGGAGGCTCCGGGGGAGAAGGACAACCCAAGCCCGCATTCCGGTGCGGAATACCGTGGGCCGCGGACTCGTGCTTCCATGGAAGTACGCCTTCGCCGACGGGGGGAAACCGGCACTTCCTTACGCATCAGCGGTCGGGGAAGATCCCCCGCTGAGGGCTCCTATCGCGCAATCTCGACATCTCCCGACTCGGTGCGGCGGGCACCGATGGCTGCCAGGAAGCCGTCGACATCCTTGGGCGTGACCCACACCTTGCGGTCTCTGTACACGCCGAGCCTGTAGTGGATGCAGACTCCGCGTGTACCCAGCAAATCGAGCGCGTAAGGCGACTTCGGGCCTTTGAGGCGTATCCTCGAGATCGACGCGAGTTCGATGCGTCGGCTGGAAGGCCCCCCGTGTACCTGGAGGACACCGTCCGCGACCCGGTACTTGACGCTCAGCATCATGTAGATGATGAAGGCCACACCCACAGCGGAACACGCCTGCCCCAATCCCACTATGGACACTCCAGCGACCGGGGGCGGAGACGTCAGGGTGAGAACAGCAAAGCACCCGGCGAAGAACAGGATCGCAAAAATCGGTGGAACACACGTCGTGCGGTACACCGCCGGTGCCAGATTCGCGTCCTGTATCTCAGTTCCCATCCTTCTTCCGGGTCGCCAAAGGATCGTTTGACATGCCCGTTTAACTTACGTCTCGCCGCGTTTTTTGTCGAGAACCCTCACTTTACGCGCGCTTCTTATCACCGCAAACTCCGGTGTAACGCTCTGCGGCACGGTCCCATGCAGGACGAACCCGACAAGACGGCGGCGCCCGACCCGACGGGCGAACGCCTCACCCAGTTCCAACTGCTTGCCTCACGGCGGCTGCTGCCGCTGTTCGTGACCCAGTTCCTGGGCGCGTTCAACGACAACCTGTTCAAGGCCGCGTTGATGATCCTGTTCGTCTACGGCGGACTGGTCGCCGCGGACAGTTCAGACCTCGCGGTCAACGCCGCCGCGGCGCTCTTCGTGCTGCCGTTCTTCCTGTTCTCGGCGACCGCCGGGGAGCTGTCGGACAAGTACGAAAAGTCCCGGCTGATCCGCTTTGTGAAGATAAGCGAAATCTGCGTTGCGTTTCTCGCCGGCGTCTCGCTCTACTTCAGCAACCTGACACTAATGCTGGTCGTGCTGTTCCTGTTCGGCCTGCAGTCCACCTTTTTCGGCCCGCTCAAGTTCTCGATCCTGCCCCAACACCTGCACCAGACGGAGCTGGTGGGCGGCAACGCCATGATCGAGATGGGCACGTTCGTCGCGATCCTTCTCGGCACGATCCTCGGCGCCATCATCGGCGGCATGGACCAGGTCTCAGCATGGCTGTTCGTGCTCGTGATGGCAGTGGCCGCAGTCGGCTGGCTTGCGAGCCGTTACGTTCCCGTCGCTCCCGCGAGCGCGCCGGAACAGCCCGTCAACTGGAACCTCTTCACCGCCACGGCCCGCCTGATCGGGCTTGCGCTGGAGAACCGGGCAGTCTTCCTCTCAATCCTCGGCATCTCCTGGTTCTGGCTCATCGGGGGTGTCTACCTGGCGCAGATTCCGAACCTCACGCAGGACTACCTAGCTGGTAGCCAGAGCGTGGTCACCCTCATACTCGCCGTGTTTACCGTCGCCATCGGCACCGGTTCGCTGCTCTGCGAACGCCTGTCGGGCCACAGGATCGAGATCGGGCTCGTGCCGTTTGCGGCATTCGGCATCAGCGTCACTGGAATCGAGGTCTATTTTTCCATCACCGCAGTCGACGCGACCGCCCCGCGCGATATCTGGGCCTTCCTGGCGGCTGACGGAAGTCTCCGCGTCCTGTTCGCGCTGCTGCTCACCGGCATCTTCGGCGGCATGTACGTGGTGCCGTTGATGGCGTTTATCCAGGCGCGCACGCCGGAGGCGCGCCGCGCACGCATTATCGCCGCGGCGAACATCCTCAATTCCGCGTTCATGGTGGTCGGCGCGGTGTTTGCCATCGTCTGGCTCACGTTACTGGACCGCACCATCCCGGAACTCTTCCTGCTGATGGCGTTGATCAACATCGGCGTGGCCGTTTACATCTTCAACCGGGTGCCGGAGTTCTCCATGCGCTTCATCGTCTGGCTCCTGTCGCACACGATGTACCGCGTGACCCACCGGGGACTCGAGAGCATCCCCGAGAAGGGCGGCGCCATCATCGTCTGCAACCACGTGAGCTACGTGGACGCGTTGCTGCTCGCCGGCGCGGTGCGGCGTCCCATCCGCTTCATCATGTTCAAGCCGATCTTCGAAATGCCGGTGCTGAACTTCGTGTTCCGCACCGGGCGGGCCATTCCCATC
This sequence comes from Pseudomonadales bacterium, assembly GCA_965116625.1. Lineage (GTDB taxonomy): Bacteria > Pseudomonadota > Gammaproteobacteria > Pseudomonadales > Azotimanducaceae > VXNE01. Next base: position 12,197 of record OZ220717.1, read on the forward strand.
GCCGGGCGCCGCATGGACGAGGACGCCTACGAGGACGCGTTCCGGGAGATTCGCGAAGGCCTAGCCGACGGCGACCTGCTATGCATCTTCCCCGAAGGCAAGCTGACCCACGACGGGGAGATCGACGCGTTCCGGCCGGGCATCGAGCGCATCCTGCAGGAGACCCCGGTGCCGGTGGTGCCCATGGCCCTGCGCGGTCTCTGGGGCAGCTTCTTCAGCCACGACGGTGGCCTGTTCCGCAATCCCAAACGCTTCTGGAGCCGGATCGAGATCGTCGCCGGCGACCTTGTCGACCCGCAGGCCAGCGCCGGCGAACTGCGCGAGAAAGTGTCGGCGCTACGCGGCGAGTTCGCCTGAGTTCCAGCCGCAGGACCGCGCCTGGTCAGGCCCAGGGGCCGGTGATGGCGAACGTGACGCCGGGCGTCTGGATGTTGACGAAGAGCGTCTTGCCGTCGGGAGAGAACGTGGCGCCCGCCCACTCGGAGCTGCGATAGTCGCCGGCCTCGATCGCCGGCCTGCCGGGGACGCCGTCACCGAGGTCCATGTTGTTCTCGCCCATGACCCTGACGAGACCGTTGCGGCCCACGCTCAGAAGGCGCGTGCCCCGCGTCTGGAAGCCGAGCAGGCTTTCCCCTCCCCCGTCCTCGCACAGGATGATCGTGCCCGTCGGCGACAGGGTGATGTTGTCCGGCGCGTCGGCTTCGTCGGTCGAGGGCGAGACGTAGATCGCGGTCAGGCGCTCGGCTGTGGGGTCGTAGGCCCAGACACTGCCCGCCTCGGCTTTGCCGCCGGTGGTGTCCACCCAGTAGATCACCCCGTCGAAATACCAGCATCCCTCGCCCCGATGGAACTTTGCCCCGCCGCCCGCCTCTCCCTGGAGGTAGGGACCCGACTTGCCCCCGCCGATAATCGCCGGACCGTCGCCACTGGCTGAGAGCTTCTCGGGATCGTGGTCCGGTTCGCTGATCGGCACCCACTCTGTATCAAAGGAGTCGCCGGTCTCGATTTCCGTCAGGTCCGCGTTGGCCTCACCCTTGACGCGGAGCATCTGAAGCTCGCCGCCGGCCTCCAGCGCGCCGACCCTGGGCGAGGCGTCCTTCGGCAGGAAGCGGAAGAATCCCGAGTGGGGACCATTGTCCTCGGTGAGGTAGACGAAGCCGGATTCGGGATCGTTGGCGGTCGCCTCGTGGCGGAACAGGCCCATGTCGATGATCGGACGCCCGCTCGCGCGGCCTGCCATGGGGACCTCGAAGACATAGCCATGGTCCTTTCCGCCGATCCGGCTGGCGCGCAGCACGATTTCCTCGCAGGTGAGCCAACTGCCCCAGGGCGTCGGTCCGCCGGCGCAGTTGATCGAGGTGCCGGAAAGGAGCGGCCGGGAGTCCTTGTAGACCCCACCCGATACCCGCACGCCGGTAACGCCGCCGCCGAATCCGCCCGAGGCGTCGTCCGGCGGAGACCAGTTGTCGTACACGGTCGCGTCGCCGCCGATGAGACCCGTCATGCCACGTTCGTGGTTCCTGATCAGGACGACCTCGTCCGGGCTCGAACCGGCAAACGCCGCCATCCCGTCATGGCGGTCCGGAGTCGGTACGCCTCCCTCCATCAGGTCGCCGGTCCAGCCGAATGACCGGTAGCTGAATCCTTCAGGCAACTGCAGCAGCGGCAAACCGGTGGTGGCGTCCGGCACGGGACGCAGCGGGCTTTCCGCGACGGCATGCGCCGTCCTCCAGGCGCCGGCGAAGGGCGCCGCAAGGGCCGTGGTTCCGGCGGACTTCAGGAAGGATCTACGCTTCAATTCATCACCTCTGGTGGTTCAACGGTACATGCCGGGTTCACGGGGTCCTCGCCCGCGTGAACATCGGTGCATAATGCCAAGTTATCGGTTCGGCGTGTCAGGATTATGGCTGACCTGTTCGCAATCTCCAACGCGGTCATCGACGGCGGCAAGACCGTCGCCGAAGTCGGCCCGATCAACCGCGTCAACCACCAGTTGCCGGAACTCGGCGACACGGCCAACGAATCCACCGCCCGGATGAAAATGGAGTAGGGAATGTCGAGAACCATCAAGATCGTGGGGATCGTCCTGGTCGTCTATGTCCTCCTCGTGGTGGCGTTCGAGTCGCTGCTCGGGTACTTCCAGCCCGTGGCGCCGGGCACACTGGTGATCACGACCGTCGACGCCGAAGGCGAAACGCACGACCGGGTGCTGTCCGGACTCGAGAGCGACGGGAAATCCTATGTCGCGGTGAACCACTGGCCGCGGGCCTGGTACGGCCGTGTGAAGGAGGACCCGCACGTACAGATCACGCGCGACGGCGAGACGGAGGACTACCTGGCGATTCCGGTCTCCGGCGAAGAGCACGACCGCGTTGCCCGGGACAATCCCGTCGGGGTCGGCTTCCGCGTCATCACCGGGTTCGCGCCGCGCTACTTCGTCAGGCTGGATCCCGTCGGGACCGGCGAAGACCAGTGATGCCCCACAGCCCGCGCCTTCGGCCCAGCCTGTGGCCCGGCCCAGCCCTTCGGTCACGGAACAACCTCCCCAGATCGCTCGCGCTCCCCGGACCGGCTGTCCCATGAACGTGTTCGTCAGCGGGCGCGTGACGATCAAGCTGGGTGACATCACGCGCGAAGCCGTGGACGCGGTCGTCAACGCCGCCAACGGTTCCCTGCTCGGGGGCGGCGGCGTCGACGGCGCCATCCACCGGGCCGGGGGACCCGGGATACTCGCTGCATGCAAGGAGATCCGCGCCACGCAATACCCGGACGGACTCCCCACCGGCGAAGCGGTCATCACCACTGCCGGACGCATGCCGGCGCGATACGTCATTCACACGGTGGGGCCGGTATACCGGAGCGGGAATAGCGGCGAAGCCGGGAAACTGGCCAATTGCTACCGGAACGCGCTGCACGTCGCTGCCGACCGGGATATTTCCACCGTGGCCTTTCCCGCTATCTCGACCGGCGTCTACGGCTATCCCCCCGACGAGGCGGCCGCAGTCTCGTCACACGCCATCGAGCGAGCGCTCGACTCCCATTCATCAATCCGGGAAGTTCGGCTGGTCTTCTTCCAGGAAAGCGATGCGGAAACGTTCCTGCAACACCAGGTCTTCACGCGATAACCGTGCCTTCCACCGACGCGTTCGATTTCCGCGCACTGCGCATACACCGGGCGCTCGACACGGCGCTGCCCTGGGCCGGCGCCGACCCGGAGTGGACCCGGATCGCCGACCTCGGTGACACCGAAGTCGGCGTCTATGGAATCAGGCGGCTCGGTCCCACGCAGTTCCGGCTCGTGGGCCTGAAAGTGCACGAGGGTTTCCGGGGACGCGGCATCGGCCGCTGGCTGCTGCGCCACGCCATCGGCACCGCCGAGAGCAGCGGCGCGCGGCAAATCGAAGCGCCGGCGATCGGGAGCTTCTTCCAGCACCACGGCTTTCGACCGGAGGGGGACAGACTCAGGTTGGTGCTGACCCCGGAATAGCCGGGCAGCCGGGGGAATGCATCAGGGCAACGACAACACCCTGCCGATGCGGTTGCGGGACCCGCCACTGACATCATAGGTCCGGGCGAAGCGATCCCAGTCCGCGATTGCATCCGACACGCGATCGACGACGTCGCGCGACTCGCCTTCCGTCAGGTCCGCGTATCTGCCGAGTTCGAGCAGCAGCGAACGGTCGATGTCTCTGCCTCGTCCCAGGACCGACGTGCAATGCTCGCCACCTGGACCCGGTGCAAATGTGAGGTCGTAGGCGGGAGCCAGCCGCCACTGTCCGTCCCTCGTCATCAGAAACGTAAACTGCCGCGCATGGTCGTCCCGGTTGTGCGAGAGGACGTTGAACGCCGCAAGCGTGAACATGGCCTTACACTGCCGCCGGTCCCGGGTGACCGATCGGGTCAGCGCTATCAGGTCCCGGTAGTCCAGCGACGGAAGGCGGAAATCGGCGTAGAGCAGACCGCTGGCGGTGTGTGCGTGAAGCCGCTTCGTCCCGTCACGGTCGAAGCGGCGGGAAGCGAAGTAATGATCCCCTCGGGTGCCGCGGACAAGGCGGGTTTCCGGCATGCGCACGCCGGCCGTCCGTGCCATGTCGGCGTAGGCCTGCTCTACCTGCGCCGCGTCCTCCGGATCGTCCGTGCCACGGAACTTCACGACGTAGTGCACAAATCCACCTGCCGGCGGCTCCGGCCCGTGGACGGCCTCTCCCCCGGCGTTGATGGCCAGCAACGCCTTCGGACGCGCGCCAGCGGGAGAGCCGCCGACGACTCCGAGTTCGTCGAGTATGTCCGACGCATGTCCGGCCAGGACTCTCCGTGCGTCCGCCGCCAGCCGGTCGAGATCCAGTGTCGCGTCGACCGTGCCCCATACATCCAGGGCAGGCGCGTAACACAGGGCCCCGATACCGGAATCACCTACGCAGGCCAGGCGGTCGAGCGGCGTCAACGACGCCGGTTCGATGCCGAGTTCCCGGGCGCGCCGATCGACAAGCGGCCGGCCCCAGCCATCGGGCAGGCTGTCGTGGAACAGTCCGTGCAATCCGTCGAAGACGGACGCGTCATGCGGCCGGACCAGCCCGCGCGCGGGCGCGTGTCGCACGGGCGAGAGATGGAGTCCCGAGGACAGGAACACCTCGTCCCACTCCAGGTAGACAACGCGGTCGCGGCGGCCCAGCCGACCGACCGTCTGTACGTCGTCCTCGTCCCAGCGCAGCAGGACGGTGAGGGGGGACCCGGGCGCCATCTTCACGTGTATCGCCCCCTCTTGCGCGTCGTTGTGACGGTGAGCACCTCGTCGAGCGTCTCGAACGCTTGACCGTCCATGAGCCGTTCAAGCGTCGCCTCCTCCCCGACGGCGACCACCAGCCGGACGAACGACACGAGGGAAATCGCGCCCGTCCGTTCGAACTTCTTCAGCGTGCCCAGGGCGACGCCAGAGCGTCTGGCGAGCCCCTCCTGGGTCAGGTTGCGGGCCAGCCGGCGGGCCCTCAGCCGGTTTGCCAAGTCCGCCGCCACTTCAGAAGGCGGCATGATAGCGTATATATTCATAGCTATTACAAAGTAATAATACCATCTAAAGATATTATTATATCTATTAAAATACTTGAGTTCTTTTCCCTTGGAAACCTGCGGCCAACCGGCTGGTCACGGGGATCATCGCGATGGCAACGGCTTCGAAGGTGGCACTTTCGGCCGACACCACTTATGTTTGGCGCTCCTCTCGCACAAGGCTTACGTGAATGAACCGCGTCAAAGACATGCTCAAGGCCGGACAGACGGCGGTCGGCACCACCGCGCGCGCCAACGCCGACGTTCCCTTTCTCGCAAACTCCGGCTACGACTACATCCTCTTCGATACGCAGCACTCGACCGACGACATCAAGGGACTGGCGGGGGCGGTTGCCGCCACGCGGGGCACTCCGGCGGTTCCGATCGTCAGGGTCGGCGACCTCCGGCCCGACCAGATCTGCTACGCGCTCGATATCGGCGCGAAGGGCATCGTCGTTCCCATGGTCAACACCCCTGAAGAAGCCGCCAACATGGTGAGTTGGTGCAAATACCCCTTCGAAGGGGTCCGGAGTTCCGCCGGCATGCGGGGCGACTGGGGTGAATTCGGCAGCTATCGCGAGTACATGGACCACGTGAACGCGCAACTGCTCATCGCCCCGATGATCGAGACACAGCAGGCGCTCGACTGTATCGACGAGATCCTCGCCGTTCCCGGGATCGACGTGCTCCTGGTGGGACCTTCCGATCTCTCGATCAACATCGACGTTCCGCTCGATTACACCAACCCCAAGTATCACGCGACGCTGGACAAGATTGGAGCGGCATGCGCGAACGCGGGCGTCACGGCCGGCATGTATTTCGCACCGCCTCCCATCCCGACGTCCGTGCTGCAGGAGAAGGGGTTCCGGATGTTCACCACCCCCTGGGCGGACTGGGCGACCGAAGGCATCCGGAACGGCCTGTCGAAGATACGCTGACTGCCCGGAGTCCCACCCGACGGAGCACGAAAGCGGGCGTCGGAACCCGCCTTCGCGCTTGTCAACACCGGTGCTGCCCCCTACACTCCGCTTCCCCACACGCCATTGGTGGAGTGTCAGCTTGAAACAAGGTATTCATCCCGACTACGGCGAGATCACCGCCACCTGTAGCTGCGGGAACGTCATCAAGACCCGTTCCACCCTGGGCGAGGACATCCACATCGACGTCTGTGCCCAATGCCACCCGTTCTACACGGGCAAGCAGAAGATCGTCGACGCGGGCGGTCGGGTGGAGCGATTCCGCAAGCGATTCGGCAACCGTTCGACGATCTGACGCCCGGGGTCGGGCACCCAACCTCAACGAGCAGCTTTTGCCTGGCCAGGTTTCCCTGCGCCAAGATGCCTCGCGCGATCAGCGCGGCCTTTATTCGGCATTCAGGGAACGAACCCTGTTATGTGTAGAATCGTCCAAGTAGTAAGGTCATTGCTTCGCGCGCGGATTCGACATGCGTAAACTGATCACACTCGCCCTGCTCGCCGCCTCCCTGCACGTTGCGGCGAAACCGGGCCCCGGTGAGAAAGCGTACCTGGAAGCCCTCGACAAGGGCTTCGTCTACGACGATGAGTCCTGGCAGACGTACGTGCAGGAAATCGGTGAACGCGTACTCGCCCACACGCCCCACTGGAACAGGAAGTATCACTTCTACGTGCTCGACGATTCCGAGGTCAATGCTTCTGCCACACAGGACGGCTACATTGATATCAATCGCGGAATCCTGGTGTACATGTCGAGCGAGGATGAACTCGCCGCGCTCATCGGGCACGAGATAGCCCACGTCACGGCGCGTCACCACCGTGAAATGCGCAACCGGAAGCTGCTGGCCAAGTCGGTCGGCCTAGCCTCCTGGCTCGCCACCGGCGTCGGCGACCTGATGGGCGTTACCAACGCCGCGACCACGCAACAGGATCTGAAGTTCCAGGTTGGACAGGAACTGGAAGCCGACCGTCTGGGTGGCGAATACATGGCAAAGGCCGGCTACAACCCGCTGGCGATCATCGACATGTTGCAGGTGTTGAAGGAACAGGACGTCTTTGCCTCACAGGTCGAAAAACGACCTTCCATCTACCACGGCCTCTACCGAACGCATCCCAAGAAAGACAAGCGTCTGCACGACACCGTGGCGTTTGCGCAGCAGTCGTTCGACGCCGCTGAAACCATCGAACCGCTACGCGACTTCTGGGAGATGATCGACGGCATGGTCTACGGCGATCAGGGTGCGAACGGCGTGGTTCGGGACACAATCTTCTATCATGGCGCGCTGCGACTCGTGGTGGAATTTCCGGATGACTGGACGGTGGTCAAACTGCAGACCGAGATCAGCGGCACCGCGCCCGGCGGTACCGCCGAGGCGTTCATCAGCCTGGGCTATCACCTGATTGACGGTCGACTCTCGCCGCTGGAGTTCCTCACGGAAACCCTGAAGCGCGACGACATCAAGAGCGGCGAAGCCGTCGAGATCAACGGTTTCGACGCCTACATCGGCGAAGTCGACAACGAAGGCACCGATGCCAAGGTGAAGCTGATCGGGGTTCTGTTTCGGGGCCGCAGCGCATACCTGTTCAGCGGAGAGGCGGGTCCAGACGGCGATGCGGACACGTTCAGGAAGGACTTCATTGCGACCCTGAACTCCGTGCGCAACATGACGGCCGACGACGCCAAGATCGCCAACAAGCTGCGGATTCGCATCAAGATCGCCGAACCCGACGTGACCTACGCGGACCTCGCCCGGCTGTCGCCGATCGAAAGACATGCAGAGGAGCAACTGCGGTTGCTCAATGCCGGGTATCCCAACGGCGAGCCCCGCGCGGGAAACTACATCAAGGTCGTCGAGTAGCCCTCAGAAGATCTCTTCCGGCGTCACCTCATCGGACGGCGGGCGGATAAATCGGCCCGACCCGTCCTCGGTGGGCGCAAACTCTTCCAGGAAGTACTCGAACACCGCGCCCTCCTGCGCGGGCCGCGCCACGCGTCCCGTGGCGGGGTCGATCTTCAGGGTGATGACGCCTTCCGGTTGCGTGGGCGTCGCCTCCGGTCTCCCGGCGAGGGCATCGCGCATGAAGTCGATCCATATCGAGAGCGGCGTGGTCGAACCGTACTCGTTCCGGCCCACCGGACGATAGTCGTCGAAACCGACCCACACGGTCGTGGCGATATCTTCGGCAAACCCGTTGAACCATGTGTCCGCCGCGTCGTTGGTGGTCCCCGTCTTGCCCGCCAGGTCGTTCCGGTCGAGTTCCAGCGCGCGGCGCCCCGTCCCCCGCTCTACCACGTCCCTCAGCATCGAGTGGAGGATGAACGTGTTGCGCCCGTCCACCGCCTGCTCGGCCGGCACGCGGTCGTCGGGCTCCGCGCTTTCCTCGTCGGGAGCACGCTCCTCGCAATCGTCACAGACCTCCGGGTAGCGGGGTTCGAGGACCATTTCGCCCATCTGGGTGGTCACGCGGCCAACGACATGGGGTTCAATGGCGTAGCCCCCGTTCGCGATCATCGCGTATGCCCGCGCCATGCTGATCGGAGTCACGGCCATCGTCCCGCCGCCGATGGCGAGCTGCGAATTGCGGGGAAACGTGCGCGTGTCGAACCCGAAACGCTTGATGTGATCGAGGGTCTCGCCAACGCCGATCTCGAGCAGCACGCGGATGGATACGAGGTTCCGTGAACGGTACAGCGCCCTGCGCAGGGGCATTGGACCGCTGAACTGGTTGTCGTCGTTGCGCGGCCGGTAGACCTGCTCGAGCGTCTCGTCCTCGAACACGAGCGGCGCGTCCACGAAGATGCTTGCGGGAGTGACGCCATTTGCCAGCGCGGCCGAATAGATGAAGGGCTTGAATCCCGAACCGGGCTGCCGGGCCGCCTGCAGCGCGTGGTCGAACTGGTTGCGGGCGAAGTCGAAGCCTCCCGACAGCGCCAGCACGGCGCCGTCAGTCGGCCGCAGCGCAATGATGGCACCCTCGATCTCGGGTATCTGCGCCAGGCGCCAGGCGCCCTCGAACATCTGCAGGCGAACGAGATCTCCCACGGCGACGATGTCCGAAGCCGCCCTGGGCCGGGGGCCCATGGCGTCCGTATCGATATAGGGCCGCGCCCATCGCATGCCCGCCCACTCGACGACGGCCTCGCTGCCGTCCTTCACGAGTGCCGCAAACGTCCTCTCACCAACATGGGTCACGATCGCCGGCAACAGGTCGCCGGATGGCGGAACTTCCTCCATGGCAGCGAGGTATGCGGGTGCGCGGGGGTCTGACAGCGGTGACGGGAGTACTTCTCCGGCCATTTCCTCTTCACCGGGTTCGGCCAGGGACTCCGACACTTCCGGCGTCTCGGCGGCATCAGGTCCCCCATGCACCTCCGCGTCCAGGTCAATCTGCACCCTGTCCTCGGGACCCCGATAGCCATGCCGCCGGTCGTAGTCGACCAGGCCGCGCCGCAGGGCCTCGATGGCGCTCGCCTGCAGGCCGCTGTCGACCGTAGTGAACACCTCGTGGCCCAGGTGGTAGATCTCGGGGCCGTAACGGTCTTCGAGTTCCTGCCGCGCCCACTCGGCGACATGGGGCGCCGGCAGATCGATCTCGCGCTGGTATACCGCCGCCGTGATCGGCGCATCACGGGCTTCCTCGTACGCCGCCCGGTCGATCGATCCCTGCTCGAACATGCGCCGCAGGACCAGGTTCCTGCGGCGTACCGCCCAATCCGGGCCGTTGACCGGATTGCCTGCTTCGGGGCGTTTCGGTATGCCCGCCAACATGGCGAGCTGCGCCACGTTGAGCTTGTCGAGCGGCTTGCCGTAGTACGTGTACGCCGCCGCCTGCGCCCCATAGGCGCGCTTCCCGAACGGCGCGATATTGATGTAGAGCTCGAGGATCTCGTCTTTCGTCAACTCGTGCTCGATCTTGAGCGCAAGCAGCATCTCCTTGAACTTGCGGATGAATGTCTGCTCAAGCGACAGCGAGACGTTCTTCGCAAGCTGCATGGTGATCGTCGATGCGCCGGTGCGCACCCCGGTGGGATTGAGCAGCAGCCGAATCGTATCGTTCGCGAGAGAGATGTAGTCGATGCCGCTGTGCTCGTAGAAACGCTTGTCCTCGGTATTCACCAGCGCATTGCGGAAGTCCATCGGCACATCTTCCAGCCGGACGGGGATCAGGCGGCGCTCGCCGAACTCGCCGAGTAGCGCGCCGTCCGACGAGTAGATCCGCAGAGGCGCCTCGTGATGATAATTCTGGTAGGTCGATGCGGCGGGAACTTGCGGATTCAGATAGAGATATCCGCCAGCCAGAATCGTCAATGCCCCACAGACAGCAGCGAACCCGAGCCAGATAATCGTCTTCCAGAAACGCGTGGCTCGCGGGCTCATGCCCAAAACCCCCGCGTCCGAAAGACGTTACCGGAAGGACTCCTGGTGTTTCGAAACAAGCCCGGCTCCCTCATTGGCTTGGACATTGGTTCGACCTCGGTGAAGCTCGTGGAACTCTCGAAGCGCGACGGCCGCCTGACCCTGGAATCGTGCGGCATCGAACCCGTGCCGCCGCGCGCCGCGCCCGAGACGCATGCGCGCGCGTCAGGGACGCATATTAGTGATGCCGGAGGCGTTGGTGAAGCGATTAAACGCCTTGCGCGGCGAACGCGGCCCGGCACAAAACGCGCCGCAGTGGCAATCGGCGGCACTGCCGCGCTCACGAAGGTGATCGAAATGGACGCATCACTGTCGGACGAGGAAATGGAGAGCGAGATCGCCCTGCAGGCTGCGGACCACCTGCCCTACCCGCCCGATGCGGCCGCCATCGACTTCGAAGTGCTGCACCTGAGCGAACGCGACCCCACGCGGGTCGAGGTCCTGTTCGCCGCCTGCCGCAGGGACGATGCCGAGCTGCTCGAAGATGCCGTGCAACTCGGCGGGCTCAAGCCTCGCGTCCTGGACATCGAGGCCTTCGCGATAGCGCGGGCGTTCGAACGCCTGCAACCCGATTTCGGATCCGATGCTGCCATCTTCGACATCGGGGCAACCTCCACGACGCTGTCCGTACTCCATCGCGACAAAGTGGTGCATACGCGGGAGCAGGCGTTCGGCGGCATGACGTTGACGGAGGAGATCCAGGGATTCCACGAGCCGGCGAACGAACCGGCCTTCTCGCGGTTCCGCGACAAGTTGCTGGGCCAGATGGCACGCTCGCTCCAGTTCTTCTATTCCGCGAACCCCTCGGGAAGCGTGGACCAGGTCTACCTGGCTGGCGAGGTGGCCGCCATGCCGGAACTGGCCGGTCACGCCGTCCGCGCACTCGGCGTGCCCGTGGCCGTCGCGGATCCGTTCGCCGGCGTGACCGTGACGGATCCGGCAAATGCCCCGGACCTGCCGGAGAACGCGCCCGCGTTCATGCTCGCCTGCGGCCTCGCGCTCCGGGCATTCGAACCATGAACGCCATCAATCTCCTGCCCTGGCGTGAATGGCGACGCGAGCGCGCCAGGAGAACATTCTTCGCCAATCTCGGCCTGTCGGGAGTCCTCGCCATCGCGGTGGTCCTGTCGTGGGGCTGGCAACTCGACGTCGAGTCGCGGCACGTTGACCACCGCAACGACTACCTGCGGGAACGGATCCTGGAACTGGACCGGCGGCTCGCCGAGATCGAAGCGCTGCGCGAGAAGACCGATCGGGTCCTGTCGCGCCTCGAGGTAGCTCACGCGCTGCAGGGCAACCGGCAGGAGATGGCCCGGGTGTTCGACGCCCTCGCGCAGACGATGGCCGATGGCGCCCACTACACGTCGCTGTCGCTGACCGGCAACCTGTTTACCGCGCACGGGGCCGCAGCGTCCAACGAGCGCGTCTCCACGCTGATGCGCAACATCGAGGACTCGCGCTGGTTCGCCGGGCCGAACCTGAAGAGCATCAGTGAAATCCGCGACGGTCCCCACTACGGCGGAAGGGCATCCGAGTTCGAGCTGACGTTTCGGCGAACCCGTGGCGAGGGCGATCCGCATCGCCCGCAACCTCCGCAAGCTGGCGGCGGCAACGGCGAAGGGAATGGGGGCCCGGGGCATGCGTGACTGGCTCACCCAACTCCGCGGGCTCGATATCAACGACATCGGGACCTGGCCGCGTTCCGCCAGGGCGTTGGTTCTGGCGGCCGGTTTCTGCCTCACGCTCGGCGCAGGCCACGCGCTCCATCTCTCGGGCAAGCAGGACGCCGTGAGCACCCGCATGGCGTCCGAAACCGAACTCAAGCGCGAGTTCCAGCGCAAGGCGGTTCCCGCCGCGGGCCTCGAGGCGACGCGCGCCCGGCACGAGGGCCTGGCAAACCAATTCGAGGCGCTGCTGCGCCAATTGCCGAGGGATACCGAAGTGCCGGGACTGATCGAGGACATATCCCGTGCCGCGATCACCAACGGGTTGACGGTGGAGGGCATCGACCTCGAGGGCGAACGGGCAACCGGCTTCTACATGGAGCTGCCCATCAGGATCACCGTGCGTGGTCACTACCACGACATCGGCACGTTCGTCAGCGACGTTGCCGCCCTGTCCAGGATCGTGACGCTGCATGATTTCGAGATCGCGCCCGAGGGCAAGTCTGACCAGACCGATACGTCGACACCTTCGCGTTGCGACGACGGCGATCCGTCGCATTGTTCGTCCACAGCCGGATCGAGACTCAGGATGGCGATCCTGGCAAAGACCTACAGCTACCTCTCGCGTCCTCTCCCCGGCACTATCGGAGACAGGGCATGAAACGAGTTCTTGCCATTCCGGCGGGAGTCTTCGCGGGCCTGCTGGCAGCCGCCTGCCACGATGACCGGCATGCAGACCTCCAGGCGTTCACCGATGGGACGGAAGTGGGGTCCGGAGCCATTCCGGTCCCGGATACACACACGCCGGCGCGGGCTCCCGAAACGTTCGCCTACGCGGCACGAGGGCTGCGCAGCCCCTTCGAACCTCCTCCGGCACTCGGGTCAGCCGCCGCGGACGACCAGCTCCTGGTCGCCCCGGACCCGCACCGCGTGAAGGCGCATCTCGAGCGGTTCCCGCTGGCGCAACTGCGCCTTGCGGGAACACTATCCGGCCGCGGGACGCGCCTGGCGCTCGTTCAGGACCCGAACGGCACCGTCCACCCCGTGGGCGTCGGCGAACACATGGGGACCGACTTCGGTCGCATTCGCCTTATCGGAGATGCGGGAGTCGAACTCGTGGAAGTCGTTCGCGACGCCGAAGGATGGATAGAGCGTCCACGGTTCATCTCCCTCACCAGCCGCCAGGGGACCAAGGAAACTGAATGAACCCAATGAACGGACATGGCCTGACAATGCTGCTCGCGGCAACCCTGCTCATGGGGGAATTCACCGCCGCGGCAAACGACGAACCGGACGCGCCGGTCCCGGCGGAAGCAACCGCGCCCGGCGGCGCGTACCGCGGCGAGGAGCTCTCGTTCAACTTCCAGGACATAGAGGTGCGTGCGGCGCTCCTCCTGATCGCCGACTTCGCGGGAACCAACCTGGTCGCGAGCGATACGGTCTCGGGCAATGTCACCCTGCGGCTCAACCAGGTGCCATGGGACCAGGCACTGGACCTGATCCTGCGCACCAGGGGGCTCGGCAAGCGCGTCGAGGGCAACGTCCTGCTGGTGGCGCCCGCGGAAGAGTTAGCCGAACGCGAGAAGCTCGAGCTCACCAACCGCCAACAGCTCTCCGAACTGGCGCCGCTGACCACCGAGTTCATGCAGGTCAGGTATGCCAACGCGTCCGAACTGTTCGGCCTGCTGACGCGCGGCGACTCCGAGGCCTCCGTGCTTTCCGAGCGCGGCAGCGTCATCGTCGACGAGCGCACGAACGCCGTGGTCCTGACGGACACCGCAGACAACCTGGCCAAGGCGCGGGGCGTGATCTCCCAACTGGACGTCCCGGTCCGGCAGGTGCAGATCGAGTCCCGCATCGTCAACGCCAACGTGAACTTCAGCGAACGGCTCGGCGTACGTTGGGGCGGCGGTACATTGAGACGGACCGAAGCAGGGAGCGATTCTCCGGTCCTGAAACTGGGCGGCAGCCGCGAGACCCTGGCGGAATTGCAGAACATCGCGGCCGAAGGGAGCGGTGCGATTTCGTCTCCGGGTGATCTCGTCGTGGACCTCCCGGCGTCCGGGCAGGGTGCGACGCGTCTCGGCATCGGCGTCACCAACGGCATCGACTACCTGCTCGACCTTGAGCTTTCCGCACTCGCTACCGAGGGCCAGGCCGAAATCGTCGCCAGACCCACCCTGATCACCGCCGACAAGCAGCCGGCGACGATCCAGTCCGGCGTCGAGATCCCCTACCAGGAAGCGAGCAGCTCGGGCGCGACATCGACGTCGTTCAAGCAGGCGGTGCTCTCGCTCGAGGTGACGCCAAGAATCACTCCCGACGAGCACATCATCATGGACCTCAGGGTCAACCAGGACTCCGTAGGCCAGGTGTTCAACGGCGTGCCCAGCATCGACACCACGGCGATCACAACCCGGGTGCTGGTCCAAAACGGCCAGACGCTGGTGCTTGGCGGCATGTTCCGCACGGACAGGAACTTCTCCGTGACGAAGACGCCGCTGCTGGGCGACATCCCCTACCTGGGCCGGCTGTTCCGCCGCACCATCGAGCGGGACGACAAGCAGGAACTCCTCATCTTCATTACGCCGCGCATCATCGAAGAGGCGGGTGCCCTGATCGAGGGCCGGGTGGTGCCCGACACCGGGTGAACCCCGATTCAGCGGCTCGCGAGATACGCTTCGACCTCCGCCTGCCCCGCAACCGCCGCCCACTCGAGCGGCGTCCCCGCGTGGTGCGCATCGCGCACATCCGGCCGCGCGCCCCCGTCAAGCAGCAGTTTCACCATTTCCAGGTGGCCATGGAACGCTGCCTGGTGCAGCGGTGCAGCCGGCGTGCTGTCACCCGTGTTGGGATCGAATCCCAGCTCGAGCATGAGGCGGACCGCAGCGAGCCGATTGGAACTGGCGGCATCGACGATCAGTTGCGGGTCGTCGGTCTGCGTCCGCTCGACCAGGTCGGATTGTTCTTCGAGGAGCATCCGGGCCGTGCCCTCGTCCGCGCCCATGCAGGCGGCCGCAAACCGATTCGTGGCATCCAGTGCCGCAGCGGCGGCACCATGGTCGGAGAGATATTGCGCGAGGTCCGGATGCCCGCCGCGCAAGGCTGCTTCAAACAGCGTTCGTCCGTCACCGGCATCGATCGACAAGTCTGCTCCGCGATCGATCAGCAGTCTCGCGCGTTCCACATGGTGTTGGCGCACCGCCCATTGCAACTGGTAGCCGAGGACCTTGTCCGGGTTGTCCACCAGTTCTCCGTTCTCCTCCAGCAGCCAGTTGTTCCGGTGTTCCGCGCTCAAGCCGTATTCGAGCAGCATCTCGAGGCATTCGCTGCCCGCTGTGAACATCGTGTTGTAAAGCGCCTGGCCGTCGTTAGGATCGGCGCCGGCATCGAGCAGCAGCTTCGCCAGTTCGTCGCGGTCCTCGTGTTCCGGCTGGTTCACAGGGCCCATCTCGCCTTCCCCGAAAGCGCCTGTGAGCGCGGTGAACCGGTACTGGCCTCCCCACATGTAGTGCGCGTTGGGATCGGCGCCCCGCTCGATCAGGAGCCGCGCCACCGCAAGCGTCGAGCCACCCTCGAGGTTGAGACGCGAATAGCAGGCATAGAGCAATGGTTCCCAATCGAAGTACCCGCCACGCACGCCCGCCAGCGATGCGTCGGTGTCGAGAAAGTCCGCTACTGCGCGCGCATCTCCGACGCAGGCGGCGGACCAGATGTCCCGCGTTCCGAGCGCCGGATCGGCATCCAGCATCGCCCGCGCGCGTTCGCGATTGGCGGGCCTGTCGCTGTCGAAATAGTTGAGGCAGGCCAGTTGCTGGAAGTCCGAGCCCGCACCCGAGTGCGTAACAAATACCTCCAATTGCCGCCACGTTGAAAAGCCATGTGTCCGGGCCGTCAGGAGTTTCGCGTCCGCGTCGGACAGCGGGGCTCTCCGCACCCCGCCGAGTGACGTGCGAATCTCGTCGGTGGCCTCGACTTCGCCCGCCTCCCAGCGATGACGGAGCGATGTGGCCCGTTGCCGCATTTCCGCAATGCTGTGTCTGGCGGGTAGTTGTTTCAGCATGGCTAATCGACCGATCACCAAGGAACCCATATTGCATGTGGTCTCGCACGAAAGCGAACGGGCGTCGGCCTCCCCTCCGGGGTTGTTCTTCATGTTGTTTTTTCGTCGTGCATTCCCACCAGAACAGTACAATACGCATATGCAGCATCGACCTTCGCAAGGATCATCAGGACAATTGATCGCCGACGATGAAGTGATGCGCGGCCGGCAATCGCACGCTCCTCGACTCAAGGCCGGGGAACGGCTGACACGAGACGAATTCGAAAGGCGCTACGCGGCGTGCCCCGACATCAAGAAGGCGGAACTGATCGACGGCATAGTGCGCATGCCGCCGCCCGTGCGCTACGAAGTGCATGGCAAGCCTCACGCGGCCATCTTCGCCCCGATCTTGGTATACGCCGCCCACACTCCGGGCGTGGGCGTCGCCGACAACACGACTGTGCGCCTCGACGCCGACAACGAGCCACAACCAGACGTCATGCTGCGGATCGAGTCGCCAGCGCTGCGGCAATCGGTGGTCGATGCCGACGGCTACATACAGGATGCGCCCGAACTCGTCGCGGAGGTGTCCGCCACCAGCGCTTCCTACGACTTGGGCGACAAACTCCGGGTTTACCGCCGCCACGGCGTACGCGAGTACATCGTGTGGCGGACGCGCGAGCGTCGCTTGGACTGGTTTCAACTCGTCGGAGATGCGTACCAGCCGCTCCCGGCGGACGCCGATAACGTGATCCGTAGTCGGGCATTCCCCGGCCTGCGCATCGCCGCAACAGCACTCCTAGACGGAGACCTCGCTGCCGTGATGGCGAAGGCCCACGAGGGAATTGGCAGCCCGGAACATCGAGAGTTCGTGGCACGCTTGGACGGATAAGCGGCGGCGGAACACTATTTCCGGGTCAACGGCGGCGAATTCCGACGGGTCGCCAGCCGAGGGTCCTGTCAGGGAAGCGGACGACGCCCACCCGCAACGCGCTACACTATTCGGTAGACCTATTGGTTCCGCCCATGCCCAAGCGCAATGTCTTTCTGATCGGGATGATGGCTTCCGGCAAGAGCACTGTCGGCCGTCACCTCGCCAAGGCGCTCGGTCTCGATTTCGTCGACAGCGACAGCGTCATCGAAGATCGCGCCGGAGCCGACATTCCGTGGATCTTCGATATCGAGGGGGAGGAGAAATTCCGGGACCGCGAAGAAAAGGTGATCGAGGAACTCACGAAAAGGAACGGTGTAGTGATCGCGACCGGCGGGGGCGTCGTGCTGCGGGAGGTCAACCGCCGCAGACTTTCCGAACGGGGTACGGTGGTCTACCTTAACGCCCCGTTCGAGAGCCTCGTGGCACGCGCCCGGGGGAACACGCGACGGCCGCTCCTCACCGGCGAAAACGCGCGGGACAAGCTGGTCGAACTCATGGATCAACGCGGCGACCTGTACGCGCAGACCGCAGATATCGAGATTCGCACGGATGACCGTCCGCCCCGGGTGATTGCCCAGCGGATCGTCTCCGAACTGGAGGCCTGACGATGGCGGACGCGCCCACCAACCTCGTGGTTGATCTCGGCGAGCGCAGCTATCCGATCCGGATCGGCCGCGGACTGCTCGGGCGCCCCGGACTGCTCGACGATTACGTGCCCGGCAGACAGGCGTTCATCGTTACCAACGAAGCGGTTCGGGACCGCTACCTGGATGTGCTGCTATCGAGCCTCCCACCGTCGGTGAAGGCAGATTGCACATGCATCGGCGACGGCGAGGCGTTCAAGACGCTCGACACCTACGCTGCGCTCATGGAACAACTCATCGCCGGAGGCCATAACCGCACCACGGCCATCATCGGTCTCGGCGGCGGCGTCATCGGCGATGTCGCCGGCTTCGTCGCCGCCACCTACCAGCGGGGTGTCGCCTTCATCCAGGTGCCGACGACGCTGCTGGCCCTGGTGGATTCGTCCGTGGGCGGCAAGACCGCGGTCAACCACAGCCGGGGCAAGAACCTCATCGGGTCCTTCTACCAGCCGCGCTGCGTGATCGCGGACATCGGCACGCTTCAGACGCTGCCGCCACGCGAACTCGGGGCGGGGATCGCCGAGGTCATCAAGTACGGTGTCATCTACGACGCCGCCTTCTTCGACTGGCTCGACGTCAACCTGGAGCGCCTGCTCACGCTCGACGCGGATGCACTCACCTACGCGGTGGCGGAGTCATGCCGGATCAAGGCCGCGGTGGTGCAGGCCGATGAGCGCGAGACCGGCTTGAGGGCCATCCTGAACTTCGGCCACACGTTCGGCCACGCGCTGGAGGCACTGACCGGTTACGAGCAACTGTTGCATGGCGAAGCGGTGGCGATCGGCATGGTCATGGCGGCCGACCTTTCCTCCCGGTGGGGGAAACTGCCCCGCGACGACGCGACGCGAATCAAGGACCTGATCGCCCGCGCCGGCTTGCCGGTGGCGCCGCCACCGGTCGCCGCCGACGCGATGCTGGAGACCATGGGCATGGACAAGAAGGTCGTCGACGGACGCCTTCGCCTCATACTGACGGACGCCATCGGCTCTGCGGCGATGACGGACCAGGCGCCGGAAGACGCGATCCGGAAGACACTCGAGGCGGGCGAGGCGCTCTGCGCGGAGTAACCGGCACCGCGCCCGGTTCCTCAATCGTCCCGGCGGAACGCCCTGACGAGTTCCTCCTGATCCATCGCCGGCACCTGGGCATAGTGGCTGAAAGCCATGCTGAAAGCCCCCTCGCCGCCCGAGAGTGAATTCAGCCGCGAGTGATAGCCCTGCGCTTCCTTCAGCGGGACCTGGCCCGAAATCTCCGCGCGGCCGCCCGTCAGGCTGTTGGTGCCCTTGATCGAGCCGCGCATGCTGGACAGGTCGCCCGCGACATCTCCCATGCAATGGTCGGGAACCGTTACCGTGATGTCGACGATCGGTTCCATGACGATCGGCCTCGCGGCCCGTACGGCGTTGATGAACGCCTGTCGGCCCGCAGACACGAAAGCGACCTCCTTCGAGTCCACCGAGTGGTGCTTGCCGTCGTGGACGGTGACCCGGACATCCTGCAACGGGTAGCCCGATATCGCGCCGCCGGCGATGACTTCCCGTACGCCTTTTTCCACCGCGGGGATGAACTGGGACGGGATGACACCGCCCACCACCGCGTCGACGAACTCGAATCCCTCGCCTCGGGGCAACGGCTCGACCCGCAGGAACACTTCCCCGAACTGCCCCGCGCCGCCCGTCTGTTTCTTGTGGCGGTGGTGCCCCTCCGCCTTGCCGACGATCGTCTCGCGATAGGCGATGGAGGGAAGCGAGGTCTTCAACGAGATACCGTACTTGTTCGCCACCTCGTCAAGGGTGATGCGCATGTGCAGTTCGCCGATGCCGCGCAGCACGGTTTCGTTCATCGACGCGATCTGCTCGAGGCGCAGGGAGGGGTCTTCCGCGCACAACGTCGATACCGCTTCATTCGCCTTCTGCGCTTCGACGTCGGTTTCCGCCGCGATCGCGCGCCCGTACATGGGCTCCGGCAACGGCGTGGACTTGAGGTGAATGCCGTTTACGTCGCGGGCGTCGTGCAGGACCGCATTGAACCGCATGTCTTCCGCCCGGGGAATTGCGCAGATGTCACCCGGAATCGCCGTGTCGACCTCGGTCTGTTCAGCGCCGTTGAGCTTGAGAAGGTGACCGATCTTGAATGGCTTGCGCCCGTCGCCGACGAATATCTGTCCGCCGCGCCGCACGGTGCCCTGGTGGTTGCGGACCGTCGCCATGCGTCCGCGGAAGGGGTCGATATCGACCTTGACCACATGCGCCACCGCGTGCGCCGCAGGGTCTGGCGTGATCGAGGCCGGTTCCGCGTCTTCGCCTTCGCCCTGGACGAAAGGCGGAGGATTGCCTTCCATGGGGTTCGGCATGAAGCGCCCGAATATGTCGAGCAGTTCCGGCACGCCGGCACCGGTCGTGGCCGACGCGAAACAGATCGGCACGAGATGTCCTTCCCGCAGTGCCTTCTCGAAAGGTTCGTGGAGTTGCTCGGGCTCGACTTCGCCCTGTTCGAGGTACAGTTCCATCAGGTCGTCGTCGACTTCGACGACCTGGTCGACAATCTGTTCGTGGGCGGCTTCCACCGAACCGAAGTCCGGATCGGCACCGTTCGACTCGAAGAAGACATCCACCACCTTCGTCCCGCCTTGGGCCGGCAGGTTGATCGGAAGGCACTCCGAGCCGAACCCGTCCTGGATCTGTTCCAGCACGGCACCCGCGTCTGCGTTCGGCGCGTCGATCTTGTTCACCACGATCATCCGGCACAGACCCTGCGCCCGTGCCGCCTCCATGAACTGCTGCGTCATCGGTTCAACACCGGCCACTGCATCGACGACGACCGCCGCGGTTTCAACCGCCGGCAACACCGAGAGGGTCCTTCCCTGGAAATCGGGATATCCGGGGGTGTCGACGAGATTGACGTGCGTATCCCCGTGATCGAGGTGACAGAACGTGGCGCGCAGCGAGTGTTTCAGTTCCTGCTCACGCGGGTCGAAGTCGGAGACCGTGTCCCCGGCATCCACGGATCCCCTGTTCGGGATCTTGCCCGCCGTATGCAGCAGCGCTTCGTTCAGCTCGGTCTTGCCAGCGCCAGCGTGTCCGACCAGCGCAATATTGCGGATTTCTTCCGTGGTATACGCCACTTCAAGCCCTCCTTTGTCATCACCCAATGGCGAATATAAACCGAAAAACGGCCTTCGCCATCACGTTTTTGTTGCGTGTTCCGCCGAACTTACGGCAGCAGCGTCGAACCGGTTAGGTATCGGTCGATTTCGCGGGCCGCTTCCCTTCCCTCGTTGATCGCGCGGACCACGAGGGATTGGCCGCCGCGGCAGTCTCCGGCCGCGAAGACGCCCTCCCGGTTCGTCTTGTGCACGCCTTTCTCCGCGGAATAGTTCGAGCGCTCGTCGTACTCGAGCCCGAGCCGTTCCGACACGGCGTTCTCCGGGCCGAGGAAGCCCATGGCGAGGAACACGAGCTGCGCTTCCCACACCCGCTCGGTCCCTTCGAGGTCCCGGAACCTTCCGTTTTCCAGCGCGACGTCGATGGTGCGCATGCCCGCGAGGCCGCCGTTGCCGTCGTCGATGAACTCCACCGTGTTGATGCAGTAGATCCGGGGATCGTCGCCGAATTTCGCGCCGGACTCCTGGTGTGCGTAGTCGGTGCGCAGGATGTTCGGATACAGCGGCCAGGGGTTGTTCGGCGCGCGCTCCGGCGGGGGCGACGGGAACAGTTCGAAGTTCTGGAGCGACTTGCATCCGTGCCGAAGCGCGGTCCCGATGCAGTCCGCGCCGGTGTCGCCGCCGCCGATGACCACCACATCCTTGCCCTTGGCGGAAATGAAGTTGCCGTCCTCGAAGTTCGAGTCGAGCAGGCTCCGGGTATTGGCGGTCAGGAACTCCATGGCGAAGTAGACACCCTTGAGCTCCCGGCCCGGCACCGGCAGGTTCCGGGGCACCGTGGCGCCGGTGGCGAGGAGCACTGCGTCGGACGCCTCGAACAACGCCTCGGCATCGATGCTGCCGTTGGATCCGTCCCCGACGTTGGCGTTGGTGACGAACTCGATCCCCTCCTCGCGCATGAGGGCCAGACGCCGCTCGACAATGCGTTCCTTCTCGAGCTTCATGTTCGGGATGCCGTATGTGAGCAAGCCGCCGATGCGGTCCGCCCGCTCGTACACGGTCACCTTGTGCCCGGCCTGGTTGAGTTGCGCGGCGGCGGCGAGACCCGCGGGGCCCGAACCGATAACCGCGACCTTCTTGCCGGTGCGGGTCTTCGGCGGCATGGGCACCACCCAGCCTTCCTCGAAGCCCCGGTCGATGATCGCCATCTCGATGTTCTTGATGGTCACGGCGGGATCGGTGATGCCCAGTACGCACGCGCCTTCGCACGGCGCCGGGCAGACCCTTCCGGTGAACTCCGGGAAGTTGTTGGTCTTGTGCAGCCGGTCGAGGGCGTCGCGCCAGTGCCCGCGATAGACGAGGTCGTTCCACTCCGGGATCAGGTTGTGGATCGGGCAGCCGTTCTCCGACTGGCAGAACGGCACCCCGCAGTCCATGCAGCGCGCGCCCTGGGTCTCCAGATGCCCGACGTCGTGGTCCGTGTAGATCTCGCGAAAGTCGAGGACGCGCGCCTTCGGGTCGCGGTACGGTTCCGCAACGCGCTCGAACTCCATGAATCCCGTGGTCTTGCCCATTGTGGTGTTCTGCTATCCGCCGGCCGCGGCCTGGCCCAGCTCGAGTTCTCTCTCTTGCAGAACACGCTTGTAGTCGATGGGCATCACGCGCA
Source organism: Pseudomonadales bacterium (assembly GCA_965116625.1). Taxonomy (GTDB): domain Bacteria; phylum Pseudomonadota; class Gammaproteobacteria; order Pseudomonadales; family Azotimanducaceae; genus VXNE01. Next base: position 34,688 of record OZ220717.1, read on the forward strand.
CGAACCGGGACAGGTTGCGGTCCCAGTCATCGAGGATCTCCGCGGCCACGGGAGAACCCGTGAATTCGGCGTGCCGGCGGACCATGTCTTCGACTTCCCCGGCCTCCGCCTCGTCCTCGACGGTCTCGAGTTCGACCATCTCCGTATTGCACAACGCATTGAAGCGTCCCTCCGGATCCCAGACGTAGGCGATCCCGCCGCTCATGCCGGCGGCGAAGTTCCGGCCGGTAGGTCCGAGGATCACCGCGCGGCCACCGGTCATGTACTCGCAGCCGTGGTCTCCGACGCCTTCGATCACTGCGCGGGCGCCGGAATTGCGCACGCAGAATCGCTCGGCGGCAACGCCCCTGAAGAAGCACTCGCCACCGGTTGCGCCATACAGTGCGACGTTGCCGATCAACACCTGCTTTTCGGCTTCGAAGCGACTCGATTTTGGCGGGTAGATAATGAGTCGACCGCCGCAAAGGCCCTTGCCGACGTAGTCGTTGGCGTCGCCTTCCACCTCCAGCGTCACGCCGCGGGCGAGCCAGGCGCCGAAGCTCTGGCCGGCGCTGCCGTCGAACTTGAAGTGAATGGTCCCGTCGGGGAGCATCCCCGGTCCCACCCGCTTGACGATCTGGTGAGACAGCATGCCGCCGACGACACGGTTGACGTTGATGATCGGCAGTTGGGCCCGCACTCTCTCGCCCCGGGCCAGGGCGGGTTCCGCCAGGCGGATGAGTTCGTTGTCGAGGGCGGCGTCGAGACCGTGGTCCTGCTCGTGGATCGCGTACACGCCGAGGCAGTTCTCCGGCTCCTGGGCGGGTGCCAGGATTTCGGACAGATCCAGGCCTCTCGACTTCCAGTGGCGCACCGCGCCGCCCACGTCCAGCGCGTCGACACGGCCGATCATGTCGTTGACCGTCCTGAACCCCAGGTCCGCCATGATGCCCCGCAGTTCCTCCGCGATCATGAACATGTAGTTGACGACATGCTCCGGCGTGCCGGCGAACTTGGTGCGCAGCACCGGGTCCTGCGTCGCGATGCCCACGGGGCAGGTATTGAGGTGGCACTTGCGCATCATGATGCAGCCGAGCGCGACCAGCGGGGCCGTCGCGAAGCCGAACTCCTCCGCCCCCAGGAGCGCCGCGATGGCGACATCCCGGCCCGTCTTGAGCTGCCCGTCGGTCTGCAGCACGACGCGCGATCGCAGGTTGTTCATCACCAGCGTCTGGTGCGTCTCCGCGATGCCGAGTTCCCACGGCACGCCGGCGTGCTTGATGGAGGTAAGCGGCGATGCGCCGGTGCCCCCGGTGTCGCCGGCAATCACCAGGTGGTCGGAACGTGCCTTCGTGACCCCCGCCGCGACGGTGCCGACACCGACCTCTGCGCCGAGTTTCACGCTGATGCGCGCCTCGGGGTTCGCGTTCTTCAGGTCGTGGATGAGCTGCGCTATGTCTTCGATGGAGTAGATGTCGTGATGCGGCGGCGGGCTGATCAGTCCGACGCCCGGCGTCGAATGGCGGATCCCCGCGATGAAATCGTCCACCTTCCGTCCCGGCAGTTCCCCGCCCTCTCCGGGCTTCGCACCCTGGACGATCTTGATCTGCAGTTCGTCGGCGTTGGTCAGGTACTCGATGGTCACGCCGAAACGGCCGCTCGCCACCTGCTTGATGGCGGACCGCCTGGAGTCACCGTTCGGCAGCGGCGTATAGCGAGCAGAATCCTCCCCGCCTTCGCCGGTATTGGATTTGCCGCCGATGCGGTTCATGGCGACGGCCAGCGATTCGTGCGCCTCCTTCGAGATCGAACCGAAGCTCATGGCGCCGGTGGCGAAACGCCTGACGATCTCTTTCGCCGGTTCCACCTCGTCGATGTCGAGCGACTCGCCGCCGGCGCCCGACCTGAATCGCAGCAGGCCGCGTAGCGTGCTGCGACGCGTATTCTCTTCGTTCACATGGCGGGAGAAGCGCTCGTAGGCTTCCGTGCTCCTGGTGCGCGCAGCCTGCTGCAGGTCGGCGACGGCGTCCGGGTCCCACATGTGCGTGTCGCCGCCGCGGCGCCAGTGGAAATCGCCGGGATTGGGCAGAACCGGCAAGGCGACCGTGTCCCGCGGCGGGAACCCGATGGCGTGGCGGCGCTGCATCTCCTCCGCCAGAACCTCGAAGCCCACCCCGCGCACCCGGCTCGCGGTGCCGGCGAAACAGCGCTCCACGACGTCTTCGTTGAGCCCCACCGCCTCGAAGATCTGCGCGCCCTTGTAGGACTGCAGCGTCGAGATGCCCATCTTGGCCATCACTTTCATCATGCCCTTGGCCACGCCCTTGCGGTACGCGGTGACGATGTCGGCGTCGTTAGCGATGTGCGCCGCGCCGCTGAGGTAGCCATTGCGGCGGGCGTCCCACAGGGCCTCGAACGCAAGGTAGGGATTGATCGCGTCGGCGCCGTAGCCGATCAGCAGGCAGTGGTGGTGGACTTCGCGCGCCTCGCCGGTCTCCACCAGGATGCCGATGCGCGTGCGCGCATGTTCGCGCACCAGGTGATGGTGCACGGCGCCGACCGCCGCCAGGGCACTGATGGGCACGCGCTCCGGGCCGATGGCGCGGTCAGACAGCACGATGAGGCTGTAGCCGTCCTCGATGGCCTGGCTCGCCTCGTTTGAGATGCGATCGAAGGCTTCGAGCAGGCCGGCCTTGCCCGAATCCAGCGGGAAGGTGATGTCGATCTCCTTCGTGCGCCATCCCCGGTGGTCCATTCCCCTGAGCGTCGCGAGTTCTTCGTTCGACAGGATCGGGTGCGGGATGCGCAGCCGGTGGGCGTGACCTTCCTTCACCTCGAGGAGGTTGCGCTCGGGGCCGATATAGCACTCGAGCGCCATGATGACTTCCTCGCGGATGGAGTCGATGGCGGGATTCGTCACCTGCGCGAAGAGTTGCTTGAAGTAGTCATACAGCATGCGCGGCTTTTCGGACATGACCGCGAGCGCCGCGTCGTTGCCCATGGACCCCAGCGGATCGCGCAGTTCCTGCACCATGGGCACCAGCATGAACTGCATGGTCTCGGCGGTGTACCCGAAAGCCTGCATGCGGGACATGAGCGTCGCCGGCTCGAAACCGGCGCCCGACACCGCCGGCAGATGCGTGAGTTCGATTCGCTGCGCATCGAGCCAGCGCTTGTAGGGCCTGGCCGCCGCCCACTCGGTCTTGATCTCCTCGTCGGGAATCATGCGGCCCTGGTCGAAGTCGATGAGGAAGATCTTGCCCGGCTGCAGGCGACCCTTCTCCACCACGCGTTCCGGGTCGACGGTGACCACGCCGACCTCGGAGGCCATGATGCACTTGTGGTCGTCCGTGACGTAGTACCGCGAGGGACGCAGGCCGTTGCGGTCGAGCACGGCGCCGATATAGGTGCCGTCGGTGAAGGCGATGGACGCCGGGCCGTCCCACGGTTCCATCAGGCAGGAGTGATACTCGTAGAACGCACGCCGCGCTTCCGGCATGTTCGGATGCTGCTGCCAGGCTTCCGGGATCATCATCAGCACGGCTTCCTGCAGCGTTCGCCCGGTCATGAGCAGGAACTCCAGCACGTTGTCGAAGGTGCCCGAGTCGGAGCAATCCTCCTCGACGACGGGGAACAGCTTGGGAAGATCGTCTCCGAAGAGATCCGAACGCACCACGCCTTCCCGCGCGTTCATCCAGTTCATGTTGCCGAGCAGCGTGTTGATCTCTCCGTTGTGGGACATGAACCGGTTCGGCTGGGCCCGGTCCCAGGAGGGGAACGTGTTGGTCGAAAAGCGCGAATGCACCATGGCGAGGTGCGATTCGTAGTCCTCGTCCTCGAGATCGGGGAAGAACGTGAAGAGCTGATGCGGTGTCAGCATTCCCTTGTAGATGACGATCTTCGTCGACAGGCTGCAGACGTAGAAGAGCTTGCGCTCGGCCAGGCTGGTATCGCCCCGCAGCCGGTGCGTCGCATCCTTGCGGATGAGATACAGGCGCCGTTCCAGCGCATCTCCCTCGATGCCCGGCGCGGCGGCGATGAAGAGTTGCTCCATCACCGGCATTGCGGCGCGCGCGGCGTTGCCGATATCGGCCCCGTTCGGATCGATCGGCAGCGAACGCCAGCGCAGGAGCCTTTGGCCCGCTCGGGCAACCGCCTCGGCCACGACGCGCTTGCAGTGGGCGCGTTCCGCCGGGTCCCTCGGCAGGAACACGTTGCCGACACCGTAACTCCCCGGTGGCGGCAGCACGGCGTCCATCGACTGCTCCGCCACCTTGCTCAGGAACTTGTGCGGCAGGCCGGTCAGGATGCCCGCGCCGTCGCCGGTGTTCTTTTCATAGCCGAGTCCGCCACGATGGACCATGCAGCAGTTCATGTTCCCCGCGTCGCGGATGATGTCGCGGCTCGCGCGGCCCTTGATGTCGCAGATGAACCCGACGCCGCACCCGTCCTTCTCGAAGGCGGGATTGTAGAGCCCGTGGGACGCAGGCAGTCCCATCGAGAGCTGGCGCTTAAGGTCAGTCATCGGCATCGATCAGGTTTTGTTTGGCGAACGCGCAAAAATGGCAGAAAAGCACCAGCGTATCAAGTCAGGAGAACCGTTCCACACAGGAACGTGGTTCGATAACTCATTGAAACAAATCGGATATTTCCGCCCTTGGATCCCATATTTCCCAACGCGGATGGAAAACCCGCACTGATTTGACTTGGATGAGCCGCACAATCGACTCATGATGAGTCACCAACTGACTCAAGAGAGTTGAACGAACGTGAACCAGCTAACGATACGCGGCTTCGACGACGAACTGGCGCGGCGCATTCGACAAATGGCGGACCAGGAGGGCATTTCCCTGAATCGAGCAGTATTGCGGCTCCTCTGCCGTGGCGCCGGCCTCGAACCCGGCAAGCCGGAAGTGGACACTGTGGGATCTTCGTTGGACCACCTGATCGGCACATGGACGCACGAGGAAGCCATCGAGATGGATCAAGCCCTCCAGGACCTTTCGCAAATCGATCAGCGTATGTCGGAGCGAGGATTCTCCGAATGACATCTGGATCGCTGCACACGCCATGGAGACGGGCGCGGATCTCATTTCATCCGATCAGCATTTCGCGTTCGTTGACGGGCTCGCCTGGATACGAGTCCCCGTAGACTGATCGAACATGAACAAAAGATCCCGGTTCGACCTCATCGTGCACACATTCGTATTCGACCGCGACCGCCTGTTGCTGCTGCGGCGTGCCAACACGGGGTTCCTCGACGGCTACTACTCGCTGCCGGGCGGACATGTCGAACTGGGCGAAGAGATCGCCGTGGCGGCCGCGCGCGAGGTCCGGGAAGAGGCACGTATCGAAATCCTGGAAATCGAACCCGTGATCGTCATGCCCTACGGCGACGGCGTCGACTTCCTGTTCGAAGCAAAGCGTTGGAGCGGCACCGCCGGAATCGGTGAACCGGACCGCTGCGACGACCTCGTGTGGGCGCCGCCCGACCGGCTACCGGAAAAGACCGCGCCGTATCTCCGAAAGGCGCTGGAACTCAGAAGCGCGGGCACCTGGTACCACGAGTTCCGCTGAGGCAGCACGCCATCCCGGGTGCCGCCTGTTGTCAGAACTCGTACCTCAACCGTCCGTACATGAGCCGGCCGTTGTAGCCGGCGGGAGAGTACCGGGGATACAGCCGGCCCGAACTCGGCGAACGGACGGCTTCATCGGGATAGGCGTCCAGGACGTTGTCCGACCCGATGATCACCGCGATCTTCTCCGAGAAGGCGTACTTCGCCGAGACGTCCAGGTACTGGTACCCGTCATGGTAGTGGTTGTCGTCGGAGTCGAACCAACTGCCGAAGTAGTTGAGGCGCGCACCGAGGTCCCACCTTTCCATGGCGTGGTTCACGGCCAGGCTGATCCGGGAACCCGGAGCGCCGCTCTCGATGGATGCGACGCGGCTGGCGGTCGACGCCTGCTCGAGTTCCGTGATCTCGGTCATGGTCCTGTTGTATCCGGCCAGCAGGTTGGTTACGCCCAGAGCCGTATCGAAGCGCTGGGTCAGTACGACATCCAGGCCCGTTGTCCGGGTATCGTAGTCATTGGTGAAATAGCGGATTCGGTTGAAATCCTCCGCTGCCGCGACTCCCGCCGCCATCAGGTCCGCCCGAATCGCGTCGGTCACCGTGAGGTTGTCGGAAAGCGCGATCCTGTCCTCGAGTTCGATGCGGAACAGGTCGACGGCCAGGTCCAGGCCTCCGTCCGTCTGGACGAGGAACCCGAGGGTGAAGTTGTTCGAGCTTTCCGCGTCGAGCGGCGCGCCGCCCAGGGCCAGCGCCACCGGATTGGTGGAGGCTACCGTGCCCTGTTCCCGGAATACGCCGGTGGCGGAATCCACTACAGTGGACAGGTTGTTGGCGTTCTGCTGTCCCGGCGTGGGCGCCCGGAATCCACTGCCGACGGAAGCCCGGACCGCCACCAGGTCGTTCATCTGAACGCGGCCCGCCAGCTTGAAATTGAGCACCGAACCGAAATCGTCGAAGTCCTCCCAGCGCAGGGCGCCCCCGAGACGCGTGCAGTCGTTCACGTCCGCCTCGAGATCGACATAGGCCGCCAGGTTGGCCCGGTCCCATTTGCCCGCGCTGGCGGGGTTGAATCCGCCGAAGCCGTTGGAGCGCGCGGAGAAACCGTCGGCGCCGAACGGTCCGGTGTCCCACGAGAGTTGCTCGCCGGTCACGATCTTGAATCCCTCCTGCCGCCACTCGAAGCCGCCGGCCACGTTCAGGTCGGAGGCGAGACCGACATCCATCGCATAGGTCAGGTCCACGTTGAAGTTGGTCTCCGTCTGCGCGTTCGCGCCGATGTCGAAGGAACGTGGCGTCGCGGGGCCGTACGAGGCGTTGACCGTCTCGTGGATAAAGAAGTCCAGGTGGTTTCGGCCATGACTGATAGACATGTCGTAGGTCAGGCCATTTGCCGCCGTGCCGGTGTAGCCGGCTACCGCGGACGCGTCGGTCATGCTGGCGCCGAACGCTGGCGTGAACCCTTCCGGCAAAATCTCGGCGAACGCGAAACACGCGTCGTCCGCGCGCAGCAGGTCGCGTACCGTCACCACGTTCTCCGGCGTGGCAGCGTAGTCGTACCGGGCCTTGCAGGCTTCTCCGCCCCCGATCAGGATCCTGCCGCCACTCACGTAGACGCCGGATCGGCCCTGGGGCGAGCGGTAGAAGAACGCAGTGGTGACGTCGCGGGTCGTGTAGTTGCCGAATGCGTAGCCGCGTGCGCCATTGTCGAACTCGAAACCGGTATTGACGAAAGCCTTCAGACCGCCTTCAACCTCCGCATCGCCCCAGGGCTTTGCGGGGTTCGCCACGGATACGCCGACCGCCTGCATGGCCACCGCATCCGGGTGCTGGACGCTGCGGTCGGTGGACGCCGAGGTCGTGTATTCGAGGCTCAGGTTCGCAAAGCCCGCCGTGCCGGCACCGAATCCGCGATTGGCCGAGATCACCGTCACGTCCTCTGACGTGTTCTCGGTGTGGAAGCCGTACTTGGCCTCGATGCCGCCCCCTCACTGTCGTCCCGCAGCACGAAATTGACGACACCGGCGATGGCGTCGGAACCGTATTGCGCCGCGGCGCCATCCCGGAGCACCTCGACCCTATCGATGGCAACTGCGGGGATAGCGGAAATGTCCGGTCCCTGGGCACCGTCGGACGCACCGTTGGAAATCCACTGGATGACCGCGCCGCGGTGACGGCGCTTGTTGTTCACCAGCACCAGCGTGTGGTCGGGCGCCAGGCCGCGCAGGTTGACCGGCCGCAGCAGCGCCGCCGCGTCCCGGGACGGGTTGGTGCTCACGTGAAACGACGGAATCGTGGTCCGCAGCAGGTTGGACATGTCGCCGCTGCCCTGTCCCATGAGGGCTTCTGCGTCGATGGCGTCCACCGGCACCGGTGCGTCGGTGGCGGTGCGGGGCGCGGCGCGCGTGCCGACCACGACCACGGTCTCGAGCTGCGCTCCGGACGGTTCCGTCTCTTCGCCGTGCGCAACTCCCTGGGCGAGCGCCAGGGCGGCGATACACGGGCTGATGCGATAGAAGGGTTTCGGTTGCATAAGGGTAACCCTCGGTTAGCTGCCGGATATCGGTAAAGGGATTCAGATGGTCCCGCAGATGACTCCTAAACATCGGCAGGGGGCGCGTCAGCGCGCGGCAAGTATACAACCGCAGTAGCCCCGTATCGCCCCTTCCGTCAAGTCGATAGAATCCCCGTCCCTTCGGACACGGGAGGCGGCAATGGCGGATGCGGTGAGGATCGCGGTGACGGGAGCGGCGGGCCAGATCGGGTACGCGCTCGTGTTTCGGATCGCATCGGGGCAACTCCTGGGCGATGACACGCCCGTCGAACTGCAACTGCTTGAGATCCCGCCCGCCATGGACGCCGTCAACGGCGTCATCATGGAAGTCGAGGACTGCGCCTTTCCCCTGCTCGCCGGAATCACCGCCACCGACGATCCGAACGTCGCCTTCGACGGCGCCGACATCGCGGTTCTCGTCGGCGCCCGGCCGCGGACGGCGGGCATGGAACGGGGCGACCTGCTGGAAGCCAATGCCGCCATTTTCTCCGTCCAGGGGGCAGCGCTGAACGCGCATGCATCGCGGGACGTGAAAGTACTGGTCGTCGGCAATCCCGCGAACACCAACTGCCTGATCGCGCAACGCAACGCACCGGATCTGGATCCCCGCAACTTCACCGCGATGATGCGCCTTGACCACAATCGCGCCAGGGCCCAACTCGCCGCAAAGACCGGCGCGCACGTCGATGCCGTGCGGGGCCTCGTGGTCTGGGGCAATCACTCGGCAACGCAGTACCCCGACCTGCATCACACCACCGTGGACGGGAAGCCGGCGATGGACCTGGTCGACCAGGCCTGGTACGCGAACGAGTTCATCCCGACGGTGCAGCAGCGCGGCGCAGCCATTATCGCCGCCCGCGGCGCCTCGAGCGCCGCTTCCGCCGCCAACGCGATCATCGAGCACATCGGCGACTGGGTACACGGCGCGGACGATGTCGTCAGCATGGGCGTCTACTCCGACGGCAGCTACGGCATCGAAGCGGGCCTGATCTATTCGTTCCCCGTCAGGTGCGTCGACGGCGACTGGCAGGTCATTGACGGCCTCGACATCAGCGACTTCAGCCGCGGGAAGATGCGGGCCACGGAAGCCGAACTGCAGGAGGAACGCGACGCTGTCGCGCACCTGCTTCCGTAGGGCGAGCCCCGGTACGCAGCGGAGGTCTGCTATCCCATCATCTGCCGCCAGGTGTCGAGGTCCTTGACGGCGAGATAGGGATTCTGCCCCTTCGACTCGGCCAGCGTCGCGTTGGGGACGGCACTGTAGTTGTGGCCGGGCAGCAGCAGCGTGTCGTCCGGCAGGGATTTCAATCGCTGCAGGCTGTGGTACATCTCCTCCGGGTCCGAGCCCGGCAAGTCAACACGGCCGCAGCCGTTGATGAACAGCGTATCGCCGGACACGAGAGTATTCCTGATCCGGAAACACTGCGACCCTGGGGTGTGTCCGGGCGTGTGCAGGAACTCGACCTCTATGTCGCCTATCTTGAGCGTGTCGCCGGAGTCGACGCGGACGAGGTCTGTTTCGGAAATGCCCGTGACCTTCTTCACGCCGTCCGACTCGTGCCTGTGCGCGTAGATCTTGACCGGGGACTTCTCGAGCAACTCGGCGACACCGGCGATGTTGTGGCCGCGCATGCCGCCGCCGATGTGGTCCGGGTGGTAGTGGGTCGCCAATGCGGCGACGAGCTTGTAGTCGCGAGACTCAAGATGGCGCAGCAGACCGTCGATGTCCCATGCGGGATCGACGATCGCCACCTCGCGGGTGCTGCGCGACCCGACCACATAGGTGAAGTTCGCCATCGGCCCGATTTCAATCTGCTCGATGAGCAGTTCGTTTTGCTGGTCGCCCATGTGCCACTCCTGCGGGGAACGGCAACCATAGCACCGCCGGGCGCGGTATTGCCGCGCGTAACGACTCCGGCGAGTTCGTCCGGCCGGGAAATGGCCTATAGTCGAGGGATGGCACGAAAAGTCGTAGGCGTCATCGCGATGGCCGTCCTCCTGTCCCAGGGCGCTGCCGCAGACGTGCAGGTCGGAGACGTCCCCCCTCCCCGTCTGGGGACCGACCGGAACGGCGACCGCATCAACCTTGAAGAGATGTCCGGCAAGATCGTCGTCATCAGCTTCTGGGCGACGTGGTGTCCACCGTGCCGCAAGGAATTGCCCGTCCTGGAAGCTATCCATAATTCCATTGGCGAGGACCGGCTGGAGGTCATTGCCATCAACACCGAGGACTCGCGGACCTACCGCGGAGCCCTGCGCCGCCTCAAGGACTACAGGATGACCCTCGTCCACGACCGGCGCGGCCTGCTCCAGCGCCAGTACGGCGTCGACGGGCTGCCACACATGGTGATCGTCGGGATCAAGGGCATCGTCGTCTCTGTCAAGCGCGGCTACAACGAGGACATGGTGGTGCCGATCGTCGAGGAGTTGAACAGCCTGCTACGGGCGCAGGCGAGAGCACGGCATCAGGAGCCCTCAGCCGGGGAATGTTTCCCCGACCGCTGACGCGTAGGGAAGTGCCGGCGATCCCCCGTCGGTGGATGCGTACTTCCATGGAAGCCCTGACGCTACTTCCGTCGGGGAGAGGCGACGGACGGAATCCCAGCCGGAGTGCGCGATCACCACAGGGACAAAAGTTCCGCCACGTGTCCGAATCTGGCGAACCCGTCCGCCCGCCGATGACATATAGTGGCGCGATGCTGCCAGCCCCGGACATCTGCCGCCGCGCCCGCCTGGCGCGAGACCTTCGCTTCGACGGCCATTTCGTCGTCGGCGTCGTGACCACCGGCGTGTTCTGCCGCCCGATCTGCCCCGCAAGGACGCCCGCAGAGGAGAACGTCCGTTACTTCGCGACATCCGCGGCCGCGCTGGAGGCCGGCTACCGACCTTGCCTGCGCTGCCGCCCCGAACGCGAAAGCCCGCTACCCGCCTGGACGATCCGCAGCGAGATCGTCGTGCGCGCAGTCCGAATGATCGACAACGGCTACCTTGCCGAACGCCCGGTAAGCGCGCTCGCCGCCGCGCTCGGTGTCGGTGAGCGGCACCTGAACCGCCTGTTTCGAGAGGAACTCGGCGCGACCCCGAAAGGGTTGGCGCGGATGCGCCGAATCGCGCTCGCCAAGCGTCTGGTCGACGAAACGCACCTGCCAATGGCCGAAGTGGCCTCTGTTGCGGGTTACGGCAGCGTTCGCCGCTTCAACGACGAGTTCTCGCGGGTGTTTCGCCGCCCTCCGCGGGCAGCGCGCCGCCAACGCGCAATCTCAGGCTCTTCCCCCATAAGCCTGCGCCTGCCGATCCGCCAGCCGTTCGACGCCGACTGGGTGTTTTCCTTCCTCGCACGCCGCGCCCTTCCGGGCCTGGAAAGCGGGCATGGCCACACCTATCGGCGAAGGATCGATGGCCATTACATCTCGGTGTCGCACCGGGATGGGGCCCTTTGGCTCGAGGTGCCAGGCGAACTCGCCGACCGAACCTCGGATGTCCTCTCACGCGTTCGGCGCGTGTTCGATCTCGATGCGGACCCGGAAGCGATCGAGTCACACCTTCTCGAGTCTCCCGGATGCGCACCCTGGCTGCGCGCCGGGCGCGGCATCCGCGTTCCGGGGGCATGGGACGCCTTCGAAGGTGCCGTCAGGGCGATCCTCGGACAACAGGTCTCCATCGACCGCGCCACGGAACTGGCGACCAGGCTCGCAGGGATGTTCGGCAATGTCGGGTTTCCCAGCCCCGCGACGCTCGCGAACGCCGACGTGGCCGCAATCGGGATACCCGGGATGCGGGCCACTGCGGTGCGACAGCTCGCGAGCACAGTGCTCGAACGCGGCGACGCCTTCCTCCTCGATCCGCCGACGGCGCGCGAAACCCTGCTCGGTATCGATGGCATAGGGCCCTGGACCGCCGAATACGTCGCCATGCGCGTCGCTCGCGACCCGGACGCCTTCCTCTCCTCGGACTGGGTCGTGCGAAAGGCCATGGGGACGAATGCCCGCGACGCGTTGCAGCAAGCGGAGCCATGGCGACCCTGGCGCGCCTACGCGGTCATGCACCTCTGGCGCGCTTACTCCACGCCGTTCAATCAGGGAAGCAATTGAGATGTACTACACACGAATGGAAAGCCCCGTCGGCAGACTGCTGCTGGCCGGCACCGACGCGCTGTCCCTGATCGCGTTCTCGCGCGGTCCGAAAAGCACCGCGCCGAAAGCGGATTGGAGGAGCTCGGATGCGCCGTTCCTGCGCCGGGCCGCCACGCAACTCGAAGAGTATTTTCGGGGCGAACGGCGTCAGTTCAAGCTCGAACTCGACCCCACCGGGACACCGTTCCAACTCACGGTGCTCGATGCGCTGGCAACGATTCCCTACGGTGAGACACGCAGCTATGGCGAAGTCGCGGCGCAGATCGGAAGACCGAAGGCAGTGCGCGCCGTCGGTGCCGCCAACGGCCGAAACCCGCTGCCCATCGTATTGCCATGCCACCGCGTCATCGGCGCCGACGGCAGCCTGACGGGTTTCGGCGGCGGCATCGAGACGAAGCGCTACCTGCTGGACCTCGAGGGCGCCCGCTACTGACGTTCCGGCCGTGGCGGCCGCTTGTCCGGCGGCTTCCGGTGGCGGTCCAGTGCCTTCGTCATCTTGCGCCGTTCCTCGGGGGTGAGCCGCGCGGCCACCGCGACGAGTTTCCTGTGGCTCAGGGCCTGGCTCTCTTCCAGGCGCTGGCGGAAAACGGCAAGCGCTTCGGACAGCGCCCCCTCGTCGAATGGTTCCGCCACGAAAGCGGCGCGGATGTCCTTCTGGGACCGGTGAAGCTCGCGGAGTATGGGCCTCAGCTCCCTTCTGGTCTGGAGGTTCCGGGTCACCTCACGCCGCCGGTCCTCTTCGAGGAACCTGAGTTGCGGCATGAACGGCGTAGCGGCGAACCCGCCCCGGAAACCGGAGTCGCCCGACATGCGGCCGACGATGAACCCCGCCAGCAGCAGGTTGACCACGACCGAGACGATCAACGCACCGATGAGCCACTTGCCTACCATTCAGAACTCCCCATCGCTTTCCGCGCTGACCGCTTCCTCGATTTCCGTGAAGGCGATCACCGCCACGGCCTCCTCCAGGTTGTCCGTCTCGGGATAGGTGAAGCCGACAGTGAAACCCAGCACCAGCGGGGCCGCCGCAAGGGCGGCCGGCCGCCACAACGGCGCGAACAGCCAGGACACGATGTCGATCGGGCGTCCTTGCGCGCTCAGGTTGGCAAGGATGCGTTCCTTCAGGCCAAGCGGTTCCGGCACTGGCAACGCTTCCGCAAGCAATGCATCGAACGCACGTGCGGCATCGAGTTGCCGCCGGCCTGCCGCGGTACCGGCGAATTCACGGCCGACCGCGCGTTGCCCGTTCGGCCAGTGTTCGAGATCTGAACCGTATCGGTCCAGGCACTCTCGAAATTCTTCGTTTGTCATCGCACTCCCTCCAGTTCCAATTGGTCGGCGAGGCGTGCCTTGAGCGCCCGTCTCGCGCGCGCGATCAGCGACTCCAGCGCGTCCACCGATATATCGAGAATCTGTGCCGCTTCCCGGTTGGACCGTCCCTGGATCTGGCACAGGACCAGCGCCGACCGTTGCCTTTCGGGAAGCTCGGCGATGCCCGCGTGGACCGCCTTCCGGCGCTGTTCCGCAATGCTCGCCTCGTCCACACCCGGCGCATCATCCGCCATCGCCTCCAGTTCGATGTCCACGGTAGCCCGCCGCTTTCGGAACGCGTCCACGCACAGGTTGTGGGCGATCCGGTGCAGCCAGGTCGTGAAACGGACGCGCCCGGGCCTGAACGTTCGCGCCCGGTGCCACACCCGCAGGAACGTTTCCTGCGCGATGTCTTCCGCATCGGCCCGATTGTTCGTCATCCGGTATACGTAGGCGTGCACGCTATTGAGATGCCGGTCCAGCAGGCGCGCGTACGCCTGCTGGTCTCCGGTCTGTACCAGACGCATCAGTTCCTCGTCCGGCACCTGGCCCAAAATGGTTATTCGGTCTTGTCCGCATCAGCGTCGCCGGACTTCCTGACCTTGCGCCAGCCGCGCTTCTTCTTCCCGTCACCGCCGGCGCGCGCCTTGCGCAGGGAACGCATCTCCTCGCCGCTGACCTTGCCGTCTCCGTCGGCATCGGCTTTCTCGAGCATGGCGATCCTCGGCGACAGCTCCGTCGCGGTAAGCACCCCGTCGCCGTCGGCATCGACCCGGTCGAAGGCGCGGCGCTGGGCAACGGCGCGCGCGGCTTCAGGCAGTTGTTCGAACTCTTCCTTAGACAGCTTGCCGTCATCATCGCCATCGGCCGCGTCGAACACGGGGCCAGACAGCATCTCGCGCCGCTCCCGCATGCCTTCGCGCATGCGCTTGCGCATCGCCTTGCCCCTGCGCTCGCGCGCCTCGCGCCAACGCCTCCCGTCTCCGCGCGCTTCACCACGGTCCATCCGTACGGCCGCGAATTCGTCGGGCGTAACCTTGCCATCACCGTCCGAATCCACTTTCGCGAACCGCTTGGCGGCGCCATCCTTCATCTCTGCGATGTCGATGGAGCGATCCATCCTCTTGCCCCTGTCCGAGTCGTCCGCCAGTGCGGTAAACGCTGCCAGCGTCACGCACATGCCGACGACCAGCCCAACTGAAACTACCTGTCCTTGCACTTCTCTATCCTCTTTTGGTGCTGAGTACGCCCTTACTTACGGGCTGACCGGCGTTTTCCGTCGGGGACACGCCAGCCTGCAGCGTCATGCCGCCTGCGTCACCTCGTCGATGGCTTCCGAGAGCACGGTGACCATCTGGTCCACGTGGTTGCCGTCGATGATGAAGGGCGGGCCCAAGACGATCACGTCCCGCACCTCTCCGGTACCGCCGCCGTAGAAGAACACGTCGCGTTCGAGCGCCGCATTGACGACGCGGGCCGTGACACCCGCTTCAATCGGGAAACGCTCCAGGGTCGCACGGTCCTTCACGATCTCGACACCGATCAGGAGGCCCCGCCCGCGCACCTCGGCGACATGCGGATGATTCGACAGCGCGGCCGACAGGCCGCCCCGCAGTTCGTCGCCCATCCTGGCGGCGCGCGCGACCAGGTCTTCACGGGTCATGATCTCCAGGACCTTGTCCGCCGCCGCGCACGCGCCGGAGTGCGCGGCAAAAGTGTGAAACATGACGGTCATGCCCGCATCGGACAGCGGCGCCACGACGGCGTCGGTGGCGAAGATGCCGGTCAGCGGCGCGTAGCCGCCGGTCAGCCCCTTGCCGGAAACGAAGATGTCCGGGGCTGCGGGCCAGTGCTGGTGGCCGAACGCGAGCCCTGTGCGGCCGAAGCCGGTCATTACCTCGTCCCCGATGAGCAGGATGTCGTTCTCGTCGCAGATACGGCGCACCTCCGGCCAATAGGTATCCGGCGGCACGATCGCGCCGCCGCTGGCGCCGATGATGGGTTCGGCGACGAACGCGGCGATGTGCTCCGGGCCTTCGCGCTCGACGGTGCGCTCGAATGCGTCGACATAGTAGCTCCCCGGATCGTCGCCGGGACATCGCAGGGGATCGGGCGTCGGTGACGAGGGATACTCCGTCAGGGCGTGCGCGAGACCGAACCGGCGCGCTTCGTGGCCACCCACCGCCGTCGTCGCCAGCGTCGTACCGTGATACGACACGGAGTGGCTCACGATCCGGGTCTTTTCCGGCCGTCCGCGGGCGTAGTGGTACTGCAGGGCAGCTTTCATGGCGGTCTCAATGCCTTCGGAACCGCCGCAAGTGAGATGCGCGCGCGTGAATTCCGCCGGCAGCCAGTCCTCCTTGAGGCGGTCCATCAGCCGTTCGCGCGTCGGCGTGAGCCACGGCGGAATGACATAGCCTTCCCGCCGCGTTGCCTCGGCAACCGCCTCGACGACTTCCGCCCGTCCGTGCCCGATGTTGGTCACGATGGCCCCGCCCGCTGCATCGAGAACGCGGCGGCCGTCCATGTACAGGTAGGCACCCTCCGCGCGCTCCACCCGGCGCAGGAGAGGCCAGGGAATGATGGGATAGGGGCTGTTCACGCTATCTATGGCGATGCCTCGAGCAAAGTTGCAACTTGACGGGGACCGTTCGCCATAATAGCGCGGCGCAGGTCTTGATATGGAACGACGGAACGGATGAACGTGGCGAAGGACGCGGCACCGCGGCGTGTGTGCCGGGGGCGCTCGCAGCGCCTTGCAGGCACGCCTGGTCGAAAGAGGCGGATTCGTTGAAATTCGGGGTTCTGCAGTTCTTTAGCTGGCCGGGCCGGCGCGTTCCGCTGCCGACCGTGTACGAACGCGCGCTCGACCGCATCCGCATCATGGACACGTCCGGCTACGACGCCGTGTGGCTCGCGGAACACCACTTTTCGACCTACAGCGTATGTCCGTCGGTACACCTCATGGGCATGCACGCGGCGAACCTGACGCGGCGCTTGAGGATCGGCACCGCGGTGTCGCTGGCGGCGTTCTACGACCCGACGCGCCTCGCCGAGGAGGTGGCCATGCTCGACGTGCTCTCCGGCGGGCGCGTGAACTGGGGCGCGGGCAGGGGCTTCGACAGGAAAGAGTTCGAAGTGTTCGGCGTGACGCAGGAGGACTCGTATCCCCGCTTTCGCGAGAACGTGGAGATCGTGCTGCAGGCGTGGCGCGAAGACCGCTTCAGCTACCAGGGGCAGTTTCACCAGTACCACGATGTCGAAGTGCTGCCGAAACCGCTGCAGAAGCCGCATCCGCCCGTGTGGATGGCTTCGGGTTCCCCGAAGGCGATAGCGTGGTCCGCGAGCCAGGGTCACGCGATCCTGATGGACCCGCACGCATCGCACGAGGAACTCGCGGAGAAATACCGCGGATACCGGCGCGGACTCGCCGAGCACGGCCACCGCAACGACCAGGACACCCCCATGGCACGCCTTGTGGCGATCGGAAAGACCGACGCCGAAGGCCGGGAGATCGCCCGGGCGGGTGCGGCCTGGACCGTGGGTTCGTATGCGAAGGGGCGCCGCACACAGTACGCCGACCCGGTGGGGCGATACGTCGACCAGGTCATCGTTCACGGCTCGCCAGCGCGGGTCATCGACGAACTGAAGCGGCTGGAGGAGGAGCTACCGCTCAACTACCTGCTCGCGGCACCGCTCAGCCATGGGTCGTTCCTGCGGCTGACCGACGAAGTCATCCCGGCGCTTGCCTGAGTTCGCCGTCCCAACGAAGTGAGTCGAACCAATACCTGAGAGAACCTGATGCAGACAACCTTGACCCAACGCCGTCATGCCCTGCGTCGTAGACGCAGTGTGACTCGTCGCTGCTACGCCGCCCTGCTGGCGCTGGCCATCGCAGCCCTTGCAGGTTGCGTCACGAGTCCCGGCGGGCGCAGCCAACTGATGGTGATCTCGCCGGAAGTCGCCATCGTGGAATCGCGCAAGGCATACGTCAGCACCGTGCAGGAGTTGGCAAGGGAAAACCGCCTGCTGAACGACCCATTGCTCGCGGAGCGCGTCGAGAGAATCACCGGTCGTGTCGTGGGCGAGGCGGTCGCGCGCTACTCGCATACCGCTAGCTGGGAGTGGAGTGTGGCCCTCATTGACGATCCGAAAAACGTCAATGCATGGTGCATGGCCGGCGGCAGGATGGCCGTCTACAGCGGCCTGATCCAGCGACTCCAACCGACCGACGACGAACTCGCCCAGGTCATGAGCCACGAGATAGCTCACGCCATCGCGAACCACACCGCCGAACGCATGTCCATCGCAATCGTTACCGCCGCAGGCATGAGGGCGGCGGACGTTCTGCTGGGCATGGGCGATAGCGGCCTGTCGCGTGCCGCCCTCGCGGCGAACCTCGCGGTCGACCTCCCAAACAGCCGCGCCGCCGAGTCCGAAGCGGATCGTCTCGGCATAGAACTGGCGGCGCTGGCCGGCTTCGAGCCCGGAGCGGCCGTCAGCCTGTGGGACAAGATGGCAAAGTTGGGAGGCGGGACGCCCGTGCCCTTCCTCAGCACCCATCCGGCGCCCGCCAATCGCCGTGAGACACTCTCCGGCATGGTCCCCGAAATGCGCGAGTTGATGGGGCGCGGAAGCAGCCAACCGCATCCTGTGAAGATGCTGTACTAACTCAGCCGGCGCACCGTCAGATGGGCGGCGGACCCGCGCGTCCCTGGAGAATCCAGCGGATCATCGGCAAGTGGGCGCGGCCGATGAACATGTCCCCGTCCACGAGGTAGGCAGGTGTGTCGAACACCCCCGCGAGCGCCAGGCGTTCCTGCAGCTTCCTGAAGTGCTCCACGTCCAGGTCGAACTCGCCTACCCCCGCCGCAGACAGCAATCCCGAAATCGCATCAGCATCCTCGATGTCGAGGCCCTCCTCCCAGTACTGCCTGAAAATCCGGTCGAGGTAGCTCCGCAGCGCTTGTTCCGAATGCGCCCTGGCGGCCAGCATGCCCATGCCCGCAAGACTCGAGTCGGGCGCGCGATAGATGTCCCTGAGCGAGAGGCCCCTCGCGCTGGCGTATCGCGCGATGGAACGCTCCAGGTAGGCAGCACGAAAACGCCGGTGGCGCGACCCGCGGTCCGCACCGGACCCATGACGCCGCAAGGGCCGGGAAACGAAAGGCAACCAGTCGATGTCGACACCCAGGTCGTCGGCCAGCGCACAAGTCGGGTCCTTCGCAAGGTAGGAATGCGGGTCCTTGATATCCAGGACGACCGCCAGCGGACTTGCCGAAGCGTACGGTTCCGCCATCTCAGAAGCGGCGATACGCGATGTCCGGCACGGGTCCGGAACGCCCGCCCAGGAGCCATCGCACGATCGGCAGATTCTCTCGGCCGAACCACAGTTCGCCGTCGACCACGTAGCTCGGCACACCGAAGATGCCCGCATCGAAAATGGCGGCCTGCATGGCGTCGTGCGTCTCGCGTCCCGGTCCGTTGAGGAACTCGGGAAATCCGGACCGTTCACCGCCCGCTTCGGCGACCGCATCCGCGACGACCATCGCGTCCTCCGCATCGAAGTCCCGCTTCCAGAAGCGCTCGTAGACGATGTCGAGGTAACGCGCCAGCGCCGCGTCGCCCTCCTGTTTCATCCAGATCATGCCGATGTGAACCAGCGAGGTGTCCCAGATCTTCACCGTGCCGCGCAGGGTGAGGCCCCGCAGGGATGCATAGCGCCGGGCGTCCCGGTAGGCGTAACGGACGTTGTTCCATTGCGATGTCGTCCGGTTCGCCTCGGCGACCTTGCCCTTGTCGTCGAGGCGCGCCGAACCCAGGTAGCTCGGGATATCCAGGGTAAGCGGGCGCCAGTCGATGTCCACGCCCAGACTCTCGGCCAGGCGACGGGTCGGGTCCTTGGCGACGAATGCATATGGGCTCTTGATGTCGATATAGACGATCAGGGGTGCTGTCGAAGCGAACGGATCGAATGCGGTCGAGTCAGGGATTGGTTGGGACACGGCTCAATTGCGGGACGCACCCGATCCCGAACGGGCATGCCAAATGCAACGGTGCCCGTACCGGTCCGGTGGCCGGCGATGTGTGCGAGACCAGGCAACTGGTCGCGCGGTGGTGGTCAGTTTGAAGGCGGTCCGGCGACTTGCCGGCTGATCGAGCTTTTCTCACCCGATCGACGGGGCTATGCGCGAAGTCGGAAGCCCTGTTTTACGCCTTTGGTTCCCGGGGCCTTCAGGCCCGCCGAGGTTTGAGAACTAGTTGCTTGCGGCCCCCGCTGGCGGGTCCCTGGCCGCTTACGCCCATGGGTACTTGTTGAATCTTGTTGCCGGACTTGAGATACGCGTTAACGTCTGCCGCGAGTTGCTCCCGAGTCCGGGCGATTGCAGCATCGGTGCGTGATTGACTGGCCATGTAGCCTCTCCCTAGTTTTCTTTATTGCTTCCCCAGTGGGCATAAAGATTAGCATAATCGGCGGTTTTTTCAGTTCTGGGACAGCCGCCTACGGTCGCGGCAGGGGGCGAAAAACGAACCCGGGGGTGCGTGATCGTCCCGTTTCCGCGTCTATCCGTACAGTAAAATCCGACGAAGCGGCACGCGAACACGGACAAACGCTTACCTGGCGGATGTCAGATCAATCTTTGAGGGGAATCCATGCATTTCGATGCCTTGCTCATTGCCAATCGCGGCGAGATCGCCATTCGAATCGCCCGGGCGGCAGGCGAACTCGGGTTGCGGACAGTTGCGGTCCATTCGGCCGACGATGCCGCGAGCCTGCACACGAAAGCTGCCGACGAAGCGGTGGCATTGCCGGGAAACGGGGCGCGCGCCTACCTGGACCAGGACGCCATCGTTGCGGCCGCGAAGCAGGCCGGTTGCGGCGCCATCCATCCCGGATACGGGTTCCTGTCCGAGCGCGCCGACTTCGCGCGGCTCTGCACCGATGCGGGCATCGTCTTCGTCGGGCCGAGACCGGAACATCTCGAACTGTTCGGCGACAAGGTGCGGGCGCGGACGGCAGCGGCAGCAGCGGACGTGCCGGTGCTCAGGGGCTGCGACACCCCGGTATCCCTGGACGGGGCGAGGGAGTTCTTCGACTCCTGCAATGGCGGCGCGATGATCATCAAGGCCGTCGCGGGCGGCGGCGGGCGCGGTACCCGGGTGGTGCGCTCTGATGAGGAGATAGAGGCTGCCTACGCCCGTTGCCAGTCCGAGGCCCAGGCGGCGTTCGGCGTTCCCGACGTCTACGTCGAGGAGTTCCTGCCGCGCGCCCGCCACGTGGAAGTGCAGATCGTCGGCGATCTGCACGGTGGGGTCATGCATCTCGGAGAGCGGGAATGCAGCGTGCAGCGCCGCCACCAGAAAATCGTCGAAGTGGCGCCGGCGCCAGGACTCGCGGAGGACGTGAGAGACGCCGTCATCGAGTCGGCCGTCCGGTTCGCCAGCATCGAAGGCTACGCCAACCTCGGCACCTTCGAGTTCCTCGTCGATGCCTCGAACGGAAGCGGTCCGGCGGCGTTCGCGTTCATCGAGACCAATGCGCGGCTGCAGGTCGAGCACACGGTGACCGAGGAGGTCACCGGCGTCGACATCGTACAGTCGCAAATTCGACTCGCCGCCGGTGCGTCGCTCCGGGAACTCGGTCTCGAGGCAACCGGCATCGCGAGGCCCCGCGGCTACGCCATACAGGCCCGCGTGAACATGGAGACCATCGGCGAAGACGGCAGCGTCATGCCCGCCGGCGGCACCCTGACCGTCTACGAGGCCCCGAACGGCCCGGGGGTGCGCACGGACGGTTTCGGCTACGCGGGGTACCAGACCAGCACCGCCTTCGACTCGCTGCTCGCGAAGGTGATCGGTCATTCACCGTCCCCCGATTTCCGTGCCGCCGTGGATCGCACGGCGCGCGCGCTGTCCGAATTCCGGATCGACGGCGTGGGAAACAACATCGGTTTCCTGCGCAACGTTCTCGACCACCCCGATTTCGTGGGTGGCAGCGTTTATACCCGGTGGGTGGACGAACACCTGCCGCAGCTTGCGGCGGCGCGCTCTGACATCCCGCAGCGGTTCGCCGAGATCCCCGCCGCGGGCGGCGACGAAGGAGGCGGAAGCGGTTTCGCAGGCGCGCGCGTGGACACCCGGGACCCGCTGGCGCTCTTCGACCACGATGCCAGGGTGAAGTCCGAACAGACGGCAACGGCCGATGCTACCTCCGCCACCGGACCCGAAGGCGCCGCGGGCCTGAGTTCACCCATCCAGGGGACCATCGTTTCGATCGACGTGGCCGTTGGCGATGAAGTCCTTGCCGGCCAGCAGGTGGCCGTGGTCGAAGCCATGAAGATGGAGCACGTCATCACGGCGGACCGCGACGGCATCGTGCGCGAAGTCACGATGACGAAAGGCGATGTCGTGCGCGAACGCTATCCCATCGTCTTCATCGAGGAAGCCGAGGTGAGCGGCGGCGACGCCGCGGCCATCGAGCAACTCGACCCCGACTTCATTCGTCCGGACCTGCAGCAGACCTACGAGCGTCACGCCTACATCCTCGACGAGAACCGGCCGGAGGCGGTGGCCAAGCGATACGGGCGCGGCTACCGGATGCCGCGGGAGAACATCGATCAACTCGTGGACGAAGGCTCGTTCAAGGAGTACTGGCCACTGATCGTGGCCCGCCAGCACCAGCGCCACGACATGGAGACCCTGCGCCGGAACACGCCGGCCGACGGGGTCGTTGCCGGTATCGGCACCATCAATGCCAACCTGTTCGGCGAAGACGACGCGCGCGCCATGGTGGTCCATTACGACTACACGGTGCTCGCCGGCACCCAGGGCGGCCGCAATCACTACAAGCAGGACCGCATGTTCGAACTCGCCGGCCGGTTCCGAATCCCGCTCGTGCTGTTCGGCGAGGGCGGCGGCGGCCGGCCCGGTGACGACAAGCGGGGGCCGGGCGTGGCGTTCGATACGCACACGTTTACCCAGTTCTCGAAGCTGTCGGGACTCGTGCCCCTGGTAAGCGTCATCAACGGGCGCACTTTCGCCGGCAACACGGCGCTGGTGGCGTGCTGCGACATCATCATCGCCACGGAACGCACTACCGTGGCCATGGGCGGCCCCGCCATGATCGAAGGCGGAGGGCTCGGCATCTATACGCCGGAGGAAGTGGGACCGATGTCCTTCCAGGTGCCGAACGGCGTGGTGGACATTCTGACGAAGGACGAGGAAGAAGCCGTCGAGGTGGCGAAGAAGTACCTGTCCTACTTCCAGGGCAGCGTCGACTCCTGGGAGGCACCCGACCAGCGCCTCTTGCGCCACATCGTTCCCGAGAACCGGCTGCGCCTGTACGACATGCGGGAGATCGTTCACACGATCGCCGACGTGGACTCCGTGCTCGAGATCCGCGAGAAATTCGGCATCGGCGTGATCACCGCGTTCATTCGCGTTGAGGGCCAGCCGATGGGCGTTATCGCCAACAATCCGCATCACCTGGCGGGCGCCATCGACTCCGACGGCGCGGACAAGGGGGCGCGCTTCATACAGCTTTGCGACGCCTTCGACATTCCCGTGCTGAGCCTCATGGACTGCCCGGGCATGATGGTCGGGCCGGATGTCGAGCGCACTGGGCTGGTCCGCCACTGCACCCGGATGTTCAACGCCGGCGCCAACATGACGACGCCGCTGTTCGGCGTGGTGGTGCGCAAGGCCTACGGACTCGGCGTGCAGGCGATGTGCGGCGCCAGTTCGCTGGTGGGGTTCTTCACGGTCGCCTGGCCCACCGCGGAGTTCGCCGGGATGAACATCGAGGGCGCGGTCAAGCTCGGTTTCCGAAAGGAACTCGCGGCCATCGAGGACCCCGAAGAACGTGTGCGCGAGTTCGAGCAACGCGTCACTACCGCCTATGAAAACGCCAGGGCCATCAACGCTGGCGTCGGGGGCGGCCTCGACGACGTGATCGACCCGGCAGAAACGCGCGCCTGGATCGCGAGCAGCCTGCGCCGGCTGCCGCCGGCGCCACCGCGAACGGAGAAGAAGTATCCTTACATCGATACCTGGTAGTCACTACGGAAAGAGGAAGGACCGATACCATGCAGAAGAACAAGTACGTGGGTGCAGTGCTCGCAGGGCTGATTGCGTTGTCCGGCGGCAATGCTGCCGCGGAAGCGGATGGCGTCATGGCAAAGCTCCTGGCGCTCGAGGGGGAGTGGACGTTTCTCGACGAGAACGGGACGGACACCGGTGTCGTGGGCACCGTCTTCAAGCCCACGGCGAACGGCTCGGCATTGAGCGAGGTCATGATGCCCGGCGGCGACCACGAGATGCTGAACGTGTACCACGCCGACGGTGACCGCGTGCTGATGACGCACTACTGCGCCGCCGGCAACCAGCCGCGGATGGAAGTCGTGACCGCCGGCGAAGACCGCCTCGAACTGCGCTTCGAGAGCATCACCAACCTGGCCCACGAAGGCGCCAACCACATGCACCAGGCCGAGTTTCAGTTCCGCGGTCCCGACCGCCTGACCACCTACTGGTACAGCATGAAGGACGGCAAGCTGTCCGACGAGGCCACGGTGATCGACCTGGCGAGAAAGACGCAATAGCGTCTACCACGATGCACGCAATGGCGTCCTGGCGCACCGCCGCCGCGCTTCTGCTCGCCCCGATTGCGGCTTTCGGCCAGGATCGTCCGCAACCACTTGCGGATCCACTGCCAGACGCGATCCCGAAAGGAGACATCGTGGTCGCCGCGGTGCCGTTCGTGCGCGCCCCGAAGACGACCGATCCCGCCAAGCCGGTGGGCACGAACGACGCGTACGCGCGCATCCAGTACCTGATGCCGATTCCCGATGGTTCGGGGCGGCTCGTGTTCAACGACCTGCGCGGCTTCCTGTACGTCACCGATGCCTCGGGCAGGGAGCCGGCCGTCTATCTCGACCTTAACGACCAGGACGTGGGCTTCTACAACGCCCAGTACCCGAACGAAACCGGACTGCTCGGATTCGCCTTTCACCCGCAGTTCGGCGACGAAGGAAAACCCGGATACGGGAAGTTCTACACCGCGTTCACTGCGGTGCCAGCCGGCTTCGGTTCGAACATCGACGATGCAGCCCTGAAGCAGCTCATGTTCTACGTGAGCGGACAGGACCAGGAGGACGTGATTCGCGAATGGACGGCGGCCGACCCCGGCGCCGATGTCTTCGACGGAACGTCCCGGGAGATTTTTCGTAACGCGCAGTTCGCGGCGACGCACAACATGGGAACGATTGCGTTCAATCCCAACGCTTCAGAAGATTCGTCCGACTTCGGGCTCCTCTATGCGTCCATCGGCGATGGCGGCTCGGCCAACGACCCGCAAGACAACGGTCAGGACCTCGCCACTCCCCTCGGGGCGATCCTCCGGATCGATCCCCTTAAGCCCGGCGAGGACCGCGCCTACGGGATTCCCCAAGACAATCCGTTCGTGGATCGCGCCGGCGCGGCACCTGAAATCTGGGCCTACGGCATCCGGCATGCACAGCACTTTTCGTGGGACCGGGACGGTCGCATGTTCATCAACGACATCGGCCAGGACCAGGTCGAAGAGGTGAACCTGGGGCTTGCCGGCGGAAACTACGGCTGGCGCCTTCGGGAGGGCACGTTCGCCACCGCTTTCGGTGCGGGTGCGGGCGCAGCGGAGATCGGTAGCGTGTTCCCGCTTCCGTCCACCGACGAGGAACTCTTCGTGTATCCGGTGGCGCAATATGACCATGACGAGGGCTACGCCATCGGCAGCGGCTTCGTCTATCGAGGGGCTGACATTCCGGCGCTCAAGGGCCGGTATGTCTTTGCGGACATCACGCGCGGCAGGGTTTTCACCATTGGCACCGATGCGCTGCGTCCCGGCCACCCGGCGCCGATCGACGAACTGCGGCTGAACGTAGACGGCGAGGAGCGCCCGCTGCTGGACATGGTCGGATTCGGGAACACCTACCACGGCGGCGTCCGCGCCGATCTTCGGCTGGGTATCGACGCGGCAGGTGAACTGTACCTTCTCACGAAGGGCGACGGCTGGATTCGCAAACTGGTGGCGATGCCGGGCTCCTGACAAAGGCCCCCCATCGACCGGCAACATCTTCTGGAGGACCAAGGGTCATGCACATCGGAGTTGGCTTGCGGAACATGGGCGATCAGTCGACACCGGCGACCATGGGAGACTGCGCCCGCGCGGCGGAAGCCGCCGGTGTCGAATCCGTCTGGGTGACGGATCACATCGCCATTCCGCCCGACGATGCCGAAGGCTCAGGCGGCCGCTACGTGGATCCCCTCATTGCCCTTGCGTGGGTGGCCGGTGCAACGAAGACCATCGGACTCGGTGTCGGCGTGCTCATCCTCCCCTACCGAACGTCGCCGCTGCTGCTCGCGAAACAGGTCGCGAGCGTCCAGGAGCTTTCCGGCGAGAGACTGCTGCTCGGCGTCGGCGTCGGGTGGATGGAAGCGGAGTTTCGCGCGCTGGGCGTGGACCGCCGCCGCCGCGGGCGCATCTCGGACGAGACGCTCGCCTTCATGCGCGACTGTTTCGGGCACGATGAAGTCACGGCGAACGGCCAGCCGTTCCTGTTCCGGCCCCGGCCGGCGTGTCCGCCGATTTACATTGGCGGCGCTGCGCCCCATGCGCTTCGCCGCGCCGCGAAATACGGTGACGGCTGGTTTCCCACGGGCATGACGCCGGAGGCGTTCCCCGCGGCGCATGCGCAGTATGCGGAAATCTGCGCCGCCGAGGGTCGGCCGGTTGGAGAGGTCATGGTCATGGGACGGCTGCCATCGGCCGACACCGCCGCTGCAGGGCAATACCTGCACGACTTCGCCGAGGCGGGCGCCTCGCGTTTCGTGCTGAGCGGACGCTACGCGGACAGCGACGAGTACCGGCGAACCCTGGACACCCTGGTCGCTGCTGCGGCGGAAGCTGGACTGTAGGTGCGGGTGCGAAGGACCGAACACTCTCGGCCAGGGGCGGCCTCGGGAACAGCAGTGGGCGCGGGTCGCCTTGACAACCAGCGGCAGCGGTAGCCAACATGGCCGGCTGACGCATCGTCAAACTCATCGTACCGTGGTAGCGAACCGTCCCATCGAAACCTGCGCAGTGGCGCCGTGATCCCGTGAACAGGCGGTCGCTCATTCTGTACGGTGTCGGGGGGAGCCTGGTCGGCGCCGCCAGAGCGGAGCCCGCTCACTCCGGTGTCACCGACACCGAAATCACGCTAGGCATGTCGGCCGCATTCTCGGGGCCCTCGCGCGGTCTGGGGATCGAGTTGTACCGGGGCGCCAGTGCCTACTTCCAGCACGTCAACGAACAGGGCGGCATTCGTGGCCGCCGCATCGCCATCAAGACCTACGACGACGGCTATCAGCCGGACCCCTCCGTCAATAACACCATGACCCTCATGCTGGAAGACGAGGTGTTCCTGTTGTTCGGCTACGTCGGCACCCCGACGGTGACCCGGGTCCTGCCGATGCTCAAGAAGTTCCAGGACCGGAACATCTACCTGTTCTTCCCGTTCACCGGCGCGCAACCCCAGCGCGAGCCGCCATACGGAGACTTCGCGTTCAATCTGCGCGCGTCCTATCGGCAGGAGACAGCCGGGCTGGTCGACAATCTCGTCAGCATTGGCCGAAAGCGGATCGCGGTTTTCTACCAGGCCGACGCCTACGGGCGCAGCGGCTGGGCTGGCGTGCGGGCCGCGCTAAAGCGTCACGGAGAGCGCATCGCCGGGGAAGCGACCTACCGGCGCGGCTCGAAATTCACCGGCACGATGCGAAGACAGGTCGATATCCTCAAGGCGGCAGAACCGGATGCGGTGATCTGTATCGGCGCATACGCCGCCTGTGCGGCGTTCGCCCGCGATGCCGTCGACCACGGCCTCCGCGTCCCTATCGCCAACCTGTCTTTCGTCGGCAGCGAGAACCTTCTCAAACTGCTTACGGAGGGGCGTGAAGACAGCCGCCAATACACCGACCTCCTCGTGAACTCCCAGGTCGTGCCGAGTTACGAAGCCGTCTCCGTTGCCGCGGTCCAGGAGTACCGCGACTTCATGCAGCGCTACGACCCGGAAGCGCCAGCCGAACTGGTACAGGAAGCGTATGCGCCGTTCGCCCACAGCTTCGTCAGCCTCGAGGGGTTTCTCGACGCCAAGCTGATGGTGGAAATACTGCGCCGACTGGGCGATGCGCCTTCGCGAGAGGCATTGCCCCGTGCCGTATTCAGCATCAAGGACTACGACCTCGGCATCGGAGAGCGCGTATCGTTCGGACCCGACCGGCGCCAGGGCCTGCAACGCGTCTACTACACCGTGGTCGACCAGGGGCGTTTCGTTCCCCTGGACGACTGGGGCAAACGGTTCGCCTGAGCGGGGGCATTTTTCGTGAAGCTCGCGGACATCAAGGTCGAGAAACTCTTCCAGAAGACGTTGTTCGGCGTGCTCTCCCTGTTCGGGGTCATCGGACTGTCGACTTCGATCCTTCTCATCTACACCGTCAACGACTACCTGTCGGAGGAATACGAAGACAACAGCAAGGACATAGCGAAGACCGTCGCGGACTCGAGCGTCGACATCCTGCTGAATCGCGACCTCGCCGCCCTGCAGTCCCTGATCGACCAGTTCGTCGAAATCCAGGGCATCAGCTACATATACATCGTGGACGAGACCGGCGAGTTCCTGGCACATACGTTCGTTCCCGGCATCCCGGCAGAGATCCTCGCGGACGATCCCACCTCCACCGAGACCGTCGAACGGAAGATTGACGGCATGGGGGACTTCGTCGAGGTGGGCAGCCCGATCCTGGCGGGGGTAGCCGGCACCGTCCGCCTCGGTATGGACACCGGGGTCATAGCACTGAAAGTCCAGCGCGCCATCGGCAGGCAGCTGTACCTGGTCTGCATCATTTTCGCGGTGGGCGTGGCCGCGGCGCTGTGGTTCGTCAAGCTGGCGGCGAATCCCCTGCGCGACGTTCTCGCCTACGCGGTGGCACTCGCGCGCAACGAAGACCGGGAGGTGTCCAGTCGCCGCGAGGTTCTTGAACGCAAGGACGAGGCGGGGCAACTGGCGCGGCTCTTCCTGTATTTCTCGCGGGGCGAGCCGCCGGACGACGACGCGCCATCGGGGCCAGGGCGGGCCAGCCCGGGGGCCTGAGCGCCATGCCGATACGCTTTCCCAACATCCGCCGGTGGCTGATACTCGCGAGTTGCACTGCCCTGCAGCTTTGCCTCGGGACCGTGTACGCGTGGAGCTTCTTCCAGAAGATGCTCGTGGAGCAGTTTGGCTGGACCAACGGGCAAACTGCCGCGGCTTTCAGCATCACGATCTTCTCCCTGGGGCTTTCCGCCGCCTGGGGAGGCATGGCGCTATCCCGGTTCGGCCCGCGAAAGCTTGCCCTGGCAGGCAGCGTGATGTTTTGCGGCGGCTACCTCATCGGCAGCCTGGCCCTCGAACTGGATCTCCTCATGCTGTTCTACGTCGGGTATGGCGTCATGGGCGGCGCGGGCATCGGACTCGGCTACGTGACACCGGTCGCGACGGCGTCGAAGTGGTTCCCCGACCACAAGGGCCTGGCTACCGGGATCACCGTGATGGGCTTCGGCGTGGGCGCGCTGCTCCTGAGCAAGGGGCTGGCTCCGTTCCTCGTGGTGCAGACCCAGCACGACCTGACGATGGTGTTTTTCTGGCTCGGCATCATCTTCGCCTGCATCCTGATCCCCGTGAGTTTCCTGATGTCCGATCCGCCGGCCGATTTCGATCCAACGAAGTCCACCGAAGAAGAGGAACAGGAGGGACAACAGGAGGCGGCGGTTCCGCAACCCGAACCGGAGGCGGCACCGCCCATGAAGGCGTGCCTGACATCCCCTGAATACGCCATCATGTGGATCGTCTTCTTCTTCAACATCGCTGCGGGCATCTCTGTCATCAGTTTCCAGTCGCCGCTCCTGCAGGATGTCTGGGGCCTGGCCGATTCATCGCTGGAGCCCGAAGTGCTCGCCGGCTACGGGGCTACGCTCATCGCCGTCAGTTCGCTCTGCAACGGCGTCGGGCGCCTGTTGTGGGGACTGCTGTCCGATCGCATCGGCCGCGTGCGCGTATTCCAGATACTCCTCGGCAGCCAGGTCGTTGTCTTCGGCATCCTGATGACCGAAACCAATCCCTGGATCTTCTCGATCCTCGTCTGCTACGTCCTGCTCTGCTTCGGCGGCGGCTTCGCCACCATGCCCTCCTTCGTCACGGACGTGTTCGGCAGCGAGCGGATGTCCGCGGTCTACGGCACCATACTTACCGCCTGGTCGGCAGCGGGCGTCTTCGGCCCGCTGTACGTGGGGTACCTGATGGACCAGTACCCCGACCGCGCGGTCACCTACTGCTTCCTGATCGGTGTCGTGATGCTCGTGTTCGGCTATATCTTCACGTTCCTCCTGCGCGACGACCGCATCCAGGTATCCCGGCCGACGGTGGAAGGCACCCTGCGCGAGTTCGGCATCGAGCCACGCCCGCGCGAGGCCTAGCCCGCATATCTCACCAAGGGCCGCGATGATCGCGCAGGTTTTTTTTCGTGTGCGCGTGCTCGCGAGCGGAAGCATAGCCGTCGCTTATGGTGCAGCGAGCACGTGCGCGCACACGGAAAAAAGACCAGCGAGGGCGCGGCAGCGCGGTCTGTTACCTGTCCGAACGTCGAAACCGAACATACGTCATTGAAATGCAATGACCTTTGCTGATTCAACAAGCGCCTTGGTGAGATATGCGGGTTAGAGTCAGGCCGAAGGCGCGGGATCAATGGGCGTCGGCATCGGGCTTTCCGCCTCGATCGCCTCCGCCGCCATCAGGCAGAGATCGTCCCGATAGAGTTCCGCGTAGACCTGGATGCCCGTGGCCAGCCCGTCGGATACACCCGTCGGCAGCGCCAACGCCGGAAAGCCCAGCGCGTTGCCCGGCGTGATGAACCGGACCGTGTAGAGGAACACCTGCAATCCCCCCTCGGGGTCGAGATCCGCGTCGATCTGCCACGGTGCGCACGTCCAGGTCGGACCGATGGCGACCGCATACCCGGTCAGCCATTCCGACCAGAGCGCCCGAAGCCGCCGGCGTTCACGGTGAATTGCTGCATTCGGCATGCTGCGTGCGTCGAAGTGCCCGGCCATCCTGACCAGGGACTCGTAGACGACCGGCCGCAATATGGGCCCCATCTCCGCGAACAGGACCTCCGAGTCGTAGGTGATCACCTTGCCCCAGATATCGTTGACGTGGTCGAGTTCCGGCGCCGCGGCCTCCTCGACTTGCCAGCCACGGTCTGCAAGGACGCCTCCCGCGCGCTCGATCTCCGAGACTGTCGACACGGGCAGCTCCACGCCCGGAATCTTCGTCACCAGCGCGGCGCGCGGGTGTTCCGGAACAGGACCGGTCAGCGGCACATCTACCGATTGAGGATCGGACCGGTCCCGCCCCGCCAGGATCGACAGCCCGAGCCTGAGGTCAGCCACCGAGCGCGCCATCGGGCCGTCGGTCAGGAACGCGTTCGCCACACCGAAATCCGCGAGGTTCACCGTCGCCAGCGGCACGCGCCCCACCGTCGGCTTCAAGGAGGCCACCCCGCAGCAATACGCCGGATTGCGCAGGGAACCGCCGATGTCGTTGCCGAGTCCGAACGGCGTCATGCCGGTGGCAAGTGCCGATGCCTCGCCGCCGCTTGAGCCGCCCGGCGTCAGGTCGGGGTTCCAAGGGTTGCGCGTGCGGCCGCGGAGCGGGTTGTCCGTGTCGAGCCGCACGCCCATTTCCGGCATGTTGGTCCGGGCCAGCGGGATGCCTCCGGCCCGCTTCACGCGCTCGACGATCACGGCGTCACGTTCCGGCAGAAGCTCCGCCAGCGCAGGCACGCCGTTCGTGGTCGGCGAGCCAACGCAGTCGATGTTCTCCTTGATGCTGAACGGCACGCCGTGCAGCGGACCGCGATCGTCGTCCGATGCGGCGTCGGCGGTGTCGGCCGCTTCCAGCGCACTCTCCGCGAGCGTCACGGTCACCGCGTTGACGATCGGATTCACTTCTTCGATGCGGTCAAGGTGCGCCTGGACCACTTCGCGGCTCGAAACTTCGCCGGCGCGGATCAATGCGGCCAGCTCGCCAGCGGTTCGCCTCCACAGTTCGCTCATCACCCAATCTCCTCAACCTTCGAGGAGCATCCTACGCTCGGCGTGCGAAGGAAAACATGGGTGACTACGAGGTCGCCCATGCCCGGCCCTGATTAGCGGGTGACCTCCACATCGTGGATGTGGGCGGTGATGGCGGAGACGATTGCACCTATGACGGGTTCAGGCAGATCGTGGCCCAGCTTTTCGATCTCGAGGTAGGTGGCCCCTGGAATGGCGGAGGCGGTGTCGCGCCCCGCTTCCGGCGGAACCAGGGGATCGGCGTCCCCGTGTATCACCAGGGCCGGAACGTCGAGGCCCTCCAGGGCTGCGCGGCGATCACCGTCGGCGAGAATGGCGGCAAGCTGCCTTAGCGTGCCGTCCGGCCGGTAAGCCCGCTCGATGGCCCGGCCCGCGAAACGGGCGCCGCCCATTTTTTCCGAGTCGAAGTGCGGCCCCGCAAAGACCTGCCATGCCTGGATGCTCAAGGGTATGGCCGCCTCGGCGTCTTCCACGCCCGATGACGCGAGCAGCGCCCCCACGGCTTCCTCGCTCGGCGGCGGCAGTTCCGGGTTCCCGGTGGACGACATGATGGAAGTCAGGCTGTACACGCGGTCCGGACAATCGATGGCCATGCGCTGGCCGATCATGCCGCCCATCGACACGCCGATGACATGGGCGCCTCCCTGGCCGATGTGATCGAGCAGGTCGACCGCATCCCGCGCCATGTCCGAAAGCGAATACGCGGGGACAAGGTCTCCCGGATCGTCGCGGGCCGCCAGCAGCGACATCAGGGAAGGCGGGGGCGCTTCAGACCCGTGGGACAGGCCCGAGTCCCGGTTGTCGAAGACCACGGCGCACAGGCCGGCGTCGACTACCCCTTCGATGAGCGAGTTCGGCCAATGGACGACCTGGCATCCCAGGCCCGAGATGAAGAGCACGCGGGGATCGGCACGTGAACCCGAGTGTTCGAAGTAGATCTCACCGCTCTTTGCCGCGAACCTAGCCATGGCGGACTGAACTCTCCCGTGGACCCTGGAAAAACAGCCGGCGAATCTTAGCCTATATTCGGCGCGGGCCGGGGCCGATTTTTTGGTTGAAGGACGGGTACCGCCAACAAGTGGCATAGCGAACCGTCGCAGATTCGACGCCGGCAGGGATGCCCCTTAACATGGCTTACTCTCACCCTGAGGGAGCGGCGAACGTGGCAGATCCCCTTCGTGTCGGGACATTGGGCGTCGCCCGGATCACTCCAGGTGGCCTGACCGGGCCAGCCGCCCACAATCCCGATGTCGTCGTGGCCGCCGTTGCCGCCCGGGACCGCTCCCGCGCCGAGGCGTTCGCCGAGCAGCACGGCATCGAGTCCGTCTACGACAGCTACGACGAGGTCATCCTCGACCCCACCCTGGATGCCATCTACAACCCGCTGCCCATCAGCCACCACCACGAATACACCATCAAGGCGTTGCGCGCCGGCAAGCACGTGTTGTGCGAGAAGTCCTTTGCGCTGAACGCCCTGGAAGCCGAAGAGATGGCTGCCGTCGCCCGCGAAACCGGCCTGGTGCTCATCGAGGGTTTCCACACTCGATACCACCCCGTTTTTCTGCGCGCGATGGATATCTACGGCTCGGGAGTCCTCGGCAAGATCCAGCGCGTCGATGCCCGCTTCGGCATCCGAACGCCCGCAACCACCGATATCCGCATGAACTACGAGACTGGCGGCGGCGCGACCATGGACATCGGCTGCTATCCGATATCCTGGCTACGCCACATCACGCGGCAGGAACCCGAAGTCGTCAGCGCCGAGGCGCGCATCGGCAACCCCGACGTGGACCTCTGGCTGAAGGCCGAACATCGCCTGGCCGACGGCGCCGTCGCGACGACGCTGGGATCCATGATCGAAGAGCAATACGTCGCCGAACTTCGGGTCCAGGGCGAACGGGGCAGCCTGCTGGTGGACAACCCGCTGCTGCCCCACAACTCGCATTTCATCGAATTGACCGTCGATGGCGAGACCACCCGCGAGACACTCACCCACCGTCCGACCTACGCGTATCAACTCGACGCATTCGTCGATGCCGTACGCAACGGCACGCCACTGCCGACCGACGCCGAGGACGCGGTAAAGCAGATGCGCGTCATCGATGCGGCTTACCGGGCGGCCGGGATGCGTACGCGGTAGCGGCAAGATTGTCAGGGCCGGAACAGGCGGTCCGACAGGAATTCCTCGACCAGGGTATTGGGGACCGCCTCGAACGCGCGCTCCACCACCGGCGGGTCCGCCACCGGAATCCACTTGAAGCTCTCGGCGACGACGAAGAACGGCGTACCAGCCTCGTGTGCCGCCTCCGCCAGGGCAAGGGTGCCGACCTTGTTCACGAAGGAACGCGTGCCGATGGCGTCGGCGCCCACCAGCACTGCCCCCGCCTGGCTGGCCTGTCGAACCGCGTCCGCATCGCGCACGCAACGCGCCCCGAGTTCGGCGGCCAGACTGCGGCCTTCTCCACCCGGTTCGGAGGCGCCGACGATCACGCGGCTCGGCGCCAGCGCAAGCAGATGCCGGACAGTGGACGACGCGCTATGGGTCACTATCGATCCTGAAATATCCGCCAGGCGCACACGCCCCAGTGCGACCGTCTGTTCGAATGCCGCATCGGCGCGGGCCAGGACGCGGTCGCAGTGACGGATAGCCAGTTTCCTGAGGTCGTCGTGCCTCCCCTCGACTGCCGGCATGCTCGCCATCCAGTGCTGCAGCAGGCTGCCGATGGCACCGATGCCCGGCCGCGCGTGTTGAAGCGTTCGCGCCCAGCCAAACATGGGTTCGACATCGACCCGTTCAACGGCCTCGATATGCGCCCGCAGCCCGCGCAGCGCCTGCCGAGCCAAAGTACCTGCACCATCCACGGTATTGCCCGCGAGTTCCCGCGCGAGTCTGTCCGGGAGAGATTCAATGCCGCTCACAGCGAAGCCATGCTGGTCCGTCGGGAGAATTTGACAGGACGCACGCCTCTATTTCCATCCCCGTGGCAGGCGGATAGTATTTCGGCGGGCTTCAATCGCGCCGAAGAGGAAAGAAACGTCATGGGCTACAACAACATCACCTACGAGACCGACGACCGGCTGGCATTCGTCACGCTGAACCGGCCGGAGAAGCTGAACGCGCTGAGCCATGCCTTGCGCGGGGAGGTGTACGACGCGATGCGCGAAGCCGAGGCGGACCCCGCCATCGGCGTCATCATCCTCAAGGGAGCCGGACGCGCCTTTTCCGCCGGCTACGACCTGACGCCCAATCCGAACGAGCAGAGCGACTACGTGAGCAGCCGGTCGGGCATGCCCGACACCGGCTCCACGCACCCGCAGCACTATGACTGGTCGCGGCATGCGTTGATGGGCCACTGGCTGATCTGGGAACTCGCCAAGCCGGTTATCGCGCAGGTTCACGGCTGGTGCCTCGCCGGCGCCACCGAACTCGCATCCATGTGCGACATGCGCATGGTGGCCGACGACGCCCGCGTCGGTTATCCGCCGGTTCGCGCGCAGGGCACCATGGACATGATGTGGGCACCGTGGTTCATGAAGCCCGGCAAGGCGCGGGCCTTCGCCTATACCGGCGACTGGTACAGCGGCGAAGAGATGGAGGACTTCGGGTGGGCGACCTATGCCAAGCCGAAGGACGAACTGGAAGAGTTCACCATCCGGTTCGCGCGCCGCCTCGGCCACATCGACAACGACCAGTTGAACTACAACAAGCGCGCCGTCAACCGCCAGTACGAGATCATGGGCATACGCACCGGCCTGATGTCCGGCACCGACGTGGAAGCGATGTCCAAGCACCGCACCGCAGCCGGCGAGTTCGGTCGACGCGTGCGAGAAGACGGTTTGAAATCTGCGCTGGAGTGGCGCGACGGGCCGTTCGGCGACTTCCGCGGGGAATACGCGTCGGCACCCAAAAACCGGGCGATTGCCGGAACGGACGGCTCAACGGCCAAGCCGGGGGACGCCGACTACAGCCGGTAGCGCGGAGGCAGGTGCCAGCGCCGGACGGACACCTTCGAGTTCGGATTCGTATTGGCGAGGGTTCGCCCTCGCCCCCGGCTGGAGCACAGCCGAGGTTCGGTCAGATGTGCTCCCGAAGCTTGAAGCCGTCGACGGCCAATGTGTTCTTCGTTACGGGGTGGCTTTGCCGAGTACGGCAAAAAACCATCACCGGCCAGCGCGCCAAGGGCAACAGCTCGTGGGCGGCAATCGCTTGCTCGAAGTCCTTTGCGGCGGGAATCTCTTTCCACTTGCTCTCGGCGAGGGACAGATGGCCATCGCGTTCGATTACGAAGTCCACTTCTCGCGATTGATCCCGATAGAACCGCACCGATGCTTCGGGCGCTTCAAGGTTCAGGTACTTGCGCAATTCGCCATAGAGAAAGGTCTCCCAGATCGCTCCAATCAGGTAGGTCTGGGTGACGACGTGCCGATTGAGACCCAGGAGAAAGCACAACAGCCCCACATCGTTGAAGTACAGCTTGGGCGTTTTCACCAGGCGCTTGCCGACGTTGGCGAAGTACGGCTCCAGGATCGTAACCTGATTGGTGGCCTCCAGAACGCCCAGCCACTCGTTGATGGTCTTCGTGCTGACGCCCACTTCCTTCGCGAGTTCAGTCTTGTTCAGGAGCTGACCGCTGCGCACGGCGGCAGCGCGCATGAAACGATCAAAATCCCTGAGCGAACTGACGTTGAGGATCTGGCGCACATCCCGTTCGAGGTAGGTGGCCTGGTAGGCGCTGAAGAAATCGGCCGGCCTTAGCGCCAGGTCCTTCCAGAGCTGGGGCATGAACCCGCGAACAAGCACTTCGGCGATACCGGCCGCGGCTTCCCGTTTTGCAAAGACCTCGCCGAGTTCATGAATGGCGAGGGCCTCGAGTTCCAGGACGCCGCACCTGCCAGCGAGAGAGTCCGACACCTCCCGCATGAGGCTGAGCTTCTGCGAACCCGCCAGGATGTACCGGCCATTGGCGTTGCGGTCGCGGTCGATCTCGACCTTCAGGTAACGAAACAGCTTGGGCGCATATTGCACCTCATCGACAAGGAGCGGCGGCGGATGGCGTGCGAGGAAGGTCTGCGGGTCTTCTTCCGCGAGCTGTGCTTCTGCGGGCAAGTCGAGGCTGACATACTGATAATCAGGAAACAGCTTGGTCAGCAGCGTTGTCTTGCCCGTCTGACGCGCGCCGGTGACCACTACGGCAGGAAAGTGCCGCGCCAGCCGAAGGACGGAACCGGTGATGTCTCTCGGGAATTCGCGCTCTGACAAATCGGGAAGTAAAAGTTCGGATATGATTGACCACAATATCGGTTCTGTTGACCAATTGCCACACCTTGACGACCTGAACTGGCAAAGACGTTCGCAGCAGGAGCCTTCAGCCGGGGAAGATTCCCCGACCGCTGACGCGTTAAGTCAAGGAAGTGTCAGCGTGCCACCGTCGGCGGATGCGAACTTCGATGGACGCCTCCCGATACGCAGGTGTTCGTGCCGGGATCATGACCGAGTCATACATTCACTATTGAGGATGCGTCAGCTACCTGACGCCCGCTGCCGCCACGCTTCGAGGTCGTCCGGCGTGTTGACGTTGAAGAACGACTCGGCGATGGCGGACAGGTCCGTGACGCCGATGCCGTTCTCGTCCAGCCAGCGGTGCGCCGCCCTGCCGCCCCGCTCAAAAAACCGGACCAGTGACTCCGCGCGGTCGCGGCGCATCAGCAGGAACAGGTTCTGGCGCCGGTTCCCGTCGTGGGGAACCGCCACACCCGCGCGCTCCGCATCCGGGGCCAGCAGCTCCACCAGGTTCCCCGCGAGATAGGGCGTATCTCCGGGACAGGTGAAGATCCATTCCGTCGTCGCCACCTCGACGGCTGTCGCAAGACCGCTCAACGGGCCTTCACCTGGCGCACGGTCGGGAACCATCTCGCAGCCGAACTGCGCATAGGCGGGTCCTTCCACGCCGCTCAGCACCACCCTGGAAACCTGCTTGCCAACACGTTCCAGCACCCAAGCCAGGAGCGGACGCCCGCCGACTTCAATCAGCGGCTTTTCAACGCCGCCGAGACGCCGACCGGAACCGCCACAGAAGACGATGCCGGTGACGTCTTCCGCGTTCACGGCGAGATGCGTTGCCCGGCCGCGTAGATGTTGAAGCGGTCGGCTTTCAGGAAGCCGGCAAGCGTGATGCCCTGGTCCTGCGCCATCTCCACGGCCAGCGATGAGGGCGGCCCGATGGACGCGACGAAGGGCGCGCCGGCGACCGCGGCCTTCTGCATCAGTTCGAAGCTCGCGCGGCCGGAGAGGAGGATGCCGTATCCAGCCAACCCGCCTTCCGCGAGATACGAGCCCGCCAGCTTGTCCAGGGCGTTGTGCCGGCCTACGTCTTCCCGTACGCGCAGCAGGGCGCCCGACGCATCGAAACTCCCGGACGCGTGCAGGCCGCCGGTGTGGGCGAATTCGGTCTGCCTGTCCCGCAACGCGGCCGGCAACCGTTTCAGCGCGTCCGCCGTGATGCGGAAACTGGTGGGAGGCCGTTCCCCGATCTGCACGCGCACGGCATCGAGCGACGCCTTTCCGCACACGCCGCAGCTCGACGTCGTGTAGAAGTGCCGCAGCAATCCGCCGGCATCCACCCGCACATGGTCGGCCAGTTCGACGCGGATGACGTTGCGGATGCCCTTGTCCGGGCTCGGCGGTCCGCAGTGCTCCACCCCGCGCACGTCGCTCGCGGAATTGATGATGGTCTCGCCGGCAAGAAAGCCGATCGCCAGTTCCCCGTCGTTGCCCGGCGTGCGCATGGTGATGGAGATGCTCTGGTCCACGCGCCCGGAACCCGTCTCGTGGGACAGGCGGATCTCCAACGGCTCTTCGATGGTGACGGTATCGCTGATGTGGCGCGTTCCGTCGAGGGAGACCGCCTCGATGTCGACACGCAGATTCGCCCCGGGAGTGACTCTGGCGGGGATGTTCTCCGCGGCGGTCAAGTCTGCGGCAGCAGGCCGGTCTGTTCGGTCAGGCGGACGCCAAACGTCTCCTGCCAGGAGGAGCGGTGATTCGCCGGACGCACTTCCACCGCCGTCACCTTGTACTCCGGACAGTTGGTCGCCCAGTCGCTCAGATCCGTGGTGATCACGTTGGTGCCGGTATCCGGATGGTGGAAGGTCGTGTAGACCACGCCGGGCACGACGCGCTCGGTCACGGTGGCGCGCAGGGATATCTCGCCCATCCGGCTGGTCACGGCCACCCAGTCGCCCTCGCGAACGCCCCTGAGTTCCGCATCCGCGGGATGAATCTCGAGCACGTCCTCGTTCAGCCAGTCGACATTGTCAGTGCGGCGGGTCTGCGCGCCGACGTTGTACTGCGTCAGGATCCGTCCCGTCGTCAGGAGCAGCGGGAACTTGCGGTTGGCGCGCTCCTCGGTCGGCTGATAATCGGTCAGGACGAACATGCCCTTGCCGCGCACGAACGTCTCCCGATGCATGATCGGCGTACCGGCGGGCGCGTCGTCCGTGCACGGCCACTGGACGCTGCCCACCCGGTCCAGCAGGTCGAAGGAGACGTTGGCGAAAGTCGGCGTCAACGATGCGATCTCGTCCATGATCTCGCTCGCCGACGCGTACTGCATCGGGTATCCCAGCGCGTTGGCCAGCGCCTGGGCCACTTTCCACTCCTCCATGCCGGTCTTCGGCGCCATGACCGGCCGCACGCGGTTGATGCGCCGCTCGGCGTTCGTGAACGTGCCGTCCTTCTCCAGGAACGACGTGCCCGGCAGGAAGACGTGTGCGAACTTGGCGGTCTCGTTCAGGAACAGGTCCTGCACGATGACGCACTCCATGGACGCCAGGGCCGCTTCGACGTGCTGGGTGTTCGGATCGGACTGCGCGAGGTCCTCGCCCTGGATGAACATCGCCTTGAACTCGCCGGCGCACGCGGCGTTCAGCATGTTCGGAATGCGGAATCCCGGCTCCTCGCCGATCTCGACGCCCCAGGCGTTCTCGAACTGCGCGCGCAGCGCGTGGTCGCCGATGGGCCGGTTGCCGGACAGTTCGTGCGGAAACGATCCCATGTCGCAAGCGCCCTGCACGTTGTTCTGTCCCCGCAAGGGATTGACGCCGACACCGGGCCGGCCGATGTTGCCCGTCGCCATCGCCAGGTTCGCCATCGCCATGACCATGGTCGAGCCCTGGCTGTGCTCGGTAACGCCCAGGCCGTAGTAGATGGCGGCGTTGCCCGCATTGGCATAGAGGTGCGCGGCAGCACGGATATCCTCGGCCGGGACGCCGGTTTCTTCCGCGACGTGTTCGGGCGAGTTCTCCTCGCGGCCAGCGAAGGCGGCCCACTCCTCGAACGAGGCAAGGTCGCAGCGTTCCCTGACAAAGTCGTGGTCGACCAGGTTCTCCGTCACGACCACGTGCGCGAAGGCATTCATCAGCGGCACGTTGGTGCCGGGCAAGAGCGGCAGGTGGTGTTCGGCTTCAACGTGCGGCGAGCGGACGAGATCGATGCGCCGGGGATCGGCGACGATCAGCTTCGCGCCCTGGCGCAGGCGGCGCTTCATCTGGGAGGCGAAGACCGGGTGTCCCTCCGTCGGGTTTGCGCCGATCACCATCATCAGGTCGGCGTGGGCGACGGAGTCGAAGTTCTGGGTCCCCGCAGAAGTGCCGAAGGTCTGCTTCAGGCCGTAACCGGTGGGCGAATGGCAGACGCGCGCGCAGGTATCGACGTTGTTGGTGCCGAACGCGGCCCGGATCATCTTCATGACCACCCAGACCTCTTCGTTGGTGCAGCGCGAGGAGGTGATGCCGCCGATGGAGTCGACCCCGTGTTCCGACTGGATGGCCTTCAGCCGGCGGGCGGCATGGTCGATCGCCTCGTCCCACGAGACCGCGCGCCACGGCTCGTCGATCCGGTCGCGGATCATGGGATCGAGGATACGCTCCCCGTGATTGGCGTAGCCCCACGCGAAGCGTCCCTTCACGCAGGAGTGGCCGTGATTGGCGAAACCGTCCTTGTCCGGCGTCATGCGCACGACCTGGTCGCCCTTGAGTTCGGCCTTGAACGAACAGCCGACGCCGCAGTAGGCACAGGTGGTCTTGACGACGCGGTCCGGCACGCCGTGGTCGATCACGGATTTCTCCATGAGGGTTGCCGTGGGACACGCCTGCACGCACGCCCCGCACGAGACGCACTCGGACGAGAAGAAGTCCTCGGCGCCAGTCTTGACCGATGCGCCGAAACCGCGGCCGTCGATGGTGAGGGCGAACGTTCCCTGCACCTCGTCGCAGGCGCGCACGCAGCGCGAACAGACGATGCACTTGGACGGATCGAAGGAGAAATAGGGATTCGACGCGTCGGCGGCGGCGTCCAGGTGATTCGAACCGTCCTCGTAACGGACCTCGCGCAGACCCACGGCGCCCGCCATGTCCTGTAGCTCGCAGTCGCCGTTCGCCGAACAGGTGAGGCAGTCGAGCGGGTGGTCGGAAATGTAGAGTTCCATCACGCCGCGGCGAATGTCGGCGATGTGCTCGTTCTGCGTCTGCACCGCCATGCCGTCCTGCACCGGTTCGGTACAGGAAGCGTGGAGGCCGCGCCGGCCCTCGATCTCCACCAGGCACAGGCGGCAGGAGCCAAACGCCTGCAGGCTGTCGGTGGCGCAGAGTTTGGGAACGGGAATTCCGATCCCGGCGGCGGCACGCATGATGGAGGTGCCCTCCGGGACCGTCACCTCGTGGCCGTCCACCGTCAGCGACACGC
Source organism: Pseudomonadales bacterium (assembly GCA_965116625.1). Lineage (GTDB taxonomy): Bacteria > Pseudomonadota > Gammaproteobacteria > Pseudomonadales > Azotimanducaceae > VXNE01. The sequence goes on from OZ220717.1 coordinate 76,158, forward strand.
GCCCGGCGCGTTCCTCACCGGGAACAGCCGGAGTGCCGAGATCGACGTCGCCGTTCCTCATTTCAACCCAAGTGCGCTGCGCACCGGAATGGGCGTCATGCCACCCATCTGGCACAGGCTCGCTTGCTCCATCACGTCGCAAAGGTCCCGGATGATAGCCAATTCATCGTCGCCTTGGGCAGACGCCATGAACGCTTCCACAGTCTCCTTTCCCCGCACGGCCCCGATCCGGCAAGGGGTGCACTTGCCGCAGGATTCGTGCGCGCAGAAAGCGAATGCATAGTGCGCCTGCAGCACGAGGTCGACGGTGTCGTCGAACACCACGATGCCACCGTGACCGACGCCGGCGCCGATGGCCGCGAGCGCTTCGTAGGTCATGGGGGTGTCCAGATCACCGTCCTTGAGATAGGCGCCCAGCGGGCCTCCTACCTGGACTGCGCCGACGGGACGGCCCGAGCGCGTGCCGCCGCCCCAGTCTTCGATGAGGGTGCGCAGGGAGACGCCGAAGGGAAGTTCGATCAGCGCGCCCTTCTTCACGTTGCCAGCGAGCTGAAATGTCATGGTCCCGGTCGACGCACCCACGCCCAGGGCCGCGTAGTCCGCGCCGCCCCGCTCCAGGATGTCGGAAACGGCGCAGAGCGTAATCACGTTGTGAACCAGCGTCGGCTTGCCGAACAGTCCGGCCACGGCCGGCACCGGGGGTTTGACGCGTATTTCGCCGCGCTTGCCTTCCAGACTCTCGAGCAGCGAGGTTTCCTCGCCGCAGATGTATGCGCCAGCGCCGACGAACAGTTCGATATCGAACGCCTCGAGCAAGCCCATTTCCCGCGCCGAGTCGATCGCGCGGGCGAAGATCTCCGCCGCCAGGGGATATTCCGAACGCAGGTAGACGATGCCCTTGCCCGCCCCCACCGCGCGTCCCGCAAGAAGCATGCCCTCGATCAGGCGGAACGGGTCGCCTTCCATGATGAGCCGGTCCGCAAACGTGCCGGAGTCGCCTTCGTCGGCGTTGACGATCACGTATTTCTCGTCGGCCGGCGTGTCGTGCACCGTGCGCCACTTGATGTGGGCGGGAAAACCCGCGCCACCCCGCCCGCGCAGGCCGCTGGCCTCGATCTCGGCGATGATATCGACGGGGTCGCGTTCGAGCTGGGAACGCACCCAGGCGGGGTCGTAGTCGAACGGATCGACACGGCCGCAGCGGTCGAACACCCGGCGCTCCTGCCGTACGAGGTCGGGCAGCGTGTCGACAGGACCGAGCCTTGCCGCCTCAAGACCAGCGAGATCGGTGACCGGGCCGTAGGCGATGCCATCGATGTCGATCAAGGGCTCCGCCCAGCAGAGGCCGTAGGACCCGGTGCGCACCACCTCGTGTCCCGCCTGCGCAAGCGCGGCCGCGAGTTCGTCCGCCCCGAGGGCGACGGCCAGCGTCTCTCGGGGTACCTTCGCGACGCTCATTCGATCAGAGCCTCAACGGTGGCGTAAGGGACCGCGCGACCGTCCACGGTGGCGCTGGGCCCCGAGGTGCAGAGTCCGAGGCAGTACACCGCCTCCAGGCTGACGCTGCCGTCTTCTGCGGTCTCGCCCAGACTGATGCCCAGCCGGGACGCGGTGGCGGCGGTCAGCTCCCGTCCGCCGACCGACTGGCACGCTTCCGCCTGGCAGATGCGGATGTGTCGTTTTCCCGTGGGTTCCGTGCGCAGATCCGAGTAGAAGCTGACGATGCCGCGAATCTCGGCGACAGTCAGATTGAAGACTTCGGCGACGATCTCCATGTGCCGCCGCTCGATGTGGCCGAAGCTCCGGACGATGTCGGACAGCGCCGCGATGGTGCCACCGATATGGTCGAGGCGAAACGTCGCGATGTCGCGGACACGCGTCTCTTCCAAGCTTGGTTCGACCGTCGCCATAGCACGTACTTAGGGGCCAAAAATCCGAATGTATCACACGGTTACGTGCGCAAACACGAAGCGAAGGTAGCGTCAGGCGACATCACGGGACGGCGCCAAGACTCTCCATCAGGATCCCGTAAACGTCGGTCCAGCTAAGGCGCGGGAGGTTCACTTTTGCAAGCGATCAACAAGCCGCCAAACGCCGGAGCTCGGATTGGCACTAGGAGAAGAACCACTCGAAGTGTGCGCCATCTGAAGAGATTGCGCCCTCTCCTTGGCTTTCGGATAGCCCTCCATCAACTTCGAGCCCGCCTCTTCGACCAGAGCCTTACCATCGGTCAAGCACAATTCTTCACATCGATGCTGGACCTTATGGCGATGGATGGGAGCCGTTTGATCTTCTACGTGGAGGACTAGCCAGAGTTCAAAGCACGGGTTTGAAAGTGCCGTTCCTATCCGGCTAGCCCGTGCCTCGTGGATAGCTTGCTCAACATGAGGATGTTCGTCACGGTCAAATACGCACCAAATCTCGTCAAAGCGGTCGTCGGCATGTGCTCTGCGGTTTTTTCTGACGTCTCGTCGCGCTTCCTGGACTAGCGCCATCGGGGTAGCGCCAGCCTTGCCAAATTCGAGACTCACTCCCGGTCCAGCCATGACGTTCAGGTAGTTTGGCTCCGTAATGCGTCCCTCCGTGTGGACTCTGATGACTGATCGTTGCTCCTTAAATGCAACTCGTCTGGGCTTGGAACGTGACCGTCGACCCGTTGCCCGTCGTGGTTGTTTGACGCGAAACCGCAATTGACTGACTCTAGTTCGAAAAGCTGTACGAACAGCGCATCAGTCCAGACCGTGTCTAGGCGGGCATTCGCTCACTGCGGACTGCCCGGTCGAATCCACCTGGAGTCAGCTTGGGTATTGCGCCATATCGTCCTCGCATATACCGCCGCCCAATGGATTCGTCACGGCGAGCCCGGTAATCGGCAAGGGAAAAGACTCGGCTCGCACCGTCATCTCCTTTTTCCGCAAACCAGACTTGGTCCCTGCCTAGTTTGCACGGTTGGTACTCCTCAAGGAGAGCAATGTCGTGCGCATTGAAAATGAGCTGCGCGCAATGCGGGTTCGTCCGGTGACTCTGGAACAATTCGACCAGTCGCCCGACCAATAGCGGGTGAAGGCTGGTATCGAGTTCATCGACCAAAAGCACTGCGCCGCGGTCTAGCGCATCTAGTACCGGCCCGATCAAACCAACCCAAACTTGCGTGCCTATTGACTCGAAAACCGGATCTAGCGCGATGGTCCCGTCCCTTCTTTGGTGAGTCAGTTGGACCACATCCTCGATCAAGATCTCGTCATCTCCCATTTCTTCATCTCGTATCAGGCGCGCCGCCGTCCGCAGCCTTTCCAGCAAATCCGGATCCGGCTTAACGACCTCTGCATCTGTCAACCCCAGATCAGCTGCTCGAAGTAGCTCCAGAACCCGATGTCTAGACGTATCGTCCTTGATGAGGCGTGCCGTGAATGCGGAGCGGACCGCCCTATTGTCAGAGGTTGCAATGAGCATGTTCGACAGCCACCAATTGAATAGCGGCGCGATCCTTTCGTCCTCAATCGCGCCAACAACAGATAGCAGCAGGGCATTGTCGCGAAGGAGTGGACGGATAGCCTTTCCGATTGACCGGAAAGCGGCACCGAACGTCAAGGCTTCTCCCTCGCGTTCGAAAACGAGCGCCTGACGCCCTCTCGGATAGTGATACGCAAATTCATGATAGACACGCTTGCTGTCAATCTCGAAGCCGTACTGCCAGACAACGCTGCCCAAGACCAACTCAACACTGAACCCAGAGGGACTTTCTTCGGACTCGGCATCAAGGAGGAAGGGATGTCGGTGAATGGCCGTGTCGCGTGTGCCCCGCCGAAAGGACCCGAGAACAACCGCTCGCATATCAGCCATCGCTTTCAGGATGGTTGACTTCCCGGAAGCATTGGCGCCAAACACTCCGGCAACCGGCAGCACTCGCTCCGGCGCCGCCGATGCAGTACGCAGATGTCGGACGACCTCCTTATTGGAGAGCCTCGTCGCGCGCAGGGACAGGGACACTTCGTCACGGTAAGACCGGACGTTGCTCGCCGTGAACTCAATGAGCGCTTGAATCGATGCGTTTCCACTCATGTTGTTCTCTCCTTGAACCCACAGGATTGATACCACAGAGCGTTATGCCCAGTATAGCTTGAAAGTCACCTTTCAGAGCAATTTTCGAGAAAAAGTCTCGTAAATTGGCCTTTAGTGTCTAAATTATGATCCAAAACTTGACGAACGGACTCGCTGCCAACGCGGCTCAAGCACCAACAATCCAGTGCGGCGTACGACTGAACTTCACAGGCGGTAGTTTTCTTGGCTAGGACCGACAGGCCGTAATGTGTCGCCAAAGTTCCGACATCGAAGCCGATACGGTCTTCGCGAACTCCGAACGCACCTGCGCGGACATGAGCAATCGAAGGCCGTCGTGATCGAGGTTCCCAAAATCGACACTCGCGTCGGCGTATCGATACCAAGGGGCCGTATTGTCACTTCTACCTCCGACGTTGCAAGACGTCGAAAACGTTGAAGGGTGTGTGACCTTGGCGCGATGCCTCATACCGTTCATAGAGGCACGCTACGTGCGAGAGGAGGCGCTCGTACCTAACATCCATCCGTGGGTGTGCCCGAATCCACAGCCTCAATGAGGCAGCCGGTGCTCCACCCCCAGTTCCGCGCACGTCTCGGTGAACCAGGCGATCACTTCCGGATGGTAGGGAATGCCATTGGCGGTCCGGTCGTCCTCCGCATCCTGCTCCGGCATGCCGGAGTAGAGAACGCGATCCACCCCCGGTGCCGGCGTGCAGGTCCGCAAGCGCTTGAGATACGCGTCCATGTTCTGCGTGAAGGTCTCCTGCTCCGTAAACGCCTTGGTGTCGAGCGCCATGAAGAAATGCGTCGCACGCCTCTTGCGGTTGGGGCCGCCGCCATCGCCCCCGAGAATCGCGGTCAGTATCTCCACCATCACCATGAGACCGTAACCCTTGTGCGAGCCCGTCTCCCGCGTCGCGCCCAACGGCAAATGTATGAACTTGTCCGGGACGGGTGCCTCTTCCATGATCGGTGTGCCGTCCGAGCGGGCTACCCAACCTGGTCCAAGGTTCGTTCCCATCCGGCGCAATAGCTGGATCTTGTTGCCCGCCACGGAACTCATGGCCCCATCGAAGATGAACGGGACCTCCTCGTCCGACGGGGCAGCGATGGCGATGGGATTCAGGCCGAGCAGCGGTTCCGCGCCGCCGGTCGGCGCCCCGGAGACACCGCCCGAGGTCATCGATATGCCGATCATCCCGTGGTCGAGCGCTCGATGCGCGAAATACGCCGCCGCGCCGTAGTGGCCACCGTTATAAGCAATCGCCACGCCGACGCCGTACTGGCCCGCCCGTTCGATGGCGAGGTCCATCACCGGCGGTCCGACCGCCAGTCCGAGTCCACCGTCGCAGTCCACCGACAGCGCGGCGCCGAGGTCGCGCGTGATCTGCCATTTCGGCGCCGGATTGACGATGCCGTCCTTAAAACGTGTCACGTACGCCCGCATCATGTTGCTCACACCGTGCGTGTCGACGCCCCGCACATCGGCGTAGATCAGCACGTCGGTCGCCTGCACCGCATCGGCCTTCGGCATGCCGCAGGCCTCGAACAGGTTCTCCACGGTAAAGCGCATGTCATCCGGTGCCACCCGCACGGCGATATCGTCAGTCACCTTGAAACGGTCGAGCATGGATTTCTCCTTGATGGCGGGGCGAAGTCCGGCATTTTGGGCCAAGCCGCGGCTGTTGTCAGGTCGGGGTTCGGTCGCATGGCCGACGAATGCCCCTCGCCGGGCGTATTCAGGTCGGCAATAGAAGGCCGTTTCAGCCAGGCTTCGGATAGAATCCGACTGTCACGCGCGGAGGCGGCGATGTCAGGCACGGTTACCGCTGAGATTCGGTTCATCAACCCCGAGTGGAAGCACCGCAGATTCCCGCCAGTCATCGGCGACCGGGCTTCCCGGCGCGCTCACACCACCAAGCACACGGTACCCGTCGAAGACGCGCGCGGCGCCGAGACGAGTCTCGACACGACCGGGTTCACGCTGACCGGACACAAGACCCGCGTGGCCGATTTCGGGAACGAATCGACGATAAGGTCCACCTACTACGAGGAAGCCGCCGGCGTCGTAAAGCAACTCGTCGGAGCCGACGAAGTTTTCGTCACGCACCACCTGCTGCGCACCGAGGCAAAGTCAGACTTTCTCACGGCCTACGCGCGCTTTGCCCACTGCGACTACGACATCACAGACCCCGCGCCGTACAGCGAGCGCGCCCTTGCCGAGCGGCGCGAATCGCTGGATGCGTCCCGTCACTGGACGTTCGCGTGGTACAACACCTGGCAGCCGATCGACCGTCCTGCAATCAGGAATCCGCTGGCACTGATCGACGCACGCAGCATCGAGACCGCGGACATCCTGCCCTATCACTACTCGGGCTCCTATGCCACCGGTAGAGGTTCCATGCCCTTATTCAGCCCGGACCTGCGGTTCTGGTACGTCTCCGGCATGACCGAAGAAGAGATGCTGGTCTTCAAGCAGCTCGACACGCGCCCGGGAAGGGCCCGGGCATGCCCCCACACCTCGTTCGAAATCGAAGCGCCTCCCGGTACTCCTGCGCGGCGCAGCATCGAAGTGCGCTGGGTGTGCGCCTTCGCCAGTTAGCAACTATCGCCCCACAGACGGCTGGAACGTTCTAGCCTCAAATCTACGAGGCGTCACTAGATTGGGCGCCCAGATTTGGCGGACGGCCCGTCGGCGGCGGCTCTCGCGCCGTCGTGTCGAACGACGTCATTGCCATACCATCATCACCGCAAGTTCGGCCTTGATTCTCAGACCTCCCCGGCGAAACAGGACTCTGCAGCGGCAGATGATGCCCACGCCCGAACATGTTCGGAGGAACTCGCATAACAGCCACTATGGACGTTGTGTACTGAGAAATGGGACCCTGTTCGCGGAGCTGGCGACGATCTAACGGGAGTCAAACGTAGCATGACAATAGAGCGTGTCATTGTTCGCAACTTCAAGGGGTTGAAGGAAACGGAGTTGACCTTTGGCAAAGGAGTCAACATTCTCGTTGGAGACAACGAGACCGGCAAATCGACAGTTCTCGAAGCGATAAACCTAGCGCTTACAAAACAACTGAATCGCCGTGACGCCGGGTATGACTTGCATCCTTTTCTGTTTCATCAGTCGATCATTGAACAGTTCGTGCAAAGCGTGGGGGATGGTGCCGGTGTGTCGCCGCCCGAAATCGAGATCGAGGTCTACCTCACCGACGACCCTGCACTGGCAGAGCACAAGGGCACTAACAACTCTCGCAATGCCGATTGCCCCGGAGTGCGCCTGCGCATCGAACTAGACGACAACTTCCGGGCGGAGTATCAAGCCTACATCGCGCACACGGAGCGTATCCGGACAGTGCCCGTAGAGTTCTACCAAGTCGATTGGCGGAACTTCGCAGACGAATCGTTGACGCTCAGGTCCAAACCCGTCCAACCTGCGCTGATCGATCCTAGCGCGCTTACCAATACCTACGCCGCCAACCGCTACGTGCTGGAGTTAGCTCGAGACTTCCTTACGAGAGTGCAGAAAGTTGACCTGGCCTTGTCTTACCGGCAGTTGCGGGAGGCCTTTCAGAGCGATGCTAGCGTCGCGGGGATTAACCAGGAGCTAGCGAAGCAGAAAGGAGTCGTGAGTGACAGGGAGTTGAGTATGGCACTGGATATGACGGCGAGATCGAACTGGGACACGAGCGTAACGCCCCACCTCGACGATCTGCCCCTCACGCTCGTCGGGAAGGGCGAGCAAACCTCGGTCAAGGTCAAGCTCGCGCTCGAGGCGAGCGAAGCCTGCCAAGTATTGCTGATCGAAGAGCCAGAGACCCATCAGTCGCCGGGAAACCTGAACCGTCTTCTAGCTCATATCGCCGAACGAGTGGGAGAAAAACAGGTCATCCTTACGACGCACTCGAGCTTCGTGCTCAACAAGCTGGGCGTGGACGCGACGATCATGTTTGATGGCAAGACCGGGGTCCGCCTGAGCGATCTTCCGGACAGCACAAAGCGCTACTTCATGAAGCTCCCGGGCCACGACACGCTACGCATGGTTCTCGCTAAGCGAACAATCCTCGTCGAGGGTCCGTCGGACGAGTTGATAGTTCAACGAGCCTATAAGCAGCTGCACGGAAAGATGCCTCTGGAAGACCAGGTGGAGGTGATCAGCGTCAACGCGCTGGCTTTCAAGCGGTTCCTAGATATCGCAGTACTTCTCGATCTCAATGTCACGGTGGTGACGGACAATGACGGCGATCCGGAGAAGGTCCGGGCGAAGTACGCGGAGCACGCGGACCGCGAGAACATTAATGTGTGCTACAGCAACGACGCCGCGTTGAGGACCCTGGAGCCCCATCTCGTATCCGTGAACGGACTAACGACCATAGGCGCTATTCTCGGGACAGAATGCTTGGACGACAAGACTCTGATCGGACACATGGAAGGGAACAAGGCAGAAACGGCGCTCAAGCTCTTCGAAAGTCCAGAAGACATCGCAGTCCCCGAGTACATCCTTGATGCCGTCCGCTAACCGCATCATCCTAGCCTCTGCGGGATCAGGGAAGACGACGACAATCGTGTCAGAGGCTGTGCGGGAGCCTGGAGTCCGCTCCGCACTCGTCACGTACACGAACAATTCTGAGGCCCAGCTGCGGATCAAGGCGAACAAGATTTGTGGCTGCGTGCCGCCACATTTGCAAACCGTAACTTGGTTCGGGTTCCTACTCCGGCACCTGGTCCGTCCCTATCAGCGGGCGGCCTATGCTGGGCGGGTGCGTAGTCTCGCGTTCGTGAACGGGATGTCAGCGATAGGGACAAAGGAGTCAGATACACCGCTGCACTACTTCGGGCGGCCTGGAGAGATATACGTCGACAAGGTATCCAAGTTCGCCTGCAAGCTCATTCGAGAGACGGACGGAAAGCCCTTGAGACGTTTGACTCAAATCCTCGATCGTATCTACATCGACGAAGCGCAAGACCTAGCGGGATACGATCTGGACCTTGTAGAGCACCTGCTGGATACGGACATCGAGGTGGTACTTGTAGGGGACCATCGGCAGGCAACGTTCAAGACCAACCAGTCGGCCAGGAACAGGCGATTCGGGAAGGAACGCATCATCGACAAGTTTGAGGCGTGGCAAGTCGGTGGCAAGGTGACGATAGAAATTCACAACCATAGCTATCGATGCGTTCAGGATATCTGCGACGCAGCGGATAGACTGTTTCCCGACGTCCCGGGAACGAACTCGAAAAACGAGGCGCGAACGGGCCATGACGGCGTGTTTCTCGTACGACAACAGGATGTCGGGGCCTATGTGGAGAGATTCGCTCCCCAGACACTGCGCTACAATCGCGGAAAGAAGAACGTCCCAGGACATCCATACAACTTCGGCGAAGCGAAGGGGATGACGTTCGAGCGCGTATTGATTTTTCCGCACAAGCCGTTAGAGAAGTATTGCCTGACCGGTAAGCTCGAGGACGCCGGGAAGGAACTGTCGAAAATCTACGTGGCGATGACCCGGGCGCAGCAGAGTGTCGGGATCGTCGTGCCGAGCCGGACGAAAGGGGGCATTGCTCCGGTATATCTGACCTAACGCACGGTGCAATGCTCCGTTGGGAATGCGGGTTGTGGCGGACAATGATCGCTCTTACGTCAGTTGCCTCGGCTGGGATGACGATGTGGTCGGCACCTAATCGCTACGCGATAGCACCGTGCGCAGGTCCACGACGTGATCTGGCGACTCATAGTCGAGTGGATGACACGTGAGGACGATGACCTGTGAACCCCCCGCCGCCTGTGCCAGAAGGCGTCGCATCCACTTCATGCGTGTGTCATCGGTTTGCGTGAGCTGGTCGTCTAGCACCAAGAACGTCCCCAAGGCCTCCGCGATTGCGACTCTCAAAACGAGCGCGATCTGCTCGCGGGTTCCGACCGACAATGTACCAAACTCCCGCTCCACCCCGCGCATTTCGATGCCCGATGCATCGAGTTGCGGCCCGAGTGCAAGCTCGCTGTACCGCCCGGCCGTGAGACCAGCGATCCGTTCGCTGACCGGCTTCACCAATGCGCTCCCGAGATGCGCTACCCCATCCTTTTCCGCCTCACTTAAGGTCTGCTGGAGGAGTTGCCAAGCCTGATAGTCGAGTTCGAGTTCCTGCTCGCGCCTTGCCAATGCCTCCGCCGCCTCCAGTGCCTGCTCACGCTGCTCGTCAAGTTGTTGCCCGCCAGTCTGCTCAAGTGCACCCTCAGCCCTGCGTAGCTCTGCCTCGAATTCCTGGACACTCCGATCCGCCAGTTGCGCCTTTTCTCGCATGGCAGCGGAATCTGCTCCTTCCTCCTCCATTGGCGGCAGCGCCTGAAGCGCCTTCCTTGCTTCGTCACGGACGGTGCGCAGAGCATCAAGATCGAGGCCCATGGCGCTCTCACGCAGAAGCGGCGTCTCGCCCTCCAACCGGGCCAGTTCCGTCCGTTTCTCGGCAAGCGCCCGCACAGCGTCTTCGTGCTTCGCTTGCTGCTGCGTCTGCGTCTCCGTCAGCACCTCAAGACTCCTCCGCGCCTCCCCGACCTCTTCCGCGGCTTCAGTACGCAGCTCTTCGAGTTCTGTATCGACGTCGGCGAGTCCGCGACTGAGACGCCCATGCTCCTCCTCGGCACTCTCTAGGACGGCCTTCCAGTCCTCCAGCGCGGCCGACCGCTCACCGAACCGTTCTTCCTGCTCTTTCCGTCGCGTTCGCTTCTCGTCCAGTTCGCGCACATCGCCGTCTATCTGGAACGCCCTCCGCTCGGACAGCGACCGGCGCTCTTGGAGGCTTACCTGCAGGGTTTCGATCTCGCTACCGAGCGCGGCGTCGTCTAGGGGGGCATCGAATGTCGCGATCAATTCGTCGACCGTTTGTCGCGCATCCAAGCGCTCCGCGAGGTCGCTGGCGTGCCGGTCGTGCTCCGCCCTGGCGGTGGCAAGCCGTTGCTCGATGACGTTGAGTCCTTCCGCGCGAAGTCCCGCCGCCTCCGCTTCTCGGGCCAGTTCGTCGGCCTGGGACCGAAGCGCCTCGGCGCGCTGGTGCAGAGCAATGAGTTCGTGGAGGCTGGTACAGCCAGTGCGGCCGAACGCAGCACCCGAAGCGGCCTCCCAGCGGGCCTCGGCGGCAGCTGCCTCGCCTTTGAGGTCACGGCTTCCCCCATGCATGTGGAGCGTCGCCACGCCGGGCAGCACTATGGCAAGTTCTCGCTCCGCCTCGAATTCGGTGGGCGTACCGGCCTCCGGGGTCAGCGTCCGCACGTCCCCATCCACGTCCACCGTTGTCTCGATGGCAGATTCCAACGTCAGCTCCGCGGTAAGCCCAACCGAGAGCTTCGCCGCAGCGAAACGGGCCTCTTCTTCTGCAGCGCGCAGGCGGGCGAGTTCGGCTTCATCTGGTGCATCGAGGGAGGCAGCCTCGTCACGCAGAGCCACAGCCTGTGCCTCACCCGCCGTCGCCCGCCGTGAGAGTTCAAGCGCGTCGACCCGTTCCTTCTCCAGCGCTTCCATCGAAGCCACAGCCGCCCGGTACCAAGCCACCAGCCGTTTGAGTCGAAGAGCCTCGATCCTCTTTTCGTCCCGTGCGTTGCCGGCAGCGTCCTGTGTAAGGAGGTCGCGCTTCTTCGCAAGTGCCGCCTCAAGGCGTTCGATATCCTGCGTATTCGCCTCAATCACCGTCCTGAGGTCCCGGATCTCCGTCGCCTTCTCGACGCGTGACGTCTGTGCGGTCACCTTCTGCTGCAACTCCAGACGGACGTTTTCGAGCCTCTGTTCGCGCAGTCCTCGCCGTTGTTCAGCGTCATCTGACTCGAGTTCCCGCACGCGCGCTCGGGCCGCTTCCGCGCGGGTGGTCGTATCGGCCAGTGTCTCGGCGAGCTCCTTGCGTTTGGCCGCCAACGACTGAAGCTCGTCCTTCGCCTCATCAACCGCCTTCTCGTTCGCCTTGAGCCGGCCAATGGTCGCCTCAGCCGCCATAAACGTCTCCTCAGCCGTCTCTAAGGCCGTCTCGGCAGCGACCCGGGCATCGTTCAGGGCGATAGCGTCACGAAGTCGATCGCGCTCCGCACGGGAGTTGAACAGTTTCCCGCCGACCTCGTCGATGCGTGCCCTGACGGCCGCAGTCTCCTCGGACTGACGGCGAACGTCCCGCTGCCACTCTTCGGCCCGCCGACGGTCGTCGGTCAAGCCACGCCACGGCGACGCCTTTCCCGTTTTCTTTCGCCCGGTAGGCGTAAACGCCTCGTCGACCTTCGCCTGGACGACATCGACGATCTGCTTAAACCGGGGGTCTTCGGCGATGGCGTGCAGGGCCTCGGCCAGACGATCCCGACCGGAGTCGTCGGCATCGTCAGCGAGGCTCCGACCGAGGATGGCTTCGACATCACTCTGATCCGGCAGTAGCGCCGTGGTGATGAGGGACGACGGCACGCCGCGCCGGCCTCGACCGCCAGGCGCCTCAATGCCCCAACGTAGAATCTCCTGCAGTTTGCCGTCTACCTCGCGGCCTCGCGCATCAACGTCAAAGTGCTCGGCGTCGCGGGAGGTGTCGAGGAAGGCCTTGCCTCCGCTCCCGGAGAAGGTCTTCCGGATGCGCCACACATGGCCGTCGTCGTCCTCGAACGTCACACTTACGTCGGGCGGCTCTTGGGCATTCCAGTCCTTTAGCGCGCTCGCCAGGGAAGACGTAGCGGACAACAGAAACGCCGCACGCAAGGCCGTCACCAACGTCGACTTGCCGAGCTCATTGGGACCATGCAGGACGTTGAAGCCCCGATGCAGGTCCACCGCCGCCTCGGCGATCCCCGCGCAGTGGCGAACCTCGATACGGCGGATCCACATGGCTCAGGCCGCTTCCGTTTCCTTGACGAGCCGGTAGAGGTGATGGAGGGCGCGCCCGACAACCTCGGGTTCCGTCGCCGCCTTCGCCCGGAGCCGATCCACGGTATCGCGGACAGCCTCTGGCAGGTTCGCTCCGAACTCGATGGGCGCATCCGCCGCCAGCCTGAATCGTTCACGGTTCACTGTCAGGACACCCACGCGTGGGCTGGCCGCCATGGAGCCGGACAGTTCGCCGAGCAGGCGCTCCACCTCGTCGTACTCGGCCATCGGGACCTCCATGTCGAGGATGAGGCGCAACACGGTGCGACGAAGGTGCGAGTCGGCGAGGAGCGCCCTCAAGGCCGGTACCGACGTGCAGGTCTCCTCTCGCCAGATCCAGCGTCCCACTGGCTCACGACGGACCATGGCACGTCGGCGCCGATCGCGGGGAAAGAACACGAGGGCGACGTTGCCCGTGTCGCGTTCGCCGAAGTTGGTCGCTTCCGGCGCGCCCGGATACACGGTAGGCACCGCGGCTGCTGGTTCGACTTCGCGAAAAGCGTGCGTGTCGCCAATGGCGAGATAGTCAAGGCCACGATCCAACGCGGTTCCCGTGGCGATGGGGAAGTTCGTCTGGTGACCCTCTATGTCAAAGGTCTGACCGTGTACAAGCCCGATCCGAATGCGGTCGTCGCCCTCCTTACGCTCCGGCAAGGATCGCGCGAGGTCGGTCTGCCCCGCCCTCGACGTGCATGGACTAGCGATCACCACCGCGTTTTCGCCCACGGACAGTTCCCAGCCCTGGCGATCCACGATGTGTACATACGCAGGCAAGCCGGCGCGGAACGGGTGGGAGGCGTCGTATAGCGAGTTCGGCGTTAGCGGGTCGTGGTTTCCCGGCAACAGGATCACTGGCCGGGTCCAGTCGCGGCGCGTGAACTCGCGCAGTACACCGTCCCACCACGGCTCGTCAGGAGACGGATCGTCGAAGAGATCGCCTGCGCACAGTACGGCGTCAACGTTCCGGCTCTCCGCGAGATCCAGGATCCGCCCGACGGCCTCGAGCCGCGCGCGAGTAAGCTGCTGTTCCTGGTCGCGCTCGAAAGCGGGGAAACGGCGCCCGAGGTGCCAGTCGGCCGTGTGCAACAGCGTCAACGCCACGTCGTACTCCTGTACGAGCGCAAGGTCGGTCACGCGATCTCGAACGCGGCTACAAGCAGGCGTTCGATCCTAGGTGAGGCATAAAGCCGGCTGTGCGCTTGGCGGCGGGCACGTTCGTAGGTATCGTCGTTCCTCGCCTCCAGTGCCTCGATCTGCAGGTTGATGCGCTCGAGTTCGGTCTCCGCAGCACGAACCTGGGTGTCCGCCCGACCCCGCTGCTCGGCACCCATTGCGCGGTCTCGGGCATTCTCCGCCGCAACGAGTCGTTGCTGCTGTCGCTCCCGCGCACGACGGAGCACGAGCGTCCGGTCCGCGAGGTACCGGTCGAGCTGATCCATGGTGTCACGAAAGTTCGACTCGTCCCCGCTCGCCAATTCGTGGCGATCAAAGAACAGCTCCTCGTCAACGACTTCCTCAAGGTCCTCTTGGGTCACATGGAGCGGCGGATCGAACGGTGGAACGTCCTCGCAGGGCTGGCGGATGAGATCGAGCGCGGCTTCTGCAGGGCGAAGCACTTCGGCGTCCTCAAATACCGCCGTCACACGCAGCCTGTCCTCCCGCTCGAAACCGTGGTGCGCGATCCGCGTCAGCGCCATGCGCCCGCGGCGACCCCTGAGTCCCCACAGTGCAGGAGGAGCATTCAGACCAAGGTCGAATCGCACCCGAAAGTCCGTTCCCGCACCACGTGCCTCGGCAACCGCCGCTGCAATCAGCGGATGGGAGAGGTGGATGGTATCGATGCCGTTCCCTGCCCTGCCGCCGACAGCCACCGACACCCCGCCAGCAAGGCCCGCCGGCAAACGCGCGGAAGCACCAATATGGACAACCCGCCGTTCGTCACGCTTGTCGGCGCTCCACGGCACCTCGGCCGCGTCCAAGTACGCCGTGAGCATCCGCTCGAGTTCGGCGTCCAAGTTAGCGAGTTCCGCTGTCAAGTCCGTCCGAATGCGTCGGAACACATCACGCACGGAGTTGTCGAGGCCAGTCTCGATGAGGCCGACGGTGCGCTCCCGAACGCGCTCGAGTGCTTGTCGGCGACCTTCCATCGACTCGCCGAGGCGGCGCAATTCCTCCTCTACCTCCGCAACCGAGCGCGCCCGTTCCCAGATGCGGCGAAGTTCGCCCTCGAAGTTCGGACCCAACGCTGACACCAGCTCCTGGGAGGCGTCAGATCGCGGGGTCTGTAGCACGACGTCGGACATGTCGAGGACGTCGCCGAAGAGGTCAAGCTTCGTGCTGAGGATGTCGAACGTAAGCCGCTGCGCCTGGTTGTCGCGGGCGAGAAAGTTGATGACGGTAACGTCTCGCTTCTGCCCATAGCGGTGGCAACGGCCGATCCGCTGCTCGATCCGTTGCGGATTCCAGGGCAGGTCGTAATTGATGACGGTGTCGCAGAACTGTAGGTTCAACCCTTTCGCCCCCGCTTCCGACGAGATCATAACCGTGGAGCGCTGACGGAACTCGTCAACAAGCGCGAGGCGTACAGCTACCGATGTGCTCGGCACCCGAGCGCCGTGGCGATTGGCGTCGCGCCAAGTGTCGAGGGCCGCCCGAGCCCGCGCCGAGTCGTTGTTGCCCCGGAACAGCGTGATGTCCTCGTCGCGCAGCTCCGTCTGTTCGAGAAGGAGCTCACGTAGGTAGTCCTGGGTCGTCAGAGACTCGGTGAAGATCACGACCTTGCGCCGGTCCGCAGGCCGCGCCATGACCATACGCACGGCTTGGACGAGACTCGCTGCCTTGCTGTCCCGGGGCAACGCCCGGGCGCGTCGGACGAAGTCCTCGACCCGTTCGAGTTCGCCTCGAACCGCCTCAGTCTCAAGCGCAAGCGGCGGCATCGGAGGCGTAGTCATCTCGGTTCCGCCGTCGTCGATGTCGTCCTCTTCCTCAAGGTCGAGCAAGAAATCCGCCGCGACCCTCTCACTAGCATCGCCATCCCCTAGCATTCCGCGCAATCTGGACGCGACCCGGTCCAGGCTCTCAGCCAACGCCGGGATTGACGAAGCCATGCGACGGTGAAAGCCGAGCAGGAGCAACTGGCGGGCGCTCCCTCTAAAGGCATGCAGGGTTGGCGACAGTAGGTAGTCGGTGACGTCGTCATAGAGCGCCCGCTCGTCCGGGCTCATTCGGTACTCGAAGAGCTGCGCGCGTCGCCCCACGAAGGGCCTGTCCAGAAACTCCTGTGCCTGCCGACGGAGAGTGCGCTGAACCACGGTGGCGAGCCGCTGCCTCAGTTCTTCCGACTGGTGAGCGGCGACGCCACGACCATCGTCGGCGCAGAAAACACCCTCGAATACGGGCTTGTCCCCCAGCAGCGTGCCGCTCGGATCGACGTATTGGACGAGCCCCCAGAGTTCGCGCAAGGAGTTCTGGATCGGCGTCGCCGTCAGGAGAAGCACAGGCGATGCACTGATCACCCGCCGGACTCGGTGCGCCATGAGCGCCTGCGGGCTTTCCTCGTCGTAGATGCCAGCTCGGTCGTACCGGCGGTGAATCGCGGCGAAGACTTCGTGCGCCTCATCGATTAGGCAGAGATCCCACGGCGCGGCCGCGAGGCGCGATGCTCCCGCCTCGCCACCTGCGTATTCGCGCCCCGCAAGGAACACGCCCTTCCCTTCGGTGTCGACCGAAGGATCTGCAGCCTCAAGGGCCTCGATGTCGAAGAGATCGATAAGCTCGGCCTGCCACTGGCCGAGGAGCGGGCGCGGAACCACAATAAGGATCCGTGTCGCGCCCTCTGCGAGTAGTTGGGCTATCACGAGACCTGCCTCGATCGTCTTGCCGAGTCCGACTTCGTCCGCAAGGATGCAGCCGCCTTCCGGAATCCGTCGCAGGGCGAACATCACCGCGTCGATCTGGTGGGGATTCGGATCCACGCGCCCGCGTCGCTGGGATGACACTTGGCGGCGGCGCTCGCCCGACCGACGCTGACGGACGAGATCTTCGGCGTAATAGCGACGATGAATAGGGTGCATGGGCGGAGCGCCAGTCTATCTGGTCGGGGACATCGTCGAAAGGCGCATTGCTCTGTTCCAAGCACCATCGCACATGGCGGCACACGATCAGGCGAGTACGTTGCAGGCGCATCAAAAAGGGCATCGGATACGCATAGCCCAAAGGCGCGGATGACTGTCCGCACTCCAGAGCGTAGTAGACAACAGACTGGTCGGCGTATTTCAGTTGGCCCAGAATTGTGTCCGTGCCAGGGAACACGAGAGGCGCGGATGCGACAGGACGACTTTAGGCGGTGGCTGGAACAACAGGAGTACAAACCGAGGAGCACTCAGACTGCCTTATCCGACGCAAGGCGGGTTGAAAAGTACTACGGAGATCTCGACAACGCGTACGATGTGGACGAGCTTCGGAGCGTGCTGGAAGAGCTTGAGTACACCCGAGCCGACGAACAGCGCAAACGCCCGAATCCTTCGAAGATTCGAATAGCCGCCCCGAGTCCGTACCATAATCTTCAGAGCTGCAAGGCTGCAGTCAGGAGGTACTGTAAGTTCCGCAAGACGGAGGAGTTGGAAAGGACGTTCGTTTTCCAGTGGGACAAATACCTGCGCGCGGCAAACAAGCTGATCGAGGATGGAACCCTTGATGACGAGGAGGGATACAAGGAACGCATTGCCGACACAATGGCGGCGGTCCGAACGGCGTTGCTTGCGGGCGACGAAAACTGGTCGACTCTCCTCACCGCGGCCGTGCGGGACGGCGAGAACAATCTAATCGCCTGGCGGGACAAGGCGAAGATCGTCGACTGGATCGAGGAGGACGCGGCGACGACCGAGCGCGCCCTCTCTGAGATGTGGTCAGAGGAAGGCGAAAAGCCACTTGTCGACCGCGTGAGGTCATTCGACAGCAAGCTGCCGGAGCATGTCTTCACGGAGGGCCGTCGAACGGCACGGCTCGACTTGGCATCCTACCTCATGATGGCGATGCCCGAGGAACGCCTACCGCCGATCAAGCTCACCGTCTTCGAGCGCACCTACACGCGACTGGGATATCCGGCATCGGATGAGGAAGATGACGTGAGCGGGCGCTACGGCCACGCCCTCGCGTTCCTGGATCGTGTCATTGCGGAGGCCAGCAGAAGGAGCATGGGCAGGCCGAGAACACGGCTCGACGCCCAATCGGTGGTTTGGTCGCTGCAGGACGCAAGGTGGGATACAGATGACGAAGACGACGAGCTAACCGGACCTTCAACACCAAGACGAAACTCGGGCCGTGCGCTCAATACGATCCTGTACGGCCCGCCGGGCACAGGGAAGACATACATAACTGTCGAAAGGTGCGTGGCCATCTGCGATGGCCACGCACCGAACAGGCACGAAGATGTGCGCCGACGCTATGAGGAGTTGGAGGGCGAGGGTCGGGTCGAGTTCGTGACGTTTCACCAATCCTACGGCTACGAGGAGTTCGTGGAAGGCATCCGGCCCATCGAGGAAGACGGCCAAGTCGTCTATCGAGTGGAGCCAGGGATACTCAGGGTGCTCGCCGACGACGCACGGAACGCATCGAATTCAAAGGTGCCCGCACGTCCTGAGAAGACGGGGGTCGAACTGTTGACGGGCGACCTGGCGCTGCCGCACATCGAAGGGTCCGTGAGGACTGCGAAGTACGCCTTGGGGAGCACTTACGACCCCAAGCCCAAACTAGACAGCATCATTGACTGCGTCTACCGCGCGTTGCGCGAATTTGGCCAGCCGATGACTGGGGACGAAGTAGTGGCCAGAGTGCGCGGTTTCACCCGGCCGCGAACCGGCGAGGTAATGGACGACGGCGCGATCGCCTCCACGCTGCGTTGGTTGGTGGGCGAAGAGCGGCTTCACGTTGTCGCGAACGGCGTCGGTACCCGGCCGACAGCGGCCGTCGACACGGACTCCAACCTGCGGGATGGGGAGTCCCCAAACTTCGTGCTCGTGATCGACGAGATCAACCGCGCCAACGTCTCGAAGGTTATGGGCGAACTCATCACGCTGCTGGAGGAAGACAAGCGGGAGGGCGCGGAGAACGAAGTGACAGTCACGCTGCCGTATTCGAGAGAGCCGTTCACACTGCCTTCCAACCTGCACATTCTCGGAACCATGAACACCGCGGATCGGTCGATCGCCCTGCTGGATACCGCGCTGCGGCGCCGGTTCGACTTCGAGGAGATGGCGCCGGACTCCGATCTGCTGGAGGACGCCAGGGAGCGGACCGGCGTGGATTTGCCACGCGTTTTGAAGACCATGAACGAGCGTCTTGAGTATCTGGTCGATCGTGACCACCTTATCGGTCACGCTTGGCTGATGCGCGCGAAAGATCGTCGGGGACTCGACGACATCATGCGGCGGAAGATCATCCCGTTGATCGCGGAGTATTTTTACGACGACTGGCAGAAAGTCCGGGCGGTCCTGGGGAATACCGACCATTTCGTTGAGCGAGTGGCGGTAGAGGCACCTCCCGGCATCGATCCCGATATGGTTGAAGGACGCTATCGATGGTCCGTTCGACGGGAGTTCGCCGAGGACGCATACGACCGCTTGCTGGGCCGGCCCGTTACGGACGCGGCGACGGAGTAATAGTCCGTGGGTGCCTTTACTGTTCGCGAGTGGGAGGAGCTTCCGATCGGGGAGAACGGCGTGTCCCCCGATGCCGCGAGACGATTGCACTCGTTCGCTGGGCGCGAAACACGCCGTCTGCGAGTCCCGCAACCGGTTCTCAGCATGACTGCCCGGCCCGCGCTTCGGGCCGGACAGGTCGTTGGAGTGCTTTCCGTTCCTGGAGCAAGTGTGGAGATCTTGCCCAAGATAGACGGAGAGGACGGGGCGGTGCGCCGGTCCTTGACGCGCATGCTCGCAGTCGCTTTGGGAATCTCGGTGGCGGACCGTGACACGTCGTCGATGGCGACCCAGCGGGAAGACATGCTTGAGGTACTCGTGAGGCTCTTCGCGGACAGGCTGCTGGTGTCGGTCAGGCGGGGCCTCCCGCACCGCTACCGCAGGCGTGAAGAGAACTTGGCTTTGTTGCGGGGAAAGCTGGACATCCGTCACCAGTTGCTGCGGAACACCACGCGCGCCGACCGGTTGGCTTGCGCCTATGACGAGCTGTCCGTGGACACGCCGCTGAACCGGGTACTGAGAGCGGCGGTCCAGCGCTTGGCGGCGGTGACCCGCATCGCGGAGAACCGTCGCAGGCTCGGCGAACTCGCGGCCCGGCTGGAGTTCGTCGGAGAGAGTGCGGACCCTCTCGGGGAGCCGGTACGTCTGGACCGCACCAACGCGGCGTTCCACAGGCTGCACGCACTCGCCCGGCTGTTCCTCGCAGGGGACTGGCAGGGCACGATGGCAGGAGCCGAGGAGGGATTCTCACTGTTGTTCGCAATGAACGACCTCTTCGAGGTATTCGTGGGACGATGCATGCAGATTGCGCTCGCGCCGAGGTCCGTCCGTCTGCAACGACACGACCGGCATGCACTTGAAGAGGGGCCTCGGGGAGTATTCGGGCTGAAGCCCGACATCGTCGTAGACGGAGATATAGTGGTCGACACGAAGTGGAAGCGGCTCGATCCCGGGAAGCCTAACCTCGGGGTGGCGGAGTCGGATGTCTACCAGATGTTGGCGTACGCGCGTGCCTACGGCGCCAGACATCTCGTCTTGCTGTATCCCTGGCACGAGGACTTGCCGGAGGCAGGGGTATGTCGGCAGTGGCAAGTGCCGGGGTCGTCGACGACATTTGACGTTGCGACAGTGAACATTGGCAGGCCGAATAGCATGGCATCCTCGCTTCGAGGAATCGTTCCCTAAGCCGCTTAAGGGATCGGCGGCGGTGCGCGCTCGGCCATATTTCGATGACGCGGGTCCCTAGGCAAGGCCATGTGCGATGATGGAACGAGGGATCCTGTTGGGTGTGCGTCGTGCCGAGCATATTTACGCCTCTCCTACGGTACTCACCGAAAGGAAGAACGCGCCGCGAAGATTTCCTTACGGACGTAATCTGTGGCGTGCTTGTTAAGCGAAAACGTCTGGCTGTCGACCTAATTTCATGCTTCATTGGCCGAGACTACGTACTAGTCGAGGACCGGGTCTCAATCACATCGCAGGGCCGCACCGACCATGGTCAGCCTGACATCTGGATCGAAGCTAGGGACCAATGTGACGAGCGCCACGTGCTGGTCGTAGAAAACAAGGTGGGGGCTCGCGAGGGTGGTGGCGTCGGAGGAAAGGGACAGCTTGAAGCGTATTTCGCCCTACTTGAACAAGAGAAGGACGCGTCCACCCGAACACTTGTGTACATCACGCATGCATCCGCTGATCCGCCCGCGAATCCCGCTGTCGTGCATTTGAGGTGGTTTGAGATACACGAATGGCTGAGAGAATGGCTGGAGCGAAATGGGGATGATGGGAGCGAAGCGGTGGTGGCGGAACTGGTCGAGCTGCTGGAGGATTGGAGCATGAACGTCTCGCTGACAAACAAAGATCTGGCTTCGGCAACTAGGTGGCACACATCTACGCGACGGCGATTGGAGAACATCCTAGCGTACATACGAGGGCAGGTCGGCGATTGCGTGCAATTGGAGCCGGGGAGCAGCCGCATCAACTATGACAAGGAGTATCTCTGGTTTCGGTCGCCCGAACTCCGTGGGCACGCGGGGATTTGTCTTGAGTTTGCCTTCGACTTTGTGCGCGAAGATGACGTGTGGTCCGTCAGTGAGCTGCAAAGGCCCTCAGCCTATGCAGCGATCTACAGCAAAAGCGACACTGTTCCCCGTCCACTCGGCTGGGACAACCTTGATGAGTGGACGGATGAAAACTACCGCTGGACGAAGCAGATCAGTGAATTTTCCAACGCGCCTACGGAGGCTTATATGAGTTTCTTCCAGGAGGCGATTCAGGACGTGTCTGCCGCGCTGGAGAACGGCTGAGTGTCAACGACTTCAGATACCCGGCGTTCATCAACCCGGCAATGGACGGCAGGGAATACGCGGCTGCGTGTCGACGGGGCCTGGGGGAGAGCATCAGCGGAGGACGACTCGCCTACACTTAGGGGCGGGAAAGGGAATCGTCCACGATTTTGGGCGGTAACAAAAGGGCGCATCAGGCGTTAAGGAAACGCCGCGCACCCCCCTCGCTCCGGCTTCGCTACTCGACGGGTCTTGGCCCTCGTTGCAACAGATCCCGCGCGACCTCGAGACGCGGATTGGCTCGTCCCGAGGCGTTGGAGGAATCGTAAGCGTTTTCACAGGCTGTGTTGAAGGCACCGGTGCCAGGCCGGGGGTAATCGCGATCGTTCGTCACCCATAGACCGGATGCCTGGAGGTCCTCCACCAGGTCCTTGTACGAGCGCAGGAAAACCCTTCGGGCAGCCGAAGAAGTGACGCCATAGGCCTGCTCGACGTCGTAGCATGCATGACGGCAGCCGTAGGCTTCCAGCAACTGCGCCTGGATCTTGGCGCACCCGGTCTGCTTCCAATCGGTCAGGAATCCGGCCCATTCCTCGTCGGTCCAGGTCCCACTATCACGCCAGTTCGCCCAGAACTGGTCCTGCCAGGCGATGGTCCACGAGTCACCATCAATACCGTCGTCAGCCAGACACAGGCGATAGCAATTCCCAACCTCCTTCCGGCCTTCTTCGGCTTTGGTCAACGTCTGCGCGTTGGCGCCCGACGCCAGAAACAAACAGACGGCGACGACAAGAACGGAGGATTTCATCGGACTTCTCGTTAGTTGGTGAAAGGACCTTAGCGCAGGTGGAATGAACCGAGCCTGAACCGATAGACGGGCGCTGAGCCCTGGTCCTGGTGGCCTCATTCCGATGTCAGGGATATTGCCGATCAGGGAATTCCCAACCTGCTCCAGGACATCGTGGTGGGTACGTAGGTTCGGCAGAAACGCGCCAAAACCGTTGCGACCTCAGCAGACGCTCGCCCATCCAAAGCGGCGTTTTCCACCGCATGGCGCATTCCCCGCAACCACAACGAGTGAACGTGCGGCCTGGCGCGAGGGCATCGGGTCCCGCTGGTCAGGGACTCCGAAGGCGCGTGGGCAGATCCTCAGGTACCGGGGGCTGGCCCCCGTCTCGTCGAAGCAAGCGCCGCGCCGCCTCGACATCAGCCTCGGCACCGCGCGTAGCGAAGAACTCGGCAGTTTTCATTGCCGAGATCTTCTCGGCGATCGCCGTGGCCATGAACTGATTCATACTCGTACCATCTTCCATGCTGGTTTCAGCGACTGCCGCCTTCAAGGATGCGGGTAGCCGCAACGGGTAAGTGGTGGATTGTTTCTTCATTCCGACATTCCCCTCAAGGCCTGTTGGGGCGTCAGCACCGTGATTCCGGAGCTTTTCGGAGCATCCCCGAAGTCCGGTCTATTAAGGGAAAAGAAGGCATCGCCACTACCGTTGATCGCAGCCCACCTAGCAATTGCGGCTGCGGTGGATGAACTGGTAGCGCGGTCGGCGGGATATTCTCTATCTCGCCGTGATAGTTCAATACCAAGATCCTGCAGTGGTTTGACATCCCATCCCAACCCCTTGTCTTCCCCTTGGTCCATGGGGTGCACAGTTTCATCGCTTCCACAGGAGCAATAGAAATGTGTCGGTCGAATGGCATCTAAGTCAACGAAAACGGTCTTGAACACCCGCAGCGGCAACGAGTCCGCCACGAGGATTCCGCCTGAGAGTTCGTGGCGCTGCGGCGATCATGACTTGATTATCGGCGAAACTGCGGCTTCCAACTATCCTTCAGTTCTCCCTCCGACTCGTCCTCCTCGGGTGAGAGATCACTCGTGAGAACGGTAAGCGTTCGACCGTACCTTCCGAGGCCAATAATCTCCTCTCTCAGGGTTGCCGAATGGTCGCCGCCGAACCAATCCCCCATTGGTATGTCGTCTTCAGCTTGTTCGCGATCAATCACGTTCTTCGGATCCCGGTTGAACGCGACGGTGGGAACTATCGGCAACGGCGAGTTTCGTCGTGGCCAGTTGATATCACGAAACTCCTTCAACTCATCCGACAAGAACGCGTAGCGAAGTGTGGAGCCTTCCGAGACCACGATTGCCATTGCTTCACTAGTGAGATTTACGTAACGGATCGCTGTCGCGAGCCAGGACGTTTCGCACAGATCGGCCAGCTCCAAGATCGCGGACAAGCCGTCACCGGCATGGCGCATTGCGGCCTGAAAGAGGTGTTTGGGCATGAGGAGGTTCGCTGAGAACTCGTCGGCCTCACGCTCGTAGGGGTTCTCAGATTGGTAGCCTGCCCGTGACACATGCGTGGTGCTGCCTGCCGGCAGCAGCGCGTCGGCATGGCCAGGAATATGCAAGTGACCGAGTTCATGCCCGATACTGAATCTCTGAAACCCAGACGACGCCACATGCGTTGCGTAAGCAATAACAAAGTCATTGTCGATCTTGACAAGCGCGCCGGAAACCCCGGCACTCGCGTCTGGCTTCTCCATAACGGGGACACCAATCGTCTTGGCGATGCCGAATACATCAACCGGTAGGCTGTCGATGTCCAGTTGATTCACCAGTTGCTCAGCCGCAGCAGCCGCTTTACGACGGGAGAGGGTATCCATCCGGCCTAATCTTTGGCCCGTCTGGCCAGCAGTGCCTTGAAATCCTCAATGAGTTCAAGATCCCTGTCGGAGTACAGGCGCTCGTCGCGGAACGCCGCGGCATCGACATGCGCTTCCGGGTTGTCCGTGCGTCCAAGCAGGTAGTCGATGCTGACCTTCAGAGCTTCGGCTAAGTTGCGTAGATTGACCAGACTAGGGCGTCGTCGGCCCGCTTCGAAGTGGGAGATCGACGTAGCGGGAATGCCGGAGAGGGCCGAGAGTTCGGCTTGCTCCAACTCGCGTTGTTCGCGGGTCTCCCGGAGCCTCGTGGGGAAAGGGTCCGGACTGTTGGGCTGCACCATGGCCTCACTCCTAAAATGTCTATATAGACAGCTTGACTTGTCGAAAACGACAAGCTACGCTCGTGATTATCTCGACAAGTATGGCTGTCGAAAGCGACATATGCAAAACGAAAACCCAGCGCACTCGCACCTTCGGACATTGAGTTCGGACGCCGGCGGGCCAAAAGCCAATTCGCGACCGCGGCGGAGTTAGAGATATGACCACGAACAACACGTCGACGCATCCGCCTCTCAGGGTCTTGAGTCTTGATGGCGGCGGCATGCGCGGCATTTACACAGCCGCGTTTCTTGATCGCCTCGTAACTCAGCAAGCTAGACGTTCCGGGGTCGGCAAACTGGATCTAGGCCTCGGATTCGATTTGATTTGCGGAACCAGTACGGGCGCGATTATCGGATGTGCCGCAGCCATCGGCTGTCCGCCTAGCCGCGTTGTCGACCTCTACCGTGGACACGGTGCCGCGATATTTCCTCATCGAATCAAGAGCAGCACGTGGAGCGTTGTCTATCGTGCGTTCAACCGTCGGCGCTTTGTGCGTGCGGGAGATCGATCCCTCAGATCGGCTTTGGCGGAGATCTTCGGAGGAATTACGGTTCTCGACGTGTTCGAAAAGCGGGGCATCTCGTTGTCGGTGCCCACCGTCGACATGTCGACGCATCGGGCATGGGTATTCAAGCGAACGCCAGTCAGCGGGGTCCGCGATGACGACTACAAGCTTGTGGATATTTGTCTGGCCTCTAGTGCAGCGCCGATTTACCGCTCGCTGGCGATGATCGAAGACCCCAACAGCCATAAGCACGCGCAGAGGGTATTCGCCGATGGCGGCTTGTGGGCGAACAACCCCATCATGGTCGCCATGACTGACGCGCTCGCGATGGCCAAGGACGGCCAGCCGGTGGAGATATTCTCGCTGGGAACCTGTCCGCGCCCAGAAGGCGAGCATGTCGTTGGGGATGGCGTCCACAGATCGCTCCTCGACTGGAGATTTGGTGCCGATGTCGGGCCGCTTTCCATCTCGGCGCAAGAGTTCGCCTACGACAACATGGCACGTCTGCTGGCAAACCAGTTGACCAGGTTCGGCAGGAGGGTGCAGGCGATCAGGTTTCCGCGGAAGGATGTGCCCGCGAGCATGATGCGGTTTCTGTCGCTGGACGACACTCGCGAGGAGGCGATGGACCGGCTGGTGGGACAGGCGCACTCAGATGCGGACCTGACCAGAAGCGCGTGCGACGACCCGCAAAACAGGGCCGGCCAAGCCATCAGGTCGCTGCTTGACAGTCTTCGGCCAGTTGACGTTGATCGGGTGTTGTACAGGTCAAGAGACAACGGGATGCGAAAACATCAAATCAAAAACTAAAGAGAGATGACTATGTTTGATTGCCATAAAGACGTGCAAGCGTTTCATGATCAGAAGGTCACGCTACCAGCTGCGGAGCGAAACAAGATGAGACAACGTCGCGACTCTAATCGCGACCGTTTGAAACGGAATCTCAAAAAGGACCAGAAGCCACTGCCTTACGAGTTCGTGTCGCAAGGCAGTTACCGAATGAAAACCATGCTTCGCGACGACAACAACGACTACGACATTGACGACGGAGCGTACTTCCGAAAGGTCGCGCTCGTGGGAGATCGCGGTGGCGAAATGTCGTCACTAGACGCACGGAAGATGGTTCGAGATGCGATGGACGATGGTAGGTTCAAGACACCGCCGGAAGTGAAGAACAACTGTGTGCGCGTTCACTATAGCGCGGGATACCATGTCGACATTCCAGTCTATCGTCGGGTTGTCGACGAAGAATCCGGCGAGGAGCACTTCGAACACGCCTCCGGCGCCGGGTGGCGGCGTTCTGACGCGAGGGATGTGACCGACTGGTACGAAGAAGCTCGCAAGGCGACCACTGACCAGATTCAGTTTCGCCGGGTGAATCGGCATCTGAAATTTCATGCGAGGAGTCGCGAAAGCTGGCGGTCGCGTAATCTGAGCGGCTTCGGAATCACAGTGCTGCTCGTGGAGAACAGCAATTTAGTCGAGGGCCGCGAAGACCTTGCCTTGTATCGCACCATGAAGGCGATAAAGGAGAGACTCGACTACATCACGGTAATCGATCACCCCGTTACGCCAGACGCAACGATCACGACGGGAAGCCCTGACTCAAAAGCGACCTTCTTTCGCGACAAACTCGGCGAAGCTCTCGAAGCTCTCGCTCCGCTATTCCAAGACGATTGCGATAGGGAGAAGGCACTGAAATGTTGGGACAAAGTCTTCAACACAACTTTTTTCTCCGAACGGTACGAGGCCGAACAAGAGACAAAGTCAGCCAAATCGGCGTCCGCGATCCGTTCCTCGTCGCTGCGTAGATCGACGGGTGCTGCTGCCGCTGCTATCAGCACGACCGGCAGCGGCAGGTACGCGTGAAATGGAGTTCTCCGACCATAGGCGGGTTGAGCATGATCGGGCCATCCTGGAGGTCGCGAAATCTCTTCGAGAGCACACCCGCGGGTCTGCGAGGAGACTGAGCAACAGGACATTGAGAAGCAGCTACAGCTCTCGGGCCTTTGTCGACGGGTGGAGGGTTCCAGTCGACTTCGCCGACAACAACGAACGGAGTGTCGACATTCTCGTGTCCCAGTGGTTTCCTCGCACGCCACCGCGCGCGGCCCTTGTTGATCGTCCTGAGCATCTCGCGTGGCCGCACATAGAGCATGACGGGGTGCTCTGTCTCCTGCCGGACTCCAGCGAGATCGATCCGACGACACCGGGGGAAGTAGCAATCAGTGTTTTGGATCGTTCTGTAACGTTGGTCGACGATCTCCTCGAAGGATCGATCATTGAACGGGACTTCAAGGAAGAGTTTCTGACCTACTGGTTTTATGACTGCCACAACGACTCTAAAGACATCATTGTCCTGTTCGACCCCGCAGGTCCGTCTCGGTGCCTGAGATGTTTCACGCATGATCGACTCGTGTACGTTGCCGAGGACGTCGATTCCCTCAGACGCTGGACCAACCATCGATTCGGCTCGAAAACAGCCGGCAAGGTGGCCAAAGAGGTAAGGCCAGCGGCCTTGATCTGGTTGGACGAGCCGCCGCTTCCTGGTAAGTATCCAAAATCCGGTGCCGACCTTCTTGAACTGCTGGACAGAGAGAACAACGATGCATTAAGCGTCCTGAGGGAATCGGCCACCACGAGTCATGAGGAGTGTTTGGTACTTCTCGGGGCAGAGGGTCGCGGGGGTCCGGGCGTAGTCGCCGTGCGGATTAACCGCAACCGCAGCAATGGGTCACGGAGGTCCAACGGTCGTATGCATCGCGGTTTTAGGGCCGGACACGTTCCTGAGAGAATCGCGTTTGAAAGGACATTCGGCCGCAATGTGAAGGTCCGTCGGACGCAAGTTGAAAGAGCGGACGCTGCATGGATCCATGGTAGAGGCCAGGATAGGCGAAGCCGGGCGTTGTTGGAGAAGGTGGTGACGATCTTCGGCTGCGGCTCGGTCGGTTCTTTTGTGGCGGAGCACTTGGCCCGATCAGGTATCGGGACGATCCGATTGGTGGACTACGACTCATTGTGCTGGGCGAATGTGGGGCGTCATGCACTCGGCGCCAATGCGTGTGGCCAAAAGAAGTCGGTCGCTCTGGCTGAAAGACTGCAATGTAACTATCCGCATCTCTCGATCCTTGGATACGACTCACAGATCGAACGCGTGATATACGAGGATAACTTCGGTCTGCCGCAAAGCGACTTGATCGTTAGCGCGACGGGGAATTGGACTGCCGAATCCCTGTTAAACGAATGGCATTTAAGATCCGGCTTCGGGAAGCCAGTGCTGTACGGATGGACAGAGGATCATGCCGTATCAGGCTCAACCGTTGTCATTGCACCCGATAGCAATTGCTTCGCCTGTGGGATCGGACGCACGGGAGAGCCATACCTGATGGCAACACGATGGCCGGATAAACCCGAGGCCACAACGGAACCTTCGTGTGCGGATCACTACCAGCCGTATGGTGCCATAGAGCTTGCTTACATCACCGCGATGATTGCGAATACAGCTATCGACGAAGTGCTTAGTCCGTCAAAGAATTCATATAGGAACATTTGGTTTTCTAGCAAGATAGAAGACTATGGCGGCACGTGGAGCGATGCCTTCGCCAAGTTGCTAGACGGGCAGAACAGGGAGAGCGGGATTGTGACTTTGGATTGGAGTGACAAGCGATGCGCACTTTGTTCCAAGCGTCGATAGCGCATTGGGTTCCGGGCGGCAGCCCCAGGAGTGAATGGGTTAGGCGGTATTGCCGATCAGGGCGTTGCCGACCTGCTCCAGGACATCGTAGCGGGTGTGGAAGTTTGGCAGGATCATGACCTGGTCCAGGCCCGCGTCCGACAGCGACGAAAGGATGTCGATCAATTCGTCGCGCGTGCCGATGAGTGCAGACGCGCGCAACACCTCGGGGGTGAGGAACCGTTCTTCCTCCGGTACGACCCAGCAGTTGTGGCCGCGGTGGATGAACTGGTGGCGGCGTTCGGCGGGGATCTTCTCCATCATCGCCGTGTAGTCGTCCCAGATGCCGGCGAAAACGTTCGATGGCTGCCGTCCGAAGTTGCGCAACTGGTCGTACTGGTAGTGCACGCCAGCCATCGCCATGGCGCCGCACTGGCTCTTGACCCGGTCGGAGTCCACGGCTTCGCCGGGTTCCAGCACCACGATAGCGGTGAGTGCTGTCATGTAGTACGCATCGCGGTCAATTTCGCGCCCTGCCTTCAGTGCACCCGCCTCGATCATGTCCCACACGCGTTGCAATGCCGCGCCGCCCCGCCGGCCGGAGATCACGGCCCCGTCCCCGTGTTCCCCCGCGAGTGCGAGTGAACGGGGCCCGAAGCCGGAGACGTACAGCGGGATGGGTTCCTCGAAGTTGACGAAACCCGTATCCGGCATGATGTGAACGATCGGCTGGCCATCGTCGTTCACGGCCTCCTCGCCACGCAGCAGCGGCCTGAGCGTACGCAGGTAGCGATCGAACTCCCTGATGCGGTGCGGCGGTTTACCCATGACGCGCATGGCCGTGTTCCCCGCGCCCACCCCAAAGAAAGTGCGTCCCGGCGCGAGTGCGTTGATGGTGGCGATCCCCGCCGCGTTCACCGATGCGGGACGCGTACCGGTGATGGCGACCCCGGTGCCGAGCCTGATGCGCGACGTGCGGGTTGCCGCCAATGCGAGCGTCGCGTAACAGTCGGACCACAGCATCTGGCTATCCGCGAACCAGGCGTGGCTGTAGCCAAGCGCTTCCGCGCGCTCCACGTACTCGATGTCGCCGATATGGGAGGCGATACATATCCCGATGTCCATGGAGTTCCCCCTTCCCTGCCGTTGGACGCTGTGGATCAGGCGTCGGCGAAGTCCTCAATGCGGGACCGCCAGGCAAGCACCTCTTCCGGTGTTCGCGCC
The DNA here is from genome assembly GCA_965116625.1 of Pseudomonadales bacterium. Lineage (GTDB taxonomy): Bacteria > Pseudomonadota > Gammaproteobacteria > Pseudomonadales > Azotimanducaceae > VXNE01. Next base: position 106,541 of record OZ220717.1, read on the forward strand.
GGCGCTGCCATGTCGGGCCTGTCGTCGACTGGAATCAGTACGCGATCAGCATCAATCGTCTTGATCTCGTCCAGGTCCTGCGGACAGCTCAGCGAAACCTCGATTGCGCCGGGGTCGCGTCCGCATGCCTCGGCAGTCTCCCGGGCCAGGCGTACCAGTTCTTCGGGTCTGCCCCGCGCCGGAAAGAAGCCGTCGCCCAGGCGGCCGGCGCGCCGTGCAGCAGCCTTCGAGTGGCCGCCGACGTGGATCGGCACGGTGCCCTCCACCGGCTGCGGGCGGCAGTAGGCGCCGTCGAACTGGATGAACTCGCCCTGAAACGAGGGCCGCTCCTCGGACCATAGGGATCGCATCACGCTGACGTACTCGTCCGTGCGGGCGGCGCGGTCATGGAACGAAGCGCCTATGGCCTCGAACTCTTCCCTGAGCCAGCCGACGCCGATGCCGAGCAGGACCCGTCCCCCCGACATGAAATCCAGGGTCGCGACCTGCTTGGCGGTGACCACCGGACTTAGCTGCGGCAGGATCAGCACGCCGGTGCCGAACTTGATCCTCTCGGTCCGGGCGGCCACGTAAGCGATCCAGATCAACGGGTCAGGCCGGGGAAAGTCGAACACGTTCCCGAACAGGCGGCCGTCCGGGGAATACGGATATTTCGACACGTGGTTTTCCGGAATCACCGTGTGCTGGACCGTCCAGGCGGACTCGAATCCCGCTTCCTCGGCGGCTTGCACCAGTTCCACGGCACGCGCCCCATCGATGTAGGGCCCGGTGTTGCAGTACCGCAGTCCGAATTTCATCGCATCACTCGGAACTTAGTCTGCGAAGTCTTCGATGCGTGACCGCCAGGCCAGCACTTCCTCCGGCGTGCGCGCGGGCGCGGCCATGGCTGGGGTTCGGTTCACCGGCACGAGGATGCGGTCTGCGTCAATGGTCTTCAGTTCAGACAGGTCCTCGGGACAGCTCAAGGTGATTTCCACGGCTTGGGGATCCCGCCCGCACTGCTCTGCGGTCTCCCGCGCAAGGCGCACGAGTTCCTTCGGATCGCCCCGCGCGGGGAAGAATCCGTCACCGAGCCGGCCGGCACGCCGCGCGGACGCCCTGGAGTGGCCTCCTACGATGATGGGCACCGTGCCGTCCACCGGCTGCGGCCGGCAGTAGGCGCCATCGAAGTTGATGAACTCGCCCTGAAACGAAGGCCGGTCCTGGGACCAGAGCGCCCGCATCACCTCGACGTACTCGTCGTTGCGGGCGGCGCGGTCATCGAACGAGGCGCCGATTGCCTCGAACTCCTCCCTGAGCCAGCCGACGCCAATGCCGAGCAGTGTTCGGCCGCCGGCCATGAAGTCCAGGGTGGCGATCTGCTTGGCGGTCACCACGGGGCTGAGCTGAGGCAGGATCAGAATGCCGGTGCCGAGCTTTATCCTGCTTGTTGTAGCGGCCACATAGGCCATCCAGATGAGCGGATCGGGAATCGGAAAATCGAACCTGCCACCGCGCATGCGCCCGTCCTCGGAATACGGGTAAAGGGAAACGTGGTTTTCCGGGATGACCGTGTGCTGGACCGTCCAGGCCGACTCGAAACCCGCCTCCTCGGCGGCTTGCACCAGTTCTACGGCGAGCGCCGCGTCCACGTAGCGTCCCGTGTTGCAATAGCGCAGTCCGAACTTCATCCGTTCCCCCCTCGATTACTTCGACCTAAAGATAGCGCATCCCGGCGGCACGCGGCCTATCCGCCGGTGACTTCCCGGCCCACGAGCGCGCGGCAGAAGCTGCCGATCTCATCGCGCACGCGGCGGAATACACCGGCGAGTTCCTTCTCGCTCTTCCACGGGTAGTCCGGATCCTCGAACGCCCGGTGCAGGAGCCGCTTCGCGCCCGGAAACACCGGGCAACTCTCCCGCGCGGTGTCGCAGACCGTGACCACAAGGTCATAGTCCTCTCCCAGGCAAGTGTCCACCTGGTCCGACGTGTGGCCCGATATATCGATGCCGACCTCTGCCATGACGCGGACCGCCAGGGGATGCACACCCTTTGGCTCGGTACCCGCACTGTCGACTTCGATACGGCCACCGCCCAGGTGACGCAGCCAGCCTTCGGCCATCTGCGAGCGCGCGCGGTTCCCGGTGCAGATCACCAGGACGCGGAACGGCCGGTCAGGCAAAGCGTGCCGGAGACCGGGAATCCTCGGCTCGTGTCTTGACGTCGATCAACACCGTCTTGCCGTCCGCGTTCAGACGCTTCGCCTGTTCCAGCGCAGGCGCCATTTCCGCCGCCTGGGAGACATGGATTCCCTCGGCCCCCATCGCCTTGGCGAGGCCGGCATAGTCACCCTGCATGTGCGAAACGCCGAACTGCAGGCGCGCCGTCGGGAAGCCGCCGGGGTAGGTCGCCATGATGCCGTTGTTGAGCAGGACTGTGGTGATGGGAATGCCGGCGCGGGCCGAGGTCTCGATATCGAGGCCGGACATGCCGAAGGCGCCGTCGCCCATGAGGTTGACGCACATGCGTTCGGGTGCCGCCATCTTGGCGCCGATCATCAGCGGGATGGAGAAGCCGAGGTGCGTGGTCTTGCCCCAGCCGACGTAGCTGTGCGGCGTGGTGGCGGTATAGAACGGCACGATCTGGTCGCGCGGCGCGCCGGCGTCGTGGGTGACGACGCTGTTTTCGCCGTCCAGCACCTCGTTCATCTCGTGAATGACGCGGTAGGGCGACAGCGGGCCGTCGTCGTTGGTCAGATACGGGCGCCACTGGGCCATCCATGCCTCGCGCGCTTCGGCGACCCGCGCCTTTGTGCCGTTGTCGCGCCCGTCTTCGCCGATCAGGCCCCTGACGGCGTCGATCATGGCTTCGAGCGTCAACTTCGCATCGCCGACCAGGCCGATGGACGCGGCGGTGTCCTTGTTGATCTCCTCGTCTGCGATCACCGAGTGGATGAGGAACTTGTCGCGGGAGAAACTCTGGCCATAAGGCGTCCAGGTGAGCGACGAGCCGACAGCGAACAGCACGTCGCAGTTGTCCAGCCATTGGCGCGCCGGACCCGTTGTCGACCCGACGCCGGCCCCGACGGATAGCGGATGGCGCTCGTCGAAGGCCGACTTGCCCGGCATCGAGGTGAATACCGGCACGTCGAGCAACTCGGCCAGAGTCTGCAGTTCCCCGCAGGCGCCGGCCGTCATGATGCCCGAGCCGGCCCAGATCAAGGGCTCATCGGCGTCCACCAGTTTCCTGGCCGCATCGGCGATCGCCCCGGCGGACGGCGCATACATGGCTGCCGCCGGTGACGAGTAAGCGGGCGCATCGTCCGGAACCGGCTGCGAGCAGACATCGGCCGGCATCTCCACGAGCACCGGTCCGGGACGGCCCGTGCGCAAGGCGTGGAAGGCGCGGCGCATGATGTCGCCGGTCTGATCCGGCCGCATGATGACGTCGACATGCTTGAGCAGTGATTCCCAAGTCTTGCCGGCAAAGAAGTTCGGGCGGACGAACAGCTTGTCGAGGGCGTTTCCGCCAGGCAGCAGCAGTATCGGTGAGTTGTCCCCGTTCGCCTGGGCGAGACCACCCATCGAATTCTCTGCGCCCGCCTGGGACTGCACCGCGACGACGCCGAAACGCTTGCGGTCGGACAGCCTGGAGTAGCCGTCGGCCGCCATCACCGCGCCGCGTTCGTGGCGAAAGGCCACCGGACGGATGCCCTGCTTGGCAACCGCCTCGATGAGCGGGTTGGACGGGAAACAGGACATCCAGGTAACGCCTTCGTCCTTGAGAATGCGTGCGACGTATTCGACGCTGTTCATGCGGTGGCTCCGACAACTGACCAAAGCGCCGAATACTACCCCAGTCGCCTGTCTCGGTTCCGCAAACGGTTACCATTCGCGCATGAGCGATAGTCATTCGCGCTTATCCCGGAAGGCATGCGCCGGCATCGCACTGGCGCTGTGCGTTTCTTCTGCCTCGGCGGATGACCCCTGCACCGATCGGATGGACGCCAGCGAACTGCGAACGGACGAAGTCGCCAAGATCGAAGGATGGCCGCTCGAGCCCGATGCCGAATACACGGTTGCTTCCATCCGCATCGTTCGCCAGCGGATTTTCAATACGGACGACGCCGACGAGAACAGACCGCTGTTCCGCTTCGCCAACCGCTGGCACGTGAACACGAGGGAGCGCACGATTCGAACGCTGCTGCTGTTCGCCGATGGCGACACGGTCAGCGCCGGCCGCCTGGCGGAGACCGAACGGGCGCTACGCGCCAAGCGATTCCTGTACGACGCGCGCGTCATGGCGAACCGCGTGTGCGGAGGCAACGTCCACGTCGTGGTCGTGACCCGGGATGTCTGGTCCCTCCTCCCCACGGCAAGCGTCACCCGCACCGGCGGCGAGAACGAGTACGACCTGGGCTTCTCCGAGCACAACATCTTCGGCACCGGAATCGAGGTGGATGCGGAAGCATTCAAGACCCTGGACCGTTCGGGGGCGAGCGCGGGTTTCACGAATCCCAACCTGGGCAACAGCCGCGTCGGACTCTCGCTGCGTGTCGAGAGTGCCGACGACGGCGATGGCGTGCTGGCATTCATCGGCCAGCCGTTCTATGCGCTGGACACCCGCCGCGCGTGGAACGTCACCGCGACCGCGTCGGAGTCCCGGGCCCGTCTCTACGACGCTGGTGAAGAGATCGCCTCGTTCGGGCTCGACTATCGCCGGGGCGTCCTGTCGCGGGGCTGGTCGAAAGGACTGGTTGACGGCGTTGCGAAACGCTTGAGCCTGGGCGTCACGTTCGAGGAGTGGGCTTTCAGCGATGTCCCCGGATCGTTGCCGGACCTCGAGAACCGCGAGTTCGCCTATCCGTTCGTTGCCTTCCAGCGCATCGGCGACGACTTCTCCCGGGTGAGGAACCTGAACCGCGTCCAGACGACGGAGGACGTCTTTCTCGGCCGCCAGTACGATCTGCTGCTCGGTTACTCGCCGCGGCGGGGCCATGTCGTCTACAACGCCGCATTCCGTGACGGACGCAGCTTTCGGGACGAGGCTGCCGACATCCTGCTCTACGGTGCGCAGGTATCGGGGTCCTGGAACAGGGACAGTGGCCGTGCCGAGAACCTCATCGCGCAGATCTGGGCACGCTACCGCCGCACCCAGACGCCCAGGTGGGGTCTCTCCGTGGACGCCGAAGCCATCGTAACCGACCAGTTGACGCCGGATCAGCAGATTCTCGCGGGCGGCGACTCCGGGATGCGCGGATACCCCAACCGTTTCCAGGCGGGCGCGCACCGGTTTCGAATCACCGCCGAGGAACGCTACTACTCCGGACTGTACCTGTGGCGCGTGGTCCGTGTCGCCGGAGCGCTATTCGTCGACGTCGGCAGGGCCTGGGACTCCGCCCGCGACAACCCGGTGCTGGCCAATGCCGGTTTCGGTTTTCGATTCGAGTCGACCCGCACGGACCGGAGCCGCGTCTATCACATCGACTTCGCGTTCCCGCTGGTCTCGCAGCCGGGCGCCGGGGGCATGGAAATCACCCTGACGGGAAAACGCAGCCTCTGAAGCAAAGCCGCTGCGGCTATTTCATTCGATAGCGGATCGGCAGGCTCTTGAGGCCGCCGACGAACGTCGACTGCGAGTAGCGCGGTTCCCCGTTCAGCTCCACGTGATCCACCCGACGCAGCAGTTCCCGGAACAGCGCCGACATCTCCATTCTCGCGAGGTGCTGACCCAGGCACGTATGCGCGCCGAACCCGAACGCCAGGTGCCTGACATCCGGCCGGTCCACGCGAAAGGTGAAGGGGTCGTCGAACACGGCCGGGTCACGGTTCGCCGACGGATACCAGAGGATGCATGACTCGCCGGCGGCGATGTCCGTCCCGGCCACCCTGCAATCCGACGTGGCCGTCCGCATGAAGTGCCGGACCGGCGTCACCCAGCGCACGACTTCGTTGATCGCGTTCGGCATGTAGCGCTCCGGGTCGCCGCGGAGTGCTTCCATCGCGTCCGGATGTTCGATCAGCGCCAAAAGGCCCCCCGCCACGGATGAACTGGTGGTGTCGTGGCCAGCGGTGGCGATGATGATGTAGTAGCCGTTCGTTTCGTGTTCGGGAACCGCTTCTCCGCCGATGCGGGCGTTGGCGATCAGGCTGGCCACGTCGTCGGTGGGGTTGGCGCGGCGGCGCCGGCTCAACTCGGCGAAATACGCCTCGAAGTCCGCTATCACGTCCGGCAGCGCTGTCACTTCGAACGAGCGCCGCGTGTCCGGGTCGGAGCTGCCGAACATCTCCTGGGTCAGCTTCATCATGAACGGCTCGTCCTGCTCGGGGATGCCGAGTATCGACATGATCACCCGCAGCGGATACCAGATCGCCACATCCTTGACGAAGTCGCACTCGCCCCCCAATTCGCCGAGACGGTCGACGTATTCCGTCGCAAGTTGCTCGATGCGGTCCGTGAGCACGAGCAGGTTGGACCGCGAGAACCACTCCTGCGTCAGCGCCCGGTAGCGGCTGTGATCGGGATCGTCCATGGTCACAAGGGAACGGACGAGGTGCCGCCGACCCGTGAGCTGTTCAACGACGGCGTTCAGGAGTTTGGGGGTCAGGAGCGGGCGCGGATCGTTGATGAACAGCGTCTTGTCGCTCTCGATGGAGCGGATGTCCGCATGGCGGGTAATCGACCAGAAAGGATCAAAGCCGTCCGGCGACATGTGGCGTATGGGGGCATTCTCGCGCAGCCAGGTGAACTGCGCGTGCACCCAGTCCTCGTCGCCCCAGTTCGCCGGGTTGACGATACCGGCGTCCAGTTCCGGCGACTCGGTAAAGATCGGCGATTCCATATCCGCAACCGGCGGCCAGCTCCTCCGCGAGCCATCGATTCTACACAGAGGAGGCACCCAGGTGACGCGTTCACGCCTGGCAACCGGACTGATAAATCGACCGCCCCTTCATTGGACTTTCTTATGAAGATCCGCGAAAAATAGAGTTGGAACTTAACGCCGGGCGCTGATACGTTTACACGGCTGCTTCTGGGAGCACGCGGAAGGAGTTCGGGAGTGGCAAATCAGAAACAACAACAATGAACCTCGCTTCTGCAACAACACCTGACATTCGACAATGGAAAGCCGCACGCTTCAGTGCGGCGGGACCGATGGAGCATCTCTCGGTCCGAACCGTCATCGGGAACTGACCAGTGAATCACACTCTCGAATTCCAGCGTGCAACCTCCAGGGTGGGCCACGAAACGCTGATCGAGGCTTTGGAAGCGGCCAGGCAAGGTGATCCCTCGGGGCAGCTACAGGTCGCTGCGACAATGACCTGGGCCGCATTCTCCTGTCCCGATGCCACCAGTGCGGTCTATGACAACATCGCCAGCGTGTGGCTGGGCGACGGAGAGCAACGAGAGATCGACGAGAGCCTCCCCGAAGCCCCGCTCCGCGAAGGGTTCTGGGATACCTACTGGGCCGTCCTCGAAGATTCCAGGGCAGGTGTGATTCCGTCCAAGGCCAATGCGCAGATCACCTCCCTGGCCTTCGAGTCGCACCCGGATTTCGTGGCCATCGCGGAGCGATCCGCGCAGCACCACCCCCGGGCCCAGGCCGCGCTTGCCTGGCCCCCGGGGAGCGGCCTGGATCCCGATGCCCTGCGATCCTGCCCCGGAGGCAGTCTCGGCCAAACACTGTACGGCATGATCGTCGGACACGGCTATAGCCAGGAACTGGTCGACCGGCGCCTGAACGAGTTGAATTCGCTTCCGGAATCGCTTCGACGGGTCAACTCCCGAGTCCTGCACATGCACCGGCCGTGGCAACTGGTTGCCGGCTACGACGCGGCCGATGCACACGAAATCGCTTTCGGTGGCTTTCAGATGGCGCAGTTCGGCCTCAACCAGGCTGCCATGGTGCTCGCGAGTTTTGCCACAATCGGTTGCTTTCTCGCGCCGACGGGTTTTTACATCCTGCTGTACCTCATCGCCGAGGGTTGGCGGCACGGACAAGACTCCCCGGACTTCATGGCCATCGACTGGGACTCGGAGTGGGCCCATCCAGTTGAGAAGATTCGGGAGCGCCACGGCGTTACCCCATTCCGTAGCGTTTTCAGCAGCAACCTGTTCGAGGTGTTTGGATCGCCCACCAACTGACCTGACTGGAGCAACGGTGGACCAAACCCTCGAATTTCAACAGGCAACGTCCCGAATCAGCGGGGACGAGTTGATCGAGTCCCTGGAGGCAGCGAGGGAGGGCGATGCGATCGGACAGCTACAGGTCGCCGCCACCATGACCTGGGCTGCATTCTCCTGCCCCGACGCCATCAGCGCGGTCTACGACAATATTTCCGCCGTCTGGCTGGGAAACGGCGTCCGTCGAGAAATCGACGAAGGTCTCCCGGAAGCTCCGCTCGAGGCGGGTTTCTGGGAGGAGTACTGGGACGTGGTCGAGGATTCGAGGGAAGGTGTGATCCCTTCCCGGGCCAACGCGAGGATATCCGCGCTGGGGATCCTCGAGGCACATCCGGGTTTCATGTCCATCGCGGAGCGTTCCGTGAAGAACGACCCCCACGTCCGCCCGGCTATAGTCGAAGCCCCCCAGGAAGGCCTCCAGCCCGATGTGCTCCGAACCTGTCCCCCAGGCAGTCTTGGCCAAACGCTCTACGGGATGATCGTCGGGCATGGGTACAGCCTGGAGCTCATCGATAGAAGACTGAACTATGCGAGATCGCTCCCGCAATCGCTCCGGCGCGTCAATACGCGCGTGTTGCAGATGCATCGACCGTGGGAACTCGTGGCTGGCTACGACACCGGCGACGCGCACCAGATCGCGTACGGTGGTTTCCAGGTAGCCCAGTTCGGGCTCCACCAGGCGGCCATGGTGCTCGCGAGCTTCGCGTCGATCGGGTGCTTCCTCGCACCGACGGGCTTCTACATCCTGCTATACCTGATCGCCGAAGGATGGCGGCACGGGCAGCAGACGCCAGCGTTCATGGAGATCGACTGGGACTCCGAGTGGGTCCACTCCGTCGATACGATCAGGAAACGCCACGGCATTACCCCGTTTCGCAGCGTCTTCAGCAAGAACCTGTTCGAGGTCTTCGGGACGTCAAGCGTCTGACCGGACAGGCCGTTTCATTCGCCCGCCGCCAACTCACGAAGTCCCGTTTCCACCCGGCGTGCCTTCGCCTCGTCCCACCACCACGCGTCGAGATATGGCACGCGGATAAGCGCATCGTTTCTCACTTCGGAGAACTTGTCCCAGTAGACGAGGCGGAATCCCGGCTGCGAGCCCAGTGGAATGAAGTAGAAGTTCCACAGCAGGACCCGGTCGAGGGCGCGAGTGGCCGCATACAGGTCTTCCGCCGTGTCCGCCTCGATAACTGACTGGACCAGGCTGTCCACGACCGGGTTGCGCACGCGGGCCCAGTTCTGCCCGTAATCGTGATCGGCCGCGGCACTGCTGAACCAGTTGCGGAGTTGCAGGCCCGGGGTAAAGGTCGGGCCGAGGCGCACGGAGTTTCCGTCGAACTTGCCGGTTCGGCTGCGGTAGAGCCATTGCGACACCTCCGGCGACACGCCCGTCGTCTCGACGCCAATACGGTTGAGGTTCCTGACGAGAGACAGGTTCTGGCGTATCGAGTAGTACGAGACGCCGATGAAGTCGAGGGTGAACGGCTCGCCCGTTTCGACATTGCGCATCTTCCCGTCCTCGATTCTCAAGCCCGCCTCCTCGAACAGCTCGAGGGCGCGCTTCAGGTTCTGTCGCCGGGCGTCAGGGCCGTCGCTCGAAGGCGACCTGAATTCCTCCGTAAACACGCGCGGCGGCACCTGGCCGCGCCAGGGTTCGAGAAGCGCAAGTTCCTTCTCGCTCGGCAGCCCTCGTTGCGCCATCGGAGAGTTCTGGAAGAAGCTCACGCCCGGCTTGTAGAAGCCGTAGAAGAGAACGCGATTGGTCCATGCGAAGTCGTACAGCAGCCACAGTGCTTCGCGGACGCGCACGTCCTTCAGATGTGGTTTGTCGAGATTCCAGAATATCGGCCACCACAAGCCCTCGACGCGCGCCAGCGGCCGCAACTCGCGCTTGAAGAGACCGGCCTTCACCGCCGGGAAGTTGTATTGCGTCGCCCAGTTCTTGGATACCCCCTCCTCCCGGATGTCGATCACGTTGCCCTTGTGGGCCTCGATCATGACCTGCTCGTCGGCAAAGTGATCGAACTTCACGCGTTGGAAGTTGTACCTGCCCCTGTTGACCGGTATATCCCGACCCCAGTAGTCCCCGACTCTCTCGTATACCAGTACGCGCCCGACTTCCGCGCGCGCCAATCGATACGGCCCGCTGCCGAGCGGCGCGTGCACCGTGGTTTTGCCGATATCCCGGTTCGACCAGTAGTGTTTCGGCAGGATGCTGAAGGAACCGAGGGTGAACGGGAACGTGGGATTGGTCTCCACGCCTTCCTTGCGCACGAAACACAACTCCCGCTCGCCGAACGCGAACACGCGATCCAGGTCGGCCAGCGACGTGCGTATCGCGACCGACCCGTGCTCCCGCATCGCCTCGAAGGTGAACAGCACGTCTTCCACGGTGATCGGCACGCCATCGTGCCAGGCCGCGCCGGAGCGAAGCCGGAAGGCGACCCACTCGAAGTCCGGACCCACGACCACGCCCTCGGCCAATCGGCCGTAGTGGCTCACGGGTTCGTCGATGGCGGCTTCCAGGAGCGTGTCGTAGACCAGCCGCCGGGCTATGTCGTAGCCGGCTGCGAGGCGGCCCTTCTCGACGATGCCGTTGTAGTTGTCGAACGTGCCGAGCACCGAGATGCGTACTTCGCCCGCCTTCGGCGCGTCGGGATTCACATAGGCGAAGTGCGTGAAGTCGCGGCCGTAGCGGAGCGGCCGCAGGTGGGATATCCCGTGCTCGTAGCGGGGATTGGCACAGGGTTGATCGCCGAGGGCGCAGGTCGACCAGGCGCCTGCGGCGGCGATCAGGGCCCCACCCAGCCATCCGCCGCGGGCGGCAAGCGGGGCCAGGCCAGACGCCATCGAACAGGCGGTTACTCTCCCTCCTTCAACCACTCGAACAGATGGTACCGGCCGTCATCCATACCCATGACCCGGTACGTCTCCTGCGCTCCCGCGTTCTCTGTTGCGACATAGAGCCTGATCCCGCGCAGATCGGAAGATGCTTCCACCCTGGCCTTCAGGGTCCGGTAAAGCTCGCGAAATACACCCCGTCGCCGCGCCGCGGGAACCACGTACACCGAATGTACCCACAGGACGGTTCCGTTGCGCCAGTCGCTCCACTCCGGGACCGTCAGGAGGCAGCCCGCCGTCTTGCCCTCACATTCGGCGATCCAGTACGCGCCCTTTTGCGGGTCGTCGAAGACCGCCTGAACGCCTTCCTCCACCGTCGGGCGATGCAAGGCAATTCCCTCCGTTTCCCGCGCCATCCTGACCTGGAAGTCGACGATCGCAGCAGCGTCCTCCCGCGTCCCGGGACGAATCTCGATCAATGGCATCGAATCACGTGAATCCCCACCGCGCCCACGCCCACCTGCCAGAGGCGTGTGCCGTCAGCGAATGGCTATCGGGTTGATGATCATCTGGACCGCGCCCCGGACCTTCGCGTGGCCCAGGACGAACAGGAACTCGAATGCGCCGTCGCGCACCAGCGGCCCGGTGTTCATCGTTTCCAGTATGTAGATGCCGTTCTCCTTCAACAGGATGACGTGGCCCTGGAACGGCCGCGTCTGATCGGGCGGTGGCACGACATCGACGCCCCAGGTGTCCGCGCCGACGGCGACGATGTTCTTGCTCGCGAGATAGCTCGCGACCTCCTCCGTCTGCCCCGGTTCCGCCGACACCCACGCCCCCGGGTCGGCTTCGAGCTTGGCATCCGTCCAACCCGTGTGGAACAGGACGACGTCGCCTTCACGCACCGGCGTGCCCTGCTTTTCCTCCACCGCCTGCACGTCCTCGACATCGAAGAACTGGCCCGCCTCCATGTACTCGACACCGAAGTGCCCTGCCATGTCGAGCACGATGCCGCGCGCGACGATGGGGGGAATCTTCTCGACCCCGAGCTTGGTGAGCCCCGTCAGAAAGGCGAACTCCTTCGCATTGTTGCAGTTGTAGTAGGTGGCGTCCGGCGCGCCGACATGGCCGAGCCCGTCGATCTGCGAGCCGATACCGAACCAGCCCTGGAAGACGTCGTCGTTGTAGGTGGCGTTGGGGAACGCGACGCGGCCCTGCTGCTGATTCGGCTGCACCACCTGCAACATGAGGCCACGCGGCGGGAACGCCGGCGTCGACGAATCGATGGTGACGCCCAGGCTATAGGTCTTCCCTGTCTTGATGAGGCTCGACGCAGCCAGCACGGATTCCGCCGTGATCAGGTTCGCGTTGCCTATCTCGTCCTCAACGCCCCAGCGCGAGGGTTCGCAGCCTTCCTCGGCGACCGCGCCGGCCGCCACGGCTACCGCGAAAACGGTAGGCAGGCCTATTGCCCGCCAGTCACTTGCGTTGCACATGAAATCAGTCCTTGTCCTTGTAGGTGTCCGTGCCACGATACGGGCCGTCACGCCACTGCAGGGCGCCTTTCAGCCCTTCCTCACGCATCTTGTCCTGCCACTGGTAGCCGAACTCCGTGAATTGTCCCGCCGCGTCGAGATCGGTGGAACTCCTGACCGAGGAGTAGATCCCCATGTTCTCGTAGAAGCGGTTCATATTGACCTTGAGGATGGCCAATTGGTCGGCAGTCATGATACCGATCCGGTCAGCCAGGGCGAGCGTGTTCTCCTCGAGTTTCTCCTTCGGCCAGGCATAGTTGATCATGCCGATCTCGGCCGCTTCCCGACCGGTGACGTTCTCGCCGGTGTAATAGAGTTCCTTCGCCTTGCGCATACCGATGACCAGTGGCCAGATGACGCCGGTGCGTGACGTCCCGAGACCGCGCAGGCCCGGATGACCCAGTTGCGCTTCCTCGTCGGCCACGACGAGGTCCGCCATCATGGCAAGTTCGCAGCCACCGGCGATCGCGTAACCCGACACCTGGGCGATGGTGATCTTCGCCATGTTCCAGAAGTACATGTGGATGTCCGTGATCTGCTGCATCCCCGTACGGATTCCCATCAGCAGGCGGCGGTCCTTGTCGTCCCGCTGCCGGTGTTGCCGCACCACCGCGTCGGATCCGCGGCCGCGGGTCAGGTCATAGCCGGCGCTGAAGGCGCGGCCTTCCCCCCGCACGATGATCACGTGCGCGCTCGAGTCCGCCTCGAGCTCGTGCAGCGCGTCGTTGAATTCGTACATCAATTCCTGCGACAGCGCGTTCAGCTTCTCCGGCCGGTTCAGCGTGATTCGCGCCACGCGGTCATCGGTGCCGAGCCGGTCGATGTAAATGTAGTCGTAGTCAGCCACCTGGTTCCCCTTTCCGTTGCGTCAGGCCGGCTAGTATCACGGCAGCGGCCTTCCGCACTCAAGCGGCTTGCGCGCCATCATGCAACTGGAGTAGAACGAAACAGGCAAGCCCCGGACCCCGGGTGCAAGAACAGGGAGGCAAGGAACGATGGATACTCGAGTGTACGCCGGCACCGTCGGCTGGGGCGTCTGGGGCAGCGACGATCTCGGGGAGACCTGGCACCGCGCCTTCCGAGGCGTCTATGCCGAGTGCCGGGTCTGGTCAATGTCAAGCCACCCGGACGAACCCGGCGTCGTCTGGGCGGGGTCCGACCGTGGCGTCCTGCGGCAGGGTCCGGACGGCCAGGCCGAGGTCGTCCCGTCTCCCGCGGACGACATGTGCATCTGGGCATTCGCCCAGTCTCCGAAGGATGCGAAGGTCCTGATCATCGGGACCCATCCGGGCGCGGTGTTCCGGTCCGACGACGGTGGAGCGCACTGGCGCGAGCTACCCGTTCAACTGGTCGAGGAGTGCCTCATCGGAAGACCCCGCATCACGCGCATCAGGTTCGATCCGATCGACGACGACACGATTTGGGCAAGCGCCGAAATCGACGCCGTACACCGCAGCCCGGACGGTGGAGAGACCTGGGAGCGCCTGGAGGACGGCTTCGACTTTCCCGACATCCACGATATCGCCATCGTCAACGACAACGGTGCGCGCAAGTGCCTCGCCGCCACCGCTCGCGGTCTCTACAAGTCGATCGATGAGGGCGCGAGCTGGCATTTCCAGGCGCTCGACTCGCCGTGGCAGTACACGCGGGGAATGAAACCCCGCGCCGATCTCGACGGCACCGTATTCCTTTGCAACGGCGACGGTCCTCCAGGATCCCAGGGCACGCTATGGCGAAGCCGCGACTGGGGCGAAACCTGGGAGGATGCGCACCTGCCGCCGACCAACTCCACGCCGTGGATGGTGGCGACGAACGAAGCGGATCCGAACCTGCTGTTCTGCTGCACCAACCTCGGTCAGATGTACCGCAGCGAAGACGGCGGCGAAGCCTGGCGAAAACTGCCCCGCGAGTTTGGCGAAATCCGCACGATGCTCTGGCACCAGGCGGCGTAGTCAGCCGCTCTCCGAGGGCTGCTTTTCGGGCCGGTTGAGGTAGCCCGGCTCCACCAGCGTTCGCCACGCCATGCGCACCCAGCGGACCAGCGCGAAAGCAAGCCAAAGGGACCAGGCCCACATGGCCAGCCGGTAGACCCAGGTCGGCAACGAGACCACCCAGGCCGTGGGCAGGGTTTCGCCGCTGTGGTCCGCATACCACCGATAAGTGGACTCGTTCGAACCATGGCCCGTGACCTGCATTTCCGGCTGGCCCAGCAAGGCGGCCGGTATCGACCAGACGAGGGCGCCGAGCGCCACGAGGCCGGCGAGTGTGAGCAGGATCTGAACAAGCTGGTATGTCGTTTCCTTCATCGACTCGAGTGTCTGACGGGACCGCCACCAGATCGCCATGAACCAGGCCGCGAGCAGCAGTACGCCGGACAGGTTGCACAACGTCATTCCCACCGACAGCAGCAACGCGTCCGCGGTCGTCAGCGGAAAGTTCGGCAACCTGGAAAGCGCGAGCGCGAGGGCCGCGACCACCGCGACGACGCCCCAGAAGAGCAGTGCGGCCCCGAGCGTCGGGCCACCCAGCAGGATGGTCCAGCGGTCGCGCGGAAACTCGACCGTGATATCGATGTTGTTCGCCGGGCGCGCCAGCACGACCTCCGGCGTCTCGAAATAGACGCCCAGATCCTCTCCTCCCCGCCAACCGACGTGATAATCCACCACCCCCGGTTCAATGGGCAACGAGATTTCGCCGGCTTCGGGAATCGGCTGGCTCTCGCCCTCGATCTCTATGCTCTCGACTTGCGCGCCGGACGGAAGCCGAACCGGAAACTCTCCCCCCTGCGTCGCGCGCAGGGTCAGGCCCAGGCCGGCCATATACGTGCGGCTACCCGGGCGCACCGTTGTTCGAACCGACTCCACCGTCACCGTGTCTCCGGGGACCGCCAGCGGACTGTCAAGGTGGAGGCGTACCGACTCGCCCGACCTGGGTCGGAAGGTGGTCCCCGATCGACTGCTGTCTACCGGGACGATTCCCTCATGCCGCACGTGCCAGAAATCCGACCCATGTGCGGTCCACACTTCGCGCCACCGATCCACGGAGGGTGCCGTCAGTTCGACCGTGTCGGCTACTTCGTAACGGCTAAGCCATCCAACGCGTCCGACTCCCGGGTCGAACGCCGCTGTCACGACACCGCCAGCGACACGGACATCGTCAGACAGCAGGGTCTCGCCCGCAAGCAACGGGACTTCGAGTTCAAACCCGCCCTGTCGCGGCGCCACGCGTGTCACGGTCGTTTCGACGTGGGGTTCGAAGTCGAAATAGAGATCCCGCCGCACCTCCACATACGGCTGGACCGAGGCGGCGACCAGCGCGGCCGACGCAAGGGACGAGGATGGTCCGGCATCGGACTCAAGGCGCTCGAGCTGAATGTTGTCGCCCGCGAGGGTGTCGCCGGCGATACCGTAGACGCGCCAGCCACGTGCGTCGGCCGCGATGGAACCGGGACGGATGGGGAAGTGGATGTCCAGACGCCGCAGATCCGCCACGGACACTTCCATCACGACGGCGTGCACGCCGGGACCGAGCAGCGCTGACAAGCGCCCCTCCGCGTCGCGCGAGAGCGGCACACGGGTCGTCCCGACTACCACCGAGGAGGGCTGCGCAACACGGTCGCTGAGGGGCAGCGGCACCGCGAACGTGCCTCCGACGTGCACGTCCTGCATGAGGCGAAGCGTATCGCCATCAATGTCGACCGCCGCGTTGCTCACGCTTGCGCAGTCCGGCAGGCATCCGGGTTTCTCCAGCAGACGTTCTTCCAGCGTCTGCAACAGTTCGGCGTCGGGAAGCTGCGCGGCGGCATCCGGCGCCAGCATGAAGAGCGCGAGCACTGGCGCCATGCGCGAAAGCCACGGTGGCAACCGGGGCAGGCGCGGCCGCGACAGCAGGATGAAGAACCCGACAACGAACAGCGACAACACCGCTGCCGCCGCGCTCACGAGGCGCGTTACCGGAGGCGGCAGCAACGCCAGGTCAAGCGGCTGGTCGGCTTCAACCGGACCGTCCCAAAGAAGACGCGCCACATTCCAGGACCACTGTGGAGAGCCTGGACCGGTCTGAATGCGAATGTTTTCTCGATCCCGATAAGCCGCCGTGACGACTACTTCCTCGACCGGTGCTTCCTCGACACGAGGCCGAGGCGACTCGGCAAGCATATCCACGGCCACTGCATCCGGCTCCGCCACCGTGCGCATGACTTCCCGGGGAACCGAGCGCGCGAACCGGACCGCGTCCGACACGGCTTCAAGTTGCGGATAGATCGCCTGGCGCGCCTGGCCCACCGAGAAGTAAATGCAGACAACGGCGACCGGCACCAGCACGACCCAATATGTCGCCCGAAAGACCTTGCTCGTCGTCTCGTGACGTACTGCGCGCAGCAGGGCGACGACGCCGGCCAGGGCGAGCCATCCATAAGTGGGAACAGGATTGACCTGGTACGACAGCAGCACGGCCAGGGCGACGACCGCCGCCCATGCAGGACTGGTGACCCGCCACACGAGAATCAGGAGGAGGACCACGAGGAACGCGTCCCACAGACGCCACTTGTCCAGCCACGCCTCCGGCGCGCTATCCGGGCCGCTCGCCCACAGCAAGCGCCATCCCGGGGGCAAATGGAGCTGCGCGCCCAGCGATGCGGCGTCGACTCGCCAACCACTCGCGGACAACCGGTCTCCCGCGGCGCTGACGGCCTTGATGCTCGCGGATCCGGCAGTCAACTCCACGCCGGGTTCGCCTTCACCCAGCCGCGTCACCAGCCGGGGTATTCCGTTGACATCGATTCTGCCTGGAACATAGTCGGCGGCGATACGCACATCGCGGTCCAGCCGCGCGATGATGTTGTCTTCGACGACATATCCGCCGCCGTCGAAGTCGAGCCAGAGTTTGCGCGATATGTCGAAACGCCCCGGGCTCGGATTGACATCGCCGCGTTGCTGTTCCACCAGGCGCAGCGTGTCCCCCGCCGCCAGCGAATAACCCGGTACATCGGACCATGGTGCGTCGACCTGCGCGAGGTCCACGCCGGCGACGCCCTCGACGCGAACGATCCGCAGGTGTCGCCGCGCTTCGAATCCCCAGGTTTCGGTGGAGGGCCAATGTCCCGACGGCTCCGGCATGGCGAATTCATCGAGGTGGCGCACGGCGCGGGCCTCAATGTCGATGATCCACGTGCCCCGCTGTACCTGCACGCGCAAGCGACCGTCTTCCTCGATGCGGGCGGGCAGTTCCGGCTCCAGTGCCGTGACCACGAAGTCCGGGGGCAGGGCCACGCCCAGGTCGACGATCCGGCCGTCTCCCCCCACGGAAAGCAAAATCACTGTGGTCAGCTTCTGGGGCACGTCGTCGACCAGGAGCCTGTAGACGCGAACTTCCAGCGTCTCGCGGCTCTCGTCCGTGTCGGCTCGCTCGCCGAGCCAGAGCCGGTCCCCACCGAGGTTTGTCCGGACCGGTTCGCCGTTACGCGAAAGGGTGATCAACCCGACGCCAGGGGGAACGTCCACGAATTCAGGTTCGTCGTTCCAGGCGAGCCTCCCCGTCACATAGTGACGCCCGGCGGGCAGACGCAAACGCGGCAGGGCACCGCCCAGCACCACCGCGGGACGACCATCGACACGGACGTCACTGGGCCCACTCTGCTCCACCGTCGGCAAGGGCACGTCGGATTCCGCGAACAACCGTGCTTCCAACCGGAATGCCGCGCCGTCTTTCCCGACTTCGAGCTCGAGTTCGCGAATCCAGGCACAGGCGGTACGCTCTCCGTCGGTCGCGGCGATCGGACAGGCCGCCTCCGGATGCTCGTGCAGAACCCACTCCCGCCACTGGCGAAGGTCTTCGGGAACATAGACGTCGGTGGCGGGCTGGCCGAGCGCGCTGGCCGTCATCGCAAGCGACAGGGCCAGGCCGCAGACAGGCGTGCACCCCCTGCCGAATACACTCATCTCAACGCCTCGCCAACGTCCGCTTGGCAGCAAGAGTACTTCACCCACGACACGAGCGCTTCGGCGGACGGGCAGTGAGCGTTTTGCGTGAGCTGGCGTTACGCCAGGCGATCAGAGATCGGGAATGGCCACTTCGATCACGTCCTCCAGGCGATCGACCAGCGTGATCTCCATTTCGTCGCGAACCGGTTCGGGCAGTCTCGCGAGTTCCGGTTCGTTCTCGCGGGGGAGGATGACGTGCCGGATGCCCGTTCGGTGCGCCGCCAGGATCTTCTCGCGCACGCCGCCGACCGGCAGCACCAGGCCGGATAACGTGAGTTCCCCCGTCATGGCGATGTCGTCCCGGACGTGCTTGTCGCTGTAGGCTGACGCCAGCGCCGTCGCCATCGTGATACCGGCTGACGGTCCGTCCTTCGGCACCGCACCCGCCGGCACGTGGACATGCACGCCGCAATCCTCGATCCGCTTGCGGTCGATGCGGAGCAAATCCGCCGCGGACCAGATGTAGGACCGGGCCGCCTTGATGGACTCCTGCATGACCTGGCCGAGATGGCCGGTGATCGTGACCTTTTCGTCCTTGTGGGTGAGCGCCGCCTCCACGTAGAGCACGTCGCCACCGGTCTCGGTCCAGGCAAGCCCCGGAGCAACGCCGGCGGACAGGTTCTCCCGTCCCCTCTCCGACTTGAACTTGGGGGGTCCGAGCAGGTTGTTCAACTGGTCCTCGATGACGTGCGTGCGCGCATTCTCCTGAACGACTTCCCTGGCCTTCTTGCGGGCGATCCGCCCAAGGGTGCGCTCCAGTTCCCTGACACCGGCTTCGCGGGTGTAGCGGCGAATGATCGCCTGCAGCGCTTCATCGTCGAAAACGAAGTCTTCCTCATCGAGGCCGGCATTCTCCCGTTGGCGCGGAATCAGGTAGCGATTCGCTATCTCCTTCTTTTCCTGCTCGCTGTAGCCGGTAAGTTCCAGCACTTCCATGCGATCGAGCAATGGACGCGGAATGCCTTCCAGGGTGTTCCCCGTCGTGATGAAGAAGACCTTCGACAGGTCGAACGCGAGGTTCAGGTAGTTGTCCCGGAACTCCCTGTTCTGCGCCGGGTCGAGGATTTCCATGAGCGCTGCTGCGGGGTCGCCGCGAAAGTCGCGTCCAAGCTTGTCGATCTCGTCCAGCATCAGGACCGGGTTGCGAACGCCCGCCCGCCTCACGGACTGCAGGATTCGTCCCGGCATTGCGCCAATGTACGTGCGGCGGTGGCCCCGAAGTTCCGCCTCGTCGTGCAGGCCGCCGAGGCTCATGCGCTCGAACTTCCGCCCCATCGCCCGGGCGATGGACTGGCCCAGCGAAGTCTTGCCAACGCCCGGCGGACCGACGAAACAGAGTATCGATGCCTTCGCATCCGGGTTGAGCTGCAACACGGCGAGCGACTCCAGGATGCGTTCCTTGACGTCCTCGAGCCCATAGTGGTCCTCGTCGAGGACCTTTTGCGCATGTTCGAGGTCGAGGGTGTCCTCCGTGATCACGTTCCACGGCAGTTCCGCGACCAGTTCGAGGTAGCTGCGCGCCACCTGGTAGTCCGCGGCGTTCGGAGACATCCGCGAGAGGCGCTTGAGTTCGCGATCCACCTCCTTTTGCGCCGCCTCGGGCAGATTGGACTGGCTGAGCTGCTCCTTGATCTCCGCGATGTCGTCATCGCCGTCGCTCTCGCCGAGCGCCTGCTCGATGGCGCGTTTCTGCTGCCGCAGAAGCTGCTCGCGCTGCTGCTTGTCGAGGTCCTCGCGCGTCTGGCTCGCGATCTCCTGGCGCAACTCCATGACGGAAGCCTGGTGCGTCAGTTTCGCGAGCATCAGTTCAAGCAGTTCGATCGTGGTCTGCGTCTCCAGGATCTTCTGCTGATCGGGCAGTTCGATACTCTGCTGCGCGAAGCTCGCAATACGGTATAGCTGCGTGATCGGGTTGTCGTTGTTGCCCATGAACTGGGCAAACACCTGGTCGCCGTTCTGGGTGTCCAGCAGGTTCGCGATCCGTCTCGCGGCGTCGAACGACTCCGAGAGCAGCGCATCGATCCGGGGATCGCTCCCGCTAGCTGAAGCCGAAAGCGCGGGGAGTTCCTCGTAGCCAACCTCGAGATAGTCGGTTCTCGACCCCTGCTCTCCGAGGCGTACGCGAACCAGCCCCTGCACCACGACGACCGCGCCGCCGTCTCCCTGCTCAACGCGGGTGATCTTGCAGATGGTGCCTACCTCGTGGAGATCCTCGAGCGTCGGTTCGTTGGTATCCGCTTCCCGCTGCAGTACCGTGATCAGGCGGTGGTCGTCGTCCAGCGCCGCCTTCAGCGCACCCAGCGACTGCGCCCGGCCCACCTTGATCGAGACGAACAGTTCCGGAAACACGAGCGTATCGCGCAACGGCAGTAGGGGTAGCGGCTTCACGGTGACACTTTACTCCACATCTGTGGTCCTAATGTGGGCGCATAGGGAATGTATTTCAACTTTGGACCGCAGAACAATACCCATAACGCGTGTGACACGACACTAGTGCCCTGCGGTTCAGGTGGGCTCTCGCGCAACGGCGCTATCATGCACCCACGGCATCCGCCTGGAAGGAAAACGGGAAGTGGACTTGCATCGCGCCCGGTTGCGCAACATGGCGGCCCTGCAGGACAGGCACAATCGCCAGGTGCACGCGGACTGGCGCAACCAGGGTTACGAGTACTACCGCGCCGTGTGGATCGAGTGCGCGGAGCTGCTCGACCACATCGGCTGGAAGTGGTGGCGACGCCAGGACAGGGACCTCGAACAGGTCCGTCTCGAGATCGTCGACATCTGGCATTTTGGCCTGTCGGACCTGCTGCGCGCGAACGCCGTGAACGACGCGCTCGCAGACCGCATGGCTTCCCGCGCGAATCCCGTCGAAGGCGCGGACTTCCGCGCCGCCGTCGAGGTGCTGGCCCTGCGGGCGCTCGAGAACAGGCGCTTCGACATCGACGCATTCCTCGACGTCATGAACGCACTGCCCATGGGACTCGACGAACTGCACGACATCTACGTCGGCAAAAACGTGCTCAACGCGTTCCGCCAGGACCACGGCTACCGCGACGGCAGCTACGTGAAGACATGGGACGGCCGCGAGGACAACGCGCACCTGGCGGAGATCGCGGCCGGCCTCGACATCGCCCGGCCAAGCTACGCGGACGATCTCTACGTCGCGCTCGAGGTTCGGTACGTAGCGGCGACACGGGGATAGTCGCCCATGTTCGTCGCGTCGGATCCCCGCGCGCAGCCATTTCTCAGACGCGGTTCGTCATCCATTCCGTTCCGCAAACGACGATCACGAGGAAGCCGCAATCTCGTCTTGCAGAATCTCCAGACATAGCATCACACACTCGTTGCAGATGAAGCCGCCCGGGCCGGCGATGAGCTTGGGCACTTCATGGTGTGACTTGTTGCAAAAGGAACAACACAACGACGTCTCGCGCGCCTCACCGTCCCTGGATTCCTGCCGCCCTGTGCCGATTTCAAGGATGGGGGGGCCGGCCGGCCGGGTTTTCTGCAAGCGCTCGGCCAGTCGCCGGACTCGGCGATTCGCCCGATGGTACTCGTCAATCAGCGACATGCTCGGACGCATACGCGCCTGGACATTGGCGAGCTCTTGCCTGGCTTCCATGGTTGTATCCCGCAACTCGACAAAGGACTTGAGCTTGCGCCAACTCTTGAAGCCGCATTCTCGGGCGATCACGAGTTGCGCCTGCTGCAGCTTTAGCCCAGATGGATCACCGAAGTACGGCTCCACCCTCTGCCGCGCCTCGGACTCACCGGCTTCAGCAGCCCGGCGCAAATCCCTGGCGCGGTCCTTAAGGCCTTCAAGGCTGATGCTGTAGAGCAACGCCTCAAGTTCAGAATCAGTGGTCATGGCGACCTCCTTTCATTCCTGTCCAGTATCCGCGCCCTTGGACTGAAAAGAGGACCAAAATGTCGAAAAGCACTGTTCAGATGGGGCTCGCCCCTTCCCGCGGATCGGCGGCGCTCTGACGCACAATCGAAAAGCTAACACTGCGCTACGTGCTCTACAAGACCATGGATAGGCACGGCAAAAAGGGCTGGTCCCAGTGGCCTTACTTGATGAGTGCAGTCTCCGGAAACTGGGCGATCCAACCGAACCAGAACGCGCGATAAGCCGGTACTCGCTCTAGGCGGACATCCTCCAGAACGAGGGCATCTTCTGTCACCTCCCAGGCGCGGCCGGTGGCATCGACAGCCCTACCGTTGTCCGATAACTGCTCGAATCGTCGATCTCCGGTCGCAAAGACGCGATTGGCGCCCGCAGGGGTCGTCAGGACGGTCAGCTTGCGACCCGCCAGCTCCGTCCGAAACACGGGGTTTTTCTGCAGGAAGCGGGCGCTGATGGCCAGGACTTCCTCTGCGGCTCCGGGTTCCTCCGGGGAGAGCAGTATGCCCAGGATTTCGGCCTTGTTCTTGAGCCGCCTGTCCCTTTCGGGGACCTGGAACATGAGGCGGTCGTTCGAAAAGTAGTCCCTGTAGGCGCGGCCCTCCCGGTAGTCGCGCTCATGACCCGTGTCCAGCGAGAGGACCGTGGTGTCGGGGTGCCTGCTCCTCCACTCACCCCAGCGAGTGGTCACGATCGGGAGGAACTCGAGCTTGAGGCCCGACCCCACCAGTTCGCCGATCACCGGCTCCCCGAGCAGCGTGGACCACAGGCTTTTCGTCTCATGATCGAACATCAGCTTGTTCGAGCGGTACAGCAGCCCGCTGGTGCCGAAGGTTCGATGCTGGCCGCCGACGACGCTCAGGTACGGAATCGCGGTACCGCACAGCGTGCAGTAGACGAGGGTGACGTCCACGCCGCCCAGCCTGTCCAGGGCCATTTCGTGCCACGCCAGTATCCGCTTCGGATAAGCGCGGGCCTCGCCGTTGATCGAGAGACCAAAGACGACGTGACGGTCCCTCAGGTAGTCCGCTTGGTCGGCGGAAATGTACTTCGGGTGATCCAGGGGTGGAATGCCGTTGACGTACACGCCGCCCCACTGCACCTCGTCAAGCCGGATCAGGGAGCGGGCGCCTTCCGGGAAGAAGCTGGCCATGCGAGGATCGATGAGGCCGTAGATCGTGCGTTTGAATGCAAGGTATTCGGGATGGGGATCGTAGGGCTGCTGCCAGACCCATTGCATCCAGCGCTGCGTGTCTTCTCCGAACGCCCGTCCCGTTTCCCGCCTCAGGAAACGGAACATCTCGGTGCGGGTCTCCGGATAGGGAGAGACGATCGCCAGTTCGACGATCATCGGCGTGTACGCGTCGCGCCAGGACACCGAGATGGCATCCAGGATCGGACCCGCACCCGATCCCCATTGGCTGCGGGCCTGAAGGAAGAGATCCAGTGCAGGCGCCTGTTTCCATTCCTCGATCGGCTCGGCGCAGGTCGGCGCGGCAACCAGCGCCGAACCTGCGACAATCAATGCCGAAAGACACGAGCGGAGTATCCTGACTTCCCGAAACATGAAGCCTCTGCGTGCTGCCGTCATGCGTAGCCGACGAACTTACATTGCGACTCGGATTCTAACGTGGTGGGCATGGCCGAATTCCGGACTCCACTTCGCGGCCGGGAGACGCATCGAGAGATGAAGCAGCAATCGATACGCGCCGACCGGTGGCGGCGAACCGTCGCTCACGGGGTGGGACTCTGGGAAACGGTCAGCCGCGGCGCAACCTACAACCCCCTGTCACGTCGGGTTATCCAGAACCCGTACGGGGTCTACGCGGCGCTTCGTCGGCGTAGCCCGGTACATCGCAGCGCAATCCTTGGCAGCTGGGTGCTGACGAGGTACGAGGACGTCGCGGCGGCGGCGAAGGATCACGAGCGTTTCTCGAACAACCCGCGATGGCGCGGAGCCACGACGAGCGTGCTGCCGCCCGCACCCGACGACTACAGCATCCTGCTGATGGACCCTCCCGACCATTCGCGGCTGCGCAGGGTGGCGTCCCGTGCCTTCACAAGAGCGCGCCTCGCCACGCTGGGCGAGACGATTGCCCGCAATGCGGCAGACCTCGTCGAGCGCGCGGTGCGGCGGCGAACGGTCGACTGGATCGCCGAGGTGGCGGCGCCGCTGTCCATGCGCGTGATGCTGGAGATGATGGGGATTCCCGGCCATGAGCGCCGCCGCTGGGCGACGTGGGTCCCGGAACGCGCCCGGTTGCTCGAAATGATCGCAGTGCGCGACGAGCGCAGGGCGGCGCATCGCGCCGGCACCGCAATACAGCGTTACTTCACCGCGCTATTGCGCCAGCGGAGCGAATCAGAAGAGGACGATGCTGTCAGCACGTTCGCGAGGCAGGTCGCCACCGGCGAGGGAATCAGCATGGCCGAAGCCTCCGACATGCTGAGCGTGCTGATGATCGCCGGCAACGAGACGACGACGAACCTGATCGGCAACGGCATGCTGGCGTTGCTGCGCCATCCCGAGCAGATCCGTATGCTGCGCGAGGAACCGGCACGGATCGACGATGCGATCGAGGAGATGCTGCGGTTCGACAGCCCGGTCCAGATCGACTTCCGTATCGCGAAGGCACCGGTCACGATGGGCAAGCGTGTCATCAAGCCGGGCGACGGCGTGATCCTCCTCACGGGTTCGGCGAACCGGGACGAGGCGGCGTTCGACCATCCGGACGCCTTCGACATTACGCGCAAGGGTCCGAGACACATGTCGTTCGGACACGGCGTCCACTACTGCATCGGGGCGGAACTCGCGCGCATGGAGACACGCACCATATTCAGCGAAGTCTTGCGGTCGACCACCAGGATCAAGCTGGCGGATGAGGAGCCGCAGTACCGGCAATCGACCGTGATCCGCGGGCTGGCGGCGCTGCCGCTGCGCCTGGAACGACGCACGAGCCAGGGTTAGAACCGTACTTCGAAAGTGGCTGGCGGTGTCTCGTCCACGTCCTGTACGTCCAGCCCGTCAACGCGGGCGAGCGCGGGGCCGCGCCGGGCCCATTCCAGCAGCGCCGCCACGGACTCCGGCGTACCGCTCGCGAGGAACAGGACACGCCCGTCGGCACTGTTCCGCACCCATCCGGTGAGGTTCAGGGCGTTTGCTTCCCGCAGGAGCGACATCCGGTAGGCGACTCCCTGCACGCGGCCAGAGACCGATCCTCGCACGGTTCTCGTCGAACTCATGGGCGATACACCGCAACTCTTGAGCGAGCCGCCAGATTACAATGCAACGCGGGATGCTGCCCTGTTGCGTGACCGGGGCGTTACCCCTAGGATGCCATAATATGTCTTTGTCCAAGAACGCCGGCGGCCGCCACGTCCTGATCGAGTCCTTCGGCGATCACGCCCGGCTCGATGCCCCTGCCCTCAAGCGCCTGTTGCGCCGCGCCGCGCGAGCGGGAGGCGCGAACGTGCTCTCATGCCACATGCACGGGTTCGGGGACCGGGGAGGCGTCACCGGCGTCGCCCTGCTGGCCGAGTCGCACATCACGGTCCACACCTGGCCGGAGCGGTCATACGCCGCCTTCGATGTCTTCATGTGCGGGACCTGCGACGCCGGCAAGGCGGTCGACGTGATCGCGCGGGCCGCACCAGGCGCGCGTTTGAGCATTCGTGCACTCGATCGGCCGGTCCTCGGCACCGCATTGACCGGGGCACCGGCCGAAGCCCCGGAGGTAGCGCTCAAGTGATGCACGCCACGTGCCGGCCCAGTGCCCTCGTGGCCGGGATTCTGTTCGCGCCGCTCCTCTGGCTCGCCGGGTGCGACAGCGGTGCGTCCGCACGTGCCCAGGCCCAGCGTGCGGAGGACGAGGTCGGCGCCATGCTCATTCGGCTGCGCGAGGACCTCGCGCAAAGGCGCCTCGGCAACGGGTCGCTGATCCTCAGCTACGCCGACGCACTCGCCCGCGACAAGCCGGATCTGAAACCGATCACCGATGTCCTGCGCCTCGAAGGAACCGCCGGCGGACGCCTGTACCAGGGATTGCGCAAGCGGTTTGACGACAACCGCGCCGCGTTTCCGCCGCCGGACGCCAACGCCAGGGCCTATGAACCCGTCCTGGCGGAATACGCGGCGCTGCGGGCGGCCTCCGATCCGGCGGAGTTCAACCGCGCGCTGAGCGATCCGCTCAACGCCCTCGCCGACATGTCCGACGGGTCGTTGCCGCGCGTGGATTCGATCAGCGCCAGCGCCTCCCGCAGCGCCAACGCGGCAGACTCTCACGGTCCCGGGAGCCAACTGGTCGGCAATCCGCACTACGGTTCCTGGCAGACGAATGCCAGCGGTGCTTCATTCTGGGTCTGGTACGGCCAGTACGCGCTGATAAGCAACCTCCTGGGAGGTCCCCGCATCGGCTACGGCAACTGGTCCGGCCGGCGCGATTACAGCTACTACCACGACTGGGGCCGCGACACCTATACATCGCCGTCGGATCGCCGGCGCCAGAACCAGGTGGAATCCACCGCCAGGCGCAAGTTCTCATCCGAGGGCAGGACGTTTCGCAGCCCGTACGCCCGGCAACGCCAGGGCGCGTCTTCCAGGGTAGTCAGCCAGAAGGCATACGCCGGCCGATACGGTGGCGCTTCCTCGACGCGCGGCTTCGGCGGCGGATCGCGGGGACCAGTCAGGGGAAAATAGAGAGGTCAAGCAAATGTTCGAGTCGGTGAGTGTCTGGATCTGGGCCATCGTCGTGCTTAACCTGGCGGTTGCCGTCGCGGCCATATGTGCCTTGCGATACCTGTCCGGACTGCTGTTCGGCGTCGATTCACGGAACGAACTGGCCGAAAAGGACAACTTCGCCTTCGGGGTGACGCTCGCCGGCGGCGCCGTCGCGGTGGCCCTGGTGCTGGCCGCTGCGACGGCGGGCGATCCGGCCGTTGACTTCGCCCAGGAACTCGGCGTGGTCGCGCTCTACGCCGTGCTCGGACTGGTACTGCTGAAGGTCGGCATGGTCATCAACGACTGGGTGGTCTTCAACGAGTTCTCGCTGAAGGAGGCGATCAACGGCGGCAATGTCGCGGCCGGCGCGGCCCAGGCCGCGAACCTGATCGCTATCGGCCTCCTGGTGAATGCCGCGATCGACTATTCGGAGGGGGGTCTCGCCGCTGCGGTGGCGGCGGTCGTCATCGTGTTCCTGCTGGCGCAGGTCGTCCTGCTGGGCGTGACGAGGATGCGCGGGTTCATCTACGCGAAGAGAAACGACGGCGCCAAGTGGCAGGCCGCGATCGAGAGCGGCAATACGGCGCTTGCCGTCCGCTACGCCGGACACCTGGTCGGCACCGCGCTGGCGGTGTCCGCGGCGGGCGGAATGATCGCCTACGTGGTACCGCCGGACGCCGGGATGGTGGTCGTTTACGCTGCCCTGCTCGGCCTGGCCGTGGTCCTTGCCGGGGTGTTGCTGCTGCTCTCGATGCTGGCGCAACGCGTGATCCTGCACGGTATCGATGTCGTCGAAGAGGTCGATGTCCAGGCAAACATCGGTATCGCCGCCATAGAGGCCTCGGTATTCATCGGCGTCGGCCTGGTGATGCACGCGGTGATCGGCTGACCGCCGGGACATACACCACATCTTCGGAATCGCTTTCCGGCGGTTTCGCGTAGCGGTCACCATACGGGCAAGGGCCTCGCCTCGGTCGACCTGAATGGCTAACGAAACTGTCCGAGTCCGGCGCCACGACGTCGCCCTGATCGGCGCGATCGGAATGGTCGCAGCCTGCGGCCTGGTCTACGAGTATCTCCTCGCCCACTACGCAGGGCGCATTCTCGGCGCCGTCGAACCGACGGTTTACGCGATGATCGGCCTGATGATCGTCGCCATGGGGTGCGGCGCGCTGGCCGCGCGATGGATCTCTTCGATCTACCGGGGATTCGCCTGGCTGGAACTCGGGATCGGTATCCTCGGCGGCACATCCATCCTGCTGTTGTCCGGCGCGGTGGCGCTCGCCTACTCCCTCCCCGAGTGGCTGCGCGCCGTCTACAACCTGGACGCCGCCATCGTCGTCGATGGCGGGCTGGCCGCGGTGCTGCTCGCATCCGCCCGCGTATTGCCGTTCGTGGTGGGCTTTGCCATAGGCTTCCTGGTCGGCATGGAGATACCACTCATCGCCCGGGTGCGCGAGCACATCCATCAACGCCGGCTCGAACACAACCTGGGCGCCATGTACGGTGCCGACTACATCGGGGCGGGTGTCGGCGCGGCGATTTGGGTGGCGATCTGCCTCAAGATCCCGATCATCTACGCGGCAGTCGGCACCGCCGCCGTCAACACCGCGGTCGGCGTCGGGTTCCTCACGCTTTACCGCCGCCGCCTGCGCCCGTCCGCGCGGCTCTGGATCGGACACGCGCTACTCGCCGTCCTGCTGGTCGTACTGGCCGTGTTCGGAACACAATGGACCACCCGGCTCGGCGACACCCTGTTCCAGGACCGCGTCGTCTACCGGCTGCAGACCCCCTATCAGAATGCCGTGATCACCAAGCGGCACGTCGCCCGGGGCAAGCCGGACGTGCTCAGCCTGTATATCAACGGCCGCCTGCAGTTCGCGTCCAACGACGAGCGCATCTACCACGCCTACCTCACCACGCCGGCAATGCTGGCCACCTACCGGCGCCAGCGTCTTCTGGTCCTCGGCGGCGGCGATGGCCTGGCGCTTCGGGACCTGCTCCGGTGGGACCCGGATTCGGTCACCCTGATCGACATCGATCCAAAGCTCGTGGGGCTTTTTTCCGGCGAAGATCCGGATGCGCCCGCATGGCTGAGCCGGGCCCTGGTCGAACTCAACGAGAACGCGTTCGCCGATCCGCGCGTCACCGTCACCCGGGCCGACGCATTCATCGAAGTCGAACGGCTTGCCGCAGAAGGCGAGAGCTTCGACGTGGTAGTGGCCGACTTGCCCGACCCGGGCCATCCCGACCTGAACCGGCTCTACAGCGACTACTTCTACGGCCGGATCGGCCAGTTGCTATCGCCCGACGGTGTCCTCGCCGTCCAGTCGACGTCACCCTTTCATGCCAAGGCCGCGTTCCTCTCCATTGGCAGGACGGTCTCGCACGTCGGTTTCGACACCGAGCAGTTCCACGCCAACGTGCCGAGTTTCGGCGAGTGGGGATGGACCGTCGGCACGCTACGTGGAAAGCCCGTTTCCGAGCGCATCGCCGAAGTCGACGCCGGCCCGACGCCGGACGGCTGGCTCGACCGCCAGCAGATCCTGGCCGCATTCGCCTTTCCGAACGACTACTACGGGGACGTCGACGACATACGGATCAACCGGCTCGGCAGCCACGTCGTCTACGGCTATCACCAGGAGGCGCTGCAGGAACACCGGGGCGTATTCTTCGCCGGACGCTCGGGAAGCCGCCCGAGGTAGCGCCTCTGCGCCGCGAACCTACGCGATCCTGGCCTCCAGGTCGTCGACGAAACCGAGCGACTGCATGTCGAACAGGCGGCGGTAGAGGCCGCGTCGCGCCATCAGGTGCGCGTGATTACCCTCTTCCGCAATGCGGCCGTCATCGAATACCAGGATCCGGTCCACGCTCCGTACCGTCGACAGGCGGTGGGCCACGATGATCGCCGTACGTCCGCGCAGGAGGTTGGCCACCGCGTCCTGGATCAGGCGCTCCGTGATCGAGTCGAGACTCGAAGTGGCCTCGTCGAGGATCAGGATCGGGGCATCGGTCAGAATGGCGCGAGCGATCGCCACGCGCTGGCGTTCGCCGCCGGAGAGCTTGACGCCCCGTTCCCCGACCAGCGTGTCGTATCCCGCCGTCAGACTGCCGATGAACTCGTGCGCATGCGCCTTCTTCGCCGCCTCGACTATCGCCTCGAAGGATGCACCGGGTCGCCCATACGCGATGTTCTCCTTGAGCGAACGGTGAAACAGGATGGGCTCCTGGGGCACGATGGCGATGCTCCGGCGCAGGCTTTCCTGGGCGACCGCCGCTATGTCCTGGCCATCGACAACGACGCGTCCCGCGTCCACGTCGTAAAGACGCTGCAGGAGTTTGAGGAACGTGCTCTTCCCCGAACCGGACTCGCCGACAAGCGCGACCTTCTCGCCGGCGGCGATTTCGAGGCAGAAGTCCTCGAAGATCGCCCTGGGCTGGTTGTTGTACGCGAAGCCAACATCTGAAAACCGAATCGCACCGGCGCCCGGCCGGAAATCGGGCGCGTCCGGACGGTTCGCCACCTGGGGTGCCGTCTTCGAGATCTTCACCAGGTCGTCCAGTTCGTTCACTGCCCGCTGAAGGCTGCGCAGTTCCCAGCCGATCTCGCGCAGATACCCGTTGACGATGAAGTACGCAGTGATGACGTAGACCATGTCGGCGAGCGCCGTGGCGCCGTCCGCCGCGCCCCCCAGCGTGATCGCCAGCAACCCGCCGAGCATCGCGATGATGAGTATCGACTGCACCGCGACGGGATCCATGCTGCGCGTCCAGGAGGCGCGGGCACGATGCCGCCAATCCGAAGACACCTCGTCCAGCAGGCGGTCTTCTCGATTCTCCGCACCGAACGCCTTGACCACCGAGTTGCAGGTGATGGAATCGGCCAGTACCCCGCCCATCTTCGTGTCCGCATCGTTGGAAAGCCGGTTTGCCGGCGCCACCCACGACAGGGACATCCAGACGCTCACGCCGACGAACAGCACGACGGAAACGGCGAAATAGAGGCCCATCATCGGCTCGCGCAGGAACATCGCCGTCGACAGCGCGACGAGCAGAATCAACGTCGGGCCGAGCTGGACCACGACCACGTCGGCGAAGTCGTCGTACGCCCACATGCCCCGCGTGACCTTTCGCACGGTGGCACCGGCGAACGCGTTCTCGTGCCAGTCCGCGCTGAACCGCTGCAACGCGCGGAAACCATCCATCACCATGGCCTGCATCGCTTGCGAGGCAAAGTACATCCACACGCGGAAATAGCCCTGCTGCACCAGGGACACGAGCGCCAGGAACCCGAGCAGCCAGAACGCGGCGGTCCAGGCATGCTCCACCGCCGCCGGACCATCGCCGAGATGCAGTACCGCCGTCACCAGTTCGGCCGACCGGGCCGGAATCTGGACTTCGAACAGAATGCTCAGCAGCACGCCGGCAACGATCAGGACCAACTTCGCCGGCTGCCGCCGCCAGTAGCTCCAGACAAAAAGGAAGACCTCGGTAAACGAGACCGATCGATCGAACATGGGAGCCTCTCCAGTGCCAACATGCCGCTTCGTCGGAAGACCCACGGCGGATCGCCCGACGGGACGAAAGCGGCGATCATGGCCATCTGGTTCCCGATGTCAAGAGCGAGCCTGAAGTTTCGTTGCGCCGATTGCGGAGGCTCGCCATTTCCGTACAATGAAACTGAATTCGGACTGAAAACGGGTTGCCCAGTGACAACGTCCATTGTGAGCCTGAGTGAGTTCAAGGCCAGGGCGGCACAGATGCTCGCGGAGATGAAGTCCTCCGAACAGGTGGTGGTGCTGACACAACGGGGCGCAGCCAGCGCTGTAGTACAGGACTACGAGTCGCACCAACGGTTGCAGGATGCGCTATTGATGCTGAAGCTCATGGTCCAGGGCGAGATAGACATCTCGGCAGGACGCACCACGCCCCAGGACGAGGTGTTCCGGTACATCAGGGGGCAATTGACGGTCGGGGATGGCTGACCGCCAGGTCCGTTGGACGGATGCGGCGAGCCTCGACCTCCAGCAGATTATCCAATTCATAGCCGAGGACGCACCGTCGAATGCGCTCGCAGTGTTGGAACGCATCGAACGCCGTTGCCTGAGTCTTAAGGCCATGGCCCAACGGGGACGCACCGTTCCAGAGTTGAGAGCCGCAGGCGTCCAGACCTACCGCGAACTGGTCGAAGGCCCATGGCGGATCGTCTATCGTTTCGACGCCCAATACGTATACGTCACTGCTGTCCTTGACTCACGGCGTGACCTTTCCAGCCTACTTCTCGAACGGCTGGCCCGCTGATCGAGACCAGTCGAGGGCTTCAAGGAACCAATCCGCGTTAGGCCATCCAACTAAACGCTTGACCGATGACATAATATGTCATAGTGTGCTTTAGACGGTTACCGCAATGGCGGGACTACCAAGGACAACTGGGAGATACGCGATGACCCTGGACGAGCTGGCCTTCCGGCTGAATGACTTCAACGGCGAGGAAGGCACCACCTTCGACGCGCTCGTGACGGAGCAAGATATCTTGGAGGTCATCTGCTCGAACAACGACGAGTTCCCCATCCATGTCACGCAAACGGATACGCAGATCCTTGCGGTGACGCCCCTTTTCAACATATCGGAAGTCGAGTCCGGCAATCTCGACGAGCTCAACGCGATCTTCCTGCGCCTGAGCCCCGCCGTGCCCCTGTCGTCCATCGGCCTGCAGGGGGAGACCTACATTCTGTTCGGCGCCATGGCGCTGTCGACCCGGTTCGAGGTGATCGCGCACGAACTCGAAGTGCAGGCGGAAAACACCATCGACGTGCTCGAGGCCGTGGAACACCTGCTGGCCTGACCAGTTTCAGGAACGAAAAGAGAGATAGCAACCGAAGCAAAGCAACACGAGAGAGGCAATCAACATGGGTGTACTGAAAGACCTGATGCAGGCAGTGAGAGGCGGGGCCAACGAAATGGGCGAAGCCATCGTCGACGCCAACGCCATCCGCATTCTCGAACAGGAGATACGCGATGCCGAATCGGCGATAGCCAGCGCGAAGCAGAGCCTGACGCGCATGAAGAGTTCGGAGATTCGTCTAAAGCGGGACCTGTCCACTTTGGCCGCGGACATCGCCGACTATGAGCAGAAGGCGATCTCGGCCCTGAATGCCGGCGAGGAGGCACTCGCCGGAGAGGTCGCCGAACGCATTGCCGAACTGGAAGGCGACCGCGACGACAAGTCCGGCGAACAGGAGGCGCTCAACAACGAGGTCAACAAGATCCACGCCATGATCAAGGCCCGCGAGCGGACCATCCAGAAAAACAAGCGCGAACTCGACAAGGTGCGCACGGTGCAGGAGCTGCAGCGCGCCACCGAAAGCGTCTCGCGCAACTTCGCGGCGACGGGATCCAAGGGGCACCGCGTATCCCAGGCGCTCGACAGGGTGAAGGCCAAGCAGCAGAACTGGCAGGACCGCATGGAGGCCGGAGATTGGCTGGAAAGCCAGGAGGGCGTCGACGACATCGATGCGAAACTCAAGGCGAAGGGTATCGGCGCCTCGGGCGGGTCCGCGGGATCGGACGTTCTCGAGCGGCTCAAGGCCAGGCAATCGGGCTGATCGACCCTTGCTTCGAAAGATACTCAGGAGCCGTTTCGGCAAGCGCGACGACGACTCGCCGCGACAACTGTCCGGTCCAGGCGATCTCGCCGCGGGCGACCTCCTGACGTTCAAGCACCGCCTGCTGCTACCGCCCGAGGTCCAGGGACAGACGTTCGAGGTCAGCGCGGTGGGCGCGTACCACTTCGAGGACGGCCTCTACGCCGAACTCACCCTCGACGGGACCGGCGGAGACCGAATCTACCTGGGTTTCGACGCCGGTGACGCAAGCGAACTGTCCCTTTCCCGAACAGTGCCCCGAGCCGATGTGTTGCGCCTCTTCGACGAGGATGCGTTCGCGGCGCTGTGGGACGAGGACTTCGCCGAACTCGAGGTGATGGATGCCCTTCCCCACTACGAGGGCTGGATTGCCAAGCGGTACGGTCAGACGAAGAAGTGGGCTGAAGGCTACTACTACGACCGCGACTGCCGGGGCGAGAGACCGTCGCGGCTCCAGGACGACGACGCCGAGGAACTGCGCTGCCACGAGTGCGAGGACGACACCGGCCGCTATGGCCTGAGCGTCGAGGTTTCCGCCGATGGCGAGACGGAAGTGTTCGCGGAAGTGAACTGCCCGCCGGACGTCATCGAGTCGATGTGGCCGGGCGAGGGATGAGAGCTTCTTCGCGTCGTGCTGCCAGCGAATCCAGGCCGGGGCGGTTCCAGGCCGAACGGCGGGCGTTACGAAAGATCCAGGTGCACTTTGAGTTCCGCCAGTCGCTGCTGCGCAAGGTCCGGCTCGCCGCCGCCGCGGCGGACCTGAGTTATTCCGACTACGTGAGAAAACTCGTCGGACTGCCTTTCTCCAAGATCCAGCGCCCCCGCATCAGCTTGTCCTTCAGCGATTCCGACCTTCACATCCTGGCCGAGCGCTACGCCAAGCCCGAGGCAGATCCGCAGGTCCTGAAGCGCTGCGTGCTGGAAGAGATCACGGCGCAACTCGACGACGCGTAAGCCATCGACCCGTCGCATTGATGCCTTCGCCATCGCCCTGATAGGCTTTCCGGCGATGCGACTGTCGCGATCGCCATGAAATCCGCCAGCCCTACGGGCGCGCCGTCTTGATGCTCTGGCGACTCCTGCGCCGACGTCGATACCTGCGTTTCACGCGTTACGTGGCCGGTGCGATCAAGCGGCGTCTGTACTTCACCTGTGCCATGTTCGCGGGACTGTTTTGCCTGCACGTCGTGGCGATGATGGTGTTCGAGGGGATGACCCTCGGCGATGCCGCGTGGCTGACGATGACCACGGCGACCACTGTCGGCTACGGCGACGCTTCCGCGGTCACACCGGCCGGGCGGTTGGCTACGGTAGTGTGCATCTATGTCTTCGGGACTTTTCTATTGGCGCAGATCGCCACGTACGTTTTCGACTATCGTGCGCTGCAACGGGACCGCCGGCGGCGCGGGGAAATCAGGTGGAGCAACATGAAAGATCATCTGCTGGTAATCAACGTCCCGTCCCAGGACGCGGAGAACTACCTGCCGCGGCTGGTGGACCACGTAAGGCGGGCCCCGCGGCTCGGTGACATCCCGATACAACTGCTGACGCCCGCCTTCGAGGAGGGCTTGAGCAACGACCTCGTCGACGCTGGCGTCACGCTTTACCGCGCAATGGCCGAGAACTCCGAGAACCTGGCCGCAGCCAATGTCAGCCACGCGCGCTGCATCATCGTCATCGCCGACGAGATCTACGACCCCCGGTCGGATGCGCACACGTACGACATCCTCGGCCGCATCCGCGAACTCGGAACGTCAGCCACCATCGTGGCCGAGGTGGTGGATGATGCCAACCGCCAACGTATCCTCGATGCGGGTGCGACCACCGTCATCCGGCCGATTCGCGC
Source organism: Pseudomonadales bacterium (assembly GCA_965116625.1). Lineage (GTDB taxonomy): Bacteria > Pseudomonadota > Gammaproteobacteria > Pseudomonadales > Azotimanducaceae > VXNE01. The sequence continues at coordinate 142,169 of OZ220717.1, forward strand.
GTATCCGGAATTCGTCGTGCGGGCGTTGACGGCACCCGGCGTCGAACAGGTGCTGGAAACGATGTTCACCCACGAAGCCGGACGGCTGGCGCGGTTCGACGCCCAGTTCGAGGGCCTCCTCTGGCGCGACGTGGTGGTGAACTTCGCCCGCGGCAACGCCGGCATTCCGATGGGTTACTTCGACCAGCACGGCGTACACACGAATCCCGCTCCGGACGAGGTCTGCAGCGGCAGCGGCATCATTACCCTGATCAACGACAGCCTCAACGTGACTCAACCGCTGGTGGAGTCCTGCCTTCAGGCACCCTGAGGGCGGTTCCACCGCAGAACACCATGTCTCAATTCAGCCTTGTCGGAACCAAGTTCATGCTCTCCGCGCAGGATATGGACCGGGCCATCGCGTTCTACCGCGACGTGATCGGGCTCGATGTGAAGGAAACCTCGCCATGGTGGAGCGAACTGAGCTACGGCACGGCGATCGTCGCGCTGCACGGCGGCGGAACCGGAGAATTCAGGCCCACCGGTCTCTCGTTCACGGTCGACGACATCGATGCCGCGTGCAGGGCGGTTGCCCGGGGAGGCGGCCAAGTCCGATCCGGTCCCGAGGACCGCGGCGACGAAGGCATCTACCTCGCCGAACTCACCGACCCCGAGGGCAACGGATTCATGATGAGCCAGGACAAGGCGTGATCGAAGGGACGATGGAGCAGGCACGAGACCTACTGCGGGAGGTCTACGGCTATACCGATTTTCGCGACACCCAGGAACAGGTCATCGGCGCCGCGCTCGAAGGCCGGGACACGCTGGTCGTCATGCCGACAGGCGGCGGCAAGTCCCTGTGCTACCAACTGCCCTCCATCGTCAGGCCCGGCATTGGCCTCGTCGTCTCTCCGCTGATCGCGCTGATGCAGGACCAGGTAAGCGCGCTGCGGCAAATCGGCGTACGCGCCGAGTTCCTCAACTCGACCCTCGACTACGGCGAACAGCGCCGGATCATCGAAGAAGTGCAGGCGGGTGATCTCGACCTCCTCTACCTCGCCCCCGAGCGCCTGCTGCAGGAGAACACGTTGTCTCTTCTCGCCGGCGTGGACCTGTCACTGGTCGCCATCGACGAGGCGCACTGCGTCTCGCAATGGGGCCACGACTTCCGCCAGGACTATCTCGGCCTCGACATACTGCGCGACCGGTTTCCCGGCGTCCCGCGCATGGCGCTTACGGCTACGGCGGACGCGACCACGCGCGACGACATCCTGGCGAAGCTCTCATTCGACCGAGCGGCCGAGCGATTCGTCAGCGGGTTCGACCGTCCCAACATCCGCTACACGGTGCGCGCGAAAGCGGAGGCCAACGCGCAGTTGCGCGCCTTCCTCGAAGACCGGCGCGGCCAGTCGGGGATCGTCTACGCGATGACACGCAAGAAGACGGAATCGATCGCCCAAATGCTGAATGCGCGCGGGTTCAAGGCCGTGGCCTACCATGCGGGCTTGCCCGGCGATGTGCGCGCCGCATGTCAAAGCCGGTTCCTGCGCGAAGACGGCATCATCGTCGTCGCCACGATCGCGTTCGGCATGGGTATCGACAAGCCCGATGTCCGTTTCGTCGCGCACGTGGACCTGCCGAAGAGCATCGAGGCCTACTACCAGGAAACCGGCCGGGCCGGCCGCGACGGCGAGCCCGCCGAGGCATGGATGGTCTACGGCCTGCAGGACGTGGTTCGAATGCGCCAGATGGTGGACATGTCGGAGGCCGACGAGCAGCACAAGCGCATCGAGCGCGGCAAGCTCGACGCCCTGCTCGGCTGGTGCGAGGTGACGGCCTGCCGGCGCCGCGCACTGCTCCGGTATTTCGGCGACGATCTGCCCGGGGACTGCGGCAACTGCGACATCTGCCTGACTCCACCCGAAACGCAGGACGGCACCACCGAGGCACAGAAGCTCCTGTCCGCCATCTACCGCACCGGCCAGCGCTTCGGCGCGGCCCACGTGATTGACGTGCTGCGGGGCAAGGACACGGACAAGGTCCGGCAGTGGCGGCACGAAGGCCTGAGCACTTTCGGCATCGGCGCGGACCTGTCGGCGACGGAATGGCGTTCGTTCGTGCGCCAGCTCATGGTCCAGGGATACATCTTCGCCGACGACGCGCGCTTCGGGGGGCTGCGGCTCACCGCCGACGCCAGGCAAGTGCTGCGCGGAGAGAGGACGGTGCTGCTGCGCAAGGATGCCTCCGCCAGGCCCCGGGCCCGTTCAGCCCGGCAGCAGGAGACGTTCGCCATCAGCCCGGAAGACGAGGGCTTATGGGAAACGCTGCGAGAGTGCCGCCGAAATCTCGCGGAGGAGGCTGGCGTGCCGCCCTACGTGGTCTTCCACGACGCGACACTGAGGGAAATGCTGCATCGGCGCCCGACCTCCCTTGGGGAGATGCTGTCTATCCACGGTGTCGGCCAAGCTAAACTTGAGCGTTACGGCGCGGTATTCCTCGACGCTCTGCAGGCAAGACCTGAGTCTGCGGATACCGGGGAGCATTCCGCGCAGGCGGAGATGGGGGAGGACTTCTCGTGGCAGGAGCGTTAGACGGCATACGCGTACTCGAGGCGGGCCTGTTGATCCAGGGACCCCAGGCTTCGCTGCTGCTGGGCGACATGGGCGCCGACGTCATCAAGATCGAACTGCCCGTACACGGCGACCACAGCCGCAACATCACGGTCGGTCCCGGTGACCCGCGCAGCGCCGTCTTCACCGCCTGCAACCGTGGCAAGCGCAGCGTGTCCCTGAACCTGGGTCACCCCGGGGGTGCCGCCGTCTTCAAGCGCCTCGTTCGGGACGCCGATGTCGTAATCACCAACTTCACGCCCGGCACGATGGAACGGTGGGGCCTCGGTCATGACGATCTCGCCGCCATCAATCCACGCATCATCTCTGCCCAGGGAAGCACGTTTGGATCGCTCGGACCCGACGCGGCCCGCCAAGGCGCAGACCTCGCAGCCCAGGCGGCCGGCGGACTCGTCAGCACCACGGGACGGGACGGCGATCCGGCGTCGCCCGTCGCCATCTTCATCGCAGACCACATCGCGTCGCTCAACATGGTCGCGGGAATACTGGCCGCGCTTCAGCACCGGAACCAGACGGGGCGCGGCCAACGCCTGGACGTATCGCTTTTCGGCGGGCAGATCTGGGCGCAAGCCGCCGAGTACACCTATCTCATGCTGACCGATCGGATCTCCGGGCGCGCGAACCTCGGCCATCCGATGATCCGCACCATCTACGACATCTTCCCGACCGCCGACGGCTGGATCGCCATCGTCGGCGTGCGTGGCCGCGAAAAGGATGCATTCTTCATCGCGCTCGAACGTCCGGACCTGACCGTCGATCCGCGCCTGCAGGATCGCGAAATGACGCCGGAAGTCCATGCCTGGCTGCGTGAAGAACTGGCCGAAGTGTTTCGAACCCGGACCACCGACGCCTGGTGCGAAGCGCTACGCCAGACGGGCGTGCGCTACGCGCCGGTGCGCGATCACCGGCAGGTGCTGGCGGACCCAGGCGCCTGGGAAAACGGTTACTTCACGGAAGCACCCGACAGCGACGGCGATCCTCGTGGCATAGTGGCGGCGCCGATCCGCATGAGCGAGACACCCCTGGACCCGGGCGCCGCCGTGCCCGAACTCGGCGCGCACACCGACGAGGTGCTGCGCGAAGCCAGCTTCAGCGAGGCCGAAATCGCCGCCCTGCGCGAAGCCAAAACGATCTGACCCGACGACCCGTCAATCAGGCGCTTGTGTTTCGGCAGCGGGCGTCAGCCCGCGTGTCACGTGCATGAGCATCGCCAGCGCCCCGAGCAGCACCACTGTCCCTACCAGCAGCGCGAACGACTCCAGCCGCAGGATCAGATAGAGCACGGCGTACAGGACAACAAGTCCGCCAAACGCCGCACCAGCGAACCGGCGATTGCCAGTAGCCCCGTCGGCGTACCAGGCGATCATGCCTGCAAGGAGCATCGCCGCCAGCACATAGCCCATGGTGAAGCCGATGTGCTCCGCCAGGGCCAGGAGCGTCAGGAAGAAAAGCACAAGCGCGGCGCTCGTCACGCCATACTGCACGAAGTGAAACCGAATGCCGGTAGCCAGCTCGAGACAGAGGACGCACACCAGCGTCAGGAGCACGAACAGGATGCCGTACTTGGTGCTCCGCTCGACGCCAAGATAGAGGTCAAAGGGTTCGAAGGCACTGAAACCCAGGTCCTTTTCCTTGAAGTAGTCGCCGTCGATCGACGAAACCTCCATGACACTTGAGAACCCCCTCGCCAGGTGCCCCGTAGACCACGATGCTGTGAAGCCGTGCGCGTTGATGTCGTGCGTGTCCGGCAGCAGGCGGCCATCGAAGCTCGGATGCGGCCAACTGGATTTCATCGCCAACGTCGAACTGTCGCCCACTGGCACAGCCGAGAAGCGACCGATCCCGCGAAGATCGAGTGCCAGGGAAAACTCCCCGCCAAGCGCCACGTTCTCCCCCAGCCCACCGATCAGGCCGTTCTCGACCGGTCTGCGTCCCGATGGGGCACGCAGTTTCACGTCCCCGTCTCGCCACACCAGGGTCGCCTCACGAATCCCTCGCGGGTCGGATATGCCGACGCCAAGGAAGGCCAGGTCCATACGCAGTGCGCCGAAGCGGTCCTGCAGGGCTTTCACGTCAAGGGGCGCGAATACGCCCTCGGCAGCGACGTCAACGCTGAATGCGGCCACCTCGAAGATCCCCCGCCGGCGCATCTCGTGACTGGTCTTGAGTTCGATGTCGATGTGCTCCGGCATCACCGCCACGTAGCGCCCGCGGCGGTCGCTCTCGCTGTCGTCAACGATACGGATGTTCACCTGCTCGGTCGCCACCTCCAATTGATCCTCATCGCGCCGCTCACGCTCAGCGTCATCGAAGGGGATGAACATGATGGGCCCCATGATGCGCTGCTCCTCGCCCCAGGAATGGGCGATGCTCTCGACGGCTTCCTCGCGGTACCCCTCCCTGTCCCCGGCCGTGCACCTCACGAGCGCGAGCGGAATCAACGAAGCCAGGATGAGCAAGGCGACAAGGACGAACCGCAGGGAAATGGAGCGCTGGTCGAACCGTGTGCCCGGACCACTGCTGAACAGACGTGGCGAACCCGACTTCTCTTCGGTCATGCATAGCCCCTGGATTCCATTGCAGATGGAACAGGATGCTAGGGAAGCGCTTGCGAAAGGAGGTGCAAGAAATCCGCAAACCGGGCGACCTTCAAATCACGTTGGCGGCCCGAATCACGCAGAGTACGCGGACCGACCCTCTTTCACCCGGAGGTCGTCAGACAACCCTTCGGCTTCACGCAACCGCGACAGCGCCTCGTCACGGGAAAAGAGCGACGGCGCTCGTGGCAAACCGGCAGTGGCTCGCTGCAGCCACTCGGCTTGCGAAGAGTCGTGAAAAATGATGGCACCCTCGCGCACGGTTGCCACGAGTTTGTGCTGCAGCCCCGCGTTGTCCAGGAAGTAAACGATATCCGCAATATGGGCCACCCGGCGTGCGTTGTCGAACGAGCGTGGCAGGCGCCGCTCCTGCACGTGCTGGGGGATGTCGTGACCTCCGGATGCGACACGAACGGCGACTCGGCTACCAGTCGTTCTTGTCGAGCGAACGCCCACGAAAACCATCACTACACGATAGCCAGAGGCTCGTGCGTCGGAGACACTGCGAAGAATTTCTCGACCCGATAGCGTGGTTTCTCGCACGAACGGCTGCCGCGCGGCGATCAAGGATCGGGTGCGCCGGATGACCTCTCGTCCAGCCCGTAGGTCGAAAGCAGTATCCCCTGAATCGGCGCCAAGCAATCTCGCGATGTCGTCCGGGTTCAGGTAGTCGCCAGCCTCAAAGCCGGCTTCCACGAAACGGCGGTACGCTGTCGTCTTGCCAGCCCCGTTCGGACCCGCAAACAGCGTCAAACGCGGACGATCAGGGATATCGAACGCCATCGAGCGACACCTTGTACCGCCGGAACAAAGCGTGAACGGCCTCTCGATCACCCGGATCGGGCATCGGCGTATGCGTCCCATCCGGATGGTAGAGCACGGTCTCGCCGTCGATCTCGATCACGCGCGATATGCCCAACCGATCGCATTCCTCGTTGAACTTGCGCGCACCCTCGTCCAGCACCGCCATGAATTCAACCGGATCGAGATCCCCAATGTGTTTCTCCTTGGTTGATGTCGACATCGAGTGCCTCCGTCAGAGAATCATGTTTCGTCGATGATAGGGCGATTACTCATCAACTGGAAACGCCAACGTCAAAACTGATCGCGCCGATGTGCTTATCCCTCCATCAGCGACTGCGCGAACATGTAGTGATTGCCGTCCGGGTCGACGAACACCGCCAGCTTGACCATCCCGGGAAGCTCAATGGTTTCGCCTTCGAAGGTCACGCCCTTGGCCTCGAGTTCGGCGCGGGCGGCGTCGATGTCCTTGACGCCGAATACCGGCGTCGAACCGCCGGTCCCTTCCGCTCCCTGGTTAAGGCCGATGGTGACGCCCTCGGCGGATGTGGACACCTCCGCCCAGCCGCCGTCGGCGACCTTGAAGATCTCCTGGAAGCCGAGCTTGTCGGCAAACCAGGCCAGTGATGCATCAAGATCCTGCACCGGTGTGGAAAGGGTGATCGTGCCGTCGTAGTCGGGCATGGGTACTCCTTGGTGGGTTCCATAAGCAGTTGGTTCTGCCGCAAGTGTGCCGCGTCACGATGGTGTTAGGAAGCGTGTTCCCGTTTCAGCACGCTCCGTAGTACAAGCAACTTAAAAAGGGGAGCAGGCGGCTGACCGCCCGCTCCCCCAATGGGAACTCACTGCTTCAGACGAACCAGTTCGTTCAGGACGCCGTCGAGACCGCCGTAGACCGACAGGTTGCCGACCTTTTCGGTGACCTTCTCAAGCGTCTCCAGCTCTTTCAGCCGCAGCGCCACGGCATTGCTCTCCATGACTTTCGCCGTGTTGAGCAGCGACCGCGTCGCGTTGGTTTCCTCGCGACGCCGGATCACGTTTGCCTGTGCCGCCTTCTCGGCTTCCACCACCTTGCCGAGCAGATCTTTCATGTCGCCCGGCAGGATGATGTCCTTCACGCCGACGCTGTCGACGGCGATGCCGATGTCGGCGAAACGTTCGCCGACGCGGTCGGCGACAATCCGGTCGATGACCGACTTGTCCTCCAGCAGCGCATCGAGCGTGCGCGTGCCGACCGCGGCGCGCAGACCGAACTGGATCTCCTTGTACAGGTGGTCCAGCGGGTCCTTCGCCGCGCGCACGGCCTTCTCCGCATCCACGAACCGGTAGGTCGCGGTCAGGTTGACCCGCAGGCTGACCTTGTCGCGGGTCAGGATTTCCTGACCCTGCACGTCGAGCGTCTTCACGCGCAGGTCCACGACCTCCACCTTAACGGCGGGACCGTACGTCCAGAACGCATGCACGCCCGGTTCCAGCGAACCGGTCAGCTTGCCGTCGACGTACAGCAATCCGACGTGGCCGTCCGGTACCTCACGCGAGTAGATGCCGTAGCGGCCCGGACCTCGAAGAGGGTTCAGGGCCGCGAGTTCCCGGGCGAGCTTCGCGTCGAGCGCGAGACCCGCATCCAGGTCGAAACGCTCCACGCGCGTCTCCACCGGACCCTTCCAGTAGAGCTTTCGCTCCGCGGGGCCGATGACTTCGGCGACCCGTGCGTTCTGGTAGACGACCGCCACCTCGCTCGCGCCGGTCTCGACCAGCGTGAACAGCCGATCGATCTCCGCGCGCTCGGCCTCGACCAGGTAGTCGACGAGGCGGTGCTCGAACGACGGCTCCGCCAGGTCGAAGCGCTCGACGTCGTAGCGCTGGCGCAACCCGCGAAAGCGGTACGTTCCCGGTTCAAGGAAACGGATGAAGTCCCCGTCCTTGAACAGGAGTGCGCGTTCGTGCTTCAGCACGATGAATTTCTGAACAAACAACATGGCCTGCCCTCCTCTTCTCTCTCCAATGAATGCGCCCGCTCCCACAACATCGTCGCGGACCGGTGGTGCCGCCGCATCGGACGTACCGCGCGCGGGCGACGCTCTTCCACCTCAAACCCCTTTATGGGGATGAGGCGTCCAAGCGACGCCTCGCGGGCGATCCGCCGGACACGACAGCCGCTAACCTGGCGGAAGCCAAGCCAGCCCACCCGTCGGCTCCGTCGTTGCTGCGCCAGCCCCTTGAGGAGCAGGCGCCGGGAGCGGGCGCCCGTTGTAACGAATAGCGCCCGTTACCAGCGAAGCACGGTTATCAGCCGTGTGACCTCTTTACAGGAAGTCGCTGTTGGAATGCCGGAATCGAACCGGCAACACCCAGTTCCCAAGACCGGTGCTCTACCTATTGAGCTAATTCCACAGGTTGGGTGCGCACAGACCGCTCGGTACACACCGTGCGATGGGTAGCGTGAGTGCGCCGGGCGGGATTCGAGAACCCGCGCCATCAGAACGCCGCACGCCGCCCAACCCCAGGTCGGACAAGGCGTTGGCCTCGCCCCTCGCCGCACCGGAAGCCCGGCGCGGCGCGATTCAGGTATTTCTCCAAGCCATAAAAAAAGCCCTGTTCGATGACCGACCAGGGCTCTCTTCCCTGGAAGGTCGAAAGCGCCGCCTTCCAGGAACTGCTTCAAGGAAAGTCAACGCACCGTTGTTGTGTCCCCGCACGCGAGCCCACCGCCGCAGTTCATGGACTGCGACGGTAGCGGCGCGCTTGGCAAATGGGCGCCGAGAGAGCGCCTTGCCGTTGCCAAAATCACTGAATTCACGTTCCCGAAAATCCGCTTGTCCCGATGGAAGGCGCGCGAGTATAGGGGCATCTCACGGCTTGTCAACACTTCCGTTGGCGCCGTGCTCTCGAAGCAGCGCGACCGCTGACTGGCTGTTGCGCCAATCCGGCCCATCGGCGAACGCCAGGGCGAATTCAAGCGGCGTCACGTCGCGCACCTGTCCCTCGCAGTTGGATGCGCCGAACGTCTCGAACTGCACGCCGGCACGCAGCGTCAGGTCCGCGCCGTGCGCCAGCAACAGTTCGAGAAACGGCAGGCAGTGACCGCCTGGCGAGACGACCGACCAGGATGCGACGGTATGAAAGATCGGGCTCTGACCGTCGCCGCCCCCAGCGCGCGCGTTGATGTCAGCGCCGCGTGACAACAACAGTCGCCCCATCTCGACCTCGTTGTAGTCCGCGGCGATGTGCAGCAGTGTTGGCCCGGGACGGTTGAACGGGAGCCACAGGTAGTCGACCTCTTCGAAATGCCGATGCACGAGCTCGGGGTTCGCATCGAGCTGCGCGGCAAGCAGGTCGATGCGGCCGCGATGTATCGCCATGACGGCCTCCGGCTGATCGTGCGTCGCGCCGGCGTCCAGCAGCAACTCGATGACGTCATGCTTGTCGGGCGTACGCGCATATGTCCCCATGGCCATATGCAACGGCGTCTCACCCCCCGCCCCGAGGTTGGGGTCGGCACCGAGTTCAAGCAGCAGCGCGACCGTGTCCGGCCCGTCGTTCAGCATTTCGGTCGCCGCGAGCAGCGGTGTGCCGACGTAGGAGCTGTCTTCCACTGTCGCGGCGTTTACATCGGCGCCATGCTCGACGAGCAGGCGAATGACCTCGACTCTGCCCATAGCGGCGGCGCGACAAAGCGCGCGTGAAGCCTGGGCCAGGCGCGGCTCCCGGGCCAGCATCGCTCTTGCGGCGTCGATGTCGCCGTTGTTGGCCGCGGCGACGAACGCGCCGACGGATTCCACGAGGAATGTCTTGAGCCTCGCCCAACTCGCGAAGCCGAGTTCGCGCGAGATGACGAGTTGGGCGTCGTTGAGTTTGAAGTTCGCATCGTCCTTGAGGTACGGCGCGATGCGCTCGAGGGCGGCCCGGTCGCCGTCGCGGACGGACTTCAGCAGTGACTTGGCCTGCTTCTTGAGGTTCTCCAGGCTTGAACCTGGATATCGGGTAGTCATGAATGACCTCCTTTCATCAAGCCCAATATCCGCGCCTTGGACAGAAAAGAGGATCGTGTCGGATCTCTAACACCAGATGGGCATGGCCCTACCCGCGGATCAGGTGCGCTCTGGCGCGCACCCATTCACCCTAGCGCCATCCATGGATGCCTGCAACAGGTGTCGAATCCCGCTTGCGATTTGACCGATCCGGCCTTGGGTATGATGCGCGAACGAAACAACTCCGAACACCCGTGAACGGGGGCGCCGCACATGCCTGACTTTCGAGCGCGTTACGGCGACTGGGCCGTGGTCGCAGGGGCTTCCGAGGGTCTTGGCGCTGCCTTCGCGACTGAACTCGCCAGGCGCGGCTTGCACCTCCTGCTGATCGCGCGGCGCGGGGACGTACTTGGGACGTTGGCGGACAGGCTACGTCAGGATCACGGCATCGAAGTTCGAGTTCTGGTGCTGGATCTCGCGAGCCCGAACCTCGCCGAGGAACTTTCGGATGCCACGGCCGATCTCGATCCGGGCGTGATCGTCTACAACGCTGCCTTTGTGCCGGTAGCCAGCTTCCTCGACCTCGAAGACGAGGCACTCGATCAACTCCTCCACGTCAACGTGCAGGGTCCGGTGACGTTCCTGCGCACGCTGCTGCCTCCCATGCGCGAGCGCGGGCGGGGCGCGGTGGTGCTGATGTCGTCGCTCGCAGGCATGCAAGGTTCTCCGCGCATCGCCGCCTATGCCGCCAGCAAGGCGTTCAACACGGTCCTCGGCGAGAGCCTCTGGCACGAGTTGCGCGAGCATGGCATCGACGTCGTGGTTTCCTGCGCGGGCGCGATCACGACGCCCCGCTACCTCAACTCGACCAGCCGGATTCCTCCCGGGACGATGACGCCCGACGCGGTGGCGCGCGAAACCCTTGATGCCCTGGGGAAGGGTCCGCGCGTGGTGCCGGGTGGCCTGAACCGTTTCTTCGCCGTGCTGTTCGATCGCCTGCTGCCGCGCAGGACGGCGATCCGGCTCATGGCCGAGAACACCAAAGACCTGACGTGACGGAGCACCTGGCAGGGTTCCTTGCGCCCTGGCTCGTCTACGCAGCGATACTCGGGCTGCATCTCGCGCTCCCGGCGCGCCGCGTCGAAGGGTATGTCCGGGACGAGAAGAGCGGCGCATTGCTACGTTACCGCCTCAACGGTCCGCTGGTGTTCGCCGTCAGCATCGGTCTCTGGTTCGCCGCCGGCTACAGCGGCGTCTTGCCGTGGGACTGGCTCTGGCAGCATCGGTGGTCGGGCCTGACAGGCGCTTTCGTGCTCAGCCTGGCGATGACCGCCGCCGTCGTGTTGTCGGCTCCGGCCCAGGGGCGTTCCATGTGGGCGGATCTCTATCTCGGCCGTCGCGCAAACCCGCAGATGTTCCGGGCCCGGGCCGATGCCAAGATGCTGCTCTACCTGGTCGGCGCGATCTATCTGGAACTCAACCTGCTCTCGTTCGGAGCGCACCACTTCCTCGCCTATCCCAACGATCCCTCCCCCGGTGTGGTCCTCTACGTCGTTCTGTTCACCTGGTTCGTCTGCGACTACCTCGTGTTCGAGCGCGTCCATCTCTACACCTACGATTTCGTCGCCGAGCGATTGGGTTTCAAGCTCGTCTGGGGGTGCCTGACCTTCTACCCGTACTTCTACGGCGTGGGTTTATGGTCCGTCGCGGACCTCCCCAATCCGCAAATGCCCACCTGGCTATTGGTCATGTCCGCCGTCATCTTCTTCGCCGGCTGGACGCTGGCGCGCGGTTCGAACATGCAGAAGTTCACCTTCAAGCGGGACCCCGATCGCGCCTTCCTGGGGCGAATTCGTCCCGAGACCATCTCCGACGACAGCCAGAGCGTGCTCTGCAACGGTTTCTGGGGCGTATCCAGACACGTCAACTACCTCGGCGAATTCCTCATGGCCTGCGGTCTCGCGCTCTCGCTCGGCTGGCCGCTCGCAGCCGGGCCGTGGCTTTATCCCCTCTACTACGTGGCGCTGCTGGTCCCGCGCGAGCGCGACGACGACCGGCGCTGCGCAAGGAAGTACGGTCCGCTTTGGGAGCAGTATCGACAACGGGTGCCGTGGCGAATCGTGCCGGGAGTCTATTGACCCACAACACGGCACGACGTAGCCGCAAGCGGTATGCTCTCCCATCAACAGGACTCTGACTTCCGGACATGGCTGCGCGCAGTGCAAAACCAGGGATCGGCGACGAGGCGCCCGATTTCAGCCTGCCAGCGGCGGGTGGCAAGACGTTCTCGCTCAGTTCCCTGCGCGGCCGCAAGGTGGTGCTGTTCTTCTATCCCATGGACGAGTCGCCGGGCTGCACGGCGCAGGCTCGCGGGTTCCGCGATCACTACGACGAGTTCGTCGCGTCCGGCGCGGAGGTGGTGGGCATCAATAGCGGTGGGATCGCATCGCACGAGCGGTTTACCGACCATCACTCGTTGCCCTTCCCCGTCGTGAGTGATCCCGGCAACAGGGTTCGCCGCCTGTACGGCGCGTTCACCGGGCCGATCCCCGGGCGGGTCACGTACCTCGTGGATGAGAATGGCGTCGTGCGCGATGTGTTCTCGTCGATGTTCCGGCCGCTGGATCACATACGGCGCGCACGGGATTGGATCAGGTCGGAAACGAACCGGGGCGAATAGTCGCCAACGCCAGGGGCTGCCGGCCCCTCCGGCTTCGCGGTTACAATTTCCCGTTGACCCATTCCGGTGTACCACGACCATGTTCCGAGCCATCGCACTCGTCTCGGCGCTGACCTTGAGCGCTGCCGCCGACCAGTCACTTCAAGGATTCACCGAAGCCGGCACCCAGGCCCAGCGCAACCTCGAAGCCGAGTTCGACCGCCACCTCGACCCATCCGACCTGCGCGCCTGGATGCACGAACTCGCCGGAGAACCCCATCACGTCGGGTCCACCCATGGCCGGCGCAATGTCGAGACCTTGAAGCGCCTCTTCACCGAATGGGGCTACGACACCGAGATCGCGAGCTACGACGTGCTGTTTCCGACCCCGAGGACCCGGCACCTCGAGATGATCGAACCGCATGCGTTCACGGCGTCCCTCGTGGAACGCAGCGTTGCCGGTGACGAGAGCACCGCATCGCCGGACGTGTTGCCGCCATACAACGTCTTCTCGCCGGACGGCGACGTCACGGGCCAACTCGTGTACGTGAACTACGGTCTGCTCGAAGACTACGAGCAGCTTGAACGCTACGGCATAGACGTGGCGGGCAAGATCGTGATCGTCCGGTACGGCTACGCGTTCCGCGCCATCAAGCCGAAACTCGCCGCCGAGCGCGGCGCCATCGGGTGCATCATCTACTCCGATCCCAGCGACGACGGCTATGTAATCGGCGAAGCGTACCCGGAAGGTCCGTACAAGAACGACAGCGCGGTGCAACGCGGTTCGATCAAGTACACGCCGCTCTATGCCGGCGACCCGCTGACGCCCGGCTGGGCCGCGACTGCGGACGCCGAACGGCTCGACATAAAGGAGTCGAAATCGCTCGCGACGATCCCGACGCTGCCCATCAGCTATGGCGACGCGCTGCCGCTGCTCGACGCCATCGAAGGCCCCGTTGCGCCACCGGAGTGGCGCGGCGGGCTGCCGATCACCTACCGCATCGGCCACGGACCGGCAACGGTTCGGCTGCAGCTCGCATTCGACTGGAATACCGTCACCGCACAGAACGTCATCGCGACGCGGGAGGGGGCGGTATGGCCGGACCAGTGGGTCATCCGGGGCAACCACCACGACGCCTGGAACCACGGCGCGCGGGATCCCGTCTCCGGCCTGATCTCGATGCTCGCGGAGGCGAAGGCGATCTCGATGCTTCCCCGGCCGCCGGCGAGAACCGTCGTGTTCGCCGCCTGGGACGCGGAGGAACAGGGTCTCATGGGTTCCGCCGAGTGGGTCGAGGAACACCGCGACGAACTCGCGAAGAAGGCAGTGCTCTACATCAATACGGACGGCAACAGCCGCGGTTTCGTGCGTGTCGGCGGCAGTCACGCACTCGAAAAGTTCTTCAACGCGGTGCAGCGCGACGTGATCGATCCGCAAACCGGACTCACCGTCGAGGCCCGCAATCGCGCGCGCATTCGCGTGAGCGGCGACGACGCGGCAAACGCGGCGCTGGACGAAAGCGGGCTGCTGCGGCTCTCGGCCCTTGGCTCCGGCTCGGACTACACGACGTTCCTGCACCACGCGGGCATAGCCTCCGCCAACCTGGCCATCGGCGGCGAAGGCGGGGGCGGCAGTTACCACACGCTCTACGACACCGTGGCGCACTACGAGCGGTTCGGCGATCCGGGCTACGTCTACGGCGTGGTGCTGGCCGAAGTCTCCGGCCGGGCAACGCTACGCATGGCCAACGCCCGGCTGCTGCCCTTCGATTTCTCAAGTCTCGTCCAGACAGTGCGGCGATACGCGACGGAACTGGAGTCCTTCGCCGACGCCGAGCGCAAGGATGTCGCGCGGGTGAACGGCCTCATCGACAGCGGTCAGTTTGCGGCCGCTCTCGACCCCACCGAGGCATTGCGCCCGCCAGCGCGGCGCCAGGGTGTTCCGCACTTCAACTTCGCGCCCATACACAACGCCCTGGCCCGGGTGGAAGAGGCCCTCGACCGCTACGCCGTCAAGCCGGACGCCGACGAATCGGTGCTCGCAGAAGTCAATCGCCTGCTCTTTACCGGCGAACAACTGCTGACCCGTGAGGAAGGGTTGCCGCGACGACCGTGGTACCGGCACCAGATCTACGCACCTGGCTACTACACGGGCTACGGAGCGAAGACGCTGCCGTGGATTCGCGAAGCCATCGAACACCGGCAGTACGATCAAGTGCCGGCGGGCGTGGACGCGGTCGCGGCGACGATGCGGGCGTTGGCTACCCGCATCGAGGACATCAACACCCTCGCGAACCAGTGAACGGATCCCGCGATCACGTCCGCCGCAACCGCGCGGCCTGGCAGGAGTTCGCGGCGCGCTACGCCGAAAGCGGACGCAACGCCTGGGCAGCAGAAGATCCTTACTGGGGAATCTGGAAACTGCCGGAGAGCGAACTCAAGCTGTTGCCGGATGACCTCGCAGACAAGCGATGCCTCGAGATCGGCTGCGGCACTGCCTATGTCTCTGCCTGGATGGCACGGCGAGGCGGCCAGGTCGTCGGCATCGACCCTACGCCGAACCAGCTCGCCACGGCGAATGACCTGCGCGCGCGCCACGGACTGCCCGTATCCCTGATTGAGGGTATCGGCGAGCAACTGCCGTTCGGCGACGACAGCTTCGACTTCGCGATCTCGGAGTACGGCGCCGCACTTTGGGCCGACCCCCTGCGCTGGGTTCCGGAAGCCGCGCGGGTGCTCCGGCCCGGGAGCCAGCTGGTGTTCATGACCAATGCCAGTTTCGCCATTGCGTGCATGCCCGATGCCGAGGACGAGAAGACGACGGCAGCACTGCAGCGCCCCTACCTCGGCCTCTACAGCGTCGAGTGGCCGGAAGGTGACGAAGTCGAGTTCTACCTGACACACGGGCAGTGGATCGAATTGCTGACGCGCAACGGTTTCGTCGTCGAGCGACTGTTGGAACTCGGCGCACCGGCCGGTGCAGAGACGGCCTATGGCTGGGCCGACGCCGAATGGGCGCAATCCTGGCCTTCGGAGGAAGTGTGGTTCTCGCGTTACCAGCCTTGACACGCGGGGGAGCACCGAGTGTCGCGCTCGCGATGCTGCTGGCCGGCCCGAATACGGCGGCACCGGCCGATGACGGACCTGCATTCGACGAGGAAGTCATCGTCACCGGTTCGCGCATCCGACGTGACCCACTCACCGCGCGGGACAACGTTCTCTCCATGGAGGCCGACGATCGCGACCGGACCGGCATCACGTCCCTCGGCGACATGCTCGCGCGGCTTTCCGTATCGGGCTCGCCCCTGACCACGCGGTTCAACAGCAGCGGCAATTTCGGTTTTCCGGCGGACGGCGGCGGTGTCGCGGCCGGCGCATCGCAGGTGGACCTGCGGCATCTCGGATCGAAGCGCGTGCTGGTGCTGGTGGACGGCGTGCGCTGGGTGAACGGCGCATCGGGGAGTGGCGTTTCCGGTGCCACGGACCTCAACACCATTCCGGCTTCCGTTGTCGAGCGCGTGGAGGTGTTACGCGACGGCGCATCGGCCATCTACGGATCCGACGCCATCGCCGGCGTCGTGAACGTCATCACGCGCAGGACATCGGGCATTGCAGCAAGCGTCTATGGCGGCTCGTATGAGGCCGGTGGAGAGACGGGCGACATCGAGCTGTCCCTCGGCGGCGAGCGCGGAGCCACCTCGGTATCCGTTCACCTGAGCCACACCGATCAGAAGCGTGTGAGTTCCGCCGATCACGAACTGACGCGCTGGCCGAAACCGGGCACCGGCGTCACCCACGGCAGCACGTTCACGCCCCAGGGGCGCATCATCTTCGCCGACCCGAACACCGGCACCTTCGTCAACTGTGCCCTGAACGACGGCGTGACCGGCAAGCCGGTCTACGATCCGGCCGATCCGTGCGGGCCGAACGACGACTACCATCCGTGGACCAACGCCGACCGGTTCAACTACTCGCCCTTCAACCTGACGCTCACTCCGTCCCGGCGCACCGGGGCCTTTGCGCTGCTGGAACACGCCGCTTCGGACAGCCTCCGCCTCTACGCCCGGGGCTTCCTCAACCGGCGGGTGTCGATCAACCAGGCGGCGCCCGAACCCCTGTGGGTCGGGACCCTGGCCGAGGCAGGGAACGTCATGGACACCATCGTCATAGATGCCGCCAACCCCTACAGTCCTTTCGGTTTCAAGGTCGGACCGCGTGCCCTGGCGACGAGAAGGCCGCTCGAAAGCGGCCCGCGCGTATTCCGCCAGGACGTGGCGACGCGTTACGTCGCCGCCGGCATCCAGGGCGAGCAGACGGTGCTTCGCCCGCCACTCTACTGGGAGGCCAATGCCGTGTGGTCGCGCAACGCCGCGGATCAGACAAAGGACGGTGCCCACAACGCGCGCAGGATGCTGCCGGCCCTCGGTGACCCGGACGCATGTGGTGCGATCCCCGGCTGCGTGCCGCTCAACCTGCTCGGGGGACAGGCCGGGGGCTCCGGCACGATCACGCCAGAGATGCTGCACTGGATCGGTTTCGTGCAGCGCGATTCGAGCGAACAGACGCTCAGGAGCATGAGCTTCAACGTCACGGGAGACCTGGCCGAGTTGCCGGCCGGACCGCTGGCTTTCGCCGCGGGCGCCGAACGGCGCTTGCAGGACGGCCGCTTCGATCCCGATCCCGTCGTCGCCGCAGGCGACACCTCCGGCGTGTCCGCGCAACCCACGGCGGGCGGCTTCGGCGTCACCGAGTGGTACGGCGAAGTCGAGGCGCCGCTCGTTCCCGGTGCCACGGGAGCGGACCTGATCGATGTCTCCGCAGCGATCCGTTACTTCGACTACAGCACCTTCGACAGCGGCACCACAGCCAAGCTGGGGTTGCGCTGGCGACCGGCTCCCGGCCTCCTGCTGCGCGCCACCTGGACCGAGGGCTTCCGCGCGCCAAACATCGGCGAACTGTTCGGTGGTCTGACGCAACTCCACGCCGTCATCTCGGACCCGTGCGCAAGCTTCCTGACCACCAACGTCGGCCAGACCGTCATGGACAACTGCATCGCTGCCGGCGTCCCGGCCGACGGCAGCTATACGCAACTCGGCTCCCAGATAAGCGTCCTTACCGGCGGCAATGAACTGCTCGAACCGGAGACTTCGGAAAGCTCCTCCGTAGCCGTGGCCTGGCGGCCCGGATGGGCCCTGGATGTCAATTGGATCGATGACCTGCGTTTCGAAATCGCCCGCTACGAACACGAGGTCGACGACGCCATCACCGCATTCGACGCCCAGGCCATGCTCGATGGCTGCTACCGCGACCGCGTGGACGTCTTCTGCCGGCTCATCCAGCGCAACGACCGGGGCGGTATCGCCGGATTTCGCAACACGCTGTTCAACGTCGGCGCGATAAGCACCAGCGGCTGGGACTTCGGCATGACGCTCGGCATGCCCTCCGGGTGGCGGCTGCAATGGCACGGCACCTACCTGGCCAATTACACGGAGCGGCTGAAGGACACCGAAGGCACGGTCATCGAAACACGGTCACTCAAGGGCCAGACGCAGGCCGACCGGGGCAAGCCCGCGTGGAAGTCGATGCTCGCGGTTGACTGGACCGGCGCGAAGTGGAACGCGTCCTGGACCATCCGATACATCCACGGGATGACCGAGCGGTGCTCCGATTTCCTCGACGGAACACCGGACAGCCTGACGAACCTCGGACTCTGCTCGATGCCCGACCAGGAGGACAACACGGCCTCGCGAAACCACCTGGCCAGCACGACCTACCACGATGTTCAGGCGACCTACACCCTGCCGCGAGCCAACGCCGACATCGCCCTCGCCCTGGGTGCGAACAACCTGCTCGACCGCGACCCGCCGGCAAGCCAGAGTGCTTCGATCAACGGCTACGACGCTTCCGTCTACGACATTCCGGGTGGCCGCTTCGTGTACTTCCGGGTGGCTTACTCGACCGAACGGTAGGCTCTGCACCTGTCCCATTCGAGATGGTGCAACCATCATGATCCAGGGCCCTTTCGTGACCACAAACGTTGAACAGGCGCGCGTGGGAAATGCCGTGCAGTCAATACCATCTGTAGCAGGACGCTACGACGACATCCTCCCCACGGGCGACGGTGAGATGCTCTGGCGGCGAGCCGTCGCCGACGTGCAGGCCGGACACCTGGATGATAGACCCCTCTACTGGGCGCGACTCAAGCTGTGCCGGGACCTCGATGCACCGGCGACCGTCGACGCCGCGGAACGCCTGTCCCGGAATTTCGACCCCGTTTTCCCGCCCGGCGTGGGAAGGGTACTGGTGACCGGCTTCGACCCGTTCCACCTGGACGATGTGATCGGGCAGAGCAATCCCTCGGGACTGGTGGCGCTCGCCCTCGACGGTACGACGATCGCCGGCGCCCACTTGCGCAGCGCGATCCTTCCGGTGCGTTTCGAGGCGTTTGACCGGGGCGTCGTGGAAACACTGCTTGAACCGCTGTTCCAACGCGGCCTGGATCTCGCGGTAACCGTCAGCATGGGGCGCGACGGATTCCACCTGGAACGTTTTCCCGGCCTGCGCCGCTCCGCGGATACGCCCGACAACGCAAACGCGGTGACCGGCGCCTCGGCATCGAACCCGCTCATCCCGCCGGACCTCGCCGGCACGGGGGCGCCCGAATTCCTCGAGTCCTCCCTGCCAGCCGCGAACATGTCCGCAGTCCGGGGGCGGTGGCCGGTCCGCGACAACCGGCGCGTCACAAGCCTCGAGCGGGGTACGTTCGCTGCGGGGTCGCTGAGGGATCTGGCCGGAGAAACCGCCGTGCGAGGCTCAAGCGGGGGCTTTCTCTCGAATGAGATTACCTATCGGAGCCTCCTGCTGCAGAGACGGCTCGGGATCGAGTTTCCGCTGGGACACCTGCACACGCCGGCGCTGCGCGGCCACGACGCGGCGCTCGAAGGCGACATCATCGATCAGGTTCGACGGATCATCGCCGCCGCACTTTCCTGAGCTCCGGGCTGCACTTGTCATCGCGATCCGTCTGACGTCATCATTGCCGCTGTCGTCCTGCCTCCTTCCTTCGCCGTCGTGACAACAACGGCGCCCGCGTGGAATTCCTGGGCGGGACACTTCACGTGATGCCGGAACCAGAGCGCACAACCTCGTATCCATCGGAGCCCGCCAACCGGGCGACCGTCCTGTCCGTGATGCGCGGCATCGCGCTGCCGGTCTACCTGCCGTCGTTCTTCTCGGCGATCGCGCAGAACGCCATGCAGATCATGCTGCCGCTCTACGCCCTCGAAATCGGCGGCGGGCCAGCGCTGGCGGCCACGGTCGTGGGTCTGCGCGGTGCCGGGACGATGTTGATGGACGTACCCGCCGGCATGCTGGTGACCCGCATCGGCGACCGGGGCGTCATGATCCTGGGACTCGTTACCGCGACGGTCGCCACCTTCATGGCTGCGGCCGCGACCGAGGTCACGCTGCTCTCCTTCGCCGCGCTCGGTTTCGGCGCCGGGGCTGGCATCTGGGTGCTTGGGCGGGTCACCTTCATTACCGACACGGTACGTCTCGATCAGCGGGGCCGCGTGATTTCCCTGATGGCCGGCCTGCAACGCGCCGGGGCGTTCGTCGGGCCCGTGATTGCGGGTGTCGGCGCCGACCTCATCGGGTATCGCGCCGTGTTCGTGGGCGCGGGCATCCTGTGGGCGATCTCCCTCGTGATCGTGATGATCTTCGCGAGCAGCGCCAGACCTGCCGAAGGGCTCGAACGTTCCCGCCTCGCGCACATCGTGTGGGAACACAAGCGGACCCTGGCGACGGCGGGAAGCGTCATGGTCGTGCTGATGTTCCTCAGAACCGGCGTTCGGCTGATGATTCCGCTGGTCGGCGCCGAGATGGGGTTCTCCGCGGCCGAAATCGGTCTGGCGTACAGCCTCTCCTCCGCAATCGACATGGTGATGTTCTATCCCGCGGGCATGATCATCGACCTGGCCGGCCGCAGGTGGGCACTGGGGCCCGCGATGCTGTTGCTCGGTATCGGTGTCGCCCTTCTGCCGTTCGCCGGCAGCTTCTGGGCCTTCACCGCCGCAGGCGTCCTGGCCGGACTCGGCAATGGTTTCGGCACCGGCATCTTCATGACGCTAGGTGGCGACCTGTCGCCCGCGCAGGGGCGCGGCGAATTTCTCGGTGTCTGGCGGCTCGTGGGCGACGCGGGAGCGGCCGTGGGGCCCTTCATCATGGGGCCATTGGCGCAATGGACGTCCATGGCCATCGCCTGCACCTCTACCGGCGGGATGGCCCTCGTGGGCATCGTTTTGTTGATAGTCTTCGTGCCTGAGACGCTCCGCCGGCCCCCGACGATCACCCTGGCGAGTCACCAAGAACGACAAGGAAGGGAACGATGAACAATCCCAAAACGATACGAGACGGCCTGGGGTTCGGCCTGAACCGGCTTGACCACAGGTCGCCCCTGCGATTCGCGGCCGACGCCGCGCGGCTCGAAGCATTGGGTTGGCACTACGGGTTTCTCGCTTCTTCACCGCTCCTGGTACAGGACCCTTACGTGCTGCTTTCACAGGCCTTGCGGGAGACGCGTTCGATCATGCTCGGGACGCTGATCGAGAATCCCGTGATGCGCCATCCCGCGGTCATCGCGGGATCGATCGCGACGATCGACCGGCTCGATCCCGGGCGCATGATATTGGGCATGGGCGTGGGCGACACCGCGGTGCGCCTCATGGGCAAGCGCCCCGCCACCGTGGCGGCGTTCGAAGAAGCGATCGTCACCATCAAGTCACTCACGGCCAGCGAGCAGGTGGCCGTCGACGCCGCACGGCCGGCAGTGCTTCGCCACGCCTCGCCCGTGCCCGTCTGGGTGGCCACGCAAGGTCCGCGGACGCTGCGCATGGCCGGGCGGGTCGCCGATGGCGTCTTCATCCGTGTGGGCGTTCACGAAGAGAACCTGCGCCGCGCCGTCGAGCACGTTCACGCGGGCGCCAGGGAAGCGGGCCGGGACCCGGGCGAAGTGCGGATCGGCTGCGTCTTCCACACCATCGCCGATCCGGACCCCGAGCGGGTGGGTCGCATCGGCCGCGCCGCCGCCGCCGGCTACTACGAGTATTCGCCCGTGCTGTTCGAGAACATCGGCATGCCCTGGACCGGCGAAGACTCCGCTGTCCTGAAACGGCAGGTCTGGCCGGACTTCCACCATGACCCGGACCTTGAGGCCGCCGGCGACGTCGTCTCGTTCCTGCCGGACGAAGCCGTCGACGCGTTCTCGCTGCACGGTTCCTTCGAGGAGATCACGGAGCAGATCAAGACGATTCTCGGATACGGCCTGCCGATTGAGATCGTCATTCCGCACCCGATGCCGACGCCCCCTCCGATCTCGGAGGGAGGTTATGACTACGCGCGAAGGTTCGCGGAGGCAGTTTTTCCGGCGTTCTGAACCCGCTGATGCAACGTCACGGTCGCTGTAGCGGGACTATGGGTGGCGGGCAGACATTGCCGCCTCGCCGACCCTCACGCTGACCTGCTTCCCCAAGTGACGCAACGCCCGGTCGAGCGTTGCAGTCTTGGTGCCGTGTTCCGGATTCAGCATGCGCCGCACTTCGTTCTCGGCGACATCGAGATCGCGGGCAAAACGGCGTTGCGATATGCCAGACTGGCGGCAAGCCTCATAGAGTGCCGCCTTCAATGCAATCTGCACCGGCGGAACGACCAACGGACGGCGCGCGCTGGCAGGCGACGGCTCGGGTAGTTCCTTGCCTTCCCGAATCGTGGTCGCGATCAGCTCGCGCAGCAGATCACTCGCTTCGGCGAACGCCTCACTCCGGGTGGCACCGTCCGTTGCACCCCATCCGAAGTCCGGCAACGTAACGACAAATCGTCCGTCCTCGTCATGTTCGATCTCCGCAGGGTAGTTGTAAGAATCGGCCATGCGTTCAATTCCTCCAAGGCAGGGATGTAAGCCCGCTGCCACAATGACTCCGCCCGCGGCGTATGCAGACATTGCAAGCTACGCAGACATTGCAAGCCACTCTATACGCCACAGCCCTAGGATACGCGACGGTCCGCGGCGGCGAAGGCACGGGCTCGCATCGAAAGGCAGGAAGGATTTCGGCTCGGTGTGCCTTTGGATGTATGCTTCGTTCAGGAGGAACGGGAGGAAACCATGATCGAAGTCGGTGCCAAAGCCCCGGACTTTACCCTCAGGAGCCACGCGGGCGAGGAGGTGTCGCTCAGTCAGTTCAAGGGCGACAAGTGGGTGGTGCTGCATACGTTTCCCCTGGCCTTCACCGGCGGCTGAAGCAACCAGACCAACAACTTCAACCGTGCGTTGAATCAGTTTGCAGACGCAGGTGCTGCGCTCATCGGAATGAGCGTGGACTCCGCCCCATCGCTGAACGCCTGGTCCACCTCCATGGGTGGCATGCGGCACCCATTGTTGGCGGACTTCTGGCCCAAGGGCGGGGTCGCCCAATCGCTCGGAATCTTCAACGAGACTGCGGGCATCGTGAATCGCTCGGTGATCATCATCGATTCCGAAGGTGTCGTGCGTCACGCGGAAAGCTACACGAGTTCGCTACCAGACCCGGCGGACGCGTTGGCCAGGCTGGCGGAACTACAGGCAGCCTGACTGGCACTCAAGAGTCGAACGGACCTCAGGCGGTCGTTTCCACTGGAGCCTTCCTGGTATTCGGGCGGCGATGCAATGAATCGTCGATTCCCGGAGTAACCTACTCTCCCTGCAAGCGGCGGTAGGCCTCGTCACCAACTTCGCGGGCTACCGCCTCGCCCAACTCATGAGCCGACAGAATAGAAGACCGGACCAATTCTGGCGTCACGGTCATCGGCATGTTGTGCATGATGGGAACTGCAATCGCGGCCTCTGTTACCGTATCGATGTCCTCGTTGTGTTCCTTCGTCAAAGACAACTGACCGAGATGTATCGGCAGCCCAACCCGTGCAAAAAATTCAGCTGCTTTTCTCGCGTCCCGGTTCTGCTCCATCATCAAATGCGCCAGTGTTCCCATGGCGACCATCTCGCCATGTAGATAGTTGTCATGAACCTCCCTGACGTGGGTATAGGCGACAGCGATAGCATGGGCAGCTGCGCAACCACCACTTTCAAAACCGATACCACTGATCAGGGTGTTGGCTTCGACAACCCGCTCCAGTGCGTCGTCGCAACGATTCGCGACGACCGAGGCACTCGCCGCAACGCCATATTCGTAAAGCGTATGGGCGCATGTCTCACCCATGGCGGCACACGCAAGCGTTGGGCGCGAACCTACGCAGTTTCTTCCCTGGGGATTGGCGAGACACGCCTTGGCCTCATACCAGGTGGCCATGGCATCGCCCATACCGGCCACCAGAAATCTCTCAGATGCCTTGGCAACCACACCGGTATCCACTACCACCAATGCAGGACTGTCGGGGAAGTACTCCACCCCGTTTTGTACCCCTTCCGGAGAATACATAACAGACAGTGCTGAACAGGGTGCGTCGTTGGACGCCAGGGTCGGAACAATCACCACGGGAATATCCAACCGATAGGCAATGCATTTTCCGGCATCCACACACTTGCCACCACCAACAGCTATGAGACAGTCAATGTCTTCACCCTTGAGTCCTCCCACCTGGTTGTCGACTTCTTCCACCGAGCACTCGCCATGGAATGTCGTTGCAACCCCAGGAATGTTTCTTTGCCTCAGGCTGTCCATAACGCGTACGCCCTCGGCCCCATGACCGCGACTGGAGGCCAGCACACCCGCTCGCCGGGAACCAAGCAGCGACATGTATCTGCCCAGATGGTCGATGACGCCCTCACCCTGGATATAACGCTGCGGTGCGATCATCACGCGAGGGACGGACTCTCCGTCGGTGAAAACCTGCCCCGGTGAATAGGGATCACTAGCCATGTCAGACTCTTGTCGCTAAAGTCGAAGGGTCAATATAGGTGAAGGTCTCAACCTCTCGCAACGGTCGATACAGTCAGTTCCGTATCCGCGACGTATCAAACCTCGATATCGAGAGCGATCCTCGGCCACGAAAGCACCAGCCGATCTAAAGAAATACAATAGTTCGCGCCTCCCAGGACAGAAGCACAAATCAAATAGGACACTTGGCATGAAGAACTTGAAAGGCAAAACAGCGTTTATCACCGGTGGCGCATCAGGTATTGGTCTTGGCATGGCTACAGTCTTCGCCCGTGCGGGAATGAATGTCGCTATCAGCGATATTCGTGATGAACAACTCGCCATTGCAAAGAAAGAACTGAAGACCATCACCGACAACGTGGTCTCGTTTAACGTTGACTCGACCGATATCGGCGCCATGGAGAACGCAGCTGATGAACTGGAGAACTTCTTCGGTCCGCTGCACGTACTTTGTAACAACGCGGGAATACCTGGAGGAGGATCAAAGTTACTGGAAACTGACGACGCACAATGGCGACGGGTTTTCGATGTCAATTTCTTTGGGCCAATCAACGGAATCAACGCCTTCCTGCCACGCATGCTCGATCATGGAGAAGAAGGACATATCGTTAATACCGCTTCATTCGCTGGCATCCATGGCCATGGGCATCAGTCAGTCTACGGTAGCAGCAAGTTTGCCGTGGTCGGCATGTCCGAGTTTCTGAGAAACGATCTTGCTGATACGAACATTTCCGTCTCGGTGCTTTGTCCCCACCTTGCAGATACGCCTATTGTTCGAGCACTTAAAGAAAGAGTGTCCAAAGATATGGCTGCCATGATTTCAGCCATGGCCGTGCCAACAGAAACGGTTGGCGCTCAAGTCATGAATGCAATATTGACCGAGGAGTTTTACATCTTTTGTGATGGCACACATACGCGCAGCATGCTCGAAACGCATTGCAGGGATATGATCGCTGCAATGGACAGGCAGTTTCCGAAAGAGTGAATGGTCAGAAGGGGCATTCGTCAAGCGATGGAGTACCTGCAAACCCATCGTTGGGACGACACCAGTTGGCCGGAATGATGAACGGCCAGAGGTCGGGCGGGGCCTTTGAAATCGGACGCCCCGATAGACAGGAGCGACAACCTTAAGTCTTGATGCTCAGCTGACCCAGGAAATCCAGCTTGCCAACTGGCACACCTTTCATCCGCAGAATGTCATAAGCCGTGGTGGCATGAAAATAAAAGCTGGGTAGCGAGAACGACATCAGGAAACCTTCAGCGGTAAAGGTCCACCAGGGCGTGCGTACTTCCTTGCCTTCCCATCCGTTTACAACCTCGGCGGTGAGTGGCTGCAAACCAGATCGCGCTTCGGCCACAAGATCCTGCAGTGCCTGGTAGTCAAGATCCTCCGGAGGTGGCGGCGGCGAATAGTCCCCTGCCCGCACGCCGTTGATCGCACCCAGGGAGAGGCTTGCAACCTGGATCAACTGAAAGCGAAACGGCAGCATATCCGGATAGAGGCGAGTCTCGACAATCTCGTTCAGGTCGACGTTGTTTTCCTCGCAGTGAGATCGACCCTTGTCGAGGTAACCTGATACGGCACCGAGGGTCTGCAGAAAACGACCAACGCTGGCTTCATATAGTGAAACAGGCATATCTGAACTCATTTTTCTCTGGGCGCCGACAGTCTAGCGTAGCTGAGGTCCTCAGGGTCGCAGGAGGACAACGTCAGCCCAGGGACCAGGGCAGCACGTCGAATCCCTTGATCCGAAAACGCGTCTTGCCGCCGTGCAAAAGCAATCCGCCCGTGGTCGGGTTTTCCGGTAGGGCCGTCCACCATTCCAGGTTCTGCGGACATCACCGACTTCGATAGATGGCGGGCGAGCATGCGTACGAATCTCCCGGCCAACGGTGGCAATGTCAAATTGATGATTGAATCATCAAATCAACACATTGGTTGGGTCACGCCGGTCTGCGCGATGCTGCGAGGTCCCGCGCGATCTCCCGGGCGGCGTTCCAGCCCGGCAAGCCCGTCACTCCGCCGCCGGGATGCGCGCCAGCGCCGCAATGGTACAAGCCCGAGATGGGTCCCCGGTAAGCGGCGTACCCCATGACAGGCCGGTTGGTCCACAACTGGTCGGGGGTCATGGCACCGTGGAAGATGTCGCCGCCAGGCAGGCCGAAACGTTCCTCGAGGTCCGCCGGTGTCATCACCTGCCGGGCGATCACCGAGTCGCTGAAATTCGGCGCGAAGCGGTCGATGGCGGCGAATACCGTGTCGGCAGCGGCCTCCCGGTTGTTGTCCCAGTCCCTGTCTCGCGGAAAGTGCTGGCAGAACAGGCTCGCGACGTGGTGTCCGGGAGGCGCCAGGGAGTCGTCCACCGTCGAGGGGATGAGCATCTCGACAATCGGGTGCTCTGACCACTTGCCTCGGCGCGCATCCAGGTAAGCGTTTTCGAGGTAGTCGAGGGTGGGGCCGATCACGATCCCGGAGCGATGGTGGTCCGCAGTCTCAGTGCCCGGCCGGCAAGTGAAGTCCGGCAGTTCCTTGAGGGCCACGTTCATGCGCAGTGTCGCCGACTCCGTGCGGGTGGCGTGGATGCGGCGCAGAAAGTCGCTCGCGAGGTGGGCGGCAGGAACAAGATCGAGGTAGAGGTTTTTCGGGGCGATGTTGGCGGCGATTGCCCGACCCCGGTACTCGTTGCCGCCCGCAATCACAACGCCGGCGGCGCGACCGTCCTCGACGAGCACTTCGGTCACCTCGGACTCGGTCTCGACCTCGACGCCGAGCGCCCGCGCCTCCTTGAGCATTGCCTGGGTGATTGCACCCATACCGCCGAGTGCGTGACCCCAGGCGCCGCGGACCCCGTCGAGTTCGCCGATCACGTGGTGCAGGAGGCCGTAGGCGGTACCGGGCGCACGCGGCGATGCGAAGTTGCCGACTACGGCGTCGAACGCGAGCGCCGCTTTTACATGCACGTTCTCGAACCACCCGTCGAGAAGGTCCGCGATTGGCTTCAGGAACAGGTCCGAGAGGTCCCGCCGGCGTTCCATCGACAGGCCCACGACGTTGATGGCCGCCAAACCCGCGTTGAGCAAGTCCATCACGCCGCCGCCCACGTTGGGGGGCGTGCGGCGCATCTGGCGGCGCACGATGTCCCCGACCTCCCGGACCATGGTCCGAAATCCCGCAAGGGCGTGTCCGTCCTTGACCGAGAACCGCGCGAACTCGCGGGCAGTCGCGACATCGTCGTTGTAGATCGACAGCGATTCGCTCGCCGACAGCGGCAGAAAATTGGCCTGCGGCCGAGCTACGAAGCGCAGGCCGTGGGATTTGAGACGCAGGTCCCGTATGACCTCTGGAGCAAGCAGGCTCACCGTGTAGCTGGCGGTGGAGTTGCGAAACCTGGGGTGGAACTCTTCCGTCACGGCAGCGCCGCCGACGATGGGACGGCGTTCCAGCACGCGCACGCGCAAGCCCGCCCTGGCCAGGTAACAGGCGCAGACGAGACCGTTGTGGCCACCGCCGACGATGATGACATCCACGGGGGATGTCATTGAATGGCCCTCAACCCATCATCCGGGGCAGCCACAGGACGATGTCCGGCACCGCCAGCAGAACGGCGACCGTCAGCACGTCGGCGACGAAGAACGGCCCGATGCCGCGAAACACGTCCTGCAGCGGTATCGCGAGCGACCTGCCGCCCTGGTTGGGCAATCCCCGCGCGACGCCGGCCACAACGAAACAGTTGAGACCGATGGGCGGAGTGATGAGACAGATTTCCGCCATCTTGACGACCACGATGCCAAACCAGATGGGGTCGTAGCCGAGCGCAATGACGGCCGGATACACCACCGGCAGCGTCAGCACCAGCATGCCGATGGCGTCCATGAACATGCCGAGCACGGCATAGGCGAGCAGGATGCAGATCACGATCAGTAGCGGCGGCAGGTCGAGGGTGACCACCCAGTCCGCGAACGCCCCCGGCAGCCCCGCGAAGCCGAGGAAGCGCACGAACAGGAACACGCCCCAGATCAGCGTGAAGATCATCACCGTGAGCTTGGCGGTCTCCATCAACGCTTCCCGGAGACGCCCGCTCATCTGCTTGAGCGAGCGCTGGCGCCAGGCCCGAACCAGGTAGAGGCAGAACACCACGGCGGCTCCGAGGGCACCGGCTTCCGTGGGTGTCGCGGCGCCGGTATAGAGCGCGCCGAAGATGATCCCCACGACGAGGAATATCGGCAGCGCTCCCGGCAGGGACGAGAAGCGCTCCCGCCACGTGAAGCCGCTGATCGACCGCCCGAGATCCGGGCGGAAGGTGCACATGCCGACGATCAGCGCGGCGTAGATCAGCACCGAAACAACGCCGGGAAGCAGCCCGGCCAGCAGCAGCTTCCCCACGGACTCCTCGACGATGATGGCGTAGATCACGAGGATTGCCGATGGCGGTATCAGCGATGCCAGCGTCCCGCCCGCCGCGATGACGCCCGCGGTCAGGCGCCGGCTGTAGCGATTCCGGAGCATGTCCGGGATGGCGACCCGGGAAAACACGGCGGCGGTCGCGGTCGAGGCGCCGGACACAGCGGCGAAACCGGCACTGGCGAATACCGTCGAGACGGCGAGCCCTCCGGGCACCCATCCCACCCAACGCCGGGCCGCCTCGAACAGGCGCGTCGTCAGGCCGGCATGGAACGCCAGGAAACCGATCAGGATGAAGAGTGGCAGCACGGACAGCGGATAGGTCACCGTCTTGGAATGGGGAATCGTGCCCGCCACCGCCGCCGCCACGTTCCATCCCTTGAGCGCCAGCAACCCCAGGAAACCGGTCAGCGCCGCGGCTATGTACACGCGAACCCCGAAAGCGACCATGGTGACCAGCAGGGCGACGCCGGCTATGCCCACCCACAGTTCGCTGATACCGCTCATCGCGCCGTCTCGCCGTCGCTGTCCGAAAGGCGGATCTCGGCTTCAGCCTGGGCGGCCGCGTCCTGGATGGTGGGCACGGCGACGGGTTCCAGCCCCGGATGCAGCACGAGCCGCCAGTAGCCCGCCAACTGGACGATCAGCCGGACGAGCAAGACGGAAAGCGCCACCGGTACCACGAGCTTCGCCGGCCAGGTGACGAGTTCAATATCGATGGTGCTGTCGCCGAACTCGAAGGCGCGCCCGAAGTGCCGCCAGGCGTATGGGATGAGGACACCTACTATGAACGCCGCGAGGGCGGTCCCTCCCATCTCGGTCAACCACAGCCAGCGTCCCTTGAGGCGGGACACCAGGAGTTCCATGCGCACGTGCGCCCCTACGCGCTGCACGTAGGCGATGGAAAGTACGGCGAAGCCCACCATCGAGACCTCGACGACGTCGATGTACCCGAAGATCGGCGCGTCGAACACCGTCCGCAGGACGATCTGCGCGACGCCGAGCAGCATCAGCGCGAAGATGAGCACGCCGGCGCAGAGATTGAGGCCGTTCTCCAGCGTGCCGAAAAGGCGGTCGGCCCGATCCAGGCGGCGGCCGAAGGCGTCGTTCATGTACTCAATCCGCGCTCGGGTCAAGTGTCGTGTGACACGACACTAACGGTACCTCTGCCCCACCGCCCCGAATATGGCTTCCACCAGTCCCTCGGCGTCGAATCGGCCCGCGTTGTCGTCGATCCAGTCATCGATCACCGGCTTCCCGGCGCGGGCGCGAAACCGGTCGAGTTGCGCATCGGTATAGCGAATCTCCGTAAGCGTCTCCTTCAGCATCGGCAGGTTCACCGCATCGACGTCGACATAGGCCTGGATCTGTTCGGCGATCACCTGCTCCTTCACGTCCGCCAGGAGCTGTTTGTACTGGGGCGGCAACGCTTCGTACGCCGTGATGCCGAACACCAGGGGGCAGTCGGCCGTTCCCGGGGAGAGGTTGCCGGTGAACCACTCGGCGACCTCGTGGATGCGGTAGGAGACGTGGCCATAGGTGAACGGGAAAGATGCCGCATCCATGGTGCCCTGCTGGACCCCGGTGTAGACCTCCGTGGCCGTGGAACTCGCGGGCGTTGCGCCGAGCAGCCGCATGGCCTGGCCCAGTCCTCCCCCGGCGCGCACCGTCAGGCCTTTCCAGCCTGCAAGGTCCGTGGGCGGTTCGCCCCGGCCGAGCAGTTCGTACTGGGG
This sequence comes from Pseudomonadales bacterium, assembly GCA_965116625.1. Taxonomy (GTDB): domain Bacteria; phylum Pseudomonadota; class Gammaproteobacteria; order Pseudomonadales; family Azotimanducaceae; genus VXNE01. Next base: position 172,868 of record OZ220717.1, read on the forward strand.
CAGGAACGTCGAGGTGTAGATCATGGCGTTCCACCGCGCCATCTCCTTCACGACCGCGGGATGGGCATACACCGCCTCGCGAATGCGGCGGTTGGCGTCCCAGTCCGTCATCGGCAGGAACGGCATCGTCAACACCATCAGCGCCGGGTTTTTCCGCGGATGGTAGAAGTTGCAGAACATCGACGCCTGAAACGCTTCTATCGCGATGCCGTCGAGATTCTCCCGGGCCTTGGAGAGCGCTTCACCGTAGTGCAGCGTCACTCGCCACTTGCCGCCGGTCCGCTCCTCGACAGCGGCCGCCAGCGCGTCCGCAACCGCAGTTCCGGCCCGAGGCTTGCCCCACAACGATACGTCCCACGTGAGCCGCGGGCCATCGACCGTCGCGCCCACGGCCGTCTCGGAGCCGAACACCAGGATGGCAGTCAGAACGAGGATACGCACGGCGCCGGGGCCGAAGGTTCCCATGCGGGGTTCCCAAAGCAAGTGTCAGCCGAGTGTGGTGACGCACCTCGAACGTGTCAAGGATGGTCCCGGGGATTCACGAACTGGTGCAGTCCGGCCCCTTCTTGACGTCAGGGGAGTCGAGCGCCGCGATGATTTGATCAAACTCCCTTTGAAAGCCGCTGCGAAATGCGGAGCTTCGTGTCTCCAGGGGCGCATCCACCAGGTATTGGTTTGCGAGATTCACAAGCCGGGGTTTGAATCTCGCGTCCTTCTGCGGGATCTGGGCGAAGATCGCGCCGACGATCAACGAGAGCGCGTCAAGCCTTCCCTTCAGGTACTCCGTTTCACTCATACACACCACCCAGCGCAGCGGGATCGCATTTCCCGGTCGAGGCATCGCCCGGCGTGGGCGCCGGGTCGTGGACAACGCCACAGCGGGGCTGTGAGTTTCCCGCCTATTCACCACGGGCGGAGGAAGCTATCCCCCGCCGGGCATTGCGGCTCTCGTATTCAGCGGGTGGCCCGGCTTCGGGGCCAGCCCTCGCTGTATGGCGTCGTCCACGAACCAGTCTAGCAGGAACCGGAGCCTGAGCGGCACCGCACGGTGGCGCGACCACGTTCCAATCCATCGCCGCCTGCGACACTTCAATTGGCTTGCCATCTCCCGCAGCGGTAAGATCGGGATACCGGGTTCTTCCTCGCTGGAGTGCGCTCCGTCAATCGGGGAGGAACCGGCTATGCCAAAGGCTGTGAAGGGGACGAGTAGTCGGACTTGAGCGGGCATGAAGCGAGCGGAGAACGGTGGAAGCTCCGCGCCTCGCCGCCGACCAAAATCACCCCGGAGCCGCCGACCGAACGGATGCGACGCATCTCAGTAAGCTCGGACGGTTGGCCCCCGTGAACGGGCCGGGTCATCGCACCGATGGATTGCCGTGACCATTGAGGCCCGCGCCGCGAGGCGCGTGCGAACACGGGTGGTACCGCGACGTTGGGCCGCGAAGGCGGCCGGACATTCGCCCCGGGAACAGATGCGTGACGAATCGTCGACGATTCTCAAGCATCCGTTGTCGGGGCTTTTTGGTTTTTGTTCGGAGACTTGCTGACGATGGGATTCAAGGACGTGCCGAGCCGTTATGACGGCACGCAGCTTGAAGCGAAAGTACTTGAGCTTTGGCGCGAGCATGACGTGTTCAACGCAGCCCAGGAACAGAGCGAGGGCCGCCCGCTGTATGTCTGGAACGAGGGGCCGCCAACGGCCAACGGCAGGCCAGGCATCCATCACGTCCTCGCGCGCACCTTCAAGGACATCTTCCCCCGCTTCAAGCACATGCAGGGCTATCACTGCCCACGCAAGGCCGGCTGGGATACCCACGGCCTGCCCGTCGAGCACGAAGTGGAGAAGGAACTCGGCATATTCGACAAGGCCGAGATCGAACGCCAGATCGGCGTCGCGGAGTTCACGCGCAGGTGCCGCGAGTCGGTGCAGCTCTACATCGACGACTGGGAGCGGATGACCGAACGCATGGGCTTCTGGGTGAACCTGTCCGACGCCTATTCCACCTTCGACAACGCCTACATCGAGTCCGCCTGGTGGCTGCTGCGGCAGATCTGGGACAAGGGGCTCCTGTACCGGGGCTACAAGGTAGTCCCCTACGACCCGCGCATAGGCGCCACCCTCTCGTCGCAGGAAGTCGCACTTGGCTACCAGGAAGTCGACGATCCATCGGTCTACGTGCGCTTTCCGGTGGAAGGCGTGGCGGACACATCGTTACTGGTCTGGACAACCACCCCCTGGACGCTGCCGTCGAACCTCGCGCTCGCCGCGCATCCGGATGTCGACTACATCTACGCGCGCGTCGGCGATGAAACCCTCATCCTTGCCGAGGCCCTGGTCGAGCCCGCGCTGGGCGAAGCTGACTACACCATCGAAAAGCGGGTCAAGGGCACTGACCTCGTGGGCATGCGCTATACGCGCCTGTTCGACTACCTGCCCGCCGACGGCCCGATCTGCCAGGTGTGGACGGCGGATTTCGTGACCGTCGAGGAAGGCACCGGTCTCGTCCACTGCGCGCCGGCGTACGGCGAAGACGACCTGCAACTGGGGCGGCAGCACGGTCTGCCCGTCGTGCACGGCGTAGGCCTCGACGGCTGTTTCGTGCCGGCGGTGGAACCCGTGGCCGGGAAGTTCTTCAAGGATGCCGATCCGACCCTCATCGCCCAGCTCGAAGAACGCGGGCTCATGTATCGCTCGGAACGCGTCCTGCACAACTATCCGCACGGGTGGCGCACCGGCGACCCACTGATCTACTACGCGAAGGATGCCTGGTTCATCGAGACCAGCCGCTTCCGTGACCGCATGGCGGAGTTGAACCGGTCCATCAACTGGGTCCCGCACACGATCCGCGACGGCCGCTTCGGCAACTGGCTCGAGAACAACGTCGACTGGGCGCTCTCGCGCGAGCGCTTCTGGGGTACGCCGCTGCCGGTCTGGACCGATGGCGACGGCGATTACCTGTGCATCGGCTCAGTCGAGGAACTCGAATCGCTCTGTGGGCGGGACCTGGCCGATCTCGACCTCCACCGGCCGGCCATCGACGACGTCACCTTCACCCACCCGGGAAACGGTCGCGAGTACCGGCGCGTACCCGAAGTGATCGACTGCTGGTTCGATTCGGGGGCCATGTCTTACGCCCAGTTCCACTATCCGTTCGAGAACGCCGACCTGCTCGAAAGCCGGTTCCCCGCCGACTACATTTGCGAGGCGATCGACCAGACGCGCGGCTGGTTCTACTCGCTGCACGCCATCGCCACCCTCGTGTCCGATAGCGTCGCCTACAGAAACTGCATCTGCCTCGCCCATGTCGTCGACCAGGACGGCAAGAAGATGTCGAAGTCACTTGGCAACATCCTCGACCCGTACGAGGTCTTCGATAGCGTCGGCGCGGATCCATTGCGGTGGTACCTGGCGTGCCGCCAGGCGCCGGAAGCGCAAAAACGCGTCTCCGTGGACCTGGTTCGCGAAGTCGTGGCGGGATTCATCAATACCTACTGGAACACTTACGCGTTCTTCGTCATGTACGCCAAGCTCGACGAAGTCGATGTCGAGAGCGACGTGCCGCTCGCGGAACGTCCCGAGATAGATCGCTGGGCGCTGGCGGCGCTGCATGAGACGGTATCTGTCACGACGCGGGCGCTGGAGTCGTACGACGTGCTGGCTGCGGGCCGGGCGATAGAGTCGTTCGTCGACGCTTTGAGCAACTGGTATGTGCGGCGCAACCGCCGCCGGTTCTGGAAGGCCGCCGAGGGGCGGGACAAACAGGCCGCGTACCTCACGCTGTACGAGTGCCTGCACACCGTGAACCGGCTGATGGCTCCGTTCATGCCTTTCGTGAGCGAAGCGGTGCATCAGAACCTGGTGCGGGGAGTCGACGGTACGGCACCCATCAGCGTACACATGAGCGAATGGCCGGCGCCGAATCCCGCAGCGCGGGACGACGCCCTGATTGCCGAAGTCGAAGTCGTGCAACGTGTGGTCGGCCTCGGTCGGTCGGCACGAAACGCCAGCGGCCTGCGCGTGCGCCAGCCGCTATCACGCCTACTGGTGCGTACGCCCGATCCCGCACACGAAGACGTGCTTGCCCGGCACGCGGACCAGATCACCGAGGAACTGAACGTCAAGGCGGTCGAAGTGCTCGCATCCGACGCCGACCTGCTGAGCTACCGCGTCAGGCCGAACCTGCCGCGTATCGGCAGGCGCTACGGTCGACGGGTGCCCGCGATCCGTGATGCGCTGGCCGAAGCGGACGGCCGCACCATCGCTGCCGCGGTAACCGAAGGCAGGGCATTCGAGATGGTCGTGGACGACGAGACCCTCACCTTCGAACCCGAGGACGTGCTGGTCGAATCGACTTCTGCGGAAGGTTACGCCTGCGCCGAAGAGAGCGGCTACCTGGCCGGCCTCGACACCACGTTGACCGAGGATCTGCTGCGGGAAGGACTTGCGCGGGAACTGGTGCGCACCGTGCAGGACGCCCGCAAACAGGCGGGGCTTGATGTCTCCGACCGGATCGCGCTCCGCATCGACGGATCCCCGAACATCGACGCGGCACTCGATCAGCACCGATCCTACGTAATGGAAGAGACCCTTGCGACCCAATGGGGCGAGCCGGACTGGTCGGCCGCGTTCTCCGCCGAGCACACGCTCGGAGAAGAGCGATGGATCATCGGACTCGACCGCGTTTGATGCTGCGCGGGATCCTGCAGTCACGTCCTTTCGCCACGGCCCTCGCTTTCCTTGTTGCGGTGTCGTGTGTGACGGCCCATGGGCAAGCCGCCTCGTCCTCGGACAAGTCTCGAGGTTCCGCTGCCCGCTTCCCGACAGCCGAGCCGAACATTGCGAGGTACGTGCCCTATCTCGGCGCGGGGATGGCTATCGTCCGCCCTGAGGGTGCCCGATACGTCGACGGCGAAGACAGCGGACATGCCGCGCTGTACGGAAACGAGGATCTGTTCGATGCAGGGGCGTTCGATACCAGCATGCAGTTTCATCTGGTGGCAGGCGTAACGTCACGATCCGGGCTCCGAGCGCAATTGGAAGTCAGCCTGCACCGCGAGTTCGACTGGCGGGGCAGCGCGAACTACCCCAACGCGGGAAAACACCAGCCGTCCGAGGGAACGTTGGATGCCCGGCAGTTGATGCTGGCCGGATTCTATGATTTTCCGGGATGGACGCTCCGCCCGGGCCGTGTCGCAAGACCCTATCTCGGTGCCGGCGTGGGCATCAACGACTACCGCGTAAGCCACTACGTGCAGCGGTTTCCCGACCCGGACGATCCGGCCGGCTACCTCCGCCGGAGCCCCGGGGGAGAGATCCCCTTCACCGCCATCCCCGATGGAGAGGGACAGACTTCCGCCTGGGTCCTGACGGCCGGGATTGCCGTTCCCATATTCAAGGATGTCCATCTCGACCTGAGTTACCGATACACCAACGCGGGAGAGATCGGCACCGATGTCGCCGACATCACCATCGTCCGGTACCGAAGGGACGGAACCCCCAGGGAAATCGTGGTCCCGATCAACGAGACGACGGTCGACTACCGGACCCGCACCATGCTGATCAGTCTGCGGTTCGACCTTTAGCGCCGACCGTTACCCCGCCGCCCCCTGCTGGTTCAGACGCACCTGACGCTCCCAGGCGGCTTCCACTTCGCAAAGTCGGGGCCATAGGGAGACGAGTAGCGGGGATTGTGCTCATCGGACATGAAAACGATGACGTTGGACATGGTTTCTTCCCGTCTTGCTAGTACTCGTCCGGGCGACTGGCGGCTCTACCCCACCCGGCGTTCCCCTTCCCAATAGGGCTCGCGCAGCTTGAACTTCTGCAGCTTGCCCGTAGCGGTGCGTGCCAACTCGTCGCGGAACTCCACCGAAGTGGGGCACTTGAAGTGGGCCAACTGCTCCCGGCAGAAGGCGATGATCTCCGCTTCGGTCGCCGATTCCCCTTCGCGCAGGACGATCAGCGCCTTGGGCGTCTCGCCCCACTGCTCATGGGGAACGCCGATGACCGCGCATTCCATCACCGCCGGATGCCGGTACAGCGCATCCTCGATGTCGGGCGAGCTGATGTTCTCGCCCCCCGAGATGATCACGTCCTTCTTGCGGTCGACGATGTGGATGTTGCCGCCGGCATCCCAGACGGCCAGGTCGCCGGTCTGGAAATAACCGTTCTGGATCGCTGCCGCCGTCTCCTCAGGCTGCTCCCAGTATCCCTTGAAGACGACGTTCGAGCGGGCACAGACCTCGCCTACGCTGACGCCGTCCTGCGGCACCAGACCACCCTGCTCGTCCAGCAACATGATGTCCACTCCGACCGCCGGCACGCCCGCCCTCGCCCGCCGCGCGTAGTCCGTCCGTTCGGTTTCGTGGTCGGCACGGGACACGGTCAGTATCGGAGCCGTTTCCGTCAGACCGTAGATCTGGATGAACTCCCAGCCCATCTCCTCTTCAAGCCGTTCGATGAACGCCGCGGGCGGCGGCGCACCGGCAACCGTGAAGCGCGGCTTCGTCGTGATCGCGTGACGGTCCTTGTCCGGGTAATCCAGGATCGTTCGCAACACCGTCGGCGCCATGCACGCGAACGTCACTTTCTCTTCCTCGATGAGTCGATAGATCTCGGTCGCGTCAACGGCACGCAATACCACGTGGGTGCCTCCCACCCCCGTGAGCGCGTAGACCCCGCCCCAGCCGTTGCAATGGAACATCGGCAGGGTCCATAGCTCGACATCGTCGTGGCAGACGCCCAGGTGGGTCGTCAGGCTGTAAGCGTTCACGTACACGTTTCGATGCGTCATCATGACGCCCTTGGGCCGCGCCGTCGTGCCCGACGTGTAGTTGATCGACACGAGGTCGTTCTCGCTGCGTTCGACCGGCGCGGGCGCCGTGTCGGGTTGGTCCGAAATCAGCGTCTCCCAGTCGAGCCACCCGGGCGGCACATCTGCCGCCAGCGCCTCTTCCCGATCCTGGGCAATCACGAAATCGCGCACCGTGGAGAGGTTTGCCCGGATGTCGTCGACGACCCCGGTGTACTCGCAGTCCACCAACACGACCGTCACGCCCGCGTGATTCAGGATGTACTCGTGGTCCGCCGCCACCAGCCGGTAGTTGAGCGGCACGAGCACGGCACCGATCTGGCTCGTCGCATAGAAGCTCTCAAGAAAGAAGTGCGAGTTCGGACTCAGGATGCAGACGCGGTCATCGGGTTGTACGCCGAGGCCCAGGAGCGCGTGGGACAGCCGGTTTACACGCGCCTGCAGTTCTGCATACGTGTAGCGCCTGTCGCCGTCCACCACTGCGGTCTTGTTCGGATAGAGGTGCGCGGGACGACGTAGAAAATCATCCGTGAGGAGTGGAACTTCCATGCGTACTCCCTAAACGCCCGTCGCCGGACCGATGCTACCGCTATCCGGCGGGACTTTCCGAGGAAAGCCGCGCCCCGGTCTGTTGGAGCAGCGCAATCCGGTGACGAAGGTTAACTGATCAGATCCTTCTCCCGGACAACGTAGCGCACGGCCTGGTGACCTTCTTCAAAACTCCGTCCTCCCGTCCAGTAAGGGTGACACGATCAACGCCGCTCCAACGCCCTTTTTTGGCGGAGCATCCCAGTTGCGACAAGCGCCCTTCCCCCAGCCGGTCGGTGTGCCTTTGCCAACCTGCGCGAAGCAGACGAACAGCTCGCGCTCCGTTTTTGGGTGAGCCGGGATCGCCGTCGATGGTGGCCGGCAAGCGCATTGCCTATTATCCGGACAAACGGACAATCCACGAAGGGGAAACATGGGTCACGATCTTGTCATTCGCGGCGGCAACGTAGTCGACGGCTCGGGCAGCGAGCCCTTCCAGGCGGACATTGCAGTAAACGGCGATCAAATCGTCGAGATCGGCAAGGTCGGCGGCAAAGGCAAGGAAGAGATTCAAGCCGATGGACTGGTCGTATCGCCCGGTTTCGTAGACCTGCATACGCATCTCGACGCCCAGATCGGTTGGGATCCGCAGGTCACGTCCGTTTCATGGCACGGGGTCACCACGGCCCTGCTCGGCAACTGCGGAGTGACGTTCGCGCCGTGCAAACCCGCCGACAGGGAGTTCCTGGCCGGCATGATGGAGACGGTCGAGGACATCCCCAAGAACGCCATCCTGCATGGCCTGCCGTGGAACTGGGAGTCCTACGGCGGCTATCTCGACGCCCTCGAGGCGCTCGGTCCCTCGATCAACGTCTGCGGGTTGGTCGGCCATTGCGCCACGCGGTTCTACGTGATGGGAGAGCGCGCGGTCGAAGAGCCCGCCACCGAAGACGAAATCCGGCAGATCGCGGCGCTGGCTGGCCAGTCGGTCAAGGAAGGCGCCGTCGGTTTCTCCACCAACCGCCTGCCGGGACACCGCCTGCCCGACGGCCGTTCGATTCCCGGCACATTCGCGCATCGCGACGAGCTGCGGGCAGTGGCCAGGGAAGTCGGGGCGCACGGCGGTTTCATGCAGACCGTGTCGAGCTTCCAGGAGTTCGAAGAGGAATTCGCGCTCATCGCCGACGAGGCACGCGTCACCCGCGGCGCGTTGTTCAGTGCAGCGGCCGAGTTCGGTCCCGAACGCCTGGACGAAAAGGTGAAGGCCATGCGCGCCGAGGGCCTCAGGGTGACATCCATCACCGTGCCGAGAAGTGGCGGCGGCGTTGGCGGTTTGATGACCAACAACTTCTTCCGCACTCCAGCGTGGAACGCGCTGCGCAAGCAGGACTTCGACGAACGCCTGAAGGCGATTCGGCATCCCGAAACCCGTCGCCAGTTGATCGATGAGGTCAAGGCCCAGGGTGAACCGGTGATGGAGGCGATGAAACGCTGGTTCTGGATGGGCGACGCACAGAGACCGCGCTACACCCAGCAGCCGGACGAGAGCCTCTATCACGTGGCACAGGCTGCCGGGGAGCATCCCGTGGAGACGTGGTTGCGCATCAGCGACCAGACCGACGGCAGGGCGCTGTTCCATCTCCGAGCCTTCAATACCGACCTCGAAGCCGTGCAGAGGCTGATCACGACGGATTGGGCAATGCCGGGGCTGGGGGACGCTGGCGCGCACGTGAGCCAGATGATCGACTCCGGGTGGGCGACCTTCATCCTGTCCCATTGGCATCGCGACGCAGGGGTCTACAGCCTGCAGGAGGCCGTGCGCCGGATCAGCGCGGTACCCGCCGACGTGCTCGGCCTCAAGGACCGGGGCAGCCTGGAAGTGGGCAAGCGCGCCGACATCAACGTGTTCGACCTGGACCGGTTGGAGGAACGGATGCCGGAAATCGTCCACGACTTTCCGTTCGGTGCGCCGCGCTTTATCCAGCGGGCGGCGGGATACGCCGCGACCGTCTGCAACGGCCAGGTCGTTCTCCGGGACGACGAACTTACCGACGCGCGCCCCGGACGGGTGCTACGCAGCTACGAGCGCTAGCCTGTCTGACTCGGTTCGGCTCAATCGCTGAGCGACATCGGGCACGAAGGCGGTCCGTGGGCGACGAGTCCGTCGACGAGGCGCGGCAAGGCCCTGGGTGCGAACTGATCGGTGGTGGCTGCCTTGCGCAACGCCTCCACCGTCCACCAACGGAATTCGTGGAAGATCCCCACTTCGCTCGGGTCCGGGTTGTTGCGCGCCGTTGGTTCGAAGGTCGGTGTGCGCACGAGGTAGATGTCCTCATGCTGTTCGGTAACCCGGCTGCCTTCGTCATGGCCCCGGCGAAACCTGTGCACGCGCCGCCATAGCAGACGCGGCACACCCGGCAACGACAGCCCCGTCTCCTCCCGAACTTCACGGCGCAGCGCGTCGAGGCGCCCCTCGTCGGGCTTGACGCCCCCGCCCGGCAGGAGCCAGAAGTGACCCGGACGATCCGGGCGCCGCATGCGCAACAGCAGGACGCATTCGTCGACATCGGAGAGAATCAATGCGCGGACCGCCTGTCGGCGTTCCATCCGGGCGGCGCACATCTGTATCGAACCAGCCGCCCGGACTCAGTGCAGAACGGGCTTTTTCAGGAAGTCCCTGCGGTCCGCCGACTGGATATTGCACTGCATGACCTGGCCCGACCGCGCGATAGTCAGGGGCACGGCCACCCCGGGCCGGCCGAGATTCCAGATCGCGGACAGCATCTGCGCGAGTGTCGAGACGCGACTGCCATCCACCTCCAGGACCACGTCGCCCGGCTGCATGCCGGCCTTCGCCGCCGGGCCACGGCGGGAGGCGCCGCTGACCACGAGACGGCGGTCCGATTCCACGGTGGACATTCCAATCCACGGTCTTGGCTGCGCCGGCGAGCGCCCCGTGGCCAACAGGTGTTCGAGGGTGTCGTTCAGGAGGTCGATCGGCACCAGCATGTTTCCCTGCACCTGTTCTCCGCCGATGACCTCCTGCACCAGCAACGAACCGACTGCCGCCAGCTTGCCGTCTTGCCCCACCAGCGCCGCGCCGCCCCATTGCGGGTGCGCGGGCGCCGTGAAAAGGGCCTCCTCCAGCAGGTATTCCCAGTAACCCGCGAATTCCCGCTTGTCGATCAGCTTGGCTTTCAGGGCGTGCGCCGTTCCGCCCTGGCTGATGACGAACACCTGGTCACCGGGGTTGCACACGTCGGCGGTGCCTCGCTGGAGCAGCGTTGCATCCAGGGGTTCCACGGCGCGAACCAGCCCGAATCCGGTGATATGGTCGTACGCCAGGGCGTAGGCCGCGACGGTCCGGCCCGAGTTGGTGGTCAGCCAGATGCTGCTCGCCTCCGCAATCAGGTAACCGATGGTGACGACCAATCCGTCATCGTCGATGACAACGCCGTTGCCGATCCGCTCCGTGCCGAGCGCCGACGCGGTGAACGCATCGTCCGGAACCTCGGCCCGCAACATGACCACGGCGTTCAGTGCGTCGTCGAGATCGAAGCTCACGTCATCGGCACCGGGCTGCAACGCGTCCGGGAACGCCCACTCGCCTTCAGACATTACTTCATTTCTCCATCCGCGCCGCGCCAAGCGGTCCATCATCCCGCTTTTCGAAAGCGTACGCCATTCGACCGATCACCTGCGACTTCCATGGAAATACGCCTCCGGCGACGGGTGAGATTCCGGTCTTCCCTATGCGTCCGCGGTCGGGGAAGCTCTCCCGGCTGAGGGCTCCCGGTGAGATACGGAAGCCTGGAAAGCGCGCCATCCCCCGAAACGGGTGATCTCGGTGGCACCCGTTATGGCGCGCGGTTCGGCGATGAAGCCGCTGACCCACGCACCATCGGACAACTCGACCCTGCCGAGCCCGAGGGGCGGCGCGACGCCGGCGAGAAAGGAGCCGACCGCGGATGTCAGCAGGGACCAGACTTCCACCTCGATCGCCGCACCGCCGGACTCGTCGCGAATGAGTGCCGGGCGTTTGCCATCCGGTAGCGCGTAGAGCCGATACAGGTCGCTGGTGCGCGCGCCTCGCACGAGATAGCCACCGAGCCGCGTCAACTCGCCGTTCATTGGCTGTCCCGACAGGTGCGCGCCACAGACGGCGATGTGGGTCTCTCCGGGACGCTCGCCGGTGACCACCGACTCGCCCAGCAAACGCGCGCCATAGTCGAGCAATGCGTGGTCGCGGCCCGCTGGCGCGATCAAGGTGACGCCGAACGGCAAACCGTTAGGCAATCTGCCCGCGGGGATGGCCAGCGCGCAGAGGTCCAGCAGGTTGACGAAGTTCGCGAAGACGCCGAGCCGGCTGTTCGTCCTGACGGGGTCGCGCTCCACTTCCCCGAGCGTGAAGATGGTCGGCGCCGTCGGCAGGGTCAGCACGTCCACTGCTTCGAACAGGCGGGATGCTTCACGCCTGAGTCCGGCGAGTTCGTACTGGGCCCGGAACGCGGAAGCGGCCGTCGGCGTCGCGCCGCCCGCGATGATGTCCCGCGTGACCGGATGCATCTCGTCACGGTGACTCGCCATGAACGTCTCCAGCACGGCCAACCGTTCCGAGAGCCACGGACCTTCATAGAGGAGACGGCCAGCCTTGAACAACGGGGCCGGGTCGATTTCCACCTGGGCATCGTCCACTGATGCAAGGAACGCAAGGTAGGCAGAGGCGTGATCCGCGTCGCATGCGGATACGCGGTCGGGATCGATCACCCCAACGCGGGGTCGCGCGACATCGAAACCGGCGAAATCGATCCGGCGTGAATACGCATCGCCCGGATCGAACCCGCCGGCCACGCCGGCAACCACGCGCGCATCCGCAACCGAGTGTGCGAACACCGAAACGCAGTCCAGTGTCCGGCAGGCCGGGACCACGCCCCGCGCCGACCACCAGCCGAACGACGGCTTGAAACCAACCAACCCATTGAATCCAGCCGGAACGCGCCCTGAGCCCGCAGTGTCGGTGCCGAGTGCGAACCCACACATGCCAAGTTTTACGGCGACCGCCGAGCCGCCGCTGCTGCCACCGGCGATGTAGTCGGGATCGATGGCGTTGCGCATCGCACCGAAGGGGGAACGGGTCCCCACCAGGCCGGTCGCGAACTGGTCGAGATTCGTCTTGCCGAGGGGAACTGCCCCTGCGGCGAGCAGCCGGTCCACCACCGTCGCCGACACCTCCGGCACGTAGGAGTACGCGGGGCATGCCGCCGTCGTCGGACAACCAGCGAGGTCGATATTGTCCTTGATCCCGAAAGGTACTCCCCACAGGGGATGGGCAGACGGGTCGAGGGTTTCGAGCCGCTCGAGACAAGGCGCCAACGCGGCATCGTCCAGCAGGTGTATCCACGCGCAGTGGTTCTCGCCCCGCTTGATGGCTTCCCCGACATGACCGAGCACATCACGGGGCGTCACGGTGCCCGCCGCATATGCCGCCGCCAGCCCAGCAACGGAAAGATCCATCCCTCCCATGGACTTACGGCTCGATCACCGCGAGCCTCTGTCCGGGTGCGACCAGCTGGCCCCTGGACACGGACAACGCCACCTTCCCCGCCACCGGCGAGCGAATCTCGAATTCGGACTTCATCGCCTCCACGACCACCAGGACATCGTCCCGGGACACCGTCTCCGACTCGCGCACGGACCAGATGGACCCTGCCATGGGGCTGGTGACCACCGTGGCGCCCGGCGCCACCTGAACTTCGCCGTCCTCCGCGGCCCCGTCGGCAAGGGTCGCCTCAAACGTCAGCAGGCCCCGCTCGCGCCAACCCGCGAGCTCCACCTCGAAGGCCTGCTTGCGCCTGTCGGTGAAGGCACTGATCTCGCTCGCATTTGCATCCAGGAATCGCACGTAGTCGCCGTAGTCGAACCGCGTGGAACGGATGTCCAGCTCGAGTTCGCCCCGGGGAAACGCCTCGCGCATTTCGAGCAGGGTCCCCGCATCGACCTCGTAAAACTGGATCTGGTCGAACGGTCGCAACAGCCAGTGCTCGTCGAATGCCGAACCGATCCGGTGCCGGTTCCAGACCTGCAGGGTCCTGCCCACGAACTGGTAGCCGCCCGGCCCTTCCATGCCGTAGATGCAGAGGTAGGAACCGCCGATCCCGACGGAGTTCTCCGCCGTCCAGGTGCGCGCAGGGTTGTACTTCGTCGTCACGAGCCGATGCCGGGGGTCGAGGGGTGTCGCAACCGGAGCCCCCAGGTACACGTCGCCCAGGCCCATCACGAGGTAGCTGGCGTCGAACACGATGTCCTTCACGGCCTCCGCGTCGTCGAGTCCGTTGATGCGGCGAATGAACTCAATGTTGTCCGGGCACCAGGGCGCATCCTCGCGCACCACGCGCATGTATCGCTGCACCGCTTCCGCGCAGGCGGGGTCGTCCCACGACAGCGGCAAGCGGACGATGCGCGACGCCGGCGCCATGCCGTCGATCCGGTCGGTCTCCTCCAGCATAGGCACAAGCCGGGCGGTGAGCGACTCGGCATCCCATCGGGCGCGGTCAAAGCGAATCTGCAACGAGCGAATGCCGAGCGTGGTCTCGACGATTCCCGGCATGGCCTCGTCCTCGAGCCGCGCGGAAAAGGCGTGCGCCTTCAGGTGCAGGGCGATGTCGAGAACATGGGGGCCGAACTCGACCAAAAGCCATTCCTGGCCCGCCCGGCGAATGACGAAATCCGAACTCGCTCGCGACCTACCCGCGATGTGGATGACAGGATCCTGCCTTGCGGCGGCGACAGACGTGGCGGGAAAGCGGTCCAGGCTGTCGATGTAGGCGTTGTGTTCCTTTTCGAGCCGCGCGGCCTGTGCTTCCGTGATCGGCACGAACTGGACAGTGTCGCCGGGCGCGAGTTGACCGAGCTTCCATCGATCCGCGTTGACGACTGCCGCCGGGCACACGAAGCCGCCCAGGCTCGGCCCGTCCGGCCCGAGGACAACTGGCATGTCCCCGGTGAAGTCGACGCTGCCGAAGGCATACGCCGTATCGTGAATGTTCGAGGGATGCAGGCCCGCCTCACCGCCGTCCGGTCTCGCCCAGGCGGGTTGGGGTCCGGTAAGCCGCACCCCGGTGCGGCTCGAGTTGTAGTGCACCTTCCAACGGGCCGCGAGGAACGCCTCGATATCGTCTTCAGTGAAGAAGTCCGGGGAGGTGTGCGGCCCCATGACTACTCGGATCTTCGTGCGCGCTGCATAGTCGGGACGCCGTTCCACCGATAGTGCCGATACTTCCGCGTTCGCCGGGTGGATACGTACCGTATCGCCTCCGCGAAGCGCCCGGCCATTGAAGCCGCCGATCCCGCCGAGCGCGAAGGTGGCGGTAGAGCCCATTACCGCTGGAACATCGATGCCCCCCGCCACTAGCAGGTACACACGGACGCCACCCTTCACGCGGCCAATGCGCAGCGTCTGTCCGCGCTCGACATCGAACGTCGACCACGGCGCGAGCGCTACACCATCGAGATCCGCTTCGCTGTCAGGTCCGGCGATGACGCAGGTGGCATCAGTATTGAACGTCAGTTGCGGTCCCTGGACGACGATCTCCAAGCCTGCCGCGTCCGGGTCGTTGCCCAGAAGGCGGTTGCCGAGCCGAAACGAAAGATCGTCCATCGGTCCCGAGGGCGGCACGCCGACGTTCCAGTAACCCTGCCGGCCGGGCCAGGACTGCACGGTGGTGGCCGCGCCGCCTTCCAGCACGTCGAAACTCGCCGGCGCGTAATCCAGTTCGTCCAGGCTGGCCGTGGTCATTCGGGCCTGGCGAAACGCCGGTAACTCGAGCGCCTGGGCGAGGTAACCCAGGTTGGTCTCGATGCCGTGGATGCTGCTCTCGCACAGAGCCCGGGACAGCGCGTCGAGTGCCTCCTCACGCGCCTGCCCATGACAGATGACCTTCGCCAGCATGGGATCAAAATACGGCGAGACGCTGGCACCGGAACGCAACCACGTATCGACCCGCAAACCTTCCCCCGAGGGGAATACGGCGTGGGAAACGTCACCGGGTGTCGGCCGGAAGGCGTGATTCGGATCTTCCGCATAGACCCGGGCCTGCGCCGCATGGCCGGAGGGGCGGGATGCGAGTTGGGAGAGCGGCGGGAGTGATCCCGCAGCCAGCTGCAGCATCCACTCGACAATGTCGACGCCGTAGACGCATTCCGTCACGCCGTGCTCCACCTGCAGCCGCGTGTTTACCTCGAGGAAGTAGAAACGCCTCGCCTCGGCGTCGTAGAGAAACTCCACGGTGCCGGCCATTCGATATTCCACGCTGGCAAGGAGTTCACGGCCTTGCCTGTGCAGTTCCTCGCGCACTGCTGGAGGCAGGTTCGGCGCTGGACATTCCTCGATCACTTTCTGGTGCCGTCGCTGCAGCGAGCAGTCCCGGTCTCCGACGATCAGCACGTCGCCTCGACCGTCGCCGAACGCCTGCACTTCCACGTGCCGCGGCGCCGCGATCAGCTTTTCCAGGTACAGGTCGTCGTCCCCGAAGTTTGTAGCGGCAAGGCGCCGGATGCGTCCGAACATCACTTCCAGTTCGGCCGGGCCATCGGCGCGGCGCATGCCGATGCCCCCGCCTCCCGCCGTGCTTTTCAGCATCACCGGGTAGCCGATGCGTTCCGCCTCCCGCAACGCGTCCGTTTCGCCTCGAAGCAGCCCGCTGCCCGGCATGAGATTGACCCCTGCGCGCTCGGCGATGGCGCGGGCCTCGTGTTTCAGGCCGAAGCGCCGGATGTGCTCAGGACGCGGTCCGATGAAGACCACGCCGCGCTCGGCGAGGCGTTCCGCGAAACCCGCGTTCTCACTCAGGAATCCATAGCCCGGATGCACGGCCTCGGCACCCGTGCGTTCGATGATCTCGAACAGCTTGTCCTCGTTGATGTAGGTCTCGCTCGCGCCGCCGTCGCCCAAGGGACAGGCCTGGTCCACCGCGGACAGGTGCAGCGAATCCCGGTCCGATTCCGCGTATACGCCGATGCTATGGATACGCATGCGGCGCAGTGTGCGCGCGATGCGCACGGCGATGGCACCGCGATTGGCGATCAGCACCCGGTCGAACATCTCAGCGTGACCAGGTCGCGAGTTCGATAGGCGTCGGGTTGTAGCCGTTGCAGGGGTTGTTGAGCTGCGGGCAGTTGGAGATCAGCACCAGCACGTTCATCCTGGCCTTAAGCTCCACGTACTTGCCCGGCGCGCTGATGCCGTCCTCGAAGGTCAGGCCACCCGCGGGAGTCACCGGCACGTTCATGAAGAAATTGATGTTGTGCGTCAGGTCCCGCTTGGTGAGCCCCCACTGCGTGTGCGTGTTGACGGCGAGGAGCCAGCTGTCGCGGCAGGAGTGCATGGTCTTCTTTTCCAGGGCGTAGCGCACCGTGTTGCTCTCGCCCGCGCAGGCGCCGCCGAGCGTGTCGTGACGCCCACAGGTATCCGCAATGATGTCCAGCATCGGGTTGCCTTCGTCGGAAACCAGGGTCGTCCCCACCGTGAGGTACAGGTTGCGCTGTTCGCGCACGGTGTCGAACGCGCTGTACCGCTCGTGGGGACGGTCGGCGTTGAAGAACAGCGTATCCACGGCCTGGTTGCCCTTGAGGTCCGTGATGCGGAACGTCTCGCCCGCCCGGACCTCTTCCATCCAGTAGTCGCCAGCACCGACGACCTCGACGCGATACGCATCCTCCGCCAAACGTTTGCTTTCCCGCATCATGACGATTCTCCCGTTCCCAACAGGTACAGGGCGTTGTTCATGAACCCACGGCCGTTCTCTTCCCGCGAAAGACGGCACGAATCGTCATCCGCGACAGGCGGCGCGACGCCGACTGCATACTTGATCGGCTTCATTGGATACTCCGGCGACGCATCGAGCGGATGCGGACAGGTGTGCATCAGCACCAGCGTATCCATCTCGAAGCGCAGGGTCAGACTGGCGCCCGGTGGCGAGTGATCCACCGCGAGGGCCATGTCACCGTCGTCCGTGACATCCACGCGGCTGAACCAGTTCACGTTGGCGACCATGTCGCGGCGGCCGAGCCCGTACTTGCCGAGTTCGATGAGGAAGCAGTCGCGGCCATTGCGGTAGTAGTCATTGCGCGCTTCCTGGTAGTCACGGGTCCCCCACTTGTCCTCGACAATCCCGGCATTGCAGGTTCCGCTCGACGCGTCGTGCCAGCCGATGCTGTCCGCCGTGATCGAGCAGAAGATCCGTCCCATGTCCGAATAGAGGCAGTGTCCCGCGGTCAGCTTGAAGGTGTGCTGACACTTCAGGGTGTCCGGCAGATTCAGCCGCTCCAGCGGGTTGGCCGGGTTGTAGAACAGCATGCCGACGTTGCCGCCACCCTCGATGTCGATGAGCTCGAGCGTTGTTCCATCCCGCGCCAGAAACGACCAGTGTCGCCCGCCCGGCAACGTGTCCCGATACGCGGTCGCATCGTTCATTCGTGTTCTCTCCCCTATGTGTTTCCGCGTCCGGCCTTACAAGCCGGACTCCAGTGCCGCCGCCTGCCCGTTTCCGTTGCTGCGGTTCCGCGTCACCGGCACGTCATACGTGATGGTGGCGCCGTAGGCCTCCGGCGCCTGCGGGTCGACGCGCACCTTGTCGAAGACCAGGAGCCGCGTCCCCAGCCGGAACCCTTCCGACAGGTCGTGGGTAATCATCAGTACCGTGAGCTTGAGTTCCCTGTATAGCTCGCGCACGAGTTCGTGCATGTCGGAGCGAATGCCCGGGTCGAGCGCACCGAACGGTTCGTCCAGCAACAGGATCTCCGGGCCCGTGATCAGCGTCTGCGACAGCGCCAGCCGCTGCTGCATGCCCCCTGACAGGGCATCGGGATAGGCCTTCGCCGACGGCAGCAACCCGACGCGGTCGAGCATCTGCTCACACCGCTCTATCTCGTCCCTCCGCTGGCGGCCAAAGCTCCGGCAGAGAACCTTGGAACGGCGCAGCTCCAGTCCAAGGAGCACGTTCTCCAGCACGGTTAGATGCGGGAACACGGAATAGCGCTGAAAGACCACCCCACGATCCTTTGCGGGTTCCGGCGAGAGCGGCCTGCCGTTCACCTCGATGGTGCCGCGGGTCGGCTGCTCCTCACCCAGCAACAACTTGAAGAACGTTGTCTTGCCGCACCCGGACGCGCCGACCAGGGTGACGAACTCGTTCCGCTCCACCTCCAGGTTGATCCGCTCCAGGACCGACGTGTCGGGGTAGCTCTTCCACAGTTGCGAGACGCGGATGAGCGCCCCAGAGCCGTCGCCCATCATCGATTCGTCCCGTACCAGGGAAAGAAAAACGCGTTGAACCTGCGGAACCCCACATCCAGCAGGAAGGCGAGCAGGGTGATCCACGCGACGTAGGGCAGGATCACGTCCATGGCGAGATATCGGCGCACGAGGAAGATCCGGTAGCCGAGACCCTCCGTCGAGGCGATGGCTTCCGCCGCTATCAGGAACAACCAGGCGGCGCCGAGCGAAAGACGCACCGCGTCCATCAACCGCGGCAACACCTGGGGCGCGACGATCCGCACGACGATCTGCCAGGTGTTCGCATCCAGCGTCTGCGCCTTGACGATCTGCTCCCTTGGAAGCTCCCGTACCCGCTGCTCGAGGTCCCGCATGATGAACGGCGCCGTGCCGAAGACGATCAGCACGACCTTGGCCAGTTCGCCCAGGCCAAACGTGATGAACAGGATCGGCAGGACGGCCATGGGCGGAATCATCGAGATGACGCGCACCAGCGGCGACCAGGTCGCCGAGAACCACGGGATCAGCCCGTTCAGGATGCCAAACGTGAATCCGGCGAGCGCGCTCACCCCAATGCCGATGAACAACCGCCGGAGGCTCGCCGCCGTGTCCGCCCAGAGGAGAATCTCGCCCGTGCGCACGCTCGGCTCGAACGCCATGCGGTGTATCGACTCGGCGAACGACTCCATGCTCGGGAGCAGCTTGTCGTTCGGGTTGGCCTCCAGCCTGAGATCCGAGAAGACCAGGTAGACGACGACGAGCGCCGCAAACGGCAGGGCCGCGACGATGAGCGCCGCGCCCCTGCTCGGGCGGAGGTTAATGAGACGCACGGTGTTGTGGCTCCCCCAGACAGGAGAGTGCTGCTTACAGCTTTCCGTCGGCGGCCATGCTCATGTAGGTGTCGTCGAAACGAAGCTTCACATTGTCCGCCGAACCGAACACCTTGCCCCCGGGGTATGCGATGCCGATGAACTCGCTGTTTGGCGCCCCTTCGCCCAGCAAACCGTGCTTGAAGGAGAACGCAGCTACGTTCTTCATCGTGGTCGCGACGTCATCCGAGCGCACGAACTCGACGGCCGGTGCCGCCTCGAAGAACATGCGCGTCGCCGCAAGTTGCCCGTTGTACCCGTCAAGGTCCGTCCCCGACGCCGTCGCCATCAGCGTCTTGGCCTCGTCGCCCGCCGCGCCAGCATCGGACATGACGGTCATGGTTTCGTACCAGGCGCCGGCCAGTGCCTTGCCGAGGCGCGGGTCCGCGGCGAGGGTCTCGGTGTTCACCACCAGCATGTCGATGATCTCCCCCGGGATGCTGGCCGAGTCAAAAACATTGGTGACCTCAGGCATCGCCAGGATCTCCGACAACAGCGGATTCCACGTGACCACCGACGTCACGTCGTCGGTGGTGAACGCCGCCACCATGTCCGCGTCAGAGGTGTTGACGACCCGCACATCCCGCTCCGTAAGGCCGATGGAGTCGAGCGCCCGGGCAAGCGTGTAGTGCGACACGGAGAGTTCCACCAGGTTGACCTGCTGGCCCTCGATATCCGCAAGCGTCGCGCCGGCACCCTTCAGCAATATCCCGTCGTTGCCGTTGGAGAAGTCACCGACGATGAGTGCCGTCGAATCCACGCCGCCGGCCGCCGGAATCGTCAGCGCATCCATGTTGGTCATGGTGCAGCCGTCGAAGGCACCCGCCGTGTATTGGTTGATGGACTCGATGTAGTCGTTGAACTGGACCACTTCGATGGTGATGCCGTACTTGTCCGCCCACTTGTCGACGATGCCGGCATCGGCGGCGTAGCCCCAGGGCATCCAGCCGACGTAGATGCTCCAGGCGATCCTGTAGTCGTCCTTGGCGGAAGCGGGGAGCGCAAAAGACAATAGCGCTGTCACCACTGCGGCGCAGCAAGTTCTCAGAAAGCGAGTATTCATGGGTTTTCCCTTAAGCCGAAATTCACAGATGGAGACAGGCAATCTCCCGGGCTTTTGTCCCTCCGTGTAACCTCGCTAAAGGGAGAGGCACCGCCGCAACAGCGGCGGGCGCCCACTCCAGGGGAGGCCGAAAGCTCTTGGACCAGACGCCTTGGGGAAGGCCGGAACCCTAGCTTTCCGATGCGGACTGTTCTGTCCCACGCCACCTACGGTGCAAGCATCGTGCCAGCGGCCATAGTTGTGTGATGCGCGACCAAACCGGCGGGTGTCAGCTCTGGTTGGTCACGGGAGACGTCAAAAGCGCACCAATATGGTGCGAGAAGTGCGCTATTGCAGCTCAGGGAGCCTTCAGCCGGGGGGAATACCCCCAACCGCTGACGCGTACTGAAGTGCCGGCATTCCCCCCGTCGCTGGAGGCGTATTCCATGAAAGCAGCCTTCAGCCGGGGGTGATACCCCAACCGCTGACGCGTACCGATGTGACGGCATTGCCCCCGTCGCTGGAGGCGTACTTGCCCCAAGAGCCTTAGGGCGGGGAAGAAAGCCCTTCTACCAACTGTTGCGCAGTTCGCGCAGCCGTACGAACACGTCCTTGGGCGAGGGTTGGTCGGACAGTTCCGGAAACGCTTCCCTGAGCCGTTTCACGACGGTTGGACTGGTCAGGCGAAAGAACGTGTTGATCTCCCGCTCCTGGGCGATCGTCGTGACGATCGGATTGCCCGGATCGTGCGTCTCCTCGAGTTCGCTCGAAAGAACTGCTGCCGCCTCGTTGTCAGGCTCCCGGTCCAGGGTAAACCCGAGGTTGTTGAGGATGTAGTCGTGCCCCGGATAGACGAGGGTCTCGTCCGGCAGTTCGTCGAGCTGGTCCGTGAAAGTCTGGTAGAGCTCCTCCGGGTGGCCGCCGCCGTGGCAGTTTCCCGCCCCGGCATTGAACAGCGTATCGCCACAAAAGAGCGCCGGCGAGTCCGTCTTGGACAGGAGGCAAATGTGGCTCATGGTGTGTCCCGGGGTGTCGAGCGCAAGCAGTTCGACCGTCTTCCCGACGGTGACGACATCGCCTGCGGCGAGACCCACGTCGATGCCATCGATGCGCGGCCCGGCATTCTTGTGCGCGAGCAGCTTCGCACCGGTAGCCTCTATCACCGGCACGTTGCCGCCGGTATGGTCGCCGTGCTCATGCGTGTTGAGGACCTGGGTGATGTCCCAACCTCGCTCCTTCGCGCCCGCGAGGCACTTCTCGAAGTCGAGCGGATCGACGGCGAGCGCTTCACCGGTCTCCGGGCAGGCGATCAGGTAGTTGAAATTGCGCAGGGCATTGCCTGTCCAGATCTGCTCAACGATCACGTCGTGTCTCCTGCTTGTCGCGACGGAACGGATACCCTACACCAAAAGGACGAACACGCGAGAAAGCGCGTAGCGGTTTAGCCCCCGTGAGAGATTGCCCGCCAGACGCGGTCTTGAGTTCTCATCGACGACCTATGGAGGAGCCCATGCAATACACACCCATCACATCCCGCGAAGACGACCCAACCTCGTCAATGGACGACCCGGCTTCGAACTGCGTGATGGTCCGCTTCTTTCAGCACCTAGCGGCGGAAGCAATCTGTTCCCGTTGAACCCAGGGCATTCATCACATTTGCATTTTGTCTGAAATATCACTAGTTTTTCGGACAATGGAGTATGATGTTATGTCCACCTCGCAGGCTATTCGGGCCGCCATACGGAAGCAGCCAAAAGGCAGGCCCTTCACGAGTGCACGTTTTCTGAAGTGCGGTTCGCGCGGGGCTGTGGACCGAACACTTTCCCGCGTCGTCGAGGACGGCGAAATCGAGCGTGTCGCTCACGGCGTCTTCGTACGCCCGAGGAAGAGCCGGCACGTGGGTACTGTCGTTCCCGATGTCCGTGAGGTAGTAGAGGCCATCGCCCGAAACAATGGCGAGACTGTCCAGGTCCACGGCGCGGAAGCCGCCCGACGCCTCGGGCTTAGCACCCAGGTGCCCACCACGCCGGTGTTCAATACCAGCGCCTCGAGCCGAACGATACGGATCGGCAACATCATTGTGAGAATGATCCACACGTCAAACCGGCGGCTACTGCAGTTCGCCGGCGAGGGAGCGGGCCTTGCGCTCTCGGCCCTTTGGTATCTCGGCAAAGACAATGTGACGCCTGAGACGGTCGCCGCGGTCCGGTCTGCCCTGGGCCCGGCAGAGTTCGAGAAGCTGCAATCGGCCAACATGCCGGCGTGGATGACAGAGGCGCTGGCCGCAGGCGCGACCGCTCATGGCTGAAACCTTCCTGTCCCTCGACGCCGGAGAGCAATCCGACATACTCCGCACCGTCGCTGCCCGATCAGGGCGATCAGCCATCATCCTGGAAAAGGACATATGGGTCTGCTGGGTCCTGCAGACCCTCTTTTCCATCCCGGAACACCATCCGATGGCGTTCAAGGGCGGCACCTCGCTTTCCAAGGTCTACGGCATCATCGATCGATTTTCCGAGGACGTAGACATTACCCTGGACTATCGGGCGTTCAAGGACGACTACGACCCATTCGCCCCCGGTGCGAGCAAGTCCCAAAACAGGCGCTTCAGCGATCATCTCAAAGCCCAGGTAGAGCGATATGCCAGGGAAGTACTAGGGCCCGCTCTAACCGCCGAGGCTGAACTCCTCGCAACTTTCGGCCAACTCGAAATCCGGATTGAAGACCACGGCGAGACTATCCGGTTCGGCTATCCGTCGGCCATCGAGGAGTCGCACACCTATCTCAAGAGTGAGGTTCTCCTGGAATTCGGTGGCCGCAACGTCATCGATCCGAACGAGCAGCATCGCCTCGTTCCCGACATCGCCGCCTTCACCCCGATTCTCGACTATCCGTCTGCGACCGTGACGGTCCTCTCTCCCGTGCGCACCTTCTGGGAGAAAGCCACGCTCATTCATGTCGAATGTCACAGGCGTCGCCTCGCGAACCGTCCCGACAGGCTCTCCCGGCACTGGTTCGATCTCGCATCCATGGCCCGTCACGATATCGGCAGGACCGCACTCTTCGACCGCGCGATCCTTGAGGATGTCGTCCGACACAAGACCGTCTTCTTCAACGCCGGCTATGCCAGATACGAGCAATGCCTCGACGGCCGGCTACGGCTCGTTCCCGATGAAGACCAGCTTGTAGGCCTGCAAGCCGACTACGACGCGATGCGCACTGCCCGCATCGTAGGCGCCGAGGCGCCGGGATTCGACTCGCTACTCGAACAGATCCGGGTGGTGGAGTCCACGATCAATCATGAGACCTGAACATACATTGGCCAAGTGGTTCCGGCTCCGCCGCGACACGTGGCGCACTCGTCGACATGTAAACGCCCGATCCGCCTTCTCGGGTGAGCCCGAAACATCCATCCGATGAGGTGTGTTCAAGCCTGCCGACCCGCCCGACGTTACAATGTGGACCGGGAAGCGCCGCACGAGGAAGAGACTTAAGGGATGTTCGCGGAAGGTTGGTCGATTCGTGGTTTCGACGACGAGGTATGGCTCGCGATCGAGCAGGAGAATCGGCGGCAGGAAGAGCACATCGAACTGATCGCGTCGGAGAATTACGCGAGCCCGCGCGTGCTGGCGGCGCAGGGCAGCGTGCTCACCAACAAGTACGCGGAAGGGTATCCGTCGAGGCGCTACTACGGCGGCTGCGAGAACGTCGACATCGTCGAGCAGCTCGCGATCGACCGCGTCAAGGCCCTGTTCGGCGCCGACTATGCCAACGTGCAGCCCCATTCCGGTTCCCAGGCGAACGCAGCGGTGTACCTGGCGCTGCTGGAGCCGGGCGATTGCGTTTTGGGCATGAGCCTCGCCGACGGTGGGCACCTGACGCACGGGTCCCCGGTGAACTTTTCCGGCAAGCTCTATCGCACGGTGCAGTACGGGGTGGATGCCGAAACCGGCGAAGTCGATTACGACGCCGTGCAGGCCCTCGCCGAGAAGCACCGGCCGAAGCTCCTCATGGCAGGGTTCTCCGCCTATAGCCGGAAAATGGACTGGGAACGGTTCCGCGAGATCGCCCACGGCGTCGACGCGTACCTGGTCGTCGACATGGCACACGTCGCGGGGCTCATCGCCGCGGGGCTCTATCCGAATCCGGTTCCCATCGCGGACGTCACCACCTCCACCACGCACAAGACACTGGCCGGCCCCCGGGGCGGCATCATCCTCTCCCATGCCGGCGCGGGCCTCGAGCGACGGCTCAACTCGGCGCTGTTCCCCGGCTCCCAGGGCGGCCCGCTGATGCACGTCATCGCCGCCAAGGCGGTGTGTTTCAAGGAGGCGGCGACGGAGGAATTCAGGCAATACCAGGAGCGCGTGCTGGCCAACGCCCGCACCATGGCCACCGGTTTCGTCGAAAGGGGCCATCGCGTGGTGTCCGGCGGAACCGACAATCACCTGTTCCTCGTCGACCTTACGACCAAGGGCATTACCGGCAAGGATGCCGACGCCGCGCTCGGGCGCGCCAACATCACCGTCAACAAGAACGCGGTACCCAACGATCCGCGGTCGCCGTTCGTCACCTCGGGCCTGCGGATCGGCTCGCCCGCCGCCACACGCCGCGGCTTCGGCGAGGCCGAGTTCCGAACGCTCACGACCTGGATGTGCGACATCCTCGACGACATCGAGAATGACAACATGATCGCGTCTGTGCGGCTCAAGGTCCTGGATCTCTGCCGGGCGTTCCCGGTGTACGCCGCCGGAGGCTGATCGTGCACTGCCCCTTCTGCGGTGCCGACGACACCAAGGTCATCGATTCCCGGCTGGTCGCCGAGGGCAACCAGGTGCGCCGCCGGCGCCAGTGCCTCACGTGCGCGGAGCGCTACACGACCTACGAGACGGCGGAACTCGTCATGCCGCGCATCGAGAAGAACAACGGAGAACGCGAGCCGTTCGATGAGCGCAAGCTCGAAAGGGGCATTCGCCGCGCCTTGAGAAAGAGGCCCGTGAGTGAAGAGGACGTTGAAAACGCCATCAACCGAATCAAGCACAAGCTCCGCACCACCGGCGAGCGCGAGTTGCCGTCCCGGATCGTTGGCGAAGCCGTCATGGCGGAACTCCGAAACATGGATGGCATCGCCTACATCCGCTTCGCTTCGGTGTACCGCGACTTCCAGGATGTGCAGGAATTCTCCGAGGTAGTACGGGACCTGAACACGGTACGCGACTGATGGTCTCGGCGGCGGACCGCCTCTATCTTCACGCGTCAATCGAACTGGCGGAGCGGGGGCTCTATACCTGCGCGCCGAACCCGCGCGTCGGCTGCCTGCTCGTTCGTGACGGTGTTGTGATCGGACGCGGCTGGCACATGTGGCGCGGACAGGCGCATGCGGAAGCCGCTGCGCTGGCGGATGCCGGGGCACGGGCACCCGAACTTGCCCGGCCCGCCGAGAACGCAACCGCCTACGTGTCCCTCGAACCCTGTTCCATTCACGGCCAAACGCCGCCCTGCGCTGACGCGCTGATCGACGCCGGTATTCGACGCGTGGTGGCGGCCATGACCGACCCGAACCCGAACGTGAACGGCCAGGGGTTCGCGCGATTGCGCGACGCCGGCGTGCAGGTAGACACCGAAGAAATGGCCGAATCCCGGGAACTCAATCCGGGGTGGATCAAGCGAATGCGCACCGGACGACCGTGGGTGCGCCTGAAGACCGCCATGTCCCTCGATGGCCGCACCGCCATGGCAAGCGGCGAGAGCCGTTGGATCACGGGCGAGGCCGCGCGCGCCGATGTGCAGCACTGGCGTGCCCGGAGTTGCGCCATCCTGACAGGCGCCGGCACCGTGCGGGATGACGATCCACGACTTACGGTGCGCGACTCGCGGTTCGCCGCCGACGGCCGGACAAGACAACCGCTCCGGGTCATCGTCAGTTCGCGCGGCACCGTTCCTGAGGACGCCGCGATCTTCAAGGCGGAGGGCTCGACACTGATCGCCTGCGGCAAGCGCGGACCGGACCGGCATCCGCATGCCGAGCTGCACCGACAGGACGGGGAACGGGTCGACCTCTCGCTTCTGCTGGACCATCTCGGCGCACGTCAATGCAACGAGGTCATGGTCGAGGCCGGCCCGGTCCTGACCGGCGCGTTTCTCGCCGACGGCCTGTGGGACGAGTGGATCCTCTACCTTGCGCCCAGGATTCTCGGCAGCGACGCACGGCCACTGGCCGAACTCAGGCTTTCGCGCCTGGCCCAGGCCGTTGCGGGTAGAATCGCGGAAACGGAGATGTTCGGCGAGGATTTGCGACTCGTCGTTCGCAAATAGCCGCATGGCCGACGAAAAGCCCGAACAACGCGCACTCGATGGAAGTGGCAAGCGCTTCGCGATCATCGCGGCGCGCTTCAATCAATCCGTGGTCGATTCGATGATCGCGGGGGCGCTGGACGTCCTTGAGAAGCACGAGGTCGATGTGGACAGCGTGCCGGTGATACGTGTACCCGGCTCGTTTGAACTGCCGCTCGCAGCCAAGTCCTTCGCAGAGCGCCACGCGGACACGGATGCGGTGATCGCCCTCGGCGCCGTCATCCGGGGCGAAACGGCGCACTTCGACTTCGTCGCCGGACAGTGCGCGAGTGGTCTGCAGCGCGCCGCCCTCGATACGGGAACGCCCATGGTGTTCGGCGTGCTGACGACCGATACCATGCAGCAGGCCATCCAGCGCGCCGATCCAGCAGCCGGAGACAAGGGCGGCGATGCCGCGCGCGCGGCGCTGGAAATGGCCGACCTCCTGGCCCGCCTCTAATGTCCACATGGCCGCGCCGGCACGCAAGACGCGCGCTGGTACAGGCGCTCTACCAATGGCAGGTCGCAGCACACGACTCCGACGAGATTCGATCCCAGTTCGTCGGCAGCGGAACCCTGAAGAAGGCCGACACGGCGTTTTTCGACCGATGCCTGGACGGTGTCATCGCCGAATCCGACGACCTCGACGCCGCGTTCGCTCCCTACCTCGATCGCAAGGTCGGCGAACTCAACCAGGTCGAACGCGCCATTCTCCGCGCCGGGACCTTCGAACTGAGCGCCTGTCCGGACGTTCCCTTCAAGGTGGTGCTCGACGAGTACATCAGCCTCGCCAGGACATTCGGCGCCCAGGACAGCTACAAGTACGTCAACGGCGTCCTCGATCGCGTCGCGCGCGACCTGCGGGCGGACGAAGTGCAATGAACGAGTTCGAGATCATCGAGCGGATCACCCGGATCCTCGGGCGCGCAGCGTGCGCCGAGTCCGTGCTTGTCGGTCCCGGAGACGACGCCGCCGTCGTTTCCATCCCGCCCGGACTCGAACTTGCGGTGACAACGGATACGCTCGTCGCCGGCCGGCACTTTCCGGCGGGCGCCCCGGGGGATCTCGTCGGTTGCCGCGCCATGGGCGTCAACCTCTCCGACCTCGCGGCAATGGGGGCGCGCCCCAGCTATTGCGTAGTGTCACTGACCATTCCCCAGGCGGACATCTCATGGATTGAGGCCTACGCACGGGGTATCGCCGAGTACGCGAATCGCTACGGCACCTCCATCGTCGGCGGCAATATTGCGCGGGGGCCCCTCGCCGTGTCCGTCACGGCACATGGACTCCTCCCCGCTGGAGAACGCCTGCTGCGCTCCGGTGCCCGAGCGGGTGACACGGTCTTCGTCTCCGGTACGGTGGGCGCGGGCCACGCAGCCCTGTCGGCCAACGATCCCAGCTTCTACCGCGTTGAGCCACGCATCGATCTAGGCCAGGCACTGCGGGGGAAGGCATCCGCCGCCATCGATATCTCGGATGGACTATTGGCGGACCTCGGACACATCTGCCGCGCGAGCGGCGTCGGCGCACGGCTGACGCTGGAAGCGATACCTGTCGCGGAGGGCGTGGAGCCATACGCCGCGCTCACCTGCGGCGACGACTACGAGCTTCTGTTCACCGCCGGGGAACGGCCCGACGTGACAGAACCGATCACCGCAATCGGTGAAGTCGTCGAAGGCGAAGGCATCACCGTTCTCGACCGGGGTCGTGTCGTATCCATCGACAAGGCAGAGGGATACCGGCATTTCTAGACATAATGTTTTGACCTGCCCGTCCTCAAGAGCGTGGATTATCTTGGGGCTTGGTCATTGACGGCCACGAGACAGAGCCAGAATTGAGGAGGGCAGGCAATGGAAGACTTTAGATCAAACGGAGCGGCAGGGCCAAGCGCGGCGGCGGGGAGTTCGGAGAAGAGCTACGCGTGCCACGTGGGGCTGGACGTGCACAAGGAGAGCATCGCGGTGGCGGTGGCGGAAGCCGGCCGCGGTCCGGCGGCGTATTGGGGCGAGGTGGCGAACCGTCCGGCGGCGGTCGGCAAGCTGGCCGACCGGCTGTGCGAGGCGCATGGCGGCGAGCTGATCCGGTTCTGCTACGAGGCGGGGCCGTGCGGCTACGCGCTGCACCGTCGACTGACGGCGATGGGATTCGACTGCGACGTGGTGGCGCCGTCGCGGATACCGAAGGCGCCGGGCGATCGGATCAAGACGGACCGGCGGGACGCGGTGAAGCTGGCGCGGCTGTCGCGGGCCGGGGAGCTGACGCCGGTGTGGGTTCCGGACGAGGACCAGGAGGCGATGCGGGACCTGGTGCGGGCGCGGTCGGACTTCAAGCGGGCCGAGCTCAGGGCGCGCCAGCAGCTGGGCGCGTTTCTGCTGCGCCACGACCGCCGCTGGTCGCGCGGGCGCTGGACGAAGGCGCACTACGCGTGGCTGGACGGGCTGCGCTTCGAGCGCGACTGGGAGGAATGGGCGTACCAGGAATATCTGGACGCGGCGCGCGCGGCGAGCGACCGGGTGGCGGCGCTGACGAAGCTGCTGCGCGACGCCCTGCCGGGCTGGTCGATGGCGCCGGCGGTCCGCTCGCTGGCGGCGTTGCGCGGCGTCGACGTGATCACGGCCATGACGTTGCTGTCGGAGCTGGGCGACGTGAGCCGCTTCGACTCGCCGCGGCAGTTGATGAGCTATCTGGGGCTGGTGCCGAGCGAGCACAGTTCCGGGGAGCGCCGCCGCCGGGGCGGGATCACGCGGACCGGCAACGGCCACGCGCGGCGGGCGCTGGTGGAGTCGGCCTGGAGCTACCGGTTCCCGGCGCGGCGCACGGCGCACCTCGAGCGCAAGGCGGCCGCGGCGTCGGACGAGGCCAGGGCGATCGCCTGGAAGGCGCAGCGCCGCTTGTGCGGCCGCTACCGGCGCCTGATCGAGTCGGGCAAGAACAGCAAGCAGGCCAACGTGGCCGTGGCCCGGGAGTTGAGCGGCTTCGTCTGGGACATCGTCCGCCGCGAGATGCCCCGCATCGCGCGGGCCGCCGGCGCGCTCGAAACCGGATAAGGAGGAGGTCTGGGCGTGTTGAGTCGGGGCAGGATCGGGCCGGTGTGGAGAACCCTTGTTCGGGCTATAACCGGTGCCGTCGACACGATCCCGAGCGGGCGTGTCGGTCGGCGATCCCTGCATTTAGAGAAAGGCCAGCTCCGCGACGCAGTGAAGTCCGGTGGTACCCAATCCACGCATATCAGCATGATCCACCGTCGCAATCAGCCCGGCCTTGTCCCGACTCAACGCGCCCATCGACGCCCCGCGGGGCGTCCGGCCGCGCGGTGGGCATGTGGACGAGTCCTTCGGACCGGCGCGCGCCCTTCGGGACGTGTGGACAGCCCCCGGACAACGCGCTGGACGCGCGTTTGCCCTCCGGCCTGCCCACACTCGCGCGCCTCTCGCCCACATGCCCACCGCGTCAACAACAAGCATTTACATCGGAAGGATGAAGCGAATGTTCCTTGACCATCTTGACAGGTCAAAACATATCAGCCCGCATATCTCACCAAGGCGCTTGTTGAATCAGCAAAGGTCATTGTATTTCAATGAGGTATCTTCAGTTTTCGACGTTCGGACAGGTAACAGACCGCGCTGCCGCGCCCTCGCTGGTCTTTTTTCCGTGTACGCGCACGTGCTCGCTGCACCATAAGCGACGGCTATGCTTCCGCTCGCGAGCACGCGCACACGAAAAAAATCCTGCGCGATCATCGCGGCCCTTGGTGAGATATGCGAGCTAGCCCGCCCAGCGCCATCACGCGAGGAAACCTCCGGGAGCCCGACGTCCTGATCGCCACGGGTTTTGGCGTTGGTCTGCTTCCAGGGGCGCCCGGCACCTATGGATCGCTCCTCGGTGCGGGGATCTGGTGGCTGGTTTTTGCGCAGGCGCCTCTCGCTGTTCAATTTGCGAGCGCCGGGGCGCTGAT
Organism: Pseudomonadales bacterium; assembly: GCA_965116625.1. Taxonomy (GTDB): domain Bacteria; phylum Pseudomonadota; class Gammaproteobacteria; order Pseudomonadales; family Azotimanducaceae; genus VXNE01. Next base: position 203,679 of record OZ220717.1, read on the forward strand.
CATTGCCGGCACATGGCTCGTGCGGCGTCTCTGCGAAAGGCGCGCCCTCGGCGACGACCCGGCCATCGTTCTCGATGAGGTGGCGGGGGTCTGGCTGACGCTGGCGTGCCTTCCGTCGGACGCTCTCGCCATGGCAGCGGGTTTCGTGCTGTTTCGCCTGTTCGACATCCTGAAACCCTGGCCGGTGTCCTGGGCGGACCACCGTGTTGAGGGCGGTTTCGGCGTCATGCTCGACGACATCGTCGCGGGGGTCCTCGCCGCCATCGCGGTGCATGTCGTGCTGTGGCATCTCGGTCTGGCCGGATTCACCTTTCCGGCATAACAGCCGACACTACGAAATACGGTTCACCGCGGCGTCCGCCAGTTCCACGAGCGGTCCGTCCGAGAGGCCTAGAGACTCCAGGTGACCCAGCGCGGTTTCGTGCGCCTCCATGGCCATCGCCCGCGCGCGATTCAGGCCTACAGCGGCGGGCACCGTGATCTTGCCTTGACCCGTATCGGAGCCTGCATTCTTGCCTAGCGTCTCGCTTGACTGCGTCACGTCGAGAATGTCGTCGACGATCTGAAACGCCGCGCCCACGGCTTCGCCAAAGGCAGTCAGCGACTGGAAACGCGGCGCGTCAATGCCTGGTTCGGCGGTCAGGCCGCCCAGTTGAACCGAAGCCCGGAAGAGCGCACCCGTCTTGGTTGCGTGCATCTGCAGGATCTGGTCGATGGGCAGGATATTCCCTCCCGTGGCGGCGACATCGAACGCCTGACCGCCCACCATACCCGGCCAGCCGACCGCCGCTGCCAGCAGTCCGATCATCCGCACCCGGGTCGACGGGGGCACGCTCTCCGCGCCCGCCAGCACCTCGAACGCCAGGGCCTGCATCGCGTCGCCGGCCAGAATGGCCGTCGGCTCGTCGAACGCCGCGTGACAGGAGGGTCGGCCGCGGCGCAGGTCGTCGTCGTCCATGGCCGGAAGGTCGTCGTGTATCAGGGAATACGTGTGAAGAAACTCAACGGCTGCGGCGGGATCGAGCGCTTCCTCCATGGAACCGCCCAGCGCCACGCACGTACCGCAGACGATCGCCGGGCGCAGACGCTTTCCGCCGCCCAACGCCATGTAGCGCAACGCCTCCACCAGGTGCGGGGCGATGTCGGAGTTCCGGGGTAGATGACTTTCGAGGACAGCTTCTATTGCGGACGCGAACTTCGCGCGGTCAAAGGTCATCTTCGCCTGTGCCGCTGTCCGGTACGGGCACTTCGGTACCGTCCTGGAGCAACGCCTTCACGCGCAGTTCCGCCTGCTCGAGGACCGTCTGACAGTGGCGGGCGAGGCGGACGCCGCGCTCGAAGGCGCGTAACGACTCCTCGAGGCTTAAGGATCCGGTCTCCATTTTCTCGACAAGCCCTTCGAGTTCCGCAAGGGCTTTCTCGAAGTCGATGGAATCGTCGTTCGAGCCTTCCGCGCCCGTATCGTTCGTCGCGTCACTCACCGGGACGATCCGAAGGTTGGAGAACCGCGCGATCCCGGCACGCAGCCCGTTCTTCGCCCACGCCGAACGTCACCGGCCTTCCGCCTGGCCGTTTGTTTCGGCCGCCTTGTCGCGCGCTGACTCGAAGTCCCCGCCCGGGACCGAAAACCACTGGGCCGTATCGGCATCGAGGTCGATCAACCCCATCTGCCGGAGCTGGAAGAACTCGCCCCGAATCTCCCATGCATCCATCGGGTGGTCCCGGTTACGCATGTACGATGCCACGTCGCCGGTGTCGACGAGGTGCTTGCCCCCGTCCACCAGGTCCATGAATGCATCGTAGACGATGCGCGTCTGCCGCCGAGCTACGCTCACCCGGAATGCCCCGAAAAAAAGCGATTTTTGCAGAAATCGGCGGGGTCCGCCAACGCGACCGCCCAGGGGTGGGTGATCTGATACCCTGCCTCCTCGATTCAGACCGATGTGAAGTCGCTCGTTGAGCACCAATCCCCAACTGCCGCGGCCATTCGTCATCTTCGGCGAAGCCATCATCCCGGTGGCCGAAAACGTACGACGCCAGCTTGAGCGACCGCCGCTGCAGACAGCCGGGATACAGGACATGCTCGACTTCATATCGAGCAAGACCCGCGCGCTCGCGGAAACGGTCGTAGCCCTGGGCCATGCAATCAACCAGGACTTCGAGGAAATGTCCGATGCCGAGGTGCATCGCGCGGTCGGCCGTCTCGAAGTCCATATCGAGCACCTGTTGACAAGCCACGACGAAATCCAGCGCGCGAACCCAGGCCCGGAGGACTTCGAGGGCTGGTCGCTGCTGAGCGATCTCTATCGCGATGTGCTGCTCAGGATCCAGCGCTGGCTTGACGACATCGTCGACATATCGCGTGACCCAATAGCCGGTCTGAAGCGACGGGGATACTCAACGCAGGGCGATGTGACGATCAAGCTCGAATTCGATGCGCACGAACGGAAGCTGGAAGAACTGATCTACTGGATCGAGGATCAACTGGACGAAGTGGAAGCAGCCGAGCTATCGGCATCCCGCAACGCGGGACGCTCCCTGTTCTGGGGGGTCGCGGCAGCCTTCGGGGCGGGGTGGCTGATCGGCAACGACGACTAGCCTGCGCCATATCGACGGCCACGCGAACGAATTTCCGGGGCCGATCTGCTGTTCTGAAGCCACGTTCCTGTCCCGGCCGCGCGGACAACCGTATACTCGCCGCGATTCGAACAGCGAGGAACTGTTGTGGCCCTACTCGGAACGGTCCATTACGAGGTGCGCGACGGAGTAGCGCTTCTCACCATCGACAATCCGCCGGTGAACCCGTTGAGTTCCGGGGTGCGCTTCTACCTGTCGCAGCACATGGAGACGGCGCTCGCGGACGATGCCGTTGAAGCCGTCGTCATCACCGGCAAGGGACGCGCCTTCATCGCCGGCGCGGACATCCGCGAGTTCGGGGGGCCACCCCCGGACCAGCAGCCGAAACGGCGAGCGACCGAATACATCGAGGAAAGCGAAAAGCCCGTTGTCGCCGCGATCAACGGTACCTGCTTCGGCGGCGGCTTCGAAGTGGCGCTGTACTGCCATTACCGGGTCGCCGCACCCGGCGCACCGGTCGGCCTGCCCGAGATCAAGATCGGACTGCTGCCCGGCGACGGCGGCACCCAGCGCGTGCCGAGACTGATCGGCGTGGAGCGAGCCATGCAGGCGATCCTCACCGGCGATCCCTTCGATACGGAAGAGGCACTTGAAGTCGGCCTCATCGACGCGATCATCGAGGGCGACCTGGTGGCCGGCGCCATGGCATTCGCGAAATCGAGGGTCGCCGAGGGAGGCCCGTATCCCCTCGCTCGCCACAAGCGCGACAAGATCGATGCCGACCGGAAAAATCCCGATGTCCTCAAGGCGGGGGAAGCCTACCTGGCGCGGCGAATGCGCGGCCAGTTCAACGGCCAGATGGCGTTCGAATGCATAAAGGGCGCGATAGAGTTCGAGGACTTCGACGAAGCCACACGCCGCGAGCAGGAGAACTTCGCACGATGCGTCGCGCACCCGCAGCGCGCGGCGATGATCCACGTATTCTTCTCCGAGCGCCAGGCAGCGCGGATTCCGGACGTGCCCGCCGACACGCCGACGAAAACAATCAGCAGTGCTGCGACCATCGGCGGCGGGTTGATGGGCGGCGGCATCGCCATGAGCTTCGCCGACTCCGGCATTCCGGTGAAGGTGCTGGAAGTGAACCAGGAGGCGCTGGACAAGGGCTTGGCGGTCATCGAGCACAACTATGGCCGCATGGTCCGCAGCGGCCGGATCAGCGAGCCGGAGCGCGACGCGCGCCTCGGCCTCATCGAGGGAGTGCTGGACTACGATGCCGTCGCAGACGCGGACATCGTCATCGAAGCCGTCTATGAGAACCTGGACCTCAAGAAAGAAGTCTTCGCCAGGCTCGACGCCACGATGAAGGACGGCGCGGTGCTCGCCAGCAACACGTCAGGCCTCGATCTGGACCAGATGGCGGCGATGACCAAGCGCCCCGGCGACGTCGTCGGCACGCACTTCTTCAGCCCCGCCAACATCATGCAACTGCTCGAGGTGGTACGCGGAGTCGAAACCAGCAAGGAAACCCTCGCTACGGCCATGGCGCTCGGCAAGGCTATCGGCAAGATACCTGTCATGGCCCTGAACGCGTCCGGGTTCATAGGCAACCACATGCTCGGCGGCTACACCCGCCAGGCCGGCGAGATCATCCTGCGCGGGGCGCTGCCCGAGCAGGTGGACAAGGTGATTTACGACTTCGGTTTCAACATGGGTCCGTTCGCGATGGCCGACCTGGTCGGACTCGACCTTCGCTGGCGCGCGCGCAAGATGTCCGGCGTCAAGGACAAGCCGCTCTCTGCCATCGTGCCGGACAAGCTATGCGAACTCGGCCGCCTCGGGCAGAAGACGAATGCAGGCTATTACACGTATCCCGAAGGCAGCCGCCAGGGACAACCGGATCCGGTGGTCGCGCAGGTCATCGCGGAAACCCGCACCGAACTCGGTTTCGAAACCGAGGAACTCGACGATGATGAAATCCTGAAACGATGCCTCTATCCCCTCATCAACATCGGCGCCCAGCTACTCGACGACGGCATCGCCCTGCGGGCCAGCGACATCGACATCGTGTACGTCTACGGCTACGGCTTCCCGAAGTACCGGGGCGGGCCGATGTACTACGCGGACCAGGTCGGACTGGACAACGTGTACCGGGACATCCTGGCGTACCACCAGGCGTACGGGGACGCCTGGCGGCCGGCCCCGTTGTTGCAGCGGCTTGCGGAGGAAGGCAGTTCGTTCGCGGCCTGGGACGCGGCGAAGGCCAAACGATAGTCAACCACAGATCAAGGAGTTGCCATGAGCATTGGAATTGTCGCCAAACTGAGATGCAAGGAAGGCGCGAACGCGCAGTTCGAAGCGGGATTCAAGGAATTGCAGCAGGCGGTGAAGGACAACGAACCCGGCTGCACCTTCTACCTGCTGTTCAAATCTCGGAACGATCCCACCGCCTACTTCGTCATGGAGCAGTACGAAGATGCCGACGCATTGGGGCAGCACGGTCAATCCGACGCCTTCAAGGCCCGAAGTGCCAAGCTTGGTCCGATTTCCGGTGGAAGACCCGAGATTGAGTTGATGGACCTGGTGGAATAGCGAAGCCCACAAGTGACGGAGCTCCAAGGCAAAGTCACGTTTGTCACCGGTGGCGCCAGCGCGTTCGACCGGCAATTTCCACGTCAAGGCAAGGACCTACGATGAAACACATTCCCCTGTTGCCGAAAGAAGAGGCCGATCCCGAACTTAGAGAAGCCTGGGATGCGATGCGTTTCGATCTCGCCATATTTCACGTCTGGGCACATGCGCCCCAGGCGTTTCTGAAATACATCCTGTTCAATCGCACGGTCTGGCAGGAAGAAGCGGACGGCATGCCGCTGCTGCTGAAGGAGATGGCGGTCGTACACGCCAGCGTCCTCGCCAACTCATCCTACGAGTGGGGAAATCACGCTGTCTCGATGCTGCGCCGGGGCGGAAGCCAGGCCCAGTTGGAGGCGATCATCACCGGCGACCTGGATTCCGACGTGTTCGACGAAACCGAGAAGCTCGTGCTGCAGTTCACGAACGAAGTGGTACTGGACGGCCGTCCCGCCGAGCCGACGCTGACCGACATGAGCAAGAAGTTCACGCACAGGCAGTTGACGCAACTCGTGTTCGGCATCTGCGCCTACATGACGAATTCTCGGCTGGCGTCCCTCGGTGGCTGCGAGATCGGCGACGACGAGGCCTACGGCCTGAAGACTGTCCCGACCGAACTCAGGGATCGCCTGTTGGAGATCGCCGACAGAAGTTAGCGCACGCCAGCCTTCGGCCGAGGACTCCGCTGCGAAGACAGCAAGCGTCCTATTCGAGTTCGACCTCGAGACCGCCCACCGATCCGGCAACAAGATTGTAGAGTGCCGCGTAGATCGCACCCGCGATGGCACCGATCAGGCCGTAGATGATGGGCCAGCCAATCAGTCCGATGAGCCAACCCGGCAGGCCGCCGAAGGAGCCCAGACCGCCTCCGATGAACGCGAACCCGATTCCAAGGAGAACACCGAAGACTGCGGAGAGAACCCCGGAGATCTTCGTCGCCGAAACGACGCCGACGCGTTTCAATACCTGCATGCTTCTCTGCCCCTGACCCGAGTGAAAGAGCCACAGAGCCTACATGCTCGGCCTACCCCTGTCGCGATCGACCGGGAACGACTTCCCCATTCTTGACCACTCGGCGATGACTACCGCGGTCTGCCGCCGCCGAGATGTCCCGGGACGGGTCGCCGTCGACCAGCAGGAGATCCGCCGCCGCGCCCTCGACAATGCGTCCCCGGTCGTCCAGGCCCATGAGGTCTGCCGCATTGGCAGTACCGGCCTGTAACGCCTCAAGCGCGGTCATGCCGACTTCCACCATGAACCGCAGTTCGTCGGAGTTGCGGCCGTGCAGGTTGAACGGCGTCCCCGCATCCGTTCCAAGGGCGATGCGTCCGCCCGCGTCCCGGAACATGCGTACCGACTGCTCGTGCGCTTGTGCGCAACGGGCCGCCTTCTCAACCACGTAGTCCGGTATGCCTGTCTCGGCATTTCCCAGGATGTGGCGCAGGGCCGCCAGGGTGGGCACGAGAAACGTGCCCCGTTCCACCATCTCCCGACAGCACTCCTCGTTCATGAAGATGCCGTGCTCGATGGAGGTAACGCCGCCCCGGGTGGCATTGAGGATACCCTCCGCGCCCTGGGCGTGGCTTGCCGTCGGCCGGTGGAAACGTTTCGCCTCGGCGATGCCGACGGCCATTTCCTCGGCGGAGTAATGGGCGTCCTCCGGATTGACGCCGGGCGTCATGACGCCACCCGTCGCCATGATCTTGACGAGATCGCAACCGGCGTGGACCTGTTCCCGGACCGCCTTGACCACCTCGTCCGGACCGTCCGCGACGCGCCCCATGCGGTTGCCGTGTCCGCCGGTCATGCAGATCATCTTGCCCGCGGCGCGAATGGTGGGCCCGGGAAACCGCCCGTCGTTGCATGCATTGCGCACGGCAAACTCCTGGTATTCGCGGCCACCGCAATCGCGCACCGACGTGATTCCTCCGCGCAGTGTATCGGCGGCATGTTCAAGTGCGCGAACAACGGCATGCGCCGCGTCCAGCTTCTCGAGTGCTGCAAAGGGATCCGCTTCGCCGCGAAAAAGAAGATGCACGTGGCAGTCGATGAGACCCGGCATCAGGGTACAGTCCGAACAGTCGACCTCCTCGCCGCCGAAACCCTCGAACACGGGCTCCGGCGCGACACGGGCGATGCGTTCACCGTCGACGAGTACGGCGTGGCCGTCGATCATGCGTTCGCCATCGAATACCAGTCCGTTGCGGTAGAGCGTGGTCATGCGGCATCTCCTGCCTGTATCAGTCCTTTCGGCGCGGCGCGGAACTCACTCTTGCCATGCCGCCGTCCACGGCCACGACCTCTCCGGTCACGTAGCGGGAAGCATCGCTCGCGAAGAACACGACGACATCGGCGACATCGGCTCCGTAACCCCAGCGCTTGAGCGCGATCCGTTCTTCCAGTTGCTCCGCGAGACCCGGCACATCGCGGTCCGCCTCCCAGATCGAAGTGATGATCAGGCCGGGGCAAAGCGCATTCACCCGAACGCCGTCCGGGCCCCAATCCGCAGCCAGCGACCGGGTCATCGCGTCGACGGCGCCCTTTGCACCTGAATAGGCCACCCTGCCGAGGGGACCGCGCAGGCTTGCGATGGACGAGATATTGATCACCGACCCACCGCCGCGGGCGATCATCGACGGACCGAGCCCGAGGGTGAGCATCAAGAGCGACCGAACATTGATGGAGAAGACGAGGTCGAAATCCTCCTCGGTCAATTCGTCGGGTTTTCGCCGCATCGGTATGCCCGCGTTGTTGACGAGGATGTCCACACCACCCACGGCCGCCAGGATCCGCTCGGCCAGTTCCGTGCCCGCGCGAGGTGCCGACAGGTCGGCTTCCAGCGTCACGGGATCGTTGGAAAGGTCGCCCGCCACCCGGTGCAGATCGGAAACCGTGCGTGCGGTCAGGACGACTCTCGCTCCAGCAGCATCCAGGGCGCGCGCGCTCGCTTCTCCGATCCCCCGGCTGGCTCCCGTGACAACCGCAATTTTCTCCTTCAACTCTTTCATTCATATCCTCGCAGGTAGCACTATAGACCGGTCGCGATAGCCAGTTCACCGCAAACTTGCGCGACGGCCCCTACTCGTCCACGCTGGAACCACACTGACGGGAATCCCATGACCAACGGCATCATCGACGACTTCGAGGTCCGCCATCACGCATTCGAAGGCTGCTTCAACTTCCGGGACATCGGAGGCTATCGCGCGGACGGCGGCAGGACCATTCGCTGGGGCCGCTACTTCCGCGCCGGCCGCCAGGACCGGATGACCCTGGGCGACCTGCAACGCGCCTCGGAACTGGCGATCAGGACGCAGATCGACCTGCGGCGGCCCGACGAGGTGCGCACCTGCGGCCGCGGTCCCTTCGAGAGGATGGGTTCACGCTACATCGGACTGTCCGTGCTGCCCGATGGCAGCTACGAAAAGCTCAACCGCGAGACGGGCACCCTCGGAGAACGCTACCTCGCCTACTTTCAGTATTCCCCCGAGCCGTGGCGCCAGGTCTTCGAAGTGCTGGCCGACGGCGGGTGTTATCCCGTGCTATTGCACTGTACGGCAGGAAAGGACCGCACCGGGGTGATCACGGCTCTCGTGCTCTCCATACTGGGCGTTGACCGCGGCGTCATCGAGGCGGATTTCGCCCTGACGAATCGCGACGTGCCCCGCCACGTGGAGTTCGTCGCGCAGGGCCCGGGTTTCCCCGAGGGCATGACCCGCGAGGCGTTCACACGATCCGCCGGCGTGCGCGAAGACGCCATCCGCGTGTTCCTCGACGGCGTGGAGGAACAACACGGCGGGCCGCTCGCCTTCCTTCGCGACATCGGGGTGAACGGTGCCATGCAGGACGCGATACGGAAGAACCTGCTCGAAGCGGCACACTGACGAACGGGCCTACTACCGGCCGAGCGGCTCCCGGCGGTTTACCCGCCCGAGGCAAGCCACTACCGTTCACGCCACCGATGACAGTTGAGTGAGGGTCCATGGAAATCTACGACGTCATGCGGACCACCTTCGCGGCACGCGAGTTCACTGCCGACCCCGTGCCCGACGAGGTGCTGCATCGCATTCTCGACAACGCCCGCTTCGCGCCGAGCGGCGGCAACCGGCAGGGTTGGCATGTCATCGTCGTCCGCGACCAGGCAAAGCGTGCGGCCCTCGGACAACTGATGGAACCCACCATCAGGCGCTACCTGGCGGAGGTCAGAGCCGGCGCGAACCCACTGAACACCGTCGAACCCGCCCAGATCGATCCGGCGACCATCGACGCCACGCCTATTCCGCCGGGGTTCATCGAGCGCCTGATTCACGCGCCCGTGCTCCTGCTGGTCACGGTCGACCTGTCCGTGGTTGCCGCCATGGACCAGGACCTGTCCCGCATCGGCGTCGTGCCCGGCGCATCGATCTATCCTTTCGTCTGGAACATCCTGCTCGCCGCGCGCAACGAGGGACTTGGCGGGACGCTCACTACGCTGGTCGTCGCGACCGAGCCGGAAGCAAAGGCACTGTTCGGCATTCCCGACAGCCACGCCGTCGCCGCGTTGCTGCCGATCGGCAAACCGGTCAGGCAACTCACACGGCTGCGGCGCGGCCCGGTGCAGGCGTTCGCCACGGTGGACGCGTTCGATGGAGACCCCTTCGGAAGTCCGCCGTCGGCGTGAGGGAATCTCGGACACGCATTGTCAACGCTTTCTCACGCCATCAAGAAGAGTCCTCCTACAGACTGACCGCCCACCCTTGCCTATCGTCATAGGTCCACGACCGGTCGAGAGATTCCCCGATGGTTTGGAAGTGGGTTCGCTGGCTGTTGCCGTCGCCAACGCCCCGATTGGAAGACCACGTCTCCATCTGGAGCATCCAGGCACGTGACGCCTCCACGTTCTTCCGAATTGTCACGGTGCTGTGGCTTGTGGCGTTGTTGCGCATCGGCTATAAGGCGATGGAACAAGCGGACGTTCCGCTTGTCGGCTGGCAGAACGCAGTCGACTTTACCCTCGCGGTGCTGGGAGATTTCGGCAATGTGGGCATCGGGACAGCCATGCTGGCGATGCTGCTGACGCGACCGGTGAACAGGATGGGAGAAACCGCAATGACTTTCTATCAGGCAATGGTCAATCGATTCGTCATCCCGGTGATCGAAAAGCACAGGGAAGAAGGTCGCGTGCAAGGCAAGTCACAAGCACATGAGGAATGGATAGCGTGGAACCGGCGCCGCGTGGAGGCCGACCGACAAGGTCGCGACTTCGACGAGTCGCCCCCTCGACACTAGTAAAAATCAACGACCCCACCTGTTACGAGCGAACAAAGCAGCAATTCCCGCGCACGGTAGGGAACCCATGAAAACCTTGCTGTCTGCCCGGGCGGCGGCGATGGCATCGTTTCTGGCCTGTCAGTTTGCGCACGCCGAAACGGGACCCACGCCCCAAGGTGCGCTGCGATTGGCAACGGATGGAGAAGCCATCCTCGTACCACGCTACGACACGGTCGACATCGCCGTCGACGGGAAGCTCGACGAACCCGTCTGGCAGGGGGTTGCCGGCTACGACAACATGGTGGTGGTGGAGCCTGAAACCCTGGGCCCGACGCGTTTCCGCACCACTGCCCGTTTCCTCTACACCGACCGGGGCCTCTATATCGGGGTCTGGAACGAGCAGCCTCCCGAGACGCTGATCGCCCGGCTGTCGTCCCGGGATGAAGACATCAGCCGCGACGCCTGGGAAATCACTTTGGACACCTCCGGGGAGGGACTCTACGGCTATTGGTTCACCGTCGCGTTGGGCGGCTCCGTCAGGGACGGAAAGATCCTGCCGGAGCGCAACTACTCTCAGGAATGGGACGGACCGTGGAATAGCGCGACGGCTGAGCTTCCGGACGGTTGGAGCGCCGAATTGTTTCTGCCGTGGTCGATGATGACGATGCCGCCCACGGACGGCGAACGGCAGATGGGTTTCTACGCTTCGCGAAGGATCGCCCACATCAACGAACGCTGGGGTTGGCCCGCCCTCCCCTTGAGTGGCGCGCGGTTCATGTCCGCGCTGCAGCCGATGAAGGTGCCTGATGTCTCGCCCAAGCGGCAATTCAACCTCTTCCCCTATGCCTCGGCGGCGCTGGACAACCGCGACGGCGACAACGACTGGGGCGCCGGTGTCGACCTGTTCTGGCGACCGTCGCCCAACTTCCAGGTCTCGGCGACAGCGCTGCCGGATTTCGGTGCCGTCGAGTCCGACGATGCCGTGATCAACCTCACCGCAAGGGAGACCTATTTCCCGGACAAGCGCCTGTTCTTCGTGGAAGGCAGCGAGATATTCAACACCTCGGGACGCTCTGCTGCGGCGTTCCAGCGGCGTAGCCGGGGAGCGAGCTCCCAGTTCAGCGGCGCGAGGCCGACAATATCCACAAGTCGGCGTCCCCCTTCGAGCGTGCTCAACACGCGTCGCATCGGCGGCGCACCGATCCTCACATACAGCGAAGACATCGACGTCGAGAGCCACCGCCTGTCGCAGCCGACGGACCTCCTCGGTGCCGCCAAGGTGGTCGGGCAGACGGGTTTGATGCGTTACGGCATGCTGGCGGCGTTCGAGGACGACCCTGCGAGACCCGCGACGACGACCGACGAAACCGGCGCCACGATCGATACTGCGATCGGCGGCGATGGGCGCAATTTCGGCGTCGCGCGCGTCCTTTTCGAAAAATCCGGCGACGGCAGGCGATCCCTCGGCTATATCGGCACCCGCCTCGACCATCCGTTGCACCGCGCCACGGTTCACGGCGTCGATGCGCAGTTCCTGAGCGCCGACGGGAAGTGGCGTGCGGAGCTTCAGACCCTGGCCAGCGACGTGCGTTGCACTCCCGCCGGCGATGGCATGAAGCGGCGGCCCGCCTGTCCAGACGACGTGGACGGCAGCCACCGCGGCTATGGCGTCTGGGCGGATGTCGACTACACGCCGCGTCCGGGATTGCGGCACACCCTGCGGGTCGACATGTTCGACGAGCATCTCAATATCAACGACCTCGGTTTTCTCGGGCGCAACGACCAGTACGGGGCGCTCTACACGCTGTCGCTCGTTCAAACCAACGTGTTCGGCCTGCGCCGGCTCGGCACCCGTGTTTCCGTCGGCCAGTTCCGGAACAGCGAGGGACAGGCCACCCTCAACGGCGCCTTTCTCATGAACGCCTTCACGTTCACGAACGAAACCGAGTTGCGCGTGACACTGCGCTACTTCCCGGAGCGCTGGGAGGACCTCGAAAGCCGGGGCCACGGCGCCTACAGGATCCATCCCCGCAAGGGCATCGACCTGTCGTTCGGCACCGACACGAGCAAGGCCATCAGCGTGAGCGCACAGTTCGTGGCCTTGAGCGAAGATCTCGGCGGAACGGGCTACACGTGGGGCGGCGGTTTCACCTTCAAGCCGGCGGACCGATTCTCGGTCGATCTGGATGTCAACTACCGCGAACGCGACGGCTGGCTGCAATACGTGTTCGACGAAGGGGACTTCGCGACCTTCTCTGCGTCGGACCTGCAGCCGAAGCTCGCCATGGACTTCTTCATCACCGCCCGCCAGCAACTGCGGTTGACGATGCAATGGGCCGGTATCCGGGCAAACGAACAGGAACTTCTGCAGGTCATCGAAGGCATGGAGCGACTGCAGCCGCGCGTACGCGAGGACGGTGCCGAGAGCGACGACTTCACGATCAGCCGGCTGATCGCGCAGCTACGGTACCGGTGGGAGATCGCACCGCTATCGGATTTGTTCGTCGTCTACACCCGGGGAAGCAATCTTGCGAACGCCTACGACCTGGACGATCCCCTCGCGACTCCGCGCGACAGTTTCGGCCAACTTTACGGCGATGCGTTCGGCGACCCCCTGGTCGATACGCTGGTGGTCAAGCTGCGTTATCGGTTCGGGAGCTAATCAGTAAACGCGGAAGTCGTTTGCCAGCGTATGGTCCCAGCGATGCGTCATCAGGTAGTCGAGGGCACGCCGCAATCCCGCGCGGTCTTCCCCATTGCGCCGCTCGGTGAGGGCTTCCAGTGCCATTGCGTGCACGTAGCCCGTCTCGTCGTCGAGACTCGCAACCAGGATGTCATCCAGTTCTTCGACGGGGATGTCGGAGTTCAGCAGGGCGCACATCGCATTGAACCGGGCCTGGTTCTCGCCGGTCCAACCCGCGCGCGGACTCGGCTCCTGCCAGGCCGGGTTGCTCACGGTCAGCAGCCGGCGAATGGCAGGCAGGGCAACTCCGGTATTGGTGCCGATGAAAGCCATCGCGTCCAGGCTCGCCCGCGCCACCTGGGGAAGTTCATGGGTCAGAAGCCGGGCCAGGTCGGGCATGGCGCAGGCCGCAGCCTCGCCGATTTCTCCGAGGGCGAAAGCGGCGTTGATCTTGATCCAGAGGTCGTCGTGATCGAGTAACTCTATCAACGGCTGCACCGCGACCTCCCCCATGGCCCCGAGCGCGTATGCCTCGTCCTGTGGCACGACGGCACCGTCGTTCCAGTGGCGCACGAGACGATCCTCGTCATCCGGCGTGAAGCTGTCCCGCTTTTTCCGGTGAGGGTCGTATGGCGGGGGAATTTCCCGCTGCAGGCCGGCGAACTGGAGCAGGCTCTCCCGCAGCGGTCCGATGGCTCCGGCACCCATGGCGGCCAGCTCATAAATCGCTTCAAGCCGGGCCTTCTGGTCCGCACGATTGAGCCTGCCGATCCAGTTCCATGGGTCGCCAGAGGCCTCGTCGGTGCGGCTGGCGAATCGCGGCGCCCCGCGCATCCAGTCCCAGATATAGGACCACGCCCTGGTGTGCTCGAACTGCGCCAGACGTGCCTTCGGCGCCTGCCAGCCGACCTCGCCGCCGTTCCAGCTCGGCCCGGTGGGATTGCGCGTACGCAGGTAGCAGAACTTGAACATGTACCGGCTCGAATCGGTCCGGTTGCTGAGCGCCCCGTGGGCGATGTCGAAGGCGGTCAGCATGCAGGTACCCGCCTTGATGTGGTCGCCGACCAGTCCGAACGGAAAGTCGCTCTCGAACAGGAGGGCGTGCAGGTGCGTGCCCGGGATGACCCGGGTCGGGCCGCGCAGGGCCGGCGTGTCCTGCGGAAAGTAGATGATCATGGCGATCCGGGGCACGTGGTGCCGGAACCGGCCCAGCGGGCACTGCCCATCCTGGTGCCAGCCGCTGTTGGCCGTGGATCCTTCCCCAACCGGCGGCTTGTATTCGAACCCGGTCAGCGAGAGTGTTCGATCCGCTTCCGCCAGCGGCTCGTTGGCGTGCATGTAGCGGTGCGGATGCAGCATGTAGTCGTCGCCGAGCACGCTTTGCACGGCGCCGTGGACGACCGGGTCATCGAGCAACTGTTGCAACTCGGCGATGCGGGGCAACACGTTGTTGCCCATGTTGAATTCCTGCCGGTTGCTCCACTCCATCTTCTCGAAGATGTCCTGGTGGTACTCGGGAGGAAGACTGCTGTCGAGCAGGATCACGCCGTCGCAGATGAACCGCCGAACCTGCTCGTCCGTCAGCTTGATGCCGTTGGGCTTCACCTGGCGCCTTATCCCTTCCATCGCTACAGGAATCTAGAACACGCGCTGGCCGTTCGCCAGCGTATGGTCCCAGCAATGCGTCTTCAGGTAGTCGAGCGCATGCAGGAGCCCTGCACGGTCTTCGCCGGGTCGCGGCCGCGTCAGGCCTTCCAGCGCCATGGCCTGCACGTAGCCAAATCCGTCGTCGAGGCAGGTCGCCAGCACGTCATCCACCTCGTCCATGGAAACATCGGAACTCAGCAATGCGTAGAGCGCATTGAACCGGACCCCCATCTCGCCGTTCCTGTCGCCGCTCGAGCCCATGGGCTGCCGCCAGACCGGATTGTCCACCGTCAGCACCCGGCGGATGGCGGGCAGCGCAACGCGCATGTTGGTGCCGATGCAGCCCATCGCGTCCAGGGTCGCGCGCGCGACCTGGTGGCGTTCGTCATCCAGGAGTTTCGCCATTTCTGGAATGGCGCGGGCGGCGGGTGGGCCAATCTCCCCCAAGGCGAAGGCGGCATTGATCTTGATCCAGGCATCGTCGTGCCCGAGCAGTTCCACCAGTGGATCCACGGCGACTTCACCCATGGCGCCCAGCGCGTAGGCCTCGTCCTGCAGCGTATAGGCGACATCGTTCCAACGGCGCACATTGGGATCCCCGATCGGCACGAATGCACCGGACTTGTCGATCATGTAGGGACACGTGAATTCGCGCTGCTGGCCGGCGTTCCTCAGCAAGCTCTCCCTCAATGGCCCGATGGCGTCGGCACCCATCGCTGCCAGGGTGTAGATGGCCTTGAGCCGAATCTCCTGGTCGGTGTCGTGGAGGAAACCCATCCACTTTTGCACGTCCTTCGAAGCTGACGCCTTGAGGCTTGCGAATCGCGGCGCGCCCCTCATCCAGTCCCAGATATAGGACCAGGTCTCGTTGTGCTCGTACCTGCCGAGGCGTGCCTTCGGCGGCCGCCACTCCACGTCGCCGCCGTCCCAGCTTGGCCCTGCCGGCGTGCGTGTGCGAAGGAAAACGAACTTCACCATGTACCGGCTCAAGTCCGTCAGGTTGCTGAGCGCCGCATGCGCGATGTCGAAAGCGATCAGGAGGCAGGTCCCCGCCTTGATGCTGTCACCCACGAACGCGAACGGGAAATCGCTCTTCCTGAGGTACGGCTGGAGGTGCGTGCCCGGAATGACCCGGGTGGGGCCGCGCTCAGCCGGGGTGTCCTGCGGAAAGTAGAGGATCATGGCGAGCCGGGGCACGTGATAGCGCGCCCGGGACATCGGTATCTGCCCATCCTGGTGCCAGCAGCTGTTTCCCGATGATCCCTTGCCCATCGGTGCCCCATGCTCGCTGCCGTTCAGAGAGAGATTTCGGGCCGCCTCGTCGAGCGGTTCGCTCGCGTGCATGAACCGGTGCGGATGCAGCATGTAGTCGTCGCCGAGGATGCTCTGCAAGGCGCCGTGGATGGCCGGGGCATCCAGTACCTGCTGCAACTCCGCGATCCGGGGCAACACGTTGTTGCCCATGTTGAACTCACGCGTATTGTTCCACTGGATCTTGTCGTAGATATCCCAGTGGACCTCGGGTGCGAGGCCACTGTCGAGTACGAGCACGCCGTCGCAGATGAACCGGCGAACCTGCTCGTCGTTCAACCTGATGCCCGCGGGCTTCATCCGGTGTTCCTCCCATTCCCCGCCGAATCAGCGTGTGCTCCGGCACGTATATTATGCACCCGGCGCCCGACGAACGAAGTGGGCAAACAGGACCGGAGCTGAAGCATGGAAATCGGGTTGGGCCTTGATGCGAGGCTGGGCATGGGTTGGGCGGACCAGGCCGTGCTGTCGCGGGAAGCGGCAGAACTGGGCTACAAGAGCATGTGGACGCCGGAGGGCGCCGGCCAGGACTCCTTCCATCTCTGTGTCCAGCGATGGATGGCAAGCCGGGATGCCGTGCCCGGAGGCGTCGGAACCGGCATCGGCGTATCGCCCGTCATGTACCGGACGCCGGTGTCGTTCGCCATGGCCGGCGGCACGGTCAGCGAGATCACCGGTGGGCGATTCGTCATGGGAATAGGCACCGGCGCCGCTCACAGGCCCGCGGCGCGTCGGAACGTCGGGCTGGGCCGGCTCTCCGCGCTGGCACTCATGCGCGACTACCTGACAGTGATTCGAGGGTTGGTGGCGGGCGAACTGGTCGACTACGTGGGTGAAACGGTCACGCTGCGGAACATGCGTCTCGGCATCTCTCCACCACCCCGGACACCGGTCTACCTCGGCGCCCTCGGGCCGAGGATGCTGGAACTCTCGGGAGAGCTTGCGGACGGAGCGTCGCTCAACTGGTGCACACCGGAACAGGTCGCCTGGAGCCGCGAACGTATCGACGCCGGCGCCGCCCAAGCCGGCCGCGACCCTTCAGAGATCAAGATGGCGGAATACATCCGAATCTGTGTCGACGACGACGAGGATGTGGCCCGCGTAGCGCTGGCCCATGCGACTGCGGGATATGCGTTGGGAGCCAACGTTCCCACGGAGCGGGAGAGGCAGTTCGGGTACCGCGCCCACTTCGAGCGGATGGGCTTTTCAGACGAACTGGCAGAACTGGACGCGATGCGGAACGAGGGCGCGAGCCCGGATGACGTGGCCGAAGCCTTTCCGGCGCACGTGTTGCGTGCGGTGGGCTACTTTGGACCGGCGGACGGCGCCGCGGCGGCGTTCAAGCGGCTGGCCCAGGGGCTCGACACCGCAATCGTTCGCGTGGTGGCCGCAAGGCCGGGCCTCGATTCCGTCAGGGCCGCCATGCGGGCCTGCGCGCCCGCGATGGTGGAAGCGGCTTAGAAGCGACTTAGTGGTAGAGGTCCTTCTTGGGCCCTAACGCACTCCCCAGCGACTCCTCGTACGCGGAAACGTACTTCCTGGCCCGCTGGGTGAAGGTCACGCGGTCGCTCTGGGTCGAGTACTCGGGAACGGTGCCGTGCTGGAGCAGGATCGCCAGCCGCGGTCCGTACTTGTCGATCAACTCCTGCGGCACCTTGCCGATGTAGTCCTCGATCGGCCGAATGAACGGCCGCACGAGGTAGACCGTCGCGCTTACCCGCAGTCCTGGCGCGGTGCGGTTGAAGGCGCCGTGCCACGTGTTCCCGTGCCAGATGGCCAATGAGCCTGCAGGCGCCTCCAGCAGCACGGCCTGGTCCTTGCCACCTTCCTCGTACGGCAGGAGCGTGGCCTCCCTTTCCGTTGGCTTGCGGCACCACTTGTGGCTGCCCGGCACGGCACACGTCGCGCCGTTCTCGCGGTTGAAGTCGGTCAGCAGGTACGTGCACTGCGCCTGGTAGGCCTGCGGCGGGAGCGGTTCCGGAACCGCCGAGTCCGAATGCAGCGGGAAGTTGCTCCTGTTCGGCCCCTTCATCCAGCAGCCCATGGACGACAGCACCGCGCTGTAGCCGATCAGGTACGTGACCAGGGCGAGCAACGGCGGGTTCATCAGCGCCTCGGCGAACACCTCGTTGTCGTAGAGGATCAGGTTCATCCGGTCGCCGAACGGCGAGTCGACGACATTGGGCTCCTTCAGCATGATCGGAGGGGGTGCATCCTTCCCCTCCTTTTTCGCTTCATTGGCGAATTTCTGCCCATCGAACCCCTGCAGCAGGGGTGGTCGATTGGCGTGCGTGGCGCCGGTCACCACATCCGGGCGCTCGCCGTTGCGTTGCTCGGCGATATCGAGCAGCGCTGACAGCATCCGCTCGGCGAGGTTGTTCGGATTCGCGATCTCCGGCGGGATGACACAGAAGCCCTTTGCGTCGAGATCTGCGACGTAATCCTCAAGGCCGAGTTCGCAAACGTCGTTCCATGCGCGATCACGGGGATCCAGCGCGGTTGCTGCTTCTGCCATGTTGCTCTCCTCCCTTGCCTACAAGGTCATTCTACGCCCGAACGCACGACGTCGCACCGCTTGGGGTGTTGCGGACAGGGCTATTCCGCCTTGTAGTGTTCGCGCGCCATCGCCTCACATTCACCAAAGTTCGACTTGTCTAAATACGACTTGTCTAAATACGACTTGACGAATGTTGCGCGTTCGGACGACACTTGTCCCATGGTCGAGTTCGTAGGGCGTCGCAGGGAAATCGGTCTGTTGACCCGGGCATTCGAGTCGCCCGGTGCCGAGTTCATCCCCATCTACGGCAGGCGCCGTGTGGGCAAGAGCGAACTCATCCTGCGATTCATGGCGGGCAGGCCCGGCGTGTACTACCTGGGCAAGCAGTCGCCGACGGATCTGCAGGTCCGGGAATTCCTCGCCGAAGCGGCTACCGCCCTTGCCATGCCCCTGGTCGCCGACCTGCGGATCGACAACTGGCGACAGGCGCTGCTTGCGGTCGTCGAACAATGGAGCGCCGCCCATCCCGGCGCCAAACTGATCCTGGCCCTCGACGAGTTCCAATGGATCGCCGCGGCGAGTCCCGAACTGTTGTCCGAACTGCAGCACTGCTGGGACCGCCACTGGAAGCCCGCAGGCAACGTCGTGCTCGTCGTGTGCGGCTCCTACCTCGGATTCATGGAGCGGGAGGTGCTCGGCAAGACGAGTCCGCTATTTGGCCGGCGCACCGCGCAAATCCACCTACGGCCTTTCGGGTACCAGGAAGCCGCGGAATTTCATCCCCGCTGGTCTGTCGCCGACCGAGCGAGGGCGTACTTCCTGGTCGGGGGCATTCCACAGTATCTGCTCGGTCTCGACGATGCGCGTTCGATCGACACCAACATCCGCGAACACATGCTCGACGAGTTCGCGCCGCTCTTCCACGAATCGACTTTCCTGCTGCGCGAGGAACTCCGCGAAGTGGCGCCCTACCACGCGATCCTGTTCGCGATCGCCTCGGGGGCGCGCACGGTCCGAACGATGGCGGACGCTGCGGGGCTGCCCGAACGCAACTTGCACTACTACATCCAGCAACTCGTCAATCTGGGCTACATCGAGCGGTCCTACCCTTGCGACGGACGTCGCCGCAATCCGCGCCAGTTGCGTCTGCGCATCGTCGACCCGCTGCTGAAGTTCTGGTTTCGATTCGTGTTCCCGAATACGAGCATCCTGCGCAGCGCCGGAGCCCGCCAGGCATTCGCCGAACGCATCGCCCCTTCGCTGGAGGCCTGGTTCGGCAGTTGTTTCGAGCAACTGTGCCGCGAGGCCCTGCCGCTCATCTACCTCGACGAAGGCGTCCACGCGGGGTTCGAGGTGGGCGAGTTCTGGAGCAAGGAGACGCAGATCGACATAGTCGGCGTCCGCGATGACAACTGGACCGATCTCGGCGAGTGCAAGTGGGGTCGGTTCGGCTCGACGCGCGCGCTGGTTGACGAACTGGAAGGCAAGGTCGCGCGGTACCCGAACACCCGCGGCGCGACGCTGGGACGACGCTACTTCGTGCGCCGGAAACCCCCCAGGGCAAGCACACCGGGCTGGTATTCCCTCGACGACCTGTATGCCCTGCCCCTCGGCGGCGGGCATGACGTCACTTAGGGAGAGAGCCGCCGGTCCAGCTGCGCATCCGTTTCCGCGGACGCTACGGCACGTCCGGCGACCGCCCGCGAAACGCGCCGGCCGTCAATGAACATCCTGCTCGCAGCTCCCATCGATACGCGAGAACCAGTGCCAGGCCACTGCCCAATAGACCCGAGTGCCTGCGCTGGCACTAACCCGCAAATCTCACCAAGGCGCTTGTTGAATCAGTAAAGGTCATTGCATTTCAATGAGGTATGTTCGGTTTTCGACGTTCGGACAGGTAACAGACCGCGCTGCCGCGCCCTCGCTGGTCTTTTTTCCGTGTGCGCGCACATGCTCCCTGCACCATAAGCGACGGCTATGCTTCCGCTCGCGAGCACGCGCACACGAAAAAAATCCTGCGCGATCATCGCGGCCCTTGGTGAGATTTGCGGGCTAACCGGTAGGGACTTCGGGCGAAACCATCTCCCACCGCACGGCGTCCGCCACCGTGATCTCGCCAGTCGTGGCGTCGGAGACCACGACCGTCACGGGACCGGCGGGAAGTTCGAATGTCCCGACATCGTTCCAGCCCGGCACGGCGATGCTCGCATCGAAGCTCACGGGCACGCGCCGCTCGACCGCCACGATGTCCAGATCGAGCGTCCCCAGGCGGTCGGCGACTCGCCAAAACCGGGATATCGAGGCCCGGGTCCTCTTGCTCGCGGACGGCCCCGGCAGGTGGTAGTGAAGACGCCAGGTCCCCGACGTCGGCAGTTCCGCGCGGAAAGAGGCGCTGCCCTCCCCGGCGCCTGCGCGGATGCGCGTCAGCGTCCGCCGGTACTTGCCCCAACTCACCGTATCGGCGTGTTCCTGACGTCGCCAACGGCGTTCTCGGGCATCGCCGTCGTATTCCGTAACGGTCGCGCGATCTTTCTCGTCGCCGCCGAAATCGATCCGAAAGCCCTTGCGGGGCGGCTGCACGACAGAGAAGCCCGGGTCCAGATCATCAACGACGATGCCGAGGTCCGGCGGCACCCAGTCGCTCCGCCGAGCACCCTGGAACGGTTCGCCCGGGGTAATGGTCTCCGAATCGATATCGGGCAGCGCCAGCCGTATGATGCGCCGGTTCCGCGACAGATTGGTCTCGAGGCGAACTTCGCGGGGCGGCGATCGGGTCACGACGCCCAACTCCAGCGAAGTGTGGCCAGGGACGGGGGAGAAGTCCCCGCGCTCGAACGCCGCTGCGGCGCCGCGGCGCTCGGACGGAGCCCGAAACGAGATTCCGGCGACACCCGCCACAGGCTCGTCGTTGCGCACATGGACGGCGAGCTGGTAGCGGGGCTGGCCGTTGTCGTCGTCGGCGAGGCGCCAGGCGCGAAGGTCGGAGGCCAGGAATCCCGGCAATGCTGACTCCCGCATGAAGTGCTCGATGTATGGGGCCACTGCCGGTTCCGTGTCCGCCATCGCCGCCATGAAGTCGTCGAGCGCGAAGGTGCCCCCGCCGTGGCGCGACCGGATCAACGCGAGGAACTCCGCAACCTTGTCCCCTCCCATCAGTCCCCGGATGGCCCCAGCGATGAGATTGCCCTTGTGGATCAGGATGTCGGCGTGTTCCCGGGATGCCGTCGGGTCGAACCCTGTGAACGACAACTCGGCGCTGCGGTCGTCCAACTCCATTGAGGAGAACTGGTACCAGTTAGAGCTGAAAGTCGCCGTACCCAGGAGCCGGTGCGTCAGGCGGAGCGGCAACGGTGCATCGGGCTGGAATCCCAGTTGCAGCCAGTGACCGGGTGCCACGGTCCGCGCACCGCGCCACCGCCAGGCCGTCAGCGACTCGACCAGGTAGTTCACGGCGAGCGCACCCTCACCCGAAGCGCTGGTCAGGTAGGTCAAGAGGTTGCGCGCGCCGCCGGCCGTGAGCGGGAGTTGGTGCGGACCGAAGCTCTCCACGCTGGCGAGATCCCATTCCAGAACCACGTCGCCGGGGGCCGATCCGACACCCCGCCGCGCGCTAAATCGCCTGGTTGGCAATCCATGTTCGGGCAACATCTGTATGCCGGGCAACGACTGGACCGTGTCCAGCAACCGGCCGCCCCCGTAGCGCCGAAGCTGGGCCGGTACTTCGACCAGGCTGAAGACGCCGTGCGGGTAGGCCAATCCCGGAATCGCCGCCAGTCGGGATCGGAGATGCTCGAGGGTCCCTTCGAGATTCTCCTCGGAGGCGAAGTGTTCGACGCCGGCCAGGTGCGTCGGGTGGATCAGCAACTCGTATTGGACGCCATCGACCGTCAAAGCCCGGCGCGCGAACGGGGCCGCGATCAACGGGAATTCGGCCAGCGGCACGCTCGGTCGAAATCGCAGGTGGGCCGAATCCAGGGTGCGTCCCGGTCCCGCGGCGTGCCACCCGTCCGGCAACTCGACCGCCAGGTCGATGTGGTGGAAATCGGGGGGATGAACCGCCGGATTGTCCGTGCCGAAGTTGGCGCCGGGCATCGGCAGCCAGCGAACCGCAGGCGTCAGCGCCACGTAGCGCGCATCGAAGATCGACGCCTGCTCGCCCTGCAGCACCATGGGCATGCCGAGCAGCGTCTCGTCCAATGCCCACACCGAACTGTCGAGGTAGCCGAAGCGCGGGTCGGGTATGCCTTGGGCGCGAATCGACAGCCTGGCTTCCGTCCCCGGCGGCA
The DNA here is from genome assembly GCA_965116625.1 of Pseudomonadales bacterium. Lineage (GTDB taxonomy): Bacteria > Pseudomonadota > Gammaproteobacteria > Pseudomonadales > Azotimanducaceae > VXNE01. Next base: position 226,555 of record OZ220717.1, read on the forward strand.
ACGCCCTGGCCGGGTGTATTGCCAGGATGCCCAGGTCTTGCTCGAACGGCGTGTCCGAGCCGTCCAGGCGGACCGAGTCCACCCGCATGGCCGGGTTGAGACTGAAGCGAAGGTCGGTCGCCGCGCGTTCCTCCAGCAGCCGGAAGTCGAGGTCGACCGCGATGGTCAGGTTCCGCCCCGGATCGATGCGCACGTCCCCCGCTACGCGCTTGAGGTCCAGCCTCGGCGATTGCTGGGGTGCTCGGTGCGCGTCGGCCCAGGCAACGCGAACCGCGCGTTCGCCGTGGACATGCAGGACCAACGCCGCGAAACCGGCGCCGCTTGCCAGCATGAGGGCCGCTCCCCCCGCGACGCACGGCAGGCGCGACCTCGAATCGCGACGAGGAAATACCGCCGCGGCCATTGTCAGCAACCCTGCACCAAGCACCAGCACTGTCGCACGCTGCGCAAGGTCGACCCACGAGGGCATGCGCGGCAGGATTTCCGAACCCGGCAAGCCAAGGTTCGCGATACCGGAGACCACCGGCAGCATATGGAGCGGCGTGTTGAAGATCGCCCAGAACGCTGCGGCGAGCAATGCCAGGGCAACGAGGCAGACGGCCAGCCGGTTCCTTAGCCCGGCGGCCAGGAGCATCACCAACGCTCCCCAGACGAGTATGGCCGGAGGCGCATCGACAAACACGAATGTCGCGAGTGAAACCGGCTCGGGCGTGATGCGGCTGTAGGACAGGTTCATCACCGCGTCGATCATTCCCATGCCCTGCACCAACAGCGCCCAGATAGCCAGCGGCAGCCAGGCGATGAGCGCGATGCCAAGCAATCGACCGCCAAGCAGCACGAAGTTGGGGATGGGCCGGGTGTCGAGCACCTCCGCGATCCGTTCCCGCTCGTCCCGGGCCCGCATGTCGAAGGCCATCAAGACCACGCCAAAGAGCAACACCCAGAGCAACAGCATGCCGATGCCCGGCAGGGCGAACCGGGTAGGCGCGTAGCCAGTGTACGACCCGCCAGACCATACGAGATAGACCAGCAATCCCCCGACGGCCACCAGGAAACCCAACAGCCAGGTCCGGTTCAATCGCCGTGCCTGTCGAATCTCTGCGACTGCGACAGCGAGAACCCGAAGGGTCGTCATGGCCAAACCCGAACCCTATCGCGCCCCAACGACGCCACCGAACACTGTCTCCAATCCGTCAGGAATTCCTTTCAGAATTGGCAGCTTGCACGACGCGCGCTGTGGTCTGAGGCAGGAGCCTCGCTAGGCGTAGTGGTCGCCCTTTGACCCCAAGTCGACCCCGACCTCCCGCTCGTACGCCGCACGGACCTTGTCGGCGCTCGCCGTATTCGCCACGCGCGAGCTCTGGGTCGTGGCCCCCGGGACAGACCCTTGCTGGAGCGCCATCGCGAACCGCGGCCCGTACCTGTCGAGCAGCTTCTGCGGCACCCGGCCGATGTAATCTTCGAGCGGCCGCATAAACTGCCGCACGAAGTAGACCGTCATGCTTACCCGCAGCCCCGGCGCAATGCGGTTGAACGCGCCGTGCCAGGTGTTGCCGTGCCAGCAGACGAGCGATCCCGGCGGGGCCTCTATCACGACGGCCTGGTCCTTGCCTCCTTCCTCGTATGGAAGCAGCGCGGCCTCCGTGTCCGTAGGCCGGCGACACCACTTGTGACTGCCCGGCACGATGCACGTCGCCCCGTTCTCCCGATCAAAATCGGTCAAGACGTACGTGAACTGGGCCTGGTAGGCGATCGGCGGCAGCGGATTCGGCAATCCCGAGTCCGAGTGCAGCGCGAAATTGCTCTTGCACGGGCCTTTCATCCAGCAGCCCATGGACGAGAGCACCCCGCTATGGCCCACCAGGTAGTTGACCAGCGCGAGCAGCGGAGGATTCATCACCGCCTCGGCAAACACCTCGTCCTCGTTGAAGATCAACGCCATGCCATCGCCGAACGGCGAATCGACAGCGTCGTCCTGCCCTAAGAGGGCTGGGTCGGTCGCTTCCTTTCCGGATTCAACTTCGGATCCGTCCTTGCCATACCGTGCCGAGTCATAGCCATGCAGCAAGGCCGGCTTGTAGGCATGGGTGGCGCCGGTGACCACATCGGGTCGTTCGCCGTTGCGCCGCTCGGCGACATCGAGCAGGGCTTCGAGTAATCGCGCGGACAGATTGTTCGGATTCGCGATCTCCGGCGGCATGACGCAGTAGCCGTGCGCGTCGAGATCGGCCACGTAGCTTTGCAGACCGAGATCGGTGATCTCCTTCCACGCGCGCTCCCGGGGTCCAAGTGGTTTTGCTTCAGCGGTTTCCAGTGCTGGTTCTGCCATGATTCAAGTTCCTCCCCTAGCTATGCAGCCATTCTACGCCCGAACGCGGAATCCCGCATCGGGACGGCAATTCGGCTCCCCGCCGCCGAAAAGTCGTCTCATAATATGTGTGAACTTTTCTCCGAGAGACTGCGGCATGAAGACCATCGGCGCGGCGAAATCCAAGGAGCAGTGCCTGGCATTGATCGATCATCTCGATCCGGAAGGTCTCGTAGTTACCAAGCACGGCAAGCCGGTGGCGCGAGTCCTGCCCTATGAACGACGGTTCGCTCCTCTCATCGGCAGCCTGCAGGACAAGATCAGGGTTCACGGCAACATTCTGAATACCGGGTCCCCGCGGCAAGTAAGTGTCGAATCTTGACGCACGTGTCCTGATTCAAGCGCTCAGCGGTGACCTGTGTCCGCGTGAGAAAGAACTGCTCGTTCGACTGAATGGTCGGGACCAATCCCTGTACCGGACCGGCGTTACCTGAGCACGCCGCCGTCTCGCAGTTTCTTGATCCTCGCTGCGTCGTAACCAAGGACCTCGGACAACAACGTGTCGGTATCCGCTCCCAGGCAGGGCGCGGGCGCGCGCACGCCGCTGGGCCGCTGATCGTGCCGCCACGGGATGCCCACGTGGGCACGGCGACCGACCTCTGGATGATCGAGCCGCTCGATGAAGCCGCGCGAATTGAGATGCGGGTCCCGCACGATGTCCTCGGTGGTGAAGCTCGGGAAGGCCGCCACACGCTGGGCCTGGAGCAGCCACGTGACCTCCCAGCGATCCTTGCCGGCGGTCCATGCCGAGACGATCTCTTCCAGCGCATCCTCGTTCTGCTTGCGCGCCTCGAGGGTGAGGAAGCGTTCGTCACCGGCAAGCGCGGGATCGATGAGCGCCGCAAGCTTCAACCACTCGGCGTCGTCCGTGCACGCGATGGACACCCATTCGTCGTCTCCGCGACAGGCGAAACAGCCGTGGGGTGCCATCCACGGGTCGCGATTGCCCATGCGCTCCGGCTGGGTGCCGTCGAACGCGTACTGCATCCAGGCCTCGAGCGCGAGGACTCCGGTCGCCTCCCAGAGCGACAGGTCCAGGTGGTCTCCAACGCCGGTCCGCTCGCGCTGATCGAGCGCGGATACGACCGCCCACGCGGCGGTCATTCCGGCGGTCGGATCCGGTATCGACGGTCCGAAGAGATCGGGTTTGCCACCGATGAATCCAGTCACCGAAGCCAGACCCGTGAGCGGCACCAGCGCTGGACCGTACGCCAGGTATTCGCGGTAGGGCCCCACCTGGCCGTAGCCGCTGATGCTCGCGAGGATGATGCGCGGATTGATGCGCTTGAGTTCCTCGTAACCGAGCCCGAGGCGGGCCATCACGCCGGTCCCGAAGTTCTGCAACACGACGTCCGATTCGGCGACGAAACCCTTGACGATCTCGATCCCCCGCGGATCGCTGAGATCGACCGCTACGCTCTTCTTGCCCTGGTTCCACTGGTTGAACATTCCCGCGCGATTCAGTGACGGTTCCATGTCGTCCGGCGGGTTCGACATCCCGCCCCGACGGTAAAGATCCGGGCGCGTGGAAGACTCGCAACGTATGACCTCGGCGCCGAGGTGCGCGAGATGCATCGCGGCGAACGGCCCCGCCCAGACCCAGGACAGGTCGACGACCCGAACGCCCTCCAGCGGCAGGCGCGCTTCCGATGCCGCGGCAGAGCGTGACGCCGGCCGGGCATTCGCGAGGACTTCGGCGTTGTGTTCACCGAGGCGCGGCGCGGCACGGCGAATCTCCGCGCGTCCCGATGTCGTCAGCACCGCCGGGGCCAGGTATTCGAGGGGTCCTGTTTCCGGGTGGTCGACGGTCACGAAACCGTCCCGGGCGCGCAGGTGTTTGTCCGACGCCACCTGCTCGAAGTTCATCACCGGCGCAAGGCAGATGCGTCGGGCCTGGCCGGCGTGAAACAGTTCGAACGCGTTCCAGTCCGATATGAACTCCTGGTAGAAGTGGATGATGGCATCGTAGTTCTGGTGCCGGGTGCGCTGGTTCGCGAACATCTCGAGTTCAGTCCACTCCGGGTGACCCATGAACTCGACGATGCGCTCCCATTGGCTCTCCTCCATGCAGAGCATGAGGATCGGTCCGTCCTTGGCGTCGAACGTGCCCCAGGGATTCAGTTCGTAGCGCCTGCGAATCACCCCCTGGTAGGTATACCCCGGGATGGCGCCTTCGAGGCCCGACGCGATGTAGGCCTGCGCCGAAAGGTCAATGTAATCGCCCACTCCCGACCGCCGCGCGTCTCGGAACGTGGCAAGTGCGGCCGTCGCGCCGGCGATGCCCGCCATCATTCCAGCCTGGTTCCCGAACACCTTGAGCGGCGGCAGCGACGGGTCAGTGTGAGTGCGCGGACAGAGATTCGCCCAGCCGCCCGCGTTCGCGACGGTGATGTCCTCGGCGACGAAGTCGCGGTAGGGGCCGGTGTTGCCGAAGGGGGTGATGGAAAGCGTCACGAGACCCGGGCACTCCGCCTTCAGCGTGGCAGGATCGAGACCGAGCGCCCGCGCCGGCAACCGGGAATAGTTGTGGACCAGGATGTCGGCCCAGTGAATGAGCTTGCGCATTTCGGCGCGGCCGTCTTCGGAGTCGAGATCGAGGCAGACGCCGCGTTTGTTCAGGTTGAGGGCAAGGAACGTACCGCTTTGCTCGGGGTCGTTCCTGTTGCCAGGGAATGGCCCTCGCCTGCGCGTCGTGTCGCCTTCGGGCGGCTCGACCTTCACCACGTCGGCACCGTGGTCGCCCAGCAGCTTCCCGGCGTACGCCGCGGAAAATCCGCTGCCAAGTTCGAGCACCCGAGGTGGTTCCGTCACCGGCGGTCACTCCCCTTCGAGAGAGCAATGCACACGCAACAGTGTTGATAACGCGTTGTCTCGCGCCTGCCGTACAACCAGATTCTCCTCGGACTCCCAAGGCCAAAGGCCATTGGCCACGTACAAGTCTACCTACATTCGCAGTCGCCAGATAAGCGTGGAAATTACCGTTATAGCGGTAATGGAGGACACGTTGGTCGCTGTGCTACCGGTTTTCCAGCCGTCTTGATCCAGATTACCGCCTTAGCGGTAAATATTTGTAAAAAGCTGCTTGATATCGAATAGTTTCAGTTCCAATATACCGCTATACCGGTACAAATCCGCAAATATCCATGAAGGCAACTTCGTCGAATCTGATCGGGAATGCTGTGAGGTTCCATCGGAGACGTGGCGGGCTGAGTCAACGTTCTCTGGCAGACCTGGCCGGGGTCGGCAAGACCTCCGTGTTCGATATCGAAAAAGGCAAACCCACAGTTCGGTTGGCCACCTTGATGGCGGTCTTGCGCGTCCTCAACATCGACCTGGTCCTCGATGGCCCGCTAATGACCGAATGTGCGACAGCCTTGACTGACCCGCCGGTGAACCCGTCTGCGGAACGCGATGAGGACTCGACCCGGTGAGACGGGCAACGATCTTCGTGCATGGCGAACCCGCAGGCGTGCTTGAGGAGCACGGGCCGGCCAGCTTCGTCTTCCGGTATCTCGAAACCTACGTCGGCGCACCAGTGTCGCTGACCATGCCGATATCGGAACGGGAGTTCCCGTTCGAGGGTTTCCCGCCCTTCTTCGAGGGACTGCTCCCGGAAGGAGAGATGCTGGATGGCCTGCTGCGCCAGCGCAAGCTTGATCGGGGAGACCTGTTCGGGCAGCTCCTGGCAGTGGGCGAGGATGTCGTTGGCGCGGTGACCATCGTCGAGGAGCCCTCAGCCGGGGGAGCTTCCCCGACCGCTGACGCGTGAGGAAGCTGCCAGCACTTCCTCGTCGACGGAGGCGTACTTCATGGAAGCCGGCGTGAATCGTTGTCCCATCACGTATGAGTCGTGCGGCGAAGCGAGATACTCCCGTGCGGGATTGCGCCTGCTGTCACCGAATCTCGAAGCCCTGAACGATTTCCCCTACGACGCGGCACGCCAGCGGCAGGAAGCGATTGTTCGCGCCGGCAAGATGTCGATACAGGGTGTTCAGCCCAAGTTGAGCGTGCGGCTCGACGCCAAGGCCGGCCTTTTCGTGATCGTCGATCAGGGCGGACGATTCATATTCAAGCCGCAGCACGGCGTGTATCCCAACCTGCCGGAAAACGAGGGCCTCACCATGCACCTGGCGAAGCTCTGCGGGATCGAAGTACCAGTCAGCGGAATCGTCCGCAGCGTCGACGGCACCTGGTCGTACTTCGTGCGTCGCTTCGACCGAACGGGACACACCGGCAAGGTCGCGGTGGAAGACTTCGCCCAACTCGCGGGTTTGAACCGTGAGGTCAAGTACGACTTCAGCATGGAGCGGCTGGTGGGACTACTGGATACGTACTGCACGTTTCCAGCCATCGAAAAAGTGAAGCTCCTGAAAAGAAGCCTGTTCAACTTTCTCGTGGGCAACGAGGACATGCACCTCAAGAACTTCTCGCTGATCACGAGACAGGGCAAAGTTGAACTCGCGCCTGCCTACGACTTCCTCAGCACCACGGTTGCTTTCATCGCACTCGGCAAACGCTTCGAGACGATCGAAGAAGTCGCGCTTCCGCTGCAGGGGAAGAAACGCGGTCTCGACCGGAAGACCTGGATCGCCTACTTCGCCATGGAACGGCTGCAACTTCCCGACAAGGTGATCCGCACCGTCCAGTCAGAACTGACCGGCGCCGCTTCCGCATGGCGGGCATGCATAGGCGAGTCATTCCTGCCCCCGGATCAGAAGGACCACTACCGGACCCTGCTGGCCAACCGTTTCGCGATGCTCGACCTGTAGGAAAGAGTCACCCGACATAGCGGTCCCAATCCGGCCGCTGCACACCGGGCAGGCTTCGCGTCCCAGGCTGTGTCCGCAACATGGTCAGTTATGCTTTCACCTTGGGGCGCACACCGGAGAAGGGAAACATGGCAGTACCGTTGAAAGTCGGGATGGTAGGCAGCGGGAGCATTTCGAATTCCCACCTGACCGCGTACCTGGAGCATCTGGACCGGGTGCGGCTCACGGCGGTGTGCGACGTCATCGAAGAGGCTGGCAGGGAGTACGCCGGGAGGGCCGGCGTCGACGCCGTGTACACGAACCTCGATGACATGCTGCGCGAGGCGGACATCGAGGCCGTGGATATCTGTACCGGTCACGACCAGCACGCGGCGCCGGCGATTGCCGCTGCGCGAGCCGGCAAGCACGTGCTCGTCGAGAAGGCGATGGCGCATACGCTGCAGGATTGCCGGGACATGATCGACGCCGCCGACGCGTCGGGCGTGACCCTCATGGTCGCACAGCACCTCCGCCATGGCCCCAACGCCCGCGCGGTGAAACGATTCCTCGACGGAGGAAAGCTCGGCGAGATCCGCGCCATTCAGACCCACGCGGTCATCAGCATCGTGGGCTCGAAACCGGCCGGCCACTGGATGACAGACGGCAAGCAGGGCGGCGGGATCCTGCTGACCAACACCGTCCACCACCTCGACCTGATCCGCTACTACATCGGCAACGTCAAGCGCGTGACGGGGGTCTGCAAGTCGATGCAGCCGCAATTGATCAACGACTGCGACGACATGGTCGCGGCAACCCTCGAATTCGAGAACGGCGCGATCGGAAGCGTGTTCGGCAACTGGACCACGTCTCCGTCCCATGAGCCGATGTCGTACGTCATATACGGCAAGGACGGCACTCTCCACACCACCCGGCCTGACACGCCGGAGCAGGCGCGGGAGCAGTTCGGCACCGTCATGGTCTGTCTCAAGCCCGCGGACGACGTGCAGCCGCCCGCTCTGCGGGCGCCAGGCGCCCCAAGGCGATTCAGGACCCGAGTACGCTCGTCATTCGAACCCTTGGAACCGGACTACACGGATCTCCCCACACCGACACCGATCGTGAACGAGATCCTGCACTTCGGGGACTGCTGCCGAACGGGCGAGGAACCCACCAGCAGCGGCAGGGACAACCTCGAGACGATGAAGATCATCTTCGGGATCTTCGAGTCCTCGCGGACGGGCAAGGCGGTCGACCTGGCCGACCTCTAGCCTCTCCGAAACGCCTCGAACCGTTAGAGAAGCCGCTCGCCGGTCAGCGTGTGGTCCCAGCGATGCGCCTTTAGATAATTGAGCGCATGCCGTAGCCCGGGGCGCTCCTCGCTGGCGCGCGGCCGCGTGAGCGCTTCTACCGCCAGGGCCTGCACATAACCGTTGACGTTGCCGAGGCAGGCCACCATCAGGTCGTCCACTTCGTCCATGTCGACATCGGAGTTCAGCAAGGCGCACAGCGCATTGAACCGGACACCCACCTCGCCGTATCTCTGGCCGGCGCGCATTCCCCCTTGCCAGGCGGGATTATCCACGGTCAGCAGCCTGCGGATGGCCGGCAGGGCGATGCCGATGTTCGTGCCGATGCAGCCCATGGCGTCCAGGATCGCCCGCGCGACCTGGTGGAGTTCGTGGTCCAGGAGCCTCGCGAGGTCTGGCACGGCACAGGCGGCGGGTTCACCGATCTCACCCAGGGCGAAGGCGGCGTTGATCTTGATCCAGGCATCTTCGTGCCCGAGCAATTCCACGAGCGTCGGCACGGCAACTTCGCCCATGGCTCCCAGCGCGTACGCCTCGTCCTGCAGCGTATACGCGACATCGTTCCAGCGGCGTTCGTTGGGGTCGCCGATCGGTATGTATTCGCCGTACTTGTCCAGTTGGTACTCACAGGTGAATTCGCGCTCCTGGCCGGCATTCGCGAGCAGGCTTGCCACGAGCGGCGCGATGGCATCGGCGCCAATCGCCGCAAGTTCGTAGATGGCTTCGAGACGGGCCGGTTGATCCGTGCCGTTCAGCAGCCCGATGAGTCGCGGTATCTCGTCTGGCCCTGCCGCGTTGCGGCCAGCAAAAGGCGGCGCGCCGCGCATCCAGTTCCATATGTAGGACCAGGCCCTCGTGTGGTCGAACTGCCCCAGTCGCGCTTTCGGCGACTGCCACTCCACCTCGCCACCGTCCCAGCTCGGCCCCACCGGGTTGCGGGTGCGCAGGAATATGAACTTGATCATGTACCGGGTCGAATCGGTCACATTGGTGAGCGCCGCGTGCGCGATGTCGAAGTCGATCAGCAGGCAGGTGCCCGCCTTGATGTCGTCGGCGACGAACGCGAACGGATAGTCGCTTCTTCCGAGGTACGGCTGAAGCTGCGTGCCCGGAATGACCCGGGTGGGCCCGCGCTCCGGCGGGGTGTCCTGTGGAAAGTACAGGATCATGGCGATCCGGGGCACGTGATACCGCGCCCGGGACATCGGAATGTGCCCGTCCTGGTGCCAGGCGCTGTTGCCCGACGACCCTTCTCCCATGGGCGCTCCATGCTCGCTCCCGGTAAGCCTCAGTTTCCGCTCCTCCTCGTCGAGCGGTTCGCTGACGTGTCGGGACCGGTGAGGACTCAGGACGTAGCCGTCGCCAAGAATGCTCTGCAGGGCGCCGTGGATGACCGGCGCGTCCAGTATCTGCTGCAGCTCCGCGATCCGGGGCAGCACGTTGTTCCCCATGTAGAACTCGTGCTCGGCGTTCCACTCGAGCTTGTCGAAGATCTGCCGGTGGACTTGGCGGTCGAGGCCGCTGTCGAGCACGAGCACGCCGTCGCAGATGAACCGACGGACCTGCTCGTCGTCGAGTCTGATGCCGCCGGGCTTCACTTGACCCTGGAGATGACCTCGTCGGCCATGAGTTGCATGGTCTCTCTCACCTCTTCGCGCGAGAGCACGTAGTCCATCATCATGCACATGATTTCGTCGGCGCCGAAGTCTTCGTGCAGTTCGTGAATGCGGTCCACCACCTCGTCCGGCGTTCCGAACAGGTTGGAACCTCGCTCGGGAGCGTTCGGGGGACGGGTGCGTCCGGTCCTTGCGGCATGTTCCCTGTGCATCCTGTCCGCACGTTCGATCGCACGGTTGGCATCCGCGCGGGTCGGCGCGACGTGCGCGCTGATGCGGATGACCACCTTCGGTTGTCCGGCGTGGCCCGCGTCCTTCCACGCCTGCCGGTAGTTCGCGACGTCCTGCTTCAGTACCGCATCGCCGCGCTCGTTATGGGAACTGCCGCCGCCGATGGCTATCCAGTACCCGCTTTTGCCCATGGGAATGAAACTCTGCTGGCTGTCCAGGGGCAGCACGATCTGCGGATGGGGCTGCTGCACGGGTTTGGGGCTGACGCGCCCGACCGGATCCAGCCGCGGGTAGTCGTAGAACTCGCCGTGGTAGCCGGAGAACTCGTCCTCCGCCCAGGCCTGCTTCATTACGGCCAGGTACTCCAGGAAATGTCTCTGGCGGCGCGGATCGCCGATCGTGTTGCCGCCCGCGCCGTAGATGAAGCGGCCGTCGCTGACCTGGTCGATGATGGCGATCTGTTCCGCGACCTGGATCGGGTCGGCCGCGGGCAGGCTTTCCAGGACATACCGGTACCGGTCCGCGCTGTCCCCCCTCCTGTCTATTTTCGACGCGCCTTCCGGAACCTCGGTGGTGAACTCTTCGTCGCGCGCCCGGAGGTGCGGAAGGTGCACGGCGGTCCCGATCCTGATCTGGCGGGTACGGGCGGCGACTCCGCACGACATCAGCAGCGGATTGGAGCCTCCCAGCGGCGTGCCCCCGGCCCACACCGTATCCCATCCCATCTCGTCGGCAGCAACGATCTTCTCCAGGTCGCGGGCGTAGCCCTGGGCCAGCGTCTCGCCCGGTTTCGCGCCCCAGAAAGTCAAAAAGCCAATGTCCAATATTTCCTCTCCTTCCCCCCGGCGAGGGTCCGTCACCGTAATCGGCTGCCAGTGACCAGACTCTTCATTCTACCCCCTCCCGGGAGACTGCGTTTTGTCCCTCTTCCCCCGCGCCTCGAAACCGATGGACTGATTCACGAAGGCTTATCCGCTAGGCTTGGAGCTACCTGTCTTCGCTCGACAATCATGCCGATCCCGATCCAGCCGCTTAAGGAAGCGGAAATGCCGGCGCGCAAGCGGCCGATCCTCAGGATGATCGGTCCCGGCGTCGTGATAGCGGGACTCGCCATCGGATCCGGCGAACTGATCATGTGGCCGTGGATCACGTCGGTGGTCGGCGCGCAACTGCTCTGGGCCGCCGCCATCGGCATCTTTCTCCAGCTCTGGGTCAACATCGAGATCGGGCGATGGACCATCGTCACCGGCGAGAGCCCGTTCACGGGCATGGCCCGGGCGCTCAAGCTCATCGTGTACGTGTTCGTATTCGTGATATTCGTGGGGAAGTTCCTGCCTGGATGGGCTCGCGAGACCGGCATCGCGCTGCGCGACCTCATCTTCGGCCCCGGGCACGACAGCCCCGCCTGGCTATGGACCGCGCTCGTATTCGCCCTGGTGGCGGTGATCCTGTTCGGGCCCAAGGTCATCTACACCGCGGTGGAACGCTGCATCATGGGGCTGATCGCCGTCATCGTCGCCGGCCTCATCTATGTCGTCTGGGAGATCGGCTCGATGGATATCTTCCTCGCGATGTGGGACGGTCTCATCAACCTGTTCAGCTTCCCGGACTTCCCCGTGGACGTCGTGGCCGACGACGGATCGGTTCGCGATCAACTGACGTTCAACCGGTTCTTCGGCGCGGTCGTGTTCGCCGGTGCCGGCGGGCTCGGCAACCTGTACTACGCCTACTATCTCCGGGAGAAAGACATCGGCATGGGTGCGCGCATGCCCTCGCTCATGAGCCCCGCCCACAAGCACGAAGTGAAGGAAATGGATACCGGCTATATATACGCCGAGACCCCGGACAACCAGCGCCGTTTCCGGGACTGGTTCCGCTACGTCGTGATCGACCAGACGCTGTTCTTCTGGATTCTCGGCAGCTTCACCATGTTCCTGTTCATCTTCGGCGCCCTCGTCGTCCTGCACCCGATCGGCCTGGTGCCGGACCGGGGCAGCCTGGTGTGGGACCTCGCGTCGATCCTCGAACAGAGCATGGGCACGTTCGGCCGTTACCTGTTCCTGATCGTGGGCATGGCGGCCCTGTTCAGCACCCAGCTCGGCGGCATCGATGGTGGCAGCCGAATCTTTTCGGACCTGCTGCATACTAACTTCAAGTTCGGCCGATGGCTGAACCTCGAACAGTGGTACCTCGTGCTGGTCATCACGACGATGGTGATCGGCGTCTTCAGCGTGTGGTTCTTCGGCAGGTACGACATTGCCGGGCTCGACTTCCTGTTCATCGCGGCGCTCATCGGCGGGTTCGTCATGGCGGTCTACGTGCCCCTGATCCTCTACATGAACCTCACCTACCTGCCGAAGTCGGCGCGCCCGGGATGGGTCAATATCGTGTTCATGGTTCTTGCGTCGGCCATGTACATCGCGTTCGCGGGCTACACCATCTACAGCAAGGTTGTCGAGGTAGTGACGTAGGACCGTTCACACGAGGAAAAACATGGACAAGCAATACGAACCTACGTGGCAATCGCTGCAGAACCACCGCACCCCGCAGTGGCTGCGCGAATCGAAATTCGGGATCTACACCCACTGGGGCATCTACAGCGTTCCCGCGTGCGGACCCAACGGAACCTGGTATCCGTACAACATGTACCGCCCCGGCAACTCTCAGCACGATCACCACGAAAGGACCTTCGGCAGCGCGTCGGCGTTCGGATACAAGGATTTCATCCCCCGGTTCACTGCGGAGAAGTTCGATGCCGACGAGTGGGCGGAGCTGTTCAGGTCGGCCGGCGCCAGGTTCGCGGGGCCGGTCGCCGAACACCACGACGGGTTCTCCCTCTGGGACAGCACCGTGAACGAGTGGAACGCGGCGAGAATGGGTCCGAAGCGGGACGTGGTCGGCGAACTGGAAAAGGCGATCCGGGGCCAGGGCATGCGCTTCATGACCGCCTTCCACCACTTCGAGCAGTGGTGGTTCTATCCGCACTGGCGGAGTGACTGCGATGTCTCCGATCCGCAATTCGCCGGACTCTACGGTCCCATGCACAACCTCGATGGACTGGGCGCCGACGCGGACAATGGTGGCAGCGATTGGCTGCTGCAGGATCGCCCGGACGGCAGGTTCCACGACCTCTGGCGCGCCAAGATCGACGAGGTCGTCGAGACCTACCGGCCCGACCTGATGTGGTTCGACTTCGGATTGAACTTCGTGCAGGAGGACTACAAGAAGGACATGCTGGCCGACTACTACAACAAGGAGCGGGAATGGGGCCGGGAGCTCGCCGTGACCTACAAGACCCACGACCTCGTGCCGGGTGTCGCCCTGGTCGACTACGAACTCGGGCGCATGGAACGGCTGACCTACTACGACTGGATCACGGACACGTCGATCGACGACCAGGGCGCCTGGTCGTTCGTGTCCGATGCGGGCTTCAAGAATGCGAGCGCACTGGTACACAATCTGGTCGACAACGTCAGCAAAAACGGCTATCTGCTCCTCAACGTCGGGCCCAAAGCGGACGGCAGCATTCCGGACGAAGCGAAGGAGCGACTCGTCGCGATGGGAGACTGGCTGAAGGTCAACGGCGAGGCGGTCTACGGCACGACGCCGTGGATGGCGTTCGGCGAAGGGCCGACCGAGATGACCGAGAGCGGCATGTTCAGCGAACGCCACGAGGTGGAGTACACGGCGGCGGACTACCGTTTCACCTGCACGGACCGCTGCATCTACGCCACGTGCCTTGGCTGGCCCGAGGAGACCTCCACGATCAAATCGCTCAGGCGATTGAACGAGGGGGAGATTCGCTCGGTCACGATGTTGGGATCCGATCAGCCCCTGGCGTGGCGCCTCGGCGGCAACGGACTCGAGATCCAGAGACCAAAGGTCAAGCCCTGCGACCTGGCCTACGTCTACAAGATCGAGAGAAATAGCCCCTTCTGAACGTTCGCAGACTGGGTCAATCGCTGGATCAGGGCCCGTTTACCGCGCAGGCACTCGTTCGTCAAACGTGACGACCCAACAGGCTGAACTAGCCCCTCACGTTCTCGGGAAACCTCAAGGCTCGACTTCCCTTCGGACCCCATGCCGGATTAGTCGCTGGACGTTTGACCGGAACCCAGCAGGGGGTTGCGCAGCTTCTCCTGCTGTTCGTAGATGCTTCCGCCTTCCACGCGGGGCAGGCTGAGGCGCACCGGCAGGTCTTTCATCCGGGGCTCCAGCGTGGGCTTCCCACGCACCACCCGGCTGTTCAGATCCTCCAGGGAATCCCCAGAGGGAACGAGCGGCCAGGCGTCCGTGGCGCAGAACCCGATGAAGAACATCCGGCGCGGCTTCATGGAACGATTCGGCCTGGAGCCGTGCACCATGCGAACGTGGTGCAGCGTGATCCCGCCGGCCCTGACCGTGACCGGCACGGCATCTTCGCCCGTGAACGCCGGGTCCGTGATCGCGCCGACAAAGAGACCGTCCTGGTGATGGTTCCAGGTCCTGCCCCGGTGGCTGCCCGGGAGCACCATGAGCGCCCCGTTCTCCATGGTCATGTCATCGAGCGCGATGCCCACCTCGAGCAGGTCGTCGTTGGTGTGCGGATAGAACGCCCAGTCCTGGTGCCACTCCACGGCGGAACCGTCACCGTGGTTCTTCATGTTCACCTTGTTGTTGTGGGACCGCAGGTTCGGCCCCAGGAGGCTCTCCACGATGTCCAGGATGCGCTCGTGGCGGGCGTATTTCGCATAGACCGGGTGCTTGGTGAGGGGGTGCTTAATACGGCGCAGGCTGGGCGATGCGGCACTGTGCCCGGGCTCCAGGTCGAAGATCGCGTCGTTGGCGGTGACTACGCGGGATTTCTCGACGAACTCGTCGGTGACCCGGCGCAGCTCATCCAACTCGGCGACGGTCAGGACGTCTTCGATAACGAGGTAACCATTCGTGGCATAGCACGCGATCTGGGCTGGCTCGAGCATGGGAACTTCTTTTACCAGATAGGCAAGCCAAAGTGCATCCTTACCCGGAGGTCAAGGCAATGTCGTCTCCGTCATAACCAACTGAAATTTGCCATATAATCCTTGAAAATCTTCATTTGACGCGTCCATTTTCAAAGATTATTGTCAGCGGCCATGCTGATTCCCCGCCCTCAAGCCGTCCGTCGAATCGTCCAGTCCTTCCGCGCACATCCTGCGGTAGCACTTGTCGGCCCGCGCCAATGCGGCAAGACGACGCTGGCGGAACTCCTCGGCAAGGAACGTGAGGCCAAGGATCGGGAAGCCTCCGTCACTTGGTTCGACCTGGAACGCGCGGCGGACCGGCGCCGTCTGCAGACACCCGAGCAGACGCTGTCTCGCCTGTCCGGCCTGGTGGTTATTGACGAAATCCAACGCCAGCCCGACCTTTTCGAGACGCTGCGCGTGCTCCTCGACCGCCGCGAATCACCTGCACAATTCCTGCTCCTGGGAAGCGCGTCACCGGCGTTGGTGAAGGGCGCATCGGAGTCGTTGGCGGGTCGGGTCGGCCTGGTAGACCTGTTCGGGTTTGATCTCACCGAGGTGTCGCCATCAGACTGGCGTTCTCTCTGGTGGCGGGGCGGCTTCCCGCGCAGCTATCTCGCCGATGACGAAGCCAGCTCCATCCTGTGGCGCGAGACGTTCGTGGAGACCTTTCTGTTCCAGGACATCCCGCAACTTGGAGTCACCGTGCCCACCGAAGCGCTGCGCCGGTTCTGGACCATGGTTGCCCACTATCACGGCCAGGTCTGGAACGCCGCAGAGTTCGCCCGCGCGATCGGCGCCGGTCAAGCCGCGGCCCGACGCTACCTGGACATCCTGGCCGACGCCCGAATGGTCCGGGTATTGCCTCCTTGGTTCGAGAACCTGAAGAAACGCCAAGTAAGGGCACCGAAAATCTACGTACGCGATACGGGAATGCTGCACGCCCTCCTGGACCTCGGGTCCGAAACCGCCCTGCAGGGCCACCCGAAGGTGGGTGCGTCATTCGAGGGTTTCGGCATCGAGCAGATCCTGTCGTGCATGGCCCTTCGAGATGCATACTTCTGGGCGACGCACGCGGGCGCGGAACTCGATCTGCTGGTCAGTGTCAGGGGTAACCGCTTCGGCTTCGAGTTCAAGCACAGTGACGCACCCGGCACGACGAGGTCGATGCGCATCGCTCTGCGTGACCTGGGCCTCAAGCACCTGTGGGTGGTCTACCCCGGCGACGAAACCTATTCTCTGGACGAACGCATCACAGTGCTGCCGATCCGCGACGTGCCCGAGTTTTCCTTCAGGTAGCCAGAAACCATGGTCGAACACCACCTGTCTGATAGCAGTTCCCCGGCGCGAAGGCCCATTTACCCGGTGAGAATGCTGATCGCGTGGTTAATTCCCCAGGGTCTGCTGCTCCTCGTCGTCTGGCTGCTTGCGACCCCCACTTCACCTCGTGAGATCTTTCTGACCGCTGTGTTCCTGGGCACGCCCGCACTGGTCGCGCTAGTCATCTGCGTCCTCGTCCATCTGGCGCTCGTCTTTCTCGACCGCACGCGAATTCGTCACTACCTGTTCGGTTTCCTCCTTGCCATTCATCCACTCTTTCTACACGAGTTCTTTCTGGGCTATCTGATGGAGGGAGCATCCACGGGCCTGATGTTCTCCCTTCCAGCCTTACTTATCGCGCCGCTTCCCTTCGCCTTCTGGTGGCTCCACTACCGGGTCTTGCGGAGGCTGACACTCTGATGGCATGGGAGCGAGTGAGAAACTTCGCTAGAAGGAACTTGATCCTCCGGCTGATAGCTTCGCTCGGATGTACAAGCGCCATGCTGTACGTCGTGCTGATCAACTTCGCACCTTTTCTGGCAGAGCTTGGCCCGAACTATCCCGCCCCCCGGTACTTGTTTAGCGCGTGGCATGTGGTGCTTCTCAGCATCATTACGGTCTACTGGGGCGGCGTGACGCACTTCGTCCTAGTGAGATTCGAACGTCGCCGACTACACCACTACACCCTGAGCTTCGCTCTGTTCGCCGCGATGCACGCGCTCACCGCACTCATTCCGCTATCCGGCACCGTGCTGTTCATCTATGGCTACGATCCCTCTTCCCCGGACATACCGCCCCGCCCGGACATACCACCCCTTTGGGCCATCGTTCTTCACCTATTCGATGCACCGCTCATGCTGAAGTGGCTAAACGGCCTGTTTGTCGTCCCGGCAGGGCCGATCATCTGGTGGTTCTTCTACAGGGTCTTGGCCCGAGTACCCTTCTAGGCGGGTTCGAACACCGGCCAACCCGGGAGGGGATCTACCCGTCGTCGCTGAAGGAAGCCCGTGCGGAGGGTCGGCCCTCAGTCGAGGTATCCCTGGACCTTGTCCATCATTCGCCGCATCGCGTCGGCATCCTGGGGCGGCAACCAGAAGATGATGCGGTTGACGCCCTCGTCTATGAATCGCGACGGCCAGTAGTCGTCGTCGGGCAGCAGCGCGAAGATCGAGATGTCGATGGACGACGGGTCCCTGCCCGCTTCCTCGGCGAGTTGCCGGAGCTTGCCGACGCCTTCGAGCACCTGCTCGGGCCAACCCGCGCGCGGTAGCCAACCGTCGCCGTACTTCACGACCCGGCGCAGGGTGTGGATGGTCTCGCCGCCGAGAAAGAGGGGCGGATGCGGATCGGAAATCGGTTTCGGCCACGCCCAGATCGGATCGAAGTCGACGTGGTCGCCGTGGAACTCGGCCTCGTCCTCGGTCCAGATCTTCTTTATGGCCTGCATCTGCTCCTCGAGGCGCTTGAACCGCGTGTCCCACTCGGTGCCGTGATTCTCCGCTTCTTCGCGGTTCCAGCCGCCGCCCATGCCGAACATGAGCCGGCCGTTCGACTGGAAGTCGAGGGTCGCCCCCGCCTTGGCGGTGGTGATGGTGTCCCGTTCGATGATGAGGATGATGCTGGTGCCGAGCTTGATCTTGGTTGTGACCGCAGCGGCTGCGGAGAGGGTCACGAACGGGTCCAGCGTGTGCTTGTATTCCTCCGGCAGTTCCGTGCCCTCGGGATAGGGCGACAGCCTCGACGTCGGAATGTGCGTGTGCTCGGGCACCCACAGGGAGTCGAAGCCACGGTCCTCCACCTCGCGCGCGAGGTCGGTGATGGGCATGGAGTATTCGGTGATGAAGTTGAAGATTCCGACGTTCATGGAACTAGATTTCCTTGCAAGATTGGTGAAACACGCGGACCGGGTTGGGGCTTCCTAGAGGTCGTCCAGGTCGATGGTCCTGCCCGTCCGGGACGACTCCAGGATGCCGAAGATGATCTTCATCGTGCCGATGTTGTCCCGGCCGCTGCTGATGGGTTCCGCGCCGGTTCTGCAGCACTCCTCCCAGTGCAGGATCTCGTTGATGAAGAAGTCGGTGCTGGGTTGATCGCCCTCCCTCGTGGGGAGCGGCTCGAAGCCAGGGTCCAGCAGCTCCCGAACCCGCTCCGCTGAGAACTCCTCACCCGCCGCCTGCATGACCGGGAGCTGCGACCGAATACGGTCTTTCTCCTCGGTCTTGAGGGCGTACATGATGGGACCGAACTGGTTGACGCCCCTGGCATTCTCGGGCAACGGCGGGGTCGAGTGCAGCGAGCCCTGGCTGCCGTAGACCATGTACGACATTCCCTCGGGTGCCAGCCGCGTGGTCCAGTTGCCATACACGTCGCCGATGACGCCGCTCTCGAATTCGAGGGTCGCGAAGAAAAGGTCCTCCGCGCCATTGGCCATCTGCGGCTCTATGGTCCTGCAGATACCGTTCACGCGCTTGACGTCGCCGACGTAGTAGCGGAGCAGGTCCAGGTGGTGGACGGAGTTGACCATCAGGATGCCGCCGCCGTGCTTGGCGTCGCTCATCCAGCTCTTGCGGGGACGGCGGCCCCCGCCCATGATCGCGTGGGTGCGGACCGCCTGGACCTCGCCGATGTGGCCCTCGTCGATGAAGCGTTTCACCGCCGGGGCCTCGGGCGAGTACCGGAGATGCTGCGCCACCATCAGGGTCGACCCCGACGTGTCGGCGGATTCGATCATGTCCCGGCATCCCTGCAGCGTGTGGGCCATCGCCTTCTCGACGAGCACATGCTTGCCAGCTTGCGCGGCGGCGACAGCCTGCGGCGCGTGCAGGTCGTGACTGGTGCAGATATCAACCGCATCGATATCTGCTTTGCGCAGCATTTCCTCGTAGTCCAGGTAGACCGTCTCGACGCCCACTTTCTCGGCGTACTCCTGCGCCCGGGACTCGACGATGTCGCAGACCGCGACGAGGTGCACCCGCTCCGGATGCGCCAGGTAGGCGTTCATGTGCCGATTGGAGATTCCTCCGGTGCCAACCAGGCCGACTTTCATGGGCTCGGACATCTTTCCCCCTTCCTCTTCCATGAACAAACGCATCCCCGGAGCGCCAGCGACCGGAGGCGGTTGTTCCATGGTCGGCGAGCGGGGCCGGGCCGGAGCCCTCAGCCGGGGAGCGCGAGGGGGAACCCCTCGCAAGCAAAAGTCCGGGGCCGAAGGCGCCGGCTGTGGGGCACTGCGGTCAGGAAGGATAACCGATTGCCCCGGAGCGGGTGATCGCGAGGTCTCCCGGGCAGGCGTAGAATGTTCGCAGGGCACCGGGGGAGAAAGCGTCATGGCAGAAGCAGCGACCAACCTGGAGACCGGCCTCGATCGCGCATGGAACGACATCTGCGAGCTCGGCTTGCAGTCCTATGTCGCCGATCTCGACGCCTACGGTTACACGATCATTCCGCCCGAGATCGCAAGCCCCAACGGCCTGGCCGACCGGATGCTCGAGGCCATGCTCGATATCGCCGAGCGACGAAACGGGGAACGGCCCGACCTCGAGACCGGCTCCACCCACGCACACATGCAGGTGCAGTCGATGGCGGCTCCGGTCAAGAAGGGTCGGCCCAAGAGCCGCATGCGCGGCGCCAACAGCGAGGATCGCGATTCGCCCATCGGCGACGTGATGCATTCGCTGCTGCTCGAAAATCCGGTGTTCGAAGAGTCCCTCATGAACCCCGTGATGCTCGCCCTGGCGACCTACCTCTGCGGTTACAACGCGGTGCTATCGACCATGGCCTGCTGGATGAAAGGCCCCAACCAGACTACGTTCCGGCTGCACACGGACAACCCGATGGCGTCACCGTTGACGCAGCAGTCAGTCGTTTGCCAAAGCACCTACTGGCTGACCGACTTCAACCGGGAAAACGGCGGCACGGCAATCGTGCCGGGTAGTCACAAGTGGTGCCGCCACCCGATCGGCGCCGAGTGCATCGTGCCGGCCAATCCCGGCGAGTTCGGCAATGCGCAGGCGGTGCCGGTCGAAGGCAAGGCCGGCTCGCTGATCGTGTGGCACGGCAACCTCTGGCACGGCGCGTTCAACCGCAGAGCACCCGGGCTCCGCGTAAGCGTCACGAACTACATGGTGCGGCCGTACATCCGGACGCTCGAGGACTTCATCGGCAAGATTCCGCAGGAAACCCTCGACCGCAATCCCTCGCGGTTCGCGATCCTGACGCAGCAGTCGGTCATCCCCGGCTACCACACCGAGGAAGACCGGGCCGAAAAGGCTGCCTACGCGGAGAAGTACATCTCGGCTTACGCGAGTGAGTACGGGGGAGGCGCGAAAGACCTCTACGCGTGACGGTATGCGGGTGCCGTGCCCGCTGGCATCGAGAGCCCAAGAATAGGCCAACTCAAAATTGGATTTTGAATTGGCCTGGTTTTCGCGTCAGCGTGCCTTGACGGCGACAATCGCCTGACCATGCGCCACCATCATGGATCCCAGGAATTGAGGAGCAGGTGCCGGTCCCGGGTCGGCGCGCGTTTCAGGTCGTACTCCCAGGGTTCCCCGGACCACGGCGCATAGTCCCAGCGCGTTGTCATCAGGTAATCGATGGCGGCGTCGAGTGCCTCCGGGGTACCCAATCGGCGCAACGCCTCGACGGACCAGCCACGCACATGGTGATGGCCGTGGACGAGATTCTGCTTTAGCGCGTCTACGACTCCGGGAAGCGCACCGGCCCGCGCACCGAGACGCCCGACCGATATCGCGGCGTACTGCCTGACAAGCGCGTCGTCGTCTCCGAGCGCGTCGACCAGTTCCGCCGGCGCTTCTGGGCTCGCCTGGCCGATAGTCCCGATGGCTTCGGCGGCATATTGGCGCACTCGCGGCTCAGTGTGGCCCAAGAGTCGGGTCAGGGCTGGCAGCGCGTCGACGGCATCGAGGCCGATGTCGCCCAAGATGTCGGCGATCGCGGCGAGAAGCTCCGGAGTTGCATCGTCGACGAGATCGACCAGCGGCGAGACCGCCGCAGATCCGAGCGGCGTAAAGCCGTATCCGGCGATGCAGCGCAGGGCGACATCGGGACTCGTCAGTGCCTCGACCAAGGGTTCGATCTCGCCGATGTTGCCCAGCGTGTAGGCGGCACCGATCGCCTCGGCGTCATCCATGCTCCGGAGTCGCTTGACGAGGGCATCAGTGTCGTCGACTGCTCGATTGATCCCCTGTTCTCCCGCACCCCGATACCAGTTCCAGACGTATTCCCATATGGGTTCCTGCGGGTCTCCCGAGGCAATCCACTCCGGGCTCCTGTTGTCCCAGGTGGGCGCCGTCGGTTCCTGGTCGCGCGTAAACAGGAACTTCACCATGTGCCGGGGTGTGCTCGTCGTGTTCATGCCGAAGCGGCCGTGGGCGATGTCGTGGTGCACGATGGTGACGGTTCCCGCATCGGCGACGATGGGAGTCCTCGTCGCCTGCCATGGGGCATCGAGGGCTTCCACCGTTTCGAACAGCTTGGCCTGATCGACGCGAAATGCCGCAAGGTCGCGTTCGTAACGGGCGCTGGATTCCGGGTCGCTGTCGATGCTGGCCTGCGTCTCTGCCTCTATGCTTCTGCGCAAATCCTGCGTGCGCGTGCGCAAAATCGCCCGCTGCATCTCGAGCGCTCGACGCGGGAGATACTGGCTGCGCGGCGCAACGGCGGTCGGACCCATCTCCAGGGACACGTCCTGCGGGTAGTAGAACATCATCAGGAAACGCGGGGCGTGGTGGCGCCGCCCGTCCACCATGTGGTGCGAGTGGTAATCACCGTCCTTGTGCAGTCGGCCGTCGCCGAGGTGCCACGGCTCAATCGGCTGCTCCGACTGGGGAAAGTTCACCTGGTCGTGCCGGTGGAAGTGCAGGTAATAGTCCGGCCCGAGGATCGACAGCAGGGCGCCGTGGACCGCCGCGTCGTCCAGCAGGTCACGCAGTTGAGGCACCACCGGCAGGATGTTGTTGTGCCCCGGGCCCAGTTGCTCGTCGAGCGGCTCGAGACGCACGCACATGTCATCGTGGTACGACCTCCGGAGTGTCGACTGGAGGGTGATGTAACCCTCCCGGATGAAGCGTTGCATCTCTTCATCCGTGAGGAGGATGGGTGCGTCACTCACTGGGCTCGACCACGCGTACTTATTCCTGACGACCTTCGGAAAAGTGATAGTACACCCGAGGCACTACTCGCTATCCGGGATCACCTCGCCTGCCGCCCGTGCGCGCTCGATCCGGTTCGCCTCCGCCGGGCCCAGTCTCTTGAGCAACAGCAGCAGGAGCACGAGTGGAATCACGAGCGACAGTATCGAGAGCATCAAGCTCGAACGCAGGGCTTCGCTGGTACTCATTCCACCCGCAGTCAATACGTCGCTGACCTCCCCGACCATGTAGGGCCCCAGGGCCAGGCCGATGGTCGCCATGAGGATGTAGAACGCCGAGGCCGTGGCGCGCATCCTCGGCATCACCAGGTCGTTGACGGTGCTGGCCGCTGCCCCGATCCAGCAGGACGCGAACACGCTGAGCACGAAGTTGAAGACGTACGCCGAGACCAGGTGATTGGTCAACAACAGGGCCAGCGCCAGGGGCACGGTGCATGCGATTGCCGCCAGGCCGACGTATACGCGCGCGTTCACGGTCCTGGATTTCATCCTGTCCGAAATCACGCCGCCCGCCGTTATCCCGATCCAGCCTCCGACGGCGTAGGACCCGCCGAGAACCAGGCCCGCTTCGGTCGCGCTGATGCCATAGGTTCGGATGAAGTACGGCGGTGACCATGCGCCGAAGGCGTACGCGACCAGGGACATGGAAGCGAAGCCCACCGCCGCGAGCAGGAAAGCCGTGCTGCGGAACATCATTGCGAATGTCGGCGGATCCCTCAGTCCCAGCGACTGGACCCAGGAAAACGCGGCATACGAACCGATCCCCAAAGCGATCCACTGTTCGGGGTCAGCCGTCAGTGCGATCAGGCCCCACGCGGCCAGCGCGATCAGGAGAGCCCCGGCGAGGTTGCGCCTCATCACGTTTCCGGAAGCCTTCTCCCGGGCAAGGGAGAGAAGCGTGAAAGGCGGCAGTACCGCCATCAACTCCCGGGCCGTGGCCCGAAACGGGTGCGGATGCGCGGCCGTGACGAGCCCTTCGCTTTGTCCGCGCCTGGGTTCGCGCAGGGTATAGACCCAGACGGCCAGCAGGAGACCCGGCAACCCTACGGCGAGGTAGGCCGCCTGCCAGCCCCTCAAGCCGAACGGCGCAAGGCCCGAATCCGGGTAAGCGGAGTTCCACCCGTCGACAATCCAGCCGCCGAGAAATATACCGATGCCCGCACCGATGTAGATCCCGCTGGAATAGATGCCCAGCACGGTGGCCCGCAGCCGGGGCGGAAAGTAGTCGGACAGCATGGAGAAGGCCGCCGGCGTCGCGCTCGCCTCGCCGATGCCCACGCCGACGCGGTAGGCGGCCAGTGCCGCAAAGCTGCGCGCCGTCCCGGAAAGTGCCGTCATCAGGCTCCAGAATCCCAACCCGATGGCAATGAGGTTCTTTCGCGTCCAGGTGTCCGCCAGCTTGCCCAGCGGAATGCCGAAAAGGGCATAGAAGACGGCGAAAGCCGTGCCGTACAGGAAGCCGATCTGCGCATCGGAGATGCCGATATCGGCCTTGATCTCCTCCGCGAGGATGGCGACGATCTGGCGATCGATGAAGTTGAAGATGTAGACGATAACGAGGACGACGGTGACGTAGCCCGCGTAACGCCCGCCAACGGCCGGCGCGTCCCGTTCCGGTCTATCGGACATCGCCAGTCCCTGATTCCCCAGCCGCAGGCACCCTAACGGATGTTTCGACTCCGGGCGTCACGTGGCGACATCCTCGCGCCGGCCCGTAGCGGCGGATGCATGGATGGCATCGATGACGCGCATGTTCGCCAGCGCGTCATCGGCCGTCAGACGCGTCGGCGTGCCGTTGGACAGGGCGTCGCAGAGGTCCAGCAGTTGCGCGCGGTATGGATTGACGCCGGCCACCTTGACGGTCTCCTGGTGGAAATCTTCGTGGGGGTCGCCCCGAAACAGCGTGAACTGCGTTTCGATACCCTCGCCGATCTCCTTTGGAATCGACCAGTCGCCTACCGGGACCATGATGGCGCCGTCGCTGCCGACTACTTCGTAGGCCACCCGCCAGGGCCACCCGAAGCCGCAATCGAACTGCGCGACAACCCCGTCCGGGAAATGCACGCTACCGACAAGCGTCTCCCAGGCTTCGGTGCCGGCGGCAAGCGTTCCGGCGACGGACACGGATTGCGGTTCGGCGCCCACCAGGTAGCGGATACAACTGACGCAGTAGCAGCCGAGATCCATGGCCGCGCCGCCCCCGAGTTCCGCGCGCAGGCGCCAATTGCCTCGGGGCACCATGGGCGACGAGAACGTCGCGCGCACAAATCGAACGTCACCGACCGCGCCCTCCAGCATGCGTTGCTTCACCGCCAGTATCTGCGGTTGGTAGTGGAACATGAGGCCTTCCATCAGGACCACGTTCGCGGACTTCGCGGCCCGGACCATCTCTTCAGCCTCGGTGCCGTCAACGGCGAACGGCTTTTCGCTCATCATGCCCCGAACCCCACCTCGCACAGCCTCGCGCACGTTCTGCAGGTGGACCGATGGCCACGACGCGTCGATCAGGATGTCGGGCTTCTGCTCCGCGAGCATCGTTGGGAGATCGGTGTAGGTGTTCCCCACACCAAAGTCTTCAGCGAAGCTCGCCAGCGCGCCCGCATTGACATCGCAGGCGCCCACCGGCTCCACTTCGGGAATGCCCTCCCACAGCGGCGCGAGGTTATATCGGGCGTGGCCGCCGCAACCCACGATCGCCAGCTTATGTACGTCGCCCATGTTTGGTCTCGCGTGCCAGGAAAATCCTCAAGGACCGCAAAGCAGCCGGGAAAGGATAACGCGCGGGCCAACGACCCGCGTTGACTTGTCGCGGGGTGCGTGCGACAAACACGTAGACAGAAGCGAACGGGGAGATTTGTGATGGGCGCGCTCGAAGGGATGAGAGTTCTCGATGTGACACAGTACGAGGCGGGGACGTCATGCACGCAGGCGCTCGCGTGGCTGGGCGCGGACGTGGTGAAGGTGGAGCCCCCCACGGGCGATCCCGGGCGCGGGGGACCTCGCGCGAACGGCGGCTACTTCGTGTTCTGGAACAGCAACAAGCGCAGCATCTCGATCGACCTGCGCAAGCCCAGGGGGCTGCAACTGGTCCTGGACATGGTGCCGAACTACGACGTGTTCGTGGAAAACTACAGCCCGGGGTCGATGGAACGGCTTGGACTCGGTTACGACGTACTGAAAGAGATCAACCCGGGACTGATCTACACGCGCATCAAGGGATTCGGGCTGGACGGCCCGTGGTCCAACTACAAGTGCTTCGACATGGTCGCCCAGGCCGCCGCCGGCGCGTTCTCCATTACCGGATTTCCCGACGGGCCACCGATGCGGCCGGGACCGACGATGGGCGATGCGGGCACGGGCGTGCAAACGGCGCTCGCGGTTGCCGCGGCCTACGTGCAGAAGCTCAATACCGGCAAGGGTCAACTCATCGAGATGTCGATGCAGGAATCGATGACCTACTACCTCCGGACCGCCATTGCCCACGGCAACTACGGCGAGAGGCCCTCGCTCAGGACGGGAAACGGCCGCTCGCCGACTTCGAGGCTGTACAAGTGCAAGGGAGACGGGCCAAACGACTACCTGTTCCTGATGGGGACCACCGACCCCATGTGGGAGCGCCTGTGCGAAGTGATGGACCGTCCCGACCTGCTCGCGGATCCGAGGTTCTCAAGCAGGGACGCGCGCACGGAGAACGACGCGGCGCTGACCGAGCAGATCGCCGCCTGGCTCGGCGAGCGGGACAAGTACACCGCCATGCGCGAACTATGCGAAGCGGACGTGCCCGCGAGCGCGGTGCTCGACACCAAGGACCTGTACGAGAATCCGCACCTGCAGGAGCGCGGGTTCGTTCACGAGATCGATCACCCGGCGCTCGGCAGGATCAAGATTCTCGGGTGGGCGCCGCGGCTTTCGGAAAGCGAAGTGCCGATAAAGCCCGCGCCGACACTGGGGCAGCACTCGCGCGAAGTGGTCGCCGAGGATCTTGCCCTCGCCAGCGACGACATCGACGCGCTGGTCACCGAGGGCGTGATCTACGCGTAGTGCCGCAACTCCCTTCGCCTCGACAGCGTCGGGTTAAGATGTGTGAGCTTGGCTAAAGGGGGAGCCAAATGACCAGTGTCCACGACGCCGCCAGGCCGAAGCGGTTCGTTTCGGAGCGCGGGCCGTTCGAGATCTTCGCCAATCCCGAGATGAGCACGGGGTATACGTGGGAAGGTGTCGACGTGCACAAGGCGGTGGAGAACTGGGAGATCGGCACCCTCGCGGAGAAGTACGGCGAAACGGCGGTTCGCGAGAAGCTCGCCGAGATGCTGGAGGCGCTGGCCGGAGGCATGGTGATCACCGGGCTCTTCTGCCAGGGCGACCGGGACCCCAGGACCATGCGCCAGCTCAATCCGACCGGCATGAGCGTCGCCCATATCTGGATCGGACCGCACTTTCCCCTGTTCAGCCACAGCCATCCCGCCCACGGCGACTGCCTCTATTTCGTCACTGCCGGCGAGCTTGTCATGGGCAGACGGTGTCTAAGGGCAGGATCGGTGTTCTTTCTCCCCAACGGCCATCCCTACAAGTACTCCGGCGGCTCCGATGGGGCCGAATACCTTGAGATTCGGGCCGGCCCCGGTGTCGAGGGCGCGCCCGGCATGGTGATCCACGAGCACTCGCTGGACTCGATCCAGCGGATCATCGACCAGGCCAATGCACACCGGCACGAGTGGCACGCGCCGAAGGAGATCGGCGGCACGGCGCTACGCGAGGCCGAAAAGCTGTTCGGACTCGGGACGCAGGGCGCCGGATAGGTCTGCGACCCAAGTTCCACGCATGAGACTTCACGGCAAATCTGCGCTCACCACCGCCGCCGGACAGGGCATCGGCCGGGCCGTCTCCGAGGCGTTCGCGCGCGAGGGCGCACGGGTGCTGGCAACCGATATCAATCCCGAAACGCTGTCGAGCCTCACGTCGTGCGAAACGCGCGTGCTCGACGTCACCGACGCCGATGCGATCACCGCCCTCGCGGACGAGATCGACACGCCGGACGTCCTGTTCAACTGCGCCGGATTCGTGGATCACGGCACGATCCTCGATTGCGACGACGACGCCTGGCGGTTCTCGTTCGAACTCAACGTGACCTCGATGTACCGGATGATGCGCGCGTTCATTCCGGGCATGGTGGCGCGGGGCTCCGGCAGCATCATCAACATGTCGTCCGTCGCGTCGAGCATCAAGGGAGCGCCCGACCGGTTCGTCTACGGCGCGACCAAGGCCGCGATCATCGGCATGACCAAGTCCGTCGCGGCGGACTACGTGACCGCGGGCATCCGCTGCAACGCGATCTGCCCCGGGACGGTGGACACGCCGTCCTGGCGTGACCGGGTCGCGGCCGCGGACGACCCCGAGGCGGCGCGGAAGGCATTCGTGGCAAGGCAGCCAATGGGGCGCGTGGGTGCAACCTCGGAGATCGCGGCACTCGCCGTTTACCTCGCCTCGGAAGAGGCGGCGTTCACGACCGGCACCGCGCAGATCATCGATGGCGGATGGAGCAACTGATGCGGCGCTTTCCGCTGAAAGGAGCCCATTGGCCAGCACTAACGCTGATCTGCGCCATGGCGCTCGCAGCACCGCCAGCCTGGTCAGGGGAACCGAGTCATGGCCTCTCGTACTTCGGCGATCTGAAGTACGGACCGGACATCGAGCACTTCGACTACGCCAATCCGGATGCGCCCAAGGGTGGTCGCATGCGGCTGCCCGGCATCGGCTCGTTCAACAACCTGAACCCCTATGCGCACAAGGGCCGGCTCGCCTACAACATCAGCCCGAGAGGGGGACTGGGCTCCCACATCCTCGACCCCCTGATGCGCAAGTCGGAAGACGAGCTCGCATCGTACTACGCCTGGCTCGCCGAGAGCGTGGTAGTCGCCGACGACTACAGTTGGGTGACGTACAAGCTGCGCGAAAACGCCTACTGGCACGACGGCAGACCCGTCACGATGGAGGACGTCCTGTGGACCTTCGACACGATCAAGACCAGGGGGTCGCCCATGTGGAAGATGACGTACAAGGATATCGTCCGGATAGAGCAGATCGATGACTGGTCCTTCACGTTCCACTTCAGCGACAAGGCCGAAAAGACCCCGCAACTTGTCATCGAGACCGCCACTTTCGCACCCATACCCAAACACTACTGGGAAACCCGGGAGTTCGAAGAAACCAGCCTCGAACCTCCGCTGGGCAACGGCGCCTATCGCATCGGGGAGGTCGACCCCGGCTACAAGGTGGTGTTCGAGCGGGTCGAGGACTACTGGGGCAAGGAGCTCAACTTCGCCCAGGGCCATTTCAACTTCGACGAGGTCGAAATCATGTGGTTCTTCGACAAGCGCGTGATGCTCCAGGCCTTGCGAGCCGGCGTGTTCGACTACTGGTTCGAAGAGAACGAATCCGACTGGGCCACCGCCTACGACTTCGAGGGTTATCGGAACGGGCTGTTCAAGAAAGAGACCTACAGAATGGGGTTCGCCTATGGCATGCACTTCGGCGTGGTCCTGAACACCCGAAGGCCACCGCTTGACGACATTCGCGTGCGGGAAGCGCTGACGCTCGCCTACAACTTCGAATGGGCCAATCGGGTCTTCTGGCACGACGGAATGATCCGCAACAACAGCTTCTTCGTCCGCTCGGGGCTGCAGGCTTTCGGGCCACCGTCTCCCGAAGTCCTCGAGTTGCTCGAGACCTACCGCGGCCAGGTACCCGAGACCGTCTTCACGAATCCCATCGAGTTGCCCAGGAACGATCCCTTCGGCCGCAACCGGGAGACGTTGCTCCGGGCCGACGCCTTGCTGCAGGACGCCGGCTGGATCGTCACGGATTTCGTGCGCGTGAACGAGATAACGGGTGAGCCCCTTGAGTTCGAGTTCATCGTCGGCAACCACGAGCACGAACGCATGTTGACGCCCTTCGTGGAGAACCTGGCGCGTCTCGGGATCAATGCGGAGTTGCGCAGGATAGAGAGCAACGCGATGACCAATCGCCTGCGCCAATACGACTTCGACGGAACCGTGCGCAAGGTCTACACCTGGAAGGTGCCCTTCCCTACGCGCATGAAAGAGATGTTCACCTCCCCGTACGTGGACACGCCCACCATGCCCAACTACGCCGGCATCAATAACCCGGTGGTCGATTCCCTGGTGGACATCGTCACCAAGGCGCGCTCCGAAAAGGCGATGAACACCGCCGGACGCGCCCTGGATCGCGTCCTGCTCCACAACTTCTACGTGATCCCCGATGGCCATCCCATCGGGCGTCACATGGTCTACTGGGACCGGTTCGGGCATCCGCCCATCGGCGTACCGCACATGAACTGGCAGGGAATACCGTACCTGTGGTGGTTCGACGAGGAGAAGAGCGCCCGGGTGGATGCGGGTATCGCCGCGCTGAAGGAAAACTAGGAGGATGCGCCGTGGAACGGCACGAAGTGCCGATCAAGGCGCAAGACCCGGGACGGGCGGGATGGGTGAGACAGAGGGCCTGGGCGGGGGTGAAACACGGCGCGCCCGAAGGGCCGACGGGTTTCATGGCGCTAGGGGGATGCCCCGCGGAACGGCACGAAGTGCCGATCAAGGCGCAAGACCCGGGACGGGCGGGATGGGTGAGACAGAGGGCCTGGGCGGGGGTGAAACACGGCGCGCCCGAAGGGCCGACGGGTTTCATGGCACTAATGCCGTGCCCGGCACGACGCCGGCACAACCGGCGGGTTGCGGCCTTCGCTTCAGACAAGGGAGCACGCACGCTGATGCTTGCGCTGACCTGTGCCATGGCGTTCGCCGCGCCAACAGCCTGGTCGGGTGAGCCGAGTCATGGCCTCTCGTATTTCGGCGATCTCAAGTACCCGGCCGATATAGCGCATTTCGACTACGCCAATCCGGATGCGCCCAAGGGCGGACGCATCAAGCTACCCAGCATCGGCACCTTCAACAACCTGAACCCGTACGTGGACAAGGGCCTTCTCGCGCACTACATCAACCCGAGAGGCGGGTCGGCGGGTTCTTTCATCCTCGACCCCCTGATGCGCAAGTGCGAGGACGAGCTGGCGTCCTACTACGCCTGGCTCGCCGAGAGCGTGGTGGTCGCGGACGACTACAGTAGTGTGACGTACAAGCTGCGCGAGAACGCCTATTGGCACGATGGCCGTCCCGTGACCATCGAAGACGTCCTGTGGACCTTCGACATGATCAAGAGCAAGGGATCGCCGATGTGGAGGAGCCTGTACCAGGATATCGTCCGCCTGGAGAGAATCGACGACTTCTCCTTCACGTTCCACTTCAGCGACACTGCGGAGAAGACGCCACAACTCGTCATCGAGACCGCCACCTTCGCGCCGCTGCCCAGGCACTACTGGGAGACCCGCGCGTTCGACGAGACCACCCTCGAACCCCCGTTGGGCAACGGCGCGTATCGAATCGGGGCGGTAGATCCCGGCTACAAGGTGGTATTCGAGCGCGTGGAGGACTACTGGGGCAGGAACCTCAACTTCGCCTCCGGCCACTTCAACTTCGATGAGGTCGAGATCATGTGGTTCTTCGACAAGCGCGTGATGCTCCAGGCCCTGCGCGCCGGCGTGTTCGACTACTACTTCGAAGAGAACGAATCCGACTGGGCCACTTCCTACGACTTCGAGGCTTATCGAAGGGGACTGTTCAAGAAAGAGACCTACAGGATGGGCTTCGCCTATGGCATGCACTTCGGGGTGGTCCTGAACACCCGCAGGGAACCGCTGGACGATATACGTGTGCGGGAGGCGCTGACGCTGGCCTACAACTTCGAATGGGCCAACCGCGTCTTCTGGCACGGCGGCATGATCCGCAACAACAGCTTTTTCGTTCGCTCCGGCATGCAGGCGTTCGGACCACCTTCCGCCGAAGAGCTTGCGGTGCTCGGACCTTTCCGCGGTCAGGTTGCCGAGAGCGTTTTCTCGGAGCCCATCGAGTTGCCGAAGAACGATCCTTTCGGCCGCAATCGGGAGACGTTGCTCCGGGCCGGCGCATTGCTCGAGGACGCGGGCTGGGTCGTGAAGGACTTCAGGCGCGTGCACGAGGTCACGGGCGTTCCACTCGCGCTTGAGTTCATCGTGACCCGTCACGAGCACCTGCGGATGCTCACACCCTTCGTCGAGAACCTTTCGAGGCTGGGGATAGACGCCTCGCTTCGCAGGATAGAGAGCAACGCGATGACCAACCGCCTGCGCGAATACGACTTCGACGCGACCATACGCAAGGTCTACACCTACAAGGTGCCGTTTCCCACGCGCATGCGCCACGCGTTTACCTCCGCGTATGCGGAAAGGCCCAACATGACGAACTACGCGGGCATACGGAACCCCGTGGTCGACTCCCTGGTGGAGACGATCGCCAAGGCACGCTCGGAAGACGTGCTGAACACCGCTGGACGCGCGCTCGATCGCGTGTTGCTCCACGGTTTCTACGTGATTCCCGATGGCCATCCGGTCGGGCGGCACATGGTCTATTGGGACCGGTTCGGTCATCCTCCCCTCGGGGTCCCGCACATGAACTGGCAGGGAATGCCGTATCTCTGGTGGTTCGACGAAGAGAAGAGCGCCCGGGTAGATGCGGGAATCGCCGCACTGAAGGAGAATTGATCTCGCACCTGTTGAGGAAACCACCATGAGAATCACCGATGTTCGCACTGTCGTCGCACGCGTCCCGGTCGAAAAGCCCACCGCCATCGCCACGCGCCAGCTAAGCGCGCGGGAATACATCCTGGTCTGGGTCGATACCGATACGGGCCACACGGGTGTGGGCTACACCTACGCCGGCACGGTCGGCGGCGCGTCAACGTACGAATTCGTGCGGGAGGCGTTCCATCCGCTACTGGTCGGGCAGGATCCGAGGCTCATCGAACGCCATTGGGTGGCGATGTACCAGGAAGTCCTGCTGGCCGGACGCCGCGGCGCGGCATTGCGGGCGATTTCGGCGGTGGACATCGCGTTGTGGGATCTCCTGGGCAAGATTGCCGGGCTGCCCCTGTATCAACTGCTCGGCGGCTGGGCCGACGAGGTGCCGGCGTACGCCTCCGGCGGCTACTACCGTCCCGGTGATCCGCTCGAGAACGTCCGTGACGAAGTCCAGTTCTACAAGGAACTCGGATTCACCGACTTCAAGATCAAGGTGGGGGGCGACGACCTTGACGTCGATGTCGGCCGGGTACGCGCCGCGCGGGAGACGATCGGCCCCGTCGGCCGCCTCGCGCTCGACGCCAACAACGCCTGGCGCTGGCCCTTCGAGGCCATCGGGTTCGCACGGGCAGTGGAGGACCACGACATCTGGTGGCTTGAGGAACCGCTCTCCCCCGATGACATCGCTGGTCATGCCGAGATCGCCCGCACGCTCGAAATGCCGGTGGCAACGGGGGAAATCCACGCTTCCCGGTGGGATTTCCGCGACCTCATCGCGCAGGGCGCGGCCGACATCCTGCAACCCGATGCAGGCGTGCTGGGCGGCATCGCCGAATACATGAAGGTGGCCCACGCGGCTGCCACCTTCAACCTGCCGGTGGCACCGCACTGGCACGCGAACGTGCACGCCCACCTGGTGGCGGCGGCGCACAACAGCATCACGGTGGAGTACTTCGCGCTCGAGCAGGACATCTACAACTTCGAGCGCCTGGTGACGCCGGAGACGCGCCTCACGATCAGGGACGGCCGCATCCCGCTGCCCCAGGGCGCAGGAATCGGGATCGAACTCGACGAGGCGGCGGTCGACCGCTTGCGCGTGGACTGACCGGCAGACCGCCTGGCGGGCAATTGGAGCCGGCTACCCTTTACTGACGCCCGACAGACTGTGGCCCCGGGGCTCGCGCCTTCTTCGCGCGACCACGCGGGTGAATCCCAGGTTCCTGCCGGCGTCCACGCACAGCATCTCGGCGTGCGACCCCTCGCCTTTCCATTCCCCCGATACTGAATCGGAGGTCATCCAGTGTTTCCAGCCGTCGGGCATCATGTCCGCAAGCTCGACTCGCATCAGACCGCTCCGTTCCCAGTGACGGCGCCACCAGTGGGGACTGTGAAAGCTCGCGAAGTCCCAGTACCAGTGTGGCTGAAGGTGCTCGGGCGGATCCCCGGAAGCGAACTCCTGCACCAGGCCCGGTACGACAATACCGACCTGACCTTCGGGTTTGACGAACCGGACAAGGTGGTTGCCGAGGTACAGGTCGTCGGTGCCGAAGTAGTGGTAGGCGTCCATGCTCACGATGGCGTCAAAGAAATCCGCTGCGAAGGGCAGGCTGCGGGCTTCCGCGTAGATGGGAAACACCCGGTCCTCGAGACCGGCTTCGCGAATGCGCTCCCAGTTGTTGCTGGCCGGCACCCAGAGATCCGTCGCCCACACCTCGAGGTCGAACTCCTTCGCAAGGAATACGGAGCTGATGGCCGTACCGCAAC
Source organism: Pseudomonadales bacterium (assembly GCA_965116625.1). GTDB lineage: Bacteria > Pseudomonadota > Gammaproteobacteria > Pseudomonadales > Azotimanducaceae > VXNE01. Next base: position 260,748 of record OZ220717.1, read on the forward strand.
CGAGGTCCAGGACCCGCATCCCCGGCTTGAGGTCCATGAGTTCGGTCAGGGACTCGGTCAGCCACAGGACGTTGGGTCCCATCATGTGCTTGATGGTCCAGTCCACGTCGTATTTCGCCGACCGAGGGAACTCGGCAGGCCTGAATGCCTTCGCCAACTCCTCCTTCGTGCGGCTCACCGTTTACATCCTCCAGTCGTCGCCTGGCAACACATCTTGAGATTTCCTGCTCCTCCAGCGCGGACAGATGTCACGTCGTCAATTTCAATTTCCAAAACAGTGTTCCAAAAAAAAGCTCCAGCCCCGGCCTCAAGCCGGGGCTGGAGCCTCCGTTCAGCGAGTAGTGCCTACTTGGGAGGCGTGCTCTTGACCTTGATCATCCCGCTGGTTCCGCCGCCGAGGCGAATCGAGCGCTGCCAGACGCCAGGCGTCACGCAGTTTTCCGGTATCAGGCCCGCGTGCCGGTCTTCGGGCCGGAAGTAGGTCTTGATCAGACCGGGTTCCCATTCCGCGAAGTAGGTGTCCGCAGGATTCCTCGGACCGCCCCGACCCTGTCGGATCAGTTGCATGCCGCCACCCTTGACGTGGAACGAACAGGTATTGCCGCCCTCGGTGCCCCGATCCCTGAGCTGCTGGATCGTGGCATCATCGACGCTACCCGGGGTGAAGTCCATCGACAGCCTGACCTTGCCTTCGTAGATGATCTCGGACCGGTCGTGTTCCACCGTCATCTCATCGCACACGTACTTGGGCCATCCCCAGACGTTGCCTTCCACGGCGGTATAGAAGTTCGGCACCGGCACGCTGATTACCAGCCAGGATTCGATCCCGTCGGGGCACTTGGCCTTGACCATCACCCGGCCTTCCATGAAATTGACCGGCCCCCGGTTCATGTCCCAGTAGGAGACCATCACCTCCGGCTTGTCCGGCATCGTCAGCGGCGGGTACATGTACGACTCGTAGAGGTCGAGATCGGTAGGCTCAATGACGGTGGTGTGGCCGAATGTGCCTTCTCCCCGCTTCGCCATCTCCTCGGCTTCCTCCACCGTGAGCCTCTTGCTCGGTGCGCGGGGGAGATCCATGTTGACGATCTCGTCGCGGTCATCGTCGTCGATCCAGCGGGCGACATTCTCGACCAGGATCCGTGCCAGGATCTCTCGATCCATCTCCGTCTTTATCCCACCCCTTGTCATCTGCTTGCCGCCGGCGTGCTTTTCAGGGGGGTATGTAACGATCTTGCCCATGTGGCCTCCTCAACCCTCAGTTGTATTCAACTGGCTTAACTGTGTCCCGGCACGGTAATCCGTGTCACTCCGACCCAATAGCTTAACCCGAATCTTGCGCAATGGGGGCCGACCCGCAGGAATCCGCCCGCTTTGTCCCGAAATTTGACTGCACCAGCCCCGACAAGCACCGGTATTCCAGCCAAATCGGGTACGCTGTTTGACAATCAAGGCAGTCTGGGGAGACCAAAACATGTCCGCACCCCTGAAGGTCGGCATGCTGGGCACCCGCGGCATCGCGAGAAACCACATGACGCCCTACCTCACGCATTCGGACCAGGTGCGAATGACGGCCGTGTGCGACATGGTGGAGCCGCTCGCGCGGGAATACGCGAACGACGCCGGCGTCGAAGACGTCTACACGGATTTCGATGACATGCTCCGCAACGCCGACATCGACGCCGTGGACATCTGCACCAATCACGCGGCACACGCCCCATGCACCATCGCCGCGGTGCAGGCCGGCAAGCATGTCCTCGTCGAGAAGGCGATGGCGAACACCCTGCAGAGCTGCCGCGACATGGTCGAAGCCGCCGACAAGGCGGGAGTGACACTGATGATCGCCCATCAACTGCGGCATTCCCGCGAAGCCAACGCGGTAAAACGGTTCATCGACGAGGGCCACCTCGGAGAGATCCAGGCGGTTCGCACCCACGTGACGATGGGCGGCCCCAAGCAAGGCTGGATGTGCGATGCCGAGCCGGGCGGGGGCGTCCTGCAGCTCAACTCCATTCACCACATCGACCTGCTGCGCTACTACGTCGGCAACGTGAAGCGCGTGATGGGTGTCTGCAAGTCCACGCAACCCCACATGGTCAATGGCGCCGAAGACGTGGTCGCCGCCACCCTCGAACTGGAGAACGGTGCGATCGGCGGGCTGTTCGCAAGCTGGACGACCGAAATGACCCCCGAAAGAGCGGCCTACCTGTTGTTTGGCACCAGGGGCACGGTGCACTCGACTCCACCGTACAACCCAAGAAGCCGCGAGTCCCCGACCTCGCACTTCGGCACCATCATGCATGCGCTCAAGAACCCGGACGAGAACCTCGACCGTCGCAACGATACCGATCTGCAGAAACTGAGACATCCGCCTTTCGACGTCCTCCCAACCAGGGAGGAGGATCAACCGACGGTGAACCTCTTCGTCAACGAGGTCCTGCACTTCGCGGAGTGCTGCAAAACGGGCAAGGAGCCCAGCAGCAGCGGCCGGGACAATATCGAGTCGATGAAGGTGGTGTTCGCCATCTACGAATCGTCGCGGACCGGCAAGGCCGTCGACCTGGCCGACCTCTAGAGCCATGAAACCCGTCAGCCCTTCGGGCGTGCCGTCTTTCACCCCCGCCCAAGCCCACCTACGATGCTTCGCCTTGATCGGCACTGCGTGCCGTTCTACGGCGTAGTGTCGCATCATTTCCATAATATATTGATTTCAAACAATTAATTGTAGTTTTGTGGCTAGTCCGTCCCACAACCTGTCACCTTCCCAAGTCGAGTTTCCGTGGCACCGTCACGTACTTCCCGGTCCCGCCTGCAACACTAAGCGGTCAAGGATCTGCGCGCCCGTTCCGGCCAACCGCGCGGCAAGCAAGCCGAATCGTCGCCATCGTCCGGTGCTCTGTCCGTCAACCGGCGCCGCCTTCCGTCCGATCCTCCGTCCGAGATTAACCGGGTCTGCTACCGGGATCGAAGTCCGCGCAGATGATCGTCGCATGAACACCGACGCGCTTGAACAATCGCCTGACAGGTACTGCGTGCTCGGCGCCGCACACGAACAGTACGGGCCACTCGCCCCATCGCCATAGTTGATCCCACACCCGCCACCCTTGATTCGCAAGACGTCCCGGGCCGCTCAGACCGGCGGCGCCGGGAAACGCGATCCGGCGACCCCGCGGGTGCCCGTTCCCGAAGGACCCCTGCACCTTTGCGCCCACTGCAGCCGATTCCACATCAACGCGCCCGTCGCCGAGTTCCGTCTTGGTCGCAGCACCGCCGTCGCTGTTCCGTTTCAGCCTTGGCGGATACCGCTTCTGACCTGAACGACGGCCAGCCGATCCTCGAAGTAGCGTCGGAACACCTCGTTCTCCGGCCACACGTCCGGCTCCGTCCAGAACGCACCCAGGCGCCCCACCAGAGCGGCGATCCAGTCGGCGGCCTGCACCGTCTGGTAGCGGTGGCTCTCGAGGTGGAAGGGCGGCTCGATCAGCCGCCGCCGCGTGTCGGCTCGGATGCTCGTCGAAAGCCAGCAGGAATCGCGCCGCCGGGTCGCAGTCCTCGCGGCAGAAGAGCAGCTCGCATTTGCGCTGGAAGAACCACGTGCCGAACGCGCGCACCTCCTCCGCGGGCACCAGGAAGCCCGCGAAGCCGAACACGGGACTATCGTTGTGCCGGGGATCGCCGCGGGAGACGTACGGGACGACGTGACCGAACTCGTCGAGGTAGGCGATGTGGATCATCCCCAGATACGCGAAAGCCCGCACCTGGATGCGGGCCTCGGAATGGGCGCATGGCTTGCGCCGCGCGTCTCGATGGGAACTATGCACCGGCCCGTCGGCCGCCTCAACCGCTCCGCAACGGACCGTCCGCTCCCCCGGCGGGATCGGACGACCCTCCCAAGGGAGGGCCGCCCAAGCGGCTTTACAGGAACGCCAGGGCCATCCCCAGCGACACCAGGGCGCTGACCGCGACGAGGGCGCCGACTTTCGCCAGCACCCACCACCAGCGGTCTATGCGCAGTCCTCCTCCGAGGGTTTCCTTGGTTTCCCACATGGTCACACCTCCTCAAAAGAACAGCCCGATGGTTTTGAACATCACGATCGTCGCGTTGAAACCGATCACGATGGCCACCGCGACCTTAACGGTCTCGTAGGCCATCCGCAAACGCATTTCATTGAGCTGACGCTCCGCGATTCCCGTCTCCGCCCAGAGCTTCTTGAACTCCAGGGACGCCCTTCGGCTTTGTCTCCTCCGCCGTCCGGTCCTACTCATGCGGTTGTCTCCAATGGACTCCCACACACGGGGACCGGCCTCCGCAAGGGACAACGGTCCCCTGCGGGAGTGGGCGGTCTCCCGCCCGGTCTTTCAACGCCGGCTTGCGCCGGCACCTTCACTCAACGCCGCCCCTCCCGGGGCGGCAACGCCGGACAAGCCGGCAATCGAGTGCGCCGACCCTACCACGGCGACCGGCCATGCCACCACCACGTGGAACTTATCTATTTGATAAACATCGATTTATCGCGCCCCGCCGTTTTCCGGCCCAGTCGGTCGATGCAGGTCGCCTGCCGCCTCGCTTCCGACAAGCGCGGCCTTCCCGCTCGGCGGGGCTGCAACCGTCAGAGAATCCAGAGCCAGAACCCGATGACCGTGGGCACGATCCCGAGGAGCGACACGCCGACGCCGTATTTCAGGACCATCCACCACGTGCGCTCCATGCGGAAGTGCTCCGATACCTGTTCGTACCGTTCCAACATCGCGCGCCTCCTGTCAGGCCGGCGGCCACCGCCTTGCGCCAGTCTAGCGGACGCGCGTGCTTCCGTCCGCACCCGCCGCCAACGATCCGGTCGCCCGCCGTTCGCCCGTCATCCGTGGCGGGGCAGCTTCCATGTCGCCGTGCGCAGACTCCCGGGAACCCCTCACGCCCCCAGATACGTCCGCGAGATCTCCCGCCTCGAGTGGCCGAGCTCGGCCGCGACCGTCAGCCGGGCCTCCCGGTCGATGCGCCGCCGCGCTCCGGACAGTTCGCTCGCCGGCGGACCGCCCGCGGCGGGTGCCTTCCAGCCGGTCAGGACCTCGTACCTGTCGAGGGCGTACGCGTGGCGCAGGCCGTGCATCCGATCAAGGCCCGCCCCACGGGTCTCGTCCTCGTAGACCTTCTTCTGTTCGGCGTAGTTGCGGCCGGGCGGGATCAGCGCGCCACCGCCCGCCAGTTCCCGCGCCTCGTCGAGCAGCCTGCGCTGGCCGTCCGTCAGCACCGGCACCTCCCGCGGGCGCCCGCCCTTCGCCGTCGAGCCCTTGACGACGATCCAGTCGCCGCGGTCCGCGTACGACGGCGCGAACTTGATGGCTTCTTCGCGGCGCAGCCCGAACGCCGCCTGCAGGCGCAGCGCCATGCGCAAGTGGGGATCCTTCACCCGCGCCAGCTTCGCCGGATCCAGGTCGCGGCGCTTCGTCCCGTCGGAGACATGGCTGCGCGGATGGATGCCGTACTCGGCGTTCGGCTTCACCAGGTTGCCCTTGCCGACCCGCACCGCCCACCAGCGCAGGTGCGCCATCCGGTTCATGACGGTTGCGTCCGAGACCCGTTCCGCGCGCCAGTGGCGCACCAGCGTCTCGACGTGCTTGCCTTTCAGACCCTTAGCCCGCAGGCCCCTGTAGCCCGCCTCGTGCAGCGCGTCGGCCATCCGCGCCAGCGCGTAGGAGCGGTCGCGGCGCGTGGCATGAGAACCGTCACTGTCGCGCCGCTGCAGCTGGAGCAGATCCCAGTTCAGGTCGCGCACCGCGCGCTGATCCCGTAGCTCGCGTTGTCCTTCCGCACGATGCCGGGCTTGCCGATCTTCCGCGCCAGCCAGCGCAGGTGCGCCAGGCGGTTCTTGACCGTGCCGCGCGAGAGGCCCTGCCGCCGCCACTCCTTGACCAGCGCGTCCACGTGCCGGCCCTTGAAGCCCCGCGCCCGCAGGCCTTGGTAGCCGAGGCGGTGCAGCGTCTCCGCCGCCTGCGCCAGGACGTAGCGCCGGGCGCGCCGCGAGGCGTGCGAGCCGCTCCGGTCGTCCTCCAGCAGGCGCAGCAGGTCGAAGTGCAGTTGGCGCATGGGTTTCCCCATCTCCGGTGGAGGTTTCGCGATCTCGAGTTCCGAACCTAGAGACGGTGTCCACCGGGGTCAACGACCGCGTTCTTACCGAATTGGTAAGCATCGCTTACCAGAATGGTAAGCGTGGCTCCCGTCGCCGAAGGGCAGGTCACTCGCGGGGGTTCTGGATGAGCGCGGCGTCGCCGCTTCGGCCGCGCCCGCGGCCGCGACCGCGGCCGAGAGCGGAGCGTGTGTGTTTAGTTCTAATGGGCGACCCGGCACCCGTCGGGGTGTCCGGACCCCGCACTCTCGTGCGGCAATGCCCGTCGACGCGTATTCCCTCGCCGTCTCCTGCGGCGGCCGCGGCGTGTCTTTCGACAACTGGCCCGCCAGCCTTTTCGGCACGCGCCGCGCCGCGCGTCGCCCGTCCTCGGGCACGACGGGGTTCTCCCGTCCCGCGCGATGCGTCGCACCACGATCCATCCGCCGCCACGCCGGTTTCCCCGGCATTGCGCGTTTCCGCGCCTTGCGGCTTCCTGTCCGTCGGTGGTATCGCCCCCATCCGCGCGCTACCGCGGATGTGGCGGACCGTGCCTTGCGATGCGTCGACCGCCTACGCTGCAGCGTTGCAGCATGGCACTGGGTCGTCACCCTTGGGTGACGCCATCACGCCGGGCTCTTCCGTCCCGGCACGTCGCCTGTGGCGACCAAGTGACGCGGGGCACTCTAGCATCGCGTCACCACGCCGGCACCAACTATTTCCTTACCGAAACGCTTGCCGCCAGTGGCCCGGAGGCCGATTCAGCGCCCCGTCACTACCGGAATCCCGCTGCGCGTTGCGGAGAAGCTGTACCGTCCATGCGGCGTGTTGCGACTACCAGCCGTAGTGACGGGCGCCCGGGAAGCCAAGACATCCGAACGCTGAGGATGATCCTACTCTGGATCGAAGTCACGACATATGATTGTCGCTGTAACCCCCACGCGCTCGAACAGCTCTCTTACGGCAAACGCGTGATCCGCACCACACACGAAGAGCACCGGCCACCCACCACCGGAGAGAACACGGGCCACCCACACGCGCTCCCGTACCTCTGCGCACAAACAGCTGAGCGACTCCCGAACCTCCACACGCTCGTCGTTGCCCTCAGCGTGTCTCATAGCAGACGCCACGATCTCGTCATCCGACAGCGATAGGCAGGACCGTTCCTTCACGCCAAGGTCGACGAAGTGGACCGGTACATTTTCGGGGGCAATACGCTGGCAGACGGTCCCGCGCTCCGCCTCGGCACCGAGGTGCCTTAGTAGCCCGTCCACGGACATCTCCTCCGCAATGCGTCTGATCCCGTGTCGGAACAGGACCTCCCGGATCTTCTCTTCCAGAAGGACGATGCGGGAGTCTCCACATTCCGCCGCTCCGCATTGCAGCAGGTGGGATGTTCCCAAGACGAACACGGTGTGCTCCATAGTGAACTCCATCCTGTCGCCGCGCACCTTGACCTAACGCCACCGCCCAACGCCATCGTCCCTCAAACGCTACGCTAGGCGTTTCGTCGCCCCATTGTCCTGCTCTCGAGTCAGCAAGCGCAAGGTTGCCGTTGGTAGCATGATGGTGGTCCTTTTCGATTTCGTCGGGGACGTAGAGAGACTGATGACTGGCGTCAGCCCACGCTTGCAGCAGCGATGACGCTTTGGGGCCTGCCCCGGAGCAATCCGCCGAGACTGCGTGGCGTATGATGCCGCGCAATGTCAGGACGACCGCCAAAAGATTATATATTTCCCGGTCAACCCCGCCAGGCGAAGTGTGTCGAATGTCACAACTGCGCGGTCTACGTTCCCGACCCGGAGTTTGCTGGCGCGCGCGGGGACTGCAAACGTGAGTTTCCCTTTTTCTCGTACCGGGTCAGCGGCTGCGGATCCTGCCCTCGCTCCCAACCGCGATGATCTCGCATCAGCAGGGCTGCGTCACTGACCGTTCCAAACCTACCACTGAGGCCATCAAGGCCAGCCGCGATCTCTCGCACCCTCGACGCTGACTTTAGCGTCCTCACGCCCGCTGCCGTAATTTCAACAGCCGTCCCCCACACGGCCCGGTACGCTTGGCGCGGGCCTGTCCACGCGCACCCCCTAGGCGATTACGCGCGCGCGAATTTGATGGCTTCTTCGCAACGCAGTCTGAACACCGCCTGCAGGCCGCAGCGCCATGCCGACGTGCCGGTTCTTGACGAGCGCCAGCTTTCCCGCGTCCGGGTCGCGGCGCTTCGTTCCGTCAGAGACGTGGCTTCGTTTCCCGATCCCGTAGTCCGCCTTCGCCTTCACCAGGTTCGCCCTGCCGACCCGCGCCGCCCACCAGCGCAGGTGCGCCATGCTGTTCATGATCGTGGCGTCCGAGACCCGTTCCGCGCGCCAGTGGCGCACCAGCGCCTCGACAGCCCCTCCCGCCGCTGGCCCGGAGGCCGATTCAGCGCCCGGTCACTACCGGCTACCCGCGATGCCCGGTAACCACTTGCGTTCCCTGGCGACACGTCCTGCGACCGCTCCGTAGTGACGGGTCGCGACGACCTTCGCGCATTCGGCGTCCGCCTGCAAGCCTCCATACTATTTCCAGAATTGATTTATTGCACAAAAACCATATTTTGCTGAAAATAGAAATCCAACGTTTGCAATTGGAACCGAAATGAACACCCTTGACTACGACCACACGCTCAATGGGGTCCTCGAGAGAGCTTCGAACGACGAATTGGAAATCCTCCATGCCGTCATCATGAGGAAGAGTATCACCGAGACCCTATCCATTCACGATGGCTACCGACGCCACTACCCGGATCATGCGAAGTATGTCGACTTGATGGCCAAGGAGATACGCGAGTTCGGCGGCAACACGTTTGCGAACTTCGCCAGGGGCTCCGGCCCGTCCTATCATGACATCGTCTGCGACGTGGCCGCGGCCCTGAAAGTGCCCTTCAACAAGGCACGCCCCGTCGAAGACATCGAGGCGGCGATCCTGACGACCGTTTGCGAAAAGGCCTTCGAGTCGATGACCCCCGAAGAGCGCCTTGAACTCCTCAGCAAGATCGGCAAACCCAACATGTCCTCCGTCAAGGGCGGCTCGGTCATGGCATTGCAAACCATCCTCCGGGCGGGCGGCTTCAAGAGCTACCAACTCATGCTGATTGTCGCCAACGCCCTAGTGAAGGCCGCAATCGGCCGAGGCCTCCCGGTCGTCGTCAACTGGCTCGCCGCGAAGGGGTTGTCGATCGCCATCGGCCCGATCGGCTGGACAGCCTCTGTTTTGACCACTCTGAACCAACTGGCCGGGCCCTCCCACAGAGTCACCGTCCCCAGCGTCATCCATGTTGCGGGTCTTCGCCTGCAACAGAACCTCCGCCAATGCCCCGATTGCTCGGCGCTGCTACCCGGCTCGTTCTCTTTCTGCAACGAGTGTGGGGCCAAGGTCTACCAGCAGTCATGATCCCCGGCAAGCCTCCGCATGCGGGCCGGAAAGCCCCGCGCATACATCGTCGGCTATCCGGCAGCGCCTCTCGGCCTTCTCGCAAAACCGCTCCAACGGGCGACTTGGCAATATCCGACCACGCCACGCTCCGGTATTTGGAGCGCTTCGAAGGCGTCGACGTTGCTGCCGCGAGGGAACGGCTGAAGCGACGCCTCGACACCGTCGAGGCGAAGCGACTCATCGCGTTCGCTGGCGGATCCCCGCATCGAATTCGCGTCGACGGAGCAACCTTTTGTCTCCGCAACGGCGAGTACTGACGTGCTACCCATGAAACACACGGTCCAGTCCTTCGCGCATCAGCGACAGCTGCCTGCCCGGGAAGTCCTGAGGGCGGCGAGAGACATCGGGATTGCGAAGCGGTCGGGTGCCGATTCGCTCACCCACGAGGAACAGAACCAGCTTCTGCAGGCTAGGACAGTACGAGATTTGGCAGCGAGACTCGACATCTCCCATGCCCAGCTTCTCGGGGAACTGGAGGAGATCGGTCTGCCAAATGAAGGTCCCGACTCCTACCTCTCGGGCGAGCAGCAGTGGCAGCGGCAACGTGCCCGCCCGGTCGCAACCCTGGCCGACGAGACAGGCATCGACGTCGAAAGTCTGCTAAGCAAGCTCAAGGAGGAAGGACGGGCCCAACCCACTGCAGGCTCTCTCGTCACGCCGGACGAGTGGCAAAGGCTGGTGCCGTTCGTGATCGCCAGGACTATCAGGGCGATCCGAGACTACAGGGGACTTACCCGGGCAGAGGTCGCCGAGAACGCCGGTATCTCCGAGCGCCATCTGGCCAAAATCGAGGCCGGTGATATTCTCGCCGGCGGGGAAGCCGCCGCACAACGCAGCAGGGGCGAAGTCCTGCCCGAAGACCATGGGCTCGAAGATCTGCTGGAGAAGCTCGCGCCAGCGCTGAACTCGACGGTCAAGGACCTCAAAGGCACAACAGAAACCGCCAGACTCGCCCGCGATGCGACCAAACCGAATCAGCTGGTGGCGATCAGTGCGAAGGTGACGACCGAGGCCCGGTCCGGCTACGCCCGGATCCGCGACCGGTACGGCTGGACTATCTCGCACGTCATGGAAGTCGCGCCCTTGCTTTTCGCTCTGCTCGCCGAGGGAAGCCTCGCCCGGAGGCGTCAACACCTTCGGGACCTCCAGACCAAGCACGACGCTGTGCCCGAGTTGCAGTCTTTCCTCGCCTACTTTCGCGAGCGACGCGCGCGAGAAGAGGCTTTGATCGAATACCACAGCCTGCGTGTCGATGGCCTATCGGACGACAGCTCCGCCGATCCGTTCTTCGCTCATCTCATCGAACTGGCCCGCTCCATCCAGCATGCTGGCGTGTCGTTCCAAGACGACGCGGAAAGCTGCGAATCCAATCCGACTTCAAGTGACCCGGATTTCGAACGTGTCACGGACGAGCAGGCACTTCTGCGTTGGTTGCTGCGCAACGACGGGCGCTGCCCCTCGTGCCGTCAGCCGATCAAGCCCGAACACCTCCACTGCCCCTGGTGCGGCCGAGCCCGCTCGGAAACCTCGACGGGTCACCACCATTCTCGACCAACCTAGCGAAGGAAAGAAGCATGACCAACACCGAAGTCCACGACGCCGACCTCAACCCGGTCCTCGAGCAAGCGACCAACGAGCAGCTTGAGGTCCTTGTCGACATCCTGAAGACCAAGCTGAGCGAAACACTCTCGGTCCAGGACGCGTACAAGAAGCACTATCCGGACCATCAGAGTTACGCAGACCTCATCGCGAAGGAACTCAGAGACTTCGGAGGCAACTCCATCGCCAACGTGTTCCGGGGCGAGGGGCCGCCGTACCGGGAAATCGTCTGCGACGTCGCGAAGGCCATCAAAGCGCCCTTCAACCGGGATTCCGATGTCGGGAGGATCGAAGCCGCCATCCTCGCGACGATCCTCTCCAAGGCCTTCGAGAAGATGTCCGACGAGGAACGAGAAGCCCTCCTGCAGCAAGTCGGGAGGTCGAACAGGTCTGCCCTCGCCGGGGGCTCCGCAGCAGCCTTCCTCGCCATCTTCAACGCCGGCGGCTTCGCGTCGTACAAGCTGATGCTCATCGTCGTGAACGCGGTCGTGAAAGGCGCCATTGGACGCGGCCTGCCGCTAGTTGCCAACGCAGCCCTTACACGCGCAATGGGCATCGCCACTGGTCCGGTGGGCTGGGCACTGACCACGTTGATCACGCTCATTCAGATTGCAGGTCCTTCCTACAAGGTCACGATCCCGAGCGTCGCCTACGTCGCCATGCTGCGGATGATCCAGGCCACACAAGACCAGCTCGAATGCACCGAGTGCGGCACCCCTGTTGACGGCGGCTTCGGCTTCTGCCCGTCGTGCGGCCGAGAGATCGACTGACCCTCGGCGCCGGTCTTTCAGTGTGTGCCTCGGGAAGAGCCGCTGCGCGCATGGCCTGCGCCACGCGTATGCCCAAGCGAGGATGCGGGAAATCATGCGCCATACCGAACACCGCCTAGCGCTCCCCATCGTCTCCGAGCAGATGGGCAACCTCAGAGCCGCGATCACCATCCGCTATCTACCTTAATTTATTCATGTACTAATTCAATTAGTTAAATGAGTTTGATAAATTTGGCGCATCGTCCCACACTGGGGTAAACCCAAATGACGCAACCTTCACCAGCCCTCGCCACAACGTTGAGAAACGTCGTCGCCGCCATCCACCGGTTCCCACGCGAAGTCGCCACCAGTGTCGAACTCGCCAATCGTCTGGCCTTCGCCCGCGCATGGTACGCAGTGCGGTCAGATGACGGCTCATGGATCTTCGGGCCGTCGAAGTTCATCGGCTACGACAACCTCGACGCCGACACCTACCTCTCCTGGTCCGAGCGTCTCGATGGACGACGGACTGAAGCACAGCTTCGCAAGTGGTTTGTGCGGGCCGACCCGTCGTCGCCGACCCATGCTGAATTGACCAACGGGTTATCCACGTTCCTCAGCCGGTTCGGAAAAGCCCCTAGCACAATGATGCGGATTAACGTGCTACCCGAACCTCTCGACGAAACCGAGGACGCCAGTGCGGCGCTCCTCGATCTGATAGTCCGGGTCGCAAGAACACTTAAACCCGCAGACATCAGACTACTGACCAGCCGCTTGGAAAGCGTTTCAGCCCACTCCAATCGCTAGCCGCAAAAACCTTTACGGCTGTTGCCCAGACCGCTCGTGCAAGGAAAGGCGTCCCGTCAAGCAATGGTCGACAAGCCTAATCCCATAGGCCATCAAGCTCGGCATTGGTTGCTCCTCCGGTTGGGTGTGTCACTTTGACTGTTTCCAATCGCCGCTCCGCGCTCGCCACAGACAGCGACTCGAAAGCCACATCGCCCAAGGCAATCGCCTTCCGGTAGTTCCCCTGTTCCAGCGCCGCGTGCAACCTACCCCGACAAGCGACCACAGCGTCCGCGCACGGCGTCTTGTCGTGTCCGTGATCTCCCGACCCCGGATAGCACTGCACAGCTTCAATGATGTCGTACTGGCTCCGCTCCTTGCATCTTCTTTCCCAAGACATCTTAATCCTGCGCCCGGCGGTTCCACCTTGCTTCTTGATCGGCATCAGCGGACGGCCGCGCTGCCACTCCTCTATACCCGGAGCCAATGCCACAATCAGTACGTCGCTCCCGTTGACTTCCACTTCTACAGGAGGACCGTCGCGTCTAGTCCGCTCCAAATGATCCAGATGTCGTTGGTCCCTGTACGGACACCCACAACAGTGTGAGTTGTAACCCACCCCGCATCCTCCATCGTTTCAATCTGCGACCCACACCTATCCGGCTTCCGGTAAACAGACATAGTCGCTCCATGCCTGCATAACGGGGCGCCGCTTCTCGAGGAGGTCGTCTCGGGCGTAGGCGGCCACCGTCGCCGAGCCCTCGACATGGGCCAGCGCGAACTCGGACAGCACCTCGTCCACATCGTGCGCCCGCGCCCAGTCCTTGAAGCTCGACCGGAACCCGTGCCCCGACGCCGCGATCCCCGCGTTGCGCAGCGCCTGCGTCATGACTTTGTCGCCGAGCATCGCGCCGGGACTTGAGCCGGGGAACACCAGCCCGCCGCCGCGGACGTCGTCGCGCGCCTCCCGCAGCACCCCCAGCGCCTGCGCCGACAGCGGCACCCGGTGCGCCTTGCCCGTCTTCATCGACTCCGCAGGCTTCGTCCACACCGCCGCCTCGAGGTCGAACTGATCCCAGGTCGCCCGCCGCACCTCGATCTGCCGCGCCGCCGTCAAGGCCGTGAACCGGATAGCCCGCTTTGTCGGCGGCGCGCATTTCGTGGCGCCGATCTTCGCCAGCGCCGCGCCCACCTCCGACCAGTGCAGGGCGTCGTGGTGCTTCGGCCCCGCCGCCCGCTTCGGCAGGCTGCGGCGCACCGTCTCCACCGGCGAGCCCTCCGACCGGAACTCGTTGATCCTGGCCCATTCCAGCACCGCCGTGATCGCCGCGCCCGCCGTCTTCGCCACCGCGTGCTTGCCGGACAGCGCCACCGGGCGCAACACCTCGTACACCGCCGCCGTGCCCACCTGGTCCACCGGCATGCCGCCGAGCTTCGGCAGCACGTGCCTGTCCACCACCCTCCGCCAGTTGCGCTCCGGACTCTTCGTCCGCCACGTCTCCCGCTTTTCCTCGAAGCACGCTTCCTCCGCTTTCGCGAAGGTCGGCATACGCGCGCGCCTGGGATCTCCTCCCGTCCGCGCGATCGCTCGATTGTCCGCCGCCGTTCGCCGCGCGTCCGCTAGCCGGACCAGCTCCGCGCTGCCGAGCCCAAGATCGACGCGGCGGCCGTGTATGGTGAGTCGCTGAATCCACTGGCGCGTGCCTCGCTTCGTAACGCGCAGCATCAAGCCGTTGCCGTCGACGTAGCTGCCGGGGCCGGCGCTGCGCACCATTGCGGCGGATAGGGCGTTGCGGCATAGTCGCGGCATGGGCTCGCTCCTGCAGAAGTGTGCGACGAGCCTATATCAACCGTAGGCCGGACACAATGAATCCCACTAAAAATCACGAGCGCTGCGATGTCTCCTGGATCTTCGCGAGCCGCGATCACCAAGCCGTACTTACTGAAAAGATAACTATTATCAGGCTGTTGAAATACGTTCGGGCGCCTTTTGCACTTTCGTGGATATGTGCCTAGGCGGTTGCAGGCGACTGTACGGCGCACCCTCCTAGCGAGCCATGGAGAAAGGGGAGATAGAAGGAACATGTCCACACCACTGAGAGTCGGCCTGCTGGGCTGCGGCGGCATTTCGCGGGTACACATGACCCCCTATCTCACGCATCCGGACCAGGTGCGCTTGACGGCCGTATGCGACATGGTGGAGCCGCTCGCCCGCGACTATGCGAAAGACGCCGGCGTCGATGCCGTCTACACCGATCTCGACGACATGCTGATGAACGCCGACATCGAAGCGATCGACATCTGCACCAATCACGCGGCGCACGCCCCGATCACCATTGCCGCCGCGCGGGCGGGCAAGCATGTGCTCGTCGAGAAGGCGATGGCGAACACGCTGCAGGCCTGCCGCGACATGATCGAAGAGACCGACAAGGCGGGCGTGGCCCTGATGATCGCCCACCACTTGCGGCACTCGCGCGAAGCCACCGCGGTGAAGCGGTTCATCGACGGGGGGAACCTCGGCGAGATCCAGGCGGTTCGCACCCACGTGACCATGGGTGGCGGCGGCGGCAGGCGCACAGGCAAGACCTGGAGCAGCGACTTCAATATGGGCGGCGGCGTCCTGATGCTCAACTCCATCCACCACATCGATCTGCTGCGCTACTACATCGGAAACGTCACCCGGGTGATGGCGGTTCGCAAGACCGCGCAGCCGCACATGCTTAACGGCGCAGAGGACCTGTGTGCCGCGACGCTGGAGTTCGAGAACGGCGCGATCGGCGGCCTCTTCGCAAGCTGGACCACCAACGAGACCCCCGAAAGGGCCGCCTACCTGGTCTTCGGCACCAAGGGCACGATCCACTCCACGTCACCCGAGAACCCACGAAGCTCCGAGAGTCCCATTCCCCACTTCGGCACCATCAAGTACGCCCTAAAGGATCCGGACGAACACCTCGATTTCCGAAACGATGCCGACCTTCAAAAGCTGAGACATCCGCAATTCGATCCCATTCCCACGATCGAGGCCGACCAGCCGACCGCCAACTTCTTCGTCAACGAGATCCTGTACTTCGCCGACTGCTGCAGGACGGGCAAGGAGCCCACAAGCAGCGGCCACGACAACATCGAGTCGATGAAAGTGCTGTTCGCCATCTACGAGTCGTCCCGGACCGGCCGGGCCGTCGACCTGGCCGATCTGTAGCCCGACTAAGGCCGTATTTCCAGAGGCCGGAGGGCGTGGAGCTCATCTCTCCACACGAACAACGTCTCCGCCCCGTCGCTTCGTCGCGCCTTGAAAACGTTCGGGGGTCGATCGGTATCGAATACCTCATCGTAAACGGGATCCTGATCGGCGCCCCAGATCAGCAGTCGCCAACGCTCGACATCCCGCGGAGCGCCAGCGACAACGACCAGGTGAGGATTCTCGTCTGCGTGGAACCGGACGCTGAGGCCGAATCTGACGGTGAGGCCTTCGAGCGGGAAGCGGAAGAGATCGTGTCCGTCAATCGAGACCACTCGCACGACACTCCCCCTCAGCAGCAGACCGCGCGCATCGGGCCGATCGACCACCGCGACGGGCTCATCCTCGCCGATCTGAGGGAGCTCTCCCAAGAGGCTCCCGTTCTCGTCCCAGACCTTTGTCGGGCGGTGGTTTTCGTAACTGACGACCCAGGCAGGCTCGGTGCTCGTTCGCGGTGCCAGGACCAGTTCGTATGGCCTGGCATCGCGACTCCAGACAGCCTTTCCGGCGCCGTCCAGGCGTTCCACCGTGGACGCCGCAGCATAGAACTCGGTTGTGCCGTCTCCATCGAGGTCGGCAGGCAGTAGCGCCGCTGGGGGTGGGCTCTGATCAGGGCGATACGCCCACACCAGTTCGCCTTCGAGGCTATGAACTTCGGTTGGTTGATAACCGCCTCCCTGTCGCACGAGGAGCAGGCGGCCGTCGATCCTGGCCAGCGTCTCGGATCCACTTAGCAAGGGCCCACGGCCTCGAACGATTCGCAAGCGGTTCTTGATCCTGAAATCAATGGGGTCGAGAACCTCGACGAGCGCATCCCGGAAGACGGCAACCTCGTCGCCAGGCAAACCATCGAGTTCAGCGGCGACATACCAGGGCGCCCAAGCCGACGTGGAGACAAGGATCTTCTTGAACGACTCGGCACCCACGACAACACGGGGTTCGCCCAATGTGGTCTGTGCCTGCTCACGCGAATACACCGAAGTCGGAAACAGCTCCGGGCGGGCGAGTCCGAGAACGGTCAACCCCCAGATCGCCGCCGAGACCGCGACGACCGTTGCGCGTAACGCGCGGGATTCGAACCGCCACAGCCGACCCACCAGCCAACCGAGCCCCGCACCGGCGGGGATGAAGACGACGAGAATCAGGATGGGCGAGAAAATCAACGCAAGGGCCTGCGTGGAGCTTTGCGGCCACAGGAGCACGCTTGCCCGATAGCCGATCTCCGCAGCCAACGCGCTCGCTCCTGCGCCCCCGATGATCCAGGGATTGGACGTGAGCTTGTGGCCAAAGCAGACAATCCCGTACGGAACCGAACCCCAGGCGGCAAAAGCGAGGAGCGCAATGATCAAGGCGTAGTGAAACTCCTGGGTAACCATCGCCCAAAAGGAGGTCAGCAAAACGATGGCCACGCCGGCGAATGCGAATCCGTACGCCACGCGCCGCGGCCATATGCGGCTGTACTCGGTCATGGGATCAACTCGATCTCATCGCCCGCCTGAACCTACTCCGGCGCCGTGACCGGTTCAACCGCTCACGGCGCCGCTCTCATACGTAGTTCCATATGTGTCTGAACTGGAGCGGCCTGCCCGCTTCCACGATGTGTTCATCCCGATACGTCAATCGCCTCGCCGTGATCTCGATATGATGGCCAGTACCGCCCCAATAGGAGTCAACGCTATGGACTTCGGTGAGTTCGCGGCAACGGAAGCCATCAATCCAGCCTACCGGCGGATCAAGGAACTTGGCCTCGAAAGCCACGTGTTCGACATCGAAACTTACGGCTTCACCGTCGTGCCGCCCGAGAAAGTCGCGTCACGAGAGTTATTCGAACGGGTTCGGGAGACGGTGTTGCGGATCGCGCGGGACAGGACCGGCGTGGACCTGCAACTGGACCGCAACGGCAGCGCCGGCAACATCGAAACCGCGGCGCGAAGCAAGCACCAGTTCCTGTTGTTCTGCCTGCTCTCCGAAGACCCGGTCTTCGAGGAGTGGGTACTCAATCCCACATTCATCACACTCGCGGACTACTTCATGCGCGGTCAATACCAGTTGTCGAACCTGGGTTCGTTCGTGAAGTGGAAGGGCGGACCCGAGAGCCTCGGGCTGCACGCCGACGGCGGCACGAACCAGGATGGCCGCATGCCCTCCTGCGGCGATGTCTTCAACTCCGTCTGGGCGCTCACGGACTACAGCCTGGAGCACGGCGCCATCGCGATGGTTCCGGGCAGCCACAAATACTGCCGTCTCCCCGTCGAGGGAGAAGGCGAGGACGTGGCGGTTCCGGTGGAAGCCTCGGAGGGCTCGCTCATCCTGTGGCACGGCAATACGTGGCACGGCGCCTATCCGAAGAGAACGGACGGGCTGCGGTTGAACCTCACGACCTACGTCTGCAACAAGCGCCTCAAGCCGCAGGAGGATTTCCTCGCCAACGTGACGCAGGAGATGCTCGACCGCAATCCGGTGGAATTCGCGCACCTGGTGGGTGCCGACGACTGGATGGGCTGGACGGACTCCCAGGGACCCCGCTACAAGTACACCCGGCTCAACACGCCGCTCGGCGCCATGAACAAGAACGTCTATTGAGGCAGTCGGGCGGATTTACCCCACGCATGCCTTGCCCCTCCCGTCAGGCGTGCGCCGATTCTGCGGATTCCGCGTCGGTCTGCGGCGCGGTCCCGGCCAGGTGCGGCGCGACCGCGTTGTAAAGCCCAAGCGCGGCGATCAACGCCAGCACCAGGAAGACGTACCGGCCCTGGGTTTCGAATCTCTCGCCCAACGCGCCGAACTTGGCGTCGAACTTCGCATCCAACGCGTCGACCTTGGCATCGACCTTGGCGATCTCTCCGCTCAACTCGTCCACGGCGCGGTCGAGATCCTGCTTCGTCGCGACGCCCCCGGCGAGTTCGTCGTTGAGGGCGCGCGACATGGCTTCCGCCTGCCGCGTTTCCACCCCGGCCGCCTTCAACCGGTCGGCGTAGCGCAAGGTGTCGATCACGGAGGGTTCCATTGTTGTCTTGTCCGCCAGCGCGAAGATACCACCGTAGCGGGGGTTTCAGCCGGCGTATGCAGGACATCCGCCATTTCGCGCGCCGGAAATGGCTCTCGGCGCGGGGTCCTGCCCGCAGATGTCCGGTCAGGCGTGCGCCGGTTCCGCGGATTCCGCGTCGGTGTGCGGCGTCATCCCGGCCAGGTGAGGTGCGACCGCGTTGTACAGCCCAAGCGCCGCGATCAATGCCAAAACCAGGAAGACATACCTGCCCTGCGTTTCGAATCTCTCGCTCAACGCGCCGAACTTGGCATCCAACGCGTCGACCTTGGCGTCGAACTTCGCATCCAACGCGTCGACCTTGGCATCGACCTTGGCGATCTCTCCGCTCAACTCGTCCACGGCGCGGTCGAGATCCTGCTTCGTCGCGACGCCCCCGGCGAGTTCGTCGTTGAGGGCGCGCGACATGGCTTCCGCCTGCCGCGTTTCCACCCCGGCCGCCTTCAACCGGTCGGCGTAGCGCAAGGTGTCGATCACGGAGGGTTCCATCGTTGTCTTGTCCGCCAGCGCGAAGATACCACTATGGCGGGTGTTCAGCCGATGTATGTAGGACATCCGCCATTTCGCGCGACGGAAATGGCTCTCGGCGCGGGTTCCTGCCCGCAGGCGTCCGGTCAGGCGTGCGCCGTTCCCGCGGTTTCCGCGGCGGTCTGCGGCGTCATCCCGGCCAGGTGAGGTGCGACCGCGTTGTACAGCCCAAGCGCCGCGATCAACGCCAGGACCATGAAGACGTACCGACCCTGCGTTTCGAAATCCCCGCTCAACGCGTCCACCTTCGCATCGACCTTGGCGATCTCTCCCCTCAACTCGTCCACGGCGCGGTCGAGATCCTGCCTGGTCGCGACGCCCCCCGCGAGTTCGCCGTTGAGAGCGCGCGACATGGCTTCCGCCTGTTTGGCCTCCACCCCCGCCGCCTTCAACCGGTCGGCGTAGCGCAAGGTGTCGATCACGGAGGGTTCCATCGTTGTCTTGTCCGCCAGCGCGAAGATACCACTATGGCGGGTGTTCAGCCGATGTATGTAGGACATCCCCCATTCCGCGCGCCGGAAACCGCCGTCGGCGCGGGTTACGGCACTCGGAAATGCCAGCCGACGGTCAGTTGTAGAGATCCTTGGCCCGGAACGCTCCCCCGAACTCTGCCGCGTAGGCCGACACGAACTGCTCGGCGTAGTCCGCCTTGGCCGCTTCATCAACCGGATTTTCATAGCCGGGCACGACGCCCTGCTGCATCAGGATGGCGAACCGCGCCGGGTGCCGGTCGAGCATCTCCTGCGGCACGCGACCGATAAAGTTCTCCTGGGTGCGGATGAAGGGCCGCACCATGTAGACCGGCACGCTCACACGCAGCCCCGGCGCCGTGCGGTTGTATGAGCCGTGCCAGGTCTTGCCGGTCCAGACGACCAGCGAACCCGCCTTGGCCTCGACCGGAACGACGTCCTCGTTTCCGCCTTCGCCGATGATGGCCTCACGGCCGTCCGGGTTGCGGCACAACCTGTGACTGCCCGGCACGAACGCCGTTCCACCGTTCTCCCTGTTGAAGTCGGTCAGCACGTACATCAACTCGCACACCATCGACTGCGGCGGCAGAGGCGATGCCAGCGGCGTGTCCGTGTGCAACCTGAAGGTGCTCCTGTTCGGTCCCTTCATCCAGCAGCCCATGCCCGACAATACGACGCTATAGCCGCAAAGGTACGTGGCCATCGCCAGCAGCACCGGGTTCATCAGCGCCTCTTCGAAGACTTCATCCTCGAAGAAGATGGAGTGCATTATGTCGCCCACCGGCGAGTCGGGCGCATCTCTCTGACCCAGCGGCATGCGGCCCTTCGGCCGACCGCCCTTGACCGAGGACCCCCTTGGGGTGATCGGCAGGTTGGCGTGAGTAGCCCCGGTCTCCATGTCGGGTCGCTCGCCGTTGCGCCGCTCCGCGATATCGAGGCACGCTGCGAGCATGCGTTCCGCCAAGCCGTTCGGCGATGCCATCTCTGGCGGGATGACGGTGTAGCCGTGCGTGTCAAGATCCGCGACGTAGGCCTGCAGCCCAAGCTCGCAGATCTCGTTCCATACGCGATCCAGCCCGGACTCGGAAGTGGTTGCTGCTACTGCCATGATTCTCTTCCTTCCTTTGCAATGCCCTTGATTCTACGCCTGTTGGGAGCGACTTCGGCAAGGCCCGGATATCCATGCGCAAGCCAAGGCACCATCCGCCGATGTTGGTCCACGGAACTCTCGCCCGATGATTGTGCAAGAATGCATCCGCGCGGGCGCCAAACTGCAAGAAGACCAAGGTGCCTGCAGTTCCATTTCTGGCAAGTTCCGAGACCAGCGGATACGGGAGCAAGCATGGCAGCACCAATGAAAGTCGGCCTGATCGGCACGGGAGGCATTTCCAACCGACACATGATCCCCTACCTCGAGCGTCCCGACCGGGTGCGGCTCACGGCGGTGTGCGACATCGTCGAGTCCCTCGCGCAGGACTATGCGAAGAGAGCCGGCGTCGAAGAGATCTACCTCGACTTTGAAGAGATGCTGCGAAAGGCCGACATCGACGCGGTCGACATTTGTACCGGCCATTCGTCCCATGCGCCGCTGGCCATCGCTGCGGCCAATGCCGGCAAGCACGTCATCGTCGAGAAAGCGATGGCGCACACGCTGCGGGGCTGCAAGGACATGATCGACGCCGCCGACAAGGCGGGGGTGACCCTTATGGTTGCCCAGCATCTTCGATACTCGCCCGAATCCCGCGCAGTGAAGCGTTTCATAGACGAGGGCAACCTGGGCGAGATCCGGGCCGTTCGGACGCACTCAATAGGAGGGGGAGGCGGCGACCGGAGGCCGGACGACTGGATGAAGGACGGCAAGGCGGGCGGCGGCGTCATGCTGGTCCAGAGCGTCCACCACCTGGACCTGCTGCGGTTCTACGTGGGCAACGTGAAACGGGTAATGGGGATATCCAGGTCCTTGCAGGAGAACTTCCTCAACGACGCGGACGACCTGGTCGCCGCGACGCTGGAGTTCGAGAACGGGGCGGTGGGTGACCTGATGGCGAGCTGGTCGACGCCCGTGTCCCCGGAGGGAATGTCATACATGATCCTGGGCAGCGAGGGCGGTGTGCACTCGACGCCACCTACCCTGGACCAATCGCTCGAGGCCCCGGTTCGGCAGTTCGGCACCATCATGTACGGCGTGAGGGACAGGGCGCGGGAGGAAGAACAGACAAGAGCAATGCAGTCGGGGCCCCTGCGCCGTCCCCTGACCAGGGAGCGTCTAGCATTGATGATGCGCCGGCCATCCTTCCAGCCGCTGCCGACGGGCGACAACGATCTGCCCAGCGACGACTACTTCATCAACGAAGTCCTGCACTGGGAGGAATGCTGCCGGACCGGCGCGGAACCCATCAGCAGCGGCCACGACAATCTCGAGACGATGAAGATCGTCTTCGGCATTTTCGAGTCGTCCCGGACGGGCAAGGTGATAGACCTCGCTGACCTTTAGCCTCGCAACCCGACGTGCCCCGGTCTGACTCGCGGCGAGTTTCCCGGGATTCGACTATAAACACCACCGGTGCCGAGTCCCGCAGCGAATGAAGCTCAATGTGCCGCCCGAGCGAGCCATCACAAGTCTGCAGAAAAATGACAAACGAAACGAATGCGATCCCCTACAGGCATGCGAAGCGACTCACGATGCTGTTCGCTGCCTGGTTCATTCCGACCACCGCGCTGGACCTGTGGATTACCTGGTTCGGGATATACCACCTGCCCGAACGCATGGAGAAGTTCGGCATTGTCGAAGGGAATCCGTATACCGACCTGTCTTCGGTGGAAGCGTTCGTCACGCCGGAGATCATCGCTTTGATCATCGGAGTCGCCTGTGTGTTCGGCGGCGGCGTACTCAAGATACGGCGCCTGCTGGCTGACGGCGAGAGTCCGGCAAACCTTCGACGCATGCGCTTTTGGGCTTTCCGCAAGCGGTACGACAAGCTGGGCTGGGTGGCAACCTTCCTGGTCCTTCTACCCATTGTGCTCGCAGTTGGCCGAGTAGAACCAGTGGTCAACAATTTCCTGTGGCTTGCCATAGGTTGGGGACCAACGGCCTTGTTCGGCGGTTTCGCGGCAATGCTCGCGTGCTTTCTTGCCGTGTTGCCGACGTACTACATGATTCACAGGTGGACGCTCTAGCCCGCATATTGCACCAAGCCGCTTGTTGAAATACTGAATATTCATTGGTTTCAATAGGTTATTACAATTTTTCAGGAATCTTGCGAGGAACAAACTGCGCTGGCCGCGCCCTCGCTTGTCTTTTTTCCGCGTGCGGGCACATGGTCGCTACACCATAAGCGGCGGCTATGCTTCCGCTCCCGAGCACCCGCACGCGAAAAAAATCCTGCGCGATCATCGCGGCCCTTGATGCAACATGCGGGCTAGCTAGTTGGCTGACGACGGCCCTTGGGCCGACGCCAATCGAGGCGCTATTGCGTGTCGTCCACGGGATTCACAGTCTCAAGCCTAGGGAATCTCGCAAAGTCCCGGTCTGTCGTGGCGATGGCCGCGCCGTGTTCCAGAGCCAGGGCGGCCAGGTGTGCGTCCATCACCATCGCGCCTTTTGCCTGGCCCTCTTCGCAAAGTTCGCTCAGCAGGGCCCAGGTCCGCGGTCCAGGTTGGAGCAGTACCGCATTGGGGCGGGACAACCAGCTTTCGACTATCGCGCAGGCCTCGGCTGGAGTCAGCGGACGTGCATATACGCGGCGGTCCGACGCGATTCGCACGAACGCCAACAACGTGACAAGGGCGAAACGGAGCGGTCGGCCGGTCGAGAACTGAGCCTCCAGCCAACGTCGCACGGGCGCATGATGCGGGCTGTCCGAGTCGTAGGCATAGAGGAGCACATTGGCATCGACCAGGGTCACCGCTGAGCCGGGCCATCAAGGTAGTCAAGCAAGCCGCTGATGTCGTCGAGGTCGACGCCCGCCTTCAAGCCCATCGGCCGGGATTCGACGGTGAATGGCCTTGCGATGTCCTCGTCCCTGGGCGCTTCCAGGCCGCGTCGGAGAAATACGTTCACGACATCCTTCATGCTTGCCTCCATCCGAACCATCTCCTGGCGCAACTTGGCCGCAACGTCTTCGTCAAGTGTCAAGGTTGTTCTCATGGCGCGGGATGCTAGGTGCACAACATCATGATGTAAATCAACATACATCAAGATTCGAAAGATTCAATAGCTTCAACCAGCGCGGGAGACGAGTGACAGAGCGTCACCCACCAACTCGGGCATCTTGACCATACGTACGTAATTCCGTACCTTCCGTCCATGCGAGGAGGCGATCAGGCATGACTACCATCACTGCAACCGAGGCCCGGGCAAACCTCTACCGGCTGATGGACGCTGCGGCAGAATCTCACGAACCGGTGTTGATTACCGGCAAGAGAACCCGGGCTGTCCTCGTTCCGGAAGAAGATTGGAGGGCCATACAGGAGACGTTGTTCCTGCTCTCCGTTCCAGGCATGCGCGAGTCCATTCGAGAGGGTATGGAGACAGGCGCAGAGGACTGCAGCGAGGAACCGGATTGGTGAGTTGGCGCCTCGTTTACACGAAGCAGGCCAACCGGGACGCAAAAAAACTGAACGCAAGCGGGCTCAAGCCAAAGGCCCAGCAACTTCTGTCGGTCCTCGCGGACGACCCTTACCGGAATCCTCCGCCCTTCGAGAGACTCGTCGGCGACCTGACTGGCGCCTACTCGCGCAGGATCAACTTTCAGCACCGCCTGGTGTACCAAATACTCGACGAGAATCGCATCGTGAAGGTCTTGCGCATGTGGAGTCACTACGAATAGCTCTCGACGGCAGTCTGGCTGGGCTTCAGGTCCAGCCAACCCGTCAACGGCGCTTACTCAAGCTCCGAGAACACCTCTTCGTCGTGTTCGCCGAGCTTCGGCGCGCGGCGCGAAATCGCCCAGGGGCAGGCGGGAAGGGGATACGGCGCCCCCGGATAGGTGATGGTGCGGTCGATGTCCTCGTGGTACACGTCGACGTGGAATCCGCGCGCCTTGAAATGGTCGTCCTCGAACGCTTCCTCCGGCGCATTGACGACGGCTGACGTATAGCCCTGGCGCTGGCTCTGGACGAAGAACTCCTGCGCCGTCACCGTGGATGCGATCAGCTTCATCGCCTCCCGTCCCGCGCCGAAGATGGCCGTGATCGTGTCGTCCTCGCCGATGAGGCCCATGTTGAGGTGCCCTTCCCAGTTGGCGCCCATCTCAAGGAACACCGCTTCCGGCAACTGGCTCTCGAGGTCCAGTTCCTTCAGCCACTCGTGCAAACGGGCGAACTGCTCCTGGTTGCGCGCGCCAGCACCGGTCGAGGCGAGCCGCCCGTCCGCGCAAAGCTGGCTGGTCTTCGTGGTCGGCGTGACTGACGCGTGGCGCCCGGTCTGGCGCTGCACGGTGGACTGGGCGGTGAGCCAGCGGATGCTGGAGCCCTCGGTCGTGACGTTCAGCGCGGCGTGCTGACTTAAGTCGATGAACTGACCCTCGCCGCTGACGCCGCGATACGCCAAAGCCGTCAGTATCGAAAGAAACGCGAAGTTCGCCGCAGTCTGGTACCCCTGCTGCGGCCCGCGCACCGGCGGCAGCGAGTGGTCGTCGTAACCGCAGCTCCACGCCGGCCCGCCGCCTGCCAGGAGCGTCAGGTCGGTCACCGGCAACTCGCTTTTCGGGTCGTTGCGGCCGAATGGCGTGACGGCGACATGAATCAGGTCCGCCCGTTGCTCGACCAGATCGTCGTAGTCCAGGCCGAGTGTCGCGAGCCGACCCGGCGCCTCGCCCTCGAGCAGGACATCCGCGGTGGCGACGAGGGCCCGAAACCGGTCACGTCCGTTCTCGTCGTCCAGGTCGATCACGACACTGCGCTTGCTGGTGTTGTAGTGCCACCAGTAAAGGCTCCGGTCTTCCCCGGGCGTGTCATCGAGAAACGGCGGGTAGTTGCGGCTGGGATCGCCCCCCGGCGGTTCCACGAGGATCACGTCCGCGCCCATGTCGCCACAGAGTTTTCCAACGAAGGCGATCGGCTCGCGGGCAAGCTCGATAACGCGCATTCCTGCCAGCGCGGTCATATGACGCCTTCCTCGCGCAATTCGTCGACGTCTTCCGTACTCATTCCGAGCAAGCGGCCCAGGACCTCTTCCGTGTGCTCGCCGAGGCATGGCCCCCCGCGATCGATCGACCAGTCGGTCTTCGAGAAATGCACCGGATGGCCCTCTACGCGGACCTGGCCTATCTCGGGATGCACGACCTTGCGCCAGAGTCCGAAGTTCTCGGTGCTCGGATCGAGATCAATGCGCTCCCGGGGTTTCTGCACCGCGGCAGCCGGTACGCGAACCTCATTCAGCGCGTCCTGGACTTCGAACTTGTTTCGTTCTGCTGTCCACTTGGCGATCTGGGCATCCAGGGCGTCCTGCGCGGCCAGGCGGCCTTCGAGGTCGGCGAAGGCGGGATCCGCACACCAGTCTTCATCGATGAGGGTGGCCAAGGCTTCCCATTCGTCCTGGTTTCGGCATGCGATGGCAATCCAGTCGTCATCTCCGGCGGAGGGGTAGATGCCGTGCGGCGCCATGGGCGGCCAGAGGTTGCGGTTGCTGTCCGGATGCCCGGGGCGCCGGGTCGGTCGCTGGTTGACCGTCCAGTCGAGTAGCGCCGGTCCGTGCAGCGTGAGCGCGGCATCCGTGCCCGCGAGGTCGACCCACTGTCCTTCGCCGGTGCGCTGCCGGTGGATGATGGCGAGCAGGACCGCCATCGCCATGTAATACGCGCCGGTATGGTCCATGAAGGAATAACCCCATCCGGCCGGCTCCCGGTCACGCAACCCCGAGGTGAAGGTCAGTCCGGAAATCGCCTGCACTACGGGCCCCCAGGACTTGAACTCGCTGTAGGGGCCCCGGTGCCCGAAACCGCTATGGGACACGTAAATGATGTCGGACTTAAGCTCCTTCAGCCGCTCGTAGCCGAACCCCCAACGCTCGAGGACACCCTTGGAGAAGTTCTCGGTGACGACATCGGAGATCTTGACGAGCTCGGCCAGGATTTCCTTGCCGCGTTCCGTCCGAAGGTTGAGCGTGATGCCGTGCTTTCTCGTGTTGTGGTTGTTGAAGCTGCCGCTCAGGTTGACGCTGCTGTTGCCGTCGACGGTGGGCGCCCTGCTACGCAGGATGTCCCAGCGGCCCTCGTTCACCGGATCTTCGATCCGAATCACCTCGGCGCCGAACGAAGCGAGCCACTTCGTCGCCCCCGCGCCCGCCAGTTGGCCGGTGAAGTCGCAGATGCGGAAAGAAGACAGGGCTTCGGGCATCGATCAGGGTCGTGAGAGCGTCTTCTCAGTTATGTTACGCGATGGCGAACAGGATTATTCGACACGCCGATTCTCGACACCGGGCAAGGGAGCAAGGACATGGCATACGAACACATTCTCACCGAGACCGCGGGAAGGGTCGGCATCATCACCTTCAACCGGCCGGAGAAGCTGAACGCCATGAACGAACGGATGCGCGAGGAAACCCTCACACAGATCGGCATCTGGAACGAAAACGATGATATCGGCGCGATCGTGCTCACCGGGGAGGGGCGCGCGTTCTGCTCGGGTGCCGATCTCGACGACTTTGTCGTCCGGGAGCAGGGCAATCGAAGTGCTACGGCGGCAACGTTCCGCACGGGTCCCGAGCCCATGCGCTGGACGGCCGGCGGCGGGCGCGGCATCACGCCGTTCCTGATGACGTCGAAGCCCACCATCGCCGCCGTCAACGGCTATTCCGTCGGAATCGGCCTGACCTTCATCCTGCCGTTCGACATCCGCATCGCGTCGACCAATGCCCTCTTCAGCATCCGGTTCATCCGTGTCGGGCTGATGCCCGAACTCGGGTCCACGCGGCTCCTGGCCCAACTCGTCGGACTCGGGAACGCGGCGGACATGTGCCTCACGGGCCGCATGGTTCCGGCGGACGAGGCGCTCCGAACGGGACTGGTCATCAAGGTCGTCGAGCCCGAGAACCTGCTGGAGGCCGCCGTCGACAAGGCAAAAGAGATCGCCAACAACCCGCCCCAGGCAGTGATGTTCGTGAAGGAACTGCTGCGCCAGAACCCGCTCGACCCCGACATCGACCGGGTCGGCGAGCGCGAGGGCATCCGCGACCAGATCGCGCGGCGCCACCCCGACCACGCCGAGGCGCTGGCGGCGTTCATGGAGAAGCGCGAACCGAGGTTCGGAAAGTCGTAACTGTACGGGACCTACCGATTCACCCAGTGGTGATACAGGGGCCTGACCTGCCGGGGCATCGCTTCGTAGGTTTCGACCGAGATACGAGGCATGGGCGGTGCCGCGGTGTCGCCGAACTCCTCGGCCATGCGGATACCCTCCGGCGAATCGGGATCGATCGGCTGCAGGTTGAGCCACCACGGCGCATAACACACCCGCATCGCCACCCGCGGTTCGGCACCATTGTAGTCCGCGTTGGCGTGCCATAGCCTGCTGTCCAGCAAAACGACGCTGCCCGCCCGACCGGACACCTGGATCTCTGTCGCGCGCGGTGCTTTCTCGTCGATCATGGCATTCGTAGTCGGATCGATGCCCGACCGGTGGGTACCGGGCGCGATGATCGTACCTCCGCTCTCCGGCAGGAACGGCGACAGCATCCAGACGGAGGTGAGGTACATCACCGCATCCGGAAACGGTGGCAGGATCCCCGCCGCCGGTCGCGTGCCGAAGGGCCAGTCCACGTGCCACTGCTCGCGGACGTCCCCTGGATACCGGAAGGTCGGCCCCATCCAACCCACGCGGTAGAACTGTCCCCAAAGCGCTTCGAGAATCGCCAGGATGCGCGGCTCGGCGACATGGCGCACGAATTCGCTGTTGTGGGCCAGGAAGTCCTTGTCCTCCTGGTATTCGGGTGAAGAGACGGTCAATACGACGCTCTCGCGCACGTCCTCGACTTCCGCTGCAGGAATCACGCCTTCCAGGAGGCACCAGCCGTCGACCTGCAGACGCAGCAGGTTGTCATCCGTCTTCTCAAGCGACATCGAATCCTCCCGCACCGTCCCGACGGCTCACCAACACGGGAGAAGGAAGTCTACTGATGGCCATCGTGCGTGGACAGTGAGTTAACGTTGCCAGCGCCTTTGAAGTAGAGTGCTCCCATCGCAACAGGGGGAAGAAGCAATGCTCGTCGAGATCACCACCGAAGGGGCGGTGCGCACAGTCACCATGAACAGGCCCGAAAAGCTCAACGCCATGAGCGACGAGATGCTCGACGAACTGCGGGCCGCGTTCACCACTGCCCCCGCCAACAGGGAGCGCGTGACGATCCTGCGCGGTGCGGGCCGCTCATTCTGTGCCGGCCGGGATATCGGCGGCGCCATGAACGTCTCCGTCGAGCCGGTGTTCCACGCGGTGGAGACCTATCCCCTGCCGGTGATCGCGGTCGTGCAGGGGCACGCCATCGCCGGCGGCTGCGAGATCGCGCTGCATTGCGACTTCGTGGTCGCGTCCACGAACGCGCGGTTCGGCATGTCGCTCGCGCAGATCGGCCTGGCTCCCACATGGTTCCTGGCGAAGAAGCTGCTCGACGTCGCGGGGCCGGTCGGCACGCGCGAGATACTCCTGCTGGGAGATCCGTTGCCGGCCACGAAACTCCACGAACTGGGCATGATCGCGCGCGTTGCCCAACCCGATGAACTCGAGGCCACCGTGGACGCCCTGGTGGATCGCCTCGTGCAGAACGCGCCGCTCTCGCTGCGGGCCATCAAGGCCCTGCTGGTCCGCGAGATGACGTTCCGGGAAGGCATCTATCACGCCGATGTCGACAACCTCGTTCGGCAAGTGCGGGATAGCCAGGACGCCGTCGAAGGCAAGCGCGCCAGGCTCGAACGGCGGCGCGCGAACTTCCAGGGCCGTTGAGCCGCAGCTATGCGCGAGCTTCGATCGCGTTCCTTACCTGCCGCAGCACCATGGCGCAGACGCGATCGATACGAGGGCTCCTGACAGCCAGTTCCGCGTAGCCAATCCGCTCCGTACCGAGTTCGTCCAATGGCTCGTTGTCGATTGCGAGTCCTCTCGTCATGGAGTCGGAGTCAAACATCCAAACGCAGGAGACGACGACGTTGAAGTCCCTCCTCCCGTGCAGGTAGCCGTTGAGGGAAATCCAGTACTTTATCGTCAACGGAGTCTGCGCTGAGAGTTCGAATTCCGGTCCCACGATGTGGTTGTTCTTCGTGTGTTCCCACTCATCCGGAGCCAGAACACTCTGTCCTTCGACACTGGCCCCGTTGAAATCCACCCAGGCTTTCTCATGAATGCCGCGAAACAACGTCGTCAGATCTCCGAAAGCACTTCCCAACGCTTCCACCGTGGGTCGAATGTGGCTGGAATACCCCGCGTCAAGAATGCCGACATCGGTCTCCGAAGGTGCCGGAACTGGCTTGGCCTGGGCGAAGGCCGCGATCTCTCGGCCCAACTCGAGGCGTTCGAGTGCATCGTTCAACTCGTCGAACGGCACCACCTCCGCAGTACTTCGCGACTGTCGATCCCTGCCTCCATAGACGACTACCTTGACAGCGACATCAGGAATCGCTTTCGCCACTGCATCAAGCGTCGCAAAAGCATCCGATGGTATGGTTGCACCAGCCTTGATCTCGATCGCGGTTCGTCCCTCGGTGCCCTCAAGCACCAAGTCGCACTCCAGTCCGCGGCTATCGCGGAAGAAGGACAGGTTCTCCGAAAGCCCCCGGTTCAACCTGTATTTCAGTGCCTCGACAACAACCATGTTCTCGAACAACGCCCCGCGCAGCGGATGCGTGGCAATCTGATCGGCACCCTCGATTCCGATAAGGTGCGCGGCCAGACCCACATCGTAGAAATACAGTTTGGGTGATTTTCTAAGCCGCTTGCGGATGTTTGCGTGGAACGGAACCAGGCGGAACGCGATGTAGCTCGCCTCAAGCACGCCGAGCCAGTTCCGTGCCGTTGTGTGAGACACGCCGGCATCCCTGCCCAGGGCCACCAGGTCTGTCAGCCGTCCGACTCGGCCCGCGCACAGTCGCACAAAGCGCTCGAAGGTCGAAAGGTCGCGGATGCCACCGAGTCGTCTCACATCGCGCTCGACGTATGTCCCGAAGTAATCGCCCAAGGCTCGCCTCGGTTCGATGCCCTGATCGTGGACCCTCGGATAAAACCCCGAATAAAGGACTTCGTCCAAGGCTCCCGGCGCTCCAGCCCGTTCACGTTCCGCGAGCGTGAACGGCAGGAGTCGCAGGAGGGCTGTCCGGCCTGCCAGAGACTGGCTGATGGCATCGGACAACTGGAAGTGCTCACTACCGGTCAATACGAAAAGGCCGTTGTGTCCTTGCTCGTCGGCGAAAACCTGAAGGTAGGAAAGTAGTTCGGGGACGCGCTGGATTTCGTCGATAATGGCGCCCCCCTCAAGCCGGGAGAGGAAACCGAGAGGATCGGTCGATGCGAATTCGCGTTGGTCGGGTGCCTCGAGGTTCGCGTACGCCAACTGCGGAAAGGTCTCGCGACACAGTGTCGTCTTTCCGGATTGCCTCGGTCCGGTCACCGTGACGAAAGGGTACTTTCCGAACAGGTCAAACAGACATCCGGCAATTTCGCGTTCGATCATGGGACGAATTGTATACCCCGGATGTGCAATATGAAATTTTTACTTTCATATTGCACATCTTCCTCCTTCGGTTGGATGTGATTCAATCAGCGTCTTGGCCCTGAATCGATCGATAACAGACCAATCACGGGAGGAAACAAGGTGGCAGCCCTACCAGAGATCACGACACTCGACGAATTCGAAGACGAATACAGAAAGGGCGCGGGGACGATCCTGCCGTCGCGGGCTTCGAAACTCGCGAACCTCGACAACATCCGGCGCGCCGGGGACGGCATCGGCGACTACAACCCGTTGTACCGGGATCCCGAGTACGCCGCCAATAGCCGCTTCGGCATGGTCACCGCCATGCCGGCGTTCGTGTATTGCACGAGCCTCGGGGTCGGCGCGGCGATCAACGGCGCCATCGACGGATCGCGGGTGGGGAGCTTCGCCATGAACTACGCCGGCGGCGAACTGGAATTCTTCCGCCCGATCTGGCTCGGGGACACGATCTTCGTGCAGGAGCGGGTAGGGCCTGTCGTTCGCAAGGAGAGTGGACGCATCGGTCCGTTCTGCATCTGCACGGGACTGGTGACATACACCAATCAGCGGCACGAAGTCGTGGCGACCAAGAGAACGCTGATGGCGCGGTACAAGGTCCTGGACGGGGGCGAAGGAACCATCACCTACGACCGCGACAACAAGACCGACGTCCAGCAGGAATCGCCCGACCCGCTCGTCTGGGAGCGGAAGCGGCGCGGTGCGGGGACACGCTACTGGGACGACGTCGTCGAAGGCGATGAAATGCCGCCGTTGAAGAAAGGCACCTACACGGTCAACGAACTGTTCCTGTTCACCTTCGGAGCGATGGGAACCCGGCGGAGCACGCGCGCGTCCCTCGGCGGGCGCCTCGAGTCGCACGACCGGTTCGACGCCGAACACGCGAAGAAGCGCCGCAGCATGCCGGGCCAGTTCGATTTCGGCCCGCAACGAGTGTGCTGGCTGACGCAGATGTGCACGGACTGGATGGGTGACGACGGTACGCTGAAGAAGCTGGTGACCCAGGTCCGGCACCCGAATATCGTCGGCGACACCAATACGATCTACGGCAACGTCGCCAGAAAGTACGTGCAGGGCGACGAGCACCTGGTGGACCTGGACATCCGCAACGTGAACCAGTCGGGCACGGCCAGCGCGTTCTCGCGCGCGACCGTCGCGCTACCGACGCGGGGATAGCCGACGGGGAACGGCCGCACGCGACAGCAGGAGGATCTTGAATGAGGGGAAAACTCGTAGTGTTCACGACGGCCCTCGGCGCTGCGGCCGCGACTCTGTGGGCGGACGGAAGCGCAGTTCCCGAGTCGTCGACGGAAGGCGGCTACGCAGTGATCCGCACCTGGGCGGACGTGGGCACGGGAGAACTCGACATTGAAGAGGTGTCGATCGGTGGGTATTCGGTGATTCGCGGGTCCTGGTCGCCCCCGATGGAAAGCGCCGACCCCGAATATCCCTTGCAGGAAGTGTTTGGTCCCCTCGTGGCAAGGCGGGGAGGTGGAACAGCAACCGCCTACAACGGCGAAGACTGCAAGGACGAGGGTCATTTCATAGTGTACTGGGGAAACATGATTGCCGATGACGCCATACTGTGCGCGGACTTCGGGAGTTACAGAACTCACCCGTTAACCAGTAGCCAGTGCCACGTTCCCGCCGGTCCGACGAATTGTCCGCCATGATGGCGGCGCGGAGGAGAAGTCGACGGCTAGTACACCTCTGAACGCTCACTCCCCGATGGGGAGTACCGATCCATGCTGCGCACGTCGTTGCCCCCGTATGTGCGTTCACCACGCACCAGCACATGCTTGCGATCGTCCGGCAGCGAGAATTCGTCGGCGCTGTGGTAACCGAGCGTCATGCTCATGCGGGTGCCATCGGTCTGGTTCCTGCCCGCCGCGTGCAGTAGCAATCCATCCATGGCAAGCAGCCCACCGGCGGGCATCGGCAGGGGGATCGCCTGCGACCAGGCGATGTCGAAGAGCTCCTTCTTCTCGCGGATATAGGCGAAGTTGGAGAGCGTCGGCAGGTGGTGGGAGCCCGGAACCACGTAAGTGCATCCGTTCTCGAGGTTCGTGTCTTCCAGGTAGACCAGCACCGAGAGCAGGTTCCGCGACCACACCCGGCAGTCCCGATGCAGTTCGACCGACGCCAGCGACTTGCGGTCGCGCAGGTAGATGTGGTTGTGGCGATTGAGCATGAACTCGATGTTGGGGCCGAGCAGGGATTCCAGGGGCGCGAGAATCTCGTCGCACGCGATGGCTTCCTGGAAGACGCCGCCCCGATCCCAGAGACCGGATATCCGGTCCACCTCTCCGTCGCGACGCGCGACCGGCTCGACTTCGTTACGGATGTCCTCAATCGCCGCCTCTTTCAAGCCCTCGACCAGGTCCGCCGGCAACCTTGTCGGCAGCTTGATGAAACCGTTGTGCCGAAACATGTCGATCTCCTCGGGTAGGAGAGTCGATCTCGCGCTTGGTCTTTCCATCCGTTCGACCTCGCTTCGTTGATGGCACAACTGACCGACTTTGCGCTTCGCATCGCGCGATATCAATAGCAGCCGGGTTTTGCCGCCTGGACGACTAGTCTACAAACGTGCCGGCATCATCATGAGTTCGGGCACCCGCGCGCGCGCCGGAAGCGATGCCGCGAACAGACACGCCGCAGCCACGTCTTCGGGCTGCAACGCGTGCGCCATCACTTCGGGCGGCGTGGGCGTCGGGCGCTTCAGCACCAGCGGGGTATCCGTGAGTCCGGGGAAGATCACTGTGGTCCGAATGCCGTGGTCCCGCTCTTCCTGGAAGGTTCCGTGCGCCAGGCCGACCAGCCCGTGCTTGGCCGCCTGGTAGGACACGCCCGACGCGTCGGGAAGCTGCACCGCGACACTCGAGATGTAGATGATGAGCCCCCCGCCCTGCCGCCGCATTGTCGGCAGCACGGCCTGGGTGCAGTGGAAGGCGCCGCCCAGATTGGTGGCGAGCATCATGTCCCAGGTTTCCGGGGTCAGTGCGTCAAGGGTGCGGTCAGGGATATTGGTGCCAGCCGCGTAGACGAGCACATCGATCCGGCCCAGACGCTCCATGATCGCGTCCACCGCTCGACCAACCGACGCGGTGTCTTCGACATCCATCGGGCAGGCCATCGCGCCACCGCCGATCTCCTCGGCCAGGGCATGGAGACTTTCCCCGCTGCGCGCAGAAAGCACGGTGGTGGCGCCAGCGCGCGCCAACCCGAGCGCCGTCTCTCGGCCGATGCCGCTGCTGGCTCCGACGACGACGGCAACCTGTCCCGCTAGCGCTTCACTCACACCGCAACCCTCTCCGACGACGCTTCGGATCGTACCAAGCGCTCCCGCGTCCGGGCCAGTTCACCAAACTGCGGCCCCGGAGCCGGTCAAGCGCGGACGAACCGAGTCGTGCAAAAATAGGGTCCTTTCCCAGGAGGCAGCGTATGCGCAACGACGAACTGGGCACGGTGATCGTGCACTCCGAACTCCTGAGCGATCGCCACATCGAAGAGATCCAGGCCACAGTACCCGGGACTGAGGTCATCAAGATCGACACCCTCGAAGAGTGGCAGTCGCGCCGGGCCGAATTGGGGCCGAAAGTGGAGGTGGTCTTCGGATTGCGCGACATCGGAGACCTGGCTTCGGTGCCTCGGCTGCGCTGGATTCAGACCATCGGGGCCGGGATGGACTGGTTGCTCCGCATGCCCGAGGTCGCGCAGAGCGACATCATGGTGACCAATGCCTCCGGTGTCGCCGCGGTCCCCATAGCCGAGCACATACTCGCCCTGATGTTCGTATTGACGCGCCGCATGCACCGCTTCGCGAAGGCCCAGCGCGATCACGAGTGGTTTCAGCGGGGGCGCTGCGAGGAGATCGATGGCACCACAATGGGCATCATCGGCCTCGGACCCATCGGACTCAAGACCGCCGAGAAGGCAAAAGGTCTCAACATGCGGGTACTTGGCCTGCGGCGGCACCCATCGCGCACTTCCCCGCACGTCGACCGCATGTTCGGTCCGGACGGGCTGCATGAACTGCTTGAAGACTCAGACTGGGTGGTGCTCGCCGCTCCGCTCACGGAGGAGACGCGCGGCATGATGGGCGAGCCCGAGTTCCGGGCGATGAAGGAGACCGCCTACTTCATCAACATCGCGCGCGGCCAGATCGTCCAGGAGGACATCCTGATCCGGGCGCTGCAGGAGGGCTGGATCTCGGGGGCGGGTCTCGACGTCTTCGCCCAGGAACCGCTGCCCACCGACTCCCCCCTGTGGGACATGCGCAACGTCATGATCACGGCGCACTACGCCGGCGCGACACCCCGCTACGCGGACCGCGTGACCGGGATATTCACCGACAACCTTCGCCGCTACCTGGCGGGAGAGCCACTAGTGAACGTCATTGACAAGGAGCAGACGTACATCAGCAGTTAGTGCCTCTCCGCAAATCGGGACAACAAAGTCCGATTCGTCCGGGCACTTACGGGGCAGCACACTAGCGCCACAAAGGCCATGACGTTGATACACTGCCCATCAACGTTAGAGCCAGCCGTCCCAATGCCTGAACGATCCCGGACGTTGCGTCACACGACAACCCCCCACAAGGCACTGGCTTGCGCAAACTGGGCGTGTGTGACCAAGGGCATGAATCCGTGACAGTCTCCGACGAGGAAATCCGTCAGCAACTGCACCTCGGAGAAGACAGCCGCTGGGAATTCAAGCAGGTTGAATTCAGGGGTAATACCCCAACCAGTCCCCGTAGAGAAGATCTCGCCGATGAACTCGGCGCTTTCGCTAACGCGAATGGGGGCGTACTCCTTTGCGGCGTATCCGACGATGGGCGGATCCTCGGCATGTCCCGCGAGCGGATGGAAGCGCTAGACCGCCTGTTGGTCGAGGTCAGCACAGACAACATCGAACCCGCACTGCGCATCGACGTTCGGCATCGAGAACTCGACGAAAGGACCTTTGTACTCGTCGAGGTACCGAGGGGCGACGCTGTTCATGAGCGATCCGGTCGCGCGTTTATCCGCGTAGGCTCAACGAAGCGGCGCCTGGACGGCGACGAGCGCCTCCGACTAGCCCAGCGACGCGCACAAGCGCGCAATCTCTGGTTCGACAAGCAAGTCGTGCCACAAACAGGCTTCGAAACGCTGGACGAGCGACTGTGGGAGCCGCTCCTGAGTGTCGCCGGGGCTGAGAACCCGCGCCGGGCACTCATGAACCTCCAACTTCTCGCGCAGGATGAAGCTGGCGTGGATCGGGCAACCGTCGCCGGAACATTACTTTGCTCCCAAGCCCCACAGGAATGGCTGCCACAGGCCACTATTCTGGCAACTCACTATCGTGGTCAAGATCGCGCCTCCGGTCAGTTGGATGCCCAGGAAATCACCGGCCCGCTTCCCGCTCAGATCGCCGACGCGGTCAAATTTGTCGCTCGAAACATGCGCGTTGCCGCGCGCAAGCTACCGGAACGAGAAAACGTCCCGCAATACAGTGTGGCTGCGATATTTGAAGCGGTGGTCAACGCAGTTGCGCATCGCGACTACTCCATGACCGCGCGCCGGATCCGCCTGTCCATGTTCAGTGATCGCCTTGAGATCGACTCGCCCGGTCAGCTGCCCAACGGCATGACCATAGAAGGCATGCAAACGACGCAAGCGACGCGCAACGAAGTTGTTGCGTCCGTGTTTGGACGGCTTCCCGTAGGAGAGCTCCCAGGATCCGATCACCGACGGTACCTGATGGAACGACGGGGGGATGGCGTCTCCATTATCCTCCAGAAAACCCAGGAAATTGCTGGCACATCGCCGGAGTACAACGTCGTTGATGAATCCAGCCTGGTGCTGAGCATCCCCGCCGCAAAGCTCGAACTCATTCCCGCCGACGCGACAGTTACGGTACACGCGGACGGATCACCTCTGGCTGGAGTCCAGGTGCTGGCGCTCTTCCCCAACAAGACATGGCAACGGGCCAACTCCGACCAATCTGGCGAAGCGAAACTCGATCTGTACACGACGCATCTTCCGATGACCGTCTACGCCGCAGCCCCGAAGTATGCCGCTGGGCTCGTGCGGGAGTGGAGACCGGACAAAGGAGGTCTAATGCTTGAGCTAGATCCCCTTCCCACCGGGGGAGCGACCATATTTGCCCAGTCCACTGGACAGGTTCCCGGACTACGCGGTCGGCTAAACCCTATACGCGATACTTCCGACCGGACTTATCTGTACGCGGACAATATCGCCATCGACGATGGACGACAACAGCCCGTCACCTTCCGGGTCGGCAAGCCGATGCGCCTTACCGACGCGTACGGCGCCGAGTTGTCAGTTACCATCGTTGACATCATTGGGCGTTCCGCGCTCGTCGAGTACGGTCCTTGCCAGCGGCGAGACTAGTGATTGCGTTCCGGTGAACGGCCTTATCGTCTCGATGTACCCGGGCGCTATCGCTGCAGTTCGTAGTGCCAGGGTTCCCCCGACGTGTGCGCATAATCCCAGCGCGCCGCCATCAGGTACCTGAGCGCCGCATCGAGTCCATCATGCGTGCCCAGACGTTGCAGGGCCTCGATGGACCATCCCCGCACATGGTGATGGCCGTGATAGAGGTTCTCCCGGAGGGCGTCAACGATCCCGGGAAGCGCCCCCGCTTTCGGACCGAAGCGAGCCGCCGCGAGCGCCGCATGGTGACGAACGAGCGCGTCATCATCCCGGAGTCCGTCAACCAGTTCTGACGGCGCCTCGGATGCCACCTGTCCGACTATGCCGACGGACTCGATGGCGTATTGCCGCACACGCGGGTCATCGTGGTGACAGAGCTGGATGAGGACAGGCAAGGCATCGGCGGCGCGGGGGCCGATGTCGCCGAGGATATCGGCGACCTGTACGCAGAGTTCCGGGCCGGCACCGTCGAGGAGATCGAGCAGCGGGGCAACCGCCGCCGCCCCGAGCGGCGGGAATCCGTATCCCGCGATAAAGCGCTGGTCCTCGTCGGAACTGGTCAGTGCGTCGATCAGTGGTTTGACCGAACCGAGACTACCGAGGGTGTATGCAGCCCCCATTGCCTGGGCGACGTCCGCGCCGTGGAGCCGCTCCACGAGTTCGTTCGCGTCCAGGTCAGAAACATCTGGCGCGTTCGCCGCCGCCCCCCGGTGCCAGTCCCACATGTACCGCCAGATCGGTTCCAGGGGACCAGGCGATGTCGTCCACTCGGAGCTCTCGTGATTCCAGCTCGGCGCCACCGGGTCCAGGTTGCGCGTGTACAGGAACTTCACCATGTGGCGGTTGACGTCCGTCGTGTTCGCCGAATAGCGCCCGTGGGCAAGGTCGAAGTGCATGATCGTGACCGTCCCCGCTTCGCCGGGAAGGGGGATCCGCTGGCTCCCCTCCAGTGCGCTTCTCGGGACATACTGGCTGCCGGGTACGATTCCCGTCGGTCCCATGTCGAGGCTCGTGTCCTGGGGCAGGTAGAACAGCATCACAAACCGTGTCGCGTGGTGTCGGCGTCCGTCCACCATGTAGTGCGCGTGACGTTCACCGTCCTTGTGCAACCGGCCGTCACCCAGGTGCCAGGCCGTCATGGGCTGCACCTTCTCCGGGTGGTTGACGTGATCGTGACGATGGAAGTGCAGGTAGTAGTCGGGCCCGAGGATGGAAATCAGGGCACCCCGCACGACCGGCTCGTCCAGCAGCTCGCTCAGTTCGGGCACCATCGGCAAAAGGTTGTTGTGCCCGACGAGGCCGTCTTCCTCGAGCGGCTCGAGACGTTCGTACATGGCATCGTGGTACGCCTTCGGGAGCGCCGACTGGACGGTGACGTAACCCTCGCGGATGAACCGTTGCATCGCTTCGTCGGCGAGAAGAATGGGGTCACTCATTGATCGGGGCTTTCCTGGGTCGTCGTGGCTCGGTGACGAACCGCCCGCTTTCCGTCGAGACGCGGGCTGCGCCACGGAGAATAACGCATCGGGGATGCTGTCATGGATCGCCAATGGTGTCGTCCGACGAACTGTCGCCGCCGGAAGTGTCGGCATGATCAATGAGCAGCTTCAGACGCCATCCCTGGATCCACCGAAAGCCGTCGGCACTCTCGACCGTCACGCTCACGGTCTGGATTGCAGCGAGACCGCCCGGGTCGCGCGCGGTAACGGTAACGGTCGCTCGACCCTCGCCCGCCGGTGCGATGGTCAGCTTGCTGCTCGCCATACTGACGGTGGCGACACCGCCGTTTGACGTTGCGGCCGTGTATGTCAGGTAGTCTCCATCCGGGTCTTCGAAGAACAACCTCACGTCCACGGTTACGGGATCGTCATCGGGTGCCAGGGTCACCGGGTTTGGCGTCCCCAGCGCAATCGGCGCGCGGTTGGCCAACTCTTCCG
This sequence comes from Pseudomonadales bacterium, assembly GCA_965116625.1. Classification (GTDB taxonomy): domain Bacteria; phylum Pseudomonadota; class Gammaproteobacteria; order Pseudomonadales; family Azotimanducaceae; genus VXNE01. Next base: position 300,805 of record OZ220717.1, read on the forward strand.
GCGGGCGGCTGGCGGATCCTTTCGGCTCAAGTTCCCGCAGGGTCCAGGTGCCGTCCGAGTTGCGGTCCGCGACGATGCTGATCGTGATGTGGCCGGTCAGGAGGCGAACCTGGAAACTGTCTTCGGTGCTGCAACTTGAGCCAACGCAGGCGGTGCCGTCCTCGTTGATTTCGAAGGCGAACGATGTCGGCGAAATCCGGCACCTCTCTCCGGTACGCCACGTCGTATCCTCACTACAGTGCGGAACGACGACGGCGATGCCGCTGCGCGACGCCTCGCCGCCATCGACAAGCGCCGCAACCTGATAGTCGACGCCGGGTGAGGCGTCCGTATAGGTCGATCCCTCAAGGTTTGTCGCCAACAGTTTTCCATCGCGGATTACCGCATAGCGGACGGTCGGTGCGGGGTCCCAGTGACTGGTGTCGACGTTCGTCCAGACCAGGTGGGCCTTGCCGTCCTGGATGGCTGCCGTCAGCCGCGGCGTGTCGCGAAGCTGGTAGCCGAACTCCAGCCAGGTTGCCTCGCCGTTGCCGTTGAGGTCTGCACGCAGGACCGGGTATTGCGTCGATGAGCCGAAGTGCCAGAGATCCAGGCCTTCGGCATTCCAGTTCCCGTAGATGCCGAGGTAGCCATCGGGTGCATGGAGTTCTGCGGTGGTCTTTCCGGACACGCCGGACGTGGCGGTTTCGTTGTCGTCGAGGCGGCCATTGCGGGGCGACGAATCATCGGTGGCGACTCCCACCTGCCAACCAGAAGCTCGCGTGTCCCAATAGCTCTCAATCAATTCACCGAACGAATAACTCACGAGCCCACCGACCCTTACCGGCTTGAACTGCGTCTCTCCATCGGGCAATGCCGGCGTTGGCCGGCCCGTCGCGTAGCTGTTGGTGATCATCCCGCCATTGTGAGCGACGAGACCGCCGGTACGCCCGAACACTGCCGTGCTCCGGCCGGTGGCATAGCTGGCGCTGATATCACCATCGTTGATGCCGACCAGACCACCCGACCGGTTCGTCGACGATACGGCACCCGTGGCGAAGCTGGCGTGCACCCGACTGCGCACACCACTCACTCCGACCAAGCCACCGGCAGCGCTGGCACCCGCCGAAACCGCCACCGCGGCATAGCTGTTTCGAACGATGCCTGGATCTCCGGCCGACCAGCCGTTCAGCCCCACCAATCCGCCGACCGCGCTCCGGCTCCTCGTCGGCGGGGCCCCCACCACACGACCGGTGGCGTAGCTGGTTTCCACGACGGCAGAGTTCCTTCCGGCAAGGCTGCCGGTCTGCTGCATTCCAGTGATATCCACATTGAACAGCCCCACGTTGCGCACAACTGGACGATTGAGACGATAGACATCGATGAACCCAAACAGACCGATGTACCCCTCGTCTGGACGGTCGATGAATAGATTGGAGATGACGTGGCCGTTTCCGTCGAAGGTGGCCTGAAACGGCTCAGAGACGAAGTACCTGCTCAATGCGAGCGGCTGACCGATCGGGCGCCAGCCTCGACCGTCGTTCCAATACGCATCGCCCTGGTCCGGGACGCCGCTGCCGTTGGTGTCGAAGTCCAGATCGGCGACCAGCTCGTAACCCGTACAGCCGTTCAGTGTCTCGCATCCCATGTCTCTCCCTGGGTCGGGATAGGCCCTCTCATAGGCAGCCACTTCATCAGGGTCCGGATCTGTAGTGAAGGCACCTATCTCCGTATCGACCTGGCCGTCACCATTCCGGTCGAAGCGAACCGCATCGAGTTGGCCCAGCTCCGCAATCTCGATCAGGCCGTCATCATCGGTGTCGTAGTCCCGACGGACAGCAACCTCGAAGGCCTGCGTCGCCGAGGAGTTCGATCCATCGGTGTCGGTGGCTGTAACCGTAACCGTCGCGGAGCCAACAGCCAGCGGGTCAAGGACTACCGCCGAGCCGGAGACGCTCGCCGTCACCAACTCCTCATCGGACGAACTTGCGCCGTACGTCAAGGCGTCCCCGTCGGCGTCATGGAACCCTTCCGACGCTTCCACCCTCACCGGATCGCCTGGAATCAATATCGTCCGGTCGGCGAGGGATCCCACGGCCTCGGGCCCGGCGTTGACCACCGTCACGTCAAACTCCTGGCTGGCGGTAAGGGCGCCGTCGCTGGCGGTCACGGTCACTGTGGCCTCGCCCACAGCGACCCCCGCGACGACCACCGCATCGCCGGACACGTGCGCGGCCACCACCTCGGCGTCGCTGGTTTCCACCCGATAGCCCAACACATCGCCGTCGGCATCCTCGAACGCATCCCCGACCCACACGGATCGGGTGGCGCCGGTCGAAAGCGAAACGGCATCCAGGGTTCCAACCCGGGCCGGCGCGCGGTTGTCAGCATTGAACGCCGTGACCGTCAGGGTGAAGGTCGCGGTCGCGGACAGCACCGGCGTCCCGTCGTCGGTGGCCATCACATCGATCTCGGTGGCACCCGCATCGCCGTCGGCCGGATCGCCGCTGAAGGTTCGCGACGCGGCCTCGAACGTCAGCCAGCCGGGAAGGCCCGCGGCGCTGTAGGCGACCGCATCGCCGTCCGGATCGACGGCGGGTGCAAACGTGTAGCTGAATGACGCTCGCGCCCTCGCCGTCCGGTTGGCGACCGGCGGCGACGCCGGGGCCCGGTTTCGCACCGTTACGAGATTGCTGCGCGACGCCTCGCCGCCGTCGACCACCGCCACAACCTGGTACGAAGTCGACTCTCCGCCGCTTGCCGGCGGAGTGTCCGTGTGGCTGGTGGCCGCGACGCCGGTGGCGACTACCGCGCTGCCGCGGTAGACGGCGTAGGTCACCTGGGGCGGCGGCGTCCAGTGATCGCTGGCCACCGCCGTCCACGACAGTGACGCCTGGCCGCCCGAGGTGGTTACCTTGAGTTCCGGACGGTCGCGAATCTGTATTCCGAACTCCTGCCAGGTTGCAACACCGTCACCGTCGAGGTCCGCCTTAAGTGCCGGGTACTGGGACGCGCTGCCAAAATGCCAGGCGTCAACAGGCAGAATATCGGTGCGGGTGCCCCGCCAGTCCCCGTAGATGCCCTCGTAACCCGTCGGTGCCTGCAGTTCTGCCGACGTCGTGGGACCTACGCCCGACGTCCGAACCTCGGCCGGATCCAGCATGCCATTGTCGTTCGCGTCATCCTGACCGACACCCACATCGATGCCCGAGGTCTCGATATCCCAGTAGTTGATTCGAATCGAAGGTGGCACTCCCGCCTTGCCTCCCACCAATCCCCCGGCGATTCGCGGCGCCTGGACGCGGCCCGTGGCATAACTGGCACCCACGGCGGACCGGCCGCAGGCTTCGCCGAGCAAGCCGCCGACGCCACCGTCAGCGCAGTACAACGGATACCGGAGGCCGCCCTCCCCCGATACGCCGCCAGTGGCGTAGCTGGCCACGATCTCGTTCCAGGTTGCGCCGACCAGTCCTCCGACACTCGTACTGCCGGATACTGCTCCAGTAGCGAATGAGGAATGAACTTCACTCAGACTTAGCCCACCGATCAGGCCGCCGACGGAACGGCTACCCGAGACGCGAACTGCGGCATAGCAGTGCCGTATGGGAAAGTGGCTGAATCCAACCAGGCCGCCCACATCGTCTCGCCCGGAAACCCGACCTGTCACATAGCTGGTGCGGATTCCTCCATCTGGCGTGATACCAGCGTTGCTGAACCTGCCCACCAGCCCACCTACCCGGTCGTTGCCGGTGATGTCCACGTCGGTCAGACCGACATTGATAACCGGCCCGAAACGCGCAAGGCCGAACAATCCCACATAGTCGGTCTCGGGACGGTTGATGAATAGATTGGCGATCTGGTAGCCGTTGCCGTCGAACATTGCGAAAAAGCCATTGTCCCGCGAGCCGGACTCGTCGCTGGTGCCGACAGGCTCCCAGCCCGCGCCCCCTTCGTCACGGCTCCAGCCGCGGTCCACGGCCCCGGAGGCATAGCTCCCCGGTTCGTCGAAGTCGAGGTTCCCCGCCAACTCGTAACCCCCGCAGTCGTTCGCGCAGCCCATGTCTTCCTGGGCGTCGTCGAACGCCTCGAAGTAGATCTCCCAATCGGCGGGCTCGTCTGTCTCGCCGTCGCCGTCGAGGTCGTAGCGGAGGACGTTTAGCTGCTCCAGGGTGGCTATTTCGATCAGCCCGTCATCGTCGGTGTCGTAGTCCGTGTCACCGTATTCCCGTTCCACCCTGACGGTGATCGTGCGGATCGCGCTCAAGCCGCCTGAATCCGTCGCCCGCACCGTCACGGTGACGATACCGGGCGCATGCGGATCAATGGTCAGGATGAAACCAGACAGGGTGACGGCCGCGACTGCCTCGAGACCCGACACCAGCAGGGTGTACGTCAGCCCATCACCATCCGGGTCGTCGAACACGGTCGACAGGTCCAGTTCGAAATCGTCGTCATGCACATTCAGCGTCGGATCCTGGATCGTCCCCGCTGTGGGAGCCCGGTATTCCTGGTCGGACGCCACGGCTGAAACCGCAGCGGGCGCCAGCGGAATCCCCGCTCCGGAGTCGCGGTCGACACCCCGCGCCTCGATGTCGACGGCAGCCTCCGACAACCCTTCGCGCAGCGTCTCCAGGTCGACTCGGTTTCGACCGCCCGCCGCCTGCACCATCAGCGCGGCGATGGCTGCCGCGTGGGGCGCCGCCGCCGAGGTACCCGCGAACTGCTCGAAGCCGGGGGTCGAGGTGGACACGCGATCGGCGGAGGCAATATCAGGCTTGTCCAGCACTTCACCGCCGGTCGACGAGAAGTCTCCCGGCGTAATCGCCGTACCGTCCGGCTGGAAGAAGATTCGGCGCGGGCCGTCCGAACTGAACGTCTCAACCGACTCGCTGCCGTCGAAGACGCCATCGTCGCCGCCAGCGCTACCCGCGCTCACCGCCGCGACGCCGACGGCATTCTCGGCGGCCGGGTGACCGAAGGTCTGACCGGCGGTGGCGTGTGCCAGTTCCCCCCGAAAGGCATTGAGTCGAAGGTACCGGGCCTCGCCGGAGTTCCGCACGACCAATAGGCGCCTGTCGACATCCTCGTCGGATCCCGAGAAGCCCTCCAGGGGATCCTGCTCGCCGTCCTGCACGCTTGTCGACGCCTGCACGACTTCGGTGAGTGACTTGTCCAGCAGGTAAAGGTCGTAGTCGTTCGCCGAGGCACCGAGCGGGTCTGCCCACTTCAGTCGATAGTGTTCAGCGGCTTCGTCGATGGTATTGGCGTCGACGCCGTCAGCGAATTCGTGCAGATCGCCGACAGATTCCTCATCGACCTCCAGGTCGTCCCCCGCATCGGTGAAGTCGCCCTCCCAAACGCCCGCTGTGCCGTCGTTGAGGTTGCCGCTGTTGCCGGCAGCCGAGAAGAAAAAGCAACCCTTCTCCACCGCGGCATTGACGCCCCGCGCCACCACGTCGTCCTGAAATGCGCTTTCGGAGAGCCAGATGACATCGTCAACGATGATGTCCGCGCCGGCATCACACAGCGCTTCGATGTTCGCCGCGAACTGGGCAGGACTCCCGAAAGCGGTAGCGAAGTAAAGGTGGGCGCCCGGCGCCAGGTCGTGGACGATTTCCAGCATGGCGGTCCCTTCGCGGTAGTAGACCTCTCCCGCTTGCCCGTCCAGGATTACTACCGAACCCGGAATGTCACCCGAGGCCTGGCGGTCCGCGAGTGTGCCGATGCCGTCCGACAGCACGCCGATGCCGACGCCGGTGCCGTCGACGCCAAACCTGCTGCGCGCGCCTTTCGCATCGTGGGCGGCGTCGCCCTCGGACGTATCGACCTTGTCCGTGGACCCGGAAGCGGCGTTGTCAGACAGGAAGTTCCGGCGTTCCTCTCGATTCGTGAAGGCGCGATCTGCAACCCTGATCCATTGCACCTCGTCGAGCGCCGAAAGCACCTCCACAGTGTCAAGCGGCAACCAGGTCCGAATAGCGCGGTACTTGCCCACGCTGTTGACGACCTCGCCACCGAGTTCCCCTATCCGTGCCAGGACTGCAGGGTTGACGTCAGCCCTGATGTCCACCAGTACCCGCTTCGGGCCGGCCTCCGGATCGTCATACTCTGCCGTCTCTTGGACTGGCGCGTCGCCGACTTCGAGTTCCACCGGCAGCCTGTCGTAGGTGACGCCGGGCACGACCTCGTTGCGTTCCATCATCTCCCGCGCATGGAGGAGCCTCGAGTCGACTTTGCGCCGAACAGGACTGCGACTCGCCTTTTCCCCCATGAGCGTCTCGATCTGGCGCACGGCCGCGAACGGCAGACCGGGGGCGTCCAGCAGGGGACGGCCCGCATCCCTCGCGAAATACGTGACGTATTCACCCGCAACACCGGGAACCGGATCAATGAAGACGGAACCCTGTGGCGTCCGCACGACCGCGTGCATTCCCCTCGCCGTCCATTCGATCCGGGCGTCCCCAACATCCAGACCCCGTCCGCGGTAGGTCTCGACGGCCTCGAGGGCGCGCTCCGGCGCGGCCTCGATCCTGAAGCGGGCAAACGAGCCATCGGGCATCGGCAGGGTCAGAACCGGCAGCGGTTCGTTGTGTCGGCGCTCGGCTGACCGCGCCAGGGTGTCGAGAAGCGTGTTGCGGTCCAAGCGCACCGCCCTGTAGGCATCAGGCGTGACGCGTGTCCCGATGACGTCGGACGACTCTTCGGGCAAGTGCCAGACGTTGTCCGCGGATCGAACCTGCGGCGGTGAACCGTCGCCCGCGTCGGCCTGACCGGCCGCCACGTGCGCCATGGCGACGATCCAAAGCCCGAGCGTCGCGGGCACTGGCCTTCGGAACATGTCTTCAATCACGGACGTTCCGTCAACCCTGAGGCAACAAAGTCGTCCGGGAACCCGTCCAGGAACCCCGCGGCAGCCCTCGCGAAGGCGGTTTGCCCATTAGCAACGCGGAAACACATAGCGGGCGAAGACTAACCCAATGGCGGCGAACGCGTCCCTCGATCATCCTGTGGGGCGGGCCATTGCTCTCCGCGATCTGAGCTTCAGTTTCTTACGTGGCCGCAGAGCTTGGCGCGACCACGGATGCTTGCGGTCGTCCGGTCTATCCTGCCCTGGACACGGCTTCCCGTCTTGCCTTTTCCCGTTCGCGCATCTCGGAAATACGTTCTTCAAGTGAATTCAGGCCTAATTCCCGTCTCCGTGCATCAACACCAGCGGGGTCCCGGATGGGGAACGGAATGGGCCAACCTTCTGGATCCTGGTCGAACTGCGTGCCATATACCTGCATTTCGCCTGACATGGTAAGCAATCTGTCCCTCAGGAACGCAAGCTGCCACCCCTCGGCGTCTTCATCATGGACAGCGACCTCCAGCAGGTCAGCACAGCGCGACATGAAATCGGCATCAGCGACAGCATGTTGTGCGATAAGCCACGCGGCTTGTGCTGCCTCGCGTCCGACCCTGGAGATGGTCGGCCAGCCCACCTTGTCAATCATCTCCTCGAGCGCCTTGGCGTTCCCTGCGTGTATCTCGCGCAGTCTCGGGTGGTAAGGCTGGTGCGGGCCGATTTCGCCCGCGTGCGCCAACTCTGACAACGTCTTCTGATCCAGTTCCGCCATCGAAAGCAGCTGTTGCGCAAGTTCGGTATTCGTCGCCAGGCCGCCCACCTCCGCCAAGCCGAGTCAAGGTCAGCCGCCTGCCTGGATCACGACGGTACCCGCGTCTCCATCCACCTCGAGGGTCTGACCACTCTCAATCCGCTGGGTGACGTTGCCGGTGCCGACCACCGCGGGAATGCCGTATTCCCTGGCGACGATGGAGCCATGGCCCAGGATGCCCCCGATGTCTGTCACGAGCCCGACAGCATGGGCGAAGAGCTGGGTCCAGGCCGGGGATGTCATGGGGCAGACCAGGATGGATCCGGGCTGCATCTGGTCGAACTCCTGGGCATTCATGATCCGGCTGGCCGGTGCGGCGATCGTGCCGGGACTCACGGGGATGCCGCGCAGGGTATCGCTCGAGTCGTCGTTCTTGAACTGGGTCTCCTTGAACTTCAGGCCGGGGTTCTCCCTGGCTTCCTCCGGAATCGTGCCCGGCGGGTGCAGGCGCTTGCGCGCCTCCCTGAGTTCCCGGCGGCCTGCGGTCAGGGCGAGGTATTCAGGCATTGCCTCGCCGCGCCCGCGCGCTGCCAGGGCAGGCTTGATCTCGTCGCTTGTCAGGAAGTAGAGGTCGTCCGGCTCGCGCAGGGTACCGATGTCCACCAGCCGTTGCCCCAACTCGACCGCCATGCGCCGCAGCGCCGGCCAGGCGGTGCCGAGCACGAAGCAGGATTCCTCGCGCATGGGGTAGTACTGGTAGGCGAACCACATCCGGTAGCGGAATTGCCAGTATTCGAACGGCGGCAACAGTTCGCGGATCTCCGCAAGGGCCTGTTCGCGTTTGCGCGTTGCCTCCGCCTCGTGCTGAACCGGATCGTAGTCGGCCCGCTGCACCATGTTCTTCAGGGTCACGAACATGGCTGACGGGTCTTCCTGCTGGGTCGGCTCGCAGAAGTCGAGGCTGTAGCCCTGGTGACCGTAGGTCGCGAGGTAGGTATCGATGGCTTCGAGAACACGGGCGGTGTCGTCGCGTTGCCGGAGAACGGTCATCAGCCGCCGGGCAGGCGTGGCGATCACTACTTCGTAGAGCGCGGGTGACGCCTTGATCAGGGTCGCGATAGCGAACATGTCATCGTTCGCCTGCATGATCCGGGACTTGAAGCCGGACAGGAACTGGCCGCTGGTGAAGTGATGGTCCGGCAAGGCCTCCCCCAGGAAAGCCTGGAGTTGGTCGTCCACGGACTTCGCCACGCCGAAGGTATGGCCGCCGTTGCTGGTCCAGTACCAGCCCTCCGCCCTGGCGAGTTCGGCGATGCCTTCGAGCAGCGCTTCGTCATCGGTGGCAGCGAGATCCGCTGCCTCCCACTTGCTGGCGGCGCCCTGAAGTTCCGGCAGCGCGCGATCCCAGAAATCCTTGTGTTGACGGTCGTTGGTGAAGGTCTTGTTGAACGCGATGAAGGTGGGATTGTCGCTCTCCGGCATGGTGACCGCATGGGGCAGGTTGTCGCTGTCCAGTGCGGCTGCCATCGCATTGAACTCGGCGCGCTCGTCATCGGACAGGGACTTGAGAAAAAGGTCCAGGTCGTGCGCTTCCCGGGCCCTGACTTCCGGTGTGCGAGCCTCTTCGTCGCGGCGGCGCCTCAGGTTGGCCCGGAACTCCTCGTCGGTCTTCTCCGAACTGGTGCCGAAGATCTGGAACGCGAAGCCGTTGAGAGTCGTGTACATGGACTTGCCGGTATGGCTGCTGGTGAGCCCAGTGTGAATGTAGAGTTCGTCGAACAGCGGGCAGGTCGGGTCCGGGATGTTCTCGACGATCTGCCGGCGCACCAGGCCGAAGATCCCGGGAGGCGCCTCCCATTCCACCTCGATGGGCTGGGGCGGCAGGTTCGTGATGGGCCGCGACTGCAGGAGCCAGAGCTTGCCCTCGGCGACGGCCCACTCGATGTCCTGCGGCTGGCCGTCGAAGTGTTCCTCCACCCGGGCGGCGAGTGCGGCCAACTCGGTCAGGAGTTTCTCCGGCAGGGACGATGCATCGCGTTCGCCCTCCTCCACGTCCACCAGGCGCGTGCCCTGGTTGCCGTCAGAGACGATCTTCTGCTCCTTGGTGCCGATCATGGTTTCCTTCAACTCAAGCGTCGACCGGTCGACGATGAACGTATCCGGCGTGACCTGTCCTCCCACCACGGCCTCGCCGAGACCGAAGCTGGCATTGACGATCATCTCGCCGCGCTCACCGGTGGCCGGATTCGCCGTGAAGAGGATGCCGGCAACGTCCGCGGGAACCATGACCTGCACCACCACCGCCATGGCCACGGCGCCGGACTCGATGCCCATTTCGTTGCGGTAGCTGATCGCCTGGGACGTCCACAGGGAAGCCCAGCAGTTGCGCACCGCTTCGAGAAGCGCCTCGGTGCCGCTGACGTTGAGGTAAGTCTCCTGCTGTCCGGCGAAGGACAACCCCGGCAGGTCCTCCGCGTTCGCCGACGATCGCACCGCGACTGCGGGATCGTTGCCCGGGAGCGCCTGGTAGGCGGCTGAGAGTTCGGCTTTCAGACCGGCGGAAAGCTCGCATCCGGTGAAGAGCGCCTGGATCGACCGCGATGCCGACTCGAAGGACGCGCGCCCGTCGATGATCTCCGGGCGGGCGAGTTCGAGGATGCGCGCACCAAGCTCGTTGTCGGCCACGAAGTCCTTGTAGGCAGCCGTCGACAGCAGGAAGCCCCCTGGAACATCGAACCCCGCGCGGGTCATCTGGGCGAGGGACCGACCCTTCCCGCCGACGGTCTCCAGGGCGTCGTTCGTGGTGTCGATGGGGGTGATGTTCTCGTTCATCGGAGGAGTCCTTGTTGTTTGTTCATCTGACCTGATGGATTTGGAATGATCGCCCGGAGTTACTTCCCAGGCGCTCGAAGATCTCCGTATCCGACATGGCGCATTCCTTCGTTCAGGGCGTGGCTTGACGCCGATATCGAAGTGGTCTTCGCAGCGCCAAGCCCGGTGGATTGGGCACAGAATATGGGATTCGTCGTCTAGTTCAATCGCCTGCCCGGGGTGATATCCCCCAGTTTTTGGTTTCGTGCCGGCGTTCTGTGCCAGGCACGACCGCGCTCAGTTCCTGGGTCGATAGTCAAAGGCATCCGCTGTCGACGCGTGGTCCCGTTGACCGTATCCGGTAACAGGCAGTGTGCTACCGTCGAGTTGCGGGTCCACGTATCTCGCGAACCAGTCGTCCAGTTCCCGGCGCAGGGTGCGGATGCGGTCCGCGTATCCAGGCTGGATAAAGAGATTGACCCGCTCCTCCGGATCTTTCGCTACGTTGTAGAGTTCATGGGCGCCTGCCGGGTAGCGCCAGATGAGTTTCCATTCCTGCGAGCGGATCATGCGTACCGGCCCATACTCGTCGAACACGAAGATGCTCTTTCTTTCCCCGCCGGCCTGACCCGCCAGCAATGGCGCGAACGATCGTCCGGGCAACCCGTCCGGTACGCGGTCCGCGGCGCCGGCATAGTCCAGGATGGTAGGCAGCCAGTCATACTGGCTCAGCAAATCGGTATTGACCTGGTTTTCCGGGACATGTCCCGGCCGGCTGATCAGGCAGGGGACCTTGACGCTGGTGTCGAACAGGTTCTGCGGCCAGGTCGCGTTGCCCTTCCCGTAAATACCGTGATGGCCCATGTTCATGCCGTTGTCACCCATGAACACCACCAGCGTATTGCTTCTGAGATCCCGGGATTCCAGCCAGTCCAGCAAGCGACCAACATTTCGGTCCATCTCTTCGATCGAAGCGAAATAGCCCGTGAGGTGCTGCTTTCGCTTCTCGGAATCGATGGCGGTCGAAGCGCCCGCCGACGGCCTTTCGAAGGTGTATCGCTGAAAGCCCGGCGGCACCGGCTCGTCCGGGCCGGGCGTCGATTCGAAGGGGCAGTTGTTGTAATAGTCGTCCCAGGTCTCATCCGGATGATGCTCTCTTCCCCACGGCCTGTGCGGCGCCGTGTAGGGCAGCGTCAGGCAGAAGGGCCGGTCCTCCTCAACCTGGTTCTCCAGGAACTTCAGCGCATTGTCGGTAAAAAGATCGGTCGCATAGGTATCCCTGTGTAACCTGACCTTACCGCTCTCGACCAGGGGGACATCCCTGTAACTGGACTGGCCATAGGGCATCGGATACCACTTCTCGAAACCGCAGCGCGGTTGCAGGCAATCGCCTAAGTGCCACTTGCCGGAAAGGCAGGTGTCATAGCCGATGTCGGCCAGCAGGCCCGCATAACTCGGCATGCCCGCCAGGAATTCAATGCTGTTCGCCGGCATGTCGAGATCGGGCTTGCCCTCCCGATCATGGGGCATGCTCACAAAATCATGTACGCCATGCTGCGAGGGAATCCGACCGGTAAGGATCGATGCACGGGCGGGCGAACACACCGGAGAGGCACAGAAGAAATTGTCGAAGCGGATTCCTTCCCGCCCCAGGCGGTCCAGGTTGGGCGATCTGATCTCCGCGTTTCCCGCACAGCCCATGGCCCACGCGCCCTGGTCATCGGACAGGACAAAAAGCAGATTCGGTCGTTCAGGATTTCGACTGGCCATCCGTGGATCGCTCCAGGAGATCTATCAGGCGATTATGGACATCGCCCGAGGACTCCGTCCCGTCTCGCCGTCCATGGAACAACTATAGCTATGGTCGGCTCTGCACCAGTTCGATGCTGACGGAGTCGGGACCCTTCATGAAGGCGATCCTGGCCTTTTCGCCGCGCGGCTTCATGAGGAACTCGGCGCCCTTGGCTTCGAGATCGGCGATTGCCGCCGACAGGTCATCGACGGCGATGCCGATATGGTCCAGCCCGAGGCAACTGTGCGGACCAGATGCCGTCTGGGTCACGTTTTCGGTGACCGTGGAGATCAGGATGACCTGATCGCCCAGCATCATGTTCGCCCGCGGCAACCCGTTGGCCCCTTTCGAGGCGATGAGCTTCGCACCGAACATTTTCTCGTAGAAGGCGCCTGCCGCCATGGCGTCATGACTCATCAGGTGGACGTGGTGCGGGCGATAGTCGGGCATCGGATTCTCCTTAAACGTCACTCCACCGGCATCACGAAATCCAGACCCAGTTCCTCGGCCCGTTCGAACAGGAAGTCGCGTGCCTTCGGCAGTTGTTCCGCTGTCAGATGTTCGATCATCAACGACACGTCCGCATCCAGTTTGTCCATTTCGATGAGATAGACGTCGTGGTCCAGCATGCCATTGCCGGTGTAGGTCTCGATGAGGTGATAGGGATACCTGTCCACCGTGATGACATCCTTGGTGTGGCAACTCAGGATATGCGGGCCAAGCCTGTCGAAGCACGCCCTCAACAGCGCACCGCTGTCGTAGTAGTCCTTGGGGTTCGCAATGATGTTGACGGGATCCAGGTGGACACCGAAGCCGGGGCGATCGATGGCCTCGACCAGCCTCAGGTAGACCTCGGGCTCATCCGGCAGCAGCCACCTCTCCGGCTCCAGGGCGAGCTTCGCGCGCGCCGGCTGCACGCGATCCACGATGGTCTGGACAGCCGCAACCGTGTCCTCGAAGGCGCGCTCGCTCTGGTTGTCCGGGTTGGGCGTGCCCCAGCCTTCCGGCTCATACGAACCGCCGTGGATGATGCAGCAGCGAATGCCCGTCTCGTCCGCGTACGCAAGCCGCCGGCAGATTTCGTCGAGGTTTTTCTGCCGCCGGGCCGCATCGGTTTGCAGGATGTTCAGGCGGTAGGCGCCAAGCTCCGCGGGAACAATGTTCGCTTCCTCGTATGCCGCGCAGATCTCGTCGCGCCTTACCTTGTCCTCGACCTCCCGCATGAAGGCGGCGGAGAAACCGTTTTTCCGGTGATACGCCACCAGGGCTTCCGGTTCTTCCTCCACGTCGAAAGTGGGTCCACCCAGTCTCATCGTCCCAAACCTCAAGCCAAAAATAACGACTACCGTCCTATTCTCACACATGGGCAGGACGGTGTTTTTCACCATCCGGATTCGGCCCCTCGGCGCAAGCGCGGATTCGGAATTGCCGTTCGGCACGGGTACGCCTTGATTGCGGCGCAATCGCTCTTAGAATGGCCCTTCGGTCAAGAGATTGCCCCCCGCGGATTGAGGTATCGAATGCGGCGGTCCGGTCACATCGGCTGGGTGGTTGGGATGCTCCTGCTCGCGATTGCGGGATGCCAGGCGACTGTCGGCCCGACGGACCTCCGCATTCCCGATGCCGACCTGCTCTCCGGCGAGGCGATCCTCGGTGAAGCGATTACGGGTAACGAGCATCCCGATATCGACATCGTCGCCATCAACGACGACATGCGCGAGTTCGTCGCCGACCTCCAGGAAACTCCCAACAAAGCCCGGCGCTTCTGGAGGTTGCTCCAGCGGATGCGCGGCGTCGGCGGCGAGCCCGGACGCTACGACGCTTATGCGAACCTGACAGCCCAGGAGGCATTCGTCGAGAAACGCGGCAACTGCCTCGCGTTCTCGAGCCTGTTCATCGCACTCGCCCGGGAAGCGGGCTTCGATGCGCGATACCAGTTGGTCGATATACCCCCGGACTACGACAGTGTCGACGGCATGGTCGTGCTGAACAGGCACGTCAACGTGAGGGTGAACGGCGTACCCGGGCGCAGCCCGGTCACGATCGAATTCAGCAGGGAGTACGCCAACAGCATCCACGACCGCAAGGTCGTGGACGACCAATTCGCCCTCGGATTGCACTACAACAACCTGGCCTTCTCACGCGCGCGGGCCGGCGACCAACGCGCAGCGCTGGTCTATCTTCGCAAGGCCCTCGAAGAGACGCCGCAAAACCCGGACCTGTGGACCAATCTCGGCGTGTTCTACGCCCGGCGCGGCCAATTCGACCACGCCATCGCCGCATACAACCGGGGGTTGGGCCTCGACGGCAACCACAGCCCGGCCATTCGGGGGCTCGCGAGCGCTCACGAGGCGCTCGGACAGCGCGCCAACGCGCGATTCTACGAACGGCGCATGGCGCATTCGCGGATCCGGGACGGCTACACCTACTACATCCTCGCGCAACGCGCCTACCGCGCCGAGATGCCGGCCGAATCCCTGGAACTCGTGTCGCAGGCCATCCGCCTTTACCGCAGGGATCACCGATTCTACGAACTGCAGGGCGACATCCACGACCAGCTAGGCGACGAGGATGCAGCCAGGGAGAGCTACAAGCGCGCCCGGATTCTCGCCCGTCGCTACGAAATGAACCCAACCGAGATCCTTGGCGTTCAGGGGTCGGGGTGAAGCACCTGCCGGTCAGTCGAAAAGCAGTCCGCCGTTCAGGTCCACGACTTCGCCGGTGATGAATCCCGCGAGCGGATGGGTGAGGAATGTCACCACGTGGGCGAACTCCTCCGCCTCGCAGAACCGGCCGACCGGAATCTGGTCCAGCACCGCCTGCCGCTGCGCCTCGGTCAACTGTTCCATCACCATCGGCGTCCTGACGTAGGCGGGGGCGATGCCGTTGGCCGTCACCCCGTCGCCGGCCACTTCCCGTGCCAGTGAGAACGTCAACGCCGCCAGCGCGCCCTTCGACACGCTGTAGGCGGTGCCGGCGGTCAGGCCGCCGTTCTTGCCCGCCAGCGAGCAGGTATTGACGATTCGGCCCCAGCCGCGCTCTCGCATACCGGGCAGGACCGCCTGCGACAGGTACAGCGCCGCGTCCAGGTTCACGGCCAGCACGTTGCGCCACTCCTCGGGTGTCGTTGTGGCCGACTTGTGGTTCGACAGTATCCCGGCGTTGTTCACCAGGATGTCCACGGCGCCAACCTCGGCCAGCAACCGCTGCGCCGTGGCGCCGATCTCGTCCGGGTCCCGCAGGTCGATCGTGGCGGAGATCGCTTTCTCGCCGAGTTCGTCGGCCAGCCGTTCCAGCCGGTCCTGGTCGATGTCCACCATGATGACCGTCGCGCCACGGTCCACCAGGGCCCGGGACGTGGCGAGGCCGAGCACGCCTGCCGCTCCCGTCACGATGGCGGTATGGGCTTCGTGTACCAGGTCCGTCATGCGGGGCCGCGTTACACCAGCATCCGGCCGCGCACGATACCGAGCAGTTCGTAGTAGCCGTCAATGAACTGGTTGAGCGTGTGGATCGACGGGCCATACCCGGCGAACTCGTCGGGCGTCATGCCGTCCGGCTCGTAGGAGCGCCGGAAATCCTCGAAACCGGTCTGCAGCGCCTCCAGGCAGGAAGCGTCCACCGGTTCGTCCAGCGAGGGCCGCACGTCAACCTCGGCGGCATCGAACTCCTTCCAGTTCTCGTAGGGAATCGTCTGCAGCACGTTCGGCCCGATGGTTGCGGACCACTGCATGCTGTTCCGGAAGGCGGCCCCCAGCAGGGTCGCCCTGAAGCCGCGTTCCTCGAAGATCGCGGCCGCCCGCTTGAAGACGGCGATTCCCGCCCACTCCAGCGCCTCGGGGTCGATCTCGATGCCGTCGGCATCGCGAACGCGCTTGAGATGATCGTCCAGCCGGCCCCGCATGACGGTGACATACGGATGGATCGATCCGGGGTCCCGCGCGTCCCGCATGCCGCGTTCGATGGCCTCTGCAGCGGCGACCGCCTGCGGCACGGAAAACGACACCGTCACGTTGACCGCTATGCCCCGACGCGTGAGTTCCTCCACGGCCACAAGGCCCGATGCCGTGCAAGGGATCTTGATCGCGATATTGTCTGCCACCGACCGCAGGGACACGGCATGTTCGACCATGCGCCCGGCGTCCGGGTACAAGGTGGGGTTGACCTGCAGGCACAGGTATCCCGCCGCTCCCGCCGTCCTATCGTGAACGGGCTTGAGTATTGCCGCCGCGATCTCGCCGATCTGGGCGATCAGTTTCCAGGCGATCTCGACCTCGGTGTCGATCTGGTTATCCGCGATGAGCGCATCCACCTCCGGCAGCCACCGGTCCGGATCGCCCTTGACCACGTTGCCGACGATCACCGGATTCGACGTCGCCCCGACCGCTCCGTGCGCCACCGCATCCGAAAGCTCCCCGGGCTCGCATGAATCGTTCCACCACGGCGCGCCCAGCGCTCCCATTCGAGCCATGTTCCCGACGGGATTGACTGCCACTTGGCTCATGCCTCTCTCCCCACCTGTTCATTCCCAACCGTCGAAAGGACCGAGTGTACCGCAGCGAAGCGAAAGGCAGGCGCTCTGCGCGGTTTCACCGGCGCTCAGCCAGGGCGCGTCGCTGCCGACGCGACCGGCCCGGCTCGGAGAAACGGGGGAGAAAGATGCGGCCGGGAACGTTTCACTATTAGAGGGACCAAATTCTGAGCCACATGTCTGCGTCCGAAAACATGAACGTCGTCGATCTGGCTCCAGGCGAGAGGCCAAGCCGCACGAAACTGGTTGAGCAACTGTTTGACCAGCATGCGAAGGCCTTGCGCCATTTCCTGCTGGGTTGGTCGATTCCGCAGGATGAGATCGATGACGTGGTGCAGGAACTCTTTTCCCGGCTGCTGGGCGTGAAAGGGCTGGAAGAAAAGATGTCCGACTCGACCGGAAGCAGTCGTTCCTACCTCTTGACCATGGCCAACAACCTGATCGTGGACAGGCGCCGGAAATCGCGGGTCCGCAATGCATTCGCAGCCGAGCAGCGGCATATCGAGAGCGAGAGATTCGATGATCAGACGCCGGAGCGGATCATCGCGGCGGAACTGGAACTGGAAGCCATGAGGTCTGTCATCAAGGACATGCGTCTGAACTGGAGGGTGGCGTTCGTTCTCCAGCGTTTCGGGAATCTGAGTTACGAAGAAATCGCGTCGCACATGGGAGTGACCGTGAGGCAGGTGGACCGGTACCTGGTTCGTGCGATGCGCCGGATCCGCGAGGCACAGCGGAAGATCAAGGCTGCGGGAGAAAGCTCATGCTGAAGAACCTCCAGGAGATCATGGGCGGCGGCGCGGAGCATGCGCTGGTGCGCATCTGGTCCGGGGACTTCTCGGAAGCCGAAGCGGCGGCGATGCATCGGCGAGCGCAGAGTGATCCGAAGTACCGTGAGGAACTCCACGGTTCGATGGAAGTTCTCGCTGCCATGGAGTCATTGGCGGACGATGACGAGTGCCTCGAAATCGTTCGGGACTGTCGCCGCGTCCTCCGCGAACACAGGTTGAAAAGGAGGGGCGCGCTGGGTGTGGCCGCGGCGTTGGTCGTGGCAGTCGGCGCCCTTGTCACCTCCTTCTCGCCGTGGCGCGGCCCGGACGACAGCCAACTGCCAGGGTATTTCACCCGCATCGGGGAGCAGCAGGCCATCGAACTGCAGGACGGCAGCGTGGTCACGCTCAATACCGCCGGCCAGCTGGCGGTGGACTACGGCGAGGAAGTCCGCCGGATCGTGCTGCAACGTGGCGAGGCCTTTTTCGAGGTATCGGAAGATCCGGTCCGCCCCTTCACGGTCGATCTGGGCGTGCGGTCGGTCACCGCGGTCGGAACAACATTCAACGTCCGCAAGTACCCGGACCTCTACCAGGTGGCCGTGATTGAAGGCGCTGTTGCCTTCCATGGAACAAATGTCCTGGGGAGCGTTCAGCGACCCGGGGCAGTTGTTCCATGGTCGACGAGCGGGGCCGGGCCACAGGCGGAGCCGAAGGCACCGGCTGTGGGGCACTTCCATGGAACAAATGTCTCGGGGAGCGTTCAGCGACCCGGGGCACAGGCTGCAATCACCCCGGCGCAGCAACGTGTGGAGGAAGGCTGGGTAGCCGAGTTCGACGTCAGCCGCGGGGTGTTCAGGGCATTTCAGCCGGAGTCCATGGAGCGTTACGGAAGCTGGCGCAGCGGCATGCTGAGCTTTTACAGGGAGCCGCTGTACGAGGTGGTTCAAGAGCTGAACCGCTACTCGCGCAAGAAGATCCTGATCGAGGACGACTCGGTCAAGGATCTGACCGTCTACACGGCCCTGAGCATCCGGGAGATCGATTCCGCGCTCGATGGCCTGGATCACGCGCTGCCGATCGAGGTCACCGAACAGTACGACCGGATCGTGATTACCGGTGCGGCCGAGAAATGAAACACGACACAAACCAAGGGTGGGAAATCATGAACAGTGCTTTGGGGATTCCTGATGCGAAGTTGTTGACAGCGATCACATTGGCTGGGCTGGCTTCTCTCGCGGCGGCGGCGTCGTCGCAGTCTGACGAGGTGATGACGCTCGATATCGAGCCGCAGAGCGTCGGTTCGGCAGTCATTGCGCTCGGGGAGTCCTCGGGCGTGCAGATCATTCTGCCCGGAGATGCCGGGGCGGACGTTAGAGTCGGTCGGTTGGAGGGCGAATATCGCCTGGAAGAAGCACTGTCGATCCTGTTGAGCGGCACCGGCCTCGCGTACGAATTCACTTCGGAGAACACGGTCGTGGTCGACCAGGTGCAGGAATCCTCCGACGAGAACGACGGCGGGGACGCCAGGGCCGAAGACGAAGATGACGAAGCGGCGGAACAGGAGGAAGAACCCCTCGAACTGGAGAAACAGCGGGTCACCGGTTCGCGACTGAGAGGGGGCGATCCCACGACGAATGTCATCAGCTTCACCGCCGAGGACCTGGCACGGCGCGGCATCTCCTCAGTGGAAGAGCTGTTTCGTCAGATGCCATGGGCCTATGGCTCGAACACGTCCCAGAGCAGCCGGTACTACGAGGCGCCTGCCGACTTGGATCGGGAAATAACCGCCGGGGATGGAATGGGGATCGGAGTGTCGTTCGCGAACCTGCGCGCCCTCGGTTCGGAGAACTCGCTGGTCCTGGTCAACGGGCGGCGCGTCTCCGGCCGGGGCGGCTCGGAGTACAACGCCGTCAACCTCGTGAACATTCCGCTTTCGTCGATCGAGCGCGTGGACATCGACCTGGGTTCCGCTTCCGCGATCTATGGTTCCGACGCCATCGGCGGCGTCATCAACTTCATCACCAAGAAGCGCTTTACCGGCCTGGAGGCGACGGTCCGCCAGGAATTGAGCGCCACCGACGCGGATCGAAGCGTGATGAGCGTGCGCGGCGGCTACGCGTGGGGCGGCGGCAGTGTGACCGCGGACCTGTCTCGCGAAGAGTCGGAGCCGGTCAACAACCACAAGATCTGGACCAGCATGGACTATCGCGATCTCTTGGGTCCGGAGTACGACAGGCGCGTTTCGGTCGCGCAGCCAGGTATCGTATGCCGGCAACGTGGGGGATTCTTCGCCACGTTGTACCTGGTCAATCCGGCATGCTCATCTGGCGTGCCACGCCTGCAACTGCCGCCAGGACACAGCGGCGTTGGGGCGACCGTGGACGATTTCACGGAGGAACTTGCGCTGTTCGACTACGTGCCACCCCAAAACGGGTGGGTTTCCGAAAGTCTGGGCCTGAACGTGCGCGCCGAGCAGTATCTAGGGGAAGACCTGATGATCTATGGGGAAACGCTCTTCTCCGAACACGATGCCTACATCGAGGCTCGGACCTTTGCGAACGGTTACCTCATCGGGGCCGACAATGCCTACAACCCGTTCGGATACAACGTGGCGGTGACCTATGCTCCGTTTCGCGAAGTGGAATCGGGCCAGTTTCCGGTCGCCAACGACGAATCGGTTCACACAATGCAGACGTACAACCTTGGCGCCGTCTGGGGGTTCGGCGCCAGCCACGAGTTGGACGTGAGCGTGACGCGCTCCGAATCCGAGCAGGAAGCGACGGCGTGGCGCGCCGACTACCACCGAGCCGAGAATGAACCCACCGCGGAAGAGTTCTATCGGATCCTGTCGAGTCCCGATCCCGAAGTAGCGTTCAATCCGTTTGGCGACGGCTCGGCCCAGAGTGCTGACTTTTCATCGTTCCTCGTGCCGCGCTATGACATCGGAGGCCGCACCGTAAGCACCGCTATGGAGTTGGTGCTGCGGGGCAGTCTGCTGGAGATATGGGGCGGCCCCATCAACTATGTCGTGGGCGTCGAGGACCGCACAAGGACGATTCGGCGCGACAGGAGTTCGGTATCCGAAAGTGGCAGGGAAAGAACCGATTACTGGAACGATAACTTTGCCCTGCCGGAACCTGAATCCGGATTACGGGCGGAGTTCATGGAACTGGGCTTTCCGCTGTTCGGAGAGAAGAATGCCCGCCCGGGTGTTCGGGAGTTGTACGTGAGCCTGCAGGCCCGGCGCGACACGCATACCTTCACTGGGCCGCAAGGCGGGATAGAACGCTTGGGAGCCGGATTCTCACCGGTCGCAGGTCGAGCGTGGAATCCGGGCGTAGGATGGGTGAACACCTGGGGTTTCACGCTCGGCGTCGAGCAGGGCACGGCCAACATTGTCGATGTCGAAAAGAAGGACATCACGCCGCGGATAGGCCTTCTGTACAAGCCGGTCGATTCGCTGTCGATCCGGGCGGCGTGGACGGAGGCGTTTCATCCGCCGCTGTTTTCGCAGCAATTCAATGTCGAAGGCATCGTAATGCGCGATTTTTTCATTGGGTTCAATGACTATCTACATCCCGACAGAGGCGAGGACGGTTTCGTATTCGTCGCCGTGATACTTTTTGACGCTCCATACGATCCGGAAGTCAGATCCGAATATGCGGACAAGCAATCCCTGGGCATCGACTGGAGGTCCGAGTCGATCCCCGGTCTGCGCTGGACGGTGGATTGGTCGCGGACTGACTTCACGGACAAGATCGCCCACCCTTTCGCCTATCTCGCTACCCACCCGGAATTGGTCCTGGCGAATCCGAAAGTCGTCGAGCGTGACGAGAACGGATATCCCATCAGCGCTACCCGCGGGCTGATCAACCTGGCGGCGAAGGTCAGCGAGTACGTCGAGACGTCCATTCAGTACTCCTTCGACACGGGCTTCGGCAAGTTCACGCCCCGCCTGACCTACTCGGAATTCCTCGAGGAATACTTCCAGGTGATCGAGGGCGCCGAGCCCATAGACCGGTTGGGCACGCACCAGGGAAGTGACCGGTATCGGCTGACCGGTCAGTTGAACTGGCAGTGGCAGCGCCTCGCCGCCGACCTCTTTGTCTACTACACGCCGGCCTACACCCATGACACACCCGGACTTTGCGGCAGGGTAGTGGGGCGTTGCCTGACTTCGAGACAGCAGCTTCCCGCGATCGAAGCCACTTCGCTGACGACGGTGGATGGTTCGGCCAGCTACTGGTTTGACAATGGGCTTCGGGTGCGCGCCGGCGGGCGCAACCTGTTCAAGAGGGAATCGCCGAGTCCGTGGTCGTACAGCGGAATCCTCGGTTACGACCCAACGCGCTGGGACGCTCGCAGCCGGGTACTGTATCTGGAACTGACCTGGGCGATGTAGGGCCGGCACTTAACCCTCCGTGGGGCGTCGCGTGCAAGTCGCGCGGCGTCCCACACCTTGATACCGGAGCAAAACGCTGCCCATTGTTCGCTGCCAGGCACACCCAGACAAACCCTCCGCCAAAAGCAGCCCTCAAGCAGCTTCCGGAAAACGACGACATCCCGCTCGCTCCAATGGCACGAGGCCCTGGTCCGCTGTTTGTTCGAAGTGAATTCTCGAGCCGATAGGATTGAGCATATGAGAGGATGCACGCGGTCGGCTTGGCCTCATCCTGGTCGGGGAGCCGTAGCCCCGCCAACCAAGCTGCCCGAAGCGCCTGCTAATCTGGCGAAGGTTACGAACATCATGGTGCGCAAACTCGTGGGTCGATCGGCTTCGGCAGCCAGACAGGCTGCGATCACGTTGAGCCTGGTGGCGGTATGGGGCGGTGCCGCGGCGGCGGACGAGCGTGTCGATGAGATCCTCGCGGTGCAACAGGGCGCGGCGGCGGCGGGCCGGCAGGCGCAACTCGAGATAGACGGCCTGGCCGACGAAGCCCAGGAAGCCGTCGGCGAGTATCGCGTCCGCGTCCAGGAACTCGACCGCCTGCGCCGCTACAACGACAACCTGCGGCGCACGATCGGCGACCAGCAACGCGAGAAGGCGGCGCTTGCGCGGCAGATCGACGACTTCGGCAACCTTGAGCGGGGCATCGTCCCCCTGCTGATGGACATGGTGAACGACCTGGCGCGGTTCGTCGCGCTGGACGTGCCTTTCCGGATCGACGAACGGCGTGTCAATGCGATCCGGTTGCGCGATCTGCTGGAGCGCGCCGACGTCAGCATCGCGGAGAAGTACCGCCAGGTCATGGCCTCCTACCAGGACGAAGTCGCCGTGGGCCGCAATATCGAATCCTGGTCCGGGGAACTGGATATCGCAGGTGTCGCCCGAACGGTCGATTTTCTTCGCGTGGGCCGGGTTCTGCTCGCGTACCAGACGCCGGACCGAGAGGAAACGGGATACTGGGATGCGGGGACGCGGCAGTGGCGCACCCTCGAAAACGAGTACCGGCGCCCGGTCAGTCTCGGCATACAGATCGCCCGAAACCGGGCTCCGCCGGACATTCTGAAGCTGCCCATCGCAGCACCGCAGGAACTCGAATGACTGGTTCGAGGACTATCTGTGCGGCTTCGGTCCTGCTGCTGGCAGCCATTGCCGGTGCCGAGGACGAATCGCAATCGCCCGCTCCGGCCAGCGAACCCGACACGGTATTCCAGTTGCTGGAGTTCATTCGGGACGAGGCGAGGGAGGGATCGCGTCTGGACAGGGCGCGGATCGAACGTTTCCGGGAGGCCCGGGACGAACGGCAACGCATGCTGGAAGAGGTGTCCCGCGAGTTGGCGGCGGAACAGCGCGAGAGCGAGGCGCTGGACCGGCAATACGAGCAGAACGAAACGGATCTGGCGGAACTCGAGGAACGGCTCGAGATCCGGATCGGCAACTTCGGCGAACTGTTCGGCGTGGTGCGGGACGTCGCGGGCGATACGGTGGGAGAGGTCCTCAATTCACTGGTATCCGCGCAATACCCCGATCGTGCCGAACTGGCCCGCGGGCTGGCGCAGGCGAAAGAGTTGCCGAGCCTTGAGGACCTGCGCGCCCTGCAGCTGATGCTGCTCGAGGAGATGGCGCAATCCGGACAGGTCGTGCGGTTCCACGCGCAGATCACGGATCCGTCGGGCCGGCGGACGGGCGGCGAGGTGATAAGGGTGGGCACGTTCAACCTCGTTCACGACGGGAAATACCTGAGCCGGGACCCGGATTCCGGGGCGCTGCAACTGTTGCCACGCCAGCCGGCGGGCCGCTTTCTCGACATGGCCGAAGACCTCGGAGAGGCCCGCGAGGGCACGGTGGGCATGGCGATTGACCCGACCCGCGGGCAGCTTCTCGAGATGCTGATCCATGTGCCCGATCTCGTCGAGCGAGTCCGGCAGGGCGGGTACGTGGGCTACACGATCATCGGGATCGGCGTGGTCGGTCTCGTCATCGCGGTGTGGCGTCTCGTGGTGCTGCGCGGAGCAGGCGTCGGAATCCGCGCCCAGCTTCGAAGTTCGACGCCGAGCGGCGACAACCCCCTGGGCCGGATCCTCGGGGTGTACGAGGAGCACCGGGCGGCGAACCTCGACGCGCTTGCGCTCAAGCTCGACGAGGCGATCATGCGCGAGACGCCGGTCCTGGAGCGGCACCAGGGCATTCTCAAGGTCTTCGCCGCCGTGGCGCCGCTCCTGGGTCTGCTCGGAACGGTGGTCGGCATGATCATCACGTTCCAGAAACTGACGCTGTTCGGCACGGGCGATCCCAAGCTCATGGCGGGAGGCATTTCCCAGGCCCTGATGACCACGTTGCTGGGCCTGGGCGTCGCCATCCCGCTGGTGCTCCTGCACAGCATGGTTTCCAGCAGGAGCCACGAACTGGTGGAAGTCCTGGAGGAGCAGAGCGCGGGTCTGATCGCCCGCCGGGCGGATGAGGCGGCCGGTGGTGACCCTTAGTGGCGGCGCTTCCCGGACTTCGTGAACATGAGTTTCCTGTTTGACACCTGGGCTTCGCTCCGGGGCTTCTTCGAATTGGGCGGTCCGGTCCTCTACGGGATATTCGCCGTAACGGCCGTCATGTGGGCCCTGATCCTGGAGCGGCTGTGGTATTTCTTCCGGGTTCTGCCGCGGGAAATGGGCAGCGCCCTCGAGGTCTGGGCAAGCGGCCCCCGTAACGGATCCTGGCTGGCAAGCAGTGTTCGGCGCCTCATTCATTCCGAAGTGGGCCTGAACGCCCAGCGCAACCTCAGGATGATCCAGACACTCATGCAGGTGCTCCCGCTGCTCGGACTGTTGGGTACGGTCTGGGGCATGGTGCAGGTCTTCGAGACCGTGATGGTGTTCGGCACCGGCAACGCACGCCTGATGGCCAGCGGGGTCTCGCAGGCGACCATACCCACCATGTCCGGCCTCCTGGCAGCGCTTTCGGGATTGTACTTCCTGGCCTGGCTGAAGCAGCGCGCCAAAACCAGGATGGAGGAACTTGATGACCGGCTCGGCAAGCAATTCGAGTCCGGCGCGCCAAGCCGGGAATGATTGAGCGCAGGCGCCGCAGGCGGGAAGCCGAAGAAGCCGAGATCAGCGTGACCCCGCTGCTCGACATCGTGTTCATCATGCTCATCTTCTTCATCGTGACGACCTCGTTCGGCAAGGAGCAGGGCGTGGACCTCGACCGTCCTTCCAACACGCCGGTCGAGGAGCAGAAACGTTCCGAGGTGATCGCCGTGCGCATCGACGCCAACGGTCAGATCTTCGTCGAGGAACGTCTCGTCAACGCCGGCGCGATTCGGGCCAATATCATGTCGAGTCTGGCCGGCAAACCCGACGCGACCGTGGTGGTCATCGCGGACCGGGCCGCGGACTCCGGCCTCATGGTGAGGGTCATCGACCAGGCGCGCGTGGCGGGTGCCGAGAAAGTCTCGGTCGCCGCAGCCGCGCCGTAGGGACAGAATCCAGCGAAGCCGACCGTGCGCCGAATCCGCAGACACAAGCCCGACGAAGAATGGGAAATCAACGTCACGCCCATGCTGGACATCGTGTTCATCATGCTCATTTTCTTCATCGTCACGGCGGCTTTCGTCCAGGAGCCGGGCATCGACCCCGACCGACCGTTTGCGCAAACCGCGGTGACCAAGGAACGCGCCAACATCCTGATCGCCGTGTCGAGCGCCGACCAGGTCTGGATGAACAACAGGCGCGTGGCGCTTCCCAGCATAAGGCACCTGGTTGAAGCAGCGAAGGCATCGAACCCCGAAAGCAGCGTCGTGATCGTGGCGGACGAGACGGCGTCTACCGGCATCGTCCTGGACCTCATGGACAGTGTGCGTGCCGCCGGCGTGACCAGCATCGCGGTGGCCGCACAAGGCGTGGACCAGCGATGAGTCCCGAGACCCGGCGCATGCTCGCATCGATCGCCGGCGGGGTGTTCGTGGCACTCCTGCTGTTCCTGGTCATGGACACCCTGATTTCCGGCCGGCAGGACCGGCACGGTGTGGTACCGGCAGGCCAGATCGTGGACCTGATTCGCGTTCAGGAAGAGGAGGTCGTACAGACCAAGCGGCGGGTCCGGCCAAAGAAACCGCCGCCGCCGAAAGAGCCGCCACCGCCACCCAGGCTGAAGCCATCCGACGAAGCGAGGCCCGATAGAGACCCGCTGCGAATCTCCCTGCCCAGGATCGACATCTCGGGGGCGGCCGGTGGCGGTCCCTTTCTCGGCACGTGGGAACCGGGCGACCTCGCCCCGGAAGGCGAACTCGAGCCCATCGTTCGCATCAATCCCCAATATCCCCGCCAGGCGCTGATGGATGGCACGGAGGGTTACGTCAAGGTCGAGGTGTTGATCGGCACCGACGGCAGGGTGCTGGACGTACGGGTGACCGAGGCCGAGCCGGGCCGCATTTTCGTCCGCGAAGCGTTGCGCGCCGTCCGGCGGTGGGTATTCAAGCCGCGGGTAGTTGACGGCGTTCCCGTGGAGAGGTGGGCCAGGACCAGCATCGTATTCGAGTTGGAAGACTGATGGGCCAATCCGCGACGAGTCCGAAACTGCGTCGCCGCCCACAGGTCGGGCCGAGCCTGGCAGCGTTGGTTGCGGTGGCTTCGGCGATGCTCGCGCCGTTCGCGGCGGCCGAGAGCGCTTGTGACTTGCCGCAATGGCACCCCCTCCGGCCCGACCGGGTCGCCGACGAGCGCGATGCGCCGCCCTCGACCATGAGCGAGCACTTCTACAACCGGCTCGTCCGCGTGCACGCGCTGCTCGATGAAGACAGTCCCGAGGAGGCGCTCGCGCTGCTCGACCGGGTCCGCCCGAACCGTATCGGCAGGTATGAGGCCGCCCAGCTGTACCAGACCTACGGCTACGTCTACTCGGGGCTTGCGCGCGAGGACGAGGCCTTCGCAGCGTTCGAGAAGAGCCTCGAACTCGACATGTTGCCGACGCATCAGCAGCAGGGCATCCGCTATTCGGTAGCCGGTTACCTGGCCGAACACGAACGCTACGAAGAATCCAACGCTGCGCTGATGCGCTGGTTCCGGTTCGAACCGGACCCGAGCGCGGAAGCGTACGTCGTCATGGGCGCGAATTTTGCTCAGCGGAAAATGCTGGCCGAAGCGTTGCCATTTGTGGTGCGCGCCAACCAACTCGTCGCGGAGCCGAGCCAGAACTGGCGCAATCTGCAGTTGGTCATCCATGTTGAACTGGACCAGTTCGCCGATGCCATCGAGCTGTTGAAGGACAACATCGGGATCTGGCCCGATAACGTGCGCAACTACACCGCCCTTGCGAGGCTCTATGCGGACACCGGCGAGGACGAGGGGGCTCTCGCGGCGCTATCGATTCCCTGGCAACGCGGCATTCTGCGGACGCGGGAGGACATCCTCAGCCTGGTCCGGCTCAACCTTTACCGTGAGAATCCGGCCCGGGGCGCCATGATCCTGAGCGAGGCTATGCAGCGCGGCCATGTCGACGAAAATCCCAGGAATCTCCGGCTCCTGCTCAACGCGTGGACGATGGCCCGGGAAAACGAGCGGGCCATCGATACCGTCGACAAGCTCGCCGAGCTGGCGGACGACGGCGAGTACCATCGCCAGAAGGCCCTGCTGCTGAACGAGGCCGGCGAGTGGGAAGCGGTCGTCGAGTCCTGCCGGCTGGCGCTCGCGAAAGGCGGTCTCGCAAGTCCCGGCGAAGTATGGCTATTGCAGGGCGTCGCCCTCGCCGAACTGGGGCGCTTCGGCCAGGCCATCGACGCCTTCGAGAATGCGAAACGCAGCGGGAAAGACGGTGTCCGACGCGACGCCAATGCGTGGATCGGTTACGTCAAGGAACGCAGTTGAGGCTGCCGCGCCCCCATCGCGGCCCTTGGTGACATATGCGGGCTGGCCCCACGCACGCCGATCTCCACATCCAGGCCCACCCATGGTACGCCCGTATTGACCGGAAGCATCGCCCGGGCGCACCGGCGAAGCCACGGTGCCGCAACGAAAACGCCACCCGGACGATTGGCGATTGGTCTCGGGTCGTTCATCGACCGGCAATTGTGAAATCATTGCAGCAGTGGAGCGCCAGTCCAGCCAAGGTCCCGTTTTTTGCGCTCCACAGACCATTCGAACCCAACAAGAGACAATCATGACAGACGCATCCCCTTATACGCCCCCGCCGGTCTGGCAGTGGGACAAGTCAGGCGGCGGTACCAACCGCCCGATCGCCGGCGCCACCCACGACAAGACGCTTCCCGTCGGGAAACACTCCCTGCAGCTCTACTCCATGGCAACGCCCAACGGGATCAAGGTCACCGTCATGCTTGAGGAGTTGGTCGAACTCGGTATCGCCGAAGCCGAGTACGACGCCTACCTGATCAACATCGGGGACGGCGACCAGTTCGGCAGCGGCTTCGTTGCCCTCAACCCGAACTCGAAGATCCCCGCCCTCGCCGACCACAGCACGTCGCCCCCCACGCGCGTATTCGAATCGGGCTCGATCCTGCTCTACCTCGCGGAGAAATTCGGCGCCTTCATACCGACCGAACCCCGCGCCCGCACCGAGTGCCTGTCGTGGCTCTTCTTCCAGATGGGCAGCGCGCCGTACATCGGCGGGGGTTTCGGCCACTTCTACGCCTTCAGGGAGGAGAAGATCGAGTACTGCATCAATCGCTTCGCCATGGAGACGAAACGCCTGCTCGATGTGTTAAACCGGCGTCTGGCCGAGAACCGGTTCCTGTGCGGCGACGAGTACACGATCGCCGACATGGCCAACTACGGCTGGTACGGCGCGCTCGTGCTGCACAACCTCTACGACGCCGGCGAGTTCCTCGATGTCGCCTCGTATTCGCACGTGGTGCGCTGGGCCGAGGAAATCGAGGCGCGCCCCGCGGTGCAGCGCGGCCGGCGGGTCAACAGACCCTGGGGGCCGGAAGAAGAGCGGGTGCCGGAACGTCACGGTCCCGGGGATTTCAAGTAATCTGTCCGGAAACATTGCGCGGACCCCGACATGCCACCAAACATAGTCCTGTTCATGACCGACCAGTTGAGGCGCGATGCGCTGGGCTGTTACGGCAACGAGATCTGCAGGACACCCAACCTGGACCGGCTGGCCGCCGAAGGCACGCGGTTCGACCAGGCCTACACGGTCAGCCCCGTCTGCTCGCCCTCGCGGGCCTCGCTGATGTCAGGGCTCTACCCGCACAATCACGGGGTGATGATCAACACCCACATCGCGCCGGCCTGGTGCCGGGGGCTTTCCACCGATACCCCCACCTTCAGCGACCGATTGAAGAAAGCGGGATACGCGCTCGACTATGCGGGCAAGTGGCATGTTCACCAGGACATCGGGCCGGAGGAATTCGGCTTCGACCGTCACAGGCAGGGAGGTGGAGCCCGGGGATGTGTTCCCGGTACGGAATCGTTGATCGAGTTTCCCGGTGATGCCTTCGCGGTTGCCGGCACCAACCCGCATTCCTTTGAGGAGGGAAAGACCTGGCAGGTGACCAATGTTGGCCTCGAAATGCTTCGGGAGAGGGCCCGGGGAGACCAGCCGTTCTTCCTGCGCATCGATGATGTCGCGCCCCATTTCCCCAATATCGTCCCGGAACCCTATGCCTCGATGTACGACCCGGAATCCATCCCGCCCTGGCCGAATTTCGATGAGACGTTCGAGGGCAAGCCCGCAGCACACCTGCGCAAGCACCGGGAGTGGAACCTCGAGGGCAAGGACTGGTCCTGGTGGCAGAAGGTGGTCGCCAAGTACTACGGCGACGTCACCCTGATCGATGACTGCGTGGGGCGCGTGCTGGATGCGATCCGGGAGTGTGGAATCGAGGACGACACGATCTTCGTCTTCGCAACGGACCATGGTGACGCCACGGGCAGTCACAAGCACTTCGAGAAGTCCGGGACCATGTACGACGAGGTCTTCCGCATCCCGCTGTTGGCACGGGTCCCGGGCGTGGAGGCCCGACAGGTGACGGATTTCGTCCGCCTGATGGACCTGATGCCCACCTTCATCGAATGGGGCGGAGGTGAGACCCCGGGCGGTCTCGACGCGAAGAGCCTCGTGCCACTGGTGCACGGCGAAACGCCCGCCGACTGGCCGGACAGCGTCTATTGCGAAAGCCACGGCGAAGTCTGGGGCTACAGCACCCAGCGGATGGTCCGCACCGAACGCTGGAAGTACGTGTACATACCCCACGACCTGGACGAACTCTACGACCTGGAGGCGGACCCGGCGGAGATGCACAACCTCATCGAGGATCCAGGACATGCAGATGTTCTCGAGGAAATGAAGGCGCGCCTGATCGGCTGGAACGATGCCACCAATGACATGTTCCAGTGGAATTGGGTACGGTGGTCTTTCCCGACACCAATGAGTCCCTTTACGGGAGTTGCATCCCATCCGGCGAAGGAGGAGTGACCGTGAGCCTGATACCACGACTGTCCATCGGCATGATTGCCTGCTTACTGTCTGTCTACGCGCCGGCGGCCCCCAACGTGATCCTGGTCATGGCCGACGACATGGGCTGGGCACAGACCGGCTATTACGACCACCCGGTCCTTGAAACACCGAACCTGGACGCCATGGCAGAAAGCGGTCTGCGCATGGACCGGTTCTATTCGGGTTCTCCCCACTGCTCCACCACCCGCGCGACGGTGCTGACCGGCAGGACCAACGACCGCACGGGCACATTCACCGTCGGCGGGGCAATCAACAAGCAGGAGAAGACGCTGTCGGCAGCCTTTCGCAATGCCGGATATACGACCGCGCACTTCGGGAAGTGGCATCTCAACGCCCTGAACGCGCCCGATGACGACAATCCCCTGCCACTGTCCGACCCGCACAACCCCGGTGAACTCGGCTTCGACTACTGGCTCAGCGAAACCAACCAGTTCAACCTCGACCCGCTGCTCAGCCGCAACGGCACGCCGGAGCGCATCGAAGGCGAAGGTTCGGAAGTCCTGGTCGACGAAGCCCTCCGGTTCATCGGCGAGGCACACCAACAGGACAAGCCGGTCTTCGTAATGATCTGGTACGCCTCTCCCCACCGGACGTTCGAGGCAACCGACGAGGACATGAAGGCGTTCGGCGACCTGTCGGAAGCTTCCCGCGCCCACCATGGCGAAATCGTTGCCATGGACAGGTCCATCGGCACCCTGCGCCAGGGCTTGAGAGACTTGGGCATAGCGGGCAACACCCTCGTCTGGTTCTGCAGCGACAACGGCGGCCTGCCGACGTTCACGGTGACGAACTCGGCCGGGAAAGAGTACCCGGCGGTCAATCCGGACTCCACCGGGCATCTCCGCGGATTCAAGAGTTCGCTCAACGAAGGCGGAATCCGCGTGCCCGGCATCATCGAATGGCCCGGCCATGTGAAGCCGAGGGTATCGAACTTCCCTGCCGGCACCCTGGACATGTTTCCGACGCTTATCGAAGTTGCCGGCCTTGATCCCGACGACATCAATGCGGTGCACGACGGCATTTCCCTCGTACCGGTCTTCGCCACCGAGCCGGCGAGGCGAAGCCAGCCCATGGGCTTCAGGGTGTCCGGTCAGTACGGGTGGCTGGATAACGACTACAAGCTCCTCTACTACGTTGACTACGAGCAGGCCCTCGTCGACGGTGAATGGGATGGCGAGGTATTGGCGTCATTGACCCCAGTGTACGAACTGTACAACGTGGTCGAAGACCCCTCCGAGCAAGACAACCTCATGGAGAAGCAACCCGAAATCGCGGCACGAATGAAGGCCGAGCTCGATGCCTGGAATGCATCGGTCGACAGGAGCGTGGAAGGCGCCGACTATCCCGAAGGCCGGGTCCTGCCCTCCGGGCGCGAAGACGCCGAATAGTCCTTAGGGCGTATACCAGATCGGCGAGGAGTAGGCGCGCTCCTGAATCACTGCGGCAAGGCCCTGCTGGATTTCCTCGTCAGCGCCAAAGAACTTCGCGTCGTAGGTCGTCCAGCGCGGCGTCGGGATCTGTATGACCCGCACGTAGTAGAACGCGGATTCGTCGCGGTCGAAGTCCGGGTCCGTCCAGGTGGTCGCGAGAGTTGGACTGCCTATGGAATTGAGATAGCTCGCCACCTTGACGTCGACGGTCGATCCGACGGGAGGCAGTTTGCCGTTCTCGCCGATCGTCCGGTCGCCAGACCAGGCCACGTCGTAGACCTTCTCGTGCAGTTCACCCTTCGCGTCGCGCCAGCCCTTGATGACCTGCACGCGGTCCAGGTTCGCCCCGTCCGGATCCTTGACGGCCCTTAACAGGAAGCGGGGCGCCGCACTTTCCGACGCGCGGACCAGGTCGCCGCCCATGGGCACCCCCTTGCGGTAGCCGATCTCGGCCAGGTTCGGACTCAGCGCGTCATCGCTCTCGTAGTCCCATCCGCCGAAAAAGCGCAGCGTGATGCGCGGCCCGGTGGTCGCATAGACCTCGCGCCGTTTCATGGCGGCAAAGATCGCCTCCCGGGTGTTTTCGGTTGCCCAGACCGCCGCGTAGCCCGCGGAAGCGTAAATGGCCTGGGTCATCCGGCGGTATGGGCTGGGTTCGATGGCGCCCATCTTGCCCCAGAAGTTGTCTTCATCGGCGGTGGCGAGGGCCGTGTGGGAGTCCGTCGAGCCGATCATCCCGAACTTGTACGGGTTGACCCCGATTTCGGCGGCGATGCCGAGGCCGGTCTTGAGCGCGCTCCGAACGTAGGACCGCTTTGCCGCCTCCTCCGGTGGCAGCTCGGCCGCCAAGCCCTTCAAAGCGGAGAAATTGCCCCACGTTTCGTGGTCGGCGAACTCGTCGTCGGGCGAAAGTGACGGCAGGGTCTCGCTGTCGCCCTTGATCTGGGTCACTTCGACGATGGGCTCGATGGACGACCGAATCCTGGCGTAGTCGGGGGTCAGCGGCTTGCCTTCGTAACTGACCGTCGCGAACGTGTTGCCGCGGCTCAAATTGCTGTTATGCGGAATGGAGATGACATCGCTGCCGGTCTCCTCCCGGTAGCGCTTGAGGTGAGCCCACAGGTCCTCGGGGTTCGAACTGTCGTACGCGGAAAACGGCCGCTGCGACATGGTGTGTTCGGGCGCACCCGCGAACATGACGTTGCGGTGCAGCATGGCGGGAGAACCGCTGCTGTACTCGTACCCGACAAACGTGGTGAACCTGCCGGGATCGTTGTGCTTCTCGGCGCTCTCGACGACGCTCCGCCACACGTCGAGCCTGAAGTCGTCGTCGATTCCGTAGTCGCCCCTTGGTGTCTTGGACTTTCCCAGCGTCAGGTTGCCGGCCTCGTACTCCTCGAGGCTCTCCGCTCCCAGGACATCGGACACCGCCGGCGTGCGGGAGAACGTCTCGAACAGGCGCTGGCTATCCTCCGTCTTCAGCATGTCGGGATCGCCCGTGGCGACACGCGGCGCGACACCGAGGTTCTCCGCGTGATCGGACACCATGAGGAAATCGAGTGGCCGGCGCAATCGCGCGTCGCCGCCGCCGGTGGCGCGAATGGTTTCCCCCTTGGCGAATCGATAGGCCTCGTCCGGCGATAACCGGGTGCCCATGCCGAATGCGTCACCCGATAGGTACGTATGCACATGGGTGTCGCCCCAGTAGACGTTGTCGGGGTAGTCCTGTCTGACGGGTGGGGAGTAGGGCTCCGCAGCGTTTGCGACGGCTGCAAGTATAGAGATCAAGGCCAGGATGGGGCGCATCGTTCGGCTCCTTCGTCAGCAGCTATGAGTATCCGGACTGGATCCCGACTGCGAAAAAAAGCGCACCGGGGGCCGTGGCCCGCGGTGCGCTGTTCGTTGATTTCGGCGTATCGGTTCTGTGGTCTACGTTACTCGCCCTAGTTGAGTTGCCACTTGACCTGAAGGCCGATTTCCCTCGGCTCGACAATCGTGCCAAAGGGGCTGGCGAT
Organism: Pseudomonadales bacterium; assembly: GCA_965116625.1. Taxonomy (GTDB): domain Bacteria; phylum Pseudomonadota; class Gammaproteobacteria; order Pseudomonadales; family Azotimanducaceae; genus VXNE01. The sequence continues at coordinate 334,644 of OZ220717.1, forward strand.
GCCTTCCCGGGGCGACCACATGTGCAGCGCGGCCTGGTCGAGCGCATTCTGTACATAGGCGGTAATGCCCAGCGAGGAATCGGCTGACCACCAGTTCGCCCTCAGGTCCCAACGGGTGTAGTCGGACACCGCGTACGCCTCCACGTTGCCGTGTTCCACGTACTTCTTGCTGCGATAGTTCATGATCGTCAGCAGTTCGAGCCTGCCCCTTTCCGCCATCGGTATTTCGTAGGCCAGCGTCAGGGACGTCTTGTGCTTGGGCGAGTTCGGCAACTGCTTGCCGTCGAACTCGATCTGGAGGCCGGTTCCCCAGTAAGTGTGCACCTGCGGATTGCCATTGGCATCCGTGTACTCATGGAACTGCCACCCGGGAGCCGCGCCGGGGAGCCCGAAGGGGTAGATCGAGAGGTAGGGGCCAATGTTGGTATCCAGGAAGTTGTAGAACCCGCGCAGCGAGAGCTTGTCGCTAATCCTCCAGGCACCTTCAAGCTCGACACCGGCAATCGTGGTGCCTTCGATGGTGTTGGTCGACCGGGTGGTTGCGCCGCCCAACGGATCAGCCGCGATTTCCTCTGCGGTCTTGAAGCGGCCGGCGACTACCCAGTACTTGGCGAAGTCCTGGTAGAAAGCCGTCGCGGACAACTGTACCGCTCTATCGAAGTACAGCCCCTTCGCGCCGATTTCGTAGTTGGTCACCTGCTCGGGTCCGAAGAAGAAGGGCGGTGCAGTCAGGCTCCAGCTCCCCTTGTTCCCACCGGGACGATAGCCGGTGGAGAGGCGTGCGTAGATCATGACATCGTCATTGGGACGATACTGCGCACCGACGTTCCAGGTCGTGTCGCTCCACGTCTCTTCGGCTTTGCCGGGAAAGATCTCGGCGTCGCGCACGTTGACCTGGACGAACGCAATCGCATCTTCGCAGGTGGAAGTGTGGTTGCAGGGCGAGAAGTCCACACCTGAACGACCGAAGACGTTGCCGTTGGACTGCTGGGCGATTCCCTTCACGTCGTTGTCGTGGCGTATACCCCCGAACAACGTCCAGGTCTCGTTCAGCATGTATTCGCCGTTGAAATAGACCCCGATGGACTCCTTTTCCATCGCTGCCATGAATGCACTATGTTGGCCATCCAGGTTCGCATAGAAGTTCCCGATGCCGGAGAACGCATAGTTCACGAGCCCCGGGTCGCCCGGACAGGCGAACACGGGTCTTAGTTGTGCGGAGCGAGCTTTCGCTTCGGGGTCGGTATAGACATCGCGAAACAGCCAGTTCTGACCGCCGCTCAAGCTGCCCCCCGGGCCATACAGGGAATCGATCACCGCCCGGCAGGCAGCCGAGCTGTCCGAATACATCCAGTCGTTGGTGGGAACGCCCCGGGTGCCCGAACCGAATTGCAGGCTCCTGTAGTTGTTCGGCTCCGTGCCTTCCATGGTGGTAACACCCAGCGTGAAATTGAACGGGCCTTCATATTGCGAGGTCAGCGTGACTTCATGGCTCGTCTGCTCGGATGTGAAGATGTAGTTGACTCGTTGGTCGTTGAACGTGCCGTTGCCGCCACCATCCAGGGCGCAGTATCGGCTGGTCTGGCCTGCCTGCAGCATACCGCCCAGCACCTTCGGGTGGTTCGGCGGGCAAATCCCTCCACCCTCGCGGGGTAGCTGGTCGCCGTCGTTCAGGTTGTCGTTGACGACATCGTGATAGCCGAACTTGTAGGTCACATCGAGGTTCTCGGTCAGGGCGAATATGGCCTCCACCGAGGCGTTTTCCGCAAAGCTGTCCTGGTGGATCGGTGCGTTGAACGCCACCTTCCACTGCAGCTCTTCCGGGTCGCAGATGATGCCGAACTCGTCGCGTGTGCCATCGTTGTTGATGTTCGAACAGTTGGCGACCGATGGCGCGGGGTCGGCACCGTAGAATGGATTCCTTTGCGGTACCAACTCCCCGGTGAGCCGGTCCGTCCAAATAACGGGATTGCCGTTACGGTCGAGAAGGAACTCGTTGACCGAGTCGCGGGCGCCCAATGGCAATGAAGCCCAGGGCGTGCCCGTGTCCGTCTGGTGGGAGTACCGGGCGGTAATGTCCCAGCGGTCGTTCTTCCAGCGCAGGCGCGGTGTGATAAGCCGCTGATCGGGTATCCCGGCATCGCGGGCTTCGGCGCCTTCGTAAACGTTTTCGATCATCCCGTCGCCGGTATAGGAACTGACGCCGAGACGATAGCTGAACCCGGAATCCGCAATCGGCCCGCCGAAAGCGACCTGCAGCCGCTGCGTCGAGATATCGGTAATCTCCGCGTTCAGGCGCATGTCGAAGGTGTCCGTCGGCTTGCGCGACCACAGGCTGATGGAGCCGGCGATCGCCGCCTTGCCACCGGTCGTGCCCTGCGGTCCCCGGGCCACTTCAACCCGCTCCATGTCGAACATGCTGTCGGTCGAGTAGCTCTGGTCCGTATATACGCCATCCACGTAGAAGGCGACGGAGGTGTCCTGGCCGAAGTTGACTGCACGGTCGTTACCCACACCGCGCATGTCGTAGTGACCGTCCTCGTTCTTCCCGGCACCCTGGCTGCGGTTGCCTTTCTGGAGACCGGGGACGAGCACTTCCAGGTCATCGGCGTTCTGCACGCCCAGTCTCTCGATGATCAGGTCGTTGAAACCGGTCACCGTCATGGCCCGGTCGAGAACGTTGGTTTCGCCCCGTTCGCCGGTGACGAGGATCTCCTCGATGTACTCGTTGAGATCGTCGTCTTCGGCGTCTGTGTCGTCGGCCGAGTAGGCAGGCATTCCGAAAAGGGCCAGCGCCATACCCAGCGACGTAATTGATGCAAGTTTCACGAATCTCTCCATGTGTTCCTCCATTTGCATGCCATTTCCCACGCAAACAACCGCCACCGAGATTCTTGCCGCTGTGCAACGACGCCAATCGCAATGGCAGGTGCTGGTCGGGCCACCCGGCCCGACCCCGCCAGCGCGGGCTCTGTAGCGGAGGATAGCTACACCCAAAGGGGGGCCGATGCAAACCGCCTAAGTGGGAATTCCCCCATAAACGGCCCCATGCCGCGGTTCGCAAGGACAGGGGTAATCCGGATGCCGATCCCATGACATGCCGTGGTCGTTGTGCCCACCCCGGTCTGGGTGCACGATAGGGAGAACGCCCCTGGCCCAAGGAAAACCAAGGATGATCCTCAACACCACGTATCGCCTCGTCCTGTGCGGATCCATCATCTCGCTATGCGGCTGCTCTGCGGCGTTCTTCGGCGCCACCGAGCGCAGTACCAGTTCGAGCCTCGTGGACTACCTTTACCCGGGAGACCAACGCCCGGTCGTCGATCCCGAAACCACGCCCCGCCTTGAACTGCCGTTGCGAGTGGGAATCGCCTTCGTCCCGACGTCCCGGCGCTCCTGGGGGGGAAGTCTGCAGCCCACGGAAGCCAGAAAGGTAGAGTTGCTGGAGAAGGTGAAGGCCGCGTTCGAGGGCGTCGACTACGTTGAAGACATCCAGGTCATTCCGTCGAACTACCTGGCCAGCGGCGGCGGCTTCCAGGCGCTTGAACAGACCAGCCGGTTGTATGACCTCGATGTATTCGCGCTGGTTTCGTGGGACCAGGTCGTGAACACCGAGGACACACCGCTGTCGGTCCTCTACTGGACGATCATCGGCAGCTACGTTATTCCCGCGTCCAGGAACAGCGTGAGCACCATGCTCGATACGGCGGTATTTGACATCCGAACGCGCAAACTCCTGTTGCGGGCTCCCGGATACGACCACGCCAGCCGGCAGACGACCGCGATTGGTTCCGAAAGCGGCCAACAGCAAATCAGCGATGCGAGCTTCGAGAGCGCGGTCTCGAAGATGTCCGAGAGCCTCGAAACGGAAATCGATGCGTTCGGGGAGCGGGTCAAGTCGGACAAGTCGGTCCAGATCGCCTATTCCAGGGACTACAGCGGTTCGTCCGTGCCGCTGCTCCTGCTCTGTACGCTCGCATTGGCGGCATTGCTTGCGCCTCGGGGGACCCGGCGAAGGAACCGCGCGGGCTGACCGGCCGGTGGAAACCCGCGCCCGCCGGCAATCGGCTCTGCGCGTTCGATCAACCCGCTTCCTGGTGGGGACAACCACTACGGCGGTGGTGTTCCTGTTCGCCTCGCTCTGGCTGGATGCCCTCGCCTTCGATCGGAGCCTGGTTCTCTCGGGCGAATACTGGCGGCTCGGAACCTCGCACCTGACCCACCTCGGCCCCATGCACGCGCTCATGAACGCCGTGGGCGTTGGCTTGGTGACGGCCATCCTGCTCGAGCACTTGCGGCCCGGAACAATACTCCTGGGCGCGCTGGCCATCGCCGCGGCCATCAGCGCTGCGAGCGTTCTACTTGCCGTCGAGTCAGGCTATGCCGGTTTTTCGGGCGTATTGCATGGTCTCGCCGCATTGGCCGCAATCGCGCTCGCCAAACGCGCGCCGTGGCTCGCTGCCACGGTCGGCATGGTTCTCATCGCGGGCATCCTGACGGCGTTGGCCGGCTGGAGCCGTCCCTGGATGGCGGATGTCGCGATTCACACCCACGTATGTGGCATCGCGGCCGGTGCCGTCATCGGGTTCTGGCTCCGGCATGCACAGAGGGCGGAGGTATCGCCAGAATAATCCTCGGATGTACCTCCTCGGCCACAAGCGATACAAATGAGCAGGCGTGTTTTTCTGCGCACGTCAGCACACGCACGTGAGCCGCATGAGGGAATGGTGTCTGTCGACAACAGTCAAGGACAGCACGACAGTCCGGGTCATGCGTTGGCGACGACTGCCTGGTGTACCTCCAGCGTCCGTTCCGCCAGTTCGGTCATGCTGATTTCCTGAAACCCGATCACGTTGGGCCTGATCGTGTCGTTCAGCGGAGCGACCAGGCTGGAATCCAGCGCGGTCGAGCCACTGGCCGCGCCGACGATGGAACCGCAGGTCGCGCCGTTGCAGTCCGTGTCCCAGCCGCCTTCCACCGAGCGGCAGACCGACTGGTGGAAGTCCATCCGGCCGAAGATCATGGAGCCGATCACCACCAGGGCATTGTTGACCGTGTGCACCCCGCTCAGGTCTCCGTAGTGCGCCTCGACCCAGTCCATGTAGGCGTGAAAGTCCTCGCAGTCCGGCACCTGCGCCAATGCGGCCCGGCAAGCCTCTGCCAGTCGACAGTTCCGCGGGATCTCCGACAGGCCGATGTCGATCAGTTCACGGGGGTCGCTCACGACAAACGCCGCCGCCATGATGGCGGCGAACATCATCTCGCCGTAGATGCCGTTGGCCCGGTGCGTCCAGCAGGCATCCCGGAATGCGAATTCCGCCGCGAGTTCCGGATTGCCGGCGCAGGCATAGCCCCATCCGTCGGCACGGATCTGGGCACCGATCCACTCCCTGTAGGGATTCCGGTTGATGCTGGTGTACTCCGGCGTCACCCAGTCTGACGGCGCTGTTTTCGGAACCGCATTGTTGTAGTTCATGATCGCCTGGGCTTCGGCGGTGCAGATCGCCGAGTAGGGCAGGCTCCGGTTCCAGACGGTGGCCACGTCGCGCCACCTGAAGTCGGGGCCGTAGTTTTCCAGGACGCGCAGGGCAACCAGGGTGTAGTGGATGTCGTCGTCCGGTTCCATGAAGGCGATGTTCTCGCGCTGGGAAAGAGGGCAGCCGATCTGCAGGCCGTCACCCGCGTCAACGCCACTGAAGTAGTAGTCGAGCGGCCAGTGCTGCCGGTTCTCCAGGTAGGTCCTGATGGCCTTTCGCCCACGCATGCCCTGCCGCCCCATGATTCCCATACCTTCCACCGGCTTGCCGAGGGCGCAGCCGACCGCGCGCCCGGTCCAGGCACCGTGGAACCTGTCCAGCAAGTCGGATTCAGCGAGGCCGCCGAGCTGTCTCGGACCCTCCGGACGTTCCCTGCGAATGCCCTCGAGGTCGTTCGGCTGGACATAGGTGAATCTCGGATCCCTCGGCAGCTTGTCGAGGGCCTTGTATAGGGTGTCCACCGCCTCGAAGTTCATCGCGTCCCTTTCGCCGTCCAGCGCGGCGACCTGTGCTTTCAGGTCGTCCGGTACGGGGTGGCCCTCGTAGTTCCGCTGGATCAGTTCCAGGCGAAGCAATGTCAGGGGGTTTGTCCATCCGGTGAAAATCATCTGGTAGTTCCTTTGCCTGTCAGGATCGGGTTGTCAAACTGTCGACCGGCACTGCGACGGTTGGCCGGACAACGGCACACGAAGCCATGCGGGCCCGTCGTCGATCAGTCGCGGTACAAGGTGGTCTGCCCGTAATGGTAGCAGCGGGATGCCTGATCCGGCACCGCTCCCATGTCTGGCGTTAACTCAGCTCGCGTGCAGAAAGCTGGAGCGGAACTGAATGCCCCAGTGCCCATCAACGAGGGTCGCAATCCAGAACGTATCGAAGCTGTAATACACCGAGCCATCGGCTCGACAACGATCGTTTCGCAGCGCGATATGGACCTTGTCATTGCCGCTGTGCACGAATTCGAGGCGGGCAATAGTCGTGTGGTGCCATCCCTCCTGCGCAAGCAGCGGCTCGCCACGCCTCGAACGCTCGACAAAGTCCTTGGCGCTTTCAATCCTTGTGAACCTGCCATTGGCCAGGCGGATATGCGGATAATTCAGCGTCTCGGCGTGACGCTCGTGGTCCTGCGCATTGAATGTCTCGGTGAACGCGTGCACGACCGCAATGGCCGCTTGCTCAGACTCTTGACTCATGGTTTGCGGCACTCGAAGTCGGCGGCGTGTTGGTTTGTGTGTACGGCGACAGGGTTTCGCCATCCACCGTGACCCGGTGCATCAGGCGCCGCTCCCCGGGGTAGTCGTTGAGCGCGTGGTGCCAGGTGGCGCGATTGTCCCAGAACGCGACGCTACCCACCTCCCAGCGGAACCGGCAGGTGTGATCTTCCCGGGCAGCGACGTCATAGAGGTATTCGAGTAACGGGCGCGACTCGTCATCCGTCCAGCCGGCAATGCGCACGGTGAACGCCGGGTTCACGTAGAGCGCCGGCCTGCCAGTGCGCGGGTGACGAATCACCACCGGATGCACGGCGTCCTGCGTGGCTTGCCCGGCGTTGTGATAGCGGTCGTCCTCCTGCTTGGCGTAGGAGCCCTTGCCGAAGACGTGGCGGCTCGAATGCTCGGCGCTCAATCCTTCCAGGGTTCGCCTGAGGCCCGGGGAAAGCGCCTCGTAGGCCTTGTACATGCTCGCGAACATGGTGTCGCCACCGGCACTCGGCACGTCAAGCGCGAACAGCATCGAACCGAGCGCCGGCGCCTGGTCGTAGGAGTGGTCGGTATGCCAACCGCCGCCGATGTTGTATTGGTGGTGCGGCTCCTTGAGCACCATGGCGACCTCGGGATGACCCGGCACCGGCGTGAAGAATCGATTCACGTTGATCGGGCCGAAGCGCCGCGCCGCCGCCAACTGGTCATCGGGGGTCAGCGTCTGGCCGCGGAGAAATACCACGCCGTATGCCGCCTGGGCATCGGCGATGGCCTCCACCTCTTCATCGGACATGGACTGCAGGTCGACACCGTCGATCTCGGCGCCGCAGTCGTTGTCGAAGGGTCTGATTTCCATTTCCGCGAGTCCCAGCCTGCGCCCTACCACAGCAGGCGCGAAAGCATACCCCAGACAGGTGCCGCCTTTGCCTTAGCCGACACTGTGCGAGGACCTGGATGCCCTCGGAACGAGTGGGACTGTGCTGACGCGTCGTCAGGCATGTCGACCTTGTTCGGACTGCACGCATTCCGTAGCTTGAACTTGTTCGTACCGTGGGGAAGCACGGCCAATGGCGAGCATCACGATCCGCAATCTCGACGACGACGTGACGACACGCCTGCGCGTGCGCGCCGCCGAGCATCACCGCTCGATGGAGGAAGAGGCGCGCATCATTCTGCGCGACGCAGTGAACGATAGCCGCACAGGCCCTCGAAACCTCACGGAGTTCACCCGCAATTGCTTCGCCTCCGCTGGCGGCGTCGATCTCGAACTTCCCGCGCGCGGTCCAACGCGCGAGCCTCCGGAACTTTCCTGAGCCGCCGATATGCTTGTCATCGATACCAATGTCGCTTCCGAACTCATGCGGCCCGTGCCGACTCCCGCCGTCGCCGCATGGATTGCCAATCGGGACCAGGCAGAAATGTACCTGACGGCAGTCAGTCAGGCGGAGTTGCTGTTCGGTGTCGCGATCCTGCCGGCCGGTAGACGACGGGACTCGTTGGAGGCCGCCATGAATGCGTGGCTTGACGTTGGCTTCGCTGGACGGATTCTGCCGTTCGAAAGCGCTGCGGCCGGTGTCTACGCTGAGATTGCTGCCCGCCGCCGCCAGGCGGGTCGGCCCATTGGCGAGGCCGACTGCCAGACCGCTGCCGTATCGCTCTCGTGCGGCGCGAGCCTCGTTACGCGCAACGTCCGGGACTTTCAGGGCACAGGAGTCGAGGTTGTCGATCCCTGGGCGACCCGATAAGAAGATACCGGACATCGGCCTCGTCATGAAATTCCGCGCCGAGACGCATAGAGAGGCACTTCATCGCCCTTCGGAGGGCAACATCAATTCATGGTGCTGCCATCATCGAACCACCAGGTATCGATGACACGGGCCAGGCCATCGGTCAGATACTCGTATATGGCGGCAGGGTCATTGGGGCGGCCGAACTTGTCCCAATACAGGAAACGTTCCTCATCCGGCATGTTGAGGGGAATGCGATAGAACCCCCATAAGAGGATACGGTCCAGGGCCCGGCAGGCAATCAATGCGGTTTCCATATCCGGTGTACGCCGGGCACGCTCGATCAGGAAATCGACCACCGGATCACGAATACCCCCAAGATTGGCTCCCGCTCCCGGCTCGGCATATTCGGAACTGAAATAGTAGTGCAACGACGCCATCGGTGGGTTTACAAAGGAAACGTCATTCAGAAACATGTCGAATTGGCGATGTTGCCTCACCCTGACCGCCTGGACGGTTTCGAGTAGTCGCAAACGCGCATCAATGCCCAGAACACCAAGCGATCGGATATAGGCAAGCAGCAGCCGTTTCGCCCAGACATGCTGCGTTGCGATCTCCAGCGCAAAGGGCTGGCCCTGCTTGTCCTGCAGCCGACCATCGACGATCACCCAGCCCGCGTCTGCCAACAGCTGACGTGACCGGTCCAGCACAGCCCGGTTCAGACCGTGCCCGGTCGATACGGGCAATGCATAGGGTTCCGTGAAAACGCGTTCAGGGATCTGGTTACGAAACGGCGCCAGCAGCGCCACCTCCTCCTCGCCGGGCAAGCCCGTCGCCGCAAGTGTCGAGCCTGCGAAGTAGCTCAGTGCCCTGCGCTGGGAATCATGCTGAAGCACACGATTCTGCCACTCGAAGTCGTAGGCCAGGGTCAACGCTTCCCTGACTCTGGGGTCACGCAACGTCTCGCGTGCGGTATTGAATACCAGCGACCACTGCTGCCCAATGATCCTGGCGACCTGGCGCGTATCCCTCAATATACGACCTGACTGCAGCGCGGGAATGTCATTTGCGGCATGCCAGTGGCGAATATCTCTTTCCACGTAAAGGTCGAATAACTCCTTGCGGAACGCTTCCCGTGCCACCGTGGCGTCCCGGTACACGTCGTAACGGATCCTATCGAAGTTGTGGCGACCACGGTTTACCGGAAGATCACGGGCCCAGTAGTCCTTGACGCGCTCGTATTCGACATGGTCTCGATCATGACCCGCAATCCGATAGGGTCCGTTGCCAAGTGGTACCTCGAGCGAGATTTCATATGGGTCACCACGGTCCGCATAGTAATGTGCCGGTTTAACCGGAAACGTGGTCATTGCCAAGAGATTCGAATGGGTGAACACGTCACGATGACGAATCACCAGTTCTCTGTCGTTTATGACCTCGAATGACTCGATCCAGGAATCCAGATATGCCTGGCTGAAAATCGAGGATGTGGCGAACGACGCCAGAGCATCGTAGGAAAAATGCACGTCGCGGGTGGTAATCGGAACACCGTCGTGCCAGCGCGCGGCCGGGTTCAATCTGATGAACAGCGACTTTCGATCTGCCGAGAGCGCTATACCGTCCGCAAGCAGGCCGTACACCGCTGACAATTCATCCGCCGACCTCACGAACAACCTGTCGTTGGTTCTGTGCAGGCCCGGGGCAGAACCTACGCCCATACCCCAGGAGCCAGAGAAGTTTCGGATCGGGAACGTCGTCGACAGCGTCAGGCTTCCACCCTTGGGTGCGGATGGATTCGAATACGCGAAATGCGCGAAACCTGCACGGTATTTCAGGTCGTGCAGGAGTGAAATCCCGTGCTGGTATTGCGGCTTCTCGGCAAGACTGACCGATGACAGCAACAACAGCGCGGATACCAGACTTATGTTGCGCATTGCACCGGAACTCATGCGAGCCCGTGATCCCTATCGATAGTCTCCGCCCGGATGATCCGGCCTCGCAAGAGGTCGAAAGAGAAGAGACCGGCCCCTGGTGATGTCGCGGTTACGGGCAGAGTTGCGAGTCACCAGGGGCTGCGATCGGTCTAGCTGTCGGCTACAGTCTCCAGCGTACACCGGCCTGGAATCGACGGCCGGCGTGGGTCGCCCCCACGATGTGCTCCAACGTGCTGGTCCCCAACGCGTTGTAGTAGTACACGTTCTCGTCCGTAAGGTTGATGCCTTCCAGCATCACCGAGACGTTGTCGCTGACTGCATAACCGAAGGACACATCCCATTGGTCGTACGCGTCGACGAACCTGGGGTGCCCCTGGCCGTCGGCAACGGCATCCAGGAAATCATCCCTGTAGTTGTAGGATACGCGACCACTCCACGGACCCTTCTCGTAAAACAAGGTGAAGTTGATCGTGTCTTCGGACAATCCCGGAATACCGTAGGCCGCGCCCGTCAGCTCGTTCTCGAAGTCCGACCCGGAGTTGATGTACGTATAGTTGGTGACTATGCCGAAACCATCCCAGGGCGCCGGCAGCAGATCCGCAAACGTGCGCTGAAACGCCAGTTCAATACCCGTAAGGTCCGAATCCCCGGTGTTCAGCGGTCTGAAGGCAATCAACACAAGGGGTTGGTTGGTCTCAGGATCGATGATACCGGGCCATGGGGTTGGAGTTTGTTCCTGCTGAACGAACCCTTCGATGTTCTTGGCAAAAAGGCCAACGGAGGCAATCGAGTAGTCGTCAAAATACCACTCCACCGCCAGGTCGAACTGCACCGCGGTGGTCGGGTCCAGCGTGCCGTTGCCTCCACGCGTGGTCCGGTTCCTCGCCTGAACGGTTTGTCGCGGACTCAGGTCAAGAAACCTTGGGCGAGTCATCACTTTTGCCGCCGCGATTCGCACGACGATGTCGTCCGTAGGATCGAATCGTAGATTCAGGGAGGGCAATACCTCCGTGTATTCGTGGGCGATCTCGGTAAACTCGGGAGGGGAAGTAATGATATCAGGCGCCGTTGGGTCGCTATAGTCGATATGGATGGGTCGCGAGATTTCCCCTATCGACCCGGTGCTGTTGTCCACATAGCGCACACCGAAGTTACCAGTATACGGCGCATCGCCGAGTTCACCGGCAAACGTCACCATGGCATAGATCGCGTTGCCATCGTCGTCGTGATTGAGGTCTTCGTTGAAAGGCAGGCTAAAATCCGGGAAGTTGGCCTGGGACTCCGCCGTATGCCCCTGCCAGCCAAATAGTTGCGTATGCGAGACGTTTGAAAGCTCATTTATCAGAAAGTCACGGTTCGGGGCAGGAGTATTCGCCGGGAAATCCATGCCGAGTCCGGAGAGGAAATCTTCCTCTGCCGGGTGCGCAACGCCACCGCCGTGTGCTGTTATCGGTTCCCCACGCCAGGCGGCGGTACCCATATATCGAGACCTGTCACGGCGATCCTGCCGGTAGGTTCTGGCACCCACCTGGACTGTCCGGAGCCAGTTCCCGTCAAACTCGTAAGTGACATCTACCCTGAACTGGGAATTCCGATCATCGACCAGATGGCCTGCCCTGGACGACCAGACGACGTGATACCAATCGGGGTCGGTTATGGGGTCGGTCGAGGTCATCGACGGTAATCTGCCCGAACCGTATTTCTCCCAGGTCATCTGCGTACGGGTGTGTCGCATCAGGGCACCCTCAAGGAAAATGGGCGCTTCGGTGTCAGAGACCGACGCATCGACGTTGATGGCGAGGTTATCCGTGGCCTGGAATTTCACATTGACACCGAGATTCACGTTTTCCGCGTTGACCTCCTCTACCTGGTTCGAAAGGAACAGGCCCGCCGTGGTAGAAATCCTGGTGAATATGGTCTCACCGTTGTCTTGCATGAACTCCGCTTCGGTGATCCTTCCATTCCCCTGGCGGATGCGGTAGTCCCGCCAGTAATCAGCCTCATTCGTCTCGTTGTCGGCGAACAACACATCGAATGTGATATCGAGCTCATCCGACGGTTGCCATTGCAGGGACGAGGAGACGTTCAGGCGATCACGGTCCGTGGTATGCAATTCCGCATTGAGCTGCTGCGGGTAATAACCGCTGCCTATTTCCACGCCGTCGACGTTGACTGTTCTGAAAACATGCGACCATCCTCGCAGGTTGTCTGTCCGAAAGACTCGATTGTCCCACTGTGCTGACACCATGAAACCCAGGTTGTCGGTCAACACGTCGCTGTACATCGCGAATACACCGGGCGCTGTGTCGTCCGCCAGCTCATTTATCGTGGAATCGAAAGAGAAGGCGGCGTGCCGCTCGCCCAGCTCAAGGGGTCTGCGTGGCTGAACGTCCACGAATCCACCCAGACCACCTTCAACGTGGTCCGCCCGCGGCGACTTATGGACCTCCACCGCCTGCACCAGCCCGGACTGGAATGCGTGGAAGCCGACCGCGCGTGACTTGGGGTTGCTGTTGCCCACGCCGTCGAAGTCTCCCGGGGCGACGTTGGACGCCGAAACACGCCCATGGATTGTCGCCATCACAAACTGTGGGCCGAGTCCACGAACGCTGACAAACGCTCCCTCACCCGACTTGCGGTCGATGGCGACGCCGCTCACCCGTTGCAGGGATTCGGCCAGGTTCTGATCAGGAAACGCGCCAATGTCTTCCGCGGTGATCGCATCGACAAAGTGGTCTGCATTTCGCTTTCTGTCCAGCGACTGCTGGAGGCTGCCACGGATACCCGTGACGACAATTTCTTCGATGACTTCTTCTTCATCGGTAGCCTGTGCTTCGGCTGCGCCTGTTGCCGGCGCCAGCATCGCTGCCGCCAACAATGCAGTCGCGCGTTTGAACAATGACTGCTTGTCCTGCATGGTATCTCTCCGTTCGGGTTTTGCGATTCCGCCGTTCCCATCGACGCCAACAGGCTGCTGGGTCGCACGACGATCATGCGATGCGCATTTATACACCCCCCCCCCCAAAAAAAACGGAAATCTGCGAATCGCCGCATGGGCGCCGCGGGTGGTCGGAGGGGGAGTGCCGCTACGTCAGCCGCCGGGTGGTCGAGTGCGCGGGTCTTGCGCTGACGGCTGCAGTGAGCTACCGGCTCGACGCGGCGACTTGGCTGCACGACCTGGCGCGGCCGGGTAACCGCCTGGACAGGTTGAAGGGCGATCGAAGAGGGCAATGGAGCATACGCATCAACGACCCGTGGCGAGCCTGTTTCGAGAGGCGGGACACAGGCCCCGGCCCGACGAAAGTGCAGATCGTCGACTACCACCGATAGAGGAAAACAGAGCATGGCGCGTGAACCGATACATCCGGGAGAGACGCTACGGGATGACCTTGAGGCGCTCGGCATGAGCGCGGCGGAGCTGGCGCGGCGGATCGAAGTGCCGGTGAACCGCATCACGCAGATCCTGAACGGCCAGCGTGCCGTTACGGGGGATACGGCGCTTCGTCTGGGACGGTTCTTCGGGACATCGGGGGAGTTCTGGCTCAACCTGCAGAAGCTCTACGAGTTGAGGGTCGCGGAACGCGATCACGGCGACGAGATCGGACGTCTGCCGTCACTCGCGAGCCAGGGGCGGTTGTCCGCACCGGGTTGAGTGGAAATGGCCGCCGGGGATCTCGACGTGTGTTTTGGTGGAGGCGGCGGGAGTCGAACCCGCGTCCGTCAGCACTCGGTCTTCGGCTCTACATGCGTAGTTTCGTCTATTGCTTTAGCCCCTTCGACGACCCGACGAACAGGGTGTCGATGGGCGATCCCCTGAAGTTTAGCGACCTGCACCGGAGCACTTGCCGGGCGCGATCCTGTGTACTTGCCCCCGATGTCACACCACAGGCAACGGGACATCGGGGTTAGCCGTCAGGCGGCTAGTGCGTAGTTTTCGTCGTTGGCAACTATAAAAAGTTGCAGCGATTGATTAACGAGAGTCACTACCCTCTCGGCATGCACCTTGGACGTCATTACCGCCGTCGAAACCGCATCGCCCCCAAATTGGTGTTCCACTGCTCCCGCAGGAAAAAGGGCGCCGAGTATAGCAGTGCCCCACGGTCGGTGCCTTAGGCCCCGGTCGTTCTCTTGCGAGTGGACCCCCTCGCGCTCCCCGGGCCCGACCCCGGTCGTCGTCCATGGAACAGAATCGCCCCGCGCCGCCTGTTTTCAGCGTCTAACATAGGCGCAACCCCAGTGGAGGTAAGGGCAATGGCAAGTCCGCAGCAAATGAACCCCCAGATCGTCACGCTCGAGCGTCCGGAACACCACTACGTCCTGATGGTTGCGGCCAACGGCCGCATGCTCGGTCTTGACGACAACGGCAATCCCGCGTTGTTCGATGAAGCCGGCGATGGCGTCATCTGGGATCGATCGGCTGCGGGCGTGCGTCACGAGGCGACTGCCAGGGACCTCCGGGTCGACATCGCCAATGACACGTGCACGTTGCGGGTGGGCGCGGACGACGTGCGCTTTCAGGTCAGCCATGGTCCGGAGAAGCTGCCATCCGAGTACCTGGAACACCTGCGGCGGGACGGTTGGGTGTGCATCAACTCCATCCTTCCGCCGGAGATCGTCGACCGGCTGGAACGGGTCGCATGCACGGGCCGCTACGAGCATCTCGAGCAGAGAAACGACATGCCGAAGATCTGCCAGGACGCCGCCGTCGGCAAGGCGGTCGCGGAACCGGTTTCGCTCTGGGTGCTGCGTGCGTTCCTTCAGACCCGGGACATTCACCTCGGCCATCCGCCCGGCTTCAACGTCCTGCCACCCGAAACGCTGGCGCAGGCCGGCCGGCGCTGGCATTCCGACATTCCGTACACGCGATCGTCGAGTCCCCAGCCCGTATTTCCCCGCAAGGGACCGCCCAAGGCGTGCAACCGAAATACCTTCGTGTCGGACTTCAGCCACCTGAACGGCGCGACGATGTTCACGCCGGGTTCGCACCTCGTGGATTCGGGACCCCCGGACGAATGGAACGCCCCGCTTGAGGACGGCGAGCTGCCCTACAGCGGACCGCAGGCCACGGTGCTCGAAGCTCCTGGCGGCAGCATGATCCTGTACGACGCGAGGACCTGGCACCGGGCCGGCTACAATCGCAGCGGCCACAAACGGGGCATGATGGCCACGAACTACGCGACGCCGGACGTGGTCCCCAAGCGGGATACCAGGCCTGCCTGTGAACGCCTGCACCAGGCGCCTGTCTACCAGGAGCTGAATGCGCGGGAACAGCGCGATGTGACAGACCTGCTGATGAAAGTGCCGGAATTCGCGGCAAGTCAGTAAGGGGACCCCGACCCGTCACCGCCGCGGGTGCCAGACCGAGCCCAGACATGCGGAAAAGCCTGCTCAACCTGATGATCCTGCTGGCTTCCCTTGGCGCCGGCGGGGCGCCGTCCGGGAACCCGCCGGAGCGCATGCAGCACTACCTCACGCGCGCGGCCGAATATGCGGAGGCGCGGAACTACGGCCTGGCGCGTGCATACCTCGAGCCCGTGCTGATCAGCCCATGGATCACCGCCGAGCAGCGGGCTCGGGCCTACGCCATGCAGGCGTTCACATACCAGGCCGAGGGGCTGTTCGTATCGGCGGCGCTTGACTACCTGCGGGCGCTGGAGTTCGACACCGACCAGACGACCGCGTACGCATCGCTTTCCTACCTGTACGCCCATGGACTCGGCGTCGCGCGGGACGAAGGCGAAGCGCTGCGGCTTGCCCTCGAAGCGGCGCAGCGCGGCGATGGGTATTCGCGCGTATACGTCGGCATGGCACTCATGCACGAGGACATGGACGAGGCGAGAAGCTGGCTGCTGAAGGCGGCGGAGGACGGCTACCAGCCCGCGTACGTGCACCTGGCACATACGTTCCGAAGCGGGGTCGCGGGCGATCCGGACCCGGAGGAGGCAAAGCGCTGGTTTGAGGCCGCTGCCGAGGAAGGCAGCGTCGCCGCGTCGCTCGCGATCGCGTACATGTACCGGGACGGCGAATTCGGTGAACCGGACGTCGAGGAGGCCGCGCGCCGCTTCTCGATCCTCGCAGACAACGGTTCGCCGCATGCAAAGGCGGCGCTGGCGCACCTGTATCTCCTGGGCGGCGATACGGACCCGGACGAGGCCCGTGCGTTCGCGCTGTACCACGAGGCCGCGGAACAGGGCGTTATCGATGCCTACATCGGCCTCGGCTATCTCTACGAAACGGGAACTGGTACCGCCACCGACCTCGATGCCGCCGAGACGTGGTACAGGCGCGCGGCCGAAGAGGATGATCCTGCCGCACAGTTCCGGCTCGGGAGCCTGGTGTTCCAGGCCGCTCTCCAAGACAGGACCGCCACGGCTCTCTACTGGTTCGAGCGCGCCGCGAGCTCGGGCCACGCCGGTGCCGAAAACAACGCGGCGTGGATCCTCGCGACTTCAAGACACGATCCCATCCGCAATGGCGTGCTGGCATTGCACCTCGCGCAACGCGCGGTCGCCCAGGACGAGAGTCCCGGCACCCTCGATACGCTGGCGGCAGCCTATGCGGAGAACGGGGACTTCGCGCAGGCGATCGCCACCCAGAGCAGCGCAATTGCAGCCATTTCCCCAGAGACGGAGGGTCTACGCGGGGAACTGATGGACAGGCTCGCCAGATACAAAGCTGGCGAGCCCTGGCGTGAATGACAATGGAATGAAGGGCTTGCCCGCCGATTATCCGCCCTTGCCTCCCTCTATCCCCTCGAAGTTCCGGACCAACCTGCCCAGCCGTTCCAGTTCTTCACCAGGCATCGCTGGATCGAACGGAATGTAGAGCGCGTTGGCAAGCCGTTCGGCGCCGGGCGTGGGCGCGTCGCCGTCGGAGACAACGGCCAGGCGCCCCGACATGGCGTCGAAACCGCCCTCACGGAGCGCGGCAGACAGCGCATCGGGATTTCGCGTCAGCACGGGAAACATCCAGTATCCGTGTGGGTCGGCGGTGCGCGCCGGAACTTCGACTTCCGGCCCCAGCGCCGCCATCAATGTCCGGCCTGGCTCCACGCGGCGGGAGAACGGCGCGGTCCCCTGCGACAGCCTGCGTTCAAGCACTCCGAGCAGCGCGGCGCACGGACGCCGGCGAATGCCCGGGATGAACGACGCATCGGGCACGTTCCGGGTCAGGCTATGGATCCATTGGTTCGCGTCCGCCCCCAGGGCGTCTGCGGCGGCCATGACGATCCCCAGCGCGCGCGGATGCGATGCGGCCTTCAGGGCGCCGTAGAGCAGGACGCGGCGCAGGTACTCGCCCGTCGGCTGGACGTGGTCCTGCGCATGGATGCGTTGCATCCGGGCGCATGTATCCGGGTCGCGCACGCGCGCCAGTGCGCCGCCGAGAGCGGTAGCCGTCTTCAAGGGGCCGAACGAAAAGAGCGACAGGTCCGCATCCGGATGACCAGTCCAGTCCGGACCCGCATACGCCTCGGCGCAGTCCTCCACCACCGCGATGCCACGGCTTCTAGCGAAGGCGAGCGCGGGAGCCAGATCGACCCGCCCGCCGAACAGGTGCGCGAGCACCAGGGCTCGCGTGCGTTCGCCGATGCATCGCTCAAGCGCAGCCTCGTCCCACGCCGCCGTCCGGGGATCCAGGTCGAGCGGCACCGGGCGCAATCCGTGGTGCCTGGCGATGCGAGGCATATCCGGCACGGTAAGCGCGGAGAACACGACTTCCGAACCCGGTTCCCAGCGCTGCGCCCGCAGGTAGAGGTCGAACGCGGAACGCACCGCAAGGCAGGCGAGCGTGTCCGACCCCGAAGACCAGAGCCGCTGCACGCGGACGGCGACATCCTGGATCGGCGACGGCGACAGGCACTCCCGCAACGCAAAAGCCCAGTCCGGCCAGTCCAGGTCGATTCCCTTGCAGGGCCAAATCGCGACCATGTTCAGGCCTCCGACGTCCGGAGGTGTCTCGGCACGAGCGCCCTTTCGATGCCCTCGAACACCAGTTCCGTCGCCACGGCGAGGAGCGCCGCCGGTACCGCGCCCTGCATGATCAAACCCGTGTCGTTCAGGCTCAGGCCGGTGACGATGGGGTCGCCTAAGCCCCCGGCGCCGATGAACGCCGCCAGCGTCGCGGTCCCGATGCAGATCACCGCCGCAGTCCGAATGCCTGCCAGCATGCTCGGCATCGACAGCGGGACGAAGACGTGGCGCAACTCCTGGCCTCGCGTGAGCCCCATCGCCCTGGAGACGCGTCTCAGCACCGGATCGACGGTGACGAGCGCGGTAACCGTGTTGCGGACGACGGGCAGCAGCGAGTAGAGGAACAGGGCCGCGATGGCGGGCACGACGCCGATGCCGAACAGCGGAATCATGAGCGCCAGGAGCGCGATCGACGGGATCGTCTGCATCAGTCCCGTCATGTAGACCACCGTGCGTGACAGCCAGCCGATGCGAAAGACAATGAGACCCAGGACAATGCCAACGCATGTCGCGGCCGCCAGGGCGATGGCGGTCAGGAAGATGTGCCGGGCCGTGTTGCGGCGCAGTTGCTCCCAGAAGCCGGATCGAGCCGTATCGCTCTCGATGCCGATGCCGTCCAGGTAGCTGGCCGCGGCTTCGGCAAAGTCGGCCCCGCCGAACATCACGGACGCGTTGATCGCCTGCATGCCCGCGTCGTCCAGGGTGTCCGCCACGAGTCCGAGCCTGGCTTTCGCGGACGCCGGAAGGTCCGCGCGCACCAGCGGAACGGCAAGGTACTTCGGGAAGAAGTCCCTGTCGTCGGCCAGGACCTTGAGATCGTAGCGAGTCAGTTCGCCGTCCGTGGAATAGGCGTCCGTGACATGAATGGCGCCATCCGCCAGCGCCTGGTAGGCCAGCGCATGCTCGATTCCCTGCGGGACCCGCTCGAATCCATACACGCGGGAGAGGCCCGGCCAGCCGTCCTCGCGTTCGAGGAACTCGTGGCTGACGGCGATCTTCAGATCGCTGCGCGCCGCGAGGTCGGAGATGGTATTCAGCCCGAGGTCGGCGGCCAGCGCGCGCGGCAACGCCAGGGCGTAGGTGTTGTTGAAACCGAACGGCGGCAGCAGTTGCAGCCCAAGGGGGGCGATGGCCGCGTTGAGATCGTCGAAGCCGAGCCGCGACTCGGACTTCAGGATCGCCTGCGACAGGGTGCCCGTGTATTCCACGTAGACATCGATCTCCCCCGCCACCAGCGCCTCGTAGCAGATCAGGGTGCCGCCGAGACCCATGCGGCGCTCCACCTCGAACCCGCCGGACTCCAGCAGTTGCGCCACCGCTTCCCCCAGGATGTAGGACTCGTTGAAGTTCTTGCTCGCGACGACGATCGGCTCCGCCGCGATCGCCACCGGGCAGAGCGCCAGCAGGACGATGGCAACGAGGCGCGTCACAGTTGCGTCTCCACCAGGCGGGCGACGTAACCCGGCTTGGGCGCGGCCAGCACCGCCGCGGTCTCGCCCGCCTGCAAAACTTCACCGGACCCGACGATGACCAGGTGCTGCGCCAGCCTCACTGCCTCGCGCATGTCGTGGGTGACGAGCAGTGCGCTGACGCCCTCGTGCCGCTGCGCGTGGATGAACTGCTCGTAGAGTCCCATCCGCGTGATGGGGTCCACCGCCGAGAACGGCTCATCGAGGAGCAGCAGGCCCGGTTTCAGCATGAGCGCCCGGCAAAGCCCCACGCGCTGCTGCTGGCCGCCGGAAAGCTGGTACGGATAGCGGTCGGAAAGGGAGGCGTCGAGGCCCATCTCCTCCAGCAATTCCGAGAAGCGCGTCTCGATGTCTTCGCGCGGCCAGCGTTCGAGCCTCGCGAGCAGGTCGACGTTCTGCCGCACCGTCATGTGGGGGAAGAGGCCCGCACCCTGCACGGCATAGCCGATACGTCGCCGAAACGCCTCCACGCCCTCTTCCGGCACCGATTCGCCGAGGACTTCGACCGTACCCTGGTTCGGTCGCAGGACACCGTTTACGAGTTGCAGCAGGGTCGTCTTGCCGCTGCCGCTCTCGCCGACGATGGCGGTCGTCTGCCCGGACGGGCACGAGAAGGTGATGTCGCGAAACACCCAGTTGCCGGCAAAGTGCTTGCCGACCGACGTGAAACTGACACAGGAGCCATCAGCCGGGGGGGTTCCCCCCGTCGGCGGAGGCGTACCCTTAGGCAAGCCCGTCATGACCGTGTGCGGCGCTCGAGTTCCAGGCCGTACGCCTGCAGTGCGTCCAGCATCTCGCGTTCGGCATCGCTGTCGGCCAATCGTTGCTCCACGTCGCGCCGATACTCGGCGACGGTCAGGCGTCTGGGGTGCTCGCCTGTCAGCCGGTCGACCACGTGGCGATTCCAGGCCTGGTGCGCCGACCCGTCGAGGGACTCCGGGCGCATTCGCGCGCGCAGCCGGCTGGCAAGTGCGCCGAGGCGGGAATCCGAAAAGGCAATATCCGGCCAGGGTGACCCGGCGCGCAGCTCACGCTGAAGGCCCTCGCACACCGCACGGTCCGCATCCGGAATGAAATCCTCGTAGAGCCGTTCCTCCACGTCGCGGAATCCGTCGCGGCTTTCGCTTTCGCGTTTTCCGTAGACCTGCGCGATCTTGCGGTCGAGATCGGGCGTTGCCGCAAGCGCGGCCTGCCGCTCGAGCACCAGGTCACGGTCCATGCCGATGCGTTGGGCGTCCGCCGGCCGCAGCACCCCCAGGGGCGCAAGGAACGGGCACCGGTTGAGGCGAACCTGGTGCAGCGGCGGCCGTTCTTCCGATCCCTTCGCGAACAGCGCCTCCGCGAGGTCTTCCGCCGAATCCTCGATGAGCGCGGAAACATCCCGGCCGAGATCCGCAACGATGATGCTGGCGTCGATCTCCGGGTGCTGCGCGATCGACAGCACCGGCGCGGTCCCGTAGCGCTCCCTACCGAATGACCTCCCCGCATGGATGCAGATCTCACGTCCGAACGGCACCAGCATTCGTCGCGCGGCATCTTTCGACCGCAAGCTGAGGCCGTACCGGTACAGCCTCGGCTGCCGCGTTCGGATCAGTCCGGCGACACCGATGGTGGCGTGGACGTCGGACAGGGCGTCGTGGGGATTCTTGTGAGACAGACCGTTTACCTCGGCGATCGCCTGCAGGCCGAACGCCGGCTTGCCCTCGACTACGGGCCACTCGATGCCCTCCGGCCGCAACGCCCCCGCGGCGCGTACCAGGTCCATGATGTCCCACCTGGAATTGCCGTCGCGCCACTCCCTCGCGTAAGGGTCGAGCAGGTTTCTGTACAGCGAATAGCGGATGAACTCGTCGTCGAAGAGCAGGTTGTTGTAGCCCACGACGCAGGTTCGCGGCGTCTCGAAAATGCGGAGAATCTCCGTCATCGCCTCCCACTCCGGCAACCCTGACGCCAGCGTCTGCGGGGCGATTCCCGTTACCAGCAGCGACTCGGGCCATGGCACGACCTCGGGACCCAACTGAACGTAGGTGGAGAAAGGCGGTTCGACCGGGGTCAGGTCGGCGTCCGTCCGCAGACTGGCGAATTGCACGATCCGGTCATGCGCGGGCGAGGTGCCCGAGGTTTCGAGGTCGTACCAGAGGAAGGTTTCGGCGGGATCTTCCATGCGCCAGCCATGGTACGCGCTTTGGGCAGCGCGGACAGCCCGGATGTAAGCGTCTTCCGGTCCGTGGCACGCTACCTGCTCGTGTGATAAAGATGCCAGCCATGGACATCCTGCGCGGCGCCATCTCGATGGCGTGGATTTCGATCCACACGACGCTCTGGTGCGTGCCGCTCTATCTCATGGGCTGCGTTCGCCTTGCGTTACCCGACGGAAAGACGCGAATCGGGATCGGCAGCCTGATGGATCGCATCATCGACGGCTGGGTGGCAAGCAACCGGCTGCTCGTGTGGGCGCTTCGGCTGTCCGTCATCGACGCGCGCTTCGAAAATGCGAACGCCCTCCGGCGGGACGGCTGGTACCTGGTCGTAAGCAATCACCAGTCATGGGTCGACATCATAGTCTTGCAGAACACGCTGCTCGGCCGCATTCCACCGCTCAAGTTCTTCACCAAGCGGGAGCTGGTCTGGGTGCCCCTGGTGGGGGTCGCGATGTGGTTCCTGGGGTTTCCCTACGTCCGGCGCTACGGCCGCGAACGGCTTGCGCAGAACCCCGAACTTGCCGAACACGACAGGAATGCGACGCTCAGGGCTTCCCAGGGCTTCGCCGAGCGCCCGACTTCAGTGCTGAGCTTTCTCGAAGGCACGCGGTTCACGGCGGCGAAACATGCTGCCCAGGACTCGCCGTACCGCCACCTGCTGAGGCCGAGACCGGGTGGCCTCAGCTACGTCGCTACGGCGCTTGGCGACCGCGCCACCGCCCTCGTGGACGTGACCATCCACTATCACGGCGGCGTGCCGGGATTCTGGGATTTCCTCTGCGGACGCTGTCGCCGCATCGATGTGACCGTCGATTCTCTATCGGTGCCGGAGCAGTTGACGCACGCCGGCAGCGACAGGCGCGAGGTGCTCAACGGATGGGCGGACGAATTCTGGCGGACCAAGGACCACCGCGTAGCCGAAGCCCACGCCGTCGAATAGCGCCTCGCAAGGCCGCGCGCCGCGCCCGGTGCCAGCGCAAGGCGGATCAGCTCCTCGACAGCTCTGCCTTGACCAGTTCGGCCTGTTCGGGAGACACGGGATCGAACTTGCCCAGGCTGCACGGCACAGCGGTCGACCAGTATCCTCCGAGGTTGTGCGCGACGGCCACGGAGTCGAAGTCGCACAGCCGCCTGTCGCGCATTTCGAACGCCAGGACGGGGTCGACGCGCGTTCCGAGGCAGGCCTGCCGCGTCTGGTTCAGCCACATCCGGTCGCCGCGGCCATGGAACAGGAGGAGTTCCGGGGTGACCACCTCGATGTCGGTGTAGGCGGTATTCGGCAAGCAGCTTACCGGTCCGGACCTTCCGTCCGGCTGCGGTGCGCTGGCGAGTATCTCGTCGACACTCGGGGGCGTTGTCCGGTCAGCGACAGGTTGAGTCTGCGTGGCGCAGGCTCCGAGCAAAAGACCTGTGGCCACGAGGGCCGCGGCCATGCCGAGATTCAGATTCGATGGATTCATTTGTCATGCCTCCACGGTTGCATGGGATGAACGCCTGTCGGCGCGTTAACGGGAGGTATGGTCGTGCAGTTGCCCTGAACGGCGGCTGAATACTATCGCTCGTCCCGGCATGCCGTGGCCCGGTCGGAGGTTGTCAGTGGCGACTACTGCAGCACGGGCCCCGGGGAACTCTCCTCGAGCTGGCGTTCCAGCGCGTCGAGGCGCGCCCGAAGGCGGCCGTATTGGACACCCGATTGCTGCCGGGAGCCGTCGATCGCGTCGATCGCTTCCTCAAGCTGTTCTATGCGCGGCTCAAGGGAGGCCCTCAACGTGGCGACCACCTGGGTCGACGTGTTGACCTTGTCTACCAGGTCCCGTTGCTGTCGAACGAGGGTCCGGACCTGCTGCTGCACATCAGCCAGCCGGTCTATGATCTCCCCCTGCTGCTGCAGCTTGTCATCGTTTCGGGACACGGCGCTCCTGAGGTCCGCGAGGCTTGACTCGACACTGTTCAACGCCGACTGATGACTGGTAATCGCCGCCTGGTTGTCCTGGATCCACTTCTTGTTGCGCTTGTTCGCGATGTCCCACACCTTGCGGATTTCGGACTCCCAGAAAGTCAACTGCTCGTTGGTCTCTTCGCCCGTTTCCATCATGTTCGCGTCCGTCGCGCGGGCACGCGCCTCGAGTTGCGCGAGCCGCGCTTCGGCATCGGCCCGATCGCGCTCGTTCGCCAGGAGTTCCTGCTGCTGGTTGAAGACAAACCACCCGCCGATGCCGAAACCCGCGATCGTCAGCGCAATCATCACGCCCATGCCGACGCCCCGCCCGGCGCCTCCTCCGCCGGAAGATGGTCGACTGCGCGGGCGCCTCGGCAAGTCACTCGGCGTCGCAGAAATCGGGGGGTCTGACGGGGGTTGAACCGGCTCGCTCAAGGTACGGGGCTCCAGCGTTGCAAGGACAACGAGAGTTTAGGCAGAACGAGGCCGCTGGGAAAGCGGCGTCGGCGTTCGCCGCTTCCGGCGAACGCCGAAAGACAGGCTGTTACAGCAGTTCCACGATGGCCCAGAACACCCCGGTCAGCACAAGGCTGCTGACAATCACGCCACGCACCGTGGTGATCGGACCCTGCTTGCCGACGATGGCATTGATCTCCAACGCCGCGATGATGACGAGGCCCACGACAAGAGCGGTCATGCTGTCCATGAAGCCGCCGTGCCCGAAGTGCGCGCTCGAGCCCATGAAGAACAGCATGGGCAACGAAAAGAGCGTATTGGTCCGCGATGCCAGCGCCGCCTTCGGCGCGGCCCCCGCCGCTTCGGGCAGCGCTTCGCCGCCGCCTTTGATCTGTTCGTTGGAAGCGATGACGATCTTCTGGTTCGGCCAGATGATGAGCCAGACGTTGAGGAACATCAGGGTTGCCATCACGGCGCCGAGAACGATGTCCACGCTCAGGCTTCGCATGATGAAGTAAAGAAGTACCAGGCCGGTCAGGAAAGTCAGTGCCGCGGCCCAGCGGAACCACCACAGCGCTCGCGGGGCGAGCTTGGTGAAGGCATCCACCCGTGCGTCGTCGTCGGCCTCCTTGAAGTACTCCGTCTGCACGAAGTTGAAGTAGTAGAGCAGGCCTATCCAGGCAACGCCCGCCACCATGTGACCCCACCGCGCCAGGTAGTTGATGACTTCTTCCATGGTCCGACCCCCAAGTTGTTGCTCGTCCGATAATACTAGCGGGCCGCCGCACGGCGCAACGCGGCGTGGCCCCGCCACGCCGCTGCCTTCGCCGCCTTCCGGGGAAACCGGTCACGCAGAAAAAACCCCGCCGAGGCGGGGTTTTTCCATTTGTGGCCCTGGGGGCACTTACATCATGCCGCCCATGTCAGGCATACCGCCGCCACCTGGCGGCATTGCGGGCGGATTGTCCTCCGGCGCCTCCGCAACCATGGCCTCGGTCGTGATCATGAGACCGGCAACCGACGCGGCGGACTGCAACGCGGTGCGAACCACCTTGGCCGGATCGGGAATACCCATCTCGATCATGTCGCCGTACTCGCCGGTGGCACCGTTGAACCCGTGGTTATCGGGCAGCCCGCGGACCTTGTCGAGCACCACGGCACCCTCGTCACCCGAGTTTGTCGCGATCTGGCGCAGCGGAGCGGTCATCGCACGCCTGGCGATGTTGATGCCCACGTTCTGGTCCTCGTTGTCGCCCGCGAGGTTCTCGATGTTCTGCAACGCGCGAACCAGGGCAACGCCACCGCCCGCCACGATGCCTTCTTCCACCGCGGCGCGGGTCGAGTGCAGCGCGTCTTCCACGCGGGCCTTCTTCTCTTTCATTTCGACTTCCGTCGGTGCGCCGACCTTGATCACCGCAACACCGCCGGCCAGCTTGGCCAGCCGCTCCTGCAGCTTCTCGCGGTCATAGTCGGACGACGTGTCCTCGATCTCCTGGCGGATCTGCTTGATACGCCCTTCGATATCGACCTTGGTGCCCGCGCCATCGACGATGGTCGTGTTTTCCTTGGTGCAGGAAATGCGCTTCGCGGTGCCGAGATCGTCGAGACCCGCGCCTTCGAGGGTCAGGCCAACTTCTTCGGAAATGACCGTGGCACCCGTCAGGATCGCGATGTCCTGCAGCATGGCCTTGCGGCGGTCGCCGAAGCCCGGCGCCTTGGCGGCGGCGATCTTCACGATGCCGCGCATGTTGTTGACCACCAGCGTCGCCAGCGCTTCGCCTTCGATGTCCTCGGCGATCACCATCAGCGGCTTGCCCGCCTTGGCGACATTCTCGAGCACCGGCAGCATGTCGCGGATGTTGGAGATCTTCTTGTCGCAGAGCAGCACGAAGGGATCCTCCAGTTCGGCCGACATGGACTCCTGGTTGTTGATGAAGTACGGCGAGAGGTAGCCGCGGTCGAACTGCATGCCTTCGACCACCTCGAGTTCGTTCTCGAGTCCGCTGCCTTCCTCGACGGTGATGACGCCTTCCTTGCCGACCTTCTCCATCGCCTCGGCGATGATTGCGCCGACCGCGGTGTCGTTATTGGCGGAGACCGTTCCCACCTGGGCGATGGACGTCGAGTCCTCGCACGGCGTCGAGCTGTTGCCGATGTGCTGGACGGCGGCGGTGACCGCCTTGTCGATCCCGCGCTTCAGGTCCATCGGGTTCATGCCCGCGGCCACCGACTTCAACCCTTCGGTCAGGATCGACTGCGCCAGCACGGTCGCGGTGGTGGTGCCGTCGCCGGCCTCGTCGGATGTCTGGCTCGCGACTTCCTTGACCATCTGCGCGCCCATGTTCTCGAACTTGTCCTTGAGTTCGATCTCCTTGGCCACGGAAACGCCGTCCTTCGTGACGGTGGGTGCGCCGAACGACTTGTCGAGTACGACGTTGCGACCCTTCGGTCCAAGCGTCACTTTCACCGCATTGGAAAGGGTATTCACGCCTTCGAGCATGCGGCTCCGCGCATCGTCTGCAAAATGAACTTCTTTCGCGCTCATTGTCTTTCTCCTGGATTCCTCTTGTTCCTGTCAGTCCGTCGTGCGTGGATCAGTCTTCCAGCACGCCGAAGATTTCGTTTTCGGAGAGGATGAGGAGTTCTTCCCCATCAACCTTTATGGTGTTTCCGCCGTACTGGCCGAAGACCACCCTGTCGCCAACGTTCAGGCCGACTTCACGCACGCTACCGTCGTCAAGGACCTTGCCCGGTCCCACGGCGAGCACATCGCCCTGCGAAGGTTTTTCCGATGCCGTGTCCGGCAGCACGATGCCACCCGCGGATGTGGTGTCTTCTTCCACTCGCCGCACGACCACACGATCATGGAGGGGTCGAATGTTCATGTCCTGATTCTCCCGAGATGTTGTTCGACGCGCTTGGCCGCGCCTTCACCCAAGTCTGTTGTTCGTCGCCCAAAAAATGGGCTCACCCCCGATTGGCAGTCTCCCCTTGAGAGTGCCAAGTCG
Source organism: Pseudomonadales bacterium (assembly GCA_965116625.1). Classification (GTDB taxonomy): domain Bacteria; phylum Pseudomonadota; class Gammaproteobacteria; order Pseudomonadales; family Azotimanducaceae; genus VXNE01. The sequence goes on from OZ220717.1 coordinate 362,084, forward strand.
AAGGCGTGCATATGATAGGGGCGGTTCGTCGATATTCAACCCCGATTTACAAGTAATTTTCGGTGGGGGGCGCCAACTACGTCAGTGGCGCTTGAAGCGGCCTTCGATGGTGTGGCCTTTTTCCGCCGCGTCCACCTGTCCCGCTTCCCCCGCATCCACCTGTCCCCGAGCGACAAGTCGCCGCAACAGTTCCATCGCCAGGCGTCTGCGCAGGGGCGGCGTCAACAGGACAAAGCCCACCGCATCCGTCACGAAGCCGGGCGTGACCATGAGGGCGCCCGCCAGGGCCAGCATCACGCCCTCGACCATCTCCGTCGCCGGAATCTCGCCAGCGTCAAGGCGCGCGATTCCGCGCGTCAGTGTCTGGAATCCCTGCGCGCGGATCAGGCCGACGCCGATAACGGCGGTGAGCACGACGAGGCCGATCGTGGGCCACGCGCCGATGATTCCCCCAACCTCGATCAAGATATACATTTCGATCAGAGGCGTTGCGATGAAGACCAGTAACCACTTTCCCATGGACACCCCCGGCACCCAGCCGACCGAGTCAAGCGTAAACCTTCGCCAGCGTATCTGGCAGGTCACGGCGGCAATTCCCTGCGGCACCGTCGCAACGTACGGCCAGGTCGCCGAACTCGCCGGGCTGCCCGGCGGGGCGCGCCAGGTCGGGCTGACGCTGTCGCAACTTCCCACGGGAACGAGGCTGCCGTGGCACCGGGTCATCAATGCGGCCGGTCGCATCTCGATCGCCGACTCCTCCCGCCAACAGGCACTGCTCGAGTCGGAAGGCGTGGTCTTCGAGGACGGCCGCGTGAACCTGAAGCGTTTTCGCTGGCGCACGGGCTGACATACCATGCCGCCTTCGCTGAGATCGGCAGGCACATAGTGGAACATTCCACAGAGCCGAAAGCCCTCGGGATTCGGGACTTCCTGCACCCAAAGGTTGCCGCGCTCCTGTTCCTGGGCTTTTCGGCCGGCCTGCCGCTGCTCCTTATCTTCGCCACGCTCTCCATCTGGCTGCGCGAAGCCGGTATCGAACGCGCCGCGGTGACGTACTTCAGTTGGGCCGCGCTGGGTTATTCCTTCAAGTTCGTCTGGGCGCCACTAGTCGACAAGCTCCCGCTGCCAATCCTGAGTGGTCGCCTCGGGCAACGCCGGGCCTGGCTGCTGTTCGCGCAGTGCGCGGTGACTAGCGCCATCGTCCTCATGGCGTTCAGTGATCCCGCCACGCCGGAGGGACTCTTTCTGATGGCCGTGGCTGCCGTGGCACTCGGATTCTCTTCCGCCACTCAGGACATTGTCATCGATGCCTACCGCATCGAAGCCGCAGACTCGTCGATGCAGGCGCTGCTTTCCGCTTCATATATTGCGGGCTATCGGTGCGGGATGCTGGTCGCGGGCGCCGTTGCCCTCTACCTCGCCACCGCATTCGGGACAACCGCTGAGAACTATCTCCACGACGCATGGAAGTGGACCTATCTCTGCATGGCCGCCGCGATGCTGGTCGGTGTCGCGACCACCCTGGTCATCGCCGAGCCTGTCCGAAGGAACCCGTCGAACTACTTTCACGGCACTTCCGACTACGCACGGTTCCTCCTGCTCTTCATCGTCCTGGCGGGTACGTTCGTCGCCGCGTTCGCGGCCCTGTCCGGCACGGTGGCTGCCGTCGATGCCTGGCTCTCCCGTACTGCGGGGCTGAACGGCGCGCTCGCCGGGTTCATCGCTGAAACCCTGCGCCTTGGCGTGGCACTCGCGTTGGCGCTGAGTGCAGCCAGGTTCAGTGTCGCGTTGGGTCTCGTTCGCCAGGAAATCATGAACGACACCTATATCGCTCCCGTCGCGGATTTCTTCGCCCGCTATGGCCGCATCGCGGTGCCGATCCTGCTGCTGGTCGGCTTCTACCGTGTTTCGGACATCGTCATGGGCGTGATCGCCAATGTCTTCTACGTCGACATGGGTTACACGAAGAACACGATCGCTACCGCGAGCAAGCTGTTCGGCATATGGATGACGATTCTCGGCGGTTTCCTGGGCGGCTATCTGGCCCTCCGGTTCAGGGTGATTCGCGTTCTGATGCTGGGCGCCGCACTCGCCATGGGCACCAACCTGCTGTTCATCGCCCTCGCCGCCTCTCCGGGAGAGTTACCGCTCCTCTACGCGGTTGTGGCCGCCGACAACCTGAGCGCGGGACTGGCGAGCGCGGCGTTCGTCGCCTACCTGTCGAGCCTCACGAGCCTGTCGTTCACAGCCACCCAGTACGCCATCTTCAGTTCCGTCATGACGCTCTTCCCGAAGTTATTCGGCGGCTATTCCGGTCAAATCGTGGAGGCCCTCGGCTATCCCACCTTCTTCGCATTCACCGCCGCGATCGGGGTGCCGGTCCTGTTCCTGATATATTGGCTGACGCGCCGCATGGCCGAGGCGAAGGAGTCTTAGTGCGTAACCGAATCAGCCGCGTCGTGACGCGGACCGGCGACCGCGGCGAGACCTCGCTGGCCGGCCCGGAGCGCTTCCCCAAGCACCATCCCCGCCTCGAGCTCATCGGTGCGCTGGACGAGGCGAACAGCTTCATCGGGCTGCTGGCGGCCCAAATCTCCGAACACCACAAACCGGCGCTGACGCGAATCCAGTCACGCCTGTTCGACATCGGCGGTGCCGTCGCCACCGGCGGGACCCATGTGGACTGGCAGCCGCTCGTGGCGGACATCGAGGCCGAGACCAGGGAACTGAACAGGGAGTTGCCGCCCCTGCGGGAGTTCGTGCTGCCCGGCGGCGACGAGACCGTGGCCCGCGCCCACGTCGCGCGCAGCGCCCTGCGGCGGGCGGAACGCGCGTTCTGGGCCGAGGCCGAGGACCTGCCGACGCTGGTCGAGGCCGGCGCCGGCGCGTACCTGAACAGGCTGTCCGACTATTTCTTTGTCCTTGCGCGGACGGCGGCGCGGGAAAACGGCGTAGCCGAAGTCGTGTGGGAGCCGCTGGCCCGAGAGTAAGCCCCGGCTCGCCGGTCACCAAAAGACACAACTTGTCATTAGCACAAGTTATCCTCTGTGCGCCTCCAATAAGAAGGGCGCGCATGAAGAACATCGCGATTTGCTGCGACGGCACCGGTAACGAGTTCGGCCAGAACAACACCAACGTGGTCGAGACCTACCTGGCGCTCGACCAGGACGACGACCAGGTCGCTTACTACGATCCCGGCGTCGGCACGGGCGGCTGGGAATACAACGAGGAGCGCGGGCAGCTTCACGCCATGGGAGACCAGGCCACCGGGCGCGGCCTGCAGAAAAACGTGGAAGACGCCTACCGATTCCTCGCCGACCACTACGAGGAAGGCGACCAGGTCTTCCTGTTCGGGTTCAGCCGCGGGGCCTTCACGGCGCGCTCGCTGGCCGGAATGGTCTTCAAGTGCGGCCTGCTGCGCGCGGGACATCACCACTTGGTCGAATACGCCTCCAAGGTCTACAACACCGAGAACAACGAAGCAGTTGCCCGCGGTTTCCTCAAGGCGTTCGGGCGGCCCTGCCCGATCCATTTCATCGGTGTCTGGGACACGGTCGAGTCGCTGGTGATGAACGCCGGCAAGCGCTTTCACGACGCGACCCTCAACCCCGATGTCAGCTTCGGCTACCACGCCCTCGCCATCGACGAGCGGCGCGAGGACTTCCTGCCGAGTCCCTGGGACGAGTCGCGGGCGATCGAAGGACAGACCATCGAACAGGTCTGGTTCGCCGGGGTGCACTCCGACGTGGGCGGCTGGTACGACGACCGGGGCCTGTCGAACATCTCCCTGCACTGGATGCTCGGCAAGGCCGCAGGGTGCGGTCTTCGCCTCACCATGCCGACGGAGGAAAGACTGAAGCCCAACCCGCATGCGAAGGCACACCGCTCCGATACGGGTTTCTGGCGAATACGCGGTCGTAGCGCGCGAACGATCCCCGAAGGCGCGCGGCTACACGGCAGCGTGATCACGCGAATGAAAGACCCGGCGAACGAGTACCGGCCCGAGAACCTGCCCGAGACCTGCGTCGTGGTCGACTGACACGATCCAAAGGCGAGTCGCATCGCGCTTCTGTCCTATCATGCTCGCGGTCAAACTCGAACAAGCCCACGATGACCGACTGGTATCCAAAGCGCCGGTTCGGCGATCTCCCGGGGGAGATGGCTGACCGATTCGGGACCCGGGAAGCCCTGGTCTTTCGCGATTCGCGTTACACGTTCTCCGAAGTGGCCGTTGAGGTGGACCGGGCGGCCAAGGCGCTGATGGCGCTTGGCGTCGAGGCGGGCGATCACGTCTCGCTATGGCTCAACAACCGGGCTGAATGGCTCTTCTTCATGTTCGGCCTGGCCAGGATCGGGGCAGTGCAAGTGCCCGTCAATACGCGATTCCGCACCAACGATCTCGAATACGTGCTGCGCCAGTCGGACAGTGCCATGCTGATCACGCACGATGTCTCCGGACCCATCGACTACCTGGCGATGGTGCGCGAGGTCGTCTCGCTCCCGGAAAGCGGCGACATCGTCGACGACAGCGACTTCCCGGTGCTGAAGCGCGTGGTCATCGTGGGGGATGGAGAGTACCCGGGAACCGTCGCCTGGGACGTCGCGCTCGCCGGCGCAGACCGCATCACGGACGAGGACCTCGACGCCAGGGCGGACGCGGTGGACCCGGACGATCCCGTCTTCATCATGTACACCTCCGGCACGACCGGATTCCCCAAGGGTGTGCTGCACAACCACAACCTGATCCGCAATACCGAAGAGCGGGCCTACCGCCTGGGCGTCACCGAAAACGACGTGATCATGAACTACCTGCCCCTGTTCCACGCGTTCGGCTATTCGGAAGGCTCACTCCTGTCGATGGTTTCCGGCGCTCGCCATGTCATCACCGAGACCTTCGACCCCGACGAGGTGCTCGACCTCGTGGAACGCGAACGGGCGACCCTGGCCAACGGCTTCGATACCCATGTGCAGGGACTCTGCGATGCGCAGGAAGCGAGGCCCCGGGACGTTTCCAGCCTGCGCACCGGCCTGTTCGGCGCCGGGATGCACAACTCGACCCCCGTAATTCGCCGGAGTTTCGAGCTCCTCAAGCCCATGCATGCCGTGTCCGGGTACGGCATGACCGAAGTGTGGGTCGGCGCCATGCTCGGCGCGCTGGACGACGACGACGAACACCGCGCGGAGACGTCCGGCTATCCCGCCCCCGGCTACGAGATAAGGGTCTTCGACCCCGACACCGGACGCGAACAGCCCGATGGCGTGGCCGGTGAGATCCGCGTTCGCGGCTACTGCCTGATGCTTGGCTACTACAAGAAGCCGAAGGAGACGGCCGAGTCCTACGAGGAGGATGGCTGGTTCTGCACGGGCGACATGGGAGAGCGCCGCGCGGACGGCTACATCCGCTTCATCGGGCGCTACAAGGACATGCTCAAGGTGGGTGGCGAAAACGTCGATCCGATGGAGGTCGAAGGGTTCCTGCTCGAACACCCCGTCGTGCAACAGGTGGCGGTGGTCGGCCTCGCGGACAGGCGCCTGGCCGAGGTGCCCGTCGCCTTCGTCGAATGCAAACCCGGCGCCGAGGTCGACGAAGACACGGTGATCGCCTACTGCCGGGGCAAGGTGGCGAGCTTCAAGATCCCCCGCCACGTGGTCTTCGTCGACGCGTTTCCGATGACCGCGTCCGGCAAGATTCGCAAGGTGGACCTGCGCGCACGGGCATCGGAACTGTTCGAAAACCAGTAGAGATGATGTCCGTCGAACTGCTCGAAGCCGACTGGTCGGAGCCGGGTCAGGTCCGGGTCGTGTCGACCACCCGTTCGGGCGGGGCTAGCGGGGAACTGGACCTTGGGCGTGCCGGCGGGAAGGAACGGCTTGCGCGGAACCGCGCGCGCCTGTACGCGGCCATCGGCAGGCCTCGCGTGCAGTGGCTCCGCCAGGTACACGGAACCCGCGTCCACCATGCCCCCCGCGCCGGCACTGAAGTAGAAGCGGACGCCGTCTGGACCGACGTCCCCGGGGTCGCCATCGCCGTTACGACCGCAGATTGCATACCCATCGTCCTTGCCGATGGCGCGAGCGGCCTCGTCGCCGCCATTCACTGCGGCTGGCGGGGCGCCGTCAGCGGCGTCATCGAAGCCACGCTGCGCGAACTGCCGGCCGACGCGAACGATCTGCGGGCGTGGCTCGGTCCCGCCATCTGCGGGCGATGCTACGAGGTCGGGGCAGATGTATACGAGAGAGCCGTTACCTGGCCGGACGGCGCCGGTACCTTTGTACCGGCCGGGGCGGAGGGAAAGTGGCTGTTCGACTTGCCGGCGTACGCGGCCGGGCGGCTCAAGGCAGCGGGTGTTGACGAGGTCTGCCGATCAGACGCCTGCACTTTCCACGAGGACCGGTTCTTCTCCTATCGCCGCGACGGGCGAACCGGCCTCATGGCCACGGTGGCCTGGATCGACCACCCGTAGCCTGGAATCGGGGAGATTCAGTCTGCCGGCACCTGATCCAGGTAAAAGGTGTTGCCATCGGGGTCGGCGAAGATCGCCATGTAGCCACCCCACGGCTCGCGCGTCGGCGGCCGCGTGAACTCCACCCCTGCCTCGGAAAGCTGCGCATGCGCGGCATCCAGGTCCTCGACCGCGAAGCCGATGCCGGTGTGGCGGCCGGCGCGCTCCGGGTCCCGCGCGACCGCGAAACCCGCGCCCGGCGTGTCGAACTCCGCATAGCCGAAATCGCTATCCGAAAACTTGAGGCCAAGCCCTACGCGATCCCGAAAAAAAGCCACCGCGCGGTCCAGGTCCGAAACCGCGACATTTACGTATGCCAGACGAATCTGCGTCATCTGCTGTCTCCATGTCCCACGGGTACGCGCGACTTGCGGCGTAACGTGATACTCATTAGATTAGGAATTATGTCATGAATCTCATGGTAGATACGATGGCCGTGGAACCGAAACCGATCATGTGGACCCCCCTTGAGGCCGAAGAGGTCGAAAACCTGCCGACGCGGGTCAGAGGACGTCTGGGGGAGCAGGTCAGAGATGGGGACGAGTGGCTCGTGATCCACGCGTCCTGGCCCTTCGGAGGCATGGTGGATCGTCTGAACCGTTTGGCCAGGATGCGCACCGAGCTGCCGTGGCGACCTGGTCAGGACCTGGACCGGATGCTGGCGTGGCTGGTGGCTGCGGGGTCGGGCGTGGAGACGGAACTGGCGGTAGACAACCTCGAACTGCGCCGCGCTTACCTTGACGAGACGCCGACGCTGACAGCGGTACAGATCCACCATATGTCGGGCCTCACATCGCGGAATACGAGTGAGCCTGCGTCGCGCTGGAAAAGCGAGGGCAAGACATTCGCTGTGCGGATGGGAAGGCGAGACCTCTACCCCGCGTTCCAGTTCGAGGACGGGGCACCGCGACCGGCAGTACGAGAAGTGCTCGCCGCGCTGCCGGACTCGATGACTGGGTGGCAGAAGGCACTGTGGTTCGCCTCTGGCAACGGCTGGCTCGATGGCGACGAACCTCAACAACGGTTGCACGACGGTGAACTGGTCGTCGCCGCAGCTCGCCAGCTTTCGGAACCGGCGCGTGGATGAGGAACCGGCAGGGGTCGTGCCGTATCCACCGGAACCCCTCAATGCGCCAAACGTCATCGAACTGGACTCCGGAAAACTGCTCCACCGCGTTCACGACCGGTCCTTCGCCGGAAATGACTTCAATCCATGCCGAGGTGGGCCGACCCGCTTCGCGCCGATCCGGGACAGGGCGGGTCGCTGCATTCCTTCCCTTTACGCGGGCTCCACTGTGGACTCCGCAATTCAAGAGACCATCTTCCACGATGTTCCGCCAAGCGCGAAGCGCAAGACCGTACCGAAGGTCACCGTCGAGAGATGCGACCACAGCACGCTCCTCGTCCGGCGCAACTTACGGCTGGCAAGCCTGCGCGCGCCTGACCCCATGCGGCTGGGGGTCCGCCGCGAAACCCTGATCGGCAGCCTGCCGACGGAATACGGCCGAACGGCGCTCTGGGCCAAGGCCATCCATGATCGGTCCAGCGAAGTGGACGGGATGATCTGGACGTCCAACCGGTGCGATCCGGATGCTGCGGTACTGCTGTTCGGCGACCGCGTGGTTCCGGCAGACCTGCTGGTTGCCGGCGTCCGGGCCGGGTCCGACGGATCGTTCCTTGACGACGTGCGCAGGGCAGGCCAGCGCGCCGACATCTGGATAACGCTATAGCCTCGGCGGGGCTACCTCGCCCGTGGCGTCAGGACATCCATGGAAGTGCCCCACAGCCGGCGCCTTCGGCTTCGCCTGTGGCCCGGCCCCGCTCGTCGACGCCTCGGACGACCGGGATACGCGGGTACTTCCTTACGCGTCAGCGGTCGGGGATCATTCCCCGGCTGAAGGCTCCGACGCGGGCTGGTACCTGGTGGTGCCAGGGCGGATGTTGAGGAATCGGACGCCCTCATCCCCGGCCGTGAACTTGTACTCGGAGTTCTTGCGGATGAGCAGGATGCTCTCGGGACCCATCACTTGGTCGTCCATTCGCATCTCGCCCTCGAGGACGTACATGACCTCGTCTTCGGAGTGGCTGTGGAGCTCGGTCGCAAATCCGGGTTCGAAGTTCATGATGAACACGCAGATTCCGTCCTGGGAGTGCTCCCCAACGATCTGCGCCCCCGTCCTGTGGCCCTTCTTGAAGTTCTCGGCCAGCCAGGGCGCCTCGTCCACACTCGTGATAGTGATTGAGCTCATATCTCACCTCCCGGCGGGCCAGAATAACCGTTCCGCAGGTCTGCCGCACGACGCTTGCCTGTCGGCCGCAAACCGATTGGGTAATACTAGCGGGAGAGGGCCGCGTGGCCGGGAGCATGATGGAGGGACGCCATGAGCGAAACCAGGCAATTCGACAGAACCGAAGAGAACATCGGCAATGTGCTCAGCATGCAGCACATCAACCTGTGCGTCCCGGACCTGTACCTTGCGACCATCTTCTATGTCACGGGCATTGGCCTGACGCGCGACCCGTATGTCGATTTCGGCGGCCCCATCATGTGGGTGAACGCCGGCGAGCAACAGTTTCACCTGTTGCAGAACAAGGCTCAGAGGTGGCGCGGCCACATGGGTGTCGTGGTGCCGAATCTCGATGACCTGAAGAGTCGGCTCCAGCGCGTCGGGCGAACCTTGGCCGATACGGAGTTCGCATGGCGGGAAGCGAATGATTGCGTCCACGTGACCTGTCCCTGGGGCAATGACATCCGTGTCTTCGGACCCGAGAGCTTCCCCGGCCAATACCTCGGCATCCCCTACGCCGAGATGCTCGTTCCCCCGGGTACCGCCGAAGGCATCGCGAGGTTCTACGAGCAGGTCCTCGACACGCCGGCAACGGTCACGGACGACAACGGGGGCGGGCGCACCGAGGTGTCGATGGGATTCGACCAGCGGCTCGTCTACCAGGAAACCGACGGTGCGATCCCGGAATACGACGGGCATCACATCGCCATTCACATTGCCAACTTCTCGGGGCCGCACGCCTTTCTCGCCGAGCACGGTCTTTTGACCGAGGAGTCCGATCAGCACCAGTATCGGTTCCAGGCGATCGTGGACCCGGACAGCGGCGAGACCCTGGCGGAACTGGAGCACGAGGTGCGCAGCCTCAAGCACCCGATGTTCAAGCGCAATCTCGTGAACCGAAATCCGGCCCAGACATTCTTCAATTACGTCGAGGGGCGCGACGCGTTCTATCCGGGGTGACGCCCGACTATGGATCGGACAACCGGATCTCCGCGCCAAGCTGCCGGACCACGGCGAGGCTGTCACTGAAGACCTCGTAGTCCACGAGCATCCCGTCCTTCAGCCGGAACATGCTCGCGTTCCTGGCCTCGATCGGTTTTCCGGTCGGCGGCAAGCCCCACAGTTCCATGGAATGCGTGGTTCGCAGACGCCAAACGCCGACAACCTCATCGTCCGAGGCGACGATGCGCTCCACCACGATCTCGAAATCGTCGAGTCGCGCACGAAAGTTCGATACGTGCCGCTTGAGCGCGGCCGGCCCGCGAATCGTCTGCGTATGGTCGACCATGTCCTCGGCGGCGAACCCGTCGATGAGTTCCAGTCTGCCCTCGGCCACCACCTCGGTGAGATAGCTGCGCATCACTTCCTCGCAACGCTGTCGCGTCATGGTCCCACCTCCATGAATCTCGCCTGAATCGTACTCCGAAAAACGAGTGCGCGGTTCAGGCGACAGATGCTTCGATTCTGATATTCTTCGCAACAATTTGGAAATAACCAATATTGAGGACAATCACATGGCTTCATGGGCAAAAACATGTGGGCGGTCGCGCCGCCATCGGAACGTCGGCCGTTCCTTCCTCGACACGACCCTTGCGCTCCTGCTGCTGGCGATGCTGGGCATCGGCGGCATCGCGAACGCGCAGGAAGCGGAAGAGGAAGACGACGAAACTGCGGAAGAACAGGAAATCGATGTCGATGACGAGGAAGTCGAACTGGTGGTTGTCACGGGCAGTCGTATTGCCCGGACACCTTCGGAGCAGTCGCGCAACGTCGTGGTGCTCGACGAGCAGGACATCAGGGCGGCTGGCGAACTGACCCTGTCGCGGGTCCTGCGGCAACTCCCGCAGAACCTCAACTCGACCAACGAGACCCGTGGTTCGCAGCTCAACGGCGGCGCGAACACGACCGGTGCCAGTACCGTGAATCTACGGGGCCTCGGCAGCGAGTCGACGTTGATCCTGGTCGACGGGCGCCGGGTCGGCTACAGCGGCATCCTGGGCGGCGTCACGGACATCTCCACGATTCCGCTGTCCATGGTCGAACGGATCGAGGTCCTGCCCGATGGCGCCTCGGCAGTCTACGGGTCCGACGCCGTGGGCGGCGTTGTCAACATCATCACCCGCAAGGACTACGGCGGGGTCGAAGTCGACGTGGACTACGGCCGGCCGCACAAGAGCGGCTACGAGGAAACCCGCGCGAGCATCGCGGGCGGCATGTCCTGGGAAGGGGGGCGAGCCAAGCTGGCCTACGAGCGCTTTCATGACACCGGTCTCGACTCGTCGCTCCGGGAGTCCGTGATTCTCAGCAACCGCCTGCTGACCACCGGGCAGAAGAACACCGCGGCGGGACCGCAAGTGCGCGTCTGGACGTGGTTCTTCGACGATTCCTGCGCGCCCACCAACGTGATCCTCTGGGGTCTCGACGGCCGGCTGCTCACCCGCGAGGAATACGCCGCGCTGAGTCCCGAGGACCAGGCGCGGGCGACCTGTCATAACGACCTCACCCTGCCGCTGGGCTTCCAGCATACCGACGACCTGAACTCGATCGATGCGTTCGGTGAGCAGAACTGGGGCGAGGAGGCGGAGGTCGGATACAGCCTGCGCCCGGAGCAGGTCAACGACGTGGTGAACATCGGATTGGACCACGAGCTGGCGGAAATGGGGATCACGCTGCATGCCAACCTGCGGGTGGGCCGGAAGGACTCGCGCTCCGACAACGGCCTCAACCAGGTCAGCGGGACGCTGCACGCGAACAGTCCGTTCAACCCGTTCGGGACTCGGGTCAGCCTGACGGGGCTGGCGGTGGACCAGCCGCCAAGCGCGTTCGAGTCCGAGACCAATGAGCGGTTCATGAGCCTGGGCGCCGAGGGCGCGCTGGGCGACTGGAACTGGCAGGTGGAGTACGGGAGATCCAAGCAGGAGACCGACACCACGCGCATCAACGTTCGGGACCCAGCATACGCGCTCGGTATCAACAGCGACGGCGTCAGCGAGGCCGTCATCGCGCGCAGATCCGGAATCGACCAGGCCGCTTGCGAGGCTCTGCGCGCCGAACTCGGCGGGTCGCGTATTTCTTACTCGTCTTTCTTCGGCGGAAACTGCACGGTGTACGGCGCACCGCCCGATCCCATCAACCCGTTCGGCGACATCAGCCCCTGGATCATTCCCGACGTGGATGCCGGGTCGCTGAATCAGCAGAGTCGGTTCGAAGCCGAGATCCGAGGCACGCTGTTCGAGATGCCGGCCGGCCCGGTCGGCGCAGTGGCGGGCTACGGCTTCCGCCAGGACCTGCTCGATTCCTTCTCCGAGTTCAGCACTAGCCTCTTCCTGGGCAGCAGCTCACCCACAGGAAGCTCGACGTTCAACACGGAGGTCGCGCGCGACAGCCATGCCTTTTTCACCGAAGCACTCGTTCCGCTGTATGCGGCCGGGAGCCAGCGTCTCAACCTGATCCTGGCGGGCAGGTTCGACTCTTACTCAAACGTGGACGTGCAATACGGACAGACGGCCACCGATTCGGGCGGGATTCTCAACGCGGCGGATCCGGGCAGCGAGTTCACCTGGCGTGCCGGCCTGGTCTATCAGCCGGCGGACGATCTTCGGCTGAAGACCGACCTGTCGACATCGTTCGTAGCGCCGCAGCTGAACCAATTGCTGTCCAAGGTGGAGAGCATCGACACCGCCTGCCTGTGGCATTACGTCGACGCCACCCGCACGCGCATCGGGCAACTGTGCGACAACGTGGTCGAGAATCGGGGCGGCAACGATGCGCTGTTGCCCGAGACGGCCGAAACGCTCACGTTGTCGATGGAATACTCGCCGTCCTTCCTTTCCGGGCTGTTCCTGAGGGCTGGCTGGAGCGACACCGAATTCAAGGACCGCATCATCAAGCTGCGGGTACCGGTCGTCGATCTGACCGACCTGCCCTCGACCGTGACTCTCACGGGCGGCACCTACATCGTGGACAATCGATGGATCAACACGTCGGCGATCAACCGCAGTGGCGTGGACTTCGAGGCGCGCTACGACTGGCGGGCGGGCGACAATGAATTCGAGGTCACCGTGCGCCGCTCCTACACGAACAAGTTCGATGTCGAGCAGGACGCGGCGACGGGCATCGTCCACGACCTCGTGAGCGAGCGCGACGACAGCGGTCCGGAAGACGCGAGCCTGTCGCCCGTGCCGAGGCACAAAACCAGCATGCAGTGGACATGGTCCCGGGGCGGCATGTTCCTCGCCCTCGACATGCAGGCTGCGGCGGAGACGACCATCATCAACTCGGCGACGAGGGAGTACGTGACGGTCCCGGCGACAAACCTCGACATGGTAGTGAGTTACGACTTCGATCAGGGCGGGCTCTTCGGAACGTCGGTGTGGACGTCGGGCCTGAGCGCCACGCTGACGGTCAACAACCTGACCAACGACTTTGCCAAAACGACCAACATCAACCCCGAGACCGGCGAAATCGAGCCATACGTGTTGAACCCCATCTATGAATGGACCCAGGGACGCTCCTATCGGCTGTCATTGCGCAAGTCGTTCTGAGCATCCGCCTTGAAGGTTAGCCCCGGCACCGCATCCATGCCTGGATAGCGGTGCCGGGTCAAAGCCGGCGCCTTCGGCTGCTCCACAGGACAGGTCGAGAGCGGCACCGCAGGTTGCGGTTCGGCTCTCAGGTGGCGCGAGGAACATGCGAAAGATCGTCGGATTGCTCGGATTGGTCCTGACCGCCGCGTGTGGCGGCGGCTCGGGATCTTCGCCGCCGCCCGCACCTCCACCTCCGGCGCCACCGCCACCGCCAACGCCAACTCCGGCGCCCCCACCGTCTTCGGTCGACATTCGGTTCGCCGATGTGACGTTCGGGTCCGGTATCAGCTACCTGCATGACTTTCTGCATCCCACTCCGGGGTCGGAGCCGGAGGAGTTCGGCGGGGGCGCGGCCAGTGGTGACTTCGACGGCGACGGCTGGGTCGACCTATTCGTCGTTCGGGGCGATATCGGCGCGAACCAGCTATATCGCAACCTGGGAGACAACGTATTCGAAGAGGTCGCCGAGGATGCAGGCGTGGCGTACACGCGGTCTCCGGGCAGGAACTATCGGCATAGCGGGCCGACATTCGCCGATGTCGACGGCGACGGCGATCTCGACCTGTTCGTGGGCGGGATCGAGTTCGACCCAAGCTTTCTGTTCCGCAATGAGGGCGATGGCACGTTCGCCGACGTAACCACAGGATCCGGAATCGATACTGTCGTATCAAGGTACACACTCTCCGCGGCCTTCGGCGATTACGACCTCGATGGTGACCTGGACCTGTTCCTCACCCACTGGGGCACGCCGCGTCGAGTGGGGGAGCTCGTCAATACCGAACACCTCTGGCGAAACGATACGGTGGACGGCGAAATTCGGTTCACCGACGTGAGCCTCCCGGCAGGCATCTCGCCGAGCATCATCTCACCGGACCCGATCGACTCGTTTGGCGGTTCGGGATTCGACTACACGTTCGCTCCCACGTTCGCACGCATCGACGGCGACCGCTTTCCGGATCTCGTGATCACGGGGGACTTTCGAACCTCGAGGTTCTATCTCAACAACGGTGACGGCACCTTTCGCAACGCCACCGACCCGACCGTGATAGTGGATCGCAACGGCATGGGTTCGGCCCTCGGGGACTACGACGCCGACGGCGACCTCGACTGGTTCGTCACCTCAATCTGGAGCCGACCGGTGGAGGGCAGCGAGCAGATCTTCAAACTTGGCAACCGGCTCTACAACAACGCGGGCGACGGCGAGTTCGTGGACGCCACCGAAGCGGCCGGCGTCTACGACGGCGGCTGGGGTTGGGCCGCGTGCTTCGCCGATTTCGACAACGATACAGACCTGGACATCTATCACACCAACGGCTGGTTCGAGGCGTTCGAGCCGGACCACTTCGACATGGACGCGAGCCGGCTGTTCGTGTCCGCCGGCGACGGCACGTTCAGCGAACAGGCGGAAAGCGCTGGAATCGATGATATCGAACGCGGTTACGCTGCGGTCTGCGCGGACTTCGACAACGACGGCGACATCGACGTGTTCCAGGCCCATCGCAACGACGACAATGCAGCCACGCTCTGGCGCAACGACACGACCGGCAACAACTACCTGCGGGTGCGGCTCGTGGGTGCGGCTCCGAACACCGAAGCGGCCGGCGCCCGAATACGGGCTACCGTCGGGGACAAGGAAATGCTGCGCGAGATCATGATCGGCAGCAACTACACGTCGCAGAACCCGACGGTGCAGGTGTTCGGGCTGGGCAGCGCCTCGGCCGTCGACAGCCTCGTGGTGGAATGGCCCGATGGCCGCGAGACGACGCGGACAGAGGTGGCGTCGGGACAGACACTGGTCCTGGAACATCCCGACCTGTGAGTGTGGGTCGGGCTGGCGCTATCGGGATCGCGCTGCGCGATGGCATACTCCGCATCGGCGATTGGTCGCCGCTCGATCCCACAGGTGTCAATATGACCAACAATGCCTCCACGGCCACAGGGCGCATGCGTTCGACCGACCGACCGCGTCCGGTCTTCTTTCGGGCGGATGCTCGATTGGCGGCCGCCATTCGGACCGGTGCCCGCCGAATCGGCCGGCCTGTTCTCGCATTGCTTGCAGCAGCGAGCGCCGCCGCCGCGGACTACAACATCGTCGGCAACCTCGGCGAATTGGTCGAGGAAGGAGAGGTCGTGCTCACCCGTTCCACCGCCGTGCTTGGATCCAGCACCGAAGTGGATCGGGGGACGATAACGGGCGGGGAGTTCCGACTCGTCGGCGAAGTGGTGGACATGGGGCGCGTTTCCCTTTCGGTCAAGGACGCCGAAGGAAACTCCAAAGGCAGTACCCGGTTCATCCTGGAGCCCGGGGAGGTCCGCATCAGCCATGCGGGTCGGGTAGCCGGACTGACGGCGGACGGCGGGTACTACACCGACCGCCTGATCTCCGTCTGGCGGGACACCGAGGAGCACGGGCGACTGCTAAAGGACTACTCGGCGGTGATGGATGCCAAGGCGGACCTGGAAGAAGGACCCGAGCGCGAAGCCCTCATGGAGGAAGCCGTGCGACTCTACAACGAGTTGACGCGCACCCGGCGGGACGCCCTGCGCGAGATAGCCCTGTCGGACGACGACCCGCTGGCCAGCCTGTTCGCGATCGAGATGGGCGGGCTCAGCCGCACCGAGGCGATCGACCGCCTGGATCAACTCGAGGCTCGCGCTGAACTGCCAGAATCGGCGGACGCGCTCCGGGCACGAACCGAGACCGGCATCCGAATGTCCCAGACGGCCCAGACCATCAAGGTTGGCAGCCAGGCCAGGAACTTCACAGCACCCGGCCTGGACGGCCAGACCTACACGCTGGAAGACTCGCTCGCCAGCAACAAGTTCGTGCTGATCGAGTTCTGGGCGTCCTGGTGCGGCCCGTGCCGCGCCGACGTGCCGACCTTCAAGACCGCATTGGAACAATACGGGGAACGCGGTTTTGACATTTTCGCCTTCTCGCTCGACGACAACCGGGAGGACTGGGAAGTCGCCTCCGAGGAGGATGGCATCACCTGGGTCAACACCAGCGACCTCAAGGCCTACGACAGCCCCGTCCCCGCCCTGTTCGGCGTCCTCGCAATACCGATGAACGTCATCGTAGACGCCGACGGCATCATCCTCGGGAAGTACGTGCGTGGCGAGCGGTTGCTCGAAATGCTGGGCGAGCTGTTGCCCGACGAAGCCTGATACGGGTTGGGTTCCCTTACTCCCTAGCCATTGGCCCTAGCCAGCGGGCTCCGCAGTACCTGCCCCGACGCCGCACCGGTGTGCTCGTTGTTGCGCAACATCACCTGGCCGTTGACGACCGTCGCGGCGATGCCGTCGGCGGTCTGCTTGTAGCGCATCGAACCGCCCGGCAGATCGCGCTCGACGGTGGGCAGGCGCGGCCCGACCGTTTCCGGATCGAAGACGAGAAGGTCTGCGGCGAGCCCCACTCGCACCAGCCCGCGGTCATACAGGCCCCACTGCCTGGAAATGTCGTAGGTCAGCAACCGCACCGCTTCCTCCATCGTCAGCTTCTGCTCGGCACGCACCCAGTGGCTCAGGACGTGGCTCTGCAGCGAGCTGTCCATGAGCTGCGCGACGTGGGCGCCGGAATCCGACAGCGTCACCACCGTGTGCGGATGCTTCATGATCTCCAGCACGTGATCCTGGTTCAGGTTCGTCGCAGGGCGCCGCCACAGCGCCTTGAGGTCCGTTTCGAGCGCGAGATCAATAAAAAGCTCCGCGGGGTGGACGCCACGCTCGGCCGCAACGTCGGACATCCGGCGCTGATCGGCATCGACCAGCGTGTCCATGATGAGTATCCGGTCCCAGTCCGGCGGACGCGTGTCGAGGCCGCCGAAGGAGTTGCGGAACGCCTTGCCTTCCGGATTGTCGGCGATGCCGAGGAGCTTGGCCCTGACCGCCGGATCCCGGAGTTTGACCTTCTGCTCCTCGAGGGGCAGCGCCCGGATGTCCCGCCAGTGGTCCCAGGTATCGAAGGGCGTGCGGGCCTCGAAGCTGAACATGACGTCCAGCGTGCGTGAGTGCGCCTGGGCAAACATGCGTCCGCCGGCGGCGATGACTTCGTCCAGCAGCGCCAGTTTTCCGCGCCAATAGGGTTCTCCTCCGTCCCCGGCGGCCACGCCCCACGTCATCGGCACACCGGACTCGATGCTGAGCTGCCGGATGCGGTCATGGTAGTCGCGGGTCCCTTCGGGATCCCCGACGGTGATGTCGCCGGCGATCTCGAACACGCCGGCGCCGGTTTCGCCCATGGCGTTGACGATCGCGCGAACCTCGCTCCAGTCGGAGACCGCGCTCGCCACCGGCCGGTCGGTATACAGGCGATGCGTGCGAGAGGTCGAGAACCCGATCGCGCCGGCGCGGACGGCTTCCTGCACGATCCGGCACATGGCGGCGAGTTCGTCTTGCGTCGCCTGCTCGGTGAAGGCGCATTCGCCCATGACGTAGGTGCGAAGCGCCGAGTGGCCGATGTACCCGGCATAGTTGATGCCTTTCGGTACGGCCTCCACCGCATCGAGATAGTCGGGATAGGTCTCCCAGGTCCAGTTGATGCCTTCCTGCATGGACTCGCGGGCGATGTCCTCGGCGCGCTCGAGGTTTCGAATCGCGAGGTCCTGATGTTCCTCGGGACAGGGTGCGAGGGTGAACCCGCAGTTGCCCATCACCACGCTGGTGACGCCGTGGTAGCAGGAAGACGAGCCAATGCGGTCCCAGAACACCTGCGCGTCCATGTGGGTGTGGCCATCAATGAAGCCCGGGGACACGATGTGGCCCTCGGCATCGATGGTCTCGGCGCCATCCTCGCGGATACGGCCGATCAGCGCGATCTTGCCGCCTGCAATCCCGACGTCGGCATGGAACGCCGGCGCGCCCGAGCCGTCAACGATGGAACCGTTCTTGATGACCAGATCGTATGGCATAGCCTCCCCCTCCTACTGCTCTGTTCGTACTTCTCTACTCGTACTTCATTCAATGCGCGGCTTGGGCGAGCGGCCCACGCAGGACCTGGCCCGGCTGAGCCCCGGTATGTTCGTTGCCGCGCAACAGCACCTGGCCGTTTACGATGGTCGCGGCGATGCCGCGCCCGGTCTGCTTCAGGCGCATTTCTCCTGCCGGGAGGTCGTGCTCAACCGTGGGCATGTTGCCCCCGATGGTCTCCGGATCGAATACCAGGATGTCCGCGGCAAGCCCCATCCGCAGCAGCCCGCGGTCGTGCAGGCCCCAACGCGTCGCCGGCTCGTAGGTCAGCATGCGTACCGCCTCTTCCAGCGTCAGTTCCTGCTTCTTCCGCACCCAGTGGGCGAAGACGTGGGTCTGCAGCGAGCTGTCCATGATCATGCCGACGTGTGCACCCGAATCCGAGAATGTCACCACCGTGTGCGGATGGCGCATCATCTTCAGCACGTGATCGTCGTTCTCGTTGGCAGTGGAACTGCGCCAGATCAGCTTGAGGTCGTGCTCGAGCGCGAGGTCGATCATGAGTTCGACGGGCTTCACGCCGCGCTCCGCTGCGACATCCGCAAAGGAACGATGTTCGCCCTCGACCGTGTCCATGATCAGCAGCCGGTTCCAGTTCGGCGGCCGGGCCGGGCTGACGCTACCCCAGGCGTTGGGGAACATCTTGCCTCCGGGATTGGTGGCGATGTCGACAAGCTTGGCCCTGATGGCCGGATCCCGGAGCTTGACCTTCTGCTCCTCGATGGGCAGGGCCCGGACTTCCCGCCAATGGTCCCAACCATCGAACGGCGTGCGGGACTCGAAGCTCTGGAGCAGGTTCAGCGAGCGCGAGTGCACCTGGGCGAACATGTTGCCGCCGGCCGCCGCCACGTCGTCCAGCAGGCGGAGATAAGTGCGCCAGTCCTGGGGCTCGCCGGGGCCGCTGATGAGCCCCCATGTATAAGGCACGCCGGACTCGACGGCGAGCTGCAGCTGGCGGCCGAAATAGTCGTCTTTCAGGACGGGGTCCCGATAGGTCTGCTCGCCAGCCATCTCGAAGACGCCCGCGCCGGTCTCGCTCATGGCGTTGACGATGGTGCGGACCTCGCTCCAATCGGCGATGGCGCTGGCGACCAGCTTGTCGCTGTATAGCGTATGGATGCGCGAGGTCGAGAATCCGATGGCGCCGGCACGCACGGCCTCCTGCACGTTGTGGGCCATGGCGGCGAGCTCGTCTTCGGTCGCCTGCTCGGTGAACGCGCGCTCGCCCATGACGTAGGTGCGAAGCGCCGAGTGGCCGATGTAACCGGCATAGTTGATGCCCTTCGGCAGCGCGTCCAGCGTATCGAGGTAATCGGGGTAGGTTTCCCAGCTCCACTTGATGCCGGCCCGCATCGACTCCGGAGAGATGTCTTCGGCACGCTCGAGATTGCGGAACACCAGCTCCGCCTCCTCTTCCCGCGCCGGTGCCAGCGTGAACCCGCAGTTGCCCATCACCACGCTGGTGACGCCGTGGTAGCAGGAACACGAGCCGAGCTTGTCCCAGAAGACCTGGGCGTCCATGTGGGTGTGGCCGTCGATGAAGCCCGGCGATACCACGTGGCCTTCGGCGTCGATGGTCTCGGCGCCGTCTTCCCGGATACGGCCGATCATCGCGATCTTGCCGTCCCTGACTCCGACGTCAGCCTGAACGGCGGGTGCGCCCGAGCCGTCGATGACGGAACCGTTCTTGATCACCAGGTCGTATTGCATCTCTCCGCCTGCAAGTCCTTGACTGGAACGAGCTAGCTTATCACGCAGATGAGAGTGAACATCCCGGTTCAGGGGGTCCGTGTTTGTGGGGCCCGTCCGATCGCATCAATATGTCAAGGCTGTTGCAGAGTCGGTTCGCACGGACGGATAGCACCTCCCTTTTCGCGCTTCGGCGATAGTCCGGTTCCCCCTCTCCACTTTCGCCTTGGACGCCGGTAGCCGTTGACACCTTCGCGCCCCAGGCGTACAAAGGTCCGGTTACGTGAGAGGACACCGTCGGCGCGGCATCGCCGGTCGGCGAGTGGTGTAGCGACCCCTTCTGCTGGGCGATGCAATGTCGCTGGTTGGTCCCTACGGCCAAACTAGAGGGAACCCTAATGACTACCCATTCCACGAGCCGGTCACGGCTCGCCGTTGCGGCATTGGCCGCAATCGGTACTATTTTCTGCCTGCCTGCTGCGGCCCAGTCCGACGAGGATGAAGCGGCCGAAGACGGCTCAATGGTCGAGGAGATCGTGGTCACGGCCACGTACCGCGACACCCAACTGATGGACACGCCGCTGACCATCTCGGCGTTGACCGATGTCGACATCGAGCAGCGCGGCGTCGAGGACATCAAGAACCTGTTCCTGGCGATTCCTGGACCGAACTACGGCAACGCCACGCAGACCTGGCACCGGATCACGGCGCGCGGTGTCGCGCAGTTCCGGTCCCCGACCGGACCGATCGCCATGTACGTGGACAACATTCCCGTTCAGGGCACGGGCACCCGGCAGCCGCTGCTTCCGAACTTCGACCTGGAGCGCATCGAGGTACTGAAGGGTCCGCAGGGGTCTCTCTACGGCGAAGGCAGCATGGCGGGGGCGGTCCGCTACATCACCAGGAAACCCAACCCCGGGGCATTCGACTATGCCATCAAGGCAAGGTTCGAGGACCAGACGCAGTCCAGCGACCTCGGTCACCGGATCGATGCCATGATCAACATTCCGCTAGGCGAGAACCTGGCGGCGCGCATCACCCCCTATTCGCGGAACAAACCCGGTCTCCTCGACAAGTACGGGCCCGAGGTCATCGAGGATGTCGACTATGTCGACGAGCAGGGAGTCAGGGCGCAACTCGCCTTCTATCCCAACGACGACCTCACGATCAATGCGACTTACTACCATGTCTATGCCGACATCGGCGGACCCGGGATTGCCCACCACTGCTACGTGGACCGGCGCCCCGCAGGCAACATCCCCGACAACGACCGGGAACCCGAAGTACCGCCCTATCCCGTCGTGGAGGGTTGCGAAAGCGGCCCCAACGGCACGCTCGACGGAGAGACCGGATTGTTCAAGGCCGGACCCGACAAGGTCTACCGGACGCACATGGCCTCGAACCAGTTCAACGACGGCGGAGAGTCGTGGTCGACGATCATCAACCTGACCGCCGAGTGGTCGCTGGGTTGGGCAGACCTGACCCTGTCCACGGGGGACTATCAGCACGATATCACCTATGGCGAGGAGACGAGATCGGGATTCACGCGGCCGGGATCGACCTGGCCCCGCGCTGTCGATGCCGCATGCGAGATCGTGGGTTGCCCGCCGGGCAGCTTCTGGGCCCGCAGCGCCGTCCGGGCGCATTCGGACGTCAATGAACGGCGAGCCACTGAAATACGCCTGGTCTCCACCACGGACAGCCAGTTGCAGTGGAGCGTCGGCGCCTTCAGCCAGGACATCCAGAACTCGGACGATCCAAAGAGCTGGGGCCCCTGCGGCACACTGGGGCCAAAGCACAATGTCATTTATGGCGGTCCCCAGTATCCCGACATCACCTGCCAGCGCAACGGCCTGAGTTTCGATCCCACCAAGATGTCGCTCGACCAGATGCGGGCGGTCCACCGCCTCCTGCAACAGAGCCTCATGCGAACGGGCGGCGCGGGTTATACCGTGCGGGATGAGCAGGCCCTCTTCGGCGAGGTGAGCTATCGCTTGAGCGACCAGTTCGAAATCCTGGGCGGCGTGCGCTACGCGGAGAGTTCGTTCGCCGCATACGGCGGCCCGAGCGGCCGGTGGGTACCGCTCTCGGAGGCGACGCAACGCGGCGTTCCGCAGACGCAGGAAAAGGCGGCGCCGAAGGTCACCCTCACTTGGCGGCCCAACGACAACGTCATGATCTACGGCACGTGGGCGACCGCGTTCCGTGCCGGCGGCGTAAACTCCGGGCTCACGCGCCGCGTGACCGAATACGAGGAACTCGCCGCGCAGGGTGTCGCTCAGGCCGCGGAACTCGCCGAACGGGCGAGGGACCTGCTGACATTCGGCGGCGACGACATAGAGTCCCTGGAACTCTGCGTAAAGGCGACAGTCCTCGATGGGCGGCTCGACCTCACGCTGAACGCGTACAACATGGAAATGAACAATGCCGTGGTCTCGACGGCCACCTCATTTCCGGCTATCGAGAATCCCGACAGCCCATTGCCGATAGCCGACGCCTATACCGAAAACGTCACCGATAACGTCGGCCAGGCCTCATCCCGCGGGGTGGAATTCGAAGTGCGGGGCCAACTGACTGACGCATTGAGCATGCACGCGGGCGGTGCCTGGGTGCCCGACGCGGAAACCCAGACGCAGGAGGCGGGCCGATTTGTCGGCGGGGTGCAGCTTGTCCGCATCCAGGCGGGCAACCGCATCCGCTTCACGCCGATCTTGAGCTACTTCGCGTCGTTGATGTATGACTTCGATCTGATGGGCCACGACGCCAAGCTGCGTGGCGACGTCTACCACAGGGGCAAGGAGGTATTCAGGACCGAGAACAACCTGCGGCCGACGCCGACCTACACGTTCCTGAATCTGAAGCTCCTGCTCAGCCGCGACAACTACGAGTACGGCGTCTACATCAAGAACGTCAACGATGCGATCGCCCCGTTCGCGATCGGCGACAGCGGCTATCACGGCTTCAACCCGCCGCGGTCGTTCGGGCTGGAGTTCAGCTACAGCAAGTAGCACGCAGTTCCGGCTGAGTTGACCTTGGGACAGCCCGCACTCTTGAGTGCGGGCTGTCTCTCTATTGAACCCAGAACCCTGGGACCGGGTGCCATGTCTTGCCCCCGTCCATCGCGCTCATGAAGTGCCCCAGTTCCTGTAGAGCTCCGGGTTGGCCCAACGCTGGCCGATGTCGAGGAAACCCCGGGGGCCGCGTTTGCCGTACTCGAACGGATCGCCAGTCGCCTCCATCCAGCGATGCAGGCGCGTTTCCATCTCCTCGACGGCGGGCCGCGCCTCGGCGGTGCCGAAGATATTGCGTGTCTCGAGGGGATCCTCGTTCCGGTCGAACAGCCAGGGACCGCGTTCGTGCTGGTACCAGCGGGCGTAGGTGTAACGCTCGGTCCGAACGCCGCGCCAGCGGCCCACCCATTCGAGCCGATTGGGCCAGCCGTTGCCCATGTTCATCAGGTACACGGATTCGCTCGCGCCCGGTGTGCGTTCGGTGTCCGCAGGCACCGGCTCGCCCCGCCACAAGCGGGAGATGTCCCTCCCCTGCAGGCCTTCGGGCAGCGGAACCCCGCAGGCGCCGAGCAGGCTCGGCACCAGGTCGATGGCGCCCATGAACGCGTCGCTGCGCGATCCGGGCGTTGTGCCCCCGGGCCAACGGATCAGGAACGGGATGTGCGCGGACTCGTCGTAGGGCGTCGCCTTGGAGGCCCGCATGGATGGGTGCATCCAGGTATCCCCGGGCTTGCCGTAACCGTGGCTCGACAGGTGGTCGCCGTGGTCGGAGGCGTAACAGACGATAGTGTCGTCGGCCAGGTCGAGGCGCTTCAGCGCATCCAGCAACCTGCCCATCTGCGCGTCGAGGCCCGTGCAGCAGCCGTAGTAGTCGGCGATCTCCCCCCGCGCGAAGTGCGCCATCTGGGGCGGCACGTTATCCGGCAAATCGACATCGGCGGGATCGTAGAGCCCGTACTCGTCGGGATACTTCGGGTACGGCCAATGCGGCGGGCGCCAGGAAACGAACAGCGCGAACGGGTCGTCCTCGCGCTCCGCCCTGTGCGCTTCCATGAAGCGTATGGCGAGGTCCGTCTCCACCACCGGTGTCCAGCCGGCATGGCGCGTGGGACCCTTTTCGTTATCGTAGTAGCGCTGGTCGAAGTAGTCGCCGCCGATCCCCTCCACCGCCCCCAGGTAGTCCAGTCCGTAGCGGTTTTCGGGCGTATAGGGAGGAATGCCGAGGTGCCAGACGCCGATGTGGCCCGTGTGGTAGCCCGCCGAGCGAAGGGTGCCGGGGAAGGTCGGGATATCGCGAAACGGTTCGTACTCGTTGCAGATCACGCCGTTGCGCCAGCCGTACCGGCCGGTCAGCAGGATTGCCCGGAACGGCGAGCACAGCGGATGGTTGGAGAACATGTTGTCGCAGGCCATCCCCTCGGCCGCCATGCGGTCGAGGTTCGGCGTTTGCACCACGGGGTTGCCGTTGGCGCCGAGCGCGGTGTAGCGCTGCTGATCCGAGAACACGAAAAGGAGGTTCATGGGTGCAATCCTCAAGCTTGGGATGACGGTTCATGTGCACGCGCAATCTTAGATCAATACCCACGCTCGCACCTCGGCCCACCCTGCGCGCCGGGAACCGCCAACGGTCGCCACCGTGGCAAGCGCCAGTGTGGACCGCCGGACAAGAGTTGCCGCAATCCTGCCTTGCGGCAGGTGAACTGTTGACAACAGGAAAGGGCACGAGTCGTTGACAGTGTGCCGCTGTTGGTGTACGTAAACCTGTGTAGTTACAAGAGAGGACACCGTCGGCGAGGCATCCGCTAGCCGGCGAGTGGTGTAACAACCACCCCCCCAGGGGATGCAACGTCGTCGGTTCGTTTTCTGGAACCGAAGGGGGGAATGAATGACTACCAATTCCACGAGCTGGCGACAGCTCAGCATTGCGGCATTGGCCGCAATCGGCATGGCGCTCTGCCTGCCTACCGCGGCCCAGTCCGACGAAGAAGCGGACGACGCGGCCGAAGACGACGAGATGGTCGAGGAGATCATCGTCACCGCCACGTATCGCGACACGATGCTGATGGACACGCCGATGTCCATCTCGGCCATAACCGACGTCGAGATCGAGATGCGGGGCGTCGAAGACATCCAGTCGCTGTACCTGTCGATACCCGGCTTGAACTACGGCGTAGCCACGCAGACGTACCACAGGGTAAACGCGAGGGGCATCGATTCCCTGGCGTGGGGCGACACGGGTGCGGTGTCGACGTACGTGGACAACCTGCCCATAGCGGGCTACGACGGTTACCGGGCGCCGCTGGCACCAAACTTCGACCTGGAGCGCATCGAGGTGCTCCGGGGACCGCAGGGCACGCTCTACGGCGAAGGCTCCGTGGCGGGAACCATCCGCTACATCACCAAGAAGCCGAGCCCCGAAGGGTTCGACTACTCCTTCACCGGGAAGGCCTACAAGATGCAGTATTCCGGCGACCCGGGGCACCGCATCGACGGCATGGTCAATCTCCCGCTCGGGGATCGGCTCGCGGCGCGCATCACCGGCTTCTCGCGCCACAGGGCGGGACTCATCGACCGCGTGACCGGGGGATTGCAGGTCATCGAGGAGGATGTCGACTACATCGACGACGGAGGCTTCCGCGCCCAGATCGCCTGGTATCCCGGCGACTCCGTCTCGATCAACGCGTTGGCTTATTACGTAGGAAGCGATGTCGGCGGACCCGGGATCACCTTCCACTGCTTCCGGGACCATCGTCCCGTGACTCCAACGCTCTCAGAAGGCGATCGGGAGCGGAACCCTCAGATCCCGCGGTACATGAACCCCGAGGACTGCGAAACCGGTTCGAACGGCGCCTACGACGGGAAGACCGCGAAATGGAAGGCGGGAGGAGACAGTCTCTACCAGACGCACCTCGCCGCCCCGAACGCCGTGAGCGGCGGCGCATCCAAGACCTGGATCTACAACTTCAGCCTCGAATGGGAGGGGCCGTGGGCGGACCTGACCGCGACCACGTCGGTCTACGACCACCAGATCAGGTGGACGGGCGAGCGGGCGCCCCGGTTTGTCGTGGATCAGGGTCTCGACCGGGAGATCGATAGGATCTGCGCAGAAATCGTCGGTTGCGCGCCCCACGCCTTGCACAACGAAGTCGGCACGTGGGTCTGGCAGGCGACCGACCGCGCTTCCCAGGAGATCCGCCTGGTCTCCAACTGGGATCGCCGTCTGCAGTGGGCCGTCGGTGTCTACGCCGCCGATACCGTCATCGCGCCCACCGACGACCATTACGGGGCGGGGAATTGCCCGGACCACGTCACCTACAAGGCGCCGGACATTGAGTGCGGCAGGTGGGCGCTCGCGTTCGACCCCGCCGTGTCGATCGAGCATCAGCAGGCGATCATACGGGAACTGAACAAGGGTCCCGGCCGGCCCGACGGGATCGCCTATCGGTCCCGGGTAGAGGCGGCCGTCTTCGGCGAAGTGAGCTACCGCCTGACCGATTCGTTGGAGTTCCTCGCCGGGATACGGTACGCCGAAATCGAGACCGGCGTGGATATCGGCCCGGGTGGTGTATGGGTGTCGCGAGCCGACGCGAACTCGGTCAACGTGTACTCCACCGACAAGGCCGACGCGCCCAAGTTCACCGTCAAGTGGCGACCGACGGACGACGTGATGGTCTACGCCATGTGGGCGAGCGGGTTCCGCGCCGGCTCCCTGAACCACCGGATGGGCCAGCGCGTCGTCGAGTTCGACGAGCTGCGCCAGCGCGGCATCCCCGGCGCCGAGGACCTGTATCACCTCGCCCAGCGCTACCTGAGTGCGGGAGGCGACCAGATGGACACCTACGAGCTCGGTATCAAGGCGGACGTCCTGGACGGTCGGATCAGCTTCACGGCCAACGCGTACCTGATGGATTGGACAAACGCGCTGATCTTCACCGACGCCAGGTTCGATGAGCTGACGGACCCCGCCACCGGGGCGGTCGTGTCCAAGATCGACTCCATACCGGGCCTGCTCAACGCCGGCGCAGTCCAGACCGCCGGTTTCGAGTTCGAGGCGCGGGGCCAACTGACCGACTCGTTGAGTTTCCAGTTGACTGGCGAGTACGTCCCGAAAGCGGAAAACGAGGTAGAGATTCGTCCGGGGAACACCCCGGGCGTGCGAACCAGCGTGCCGTCCTGGGCCACTTACCCGCCGGGCCACCGTATGCGCGGTACGCCGCTGTACGGCATATTCGGCTCGCTGTCCTATGACTTCGAGTTGATGGGCTACGATGCCCTGTTGCGTTCGGATGTGGTCATCCGCGGCCCCAAGGTGTTCCGGACAATCGCCAACAAGCGGCCGACGCCCACTTGGGAAACGATAGGCCTGAAGCTCCTGCTGAGCCGCGACAACTACCAGTTCGGCGGCTACATCGAGAACATCTTCGATCATCCGGCCCCGTCCAACATCGGAGATGGCGGATATGTCGGCTGGCATCATCCGAGAACGTTCGGCGTGCAGGTGAACTACAACCTGTAGCACTCAGCGTCCTGCCGAGTTAGCCATCACAGCCCGCACCACACGGTGCGGGCTGTTTTTTTGTGCCCTGCCAAGAAGGCACTCGTCGGGCTCACCTGCCGATTTGGAACTGAACCCCCGTTAACTCGACGGTCCGGCTGGAGTCCGGCAACAGAATTCCGGGCCGGCTTCGTATAAACTCGCGGGCACACGAATCCTTCAAGGGTGTCGTGTGACCATCACTGATTCTGTTATGGAGAGAATATTTGATGAGTATTTCTGACCGGAGCCGAGGATGGCTCCCCATAGCGGCCTTGGCCGCGACCGGCATGGCCTTCAGCTTGCCCGCGGCGGCACAGTCCGACGAAGACGCGGGCGCAGCGGCCGAAGACGATCCGATGGTGGAGGAGATCGTGGTTACCGCCACGTACCGCGATACCGACCTGATGGACACGCCGTTGACCATCTCGGCCCTCACGGACGTCGAGATCGAGCAGCGGGGTATCGAGGACATCAGCCACCTGTACCTCGTGATCCCCGGATTGAACTACGGCATGGCCACGCAGACGTACCACAGCGTCTCGGCGCGGGGTATCGACAACCTGTCGTTCGGCATGTCGCCGTCGGTGTCGACCTACGTGGACAACATGCCGATCTCCGGCTTCAACGAATACCGGCAGCCGCTGGCGCCGATCTTCGACCTGGAGCGCATCGAGGTGCTCAAGGGACCGCAGGGCACGCTCTACGGCGAAGGCAGCATGGCCGGAGCGATCCGCTACATCACCAAGGGCCCGAGCCCCGAGGGCTTCGACTACGCCGTGACGGCGCGTGCGTACAGCATGCAGTACTCGAACGACATCGGGCACCGCATCGACGGCATGGTCAACATACCGCTCGGTGATCAGATGGCCGCGCGCATCACCGGCTACTCACGATTCAAGGCTGGAATCATGGACCAGGTGTCGGAGTCGGAGATCGGAGAGGACGTCAATTTCGTCGACGAGATCGGAGGCCGGCTACAACTCGCCTTCTTCCCCGCCGACAACCTCGAAGTCTCGGGGTTCGTCCACCTCGTCTCAAGCGATATCGGCGGTCCCGGGATTGCCCACCACTGCTACGTGGACCGACGCCCTGACAACGGCAATCTGCCCCAGGACGTTGGCGGCCGGGGCCCTGAAAACCCGCGCTGGACTCCGTTGAGAGGAGGTTGCGAGAGCGGCCCGAACGGAACCTGGGACGGCAAGACCGCGAAGTACAACGAAGGCGGCGGGGCCGTCTACGACACCCACCTGTCTGCGCCAGCCTTTGTCGGGCTCGACGGTGGAGCTTCCGAGTCGATGATCCTGCACGGAAGCATCGAATGGGAAGGCCCATGGGCGGACCTGATCTTCTCCTCGTCGTTTTATGACAACGAGATCGCCTACGCCGAGGAGCAGAGGTCGGGCTTCTCCCTGCAAACCACGGGCCGCTTCTTCCGATCCTGGGATATAGCGTGCTCGCAGGTACCAGGTTGCCAGCGGGGCGTCGATGCCTACGACAAGGACGGCCCGATCGACGCCCGCAGCAGCGCTTCGGGGAACTGGACCTATACCGAGCGCTTTGCCCACGAGTTGCGCCTCATCTCCAACAACGACGCGAGCCGTCTGCAGTGGACTGCCGGTGCCTACATCACCGACACCGAGACAGGCCCGCTCGAGAAGAACTGGGGACCCTGCGGCTCAACCGGTCCGTGGTCCAAGACCACCTATACGGCCCCCGACATCACCTGCCAGAGCTCGCGCTATGCGTTCGATCCCAGGGTGCCGGTCTCGGTGCAGCAGGATGTCATGCGGATTCTTCTGACCACGCTGGACAGGCCTGGCGGCGCCATCTACGAGACACGCTCCGAGAAAGCCCTTTTCGGCGAGGTGAGCTATGCCCTGAGCGACAAATGGGAAATCCTGGCCGGATTGCGCTGGGCGGACACGGGCGCTTCTGTGCATGGCGGAATCGGCGGCAGGTATTCGACGATTGAAGCGGCCGCGCAAAACCTGACGGTGAATACGTCCGATGAGGAGCTCGATACCGGAAGCCTTGCGCCAAAGGTCACCCTCACGTGGCGTCCCAACGACGGCACGATGATCTACGGCATGGTGGCGAGCGGGTTCCGCGCGGCCGGCGTGAACAGGTGGGTCGCGGGCACCGTAGAAACCTATAGGCAGGCAGTAGCGCGAGGCGTTCCCGGGGCCCAGGAGCGGCTCGATGACATCCGTCAGCGGCTGACATTCCGCGGCGACCAGATCAGGACCTATGAACTCGGGTACAAAGCGACGATCGGCGAGATCGACTTCACCGCGGCGGCGTACCGCATGCACATGACGGATGCCGTGATCTCCGACACCGACGTGGTCCCGGGACTGGTTGATCCCGAAACCGGGCAGAACCTGGTCAACGTCAGCTACGCGTTTGCCCGCAAGAACGCCGGCGAAGCCCAGTCCACCGGCCTCGAACTCGAGGCGCGCGGTCAACTGACCGACCGGCTGAGCTTCCATGCCGGCTTTTCCTGGATCCCCGACGCGGAAGTCCAGGCCCAGGCGGTGTCCCGAATCGACCCGCAGGCGGTGCAGCGCGTCAACGTCCAGGAAGGCAACCGCATGGAGTTGACGCCGGTATACAGCGGGTCCGCCTCGCTGCTGTACGACTTTGAACTCGGCCCCTACGACGCCCTGTTGCGCGGGGATCTGAACTTCAGCGACACGCAGTTCAGGAGCACCAACAACGAGCGGCCGTCTCCGACCTGGGAGTTTCTCAACGTGAAACTCCTGCTGAGTCGCGACGACATCGAGTACGGGTTCTACATCGAGAACATCTTCGATCACCAGGCTCCGTACGCGATCGGCGACAGCGGCTATCACGGCTTCCACCGGCCGCGGACATTCGGCGTGCAGTTGAACTACAACATGTAGCACTTGAGCTCTCTGCCGAGTTGACGCTCAACAGCCCGCACCATTCGGTGCGGGCTGTTTTTTATGCGTTGGTCACCGGGCTATGCTAGTCCTGAGGCAGACTGGACCGGGGGAGTCATGAGGCTGAAGGACCAGGTGTGTGTGTTGGTCGGCGCCGGCCAGACACCGGGGGAGACGATCGGCAATGGTCGCGCCGCCGCGATCACCTATGCCCGGGAGGGTGCACGGCTGCTGCTGGTCGACATCAATCCGGCGCGCGTCGCCGAGACGCAATCGATGATTGCCGAAGAGGGATTCGACCCCGAAGTCATGACGGCCGACGTCAAAAGCGAAGACGATTGCCGGGCCATCATGACTACCGCGGTCGAGCGTTTCGGGCGCATCGACGTATTGCATTACAACGTCGGCAAGAGCCAGGGCGACAGCGAAGTGACCGAACTCGGGCGCGAAAACTGGACCGACATCATGGAGATGAACCTCACCGGCTTCTATCTCTGCTGCAAGCACGCGCTACCGATCATGCGCGAGCAGCATTCGGGGGTGATTACCGCCATCTCCTCGATGGCGGCGCACGGGGCGCACATGAACATGACCTACGGCGTCTCGAAGTCCGGCATGAACTCGCTCGTCAAGTCCATGGCGATCCACAACGCCGGCTACGGCATTCGCATCAACTCGATCATGCCCGGGCTGATGGACACGCCGATGGCCATCGAGCGGCGCGCCAGCGAACAGAACCGCTCCCGCGGCGAGATCCGCGCCGACCGCGCCCGCCAGGTGCCGCTGCTGGGCCAGCAGGGCACCGGCTGGGACGTCGCCAACGCGGCGCTGTTCCTCGCGTCTTGCGAGGCGGGCTATATCACGGGCATCTGCTTGCCTGTCGACGGCGGTCTTTCGGCGCGAGCGCACCTATAGTCAATCCGGCAACTCATCACCCGGCATTGGTGGCACATCCGGCGCGTCATCAAGATAGCGCGTCAAGTCTCCCGATTCGGCCTTCTCTGCGCGCCTCCCAAGAAACTCTGCCGCCGTCTCCACAGCACCGATCTTCTGCGCTACCGCAGTACTTTCCCGAATGATCCTCGGGTGCCTTCCATGGAACAAATGTCTCGGGAAGCGTTCAGCGACCCGGGACAGTTGTTACATGGTCGACGAGCGGGGCCGGGCCACAGGCGGAGCCGAAGGCACCGGCTGTGGGGCACTTGCCGCAATCCGCAAAAGGGCCACTGCGGGCCCTTCGGGCTTTCTCCTTCCCTGCTCCCAGTTGCGCAAGGTACGGATGCTGATCTCCAATGCTCGCGCAAATTCTGACTGAGTCAATCCCACGAAGGTCCGGAGCGCCACAATGTCCTCCCCTGACCCGAAGCGACCATCCATTAGTCTCCTACGCAGTTTGGCGGGAATCGCGCGCTTGAATTGTTCGTCGGTCAGGTCTGGAATGTCACTCATCTGTATCGATCCATTTGAACAACAATGAGCCATTGGCTGACTAGGTCAATGACTTATTCCCCCGCAGTGCTCTTGCGGCCCGAGGTCAGACTCGCGCTTAACCAAGTCCATTGCTCAGTCAGGCCTTACCTTGCGAATAAAACCCCGGCAGCAATAATATCTATGCATCGGGTCTGGGAGGGTTTGCCGTGCTTACACGTATTGAGTTTCGTCCTGAAGTCGAGGAACTCGTTCGATTCGTTGAAGAGACGGACCCGGACGATATCGTCGAGAAGACCATCGGCAAACTGCGAAACGGGGTTACGAGCGACGCACTCCTGACCGCGAACACATTGGCGGTCGTGCGTTCCAACGACGTGCCCCCATCGCATCACGGCGGTCCGGTGCATCCGATCTGCGGCGTTCACGCGATTCACGGGATAGCGAAACGCCTTCCAGGCGAATTGTCGATGCTGCCCCTCATTCAGCACACGGCATTGTGTAACCACCACGTCCATTCGCCGTACATGGGGCCCTACCTCATGCCGAAGATCGAGGCGTTGCAGGCATCCCCCGAGGAGGTGGAACCCGGTATCCGGCCCCACAACGTCACGTCCCGCGTCAACATCCCGAGCCCGGACGAACCGAACGCGATCGGCGACACCCAGAATGCGTTCCTGCACTGCATCCGGGCAATGGAGGCACCCCTCGGGGAGCGGTATTACCTCTGGCTGCTGGACCGGCTGTCCCACGGCGAGATGCTCGATCTGCTGCTGCCGCTCGCGGTCAGCCGCAACAACTGGGACGACCATTATTTCCTCTATCCGGTATACACCTTCCGGACACTCGACTGCCTTGGCTGGGAATGGGCGGACGTGCTGTTGCGTCCCGCCGTGCGCTACCAGGCGCGGCTGATGGGCCGGCTGACCATCGGGGATCCGCTCGACTTTGTCTGGGTTGAGAGCCTGCTGGACAAGTACAAGCTGCTGGAGATCAACATTCCGACCAGGACGTCAGATGCCGAGACGGAACGTATCGGTGAACTCGGCATGCAGCTTGGGCAATGCGAGGACTATTTCGACACCATCGAACCGATGGCCCAGGCGCTTGCCGGCGGCCTGTCGCTCGAAGGCGCGGGAGAAGCGCTGTCGATCGGCGCGGCCGCGGCATACCTCAGCACCAGCTACGGCAACCCGATGGACTCTCACCTGCACACCGGATCCACCAATCGCCGCTACGTGCTGCGACAGGAAGGCGTCAGTCTCAGAAACAAGATCCTGAGCCTGCTGACCGGGTTTACGGGACCCGAAGTCCTGCTCGGTGCCCGCAAGATAGACTGGACGTGCAACATCGAGCCTGGCAGCACCGCCTCCCTCCCGGAGCGCAGCCAGGAAAACCTGCTGGATGCGATTACGGACAACATCGACAACCAGCCGTATATCGACTGGCACCAGATCAACAGCGTCGCGAATGTCGTTCCCCCCGAGGGGATCAAGGAAGGTGTCGCGATGGCACGCCAATACGCGGAAAAGGGCTACGACCCCGCCCCCTACTTCAACCGGCTTGCCGAGATTTCCTGCCGGGACGATTTCACGGAAATGCACTCGGTCAAGCATTTCCAGGCGATCGTGGACGAGTACTACGCGACCCGGGAGCCGTACCGCTGGCTGCACCTGGCATCGGCGACCAAGTCCGCAGGGATCATTCAGACGGGCCGGGAGCACAGCGTCTACCGGCAGTCGAAGGAGATTCTGAAAGCGGCTTAAAGGCCCGTTTGGGTCAGGCCGGGTCTACCAACTCACCCAGTGGTGGAACAGGGGCTGTACGTCTTCGGGCATGGCGCGGTAGGCCTCTGCCGGAATACGGGGCATCGGCGGCGCAGCGGTACGTCCGAATTCCTCCGCCATCCGCCTTCCCTCTGACGACGCGGGATCCAGCGGCTGCAGGTTCAGCCACCAGGGCGCATAGCAAACCTTCACGGTGACCCTCGGCGCTGGGCCGCAGTGGGCGGGATTGGTGTGCCACAACCGGCTGTCGAATACCAGAACGCTGCCCACTTTCCAGGGAACGTGCATCTCCGTCGCGTGCGGCGTGTCGGGATCGACCCGGTCGTCAACGAAGGGGTCCACGAGGGACCGATGGCTTCCCGGAGCGACAATGGTTCCCACGGTTTCGCGCGTGCGAGGCGAGAGCATCCAGACTGTCGTCAGGGCCAGAACCGTGTCCGGGAACGGTGCCTTGATGCCCGCGCTTCGGGGTAACCACACAGTGCCGAAGGGCCAGTCGATATGGAGCGGACCGCGGGTGGTTCCCGGCTCGAGTATGAGCGGAGTCGTCCAGGCGACCCGGTAGAAGCGCCCCCAGAGTTCCTCCAGCAGTGCCAGCATCCGCTGGTTGGCGACGTATCGCACGAAATCGGCGTTGTGCGCGAGAAAGTTCCGATCCTCAAGGTACTCGCTCGACCCGACTGTCCGGGTAACGCTGTCGAAGACTCCCTCGACTTCCGCGTCGGGGATCATGTCATCCAGAACGCACCAGCCGTCGACGGCCAGGCGCAGCGCGTCCGCGCTGGCGGTCCGCGCAGTTTCGCTCATCGCCGCATCGTCGCGGTTACGCTGCGTTCGGGAGCTTCCTGCTCTCCAGCGCCTCAAGCACCCTGGGTGGCGACAGCGGCAGGTCCCTCATCCGTACACCGATGGCGTTGCCAACCGCGCAGGCCACCGCAGCCAGCGGGGGAATGATCGGTGCTTCGCCGACGCCGCGAACACCGAATGGATGCATCGAGTTCGGCACTTCGACGATGATCGTGTCGATCATTGGCAGGTCGGAAGCGACCGGGACGCGGTAGTCCAGAAATCCGGGATTCTCCAGCGCGCCGTTCTCGTCGTACATGAACTCCTCGTTGAGCGCCCAGCCGATGCCCTGCACCGCGCCGCCCTGGAACTGGCCCTCGACGTAGGACGGGTGTATGGCGCAGCCGGCATCCTGGATGGCCGTATAACGAAGCACGGTGGTCTTGCCGGTGTCCGGGTCGACCTCCACGTCGCAGAGGTGTACCGAGAAACAGGGTCCGAGACCGCTTTCTGCCCGCAGCGACGCGCTGCCCGCAATCGGCCCGCCGGTGTCCGGCGAATCCCGGCAGATCTCCTTGATCGTCAACTCTTCCTCGCGGGTGGTATTGATGGCTTTCCCGTCGCGCCACTCGACCTGTTCAGGGGTGACGTTCCATCCCGATGCGGCCCGCTCCTTGAACTGCTGTATGACCTCGTGGGCCGCGCGCGTCACCGCCTGCCCCGAGGCGTTGATCGTCCGGCTCCCGCCCGCCCCGTCAGTGTGGGCGACGCTGTTGGTATCCGGAATCTCGGCCCTGACGTCATTGATGGAGATGCCCAGCGTTTCCGCCGCGATCATGGCGAGCGCTATCCGCGTACCGGAAAGATCGGCGCTCCCGGTCAACACGGATGCCGACCCGTTCTTGTTCATGACGACCGACGCGCTCGATGTGCCGCCCCCGTTGCGCCAGAAGCCCATGGCCACCGCGCGCCCCTGGTTCGGTCCGAGCGGCGCCTGGTAGTGGGGCGACGCCTTTGCCTTTTCGAGGCACTCGACAAGACCGAGTTCGCGAAACTGACCGAAGATGTTTGTGCCGCCCGAGCGCAACGCATTCTTGAGCCGAAGCTCGATGGGATCCATGCCAAGCTCGTCCGCGAGCTCGTTCATGACGCTCTCGCTGGCGAATGTCGCCTGGGGCGCTCCCGGTCCGCGATAGGCGCGCACCTTGGGCTTGTTGACCACCGCCGAAAGCCCTTCAATGCGAACGTTGGGTACTTCATAGGCCGAGAAGACGCAGCGCATGCCGCCGCCCAAGGGGGCTCCCGGGAACGCGCCCGACTCGTATGCCAGAAAGGCCTGCATTGCCGTTACGGTGCCGTCACGCTTGGCGCCGATCTTGATGGTCGACTTGCTGGCGGCGCCGGGGCCCGCGCAACGAAACACGTCTTCGCGCGTCATGCGCATCTTGACGGGTCGTCCGGAGAGCTTGGACAGCATCAGCGCCATGGCTTCGAGATACACGGCGGTCTTGCCGCCAAAGCCGCCGCCGATCTCCGTCGCTATCACCTTCAGCTTGTCGACGTCCATGTCCATCTGGTCCGCCAGGTTGTCGCGGATATTGAAATGGCCCTGCGTGGTGGTCCAGATGGTCGACTGCGTGCCTTCGTCATAGGAGGCGAGACATGCAGACGGTTCGATGTAGCCCTGGTGAATGGTCGGCGTCGTGAACGAGCGCTCGATAACCACGTCGGCTTGCGCGAAACCGGCTTCCACGTCGCCGATCTCGTTGATCTCCCGCTCGTAGACGTTCGTGAACTTCCCGTCTTCCTCGAACTCCTCGTGCAAGACAACGTCGCCCTTCAGGGCATCGTCGAGGTTCATCACCGGCGGCAGCGGCTCGTAGTCGACCTCGATCAGGTCGGCTGCCGCCCGGGCAATCGCCTGCGTCGATGCCGCGACCGCCGCGACGCCGTGACCGTGATAGAGCACCTTTTCGTGCGCCAGGTTGTCGCGGGCGATGGTGCCCTGCCCGCCAAACGGCAACCTGGGGAAGTCATCCGCCGTCACCACGGCAAAGACACCGTCCATGGCCATCGCCTTTGAGGTGTCGATGGATTTGATGCGGGCGTGCGCATACGTACTGCGCAGCACTTCTCCATACAAGGTCCCTGGAAGGGTGACGTCGGCGCCGAACTGCGCCTTGCCCGTTACTTTTTCCCAACCATCGTGACGAATTGGCCGTTTGCCGATCTCAGCATAGTCGTTCATATCGCGTCGGTGTTTCAGTCTGTTTCAGTGTCCGAGCATATCAGCCTCCGCCGCTGAACGGCACGGAGTGCCGGTCAAGGAGGAGGCTGATATGGGGGCTTGGGCGGGGGTGAAATGCGACGCCCGAAAGGGCGACGGATTTCATGGCGATCGGCCCCCGCCGCAGAACGGCACGGAGTGCCGGTCAAGGAGGAGGCTGATATGGGGGCTTGGGCGGGGGTGAAATGCGACGCCCGAAAGGGCGACGGATTTCATGGCGATCGGCCCCCGCCGCAGAACGGCACGGAGTGCCGGTCAAGGAGGAGGCTGATATGGGGGCTTGGGCGGGGGTGAAATGCGGCGCCCGAAAAGGGCGACGGATTTCATGGCGATCAGTCTGCGCCGTGGAACGGCACGTAGTGCCGGTCAAGGCGCGGGGTCCGGGACGGGCGGGATGGGCGAAACAGAGGGCTTGGGCGGGGGTGAAAGACGGCATGCCCGAAGGGCTGACGGATTTCATAGCGCTAAATTCGTTCCACGGCCACCGCCCTGCCCATATCTATCGACTCGTATAGCGCCAATATCGATGCCATGTTGCGCAGGGCGTCCTCCGCCGGGAACTCCGGTTCCTTGGCCTTCAGGATGCACTCCGAGAACTCGTCGAGTTGCACCTGGAAACGATCGGGGCTCGTCATCTCCATCACCTCGGGTTCCGATTCACCCCTGACTACAGTCACAGGGACCGCTTCCGTGAAGACCCCGTCGAGGACGATCTTGCCGTTCGTGCCGAACACTTCCAGCAAGCCCTTCTGCGGACCTTCAAGACAGCAGAAGAGATGGCCCACGGCGCCGTTGGGGAACTGCAGCAGCCCGTTTGCCGTGGTGTCGAAGCTGACCCCGGCGCGCTTGCGCTCAAGCCCCATGGCAAGCACGGGCTCGACCCCCATCGCATACCGCAACGCATACACGCCGTAACACCCGAATCCCATGAGGCTGCCTTCTCCTCGGGGGTCGCCGGGACGGCCCTCCCGGTCGTCATCCATGGTGAAGGAGAGGCCGACCTCCAGGTGGATCACCTCGCCGATCTCACCATCCGCGATGAGCCGCCGCACCGTGCGCATCTGCTTGTTCCATCGGGGCGTGAACCCTTCGATCAGAACGACATTGTTGGCCTCGGCCGCCGACACCATCTCGCGGGCTTCGGCCATGGTGACGGAGAAAGGCTTCTCGCAGATGACGTGCTTGCCGGCTTCGGCGGCCTTGATCGTCCACTCGTGGTGCATGCTGTTCGGCAGCGTGTTGATCACGGCATCGACCTCGTCGCTCTCGAGCATCTCCTGGTAGCTGCCGAAGGCCAGCGGTATTCCGTGCGCCTTCGCCGCCGCCTGCGCCGTTTCGAGGTTTCGGCTGCTGACGGCCACGAGCTCCGAGTTCGGAGAGTTCCTCGCGGCGGGCACGTGGGCGTAGAAGCCGATCGTCGCAGTACTGATGAGGCCGTATCTGACCGTCTCTCCCATCCGGAATCTCCCTTAACTTGTGGGCCGCCTCCAATATATGCCACCCTTCGAGCAGACGCTCCACGACACCGACTTTCGCCGCCCTGTTGAGCGGAAGTACCGGACGGAACCACCAACAAGAACAACGGAGGGATCATGTCCAGACCACTCAAGGTGGGCCTGGTGGGCACCGGACGCATTGCCAACCGGCACATGGCACCGTACCTGGAACATCCGGACCGGGTACGGCTCACGGCCGCGTGCGACGTCGTCGAGCCCGCGGTGCGGGACTACGCCAAGAGAGCCGGCATCGACGACGTCTACCTCGACCTGGACGAAATGCTACGAAAGGCGGACATCGACGCTGTTGACATCTGCACCCGTCACGACCTGCACGCGCCGCAGGCCATTGCCGCCGCGCAGGCCGGAAAGCACGTGCTGGTCGAGAAGGCCATGGCGAATTCGGTGCAGGAATGCCGGGACATGATCGACGCCGCCGACAAGGCGGGGGTGACCCTGATGGTCGCGCAGCATCTGCGCTATTCGAGGCACGCCGCAGCGGCCAAACGCTTCATCGACGAGGGCAATCTGGGCAAGATCGAGGCGGTTCGGCACCAGTCCACGTCTGCGGGGAACATGCGCGACGACACCGGCCACTGGATGCGCGACGCCAGGTACGCGGGCGGCGGCATGCTGATGGTCACGGTCGTGCACCATCTCGACCTGTTGCGTTACTTCGCCGGCAACGTCAAGCGGGTGACGGCAATCTGCCGGACGCTGAAGCCCTACCGGTTGAATGGCGCGGAGGACGAAGTCACCGCCATTCTCGAGTTCGAGAACGGTGCCATCGGCAATGTCTTCACGAAGGGAAGTGCGCCGTCCCCCGAGCCAGCCTACTACCTGGTGTACGGCGACAGGGGCACGCTTGCCTCCACGCCGCCCGAACCGACGCGAAAGATGGCGATTACCCAGTTCGGCCAGAACATGGTCTCCCTCAACTCCGATGAGATCCTCGACCCGCACAACGAGGACGATCTGAAAAGGATCCTGCAACCGAAGTTCGAGCCCCTGCCCGCGGACGCCGCCGAGCAACTCGGAGACGACTACTTCGTCAACGAGGTTCTCCACTTCGAGGAGTGTTGCCGGACGGGCCGGGAGCCCATCAGCAGCGGCCGGGACAACATCGAGACGATCAAGCTCATCATGGGAATCTACGAGTCTTCCCGAACGGGCAAGACCGTTGATCTGGACACGCTATAGATAGGGGCGTCCAGAATCAGGCGTAGGCGTCGCTCTTCCGCCCTATTCCGACGCCGGACTCGGCCCTGTACGCGGAGACAAACTGCTCGGCGCGCGCCGTACCCGACACACGGTCGCCCTGGGTCGAGAAACCCGGAACGCACCCCTGCTGCAGGACGATCGCGATCCGCTGTCCGTACTTGCCGATCAACTCCTCGAGTTTCTTCTCCGGAATCTTGCCGATGAAGTCCTCCAGGGGCCGCATGAACGGCCGGTAGAAGTAGACGGTCACGCTGACGCGAATCCCCGGCGCCGTGCGATTGAACGCGCCGTGCCAGGTGTTGCCTTGCCAGATGATCAACGAACCCGCCGGCGCCTCGCACGCCAGCGCCTGCTCACTGCCACCCTCCTCGTAGGGAAGGAGGACCGTCTCCTCCCCCTCCGGGTTGCGGTTCCACTTGTGACTGCCCGGCACGATGCAGGTCGCGCCGTTGTCCCGGTTGAAGTCCGTCAGCACGTACGTGCACTGGGCGGCGTAGCTCTGCGCCGGAAGCGGCTCCGGGATTCCTCCCGAGTCCGTGTGCAACGGGAAGTTGCTCTTGCAGGGCCCCTTCATCCAGCAGCCCATGGCCGACAGTACCGCGCTATATCCCAACAGGTAAGTCACCAGCGCGATCATCGGGGGATTCATCAGCGCCTCGGCAAACACCTCGTCCTCGAAGAAGATCGAGTGCATCCGATCGCCGAAGGGTGAATCGACCGCATCCGGGTGCGGCGCTGCGATGGCCGGAATCTCGTCCTCGACCTGCGATCGGCCGTACCGCTCGTTCTTGGCGCCGAAGCGCATGTTGGGCTGGTAGGCATGCGTCGCGCCGGTCACCACGTCGGGCCGCTCGCCGTTGCGGCGTTCGGCGATGTCGAGCAGGGCTTCTAGCATCCGCCCGGCAAGGTTGTTCGGGTTCGCGATCTCGGGCGGGATCACGCAGAAACCATGGGCGTCGAGACCCGCGACGTGTTTCTGCAGACCGAGCGCGCAGACATCGTTCCACGCGCTTTCGCGCGGCTCAAGCAAGGTTGCTGCTTCTGCCATGACCTTCATCCTCCCGGGAATCTATCCTATCACTCGGAGTCGGAGTCGCTTGATATGCCGACGATGACACCAGGATATTGCCTGAAATCCGGTGGTGGCCCGAAGCCAATGCCACCCATTCCGCTCCGGCTCTGGCGTAACTCAAGCACCACATCGCGGTCGAAATCGTAGTCGCGTCCGAGACGTATCGCCTCGTCATCGCTGTCCGCAGCAACCAACAACTGCCAGACCGGCCCCCTGCGTGCGTCCGGGTCGTCGATCTCATCGATTGCTTCGATGGCGCGATCCCGGTCGAAGTTGACCAGGGAGGATGCGATCGAGGCTATCGCCTGATCGCGTGGCGCGCCAGGCGCAAGGTCCATCGCCCAGTCCAACGCCGCCTCCGCATCGTTATGCCCCCACACGGAGGAGATCATGGGCAACACTTCATCGCGCACCGACGTGTCCCCGATCTCATCGAGCAGGTCGATCGCAGCTTCGGGATCCTGGAACGCGAGGGACGACACTACCGATCGATAGGAGGAACGGCGCATCTCATCGGGTAGCGATTCGATCAATCCAATGGCGGTGTCGAGGTCATCCTGAACCAGGCGCTGTGCCACGCTCATCACCATGCTGGCATGGGCCGGGTCATTCTCGTAGCGCGACACCCACGCGAGCATCTCGTTTGTCGACATGCGCTGGCCGCTCGCGAGGCTGGTCAAGAACGTCGTTCGTTTCCTGCCTGTCAACGTGTCCGCAAAAGCGCTCGCCGCTTCAAGATCGCTCTGCCCCCATCGCCATGCCAGCGCGTTCAGGCCGTTCTCCGAGAACTGGGCGTCCTTCTCCGCGAGCCAGCGCGCTGCTTCCGCAGGATTGGTCCTTGCCCAGACCTCCACCAGGGGATGAATGACCTGCTGGACCATCGATCCCGGCATGTCGTCGAGGAGGGCCGCAGCGGCCAGCGGATCGTCCGCGGCCACGCGTGTCACAAGCGAATGCAGACGCGGAAGACGCCGCATGAAGCTGCGCTCCGCCAGGATGGATTCAAGTTCGGCGCGGGGGTCCTGTACCGGTTGTGACGCAGGTCCGATCTGATCGACCATGGACAGCATCGCATCGCCGAACCCTGAATCGGAAAGGTGCGTGTCGATCATCGCGCGCGCTGCATCGGGATTGAACCTGGCGATGGCGGACGCAGCCATTGCAATGGACTGTTCGGGGACCCCCTCCAGCAAGGCGGGGTTGTCGACGACGATTTCCGGATACACGTACAGGGCGAGTTGCATCATCCGGTCGGCCGCGTCACCAAGCTCCGGGTCGTCCCGCGCAGCCAGGATCGCGGCAGCGCCATCGGCGGCGAGCCAGGCATTCATCGCCAGCCGAACGGCTCGGGTCCCTTCGGGCTCCGGTTGCCCCAGGGCACGGATCAGGTCGGCGCGCGGATTCGACGGCGCCGACTGATCTGCCGTCGAAAGCCCATAATTCAGCAACGGGGTGGGAGCGGCCTGTGTCCGCTCATAGGTCGAGGGGGCAGGGTCGACGGACACGCTCCCTCGACCGGCAAAGAAACCTATCGCTGCGGCGACCGCAGTGAGAAAAACGGCGGCAACCGCGAGTAGGACAATGGAGGTGCGCATACCCGAACTGTTGCCTCTTCCCTAGTGCGTTCGATCATCCACAAGGGAACCTCAAGCTGCAAGGGCAAGGGAAGGGCTACCGTACGCGGGTTTCCCCATCACTCCGGGTCCGCGTCCTTGTCTGCAACGACATTGATGCTACGGAGACGGACGGTCCCTGCACCAGACGCCAGGGTATTTCCCGGCACGAGGCCAGGGCTACGCATTCTGATGCTCATTCTGCCGCTCTCTCCGCCGCGTAAACGGAGCACGTAATCGCGATCAAAACCATGGTCTCGTCCGAGACGGACGGCCTCGTCATCGCTTTCCACAACGAACAACAGCTGCCAGGCCGCTCCCTTGCGAGTTTCCGGGTCTTCGATTTCAGCGATCGCCTCTATGACCCGATCCGTGTCGAACTCGGCTTCGACATTTATCAGGGAGGATGCGATCGAGGCGAGCGCCCGATCGCGCGTCCGGCCAGGCGAGAGGTCGCGCGCCCATTCCAACGCAGACTCCACATCGCTTCGCGCCCACATCTTGGAGACCATGGGAACCAGGCCATCTCGCACCGACTCGTCGCCGATCTCCTCCATCAACGCGACCGCAGCTTCGGGATTGCGGCGGGCGAGAGACCGCACGACCGATCGATAGGAGGCCAGTTGAATTCGCTCGGGTAGCGTCTTGATCAGGTCGATCGCAGCGCCGACATCTTCCTGCGCGAACCGCTGCACCGCGCTCACCATCAAATCGGTGTAAGCGGATTCACCCTCGTACCTCGACACCCACGCGAGCAGCTCCTCTTTCGGCCATCGCTGGGCCGCGCTCGCAAGCCCGAGCAGGAAGAAAGCACGCTTCCTGCCCGCCAACGTATCCGCAAACGCGTTCGCCGTGTCAAAGTCGCTCTGTCCCCAGCGCCGGGCGAGATCGTTCAGGGCGTCGCCTGATACCTGAACGTTCTTCTCGGCCAGCCAGCGTGCCGCCTCCTCCGGGTCTTTTCGGAACCAGACCTCCACCAGCGCCCGGGTCGCGTATTCCCTCAACTGTGCTGGCAGGTCGTCAATCAACTCCGCTGTAGCTACCGGGTCATCGGCAGCCAGGCGGTTCACGACTTGCCGCAGGCGCCGGTGCTCACTCCCCATTCCCGTCCCGGCCGCGATTGATTCGAGCTCCGCGCGCGGATCCTGCTCGGCACGTTCGACCTGGTCCACCGACGACAACATCACATCGCGGTACATCGAGCCCGAAAGATGCGTATCGATCATCGCGCGCGCGGCGTCGGGATCAAACCTCGCAATGGCGCCTGCAACCATTACGATCGACTGTTGTGCGTCCGGGATACCTTCCAGCAGCGATGGATCATCAACGAGTATCTCGGGATATGCGAACAGGGCGAGTTGGGTGATCCGAATGGCCACGTCGTCAAGCTCGGGATCGTCTCGCGCGGCCATGATCGCCGAGGCTCCGTCCGCTGCGAGCCAGGCGTTTATCGCAAGACGAATCGCCCGGTCCCGATCCGCCGCAGGCAGCTCCAGCGCATGCAAGAGCCGGGTACGCGAATCTGCGGCCGCCGTCTTATCGGGCAACGGGGTTCCTGGTGCCGGGAAGCCAGAAGTGGTCGGCGCCTGCGTCCGGTCAGCGATCGCGGGTGCAGAATCACGCACGCTCATTCGACCGCCAAGAAAACCTGTCGCAGCCCCGAACGCCGCGAGAAGGACAACCGCGAGAACAAAGGTGGAACTGCTCATATCAACCTGACACCTCACTCTTCGTCCGAGCCTGCCCCGCCCTTGAAACGGACGGTGCTTGAGATAGTCCTGACAAGGCCCGGGCCACGCATAAGGCGTCGACCATCTCGCAACTCGAGCACGGCGTCGTGATCGAAGCCATAGTCACTGCCCAGACGAAGGGCCTCGTCATCGCTCTCCACAGCGTGCAGCAACCACCGGGCGGCGCCCTTGCGCACTTGCGGATCCTCAATCTCGTTGACCATATCGATGGCGCGATCCAGGTCCAGTTCCATGTCCATCAGCGAGGGTGCGACCGAGGCGATGGCCCGGTCGCGCGTCCGGCCGGGCGCAAGGCCGCGTGCCCACTCCAACGCGGACTCAGCATCGTTCTGCGCCCACGTCCCCGCAACCGTGGGCACCAGTTGATTGCGCAACGACTGGTTCTCAATCTCGTCGAGCAAGGCGATCGCGGCTTCAGGGTCCTGGGACGCGAACCGCTGCGCCACGCTCATGACCAGATTCGGGTAGGCCGCATCATCCTCGTATCGCGACATCCAACCCAGCAGTTCTTCCCTCGACATGCCGTGGGTCGCGCTCACGAGTCCAGTCAAAAAGACGGCACGCTTGTCGCCCGTCAACGTATCCGCAAAAGCGCTGGCCGTTTCGAAGTCGCG
This sequence comes from Pseudomonadales bacterium, assembly GCA_965116625.1. Taxonomy (GTDB): domain Bacteria; phylum Pseudomonadota; class Gammaproteobacteria; order Pseudomonadales; family Azotimanducaceae; genus VXNE01. The sequence goes on from OZ220717.1 coordinate 406,624, forward strand.
CCGTCCCCACTCCTGCGCCAGGTGGCTCAATCCCTCCCCCGAGTCCTTCTGCACGAGCCACCGCGCCGCTTCCTCCGGGTCCGTCTGTGACCAGACCTGCACCAGTAGCTGAGTCGCTGGTTGCATCATCCGTGCCGGCATCTCCTCTATCAGGTCCGCCGCGGCTGCCGGGTCCTCCGCAGCCACGCGAACCACGAGTTCGAACAAGCGCTGATTCGGCCAGTCCGCCTCGGCCACGATGGACGCGAGCTCGGCATAAGGGTCCTTCCCGGCACGTTCGATCTGATCCGCAGCCCTCGACACCGCACCGCCGAACGCTGACCCCGCAAGGCGCGTATCGACCAGCCCGCGTGCCGAGTCGGGATCGAACATCGCCATGGCGCGCGCAGCCATCGTGATCGACTCCCTCCCATCCGGGAGTTCCGTCAGGAGTGACGGGTTATCGACGAATAGCTCCGGATACGCGAACAGGGCGAACTCCATCATCCGGTTAGCCACGCCGCGAAGCTCGGGATCGTCCCGCACGGCCACGATCGCCGCCGCACCGTCGGCGGCGAGCCACGCGTTCATCGCGATACGGATGGCCCGGTTCCGTTCCGAGGCAGGCCGCTCCAGCGCATGCAACAGCCGAGTACGCAGATCGGAGGACGCCGTTTCGTCCGCCGCCGGAATTTCATACCTGGAAAAAGTAGCGCTGGCAGCGTCTGTCCGCTCCGCGACCACGGGAGCATGGTCGCCAGGCGTGCTCGCCCGGCCGGCAAAGAAGCCTATCCCCGTGGCGGCCAACGTCGAGAGAATGGCGGCACCCGTCAGAAGGATAGTGGAGGTTTCCATACCAACCTCTTGCCCCTATCTGTGCCTTCCGATCATCCACGAGCGAGGTCCCCGCCGCAAGGAACGAGAGAGTCGGGCGAACCTGCAAAAAACAGCCCGCACCATGTGGGTGTGGGCTGCTCTCCTGAACGGGCGCCGAGTCGCTGCCGGCGCCTTGCCGGTTTAGTGGTAGGGGTCGCTCTTGTTGCGCGTCCTTACCCCGGCGTCCTGTTCATAGGCATCGATGTACTGGTCCGCTCTCGCGGTGTACGACACCCGGTCGCCCTGGGTGGAGTACCCCGGAACACACCCGTGCTGCAGCACCATCGCGACCCGCGGCCCGTACTTGTCGAGCATCTCCTCGAACATCTTCTCGGGGATCTTGTCGATGAAGTCCTCGAGCGGCCGCATGAAGGGCCGGTTGAAGTAGACCGTCACGCTGACGCGGATCCCCGGCGCCGTGCGATTGAACGCGCCGTGCCAGGCATTGCCGTGCCAGATGACGATCGAACCCGCCGGGGCATCGCACGCGACGGCCTGCTCGCTGCCGCCCTCCTCGTAGGGCAGGAGGATCTTTTCGTCGCCTATGGGGTTGCGGTTCCACCTGTGACTGCCCGGTACGAGGCAGGTGGCCCCGTTCTCCCGGTTGAAATCCGTCAACAGGTACGTGCACTGCGCGGCATAGGCCTGCTGCGGCAGCGGTGACGGCATGCCGCCGCAGTCCGTGTGCAGCGGGAAGTTGCTCTTGCAGGGGCCCTTCATCCAGCAGCCCATGTTCGACAGCACCGCGCTGTAGCCCAGCAGGTAGGTGACCATCGCGAGCATCGGCGGGTTCATCAGCGCCTCTGCGAATACCGGATCCTCGTAGAAGATCGAGTGCATCCGATCGCCGAAGGGCGAATCCTCCTTGCCGAGATCCTTGGGTGATTTGAGGGCCGGCGTCTGGTCCTTCAACTGGGACCGGCCGTAGCGCTCGTTCTTGGCGCCGTACAGGAACTTGGGTTGATAGGCGTGCGTGGCGCCGGTTTCGAGATCGGGACGCTCTCCGTTGCGCTTCTCGGCAAGATCCACCAGCGCATCGAGCATCCGGCCCGCGAGGTTGTTGGGATTGGCGATCTCGGGCGGGAGCGTGCAATAGCCGTCGTGGTCCATGTCCGCGACGTATTTCTCCAGCCCCATTTCACTGATTTCGTCCCAGATTCGGTTCCGGGGTTCGGCCAAGGTTGGTACTGTCTGTGCCACGGCTGCCATGCGACTTCTCCTCCAATCTCCTAACGATCTGGATTCTACAACTAATCTTGCATTCTACGCTTGCGTCGTGTAGGGCCATCCCGTATCCGGTGTCGCCGCCCTCGATTTCAGGTGCAGTCGCGCTCCGCAAACTTCCACTTGCCGTCGATGCGTCTCATCGTATTGCGGTACTGGCCCCTGCCACCGACCTGGTCGCCCCTGACGAATATGGACTCGACCAGCATGGTGGCGTCGTCGCCGTCACCCTCGATCTCGAAGTTCGTCGTCCAATGCTGGCCGCCGGGCGGACCGAAGGACCGGATGAACTCAACCAGCGCTTCCCGGCCACGAACATCGTGGTTCGGCGGCGCGTAGAACCTGCCGTCTTCCGTGAACGTGTCCGCCCAGGCTTCGGCATCGCGGCTGTCGATGGCGTGGTTGTAACGGGCGACCAGCTCGATCATCTCCATGCGGTCTTCTGCGGTCAGGGGCATGGCAGTCTCCTTAGGGTGCCCGATCAACGACGACGTAGCGGCTGGCGATGCGCCATTCTCCGTCGACCTTCCTGTAGGTGTCGCTATAGGTACCCGAGGCCGCGATCGCTTCCTGGTAATAGACGGCGAAGTACATGAGCCCCTTCGCTTCGGTACTGGTGCCTTCGATGATGTGGTTGGTAGTCCAGTGCAGCGAGTCCTGGGGATCGGCCGCGTTGCGGAGCTTCCGAATGAACTCCTCTCGACCGACGGTTCTATCGCCTCCTTCGTACTCATACACGGCGTCGTCCGTGTAGCAGTCCGCACGCCCCTCCGGGTCCCGATGATCGACGGTGCGGCCGGCGCGATAGATCACGTCCATGATCGCGACCCTGTCCGCCGCGCTGAGCGACCCGTCGTCCTCGGGATCCGCCCGAGACAGCCGTGGTTCGATGTCCTCGTAGCGCTGCTGCACGAGTTGCCATCCACCCTCGCGTTGCTTTGCCAGCTTGCTGACAAAGCGTCCCGATACGCGCAGGTTGCCGCCCGCTTCCACGACCGCAACCGAGCCGGTGCAACTCGCCGTACTCCCGTTTCCGTCGATCACCAGGCTATTGACCAGGTGCCGCCTCGGCGCACGCGGGTGAACCGGTCGCTCCGCGTCGGCGATCTGCTTCCTTCCGCGGGCCTGCCAGGAACCCTGCACTTCGAGGATGCCGTCGGGCGCGAACATAGCCGCGATTGCCTCGCTGTCCCTCGCATCCGTCGCGTGGAAATATCGCGCCAGAAGTTCCGAAATGGCGAAACGGTCTTCAAGGGATAAAGCCAACGTTTCCTCCCAACCTTAAGGACGGGGGCGCGTGAGGCGCGGTATCAGTTGTAGACGCCGTCCTTCGCCCGAAAGCGTACGCCGGACTCCTTCGCGTACGCGGCGTTGTGTTTCTCCGCGCGCGCATCCTTGGCCCAGCCGTCGTCCTGGTTCCGATAACCGGCAGCGACCCCCTGCTGGGTCAGGATCCCGAACCGCGGCGGATGCCGGTCGAGCATTTCCTGGGGAATGATGTCGCGCAGGTCCTCCTGGGTGCGCATGAAGTCCCGCGCCATGTAATTCGCCACGCTGACGCGCAGTCCCGGCGCCCTGCGATTGTAGGCGCCGTGCCAGGTGTTCCCGTGCCAGACGAGGATGGAGCCGGCCTTCGCTTCTACGGGCACCACGTCCGGGTTGCCGGGATCGCCCGGATTGGCGGGCACGATACATTCGTCACCCACCGGTTGCCGGCACCACTTGTGGCTGCCCGGCAGGACTGCCGTCGAGCCGTTCTCCCGATCGAAGTCGGTCAGCACATACGTGCATTGGCAAACCAGGGCGTGCGGCGTCAGGAGTTCGTCGGCCACCGACATGTCCGTGTGCAGGTTGAACGTGCTCCGGTTCGGTCCCCGCATCCAGCAGCCCATGGACGACAGCGTCGCGCTGTAGCCGCACAGGTATGTCGCGATGGCGAGCAGCACCGGGTTCATGAGCCCCTCTTCGAAGACCTCGTCCTCGAACAGGATCGAATTCATGAGATCGCCGTGGGGCGAGTCGTTCTCATACGCAGCAGCGGTGTCCAGTCCCTGCTTGAGTTTGCGTTCCCTTCGCGTTCGGAAGGAATCGAACCCCGACTCGTAGGGGGCCATGCTGGCGTGCGTGGAGCCCCCCTCGAAATCCGGCCGCTCGCCGTTGCGGCGCTCCGCGACATCGAGACAGGCTTTGAGCATCCGATCCGCGAGGCCTTCTGGCATCGCGATCTCGGGCGGAATGACGACGTAACCGTTCTCGTCGAGAAACTCGATATAGGGTTCGAGACCGAGTTCGACGATCTCGCTCCATATCCGATCGCGGCTGGACGGTATCTCAGTTGCTGCTTCGGCCATGACTTTGCCCCTCTCCGATGTACGCCATCCTACACCTGCGATCGATGTTCCACGGTCGCCTTCCACTCACAGTTCGCGAATCCTCAACGAACGGAACTCCAGCGCACCGGTCTCCCCCTGGATGCCGATATGTCCGGACGCGTTGGTGATGTTCTCGGCCTGGCACAGCTCCACACCGTTGAGCGCGGTCGTGATCCGGTCGCCGACCGCCTTGATGTACAGCGTCTGCCATTCCCCGGTCGGTCTCGACGTCTCCCGCGCCAGCGCATCGTTGTAGTTGGTTTCGCCAGCGTCCGTCCCATGACGAAAGAGCGCGCCGACGGGCGGATACGGGCTGCCGCCGAGCGGGTTCAGCATCTGCACCTGGTAACAGCTATCGGGCCAGCCCCGCGAAAACGGCTCCGTGCCCATGACCCGTACGAAAATGCCGCTGTCGGCATCGTCGGTCATGAAACGAAATTCGACCTCAAGCTCGAAATCCGCGTACTCCTTGTCCGACTTGAGCCATCCGTCGGGCTCCTCGACGACGAGCACGCCGTCGACGATCGAGAAGTTGTCGTGTTCCGTGTCCTTGATAGTCCACCCGTCGAAGGTGCCGGAGAATAGTTCTGTGTAACTCAAGTGCTGCGCGTCCGTTAGCTTCCCGAAAGACGATGCTACTACGAACGAAATCCCCCATTCACATCGCTGGGTACATGTGTAACATACATACACATGCGTATCCTTCAGGTGCATATCTGGTGGCCAGAGTACAGTTGGTGATCCCCGATGAGGACCGGGACCGGTTCGTCCACCAGGCGAGGCGTGAAGGCATGTCACTGAGCGAGTGGCTCAGAACCGCCGCTCGCGATCGGCTGGAGAATCAGCAACGTTCTGATCCCCTGGAGTCGTCGGCGGATCTCGACACGTTCTTTCACCTGTGCGACAAGTTGGAGGGTCCCAGGGTCGAGCCCGACTGGGAAGAGCATCTGATGGTGATCAGAGAATCCCTTGAACGTGGTGTGCCCAAATCGTGATTTTCGTCGATACGAACGTGTTCATGTACGCAGTCGGACGACCCCACCCGCTGCGCGACCCTGCGCGTCAGTTCTTCTATGAATGTAATCGAATCCGCACCCCGCTATGCACCTCCGCGGAGGTTCTGCAGGAGTTGGCTCATGCCTATCTTCCAGTCGGGCGGCTGCAGACGTTGGATGCGGCCCTGTCGCTGGTGGTTCGCTCCGCTATCCGGGTCTGGCCGCTTGAACTTGAGGATGTGACCCTGGCGCGCCAACTCCACGAGCAGTTTCCCACGCTCGGCGCCCGGGACCTCTGCCATATTGCGTGTTGCCGCCGGCATGGCGTGGGCGAGTTAAAGACTTTCGATCAAGCGCTTGGCGCATCTGCCGGATTGTCGCCAGGCTGAAGAGCCGGTCACTCGGTCGCTCGCAATCGACTCAAACGGCCAGGCCATTCGAGAAGCTGCTGGTCGGCGGTCACCAGTTGGTGGCCCTCCAGCGCGGTGGCGACGATCAGGCGGTCAGCGGGGTCGCCGCGCAGATCTTGCAGAAGTCCCGCCCGGATCCCCACCTCGCCGTCCACCGCGATCTCGATCAGGCCCTCCTCGAGCAAGCTCGCGCGCCATGCGCCGATGTCGGCCAACAGCGAAAGCCGCCCCTTGCCCTGCAGCATGGCGACCTCCCAGAACGTGATCGCGGATACGGCTGCCTCACCCCTGGCCCAGGAACTGTCTATGGCTTCTCGGGCCTGCTTGCCAATCCTGCGGTCATCGGATAGCAGCCAGACCAAGACATGCGTGTCTAGGAGGATCATGGATCAAATACCCGATCCGGATCTGCCTCCGCCTCCCATACGACGCCTGTCGGCTCGACGATGTCACCCAATATTCGAATCTTGTCCCGGTCGCGCCCGAAGGGCGCTCTCGGCTTGTTTCGGTAGGGCACGAGCCGAGAGACCGGGCGCCCGTTCTTGGTGATGACGATCTCCTTGCCGCTTTCCGCAACCTCGTCCATCAGCTTCAGACACCTGGCCTTGAACTCTGACGCCTTCAGTGTTTGGCTGACTCCTGCTTCGCTGCCGTCTTCTTTCATGAGTTTTCTATTGCACGGGCTTTGCCAGACCTAATTGTACATGGTCATGACCATGGTCAAAACGTCCTTGCGTCGACTCAACTCTGATAGTGGACGGAGGCTCCTTCCATTACGAAGAACACTTGCTGGAACGACTTCGGTAACGGGCCAACCGAACTGATCCCCGATCCCCAAGATCAGACACGCGGACCCCTTTTGGTCAGCCGAACTCTGCTAAGCTGACGGCGGCATTCCATTCAAGTCCGATGCTTGTGGGAGCAGGAACATGAGCGCCGTTGCGCAAACCGCCAACCTGGACGTTCGACCTCTGACGGGCGCCCTGGGTGCAGAGGTGCGGGGCCTTGACGTGGAGACCCTCGACGACGAGGGTTTCGCCACCGTGCACGAACTGCTGCTGACGTACAGCGCTCTCGCACTACACGGGCAGGGACACCTCACCGTGCCCAAGCTCCGGGAGTTCGGCATGCGCTGGGGCAAACTCGACGTGCACGGGTTCACGCCCTTCCAGGGCTTCGATGACGTGCTGCAGATCCGGGCTGATCCCGATAACCCCCTGATCACCGAACAATGGCACGCGGACGCCACCTGGCAGGAACTGCCGCCCAAGATCACCATGCTGCTTGCCAAGCGATTGCCGGCGGTGGGCGGGGACACGATGTTCGCGTCGCAGTACAAGGCCTACGAGGATCTCTCCGATCCGATGAAGGCATTCCTCGACCCGCTGGACGTCGCGCACGACGGCCGCATCATCGACCCGACGCTCACCAACAAGTCGGTGGTCCATCCGCTTGTGATCAGGCATCCGGAGACGGGCAGGAAGGCGATCTTCGTGAACCTCAACTACGCCCAGCGCGTCGTGCAGCTCGAAGCCCACGAGAGCAGGGCGTTGCTCGACTTCCTGTTCCTGCACTGCTCCCGCAACCGGTACCAGGCGCGTTTTCGCTACGAGCCCGGCACGCTGGTGATCTGGGACCAGCGATGCCTGTTGCACGCGGGGGCCAACGATTTCATCCACGAGGTTCGCGAACTGCACCGTATTGCGGTGATGTGCGACGAGCGGCCGTCGCGTTAAGCCAATAAATGGGAATTATAAAGATAACTTGACAAATGCGCCCGAATACGCGAGAATTAAATCTCTCGCGAAAACGGGCGATAAGAGAGGAACCTCGGTCAAGGCTTACGAGGTTTGGACCCGAAAGCCGGACCGGGCGAGGAAGGGAGTGTGGCAACTCAAGTCCGATGATAGGGCACCTTCCCCGGCCTCGCAAGAGGAACGGGTTGGCCACCCGCCCGGCAAACGGCCCTCCCGTTTCATCAAGTCGAGGGCCGAACAATGTACAAAGCGCCAGGCAAGTCTTTCCGAAAAGGCATGTCCCTGCTGGAAATCACCGCCCGATTCCCCGACGAGGACTCGGCCCGCCAATGGTTCGAGGCCGTCATGTGGGACGGCGAGCGATGCTGCGGCCATTGCGGCGCCCTCAACACCCGCGAAGTCCCGAACGCCAAGCCGATGCCCTATTGGTGCCCGGACTGCCGATCCTATTTCAGCGTCCGAACGGGGACCGTCCTGCAGAAAACCAGAGTGCCGCTTCGCAAGTGGGCCATCGCGATCTATCTGGAGCTGACCTCGCTCAAGGGCGTCAGCAGCATGAAGCTGCACCGCGACATAGGCGTGTCGCAGCCGACCGCGTGGTTCATGCTGCATCGCATCCGCGAGGCGTGGAATCAGAACCACGGCGACTTCTCCGGCCCGGTCGAAGTGGACGAAACCTACATGGGCGGACTCGAGAAGAACAAGCACGCCGACAAGAAGCTCAACGCGGGCCGCGGAGCGGTGGGCAAGACCGCCGTCGTCGGCGCGCGCGATCGCGCCACAAGCCGCATATCGGCCAGAACGACCGCCAAGGTGGACAAGGCCGCGCTGCATGGCTTCATCGCGGAAAGCGCGTCACCGGACGCCACGGTGTACACCGACACCGCCAAGTCCTATCGGGGGATCCCGAACAAGCACGAAACCGTCAATCACACGGTCGGGGAATACGTCCGGGGCATGGCGCACACCAACGGCATAGAGAGCTTTTGGGCGGTCCTCAAGCGGGCGCACACGGGCGTCTACCACAAGATGAGTCCGAAGCACCTGGACCGCTATGTCCGCCAATTCGCGGGGAAACACAACATCAGGTCGCTGGATACCCTCGATCAAATGGCGCTGGTAGCTGCGTCGCTGGTTGGAAAGCGTCTCACCTACGACGAGCTGACGGAGGACAATGGGTTGCCGTCCGGCGCCCGCTGAACTATTCCTTGCGAGCGAAAATGACCCTCACCGCCGCAAGGGCACCACTTGCGACTGCCGTAAATCCTGCGAGTATCGGTTGTCCAGCCCATATGGCGAGTCCGGCTATCCCAATCATCCCGATGACAGAAACCATTGCCACCGAAATCCTAAACGTTTCGTGGAATAGCTGAGTCCTAACCGCGTCCGCTTGAAGTTGCTGCTCTGCCTTGGCCATTCCTATGATGTCGTCAGCAGTTCCCGGACGAACCTGCTCGTAATGACCTAGGCTTTCTGGTGAAGGGATTGGTCCGCGATGTGATGCGATTTGCAGAGAGACGAATTGGGCAAGTGTCTCCCGCTGTTCCTGCGGAAGTTGCTCTAAAGCCTGCTGAATCTCCGCAGGCAGTCCAGCCTCGCCACCAGATTCACCCTCCCTTGACGACCGCGAGCCGTCCTTGTCCTTGTCGTTCTCGGCCATCGTCCAGTCCCTTTGGCGTAGTCAAATCAATCGGCTCCGATGGACGTTTGAGGCGCGCAAAAAGGCGCCGCATGTTGTCCAATGATTCCTCATCGCTCTTGATTCGTTTGACGAGAGCATCGTAGGTAAATCGGTCGCTGGCGTTTATCGGAACATCACCTGGAAGGATGTAGTTCAGGCGAGATGCCGAATCAATGCCGATATCCGCAGAACTGATGAAGTGGCTTATGGCGACATCGAAATAGCGTTTGATTCGGGCTGTTTGGATCATTCGATTGAACGCATCACCTGCCTGGAACAACGCTATGTCGTGGTCGTTGTCGACATGAGTAGTCACAATGACCTTGACCTTTGGTCGGCGGATTGTCATTTGTCGATCTCCGATGGTTAGTTCAAACAAGGGGATGATGCAGCCGCGTGTGCCGCTACTCGTCTAGCCGTGGTTGTCACCACAGTCATTGACCCAACTCCTTGACTTTGCTCATTAGGTGTCCTCTCACTTCCTGTTGGCAAAGGGCGAAGCGTGATACCAAATAGACCTCTAGGCTGTCAAATGGTTTCCCGCTTCAGGATTTGCGGTCTCTCCCGCCGTCAAACCACTAGGCAGGTTTCGCGGGCGTGCTAGGCGTTCGACGCGAACGCCCATTCGGTTCCTTGTTGCGGACGGGGGGACGCAGCAGCGCCCTCGCCAAGTCTTCCGGCTTGGCGTTCCCGTAGTCGGGTCGTTTGGTGGAGGTGGTCATGGTTGCGTCCAGACAGGGGTTCCGATGCACACCATAGCACAGCCGGCTATGTTGTCTGCGGCTCTCCCGCGTGATCGCGGACGCGCAGCAGGGCGGCGTGCACCTGGCGCAATTCCCCGTCGACGTACACCAACGTCGTCACCAGAACGACATCGCCGCCTCGAGCCGCGTAGGTTCGCGCCTCGAATGCGATACGCACCTTCGGGCCGGCATCCACCGCGAACGACAGGCCGTCCGCTATGTCGACTCCCGCTATGCCCACAGGCAATTCGACGCTCGATGGAGCCGTCGCGACGAGCTGTCCGTCTCGGTACGCCCTGAGCCGCTGCTCGCGAGATTCGTCGACTTCGAGAAGGATGGTCACGCCTTCGGGCGGGCCGCGGTCGCTTTGCGCCAGGGCGAGCGAAGACGCGAGGACGGCAACGCACAGCGCGATGATCGCGCATCGTGTCATCGGTTTCCCTCCGCGCTCGACTCGCCGTTTCCCGGCGTGGCGCCGGGTCGTTGCTATTGTCCTCGTGCGAAGAAAATCCCCGCCTATTGGCCGTCAGGCGTATTCGGCGAGCGGCCCGGCAAAGGCGCGGGCACGAGAAACAATAGCGGGAGGAAGATTAGCGAGGAGAGCGGGAAGGCGTCAAGTTAGCTGGATAATTCCCCAATAAATCAATCAGCGAGCTGGACTCCTCACGACCGGCCGCGCCTGCCGTCGACGCCTACGCGTTCCAGCGAGCGGCTCAGGAACTGCACTGTGCGGGTCAGTCGGACCTGGGACACGTGGATCGCGTCCGGATCGAGTTCCGCCTGCTCGCGCTCCTCGACCAGTCTCTCGATGCGATTGAACATTCCTACATAGAACACGCCTGCGGTCAGCGAGAACAGGCTCGCAATCGGGAAGAAGTACACCCAACCCACCGCATCGGCGAGAAATCCGGTAACGACTGCCCCTGTCGCAACGCCGAAACCCGAGAGACTCGACATGAGGGCGTAATCGGTGCCGGCCTGGGCCTTGGATGCCCAACGAAAGCGCGAGATGGTGACCGGATAGCTGAAGAGCCCCGTGACGAAACCCAGCACCGAGACCATCACGATCAGCACCGGAAAGGGGGGCAGCGACGTCAGCGCGAACACGCTGTACATTGCAGCCTCGATCGGAATGACACAGACACCGATCAGCGCGGTCCGGCGCAACCCGATCTTCTGGACCAGCAACGGTGTTGCGATCGCGGTCAGGGTGGAACTGGCAAAGTCGCCGAAGGGAAAGAGACCATACAGGGTCATACTCAGTCCCATGTCGGCATAGAAGGCACCGATCATCGGTCCAACGAACCCGGCGCCGAATCCCCAGAAAAAGGCGAATGGCAGGATGTAAAGAGACTCCGGCCGCAACAGCGTCAGCAGAATGTTGGCATGGTCACCGCGCGCCTGCCGCGTGCGCCGTGCCTCGGGCGGGGGGTGTTCGCGACGAATCATGGCTGGCGTAACCGCAAAGAGCAGGAGCGCCGACGCCGACATCATCGTCGGCGTCCACCCGATTCTTGGAACCAGGGCAACCGTGCTACCACCCGCCATATTGGCGACCCCGGCCAACCAGTTGATCATTGAAGTCCCGGTCGGCCGCTCTCTCTCGCTCATGGCTTCCGCGGCATAGGCATCGATTGCGACGTCCTGGGCAACCATCACGATCGCCTTGAACAGGAGTATTCCGGTGATGACGTACACGGCGGCCACCGACGGCGGAATGAACGCGAGAACCGAGTAGGCGATCGCCCCGACCAGGGTACAGGGCAGGATCCAGCTCTTCCGATAACCGAAACGTTCGCTGCCGAAATTGTCCACGGCGATCGACATCAGCCACCTGAAAGAGTTCGGGTAGTTCGGCAGCGCGAGCAGCCAGAACTGGTCCAGCGGCAAACCCTCCCTCCTGAACATGAAAGGCAGCGCCCTGCCCGTGAACGACTGTGGGAAGCTCTGCGCCATGTTCAGCACACCGACTATGACCAGCTTCTTGAAGTCGATTCGCTCGGTTTCTGTTTCCGGTGCTGCCATTCAAGTATCTTCGATCGATTGCTCGCGACGGACGGGACCGCACTGCGCCCGCCGCGAGTCCTCAGGTTGTCCTGAGCAACCCGCGTTCGCCACGTGGTGGATTAAGGTCGGTCCCCTCCCGCGCTCCCGAGCTTATGGTCTGCGTTACGCGGATGGCAAGTTCGGACACCGGCACCGGCGGCTGATAGGCTTGGGACATCGATAAAGGGGGGCCAGCATGAAACTAGGGGTCAGCTTCCAGTACCCGGAAAAGCTCACACCGTCGCACCTGAGCTATCTCAGGAACATGGGCGTCGAGACCATCGAAGTACGGATGTTCGCCGAGACCTACAACTTCGACGACCTGCTCCGCGTCCAGGACAAGGTCACCAGGGCCGGGCTCGACATCCACGAAGTGATGCTCCAGGACATGTACAACCGTCCGTCGATCACGACCGGTGGCGCCGACCGCGACAGGGATATCGAGACCTTTCAGGATTTCCTGCGGGATCTCGGAAAGGCCGGCATCCGGCATACAACCTACGCGTGGCACTCGGGGGGCGCGGGCATGACCGGCGAGACGACCTCGCGCGGCGCGCGCACGCGGCTGTTCGAACAGGCGGCCGCGCTGGCGACGCCGAACGTCTACGACCGCACCTATTCAGACGACGACATGTGGGAGACGTATTTCTACTTCATGGAGCGCATGCTGCCCGTCGCCGAGGAGGCCAATGTCCGCCTCCAGCTTCACCCCAACGATCCGCCCCTGACACACCAGGGCGTCGCCCGGATTTTCCGCGATGTCGCGTCGTTCCGGCACGCCTTCGACGCGGTGGATCACAACCCCTACAGCGCGACCCTGTTCTGCGTCGGCACGTTCTCGGAAATGCCGGGAGAAGACGGCACCGGAGAGGACATCGTGGCCGCGATTCGCGAGTTCGGTCCGGCCGGCCATATCACCCAGGTGCACCTGCGCAACACGTCGAGCCCCATTCCGAACTTCCAGGAGACCTTCCCGGACAACGGCTACCTGGACCTCCTGAAGATCGTCTGCGCGCTGCGCGAGGTCGGCTTCGACGGCATGATCACGCCGGACCACATCCTCGACTGCGGGGACGGCAAGGGTACGGGGTCGATCGGGGAGGCGTACGCGCTCGGCTACATTCGGTGCCTAATCCAGGCGAGCGAAGCCATCGTAGGCTCGTCCTGACAGGTACGCCGTCCGAAACTATCGGACGAACGGCGCTGAGATAGCGTCCAGTTTCTCGCGCACTGACTCGTCGAGCGTCCAGCCGACGGCGCCGAGGTTGTCGTCGAGATGCGCCGCCGTATCGGCGCCCGTGATCGCGAGCGTGATCTCCGGGTGCGACAGCACCCAGGCGAGGGCCAACTGCGCCGGCGTCTTGCCCAGTTCGCCCGCGAGTTCAATGACGGCGGCCATGACCCTCTGCGCCGCTTCGCCGGCCATTGCGGCGTAGAACGCCGGAGGACGCGACGCGAATAGCGATCCGGGGGGAGGCGGGGCGCCAGGCGTATAGAGCCCGCTCAACAGTCCGATGTGCAGAGGACTGTAGGCCATCGCGCCCTGGTCGGTGTCCCGTAACAGCGGGAACATTTCCTTTTCCAGGTGCCGGTTGAGCAGGCTGTACATGTTCTGCACTGCCATGTAGGGAACCGCGTTCAGCCGGTCCGCCACCCAGAGCGCCTTGCAGACCTGCCAGGCCTCGTGATTACAGCACCCCACGTAGCGGACCTTGCCCGAATGCACGAGATCGTCCAGAGCCCTGACGGTCTCCGCGAGCGGCGTCGGTTCGTCGAACCGGTGTACGAGATAGAAGTCGATGTGGTCCGTGCCGAGTTGCCGCAACGATGTCTCCACCTCCCTCATGATGTGGTAACGCGAGAGTCCCTGGTCGTTCGGCCCGCGGCCGACTTCGCTGCCGACCTTGGACGTGATCAGGACGTCGTCCCGCTTGCCCTTGATCGCCCTGCCCAGGATTGCTTCCGACATCCTGATGTTGGCCCGGTCGTCCATCAGGCCATAGACGTTGGCGCAGTCGATGAGGTTGATGCCCTGGTCCATCGCGTGCTCGATCGCCCTTTGTGCCTCGGCGGCGTCGTCCTGGCCCCTGAGACCCAGACCGAACGCCAATCGGCTGACCCGGACGCCGGCCTTTCCGAAGTTCACATATTCCATGGTCTTCCTCTCCTGCGCCTACCCGGTCTCGGCCAGAAAAAGCAGGCAGACGGGCCTTGGCGCGTGCGTCTCGCAGACGACATCGCGCGGCCGCCCGTTTTCCAGCGCGAATACGACGACGTTGTCCGAGTTCTGGTTGGCAGCGAGTAGCCACCCGCCGCTGGGATCGACCGTAAAGAACCGGGGATGCTCGCCACGCGTCGACACGTATTCGGGCTCGGAAAGCCGGCCCTCATCGTCGACCGCAAAGCTCACGATGCTGTCGTGGCCGCGGTTGCTGCCGTAGACGAAGCGGCCGTCCCCGGACACGATGATCTCCGAAGTGGTGCTGGACCCGGCGAAGCCGTCCGGCAACGTCGAAACGGTCTGCAGGATCCGCATCGGACTGTCGGCGCCTCGTTCGAGTACGTCGATCGTGTTGCCGAGTTCGTTGATGACGTAGAGAACCGGCAACGCCGGATGTCGCTCGACATGCCGCGGTCCCGCACCGGCGGCGAGTCGGGTCACGCCGGGTTCACCCACGAACGAGCCCGCGGCGTCGATGCGATACCAGTAGAGCCGGTCGCTACCGAGGTCCGGCACCAGCATGTCGCCGTCCGCCAGCAGGTACGTCTGGTGGGCGTGCGCGCTTTTCTGGCGGATCGGGTTGGGACCGGAACCGGCCTGCTGCGAAAAATCCACGCGCTCGCCGATTGCGCCGTCGTCGATTCGAAACGTCGCCACGCTTCCAGTTGAGTAATTCGCTACCGACAGCCAGTCGGCGGTAGCGGCCACGTGACATGGGTAGGCGCCGTCCGTAGGAACGGTGTTCAGGAACGCGAGTCCATCGTCAGTTAAAGCGAATGCCGACACTCGACCTGGATCCAGTTCGTTCACTGAATAGACGAACTCGCCGTACTGCGCGAGGAAAGCCGGACTCTGCGCCTCGGCCGCAAGGCCGCTCACCGTCAACTCGCCGGTCATGTCATCGAACGTTCCTTCGTAAATCCCTTTCGATCCACCAGGCTCGGGTTCGCGAGGCGTATACGTGCCGATGAGAAGGCGACTGACGGTCATAAGGCGGGCCACTGTCGGAAACGCGTAAGCATATCGGCCGGGGCACGTCGTATGCGAACTCGGTAGAAGAACCGCACCTGATCAGGTGTGGTCGGGGTGCGGATTGCCCATCTCGTGCGAAAATGGTCCCGAGTTTTCCCCGAGAGTCCCGTATGCCTGGCCAGAAACTCGGCACGATCGTCGTCGCCCTTCGCGTGACCGAGCAGCACCTCAAGGCGATCCGTTCTGCGGCGCCCGAAGCCGAGATCGTCAAGATAAACGGCCGCGAGGAGTGGCGCGCCCGCCGCGCCGAGCTGGCGCCGAAGGTCGAGGTGCTCGCCGGCGTGCAGAGCGACCTGGACCCTGCCTCCATGCCCCGCCTGCGGTGGATGCAGACAGGCGGGGCGGGAAACGACTGGCTGCTCCGATCTCCCGCCATTGCCAACAGCGATGTCGTGCTCACCAACGGGTCCGGCGTCGCCGCGATACCGATCGCCGAGCATGTGCTGACCCTCATGTTCACGTTGTGTCGCAACTTCCATGGATTTGCCAGGGCACAGCGCGATCATGTCTGGTTTCGTGGCGGACATCTCGGCGAAGTCGACGGCAGCACGATGGGAATCGTCGGCCTCGGCGCGATCGGCGAGAAGACGGCGGAAAAGGCGCAGGGGCTCAACATGCGGGTGCTGGGACTGCGGCGCGACCCGACGCGCGCCTCGCCGCATGTCGACCGGATGCTGGGTCCGGACGGACTATCCGAACTGCTCGAGTTGTCCGACTGGGTGGTCCTGGCCAGCGCGCTCACGCCTGAGACACGCGGTCTGATCGGCGAGCCGGAGCTTAAGCGAATGAAGGACACGGCCTGCCTGATCAACATCGCCCGGGGCCAGATAGTGCAGGAGGAGATCCTGGTCCAGGCGCTCAAGGAAGGCTGGATCGCGGGGGCAGGTCTCGATGTCTTCGCGCAAGAGCCGCTGCCGTCCGACTCGCTGCTCTGGGACATGCCGAACGTCGTGATCACGTCGCACCGCTCGGGTTCCACGCCGCACTACAATGACCGCCTCATCGAGATTTTCATCGAGAACCTGCGGCGCTACCGGGCAGGCCAGCCGATGAAAAACGTCGTGGACAAGCAACTCACCTACTAGTCAGAGAGAAAAGATGCCAGACACAGTCAGATACGGACTCATCAGCACGGCACGAATCGGGTTCTCAGCCCACGTACCCGCCGCCAACGACTCGCTCAACTCCGAGATCGTCGCCGTCAGCAGCCGCAACCTCGAGACCGCCCAGGCGGCGGCACGGGAGCACGGCATTCCGTTGGCGTTCGGCAGCTACCAGGAGATGATCGACAGCGACGAGATCGATGCCGTGATCAACACGCTGCCGAACTCCATGCACCACGAATGGACCATCAAGGCCGCCGAGGCGGGCAAGCACATCCTGTGCGAGAAGCCCCTCTCGGCGACCATGGCGGAAGCCCGCGAGATGAAGGCCGCGGCCGAAGCCAACAACGTGGTGCTGGTCGAGGCGTTCACGCCGCGCTGGACCCAGCAAAGTCGAACCGTGCGTCATCTCATCGCGAACGGAGAGATCGGCGAGGTCACCTACCTCGAGTCCAGTCTTGCCTTCAGGATGAACAGGCCCGACGACATCCGCCTCAGCAAGCCCCTGGCCGGAGGCAGCCTGATGGATGTCGGGTGCTACGCCGTGTATGCGGTGCGCTACGCCATGGGCATGGAACCGGTATCGGCGATGGCGTTCGACCGAAAGCGCAGCGGCGTCGAAGTCGACACCACGCTGAGCGGACTGTTGCGGTTCCCGAACGACGCGGTCGGGCATATCTGGTGCAGTTTCGACGGCCCGCGACGGATCGTGTTCGACGCGGTCGGAACCCAGGGTACGATTTCCGTGAACGGCGCCTTCAGGGAGACGGCGCCCGTGACCGTGACAAAGGGCGACGACGAGCCGCAAATAATGCCGATGACCAGCAGCAATCGCTTCGAGGTGCAGCTCGACGAGTTCTCGGAGTGCGTCCTCACGGGCAAAGAGCCCGAATTTCCGCCAGACGACGCGCTACGCAATATGGCGGCGATCCTCGCCCTGTACGAGTCTGCCGACTCTGGCAAGGCTGTCGCGGTGGAGCAGATTTAGCCGGTCGTCGTTCCGGTCGGCGGCCGCAGGGTCGTCAACACGTTGGTGGCGGCGCCGATCATCGACGAGACGTCGCTCAGGTTCGCGGGCACGATCAACGTGTTGCCTTCCTTGGCCAGGTTGCCGAAGCGCTCGAGGTAATCCTCCGCGACGCGAAGCTGCATGGCCTTGTCGCCGCCCTCGCTGTTCAGTGCGTCGGCCACTTTCCGCAACCCTTCCGCGGTGGCCTCCGCGATTGCCAGGATGGCCGCGGCCTCCCCCTGCGCCTCGTTGATCTGCTGCTCCTTGACCGCTTCCGATTCCTTGATGACGCGCTGCTTCTCGCCTTCCGCCTCGTTGATCTTTGCATCCCGGTCGCCTTCGGACTGGAGTACCGTCGCGCGTTTCTCCCGCTCGGCGCGCATCTGCTTCTCCATGGCGGAGACCACGTCCCTCGGAGGATTGATGTTCTTGATCTCGTAGCGAAGGACCTTCACGCCCCAGGGCTCCGAAGCCTGGTCGAGTTCCTCGACGACGCGCAGGTTTATGTGGCTGCGCTCTTCGAAGGTCTTGTCCAGTTCGATCCGGCCAATCTCGCTACGCAACGTCGTCTGCGCGAGTTGCGCGATCGCGAACAGGTAGTCCCCGATGCCGTATGACGCGTTGCGCGCATCCATGACCTGCAGGTAGAGGACGCCGTCCACGCCCACCTGCACGTTGTCCGACGTGATGCAGATCTGCTCTTCCACATCGATGGCCTGTTCCTTGAGCGTGTGCTTGTACGCGACCCGGTCCAGGAACGGGATCAGGATATGGAATCCTGCCCTCAGCGTCCGCGAGTACTTGCCCAGGTTCTCTACCACGTAGGCCCCCTGCTGGGGCACGATCACAGCCGTCTTGATGACGACAATGATGGCCAGTACCGCCAACACGATGGCGACGATCAATCCTGAATCCACAAATCCCATGATTGCCTCAAATCTCTAGCCGTCGGACGAATCCGCCGACATGGCCACAATATTCACCGCCGCGCCGCTCAGGCCCACTATCCGAGCCTGTGAACCGGCGCCTATCCCCACCGTCCCCACGTTGGTGGCGGTCCATTCGCTGCCCCTCATGGCTACGCGGGTTCTGCCGCCGGCCGGCACGTCTTCCGCGACTTCGACCACCTCACCCACCGTCGAGTTGTCGAAACCCTGCGCACCGCCACGCAGCCGGTCGTAGAGCTTGCGCCGAAAGAACACCATGGATGCCACGGCAAGCACGCCGTACAGGACCCATTGCCCCCAGACCGGGAAAGTCGGGTCGCCCAGTACCGCGATGCCGACCAGGACGGCTGCGGCGCCAAGAAACACGAGGTAGAACGCAGCGTCGATGGCTGCCAACTCCAGCACCATCAACACCACGCCAGCGATTACCCAAGCCCACCAAGGCATCACAAATCCACCGCCCAACGATATTCGGATCAGCTTGCCTCACCGTGGCAGCCATGACAAGCCAACAACCATCTCCGGCCCAGGAACGACGCGTCCGGGACATTGCACCGCCGGCGTTGAAACAATGGTTGCCACGGGAGAGCGACGACCCTACAATCGCGCGCCTTCGAATTCGTGGCCAACTCAATGACCCGAATGCAATCAGGATGTTTGACCGCGACGGTCGCCCTCGACGCCACGTCGAGCGCGGATGTACGCGTTCAACGGCAGGCGCAGTTCGGTTCGCCGACAGGGACACGATAGCGGGTAGGTAACTGATCCAGTCCACCGTCCCAGAGGAACCCCGATGCGCCTCCAGCCATCGGGGTTTCTTGTTGATTGACGGCGTGAAAACGCCCCTTGAGGAGAGAAAGCAGGATGTCGACGCCAACGCGACGACAATTGGAAAAGAACTACCAGCGCCTATTGGCACTGGCGTTCTTCCAGGTGTTCCTGGTCCTGATGCCGGTCATCGTGCTCTTCTTCGAGAGCCGGGGCCTGACCCTGCCCGAGATATTCCTGCTGCAGGCGTGGTTCGCGGCCGTGGTGCTGGTCATGGAGGCGCCATCCGGTTACCTGGCCGACCTGCTCGGGCGCAAGCGTGTCATCGTCATCGGCACGTTCTTCCTCGGTGTCGGGCAAAGCGTCCTGCTGTTCGCGGAAGGGTTCTGGCAGCTTGCGCTGTTCGAGAGCTGCCTGGGTCTTGGCCTGAGCCTGATGTCCGGCGCCGACCTCGCCCTGCTGTACGACACGGAACTCTGCCTGAAGGGGCATGCGCATGGCAGCCGCAAGGCAGTGCGGCGGCTTTTCACCACGCGCAACGTGTCGGAAGCATTGGCCTCGGCGACTTGCAGCGTGCTCCTCATCTGGTCAATGGAGGTCGCGGTCTACGTGCAGGTGGCCGGTGGATGGATCGCGTTCCTGCTCGCCTTCGGTCTGGTCGAGCCGCCCGGAAACAGGATGTCCACGGACAGTCACGTCGGGAACATCCGCGCTGTGCTGCGCCACCTCTTGATGAACGGTGCAGTGCTGCGCCTCACCTTCCTCGCGATGTCGGTGTGGGCGCTGACCACCATGTTCGCCGTATGGCTGCTGCAAAAGCACTGGCAGCAACTGGGGATCGGCATCGTTCACTACGGCTATATCTGGGCTGCACTGACGTTCGTGTCGGCCGCCGCGGGCCGCTATGCGCTGAGTCTCGAGGACCGGCTCGGCAGCACGGCCATGCTGGTCATCGTGGGCATCGGCCCCGTGCTGGGCTACCTCGGGCTCGGTACGCTTGGCGCCGTTGGCGGCGTACTCGTCAGCGTGGTGTTCTTCGCGTGCCGGGGCTTCGGTCACGTTGTCCTGAGCGACGCATTGAACAAGCGCGTGCCGAGCGAGTTCCGGGCGACCGCGAATTCTTTCGCGAGCCTGGGTTTTCGCGCCGCCTTCGCGCTGACGGCACCGCTGGTCGCGGCGGCGCTCAACCTCTGGGGCATGGCGACGACCTTCCTGCTCCTCGGCGGGATGAGTCTCGTCATATTCGGGACTCTCGTGGTGCCCCTGATCGGCGCCGAGCGCCGGGCACGGGCAGGCAACCGGATCGCGGAAGCCTGAGCTATCGATCCCCTTCGACCACCTCGATGTCGAACGCGGCGGACATCAGCGCCCGGGTATATGCGGTCCGGGGTGCCGTGAAGACATCCTTCGCCGCCCCCTGTTCCACGATCACGCCGTCCTTCATCACGATGATTTCGTCGGCGAGCGCCCGGACCACCTTGAGGTCGTGGCTGATGAAGATGTAGGCGATCGAGTGGCGGCGCTGCAGTTCCCGCAGCAGGTCCACGATCTGCGCCTGGACGGACATGTCGAGCGACGAGGTCGGCTCGTCCAGAACGATCAGGTTCGGCTGCAGGACGATGGCGCGGGCGATGGCGATGCGCTGCCGCTGGCCGCCGGAGAACTCGTGCGGATAGCGGTCCTGCATGGAAGGGTCGATACCCACTTCGCGCAGCGCGCCGGCGACGATTTCCCGTCGTTCCGGAACGGAAAGCTCCGGCATGTGTACGCGCAGTCCCGCGCCGATGATCTGGTCCACCGAGAGCCTTGGCGACAGGCTTCCGTAGGGGTCCTGGAAGACGACCTGCATCTGTTTGCGCATCGGGCGCAGCGGCTTCGATTTCAGTCCCTGGATACCCTGTCCGGCAAGTTCGATCTCGCCCGTGCTCCTGATCAGGCGCAGCATGGCGAGCGCGAGCGTCGTCTTGCCCGAGCCGGATTCGCCGACTATCCCCAAGGTGTGGCCCGCGCGAATCGTCACGGAGACCTCGTCCACGGCCTTCAGCACGCGTCGGCGGGCGAACAATCCCTTCGCCAGGTTGAAATGCACGCTGACGTCCCGCCCGCGCATGACGATGGGCGCGTTCGGGTCCGAGGGCGTCGCCTCGCCCTTCGGTTCCGCCTCGAGAAGATGCCGGGTGTAGGGGTGCCGAGGGGAATCGAATATCCGCTTCGCCGGACCCTGCTCCACCAGTTCGCCGTCCGTCATGACGCAGATGCGATCCGCCATCTTGCGCACGATGCCGAGGTCGTGGGTGATGAGCAGCAGGGACATGTCGAGCTTGCGCTTCAGGTCGTCGAGCAGCGCGAGTATCTGTGCCTGCACGGTGACATCGAGCGCCGTGGTCGGTTCGTCGGCGATCAGCAGATCCGGTTCGTTGGCAAGGGCCATCGCGATCATGACGCGTTGCCGCTGGCCCCCGGACAGTTCGTGCGGGTAGGCTCGCAGGCGTTCCTCGGCGCGCTGCAGCCCCACCAGGTTCAGCAGTTCCAACGCCCGCTCCCGGGCCGCCTTCCTGTCCATCGCCCGGTGCACGAACAGGATTTCCCCGATCTGCTTTTCGATGTGGTGCAGGGGATTGAGCGACGTCATCGGTTCCTGGAAGACCATGCCGACGCGGTCACCGCGGATCTTCAGCATCTCCCCCTCGTCGGCGCCGATCACCTCCTGGCCATCGACCTTGACCGAGCCGCGCGGATGGCTGGCCTGCGGGTAAGGCAGCAACTGCATGACGGACAGGGCGGTGACCGACTTGCCGGAACCCGACTCGCCGACAAGCGCCACCGATTCGCCGCGGTCAATATGGAAGTTGATTCCCCTGACGACCTCTTCACCGCGAAACGCCACGGCGAGATCGTTGACTTCCAGGATGCGCTCGCTCATCTGATGGACCGCCGGGGATCGAACGCGTCGCGTACGCCTTCGCCGACGAAAACGAACAGCGTCAGCATGATGGACAGGGTGAAGAATCCCGCCAGTCCAAGCCAGGGCGCCTGGAGGTTCGCCTTGCCCTGTGCCAGCAATTCACCGAGAGACGGGTATCCGGCAGGCAGGCCGAAGCCGAGGAAGTCGAGCGACGTCAACGTGACCACCGATCCGCTAAGCAGGAACGGCAGGTAGGTGAGCGTCGCCACCATCGCGTTCGGCAGCAGGTGCTTCGTCATGATGACGAAGTTGGACTCTCCCAGCGCCCTTGCGGCGCGGACGTAGTCGAAGTTGCGCGTGCGCAGGGATTCGGCGCGGACCACCGCGACCAGGGCCATCCAGTTGAACAGCAGGAGCAGAAGCAGCAGCGCGATGGGGTTCGGTTCGATGAGACTCGAAAGGATGATGATGAGGAACAACTGCGGCAGGCCCGCCCACACCTCCACGACCCGCTGGCCGAACAGGTCGATCCCGCCACCGAAAAAGCCCTGGGTGGCGCCCACGGCGATACCGACCAGGGAACTGAAGAAGGTCAGGGCCAGGCCGAAAAGGACGGAGAGGCGGAATCCGTAGATGATGCGTGCCGCGACATCCCGGCCGATGTCGTCGGTACCCAGCCAATGCCGCGTCGAAGGCGCTTCCGGCACCGCGCCTTCGGTATACAGGTCGATGGTCTCGTAGCTGTACCGGATGGGCGGGAACAGCCACCAGCCGTCGCCGTCCTCTATCAGGTCCTGGACGAAGGGTTCGAGGTACTCCGCTTCCGTCTCGAATACGCCGCCGAATTCCGTTTCCGGGTATGTGAACAGGACCGGGAAATAGAGTTCGCCCTTGTAGCCCACCACCAGCGGCGCATCGTTGGCGATGAACTCGGCAAACATGCTGAGTCCCACCATGATGGAGATGATCCACAGGCTCCTGTAGCCGCGCTTGTTGGCCTTGAAGTTCTCCCACCGGCGCCGCGTGAGGGGGGACATCCGGAACCGGCCGGGTGCGGCGCCCGCCTCGATGAATCCGCCCGTCTCCGGCGTCGCCATGGGTGTCGCCACTTACGTTTCCCTGGTCTCGAAATCGATCCGGGGATCGACGAACGTATAGGTGATGTCGCCCACCAGCGTCATCACGAGCCCGATGAAGGTGAAACAGAACAGCGTCCCGAACATGATCGGATAGTCGCGCGTCAACGTCGCCTCGTAGCCGAGCAGGCCGAGGCCGTCCAGCGAGAAGATCACCTCGATCAACAGCGCGCTCGTAAACAGGATGCCGATGAACGCCGCCGGGAAACCCGCGATCACGATGAGCATCGCGTTACGGAAGACGTGGCCGTAGAGCACGCGCTTCTGGTTCAGCCCCTTGGCCCTCGCGGTCAGGACGAACTGCTTCGACAGCTCTTCCAGGAAGCAGTTCTTGGTCAGCATCGTCAGCATGGCGAAGCCGCCGATGGTCAGCGCGGCGACCGGCAATGCCAGGTGCCAGAAGTAGTCTCCGATCTTGCCGAGCAAGGACAGGTCATCGAAATTGGTGGACGTCAGCCCCTTGAGCGGAAACCAGTCGAGATAGGAGCCGCCGGCGAAGAGCACTATGAGGAACACGGCGAAGAGGAATCCCGGAATCGCGTAGCCGACGAAGATCACGCCGCTTGTCCAGGCGTCGAAACGCGTCCCGTCGCGGACCGCCTTGGCGACACCCAACGGTATGGAGATCGTGTAGATGAGAATCAGCGACCAGAAACCGAGGGACAGCGACACCGGCAGCCGTTCCACCACCAGGTCCACCACCGGCCGGTTCTGGTAGTAGCTCTCGCCGAATTCAAGGGTCAGGTAGTCCTTGACCATCTTGAAATAGCGTTCATGGATCGGCTTGTCGAAACCGTACAGCCTCTCTATTTCGGCTATCAGCTCCGGATCCAGGCCCTGAGCGCCGGCGTACTGGGTCTCCAGGTTTTCGAGTTGCGGCTGCGCGTCGACGGCCCCTGCGATGCGCGCCGTGGCGTCGACGTTCTGCCCGGTGAGGTTCGCGATCATCTGGTCGACCGGGCCGCCCGGCGCAAGCTGCACGATGAAGAAGTTGATCGTGATGATCCCGATCAGCGTCGGAAAGATCAGCAACAGCCGCCTTGCGATGTATCGAAGCACGCGCGCCCTCCCGGGGCTTCTGCGAATTGGTCCGCCAGCGCAGATTGCGCAAGGACCGAAGTCGGTCTTGCGGTTGCGCGAGATTATCAGCTTGTCCGACTCGCCGCATTCGCGGCGGGATCATCCTCAATGGCGCGGGTCAAGATTCAGTTCGATCAACGTGATTCCGTCTGTGGGCTCCGGTGGCGTCACGATGCATTTGAGCGGAATCCCGTCCTGCAGCACCGATGTCCTGGCGAGCAAGGGGATCGGCGGCGCGTTTGAAAGAGGCAGTCCATAGCCATCTGCAGCGCCATCGTTAACCGTATAGCCGAGGTCCGCCAAGGACTGGACTGTGATCGCACTTATCGGAAGCCGCGGCCCGCGCGACCGGAAGGTTCCAACCATGAGTTCACCGTAGCCGAAGGCGGCAATCCGCCAATGACCGTCGACCCCGCCGAAATCGCTGTCGTTCTCCACGGGTACCTTGGCGCCCGTATAGCTCGTCCCGCCGGCCGCGTCGAATGCCGCGATCGCGTTCGCGCCGCTGAAGTGCGTATCCGGCAACGGGGAATTCGGGTCGGCACCCGCCGCCGGGTTATTCAGGAAGCCGCCCCAAAGCGTGCCGAAACCGAGGGCGTGTCCTAATTCGTGGGCCAAGAGATTCTGGAGGCCGACCGAAGAAAGGTACCGGACGTCGTCCACATCCAGGGTGATTGTCGATACGGCCGGCAATCCTGATGACACGCGATACAAACTGACGCCTCCAGTACCCAGCGTGCCTCCCGGACCGTCGATGCTTGAGATTCCGGCGTAGATCCGGACATCGTCAATGACGCCGGGGTCCACGCCCGATGAGCCCGATACGTACACGGCGCCGAGGTTCTCCGTAATGACATTCTCCCACCGCGCAACCGCTGCCTGCGATGCGCTGTCGACCGGGCTTTGACGGGAAGTGCTCCAGATGATCTCGATATTGAAGGAACTGGTGTCCATGGGATCCCGCCGCCAGCCCTCCGTACTGCGCTGCCCTCCGGCGCAGGTGTAGCTCAACGTACCTTCGCTGGCCGAGGCAAACGTGAGCTCGACGGTGCAGCTACCGCCATACTGGTTCGAATCGTTATACGTTTGCGTCAAGGTCCCCGTGTTGGGCCCCGTGTTCGTATACGTGTAGTTCCCCTCGTACTGATCGCTTTCCCTGAAGCGGCCACCCGGCAGGAACTGAATGAAGTAGTTCGCGGTCGACAGGAAGTTCGGGACGAAGAGCGCATCGAAAGCCCTCAGGTCCGCCGGTGCGTACGGACCTGACGGTGGAGGTGTGTCGCCGCCTCCAGTACGTCCCCGGCCCGTGTCGGACCACGGCCCTATCCCTTCATCGTTTATCGCGCGAACCCGGACTTCATAAAGCGTCCGAACCGCCAATCCCGAGACCATCGCGCTCGTCACCGTCCCGTCATGCCCGGCGTCCAGATAGTCGTCTGTCCCGCTCGCGCGGTACTCCACGTCGTATCCGGATATCGCTGGACCCATGTTCGCCGGCGCGCTCCACGCAACCAGCAGCCCGGTCGAGCCGGACGCCGAAACCACCGGTGCGTCCGGTTTGTCCGGCGGCTCGTCCACGTCCAGCACCAGGACTTTCACTTCGATGCGGCCGGTGCCTCTCGACTCGTGTGTGGCCTCCACCTCCACACTGTAGCTTGGCTGCGTCTCGTGGTCGTAGTTCACCGCATCCCGCGTGCGAAGCTGGCCGCTTGATGGGTCGATCATGAACGCGTCCGCGTCCTCGCCCGCCAGGCCATAGCGCAGCGCGCCCTGCGGCGCCGTCGCCCGAACGGGCGCTCCGATCGCCACCCCGGCCGTCGTGTTTTCCTCCACCTCGCGGTCCGCACTCTCGCCCTCGACAAATCTCGGCGGTGCCAGAAGGGTCTTTCCGGACGCCGTGTCGGACCACTCGCCCTTCCCCACCTCGTTTTCGCCGCGCACGCGAACCTCATACCTGGTGAGTTCCTGGAGGTCCGTGATAGTCGCCTCCGTGGCGCCGCCATCGTGATCCCAGGTGACGAATCCGCCGTCATCTGCCGCACGGTATTGCACGTCATAGCCCACAACCTCGAATACCGCGCTCTCCGGCGCTGTCCACGACACAGTCACCCGATCGTATGAGATGTCCGACAAGGTCGGGACCGCCGGCTGCTCTGGCGTCAGGCGCCACAAGCGCGACCGTGTGAGCCAGTGCAACAGGCCGTCGTCGAGTTCCCCGGCCTCAGCTTCCGCCGCACTTGCGACTCCCGAATGGATACCCGCCGCCAAAAGGACCGAAAGTTCCGCCGCAAACAGTCCTGCGAAGGCTCGATTCATGGCCTTCGCGTCGCGCAGAAATGGCCCGTGGAACGCGACAAGGACGAGCCGATTCGCCAACTACCCGAGAAGCCGTCGGCCGAGATCTCATGCACCTGCATCACGGTATAGGCGCCATCGGGGAGCATCGTATCCCGCCGATTCGCGGCGGAACCCAGACGCAACAGGATATTTCGCGTTCCCGCACGGTCGAATTCCAGCACCAGGACACCCGGGGCATCTGCGGCATCGCTCCCGGCGCCACGTACCCGGTACCCGCCCACAGCCTCCATATCCACGTCCGTCGTGCCGTAGAGTGGCGTCGTGGACTTCCCGAGCGTTTCAAGTCCCGGTACTTGCCGATAGAGCACAAGATTGCCCTGCGCAGACGCCGCATCGGTTTGTTCTACCAACGTCAAACGATAGTGTCCGGCATGGTCTGCCAGAGTCGCTTCCACGCCCAGTCGACTCGAAGTCGGGACACAGGACGGGAGAACCGGTTCGACAGAATCAGCCGGGGGCGACCCCGCGAGAGTCGAACACGCAACCGCGATGGCAAATGCTGCCACTCCCGTCGTCTTCAATTTCCATCCAGTCCTTTTTCGTCCTCACGCCCTGGCGACTCGCACCAGAACTCGAGCGAGCACCCATCCCCATCGGGTTTCGCAATCATATGACGAGGATGCCGAGATATTTGTTTGTTTGCCCTTAAGATATGGACGCAAGTCGTATGAATAACGTGAATATCGTCCCGTTTGCGCGGCGTCAGAGGAACCATGGCTCGACGCGCCTGAAACAGAGGTGGCCGTGGGTCTATTGAGATTCCTGAAAGCGCTGCTGTGCAACCAGGTATTGATCGGGTCGCTCTCGATCCTCGTGTTCTGTCTCGCGCTCGGACTCGCCGGGGCCATGCTCGCCTGGCTGAACTACCGCAACCAGTACGGCATCAGCCTGGCGGACTTCTTCAGGCTGATGTTCTAGGGGTGACCCCCGCGTTCGCCGGAGACAACTCGACCTGTCTTCCCCGCCGACGCTCAGGCCAGGACCGTCTTGGCCGTTCTGCCCGGTTCCTCGCGCACCAGCTTCGGCAGCAGGTAACCCGGCAGCCTCTGGCCCATGGCGTGGTGAATCTGCCTCGCCCGCAGGTCGGTCACATGGAACCCGTGGGTGCCGAGTACGGCATCGGGCATGTGCAGGTAGTACGGCAGGACGCCCTGCTCGAAGAGCCGCTCCGACAGCGCGCAGAGAGTTGGCGCCGCATCGTTGACGCCGCGCAGCAAGACGCTCTGGTTGAGCAGCGTGACACCCGGAATCCCCCGCAGGCAGGCGAACGCGCGGGCCGTGTCCGAATCCAGTTCCTGCGGATGGTTCGAATGAACGACCACGACGACGCGCAGCCGTGTCGATGCAAGGATGTCGAGCAGGTCCCCGGTGATGCGTGAAGGCAGCACGATGGGCAGGCGCGTGTGGATACGCAGACGCTCGACATGCGTGATCGGGTCCAGACACCCGATCAACCCGCCGAGCGAGGCGTCGGTCAGCACCAGCGGATCGCCGCCGGAGAGTATGACTTCGGAGATCTGATCGTCCTCCCGCAGCACCGCAAGCGCCGCTTCGCGCCTGTCGGGGCCATGATCCTCGTACGGGAAGTGCTTGCGAAAGCAGTAGCGGCAGTGCACCGCGCACGCCGGCGTCGCGATCAGCAGCGCGCGGCCCCGGTATTTCTGGATCAACGCCGGGGCGCGGGCGAAGTTCTTCTCGCGCAGCGGGTCCACGCTGAATCGCGTGCCGTCCGGCAACACGGATACAGGTTCGTTCTCCGCCGCATTCGGCAAGACCTGGCGCAACAGCGGATCGTCGGGATCGTTCCGCCGCATACGGGTGACAAACGGCCTGGGGACCCGCAGCGGGAACCCGGCATTCGCCCCGTCACCGCAGTCCTCGAGGGGCAATCCCAGCACGCGGCCGAGTTCCGTCACGGAAGTCACGGCATTCTTCAACTCGCTACGCCAGACGTGCGGCTGCCAGGGAGCGGGAACGGCACAAGCCATGCTGTCGGATCCGGACGGGGTGGCAGACAATTCTAAACGGCGAGCTCTGCCGGCGACGACTCGATGCTCGACCAGCTCGAACTTCGAGACATTCACACTGGCCATCGACGCGCTTTGAGACGTCACATGGTCAACATCTGTACCGTTTTTGAGATATCTCTCACACGAATTCGGGCAGTTGTCTCGCTTCGCTCCAGCCCGGGCGCTCCTAGAATCGACCGGTGGTTCAAGCCGACCGACACCAGAACATCAGAGGCCATCGCCCGTCAGTGAACTCCTCATGACATTTGAGCAATTTCGCGCACGAAGCGGGGTGACCTGTCCCTTTTCGTCCACAACCCGGACCTCCGACAATTGTCTCTCACTCATCAACCACATCTGGAGTTATCAATGAGAGAACTGACTGCAACAGAAACCGATGCTGCAGCGGGGGGTGTTTTCTGGGTTCCACTGCTCATTACCCTTGGCGGAGCATATCTCTATGAGAAAAGCGGCGGCGCCAAGAATATCGACAAGACGATTTCAAACACCGTCGATGGCATCAGCAACTGGAAAGAAAACCACAGCGGGTGCGTGAGAGAAACATATTCTTCGCCGCCCAGGTGCTGATACGTGTCGAAGCGCGTCGACAATGCCGGCTGCTTCTTTGTGCGATCCATGCTCGAGAACACCTGATCCGATCATGTCGCCGCGAAAGTGAGAATTGAGGACTCGGCCATCTCAAATCACGGATACGGGACTGGAGCCGTTCCCCTGTGGATAGGCATCGTCCCCGTCAAACAGATCGGTCGAGTCCCCAACTCGTCACCACGTGAAAGACGCTTCCGACCGACTTCGAACTCTGGCATGTGCAAATGACGCGAAACCTGGTCTTGCTCTTTGCGGTTTCGTTCACTGCGGTGACAACGCTGGACCTCGCAACCACATGGGTGGCGGTGATCCGGATGGGCTACCCCGAAACGAACCCCTACAGCGATCTGAGCTCGGTCGAGGGGCTGGTCATCCCCGAGATCATCACGCTATTCGTTGGCATGGAGTTGGTCGCTTTAGGCGGACACCTCAAGGGAACGACGCTTTCCGCCATGTCCGAGGAAGGATTCGCAACCTTTAGAAAGTCCATCCTGTCGATGAAAAACACGCTCCTTGCGCTCCTGGTTTTCGGACCGATCTTCCTTGCAGTTCTGCGGTCGGTAGCAGTGTTCAGCAATTCAATGGTCATCTTTACCGGATACAGCCTCTTTGTTGATGAGCCTTTCTCGCATCTGTCACGGAATCAGTTGGTTCTGACCGTCTGCGGCCTAGCACTGATTCGGCCCACGAACTACCTGATCTATCGCGTATGCCGGGCATCAACGCCGTAGCCGGGATCGGCACAAAAGAACCGGAGGCCATGCCCGTCGCTGGGATAAGGCACGGAGCCCGCAAGGGCGACGGATCTTATGGCGCTAGCGAGCGCATTGGAGATACGTCGGTCAATTCATCGTGTGCAACCCGACTCGGACACAAGATCACCTGACCGGGCAGCGCGCACCAGGAGAACTGACCGGCCAAGGGCTGCACCATGGAGTGTTCGACAGTTCAATGTGAAGCGATTTGGATGCTTTGGGCAGAGCCGGCGACTCGGGTGTCGCAAGTTGCGGCTGCGGGCGGGCACGATTGCGAAACAGCATGCTGCAAGCCATCGCAGGAGTCGCCGGCTCACCGCTCGATGCAGGTGACCGCTCCTACTAAGGATCTCTCTTGATGACGCGAAACCTAGTTCTTCTCTTTGCGGCCACTTTCACCGCGTTGACCACCCTTGACCTTGTAACCACATGGGTGGGCGTCTTCCACATGGGCTATGTCGAAACGAACCCGTACACCGATCTGAGTTCAGTCGAGGGACTGGTTATCCCGGAGATCATCGCGCTGTTCATCGGCATGGGGATGGTTGCCCTGGGTGCGGAACTCAAGAAAAAGACGCTCCATGCCACGTCCCGGGAAGGATTCAGGACGTTCATGAAGACCGCATTCGTGAGGAAGCACTTTCCGGCCTTTCTGGTACTCGTACCTATGGTGGTTGCCGTTCTGCGGGCGCCGGTCGTGCTCAGCAACACATTGCTTATCCTGACCGGATACGGTCTCTTCGTCGATGAGGAGTTCTCCCTTATCTCCCGGAATCAACTCGTTCTGGCAGTCTGCGGCGCGATCGTCGTTTGGCCCACGGGATACCTGATCTACCGCGTCTGCCGGGCATCAACGCCGTAGCCGGGATCAGCACAATACAACTGGAGGCCATGCCCGTCGGTGAAGTCCGCATGACATTTCAGCAATTTCGCGCACGAAGCGGGGTGACCTGTCCCTTTTCGTCCACACCTCGGACCTCCGACAATTGTCTCTCACTCATCAACCACACATGGAGTTATCAATGAGAGAACTGACAAGTGCCGAAACCGAACATGCGGCCGGCGGTCTTGGAGTCATGGCGGGGATCGCCATAGGTATAGGTACCAGTATGGCTGCCTCCTACATCTACGAAAAGATAGACGGCGCGGCGGGCATCGAGAGAATGGCCAGGGCCGTATGGGATGCGCTGGTCGAGGGCTCGACTCTCCGAGCCAAACTATGCCAAAGGACCCCGGCCGCATGCATGCCCGGGGCATTCTAGAACCAGCATTTCGAAGCGCGAGCACATTGGTCACATCGGTCAATCCATCGTGGGCAACCCGACGCGGACACGAAATTACGTGAACTGTCGGCGTCAACACCCAGCGAAACTGACCGGTTGAGGGCCGCTTCATGGAGGGGTCAACCGTTCAATGTGATGCGACCGGATGCACCGGGCAGAGCCGGGGACTCGAGTGTCATACGTTGTGGTTGCCGCAGGGCACGCCTGCAACACGGCAAGCTGCAAGCCGTCAAGAGTCCCCGGCTCACCGCTCAATGTAGGTGACTGTCGCCACCATGAGGTGTTCCCAATGACCCGAAACCTGGTTCTTCTCTTCGCGGCCATCTTCGTCCCGCTGACCGCCCTTGACCTCGTTACCACATGGGTGGGTGTCCTGCACATGGGCTATGTCGAAACGAACCCGTACACCGATCTGAGTTCAGTCGAGGGACTGGTTATCCCCGAGATCATCGCGCTGTTCATCGGCATGGCGATGGTTGCCCTGGGCGCGGAACTCAAGAAAACGACCCTCCATGAAACTTCCCAGGGAGGACTCAAGGCGTTCATAGAGACCGCATTCGGGTGGAAGCAGTTTCCCGCCTTCCTGATTCTCATACCGATGTTGATCGCCCTTCTGCGGGCGGTGGCCGTGCTCAGCAACGCGTCGATTATCCTGACCGGATACGGTCTCTTCATCGATGAGGAGTTCTCCCATCTCTCGTGGAATCAATTCGTTCTGGCAGTCTGCGGCGCGATAGTAGTCTGGCCCACGTTCTACCTGATCTACCGCGTCTGCCGGGCGTCGACGCCGTAGTCGACCCCAGCGTGCCGAGACCCTCCGGCAGCCCCGCCTCGATGTAGGCCACGGTCCGATTTGACACGCGTCGCACGCGATTGCAAGTTGCCCTCCAACAACGCGCGGGGAACGACTATGGCAACCGACACACTGATTCTGACCGAACGCCGGGGCAAGAAGGACGGCATTCTCTGGCTCACGCTCAACCGTCCGGAGAAACTGAACGCCCTCACCTTCCCTCTGCTACGGGAACTGCGCGGGATCCTGGTCGACGCCCGTTTTGATCGGTCCGTGCGCTGCATCGTAATCACGGGCGCCGGCAGGGGGTTCTGCTCCGGCATGGACATGAGCGGTGCCGCAAATCCGGAACGGGAGGCGCCACCGCCCGACGCCGGCGTCGACGCGGAGGGCTACCGCCTGAACTTCCGGCACGAAACCGAGACATATATCGCGCTCAAGCGCGTAGAGGTACCGATCATCGCCATGGTCAACGGGCCTGCCGTCGGTGCGGGGCTCGACCTGGTGAGCCACTGCGACCTTGCCGTCGGCTCCACCGACGCCCGTTACCAGGTGGCCTATGTCAAGCGGGGCGTGTTCGCCGACCTCGGGGGTTTCTGGTCATTGCCGAAGATACTGGGGTGGCGCAAGGCGATGGAACTCATGATGACGGGCAGGTTCATGAGCGCCGAGGAAGCGCACGAAGCAGGCTTGACCAACTACCTCGTCGAACCCGACGCGTTGGAGTCACGGACCATGGAACTGGCGCTCGAGGTCGAGGCGGGACCCCCTATCGCGCAGAAACTCGGCAAGACCCTGGCATTGCGCACGGCCAACCTCGATTTCGACAGCGCCATGCAGTGGTCCGAGTCCGCCCTCCCCATAGCCAGCCTTTCTCGGGACTCCACCGAAGGTATGAAAGCGTTCAGGGAAAAGCGCGATACGGACTTCCTGGGCTACTAGCGCATAGGCCCCGACCAGGGCGTCAGTGGTCGCGTTCGACCTGGGAGGCCCTCGGCGCGAACAAAGGTTCATCCTCGGCGGCCCCCGCATCCCGTGCTGCCGGTCTCGGCGCGCGCCAGGCCGTGATCTCCCTCGCCGTGCGCCAACCTTGGTGGTCCCGGTCAAGCAATACGAAGAATGCCCGTTCTTCGGCCGCGAAAACTTCGACGCACACGAGGGCGTCCCCTGTTCGAAACCCGGCCCGGGATATCGAGATCACCGGCGCCGCAAACTCGCCACGCAGGTCCCACGGCGACTTGTCCGGATCTTCGACGAAACGCACCCGGTCGGAATAACGGGAAAAGTCGAAACCCTCGTCGCCGCGGTTCGCAATCAGGAACCGTTCGAAGAGCGCTGCGGGTACCGCTTCTCTCATGACGCCGTCCGACCGACAGTCGGAGGGCGTGCTCGTGACAACCACGTCGCCCATCGGCAATACGACTCCCGCGAAGAGGCTCGCCATGATGTCGGCTTCCCGGGGCGGTCCGAGCGGGGGCGGACGGATCAGGTAGATGCCCGCGGCAAAAACAAGGACAAGGGCCGCGCCGGCGGCGAGTCTGAGCTTCACGAAAGCTCCTTCAGGCGCACGGCGCGGCGACCGCTCTACAAGCCGTGCCCCAGTCCTTTCCTCGTTGGCCGGTTAGCCGCTACGCCGGCTCAGGGTAGATGATTTCGCCTCCGCGCACGGTGCAGACCTTCTGGCGCACGGCGTCACCGCCGCCGCCTATCCACCTCGAGTAGAAGCCGGGAACCGTCGCGTTCTCCGGGATCAGTTTCGACCATGGATCCTCCGGTCGGATGTAGACCGTGACCATGCCGGGCTCCCAGGCAAGTTCCCTGGCCGGTGCGCCTCCGCCCCTGCCGGTGCCCCGGAGCAGGACCGAGCCGCCCTGTATCCAGTGCCAGGAAATCGAACTGCCGCCTTCAACTCTTCCGAGGGCTCGCAAGGCGCCTTCGTCCTCCACGGGTCCCGGAGCGAAATCGAGGGAGTAGCGAACGCTGCCCTCGTACCTGGCCTCGGCCCGGCGCGGCGTGAAGGTGATCTGATCCGCCACGTACTTGGGCCAACCCCAGACGACACCTTCGCGGGTGTGATACAGGGTTGGCACAGGGGCGCTCAGCAACAGCCAGGACTCGATGCCGTCGGGGCACAGTGCCTTGACCGTGATGCGGCCTTCCTGGAAGCGCGTGAGGTCGCTTGCCTCCCTGTTCATGTCAAGGAGCGTCGTGCCGACCATCGGCACTTCCGGTACTTGCAGGGGCGGCGGCAGGAATGAGCGGTAGACGTCCATGTCCGCCGGCTCGTGCGCGGTGAAAATACCCTGTGTCCCGGCGCCCATCTCTATCAGCTTCTCGAGTTGCTCGGGAGTGGCCGGAGGTATGTCCGGATTTCCGGGGCCTCGACCGAGATTGACCATTTCCCTCGCGTACGGGTCCTCGGCAAAGCGGGCGACCGCGTCCATCAATGCGTTGGAACGGCGCTGGCGAATCGCCGACAGTTTCCGGTCCAGTTCTGCATCCCCTTTCCCGAACTCCTGGTTGTCCATGGGGGTTCTTTCGGGCAATTCTGAAGCTGGTCCCGCGTATTCCTCCGGAATGAAGACGCTTTTGACCATGGTTTGTCCTCCCAGTAATTTGAACCGGCTTTTATATCACGACCCTCAGGGCGGCGAGGCGTACTGCGCCACGACGCCGTCGTCCAGCAGCCTGTCAATGACTTCGCTCGCAAGGCCGAGTTCTTCGAGGAGCTGCACGCTGTGCTCCCCGGCGAGACACGCGCCCGGATAGCACCCGCCACGTTCGAAGCGCACCAGGGGTCCCTGGCGCTTGTAGTCGCCCCACTGCGCGTGATCCGCGGTCACGACCAGTTCCTCCACCTGCGCGTGCGGATCCCGCAGCAGAAACTCGGCGGGCCAGTGCGCATCCGCGCGCACGCACGCGATCCCGTCGCCATTGAGGCGCGCCTCCCAGGCGTCGGCATCGTCCGTCCGGAACATTGTTTCGAGCTCCGCCTCGTCGTTCGCGCCAAGGCGCGTCCTCGCGTCGTCGTCCTCCGCGTGGAGGAAGACCCACCCCGATCTGCACTCGTAAAGGCGGCACCAGGGCGAGAGGCCGAGACTTCCCTTGTCCACCCGTGGCCGTTCAGGCTTGCCCGGGTAGGAGACGAAATCGTCCCAGTTCGCATACGCGTTGGCACCGAACATGTCGAGGAAAACCTGCTGTCCCTTGCCGGTCATCTCTCGCGCAAGCAGACCAAGCACCGCGGCGGTCGCCACCACCATCGACGTGTTCGGATCCGGATTGGTGTCGTTGGCCCTGAACAGTGCGCGGGTGACTTCCCGCAGTTCGTCGAGCGCAAGCGGTGCGTCCGTCGGCAAGCCCCCCATCTGCCAGACGACTCCACCAAGCGCGGCGCCCGGGATTGGGTGCGTGGAGGGACGCCTGGCCCCCGGCCCCTTCCGCCCGTATCCGTTTGACGCCAGGTAGACGAGGTCCGGCTTGACGCGGGCGAGGGTGTCGTAGTCCAGGCCCAACCTCTCCGGCACCCCCGGACGGTAGTTGTGCACCAGGATGTCGGCCTTCTCGACGAGTCTCGAAGCGATCTCCCGGGCTTGCGGCGACTTCAGGTCGAGACAGATGCTCTCCTTGCCCGTGTTGCAGCGCGCCGCACCGGCACCCACCATCATTTCCCGGAACGGATCGCCCCCCGGAGGCTCGAACTTGATGATCCGGGCACCCATGTCCGCCAGTGTCGAGGTGCCGAGGGGGACAGCGATGATCGTCGCCGCCTCGATCACGGTCACGCCTTCGAGAGGCCGTCTCGATGCGGGTGCCACGCTCGACCGGCGGCCACGGCCGTTGGAATCGCCGCGGCCCTTACCTTCGCCAAAGATGCCGAACAGTTCGCGGGCTCGGCCGAAATCGATCCGCCGCGGGGCTCCGCCGATCGTGGCCGGCGTCTCCGTCAGTTCTGCAATGGGCCCGAGTTGCGCAACCCCGTCGATGGTGACCACGTGGCCGTTGGCAACGATATCCGGATCGTCCATCGCCGCTTGCGTCGTCTGGTAGGGATGAGCCGCCACGCCGCCGTGCCGAACGAACTTCTCCATCCACTCGTCGAGACTCGCGGATTCCATGGTCTTGAGCATCAGGTTGCGGAACGCTTCGAGATCCCCGGATCCCGCGTCCGGCGAGCGGCCATCGAGACCCGCGACGGCAAGAAAGTTCTGGTGCAGGTGCGGCAGCAGGTTGCCGAACTGGATCCATCGGCCGTCCTTCGTGCGGGCGCTGTGATAGTAGAGGCGCGGCATGACGGTCACCGGGTCCGTCGCCGTTTCCGGCGCCGACAGGATGCCGCGCTCCCGCAGGTGCGTCGTCTGAACGCCACTCACGTCCTGGGGCAGCAGGCCACGCAACAGCGATGTATCGAACACGAAACCACGCCCCGAGGTACGACGGCCGCACAGGCTCCCAAGCACTGCCATTGCGACGGCCTGCGAGGCGGCATGCGTCGCCACCTGTACTGCCGCGTAGCACGGTCCCCGGCGGTGCGCGACGCCTTCGAGGCTCATCATGCGGCCGAACTTCGCCGCGACGACCGCCTCGACGGCCGCGTAGTCGCGGTAGGGCCCGTCTTCGCCAAACCCCGAAACGACCCCGTATACGAGATCGCTCCGCGTCTCGGACAGGGTGGCGTAGTCCAGGCCGAGCGCCTGCCGGCGCTCACGGCCCAATGTCGTCACGACCGCGTCCGCGCCGTCGACGATGAGCGATCGCACGTCCTGCAGCGCTCGCGGATCATCCAGGTCGACCTCAAGCGTGGACTTCCCACGCATCCAGGCCCTGGAAGACGGCATGGCAAGGAACGGATCCCCGCCCGGCGGTTCCACCTTGATGACGTCGGCGCCGAAGTCCGCAAGCACCATGGTCGCAAGCCCCGTCACCGGGCCGAGGCCCAGGTCCACGATGGCAATGCCCTGCAATGGTCCGCTCACTTTCCGGTCCGACGCGTCAACTCGGCGGAGATGGTATCGCAATGCCAGACCCGCACGGACGGGCGGCGCACTCCGCCAAGCCATGTCCAAATCGCGAACCGGTTTGGCGATGGCAGGAAAATCCATTAGGTTTCATCTCGACTAAGGACCGGGATCGCATGATGTCGTCAACCGATGAGTTCCTCGCCAACAACGCCCGCTACGCCGACGCTTTCGAGAAGGGCGACCTTCCGACACCGCCGGCGAAGGGCGCCGTGATCGTCGCCTGTATGGACGCCCGCATCGATCCCGCACGGCTGCTGGGCCTCACGGAGGGCGATGCGCATGTCATACGCAACGCTGGCGGCGTCGTCACCGACGACGTCCTTCGATCCCTGGTCATATCGCAGCGGCTGCTTGGAACCGAGGAGATCATCCTCATTCACCACACGGACTGCGGCATGGTCACTTTCAGGGACGACGACGTGAAGGACGAGATCGAAAGGGATACCGGTATCCGTCCGAGCTTCGCCCTGGAGGCCTTCGTCGATGTGGAGGAGGACGTGCGTCAGAGCATCCGGCGCATCCGGGCCAACCCCTTCATTCCGGTGAAAGACAGGATTCGCGGTTTCGTCTACGACGTGAAGACCGGTCGGCTGAACGAAGTCGAGTAGCGATCCCGATCGCTTGCGCTATTCGGCACGCTCCGTCGCGTAGCGCCTCAGCACCAGGTAAAGAGCCGCGGCCAGTCCGGCCGTTGAGAAGATCATGCACATGACCATGATCTGGTAGCGCGCTGCGACAAGCGGATCCACCCCCGACAGAACCTGCCCTGTCATCATGCCGGGCAGGGCAACCAGTCCCACCGCCAGCAGGGTGTTTACCTGGGGGATGAGCGCGGCGGTCATCGCCGCCTGTCTCGCGGCGGGATACTCCGCGCCGCGGCCGCGCTCCGTCTGGTACCGCTCCCCCGCGATGCTGATCGTGTTCATGCTGTTCGCGAACACCATGCCCGCGAGAGGAACGACGAAACGCGGTTCATACCACCTCGGAAGGTCGAGAATGACCTGCGTCACGAGTACGAGGACGGCCACACCCGTAACGCCCAAGCCGACCAGGACGGTTGCATACGGCATCACCCCGCGATCCGAGAGCGGACGGAGCGCGATCCAGGCGGACATGGCGATCATGAATGCCACGACAGCCACGACGATCCACGGTTCCTCGGCCTCGAAAATCAGGGTCAGCACGTAGCCGATGAGAAGCAGCTGCGCGAGCATGCGCAGGTTCGCGTAGATCGCCTGCCAGGGGTTCAGCGACCATGCGTGCATGATCGCGAGCAGCACCGCTACCGGAGCGAACCCGATCAGGAGATTGACGATCGGAATGATCGTGACGGTGGAATTCATGGCAACCTCCCCTGGCGGCTCCGCTTCACGCACACCACCAGGCGCCCCTCGAACGAGGCCGAATGCGCCGCTTCAGCTACTGTCCAGGGGCGCTAGTGTGGTGACACGACACTAGGCTCCACGATCCCCGTTCAGTCGTCGATGCCGCCCACACACATGTACTTGACCTCGAGGAACTCGTCGAGGCCGTATTTCGACCCTTCACGGCCGATCCCGGACTCCTTGAAGCCGCCGAACGGCGCCACCTCCGTCGAGATGATGCCGACGTTGATTCCGACGATGCCGTATTCCAGCGCTTCGCCGACCCGCCAGATTCGGCCGATGTCGCGACTGTAGAAATAGGCCGCCAGGCCGAACTCCGTCGCATTCGCAAGCTGGATGGCTTCCTCTTCGGTCTTGAAGCGGAATACCGGGGCCACCGGTCCAAAGGTCTCCTCCCGGGCCACCTTCATGGCCGGTGTCACGCCGGTGATCACCGTCGGCTCGAAGAAGGTGCCGCCGAGTTGATGCCGTTGGCCGCCCGCGACCAGGGTGCCGCCGCCGCTGACCGCATCCTGTATGTGATCTTCGACCTTCTCGACAGCCGCCATGTCGATCAGCGGTCCCTGGTCCGTTTCGCCTCCGAGGCCCGGTCCCACGCGGAGATTGCCGGTCGCCTCGGCCAGCTTCCGGGCGAACTCGTCATGCACGCCTTCCTGGACGAGAAAGCGGTTCGCGCATACGCACGTCTGCCCGGTGTTGCGGTACTTGGAGGCCACCGCCCCTTCCACCGCCGCATCCACGTCGGCGTCGTCGAAGACGATGAACGGCGAATTGCCGCCGAGTTCCATCGAGACCTTCTTGACCGTCCCCGCGCACTGCTCGAGGAGGATCTTCCCGACTTCCGTGGAGCCCGTGAAGGACAGCTTGCGCACGATGGGATTCGAGGTCAGTTCTCCGCCCACCGCCGAAGACGGTCCCGTTACCACGTTGAAGACGCCGGCGGGAATCCCCGCGCGGGTCGCGAGTTCACCGAGTGCGAGTGCCGAGAGCGGCGTGGACGATGCGGGCCGCGCGACCACCGTGCAGCCCGCGGCCAGCGCGGGCCCGGCCTTGCGCGTGATCATGGCGTTGGGGAAGTTCCAGGGCGTAATGGAGGCCACCACGCCAACGGGTTCCTTCGTGACGACGATTCTGCGATCGGCGAGGTGCGTTGGAATCACGTCCCCGTAGGCGCGTTTCGCCTCTTCCGCAAACCACTCGATAAACGAAGCGCCGAAGACAATCTCGCCCCGCGATTCCGCCATCGGCTTGCCCTGTTCCGCCGTCATGATGACCGCCAGGTCCTCCTGGTGCTCCAGCATCAGGTCGTACCAGCGGCGCAATATGCTTGCGCGTTCCTTGCCGGTCAGCGCGCGCCACGCCGGATACGCGGCATTGGCCGCTTCCACGGCTCGCCGGGTCTCGGCCGCGCCGAACGACGGCACCACGCCGATGGGCTGCCCGGTGGCCGGGTCGGTGACATCGAACGTGGCGCCGGAGTCGGCGTCGACCCAATCGCCATCCACGTAGCACTGCTGCCGGAACAGGGCGGGATCGCTCAGGCGAACGCCGCTGATGATTTCAGCCAATGAAGTAGCCATTTCTCAAGTCCTCCCGATTCTTCGACTTCCGATTCTAGCGCGGACCCGGAGATTCCTGCGCATCAACAGGGTAGCTGGGACCAGGGGACCGGGACCGAGCGTAAAGGAGAGTCGCGATCAGGCGGCGTGGTGACGGCTTCCGCGCGCTCGAAGTCCGTCAATGTCCATTTCGCGCAAACCCAGTTCGACCCTGAGCGTATGCGCCTTGCCCGCGAGACCCTGCAGATCCTCGGGTCTGTGTGCGTCCGAATTGACGATCACCGGCGCATCGCACTCGGCGGCAAGTTCCCAGAACGGCCGCCAGGGGTACAGAGGAAAGGGATTGTCCGGCGACTTGCGGGCCTGCTTGCGCATGCCGAGCGCGTTGATTTCCATGCCGACGTCGCACTCGCGAGCCGCGTTCAGGATGTCCCGGGAACAGGCGTCGGTATCGCGATCCCAGGCCGCATAGCAGTTCCCGAACAGGTCGGGATGCGCGATGAAATCGAACAGGCCCGTCGCCATCATGTCGATCACGTAGTCCGCGTAGGCGCGCAGACTCGCCGCGTCGCGCGTGCCGCCATAGGTTCCGGCCCATTCGCCGCGGTACGGGAAAAAATGGGCAGCGCCGACCAGGTAATCGAATCCTTTCTCGCCCAGCAACTCATCCTGGTAGAAGGAGCGGAATTCGGGGACATACTCGCACTCCATGCCCTTCACGACGTTCAGCGTCGGGTAGTCGATGCGCGCCCGATCCATCGCCTGCACGTAGTCGTCGAGGCCGCCGTACTCCATCCGTGCGGACAGCCACCGGTCGTCGGGCAAGGCCGAGTGATCGGAGAATCCCAGGGTCTCCATACCCAGGGCCAACGCTTCCTCGCAGTAGTCCGCCACATCACCTCTTGCGTGCTTGCAGCGGAACGTGTGGGTATGGAAGTTGTGCTTGTGTTCGCTATCCGGAATCAAGGAGGAGCAGCCAGGATCAGTTGCCGAAGTCCCAGGTCTCGCCGCCGTGATAGCGGCGCAGGATGTTCTTCGCGATAAGGATCCTGTGCACCTCGTCCGGTCCGTCGGCGATGCGCAACGTGCGCGCGCCGGTGTAGAACCCGGCCAGGGGCAGGTCGCCCGATACGCCCTTGGCGCCGAACACCTGGATCGCGCGGTCGACGACGCGGTGGTACGCCGCCGGCACGAAGATCTTGATGGCCGAGATGTCGGTGCGCGGGTCGGCCCCGCTTTCCATCTTGTTGGCGCAGTCCACCACCATCAGGCGCGACGCCTGGATGTCCATGTAGGAGTCCGCGATGAACCCCTGCATGAACTGCTTGTCTTCCAGCTTCTCGCCGCCGTGGACCACGCGCGTGGTGATGCGCTCGACCATGAGGTCGAAGGTGCGCCACATCGCCCCGACCGAGTTCATGCAGTGATACACGCGGCCGGCGCCGAGACGGTCCTGGGCCGCGCGGTGGCCCGTGCCGGTTCGTCCGAGCTGGTTCTCCTTCGGAACGCGCACGTTCTCGTACTTGATCTCGCAATGGCTCGAAGCCTTGCCCCACACCGGCACGCCACGAATGACGTTCACGCCCGGCGTGTCCTTGGGAACGATGATCTGCGTCATCTTGTCGTTCACGCCGCCGGGGTCGTCCGGGTCCGCCGTCCGGCACATGACGATGAAGAAGTCCGCGGCATGACCGTTGGAGGTGAACCACTTGTGCCCGTTGATGACCCATTCGTCGCCATCGAGTTCCGCGCGCGTCTGGATCGACCTCGGGTCGGAGCCCGCGTTGTGCGGCTCGGTCATGGAGAATCCCGATTGCATGCGCCCTTCCGTCAACGGAACCAGCCACTTCCTGTGCTGCTCGGGCGAACCGTACTTGACGAGGATCTTCTGGTTGCCCGAGTTCGGCGCCACGACGCCGAACAGCGACGCCGCCCCGGGACTGTACGCGAGCACCTCGTTCATGTACGCGTGCTGCAGGAACGACAGTCCCATGCCGCCGAACTCCGGCGGCAGATGCGGGGCCCAGAGCTTGCGCTCCTTCACCTTGTGCTGGATCTGCCGGCGCAGTTCGACACCCTCGCGGACCGCCTCTTTCGATACCCGCGAGCCGTCGAAGGAGTAGCCCCACAGCTTCTCCTCGACCGGCAGGATCTCCTCGTTGACGATTTCCGCCGTGGCGAGCCGGATTTCGTTCACTTCCTCATCGAGGTGAGGAACCGGCTTTACGTTCATTGCCATTCTTCGGGTCTCGAGCTTGCTTTCGACGCGCGCAATGTACCAGCTTTCACCCACCACCGCCGGAGCCGCCGCACGGGATGTGGCTATAATCGAACGGGTGGACGAACTCACCTATCCCTACGGCGCACACCCCTCCCCCGGACAGACCATCGAGGTCGCCGAGGGCGTGCGCTGGCTGACCATGCCCATGGGCGGGTCGCTGAACCACATCAACCTGTACCTGATAGAGGACCAAGACGGTTGGTACGTGGTGGACACGGGTCTCGGCAACGAGGAGACCGCCTCGATATGGCACGACCTTTTCGCGAACGAACTTGAGCGGATGCCCGTCAAGGGCGTGATCTGCACCCACATGCATCCGGACCACATCGGTCAGGCAGGCATGATCACGAGCGAGTTCCAATGCCCGTTCTACATGACGCGTGCCGAGTACTACCAGGCCCGCGCGTTCGCCCTCGGCGGCGCCACGAGCCGCCAATACGGTGCGGACTGGCAGGGCGTGCAGTTCTATCACCGCTACGGCATGCGCGACGACTACGTCCAGAAGCTGGCGTCACCGCGCGGCAAACGGCAAGCACGCCGATACAACGCTCCGAAGGAGTTTCCCCTGGGTTTTCACCGCCTTGAGGACGGCGACATCCTGACTATCGGCCATCACGACTGGCAGGTCATCGTTGGTGCCGGCCATTCGCCGGAACACGCCTGCCTGCACTGCAAGAGCCTCGGTGTCCTGATCTCGGGAGACCAGATCCTCCCGGTCATCACGTCGAACGTCAGCGTCCATCCCACGGAGCCGGAGGCGAACCCGCTTCACGTGTGGATGGAATCGCACGACAAGTTCCTCGTGACTCCGCCGGAAACCCTCGTGCTGCCCGCCCACAACCTGCCGTTCTACGGCGTGCGCGAACGGCTGCGGCAACTGATCAGCCACCACGAGGACCGGCTGCTGGCCGTCGAGGAACACTGCGTGCAGCCGCGCCTTGCCGCCGATCTGCTGCCGGTCCTGTTTCGGCGCAAGCTGGACGCGCACCAGACGATGATGGCCCTCGGCGAAGCCATCGCACACTGCCACCTGCTGATGCATCGCAACCGGCTGCAACGCACGCTTTGCGAGGACGGGCGCTACCGGTTCCTGTCCATCGACCCTGACCTCAAGTGGCGCGCGCATCCCGAACACCACGATGCGCCCGACGACCAGCCGCTACTGGTATAAGTCCCTGACCTCCGAAGAACTCAGAACGATGGTGGCGAACACCACGCTGCGGCTGCTTCGCTGGGGCAACCGCCGAGTGCCCGTGGGGGTTCGAAGCGTGATCGGGATTTTCCTCATGGTGGCCGGTGTCTTCGGGTTCCTGCCGATCATCGGCTTCTGGATGTTCCCCATAGGGTTGGCATTCGTCGCACTCGACATTCCGTGGACACGGAAGCACATCCACGACTGGATGGAGCGATTGGAAAAGAGGGTAGAACAGGCCAGGTAGGTTGACCCGCGGGACCTTTCGGCGCAGCCCCTTCCGAGTCCGACGCCAGCCCGGTGATTATATGCTTCTAACCGGACGTTTCTTGGAGTTTTTTCAAGCATTCTGGTAAGTTAGCGCGCTTGCTTGGCGATGCCAACGCACCCTGCGAGGAGGTTTCGCGACATGACCGACGACGTGGTTCGCGCCATGGTCGCGAACGATGATCCGGGGCCCCGGACCGTGGTTCGCTTCGCCGGTGACTCCGGCGACGGCATCCAGGTGCTCGGCGGAGAGTTCGCGAAAGCGGTCGCCCTCGCGCATCACGACCTCGTGACGCTGCCCGACTTTCCCGCCGAGATCCGCGCGCCCGCAGGGTCGACATTCGGCGTATCCGCCTTTCAGATCCAGTTCGGCGGGGACGGCGTGATCACCCCTGGCGACGAGGTGGATGTCCTGTTCGCCTTCAATCCGGCAGCGCTCAAGACGAACCTGGAAACGCTCAAACAGGGCGGCCTGATCATCGTCGACACGGATGCGTTCTCCGCGCGCAACCTCAAGCGGGCCGGCTACGCGGCGAACCCGCTGGAGGACGGCGCCCTCAAGGGCTTTCGTCTCATGGAGATCGGCATCACGCGCCTGACGGCGGAGGCGGTCGCAAGCACGGGCGTCGGCAGGAAACAGGCGGATCGGGCAAAGAACTTCTGGGCACTGGGTTTGAGTCTCTGGCTGTTCGGTGGCGAGCGGAAGCCAACGGTCACCTGGATCGAGGACAAGTTCTCCTCCATGCCGGACGTGGTGGCATCGAACGTGGCCGCCCTCAATGCGGGCCACGCCTATGGCGAAACGATGGAACTCGACGCCGGCGAATCAGGCCATGGCGCGGAGGCGGAGATTCACAAAGGGGTATTTCGCACCGTCACCGGCACCGATGCGATGGGCCTCGGGCTGGCGGCTGCCGCTGCGCTGTCCGGACTGAAACTCACGTATTGCTCCTATCCCATCACTCCAGCGTCCGCGCTGCTGCACTATCTTGCCTCGATCCGGGGCCGCGGCATCGTCACCTTCCAGGCGGAAGACGAGGTGGCGGCAATCACGGCGGCCATCGGGGCTTCCTACGCGG
Organism: Pseudomonadales bacterium; assembly: GCA_965116625.1. Lineage (GTDB taxonomy): Bacteria > Pseudomonadota > Gammaproteobacteria > Pseudomonadales > Azotimanducaceae > VXNE01. The sequence goes on from OZ220717.1 coordinate 451,499, forward strand.
GAGGACTCGGTGTGACGGCCAGCGCCGGGCCAGGGCTGTCGTTGAAGACGGAAGCGTTGGGACTCGCAGTCGCCGTGGAACTGCCCCTCCTCGTCATCGACGTGCAGCGCGCCGGACCTTCCACGGGCATGCCCACCAAACCGGAACAGGCCGACCTCAACCTCGCGCTCTACGGGCGCCACGGCGAGGCGCCACTGCCCGTTCTCGCCCCGGCCACGCCCTCGGAGTGTTTCCGCATCATGATCGAGGCCGCCAGGATCGCCATGACCTTCATGACCCCGGTCATCGTCCTGTCGGACGCCTATATCGCCAACGCCGCGCAACCCTGGGAGTTGCCGGACGCCGATGCGCTGCCCGCCATCGTGCCGTCATTCCGTTCGGAACCCACCGGGTTCGAGCCGTATGCGCGAGACCCCGACACCCTGGCACGGCCATGGGCCACGCCGGGGACGCCGGCGCTCGCGCACCGAATCGGTGGCCTGGAACGCGCCGATGTCACCGGCAACATCTCGTACGATCCCGAAAACCATCAACGAATGACCGACCTGCGCGCGGAGAAGATCGCGCGGGTGGCGGAACAGGGTCTCGATCACGAAATAGACTGCGGGGTAAGCAGCGGCGACCTGCTCGTCATCGGATGGGGTTCCACCTACGGCGCCATCGAGGAGACGATAGACACGTTGCGACGCGAGGGTCTTTCCGTCGGCCACCTGCACCTGCGGCAGCTATGGCCGCTGCCGACGAACCTTGGCGCGATCCTTGCCCGTTTCAGGAGCGTTGCCGTCGTCGAAATGAACCAGGGCCAACTCGTGCGCCTCATCAGGAGCGAGTTCCTGGTGGACGCGCAGAGCATCACCCAGACCAGCGGACAGCCTTTCAAGGTCAGGACCATCGAGGCCGCTCTGCGGAACATTCTCGACAGCCTCGAGGAGCCGAGGAGCCAGATCGGATGAACCAGGTCATCAAGCTGACGCCGAAGGATTTCGAGACGGACCAGGAAGTACGCTGGTGCCCGGGATGCGGTGACTACGCCATCCTGAAATCCATTCGCAAGACCCTGGCCGCGGTCGGCCGGAACCCGGACGATGTCGTCGTGGTATCGGGCATCGGCTGCGCGGCGCGGCTCCCCTACTACCTCGAGACCTACGGGTTCCACAGCATCCACGGACGGGCGCCTTCGCTCGCCACCGGCATCAAGCTCGCCAATCCGGAACTCGACGTGTGGGTGGTCGGCGGCGACGGCGACTTCCTCGCCATAGGCGGCAACCACCTGACGCACATCCTGCGACGCAACGTCAACGTCAACCTGATCCTGTTCAACAACGCCGTCTACGGTCTGACCAAGGGCCAGTATTCCCCGACTTCCATTCCGGGGACCCGCTCGCCATCGACGCCGGACGGTTCGGTCGACCCACCGGTCAATCCGGCAGCGCTGGCGCTCGGTGGCAACGGTTCGTTCGTCGCGCGTACGGCGGACACCCTGCAGGACCACCTGCCGGAAGTGTTGATGAGGGCCCACGCGTTCACCGGCGCGGCATTCGTCGAGGTATTGCAGAACTGCATCGTCTACCACGACAACGCGTTCGGTGACCTGACCAGCAAGAAGAACCGCGCCGAGAACACGGTCATAGTGCGACATGGCGAGCCGATGCTCTTCGGCGCGGACAGCGACAGGGGACTGGTCTACGAACCGGTCCGGGGCGAGTTTCGCGTCACGGAGAATGCAGCCGAGGCGACCGTGCACGACGAGACGAACTGGTCGCTCGCCGCCGCCCTTGCCCGCCTCAATGACCCGGCCCTGCCTACACCCCTGGGCGTTTTCTACTGCCAGCCGAGAGAGGACTACTCCAGCGCTCGCGAAGCCCGCGTGCCGTACGCGCCGCTCTCCCGCGACGAACTGAAGGACTTGCTGTACGCCGACAGCTGGCAGGCCTGACGGCGGTCTAGGGAACTGCGCCGTAGAACGGCACGTAGTGCCGATCAAAGGCGCAGGGCCGTAGGTGGGCTTGGGCGGGGGTGAAACACGGCGCGCCCAAAGGGCCGACGGGTTTCATGGCGCTAAAGCGTATCCAGGTCGACGGGCATCCCGGTCCGGGAGGACTCGTAGATGCCCATGATGACCTCGATCGTGTTGACGTTGTCCCGGCCGCTGGAGATCGGCGCAGCACCTGTCCGGCAGCAGTCGGCGAAATGCAGGATCTCGTTGACGAAACCGTTGGCAGTGGCCAGACCCGTGCCCTCGGTCGACAGGGGCTCGAAATCCGGTTGGAGCCTTTCAATGAACTCGTTCCGACGCTTGGCGTCTCGTCTCATGAATCGTCTCATCTCCGCCACGTTGGACAGGTATTCCTGCTCCTTTTCCGGCGTCTTCAGGGAAACCATGAGCCTGCCGAAGTGGGGCGTCGGCGTCTCGTCGCTCTCCACCGCCAGCTCGGCGTAAAGGGTCCCTTCGCTGCCCATCAGGCAGTAGGACCTGCCTTCGCGGGACAGCGACGACTTCGCGAACGTATGCCCAACGGCACCGTTCTCGAACTCGAGCGTCGCGGCGACGAGGTCCTCTGCCCCGGGCAGCTTGTCCGGGCCCAGTGTCTTGCAGATGCCGTACACGCGCTTCACGTCCCCGACGTAGTAGCGCAGCAGGTCGAAATGATGGACCTGTGTGGTCATCATGACCCCGCCGCCGGCGTATTTCGGATCCCGCATCCAATGCCCTTGCCGGTCCATGCGGCCGTATCCGCCGGCGATCATGTGGGTGCGAACCGCTTCGATACGGCCCAGCTTCCCGTCCTCGATCAGGCGTTTCGCGGCGGCCGCCGTGCGCATGTAGCGCAGGTGCTGGGCCACCATCAGCGTTACTCCCGACTTGTCCGCAGCTTCGACCATCTCGCGGCAGTCCTTGACCGAGTTCGCCATCGGTTTCTCGACGATCACGTGCTTGCCGGCCTCGGCGGCGGCGATGGCGTGCGGTGCGTGCAGGTCGTGCCGGTGACAAAGGTCCACGGCTTCGATGTCGGCGTCACGCAGCATCGTGTCCAGGTCGGTGTACACGGCATCGGTGTTCACCCTCGCAGCGTATGCCTGCGCGGCATCCTCGATGATGTCGCAGACCGCAGTCACCCGTGCTCGGTCCGAATACTCCAGGTAGGCCGGAAGATGAGAATTGGCAATGCCCCCAGCGCCTACGAGGCCAACCTTGAGTGGTTCCGACATGTTCTTTTTCCCTTTTCTTACCCGGCATTTGTGGAGCAGCGAGAATAACCTATAGTGCCTCGGGCACCGGTGCTGGATACCGGAATCACGGAAGGGTTCAAGTCGTCCCGTCCGGGAATGGCGGCATGAAATTTCTGACAGCGACTTTCCTGCTCGGCGCGGCGCTCGCCGTCGCGGAGCCGGAGTACAGGCATGGCGTCTCGTTCTTTGGCGGGTTCAAGTACCCGCCCGACTTCAAGCACTTCGACTATGTCAATCCCGATGCACCCAAGGGCGGCACCCTCGTGCTCGCGACCGCCGGCAACTGGAACTCGTTCACGCCCTACCTGAACAAGGGTATCGCGGTGCCCGGGGTCAACCACTCCATGGGTTCGCAGCCGTTCCTCTACGACGGTCTCTTCGTTCCGTCCGACGACGAGCTCGGCACCTTCTACGGCAATCTTGCCGAAAGCGTCATGGTCGCTGACGACTTCAGTTGGGTGCGTATCCGGCTCCGGCCGGAGGCCCACTGGCACGACGGTGTGCCCATCACGGCACGGGACGTGAAGTTCACCTTCGGCCACATCCGCGACAATTCGAGCTTCAACGTCCGGTCGGCATTCGGGATGGTCGCGTCGGTCGAGGTCCACAGCGACCTCGAGCTGACATTCCACCTGGTCGACATCAATGGCCTGAACGCCGCCGTCGTCACGAGTCTCGGCAAGATCGCGATACTGCCGGAGCACTACTGGCGGGTTCACGACAACACCAGGACCACGCAGACACCGGCGCTCGGCAGCGGCCCTTATCGCATCAAGGCGTTCAAGCAATCACGCTATACGCTGTACGAACGCGTGCCCGACTACTGGGGCAGGAACCTCGGCGTCAATCGCGGCCGCCACAACTTCGACTACATACGCTACGACTACTACCGGGACGGCACCGTGGCGCGCGAAGCGTTCCGCAAGGGACTGGTCGACTACCGCCGGGAAACGGATTCACGATACTGGTTCAAGGGCTACGACATTCCCGCGCGCCACAAGGGCTGGATCGTGATGCGCCAGCACAACTTCCAGTACTACGTCGGGTTGATGCGGGGCCTCGTCATCAACGAACGCCGGGAGAACCTCAAGGACCCGCGCGTGCGGGAGGCGCTCACGCTCGCTTTCGACTACGCCTGGTACCGCCGCAACATCTCCCAGGGTTTCCACAGCCGTGCCCGAAGCCACTTCGGCCCGCCGGACTTCTCCGCAACCGGCCCGCCCGGCGCCAGCGAACTCGCCCTGCTTGAACCGTTCCGCAATGAACTGCCGCGACGTCTCTTCACGCAGGCGTTCGAACCCGGACGTTCCGAGGGGACGGGACGCAACCGCGCAGGACTGCTGCGCGCCCGCGAGTTGCTTCGAGAGGCCGGCTGGTCAGTGCGCGACGGCATCCTGATCAACGACGCTGGCGAGCCGTTCACGCTCTCCTTTGTCATCCGCTCGGCGAATGATCGACGCCAGATCCTCCAGTACGTGGATCAACTCCAGAGGCTCGGATTCAGGCCCGCCGTCCGTATGGTCGACTCGGCGCAGTTCATCAACATCATGAAGGAATTCGACTACGACTTCGTTTTTGCGGCGCTTGGCGTCGCCCAGCCGCCGGGTGTCGAAGTCGTCTCCTACTGGCATTCGAGTAACGCGATGCTGCCGCAAACGCGAAACCTCTCGGGTATCCAGAGTACGGCGGCCGACGAGATGATCATGCGTGTCCTGAACGCACGCTCGCGCGACGAGCTTTCCGCCGCGCAGAAGGCGCTGGACCGCGTCCTGCTCTGGAACTTTGGCATGATTCCCCTCATGCAGGTGGAGGGGCCGCACGTGGTCTACTGGGACAAGTTCGGCCGCCCGCCCCACGATGCCGAATTCCGCACCAGCTTCCCGGAGGCGTGGTGGTACGACGAAGAGAAGGCGGCGCGGATACCGGCGCCGGATTAGTCAAGCATCCGCAGGATCGGCGGCGGCCTGGTCCGTCACTAGGCTGCGCACGACCAGGATCGCGGTTGTCTCATCTCCAGTTACGGTTCCAAGCACCAATGTCTTGCCTGGCTGGATTACTACCTCAGTCGTAAACAATTGCCAGCCACCAGAAACAGTGGTGACAGTGTTGATTCCAAACGTCTGCCGTCTGTTTGTCCGCACATTGATCTGAAGCATCCCGGTCCTGGACCAGTAAGTCCCACTAATGTCATAGGTCGTTTCCTCTGCTCTGATTCTCTGGTGGAAGTTGCCTCTGACAAGGGAAACCAGGGCTTCGCCCTCGAGGGAGTAGCCGGCGAAGCGAAGGAACCTGTCCAGTTCCCTGACGACATCGGCTATCTGCGGGTCCGGTTCAGAGCCATTGGGCGAAATGAGTTGAAACTTGAGCACCAACGGACCTGAGCCGGGGCGGTCGAACTCTGCAAGGACTGCGGCGATTCGGTCGAGATTGTCGGCGGTCTCCCGGACAGTGATGGCGCGCGCGTCACGTTTCGCCTCGCTGACCATACCCGGCGTACCGTCCCGTTCACCATAGACGTACGGGCCGATCAGATTGACGGCTTCACTCGCCTCCATGTGCTGGAGGGCGAAAGTTCTCGTTTCGAGCGGCGTCTCACGATCGCCCCACGCGCCATCACAGCCGCTCACGGCCAGTGCCGCCAGCAGTACGCCTGACGCACCTGGAATCCATTTCGTCATTACTCCGTCTCCTTGTAGAACCAGAGGATTGTGATGTCCGGGTTGCGCGTCGGCATCACCACGAGGTTGTAATCGGCGGCGTCAACCAGCGGCTGCGGTCGCTCCGGCGGCGGCAACGGCTCCAGGGTGGGCGGTTGCATGAGCAGGACCACGGCGACCGTGGCCGCTGCCATCGATGCCGCCAACGCGCCCCAAGCGATCCTCGGTGCCTTCGCGAAACGATGCGATGTGGGTCTCGGTTCGACCGTCTCCGCACTACGGGCCTGATCGATCAGTCTCGCCGCATCGACCTCGGGACTCGACATCGCCATGCGAAGCGCCTCGGCCGCGGCGGCAATCCTGCGCGCTTCCGCCGCACATCTCGGGCAACCTTGGACATGCCGGCTCAAGTCGGTCTGTGCCGTTCCCGATAACTCTTCCGGCGCAGCCACTACGAGCCGGCTGGCCCAGGTACGACACGCCGTCATGGCATGTCCTCCTCCACGTCCGGCCACGTTGCCAAGATTCGCCGGCGCAGGTTCCTGCGCGCCTTGAGGAGACTTCCCCGGACGCTTGAGGCCCGGATTCCGATGAGCCGTGAGACCTCGTTCGCCGGCATGCCCTGTAGCTCGATGAGATCGAATACTTCGCGCTGACGATGGGGCAACTCGCGCAGGAGCGTCTCAAGCAGCCCCGCGAGTTCGCTCCGGGCGAGTGCCAGCGAAGGATCGCTTCCGACAGCCGGCACCGTGTCAAGGAGCGAATCGAATCCACCGACATCGCGCTGCCGTCTGCGCCGGCGCAACCGGTCCGTCGCGGCATTGCGCGTCACCGCGTAGAGCCAGGGCGCGAACGATTCGCCCGCCGGCCAGGTATCCATCCCTCGAATCACGCGGATCATCACCTCCTGCATCACGTCGTCCGCATCCGCGGCGTGCGCAAGCCGAACCAGCGCCCACCGTCTGACAACTCGCGCCGCGGTCGAAACCAATTGCTCCAGGGCCACGTCCCCACCGTCGCGCGCCCGATCCGCCAACTCGGCAAGAGACGCCGGTCCGGGAATTGCCGGATCGCGACCCTCGACTGCCATGTGACCGCCATTTCCCAAACCAGGTTTCGAGCCAGCCGCTACGGTGGACCTTGATGGATAAACGCCAGAGACAGCCATTCCGTTTACTCTGTTCGCCGCCCGGGTAGGCGTCATGGTGCAAGGGCAGGAAAGGGCTCTGGTCGGGGCGGCCGGATTTGAACCGGCGACCACCACACCCCCAGTGTGGTGCGCTACCAGACTGCGCTACGCCCCGATGGGAGCGGCGATTCTACGCCGAGTGAAGTGCATCTGCACTGGAGGAGCCTTGTCAAAGAGTTATCCCACTCGTCTTATTGGCGCTCAGAGCTTAGTTGGCGCAGCCCCTTTTCTTCTGGGACGAGGTTTCTCTTTCGTGTCACCCTGTTGCTGCCGAAACTGTATCGGGACCCCCGTTCGTCGGGTTGCCCGTTGAATACAACAGCCGAATCCTCAGGAGAGCCTCGGTGCTGGTGTCGCCGGGGATGTGGCGCAGATTCAGGATCTTCGCTCCGCCGGCGTGGATGCGGAACAGGGCCTCGGCCTCGCGCCGATGGCGCGGACCAGGCTAGATGGAATCGACGGCGGGAGCGCACGCTGGAGGATCAGCCCGCCTTGCTCAGCTCCTCGCGAACCACGCGGCGCAGCGTGTCCTCCAGCTCGTCGGCGGCGAGATGCTCGCGCAGCGCCTGGTTGATGGCGGTCTGGTAGCCGCGGCCGGTGTCGGCGGCGCGGGCGCGGAACGCGGCGAGCACGTCGCGGTCCAGCATGATCGTGATGCGCGTCTTGCCGGACTGCTTCAGGGCCGCGCCGCGGGCGGCGTCGGCGAGGTCATATTCCTTGCGCACAGGCTTCCTTTTCTCTTCGGGTTGCGGGTCGGGCGGAAATCAGCCGGACGTGGTCGCACGGTGGGCGTGGACGACCGCGACGATCCTGCCGAGCGCGTCGGCGCCGACGGTGACGAAACGCGCCTCGCCCTCGGCGTCCGGATCCTCGCGGGTGAGGCCGGCGGGGTCGTACAGGGCGAGTTCGGCGTCCTCGAAGGCGACGCCGTGCCGTGCCAGGTTGGCGCGCGCCTTGGCGGGGTCCCAGTTGGTTTCCACGGGCCGATTATATGTATGAACGTATGCATGACGTCAAGAGACTGGAGGCACGCGGGCCTCTGTCAGCGGGCTCTCTTAAGCCGAGGGTTCACATAGCTGGCGGGCGAGCGCGCCATAGTCGTCGGCGGAGATGTCGAACGAGTCCGTTGGCCCATCGGCACCGGGTTCCCATACCTTGGGCTTGACGTAGCCCGTCCTGAGTCCGGCGCGTTGCGCGGCCAGCAGGTCCGGGGGGTGCGCGGCCACCATCATGACTTCGCCCGGCTCAGCCCCAAGCAGGCGCGCGGCTGTCAGGTAGGCAGCACGGTCGGGCTTGTAGGCCCCGAGAAACTCGCAGGAAAGATACGCGTCCCAATCGATCCCCGCGTGGCGTGAACTGTCCACGACGATGGAGAGGCTCAGGACGGTGAGTATCGACACGACGTAGTGTTCGCGGAGTTGTCTGAGCGCGTCCGGCACGTCGTCCCAGACGTCCATGCGGTGCCACGCGCTGTTGAGTTCGTCTCGGTCCGCCCCGGACAGTTCGAGTTGCGGATAAGCGTCCGCCAACTCGTCCAGGACGGCCCGATGGAGCTGGTCCGCGTTCTGCCACGGCAGTTCGCCACTGCGGACGCGTGCCAGTTCCCCGAACATGCGCCGCCGCCAGGTCATGGTGAAATCCGCATCGTCCACCGCCACGCCGCGCGCGTCGGCCAGTGCCCGCACGGCCTGGCGGGTTGCCGTCTGCCAGTCGAAGATGCTGCCCCCGACATCGAATGCCAGGGCTTTGATGCCGTTTCTCATGTTTCTACCTGCATGTGGCCATCATGGGTGGCTGGGCGACTTCGGTCCTGGTTTGTGGAAGGCCTTGTCACCGTGCGCCTTGCCATCCCTCGCCTTGCCGCCCCGGGGCGCTTTCCGGAACTTCTCCTTGAACGAACCCACTACCGGCTGGTCAAGTGCCTCGCGGCCAGGTTGGTTGAATGCCGCCTTGTAGGGATAGTCATCGCCCACCACGCGACCCGGGGAATCCCCGGCCGGGGGAATGACCCACTCGCATCCGGGCGTGTTCTCGGGGCGATTCTCCCAGCATTCGAGAAGCGCTTTCCAGTCTGCCGACAGGCTGCCCGGACGCTTCGGGGGCATGTGATCGTTCGGGTCCCAACCGTACCTGATGAACAGTTTCGCGGTTCCCATGCCGATTCGATGGCAGTCGAGGCACCCGTTGCCCTCGATGTGGATGGTTCGCATGTCCCAGTTCTCTCCGCCGATCACGTAGTAGGGCAGGTCGCGTTCCATGTCTCGCTCCCACGTCCGGACTCGGGGAACAACGATCTCGTCGCTACCAGGCATCTTCGCGGCGTCGATAAACGAATTGTGGATGAACGGGTCGTTCTGATGGCATTGCACGCACTGCAGCTTGCCGGGTGTGCGAAAGGCACGGTTGAACGCTTCCGGGTCGTCTATCCACGGCATCACCCCGGTCAGGCGATTGGTGTCCGGATCGACGCTGGCCCAGGGACCGATGGCGTCGCTGCTTTCGAAGAACGCCGTCGCGCCTGTCCGCTCGTGGTAGCCGATCATCTGCACGGACCCCAGCAGGTAGAGCCTCCCCTTGAAGGTGCGGCTGGAGTTGCGGCCGAAGCTCACCCAGACGACGTCCGGCAGGAGTCTGCCATCGCGAGTCCTGCCTGCATGGCGCGCAAGCACGGATCCCGAAATGCATCCCTTGCCCAGCCGGCTCGGGTTGTCGCAGGACTTGAAATCCCCGCGCATCTGAACGCCGTCGACGTATAGCGGGATTTCCACGCCTTCGCCAAGATCGATCTTCGGCGGAACGCCCAGTTCAGGCTCAACCATCCTCGCGTACTCGAAGGCGGTCGCCGGGAAGCCATCCGTCGCATACGTGGTCCCGCCTTTCTCGGCAATGACCACTGGGTTGAACAGGGCGAACATGACGCCAACCACGAAGGCAGCGACGCGGGTTGGGTTGAGACCGTTCATTGCTGCGGGAGCGGAGCGAAGGTCTACTCTCTCGCGCTTGCGTTGCCGGACTTTTCCCTCTGCACTCTCAGCATTTTCGACACGTGATCCCACGGCTTGACGCCGCAGCGCTCGGCCCACGCATCGAAGATGGCGCCGAGTTCTCCCACGACCTCCGGATGCCGCCCGGCGAGGTCTTCGGTCTCCGTCCGGTTCGCGACGATGTCGTAGAGTTCCCATTCGCCGGGATACTTGCACACCAGTTTCCATTGTCCCCGGCGTACCGCCTTGTTGCCCTCGTGCTCCCAGATCAGCGCCTCCTTGTGGTTGGGTTGATCGTGGAAGATCGGCGCGAGGCTCGTCCCCTCCATGGGCAGGATGTCGTTGCCGTTGTATCGGGTCGGGTAGTCGGCGCCGGCCACGTCGAGGCAGGTCGCCATGATGTCGGTGAGCTGGCCCGGCTGGTGCCGCAGGGCGCCGGCGTCGTCGATGACTGCCGGCCAGTGTGCGATCAGCGGCGTGGCGATGCCGCCCTCGTGAACCCAGTGCTTGTATTCCCGGAATGGCGTGTTCGACAGGTTGGCCCACGGGACGCCGTAGCTCTGGTAGGTGTCCTCGGATCCGGGCATGACGGTGGGATCGTTGCCCCGCAGAACGGTTCTGCCATCGCGCGTTTTCGGGGTGCCCGCGGGGTAGGTGGCCGGAAGTGGCCGGACTTCCGCGGCGAACTCCTCGGCGCAGGCGCCGTTGTCGGCCAGGAACAGAATCAGGGTGTTGTCGATCCGGTCCGTTTCCTTGAGCGCGGCGACGATGCGGCCGATGCCCTGGTCCATCCGGTCGACCTGCGCGGCGTACACCTCCATGCGCCGCTGTTGCCACGCCTTGTGCGGCGTCTCGTCCCACGGCGGCTGCGACGGATCCCGCTCCGTCATCGGCCACGACGCATCGACAATGCCCATGTCGCGCATCCGGGCAAGGCGTTCCTCGCGCAGGCGGTCCCAGCCCGCCGCGAAGCGGCCCTGGTACCGGCGTATGTCGTCTTCGTGGGCGTGCAGCGGCCAGTGCGGCGCGCTGTAGGCCGTATAGAGGAAGAACGGGGCGTCGCCGTCGGCTGCGGCGTGGTCCCGGATGTAGTTGGCCGCCTCGTCGCTGATCGCGTCGGTGAGGAAGAAGTCCCGGGGCAGGCTCTCAAGGTCCACGGCGTCGTTGTCCCGGGTCAACGTGTTCGGCTGCCAGTAGTTGGCCGCGCCGCCGAGAATGCCGAAGTAGCGGTCGAAGCCGCGCTGGCGCGGCCAACAGTACTTGGGTCCGTCGGGCCCCTGGTCGTGGCTGACGTGCCACTTGCCGCTCATGTAGGTGGCGTAGCCCGCCAGCTTCAACGCCTCGCCGATGGTGACGCAGGTGTCGCTCAGGGAGCCGCGGTATCCGTCCTCGTCGAGCTGCGCGGTCATCCAGCCGATGCCGACCTGGTGCGGATGCAGCCCCGTGAGGATCGACGCCCGCGTCGGACAGCAGCGGGCGGTGTTGTAGAACTGCGTGAAGCGGACGCCGCGGGCGGCGAGGCGGTCGAGATTCGGGGTCTGCACCTCGCCGCCGTAGCAGCCGATATCGGAATAGCCCATGTCGTCGTTCATGATGAGCAGGATGTTCGGTCGGTTCGTTTCCATAAGGTTCCTTTTCACACCGGTGCCAGATCGCCGCTATCTCTTGGCAGGCAACTGTATCCCCGAATCCTCCTCGAACGCCGCGACGAATTTCTGTGCGCGCGCGACCTTGGCCCGCTGGTCATTCTTGTCAATGTAAGGCGGTACGACCCCTTGCTGCGTCAGGATCCCGAACCTTGGCGGGTTCCGGTCAAGCGCCTCCTGCGGGATCCTGCCGACGAAATCCTCCGTTGCGCGAAGCAGGGAGCGCACCATGAGAAGATGCACGCTGACTCGCAGGCCCGGCCGCAGGCGATCGCACGTACTGTGCCAGGTATTGCCGTGGAACATGATCATCGAGCCGGCTGCCGCTTCAACAGGGACAGCCGCACCGTTGCCGACTTCGCCGATCCCGGTTTCGTCCGCGGCCGGGTTGCGGCACCACTTGTGACTGCCCGGCACGAACGCCGTGCTTCCTTGTTCCCGGTTGAAATCGGTCAACAGGTAGATGCACTTGCACAGTAGAGCCTGCGTCGGCAGCGGTGATGGCAACCGCGTGTCCGTATGCAGCCTGAAATGGGTCTTGTTGGACCCCTTCATATGGGAAGTCAGCGAAGACAGCACCACGTCGTAGCCGCACAGATACGTCGCCAGGGCCAGCAGCGCCGGGTTCATCAGCGACTCCTCGAACACGGGATCCTCGAGCAGCAACGCCAACATCGTGTCACCGACGGGCGAGTCGCCTGTCTGTCCGCCCCGCTCGATATCCGGCCGTTCGCCGTTACGCCGCTCGGCGATATCGAGACATGCTTCGAGCATCCGTTCGGCGAGGCCATTCGGGTTGGCGATCTCGGGCGGGACGACCGTGTAGCCGTGGTCATCCAGGTCGTCGATGTGGCGTTGCAATCCGAGATCGGCAATCTCGTTCGAAAGGCTGTCAAGGCCGATCTCGGACGCGTATGCAACTTCTGACATGTTGGGCTCCTCCGTCAAAATGATCCAGGTCCGCGGGACGCACGCGCGCCCACAGGGCGCCTCGACGCAATGGTCAGGCGCGGAGATCGTGCAGTACTTCTTCCAGTTCGACGATCAGTTGTCTCACCACGAGCATGGACTGCGTGGTGTCTTCCTTCATGTCCTCGCCCGAGAGGCGTTTGCGCGCCCCGGCAATCGTGTATTGCTGATCGTACAACAGGGATCGAATCTGCCGGACGAGGATGACGTCCTTGCGCTGGTAGTAACGGCGATTACCGCGCCGTTTTACCGTGCCGAGTTGCGGAAACTCCCGTTCCCAGTAGCGCAACACGTGTGGCTGTACGCCACACAGCCTGGAGACATCGCCGATGGTGAAGTAGATCCTGTTGGGGATGGGGGGAAGTTCTTCAGCCTGCTCAGCCACGAGACGGCTCCCGCTAATGCGAACTTCGCTTGACCGTGCCAGCCGCTTCCCACCCCGCAGGATTCACGCGCCCTGGACGGGAGCAAGAAAGGGTGCCCCCCAGAGCGGCAGAACTTGGGACACTAGTCCGGTGGGCCTGCATATCCTTCAACCCGCGCCTTCAGCTTCTGGCCGGGCCGGAACGTAACGACGCGGCGGGCCGTGATGGGAATCTCTTCTCCCGTCTTCGGATTACGCCCTGGCCGTTCGCGCTTGTCGCGCAAGTCGAAGTTGCCGAACCCGGACAGCTTCACGCGCGAGTTGCTTGCGAGGGATGCGCGAACTTCCTCGAAGAACAGTTCGACAATCTCCTTGGCCTCGCGCTTGTTGAGCCCGAGTTCGTCGAACAGACGCTCTGCCATGCGAGCCTTTGTCAGGGTGTCCGTCACAGCTCGAGGTTCCCAGCGCACTCGTCCAGTTTCTCTGACTCCACCGTGTCCATTCTGGCTTCTTCTCTGGCTTCTTCTTTGGTGTTTACTCTTGGCGTCTTCCCGGCGTCTACTCGATCGTACTACGCGCTTGCTGGCCATGGTCACCGCAGTCGGGCATCGAATCTCGCTGCCAGGCACCTGACGGTCGCGTCGATAAACGCATTGGTTTCGTCATCCACAAGAGTGCGCGATGCGTCTTGGAACGTCAACCCGATTCCCAGACTTTTTTTATTGGAATCAACACTTTCACCCTCGTACAGGTCGAACACGGTGAACTCGACCAGGACCTCGCCGAGCACTTCGCGCACGGCCGATTCGACCGCGCTTGCCGAGATGGACCGGTCGATGACGACCGCGAGATCCCGGCGAACGCTCGGGAATCGGGAGATGGCCCGGTGCTGTCGGTCCCGCTGTTCGAGCAAGGCGTGGGCATCCAGTTCGAACACGAACGCCTGCACGTCAAGGTCGAGCGACTCCTCTATCTCGGGATGCAGGCGCCCTAGCCGGCCGATGACCTGATCACCGGACAACACCACCGCGGACTGGCCGGGGTGCAGTACCGGATCGGTCGCGGGCTCGAAGGCGCAAGCGCCCCCGCCGACCGCCAGCAATCGTTCCACGTCACCCTTCACGTCGAAGAAATCGAGCTGCTCCGATACCGCCGACCATGACTCCGGCGCACGTCCCCCGCACGCGATGCCGCCCACCCGGAAGGCCTGCTCCGTGCGGCTGCTCGGGAAGCACTGTCCGTATTCGAACAGCCGGACGCGGCGTTGCTGCCTGGCCAGGTTTGTCTGCAGGGCACCGACGAGGCCAGGGAGCAGGTTCGTGCGCATGACGGACTGATCCCGTGACATCGGGTTGGAAATGCGCACGGCCGAACGGTCCGGATCCAGCAACCGCATCAAGTCCGGTGCGACAAAGCTGTAAGTGATGGACTCTCGATAGCCGAGCGCGACCAGTGCATCGCAAATCGGCCTCGCGCCCATCAGGTTGCGGGGAATGACCCTGGGCGACAGCTCGGCCAGCGGATGGCTGTCGGCCACCTGGTTGTACCCGTGCACGCGGCAGATCTCTTCGACCAGGTCCTCTTCGATGGCGATATCGAAGCGATGGCTGGGTGCGGTCACCTCCCATCCCGCCCGCTCGCCCGCGGTGATCTTGCGCGGAGAAAACTCGAGGCGCTCAAAAATCCGGTCGACCTCGGATTCGGGTACGGTCTCCCCCACCAACAGGTCCAGGCGGGAACGGCGCAGTCCGACTTTCGCCGGTTCCGGTACATGCGCAGCGCTCTCCGTCACGACGGTCGGACCCGGGCAGCCCCCGACGATGTCGAGCAGAAGCCGCGTCGCGCGTTCGATCGCCGCTTCCTGCAGCGCATGGTCGACGCCCCGTTCAAAGCGCTGCGACGCATCGGTCTGCATGCCATAGCGGCGGGCCGTGCCCATTACCTTGAGCGGCGCGAAGAAAGCACATTCGAGAAATATGTCCCGGCTCGACTCCTGGACGGACGAACGCTCGCCCCCCATGACGCCCGCCATGGCGACCGGTCCGCGCGTATCCGCGATCAGCAGCGTCTCGTCATCGAGGCGCACCTGGCTTCCGTCCAGCAGGGTGAAACTCTCATCCGGTTCCGCCATGCGGACAATGACGCGCTCGTGCAGCATGCCGAGATCGAACGCATGCAGCGGCTGACCGAGTTCGAGCATCACGTAGTTCGTCACGTCCACCACCGGGTCGATGGACCGGATTCCCGAGCGCCTCAAACGCTCCGTCATCCACAACGGTGTCGGCCTGCCCGTATCCACACCCCTCACGACGCGGCCCAGGTAGCGGGGACATCCGTCGCCCGCGACTATCTCCACCGGGAACACCTCGTCCGTCTGGGCGGGAACCGGCGAACAGTCGGGCGCCCGAACGGGCAGGTCGTTGAGTACGCCGACTTCCCTGGCCACCCCCCTGAGCGACAGGCAGTCGCCCCGATTCGGCGTGAGATCCAGCGTTATGCACCGATCATCCAGTTCCAGCGCTTCGCGGAGATCCGCACCCGCAGCCAACGTGTCCGGCAGTTCGAGGATTCCGTCGGCATCTTCGCCCAGCCCGAGTTCCGCCGCCGAGCACAGCATGCCGTCAGATTCGACGCCCCGGAGCTCGCGGGATTGCACTTCGACCCCGGGCAACGCCGCACCGGGGCGGGCGAACGGGGATTTCATGCCGGCTCTAGCGTTCGGCGCGCCACAGACCACCTGGTTCGTGCCCGACCCGTCTGCCACCGCGCAGACGACGAGCTTGTCGGCGTTGGGGTGGGGTGCAACATCGAGCACCTCCCCGACCACGACGCCGCTGAATGCCGGTGCCGCCTCCGCCGTGCCATCGACCTCAAGGCCCACATCGGTGAGCTGTTCGCAGAGCGCCCCGGTGTCGACATCCGGGTCGACCCACTCGCGCAGCCAACGTTCGCTGAATTGCATGGGGACTAGTGCGCCGAAGCGCCAACAGATTTCATGGCGCTAGGCGCCGCAGAACGGCACGAAGTGCCGATCAAGGCGCAGGACCCGGGACGGGTGGGATGGGCGCAACAGTGGGCCTGGGCGG
This sequence comes from Pseudomonadales bacterium, assembly GCA_965116625.1. Taxonomy (GTDB): domain Bacteria; phylum Pseudomonadota; class Gammaproteobacteria; order Pseudomonadales; family Azotimanducaceae; genus VXNE01. The sequence continues at coordinate 467,625 of OZ220717.1, forward strand.
GGGTGAAAGACGGCACGCCCGAAGGGCTGGCGGATTTCATGGCGCTAGGGGGCTGAGCCGTAGAACGGCACGAAGTGCCGATCAAGGCGCAGGACCGTAGGTGGGCTTGGGCGGGGGTGAAAGACGGCACGCCCGAAGGGCTGGCGGATTTCATGGCGCTAGAACTGTGACAGGAACCGAACATCGTTGTCGAAAAAGAGACGGAGATCGTCAACGCCGAAATAGAAGGCCGCCAGCCGGTCCGCTCCGAAGCCGAAGGCAAAACCCGTGTACCGTTCCGGGTCGATGCCGGACATCTCCAGCACGTTGGGATGCACCATGCCGCATCCCATCACTTCGACCCAACCGGTGTAACTGCAAACCCGGCATCCTCGGCCTTCACAGTGCACGCACTGGGCGTCGACCTCGGCGGAAGGCTCGGTGAACGGAAAGTAGGATGGCCGGAACCGGACACCCACGTCCTTGTCGTAGAAGCGGCGCACGAAACCGACCACGGTGCCTTTCAGGTCGGTGAAACTGATGCCTTCGTCCACCACCAGTCCCTCCACCTGGTGAAACATGGGCGTGTGCGTGAGGTCGGATTCGCGCCGGAATACCCGGCCGGGGCAGATGATGCGAATGGGAGGCCGCGTCCTTTCCATGACGCGCACCTGCACCGGGGACGTGTGCGTCCTCAGAAGGTGGCCGTCTTCGAGGTAGAAGGTGTCCCACATCGTTCGGGCCGGATGGTGCTCCGGCAGGTTGAGCGCCTCGAAGTTGTGATAGTCGTCCTCGATCTCGGGTCCGGTCACGACCTCGTACCCGGCGCCGAGGAAGATATCCTCGATTCGGCGCAACGTCTGGGTGACCGGATGCAGGCTCCCGGGACTCTGGCGGCGTCCGGGCAGGGTCACGTCCACGACTTCCTCGTCGAGGGACCGGGCCAGTTGCTCGGTCGTCAGTGCACGAAGACGCGCATCGATCGCCCCGGACACGGTCTCTTTCGCGGCGTTGATGCGCGCGCCCGCCGCCGGCCGCTCGGATGGGTCGAGGGAGCGCAAGGATCTGACCAGGAGCGTCAGCCTGCCGTTTCTTCCCAGGTACCTGACCCTGACGTCGTCCAGGGTCCCCGGATCGCTGGCAGCATCGACCGCACCGAGCGCTTCAGCCCTGATGTCATCCACATCCATGGTCGTACTCCGGGCCAAGTGGGTGCGGTCCGTCCGGTCAGGCCGCCAACGCCTCCTTTGCCCGTTCCGCCAACGCGCCGAAAGCTTCTTTCTCGTTCAAAGCCAGATCGGCCAGCACCTTCCGGTCCAGCTCGATCTCTGCCTTCTTCAGTCCCGACATGAACCGGGCGTATGTGAGGCCGTGCTCACGGGCCTGGGCATTGATCCGCACGATCCACAGCGACCGGAACTGGCGCTTCTTCTGACGCCGGTCCCGGTATGCGTACTGTCCGGCCTTGATGACCGCCTGTTTCGCTACGCGAAAACTGCGGCTACGCTGGCCATAGTAGCCCTTCGCCTGCTTCAGCACCTTCTTGCGGCGCGCCCGCGCGACTACCCCTCGCTTGACTCTCGGCATCTTCGCTCCTGTTGCGCGTCCTTAACGGCGCGCCTTCGTTACGTCGCTTGTACTACTGCCGTTGACCGTACCGCCCACGTGGGCGGTGTGGTTTACCGCGCCTTCTTCGGCAACATGCGGCTTACCGACCGCTTGTCACCATCGGACACTGTCTTGAACGCGCGCAGTTGGCGTTTCCGCTTCGGTGTCTTCTTCGTCAGAATGTGATTCTTGTTGGCTGGGCGGTACTTGAAACCGGAGCCCGAACGCCGAAATCGCTTGGCGGCACCCCGGTGGGTCTTGAGTTTCGACATTTTCAATCCATCCTCGGCGCAGCGCGCCCGCTTCCGTGCCTCTAGCCTGAACACGCCTCACAACGTCGGAACGAGCCGGGTGTCGGCTCTCCCTGTCGAGAGCACGCTGGAGTCCGGGGAATGCCCCGATTCCCGGCGTCCGTTCCCTGCGATGCTCTCCGGCGGACCTGCCGGAGGCAAGATCACGCCTCGCGTCGTGTTGGCATTTGCAGCGTTGGTGGCAGCGTTCCCGCTCGGCGCTTCGTTCTCGGTGCCGCTCTTTCAGGGCACTGGTTTCAGGGCACTGGTCTCAGCGCTGCGGTTTCAGCCCCTCGGTCTCAGCCCTTTTTCCGTTTTCGCGCCGACAAGACCATTGTCATCTGCCGGCCTTCAAACTTTGGCGCGGTCTCAACGGATCCATGGTCCTCGAGATCGGTCTCGATTCGCTTCAGCAACTCCAGGCCGATCTCGGGATGCGCCATCTCGCGTCCGCGAAAGCGCAAGCTCACCTTGGCCTTGTCACCGTCCTCGAGAAAACGCACCAGGTTGCGCAGCTTTACCTGGTAGTCCCCCTCCTCAGTGCCCGGCCGGAACTTCATCTCCTTGACCTGAATCTGCTTCTGCTTCTTCCGCTGCGCGGTCTTGGCTTTCTTCAGATCGAAGAGGTGTTTCCCGTAGTCCATGATCTTGACTACGGGGGGATTGGCGTCCGGCACAATCAACACCAGGTCCAATCCCGCTCTTCTCGCCTCGCTCAAGGCATCGTCCCGAGGAACGATGCCGACCTGTCCACCATTGGAACCGATTAGGCGCACTCGCGGAGCGCTTATGTCCTCATTCAACAATAATCGCTCTTTCTGCGCCCTCGCTGCTGCTCTCTTGATAGGCACTTTCTCCGTTACTACCGTTGTCCGCTCGCGGTTGAACCAGCGACGCGGCGAGTGCGGATTCTAATGCCTTGCCGCGTCCAAAACCAACAATAGCGCAGATCGACGGGTGCCGGTACGCATAGGGACGATTTCCCACAGCAAACAAGGGCATGCTCGCAAGGCCCGTTGGCGAGCCCGCTGGCGAGCCTGTTGATCGCCGCTTCGCCGCAATGATACGGTACAGCGCCGACGGCAGGCGCGTAGCTCAGTTGGTTTAGAGCACCACCTTGACATGGTGGGGGTCGTTGGTTCGAATCCAATCGCGCCTACCAGTTCCACCATGAAAGCTGATCCGCGTGGGGCCGCTCGTGCCAGCGCTCACCCCTCTTGCGCGATCGGCAGCAGGGCGAGGTGCCGGTCGATGGCCTTCCTGCCAGCGGCGGGCAGCCCGAGATGCCCGGACTCGGCGGACCAAATATCCTGGAATCGCCCAACGGTCTCCGTAACGACCCGAACGGCGAGCCGTTCAGGAATGCCGGAGCGCGCCGCAAACCAGCGAATCTGGTCCAGCGTCAGGTCTCGCCAGCGCTTGGAGCGGCCAAGCCTCAAGGCCATGGTCTCGTCTGGCAAGTATGCGATGGTGCTGAGCAGGTCATACGCGGGCGAGAGCGCGGGCGACACGCGGTCAGGGTAGATGAGCGACCAATTCTTGAGATGCATGTCGGCGTTGCCGATCAGTGCGCTGAAGGTCAGGCGGCGCATGAACTGATCGATCGCCTCCTCGCCGATCTCGTTCCAGATCACCTGGGCGATATCGCGGTAGCTCGCCCGCTCGTATTGCCGTTCGGGAAACACGCGAAACACCTGGGCGAAGTCCTCGATGTGAACCGGCCCGTCCGCGCCGCGATCGAAGCGCTTCACCGCCAGGGCATTGCCAGCGAAATCCCCAAGGTCCGGCGGCAAACCCTGGATCTCTCCCGTATCCACCAGCCGGACTTCCGGCGTCTCAATGCCGAGCCGCGCAGCCAGCGTCATCATCGCGTGCTCGTTCTCGGGAACACGTTCGTACACGCGCGATGGCAGCTTGAGAATCCAGTCTCCCCCCGCGCCGTGAGCTGGAATCGTCAATCCTCCCGCAGCCTCTTCGAGGGCCAAGAGCTTGAGTTGCACGCCCGCAAGCGAAAAACGCAGCGGGCCTACGGGGGCCGCATCGACGTGCTCATCCGACTGCGGCACGACGTCTGCTTCCGAGGGAACGGTCCGAATTGCCCCCGGCAAGTCACCGCCGAGGGTCTGGAGGAGCGGAAAGTCGCGGGTTTCGTTCACGCCGGCGCGCGTGGCCAGGTATGTGCGGAGGTGGCCTTCCGGCAGGAGGTTCGCAAAGAATGTCGGCGCGCGACGCCGGGTCGGACGCTGGTCGAGGAGGAGGCCGCCCAGCTCATCGCGAAAGGAAAGGCTCAGGGTTGGGCGGCGGGGATTCTCGATGTAGTCGTCGTTGAAGGCAAACAGAATGCGATCTCCTCCCAGCCGGGTGAGCGTGCCGATGGCTTCGCCGTGCAGCAGCACGTTGAGGACAGGTTCAGCCACGCTCGTCCTCCAATGCGTATGCCGGGCGCGGCGGGGGTGAACCGTCCCGCGAATCCGCTCGCATCAGGGAGCGCACCGCCGGAATTAGCCCGCGGGGAACGGCAATGGGTTCGAGCCCCAGGGAGCGCGAGATTTCGAGCAGCGTAGACAGGCCCACATCCACGGTGCCGCTCTCGATGCGCGAGATGTGGCTTTGCGGTAGACCTACCTTGGCGCCCAACCCGGCCTGACTCAGGCCGCTGGCCTTCCGCGCCTCCTTAAGTCCCTGGAGCCAAACCGTGCGTGCCACCGGGGAACGATCCATGCCAAACACCATTTACATATGTTATTACGCATTTTTATAGCACATACATGCGTAATAGCATATGACTAGTGGATCCAGCACGAACCCGTTGCGGCACCGTCGATCACCGCAAAAAACCGATGCCGGCCGTTCAAGCCCAGCGAATGAGGCCTTCCTGCGCGCAGGTCGCCACCAGCGTGCCCCGGGTGTCGAAAATGCGTCCCGTCGCAAGGCCTCGGGCCGCACCCGTCGCCTCCACCGCCTGATCGAACAGCAGCCATTCGTCGGCGCGAACAGGATTCAGGAACCACATCGCGTGGTCGAGGCTGGTGCCGGTCAATCCCGGTTCCTGCCAACGGCGTCCATGCGGTAGGACGACGTGATCGATCAGGGTGCTGTCGGACAGGTAGGCGAGACCCGCGACGTGCAGGCCGGGGTCCGCGGGCAAACGTTCCGGGATGCGCATCCACATCCGCTGGTCCTCCAGGACCGGCTCGCCTGGCGGTGCGGCCGGGGGATTGATGCAACGCGTGTCCATCGGCCTCGCCTCGATGTCCCAGTCCCGCTGTTTTCCCGCACTCCGGCTGAATTCCGTGTAGGTCAGGGCGACCTCTTCCGGGGGCGGCACCTCCGGCTTTCGATGGCTTGCGAAAGGCTCGCCCGGTTCGTCTATGTGATACGAAACCACCATGCGGAACAGTTCCCTGCCGCCCTGCCGGGCGCTGACACTGCGGGAACTGAAGGAACGCCCGTCGCGCACCCGTTCCACGGCCAGGTCCACCGTCGCCGAAACGTCTCCGGGCGCCAGGAAATACGCATGCAGCGAGTGCGCATGGCGGTCGTCCGTGACTGTCCGCCCGGCCGCCGCAAGGGACTGCGCCAGCAATTGCCCGCCATACACCTGCCCCTCGCGCTCCGGTGCTTCGGGTGCCGTGAATCGATCCGGCCCTGTTTCCACCAGGGCCATCATGCGCATGAACGCGCCGGTGCCCGTAGAAGACACTCAGGAATGGCCGAAAGTGAGGAGGTTATCCAGCGGCCGGTACAACTCTTCCAGGTAGGCGATGTCACCAGGTTCCAGTTCAATATCGACCGCGGCCACGAGTTGCTCAAGCTGGGAAACCCTCGACACACCCACAACCGGCGCCTTCACTTCCGGTTTGCCCATCAGCCAGGCCATCGCCACCTGGGCAGGGGACCGCCCCAGCTTCTCCGCAACCTCAACGACCCGATCGGCGATCGCGAAGTCCGCGTCTCCCCGGTAGAGGCTTTCCGTGCGTCCGCGGTCCTGGCCGGTAGAGCGGTTCGTCGTTCCGCCGCCGAAGCCGCCCCTGTACGATCCCGCAAGAATCCCCCGCGCGAGTGGCGACCAGGGCATGACCGCCACGCCTGTTCTCAGGCAGTAGGGGTTCATCTCCCGCTCTTCCTCGCGGTAGATCAGGTTGTAGTGGTTCTGCATCGAGATGAACCGGGTCCACCCGTTCGCCTGCGCGGTCATCTGCAGTTCGACGAACTGCCAGGCAAACATCGATGACGCGCCGAGATAGAGCGCCTTCCCCGCCTTGACCACGTCGTGCAGCGCTTCCATCGTCTCCTCCACTGGGGTCCGCGCATGGCCAGGAACACCGTGGGGATGCCGGTGGATAACCAGGTGGTCGACGTAATCGAGCCCGAGGCGCTGAAGGCTCGCATCGACGCCCTCCATGATGTGCTTGCGCGAGAGACCGCCCTGGTTCGCGCCTCGCCCCATGGGCATCGACACTTTCGTCGCAAGGACGTATTCGTCCCGGCGGACGAGTTCCCGCAACAGTTTCCCGACGACCCGTTCGCAGGCCCCAACACCGTATACGTCCGCGCAGTCGAAGTAGAAGAGGCCATGGTCGAGCGCCGCCTTGAAGATCGGGCGTGCTTCGTCGGTCCCCAGCGTCCAGTCGCCCTGGTGACCGCGTCCCGGTTCCCCGAAGTTCATCGTGCCAAGACAGAGCGGCGACGTACGGAGTCCGGTATTCGATCCGAGTTGGATGGGCTTCAGCATGCGTCGTTCCTCACACTCGACAATGGGACGGGACGCCCGCAGTGTAGCGCGGTTGCCTCCGGTTCATCCCTTGTGCGGCTGCCTGGCGAGCCCGTTCAGGTCACGCTGTCACGCTTCTCCGTGGTTCGGGCACCCAGCGGATCATGATGAAGAGCGCGGCCGCCTGTACCGCGATCGTGATCAGGAATAGGGCGATATAAGACAGCGCCGAGACGATCACGCCGCCCAGGATCGGACCCGCGGCAGCGAAGAAATTGACCGCGGTCCCCGATGTCGCGAGACGCAGCGCGACGTCCCGCGAACGGCCGAACTCCAGCACCATGTTCTGGCCCGACTGGTGGAAACCGCCGGAAGCAAAGCCGACAACGGCGAAGAAGAGAATCAGGTCGAACACTGTCTGCAAGAACATCAGGTACACGTGCGCCGCGATCCAGATGCCAAGGGTTGCAATCAGCACCACCCGATTGCCCATCCTGTCCGCAATGGCCCCCCAGGCCAGGCTCGTGGTGTTCTGGACGAGCATCCACACCATGGTGACGAGCCCGAGCTGGGCATCCGTCACCTCCATCCGGGAATAGGCGAACAGTATGTAGAAGGGCATCGCCATGTTGCCGAAGGAACCGAGGGCGCGAACGGTGAAGAACCGCGCGAAGGCGGGGTCGGTGCGCATCAGCCGCACGACCCGAACCAGGACCCTGCGCGTCGACTCGCGCGGGCGCACATACCTCGCCTCCGGCTCCCTGGTGATCAGCATCGACGCCAACCCCAGGGCGGCGACGAAGAATGCCAACAGGAAAATCGTCCCATAGCCGTTTCCGAGGACATTGTGAGCAAGGAAGTAGCTGCCGCAGACCCACGCCGCTCCCGCCGCCACCAGGCCAGCGAGAAAGTGCCGGGCCCCCGAAACGATGCCGCGGCGATTCACCGGAATCACCTTGGCCCGCAGCAGGTGCGTGGCGACCTGGGAAATGCCCTGGAAAAAGCCCATGAGCGTCATGAGCACCATGAAGGCACTCACGGTCGCTTCGGCGGCAAGGAAGAAGGCCGCCAGGGACATGCCGAGGATCTGCACGCGCATCAGCGCGTTGGTCGTGAGCATCGTCTTCAGGACACGCGGGCGGTGTCCGATGATGGAAGCGCCGATGAACGGCGATACGACGGTGCCGAATCCCTGCAGGGAGCGAGCCGCTCCGACCACCAGTTCGGAGCCCGAAAGGCCAAAGAGAAAGGCCGGCAGAAACGTAGGTGCCGCCACCAGGCGGAAACCCGTCTGCCCGAACATCCCATTGAGAAGTTGCGCAACGGTATTGCGTTTCAGGTGCCGCCGGACGAAGGCGGCTTCGTCCTGTGCAGTGACCGGAGCGGACGTGCTGCGACCGGGTTGCCGGGCGAGCATCTAGGGGTCAGACGTTGCGCTGCCGGAAAACCAGCTCGATCGTGGATGCGGCGAGGCGGCCGCGCGGCGCGCGGAATGCGAAGTCAGGTAGCGGAGGACGGTCGCTCCCGTCAGTGGGTTCTCTCGAAGCGTCGCGCCTCGCGCTGCAGCTTCTTGAGGTGGCGCTTTACCGCCGCGGCGGCCTTGCGCTTGCGAACTGCCGTCGGCTTCTCGTAGAACACCCGTCGACGCACCTCGGACATGATCCCCGCCTTCTCGCAGGAACGCTTGAATCGCCGCAGGGCGACGTCGAACGGTTCGTTCTCTCTTACCTTTACGCTCGGCACTTCACAAATTCTTCCGCAAAACCCACGCATCGTACTCGGCGGGGGATATGCATGCAACCGCGTGCCCGTCGCCACCGTCGCCACGGACACAACCAGGCAGAATGGCCGCCGGTCTCACGATGTACGCGACCCGGGTACCGCACCTTGCAGGGTTTGCCATCCCCTGGCTGCGTATGTGCGCACGGCTTCCCGGTCCGCCCGATTCAACTCGTAGCGGCCCCCGCGGTCGCCGATCATGCGGTCGATCTCGAACACCAGATCCCCGACGCGATCATGTTCTGCCGGTGAGAGCGGGAACCGGTTCGCGATCCGCATGATCCGGATTCCAGCTTCCCGCATCGACTCGTTGCGAGGCAGGTCAGCTCTCGACAATGATCCTGTTGCATAGTTCTCCATGAACGTGCGAATGGTGTCTCCGCCGAACAGGAAAACCCTTACGCGCTCCGGCCCGAACAGGCTCTGGGCTTCACGGTAGAACCCCAGGTAGTCGAGATGGCGGCGGAACCACGCATCGCGCATGGCCTCGCTGAAGTCGATGTCCTGGCCGTACACGCCGGGCGAGTCATCCGTGTGGGGATTGCGGAGATACTGCGCGTATAGCGCCGCCGCGAACGACTCCGGCGCGCGAAACCAGACGCAAAGCTCGAAGTCGAACGCATCCGCCAGGCCGAGCAACATGCCCTTCGCGGCGTCCGAGAAATCCCACCAGTGGTTGAAGATGCCCTCCGTGCTGAGGATTACGGTATGCGTGTCGGGAGGCATTTCGCGCAAGGACGATTCGACGTAACCCTCGAACCGCGTCTTGTCTGCGGCCATGAGGGCACCGATCAGTGCCTGGTGTTTCGGCTCTCGACGGTTCGATGCCGGCGGATACCAGAAACCTCGCTCCGCCAGGACGCTCCGATTCGCATCGAGGCACCACTGCAGCGCGGAGGTGCCGGTCTTAGGCGTGCCCCCGTGCAGGATCAATCGCCGCCGCCCGCCCTCAAGGCGTGACCCGTGAAAAGACATCGGCGAAGCCTTGATGTCCGCGACCGCCCGTGCAGCCAGACCTCGCTTGTAGTGGTCAAAGAAAACCGAGCTGCCGGGTTCGCGGATGACTGTGTTTGCCCGACTTGCTGCCACATCGCACGCGGCGTCGCCTGACACGACCGGTGCGATCAGGCCAAAAGCGTCCAGGCACTGGTGGTAGTGGAGCACGCGTATGTCTTCGTCGGGCTGAAACGACAGCGGCGCGGGCCGCTCCTCGTGGCACGGGTAGTTCCAGTTGGCCGGCAGATGACCGTAGCTGAATCCTTCCGATGCCAGCGCCATCGCGAAGGATATCTGGTCGACATGGTCGTGTTCGGACGGTCCCGGAAACAGTTCGGCATGGAAGAACAGGAACTCCGCCCATCGGCGCCAGGCGGCGCGCAGCTTCGCCACGGCCTGCATCGGAATGTAGAGCATGCCGCCGTTGAAGTTCGCGTCGACGGTGTCTCCCATGTCCCAGTCGCACCGCACGATGGGCGGAAGGGCCACGCCGGCCGCGGAAAACAGCGTCTTGAGAGTCGACAGCGGAGGATTGCGAAAGTCGACGATCTTGCCCCAGACGCGGTCCGGATCCGGCACGTCGAGGGGTGTGAGAACCACGGTGTCCGAATCGAACAGGAAGAGCCCCTGGCAGCCGTCCTCCTCCCGGGACGCAAAATGGTCGAGCTGCACGATCTTGTTGCAGTACTTCCGGTCCAGGTAGGGCTCGATGACCACGACCCTGTAACCGTTCTCCGCGAGCCCGGACTTCACCGATTCCGAGACGCGGTCCGTGCACTGGACCACCATCGCCTCCCGCGGAGCGCCGCCCAGGGTCTCGAGCGTGCGCAGGAGGTTCTCCACCTGGTAGGGATGCGCCGGCACGTGGTCCAGCACCATCGAGTAGCGGTAGGGATGCACGGACATCGTCGGATCAGAGGCTTTCTCTTGCGAGGGGTACCGCCTCGGGCTCCCCGGACGGGCGAGCCAGCGTAGCAACGGCGGATGGGCACGGCAACGACCCGCTTCTCATGGTCCCAGGTAACCGCTCCGCCCTTTCGCTGCGAATCCTCCTCGATCAATGCAACCGGACAACTCACGTGCTACGCAACCGGACAAGTCTCGTGCTACGAGACCGGACAGATCATGTGTCGCGAGACCGGACAAACCATGTGCTGACGACATGGCCCGCACTTGACTGGCAGACGCCGCCCCGCTCCGGCTTCGTGTACGAGAGTACAATGGCTCGAGCGAAACTCACTGCTGCTGGCGCCGCGTCTCGTTCGCGGCCCGCGCGATCCGTTCCAGGCTTGGTCAAGTGCTCGTTCTCGGTATAGAAACATCCTGCGACGAAACCGGGATCGCCCTGTACGACTCCGGCGAGGGCCTGCTCGCGAACGCGCTCTACAGCCAGGCGGCGACCCACGCGGAATACGGCGGCGTCGTGCCGGAGATCGCATCGAGGGACCACATCCGCAAGACGCTGCCCCTCATCCGTCAAGCGCTGGATGACGCCGGGAAGCGCGTCACCGACCTCGACGGAGTCGCCTACACGGCCGGCCCCGGACTGATCGGCGCCCTCATGGTCGGCGCAGGCATTGGCCGCGCATTGGCCTGGTCGAAGGGGATTCCAGCCATCGGCGTGCATCACATGGAGGCCCACCTGCTCGCGCCCCTGCTCGCCGCGGAAAGGCCGTCCCTGCCGTTCGTGGCGCTGCTGGTCTCCGGGGGCCATACGCAACTGGTTCGCGTCGATGGCATAGGCCGATACACCCTCCTGGGCGAGTCCCTCGACGATGCGGCGGGGGAAGCCTTCGACAAGGCGGCGAAGATGATGGGGCGCGGCTACCCGGGCGGCCCCGAGATCGCTGCGCTGGCCACTGCCGGCCGTCCCGGCCGGTTCCGTTTCCCCCGGCCGATGACCGACCGGCCGGGGCTCGACTTCAGCTTCAGCGGTCTCAAGACATTCACGGCCAATACCGTACGTGACCTCGAGCCCCTGACCGAACAGGATGCGGCGGATGTGGCGCTGGCCTTCCAGGACGCGGTGGTCGACACGCTCGTCATCAAGTGCCGGCGCGCGCTCAAGGCGACCGGAATCGATGCGCTGGTCGTGGCCGGCGGCGTTGCGGCCAACACGGATCTGCGCAAGCGAATGGCGGCGGCGGTGCCCGCCGTGTACTACGCGCCGCCGGAGCTATGCACCGACAACGGCGCGATGATCGCTTTCACCGGCCACGAGCGGCTAGCTGCCGGTGCCGTCGAACCGCTGGCCATCGCGACCCGTCCGCGCTGGCCGATCGCCGAACTGACGCCGACATGAGGATAACCATCCATCGGCTCGAAGCGCCGGCCATCATCGGCGTTCACGAACGCGAACGCCGCATTCCGCAAACGCTGCTGGTGGATGTGGAGTTCGCCGTCGATCCGCCGTCCGAAGACCGCATCGATGCCGTGGTCAACTACTCGTCCGTGGTGCAACTCGTGCGGGAACACCTGCGGGAGGGCGGGTTCCAGTTGATCGAGACAGCGGCGATGACCACCGCGCACCGAATCGCGGAAGCGTTCTCACTTGCGCATGTACGCGTTCGGGTCACGAAACCCGCGGCCGCAAGCGACGCCCGTTCGATCTCCGCAGATTTCTCCCTGTCGCAATAACTGCCGCTACGCCGCCAGTTCGGCGCACCCCACCCGGGTGATGCTTCGGTCCTCCAGGCAATAGGCCGTCAGGTGACGACCCCATACGCACCCGGTGTCGAGGCCGATCATGTCCCGGTTGCCCGTCGCGCCGTCGAGCGCTGCCCAATGCCCGAACAGGATCGGCTCACGAATGCGGGAAGGGAACTCGAACCAGGGCCGGAAGCCCGCTGGCGCACCGTCCAGGGACCCCTTGTGGGAGAAGTCCATCTCGCCGGCGGGTGTTACGAGACGCATCCGGGTGAAGTAGTTGGTAATGACCCGATGGCGATCCATGCCGACCAGCGAATCGGACCAGGCTTCGGGAGCGTTCCCGTACATCTGCCGAAAGAAGCTCCCGTACGCCTCGTCGTCGCGCATGACCGACTCCACCTCCCGCGCGCGGTCCTCGGCCTCGTGCAGCGTCCAGATGTGCGGCAGGCCGGCGTGCACCATGACAAAGCCGTGCTCCCGGTGCATGAGCGGAAGTCCCCGCAGCCAGTGCGCGATCTCGAGCCGGTCCGGCGCGTGCAACAGTTCGTCGAAGGTATCCGATGCCATCGTCCGGTGGCCGCCGAACACGATGGCGAGGAAGTGGAGGTCGTGGTTGCCCAGCACCGTCACGGCGGACCCGCCGAGAGACCTGACGAATCGGACCGCGTCCAACGACTCGGGCCCACGGTTGATCAGGTCGCCGGTGAACCAGAGCCGATCCGCCCCGCTGCGGTAGCCGACCTTTGACAGAAGGGCCTCGAGTTGGGTGAAACAACCCTGCAGGTCACCGATGACATAGGTCGACACGACGGCGTCCTCAATGCACGACGTTGGGCACCGCCAGGGAGAACACGGGGATCGGAACGCGGAATTCGACGCCGTCGTCGGCGCGGAACTCGTAGTGACCCTGCATCGCGCCGACCGCGGTCTCCAGGACCGCGGCGCTCGTGTAGCGGAAGCGTTCGCCCGGAACCAGGCGCGGCTGCCTGCCCACGACCCCGGGGCCCTGGACCTCCTGCTTCTCCCCGTTCCCGTTCGTGATGAGCCAGCGGCGCCGCATCAGTTGGGCCGGCCGTTGGCCGGTATTCTCGATCACGATGGTGTACGCGAACACGTAGCGATTGGCGGCCGGGTCCGACTCTGCCGGAAGGTAGGCCGGCTCGACCGTCACTTTGAACTCGTGCTCGTTCATCGCCTTGCGGGGCCGATTCGGGCAAGCAAGAGTGATGTCAATCGTGAATGACGGAGTTCTACCGGTCCAACCCGGTCACGGGCGGCATTCTGCCGGTCAACCGCGTCGTCCGTGAAGTTGATTCGACATTGCAACGAAACCGGAAACTCCTATCTCTTCCGCCCGTGAACCCGGGTCGACGCCCAGGGCGGCCAGATCCAGGTCGAGCGATTGTAAGGCATTGCCCAACCGTTTGCGGCGCTGCCCGAACGCCGTCCGAACGACCGTGTGCAGCGCATCCATATCGAGGGCGGCCACGGGCGGCGGGCGCGGCGTCAGGCGAACGAACGTCGAAATGACCTTCGGCCGCGGCGAGAACGCGCCTGCCTCAACGTCAAGCATCGGCTCGATCTTGCAGTGGTACCGGGCTATGACCGAGAGGCGTCCCCGCGCACGCGTGCCCGGGCACGCCGCGAGGCGATCCGCCATCTCGGCCTGCAGCATGAAATGTGCATCGCGCACCGCCAGCCCGCTCGCGCAGGCGTCGAACAGGCGCATCATGATCGGTGCGGCGATGTTGTAGGGCAGGTTCCCGACGACGCGGACGTCGCCATCCGCGATTGCAGCGAAATCGGTCTCGAGAACGTCCGCCTCGATCACGTCCACGCGGGGAAAGCGGCGCCGCAATGACCGCGCCAGGTCACGGTCCACCTCGATCACCGTCAGGTGGTCGCACGCGGCCGCGAGCGGGGCCGTGAGCGCGCCGCGGCCCGGGCCGATCTCTATCACATGGTCGCTGGCCTCGACCGAGAGCACCGCAGCGATGGCTTCCACCACCGATGCGTCGGTGAGAAAGTGCTGGCCGAACCGTTTACGTGCGCGCGGCAATGCTGCCAGCCGGAATGCTCGCCCCGCCGCAACGGGACGACGAGTCAAACCGCCGCCACCAGCAATCCGGGTCCGCCACGATCAGCCGCCGGTTCGCAGCTCGACGAAGGCTTCGTCGCGGATCTCCTGCAGCCACTCCTGCAGTTTTTCCGCGAAGCGGCGCTCGTACAGCACCTGCATCGCCACGTTGCGCCGGGCCTCGTCCGATACGTCCTGGTTGCGGCGGTCCAGCACCTGCGCGATGTGCCATCCGAACTGGCTCTGGAACGGCTTGCTGTACTCACCGGCATCCAGCCCGGCTATCGCTTCGCGAAACTCCGGCACGAACTCGGACCCGTCGCTCCAGCCCAGGTCGCCGCCCGCCATCGCGCTTCCCGCATCCTCGGAGTATTCCCTTGCCAGTTCGGCGAAGTCCTCGCCCGCCACGATGCGTTTGAGCAGCGATTGGGCGAGAGCCTGCGTCTCCTCGGGGGACCGGATCGCGGACGGCTCCACCAATATGTGACGCACATGCATCTGCGTCTGGCGCTGCTGACTCACGCCGCGTTTCTCAAGGAGCTGGATGACGTGAAATCCCAGGCTGTTGCGAATCGGATCCGCCGTCTCCCCGGGCTTCAGCCCGAGCACCTTTTCGCCGAACAGGCTCGGCAGTTCGGCAGCGCGCCGCCAACCCAGGTCGCCGCCCTCCAGCGCGGTGGCCGCGGCCGAATTCTCGATGGCCATTTGCGCGAAATCCGCACCCTTGCGGAGTCGCGCCACGATGTCATCGGCGGCGGCGGCGGCGCGGGCAACGGTGTTTTCGGAGGCGCCGCTCTCGACGGCAAGGAGAATGTGTCCCACGCGGTATTGGTCGGACGTCAGCTCGCGAAACGACGGCGATGCCATGAGGTCCTCGAGGTCCTGTTCGGAAATCGAGACCCGGCGGCCCACCATCAACTGCTGCAGGCGCTGCAACCGCAGCTCGCGCCGTATGTCCTCCCGGAACTTGCGATAGCTGATCCCGTCCTTTTCCAGCGCTTCCCTGAATTCATCCAGGGTCATCCGGCTCTCGGCGGCGAACGCGTTGATCCGTTGCGTCAACGTCTCGTCGTCGATGTCGACGCCGCGCTGGTTCGCCAACTGCAGTTGAATGCGTTCGCTGACCAGGCGCTCCATGAGCTGACTCATGATCGCATCCGGCGACGGCCTTGCGGCTTCCTCGCTCTCCTGGAGGCGCTGGTACACCGCGTTGTAGCGCTCCGCCAGCTCGGAAGCCAGCACGACGTCGTCGTCGACGATCGCCACGATCCCCTCAAGCTTCTCGACCGCGTGCAGCGAAGCCGCCGCGACCACCAGCGCCCCGGCCAGGAATCTCTCAACGTTCATTCGCATCCTTGTCACCCAACAACCGATCGACCAAATATGCGGGTCCGGCCCACATAAGCGCAATATCTCCCTGTCATCGCAGGGTCTTAAGCGGTCCGGACAGGGATTCCTCCCGGTACCCGGGGATTCCCCGGGACAGCAGCGACTCCACCCGTCCGCCGACTCCCGCCAGACCGCGAAACACGAACTGCACCGCGACGCCCTCGTCGCTTTCCACTTCCCCAAGCGTCCCGCCGGGCGCGGGCTCGATGAGACGACGATACAACAACCGCGCCTGCCAGCAACAACTGGCATAGCCGAACCCTGCGATGATCTCGTTGCTGCGGGTGTTCTCAACATCGTAGTTCCACTTGCCGATGGCGCTCCACCGGTCGCTCAGGGGCCAGATCGCGGAGACTTCGCCCTGGTCGATATCGGAGTCGCGCCGCGCACGCCGGGCCAGGTTGAATATCCGGTCATTGCCGCTCCGATAGCGCAACGAAATAACGAACTCTTCTCCATCGCCGAGCTCGGGATCCCAGACACCACCGCCCCTGACGGACAACCGCCCGATACGGGCGGCGATTTCGGCGGCAAACGCGGAGGCGGACCGCCCGGGATCAAGGGTGGCGGGACCGCGAAGCGCGACGCGCTGGTCCTCGAAGAACAGGATTCTCCCGACGCTCGCCCGCAGCCTTTCCCGGCCGGTCCGCCCGTCCAGCAGCCGGCTCGTCACGCCTATGGTCAACTGGTTGGCGTCGCCGATCCGGTCGAGCCCGGAGAACCGGTCACGCCGGAACAGCCGCGGATAGGAGAAGGTCGTGAAGGACGTATCGAACAACGGGAGCGCGTCCTGCGCCTCGTAGCCCTGGTACAGGTAGTAGCCCCGAGGCTCGAGAGTCCAGACAGCTCCATCGCCGACATCGCGGTCGAAATTGAGGCTGCCATCCAGGTCCGCGAAACCGATGGCGCGTTCCGGCGCCGGGTCCACCCCGAGACGAACGTCTTCCAGCAGGTAGCTGGTGTAGCGGTAGCCGGCACCGAGCTTTAGAGAACCCCAGGAGCGGAGGAACGGCAGTTGCAGGCGCGATTCGACATGCGCGCGCTCACCCGACACGCGCGGCGTCCCCCCGGGCGGGTCGAAGGCTGTCCAGGACGCTCCCAGCGTCCAACCCAGTGCGCCAAGCACGCGACTGCTATAGGTGAGGTCCAGCGCCGGCACGCGCCGATGCGGTTCGGACCGCAGTTCGAGCATCTGGAATGCCTGTGCCGAAAGACCCGCGGAAAGACCGCCGCGGCCGTAACGGATTTCGGCGAACCTTCGCAGGTGGCCCTGGCCGACCAGCTCCTGGTCGGTCCCCAGGTCCCGGAAGTAGTCGCGGTCGCTTACCGCCGCGTAATCGACGAACGTCGTGAAACCGCCGAAGGCGCCGCGGTGGCTCACGCGGGACAGCCAGCGATTCGAAGAAACGCCCGTCTCGGTCTCCCCGGCGTATCGCCGGTCGTCGGCGAGGATCGCGCCGACCACTTCCGTATCGGCGAAGCCGTTCAGGTGGCGGAACTCCGTCGTCAGGCCGGAGCCGCGCGCGGCCACGTGGCGCGGGGTCAGCGTCGCGTCGTAGTTCGGCGCAAGGTTCAGGTAGAACGGCGCCGCCAGGTCGACGCCATCGTCGCCGGAATAGTCCGCGTCGGGAAACAGGAATCCCGATTGCCGGTCATCCGAAACGGGAATCCGGAGCCACGGGGAATAGAAGATCGGTACTGGCCCGAGTTTCACCACCACGTTCCGGGCCCGCGCGAACGCCGTGTCCCTGCGTACTTCGATACGTTGCGTCTCGACGCGCCAGGTGTCGGTTCCCGGCTCACATCGCGTCAATCTGGCGCCTTCAACGGTCAATGCGTCGTCCCGGCGCTCCACGGCGGCGGCAACGCCGCGGAATTCGGGCTCGAACAGGACAAAGTCGACATCCTCGACGCGCACCCGCTCGCCCGACATGCCGAACGTCGCCGAGGAACCCGCCAACGCCACGCCCGGCTCGGTGAAGAGCAGGCCTTGCGGAAAAGAGATTTCGCGCGCTCCACCGGCCTCGCGAACCAGCGCGCGCTCGCCGGCGATCCTGCGATTGCCCTGTTCGAAGGAAACCGCGCCGGTGAATTCAACGCTTCCGTCGCGCGTGTACTCAAGCCGGTCGCCGCGCAACCGGGCCGGATGAGAATCCGCGCGCGCATCGAGCGGCAGGGGGAAGTCACGTTGCAGGTACATGCCACCGCAATACGCGGGCACGCTGGACTGGCGCGCGGCGTCCAGTTCGCCGCGCGGTACCCAATGCGCGTCGACAGCCGAGACGGCGCCCGCACACGGCCATGCGAAGGCGACGGCAAGGACGAGAGCGGCAGACCACTTCACCCCCGAAGCATGACAAATGAACGGCGCGCGTCATAGGTGCGGAACTGACTCCCGGCTGAACGGCATGGTCGCGCCGCGTTAGACTCCGGCGGCGCAAGTACATGGACGAGCAAGCGTCATTTCATGAGTGACCGTGTTCGGCAACTGGAAGACTGGTGCGCGGAACAGCTCGGCGCACTGGTCTCGTTCGAGCCGCTCGCACGGGAAGCGAGCACGCGCCAGTTCTATCGCGCGACGGCCTGCGATGGTTCCCGCATCGCCATGGATGCACCGCCGGAGACGGAGAACAATGCGCAGTTCCGTGCCCTTTCGGGGCTATTTCGGTCAAACGGCGTACCGGTGCCGGAAATACTCGCGTTCGACCCGCGCGGGTTCCTGCTCGTTTCGGACTTCGGGGACTGCCGGTTCGACCACGCGTATGCCGCGGGTCGAGAAGAAGAATGCCTGGACCTGGCGCTCGAATCCTTGCTGCGCATCCAGTCCGTCGAGTCCGACGTCGTTCCCCCCTACGAGGTTTCGCGCTTTCGCGACGAACTCGGGATCTTCACCGAATGGCTGGTACGGCGATTTCTTCGGCTTGAGACGCCTTCCTTCATCGACGGCGCCTGGGAAGCCCTGATCGGGGCGACACAAGCGCAACCCATGGTCACCGTGCACCGCGACTACCACAGCCGCAACCTGCTGCTTTGCGACGACGGGAGTCTCGGCATCGTCGACTTCCAGGACGCGCTGGTCGGACCGATGACTTACGACCTCGTCTCGCTGCTCCGGGACTGCTACCACGTGTTTCCGGAAGCTACGGTCGCAGAGTGGCTGACGCGATACCTGCGCCGTTCGGACTGTGGCATGAATGCGCACGGTTTTCGCCGTGCCTTCGACCTCACCGGCGTCCAGCGGCACCTGAAGGCGGCCGGGATCTTCGCCCGCCTCAAGCTGCGCGACGGGCGTGACAGCCACCTGCAGGACATGGCACCGACTCTCGAACGCGTCGCTGGCGTGACAGGCGGATATCCGGAACTCGAGGACCTGAGCCGCTGGGTCGGAAACGTCGTCCTCCCCGCAGCGATTCGCGAGACGGGGCGGCCATGAAGGCAATGATCCTGGCCGCCGGCCGAGGGGAACGCCTGCGCCCCCTCACGGATCGCATACCCAAGCCGCTGCTCCCGATTGCGGGGGAGGCACTGATCGTGCACCAGCTCGGCTGGCTTCGCCGTGCCGGCATCACCGACATCGTCGTCAACCTGCACCATCTCGGCACGCAGATCGAGGAACGCGTCGGCAACGGGCGCGACCTCGGGGTCAACGTCCGCTACAGCCGGGAAGAGACGCTACTGGACACCGGCGGCGGGGTCAGGGCCGCCCTGCCCCTACTCGGCCCAGCGCCGTTCCTCGTGCTGAACGGCGACATCTGGACCAACTACCCGTTCAACCGGCTGGCCGACCTGGCCCCGGCGGCCGGCCACCTCGTGCTGACACCGAAACCCGCCCATCGCGAAACGGCCGACTTCGCGCTGGCCGGCGGGCGCGTTCGGCGCAGCGGAAACGACGCCGACGACCTGGTCTTTACCGGCATGGCCGTCATCAATCCCGCGCTGTTCGACGCCGCGCCCGAAGGGCCCTTCAACATCGCTCACGCCCTCTATTTCGACGCGGCCAACGCGGGCCGACTGACCGGAGAGGCGTTCCATGGCACGTGGTTCGACATCGGTTCTCCCGCCCAATTGAAGGCGGTTCGGAGGCTTACAGACTGAAGGCAGGACGACCGCGGCCGCCAGCGCGAGACGGCACCGCAAAAAATGGGGGATAACCACGAGTCGACCGTCAATTCAATCCAATTTGGTGTTGACCACCACCACCGTATTCGATACAAGCAACCTTTCGGAACCCGCAGCAATACCGTTGCTGCGGGAGAAACATTTTCCGGAGGGAAAAATGAAGAGACTTTCACAAATCGCGTCACTGGCAGTGGCGCTCATCCTGTTCGGTATACCTGCCCATGCGGCCGACGAAGGCGAGGCCACCGAGGCAGAGGCGCCAGCCGCCGACGACACCCGGTACATCGAAGAGATCATCGTGACCGGCGAGCGCGGCGAGCAGAGCTCGCTCGAGCGCGCCATGACGGTCACCGGCTTCAACGCCAGCATGATCGAGCAACTGGGCATCCAGAACACCAACGACCTCGAGGTCCTCGTACCGGGCCTGCAGGTTGGCACCCGCAGCCACGCGGGCAAGAACGAGGATGGACACCTCGTCATGCGCGGAGTCGCGAACGACCGCCGCATCAACTTCTTCCAGGACTCGTCGGTCGCCGTCTATGTCGACGGCGTCTACAGTCCCGTCTCCTACGGTCTCGACGGCGGCATGTTCGACGTCGAACGAATCGAGGTGGCCCGGGGCCCGCAAGGCACGACGGGCGGCCAGACCGCGCTGACCGGGTCCGTCAGCTTCGTCACCAAGAAGCCGACCGACGAATGGGACCTGAAGGTCACCGGCGAGGTGACCGACCAAAACTCGTACGAGTCCAACGTCGCGTTCGGCGGCCCCATAGGAAACAGCAATTTCTCCTATCGGCTGGCCGCGAGCCGACTCACCGGCGACGGCCTGATCGAGAACGTCGGCGCGGGACCCGACGCTGGCGTGCCCGACCGGCTCCAGTATTCGCCGCAGCTTCGCTTCAAGAATGATCGGTGGGACGTCACCGCACGCTACAGAAAGCTGACCGATACCGGCGTGCACAACCTCTCGCTCATCATCGGCGCGCGCAATACCGAGGAACAGTATTACCTGCTGAACGATGGCACGCCCCGATGCGAAATAGACCGGCACCCCGATTCGCCCACCTATGGCGAATGCATCAGGGACTCGGCCGGGAATGTCGTGTACTACCTCAATCCGTTCTACGGGCTGGGCCAGAACGTGGCGATCGCGAACTGTCCGGGTTTCAACAACGACGGCTCTCGCGACCCCGGCCATCCCGTGGTCTGCGCCGGCGAGCATCTGCAACTCAAGACCGAACTCAACGCCCCCCTGAGCGAGAACAACTCCCAGGAGGCGACCACGCTCGAGGCGCGCTATGCCCTCAACGACACCCACGAGATCGTCTACCACTTCGGTGATCGCGATACGCGAACGGACACGACCGACGACCAGGACCAGACCAACCGAATGGGCGGCGGCCGTTGCCTGGCGATTCATCCCCGCGTCATTTCCGGAGAACTTCAGGAAGGTCAGAGGCATTCCCGCTGCGCATTGGATGAAGCCGGCAACGGTGTGTACGACGACAAGATTACCAACTACCTGCGCACCTCCGATCAAGTCAGTCACGAGATTGCGCTCATCTCCGACAACGAAGGGCCGCTCAACTATACGTTCGGCTATACCTACCTCTCCGGTGACCAGCCCTACGTCTATCGCGATATGTTCAACGGGGTGGAAACCGGCAGCAACAGCCTCAACAACGCCACCTTCTACACGGATACGTCGGCCATTTGCGAAGCGAGACTGGAGGAAGTGAGATTCCCATGGGAGGCCGGACGGTGGAGTGGCGACATCCGTGATCCGAGCAACCCGAGCAACAAATTGGCGACGGGTTATATCCTCGGTTGCTATGGCAGCGACTACTCCGCCCACTGGAGCGACGTCACCAACGGCGGCACCCATATCAACGGCAGCGGCCTAGTCGGCGCCTTCTATGGCAACGTGACCTATGACCAGCAGGCGCTCTACACCAACGTGGAATACATGCTGAACGACCAGTGGAAGGTCTTCGGCGGCCTGCGCTACAACGACGACCACAAGGAGCACGTGCAGAACGACTTCAGCACGTCAAGCCAGCGCACTCTCCCCGATGGGACGGTCATAAACGTCGTGAACGCCATACTCAGAAGCAAGCACTACGATACCGTCTGCTGCGGCTATATCGGCATCGAGACCGACGCCGAAGGCTTCGCCATACCGGATGACCGGACCTTCGCCGATTCCAAGGTGAAGACCTGGAGGATATTGACCTGGAACGTCGGCGCGGAATACACGCCGACCGACAACCTGATGTGGTATGGCCGCATCTCCAAGGGTTATCGTGCCGGCGGCTTCGCGGGCTTCGGCAACCTGCTCGGGGAACCCATGCCCGCGGAAGAGATGATGAACTACGAAGCTGGCCTGAAGGGGCTCTTCTTCGACAACGACGTACAGTTGGAGATCAGCGCCTACTACCAGGATTTCAGTTCCTTCTGGATACAGGAACGGCGCCTCAGAACCAGCGCCGAGCTTGTCGTCAACAATCCGCGCAATCAGCTCTGGATCGGAGACACCACGGCCATCGACGGCACGGTGATCGGCGGCGTGGAGGCGCAGGGCGCATGGCAGATCAATGACAGGTTGGTCCTGCGGGGTTTCTACGAATACATGTATTCGAGCTTCGGTCCCTTCGAAACCAACTACTGCTGCACCCCGGAGGGCACTACAGCGCCCACGATTACCCGTGAGATAGACGGACGGACATACAGCGGCGGCACCCCCTCGAATTTCGAGGGCAACTCCCTGCGCTTGCAGCCGAACCACAAACTCTCCTCTGCGTTGACGTACGACGTGCCGATACCGGCACGCTACGGCACGCTGGACGTGGTGGGAATAATGAGCTGGCGCGACGCTATGTATCCCGACGAAGCCAATCTGGATATATACGAGATCCCCGCCTATCTCCGGTGGGATATGCGCGCGAACTGGGTATCGCCGAACGGCCGATACACCGTTACAGGTTGGGTCACCAACGTGCTTGACGTGGTCCAGGTCCTGAGCTATTCGCCTCGGGACGGCAACGGCGTCACCGGGCCGGTGCATGGAACCGTCTCAGACGAGCGTCGGATTGGCCTGACGTTCAACTATCAGATGTAACGGAGTGTCGACGGACTTCCTCAAGGGGGTCCGGAGCTTTTCGAAGGGCGCACCTCAAAAGGGTGCGCCCTTTCTTTGAGTACAGTCAGATCGTCCACGGACATATCTGCACAATCGTTGCCCTGCAAATTCACAACTTATCGGAGATCGACAATGCCTGTCATAGACATGTCAACCATCAAGCCCGTCGGCGAATTCGGTTCGAAAGCCTGGGGCGAAGCCTGCGTCCAGGCGGCCATCAGGATGCTGGAAGCCGCTGATCTGCCCGCTTCGATCACCTGGGCCTTTTCCGAGCATTACACCCACCCACCCGCGCGACTGATGGAGGGAGGCCGCACGCACTCGGGCTACTACCTCAAGGTGCAAGAAGGAGAAGTCTCCGGCGGAGACGGCATTCTCGAGGAAGCACGGACGATCCCCGGTTTTCACGCCAAGGTGCCCTGGGCTGCCATCTGCAATCAGTCCGCTGCGCTCTACGGCAGGGAGGGCATGCGGCAACGCCGTGTTGACCAACAGGCCCTGTTTGCGGCAATAGAAGAATACGTAGGCCGCGAGAACCCGTTCGGCCTGGACATCAACAAGGAAGGGAAACCCAGCGTCATGCTGGATCCGGTGGGTCCCTGGCCTGCAGAGGTCGGTGCCGCCCTGGGAGAAGGCGCAGAAGAAGGGAATGGACTGCACAACATCGCCGCGACGTTGCAGACAGATTCCCCGGAATATGCCGACCTGCCGGTCACCGCGCTGCGGGTACCCATTTTTGCCGACATGACAGATCAGCAAAAGGCGGATTTCGTCAGGCTTTGCGGTATCGAGATGTAAGCACGGGGAGGCGGCACTGGTGACCAGGCTGCCGGGTTGACTTGACGAACCTTCACACCCTGTAGGTCAGTGCCAATCATCGTCGATGCGTCGAACCGGTCCCGAACCGGTCCATTGAGGATTTTGACGCTCCAGATACCGCGCCCACGAACCTCATTTCGACGCCGCGGCGGACGGCTATGTCACGCGAAAAATGGGAAATAGTCATGACGAACCACCCGACTCCCTCCCCCGACAACGTTGACCGTGCGCACCGATTTCGCTAGAACGGTTGCGACCTGGAGGCGAAGCGAGCCCCGCTTCCGAAGGAAATGACAAACCTGATCTTTGGAGAGAACACCATGAAAAAGTCCCTTCCGTTTGTTGCCTCATTGGGATTGGCTCTGGCACTTGCGGGATTGCCAGCCCACTCGGCCGATGAGACCGATGAGGCCGAAGAAGAAGCAGCAAAGACCTTTATCGAAGAAGTCATTGTGACCGCCGAGAAACGTGAAGAGAACCTGCTTGACGTACCGGTCACCATGACGGCTTTCAGCGGTCAGATGATTGAAGAGCTCGGCATGACCAATCAGGACGACCTGGAGCAACTGGTTCCTGGTCTGCAGTTTCAGGATGAGGGCCAGTTGACAGGTCAGGGCACGACGATACGCGGTATTGGCACGAGACTCGCCGGCGAAACCCACCCGGACCTTGCGGTCGCCACCTATGTGGACGGTGTTTACACGCTCGGGGTGTACGGCGATGCGCCGAACATGTTTGACCTGGAGCGGGTTGAAGTCGCACGGGGTCCGCAGGGCACACTCAATGGCCGGAACTCGATTGCCGGATCGATCAGTTACTACTCCACAAGGCCCACCGACGAGTGGGATCTTCTGTTCCATTCGGAGTACACGGATCAGTTTACGCAGCGCTACGGCGTTGCCTTCGGCGGCCCGCTCACCGAGAACATCCTCTTCCGACTCAACGGCAGCTACTACGAGGGTGAAGGCGCACAAAAGAACATCGGCTTCGGCGAGGACTACGATGCACCGGATCAGAAGTTCTACGCGCCGCAACTGCGTTTCAGAACCGACAGGATGGATTTGAATCTGCGCTACACCAAGCTGGACGACGACGGCGTTCCCCGAACACAGGTGCTTCTGACCAATTTCGACACATCCAGCCCCACAGACTTTCTCGGGAACCCGAACGCGCATTACATGTGGGCCGGTCCGGTTCCGTCCGTCCCTGAAGGCTGTCCACCGAGAACGCCTGGCTGGGAGTGCGGTGACATCAGGAACGAACTGAATGTAAACCGCTCCGCCGTTGGCGGCAGCACCGCCGAAAGGCAGTCCATCGCTTTCAGTTTCGATATCAGTGACAACTACACGCTGCGCTACAACTTTGGCGACACCGACAACCTTTCCCAGGTTCAGAAAGACCGCGACATGACCAACCGGGTAGCAAGTCCGGATGATCCGCTCATCGCCTCCGACGCACCGGTACCCTTGAAGGACGAGGCGAACCAAGTCCTGTACGGCTACATAGAGACTTCTCACGAGTTGCACCTGGTGTCGAACCTGGACGGCAAGTTCAACTATATCCTCGGTGCCTATACGTACGAGAATGCCATGGAATGGGTCGTAGCTTCCCTGGTCTACACCAATGCCTGGTCAAATATTTCTGCTGAAGACGCTGCGGCAGCCACCCCTTTCGGTACTTGCGCGAATGCGCTTTCCCTTCTTGTTGCTATCTTTGGAGCAGCCTCGACGCCGGAAGAAGCGGAGGCAATGGGCGTACCCGGCAACTACTGGCGATGTCCGGAAGGTGACGACCACAACCAATGGCTGAGTTTCGAGTCGAGAGGCAGCTCGGCGACCGATGCTTTTTTCATCAACGGTGACTATCAGGTCAACGATCAGTGGCTCGTCTCGGGCGGTCTTCGCTATACGGAAGATCTGAAGACCCAGGATTTCAACGGCGGCTGGGCCAAATTCGGTTTTGGCTTTGTTGGGGGCATACCGCTTGAAATCCTCTTCGACGATTCAGATCCCAATCCGCGAGTCTGGGACAAGACCATTGGCCACATTTCCCTGGAATACACCCCGGATGAGGATCGTCTGATCTACGGGCGAATCTCGACGGGATACCGGGCAGGCAGTTTCAACCCCAAGTCCGATGCGGTCCCGACGTTCGTCAAGGAAGAGACGTTGATCAACTACGAGCTCGGCATGAAGGGGATGTTCATGGATGGACGGCTTCGGTTGACTTCCGGCATTTTCTTCAACGATTTCGACAACTACCAGATTACTGGCTCAATCGAGCCCCAGGACGCGAGGGATCGTGTCACCGACGGACTGTTCAGCCAGTTTTCCGCATCACCCATCATCGAGTTCACGAACAACATCAGGGATACCAGGATCTGGGGTGGTGAAGTTGACTTCATCTACTATGTGAACGACAACTGGCGGGTGAGCGGATTCTATGCCTATCTCGACTCCGAGATCGGTCCGCATCTGGAGGTCGTTCGG
Source organism: Pseudomonadales bacterium (assembly GCA_965116625.1). Taxonomy (GTDB): domain Bacteria; phylum Pseudomonadota; class Gammaproteobacteria; order Pseudomonadales; family Azotimanducaceae; genus VXNE01. The sequence goes on from OZ220717.1 coordinate 493,672, forward strand.
GGCCACCCCAATCCGCAAACGGGCACATGGAACCATATTGATTTCATGACCGGCCAGCCGACCACCAGCGAGTACGTTCTTCCCACGGACATGACCGGCAACCAGTTGCCGATGCAGCCGAACCACAAGTTCGCGCTGACGGCCAGCTACGAGACGCCGCTAACTGGTGTAATTGGCGGACACTTGCAGGTGCTGGGGACCTATAGCTGGGTTGACGATCGGGCATCAGATCTCAGCAACTTCGATGTCTCGACGCTGCCGGCATACGGACGATTCGATCTTCGCGGCATCTGGACGTCGCGAGACGAAACCATCACCGCGACGCTGTTCGCGCAAAACGTATTCGATGAAATTGGCGTGATCGAGTACCTCCATCTATCCACCATTGCCGGGGCACCGGCGTCGGGCACGCTGACTGAACCGCGTACGGTAGGCCTGGAAGTTCGCTGGAGACCGAACCTGTAGCTGCAGCGGCCCAACCCTCCCAAGAGCGCACCTCAAAAGGGTGCGCTCGCTTTTTCTGCAGGGAGCGGATCGGAGGAATACCGATGAGACCAAAAACCACCTTTCAGATTGATCTTACGGAAGAACAGATCGCCTCTTACCGCGACAACGGGTATCTCAGCATTGAACGCATCACCACCGACGAGGAAATCGAGTGGCTCAAGGAGATCTACGATCAACTCTTTGTTGAGCGCGCGGGCGAGGAGAAGGGTATGTATTACGACCTGGCCGCGCCACGTGGGCACTCCGGGCGTGAGGTGCTCCCGCAAGTGCTTGGCCCGGACCTGAAGATCCCGGAACTTCGGATGAGCCAGCATTTCCAGAACGCACTCAAGCTCGGCACCCAGCTCCTTGGGACAGACGAAAAGGTCAGCGCTGGTGGTCACATGATCTTCAAGCCAGCCCGATATGGCGCCGAAACGCCCTGGCACCAGGACGAAGCCTACTGGAACCCGGATGTTTACCTGAACAGCCTCAGCGTCTGGATGCCCTTGGACGAAGCAACGGTGGAAAGTGGCTGCATGCAGTTCATTCCGGGCTCCCACAAGGAGGACCTGCGTTGGCATCGCCACATCGACAACGACCCGCTGATTCACGGACTAATGACCGATGACGTCGATCCGTCGACGGCCGTTGCCTGTCCACTGGCACCGGGGGGCGCAACCTTTCACCACTCTCGAACCTTGCACCATACGGCCCCAAACACGACGGACAATCCTCGTCGGGCCTACATTATCGTGTGCTCCGGGCCGACGAAGAGGCGCGAAGTCCCCGCGCCCCGCCCCTGGACGGACGAGGAGCGGGAAGCGCTGGCCAAGGCGAATATCGACGTGCAAGTCTTCTGAAATCAGAAACTGATTCGCTCTGCCTTTTCCTCGTCGAACCACCAGCCATCGGGGAACGGCGCTACATACATCTCCTCTGGAAGATCGGGCCTGCCGAATTTGTCCCAGTAAACGATGCGGGTGTCCCCGAGGGCATCCAGCGGGATCTGGTAATAGTTCCAAAGCAGAACACGATCGAGCGCCCGGCAGGCGCTCACAAACCCATTGAGGTGTGTCGCACTGAGCGCCGCCTCGACCAGGGCATCGACCGCCGGGTCGTTGAGGCCGGACGCGTTAAGGTAAAGGGTCGATGAGGAATGAAAAAAGGGTCGCAACTCCCACGAGGGCGGCACCTCGATTCCGCCACCCACCAGGATAGCGTCGTAGTCAGCGTTGCGCCGGCGATTGTAGTAGCCGGCATGGTCGATCATGCGGATGTCCGCCTGGATGCCCAGTATCGACAGCGAACGCACGTACGGCAGGAGAATACGCTGGTCGTCCCGCAAAAAGGACAGGAACTCGATCACAAAGGGTTCGCCCGCATCGTTGACCATCACGCCATCCACGACCCGATAGCCGGCTTTTCGGAAGAGTGCCCTCGCCCTCGACAAACCGTCCCGGTCGACGCCCACGCCATCTGAACTGGGGAAGGAAAAGGGATGCGTGAATACCCTGGCGGGCAACTCCCCGCGATGCGGTTCGAGAAGCGCTCTTTCCGCTTCTCCCGGCAGTCCCGAGGAAGCGAACATGGAGTCGGCAAAGAAGCTGTTGGCCCGGGTCAATTGGCCCCCGTGCAACGCCCGGATCTGCCACTCGAAGTCCAATGCACGGGCCAGCGCCTCGCGTACGCGAACATCGTCGAACGGTTGGCGCCGCGTGTTCAGCGCCAGGCTATAGCGGGGACCGCTCCGATTGCCGGACGCCAATGTGCCGAGAACGAGCCAGCCGTGGTCGCGGGCGGGAACGTCGTAGGATTTGAGCCAGTGCCGCGAGTCGGTCTCGGTCCACACGTCGAGCACTCCCGCGCGCAGGGCTTCGCGAGCGACCGTCGCGTCCAGGTAACGTTCGTAGCGAATGGTATCGAAGTTGAATTTTCCGCGATTCACCGGAAGGTCCCTGGCCCAGTAATCCGGCACCCGCTCGTACGTGACGTAGCGACCCCGGGACACGCCTGTCAGCCGGTAGGGGCCGCTCTGTGGCGGCGGCGTCGTTATAGGTTCGCTCACATCCCGGTCGCGCCAGTAATGCGCAGGCACGATGGGCATGTAGCCGAGGATGAAGAGCTGCTTGGCAACGTCCGAGTCGGCACGAATCTCGACGGTGAGCGGGTTCAGGATGCTGACGTCCGTAACCCAGGCCAGCGCCCCTGCCCACCCGTGGGCCATGACGTCGGCGCGAAAGGTCTCCACCGAAAACTTGACATCGGTTGCGGTGATCGGCCTGCCGTCGTGCCAGCGTGCCTGCGGGCGCAGCCGGAAGACGATCCTCCGGCGATCGGCGCTGAGGGCGATCGACTCGGCGAGATTGCCGTAGTAGCCCGAGGGTTCGTCGCCGGCGCGCTCGATCAGGTGATCGTAGGACCGGTAGAATCCCGCCGGCTGGTACATCGGCGACACGGTGTCCAAGGGCTTGAGCCAAGGCAGTACCAGCGTCCCGCCCTTCGGGGCGTCCGTGTTGAGATAGTTGAAGTGCGAGAAGTCTGCGGGATATTTCAGTTCGTAGTTGGGTATCTGCGAGACGCCGTAACGGAACTCGAGCGGCTTCGTATCGGCAACCGCGTGCGCCAAAGGGTGTATCGCCAGCGCGAACAGCAACAGGATGCTTCCAGCGCGCGGTTTTTCCATGCGATAGCGCTTCTACCTGCGTGAGGAGAGAGATTATGACCGACATGGGCCTGTTCGACGCCATGTATCACTGCCGGGCAATGCGTCGCCTGAAGCCGGACCCGGTGCCCCGAGAACTCCTGTTGAAGCTGGTCGATGCCGCCCACCAGGGACCCAGCGCCAGCAACAAGCAGAACGACCGGTGGCTGGTCGTCACCCGCGCCGACATCAAGCAGAAGATTGCCGACCTGAACCGTGCCGCCATCGACCGCTACGTAACGTTCCCTCCCGATGCGCCGCCTTCCGCATTCAAGTGGCAGTACGACAACCTCGAGTCCGTACCGGCCATCATCGTTGGCGGCCTCGAGCTGGATCAGCATGGCGACAGCTTTCATGACGGTTACGCCGCCGGAGGCTCCATCTGGCCCAAGGTGCAGAACCTGCTGCTGGCGGCTCGCGCCCTGCAGTTGGGCGCATGTCCAACGAACCTGCCGTTGTTCGGGGATCGGGCCGCTGCTTACGAGGCCCTCAACGTGCCCGCCAACATGGAGCTCGCCTGCGTGATTCCGGTCGGCTATCCCATGGGCCGTTTCGGTCCGGTAACCCGGCGACCGGCGGAGGAGATCGTCAGTTGGGATCAGTTCGACAACTGATTCGTCGCTCGACCGGCAAGGACCCGGGCATCCTTTCGCGACCACCGCTCCTGCGCATCCTGTGGGTGCTGGCCGTTTTCGCCGGCGGGTCGACCCTCGCCAGCGAGCCCAGTCACGGCTTCGCGTACTTTGGAGAACCCAAGTACCCGAAAGACATGGACCACTACGACTATGTGAACCCGGACGCACCGAAAGGGGGGACGGCCAGGGTAGCCGCCATTGGCACATTCAATAATCTGAATCCCTTTGTCGACAAGGGAATACTGGCCCAGTACATCGACCCGCGCGTTTTCACGATCACCCATGAGCGGCTGATGACGGAGTCGGAAGACGAACTGGCGACCTACTACGGCCGTCTGGCGGAGACCATCGAGGTCGCTGACGACTACAGCTGGGTCGAATACACGCTGCGCAAGGACGCGCATTGGCATGACGGTGTACCAGTCACCGTAGACGACATCCTCTGGACCTTCGATGCCTACCGGCACAAAGCGTCCAGCAGTTGGCGAAGCGCGTATCGGGACATCGAGCGGCTGGAGCAGACCGGGCCCTGGTCTTTCAAGTTCCACTTCACCGAGTCCGCTGAAAAGACCGGCCAGTTGGTCATTCAGACGGCAATGTTCACGCCACAGGCCAAACACTACTACGCGCACCGCAAGTTCGACGCAACGACGATGGAACCGCCCCTCGGCAATGGGCCCTACCGCATCGCGGCGGTGGACCCCGGCCACAAGCTGGTATTCGAACGGGTAAAGGACTATTGGGCCAAAGACCTGGGCATCACCAGGGGCATGTATAACTTCGACCGTATCCAGCTAACGTACTTTTTCGACGAAAGCGTCATGCTGCAGGCGATCAGGGCCGGGGTATTCGACTATCACCGTGAACAGAACGAAAAGAGCTTTCACACCGCCTATGACTTCGTCGGCCGCCGCAAGGGTCTGTTCAAGGCCGAGACATATACCATGGGCGGTGCGTATGGCATGCACTTTAGTGTCGTGCTGAATATGCGAAAGACGCTATTCAAGGACATCCGGGTGCGGGAGGCCCTCGCCCTGGCTTACAACTTCGAGTGGGCCAACCGCGTTTTGTGGCACAACGGATTGAAGCGCAACAACTCGTTTTTTGTGCGCTCCGGATTGCGGGCCAGGGGATTGCCGTCGAAGGAGGAACTGGCAATGCTGGAGCCGTTTCGGGACCAGTTGCCGGAGCGGGTATTCACCCAACCTGTGCCGTTGCCAGAAAATGCGCCCTTCGGCCGTAACCGTGACACGCTGTTACGGGCTGACGCACTACTTCGTGAAGCCGGTTGGGTAGTCGAGGATTTTGTGCGTGTCAATGAGAATACGGGCGAACCACTCGCCTTCGAGTTCATCATCTCGCGTACCGATTTCGAACGCATGCTGACGCCCTACGTGGACAATCTCAAACGCCTCGGCATCCGCACCGTACTGCGCAAGGTTGAAAACAACCTGATGGTCAATCGACTGAGGACCTACGACTTCGACGCGACCATACGCAAGTTCTATACATTCGCCGTCCCGTATCCCTCCCGGATGCGCAGTCAGTTCACCTCGCAGTATGCGGACCCGCCGAACATGTTGAACTATGCAGGGATCAAGAATCCGGCCGTGGACTTTCTTGTCGAGAGAATCGCCTGGGCTACCACGGAGGAAGAGATGAACACGGCGGGGCAGGCCCTGGACCGCGTATTGCTCTGGAATTTCTACGTCATACCCGATGGTCATCCGGTCGGACGGCACATCTGTTACTGGGACCGGTTCGGGCATCCGCCAATCGGGGCCGAATACATGCGCTGGTCCGGCTTCCCCAACCTCTGGTGGCTCGACGAGCGAAAGAATGCCAAAGTGAATGCGGGGTTTGCCGAGATGGATACAGATTAAGCCCATGCGCATCCACAACGGCGGACCCGCCGCCAGCCTCGACTCCATCGTTCTCTTTCCTTTCGACGACCACAGCATCCCGTTTCAACACGGCGTGAAGCTGAACCTCATGGGTAAGCAGGCCGGCCACGGCAACAAACCGGTGGTGCCGCTGGGAGAGGCGGGCGCCCACGACAGCTTGTGGATCGCGTACTACGGCACCGTGCTGGCGATCGATGGCGAGCTGTGGATGTGGTACCTGGGGCAAGGGCCGGACGAGCACTGGCACCAGCGCGTCTGCCTGGCCAGGAGCAGGGACGGCCGCAATTGGGAGAAGCCTGACCTCGGGCTCGTCGAGTGGCACGGCAGCAGGCACAACAACCTGGTGGACATGGGAGAGGACATGCACGTACAGGCGTGCGTGGTCTTCCACGAGCCCGACGAACCGGACCCGGAGAAGCGCTTCAAGATGGCCTTCGAGCCACGCAAGCACTCGGCGCGTCTCTGTGCCGCGTACAGTGCGGACGGGCTGACCTGGCGGGAGTCGCCCAACAATCCGGTGGGAGGCAAGCTCGAAATGGCGGGCGGCACCAGGGTGGACGGTTGCTACTACCTGGCCGGCCAGGGAGGCAAACACGCCGTGGGAGTGCGTCAATTGGTCACCTGCGCCTCCTGCGACTTTGAACACTGGACTGAAGCAACCTGCTCCGGCCTCAGGCGCAGCAACGTCTCTCCCCAGCCATTGGCGGCGGGCAAGAACACCGGCGAGCAGGTGCACCTGGGCGCATCGCTGTGGAATCGCGGCAACGTCATCATCGGCTTCTTCGGCAAGTGGAATGGCCATCCGTCCAACGACCGGCGCATGGTGACCATGGACTTGGGTTTAGCAGTCAGCAACGACGCCCTCCACTACAACGAGCCGATTCCGGACTTTCCCATCGTTTCAGCCGCCGAAGACAGCTGGGGACTGAAGCGCAGGGAGTCCCTCGCGCTCAACTTCCCCGCGCTGATCCAGGGCCAGGGCTTCGAGAACGTCGGTGACGAGACACTCTTCTGGTATGCGCCGTGGCCGGAGGAGGCGAGCGACGGCGTGCGCGTCACCAGTTGGCCGCGGGACAGGCTCGGCTATTTCTCCCCATACGAGGGCGGCATCTGGGTATACGCGGGTGGATCGGACCCACACTTCGTCTCCGCTCCCATCGACCTCGAGGGCAGCGCGGCACGACTTGCCGTGAACGTGGAAGGCATCAACGCGCACAGCTCCATCGCCGTCGAAATCCAGGACCAGGCGTTCCGGCCGGTCCCGGGCTACGACCGCGGCGCCAGCCGGGGCCCCGCAGGACCGGGACTGGCGCAGCCGATTACCTGGCAGGGCCATGACGTCATCGAAGGTGTGACCGGTACGGTACGGGTGCGGGTGGATTTCGGCGGCGTGCGCCCGGAGGACGTCCGGCTATACGCCGTGTATCTCGACCCGGCGTGATTGGCCGCGCAGGTCACAAAGATCACGCGATATCGAGAATCGCCCGCTCCACCCTACCAAGGCGTTCGTACACCTCTCTGTCGATGACCGCGGGCACATCCGTCGACGATGGGCGAGTCGACCGCCCGAAGAACGCGTGTTGTGCGCGTCGCAACCTGTTGGTGCAGTTCTGCGTACCGCTGTGCCACAGGTGCGCGTTGTAAACGAAGCAGCATCCAGCACTACCGATTACCTTGATCTCACCTTCAACGGGCGCATTGGGGTCGCGAGGCGCACCGTTCACCATGTCTCCGCTTGGGTGAATGGCCGAACGATGCGTGCCCGGCACGACACGCGTGGCGCCGTTTTCTGCCGTGAACGCATCGATCAGCCACACGGCATTGACGACCTGGGGTTCTCCCTTCACGCCCCATACGAAATCCGCATGGATGCCCTGGTGGCCGTAACCCGGCATTGCGCAGTGGTAATTTGACCCGATGTACTTGAGGTGTACGCCAAGCACATGCCGCACCGCGGCGAGCAACCTTGGGTGCATGAAGATCGGGTCCAGGAGGCCGTCGCGGTTCATGGGCTTGACCACCGTATCCACGACCCGGCCAATCCCCTTCTTGTCTGCCGCGCCGGCACCTTCTTCCTCTATTGCCGCATCGTAGCGATCACGCATCTTCTGCAGGTGATCGGCATCGAGAAGCGGACCAAGGTTCACGTAACCGTCGCGGTCGAGGGATTCCTTCTCTGCACGGGACAGAACGCCATTGTTCTCGTCAGCGAGACCAAGACGATCCATCGCATATTCGATTTCGGTGAGCGGCAGTCGATTGAGCGGCTGACTCAAGAACATTTCCAGTAGGCTTACGGCACGCGGGTCAGCATCGGCACGCTTCGCGTACGCATCAAGTGCCGCACGCCGCCCGGCGTCTGAATCCGCGGCATTCCAGATTTCCGTCATGACGGCGCACTGCTTTTGCCGCTCTCGCCGCTGCGCCGCACCAATCGCTCCAAGAGAGTGACGAGGCTTCGAGAGATCGTCAGGTATCTCACTGATCTGGGCCGCCGGGAAATATCGGGCAACCTCTTCGTCAGCTTGCACTATTCATTGCACCATCTCTGCGAATTCCGGGCTCTTCAGCCATGACCTTGGAAGTCGACCCATGACTTCCTCCATGGCCGCTTTCGATCGCGGGTACTGACCCTTGTCATCGGTGTCCTCGATCCAGCCTTCGAGCGCGGCACGCATTTCCATGAGCTTCTCCTGGTGCGCCGGATCCCCCGCGAGATTCACCGTTTCGTCCGGATCGCTTTCGAGGTCATAGAGTTCTTCTGCGACACGGGGCCCGTATGCCGCGGCCTGAGCCGGGGTCAGTTTGCCCTCTTCAAAGAGTTTTCGAATCGCCAGGAAGCTCGTGGCGGTCCCTCTTTCGAGTGACACCATTTCACGGTGTCCCCAATTGATCAGCGGCCGGTCGGTCATGAAATTGCGAATGTAGTGATAGCGCGGACCGATTACCGACCGCACGCGGTCGATCACGTTGGACATGCGATCTGCCGAGGAGAAGACGTACTCCCGGGAGTAGTCCTCATCGAACATATTCCTTGAGTCCATGTACTCCGGTACGGGCACCCCTGCGAGAGCAAGGGAACTCGCCGCCACGTCCAGCAGGTCAACGATATCACTACGTCGCGTTCCTGGCCTGACGACGTCCTGCATACCCGGCGCCACGACAATGAGCGGAACATGCAGACCCTCGGTATAGCAGAACTCCTTGCTGCGCGGCAGGTCCGAACCATGATCGCTGAACAGAAACACGACAGTGTTTTCCCACAGGCCGTCCGCCTTTAGTCTGGCGATGGTCTCCCCGACCTCGTGATCGGTTCTTTGTATGCTGTTGTAGTGGTCGGCGATATGTTGGCGCACCAGCGGAATGTCGGGGTACTGCAGTGGCACGCGAACCTCATCCGGGGTAACGGGTTCTAGGCCGTACCCGGCCAGGACCTCATTGATGCTGCCGACGGACTTGCCACCCGAAACCCGCATCTGGCCGAAAAAGGGCTTGTCCCTCGGAACGTCCTGCCAGTGGCCACTACCCTGCGGGCCCTTGTAGCTCCCGCCACCGTAGTCCAGATCACCGTAAACGTTCCCCGACGGGAGGTCTCGCGGAATCGAATAGAGGTCAGCCCTGCTGTAGGAAAAGTTATAGTCGTCCTTGGTGCCGTTGTAGGTTTCGTATCCCGCTTTGCGGAACAACTGCGGAAGCGTCGTCACACCTTCGGGCAGGTGAATCTGGTGGCCGGGGACCCGACCGGAGCGCATGTCGTGTGTGCCGGTTCTGATGCTGTAGGCACCAGTAATGATCGCGCTCCGAGCTGGCGCACACACCGGGGTCGGCGTGTAGGCGCGCTCAAACAACACACCCTCGCTTGCGAGGGCGTCCAAATTGGGGGTTTCTACCAGCTCATCGCCGTAGCTGCCGTACCAGGGCGACTGGTCGTCGATATAGATCCACAGGATGTTGGGCTGCTTCGCATGGCTGGTCGAGGTTGTCGCGATTGCAACCAAAGCCGCCAATAGTTGTACAAACCGTTTGGTTCTCAGCATTAGATGTCTCTTCAGATACGGGCGGGCAGGACTTGTCTGCACTGGGCACAAGTGGGAATCATGTGTTCCAAAGCCGAATTTGGTGCAATTGACGACGAAGTTCAAGTTGTGCGACCACTGGATTACCCCATCCATTCCCGCTCCGCGCGGAGAGCTTTGATACACGGAAACCCGCACCCGGCGGTACGCCCATTTTTTCCCGTATGATCCGGCAAAGCCATAGTGCACCACCCATGCGCAACATTGCCGTAATTTCCTGTATCGCCATCATCCTCGGTGCCTGCTCCGGGTCGGAATCGCCGGTTGCCGATGCACCGGTTGTGGCGGGCACCGATTCTCCTGACCGGGACCTTGCCGATCACCTGGAAGCGATGATCCAGGCGGTCCGCACCACGCCGGGATCCGCCCTGATGCGCGGACGCCTGGGGATGGCCTACGACGTCAACGGATTCCGATCGCAAGCGCTCACCACTTACGCACAGGCCGAGACGCTAGACCCCGACGACTTCCGCTGGCCCTACTTCAGCGCGCATCTTCTCGCGGCGAACGACGAGCATGCGGAGGCCCTCGAGGTGCTCGCGCGGGCGCTCGCCATTGACGTCGACTATGCGCCCGCATGGCTATGGCAAGGAACCTGGCTGCTGGAGCTCGACCGGACCAATGAGGCGATGACCGCCTTCGAGCGTGCCCTCGATCTCGGTGCCGGGACCGCAGCAGATTTCGCCCGTGCCACGGTCATGGTCGCTCAAGGCGACTACGCCGAGGCAATCGAATTGCTCGAATCCCTGGCTTGGGCGTCCGATAACCCGCAGGTCCACCGGACGCTCGGCGAAGCCCTGAGGGGTCAGGGTCGAACGGAGGAGGCGCGCGCCGCCATGACTCGGGGCAGAAACGCCGGACCCCCCAATTGGATGGACCCGCGCCGGGACCAAAGGTCAGCGCATGTTCGGGGACATGCCAGCTATCAACTGGCACAGAGCCTGTCGTCCGCCGGTCGGATCAAGGAGGCACTCGCCATCCTGGAACGGTTGCAGGGGTACCATCCGGAGGCGAACTGCGGACGCGACGAGGACTTCTTCCTGGCGTGCAACCTGATCAACTCCTTCAGCATTGCATACGACCGGGACGGCGATCCCGAACGCGCCCTGGCGACCGTGCAGCGCGGCCTGGCGCTGAACGCCGACTTTGCTCCCTTCCACCTGACCATCGCGAATCTCTATCGCCAGCAACGCGACCTTGATCTCGCGCTTGACCACGTGGACCAAGCCCTGGAACTCAACCCCGCCAGGGGCTACGCGCACGAACAACGCGGCAGGCTGCTGTTCGGCATGGAACGCCCTGTCGACGCAAAAGCCGCTTTCGAGTCGGCGCTGGGCCTTGAGCCAGAAAAACGCACGACCCTGTTCTACCTGGGTCTGGCCGAGTTCGAGCTCGGCAACTGGGTCCTGGCGGTCGAGAAGTTCGAACGCGTCGTCCAACTCGAACCCGGTTTCGCGCTTGGCCACGCCCTCCTGGCTCGCAGTCTCGCCGAAACCGGGCGCATCGCTGAAGCCCGGCAGGCGCAACGAAACGCTCGTGAACATGGCGCCAGCGCGGAAGAACTTCGCCTGACGGAACAGCGTCTGCGTGAACTTGAAGCCATCGAAGGATGAAGCGCCCGATCCTTGCCTGCCAAGGCGTGTTGCTGCTCATCGGCGGCTGCGCCCCGCCAGAAACCACGTGGTTCAGCGAGGAGGCCGCCATTCGCGGCGTCGATTTCACGCACCATTCGGGATTCGAAGGACGGCCGATGATGCCGGAGATGATTGGCGGCGGCGCGGCGCTGGCGGACCTTGATGGCGATGGGGACCTGGACCTGTACCTGGTGCAGAGCGGCCGCGTCGACCGGATGCTGCCCGCAGAGCAATCTCAGAACCATCTCTATCTCAACCGCGGCGATGGCTATTTCCACAGGGTAGAGGATGCCGCGGGCGCCGGTGATCGTGGCTACGGCATGGGCGTGGCGGCAGGCGACTACGACAACGACGGCGACATCGACCTGTATGTCACCAACCTGGGTTCCAACGTCCTGCTCCAGAACGATGGCGCAGGACAGTTCACGGACGTCACGGCCCAGGCGGGAGTGGGGGATCCGGGCTGGAGCACGGCAGCTACGTTCCTCGATCTCGACGCGGATGCCGACCTCGATCTCTTTGTCGTCAACTACATCAACTGGGCACCAGAGATCGAGCAGGATTGCTATGGCAAGGCGTTCGTGGCGACTTACTGCGGTCCAACGGCCTACGACGTCCCGGCGATGGACCGCCTGTACCGCAACAACGGCGACGGGACTTTCACGGACATCACCCACGACGCCGGAATCAACGTCGCTTTCGGCAACGGTCTCGGAGTCGTCGGCGCCGACTTCGACGACGACGGGCTGACGGATGTATTCGTCGCCAACGACGCCATGGTCAACCAGTTGTGGCTGAACCTCGGCAACCTGCGCTTCGAGGAATCGTGCCTGCTGTGGAGCTGTGCCATGGACTCGGACGGGATCGAGAAGGCCGGCATGGGCGTCGCCTCGGCAGACGTCGACAATGACGGCGACAGCGACCTGCTGGTCGTGAATCTCCACGGCCAGAGCGATTCCTTCTTCAGGAACGAGGGAACCTATTTTTCTGACGCGACAAGGGTCGCCGGTCTTGGCGCGCCAAGCATGCGGTATACGCGCTTCGGCGTAACGCTGGCCGACTTCGACAACGATGGCTCGCTGGACCTCTACGAGGCAAACGGCAATGTGGGACTGACCGAACCCGTCGAGGACGGCGATGGCTATGCCGAACCCAATGTGCTCTATCGCAGTGAAATCCACGAAGGCAACATTCAGTTCGAGGAGATCAAACCGCAGGGCGGGGTCTCACCGCCACTCATCCACACCAGCCGCGCGCTCGCTGTCGGTGACGTCGACGAGGATGGTGGGCTCGACCTGGTCGTGGTGAATCGTGACGCCCCGGCATACCTCCTGGTGAACCGGGCAACGCGCGGCAACTGGGTGCGCTTCAGAGTGCTCACAGCCAGCGGCCGCGACGCCCATGGAGCCACTGTTTCGGCAACCGTCGCTACGACCCGCATGCAGCGCGACGTGCAGCCCTCGGCGAGCTACCTCGCTTCCAGCGATCCGAGGGTACATTTTGGTCTCGGGTCCGAAGCCGAAGCCCGTGACGTCGTCGTGCGCTGGCCCGGCGGCGAGGAGGAAGCCTTCGGCGGCTTCAGCGAAGGCGCCACCTACGAATTGCTCCAGGGGAGCGGAAAGCCGCCATCGAAATAGGCAGTGTCCGCCGTTGGATAGGTGGGGCCCGGGCGGGGGTAAACTCTTACCAAACCACACAGGAAACCGTATGGCCGACCTCCCCGTTGAGGCAGACCCTGCCGAACTCACCCGACTCGGGCTTGAGACCTACGCCCGTGAACTGGACGAACGCGGTTTGACGGTGGTCCCGCAATCGGTCCTCGGACTACCGGATGCGTTCTTCACCCATCTGCGAGATGCCGTATTGGCGGTGGCGGAACAACGAACCGGCGCCCGTTTCGATCTGCAGCAGGGTCCGGACCGATGTCTGGGGGGCCGCCCGGCGGAGATCGGTCACGTCCTGATCACTCACCTGGTGGATCAGGTCCCGGCGTTTGAGGAGGTGCTGACACATCCGGTGAAGAAGGCGCTGGTGTCTCACCTGCTTGGCGTCACGCATCGGCTCTCGCACAGTAGCGCCTGGATCAAGTGGCAGACCCCCGACGACTGGGAGAAGGCGATGACCACCGGAATGCATGCAGACCAGAGTCCCATGCCAACTCCGTGGAACTGTCGCGCGCCGCATGTAGCCAACATGAACTGGCTGCTGACCGACTACACCCGAGAAGACGGTGCACTGTCCTACGTTCCCGGGAGTCATCTTGAACAACGATTTCCTCCCGAGATGGAGGCAATCGACCGAGCCGTTCCGGTGGAAGCCCCCGCCGGATCGCTCGTCATCTTTCAGGGCTGTACCTGGCATGGGTCTTTCAAAAAAGAAACGCCCGGCCTGCGCATCAGCCTGCATGGAGTCCATTGTCGACCGTATATCCTGCCGGGGCAGGACTACAAGGGGCAGATCCCGGAAAGCACTTACGCGGCCAGCAACGATCCTGACTACCTGCGAATGATCATGCGCGAAGATGAAGAGATGCTGGTACGCCCGCCCGCTGACCGGTGAACACAAGCCCGAAGCAGGCCCTTATCGGCTGGATGCGCGAAATTCGGAGCGATATGATCGCGGGTAACTCTCAAGCGGAGGACGGGACAATGTCTGCGAGCCGCACCGATCACCGATTTGGTACTTTCGCGCTGGCCATCGCTGTTCTGGCATCGGGTGCATGGGCCGACGACCGGGCCGAATTCAACGCGGCCTATCGAGCGTACGAGAAACACCTTGACGCCAACGAAACCGAGCACGCGCTGGCTGCGGCGAAAGACGCACACCAGTTCGGATCGAAACTGTTCGGCAAGGACAGCGTGAATGCCGCCAAGCTGGCGATCAACTACGCCGCTCTGCTGAACGATGTCGGACACTACCGGAAGGCCCGCAGGGCGCTGGATGGCACACAGGACGTCTTTCGGTCGCGCTACGGCGAAGGCGCCGTGGAGCTGGTGCCCATCATGATGCAGCTCGCACGCGCCGCGAAGAAACCCGATGACACGCTCGAGTATTTCAGACGCGCGGCTCGCTTGAGCAGGGGCTACGACGACAACCTGGTCGAAGCGCGCAGGAACTTCGAGATCATGTCGATCCTGCTGCGGATGGGCGGCGGCGCATTCGTCGAGCCGTACGTCGACCGAACATACGAAATCTACTCGGAGCGGCTCGAACCGAACGACTTCCGCCTGGGCCTCGTCTCCTATCACAAGGCGAGGTGGGCGACCGCCAGGGGTCACCACGAACAGGCCCTCGACCACCTGAACGGTGCGCTGACCGCCTTCACCAACCCCGAACGGGAACGCATGGGGGGCTTTGAGCGAACCGTGAGGATGCAGATGGTCGAAGCGCTGGAGGAACTCGGACAAAGGGATGCGTCCACCGAACACTTGCTGCTCCTCGGAGCACAGCAGGACTGGTCTCCCGAGGTGGACCCCGTCTACAGGCGGGACCCGGTCGTCCCCATGGACGCGATGACGAAACGCATGAAGGGCAAGGTGACGGTTTCCTTCACCGTCGACGAACAGGGATTCGTGGTGGACCCGGAAGTTTCGGAATCCACCCAGCCGACCTTGAACGACGCGGCCCTGGCAATGGTCAGTGGGTTCCGGTACGCGCCGAGGTTCATCGACGGCAATCCGGTGGCGACTGCCGGGATCGAATACACCGAAGATTTCGCCTTCCTGTCGTCGTCAACCGGCCTCGCGAGGCCGCCATTCGAAAGGCCCCCGTTGCGCGGATTCAAGAACGTCGACTTCAACGACATGTCGGAGTGCTCGAAGCCGGTTCCGGACGAACGCGTGTGCGGGTTCATGATGCCTGGAGTGAAATGACCGGGCCGGCACTCGCGACAAAGGCTCGCTGGATCTCTCCGTCCATTCTCGCGGCGGATTTCGCACGCCTCGGTGAAGAAGTCACCGACGTGCTCGATGCCGGTGCCGACACCGTGCACTTCGACGTGATGGACAACCACTACGTGCCGAATCTGAGTGTCGGGGCGTCGGTATTGCGCGCCCTGAGGGAATACGGCGTCACGGCACCCGTCGACGTGCATCTCATGGTCCGGCCCGTGGACCGTATCATCGGGGACTTCGTCGACGCCGGCGCGGACTACATCACCTTCCACCCGGACGCGACGATGAGCGTGCGCGACTCCATCGAGCGCATCCACGAGAGCGGCGCCAGGGCCGGCCTGGCGCTCAGTCCCGGGGTGCCGGTGTCGGAACTGTCACCCGTCCTGGAACATCTCGACCTGGTACTGGTGATGTCGGTAGTTCCCGGTTTCGGCGGTCAGTCCTTCATGCCCGAAAGCCTCGATACCGTGCGAGCGGTTCGCCGCCGCCTGGACGAGTTGGGGAGCGAGGCGCGCCTCGAAATAGACGGCGGCATCAATGTCGACAA
Organism: Pseudomonadales bacterium; assembly: GCA_965116625.1. GTDB lineage: Bacteria > Pseudomonadota > Gammaproteobacteria > Pseudomonadales > Azotimanducaceae > VXNE01. The sequence goes on from OZ220717.1 coordinate 509,551, forward strand.
TGTCGGCCCGGCCGCCAAAGCCGGTGCCGACATGTTCGTCGCCGGCACCGCGATATTCGGCACCGACGACTACGCGAAGACCATCCAGTCGTTTCGGTCGGCCCTCGCCTGACCCGCACCAAGCTGCCTGTCGGGGCGCCAGTGGATACGTACGACGCCTATCTCTTCGATCTCGACGGCACGCTGGTCGATACCGCGCCGGATCTCATGGGAGGACTGAATGTCTGCCTCGCCGAGCACGGCTACTCCGAGGTGGACGAGGCACTGACTCGCCGGTGGGTCGGCCACGGCGTCGCGAAGATGATCGAGCAGGCGCTGGCATACCAGGGAAGCGAAGAACCACCCGCAGACGTGGCGAAGTCCATGTTCGATCGCTTTCTCGACTACTACGCCGCGCACATCGCCGATGCGAGCACGCCCTATCCCGGCGTTCGGGAAACGTTGGCATCGCTTGGCCAGCGCGCAGGTCTCGGGGTGGTGACCAACAAGGTGACGAGACTGACTGTCCCCTTGCTCGACGCGCTGGACCTTGCCGGTTGCTTCGAGGTCGTGGTGTGCGGCGACACGGTTGGCGTGTTCAAGCCCGCCGCCGAGCCCGCGCTGCACGCATGCGCGTCCCTCGGCGTTGACCCCGCGCAGGCGCTGTTCGTGGGCGATTCGATTACCGACGTGGAGTGCGCCAGGGCGGCCGGCTGCGACGTGGTCTGCGTCCCGTACGGCTATAGCGGGGGAATCCCGCCAGAGAATCTCGGCGCCGACCGCCTCATCGATTCGCTGACCTGTCTCGTTTAGCAGCGAAGAATTGCCAGCAGTTGCGATACTCTACGGCTCCTGCGCCGCCCGGGGTCTCGACATCGCTCCACGGACGGATGCATCTCTTGGCCCATGAACCAGAACGACTTCGACAGACTCGCCGCATCCGGCTACAACCGTATCCCCGTGGTTCGGGAAGTCGCCGCCGATCTCGAGACGCCGCTCTCGACCTACCTCAAGCTGGCCGACGGTCCCTACAGCTACCTGCTCGAGTCCGCGCAGGGGGGCGAGCGGTGGGGCCGCTACTCGATCATCGGCCTGCCGTGCAAGACCGTGATTCGGGTGGTCGGCGATACGGTCACCGTCGAGACCGGCGGCAAGACGGTTGAATCAACGCAGACCGACGACCCGCTGGCGTACATCGAGGCATACCAGGGCCGGTTCCGCGTCCCCAGGGGGGAGTCGGCGTCCGCCGAACTGCCACGTTTCATCGGCGGCCTGGTCGGCTACTTCGGCTACGACACGGTGCGCTACACCGAGACGAGGCTCGCGCACTCGACACCTCCCGACCCGATGCAGACACCGGACATCCTGCTCATGGTGTCGAACGACGTGATCGTGTTCGACAACCTGAGGAGCCGCATGCAGCTCATTACCCTGGTGGACCCCGCCTTGCCCGACGCGTATGGCAATGCCATGGCGCGACTCGGCTCGCTCGCATCCAACCTTGCCGCGCCGGTGCCGCCCATCCCGGAAACCACGACTTTCCGACCCCCCGCGGAGGACGATTTCGTGTCGGAGTTCGGCAGGGAGAACTTCATGCGGGCGGTGGAACGCATTCGCGAATACATCCTCGCCGGGGACGTCATGCAGGTGGTCCTCGCACAACGCATGTCGATCCCCTTCAATGCGGCGCCGATCAACCTGTACCGCGCCCTGCGCAGCCTCAACCCATCGCCCTACATGTATTTCATGCACCTGGAAGATTTCCAGATCGTCAGTTCGTCGCCGGAAATTCTCGCCCGGGTCGAGGACGGCACCATCGTCAACCGCCCCCTCGCCGGCACGCGCCGGCGCGGCCACACGCGTGAAGAAGACCTCGCCCTCGAGGCCGAGCTGCTGAGCGACCCCAAGGAGATCTCGGAACACCTGATGCTCATCGACCTCGGACGCAACGATGTCGGACGCGTTGCCGAGACCGGTTCGGTGAGGGTCACTGAGCAGTTCGTCATCGAGCGGTACTCCCACGTCATGCATATCTCCTCCAACGTCGAAGGCAGGCTCAGGGCGGGCAAGACCGCCATGGACGTGCTGCGTGCCGCACTGCCTGTCGGCACGTTGTCCGGCGCACCGAAAATCAGGGCCATGGAGATCATCGACGAACTGGAGCCCGTCAAACGCGGCATCTACGGTGGCGCCGTCGGCTACCTGTCCTGGAACGGCAACATGGACACCGCCATCGCCATCCGCACCGCGGTGGTCAAGGACGGCACCCTCTACATCGAGGCTGGCGGTGGCATCGTCGCGGACGCGTTGCCCCACCTCGAGTGGAAGGAGAGCATGAACAAGGGCCGGGCGATCTTCCGCGCCGCCGAGATGGCCGAGCGGCGCCTTGACCAGAACGACTGACCGGGCGGCCATGGCCGTCCTCGGCCAACAGGACGAACCACAATGACACTCACCCGCAAGTTGCAGGCGGCCACCCTGGGACTCTCGATGGCGGCAACGCTCGCGTCGTTGGCAGCGGAGCTTCCGCTCAAGGGATCGCGCGAAATCGCCTTCCAGACCGACGCGGTGACCTGGCTGTCCCTGGACGTCTCACCCGATGGATCGACCATCGTCATGGAAGCCGTCGGAGACCTCTACGTCCTGCCCATCGAAGGCGGCACCGCCCGGCGCATCACCAGCGGCATGGCGTTCGACTCCCAGCCCAGGTTCTCGCCGGACGGCGAGCGAATCGTATTCGTGAGCGACCGCAGCGGCAGCGAGAACGTGTGGATCGCGAACGCAGACGGCAGCGAACCTCGCAAGCTGTCCTCGGACAAGGGAACCATCGAGTTCGCATCCCCTACCTGGTCACCCGACGGCACGCACGTGGTCGCATCGCGTACGCGGTGGGGCTTGAGGACCTTCGAGTTGTGGGCGTATCACGTCGACGGGGGACGCGGCGTTCAGATCACGAAAGCCAAGAGCGACACGGACACCCCCTCGAACGATCGCGCGAATGCGCTCGGCGCCGTCTATTCTCCCGAAGGCCGCCACCTTTACTACGCACGCAAGGAAGGGGGCTTCGGCTATGACGTGCGGCTGCCGCTGTGGCAGATCGTTCGACGCGACCTGCGCGACGGCAAAGAGGACTACCTGACAGGCGCGCAGGGAAGCGGCATGCGTCCGGCGCTGTCGCCCGACGGCTCGCTGCTTGTCTACGTCACCCGTTACCGGGGGGAGAGCGGGCTCAGGTTGCGCGATCTCGAGACCGGGGAAGACCGCTGGCTCGCGTACCCTGCCCAGCGCGACGACCAGGAATCACGATTCACCCGCGACCTGTTCCCGGGCTACGCGTTCCTGCCGGACGGATCGGCTGTCATCTATACCCACGAAGGCGGAATTCGGCGCGTCGATACGGCTACCGGGGACGTTTCCACCATCCCATTCACACTCGACGTCGAGCAGTCGATCGGACCGCGCCTGTATTCGCCCTACCGCCTGGGGCTGGGTCCGGTGAAGGCCCATCTCGTGCGCGGCCTGGCACCTTCGCCTTCGGGCGACCGGCTGGCGTTCTCGGCGCTGACCCGCATCTTCGTTCGCAAGCAGGCTGCAGGCAGCGAGACCGCTATCACGGGTGACGATATCCCGGCATTCCATCCCGCGTTCTCCCCGGACGGGCGTTGGCTCGCCTATGTCACCTGGGCGCCGGGAGGCGGTCACATCTGGCGCGTCCGGGCGAACGGGCGCGGCGCACCCCAGCGGCTGACGCAACGCGCCGCGTTCTACAGCGACCCCGCCTGGGCGCCCGATGGCGAGCGAATCGTCGCCCTGCGCGCGGCGAGCCATGACCGCCTCTACCGGATCTGGGACTTTGGCGAACCGGAGGGAACGGACCTGGTCTGGTTGCCGGCAGACGGCGGGAAAGCCCGGGTCGTGACGCCGGCTCGCGGATACCGGGCACCGCATTTCGGGCCCGACGGCGATCGGATCTACGTGTACCACTCGGGCGGCTGGTCCGCACTGACTTCAATGCGCTTTGACGGGACCGACCAGCGTACCCACCTCAGCGTGGAGGGACCTGGCATCTACTACGCGGAAGGTGACGTACCGGCCCGGGACATCCAGATTTCGCCGGACGGCCGGGCCGTGCTGATAACGCACGCCAACCAGCTCCATGTCGCAAGGCTGCTCAACCTCGACCTGACCGATGTCGAGACAAGCATCGACGCACCGTCCATTCCCATGGCGCGGCTTACCGACGTCGGGGCCGACGAAGCGGCCTGGAGTGCCGACGGAGAGACGATCTACTGGACCGTGGGCAACCGAGTCTACCGGCGCGCGCTTGCTTCGGTCGAATTCGATACTGACAACGACAAGAGCGGGTCGGACAAGGATGACGAGGAGGGCCCGGAAAAGAACGATCCGCTCGAGGAACATCCGGCGGCGGCGGGTGCCACCATCGAGATCTACCTGCCCCGCCACGAGCCCGGGGGAGTATTGGCACTGACCGGCGCTACCGTCATCTCGATGGAACCTGAATCGGTTCCCATCGAAGACGCAGTGGTCGTGATGCAGGCGGGCCGCATCACCCGCGTCGGGATCGCAGCCGAGACCGAGGTTCCGGAAGATGCCTCCGTCATCGACCTGTCCGGCCGTTTCGTTGTCCCGGGTTACGTCGACACCCACGCCCACATCCCCCTGCTGCAGCGCGTCTTCGACATGAACAACTGGGGGCTGATGGCCAACCTGGCATACGGCGTGACGACCCTGATCGACGTGCAGCCAAGCACCGTGGACATCCTCGCCTACCGGGACATGGTCGATGCGGGGCGCATGATCGGGCCGCGCCTGCTCACAACCGGCCCGGGAATATTCAACGACAACCGGTTCAAGTCCTACGAGCACGCGCGACGGGTGCTTTCGCGCTACAAGGATCACTACCGGGTACGCAACCTCAAGTCCTACATCTCCGGGAACCGGGAGCAACGGCAGTGGATCGTGCAGGCCGCGGAAACACTGGGGCTGATGCCGACCACGGAAGGCGCGCTCGACATGAAGCTCAACATGACCCACATCATCGACGGCTTCAGCGGCAACGAGCACAACTTCCCCATCGTCGATCTGCATCCCGATGTCGTTCAGTTGGTCGCGCGCTCACGAATAGCCTATACCCCGACGCTGCTCGTGGCGTACGGCGGCCCCGCGGCGGAAAACTACTTCTTCACCAGGGAATCGCCCGCGAACGACGCGAAGCTCAGGCGCTTCACTCCCCCGCAACTGCTCGCTGCAAGATCCCTGCGGGTGCCCTGGTTCGCCGACTCCGAGCATGTCTTTCAAAGGGTCGCGGCCCAGGCCGCCAAGATCATTCGCGCAGGCGGGCGCGTCGGGGTCGGTTCCCATGGCCAACTGCAGGGGCTCGGCTACCACTGGGAACTCTGGGCGCTTGCGAGCGGCGGGCTGACGCCTTACGAGGCGCTGCGCGCCGCCACGCTTCACGGTGCCGAGATGATCGGGATCGCCGAGGATGTGGGCACCATCGCGCCAGGCAAGCTCGCGGACCTCGTGGTGCTCGACGCGGACCCTCTCGCGGACATACGCCATTCGGACGACATCGCTTACGTGGTGAAGAACGGCGAAGTGTTCGCGGGGGATACGCTGGACCGGGTCTGGCCCGTCCCGGAGCCTCTGCCCGAGCAGTGGTGGCAAGACCTCGAACCACCCCCGTAGCGAGTCTCGTCTAGAGCTTCGAGACCACCGAATCCCAATACCGTCGGATCGCGTCAATGTGATCCGCCGGTTCGGAGAGTCCATGGCTCATGGTGATGACGGATGTGTGCGTGACCCCCATGTCCCGCAACGACTTGAGCCGATCCAGTTCGTCACCACCGCAGTCACCCAGGGGCTGAATGCACTCCACGCCTATGTCGTCCGGATTCCGGCCGGCTTCCCGGGCCGCCGCGCGAACGGCCCGAATCTGGGATTCGAGATCGTCGTTGTAGAAGGGAAACCAGCCATCCGCCAGCCGCGCCACACGGTCCAGCACCTGCGGTGCCATGCCACCCAGCCAGACGGGGATGGAACGCGCCGGCGGCAACGGGTTGAGGCCGGCATCGGGAATCCGGTGCCACCTGCCTTCGTACTCGATCGTGTCCTGCGCCCAGAGCTTGCGCATCACCTCGATCTGCTCTTCGCTTCGCACCCCGCGATCGTGGAAGTTCTCCCCGAGCGCTTCGTACTCGACGTCGTTCCAGCCGGTGCCGATGCCAAGCCTCAGCCTGCCGCCCGACAACACATCGACACAGGCCGCCTGCTTTGCGACAAGCGCGGTCTGACGCTGCGGCAGGATGAGGACCGCAGTCACGAATTCCAGCGTCCGCGTCAGGCCCGCCAGGTAGCCGAACAGCACGAACGGCTCGAAGAACTGGCTCTCCGATGTATAGGCGCCATGCCATTCGGGTCGGCTCGCCGGGTTGGCGCCGAGCACATGGTCAAAGACGACCACATGGTCGTAGCCGATCTCCTCGGCGGCGGTCCCGAACCGGGCGACGTCCTCCGGGTCGGCACCGATCTCCGTCTGGGGGAATGCGACACCCAGCTTCATATTCGTCTCCGTCTTTTCTTTCCCGCCAGCGCGTGCCCGGTCACCCGGACCAGGGTTGCAGCTTCTTCCGCGCCAGTTCGTTCCTCAAGGGGATGTATCTCGGCAATCCCTCCTCGTAGCTCGGATAGGCCTCGCCGGCAATGAGCGGCTCGAGGTAGCGGCGCGCCGCCGCAGTAATGCCGTAACCGTCCTTCCGGATATACGCCTTCGGCATGCTGCGTTCCACGTTCGCCACCCGCCCGAGCGGAGCATCGCCTACATGCCATTCATAGGGTTTGTCCCGCGTCCTGACGATGGAGGTCATGACCGCATTCTTCCCGGCCAGCGCGAATTCCACCGCCGCCTCTCCCACCGCATACGCCTGCTCGACATCGATGCCTGACGCGATGTGGCGGGCGGAGCGTTGCAGGTAGTCCGCTACCGCCCAGTGATACTTGAGACCCAGGTTCGAGCTCACGATCTCGGCCAGCATCGGAGCGACGCCCCCAAGCTGTGTGTGTCCGAACGCGTCACGCGTGCCAGCTTCCGCCAGGAACCTGCCATCGGCGTAGCGCGTCCCCTCGGATGCTGCGATGACACAGTAGCCGTTGCGGTCCACGGTCTCGCTGACCTTGGCAAGGAACCGCTCTTCGTCGAACGGCACTTCCGGGAACAGGATCATGTGCGGCGCATCGCCCCGTTTGCGTTGCGCGAGCCCCGCGGCGGCCGCAATCCAGCCCGCGTGGCGGCCCATCACTTCGAGGATGAACACCCTGGTCGACGTCTCGCACATGGACGCCACATCGAGGGCCGCCTCGCCTATCGATACGGCGACGTACTTGGCCACCGACCCGAAGCCCGGACAGGTGTCCGTGAGAGGCAGGTCGTTGTCCACGGTCTTGGGGATGCCGATGCACTGGATGGGATAGCCCTCCCTTGCGCCCAACTCGGCGACCTTGTGCGCCGTGTCCTGGGAGTCTCCGCCGCCGTTGTAGAAAAAGTAGCCGATGTCATGGGCGCGGAAGACATCCATGAGGCGCGCATACTCGCGTTCGTCCTCTTCCGGCGGCGCGAGCTTGTAACGGCAGGAACCGAACGCGCCCCCCGGCGTTTCGCGCAGCGCGGCAATGGCGGCGGGCGATTCCCCGCTGGTATCGATGAGTTCCTCTGATAGCGCGCCCAGGATGCCGTTACGGCCCGCGAATACCGTGCCGATCCGGTCCGGGTGCCGCCTGGCGGTCTCGATGACCCCGCATGCGGTCGCGTTGATGACGGCGGTAACCCCGCCGGATTGCGCGTAGAACGCATTCCTTCTCGGGCCGCCACCCGGCGCACCTTTCCTGATCGGCATGAGTTCGTCCCCGCTCCAGGTCGAGTTCCCTTGGTATTCCGCATGGATTGTGGGCCATTTGTGCGACAATTTCTCGCATGGTCGCCCTCGTCACGCTGTTCTGGAACATCTGCATCCTGCGCATCGGTCCGGAATCGGTGCCCGGGCGGGTCTGGTTTGTCCTCGTCCTGCTCATCGCCGACATGGCGGTGGCGCTTCTTTACCACCACATGCTGCTACTGCAAGACCCGGAAGCGGTACGTCTGACCACCCTGCAAACACTGGGTTTCGGCCTTGTCAACATCGCGACGATGGCTGTCATCACCCGGTCGGCAATGTCCTTCCGGGGGCTCGACAACCGTTTCCTGGCGACACTCACGGCGTTGATAGGCACCGACCTGCTGATCAGCATCGTCATCGTTGCCGCGAGCCAGGTCAGTCACCTGGTCGGGCTGCCAGCCTTCATCGCCACGAGCGTCCTGTTCATCTGGGGATTCGTGGTCTGGGGATTCATCTACCACCGCGCGTTCAACACGACGTTCGTGATCGGAATCCTCATAGCGTTCGGTATCGGCATGGTTGCCTATATCGTCGGTCTCATCGCCGTCGGTCCGTTCACCTAGTGCTCCGTCAAGCCCAAATATGCGCGTGTAGCTGCGAGGGATTTTTGGTTCCTGGCGAGGCGCGACGACGCCGTGTGGCAGGCACCACACAAGGAGGAGCAACAAAGTCCAGGGGCCAAAAAGACCCGCAGATACCCGTAGATTTGGGTTTGACGGAGCACTAGATGGCAGGACGTCTCTACTTTCTGGGCGTTGGGGGTACGCTCATGGGCGGTCTGGCCCGCATCGCGAAGGAGGCCGGTTACGAGGTCTCCGGGTCGGACAGGGTCCTCTATCCTCCCATGAGCGACCAGCTCGCCCAGGCCGATATCACGTTGTTCGAGGGGTTCGAACCCTCGCAACTCGACCCGCCTCCGGATCTCGCCATCATCGGCAATGCGCAACTGGGCCGTGGTCATCCCGGAATCGAGCACATCCTGAACCGCAACATCCAGTACATGTCCGGCGCACAATGGCTGGGGGATGTCGTGCTTCCCGGCCGCTGGGTGATCGCCGTGGCAGGCACGCACGGCAAGACGACGACAGCGAGCATGGTCTCCTGGATACTGGACTACGCCGGACTCGCGCCCGGATACATGATCGGCGGCGCGCCCCAGAACTTCGAGTCCTCCGCCCGCCTGGGCGACAAACCGTTCTTTGTGGTCGAAGCCGACGAATACGACACGTCCTATTTCGATCGGCGCTCGAAGTTCATCCACTACCGGCCGCGCACGCTGATCATCAATAACCTGGAATACGATCACGCCGACATCTTCGACAACCTTCGGGCGATCCAGACCCAGTTCCACCACCTGGTTCGCGCCGTGCCCGGCGAAGGCCTGATCGTCGTTCCGACGGGAGACCGCGCGGTGAACCAGGTTCTCGCCATGGGCTGCTGGACCCCTGTAGCGCGTTATGACGTGAATCCGGGAGGGCGCAGGCGGCGCGCCGCCGACCAGGGCGATCTCTGGCAAGCGGACAACACCGAACGCGCCGGGAGCGCCTTCGACGTGTCACTGAACCACGAGCGGATCGGCCGCGTGTGCTGGGACCTGCTGGGCGATCACAACGTGCGCAACGCCCTCGCCTCGATCGCCGCCGCCCGCCACGCGGGCGTATCCGCAGACTGCGCAATAGAAGCACTGTGTCATTTCAAGGGCGTGAAACGGCGCCTCGAACTGTTCGCCGAACGCGACCGGCTAAAGATGTACGACGACTTCGCTCACCATCCGACGGCCATCCGGGCGACGCTCCAGGCAATGCGGGACAAGGTCGGCGAAGAACGGATCGTGGCGGTCATCGAGCCCCGAACCCACACCATGTCGCTTGGCTCGCTGCGCCGCGAACTCTCGCACTGCTGCGCGCCCGCGGACGAAGTGATCTGGTTCCGCGGGGAGAACATCCAGTGGGACCTCAAGGAACTCACCCGGGACAGCGTCATCGAGGCGAGCGTCGAAGACGATTTGGAGCGACTGGTGGCGCGTCTGGCCAGACCCGCCAGGTCGCCCTGCCATGTCGTCATCATGTCCAACGGCAATTTTGGCGGCGTCTACGACAAACTTGCCGCACGGCTCGCCGGCGAGGAGTTTACTCCGTAGGACGACCTTCGGTTCGAGGAACATTCAGCGCAGGAGTGCTTCATCCGCCCTCCGAACGATTGCCTCAATCGTCTCCGCAATACTTGATCCAGAGGTGTCGAGCCAGAGCCCCAGCCCCCGCACCTGCTTGCGAAACTCTTCGTCCAGGTATGCGAATCGGCCCGCGACGTGCTTCTCCTCCCGATTCCGGTCCCGTTCCATCGCGACCTCGACCGCGGGCGCCAGCACGACGAGGCGAATCGGCCACCGGAAAAGTACCTCGCGGTATTGCACCAGCTGCAGACAGAGAACGACATCATCAACGAGCGGTGTGAACCCCGCGGCCATGAACGAGTCCGCAATGAGCGCCGCGTTGCGCGCGCCCAACTCCAACTGTGCATCGGACGTGGCCTTGGGTTCCTCGCCCGGAGCGAGATACCCGGACACGACCATTTCCCTCACCAAGTCCACCTCCACGTGTGCCGTCCTGGGTAACCTGGTGGCGAGGTGTTTCGAAACCGAGGTCTTGCCGGCCCCGGGGATACCGGTAATGAGCCATACGCTATCCGAGACAGGCATCACTTCCCTCATCCGGGGTTGCTCCTGTCGCCGGCGGTGCAGCGATCCACGTCCAGCAGCGCGGCGCTTCTCGCAAAGACGCTGCGTGGCGTGCCCATCGCTTCCTTGAGGGCAAGGTCCCGGTCCCAGGGATTGCTGATCCTTGCCACGGACTTCGCAGCGGACGCGCCGACGCGATCAAGATGGAAGTAGGGCGACACCAACGGGAAGAACTGCAGCGGCCAATCCGTACCGTAGACCAGCCGGGCGTCCAGGCCCGGGACCGTAAGCGCTTTGCCCAGGAAGCCAAGTCGATTGACCTGCGTCAGGCTGGATATGTCCGCGTACAGATTCGAGTAGCGTTGGAACATCGGCAGGATCCGCTCAAAATTGTCCTCTCCCTCGTTCCTTCCCGCTGTTCCGATGTGCGCGGCGATCACCGTGACGCCGAGGGAGAGCGGGAGCGCCAATCGCTCGGGATCTCCGAATTCGTCCCTGGCGCTTGCGAACGAGCGCTCCTGGCCGGCGTGACTCAGCAGGGGCAGGTCGAGCGCGACGAGTTCCTCGTAGAACGGCACGATCGCGGGGTCCGCCGGATCGATGCGCATGGTGTTCGGTATCCACTTCACCAGCAGTGCGCCCTGCGCCCTGGCCTCGCGTAACAACGGCAACGCATCGCGGCGATAGGGATTGACGCTGGCACCGAAACAGAGATTGGCGTGGCGGCGGGTCTCCCTGGCGATAAAGTCATTGGGCACGTAGACCTGGGTGGCCTTCCGGTCGAGCTTTCCCTCGACATCGACGACACCGTCCAATGCCAGGATCACCGCCTTCTCGACGCGGCGAGATGCGGCCACCTGCGCGCTGATCTTCTCGATGACGATGGCATCGCCCCGGCTTTCCAGTTCTTGCAGGTCGACACCGAATGCAGCCAGGTACACGGAAAAGCGAAAGTTCTCCCGCATCTCGCGATTGACGAATGCCCCACTGCCCCCGGCCCCGATGCCTGCCGTATGCACGTGCATGTCGAGGTAACCGCCCTCGGACCTCGACGCGAGAGAGTCGTCGACGGGAATTGCGACGTAGACGCACAAGACCATGACGCCGACTCCGAGCAGCGCAGTGACCACCCTGCGCCGAACCGTTCTCAGGAACATCCACCTCATGACGTCGGAAGTCTAAGTGACTGCGCCGTAGAACGGCATGCAAGTGCCCATCAAGGCGCAGACCCGGGACGGGTGGGACGGGTGGGATGGGTGAGCGGGACGAGCGGGATGGGTAGGCGGGACGGGTGGGATGGGTGAGCGGGACGGGTGGGATGGGTGAGCGGGACGGGTGGGATGGGTGAGCGGGACGGGTGGGATGGGTGAGCGGGACGGGTGGGATGGGTGAGCGGGACGGGTGGGATGGGTAGGACAGAGGCTTTGGGCGGGGTTGAAACACGGCGCAGGCGAAGCCGACGACCGGTTTCATGGCGCCCAGGCCAATAACCCACGCGCTCAATGGTGGATTTCGCGCAGCCAGTCAGCCCCTATCGCGCTATAACCCACTGCTACACCAAATGGGGTATGTCGTGGCGTTGTGGAGACTTTTGCCTGGCATCTGCGTGCTATGCCAGGGCTACAGCAACGAGAACATGGATCTCTGCCGCGCGTGCGCGGAGGACCTGAAACCAAATGCCGGGGCCTGTCCCCGTTGCGCGATACAGACGCCTGCGCGCGGTGGCGACTGTCCCGCCTGCGAGCTCGACCCGCCGCCGTACGATCAGGCTGTCGTGCCATACCTCTACGTCCCGCCGCTCACCCGGGTGATACATGGGCTGAAACACGGCAATGGACTGATCGAAGCGCGTGTCCTGGCATCCCTGATGAGTGAAACGTTGCGCAGGGACGACCCGCCTGACGTCATCGTGCCAGTGCCTCTCACCTATCGCCGGCGGATGATCCGCGGCTACAACCAGGCGGCGCTGCTCGCCGCCCAGATCGCGCGCACGGTGGGCGCACCCGTGGACTACCGGGGCCTGAAACGCATCCGCCACACCGCGCCACAGCAATCCCTGGACGCCGCCGCCCGCCGGCGCAACCAGTCAGGTGCCTACCGCGCCTGCCGGGATTTCACGGGTAAGGACATCGCCGTCGTGGACGACGTGATGACGACAGGCGCGACGGCGGCTGAAGTCGCCGCGACGTTGATCGATTCCGGTGCCCGGACCGTGCGCATCTGGGCCGCCGCCAGAACGCCGCCGCGCTAACAGGCTGTAGAGTGACGGGTGGGGGTTAGGAATCCAGGAGACTCGCCGAGTCCTGCATTTCGCTCGCTCGCACTTCTTCGAGTTCCGGCAATTCGGCCCGGTCCGCCCTCGTCGGCGACTTCCGTGCCAGTTCGGATTTCCGCGCCAGGTCGCGCTTGTGCCGCAACTGGTTCGCATACTGCATCAACACGAACTTGCGATGCTCCCTGGGGCAGCCGTCGAGCGTCTTGTCGAAGGCCTTCCTTACCCGGGGATCCAGTTCTGCGCAGCCGTCCAGGGCGAGCACCTGCGTCGGATAGGTTTTCAGGCCCCCGACGATCATCCGGTCGATGTGGTCGGCCAGGTCCTCCGCCTGCTCGAATGCGCCCTCTACCCGCGCGCCGAAGGACACATGCACCCGCCCCTTGAAGCCAAAGATGCCCTTGGCCATGCTGCGGATATCCTCCCCTTCGTTCTTGTCGTACTTGCCGTCGCGATCCATGAAGTAGAGTTCCTTGGCCTTGTCGCCGGCGCAGGGATCGAGTTCGTAGGAGATCGATACCGGCACGAGCGCAACCCGGCGAAGCCACTCGTCGAACGAGCGGAACTCTTCCCGGTAGGCCAGCAGGAACATCTTGAACAGCGCCGGATTGGACTGATCGACACCATCCTTGGCGCGTCCCTCACGCTGCGCGATCCAGACGGACTCCTCCGCCTCGAGGGCGGACCGAATGTAGCAGGAGGTCTTCATCAGGGCGGCGAACTGGGCCTTCGCGCCGGTCTCGGCCCGTGCGATCGAAAAGCTCTTGTTCAGCCGCATCAGGTCCATCGCCGTGCCGTTGGTAAAGAGATTGTCACCGACCCCGATCTGGGTGGTCTTCCGGCCCGACTGCCACAGGGCGTAGTTCATGAAGCCGGAATCAAGGGCGATATCGCGATGGTTGGAAACGAACAGGTGCGGCTGGTTCGGGTCGAGGGCATCCATCCCCCCCCAGGTGAAACCCGAGGTCGTCCGGCGGATCAGCTTTTCGAAATACGCGGTCAGCGCCAGTTGCAGCGAGTCCACCGAGTCGAGTTCACGTACCTGCCGGGTCAGGCCCATCTTGGTCGCTGCCATCGTCAGGCCGGGGGCCAACCGGTAGCACCACGGCGCGGCGAAACCCGCAATTCCCCGAAGCGCGTTTGGGTCCTCGACGAGACGGCTCAGTACCGCCGGTACTTCGTCGTCGCGATAGGGACGGATGTCGTCAAAAGCATCCACAGATCCCAAAGTTAACCCATAATGACAAGAGTTCCTACGGTTTCCGCTGCTACGGAGACAGGTCGACGATACCCATACGATTACCCGCGAACGTACCCAGGTAGTAGATGCCGTCACGCTGCAACGCAACGGTTGCGCCACCCATCGGGGCGCCTTCGTGCGCGATGATCACCTGTTCTGACAGGTCCTCGGGATCCAGGCCCACGATCTCGAAGGGCATGCCGCAGGCACCTTCGGGCACCGACATGCAGGCCAGCATCTCTCCGATCGAACCCGTGTGCGAGGCGACGAGCAGGCGCCCGTCCTCCGACCAGTAGCTGTTATCCAGGGGCTTCATGCTTCGCTCCGCCACGACCTCACCCGTTGCGACATCGACCTTGCGCGCGCCGGTGAACGTGTTGAGATAGGCGAACCTCTCGTCGTCAGATTTCTCTATCCCGTTCGGAAACGCCGCATCGCTTCCCGGCAGTTTGCTGAAACCAGCGGCTTGCGACCAGGCGTATGCCCATCCGGTGTCGAATCCGAATTGCGCCCGAAGAAAGGCCCAGGTGTCGCTGCCCTGATCGAACATGCGCGTCACCCAGAAACCGCCGTCCCGCATCACGACGACATCGTTGAGAAGCCCTCCTTCGGGAGCTTCGGCGCAGCCACGCCAGGTCAAAGCGCCATCCGCGTGGGCTTCAAACAGTTCCACGGACTCCCGACCCCCGTGGTTGACCACCGCAAGCTGGTGCCGGCCGTCCGAACGGGTCTCGAGGTCGATGCCGTGCGGCGAAAACGTCTCGGGCAAAGCGCAAGCCGGGTCGCCCCATTCCGGCTCCAACCGAACCGATGGCTCCGGGAATAGCGCCGTCAGGATCCCCTTCGGCGGCTCGTACAGCACCAAGCTGCCCGGACTGCCTTCCATGTCCCCGAACTGGCTGACAATGATGCGCCCGTCCGGGGAAAGGGCCATGTCCTCCGGGTTCTGAAACCGGCAGTCGACCTCGATGCCGAAGCCGCTCTCGCAACCGAGGATGGGTGTCAGGTCGTCGCTCCCGCAGCCTGCCAGCAGCAGGACCGCCGCGATGCTAACGGCCTGTCGGACTTGCCGCATTAGCGGCATGTCCGACAGGATGGTAGGTGGGCTTGGGCGGGGGTGAAACACGGCGCCCGCCAGGGCGACGGATTTCATGGCGCTAGTACTCCGCATAGTCAT
Source organism: Pseudomonadales bacterium (assembly GCA_965116625.1). Lineage (GTDB taxonomy): Bacteria > Pseudomonadota > Gammaproteobacteria > Pseudomonadales > Azotimanducaceae > VXNE01. The sequence goes on from OZ220717.1 coordinate 524,848, forward strand.
CTTCCGAGAGTCTGAATCGTAGAGTGCTCACGAGTCCCGGCGTTTCGACGGGTCTACCGCGCACCGTCGCGGCACGGAAACGCCACTGGACGATGGAAGCAAGCGCGGCTTCCTCGAAAACGCCTTCGGGTTCCGCCTCCACGACCTCGGCGTTGGCCACCATGCCTTCGGCGGTAACGTCGTAGCGTATGACGACATGGCCTTCGATCCCCTCGGCCTTGGCGGCGGGCGGGTAGACCATGTCCGCGCCTGACAGGAACCGCACCGGCGAAGACGACGCGCAAGCCGCCAGAAGCACCGGAAGAAGGCTCGCTACAAGACCTGCCAAAAGGCACTTCGGAAAGCGATGCTGCCCCTGCGTCACGGACACGGCATCCTCCGCGAGAACCGCTCCGCAAGATGCAGTGCGACAGGCAGCACGTACTCCCCGTGAGGTTCGAGGGCCGCATCGGGGACCCGTGCCTCGCGGCCGCAAAGGTGCGCGTCAAGTTGTTCGGCCAGGGCAAAGAGCGCCTCGGAAACACCGGCCAACTCGTCGACGATAGCGCGCCCCGAACACCGCACCACGTGTTCGCGCTGACTTCGCCATCCATCGGCAGTTTCCCGCAGACGATCCGCATCGTGGAGATCAGCCACGCGACGGGCGACAGGACTCTCCGGGGGAATGAAGTCGACCACGCGGTCGAGCGGCGTATCCGCATCGTAGGGCCGCTCGGCGCCGGTCGCGCCGGGTCTCGAATTCCCCAGCAGGCGCGCGTACCACTTGACCGGTTCGAGCATTTCCAGCAGCGGCAACAAACCAACGGCGTCCTCCCGGGACAGTCCTGATTGCATCAACCGTTCCCGCAAGTCCCTGGCTGGATCGAAAACTCCCAGGCGTCCAAGGGTCTCGTGCGTAGCCTCCAACCGGCGATACATGTCACCGGTATTGCGCACATCCGCCCGAGACCAGAAACGTTCGGCAATCGCGGGCATCCGGCTCCACAGTCTGGTGTCGAGGAGTTCATCGGTTACCAGTTCGGTCCATAGGCATGCCTCTCCTCCCAGTACGCGCCCCCCACCCATGCCGTCCGTATCGCCGGATTCGAGGTCCCAGGATCGCGAGAGCGCGAGCACGCCATCACGCACATGCGCAAGCCGGGGATCCCCGGTCAGGTCCGCACCGGCATCGGTGGCAGGGTCGAACGCATGGTGCAGGTCAGCCGGATACAGGAGGTCCAGGTAGTACGGCGCCGAATATACCGTGTCGAAGCCTCCGCGAAGCGCCCGGCTGCGCGCACCCGCGCCCCGCCAGCTCTGGATGACGACACTGCGGGACAGGTCCGGCTGGATGACTTCGTCCCAGGCGACCGGCGTCTTGCCGAGACCGTGCAGGATGTCCGCCATCCGCAGGTTGAATGCGGCTTGCATCGCGCGCGCATCCCGGCCGTCCGGCAGCGTGACTTCATCGCCGCCGAAATGTGCGTGCGAATCGGGAAAGACCTCCGCAAGCTCGCCAAAGAGCGTGGCCACGGCACGCATGGTGTCCCGGTTGTCCGGGTCCAGGCAGCATGCATGCACGCCGAAACGTCTGCTGACTGCCGATACCGGCTCGCCGAGGCCCCACTCAGGATGTGCGGCCAGCCAGCTCGACGTATGTCCCGGCACGTCCAGTTCAGGAACCACGCGGATGCCGCGAGCGGATGCATGTCGGACCAGGGCGCGCAGCTCATCCCCAGAGTAGCGATCACGGGGGTCGGCAAGTTCCGGATAGGCGTTTCCGAGGAACCGAAAGCCCTGGTCGTCGCTCAGGTGCAGGTGCAGGACGTTGAGCTTGTAGAACTCCATCGCGTCCAGCGTCCGCCTCAACGTGCCGATGGTTATGAAATGCCGCACCGTGTCGATCATCAGGCCGCGCCAGGCGAACCTCGGCGCATCATCGATCTCGCAATGCGGGAAACAGTGTGACTGGCCGTTGAGGCAGACCAGTTGGGCGAGGGTCGCAAGGGCGCGCAGCACACCCCACTCTGCGGGAGCCTCGATGCAGATGCGCCCCGCGGAGATGACCATTCGATAGCGCTCGACGTCTCCGAGCGCCGGATGCTCGGCGGCGGGGCCGGAGACGATATCGAGCCGTATGCGATGCTGCGCTGCCGAGCCTCCCGCTATCGACGCCAGGCGGCGCTCGAAACGGCTCACCGCGGCCGCCAGACGCGGCGTGTCCGCGCCTTCTGTTTCGAGCCTTCCCACGGGCGTGTGCCCATTGCCCGGATGCAGTTCTCGAGGCTGGGGCATCAGGTTCATCGGCGAGCCACCCGCTTCAGGTTTTCATAAAGGCTGCTGCAGTCGTCGCCGAAAGCGTCAAGGCGTTCGACGACATCGCCGCGCAGCACGGCAAGCGCATCCTCGCCCATGGCGCGCCGAAGCGCCGCTGCATAGACCGGGATCGCGGCCCACTCATCCACCGTGTCGCCGGTGATCTCGACATGGTATTGCAGCCCGTAGGCGTGGGTGCCGAACCGAAACGCCTGCACCGCGCAACGCGCCGAGCGCGCCAGCACCGATGCCTGCTCGGGCAACCCGGAGACCTCCGCACCGTGCCATTGCAGCACCGTCAACGGAGAAGCCATGCCGCGAAACAGGGGATCCGCCTCTCCGTCGGGCGTGAGGTCCACCGTCATGACGCCGACTTCCGGGGTTTCTGCCATCGCTACGCCGCCTCCCAATGCTGCCGCGAGAAGCTGGTGGCCCAGGCAAATGCCGAGGAAGGGTCGTTGCATGTCGACGACGAACCGCCTGATCGCCTCCTTCTCGTCAACGAGCCACGGGTGGTCGGACTCCTGCCAGACATCCTGGGGACCTCCCATGACCAGCATCAGGTCGTACGGCGCGAGATCCGGGATCGAGTCGCCGCGGTCGAGTTCGATGACATCCCAGGGGAAACCGTCCTCGCGGAACAGGTCCCGGAACATCCCTGGATGCTCAACCGCGGCGTGCTGGAAAACGACGATTCTCATGGCCTCGCCGGCATCGGCGGTTGCCGAAGTCTGCCACAGACCGGAGCGCATGCGTTCAGCGGTCTCAAGGTGCCTTGAGCCGCTGCGCCAGACCAAGCCTTGTCAAAAGCCGGCGGGGCAGCGACCATCGGCGCATCGACTGACACTGGATACGGGATTGGACATCAAGCAACGCATGCAGGCGGTCATCGCCGCCGAAGCCGAAGCGGTCGGGAGCATTCGCGTCACCGACGACTACGTCACGGCAGTCGAGAGACTCAAGGATTGCCGGGGAAAGGTGATCACGACGGGGATTGGCAAGGCCGGCCATATCGCGCGCAAGTTCGCCGCGACGCTCTGTTCCACCGCTACACCCGCGGTGTTCGTACACCCGGCGGAGGCGGCTCACGGGGATCTCGGGCTCGTCGACAGGAACGACATCATGATCGCCTTCTCCACCAGCGGAAAGTCCACGGAAGTGCTGGAGATCATGGAGTTTTCGCGCCACCTCGGCGTCGCGGAGATTATCGGCGTGACTTCACACCCCGACTCGGATCTGCGGGGTCTTTCCGATATCGTGCTCGACATGGGCGTCATCTCCGAGGCATGTCCCCTTGACCTGACGCCAAGCTCTTCCATGGCGGTCATGCTCGCGATCAGCGACGCCATCGCGCTCGCCCTGATGGAGGCCAAGGGCGTCACGAAGCGGGATTGGGGCATGCGCCATCATGGCGGCTATCTCGGCCGGGCAGCGCGGACGGACAACATGTAGCCGGCGCGTCAGGGCCCTGGTGACCGGATCAGCGCCTCGTCGACAATCCGCTCGGGATCGACCCAACCCGTCTCGTCCTGCACGTCCCGGCATAGTTCGAGGATCGCGCCAAGACGAGGCCCCGGCTCGAATCCTCGGGCGACCAGGTGGCGACCCCGGACCACGTCCGCCGGTGCGTTGCGGTCGACGCCGAGTTCTCGCGCACGCTCCAGGAAACGCTTCACCGCCCGGTCCGGGTCCACGCTCCCCGACAATCGAGCCAGGAGTTCCAGGCTGACGCCCGACGCGGCAAGCTCTCTCGACAGGCCGCGGTAGTCTCTCGGCGCGACGTCTCCCTCGTCGAAATGCGCTGGCTTCCGTCGGTGCGCCACGAGGGCAGAAACACCCTCGACGACATCGTTGGGTGCACGCATCCGCGCGAGCAGGGCTTCGACGGCGGCAGGTTCGGCTTCACAAGGGGCATCTTCCTGACGGCGCACGGCATGACACATCGCTCCAAGCATCAGGACCAGGTCGTCGCGATTGCCCCGCCGCGACTTCGCCGCGCGGTCCACCGCAGCCAGCGTTCGCGGCCATGCTCCGTCATCGCCAGCCTGCGTCAACCCATCCAGTTCCGGAAAGAACCGCAACAACGTCGAGTCGCGCAGGAACGCGAGGCCGAGAGACGGACGGCCGCCCTTGAGCAACAGCTTGCGGAACTCCTCGAATACCCGCTCCGGGGATACCTCTCCGAGATCCAGGCGACTGCAGAGTTGCACCAATGCCGTGTCCGCGCGCATATCCAGCCGGGCGCTGAACTGGGCCACACGCAGGCCCCGCAGCGGGTCCTCGGGAAAGGTGGCGGGATCGACTGCACGAAGCACCTTGCGCTCCAGATCCCCTCGACCACCGTAAGGATCGAGGATCTCACCGGTGAGGATGTCGAGACCCATGCTGTTGACGGTGAGATCCCGGCGGCGCGCGGCGGTCCCGAAATCGAGATTCGGGTCGCACTCTATTTCAAACCCGCGATGACCAGGCGCGACCTTGCTGTCCCGCCGGGGCACCGAGAAGTCGATGTCGAGTTCCCTGAGACGCAGTACGCCGAAGGCCCGTCCCACCGCCAGCACGCTGCCATGGCGACCCAGCAGGTCCCTCAATGCGTCAATGTCCAACCGGTAGACCTCGATGTCGAGGTCCTTCGACGGCTCGCCGCGCAAGTAGTCCCGCACGTAGCCGCCGACGATGAGAGCGCGGCCTCCGGCTTCGGCGACTTCCCGGGCGATGTCCTTGACTCGGGCGTCAATCATGCGCCGCATCATACGAGAGTGGCTGCGAAACGGCAGTGGGCCATGCGGCCCACTGTCTGGGAATGTGGTAGCTACGGGCGGACTTGAACCGCCGACCCCGCGATTATGAGTCGCGTGCTCTTACCAGCTGAGCTACGTAGCCACGGCAGGGGCGCGAATTGTCGGAACAGGACCGGCAATTGTCAAGCGACCAGGCGCAAGGAGAGAGAATAAACTTCCATTTATCAGCCAGTTATAAAGTTCCGTCGCTACAGCACAGACGGCTTGATAATCCGTGCAGATTACCCTATATAAGTCACAATCAACGTACCGGAAGAGACACATGGCTGAGTTCAGAACCCTGACAAGCACCGCGCGGCCTGCCGTTGAAGTCAACCAGGTGCTGCGCAACACCTACCTGCTGCTGGCGTTCACGGTCGCGTTCGCGTGCATGACCGGCACCATCGCGGCAGCGTTGAACGTGCCGTATTTCGGCGGGACGTTCGGTTTGATTCTCTACCTGGTCGGCTTCCTCGGCCTGTCGTACCTGGTCAACAAGACGGCCAACAGCGTCTGGGGCCTGTTCTGGACTTTCATGTTCACCGGCTTCATCGGGTTCGTTGCCGGTCCCGTCGTCAATTTCTACCTCGCGGTCCATCCGGGGGTGGTTGCCCAGGCGCTCGGCGTCACGGCGGCGACGTTCTTCGGCCTTTCGCTCTACACGATCACGACAAAGCGGGACTTCTCCTTCCTGCGGTCGTTCATCGTTGTCGGGTTCTTCGCCGTGATTGGTATCATCATCTGCTCGTTCTTCTTCGATCTTTCGGCTTTCGCGGCAGCGATCTCCGGGGCCATGGTGCTGCTCGCCTGCGCGCTCATGCTCTGGCAGACGAGCGCCATCGTGCTGGGTGGGGAAACGAACTACATCATCGCGACGAACAACCTGTTCGTCTCGATCTACATCTTGTTCATGAACCTGCTGCACCTGTTCGGCATCATGGGGGGCGACGAGTAGGCGGCAGCGCCCGCAACGTCACGCTCAGATTTGCGTCAGACGCCTGTAGGCCTTTTGCAGCGCGGACGGCAGCCCCTCGGTTTCCGAGATGACCATGTAGCGCGCTTCGGGGCACATGCGGCGCAGGTAGTCGTGGCCTGACCGGTCCACGGTAACGCAGAAGGTGTGCACTCCCGCGCGTTCGGCTTCCGTGAGCGCCATTGCCGTATCCTGCAATCCGTATTCGTGGTTGCCGCGTTCGGGTCCGTAGTCGCAGTCCTGCGGAAACCCGTCACTTACGATCATCAGCACCTTGAGCGCCGCGCCGGCGGCGGTGAGCTTCGCCGCGGCATGGCGGATCGCCGGACCCATGCGTGTGCTGCGTTTCGGCTTCATGGCGGCAATGGCATCGAGGGTGCGCCGGCGGAACGGTTCGTCAAACTCCTTTGCGACGTAGAACTCGACACAGTCCTTGCCGTACCCCGAGAACCCGTAGACGCCGTATTCGTCCCCGATGCCTTCGAGCGCCGTGGCCATCAGTGCCGCGGCTTCCTTCTGGATGTCGATGATGCGCCGACTCTCCGCCGGCGCGGGCGGCTTGCCCTCGATCGCATTGTCGTCATCGAACCACGGATCGCGAAGATCCTGTGGCGCAGTTTCCTGGGCCGAAGCCGGCGGCGCCTCTTCGACGACCGGATCGTCCGTGGATGCGGACAGGTCGATGAGGAACGCGGCACCCACGTCACGGCGCGCCCGTTCCCGCCGGCTGTAGACCCGATCATCCGGCGACACGCCGGCACGCATGTCGGCGCGGGCCTCAACCAATCCCCCAAGGTCCAGTTCATCGCCATCCGCCAGTTTGCGGATGCGCTGATACCCCATGGGACGAATCTGCTCGAAACGTCGCCGCACGGCCTGCGCGTAGGGACGCACTGAAAGCAACAGACGCTGGCCGCCATCGACATCCGTCGCGTCCCGGCCCATGTCGACTTCGAACAGCCGGCACCAGCCTCGTTTGTAGCCCCGTTCCAGGTAATCCCACTCGTCGTAGAGATAGCTGCGCGCATCAAGCGGTGCGTCGCCAAGTCCGTGCCGCAGGGCGGATCGCTCCGAGTCGATACGGCGCTGCAGATCGTCGCGGGCGCGCACCAGGTCCCGCGTCACGTCACGAATGTCGCCGGCGCCCTTCCCTTCCCCCACCTTGACTTCATCGGCTCCGGCCAACTCCGCCACTTCCATCGCCGCCACCTGGGCCTCGGCATCGTCGAGTTCCCGCTCCCAGTCCTCGAGGCGCGCCTCCCGCTGCGCCCACTCCATATGCCCGGGAACGTCACCACGCGACGTTTCCTCGACTTCCACGGTGAACATTTCGTAGCACTCGATCACCGCTTCGGCGGTGTCGTACACCGTGGCGTCCGCGGCACAAACGCGATCGATTGCCGGGTGCAGGAAAGGGATGGGGACGTCGCGGTGGGGCTCAAGGGCCTCCTGGTACTTGCGCGCGCCCGGATAACTGCGCAGCGTGTGCGCCTCTACGCGGGCCGACTCGATCACATGGAACAGGGACCTGGCCACGGCCGGCCTGTCGAAGTGATCGAAGAACACCGTCAGGTCCGACTCGCGGTGGACGAGGGGAAGGGGCCGGGCAGCCAGTGCCGGGATGCGAGCCCGCGCGCGGTGGACATCGAATGCGAAGGTGCCGAACTCCCGGAACCCGAGCTGGACCAGCACGCGCAACCGGTATACCGCCGCGTTGAGCGCCTGGTCCTCGAAGATGTCGATGGACGCGGGCAGGTAGACGCCGCTGCCGTCGGTGGCATCTTCGTCGCCTACCCTGAGATGGCAGTGGCGGCCCGCGATTCCCTCCGCAAACAGCGCGAGGGGGCGTTCGACATCGGCGAGGTCGACCATTCCTAGGGCAGGATCACGTCGACGATGTCGGCAACCGCCTTCTGCACGTTGGCGTCGTCGGACACCGTCTGCACTATTGCTATTTCCGACGCGCGACGCGGGTCGATGCCCCGGCGCATGAGTTCGCCCGCGTAGATCAGGAGCCGCGTGCTCACGCCTTCCTCGAAACCGTGCTCGCGCAAGTTGCGCACCTTGACGCCGATGGCCGCCAGCCGATCCGCCACGTTCGCGTCAACGCCGGATTCGTGCGCGATGATCTCCGCCTCCGCGTCACTTCCCGGATAGTCGAAGGTGAGGCTGACGAATCGCTGCCGCGTGCTCGTCTTCAGGTCCTTCAGCACGCTCTGGTAGCCGGGGTTGTACGAGATCACGAGCAGAAAATCCCGATGCGCGGCGAGCATTTCTCCGGTCTTGTCGATCGGCAGCATGCGGCGATGATCGGTAAGGGAATGCACCAGCACCGTCGTGTCCTTGCGCGCTTCCACGATCTCGTCCAGGTAGCAGATGGCGCCGCAGCGGACGGCCTGGGTCAGGGGACCGTCCTGCCAGACGGTCTCGTCTCCGCGCAGCAGGTATCGGCCGACGAGATCGGTGGCGGTCAGGTCTTCATGGCAGGAGACCGTGACCAGGGGCGTGTCGAGTTCGCTCCTCGGCCCGTCCGAAGTCTCGTAGAGCCGCCACGTCATGTGCTCGACGAACCGGGTCTTTCCGCATCCCGTCGGCCCCTTCAGGAGAACCGGCAGGCGGCCGTGATAGGCGGCCTCGAATACCTCTACTTCATCGGCGAGCGGCAGGTAATACGGCTCGCTCACCCGGGATAGAACGCGTCGCGCCCGTTGATGTAGTTCCTGAACGACTGCGCCGGATTCCGATTCACCAGGTTCCGCATGTACATGGGGTGCCTGAGGCTGCGAACCTCGTGCTCGAGTTCGGCGAGGGTTTCGCCGGTGCCGGGATCCACGATGGCCTGGAAGCGATACTGGTGCTGGTCGGTCTCTTCCGTCACGAGATCCCGCTCGACCAGGAAATCGTGCGGACTGGAGAAGTCCGCCACGTAGATGGCGATGTGGTGACCGTCGTAACTGTCGATGGCGTCCGCGGTCTCCTTGTAGACAAGCCGCTGATCCATCCCCGTGGACACCTCGACGCGAGGGCCGTCCCGTCGTCGAGCACCTGCGCCGGCGCGAGGAACACGTTCCGGTAAAAGTCCGCGATTCCCTCCGCCACTCCAGGGGAAACGTCCATCTGCGCATAGGCGATTCCCAGGTAAAGGCCCGGAAACGACTCCGGTGCGTAGGCCCGAATGGCGTTGCCCCATGGACAGGTGACGGCGATGTGATCGTTCTTCTCGGACCACTCGAACTGCGTGCCGGCCAGCAGTTCCGAGACGCCGTTGAGGCGCCGTTTCAGGTCGTCCAGGTCCGGCACGACGACGCCGATGTGGCCACGCCATTTCTGCGCCGTGCTCTTCGGCAGGTGAAACTGCTGCGCGCCGGCGTTGATCCACATGTTGCGGGTGCCGAAGTCGACATAGGGATCGCGCGTGAAGCCAAGGCCGGTCACGTAGAACAGGGCCGCGACCTGCTGGTCCGGCACCGTCAGGTTTATGTGCTCCATGTTGAGCACGTTGCCGACGTTCTCTTCGCTTCGATTGAAATCTCTTGCTTCCGCCATGGGTCGTAATCCTCGCGTTCTTCCCGGGGCGCGATGCGCCACGCCGATTGCCCTTCTTTCGGCCCGCTTCGAGAAATAGCCGGACCGCGCATCCAACGATTATAGCCACCGGCAGGCCAAGCCGGAGGCATGCGGTCCGTCGTCGCGTTGCGCGCGGTGTCGGACCAAAGCCGCACCGCGACGGAGGAGACCTGCCTCGGGTCACGCTTCAAGGCACGGAGCGAGCAGTACAATCAGTTCTTCCAGAACCGCAGTGCGGGTCAGGCAGTTCGACAGGGCCAGGCAAATCTCGTGTTGCATCGGCATCTCAATCATCAACGGTTCACGCTGGCCGCCATCGATGACGCGATCTCGCGCGGAAAGTGGAAGGACTGGGAGGAACTCCGCCACGCCGCACTGAATGATCCCGAGGTGATGGCGAAAATCCAGCGTGTTTGCGCCCAATACGCCGACGACTCCTACCGGCAGCGCTATCGGTTTTGGGCAAACTATGTCGAAGCCCATGGCTGACCTGCCGGAGTGGGAACGATTGTTGTCGGCTGCGGCGCGGTTGCAGGAGATCGTTCCGGGGACAGTGCTTGTCGGCGGTACCGCCGCTGCGGTCCATGCCGGGCATCGCCTGTCCATGGACGACGACCATGTGCTCCGTGACTTGCGCGAAAGGTTCTCCAGCGTGCTCTCTCAGTTGGAGGCGGTCGCGGGCTCGAGAACCGCAAGAACGACGCGCCCAGTCCTGATTCTCGGCAGCCTGGACGGCATCGAAACCGGAGTCCGCCAGCTTGTCAGGAGCAAGCCGTTGGAAACCGAAGTTGTCGAGCGGTTCGGCATTGCCTTGACGGTTCCGACGGCTGCGGAAATGCTGCGCATCAAGGGCATCCTGATCCTGAGGCGCAATGCGACACGGACTACGTGGACTTCGCTGCGCTCGCGGAACACATGGGCGATGCGGCAGCGGCGGATGCGCTGGGCAGCTTCGACGCCCTGTATCCACAACCAAGCGGCGAGTCGCCCCTGCAACAGGTGCATGCGCAACTGTCGGAAGCGATGCCCTACGACCTCGACGGTACTGTCCTCTCGGAATACAAGAACCTGGACCCGCAGTGGCACGACTGGAACGCGGTAAAGGACGCCTGCATGCGCACATCCATAGCGGTATTCGACCGGCTCTGCGATCGCGGAGGCGGATAACACGTCCACATCGTCTGGATTCCTTCGAAGAACATCGACCACTGCTCAGCGGGTTTCATGGCACCAATCTGACACCCGATCAGGCGGGCGTAGAGCCTGGGGCATGGCGGGTGTAGGCTGAGGGGCACAGATTTCCTGGAGGAGCATTCGCATGTTGTATCGACCTTTCGGCAGTACCGGCCTCAACGTTTCGGCACTCGGCTTCGGCTGCTGGGAAATGGGTGGCTCGTACGGGCGAATCGACGAATCCGACGTCATCGCTGCGATCCACAAGGCGCTCGATGTCGGCATCAACCTGTTCGACACAGCCGAAGCCTATGGTTTCGGTCAGTCCGAGCGCCTGCTCGCCAAGGGCCTCGGATCCCACCGCGACGACATCGTGCTGGTCAGCAAGTTCGGCATCGGTTATGGCGGGACTGGCAAGACGTCGAGGGATTCCACGCCCAAACGCATGACGCAATCCATCGAAACCACTCTCGATGCGCTGAATACCGATCACCTCGACGTGTACCTGGTGCACTGGCCCGACCGGGACACGCCGTTCGACGAGACGATGCGCGGGCTCGAAGACCTGGTCGCCCAGGGCAAGACGCGTTTCGTTGGCGTCTCCAACTTCAAGGAAGCCGAGATCGCCGACTGCATGGCTGCCCGCCGGGTGGATGTCGGACAGTACGGCTACAGCCTGTTCGACCGGCGCCTGGAAGCGGAGGTGTTCCAGTACTGCGGGGAGCACGACATCGCGATGATGGTGTACGGCCCGTTAGCGCATGGTCTGCTGACAGGTACGTTCAGCGCCGACACGCGGTTCAACGAGGGAAGGGACTGGCGTTCGCGCGGGGACGCCTTCAACCTGCCGCTCTTCACCGAGGAGAACTTTCCGCGCAACCTGGCCGTGGTGGACGAACTGAAAGCCTTCGCGGCAGAACGCGGGATGGCGATCTATGAACTCGCCCTGGCGTGGGTCCTGTCAAACCCGGTGGTGAGCGTGGCGCTGGTGGGCGCGCGTACGCCGTTCGAGGTGGAAGCGAACATGCACGCACCGGAACACACGCTTTCCGACGACGACAAGCAGGCCATTGAGGCTGTTTTCTCAAGGCACGGGGTGGACACGCAACCTGACATCTGGATCGACTGACGCGACGAGATGCACTGCTCCATCGTCGACGTGTTCGCGGAGCAACCGCTCGCGGGCAACCAACTCGCGGTGGTGCGCCATTGCGGACACCTGGATACCGCGACGATGCAGGCTGTCGCGCGCGAGATGAACTTCTCGGAGACGGCGTTCGTCGTCGAAGAAAACGCGTCCGCCGCGCGCGTCCGTATCTTCACGCCCGCCGAGGAACTCCCATTTGCCGGACATCCCACATTGGGCACCGCGTGGCTGCTCGGGCGGGAACGCGGCGTTTACACGCTCGACCTGGCAGTCGGATCCGTCCCGGTGTCCTTCGATTCCGTCGGCATTGCATGGATGCAACCGCCGGGCGCGACCTTGGGAGATGCGTTGCCGATGAATCTGGCCGCAGAACTGCTCGGTCTCACCGAGGCGGAAGTCGATCCATCCAATCCGTGCCGATACGCCGAGGTCGGGCTTCGCTTCCTATTGATCGGCGTCAGGACGCTCGATGCGTTGCGGCGCTCGCGCGTGGACGCCCAGGTCCATACGGCTATTGCGGGCGACCGGTTCCTGGGCATATTCGCATTTGCCCAGCCGGGCTACAGTCGCGACGCCGACTTCGCCGCCCGAATGTTCTTCGACGCCAACGGCTGGCGGGAAGACCCGGCCACCGGTAGTGCCAATGCCGCCCTCGCCGCATACCTGTACGCGCGTGGCGTCACCGGCGCGTTCAAGGTAGAGCAGGGCTTCGAGATGGCGCGTCCATCGCGGGTTTACCTGGATGTCGCCGACACGATTCGCGTAGGGGGCAAAGTCCAGCCCGTCCTGAGCGGCGACCTCGAGATCCCTACGACTCCGGTTCCCCCGCACGAAACGTCCAATAGGAGTTGAGCAGGTAGTTGCAGATGGTCGCGGGAATGATCCCGAAACCCTGGAGCACGACGGGCTGCGCTTCGGGAAACAGCATCGAAAGCACAACGAAGGTTGCGTAGCTGAGTGCCAGCGTCACCAGCGAAACCAGGTTGTACTTCAGGCCCCGAATGCGCCGTCGGCCGGTCATCGCCCGATCCGCGAAGGTCCAGAAGTTGTTGAGCAGGAAGTTCGAGATGATGGAAAGCTCGATCGCGATGGGCGATGCGAGGTACTTGTGCACGCCGAGCCCGAGAGCCAGCTGGAACGAGCCGAGATTGACGATCACGCCGGACAGCCCCACGAGTGAAAACTTGAGGAACGTCTTGTATCCGGCGACGCGCATCCACCAGACGCTGTAGAAGAACTCGATCAGGTCCCGGATACCCAGCTTTGTCTGGCCCCGTTGCCGATCGCGAAAGTAGATCGGCTCCTCCACGACTCGCGCGCCGGTTTCGATCAGCCTGTGCAGCAACGCGATCTGAAACGCATAGCCCTGGACCCGGATGTTCTTCACGTCGAGCTTCTTTAGCGCAGCGGCCGAAATCGCCTTGAAACCCGACGTGCAATCCTGCACGGACACGAGCCCCGCGATTCGACGCGCCAGGTAGTTGCCGCCCCGGGACAGGAAGCGGCGACCGATGCTCCAGCCCCGGTCCACCGCGCCCCCGGAAACGTACCGGCTTCCAATCGCGGCGTCCGCCCCGCGCGACAGCCGATCGAGCAGCTTCCTGGCATCCGAGGGATCGTGGGAAAAGTCCGCATCCATCTGCACCACGACATCCGCGTCGAGCGAATCCAGGGCATGTGATATGCCGCGGACATAGGCGTCTCCGAGTCCCCGCCGCTTCCCTTCGAGCAGGTGCACGCGAGAGTCCTGCGCCGCGAACTCCCGGACGCGGTCTGCCGTACCGTCCGGACTCTCGTCGTCGACGATCAGGAACCTCGTCGCCTCGTCCCCATAGTTCCCGGTCAGTTGGGCCAGCAGCGGCGACACGTTCGGCGCCTCGTTGTACGTCGGGATGACGAAGCAGACGCGCGGAGCATTCGATGGAGAAGTACCTGTCATCTCATCATGCGCCATTTCAGTCGAAGCGTTCTCCGATCCGGACTGGCGCCCGGTGCCTAGCCCCAACGCCATCGACCTAAGGGTTTGGGGCACGGGCGTGGCCCAAATCCCGAACGCTATTGTAAGCGTGACTGATGACACTCCATAGGTCGGTGCGCAGGTACGCCTGGTTCAGCGCATAGGTGGCCCCCGACTTCAGCAAGTGACGGCGCAGCAGCGAAATCGGCTCGGACAGCGGCACCTCACCCCGCCGGTAGGATTCAATCAGGCCGGAAAGCTCCCCCATGGCGCCGACTCCGCGTGACACGTAGCCCTGCAGGTGCGCCATGGCGTTGGCGTGTCCGGCACGGGAAGCGGGTCGCGATACCGCCCCAAGCAACGCCCGGATGTAGCGCCCGGCCACGTCGTCCAGACTGCCGGACAGGTCGGATAGCAGGTGGCCGAGCCGCCGGTACGCCTGTACGTCGTGTGCCATCACCAGGTACTTGTACGCGGTATGGAAGGCAATGAGTCTTGCCGCCGTCATGCCCGCAGCGCTGGTTCGCCGCCAATGCGCATACACGAACGTGCACATCACGAAGCTCGCGCAGCGCGTTGGTTCGAACAGCGCTGCGCCCTCTACCGCGGGAAGTATGGGCCGTCTGCCCAAAACCCGTGCCGCGTACACGCCGCGGCCTGTGCCCCGAACATCGCCCTCGAACACCTTGACGCCAGACAGTCCGCAGCTCGGCGAGTCCTGCATGAAGACGTAGCCGTCGACATCATCGAGGACACGCAACTGAGTGTCCGCGAACGCGCGCAACGCATCCGTCACGTCGGCGCGCGGCCGGGAGGTGGTTGCTTCCTCGCCGAGGATCATCGCCCGGGGTGAGCCAGGATCTCCCACAAGGCGAATCGGGTCGCGCGGCACGCCGAGCCCAATGCCCACCTCCGGGCAGATGGGCAGAAACACGTACAGGTCGTCGAGCGCCGCGTGGGGCATCGCCTCCCGCTTGTCGCGTCCGTCGTACCGGACAGGGACGCCGGTCAGGCATTCGCTCACCGCAAGGGTGAGCGGCGGCCCGGGGAAGGGCGGCATTTCCTTCGCGTCCATTCCCGAAACAACCTGTCGAGCAATCCGGCGGGTACGGAGAGTACAATTCCCCCAACTTTCATGCATGCGAGGCATCCCAAGGTGGGCCTTTTCGCCAAGTTGACGGAGAAACCCTGGTTGCCGGACCGTTCCGGCGTGGCGCAACTGCGCACCGGCGGGTTCGCGGCTCACAACAGGAAGGTCGCGCTGGTGATCTTCCTGGCGGTGGTCGGCATCCTGTTCTCCCTGTTCATCGCCGCGTACCACATGCGCCTCGAGTTCTCCACGGACTGGGTCGCGATGCCGGAGCCGGGTCTGCTCTGGTTCAACTCCGGCGTACTCATCGTTGCCAGCATCGCCTTCGAGTGGGCGCGGTCGGCCGTAGCCCGAAGCGACGTGCCGCGGGGTCGAATCGCCTTCCTGCTCGCCGGCGCCTTGACCGTGGTATTCCTCGTCGGCCAACTGGTGGTCTGGCGCGAGGTTGTCGAAGACGGCTACTACGCGCAAACGAATCCCGCCAACGGGTTCTTTTTCGTCCTCACCGGGGTTCACGGCGCGCATCTTCTCGGTGGACTGATCGCCTGGTGGCGCGCCGCGCGGCGAATGTACCGGCAGGCTGACCTGGGCGATGCGCGAGTGAGCGTGGACCTCTGCGCGATCTACTGGCACTTCCTGCTCCTGGTCTGGCTGGGCATGTTCGCGCTGCTCCTGAATAGCTGACAGAACGGAACGCGGCATGACCGATGTCGTGGCAAATCGCGGTGGCGACAGACTCGAACTCGATATCGAGGGGATGACCTGCGCCGCCTGCGTAACCCGCCTTGAAAAGGCGCTCTCGCGGGCACCCGGAGTACGCGAAGTCAGCGTGAACCTGGCGCTCGAGCGCGCGTCTGTGGTGATCGATAGCGGCGCGACAGGCATCGATGCGCTCTCCGACGCGGTGAGCGGCGCGGGATTCGCCGTCGGGCGAGAGACGCTGGCGTTTGCCGTGGAAGGCATGACCTGCGCCGCCTGCGTGGCACGGGTAGAGAGAGCGTTGGGGCGCATTCCCGGTGTGCTCGAAGCCAGTGTGAATCTCGTGGCGGAACGCGCGAGCATCAACGTCGTCCGCGGACAGGTGCGTTCAGAAGCGGTCGCCTCGGCCCTCGAACGCGCTGGATACTCCGCCAACTTCGATCCCGCCGATCCGGCATCACGGACGCAGCTCGACGAGGCGAAGGCGGTCAACGAACGGCGCATCGTCATCCTGTCCGCAGCGCTCACCACGCCACTCGTCCTCGGCATGTTCTTCCAGGTGTTCGGCTACGAGGACCTGCATGTCATGCCCGCGTTCGAAGTGCTGATCGCGACACCCATCCAGTTCGTGATCGGCTTCCGTTTCTACCGGGGCGCGTTCAATGCCCTGCGCGGCGGATCCGCGAACATGGATGTGCTGGTCGTTCTCGGCACCACCGCCGCATATGGTTTCAGCTGGTACCTGCTCCAGACCCTCGGCGAGGAAGCGGACGGGCAACTCTATTTCGAGGCGTCGGCGGTCATCATCACGCTCGTGCTGCTTGGCAAGTACCTGGAAAACAGGGCGAAACGCGGCACGACGCGGGCGATTCGCGCGCTGATGGAGTTGCGGCCCCCGACCGCGCGTGTCGAACAGGCGGACGGGACGGTTGTGGAAACCGCCATAGCCCGGGTGGCCAGCGGCGACCTGGTCGTCGTGCGTCCCGGAGAGCGGATTCCGGTGGATGGCGAGGTCGTGGATGGCGCGAGCGATGTCGATGAATCCCTGGTCACCGGCGAAAGCGTGCCCGTGGCGAAGACGGCGGGCGATGCCGTCACCGGTGGAGCCATCAACGGCGCAGGATTGCTGAAGGTGCGGGCAACCACCGTCGGCGAGGACTCGACGCTCGCGCGTATCGTGCGCCTGGTGGAAAACGCCCAGGCGGGCAAGGCTGCCGTGCAACGCCTCGTGGACAGGATAAGCGCGGTCTTCGTTCCGACTGTCATTGCCATCGCCGTTGTCACCTTCGTTGCCTGGATCGCCATTTCCGGGGACGCGGGACAGTCGCTCATCGCCGCGGTATCCGTGCTTGTCATCGCCTGTCCCTGCGCCCTCGGGCTCGCAACGCCCACGGCGATCATGACCGGCACCGGGGCGGCGGCGCGTGCAGGAATCCTGATCAAGGACATCGATGCCCTTGAACAGGCACACCACATCGACACGGTCATATTCGACAAGACCGGCACCCTGACCGAGGGCCGGCCCCGGGTCGCGCGAACATTCTCAAAGACAGGCGATGACCCGTACCTCCTGACCGTCGCCGCTTCCGTTCAGCAGGGCAGTGAACATCCCCTGGCCCGCGCGATCACGGAACATGCGGACGAGGTTGGCCTGACGGTGCTGTCGCTGCGCGAATTTGAGGCCGTGCCCGGCTCCGGCGCGCAGGGCTTCGTGAACGGCAACCGCATTCACCTGGGCAACGCGGTGTTCGTCGCCGGCCACGCCTCCATCGACGACGCTTCGCGCGCCCGTGCGCGGGACTGGGAACAGGAAGGCACCACGGTCGTATTCGTCGCAGAGTCCGGCCGCCTGCTCGGTCTCATCGGTATCGATGACCCGGTGAGGGAAACCGCGCAGGCCGCGATCGATGCGCTACGCGACATCGGCGTTCACGCCACCGTGCTGTCCGGCGATACGGAAACCGTGGTCCGGCGCGTTGCGGAGTCGGTGGGCATCGAGGAAGCCGAAGGCGGCGTGCGACCGGACGGGAAAGCACGGATCGTCGAGGAAATGACGGCGGGCGGCCGGATTGTCGGCATGGTTGGAGACGGTATCAATGACGCGCCCGCACTCGCGTCGGCAAACGTGGGATTTGCCCTGGGCGGGGGCACGGACATCGCCATGGAAACCGCGGGAGTGACCCTGATGCGGTCAGATCCGCGCATGGTCGCCGGGGCGATTTCCGCAAGCCGCGCGACGTTCCGAAAGATCAAGCAGAACCTCTTCTGGGCCTTCGCCTACAATGTGATCTGTATTCCGCTGGCGGCACTCGGGTACCTGAGTCCGACCATCGCGGCTGCCGCAATGGCGCTGAGCAGCGTCAGCGTGGTGGGCAATTCGCTGCTGTTGCGCCGCTGGCAGCCCGCACTCTCGTGAGGGACTCGAATGGAACATCTCGAAATCAGGATCGAAGGCATGCAGTGCGATGGCTGCGTTGCCAGCGTGGAGAAAGCCCTCGCCAACCGTCCCGGCGTCGACAACGCGCGGGCAGACCTGGATTCGGGAATCGTCTCCATCGATTTCGACCCGGCGAGGATCGACCGGTCCGGCCTGGAATCAGCCATCGAGGACGCCGGATTCGATATCGCGGCCGGTTGACCAGCCTGACCTGAATTCGTGCGCCCTGTCAGTGGTGCTGGTCAGGGCGGGGGAACGGATTCCTGGGGCGCCAGAATACGTCTGCATGCGCCAGCGCCATCATGAACCACATCAGGTTATGGGACGAAATCGTAAAGGCGCCCACGCTGTAATGGATGTGCGTCCCGGTCGCGGCGAGGAGGCCCAGACCCAAAAAGGCCACGGGCCAGATGCGGGGATAGACGTATTGCAGCATTCGAATTCCAGGTTCTGCCAAAGGGAAGGCAAAGCATAAGTTAGACGCCCGGCACCAGGCACTACAGTGCCCATCGGCGCTCCGGGCCCGTTGAATCAGCTTGACGTGTCGGGTGAGTTGAGCCAGGTCTCGGCAATGATCAACGCGGCGGTGTCGTGGCTTCCGCCGCGCTGGGTCGCCTCGAAGGTTGACAGCCGTTCATCGACGAATTCGACGCCGATACCGTAGCGGCGGTCCAGCCTGGCGCCGAACTGTCGAGCGGCGTCCGACATGTCGCTCTCGCTGTCATCCATGTTGAGAGGCAGTCCCACGACGAACCCTTCCGGCTCCCAGTCGCGCACCAGGGCGTCGAGTCGCTCCCATGCGGGAATCCCGTCGCGGGCCCTTACCGTGGACAGCGCCGTGGCGGTGCCGTGGCGCGGCTCGGCAACGGCAACACCGATGTATCTCAGGCCAAAGTCGAACGCCAGGTGTGGCATGGCTTTTCACGCATCCAGTTGATCATCGCGAATGACTCCGCGCGGCTCAATGCGCCGATCATACGCGCTGCGGATCGCCACAAGCGGGCCATGCAGGTGTGACGCGCCCGGCCCCAAGCTTGCCGGATGCCCGATATGTTGGCCAAATGGACCAGTTCATGGCCGGTAACCACATGGTCCCACCGGCGATGTTCGCCGCGCCAGATGCTGGCGAAACCAGGAGATTGCCAACCATAATCAGCGCCATGAAATCCGTCAGCCCTTCGGGCGTGCCGTCTCTCACCCCCACCCAAGCCCACCTACGCGCCCGCGCCTTGATCGGCACTTCGTGCCGCTCCACGGCGCAGGCCCCTAGCGCCATGGGCGGAAGCCGCGATCGGCTTAAGCACCTGGCACATCTCTTGCTGACTTGACACACGAACAAAGCCCCCACGCGGAGACCAACATGATCGACCACTACTGCATCGCCCGGCCGCGCAGCTTGGCTCGAACCGTCCACACCAGCGTTCTGTTGCTGAGCCTCTCGCTTACCGCCACGGTCACGGGCACCGAGAATCCGGCCGCAGACCGGCTCGACGGGATGCCGCCCCTGATCGACCGCGACATCTTTTTCGGCGACCCCGAAGTCTCCGGCG
The DNA here is from genome assembly GCA_965116625.1 of Pseudomonadales bacterium. Lineage (GTDB taxonomy): Bacteria > Pseudomonadota > Gammaproteobacteria > Pseudomonadales > Azotimanducaceae > VXNE01. The sequence continues at coordinate 544,516 of OZ220717.1, forward strand.
CGCGGCTGTCCCCCGACGGCAAATGGATTTCGTTCCGCAAGCCGTACTCGGGTGTCATGAACGTCTGGGTGAAGGCTGTCGAGGCACCGTTCGACTCCGCACGACCGTTGACCGCCGACACCAGGCGACCGCTGGGCGGTCATTCCTGGACCGAAGACAGTCGCTACGTGCTGTTCGTGCAGGACGAGGGCGGGACCGAGGACTACCACGTCTACGCGGTCGATCCTGCCGCCGACGCCGAGGAGTCGACTGGCGTTCCGCCCGCCCGGGACCTCACTCCGATGGAAGGCATCCGCGCCGTCATCTATGCCGTTCCCGAGGCAACCCCAGCGCAGATCATCGTCGGCATCAATGATCGCGATCCGGCGCTGCACGACGTCTACCGCCTCGACATCGATACGGGAGCACGTGAGCTTCTGATAAAAAACGACACCAATGTCAGCCAGTGGGTGACCGATCTGGCGGGCGTCGTGCGGCTCGCAATGCGGCAGCGACCGGACGGCGGCACCGACATCATCGTCGTCGAAGACGGCGCGCTCGGTCGCGTGCTGTACGAATGCGGCTGGGAGGAAACCTGCGCGGCGAGCCGGTTCCACAGGGACGGCAAGCGAGTCTACGTCCGCAGCAACAAGGTGGACCTTATCGGGCTGTTGCTGGTCGATGTCGCCACGGGGCAGGCGCAACTGGTCCATTCCGACCCGGAAACCGAAGTAGACCTCGCCGGCACCTGGTTCTCCGATGAGACCGAGGAACTCATCGCCACGACGTATGTCGGCGACCGCGTACGCATCTATCCGCGCACCGAGCGCCTGAAGCGCGAACTCAAGTGGCTGCGCGAGCGTCTGTCGGACGGGGAAATCAGCTACCGGTCGGCCACCGAGGACGGCAAACTCTTGATCATCACGGTCGCGAGCGATGTGAATCCGGGGACCGTCTACCTCTACCATCGCGACGACAGGACACTGGAGAAGCTCTACGACTCGCGTCCGGAACTCCCCGTCGATCAACTCGCGAAGATGCGACCGATTCGCTACAAGGCCCGAGACGGCCGCGAGATCCCGGGCTACCTTGTGACACCCAGGGGCGTCGCCGCCGAGAAGCTGCCGACGGTGATCGTCCCGCACGGCGGTCCGTGGGGCCGGGACTACTGGGGTTACGACTCCGTCGCTCAGTTTCTCGCCAACCGCGGCTACGCGGTCATGATGCCGAACTTCCGCGGCTCCGCAGGTTACGGCAAGCAGTTCCTCAACGCGGGCAACGGCGAATGGGGAACCGGCATCATGCAGCACGACATCACCGACGGCGTACGGCACCTCGTCGACGAAGGCATCTCCGATCCCCATCAGGTGGCGATCATGGGCGGCTCCTACGGCGGCTACGCGACGCTTGCGGGCGTCACATTCACGCCGCACCTCTACGCCGCCGGCGTGTCCATCGTCGGACCGTCCAACATCATCACGCTGCTGAATTCCATTCCGCCGTATTGGGGCCCAATGAAGCAGATGTTCATGCGGAGAGTCGGCGATCCCGACGATGCGGAGGATCGGGCGCGGCTCACGTCGCAGTCGCCATTCTTCCACGCCAAGAACATCGAGGCGCCGCTCCTCATCATCCAGGGCGCAAACGATCCCCGCGTCAAGAAGGCGGAGTCGGAACAGATCGTCGTGGCACTGCGCGACCTCAAACGGCCCGTGCGGTACCTGCTCGCGCCAGACGAAGGACACGGCTTCAGGGGGCGGGAGAATCGGCTCGCCATGTTCGCCGAGATCGAGCGGTTCCTGGCCGAACACCTCGATGGACGCTTGCAGGACGACGTGGCCCCGGAAGTGGCCGAGAGACTCGCCGACCTGCGCATCGACGTCGCCGATGTAACGATGCCGAAGACCACTGACTGATGCCGCTGATCGACTTCACTCTCAACGGCGAACGGCGCCAGGTGGAATCGAACCCGGATGTGCCGCTGTTGTATGTACTCCGGAGCCTCGGCATTGCCGGACCAAAGCTCGGATGCACGGCGGAGCAGTGCGGGGCGTGCCGCATCCTGGCCGACGGTGATCCAATCCATAGCTGCACAAGACCGGTGGGCGACGTGCGGGGCCGACATCTCGAAACGGCGGCCGGCATCGACTCACCCGTGCGCCAGTCGCTGATCGCGGCCAACGCAACCCAGTGCGGCTACTGCCTGCCCGGTATCGTCGTTGCCGCAGAGGCGCTGTTTCGCCGCAACCCGCAACCGTCCCGCCAGGAGATCGAAGACGCCCTCGACGGTCAGCTCTGCCGGTGCGGCTCGCACCCCAGGATCCTGCGCGCGCTGGGAGCCGTCCCGGACAGTGAACCAGAACCGTTGCGCTGGACGTCGCCGGTCAGGACCGGTTCGATACCCGCGCCGCTCGAGGCCGAACCGGCCCTCGACCGCTGGATCGCCATCGAACCCGGCCGGATCGTCGCCATGACCGGCAAAGTCGAGCTGGGGCAGGGAGTCCTGACGGCATTGCGTCTCATCGTGGCGGAGGAACTCGACGTCGATGTCCAGCGCGTGCGCATGGTCTCCGCGCAGACCGGCAGGACGCCGAACGAAGGGTTTACCGCGGGATCGATGTCGCTCGAGACCAGCGGCGCCGCACTGCGCCAGGCTGCCGCGTGGGCACGCCGCCTCATGCTGTCGGCAGCGGGGCGGGAACTCGGTGTTCCTGTCGCCGCCATGACCGTAGACGATGGACAGATCACGGCACCGGGCGTCAACCAACCCATGGACTACTGGCGCGCGCACCACGGGAAGTTCGACTTTGACATCCGCGAGATCACGGCTGAAAAGAACCCCGAACACTACCGCCTCGTTGGACGGGGACACCATCAACGTCTCGATATCGATGCCAAGGCGCGCGGCAGCCACGTGTTCGTGCAGGACCTTCCAGCCGAACTTCACGCCCGCGTAGTACGGCCGCCCTCGTTGAATCACCGGCTGGAACGTCTCGATGCGGAGTTCACCTCGCCCGCGGAACTGGTCGTCGACGGCAGTTTCGTCGCCGTGGCGCATCCCGACGAACATGCGGCAACCGTCCTCGCGGCCCGGGTGCGAGAGCGCGCTGTCTGGCGGCAGGAACAGGAGATCAGGATCGATGGGACACTGGGCGAACACCTTGTCCGACACGGCATCGATACGCCTTCCCCGAACCCGGAACCCGGCGCGGATGTGCAAGCGACGTACTCCCGACCGTTCATCATGCATGCTTCGCTCGCACCATCGGCCGCGGTCGCCAGGTTCGACAACGGCCGTCTGAAGGTGTTCTGCGCCAGCCAGGGCATAGAGCCCCTGCGCGGAGTCCTTGCCCGCGTACTCGACATGCCTGCCGAAGACATCACCGTCGCCCACGTCGACGGCTCCGGATGTTATGGGCACAACGGGGCCGACGATGCCGCGCTGGACGCGGCCCTGGTTGCGCGAAAGTTGCCCGGACGCCAGGTTCGCGTGCAGTGGCGGCGCGAGGACGAACACGCGTTCGAGCCCTACGGTCCCGCCATGCGCATCGACCTGGCCGCGAACGTCAGCGAGTCGGGCCGGGTGCTGGACTGGCGTCACGACGTCTGGAGTTTCCCGCACGGCGGGCGGCCGTCTCCCGCGAACCCCGGGGTCGACCTGCTGGCGGCCTGGCACCTGGCGCAGCCGTTCAAGCCCAGCCTCGCCATCACAGGGTCGGTCACGGCCGGCGGGATGGACCGCAATTCCGAACCCCTGTACCGCTTTCCACGGCAGCAGGTGATCAGCCACCCGGTGGCGGACTCCCCTTTGCGAACCTCCTCCCTGCGCAGCCTGGGGGCGCAGATGAACGTCTTCGCCATCGAATCCTTCATGGACGAACTCGCGTTTGCCGCTGGCGTCGACCCGGCGGATATCCGACGCCGGCATCTGACGCACGACAGGCGGGCCATCCGGGTGCTCGATGCCGTTCTGGATCTCTCGGGCGGGCTCCAGGGACCACGCGGGATGGCGATCGCGCGCTACAAGAACCAGCAAAGCTGTGTCGCCATGGTGATTGAAGCCTCGGTTTCCGACGACGCCTCCGTCACGGCCCAGCGGGCGTGGATCGCTGCCGACGCCGGCAGAGCGGTGGATCGCGACGGACTGGTCAATCAACTTGAGGGCGGCGCCGTACAGGCGCTCTCCTGGTGTCTGAAGGAAGCGGTGGCTTTCGACGCTGACGGAGTCACCAGCGTCGATTGGGACAGTTACCCGATTCTGCGATTCAGCGAGGTTCCACGCATGGAAACGGTCGTCCTGGACTACCCGGGACTCGATCCGCTCGGCGCCGGCGAGGCCACCATGGGGCCTGCGTCAGCGGCGCTTGCAAACGCGGTCTTCGCCGCAGCCGGAGTTCGGGTGAGAGACCTGCCGATGACTCCCCAACGGCTACGCGAGGCGGCGGCACGTGAGTAATCGCTGCTTCAGGCGTTGCCCGACTGTCCCGACATGAGCGAGAAGTCTATCCCCAGGGTCCTGGCAGCCGTCTCCAGTCGTTCTTCAAACGGCACCTCGAAGATCAGGGACTTCGATCCGCGACAGGTCAGCCAGGTATTGGCATTCAATTCGCCTTCGAGCTGGCCGGAACCCCATCCGGCGTAGCCGAGCGCGACGACGTACTGGCTTGGCCCCTGACCGCGGCCGATGGCGGCGAGCATCTCGACTTCGGCAGTGAGGGCCAGTCCATCGCCAACGGTGACGCTTTTTTCGATCCGAACGTCGTCGCTGTGCAGGATGATCGCGGCATTGCGCTGCACGGGCCCACCCTCCAGGACCACGGCTTCGACATCTGCGGGATTCGGCAATTCGAGCTGTTGCAGGATGTCCGCCACCGTCAGCTCCAGCGGCCGGTTCAGGACGATGCCCATGGCACCCTTGTCGTTGTGGTCGCAGACGTAGGTGATCGTTTCCCGGAAGTAATCTCCCGCGAAGAGAAGGTTCGGCATCGCCAGCAGGAACTGGTTCTTGACCTGGGCCGATTCCATGCCGAGATCATACGCCATCCGCACTCATGAACGGACACCTCGACAGCGCGGGGACATTGCCTTGTCGGGCCGGTCTTGCGAGACTCGCGTAACTCCCGGCGTTTATGGACAGCGAGCCATCGCATGGCGATCCTGCGATCAAATATCGATACGGCCGAGCAATCCTTCAAGGAGAACGCGGAACACAACCGCGCCTTGAGCAAGGCATTGCGCGAGGTCGCGGGGCAGATCGCCCTCGGCGGCGACGAGCGCTCGAGGAATCGCCATGTCGGCCGCGGCAAGCTGCTGCCGCGGGATCGCGTGGAAGGGCTCCTGGACCGGGGATCGCCGTTCCTTGAGATCGGGCAACTGGGGGGCCACGGACTCTACGACGACGACATCCCCGCAGGGGGCATCATCACCGGCATCGGGCGCGTCGAAGGCAAGGAGTGCGTCGTGGTCGCCAACGATGCGACCGTAAAGGGCGGCACGTACTACCCGATCACGGTGAAGAAACACTTGCGGGCGCAGGAAATCGCCCTCGAAAACCACCTGCCGTGCGTCTACCTGGTGGATTCCGGCGGCGCATTCCTCCCGTTGCAGGCAGATGTCTTTCCGGACCGGGAACATTTCGGCCGCATCTTCTACAACCAGGCGAACCTGTCCGCCGCGGGCATCCCCCAGATCGCCGTCGTCATGGGGTCGTGCACGGCGGGCGGCGCTTATGTTCCGGCGATGTGTGACGTCGCCATCATCGTGCAGAACCAGGGCACCATCTTTCTCGGCGGTCCGCCCCTGGTCAAGGCGGCCACCGGCGAAGAAGTCGATGCCGAAAGCCTCGGAGGGGGCGACGTGCATACGCGCATCTCCGGTGTCGCAGACCTGCTCGCCGCCAACGACGAACACGCGCTTGCCCTCGCGCGCGAAACGGTAGCCGCCAGCCACCTGCACTACCGGTCCACGGTGGATGCCGCCGAATCCCGCGAACCCACATATCCGGCCGAAGAACTCTACGGCGTATTGCCCTCCGACAGCCGTACGCCCTACGACGTGCGGGAAGTGATCGCGCGCATCGTCGACGCTTCCGACTTTCACGAATTCAAGGCCCTGTACGGGGAGACCATCGTCTGCGGTTTCGCCCACATCTGCGGCATCCCCGTCGCCATCCTCGCCAACAACGGCATCCTGTTCTCGGAGTCCGCTCTCAAGGCCGCCCACTTCATCCAGTTGGTAGACCGGCGCGGCGTACCGCTAGTGTTCCTGCAGAACATCACCGGCTTCATGGTGGGACGGAGGTACGAGAACGAGGGGATCGCGAAGGATGGCGCGAAGATGGTCACGGCCGTGGCGTGCGCCCAGGTGCCAAAGTTCACGGTGATGATCGGCGGGTCGTTCGGCGCGGGGAACTACGCGATGTGCGGCCGCGCCTACGGCGGACGCATGCTGTGGACATGGCCCAATGCGCGCATCTCCGTCATGGGGGGCGAGCAGGCCGCGCATGTGCTGGCGACGGTTCAGGGTGACTCCATGGCCGCCCGGGGCAACGAATGGCCGGTGCCGGAAAGGGACGCGTTCATGGCCGGCATCCGCGAACAGTACGAGCACGAGGGGCACCCCTACTTCGCCAGCGCGAGACTCTGGGACGACGGCGTCATCGATCCCGTCGATACCCGGCGCGTGCTGGGGCTCGCGCTGACCGTCGCCACCAGGGAACTCGAGGTTCAGCCCGGGCGCTTCGGCGTCTTCAGGATGTAGCGCAATGATCCGGACCCTGCTTGTCGCCAATCGGGGCGAGATCGCCTGCCGCGTCATGCATACCGCGCGCCGGCTCGGGATCGAGACGGTCGCCGTCTACTCCGACGCGGATGCCGGTGCGCTGCATATTCGACAGGCCGACCGAGCGGTGCGGATCGGCCCGCCGGTCGCCGCGGAAAGCTATCTCAATATCGAGGCGATGATGGCCGCGATCGCCGCGACCGGGGCGGATGCCGTGCACCCCGGCTATGGCTTCCTGTCGGAGAACGCGGAATTCGCCGACGCCTGCGCGGCGGCGGAGTGCATTTTCGTCGGTCCCTCGGCCGCAGCGATCCGCGCCATGGGTTCGAAGATCGAAGCGAAACACCTGGTGGCCGACGCCGGCACACCGGTCGTTCCCGGCTATCTCGGGGATGACCAAAACCCCGATGTCCTCTTTGCCAAGGCGAACGAGATCGGATTCCCGCTCCTGATAAAGGCTTCAGCCGGTGGCGGCGGACGCGGGATGCGGCGGGTCGACGATGCCGAGAGCTTCGGGGCGGCGCTCGACGGTGCCCGGCGCGAGGCCATGGCCGCGTTCGGCGACGACCGGGTCCTGCTCGAACGCCTGATCCTTAAGCCGAAACACATAGAAGTGCAGGTGCTGGGAGACACCCACGGCAACATGGTGTACCTGTTCGAGCGGGACTGCTCGATGCAGCGGCGTCACCAGAAGGTCGTGGAAGAAGCTCCCGGGCCGACGGTGAGCGCCTCGCTGAGGACCACCATGGGCGAGGCGGCGGTACGCGCGGCGCGCGCCATCGACTACGTCGGTGCCGGCACCGTCGAGTTCATCACCGAGGACGATGACTTTTTCTTCATGGAGATGAACACGCGCCTGCAGGTCGAGCACCCCGTGACGGAAGCGATACTTGGCCTCGACCTGGTGGAACTGCAACTGCGCGTCGCCGCGGGGGAACCCATCCCCTTCGCGCAGGAGGACCTTGAGATCAATGGCCACGCGATCGAGGTTCGCGTCTACGCCGAGAACCCGAAACGCAACTTCCTGCCCTCCTCCGGCAAGCTGCACCGTATCGACTGGCCCAACGGCGTACGCGTGGATGCCGGCGTCGAGACCGGCTCGGACGTCCCGGTGCACTACGATCCGATGATGGCAAAGGTCATCGCCCACGCGCCCGACCGCTCCGCCGCCATCGCGGCCCTGAGACGGGCGTTGCGACAAACAGAGATCGTGGGCGTGGAGCACAATGTGGGCTACCTCGCCAACATCCTCGCCCACGAGGAATTCGGGCGCGGCACCTACACCACCGCATTGACTGACGACGACGCGGCATCGCTGGCACCCCCCGACGGTCCCGTCCCGCTTCTGCTGGCCGTCGCTTCACTGGTGGCCGTACCTGGGGAGGCCTCCCCCTGGGCTTCCGCCGACGGGTTTCAGCTCAACCTGCCCCATGCCCAGCGGCTGCGCCTGCGGCGCAACCGAGAGAACCTGGAAGTCCGTGTTACGCAGACAGGCGGTTCCTGTCGGATCGAAGGTCCGGACGGGGCACACGACGTGTGCGAAATCGCGTTGCGCGGCAACCGGGTCGAAGCGCGCATCGACGGGGAAACCGCAAGGGCCTCCATCTATCCCATCGGTGACGCCGTGTTCGTCGTCAGCGACGGCACCACCGAGCGCATTGAGCAACAACGCATCGCCGTCGGCGACTTCCGCAGCATTTCCAACCCGCAAGGAAACGTCACCGCGCCAATGCCCGGATCCATCACCGCCGTCGCCGTTGCGGTAGGTGACCTTGTCAAGGCGGGCCAGACCCTGATGGTTCTGGAGGCCATGAAGATGGAGCACACCATCGTCGCACCCGGTGACGGCAAGGTCGCGACCATCAACGTCGCGGCCGGGGAGCGAGTGGACGAGGGCACGGAACTGCTGGCACTGGAAGACCAGTGAGTGCGGCGACAAAACGACCTAGTCCGAACCCGTAAAGCACTTGGTGCCAACCGGAGAAATGATTGATCCAGACAAGTCCGCAATAGCATGGGTTTGGGGTTGTAGGGTGCGAGGTATTCGCTCAGGTTTCAGACAACATCAGTGTCGGACTCTGCGAGGCAAGACAGGCTGAATGAGGCGCTTCCTTAGCGGATACCCCGTCGAACCCCACGAGGAACTGGTCAGATCATGTGCTACCAAAACCGAACAGTTCTATTTCCTACCGACATTGGCGGAAATGACTGTTGACTCGGGGGCTAAAGTGGGTGACATTGGCTTCGCCCTTTACCTAGTCCGACCAGTTCGGGGAAGCGCAAGGAGTTCAATCATGTCCAACAAGCAGTCGCCGCAGCGGCAAGACGGAACCATCGAGCCGAAAGTCAGGTGGTTGACCGGTGCAAAGTACTTGGATTTGAACGAACTCGCTCAAAGCCCGGCCTTCAGGAAAAAGGTCGCTCAGGCCGCAGAACTGGAAAGAGCCATCCGCGAAGCGTCTTCGCCTCGTGTGGACTAGCTTTCTTCATGTCATAGTCGTTGGTTTCATAGGGATAGCAACCTGTCACATCACCCGGGTCTGGTTTCTTCGGCAGCCCGGATACATCCCGCTTTTTGCCGTGCTGGTATCAGGAACCGTGTTTTTGATGTTGGGCTACCGGTTCACGGATGGTGCGTTTGTTCCGGCCGCTTGCGCGATCAAACAAGCCCTGGACGGAGTCGTAGAGCCGGATAAGGCTGTTGAACTGTGCGAATCCCTAAAGGCGAAGTTGCGCGGCGGGATCACGCTTTCCGAGACGCATCCTAGCCTTTACGATGGGTTGAGCCTCATGACGGCTCTTCTCTTTGCCATGAGTGCGACCGCAGTGTTGAACCGATTCAAACCTTATCGTTTGCGAGAGACTTATGTTTTCGTCTCGGAACTCGAAGGCAACCTAATTGAATTGCTGTTGCAGGAAGGACTTGAGAACCAGTTCTTGGTGGAATTGACGATGGAGAATGGCAAAACCTACATCGGGCAGCCTTACGACTCTGGGCTGATCTCACTCGGAAGCGGAGACGTGGCATTGATTCCTTTCATCAGCGGGTACCGCCATGAGGAAACAAAAACTCTGCGCCTGACCACGTTTTACCTAGAGGCCCTAAATCAGTTCGCTTACAACGACCAATCTGACCTGAATCTGCCTGATTTTCGCGTGGTGTTGCCTAAGCACCAAATCAGATCAGCTCGCCGTTTCGACTTGGAGGTGTATGAAAAGACGTTTGGACCTAAGCATCCAGACTCCTGATCCCGAGGACTTTATGCTGAGCCAGTACAGAAGGCCCTAGGTCCGTGATCGACGGCGCCAAAGCTCAGTCCCCGTAGCTCAGGATCTCCTCTGAGAGAACACCGTAGCTAAACGGTGACAGGTTCCGTCACCGAAGCCGACATCGCGGCGACCCACATTGGTCAAAGTCACCTGTGCCAGTACGATCCAAAACCGCCTTCGCGAGCAGACCGACCGTGCCTTCGAGCTTCGCCATTTGCTCCCGCAGACCACCCATCTCTCGTTGCAGATCCCATAAGAAGCCCAGGATAGCGACCGCTACGCCGATCAGGATGTAGTCAACTGTTTCCATGGATCAATTGTACGCAGATCGTCGCTTTGCCGCGTTACGGCATTTGCTCCGGCAGGTGGCAGGTAGGAGTGAATTCGCTTTCCGCCGGGGGAAGATCACCGTAGCGCATATGGGATGTACCCCCCCGCATACATCGCGGGACCCGATTACCGACGAACGCGCCGCACGTCATGCTATGTTTGGATTCCCTGACATGAACCGGACCGATTAGTTGGCCTACGACAAACCGATACCCCCGCACGGACAACATACCCAGCCGTTCTGGGACGGCGCCAAGGAAGGCAAGCTGATGCTCCCCAGGTGCACGAGCTGCAACCGCGTTCACTGGTATCCCAGGCTCATCTGCCCGTTCTGCCACTCGACCGACATCGAATGGATTGAGGGCAGCGGCGAGGGACGAATCCACACCTACGCCGTGCAGCATCGTGCTTTCGGCGGCTGGGCGAAGGAGGTGCCCTACGTCACCGCATACATCGATCTTGCCGAAGGTGACCGCATGTTGACGGTCCTGCGCGGCGTCGATCCGAACGATCCCGAGTCGATCAAGATCGGCGCGAAGGTGACAGTCGAGTTCGAGCCCGCCGACGAAGATACGCACATCCCGTTCTGGCGCGTGGCGGAGGGTTAGGCATGGGGGCAAATCTCAGCAACGCCGCAGCCATCGTCGGCGCGGCCGAATCGAACGACATCGGGTACCCCAGCGAGCGCGGACTCAAGGTCACCTCTCTGCAACACCATATCGAGGCCATAAAGAACGTCTCCGACCTGACGGGGATTCCCATATCCGACATCCAGGGCGTGTTCTCCGCCGGATGGTCGTCGCAGTTGGCGGAACACCTGGGACTGAAGCCGCGCTACATCGACACGACCTCCGTGGGTGGCTGTTCCTTCCAGATTCTCGTGCATCACGCACTGTCCGCTATCCATTCGGGCATCATCGATGTCGCCCTGGTCAGTCACGGCCAGGCGGGCTGGTCCTATCGGGGCGCCGGTGGCGGAGGAGGGCGCAATGTGCCGGGCGAGATCGATCCGGCCGCCGAGATGACCATGTCCTACGGTGTCTTCGGCGCGCCATCGAACTACGCCCACGCCATGCGCCGGCACATGCACCGCTTCGGCACGACGCCGGAGGACTTCGCCCACGTCTCGGTCGTGACCCGTCAATGGGCCATGCTGAATCCGCGCGCCGTGATGTTCTCGAAAGAGACCAATCCATACGGCGGACCGATCACCGTTGAAGACGTCATGAACGCGCGGCTGATCGCCTGGCCGCTGACGCTGTACCACTGTTGCCTGGTGACGGACCACGGCGGCGCGGTCATCGTCGCACGGCCGGAAATCGCCCGGAGTCTGCGTTCGAACCCCGTGTGGATCGCGGGTGCCGGAGAGTCCATGGGCCATGCCAACATGCTCGAGATGGAGGACTTCACCGCCACCTCCGCATCGCGGTCATCCGCCACCGCCTACGAAATGGCGGGCCTCGGACCCGACGACATGGAAATGGCGATGATCTACGACTCCTTCACCATCACGGCGGCCATCACCGCCGAGATGCTCGGCCTCGCGCCCCGGGGCAAGGGCCATACGCTGTGGAAGGACGGTCACGCCGCGCCCGGCGGTCGCCTGCCGATCAACACCAACGGCGGCGGCCTGTCGTTCAACCACTCCGGCATGTACGGCATGCAGTTGCTCGTCGAGGCGTATCGGCAACTGTCCGGTACCGCGGAGGACGGGGTTAACGGCATCGAGGGCAAGCAGACCAACGCGCGAACCTGCGTGGTGAACGGTACAGGCGGTACGTTGTCAACGACCGGTACCCTGGTGCTCACTGCGGACTCGCCATGAAATCCACCGGCCCTTCGGGCACGCCGCGTTTCACCCCCGCCCAAGCCATCTGTTTCGCCCATCCCACCCGTCCCGCACCGTGGCGCCTTGATCGGCACTACGTGCCGTTCTACGGCGCACGCCGCTAGCCATGGCCACCTACAACGCCAGGGCGGCCCTGCCCAACGACGAGCCGGGTCCTTGGGGAGCACCGGTCAAGATCGCCTACGATGAGCGCGATGTCCTGCTCTACGCGGCCGGAATAGGTACGCGGGATCTGCGTTTCGTATACGAGCGGCACCCCGAGTTCGGTGTGTTTCCGACGTTCCCCATTCGCTGGGGCGGCGCGGGCGCTCCGCTTGATCGGAACCTGATACCCAACTCCCCCGGGCCGCTCAACATCGATGCGGAACGCTATCTCGAGATGCTGCGCCCGTTGCCGCTCGAGGGCGAGGTCAGCGTGCGATCCCGCGTCATAGGCGCCCACCCGCGCGGCAGGGGTAATGGCTTCGTGGAGTTCGAAAGCGAGGTGACCGATGCCGACGGCAACCTGTGCGTGCGCATGGTGAACGGCTCCTTTCGCCGGGGCGTGGAGCAACTCGGCGACATCGAACCCTTCGAGGGCGCCGGCCGTACCTATTCCGAGAGGATCACCCTCCCCGACAGGGATCCCGACGTTGTCCGCGAAGCGCACATCGCTGACAACCAGGCCCACATCTACCGGCTGTCCGGCGACTACAACCCGCTGCACATCGATCCGGACGCGGCGCGTTTCGGAGGATTCGACCGGCCCATCCTGCATGGACTGTGCACCTTCGGTCACTGCGCGCACGTCCTGCTCGATGCGCTCTGCCAGGGCGATGCGGCGCGCTTTCGAAAGATCAAGGTGCGCTTCTCGGCGCCGGTATTCCTCGGCGACACGCTGCAGATCCGGGCCTGGGACGAAGGCAACGGCCGCGCGTTGTTCGAGGCGCGTGTAGGCGAAACGACCGTCGTGTCGAACGCGTACTTCGAGTGCGGACCTCCACGCAACCATCCATAGGGCGAGATCGAGTCGATCATGCGGCTTCACCTGGTCGATGGAACGTTCGAGCTTTTCCGGGCCCACTACGCGAGGAGGCCGCCCCGTCTGTCGCCCTCCGGCCATGACGTCAAGGGGACCGTGGGCGTCGTGTCCACGTTGCTCAGGCTGCTGGAGGATCCGTACGACGAAGTGACCCACCTGGCGGCGGCATTCGACAACCCGGTTGATTCCTTTCGCAACCGGCTTTACTCCGGATACAAGTCGGGAGAGGGACTGGACCCCGCGGTGACTTCGCAGTTCGACCTGGTCGAGGAAGCGGTGGAAGCGCTCGGTATCGTCGTCTGGTCGATGGGCGAATACGAGGCGGACGATGCGCTCGCGACGGGCGCCGCCCGATGGCGGGACGAGGTCGACCAAGTGTGCATCCTGTCACCGGACAAGGACCTTGGGCAATGTGTCGACGACGCGCATGGCGTCGTGCAGTTCGATACGGTTCGGCGGCGCATCATCGACGCGCAAGGCGTGCGGGAGCGTAACGGCGTCGATCCGGAGAGCATTCCCGACTGGCTGGCGCTCGTCGGCGATACAGCGGACGGCATTCCGGGCATTCCCGGTTTCGGGCGAAAGACCGCATCGGTGCTCCTCGGCCACTTTCGCACGGTAGACGCGATCCCTGACGACCCCGAGACCTGGCCGAAGGAAATACGAGGCGCGGCAAGGCTTGCCGCGACGCTCACGGCGATGCGCGAGGAAGCCGCGCTCTATCGCAGGCTCGCGGTCCTGGTCACGGATGTGCCCATGGCCGAATCCCTCGACGACCTGCGCTGGCGCGGCGCCGATCGAGAGAAGTTCGAACGCGTATCGGCGCGGGTCGGCGGTTTCGGCGTCAACCCGCGCCGGTGGCGTTGAATCAAGCCATCAGTCTGAGTCCGACGCGGAAAGCGCTTCGGACAAAGCCTGTTCGATTTCGTCCGGCGTGATGCTCTCCGCCAGCGCCTCTTCTTCCCGGCGGCGCTTGCGGTCCGCGTGGTAGCTCAGGCCCGTGCCAGCCGGGATCAACCGGCCGACGACGACGTTCTCCTTCAGCCCTCGCAGGTTGTCGCGCTTGCCGGTCACGGCGGCTTCCGTCAGCACCCGCGTGGTTTCCTGGAACGACGCGGCCGAAATGAAGGACTCCGTCGCCAGGGACGCCTTGGTGATGCCGAGCAGGATGCGCTCGAACCTGATCGGCGACTTGTCTTCCGCTTCGAGCCTCTCGTTTTCTTCCATCGCCGCCACGTACTCGACCTGTTCGCCACGGACGAACTGCGAGTCGCCAGGATCAACCACTTCAGCCTTGCGCAGCATCTGGCGCACGATCACCTCGATGTGCTTGTCGTTGATCGTGACGCCCTGCAGCCGATAGACCTCCTGGATCTCGTTGATGATGTACTTCGCAAGCTCGGCGACGCCCTTCAGCCGGAGAATGTCATGTGAGCTCGGGGGACCTTCGGATACGACTTCCCCACGCTCCACGTGTTCGCCGTCGAACACCGAGATCTGCCGCCACTTGGGAATAAGCGTCTCTACCGCTTCGCCCTCGGCCGAGGTGATGACGAGCCGGCGTTTGCCTTTCGTCTCCTTGCCGAAGCTCACGGTCCCCACGCCCTCCGCAAGGATGGCGGGCTCCTTGGGCTTGCGCGCTTCAAACAGGTCCGCAACCCGGGGCAGGCCACCGGTGATGTCACCACCCCGGGAGCCTTCCTGTGGAATCCGCGCGATGACATCTCCGACGCCAACCTGCGCACCGTCCTCGAGATGCAGGATTGCTCCACTCGGCAACAGGTAGTGCGCGGGCACTTCCGTCCCGGCGAGGTTCACGTCCTCGCCCTCTTCGTCGACCAGCCTGACCATCGGCCGCAGGTCCTTGCCGGCACTCGGCCGGTCCCTCGGATCGAGCACGCTGATGTTGATGAGACCCGTCAGCTCGTCCGTCTGCCGGTCGATCGTCACGCCTTCTTCCATGTCCTGGAAGACGACCTTGCCCGCAACCTCGGTGACGACCGGGTGCATGTGGGGGTCCCAACGGGCGATCAACTGGCCCGCATCGACGTCGACGGCCTCGTTCACGAGGATGACCGCGCCGTACGGCAGCTTGTAACGCTCGCGTTCGCGCCCGCGGGTATCCGCGATGGCGATTTCACCGGAGCGTGACACCGCCACGAGTTCCCCGGTTTCTCGCTCGACTGTCTTCAGGTTGTGCAGGCGAACCGTGCCGCCGTGCTTGGCCTGAATGTTGTCGCTGGCGGTAGCGCGCGACGCCGCACCGCCCACGTGGAAGGTGCGCATGGTCAACTGCGTTCCCGGTTCGCCGATGGACTGGGCCGCGATGACTCCCACCGCCTCACCGACGTTGACCTCGTGGCCTCGGGCGAGATCGCGTCCGTAGCACTTGGCGCAAACGCCGTAGCGCGTCTTGCAGGTGATCGGCGAGCGCACGTAGAGCTCATCGACACCCAGTGCCTCAAGCCGGTCCACCCACGCTTCGTCCATCATTACGCCGGCCGGCACGAGGACTTCACCGGTGGAGGGATCCAGCGTGTCCCGCGCGACAACACGTCCGAGAACGCGCGCGGCGAGCGGTTCCACCACGTCGCCGCCTTCGATCATGGCGCTGATCAACAGGCCATCGTCCGTGCCGCAATCGTGATCCGTAACCACGAGATCCTGCGCGACGTCCACCAGGCGCCGGGTCAGGTAACCCGAGTTGGCGGTCTTGAGCGCAGTATCGGCCAGGCCCTTGCGTGCGCCGTGGGTGGAGATGAAGTACTCGTTCACCGTCAGCCCCTCGCGGAAATTCGCCGTGATGGGCGTCTCGATGATGCTTCCGTCCGGACGCTGCATCAGGCCCCGCATGCCAGCGAGCTGGCGAATCTGGGCCGGGGATCCCCGCGCACCCGAATCCGAATACATGAACACGGAATTGAACGAGTCCTGCCGCTCGGCTTCGCCCTCCCGGTTGGTTACCGTCTCTTCCGAAATGCCCGCCATCATCGATCGCGCAACGACTTCATTCGCACGCGACCAGATGTCGACGACCTTGTTGTACTTCTCGCCCTGGGTCACGAGTCCCGACGCGAATTGCGATTCGATCTCCTTGACCTCCGACTCCGCGCTCTCGATGATCGAGGTCTTGTCTTCCGGGATCACGAAGTCGTCCACGCCGATCGACGCGCCGGCCACGGTGGATTCGTGGAACCCCCGGTACATCAACTGGTCGGCGAACATCACCGTTTCTTTCAGGCCCACGTTGCGATAGCAGGCGTTGATGAGGTTGGAGATCGCCTTCCGGCCCATCGGCTGGTTGACCAGTCCGAAAGGCAGCTCCGGCGGGACGATCTCGTAGAGGAGCGCCCGGCCCGTGGTCGTCTCCACCATGCTGGCGCCGTCCGTGTCCTCGATCCGCACCTTGATCTTCGCATGCAGTTCGATGATGCCCGTCTCGTACGCGCGATGGACCTCTTCGATGTCGGCGAACGTCATGCCCTCGCCTATGGCATTGATGCGTTCCCGGGTCATGTAGTAGAGCCCGAGCACGACATCCTGTGCCGGCACGATGATGGGTTCGCCGCTCGCCGGCGACAGGATGTTGTTGGTCGACATCATGAGCGCGCGGGACTCGAGTTGCGCCTCGAGCGTCAGCGGCACGTGCACGGCCATCTGGTCGCCGTCGAAGTCGGCGTTGTACGCCGCGCAGACCAGCGGATGAAGCTGGATGGCCTTGCCTTCGATCAGTACCGGCTCGAACGCCTGGATACCGAGGCGATGCAGGGTCGGCGCCCGGTTCAGGAGCACCGGGTGTTCGCGGATCACTTCCGCGAGGATGTCCCAGACTTCCGGCGTTTCGCGCTCGACCATCTTCTTCGCGGCCTTGATGGTCGTCGCAAGTCCACGCTCTTCGAGCTTGCCGAAAATGAACGGCCGGAACAGTTCCAGCGCCATCTTCTTCGGCAACCCGCACTCGTGAAGCCGCAGCGTCGGGCCGACGACGATGACCGAGCGGCCGGAATAGTCGACGCGCTTGCCGAGCAGGTTCTGGCGAAAACGCCCCTGCTTGCCCTTGATCATGTCCGCCAGTGACTTGAGCGGACGCCGGTTGGAACCGGTGATCGCACGGCCGCGCCGACCGTTATCCAGCAGCGCGTCCACGGATTCCTGCAGCATGCGCTTCTCGTTGCGCACGATGATGTCCGGCGCATTGAGATCGAGCAGTCGCTTCAGGCGGTTGTTGCGATTGATGACCCGACGATAGAGGTCGTTCAGGTCGGATGTCGCAAAGCGCCCGCCCTCAAGCGGCACCAGCGGCCGCAGATCCGGTGGCAACACCGGCAGGACGTTCATGATCATCCACTGCGGCAGGTTGCCGGAGTTGACGAACGCCTCCATCAGTTTCAGGCGCTTGGACAGCTTCTTGATTTTCGTCTCGGAGTTGGTGGCCGGAATCTCTTCCCGGAGTCGCGCGATCTCCGCGTCCAGGTCGAGGTCCGACAGCAGATCCTGCACCGCTTCCGCGCCCATCTTGGCAACGAACTCGTCACCATGCTCTTCCAGCTTGGCGAAATACTCGTCATCCGTCAGCAACTGGCCCACCTCGAGATCGGTCAGCCCCGGATCGATCACGACGTGCGATTCGAAATAGAGCACGCGCTCGATGTCCCGCAGGGTCATGTCGAGCAGCAGGCCGATTCGCGACGGCAGGGACTTCAGGAACCAGATATGGGCTACCGGGCTCGCGAGGTCCACATGGCCCATGCGCTCCCGGCGCACTTTCGCCAGCGTGACTTCGACGCCACATTTCTCGCAGATGACACCCCGATGCTTAAGTCGCTTGTACTTCCCGCAGAGGCATTCGTAGTCCCGGACCGGCCCGAATATGCGGGCGCAGAACAGGCCGTCCCGCTCCGGCTTGAACGTCCGGTAGTTGATGGTTTCAGGCTTCTTCACCTCACCGAAAGACCATGACTTGATCGTTTCCGGAGATGCCAGTCCGATTCGCAGCGCATCGAACTCTTCGAGTCCGCTTTGCTGCTTCAACATATTGAGTAGATCTCTCATCGCATGTCTCCCGCGCTATTCGCTTTCCAACTCGACGTAGATGCCCAAGGATCTGATCTCCTTGACCAACACGTTGAAGGACTCCGGCATGCCGGGTTCCATATTGAAGTCGTTTCCGACAATGTTCTTGTACATCTTGGTTCGGCCGGCCACGTCGTCCGACTTCACAGTCAGCATCTCCTGCAGCGTATACGCCGCGCCGTAGGCTTCGAGCGCCCAGACCTCCATCTCGCCGAATCGCTGACCCCCAAACTGCGCCTTGCCGCCCAGCGGTTGCTGGGTGACGAGACTGTAGGATCCGGTGGAACGCGCGTGCATCTTGTCGTCCACCAGGTGATTCAGCTTCATCATGTACATGTAGCCGATGGTCACGGGTGAATCGAACTTGTCGCCGGTGCGTCCATCGTAGAGCGTGGTCTGACCGCTGGCCGGCAGGCCCGAGAGTTCCAGCATCTTCTTGATGACTTCCTCCTTCGCGCCGTCGAAGACCGGCGTGGCGATCGGCAGCCCGTCAGTCAGGTTCCCCGCAAGCTCGAGGATCTCGTCGTCGTTGAGTTGATCGAATTCCTCCTTGCGTCCCTCGAACCCGTTGTAGACCTCGTCGAGGTATTCCCGGATTCGCGCCGGTGCGCCTCCGTTGGCGTCGCGCGCCTCGAGCAGTTGCCCTATCCGTTCGCCGATACCCTTGGCAGCCCACCCCAGGTGCGTTTCGAGCACCTGGCCAACGTTCATCCGCTTCGGCACCCCGAGCGGATTGAGGACAATGTCGACCGGTTCTCCGTTTTCGTCGAACGGCATGTCCTCGATAGGCATGATCGCGGAAATCACCCCCTTGTTGCCGTGCCTTCCCGCCATCTTGTCGCCGGGCTGTATGTGCCGCTTGATGGCCAGGTACACCTTGACGATCTTCAGTACGCCGGGCGCCATTTCGTCGCCCGACTTGAGCTTCGCCATCTTGTCCTCGAAGCGGGCATCGAGCGCGGCCTTGCGGGCCTTGAGCTGGCGTTCCGCCTTGTCCAGTTGATCGTTCAGGGCATCGACCGACATACGAATCTTGAACCAGTCGTCTTTCGGCAGCGTGGCCAGGTATTCCTTATCGACGGTGCCGCCCCGCGACAGTCCCGGGGCACTCGCCACCTTGTTGCCGGTCAGGGCGCTCTCCAGCCGCTCATAGGTCGCCGTCTCGACGATACGGTACTCGTCGTCGAGGTCCTTCCTGATCTGGACGAGTTCCTCCCGTTCGAGGTCGATCGCCCGCTTGTCTTTCTCCACGCCGTCGCGCGTCAGGACGCGGACGTCGATGATCGTTCCCTTGACCCCGGTCGGGACCCGCAGCGAAGTGTCCTTCACGTCCGACGCCTTCTCGCCGAAGATGGCTCGGAGGAGCTTCTCTTCGGGCGTCAGTTGCGTCTCTCCTTTCGGCGTCACCTTGCCCACGAGCACGTCGCCGGCGACAACTTCGGCACCGATGTAGACGATGCCCGATTCGTCGAGCTTGCCGAGGGCCGACTCGCCGACGTTTGGAATGTCGGCGGTGATCTCTTCCGGTCCGAGCTTCGTATCCCGGGCGATGCAGGACAGTTCCTGGATATGTACGCTCGTAAAGCGGTCCTCCTGGACCACGCGCTCGGAAATGAGTATCGAGTCCTCGAAGTTGTATCCGTTCCATGGCATGAACGCGATGCGCATGTTCTGGCCAAGGGCCAGTTCACCCATGTCGATGGAGGGTCCGTCGGCCAGGATGTCGCCCTGCGCTATGCGGTCTCCCTTCTTGACCAGGGGCCGTTGATTGATGCAGGTGTTCTGGTTCGATCGGGTGAACTTGGTGAGGTTGTAGATATCCACACCCGCTTCGCCAGCGAGGGTTTCCTCATCCGCAACCCGAATGATGATGCGCGCCGCATCCACGCTGTCCACCGTGCCACCGCGTTCCGCAATGACACACACGCCCGAGTCCCGTGCCACGTGCCGTTCCATGCCCGTGCCGACCAGCGGCGTTTCGGTCCGGATTGTCGGCACCGCCTGGCGCTGCATGTTCGAACCCATCAACGCCCTGTTGGCATCGTCGTGCTCGAGAAACGGTATCAATGCCGCTGCCACGGAAACGACCTGCTTGGGCGATACGTCCATGTAGTCGACGTTCCCCGGCGTGGTCTTCGTGAACTCGTTCTGGTGCCGCACATCGACCAGGTCTTCCACGAGTTCGTCGTTTTCCACCCGGGTGTTGGCTTGCGCGATCACGTACTCGGCTTCGTCGATGGCCGAGAGGTACTCGATCTCATCGGTCACCCTGCCGTCCATAACCCTGCGGTACGGCGTCTCCAGGAAGCCATATTCGTTGGTCCGCGCATACGTCGCCAGGCTGTTGATGAGGCCGATGTTCGGCCCCTCCGGCGTTTCGATGGGACAGACCCGGCCGTAGTGGGTCGGGTGCACGTCCCGCACCTCGAATCCGGCACGCTCGCGCGTCAGGCCCCCCGGGCCCAATGCCGAGACCTTCCGCTTGTGCGTGACCTCGGACAACGGGTTCTGCTGGTCCATGAACTGCGAGAGCTGACTGGAGCCGAAAAACTCCTTGATGGAGGCCGCGACAGGTTTCGCGTTGATCATGTCCTGCGGCATCAGGCCTTCCGACTCCGCCAGCGACAGGCGTTCCTTCACCGCTCTCTCGACTCGAATCAGGCCGATGCGGAACGCGTTTTCGGCCATCTCTCCGACCGACCGGACGCGCCGGTTCCCCAGGTGGTCGATGTCGTCCACCGAGCCCTTGCCGTTTCGAATATCGATCAAGGTGCGCAGCACCTCGACGATGTCCTCGTTCGACAGCGTCCCGGCGCCGCCGATCACGTCCCGGCCAAGGCGGCGGTTGAACTTCATCCGCCCCACGGCGGACAGGTCGTACCGTTCTTCGGAAAAGAAGAGGTTCCTGAACAGGTTCTCCGCCGCTTCCTTCGTGGGCGGCTCACCCGGACGCATCATGCGATAGATCTCGACCAGGGCGTCGAGCTGCGTCCGCGTAGGATCGCTGGCCAGCGTATCGGAGATATACGGCCCGCAGTCGAGATCGTTCGTATAGATCGTTTCGACGGTCTTGACCTTCTTGTCCCCGAATTGATCCATCATGTCGTCATCGATCACGGTGTTGCATGGGACGATGATTTCTCCGGTTTCCGGGTCAATCACATCCCGCGCCAGAACTCGACCGACCAGGTACTCTCTTGGAACATCGAGGCGGCGCAGTCCCGACCTCTCGAGCAGGCGGACATGGCGCGCCGTGATGCGCCGGCCCGATTCGACGATGACGTTGCCCGACCGGTCCGTCATGTCAAAGCTGGCAACCTCTCCCCGCATCCGTTCCGGCACGAGATCGACCGAGTAGCCGTCCTTCTTGAAGTGGAAGACGTTCATGTCGAAGAAATTCGTCAGGATCTCTTCGGACGAATATCCGAGCGCGCGTAGCATGACCGTCGCCGGCAGTTTTCTCCGGCGGTCGATACGCACGAATACCAGGTCTTTCGGGTCGAACTCGAAGTCGAGCCAGGAACCCCGGTACGGAATCACCCGGGCGTTGTACAGCAGTTTCCCCGAGGAGTGGGTCTTGCCTCGGTCGTGATCGAAGAAAACACCCGGCGAACGATGCAGTTGGGAGACCACCACGCGTTCGGTGCCGTTCACAATGAACGTGCCGTTGTCGGTCATGAGCGGGACTTCGCCCATGTAGACTTCCTGCTCCTTGACGTCTTTTACCGCCTTGTTCGAGGATTCGCGGTCGTAGATGATCAGCTGGACCTTGACGCGCAATGGCGCCGCGAAGGTCGTGGCGCGCAAGACGCTCTCCTTGACATCGAACACGGGCTCTCCGAGCCGATAGTCGACGTACTCCAGTGCCGCATTCCCGGAATAGCTGACTATGGGGAACACGGATCGGAACGCCGCGTGCAGCCCCACATCCTGGCGTTGCCGTGCAGAGACGTCACGCTGAAGGAACTTGCTGTACGACTCCAGTTGCGTCGACAGGAGGTAGGGCAGTTCCATGATCTCCGGCAACTTGCCAAAATCCTTACGGATCCGCTTTTTGTCGGTGAACCTATAGGTCATTCGGGTCTCCCGTTATTTAGACAAAAGACCAGCGTTGGCTCGCGCGAACGCAAGCGAACACTGGTCCTTGCTGTTGTGATGTGTATACCAAGAAGTCTTCAGCCGGCCAGGTGCCTTGGGCACAAGAACCCGGCTTCACGACCGAAGCGCCGATATTGCTGCTGCGTCACTTGACTTCTACGGTTGCGCCTGCCTCTTCGAGCTTGGTCTTGATCTCATCCGCCTCGTCCTTGCCCACGCCTTCCTTGACAGGGTTCGGTGCTTCGTCCACCAGGGCCTTGGCTTCCTTCAGGCCAAGCCCGGTTATCGCCCGAACCGCCTTGATCACGTTGACCTTCTTTTCGCCTATGCCGGCGAGGACGACATCGAATTCCGTCTGTTCCTCTTCGGCCGACGCCTCTCCGGCACCGTTCGTCGGTACCGCGGCGACCGCCACCGGGGCGGCAGCGGAAACGCCGAACTTTTCCTCCATCGCGGAAACCAGATCGACGACTTCAAGCACGCTCAGCTCCGAAATCGCATCCAGTAACTCGTCTTTTGATATTGCCATTGGCTTTTCTCCCTTTGACGGCGCTAACCGCGCCACCACCTATCGACCTTCAAACTCTTCGACGGCCACGAATCTTCGCTTCCGCCACCCTCGCGCCAAGCGCTACGACTCCGATTCCGATTCCGACTTCGATTCCGATTCCGATCCCGAACTCCCTGCCTGCCTTGCATCCCGAACCGCAGCCACCGCGCGCACCAGGCTCCCGGGTACTTCGTTCAACGTCCGCGCCAACGCGTCCAACGGCGCAAGCAGCACGCGCATCAGTTGCGACCGCGCTTCATCCAGCGTCGGCAGAGACGCTATGCGATTCAACTGCGCCGCTTCGAGCAATTCTCCGTCGACGCTGAGCGCGGTCACTTCAAGTGTCCTGAACTCATCGACGTACTTCTTCAGCAACCGCGCAGCGGCGCCGGGGTCTTCCCTTGAAAGTGCGATCAAGGTCGGACCCGAAAACGTGTCCCTCATGCATTCATGTGCCGTACCTTCAACGGCACGCCGCGCGAGGGTGTTTCGGATTACCCGCAGGTACACGCCGCTCGACCGTGCGTCCGCGCGCATGGTCGTCATTTCCGACACGGTCAGACCGCGATAGTCCGCAGTTGCCGCGGACACGGCTTCCCTGACCTCGGCGTTTACCTCGGCAACGATCTCCTCCTTGCGTGCGAGCGGAAACGGCATGCCGTCACACCTCCAGGGACGCTTGATCGATGGCGATGCCCGGACCCATGGTCGTGGACAATGTCACTCTCCGTACGTAATGCCCTTTCGCTGAACCTGGCTTCGCCTTCTGCAGGTCAGAGAGCAGCGCCTCCACGTTCTCCTTGATCTGCTGCGCGTTGAAATCCACCTTGCCCACGCAGCCATGAATGATTCCACCACGGTCCGTTCGAAACTGGACCTGTCCAGCCTTCGCGTTCTTCACCGCGGTTTCCACGTCCGCAGTGACGGTGCCCGTCCTGGGATTCGGCATCAGTCCGCGGGGACCCAGTATTCGCCCGAGCTGGCCGACGACACGCATGGCGTCCGGCGCCGCGATGGCAACATCGAAGTTCAGTTCGCCACCCTTCACCTGCTCGGCGAGATCTTCGAGGCCCACCATGTCGGCACCCGCCTGTTTCGCCTTCTCCGCGTTCTCACCCTGGGCGAAGACGGCCACGCGCACTTCCTTGCCCGTGCCGTGGGGCAAAGTCGTCGCGCCGCGCACAACCTGGTCCGACTTGCGCGGATCGACGCCGAGGTTCACGGACACGTCGACGGACTCCTTGAACTTGGCGTTTGCCATCTCTCCCAGGAGTTCCATCGCCTCCGCGATGGGATATGCGTGCTTTCGATCAACCTTTTCCCTGATCAGGCGCATGCGTTTGCTTAGCCTTTTCTGTGACCGGGCCATACTAGACAACTCCTTCGACTTCTATTCCCGCGCTGCGGGCGCTGCCGGCGATCGTACGGACCGCGGCGTCCATATCGGCCGCCGTCAGGTCCGGATCCTTGATCCGCGCGATCTCCTCGAGTTGCGCACGCGTGACCTTCGCAACCTTCTCGGTGTTGGGCGTCGGACTTCCCTTGTCGATGCGCGCGGCCCTGCGCAAGAGGACGGACGCTGGCGGTGTCTTGGTGATGAACGTGAAACTGCGGTCGGCGTAAACCGTGATCACGACCGGTATCGGCATACCGGGCTCTTCGTTCTGGGTGTGTGCGTTGAAGGCCTTGCAGAAATCCATGATGGTCACACCGTGTTGACCCAGCGCCGGACCGACGGGCGGACTCGGATTCGCCTGTCCTGCCGGTACCTGGAGCTTGATGAAGGCCTGTACTTTCTTTGCCACGGTTCTCTATTCCCAAATCTGCCGTCGTCGGCCATATGCGTCCGGCTCGCTCGCCATCAGCCCTTTTCCACCTGGGAAAAGTCGAGTTCGACGGGAGTCGAACGACCGAAAATGGTCACTGCCACGTTCAGTCGGCTCTTCTCGTAGTTCACTTCCTCGACGACTCCGCTGAATTCCTTGAACGGCCCATCCACGACGCGAACCATTTCGCCGGGCTCGAACAGGGTCTTCGGCGTGACCTTGTCGCTGCCGTCCCGGACCCGGGCGAGAATCCCCGCGGCCTCGGCTTCCGACAACGGCGCAGGACGGTCGGCCTTGCCGCCAATAAAGCCCATCACGCGCGGCGTCTCCTTTACCAGGTGCCATGTCTCGTCGTTGAGTTCCATCTGCACCAGCACGTAGCCGGGAAAGAACTTGCGCTCGCTGCGACGTTTCTGGCCCGCGCGCATTTCGACCACTTCCTCCGTCGGGACCATGATTTCGCCGAAACAATCGGCGAAGTCGGAAAGTTCGACCCGTTCCTGCAATGTGCGTTGCACCCTCTTCTCGAATCCCGAGTAAGCGTGGACCACATACCATCGTTTCGACATTCGACTATCCGATGACCGACGAGACCACCCAACTCAAAAACGAGTCGAGACCCCACAACACCAGTGCGAACAGCAGCACCAGGAGCACGACCATGAAAGTGGTCTGGGTCGTCTCCTGGCGGGTCGGCCAGACGACTCGCCGTATCTCCGTACGTGCTTCCTTCGCCAAGTCCCACATGGCGCGGCCACGGTCCGTCTGCAAGATGACGAAAACCGCCACTACCGCGAGAGCCACGAGGGCAAGCACGCGGTTCAACAGCAACTGGTCCCCGAAGTACCAATTGCCGAAGACGCCTGCCCCGACCATCATGGCCACGACAAGCCACTTCAGCCGGTCCACTATCGGGTGAGGCTGGTCGTCGGACCTGATTTCACGCGTCGTCTGCCTTGGCATGTTCAGTTCGCCGTAATTGACACCCCACAATCGCTGATAAACAGTGCTGGCGCAGCTCGCGCTGCACCCACACCACATTGCCGTTCTTTTTGTTGGTGTTCTTCTTGTCGGTGTTCTTCTTGTTCTTGTGCTTGTTGTTGTTCGCGTCTGGCAGGCCAGGAGGGAATCGAACCCCCAACCTGCGGTTTTGGAGACCGCTGCTCTGCCAATTGAGCTACTGGCCTGTGCTATCAAATGGCGGTATCCGTCACTCGACAATCCTGGTCACGACTCCGGCGCCCACGGTACGGCCGCCTTCCCGGATCGCAAACCGCAAACCTTCGTCCATCGCGATGGGGCTGATCAGCGTCACGTCCATGTTGACGTTGTCGCCCGGCATCACCATCTCCACACCCTCGGGCAACTCGACGGATCCCGTGACGTCGGTCGTGCGGAAGTAGAACTGCGGCCGGTAGCCCTGGAAGAACGGCGTATGCCGTCCGCCCTCGTCGCGACTCAGGACATACACCTCCGCCTCGAATTGCGTGTGTGGCGTGATTGCCCCGGGGAGGGACAATACCTGGCCCCTTTCAACCTCGTCCCGCTTCGTTCCCCGAAGCAGCACGCCGATGTTCTCGCCCGCGCGTCCCTCGTCGAGCAGCTTGCGGAACATCTCGACGCCGGTACACGTCGTGCGTGATGTCTCGCGTATGCCGACGATCTCGACCTCGTCGCCCATCTTCACCACGCCGCGCTCGACCCGGCCGGTCACCACCGTGCCGCGGCCCGAAATCGAGAACACGTCCTCGATAGGCATCAGGAACGGCTGGTCGATGGCCCGCTCCGGTTGCGGAATGTAATCGTCCAGCGCGGCCAGCAACTGCTCCACGCTGCCCGTGCCCATATCCGAGCTGTCGCCCTCCAGCGCCTTCAGCGCACTGCCGATGATGATCGGCGTGTCATCGCCCGGAAACTCGTAGTCGTCGAGCAGTTCCCGAACCTCCATCTCCACGAGTTCGAGGAGTTCCTCGTCGTCCACCATATCCGCCTTGTTCATGTACACGACGATCTTCGGGACGCCCACCTGGCGCGACAGGAGGATGTGTTCCCGCGTCTGGGGCATCGGCCCGTCCGCGGCCGACACGACGAGGATCGCGCCGTCCATCTGCGCCGCCCCGGTGATCATGTTCTTGACGTAGTCAGCATGGCCCGGGCAGTCCACGTGCGCGTAGTGCCGCGCTTGTGATTCGTATTCCACGTGCGCCGTGGCGATCGTGATCCCCCGCGCCCGTTCCTCGGGTGCGTTGTCGATCTGGTCAAATTCCTTGATTTCGCCGCCATGCGCCGCCGCGCAGACCTTTGTCATGGCTGCCGTCAGCGTTGTCTTGCCATGGTCCACGTGACCGATCGTGCCTACGTTCACATGGGGCTTGGTGCGTTCGAATCTCTCTTTGGCCACTTTGGTTATTCCTCTTAAGACCCTTGTCGATACCCTGCTTGTGTTTTCGTTGCGGGTTCCCGGCGGGTTCCCAGCGCCGACCGTCGCCATTTCCTGCCTGCGGCGTTCATGACGGGTCCATTCCGCCTGAGAATCACCGTCCTGCGTTGGTGCTCACAATCGGACTTGAACCGATGACCTCGTCCTTACCAAGGACGCGCTCTGCCGACTGAGCTATGTGAGCAATCAATCCCTTGCTCTGTTCGATACCGGTCCTGCTCGGTCTCCTTGAAACCCCGTTCCTTCGTGTGGAGCGGGTAGCGGGAATTGAACCCGCGCCATCAGCTTGGAAGGCTGAGGTTCTACCACTGAACTATACCCGCGAACATCGCGCGATTCCCACGAACCCTCCGCAGGTGGTGGAGGGGGTAGGATTCGAACCTACGAAGGCTTAGCCGTCAGATTTACAGTCTGATCCCTTTGGCCACTCGGGAACCCCTCCGGAAACGCCCGGACAAAGGGGCGCAATTTTGCGCCCGCTCATGCTGGCTGTCAACGTCAGCGAATTGATTTTTACGCGATTTTTTCCTCTCCCGGCGGTGCCCGACGATAGACCGCAGTGCGAAACCAACCTGGTGCCGCCACAAGGAGTCGAACCCTGGACCTTCTCATTACAAGTGAGCTGCTCTACCGGCTGAGCTATGGCGGCTCAAGAAACCCTGCGCCGAATCTGGCGGGTGGCGAACGATAGACGATGCGGCAGCCGCAGACAACCCGAAAATCAACGCTCTCTGCGCGGCCCCAGGATGCTACATCTGCACCAGCCTGAACGTCGTCCCGGGATTGCCAACGAGCTCGAGGTGGCAGTGTCCGCGCTTGTTGGAAACGCGGTATTCCACGTCCGGATCGAACCGGAAGAACACGTAGCTCTCCGGACAGCGCAACTTGACCTCGGTGATCTGTCCCTGAATGTCCGTGACTGCGAACTCGTCCTTGAACAGGTGGTAGAACCAGGAGCCCTCAGCCGGGGGAGCTTCCCCGACCGCTGATGCGTAAGGAAGCGTCGGCATTTCGCCCGTCGCCGGAGGCGTACTTCCATGGAAGCCAGGTTCCTCCAACGTTCCCGTGACCGCGTAGGCTCGATCGTCGTCGCGCAAAGCTCTTATCTCTTCCATCGTTGCTTCGAGTGCAGATGTGACCGATGGCTCAAGTTCATACTTGCCAAGCGTCTCGAACGTCGACACCGCCCTCTCGTAGTCCTGGGTCCTGACCAGCAACCAGAAGCGTTGGGTCTGCAACGCAACGTACAACTCCTCGGGCAGACGATCTTCCTGAAAGTCCTGGGAGACAGCCCGGTCGAGGGCATGCAACTGCTCGGGTGCGTCACCCCACCTGGTGTAGTAGCGGTACTTGGCGATGTGGAGGTAAGCATCCTCGTAGAGGTTGAACCCGGTGCGGGACTCCAGTGCCGCCAAATCCCTGTCCGCCAGCTTCCGGTCGCCCTGATCAATCGCTCTCATGAGCGCCTTGCTCAAATGGAGGAAATCCCGGCCGACGCCTCCTCCCTCGCCCTCCAGCTCAAACCGGTAGTACATCGCGTACCCGGCATCGACAGGCTGGCCGTTCAGGTGCGCGGGTTCGAAGGTGGATCCCCTTAGTGCCCGGATGGCGGCACCCCGAAAGTTGGCGTTCCCCATCGAGTCCGTCACGGCGATCTCGTAGGGCTTGCCGTCGGTGCCGACCATGAAATCCAACCGCACCCAACCCTCCATGCCTTTCGACTGCGCAAGTCGGGGGTAGCGGGGCATCTTCATATCCTTGCGCACCGGAGCGCTATACAGCTCCAACGGAACTGATTCCGACACGGGCTCCGACGTAGCCTCGGCCGGGTCCTGGTCTGCCTGATCCGCCAACACCTCAGGGCAGGCGCACCAGAGTGCGAGGCAGACGGCGAAGATCGGCGTACAACGCAGGTTGTCTGTCACAGGCCGGGCTGCCGTAGTCGCATCCGGGCGATTGCGAAGGTGGTTCAAAGTACGCAGATCAGCGGTCCCCGCATGGCGTGATGGCAATGTCGTTCGGCATGTCGACGGGTAGTTCGTCGGAGTACACAGAATAGATGATGCGACGGCGTTCCGCGCGTGCCACGTCCACGTCGTAGCCCAGATCCGCCACTCTCAGCCGACGCGTCTCGGCAGGCCCGGACAGCCCGAAGACACCCACGGATACGGCATTGGCAAGCCTGCCGTCCGGGATCACGTAGCCATCGATGGCCTGATCCTTGAGTTCCCGCAATGTCTGCATGGCAAGATCACGGGATGCCGATGGTTTCAGGTGCACGACGTAGTCGGGAAGCCTCAGGATTTCCCGGCTGCGAACCATCGCCCGGCCACCGCCGCGCTGAATCCGTTGCACCAATGCCTCTGCTTCTTCCCCGGTTCCCAATGGCCCAAACATGACGCATTCCGCAGAATCCTCTCCTGGAGTCGGGACCCGATTGCCAGGCGTTCCCGGCACGCCTTCCATCGCCGCGAGTGCCTTCTCCAACCAGATCAGGGAAAAGACCACGGCGTTGCCGGCAACCAGAAGCCAGAAAATGAACGGCAACGCTTTCACCGCATCTCGCCACTCACTTCGCCTACCTCCCGTTTCCGGCCAGTCGGTCAGGGCAATGCCAGCGTCAGACCGTCCAGGACCAGGTCCGGCTCGACGCGAACGGGAGAGGACAAGTGTCCCGCAAGCCTTTCCGCATCGCCCCCCGTGAGCAAGACGGCCGGCACCTCGCCGCACGAGCTGGCGAACCGGGCAACCGACCACTCGACAAGGGAGACCAGCATTGCCGTGGTGCCGCGTCGCACGGCCTGCGCAGTATCGCGCCCCGGCACCAGTTCCGGCGCCAGGTCGCCCGCTACCTGGACACGAGCGGTGTTGAACGCCAACGACGTCGCCATCGTCCTGAGCCCCGGCACGATGTAACCACCCACATGACTTCCATCGCGCGTGACAAAATCAAGCGTTGCCGCGGTACCGAGGTCCGCCACCACCACCGGCTGCCTGGCCGTGTTCCACGCGGCGACCACGGCCAGCCACCGATCAACGCCCAGCGATGCGGGGTTTCTGTATCCGCACGTGACGCCAGCCAGTTCGGATGTGGTACCGGCAAACTCGGGGCGCACATCGAAAGCCGAGGCAAATCGAGCCTCGATCTCATGGCGCTCCGCACCAACGGAGGCGACGCAGATGCGGTCCGGCGAATCCTGCAGCGAGGGTGCCACCAGGCCCGGCGACGTGCCTCGAGAGCTCCCGAAGCGCCACTTGGTTTGGCTGTTGCCGATGTCGACATCCAGACGCTTCATGTGCGCAACGACACCTCGCCTCCGACGAAGCTTCGAATCCCGGTTCCGGTTCTCAGTCTCAATGCGCCCTCCGGGCCAACTCCGGCGACAGTGCCGGTGATTTCCTCGGTACCCGCGATGAGGCACACAGCTTCGCCGTGACACTGATGCAACCTGTCATATGTTGCCCGCATCCGCGAGAAACCGTGTTCCTCGAACTGTCTGCACACGTTGTAGACGGCATCGATCACCAGGCCCGCCAGGCGGTTCCGGGACGCGTTTGGCACCTGCTCCGTGACATCGGCGACAGCCTGGCCCACCTGGGGCGAAACCGCCGCCGTTCCGCCAACATTGATACCGATCCCGATGACGACACAGGCCGGTTCCTTCGCGACTGGAAGTTCGATCAGTATCCCGCACAGTTTGCGCCGGTCGAGCAAGACATCGTTCGGCCACTTGAGCCTGGCGTCCGCCACGCCCAACTCCGCGAGGGCATCGATCACCCCAAGTCCCACGGCCAAGCCCACCGCACCGATCTCCCTCAACGGTCGATTGATACGCATTCCCAGGCTCATGGCGATGTTCCGTCCAAACGGACTCACCCATTCGCGCCCGCGCCGGCCCCTCCCCGCCGTCTGCGCCTCTGCGAGGAGCACGTCTCCATCGATGTTCCGCTGCAGTCCCGCCCGCATCAGAACGCTATTCGTGGAATCGACGTGCGCGCGCACGCACAGCCGGCTGAGCCACGCGCGCGTTCCATCACCCAGCTGGTCGCGCACTTCTGTCGCGCGCAGGAGCTCCACATCGTCATCGAGGATGGCCATGTCTCCGCGCAGGGAGATGCCGTATTTCTCAAGAAGCGGCCTGTCGACAGCGTCCACGCTCGCGGCCCGGTGGGCGGCAAGTTGTTCGAACACGACGGGAAGATTCACTCTATAGCCCAGTTCTCAACCCCGAATGGGGATTCGGCCACGCGCCGGAACCCAATTTTGTCCGCAGTCGGCAACGGCCGACCGCGCATCCGAACGACATTGCCGAGCGGGCAAATAGTATGATCTGGCTGAAATTTGGCCAACCGGGGCGAGCATTGCCGAGAACAGCCGGCAAACAGGGCAACGCGCGCCGACACGCCCGCGACGGTGGGACGCCACGTCCCCAGGCCGCAAGGCGCTGACGTTCCTGGCCACGCAGTGCCCGAGATCCTGGTAGCGGGAGGCGGTATCGGCGGACTCACCGCGGCCCTCTGCATGGCCCGCCGCGGGTACCGGGTGGGCGTCTTCGAGCAGGCGCCCGACTTCGATGAGTCCGGTGCCGGCCTCCAACTCAGCCCGAACGCCAGCCGCGTCATGCACGACCTCGGACTTGAAGGTCCACTTGCGGCAAAGGCATGTCTTCCCGAATCGATCGAGGTCCGGCACTGGAAGAGCGGGAGGGTTCTTGCCGCGTTTCCGCTCGGCGAGCACGCTCGGGCAAACTACGGTTATCCATATTACGTAGTACTTCGCTCGGATCTTGTCACCTGCCTTGCCGATGCCGCGCGCGAGGACGACCGGGTCGAACTGCATACCGGCGCACGCGTGGAGCGCGTACACCAGAGCCGCACTGGCGTCGTGGTGTCAGTCAACGGAACCCGCCACGCCGGACGCGTGCTGGTCGGTGCCGATGGGATCAATTCGACCGTACGAACGGCGCTGTTCGGAAACGAGACACCAACCTACAGCGGGGACGTCGCCTGGCGTGCGCTCGTATCCGCATCAAGCCTTCCGGAACGCATGATGCGGCCGGTGGTCACCATCTGGTGGGGACCTGGCAGGCATTTCGTTCACTACCGCGCGGGCGATAATGCGCTCGTCAACTGTGTCGGCGTGGTTTCCGGGCAGGACGAACCGGAGGCCTGGATCGAATCCGGCGACTACGCCGAGTTCCTGGAGGACTTCTCCCACTGGCATCCCGACGTCCGGGCACTGATCGATCTGACCGAGCGCGATGGTTGCCGCAGGTGGGCACTGCTCGACCGCCCGCCCATGCCCAGCTGGACGGACCACCGTGTCACGCTCCTTGGCGACTCCTGTCACGCAGCTCTGCCGTTCATGGCCCAGGGCGCCGCCATGGCAATGGAAGATGCATCCGTACTCTCGCGCTGCATCGCGGAAGGCGGCGATGTTCCGGCTGCTCTCCTTCGCTACGAGTCCATGCGACGCGACAGAACGGCGCAGGTCCAGCACCGCTCACGACAAAATGCGAAGATCTTCCACCTATCCGGTTTGAGCGCGTGGTTTCGAAACCGCGCCGTGCGTGTTGTCGGCGACAGGTTTTTCAGAGGGCTGTTCGCGTACAACGCCACCGATGCATCCGGACGTTAGGGAGGGGCACGATATGAGAACCGTCGAGCAGGAAACCACCCTGGACATTCGGCCATTGACCGGCGCACTGGGCGCCGAGGTACGGGGTCTGGATGTGGCGTCACTCGACGAAGACGGTTTCGCTGCCGTGCACGCATTGCTACTTCGATACGGCGCACTCGCGATCCACGGACAGGGGCATCTCACCCTCAGCCAACTGCGGGACTTCGCCATGCGCTGGGGCAAGCTCCACGTGCATGGTTTCAAGCCCCTTCAGGGCTTTGACGACGCGCTCCTCGTCCGTGCGGACCCAAGTCATCCCGCCGTATCGGACCAGTGGCACACGGACTCGACCTGGCACGAACTACCCCCGAAAATCACCATGTTGCTCGCGCGCGAGACTCCCCCTGTCGGCGGCGATACCGTATTCGCATCGCAGTACAGGGCGTATGAGGGTCTCTCGGATTCCATGAAGGAGTTCGTCGATCCTCTGGACGCGCGGCACGACGGGCGCAACATCGATCCGAACCTCGCCAGGCAGCCCGTGACGCATCCCGTGGTGATCACCCATCCGGAAACAGGCCGCAAGGCGCTCTACGTGAACGGGGGCTACACCAAGAGCATCGTACAGCTTGCGGAGAAGGAGAGCGCTGCACTCCTCGGTTTCCTGTTTGCGCACTGCACCCAGCAGAGTTACCAGGCGCGCGTAAGCTACGAGCCCGGTACGCTGGCGGTCTGGGACCAGCGATGCGTGCAGCACGCCGGCGCAAACGATTTCAGCGGCGAGTCTCGCGAGCTGCACCGGGTCGCGGTATGTTGGGACGCGCGCCCATCGCGCTGAGAACCATGCCGTGCCGAGCACGCACGGGCACTCCTGCAACGCAGACCGTCATCCGTTGTCCCGGCTACCGCCCCGGACTCGACTCACCTGTCCCACGCTTGAGATCCGGAAGCTGATTGACCGCCCGACAGTCGTGGCATGGCGGTGTCGTACGCACAAAAAAACCGGCCCACACCGGGGCCGGTTTTCTTAATTGAAGCCTGACGATGACCTACTCTCGCATGGGAGCCCCCACACTACCATCGGCGCAGAGCCCTTTCACTTCTGAGTTCGAGATGGATTCAGGTGGTTCAGACTCGCTATGGCCGTCAGGCAAACCATTCACCCGGGACGCCCGCCAGCGCTGGCAGTTCTTCGTCCCGGGCAAGAGCATCCGATGAAATCTTCCAAATGTGTCCAGAAGTGTTATCCATTCATACTGTTATCCATTCATACAATGAGGCTCACGCCCGGATCACCGGGAGTGCACGCTCGATTATATGGTCAAGCCGCACGGGCAATTAGTACGGGTTAGCTCAACGCCTCGCAGCGCTTACACATCCCGCCTATCATTCTCGTAGTCTTCGAGAGCCCTACAGAAATCTAGTGATTTGTGAGATCTCATCTTGAGGGGGGCTTCCCGCTTAGATGCTTTCAGCGGTTATCCCTTCCGAACATAGCTACCCGGCAGTGCTACTGGCGTAACAACCGGAACACCAGAGGTTCGTCCACTCCGGTCCTCTCGTACTAGGAGCAGCTCCTCTCAAATCTCAAACGCCCACGGCAGATAGGGACCGAACTGTCTCACGACGTTCTAAACCCAGCTCGCGTACCACTTTAAATGGCGAACAGCCATACCCTTGGGACCGGCTTCGGCCCCAGGATGTGATGAGCCGACATCGAGGTGCCAAACACCGCCGTCTATGTGAACTATTGGGCGGTATCAGCCTGTTATCCCCGGAGTACCTTTTGTCCGTTGAGCGATGGCCCTTCCATACAGAACCACCTGATCACTAAGACCGTCTTTCGACCCTGCTCGACTCGTCAGTCTCGCAGTCAAGCGCACTTCTGCCTTTACACGCAAAGCATGATTTCCGACCATGCTGAGTGCACCTTCGTGCTCCTCCGTTACTCTTTGGGAGGAGACCGCCCCAGTCAAACTACCCGCCACACACTGTCCTCAACCCAGCTAATGGGCCCAAGTTAGAACCCCAACGTAGCCAGGGTGGTATTTCAAGGTCGACTCCACGAGGGCTAGCGCCTTCGCTTCAAAGTCTCCCACCTATCCTACACAAACTAAGTCAAAGTCCAGTGTGAAGCTGTAGTAAAGGTTCACGGGGTCTTACCGTCTAGCCGCGGGTACACGGCATCTTCACCGCGATTTCAATTTCACTGAGTCTCGGGTGGAGACAGTGTGGCCATCGTTACGCCATTCGTGCAGGTCGGAACTTACCCGACAAGGAATTTCGCTACCTTAGGACCGTTATAGTTACGGCCGCCGTTTACCGGGGCTTCGATCACAAGCTTCGGCCAAAGCCTAACCTGATCAATTAACCTTCCGGCACCGGGCAGGCGTCACACCCTATACGTCCTCTTGCGAGTTTGCAGAGTGCTGTGTTTTTAGTAAACAGTCGCAGCCACCTGGTATCTTCGACCGCCAACAGCTCGGGGAGCAAGTCCCGTCACCGTCGGCGGCGCACCTTCTCCCGAAGTTACGGTGCCATTTTGCCTAGTTCCTTCACCCGAGTTCTCTCAAACGCCTTGGTATTCTCTACCCGACCACCTGTGTCGGTTTGGGGTACGGTCACTCAATGCCTGAAGCTTAGAGGTTTTTCTTGGAAGCGTGGCATCAACGGCTTCCCGGTCGTATAGGACCGGTTCGTCATCACACCTCGACCTTAGTGGGATCCCGGATTTGCCTGGAACCCCGGTCTACGTGCTTGAACCTGGACAACCATCGCCAGGACCGTCTAGCCTTCTCCGTCACCACATCGCAGCAAAGAGCAGTGCTGGAATATTAACCAGCTTCCCATCGACTACGCCTTTCGGCCTCGCCTTAGGAGCCGACTCACCCTGCGCCGATGAGCGTTGCGCAGGAACCCTTGGTCTTCCGGCGAGGAGGATTTTCACCTCCTTTATCGTTACTCATGTCAGCATTCGCACTTCTGATACCTCCAGCGGACCTCCCGGTCCGCCTTCACAGGCTTACAGAACGCTCCTCTACCGCGCACGCCTGAAGGGCGCGCGCCCGCAGCTTCGGTACATGGTTTAAGCCCCGTTAAATCTTCCGCGCAGGCCGACTTGACCAGTGAGCTGTTACGCTTTCTTTAAAGGATGGCTGCTTCTAAGCCAACCTCCTGGCTGTCTGGGCCTTCCCACATCGTTTCCCACTTAACCATGATTTGGGGACCTTAGCTGGCGGTCTGGGTTGTTTCCCTTTCGACAACGGACGTTAGCACCCGCCGTCTGTCTCCCTCGCTGCACTCGTCGGTATTCGGAGTTTGCATGGGGTTGGTAAGTCGAGGTGACCCCCTAGCCCAAACAGTGCTCTACCCCCAACGGTGATACGAGAGGCACTACCTAAATAGTTTTCGAGGAGAACCAGCTATCTCCGGGCTTGATTAGCCTTTCACTCCGAGCCACAGGTCATCCCCCAATTTTTCACCATTGGTGGGTTCGGGCCTCCAGTCAGTGTTACCTGACCTTCACCCTGCCCATGGCTAGATCGCCCGGTTTCGGGTCTACTTTTACCGACTCAAGACGCCCTATTAAGACTCGGTTTCCCTACGGCTCCCCTAAATGGTTAACCTTGCCAGTAAGAATAAGTCGCTGACCCATTATACAAAAGGTACGCAGTCACCAAGTTCAACGCGTGGTAAACCACGCGCAGGAACTACGGCTCCCACTGCTTGTACGCATCCGGTTTCAGGTACTATTTCACTCCCCTCACAGGGGTACTTTTCGCCTTTCCCTCACGGTACTGGTTCACTATCGGTCAGTTGAGAGTATTTAGCCTTGGAGGATGGTCCCCCCTCGTCAATAAAGACAGTTCAGACAGGGTTTCACGTGCCCCGCCCTACTCGATTTCACGCAATGGCCATTTTCGCGTACGGGGCTATCACCCGCTATGGCGCACCTTTCCAGGTGCTTCCGCTAACAAACCAAAGCGCTTAAGGGCTGGTCCCCTTTCGCTCGTCACTACTAAGGGAATCTCGGTTGATTTCTTTTCCTCCGGGTACTTAGATATTTCAGTTCCCCGGGTTCGCCTCGCCAACCTATGTATTCAGTTGACGATAACTCCCAAAAGGAGTTGGGTTTCCCCATTCGGAAATCCCCGGATCAGAGCCTGTTAGCCGGCTCCCCGGGGCTTATCGCAAGCTACGACGTCCTTCATCGCCTTCAACTGCCTAGGCATCCACCGAATGCGCTTAATTGCTTGACCATATAATCGAAAGCGCACCTGGCGCCCCCTCAAGTATGGTCGAATAACACCGGTTTGGAACAACGCCAGCCTCGTTTGAGGCCCGCGCTGATACCAAGACACATTTGTTTTTTTTGCGCCGATACCGTAGCTAGACCCCGGTATCGACGCGCGTGCGCCAGTTTCCTGACGCACAGACTTCATCAGATGCTAAATTTTCAAAGAACGGACCTCGAGCGGATTCCCCGCCCCAAGATCGGCAATAAACATGGTGGAGCCGAGGAGGATCGAACTCCCGACCTCCTGCTTGCAAAGCAGGCGCTCTCCCGGCTGAGCTACGGCCCCTTCAATCGGCCTTTTTATCGGCCTCTTTCGTCCTGGTGGGTCTGGGTGGATTCGAACCACCGACCTCACCCTTATCAGGGGTGCGCTCTAACCAACTGAGCTACAGACCCGGGTCGGTACCTCAACAGCACAAGTGGCACACGCCATCGCCTGTGCAACACCAACAAACCATTCGTGTGGGCGCACCCACCGAGGTGGGCGCGTCGACGCGATTCGCGACTTGCGCCGCTTGCCGCGTCGACTTCGATTCCGATCGAGTCAAGGCATGGTCCTGTTTCCGGCAGGCGCGAACGCCGACCAGGCAGGACTTCAGGTTTAAGGAGGTGATCCAGCCGCAGGTTCCCCTACGGCTACCTTGTTACGACTTCGTCCCAGTCATGAATCACACCGTGGTAACCGTCCTCCCGAAGGTTAGACTAGCTACTTCTGGTGCAACCCACTTCCATGACGTGACGGGCGGTGTGTACAAGGCCCGGGAACGTATTCACCGCGACGTTCTGATTCGCGATTACTAGCGATTCCGACTTCAAGGAGTCGAGTTGCAGACTCCTATCCGGACTACGAGAGATTTTTTGGGATTCGCTCCCCCTCACGGGATCGCAGCCCTCTGTATCTCCCATTGTAGCACGCTTGTAGCCCACCATAATAAGGGCCATGATGACTTGACCTCGTCCCCGCCTTCCTCCGGTTTGTCACCGGCAGTCTCCTTAGAGTTCCCGGCATTACCCGCTGGCAAATAAGGATAAGGGTTGCGCTCGTTACGGGACTTAACCCAACATCTCACGACACGAGCTGACGACAGCCATGCAGCACCTGTCACACGGTTCCCGAAGGCACCAATCCATCTCTGGAAAGTTCCGTGGATGTCAAATGGTGGTAAGGTTCTTAGCGTTGCCTCTAATTGAACAGCATGCTCCACCGCTTGTGCGGGCCCCCGTCAATTCATTTGAGTTTTAACCTTGCGGCCGTACTCCCCAGGCGGAGAACTTATCGCGTTAGCTGCGCCACCAAGCCCTCAAGGGGCCCAACGGCTAGTTCTCATCGTTTACGGCGTGGACTACCAGGGTATCTAATCCTGTTTGCTCCCCACGCTTTCGCACCTCAGCGTCAGTGTTAGTCCAGGAGGCCGCCTTCGCCACTGGTGTTCCTTCCTATATCTACGCATTTCACCGCTACACAGGAAATTCCGCCTCCCTCTACTACACTCTAGTCCGCCAGTTTGAAATGCAGTTCCCAGGTTGAGCCCGGGGATTTCACATCTCACTTAACGAACCGCCTACGCGCGCTTTACGCCCAGTAATTCCGATTAACGTTCGCACCCTCCGTATTACCGCGGCTGCTGGCACGGAGTTAGCCGGTGCTTCTTCTGCGGGTAACGTCAAGACCCGGGGGTGTTAATCCCGAGCTTTTCTTCTCCGCTGAAAGTGCTTTACAACCCTAGGGCCTTCTTCACACACGCGGCATGGCTGTGTCAGGCTTTCGCCCATTGCACAATATTCCCTACTGCTGCCTCCCGTAGGAGTCTGGACCGTGTCTCAGTTCCAGTGTGGCTGATCGTCCTCTCAGACCAGCTATGGATCGTAGCCTTGGTGAGCCATTACCTCACCAACAAGCTAATCCAACGCAGGCTCGTCCACTAGCGCGAGGTCTTGACGCCGACTTGCGCCGGCGCGCCGATCCCCCGCTTTCATCCCCGGTCGAAACCGGAGATCACATGCGGTATTAGCCCGAGTTTCCTCGGGTTATCCCCCACTGGTGGGTGGATTCCTACGCGTTACTCACCCGTCCGCCACTCTACTCGCCCCCGAAGGGACTTTCTCGTTCGACTTGCATGTATTAGGCCTGCCGCCAACGTTCAATCTGAGCCATGATCAAACTCTTCAGTTGAAAAGGTTTTCGGGTTCGGCGGCGACAAAGGCCACCACCGCTCCCAAGACAAGTTTGCCTCGGCTCTTTCGTTCACGAGCGCCCACACGAATGGCTTGTTTCGTTGTCAATGAACGGGCCCGCGCATCCACGTGGGCCAAGGGACGCGCATTATACGCGCCAAGGGGCCGCTGGCAAGCGATCATCACCACTGATTTCAGCGACCCGCCAGCGCTGTCGGACACGCCGGGCAGCGGCACGGCGCGCAAGGCCGCAAACCGTCACGCGTGCGCAACAAGATGCCAACTCTTTTTGCCCCTCCGGATAAGGTGGTAGCGGCCGTAGCGCGCGTTCGCCCGCGACAGTTCGCCCTCGGGATCTTCCATCAGCTGGCCATTCACGCGTACGGCCTTGCTCTGCACCAACCTGCGCGCAGCGGAGCGCGATCGAGCCAGCGGCGTCTGCGCCATGACCGCGACCAGTCCTGCATCAGCCCCGATCGTCGTGGAGTCGATCCCGTCGAGAGCGAGCTGCTCGAAATCCACTTCCGTCAAGGACTCGACGGACCCGCTGAACAGCGCGTCGGTGATCCTTCTTGCGGAACGAAGCCCTTCCTCGCCGTGCACCAGCCGCGTGACTTCGGAAGCCAGGAGACGCTGCGCCTCACGCGACCCCGGATCCTCGGCGACCGCTTTCCCGGCCGCCTCGATCTCTTCCATGGTGAGGAAGGTGAGTTTGCCCAAATGGGAGATCACGTCCCGGTCCGCCGTGTTGATCAGGAACTGGTAGAAGGCATAGGGCGATGTCTTCGTTCCGTCAAGCCACACGGCTCCGCCTTGGGTCTTGCCGAATTTCGTCCCGTCGGCTTTTGTCGCGAGGGGGGTGGTCAACGCAAAGACCTTCCTGCCCAGGGTGCGCCGAACCAGGTCGACGCCGCTGACGATATTTCCCCATTGGTCGCTGCCGCCGATCTGAAGCGTACAGCCATACTGTTCTGCAAGCTGCTTGAAATCCATGGCCTGCAGGATGGTGTAACTGAATTCGGCGTACGAAATACCGCTCCCCTTGCCTTCCAGTCTCGACCTGACCCATTCGCGCTGGGTCATCGCGTTGACCGAGAAGTGCTTGCCGATGTCCCGGAGGAAGGAGATCACGTCGAGGCGCGCCGTCCAATCGAGGTTATTGACAACGATCGCTCCCGCATCCCCGCCAAGATCCAGGAACCGCGCAGCCTGCGCGCGGACTCTTTCCGACCAGTCCGCGACGACCTCTCGAAGATTGAGGTCGCGTTCCTCGTTCTTGTCGCTCGGATCTCCGATCAGGCCAGTGGCACCACCTACGAGGAGAATGGGTCGATGACCAGCCCTCTGAAGGCGACTCAGGGCCAGTAGCGGCACCAGGTTTCCTATCTGGAGACTGTCCGACGTGGGATCGAAACCGGAGTAGACGACGCGGGAAGATGAAGCGAGATGGGCCTCGAGGCCCGCCTGATCCGAAACCTGTGCAATCAATCCTCTTTCATGCAGATCGGCCAGGATCGAACCCTGCCTGGGTTTATCCGAGCTTCCAAAACCAGACAAAATCCTTATACTCCACAGCTTGCCACAGACGTGAGTCCCAAGTCTGCCCTCCGGCAGGGATCGAACAAGAGTATAAAGCTTGATCAGGGGAAAAGTTCCGGTATCCCACCTCTATGTCTGTGCCGCCCTGGCCCTGACCCTTGTTCTTATCTCCTCTTTTGACAGGGACGTTTCAGAGGCCATCACCACGTTCGAGCCCGACCCCCGCTACACCGAGGTTGCTCTCGAAGAACTCAAGGCTCGCCAGGAACAACCTGCGGAACCCGAACCGGCAACGACCGAGGAGGTCATCAGCATCGCGCCGGGCGAGAGCCTTTCGACAATATTCCAGAAGCGCGACATCCCAGCCCGGGAACTGCAACTGATACTGGCCAGCGGCCCCCTGGCGACACGGCTACACAGGGTCTATCCCGGCCACAAGCTCACGTTCGTTACGGACGAGGGCGGCCTGCTTCTCCGCTTCGTACATTCTTCCGGACCCCTCGAACGGCTGGTGTTCGAACGTGACGGCGATACGTACAGCGCCCGCAAGGAAATCGAACAGCCCACCACGAAGGTGGCCTTCCGGCACGCCACGATCAAGCATTCGCTGTTCGTCGCCGCACAGCGCGCGGGACTGGAAGACGCGCTCATCATGCGGCTGGTGAAGGTCTTCCAGTGGGACATCGACTTCCTTCTCGATATACGGGAAGGCGACGAATTCTCCCTCCTTTTTGAAGAAAGATACCTGGACGATCAGTTCATCGACACTGGCAACATCCTGGCAGCCCAGTTCGTAAGCCAGGGTGAAAGGCACCGGGCGGTCCGTTATGTGGATGACGAGTTCTACAGCCCTGAAGGCGAAAGCATGCGCAAGGACTTTCTCAGGGCGCCGCTCGAATTCACGCGCATCAGTTCGAACTTCAACCTGAGACGGCACCATCCCCTTTTCAAGATCTCGATGCCCCACCGGGGCATTGACTACGCGGCGCCCGTGGGCACGCCCGTGCGGGCGGCCGGCGAAGGCACGGTAAGTGTGGCGGGCCGGACCACTCCCAACGGCAACTACGTGGTCCTGCAACACGGGGAGACCTTCGAGACCAAGTACCTGCACCTGTCCAGGATCGCGCGCGGC
Organism: Pseudomonadales bacterium; assembly: GCA_965116625.1. Lineage (GTDB taxonomy): Bacteria > Pseudomonadota > Gammaproteobacteria > Pseudomonadales > Azotimanducaceae > VXNE01. The sequence continues at coordinate 586,495 of OZ220717.1, forward strand.
ATCCGAAAAGGTTCACGGGTCAAGCAGGGCAAGGTCATCGGATACGTGGGCGCCACCGGCTACGCCACGGGACCCCACCTGCACTATGAATTCCTGGTAAACGGAGTTCATCACAACCCCCGCACCGTGGAACTGCCGAAAGCAAAACCCATTCCCGCCTCCGAACGGCGACGCTTCGAGGAGTCCACGGCACCCCTGCTCGCGCAACTCGACAACCACCTTTCGGAGCACCAGGTCCTGGCCGCACGCTAGCGCCATGAAATCCGTCAGCCCTTCGGGCATGCCGTCTTTCACCCCCGCCCAAGCCCACCTACGACTCCGCGCCTTGAAGCCGGCATAGTCCTGCGGTCGCTCCGATGGCCCATCTATTCATCGGCGCCATTTCCGGAACGAGCGTCGACGGACTCGACCTCGCGATGATCGATGTCGAACCCGACGTCCCGCGCATCGTTGACGCCACCACCCAATCAATACCGGACTCCCTTGCGGATGCCCTGCGCGCACTCGCCCTTCCGGGGACCGATGATCTCGACCGCATGGCCAGCGCCGATGCCGAACTGGGGGAACTCATTGGCCACTCCGTCCGGGAGTTCGCGGGAAACAGCCCGGTCCGGGCGGTCGGCAGCCACGGACAGACCATTCGGCACAATCCACGCGGAGCCGCTGCCCATACCGTTCAGATCGGGGACCCGCACCGTATCGCCGAGTTCAGCGGTCTCGATACGATCGCTGATTTCCGTCGACGGGACATCGCGGCCGGCGGCGAGGGCGCGCCGCTCGTGCCCCTGTTCCATGAAGCGCTGTTCAAGCCTTCCGGGGGCGAGCGGGTGGTGGTGAACATCGGCGGGATATCCAACCTGACGAATCTCGCGCCCTGTCTAACCAACGGATTCGACACCGGTCCGGGAAACGCCCTGCTCGATGCCTGGATTCGAGACCATCGGGGACTGGCGTTCGACCGGGATGGCGCGTGGTCAGCCACCGGGAGGGTGATTTCGAAACTGCTGACCGACCTGGAACAGGATGAATTCGTACGCGCGCCACCGCCAAAGAGCACCGGCAAGGACCTCTACAACCTGGACTACGTACGCAGGCGCCTGCAGGGACTGGAAGACCCGGCAAACGTTCAGGCCACGCTGGCCGAGTTCACCGCGGCAAGTATCGCCACGGCGGTCGAGACGTGGGCACCCCCCGCTGCCGACGTGGTGGTCTGTGGCGGAGGTCGACTGAACGGCGACCTCATGCACCGTCTCGGACGACGTCTGGCGACGCGTCCGGTCATGAAGACGGAGGCCCTGGGCGTCGACGGCGATGCGGTCGAAGCCGCTGCCTTCGCGTGGCTTGCCTATCGATTCCTGGAGCGTCTGCCCGGCAACTCCCCGGCGGTGACGGGAGCGGCAGGACCGCGGGTACTGGGCGCGTTATATCCGGCCAACAGGCAAATCAGATAGCGAAGGAGTTCCCGCAACCACAGGTAGACGAAGCATTCGGATTCGTCACGACGAACTGGGCTCCCTGCAGGTCTTCCCTGTAGTCGATTTCCGCGCCAGCCAGGTACTGATAGCTCATCGCGTCCACGAGCATGACCACGCCTTCCCGCTCGATGACGGCGTCATCCTCCGCGACTTCCTCGTCGAACGTGAAACCATACGAGAAGCCACTGCAGCCACCGCCGGTGATGAAGACGCGCAGCTTCAGCGTGTCGTTGCCCTCGCCCGCGATGAGTTCTGCCACCTTACCCGCGGCGCGGTCGGAAAATCCTATGTCGGCCGATTGCATTCGCTGTCTCAGGTGTCCCGGTCAGCGCCGCCAGACAATTCGAAAACGCGCACGTTTCCGCGACTCTCATCGCCTTCAAGCAACAGCAGTTTGCCATTCAACAGGCCACCCGGCTCCACGCCGAGCTGCCGGTAGGAAACATCTCCGCTGACCCGGGCGGTTGCCGCGACTTCCAGACGCTCCGAGGCAATCACATTACCGTCGACGCGGCCCGCTATGATCACGTGTGCCGCCTGGATGTCGCCCTCCACACGGCCGTCCTCGTCGACAACGAGCGTGTCGGACACGCCCTCCTCGGTCGTTATCCTGCCCGTGACAGCGCCACTGACGTACAACCGGCCCGAAAACTGAATGTCGCCGTGTACCGACGTTCCGGACGCTATGAGCGTCGTGCTCTTGTCCCTGCCTTCCACGCGATTCTTCTTCGTGCGCTTCATGGGTACACCTTCTTTGCTCAAGGTCTCTCTTCCTTCGAGTCTAAACCACTTCACCGGGTTTTGTTTCGATGAACCGTGGCGCATTCCAGCCCGTACTTCAGCCCTTCATTCGACGGCCCAGGCGAACACCCGATCGAACCGGCGCCCCTCATCCACTTCCGCGGTGACCCTGATCGCCCTGGGCAGAAACTCCTCAGGCACGGTTATCTGACCGCGAATATCCTCGAAGTAAAGAACCCTGAACCTGATCGGATACTCGGTCTCTTCCGACAACTCCGCAAGTGACAACGATCTTTCCGAACCGGCCTGTTCACCCACGATGTCGAGCAGGAGGCTGCCCTCGATCCATCCGTCCCGGTCGGCGGCCTGGGTCAGGACCAACGTGTAGGCGAATCGATCCGGGTTTCGAGTCTTCGCGACATCGAGTCGCTCGATTCTGAATCCCGCGTCGTCGTCCATCGGTGCGACAAGGCGCCGATAGAAGCGCACTTCCTCTTCCAGGGAGTGGATACGGTCGCCAAGAACCTTGATCGTGCGGCGCAGTTGTTCGTTCGCGCCGGCATCCACGACCTGCGCCAGGTCCAGTTCCCTGAACCAGGCGAGGTCCTCTGCCTCTTCGCAGTCGGCCGCCAGCACCAAGCCCTGGTCGTTCTCGCCGGCGTGATGATACCCGCCGAGGACGAAGCCGCCGTACCCGAAGATTCCCAGCATGATCGCCGCCGCAACCGTCCACGCGACCGTCCTGGCGGGTCGGGCCCCACGACCAAAGTTGCTTCGTTTCAGCTTCATCGCACTGTCGTTGGTACATCGACCGGGCACGGACCCGGCATCTGACGATCTGCCCACTATAATATTCGCGGCGGGAATCGGGGACGTCTCTTCACATCGCTGCCGGCATCGGGAACGGCGATCACCGGGACTCCCTTACGCGGTGGCAATCATCAAACGGAAACCAGCCCGGGAGACGGCCGATGCTCTGGATCAAGGCGTTTCACCTTATCTTCGTGGTCACCTGGTTCGCGGCCCTGTTTTACTTGCCGAGGCTGTTCGTCTACCACGCCCAGGCTACCGACCAAACCGGGATCGAACGGTTCAAACTCATGGAGCGACGCCTGTATCGGGGAATCATGACGCCGTCCGCCGCAATCACCGCCGTGCTCGGAATCTGGCTCCTGGTTCTCTACTGGGATTCCCATGCCGCCGCCGCATGGCTCTGGGTCAAGATCGCGGGGGTACTGGGGCTCTACGCCTACCACGGCTATTGCGGCAGGCTCGTGCGCCAGTTCGCCAACGACGAGAACACCCGCAGCGATACGTTCTTTCGGTGGTTCAACGAAGTGCCCACTGTCCTGTTGTTTCTTGTCGCGATCATGGTAGTCGTCAAACCATTCTGACCCGGGAGGACCACCCCAATCATGAACCGAAACGAATCCGAGCGGCTTTTCCGTAGCGCCCAGGAGGTCATTCCCGGCGGGGTCAACTCTCCCGTACGCGCTTTCAAGGGAGTGGGCGGCTCCCCGGTCTTCTTCGCGACGGCCAGCGGGCCGTACCTCTTCGATGTCGACGGCAATCGCTACGTGGACTACGTCGCTTCCTGGGGACCCATGATCCAGGGGCACGGCTTCGAGCCGGTGGTACGCGCGATCAGGGACCAGGCTGCCGAAAGCGTCGGGTTTGGCGCGCCGACGAAACGCGAAACGGAGATGGCCCGCAAGATCGTCGACACCGTGCCCGGAATCGACAAGGTGCGCCTGGTGAATTCCGGCACGGAAGCGACCATGTCGGCCATCCGGCTTGCGCGCGGATTCACGTCGCGGGACATCGTCATCAAGTTCGACGGCTGCTACCACGGGCACTCCGACGCACTGTTGGCAAAAGCTGGCAGCGGCGTACTGACGCTTGGCCTGCCGAACTCGCCCGGCGTACCTCAATCCGTAACGCGCGACACGCTGATACTCCCGTTCAACGATGCCGGGGCCGTGGACGCGGCATTCGGACAGTATGGCGACCGGGTCGCCGCCGTGATCCTCGAACCCGTCGCGGGGAACATGGGCTGTATCCCGCCCTTGCCCGGATTCCTGGAGGCAGTGCGACGGGTCACTTCCGACGCCGGCGCGTTGCTCATCTTCGACGAGGTCATGACGGGGTTTCGCGTCGCCAGCGGTGGTGCCCAGGCGCTGTACGGCGTTTCGGCCGACCTGATCGCCCTCGGAAAGGTGATTGGAGGCGGGCTGCCCGTCGGCGCATTCGGGGGACGCGCGGATGTGATGGACCACATCGCTCCCGAGGGTCCGGTGTACCAGGCCGGGACCCTGTCCGGGAATCCCCTGGCGACAACGGCCGGCCTGGCCTTGCTGAACACGCTCGACGACGCGTTCTACAGCCGGCTGGCAGCGCAGACCAAAGCCCTCACGGACGGGCTGGCTGAGATTGCCAGGGGGCACAACATAGCCGTACGGATCAACAGCGTGTGCGGCATGTTCAGCCTCTTCTTCACGTCCCAGGCGCAGGTTGCCACTTTCGAGGACGTCTCCCGCTGCGATGTCGCGCGCTACAATCGTTTCTTCCACGCGATGCTCGACGCCGGCGTCTATTTCGCCCCGTCCGCATTCGAATCCGCTTTCGTTTCCGGCGCCCACACCGAAACGGAGATCGAGGCCACGCTGGCAGCGGCCGACCGCGCCTTCGCCCAACTGAACTAGAACCAGGTATTGCCAATGCCCTACGACGTCTATGGTGTCGGCAACGCGCTGGTCGACCTGGAACATTCGGTCGACGACGCCTACCTGCGCGATCACGGCATCGCAAAGGGCCACATGACACTGGTCGATGAGGCGCGAATGGACACGCTCCTCGCGTCCCTGGACGCGCGCGACGCGACGCGCATGTGCGGTGGGTCCGCAGCGAACACGACTTTCGCTGTCGCGGGACTCGGAGGCACGGGCTATTACTCGTGCCGGGTCGCCGGCGACGAAGCGGGCGCGTACTTCCTCGCGGAAACAGGCGCGGCGGGCGTCGACACCAACCCGCACGATCCACACTCTCCGGGGAAAACCGGTCGCTGTCTCGTGCTTGTCACCGCCGATGCAGAACGCTCGATGAACACATACCTCGGTGTTTCCGACGCGCTCGACACGGACGATATCAACGCGGAGGCGCTCGCCCGTGCTACCTACCTCTACGTGGAGGGCTACCTGTCGTCTTCCAAGACCGGCCGCGCGGCAGCGGTGCATGCCCGGGAGGTGGCCGAGGCCGAGGGCGTTCGTACCAGCCTGACCCTGTCCGACCCGGCCATGGTCGAGTTCTTTCGCGACGGCCTGACCACCATGCTGGGCAACGGCGTACAACAACTCTTCTGCAACGAAGAGGAAGCATTGGCCTGGACCCGCACCGACCGAATCGACATCGCGGCAAACGAACTGTGCGACATCGCGCCGTGCGTGAATATCACACTGGGCCGCGCCGGATGCCTCGTCGCCACCGGCGCAAGCCGCCGCCTGGTTCCGGGATTCGAGGTAACGGCAAACGATACGACCGGCGCGGGCGACATATACGCCGGCGCCTGTCTCTATGTCCTGACTCGCGGCGGTTCCGCCGGTCGCGCCGCGAGATTCGCCAATTACGCTGCGGCGCAACTGGTGACCCATTACGGTGCGCGTCTGGCAAATGCCGGCGCATACAGGGCGCTACGGAACAACTTCCCGGGTTAACCCGCACATCTCACCAAGGCGCTTGTTGAATCAGCAAAGGTCATTGCATTTCAATGAGGTATGTTCGGTTTTCGACGTTCGGACAGGTAACAGACCGCGCTGCCGCGCCCTCGCTGGTCTTTTTTCCGTGTGCGCGCACGTGCTCGCTGCACCATAAGCGACGGCTATGCTTCCGGTTCTTTTCTTGCGAGGGGTTTCCCCCTCGCGCTCCCCGGCTGAGGGCTCCGAGCACGCGCACACGAAAAAAATCCTGCGCGATCATCGCGGCCCTTGGTGAGATATGCGGGTTAGTGTCCTGTGCGGGAGGGGGTTCCGCCAGACGGCGCCTCAAATAACGACTTCGAGCGCCCCATCAAGGGTGATCTCTTGCGGCGAAACCGTACACGCATACGCGATCACTTCCACACCGGCGTCGGCGGCCCGACGCAACGCGCAACCGTATTCCGGATCGATGTCATCGGCCGGGGTCACGCGGCGTATAGCCGTATGGGGCACGCAGTACAGCAGGACGCCGCGAAAACCGATTGCGACACAGCGTGCAAGGGCTTCCACGTGTCGTCTCGCCCGTTCGCTCACGGCATCGGGAAAGGCTCCCAGGGTTCCTCGGGCAAGCGTGACGCTCTTGACCTCGACGTACGCTGACGGTTCCTCGTCGGAACTGGTTCGGTAAAGACCGAAATCGAACCTCCCATGGAGGGGTTCTCTCACACGTTGTCCCTTCTTGCGTTCCCCGGCCAGGGTTGCCGGAATCCGGACTTCCCGGCGGATGCTTTCGGCTCGCAGTTCGGAAATCCGTCCCCCGGCAAGCGCCTGGGCGACGACAGTATTGGCCCTTGCGGTATTGACACCGATGCGGTGGCCCGCCGCAGTCTCGACGATCTCCAGCGTGTGAGCGTACTTGCGCTGCGGCCGGAACGATGTCGAGTACCAGACGCGGCTACCGGGCGTGTCGCAACCGAGCATGGCGCCGGTATTCGCGCAATGCATGGTAACCACACCCCGACCGGCGACTTCCACGTCCGCCAGGAATCGCTTGTAGCGACGCACCAGGACGCCCGGCAAGAGGGGTGGTTCGAATCTCATCCGACACGCACCGTCGCCACCCGCAAAAAGGAATCCACTTCAGTATTGTCCAACCGGTGTCGGATTTGGTAGTTTTCGCGCCTTCGCGAATCAGCAGGTTTGAGACCTAGAGGGACCATGCCCGCAAAGAACACGAGAACCGGCCAGGAAACGAAAGCAGCAACCGCGGCAGTGCGCCTTTCAGCCGCCGTAGTCGCGCCAGCTGATTCACCGTTCAGGAACTTTTCACCCTATGACCCGGCCGACGGCGAACCGTACATGGGTCCGCCGCAACTGGAACATTTCCGCAACATACTGCTCGACTGGCGCCGCCAGCTCATGGAGGAGGTCGACCGAACCGTCAACCACATGCAGGACGAGGCAGCCAATTTTCCCGATCCCGCCGACCGCGCCACACAGGAGGAGGAGTTCAGTATCGAACTCAAGACGCGCGACCGCGAACGCAAACTCATCAAGAAGATCGCCGAGACCCTGGAACGCATCGACACGGAAGACTACGGTTACTGCGAGACCTGCGGTGTCGAGATCGGCCTTCGCCGCCTGGAGGCTCGGCCAACCGCCTCGCAGTGCGTTGACTGCAAGGCGCTTTCGGAACTGCGCGAGCGCCAACTCCACGCCTGATCTCCTGGCGCGCGCCCGTTCCCTCAGGTAAGAGCGGGTACTGCGGATGTCGGACCGGGGATCGCGATACGTGGGGCGTTTCGCGCCGACGCCTTCCGGGCCGCTGCACTTCGGCTCCCTGCTGACCGCCACCGCCAGTTTCATGGAAGCACGGACCAACGCCGGCGAATGGAAGCTCCGTATCGATGACCTCGACTCTCCACGCGTAGTACCGGGAGCCGTTGACGAGATTCTCCAAACACTCGAGACGCACGGCCTCGAATGGGACGGAGAAACCTACTACCAGAGCACCGCGACCGAGCGCCATGAAGCCGCCATCGAGACTCTGATCGGCCAATCCCGGTGTTTCGACTGCACCTGTGCCCGAAAGGACCTCAAGGGTCACGCCGCCTACCCTGGAACATGTCGGCATCGACCGGCGCGAACGTGCGCGAACGCAGCGATACGCATTCGCGTCCCACCGGCCGAGTACGGATTCCAGGATGGCCTGGCCGGGCGCTTCGCGCACCGCCTTACCGAAGATGTCGGCGACTTCATCATCGTCCGGCGCGACCGGATCGTCGGCTACCAATTGGCCGTCGTCGTGGATGACGATGCAATGGGCGTCACCGACGTCGTGCGCGGGGCTGACCTGATCGACAACACGCCTCGCCAACTGTTCCTGATTGAATGTCTCGGACTCAGCGCACCTCGGTACATCCACGTTCCCGTCATTACCGAACGCGGCGGGAACAAGCTCTCGAAGCACACGCTCGCCACGGCGGTGGACAACCGCTTCCCGGCGCAGAATCTCCGCTGGGTCCTTGACCTCCTCGGCCAGGATCCACCGAGGCTCGGCACGTTGAGCGCCCTGCTCGATTGGGGCGTCGCCAACTGGCGGCTTTCCGCGGTCCCGCGTGGCCCGAGCCTTGCGACCTGGCAGAGCATCTGATCGGATGCCCGGTCAACGCCCTCCGACGGGTTTCCCCTCGACACACCCCTCGACAACGCATCTTGCGCCAACGGGGTTTTCATAGCATCTTGTTCCGATGGCGCACATTCTTGTTGTTGAGCCGGATTCCGGATACCGCGATGAACTGTGCGATCTTCTCCAGCGTCACGGGTATGCAGTCGAGTCTGCCGCGCGATTTCCGCAATCCGTATCCGGGCGCTTCCAGGCGGTAGTTGCCAATGCCCGCCTGCCGTTCGGCTCGAGCGCCGGTTTTCCGCTGATCCTCATCGCCGACGAAGCGAACATACGTGCAGCGGTCAATGCCATACGAGATGGCGCCGCTGACTACCTGCCGCGCTCTTTCGATCCCGGCGAACTGCTTCAAGCGCTCGAACGGGTCACTTCGCACAATGCGTCCCGGTCACCCGGACACGACACCTGGCTCCTGAAGGGATCGTGTCGCGCCATGCAGGAACTCTTCGAGCGCATTGAGAAGGTCGCGCCAACCGAGTCGACGGTGTTGATCGATGGCGAACCCGGCACCGGCAAGGAACTCGTCGCCCGCGCCCTGCACGCAGCCGGCCAGCGCCGTCACGCGCCCCTGATATCGCTCAACTGCGCCGCAACACCCCAGTCGCTCATCGAGTCGGAACTGTTCGGCCACGGCCCGACCGATGAGCCCGCCGCCGGACTCTTGCATGCGGCGGACGGAGGCACCTTGTTTCTCAAGGAAGTCGGCGAGTTGCCACTTTCGACACAAGACCGCCTCATAGATCTTCTTCGCGCATCGCGACAACCACACTTCTCCGCTCCTGACGTCGACGCGCCTCCCTGTTGGCCCGATGTCCGTCTGATCTCGGCGACGCACCGCGACATCGGGCACCTGGCCATGAACGGACAGTACCGCCACGAGCTGTTCGATCTCCTCAATGAGGTTTCCCTGGCGGTCCCGCCGCTCCGTAGCAGAGGCGAGGACATCGTCGATCTCGCCCAGGCCCTGCTCGACCGCCACTCCCTGTCGATGAACAAACCCGGTTTGAGATTCTCCGACGAAGCACTGGCTGCGATGACCGAGTATCACTGGCCCGGCAACCTGAGAGAACTCGAGAACGCCGTAGAACGGGCCGTCATTCTTTCGGATGACTCCGCGATTGGTGCGGGGCTACTCGCCATTGACGCCGGCAGGTTGCATGACAACGCGGTGCCGGACGGCGGTCCGACCCTGAACAACGACAATCCCGGAGACAACGTTTCCCTGCAGGACTACTTCGTCCGGTTCGTTACCGACAACCAGGACCGCTTCACCGAGACCGAACTGGCCGCCAAGCTCGGCATCAGCCGAAAGAACCTGTGGGAGCGTCGCAAGCGCTACAACATTCCACGCCGCCGCACACGCACTCGACGGCCACGCCGGGACTTCGGCTAGGAGGCCGCGCCGCAGAACGGCACGTAGTGCCGATTCAAGGCGGAAGATCCGGGATGGGTGGGATGGGTGAGATAGTTGGCCTGGGCGGGGGTGAAACACGGCACCCGTAGGGTGACGGATTTCATGGCGCTAGGGGCCCGCGCCGTCGAACGGCACGCAAGTGCCGATTCAAGGCGCCGGGGCCGTAGGTGGGCTTGGGCGGGGGTGAAACACGGCACCCGTAGGGTGACGGATTTCATGGCGCTAGGGGCCCGCGCCGTAGAACGGCACGCAAGTGCCGATTCAAGGCGCCGGGGCCGTAGGTGGGCCTGGGCGGGGGTGAAACACGGCACCCGTAGGGTGACGGATTTCATGGCTCTAGACTTCCCCTTTGTTCGTCGGCAACCTAACATCCCACCGACGAATCCGAACAGCGATAGATTCTTGAGCGAAGCGCCATCCCCAACGACCGTCAATCCGCAACTCGACCAGGGCGTTTTGTCGGCGAATGCGGTAGCCGTCGTGACGGCGCTACGGGAAGCGGGCTTCGAGGCCTACCTGGTCGGTGGCTGTGTTCGCGACATGTTGCTCGGCAGAACGCCGAAGGACTTCGATGTCGCCACGGACGCCACGCCGGAGGAAGTCAAGGGCGTGTTCCCTCGCGCGCGACTCGTCGGACGACGATTTCGCATAGCCCATGTCCAGTTCCGGGGCGAGTACATCGAGGTCTCGACCTTCAGGCGCGGCAATCCGGATGAGGATGACGATGACGACGTCGCATCCGGTGAAAACCACCGCTCGGTGGATGGCGTCATCCTGCGGGACAATCTCTACGGTACGCGGGATGAGGATGCGCTTCGGCGGGACTTCACCGTCAATGCCTTCTACTACGACCCCATCGACGACGTATTGCTGGACTACAGCGACGGTTTGCGGGATATAGGCGAGCGCACGCTCCGCACCATCGGCGACCCGAAGACCCGCTTCCGCGAGGATCCTGTCCGAATCCTGCGGGCCATGAGGTTCGCGTCGAAACTCGACTTCGGGCTCCACGCCGACGCACAGGAGGCCATAGCACCACTTGCCGAATTATTGACGGCGATATCACCGTCGCGCCTTTTCGACGAGTTCAACAAGCTGTTCATGCGGGGACATGCCGTAGCTGCGTGGACACTCATGTGCAAATTCGACCTTCCCGAAATCCTCTTCCCGCTTTTCGAGAACGACGAAGCCCTCGTGCGGGTCGCGCTGAAGAACACCGATGATCGAATCCGCGAGGACAAGCGGGTGACGAGCGCATTCCTGTTCGCCGCCATGTGCTGGCCCGAGTTCCAGAGACGCAGTGCGCTTTCGGCCACGTCGAGGAACGCGGCCGACGAACGGCTCAAGGCCGCCCACGCCGTCATCAGCGAGCAGTCTTTGACCATTGCGATCCCAAGGCGCATGACTTTCTTCATCCGCGACGTCTGGCGACTGCAGACGCGCCTGGAGCGGAAGACGGCTCGGGGCATTCTCGACCATCCCCGCTTTCGTGCCGCCTACGATTTCCTGGCGATCCGGGCGGAGGTAGGCGAAGCGGACACCGAGCTGGTGCAATGGTGGACCGATGCCCAGGAGGCGCGAGGGACTGACGAGAATGCCCCGGCATCGCAGCCGCGACGGCGACGGCGGCGGCGACACCGTGGACGCAGGTCGGATGCGCGCCAGGTTCGCCCGTAATCGACGGATTTCCGCACGGCATCGTGCGGCGTTTCGGACAGACACATGAGCGCTGATCCCGTTTCCTCGCGTCCGACGGACCCAGCGGGCGGGCTCCCTGGCTACATCGCCATCGAAGGGCCGATCGGCGTCGGCAAGACGACGCTTGCCAGGCGGCTCGCAGAATCTTTCGGCTATCCGCTGCTGTTGGAGCCATCCACGGAAAACCCGTTCCTCGACCGGTTCTACCGGGAAGGGCGCCGACACGCGTTACCGACCCAGCTCTTTTTCCTGCTGCATCGAGCCCAGCAGATCGCACAGGTCAGGGACGACCTGTTGGGATCCGTTCTGGTCGCCGATTTCCTGATCGAAAAGGACCGGCTGTTCGCGGAACTCAACCTGGACGAGAACGAACTGGAACTCTACGACCGCATCCAGGACTCCCTTGACCTGAGGCCGCCGTCCCCGGACCTAGTCGTGTATCTGCAGGCACCCGTATCGGTACTGCTGCGGCGCATCCGGCAGCGCGGAATCGGGTTCGAACAACAGATGGACGCCAACTACCTGACGGCGCTTTGCGTCGCCTACACGGAATTCTTCCACTACTACGACCAGGCACCACTGCTCATCGTCAACGCCGCGAATGTCGACTTTGGCAACGACCAGCATTTCGACGCCCTCGTGGAGCGCCTGGCCGACATGGAAGGCACCCGCCAGTATTTCAACCCCGATCCAACGTTGTTGTAAGCAAAGGTCCCGAAAATGAGCACCCAGACAAGGACAGCGCCGGTCTCCATCAACACCCTGTCAGCCATGAAGAGGCGTCAGGAGAAGTTCGCCGCATTGACCGCGTACGACGCCCTGTTCGCCGAGATCATCAGCACCGCCGGCGTCGACGTGCTGCTCGTGGGCGATTCCTTAGGCATGGTGTTGCAGGGTCAGGACAGCACGCTGCCCGTCACGCTGGACGACGTGATCTATCACATGCAATGCGTCAGGACCGGAAACCGGGGCAGCCTGATCATGGCCGATCTGCCCTTCATGACCTACGCATCGTCTTCGCAATCATTGGAGAGCGCTGCCGCGTTGATGCGCGCCGGAGCGCACATGGTGAAGCTCGAAGGCGGGGCCTGGCTCGCCGAGTCGACGCGTCTGCTCAGCGAACGCGGCATCCCTGTTTGCGCGCACATGGGACTGACGCCCCAATCCATCAACCGCCTGGGCGGCTACCGTGTCCAGGGACGAAACCCCGAACAGGCCAACGAGATCATCGAAGAAGCGACGATACTCGAGGAAGCCGGCGCTTCGATCCTGTTGCTCGAGTGTGTGCCGGTGTCGCTGGCCAAGGCGATCACCGAGCGTCTGGATATTCCCGTCATCGGCATCGGTGCCGGTCCGCACACCGATGGGCAGATCATGGTCATGCACGACATGCTGGGGCTGACGCCGCCTTCGATCCGCGTGCCGAAGTTCGTCAAGAATTTCCTGCCCGAGAGCAAATCGGGCATTCGAGGGGCATTCGAAGCGTACGCAACGGCAGTGAAAGAGGGTACTTTCCCTGCTCCAGAGCACTGTTTCACCTGATCCGCCTGCCCCGCGGGCGCGAAGGTTATCCAGCCAGTGGAGACGGTACAGACAATCCGAAGTCTGAAAGCGGCACTTGAGGGGGCAACCCGCGTCGGCCTGGTACCGACGATGGGGAATCTTCACGACGGCCACATGGCCCTTGTCGACGCCTCCGTGAAACGCTGCGATACGACCGTTGCAAGCATCTTCGTCAATCCGCTGCAGTTCGCACCGAATGAGGACTTCGACAACTATCCGAGAACACTGCCCGCGGATACGGCGAAGCTCGAATCGGCGGGCACCGACCTTGTCTTCGCGCCGCCGGTACAGGAGCTGTTCCCCCCGGCGAGTCCGACCGTAAACGTGACGGTTCCGTCGCTCTCACGGCTCCTTTGCGGGCGCAGCCGACCCGGCCATTTCGACGGAGTGGCCACCGTCGTCGCCAAGCTGTTCAACGTCGTCGGGTCCGACTATGCCTTTTTTGGCGAAAAGGACTGGCAACAGCTCACGCTGATTCAATCCATGGTGCGCCACCTCGGTATCCCCACCACCGTCGTCGGCGTACCCACCGTACGCGATTCGGACGGTCTGGCGTTGTCGAGCCGAAACGGCTACCTGTCCGATGCCGAACGCACCATCGCACCCATCCTGTACCGGACATTGTGTTCCCTGCGCGATGCCATCCAACACGGCGACCGCCGCTACCGCGTTCTTGAGCGACACGGGCGGGAAGCCCTCGCCGACGCCGGATTCGAAGTTGACTACGTTGCGGTGCGCGATTCGATGACGCTCCGGACTCCGCGCGCCGAAAGCGAGCGGCTGCGCATCCTGGCGGCCGCCAGGCTCGGCAAGGCGCGCCTGATCGACAACATCGACGCGGGCTCGGCATGACCGCTGTGCAAGACCTTCCGTCCTGGAATCGACTTGCGGCCCTCGCCGCGCAGCAACGTGTCTCGCGTCGTGCGTCGATGTGCCTCGAAACCGGCGGCCTGCTGATGGACTTCTCGAGACAACGGATGGACCAGGACGTCATCGATGCGCTGATCGCTCTCGCCGGGGAGAGCGGCATCGAATCCGCGATCGAAGACCTGTTCGAGGGCGCCCTCGTCAACGCGTCGGAACGCCGCGCCGCCCTGCATACCGCGATACGCGCGCCCCATCGAGAAAGGCCCGAAGCAGTTGCTGACGTGATCGAGGCGGAGCAGGCGCGAATGCTGGATGTGGCGAGACGCGTGAGAGAGGGTGATTGGCGCGGTTCGACCGGTAAGCCGTTCTCCACCGTGGTCCACATAGGGATCGGCGGTTCACGCCTAGGACCGGAACTCGTGGTGCACGCCCTCGGCGGCGATTTCGACATTCGCTTCCTGTCGAACGTCGATGGAAACGCCGCGATCCAGGCGTTCGCGGACCTCGACCCGGACGAAACCCTGATCGTCGTCGCCTCGAAGTCTTTCGGGACGCTCGAAACCATCACCAACGCGCGCCATGCGCGAAGCTGGCTGCTCGAACGTACCGGAGACCCGGACGCGGTAGCGCGGCACTTCGTCGCGGTGACCGCCAACGTCGAAGCCGCGCGAGGCTTCGGCATTCCCGCAGACCGCTGCCTGCCGATGTGGGACTGGATCGGCGGCCGCTATTCGCTGTGGGCGTCAGTGGGCCTGCCCATCGCGATTGCCTTGGGTGAAACGATTTTTCGCGAACTCATCGGCGGTGCGCATCACATGGACCGTCATTTCCGCACTTCGGCACCCGCGGAAAACCTGCCGTTGATGCTGGCGCTGCTGGGGATCTGGAACAACAACTTCCTCGACGCTTCGACCCACGCGGTGCTCGTATACGACCATCGACTGGCGATCCTGCCCCAGTTCCTGCAACAACTCGAAATGGAGAGCAGCGGCAAATCGGTCACGAACGACGGCACCCCTTCACGGGTCGACACGGCACAGGTGATCTGGGGCGGCGAAGAGACCGATGGCCAGCACTCTTTCCATCAACTGCTGCACCAGGGAACCCGCGCGTTCAGCGCGGACTTCGTCGCGGTCGCCGACCCCAGCCACGACCTCGCCGACCACCACCGTTGGCTGCTCGCCAATTGCCTGGGTCAGGGTGAAGCCTTGTTGACGGGCGCGTCTTCTCCGGCCGACGCGCCGCATCAAGGCGTCGCCGGCAATCACCCCTCGACAACCATCCTGCTCGACCGCCTCGACGGCCGCCGCCTCGGCATGTTGATTGCGCTATACGAGCACAAGGTGTTCTGCCAGAGCGTGATCTGGGGGATCAATCCATTCGACCAGTGGGGCGTCGAACTCGGCAAGCAGCTTGCGCATCGCGTCTACGAAGCGCTGGGCGAAGATTCCGAAGGCGACGACACGGACGCGTCCACCTCCGGCCTCCTCGATACCTTGAAAAAGCGATGGCGGTAGCGGCGTGTCAACCGACCCGAATCGGCACCTCGATAACCTCGCCCGACCGCACAGCGAGAATCGCCTCCTCGATCTCCTTTGTGTGCAGCCGCACGCGTGGCCAGGCATTGGCGAGGAGAACCACGATGCCTAACTGCCTTCTTTCAAGATTCTGTTGGTGCCGCAAGTTCTGATCGGTGGTCACAAGCACTTCGTACTCTTCCTGCTCCGCGAGGTCGAGCAGTTCGCCGTTACTCTTGTCCGACCAGCCCTTCTCTGCGAGCGTGTCCACGGAGTGTTCCGTCAGATGCTCCCGCAACGGTGCTGGCGTTCCCTGATCGAAGAGCAGCTTCAATGCGCCGGAGCGGCTCTCAACGCCTTGGCTTCGTGTTCGAGCACGGCGCACACTTGCCGTCTTTCGACACCCGGGAACCACTCCACGAACTCGTCGATGGTCGCGCCACATGCGAGGTTTTCATAGAGCGCGTGTAGCGGAATCCGCGTACCGGTGAATACCCAGGCGCCACTGACCTTGCCCGGCGTCCGTTCTACGGCAGGGCATCCCTCCCAGTCCGCATGATTGATTGCCGCGTATCGTTGAACCATTGTGGCGTCTCGTCGCCTCCGCCGCCCCACGCAGTCTTCAAAATCGACAGGACATTCTAACCCCATCGCGAGAGAGCACCTCACTGTACCGGCTCAGCACATAGGGCACTGAGGGGTGAGACGGTGGATTTGCAATCTACCGGGCAGTCCGCTAAATCAGCAGCAATCAGCCAACCCGGCTACGGCGCTACAGGAAAGGACAACATGGCGACGATCTACCCGGTTCCAGAGGATTTCGGACGCAAGGCGCACATCGACCGCGAGACATATCGCGCAATGTATCAGCGCTCCCTCGACGACCCGAAGGGTTTCTGGGCGGAACAGGCCGAGCAAATCGACTGGTTCGAGGGATGGCATACGCTGTCGGAGAGTGACTTTCCGAGCGGCCGGGTAGCGTGGTTCAAGGGAGCGAAGCTCAACGCCTGCTACAACTGCATCGACCGCCACCTCCCGGAACGCGCCGAACAGGTGGCAATCATCTGGGAAGGCGACGACCCCGAGGAATCCCTGTCCATCACCTACCGGCAACTGCGCGACGAAGTGTCGCGACTCGCCAATGCGCTCAAGGCCAGGGGCGTAACGAAAGGCGACCGGGTCTGCATCTACATGCCGATGGTGCCCCAGGCCGCCTACGCGATGCTGGCATGCGCGCGCATCGGGGCCGTGCACTCGGTGGTGTTCGGCGGCTTCTCGCCCCAGTCGCTCCGGGAGCGGATCCTGGACTCCGACTGCCGGGTCGTGATCACGGCAGACCAGGGGGTTCGGGGCGGACGCACCGTCCCGCTGAAGGACAACACCGAGGAAGCCCTCGCTGGATGTCCCGACGTGCATACCGTTCTCACGGTGCGCCGCACCGGGGCGGAGGTCCCGTGGCGCGACGGCCGCGACGTCTGGTACCACGAACTGGTGGACGGCCAGTCCGCGGAGTGCGAATGCGAGTCGATGGATGCAGAGGACCCGCTCTTCATTCTCTACACCTCCGGCAGCACCGGAAAGCCCAAGGGTGTGCAGCACGGCACTGGTGGCTACATCCTGTATGCGGCCATGACGCACCGCCTCGTATTCGACTATCACGACGGCGACATCTACTGGTGTACAGCCGACGTCGGCTGGATCACCGGACATTCGTATATCGTTTACGGACCCCTCGCCAACGGCGCAACCACGTTGATGTTCGAGGGCGTGCCCACCTTCCCGGACGCATCCAGGGCGTGGCAGGTGGTCGACAAGCACGGCGTGAACAGCTTCTACACGGCGCCTACCGCGATCCGGCAACTGATCGCCATGGGCGACGACTACGTCACCTCGACGTCACGCGCATCGCTCAGGGTGCTCGGGACCGTAGGGGAGCCGATCAATCCCGAGGTGTGGGAGTGGTACCACCAGGTGGTGGGCGAAGGCCGTTGTCCCGTGGTCGATACCTGGTGGCAGACCGAAACCGGCGGCATCATGATCGCGCCGCTTCCCGGCGCCACCGACCTCAAGCCTGGATCAGCCACGTTGCCGTTCTTCGGCGTGCAGCCGGTATTGCTCGACGGCGACGGCAAGCCCATAGAAGACGTGGAAGCATCGGGCAGCCTGGCGATCGCGGCATCGTGGCCGGGCCAGATCCGTACCGTCTACGGCGACCACAGCCGCGTCGTGGAGACCTACTACGCCCAGCATCCCGGGTTCTACCTAACCGGCGACGCGGCGCGGCGCGACGCGGACGGGTACTACTGGATCACGGGACGCACGGACGACGTGCTGAACGTTTCCGGGCACCGGCTCGGCACGGCGGAAGTAGAAAGCGCGCTCGTCCTGCATCCGTCCGCCGCCGAAGCCGCGGTGGTGGGATTCCCCCACGCCATCAAGGGCGAAGGCATATACGCGTATGTCACGCTGATGGTCGGTACCGACGAGGATTCCGAAAAGCTGCGCGACGAACTGGTCCAGCTCGTGCGGCGCGAGATCGGGCCGTTTGCGCGACCCGATGCCATCCAGTTCGCGCCCGGCCTGCCGAAAACCCGTTCCGGCAAGATCATGCGCCGCATCCTGCGCAAGATCGCCGCCGGTGATTTCGACGATCTGGGCGATACCAGCACGCTTGCCGAGCCTGGCGTAGTCGACGACCTGATGCGCAACCGGGCCTGAAGCCGCGCAGGCCGGACACCGTCGAGCACGGCAAGACCCTACCCCCGCAGACGGGTCACCGCAGCGAACCCGGTTACGCCGCGTAGTTCGGCAGTTCCTTCATGGACAGCCTGATGCGGCCTCGCTGGTCGACATCGAGTACGACCACATCCACATCCTGGCCTTCCTCGAGGTAGTCCCTGACCTTCTCCACTCTTTCCCGGGCGATCTCCGAGATGTGCAGCAGACCGTCCTTGCCGGGGAGAATGTTGACGAAGGCGCCGTAGTTCTCGATACGCGCGACCTTGCCGTTGTAGATCTTGCCGACCTCGGCTTCCGCGGTGATCTCCTCGATTCGCGCGACCGCGGCATCCTTGGCTTCCCGGTCTTCGGCGTAGACGCGCACCGTACCGTCGTCCTCGACGTCCACCTGCGCGCCGGTCTCTTCCTGGATGCCCTTGATGGTGGCACCACCCTTGCCGATGATGTCCCGGATCTTCTCCGGATGAACCTTGAGCGCGGCCATGGACGGCGCGTACTCCGACATCGACTCGCGCGAGGCGGCGATGACCTTGTTCATCTCGCCCAGGATGTGCAATCGCGCGGCGTGCGCCTTCTCCAGGGCGGTTTCCATGATCTCCTCGGTGATGCCATCGATCTTGATGTCCATCTGTAGCGCGGTGACGCCATCGGCGGTGCCAGCCACCTTGAAGTCCATGTCGCCAAGATGGTCCTCGTCGCCGAGTATGTCGGTGAGCACCGCAAAGCGGTCGCCTTCCTTGACCAACCCCATGGCAACGCCCGCGACGGGTGCGCGCACCGGTACGCCGGCATCCATGAGCGAGAGGGACGCCCCGCATACGCTCGCCATGGAGCTTGAGCCGTTGCTCTCGGTGATCTCGGACACGACCCGGATCGTGTAAGGAAAGTTCGAAAGGTCGGGCAACACGGCGCCGATGCCTCTGCGGGCCAGCCGGCCATGGCCGATTTCCCGCCTTTTCGGGCCGGTCATGAAGCCCGTTTCTCCCACGCAGTAGGGCGGGAAGTTGTAGTGCAGCATGAACTGGTCGTTGTACATGCCCTGCAGGGCCTCGATCCTGGCGGCATCCCGCAGCGTGCCCAGGGTAGTGACCACGATGGCCTGTGTTTCGCCCCGCGTGAACATCGCCGAGCCGTGGGTTCTCGGCAACATGCCGACATCGACCTCGATAGGTCTCACAGTATTGAGGTCCCGGCCGTCGATGCGCGGTTCGCCAGAGAGAATGCGTTCCCGCACGATGGATTTTTCGAGCTTGCCGAATCCATCGCTTACGTCGCCCTCACCGACCTCTTCGCCCGCGATCGCCTCGACGGCCCCGCTGCGCAAGTCGCGAACGCGCGCCTGGCGCGCCTGCTTGTCCGTAATGGAGTACGCCTCCTCAAGTGACTGTCCAATGTCCGCAGTCAGTCGGTCGAGGAGTGCCGTGTCTTCCGCGGGCGGCGCCCATTCCCACTTCGGTTTGCCGGCCTCGGCCGTCAGTGCATTGATCGCCTCGATCGCCACCTGCATTTCCTGGTGCGCGAAGAGCACGCCGCCGAGCATCTGGTCTTCGGTCAATTCCTGCGCTTCGGACTCCACCATCAGCACGGCGCCCACCGTGCCGGCCACGACCATGTTGAGCATCGATCCCGCGAGCGCTTCGTGGCCGGGGTTAAGGACGTACATGCCATCGCAGAAACCGACCCTGGCCGCGCCGATGGGACCCGCGAAAGGCACACCGGACAGGGACAGCGCCGCGGATGCGCCAATCATGGACACGATGTCCGGGTCCATGTCCCGTTCCGCGGACATGACGGTGCATATCACCTGCACTTCGTTCATGAACCCCTTTGGAAACAGCGGCCGAATCGGCCGGTCGATCAGGCGGCATGTGAGCGTTTCCTTCTCGCTGGGCCGCCCTTCCCGGCGAAAAAAACCGCCGGGTATCTTTCCGGCGGCATAGGTTCGTTCTTCGTAGTTTACGGTGAGAGGGAAGAACCCCTGGTCGGGACGCGCTTCCTTCTCCGCGACGGCGGTACATAACACCACCGTGTCGCCCATCGACGCGAGCACACTGCCCGACGCCTGCTTGGCGACCCGGTTCGTCTCCAGAACCACCTTGTGGTCGCCAAATTGAAATTCCTGTCTGATTGGATTCACTTCTTTCTCCTGTTGACGCGCTTGCCGCGTCACAAATTCCTTTGCCCTTGAGGGCTGCCTTGTCTTGCTAAAGCCCGCGGATCCTTGCCGCAGGCGCCTATCGCCGCAATCCGAGCTGCTTGATCAACGCCGCGTATCTCTCGCTGTCCTTGGCCTTGAGGTAGTCGAGCAGTTTCCTTCTCTGGTTCACCATGCGGATCAGTCCCCGGCGGGAGTGATGGTCCTTGGCATGATCCCGAAAGTGAGCCTGCAGTGAGTTGATGTTGTGCGTAAGGAGCGCCACCTGGACTTCCGGCGAGCCGGTGTCGTTGTCGCTTCGTTGATGCTCCTTGACGATCTCCTGTTTGGTCTGTGCTGTCAGCGCCATTTGTCTTGCTCCAATACTCCTGCGGTGCGCCGCTTCGTTGACTGTTCGTTGATACTGTTCATTCGCGCGTTTCTTTCGATTGTTTCCTTCGGCTGTTTCCTTCGCCCTTTTCTTTCGGCTCAGTTCGCGGGAATCAGCCGTCTCGGTGCCACGCGACCGTCGTCGAGGATTTCGCCTACGCCCAGAAAACGGGCACCGTTGCCTTCCGATGTCTCTGGCGAAGCGGCTTCCGCGAGCCGAACCCACCCCTCGGTGGGGGCATGCGGCACGAGGACGGGCTGTCCCTGCCGCAAATAGTAGGCTGCATCGCCCGTCAAGGTAACCTCGGGCCATTGTCGAACCGCACTGGACACCGGCTGCAGCCACGCCTCCAGCCGTGTTCTGTCGTTCGCCTCCCCGAGATCCTCACCCGTTGGCTCGAGCATCTCGAAGGTCACGAGGTCGGACTCCCCGAAGGGCCCCGCCATCGTCCGGCGGAGCGCGGTGACGTGCGCGCCGCAACCCAACGACTCGCCGAGTTCATGCACGATGGTTCGCACGTACGTTCCCTTGCTGCAATGAATATCGAGGTCAAGTTCGTCGCCCTCGAGCTCTCCGATCTCGATGGAATAGACGGTCACCGACCGCGCCTTGCGCTCTACCTCGATCCCCTTCCGCGCGAGCTTGTACAGGGGCTGGCCCTGGTGCTTGACCGCCGAGAACATGGACGGCACCTGCTGGATTTCTCCGCGGTACGCATCGAGGGCCTTGTCCACTGCCGCCCGGGTCAGCCGCCCGACCGGCCGTTCGCGTATGACCTTTCCGTCGGCGTCGCCGCTGTCCGTACTAACCCCGAAGATGACCCGCGTCGTGTACTTCTTGTCGGACTCGAGCAGGTAGCGCGAGAACCTGGTGGCCTCACCGAAACAGAGCGGCAACACCCCCGTGGCCAGAGGATCGAGGCTTCCGGTGTGGCCGACCTTTCGCGCGGCAAAGAGTTGCTTGGCCTTCTGCACCGCATCGTTGGAACTCATGCCGCCCGGCTTGTCGAGCACCATGATGCCGTTCACGTCCCGGCCCCGGGGCCGTCTGCGCGCCATCAGTAGTCACCCGTCCGCGCGTCACGTGCGTCGTTCGTGCGAGGGGTATCCCCTCGCGCTGCTCTTTCTCTGCGAGGGGCATCCCCTCGCGCTGCTCTCTCTCTGCGAGGGGTATCCCCTCGCGCTCCCCGGGCCACGGCTTCGTCGATCAGAGCCTCGAGCCGGGGACCCGACTCAATGAGGTCGTCGTAGTGAAACCGCAAGCGCGGGGTTCTACGCATTCCCTGGCGCTGCGCCACTTCCGACCGAATGAAACCCGCCGCATTCCGCAACGTATCGACAAGGCCGGCCCGATCATCATCGGTGGCGGCCGACAGTGAACTCACGTAGACGTCGGCAACCGAGAGGTCGCGACTGACCCGGACATCCGTAATGCTCACCAGTTCGAATCGCGGGTCGCCAGCACCGCGAAGCAATACTCGCGACAACTCTTCCCGCATGAACGCGGCTACGCGAGGTACCCGTTCGCTGTTGGAATCAGAGGACATCAGATCACGCAATGTTCCGGATCAGAGGGTCCGGGCGACTTCTCCGGATTCGAATACTTCGATCTTGTCGCCGACGCGCACATCGTTGTAGTTGCGAACGCCGATCCCGCACTCGAGGCCGCTGCGTACCTCGGCCACATCGTCCTTGAAACGCCGCAGCGACTCCAGTTCGCCTTCGAAAATGACCACGTTGTCCCGAAGCACCCGAATCTGCTTGTTTCGGGCGACGGTGCCGTCGACGACCATGCAACCCGCGACCTGTCCGAATCGCGGTGCCGGGAAGACATCCCGAACCTCCGCCGTTCCGACGATCTCCTCGCGGATTTCCGGCATCAGGAGACCCTCGAGAATCCCCCTGACGTCGTCCAGGAGTTCGTAGATCACGCTGTAGTACTGCAGGTCGATACCTTCCCGCTCGATGACTGCCTTGGCGTTGTTGTCGGCTCGTACGTTGAAGCCGAATATCGCGGCCTCGGACGTCAACGCGAGCATCGCGTCAGATTCGGTAATGCCGCCGACTCCCGCACGGACAATGTTGACGCCAACCTCGTCGTTACCGAGCCTTCCGCACGCCTGCGAGATCGCCTCGAGCGACCCGCGAACGTCCGCCTTGAGCACGAGTCTCAACACGCGCTTCTCACCCTGGGCCAGGTCCGCAAAGATGCTCTCGATATTGGCTGCCTGCTTGACGTTGCGCCTCGCCTGGCTCTGGTCTGACCGGAACTCCGCGAGCTCCCGCGCTCGCCTCTCGTCCGCGACAACGGAGAAATCGTCGCCTGCTTCCGGCGTCGCATTCAGACCCAGTATCTCGACCGGGACCGATGGACCCGCCTCTTCGACAGGTTCTCCCCGTTCGTTCATCATCAGCCGGACGCGCCCGTAGTGTTCTCCCGCAATCGCGACATCGCCGCGTTTCAGCGTTCCGTTCTGCACCAGTAGCGTGGCTACCGGACCGCGGCCGCGGTCAAGGCGGGATTCCACTACGACTCCCTGTCCCGGGGCATCCGGAACGGCCTTGAGTTCCAGTATCTCCGCCTGCAGGTTGATTGCCTCGAGCAGTCGACCGACACCATCGCCCGTCTCTGCGGACACTTCGATAAACTGCGTGTCGCCGCCCCAGTCTTCGGGGATGACATCCAGGCCCGAGAGTTCATTCTTGATGCGCTCGGGATCGGCACCCTCCAGGTCCATCTTGTTGATGGCCACGATAATGGGAACTTCCGATGCCTTGGCGTGCTGCACCGCCTCTTCCGTCTGCGGCATGACGCCGTCGTCTGCAGCCACCACGAGCACCACAATGTCGGTAGCCCGGGCGCCGCGCGCGCGCATTGCTGCGAATGCGGCGTGTCCCGGCGTGTCCAGGAAACTGATGTCGCCATACTCGGTGGTCACCCGGTAGGCGCCGATGTGCTGGGTGATTCCTCCGGCCTCACCCGCCACGACCCGGGTGTTGCGGATGTAGTCGAGCAGCGAAGTCTTGCCGTGGTCCACGTGTCCCATCACCGTCACGACCGGGGACCGCGGTTCGCTTTCCCCATCGATGATCAACGACTCCCTGTGTTCCTGCTCGATCTCGTCGGCGGCCACCAGCTTTACCTTGTGCCCCATTTCCTCGACGACGAGCGTGGCGGTCTCCTGGTCCAGCGGCTGGTTGATCGTAGCCATCACGCCCATGTCCATGAGCGTCTTTATGACCTCGCCGGCCTTGACGCTCATGCGCTGGGCCAGTTCGCCCACCTGCGTGAATTCGGGCAGCTCGACTTCCCGCTGGATCGCGTCCTGTGGCAGCGTGAATTCGCCGCCCTTGGTCTCGACTGAAATGGTCGTGGGTGTCACACGTCGCCTGGGAGGACGCCCCTGGCGCTTCAACGAGAGTTCCCGGCGACGAGACCTGCCGTCCCCAAACTCGTCTTCCCGGGCCCGGTCCCTGTCCTTCGCCCGGTCTATCCTGTCCTTTGCGCGTTTCCCGACCCGCTCCTGGGTCCTGGCCGCTTCGGCGGCAGCGGCTGCCTTCGCGCCTTCAGCAGCTATTGCCGCTTCCGCCGCCCGCTTCGCCTCCTCCTCCATCCGGGCGATCTGCTCGCGCCTCTGCTGCTCCTGCTCTTCTTTCTCGCGTTGCCGCCGCGCCGCGTTCTCGCGGACCTCTTCTTCCGCGGCCTTGCGGGCCAATTCCTGTTGCCTTATCCGCTCGGCCTCGATCTCGACCTGCGTGGGTTTCGCTTCCGGGGGCGCGGGCGGCACGACCGCGGGTTTCGCCGCCTCGCCACCCTTGACGTAGATACGACGCCGCTTCCGTTGCACGGAAACCGTATGTCCGGCACGGCCCTGCCCCGCCTTGAGAGTAGAGCGCGAAGTGCGCTTCAGGGTGATCCGCCTTGGCGGACTCGGCGCGGCTTCCTTGGCACGATTCAGGTGGGCGAGCAACTGCCGCTTCTGTTCATCGTTAACGGGATCGTCCTCGTTTTCGTGGGGCAGGCCCGCATCACGCATCTGTTTCAGGAGACGCTCCACGGGGACGTTCACCGCGGCGGCCAGTTGCTTGACCATTACTTCTGCCATTCCGATCAGCCCCCGGCTTCCTGTTCAGCGTCTTCGAACCAGGGGGCTCGCGCCGTCATGATGAGTGCACTTGCCCTCTCTTCACCGATTTCGGCTTCGATCTCGAGCAGATCCGGGGTCGCCAGCTCAGCCAGGTCCTCCCTGGTGACGATAGCGTTTGCGGCAAGCTTGTAAGCAAGCTCGCTGTCCATGCCTTCGAGATTCAACAGGTCCTCGGCAGGCTCCTCTCCCGATTCGCCCCGTGCCATCTCTTTCGCCAGAAGGGCATCCTTCGCCCGGGTGCGAAGTTCCTCGACGAGTTCGTCATCGAAACCCTCGATGGCCCGAAGCTCCTCGATCGGAACGTAGGCGACCTCTTCAATGCTGGTAAAACCTTCCTCCGCGAGGACGGCGGCAACGTCCTCGTCGACCGCAAGCGACTCCATGAACCCCCGGATATAGGACAGTGCCTCGTCCTCCTGGCGCTGGGCCGCCTCCTCGTCGGTCATGATGTTGAGTTCCCAGCCCGTGAGCTGGCCGGCGAGCCGCACGTTCTCTCCCTTGTAGCCGATGGCCTGGGCGAGGTTCTCTTCCCGCACGGCGATGTCCATTGATCGCGTGTCGTCGTCAAGCACGATGGACACGACTTCCGCGGGTTGCATCGCATTGATGGCAAGCTGTGCCGGATCCTGATCCCAGAGGACGATATCCACTCGCTCCCCGTCCAGTTCGCTGCAGACGGCCTGAACGCGCGAACCGCGCATGCCTACACACGCGCCGACCGGGTCTATGCGACCATCGTTGGTGTACACGGCGATCTTCGCGCGCGACCCCGGATTGCGCGCCGCCGCGCGGATCTCGATGACGTTCTCCGCGATTTCGGGCACTTCGACCTTGAACAGTTCGATCAACATCTCGGGGTCCGTGCGCGAAAGCATGAGTTGCGGACCCCGCACTTCGGGACGAATCTCCGACAACAGCGCGCGCATGCGGTCGCCGACGCGAAAAATCTCCCTCGGGATCAACGACGTTCGCATCAACATCGCTTCAGCGTTGTTGCCCAGATCGACGATGACCGCTTCGCGCGTCGTTCGTTTGACGGACCCGCTCACCAGTTGGCCCACCCTGGGAAGGTACTTTTCCAGGACCTGCGCGCGTTCCGCTTCTCGAACCTTCTGCGTCAGAACCTGTCTCGCAGCCTGTGCCGCGATACGACCGAACTCCACCGATTCGACCGGAATTTCAAAATAGTCGCCGATCGCAAGCGCCGGGTCCTTTTCTTCCGCATCTTCGGGTGTCAGCTCCGCATCCGGATTGGGGAACTCGTCCTCTTCGAGTTCCCGTTCCGGATCGATCACCAGCCAACGCCGGAACGTCTCGTAGTCACCGGACTCCCGGTCGATGGCGACCCGAAACTCTGCATCCTCCACGTACCGCTTCTTGGTCGCCGTCGCGAGCGCGGATTCCAGCGCCTCGAAGATCACCCCCTCCGCCACGCCCTTTTCGTGGGACAGCAACTCGACAACGGTCAGTATCTCTTTACTCATATGCCGCCCCCGCTAACGCCCGCCGGCACGACCCTCGCCCTGTGCACCTGTTCCAGCGGGACCGCACAGGTGGTTCCATCCACGCGCAGCACGACATCCCCGCCCTGAACGCCATCGATCTGACCAACGAACTTGCGTCGCCCGTCCAGCGGAAATCGCAAGCGCATATCCACTTCCTGGCCGATGTGCGCGGTGTACTGGTGAGGCTTGAACAGGATTCGGTCGAGGCCCGGGGACGATACCTCCAGCGTGTGGACCGCCCGGACCGGATCGTCCACATCGAGCACGCCGTTCAACTGGTGACTGACGCGCTCGCAGTCACCCAGCGTCACCCCGTGCGGGGTGTCGATATAGACCCGCAATGTCGCACGATTGCCGCCGGTCAGGTATTCCAGGCCCCACAGTTCGTAGCCCAGTCCCTTTACGGTCGGCTCGAGCAATTGCTCAAGTTCCTGTTCCCTTCTTTTCACCGGCCAATCTTTGCCTGCACATACAAAAAATGGGCGATCCCGCCCATTTTCACCGTTCGCGCGTCGGGCCGGCTCACCGTCGCTGACGCGAGCCAGACTTCCAACCTAACGAAAGGCCCCCAATCGAGGGGCCTTCCTTGCGGGCTGAACCCTTCGTGCCATCGTTGGTAGCGGGGGCAGGATTTGAACCTACGACCTCCGGGTTATGAGCCCGACGAGCTACCAGACTGCTCCACCCCGCATCAGCAAGAGCGGGATTATAGCCAACAAACACGCCTGTGCAATCGCCCTTCCAGTACCCTTCGGAACCCTCATGAAGGGCCGGCAGCCTTCGAAGGGAGGCCGTGGCGCAGGGTATGCTTGCGACATGCGAGTCGAAAACCTGGTGGCGGGCGTTCCCGTCATCGACATCACCTCACTGGATGCGCGCACCCTTGCGCTCATCGACAGTGCCTGTGCCGACTGGGGGTTTTTTCACGTCACGGGTCACGGCGTGGCGAGATCCGTCCGCTCCAACACGCTCGCGAGGATGCGGGAGTTCTTCGCGCTGCCGCGTTCGCGAAAGCTCGCCGTCGAGCGAACCGCAGGGAACAGCTGGGGCTTCTATGATCGCGAACTGACCAAGAACACGCCCGACTGGAAGGAGATCTTCGATGTCGGGCCACCAGCAACCTCGGGTCCCATGGCCGAAGCAGCACCGCAGTGGCCGGCAGAACCGGTGGCGTTCCGCCCTGCGATGGAGACGTTTGCCCGGGAAGCGGAACGCGTGGCGAATCGCGTCCTCCGTGCGATCGGCATGAACCTTGGCCAGGAGCCAGACGCGCTACGTACCTTCTTTGCCGATCACACCAGTTTCCTGCGGCTCAATTACTACCCGGTCTGCGACGATCCCGCGCCGCCGGAATCGCCGACAGTGCCGGAGCGCGGGCACCTGGCCATAGGCCACCACACGGATGCCGGCGCCGTCACGGTGCTCCTGCAGGACGACCAGCCGGGGTTGCAGGTCTTTCACGAAGGGGCATGGTCCGACGTGCCGCCCGTGCCGGACGCACTCACCATCAACATCGGCGACGTGGTACAGGTCTGGTCCAACGACCGTTATCCGGCGCCCCTGCACCGGGTGACCGCCCACGCCAGCCGGGAACGGTTCAGCGCACCGTTTTTCTTCAACCCGGCCTACGGGACGGACTTCGCGCCCCTGGTCGGACCACCCCGCTACCGGGCGATCAACTGGGGTGAGTACCGCGCCGCCCGAAGCGCCGGAGACTACGCGGACATCGGAGAAGAAATACAGATCTCACATTTCCGGATGCAGGCCTGAGCGGGCGAAGATCTTTGCCGCTAACGCGGATGCAGCCAGGTTGGGAGCAGTTCGTAGGCGTCGAGCCGCAACGTCCGGTCGTACGTCACATCGGCATCGTCGAGCATCCGCGCCAGGCTGCCGTCGTTGAACGCGTCGAACGCTTCCGTGCAGCCGCCGAGGTGCTTCCCGCCAAAGAAAATCTGCGGAATCGTGGGCTGGCCGGTCCGCTCGAGCAATGCGCCGCGGACCCTGCCGCCCCAATCGCCCTCCCGGTACTTCGCCGAGTCGAGATCGACGGTGTACAGCGGAATGGACGCCCGTTCGAACAGCTTGCGCACGGCCCAGCAGAACTCGCACCACTGCAGCGAGAACATGACCACGTGCTGGGAGCCTCGCACGGTCTCTTCGACAAACCGCACAGCTTTTCCGTCAACGCCGTTCGCACCGTCCGGACGTGGCGCCGTGCCTGGCGCGTCGAATCGATAGCGCGGGGTCGACTGCGAGATCGCGATCTCCTCGTCCGTCATGTCCTCGCCGATGTCATCGAACAACGGCGTCGAGAGGTAGCGTTCACCGGTATCGGGCAGCATGCAGAGGATGTTGGCGCCTCTTTCGGCGCGGCGAGCGACCGCAAGCGCGCCCGCAAGGGTGGCGCCGCTCGATATGCCGACGAAAATCCCTTCCCGGCGCGCCAGGTCTCGGCATGCCGACATCGCGTCGTCTCCTTCGACGCCGAGTACTTCGTCCACCCACTCGGATGAAACGGCGTCCTCGGTCAGGCGCGGTATGAAGTCCGGGCTCCAGCCCTGCATCAGGTGCGGACGAAACTGGGGATGGCTCGCACTCGGCGCACCATCGCCGTCGCGCTCCTGGGGGATGCCGCTCGCCAGTACCGGCGCATTCGCGGGTTCGCAGACCACGATTCGCGTATTCGGCGACTCAGCCTTGAGCACCCTCCCGACGCCCTTCAACGTGCCGCCGGTGCCATATCCGGTCACCCAGTAGTCCAGGGGTTCATCGGCGAAGTCCCGGAGGATCTCCCGCGCAGTCGTTCGGGAGTGGATCTCCGCGTTCGCCTCGTTTTCGAACTGCCGGCACAGGAACCAACCGTGTTCCCGCGCAAGCTCGACCGCTTTCGCAAGCATCCCGCTGCCCTTCTCGGACGCGGGGGTCAGCACGACCTTCGCACCAAGGAACCGCATGAGCCTGCGGCGTTCGACGCTGAAGTTCTCGGCCATCGTCACCACCAGCGGGTAGCCGCGCTGGGCGCAGACCATGGCGAGGCCGATGCCCGTGTTGCCGCTGGTGGCCTCGACCACCGTCTGCCCGGGCTTGAGGACGCCACGCCGTTCCGCGTCTTCAATGACGCCGAGCGCGAGACGGTCCTTGACCGAACCCATCGGGTTGAACGCCTCGATCTTGGCGAACAGGTTCACCCCCGGCGGAGCGAACGTGTTGAGGCGCACCACCGGCGTATTGCCTACCGTGTCCAGGATGTTTTCGAACTTCGCCATTGTGGCTTTCGTCTCCCGACGCCCGAAAGGGCGTGGATGCTACAACACGCACGCACACATACAATGGCCGCGTGGATCAGACAGACGGGCGTAAGCAATGAAAGTGGTACGTGTATTCGCGGGCGACGATGGCGAGTCGCACTTCGAGGACGTCGACATCGAGGTGAGTCCGCAAGGCGGCATCGGGAGGCTGTCCAAGCTGATAAGCGGCCCGGGGGTCGTGTTCCGTGAGGTGGATGGCGACTACGACCTCGACTTCCACCAGGCCCCGCGACGGCAGTTCGTCGTCAACCTGCGCGGCGGTGTCGACATCACCGTAGGCAGCGGCGAGACCCGGCGGCTGCAATCCGGAGACATTCTCCTTGCCGAGGACACCAGCGGCCGGGGGCACAAGAGCCGCGCCGTCGACGGACGGCCCCGCTCCTGCCTCTTCGTCCCGATCGACGAGGACGTGACGCTGCCCTGACACGGCGGGAACAGCTTCCGCCATGTCCACCGGCCACGACAGCGCGGTGTCGGTCCGAGAAATTCGTGTTCTGTACACGGTGCTCCTGCTACGGCATGGCCAGCAGGACGAAAGCACGCCTGACGGT
Source organism: Pseudomonadales bacterium (assembly GCA_965116625.1). Taxonomy (GTDB): domain Bacteria; phylum Pseudomonadota; class Gammaproteobacteria; order Pseudomonadales; family Azotimanducaceae; genus VXNE01. Next base: position 616,923 of record OZ220717.1, read on the forward strand.
TCGGGCGGGCTAACGGAGACCGGCTTGCGCCAAGCGGCGCTCGCAGCCGAACGACTCTCGGTCGAATCCATCGACCGCATCGTCTCAAGCGGTCTTCGTCGCGCCGAGCAGACGGCAGCGGCGGTTGTCCGGCACCATGCATCCGTCGAAGTCGAGACCGATGCGGACCTGTGCGAGTGCGTCCCGTCCGTCCCGCGGGGCCGGGACGTGTTCTATCCCGATGGCGTGGCGGCGACCGATACCGCTTCCTGCCGACAGGCTCTGGACCGTGCCTTCTCCCGGTATTTCGGGGCTGGATCCAAAGGCACCACACTACTGGTGGGCCACGGCAACGCCTTCCGATACCTGGTCTGTCGCGTACTTGACCTCGATCCCGACGACTGGGCCCGGTTTGACATGCACAATTGCGGGATCTCGCGAGTTGAGGTCAAGACCTTTCTTGGAGTCCAGGTCACGGCCCTGAACGATACGGGACATCTGACGCCCGAGTTGCTCACTTACGGGTGATGACGGGACGCCCGCTTGCGTTAAATGATTGGTGCCGAAGAGAGGACTCGAACCTCCACGGGCAAAAGCCCACTACCCCCTCAAGGTAGCGTGTCTACCAATTTCACCACTTCGGCAACTTGACTCACTATATGTCGGGGACCTCGAAGGGTTCCTGCCCGGATGGGGTCTCGGTCTCTCCGGCGTCTTCCGTCTGAAATTGCTCCACCCCGACGTCTTCCACGACCGGTATGCCTATGCCCCGCAGGCTCGCCGCACGTTCCTTGGCGGTATACGCCAGGCCGAAAGAGATCAGGAAAAACCCGATCGCGAGCCACGTTGTCAACTTCATCAGGAACGACGCGCTGCCGGACGAACCGAACACCGTGTTCGACCCGCCGCTGCCGAATGCCGCTCCGATATCCGCGCCCTTCCCCTGCTGCAGCAGAATGAGCGTCGCGAGAGCGATCGCGTCCGCAACCAACAGGATCAACAGGACAGTTTCCAGATTTTCCATATCACTGATCCGCCACGTACGTTATTGCGTTGAAACTGGCGGGTTCCAACGAAGCGCCGCCGACCAAGCCTCCATCGATGTCGTCTTCGGCGAACAGCGCCCCTGCATTTTCGGCCGTTACGCTGCCGCCGTAAAGGATGCGGACATCCGCACCGCCAAGCGCCGCCCGTATGGTGGCGTGCATTGCCTGGGCTTCCGACGGCGTGGCCGTTTCTCCAGTGCCGATCGCCCATACAGGTTCGTACGCGACGACCACGCTGCCTTGCTCCCCGGCCTGCAGTACCGCATCGAGCTGCGACAGCACCACCTCGGCTTCCCGCCCTTCACGACGTTCTTCCAACGTTTCTCCCACGCACAGGATCGGAACCAGCCCGGCCCGCAACGCGGCCCGGTACTTCCCCGCGACGATCTCGTCCGTTTCAGAGAAGAGCCGACGCCGTTCCGAATGGCCGACCAGCGCATATCGCGCACCCATCTCCGCTGCCATTTCGGCCGCGACTTCACCCGTGTACGCGCCGGCGTTCTCGAGATGCACGTTCTGCATGCCGACCTTGGCGGCTTCCAGGCGCTCCACGGCCAACGGCACGTATAGCGCGGGGGGGAAAACGATCACATCGACGCCGTCGCGGCCTTCGAGGGAACACCCGAACTCTTCGACCAGGGATCGCGAACCGTGCATCTTCCAGTTTCCGGCAACTATCGGTCGGCGCATTGCCCGCAGGCCCCTCGAAGTGAAGGGCGCGCATGGTATCAGCTAACGGTCCGATGACAACCGGTCGGCGACCTCAGACGCTGGCGGAACGCACCACTTGTGCAAGCGCCTGCGCATGTCCCGCCACTTCGCGGGCGTCGTCGCCCTCCACCATGACCCGTACCACGGGTTCGGTTCCCGACGGCCGCAGCAGAACGCGGCCCCGGCCTGCGAGCTTGTCCTCGACGTCATCGACGGCAGCCGAGACGTTGGTGCACTCGGTGGTCGCCGCGGGATCCGTGCACCCGACGTTGATCACGGACTGGGGCAGTCTCACCATTCCCGAAGTCAGCTCCTCGAGGGATTGGTCGTTGTCGACCATGGCGACCAGGACCTGGAGCGCCGCGATGATGCCATCGCCGGTCGTCGTCAGCCGGGAGCACACGATATGGCCGGACGACTCTCCGCCGAGACCCCAGTCGAGCCGACGCATCGCTTCAATGACAAACCGGTCGCCCACGTCCGTGCGCGTAAACGGAATGCCCACCTTCGAAAGGGCTCGTTCGAGGCCGAGATTGCTCATCAGGGTGCCGACCACCCCGCCTCTCAACTGTCCGTTGCCCGCCGCATGCCGAGCGATCACGTAAAGGAGTTCGTCCCCGTCCACGAGGTTCCCGTTGTGGTCCGCCATCACCACGCGGTCCCCGTCGCCATCGAAGGCGATGCCCACGTCCGCACCGGTCTCGACGACCTTTTCCGCCATGGTCTCAGGATGCGTGGATCCGCAGGCCTCGTTGATGTTCATTCCGTCGGGTTCCGCGGCAAGCAGCACGACCTCTGCGCCCAACTCGGAGAAGACGCTGGGTGCCACGGCATAGGTCGCCCCGTTGGCGCAGTCGAGGACGATTTTCATGCCGCGCAACCGGAACTGGCGACTCACCGTGCTCTTGCAGAACTCGATGTAGCGTCCCCGCGCATCGTCCAGCAGTACGACCTTGCCGAGTTCGCTGGAGCGAACGGTCTTCATCGGCTGTCCGATCCGCTCCTCGATGGCAAGCTCCATCTCGTCTGGGAGCTTGTGGCCGCGAGAGTCGAAAAACTTGATCCCATTGTCTTCGTAAGCGTTGTGAGATGCGCTGATCACGATTCCGGCACCCGCCCGGAAGGTGCGCGTGAGATACGCCACGGCAGGTGTCGGTATCGGCGTCAACAGGCGCACATCGACGCCGGCCGATACCAGTCCCGCCTCAAGCACCGACTCGATCATGTAACCGGAGATTCGCGTGTCCTTGCCGATCAGGACCAGTGGCGACCCCGCGGCCGCGAAAACCTTGCCGACCGACCAGCCGAGGCGCAGGCAGAACTCCGCGGTGATCGGCGCCTCGCCGACGCGGCCGCGAATCCCGTCGGTGCCGAAGTACTTTCGTCCGTTCTTCACGTTCCCTGCCTTCGTCCCTCAAGCATCGGGCCGCTCATGCGCCAGGGTGGCCTCGACCACCTTCAGTGCGTCCACCGTCTCCCCGACATCGTGAACGCGCAACACCGAGGCGCCGTTCACCGCGGCGAGCACCGCGGCGGCGATGCTGGCGGGCAAACGGTCCGTGACTTCCCTGCCGGTAAGCTCCCCGAGCGTGCTCTTTCGCGAAAACCCCACCAGGACCGGCAACCCGGTCGATGATAGCGCACGCAAATTGGCCAGCAGCGCCAGATTGTGGGACACGGTCTTGCCGAAACCGAATCCCGGATCGACCACGAGGCGCGCCGCATCGACGCCAGCTTCGCGGCAGGCCGCGACCCGTTGTCCGAGAAACTCTCCCACCTCGCCGACCACGTCGCCGTAGACCGGCCGTTCCTGCATCGTCCTCGGTTCGCCCCGCATGTGCATGAGGCAGACGCCGACGCCAGACCCGGCGAGCAGTTCGAGCATGCCGTCTCCGCGGGCGGCGCGGACATCATTGACGAATTCCGCTCCCGCCCCTATCGCCGCGGCCGCCACTGCAGCCTTGCAGGTATCTATGCTGACGACCGCATCGAGCTCGCAGATGCGCTCGATGATGGGGATGGTGCGATCCATCTCGTCGGTTTCGGAAACGGGGTCGGCGCCCGGGCGCGTGCTCTCTCCGCCGATGTCAACGATGTCGGCTCCAGCGTCCACCATGGAAGCTGCGGCATCCACCGCGGCGTTCACGTCGATGCGCCGGCTGCCGCCGAAGAACGAGTCGGGGGTGGCATTGATGACTCCCATCACTCTCGGACGGGACAGATCGACGACACGAGATCCGCATACCAGGGACCGGTTCGCGCCCACGGAAGCGCTTAGTGCTCCGTCACGAAGCACCGGGTGCTTTATGTCTCTTCCGCCGGACCGCCAATCGGGCCCGAACTCTCTTCGTCTTCTCTCCGCGCAGACTCGTCGACGGTCGAGCCGGCCGAGCCGCTCGTGGGCTCGTCAGACGGCGCGCGAGGTTTGGCCCCGGCCATGATGTCCTCGATCTGCTCCGGCGTCAGCGTCTCGTATTCGACCAGCGCTTCCGCCATCCTGTGCAGCTTGTCCTCGTTCTCCGTGAGAATCCTGCTGGCGTTCCCGTAGCACTGCTCGACAATTCGGCGCACTTCCTCGTCGATGGCCTTGGCCGTGGCGCCCGAAATCGGTTTCGGCTTCACGCCGGCGGACATGCCGAGAAAGACCTCGCCGTCGTCTTCGTCGTACATGATGGGACCGAGGTTCTCGGAAAGGCCCCACTTGGTAACCATGCTGCGCGCCAGTCGCGTTGCCTGCTCGATGTCGTTGGCGGCACCCGTGGTCACGCCATCCGCGCCGTTGACCATCTCTTCGGCGATCCGCCCGCCAAACAGGGTCGTAATCTGGCTCAGGACACCGAGCCGGCTCAGGCTGTAACGGTCCTCCTCCGGCAGGAACATGGTCACGCCCAGGGCGCGTCCACGCGGCACGATGGTCACCTTGTAGAGCGTGTCGTGTTCGGGCATCGCGCGCCCGACAATGGCGTGTCCCGCTTCGTGATAGGCCGTATTGCGCTTCTCTTTCTCGGACATGACCATGGACTTGCGCTCCGTGCCCATCATGACCTTGTCCTTGGCCTGTTCGAAGTCGCGCATCATCACGAGACGTTTGCCTGCCCGGGCGGCGAACAGCGCCGCCTCGTTCACGATGTTCTCGAGGTCGGCCCCGGAAAACCCCGGCGTGCCGCGGGCGATGATCGAGGCGTCCACGTCGTCGCCGAGCGGCACGCGGCGCATGTGAACCTTGAGTATCTGTTCCCGGCCGCGAATGTCCGGCAGGGGCACCACGACCTGGCGGTCGAAACGCCCCGGGCGCAGCAGCGCGGGATCGAGCACGTCCGGACGGTTGGTTGCGGCGATGACGATGATGCCGGCGTTCGCCTCGAAGCCGTCCATTTCCACCAGGAGCTGGTTCAGGGTCTGCTCCCGCTCGTCGTGACCGCCCCCGAGGCCCGCACCACGATGTCGGCCCACCGCATCGATCTCGTCGATGAACACGATGCAGGGCGCCTGCTTCTTCGCCTGTTCGAACATGTCCCGCACCCTCGACGCGCCGACGCCGACGAACATCTCGACGAAGTCCGAGCCGGATATGGAGAAGAACGGTACTTTCGCCTCGCCCGCGATGGCCCTTGCCAGCAGCGTCTTTCCGGTACCCGGCGATCCCACCATCAACGTGCCTCGCGGAATACGGCCGCCGAGACGTTGAAACTTGCTCGGATCGCGCAGGAACTCGACCAGCTCGATGACGTCTTCCTTGGCCTCATCGACGCCCGCGACATCGCTGAATGTCGTCTTGATCTGGTCTTCGGAGAGGAGCTTGGCCTTGCTCTTGCCGAACGCCAGCGGGCCGCCGCGTCCGCCGACGCCGCCCTGCATCTGGCGCATGAACAGCATGAAGACGGCAATGATGATGAGGACAGGAAAGCTCGTGATGAGGAGCTGCGCCCAGATGCTCTGTTTTTCTTCTTCCTTGCCGGTGATCTCGACGCCGTGTGTGTACAGGTCGTCCACCAGTTTCGGATCGGCGAGCGGAGGCCGCAGCACCGTGAACTCTTCGCCGTTCTTCTTTTCGCCGTAAATCCGCTCTCGATCAAGCTCTACCGACGCGACCTCATCCCCACGCACGAGCGCGATGAAATCCGAGTAGCTGATCTCGTTGGATTCGTTGCTTACGTCCAGTCTCTGAAAGAGCGTAAGCAGTACAGCGGCTATGATCAGCCACAGCAGAAGGTTTTTTCCCATATCTTTCAAGCGCCTAACCTCGATCGGCCCGCATTTGCCGGCGCAGGGGCCGATCAGCAATCCTACTCCATATCGGCAACGGCATACACCTCGCGCGAGCCAGCACGGGATGCGGGCGGCTTGGCCAACGCGACCCGGGCGAACCCGGCGCGCATGTCGCGCATCGCATCAGTGAATCCCGCGCCCTGGAACATCTTGACAACAAGACGGCCTCCCGGGTTCAACCATCTCCCCGCAGCGTGGACCGCGCATTCCACCAGTTCGAGGCTGCGCGCCTGGTCGACGACCCTGTTGCCACTCATATTGGGGGCCATATCGGATAACACAAGGTCCGCGCCGCCGGACAGGGCCGCCGCGATCTGCTCCTGCACATCGGTATCACCCGCGTCCCCCTGGATGAATCGGGTTCCGGACGGCGTCTTCGCCAGCGGCAACAGGTCCACCGCCACCAGCCGCCGGCACCGAGGGGCCAGGTATTCGGTCCAACCTCCCGGGGAGGCGCCCAGTTCGAGAACCACGCGGCCAGGTCCCGTCAGGTGGAAACGCCTGTCGAGCTGTTCCAGTTTGAACAATGCACGTGACACCGCCCGGCCCGCATACGGGTCCCGGCGCTGCCGGGACAGCCAGCGGCTGCTCGATTTCGACTTTCTGGCCAGGTCAGATCACCTCATGGGACCGAATGAGAACCGGAATCGACCATGCTCGGACCCAGGCTTTCGGACGTGCCGTGTTTTCACCCCCGCCCAGGCCCGGAGGTTCAGATATGCTCGACCTCGCCGACAATGTACTCGCGGTCACCGGCGGGCGTCGACACCGTCACGGAATCGTCCTGCGCCTTGCCGATGATCGCGCGGGCGATGGGTGACATCACCGAGATCTTGCCGAACTTGAGGTCGGCCTCGTCCTCGCCGACGATCTTGTAGCGCACCGTCTCGTCCGTCTCGCAGTCGCTCAGGGTCACGGTCGCGCCGAATACCACCGTGCCCGTGTTCCTGATACGCGTGATGTCGATGACCTGGCAATCCGCGAGCTTTGCCTCGATGTCCCGGATTCGCGCCTCGATGAACCCCTGCTGTTCCTTGGCGGCGTGGTATTCCGCGTTCTCGCGCAGATCGCCATGTTCTCTCGCGGCGGCGATCTCCCGGACGATATTGGGACGGGCCGTGTTCTTTAGCTCGGCGAGTTCCTCGCGCAGCCACTGTTCCCCCTCCACCGTCATCGGCCAGGTCATGGTCGTTCCCCCGCATTCGCGCGGCTGGCCCCTGACCCACACTCCGCTTCGGGTTCTCGCACGCGAGCGGTTGCCCCTCGCGCTCCCGATGCCAATCCGCTATGCAAGTCCTGTAGCCTTCGTACGCGCTCAACGGGACCGTAACGCATTGCGATGCAAAAAGCCTCGCCACCCGCCAGGGTCGTCGTGTAGCACACCTTCTGCGCCAGGGCGAGCCTTCGGATGATCGACGAATCGGCGATGGACTGGCGGCCTTCCGTCGTATTGACGATGAGGTCGATTTTTTCGTTCTTCATCATGTCCGTCACGTCGGGGCGACCTTCCGTCACCTTGTTGACGGGGCGCGCGAGAATTCCGGCTTCCCGAAGCACCCGCGCGGTGCCGCGGGTAGCGGAGAGTTCGAAGCCGAGCGCCGTCAGTTCCCGGCCCAGGGCAGCGACAAACGGTCGATCCGACGTCTTGACGCTCACAAACGCCTTGCCGCCCACGGGAAGCACTTCGCCGGCCGCGAGCGAGGCCTTGGCGAAAGCCTCCGCGAACGTGTCGCCGACACCCATCACCTCGCCGGTGGACTTCATTTCCGGACCGAGTATGGGGTCGACCCCGGGGAACTTGATGAACGGGAAGACCGACTCCTTCACGCTGACGTAGTCCGGGACCGTCTCATGTGTGAAGCCCTGTTCCTCCAAGGTAACGCCGGCCATGCAACGCGCCGCGATCTTGGCCAGGGACGTGCCGATGCACTTGGAAACGAACGGCACCGTGCGGGAGGCGCGGGGATTGACCTCAATGACATACACGTCGCGATCCTGCACGGCCAACTGCACGTTCATCAAGCCGATGACGCCGAGTTCGATGGCTATCGCCTTGACCTGCTGCCTGATCGTGTCCTGGATCCCGGCGTCCAGACTGAACGGAGGCAGCGAGCAGGCAGAGTCCCCGGAGTGAACACCGGCCTGCTCGATATGCTGCATGATCGCTCCGATCACAACCTGGTGTCCGTCGGAGACGGCGTCGACGTCCACTTCCACGGCCTGATCGAGAAACCGGTCCAGCAGTACCGGAGCCGAGTGCGATACGGCGAACGCACTGGACAAATACCTCGTCAGTTCCCGCTCCGAGTAAACGATCTCCATCGCCCGGCCTCCGAGCACGTAGGACGGCCTGAGGACCATGGGGAACCCGATCTCGCGCGCCGCCGCGAGGCCTTCGTCGAGGTTCGTCACGGTCCTGTTGGACGGCTGTTTCAGGCCGATCTTCTGGACCACGGCCTGGAACCTCTCCCGGTCCTCCGCGCGGTCGATCGCGTCCGCGCTCGTGCCGATGATGGGCACTCCCGCCGCATGCAGCCTGTCCACGAGTTTCAGGGGCGTCTGGCCGCCGAACTGCACGATGACCCCTTCCGGGCGCTCCACTTCGACGATGGCCAGGACATCCTCGAGCGTTACCGGCTCGAAGTACAGGCGGTCCGACGTGTCGTAGTCGGTGGAAACGGTCTCCGGGTTGCAGTTGACCATGATCGTCTCGAACCCGTCCTCGCGCATGGCCAGGGCCGCGTGCACGCAGCAGTAGTCGAACTCGATACCCTGGCCGATCCGGTTCGGGCCCCCGCCGAGAACCATGATCTTCCGGGCATCGCTCGGCGCCGCTTCGCACTCCTCTTCAAAGGTCGAATAGAGGTATGCCGTGCTTGCCGGAAACTCCGCCGCGCAGGTGTCGACCCGCTTGAAGACCGCCGTGATTCCGAGCCGGCGCCGGCGCTCCCGTACCGCGTCCTCGCTGCAGCCCGCCAGTTCGGCGAGACGCTCGTCCGAAAACCCGTCGCGCTTGAGGCGTTTCAACGTCTCGAGGGTCAGGCTTTCGATGCCGGCAATCGCCGCCTCGCTCGCCACCAGGTCCTCGATCTGCGCCAGGAACCAGGGATCGATGCGCGAGACCCCGGTGACATCCTCGACGGTCATGCCGAGGCGGAACGCGTCGGCAACGTACAGGATGCGATCCGCTCCGGGCTGCGAAAGCTCGTGGGTCAGGCGGCGGTCCCTCTCGTCCGGCGACTCGGAGTCCAGCACCGGGTTCAGGCCCGTCATGCCCGTTTCCAGGCCCCGGAGCGCCTTCTGGAAGGACTCCTTGAACGTGCGCCCGATCGCCATCACCTCGCCCACCGATTTCATCTGGGTGGTGAGGCGATCCGACACCTGGCTGAACTTCTCGAACGTGAACCGGGGGATCTTCGTGACGACGTAGTCGATGGCGGGCTCGAAGGATGCCGGCGTCACACCGGTGATGTCGTTGGCGAGTTCGTCCAGCGTATAGCCGACGGCGAGTTTCGCGGCCACCTTCGCAATGGGGAATCCCGTCGCCTTGGAGGCCAGCGCGGACGAGCGGGAAACGCGCGGATTCATCTCGATCACCACCAGGCGTCCGGTCTCCGGGTCAACCGCGAACTGCACGTTGGAGCCCCCGGTCTCGACCCCGATCTCCCTCAGCACGGCGATGGCGGCATCGCGCATGCGCTGGTATTCCTTGTCGGTCAGGGTCTGCGCGGGCGCGACCGTGATCGAGTCCCCGGTATGCACACCCATCGGATCCACGTTCTCGATCGAACACACGATGATGCAGTTGTCGAGCTTGTCCCGGACCACTTCCATCTCGAACTCTTTCCAGCCGAGCAGCGATTCGTCGATCAGGAGTTCGTTCGTCGGGGAAAGGTCCAGGCCCCGCACGCAGATATCGACGAACTCTTCGCGGTTGTAAGCGACGCCGCCGCCGCTACCGCCCAGGGTGAATGACGGCCGGATCACGCAGGGGAAGCCGAGCCGGGTCTGCACCTGCAGCGCTTCCTCCAGGCTGTGCGCGATCGCGGACCGCGGCGTTTCGAGTCCGATACGCCGCATCGCCCGGATGAAGCGCTCGCGGTCTTCCGCCTTGTCGATGGCTTCCTGGCTGGCGCCGATCAACTCGACGCCGTTGGCGCTCAGAACACCCTCCCGCACCAGGTCGAGGGCACAGTTGAGCGCCGTCTGTCCCCCCATCGTGGGCAGCAGGGCATCCGGCTTTTCGACCTCGATGATGCGTGCGACGGTACGCCATTCGACCGGTTCGATATAGGTCGCGTCCGCCATGGCCGGATCGGTCATGATCGTGGCCGGGTTCGAGTTCACGAGAATGACGCGGTAGCCCTCGTCCCTTAGCGCCTTGCACGCCTGGGCGCCGGAGTAGTCGAACTCGCACGCCTGGCCGATGACGATCGGACCCGCGCCGAGAATCAGAACGCTTTCGATGTCGTTACGTCTGGGCATCAGCTAAGGCGACGTCTCTTGCGGGCCTGCCGAGATCGTTGGGACGCTCCCGAATCGCCGCCTTCCCGTACGCCTTTCCCGTCCATCAACTCGACAAACGCGTCAAACAGCCCGGCGCAGTCCCGGGGACCGGGGCTCGCTTCCGGATGGCCCTGGAAACCGAATGCCGGCCGGTCCTTGCGCCGAAGGCCCTGCACGGTGCCATCGAACAGCGACACGTGGGTGGTCTCCAGGCACTCCGGCAAGCTTGCCTCGTCTACGGCAAACCCGTGGTTCTGGCTCGTGATGATGACCTGACCGGTGCGAAGATCGCGTACCGGATGGTTGGCGCCATGGTGCCCGTGCGGCATCTTCACGGTCTTCGCGCCACTCGCGAGCGCGAGCAACTGGTGGCCGAGGCAGATCCCGAAGACTGGCACGTTCCTTCCGACGATCTCGCGGATGGCGTCGATCGCGTAATCGCACGGGTCGGGATCACCCGGGCCGTTGGACAGGAATACACCGTCGGGGTCCATCGCGAGCACCTCTTCCGCCGGCGTCTTCGCCGGCACCAGCGTCACGGCGCAACCGCGGTCGGCCAACAGCCGCAATATGTTGTGCTTGATCCCATAGTCGTAGGCAACGACGCGGCGAGCGGCCGCAGGGGCTCGCGAATAACCGCTCTCCGGAGACCATACGCCTTCCGCCCACACCGCCGTCTCGCTGCGGCTGACAACCTGCGCGAGATCCATGCCCTCAAGCCCCGGAAACGCACGAGCGCGGCCCAGCGCCTCTCCTTCATCGGCGTCCGGTCCCGCGAAGATGCAGCCCCCGAGCGCACCCTTCTCGCGGATCAGCCTCGTCAGACGCCGCGTGTCGATATCCGCGATCGCGACAACACCCCGGTCGCACAGGAATTCCGGCAGCGAGGCTGCCGCCCGCCAACTGCTGGTACGCAACGGCAGGTCGCGGATTACGAGCCCTTCCGCCCAGACCCTGCCGGACTCCACGTCTTCCGGATTCGTGCCCGTGTTGCCGATGTGGGGGTAGGTGAGCGTCACGATCTGCCGGGCATAGGACGGATCGGTGAGGATCTCCTGGTAGCCCGTCATGGCGGTATTGAAAACGACTTCGCCAACGGCCGCGCCAGCCGCTCCGATGGAGGTGCCGTGGAACAGACTGCCGTCCGCCACGGCCAATATCGCGGGATCAGCGCGTGTCAAACAGGACTCCGGCGCAAAAAAGCCGTCGGCCCCGGCGCGACGGCTACGGCGAATTCTAAGTGAAGCGGCGGGACGCGACAACAACGCATCGCTACCTCTTCCACCAGGGCCATGCAGCAGTGGACGGCGCGCACCATACCCACCCCAGCGCTAGAGCAGGAGTCCTATCCGGTGGCGCTCCAGAACGTCCGGTAGCTCCACGTGCTCCTCCAGTTGCCCTATGTCGCCCGTCTTCAGCTTCATGACACTTCGATCATAGATCGCGTATGCATCATTGCCGGTCAAGCGGGACGTATAGACCAAGCCGTCGACATCTGCGTGTTCGGCATGGATGGTCTTGCCGAAGGCGCGCCCGGCTGCATGATTCCTCGCCTGAACGACGTCCGTCGGCGCCCCGATGCGCGTGCAGCCATCTGCACGAACGTCGAGAAGCGTCAGCCGCGCACCTGGTTTCGCCGCTATCCGGACCCACGCGCGCTCCGTAATCTCGCGAAGCGCGACCTTCCGTGTTCGGCGATGCGCGAACCTGTCCCTGATGATAGTTTCCATGAATGCGGTGGAGAAGTCCGGGGCTGCATACAACACCGTATAGCCCCCGATCCGGGTTGCGAAACGGGAGTCTGCAGGAGTTGTTCCCAACGGCGAGCCCACATGCCTCTGCGACATGATCCGGTAGCTTTCCGGAAACGCTGTCCTGACCAGGAGCGGTCGATCAGACTCCGCGGATAGCGGCTTTCGGTCACGTAAAGGTAGCGCCGAATCCCGCTGCCGCCGATAGAACCTCGTCGATCCCACCGGACCGCAATCGCTCAATGGGTCGGGCCACGCCATCATCGAAGGGCCATTCCTGACTGAGGAAGGCCCAAGCAAGCTCGGGCTCCCCGACAACGTCCACGACGTCCGCCAATCCGCCCGTGACCCGACCGGGCCCGACGATCTGACCCGCCGGAATGTTCAGTCGGCGCTTCGTGGACCGCCAGGCGATCAAGATGTTCCTGGCCGCCCAGTCGTAAACGGTCGTACGCGACACGCCCAGTCGTGACGCCGCCTCCGTAACGCCGATCAGGTCCTCTCCAGCCCCATCCACCACGAACCGCCGTAGCCGCGCGGGCACGTCCTCCGTTGATCTCGTCAACCCTACCCCCGATTGTGCCGCGGCCGTCTCCAGAGCTACCGCTACCGCTACGCGCGCCTCCTCGGGATGCTCGCGGACAAACTCCCTGGCGCCGCTCGACAGCTTCGGCGGTTTCTTCACGAGGAATCCCATCATCGTTCCTGACGACTCTGCCATAGCGTCCAAGTCATCTGCTCTCACGACCGAATAATTGCCCACAATGTTCAGTTTGTAAACTCTGCCGGCCTTAGAGGTCCTGCAACTCACCACTAAACCAAGCCGTACTCACTCATTTGCCGGTGCATTTCCCGAATCTCCTGGTTCAGCTGCCTGACGTGCTCCTACCTTCGGAGCAGATTCTCCACCAGTGCCGTGACGCATTCGCACCGCGCCTTCTCGCCTCGCCGTTCGGCATCGATGATGCCCGCAAGTTTCTCTACCGCCTCGTCAAAATCGTGGTTCACGACGACGTAGTTGAAATCATCGCAATGCGAGATGTCGTCCACCGCCTGGCGCCATCGGCGTTCGATCTCCTCGGCACCGTCCTGCCCGCGCACCGTGAGCCGGTCAAGCAATGCCTCCATCGAGGGCGGAAGGACGAAAACGCTCACGGCATCTGGAAACCTCGACCGCACCTGCGCCGCCCCCTGCCAGTCGATCTCCAGAACGACGTCCCTGCCGCCCGACAAAGTCCGCTCGACTTCCTCGTGGGACGTGCCGTAAGCGTTACCGAAAACCGTGGCATGCTCGAGGAACGCGCCCTGGTCGCGCATCTCGTCAAATTGCGCCTGCTTGACGAAAAAGTAGTGCTTGCCATGGACTTCGTTAGGGCGTTTTCGTCGTGTCGTATGGGAGACGGACGCCGCCAGCCTGTCATCGCGTTCGAGCAGCGCGTTGACCAGGCTGGTCTTGCCCGCGCCGGAGGGCGCCGAGATGACGATGAGCCGGCCTTCCACTCGACTCACTCGACGTTCTGTACCTGCTCGCGCATCTGATCGACGACGACCTTCAGCTCAACCGCGCGCTGCGCGCACTCCGTCGTGACCGCCTTGGCCGTCAGCGTATTCGCTTCCCGGGCGAGTTCCTGCATGAGGAAGTCGAGGCGCCGCCCCTGCGGACCGCCCGCACCGAGGCAGTCACGGCACGCCCCGGCGTGCATTCCCAGGCGGTCCAGTTCCTCGGCAACATCCGCCTTCTGCGCCAGCAGGGCGACCTCCTGTTCCAATCGGCCCGGGTCCACGTGGACCGCGTCCAGTTCCCGCAGGCGACCGACCATCCTGTCGCGCGCGATGGGCGCGAACGAGGCAGCGCGGGTCCTGATGTCGGCAACCATCGAGTCCAGTGCCTCGAGCTTGTCCCGCAGGACGGTATCAAGCTTCTCGCCCTCGACGCCCCGATTCTCGATCAGCCGCTGTACTGCGTGTTCGAAACCGGTCAACGCCTCGGTCTTGAGCGACGCGTCGGCGGCCTCCGGCTCGACACTGACGACTCCGGGCCAACGCAGCAGCTCCAGCGCATCCGGCTGTGCCATCTCGGGGGCGACATCCCGCACCTCCTCCAGCACGTCAAGCAACGCCTCGAGTTGGGGCCGATCGATCGCCGGGGTGGCGGGAAGTGCCGATTTCCTGAGCCGCAGCGTCGCGTCCACCTTGCCCCGCGCCAGGGCATCCCGCACGTGCCCGCGCAGTACCGGCTCGATCTCCCGAATCTCCGCCGGCAAGCGGAAATCCACTTCCAGGTAACGGTTGTTGAGGGACCGGACCTCCCAGGTCAGAGAGGCCGACTCGAACTTCGCGAATGCAGTCATGCTCAGGATCATTCCAGCGATTCTAACGCGTATACTCGTCGCGCTTGCGGGAGGGACAGATGTCCGAAAAATCATGGCGCCGGCCCAGCGGCAGACAACCGGACGCGTTGCGCCCCGTGACCCTCACGACGGGTTTCACGAAGCATGCGGCCGGATCCGTACTCGCCACGTTCGGCGACACGCGCGTCATCTGCACCGCGAGCTTCGAGAAGGGTGTCCCGCGATTCCTGCGCGGCACTGGCCGGGGGTGGCTCACCTGCGAATACGGCATGCTGCCGGGGTCCACGCATACGCGCACCAACCGCGAGGCCGCGCGCGGCAGGCAGGGTGGCCGGACGATGGAAATCCAGCGGCTGATCGGCCGCTCGCTGCGCGCCGCCGTCGACCTCGAACAACTCGGGGAGCGGACAATCCGAATCGACTGCGATGTCATCCAGGCCGACGGCGGAACCCGGACGGTATCGATTACCGGCGGTTGCGTTGCGCTGGCCCTGTGCCTGCAACGTATCGCGCCCAAGGCGTTCCAGCGCCTCGTTGCCTCGGTCTCGGTGGGTGTTTACAAGGGCTCGCCGGTGCTCGATCTCGACTACGCGGAGGACTCGGACGCCGACACGGACATGAACGTCGTCATGATTGAGGACGGTGGCTTCATCGAGGTCCAGGGCACGGCCGAAAAGGAGCCGTTCTCCCGGGGGGCGCTTGCCGAAATGCTCGCCCTCGCCGAATCGGGGATCGAGAGCCTCTTCGCGGAGCAGAGGCGCGCGCTGGGGATTTGATGGACGCCGACGAATTCCTCGAGTTCCTGCTTCGCGAGAACGTCCTGAGATTCGGCGATTTCGTTCTCAAGTCAGGACGCCGCAGTCCCTATTTCTTCGATCTTGGCGCCGTGAGCAGCGGGCCCGCGCTCGACTGCCTGGGTACCGCGTATGCCGCCAGGATCGCTGGCTTGTCGCCGGTCCCTGACCTCTTGTTCGGCCCGGCTTACAAGGGCATCCCGATCGCCGTCGCCACGTCCGTGGCGCTGGCGCGGGATCACGGCATCCACATCGATACCGCCTTCGACCGCAAGGAAGCCAAGCAACACGGAGAAGGTGGACGTATCGTCGGCGGCCCGATGGCTGGCCGCCGCGCGCTTATCGTCGACGACGTGGTAACCGACGGCAAGGCGAAGGTCGACGCTTACCGGCTCCTCAGGGACGCCGGCGCTGAAGTGGCGGGCGTCCTGGTGGCCCTCGACCGGCGGGAACGCGTCGATGGCGAAGAGACCGGCATCGGGTCGCTCGCGCGTCGGCTGGGCGTCCCGGTCCTCAGCATCGTTGCGCTCGACGATCTTGTCGCGTACCTGCAGCGCGACGGCGGCAACCCCGAAGCCCTGGAGACGATACTGCGTTACCGCAGCCTGTATTGCGTGTCCTGAGGGGTGAAGGGTTCCTGCCTACGTGATCTGCGTGCCGACGCCGCCATCGGTGAAGATCTCGAGCAACGTCGCATGCGGAACGCGGCCGTCGATGATCTGGGCTGACGTCACGCCAGCCGCCATGGCGTCCAGCGCGCAACGCACCTTGGGCAGCATGCCTCCCTTGATCTCGCCGTCCTCGATCATCTTCTCGATCTTCGCGCGGCTCGGCGCGACCAGTGTCGACCCGTCGGGTTTCAGTACCCCCGGCGTATCCGTGAGCAATACCAGCTTGGCCGCATTCAGGCGCGCCGCCAGGGCACTCGCCACGAAGTCCGCATTGATGTTGTAGGAAACACCATCGTCGCCTACCCCGATCGGCGCGATCACGGGGATGAAGTCACGGTCCACGAGCGCGTCGAGCACACCCGGGTTGACCTCGGCGATGTCGCCGACGTGCCCGATATCCACGATCTCCGGCTCCTTGAACTCCGGACGTTCCCGCGTCAGCTTGAGCTTGCGCGCCCGGATGAGGTTCCCGTCCTTGCCGGTAAGGCCCGCGGCACTGCCTCCCTCGGCATTGATCAGCGAAACGATCTCCTTGTTCACCAGTCCGCCGAGCACCATCTGCACGACGTCCATGGTGGCCGAGTCCGTGACGCGCAGGCCGTCGACGAACCGCGTCTCGATCGAAAGCCTTTGCAGCAGTTCCCCGATCTGGGGCCCTCCGCCATGGACAACGACGGGTTTCATGCCGACCAGCTTCACCAGCACCACGTCGCGCGCGAATGCATGTTTCAGCGCGGGGTCGACCATCGCTGCACCGCCGTACTTGATGACGACCGTCGAACCGTGGAACTTGCGAATGTAGGGCAAAGCCTCGATCAGGATCTTCGCCGTGTCTTCACGTGACATCTCAAGCCCCCCTTGCCGTCAGAACGTGAGAGCCGGATCTACGGCGGACAGTTGCACACCGAAGGTGGAACGGATGCGGGCGAGCGCGTCCGCATCGTCCGCTTCGAAGCGCAAGGTAAGCGCTGGAGACGTGTTCGAGGCACGCACCAGTCCGAAGCCATCTTCGTAGTCGACGCGGAGTCCGTCGATTCTCGTCACGGTTCCAGGCCCGAAGTCCGCCGACTCCGACAGTTGCTCGATGATGCGGAATTTCTCCGACTCCGATGTCGGGACCTTGATCTCCGGCGTCGTACAGGGGACGGGAAAATCGGCGAACAGATCATCCAGGGGGCAATCCCTGGCTGCGGCGATCTCCAGCAGCCGCGCACCCGCATAGATGGCGTCATCAAAGCCGAACCAGCGTTCCCCGAAACAGATGTGGCCGCTGAATTCGCCGCCGAACAGCGCGCCAGTCTCCCTTATCCTCGCCTTGATGTGGGAATGCCCCGTCCGACTCATGATCGGGTTTCCCCCGGCCTCGGCAACCACTTTCCCGAGATGGCGTGAACACTTCACGTCATAGACGATGTCCGTGCCGGGGTTTCGGACGGCGATATCACGCGCGAACAGCATCATGAGCCGATCGGGCCAGATGATCCTTCCGCTGTTGGTGACGACCCCCAGCCGGTCCGCATCGCCGTCGAACGCGACGCCCATGTCCGCGCCGTGCGCATGGACCGCGGCGATGAGGTCGTCCAGGTTCGCGGGGTCGGCGGGGTCGGGATGGTGGTTCGGAAAGCTGCCATCCACATCCGCGTAGAGGCTCACCACTTCGCAACCGAGCCGTTCGAAAAGCGCCGGAGCCACGAGACCGGCCACGCCATTCCCGCTGTCCATCACGATCTTGAGCGGGCGCGCGAGGGCAACATCGGCCTGGACGCGATCCATGTACGATTCGATGACCGCGGCTGATCGCACGGCGCCTCCGGGGCGCGTCGGACAGTCGCCACGCTCTATGCGCGAACGCAAGTTGGAAATGGCTTCCCCGGAGAGCACGGCGCCCCCAATCACCATCTTCAAGCCGTTGTACTCGGCCGGATTGTGCGATCCGGTGATCATGATCCCCGTCTGCGTTTCGAGCGCGTAGGTCGCATAGTAGAGAAGCGGTGTCGGAACGACGCCGACATCGATCACGTCGCAACCGCCAGTGGCAAGGCCGGACACGAGGGCATCGCGCAAACTCCCGGTCGAACGGCGGCCATCGCCGCCCACGGCGACCTTCGCGAAGCCCCGATCGAGGGATTCCGCCGCAAATGCACGGCCAATCCAGGAAACCGCCTGGGCCGTCAGGTTCCGGCCCGCGATGCCACGAATGTCGTAAGCGCGGAATATCTCCGGCGCGATGTCTACGGGTCGTTCCATCCCCGTCACGCCTGGCGCGTCAGATCACCGCGGGTCGTATCGTTCCTGCGACGGAACAGGAGAGCGATGGCGTCGATCAGTTTTTCGGACACCGTCTCCTTGGAATCGATCGGGAAGACGGTTTCGCCGGAAGGTTCGATGAACGTCACGGCATTGCGATCGCTGTCGAAACCGATGTTCTCGTCGGACACATCGTTCAGGACGATGGCGGCGCAGCCCTTGCGCGCCAGCTTGTCCCGGGCATGGCGCAAGGTGTCGTGGGTCTCGGCCGCAAAACCGATGGCGCAGGGACAGACTTCGGCCGCACGCGCGAGGATATCGGGGTTCTCCCTGAGTTCGATCCACAACTCGGACGCCTCGCCCGGCTGCTTTGTCTTCATCTTTGTCTTCATCTTCCGGTCCTGCGCTGCTGCCGGGCGATAGTCCGCCACCGCGGCCACGCCGATGAAGACATCCGTCTCCGGGAGCTCAGAATCCACGGCCTCGTACATCTCCCTCGCGGTCGTCACGTCGATACGTCGGATACCAGCAGGCGCCTCGAACCCAACGGGCCCGCTCACAAGCGTGACGTTCGCGCCCGCGTCGCGCGCCGCCCGCGCCAGGGCATAGCCCTGCTTGCCCGAGCTGTGGTTCGAGATGTAGCGCACGGGATCGATGGGTTCCCGGGTCGGTCCGGCTGTCAGCAGCACGTTGAGGCCGTCCATCGGTTTCGGCCCCCGGGCCAGGCGCCGGGCCAGTTCTGCGACGATCTCCGCCGGCTCCAGCATCCTGCCCGGCCCGGTTTCGCCACAGGCCTGTTCACCTTCCCCGGGGCCGAGGATCACCGCTCCCGCGTCTTTCAGGCTCGCCAGGTTGCGTTGCACCGCCGGGTGTTCCCACATCTGTCGATTCATCGCCGGCGCCAGGAACAGGGGGGCAGTGGTTGCCAGGCAGACGTTGGTCAGCAGATCAGGCGCCAGGCCGGCCGCCAGGCGCGCGATGACGTGGGCGGTGGCAGGCGCCACGACGACCGCGTCCGCCCATCGCGCCAGCTCGATATGACCCATCGCGGCTTCCGCTTCCGCGTCCCACAGATCGCTGCGCACTCGCTGCCCCGCCACTGCCTGAAGGCTCGTCTCCGTGACGAAATGCGAGGCGCTTCGCGTCATGACCGGGACAACTTCTGCCCCGGCGTTGCGCAAATCTCGCACAAGCTGTGGGGTCTTATACGCGGCGATTCCGCCGGCGATACCCAATAAGATGCGTCTGTCCTGCATGCGAATGTCGGAGCGCCAAACGCGCTTCGCCTTTGCCACCGCAAACTACGGCATGAAAAACGACGCCAACGATACCAGAAGTGCCTTGCCGTCGGCGGTAGCGGGTCGAGAGTGCCGGTGCGAAAACGAACCACGGGAACGGATCCTCCACCTTGGCCCCGACGCGGCCACCAAGACGGAACTGCTCGCCGCGATCCTCGGTGTCGACGGGACGTCGGCGGGCGCGCTGGACCTCGCCTCGGCGCTTCTTGCCCGGTTCGGCGATCTGCACCGGCTGCTCGATGCGCCAAGGGAGGCGCTGGCCGCGTCCGCCGGAATGGGACCGGCGAAGACGGCCGCCATCCTTGCCGTCCGCGGACTCATGGACAACTACCACACGGAGGTCCTGACGCGCGGAGAAGTCCTATCGAGTTCGACCGGGGTGCGGCGTTACCTGGGCTATCGCCTCGGCCGGCGCGAAAGAGAGGTGTTCGGCGCCCTGTTTCTCGATACGCGACATCACCTGATTTCAAACGAGGAACTGTTCTTCGGCTCGGTGGACAGGGCGATGGTCTATCCGCGCGAAGTCATCAAGTCCTGCCTCAAACACAACGCGAGCGCCGTCATCCTCTACCACAACCATCCCTCCGGCATTCCGGAGCCGTCGGCGAGCGACATCCAGGTCACCTCCCGGATCGCGATGCTGCTGCAGGAGATCGACGTGCGGCTCGTCGACCACGTCGTGGTGGGCGCGTCGGAACAGATCTCGTTCGCCGAACGCGGCCTGATCTGAGGGAAGCATTCGGGTAAGCGCTCAGTGGCCCAGTGGACGCTTTCCCGCGGATTTGGTAAAAAGCGCCGTCCGCTTTCGACTGTCGAAACGATGTCTCAAGTCTGTCAGGTCACCGGCAAGCGCCCGATGAGCGGGAACAACGTTTCCCACGCTCACAACAAGACGCGCCGGCGCTTCAAGCCTAATCTGCACTATCACCGTTTCTGGAGCGAAGGCGAACAGCGGTTCATCCGCCTGCGCGTCTCGGCGCAGGGCATGCGATTGATCGACAAGAAGGGAATCGACGCCGTGCTGGCCGACATGCGCAAGCGCGGGGTCCGCGTCTGATCCACGGGCAAGGGAGCTTTAGTCGTGCGAGAGAAGATCAAACTCGAATCCAGCGCCGGTACCGGCCATTACTACACGACCGACAAGAACAAGCGGAACACGCCGAACAAGCTCGAGTTCAGGAAGTATGACCCGGTGGTGCGCAAGCACGTCATCTACCGGGAGGCGAAGATCAAGTAGCCAGCTTCGTCGGCTTTCTTCCTTTCCCCGGCCGAGGAGCTGTTCCAGTTTCGCTCGCCCGCCATGATGGACGGGTCCCTTAGGCGGATTTCCGGAGCGACCTCCGGCTTAACCCGATGCCCGAACTCCCTGAAGTAGAAACGACGCTTCGGGGTATCGCCCCCAGCATTCTGAATCGGCGTATCGTCGCGTTGGACATCCGCGAGGCTCGCCTTCGCTGGCCGGTCAGGATTCCATCCGAAGTTTGCGGTGAGCGTATCGTCCGGCTGACCCGCCGGGCCAAGTACCTCCTTCTGCACGCCGACACCGGCGCGCTGATCCTGCATCTCGGCATGTCGGGACACCTGAGGATCGTGTCCGGCAACGAACCGCCCGGCAAGCACGATCATGTGGACATCATCCTCGATCACGGTCTGGCGCTCCGCCTGACTGACCCGAGGCGCTTCGGCAGCCTGCACTGGCAACCAAAACCGGTCCGGGACCACTGGCTGCTCCGGAACCTCGGTGTGGAGCCGCTGTCGGAGGCTTTCACCGGCGACTACCTCCATGCCAGGTCCAGGGGCCGCCGGTTGGCCGTGAAGAACTTCCTCATGGATGCACGCATCGTGGTGGGGATCGGCAACATTTACGCCAACGAGGCTCTCTTCAAGTCCGGCGTGCGGCCGAGAACCGCGGCAGGCCGGTTGAGCCGGCCACGCTACCGCAAGATCGCCGCGGCGATGCGCGAAACGCTCAGCGCGGCCATCGACCAGGGCGGGACGACGTTACGTGACTTCGTCGGAAGTGATGGCAGGCCGGGGTATTTCGCGAACGAACTGTTCGTCTACGGCCGCGAGGGCGAGCCGTGCCGGCGGTGCGGGTCGATCCTGAAGGGGCTACGCGTGGGGCAGCGCAGCACCGTGTACTGCCCGAACTGCCAGCGATAACGCCACGAACCCGGAGCGCCGCCCAAGCGCCGTTTCGCCGATCCGGACCGTCAAACCTGTTTCGAACAGGGTCCCTTGTCGATGCGGCCCGCTGTCCTGCACGCGTCCGAGCAGAACTTCGACGCGCCGTACGGAACGAACCATTCGGCGCAGGCCCGGCACTGGGTCGGCTCCGACGTTGGCGGCTGAAGTTTGCCCGAGCGCCGTGCTTCCAGGAGATCGCAGATTGTCGGGTTGCGCCTGGCCATGTCGCGAAACTCGCGGTCGCCGACATCGAGGAGGTCGACGATCGTCGTCACATCGAGTCGGGGTGAACGCAACAGGAGCGAGATCGCCTGCTCTTCGAGCGTTATGTGCACATCACCCGGCGATGCCATGCGACCGCCTTTCGGAGGAGCGGAACGGATACTGTAAACGGTGTCCTCGCCGTCAGCCAGTACGGACCCTGGCAGGTGGGACAGCCAGGCCCGGGACATCGGTTCGCATCCGGTACACCGACCCTTCCCGATCACCTCCGGTGCCCACCGACCCCGTGACCACATAGAGGTCGCGCAAATCGTCACCGCCAAAGCAGACGCTGGTACACATCGGCACCGGCGTTGCGACGTGCTCGCGCAGCCGTCCGTCCGACTCGAAGACGCGGACGCCGCCGCCTCCCGCGACTGCAAGCCACACCGCGCCGTCTTCGGACACGGCAAGCCCGTCGGGCGAGCCCACCTCCACGCTGGCGAACGGAAGTTTCTCACCGAGGCTCCCGTCCTCCGCCACCGCGTATTGGAAGACGGTCTGGCGCCGGGAATCCGAGTGGTAGAGCGTGCCGCCGTCCGGCGAGAAACCGAGACCGTTGGTCAACACGATGTCGGTCGCAACCACGCGGCTGGTACCGTCCAGGTCGATCAGGTGGAGGTCGCCGGGAATCTGATCGCCTTCCTCGAACACCGGACTGCCCAGCGAGCCCGCGTAGATCCGTCCGGCCGCGTCGGTGGTGAGGTCGTTGTAACCAAAGTTGCCGTTGTCGAGATCCCGGTCGAGCAACACGAGGGTGTCACCGCCCGCAAAGCTCTTGAACGAGATGTTGCGCCCGCCGACGACCATCCCGTTGTGCTCGTGCAAGGCCATGCCGCCGATACCCCGCCGATAGGGGAAAACGGTGGAAACCGCCCCATCGAAGCCGAGGCAGTACACCCCGCCGTCATGCACATCGCTGAAGATGAGCCCCCTTCCGGGTACCCACACCGGGCCCTCTACCAGGGTGTAACCGTGGGCCAGTCGCTCCATCCGCTATACCTGGCGCGGACGCGGGAACATCGTCCGCCCGGACTCAGGTCGTCATCCAGCCGAACTGCTGCGGTTTGCGTCCTGCCCCGATGCTGATCGGTATGTTGACCATGGCCGGCCCGTCGAATGCCATCGCCTCTTCCAGGGCGCCGGGCAGGTCGGCCGGATCCTCCACGTAGAATCCCTTGCCGCCCAACGCTTCGACCATGCCCTCGTAGTGGGCACCATAGATCAGGACCGAGGGCGGGACTCGCGCCCCCTTCTCCAGCGGTCCGACGCCACCGCCGATACCGCCGTTGTTCAGCACGATCAGCTTCACCGGCAGGTTGTAACGCACCATCGTCTCGATCTCCATGCCGGAGAACCCGAACGCACTGTCACCCTGCACGGACACCACCGGTTTGCCGGGATTGGTCACGGCCGCCGCCACGGCAAATCCCAGACCGATACCCATCGTGCCGTAGGTGCCCGCGTCGAGCCTGTGGCGCGGTTGGCGGTTCGGCATCTGCGTCCTGCCGATGTCCATGGTTGACGCGCCCTCACCGATGATGATGGCGTCCTCCGGAAGCCATTCCACTATGTCCTTATAGGCCCGGTAGTAGTTCATGGGAGACGAATCGTCCTGGCGCATGGCCTCGACCGTCGCGACGTTCGCATCCGCCTTCGCCTTCAAGGTCTCGCGCCAGGGAGTCTCAGCCGGATAGAACCATTGTCGGTTACCGAGCGCCTCGTTCAGTTGGCCGACCACGGCCTTGCCGTCGCCGACGAGCGCGACTTCGGTCGGCACATTGTGGCCGATCTCCTCCTGCTCGATATCGAGCTGGATCACCCGCACACCCTCCTTGAACCGGGGCGGCAGGCCGAAGTGCATGATCCAGTTGAACCTCGCGCCCATGAGAAAGACGAGATCCGATTCCCTGAGCGCGGTGCTGCGCGCGGCGCCGACGGACAGCGGGTGGTCGTCCGGCATGACGCCCTTGCCCATAGGCGAGTTGAGGAACGGCAACTGCGTGCGTTCGATGAACTCGTGCACCTCGTCCTCGGCACGCGACCACGCCATGCCCTTGCCGAGGATGACGAGGGGGTTCTCGGCCGACTCCAGTGCGTCCAGCGCCTGCTCGACGGATGCGGGATCCACCTGCGGCCGCGCCGGGTCCCCGACCACGGTGCTTGCCGGCACGTCGCTCTCCTCGACCTGCTGGCGGATGATGTCGTCCGGGAAATCGAGATAGACCGGCCCGGGACGGCCGTTCAGGGACGTTCGGACCACCTGTTCGACCAGGTATGGAATCCGCGTTGCATCTTCGATGGCGCGCGAAACCTTGCAGTACGGCGCCGCGCGTTCGAGCTGGCGCTCTTCCTGGAATGCCCCCATGCCGTTCTGGTAGGTCGGGGACGCGCCGCCGATGAGAAGCATCGGCCAGCAGTTCTGTTCCGCATTGGCGAGGCCAGCGAGCGCGTGGATGACGCCGGGGCCCGACACCACCAGGCACGCCTGCGTACGCCCGGTGAGATAGCTGGCAGCCTGGGCGGCATAGCTCGCAGCCTGTTCATTGCGCATGCCGATGTACGTGATGCCCTCTTTCTGCGCGGCAGCAGCGACACCGCCCACCGGGAAGCCGATGATACCGAACATGTAATCGACGCCCTGCTGCTTGAGGCTTCGCGCCATCAGCGTGGCGCCATCAACGGTGGCCATGGTTGCTCCCCCTTGGTGAAATCGGTCGCGGTGAAAACGCGCGTAAGCTATCAGACTGTCGGACTTGGCGCACTAGCGGCAAGTTCGACAGGGTGATAGGTGGGCTTGGGCGGGGGCGAAATGCGGCGCGCCCGAAGGGCCGACGGATTTCATGGCGCAGACTGTTGGACTTGGCGCATTAGCGGCAAGTGCAGCTGGGTGCGGGAACGGGCGGGATGGGAGAGACAGAGGGCTTGGGCGGGGGTGAAGGACGGCGCACCCCGGGTGCGACGGACTTCATGGCACTATCAGACTGTCGGACTTGGCGCACTAGCGCCATGAAACCCGTCACCCCATGGGTGTCGTGTTTCACCCCCGCCCAAGCCCACCTACGGCGGCGCCGTCCCTCGTGGAGTTACCGCCGTTCGGTTAATCTCTGCCGACCGAAGGAGGGACCATGACTGCAGAGACTACTGTCCGCGGCATCATCGATAGCGCCGTCGCTGCGGGTCGCGAAGCGCTGACGCCGGACGAAGCCAAGCGCATCTGCGACGCCTACGACATTCCGTCCGCCGACCAGGCCGTCGCCGCTTCCGCGGCGGAGGCGGTCGCAATCGCCGAGCGGATCGGCTATCCGGTCGCGGCCAAGATCGTGTCGCCAGATATCGCCCACAAGACCGACGCGGGCGGCGTTGTGCTCGACATCGGCAATGCGGAGGAACTGGCCAGCGCTTACGACCGGATCATCGCCAACGCCAGGGCGTTCGACGCGGACGCCGCCATCGACGGGGCGCTGATACAACGCCAGCTCGAGCGCACCCAGGACACCCAGGAAGTGATCGTCGGGGCGGTGACGGATCCCGTCTTCGGAAAACTGGTCGCCTTCGGCCTCGGCGGGCTGCTCGTGGAAGTGCTCGGCGACATCACGTTCCGGTTGGCGCCGGCTACGGTCGAAGAGACTTCATCGATGCTCGAAGACATCGCGGGCGCAGGAATCCTCAAGGGCGTGCGGGGCGCCGCAGCGGTCGATCACTCCGCCCTGGCGACGTTGATCGCCAATGCGAGCCGTCTGGTTTCCGATTTCCCCGAGATCGCGGAACTCGACTTGAATCCCGTGTTCGCCAGTCCCGGCGGGGCATTCGCCGTCGACCACCACATGCAACTCGGGGCTCCCGCCGAACCGCGCTACCGGCCAGATCACGACACCATCCTCGACGCCATGCGGCGCATCATGCAGCCGGATGCCGTGGCGGTCATCGGGGCGTCCGCCGAAGAGGGCAAGATCGGCAACTCCGTCATGCGCAACCTCATCGACGGGGGCTACGAGGGCGCCATCTACCCCGTACACCCCCGGGCCGAAACGATACTCGACCACACCTGTTATGCGAGCGTGACCGACGTGCCCGGCGACATCGACATCGCCATCTTCTGCATCCCCGCGCCACTGGTCTCGCGCGTGCTGGCCGACTGCGGCGCGAAGAAGATCCCCGGGGCGATCCTGATTCCATCAGGCTTCGCGGAAGTCGGCGAGCTTGCCCTGCAGGAGGAAATCGTCGCCGTCGCCCGCGAAAACAACGTGCGATTGATGGGGCCCAACATCTACGGCTTTTACTACACGCACAAGAACCTCTGCGCCACGTTTTGCACGCCCTACACGGAAAAGGGAAAGGTGGCACTTTCGTCCCAGAGCGGCGGCGTCGGCATGGCCATCGTCGGATTCAGCCGCTCGGCGAAGATGGGCGTTTCCGCCATCGTCGGCCTCGGCAACAAGGCCGACATCGACGAGGACGACCTGCTGACGTTCTTCGAGCAGGATCCGAACACCGAAGTCATCGCCATGCACGTCGAGGACCTGAAGGACGGCCGGGCATTCGCGGAAGTCGCCACCCGCGTGTCCCGAAAGAAACCCATCGTCGTACTGAAGGCCGGGCGCACCGGCATGGGCGCCCGTGCGGCGAACTCCCACACCGGGGCGCTCGCAGGCGACGACCGTGTCTACGACGCCGTTCTTCGCCAAAGCGGCGTGATCCGGGCGCACAGTCTCAACGACATGCTCGAGTTCGCGCGAGGACTGCAGGTGCTGCCAACGCCCCAGGGTGAGAACGTCCTGATTCTGACGGGTGCGGGCGGATCCGGCGTGTTGCTGTCCGACGCCTGCGCGGACAACGACCTGACGCTGATGCCAATGCCGGCCGACCTGGACGCGGCTTTCCGCGAGTTCATTCCACCCTTCGGCGCTGCCGGAAACCCCGTGGACATCACGGGAGGAGAGCCGCCCACCACGTACCGGAGCACTATTGATCTCGCACTCAATGACGAGCGTGTACACGCGCTCGTGCTGGGCTACTGGCACACCATCATCACGCCGCCCATGGTGTTCGCCGAACTGCTCGCCGAAGCCGTCGCCGACGCGCGCAGCAGGGGCATAGACAAACCCGTGGCCGCATCCCTCGTCGGCGACGTCGAGATCGAGGAAGCCTGCGACTACCTGATGGACAGGAACATCCTTGCCTATCCCTACACAGCCGAAAAGCCCGTCGCGGTATTGGGAGCGAAGTACCGTTGGGCGCGCGCGGCTGGCCTGGTGTGACGGTGCCGGCCACCATCGTCGAGCCGCCACCGAACGACGCGGGCGCATGATGCGGCCGTATACACACATTGAGGTGCAGCCAGTCACGCCAACCATCGGCGCGCTAGTCAGTGGCGTCGATCTCGCCACCGTCGCCGAAGAAACCTGGCAGGAGATTCTCGACGCCTGGATGTCGCACTCGGTACTGTTTTTCCGCGACCAGACCATGTCGCCCGAACAGCACCTCGCCTTTGCGCGGCGTTTCGGACCGCTGCATGTTCACCCAGCAGCCCCCTACGCCAACGGCATCCCCGAACTCATGATTATTCGTACCGACCGGCACTCGAAACGAAACAACGGGTCGGGCTGGCATTCCGATGTCTCAGCGGACGAAAAGCCGCCGCTTGGAACCATCCTGCACCTTCACGAGGTGCCGAGGCGCGGTGGCGACACCCTGTGGTCAAGCATGTACGCCGCCTACGACGCCCTGTCCGCCCCGATGCAAACCCTGCTTGACTCGCTGACGGCGCGCCATACCGCCAACTACGATGGCTACTACGGCGACCACCCCCCGCAGCGCGAATATCCGAGTGCGGTACATCCGGTCGTACGCACCCATCCGGTGACCAAACGGAAGGCGCTGTTCGTCAACTCCAGTTTCACGCGCCGCATCCTCGAACTCAGCGAACCCGAGAGCCGCTCCCTGCTCGCTTTTCTGTTCGAGCATGTCCAGAACCCGGCCTTCCAGTGCCGCTTCAAGTGGGCACCCGGCTCCGTAGCCATGTGGGACAACCGCTGCACCCAGCATATGGCAGTCTGGGACTACTACCCGATGACCCGCGCCGGTCTGCGCGTCTCGATCAAGGGAGACAGGCCCTACTTTCTGTCGACTGGATAGGACCGCTACCGGCTGCTGGGTGCGGCAGAGGATCGCGTGCCCTGGCTGAATTGTCCCTCAAGGGCTATCGCCCTCGGCGGCGACCCTCCGCAAAGGGATTGGGCCGGCGTCGCTGGCGCTCCCGGAATCGGTCGACGCGGCACAAGGCCTCCACTTCCCGGCTGACCGGCGCTACTTCGCCGCAGATGAGGCTCGCTATCCATTCCCCCGCGATTGCCGCCGAGCCGACGCCGATGGACCCGTGCCCGGTGGTGACCCAGGTGTTCGGGCCCGCCTGGCCGATCACCGGCGTGCGGTCCGACGTGACGGCCCGGATTCCCCTGAAGAAGCCCTGCGAGGCACCTGGCGGGTGGCCAAAGAACTTGCGGAACCGCTCCGCGTTGGCCGCCGTGGCGTCCTTCGTGAGCCACGGCCGATACTCGTACGTGGCGCCAATCCAGCAGGACGGTCCAGCGGGCAACGCATAGCCATCCGCAAGCACCGGAAGGCGCAGCGGGCCGGCATCGAACCTGTCTGCCTGTCCGACCAGGGGCGCGACCTCGAGGTCGGGCAGGGACTCGGTAGCCGCGCAACCGTTGGCCAGGACCCGAATACCACTTCCATGAAAGTACGCATCCGGCGACGGGACAAATGCCAGCACTTCCTTACGCGTCAGCGGTCGGGGAACATTCCCCGGCTGAAGGCTCCCGGGGGCCTCCGACGTGAAACGTATGCGTGGATGATCGAGCAACGACCTGCACAGGGCCGCGCCTTCGATAGCAGCACCATGCGGGAAGTAAAGGCCACTCTCGGCAATGTCCATCCCGGCAAGTTCCGAGGCATCGCGCGGGGACACCCGCTCGATCCACTCCGACGGCAGAACCTCACCCAATGCATGGAGGCGTTCGGCTTTGGTATTCGGTCCCGGTAGTTGGAGTGCCCCTTTCGAAGCGACCCCGCCGCAACCTGAATAGAACCAGGTCGCGTATGCGTACGCGTGGGCGCGCAGCGAGGCGGCAGCGCTACCGTCACCCAGGAGCCGCGCATGCAGCACCGCGCCCGGGATCGCCGAAGCGCCATTCGCGATAGCGGCATCGTGCACCCTGACCGCCACTCCTCGCTCTGCCAGGGCGCGGGCTACCGAGCATCCGGCCAACCCGGCGCCGACCACGGACACCTCCCGTGGCGGCGGTGCGGGGCGTTCGGGGGCTCCGGGTGCAACACCCAGCACACTGTGCCGCTTGGGACCGTGCTGGCGGATGCGGGAGACTTCGAAGCCCGCGTTCGCCAACGCACGTTTGACGACACCGGCGGCGGAATAGGTGGTCACCGTCGTCCCCGGTCCCGAGAGCCCGGCAATGGCGGCGCAGGTACGGGGCGACCAGATGCCCGGACTGCGGGGCGGGGCGAAGCCGTCCAGGAACCACGCATCCACCGTTCGCGACGGCGTTGTCCCAAGGTCCGACAACCCCGCGAGCGCATCGCCAAGGTAAAGCGAAAGCGAGACTCTCCCCCCTGCCAGGCGGCGGCGGTGCCAACCGGAGATTCGTGGCGGCAGGATCCTGGACAACTCTCGATGCACGGCCAAGCCGGAAACGCCGGCAGCGCGGGCGATATCGCTCCCGGAGGGGAGCGCATGCTCGAAGGCGATGTAGTGCAACCGGCCGCCGGAACGCCTGAGAAACTGTTCAGCCGCGACGGCGAAATTGAGGCCCGTACCGAATCCCAGTTCGCCGATGGTGAACACGGACGCGGAGCCGAACCGCTCTTCGAGCCGCGCGGGGCCGATAAACGTCCGCAGCGCCTCGGCCCGAGCGTCCACGTCGTGGTAGATGTCGTCTTCATCGACCGACACCGGCCGGCGCCCCTCCCATCGCAACGCCGGAGGCTCCAGGATCCGGTGGACCGAGGTCTCATCCATCACGCCACGTTGCTCAGACATGAAAGCGAGGAGCGTTTCACGGCGCCGACAAGCCGGGGTACGGAATGCGACAATCCCATCGCGCGACAAGCCGCAAAAATGTTATCTTCCACCGTCCTTCGCGGCCGTGTGGACCGATCGCGGGCCCATCGCGAACAACGAGAACTATCAAAGGGGGTCAATTCGGTGAACCTGGCGGATTGGTGGTACGGCCTCGTCGGCTTTTCGGTACCGGTCATGGTCGTTTACTTGCTCGCCATGTGCCATGTCACGCTCGTGTCCGTGACACTGTATCTCCACCGGCACTCGGCGCACCGCGCGCTGGAACTGCATCCGGCACTACAACACTTCTTCCGTTTCTGGCTGTGGCTGACGACGGGCATGTCCACGAAAGTCTGGACGGCAGTACATCGCAAACATCATGCCACGACAGAATCCGAGCAGGACCCCCACAGTCCCCAGATCCACGGCCTTGCCTCGATCCTGTTCCGGGGCGCCGAGCACTACCGCGACGCAATAACCGAGGAGACGCTCGCGAAGTACGGCAGGGGCACGCCCGACGACTGGCTGGAACGGAACGTCTACGCACCGCACGCCATGTTGGGAATCGGCAGCCTTGCGGTATTCGACGTCCTGTTGTTCGGCACGCTCGGGGCAACCGTGTGGGCCCTGCAGATGATGTGCATTCCGTTTCTCGCCGCCGGTGTCGTCAACGGTGTCGGTCACTTTTGGGGCTACCGCAACTTCGAGTGTCCGGACGCCTCGCGCAACGTCGTGCCGTGGGGAATCATCATCTGTGGCGAGGAACTGCACAACAACCACCACACCTATCCGAACTCCGCGAAACTCTCCGTCAAGCCCTGGGAATTCGATATGGGCTGGGCGTGGATTCGCGTCCTGCAAACGCTCCGCCTGGCCAAGCCGCTCTACACCGGTCCCAAGGTGGCACGCGCTACCGACAAGACGTCCATCGACATGGATACGACCTGGGCCGTGCTGAACGACCGTTTCCGTGTCATGGCGCGCTATGCCGAAGAAGTGGTGGCGCCCCTGGTCAAGCAGGAGCGCAAACACGCGGATGCCTTGACGCGGCGCCTGTTGCGGCGCGCCCAGCGGTTGCTCTGCCGCCATGACACGTTGGTGAGCGAACGCCAGCGGCGGCATATTACGGAGGTCGTCGGCGCAAGCCCGCTGCTCAAGACCATTTATGAAAAGCGGCTGGAACTCGCTGAACTCTGGTCCGAGAAGGGCCGCGGCACCGAGTTGCTGGAAGCATTCCGCAAGTGGTGCGCCGAGGCGGAGGAAACCGGCATCCAGGTACTTTCCGACTTCGTCAGGGACCTGAAGTCATACACGGTTCCGGCACCGGTCCGCGCACGCATTTCCGACAACTGACCGTCCGCCGCCCCGCCGGGATCTGATTCCGGGAGCGTCCGGGCGGGAGACTACATGCGGTCGACCGTCTCTATCCCTAGCAGACCCAATCCCCGTTGCAGGGTCTCTCCGGTCAGCGCGCACAGTTTCAGGCGATGATCGCGTAGCGCCCCCGGCGCGTCGAGAACCGGGCAGGTCTCGTAGAACTTCATGAAATCGCCCGCAAGGCTGTAAAGGTAGCCGCTCAGGTAGTGCGGCAGAGCTTCGGCCGCCACCAGTTCCAACGTTTCCTGGAACCTCAGCAAGGCGACCCCAAGGCGCCTTTCCGTCTCGTTCGAGATGGCCGGAGCCTCGGTCAGCGCGGAAGGATCAACGTCGCCGCGGCGGAACAGGCTCTGGATCCGCGCATATGCGTACTGCAGGTACGGTGCCGTGTTGCCGTCGAAGTTCAGCATCGCATCCCAGTCGAAGACATAGTCGCTCGCCCGGTGCTTCGAGACATCGGCGTACTTGACCGCGCCGATCCCGACGACGCGCGCGATACGGTCGGCCTCTTCTTCGTCGAGTTCCGGGTTCTTCTCGATCACGAGGGACCGGGCCCTGCGCACCGCCTCGTCGAGCAGGTCCGCGAGTTTCACGACATCGCCCGAGCGGGTCTTGAAGGGCCTGTTGTCGGGGCCCATGATCGCGCCGAACGGGTGGTGTTCAAGCGCGCAGGACTCATGCGCAAACCCGGCTTTCCTGGCAACCGCGAACAGTTGGCGAAAGTGCAGCGTCTGCCGCGTATCGACGAAATACAGTATCCGATCTGCCCGGTAGTGGTCCGAACGGTAGCGTACCGCCGCGAGATCCGTGGTCGCGTACAGGTAGCCGCCATCGCGCTTCTGCACGATCAAAGGCGTTTCGAGTTCGTCGAGAAATACGCACTTCGCACCGTCGTCGACCGTGAGCAGGCCGGCGCTTTCGAGATCGGCGATGACGTTCGGCAGGTCGTCGTTGTAGCGGCTCTCCGCGTCGAGATCCTTATCGCCGAGGGTGATGCCGAGCGTGTCGTACACCGATCGGCAGTGGGACAGCGAAATATCCACGAAACGCTGCCAGTACCCCCGCACCCGCTCGTCGCCGCCCTGCAGGGCGACGACCGTGTGGCGTGCGCGTTCCGCGAACGCGGGATCCGAATCAAAGCGCTCTCGAGCCGCTGCGTAGAACACTTCGAGGTCGCGAAGCTCCGGCGCGTCTTCCCGCACATCCTCGAGATGCGCGACGAGCATGCCGAACTGCGTCCCCCAGTCGCCCACGTGATTCTGCCGAATCACACGGTGACCAAGCGCCTCGAGAACGCGCACCATGGAGTCCCCGATGGTCGTGCGCAAATGCCCCACGTGCATTTCTTTCGCCAGGTTGGGACTCGAGTAGTCCACCACGATAGTGTCGGGGCGCTCGGTCCGGTCGATCTCCACCTGGCGCAGTTGTTCGCCGACGAACGCGGGCGACAGGGTGATATTGATGAAACCGGGGCCTTCGACCGTCACGGACCGGGCGAAATCCACGTCCCCCAGCGCTTCGACGACCGCCGACGCGAGCATGCGCGGCTGGGTTCGCGCCTGCTTCGCAGCCGCCATGGCCCCGTTGGCCTGGTAGTCGCCGAATTCAGGACGCGTGGCGGCGCCGATCATCGGCTCGGCGCCGGCGCCAGCCGTCCCGAATGCCGCAGCGAAGCGCCCGTGCAGGAACGCCCGCAGGTTCATTCTTCCTGGGTGGAGACTTCCTCCGCCCGCCATCCACGGCTGCGTTCCACCGCAACGAAGGTAACGCGCGCACCTTCGCGCAACTCCCGGTCACCGGTACCGTCCCGGATACTCCGGCGGTGTACGAAGACGTCGCCGCCGACGTCACGAATGATGAATCCGAACCCCTTCGTCGGATCGAACCACTTGACGACGCCGGTTTCTCGCTCGCCGGTCGTCTCCCGTCTTGGGCGGCGGGGCCGGCGTGCGCGGGTCCGCACGGGTTCCGTGCGCGCCGCAACCTTCTCGACCACCAGCACGGTGACGAGACAGGAAACGAGGGTCAGCACGAAATACCCAAGGTAGCTGCCCGGCAGGAAACGATGGGCGACGTCCGTGGCGATCGCCGCCGCGAGGGCGGCGACACCGATGGTGGCAACGAGGAAAACAGTGGAGCGCTTCATGACAGTCAACGCGTCGGTGAACGAAGTGTCGTCCTATGATAGCGCGGGACAGGTTCCTGCCGAACGGAGCCGCTCACCGAGTCGAGCGGCAGGGCGGCGGCCTCGCGGTGCTACCGGATGCCGGACTCGCCGCCTTCGCGTCGGTATGCGCGCGAAATGACGATGGGTTCGACCGGTACGTCGAGCATTCCGCCGCGCGTCGTCGTTTCCACGTCCCCGATCTCCTCCGCCACATCCGTACCCTCAATGAGTTCGCCGAACACGGTATAGCCGGGCTGGCCCGGCCGGTAGTCGAGGTGCGTGTTGTCGTTCAGGTTGATGTAGAACTGGGCGCCCGCGGAGTCCGGCGGCGTGTCCCGTGCCATCGACAGCGTGTACTTGCGATTCCTGAGTCCGTTTTTGGATTCGTTGACAACCGTACGAGGGGCATCCCTGTACTGCATGTCTGGCAAGTGCCCCCCGGTCTGTACCACGAACCCGGCGATCACGCGATGGAAGATCAGGCCGTCGTAGAACCCCGAATCGACCAGTTCGAGAATATTGTCCACCGTCTCTGGCGCTTCCAGCGCGAAGAGTTCCGCAACCAGGTTGCCCCTGGTGGTCTCGAACACAACGATGGGCGACTCGACAGACACGATCGATTCAGCCGGCGCCGATGCCGCGGGGACCGCGATCATCATCGACGCGAGGGTCGCCCACATGGACGCTTTCGCTTTCGTGGACAGTCGCAACAGCCATTTCATCGCAATGTTCCTCATGCAGTGCCGCCGCCTGCGGCGATGGCGTCAAGATACTTACGCACGGTTGCGGCAAGCCCGAAATCGAGCGCGTCGCTGATCAGGGCGTGGCCGATGGACACTTCGTCAATGTTGCCGATAGTGATGAAGTCCGCCAGGTTGTCGAGGTTCAGGTCGTGGCCCGCGTTTACGCCGAGACCGATTCCCGCCGCGTAGCGCGCGGCATCGCGATACGCCCGTCGGCAGGACCGAACCCGCGCATCGCTTGACCCATGGCGCTCCACCAGTTCCGCGTAGGGTCCCGTGTAAAGTTCGATACGGTCCGCGCCACATGCTTTCGCGCGCTCGATCTGCCGTTCATCCGGATCCATGAACAGGCTTACGCGTGCGCCCCACCCCTGGTATCGCGCGATGGTCTGAGTCACGCGCGCAGCGACTCGGGAGTCGGAAAGGTCCCAACCATGATCGGACGTGAGTTGCGAGTCCGCATCCGGCACCAGGGTCGCCTGGTGCGGGCGCGCCTCTTCGATCAGCCGGTCAAAACCCGGATAGCCATTTCGGCGCGCGCGGGACGCGGGGTTGCCTTCGATATTGAACTCGATCCCGGGGTGTCCGGAGCGCAGGAGAAGCGCGAGTTCGTGCACGTCCCGCGGGTGAATGTGACGCTGGTCGGGACGCGGATGAACCGTGATGCCCTGCGCCCCCGCGTCGATGATCGTGCGTGCCGCTTCGCTGACGTCCGGCCGGTTGCCTCCGCGCGCGTTACGAAGCCAGGCGATCTTGTTCAGGTTGACCGAGAGCGCGGTCACCAGGCGCGGCGCCGTCGAGACCGGGACCCTAGCCAGACGCCGATCAGCAGCCCCGCCACGACCAGGCCACCGCCGACCAGCATCCAGCGCATCTCGACATTGCCCACAAGCTGTTCGGCCTGGGCCGCCAGGTCTTCACGCTCTCGCCGCAACTCCGCGTTGGCCTCCGCGAGCCTGAGATTCTCTTCCTGGGTGGCGATGGCGCTGGCAGAAACCCTTTTGATTTCTTCCAGCTCCCCTTCCAGCCTGAGGACCGTCGCTGCCGCCTCGGCGTTGCGAGCCGCCTCGTCCCGCGCCTCACGCAACTCGACGGCCAATGTCGACGCATCTCCGCCGACCAGGCCCTCAAGCCGTTGGATCTCCGCTTCCGCATCGGCCAGCCTGTCCCGTGCGATAGGCTCGTTCGAGAGGTACTGGCTCGGGATCCACCCTTCCATTCCTCCCTCGGTCCGCACTCGCGTGAAGTTCGCCAACTCATCCTCTTCGAGCACCTCGAGGCTTGTGCCGCTTGCCAAACCCCAGTGGATGATCCGGTGCTCACCGGAAGGGCCGCTGCGCAGGGGCACGTACAGCAGATCCGAGATATAGCGTGTCTCTGCCGAGACCCCCACGCCCAGCACACAGGCACACAGCAGGACTGTCCTCAACGGGGTACGCATCACGGTCTCTCGGCCTCCTCGATCTCCCCGTCAAGCTGGTCGGTCATGGCAAGGTAGGCGACGGTGCCCAGCGTCAGCACCAGGGGAATGCCGAACGCGGAAACGAACTTGTAGACCACCCATGTTTGCTCGCTGAAGCCGTAGGCGACTGCGAGGTTGGCCACTCCCGAGACAAGCATCGCCGCTCCCCATCCAAACGTCAGGCGTGCCCATGTCGCGTCCGGCAGTTCGAGCATCTTGCCCATGGCCTTCTGGATGTGGTCACCCCGTCCAACATACCTGCTTCCGATAATGGCGACTCCCATGATCCAGTACACGATCGTGGGCTTCCACTGGATAAACGTCTTGTCCTGCAGTATGAGCGTCAGCCCGCCCGAAATCAGGGCGACCCATATCACCACCGACATCTGGCGGCTGACCGGCCAACCCTTGATTCGGAAAATGACGAACTGGAGCACGGCAGTTGCCATCAAGGCCGCAGTCGCAACGAATATGTCGGTAAAGACATAAACGCCCACGAATGCGAACACCGGCAGGAAGTCGACTAGCTGCTTCATGCTTTCGCGGATGGTTCGGGTTTAGACGATAATAGCCCCTATGAGCCAATTCTTCAGCGTCCACCCCACGCATCCCCAGCAACGCCTGCTGGCTCGAGCCGCCGACATAGTCCGCGACGGTGGCGTGGTCGCCTACCCCACGGATTCGACCTACGCGCTGGGTTGCCACATCGGTGACAAGAGCGCGCTCGACCGGATTCGCAACATCCGGCGACTGCAGCCCCGGCATCTCTTTACGCTGATGTGCCGCGACCTTTCGGAACTCGCGACCTACGCCATGGTGGACAACGTCAGCTACCGCCTGCTCCGACGCTATACGCCCGGTCCCTATACCTTCATCCTGAGAGCGACGCGCGAAGTGCCGCGCCGCCTGTTGAGTCCCAGGCGCACCATCGGTCTGCGCGTGCCGGACTGCCCCGTGGCGCTCGGACTCCTGGCGCACCTCGACGAAGCCATGATGTCGACGACCTTGCAATTGCCCGGAGAGGACTTTGCCCTGACCGAAGCCAGCGACATTCGCGATCGGCTGGAACACGCAATCGACCTTGTCATCGACAGTGGTGCGTGCTCTCGGGACCTGACCACGGTAATCGACCTTACCGGTGAAGCGCCCACCGTCGCGCGGGCGGGCCTGGGACCATTCGAGCTATAATTCCGTCGCGTTGTACGGGATTCCACGGACTTGAGCAGCACTGACTCGGACCGGCGGGTTGTATCCGGCATGCGTCCAACCGGCCGCATGCACATTGGCCACTACTACGGTGCACTCAGGAACTGGGTCAAGCTGCAACACGAGTACGAGTGCTTCTTCTTCGTGGCCGACTGGCACGCGCTGACCACCCACTACGAAGACGTTACCCAGATCGAGCGACACACCCTTGACATGGTGGTCGACTGGCTGGCCGCCGGCATCAGTCCCGGCGCGGCCACGATCTTCGTGCAGAGCCGCGTGCCCGAGCACGCTGAACTTCACCTCCTGATGTCCATGATTACGCCCGTAAGCTGGCTCGAGCGCGTGCCCAGTTACAAGGAGCAGCAAAGGAGACTCAACGACCGGGATCTCTCGACCTACGGTTTCCTCGGGTATCCGCTCCTGCAGGCGGCGGACGTCCTGATCTATCGCGCCAGCAGGGTTCCGGTCGGCGCCGATCAGACCGCCCACATCGAGTTCATGCGCGAAGTCGCGCGGCGTTTCAATCACATCTACGGCCGCGAACCCGGTTTCGAAGAGCAGGCCCGCGCAGCAATAGTCAAGATGGGGAAAAAGGCCGCCAGGCTCTATCGGGACGCACGCAGGCGCTACCTTGAGCGCGGCGACCGCGAGGCCCTGGAGTCCGCACGCGCCCTTCTCGCCGAGCAACGAAACCTCTCCACGGGCGACCGGGAACGGCTATTCGGGTACCTCGAGGGGGGCGGGCGCGCGATTCTTCCGGAAACGAGGGTGCTGCTCACGGAGACGCCGACCATCCCGGGGCTCGACGGCGAGAAGATGTCGAAGTCCTACGGCAACACCATCCTCATGCGCGAAGACCCGGAAGTGGTCGAGCGAAAAATCAGGACGATGCCCACCGATCCCGCCCGGGTACGCCGCAGCGATCCGGGCGATCCCGAAAAGTGCCCCGTATTCGCGCTGCACAAGACCCTTTCAGACGAATCCGTACGCGAATGGGCCGCCCGGGGTTGCCGGTCCGCCGGCATCGGGTGCATAGACTGCAAGGGCCCGCTCATCGACGCCATCAACGCCGAAATCGCGCCGTTTCAGGAACGCGCCAGGCAATTCGAGGACGACGAGGAGTTGGTCAGGTCCATCCTCGTGGAAGGATCCGAAACCGCGCGCAACGTGGCGAAGGAGACCATGGAGGAGGTTCGGTCGGCCATCGGGGTGAATTGCCAATGAGTAACCGGGACCGGGAAGGCGATCGCCTCGAGGGCGCGCGGAAGGCGGAGGGCAGGGAGAACGTCGTTGCCATCGTCGGCGACACGG
Source organism: Pseudomonadales bacterium (assembly GCA_965116625.1). Taxonomy (GTDB): domain Bacteria; phylum Pseudomonadota; class Gammaproteobacteria; order Pseudomonadales; family Azotimanducaceae; genus VXNE01. The sequence continues at coordinate 655,343 of OZ220717.1, forward strand.
TCATCGAAGAACTGCCCACCGACCTGTACATTCCCCCGGATGCCCTGGAGGTCTTTCTCGGCGCCTTCGAAGGGCCCATGGACCTGCTCCTGTACCTCATTCGCCGGCGGGATCTCGATATCCTCGAGATCAGCGTATCCGAGGTCACCGAACAGTACATGCGCTACATCGAGATGATGGCGGCGCTGAAACTCACGCTGGCCGGCGAGTACCTGGCGATGGCGGCGACCCTGGCCGAAATCAAGTCCCGTCTGCTGCTGCCGCGCAGCGATACGGTGGAGGAGGAAGAGGAGGACCCCCGCGCCGAACTGGTTCGCCGACTGCGCGAATACGAGCGTTACAAGGCGGCCGCGGAAGACCTCGCGGCCCTGCCCCGGCTGGAACGGGACATCCACCCTGCCGCGGCGGAACTGCCCACCCTGATCGAGCGCAGCACCGAACCCACCGTGGACATGAAGGACCTGCTGCTCGCCATGGCCGATATCCTTCACCGCGCGGCGCTGCACGAACACCACGCCGTCGCCATGGAAACGCTGTCGGTCCGGGAACGCATGTCCACCGTGCTGAACGCGGTCAACGCGCGAAGCGGATTCGTGCCCTTCACCGACCTGTTCGACGTGGAGGAGGGCAAACGCGGCGTGATCGTCACGTTTCTGGCACTCATGGAACTGTGCCGCGAAGGCGTGATCGACATCGTGCAGCGGGGGCTCCGGGCCCCGATCTACGTGCGGGCCGCCGCCTGAGCATCCGGCGAAATGCTCAAGCAGAAGGAAATCGAACAGGCACTTGAAGCCGTCCTGCTGGCTGCGGACGAACCTGTTTCCATCGACAGGATGGTGAGCCTTTTCGACCCCGGGGACCTCCCGGAAGGAAGTCCCCGGCAGGCCATCAGGACCGCACTCGGCGAGATCGAATACGCGCTCGAGGGACACGGCTACGAGTTGAAGCGGGTCGCGAGCGGCTACCGGTTCCAGATCCGGCAATCCATGAGCCCGTGGATCAGCAGGCTGCGGGAGACGAAGCCGCCCCGATATTCCCGCGCCCTGATGGAAACGCTGGCCCTGATCGCCTACAAGCAACCCGCCACTCGAGGCGACATCGAGGCGGTGCGCGGGGTGAGCGTCAGCCCCAACATCATGCGCACGCTGCTGGAACGGGGCTGGATCAACGTCCTCGGTCAGCGCCCCGTGCCGGGTCGCCCTACCCTGTACGGCACGACGCGCACCTTTCTCGACTACTTCAACCTGAAGAGCCTCGACGAACTGCCGCCGCTCTCGGAAATACGCGCACTGGTCGATCCGCACGTCGCGGACGACGCACCCGAAACCCGCTCGGACGATGAGTTGGCCGGCACTGAAGCACCCGAAACCGGGGACACCTCGCGGCCGCTGGCCGAAATCGTGCCGTTGCCCACGCCGAAGCGATAGCAACGAATGGAGCCCGTGTGTCGGAGAAGCTGCAAAAGGTGCTCGCCTCGCACGGCCTCGGTTCGCGCCGGCAGATGGAGAAGTGGATCGTCGCGGGACGCGTCGCCGTCAATGGTCAGACCGCGACAACCGGCGACCGCGTAGACGAAACCGACCGCATCGAGGTAGACGGCCGGCGGCTGACCATTCGGGGAGCACAACTTCCCCGAGTACTCGTCATGAACAAGCGCGATGGCGTCATCTGCACCCGTCAGGACCCGCAAGGCCGCGAGACGGTGTTCGACGCGTTGCCTGGCGTCCGCCAGGGGCGATGGCTGAACGTGGGACGGCTCGACATCAACTCGAGCGGACTCCTCCTGTTGACCACCGACGGGACGCTGGCGCATCGTCTGACGCATCCTTCGACCGGAATCGACCGCGAATACGCGGTTCGCGTCGACGGTGAGCTTTCTCCCGAAGACACCGAGCGTCTATTGACCGGCGTCGTTATCGAGGGCGGAACCCGCCGTTTCTCTGACCTGCGCTATTACGACGGCAGCGGCCGCAACCACTGGTATCACGCGGTGCTCATGGAAGGGCGGAACCACGAAGTTCGCGATCTGTTTGCAAGCCAGGGATACAGGGTTTCCCGCCTCAAGCGTGTTCGCTACGGACCCGTCATCTTGCCTTCATGGCTCAGGCGCGGACATTTCGCCGAGATGGGTCGCGACGACCTGGAAACGCTCTACGGTCTGCTGCGCCTACCTGTCGGGGATCTGCCCGAGCGCGACAAGGCGACCTCGCGCTCGCTGCTGATCCCGTACCCGGAACTGCCAGCGCAGCCGTAGCCCTCAAGCCGGTTTTCGGGCGTGGAGCAGGTAGTTCACGTCCACGTCCCGCGTCAGCGTGCAACGCCGTGTATACGGGTTGTAGCGCATGCCGTCGATCGCGACGACTTCCAGGCCGGCGCCGCGAACCGCCCTGGCCAACTCCGCCGGACGGATGAACTTCGCGTAGTCGTGGGTTCCCCTGGGCAGCAACCCGAGGACGTACTCGGCGCCCACCACGGCAAGCGCATACGCCTTCGGGTTTCGGTTGATCGTCGACACCACGACATCTCCGCCCGGCAGCACCAGGTCCGCCAGGGCGCGCACCGTGGACGCCATGTCCGGAACATGCTCGAGCATCTCGAGGCATGTCACGACGGAGAAAGCCTCATCTTCCTGCTCCACGAACGCCTCGGGCGAGGCCGCCAGGTAGCGGATTTCGTTCTCGACACCCGCTTCGATCGCATGCAGTTGCGCCACCGCAAGCGGTCCCTGGGCCACGTCGATCCCCGTGACATCGGCGCCTAGCGCCGCAAGGCTCTCCGTCAGGATTCCGCCACCGCAGCCCACGTCGACAACCCTGGCGCCCGACAGCGTGCATCGATCCTCCACGTATTTGACCCGCAAGGGATTGATGTCGTGCAGCGCCTTGAAGTCGCCGTCCGGATCCCACCACCGATGGGCCAGCGCCTCGAACTTGGCGATCTCTGCCGGGTCGACGTTTGGCACGGCGGTCACGCACGCATCCTTGCCGGCCATTCCTGCGCCCGAGCCAGGACGCGTTCGATGTCCAGCGTGTTGAAACGGCCCCGTTCGTAGAGGCATTGACCCCTCACCCAGACATGGCTCACATGGTGACCAGCCTGCGTATGCACCAGGTGCTCTCGCACATCGTTCACCGGCTGCAGCGCCGGATGCCGAAAGTCCACCGCGATGAGGTCGGCCGACTTGCCTTGCTCGATGGAACCGATCTCATCCCCAAGACCCAAAGCGCGCGCGCCGTCCAGCGTCGCCATCTTCAGCATTTCAGCCGCAGGCGCGACGGCCGGATCGCTGGCCGCGGACTTCCGCGCCAGCATCGCGGTGCGCATCTCCTGGAACATGTCCAGCGAGTTGTTGGAAGCCGCACCATCCGTACCGAGTCCCACGATGACGCCCGCGGTTTTCAGGTCGCCGACGCGGCACCGGCCGCTGGCGAGCAACAGGTTCGAATGCGGGCAATGGATCACCCGGACGCCGCCACGCGCGATGCAGTCGATCTCCCCATCGTCGAGCTGGGTCATGTGCACGGCCTGCAGGCTCGGCGTGATCATACCCATCTCAGACAGCACGCGAATCCAGGAGATGCCGTGGCGCGACCTTGCGCCAGCCACCTCCGCCTCGGTTTCGTGCAGGTGCATGTGTATGTCCGCACCGATTTCGTCCGCCAGCGTCTGCACCTGTTTCAGTGCCTCGAGATTCACCGCGTAGCACGAGTGAGGGCCGAAGGCGACCTTGATCAATTCCTCGTCCCGATACCGGTCGTGCAGCTCGACGCCGCGGTGTATGCACTCGTCGACATCCCTCAACCCGGCGCTCGGCGAGTCGACCACCGGCACCGCCAACTGGAGGCGAAAGCCCGCACGTACGGCCGTGTCGGCGACGACCTCCGGGTACCAGTAGTGATCGCTTGCACAGGTCGTGCCCGAGGCGATCATCTCCGCAAGCGCCAGTCCCGTCCCGTCGGCGACGAAATCGCGATCGACGATGCGTTTCTCAAGCGGCCATACGATCTCGTTCAGCCACGCATCGAGCGGCTGCGAGCCCGCCAGCCCGCGCATCAACGACATTGCGAGATGGCCGTGGGCATTGACGAGCCCCGGCATCAGGACGTGAGATTCAAGCTCGATCGTCTCGGCGCCGGGGAAACTAGAGCCAAGTTCCTCGAATGGTTCAACGGCCACAATGCGCCCGTCTTCGACCGCGACGCCGACATCTTCCCGCACGGAGGTGTCCGGTGCGATCGGTAGCAGATAGCGTGGTCTCAGAATCGTCGCCGACATGCGAACAAGCATACTCAGGACGCAATAGTCCGCGAAAGGCACGGAGGCGATTGCGTAGCTGTTAGCATCTCGCGGCGGAGGCATTGTAATGAACGGACGGCTTCGATGGCGATGACTCCCGCCGAACAGCAGGCCTGGCTGGACCAGGTCGCCGAAGATATCGTCGATCCGGAGCGGCCCATCGTCGATCCGCATCATCACATGTGGCGGGACAGGTATGTGCTGGAAGATCTCTGGGCCGACACCGGGTCCGGGCACAATGTCGTCAAGACCGTCTTCGTCGAATGCAGGTCGGAGTACCGGCAGGACGGTTCCGAACACCTGCGCCCGGTCGGGGAGACGGAATTCATGGCCGGCATCGCGAGGGCAAGCCGGGGCCACGGCCGCGCCGAAATCTCGGGAATCGTCGCCTACACCGACCTCGCACAGGACTTGGGTCTCGTTCGCGAAGTGTGCGACGCCCATCGAGAGGCAAGCGATGGCCTGTTTCGCGGCATTCGCCACGGCGGCGCATTTGAGCCCGGCCGGACGTCCCTGTGGGGCGATCCGGCCACGCAGTCCGATCTCTACACCCGGCAGGACTTCCGGCAGAGTGTCGCGCTGCTGGGTGAGATGGACCTCGTCTACGAAACCTGGCATTACCGCCATCAGAACCCTGGCTTCGCCGAAGTCGCCCGAGCCCTACCGGCAACGGTGATGGTTCTGAATCACCTCGGTTCACCCATCAGCAGCGGAAGCCCTGCTGACCAGCACGAGGAGATCCTGGCCCGGTGGAAACGCGATATGGCCGAACTCGCCGCCTGCGAAAACGTGACGATCAAGCTCGGTGGCCTGGGCATGCCGACAGACCATTTCGGCTGGCACCTGCGGGAAACGCCGGCGACATCGGATGAAGTGGTCGCGGCCCAACGCGACTATTACCTCCATGCCATCGACTGCTTCGGCCCGGACCGGTGCATGTTCGAAAGCAATTTCCCGGTGGACAAGCTGTCGATGTCCTACCACGTCTACTGGAACGCGATGAAGAAGATCTCGTCGGAATGCTCGGCGAGCGAGAAGGACATGCTGTTTTCCGGCACTGCGAGCCGCGTCTACAAGCTCTGAAGCCGACGCGCCCGGCCGCAGAGGCATTGCGCGCAACCGAACTCCTGCATCGGGCAGTGACAGACGCGGGCACCCTCGCCCTTCACGGCGAGGGCTGCGCGCCGATGTACGAACCGCTTGCCTAGTGGAAGGGGTTGTCCTTGTCTCGCGTATTGACCCCGGAGGCCTCTTCATAGGCTTCGATGTACTTCTCCGCTTTCGCGGTGAACGACACGCGGTCGCCCTGGGTCGAGTAGCCGGGAATGCAGCCTTGCTGCAGCACCATCGCGACCCGCGGCCCGTGCTTGTCGATCAACTCCTCGAGCATCCCCTCCGGAATCTTGCCGATGAAGTTCTCGAGCGGGCGCATGAACGGCCGGTTGAAGTAGACCGTTACGCTGACCCGCAGCCCCGGTGCCGTGCGGTTGTACGCGGCATGCCAGGCATTGCCGTGCCAGACCACCAGCGAGCCGGCCGGGCCCTCGATCGGGATGGCCTTGTCGTTCTCGGCCAGGATGGTCTCCCGTCCCACCGGCGCCCGGCCATACTTGTGGCTGCCCGGCACGATCGCGGTGGCGCCGTTCTCCCGGGTGAAGTCCGTCAACAGGTACGTGCACTGGGCCGCATAGGCCTGCGCGGGAAACGGTGACGGCAACCCTCCCGAGTCCGTGTGCAACGGGAAGTCGCTCTTGTTCGGCCCTTTCATCCAGCACCCAATGTTGGACAACACCGCGCTGTAGCCGAGCAGGTACGTGACCAGCGCCAGCAGTGGCGGGTTCATCAGGCCCTCGGCGAACACCGGGTCGTCGTAGAAGATCGAGTGCATCCTATCGCCGAAGGGCGAATCGACGAGGCCGGGATTGTTCGTTGCAACGGCGGGCGTCTGGTCCTTCAACTGAGATCGCCCGAATGCGTCGTTCTTGGCACCGAACAGCATGTTGGGTTGAAAAGCGTGGGTTTCGCCCGTCTCCATGTTCGGCCGCTCGCCGTTGCGTTTCTCGGCGATATCGAGCAGGGCGTTCAACATCCGCTCGGCCATGTTGTTCGGGTTCGCAAGCTCCGGCGGGACCACCGTGAAACCGTCGACGTCGAGTTCCGCAACATGCTGCTGCATGCCGAGTTCGCAGATGTCGTTCCAGGCGCGGCGATGGGGGTCAGACGTTTCTGCCAATGGTGCTACTGCTGCCATGATTCCTTTCCTCCCAGATTTACTGCCACGATTCTACGCCCAGCCTGAAGATTGCGCCAAGCGGGGCCGGGGACGCGCTGATGCCAGCGATCAGCGGCGCAGAATCGTCTCCAGGACGACCGACGAATTCGTACGGATGATTCCCTCCAGCGAAGCAACGCTGTCCAGCAGCCGATTCAGTTCCACGGTGGATTCCGCGGCGATCACGGCAATCATGTCGTATTCGCCACTGATCGCGTGAATCGCCGTAACCTGCTCGATTCGACGAAGTCCCGCATGGGCAATTCCCGTGTGCGCCTGGTCCGCCTCGATCAACACGTGCGCCTCGACCAGTCGGGACTCGTACTCCGCTCCGAGTTCTACCGTAAACCGTTCGATGAGCCCGTCCCGGAGCAGCCGCTCCATGCGGGATTGCACCGTGGAGCGCGAGATCCCGAGCCGCCTCGCAATCTCTGATGTCGGGGTTCGGGAGTTTTCGCGGAGCACGCCGATGAGACGTCGATCCAGAGTATCCATTTTGCCGAACTATCCAAACGATTTAACGAAATTTACCCCAAAAACGTAAATTCTGACTATTAATTTCAACGTCAGTCTCATCTAGCATGGCTTCACGTTCTCGATTGCGAGTGGTGCGTCATGCACAGGGTCGCAGTAATAGGTGCGGGACAGATCGGGGACCTCATCGCCACGTTGCTGGTCGAGTCCGGTGACTACGACGTCACCCTGCTCGACTCGAGCGAGAACCAGCTCGCCAGGATTCCCGAGCACGCGAAACTTTCAAAGTCGCACCTGGATGTCGTCGATTCCCTGGAACTTCATGCTGCGGTCGAGCAACACGATGTCGTCGTCAACGCGGCGCCTTACCACCTGACCGAGTCGATCGCGCGGGCGGCCGCCAACGGGCGGGCGCACTACATCGACCTCACGGAAGACGTCGCCAGCACGCGGGCGGTCAGGGCGCTGGCCGGGCGCGGGAGGTCGACGTTCATTCCCCAGTGCGGACTGGCACCGGGCATCGTTTCGATACTCGCAGCGGACATCGCCCGCGAGTTCGAAGATCTCGATACGGTGAAACTCAAGGTGGGCGCGCTGCCGAGATATCCATGCAACGCGCTCTCGTACAACCTGACGTGGAGCCCCGAAGGGGTCGTCAACGAGTACTGCAATCCGTGCACCGTCATATTCGACGGGCAACGCATGCAGGCTCCGCCCCTGGAACAGCGGGAACTGCTGTTTATCGACGGCGTCCAGTACGAGTCCTTCAATACCTCCGGTGGTCTCGGCAGCCTTGCTTCCACCTGGGATGGCAAGGTCCGCAACCTGAGTTACCAGTCCATCCGCTACCCGGGGCACGCGGCGATCATGCGCGCGCTGCTGCGCGACCTGGGGCTGTCGAACCGCCGGGAGCTGTTGCTGGACATGTTCGCGCATTCCCTGCCGGTGACGCACCAGGACGTCGTGATCATCTTCATCGAGATTTCCGGGAGCCGGGACGGTCGGCTGGAGCAGGTCACGTACACCAACAAGGTCTACGGCCGGCAGTTTGCCGGACGCGACTACACCGCGATTCAGCTCTGCACCGCGTCGAGCGCGTGCGCGGTACTGGACCTGCTGGCGGACGGACATATCCGCACTCCGGGATTCGTCCGACAGGAAGACATTGCCCTGTCTGACTTTCTCGCGAATCGATTTGGAAGCGTCTTCAAGAAAACCAACGGGGCCACAGGCAAAGGTAATGTGAAATGAGCACCCTGGCACACAATCTCAGCGCAAGTCTCCCTTATGCAAGCCCCGATTCGGGCTCGCGACAGCGCGCAAGGGAGATTCTTCGAGCACTCGACATCCCGGCAAGCGTGCTGGCTTCGGGCGAACACCCGGTTTACTCACCGGTCGACGGCCAGATGACGGCGGGCCTGCGCTACTACTCCAGGGACGAGCGAAGCGAAGCGATCGCAACGGCGCGGCGCGCATTTCAACAGTGGCGCGACGTACCAGCGCCACGTCGCGGAGAAGTGGTCCGGGCATTCGGCGAATCGCTGCGCACCCACAAGCTGGCGCTTGCGGCACTGGTCACGATGGAGTCCGGGAAGATCTACTCCGAGGCGCTGGGCGAAATCCAGGAGATGATCGACATCTGTGATTTCGCCGTCGGCCTCTCCCGGCAGCTCTACGGCCGGACCATGGGTTCGGAGCGCCCTGGTCACAAACTCGTCGAGTACTGGCACCCGATGGGCGTGGTGGGCGTGATCACCGCTTTCAATTTTCCCTCAGCCGTATGGTCGTGGAACCTGGCCATTGCGCTCGTCTGCGGGAACTCGGTGATCTGGAAGCCATCCGAGAAGACGCCACTGACTGCGATCGCCTGCGACGCGCTGTTGCGAAGGGTCTTTGCCGCTCACCCTGAAGTGCCCGAGGGTCTTCATCAGCTGTTCATCGGTGGTGCGGATGTGGGCAGAAGACTGGCCGAGGATTCCGGGGTCGCCGTCGTCAGCGCCACCGGGAGTACGGCGATGGGCAGGAGGGTCGCGCCAATCGTCGCGCGGCGCTTCGGGCGCTGCATCCTCGAACTGGGCGGCAACAACGCCATGATCGTGACGCCGTCCGCCAATCTTGAAATGGCCGCTGAGGCGGTGGCGTTTGCAGCGGTAGGCACCGCAGGCCAGCGCTGCACCTCGCTGCGGCGGGTCATCGCGCACGAATCCATCGTCGACGCGCTGATGGACCGAATCGTTCGCCGGTACGACGCGGTCCGGGTAGGAAATCCATTCGACCAGCGCATGCACATGGGCCCGCTGATCGACCAGCGTGCTTACGACGCGCTGCGGTCCGCCGTATCCGATCTGAAATCCTCAGGCTGCCGCGTCGAAGGCGGTGAGCGCGAAGAAGGCCCCGGAGGAGCCGGGACCTACTACGTTCAACCGGCAGTCGCGCGCGTAGGCAGCGGCCATGAGCGCCTTCAGGCGGAGTTGTTTGCGCCCTTGCTTTACGTGACGAGCTACAGCGATCTTGCGGAGGCGATAACGCTCCAGAACAGTGTGCCGCAGGGACTGTCGTCGAGCATCTTTACCAACGACTTGCGGGAATCGGAGACCTTCCTGTCCCACATCGGCAGCGACTGCGGGATCGCCAACGTCAACACCGGGCCAAGCGGCGCCGAAATCGGTGGTGCATTCGGTGGCGAGAAGGAAACCGGCGGCGGGCGCGAGTCCGGCTCCGACGCCTGGAAGGGCTACATGCGGCGCCTGACCGCGACCGTCAACTACTCGGATGCGTTGCCACTGGCCCAGGATGTGTCCTTCGGCGTCGAACCCGGCGACGGGGACTGAGTAACGGGGAACGGGCGACTCCCGCTTGAGCGTCGCCCCCGTTTCCGCGCTTAGCTGTAGAGATCCTTGATTGGCCGGGGGCCGGTGTGTCCGATCTCCTTCGCATAGGCGTCCGTGAATTTCGCGGCGCGCGCGACCTTGCGTTGCCCGTCTTCCGGACTGTGCCGGCTTTCCACCGTGCCCTGCTGCATCACGATCGCGAACCGCGCGGAGTTACGGTCGAGCACTTCCTGCGGAATCCTGCCGATGAAGTCCTCCTGCGGCTTGATGAAGGGCCGCACCATGAAATTCGTCACGCCGACCCGCAGTCCCGGCGCCGTGCGGTTGACCGCGCCGTGCCAGGTACCGCCGTGCCAGACGAGCAGCGAGCCCGCCTTGGCCTCGACCGGAACGGCCTGTTCGTTGCCACCTTCACCGACGATGGCTTCGCGGCCCACGGGTTGGCGGCACCACTTGTGACTGCCCGGCACGAACGCCGTCGCGCCGTTCTCCCGGTTGTAGTCGGTCAACACGTACGTGCATTGACAGACATAGGAGGTCGAAGGCATCGGCGCCGGCATCGGTGAGTCCGTGTGCAGATTGAAGTTGCTGTAGTTCGGGCCCTTCATCCAGCAGCCCATGGCCGACAGGATCACGCCGTAGCCGCACAGGTACGTCGCCATGGCGAGCAGCACCGGGTTCATGATCGACTCTTCGAACACCGGGTCCTCCCAGTAGATCGACTGCATCAGGTCGCCGTGGGGCGAATCGATTTCCTTGCCCGTGAGGGACGGCAGGCGGCCCCGGAGTTTTCCCGCTCCCTGCCGGCGGGCCTGGGCCGTTGTCTCCACTCCCAGGTGCGCATGGGTAGAGCCGGTCTCCATGTCCGGACGCTCGCCGTTGCGCCGCTCAGCGATGTCGAGCACCGCCTCGAGCATGCGTTCGCACAGGCCGTTGGGGTTCGCGATCTCGGGCGGGATTACCGTGTATCCCTTCGCATCGAGCTCCGCGACGTAGGGCTCGAGGTCCAGGTCCCGAATCTCGTTCCAGACACGCTCGAGGTTGGTGTCGTACGTACTTGCTGCTGCCATGCATTCCTCTCCGTTCCCTGTCTTCGGAAGTCTACGCGGGCGGTTTTTGTCGAGCAACGAGACGCTGCGGCTGCGAATGGACCGTTATCCGTTGCCGTTCCGCGCACGCGGAATCGGGTAGCTCTGCTTCGCGTAGGGGCCGCGATCCTCGAATCCCGCGAGCAGCCTGAACAGCGCTGGATCGTCACAGTCCTCGGCGAGTTCCCGCGGGAACGTCGCCCGTATGTCTTCCTGCGACGTCACCATGCGGTGCCGGTAGTAGTTCGTCACCGAGACTCGCATCCCAGGAATCATGCGCGGAAACGCGCCGTGCCAGGTCGCGCCGTGCCACACTATGAGTGACCCTTTCGGACACTCGGCCGGGACCGCCTCCTCCTGGGCCTGCACGGGCCTCGTCACGCGCCGGTGCGACCCGGGCACATACGCCAGGGCCCCGCCTTCCTTCGTGTAGTCGGTCAAGCACCAGTTGGTGTTGCCGTTCAGGGCATTGCGTCCCCAGGGCAGCGGGCTCTGGCCCTGGTCCGCGTGCAGGCCAAGGGACGGACCGTAGCCCCGGCCACCGTGCCACTTCACGAACGAGTTGTGGCTGCTGAACCGGGCATTGTTCCCGCCGATCATGTGGCGCATGAAGGCGACGGCGACCGGGTTCACGGCCAGGTCGCGGAAGACGCGATGAGTCCTGCCGAGCGTCTGGAGCAGGAATTGCGTCGGCACGTTCTCATCGCCCGTGTAGCCGATCAGGCTTCCGGGATTCGGCGAAAAATCGAGTTCCGCGTGCGGGCCCCGGTCCAGGCTGAATGGGCATCCGACGAGTTCCTCGGCCCGTTTCAGGACGAGATCGAGCATCAGGTCGAAGCGGTCCTCGGCGACGCCATGCACTTCCGGCGGCACGATGGTCAGGCCGTTGACTTCGAGGTCGAGGATGTAGGGCTCGAGGCCGAGTTCGCGCGCGGCCTTGCTCAGTCTGGTCGGGTGTCCCACGGTTGGCATGCCGATCCCTCCCCGGCGCCCTGCTCACATTGGCGTATACCAGATAGGTGAAGTATAGGCGCGCTCCTGCGTGACCATGGGTATTCCTTCCGGCAGGTCTTTCAGACCATAGAATTTCGCGTCGTAGGCCGTCCAGCGAGGGGTCGGAATCTCCAGCACCCGCAGGTAATAAAAGGCGAGTTCCTCCGAGTCGAAATCCGGGTCGGTCCAGACCACCGCCAGCTCCGGATCGCCGATGCTATTCGTGTAGGAAGCGTCTGCAACGTCCGCCGTGCTGCCCACCGGTTCAACCTCGCCCGCGGGGTTCTCGGTGCGGCCATCGGACAGGGCAACGTTGTAGATCTTCTCGTGCAACTCGCCGTCCTCGTCACGCCAGCCCTTTATCACCTGCACGCGGTCCAGGTTTGCGCCATCGGGATCCTTTACGGCCCGGACAATGAAACTCGGCGCTTTACCTTCCGGCGCCTCCGTGAGATCGCCACCCATGGGCACGCCTTTCGCGTAGCCGACGCGAGCCAGATCCGCGCGATGCGGGTCATCGGCCGAGTAGTCCCATCCGCCGAAGAACCGGACGGTTATGCGTGGGCCGGTGGACGCATAGACCTCTTTGCGCCGCATGGCGGCAAACAGCGATTCCCGCGTGTTCTCTTCCGCCCATACTGCCGCATAGCCGGCAGCGTTGTAGTTCCATCCGGTCACAACGCGGTTCCGGCTTGGTTCATTGCCCGGCATCTTGCCCCAGAAATTGTCCTGGTCCGCGGTCGCCAGTGCGGTGTGGGAATCCGTGCTCCCAATCATGCCGAACTTGAAGGGATTGGCTCCCAGTTCCGCTTCTTTGCCCAAGCCCAGCTTCAGGGCGGAACGGGCATAGGAATGGATGGGAAGCTGCTGCGGGCCGCCCGAGTCTTTCGTTTCCTCTTTCGTTTCCGTCGAACCTTCACTCGGCTTCTTCGAGTCTGGCTGGCTCAGCGTGACACCCCACCTGAATACTTCGTAGTCGGCGAACTCGTCGGTCGGCGAGAGCAACGGGTGGGCTTCACCGTCTCCCTTGATCTGCGTCACCTCGTAGAGCGGCTCGAAGCGCGAGCGGGTTCTCGCATACGCCTGATCAAGCGGCTTGTCCTGAAAATTGGTGAACGCGAACATGCGGTTGCCGCTCAAATTGCCATTGTGAGGGATCGCAAGCGCCTTCCCTCCCAGGCGTTCCTCGTAGTCCTCGAGGTATGCCCACATATCCTCCGGGTCCATGCTGTCCAGGCTGGAGAACGGCACGATCTGGCCGGTCAGCTCCGGCCCGTCCCCAAAGACGACATTCCGGTGACCCCTCCCCGTCCACTCGTAGCCCACGAAAGTGGTGAAGGTTCCCGGATCGTTGTGCGCTTCTGCGCTGGCGACAACCTGACCCCACACGGTGCGCTGAAAGCCCTCGTCGGTCCCATAGTCGGCAAACCCCAGACCTTCGCCCAGCAGGCCCTGGTTGGCCTTGATGGCTCGGAGCGTGGCCGCATTGAAGGCGTTCAGCGGGCCGTCGGTGTCTGCATTGAGGGCTTCCACCAGGGAGACGGCGTAGGCAAGCGACTTGATCGTGAACTTGCCGGCCTCCGTCTCCGCGAGAGTTTCGTCCCCGCCGTCGATCTGCGCGATAACGCCCATGTTCTCCGCGTGATCGGACACCATGAGGAAGTCCAACGGCCGGCGCAGACGAACTTCCCCGCCGCCCGCCGCCCGGATCTTCTCCCCTTTGGCAAACCGATAGGCATCGTCCGGCATGAGCCTGTTGCCAAAGATATAGCCGTCCACCGACAGTGAGGTGTGCACGTGCGTATCGCCCCAATAGACATTGTCCGGGTGGGCCTGGCCGACGTGCGGGGAATAGGGTTCCGCGGCGAACGCACTGAGCGGCATGGCAGCCAGGGCGAGAGTGAGTAATCGCGCATTGCATGCACGTCTCAATGCAATGGTCACCATGGTTCATTTCCCCTTAGACGAATTCCCCGCGAGTCGCCTCCCAAAGCCACGGGAGGCCGCCTGTGAGTCTAATGCATTCAGATGACCCCTGACCCGTTATACGATGTCGGCAGTGCCACCGGCGCGGGAGAGAGAGGGAGCGGAGCGTGAGCGAACCTACCAAGTACGAATTCTGCAGCCATGAATGGATTGCCGTTGCACGCGAGTTCATCGAGCACCGGGCCGAAGGGGCCGACCTTACCGGGATCAATGTCACGTTCAACGAGGTCTTCACCGATCCTCCCGCCCATCTCGATCCCGAGGGTGTCGGCAAGATCGGCTGGTATCTGCGCATAGCAGATAACCGTATCGAGGTCTCGCCCGGCGTCCTGGCAGAAGCTGACGTGCGCGCCACCGTCGATTATCAGACGGTGGTGCCGGCAGCCCGACGCCTTTCAACCGACCCACCGCTGGATGAGGAAACCCAGAAGGCGCTCGCGGCCAGCATTCAGCGAGAGGGAGACGCGTCGGTCCTGACCGGCCTCAAGTGGCTTTCAGGCCTGCACGACGTGATGGCGGTCAGGACGCTGTAACCGGGTCTGAGGAGACGGAAACCATGACCACCTTTGGTGACGACCTCGTCCGATCCCTCGGCGAGGCACTCGAGGACGCGAAAGGCAAGGGTCCTGCCATCGTGCATCCCGCCGTCTCGCCCCGTGCGGTTCGGGAAGCCCTCCACCTCACCCAAACCCAGATGGCGCCTCTCGTTGGTATGAGCCCCTCGGGCTATCGAAAGTGGGAACAGGGCACCCGCCTCTTTAGCGGCCCCGCGGCCGCATTGCTTGAGGTGATTCGGAAGGAGCCCTCAGCCGGGGGGTGTTCCCGGCCGTTGACGCGTCAGGAAGTGCCGGCGTTTCCCCGTCGCGGGAGGCGTGCTTCCATGGAAGCCGGACGCCGTCAGGCGCGCTCTGCTGTCCCCTTAGCGTCTTCTCCTCTCCCCGAGGGAGTTCAACGCGTCAATCACAGAACACGATGAATTGCGCCGTCAAAGCGAATCCAGGTCGACCCACTCTCCCGTCCGCGACGACTCGTAGATGCCCATGATGGTCTTGATGGTGCCGATGTTGTCATGGCCGCTGCTGATGGGCTCTTCGCCGGTCCGGCAGCAATCCGCGAAGTGCAGTATCTCGTTGATGAAGCCGTTGGCGGTCGGCAGATCGTCGGGGTTGGTGGCGATCGGGTCGAACTGAGGGTTCTGCACCGTCGATCTGTCGGGATTTTCCTCCCTGAGCCGGTACAGGATATCGCCGAAATGCGGTATCGCGCCTATTTCCCGCTGCTCATCCGTCGGCCGGGTCGAGACGATGGTGCCGTTGGAGCCGAATATCTGGTACGAGGAGCCTTCGGGTGCGAGGTAGGTCGTCCCGTTGGCGAACAGGTTGCCGACGGCGCCGCTCTCGAACTCAAGTGTCGCCGACGCCATGTCCTCGGCCCCGTTCAGCATGTGCGGCTGGATCGACTGGCAGACGCCGCTGACGCGCTTCACGTCGCCCGCGTAATAGCGCAGCAGATCGATGTGGTGCACGCTGACCATCATGAGGATGCCACCGCCGGCCACCGCCTTGTCGCGTCCCCAATTGCTTATGCCATGAGTGCGGATCCTCGGACGGCCCCCTCCCTGGATCGCATGCGTCTTGACGGCCTGGATCGTGCCCAGCGCTCCCTCGTCGAGCATGCGTTTCACGGCCTTCGCCTCCAGCGTATGCCGCAGGTGCTGGGCGACCATCAGCGTCACTCCCGCCTTGTCCGCGGCGTCGATCATCTGCCGGCATTCGTCGAGCGAGATCGCCATCGGCTTCTCGGTGATCGCATGCTTGCCCGCTTCGGCGGCGGCGATGGCCAGGGGTGCATGCGCGTTGTGCGCCGTGCAGATATCGACGGCATCGATGTCCGCCTCGCGCAGCATCTTTCCGATGTCCGTGTAGATCGCATCGATCCCGTTGCGCTGCCCGAACTCGGCCACGGCGGCTTCGACGATGTCGCATGCGGCAGTAAGCTGTACCCGATCGGGGAACTGTTGGTACGCGGGCAGGTGACGGCGGGAAATGCCTCCCGTCCCAACCAGGCCCACTTTCAGTGGCTTGGCCATCGGTCTTGCCTCCCTCTCATTGCGCTAACCGAAGCGTCCTAGCATAACGGAATCCCCCGCCGCTCCACCCATTCGGCCGGACTCATCCGGGCGGACGATCGACCAGCACGCCATCACGTTCCAGGCGCGCCGTCTCGTCAGCTTCATAGCCGAGCCAATCCTCGAGCACCTGCCGGTTGTGTTCCCCGAGACGCGGCGCGACGTACCAATAGGAGCGCTCGAAATCGCCATCGATAACCATCGGCGAACCCGGCATCGGCGTCGACGGAAGGTCCTCGCGTTCGAGCCGGACAAAATAGCGCCGGGCAGACACATGGGGATCAGCCAGGATGTCCGGCGCGATGGTTACCGGACCCGCCGCAATACCCGCCGCCTGCAGGCGCGCGGCGAGATCGTGCTTGTCATGGTCGGTTGCATCGCCGTCGATGATTTTCTCAAAGGTCGCGCGGTCCGCTTCGGTCTTGCACGTCACGGCAATCCACTCATCCTCGCCCCGCGTCCTCAAGATGTCGGAATAGGCATGCGCGGGATGCGCGTTCCCCATCGGCTGCGGGTTCGCACCCAGTTGCCTCTCTACCAGGAATTCGCCGAGAAGGCTCACTCCGGACTCATGCATGGACCGTTCGACGAACGCACCCCGCCCCGTAGCTTCCCGCCGGTTGAGCGCGGTGACGACCGCCGCCGCCGCGGTCACGCCCCCGATCGGGTCCGGCAGCGCGACCGCGGAGTTGCGCGGCTCGGCGGGCGAATATCCCATGACCGCATTGAGGCCGGTCATCGCCTCGACGGAAGGGCCATAGGCAACCCTGCCGCTATAGGGGCCCGTACGTCCGTACCCGGGCATGGACACGTATATGATCCTCTCGTTGGTTTCGCGCAATACGTCATAGCCGAGGCCCAGCGCCGGCATCGAGCGCGCGCTGAAGTTCTCGATCACCACGTCGGCCACCCGGACGAGGTCGAGAAACACCCGACGCCCTTCGGGGTTCTTGAGGTCGATGGCGAGGCTCCTCTTGTTTCGGTTCAGTTTCAGGAACGTGCCCTGCCGGTTCCAGGGGTCTTCGCCCTTTTCGCCCCCAGGATAGTTGCCCGCGCCAGGGGTCCCGGAAACGCCTCCGCGTCCCATGGGCCGTTCGACCTTCACGACATCCGCGCCGAGATCGCCGAGGATGCGCGTACCGAGCGGCCCCGCCCAGACATGCGTCATGTCCAGAATGCGAACGCCTGCCAGGGGGCCCGTGCCGTCAGGTATCGATCCCCGCTCCCGAGTTGCCGGCGCGCCGCGGCTTCGGGTTCTGCCGTCTTTTGCAGGGACCGGTAACCAGCCGCGCCCGCCGGCACTTTCATCGCGGAAACGGAACCCGAGAGACGGCACCTGGATTCCATCAACCGTGCGCCAGAACTCACGCTCCGAAAGGTGCGGGTCCACCAGGACTTCGTCCAGATCCTTGAGGGCACCCGAGGGGACGCGCGCCTCCTCCCCCAGGCGTTGAATCTCCGCCCTGGTCTTCTGCCCCAGGACCTCGACGATGATCTCGTCCAGCGCCTCCTGGTTCTCTGTGCGCGCCGGGCTTGTAGCGAAGCGCGGGTCGTGCTCCAGCTCCGGGCGTCCCAGCATCCGCGCGAAAGCACCCCAGAAACGATGCGTCGCGGTGATGTGGAACCACCCGTCAACGCACGGAAACAGGTTGGCGGGATACAGGACGCCGTAATTGGAGCCGTGGCGCATGCGCACCCTGCCGCTGCAGGTCCACATCACCGTCGTCATCTGCGACAGCGACAGCAGCGTCTCCAGCATGCTGATATCGATCGAACGCCGCGGCGATGCGCCGGATGTGTCGATGGCGTGCAGACAGGCGGCAGCGGAGATATACCCATATTGCCCCGACTGGTACTCCGTGTAGTGGCCCGGCAGGGTCAATGGTGCGACCCCCGGGTCTCCCATCAGGTACGTCTGCCCGGCCATGGCCTGCAGGACGGACGCGCTGGCATGCCATTGACGCCGCGGCCCGGTCATGCCGAAGGGCGTGATCGCGACGCGAATGCCGCCGAGCGATTCCCAGCCCAGGGCTTCCAGTTCCTCCGGCATCCCCTCCGCAACCACCACGTCCGCGTCCGCCGCGAGATTCCGAAGTGCCGAGGCATCCGTGAAGCTGACCCGCTCCTTCCCCGTGTGCAGGAATATGTCCATGGCGCGCTCGGACACCCAGGCGTCCGTCACCGGCGGGACGGCGCCTTCGACACGAACGACTTCGGTACCCGCGTGCACGAACAGGCGGCCGCAGAACCCCGCCGCGAATCCACCCAGTTCCAAAACCCTGGTCATGCGCCGACTCACATCAACGACAGTACGGTATCGATCGTAGCCTGCGGGAGATCCTCCACCGATTTCAGTCGTTGCCTCAGGACGTCGCGATCAACCAGACCTCTCTCAAGCAGCGTCCGGCAGAACTCTCTATCCTTCTCACGATTGGCAACAGCTCTCGATATCCAGAGGTCGTGGATCTCAAGACACAGGGCCTGGATGCCGCGAGTGGCTGGTGACTCGTAGCTGACCAGTCTGCCGCGCCAACCGGACGGGAGCACGGCGGTGTCCGGCGTCACACCCTTTGCGTAATAGCCAAAAGACGCCTGGAACATCGACAGTTCGCCAATCGAGCCATCAATGAGGTCGGCCATTGATCCATCGGGATCCTCGACCGCAGAGATGTCGACTTCAATTGAGCGTGCAGCCTCGAGTATAGGGTCGTCTACCGACCCGTGGATCGCCTGACTGCCGATGACCAGAACCTCGTCGGTGCCGAGGATGGCACCCGCGGCCCGAACGGCATGTTCGAACTGCCTTCGGTTCATGCCGCCTTCCCTGATCGAAAACCAGCCAGCACCCGTCGTCGTTCGCTGGCGGAAAGTACCCCGGAGAAAGGGGATACCTGGCGCATGTCGCACGCAAGTTCGCTGGTCCCCATGATCTGATCCGTCAACATTCCTGGCGGCAGGTCCAGCCAGGCAGCCCACAAGGACAACAGATGCCCAGCATGCGGATGGAGGGCTTGCAGCCGTTTCAGGTTCCCGTGCGCCTTCTCCAGTATCTGCTCTGGATTTTCCAGCAATCGTGCGGCAATGACCTCGTGGTAGGCCAGGCTGCGGCGGTCTTCGCGGGTGAGCGATGCAACGAACCGGATTTCGAGCTCCAGACCCATTGCGGTGGCCAACCTGTGAACCGTCCTGAGCGTTGGAGACTTCGACCCGGACTCATAGGCAGCGATGGCCGACTGTGAAGTGCCCACCATTGCGGCGAATCGCGCTTGGGTCAGGTGTACCTGATCTCTTAGTTCGCGAATGACATTCATGGCCAAGAAACATATCCCATCGGATATATTTTCGCCATCGGGAAACCGTTGCCTTTCCGCTTTGCGGTCCTCCTGAAGCCGATTCGAGTATTCGGTTAGCCGATGGAGGCGAACTGCCTGACATAGGCCTGGTAGTCCTTAAGCATCGCGCGTTGCCTTTCCGCCACCTGCGGCTCAAAGTGCAGGACGATTCGTCGGAACCCCATCTCAACGGCCCGATTGACCTCGTCCGCCGTCAGGAATGGGTCGCTTCTTCCCCAGGCACATAGCGTCATGTCGAGTTCGTCGCGGCCGGCTTGTTCCCCCTTGGCCTTTACCTGTTCCATCAGCGGCGCGAGCTGATCCGCCGTTCCGATCGGAAACCATCCATCGCAGTACTCCGCGACCCTGTCCGGAACCCACTTCGACCTGGCGCCCAGGAGAATGGGTGGTCCACCTGCCTGGACCGGCTTTGGCCAGGACCAGGTGGGCTCAAAGTCGACGAAATCGCCGTGGTATTCGGCAACCTCGTTGTTCCAGATCTCGCGCATCGCCAGCACGCGCTCACGCGTCACCTTCCACCGGTCCTTGAAGTCGACGCCGTGGTCGAACATTTCTTCGGCGTTCCAGCCCGCCCCTATACCCAGGATGACGCGACCGTTGCTGACCCGATCGAGGCTCGCCACGGTCTTGGCCAGGGTGATGGGGTTGTGCTCGGTGACGAGGCAGATGGCGGTGCCGACCTTCAGGATCTCGGTCGCCGCGGCGACGGCGGCGAGCGCGACAAAGGGATCGTACGCCTGCTTGTAGTAGTCAGGCAGCGGACCGCCTCCGCCGAACGGAGACTTCCGACTCGTGGGAATGTGCGTGTGCTCGGCGAAAAAGAGCGACTCGTAGCCCGCCCCCTCCGCCCAACGGCCGAGTTCCGCCGGCTGAATCCCGTAGTCGGTGGCAAAGGTGATCAGGCCAAACTTGATCATCGACGCGTCCTCCTCAAGTCCACCGCAGATTACTGTACCCGTGGCAGGGAGACCATCGGCCACAAACCTGCCTGGAACGCCTCCGAAACGCCCGGCCGAGCACCCGTTCGTGGTAAAATTTTGAGCAATCCCAACGACTAGACGACGCCACCCCTATGTCCGATTCCGGGCCCGATACGACTGGCAGTAGCGGCGAAATACGCGGCCGGGAAATCCTCCCGGTCAACATCGAGGACGAACTCCGGCAGTCCTACCTCGACTACGCCATGAGCGTGATCGTGGGGCGCGCCCTCCCCGACGTCCGTGACGGTCTGAAGCCGGTCCACAAGCGTGTCTTGTTCGCCATGAACGAGATGAACAACACGTACAACCGGCCCTACATGAAATCGGCGCGCGTGAGCGGCGAAGTGATGGGCAAATACCATCCCCACGGGGAAGCCGCGATCTACGACACGATCGTGCGCATGGCGCAGGATTTTTCGATGCGCTACGAACTCGTCGATGGCCAGGGCAATTTCGGCTCCATCGACGGGGACCCCCCGGCGGCCGCCCGGTATACCGAAGTGCGCATGGCCAAGTTCGCTTCCGAACTGCTGGCGGATCTCGAAATGGACACCGTCGACTTCGTCCCGAACTACGACGAGACGCTGACCATGCCCGAGGTGCTTCCCACCCGGGTCCCGAACCTGTTGCTGAACGGCGCTTCGGGGATCGCGGTCGGTCTCGCCACCAATATCCCGCCGCACAACCTGCGCGAAGTGGTCGACGCCTGCATCATGCTGCTCGACGAGCCGGAGACCACCGTCGACGGCCTGATGGAGAAGATCAAGGGGCCGGACTTTCCCACCGCCGGCATCATCAACGGCCGCGCCGGCATCGTGCAGGCCTACCGGACCGGGCGGGGCCGCATCAAGATTCGCGCCCGGGCAGTGGTTGAGCACGACGAGGATTCCAACAAGGACACCATCGTCATCACCGAGATCCCCTACCAGCTCAACAAGTCGCGCCTGCTGGAGAAGATCGCCGACCTCGTGCGCGAAAAGCGGATCGAGGGCATCACCGAACTGCGTGACGAGTCGGACAAGGACGGCCTCAGAATCGTCATCGAACTGCGCCGTGGCGAACAGGGCGAGGTGGTGTTGAACAACCTCTACGCCCAGACCCAGTTGCAGTCCGGGTACGGCATCAATTGCGTCGCACTGGTAGGGGGCCAGCCCAAGCTGCTCGGCCTGAAGGACATGCTCGCCGCCTTCCTCGTCCACCGGCGCGAGGTCGTCATCCGACGGACCCTGTTCCTGTTGCGCAGGGCGCGCCGCCGGGGACACCTGCTGGAGGGCCAGGCGGTGGCGCTCGAGAACATCGACGAGGTGGTGGAACTGATCCGCAATTCCGCCACGCCCGCCGCCGCCCGCGCCGAACTGATGGCGAGGCAATTCAAATCCGAGGCCGTCGCCGAACTGATCGCGCGGAGCAGCGGCGAGTCATGCCGTCCGGAGGACCTGGACGCCGCATACGGTTACCACGACGGCATCTACCACCTGTCTGAAGAACAGGCGCAGGCGATCCTCGACATGCAGCTCCAGCGCCTGACCGCGCTGCAGAAGGAGCGGCTCATGGAGGAATACCTCGAAATCCTCCAGGAAATCGCCAGCCTGACCGAGCTCCTCGACTCCGAGGAGCGGTTGAAGGAGGTGATTCGCGACGAACTGAATGCGGTGAGGGAAGAGTACGGAGACGAGCGGCGCACCGAAATCCGCAGTTCCGAAAGCGACCTCACCGCCGAGGACCTCATCAACGAAGAGGACATGGTGGTGACGGTTTCCCACGCCGGCTACGCAAAGAGGCAGTCTTTGGATGTCTACCAGGCGCAGCGCCGTGGCGGCCGCGGAAAGGCGGCGACCGCCGTCAAGGACGAGGACTTCGTCGAACACCTGCTGATCGCCCACTCGCACGAGACGCTCCTGTGCTTCTCGAACAGGGGCAAGGTCTACTGGCTGCGCGTATTCCAGATTCCGCAGGGCAGCCGAGGCGCCAAGGGCCGCCCGCTGGTCAACCTGCTTCCGCTGGAGAGCGACGAACGCATCACGACGCTGATGCCGATCAAGGACCTGTCGCCGGACGCGTTCATATTCATGGCCACCGCCTCCGGCAAGGTGAAGAAGACGCCCGCCGAGCAGTTTTCCCGTCCGCGGTCGACCGGCCTCATCGCCCTCGATCTCGAGCCCGGCAACCATCTTGTCGGCGTCGCGATCACCGACGGCTATTCCGATGTCCTGCTCGTCACCAGTTCGGGCAAGGCCATGCGCTTCAAGGAATCCGACGTGCGCGCCATGGGGCGAACCGCCCGGGGTGTGCGGGGCGTCCGCCTGGGTCGAGGACAATCCGTGATCTCGCTGATCATCCCCCAGGAGAACGGGTTTCTGCTCACCGCCAGCGAAAAAGGGTTTGGCAAGCGCACGCGCGTCGACGAATTTCCCGTCAAGGGCCGCGGGGGGCTGGGTGTCATCGCCATGCAGACCAGCGATCGCAACGGACCGATCGTCGGCGCCGCACAGGTCTTCGACGACGAAGAGATCATGCTGATCAGCAATCTCGGCACGCTCGTCCGCACGGGCGCCGACGGCGTGCCAGTGGTCGGCCGCCGCACGCAAGGCGTCAAGCTCATCGCGCTGAAGGGCGACGCCAAGCTGGTCGGACTCGAACGCATCGTCGAAACCGAAAACGGCGAGGACGAAAACACCGAAGACAACACCGCCGAAAACGACGGGTAGAGCCATGAAATCCGTCAGCCCTTCGGGCGTGCCGTGTTTCACCCCCGCCCAAGCCCCCTATCTCACCCAGCCCACCCGTCCCGCACCCTGCGCCTTTGATCGGCACTGCGTGCCGTTCTACGGCGCACGCTGCTAGCCGGCGCGTCACGACACATGCCGCGCGCCTACAATTTCTCCCCCGGTCCGGCGACCCTTCCCGAACCCGTGCTCGAGCACGCCCGCGCAGAGATGCTCGACTACCGGGGCCGCGGCTTGTCGGTCATGGAAATGAGCCACCGCAGCACCGAGTTTGTCGAGATTGCCCAGCGCGCAGAGGCGGACTTTCGCGAACTGCTGGATGTCAGCGACGACTACGCGGTGCTGTTCCTGCAAGGGGGTGCCACCCTGCAGTTCGCGATGGTGCCCATCAACCTGGCGGATGAAACCTCCGTGGTCGACTACGTGCACACCGGCCTGTGGGGGACCAAGGCCATTGCCGAGGCGCGCAAGTTGTGCCGGGTGAACGTGGCCGCATCCTCCGAAGAGGACAACTTCAACCATGTGCCGCCACCCGAGACCTGGCGACTGAGCTCCGGCTCGGCGTATGTGCACATCACGGGCAACGAGACCATCGGCGGGGTCGAGTTTCACGAGTATCCGGATACGGGCGACACGCCGCTGGCTGCCGACCTGTCGTCGACATTGCTGTCGAGGCCGATCACCGTCGACAGGTTTGGCCTCATCTATGCAAGCGCCCAGAAAAACCTGGGTCCTTCGGGGATCACCGTCGTGGTCGTGCGCAGGGACCTCATCGGACGGGCGCGCCCGAACACGCCCAGCATGCTCGACTACGGTGCCCACGCGGCGGCCGATTCCATGCTGAACACCCCTTCCACCTACGCCTGGTACCTGACGGGGCTCGTCCTGCAATGGCTGAAGGAGCAGGGCGGGCTTCACGCCATCGCCGAAGTCAACGCGCGTAAGGCGCGCAAGCTCTATGCCGCCCTGGACGGAAGCAATTTCTACCGGTGCCCCGTGGCGGAGCGGAACCGGTCCTGGATGAACGTGGCTTTCACGCTTGCCGACGAGGCGCTGGACGGGGCGTTTCTGCGCGCCGCAGAAGCGCGCGGGTTGCTGAACCTCAAGGGGCACCGTAGCGTTGGGGGCATGCGGGCGAGCATCTACAATGCGATGCCTGAAGAGGGCGTGGATGCATTGATAGACTTCATGGCCGCGTTTGAGGCGGACAAGGGATGAGCGAAGACACCGGAGACAAGCTGGACGCCGTACGGGCGCAGATCGACGCGATCGACCGCGAGATCGTGCGGCTTCTGAACGAACGGGCCGCCGGCGCGAAACAGGTGGCCAAGATCAAGGCCACGGGGAACGCCGACCAGGCAACCGTGTTCTATCGGCCGGATCGGGAAGCCCAGATTCTGAAACGGGTGCTGGCAGAGAATCCGGGGCCGCTTTCCGACCGTGACCTCTGGCGCCTGTTCCGGGAGATCATGTCCTGCTGCCTGTCCCTCGAGCAGCCGCTTACCGTCGCGTACCTCGGACCTCCCGGCACCTATACCGAGGCGGCGGCGGTGAAACACTTCGGGCACTTCGCGCGCAATCGGGCCCAGAACTCCATCGACGACGTCTTTCGGGAGGTCGAGTCCGGCGCCGCGCATTGCGGCGTCGTTCCCGTCGAGAACAGCACCGAAGGCATGGTCAACCATACCCTCGACTGCTTCATGGCGTCCCGCCTCAAGATCTGCGGCGAAGTCGAACTGTCGATAAACCACGCGTTCATGTCGCTCGAGAAGGAAGACGCCATCACCGCGGTCTATTCCCACGAGCAGTCGCTCGCGCAATGCCGGCGCTGGCTCGACCGGCACTATCCGAATATCGCCCGCACGCCCATGGTCAGCAACGCCGAGGCGGCGCGGGTCGCTGCCCGGACCGACGGAGCAGCCGCGATCGCCGGCGAGATGGCCGCGGACCGTTACGGACTGCGCGTCCTTGCCGCGAACATCGAGGACGAAACGGACAACAAGACGCGTTTCCTCGTGATCGGCAATCAGAACGTCGGTCCGAGCGGCAAGGACAAGACCTCTCTCCTCGTGTCCACCCGCAACGAGTCGGGAGCGCTGCACCGCGTGCTGGAGCCGTTCCGCCGTCACGATGTCAACCTGACGCGTATCGAGACCCGCCCATCCCGCGTGAGCAACTGGAGTTACATCTTCTTCATCGACTTCGACGGCCACGAAGAGACCGAGGAGATCGCCACATTGCTGGACGAAGTGCGCACGGTGGCTACGGAAGTCCGTTCGCTGGGCTCCTATCCCCAGGCCGTCTTCTAGTGCCATGAAATCCGCCAGCCCTTCGGGCGTGCCGTCTTTCACCCCCGCCCAAGCCCACCTACTGTCCTGCGCTTTGATCGGCACTGGCGTGCCGTTCTACAGCGCAGTCCCCTAGCCTCTCGATGCGGCTCGACAATATCAACGAGCGCATCGCGGGACTGACGGCGTACCAGCCCGGCAAGCCCATCGAGGAAGTAACGCGCGAACTCGGGCTCCCCCGAGCCATCAAGCTCGCCAGCAACGAGAACCCCCGCGGGCCGGGCCCCGGCGTGCGCGACGCGATCGAACGCGCCGCCCGGTATCTCTCGCGTTACCCCGACGGCGGCGGCTACCGTCTCAAGCGGGCATTGTCCGAACGGCTGGGCGTGGGCACGGACCAGATCACCCTGGGCAACGGCTCGAACGATGTCCTGGAACTCGCCGCCCGCGTCGCCATCTCACCCGGAACCCAGGGCGTCTTCGACGCGCACTGCTTCGTCGTCTATCCGTCTGCCGTGGCCGGGGCGCACGGCGTGCCGGTCGCCGTGCCGTCGCGGAACTGGGGCCACGACCTGGACGCGATGCGCGACCGCGTCACGGCGTCCACGCGAATCGTCTTCATCGCCAACCCCAACAATCCCACCGGCACCTGGATTGACCGCGAGTCGCTGGTCGGCTTCCTCGAAACGTTGCCGCGAACGGTCTGGGTGGTGCTCGACGAAGCGTACTGCGAGTACATCACCCGAAGCGACTATCCCGACGGCGTGAAGCTGCAGGCTTCGTTTCCCAACCTCATCGTCACGCGCACGTTCTCGAAGATCCACGGTCTCGCGGGCCTGAGGATCGGCTACAGCGTATCGACGCCGGTGTTCGCCGACCTGATGAACCGCATCCGTCAACCATTCAATGCCTCGAGCGTGGCACTGGCCGCAGCCGAAGCCGCGCTCGATGACGATGAATTCATCGCCTCGAGCAGGGCGATCAACGATGCCGGCATGCAGCAGATCACCGCGGGACTCGACGACCTGGGCATCGAGCACATCCCGTCCATCGGAAACTTCGTGTCAATGGACTGTGGCCGGGATGCCGCACCCATATACACCGCGCTGCTCAAGCGGGGCGTCATCGTCCGTCCCGTGGCGAACTACGACATGCCGCGCCACCTGCGCGTCTCCATTGGCCTGGCGGAAGAAAACGCATCCTTCCTCGCCGCTCTGCGCGAGGCGATATGAATGTACTGCTCCTGGTGGGAACGGGCCTGATCGGAGGCTCCTTCGCGCTGGCCGCCCGCGCCCACGGCCTTTTCGATCGTGTCATCGGCATCGACTCGAACCCGGACGCGCTCTCGACGGCATGTTCCCTCGGCATCGTCGAGAGACCCGAAACGCCGTTCGAGCCGACTGGCGTCTGCATCGCCACTCCCGTCAGCCAGATTGCGGAACAGGTCGCTGCCGCGGCCACGCGCTATCCGGGCGTGCCCATCTTCGATGTCGGCAGCGTCAAGACGACGGTCGTCGACAGCCTTCGCAAGGAAGGCGCGGTGCCCCCCGGTTTCGTCCCATGCCATCCAATCGCCGGTTCCGAGAAAGTGGGCGCCCGGGCCGCCCGTGCCGACCTCTTCCAGGGACGTTCCGTGATCATCACGCCCGTCGAAGAAACCGATCCCGAAACCGAAGCGACGGTCGGGTCCTGGTGGCGGGAGATCGGTGCGACAGTGACCACGCACGCCCCCCGCACA
Organism: Pseudomonadales bacterium; assembly: GCA_965116625.1. Classification (GTDB taxonomy): domain Bacteria; phylum Pseudomonadota; class Gammaproteobacteria; order Pseudomonadales; family Azotimanducaceae; genus VXNE01. Next base: position 682,496 of record OZ220717.1, read on the forward strand.
CATGATCGAATCATCGCCGCGACGAGCCACCTGCCACATCTCGTTGCCTTCGCCCTGATGGAGGTTCTCGAAAGCCTCGACGAAAAGACCATAAGGGCCTACATCGGTGACGGGTTCCGCGATCTGAGCCGCGTTGCCGCTTCCGACCCGACCGTCTGGAGCGACATACTGCTGGCGAACCGCGACGCGACGCTGGGACTCGCCAAACAACTCGGTACGCGTCTCGTCATCGACGATAACAAGGCGGCGCTGCGACGGCGTCTAGCGAAAGTCCGCGACCTGCGCGCAAGCCTCGATGACTAGCCCTCCCGTCATCGCTATCGACGGCCCGAGCAGCTCCGGCAAGGGAACCGTGGCTACCCGCGTCGCCGAACGGCTGGGCTGGCACCTGTTGGATAGCGGCGCGCTCTATCGGGGGGTCGCATGGGCGGCCGCCCAGCGGAGAATCGACCTCGACGACGCGTCCACCCTGGAAGCCATGACGCGGCAGCTCGTCTTCGAGATCAGGCCCGGCAACATCCACATCGATGGCATCGACGTGACGCAGGCGATCCGCGAAGAGCCGATCAGCGTCGGCTCCTCTCGCGTCGCCCGCCTGAAACCGGTGCGCGACGCGCTCAGAATCGTACAGGTCGGCATGCGGCGTCCCCCCGGACTGGTGGCGGATGGACGCGACATGGGCACCAAGGTATTCCCCGCCGCCGAGCTCAAGGTTTTTCTCGACGCGAGCGTCGAAGAGCGCGCGCGCCGTCGTCATAAGCAGTTGATAGATAAGGGGTCGAGTGTTAGTCTGTGCGACCTTTTCGCGAGCCTCCGGGCACGCGACGAGCGCGACCGGTCACGCTCCGTTTCTCCATTGCGAGCAGCCGAAGACGCAGTGATGATCGACACCACCGAGATGTCGATTTCGGCTGTGGTGGAGAAGGTGCTTGGCCACGCTGCAGAGCGCTCGCTCACAGGCAGCGGGACGCGGCGAGGGGAGTGACGGTTCGAGGGGCGGGCACGGTTGTCCGTCACCCGGCACCAGCAAAGGAACAGAAGACAAGGAACAAATCGAAGAGAAGCGCATGGCAGAAAGTTTTTCCGAGCTATTCGAAGAGAGCATGAACACCGTCGAGATGGAGCCCGGCTCCATCGTGACCGGTACGGTGGTAGACATCGACAGCGAAGTGGTGGTGGTTCATGCGGGACTGAAGTCGGAAGGCGTCATTCCACGCAGCCAATTCGTCACCGAGAGCGGCGAGTTCGAGATCGAGATTGGCGACCAGGTCAAGGTCGCGATGGAAATCGTGGACGATGGATGGGGCGCGACCCGCCTTTCCCGAGAGAAGGCCCGGCGGGCGGAATGCTGGGAAATGCTCGAGGATGCGTTCGAGAACGGAAAGGCGATCAAGGGCCTGCTGAACGGCCGGGTCAAGGGCGGTTTCACCGTCGACATCAACGATATCCGTGCGTTCCTGCCCGGTTCGCTGGTAGATATTCGCCCCTTGCGCGAGACCACGCATCTCGAGGGCAAGACGCTCGAGTTCAAGGTCATCAAGCTGGATCAGAGACGCAACAACGTGGTCGTCTCCCGTCGCGCCGTACTCGAAGACGAGAACAGTGCCGAGCGCGAAGAGCTCCTGGCTTCGTTGCAGGAAGGCCAGCGCATGACCGGGATCGTCAAGAACCTCACAGACTACGGCGCGTTCGTCGACCTCGGTGGTATCGACGGCCTGTTGCACATTACCGACATGGCCTGGCGGCGCATCAGGCATCCAAGCGAGATGGTCAATGTCGGCGACGAGGTGGAGATCAAGATCCTTCGGTTCGACCGCGAGAAAAACCGCGTATCGCTCGGGATGAAGCAACTCGGGGACGACCCGTGGGTCAACCTCTCCCGACGGTATCCGACCCGCACCCGCGTGCAGGCTGTCGTGACGAACCTCACTGACTACGGCTGCTTCGCCGAGATCGAAGAAGGGGTTGAAGGGCTGGTGCATGTCTCCGAGATGGACTGGACGAACAAGAACATTCATCCGTCGAGGGTCGTCGCGGTCGGCGACCAGATCGAGGTCATGATTCTCGACATCGACGAGGAGCGGCGCCGTATCTCGCTAGGCATCAAGCAATGCCGCGAGAACCCATGGGACGAGTTCGCGTCCAAGTACAGCAAGGGCCAGCGCATCACCGGACACATCAAGTCGATCACCGATTTCGGGATCTTCATCGGCCTCGACGGAGGTATCGACGGGCTCGTATACCTGTCCGACATCTCCTGGAACGAGCCCGGAGAGACTGCTGTCCGCCGTTACAGCAAGGGCGAAGAGCTCGAAACGGTCATACTGGCCATCGATGCCGAACGAGAGCGGATTTCCCTCGGCATCAAGCAACTCGACCAGAACGCGTTCATCGACTACACCGATACCAACGACCGCGGCAGCATCGTCGAAGGAACGGTACTCTCGGTACAGCCCAGTGAAGCGGTCGTCGAGTTGACAGAGGGCGTGGAAGGCACGCTGAAGGTCTCCGAGATCAGCGTCGACCGGGTGGAAGACGCCCGCACCGAGCTGAAGGAAGGTCAGTCCGTGTCCGTGAAGATCATCAACGTCGACCGCAAGAACCGGTATATCGGCGTTTCGATCAAGGCGAAGGAACAGGACGACGAGCGCGCGAACCTGCGCGAGCACCGCACGAGAGAGGCCGAGAGGCGAGGTCCCACGACACTGGGGGACCTGATCAAGCGCCAGATGGACAGGCAAACGGACGCATCCGACTAGAAACGCGAAGACGACGAACCAGTGGCGCGCCACCTGACAAAGTCGGAGTTGATCGATCGCATCGCGGCGCATCAGCCGCACCTGTCGCCTCGGGATGTCGAATTCGCCGTAAAGACCATGATCGAGCACATGTCCCAGACGCTGGCCGGGGGCAACCGCATCGAGATCAGGGGTTTCGGCAGCTTCTCGCTGCACTATCGGGCGCCCAGGATCGGGCGTAACCCTCGAACGGGGGAATCCGTCGGCCTGACCGGAAAGTTCGTCCCGCACTTCAAACCGGGGAAGGAACTGCGCGACCGCGTGGACACAAAACGGGAACCCGGCGGCTAGCGCGGAGCGCAGGCCTGACGACACGGTAGGCTCGCGTATTCCGATTTGATGAGGCGGCTGAAGACACTCCTCACGCTCTTCGTGGCGATCTGTCTCGTTGCCATCTCCGCGCTGTTGCTGGCAGACAATGCAACGCCGGTGAGCCTCAAGGTCCTGAACTACGAGACGCCGTCCGTACCGGTCTTCTGGTGGCTGCTCGCCGCGCTGATTCTCGGTTTCCTGGGGGGTGCCGCACAGTGCATCGCGGGGCACTTCCGCCGCAACAGGGTGGAACGAAAATCGCGGCGCGAGATCAACCGGAACCAGAGTTCCGGCTGACGTCGTCGCTCCCCGCTGGCGCGCCTTGCACCGCTAACCGACAGAGTATACGGTCGGCACTCCTTCCGATCGGGACAGCCCCATGACCTTCTCGAATCCTTTCGCTTCGCTCCGGGCACTTGCCGGCGCGGCCGTGCTCGTCACTGCACTCCCCTGTGCCGCCTCCCAGGGCGATATCGACTACCGCCACCACACGATGGAGGCGATCGGTGGCCACATGCAGTCGCTGTTCGACATTCTCAGGGGCAAGGTCGATCATTCGGACCACCTGTCGGTGCATGCGACCGCCCTGGCGTCACTTGCCGAGATCACCCCGACGCTGTTTCCTGCCGGTTCCGGCGGCGACGACACCGATGCGCTGCCCGCCATCTGGGAGAACCCCGAGGACTTCGCCGAACGCCTCGACGCCTTCAAGGAGGCGGGAGCCGGTCTCCGCGCCGCAGCCGAAAGCGGAGGCGACGTGAGAGCCGCGGCGCAACAGCTTGGACAGGCCTGCAAGGGCTGCCACGACAACTATCGCAAGAAGTAAGTCCGGTCGACGCCCGGCCGCACCCCGACTAGCCGCTCCACAGCAACGCGCCGTACACGAGGAGCGCGGCGGCAGCGGCCGTGAACAGCCCGCGCAGCAGATACTGCCTGGTGGCCGGGAGGTCGACATCCTTGCGCCCCGTGAAGATCGCCATCGGGGTCCGGTCGCGCATCATCGCGTAGATCGCGTTGGCAGCGACGTGGGTCGAGACGAGCGCGATAATGACCCAGAAGACGCGATGGTGTATCCAGGTCATCGTCGACGACACCTCGTCCCCGACATGACGCGCGAAGGGGCCTTCGTTGAAGATGTCGTCGGTCGCGAACAGGCCCGTACCGGCCTGCACGGCCAAGGCCAGGATCACGAGGATGGCCATCACGATACCCGGCGACGTATGCGGATCCGCCGTCCCCGTCCTGGCGAAATGCTGAATGAAACGGCGCGGCGTGGTCCGATACTGCGACAGCCGGACATAGCGGCCGCCCCACAGCCACCAGCCCACGCGGAACAGCAGGAGCCCCAGCACCACGAATCCCGAGCGCTGATGCCATTCCATCATCGAGATATCCCCGGCCAATCCCGTATAGAGGGAGAACAGGACGCTCAAGGCCAGCGCCCAGTGCCACAGGCGAAACGGCAGATCCCACACGCGGGTCATGGCGCGCCACCGGACTGTCGAGCCTGGCGCGTTGTCGGCATCCACAGTAAAGTTCCATCAACGTACTGATTCATCAACGTTTTTAGGCGCATGTTCAGGATCTGCAATTCTGCCGTTGATGCTCCGTTCGATCAACGGTGCAGGCGGGCTCTAGATGTTTGACCTCGCCGGCCTGCGAGAGGCCAAATCCGTGGTGTACGGTTCCATGCCACCGACGCCGCAATACCGCTGGCCCGGCTTGACTCGACGTGCCGGCTGCGAGGTGTGGGTGAAGCACGAAAACCACACCCCGACCGGCGCCTTCAAGGTTCGTGGCGGTCTCGTGCTCTTCGACGAGTTACACCGGACCGGGCAGTTGCCGCGGAAAGTGATCACGGCGACCCGGGGCAACCACGGCCAGAGCATCCCGTTCGCGGCTTCCCGCTTCGGCGTGCCGGTGACCGTGCTCGTGCCCCAGGGTAACAGTGTCGAAAAGAACGCGGCGATGACCGGCTGGGGCGCGAAGCTCGTCGAGTTCGGCGATGACTTCGAGGACGCGCGCGTCGAGGCGGTGCGTCGAGCCGAGACCGAGGGCGCCCTGCTCGTGCCGCCTTTTCATCCCGCCCTGGTTCGCGGGGTTGCCACCTATGCGCTGGAACTCTTCAGCGCCGTCCAGGATCTCGATGTCGTTTACGTGCCGATCGGCATGGGATCCGGCATCTGCGGGATGATTCACACGCGCGATCTGCTCGGGCTGAAGACCGACATCGTCGGCGTGGTCGCCGCACGAGCGCCGGCGATGGCGCGGAGCGTCGCCGCGGGAGAGGTGGTCGCCACTGAAGCGGCGGATACGTTCGCCGACGGGCTTGCATGCCGAGTACCCATGCCCGAGCCGCTGGAGGTCATCCGCCGCGGCGCCGCCGGCGTGGTCGAAGTGGGCGAGGACGCGATCGCCGAAGCGATGCGCGTGCTCTACAGCGAGACGCACAACGTTGCCGAAGGAGCGGGCGCGGCGGCGTTCGCGGCACTGATGCAACAGCGCGCACAACACGCGGGTCAACGCGTTGCGGTCGTGATGACCGGAGGTAACGTCGACGCCACGATCTTGCGCGTGGTTCTCGAGGGCGGCGTGCCTGTTACTGGCTAGCCCGCATATCTCACCAAGGGCCGCGATGATCGCGCAGGATTTTTTTCGTGTGCGCGTGCTCGCGAGCGGAAGCATAGCCGTCGCTTATGGTGCAGCGAGCACGTGCGCGCACACGGAAAAAAGACCAGCGAGGGCGCGGCAGCGCGGTCTGTTACCTGTCCGAACGTCGAAAAATGAAGATACCTCATTGAAATACAATGACCTTTGCTGATTCGACAAGCGCCTTGGTGAGATATGCGGGCTAGGGGGCTGCGCCGTAGAATGGCACGAATTGCCGATCAGGGCGCAAGACCATAGATGGGCCTGGGCACTAGGGCATGATGCCCTCGAACCGGCCGTTTATCTGCAGGTGGACCCAGATGCTCGCGAAGTAGCCGAGCGCGATGACCGGCGTCCACTTCAGGTGGCCGAAGAACGTGTACCTGCCGCGCGCCTGGCCCATGAGCGCCACGCCAGCGGCGGACCCGATGGACAGCATGCTCCCGCCCACGCCCGCCGTGAGCGTGACGAGGAGCCACTGGTTCAGGTCCATGGCCGGATTCATCTGCAGCACGGCCACCATGACCGGAATGTTGTCGACAATGGCAGACAGGATTCCGACCAGGATGTTGGCGATCGTCGGACCCAGTTCCACGTACATGTAGGCAGAGACCAGGTCGAGGTAGCCGATGAAGCCAAGACCGCCGACGCACATGATGACGCCGAAGAAGAAGAGGAGCGTATCCCACTCCGCACGCGATACTTCGCGAAAGCTGTCGAACCCCTGGATGTCCCCTATCTCGCTGCCATGCCCCACTCTCACCCTGTCCGAGGTCTGGTTCAGGTAGTGTCCGAATATCTTGAGGTATGCGAGACCCGTCATCATGCCGAGGAACGGGGGCAGATGCAGGAAGTTGTGGAAGGAGACCGCAGTGGCGATCGTGCAGCCGAACAGGAACATGATGCGCTTGGCGCCCCGCTTCATGACCACTTCCTGGTCGTCCACGGACGGGCTTTCGTTCTTTACCGCGAGCGACATGAAAAGCGCGGGAATGATGTAGTTCACGACCGACGGCACGAACAGCGCGAAGAACGTAAAGAAATCCACGTGGCCGCGTTGCCAGACCATCAGGGTAGTGATGTCCCCGAACGGGCTGAAGGCGCCGCCGGCATTCGCCGCCACGACGATATTGACGCATCCGATACTGATGAACCGCCGGTCGCCGCGTCCAACGGCCAGCACCACCGCGCACATCACCAGCGCCGTCGTCAGGTTGTCGATAATGGGCGACAGGAAAAAGCTGATGATGCCGGTGATCCAGAACAGCTTCCGGAAACCGAAACCCTTGCGCACGAGCCAGGAGCGCAGCGCGTCGAAGACCCGCCGTTCGCTCATCGAATTGACATACGTCATCGCGCACAGCAGGAACAGGAAGAGTTCGCCGAACTCGATCAGGAAGTGCTTGACGGCCTCATGGGTCTCGTGTTCGTAGCCGCCGACGGCATATTGGGCTGCGATGATCGCCCAGATCACGCCCGCCGCGAGCATCACGGGCACCGATTTCCGGAGGTGTGTGAACTCTTCGACGATGACGAGGGAGTACGCCACGACAAATATCACGATGCCGGCGATTCCGACCCAGTGCGCCGTAAGATCCATTGTGCCTCGCTGTAGTCAGGGGCCGCCTCACCGCCCATATGAACGGTCAGACGACGCGGTCTTCGAGTGACCAAGTCTGCCAAACGCAGACCGATTCGGCTACGACGCCTGTTTCCGAGCGCCATGAAACCCGTCACCCTATGGGTGCCGTGTTTCACCCCCGCCCATGCCCACCTACGGTCTCGCGCCTTGATCGGCACTTTGTGCCGTTCGACAGCGCAACCCCTAGCCCGCAAATCTCACCAAGGCGCTTGTTGAATCAGTAAAGGTCATTGCATTTCAATGAGGTATGTTCGGTTTTCGACGTTCGGACAGGTAACAGACCGCGCTGCCGCGCCCTCGCTGGTCTTTTTTCCGTGTGCGCGCACATGCTCCCTGCACCATAAGCGACGGCTATGCTTCCGCTCGCGAGCACGCGCACACGAAAAAAATCCTGCGCGATCATCGCGGCCCTTGGTGAGATTTGCGGGCTAGCGCGGTCAGAGCGTCGCCGTGATCTCCCCCAGCTTGCGCGTCAGCAGCCTGTTCTCTCGATAGTCGATGGGGATGACGACCAGGCTCGGTCCGTTTTCCGAGAACGAAGATTCAAGTAATCCCCTGAGTTCCCGGCTATTGTCACAGTAGTGGCCGTTCCATCCGAATGCCGACGCCAACTGCAGCCAGTCCGGGTTATCGAAAGACAGGTTCGTGTGGCGGCCGAACGTCGTCTCCTGCTTCCAGGCGATAAGGCCGTACTCCCGATCCTCCCACACCAGCACGGTGATGTTGACGCCGAGCCGCCTGGCGGTCTCCATTTCCTGCACGTTCATGAGGAAGCCGGCATCGCCGCAGATCGCGAGGATGCGCCGTTCAGGATGGACGATCGCGGCGGCGATGGCACCCGGAAGCGCGAACCCCATGGAACAGAACCCGTTCGGAATCAGGCATGTGTTCGGCGTGTTGCAGTGATAATGCCGCGCGATCCACATCTTGTGGGCGCCGACATCGGACAGCAGGATGTCTTCAGGTCCAAGCACCGCCCGAGAGTCCGCAATCGCTTTCTGGGGCCGGATGCTTCCCTCGGTGTGGTCATCGGCGTGCTCCATGATGTCCGCCCACATTTCGCGGCGCAGGGACCTCTGGCTCGCGAGATCGAAGCAAAGGCCGCCCACCGCGTCGATTCGCTCGTTCAGCATCCACAGCATGTGCGCCAGGTCGCCGACCAGTTCCACTTCCGGGCAGTAGTGTTCGTCGACTTCCGCGGGCAGGAAATCCGCGTGCACGATGCACTTGTCAGCGTTCGGGTTCCAGATCCTGGGGTGGTATTCCACCATGTCGAAACCGAGGGACAGCACCAGGTCCGCTTCGTCGATGGCGAGATTGATCCGGTCGCGCGCGCCGAGACCTGCCGTGAACAGGCAATAGTCGGCATCCATGTCGACGCAGCCCTTGGCCATGAACGTGCTGACCACGCCGATCCCGGTTCTTTCGCAGAACCGCTGCAACTGGTTGCTTGCGCGCCGACGGATGCAGCCGTTGCCCGCCAGGATCACCGGCTTCTTCGCCTCGCACAGGAGATCGAAAGCCTGGTTCACGATCTTGTCGTCGGGGACAGACCGTCGAAGGCGTCTCGGAATCAGCGGCCGCGCGGACGTGTCGAGGCTCGCGACGTCTTCCGGCAGTTCGATATGCACCGCCCCGGGCTTTTCCGTCGTCGCCACGCGCACCGCCTTGCGAACGATTTCGGGAATGGTGTCCGGCGCCCGCACCGTCTCCGCCCACTTGGTCACTGGGTCGAACATCGCCACGACGTCCATCACCTGGTGGGACTCCTTGTGCAGGCGATGGGTCGTGCCCTGGCCCGTGAGTACCAGCATCGGCGCGCGGTCCATGTTGGAATCCGCCACGCCCGTGATGAGATTGGTCGCGCCCGGTCCCAGGGTCCCGAGGCACACCGCCGGATTGCCCGTCAGCCGACCGTATATCTCCGCCATGAAGGCGGCACCCTGTTCGTGCCTCGTGAGCACGAAAGTGATCTTTTTCGATGCCTCGAGGGAAATCATGAAGTCGGCGTTCTCTTCCCCGGGCACGCCGAAGATGTACTCGATGCCCTCGTTCTCCAGGCACTCCACGAACAGATCAGAAGCCTTCATGACCATTCCTTGAAACTCCGCACATCCATTCCTTAGGGCACGTGCTGGCTACGGGGGTTCCCCATCTCAGTAAGGGTCAGGAACCCGGCAACCCGAAGCAGTACCCGGCGGAACCCGGCGATAGATGCGCCAGAACGCCGGACTCCCGTCGAGGCGGTATCCGCGCACCTCCACATCGACACCCGGTGGAAAGTACATCGTCGCACTTGCAGACCTGATCTCCACGCGGTCGTAGGGAACAGCGCGCTCCTCCCAGTCGGGATGGAACGCCTCGACGACGCACGCGTCTTCGATACATTCGCCTGTCCGGACCGACACGGCCTCGCGTCGCCCACCCAGAGTCATCCAATCAGGACGTTCATCCTGATATTCAGTGCGTGGATTCAGCACCTTGATGTCCACGCTCATTGGTTCAACAGGCAGCAGATTGCCCGTGTCGTCCACCAATACCACGGGATCGTCAGCCACCAGGCCACGCTCCTCGGCCGCAAGCCGCCACGGATGTTGCAACCGGTCCTCGGACTGCTCAGCGAACGCCGTCTGATCAACGGTCAGCGGTTCAAGGCCCGTTGCCTCCCGGAAGTAGTGCGCCATGGGAGTCCAGCCTGGACGTGGCGTCTCCACCAGGTGGCCGTAACCGCAATGGACGAGGACCCTGGCCCCCGGATCGCGTTCAAGCGTTGCTGCGACCAGTTTCTGTGCCTGCCAGTAGTCGCGCGCCTGTTGGAAGGTCATGGTGTCCGTTGGCTGCATCTGCTCCTGACTCGCCTCGTAGGGCACGACCTGGTAGCCAATCGAGATTGCCTCGCGCAACAACTCGGCAAAGACGACATCGCTGATGTAGCCCCCTGTCTCGCGAATCGGATACCCACGGCGATTGAGTTCGTCGTCGCCTTCCCAAAGCGCTTCCACCGCGAGGTAGCGGAAGCCTTGATAGTAAAGGGGTCGTAGTAGCTCCAGCGTAAGCAATCGCTCCGTGGAGACATGGTGCTGCTCGTTGACCATGACAACTCGTTGGCCTGCGGCCCGAGAGACGATGTACGCAAGAGCGGGTCTCGACTCCGCGTGCGCCGGCAGTTGCTGCTCGGTCTCGCGCCTCCCGACTACGCGGTTGAAAGACTGGAGCGCAGAGCGGTGATTGCCGAGGAGATTCTCCATGGTCGCCCGCATGTGCCAATAGGTCCCCTCGTTTTCCGAACCCGCGCACGCGGACTCCATCTGCCTCAGCCGGATAGTTCCGGTCCAGGCATGATCGAAGTCCATCGTGTTGGCCAGGCGAAACAGTCCCTCGCAAGCACCCGAACTGCCTGCCGGTGGCTCAGGTTCCTCGGCCTTCGACATCACGCCGACGGCCAGAAACAGGACGCCCAGGAGCCCCGGTCGGAACCGGACTGCTGGATTCTCTCTGGTCATCCTCGCTCCATCTGAGACACGCCCCGTCAACGCGCGTTTTTCAACCGTTGGCGGTTTCCACTGACCGGGATTGATAACATGCCCCACCGTCGAGTCGATTTGAAACGGATTTGCAGTGACAGAAGACCAGGCGCGCGAAATGCGCGACGCGACACGAGCCGATGCAGTCGCCAAGGTTGTCGGCGACGTGCTCTGGCGATTCAACGAAGAACACGAAGAAGCCATTACCGTGTACGACGTCATCGGCATGGTCGTGGAAGACCTGATCGTACAGGGCATGTGTCCCGCATGCCTCGCCAACGCGATCGACCTCGCCTATACGAACACCAACGCCGCCCGCGATGTGCATATCACGGATGACCAGGCCGTGCGGCGGCAGAACAACTCGGACGTGTTCCACTAGTGTTGTGTGACACGGCACTAGCGCCAGTCCCCACCGCCTGATCCCCCGGGCAATTGCGATAGCATGTCGGATGTCGCCGCATCCGCTGCGACTCGTATTCAGGAGGCGCAATGAACTACACCGATATCACGTATGAGACGGACGGCCGGCTTGCATTCGTGACACTCAATCGCCCGGAGAAACTGAACGCACTCAGCAACAACCTGCGCGGCGAAGTGATGGATGCGATGCGCGAAGCCGAGTACGACGACGGCGTCGGCGTGATCATCCTGCGGGGTGCCGGGCGTTCCTTCTCCGCGGGCTACGATCTCACCCCGGCGCGCAGCGCAGAGGATTTAAGCTTCGTCGACCATCGGTCGAAGCTGCCCGATACGGGCAGTACCCATCCCGGGGCAACGCAGTGGGCGCGGCACGTCGTGATGACGAACTGGGTGATCTGGGAGCTGGCCAAGCCCGTCATCGCCCAGGTCCAGGGTCACTGCCTGGCTGGCGGGACCGAACTGGCCACCACCTGTGACTTTCGTATCGTGTCGGAAGACGCCCAGATCGGCTATCCGCCCGTACGCGCCATGACGACCATGGACATGATGTGGGCGCCGTGGCACCTGCCGCCGGCAAAGGCGAGAGAGTTCGCGTTCATGGGCGACTCCTTCTCCGGCACGGAGATGGCGCGTCTCGGCTGGGCCAACTACGCCGTGCCGAAAGAAGAGTTGGGAGAGTTCACGGAGAAGTTCGCCCGGCGCCTGGGATTCATCGACAACGAGATGTTGATGTACACCAAGCGCGCCGTGAACCGGCAGTACGAAACCATGGGTATCCGGACGGCCCTGCACTCGGGTACGGAAATCCAGGCCCTGAGTTCCCAGCGCGCCGCCGGCGCGGAGTGGGGCCGGCGGGTCCGGGAGGACGGTCTGAAGGCGGCGCTGGAATGGCGCGACGGACCGTTCCGGGACTTCCGGGGTGCCTACGCCAGCGCGCCGAAGGACCGCGCCGTGGCGGGTACGGCGAAGCGGGACCCCGACGCGACCTGAAGTACACCGGGTTCGTTCGACCTCACGGCACGCAAGGGCCGATTCGCGATGGCATACGACTTCGATTCCGTCATTGACCGCAGGGCCACTTCGAGCACGAAGTGGGTTCGATACGGCCCCGACCTGTTGCCGTTCTGGGTGGCCGACATGGACTTCAAGTCACCTCCCGGCCTGCTTGCAGCCGTGGAAGAGCGGCTCGGCCACGGCGTTCTCGGATACACGGATCCACCACCGGCCATCGAGGACGCCTTCCTGCAATGGCTCGTGGACCGATTCGGCTGGTCGGTGCCGAGGGAGTGGCTCCTGTGGCTGCCCGGCGTCGTTCCCGGCCTCAACCTCGCCGGGCGCGTCATCGGCGACCCCGGGGAGAGCATCCTGATACCCGTCCCCGTCTATCACCCGTTCCTGTCCGTACCTCGACAAGCGGGCAAGCAAGCCCTCTTCGCTGACCTCGTACGGGACGGCGGCCGATGGGTCATGGACATGGACAGGCTGGAAGACGAGGTGCAGCCATCGACGCGTGGCCTCCTGCTGTGCAGTCCGCAGAACCCCACCGGACGCGCATACCGTCGCAGCGAACTTGAGGCGCTGGCGGAATTCTGCCTGCGTCACGACCTCACGCTGGTCAGCGACGAGATCCACTGCGACCTTCTGCTCGACCCGACCGCCTCCCATGTGCCGACCGCTACGCTGCATCCCGAGTTACGGTGCATCTCCCTGTTCAGCCCGAACAAGGCGTACAACATGCCTGGCCTGAGCCTGGGGGTTGCCGTGATCGCCGACCCCGTACTGCGGCGCACCTACGAGGAAGCCCTGTTGGGCCTTGGGTCCGGAGTTTCGCCCCTCGCCTTCGCGGCAGCGCTCTGGGCCTACACGGACCGATCCGATTGGCTCGAGGCGGTGACCGCGTACCTTTCCGAGAACCGCGACCTGCTGGAGGAGACCATCGCGGCGCTGGACGGCGTCGAGATGACCCATGTCGAGGCCACGTATCTCGGGTGGATCGACGTCAGCGCCCTCGCCCTTGCGGACCCGTGCGCGCACTTCGAGCGATTCGGCATCCGCCTCTCCGACAGCGAGCCATTCGGTGTCCGGGGATTCCAGCGCTTCAACTTCGGCTGTCCCCGCATCACCCTGCAACAGGGACTGTCACGATTCGAGGAAGCCGTCCGGAACGCGTAGGACGACGCCTTGCGGAACATCATGCCAAACGGCACATTTGCCAACCCCTGAACCCACAAGACCCCATGGACCAGCCAGCGCAACCTCCGCGGATCACTTCCGCCATCCGCGAGTTCATCCAGCTCGAATCCGCCGGCGGGATCCTCCTGCTCGCAGCCGCCGTTGCGGCCCTCGTCGCCGTCAACACGCCCCTCGCAACGCTCTATGCGGGCCTCGTGGACACGACCATCGCCGTGCAGGTGGGCGCGGTCATCATCGAGAAACCACTGCTCCTGTGGGTGAACGACGGGCTGATGGCCGTGTTCTTTTTCCTCGTCGGACTCGAAGTCAAACGCGAGTTCCTGGAAGGCGAACTCTCCTCGGCGAGACAGGTGGTGCTGCCCGGGCTTGGCGCGATCGGTGGCATGGCGGTTCCGGCGGCGATCTACGCGGCTCTCAATTGGCACGACCCCGTGGCGCTCGACGGCTGGGGCATCCCGGTGGCGACGGACATCGCGTTTGCGCTGGCGCTGCTCAGCGTGTTCGGCCGCCGCGTCCCGCCCTCGCTCAAGGTGTTCCTGCTGACGCTCGCCATATTCGACGACCTCGCGGCGATCGCGATCATCGCCATCTTCTACTCGGCGGCCCTGTCCCTGGAAGCGCTGATAGTGGGTGTCGCCGCGCTGTGTGTCGGCGTGACCCTGAACCGGCTCCGCGTCACGAGCATCACGGCTTACGTGCTCGTCGGCGTGGTGTTGTGGGTGGCCATGCTGAAGTCGGGCGTGCATGCAACCCTCGCGGGCGTCCTCATCGCTTTCTGCGTTCCCATTCGGGATCCGGATGGAGGCTCACCCTTGAGGCAGCTTGAACACGACCTGCACGCCCCCGTCGCCTACGCGATCCTGCCGGTGTTCGCTTTCGTCAACGCCGGTATTCCGCTCGGCGGGATCGTCATCGAAGACATGCTCCATCCGGTGACACTCGGCATTACCGCCGGCCTGTTTCTCGGCAAGCCGGCAGGCATCGTCGCTTTCATCGGCCTCGGCGTGTTGTTGCGTGCCGTGTCCCTGCCGGAGGGCGTCACCTGGCGGCAGATCCTCGGCGTCGCCTGGGCGTGTGGCATCGGGTTCACCTTGAGCCTTTTCATCGCCGGGCTCGCATTCGAGCACGGCAGCGGCGAGTACTTCGCGGGAGACCGGCTCGGAATCCTTATCGGATCCGTGGCTTCGGCCGTGGCCGCCTGGCTTGTGTTGCAATGGAGCCTGCCACCGGCTCGGGAGGAAATCAGCGGGCCTCCCTGATCCCGGTCAAGCCTGCCCTGCCGGTCTCGTGCTGGTTTCCTCGCCGCGGAAGATCTCTTCCACGTGCGCCTCGGGCAGTGGCGCGGTCAGTTTGGATACCACGAAGGTCACGAGCACGCCGACGCCTTCCCCTATGGCGGCACAGGAAATGGGGTTGCCCCCTTCTCCGGCCAGCCAGGCGACCACCGTGTGCAGGAAACCCCAGCCCTCCACCACTGCCGGATTCAGCACCTGCCCGTGCAGGATGGCGAAAGTCGCGAATCCGGAGATCAGTCCCGCATAGGCGCCCCGGCGGGTGACACCCTTCCACAGTGCTCCCAGGACCAGGGGCCCCGCAAACGCCGCCATCATCCCGCCGACGCCGATCCAGACGATCAGCGCGATGTTGCGCTGCATGAAGAGCCAGGCCAGCAGCGTGCACAGAATCAGCACCACCACCGTCGCCCAGCGGCTGATGAGCAGTTCCATGCGGTCGTGCTCTTCCTCCGTGGCGTTGGGCGCCAGGTAGCGTGCCAGCGTTCGGCGGTACAGGTCGTTGGCAATGACCTGCGACGAGGAAACGACGAGGCCATCGGCGGTCGACATGATCGCGGCAAGGATGCCGACGCCGATCAGGGCGGCCAGCCACGTCGGGAACAGCTCGATGAACAGGATGGGCAAGGCCTCGTTCGGGTTCGCGCCCTCGTCGTAGAGCGAGTCCCCTACCAGGGCCCGGGCCACCAGGCCACCGAGACCCAGCATGCCGAGCGTCAGCCCGAAGGTGAACGCGAGCTTGATGAAGGTGCGTTGCTGACCCGTGTCCTTCAACGCCCAGAGCTTGTTTCCGAGGTGCGGCAGAAGCCCCAGCGGAAGATGCGCCAACGGGATGCAGGCGATCGACCACCACGAATGCAGCAGCGGCGTGCTCCTGTTCAACGGGCCAACGAGATTGTCGTCCTGGGCGTTGAGGTTGCTGATGAGGCCGCCAAGACCGCCTTCCACACCCACCGCGAACACGAACAGGAATACGACGACGATCGCGAGGATCAGCATCATGACCCCCTGCGCGGCGTCGGTGAGTATGTCCGCATGGGCACCGCCCATCACGACGTAGATCGCCAGCACCGACGAAGTCACGATCAGCGCCCACATCTTCGGCATGCCGAGCATGACCTCGAACATGACGAGGCCCGACACCAACTGCCCGACGATGTAGAAGAACAGCACCAGCGACAGCACGGAGATGACGACACGGATGCCGTCGGATTGATAGCGGTCGCCCAGGTACTCCGGAATGGAACGATTGCCGAACCGATTCCCCGACGTCGCGATGAGGCGCATGGAAATGAGCACGCCGAAATACACGCCGATGGGATAGAGGAAGTTGCTCCAGATGGTCGCCGTGCCGAATTCGTAGGCGAGGCCGGGCCCGCCGAGAAACGTCGCACCGCTGGCGGTGGTTGCGGCGAATGCGAAGGCAAGCACCCATGGGCCATAGGCGCCCCGCGCCGTGGCGAAGTCGTCCGCGTGCTTGACGCGCCGTTTGCCGATCACGCCGATGGCGAGCATGGCGCCCGTGTAGAGCGCGAGAAACAGCCAGGACCAGGTGATGAGGGTCATGTGGAACGCTTCTGCTTGAGAATGCCCCAAAACCGTCCGTCGACATCTCGCCAATCAAGGAAGGAGCGGATCATCTGCCCTCCGGGCAGGTTTTCGTGCATCACAATCGTCACTCGAGGCTCGCCTCCAAGAAGTTCCTCGGTGAGACCACACGAACGCCCTGGCGATGGCTCTTCGGAAAGTGCCTGAGGTTACCGGTCACCAGGTACTCAGCGCGAGCGCTGACAGCGACTTCCAGGAACGGTTGGTCGTCGGCATCCGGCAACCGGCTCCGCAACGGCGTCGCCGATAGCAGCTCTCCCGCAGTCGCAATTCGCGACAACAGCGTCTGGATGTCTTTTGGCCGAAACGCGAACGCCGGGCGCCGAAGGACTTCATGATATTCGCCGAGAATTCTCGCGTCGTAACAGACGCGGTGCGTACCCTTGGCAATCGTGCCAACGGCGAACCCAGGGGGTCCGAAGGGTGACAGCAGGCCCGACACCAGGACATTCGTATCGACGACGATTCTCAACGTTGTCGCGCGCCAGCAATCTCGGCATTTATCTCATCGAGGGACATGCGATCCACTCCGGCCTCGCGTGCGCTCCGCTGCATCGACTCGACCGCCCGCAACGCTTCAGCCTGGCGCAGGGCCGCCAGCGTTTCATCAAAGGTCTCTGGCGATGTTGCCGACAGGAGCGCGATCGGCTTGCCGTTCGACGTGACCACGAGATGCCTCTCCCGATCGAGGGATCGCCAGACTGCCGCCGATTG
Source organism: Pseudomonadales bacterium (assembly GCA_965116625.1). GTDB lineage: Bacteria > Pseudomonadota > Gammaproteobacteria > Pseudomonadales > Azotimanducaceae > VXNE01. Next base: position 699,651 of record OZ220717.1, read on the forward strand.
ATTGCGCAACTCTCTCACGCTGACAAAGTTCATTTCTTCTGACCACGCAGGCGTATTTGGTGACGCAATTGTGTAATCGATCGTGGCACACTGCAACCTTCCACTCCCAGAATCCACAAGGGGCGATCAACTTGCCCCACCAATGCGCCAACCGCTTGAACTGGCGCGAATCGCTGCTACGATGTTTTGTCTGGAGGGCAGCAGGTTGCTGCCCGCTTTGTTTTTGCCCCGAGCGACCGCAGGGGTTACGCCAGGGCCGAAGACCCGGTGGCGATGGCGCGGCGCTCGAGACCGAAAGGGGGCGTACCCATGACCAGCATCATGCCAACCTACAATCGTCTACCCGTGACATTCGCCCGGGGGAGCGGGGCGCGGCTCTACGACGACGCCGGCAGGGAATACATCGACGCGCTCTGCGGACTCGCTGTCACCGGTCTCGGCCACGCACATCCCCACGTCACCGAAGCCATCGCCGCACAGGCGCGTACGCTGACCCACACCTCAAACCTGTACGGCATCGCCGGGCAGGAAAAACTCGCGGCCCGGCTGACCGCGCTCTCCGGCATGGACAACGTCTTTTTCGGCAACTCCGGCGCGGAAGCGAACGAGGCGGCCATCAAGATTGCGCGCCTGTACGGTCACGACCGCGGCATCGACTTCCCCCACACGGTGGTGATGGACAACAGTTTCCACGGCCGGACCATGGCAACGCTTACGGCCACCGGCAACCGCAAGGTCCATGCCGGTTTCGAGCCGCTGCTGGGCGGGTTCGTCCGCGCGCCGTTCAACGACATCGAGGCGGTGCGCAGGATCGGCGAGAACGACGAAAACGTCGTCGCCGTGATGGTGGAACCGATTCTCGGTGAGGGCGGCATACACATCCCCGAGGATGACTACCTCACGCGCCTGCGGGCATTGTGCGACGACAACGGCTGGCTGTTGATGCTCGACGAGGTACAGACCGGAAACGGCCGGTCCGGCAAGTTCTTCTGCTACCAGCACAGCGACATCCTTCCCGACGTCGTCACGACCGCCAAGGGACTCGGGAACGGCGTCCCCATCGGCGCCTGCCTGGCGCGCGGCACGGCGGCCGGAATGCTTGTCGCCGGCACCCATGGCTCCACCTTCGGCGGCAATCCGCTGGTCTGCGCGGCGGCGAACGCGGTGCTCGACGAACTCGAGGGCGGCTTGATCGAGCGGGCCGGAGAACTTGGCGAGCGGATGCTCGCACGCCTGCGCGACGGTCTGCAGGGCAGCAACATCGTAAAGGAGATCCGGGGCAAGGGACTCCTTCTGGCTGTCGAGCTGGAGCGGCCGTGTGCGCAGATGGTGACGGACGCGATGGAAGCCGGCGTCATCCTGAATGTCGCCGCCGACACCGTCATCCGCCTCCTGCCGCCGCTGGTCCTCTCGGACGAGGATGCGGACCGGGTGGTCGACACTGTCGTTCGCCTGGTCAAGGCAATGGCATGACGCCATGCAGGTGCGACACTTCCTGACCTTGAGGGACTTCAGTCCCGAAGAACTGGGCCGCATCGTTGCGCGCGGCGCGGAACTGAAGCGGCTGCAGGCGGCTGGCCACACGTGCATGCCCCTCAAGGGCAAGACGCTTGCCATGATCTTCGGGCTCAGCTCAACGCGGACCCGGGTGGCATTCGAGGCCGGGATGCACCAACTCGGGGGACATGCCATCAACCTGGGCCCCCAGGATTCCCAGATAGGGCGGGGAGAGCCCATCGAGGACACCGCCCGCGTGCTCTCCGAAATGGTCGACGCCGTAATGATCCGCACCCTGAGCCACGACGACGTCACGGCGTTTGCGCGGGCGTCCAGCGTGCCCGTCATCAACGGCATGACTGCCCGCTTTCACCCATGCCAGTTGCTCGCCGACATGCAGACCTACGCGGAGGTGCGGGGGCGAACCATCGAAGGACGCACCGTCGCCTTCGTCGGGGACGGCTACAACATGTGCAATTCGTATATCAACGCGGCCAGGCAATTCCGTTTTCGTCTGAAAATTGCCACCCCCGAAACCCATCGGCCGGAAGAGCAACTGCTCGAGGCCACCGACAACGCGGACCTCGTCGAGAGTCCGCGCGCCGCGGTGGAAGACGCCGATCTCGTGGTCACCGACGTCTGGTCTTCCATGGGACACGACGAGGAGGCCCAGGACCGCCGAAGCGTGTTCGACGGATACCAGGTGACACCGGCGTTGCTCGATTTCGCCGGCAATGACGCGATCTTCATGCACTGCCTGCCCGCGCACCGGGGCGAGGAAGTCAGCGAAGACCTGTTCGAAGATCCCCGGTCCGTCGTCTACACGGAAGCGGGCAATCGGCTGCATTCGCAAAAGGCGCTGCTCGAGTTCCTGCTCGGAGAACGGTAGCGCGGAACTCACCCGCCCCATCCTGGCGCGCCTGATCCCGGTTGACGAACATGGCTGGAACGCTTGAGGTAGTCCCCTACTCCGAAGCATGGCCCGTGGCATTCGAGGCGCTGAAGGCGCGAGTGGAGCCGGCCCTTGGAGCGCTTTGCCAACGGATCGAGCACATCGGGAGCACGTCCGTTCCCGGCCTGCCCGCCAAACCCGTGATCGACATCGATGTCGTCATCGAACGGGACGATCAGCTCGAAGCTGTCATTGAACGCCTCGCCACCATCGGCTACGACTACCAGGGAGACAAGGGGGTGCCGGGCCGGTACGCGTTCGGGCCGCCTTCGGATCTGCCCGACCACCACCTGTACGTCTGCGCCGAGAACAATCCCGAGCTGCATCGGCACCTCCTGTTCCGGGACTATCTCCGACGCCATCCCGAACAAGCGGCAGCCTACGGCAAGCTGAAACGGCGCCTCGCGAAGGAGAACCCGGTTGACCGGGTGGCATACACCGACGGCAAGACCCGCTGGATCGAACGCGCCCTCCGGCTGGCCGGCGGCGAAACCTGACCCACTGCCCGCGAGAAAGGCTCGTCGGTCAGATGTCTTCAGGAATCCGCGCCTTCGCTCGCGCCGCTTCCCGGGACACGGTCCCCTGTTGCACGAGACCGCGCAGGCACTGATCCAGGGTCTGCATGCCGACAGCCGCGCCGGTCTGCATGACCGAAACCATCTGCGCCGTCTTGTCTTCCCTTATCAGGTTGCGTATCGCCGGCGTCGCCAGCATGACCTCGTGCGCCGCGACGCGTCCGCCCTTGCTTGCCTTGACCAGGGTCTGCGAAACGACGGCATGAAGCGACTCCGACAACGCCGAACGCACCATGTTCTTCTCCCCCGCCGGGAAGGCGTCGACGATCCGGTCGACGGTCTTTGCCGCGGACGCGGTGTGCAGGGTGCCGAACACGAGGTGTCCGGTTTCCGCCGCCGTCAATGCCAGTCGGATCGTTTCCGTGTCGCGCATCTCGCCCACCAGGATGACGTCGGGGTCTTCCCGGAGGGCAGAGCGCAATGCCGCGTTGAAGCCCCTGGTGTCGCGAAGCACTTCGCGCTGGGTGACGAGGCAGGAGCGGCTGGCGTGCACGAACTCGATGGGGTCCTCGATGCTGAGAATGTGTTCCCGGCGGTTCCGGTTGATGCCGTCGATGATGGCCGCCAGCGTCGTGCTCTTGCCGGACCCGGTCGGACCCGTGACGAGAACCAGCCCCCGGGGCGCCATGGCTATCTCCCCGAACACCGGCGCCAGTTTGAGTTCGTCCATGGTCGGAACCCTGGAAGGGATTACCCGGAAAGCGGCGCCGGCGCCACGGTCGTGGTGGTAGGCGTTGACGCGAAAGCGGCCGACCCCATCGGCGGCGAACGCGAAGTCCGTTTCGAGTGAATTCCCGAACGTCTCGCGGCTGCGCCTGCCCATGACCGCGGCAAGCATCGCGCGAACTTCGCGGTCGGCAACGGACTCCTCTCCCAGGCGCCGCAGTTCGCCATCGACCCGGACCATGGGAGGCAAACCCGAGGACAGGTGAAGGTCCGAGGCGCCAGTGGCCATGGCGCGGGAAAGGAGTTCGATGATTTCCACCCTCGCGAATACCAGAATTGCCGCAATGCCCGACACGGAAGTATCCGCACGCGGTGCCGCGAGGCATACGGATAATCTCTGCAATCGCGGGCGGCTGGTGCTTAAATGACCTCCGTCGCTGAACCAAAGATCTCGTGAGACATGGGGCTTGGACCACCGATTGCACGCTCGGTCGCCCGAGTTCAGCAAGCCATCGCGCTCGCGGCATCGCGCTCCGGGCGATCGTCCGCCGACGTATGCCTCCTCGCCGTGTCGAAAACGCGCTCGGGAGATGAAGTCGCGGCGGCCGCTGATGCCGGCATCCGTGACTTCGGCGAGAATTACGTGCAGGAGGCGTTGCCCAAGGTGCAGTCTCTCGCCGGTCGCGAAATCACCTGGCATTTCATCGGAACCGTGCAATCCAACAAGACCCGCGACATCGCGCGGAACTTTCAATGGGTGCACACGCTGGATCGAAACAGGATCGCCCAGCGACTAGACTCCGGCCGCGCGGGCCTCGCCCCGCTTGACGTCTGTATCGAGGTGAACATCGATGACGAACCGCAGAAATCCGGCATCGCTCCGGATGCCGTGGGCGAACTCATCGATGCGGTACGCGGCCTGGAACACCTGCGATTGCGGGGACTGATGGTCATACCGGCGCCCAGGGAGGACGCCCAATCCATGCGCGACAGTTTTTCCCTGACTGCGGAACTGTTCGATCGGCACCGGCCGCTTGGCGGACCCCATTGGGACACACTTTCTATGGGCATGAGCGGCGACTTCCCCGTTGCAATAGAGGAAGGCGCCACCTGCGTGCGCATCGGCACGGCGATCTTCGGGCCGAGGGGCTAGTGCTAGTGAAACGCATCGCTTTCATCGGCGGCGGCAACATGGCGTTCGCACTCGTGGGTGGCCTGCGCGCGGCCGGTACACGTGAGGCCGGCATGCCGGACGCACCACTGGACATCGTCGTGGCCGACCCCGTTCCGGAACAACTCGACCGGTTCGACGGCGTTTCAACCACGCAGTCCAACGCCGTGGCGGTCGATTCCGCGGACGCGGTGGTATTGGCCGTGAAGCCCCAGGTCATTGGGGAGGTGGTCTCGGCGCTGTCCCTCGAGCTTCACCAGCTCGTCATATCCATCGCGGCGGGCGTGCCGATCGAGGCGATCTCCCGGTGGACATCGCCGGAACAACCCGTCGTGCGATGCATGCCGAACACGCCGGCGTTGCTGCGGGCGGGCATATCAGGAATGACCGCCAACCGATTCGTCGACGCCGACATGAGGACCCTGGCAGAGAAGATCCTGTTGGCCGCCGGCGAGGTGGTCTGGTTCGATGATGAGGACAGCCTGCACGCGGTGACCGCCCTGTCCGGAAGCGGTCCCGCCTACGCCTTCTACCTGCTCGAAGCCCTGATCGAAGCCGGCGTCGAACTTGGATTGGACGCACCTGTGTCCGAGCGGCTGGCGACCGCGACGGTACTCGGCGCCGCCCGCATGGCCGAAGCGGAGCCTGTCGGGCCGAGCGTCCTGCGCGAACGTGTGACCTCTCCGGGTGGCACGACGGAACGCGCCCTATCTATACTTGAGTCTGCCCGGGTGCGGGCGAAGTTCAAAAGGGCGATCGAAGCCGCCTGCCAGCGGTCGCGAGAGCTCGCGGAAGAGTTCGGCAAAGGCTAACGGCGGGGAAAAATGGGCGATCCGATTGCCTTCATCATTCACTACTTGCTGAGCGCGGTCTCCGTGCTGTTCCTCGCACGTTTCATTCTGCAGGCGACGCACGCAGATTTCTTCAATCCCATATCCCAGGGCATCGTCCGCTACACCGACCCGGTGCTCAATCCCCTCAGGAAGATCATCCCGACCTACAAGAATCTCGATCTCTCCGCTTTCGTCGCCACCTGGATCACGTGTGCGGCGACGATCGGCGGCGTCGTTGCCATGACCGGCCGCTTCGACAGTCCCGTCGTGGTGGAAATCCTGAATTCCCTCGGCCTCACCCTCGGAGCCGTGGTTGCAGGCGTTTATCGTACATTCGACCTGTTCCTGTATTTCTACTGGATCGCGATCTTCGCGATGATCATCATCTCCCTGCTCGCGCCCGCTACCTACAACCCGGTCACCGCCCTGCTGCGAGATGTCTGTGAGCCGGTACTCGCGCCGGCGCGCCGGCTGTTGCCCGTGATGGGAGGTCTCGACCTGTCTCCCCTGATCGTGTTTCTCGTCATCGGGTTGCTGCAACACTACCTCCTGCCGGCGTTGTTCGGGACGCTGTTCGGAGCCTAGCTTCCCGCTTCGCCAACTTCGGATCGCAACCGTGAAAGTCGTGCCTCCCAATTCGGTCGGCGTGGTGGTTCCCCAAACCGCGCAATTCGGTCCCATCGACCTGCAGTGCGGGGTCCGGCTGCCGCATTTCGAGATCGTCTACGAGACCTACGGAGAGCTCAATGACGACCGGACCAATGCCGTCCTGGTCTGCCACGCCCTGTCGGGACACCATCACGCGGCCGGCTATCACGGCATGGACGACGACAAGCCCGGATGGTGGGACGTGTGCATCGGTCCCGGCAAGCCCATCGACACGAACCGCCTGTTCGTGGTCAGCCTCAATAACCTCGGCGGCTGCCATGGCAGCACCGGGCCACGTTCCACCGATCCCTCCACCGGGGATCCATACGGGCCGACCTTTCCCACCGTTACCGTCAAGGACTGGGTGCGGACCCAGGCCATGCTCGCCGACACACTGGAAATCCCGGCTTTTGCCGCCATTGTCGGAGGTAGCCTGGGCGGGATGCAGGCGATGCAGTGGGCCATCGATTTTCCCGACCGCATACGGCACGCGCTGTTGATCGCCTGCGCATCGAAGCTCTCGGCACAGAACATCGCCTTCAACGAGATCGCCCGCCAGGCCATCGTCACCGATCCCGAGTTTCACGGCGGCAACTACATCAAGGCCGGGTCCAACCCCGATGTCGGACTGCGCCTGGCACGCATGCTCGGCCACGTGACCTACCTCTCGGACTACAGCATGGGAGACCGGTTCGGGCGGGAGCTCAAGTCCGGCGACATCGCATCCGGACACGATGTCGAGTTCCAGGTCGAGAGTTACCTCCGCTACCAGGGCAGCACGTTCTCGAAAGTCTTCGACGCCAACACGTACCTGTTGATGACGCGGGCACTCGATTACTTCGACCCCGCCCGGGACTACGAAGACGACCTGGTGAGGGCCCTTGGCCAGGCCACCTGCAAGTTCCTGGTCGTGTCTTTCTCGACCGACTGGCGATTCGCCCCGGAGAGGTCCGACGAGATCATCGACGCGCTGGTCGCCGCCCGCAAGGACGTCGTCGGCGCCAACATCGACGCCGCTCACGGTCACGATTCCTTCCTTCTCCAGGTGCCGCGGTACCTGGAGCTCCTTTCGACCTATCTCGACCGCGTCGCGGCGGAGTGCGGCCAATGAGAGTGCCCCACGACCGTCACCTATCGGCGCCGGGTGTTTTCTTACGAGGGGTACCCCCTCGCGCTACTGTTTCCTTGCGAGGGGTACCCCCTCGCGCTCCCCGGGCCCGGCCCAACTCGCCGCCCATGGGACAACCGCCCCCGGTCGCTGGCGCTCCCGGAGACGCTTGACCCATGAGAGAAGACCTCCGCATCATCGCCGACCTGGTCGAGCCCGGTGCGCGGGTACTCGACCTTGGCTGCGGCAACGGCGAACTGCTGGCGCACCTGCAGTCGAACAAGGGCGTGCGCGGCTATGGCATGGACATCGATCCGCGACGGATAAACGCGTGCATCCGGGCCGGGGTCAACGTCATCGAACACGACCTGAACGATGGACTTGCCAGGTTCCCGGATGCGAGCTTCGACATGGTGGTGATGACAGAGACCCTGCAGGCCGTGCGCAGACCCGACCTGCTACTCACGGAGATGCTTAGAATCGGCGGCGAATGCATCGTCACGTTTCCCAACTTCGGGCATTGGGTATGCCGCGTGTGGCTTGCGACGCGCGGGCGGATGCCCATGGCGAAGCACCTGCCCCACAACTGGTACGACACGCCGAACATTCACCTCTGCACCTTCGCCGACTTCGAGCGGCTATGCCTGGACACGGCCATCACCGTCATCGAACGTTTCGCCGTCGACCGCGGCTATCGCAGCGGACGCATGGTCAACCGCTTCCCGAACCTCTTCGGCACCACCGCGTTCTATCGCCTGGGGCGCGCGGACGGGGAGACATGACAAAGCGCATCGCCATGGCGGTCGCCTTGCTTGCCGCAGGAATCCTGTCAGCCGAGCAGAAGGAGTCGTTCGGCCGCTACGAAGTCCACTACTCGGTCTTCAACCCCAGTTTTTTGCGCGCCGCTATCGCCGAGCGATACGAAATCGTCAGGGGCCGCGACAAGGCGGTGGTGAACGTAGCCATACTGGACGGAGAGCGGAGCGTGGCCGTACCCGTGACCGGTACGGTCAAGAACCTGCTCGGGCAATCGCAGCCATTGCGCTTTCGCGAGGTGAAGGAAGGAGAAGCCGTCTACTACCTGGCGATGCTGACCTACCAGGACCGCGACACGCTGCGTTTCGAGATCACGGCGGACCTGCCCGGCCGTGGCCCGGAAGTGGTGCGATTCCAGGAGACACTGTATTGGGAACCATGAGGGAAGCCGTTCTCGCCAGCGCCAACGGCGGCAAGCTCCGAGAACTCTCCCGCCTGCTGGCACCCACCGGCATAGCCCTGCGCCCGATGTCGGCATTCGGCCTGGCATCGCCGGTGGAGGACGGGGCGACCTTCATCGAGAACGCACTGATCAAGGCCCGCCATGCATCCTCCGCGACCCGCCTCCCGGCGATAGCCGACGATTCGGGCCTGGTCGTTCCCGCCCTGGGCGGCGCGCCGGGCCTCCTGTCCTCGAGGTACTCCGGTGAAGACGCCACGGCCGATGACAACAACAGGAAACTCATCGCCGCCCTTGACGGTGTCGCGGACCGGCACGCGTACTTCTACTGCGCCCTGGTGTTCATCGAGCGTCCGGACGACCCCGCGCCCATCTTCGCCACGGCGGCATGGAACGGCCGGATCGTCGATACGCCGCGGGGGGCGCATGGTTTCGGATACGACCCGCACTTCCTGGTTCCGGAACTCGGCGCGACCGCGGCAGAACTCGCGCCACAAGTGAAGAACGAACACAGCCACCGGGGCATCGCCGCCAGGCGGCTCGCGGCGGCGCTGCGGCACGTTCAACGTCCGGACGCCCCATGAGCGGCCTCTACGTACACATCCCATGGTGCGTACGCAAGTGCCCGTACTGCGACTTCAATTCCCACGCGCTTCAGCGGTCGCTGCCGGAGGCGGACTATGTCGATGCGCTGCTCGCCGACTTCTCCCGCGAACGCGAGCGCATGCCGTTCGACATCGCTTCGGTCTATTTCGGCGGCGGGACGCCGAGCCTCCTGCCAGCGCGCGCGTTTGCGCGGCTGCTGGACGCCTTCGAACTGTCCGAAGGGGTGGAGGTGACGATGGAGGCGAACCCGGGGACCGTAGAAACCGCCGACACACTCGAAGACTATGCCGCGGCGGGTATTGGCCGGATCTCCCTCGGCGCCCAGTCCTTCGACGATGACAACCTGCAACGCCTGGGACGGATTCACACCGCCCTTGAGACGAGGCGGGCGGCCGCGGCTGTCACGCGGGCAGGATTCCAGGAGTTCAACATCGACCTGATGTTCGGTTTGCCGGGGCAGACCCAGGCGTCAGCCATCGCCGATCTCGAATCCGCCGTGGCGCTGGAACCGACCCACATTTCCTGGTACGAACTCACGATCGAGCCCAACACCGCGTTCGCCAGACACCCGCCGATTCTTCCCAACCCGGACGACAAGGCTGACATCGCGGAAGCCGGCCAGGCCTTTCTCGAATCCCACGGGTTCGGCCGATACGAGGTATCCGCCTACGCGCGCCCGGGTTCCGAGAGCCGGCACAACATGAACTACTGGAGGTTCGGCGACTATTCCGGCATAGGCGCCGGTGCCCACGGCAAGCTGAGCCTGCCGACGGGGATCATCCGCACCGAGAAGGCGAGACAACCGGGACGTTACCTCGAAGACCAGTCCCCGCAGGACGCGCCCATAGACCCGGGCGACCTCCCCGTCGAATTCATGATGAACGCGTTACGGCTGGTGGATGGGACCGAAGAGGCTGAATTCCCGGAGCGCACCGGCCTCCCACTTGAAACTGTCTCGGACGAGCTTGCACGGCTGCGCTCGGAAGAGTTGATGCGGCAGGACCGCATCGGGCTCACCAGATTCGGCTTTTCGCACCTCGACTCGGTAGTCGCGCGGTTCCTCTAGCGTCCGTCATTGAATCTTCGCGTAGGCGAGGTTCCAGACCATTCGCCCGGACGCGCGCCCGCGCGATTCGAAATGCGTCTCCGGCCGCTCGGCGGGCTGTTCCGAGAACTCGCCCCTGCCCGCCTCGTTGGCCAGTGCCGGCTCCGCATCGACGGTCTTGAGCATCGACTTGGCATAGGGCTCCCAGTCCGTCGCCATCAGCAGTCTGCCGCCTGGCTCCAGCAACCGCGCGATGTCGGCGACGAAGGTCGGCTGAACCAGGCGGCGCGCCGCATGCCGCCGTTTGGGCCACGGATCGGGGAAGTAGATCGCGAACTGGCGAACGCTCTCCGACGGCCACTGCGCCAACGACGTCACTGCATCGCCTTCGACAATCCTCACGTTGTCGAGCCCGAGCGTCTCGCATCGCAGGATCAGTGAGCCGATGCCCGGCCGGTACAGCTCGATGCCGATGCAGGACCAGTCACGGTGTGCATCCGCGAATCGGGCAAGGGCGTGGCCCGATCCGAAACCCACTTCGACCATGACTGGCCGGCCCGAAGCTTCGAACCGTGTCATCCGGTACCGATCGCCGTGTTCGGCAAGTGCCCGCGCCTGGGCCCTGGTGGGGCGACCCCTCTTGCCGGCGTAGACCCGGGCCGGCCACGCGTTCGACGCCGCTGCCGAGCGGCGCGGGCCGGGTTTCATCGGAGTTTGGGGACGGAAGGAACGCTACGCCGGGGCGAGTGCGCTCCGGAGCTTCTTCATTGCCTTGGCTTCGATCTGGCGTACGCGCTCCGCCGAGATTCCGTACTGCTTCGCCAGTTCGTGCAGCGTGACCTTCGGTTCGTTCAACCAGCGCAATCGCACGATCTCCTGGCTGCGTTCGTCGAGGTCCCCGAGCGCATCCCGAAGTTGCGCCATGGACTGTTCGGTCCAGTCCTCTTCCGCGACGATCTCGGCCGGATTCATCGAGTCGTCCGCCAGGTACTGCGCCGGGGCCGCAACGAAGTTCTCGCCGTCGTCGCTGCCGGGATCCCCGTCGAACGCCGCATCCTGGGCCGCCATGCGGCCTTCCATCTGCATGACGACTTCGGGCGGCACCCCGAGGTCCTCGGCGACGGCTTCGACTTCCTGCGGAGAGAACCATCCAAGCCGTTTCTTGGCGCTGCGCAGGTTGAAGAAGAGCTTGCGCTGGGCCTTGGTGGTCGCCACCTTGACGATGCGCCAGTTGCGCAGGATGTACTCGTGCATCTCGGCCTTGATCCAGTGCACCGCAAAGGACACGAGGCGCACACCCACTTCGGGGTTGAAACGCCGGACCGCCTTCATGAGCCCGACGTTGCCTTCCTGGATCAGGTCGCCCTGTGGCAGCCCGTAGCCCGAATAGCCCCGCGCCATGTGAATGACGAAGCGCAGGTGACACAGTACAAGTTCCCGGGCGGCAGCGAGGTCGTCTTCGTAGTAGAAACGTTCCGCGAGCCGGCGTTCTTCCTCCGGGCTCAGCACCGGGAACGCGTTTACGGTCTGAATGTAGGCATCCAGATCGCGGCCCGGCGATAGACTATCGAGAGATAGTACATTCGAGGTCATCTATTGATACCTCCGGTAACGTTGGACATCGATATTAGCACTCTCCCCATTAGAGTGCCAATCACCCAAATGGTTCGCTGGGCGGCGTCTTCCGCGGCTGTTTCCGCGGCGTTTTCCGCAGCTATTCTCGCCTGGTCCGCAGACTTCGCGTAAATTGCGCGACCATGCATATCGAACCTCTCGACATTCCCGACGTCAAGCTTCTCACGCCCGTCAAGCACGGCGACCATCGAGGCTATTTCTCCGAGGTCTACAACAGGAGAACCCTGCAGGACGGGGGGATTTCGGTGGACTTTGTCCAGGACAACTGCTCGTTGTCGGCCGACGCTGGAACGGTCCGGGGGTTGCACTTCCAGGCGCCGCCCTTCGCGCAGGCCAAGCTCGTTCGGGTCCTGCGCGGTTCGATATTCGACGTCGCGGTGGACCTGCGCCGGGGGTCGCCGACCTACGGGCAGCATGTGAGCGCAACGCTGTCAGCCGAAGCCTGGAACCAGATCTGGGTGCCGGCCGGTTTCGGGCACGGGTTCATGACCCTGACGCCAGGTACCGAGGTGATGTACAAGGTCAGCAACTACTACGCACCGGACCATGACCATGGCCTCCTGTGGAACGATCCCGCGCTCGGCATCCAATGGCCCACCCCCGAGACTGGCGCGATTCTCTCGGACAAGGATCGCGTACATCCCGTGTTGTCGGAACTCAGCAGCCCGTTCGAGTACGTGGGGTGAAGCGCTATCTCCGTAGCTGACGGCGAATGTACTTGCCGAGCAGCGGTACCGCGAACGAGTACCTGCCGTGTCTGTTCTTGAAAACCAGTCCCTGTGCGCCGAGCGCACTCAGGATCTGATTGGCATGACTGCTGCTGAATGGTTTCCCGGGTCTCTTCCGTGACTCATCCACGATCTGCCGAACCGTGAATTCATCGTCGCAGTTCGGAAGATCGGCGACCACGGTCAGCAGGTCGCGCTGTCGATCCGTTGTCTTCGCCCACCTGCCCGCAAAGAAGTCCGTGTCCAGCTTTTGCTCTATCTCGTGAACGGGGACGCTGCCGCCTTCTCCCCTGTCCTGCCGGCGCTGGAAAGCATCGTAGACCTCCCTGCATATGAACTGAATGAAATATGGATACCCGCCGGACATGTCGATGACCTTCTCTACGGAACGCTCGCTCAGTTTGATGGCATCAGTCGCCTCGATGGGCTTGAGGATTGCCTCTCGACAGTCTTCCTTCGAGAGGACCTGCAGGAAAACGGAATGGAACATGCGTTCGGAGAACGTCCGCGCCTCCACGAGCTTGGGAAACAGGGTGGGTAGACCGGTCAGGACAAGCATCGCCGGGATACCCTTTCTTTGGATGGATTGAAATGCGTCGAGAAGGAGCGACAGGGGGAACTGTTCCTTCTGCGCGTGATCCGTGAGGTTCTGCGCCTCGTCGTAGGCGAAGACGATCCCGCGCACCGCTTCCGACTTCGAGATGACGGCCCAAGCCGCTTCTATGACGGCCTTTATCTTGTCGAGCGGCAGCCCGGGAGTTTTCAGGTAGATGTCCATCAAGCCGTCATAGCCGAGCGTCGTTTCCGCGACTACTTCCTCGGATCCGAATCCCGCCCGTCGTGACCGGGTGGTTGATACGACGATGGACGAGGTGACCAGGGAAAGGTCGGTGCACAACCTCGTCGCCATGTTGTCTTCGCTAATGCTCGAGGACTCATCGAGATCGGCAGCAATCCATATCCATCGATTCTCGATCGCGAGCGGTTTGAAGGAATCGAGCAGGACGGTCTTGCCCACTCCCCGAAGGCCGGTGAGCACCATGTTCTCGATGATCACGTCCTGCTCGAGGAGACGTTCGAACTCCAGCCGTTCCGCTGATCGGCCCGCAAGATAAGGCGGTTGATGCCCCGCACCAGGCCGAAACGGGTTGGTCAAGATGCTGGTGGTGGTGACCATGTCTCGATTTTTTTGTTAGCAGGAGAATTGAATTTATAAATTAATATTAATTTATAAATTCTATAAAACGAGCTCTGGATCCTGTGAACCTCCCGCTCTCCCCGTTTGTTAGCCCGGCGAGGCGAGCATCTTGCCGATGGCCAGGCAGCGTTTGACCTCGAAGCGCAGGTTCCGCACGCGCTTCGCCAGGGAGGGGTGCAGCGTATGCGAGCGCTCCACCGCCTGCTCCACCAATTCGAGATAGCCGTCGTCGCAGATCGTCCCGGTCAGGCCTTGCGCCACGGCCCTGAAATAGAACGGATCGAGGCGGTCGCTTACGGACTGCAGCCTTCCGAACACCTCTGGGGCGATCTCGAGCTGCATGTCGTGCTGGTGTTCCGGGAACAGGCCGCTGGCGTGTGCCCAAGCATCGGCCACGCTCAGTCCCGAGCCGGGGTCAAGGAGCAAGTCCATCAATCGCCGTTGATTCGCGGGATCGGGACGGGCGGCCTCCGCCGAGATCGCCCGGCGCCGTCCCGCGTCGGACGGGTCCCGTTCCCGCTCCGCGGCAAGTGCGCCTGCCGCGGCAGGATGATCATGTCCGCTCAGCAGCGCGACAGCGTCCCATCGGCGGTCCTGGTCGAAAACGAAACCCTCCGGCAGTTCGGAGCCTTCAGCCGGGGATTGCTCCCCGACCGCTGACGCGTATGGAAGTGCCGGCGTTTCCCCTGTCCGTGGATACGTACTTCCATGGAAGTCACCGAGGAGTCCTGCAATCCGGTCGATGCTCTGCCGGCTGGTTGCCGCCGCAAGGAAATGATCGAAAAACAGGAGCTGCCGGTCACTTCCCGGTTCGCTCTTGAGGAACGCCTGCCACAGGTAGCCCTCGATCCGTGCCCCGGTCTCGGCCAGTAGCACGCGGTCTTCAACAAGCCGCTTGAGATACGACCAGGAACCCTGCAGCGCATCGAGTACCTCGGAAGTGACGTCGTCCACACGCTCGGCATCCACGTTTGCGAGGGCAATGTCGATGAACTCAAGCGGCGAGAGTCGCTGGTGCAGCACCATGTCGTAGATGCCCTGCCAGAGCATCAGTCTCGCCAGCGGATCCTCGAACGCGTTGAGGTGGTCGCCGAGCGCGGCCAGCGCCTCGCGGTCGAAATGCACCCGCGCAAAATCCCAGTCACCGTGGTTTGCGTAGACGAACTCCGGACAACGCTCGCCCGCCATGGCATCGATTTCCGTCCGGGCACCGGCGTAGGTCACGGGCAGGCGTCTGACGGAGACATCCCCATCGCTGAAGTTATACAGACCGAGTTGGGTGCGATGCGTACGCAGTGTCCGCCAGGCCGCCGGAGCGGATTGCAGGATGGACATACCGGTGATCTTTCCCTCCTCGCAGTCAAGCTCGACCGTCACGGCATTGGTGCCTGGTTGATGCAACCAGTCGTCCGCCCAGCCTTGGAGTTCCAGGCCCGCGGCCTTCGATATCTCGGCGAGGAAGTCGTCGATCGTCGTGTTCCCGTAGGCATGCGCCTGGAGATAGGCGCTGACCCCCTGCCGGAACGCTTCCGGCCCCACCAGGTGATTGAGTTGCGTGAGTGTGGCCGAACCCTTGTTGTACGTGATGGCGTCGAAGTTCGCGAAGGCGGCGGCGGTGTCGGGGGTGGGCAGTTCGATGGGATGCGTGGTGTCGCGCTCGTCCGCCTGATAGGCGCGAACAGTGCTGAGATAGGCGCCGAGCCCGCCCTCCGAGAACTCGGTGGCTTCGACCAGGGCCAGCGTCGCCATGAACGTGGCGAACGACTCGTTCAGCCACAGCCCGTTCCACCACTGCATCGTGACCAGGTTCCCGAACCACATGTGCGCCATCTCGTGCAGGATCACGGTGGCGAGCCATCGCCGCGCCTGCCGCGTGACCGCGCCGCGCCGAAGGAACCGTTCGCTGAACGTGACGGCACCGACGTTCTCCATGGCGCCCGCATTGAAGTGCGGCACGATGACCTGGTCGTACTTCCCGAATGGGTAGTCGATCCCGAAATAGTCCTGAAAGAACTCGAACCCCTGGCGGGTCGGAACGAACCAGTGCTCCGGATAGATGTAGTCCGCGACGGATTCCCGCGCGAAGAGCCGCAGGGGGATCCCGCCGGCCGCCGACTCCCACTGCCGGTAGTGGCCGGCGTGTAACGCGTAGACATAGGTGCTGATCCTGGCGGACGGCGGGAACGTCCACGTTCTGGTGTCCCCGTGGTTCTCGACGCCGGACTCGGCGACGACCGAAATCACCTGCCAGTCCGCCGGCACGGTCACACGGGTCGAGAAAGTCGCCTTGAGGTCGGGCTGATCGAAACACGGGAACAGCCGGTTCGCGTCGAAAGGTTCGAAGTCCGTGTAGAGATAGTCCCGGTCATCGACGGGATCCCGGAACCGGTACAGGCCGCTTCCGTCCGTGCTGTAGGGATGCGAGAAAACGATCTCCACCGCATTCGATCCGGTCCGCAGGGAACTCGCCGGCAGGGTTATGAAGTAGCCGTTGTAGGGGGCATCCACCAGTGAGCCATTGACGCGTACGCTCGCCACCGTGCCGTCGGCAAAGTCGACGGTCAGGGTTGTCCGGGCATCCGCCAGTTCGAACGCGGTCCTCACGCGTCCGGTGTACTCGGCGGCGTCACCGTCGAGTTCGAACTCAAGGTCATAGGCCGCGTTGCGCACGCGCGCGGACCGCGCTGCCGCAGCCTCCGCCGAGAGCACCGCCGCCGCCTCACGCTGGCCATGTTCCGGTTCGGGCGCCACCCGGTCCCCGACGCAACCCCAGACCAGTCCGGCAACTGCAAGAATGCATGGGCCGCCAATAGCCGACCGATGCGTGCCACCAGGCTTCACCGCCACCCCCTCGGCACTAGCCGTGGTTGGCGTTGCGATAGGCGTGAACGACGCTCTTTGTGTCGCCCTGCGCCCGAATCTCGCCCTGGTCCAGCCAGATTGCGCGCTCGCAGAGATGCTCGACGTTGGCGAGGGAGTGGCTGACCATCACGATCGCCCGGTCCTCGGTGAACCGCTCGCGCATGATGCGCTCGGACTTCTCGCGGAACTCGCGGTCGCCGACGACGATCGCTTCGTCGACCAGCAGGATATCCGGCTCAAGGTTGATCGCCGTCGAGAAGCAGAGCCGCGCGCGCATGCCCGTCGAGTAGGTGCTGACACGCCGTTCCATGGCATCCCCCAGCCCCGACATCTCGGTGACCGCTTCGATACGCGATGCTGCTTCCCTGCGCGTGAGCCCCATCAACATGCCGTGCATGACGACATTCCTCTTGCCCGACAACTCACCGTCGAACCCCGCATTCAGCGACAGGAGGGAGCACGACATCCCCTCGTCGTCCACGATCCCCGCATTGGGTTTCAATACTCCGGCCAAGACACGCACCAGGGTCGATTTCCCGGCGCCATTGGCACCGATAACGCCGACCTTGTCACCACGTCCCACTTGCAGGCTCACATCCTTCAACGCTGTCACTTTCTCCACGTTCGAAAAAAACGACGGGTCGGTAAAGACAACGGTTACGCCTTCGAGCCGCATCAGGGAGATGTCACCGAAGCCATTTCAGACCAACTCCACGCTTCTCAGACGTCGGCCCGACGCGATCAACGCGCCGCACACCCCCAACAGTCCGCCGACGCCAAGCAGAACACCCATGAGCGGCACGCTTATTCCCTGCATTGCCAGGCGTTCGTGATAGCTGCTGAACAGTCTTTCGAGCGGCGCCTCGAGCGCGATCAGCAGACCCGACACAAGCATCGCTGCCACCACGCCACCGCCGATACCATAGAAAAGGCCGTAGTACAGAAACGGTCTCCTCACGAACGCATTCGTCCCACCCACGAGCTTTTGAACCCTGAGTTCTTCCAGCCGCGATTCTATGACGAGGCGTACCGACGATGACGTGACCAGCGCGGCGCCGAGGCCGAATAGCCCCGCGAGGATCCAGCCCACCCGTCCGACAAGCGCGGAAATGGCGCCCATCCTCTCCAGCCAGGCCTTCTCCATGGCGACTTCTTCAACGTGCTCGGCCGCGCCCAGCCCTTTGACCAGCGCCTGCAACTCCGCCTCTTCGACGCCATCGGCCACCGTCGCCCTGACCGATGCCGGCAGCGGATTCTCTCCGAGCACCTCCAATGCGTCCGCAATCGCGAGACCTTCGCTGAACTCCTCCAGTGCCTGCTCCGGAGTAATGACCCATGCCCGCTCGACTTCGGCCCTTGCATCTAGCCTCGCTGCAAGTGATCGGGCGAAACCAACCTCGGTGCCGGTCTGCAGGTACACCGTGAAACTCGGACGTCCGTCCCACTGCGAGGCAACGGCAGCGAGGTTGCGCTGCAGGATGTACAGCGCCGCCGGCAGCGCGAGTGATATCCCCACCAGCAGCCACACAAGCAGGCTCGACCAAAGCCGCCGACAGGCGACGGTGAAGCAGTCCCGGCCGACGCGCCAATGATCCCGAAGCCACGCAAGCCTCGGACGCTCCACTGGCGGCCACGGATCCCCTGAACTGCGTTTGTTTCTCACGTCGTGGGGGCCTCGTCCCGAACGACCCGGCCCTGATCGAGTTCGATAACACGAACTCCCATCGTCTCGATGAGTTCATGGTCATGGCTCGCGACGATAACCGTTGCCCCGATCCGCCGAAAGTTCACAAAAAGGCCCATGACGTCTCGCGACAACCCTGGGTCGAGATTGCCCGTCGGCTCGTCCGCCAGTAACAGTTTCGGACGGTTCACGACAGCCCGGGCGATTCCGACCCGCTGCTGCTCCCCCGCCGAGAGGTGGCCCGGGTAGAGCCTTTCCCTGGAGAGGAGCCCCACCATCGACAGCGCCGCGCGGGCCCGCGTGGCAATGTCCCTCCTGCGCATGCTCGTGACCAGGAGCGGCAGGGCGACGTTCTCGAGCACCGTGCGATCCGCCAGCAGGTGATGGTCCTGAAACACTGCCCCCAGGTGCTGCCGATAGCTCGGCACGCGGCGCCTCGGAAGCTGGCAGATGTTGACGCCATTGACGACGATCTGCCCCTGCGTGGGAACCTGCAATCGCAGCAGGAGCTTGAGGAACGTGCTCTTCCCCGCGCCCGAATGCCCCGTGAGGAACGCCATGGAGCCTTCCTCGAAAGTGAGCGAGACGTCGCGCAGGGCTTCCTGTCCATTGTCGAAGCGCTGCGTAACGCCGAGCATGGAGATGCTACCCACGTGCGGTTCTCCCTGATTCCTCGCGCGACCGTTCCCTGCCGCTTGCCAGCAGCGCATCGACGAACTCTCGGGCATCGAAGGGCCGCAGGTCCTCGACCCGCTCGCCCACTCCGATGTAGTACACAGGGAGTGCTTTTTCGCCGACCCTGTCCGACGCGTGCCGGGCGGCGATGGCGAAAAGGATTCCGGCCCGGGCCGAGCCGTCTAGCTTTGCCACGATCAGCCCGGTCAGGCCAACTGCGTCGTCGAACCGGGCCACCTGGCCCAGCGCGTTCTGGCCGATCCCGGCATCAAGCACCAGTATCACTTCATGGGGCGCGGTGGAATCGAAACGCCCCACCACGCGTTTGACCTTCGACAGCTCGTCCATCAGGTTGACCTGTGCCTGCAGCCGCCCCGCCGTGTCCGCCAGGACGACGTCGATTCCGCGGGCGCGAGCCGCCTCGATGGCATCGAAGATCACCGAAGCGCTGTCCGCGCCGCGCTCCTGGGCGATCACGGCCACGTCGTTGCGCCGGCCCCACTCGATGAGTTGCTCTATCGCGGCGGCGCGGAATGTATCCCCCGCCGCCAGCAGCACCGAGCGACCTTCGTCGCGAAGCTGCTTCGCCAGCTTCCCTATCGTCGTCGTCTTGCCCGCGCCGTTGACGCCGACCACCAGCACCACAAAGGGCCGCCGCTCGGGATCGATCCTAAACGGCCTGGTCATGGGTGCGAGCACTTCCTCCAGTTCGTCTCGCAGGGCACCGCGCAACGCGCCCGCGTCGGAGAGTTCCCTCCGCGATACCCGCTTCGCGATCGCATCGACGATCCGCTGCGTCGCATCCACCCCTACATCCGTTCCCAGCAGCGCGGCCTCCAGATCCTCCAGCGCAGCCTGATCGATCACGCGCTCGCCGAGCAGCAGGTTGCCGGCGATCTCCGCGAGTCTGTCCCGGGTCCTGTGGAGGCGTTGCCAGACGCCCGAGTCGGGCCGGGCCGCGGGCGGAACCGAAGGCGATGGCTTTGGGGCACTTTCTTCGTTCAACGCAAACTCATATATTCCGTCGGCGGCTGCGGCAGCACGGTTCCGGACAGCGCCGGTCATGGCGAGACGAACAGTACGCATTATCGGCGGTAAGTGGAAAGGGCGAAAGATCGAGGTCGTCCAGCGCCCGTCTCTGCGGCCCACCATGGACCGGGTTCGCGAGACCGTGTTCAACTGGCTGGACACCGACATCGAGGGGGCCCGCGTCCTGGACCTGTTCGCCGGGACCGGCGCACTCGCCTTCGAAGCGCTGTCGCGGGGCGCGGCATTCGCGACGCTCGTCGAGCACGACCAGCGGACGGCATCCGCATTGCGCGCACAAGCGGCACGCCTGCATGCGGTATGCGAAATCCACAACGTTCCCGCGTTGCCCTGGCTTCGCCGCCAGCCTGAATGGAGATGGGACATCGTATTCGTCGATCCCCCGTTCGAGCGCCCGCAACGCATGCGGGGCGGGCACGCCTCGGGCAGAAGTTCCCCGGCAGCAAAGGTCCTCGCACTGCTCCGGCAATACGACACGACCGTGTATCTCGAGTCTCGCTCTGCCACCGACATCCCCGGCTGGACCACGATCAAGCAGTCGCGGGCGGGCGACTGCCGCTTTCGGTTGCTGCGTCCGAGCCTGTGCTACGATGATGCGCCGGACGCCCCCAGTGCGCGATGACCGCATTGGCGATGGCAGGGTGTCCGCCCGAACCCCCCGGCTGAAGGCCCCATGACAACCGTCGTATATCCAGGCAGTTTCAATCCGATCACGAACGGGCATACGGACCTGGTCAGGCGCGCATTGAAGCTCTTCGACCGCGTGGTCGTCGCCATCGGAATGTCAGCGAAAAAGGATCCGGAGGTCCATCTCGCGGAGCGCGTCGAGCTCTGCCGCGTGGTGCTTGCCGAGTTCGGCGACCGCATCGAGGTCGAGGGATTCAACACGCTGCTCGTCGACTACGTGCACACCAAGGGCACCATATTCATCCTGCGCGGGTTGCGCACGATGGCGGATTTCGAGTACGAGTTTCAGATGGCGGAAATGAACCGCTCCATGGACGATTCCATCGAGTACGTCTTCCTGCCCCCGTCACTCGAAAGCTCGTTCGTGTCTTCGTCCCTGGTGCGGGAGATCGCCGCGCTCCACGGCGACATCTCGGAATTCGTCCATCCGGCGGTCGTCGACTACTACCGAAAACTACGGGACGACGGTTAGCCACCGGCCAGGATTGCCGTTGCGGCTACCGCCGCGCCGGTCTGGCTACAGTGTTCTTTCCCGCATGGCATCCGCCAGCTTCGCCCAATGGCGCTCCGGGAGTACGCCGTGGCCAATGCCGTCCAAGACCAGGAGCTTCCCATCCGGAAAACACCCGACGTGGAACTTCGAGACCTCGAGGGATAGCAGGGGGTCCTTCTCCGGATGCACGACGAGCACCGGAACCCTGACCTGCCCGAGGCGTTCGGTCCGATCACCGGCGGTCGGCATGACGGCGCTCTGTATGTCTCCCCTCGCGAGCGACGCGCCCCGTTGCGCGGACTCCCTGCGGCGAGCCTCGTAGTCCTCTTCGTCGAAACTCTCCCTCGCCATGTCGGCAAACCGCTCCTTGTGCAGCCGACTGAGTCCTTCCGGATCCGTGGGGAACGGCGACATGGCTCTCCGCGGCCGCCGCGGACCGGTACGCCTGCCGGTGGTGGTGGCGAGTGACACGAGCGACAGCACGCGATCCGGATGTTCTATGGCCACCAGGTGGGAAACGGTAGCGCCAAAGGCAAATCCCGCCACGTGCGCCTTCTCGATGCCGAGTGCGTCGAGCAGGCCCACCGCATCGGCCGCGAGGTCCGACATGGTGTAGGGAGGGTTGTCGGGATCGGGGACGTCGACATCGGTCCGGGTACTCAGGCCCGCATCGCGGTGGTCGTAGCGGATCACCCGGAACCCGCGACGGCCAAGCACCTCGCAGAACCCCCTCGGCCAGAGCGTCAGGTCCGAGAACCAGCCGGTGAGCAATAGGAAGACCGGATCGTCCCCGTTTCCGAACGACTGGTAGGCCAGTCGCAGCGAGCCGGCGGACGTGAATACGGTGGCGAACTGATCTTGTGGCAGGGGTATGGCTCTCCCGTTCGATTACCAGGCGTAGGCTTCGGGGGCGGGTCCGGGACCCGGGAACATGCGATCGAGCCGTTGCAGTGTCTCCTCGTCGAGCTCGATATCGATGGCTTCGACGCTCGCCTCGAGTTGCTCCATGGTGCGTGGACCGATGATCGGTGCCGTTACGCCGGGGCGGTGCGCGACCCATGAGAGCGCAACGCTTGCGGGCGGATGTCCGATTTCGCCGCACAACGCTTCGAACGCATCGGCCTTTGGGTGTCTTTCCTGGATGGCCCGCCGACCTTCGTTGCTGTCCGGCGTTCCTCCAAGCTTGCCGCTCGCGTGCGGACTGTAGACCAGGAGTCCCATCCCGTAATCGAGGCATGCGGGTATGACTTCGAGTTCCACGCTGCGGTTCGCCAGGTTGTAGATGCTCTGCTCGGACGCGAACCCGAGGGAGTTGCGGCGCCGCGCGGCCTCCTGCGCCTGCGCGATGTGCCAGCCGGCGTAGTTGGAACTGCCGACATACGTGATCTTGCCTTGGGCGATCAGAACCTCCATCGCCTGCCAGAGTTCTTCCCAGGGCACGTTTCGGTCGACGTGATGGGTCTGGTAAAGGTCGATGTGGTCCGTCTGCAGCCGTTTCAGGCTCGCGTCCACGGCGGCGCGGATGTTGGCCGCCGACAGTCCGTGCTCGTTCGGCCCCGTCGGGCCCTTGTCCGTGTCGCCCCACTCTTTCGGCTTGCAGTACACCTTGGTGGCGAGAACGACCTTCTCCCGGCGTCCCCCGCCCTCGGCAAGCCAGCGTCCAAGCAACTCTTCCGACCTGCCCGCGTTGTAGTTGTTGGCCGTGTCGAGGTGATTGATGCCGAGTTCCAGCGCGCGGTCCAGAATCGCGAACGAATCGGCTTCGTTCGTATAGGAAGAGAAGTTGACGGTGCCGAGGACCACCGGGCTGATTCTCAAGCCCGTGCGGCCCAGTTGCCTGTACTCCATGGATCCCCCGGATCGGACTGTTTCCAAAGCCGGAAAGACTAGCAAATGATGCGCGCAGGCCAACGCGTTAAGCTCTCTCGATACCCGAGTGGACCAAAGGCCTCGTTTCAATGAAAACCGTTCAGATGCTGGGCAATCGGCAGGTGCGGGTGATCGACGTGCCGGAACCGGAACCCGAGAACGACCGGGTCGTCGTCAAGATCATGTCGTCCGCGTTGTGCGGATCGGAACGCCACACCTACCATGGCGCGAACACCGTGGACGGACCTCGCTACAACGCAGGCCATGAGGGCACCGGGATCGTCTGCAAGGTCGACCGTTCCTCGCGCGTCAGGGAAGGCGACCGCGTGGCGCTGTACGCGGGCACTCCCTGCGGCCATTGCCGCTTCTGCCTCGAAGGCCACTGGGTACTCTGCGAGCGGCGCGACTCGGCGCCGGCGCGCTTTCCGGGCAATCACTCCCAGTACGTCGCGGTCGGGGACCGGGCGTGTTTGCCGCTGGCGGATGACGTTTCGTTCGAGACCGGCGCCCTGATCGGTGACGTCCTGGGGACTCCCTATCGGGCGGTCAAACGTCTCAACGTGACCGCGTTCGACACGGTCCTGATCACCGGTCAGGGCCCGATCGGCCTGGCGGCAACCCTGTTGTGCAAGTTCCTGAACGCGTTCGTCATCGTGCTGGACATCAACGAGTATCGGCTGGGCCACGCGCGAAAGTGCGGTGCGGACGTGTGTGTCAATCCGGCTGACGAAACCGATGTGATCGCGCGGCTGCAGGATGCCGCCGGACCAGAAGGAATCGATGTTGCCCTCGACTGCTCGGCGAATTCCGATGCCCAGACCCTGTGCCTCGACGCCCTGCGGCGGGGCGGCAGGATGGCCTTCATCGGCGTTACGGACCAGGGGCCGAGGATCAACACCATCGAGCACTTCACGAAAAAGGAACTGGAACTGATCGGCACCTGGTACTCCAGACCAGGGGACCACCGGGAACTGGAGGCGCTGGTACGGCGCGGATTGCCCGCCGCCGAACTCATCACCCACAGTTTCGGGATCGACGCCGCGACCGAGGCGTTCGATACGTTCTTCGGCGGAGCCGCGATGAAGGTGATGCTCGACCCGTGGCGATGAACACCATGATGCCGAATCCGGCGCGCCGGGGATCCGCCTGCCTATGGCAAGCGGCTCCTCTGGTAGCTCTGATATTCGCCATGGCCAGCTACGGAGCAGGCAATGAGGGGCAGACCGGCGAGGCAGGCGAACGAGCGCCTGATTCCACGCCACTTCTCGCAGAGGACAACACGGGGCGTGTATTCGACAGAAGCTTCAACATGTTCTACTGCGGGCGCTGTCCGCGCGACCCCATTCTGGACTGGCGCTCCGACTTCTCGAACAGCTTCCTGGGTGAGAGCGAAACCTGTTCCTACGCGCCTACGATGCTCGTCGACGGGGATCGGCTAACTGGCTGGGCGGAAGGTGACGAAGGCGACGGCATCGGGGTCGAAGTGGTGGTCCCGTCGTTCCTCGATCTGACCGCACCGGTCCGGATCTGGGCCGGCTACGGCAAGTCCCCGGAAATCTTCGCCGCAAACGGGCGGCCCAAGAGGATGCGCGTGACCGTACTGCGCTTGCGCGCCATAGAAAACCCCGACCCGCATGACGCGACCGGGTGCAGCGCTGACACCTACGTGGAGCCCGTGGTGGTTGCCGGGCACGAGGTCGATCTCCGCGACTTTAACGGTTACCAGGAACTCCCGATCCCCGGCTTTCAGATCGAACACTACCTGGAGTATCCCGCGGAGTGGTTGCTCATGGACGGCACGGAGAGGGTTCTCTACCAGGAGAGGGTGGATGCGGGCGAGGCGGCACCCTACGAACGGGAGCCTAAGGAGTACGCCTACCTGCTCGGGTTGACGCTCTTGGAGGTATACCCAGGAACCAAGTACCCTGACACTGTCATCAGCGAGGTCAGCAACGGGTTGTCGCATTGGCTGACGACGCCGGACCCCATGACGAGGTTGCGCTGAGACCATTCAGCGGACGTGGCTATTTCCCTTTGTCAGCCGGAGTCGCGCCCAAGCTCACCGCCTGCCGATACGCTGTCAAACCGATGGCAACTACCAGCACTACCTTCAAGAACTCCAGCACCGTGTAGATCCAGTGCAAGGATGAAGGCGGCACGTCCTCGCCGTCGATGACCGTCTGCACCCGGGAATCGAGGATCGGCAGCATCCATACGTACTGGCACAGCAGGATCAGGACGATGACGCCAAGCAGCGTGAGTTCACGGCGCCTTGGTGTGGTAACCCAGACCGTTGCGGCCAACGCCACCACGGCCGCGCACTCGATCCACTTCAGTGCTTCAAAGGTCACTCGGCCAACGGCAAGTGCGTCGGCGAGGGAGAGTGACGGTGCGAGGAACTTGACCGGTGTCGCGACGAAGCTGACCCCGAGCACCAGGCCCGCCCAGAGCCAGGCGAGTAGTGTCACCGCCAGGCGCGCGCGGCGGTCCCGATCGGCACGGTTCACCAGCGAACTCCGCGACCTTGTGCCGCTTCAGTCCGCCGGCAAGGCGTAGTTCACCATCCAGTTGATGCCGAATCTGTCGGTCCACATGCCGTAGTACGAACCCCAGAACGTATCCTGCAGGGGCATGGTCACGGACCCGCCATCCGACAACTTCGCGAACACCTCGTCGCAGTGTTCGCGGCTTTGGCCGACGATGGAGATGGAGAAATTGTTGCCGACGGAAACCGGCGGGCCGAACTGGCTGTTGTCGCTGCCCATCAGCACGCTGTCGCCGATAGGCAGCGAGACGTGCATCACGTTGTCTTTCTCGTCATCGCCCACCGGCATGTCGTCCGGTCCTTCCGCAAACGTCAAGAAGGCCGCGAAGTCCCCGCCGAAGACAGACCGGTAGAACTCGAAGGCCTCGCGGCAGTTGCCGTCGAAAGTCAGGTATATGTTGAGAGACACGTCGATTCTCGTTCCCAAATTGTGACAACGCCCTGTCTGCTACGCGGACTCACGCCCGTTCTTCAGTTCCGCCACTTCCTTGCGCAGCCGGGCCAATTCCGCCTGCTCGGCTTGCGCTCTCTTCCATATCGGCGCGGTGTGATTGTGCGGCCCGTAGGCGCTCGGCGGAGTCAGGATCGCGCGCTGGTTTTCGGTCAGGTCGCCGTAGTGATCGGCGTTGTAGTAGCACGGGCCCCATGCCACCGCATGGGGGCAGTACTTGTAGAAAATGGTCCGCCGTTCTCCACCGCCCTCCCAGGGCACGGTTCCGTGCGCGCAGGCTTCGGTGAAGATGATCGCATCGCCCGCGTTGGCATTGACCCGGTCCACGCACTGCGGGATCTCGGCCTGCTCTTTGCTGACGCGCCATTCGCCCGGGAGCGGGAAGTTCACCTTGTGGCTCCCGGCGACGCACGCAAAGCCGCCGGTTGAAGGGTCCACGTCGTTGAGTTCGAAAGCCACGGTCAAGAGACCATTGAAGAACCTGCCGTTGTTGTAGTGGTAGTAGCACTGACCTCCATCGCTTGGCCCCACGATGTCTCTCGGGCCCCCCGTGCCTTGATGACCGCCGCCGTGCAGATAGAGCCGGCTCGGGTGGTCCGCGTTGACGACGTTGATGTAGTCGTGGTCCAGGCGATAACCGGGGCCGAGGAGCGTTTCGAGATAGGGCGCGATGCTCGGCAGGTCGATGAGATCGATGTATGTGCCACCCCACTCCAGCAGGGATGGCGCCGACCAGGCCGGGCCCTCTTCCGTCCCGATTCTCGTCCGGTCCGAGCCGAAGTGACGCCGGCCTTCCATCCTGCGACGGGTCTCCAGGCGCGAGGACAGGTCCTCCACCTGTTCGGCCGATAGCGCGTTCCTGACGACGATGTAGCCGCGAAGGTCAAAAAGGTACTTTTCTTCGTCGTTCATGGACCTGCCAATATTCCTTGCGCTGTGCGTGTCCGGGATATTCTAGGGAATTGCGCAATGGCCTGGCCATTGCGACCATTAGTACGCGCGAGGCAAATATGCCAATTTTCTTGATCACAGTGTTGTCCCTGGTCCTCGCGGCCTGGGCGAATGGAGCAGAGTACGTGCCAGGCGTTGATTCATTGCCGCAGGAAGGCGTCCCGAAGGGCGTGGTGACAAAACACGTGTGGGATGCCAGTCGCATCTATCCCGACACGACACACGATTACTGGGTCTACGTGCCGGCTCAGTACACCGACACCGAGCCCGCATGCGTGATGGTCTTCCAGGACGGCCAGGCCTACGTCCACCTCGAAGGGCCCGTGCGGGCGCCGACCGTTTTCGACAACCTGATCCACAAGGGCGAAATGCCGATAACCATCGGCATCTTCATCAACCCGGGCAGCAGCGAACATGTCGACGACCAGCGCAGCGCCCAATATGTTCCGCTCTCCGACGCCTATGCGCGCTTCCTGCTGGAAGAAATCCTCCCGGAGGTCGCCAGGGACTACAACCTCGTCGACGATGCCGAGGGCAGGGCCATCGGCGGCATGAGCGACGGTGGCCTCGCCTCGTTCACGGCCGCCTGGGAACGCCCCGACGCCTTCAGCAAGGTCGTGAGCCACATCGGCAGCTACACGCGGCTACGAGGCGGGTCCGAGTATCCGTACCTGATTCGGAAGACCCGCGGCAACCCGAAACCCATACGGGTGTTCCTCCAGGATGGAATGAACGACCTGAACCTCACGGAGGGAAACTGGACCCTCGCCAATCTCAGCATGGAATCCGCCCTGATGTTCGCGCGGTACGACTATCGGTTCGAGATGGGGACCGGCGGGCACGACCTGGCCCACGGCGGCGCGATCTTCCCCGACACGCTGCGTTGGATCTGGCGCGACTATCCCGGCGTGAAGGGGTCAGGCGTTGTGTCCTTTCCGGACGCGATTGTGGGTCGGTGGGACATGGTGACCAATATCTTTGGCAAGGATCTCCGCGGCACCTTGACCATCACTTCGAAAGGGGATGTGCTCACGGCAAGGCTCGACGAAGAAGAAGACGGCGAGATCGAGGTCTCGGCCATCAGCTTCGAGGACGGCATCCTGACCTACGAGTACGGTGCGCCTCAATCCCAGATGAACTACTGGGCGAAACCGGGTGAGGCATCGGCCGGCACCTTGAATACCTGGTTGAAGGTGACAGGAGACACCTTCGAAGGCGCCTTGAGCAGTGAGGGGAAAATTTTCGACTTCGCTGTCAGGGGTGAACGGAGAAGCGGGACGACCGAAAGCGATTGATGAGCCGACGGCCCAAAAAAACTGCTAGGCCCTGAGACCGAAATGCTCGGGTCTAAGCAGAGTTGCTCGCTTCGATCCCCTCTTGGAGCACGGCGTACTCCTCCTTGTTCTGACCGGCGTCAGCGAAGGTCACCAGCTTGAACGACTTATCGATTCCATCCTGCTTGGCCGCCTGCGTGTAGATGGCATTGCCCCACCAGCTCGATTCGGGGATGCCGCCCGCTTCTTCAACTGCCGTATCCGTGGCGAGAACCTGTGGCCCCCTGACGAAGGCGACCGCGTTGCTGGTCTCGTCCCTGTCGGGAACCCGGCGGATCTCAAGGGGAATCTTCACGCGTATCGTGTCTCCCGGCGACCAGACTCGCTGAATCTCGATCAGGCGGCTCGCCGACGGCGTGTGGGCCACTCCGTCAACCGTCGCCTCGAATCCCGTTGCCCAGGAGGGTGCGCGCAGGACGACCGAAAACCGGTCTGCCTGTTCCGGTTCCACCTGAACCTCAAGGTCGCCTGTTAGGGGATAGTCACCGCCGACATGCAACGTGACTTTCCTCCGCCCCTCGCCGCCGTACGCCAGCACGTGCTTCCCCGGAATGTACTGCAGCAGCGCTGGCTTGCCGTTCAGAACACCCGATGCGAACGTCGGGATCATCGCGATGCCGCGGGGAATGCTGCTGGAGCAGCAGGAGATCGCAGGGGTCATCTTGGCGTCGTGGCCGTTGTAGTGCTTGCGTCCAAGCAGGGGCACGAAGTAGGTCACTTCACCGGTGAGCGGAGACTGTGCGGCGAGCAGCGCATTGTAAGTCGTACGCTCCAGTTCGTCGGCATAGCGCACCTCGCCCGTCAGTTCTAGCAGGTGGCGGGTCAGTTGCAGCCAGGTCACCGTGACGCAGCCTTCTCCGGCCGCCACGCCCGCCGGCAGCCTGCCATCCGGCGTGAACTTCTCGTGATAGCTGGCCGTTCCGGTGACGTAGAGACGCTTTGTCGCGATGTCGTCCCACGCATTCCTGCAGGCGGTGAGGTAACGCTCGTCGGGATCGACGCGGTACAGCTCGAGTAGCCCCACCAGGTTCGACAGCATCTCGTAGGCCTTCCGGTTGGCTGTCCTGTAGACGTTTCCGTGTTCGAGCAGGCTGGTGAGAAGGCGGCAGCCCTCCTCTTCGGACATCCACGTCTCGGGATCGCTTTCGTCTTCCCAGGCATCGATGATCGCGTGACAGAACTCGAGGTATCGCGGCTCGCCGGTCAGCTGGTAAAGAAGGGCCATGGGCTCAAGCACGCTGGTTGTGGCCATGCCCTGGTGGGAACTGGCAAGTCGCATGCTTCTCTTCTCTACGACGAAGAGTCCATACATCAGGTCCGCTGCTCGCCTGCTCGCCTCGAGCGCTGGTTCATGGCCGGTGGCCTGGTAGTAGGTGAGCAATCCGATGAGGTTGTACTTGTGCGTCCAGACATCCCAGACCGGGCCGTCCCACCCGATCCCGTCGCCCTCACCGAAATGGTCTCCTTCGCCGTACGTGCCCAGGTACCCATCGGGGAGCTGGGTCTGGATGAGCTTCCTTACGGTGGAGTCCATCCGCTCCTTGAGCCGTTCATCTCCCGTGAACCGCCACGCATGGGTTGCCGCGTGCAGGTACTTTCCCACGTGCTCCCCGGCCCACCACTGCTTGCCCGGCCGGTTGACATACGGGTCGAGAATCATGTCCAGGTCCAACTGCAGCAGGCGTTTCTCGACATTGACCCTCATGCGGTCGGCGATCCAGCCCTCGTACCGGGTGCCCGCCAGATCGGCTGGCTCGAACGCCATCTCTACCTTCACCTGGACCTCAGCCATCGAAACTCCCCTCTGGGCTGCCTTGGGAAAAGGAAAACACTGTCGCCTCCTGGAACGCGAATTGAAGTCGGGCAGGCCTGTTGCTGATCGCGTCCAGGGCATTTTCGTCCAGCCACCGCACGTGGGCATCCGACACCGTACTCGCCAGCGGATGACTTTCAGCCAGCACCTGGTTGCCCTCGCCCAGGACACTCACCGCGAGGCTGCCTCCTTCTGCAATGTCCGCCGAAACTCGGAGCGGGGCCTTGCCGTCAAAGACGGGCGTTGTCGTTACCGTCGCCGCGTCCGACGCCCTGTATCCGGCGAAACCGTCCGGACGCAGGGTCGCCAGGCAGAAGAACCCGTTTCGCCAACTCGTGTGAAGCCCGTCGCTCCCGCCGTAATACAGACGGATTTCGTCCTCGAGGAAAACCGGACACGCCGCGGCGTATACACAACCCCAGTCACACTCGCCTTCGTCACCATTCGGGATGAACGGGGTTCCGGGAACCACGCGATGCCAGGTTTTTGTGTCCGGACTCCAGGTCAGCTCTGTCCAGACGCAGTCCCCATCCTGGTCGTGAATGGCAACGAGCCCGATATACACGCCGCCGTGAAAACAGACCGGCATCGAGTAGGTCTGGTGTCTCTCGTCCAGCCCCTCCAACACGATCTGCGTCTTCTCCCAGTGCAGGAAGTCGGGGCTCGACGTCCGGGCGACCTGGCGACCAAACGGTTTGCTCCATTGGCGGGTTATCCCCACGTACTCTCTTAAGCTCGGTGCCCAGAAGGCGTTGTTGTGCGTATCTCCCGCGCTATTCGCTTCGGGGCAGGCTATCGGGGGTTCCCAATGGATACCGTCGGCCGAGAACGCAACCGAGAGGATCTCGGACTTGAGAAACGCCTTGTAACGACGGGACGGATCCGGGTCCTGGAGATCTTTGAGAATCCCTGCGCCGTGCGGCCCCGCCTGAAGCGCCCAAGTGGCTCCGCCGCCTCGCCACAGGATGTTGTTGGCCTTGCTCCCGTCGTATTCGACGAGTCCCAGCTCCGGTTTGAACCAGGTTAGCCCGTCTTCCGAAGTGGCATAGCAAATGGCCATTTCCCGGTTACGGGGTGCGCCATATTTCACCTCTTCGCGCTGTCGAGCGCTCATCCCCTTTGACGAATTGTCGACGATAAACGGGCTGTACCAGCACTTGTACAAGCGCTCCTCGTCGTCGTAGATGACGTTGGCGTAGAGATTGTCGAAGCGCATCTCCCATGGCTTGTCCTCACCGAACAGCGGATTGCCGCCGTGCTTACTGACGACCCCCAGCGTGAGTTCGGCGTTCTGCGCACCTTCCACGATGCGATCATCAAGCAGGAGGTATCGCCCCTGCTCCAACCCGCGGGCACTGTCTCTATCCACTGTCCTGTTCTTCCGAGCTACGGCGTCCTGAAGCTTCCAAGGAACGACCACATGACGCTATGGGTCGAGACGCCGTGCAGGTTTTCCGGCCACGCGTGTTTCACCATCTCCAGTCGATAGTGCTCGACCCGCGCTCCCTGCTCGCAAGTGTCGTAGACGAAGTGGGTTTCACCCTCGGAATCCGTCCGGCGTTCGTCCTCGCAGTTGTACCGGTCGCGCCAGAACTGCACCAGGCCCGGTATGTCCCGCATCGTCCCGACGGAGTCCCATGATTTCCAGTCCCATGTATTGCCGTACGCAATGATGGGGTCCTTGACGCCGTGGACGTGCATGATGGGGACGTTGCGTTCGGGATCGCAGGACTTCGGCGAGACCGGCATGGTGCCAGCGAACGAGGCTATGGCCGCGAAACGCTCACTCATCTGGCACGCGAGTTCGTAGGAGAACATCGAGCCCAGCGAATAGCCGACGGCGTAGACCTTCGACGCATCGACCGGATGGCTGGATGAGATGTCGTCGATCATCGCCCCGATGTAGTCGATGTCCTGGCGCGACTGGGCATCGGTATTCAACTGCCACGCACCTTCGTTGGGCGGCACGAGCTTGCCGACCGGGAAGGCGAGGATGATCCCCTCCCTTGCCGCCAGTTCTTCCCATCTGTCCTGTCGCGGAAACACCCAGCTTCCCGCGTCACCGCCCATCAGGAATACCAGGAGCGGCATGGGGCTTTCGGGCGGATTCGCAGGCACGAACAGGTGGTACGCCCGCTCCACCCCGTTCACGGCAATTTCGGTGATGGGGTGGTGCTGTCTCCACTTCTCGGCACTGTAGCTCCCGTAGCCGACATAAAGAACTGCGCCGACGACGATGGCGGCAACCAGGATGATCAGCGTTTTCTTCATTTATGACTCCGGGGCGGGAACATTGGCTTCAGGGAAATGCTCGGCGAGCTGGTTCATCACCTCCCGGTGTTCTCCATTGACAGGTTCCACCGCAAGATTGGTCCATTCGTAGGGATCCGCGTCGTGGTCGTATAGCTCTTCGGTCCCGTCGTGATAGCGGATGTATCGCCAGCGTTCCGTGCGTATCGAGTGATTCTGGTAGCCATAGGTGCTGACCACCGGCCGCGGCCAGGGCAGGTCCGGTTGTTTCAGCAACGGCACGAGGGATTGGCCGTCCATTCCGTCTCGTGGATCCAGACCCGCAAGCTCGATCAGCGTTGGATACAGATCAAGCAGGCTGACCACCCGGTCGCTCGTGACATTGTGGACGGCAGTTCCGGGAGCAGAGATGACGAGCGTCGTTCTCAAGCCGTCCTCCCAGAGCGTGTGCTTGCGCCAGTGCTCCTTCTGCCCAAGATGGTAGCCATGGTCGCCCCAGAGCGCCACGATCGTATTGTCGGCATGGGGTGATTCAGCCAACGCATCGAGAACCCTGCCAACCTGGGCATCGGCAAAGGAGATGCTGGCAAGATAACCCTGCACGGCCGCCTCCCACTGGTTGTATTTCAGGACGTTCGCGTGATCGCCCCCGACCGCGGCATGGTCCACGTCATTCGAAATGTCCAGCACCTCGGCAGCAAGCCTTCGGCCGAAGGGCGGAATGTCGTCGAGGTCATTGTCGATGACCTTCGGCAACACAACGGAATCCCTCGGATGCATCTCGAAGTACTTCCTCGGAACCTCCCAGGACAAATGCGGCTTGTGGGTGCCATAGGCCAGGAAAAACGGCTTGTCGTGGGGGCCTTCGAGTTCGGCGATAATGTGATCGGCATTCTGCGCATCGATCATTTCGCTGTCGTCGGCATCCAGGGGTCCCCAGGGCGTCCACTTGCCTTCTTTGGTGAATTTCGATTTCTTCTGGGGCGGAGTTTCCTTTTTGGAGTCAGTTTCCTTCTGAGTCGATTTCCAGCTTGCAAAGTACACGTCCCAGGCGTCGTCATCTCCCGGCAGCGACCTGTGGAATATCTTGCCGGCACCCTTGACGCTGTACCCGTGCCGGCGAAAGTACTGCGGCAGCGTGACGGCGTCCGGTAGCTGCTCTCGAAGTTCTTCGAAATTGCCATAGACGCCCGAGTGCGCCGGCATGACACCCGTGAGCAGGCTGACGCGCGAAGGATTGCAAAGCGGGGCCGCTGCGTAGGCTCGGGAAAATGTGACCCCCTCACTGGCAAGACGGTCGATG
The DNA here is from genome assembly GCA_965116625.1 of Pseudomonadales bacterium. Taxonomy (GTDB): domain Bacteria; phylum Pseudomonadota; class Gammaproteobacteria; order Pseudomonadales; family Azotimanducaceae; genus VXNE01. The sequence goes on from OZ220717.1 coordinate 733,493, forward strand.
TTCGGCGTTCGGGTGCCGGGATGCCCATCGAGATGACCAACCCAGTGATTCAGATCATCGACGGCGATGAACAGGACGTTTGGACGGGTTTCCCCGGCTGACGAAACACCGACACCAAGCAACGCGCACAGGAACAGGACGCGGCCCCATCGTTCATGACCCGCTTTCTTCATCGAGTCCTCCCGAGCCGCTCCTTTACTCGACATGATTTAATTGAACTCTCCGTGTTCGGGAATCCTGTAATCATGATAAGGCGTGACCTGCTGAAGGGTGTTGGTGCTACAGCACTGTTACCTGCCGCGTTGAGCCATGCAATCAAGGGCAAGAAAACCAATGTCATCCTCATCCTGACGGACGATACCGGATACGAGGTGTTCGGCTGTTACGGGTCAAAGCAATACAAGACCCCGCGCGTTGACCGGTTGGCGGAGACCGGCATGCGTTTCAACCACTGTTACTCGAACCCGGTATGTGCCCCGAGCCGCGTCAAGATCATGACCGGGAAATCCAATGTCCGCAATTACGTGCATTGGGGCGTTCTCGATCCCGGCGAGAGGACCCTCGGACACATGATGAAAGACGCAGGCTATGCCACATGCGTTGCAGGAAAGTGGCAGCTTGAGGGCGGGGGAACCTTCGCGCCCGAGACACAGGGGACGGGCACCCTCCCCCCGGACGCGGGATTCGACGAACACTTCTGCTACGAACTGAAGAGCGGCCAAAAGGACTATTGGAACTCAATCTTCACCGTCAACGGCCAATCTGTTCAGAAAAAAGACGCCTACGGGCCGACGCTGGTCAATGACTACGTCCTGGACTTCATCGACAGGAAGAAGGAAGAGCCTTTCTTCATCTACTACCCATTGTGGCTCACCCATGGACCGTTTCTCCCCACGCCGGACAGCGCGGACCGATCGTCCACCGCTTCACAGCAGAACTTCGAGGACATGGTTGCCTACATGGACAAGATGGTAGGTCGTGTCGTCGACAAACTCGACGAAGCCGGGTTGCGGGAGAATACGCTCATCCTGTTCACGGCCGACAACGGCTCACCCGGAGGAGCGAAGGGAGGGATCGTATCCGAGCTGCACGGCAGGAAGATCGACGGAGGGAAGAGCAAACCCACCGATGCCGGAACGCGTGTCGCCCTCGTCGCCAACATGCCGGGCACTGTCCCGGCGGGCCGGGTCACCGACGACTTGGTTGATTTCAGCGACATGATGCCGACGATGGCCGCCATGACCGGCGCCCCACTGCCCAGCGACGATGTGATCGACGGCGTCAGCTTCGCACCCCAGCTCCAGGGCAGACGGGGAAATCCCCGGGAGTGGATCTACATGTACAACGAACCGACTCCCGGTCCCGTGCCCAACGCCACGATATTTGCGCGCGATCACCGGTGGAAGCTGTACAACGACGGCCGACTGTACGACATCAGCAAGGATGTCCTCGAGCAGAATCCCGTGACAAAAGGCGGCAGCGAGGCGCGGGCGAAATTGCAGGCCGTGCTGGATTCGATGCCGTCAGAGGGGCTGAAGATCTACCGCCCCGAAACGGACCCAATGGCGGGCAGAGCTTAGTAGTCAACAAGGCCCTGGCTGACGCACCGGACGAGGAGGTCATATCGTGCGCTTGTTTTCGAAATTGATGTTGGTGCTTGCATGCGCGGCAAACGCCTACGGCGTCGAAACCACCGCCCCGAATGTCGTTCTCATCTTTGTTGACGATCTCGGCTATTGCGATAGCGAACTCTACGGCTGCGACGCCGTCCCGACGCCGAACATCAAGCAGATCGCGGACCAGGGCGCGTTGTTCACCGATGGCTATGTCTCGAGTCCCGTTTGCTCGCCTTCCCGCGCCGGACTCCTTACCGGCCGCTACCAGCAGCGCTTCGGGCACGAATTCCTCCCCGGGTTCGAGCCGGAAAACGACGATGGTTTGCCCCTGGAAGAGGTGACGCTGGCAGATGCCTTGAAGGAAGCCGGTTACGTGACAGGCATGGTGGGCAAGTGGCACCTGGGTTCGCAGGAACGATTCCATCCGGTCAATCGGGGGTTCGACGAGTTCTTCGGCATCGTCACCGCGGCCGCCGACTATCTTGACCCGACGCGAAAGGACGCCAGGATCATGCGTCGCGCAGGGGCGAGTCCAGACGTCGCGGCGGAAGCCCCATGGAAGGGCCGAGGCCACGACACCTTGATGCGAGGAATCACTCCGGTCGAGGAAAACGACTACCTGACCGATGCCTTCACACGCGAAGCGGTCGCGTTCATCGACAGACACAAGTCACGGCCGTTCTTTCTCTACCTGCCGTATACCGCCGTTCACGGCCCGCTCCAGGTCACGCAGGAATACTACGACCGTTTCCCGCATATCGAAGACGAAGGCCGTCGCATCTATGCCGCGATGACATCTGCCCTGGACGATGGCGTCGGCCTTGTCCTGAATGCGCTGGAGGAGAACGGGCTCGAGGAGAACACCCTGGTAGTTTTTCTGAGCGACAACGGTGGCGGCGTTTCCAACGTCAACAGCAACGCTCCGCTTCGGCTGGGCAAGCAGACGATGTTCGAGGGCGGTGTCCGGGTGCCGTTCACGATGAAGTGGCCGGCACAAATCCCCAAAGGCACCGTCTACGAACATCCGGTCAGCGCGCTGGATATCTTCCCGACGGCTGTCGCCGCCGCTGGCGGCACCGTCCCAACGGATGGAACCATCGATGGCGTTGACCTGATCCCGTATCTCAACGGTTCGAACAGCGACAAACCTCACGAAGAGCTTTTCTGGCGGGCCGGTCCCATATGGGCGGCAAGGGTTGGGGATTGGAAACTGACCTACGCCGCGGACCGATACTGGCTCTACGACCTGTCCAAAGACATCGGGGAAATCAACAATCTTGCGGACAAGCGACCGGATGTCGTGAAAAGGATCAGGGCAAGCTATGCGCAGTGGAACGCCGGAAACATCGAACCGCTCTGGCCCAGCTTCGCCGCAAAAGACATGCCTGCGTTCTCGGTGGATGGCGTCACCGTGAAATGGACCTTCTAGGAACCCGCGCTCACGTGAGCAAAGCGATATTCCTGGTTCATGCACTTGCTCTGCTTCCGCTAGGCACCCTGGCCGGCGAAACGTACTCGCCCCATGCCGACGATTCCTTCCCGACCAATGTCTACTGGGGCGATACGCATGTGCATACCGCGCTGTCGGGGGACGCCTTCGCCCTGGGCACCCGGCTGACGCCGGACGATGCGTATCGATTCGCCAAGGGCGAGACGGTTCGGGCAACGGGCGGCGAGGAGGTGCGCCTGCGCCGGCCGCTGGATTTCCTCATGGTCTCGGACCATGCCGAGAATCTTGGTGTATTGCCTCGGCTGGCGGTGGACGATGGCTGGGTGCCGGCATCCGAGGCGAGCCGGCGCTGGGCGCAGGAACTTGCTGCTCTTCCACCGTTGCGTGACGTTCTCCAGGCGAAAGACCTCGATGAATACAATCGCGGTTTCCGGCTCCTGGCCCTGACAAAAGGCGCACACGGCGCCGACTACGGCCTCGACCGACGTTTTCGGCACGCAGTCTGGGAAGGGGTCATCGCGAACGCGGAACGGCACAACGACCCGGGCACATTCACCGCATTCATCGGCTATGAGTGGAGCGCTCGGGCGGCACCGAACAAGCCGAACATGATCCACCGAAACGTGCTCTTTGAAGGTGGTTCCGACGAGACCCGACAGGTGGTGCCATTCTCCCGCTTCGACAGCAGTGACCCGGAGGATCTCTGGGCATACCTGCAGGACTACGAGGACCGGACGGGGGGCAAGGTGCTCGCCATTCCCCACAACGCCAATCTGAGCGGGGGCAACATGTTCAGCCTCCGTACGCTTACACGCCAGCCCTTCACGAAGGCCTACGCGCAGGCGCGTTCGCGCTGGGAGCCCATCGCCGAGGTGACCCAGGCAAAGGGGGACGGCGAGACCCACCCGCTGGTATCGCCAACCGATGAGTTTGCAGACTACGAGACGATGGGCAGCTTCACCGCTGCGCCGGCCAAGGGCGACAAGGCCGCGGCGGGATCGAAGAAGCAAGGCAAGGGTTCAGGGGCTGCAAGAGATTCGCAGCAGGACCCTGTAGCGCTGGCAGCCCAGTCCTATGCCCGTTCCGCCCTGAAGCTCGGCTTGGACCAGGAAGCGAAACTGGGCGTCAATCCCTTCAAGTTCGGCATGATCGGCAGCACCGACACCCACAATTCGCTGTCGGCAGCCGACGAAGACAACTTCTGGGGCGGTTCGGGACTGAAAGAGCCCAGCCCATACCGCGCGCCGACCCAGGCGGAGTACGTCGCTTCCGGCTATGCAGCGGTGTGGGCGACCGAGAACACGCGGGAGGCGCTATTCAGCGCGATGCGTCGCCGGGAGGTCTACGCGTCCACCGGCCCGCGCATCACCGTACGGTTTTTCGGCGGCTGGGACTACGCGCCCGGGGACGCCGTGCGGCCGAACCTGGCCAGAATCGGGTACGCGAAGGGCGTACCGATGGGCGGCGACCTTACTCGCGCACCCACCGGCAAGGCGCCGAGTTTCCTGATTCGGGCGGTGAAAGACCCGGATGGCGCAAACCTGGACCGTGTGCAGGTAATCAAGGGCTGGCACGATACAGATGGCGAGTTACACGAGAAGGTCCATATCGTGGCCCTGTCCGATGGCCGGGAGGAAGACGCCGGGGGTGAGGTCACGCCCGTGGGCAATACGGTGGACCTGGAGAACGCCTCCTACACCAACAGCATCGGCGATCCGGAATTGGCCGCAGTGTGGACGGACCCCGATTTCAGCAAGGACGAGCGCGCCTTCTATTACGTGCGCGTATTGGAGATCCCGACGCCCCGCTGGACAGCGTACGACGCGAAGTTCTTTGGGTTGACGGATCTACCCGACGAGATCGCGATGATAATCCAGGAGCGGGCTTATACATCACCGATCTGGTATACGCCCTGAGATGGGCCGCAGCCCGAGGCATAGAACCTGGAAGGCCTAGCGGTCCACAAAGGCGTCGTCGTCGGCAAGGCCGGAGATCGGGACCTCCTCGGGCATCTTTACCTGCCGATGGCGACAGATGCGGCCGAGTTGCGCCCGGCCATCGTCGTCGTACACGGCGGCGGCTGGCGCAAGGGCAGGCCGGAAAGTGTCAGGGGATTCGGTGAACTGCTCGGCCAGGCTGGTTTCGTCTGCCTGCTGGCGGACTACCGCCTGACGACGGAAGCATGCTGGCCAGCGCAGATCGAAGACGTGAAATGCGCCATCCGTTTCCTGCGGGCCAGTGCCGACTCGCTTGCGGTAGATCCCGAGCGGATCGGTATTGTCGGCGACTCCGCTGGTGGACATCTTGCACTCATGGCGGCGGTGTCCTGCCCTTTCGAGGGAAACGGCGGGCACGCTGAATACTCCAGCGCCGTCGCCGCAGTCGGTTCAATGTATGGGCCGGCGAGAATTCTGTTTGACCGGGAACGCGCAAATCACGTCGCCCTGATGGGTGAACAGGCGAACGAGGAGGACTATGACAGAGCCAGCCCGATCACTTACGACCTCAACGACTTTCCGCCGTGCCTGTTGATCCATGGCGTCGAAGACGATGCGGTAGCGGTCTCGAACAGCGTCGATTTCCACGACAGGCTGAATCGACTGGGCCGGCCGGTAGACCTGCACCTTTTCCCCGGATTGGGACACGCGTTCGATCGGAAGACCGCCGAAGAAGGAGCGCGCATGGTGGATGTGGCGGATCCGAAGTCCGTTTATGGAAGGACTGTTGTCCAGCTCATCGAGCGGTTCTTCGGCAAGCACCTCCGGGGGGATGATGCCTGCCCGGAACGCTGCTAAAGCGTATCCAGGTCGATGGCCCTGCCTGTCCGGGATGACTCCTGGATGCCGGCGATCACCTTCATGGTCTCCAAGTTGTCCCGGCCGCTGCTGATCGGTTCCGCGCCGGTCCTGCAGCACTCCTCGAAATGCAGGATCTCGTTCACGACGCCGTTTTCCGTGGGCAACCCGGTGTCCTCGACCGACAGAGGCTCGAAACGCGTGGGCGCGCCTCTACGCCGACGGCGCCTCTGACCAGGTTTCGGAGGGGGTTCCGGCGCGGGATCCTCGACTGATTTGAGGGCGCACATGGCAGTGCCGAAGTGGCCCACTCCCGGACGACCGCGCGGCGGCGTGGTCGAGTGGATGGTCCCCCTGCTGCCGACGACCATGTAGTACTGGCCCTCGGGCACCACGCTGGTGGTCCAGCTACCGAACACATCGCCGACGGCGCCGTTCTCGAACTCCAGGGTCGCGGCCACGAGATCTTCGGCGCCATTCACCATTTGCGGCTGCACCGACTTGCATACCCCGGTGACGCGCCTGACGTTGCCGATGTAGTAGCGCAGCAGGTCCACGTGGTGGATCGTGTTGGTCAACAGGACGCCGCCACCCGCCTCGCCGTCGTTCATCCAGTGGCCGGGCGGGTTTACCCCTACCACACCCATGATGGCGTGGGTGCGAACGGCCTGGATGTCCCCGAGATTGCCCGCGTCAATGAACTTCTTGACTGCGGCCGTTTCCACCGTATACCGCTGGTTCTGGGCCACCATCAGGGTCACGCCCGCACTGTCGGCCGCTTCGAGCATCTCGCGGCAAGCCGCCAGGTTGTGTGCCATCGACTTCTCGACGAGCGCGTGCTTGCCCGCCGCAGCGGCAGCGAGGGTCTGCGGCCAGTGCTGGTAGTGTGTGCTGCAGATGTCGACCGCGTCGAGGTCGACTTCGTGCAGCATCTTCTCGTAGTCCGTGTAGACGGCATCGACCCCCGCTTCCTTCGCGTACGCCTGTGCCGCCGGCTCTACGATGTCGCACACGGCAACAAGCTGCACCCGGTCCGGATAATCGAGGTACGCGGTCATGTGGGAGTGGGCTATCCGCCCGGTCCCGATCAATCCGACGCGTAGTGGCTTGGACATGGTCTGTCTACCTGGCGCTTCGCGGGAGCCTGCAAGAGCTCCCGCCCGCCAATTGCAACCTTAACCCCTCGACGGAAGCGCGACTGTCGCCCGCGTGAAGGCGCTCGCGGTTCCCGACTGGTTCTCGTTGCGGATGTCCAGGTCCACCAGGTGCTCGTCACCCTGGACGTACTTGCTCGCGACGGTCCCGTAGATCGTGTTGGTGTCGCCGACGATGTTCGGATGGCGAACCTGGGTCACCATCTTCTTCAGCGTGCCGTCGTCTCCCATCCAGTCCGTCGCCATCTGTGACAGCCAGCACACCCGCTGCGGCCCGTAGTCGAACTGGCCGGGCATGCTCCTGCGGCTCTTGGCGTACGCGGCGTTGTATCGGCCATGGGACTCTATGCGATCTCCAACCGACGCCCGGGTACCGCGGCGCGTGCCGCAGACGCCAAAGCTGAAGAGATAGAGTTCGTTGACGGTGTACGTGCCTTTCTTCAGGGGCGGCATTTCGTCGCCCTCGGCGACGTCTTCCCAGTAGCGCGTCTCCGCGCCGCGCCGTTCCCGCTCCCACACGAGCGGGTCAGGCGATTCCTGCTGGACGTCGGTCTTGTTATCGCGGTCGTAGGTGATCGTCTCGGAACCGCCGCCAAGGATCTTGTAGCGCGCCATCAGGGTTCGCTTGGTGGCCACGACCTCGTGCCGCTGATTGGTGTAGGTCACGAGCCCCGTGCAGATGCAGAACGGTCCGATCCTGCTGCTCTCCTTGCGGACCACCGGCCCCACGCTCTCGTGGATCGTGATCGTGTCTCCGAGCCAGATCGGCCGGAAGAACTCCAGTTCGCCCCCGGCATAGTTCATCGCGAACCCGCCTACCCTACCGGGATTGATGGCGCCGTTGATCGCCGCGCCGACTCCGAGGCTCACGCTGTATACGAACGCGGGCATCGCCGTGATCATGCCGAAGCGGCTGTTGGCAGCGTGCTCCGGGTCACGGTACAACGGGTTGTAGTCGCCGATGCCGTCGCCGCAGCGCTGAATGTTGTCAAGGTTGGCTTCCTTTGAGGAGGTTGCACCCGGCAAAGACTTTCCGGCGCCTTTCCGGTATTCCTCCTCGAACTCGTCGATAGTCTCGATCGGTGTGGTATCTGCCACGCTTGTCTCCCCTGATTGAGCGAACCATCTATAAAGCCACGACGCCAGCCAAATTTCCAATCGAAATGCCCTGCCGAAAATGGCGCTAACATTGGTTGGGAAAGAGGGCTCCGAAATGAACAGACCGTCCGAGTTCCGCGCCGAGGCGCGCGCGTGGGTGGAAGAGAACCTGCCGCCGGGCCTCCGAGGTGCGAGCACGGTGTTCAACGGGGGCAGGAAAACGCCCACCATAACCCCTGACTCCCTGCGCTGGGCCGAGGCCTGCTACGGGCGTGGCTACACCGCACCCACCTGGCCGAAGGAATACGGCGGCGGCGGCATGACCGCCGACGAACAGAAGGTGCTCCGCGAAGAGATGCTCGCCGCGAACGCACCGCTACCCCTCGGCGGTCACGGCCTCACGATGATCGGGCCGACACTGCTTGAGTACGGCACCGAGGATCAGAAGTCACGCCATCTGCCCAATATCGCAAGCGGGACGTATCGCTGGTGCCAGGGGTATTCCGAGCCGAACGCCGGGTCGGACCTCGCATCGCTGCAAACGCGTGCCGACGATCATGGCGATCATTACCTCGTGAACGGCTCGAAGATCTGGACCACCGGCGCGCACTACGCCGACTGGATGTTCTGTCTCGTCAGAACGAACTTCGACGTGCCCAAGTGGGAAGGCATCAGCCTCGTCCTGTTCCCCATGTCCGACCCGGGCATCACGGTGAAGACGATCACCCTGATCAACGGCAGCCAGGAGTTCTGCCAGTGCTTCTTCGACGACGTGGTCGTACCGAAGATCGACCTCGTCCACCGGGAAAACCAGGGCTGGGCGGTGGGCAAGCGCCTGCTTCAGCACGAGCGAATGCCGGCGGCGCAACGAACGGCGCCCCCTGCGCTTGACGGCATCGCGAAACGGTACGCCGGCGAGGCCGATGGCAGGATCGGGGACGCGGCGACACGCGAGGAAGTGCTGGCAATCAACATGGACGCGCGGGCGCTCCAGCTCACCCAACGCCGTGCGGCGGAAGAGAGGGAAGGTGCGACGCCGACGTTCGTCACGTCGATGTTCAAGTATTACAACTCCGAGCTGGTTACCCGCCACATGGAAACGCTCACCCGCATGTGCGGCACTCAGGCGCTGGGTTGGGAAGGCGCTGCGTTCACGGACGAAGAACTGGCCAACACACGCGCCTGGCTACGCGTCAAGGCAGGGACCATCGCCGCCGGGAGTTCGGAGATTCAGCTCAATATCATCGCCAAACGGGTGCTCGGGCTGCCGGACTAGCGGATGCAGAAAGGGCCACCCGACGGGCAGCCCTTTCTCAACTTGGCTCGGCGACTATCCGGCCGCCGCTTCTTCGCTGGATTCTCCCGCGCGCACTTCGGGGAGATCCTCCCCCTCGGTACGAGCTACGAGTGCGGTCACGGACAGATCGCTCGTCACGTTGACGGACGTCCGGCACATGTCGAGGATCCTGTCCACGGCGATGTACAGCCCGATCGCCTCCAGAGGCAGTCCCAGCACGGTCAGTATCAACGTGATCGCAACCAGGCTCGCCGCGGGTATTCCCGCCACGCCGATGGAGGTCAGCAACGCCAGCACCACCACCAGGAACTGGTCAGCGACCGTCAGGTCCGCCCCGAACGCCTGTGCGATGAAGATCACAACGACGCACTCGAACAGCGCCGTGCCGTCCATGTTGACGGTCGCACCCAGCGGCAGCACGAAACTCGTGGTGCCCTCCGAGACGCCGGCGCGCCGGGCGCTGCTGAGGCTCACGGGCAACGTGGCGGAAGACGATGCCGTTGAGAACGCCATGAGCTGCGCGGGCATGATGCGACCGTAGTAAGCATACGGCCTGACCCCGCCTACAAAACGCAATAGCAGCGGCAGGGTCACGAAGAAGTGTGTCGCAAGCGCCAGCAGGACCGTCAGCGTAAACCAGGCGAGCGCCTCAAGGAGCGTCTCCAGAGGCACCTGCAACAACGCCTTGCCGACGAGGGCGAAGACACCGTAAGGCGCGAACAACAGTACCCACCGGGTGATCCGGATCATGACGTCGTGGATACCGGTCCACAAATTGGTCAGCGTGTCGCTTGGCGGGCCTTCGACGCGTGCCATGAAGTAGCCGAACACGACGCTGAAGAAGATCAACGCGAGAAGTTCCATGTTCACCGCTGCCGCGAAGATGTTGTCGGGAACGGCTCGCGAGATCACCTCCACCAGGTCACCCGCATCGCGTCCCTCGACACGCGTCAGTTGGTCCGACACGTCAGGCATGTTCTCGGAGAGCCCCTTGACCGACTCGCCGCCGCCGGGATTGATCACGTTGACGAGAACCAGGCCGGTCACGACCGCGATCAGGCCCGTCGCCACGTAGAAGCCGACCGTCTTGCCGCCGACGCGGCCGAAGTTCTCGCGCCCCGCCATGTTGTGAACGCCCATGATGATCGACGACACGATCAGGGGCACCACGATCATCTTCAGGGCATTGAGGAACAGGCCGCCGAAGAAGTCGAAGATCTCGACCAGTGACGCCCCGAACACCATGGTCTCGGTATCAGCGACCAGGCTGACCAGGACCGCCAGGGCCAGTGCCACCGCTATCTGCCAATGCAGTGGCGCGTTTACGATTCGGGACCACATGCCCGCGTCCTTTGACTCTTCCTGTGCCATTAACTCCCCCTTTTGAACAGCGCGGTCGATGACCAGTCTAACCGACTTCGATCATCTCGAAGTCTTCCTTCCCAACTCCGCACTCCGGGCACACGAAGTCGTCCGGCACATCCTCCCAGGGCGTTCCCGGCGGGATGTCCTCGTACTCACAGCCTTCGGCCTCGTCATAGATCCAGCCGCAGACGATGCACTGCCATTTCTTCACGGGGCGACTCTCAAGCCCGGCAATTCACACGCACTGGTCCCGACGCGATGCACGACGCCCTGGCCAGCAATGTTCTAACATCTTCGGTTCCCGCCAGGGCCCGACTCATCGATTGTCCGCGACATCATGATCCGGGCGGCCGGACGGAAAGGCGAATGCTACCGCTAAACGTTCCCGCTCCATAATCGCGCATGAGAGTGCCCCACGACCGAAGCCTGTCGGCACCGGGTGTCTTCGGGTAGCGAGAGACCGACCACCCAATTTATGCACAAATTAGTCGAATTACGAATAATGCATAAACTCACAAAATTTCCCTATAATCCTGGCGATGGACCCCGTGAGAAACCCCTATGCGCCGGGTGCCGGCTCGCCACCTCCTGAACTCGCGGGCCGCGATGAGCTACGCCAGCAAGTACGTATCGCGTTGCAACGGCTCAAGATCGGAAGGGCAGCAAAGAGCGTCTTGCTTGTCGGTCTGCGCGGTGTGGGCAAGACCGTATTGCTTGACCGAATGCGAAACGACGCCGAAGCATCCAGCATCCACACTCTTTGGATCGAAGCGCCCGAAGACAGGTCCCTGCCGGCCATCCTGGCTCCGCAATTGCGTACCGCCCTCTTGCGGCTCTCTCGAATTGAACAGGCAAAGGACCTGGCAAAACGAGCGTTGAGTGGTCTGGCCGGATTCGCCAAGGCACTCAAGGTCAAGTATGAAGACATTGAAGTTGGATTCGACTTCGAACCGGAGCCTGGCCTGGCGGACAACGGCGACCTGGAACAGGACCTGCAGGCGCTGCTTGAAGCAGCGGGGCAAGCTGCCAGGAACGGAGAAACCGCACTGGCTCTCTTCGTCGACGAGTTGCAATACATCAAAGAGGAGGAACTCGCGGCACTAATCACCGCGATGCACCGCACAGCGCAGCGGCGACTGCCTGTAGCTCTGGTTGGAGCAGGATTGCCGCAGCTACGCGGCAGAATGGGCAACGCGAAGTCTTATGCAGAGCGCCTTTTCGACTTTCCAGAAATTGGTCAATTGACGGATGGCGAAGCTCGAATCGCAATTGCCAAACCCGCACAGGAGGAAGGCGTCGACATTTCCGACGATGCACTCAGCCGCATCGTTTCGGAGACCCGAGGATATCCGTACTTCCTGCAGGAATGGGGCAAACACACCTGGGATGCTGCGGATGACTCACCGATATCCACAGATGATGTCGACGCAGCCTCTATAGTTGCCGTGGCCGCGCTTGACGAGAGCTTCTTCAGGGTACGATTCGATAGACTCACACCACGTGAGAAAGAGTACTTGCGCGCAATGGCAGAACTCGGAGCCGGCCCACACCGCTCGGGAGAAATCGCCAAACTGCTCGGCAGAGAGGTGACATCGCTAGCGCCGATCCGAAGTCAACTCATAGCCAAAGGAATGGTGTGGAGCCCGAGCCACGGGGACACGGCTTTCACCGTCCCCCTTTTCGATGAGTTCATGAGGCGCATCGTCCCGGGAGACGACTGGAAACCGAAGGCGGCCCTGTCCCGCGCCTCGTCCAGCAGGAGTTCGATGACCACCTGATCTGCGGAAAAGGAGGTTGTAACCGCATGGCCGTCTATATCGACATCGAGCAGGCCAGAACCCTGGGCAGCTTACGAAATGTACTCCCCGTGACAGCCCAACCCCTTGGGCTGAAGGGCATTTGTAGCGTCAAGAATTCTGCCATACGCGTTGGTCGGCAAAGCGGCGGGGCATGATGCTGCTTTGCAGGAATGGGCCTGTCAGAGCAGCGCCCACGTAGCCGTCTCGAACGAGGAACGGCCGCGCAAACCTGGAATGAACAACAGGGTTGAGGTTGACTTGTTCCATGAAAGTGCCCCACGACCGTCGTCTTTCCGCCTACGCGCAACTCATGCGCCTCGACAAGCCGGTCGGCACGCTGTTGCTGGTGTGGCCGACGTTGGCCGCGCTGTGGATCGCCGCAGAGGGAGTTCCTCCGCTGCCAATCCTCCTCGCTTTCGTTGTTGGAACCTTCGTGATGCGTTCAGCGGGCTGTGTCATCAACGACATCGCCGACCGTAACTTCGATGGCCGGGTGGCGCGGACGCACGACCGCCCGCTGCCGGAGGGGCGCGTTTCACTGGCCGAGGCGTTCGCGCTGTTCGGCGGTCTCCTCGTGCTCGCACTCGGCATCGTGATGACCCTCAACACTGCAACGCAGCTACTCGCGGCGGCAGGTGTCCTCATCACCATCGCCTATCCGTTCCTGAAGCGATGGACGCACTGGCCGCAAGTCGTGCTCGGTGCCGCCTTCAGTTGGGGAATCCCAATGGCGTTCACCGCCGTCACCGGCAGCGCGCCCCTCCTGGCTTGGGTCCTTTTTTCTGCCAGCGCCCTTTGGATCATCGCCTACGATACACAGTACGCGATGGTCGATCGCCGTTTCGACCTGGACATCGGGCTCAAGTCTTCCGCGATCCTGTTCGCCAACCTGGACCGGGCCATCATCGGCGTGTTGCAGTGCCTGGCACTCATCCTGTTCTGCGTCGCTGGCATGCAGGCCGGTTTTCGCCACGCGTTCTTCGCCGCGCTCGTGGCAGCCGCCGGGCTATTCGTATACCACCAGTGGTTGATTCGGGATCGGGAGGAGAGCGCCTGCTTCAAGGCCTTTCGCAACAACGTCTGGGTCGGTTTCGCGTTGTTCGCTGGCGCCGCGATCGAGTACCAGGCATGGGCATGATCGACCGTCTGATCGACGTCATAGGCCGTTCCGCCGCGTGGCTCACCCTCGCCATGGTGGCGGTCACCTGCGTGACGCTGATCCTCCGTTACGGCTTCGACATGGGCGCGATCATGTTGCAGGAATCCGTGCTCTACATGCACGGCGCGGTCTTCATGCTCGGCTTCTCCTATACGCTCCAGCACGACGAGCACGTCCGGGTCGACCTGGTCTACAGCAGGATGCGCGACCGGCGGCGAAGCATGGTGAACCTCGCCGGACACCTCGTCCTCATGACGCCGCTCTGCCTGGCCCTCACGTTCTTCAGCCTCGAATACGTCGCGAACTCCTGGTCGATCCTGGAAGGCTCCCAGGAGGTCGACGGAATCCGGGGCGTCTACCTGCTGAAGACCCTGATCCCCGCGTCGGCTTGCCTGCTGCTGCTGCAGACGGGACTGCTTGCTACCCGGGAAATCCAACGGTTGACGACCAGGGGGGGCAACCCCACAGACATCGCGCATGGCTGAGTACCTGCCGCTCATCATGTTCGCGGCGGTGTTCGTCACGCTGCTCGCCGGATACGCGGTCGCCCCAACGCTCGCCGGCGTGGCGCTCCTTTTCGCCTTCGGCGGCGCACTGTTCGGCGTATTTGATATCGGCGACCTCGGGTTCCTGCCCAACCGCATCTTCGGCATCATCACGAACCAGACGCTGATCGCGGTTCCCCTGTTCGTGCTGATGGGCGTGACGCTGCAACGCACGCACATCGCCGAGACGCTGCTGAAGAGCCTGTCCGCTTTGCTCGGTTCGGCACGCGGCGGCCTTGGGATGGCCGTCACGGTGGTCGGCATGCTGATGGCGGCCAGCACCGGCATCGTCGGCGCGACGGTGGTGACGATGGGGCTCATTTCTCTTCCGGCGATGCTGCGCCAGGGCTACGACAGCCGGCTTGCCACCGGCACCATCTGCGCCACCGGCACCCTGGGTCAGATCATCCCGCCTTCCATTGCACTGGTGCTGCTCGGGGACGTGCTGTCGAGCGCGTACCAACAGGCGCAACTGACCCAGGGCGTCCTTTCGCCAAAGACCGTGTCGGTCGGCGATCTGTTCGCCGGAGCACTGGTGCCCGGCCTCGTCCTGGTGGTCATGTACCTGATCTACATCGGCGCGGTTGCGTTCTTCAAGCCGGAACGCGCGCCCGGCGCAGACCGCGATATGCGCAGCGACGCGCAGGAACTACCCGATGCGCGCCGCGACCTGTTCCTCGGGCTCGTGCCGCCGCTTGCCCTCATCGTCGCGGTGCTCGGCTCCATTCTCGGCGGGTACGCGACACCTACGGAAGCGGCCGGCGTCGGTGCTGCCGGGGCGCTGATCCTGGGCGCCGCCTACCGCGCCTTGTCCGTGGACGTTTTGCGCGAGATCGCGCTATCCACGCTCAAGACCACGTCGATGGTGTTCCTCATCCTCGTCGGCGCTTCGGTGTTCTCCCTCGTGTTCCGGGGCTACGGGGGCGACGAACTGGTGCAGGGCGTGTTCGCGGACATGCCGGGCGGGGCGGCGGGCGCCATGGTCATCGTCATGGTGACGATATTCCTGCTCGGCTTCGTGCTCGACTTCATCGAGATCACCTACGTCGTGGTGCCGATCGTGGGTCCCGTGCTGCTCTCCATGGGAATCGATCCGATCTGGCTGGGGGTCATGATCGCCGTCAACCTGCAGACGTCCTTCCTCACGCCCCCCTTTGGGTTCTCCCTCTTCTACCTCCGAGGGGTTACACCACCCGAAGTCCAGACCGTCGACATCTACCGCGGCGTCGTTCCGTTCATCGTGGCGCAACTCTGCATGCTGCTACTGCTCGTGGCGGCGCCACAACTCGCCACCTGGCTGCCCGGGGTCCTTTACTGAAGACTTACCGCGCGTTGAGGTAGGCCTGCTCCGTCACGGCGTGGTACGCGCGCATCTTGTTCAGGAACTCCGCGTACGAATCGAGGATGCGCTGCGACAGTTCGTCGTCGTCGCCCGCGGACTCCACCAGGACTTCGGCGGACAACCTCCGAAACTCGTCGATCACTTCGTCCGGCAAGCGCCGAATCTCCACGTCATGTTCCTCGACCAGGGTCCTGAGGGAGTCCGCGTTGCGCGCGGTGAATTCGTCCAGCATGTCCTGGTTGATCGCCCGGCAGGCGGTCTCCAGGATCGTCCTCAGATCGTCGGGCAATGCGCCGAGTGCATCTGCGTTGACGATGGCTTCGATGGTCGGGCCGGGTTCATGCCAGCCCGGATAGTAGTAGTAGCGCGCGATCTCCTGGAATCCAAAAGCCAGGTCGTTGTACGGCCCGACCCACTCCGTGGCGTCGATCACGCCGGTTTGCAGCGACGTGAAGATCTCGCTCCCCGGCAAGCTGACGGCAACGCCACCGGCGCGCTGAAAGACCTCGCCGCCGAGTCCGGGGATACGCATCTTGAGGCCCTGGAGGTCAGCCGGGGTATTGATTTCCTTGTTGAACCAGCCCGCCATCTGCACGCCGGAATTTCCCGCAGCCATCGGGACCACGCCAAATCGGCCATATAGCTCCCGCCACAGCTCAAGGCCCCCGCCGTGATACAGCCAGGCGTTCATCTCCTGGGCGGTCAGGCCGAAGGGTACCGTCGCGAAAATCGCCGCGATCGGCGCCTTGCCGCGCCAGTAGTAGGCGGCGCCGTGGCCCATTTCGGCGCTGCCTTCGGACACGGCGTCGAACACCTCGAACGCCGGGACGAGTTCGTTGGCGGCATAGACCTTGATCTTGAGACGCCCGGCCGACATGACGTCCACCATTTCGGCGAGCCGCTCCGGGGCGGTGCCGAGGCCCGGCAGGTTCTTCGGCCAGGTCGTGACCAGCTTCCACTCGAATGTCGAGGGCTCGGGCGCGGCCTGCGTCTCCGTATCCTGGGATTCCTCCGGGGCGCACGCACCGAGCAGCACCGCAAACGCGGCCGCCAATCCCAACGCCCGGAGACCGGGAGCACGATTCAATCCAATGTCTCCAACTTCGCGGGACCCAACATTAACCATTTCGATCCTTCCTCCCTGAAATTCACCTGAATCCGCGCGCGCTCGCCGTTTCCTTCGCTCTGCAGCACGATGCCCTCGCCGAACTTGCCGTGGCGCACGCGCTGACCCACCCGCAATGCCGCCGAAGAATCCTCCAGCTTCGATCCCGCGCCGACCCTGCGCACCGGCCTCGACACGGCCCCGCCCATGCGGACTTCCTCCAGGGTGTCCGTCGGAATCTCCAGCAGAAACCGCGAGGGGCGGTTGATCGATTCGGTACCGAAAAAGCGCCGAACCTGCGCATACGTGAGATAGAGCTGGCGCATGGCGCGCGTGACGCCAACATAGGCGAGGCGGCGTTCCTCCTCCATGCGGCCGGGTTCATCCGCGGACCTGCGATGCGGAAACAGTCCTTCCTCGAGGCCCGTGAGGAACACCAGGGGAAACTCGAGCCCCTTGGCCGAATGCAGCGTCATCATCTGTACCGCCGCTCCGTCCCCGGTCTGGTATTCGCCCGCTTCGAGGGCGGCATGGTCGAGGAACTGGTCGAGGTCCGACTCCTCCTCGTCGGCCTCGCCCCGGGGATCGACGGGAAACGTTCTCACTGCCCTGAACTGCCGGCATGCACTCACCAGCTCTTCCAGGTTTTCCTTGCGCGCCATTCCCCGCTCGCCCGGCTCCTTGCCGTGGTACTCCATGAGACCGCTGGCATCGATGCAGTGACGGGCGATCTCATCCAGCTCCGCGTGCAGCAAGGCCTCGGACATCGTATCGATCTCGTCGATGAAGTTGCGCAGGACCGTTGCCATCCTGCCGCCCAGCTCGCCGCTCGCGATGCCGTCTTTCGCCGCCTGCCAGAGCGACGTCTCGTTTGCGCGAGCGAGTCCGCGCACGCTGTCGATGGTCCGTTCGCCGATACCCCGGGGCGGGGTATTGACCACCCGTTCGAAAGCGACATCGGCGTGGCGCTGGTTCATCAGCCGCATGTAGGCCAACGCGTTCTTGACTTCAGCCCGCTCGAAGAAGCGCAAACCCCCGTAGATGCGATAGGGGATGTCGGCCATCAGAAAGGCTTCTTCCAGCACGCGGGACTGTGCATTCGACCGGTAGAGCACCGCGACTTCGTCCGGGGCACCATCGCGCAGCCACTCGCGGGTCCGGTCCGCGACGAAACGCGCCTCCTCGACTTCGTTGAACGCGGCGTAGACCTTGACCGGGTCGCCGTCTCCCGCAGAAGTCCAAAGGGACTTGCCGAGGCGGCCCAGGTTGTTGCCGATCAGCCCGTTGGCCGCGTCCAGGATCTTGCTGGTAGAGCGGTAGTTCTGTTCCAGCCGAATGATCTCGGTATTTTCGAAATCGTCCGAAAAGCGCTGGATGTTCTCGATCTTCGCCCCCCGCCAGCCGTAGATCGACTGGTCGTCGTCCCCCACCGCCATGACATTGCCGGTGTCCCCGGCAAGCAGCCGCAGCCACGCGTACTGAATCGTGTTGGTGTCCTGGAACTCATCCACCAGGAGCTGCCCGAAGCGGCGCCGGTAGTGGGTGAGCAGCGCATCGTTGTCGCGCAGGAGTTCGTGGCACCGCAGCAGCAGTTCGGCGAAGTCCACCAGGCCGCCACGGGCGCAGGCGGCTTCGTAGGCCTCGTAGAGTCGCTTCAGGGTCCTCGCCGAAAAGTCGTCGCTGCCCGGAATCTCGTCCGGCCTGCGGCCACGGTCCTTCTGCGCGTTGATGAACCCAGCGACCTGGCGCGCGGGCCATGCGCTCTCTTCCAGGTCCTGCGCCTTGATTACCCGCCGGATCAGGCGTAGCTGGTCGTCGGCGTCGATGATCTGAAAGTTCTGCGGCAGGCCCGCGTCCTCCCAGTGCATGCGCAGGAGGCGATGGGCGATACCGTGAAATGTCCCCACCCACATGCCGCGCCCGGGCATGTCGAGCAGGGCCTCCGCCCGGGAGCGCATTTCCGCCGCGGCCTTGTTGGTGAAAGTGACCGCGAGCACGCCCTGGGGGCTCATGCCCTCCACCTGGACCAGCCAGGCGATGCGATGCACCAGCACGCGCGTCTTGCCGCTCCCAGCGCCGGCGACGACAAGCAGGTTGCCCAGGGGAGCGGTGACGGCTTCGCGCTGCCGCTCGTTCAGGGGCCCGATAATGCTCGATACGTCCAACCGCTACTCGACGGTGACCGACTTCGCCAGGTTTCGCGGCTGGTCCACGTCCGTGCCCTTCAACACCGCCACGTGGTAGGCGAGCAGTTGCAACGGGACCGTGTAGACGATGGGCGCCACGGCATCGTGCACGTTCGGGACTTCGATGACGGTGAGGCCTTCTCCCTCGCGGAAACCCGCTTCCGCATTGGCGAAGACGTAGAGTTGGCCGCCCCGGGCGCGCACTTCCTGCAGGTTCGACTGGATCTTGCGCAAGAGATCGTTGTTAGGCGCGACGGCCACCACGGGCATCGCTTCTGTCACCAGGGCGAGAGGTCCATGCTTCAGTTCTCCTGCGGGATAGGCCTCTGCGTGGATGTAGGAAATCTCCTTCAGCTTCAGCGCGCCTTCCAGCGCGACCGGGAGTTGCGGACCGCGGCCGAGGAACAGGGCGTGCTGACGGGCAACGAACTCCTCGGCAAGTTCCTGCAGGCGCGGCTCAAGTTGGAGCACTTCCTCGATGGCATCATCGAGTCCGTGCAGTGCTTGCACGAGTTCCGCCTCGGTCTTCGGGCTCATTCCGTGCCGGCGTCCGAGCAGGATGGTCAGCATCAGCAGGTCCGCGAGCATGGCTGTAAAGGCCTTGGTGGACGCGACGCCGAACTCCGCGCCCGCCTGCAGCATGATCGCCATGTCCGACTCGCGCACGATCGAACTGGTCGCGACGTTGCAGATCGCCAGGGTGTGGCGAAAGCCGATGTCCTTCGCGATACGCAGG
Source organism: Pseudomonadales bacterium (assembly GCA_965116625.1). Classification (GTDB taxonomy): domain Bacteria; phylum Pseudomonadota; class Gammaproteobacteria; order Pseudomonadales; family Azotimanducaceae; genus VXNE01. The sequence goes on from OZ220717.1 coordinate 753,140, forward strand.
GCGGCGAGGGTATCCGCCGTCTCTCCTGACTGCGAAGTGGTCACGAACAGGCTGTCAGGGGGTACCACGACGGGGCGATAACGCCATTCGCTCGCGATCTCCACCTGGCAGGAAATGCCGACGTACTCCTCGATCCAGTGCCTGGCAACGCAGCCGGCGTAATAGGCTGTGCCACACGCGACAATGGTCACCGCCCGGGTTTCGTCGAGGATGCTCGTAGTGCGCACGCCGAATGCGCGTTCAAGCACTCGCGTGCGGTCGATCCGTCCTTCCAGCGTGGACCGCACAACCCCGGGCTGCTCGTGAATCTCGCGCTGCATGTAGTGGCGGTAATTGCCCCGGTCCGCCTCCTCCGGGGCGTGTTCCACCCGCACCGTGGAACGCACGACGTTCTCGTCGTTCACGTTCCAGACCTCTATCCCCTCGCGGCGCACGTCGATCAGGTCGCCTTCCTCGAGCAGGATGAACCGATCCGTTACTGGCCGCAGCGCGAGCACGTCGGAGGCGATGAAGTTCTCGCCGAAACCGACCCCGACCACCAGTGCGCTCCCGGCCCGTGCGGCGACAATGCGGCCCGGCTCATCGCGGCACAGGACGCCGATGGCGTACTTGCCGTCGAGACGCTTGAGCGCCGCGCGCACCGCTTCCAGCAGGTCTCCCGTCCGCTCGTAGCATTGATCGATCAGGTGAACGATCACCTCCGTATCCGTCTCGGAAGTGAACTCGTACCCATTCTCGACCAGCTCCTCCCGCAGGGGCTCGAAGTCCTCGATGATGCCGTTGTGGACGAGCGCTATCCGGTTTGACGATACGTGGGGATGGGCATTGCACTCCACCGGGGGGCCATGGGTCGCCCAGCGCGTATGCGCGATACCTGCGGTGCCGAGCACGGGCCGTTCATTCACGCTGTCGACCAGCGCCCGCACCTTGCCGATCGTGCGCCGGTGGACGAATTCCGCCGCGCCGTTGCCGTCCGAACCGACGATCGCCAGTCCTGCCGAGTCGTAGCCGCGATATTCGAGGCGCTGCAATCCTTCGAGCAGAATGCCCGAGACATCCCGGCTCGACACGGCTCCGACAATGCCGCACACGACGCTATCCGTCCGCGGGGGACTTATCCCCGCGCTCCTGTTCCCTCCGGGCCTGGGGCGAACGCCACTTCTTGATGTTGCGCTGCCTGCTGCGCCCAACCGCCAGATCCTTCTCCTCGACCGCCACCGTGATCGTCGATCCCGCTCCAACATAGGCGTCATCGCCAATCTCGACGGGTGCTACGAGAGTCGCATTGGTGCCCACGAATACGCGGTCGCCGATCGCTGTTTCGTGTTTGTCCACGCCGTCATAGTTGCACGTGATCGCACCTGCGCCGATGTTGCAGTCGTCGCCAACCTCCGCATCGCCAAGGTAGGCGAGATGGCTTGCCTTGGTGCCCGCGCCGAGACGCGCCTTCTTGGTCTCCACGAAGTTGCCGATCTTGACGCCTTCGCCGAGTTGCGTACCGGGCCTTAGGCGTGCAAACGGACCGATCGTCGCGTCCTGCGCGATACGTGCGCCGTCGATGACGGTATTCGCTTCCACCGTCACATCGTCGCCGAGGATCGCATCCCGGATGAAGCAGTTGGGCCCGATCGAGACGCGCTCGCCGAGGACCACTTCACCCTCGAACACGGAATTGACGTCGATGGTGCAATCCGACCCCGCCTTGAGAGAACCGCGCAGGTCGAACCGCGCGGGATCCCGAAACGTCACGCCTTCCCGCATGAGTGCTTCCGCGCACCGCTGCTGATAGCGCCGCTCGGCCGCCGCAAGCTGTACCCGATCATTCACCCCGGCAAAGTCGTCGAACGACCGCGCCTTGATACCCACAACAGGGACGCCTTCAGATTGCGCGGCGGCAACGATGTCGGTCAGGTAGAACTCGCCCTGGGCATTGTCGTTGCCTAGGCCCCCCAGCAACCGCTTGAGCGAGGCGGCTGGCGCGGCGAGGATGCCTGTATTGATTTCCGTGACACGGCGCTCGGCGTCCGAGGCGTCCGCATCCTCCACGATGGCGGCAATGCTGCCGTCGTCGTTGCGGATCACCCGACCTAACCCAGCCGGGTCTGCGGCGTCGGCCGTGACAACCGCGATGCAGTCGCCTTCGGCGCTCGCGCCCGCGCATTGCGCCAATGTCTGGCCGTCCGCCAGCGGGACGTCGCCGTAGATCACCAGCACCGTCGCATTGTCGTCGACGTGCGGTATGGCCTGGGATGTCGCGTGACCCGTGCCAAGTTGCTCTGTCTGTTCAATCCAGTTGAGATCCGAATCATCAGCGCATCGTGAAGCGACCTCTTTGCCATCCCGGCCCACAACTACATGCACCTGCGCCGGGTTGAGTTCCAGGGCGGTCTGGAGCACGTGCGCGAGCAGGGGCTTGCCGGCGATCTCGTGCAACACCTTGGCCTGACTGGACCGCATGCGCTTGCCCTGACCCGCTGCCAGCACGACGATTTCCAGATTCGATGTGGGTTTGGAAATGGTCGGGCGCCTCCTGCCGCGGTCCGGGCCGCGAATGCGCTGATTATAGGATGCGCCGACCGGAATGCTTACCCCAAGCAATGATGGTGCAGCCCACGCTTGCCGGCGCGGGCGCATCGCAGATAGAGAAGGCTATCGAAACGGTCGGACCAGCCTCAGTTGCGTGCCCGCACCGCGGCCTCCCGGCTCAGGCAACGGCCGAGCCATGCGTCCAGGTGCGGTTGCTCCGCGAAGTCGATGCCGGCCGCCCGCGCCCAGGCGAAGACGCTGGCGACATTGAGATCGGCAACGCTGAACGTGTCGCCTAGCAGGTAGTCGCGGTCGGATAACGCGTCGTTCAGCACATTGAAAGGTCGTTGCAACTCGGCGATGCCGGCTGCCGCCGCTTCCGCGTCCTGCTCATGGCCCCGCAATCCCCGCGTTTTCAGCAGGACGTCGAGCAGCGTGATCTCTACCGCGGTCATGACCCAGAACGACCAGCGCAGCGTCTGCGCCTCGTCCTCGGGCGTGCCCGGCGCCAGTTTCCCGTGCTTCTTCGCAAGATAGATGTTGATGGCCATGGACTCGGAGAGGGTGAAGCCATCGTCGTCGATGGCAGGCACCTGGCCCATGGGGTTCGCCGCCACGAGGTCTTCTGTCGGTATCGGGGCTTCTTCCTGGAAGCCGTACTCGTGCCGAAAGTCGAGTCCCAGTTCGTGCGCCATCCAAAGGGTGCGCATCGCCCGGCTCATTGGAGGGCCGTAGATGGTCAGTGTCATGACGGCTCCCCCGTACCAGCGTCAGCGCCGGCGCTTCCGCAGTTCTTCCAGCGTCCGCTGGCGGCCCGCGGCGTCCGCCAACTGCGCCGTCGCCATGGAGAAGTCGAAGTCGGCGGCCTGTTCCGAAAGATCGCGCTCGGCCCGGTCCCTCGACTCGACGGCGGCGGCCTCGTCTATGTCGTCTGCGCGCAATGCGGTATCCGCCAGCACGGTCACGATGCCCGGCTGCACCTCGAGGAATCCACCCGACGCGAAGAAGACGTCCTCTTCCCCGTCTTCGAACCGAAGCGTCACCGGCCCTGGCTTGATGCCTGTCAGGAGCGGCGCGTGACCCGGCAGTATGCCGAGTTCCCCGATGGTGCCGGTTGCAATGACCATTGTGACGCGGCCGGAGAAGATCTCCTTCTCGGCGCTCACGATGTCACATTGCATGGTCGCGGCCATGGCCCGTCTCCTTACGCGTCTATCGTCTGCGCCTTCTCGCGCGCACTGTCGATGTCCCCGACCATGTAGAACGACTGCTCCGGCAGGTCGTCGGCCTCGCCGTCGAGGACGGCCCTGAAGCTTCGGACGGTGTTCTCGCGCGAGACGTATTGGCCGGGTTGGCCCGTGAACTGTTCGGCGACGAACATCGGCTGCGAGAAGAACTGCTGCATCTTGCGTGCACGGTATACGAGCGCCTTGTCGTCCTCCGACAGTTCGTCCATGCCCAGGATGGCGATGATGTCGCGCAGCTCCCCGTAACGCTGCAGGGTTTCCTGGACGCCACGCGCGGTCTCGTAGTGTTCCCGGCCAACGACGTTCGGGTCGAGCTGCCGGCTGGTTGAGTCGAGCGGGTCGACCGCCGGATAGATCCCGAGGTCCGTGATGGCGCGGGACAGGGTGACGGTGGAGTCGAGGTGCGCGAAGGTCGTCGCCGGCGACGGGTCGGTCAGGTCGTCCGCAGGGACGTAGATGGCCTGGACCGATGTGATCGATCCGGTCTTGGTGGTGGTGATCCTCTCCTGCAGCGCGCCCATCTCTTCGGCGAGGTTCGGCTGGTATCCGACAGCGGAAGGCATGCGCCCGAGCAGCGCCGACACTTCCGTGCCGGCCAGGGTGTAGCGATAGATGTTGTCGATGAAGAGCAGCACGTCGCGGCCTTCGTCGCGGAACTGTTCCGCGAGCGTCAGGCCGGTGAGTCCCACGCGCAGCCGGTTGCCCGGGGGCTCGTTCATCTGGCCGAAAACCAGGGAGATCTTGTCCAACACCCCGGCGTCGGTCATCTCGTAGTAGAAGTCGTTGCCTTCGCGGGTCCGCTCGCCGACGCCGGCGAATACCGAAAGGCCCGAGTGCTCGATGGCGATGTTGCGGATCAGCTCCAGCATGGTGACGGTCTTGCCGACGCCGGCACCGCCGAAAAGGCCTACCTTGCCGCCCCTCGCCATCGGGCACATGAGGTCGATGACTTTCACGCCTGTCTCAAGCAGTTCAATGTCGCCCTTCTGGTCCTCGAAGGTCGGCGGGTCCCGGTGGATGGGCAGGCGCTGGCGGGCGTTGATCGCGCCCTTCTCGTCGATGGCATCGCCGAGCACGTTCATGATGCGGCCGAGGGTTTCCTCGCCCACAGGGACCGAAATCGGCTGGCCCGTGTTCGTCACCGAGAGGCCGCGGGCAAGGCCCTCGGACGACCCCATGGCGATCGAACGCACGACGCCGTCGCCGAGTTGCTGCTGTACCTCGAGCGTGAGTCCGCGCTCCGTGACGAGGAGGGCGTCGTAGACCTTCGGAACCTCCTCCCGCGGAAATTCGACGTCGATGACCGCGCCGATGATCTGGACGATTTTGCCGCTGCTCATGCGTGTTGTGTCCCCTATTCGTGTTCCTGTTGCTACACCGCCGCCGCGCCGCCGACGATCTCTGCGATTTCCTGGGTGATCGACGCCTGGCGTGCGTTGTTGTACAGCAACGTCAGTTCGCCGATGAGTTCTTCCGCGGCATCCGTCGCGTTCTTCATCGCGATCATCTTGGCGGCCTGTTCGCAGGCGGTGTTCTCGATCACCGCGTGGTAGACCTGCCCCTCTATGAAACGCGTCACCAGGCCGTCGATCAGTTGCCTCGCGTCCGGCTCGTAGATGTAGTCCCAACGGCGCTTCAGCGCATCGTCGTCTTCCGGATCGAGGGGCAGAAGCTGCTTGATTGTCGGGCGTTGGGTCATCGTGTTGACGAACTCGTTGGAAATGATGTCGAGCCGGTCGATGTCGCCCGCCTCGAAAGCATCCAGCATGACCTTGACGCCGCCGATCAGCGTCTCGACCGCAGGTTGCTCGCCGATATTGTTGATGGTCGCGACCACGTTGCCGCCGAACGCTCGGAAGAACGCGGCCGCCTTGTTCCCGATCAACGTAAGGTCGATCTCAACGCCTTGCGCGTCCCACTGCGCCATCGTGCGCACCAGTTCCCGGAACAGGTTGGCATTCAGGCCGCCGCAGAGACCCTTGTCGGTCGACACGACGATATAGCCCATGCGCCGGACTTCGCGGGCGTTCATGTAGGTATGTCGGTACTCCGGATTCGAGTTCGCGAGGTGGCCGATCACCTGCCGAATGTGGTCTGAGTACGGACGCCCCTGTTCCATGCGCTCCCGTGTGCGGCGCATCTTGCTCGCCGCCACGAGCTGCATGGCGCCGGTGATCTTCTGCGTGTTCTCCACGCTGCCGATCTTCTTCCTGATTTCCTTGCCGACGGCCATCCCGTACTACCGATGCGCTGCGCTTAAGCGGTCAGTCGCCGTAGCTGTGCGTCGACTTGAACGCTTCCACGGCTTCCTTCATGTGTGCCTCGATGTCGTCGTCGAAGGCCCCCGACTCGGTGACGCCGGCCATCCACTCGCCGTGTTCGGTCCGCATGTAAGCGAGCAGGTCGCGCTCGAAGTCGAGCACCTGGTTAACGGGCACGTCCTCCAGGTATCCCGCATTCGCCGCGTACAGGGACACGCCCATTTCCGCCACCGTCATCGGCGCGTCCTGGGGTTGCTTCATCAGTTCCTCGATGCGCTCGCCGTGTTCGAGCTGCCGCCGGGTCGCCTCGTCGAGGTCCGATGCGAACTGCGAGAACGCGGCGAGTTCGCGGTACTGGGCCAGCGCGAGCTTGATGCCGCCGGAAATCTGCTTGATGAACGGAACCTGGGCGGAGCCGCCGACCCGGGAGACCGAGAGTCCCGGACTCATCGCCGGCCTTAAGCCGGCATTGAACCGGTCCGTCTCCAGGATAATCTGGCCGTCCGTGATGGAAATGACATTGGTGGGGATGAATGCGGAAACGTCGCCGGCCTGGGTCTCGATGATAGGCAGCGCCGTCAACGAGCCGGTCTGATCCTTCACTTCGCCGCCGGTCACCTGCTCCACGTATTCCGCGTTGACCCGCGCCGCCCGTTCCAGGAGCCGCGAGTGCAGGTAGAAGACATCCCCGGGATACGCCTCACGGCCCGGCGGGCGGCGCAGCAGCGAGGATATCTGGCGGTACGCCCAGGCCTGTTTCGTCAGGTCGTCGTAGATCACCAGCGCGTCTTCGCCTCGGTCGCGGAAGTACTCGCCCATCGCGCAGCCGGCGTAGGCCGAGACGAATTGCATCGGGGCCGGGGCCGATGCGCTCGCCGCCACGACGATGGTGTGGTCCATGGCCCCGTTTTCGTTAAGCGTGCGCACGATGTTCGCGATGGTCGACATCTTCTGGCCGATCGCGACATAGACGCACTTGACGTCGGAGTTCTTCTGGTTGATCACGGCGTCCACCGCGATGGCGGTCTTGCCGATCTGCCGGTCGCCGATGATCAGTTCCCGCTGCCCGCGGCCGACGGGCACCATTGCGTCGATGCACTTGATCCCCATCTGCACGGGCTGGGAGACGGACTGGCGCGCGATGACGCCCGGCGCGACGCGTTCGATCGGCAGCGTGGCCTGCGCTTCCACGGGGCCTTTGCCGTCGATGGGATTTCCGAGAGCGTCGACCACGCGGCCAAGCAGTTCCGGGCCCACCGGGACCTCGAGAATCCGCTTCGTGCAGCGCGCCGTCATGCCTTCGGACAGGCCCTTGTAGTCGCCGAGCACCACGACGCCGACGGAATCGCGTTCCAGGTTCAACGCCATGCCGTAAAGGCCGCCGGAGAATTCGATCATTTCGCCGTACTGCGCTTCCGCGAGCCCGTGGATGCGAATGATCCCGTCGGATACGCCGATGATGGTTCCTTCGTTCTGCGGCTGGGACGAGACGTCAAGGTTCTCGATCCGCTGCTTGATGATGTCGCTGATTTCTGAAGGATTCAGTTGCTGCATTCGGTTTGTCCTCTCGATCCGGGCGTTCGCCGCCGGTCTCTACGTCCTTGCCAGCGACTCGGCCAGCTTCTCCAACTTGCCCCGCACCGAGCCGTCCACGACGGTATCGCCGGCGCGAATGACGGCCCCGCCAATCAAACTTTCATCCACCGCCGTGCTGACCTCTATGTCCCGCGCGAAACGCGCTTGAAGCGCCGCGCTCAACCGCTCGATCTCCTCGCCGGTCATTGCCACGGCCGAAGTCACTTCTATGTCCAGGGTCTTTTCCGCCTCCGCCTTCAGCGCCTCGAACTGCTCGCTGATCTCACCCAGCAGGGCCAACCGCTTGCTCGATGCAAGGACCTGCACGAACCGGCGTACCGGTTCCGGGACCTCACCGAACTCCACGGTCAACAAATCAAGGAGTCCATGCGCCTTCTGCGCGTCCTCAGCGGGCGACGCGACGAAGTCCCGCAACCCCGGGTTTCGAAGCGCCTGCGACAGGAAGTCCAGCATCCGCGACCAGCGGTTCTGGTCTCGACCGTCGCTCGCGAGGTCAAACGCCGCGTTCGCATAGGGTCGCGCGAGGGTCGCTAGTTCGGCCATCGGTCGCTCAAAGCTCGCCCGCCAGCCGATCCAGGAGTTCGCTATGGCGACGCCGGTCGATACTGGCCGACAGGATTCTCTCAGCACCCTGCACGGCGAGCGTGGCGACCTGCGCCCGCAACGCTTCCTTGACGCGGTTGACGTCCTGTTCCATTTCCGCGGCGGCCGCCTGCTTCAGGCGTTCGCCTTCCTCTCGCGCTTCGGCTCTCGCCTGCTCGATCATCTGCGTGGCCTGTCCGCGAGCCTGGTCGACGATCTGCCGCGCCTCTTCCCGCGCTTCCCGCAACTTCGCATCCGCCCTTTCCTGGGCGAGATCAAGGTCCTTCTGCGCCTGCTCGGCGGCTTCCAGGCCATCCGCGATCGTCTTCTGCCGCTCCCGCATGGCCTGCCGGAGAAACGGCCAGATGAACCGATGGCAGAACCATACGAAGATGAGGAAAACGGCGGACTGCGCGAGGAGCGTAGCGGTGATGTTCATCTGCCTTGCCTCTCCTTACCCTTGTCGGGCACGTTGCTGCGGCGGCTAGCCGCCGACCGCAAATATCACGTACAGGCCGATACCCACTGCGATCATCGGCACCGCGTCCACGAGGCCAAGCACGATGAAGAGCTGGGTTCGGAGCATCGGCAGGAGTTCCGGCTGGCGCGCGACGCCCTCCAGAAACTTGCCGCCCAGAACTCCCACGCCGATGGCGGCGCCGACCGCGCCAAGCCCCATCATCACGCCGCCCGCGACATACAAAAGAACCGCTAGTTCCACGATTTAGACACTCCTTACTACGCCTTTCGGCCGTTGACTGTTGTTTGCACCGTTTTGCCCTTGCATTCGCTCAGTGTTCCTCCTCGACCTCGTACGCCTGCGCCAGGTAGACGACCGTCAAGACCGCGAATATGAATGCCTGCAGGATGATGATCAGCACATGGAACACCGCCCAGGCCCACTGCAGCACGCCGCCGAAAACGCCGATCATCCAGCCCGAGTACATGAGCGCAATCAGGATGAAGATCATCTCGCCCGCATAGAGGTTGCCGAACAGCCGCAAGCCCAGCGACAGGGGCTTCGCCAGCAGCGTGACCCCCTCGAGGATGAAGTTGACCGGCGCCAGGATTTTCGGGAAGGGGTGAAAGGCCAGTTCCTTCAGGAAACCCACCGGGCCTTTCTGGCGAATGCTGTAGAAGAGGATGAGGGCGAAAACGGTGAGCGCCATTCCCATGGTCACGTTCGGGTCCGTGGTCGGCACCACCTTCATGAAGGGGACCCCGAGCGCGTGGGCGAGTTGCGGGATCCAGTCCACCGGGACGAGATCCATCAGGTTCATGAGAAAGACCCACACGAATATCGTCAGCGCAAGTGGCGCGATCAGTTCATTGCGGTGACTGAAAATGGACGACACGGTGTCGTCGATGAAGTCCACGAGCATCTCTACCGCATTCTGCAGCCGTCCGGGTACACCCGCGGTAGCCCGGCTCGCCGCGATCCGGAAGACGATGCAGAACAGAAGCCCCAGGGCGACAGCCCATCCCATCGAGTCGACGTTGATGGCGACGAAGCCCATGTCCGCCGCCTCCTGCGCATTGGCCGCGAAGCCCCACGTACCGTCGGGATGCCGACCGTAGGTGAGGTTCGTCAGGTGGTGCTGAATGTATTCGCCTGAGCTTTCGGCCATGTCACTCGCGTTGCGTCAAGCCTGATCTTCGTGTTCCGTCGGAGCGCTTCCCTGATCGCTCCTCATCCTTGTCATTTCCGGCTTGTCGGCCGGCCCCCTTTACGTCCGCCCGCCAACCCAAGGCATTACCGGGGCGATCATCTGCACCATGATCGCGACCGTCAGCGCGGCAAAAAACCCCAGCGGCTCTATCGTGGCCAAGGCAAAAGCCGCCGCCATCAGGACCGCGGTCAGCAACCACTTGAACGCGCCATGGCCAACCAATCGCCTGGCCTCGCGCAATCGCGCATCGTCGCCGTCAAGAGACAACCGCCTCGATGCGCCGAAGGCAAACACTGCATTCGGCAGCGCGATCACCGTTCCTCCAAGTAGCGCAGAGACCACTTGGTGAACACCACTAAACGACATCAACAGGCACACCGCCCCGACGGCGGCGATTTGAAGACCCACGATGCGAAACGGCGCCGCCATCACCTATGCGCTAACGGCCCCGGGGGTGCGCGACGGGAGCGCATTATACGTATGCAAACGTGCGATGGAAGCGCCTCGCCCGACGGGCGGGCAGAACTTGCGGAATTGCGCCGTTCTGCGGCACGGCCTGCTAGCGCAGATGCTCCAGGATGCCGTCGAGTTCGTCGAGGTTGGTGTATGAAATGACTACCCGGCCCCTGCCCTTCGCGGTATGCGAAATGGCTACCCGCGCGCCGAGTCTGTCGGACAACTCCCGTTCGAGCCGCACCGTGTCGGGGTCGCGCGCCCGCGTCGTCGTCGACGCCGCTTCTCCCGCCTGTGCCCGGCGTGCCAGCGCTTCCGTCTGGCGGACCGACAGTCCCTTTTCCGCCGCCAGCCGAGCGATGCGTGCCTGCGGCACTTCATCCAGGGGCAGCAGTGCGCGGGCGTGACCCATTTCGATATCCCCGGATTGCAGCAATTCACGCGCGACCTCGCCGAGATCGAGCAGGCGCAGGAGATTGGAGACGGCCGGCCGCGACTTGCCCACGGCTGCGGCCGCGTCTTCATGCGTCATGCCGAACTCGTCCAGCAAACGGCGCAACCCTTCGGCCTCCTCGAGCGGCGTCAGTGCTTCGCGCTGGATATTCTCGATGAGCGCCATGGCCATGGCTTCGCTGTCATCCACGTCCCGGACAATCGCGGCGATCCGGCCCAATCCCGCCTTCTGCGCGGCGCGCCAGCGCCGCTCTCCGGCGATCAGTTCGTAGCCGCCCCCGGGGCGGGGACGCACCACGATGGGCTGCATCAACCCCTGGGATTCGATGGACGCAGCGAGTTCCTCGATACCCTCGTCCGCGATGTGCATGCGGGGTTGATGCGGGCTCCGGAACACTTCTTCGATGCCCACTTCATCGAGACCGGGCACCGGCGCGGCGGTTGCCTCGGACCCGGGGCTGCCCAGCATCGCCTCCAATCCGCGTCCGAGACGCCTTCTTCTTTCCACCATCTCAGGCTGGCGCCTGCATCCCGCGCCGCAGTCCCGGCCTCAAGAGCCGATCATACACGCTCATCGCTCGCCGTTGCCCTCGCCACACGGTCCATATTGCTCCTCGCGCTCCCTTGAATGATGATTGCCAACGCATGGCTTACCGTTACCTCTTTCCCTTCGTTGCCTGTCTCGTCATCGGCGGCTGTGGCGGTGGTGGCGGCTCGCCACCACCCCCACCCCCACCGCCGCCGCCTCCTCCGCCACCGCCACCTCCACCGCCGCCCCCGGAGATTGTCTTCGTGCAGGTCGAGGACGCGGGTCTCGACAGGCCATACAGGGCGGAGTTCGACGACCTTTCCGTACCGGAACGTTTCAGCGGCGGAATAGCCGCGGGCGACTACGACGGGGACGGGGACATCGACCTCTACGCAGTAGGCGGCGACCTGGACCCCAACAGCCTGTACGAGAACCAGGGCGACGGGACCTTCCTCGACACCACCGAGGAAATGACCCCGGTCATCACCCATAAAGGCAGCGGTCCAGCGTTCGGCGACATCGATGGCGACGGCGACCTCGACCTGTTTCTCGGCGCCGTGGAAGGGGGGCGCTACTACGTGCTCGAGAACCGCGATGGCACCTTCTTCGATGAAACCAGCGGATCGGGCATCGAACTGAACGCTTCCAACACGGTTTCCGCCACGTTCTTCGACTACGACAGCGATGGCTATCTCGACCTGTTCCTGTCGCACTGGGGCGTTGACCGGGAAGCGGGCGAGGATACGGAGACCGTCTGGCGCAACAGGGGCGACGGCACGTTCACGAGCGCGAGCCTCGAGACAGGCATCGCCGCAGGACTCCTCGAAGGCGACACGGACTTATCCTTCACGCCGAACCTCGCCGACATCGACAACGACGGCGACGGGGATCTCCTCGTGACCGGGGACGAAGGGACGAGCCAGGTGTTCCTCAACGACGGGGACGGCAGCTTCGTCAAGTCCACCGACCGGGATGTCATCGTCGACCAGGCCGGGTCGGGCGCGGCCGTTTTCGACTACGACAACGACGGCGACCTGGACTGGTTCGTGTCGTCAAACCACATCGCCGGCGGTGACCGCACGGGAAACCGTCTCTACCGCAACACCGGATCCGGTGAGTTCGAAGACGCCACCGAGGCCGCCAACGTCGCCGATGGCGGCTGGGGATGGGGAACCTGCGCGGCCGACTTCGACAACGACGGCAACCTCGACATCTTCCAGGTCAACGGCTGGGGCGAGGACTCCGGAACGGTCTTTCGCGACATCCCGGTACGCTTCTTCTATTCCGAGGGCGACGGAACCTTCGAAGAGCGGGCGGCCGATTTCGGGCTCGAAGACGCGGGGCAGGGTCGGGGCGTCGCGTGCTTCGACGCCGAACGCGACGGCGACGTCGATATCGTCCTCACCAATGCCAGCACGGACCACATCGTCTACTACCGCAACGATACCGAGAACGATAACCACTACCTTACCGTCAAGGTCACGGCGCTGGGGGCGAACACATCCGGCGTGGGTGCCCTGGTCGAAGCAAGGACATCCGACGGCACGCAGATTCGCACGGTCGGCGGAACCAGCAACTACGCCTCGCACGATCCCCTCGAAGCGCATTTCGGCCTGGGCGAAGAGACGACGGTCGACATCCGGGTGGTCTGGCCCGACGGCGAAGTCAGCCGCGAGAACGACGTGGAGGCCGACCAGGTCGTCACGCTCGAGCAACCCCAGCCGCAACTGCGGCTGGGCGTCCGCCAGGGCAGAGGCGCCGGCTTCTACGTCGAGGGCGAAGCGGTCGAGGTTCGGGCCCTGCAACCCATTGCGGGCTACCACTTCAGCCACTGGTCGAGCACCGGCGGCGGCACCTTTGGAGATGTCTTTTCCGCCGAGACGGCATTTACCATGCCGGCCGACAGCGTCAGCGTTACTGCGCACTACGTCCCGGGCGTAGCTCCGGACCAGGACGCATCGGTGGCACGGCGCTGGAACGAGGCGCTGCTCGCATCGATCCGAAACGACTTTGCGCGCCCCGTCGTGCACGCCCGCAACCTGTTCCACGTGTCCGCCGCCATGTACGACACCTGGACGGCATACGGAGATGTCGCAGTTCCCTGGCTGCTGGACCGCACGAGGGCTGGCGAGACGTGCGAGTTCGAACCCGCGGCGCTTGCCGTTCCCGACGATCCCGAAGCATTGAAAGCAGCCCGCGAGGAGGCCATGAGCTTCGCCGCGTATCGCCTGATCGAGCATCGCTTCACGCGCGCGCCGGTGTCGGGACAGCGCCGGATCACGCGGGATATCGAGGCGCTCATGGGTTACCTGGCGCTGCGTCTCGACTTCGATCCCAATAACGACTCCGCCGACTACGCGTCCGGATCGCCGGGAGCCCTGGGCAACCACGTCGCCCAGTGCTACATCGACTTCGGCATGGCGGACGGCGCCAACGAGGCCGACGACTATGCCAACACCGCCTACATGCCCGTGAATCCTCCGCTCGAACCGCACCTGCCCGGCAATCCCGACATCGTCGACCTGAACCGCTGGCAACCCCTGTCCTTGCGGGAGTTCATCGACCAGTCGGGCAACGTCGTCACCGGGACGATCGATCACCTTGGTCCGGAATGGGGACAAGTGGTGCCGTTCGCGCTCTCGGAGCAGGACCTCAAGCTCTACCAGCGACCGGGCGAGACGTTCGACTACTGGGTGTATCACGACCCCGGACCCCCGCCCACCATCGACGGCACGCTCTCGGACAACTACAAGTGGACCCACTCCCTCGTGGCCATCTGGTCGAGTCACCTCGACCCGGACGGACCGGACGATGCTGAATGCGAGCAAGGTTCAACCGACCCCGTCTGCAGGGGGGCACAACGCATCGACATCTCCCCGGCGAGCCTCGGCAACATACCGGTCGAGTCCTATCCCACCGCGTTCGAAGACTACCCGGCGTTCTTCAGGACCAACGAGGGGGGCGACCCCGGCGTCGGTTACGACGTCAATCCCGCCACCGGCCAACCGTACGAGCCGCAAATGGTGCCCCTGGGCGATTACGCGCGCGTGCTGGCGGAATTCTGGGCGGACGGCCCGGACTCCGAGACGCCGCCCGGCCACTGGTTCGTCATCCTGAACGAGGTCAACGACCACCCGCTCCTCGAACGGCGATTCGCCGGGGGCGGGCCGGAACTCACGCTGCTGGAGTGGGACATCAAGGCCTACTTCATGATGGGCGGCGCCATGCACGACGCGGCTATCGCCGCCTGGGGCATCAAGGGCTGGTATGACTACATCCGTCCCATTTCCGCGATCAGGGCCATGGCGGATCGGGGACAGAGCAGCGATGCCAACCTTGCGTCCTACGACGTGGACGGCATTCCACTATCCGATGGCTATGTGGAACTCGTGGAGGACGGCGACGACCTGGCGGGGAGTGACGGCGAGCACGTTGGCAGGATCAAGCTGCTGGCGTGGCGAGGACCGGACCATATCTCGAATCCCAGGGTCGACGCGGCCGGCGTGGGATGGATCCTGGCGGAGAACTGGTGGCCCTACCAGCGTCCGAGTTTCGTGACGCCGCCGTTCGCCGGTTACGTTTCCGGGCACTCGACCTACTCCCGCACGGCGGCGGAATTGATGACCGCGCTCACCGGCAATGCCTACTTCCCGGGAGGAATGAGCGGCTTTGAAATCGTCGCCAACGAGTTCCTCGTCTTCGAGGACGGGCCGAGCGTGGACATGGTCCTGCAGTGGGCGACGTACCGGGACGCCTCCGACCAGACCAGCCTGTCGCGCATCTGGGGCGGCATCCATCCGCCTGCGGACGACATTCCCGGCCGCCTGATTGGCCTCAAGCTGGGGCCGGCGGCATTCGAGCTGGCGCTGGACTACTTCAACGGCACGGTCGAGCCCTGATCGTTCACGCAGCTTTCCACCCCGCTCGGGTTAGCCTGTCCCGGCGGGCTGGTCGAAGGTGACGTTGACCCCTCTTTCCTCGAGCGCGGGAATGTGCTCGTCCAGCGATGCGTCGCTCAACGGATTCCGCCGGAGATCCAACTTGTCGTCCTCCCCCAACCCGGTGTTTTCCACAAGCGGCGACAGCTCCGATACGTCGTTGTCGCGCAGGGAAAGCACTCTCAGCGCGATCAGGCCTGTCAGCGGCGAAAGGTCGGAAACAGCGTTGTTGTCAAGGTCCAGGTGCTCCAAGACCGCCAGGTCGGAGAGCGGCGAAATGTCGGCCGTGTCAGTGCGGGAAAGGTCCAGGTATTCCAAAGCCGTCAGACCCGACAGCGACGTCACATCGGACAGGGGGTTATGGTCGAGTTCCAGATGCTCCAACCCTGTCGAGGCCGCCAATGGCGTCACATCGGATACGGAGTTGTAGCTAACGGTGAGATGCTTCAGCGCCGTCAATCCAGACAACGGCGTCACATCGGACACGGAGTTCCGGTCAAGACTCAAGTTCGTCAGCGCCGTCAGGCCGGACAGTGGCGAAAGGTCCGATAGGTCGTTTTCGGAAAGATACAAGGTGGCCAGTGCCGTCGATCCACTTAGTGGGGACAGATCCGAGATTTCATTGTCCGAAATGGAGAGGAACGTCAGCCTCGTCAGGCCCCTCAGCGGCGTCAGGTCTTCTACGTCGTTTATCAGGAGATACAAGGTGGTCAGCGCCGTCAATCCCGACAGGGGAGACAGATCTGATATCGCATTGTTCGAAATGGAGAGCAACTTCAGCGTCGTCAGGCCCGTCAGCGGTGTCAGGTCCGTGATGTTGTTGCTTCCTGCGCCCAGAGTCTCCAGAGCCAACAATCCCGTTAGCGGTGCCAGGTCCGCGATGTCATTCGCGCTAAGTTCCAGGACGGTCAATGCGGTCAGGCCCGTCAGCGGGCCAAGGTCCTCTACGGCGTTGTCCGACATGTAGAGTTCCTCCAGGGCGGTCAGGTCGGACAGCGCCGTCAGGTCCGATATCTCGTTCTCTGACAAGGACAGGCAAGTCAGCGCCGTCAAGCCAGCCAGCGGCCCCAGGTCCAGCACTTCGTTATGCGATAGACGAAGTTCCTCCAATGCTGTCAGGTTCGATAGCGGGGAGATGTCCTGGATGCTGTTGTTGGACAGCTCCACGTGAGTCAACTCCGTCAGGCCCGTTAGCGGCGTCAGGTCCGATACCTGATTGAAGGCAAGACGCAGATCCTCCAGCGAGGTCAGGCCCGTCACCGGGCCGAGATCCTCCACGCCATTGTGTGACAGGTAGAGTTCCTCCAGTGCGGTCAGGTCCGACAGCGGCGACAGGTCCGATATGTCATTCCGCGACAGGTCCAGCCTTCTCAACCGACTAGCCGACTCAAGGCCCCGTAAGTCCTCTATCTCCCGACTCCGGGACGCGAAATTGGTGATGGTCTCCATCTCGTCCACGTAGATGGTCGCGCCGGACTCCTTCTCGAGGCGGGCTTCAATGGCGGCGCGCAGATTGGCGTCCGGGATCGTCACCACAACGCGGGGCAGCGGCGCTGGTTCCGGTGGCAGCACCAGCTTTCCCCCAGGCTCGCCGCCGCCACAAGCCGCCAGTACCAGGCAACCCACCACCGGCAATAGCGCCCGACCAAGGGATGCGCCAACCCGTGCCCGTTGCGTCCAGCGCCTTCGATCCGCCGAGTCGCACCTCGTCATCATGCTCCCATCCGAATATCTGGGCTGCCCACGCGATCTTGCGACCCGGGCGTCTCCCTCGCCGCTTGCCCTTCCCTCCGGTACCACTATACATTCTGTCGCTGACGCCCCGGCGGATGCGCCAGCATCTGGCCCCAACGGAAACTTGGACCTCATGGCTGACAACGTACTCGAAATCCGCGACCTGGCCGTCGAGTTCAAGACGGACATCGGCGTGACCCATGCCTTGCGCGAGGTCGGTTTCGACGTGCCGAGGGGCGAGGTCACGGCCATCGTGGGCGAATCGGGTTCCGGGAAGTCCGTGACCGCCAACTGCATCATGCGGCTCATCCAGCCGCCGGGAGAGATCACCAGCGGGCGAATCGACTTCTCGCCCACGAGCACTGAACCCTTCGACATCGTGTCGCTGAAAACTAAGGACCCGCGCCTGCTGGACCTTCGGGGCGGCCTCATCAGCATGGTGTTCCAGGAGCCGATGACCGCCCTGTCTCCCGTCTACACGGTGGGGAACCAGGTCGCCGAGGCGATTCTCTGCCATCGTAAGGTCTCGAAGCAGCAGGCCTGGGCGGAGGCGGCGGACATGCTCGAGCGGGTCGGGATCGACGATGTGCCCCGGCGCATACGCCAGTACCCCTTCGAGTTCTCGGGCGGAATGCGGCAACGGGTCGTCATCGCGATGGCCCTCGTCTGCCAGCCGGAACTGCTGATCTGCGACGAGCCGACGACTGCCCTCGACGTCACCATACAGGCGGAGATCCTGACGTTGATCCGCAGCCTGCAGCGCGACCTCGAGAACACCGTGCTCTTCATCACCCATGACCTCGGCGTCGTGGCCCAGTTGGCCGACCAGGTCGTGGTCATGTACGGGGGACGCGTGCTGGAAATCGGCAGTGTCCGCCAGGTGCTGAAGGACCCCGTGCATCCGTATACACGCGGGCTGCTGGCCGCGATTCCCGGTCTGGCGGAGAAGGGTCAGCGGCTCGAGACGATGGCGAGCGTCCTGGGCGATGCCGACATCATCACGCCCCATCCATTGAGACGGCTGTCCGACGGCCGCCAGGTAAGCCTGGCTCCCGGGCCATCGAGGCGGTCATGACCGAGCGGCTGCTTGAAGTCCAGGGCGTAAGCAAGGCTTTCGATGGCGTCATGGCCATCGAGGACATCAGCTTTTCGCTCGATGCATCGGAAACCCTCGGCATCGTGGGCGAATCGGGTTCCGGAAAGACCACCCTGGCACGCTGCATCCTGCGGGCGATCGATCCCGACATCGGAACCGTGCGCTTCAGGGGCGAGGACGGCTGGCATCCGCTGCACGCCATGACCGATTCCGAGTTGATTCCCCTGCGCCAGGAAATGCAGATGGTGTTCCAGGACCCGTTCTCGTCGCTGAATCCGCGCATGACGGTGCAGGAGATCCTCGAGGAGCCGCTCATCATCCACAAGATAGGCACCCGGGCATCGCGGCGGGAGGCGGTACTGGACATCCTCGACCGGGTGCAGATGGAATCGGACTCGCTGACGCGGTATCCGCACGCCTTCTCCGGCGGGCAGCGGCAACGGATCGGCATCGCGCGCGCCCTGATCCTGCGGCCGAAACTGGTGGTCTGCGACGAGGCCGTCTCCGCGCTGGACGTGTCCGTGCAGGCCCAGATCATCAACCTCCTGGAAGACCTGCAGAAGGAACTCGGGCTCACCTATCTCTTCGTCGCCCACGATCTCAGCGTCGTGCGTCATATCTGCGACCGGATACTCGTGATGCACCGGGGCCGCGTCGTCGAGGCGGGGCCCGTCGAGGAGGTCTTCACCAACCCCCGGCAGGACTACACGCGGCTGCTCCTCTCGGCGATTCCCTCTCCCGATCCCGACGTGCCCCTGCAGCCGCTGGACCGGCAGTCCCTGGGCTTATAACCGGCTCGCTATCGCGAAGTTTTTTTGCCCATTTCGACCACCCGTTGTGGTGTATATTCCCCGATCCGTTTCAGCAGGGAATAGCGCATGAGCGATGCGCCTGACCTCGAACTCGACACCGCCTGGATGGAGCGGATGGGCGAGTGGGGCACCGCTGCCCAGCCCGGCAAACGGGGTCTCACCCTGGAGGACATCCGTATCGGCCGGTACGGCGAACTTCCGGAACAGAGTGACAACATGTCCGGGCGGCCACGCGGCGCTGCCGAGCGTCCCGAGGCCTTCCGGATAGGCGGCTACACGGTTCGGTCCAAAAGGGAGATCTGGCTCGAGAACGCCACCTTCCTGTACGAGGAAGCCTTGCAGAGACAGTGGAGTTCGGCCACCGATATCCCGTGGGAGACCATCGAGCCCCTGCCGGACGATCTCGAAGAGGCCGAGTGCGCGCTGTGTACGTTCTTCAACGAGGTCGAATTTGTCGCCGGCGATGTGCCCGCCCGCTGGGTCGCCAACATCTCGCCGGACTTCTTCGAGGCGCGCAACGTTCTGCTTGCCCAGGTACAGGACGAGGCGCGTCACATGGACGTGTTCCGAAAGCGCGCGCTCGCCAACGGCGGTGGCCTCACGCGAGTCACCGGCGCCACGTCCGGTTTCGTAGGCAGCATCGACCTGTCCCGCGATTTCACGGAAATGTCCTCCCGCATGCACGTCTCCGGCGAGGGCGCGGTCTTGAGCATGTTCCGCATGGGGGAACTCGTGGGCCAGAATCCCGCCGAGAAGCGCATGTACCGGCTCTGCGCCCAGGACGAAGCGCGGCATGTCGCGTTCGGCATCATGCATCTGCGCTATCTGCATGCGACGGCACCGGACCGGCACGAGGAGATCGAGGCCTACCTAGACGAAGCGGAAAACCTGTCGCTGACGGGCGGCACCAATCCCGCCGGACCCCAGGCCGAAACCAGCGAAGCGCTGGCTATCCTCCTTGGCGGAGGCAAGCAGCACTACGACGAAGGGTTCCGCATCCTGCTCGCCATCCGCAAGCGCCAGCTCAAGGAATACATGCAGCGCGTGAAGAGCGCCGGTTTCGGCGAGCGGTTCGAGAACGGCCGCTCCCCCGTGCCCGGACGCATCGCCGCGCTAAGCTGAACGGGGCCTTGCCGGTCCATCGAAGGAGGCCATGGCGTGACCCAGGCATCCCGCGTCAAGAAACTCACCGCTTCGGTCTCGCACATCGAGATCTCGCCACCCCGGCTGCAATGGATGGGGCATTCGAAGCAATGGGGCACGCGCGTCAGGAAGGGCGAACACGGCTTGCGGCTCGGCGACCTCAACGTCGGCATCTACGGCGAGATACCCCAGCACTGGGAAGACCAGTCCCGGCGCCCGAGGGGCGCGGCGGACCTTCCCGGGATGCCGCCTTTGCCCTACCACCTGCGCAGCAAACACCAGGTCTGGGCCGACAGCGCGGCCGATCTATACGAAGAGGCGATTCAACATCGCTGGATTCCCGCCACCGACATTCCGTGGCGCGAGCTGCCGGCCCTGCCCGACGACGTCGAACGCGCCATGTGCCAGGTTCTGACCGAACTCATGCAGGCAGCCAACGCCGAGCTTGAGAGCATCACGTACTGGCAGGAGCAGATGTCCTACGGGTACCACGAGGTCAAGCAGTTCCTCGCCGTCGCCGCCCTGACCTGCGCGCGTCACATCGATGCGTTCCGCAAGCGGTGCCTCGCGAACGGAGGCGGGCTCGGGCTCGAGAGCCGCGGCCGCATGAACCGGGCCATCCTGGAAAGCCGCGGGGGCTGGACCGAAGCGGTCGTCTACATCTACCTGCTGCGCGGCTTTTACATCCAGAACCAGTACCGGCTGCTGCTGGCCCACGCCCACAATGCCGCCGAGCGGGAGATCTTCGCCAACTGCCTCGCCGACCATGCCCGGCACATGAGCTACGCCCTGGACCACTTGAAGTACGCCATCACCCAACAGGACGGCCAGGCGGCGATCATGCAGACGCTCCTGTCCCTGGGGGAAAGCACTTTGGCGCGAGACATCCAGGAGCCGGCGCAGCGCTCGGCCCTCGCGATCGTATTCGGCGGAGGCGTCGAGGGCGGCCGCCAGGAGGGGATGGCAACGTGGCGCGCGATGGTTCGGCAATCGATACACGACTACCTCGACGCGTGCGAGTGGCTCGGGATAAAGCGGAACATGATCCAGCGCAGGCTGAACGCCCTGCTTCCCCCGGATGAGCAACTTGTACCGCCGGCACGGGACTGACCTGCCGTGTCGATCTTTCCCTCCGTCGACTGGTTCAACGCCGTGCGCGAACGGTACAACACGGACCAGACGCTTCATTCCGGCGGCGGAGGCCCCTGCGAGGCAAAGGCGGCGCTGTGCATCGGCGACCGCGTCTACCTGCTCGAGTTCGAGGGCTTCGAGTGCGCCGAAATCACGGAGATCGCCCGGGACGACATCGACCAGGCGGACTTCTTTCTCGACATGCCTGTGTCCGAGTGGATCGACATGATCAACAACATCCAGGAGAACGGCGCGGCTGACCTCGACCATACGCTCAGCACGATCGACCTGGAGCTGGAAGACGGCCTGCCCCGCGCCCCGGGGGACGACCAGTACCGGCGCGACCTGTTCTACCGCTACAACCAGAACTTCCAGGACTTCTTCGATGCCTCGGCGGGCGTTGCCACCACCATCGGCGCCGTGGACTGACGGCTCGCGAGGTGCCTGCTTGCTTTCGCTAAAACGACTGAGGGCCGCACAGTCGGCCGTGAACGGCTCCAGCGCTTTCCGCACCCTTGGGAGCGTGGACGCCAGGGTCGTCATGGCGTCCGGCAAGTCCGTGTTTCTCGCGACGTTCCGCGCGTTCGGTTGCGCGGATGTCCGGCGCATCGACGCGGCCGATGCCCGCGACGGCGATTTCACGATTGACATGACGCCGGGCCAATGGCGCGACTATCTCGCCCAACGGGAATCGGGAGCCGGAAAGTCGCTCGCCGAACTCGATCTCGAGAGAGGGATCGTCAAGGCCGCCAATCCCCGCAAGAAGCAGGATTTCTTCCGTTACCACCAGTCCCTGCAGCAGTTTGTCGACGCCCTCGCCGGTATCGCTCCCGCGAGCTTCAGACCGGACAGGCTGACCTACTGATGCCCCTCTACCCTTACCGCTGCCGGCGCTGCGGCAAACTGACCGAGCTTCTCTGGTCCGGATTCGAGCCGCCGGAGCAGGTGCCCTGCGCTGCCTGCGAAAGCGAGTCGACCTACCGGGTCATCGGCGTCAACGCCTACCACCGTTCCGACGCCCAGAAGACGGCACGGCTGGACCCGAAGTACGACAGGCTGGTCGACGCGACCGCCAAATCGGCGGATTCCGCGAGCGAACGGCACCTGCTGCGCCGGATGAAGCCGTTCGAATAGCTTGCCAGGGCGGAACGACCGGCCTAACCCGCATATCTCACCAAGGGCCGCGATGATCGCGCAGGATTTTTTTCGTGTGCGCGTGCTCGGAGCCCTCAGCCGGGGAGCGCGAGGGGGAACCCCTCGCAAGAAAAGAACCGGAAGCATAGCCGTCGCTTATGGTGCAGCGAGCACGTGCGCGCACACGGAAAAAAGACCAGCGAGGGCGCGGCAGCGCGGTCTGTTACCTGTCCGAACGTCGAAAAATGAAGATACCTCATTGAAATACAATGACCTTTGCTGATTCGACAAGCGCCTTGGTGAGATATGCGGGCTAAGCCCTCGATCAATCCTCCCGAGGGCCCAGCACCAGGTCCCGCAACGTCACCATGCCCACGGCGTTGCGGGCGTCATCCACGACCACGGCGCGGGACTGGCCGAGCCGCGCCAGCAGCCGCACGGCGTATCGCACGAGCATGCCCGGCGGCAACGTCACGACGGGCTTCGTCATGACCTCGTAGACGCTGACGCGGTCCGGAGCCCGGTTTCGGGCGATCACTTCGCTCGCCACGTCCCCCACCTCGACCAGCCCTACCTCGTCATCCGCGCCACGCCGGTCGACGACCAGGGAACTTACACGGTGTTCCTTCATCATCTGTATGGCTTCGTCCACCGATGCCAGGCCATTGATGTTGTAGAGGTCGGTGACCATGACGTCCTCGACCCTGGCTTCGCGCTCCTCGCTCATAGTTCTCCCTCCAGTTCTTCCCGCATTACCGACATTTGCGAGGACAGTCCCACCGCGTCCTCGACGGCGATCTGGAAGGCGACGCCGGAACCCGGTTCCTCGTCAAAGTGACCCGCCCCCCGGATCTGCTCGAGAATGTCCCGCGCGCGCGTTTCGACTACCAGGAACAAGACGACGTTTCCGTGCGCAGTCAGGTCCAGGCCGAAGAACGATCGCTTCGGCGTGATCCCCTCCCCGCGTGCGCTGGTGACGACCGTAACCCCGGTGGCACCACCCGCGCGCGCGGCCTCGATCACCGCTTCGGTCTTGTCGTCGCTAACCAACGCGACGATCAGCTTCATTCTCATGGCTTCGAATCCTCCTTACGAATGCCTCGTCGGCGTTGCCAGCGTTTCATGATGCGCCCGTCCCTCAACCAGTTGGCGACCATCGCATACCCCAGCACCGACATGATGGGGAAGACGCTCGCGAAAGCAATCAGGCCGAACCCGTCGATCAGCGGGCTGCGTCCCGGCACGCTGGCTGCGAGCCCGAGGCCGAGCGCGGCCACGACCGGCACGGTGACCGTGGATGTCGTCACGCCGCCGCAGTCGTAGGCGAGCGGAATGATGGTCTTGCTGGCGCGGAAGGTCTGCACGATTACCACCGCGTAGGCGGCGATGATGTACCACGGCAGCGGCGTGCCGGTGACGATGCGGAAGCAGCCGAGGGATACGCCGACGGAAACGCCGATAGCCACCGCGATGCGCAGCCCCCAGGCACCGACTGCGCCGCCGGAGACCTGTTCCGCCTTCATCGCGACGGCGATCAGGGGCGGCTCCGCCACGGTCGTCGCGAAGCCGATAGCGGCGGCGAATGTGTACACGAGGGCGTAGTCGCGCCAATCCACACCCGCGCCGGGGGGCGCGTCCCCGATGCTCGCCTCGGTCAACTGGCGCGCCATCGTCTCGCCGATGGGAAAGAGCGCCTGCTCGAGGCCGATCAGGAACAGGGCCAGGCCGAGCAGCACGCAGACAAATCCGGTGACGATGCCGGGCAGGTTCGGCGGGCGCTGTCTAAGCACCACGACCTGGAACGTGACGAGAATGGCAACGATCGGCGCCACGTCGACCACCGTGCCAGCCACCGTGCCGAGGAAGTCCATGGCGAAATCGGCAGCGGCGTTCACGCGATGAGGCCGAAGGTGAGCACGAAAATCATCGGGTTCAGGACCGCGAAGGCGATCAGGCCGAAACCGTCGGTCATCGGGTTGCGGCCCCTGATGGCGTTGGCGAGGCCGACGCCGAGCGCGGTCACGAGCGGCACGGTGATCGTGCTGGTGGCCACCCCGCCCGCATCGTAGGCGACGCCGATGATCTCGTCGGGCGCGAACGCGGTCAGGACGGTGACAATCACGTAACCGCCAATAATGAATCGGTGGATGGGCCAGCCCATGACGATGCGCAACACGCCCAGCACGATGGCCACGCCCACGGAGAGCGCCACCACCATGCGCAAATTGAACGCGTACGCTGCCTGCGCGGCCGCCTCGGGCGCAATAACGCCCGCCTCGGCGGCAACCTCGGCCGCTTTCCCGGCAATCGCGATCAGCGCCGGCTCGGCCACCGTCGTGCCGAACCCCAGGCAAAACGCAAACGTCAGGAGGGCGGCGGTGCTGCCCTTGCGGGCGAACGCCTGCGCGATCGCTTCACCGAGCGGAAAGAGACCGCTCTCGAGACCCTGAATGAAGAGCGTGAGGCCAGCGATCACGCAGATCAGTCCGACGAGAACATCGGCCAGGTTTGGAAACGGCTGTTGCAGGACGACGATCTGGAAGAACGCGATGACGGCGATGATCGGCGCCAGGTCGCGCACGGCGGCGCTGGCACGCCGCCACACCAGGGTCAGGATGTTCATCGCGACGCTTTACCCATCGGCGCGCCGAGTATAGCCCCGAGAGCAAATGGAACACTCGAAGTGTCGCCGCCTCACGGGGCGCGCCTCGCCCTTAATATCTTCCGCCGCTAGCGCGGGGCGGCGCTTGCCGTGGTGACCTCGCCCTGATGAGGATCAAACGCAACAGTTACCGTCCCGTGAGACTCAGGATTGCTAATGGCCTGTCGGCGGAAAACCGGAACGTTGGAACCCTCCTCGCGACGCGCAGAAGGGGCGACCAACCCATCCAATCCCAACTGAACGGCTTCCGAACCGATTCGGTTGCAAAAAGCGTAGTCGGCCACGTCAACAAGTTCTGGCCAATCGCCCCGCCGGCCTCGCAAATCCTTTTCGAGCCCGTCAAATGTACACGCGAATCGCTGATAGTAAGCGGCCCGACGACGGTCGGGGCGTCCACCAAAGCTCTGCATGAACCAATGAGCAACTTCCGCCTCGGCGGTCTTCAAGTCAAGAGAGCTGTAAAAGACTGGATAGGTCCCATCAGAGTATCGAGTGATCATTCCTAGACGAGGCTTCCTTCGAAAGGGAGCGTCAAGAATCTCCTCCGTCGAATCCACATGCCCGCTGGCTTCGAGTAGGGTTTTCAACTCCTCTTGGCTTCGCGTATCCAGACCCAACCCGTCGAGGAAATCGTCATCCCGAGCTATGCTGGCCAACCGATAGATCTGCCTTCGGTTGCGCTTCGTCGGGATTTCGACGAGCAACGCGTCCGGCGCCGGAGGTTTTTCGGGGTCACCGCCCTGCGACGGCATCGGCGTACTCCTTGACGAGCAGGAGGTTCTCCATAGAGCCGCCTAAGAGAAGGTCCAAAGGCTCCCGACCATCAAGCAAGACGTGTGGCTCACGCAGCCATTCGTTTTCGACATCTGGATCCCGAAAGAGCGTTGAAAGCGTCTTTCGGATTTGGAACAGGTGGGCGATCCGATCACGAACGTCTCTCCCGTGCAGAGCCGCTTTTCCTTCCAAAACAGCGTGCGCGTAGTCGCTATCCGACTCGTCAAATCCCAAAAGGACAACTGCATCCGATTTGGTCAAGTGCCAACAGTCCAGCAACTTCAAAACGAACTGAATGGGACCGCTAAGTCGTTTCGACTTCGAAACAAATGTTGGCAGCGGCACACCGAAGGCCCGCCATCTCCTTTGCGCAAGGCCCACGTTTGGCTGATATGCGCTCGGCAGGACTTCCAACGGCGCCTGATCGGGCGGCGCCCAAGACCGCATGGAAAAGAGGGCGGCTTGTGGATCATCGCGAAGCGGCTTGTTGTAACCAAAGCCAGCCTTGAGGCCGGAATCCTGCGCAGGCCCGGCTTCCCATCCCTGGAGAGGTGTCGTCATCTCGCTTTGGCCTCCACTTGAACTCGCGTGAGCACTCCGTCTAACAAGCTAAGCTGCGCGT
The DNA here is from genome assembly GCA_965116625.1 of Pseudomonadales bacterium. Lineage (GTDB taxonomy): Bacteria > Pseudomonadota > Gammaproteobacteria > Pseudomonadales > Azotimanducaceae > VXNE01. The sequence continues at coordinate 779,503 of OZ220717.1, forward strand.
CGATGCGATCGCTAACTGAGCTTCGCCTGTCATCATAGCGGGTTTGACAGTACACGAAAAAGTTCCCCGCATTGACGGTAACGCTAGCAGATGATCGCCATTTATTTGCGGAATTGCTGATCTCTATGGAGACGACGGGGTGGTCTTCCGTGGCTCCGAACTCGCCTGGATTCAACCGAACATTTGCGGCGGCAATGGCTGCGAGATGCCCGGCAGCGTCTCCTTCGGCCTCTAGTCGGAGCGAACTTGTGATCGTCTCAGTCTGAATGACCACATCAGCACAGGATTTGTTCAGCGCCTCTGTAACCAAATCGATGCACTTCTTGCAAACGTCCAAGTCTTCCTTGACCGCATTCAAGTTCGAAAACTCCAATGCTGCCCGTACCGGCGTTAGATTGACCGACGCATTGCCACCAAACATAGTGATCCGCAATCCCGTTTCCGATTGCAGCCCGCTTGGCGCAACATGCATGTCAGCGGTTTGCAGCGCGAACGGATACTCTGCGCGGACTCCCGTGTAAATGCGCTGCTGCAGTTCCGGCGCCTTTGTTACAAGGTCGAACAACGGGACGGCGAATTCCGTCGAATACCCAATGCTCATCCACCCGAGTGTGGCCTTCATGTCTGCCGCCTAACCCGCCAACAAATGTCGCAGGTTCCTTTGAAACGATATGGGAACCGAACGGCGTGGTTTCAACCGCGTACAAGCGAACCAAAACTGTCCTATCACGCGAAGTCGATCTCCCAACTCACCAGTTCATTGTAGCGTGTCCTTGGTGTCCGCAAGTTCCCCGAAGCACAATGCGGTGGCTCGCCTGCGAGTCGTCACACTTCCGCACATTGCGGCGAAGAACAAGGACCTGGAGCCGTGGCCCGAGACAGTTCATCCATGCTGCCATTAAGGAATCCTTCCGCAGGCAGGCGCTTTGTCGCATCATCGGCGGATATTTTTCGTAACGGGCGGAGTGTCATGTCGCTTGGAATCAAGCCCTTTGACCACGGCCTGCATGACCTCGGGTCGGGCGGCTACGCGTGGCTACAGCCCGACGGCGGCTGGGGCTGGAGCAATGCCGGGCTGATTGTCTCCCAGGGCGAAGCGCTGCTCGTCGACACCCTGTTCGACGTCAGGCTGACGCACGAGATGCTCACCGCCATGCGCGCCGCCGATCCCGCGGCAGGGCGCATCGATACGCTCGTCAATACGCATGCCAACGGCGACCACTGCAACGGCAACGAACTCGTCGCCGATGCCGAGATCATCTCGTCCAGCGCGACCGCCGCGGAACTCGCCGAAGACTCGCCCGAGCGCCTCGCCCAGATGATGCGGCTCGCCCCCGGACTGGGAGAGGTAGGCGAGTTTCTCCAATACTGCTTCAGCGATTTCGACTTCGAGAACATTCGGCAGACCCTGCCGACCCGGACCTTCGACGACAGTCTGCAGATCAACTGCGGCGACAAGGACGTGATGCTCAAGCGGGTGGGGCCATGCCATACCCGGGGCGATATCCTGGTCCATGTCCCCGCGGACAGACTGATGTTCACCGGCGACATCCTGTTCATCGAGGGCCACCCGATTCTCTGGGCCGGTCCCGTCGGCAACTGGATCGGCGCCTGCGACCACATGCTCCGCCTCGATCTCGAGACCATCGTTCCCGGCCACGGCCCGATCACCGATCATCGCGGCGTCCGGGCGGTAAGGGACTACCTCGTGTACGTGCGCGACGAGGCCCGGAAACGCTTCGACGCCGGCTTGTCCGTCTACGATGCCGCCATGGACATCTCCATGACGGACTATGACTCCTGGGGCGACGGCGAGCGCATTGTCGTCAATGTCGCAACGCTCTATCGGGAATTCGGGCACGCCGAATCGCCAGCGAACCCGGTAGAGCTGTTCACTCTCATGGCAAAGCTGCACAAGGCGCGCCGGCGTTAGTCAGATCACACGAACGTCGCCAGCTCCTCCAATCCGTAGCGCTGAAGCACGGGAACCTGCGCCTGCGGTGCGGGGTAGCCGGCGACGACCAGGACGTAGGGGCGCTCGTCCCGCGGCCGGCCCAGCAACCTGTTCAGGAACCGCATCGGGCTCGGAGTGTGGGTGAGCGTAGCGACGCCTGCATTGTGGAGCGCGGCGATGAGAAGGCCCGTGGCGATGCCGACCGACTCCGACGTGTAGTAGTTCTTGAGGCGCTTCCTGCCGCCGCCGTCCTGGACGAAGCTGAAGCGGCGCAGGAAGACGGCGATCAGCGCGGGCGCGGCGGTGAGGAACGGCTTGTTGGCGTCGGTCCCCAACGGGCGGAGCGCTTCGAGCCACTCCTTCGGCGCGCGGCGCCCATAGAACTGACGCTCCTCGTGTTCGGCAGCTTCACGGATTGCTGCCTTCTTCCGGGCGTCCGTAACGACCACGAAATGCCACGGCTGGCGATGGGCACCGCTCGGCGCGCTTCCCGCGGTAAGCAGTGCATGTTCGATGACCTCGCCCGGGATCTCGCGATCAGAGAAATCGCGCACCGTGCGGCGGCGGCGCATGAGTTCGTAGAAACCCGCCGCCCTGGACTTCATCTCGACTACCGGACGCTCTTCGAACTCGAGCGGCGCAAACCCTTCCACAGCACGGCTCCAACCGATGGCCACGGCGCTCGATTGTAGGTCCTCGAGGGTCTCAAGGGGCGTCGGAGTGCTTCGCGGCGATTTCCTGCGCGAGGGCCATGTACGCTGCGGCACCCGTCGAGCGCCGGTCGTAGAAAATCACCGGGAGGCCGTGGCTGGGGGCCTCTGCCAACCGTACGTTGCGCGGAATGACGGTGCGGAACACCTGGTCGCCGAAGTGGTCGATCAACTGGCGGGACACTTCGAGCGTGAGGCGGACGCGGGGGTCGTACATCGTGCGAAGGACGCCTTCGATCTCGAGCCGGGGGTTGCCCCGATCCCGCGTGCCCGCGATCGTGTCGAGCAGCGCGACGAGACCTTCGAGGGCGTAGTACTCGCACTGTGTCGGGATCAGCACGCCGTCCGCGGCCATCAGGGCATTCAGCGTCAGTACGTTGAGCGCCGGCGGACAGTCGATGATGCCGTAGTCGAACCAGTCCGATGCCGATGCGAGGCACTCGCGCAGGCGCCCGACACGGTCCTCGGCTGCGAGGAGTTCGACTTCGGCGGCTGTCAGGTCCGCATTGGAAGGCGCCAGGGCAATCCCCGCCACACATTCGAGGGCGATGTCCTCCAGCAGGGCCTCTCCGGCCAGCCATTCGCAGGTCGAGGCCTCAAGCGCATCCTTGTCGATTCCACACCCTATCGTCGCGTTCCCCTGCGGGTCGAGATCGACCAGGAGCACATTCGCCCCGGTCAGCGCGAGCGACGCCGACAGGTTGACGCTGGTCGTCGTCTTGCCGACCCCGCCCTTCTGGTTCGCGACCGCTATGACATGCATGTCTCGTCCACGCGCCGGACCTTCGTTATGTGCCGCGGCGGTTCCCCGATGTCTCCCGGAACGGGCCCGGCACACCGCACGCGGCCGCCCGGGTATGGGAGTTCCGTCAGGGAGGCCGAGGACTGCAGCAACGCGCACCCCCCTGGCCGCAGGAGGTGCCGCACGATCTCCCACGCCTCCGTCGGCTTGGCCACCGCCCGGACCGTGACGGTGTCGAACGGGTCATGCGGGTCAAACCGACGGGCATCCTCCAGCACCACTTCGGCGTTTTCGATATCGAGTTCGATCAGCGCCTGGCGCAGGAACCGGGCCTTTTTTTCGCTGCGCTCCACGAGGGCTATCCACCATTCGGGCGCCGCGATCGCGAGGGGAATGCCAGGGAAGCCGGCCCCCGAACCGACGTCCGCAAGACGGACGCCTTCGACCCACGGGACCAGGGTCAGGCTGTCTGCGATGTGCCGCGTCTCGAGACGATCCGCGTCCCGGCGGCTGACCAGGTTATGTGTGCGGTTCCAGTGCCGAACAAGCTCGCCGAACGCTTCCAGGCGCATTCGAGCGCGCGCGTCGAGGTTCACGCGGACCGACGCGCCGCGCGCTCTCCGGCTGGTGACGCTTCCCGCGCAGGAACGTGGTCTTCGCGCCGGGCAAGACGCTTCGCGTGAATCAGGAGCAGCGACAGGGCCGCGGGCGTAATCCCGGGAATCCTGGATGCCCGAGCCAGGGTCGACGGCTTGGCGAGCGAAAGTTTCTCCTTGAGTTCGTTCGACAACCCCTCGATTCTCTCGTAGTCGAGTTCGGGAGGCAGCACGATGGCCTCCTGGGCCTTCACCTTCGCAATCTCGCGATCCTGGCGCCTGATGTAGCCGTCATACTTCGCCTGGACCTCCACCTGTTCCAGGGCTACCGCCGGAGTGTCCGCCGCCACCGCTCCGGCGGCCCGCAAGTCCGCTGCGGTCACGCCCGGGCGCTTGAGGAAGTCGAACAGGTTCGTTTCCTTCGCTACGGATTCCCCGCACCGGGCCTCGATTCGCGTGCAGAGATCGCTGCCAGGGGTCAGTCGGGTCGCCTTCAATGCCGCGGCGGCCCCTTCGATTGCGGCGCGCTTGGCCTCGAACCTTCGCCAACGCCTGGCGTCGACCAGGCCGAGCTCCCTCGCCACCGGCGTCAGCCGCAGGTCCGCATTGTCCTGGCGCAGGCGCAGGCGGTACTCCGCGCGGCTCGAGAACATGCGGTACGGTTCGTTCGTGCCGAGGGTGACGAGGTCGTCGACCAGGACACCGAGGTACGCCTCGTGCCGCCCGGGTGTCCACGGGTCGCTGCCCGCCACCTTTCGCGCGGCGTTCAGCCCCGCCAGCAATCCCTGCGCGGCGGCCTCTTCGTAACCGGTCGTGCCGTTGATCTGCCCTGCGAAATAGAGCCCCGAGACGGCCTTCGTCTCGAGCGACGGTTCGAGTCCCCGCGGATCGAAGAAGTCGTACTCGATCGCGTAACCCGGCCGCGTGATCCGCGCCCGCTCGAAGCCCTCCATGCTCCGGAGGAGCGCGAACTGGACTTCGAAAGGCAGGCTCGTGGAGATGCCGTTGGGGTAGAGCTCGTTCGTGTCGAGGCCTTCGGGTTCGACGAACACCTGGTGCGAAGCCCGGTCCGCGAAACGAACGACCTTGTCCTCGATGGAAGGGCAGTAGCGTGGCCCGACACCCTCGATCTCGCCCGCGAACATCGGCGAGCGGTCCAGTCCGTCCCGGATGATCCGGTGCGTTTCCTCGTTCGTCGCGGCGATGTGGCAGGGCACCTGGCGCGGATGCTCACTGCCGTCCGAATTGAAGGACATCACCGGACACGGCTCGTCGCCCCACTGCGGCTCCAGGCGGTCGAAATCGACGGTATCCCCGGCGATCCGCGGCGGCGTCCCGGTCTTGAGCCTGTCGACGGCGAACGGCAACGCGCGCAGGCGCTGGGCAAGTGCGTTGGAGGCAGGGTCGCCGGCGCGGCCGCCCGCGTGGTTCGAGAGGCCTATGTGGATGCGCCCGCCAAGAAACGTGCCGGTCGTCAACACGACGGCGGGAGCGGAAAACTCGAGGCCCATGGCCGTCAGGACGCCTTCGACGCGGCCCTTGCGAATCTCGATGTCCACGACGGACTGCTGGAAGATGGAGAGATTCTCCTGCGCTTCCAGCACGTGGCGGATCGCCCTGCGGTAAAGCGTGCGGTCGGCCTGGGCGCGCGTGGCGCGCACCGCGGGGCCCTTGCTCGCATTCAGCGTGCGGAACTGAATCCCCGCCGCATCCGTCGCGAGCGCCATCGCGCCGCCCATCGCGTCGATCTCCCGCACCAGGTGGCTCTTGCCGATCCCGCCGATCGCGGGGTTGCAGGACATCTGCCCGAGGGTCTCTATGCTCTGCGTGAGGAGCAGCGTGGACGCGCCGGTTCTGGCGGCCGCTAGGGCAGCCTCGGTCCCGGCGTGGCCGCCGCCGACAACGATGACGTCGTAGATTTCGCTATGCAGTGTCATGGGCGCCGTCCAGAGTCAACGGGATAGCTTATTTCCCTATGCAGAAGCTGGCAAAGATTTCACCCAGCAGGTCGTCCGCCGATACGCGCCCCACGATGACTCCCAGGTGATCGTGGGCCTCCCGCAGGTCTTCGGCGACCAATTCGCCGTAGTTGGCCGCCAGGCGTTCCGAGGCGGCGGCCAATGCCACGTCGGCGGCGGCCAGCGCATCGAGGTGTCGCGCGCGCGCCGTGAAAACACCCTCTCCCGCCCGGTACCCCGCGGCCTCCCTGATCTCCGCCGCCAGCGCATCGACGCCGTCCCCGGTGAGCGCGCAAATGCGCACGGCTCCCGGCGCCAGGCGCCCCGTAGGCCGCCCGGAGAGGTCCGCCTTGTTCCTCGCAACGATGGATGGGGCTTCCGAGCCGGCTTTCGTGCAGGCGGCCCCTCCTGGTTCGCTGCATGCCTCCCTGTCGTCCACGACCCAGAGCACGACATCGGCGGTCGCCATGGCGCGATGCGCGCGGTTGATGCCTTCCGTTTCCACCGCGTCCCTCGTGTCGCGCAGGCCGGCCGTGTCGACGACGCGAACGGGCATGCCGTCGAGGTCGAAGTCGGCATCCAGCGTATCCCGCGTCGTGCCCGGCACGCTGGTGACGATGGCGCGTTCTTCACCCGAAAGCCGGTTCAGCAGGCTCGACTTCCCCACGTTCGGCGCGCCGGCGATGACGACGTTCAGGCCGTCCTGCAACAGCGCGCCCTGGCGCGCCCTGGCGCGCAGTTTCGAGAGCCGTTTCCGTACCGAAGCCAGTCGCTCGCCGACATCCGACTCGGAAAGGAAGTCAATGTCCTCATCCGGGAAGTCGATGGCGCCCTCGCAAAAGACCCGCAGTTCCAGGACCTCCTGCGCAATCGCATGCACGCGTTTCGAGAACTCGCCGGACAGCGAGCGCAGCGCCCCCCGCGCCGCCTGGCGCGTTGCGCTGTTGACGAGATCCAGCACGGCCTCCGCCTGTGCCAGGTCCATCTTGCCGTTGACGAAAGCCCGCTGGGTGAACTCGCCGGGGTCCGCGCGCCGGGCACCGAGCGACAGCACGCGCTCGAGCAGCATGTCGAGCACCACGGGACCGCCGTGCGCCTGCAGTTCCAGCACGTCCTCGCCGGTGAGCGAATTCGGGGCCTCGAACCGGATCGCTATGCCCCGGTCGAGCGCCGCCCCGTCGCCGTCGCGAAAACTGCAATAGACGGCAGCGCGAGGCGGGAGCTTCCGGCCGGTCAGCGCGTTTGTTATTTCCGGGGTCAGCGGACCGGACACGCGGACGATCCCGACGCCACCCCGCCCCGGGGCCGTCGCGACCGCAGCTATGGTGTCGACGGTCGACATGGCGCGCGCGATTCGATCAGGCGCTCTCCGCCTTTTCGATCCGGTAGTTGGTGAACCATTGCTGCGCCATGGAAAGGAGATTGTTCACCAGCCAGTAAAGGACGAGGCCCGCCGGGAAGAATATGAACAGAACGGTGAACATGATGGGCATCATCTTCATCATCCGCGCCATCATCGGGTCCGGCGGCGTGGGACTGAGCAGTTGCTGCGCATACGTCGAGGCGCCCATCAGAATGGGCAGGACAAAGAACGGATCCATCGCGGAGAGATCCTGAACCCAGCCGAAGAACGGCGCCTGGCGCAGCTCGACGCTTTCGTAGAGCACCCAGTACATGGCGATCAGCACGGGCATCTGCAGGAGCATCGGCAGGCAGCCACCCAGCGGGTTCGCCTTCTCCTTGCGGTAGAGTTCCATCATTTCCTGCGACAGCTTCTGCCGGTCGCCGGCGTGACGCTCCTGCAGTCGCTTCATCTGCGGCGCGAGCTTGCGCATCTTGGCCATCGACTTGTAGCTGGCGTGAGACAGCGGATAGAGAATAATCTTGATGACGAGCGTCATCAGGATGATGGCCACGCCCCAGTTGTAGGCAAACGACTGGATGATCTCGAGCAGCCGGAAGAGCGGTGCCGCCAGGAACCACAGGAACCCGTAGTCCACCGTCAGGTTGAGGTTCGGCGCGATCTCTTCGAGGCGGTTCTGATCCTTCGGGCCGGCGTAGAATCCCGCGCCGACGATGGCCGTCCCACCCGGCGCGACAGTGAACGCCGGGCCGGTAAAGCCGACGATGTAGGTCCCGTCTCCACGGCGATTCGGATAGCCATAGTAGGTGTTCTCCTGGTTGGGATTCGCGACCCACGCGCTCAGGAAGTAGTGCTGCAACATCGCGATCCACCCGCCTGTCACCACTTCAAGAAGCTCCTCGTCGCGAAGATCTTCGAAATCCACCTTTTCGTAGCGTGTATCGACAGTGGTGAGGGCAGCGCCGAGATACGGCCTGGGGCCGAGCGTGAACCCCTGCCCGGTCTCCGGCAACGAGGCATCACGCTTGAGCTGCGCGAAGAGGTTCGCCGTCATCGGTTCCGAGCGCCGGTTGTCGATCTCGTACGCAACGTCGACCAGGTACGACGCCGGATCGAACCGGAAGCGTTTCTCAACGATGAGGCCGTCCTCCTCGTGGCGCAGGACGACATCTTCAGGCCTCTCCTCGACCCGGTAGGACCGCCGGGACGCGATGTAGTGCGGTCGGCCGGATCGCGAATCGATGCCGTCCGGGCCGGCGAGGCCGCTCTGGGCGATGTAGGTATGGCCCACTCGCCGGTCGAGCAGCACGAACGGCGTGTCGGGTTGATCCAGGCTGACCGGATACCTGGGCAGCCGGACGCCGACGATGTCCCCGCCGACCGGATCGATCCATGCCGTCATGGTGGGCGTTGACACCTCGATCAGGCGGGCGCGCTCCAACGCCGGATCCGTCACTTCCGCCGCTTCAACGGGATCCGCCACCGAAGTCGGCACGGGCACATCGAAATCGTACTCCGCGGCTTCGTCTGCGGCCGATGGCATATCCGGCAACGCCCCACGCTCCTCGGCCACCGGCGATTCGACGGGCTTCACCGGCTGACGGCCGTAGTCCTGCTGCCAGGCGAGCATCAGCAGGTACGCCGTGATGCCCAGCGCAACGAGAAGGGCGATACGTTGGATCTCGGTGCTGGGAAGGGTCACGACGGATTGTCCCTGCTGGCCGGCGGCACAGGGTCGTGGCCGCCCGGGCCCCAGGGATGGCATTTCCCGATCCGCTTCAAGGCCAGCCAGCCGCCGCGGATGGGGCCATGCACACGGATGGCCCCCAGGGCGTACGCGGAGCAGGTCGGATAGTAGCGGCAGCTCGGCGGAAACAGCGGGCTTATGACAAGGCGATATACCTGGACCAGGCCAACCAGTACCTTCCTGGCTGCCGTGACGATGGTGCTCTTCATGGTTCCCTGCACAACCTCTCCCAAAGCGCATCCGCCGCCCGACGGACTTCCCCTGCCCTGATCGGCCTCCCGTCGCCAAAGCCGGTGACAACGACGACAATGTCGCAGTTCGGCAAACTCGCCCGGGCGTAACGGAACGATTCGCGTATGTGACGCTTGGCCCGGTTGCGGTCTATCGCGCGCCGCAACACTCGTCGCGGGGCGACGACGCCAAGCCGCGAGGCGCACATTCTATTCTCCGCAGCGACGAGGCGTAACGGGCCGCTGCGAAAACGGTGGCGAGGCCCTCTGAACACGCGATCAAACTCCCGCTTCCGGGCAAGCCGAGCGCCGGGCGGGAAACGATAGTCGACCGTGAACGTAACGCCCACTGATTCACCCATTCCATGTACTGCATTCGCGCGGGAACCGGCCCCGGCGATGATGGGTCCCCGCAGAGGCGGGAGCTACACCGACAGCCGTTTCCGGCCCTTGGCCCGGCGAGCGGCCAAGACCTTGCGACCGCTACGCGTCGCCATCCGGGCGCGAAAACCGTGCGTTCGCTTGCGCTTGATCACGCTGGGTTGAAATGTCCTTTTCATCAGGCACTTGCGGGGGGTCGAAAAGGCCGGCGATTGTAGGGAAATCCAACTCGGGCTGTCAATTCCCGCGCTGCGCTGCGAGTGGTACCGGTGGGCGGCGATACGCGTCGCGCCCGACAAGGCCCGACGGATTGCCCTCAACCATCGAAGAGCGCGTGCTGCACCAGGTCGCAGAGCACGTGGCCGACCACGATGTGCGTCTCCTGGATGTGCTGCGTGTTGTCCGCGGGCACGACGATGCACGGATCCGATACCTCCGGCAACCCACCTCCTGCCGAGCCGGTAAGCCCGACGACGGCCATGTTCAGTTCCGCCGCCCGCCTGGCTGCTTTCAGGACGTTGGCGGAACGGCCGCTGGTCGTGATCGCCAGCAGCACGTCGCCCGCCTGGCCGAGCGCCTCCACCTGGCGCTCAAAGACACCCTCGAAACCGAAGTCGTTTGCCGCGGCGGTAAGAAACGACGTATCCGTGGTCAGGGCCACGGCCGCGAGCGGCGGTCTCGGGAATGCCTTGTCGAGCACGTTGACCAGTTCGGCGGCGATGTGCTGGCAGTCCGCGGCGCTGCCGCCGTTGCCGCAGAGCAGGAGCTTGTTTCCTCGCTCGAACGCGGCTGCAACGACCCTGGCCGCCTCCAGGATGGCGCCCTCGCAATCGCGCAGCGCGCGTCGCTGGGCCTCGATGGTTCCTTCGAAATGGGCGCGGATGCGGCCCGCCTGGGGTTCGTTCATGGTGATTGCTCCGTACGCAGAATCTCCTCGATGCGTTGCGCGGCGCCGAGGAGATCTTCCACCACGTAGTCCGGCTTCGCCTGGAACTCGAGACCGAGGTTATCGCCCGCCGCGCCCGGCCGCACCAGAATGGTTTGCGCGGACACCGCGCGCCCCATCCCGATGTCGCTGTCCTTGTCGCCGATGACGAAACTCCGCGCCGGGTCGAAACCAAGCTCCGCGCTCGCGGCCCGCACCAGCCCGGGTTTCGGTTTGCGGCAGCCGCAACGCCGGTCCGGATGGCAGGGACAGTAGTAGATTCCATCGAGGCTGACGCCCTGCGCTTCGAGCAGTTCCTCCATGCGGCGATTTACCGCGCAAAGCTCCGTTTCGCCGAAATACCCCCGGCCGACGCCGGACTGGTTCGTCAGGATCGCGAGCCCCAGCCCGCAGGAGCGCATCCGCGCCAGGCCTTCCGCCGCCCGCGGCAGGATCTCCACTCCGGCGGGATCGGCAAGATAGCCGCGGTCTGCGATTACGGTCCCGTCCCGATCCAGCAGCGCTGCCCGGGCGTACGGCGGAGCCATCGGCCGCCCTCGATGCAATTCCGGCCCGGCAGTATGTCGGACTTGGCTTGCCAGCGGCAAGACAGTCAGGATGCCCGGCAGTGTCGTTCGACGCGTCGGGGCCCGCTCTGGTACAAATAGCGGTCAATCACATAGAGGGTTGCGAGCATGTTGCCAAAGTCCGTCACCATCAACGACGACACGATGCGCGAAGGTCTGCAGATCGAGAGCACCGACATTTCGGTGGACGAGAAACTCAGGCTCCTCGACGCCCTGGGCGAAACCGGCGCGAAATGGATTTCGATCGGTTCCTTTGCGCATCCGAAATGGACGCCGCAGATGGCCTGCATCGACGAGATCGCCGAGCGCTTCGTCCCCAAACCGGGCGTCAAGTACACCGCCGCCGTATTCAACAAGGTCGGTTTCGAGCGCGCGGACAAGTACTACCCGAAGATCGACGTGCGGAGCAGGCGAGGTTTCGGCACCAGCGTCGAACTGTGCGACACGTTCGCCAGGCGAAACTACAACCGCAGCCAGGCGCAGCAGATCGCCGCCATGGACGACACCATCGCGGCGGCGAAGAAGGCAAATGCCGACCACGGCTCCATCGGCATCGGGAACCCCTTCGGCTCTAACTTCGAGGGGCCCTTCTCCCTGCAGCAGCGACTGGACCTGCTGCAGCTCATGATCGACAAGTGGCACGCCGCCGGCATTCCGGTCACCCGGTGCTCGTTCCTGGAGGCGATGGGCTGGAACCTGCCACACGAGGTGCGGGAGACGCTCCTCGCGATCCGGGAGCGCTGGCCGGAAATCACCGACTTCCACATGCACCTTCACAATACCCGCGGGCTCACGATGGCGAGCTACTACGAGGCGCTGCAACTCGGAGTGCGCGAGTTCGACACGTCCATCGGCGGCATGGGCGGCTGCCCGTATTGCGGCAACGGCCGCGCCGCCGGCCACCTGCCGACAGAGGACTTCGTCGACCTCTGCCACGAAATGGGCATCGAGACCGGCTACAGACTCGACAAGCTCATCGAGGCGGCGGCTATCGCCGAGGAAGTGGTGGGCCATCCCCTATGGGGCCACGTATCGAAAGCCGGTCCCCGTCCCCGCGGGGACAACGTCTATCCGCGGGAGATGCCTTTCGTGGAGACCCTTGAGGAAGCCGCCCACTTCCGAAAGGGCCCCGGCGTCTACGATGGGCAGATCGCGCCCTGGCGGGCGAGCGACCCCCTGAGCCAATAGCGCCTCCCCCAGCACGCAAAGTCAGGGGAACGACACGGCATGGCGGTACTCGACTCGCGGCTGGATGTCCGGTCCGACGCCTACCGGGAGAATCGCGAACGCATGCTCGAGGCTCTCGCGCGCCTGGACGAACTGTACGCGGAAGCGGCCCAGGGTGGCGGCGACGAGGCAATGGCGCGGCTGCGTTCCCGCGACAAGATGCCCTTGCGGGAGCGAATCAGCCTGGTGCTCGATCGCGACTCGCCGTTTCTCGAGATCAGCCCGCTGGCCGGATGGCGCTCGAACTATGCGGTGGGCTCCGGTTTCATCGTCGGCATCGGCGTCATCGAGAACACGGAATGCGTGATTCTCGGCCACGATCCCTCGGTTCGCGCCGGCGCCTTCAACCAGTTCAACTCCAAGAAACTCATGCGGGGTCTCGAGATCGCCCGCCAGAACCGGCTGCCGTACGTGCAGTTCGTCGAATCCGCGGGGGCGGACTTGCGGGGGGAAGGCGGCCGCAGCGACCCCGAGGCGTCGATCCGGCGCGAGATCACCCACTTCGCCGAGTCCGGCAGGCTCTTCTACGAGATCACCGAACTCTCGAAGCTGCGCATCCCCACGATCTCCGTGGTGTTTGGCGCGTCCACCGCCGGCGGCGCCTACCAGCCCGGCATGAGCGACTACAACATCTTCATCAAGGGACAGTCCAGGGTGGCCCTCGGGGGCCCGCCGCTTGTGAAGATGGCGACCGGTGAAGACGCCGACTACGAGGATCTGGCCGGCGCCGACATGCACACCCGGGTCTCTGGCCTTGGCGACTACCTGGCCCAGGACGAACTCGACGGCATACGCATGTGCCGGGAGGTAGTGGCGCACCTCAACTGGCGCAAGCAGGGGCCGGGCCCGACGATGCCGGCCGACGGCCCGATCTACGATCCGGAGGAGCTTCTCGGAATCGTCAACGAGAACCTGCGGGTCCCGTTCGACATGCGGGAAGTGCTGGCGCGCGTTGCCGACGGGTCCCGCTTCGAGGAGTTCAAACCCCTCTACGGCCCGACGCTTGTCACGGGCTGGACATCCATCAACGGGTACCCGATCGGCGTGCTCGGCAACAACGGCCCACTCATGTCGGAGTCCTCGGAAAAGGGCTCGCAGTTCATCCAGCTCTGCAACCAGATCGACGTACCCATGCTGTTCCTGCACAACATCACCGGGTTCATCGTGGGGACGGATTTCGAGCACCGGGGGATCACCAAGCACGGCTCCAAGATGATCAATGCGGTCGCCAATTCCACGGTACCGCACATATCGATCATCGTCGGCGCATCCTACGGTGCCGGAAACTACGGCATGAGCGGCCGCGCGTACGAGACCCGGTTTTCCTACACCTGGCCGACCGCCAAGATCGCCGTCATGGGCCCGAAGCAGATGGCCGGCGTCATGACCATCGTCCAGCGCGCGGCAGCAGAGCGCCGCGGCCTCGAGTTCGACGAGGCGGCCAATGACCGGCGCGCCGAGACGGCGGAGTTCTGGGCGGAAGAACGCTCAAAGGGCCTTTACGCCACATCCCGCGTCGCCGACGACGGCATGATCGACCCGCGCGACATGCGCACCGTTGTGGCCATCTCGCTTTCCGCCTGCCACAGCAACAGGGTCGAAGGGACCAAGGAATTCGGCACGTGGCGGATGTAGCAGCGATCCAGCCGATCCGCCGGCTGCTGATCGCCAATCGCGGCGAGATCGCGCGGCGCATTCAGCGCACCGCCCACGAGATGGGAATCGACACCGTCGCGGTGTACGCGGACGGGGATGTCACAGCACCTTTCGTGCGAGAAGCGGACGTCGCCATCGCCCTGCACGGCAGTCTCCCGGCAGAAACCTACCTTGACGCCGCCAAGGTGCTCGAGGCCTGCAAGCGTACCGGCGCGGATGCCGTACATCCGGGTTATGGATTCCTTTCCGAGAACGCCAGCTTCGCCAGGCGCGTTACCGGGGCGGGCTTGCGCTGGATCGGTCCTTCCGGCGATGCCATAGCCGCCGTTGGCGACAAGCTGGCTGCCAAGGCGCTCATGGAGGAACTCGGAGTGCCGACCCTTCCCGCGCTCGAAGTGAAGGAAGGCTCGGACCTGGCGGCGGCAGCCCGTGAGACGGGGTTTCCGTTACTGGTCAAGGCCGCTGCCGGCGGCGGTGGCCGCGGCATGCGCGTCGTGCAGGAGGGCGAAGACATCGCCGAAGCCGTCGCGTCGGCCAGGCGTGAGGCCCTTTCCGCTTTCGGCGACGGCACGGTGTTCCTCGAGCGCTGGCTCACGAAACCTCGGCACGTCGAAATCCAGGTCCTGGGCGACAGTCACGGCAACCTCGTGTACCTCTTCGAGCGCGAGTGCTCGATCCAGCGGCGCCATCAGAAGATCATCGAGGAGGCGCCGTCCCCCGCCGTTGACGCAACGATGCGTGCGCGGATGGGAGAAGCCGCGCTAACCGTGGCGAGAAGGATTGGCTACACCTCCGCCGGCACCGTGGAGTTTCTGCTCGACGGAGACGACTTCTGGTTCCTCGAGGTCAACACGCGTCTGCAGGTGGAGCATCCCGTAACCGAAGCGATCACGGGCCTCGACATGGTCCGGGAACAGATCCGTATCGCCGAGGGTGAACCGCTGGGATATACCCAGGATGACCTGTCCATCCGGGGCCACGCGATCGAGGCGCGGCTATACGCGGAAGACCCCTCGAACGATTTCCTTCCGGCAGGCGGTTCGGTGCTCGCGTGGCAACCCGACGACACCGGTTCCGCACGATTCGACTCAGGCATCGAGTCAGGTAGCGACATCAGCGTCGATTTCGATGCCATGATCGCCAAGGTCATCGTCGCGGCGCCAACCCGCCGCGAGGCCGCCGCCCGACTTGCGAGGACATTGGAAAGAACCCGCCTGCAGGGCGTGACCAACAACAGGGACTTCCTCATCGCGATGCTGCGCGAACCCGCCTTTCTCAATGGCGACACGACGACCGATTTCATCGATCGGGTCAACCCTGACCGGAGACGCAAGCTGTCCATGTCAGAGAAGCACGACGCGCTCATGGCAGTGACCGTGTACGGGCAGGCCCGTCGAAGGGAGGAAGCGAAAGTCCTTGGGAACATGCCGAGCGGCTGGCGCAATTCCCTCATGCCGCCCCAGGCAGCGAGCTTTCGCGTCGGCGATGACCAAATCAGCGTTGAGTACCGGTCACGAAGGGACGGTGCTTTCGATGTCTCCATCGGCGACAACGACTACCGGGTAACCGTGTTCAGCCAGGATGCGGACGGGGTCGATATGGAAGTCGATGGCCGGCGGTTCCATGCGGCCGTCAGTCAATGCGCCGCCCGATGGTTGCTGCACGGCCCCGGTGGCGATATCGAACTCCTGGAATTGCCACGGTTTCCGACAGCCGCTTTCGCGGCCGTAGCCGGCGGGCTCGTAGCGCCGATGCCGGGGAACGTCACGAGCGTCCAGGTGGCGAATGGGGATAGCGTCACCCAGGGACAACTGTTGTTTACGCTGGAGGCGATGAAGATGGAGCACCGGATCACTGCCCAGATGTCAGGAAAAGTCACAAGGATCCTCGTGCAAGCGGGGGACCAGGTGGATAACGGCGCACTGCTCGCGGTGCTGGAGGAAGATGAACAATGACAACCGACGCAACACTGTACGAAGTCAGGGACGGTGCGGCCTGGATCACGTTGAACAGACCCGAAAATCGAAATGCGCTGTCCGCCGTGCTCGTCGGCGAACTCCACGATCACCTGAACGCGGCAAACGCCAGCGATGCGGTGCGCTCGATCGTCATTACCGGCTCGGAACCCGCGTTCTGCTCGGGCGCGGACTTGAAAAACCCGCCCGGCCAGATGATCGGCGGCCACCGGTCCGTGCCGTATCACGAGGTGCTCATGTCGATCATGGAGAGTCCCAAACCTGTCATCGCCGCGGTCAATGGACCGGCCTTCGCCGGCGGTCTGGGTCTCGTTGGCGCCGCCGACATTGCCATCGCGGCCGAGGAAGCCATTTTCGCGTTCAGTGAGGTGCGCATCGGGGTGATTCCCGCCGTGATCTCCGTCGTGTGCATTCCGAAGCTTGGAACACACCACGCCATGCGGCTCTTTCTCACGGGAGAGCGGTTTACCGGAGCACAGGCGGTAGAGATGGGGCTGGCGCACCAGTCAGTGCCCAAGGACAGCCTCGGCGAGGCCGTCAACGACGTCATAGGGTTGATCAATCTCGGCGGGCCCAATGCGGTGCCGGAGTGCAAGAAACTCGTGCGCCGGATACCGACCCTCACGATCGAAGAGGGTTTCGAAGTAGCCGAACCGTGGAGCAAACGGATGTTCGCTTCAGACGAAGGCGCCGAGGGAATGGCTGCGTTCCGCGAGAAACGCGATCCATCCTGGATTGCCGGCTGAATACCAGGCAACAATTAAACAGATAAAAACTAAAGAGAATTGCTATTTGTTGATGTTGTTGTGTGTCCCCCTCCTGTGGAAAAGGCTCGCAAAATACTCATCCTGTAGGAGATTTCGCACAGGGGTTCGTGTGACTTTCCGCTGTGGAACGGTTGTGATTTCCGGTATCGATTGGGGAAAAAGCCCCGACCTCAGTTTTATCCACAGGTTGTGCTAGGGCAGTTCACAGCTTTTTCCATTCGGCCCGTTTTCCGGGACTCTGTCATGCCGTTCGATGGTGTAGGTAAGTATTTGTTATTTAATGAAATATTCTTTGTGACCCAAGTTTTTTTGTACTTTCGTGTGCAGGACTGTTGCCATCGTGCTTAGAATTGGTCGCGAATAGAATTTTTCTGCGGGGTGGGGGGAATTTCCGTGGTGGCGGTGGTTTGGCAGGAGTGCTTGGGGGGGTTGGTCGAGGAACTGAGTTCGCACGACTACAACACTTGGATCCGACCGCTGCAGGCGCGGGTCGACGAATCGAAACTGACCATCCTTGCACCGAACCGCTACGTGCGCGAAAGGGTCCAGGAAAAGTACCTGAGACGCATCGTCGAACTGGTGGAGTGGCATGGTGACCCCGCAAGTCCGCTGAGTGTCGAACTGGAGGTCGGCAGCGGGGACCGTCAGGCCGGAACGCCCCTGCGGGCCGAGGGCGACCGGCACGACGAAGCGCTGAACAAGACCTTTACGTTCGACTCCTTCGTCAAAGGCACGTCGAACGAGCTCGCCGTCGCGACGGCAGATCAGGTTGCCAAGAACCCGGGACGATCCTACAACCCACTGCTCCTCTACGGTGGCGTCGGGTTGGGCAAGACGCACCTCATGCATGCCGTTGGCAACGAGGTTCTCCGCCGTTCGCCGAGCATCCGGGTCACATACCTTCATTCCCAGGTCTTCGTACAGGAAATGGTGCGGGCGTTGCAGACGGGAACCATGCAGGCCTTCACGCAGTACTATCGAAAAGCCGACATCCTGCTGATCGACGACATCCAGTTCTTTGCCCACAAGGCCCGGTCTCAGGACGAATTCTTCCATGTTTTCAATGCCTTATTTGAACAACGCCGACAGATGGTGCTGACCTGCGACCGTTATCCGCGAGACATAGAGGGGCTCGAGGAGCGATTGAGGTCCCGCTTTGTCTGTGGCGTGTCCGCGGAGGTGGACCCGCCGGACCTTGAGACGCGCGTAGCGATTCTCAAGAAGAAGGCAGAGATAGAGGGGTATGACCTGGATGACGAAGTGGCGTTCTTCGTGGCGGACCACATTCGTTCCAACGTCCGCGAGCTTGAGGGGGCCCTGCGCAGGATTCATGCGTACGCCCGTTTCACGGGCTTGCGTATTACGGTGGAGCAGGTTCGGGAGGCTCTGCGAGACCTGTTGGCGATCCATGATCGCCAGGTCAGCATCGACAACATCCAGGGGGTCGTTGCCGAGTACTACCAGATCAGGAAGTCGGACCTGCTGTTGCGACGCAAGACGAGGACCATCGCCAGGCCACGCCAGATGGCCATGCATCTCGCCAAGGAGTTGACCAAACACTCGTTGCCGGAGATCGGCGAAGCGTTTGGCGGGCGCGACCACACGACGGTGCTGCATGCCCATCGAAAAATCACGGAGCTGAAGCAAAGCAGTAGCGACATCGCAGAGGACTACCGGAATCTCAGCCGGCGCCTGATGAGGTAACTAGGAACGAAGCATGAAGTTCAGCACTGATCGAGGGACGTTGCTGAGGGCCCTCTCGATGGTCGCGGGCGTGGTGGAACGGCCGCAGCAGACCCAGGGGATCCTTCCGGTCCTCTCACACCTCCTGTTCGACTGCGACGACGAAGGCCTGTCGATCACCGGCACCGACCTTGAAGTCGAACTGAACGTGCGGATAAGCGAAGGCGTCGAAGTAGAGCAACCGGGCCGGGCGACCGTTCCGGGACGGAAACTCGCGGAGATCTGGCGATCATTGCCGGAAGAGCAGCCTGTTTCCGTGGAAACCGGCGACCAGGCGACCGTGCGCTCCGGTCGAAGCCGGTTCCAGCTTGCGACGCTGCCTGCGGAAGAATACCCGTCGGTCGACACGGGGGGCGAGGGGGAAACCCGGCTTTCGGTGTCTCCAGGCGATTTGCGGCGCCTGATGGACCAGACCAGCTTTGCGATGGCGCAGCAGGACGTCCGGTACTATCTGAACGGGTTGCTGTTCGAGGTCACCGAAAGCCACATCCGCACGGTGGCAACAGACGGGCATCGTTTGGCGATGTGTACCTTGCCCGGTGGTGCGCAAGGGACGGAACGCGTTCAGGCGATCGTCCCCCGCAAGGGCGTCGTTGAACTGGGCAGGCTCCTCGCAGACGCCGAAGATTCAGTAGAAATCTCCTTGGGAATGAACTACTTGCGGGTAGAGAACTCGGGGTACACATTGACGACGAAGTTGGTGGAAGGAAAGTTCCCGGACTACGGGACAGTCATTCCCAGTGCCGGAGAGCGCCAGGTGTCCGGTAGTCGCGAAACCTTGCGGCAATCGTTTCTGAGGGCGGCGATTATTGGCAGCGATCAACGCCGCGTTGCGCCGCTGGTGAGGCTGAAGATCGAACAGGACCGCCTGGTCGTGAAGGCCAACAACGCGGAAACGCAGGAAGAAGCGGAAGAAGAAGTCGCGGTCGACTACCAGGGAGACGCATTCGAGATCGGATTCAATGTCGATTACCTCCAGGACGTCCTTGGGGTGGTGGATACGGATGATGTCCGGATTTCCATATCCGACGGGGGCGGAAGCGCCTTGATTGAAACCGGGGATTCCGAAGAATCGGTGTTCGTGGTAATGCCGATGCGCCTATGACGAAGTGATCGTCGAGCGCCTGGAGCTCAGAAACTTCCGCAACATCGCGGCCGCCACCCTCGAACTGTCGCCGCATTTCAACTTCCTGATCGGCCCCAATGGCGCTGGCAAGACGGTTGTTCTCGAGGCGCTGAGCCTTCTCGTTCGCGGCCGTTCTTTCAGGACCCGCAGGGCATCTTTGCTCATGCGCCACGGTACACAGGAGTTGGCCGTGCAGGCGCTTTGTCGAGACCCGCTCCGCGGGCGAGAGCGCATCTCCTTGACGAAGGACCGCGCGAACCGTACCGAATTGCGCGTCAACGAAGAGACCGTCAAACAGACATCCGCCGTCGCCGGGCTATTGCCGCTCCAGGTGCTGCTTCCCGATCTCGCGGACCTCGTCTTCGGGTCGCCTGAGGGGCGGCGTCAGTGGCTGGATTGGGGCTCGTTTCACGTGAAACACGACTACATCGATGTGTTACGACGCTACATGCGGGTATTGCGCCAGCGGAATGCGCTGCTCAGAAGCGGAGATGCGCGAACGCTCGACACGTGGACGGATCGCATGATCGAGGCGGGAGAACTCGTGATCGAGGCACGGTCGGAATACGTGGAAGCCGTGCGGGAGGCGCTTGGTTCCTGTATCGAGGCGCTGGCGCCCGGTCTCGATGTTCGGGCGTGGCACTATCCGGGGTTTGAGGGTGATTCTCTCGCCGAAGAGGTAGGCGCGCGGACCCCTGGCGATGTAAAATTGGGCTTCACGCAAGTTGGACCGCATCGGGCCGATGTCCGGCTCGAAGCGGGCGACAACGCGGCCGCAGGCGTGCTATCTCGCGGTCAGGGCAAGCTTGTGGCGAGCGCCATGAGAATCGGCCAGGCGAGGGGACTGCTCGCCGACCAATCGCGGCCAAGCCTGTTCTTGGTCGATGACGTGTGGACAGAGCTCGACGACGATCACAGCGCGCGATTTATGCGGCTTCTCGACGAAATGGGGTGTCAGATTCTGGCGACATCAACGCATGAACCCGTGGCAGCGCGAAGCGTTGCCGCGGACAGGGTCCGCGTGTTTCACGTGAAACACGGGGAGATCGCCCCCGCAAGCCCCGCTCAATAAGGCACTTGGTATGGCAACGTACGACTCCGAGAACATCAAGGTATTGCGCGGTCTGGATCCGGTGCGGAAACGCCCGGGCATGTACATTGGCGACACCGACGATGGCACTGGCTTGCATCACATGGTGCAGGAGCTCGTCGACAACTCGATCGACGAAGCACTTGAAGGCTATTGCGATGAGGTCAGGGTGATCCTCCACCCTGGAGAAGCCGTGACGGTCATCGACAACGGCCGTGGCATCCCCGTCGACATCCACTCGGAGGAAGGCGTATCCGCCGCCGAAGTCATCATGACGACGCTGCATGCGGGCGGAAAGTTCGACGAGAGCAGCTACAAGGTGTCTGGAGGATTGCATGGCGTCGGCGTATCGGTCGTTAACGCCCTGTCGGATGAATTCCGCCTGACGGTGCACCGCGATGGCCAGACGTTCCAGCAGACCTATCGCCGGGGCGACCCGCTGGCACCCTTGGCGGCGGTGGGAGAAACGGAACTGCATGGAACGGAGTGCTACTTCAGGCCGTCATCGGAGACGTTTCGCAACATCAAGTTCCACTACGACATCCTGGCGAAGCGGCTGCGGGAACTCGCGTTCCTCAATTCGGGGATCGCCATCTGGCTGATCGACGAGCGCGTGGGCAAGGAAGAGCGCTTCCTCTATGAGGGAGGCCTGAAGGCATTCGTCGAGTACCTGAATCACAACAAGACGTCGCTGAACGAAATGGTGCACTTCTCCACGATGCGGGAAGACGGCATCGGCGTCGAAGTGGCCATGCAGTGGAACGATGGCTTCCAGGAGCAGGTATTCGCCTACACGAACAATATCCCCCAGGGCGACGGGGGGACCCATGTCGCGGGCTTCCGAACGGCGTTGACGCGAACCCTGAACCAATATATCGACCGGGAGGGGCTTGCGAAGAAAGACCAGGTCGCGACCACGGGGGACGATGCGCGGGAAGGCCTGGTGGCCGTCATATCCGTCAAGATCCCCGACCCGAAGTTCTCATCGCAAACGAAGTCAAAGCTGGTCTCGAGCGAAGTAAAGGGAGCGGTCGAACAGGAACTGGGGCGACAGTTTTCCGAGTACCTCGACGAGCATCCGAACGACGCGCGGACCGTCGTGACAAAGATGATCGACGCGGCCCGGGCGCGCGAAGCGGCGCGAAAGGCCAGGGAAATGACGCGCCGCAAAAATGCGCTGGATATCGCCGGGTTGCCGGGGAAGCTGGTGGACTGCCAGGAAAAGGACCCGGCCCTGTCGGAACTCTACCTGGTGGAGGGGGATTCCGCGGGCGGTTCCGCAAAGCAGGGCCGGGATCGCCGGACCCAGGCGGTCCTGCCGCTCAGGGGCAAGATTCTCAACGTCGAAAAGGCACGTTTCGACAAGATGCTGTCATCGCAGGAAGTGGGAACGCTGGTGACGGCCCTGGGTTGCGGAATCGGGCGCATGGAGTTCGATCTTTCGAAGCTGCGCTATCACCGCATCATCATCATGACGGATGCCGACGTCGACGGCTCCCACATACGAACGCTCCTCCTGACGTTCTTTTTCCGCCACATGGTGGAACTGATCGAACACAGCCACGTGTATATCGCCCAGCCGCCCCTGTACAAGATCAAGCGCGGCCGGCAGGAGCAGTACGTCAAGGACGACGCGGAACTCGACAGCTATTTCCTGCAGTCCGCGCTGCAGAACACGAAGCTGCACGTAAACGCGGACGCGCCAGCCATGGCGGATACGTCCCTCGAAGCGCTCGCGCAGCGGTACCAGTACCTTCTCGGCCTTCTGAAAGCACTTTCCCGGCGATACCCGCTCGCGGTGACCGGTGCGCTGCTCGACGTGCCGCGCCTCGAACTTGCCGATCTCACCCGCGAAGCAAAGGTGCGGGAATGGACCGATCACTTCGCAAATCGGCTGAAGGAAATCGAACCGACCTACACGGTGGACGTGGAATACGACGCCCAGCACCATATCTTCTGTCCGCGGGTCCGGGTCACGACCTATAGCGGCACGGTGGATACGCTCCTCGGATACCAGTTCTACGTGTCGAGGGAGTACGCGGAGCTGTGTGCTCTCGCCGATGACCTGGATGGCTTGCTCGAAGAAGGGGCGTTTGTTGCCAGGGGAAGCCGCACCGAACGGGTCGGCACATTCTCGCAGGCCTTCGAGTGGATGCTGAGCGAGGCGCGCCGCGGCGTGGATCTTTCGCGCTACAAGGGTCTTGGGGAAATGAACCCGGAGCAGCTTTGGGAAACAACCATGGATCCCGAGGAGCGGCGCATGCTGCTCGTGACGGTCGACGATGCGGTGGCTGCAGACCAGATGTTCACGACCTTGATGGGTGACCAGGTGGAGCCGCGCCGGGCGTTCATCGAGACCAACGCACTGTCAGTGGTCAACCTGGACATCTGACAGCACGCGCCTGACGCTCCAGCTCAGACATCTCGCGCCGCAGCCAGTCTTCGGCCAACTCATTGATTTTTTGAGCCTTTTCCCCTTCTGTCTCGATGGGGGGCGAGATTCGGACCTCGATAGTTCCGGGGTTCTTCATGAACCGGTGCGCGGGCCAGTAGCGCCCGCCGTCGTGCGCCACCACGACTACGGGTGCCCCGGTGGAGGATGCGAGGGCGGCGCCTCCGGGGTGGAAACGGCCCTGCTTGCCCCAGGGCATGCGAGTGCCTTCGGGAAACAGCGTTACCGTGAATCCGGCCGCCATTCGTTCGGCGCCAATCTTCATGAGTTGCCGGAAAGCACCGACCCGGGCGTGGCGGTTGATGGCGATCGGCTTCAGCAACGAGAAGGCCCAGCCGAAGAACGGTATCCATAGCAGCTCGCGCTTGATCAGGGTTGTCTGCGGGCTCAGGAGCGTCTGTGCAAAAAGGGTATCCCAGGTGCTCTGGTGCTTGACCAGCAGGATGCAGGGCGTGTCCGGCAGGTGACCGCGGCCCCGAACCTGCACCCGGATCCCGCAGGCGATGGACAGCCACCACAGAACGAAGCGGGTCCACGCACCGATGACGAAAGAGAACCGGACCTTGGGCGGCATCGACCACGCGACCGCCACGGACAGGCTCCCCCAGACGATTGTCGCGAGGATGTAGCCCAGGTAGAAGAGCGCTGCTCGTGCGGCGGGAATCAGCATCATGCCGGCTGGTTGGCCAGATTCGACCTATATATCATTTTCCCGATGCGGCTTTGGACGAGGGGCAACCGGTATCGGACATGGCTGCCTCTCGCTTTCTGAGGAAACTTGCAGCATACAGGCGGGCGCCTGGATGGGTAACCGGATGAAGCACGCTCTCGGCCGATGCCTCGTCGCGATTCTTCGCGTCATGGCGTGCCTTCCGCTACGGGTAGCGAGAGGGGCAGGGACGGTCATCGGTGTGGTGGCGTGGCGGCTCCAGACCCGGTCCGCGCGCATGACCGGGTTTAACGTCGACGCGTGTTTCCCGCACAGGTCCTTCGAGCAGCGCAGGGAGCTCTGCCGGCGTAGCCTGATCGAAACGGGCAGATTGATCGCTGAAACGGGATTTGCCTGGTACGGCAGACGGCGCGCGTTCGAGCGGCGTGTCCGTATCGTGGAAGGGGCAGAACTGATCAGCAGGCCAGCGACGGAGGGCCTGCTCATCCTCATGCCGCATCTGGGCAACTGGGAGATTCTTGCGTACGTATTTGGCGGGTCGAACGTGACGTGCCTTTACACGCCCCCGAGGGTTCCGGGGCTGGAGAAGGAGATGATCCACGGGCGGGGCAGGTGGGGCGTCAGGGCGGTGCCGGCCGATATGGGCGGGTTGCGCACGTTGAAGCGCACCCTCGATACCGGGGGTGCCGTGGGGATTCTGCCGGACCAGGCGCCATCTCCGGGGTCGGGTGTGCGGGCGCCGTTCTTCGGTCACGATGCCATCACGATGACGCTTGCCCACCGGTTGCTGACGGAACGGACGCGCGCGGTCGTTGCCACCGCACTGAGGACAGGCAGCGGATTCGATGTCCGCATCGCGCTCGCGGACGAAGGGATCCGTGACCCGGATCCGGTGGCAAGCGCCACGGCAATGAATGCCGCGATCGAAAAGGAGGTGCTTCGGGAGCCCGCCCAGTACCAGTGGGAATACAACCGGTTCCGCCACACCTTGCGGTAACGTGGCCGTGCATTAAGAAACTATTGTGAATCAATTAGTTAGAAAGGGCCTGGCGCATCCTGGTGGACGAATGCTGGTCGCCGCCGCCTTGGTGGTCATCGCCCACACGGGGGTCGATGCCGAAATCGGCCGCGTATCGATCCAGGATACGCTGGAGGAGCTCTTAGAGGCCAATCGCGCCCGCACTCCGGACAGGACCGAAATCTCCCTTCCGATCAACGAGTTCGTATCCGTGCTACCGGACATGGCGCGGGTGGTGTTGCCGGACGGCACGCAACGCAGGCCGCCCAACATCAGGGCGGTCTTCGCGGTCAAGGAACCCGGAGGCGAGATCGGGGATACGAGAACCGTACGCATGAAACGGATCGACGATCAGACTTACGTTGTGGCCGGGCGATCCAAGCGAACCTTTCGGTCCTGGCTCCTCAGGCGCCTCGACGACCTGTACCGGGGAAACATCGTCCTCGAGCGCATAGCGGGCCTCGAGCCGGACGGCGCCTCGTTCCAGCTGTCGATTGACGAGGTCACCGAGGAGCTGTTTGCGGTTGCGGACGCCGAATGGGAGAGTGACCGAAGCGAACGCGCGCTGGAGCAGGTCTCGGGGATACCGATCATCCATGCGGTGTTCGGCGACCTTGACGGCGGAACGAGGCAATTCGCGGAGTTCGAGGGGCGTACGCTGCTGCTGCACATCTGGGCGACCTGGTGTCCGCCGTGCATCGCGGAAATGCCGGCGCTGGAAGCGCTGCAGGATCGTTACGGTGACAGGGGACTGACCGTGATCAACCTTTCGGACGAGTCCCCGGACGTGATACGGGACTGGCTGTCGAACAACCCTTCGACGATGGTGCATGGTCGCGTGGACGCATTCGAGTTCCTGCTCGGAGACCCGCCGCCGGACGACGTGGATCGTTCTCTCGGCTCCCGACCGGTCTATGTGGTCATCGACCAGGATCTAATCGTGCGTACGGTACGCCAGGGGTTCGTGGAGAGTCCTGTTCCGGACGCGACGAACGCGGACGCGCCAGACGGGCCCGAGCACTTCATCGTGGACCTGATAAAGCCCCACCTCGCGCCAGATGGAACTTAACTTATTGAAATAGCGGAAGTTCCGTTAGCTTGTGTCAATGGCGGGCACGTCCGGGCGGACACCATTCAGCTACGCCAGTACGCGGGCGTCAACAGCACCAGCAGGGTGAAGATCTCGAGTCTCCCGAGGAGCATGGTGAGGATGAGCAGCCATTTCGTCACGGGCGGCAGGTCGGCATAGTTCACGGCGACAGAACCGAGCCCGGGGCCCAGGTTGTTGAGACACGCGCCGACCGCGGAGAAGGCCGTGGTGAAGTCGAGGTCCGAAACGGCGAGCAGCAGGCAGACCATCCCGAGAAAGATCATCATGTAGGCAGCGAAGAAACCCCAGATGCTGTCAACGACCCGGTCTGGAATCACTTCCTTGCCGAGTTTCAGGGGGAACACGCCGTTGGGGTGGATCAACCGCCGAATCTCCCGTACTCCCTGCCGGAAGATCAGGAGCATTCGTATCATCTTTATGCCGCCAGCGGTGGATCCGGCGCAACCGCCCGCGAATGCGGCGAAGAGCAGCAGGAACGGGGCATAGGAGGGCCATGCGCTGAAGTTTGCAGTCGTGAACCCGGTCGTGGTGGTGATGGAGACTGCGTGGAATATGCCATCCCGCAGGGGATTGTCGGCCGCGCCCGGGTGCCGGAGGAGAACCCAGACCACAAGCACGGAAACGCCGAGCAGCGCGGCCAGGTAGGTACGTACTTCCATGTCCTGGAAATACCGGCCGGGCGTACGCCAGGCGAGGAAGTGCAGGCCGAAGTTGATGCCGGAAACGAGCATGAAAAAGATGGCTACGGATTCCACCGCTGGGCTGGCGAAGTAGCCAATGCTCGCGTCATGGGTCGAGAACCCGCCGATCGCCACGGTGGAAAAGGCGTGGCAAATGGCGTCGAACGGCGACATTCCGGCGATCCAGTACGCCAACCCGCAGGCCAGGGAGATACCAAAGTAGATCAGCCATAGCGCCTTTGCGGTCTCAGCGATGCGTGGCCGGAGCTTGGTGTCCTTGATCGGTCCGGGCGACTCGGCGCGGTAGAGCTGCATGCCGCCCACGCCGAGCATCGGCAACACGGCGACCGCAAGCACGATGATGCCCATGCCCCCCAGCCACTGCAGGAGCTGCCGATAGAACAGGATGGAGCGCGGCAGCTCATCGAGACCCGCAATGACCGTCGCCCCCGTGGTCGTGAGCCCGGAAAGGGACTCGAAAGCGGCGTCGGTGAACGAGTCGGCGAGGCTCGGCGCGAGGTACATGGGCAGCGCGCCGAACAGCCCGAGGCCGACATAGAACAGCACTGTGGTGAGGAAGCCCTCGCGGCTCCGAAGCTCGGCCTCGCCGCGTCCGGCAAGCCAGAGCAGCGCGCCGCTCGCCACCGTGATGCAGAACGCGGTGAGGAATGTCCGTAGCGTGTCCTCGCCGTAGATAAGCGCGACGATCACCGGCAGCAGCATGGCGATGCTGAACAGGCAGAGGAGCACGCCGGTGGTGCGGAGGATTACGCCGAAGTGCATGGCGCTAGATGAATGAGGGGTCTGCCTGGAACAGGCGACCGACCTCCGCGATGCGGCGTTTGCGCCTGTCGGTAAGGAACAGGATGACGTGGTCCTCGGGCTTGATCACGACATCGTCGTGGGCGATCAGGACCCTGTCACCACGGACGATGGCGCCGATGGTGGTGCCGCCGGGAAGCGGCAGGCCGTCTAGGCGTTTGCCGATGACCTTGCTGTTCTTCGCGCCACCGTGGACCACGGCTTCCATGGCCTCTGCGGCGCCACGCCGAAGGGTATGGACCTGGATCACGTCGCCGCGCCGCACATGGGCGAGGATCATCCCGGTGGTAGCCAGTTGCGGCGAGATTGCGATGTCGATCTCCCGGCCCACGACGAGATCGATGTAAGCCGGTTTGCCGATCAACGTGATTACCTGCCTGACACCCAATTGCCTGGCGAGCAGGGAGGACATGATATTGACCTCGTCGTCGTTCGTTACGGCGCAGAAAACATCGACCCTCTCGATGTTCTCCTGCAAAAGCAGTTCCCTGTCGGTGGCGTCGCCGAGAATCACCACTGCGGACTGGAGGCGTTCTGCGAGTCGGTGCGCCCGGCCCTCGTCGTGTTCGATCACCTTGACGGAGAAGCTGGATTCGATGGCTCCGGCGAGATACTCCCCGATGCGCCCGCCGCCGGCGACGAGAACCCGCCTGTAGGGACGTTCCGCCTGCCGCAGCGCCGCCATGACATCGGTGATGTGTTCGGTCGCGGCGATGAAGAAGACTTCGTCGTCTGCTTCTATCGTCGTGTCTCCCTCCGGCAGGATGGCGCGGTCGCGTCGAAATACGGCCGCGACGCGCGTGTCCGAGTTCGGAATAAGCCTTCGTAGCTGGCGTATCTGGCGCCCTACAAGCGGGCCATGCTCGTGCGCGCGCATGGCAACGAGCTTGACGCGGCCGCTGGCGAAGTCGAGGACCTGCAGGGTGCCGGGCCTTTGCAGGAGTTCCTTGATCTGGTCAGTGACAACCCGCTCCGGATTGATCACGAAGTCGATGGGCATGTGTTCGCTGCTGAACAGGCTTGAGCGTTCGTGGAACGCATCCTCGCGAATTCGGGCGATCTTCCGCTCCGTCTGGAACATCGTGTAGCTCACCTGGCAGGCGACCATGTTGACCTCGTCGTGGGGCGTCACGGCGATCAGCATGTCGGCATCCTCGATGCCCGCCCTGCGCAGAACGTCCGGCCTCGCGGCGTGGCCCTGCACGGTACGGATGTCGAGGCGCCGGCGGAGCTCCTCCAGGCGGGCGGCGTCAATATCCACCACCGTGATATCGAACGCTTCGCTGGCAAGGTGCTCCGCCAGCGTGCCTCCCACCTGTCCGGCCCCGAGAATCAGGATGTTCATGCGGTGCCAGCCTTGTCGATCAGGGCAAAGAAAAACCCGTCCGCGCCCTTCCTGCGCGGAAGGAGCAGTCGGCCAGGGCCTGCATCACGGCCCCAGTTCGCGCGAATCTTCCGGGCCCTCGCCTCCGGAGTCTGTCGCAGGAATCCGGCCACTACGTCCTGGTTCTCGGCGGGCAATATGGAACAGGTACAGTAAAGCAGTGTGCCGCCGCTTGAAAGCGTCGGCCATACGCCCTCGAGCAGGGCGCGCTGTTGTTCGGCCATGCGAGCGAGCGCCTCCGGGCGGCGGTTCACCTTGATGTCGGGATGGCGGCGCAGCGTGCCCGTGCCGGAACAGGGAACGTCGAGCAGAACGGCGTCAAAGGGTTCGCCGTCCCACCAGGCGGCACCGGTTGCATCGCCGGCAATGACATGGCGAAAGGTGTGGCCGAGGCGCCGTGCCTCCCGTTTGAGGTGGCCAAGACGCGCTTCGTACCGGTCGAGCGCCGAGACTCGGAGCGACGGGTCGCGTTCCAGCAGGTGGAATGCCTTGCCGCCGGGGGCGGCACAGGCGTCGAGCACCGTGGCGCCCGGGCGCGGATCGAGCAGTGTGGCGGCGAGCTGGGCGCCATCGTCCTGCACGGCCACGCATCCGGATTTGTATCCGGGCAGTTCGCGTGCCGCGATGGCCCGTTCAAGAATGAGCGAGCCGGGCGCGATTCCGGGCCGGTGTTCAAGACCTTGTGCCTCAAGCTCCGAGCCGTATCGGCAAGGGTTCTTCCTGGCGCGGTTGACCCGCAGCGCCATGGGCGCGCGGCTGTTGTTGATCTCGAAGAGTTCCGGGCAGTCCTGGGGATACGCAGCTTCCAGCGCGTCGATGAGCCATTGGGGATGGTCGTGCCGCGCCTCGTCCGTGGTGTGATTCGGCGGGGTCCTTGCGATGCGCCTGAGGACGGCATTGAGGAGCGGACGCGCCCAGGGCTTGCGCAGGGCCGCTGCGGCGGCCACGGTCTCGGAGACGGCGGCATGCGGCGGGATCCCGGTGTGGCGAAGCTGGTATGCGCCGATCATGAGTAGTGCGTACAGGTCCTGGTCGCTCTTGCGCATGGCGCGCGTGAGGCATGCGTCGACTTCCACCCGGACCGAAAAGTACCTGCGGCAGGCCCCGTAGGCGAGTTCCGTGACGAGGGGAGGTGCACCCGGCTCGACAACGTCGCGCAGCGCCCGCCCCCGCCGGACCGCGGCAAGGGCATGGGCCGCCTTGGCCCGGAGATCAGCCGGCGACATCGAAACGCGCGCCGGTGGCAAAGATCTGCGGGTAGCCGTTCGCGGCGTCCCGGGCCGGCATCGCGCGGCCGCTGCCGCGGGACAGCCGAACGGTCCGGAGCAGAAGCGCGCCCTCTCCACACGCGACGGTGACTCCGTCGCGGCGCTTTGAGACGGTCCCGGGTTTCGACGCTACGCCTTGGGCGTCCGCTGTACGCAAGGGTGCTGCCTCCAGTACCAATACCCGCTCGCCGCCAACTGTCGCGTAGGCGGTGCGGCGCTGCACCAGTGCACGTACCTGGCGGGCGATGCTTGTTGCAGGACGCCGCCAGTCGATCCTGGCGTCGGCGTCCCCAAGCTTTGGCGCGAGCGTCGCCTCGGCGTCGTCCTGGGCAACGGGATCGAGTGCGTCGAACCGCTCCAGGGCTTCGAGGAGCGCCCCGGCGCCGAGGTCCGCGAGGTCGGCCGTCAGGGAAATCCCGGTGTCCGTATCCCTGATGGGGATGGACCGGGACAGGAGGACTGGCCCCGTGTCGAGACCGGCGTCCATCTGCATGATGCTGGTACCGGTTGATGCATCCCCCGCCATGATGGCGCGTTCGACCGGCGCGGCGCCGCGCCAGCGGGGCAGCAGCGATGCATGGACGTTGACGCAGCCGCGCGCCGGGGCATCGAGCGCCACCTGCGGGAGAAGCAGCCCGTACGCGGCCACGACAAGCATGTCGAGGCCGGACAGCGATGCCAGCTCGTGCTCGATACGGTTGGGAGTCCTCAATGCCAGACCCTCGGCCTCGGCCAGGGTGCGAACCGCGCTCGGAACCAGTCTGCGGCCCCGGCCCGCCCGACGGTCCGGTTGTGTGAGCACGAGGCGCACCTCGTGCCTGGAGTTGATCAGGGCTTGCAGGATGCGGGCGGCGAAGCTGGGCGTGCCGGCAAAACCGAGGTTCAACGTCGGACGCGGTTCTCGCGTTGTTGTTTCGCGAGTTTCTTTCGTATTCGGCCGCGTTTCAGGTTCGAGAGATAGTCGACGAAGAGCTTGCCATCGAGATGGTCGCACTCGTGCTGGATGCACACCGACAGGTACCCGTCGGTCTCGAGTGAAAAGGCCTCGCCCTGTTCGTCCATGGCGTTGACGCGAATCCTGTCCGCGCGCGACACCGCCTCGTAGAAGCCGGGAATCGACAGGCAGCCTTCCTCCAGCCGTTGCGCGCCCTCGACGACCTCGATTTCGGGGTTGATGAATACGTTGGGTTCGTTCCGCTCCTTCGAGACGTCGACCACGATGATGCGCTTGTGAACATCGACCTGGCTTGCGGAAAGCCCGACACCGGGCGCCGCGTACATGGTCTCGAACATGCTGGCGACAAGCTCGCGAATCTCGTCGGTCACCTCGGCCACCGGTTGCGCGCGCGTGCGCAGCCGGGGGTCCGGGTATTGCAGGATCGGGAGTAACGCCATTGCCTTGGTCGTGTCGCCGCCAATGACTGCAATTCTAAGGGCTGTTGTCCTACTTGCCCAATGGCTCCGGACTTACATGGATCAACGGCGGCGACTGACAGCACCATGCGCCAACGCGTACCGACGCGGCGCCCTAAACGCGGTACAAATCCCGGGTCATGGAATGTCTTGCCAGATCTGCCCTGCCCGAACGGCTGGCCGCCATTGCCGACCCGCCGAGCAGGCTCTATGTCCGCGGTGCGGCGGACGCGCTGGGCGAGCCGGGAGTGGCCATCGTCGGGAGCCGCCGGGCCACCCGCGCCGGCCGGGACTTCGCCCATGCGCTCGCGCGGGAACTGGCCGCCGGCGGGCTCGTGGTGGTCAGCGGGCTCGCTTACGGAATCGATGCCGCCGCGCATCGGGGCGCCCTGGCGGCGCCTGGACGGACGATCGCGGTGCTCGGCAGCGGCCTGGACCGGATCTATCCGCAGGCGCACGAGAGGCTTGCGCGGGAGATCCTGGCGCGCGACGGAGCGGTGGTCAGCGAATACGCCCCGGACGCGGGGCCGCGCAAGCACCGGTTCCCGGAACGCAATCGGCTGATCAGCGGCCTGACGCTGGGAGTGGTGATCGTGGAAGCGACGACGCGAAGCGGTTCGTTGATCACGGCGCGAATGGCGGCGGAGCAGGGACGCGAGGTCATGGCGGTGCCAGGGCCCGTGCAGAGCCCGCTGGCAGGCGGTTGCCATCGGCTTCTGAAAAGCGGCGCGGCATTGATCGAGGACGCCGACGATGTCCTTTTTGCAATAGGTTACGAACGCGTGGACGCCTCGAGCCGGCAGTCAGAGGCCCCGCCGGCCGAGCTTGCCGGCGTGCTCGATTGCATCGGGCCGGAAACCACTACATTGGACCGCGTCGTGGGGGTTACGGGCATGACTCCCGAGGCCGCGTCGGAGGCACTCGTGCAGTTAGAGCTGCTGGGGTTTGTCGCAGCCCATCGAGGGGGATATATTCGCGCCTTCCCCTGAACGTTTGGAGGGCGGGATGTCCTGGGTGGCGATATTGATGGGTTCGGAATCGGATTGGCCGACGATGCGCGGGTGCGCGGACGTCCTGGCGGACCTCGACGTAGGCTTTGAGGTGCGCGTGACGTCGGCGCACCGTACCCCGGTAGCCACTGCGGAATATGTCGCCGACGCACTGTCACGGGACTGCGGGGTCTTCGTCTGTGGCGCGGGAATGGCGGCGCATCTCGCTGGAGCGGTGGCTGCGCAGACGGTGCGTCCGGTTATCGGCGTCCCCATCGCGAGCGGTCCGCTTTCCGGATTCGATGCGCTGCTCTCAACCGTCCAGATGCCGAGCGGCATACCCGTGGCGACTGTGGCCGTGGGGGGCGCCAAGAATGCGGGTTACCTCGCCGCGCAGATCATCGCCGGGAGCGATGCGGAGTTGTCCGGGCGACTGGGCGATGACCGGGAAGCCAATCGCCAGGGCGTGGCGCGCCAGAACGCTTCGGTGCAGGAGGATCTCGCTGGCAACAGCGGCTAGCCGTTGGGGCAATGAAATCCGTCGGCCCCGCGGGCGCGCCGTGTTTCACCCCCGCCCAGGTCCACCTGCCTTGACGCACCTATCGACCAGACGGCGGCACGACGCGCCGTGCCGCATCGGGGCGATCCTCGATCTCAGGACCGCGGCCGATGCCATCGTCGGGGGTGGCGTCGTGGCGCATGCCCTTGAGGGGGTCTGGGGCCTGGCCTGCGACCCATTCGACGAGCGGGCGGTGGAGCGGGTGCTGCGGATCAAGCGCCGCCTGCACCACAAGGGACTCCTCGTCGTCGCTTCCTCTGCCCGTTTCTTCGAGGAAGAACTGGCTCGCCTGACCGCGGCGGCGCGGCGCACCGTCATCGAAAGCTGGCCGGCGGCCGAAACCTGGGTCGTCGAGACTCACCGCTTTCCCCGCTGGATCACAGGCGGCAGGCCGACTGTCGCCATCCGCGTGCCCGGACATCGGCAGGCCCGGGCGTTGGCCGAACTGTGCGGAGGCCCCATCGTCTCCACCTCTGCCAATATCAACCGGTTCCCGCCGGCTGTCACGGAACTCCGGGCTCGCAAAATCTTCCAGCGCCGAGTCGACTTCATCCTTCCGGGCGCCACGAACGATCTTCAAGGCCCTTCCCGCATACGCCTTGCCGCCGATGGAAGCGTGCTGCGCTGATGGACCGCTATGCAGTCGTCGGCAATCCGGTTGCGCACAGTGTGTCGCCGCGAATACACGCCATCTTCGCGGCGGCGACGGGCCAGGAACTGCGTTACGAAAAGATCCTTGCCGATGCATTCGTTCCAGCGGCCGTCGCCTTCTTCGAAGCCGGCGGCCGGGGCCTCAACGTCACCCTCCCTTTCAAACAGGACGCGTTCGGCTGGGTGGACCGTGTCGACGAGGCGGCGCGCGAGGCGGAGGCTGTGAACGTGGTGGCGCGTGACGACGATGGCCATGCGGGATACAACACCGACGGCATCGGCCTGGTGCGAGACCTGCAGGAAAACCTTGGAGTTTCGCTCGAGGGCCGGCGCGTACTCATTCTCGGCGCTGGCGGCGCGGTTCGGGGCGTCCTGGGCCCGTTGTCCCGGGCCGGCGCGGACGAACTCGTGGTGGCGAATCGCACCGAGAGCAGGGCGCGCGCGTTGCGGCAGGCGTTTCCAGGTGTCTGCGCCGCCTCCCTGGCCGAGGTAAGCGGTGCTTACGATGTCGTGATCAACGGCACATCCGCCGGGTTCGCCGGGGAGGTTCCCGGGATCGACCCGCAGGCGGTTCGGAACGCCTTCTGCTATGACATGTCCTACGCACCGGGAAACGATACGCCCTTTTGCGCCTGGTGCCGTGCACATGGCGCCGTCGGCGTCGGCGGTGGACTGGGGATGCTTGTCGAGCAGGCGGCGGAAACGTTCTTCCAGTGGCGCGGCGTGCGACCGCCGACCGCGGGCGTCGCGGCGGCGCTCGATCGTGGGTGAGGTCATGGGTACACGTAAGTGAAAGGGCTTGTTCTCAGCGGCGTCGCGCTGGCGGCAGTAGTGGTTGTGCTTGGCGCCTATACGCGGCTCGTGGATGCCGGCCTGGGATGCCCGGACTGGCCGGGCTGTTACGGTTTCCTGTCCGTGCCGGTCTCCGAAGAAGAGGTTGCGGCGGCGGAAGCGTTGTTCCCGGGCTCGCCGGTAGAGCAGGACAAGGCCTGGACGGAGATGGTGCACCGGTACTTCGCTACCGCGCTCGGATTGCTGGTGCTCGCCATCGCGGCGGTGGCCTGGCGGCAACGAAGGCCGATGGGTATCCCCGTCGCGCTCGTGGTGCTGGTTATTGTGCAGGGCATCTTCGGCGCATGGACCGTTACGCTGAAGCTCTGGCCGCAGGTCGTGACCGTGCATCTTCTCGGCGGGTTCGCCACGCTTGCGCTGCTGTGGGTTTATGCCATGAGGGTCGGCGCCGTGCCTTCATGGCCCGTGCCGGGCAACCTCGCGCGCCCCGCGGTGGCGGCGATCGGGCTCGTGGTGTTGCAGGTTGCCCTTGGCGGGTGGACATCGTCGAACTACGCGGCGCTCGCGTGCCCGGATTTCCCGACCTGTCACGGGAGCCTGTTGCCGGAGATGGACTTTGGCGCCGGATTCAACCTGGCACAGGACGTGGGCCCCAACTACCTGGGCGGCACCATGACCAGCGATGCGCGCGTGGCCATTCAGATGACGCATCGGCTCGGCGCGTTCATCGTGCTGCTGGCCGTTGGCTGGCTCGCGTTTCGCCTGGCCGGACCGATTCGCTGGACAATTGCGGGAATCCTCGTTGTGCAGTTCGGCCTGGGCGTGGCCAATGTGCTGGCACAACTGCCCCTGGCGGTGGCGACACTGCACAATGCAGGCGCTGCACTGTTGCTGCTGGCCTTGATTACGGTATACGCTGCATCGATTGGCGCCCTGCAGCGTGGAGAACCCGATTCGCGGGCGCCGCACCCTGGAACACCGGATGGCTAGCCGAATGGCTTCTAACATGCGTGGCCGCGCAAGCGGCGCGCCACGGGCGGCGATCGCAGGCGCTCTTGACATGCAGGACTTGGCGCCGCCTCGTCAACGGGCCGCCTGGCGCGACTACCTGGAACTGACCAAACCCCGGGTGGTCGGACTCATGTTGCTGTGCGCCGCCGTCGGCATGGTGCTCGCGAGCCCGAGCCTTGCGCAGCTTGCCACCATGGCCTACGCCCTCGCCGGCATCGCCCTCGTCGCAGGGTCCGCCGCCGCAGTGAATCACCTTGCGGAGGCCCGAATCGACGCGCGCATGGCGCGCACTCGCAACCGTCCCGTAGTGCAGGGCCGGGTGACGCCCGCCTCGGGGGTCGCCTTCTGCGCGGTCACGGGGATCGCGGGGATGCTCGTGCTGTACCTGCTGGTCAACCCGCTGACCGCGTGGCTCAATCTCGCTTCCTGGGTCGGCTACGGCCTGTTCTACACGTTCTACCTGAAACGCGCGACTCCCCAGAACACGGTGATCGGCGGTCTCTTCGGCGCATTGCCCCCGCTCTTCGGCTGGACGGCCATGACGAACACGGTGGAGCTCGAAGCGTTGTTGCTGGTGCTCATCATCTTTGTCTGGACGCCGCCGCACTTCTGGGCGCTGGCGCTTGATCGCAAGGAGGAGTACACGGACGCCGACATCCCGGTGTTGCCCGTGACGCACGGTGAGCAGGTGACCCGGCGGCACATCCTGGCCTACACCATCCTGCTGGTGGCAGCCAGTGTCCTGCCCTATGTCACGGGCATGAGCAGGATGCTCTACCTCATCGGCGCCCTGGCACTCGGCGGCGTGTTCATATACTGGGCGGTGGCGTTGCTCATCGGAACGCGCGCGGACGCGCCGAAGCGGGCTTTCCATTATTCCATCGTCTATCTCGCCGCCTTGTTCGGGTTGCTCGTGGCCGATCACTATCTGATCGCCTGATCGCCCATATCGCTAACGGCGGGCCAGCCGCCCGTTTGAAAATCGCGGCGTCGCTCCTTATGCTCATCGCCTTCCTGAGGTGACCCAATGTCTGAAGCCGCGGATCTCGCGGACGATCCAGCTACGCAATACGCCGCCGTGCGCGGGCAAACGGAGCTGCTCTGCCGGCCGCTTGCAGTGGACGACTATGGCGTCCAGCCCATGGCGGACGCGAGCCCGCCGAAATGGCACCTCGCCCATACCACCTGGTTCTTCGAGACGTTTCTGCTGAAGCCGTTCGCCGCCGGTTACGCACCGTTCGACGACGCCTTCGAGTACCTCTTCAATTCGTACTACAACGGTGTGGGCCGGCAGTACCCGCGCCTGAAGCGGGGCCTCCTTTCCCGCCCGACGGTGGAACAGGTGTTCGACTACCGCGCCCATGTGGACGCGGCGATGCTCACCCTGCTTGCCCGGGAAGACGAGACGCTTCGCGGGCGGACGATCCTCGGCATCAACCACGAACAACAGCACCAGGAACTCCTCGTCACCGACATCAAGTACAACCTGGGCCTGAACCCGTTGCGCCCGGCCTACAACAGCGAGCGCCACGACGGGCCCGGCGAGGCGCGCCCGGCCTCCTTCGCGACCGTCCCTGGCGGCCTCGTGGAAATCGGCGCAGCGGGCTCTGGATTCGCGTTCGACAACGAGACGCCGCGGCACAAGGTGTGGCTGTCGGAATTCGCTCTGGCGGACCGGCTGGTGTCGTGTGGCGAATATCTCTCCTTCATGGAGGACGGCGGCTATCGCAACCCGGCGCTCTGGCTTTCGGAAGGCTGGGCGGCGCTGCAACGCCATGGCTGGAAGGCGCCGCTTTACTGGCTTGCGCGGGACGGCGAGTGGTTCGAGTACACGCTTGGCGGAAGCCGTCCCGTCGATGGGGGCTCGCCGGTGTGTCACGTCAGCTTTTTCGAAGCCGATGCCTTCGCGCGGTGGGCGGGAGCGCGGCTGCCCACGGAGGCGGAATGGGAAACCGCCGCCGCGTCGCATGCGGTGGCGGGCAACTTCAGTGACAGCGGACGACTGCACCCAAGGTCTTCGCGGGGCGCTGGCATGACGCAACTCTTCGGCGATGTCTGGGAGTGGACGGCCAGCGCATACGGCCCCTATCCCGGTTTCAGGCCGCTGGACGGAACGCTCGGGGAATACAACGGCAAGTTCATGGCAAACCAGATGGTTCTGCGGGGCGGGTCGTGCGCAACTCCGCCCGGCCACGTGCGCTCGAGTTACCGCAACTTCTTCTATGCGCCGGATCGCTGGCAGTTTTCCGGAATCAGGTTGGCGAAGGATGCCCGGTAGCGTCGGCGAAAAGGCCGGCCGGCGGGAGTTCCGGTTCTTCGACCGGAAACCGTCGGTTCCAGACGCGACAGAGGAACTGGTCGCGGGATTGTCGGGGCCCGTCAAGGCGGTTCCGCCGAAGTACTTCTACGATGAGGCGGGTTCGAGTCTGTTTGAACGGATCACGAGGCAGCCCGAGTATTACCTGACGCGAACGGAGACCGGGATTCTTGAAGATAACCGGGACGACCTGGCCCGATGGGTGGGGCCGGACGCGTGCCTGGTGGAATACGGCAGCGGGTCGAGCGCCAAGACGCGCATACTGCTCGAAGCATGCCGTCCGGCCGCCTACGTCCCTGTTGATATCTCGCGTGAGCATCTCCTCGCCTCGGCGCGACGCATCCACGAGGACTTCGACGGCCTGGCCGTCTATCCCACCTGCGCGGACTATGGCCAGCCTTTCGAACTGCCGTCGCTCGCGGACGACCTGCGAAGGGTCGGCTTCTTCCCCGGCTCCACCGTGGGCAACCTCGAGCCGGAAGAGGTCCCCGATTTCCTGACAGGCCTGGGCCGCGTCCTCGGTCCCGGCGGCCGTCTGATTGTGGGCGTTGACACCAGGAAGGCGGAAGCCATGCTGAACGCCGCTTACAACGATGCGGCGGGCATCACGCGCGCTTTCAACCTCAACGTGTTGCGCCACGTCAACGCGATTGCGGGAGCGGACTTTGACACGACGAAGTTCGAGCACGAAGCCGTGTACAACGCCGAGCACGGACGCATCGAAATGTACCTGTCGAGCACGGAGGCACAAACGGTTCGTGTGGACGGCGCGTTGATCGAATTCGAGCGCGGCGAACGCATCCATACCGAGCACTCCTACAAGTACGAAGCGGAGGAATTCGCGGTACTGGCGCACCGGGGAGGGCTTCGCCTGCTTGAAGTTCGGCGCGATGAGAACGGCCATTTCATGGTTCTGCTTTTGGAAAAACGGTGATGGCCGGGCCGGTTGTTGGTAGCCTCGGACCGGCGGCCGGAAAGGCGGGGGGCATGCACCGGATGACGGAACTGCAGACGTATCTCTACGACCTGCAGGGATACCTGGTGGTCGAGGACGTGCTCGACGCCAGCGAAGTCGCCACCCTGAAGGCGCTGATCGACGAGCAGGACCTCTCCAACCTGCCGCGGAACCACCGTTTCGGGGGTGCCGGGGGCAGCGCCGATACCGGTCCGGGCTTCCTGGCATGGGGCGAGGCATTCGTGGCGCTCATGGATCATCCGCTGGTCATGGAGGTCATGCGCGCACAACTTGGCGACTGCTTTCGCCTTGACCGGATCTTCGGCATGCACATGCGGCGGGGCCAGACAAAGGGGAAGCTGCATTCGGACTACGGGGCGTCCCAGCCGTTTTCGCGCGCCGAACCGGGGCGTTACTTCACGCCACCGCTCCATGAAGCGCTCCATGGCTTTGGCATCGCGGCCTGGAACCTGACCGACACCGGACCCGAGCATGGTGGTCTGCGGGTCATACCGGGCAGCCACAACAGCCACTACAAGCTGCCGCAGGCGATCCGGGACGAGTCGTTCGACGATGTTGTCACGATCATTGAAGCGCCGGCGGGGAGCGTTACGTTTTTCTCCGAAGCAATGACGCACGCCACATCGGCCTGGAGCGCCGGCCATCACCGCTACACGCTGCTCTACAAATACTGCGCGTCGCAACTCTCCTGGTCGCGAACGCGCGTCACGGCGCCCGAGCACCTGCCGCTGACGGACAGGCAGCGGCAACTCCTGGAAGAGCCCGCAGGTGCCCACTGGTTCTTTCGAAGCCTGTTCGAAGAGAACGCTTCGGCAAGAACCAGATCATGACGAGACCCACGGTCGATTGGCCGTTATTCGCCGCCAGCGCCACGCTGATCCTGGGCGTCTGCGGGGCGATGGCCCTGGTTCCCGAGCAGGCTTCCGTAATGGTGGCCGCGGTGTACGACTGGATCTCCGGCCACCTGGGCCTCCTGTACCAGTGGATGACGCTCGGCGCGACCGTCGTGCTGCTGGTCGTTGCATTCGGCAGGTACGGCCAGCGCCGGCTGGGTGGCGAAGGCGCAAAGGCGGACTACTCCAACTTCTCGTGGATGTCGATGTTGTTCTGCGCCGGAATCGGCGCCGGGCTGATGTACTGGTCCGTCATCGAGTGGGCCTACTACCTGGATACGCCGCCGCTCGGGCTCGAAGGGGGCTCCCCGGAGGCACAGGAATGGGCGGCCACCTACGGCATCTTCCACTGGGGCCTGTCGGCCTGGTGCATCTATTGCCTGCCGACCGTCGCCATCGCCTATCCCTACTATCAGCGGAAGATTCCGTACCTGCGGCTGTCGACTTCGCTCGTGGGCCTTTGCGGCGACGACGTGGTGAACAGGCCGCTCGGACGGGCCGTGGACTTCGTTTTCGTCATCGCCCTGGTGGGGGGGACTGGAACGTCACTGGGCCTTGCGACCCCGATGATCGCCGCCTGCGTCAGCGCCCTGTTCGGCACCCCCGAATCCTTCTTCCTCGAGGTCGTGGTGCTGTTCGTGGTGGTCTGCCTGTTCGCGGCCAGCGTTTATCTCGGGCTGGACCGGGGAATCAAGCGCCTGAGCAACATCAATGCCGGGGTGGCGGGCCTGTTCGTGCTGTTCGTGCTGCTGGCCGGCCCCACCTACTTCGTGCTCAAGCTCGGCACCAACAGCCTGGGCCTGATGGTGCAGGAGTTCGTGCGCCTCAACACCTGGACGGACCCGATCCTCGAGACCGGGTTCGTGGAGGACTGGAGCGTCTTCTACTGGGCGTGGTGGCTCGCCTACGGTCCGTACATAGGCGTGTTCGTCACGCGAATCTCCCGAGGCCGGACGCTCAGACAGCTCATTCTCGGCATGGTGGGCTTCGGCACCCTGGGTTGCGCGATCTTCTTCATATGCATCGGCAATACGGCGA
The DNA here is from genome assembly GCA_965116625.1 of Pseudomonadales bacterium. Classification (GTDB taxonomy): domain Bacteria; phylum Pseudomonadota; class Gammaproteobacteria; order Pseudomonadales; family Azotimanducaceae; genus VXNE01. The sequence goes on from OZ220717.1 coordinate 820,325, forward strand.
TGTGGATGGACCTGCAGAACATCGTCCCGGTGCGCGAGTTCGTGGCTGCCGGCAGCGCGGACACGGCGATCGCGCTCATCATCCAGGCGCTGCCGTTGCATCCGTTGCCGCTGATCGCCTTCATCGTGGTGACGTTCATATTCATCGCCACGACCTATGACTCAGGGTCCTACGCCATCTCGGCCGCGGCGACGCGACGCCTGGTGGCGGGCGTCAATCCACACCGCTGGCACCGCGTCTTCTGGGCGTTCTCGCTCGCCGTGCTGCCCGTCACGCTCATGCTCGTGGACGATGGCCTGGACGCGGTCAAGTCGGCGGTGCTGGTCGTTTCGCTGCCCCTGCTCGCCATCGGCGTGGCGATGGTGGTTTCGTTGTTCAAGACGTTGCGGGAAACCTAAGTCGGGAACGTCGAAGCCATCGAGGCGCTGCCCTATCTGGCTAGCTTGAGCAGCGGCCGCCGCCGAGTACGCAAAACCGGGAACAATGGGGATGGTTCAGGGGCACCTCGCCGAGGCTGTCGGCAAGCCGGCGTCCGAGGCGGGACACCGCCGCATAGGGGAGCAGCGTACAGCTGACGACTTCCGGGGCAGCCGCCCCCTTGCGCTTGATCACCATGCGGGATGAGGCGCACATCATGTCCTGTGGATGCACTCCCAGCGCCTCCCAGCAGTCGATAGAGATCTCCGGTGTGGCTGCGGCTTCATCCATTTCGGGAAAGAGCACGAGGGATTCCGGCGAATATGCGTCGACATCGACTCCCTCGGCCTGGAACAGCGCGTGAAAGCCGTCCCTTAGCGCCTCCTCCCCGTCGCCCCAGCGCTGGCGGCCGGCAACGCGAATGGTGAAACCGTGGTCGCTGAGCCAGCGCAGTCCCTCGATGGTTGGCGTCCAGGAACGGCGACCGCGCTCCTGCTCGTGCAATTCGCGCCGGAAGTGGTCTATCGAGACGCGCAATACCAGGCGCTCGCCATACTTGTCCCGCAATGCCAGCAAGCCGTCGGCGCACTTCATCATGGGCCGCATGGCATTGGTGAGCACGAGAACCCGGAATCCCTCTTTCAGGCAGTCTTCGAGCATCATGAGAATGTCGGGATTCATGAACGGTTCGCCGCCGGTGAAGCCGATCTCCTCCGTGCCCAGGCCAAGTGCCGTTACTTCGTCAAGGTAGCCCTTCACCTCCGCTCGACCGAGGTAGACAAGCCGGTCATTGCTGGGACTGGACTCGATGTAGCAGTTCTCGCAGGCGAGATTGCACAGGGTGCCGGTGTTGAACCAGAGCGTGCGCAGGGAGCGCAGGGCCACCCGGGCGCGGAGCTTGCCCTCCGCCGTCCGGTCGGGATCGATGAACTTCCCGTTGATGGCAGCGGGGTTACTGTCAGTCTGCTGCCAGCCGGTCATGGGCCGGGGATCCGGTGGTGTCCTGACAATGACTTCGGCCATTACCCCATCCCTTTTCGAATGTGGTCCGGACGCCTGATTCGCCGAACCGGTGCGAGGTCCAGCGGGTATACCACCATGAGGGTCAATTGGCGACCACGCTTACCCGTTTGACGCGCCCGGCTCTCCGAAGTTCTTTGCCCGTCATGGTGACTCAGGTCAGCGTGGCGGGCCGGCGAGTCACGGATGCTGACGGCACGCCCATTGAAAGCGGTCATCCCGAGCAGCACTTGAAAAAGCGTGTGGTGTGTCCTATATACTACACACTATGCATTTCGGCGACAGTGTTCGGGCAGTTCGAGAACGCCTGCGGCGCGACGATCGTAGTTTTTCGCTGCGCCAGGTGGCTCAACGAATCGGGGTCGAGCCCGCTTATCTCAGCAAGATTGAGCGAGGCGATGTTGCCCCGCCTTCCGAGGCGACGACAGTTCGGTTGGCTCGTGAGCTGGGCGAGGATCCGGACGTGCTCCTCGCGATGGCGGGGAAAGTTTCGGGCGATCTGCAGGAGATCATCCGCAGGCGGCCTCAACTGTTCGCCGAATTGATCAGGCAACTGAAAGAAGCGCCCGACGACGCCATTCTCCGAGTGGTGCGCGAGGTGCGGGACGGAGAGTGGTAAGGAGCAACGTAAATGATCACCCTCGAAAACGACGTACTTGAGTTCCGGTTTCCGGAAGTTCACGAGAAGGCACGCTGCTCAATCGAGTTTCAGCGGACTTTGCGCATTCCCGATGACGACAACGAATATCCGCTACCGCCGGGTCTGGGCCAGTTCCCGCTACGGCATCTGGACGACTTTGCAGCGCGGTGCCCCGAGGCATGGCGCCGGCGCGGCGGGGTTCTCCTGCCGATGCACCAGGCGGAAGCCCTGTGGATCAACTTTGGCGGGAGCTACGGCACATATCCGTTTGCGGTCAAGATATCGACCGGCAAGGTCTGTGCACTTACAGGGGATGCCTGGGTCAATCACCTCAACCGGGATCCGCAGGACTACGTTGTGCTGCCCGAACAGCCGTGGCTCGACGGCTATTGCGTCGAAATGGGCGTGATTCGGCAGTTTGTCGCGATGCCCCTGGGCGAGGGTTACACCGTGGAGGAGCAGCTCACGGGTGCCGCGATGCACGGCGGGCTGCAGATCGTGGCCTACCCGATGAAGCGGGAGCGTTACGAAGAGCTTGGCGCCGAACGATATCAGTTCGTCTGTGACGGCGTGGTCCTGGAGTCCCGCGGCTCTGATATGGGGCTTGCTCCGGGGGGACGAATGAAGCAGGAAATCTACGACGATCCGTACGGGCTCGATGCCTGGGATCAGCGGCACGCCAGCCGGTGTTTCGTCACGATCGTAAATTCCGCGCAATGGATGGCTGTGACCGGCGAGCGGCCCCCGACGAACCCGCCTACTGCCAAAAGCTACACGGAAGCGGGATTGCCCTGGTTCGACTACTACGGAGGCGATGTCGCTGCGGTAGATGGCGCCGAGAAGTTCAAGGGGATTGCCGGCGTAAGGAAAATCGCCGAGCAGAAGGGAAATCCGATGCCGGACAACGAGACCATCGATGGCCTCCGCGTCATCAACCTGGCCAACGGTGGGGTGAGGCGGGTGCGCGAAAGCCCGTTGGCCGAATGACGACCGCGAATCGGATAGCGCCTATCCGGGATCTTCCCGCACGAAGATGTCCACGTTTGTCATGAACGTGTTCCACACCTGCGTGGGCTTCGAGAGGGCCTCGTCCTCGAATTGCCGGGCCAGCACCCACATGGCGTGAATCGTATCGCGGCCGTCCCCGTCCACGGCGAGACGGCAGGCGAACGAGGCCATGGAGTGCAGGTTGGCTTCGGCATCGCGCCAGTCGACCTGGAAGGCGAGCAACTCTCCGTTCTGCATGCCGGTGAGAGCGTAGCCCTTGTCAACCGCGGCACGCCCCTTGCGAGACCTGAACTCGCCTTGGACGCGACCGGTAGCGTCCGCCTCGAACGTTACGGTGGAGCCGTTCTGGTTGATCCACGTGCCGTTGATGTCCATCCGCGCCTCCGCTGGGGATTCCCGATGTGTGCTCATGGGCGGGTAGCGGCTACTATTGGCGCTTCCCGCCATAGCGCCAAGGTTACTACGCAGCCCATGTCGTCCTTCTCCAAGGCACCGCTTGAACGCGCGCACGCATTGGTCCCACAGATTTCAGCGCTGGCAGATCGAATAGATGCCGACCGGGAACTGCCGCCGGAACTGTCCGAAGCGCTGATCGGCGACGGCATCTTCCGGCTGCTCGTCCCGCGTTCCCTGGGTGGCGAGGAGATGGACTGGCTCGAGTACCTCGACGTAGTGCGGACCATCGCGGAGGCGGACGGCAGCACTGGATGGTGCGTGAACCAGGGTGCCGTATTCGCAACCACGAGCAGCCGATGCCCGGAGCCGCTGGCAAGGGAAGTATGGGGAGACCCCCGAACCGTGGTCGGTAACGGCCCGCCCCAGGGCGCCGAGTCCGTCCCCGTCGATGGCGGCTACAGGCTAACCGGAAACTGGATGTTCTCCAGCGGTTGCCGGCATGCCAACTGGATCGCGGCAGTGGCATCGGGCCGATTGCACCTGTTGCCCCGGGAGGAAGTGGAGTTCCTGGACGTGTGGCAGGTGCAGGGCTTGCGTGGGACGGGAAGCTTTGGCTTTAAGACGCGCGACCGGTTCGTGCCCGAATCCCGCGCGATGCATATGCCTGGCAAGACTCGCGAATCCGGTCCGATCTACGTCATACCGCAGCATCTGCTTTTCGGCTGCGGCTTCGGCTGCGTCGCGCTCGGCGTGGCTCGGGCCGCCATCAATGCGGCCATCGAGCTCGCCCTGACCAAGTTGGGGCGTTACGGCACGCGACCACTGGCGGAGAAAAGCGTCGTGCAGCAACAGGTCGGGAAGGCGGAAGCCACCTGGGCCGCAGCCAGGGCGCTCCTGTACGAAAGCGCTGCCCACGTATGGGAGCGGGTACGGGAGACGGGCGAGATCACCGTGGGGCAGCGCATACGCCTGCGCATGGCGGGAACGCATGCGATCCGCCAGTCGGCAAGGGCCGTGGACATCGTCTACAACCTGAGCGGTTCGGACGCCATCTTCTCAACGCGAGCGATTCAGCGCCGATTCCAGGACGCGCACGTCATTACGCAGCAGGTTCAGGGGCGGGAGTCCCATTACGAAACCGTCGGCCAGTTCCTGCTCGATCAGGATCCCGAGGGCGTCTTCTAGCTGAGGCGCTACCACTTCTCCGCTGGCGCGAAGGCGTTGAGGCCGAGGTTCTCGCGAAGCGCCACGGAAGCCTCCGCAGTGTGCGGATCCAGGCGAATGCCGATCGCGTCGGCGACACGGGTGATGCCGTTGAAGCCGGAGGCGACCAGGATCGCATCGCTCGTCGCTCTTGGCCCGAGTTCTCGACAGCCCCTGGTGCGCAGGACTGAGACTTCGCCCCATCGCCAGCCGGCAACGGCATCGGACAGCTCCACCAGGAGGTCCCCGTGCGGCACGCCACCGTCCGAAGTGGAGCCGGTGACCATCTTCAGGTCCGCCTCCTGTCCGCTGTTCTTGGCGCTCTCCCGGAGCGACACGGTATGCGCCGTGGTTCAGTAGAAGCACTCGTTCACGGCGGACACGCGTGAGGCGACGAGTTCGACCTGGGGACGGGTCAGGGTGAAGCACGCTTCGGGGGCCATGTAGTACGAAGAACCGAAGGCGCCGAAGAACAGGTCGCGAGCGCTCGGCACAATGGCGAGCGATCGAAGAATGTTGAATCTTCCCTCGCGAGCGATGGGCACCCATGCCCCGGCATCGACGACATCCTTCGAACTCTCGGAGGTCGGCGCGCCGGGTTGCGCCGGCGGCAGGTCTGGCAGACCGAGGCCAACGCCTTGCGCAAAGGTGTCGACAACGACGGAGCTTGCGACGACAGCGACCAGTTCGACATAGGCCTCCGGCCGCATGCCTGCGGCGATGACGTGGTAGAACCAGCGACGCGTCAGTTGGCCTGAATCGTTGCGCATGCCGTGGATCGCTTCGACGGCTTCGGGCGGCAAGCCGTTGCTGCTGTCGTGCTCGATGCCGCCGATGGTTGCAAAGGTCGACCGTGTGCGACTGCGGCAAATGGGGCACTCCGGTGCTGCGCGCGCTTCCCGGACGATAGCGAGCCGCTCGGGTCCGCTCCACCAGGCGCCGGGAGCGGCGAGCACACGGAGGGTGTTTTTGTGTGCTGTACCGGTGCCGCTCCCCACGGGGAGCACGGCCTGGGAGTAGTCGATCAAGGCTGGTCCTTCATGCTATGGGGGGCGGGGCCATGTTCCGCGGTGGCCGCGTAGCTGCGGGGAACGCGGACGGTCGTCGCATTCCCGCCCATCCGTGCTTCAGAGCGCCTCCATGACGGCCAGGTGCCGAGGCCCGGGAGCTTGATTGCGAGGGACGTGATATCTATGCCAGCGACCAGGCCACCGAGGTTCACTTCGATGCCCTCCTCGATTGCCGCCAGTATGCCGAATACACCGAACGCCGAGAACTGATAGCCGGTGCCGCTTGGTGCCTTTCCGAACATGTCGCCGTTGCCGAGGTAGTCCTTGCCGATGGCCGTGGGCGGCAGGTCCAGTCGAAGTTCCGGAACCTGCCGCGCGACGAACGCCGTAAACGTGTTGCTGTTCGGGCCGGGCCAGGTCTTGTACTCGTGCTGGTAGGGGTATGCGTCTATCGCGGCCTCGAGCTTGTCGATGACTGCGTCGACATCGTCGCCGCGGACATCTGCGAGCAGGACGGGCCGGTTGGAGAACCACTCGGCATCAGGATTGCCGCGCCTGCGGGACAGCGCCGACTCGCCGCGGCGCAACCGCCAGCCGATGATCTCGAAGCGCTCATAGTCGTCGGCGTTAGCGCGCTTGGCGGTGATCCAGGTGTGCACGGCAGCACCGCCGCGCGGGCCCCAGGTTCGCGCGCCGTAGACCTGGATGATGGCTGTCTCCATGATCGCGGGGTCCGGCGCCTGTCCGGTGGACCCATGGCTCGCGTCCCGCCAGTGGGTCTGGCCGGTGGATGCGCGCCATGCGATGGATATCACGGCGGGCGCCACGAATACGGCGAACAGGATCCAGATCGTCATCCGCGGCGACCAACGGCGAACGCGTGCAGGCTTTGGTGGTTCCGGGTTCTGTTTCGCAAAGCGATGACTTGCTCCCATGATGCGCTAGACGATAGCTTTATCGGCTTTCCCTAGTGATACGGAGTCCAAATTGATCGAACTGCACTATTGGCCGACACCCAACGGTCGGAAAGTTACGATCATGCTTGAGGAATGCGGCCTCGACTACACCATTATTCCAGTTGACATCTATATCGGCGATCAGTTCAAGCCAGAATTCCTGCGCATCAGCCCGAACAACCGCATGCCGGCCATCGTCGACCACGATCCCATCGGCGGCGGCGAGCCGTTGTCGGTCTTCGAGTCTGGCGCGATTCTCGAGTACCTCGCGGACAAGACGGGGAAGTTCCTACCCCGGGAAGGGGCTGGCCGCTACAGGGCGCTGCAGTGGGTGCATTGGCAGATGGCCAACCTCGGGCCGATGATGGGCAACGCCAATCACTTCAAGAACTATGGGAAAGCCCTGGTCGACGACGAGAACTTGCTCGCGTACGGCGAGAAGCGCTTCGTCGGCGAAGTGGACCGTCTCGCCGGTGTCATGGATGCCCACCTGTCGGCGAATCGCTACCTCGCCGGCGACGAGTACACCATCGCCGACATGATCACCTGGCCGTGGGCACGGCTGATCCCCAACATGATCTACGAAGGCTCGTGGGATAGCGTTCCGAACCTCTCGCGCTGGAGCTACGAGGTCGGCGGGCGTCCCGCAGTGGACAAATGTTTCCGAATGCACAGCGACTGGGGAAGCCGCGAACGCACGGAAGAGGAGGAAAAGGCCCGGCGCGAACTTTTCTTCAACCAGGACGCCGAGAAGGTTCGCAAGTACCGGGAAGCAGCGGCGAAGGGTACTGCCTGATGTCCAACCGCCGTCCTCGGCGGTTGGGGACGGTGCTATAGCGAGCTGATCGCTTCCCGCATCTTCTCGATGTGCTGATCGGTTGTCAGCCCGCCGCCGAGCGTGCGCAGGCAAAGGTGCGTGAGTCCGGCGTCTCGCCAGCCTTGAACCCGGTCGCGCCACTCGGCTTCGCGCGGCCCAACCACGGCCACGCCCGCCTCCCTGCCGATCTCGTCCGGATTCCGGCCCGCATCGACAGCGGCAGCGTCGATGTCGGCTTTCACGGCCGGATATTCTTCCGGCGAACAGAGCGCGAACCAGCCGTCGGCCTGGCGGCCGATCCGCTGGCGTATCCGTGGCACGGGGACGCCGCTGGCACCGATCCACACGGGAATCGGCCGCTGAACCGGCAGCGGGTTCACGCCTGCGCCCTCGACCGTGTCCCAGCGACCTTCGAAATCCACGGTTTCCTTCGTCCACAGGAGCCGCATGAGTTCGATCTGCTCCTCGATGCGCGCTCCCCGGGTGTGGAAGTCGGCGCCCAGCGCCCCGTACTCGGCGGAACTGCCGCCGACGCCGATCCCCAGACGTACGTGCCCGCCACTCATGACATCGAGTGAGGCCGCCTGTTTCGCAAGCAGGACCGTCTGTCGGGCAGGTGTGACGATGACGGATGGGACCAGTTCGATGGTCTTCGTCACGGCGGCGACGTAGGCCAGTATCATCATCGGCTCGTGCAGGTGTCCGCTTCGGGGGCGCAATACCTGGTCAGGGACGCGGAGGTGGGTGTAGCCGAGGTCCTCCGCAGCCTGGGCAAAAGCCTTGATGGCCGCCAGGTCATCCTTCATTTCCCGCACTGGTAGCGATATCCCGATTTGCATGCTGTTCAAGCCGTTGTTGCAATGAATGACAGTCTACCCTTTCGATGGCCTCCGGGGCCTGTCGTAGAATCGGGCCAATGTCTGATACCCGGGGCCCGCTGCAGGACGTGCGGATCGTCGATCTGACCGACGAGCGCGGCATCTATGGTGCGAAGCTGTTGGCAGATCTTGGAGCGGATGTCGTACGGCCCGAACCGCCGGAGGGCGACCCGTTGCGCCGCCGAGGGCCGCACCTGGAAGATGCGCCGGACGGTCCCACCTCCCTTTGGCATGCGTTCTTTGCGTCGTCCCGGCGCTTCTTGTCCGTGGACCTCGATAGCGAAGCCGGCAATGCGCAACTCGATGCGCTGATCGACCGGGCGCACATCGTCCTTTGCTGCACGGGTGCGTTGGGCGCCGAACCTGAACGTCTCGACGCCGCCCTCTCGCGCCGGCCCGAAGTCGTGGTCGTGGAGGTCTCTTCGTTCGGCAAGGAAGGTCCCTGGCGCGACTACCTGGCACCGCATATCGTCGCGGGCGCGCTGGGGGGTGCCGTGGCGCCGACGGGAGATGCCGATACGCCGCCGCTCAACGCCTTCGGGGAACTGCACTTCATGATGTCCGGCGTCTACGTCGCGATCGCGGCTTTGGGTGCGCTGCATCTCGCCCGCGTCAGGAAAACCGGGCAACGCGTCCACGTTCCGGTGCACGAGTGTATCGCGTCGGGCCTGGAACAGGTCCTGATGTGGTACTGGTACCACGACCGGCTTCCCATGGCGAAGGGCCCCGTGCTCGAGCGGCGCGGAGGCCTGCACTGGACGAACGGCTTCCAGACGATGCGCGGCCGGGACGGTTGCGTTTTTGTCACCCCTGCGCCGAACCGCGATGCGCAGTTGGCGTGGCTGATCGAAGAAGACGCGGCAGGCGACCTGTGGGATCCGAAATACCAGGATCCGGACAATCGCGAAGGGTTCACCCTGGCCGTGATGCAACGGTTGCGGGAATGGGTGGCGACGCGCGATGTGGAGCCGTTGTTTCGGGAGGGACAGGCCCGAGGTCTGGCGTATGGCCAGGTGGTGCCGGTCGAGGGTGTGGCGGACAACCCGCATCTTGCCGCCCGGGACTGGTGGACGGACTATCTTCCGACGGTTCGTGGTCCGGGGGCGCCGTATGCCTTCAGCGACACACCCTGGAAGATCGGACCCTACGGCGATGTAGGCGCGGATACGGACGCCGTGCTGTCGGAGATCGGTTGGACAGAGAACCCATGAGACCGCTCACGGACGTCAAGATCCTGGATTTCACCCATGTCCTCGCGGGGCCATTCGGCACGCGGGTGCTCGCCGACATGGGCGCGGACGTGGTGAAGATCATGTCGACCGTGCGGGAGACCGGGCGCACCCAGCAGGACTCGCCGTACTACCTCATGTGGAACCGCAACAAGCGTTCGCTCGCCCTCGACATGCGCCACGAGGAAAGCCGCGAACTGGCGCGTCGCCTGGCCGACGAGGCGGACGTGGTGATGGACAACTTCTCGCCGGGCGTGCTCGATCGCTGGAACGTGGGCTACGAGGTCGTGAGCGAGACCAATCCGGGTGTCATCTACGTGCAGATGTCCGGCATGGGCGCGACCGGTCCCTGGTCGGACTTCGTCACGTATGCGCCGACGATCCACGGACTCGGGGGACTGACGCACCTGACCGGCGTGCCTGGACGCGGAGACATCGGCATCGGCTATTCCTACAACGACCACCAGGCGGGCCTGCATGGCGCCGTGGCGGTGCTCGCGGCGCTGGAAGGGCGGCGCAGTACCGGCAAGGGCCAGCGTGTCGACCTGTCGCAGTTCGAGGTCGGGGTGAACTTTGCGGGCCTGGCCCTGCTGGACTGGTTCGGCAACGGAAGATCGGCGTCGCCTGTCGCCAATCGGGAACCCTACGACCACAACGCGCCGCATGGCTGCTATCCCTGCACGGGCGCCGCCAGCGACGCACTCGTAGACGAACGCTGGGTCGCGATCGCCTGCATGAACGATGACCAGTGGCGCCGCTTCCGCGATGTCCTGGGTGATCCGGAGTGGGCACGGGACCCCGCGCTGGCCACCGCCCGGGGCCGTTCCGACGCAGCCGACATGCTGGACCGGCGGATCACAGAGTGGACAAAGGGGCTCACGGCGGAGGTCGTGATGGCGCGTTGCCAGGCCGCCGGGGTGCCGGCCGGCGTCGTGCAGACCGGGGTCGATCTGTGCGAGCGCGATCCGCAACTGAAGCTCTCGGGGTTCCTTTCAGAGATCGAGGAAGCACATCCGATCGCGGGCAAGACCTATGCGGACCGGCTCCCCATCCATTTCGAGCGCACCCCCTGCGACGAGTACCGTCCTGCGCCCGTAGTCGGCCAGCACAACGCCGAGGTGCTGAGCGAATGGCTCGGCATGTCGGAAGAGGAAGTCCGGCGAGGCGAAGAAACGGGGTACTTGAGCTGAGGGCGTCCGGCCGACGAGCCCCGGTCCGGCTTATCATCGGTGGAAGTACTCGAAAAGGTGGGCAGGCCAATGCGTATCGCTCTTTCTCTTGCGCTCCTTTGCGCGGCGGCGACCGTGACCGGGGCAGACTGGTATCCCTCAGAACACGGCGCAGGCGACACGCTCGGGGCGATCAACCACCTGTCGCCCGAGAAGGTGGTCGAAGCGGCCCGGTTGGTGAAGACCGGCAAGACCTACCCGCTCGGCGTCGTCACCGGCTGGAAAACGCCGGCATACCCGCCGCGCCACTACGCCATCACGGTCATTCAGCCGGGGCAGGACCTCGGCCCGACCTTTGGCACCAACCTGGCGACGGGCAACGACGACCTCCTCTACACGTGGATGGGGATCGGCAGCCAGATAGATGGCCTGGGACACATGGGCATCAACCACGTGTACTACAACGGGCACAAGGCATCGGACTTCGTGACGACCAAGGGCCTCACGGCATTGTCCATCGAGAAACTGCCGCCGATCGTCGGGCGCGGCGTATTGCTCGACATGGTCCGGTATTTCGATCAGAACCCGCTGCCGGAGGGCACGGTCTTCAACGAAGCCGAGATCAAGGCCCAGGCGAGCGCCCAGGGAGTGACCATCGGCAAGGGCGACGTCGTGCTCTTCCACACCGGCTGGCTCAACCTCGCCGGAAAGGACGATGTGAGGTTCATGGCTGGCCAACCGGGTCTCGGCGTCGGCGGGGCGAAGTACCTGGCCGGCCTCGATGTCGTCGCGGTGGGCGCGGATACCTGGGGCCTGGAAGCGGTACCCGGAGAGGACCCCGACCAGGTGTTTCCGGTTCATCCCGAGCTGCTGGCAAAGAACGGCATCTACATCCTGGAGAACATGGACGTTCGCGCCCTGGCGGCGGACGAAGGCTGGGAATTCCTGTTCGTGCTGGGGCAGCCGCGCTTCGAGGGTGCGGTGCAGGCAGTGATCAATCCCGTGGCGATCAGATAAGGCAGCGCATATTCAGCCGCGCAGCAAGGAAAGGAGCAAACATGTACGAAGAGATCATCTACGAAATCGACGGTTCGGTGGCCGTGATCACAATGAACCGGCCAGAAACGCTCAACGCATTAACCGACCGTACGCAGGCCGAGATCCGGCATGCGCTGGACCAGTCGGAGAAAAACGAAGCCGTCATCGGAACCGTGCTAACTGGCGCCGGCCGGGGTTTCTGCTCGGGCGTTGACATGAACGCGCTTGGTGCCATGAGTGAAGCGGGCCAACGCCTCGGCGAGAGTTACGCGAACCTTGCCGCCAATCCCGGGAACCCGGACGACGACCCGAACTTCAAGATTGGCCTCGGCTACTTTCTCGGTCTGCGCAAACCCCTCATCGCCGCGGTCAACGGCGCCTGCGCGGGACTCGGTTTCAGTTACGCGGTTTTCTGCGACCTGCGTTTCGTAGACAGGAACGCCAGGTTCGTCACCTCGTTCTCCCAGCGCGGGCTGATCGCCGAGCACGGCACGAGCTGGATGCTGCCGCGCCTGATCGGCCCCGCAAACGCGCTCGACATCCTCTGGACCGGGCGGAGGTTCGAGGGTGAGGAGGCGGCGCGCCTGGGACTGGCCAACCGGGTGTGCGAACCGGGTGAGTGCGTCAACGATGCGAAGACCTATCTTCGCCAGATCAGCGAAACAGCGTCGCCCAAGTCGCTGATGATGATGAAGAAGCAGATCTACCGGCATCTTTCTGCCGATCTTCGCGAGGCGATGGCGGAATCTGTCGAATGGATGGATCAAAGCCTGGCGCACCCGGACTTCAAGGAGGGGGTAGCGTCGTTTGTCGAACGCCGGGCACCGAACTTCTCGCGGATACAGGTCGACTAGCGATGAAAAGTCGAGGACTCTTCGTTGGTTTCGTGTTGATGGGTGTCGCCGCGGCGGCGGACGATCCGGCAGAAACCAACCCGCACGTCGAGTTCACGGCGGCATACAACGCCTATCGCGAGGCCATGGAGGCATCGCAATACGCCACGGCCGTGTTACACGCGGAACAGGCTCGCGCACTCGGGGAGCAGGTCTTTGCCGACAATGACGAAGTGACGGCGACATTGGCCCTCAACCACGGCCTTGCCCTTTCCGAGGCGCGTTTGAAAGGCGCGGCATACACGGTCTTGAAGGAAGCCCGTCAGCCCGTGGAGCAAGTGTTTGGCCGCGAGTCCGAGCGCTTCTTTCAACTCGAGATGACATTGTTCAGCAACGCTCCGCGGGATGCTGCGTCACGACACCTGACGAGCGTTCTGAAGCTCGCCCGACTGCACTATCCGGAAGACAGCGAATCGATGGCCGTGCTCAAACTGCACGGGGGGAGCTTGGCCTGGTGGGATCATCGGGCGAAAGGCTTGCTGCGTGAAGCAGCGGCCACCTTCGCCCGATCCGGTCAGACTGCGTTGGAGGCGCGCGCGGCGTTCTACATCGGCAAGATCGACATGGGTCTCGACAGGTATCGAAACGCCGTCGAGGCGATGACCCGGGTTGTGGACGCTCTTCCGGCTGATGACACGATGGCACTGATGGCACACGCCAACCTGGTGGATGCGTACGAACGCCTCGGCGAAAGCGACCGGGCCACCGAGCATTGCCTGGCGATCGGACGGACGACGCCCTGGGGAGGAACCGCGGACTACCAGCCGCTGTTCAAGCGTCCGCCGACATACCCCCGGGCCGCGCAGGTCAGGGGCCTCGAAGGATATGTCCTGCTCGAGTTCACCGTCGACAGGATGGGCTTCGTACGCGACCCCTCGGTCGTCGATTCTGGGGTGCGTACCAGACGCGGGTCGGTGGTGAGCGAGTACGTTGCGGATTTCGAAGTCGCGGCGATCAAGGCAGCCAGGAGCTTTCGCTATGCGCCAAAGTTCGTCGACGGGAAACCGGATTCAGTGGATGGCGTGAGGAACCTGATCCGGTTCGAATTGCGCAACTGACGCTGCATTGATTTCGGCCTACTAGAGCCATGAAACCCGTTAGCCCTTCGGGCGTGCCGTCTTTCACCCCCGCCCAAGCCCACCGTCTCACCCCTCCCGCCCATCCCGGATGCTCCGCCTTGATCGGCACTACGTGCCGTTCTACGGCGCACCCTCCTAGCCAGCTAATCCATTTCAAGCGCTTCGCGGAGCACCTCGGCTAACGTCTCAAGTACTTCGTCCTTGGTGCGTTCCTGGGCGTTTATCCCCGGAACCTCCGCTATCCAACCGATCCACCAGCCTTCATCCTGTGAAATGATCGCCGTCCAAGAGCGCTGTTCCATCGTCGCCCGTCTCCTGACTGCAATGGACATAGCTAATCGTACTCCCTTGCTCCGAGATTCGGGACTAGCAGACTGCGCCGTAGAACGGCACGCACAAGGACGGGGGCGTTGATTGTCGGGCTGGATCGGTTAGATTCAGTGTCAGCATGGCCTGTTTTGGTGCATGGAAGAACGCCATGTACAGTCGAGGACTCTTCGTTGGTTTCGTTTTGGTGCTGGGTGTCGCCGCGGCGGCGGACGATACGGCAGAAACCGACCCGCACGTCGAGTTCACGGCGGCATACAGCGCCTATCGCGAGGCCATGGACGCATCGCAATACGCCACGGCCGCGTTACACGCGGAACAGGCTCGCGCACTCGGGGAGCGGGTCTTTGCCGACAATGACGAAGTGATGGCGACATTGGCCCTCAACCACGGCCTCGCCCTCTCCAAGGCGGGTTCGAAAAGCGTGGCTTACACGGTCTTGAAGGAAGCCCGCAAGCCCGTGGAGCAGGCGTTGGGTCGCGAGTCCGAGCGCTTCTTCGAACTCGAGGTGTCGTTGTTCAGCAATGCACCGCGGCACGCTGCGTCGCGGCACCTGACGAGCGTTCTGAAGCTCGCCCGACTGCACTATCCGGAACACAGCGAATCGATGGCCGTGCTCAAACTGCACGGGGGGAGCTTGGCCTGGTGGGATCATCGGGCGAAAGGCTTGCTGCGTGAAGCAGCGGCCACCTTCGCCCGATCCGGTCAGACTGCGTTGGAGGCGCGTGCGGCGTTCTTCATCGGCAAGATCGACATGGGTCTCGACAGGTATCGAAACGCCGTCGAGGCGATGACCCGGGTTGTGGACGCTCTTCCGGCTGATGACACGATGGCACTGATGGCACACGCCAACCTGGTGGAAGCGTACGAACGCCTCGGCGAAAGCGAACGGGCCACCGAGCATTGCCTCGCGATCGGACGGACGACTCCTTGGGGAGGAACCGCGGAATTCCAGCCGCTGTTCAAGCGCCCGCCGACCTACCCCCGTAGCGTGCAGGTCAGGGGCCTCGAGGCGTATGTCCTGCTTGAGTTCACCGTCGACAGGATGGGCTTCGTACGCGACCCCTCGGTCGTCGAGTCGAAGGTGGCCAGGGCAGATAGCTTGGTGGCGATGGAATACGTTGGGGATTTCGAATTTGCGGCGATCAAGGCAGCCAGGGAATTTCGCTATGCGCCAAAGTTCGTGGACGGGAAGCCGGTGTCAGTGGATGGCGTAAGGAACCTGATCCAGTTCAAGTTGCGCAACTGACGCCAGCGAAGTTCGATTGCCGTACGACGAGCTCCGCGGCAATGCGTCGGTCGTATGCATGGGAGTCGGCGAGCAGAAGGCGAAGAATGCCGAGCTGTCCCGTGTTCCCCTCGCGCAAGGGCACCCGTCGTGACACACGCCAGCCTGGCGCAGTCTCAATTTTGGCGCACGACGGCGTGCCAAGGTTCTATGCGTCGCAGCGTCCGCAGGTGTCTTGCATCCGCTCCCGGAGCGCCCAAGCTAAGCCATACCTTGATGTGCAGGAGTCCCGATGGCACGAAATCTCCCGTTTGGCAAAGCCGACTTTCGAGATCCTCAAAGCGGATTAACGCGAGCTTTCCTTCCCAGTTGGTTTGTGCGTGCGTCAGTTGGGCTTTGCTGATGGGCACCCCCAGGTAACTGATCTGAAGATACCCCGACTCGACATCCTCGCCAATGTAGATAGGGTAAGTGTCAGGGGGTAGATCAGCGGACAGATCGATACTCAGCTCCTCCCTAACCTCCCTGGTCGCTGCAGTCCAACAGTCGCGATCGGGTTCGCGACCGACTCTCCGCCCGCCAACGACCATCCCCCCACCGAAAATGTGCAGCAGACCTTTGTGCGTACCGACCTGCTTGCTGCGTCTGTTCAGCACGACCGCGCCCGCATCGTTCGAGATCATCAGGAGATTGCAACTGATGACGTTGTGTCTGACCCTTGCCTCGCGCAACGCCAGCACTCCAGAATACGCTACCGACTGATATCGAACGGTCAGCGGTTCGTCTCGCCATTGAATGCCTTTTCCCTCCGGGAGACAGACGCCAAGGCGCTCGTTCTCGAACCCTTTGTTGGCCAGGTTTTGTGCGTGGTTCGCCCCACCATCTGGTATCTCGAAGAACGGCTCCTCCGCAGGCTCGATGCGCGGGTCGAGTGTAATCTTGATAAACCGGGCGCCGGTGGACATCTTGTTGTATCTATTGATCAGCGCCGAACCGGGGTGGTATAGCGCCGTCCACTTCAAACGTTGTCGTTTCTCCAGGAGTTCTTCCAGGCCAGCCAGGACACTCGCATAGGCTTCTTGCTCGGTGTCCCAGTCAGAGACGGCCTTGGCCTCGGCCGGCAATGCCTCGATGTGCCCGACGCCGCTTAGGGGCAGGGCGCCGGGCTGGAGGACGACCGGGACGACACAGACGTCATCTTGTTCGCGGCGCATGAGCGCAAGCCGCAGTTCTTCCTTACAGGCGTCCGACTCGAGGTAGTGGTGGCTGATCAGCGGCAGGAACAGCTCGCAACGCTCGAGATTCCGATCGATCTCCCGCTGGAAGTCCTCGCCTGCGGTGATTTCGCGGTAATGCCAAGACAGGATGGCAGCGCTTTTGCGCAAAGGCTCAAGATGAGCGAGGAGGCGCTCACATGCGCGCCCGTCCTTGTGGGAATATGAGATGAAAGCTCTGATTGGATCATCTCCCCTCAAGGGCGAGGCTGTTAAGGATAGCGCGTATTACACCCGCGCCTACCCACGCCCGACGAACGGCATCTTGGTGGCCATGACGGTGAGGAACAGGACGTTGGCGTCCAGCGGCAGGCTCGCCATGTAGAGCACGGCGCGCGTGACGTTGTCGATGTCCATGGTGGGTTCGGCCACCACGGAATCGTTCGCTTGCGGCACCCCTCTCTGCATGCGGCCCGTCATGGTGGTCAGGGCGTTGCCGATGTCGATCTGGCCGCAGGCGATGTCGTACTTGCGTCCGTCGAGCGCCGTCGACTTGGTGAGTCCCGTGAGGGCATGCTTGGTCGATGTGTACGCCGCGGAGTTGGGCCGGGGCACCTGGGCGGAGATCGACCCGTTGTTGATGATGCGGCCGCCCCTCGGCGTCTGGTCCTTCATGATTCGAAACGCTTCCTGGGTGCACAGGAAAGAGCCGGTCAGGTTCGTGTCCACCACCTGGCGCCACCTCTCGATTTCGAGGTCTTCAAGGAGCCCTCCGGCGCCGAGGCCCGCGTTGTTGAAGAGCACGTCCAGCCGCCCGAAGCGTGCCTTGGTCGCGGCGAACAGCGCCGCGATTGCCTCGGGGTCCCTGACATCGGTGCGCACGGGCAGCGCGCGTTCCCCGGCCCCGGATTCTGCTGCCGTGGCCTCAAGCAGCTCCTCCCGCCTGCCGGCCAGCGCGACGGCATAACCCTCGCCCAGGAGACCCAGTGCGGCGGCTTTTCCGATGCCCGATCCGGCACCCGTGACTATGGCGACTTTTTGATGACTCATGCTTCGGTGATTTCACTCATGTGGGTAGGATTCTGGCGCGGCCCGGGGGGTTCGCCGCGTGCCGCGTGGATCAATGGTAGCACCGGGTTCCCAACGGGTTCCCAGCGGGTTCCCAGCGTGCCCGAGCACGGCGGCGGTTCAGTCCGCGAGTTCGCCGATGGGCGGGATCAACTCGATTTCGAACAGGCGCGGCCAGCGTTTTCCGGTAACGAACAGTCTGCCCTGGTCGCCATCGTAGGCTATCCCGTTCAGCACGCCGACACTCTCCGTTCGAAACGGTGTGGGCAGGATTTCCTGGAGATCCAGCCAACCCCGCACCTGGCCCGAGTCGGGGTCGATGACGGCGATCCGGGTCCTATTCCAGACGTTGGCGAAGAGGTGGCCTTCGACGAATTCGAGCTCATTTAGGGCGGCGATTGGCTGATCGCGATCCCGCACCTCGACGCGGCGGGTCTCTCGCAGGCTTTCCGGGTCGAGGTAACGCAGGAGTGCGGAGCCATCGCTCATGATGAACTGTGTCCCGTCCCACGCCAGCCCCCAACCTTCTCCGGCGTAAGTGAACTGTCCCGAGGGCGCGAGCGTTTTGGAGTCGTAGATCAGGCCAAGACCTGCGCGCCAGGTGAGCTGGTAGAGCGCGTCGCCAACCGCGGCGAGGCCCTCCCCGAAGAGCTCGTCTGCCAGCGGACTTTCGCGCAATACCCGCCCCGAGCGCAGGTTCACGCGCCGGACTGACGACGTCCCATATCCCCCGGTGCTTTCGAAGAGTTCTCCGCGATGGACGACCAATCCCTGGGTCACGGCATCCCTGTCATGCGGGAAGCTCTGCACTACGCGGTATCCGATCTCTACGGGTGCGGCCGGCGAGCCGCTTGCGCAGAGGCTTGCCGCGAGAAACAGCGCACCAGCAAGGCATCTGGAGGAGAGGGTTGGCATGGCGCGCAACATGCCTCACTTGCGCGGCGTCGCGCAAGAAAGGACGGCCCGGGGCCGTTCGCCGAAGGGGGTGTGATACGCTCCGCGCCGTTCCAAGGGGGAGCCTCGCTCTGTACTCGCGATCCGGAATCACTGCGCGCAGTTGCTGCGCGACACGACCCACCACGCTTCGTCGGGAGACGGTCACATGAGCCGGCCGCGCCGGGTCGTCGTGGTCGGTGGCGGCAACGCCGCATTCTGTGCCGCCATAAGCGCGCGCGAACAGGGCGCGGACGTCGTGTTGCTCGAGCGGGCGCCTTATGACCTGCGCGGCGGCAATTCGCGGTTCACCGCGGGCGGCATGCGATTCGTGTACGAGGGCAACGAAGAGATTGGCGCGCTGGTTCCCGACCTCAGCGATTCCGAGCTTTCGCGGACCGATTTCGGTGAGTACACGTGGGATCAGTTCTATGACGACATGTGCCGCATTACCCAGTACCGCGCCGATCCCGATCTCGCCGTCAAGCTGGTGGACGAGAGCTATGACACGCTCAGGTGGATGGCGGGTCACGGGGTTCGTTTCCTCCCGATGTACGGACGGCAATCGTTCAAGGTAGGAGACACGGTCCGGTTCTGGGGCGGCCTGACGCTCGAGGCCTGGGGGGGTGGACCGGGGCTGATCGACAGCTTGACGTCCATCGCCGAGGGCATGGGCATCGACATCCGCTACGGTGTCCGTGGCGAGGCGCTGACAGAGGATGGCATTCGAGTCGGCTCGGAAACTGTCAAGGCGGACGCCGTGGTGCTCGCCTGCGGCGGATTCGAGTCGAACGCCGCGTGGCGCACCCAATACCTCGGCCCTGGATGGGAGCTCGCCAAGGTTCGGGGAACCCGCTTCAATACCGGCGATGGGATTCGCATGGCGATCGATGCGGGGGCGGCTTCGCGCGGCAACTGGTCGGGCTGCCATGCGGTTGCCTGGGACATGAATGCGCCGGAGTTCGGCGATCTCGACGTCGGCGACAATTTCCAGAAACACTCCTACCCGTTGGGCGTCATGCTGAATGCCGAAGGGAATCGCTTCGTCGACGAGGGCGCCGACTTTCGCAACTACACCTATGCGAAGTACGGTCGGGAGATTCTCGCGCAGACGGGTCAGTTCGCCTGGCAGATATTCGACGCCAAGGTGTCTGCGCTACTGCGCGACGAATACCGGATTCGCCAGGTGACCAAGGCGACGGCGGACAGCCTGGAGGCGCTGGTGCAGCAAATGGACGGTGTTGACGCCGCACAGGCGTTGGCGACCCTGCATGCATACAACGCCGCAGTGGACATCGACACGCCGTTTGACCCCGCCGTGAAGGACGGAAGGGGCACGAGCGGGATCACTCCGCCCAAGTCGAACTGGGCAAATCGCCTGGACACGCCACCGTTCGAAGCCTACGGCGTGAGCTGCGGGATCACCTTCACTTTCGGCGGTCTGCACGTGGACACGGAATCCAGGGTCATTGGCGTGGACGGTGCGCCCATGCCGGGGCTGTTTGCGGCGGGCGAGCTCGTGGGCGGCCTCTTCTTCTTCAACTATCCGGGCGGATCCGGCCTGACTTCGGGCGCCGTGTTCGGACGCACCGCTGGCAGGAATGCGGCGGCAAGTGTCTGAAGGCTGAGTCCGAACTCGCTAGGAAATCGGGCCTGACGGCAACACCACTCCGTCTGGTCGGAGCATTGTGAACAGCGCCCTCATTCTCTTGTCCCTTGTTGCGAGGGCGCCCTGCAGTACGCCAAGAACGACATACTCGATGTCGATCACGTCATGCTGCAGTTTCTTGCGTTCCTTCGGGGTCAGCTTCGCCGGATCCAGTTGGCCGCGCTTTTCGAGCCACTCAAGTGCGTATAGAAGCTGTACTTGCACCCAGCGGTAGATGGTCCACTCGGGGCCGAGTTTGCCGCTCCGGGCGATTTCTGCGAGATGTGTCGCACTGGCCGGGGCGGAGGCACTTCGACAGACGAAATCCGCGAAGAACTCCGAGATGAAGTCCCCGTCCTCCGCGACTGTCTGCCCGGCCTCCCGATAGGCCTCTCTGCGCTGATCCGTGGAGCCTTCAAATCCCCCTCGAATACCGTCGTGGAACATGTTGGCTCTCTCGATCAGACCGTTGACGTCGCGGTTGAAGCCAGCCTCCGCGTCTGCCGCGCCATCATCCCGATCCTCATGCAGTTCGTCGAAATGCGCAAAGAAAGCGTCAAGGCCCAGCCCCTGCGTGAGATTCTCGGATGGAAGACCGGCACAAGCCAAGCCGTTGAGTTCCTTTCGCAGCAGGGTCCCGACGTTGGGCACCACGTGGACGCCTCCGTCGCGATGTACATCGAGGAGTTTGGACAAGCAGGATCGGCGTGCAGACGGGTCGGTAGTTGCCACCTCGAAGAAGAACGCGTCCGGGAACAGCAAGCGCCATTCGCACTGTAGATGAAGGAGAGACTGGACGCCCTGGGCGTAGCTCTTGTCGACGATGATTGGCCTGGGTACCGAACCCAGCCCCGAACGTCGACGTTCGGGTTCTGTAACTGTCACGCTGGCGGGAGTAACAGAGAGTGGCCCGCCGGTACGAAAAAGAGCGGCGCGCATGCGCATCAAGCGGTCGATCGTAAAGCGGCCGAGATTGGCATTGCGGATCCGTGAAAAGTCGGCCGCCGCAAAACCAGTCGTTTCGCTGGCCCTGCGAACCGTGAAACCGCTTTCGTCCAGCGCAGAAATTATGTCAGCGGCCAGCATCGATTTGATTTGCTTGAGTTCCGCGTCGGGATCTCCGAGATCCCGGAAGACGTTCCCCGTTCCGCCGACGAGTTCGAAAGCCACTTCATCAGTCATTTTGCCAGTTCCCTCCTGAGGCGACGCAGGCGTGCCCTGACGAGGTCTATCTCGGACTTTGGGGTTTGGATGCCTCTCTTCGACTTCTTCCGGAACGCGTGGAGTATCCATAAGGTTCCCGAGATTTCGTTGACGTAGACGATGCGCCATGCATCGGTCCAGTACCGAACGGCGACTTCCATGACGCCCGAACCCAGACCTTCAATGGTCTGGCGATGTCGGCCTTGCTCCCGTGTGCTGCGATGGACACCGCAGTGCTGATGCGGTCGCGGACGGCTGGCGGAAATGCCGCGTAGTCTCTCCGCGCTGCCCTGACCCACCCGATTGGCCGCATCGGCCTTCCTATATGGTCCGCGATGATGTCATATTTGACTACGCGGCTCAATCGATGTGCTGCGCAAGCTGGCGGAGGGCGACGTTCTCTGCGAAGCGTGCCGTGAGCACCACCCCAGACCCTTTTGTCGCCCTTCCGCGTCCTTCACCCCGTCGATCTTGCCGCCAGGAGCGGCGAGTCCGACGGGATGCCTAGTCTTCTTCGTCGCCTAGCGAGATACGGTCTTGGTTGCGCGTGACCGTCGCTTCGCCGATGCCACGAACCTTCGCCAGGTCTTCGACTTCTTCAAACCTGCCGTTCTCCTCCCGATAGGCGACGATGGCTTCGGCCTTTGACTGGCCAACGCCAACCAGGACCCGTGCAATCGTCTCCGCATCGGCGGTGTTCACGTCCACGCGTTCCTCTTCGGCCTGAACACCGAGCGCGACCCCGAGCGCCAGCAGTACGAACAATGAGAGACGCGCCATGGATAGCGGCATGACGGTTGGTTCCGGCTTCCTCGACTCTGAGGCCCGGGCAAGCGATGGATTTTTCATGTTGGTTCTCCGAATAATGGAGCAGCCAACTTATCGTGGACGTGTGCGGAACATTAGCAGCGCAGGCCGAAATCGGCGTGCAAAGAAGCGGACTCTTGGTGTAGGAGGATGTCGATGCCGGCTGTAAGCCCGTGGATCGTAGGCGGTCTTGGCGCCTCGAAAACCGATCTCGGTTAGCGTGCCGCCTCGCTGCACGCCCGGCGGCCTTGCAGGTAGTTCACGAGGTGGTCCGCGAGGTCTCTCGCGTCGTCCTCGGCGCCATGAATAAAGCTCGATTTGCGCCTGCGGAGGAAGTTGAGACCGAGGGCGTAGACGCCGGGCACCGTCACGACGCCGCCGTCATGCCGGAGCCTCCCCTTGTGGTCGAGCGCCGGGAGGTCGAGCCACGAGTAGTCGGGGCGGTAACCGGTCGCCCACACGATGCTCCGTATGTCGCCTTCGCCGTCCGCTCGTTGCAGGTCGATCTCGATCGGTGGCGAATCGGGAACCCTGGTCGCCTCGAAACGGTGCGGCGCATCGATATCGCCGTTGGTTCCATTGTCGGCCGCCCACTCGTCGATCGTGTTGAGCAGCCGGTTCATCTTCAGGTCGGCCAACCTGCACACGTTGCGCAGCCCGCCGGAGAACAGGGCCTTGCCGTCCCGCACGGCGGAGATCCGGCCCACCAGTTTCACACCGATGTCGGTCAGCGCGTTGAGATCGAGTGTGGACCGCTCGGGCGTGCCCACTAGTTGTGGCGAAGGCACGTTCCGGGCGCGCACGATGTCGTCCATTTCGTCGTAGCGCTCGTCGAGGACACCGGCGGCGTCCATCCACCAGAGGATATCGCGGCTCCGATAGGTTCGTGGCAAACGCACGTGCTCGCCGACGGACAACGTTACGGGGCGACCGGATCGATGGATCTCTTCCGCGATCTGGACGCCGGTGGCGGACGCGCCCACCACCAGCACGCCGCCGGGTGGCAGCGAATCGGGATTCCGGTACGCCATCGCGGTCAAGCTGCAAATCGACGCCGGGATGTCCCGTTCGAGCACGGGCACATCGGCGAGATTGCAGGCGCCGCTTGCGAGCACGACGGTTCGGCAACGCCAATCGCCCTGATCCGTGGCAACGCGAAATCCGTCCGATCGGGCGCGGACGGAGGTGACTTCCGTCTCCTCGTGAACCGGCGCGGAAATGTTCCCGGCGTAGTCTTCGATGAATCCGATCACCTCGGGCACCGTCATGAAACCGTCTGCATCGGGGGTCTCGTAGCGAAACCCCGGAAGCCGGCTCTGCCAGTTCGGCGTCAGCAATCGCAGCGAATCCCATCGCTCGGTGCGCCAGGAATTGGCCACGCGACCCCGTTCCAGGATGACATGGTCAACCGAGTGCTCCCGCAGGCACTGGCTCATGGCAAGCCCGGCATGGCCGCCGCCGATGATGACGGTCGTTGCTTCGTTGATCGAACTGCCCCGCTTAAGTGTTAAGCGGACCTCCGTGCGTCACTTCACTTCGACGCTGACGTTGGTGGGATTGGTGATGATGTCGAACACCGCGGAGCGCTTCTGGGACTGTGCCACCAGCGCCTCGATGTCGTCCTGCGAAGCATCGGCATCGATGTCGAACGTCACCTTGACGTCGCTGAATCCATTGCGCACGTCCGGGTCGCCGCCCAGGATCCCCTGGATGTCCATCGCGCCTTCGAGGTTCGCCTGAACGGACCGAAGCTGGATCTCGCGATTCTGCGCCACGGCGGCCACGCCCGCCGTCAGGCAGCTCGCCAGCCCGACAAGCACGAACTCGACCGGGGTCGCGCCGTTGTCCTCGGAGGCGAACACCGCCGGATGGTCCGCGTCGAAGCTGAACGTGGTCTTGTGCTGGTGCTCCTCGCCAAGGCCGTGGTAGCCGTCCACGGTGGAGTGGCTGTGCGTCCCGTTGACCCACTTGCAGGAAGCGCGCCAATTGAACTTGGCTGCTTCGGGGGCTTCACTCAACGCCTCGCGAGCCGCGAGAAGCGCGTCGACGTTTACGCCGTTTTGAACTTTGGATTCTGCCATTCGACGATCTCCTGACTTGTGTTCTTTTCGCCGGCAAGCTCGCCGGATTCTGGCGCGCCTGCGTAAGCCGGGGCGCTGTCCCGACGCAGCTACGCGCTTTGCCTGAAGTGTAGGCATGAACCAACAATGATAGCGCCTTGCGGCTATCGTCGTCAGACCAAGGAACGATTATGAAATAGCGTCGGGCAATCGCGCTGCTCACGGCACTGGCGCTTAGCGCCATGAAACCCGTCGGCCCTTCGGGCGCGCCGTGTTCCACCCCCGCCCAGGCCCACCTACGGTCCTGCGCTTTGATCGGCACTGGCGTGCCGTTCTACAGCGCAGTCCCCTAGCCCAGCGCCTCCACGGCTTCCAGCGTCTGCGCGAGGCTCGTCACGCCCTTGACGTCGATTCCCGGCACAGGGTCTTTTGCCAGGTTGGCCCGGGGCACGATGGCCTGGACGAAACCGTGCTTCTGCGCTTCGCGCAACCTTTCCTGGCCATTCGGCACGGCGCGCACTTCGCCCGTGAGGCCGAGTTCGCCAAAACAGACAAGGTTTCGGGGCAGGACGCGGTTCTGGAAGCTCGACAGGACCGCGAGAACCGTCGCGAGATCCGCCCCGGTCTCCGATATGCGCACGCCACCAACGACGTTGGCGAACACGTCCTGGTCGGATAGCGACAGCCCGCAGTGCCGGTGCAGCGCGGCCAGGTGCATGCCGATCCGCTGCGGGTCGAGGCCGACGGCGATGCGCCTGGGATAGCCGCTACGGGACTCGTCGACGAGCGCCTGGAGTTCCACAAGGAGTGGCCGCGTGCCTTCCCACGTCACCGTGACGACGCTTCCCGGAGACATCTCCTTCGGCCGCTGCAGGAAGATCGCCGACGGGTTGGCGACTTCCTTCAGGCCGGTTTCGGTCATCGCGAAGACGCCGAGTTCGTTGACGGCGCCGAACCGGTTCTTCTGGCTTCGCAACGTGCGGAAACGGGTGCCGGCGGGACTGTCGAGCATGACGAAACAGTCGATCATGTGTTCCAGCACCTTGGGTCCGGCGAGGTTGCCCTCCTTCGTGACGTGACCTACCAGGATCACGGTGGTGAGTGTCTGCTTGGCGAGCCTCGTGAGGAGCGCGGCGGACTCCCTTACCTGGACCACGCTACCGGGCACGCTGCCGGCGGATTCCGCGTGCATGACCTGGATCGAGTCGACGACGATGGCGCTCGGCCGGTGTTTTTGGGCCAGTTCGGCGATGGCTTCGACGCGTGTTTCGACCGCGACCAGGAGGTCGTCCAGGGGCAGGGCCAGCCTGCGGGCACGGTCGGCGATCTGTTGGAGGGACTCCTCGCCGCTGACGTAGAGCATGGGCTCGCGGCGCGAGATGGCGGCGGCGACCTGTAATAGCAGGGTGCTCTTGCCGGCGCCGGGGTCTCCGCCGATGAGGACCACGGAGCCGGGCACGAAACCGCCGCCGAGCACGCGGTCGAGTTCATGCATGCCGGTGGGCATGCGGGCAAGGGCCGCAGTCTCGATTTCGGCAAGCCGAGCCACTTCCGGTGGAGCGCCGCTGTAACCTGAACCCGCCGCGCTGGCCCCGGACCCGGCGGCGGCCCGTTGCAGGGTGAATTCACGCAGGGTGTTCCACTTGCCGCAGGCGGAGCATTGACCCTGCCACTTGGGGTGTTCGACGCCGCAGTCGTCGCAGACGTATGCGACCTTAGCCTTGGCCAACGGGTTCGTATTCCTCGGACGCGCGTGTTTCGAACTTTGTCAGTTCCTTGCGGAACCACATCTT
Source organism: Pseudomonadales bacterium (assembly GCA_965116625.1). Lineage (GTDB taxonomy): Bacteria > Pseudomonadota > Gammaproteobacteria > Pseudomonadales > Azotimanducaceae > VXNE01. The sequence continues at coordinate 846,359 of OZ220717.1, forward strand.
CACTTTGCCGGTGGGGCCGTTTCGCTGCTTGCCGATGATGACCTCGGCAATACCCTTGTCATCGGAGTCTTCGTGGTATTCCTCGTCGCGGTAGATGAAGAGTATGACGTCGGCATCCTGCTCGATGGCCCCCGACTCGCGCAAATCCGACATCCGGGGCCGCTTGTCCTCGCGATTCTCAAGGGCACGGTTCAACTGCGACAGTGCAATCAGCGGGCAGCGCAGTTCCCTCGCGACAGATTTGAGCGTGCGCGAGATTTCGGACAGTTCGAGCGTACGGTTTTCCGAACGGCCCTCCGCGCGCATCAACTGCATATAGTCCACGACGATCAGCTTCAACCCGGAAGTTCGGGCGATCTTGCGGGCGCGCGCACGCACGGAATTCGGCGTCAATCCGCCCGTATCGTCGATGTACAGGGGCTTGTGCTTGAGCTGGTTGATCGCTGACTCGAGCCGGGGCCAGTCCTCCTCGTTCAGTTGGCCGGTGCGCAGGCGGTTCTGATCTATGCGGCCGAGGGAGGAGAGCAGGCGGATAACAAGCTGCTCTGCGGGCTGTTCCATGGAGAAGACGAGCACGCCGGGGTCGTTGTCACCCGCGTGCATGACGGCGTGCTCCGCAATGTTGACCGCCAGGGCCGTTTTACCCATGGATGGACGGCCCGCGATGACGATGAAATCCGAGTCCTGCAAACCGGCTGTGAAACGATCCAGGTCGGCAAACCCGGTCTCGAGGCCCGTCATGGCGTTGGGGTTTTTCGACAGGCGATTGACGCGGTCGAAGGCGCTCTCCAGCATCGTTTCGACCTGTAGCGGACCGTCTCCCTCCAGTCGCTCATCGGAGATATCGAACACGGCCCGCATCGCGGAATCCAACAGGTCGTCGCTGGAGCGGCCTTCCGGCGTGAAAGCCGACTCCGCGATGCCGGAACCGGCGCTGATGAGCTGCCTCAGCACGGCCCGCTCTCGCACGATGTCGGCGTACGCGCCGATGTTGGCGGCGGAGGGGGTTTCCTCCGCCAGCTCCGCGAGGTAGGCGATGCCGCCCACGCGCTCGGCGAGCTTGCGGGATTCCAGCGCCTCCGCCACGGTCAATACGTCAAGCGGGTTCAGGTCGTTGGCGAGGGTTGCCATCGCCTCGAAGATGATCTGGTGTTCCGGGCGGTAGAAATCGCGCGCCGCGATCCGGTCGGCCACCGTGTCCCACGCTTCGTTCCTGATCATCAACCCCCCGAGCACGGACTGCTCGGCTTCGATCGAATGCGGGGGGACCTTTAGCCTGGTTGGTGCGGAAGCGTCGCGGGAGGGTTCTGCCATCGGTTCGGAGCTGCTCGGTCGAGCCTTAACGATCTAGGTTCCCGCCAGGAGGGTCAAGCGGAAACTGTCCGAAAGTCACGTCCGGTATTGTCCTGGCGATGCGCGGGCGCACGCACGCCGGAACATGCTGTGGACAGGTTGTAGGCGACCGTTGAATAGGTCGGAAGCGAGCGGCGTGACCCCGTCAAGCTACTCGGCGACGACGTTGATGCCGACAGTCGCGGTGACGCCGGGGTGAAGCTGGATTTCCACCTCGTACTCTCCGACCTGGCGAATGGTCCCCTCGGGTAGACTCACTTCGGCTTTCGTCACCTCGTTGCCCTGGTCGGTCAGCGCGCGGGAAATCTCGACGGTCCCCACGGATCCGAACAGCCTTCCCTCTTCGCTGGCCCGGACCATCAGCGTCGCGGAGGCCCCTTCCAGGGCTGCGGCGCGCGTTTCGGCCGCAGCGAGTTTCTCGCCGGCTGCCGCTTCGAGTTCCGCGCGCCGGGCTTCGAACGCCGCCCGGTTCTCCCGGGTAACGCGCACGGCTCGCCCGGTGGGGATGAGGTAGTTGCGCGCGTAGCCGTTCTTGACCGAAACCTCGTCCCCCAGGGTTCCGAGTTTGCCGATCCGTTCGAGCAGGATGACGTTCATCTCGCGTCTTTCCCTATTTGCCTACTTGTGCTGATCGGTGTACGGGACCAGCGCCAGGTATCGGGCGCGTTTGATCGCCGTCGCGAGTTGCCGCTGGTAGCGGGCACTGGTGCCGGTGATCCGGCTCGGGACAATCTTGCCGGTTTCGGTGATGTAGGGCGCGAGAAGATCGAGATCCTTGTAGTCGATCTCCTTGATCCCTTCGGCCGTGAAACGGCAGTAGCGTTTGCGTCTGAAACCCCTGGGCATCGGTTAGGACTCCGCTTCCGCAGGTTCGGCGACCCGCTCCCGTTCGGCCGCGGCTTCCGCTTCCTCCCGGGCTCGCCGCAGCGCGCGTGCCTGCGCTTCTTCTTCGCGCCTGCGGTCGCGCTCGCGCTCCTTCTCCTGCTCCCGGAGTTCCTCCTCGTAGATCTTGGATGACTCCGTGATGGCGTGCTGGCGCCGGATGATGAGATTGCGGATCACCGCGTCGTTGAAGCGGAACGCGCTCTCGAGTTCTTCGAGCGTTTCGGCGTTCACCTCCACGTTCATCATCACGTAATGCGCCTTGTGAATCTTGGCAATGGGGTAGGCGAGCTGGCGCCGGCCCCAGTCTTCCATTCGATGTACAGCACCGCCACCGCGCTCGATCATCGAGCGGTAGCGCTCCATCATGCCGCGCACCTGTTCAGATTGGTCCGGATGGACCATGAAGACGACTTCGTAGTGTCGCATTTCGGTTCCTCCTCTCGGGTTCGCCACCGCGGCCCAATGCGCGTGCGGCGAGGATTAACGCCGGATTCTACTGGCGTGTCCGCACGACTTCAAACAGCAGGATTCCCGCCGCCACCGCGACATTGAGGCTCGCGACCTCGCCGGCCATCGGGATTCGAACCAGGTGGTCGCACTGTTGTGCGGTGAGGCGCCGCAGTCCCTGCCCCTCTCCGCCCACGACCACCGCGGTGGGGGCAGGCATATCGAGGTCGTAGAGCGATGTTCCGGCGTCCTGGTGCCCGCCGACGACCCAGACACCCTGCTCCTTGATCCATGAAAGCCTGCGTGCAAGGTTGGTGACCGATACGACGAAGAGATGCTCGGAGGCGCCGCTCGAGGTCCTGATCGCCGCGGAGGTCAGTCCGGCAGCGTTTCGCTTGGGCAGAAGCACCGCATCGACCCCCGCCGCGTCCGCCGCTCTCAGGCATGCGCCCAGATTGCGCGGGTCCTGGACCTGGTCCAGGACGAGGATGAAGGGGTTCTCGAAGCCGGGCCAACGCCGTTCCAGCTCCGCCTCGGTGGCGGGAGCCACCGCGTGGCACTGCGCGGCCACGCCCTGGTGCGGGCCAGGTGCCACGCGATCAAGCTGCCGCCTGTCAACCGACTCGACGCGGACCCCGAGCGCCTTTGCCTGGGCGATCAGCTCACCCAATGCGTCGGAGCGGCGGCCGGCGGCAACCCATATGCGGCGCACGCGGGCCGGCGCCGCGTCCAGCGCGTTGCGCACGGAATGTGCGCCGTAGACCCAATCGTCGGACGGTTCCTTCATCGTCTTCGTGCGCCCCTGCGCCGCACCGGGACGAGGTCGATGCGACGCGTCTCCACCGAAACGTCTTCCAGCACGACATCGAGTTCGTCTCCGAGGGCGAAACGTTCTCCCGTGGTGTCCCCCACGAGGGCCATGGATTCCGGCGCGAAGTGAAAGTAATCGCGGCCAAGGTTCGAGACGTGCACGAGCCCCTGGACGAACACTTCGTTGAGCCGTACGAAGAGACCGAATTCCGTCACGCCGACAACGACGCCCGAGAACCGCTCCCCGGTCCGGTCCTTGATGTAGTCGCACTGCAGCCAGTCGGACACCGCCCGGGCGACGTTGTCCGCGCGACGTTCCGTCGTGGAAATGTGTGCGCCGGTTTCACCGAGCCACTCTGCGGTGGGCGGTGATGCGCCCGACTTGATCATGCGATGCACGGTGAGGTCGGCGTAGCGCCGGATCGGGGAAGTGAAGTGCGCGTACTGGGGCAGCGCGAGACCGAAGTGACCGACATTGTGCGGGTCGTAGCGGGCCTGGGGCATCGACCGGAGCAGGAGGATTTCGAGAAGCCATGCGTTACGGGAACCTGTCCGGAGGGCACGGGACATGAGATCGCGCAGGGCGCGGGGTGTCTTATCTCGCGCCGACAACCGGATGCCGGCGAAGGCGAGCGCGGTGACGAGCTGGTCCAGTTTCTCGCCCATGGGCGCCTCGTGCACCCGGTAGAGCGGCGCTTCCACTCGCTTCGCCGCGCACACGTTCGCCGCGATCATGGCTTCTTCGATCATGCCGTGGGCATCGTTGCGCTCCGTCAGCGCGACGGAGCTGACCCGGCCGTCCCTGAGCGTGAGGTGAGGTTCGGGGCTTTCGAACTCGACCGCACCCCGTTCGGAGCGTCTCCCGCGCAGCGCCCGGTACACGTCGAACAGCGCGGCGAGCATCGGCGTCTCCACTGCCGCTTCTTCGTATGTGAGCCTTTCGTGTGACCGAATGACGGCCTCGTAGAACTCGTTCGACGACACCGTTCCCGACGCCGATACGTTCATGTCGCAGACCAGCGCAAGCCGCCTTTCGCCCGGGACGAGCGAGCAGATGCCGTTCGAGAGCGGTTGGGGCAGCATGGGTACAACGCGGTCGGGCAGGTACACCGAGTTGCCGCGCCGTCTCGCTTCGATATCGAGAGGAGAGCCGGGCTTCACGTAGTGGGCGACATCGGCGATCGCCACCACCAGGCGCCACCCGCCTTCGCTGCGCCGTTCCGCGTAGACGGCGTCGTCGAAGTCGCGCGCGTCGGGCCCATCGACGGTGACGAGTGGCAGGTTGGTGAGATCCCGGCGACCGGCCGCGTCATCCGCCGTCACGCTCACGGGCGCGCCCTGCTCGAAGTGGTCCGGCCAGTCGACGGGTACGCGGTAGCTGCGAAGCATGGCGACCGCCGCTCGGTCCGCTTCGTTGTCTGCGCGCAGCACCGACAGGATACGTCCGCTGTATCGACCCCGGTCCTGCCACAGCAGCGACATCGCGACGATGTCCCCGTCGCGCGCGCGCCTGTCGTCGTCCTCGATTTCCACTCGTCCCCTGACCGACGGGTCGAGGGACTCGACGAAACGGCGTCGAAAACCCTCCACGACACACCCGATGAGAGGCTCGGTAGACGGCTCGACAACGCGGAGACCGCCGTCACGTCGGGCGCGCCAGCCGCGCTGGCGGCCGGTCGGAAGCTCGACGCGGTCGCCGGGACGGACATTCGATCCAGGCGGCAATTCGTCACCGGTACCTTCCACCACGAGTTTGCCGAAGGACTCAACGACCTTGACGACCTCGGGTTCGTCGAGTAGCGCGTAGTGGCCGTCGGACGACCGCCCGACTTCGCCCAGGTGCTCGAGTCCCCGCAACAGGCGCCGCAGCCGATGCGTCTCGGCACCCTTGGCAATACCCAGGTGCCGCACCAGGTCGTTCCAGCGGGGAGTGTCGTGCGACTTCAGGGCGTCACGGACATCGCTCGCCGACAGTTGTCTCTCCCGGGGGGCCCCTCTGCGCCTGCGGCGTCTCAAATTGACATTTCCTCAAGACGATAGGTACATTGCGCGCCCCGTTTCCAGCGCCGGACGCTTGATCGTTCGGTGTGTGGGCCGCTTCTTTGCCGAGGTGGTGAAATTGGTAGACACGCTAGCTTCAGGTGCTAGTGGGGGTAACCCCGTGGAGGTTCGAGTCCTCTCCTCGGCACCAACGGGGAAATAAGCCCATTGAAATGAAAGAGTTTTTTCAGATTTCTAGGAGTTACGTCGCACTTCTCACTCTAGCTGCTCACAGGGGCTATTGTAACTCCGTGAGATCCGTTGGGGCGTATGCACTGACCAGAGCCGGAGCGGAAGGAAAGGGATAGGCCGTTGGAATGCCATCGTACGATTGGATCAACATTGAAAAGCCGGACGACTACGAGCAGTTGCTCGGGCTGGATGGCGAGTTCGAGCCGACGCGCATCGTAGCCAAGCTGAAGGCCAACATTACCAGCAGGGTGAAAGCTGTATTGGTAGAACACGATTATGTCGACAAGGACTATCGAAGCACGCTGTACAATTTCTACGCAAAGAAAGGCCGGCCGTACCGAGCCGACTCTGTGCGGTTGCATTTCTTTGAGGAGAAGGTTGATTTTGGAGTCAGGCCGAGCGAAGAGACTGGAAAGCGAAGGACGCTCGACGACCGCTATTACGGATACATGGTATTGCGACCGACGATAAGGGCGACGTTGGGGCGGTCGGTGCTGTCGCCTGACATAAGGGTCGGAGCACACGGAAGCGCCATCCAGGGGCGGCACTATGTGCACCTGTTGGGCCACCGATTGTCGGTGTGGGGATTCCCGTCGATGGACCAGCACGTCGACATTGCAGCCTGTGCGCACGTGGCGTGCTGGGCGATATTGCGGCACTATAGCGAGAGTTATTCCCAGTACAGGGAATATCTCGTGTACGAAATCGCGAAGCTTGCGACGGGTTTCGAGCCGGGCGGCATATCTCCGTCGCGAGGACTCGACATTTGGGAAGCGGAGCGAGTCTTCAACGCGGCTGGCTGTTACCCGGTGATCGTTGGGCGCGATCAGGTGCCGACCGACGAAGCGTTCTTTGGCCAGTTGCTGGCCTATTTGGAGTCTGGCTTTCCGCTGTTTATCGGGTTGGTCGTCAAAGATGACAGCCAAGCAGACGAAGAAGCGGACGGGCACGCGATAGTGGCTGCGGGGCACAATTGGAAGAAAGGAGAAGCGGCGGCATCGGAGAGGTCAAACCATGTATGGGGGCAAGTAGACACGCTCCTTACAGTGGACGACAACCTGTTGCCGTACGTTACCGTTCCCGTGGGCCGAGCGGGCAGTGACGGCGCTGAGCCGGACTATACGACGGATGACTTCGAATCGTTCATTGTGGCGTTGCCGGAGAAGGTAGGTTACCCCGCGGAGGCGATGGCGGAATACGCGGCAGTGGTAGAGTCAAGGCTACTTATCCGCGCGATGGGATGCATGCCTGAGGAGGTGGGCTTGCATCGGTACTTCATGACGACGGTCTCCGGGCTTCGGCGCTACGCGCGCGAAAACGCGTCACAGCTCGGGACGACGCTCGTGGATCTCCTGATGCGGCTTGACACGGCGCAGTTCGTGTGGGTGCTCGAGTTCTCAAGTGTGGAGCAGTGGGCTGCCGGGCGGGTTGCAGCGCGAGGTATCGTCGATGCATCGGCGAGTCATCGGGATCCAGATCCCATCTGGCTGCTGCACAACGAAGAGGTCGCGTTCGTGTTCGATCGCTCGGAGGCGAAACCCGGCGTGCAGATGGTGGGTTTGGATCGACCTAGTGGTGTGCCGCTGCAAAGGATGGAGGTCAACCTGCGGCCGGTGGTCAAGTAGCGGTCCGGTGTTGACTTTGTTTCGTTTGAATGGAAGGAGGGAGCGTGAATCGTAGGCTGAAGAAGTATCTGAAGGAACAGGGAGCGACCCCGGTGGACAGCAACGTGCTGGTGGAATATCGGGAGGAGATGGATCGTGTGATGCCAAAGATCTCGGAGAGTATCCGGCGGCGGGAGTTGGGAGCGGCGGAACTGCGAGTTGGGGCAAACCGGTCGTCCCGTTCGCGGAGGGCGGAGGACTAGTCCCTAGGTATCCTGATCCCGCCGCTTGAAACTGTCATAGGCGGTCTTGATGATGGCTTCTAGCGCGTCGGCGCTTGCGTCGTCGAGGTGCGGGTCTTCGCGGAGCAGCCTCGAGACCATCGCGATGGGTTCGCGGCGCGTTCGCCGGGCGGTCGTGAAGTCGACGGGGTCGAGGCCCGACCAGGCCGATAGGGCGGTGAGGCTGGCGGCGTCAGGCTGGCGGCCTTTGGACATTCGCGACAGTGTCGATTGGGAGACGCCCGTCTGTTCACTGACGGCTTTCCAAGTCGTATCTCGGGCGGTGACAGTGGTGCTTAGGGCTCTGTAGAAGGCCGAGAAGTCGAATCGGGGATGTGGAGGCATTGGATGATCCTTGATAGGTGGTGGTGACAGCCACTTAGGCTTGGGTCACGGGTAGTTCGAAGGCGTCACCCAGAGCCAGCCTGCGGGAGCATTCGGGGCAGTTCGAGTCCTGGCGCGGAATGACGCGGTGCATGGAGTCGTTGTGGAAGTGGAAGTGGCGGTACGGGGCGTCTGTGTCTTTCGGGCGAAGCGCGAGAAAATCAAATAGAAACTCGTTGACGGCGTGGGCTGCCGCGACAGCATTCAGTGTGATGACGCTGGGGTTGGGTTCTTGGACACCGTAGGCTTGGTCTTTTCGTTCCGCATCGGACTTGGCCTCGACCGCGAGTTGCGTCGGGTTGATCAGGCCGTTGCACCACAGGCATCCATTCCTCGGTCTGATTTGGCGCACGGCGGCCATGGCGTCCTCGACGACGCCAAAGGCGCTGGGGCGCACTTTGGCACCCATCTGGGTGACGGGGATGAGGTACTGGTGGGCTAAGGCGTTGACGACGAGCCGGGCGCGCATGGAGTCGGCGGCGAGGAAGATGAAGTCGCAGTCGCGGAGTTGTTGGGCGACTGAGTGGTTAACCACGTCCTGGGCAATGCTTTGGAGTATGGCGGTTGCCGATAGTTCGCGGGCGTGGCGGGTCGCGATCTGAGTCTTGAGCTGCTTGGTTTCGACGTCAACGCGCGTCGCACCGACAACGCGGGACAGGTTCGTGTTCTCGATCTCGTCCGGGTCGATGAGAATCAGGTGTCCGACGCCGAGACGGGCGAGGTACTCGGCGACAAGTGAGCCGACGCCTCCGAGGCCGACAACTGCGATCTTGCTGCCTGCAAGGACCTTCTGGCCGGCCGTGCCGAACATCCGTACTTGGCGATCGTGTTCCGGGAGAGACTCGGAGTCACGTGGCGGGTTCGCGTAAAGTCGTTCGATCCGCTGGCCGATGATTCGGTACGTGCCTAGGACGCGTCGCGAGCGATCGGGTAGCCAGATGTCGGCGGCTACTGCACGACGTCCGTAGACCAAAGCACCCACCGGAATGCCGCGTCCGATATCGAGAAGTGCGGGGTAGCCGCGTTCGTGAGACTCAATGTCGATTCGGCTGAAGGCAACGGAGCGGTCGCTGCGGTGGTTGTGGACTGCGAGATAGGCGAGACCCGCATCGCGGCATTGGACTATCTGTCGGTGGATGAAAGTGGGGCTGAGCGCGCGATAGCCGTGTTGACCGGGGACGTAGTCGCGACCGAACTCGGCAGGCTCGACGTCTTTGACAAGGAGTCGCAGTGAGTTGCCAGAGCGGACGATGCCGGCATGCAGGACGGCACCATGTTCGTCGTGGTCGCCGGGGTACAGGTGGGCCATGAGGCTTGCGTGGGCCTCGGACGGAATGAGGACGTCACAGGGGTCAGTGGTCATTGGAGGTGCTCCAGGAAGTGGACGACCTTGACGAACTTGGCCAGTGCGCCTTGGGGAAAGTTCTGGGTCTGGTTGTTGGCTCGGGAGATCTGGATGGCGGATCGCCCGGCGAATTGATGGCCCAGAGTGACGGGCGCGACGAATTCAACGCCATCCACGCGTCGCACGGAGGCGTCCATGAACAACGGGTAGATGTCCGCGTAGGGATAGAGCGCGGTGATGTGGCCTCCGAGCCAGGTCGAGGAGGGCGCATATCGGGAGCCGATGTCGACGTCTTCAACGATCACGTACGCGCCGCCCTCGCTATCCGGTTCGCTCCAGACCGACGAGGCCGGGAAGCCCCGGCGCAGTTCGTCGATGGCGTTTGCAACGTCCTGCTTCACGTGGCTGTTCCTAGCTGTTGTCGTCCGCGGCGATCGCCGTGAAAGCGAGATGCTCGCTCAGATCCACCTTGTCGTCGTCGCCGATGACTTTGCTGGAGCCGTTCGGCAGGTGCAGCTGAAGCACGAAACTGGTCTGGATCGAAACGCCTTGGGCGACGGCAGCCTGCTTGATCTCCAAGCCGGTCGCCGGCCCTTCGGGCATTTTGACCTTCTGGTTGTTGACTTCGATGTCGACCGTCTTCGGATCGTAGTTGAGTGTGGTCGGGGTCATGTGTTGCTCCTAAGGAACATGGTTGCGATCGAGCAACAGCTTAGGGGATTGCGGTTTCGGTTGTCAATTGCTTTTTGACAATTTTCTTGCCAGTCCCTTCCACGGTCCGTAGCCCCAAGGATTACTCGCGGTATTTGCTAACGACCCAGATGAAGCTCTGGACGTCGATTAAGTCACGCGGGTTGAGTTCCTCTATCTCTGCCTGTGCCATGGCGAAGAGGTCCAGCAAGGACTCGTAGACGCCGGGAATCAACTGGGCGTCATATACGTGGGGAAACTCATGGCCCACACTTGAGGCGAAAATCGCCGTTGGTTCGTGGCGCAGGATGACGTGTGGCTCGTCGCTTTCCCACAGGAAAGGCAGGTAAGTGACTATTGGCCACTTGGCGGCCCCGTATCTGCTTGCTATGCGCGTGATGGCCGACAACTGCGACCGATCTCCGAGTGTGAATCGGGCGAGGCGCTGGATTAAATTGTCGCCGTCCCTGCTGCGCAAGGCTTCGGCCATGCGGGGTGCCTCCCACACCGGGTGGACGATATTGGTTCTAGCGAAAGCCTTGATGATGGCCTCCGCCAAACCTGATCCGGTCGCCGCTTCTTGGAGAGGTGCCGTACTGTTCAGCAACTTCCGGGCGTCAACCTTGTAATCGCGCTCCCGCGCGAGATAGTCGGAATCGCTGAACCCTTTGGGAAAAATATCGAGAAAACGCGAGATTGCTCCAGCGAAGCCCACGAAAGAAGGGTCTGCCTTTAGTGCGACCACCCTTAGGCGTTCCCATAGCTCTTTCTGCGTTTCGTTGGGTTGGACTGAGATAATGTCGCTGGCGCCATCCTTGTGTGAGTAGCGGCCGGCGAGTGTTCCGTTTGCGCGTTGGACCAGCTGCAATCTAATGCCGCCGAGTCGTTCGTCCTTAAGAGTCTTCGCGGGCATCGTGGTTCAGAATCTACCGGCGGTCATAGAGGATTGCCCCCTCACGCTGTGTGAGGGCCGGTAACGGAGATTGAAATCAGGGGATCGGCAGGTAGCCGCGGTCGACGCCCTTGGTGAGTACCGCTACGGCGTTGTGCGGGTGCAGGCTCTCGTGGTGCTCGACGCGCACCCAGTAGTCGACCAGGCGCGGTTCCCGCTCAAGGGCGGACTTCACCCTGCGCGCGGCGTCCTCGCAGAACATGAGGTTGGTGGCGTTCAGCCGGGCGAATTCCTGCTCATCCTCGCGTTTGACTGCGGTCTGCACGGGCGTCTGGACGGCCTCCTCCACGGAGTCGATCAGCTTGGTGACCGGGAAGTGTTCCAGCCTGTGGTCGAACTTGGCCAGCACTCTCGCGATGCTGCGCTGGGCGTGCGGCGTGGCCACGAAGGACTGTTCGGATCCGAGCCATTCCCTGACTGCTGCGACGTCCACTTCTCCGGTGCTGCCGAAGTCCCGTTCAAACTGTTGCTGAACGAGTTGCCGGGAGAGCGCGGCAGAGCATGGGCAGGTGCTGGAATAGTGCACGCCCACGGCCAGTTCGACGTGCGTTTCTCCGTCGATTTGCGTGCCCTTGATGGACACCGGGTAGGCGTTCCAGCCGGAGTTTTCGGTGACCAGCGCCCGGCGGCGCAGGTAGTAGTCGAAGTCGAACTGGACGAAGGCGCGGCCGGACAGGCCCCGGTGCGATTCGAGCAGCGACGCGAGCAGCAGCTTCAGCCCGGCGACGCTCAGGGGTCGCGTCTCCAGGTGCTCGTCGAGAATCAGGTACAGGCGGGACATGTGGATGCCTTTTGCCTGCGGATCGGCCAGGTCCACGTAGATCTGCACCCTTGCCTGCACTTCGCGCACGTTACCGTCGTCGCGAATTCGCAACGGTTGGTGCACCTCGCCCATGCCGACCCAGTCGAGGGTCTCCTCGGGGTTGCGCAGCTCCCGGCTGGCAATGTCGGGCATATCCGTGATCAACACGAGCCCGGGTGTGTTCTTTGCCGCCTGGTCCATATTACTCATCGGTTGTCACCGCCCCGTCCAAGGCGATTCGGTCGCGGGCTTCTATGCTTCTATGCAAGTACGCCTCCGCCGACGGGGGAAATGCCCGCACTTCGTTACGCGTCAGTGGTCGGGGAATCTCACCCGGCTGAAGGCTCCTGTCAATTGGCCGACTAATCCGGGCCGATTCTATGCGAAACACGGTCAAACTTCTCTCATGGAAGTACGCCTCCGGCGGCAGGAGTAATGCCGCCACTTCCTCACGCGTCAGCGGTCGGGGATACTTTCCCGGCTGAAGGCTCCGCGCTCATTTCGCCATGGAGGCGCGCTCTTCGTCGGTCAGCGTGCGCGCTTCGTCTTCCATCATCACCGGGATGCCGTCGCGGACCGGATAGGCGAGACCGCTCTGCCGGCACCAGAGTTCGTTCAGGTCACGGCGGTAGACGAGCGGTCCACGGCTGACCGGGCAGACGAGGATTTCAAGTAGCCTGGAGTCGATCATGGTGCGAAAGGGTCCTGCAGGATGATGGTGTCGTCGCGCTCCGGGCCGGTTGAGACGATGTGGATCGGGGTCCCAACGGCGGTTTCGACGCGGCCGAGGTACGCGCGGCAGTTTTCCGGTAGCGCATCGTAGGTGCGAATGCCCAATGTCGATGCGTCCCAGCCGGGGAGTTCCTCGTACACGGGTTTGACCTGGCTGTAGGACTCGTTGCCGAAACTCCCGCTGCCATCTTCGTAGCCGACGCATAGCCGGACCTGCTCAAGATGGTCCAGAACATTGAGTTTGGTCACGCACAGGCCGGTAATGCTGTTGCTCTCGGTCACCCGCCGCAACGCCACCGCGTCGAACCAGCCGCAGCGGCGGGGCCGGCCGGTGGTGGAGCCGAACTCGTTGCCCTTCTCGGCCATCCACTTGCCGGTCTCGTCAAAGAGTTCCGTCGGGAACGGTCCGGAGCCGACCCGGGTGCAGTAGGCCTTGGCGATCCCGAGGATGTAGTCGAGATTCCGGGGACCGAAGCCGCTCCCCGTGGCGGCGCCGCCGGCCGTGGTGTTTGAAGACGTGACGAACGGGTAAGTACCGAGATCGATGTCCAGCATCGCGCCCTGGGCGCCTTCGAGAACGATATTCTCACCAGACTCGCGCAGGGAATGCAGGATCGCGCCGACGTCGGCGACGAGGGGGCGCAACGATTCGGCAAGCTCCTGCGCGCGGTCGAGCGTCTCGTTGAAGTCGATGGGGGCGGTATGGTGGTAATTCTCCAGCACGAAGTTGTGGTACTCCATGACTTCGGCAAGCTGGTGGGCGAACTGTTGCGGATGGAACATTTCGCCGAGGCGCAGTCCGCGCCGCGCCGCCCGGTCCTCGTAGGCGGGACCGATCCCGCGGCCGGTGGTGCCGATCCTGCGGTCGCCGAGGGCCTTTTCCCGGGCGTTATCGAGGGCGATGTGGTAGGGCATGATCAGCGGACACGCCGGGGAGATGCGCAGGTGACTGCGAACGTCGACGCCTCTTGCCTCGAGTCCCTGGATCTCTTCAATGAGCGCATCCGGCGACAGGGCGACGCCGTTGCCGATGAGGCACTGCACCTCGGGCCGCAGGACGCCTGAAGGGATGAGGTGCAGCACGGTCTTCTCGCCGTCGATGATGATGGTGTGCCCGGCGTTGTGTCCGCCCTGAAAGCGCGCTGCCGCCGCCGCCCGCTCGGTCAGGCGGTCCACGATCTTGCCCTTGCCCTCGTCGCCCCACTGGGCGCCGAGCACGACGACGCTGCGTCCCACTTAGGTTTCTCTCACGAGTTGACCGCGCATGGCGCGCGGGCGGATGGGGCGTTCCAGGCCCCGGGTTCAGACGGGCTGCTACCCGTCTCCGTCCTTCAGGTACTTGAAGAACGCGCTGTTGGGATCCACGATCAGGAGATCCCCCTTCTGGCTGAACACGTTCACGTAGGCATTGATGCTCCGGTAGAACTCGTAGAACTCCGGGTCAGCGCCGTACGCGCTGGCATAGATGGCGGCCGCGCCGGCATCGCCATCGCCGCGAATCTGCTCGGCTTCGCGGTACGCCTCGGCCTCGATCACGACGACCTGCCGGTCGGCGTCTGCGCGGATGCCAAGGTCGACTTCCCGGCCAGTCGCGCGGTATTGCTGCGCTTCGATCTCGCGTTCGGAGTTCATTCGGTCGTAGACGGCGGCAGACACTTCCGGCGGAAGGTCTATCCGTTTCACCCGAACGTCTATGACATCCACTCCGACATCGCGCCGCATCTCATTGTTCAACTGCTGCGTCAGGTCCGCCATCAGTTGGTCGCGCTCTCCCGATATGACCTCGTGCATGTCCCGCCGGCTGATCTGGTTGCGCAGGCCTTCTTTCGCGCGCTGTGACAACAGGAGTTCCGCCCTCCGCTGGTCCCCGCCTTCCGTTGTCTCGTAGTAGGTCTGGACATCGCTTACCCGCCACTTGACGAACGAGTCCACGACGAGCGGCTTCTTTTCCAGCGTGAAGTATCGTTCCGGCGCCGAATCCAGCGTCTGGATGCGGCCGTCGAATTTCTTGTCGTCGTCGGCGATGGGCAGCTTGAAATGCAGCCCCGGGTCCAGGTCGACCTGCGTTATCTCACCGAAGCGAAGCACCAGCGCGCGCTGGGTCTCATGTACGGTGAAAACCGAGTCGTACGCCAACACCAGGATCACGACGATCACAGCGGCCAATAGCATGTTGCGGATTGACATCATTGGTCTGGCCTCCTGACGTTTGGCTTCATTTCCCAGGTGTCACCGCGAGTCGCGGCGAGTCGCGGGAAGTCTTTCGCTCACGAGTTCGTCGACCAGTCGCCGCAGCTCGGACTCCTCGGGAGTCCCGGATGTACCGCTGCCCTGCATGAGGCGATCGAGCGGCAGGTAGAGCAGGTTGTTTCCGCCCTCCACATCCACGACGACCTTTGAACTCTGGCTCATGACCGACTGGATGGCGTCGATGTACAGGCGGTCGCGGGTGACTTCTTCGGCCTGTTGGTACTCCTCGAGCAACTTCGTGAACCGGTCGGCCTCGCCCTTCGCCCGTGCCAGCACCCGGTCGCGGTAGGCGTTGGCTTCCTCGAGCTGCCTTTGCGCCGCGCCGCGAGCTTCCGGGACGACTTTTTGAAGGTAGGCACTCGCCAGGTTGACGAAACGCTGTTCATCTTCCTTGGCTTTCTGTACGTCGTCGAACGCTTCCTGGACCTGGTCCGGCGGACCGCTCTCGTCGATGTTGAGCGTCGACACCACGATGCCGGTCTGGTAGAGGTTCAGATAGCTTTGCAGGCGCTCCTGCACCTCGGCGGCCAGCGCGGCACGGCCCTCGGTAATGACGTTGTCCATCGTGGAACTGCCGACGACATGCCGAAGCGCGCTCTCCATCGCGTGCTCGACGCTCTTGTCGGGATCGTTCACCTGCACGAGGTATGCAACGGGATCGCCGATCACATACTGGACCGTCATGCTGATGTCGACGATGTTCTCGTCCTCGGTCAGCATGAGCGCATTGTGGGACTTTTCGTTCAGTCGCGTGGCAACCACTTTCTCCACGCGATCGATGATCGGGGGATTCCAGTGCAGGCCGGGAAGCTTGACCTCGTCCTGGGCCTTGCCGAAGCGGAACACCACGCCGCGCTCCTGCAAATCGAGCTGGTAAATGCCCAAAATGCCGTAGCCGACGACGAGCACAGCGAGAACCCCGGCGAATAACTTGAGGCTGATGCCGCCACCGCCTCCTCCCCCGCGGCCCCCGAACAGGCCGGAGATCTGGGATTGCAGCTTGCGAAGCGACTCGTCGAGGTCGGGGGGACCTTGATCGCCGCCGCGGCCGCCCCAAGGGTCTCTTGGGCCACCGCCACCTGGGTCATTCCACGCCATGGGTAATGCAATCCCCGCCAAATTTCGAAGGGTCCGATGGGATTCTATGGGTCGCCATCACTCGCTGCAACAACACTTGGGCCGGGGGGAAGGCGATAGCGGGTCAGCGCGAGTCTCCAACGGCGTACTTCCCTGCAAGCCTGGCCGTCTCGGCCCGGTCGAGCCTTACCCTCAAAGCGAGCGAGCCGTCTTCCTGCACGGTTTCGTTCAGGACCGCCCCCAATGCGTAGAGGCGTGCGCGGATCTTGCCCGACCCGGAATCGAGCAGGACCGTCACCGGTCGGGCGGTGACGCCAAGGGCGCGTCCGAGCGCCTTTCTCAAGGTATCGAGGCCGGTTGCCTCCCGGGCGCTGACGACGACTTCTGTTGCGCCATCGTCGTCCAGGACCGGCGTGCGGTTCCCCTCCACGAGGTCCGCCTTGTTGAGGACCATTATCGTTGGTACATCGGCAGCGCCGATCTCTTGCAGCACCGCATTCACCTCGCGGACGAGGTCTTCGGCGTCGGGCGCCGCGGCGTCCACCACGTGCAGCAGGAGGTCCGCTTCGGCGACCTGCTCCAGGGTGGCCTTGAACGCGTCCACGAGGCTATGGGGGAGGTCGCGGATGAATCCGACGGTGTCCGCCAGCACCACCTTGCCGACACCGTCGATATCTGTGCGGCGCATGAGCGGGTCCAGGGTCACGAAAAGCTGGTCGGCGACGGTGGTGCGCGCATCGGTCAGGGCGTTGAACAGGGTGGACTTGCCGGCGTTGGTGTAGCCCACCAGGGCGACGGTGGGGATACCGGTCCTGGCGCGGCGGCGCCGGCTTCGCTGGCGCTGCCGGTGAACGCCTTCCAGCCGTGCGCGGACGCGCCGGATACGGTCCCGGAGCATGCGGGCATCGAGCTCGATCTGCCTCTCGCCGGCGCCGCGCATGGCGACGCCGCCGCGCTGGCGGTCGAGGTGAGACCAGCCGCGGGCCATGCGCGTCTGCATGTGGCCGAGTTGCGCGAGTTCCACCTGCAACTGGCCTTCCCGGGTCTGGGCGCGGTCCGCGAATATCTGCAGGATGAGTTCCGTGCGGGTCATGACCCGGCGCTCCAGGCGCTGTTCGAGGTTGCGCTGCTGGGCTGGCGTCAGCTCCTGGTTGACGATCAGCAGATCCGCCAGGTCGGCATCCATTGCCGCCGCCACTTCGTCCACTTTACCGCTGCCGATGAACCACTTCGGATGCGGCCGGGGACGCCGGGCATGAATGAGCGCGACGGGCTCGATAGTGGTGGAACGCACGAGTTGCACAAGTTCCCCGGCGCTCGATCGGGTATCCCGATCGGAGTCGAGCCGAGGATTCAGCAGGACAGCGCGCGACCCCGCCTCGGGACGGTCAAAGAGCATTTCGAAGGACTGTGAGTTCAGACGAGTTCGCTGGTCTCGCCGCGGCTCTCGCGGCGCGTGTCCGGCGGTTGCAGGCGCACGTTGCGGGTCGGCACCACGGTGGAAATCGCATGCTTGTATACCATCTGACTGACGGCGTTTCGAAGCACGATGACGAACTGGTCGAACGACTCGATCTGACCCTGCAGCTTGATGCCGTTGACGAGGTATACGGAGACGGGAACCCGCTCCTTGCGCAGCATGTTGAGGTAAGAATCCTGAAGGGGGTTCCCTTTCGACATGATGCTTTCCTCGGATGCGCGCTCAAAGCGAATCTAGAACCGGACAATTTTGCGACGTTGGTCCAAAAATTGCAAGATTTTGCCTGCTGCGGCGGCTGGCGCGCCCGCGATTTCGACCACCTCGGGCCAGCTTCGCAACCACGTGGCCTGCCGGCGCGCGAGCTGACGTGTCGCAGCCACGGCCTGTTGGCGCATCTCGTCGAAATCGAGGTCCCCATCGAGGTGGCGCCACACCTGGCGGTATCCCACCGCGCGCATGGAGGGTTTGGACAGGTCGAGGTTCGGCGTGGCCCGTAGTCTCGCGACCTCGTCGATGAGACCGTGTTCCAGCATCGCTTCGAAGCGACGGCTGATGCGCGTCGCGAGGCTCGCATCCTTGCCGAGCGAGATTTCGATCAGTGCGCAGTCGAGCCGCTGCCCGGCGCTGCGGGCGGCAGAGGTTGACCACCATTCGGAGATCGGCGTCCCCGACACGTAGAACACCTCGAGTGCGCGCTGAATGCGCTGCGGGTCGTTTGGATGAATCCGGGCCGCGGCATCGGGATCGATCCGCTCGAGTTCGGCGTGTAGCGCCTTCCACCCCTCTTTCGCGGCGCGTTCCTCGATGGCGGTCCGCGTCTCGGGATGGGCGGCGGGCAACGCCGACAGGCCGTCTCGAAACGCCTTGAAGTAGAGCATCGTGCCGCCGACGAGGACGGGCAGTCTGCCGCGGTCCAGGGCACAGGCCACCGCGGCATCCGCGCCAGTGAGGAAGTCGGCGGCCGAGAACGGCTCGGTGGGGTCGCGCACATCGATCAGCGCGTGGGGATACCGTGCCAGCACGTCGGGATCCGGCTTCGCCGTACCGATGTCCATGCCCCGGTAGACCATCGCCGAGTCGACGCTGATCAGGTCGATGTCGGCCAGGTCGGCGAGTGCGAGTGTGGCGTCGGTCTTGCCCACGGCGGTAGGCCCCATGATGCAGACGGCAATGCGCCGCTTCATTGCTAACGAACTGCGGCTAACGAACTGCGCCGTAGAACGGCACGCAGTGCTGCTCAAGGCGCAGGGTGGTAGGTGGGCTCTGGGCGGGGATGAAATGCGGCGCGCCCGAAGGGCCGACGGATTTCATGGCGCTAGCGCCCGCGCAGGAACAGGTGATCGAGTTGCTGCATGCTCTGCACGAAGTACGTGGGACGACCGTGATTGCACTGCCCCGCGTTGGGCGTCGTCTCCATCTCCCGCAGGATCGCGTTCATTTCCGGGATCGAGAGTTGGCGGTTGGCTCGTGCCGACCCGTGACACGCCATGCTGGCAAGCAATTCGTCCGCCTTCTCCTGGATTGCGTCGCTGGTGCCGAACTCGGCGATTTCGTCGAGCAGGTCGCGGACGAGTGCCGCGGTATCG
The DNA here is from genome assembly GCA_965116625.1 of Pseudomonadales bacterium. Taxonomy (GTDB): domain Bacteria; phylum Pseudomonadota; class Gammaproteobacteria; order Pseudomonadales; family Azotimanducaceae; genus VXNE01. Next base: position 865,269 of record OZ220717.1, read on the forward strand.
CCGTCGGCCAGCAGCGAAGGTACTTCGCGGATGACGCAGCTTCCGGGGCCGGAGCGGTCGATGGCGAGTCCCAGCCTTGCGAGTTCCGCGGCATGCGCCTCGGCAAGGTCGGCCTCGCGCGGCGTGACGTCGATCGGGATCGGCACCAGGAGCCGTTGCGCCGTCAGCTTGCCGCCCCCGTAGTCGGCCTTGAGCTTCTCGTAGGTGATGCGCTCGTGGGCGGCATGCATGTCGATCACGACGAGGCCCTGCTCGTTCTGGCTCAGGATGTAGACGCCGTGAAGCTGCGCGAGGGCGTAGCCGAGGGGAGGAACGTCGTGGTCATCCGTTGCGGGCGCATCGTGCACGGCAGGCGCCGGGACATCGGCGACAAGCGAGGAAAGGCTCATCGACGTCTGTGGGTAAGACGCGTGTCCATGCGGCGCGTGTCCGTGGTGCCTTCCGGGTGGAAGACGGTCGCCTGCCGGCGGGCCGGATTCGGCCCCGGGCCGGGCGTCGGATAGCAGCCGGTGCAGGGAAGCGAAGACGAAGTCATGCACGCGGCGGGAGTCCCGGAAACGGACTTCGCGCTTGGTGGGATGCACGTTTACGTCGACGCTGCCGGGGTCGAGTTCCAGGAACAGCACGAACACCGGGTGGCGTCCGTGGAACATGACGTCCCGGTAGGCCTGCCGGACCGCGTGACCGGCGAGCCGGTCCTGCACGGCGCGGCCGTTGACGAAGAAGAACTGCGCGTTCGCCTGGGCGCGGGTGTAACCCGGCAGGCCGATCCAGCCGCTCAAACGCAGGTCCCCGTTGCCCGAGTCGATGGCGATTGACTGGGAAAGGAACTCGCTGCCCATGATCGCGTCCAGCTCGCGGCCGGCCGGAAGCCGTTCCATGACGCGCTGGCCGTGTCTCAGTTCGAAAGCGACATCCTGGTGGGCGAGTGCCAGTCTTCTCACCACGTCGCTGACGTGGCCGGTCTCGGTGCGTTCGGTCTTGAGGAATTTCCGCCGCGCCGGCGTGTTGTAGAACAGGTCCGCCACCTCGACCGCGGTCCCGACCGGAGTGGCCGCCGGCCTGAATGCCTCTTCGGTTCCGCCCGCCAGGCTCAGGGACATGCCGCCGCCCGCGGATATCGCCGAAGTGATGGTGAGCCTGGAGACGGATGCGGCACTGGCAAGAGCCTCGCCGCGAAAACCGAGAGTTTCGACGCCGTCGAGATCGTCCGCGCCGCTGATCTTGCTGGTGGCGAAGCGGCTGACGGCGAGCCTGAGGTCATCCGGTGCGATCCCGCAGCCGTCGTCCTGCACGACGATACGCTTGACGCCACCGTTCTCGATGGTTGTCCTGATGGACCGCGCGCCGGCATCAAGGCTGTTCTCGATCAGTTCCTTGACGATGGATGCCGGCCGCTCGACGACCTCGCCGGCAGCGATCTGGTTGGCTACGAATTCGGACAGCCGTTGGATGCGCGGCATGCGAATCTCAGGACCCGGCCGCCCCCGGGATACGGAGCACCTGCCCGACGACGATCCGGTCCCCCTTGATGCCGTTGGCCGCCCGCAGCGCCCCCATCGACACCCGGTAGCGCAGGGCGATCTCGGACAGGGTATCGCCGCGCTGAATGACGTAGCGCAAGCCGCCGGCGGCGACACGCGCCGCGATCAGGGTGTCGGGCGGCGGGTTCTTCACCACGTAGGCACGGATGCCGTCGCCGATGGCGCTCGCCAGGCGTCTCTGGTACGCGGGGTTTGTCAGCAGGCGAGCGTCTTCCGGATTGGTAAGGAAGCCCGTCTCGATCAGTACCGCCGGTACGCCAGCGGCCCTCAACACGGCGAAATTCTGCAACCGGGTGGTCGTCTTGTGCAGGCGGGCGGTGGGCGCCAGTGATCGAAGAATGGTGTCCCCGATTTCGATGCCCCCGGATTGACTGAATCCCAGCGACAGGTCTACGAGTGTCTCCGCGACATGGGGCGACTGTCCGTCGAGCGAAATGCCGCCGACGCCGCCGACGCCGCCTATCAGGTCGGAATTGTTCTCCCTTTCCGCCAGGATGCGGGCGGCCTCCGAAGAACTGCCGCGCTCGGACAGCGCGAAGATGTGGGCGCCCCGGACCCTCGGCATGCGGAAGGCGTCGGCGTGTATCGAAATGAAAAGATGGGCCGAGTGCTTCTGGACCATCGCGGCGCGCTGCCGCAGGCCGATGTAGTAGTCACCTTCGCGGGCCATGACTGCGCGGTAACCCTCTGTCGCGTTCAGGTCCTTTTCGAGCGCTCTCGCGACGGCCAGGGCGATGTCTTTCTCCTTGACTCCGCCGACTCCCGTGGCCCCGTTGTCATCTCCGCCGTGGCCGGCGTCCACCACCACCACGACATCGCGCTCGCCCTCCGGCATGCGGATGATGGGAGTCGGCCTTCTGCGCTCGGTGGCATGGAGGTCGACGACGAGCCGGTAGCCGTACGGCTCGATGGGATTGAGCTGGAAGTGCTTGGGGTCGACCTGCTCGGCGACGTCGAGCACGATGCGGTAAGCGCCGTCCGGGCGCGGGGCCCGCCGGATCCGCTTGATCAGGTCGCTGTCCTTTTTCGGCAGCGCGATCTTCGCCTCGGGGCTCGTGTCCTTGAGATCGATGACGACCCGCAACGGATTCTCGAGGGAGAAGATCTTGTAGGCGACCTTGGTGCTGGTGTCGAAGACCACCCGAGTGTGGTCGGGGGCGTCGTGGGTACGGATTCCTTCGAGATCGGCGGCGTTCCCGCCGGTCGCGGTCGCGACCGCGACGGCAAGGGACACCGCTGGAAGTCCTCGGAGCCCTCGGCGGGCGCCGGCCCGGCTACGGTCGCAAGGACCGGTGGTCGACCATTTCAAGCAGTCTGCCTCCATCGATCTCGTGGAGCGAAATGTCCAGGTCCGGATCGGGCAAGCGGTCCCTTGCGCGTTCCGGCCACTCGATCAATTTTAACGCCGACGACCCCATCAGGTCATCGACCCCGATGAACTCGAGCTCTTCCGGGTCGACGATGCGATAGAAATCGAAGTGGAAGATCTCGCGGTCTCCCAGGGCGTACGGTTCGAGCAGCGTGTAGGTCGGGCTCTTTACCGGTCCGGTATGCCCCAGTCCCCGCAGGATGCCGCGGGCGAGCGTGGTCTTGCCGACACCGAGTTCTCCGCGCAGAAATACCAGTTCGCCGCCGAGTTGCGCGCTGAGCGCGGTGCCCCAGTCCAGTGTGGCGTCTGCGTCGGGCAACTTTACGGTGGTCTTCTTCAACGGTGTCGTCAGTCCAGCCAGAGATGGCGGACGATGTCGCTTGCGACAATGGGTTGCGGCGCCCGTCGGCCCGCGGCCACGTCGCCCGCCGCCGCGTGAAGGGAAACCCCGGCCTCGGCGGCGGACCGGATGTCGCGCCCCTGCGCCAGCAGTCCCGCGATGATGCCCGTCAGCACGTCGCCGCTGCCGGCGGTGGCGAGCCCGGGATTCCCGGCCGTGCAGATCCCCACGACTTCGCCTCTCTCGGCGACCAGTGTTCCAGCGCCCTTCAGCACCACGACGTTTCCGAATCGTGCGGACAGGTCGCGCGCGGCGGCGGGCCGGTCGGAAACCGACGCTCCGCCGAGCAGCCGGGCCGCTTCGCCGGGATGCGGCGTGAGAATGCTCAATGCTGGCGGGCGAAGGTCGCGGGATGCGATGAGGTTCAGTCCGTCCGCATCGATGACCGCCGGCTTGCCGGCCGAGAGGGCCTCGTCCAGCAGTTGCTCTCCCCACGGTTGCCGCCCGAGGCCGGGGCCGACGGCAATGACGGTGCAGGCCTCCAGCAGATCGCCGATGTCGTCGCCCTCCGATACGCCACGCACCATCAGTTCCGGCATCCGCGCGAGGATCGGCGCGCGATGTTCAGGCCGGGTCAGGACGCTGACCAGTCCGCAGCCGGTGCGCAGCGCCGCTTCACCGGCAAGCAGCGTGGCGCCGCCCATGCCGCGCTCGCCGCCGATGACGAGCACGTGGCCGAACTGGTTCTTGTGTCCGGATTTCGGGCGTTTGGAGGGGGGCGGCGGCGAGAGCACCGGGATGCCGGGGACGGCGTCGTAGATCCCGGCGGGGACCCCGAGGCCATCGAAGACGATTTCCCCGGCATGATCGACGCCTTCGCCGGTATGCAGGCCGAGTTTCTCGCCGATGAAGGTCACGGTGACATCGGCCCGGACCGCCGCACCCAGTGTCACGCCCGAGTCGGCGGAGATGCCGCTCGGGAGGTCGATGGCGAGGACCGGTCTGCCGGCGGCATTGATGGCATCTATCGCTGCGCGGTACCGCGGCCGAAGTTCTCCGGTCGCGCCCGTGCCGAGCAGGGCGTCCACGACGACACTGCCGTCGACATCGAGCGACGCGTCGCCGCGCGGCACGCCGACCTCTGCGGCCCAGTCGCGGGCGGTGGCCGCGTCGCCCTTGAGCCGCGCGGGATCACCCACCTGGAGAAGCTGCGTCTTTATCCCGGCTTCGACAGCCATGCCTGCAACGATGTAGCCGTCGCCGGCATTGTTCCCCGATCCGCAGGCAACCGTGATGGCGCGGCAGTCCGGCCAGTGGCGCCGCAACGTCTCGAAAGCCGCGCGGCCGGCGCGGCGCATCAGGCTGATCCCGGGAATGCCATGGGTCTCGATGGCCGTTCGGTCGAGCTGCCGAACCTCGGCCGCGGTGTAGACTCTGCCGGGGCGGTGCATGGCGGAATTATACGCGCGCGACCTGATGGACCTTGACGAACCAGGAACCCGCGCCGTAGAACGGCACGCAAGTGCCGATCGAGACGCGGGGTCCGGGACGGGCGGGATGGGCGAAACAGAGCGCTTGGGCGGGGGTGAAACACGGCATCGCGAAGCGGCGACGGATTTCATGGCGCTGGCGGACGATGTCCATACTTGGGCTTCGGAACTGGGATTTCAGCAGGTCGGAATCACCGACACCGACCTGTCCCGCTGCTCGGCGGACGTGCGCCGCTGGATCGATCAGGGGCTGCACGGAACGATGGGGTACATGGCGCGCAACGTGGAGAAACGCCTGCATCCCGAGCGCCTGGTCGATTCCACGATACGGATCATCTCGGCGCGGATGGACTACATGCCAGGCGACTCGATGCCGCCGCTGCCGGAGAACGACGGCAGCGCCTATCTTGCCCGCTATGCCCTCGGTCGCGATTACCACAAGGTGGTCCGGCGGCGGCTGGCGCGGCTCGCAAGTCGCATCAACGCGCGCGCCGGCGGCCGCTATCGCGCCTTCACGGACTCGGCGCCAGTGCTGGAAAAGCCGCTCGCGGACAAGGCGGGTATCGGATGGACGGGCAAGAACACGCTGCTCCTGAACGAAGATGCGGGCTCGATGTTCTTCCTGGGGGAAATCTACACGGACATCCCGTTTCCGGTGTCCACTGTGCAGGCCCGGGACCAATGCGGTGCCTGCAGGGCATGTATCAATGTCTGCCCGACGGGCGCCATCACCGGCCCGCGGCGGCTGGACGCCAGGAAGTGCATCTCCTATCTCACCATCGAGCACAAGGGCACCATTCCGCTGGAACTTCGGGAAGCCGTCGGCAACCGCGTCTTCGGTTGCGACGACTGTCAGCTCGTGTGTCCCTGGAACCGGTATGCCACGAGAACGGCGGAAGCGGACTTCGCGCCGCGCCACGGGCTTGATAGCGTGAGCCTCGCAGAGCTCCTGAGTTGGGACGAAGCGACATTCTCGGCGAAGACCGAGGGCATGGCACTGCGGCGCGTCAACTATCGGCAATGGGTCCGCAACCTTGCCGTCGCGGCGGGCAATGCGCCTTACGGCAGGAAGCTCGTCGACCTGCTTCGCCAGCGGCGGGCGGATGCGGACGAGATGGTCGCCGAGCACATCGACTGGGCCCTGGCGCGCCAGGCGAAAGGTCAAGCGGTCAAGGTGTCCTGAAGAACCGCTGGCGGTAGAAGCGCAGTTCGTCGATCGACTCGCGAATGTCCTCCAGCGCGCGGTGGGCATTGGCTTTCCGTCTTTGCGAGAGGAGTTCCGGATGCCAGCGAAACGCGAGTTCCTTGATGCTCGAGACATCGATGATCCGGTAGTGGAGGAAAGCCGCGACTTCCGGCATGTACTTGATGAGGAACCGCCGGTCCTGCCATATCGTGTTGCCGCAGAGCGGCGACGTGTCCCGTGTCGTATGCCGCTCGAGAAAGTCCAGCGTCTGCGCCTCGGCTTCGATGAGCGGTACGCCGTGCCGCCGCACGCGGTCGATGAGCCCGGACGCGGTGTGGTGCTCGGTGTTCCACTCGTCCATGCGGGCAAGTGCCGCCTGGGGTTGCGAAATGGCCAGCACCGGCCCTTCCGCGATCGCGTTGAGTTCGCTGTCGGTCACGATGGTCGCGATTTCAAGGATGACGTCCACCTCCGGGTCGAGGCCGGTCATCTCCATGTCCATCCAGACGAGGTGCGGCGGCATGCTTCGCTGCCTGATGGGTAACTGGGTTTGGGAGCATATATCATTCGCCGTGACCTCAATCAGCCCGGCAATCCGTGACCAGACCCGCAACCATCACGGTCGAAGAACTGGCCGCGCGATCGCCCGAAGACGATCTCCTGATCGTGCAGGTCACGTCGCCTGCGGTCTTTGCCCAGGCACGGATTCCGGGTGCGGTGCACGTTGCGCCGGCGGATCTCGTGCGGGGCCATCCTCCGTCGCCCGGGGAACTGCCGTCCGAGGCCCGGCTGACCGCCCTTTTTCGACGCATTGGCCTGACTCCCGAGCGGACCGTGGTGACCTATGACGACGAAGGCGGGGGTTGGGCCGGCCGCCTGGCCTGGACATTGGACGTGATCGGTCACGCAGGCTGGCTCTATCTGGATGGCGGGCTGCATGCCTGGGCCCGGGCCGGTCTGCCGCTTGAGTCGGGACCGCCGACGGCACCGGCCCCTTCCGAAATCGAAGTCACCGTGAATCCCGGCCCGATTGCGCGTATCGACGCGGTACGGGAGTCACTGGGACAGGCGGACGCGACGATCTGGGACTGTCGCAGCGCGGAGGAATTCGCGGGCATCAAGCCAACTGCTGCCCGCAACGGTCACATCCCGGGCGCCACGCACCTCGACTGGCTCGACCTGATCGATCGCGGGCGCCACATGCGCCTGATCGAGAGCCTTGGCGAAAGCCTCGCGGCGCGGGGTATTGGCCCCGAGCGGGACGTGATCGTTCACTGCCAGACGCACCACCGCTCCGGGCTCGCCTACATGGCGGCGCGCCTGCTCGGTTTCCCCCGGATTCGCGCCTACCCGGGATCCTGGTCGGAGTGGGGAAACCGCAACGATACGCCGATTGAATGTTGAAACCCGCCGCGCTTTACCAGGCGCTGCCGACCCAGGCCATCTCGCGCCTGGCGGGGCTCCTTGGGCGAGCCGAGATCCGTCCGGTCGCACAGGCGCTGATCGATGCCTTTGCGCATCACTACGGGGTCGATCTGAGCGAAGCGGAACACGGGTCGCCTGAAGACTACCGGTCGTTCAACGATTTTTTCACCCGCCGGCTGAAACCCGGCGCTCGACCCATCGACGAGGATCCGCGGGCTGTGGTCAGTCCGGCAGACGGATACTTGAGTCAATTCGGGGCAGTCGAGGACCGTTGCCTGTTGCAGGCCAAGGGCCACAGGTTTTCGGTGCGGGCGCTGTTGACGGACGCGGGCCTGGCTCGCCGCTACGAAGGCGGCGCGTATGTCACGGTCTACCTCTCGCCCAGGGACTACCATCGCGTCCATGCGCCAGCCGCGGGTCACCTGGCGCGCACCATCGAGGTTCCCGGACGGCTGTTTCCGGTGAACGAAGGGTCGCAGGCTTCCATTGCGGGGCTCTTTTGCCGCAACGAGCGGCTGGTCTGCGACTTCGACACCTACGCCCTGGTATTCGTCGGTGCGCTGATCGTCGCGAGTATCGAGACGGCCTGGGAGGGAGGCCCGCGGTCGCCCTACAGCACGTACCTGGTGCGTCCGGCAGGAAAGCGATTTGATCGCGCCGAGGAGATAGGCTGGTTCCTGCTCGGTTCCACGGTGATCGTGTTGTTTCCGGCGGGCGCGGTGGAGCTGGACCCTGCCCTCAAACCCGGCATGCCCATCCGCATGGGTGAACGCATCGGTCTGTCGGGTTAGGCGGGGTTAAGCGCGGTCGTCCGGGAACGGCATGACATCCGCCAAGGCGCGGGCACCGAGTTTGAGCGCCACCAGGCGATCGAATCCCACCGCGACGCCGGCGCAGTCCGGCAAGCCACTGGCGTGGGCCGCCAGGAATGCCTTGTCGACATCGGGAACCGTTCGGTCCTGTTCGCACCGCAGCAGGTTGTCGGCGGTGAGGCGTCGCGCGAGCTCCTCGATGTCGGTGAGTTCGTGGTATCCATTCGCGACCTCGATGCCGTCGATGACAAGTTCGAACCGGTCTGCGACGCCGTTCGAGATCCGCGCCAGAGCTGCTTGTCGCGCCGGGTAGTCGGTAACGAATACGCGTCTGCCTCGCAACTTCGCCACGGCGTCGGCGATGGCGAGGTCGAGTTCATCGGTGGGGGCGTCGTCGATATTGAGCGCCGTCAGGCTTGCGAAAGTCCGACGCTCGTAATCCGAGGGTCCGAGAAGCGTGTCGATCAGGGCAGCCAGTTCCCGCATCAGGTCGTCCGCATCGAAGCCGATTCGGTACCACTCGAGCATGGTGAATTCGGTGTTGTGCCAGCGGCCGGCCTCTCCCGCCCTGAACACGGGACCGATGCTGAAGATTGATGGGGCGCCGGCGGCGAGCAGGCGTTTCATGTGGTACTCGGGAGACGGCTGAAGGAAGCGGCCGTCCCGGGTGCCGATGCACTCGATCGCCGGATCGGTGACCGCGTGCCGGCCGAGCATCGGCATCTGTACTTCGAGGACATCGCGCTCCTCGAAGAAGCGACGGGTGATGCGGAGCATGCGGGCTCGTACCTTAAGCGCCTCGATGTCGCAGGAGGGTTGCCAGCAGGGCCGCCCGAGCCCGGCTGACGTCAACTCTTGACTCGGCTGACGTATTCCCCGGTACGGGTGTCGATGCGCAGCACATCCCCGATGTTGACGAACAGGGGCACTTTCACGGTGGCGCCCGTCGACAGTGTGGCGGGTTTGGTCGCGCCCTGGGCGGTGTCTCCCCTGAGCCCCGGGTCGGTTTCCGAAACCTCGAGCTCGACAAAGTTCGCAGCGGTCACGGAAATCGGGTCGCCGTTCCACAGCGTGACCATGAACGTGTCCTGCTCCTTCAGCCAGTCTCGCGCCTCCGCCACTGCGGCATCGCCGGCCTCCACCTGTTCGTAGCTGCCGTCGGTCTTCATGAAGTACCAGAACTGCCCGTCGCTGTAGAGGTACTCCATTTCGGCCTCCATGACGTCGGCAGCTTCAATGGTCTCGCCGCTCTTGAACGTGCGCTCCCAGACGCGACCCGTCTTCAGGTTGCGAAACTTGACTCGGTTGAAGGCCTGTCCCTTGCCCGGCTTGACGAATTCGTTCTCGATGATCGAGCACGGGTCCGCCTCGAGCAGCACCTTCAAACCGGCGCGAAATTCATTGGTCGCGTAGGTGGCCATGGTTCAGCCGTACCGAAAAACCGGATGATACCGCGACGGACGTACAGGACAGAACGTCCTTGCGGCCCATTGGCGTCGCCGCAATCAGTCCATCGGGATGCGGATGACCACGCCGCCGATGACGTCACCAAGCCCATTCAGTTCTGGAACCGTCTCCCCGTGGCGACGTTGATGTTGCGATTACCCGACGCGCCTTTGCGTCGCTTGCATCGTGGAGTGCTTCTCGCGCCGGTACCAGATCATAGTGTGAAGATCCTCACATGCTTGTGGCAGCCCTTTGGGCGAGCATCGTTGCCGAATGACTCAAGGTCCGAGGCGCGGTAGCGCTCTTTACGCCCATTGCATGTTGGGCGGAGCGCCACCGAAGTCGACTAACAGTCGTCTCCTTGAGTTGTCGATCGGAAATCTGTCGTGGCTTGCGAGACCGACGGAGGGTTGGTGCAAATCGACACGGATGATCGGGGAATCTCGGACCCGGCAACGCGCCACTTGGCGTCGAACCTGGAGCGGCTAGGCTGCGAGAAGCCGGACTTGCTCGCCCAAAAAGGTTCTGTCGTCAAGTACGACCACGGTGTGATCGTCCCATCGAGCGACCTCTCCCACTTGCACCTGATTCTCGACGGCGTGATTCAGATCATGCACTACTCGGCGTCAGGTCGTTCGGTTCTGGTTCATGAATACAGGGCCGGACAGCCATTCGGCGGCTGCGACAGAATACAGGGCCGGACAGCCATTCGGCGGCTGCGACATGCTGGGCGACGAGCGCGTGTCGACGCAGGCTGTCGCTAACGACAACGTAACCGCCCTGCGATTCAGAGGCTGGAACAGTCTCGACGCCGCGCGCAACGACGCCGGGTTCGGATTGATTCTGCTCGAGCACGCCTTGTCAGTGGCCTCAACCCTTGCCGGGCGTCTAATCGAGTTGACGGTGGAGCGAGCGCGTGATCGGGTCCGTCTTGAGCTTGTGAGACAAGCGCGTCAGAACATGCTCGACGATCACACTGGCCTCGTCGATCCCGTCCCGACGCACTTGGATTTGGCGATCCAGATCGGATCCCACCGGGAAGAGGTCTCCCGAGAAATGAGCTACCTGAGACGGCTCGCCTTGATCGAGCGGACCGGCCCCGTTTTGAGGGTACGCGTCGACGCTCTGGAGGAGTTGTACGAAGACGAGCGGGCACATTTATTGGGAACTTCCCGGTCGCGTTCAGTTTGAACTCTCTTGGGAGACTGGATCATCTTTGGTCGATTTGCTCCGCCCACACGCAAGTAGTCTCGACGGTTGTGAAAATCCTCACATATCTGCACGCCTCGAAGTGGTGAGAATCCAGTGCTTGAAGGGCCCGTTTCCGTGTGGTTCAGCCGAACGTTGTGGGCTATGCGCGTGACAAGAATCGATAGTGGCAAAAGCGTTGGCGAAATAGGCGGGTCATTCTGACTTCCGAGTAGGGTGGTGTGACAACGGCCCGTCTCCACACGCTGGGATCAAAACCACAAGAGGGAAGGAAACCACCATGAAAGTCATGTCTATCGGGCTTGTCGCCATGCTCGCCCTGGTCGCCGGTTGCGCAGCGCATCCTTCGGACATCGTGCCCGAAGCCATACCGGCCCACCAGTATCGATCAATGTCGTGCGAGGGCTTGGAAGATGCGCTGGCGGAAGCCAGGAACAATCTGGCCGAAGCCGAGAAGCGGCAGAAGAACAAGCGCACCACGGACGCCGTGGGCAACGTCCTGCTCATTCCGGGACTGATGAGCGTCGTCAAGGACAGCCGCGAGGCGGTGGCCCGACACAAGGGCGAGGTCGTGACCATCACGCGCGTTCTGGACGCTCGATGCAGCGAGGAAAACCTATGAACAACAAGATCATCGTCCCCGCGATCCTGCTGGCCGCGGTCGCGGCATGGCGAAGGCTGGTTGCTCGCATATTCGGCCTGAAACTGCACGAAATGCCAGATACGTCTCCTTCCGAAGAGGACGAGACACGCGTCCTACCTTAGGAAACATCGCCAGGCAGTTTAGTGCTTGGTGAAGACTGGCGGCGCAGGTCGTACAGGTGGCTATCAGTGAGACTCGCATGCCTTCGAAGCGCGTATCGTGTGACACACGGGGCCGTCTAACGGAGCCGATTCGCGAATCGCATAGGGACAGCGATTCCGGGGTTGCACTGGGATTCTTCTGATCCAGCGGCCCGGCAGGGTCAGGTCGAATTGAGTTCCGGCGCGCCGCCGTGCTACGGTCCCGGCGTTCGCTCTCCTCGTCGTGACGCCAACGCCCGTGCTTGAGTTCATCCGACGCGTACCAGCGGTGGTATGGGCTGCCCTGGCCGGTTTTGTCGCCGCTTCGGTGGTCATTTTGGTGTTGATCGACTACGTCCTGGAACGGCGCTCGGTCGCCCGGATGGATCGTTTCGGCGACGTGCTTGGAACGCTCGCGGCGGAGTTGGCGGCAGGGCCCATGCTGCGGCCGAATCCCGTCGCGTTCAGCAATCTCGGTCACACCATGATGGCCTTCGATGAGGTCGTCGGATTCAGTGTGTATGACATCGACGACCGCGTGATGGTCTTCATGGGCCGCGATGCCCACGAGGCGGGAACCGTTCACCATACGAGCGCCGTGACGGCGGACGACGCGGTCGTTGGATATGCCCGCGTGGTGCTGGACCAGGAACGATTCCGGCCGACGGTAACGGAGTTGGTTTCGGCGTCGGTGCCGTTCTGGCTGCTCGTGCTGGCCGGGACGCTCCTGCTCGTAACAATAGTCCCACGCATGGCCCGAAGGACTGCGGGTCCGCGCCCCGAAACCGTTTCGCGCGCGGAGGTTCAGGCCGCTTTCGCGCTGGTCATAAACCTGTTCGACCGGAAAAACGTCGAGGGCGAGCGAAAGGGCGCGGTGCTGGGGCTGGTGCTGGAACGCGCCGATCAGGTCGCCAACATCTATGGGGGCAAGGCGGATCCTTACCTTGGCACCGGTGTCCTCGTTGTATTCGACGACGACGGTGGCAGCGACCGTTGCTTTGAAGTTATTTGCGCGGCGTTGCTGACGGCGCGGGTGCTAGGGCTGACCAGTTTCCGGCGCGTCGGAGGGCCGCGCCCGACGTTTCGGTTCGGTCTGCACCGTTGCGGCGAGCCGGGCTCGGACGGGAGCATCGAGGCGTCCGAGGAAGTTCGCGAGACGCTGCTCCTGTCCGCACTGGCCTCGGACGGGAAGCTTGCAGTCAGCGAAGAGGTGTTCGCGCGGGTCGACGGACCGGAGAAGCTGGAGGCGGACATGGGCGCGCGCGGTGCCATGGAAGCGCTGTCTGGAACCAGCCTGGGTGGCTACCGCCTGGTTCACTCGGCAGTTGGGTCTTACGGAACCGTGATTGAACGCCAGGCTCAGCTCTTTGCGGGACGGCGCCGTTCCTCCACTTCGAGGGCGGACACCCGCTGAAGGCCTCGGGGAAGCAGGCGGCCGCGCCTCGCACGCTCCCCCATGTAGCCTTCCAGGTCCCTGAATCGCAACCGCATCTTGCGGCCGCCGGCGCGCACGATCAGGTGGTCCCGCTGGCCGATGGCGGCGATGCCGACCAGGAACTCCTCGCGTGCCTTGAGGGCGGCAGCGGGAATATTGATGACCTTGTTGCCCTTCCCGCGTGTCAACTCGGGCAGTTCGGCGATGGCAAACACCAGCAGGCGCCCCCGGTTTGTCGCTGCGGCGACGTGGCTCCTTGCCCCCACAGGCGAAGGCGGCATCAACTGGCTGTCCTTCGGCACGGTCAGTACGCGCTTGCCCGCGCGGTTCTTCGTGGTCATGGCGCCGATGGTTCCGACGAACCCGTAGCCCGCATCCGACGCGAGCAGAATCCGGTCTTCGGCAGAGCCCATCGCCGTGCCCATGAAGCGTGCGCCCTGCGGCGGGTTCAGGCGTCCGGTCAGGGGTTCTCCCTGGCCTCGGGACGAAGGCAGCGTATGGGCGGCGACGGTATAGCTCCGGCCGCTCGAGTCGAAGAACAGGAGCGTGTCGTTGGTGCGTCCGCGTGCGGTTGCACATAGCGTATCGCCCGCCCGATAGGACAGCGTGTCGGCGTCGATGTCGTGACCCTTGGCGGAACGCACCCAGCCTTTCTCGGAAAGGATGACCGTGATCGGTTCATTGGTGGCGAGTTCTTCGGCGGCGAACTGGCGCGCCTCCTCGGCTTCAAGGAATTCGGATCGGCGCGCATCGCCGAACTTCTCGGCGTCGGCGGCGAGTTCGCGCTTGATCAGCGTCTTCAGGCGGGAGTTCGAGTCGAGAATTCCCGTGATCTCATCGCGTTCCTCGTTGAGGGCGACTCGCTCCTCGACCAGCGCGTCTTCCTCGAGCCTGGCAAGTTGGCGCAGGCGGAGATCGAGTATCGCCGTGGTCTGCTCGGAGGTGAGTTTGAACCGGGCCATGAGTTCGCGAGCGGGGTCGTCCTCCTCCCGGATGATCCGGATCACCTCGTCGAGGTTGAAGAACGCCGTCAGGAGGCCGTCGACGATGTGCAGCCGCGTATCGATCTGATCCCGGCGGAACGAGAGGCGCCGGCGCACGGTATTGCGCCGGAACTTCAGCCACTCGGCCAGCAGCGCCTTGAGCCCGAGCACGCGAGGCTTCTGGTCGAGGCTGATCACGTTGAAATTGATGCGGTAGCTGCGTTCGAGGTCGGTGGAGGCGAACAGGTGGCTCATGAGCCGGTCGACGTCGACGCGATTCGAGCGCGGCACGATGACGACACGGGTCGGACTCTCGTGGTCGGACTCGTCCCGCACGTCCACGACCATCGGCAGGCTGCGGTTCTGCATCTGCTGGGCGATCTGCTCCACGATCTTGGAGGAGGATGCCTGGTACGGAAGCGCGTCCACGACGATCTCGCCGTTCTCCCGCGCGTAGCGGGCGCGGGCGCGCACCGAGCCGCGTCCGGACTGGTACGCGGCAAGCAGTTCGTCGGGCGGAGTGATGATGAGCGCCCGGGTCGGGAAGTCCGGCCCCGGGATGTGTTCCATCAGGTCACGGTCCGTCGCGTTCGGCTCGTCGAGCAGTCGGATGCAGGCGCCGACCACTTCCCGCAGGTTGTGCGGCAGGACGTCGGTCGCCATGCCGACGGCGATGCCGGTGCTGCCGTTCAGCAATACGACCGGGACGCGTGCGGGCAGGAGCTTCGGCTCGTCGACCGTGCCGTCGAAGTTGGGCACGAAATCCACCGTCCCCTGGCGCACTTCGGACAGCAGCAGTTCCGCGTACTTCGACAGGCGCGCTTCGGTGTAGCGCTGGGCGGCGAACGACTTGGGATCGTCCGGAGACCCCCAGTTTCCCTGTCCCTCGACCAGCGGATAGCGGAGCGAGAAGGGCTGCGCCATGAGCGCCATGGCTTCGTAGCACGCGCTCTCGCCGTGGGGGTGGAAGCGTCCCAGCACTTCGCCCACGGTGCGCGCGGACTTCGCGAATTTCGCCTGGGGTGAGAGCCCGAGCTGGGACATGGCGTACACGATGCGCCGCTGGACGGGCTTCAGGCCGTCGCCGACATGCGGCAGGGCGCGGTCGTTGATGACATACATCGAGTAGTCGAGGTACGCCTTCTCCGTGTACTGCCAGAGCGGTACGGACTCGGTGCCGTTGGCGGTGTCGAGAATCTCGGTCATGCAATCACCGCCTGGTCGCCCTTGGCCTCCAGCCAGTCACGCCGGTCGGAGGCGCGTTTCTTTGCGAGCAGCATGTCCATGACCTCGACGGTCTTCGCTTTCGCGCCCAGAGAGAGCTGCACCAGCCGCCGGCTGTCGGGCGCCATGGTCGATTCGCGCAGTTGCATGGGATTCATCTCGCCCAGCCCCTTGAATCGCTGGACCACGGGATTGCCCCGCTTCTTCTCGGCGACGATGCGGTCCAGCACGCCCTGGCGCTCCTCGTCGTCGAGGGCGTAGAACACCTCCTTGCCGATGTCGATGCGGTAGAGCGGCGGCATGGCGACGTATACGTGGCCGGTTTCGACCAGCGCCGGGAAGTGCCGCAGGAACAGCGCGCAGAGCAGCGTCGCGATGTGGGCGCCGTCGGAGTCCGCGTCGGCGAGGATGCACACCTTGTCGTAGCGCAGGCCTTCGAGGTCTTCGGACCCGGGTTCCACGCCGATGGCGAGCGAGATGTCGTGCACTTCCTGCGAGCCCAGCACCTGGCTCGCGTCGACCTCCCACGTGTTGAGTATCTTCCCCTTGAGGGGCATGACCGCCTGGTACTCGCGGTCTCGGGCCTGTTTGGCGGATCCTCCCGCGGAGTCGCCCTCGACCAGGAACAGTTCTGCCTGCCCGGTATCCTGGTTCGAACAGTCGGTCAGCTTGCCGGGAAGGGCGGGCCCGGACAGCACTTTCTTGCGGGCGACTTTCTTGCTGGCCTGCAAGCGGCGCTGGGCGTTGGCGATCGCGAGTTCCGCGAGCTTGGAGCCTTCCTGCGGGTTCTCGTTCAACCAGAGGCTGAAAGCGTCCTTGGCCACCCCACCGACGAATGTGCCCGCGCGGCGGGAAGATAGCCGCTCCTTGGTCTGGCCGCTGAATTGCGGCTCCGCCAGGCGGGCCGACAGCACGTAGGCGCAGCGCGCCCAGAGGTCGTCGGGGGAGAGTTTCAGGTTGCGCGGCAGCAGGTCGCGGAATTCGCAGAACTCCCGCAATGCATCGAGCAGGCCGCTGCGCAGCCCGTTTACGTGTGTGCCCCCGAGCGGGGTGGGCACGAGGTTGACGTAGCTCTCGGTGACAAGCGCAACCTGACCGGGAATCCACTGCAGTGCCCAGTCCACGGATTCCTCGCTGCCTTCCGCGCTGTGCGCGAACGGCGTGGCCAGGATCGGTTCCTCGGGCGGCAGCGAACCGCCGAGATACTCCGCGAGACCGGATTCGTACCGCCAGGTCTCTGTCGCGGCTTCATCCGGTTTCTGTTCCACGGTCAGGCTCACCCGAAGCCCCGGACACAGCACCGCCTTGGCGCGCAGGATGTGACGCAGCTTGGCGAGGCCGAACGCGGACGAGTCGAAGTACTTCCCGTTCGGTTGAAAGAGTATTCGGGTACCGGTATTCCGCCTGCCGACGGAGTCGATGACATCGAGGGCGGTTACCGGCTCGCCGTCCTCGAACCGTTGGCGGTACACGTTGCCTTCCCGCTTGACCTCGACTTCGAGCCAACTCGATAGCGCATTGACCACCGAAACGCCGACGCCATGCAGGCCCCCGGAGAAACTGTAGTTCTTGCGGTCGAACTTCCCGCCCGAATGGAGCTTGGTCAATATGAGTTCGACGCCCGTCAGCTTGTGTTCGGGATGCACGTCCACGGGCATGCCGCGGCCATCGTCGGTGACCTCGACGGAGCCGTCGGCATTGAGCGTCACCTCGACTTCGGTGGCGAAGCCGCTGATGACCTCGTCAACCGAGTTGTCGACGACCTCCAGGACGAGGTGGTCCGGGCGCGTCGTGTCCGTGTACATGCCGGGGCGGCGGCGTACCGGCTCCAGGCCGGACAGCACCTGGATGGATTCTGCGGAATAGCTATTCGGCATGGATCAGGGATCCTCCGGCCACGCTCCTGCACCGGGAGGGCCGTACCCTCAGGGTCGGCAGGTCATCTGTTTTCAAGGCCGATACGCCGGGGGAACGCCGGCAATCGTGGTGTGTTCGGCGTGGGGCGACGTATTGCGCAACGATCTTGATCGTCTTCAACTACTCCCGGACATGGTCGTCGATGCGTGAGATCCCGGTATCGAAGCGACCGTCATCGCCCAGCTCGAGCCAGCGGTATCCGGGAGCGGAATCGGCGTCGAGCAGGGATCCCGCGTCGCCGGACGCGTACTGGAAACAGGTCGACGGGCTGGCGAGGATTCGGACATCGCCCGCGAACGCGTCGAATGGCTGATGGATGTGGCCGCAGACATAGGCGCGAACGCAATTATAAACGTTCAGGAGCCCGGTTAGCTCCTCGCCGTTGACGATGCGGTGCCTGTCGAATACCGGCGAGCCGATGTCTACGGGACAGTGGTGCCCGACCACGACGACATCGCCGTCGGCGGCGGCCAGTTCCGCGTCCAGCCGGTCCAGTTCGGCTTCGTGGACGCGGCCCTCGACGTGATCCTCGATATGGGTGTCGATGCCGATGATGTCCCATCCCGCCGCGCTGTGCCGAGAGCGGGACAGGACCGATTCGAAGGTAACCTGGCGGTCGTGATTGCCCGGCACGCACACAAGGGCGCCGTCGTAGCGCGAGGTGACGGTGTCGCGAAAACGCCGGTAGACAGCCTGCCCGGGGGCTTCCGCAATGTCGCCGGTCGCCAGCACGAGATCGGGGACGACCTCGCGCAAGCCGCTGTCGAGCACGGCTTCGAGGGAGTTCTGTGTGTTGACCCCGTGCATTGTTGCGAGGGGTGAGTCAAGCAGATGCGTATCGGTGATCTGCAGTACGGTGAGACCCATTTACGCTCGTAGAGCCGCCCCCAGTCCGTCGAGCCGATCGGAAGCAGGCTGTTCAAGAGAGATGCCGTGCGTGATGCACATGTGCAGGAACTCGCCAAGGAAGCGGTTTACCTGCACTTTCTCGTCCGGGTGGCGCATTTGCCGGTTGGGGTATCCGTAGACCGCCTTGAACGCCCGCTGGTCCTGGAAGCCTATGACTTCCGCGCACTTCGCGTCGTGATACAAGCGGACCGAGAGCGTGGTTTCCGGCGCAGTTTCTGGCATGTCTTCTTCTGGCGCGGCTTTTCCTGATACCTCTTCTCCTGACCTGTCTTCTCCTCGCACGTCTTCTCCCGAGACGTCTTCTCCCGAGACGTCTCCGCGGGCGTGGTGTTGGCTCAGTTCGACTTCCGTCGTGTACTTGTAGCGCGCGACTACCCTGAGAACCACGTGAGGCTCGATCTCGCCAAGGGTCATGGCGAACGCGCTTCGGTCGCCATCATCGAGCGTGCGCATGAGGCGCATGAGACTCGCGTAGTTCGCCTCGCACACGGCCATGTGCGCGCTGAGATCTATGCTGTAGCGTTTGCGGCCCGCCTTCTGCAGGCCAACCCCGCCAATTCTGCCGCCAAACATGATGTGTGCCATGCACGAACCGACTGTGGATTTAACCAGACCGGAGCGACGAGAAAAACCTCTTGATTCGTACAAAGGCAATATTCGTCGGCATTTTCAGAGAAAACGGCTGTCGGCAGGGGCAATACTCCGCAGCCGCTTGCGGTGATTCGCCCGGTCCCGGAGTCCGCGAAGGAATTTTATTTAGTAGACTGCGCGGCGGTCTGCCGCCGGCGGAAGTGGAGGAATCGATGAAGAGATCGTCAACGGGCTGTTTGCTTCCCGCGAATCCATTCGGACGCCTCGTTGTGGCGGCCCTGGGCATTGCTTTTGCCGTGCCACTTCACGCGGCCGAAGGCAGCGCGAGCATCGAACAGCTCTATGGGGCGGCGAAGGCAAACGATCCGGTCCTTGGCGCGGCGAAGGCGGATTACCGGGCGCGCAAGGAGATCCTGCCCCAGTCGCGCGCCGCGCTGCTGCCGACCCTCTCCATGGGCGGGTCAACGTCCCAGAACCGCCGCAGCTTCCCGGGCTCGCGCCTCGATATAGATCCCAACAGCCCGAGTTTCGGCCAGATCTTCACGATTCCGTCCCAGACCTCGAACAGTCACGGCTGGAACGCGCAGCTTCGGCAGGCCGTGTTCAATGCGCCAAGCTGGTTCAACTACCGGCGCGCCCAGTCGCTGTCCGAGCAGGCGGAGCACGATCTCGCGAACGCCGAGCTCAACCTGATCGTTCGGGTCGCGCGCGCCTACCTCGACGTGTTGCGCGCGCAGGCCCGCGTGGAAGCCGCCCGCGCCGAGGAACAGGCGGTGAAACGGCAGCTCGAACAGGTGCAGCAACGCTTCGATGTCGGCTTGGTCGCCATCACTGACGTGCTCGAATCGACTGCCGCCTACGATGCCGTGGTGGTGCGGCGCATCCAGGCGGACGGGGATCACGACGTCTTCTTCGAGACCCTGAAGACCATCACCGGCGTGGCGCACGAGAGCGTCGACAGCCTCGACAGCGCACTGCCCATTACGGATCCGGACCCGAATGACGAGGACGCGTGGGTCGCGCGGGCCGTGAATTCGAACCTCGCCGTCCTGAGCGCGCGCGAAGGGCTCACGGCGGCGCAGCGCGGTCACCGGGCGGTGCGTTCCGGTCACTTGCCGACCCTGTCGGCGTCCATTTCCCACAACTATTCCACCACCGGCGGAACCGAATTGGTCGCAAGCCAGTCGGAGGCGCAAAGCTATGTCCTCTCGGCGAGCATTCCGATCTTCCAGGGCGGGGCGCTGTGGTCGCGTTCGCGGGAATCCCGCCACAACGTCGAGCGGGCCCGCCAGACCCTGCAGGAACGCGAATCCACGGTGATCCGCGACACGCGAAACCTGTTCCGCGCGGTGGTGACGGACGTCGTCCGCGTGCAGGCGAGGATCCGTGCCATAAAGTCGGCCGAGTCCGCGCTGGAGGCGACACAGACGGGATACGAAGTCGGCACGCGCAACATCGTCGACGTGCTGCAGGCGCAGCAGAGACTGTTCCAGTCGCAGTTCGACTACGCCGACTCGCGCTACAACTATGTACTCGACATGCTGCAGCTCAAGCTGAGCGCGGGGTCCCTCGGGGAACAGGACATCCGCGAGCTGTCCGCCTATACCGACCCGGCGAACCCGGTGGTGCGAATCGTCCCCACCGGGTAATTCGTTAATGTCCGGGGAGCGGTTCCGGGATGCCCGGACCGCTCTCGAACAAGGAGAAGCAATGCAATTCGGTGTGTCCTGCGGCCGCGTCTCGCGTGTCGAATTCGCCACCGAGGCGGAAGAACTCGGTTTCGACTTCTGCTGGGTCGGCGACTCGCCGATGCTGGCGTCCAACCCCTGGGCGGCGCTCGCACTGATATCGCAGCGCACCCGGCGCATGCGCATCGGGACGGGGGTTGCGATCCCTGGCCTGCGCAGTGCGCCGGACATGGCCAACGGCATCGCCACCATCAATCAGCTCGCGCCGGGACGCGTCTTTCTCGGCATCGGCACGGGGAACACGGCGATGCGGACTCTCGGCCGTCCGCCCATGCGGGTGAAACCCTTTGCCGACTACATTCGACTGGTTCGGGCACTGCTGCACGGAGAGGAGGTCGAATACGCGGAAGACGGTGATGCGCATCCGATCCGTTTCCAGCGGCCGGGGCATGGCAACTACGATCTGAGCGGTCCCGTTCCGATTCATGTCGGAGGCTTCGGTCCACGGGCCCAGGCGATTGCGGGCGAGTTGGGAGATGGCCTGATCACGGGGATTCCGCGGGGCGGCACCATCGCCGAGGCGCTCGCCAACGTTCGCCGCGGCGCGGAACGCGCCGGCCGCGATCTGCGCGATCTGGACAGCTTCGTTACCACCGCGCTGGTCAACCTGATCGTGCTCGAACCCGGCGAGGCGCTCGACTCCGAGCGCGTGGTGCAACAGCTCGGCCCATCCATCATGGCGAACGTGCACTACCTTGTTGATGCCGCTCGGGATGTCGGCATGGAGCCACCCGACTACATCCGGCCGATCTGGGACGACTACCTGGCGTTCCACGAGTCGCGAGACGCGAAACACCGGCACCAGTTGCTCCACCAGAGCCACTACAGCTACATCGACGAGGACGAGGCACGGTTCATCACGCCGGAACTGGTGAGAGCCTTCGGCATCGTGGGCGAGCCCGATCAGATCATCGAGCAACTCGACGCGCTGGAAGCCCAGGGGCTTGACGGCATCGTGTTCATCCCGCCGGGCGGGAACGCGCGTGGTGCGTACAGGGACTTCTCACGGGACGTGATCGCGAGGATGCGATAGGTGAGATTGTTGTCCCGCCGGTTGAATGGCAGTCGGAGGATACCTGGAGGGTGAGGCGAGCTGTAATGGTTGCAGTAATCGGCAGCGTCGTTCCCCTATAGGGGTCCAAGATTGGACGACGCCGGAATCGGGGGGCCGTCGCCATACAAAAGGAAACGCCCCTTTCGGGGCGTCAGGCCGACGATGCTATCGCCAGCGGGGTGAAGGGAATAATCCTTGCTGCAGCGGGAGTTGTCAACAACGGTTCGTGTCGGTTCGGAGGATAGTGGCAGCGGGGGCAACTTGCAGGGCGAAGAAGGCGGACGGGGCCGTCGGCAGCGAGTGGTGGTGTACGTTGACGGGTTCAACCTGTATTACGGGCTAAGGTCGAAAGGCTGGCGCCGGTTCTACTGGCTTGACGTAAGAGCGCTTGGGGAGAACCTGTTGCGCCCTGGGCAGAGGTTGGCGGTGTTAGGTACTTCACTGCGCGTATCGCGGGGAGTGACCGTGGGAGGCAGCGGCGACAGGGGGCATTCCTTGAAGCGCTCGAAACTCTTGCGGATGTGGAGATCCACTACGGCCACTATTTGGCGAAACCTCGCGAGTGCCGCGCCTGCGGTGCTCGGTGGACGGTCTACGAAGAAAAGATGACGGATGTGAACATCGCCGTGCAACTGCTTGGCGATGCTCAGGACGACATGTTCGACACGGCGATCTTGGTGTCCGCCGACGGCGACCTTGCCGGTCCGGTGGAGGCTGTTCTGGCCCGTTACGATAGCAAGCGAGTGGTCGTGGTATTCCCGCCGGGGAGGAGATCTGACAGGTTGCGACAGGCTGCGACGGCGGGTTTCACCTTGGGAAGGAAAATCCTGAAGGACAGCCAGTTGCCGTCTAGGATTGAAAAGCCTGGCGGGTTCATTCTGGAGTGTCCTCAGCGCTGGCGTTGAGGAGCGACGCGCGGCGTTCAGGAGACGGCGGGTTCAAATGCGCCCGAGGGCGCGAACAACTTTTGTGGCGCAGACTTCAAGGGATGATCTCCTCGAGCCGCGCGAGCAGTTTCTCGCTCGCACCGCGGTTTCGATCGATGACTTCCCGCGCTGCGCGACCCTGGGCTTCGCGAAGCTCGGGGTGGGCGAGCAACTCCGCAACCGAGCCGGCAAGGCTCTTGTCGTCGACCAGCCCCAGACAGCCGGCTTGCTCGAACTGCTCTGTGATCTCGGCGAAATTGAATCGGTAGCGCGCCATCAGCATCGGGATGCCGTGGACCGCGGCTTCGATGGGGTTGTGCCCGCCGACCGGCACCAGGCTGCCGCCGAGGAAGGCGACCTGCGCGGCTCCGTACCAGTAGAGCAGTTGGCCCATCACGTCGACGATCAGTACGTTCGGCTCCTGCCCGGCTGACAGGCTGTCCGACAGGCGGGCCGTCGAGAGACCCGCCCGCGTGCACAGGGCGGTCACGTCGTCGGCGCGCCGGGGATGGCGGGGAACGAGCACCAGCAGGAGATTGGGAAACCGGCGGCGCAGTCCCGCATGCGCCGAGAGTACGACCTCCTCTTCGCCGGGATGAGTGCTGCCAGCTATCCAGGCGGGCCGGTCCTGTGTCCACTCGCGGCGCAGTCGTGCGACCTCGCTGTCGAGATTGGACGGGAGGTCGAGATCGAACTTGATGCTGCCAGTCACTTCGAGGCGGGATTCATCCGCACCGAGCGCTTCGAACCGCCGCGCCGTTTCCGGGTACTGGCAGAAAAAGTGGTCAACGTCGGCCAGCATGGTCCGCGTCAGGCTCGGTACGAGGCCATAGCGGCGCGCCGACCTTTCCGACAGGCGGGCATTGACGAGGCAAGTGAGCCCACCCCTCGCCTTGGTACTGCGAAGGATGTTCGGCCACAGTTCGGTTTCCATGAGGACGAGCGCCCGTGGCTCGACGCGGCGCAGGAACCGGGTCACGGCCCACGGAAAGTCGTAGGGCGCGTAGCAGTGGTCGACGATGTCGCCAAGCCGTTCGAACACCTGTTCGCTGCCGGTGGGCGTCGTGGTGGTAACCAGGAACCGCCTCTGGGGCATCCGGGCCTTGAGCGCGCGTATCGTCGGTGCCGCTCCGATCGCCTCTCCCGCCGAGACCGTGTGAAACCAGATGACGTCCCGGCCTGCGTTTTCGGGGACGTGCCCCCAGCGTTCGCCACGTCGCTCGGCGTAGGCGGGCTCGCTCCTGGCGCGGACGAAAAGACGCAGCCAGACGATGGGCAAGGCGAGCAGCAGAAGCAGGTTGTAGACAACGCGCATCGTTTATTCCCGCAACGAACGCAAGGGGCCTCGTGCGCTAGAGTTCGTCGAGGTCGACCGCCTCTCCCCCTCGCCGGGACGACTCGAAGATGCCCATGATGATCTTGATGGTCTCGATGTTGTCCCGACCGCTGCTGTCGGGTTCCTTGGCCGTCCTGCAGCAGTCCGCGAAATGCAGGATCTCGTTGACGAAGTAGTCGGTGGTAGGCAGGTCGATGCCGCTCGTATCCAGGGGCTCAAAAGTCGGACCCGTCCACGCATCCCCCTGGCGTTCTCTGCGTGGGCGCTCGTCCTTGAAGGCCACCATGAGCTTGCCGAAGTGCCGGGTGGGGCTCGCCTCGCTTTCCTCCCTCGTCGGCGTCGTCGAGTGCAACGTTCCCTTGCTGCCGATCAGCATGTAGCCCCTCCCCTCCGGAGCCAGCGAGCCGCCCACGGCGAACACGTCGCCGATTGCGCCGCTCTCGAACTCCAGGGTCGCGGAGACCAGGTCCTCAGCGCCGTTCTGCATGTGTGGCGCCAGCGACCTGCAGACCGCCGTTACCCGCTTCACGTTGCCGACGTAGAAGCGCAGCAGGTCGAGGTGATGCACGCTGGTGACCAGCAGCGTGCCGCCGCCCCGCGCGCGGTCGTCCATCCAGTGGCCGAGTCGAGGACGCCCGTTTCCGCCGCCCATCAGGTGGGTGCGCACCGCCTGGATGTCGCCCAGTTTGCCGTCTTCAATGAGGCGTTTGGCCGCGCGGGCTTCGGGTGAATAGCGCAGGTGCTGGGCGATCATGAGGTGTACGCCCGCCTCGTCGGCAGCGGCATTCATCTCCCGGCAGCCCTGTAGCGTGTGCGCCATGGCCTTCTCGACGATCACGTGCTTGCCGGCTCTCGCGGCGGCGACGGTCAGCGGCGCGTGCGTGTCGTGGGTGGTGCAGATGTCCACCGCTTCGATGTCGGCCTCGCGCAGCATGTCGTCGACACTCAGGTAAACGCCGTCGACTCCTGCGCGCGCCGCGTAGTCCCGGGCCGCGTCTTCGACGATGTCGCATACCGCCATGAGCCGCACGCGGTCGCGATGCTCCCGGAAAGCGGTCAGGTGTCGATTGGCGATGCCGCCGGAGCCGATCAGGCCGATCTTCAGTGGTTCGGACATGTCGCGCCGTCTCCCCGCGTGGCGTCTACGGTCAGGAAGAATAAACGATTGGGACGCGGACACTGACGGTGGACAGCGGTTGGGAGTTCCGCGTGATGGACGTGCCGCGTTTGTCCGCGAATGACGCCCTATGCTAAAAAGGAACGGCAAGTCTGCGGGGGGAAACCCCCGAACTCACTTTGGGATGGGGAGAATTGTCATAGACATTGGGTACTTTACTACCTGGCCGGCAAAGCACGGCGAATCCGAAGCGGAATGCTTCGCCAACAACTTCAACGACTGCAGGACCGTGGACGAGATGGGGTGGGACGTGGTGTGGACCGCGTCGACTCCGCTGGCGGGCGTGAACCCCGAGCCGTTCGTGCTGTCTTCCGCGATCGCCGGAATGACCAGGCAGATCAAGATCGGGACGGCTGTCCACCTTCTGCATAACCTGAAGTTGCCCGGTGAGAAATATCTCACGGACGTCCAGGCAGGCGGTCAAACCATCGTCCGGAGGGGGATCGTGGCCGAAAGGCGCAGTTACTCCTTCGATCAGCTCTTGCCGCCGGATCCGATCATCATCGCGCAGGAAGTCGCGATGGTTGACCACATCAGCAATGGCCGTTTCATCTACGGCGTCGGGGGAGACACGGCGGGCGACGAGATACGCCGGAGGCATTTCCTCGAGTTCCTGGAGGTCCTGAAGAGCATCTGGACGGACGAAGGGGACTTCTCTGGATTCGAAGGGGAGTTCTATAACTATCCGGCGCCGCCGGCTGGCATGAAGATCAGCCCCAAGCCAGTCCAGAAGCCCCATCCTCCGATTCTGCTGGCTGTCGACAGCCAGCAGGGCTTCGTTCCCATGGGAGAGATGGGCTACCGGGTCGGAATCAGGGGCAACATCGACGCGCAACGCGGTACCAAGTACGGGAAAGAAGGGGACTCCGTCCTGAAGCAGGATGTCGACAAGTACCGGCAGGCCTATATAGACGCTGGGCACACGGGCAATCCGGGTGTGGCGATCCGCATCCCCACGCACGTGGCCGCGACCCAGAAGGAGGCCAACCGCTTCAAGGAGGCCCTGGCGGAGGAGCGCGCACAAAGGGCAGCGGCGATGGGGCGACCCAGTCCCGCCGCAGGTCGTCTTGACGGCCGTTCGGCGAACTCGACGGAACTGTTCGGGACGCCGGAAGAGGTTGTGGATCGGATTCAGGAGCTGCAGGAACTCTTTGGCGTAGACGAACTGTTGTGCGAACTGCACCTGGGGAACTCCGTCACGCGCGAGAGCATGCAGAAAGTCATGCGGGTCATGACCGACAAGGTGCTCCCGAAGGTCAAGTAAGGACGACCCTCCGACCCGGCGCCCCGCCAGGGCACTGACGGCACGCATCGACCAGTAGTCGAGGCACGACCCCGGTTCCGTACGGAAAGCCCGGGGGAGGATACTATGCGCGCCTACGGTGACCGCGAGGACGACAATGGCCATCCTGCAGGACGTTCGCGTACTGGACTACAGCCGCTACATCGCCGGGCCTTTCTGCGGCATGCTGCTGGCCGACCTCGGCGCTGACGTCATCCGGATCGAGAAGGTGGACGGCGGCGAAGACCGCTACTACCAGACGGTCACCGAAGACGGCCAGGGCGCCACCTTCCTGGCGTTGAACCGGAACAAGCGCGGCATGACGCTGAACCCGCGCAAGCCGGAAGGCCAGGAGATCCAGCGAAAACTCGTCGCGACGGCGGACGTCGTCATCGCCAACGTGCCGCCGGAGACGCTCGCGTCCATGGGGCTCGACTACGCCACGCTCTCGGCCATCAAGCCGGACATCATCCTCACCACCAGCACGGCCTTCGGCTCCGGCGGTCCGTACGGCTCGCGGGTCGGCTTCGACGGCGTGGCGCAGGCGATGTCCGGAAACATGCACTTGACGGGCTACGAGGAGCCGTTGAAGAACCACCTGCCGTACGTCGACTACGCCACCGCATCCCTGAACGCGGTGGGGACCCTGGCGGCGATCGTTCACCGCATGCGAACCGGCGAGGGCCAGCACGTGCAAGCAAGCCTCTTAGGTTCGGCGCTCACCATCGCGAGCGGCGTGCTGATCGAGCAGGCGGTCCTCCAGAAGAACCGGGTCGGCACCGGCAACCGGGGCCAGACCGCAGCACCATCGGACCTGTTCCGCACCCGCGATGGCTGGGTGCTCGTTCAGATAGTGGGTGACCCGCTGTTCGAGCGCTGGGCGAACCTGATGGGCGAGACGCATTGGCTTGAGGATTCCCGGTACGCGACGGACGAGCTGCGAGGCGACAACGGTGCGGACATCAGTGAACGTACGGCGGCATGGGCGGCTGGCCGGACCACGGCACAGGCGATGGAGGAACTGGCAGCCGCACGGATTCCGTGCGGGGAGGTACTGACGCCAGCCGAAACACTCGTGAACGAACAGGTCGTCGACCAGGAGTTCTTGCAGCCCGTCGACTATCCGGGGCTTTCCCGGCCAGCTCCGTTGGCGCGCATGCCGCTGGACTTTTCGCGCGCCGATACCGGCATCCGGCAACGGGCACCAACGCTCGGTGAGCACACGGACGCAATACTGGCTGAACTGGGATACGATTCGGCGATGATCGAGGGTTTGCGCGCGCGCCGCGTGGTCTGACGGGGCGACGGAAAGAACGCGTATCGCCGTATAGGTACCTGCATGAACCTCGCAAGAAAACCCCGCATCGTCCTGATCCTTGCCGCCGTGCTGGCGGTTGGCGCCGTCTCGTTTTATGCGCTGGCGCCGGCGGGGGAGCGGATCGACTATCGGATGAGCACAGTGGAGGTGGGCGACATCGAAAGCGTCGTCCTCTCGGCCGGAACCCTGGCGGCGCTCAACACGGTGGTGGTGGGCTCCCAGCTTTCGGGACAGGTGGCGGAACTGCATGCGGACTTCAACGACACCGTGGACGCAGGCGACCTCATCGCCCGCATCGACCCGAGAACCTTCGAGGCCCGGGTGCAGCAGAACGAAGCGGATGTCGCCGTCGCCAGGGGCAACATCGCGAGCCGCAAGGCGGACCTGCAGCGCGCCGAGGCGACCCTGCGGCAGGCCGAGCGCGAACTCGAGCGCCGGCAGACGCTGCAGGAGCGCGGACACATTTCGGCGACGGAGCTGGACCGGGACACTACGACGGTCGAGACGTCGCAGGCGGCGGTCTCCGTGGCACAAGCCGCCATCGGCAACGCGATGGCGACGCTGGAACAGCGCGAGGCGTCGCTGGCGCAATCGAAACTGGAGCTTGAGCGGACCTACATACGATCGCCGGTCTCCGGCACCGTGATCAACCGGCAGGTGGAGCTCGGCCAGACGGTGGCGGCGAGTTTTTCCGCCCCGGAGCTCTTCGAGATCGGCCAGGACCTGCACCGAATGAAGGTCGAGGCGAGCGTCGACGAAGCCGACATCGGTCGCATCCGCGAAGGCATGTCCTGCCGGTTCACCGTGGACGCCTATCCGGACCGCCGCTTCTTCGGGCGCATCCAGCAGATCCGCAAGGCGCCGAGCGTCGTACAGAACGTCGTGACGTACAAGGTGATCATCACCGCGGACAACAACGACCTGGCGCTGCTGCCCGGCATGACGGCAAGCGTGCAAATTGTACTGGGCAGCAAGAGCGATGTGGTCAAGGTCCCCAATGCCGCCTTGCGGTTCGCGCCGCGAGGGGTCGTCCGGGAAGCGCCGAGTCCAAGTGTCCAGGCTTCTGGCGCAGCCCGGTCGGCGTTCGGCGGAGGTGGCCGCGGCGGCGGTCCCGGCGGGGGCCGCGGCGAAGGTTTCGGGGGAGGAGGCCAGGGCCAGGGGTTTGGCGGTGGCGGTCGTGGTGAAGGCTTCGGTGGCGGCGGCCGAGGAGGCTTCGGGCGTGGCGGCGGCTATCTTGAAACGGTGCGCGAACAGCTCGAGCTGGCGCCGGAACAGGACGAGAAGCTGGAAGAGATGATGGAGGCGCAGCGCGACAGCATGCGCCGTGCTTTCCAGTCGGGCGGCGGCGATCGGGAAGCCATGCGCGCCCGCATGCAGTCGATGCGCGCCGCCATGGAGCGCGAAGTCCAGTCCATCCTGACGCCCGAACAACGGGAAACGCTGCAAGCGGCGCAGGCCGAGACGGCGGGCCATCGCCGGGCATCGGTCTGGGTGCTCGGAGAGGACGGCGAACCGGAGGAGCGGCGCATCCTTGCCGGTCTGAACGACGACGAGTCGACGGAGGTCGTCTCGGGGCTTGAGGAAGGCGAAGAAGTGATCGTGCGCGCGGTGCATCGGGAACACTGATGGCTTTCCTGCGCTGCCACGATGTCCACAAGGACTACCTGGTCGGCACGGAAACGGTGCGGGCACTGGACGGAGTGTCGGTGGCCATCGACCGCGGCGAATTCGTCTCCGTGATGGGGCCGTCCGGCTCCGGCAAGTCGACATTCATGAACCTTGTAGGCTGCCTCGACAGGCCGAACAGCGGCAGCATCGAACTCGACGGCGAGCGCGTATCCGGCCTCACGAGCGATAGCCTCGCGAGCGTGCGCAACCGAAAGATCGGTTTCGTGTTCCAGCAGTTCAACCTGCTCGGGCGTACCAGCGCCCTGGACAATGTCGCCCTGCCGCTGCTCTACGCGGGCGTCGACCGGGGGGAGCGCACCGAGCGCGCCGACGAGGCGCTGGCGCGGGTCGGTCTCGCGGACCGCGCACAGCACGTGCCGGCGCAGCTCTCGGGCGGCCAGCAGCAGCGGGTGGCGATCGCGCGGGCCCTCGTCAACTCTCCCGACATGTTGCTGGCCGACGAGCCGACGGGTGCCCTCGACACCGCGACGGGCCAGGAAATCATGCGTCTTTTCCAGGCGCTGAACGAAGCGGGACTCACGGTGATCGTGGTCACCCACGAAGCGGAGGTCGCGGACTACGCGCGCCGCATCCTGCGGTTTCGCGACGGCATGATCACCTCGGACACGTTGGACGAAGTGCGCGATGTCGCTGTTTGAACTCGTTCGCGTCTCCTTCGACGCGCTGCGCGTGAACCTGCTGCGCAGCGTGCTGACGATGCTGGGTATCGTCATCGGCGTCGCCGCGGTCATCGCCATGGTTACGGTGGGCGCGGGCGCGCAGGCGGAAGTCGACAGGCAGATCGAATCGCTCGGCAGCAACGTGCTGATGATCAGGTCCGGATCGCGCTGGTTCGGCGGAGCGCGCACCGCTGCCGGGAGCACCCAGTCCCTGACGGTGGAGGACACGCGGGCGCTCAAGGTGGAGATTCCCGAAATCGCCGCGGCCGCATCCGCGAACCGGGGGTCGGCGCAGGTGGTCGTGGGAAACATGAACTGGTCGACCACCATCTACGGGATTGACGCGGACTACATGATTGCCCGCAACTGGGAGCTAGCCCAGGGCCGGGAGTTCGAGCCGGCGGAGTTTCGAAACGGCGCAAAGGTCGCCCTGTTGGGGAACACGGTGGTCGAGGAACTGTTCGGCGCCGGCAACGTCGTCGGCCAGGCCATACGCATCAAGAACGTCCCGTTCACGGTCGTCGGAGCGCTCAAGGCGAAGGGCCAGTCTTTCGGGCCCTGGGACCAGGACGACACCGTCATGGTGCCGTTCAAGACCGCCGAGGGTCGGCTGCTCGGCAAGTCCAAGCACCGCACCGGTTCTGTCCGGGACATATACGTATCGGTGGGAGATGCGGACGCGATGGATTTCGTTGAACAGGACATCACCGAACTCCTGCGCCAGCGGCACCGCATCGGCCCGGGCGAGGAGGACACCTTTTCGATCCGCAACATGACGGAGATGGTGGAAGCGCGCGTCGAGGCGAGGCAGATATTCAACATGCTGCTGGCCGCCGTCGCGTCGGTGTCGCTGGTGGTCGGCGGGATCGGCATCATGAACATCATGCTGGTGTCCGTCACCGAACGGACCCGGGAGATCGGCCTCCGAATGGCGGTGGGCGCGAAGGAGCGCGACATCATGCTGCAGTTCCTGGTGGAAGCCGTGACGCTATGCCTGCTAGGGGGCCTCATCGGCATTGTGGTTGCGCTGACGATTACCGTCGGCGTCGCGGAGATCGCCGGTTGGCCGGTCCTCGTGCAGTGGCCCATCGTCATCATCGCGATCGCGTTCTCCGCCGCGATCGGGATATTTTTCGGCTTCTATCCCGCGCGAAAGGCCGCGGCGAAGGATCCGATCGAAGCGCTGCGCAGCGAGTAGCGCGAGGACGGAAATCGGCGCGGACCAGCGCGACCGTCCGCGGTGTCCCCGATGGACACACGGTCTTGAATTCGCTTACCTTCAATTGACACGGCCCCGTTGCGGGGCGTGACACCACATCGGGGAGGAACCTGCATGCGCTTCAGCGTATGCCTCAAGACACACGAGCCTTTCGACGACCTGGTCGAGGTCGCCAACCACGCCGAGCGCACCGGATGGGACGGCCTCTGGTACACGGACCACTTCCACGCCGGCCCCGGAGAGCCCCGCCCCGAATGCTGGATCACGCTTGCTGCGCTGGCCGCGCGGGTGCCGCGCATGCGCATCGGCTCGCTGGTCACCGGAAACACGTTCCGCCACCCCCCGGTGCTGGCAAAAATGGCAGCCACGCTGGATCACATCAGCGGCGGCCGTGTCGTCCTGGGCCTGGGCTCCGCCTGGTCCGAGAACGAGCATCGCCAGTACGGCATCCCGTACTACACCGTGGCCGAGCGGCTGCGGCGGCTCGACGAGGCGTGCGCCGTGATCAAGATGCTATTCAATCAATCGTCAAGCGATTTCAACGGCCGCTACTACCGGCTCGAACGCGCAACCCTGGAGCCGAAACCCCTGCAGGATCCGCTGCCGCTCATGATCGGTGGTGGCGGCGAGAAGATGACACTCAGGATCACCGCCAAACACGCCGACGAGTGGAACATCTACGGCAACGTCGCGGCCATGAAGCACAAGATGCGCATCCTGGATCAGCATTGCGCTGACATTGGCCGCGATCCAGAGGAGATCCAGCGCTCGGCGGCAGCGGCGTTGTGGATGAGCGAGGACAAGGCGTACATCGACGATCTGAAACGCCGTGACAGGGGACAGGGGGCCATGATCGGGTCGGTCGAGGAGATCCGGGAGGTCGTCGATCAATACGCCGCCGCCGGCGTCGACGAACTGATCATCGCGGACTACAACCTCGGCTCGAAGCCGCAGCGGATCGCGGCGATGGATACGTTCATCAAGGAAGTCGTCGGGCGTTAGTCCGCCAGATCGATCGTCTCGGCGCACTCCTCGAAGACCTGCACGAGGGCGCCGAACGTGTCCTTGGGATGCAGGTAGAAATGCTTGAAGCTCGCGCGCTCATCGTTGTAGCCAAGCACCCTGATCCCGTTCGATTCGAAGTGGTCCCGTGCCTCGGCCAGGTCGTCGACGGCGCAAGAGATGTGATGGAACCCTTCGCCATACTTGGCCAGGTACTGGCCGACGGCGCCCTCTCCCGGCGTACGCGGCGACACCAGCTCCACCTTCTTGCCGCCAAGCCGGAAGGTGATCCAGTCGAACCCCTCTCCTGGCGATTCTCCGGCGTCGCGGAGCAGTTCGCCGCCGAGAATGTCGCAGAACAGGTTGCGCGCCCTGTCCATGTCCAGCACGCCGATGGAGACGTGGTCGAGTCGTTTCAGCACGTGTCAGGTTCCTCTGTGACTGGCGATGCCGGATGCGATGCGTGGGACGATCCGATCGCCGTGTAAGATGGCGCAGTCTACCGCGAGGGGGTGTGACGGATTGGCGGGTAGCCGAAAAGGAACTAAACCATTGTGGCCGGTGCGGATCGTCGCTTGGCTGATCGTTCTCGCGAGCATCGGAATGGTGTTGACCGCGTGCCAGGGTTACCAGCACGTCGACCCTCCATCGAGTTTCGACCTGACCGGCACCTGGGTTCTGAACGAAAGCGATAGCGACGCTGCCCCCGACCCGGACGAGATCCGTCGCCGCGAGGACGTTGAGGTGCTGCGCGGCCGGCAGCGTGACGCCGGGGCGTCGAGCGCTTTCGTGGTCCACGACTTCCCCGTCATCGGCGCGACGCGCATGGTCATCGAGCAGGACGACTACTCGATGGGCATCGACTACAACGGTAACGGTGGTGGCTACCGGGATGTGACCTGGGGCGAACGGGAGCGCAGCTTCTGGACGATTCGGGCGGGCTGGCGCGACGACGCGCTCGTGATCGAGTCCCGCCGCGACCCGATCCGCGGCACCGAAACCATGCGCCTCGAGAACGGCGGACAGCAGTTGCGCGTGGAGGTGTTCGTCAGGACCGGCGGCCAGGATGTGAGAAAGGTGCGGGTGTTCGATCGGCAGTAGTTGAAGCAGCCAAAGCGTGGCCGCGCGGCGGCACTCCGTTCGGGAGCAGTGACGTCCATGCCTTGCCCGGTAGCGTCACCGATTACTGATCTTCTTCCACGACCTTCAAATACGCCAGCCGAGTCACGAGCGTGGGTACGGCCAAACAGAGGATAAACAGGATGATACCGATCGAAGTCGGGACTTCTATTTCCAACGCATCACCCAAGAGAACAAGCGGAGCAAGGGTGGCGAAGAAAACCAATGGCCAAAGGAACGTCATCAGCGCCAGCGCAACCAACACATTTCGCATGGGTCAGCGTCCCGTTCACACCTTGAAGGGGACCACCAGTGTAAGCGGTCCTGCCGCGAGACCCCGAACTTTCCGACGCGTTTGCCTGATATACTGCCGCGCCCCGTTCCGCCTTAGCTCAGTTGGTAGAGCAGCTGACTGTTAATCAGCGGGTCGCTGGTTCGAGCCCAGCAGGCGGAGCCAAACTCCTTTGGGTCCAACCCGAATACATAGGCAACCACGTTGGCTGTCTCATGAGTCGTGCCCCGTCCCTGCCTATGCGACAGTCTCCCATCCAATCCGGAATCCCGGGTAGGCGAACGCGCCGGAGAGCCGCTCGCAATCTCTCTCGCTGACCCCGCATGCACGCGCGGACTCGTACCAGCGGGCGCGTACGGTATCTTCCATTTCGGCCATGAGCGCGATCGCCTCGTCTCGCTTCGTGTGGAAGCGCTCACATTGCGTTAGCAGATTGCGGGCGTTCGCATAACGGCCTTCGTCACCGCAGACAAGAGCGAGGTCCCTTCGCTCCTGGCTCGGGGGAGACGAGGGCGTCAGGTCGTAGGCGGGCGAGAGCTTCCAGTCCTCGGATAGCGCAATAACCGCATGGTTGCGCGGATGATCGTCGGTATTGGAAACAAGCGCGTTGAACACCATCCGGCGATAGAGTTCTTTCGCATCGTCAAGGGGCTGGGCGGAGAGGCGCCGGAGCTCTTCGGCGAGCACGACATAGGACCATCTATCGCGCTCATTCTCATCGGCGCGGAGCAGGGTCAGCGCGCTCAGCATTCGCGCGCGCCGGTATCCGGTTTCCGTCTTTTGGCGATCGAAACGCCTTACAAGCAATGCATCTCGGTCGCCAATTCGTGTAACGCGGGACTCCGCTGCCTGGATTCCGCACCTGCGCGCGAGGGCGAGCATCGCATGTTCCAACCGCGCGTGATTCCATCGGTCATCGGCACGGTTGAACTTCGCGATCCATAGCCCGTCGTCATCTTCTACGACCGTCTTCGGGCGGGCGCCACCCATCGATGTTCCGCCCAGCAACTCGTAGGCCTGCTGTGCATCAGGATCATCCGCAAGGGCCCTGTCTTCGATTACGCCGTCAGCTATCGCCTGCAGCTTTTCGAGGTCCATCGTCCGGTTGAATTCCCGGCGCGGAGCAGGCGGCTCTCGCCCCAGCCCGAACCCGAGCGCCCCCGCTCGGTCATCGGGGGAGTGCAACAGATAGTCGAGTTCTTCCAGCTCAGCGACGCCCGCATACTTTTCGATGATGCGGCGACCCCAGTAGTCGGGGCTCGCGTCGCGCAACGCCCCGAAAACCCCGCTCAAGCGCCTGTTCTCGTAGGTTCTGCTATCGAGCTTGAGTTCGAACGGATCGATTGGAACCGCATCCTCACGCGCGAGGTAGTTCCGGCCATAGACGAATCGCCCGACAGGGGTACCCTGGCGGTCCTTTTCCAGGCTGAACCTGCCTGCCGTCACGAAGTCCGACTGCCCGGGAAGGGTGATGTAGATGTAGCACTCGTTGCTAGAAGTCATTGTCCAACACCCCCGGCGTGCGTGAGCGTGCCCGCTCACGGGATTCCGCGAGGGCGAGTCCTTCGACGTCACCGGCCGGATCGGCGAGGTCGTCCATCGGGCCGAGCAGGTCATAAGCCCAGAGGAGACCCACGTAAACGGCTACCCCGGTCGTTGGCTTGCCCTTCTCGGCATCAGCGATTGCGCGGACGCCCGCACCGATTTTCCCGCTTACATCCCGGAGAGTGAGATTGCGCCGCAAGCGCGCGGTCTTGAGGTTTGCGCCAAGCTGTCGCAGCGCGCCTTCTACGGGGTAGGGCGGCGATGTTGAGAGTGTATTTTTGGCAACCATGCTCTTAAGGGCGCTCTATCGGTGTTTATGTGCTCTTAAAGGCACTCTAGCAGGCATTTTTGAGGATGCCAAACATAAATGTGCTCTTAAAGACATTGTATCTGCGTTAGCGTGCTCTCAAGAGCGTATTGTTGTGTTCTCGCAGAGCCATAGCTATGGCGATCCGCGGTTCTCGGCTAGGATTGATTGTGAGAGGGGAAGACGCTGAGGACGAGGGAGCGCGTGGGAGCCATTGATTCGACGACCAATCGATTTGGCGGGGTACTCACCCGGCCTGAAGCCCTGAAGGACGATCCGGAGTCCTTCTCTGAACAGTTGCGCCACTCCCTGGCGGTGTGGAAAAACGATGGCTATCTTCTCGTCTGGCTGGAAGTCCCCATTGCCAAGTCGGCACTCATCCCCGTGGCCGTCGAACAGGGTTTCAGCTTTCACCACAGCGGGGAGGACTACCTCATGCTCACCCTTCAGTTGAAGGAAGGGGCGTTCATTCCGGGTTACTCCACCCACTTCGTCGGGGCGGGCGGCGTGGTGATCAACGAACGGGACGAGTTGCTGGTGGTTTGCGAGAACTACCTCGTTTCCAGCAACCGTCCGCCGTTTTTCAAGTTGCCGGGCGGCCTTCTGCATCCGGGCGAACACCTGGTGACCGGGGTCATGCGCGAAGTGCACGAGGAGACCGGGATCGAGACCGAGTTCAACCGCGTCGTCTGCTTTCGGCACTGGCACGGATACCGGCACGGAAAATCCGACATCTATTTCGTCTGTCTTCTCCGGCCACTGAACGAGACCATCGTCAGGCAGGAGGAGGAGATTGCCCAGTGCCAGTGGATGCCCTTGCAGGAGTACCTGGATGCCGATGGGGTGAGCCTTTTCAACAAGGAGATCGTCCGGGCGGCACTGACTGACACGGGCGTGGTCCCAACGGAGATCAAGGGACACCGTGATCCTGAACTGCACGAGTTTTTCATGCCGGCGGACCTGGATTGGTGAGCCGGCGGCGGGCATTGATCTGCCCGCAAAAACCCAACACGAGGTAATTGCTATGCCTGATCGGATGCCTGCAGAACCGTACGAGGTCTACGCGATCCGCTACGCGCACTTTGACCGACCTGCCAGGGACAACTTCATCTTTGGCGATATCCACGACGGACCTATGCCGCTCGACTTCTTCATCTGGGCGATCGTCGGCAACGGGAGATCTTTCGTCGTGGATCTCGGCTTCGAGCACGGGGTCGCCGATCGACGTGGACGGTCGATCCTGCGCCTGCCCTCGGAAGGGCTGCAGATGCTCGGCATTGACTCGAACAGGGTCGAGGACGTCATCGTGACGCACCTGCACTACGACCATGCCGGCGACCTCTCTTCGTTTCCGAACGCGAAGCTATACCTGCAGGATCGCGAGATGGCGTTCGCGACTGGCCGGCATATGGGACATCAGCGCATGCGGCAGGTCTTCGACGTCGAGTACGTGTGCGATTTCGTTCGGGCCGTGTACGACGACCGAGTAGTGTTCATCGACGGCGCGCAGGAGATCGCGCCTGGCATCAGCGTGCATCACATCGGCGGGCACACGGACGGCCATCAGTCCGTCCGCGTATGGACCGAAAGCGGCTGGCTGGTGCTGGCGTCGGACGCCGTTCATTTCTACGCCAACATGACCGAGCAGAACCCGTTCCCGATCGTCTACGACGTCGGTGCCATGATCGAAGGGTTCGACACGATTCGTGGGTTGGCGGATGCCGAAGAGCTGATCATTCCGGGACACGACCCGCTGGTCGTGGATCGATTCCCCTGCCCGGACAAGACCTTCGAAGGCGAGATCGTGCGGCTCGACCGGGGTCCATCGGTTTAGGGACTTTAGCCACGCGGGGATCACACGTTTCGTCACCCCGGGCCGCAAACAACATGGATCTGCGAAACACCGAGTACCGCATCGTCGGCCGCTGGCCCACGCGGATCGTGCATGCCAATGGTCGGAGTCTCGACGCCGAGCGCGGTCTGCTGTTGGTGCCGTCGTGCCGGAAGCACGACGAGAGTGCTGCGGTCGGGTTGCCCTTCGTGCGCGTTCCCGCCCGCGGCGACCACGGCGCGGCGCCGCTGGTCGTTCTTGCCGGCGGTCCCGGGGTACCCGCCATCGGCGCGTTCGAGACCAGCTTCTTCGAACACGTCGAGCGGTTCTCGGAAATCTGCGATGTGGTCACTTTCGACCAACGGGGCGCCAATGGGGCATTACCCAACCTGGTCAACCCGTCACCACCGCGCTACGTCCTTGACGCCGTCCTGACCCGTGACGGCTTCCTTGACGCGCAACGTGAGAGCGCACGTGGGTTGGCCACGTACTGGCGCGAACTCGGCGTCGACCTGAACGCGTATAACACCATCGAAAATGCCCACGATGTCAACGACCTGCGCCGGGCGCTGGGCGTGGACAAGGTCAACCTCCACTGCGCGAGCTACGGCTCCCACCTTGGCCTGACGGTCCTCAAGCTGCACGGGGAGCACGTCGACCGGGCGATCCTTTGCATCGTCGAGGGTCTCGACGACACCCACAAGCTGCCGGCGAACATCGACTGGCACTTCCGCCACCTCAGCGACCTTGCGCGAACCGATCGCAGGCTGAAGGGCCAGTTTCCCGACCTCTTCGGTGAAATCGCCGAAGTCCTTGACACGTTCGACCGCGTGGCTGAAAGCGTGAAGTTGCCTACTGCGAACACGCGTACGGTACTCGGCAAGTTGGCGGTGCAAGTCGTGATCGGGAACGCGCTCGGTAGCATCCGCGCCATTCGGGACCTGCCGCACTTCACCCGGCAACTGGCGAGGGGCGACCTTGCGACGCTGACCCGACGCGTCGAGCGGTGGCTGACCGGCCCCGGCATCCACGGCATGCAATTGGCCATGGACTACGCCTCGGGAGCGACCGCGGAACGAATGGCACTGATCGAGGCGCAACGCGCGGGTGCGCTTCTCGATGACAGCTTCAACCTGCCGTTCCCCTTCGTCGGCGACGCGCTCGGCGTCGATGACCTCGGCGACGATTTTCGCGCTCCGGTCGAAAGCGACACGCCGACCCTCTTCTGCGCCGGCACGCTGGACGGGCGAACCCCGATCGCCAACGCCAGGGAGGTCCAGCGCGGGTTCCGCAACTCGCACCTGATCGTCGTCGAGGGCATGACCCACGAACTTCCGGCGCTGCTACTGGACTCGCAGACGGACTTTCTGCAAGGCATGGATCCCGGCGTCGAGCGGTTAAGCCGCCCGTTCGCGTTCAATCCCTATCGCAGTGCCGCCTGACGTACTCAAGACAGGCGATGGCAATCTTTGCGCGTATGGCCTAAGGGGATCGATGGCGCCCAGTGTCAGGTGCGTAGAGGCTTGTGTACTAGCCCGCATATCTCACCAAGGGCCGCGATGATCGCGCAGGATTTTTTTCGTGTGCGCGTGCTCGCGAGCGGAAGCATAGCCGTAGCTTATGGTGCAGCGAGCACGTGCGCGCACACGGAAAAAAGACCAGCGAGGGCGCGGCAGCGCGGTCTGTTACCTGTCCGAACGTCGAAAACCGAACATACCTCATTGAAATACAATGACCTTTGCTGATTCAACAAGCGCCTTGGTGAGATATGCGGGCTAGAGCCTACCCCTCAGCAATCTTGACATTGCATTCCTGCCTCTCGACGGACGGCGGATCAACAATGACCTGATATCGTTTTCCTTTCTCAGCAACAAGGTCGACTTCACCGGGGAACGACTTCTCGCCCCAATCAAGCTTGAACAGGCACATCACGGACAACTTGTTCTCTCCGGGACCGACCCATACCTTGCGACCGATGTTATAGCCCCGGGTCCATAAGACATCACTGTCGTTAACCGTGCGGATCAAGACTTCGACGTTGCCGCGCTTCTCGCCCACGACTCGAATGTCACCCGCCGAACCCTTCTTCAAGTAGTTGACTGCCTGTGCATGGGCAAGAGTCGCCGCCAGGACTGACAAGGCGATCAAGGGCCGTATAGGTTGAAGCATTGGGGCCTCCCTTAGTCTTGTCGGCACATTGAAAAAGCCTGCTACAGCGTATCCAGATCCACAGCCCTGCCCGTCCGCGATGACTCGAATATCCCGAACGCCACCTTCATCGACTCGATGTTGTCCCGGCCGCTGGTGATGGGTTCGCTGCCCGTCCTGCAGCACTCCTCGAAATGCAGGACCTCGTTCACGAAGTAGTTGTAGCTCGGCATGTTGGTCCAGCTCGTGTCGATCGGCTCGAACTCGGGGTGGATTCGCCTTCGCCGGTCACTCTCGTTGCTGGGATCGAGCTCCTCCTTGTACGCAGCCATCATGGTCCCGAAATGCGCGAACGGGCTTCGGGGGCCGTCGCCGATGTACGGTCCGGAGTGGACGGTCCCCTGGCTCCCCAGCAGCAGGTACGACGCGTGCTCGGGGGTCAGGTAACTCGTCCAGCTCGCAAAGATGTCTCCGATCGCGCCGTTCTCGAACTCGAGGGTCGCGGTGACGAGATCCTCGGCGCCATTGACCATCTGGGGCTGCAAGGCCTTGCAGAACGCCATGACCCGCTTGACGTTGCCGACGTAGTAGCGCAGCAGATCGATGTGATGGATGGAGTTCAGCAGCAGGACGCCGCCGCCGAGGCTTCCATCGTTCATCCATGACTTGTCGGGCCCCTGCATGATGATGTGGTTGCGCACCCCCTGGATGTCGCCGAGCTTCCCGTCGTCGACAATCTTCTTCACTGCGGTGGCGTCGGCCGAGTAACGCAGTTGCTGTGAGACCATCAGGGTCACTCCCGCCTTGTCGGCGGCTGCCACCATGTCCCGGCAGCCCTGCAGCGTGTTCGACATCGCCTTCTCGACGAGCACGTGCTTGCCGGCTTCCGCGGCGGCGATGGTATTGGGCGCGTGTTGCGCGTGGCCGGTGCAGATGTCCACCGCATCGATGTCGGCGTTGTGCAGCATGTCGTCGATATCCGTGTAGACGGTGTCGACGCCCGCGTCCTTCGCATAGGCCTGTGCGAGGGGCTCGACCATGTCGCAGATCGCAACGAGGTGCACCCGGTCGGGATGCTCGAGATACGGGGTCATGTGTGCCCGCGCGATGCCTCCGGCGCCGATCATGCCGACTTTCAGTGGTTTGGACATAAGGTTCCCTTGCCTCCCTGCATTGTTTTGATTCTGGCCAAAGCGCGTTCGCGCCCGCGTCTATTTCATGCGGGGATCGACTTGGATGCAAGCTGCGGCAGCCGTGGAGGAACTGATAATCTGGCAGCGATCTCGTTGCCCGAGCCCTCAAACCATGCCAGCCGCTCACGATCGCGGTGGATTGCCTACCGACGAGCTAATCGACCGCTCCGACCACCAGTGGGAGGATTGGGAGCATGTCACCAACGCCCTGGTGGGCGTACTCCGTCGCCAGGGCCTGATCAACGTCGACGAACTGCGTCGAGGCATCGAGGCGATGGCGCCAGAAGAATATGAGTCGAGCAGCTACTACGAACGTTGGTCGGCGTCGATCGAAACGCTGCTCGTCGAGAAACGCGTCCTCACCGAAGCAGAGATCGATGCCATGGCTCGGAAACTGGACTCCGAATGGCAACGCTAGGGTTTCGCGCCGGCGACCCGGTGACGGTAAGGGCGACCGAAGTCGATCATCACCACCGCACGCCGTGGTTCGTCAAGGGCAAGCGGGGCAGAGTTCGACTCGTGCATGGCGCGTTCTTCAACCCCGAGTCCCGGGCTCACGGCGGCGATGGCCTACCGAAATGCCGGCTTTGCCAGGTGGAGTTCCGACAGAGCGACATATGGGGCGCCCGGTATCGCGGCAGCGCGGATGACGTCCTGCTCGTTGACCTCTTCGAACATTGGCTCGAACCGGGATAGGCCATGAGCGACGAACATCCGCCACTGCTCCACGCCGAACGTAGCCGGCGTGCCACGCGCATCCTGGCAATCCGCCGGCTTCTGATCGAAAGGGGCGTGATCACAACGGACGAACTGGACGACATCATCATGCGTGCGCGTGCCCGGACGCCGGCCGACGGCGCGAAGGTGGTGGCAAGGGCGTGGCTGGACGAAGCGTTCAGGGAACGGCTGTTGACCGATGCGCGCGCGGCGGTTGGCGATTTGGGCTACCAACTGTCCCATGACGCCGAACTGGCCGTGGTGGAAAACACGGCCGACGTTCACCACCTGGTCGTCTGTACTCTGTGCTCCTGCTATCCGACATCGCTGCTTGGTCCGCCGCCCGACTGGTATAAGAGCTTCGCTTACCGTCAGCGCGCGGTGGTTGAACCGCGCGCCGTCCTCCGGGAGTTCGGGCTGGAATTGGCGGACGACGTACGCGTGCGTGTCGTCGACAGCACCGCAGACATTCGCTACCTGGTATTGCCTCGTCGCCCGGCGGGCACGCAAGGCCTTGGAGAGGACGGGCTTGCCGAACTGGTGACACGTGACAGCATGATCGGCGTCGCCGAAGCACGGTCCCGCGACCGGGTGTAGGATGGAGGCCGAAGAAGGGGAGGAAAGCACCATGGCAGAAGCAGCCCTCAATCACGACTTCGGTCTCGAGCGCGGCTGGGACGAGATCTGCGAGCTTGGCTTGCAGCAGAACGTGGCGGAGCTCGACGCCTACGGTTACACGATCGTTCCGCCCGAGATCGCGAGTCCGGACGGCTTCATCGAGCGGTTGCTCGAGGTGTGTCTCGATGTCTCGGAGCGGCGCCATGGCGTGCGGCCGGACCTCGAGACCGGATACACGCACGAAGACCAGGAGCGGTCGGAGGCAGAGTACCGTTACACCGGACACCGGTATCGCCCGGGTGGCCCACTTGGCGACGTGTTCCATTCGCTCCTGCTCGAGGACGAGGTGTTCGAACAGGTGCTGATGAGCCGGGTTCGGCTCGCCCTGGTGACCCACCTGCTTGGCTACAACGCGGTGATGTCCGGTATCGGCTGCTGGATCAAGGGGCCCACCAACGCCATGCTCGCGCTGCATGCCGACAACCCGCTTCCGTCACCCTTCCCGTCGCAGTGCATGGGGTGCCAGAGCACTTTCTGGCTGACCGATTTCAATCGGGAGAATGGCTCCACCGCAGTCGTGCCCGGCAGCCACAAGCTGCTGCGCCAGCCGCTCGGGGAAGAGAAGATCATCCCGGCCAAACCCGGCGATCCCGGCAACCAGGATGCGATTCCGCTCGAAGGCAAGGCCGGGTCTCTGCTCATCCATCACCCCTGCCTCTGGCACGGCGCATACAACCGCACCGCGCCGGGGCTGCGCGTCAGCGTGACGTGTTTCATGACACGGCCGTTCATCCGCACGGGTGAGGACTACACCGGCAAGATCCCGCAGGAAGTGCTCGACCGTCACGGACCGCGATTCGCGATCCTGACCCAGCAGGGCATCAAGGCCGGCTACTCGAGCTGGGACGAGGAAAGGGCCATGGTCGAATATGCGGAGAAGCACATCTCCGCGTATGCCAAGGAATTCGGGGAGGGCTACCGGCCGAACGAGTCGTAGCTTCGCGGCCTGACCTGTGCCGCGTGTTGCGCCAGCAGCGGTTGCCGGCTTCTTTCGACACCACCGGCTAATCTGCGGTTGTCGCGTTCATCCTTTGGACTCTGAGTGCCGCAAGGACAAGTGACTGAGGCATGAGCGTTGCACAGCTATTCAAGATGCCCAGGCCGATCAAGATTACGGGCCGATCTTCGAGCATCACGAATGCGTTCATAAACTCGATCGTGCCGACCATTGAACCGACCGAAGAACAGATCTCGGAATCGCTATCTATTTTGGGGAATTATGTATTTGACTTGACACTTCCGTGTTGACGTACCCACCCCTTTTACCACTCGGTAATTGAGACCGAGGTGGGATTCGAACCCACATACCCGCCATTGGCAAGAGCGGTGCGTAACCATTCCGCCACTCGGTCGGTTTGGGTGTACTGAGCACCCAAACCGACCAATTACGGTTCCCCACCCCTCAACCGCCGGTTTCCGGCCAATTCCTTAGACTATTTTCGACTAAGAGAAGTCGCCGCTATCGCCCTAGCATTCCTCTCCCAATGAGTCCATAGTGACTCCCCGTAGACAGTTCATCGATCACCCGCTCTGTCGGGCTAGTCGCTGAATACAACAGCCAGTACTGGCCCCGACGGGGGTTGGCGAATAGGCGACACTTTCCATTTCGATGGACTGTCTACATATGGCCCGACACCAGTCGGGATCTCTCATGTAGACAGAGGTCTCAAGATGAAAAAAGCAGTCCCCGCCTGGGTGGTCTATCTATCCGTTTTCGCATTCACATCGGCTTTCGCCTGCGAAGACGAATTGAAGCGTCGATCGGGAGAACTCTCGAAGTTTGGACC
Source organism: Pseudomonadales bacterium (assembly GCA_965116625.1). Lineage (GTDB taxonomy): Bacteria > Pseudomonadota > Gammaproteobacteria > Pseudomonadales > Azotimanducaceae > VXNE01. The sequence continues at coordinate 908,959 of OZ220717.1, forward strand.
TGTGGTAGAGCTTGATGACGTCCGACAAGCTTGCGCTACGAGCGAAGAATGCACTGAAAAGGTACGAAAACTCCGCGCCGAGATTGAAGACTGGGACTGGCCTAAAGCCTGCGATGGCAAGGACGCTATCATCAAGATTCACACTGCTAAGTTCCTTGAGAAAACCGAGGACTTCGAGGAAGAAGTGGGCTTCTTCGACTGGCTGTTCGGGGACGACGAAGAGGAAGATCCGCCTAGCAAAGAATCTTCGGATGAGTAGAGCTTTGCCCGGCATCCTAACCAGCAAGTGTACGCGAGTCGTACGAATGACCACGGGCGGTCGAGCCGCGCCGACCCAAATATCGGCGAAATGGCGCGTCCCCACTCATTCCTTTACGGTCCAGGCTGCCGGGCACCCTTCCTTTACAATACGGTAGTGTCCTAGCCGGAAACCGACGATGAATCCTCAATACTTAGCGAAGCTCGCGTTAGCGCGACTGCCTAGACCCTATACGGAAGAAGTAATCCTGCACGTATTCTGCGAGATCGAGCGAACTCCGCATCTTCGCGCTGCATACGATGTGTTACGAAGCGAATATCAACGGCAACAGGATTTGAACTCACAAATTGCGCGAACCGTGAGGTTCACACTGAACGCCGCTACTGGCGAACGTATGGACGTGACAGACGTTTGCGAAATCGTTGACGGCGTTTCGATACTAGGACACATCGACTCCACCTGGACTTGGTAGGGACCAACTTACCATCGCGCGCACGAATCACGGTTCCCAAACTGCCACGCTCCAAGCTTAGTCCAAAATAGGGGAATTATGTATTTGACTTGACAAATACATAATTCCCCTATTTTGGGTATGGATGAGTCGAGTTTCTGCTGTTCGTATTGCGGTGACCCGGCTAGTGAATGGGATCACTTTCGTCCACTCGTAAAGGACCAGAAGCCTACCGGGTACATTTCTGAGATCCACAACCTCGTCCCCGCTTGCGGCAAGTGCAATCAATCCAAAGGGAATAAGGACTGGAAGACGTGGATGCTGAGCGACGCCGCGCTGTCGCCGAAGTCGAAAGGCGTCGTCGATATTGAGCAGCGAATCCAACGGCTAGGAACTTATGCCGAATGGGGAGATGCCACGAAGATCGATTTCGAAGAGATCGTTGGCTCTGATGACTGGCAACAGCACTGGACCAACTGGCAGGAGATACTCAAGGCAATGGGGACAGCGCAAGAACTGGCTGACTCAATCAGAGAAGCGGTTGCTCGAAGACATCACTCCCGTGCCTAGATCAGGCAACTAGACAGCCGGACAATATTCGGGAGTCGGTTGAGATGCCTCCGCGCCGTCCCCATGTTCTCGACGGACACGTAGTAGGAGCGAGGATCAAGTGGAAGTGCAAGCGGTAGAGTCGATCCTGAAGCGAGAGATCCGAGGCATCTATTGCTGTTCTCCTGCCCACCACGAGGAAGTCGCAGTCGAAGGGTTTGACAGGGAGAAGAGCGTCGATCTTGCGACGGCTCGCATCCGTTGTCCGCTCTGTGATGTGAACGCGCATCTTGCATCGGTGGTTTGGTATTGCAAGCAGCAACGGCTAACAAAGAATGACGCCCGACGAGTTGGGCATGTTGTTGCGTTTCCGGCAGAGCCGGATTGGTTGGAGAATCCAGTCGGTCACCCTTGGTCCGTGGCATTCGAATAGAGTTATCTCAGCACCAGTGTTGTGACGGACGTCCCTTGCGGAATCAATTTCGAAAGCCAATCGATAAAACTAAGAAGTGACCGCTGCCACCCGATACACGCGCGCCGCCGTACCGCCGAAGATCGCGGTCTTCTCCGACTCGCTCAAGCCCGCCCTGTTAGCGATGCGCTTGAACGCATTCCACAGCGTCCGATAGGAGACGCACTCCTTGTCGACCGGGAAGTTGCCCTCGAACATGCATCGGTCGGGTCCGAAAGCCTCGATGGCGTGGATGTAGTACGGATACATCAGTTCGCAGAGTTCCTCCGAGCCGATCGGCTGTTCGCGCCGATGCATGTGGAACGGCGGTAACCAGTCTCCGGCGGCCTGCTGCGCGCCGCCGACTTTCAGCACCGCGTTGGGACAGCGCGCGACGGCGTCGATGCACTGCTGCCAGTTCGCAAACTCCTCGGCACTGGCGTCTGGATCGATCTTCCCGCCGAGGTGGTTGACGATGATGGTCACGCCCGGATATCTGTCCGCCAGCTTCGCGAGGTCGGGCAGGCGAGTGTAGTCAAACGAGAAGTTGTCGAACGTCAGGTCGAGCCTGGCCAGCACATCGAAACTCTCAATGAACTTGGCGTCATCGAGATCAAACGCGCTCCGGATGCCACGGAAGAGGCCCTTCCCCGCTTCCAGGTGCCCGACCAGGACCTCTTCGACCGCCGTGCCCAGTTTCATGTAAGCGTGACTGATGATCGCCCCGATAGTGGCCTTGCCCTTCGCTTGTGCGCTCTGCTCGGCGACGGTGGCGATGAACGCACTCTCCCCGATGGGCTTGAGGTGCTCGGGACCATCTTGACGATAGCCGGATCGGGCGTCGATGAAGACCGTCTGTTCCACGTTGTGGCCGGATCCCGTGTCTACCCAGAGGTCCTCCAGGTCATAGGTGCCCCAAGGCGACGGAACCCGCCAGAGATGATGGTGGGGATCGATGATGGGCAGTTCGGGTTCGAGCACCGTTTCGGGCGTTTCTTGAGCGAGCCAGCGCGTCTTTTCGTCATTGTCGGGATGCGCCATGGTGAGGTCCTTTTGTCGTTTGCCTAGCGCTGGGCGCCGGCCGCGATCGCTGCGGCCCGCACGGCTTCGTTCTGCGCGCTCAAGCCCCCGTTGGCGCCGCCGAAGCTGATGATCTGGTAGCCCTGCTCCATCTTTCCGGCGACATTGGCCGTGCCGACCGTACCTCCAACGGGGACGGAGCGCGCCTTGCAGACGTCGATGATTTCAGCCATCGCGGCGTCGACGTCTGGATGCGAAGGGTCCGGCACACCGAGGGAGTTGCTGAGGTCTTGAGCGGCACCGAGGTAGAAGCCCCCGACACCGGGGACCTGGGCGATCGCATCGGCGTTCTTCACCCCTTCCACCGTCTCTATCATGGGCCAGAACAGCAGGTCTCCCTCAGGGTTGAGCGGCCAGAGGTCGGCCCGCCGCCGGTACTCGGCCCCGGATATGCCCCAGAACCACGGCCCGGCCCCGGCGGTACCGCGGACTCCTCGGGGCTCGGGGATCTTCGAATCCCTGGCCGGCATGTACCGCATCGTGCGCACGATGTTCTCGGCCTGCTCCGCCGTCTCGACGTTGTTGATGAGGATGCCCATGAGGCCGAGATCGAGTGCGTGCTTGACGACCCACTGGGCCTCTTCGCTCGCATAGGGCGCGAACCGCGCGAATACGGCGGGATGCGCCTGCGGGTTGCCGCGCTCGAGGATCCCGGCCTTGTCCATCATGCCGGACAGGAAGACCTCCAATTGATCGAACCGCATGGCGCCGTGTTCCATGTCGAGGTACACGAAGTCGATGTCGGGATCGCGCGCCAATGAACGCGCGTTCTGCAACGAGAAGTCCGAAGTGCTCACGCCGAAGACGTGCTTGCCTTGGGACAGCTTCTCGATGACGGGATTGAGATGCAGGTACGGCTGCTCTGGTGACGACGTCGCCACTTCGTTTGGGACCTCGGGAACCATTTGCTCCCGAGTTTACATCCGGACGCGTCTGCCGGACGACTGTATGTGCTCGCGGGCACGCGTGTACGGTGGCCAGGTGCAGGACGTGGCCGCGACCCGAAGGATCACGTCTGCACGCAGGACGCGGTTGAAGGCACCGGGGGTGTGGGGCACTCTTTGACCCGTGAAAGAGCAACTAGCCTGGGGAACTCCCATGAGCCGAATCAATACGTCCGTAAGGTTGATCGCCGCCGCGCTGATGTCAGTGATGTTGCTGACAGGAATGACCTGCGGGGCAGGCGGGTTTTCGATACCGCTGGCGGAGCCGACCGACGAAAAACATGCCGATGACGACCCTTGGCAGGTTGACGACGAGGGAAATGAAGAGGTCGCGTCACTCAGCGAACGATAGCCAATCGGACCCTCGCATCGGGCTGGCAGACCGGCAGCCGGCTTTCCTAGGCGTAGACGGGACCGCTGCAGAACATTGGGAGATCACGCGAAACCTCCCGCTCGGTCTCATGCCTTCCTGAAACGCCACCCGTACATCACGCGCCCATAGTAGTTGAACCACTGCCTGGCTTCGAAGTCCTGGAACGGGTAGTCCGCTCCCATCTGCCTGGCCGTCACGAGGCCGGTTACGAAACAGGTCTCCTGGCTGTTGATGAGCGTGTGGGCGCCGCAGTGTCGCGTTCGCCGCTTGCCTTGAACAAGACGGAACAGGTGGATGAGAACGGCCACGTGGCGCACGTCGTGGACGATGTGCTGAAACCACCACTTCTTGACGATCTTCGATTCGTCGATGGGACTCACTGGGTTGTAGGTGACAAGGCAGGGCTTGTCGGACCGATGCGCCCACGGCTGCTGGTTGTGCATGATGTAGGTGATTTCATAGTTGTCCGGCCGCGTGCCGTACTGCTCGATGTGGTTGCTTCGCGTGGCGAGCGCTTTGACATCGCTGTCCGGAAGAACCGAGGCGTCCGAATGGACCACCGTGTGGTTGTGCAGCTCGCTCTCGTAGCGAATCGAAGACAGCAGGAATCTCTCAAGGAAAGTCGGCTCGTCCAGCATCATCAGCGTCTGGTTCGCGTTGCATGCGAACACCACCTCATCGAACGTCTCCTTCCGCCCTGTCTCGTCCTCCACGACCACCTCGGAAGGCCCTCGGTACACCTTCCGAACCGGCCGGTCGAGGTAGATCCTGTCCTGAAACGCAGCCGACAGCTTCCGGTAGATGTGCCGCGTGCCCTGGTCCCAGGTCTGCATGGGCGTCGCGCTCTCTATGTCGAAGAACTCCAGGTACCGGGCGAACAGGGCGGCGGGCATGTCGAACACGTTCGTGGCCATCAGGAAGTTGACGAACATGGGCTTCAGGATCTTGTACCTGAAGTCCCCGGAGAACCCGCCGAGGTTCAACACCGTTCCCATGCTGACGTAGTTGAAGGGATTGAGGGCATTGAGCAGCTTGGACCTGGATCGGGTCAGCCCGCCAAACAACTTCATTCGTTTCAGGATTCGCTGGAACTTCCTGATCTCCGGCTGCAACTGCCTGCGGATGTCGGAGTCGAAATCGTGGGCGTAAACGCCGTCCCGATACTTCACGCTGTAACTGAACCTGGTATCGACCAGTTCGATACCGTGCTGCCGCATGACAAGCAGAATGTGGTGGTAAACCGAGGGGATGCAGGCGGTGACGGAGATATCGAACGGGATGGAAGTGCCGTCGTCTTGCGGCATGTCGGCGGTAATGGCGTTGCCGCCAACCTGGGATTGCGCTTCGAACAGCCGAATGTCGAACCGATCGGGGTGCTGGTGGAGCGCCCAGGCCGCTCCCAGACCCGAAACGCCTCCACCGATGATAGCAACCCTGGCTGGCATCGCCGCACCCCCGATTCACTGACGGCGCTCACCTTATCATCGCCGGCGACCCCTCAGGTGGCGAGCTTGCTTCGTTGAAGCGAGGGGGGAGTGTTGGGCATTCTTCGATTCACGGTGAGACAAAAACCCGGGGGAACATCTGGATGGTCCGACACGTCGCATCCCCAAGGTTAATCATCGCAGCACTCATCTCGTTCTGGACGCTCGGGGCGCTGGCGCAAACGACGGAGAGCGAGACCTTCGAAGATTGGCAGGCGGACTTTAACGGTAAGGACATGTGGTTCGCCTCGCCAGTTGTATTTCCTGCGCCGCCTTACGTGACGTTCACCTGCTACAGGGGCCTCCTGTGCGGGTTCTTTATGGTGGAAGAAGGCACGCCCTCGGAGGGTTGGCAGAGTCCCGATACGCCGGTTCTGATAACGGTGGACGAAAACCCCGCGATGGAAACGAGTGGCAACGTCTTTCTGTCGGCATCGGGAGCCGGAGAGATCACCAAGGATTTTGCACATCAAACGCTCGCGATGTTGAAGGCGATGGAGGGTGGCAAGACGCTTCGTGTGTCTATCGGTGACGTCGAGTTCGTCCAGCCCATTGCCGGGTTCTACGATGCGTCGATGTGGGCACTGGGGAAGTTCGCGTTCGCGTTCGCGGAATCTCGCCCGGTCAGGACCTTCGGGGAATGGACGGCACATGTCGTCCGTGATCTCGACGGAACGGAAAGGGAGTGGTACGTCTTGTCGGGCGACGTCAGGCTTCGATGCAGGGATGGCCAGCTCGCCATGGCGCCTTTCGCGGACAATCCCGAAGAGCCGACTTCGGGGAAGCTCGATATCAGGGCGGGAGGCGGCATCAATTTGACAACTTCCGGCGACTATCCCAACCGCGTAGCCGACTTCACTTTGCGGAGAGTCATGGGACTGTCGGGCCGATCGGCGAGAGCAGCGAAACACGACGTGAGGGTGACCATCACGAGCGAGGACGGGACGACAGCTTCCTATCTCATCCCGACGAAAGGATATAGTCCCGCCGCGAAGTGGGTGGAGCGGAAGTGTCGGAACTGACCGGAAAGACTCGACTGTGGTCGCCAAAGCGGCACGACCGTCAACATTGAGAACCTACGAATCGCGGGTTACGCTCGCCCGTTGATCAGAATTCGCCCGTCGGCCCTGCACATCGAGGAAGACCTATGCAACTCGGAATGTTCGCCATGCCACTCCATCCGCCGGACCGTCTGCTCGCAGACACGCTCGATGAAGACCGGCAAGCGGTGCTGCTGGCGGACCGGCTAGGTTTCTCCGAGGCGTGGTTCGGCGAGCACTTTTCGTCGACTGCGGAACCGATCGCATCGCCGCTGGCGTTCTTCTCGAGCCTCGTGCACCAGACCCGGCAGATCAACTTTGCGACCGGCGTGCTGAACCTGCCGCAGTCGCATCCCGCGATGGTCGCCGCCCAGGTGGCACAGTTCGACCATCTGTCGCGAGGGCGATACCTCCTTGGCATCGGTCCGGGCGGCCTCGGCAGCGACTTCGAGCTGTTGGGAATCGGCGACAAGGACACGCGCTCCGAGATGATGCTGGAGTCCATCGAGGCGATGCAGCAGATCTGGGCGCAGGACGCGCCCTACTCGATTCCGGGTAAATACTGGAACGTCAACATCACCGACTTCCGATTCGACGGTCTCGGCATCGGCGAGATGCTCAAACCCTTCCAGAAGCCGCATCCGCAGATCTGCCTGTCCATCATCACGCCCTACTCCCCGAGTGCGAAGATGGCGGGGACGCGCGGCTGGCATCCCGTCTCCGCAAACTTCATCCAGCCACGCTACATCCGCAGTCACTGGGAAGCGTACGCCGAAGGCGTCGAGAGCATCGGCGAACGACCGGACCCGGCAAACTGGCGCATTGCGCGCTCGATTCTCGTGACGGACAGCGATTCACAGGCCGACGAGCACCTCTCGAATCCGGACTGCGGGCTGCACTTCTATTTCCGCTATTTCAGGCGCATGTACCTGAACCGGGGCTCGATGGAGATGCTGAAGCCCGATGTCGACATGCCCGACGAAGAGGCCACGGAAGAAGTGGTGGCCCGGTCGATGGTGACCTGGGGGTCCCCGTCGAAGGTCCTCGACGAACTCGTCGATCTCCATTCGCAATGGGGCGACTTCGGCACTCTGCTCATGGTCGGCCACGATTGGGACAACATCGAGTTGTGGCGGCGATCCATGACGTTGCTTGCCAACGAAGTCATGCCGCGGTTCCGCCAGCACGTGGAGGCGACGCCAGCCGCCGCGTCAATGTGAGGCGTTAACAGGGGAGCGAATGACCGGAAACGGCGAGACCGGCTGGGAGGCCTACCGCAGGGAGGGCCTCGAGCGGGCCGCCCGGCTCGGCAATCGGGGCCCCTTGCGTTTCGACGAAGACGGGTGCCTCACGCAGGACATCCTCGACGCCTATCGCCGCACAGGTTTCTATGTCTTTACCGGCGTCCTCTCGCCTGAGGAGTGCCGCGAACTGGAGCGCGAGTTCGACCGGGTGCTGGATAACGCGCCGCTCGTCAATGACGGCGAGGTGGACAGGCATGGCCGGCCCAGCAGGTTCTCCAGGCATTGCTCGGTCGAGCTGCCATGGTCATCCAATGAGGATGCGGACGAGGATTCGGAAGGGGAAGACCCACCCGGCATCGTCCGCATGCTGTCGCACCCTCTGATGATCATGGAATCCGCGCTGCGGGCTTATGGCCATCCCGACATCCTCAAGATGATCGCGAGCGTGAACGGGCCGGATTTCGTGCCGTTCTCCGAAAGCGTTTTCCACAAGGCGGCGTATGAGGGCTTCCCCACGCGATGGCATCAGGACGGCCGGACGCATTGGGCCGAAGACGGAACACCCCTGGAGCAGTCCGACGGCTCGGGCAAGACGCACGGCGTCAACCTGTCCGTGTCCTGGTCTCATTGCACGCCGGAGAACGGCCTCTGGGTGGTCCCGGGAAGTCACCGACGCTGGCGCCTCGCGGATGGCGGCCAATTCCCGCCCATCACCGAATGGTTACCGGACGCGGTCCCCATGACCCTGGCGCCGGGAGATTGCGGTCTGGTCAACCGAAGCTCGATGCATGGCTCCTATCCGAACCGGTCTGCCGTGCGCCGCGTCAACATGATCATGGGGTTCCACAACCGGGCTTCTGCGATCGGTGCGGAAGCGACCAATGTCCATGCCTTCGCGCGGATGGGCGACAAGAGGAAAACGGTCAAGTACACGGAAGAACACGTGCTGCGCCGCGCGCGAATGATCCCGCTGGCGATCGATGCCCGACGGCAACGATACCCTCACGAAAAACCCTACGAGTACCGGGGAGACTACATCGGCGGGGGCGTATGGAACGCTGAGGCCCGCGCCGAGATCAGCCGGGAAGGCGACGAATACTGGCAAAGGAACATGACGCTTTAGGAGCCTTCAGCAACGGGAAGGACTCAGGGCGCGTCCGATCGTGCCTGTCTCAAATGTTGAGCCGCAATTCCAGACCCAGCAGTCGCGGCGGCTCGTAAACGGCGACCGGGAATATGGAAGCGCCGATGATCAGTCGCGGGGCACTTGCGTCGGCGAGATTCCGGCCGAAGAGGGAAACGCTGTTTTCGCGTTGTCCCCAGGTCCAGGTCAGAGATCCGTTGATTAGCGTAGTTCCAGGCCGATAGAAAATCTCGTCGTTGCTCTCGCCGAAGGCGTTGTAGCGGGATTGATAGCGCGCATCAAGCCGCCATTCGAGGGTGTTTCCTGCCAGTTCCGAGGTGTAGCTAACGGCACCATAGGCTGTCACTTTGGGCGCCATCAATACATCCAGATGCGAATTGTCGGTGACGATGCCGTCATTGTTGAGATCCGCCAGGAAGGTGGCCCATTGAGCGTCCAGCAAACCGAGAGCGAAGTCGATGCTCCAGTTCGACGTTAGCAACCAGGAGGACTCGAACTCGAACCCATTGATGTCCACGTTCCCGAGGTTTTCGTTGATGGGCTCGTTCCCTCGACCCGTGGAATTCGTGCGCCGCACAAAACCTACGAGGTCTTCATAGTCCGCATAGAACACGGCTGCGGAGAGGCGCAGCCGATTCTCCAACAGATTCGCCTTCACGCCTGCTTCGTAGTTCGTTACATGTTCCGCATCGTATGGTCCGACGTTTTCCGGAACGGTCGCCCGGCTGGTGAATCCGCCCGATTTGTACCCCGTGGACGCCGTCGCGTACGCCATGAGTGATTCGGAGTGCTCATACTTCGTGCCCAGCTTCCAGGTGGGCTGATTCCAGGTCGTCTTGGCTTCCAGAATGATGGGAGGTCGTTGTGGAGCCGGTGGCGGGAGCCCGTAGTTGCTGACGGTCGCCTTCTTTTCGTCCTGGGTCATTCGTCCGCCAGCAATCAGGGCGAGCCGGTCGCTCAGGTGTATATCGGTCTGTGCGAATGCCGCCATGCTATTGGTCCGCTGCCGCGCGACAGTGATCCGGGCGGAATCTTCGAACGCAAACGTCGGCGAGAAAGGCGGACCGATATTCTGGTAGAAGAGTCGGCCCGACTGCTCCCGGAATGCGAATACGCCCAGGACATAGTCCAGGCGAATGCTGTGGGTATCGTGAAACCGCAATTCGAAACTGTCCTGTGCCTGGTCGATGTCAAACCCAATGTTCGCATTCAGACTCGGATTCCTGCCGGGAGCAGGTGGCTGCCCCCCAGCGCGACCATCGAGATCTGTGTACAGGAGAAAATCGCTGTCGTGGGTATTCGCCGCAATCGCGACCGTGCCGGCGTCGAGTTCGATATCCGACAACAACGTGAATCCCTTCTCGTTGGAGTCATTGAATCCGTCGGTATCCATGTTGATCAGATGGACATCGCCATCCGACATCCCATCCGGGTCCTGGACTACATTCGAGGTGGCAATACCATCCGTTTCTCCATCGACCTCATAGTAGGTCAAGGTCGTCTCCGCATTGGATATGCGGTGGTCGATTTTCAGGCGCAGCGTGCTCGAATCCAGCACGCCCAGCCGGTTGCCGTTGAAGGCGTTGGTTACGTGCCCATCGTACCTGCGCGTCGAAACCGTCAAACGCGCCCGCAGGGAATCGTTCATCATCCGGCCTGTTTCGGCCGATAGCGCGTACTTCGCGAGACCGTACTCGCCGAGTGTGGCGCGCGCCGATACACGGGCCTCGGAACTGGCTTCCTTGGTAATGATATTGACCGTTCCCGCCAGGCTGTTGCGGCCGAAAAGAGTGCCCTGAGGGCCACGCAGCACTTCGATTCTCTCGACATCGATCTGGTCTTGGCCGAGCCCTGTCACGCGGGCGTGGGGTATGCCGTCGACCAACACCTGTGTCTTCTGGTCGGCAAACGGGTCGGTATCGAAGAAGCCAATCCCCCTGATCGCGAGGTTGGCAGTGTTCTCAATAAACACCATGCCCTGGAAGATCACGTTCGGCGCGGTGCCGTTCAGATCGGCGATATTGTTGGCGCCTGATTCCTCGATCGAGGCGCCAGGAAGCACCGAAACCGATGCCGGGACGTCCTGCAGGTTTTGCTCCACCTTCTGCGCGGTCACGATCACCTCCTCGAGGCCATCGCTTTGTGCAGCGGATGCCAAGAGGGTGGAGACCGCCAGGAGTGCCCGCAGCGCGCCAGCCAAGACGGTTTGTTGCTTGCAGTTCCCGGCGTTCAAAGTCACCGCCTGAATCTCGCCGTATCGCTGTCCGGATTCGGGCAGAGTGGGTGCCGCTTCACCGGGCGATTGAAGCGGCGACTGGCAGCACGAGAACGGCGGCAAGAGTACCGGGCAGGAGCACGATCATCCGTTGGCGCCACCGGTACCGGAATCTCCGGCGGACGAACTGACGTCCTGGAGTATCCTGTCGAGCAACGCATCCATGTCGCCCTGCAAGCCGGCATGGATCTGTTGACTGGCTTCGATCAGTTCTCTTTCGGTGGCGATCAGGGGCAATCTTTGCCGGAGCGAGTCGAAGACGCTCGACTCGCCGTTTCCGAAACCGATGAATTGGCGAGCCAGCGGAACCAATTGCGCAGCAACTTCGGCGCCTCCGTCTTGCTCCAGATAGTCGATGCTCTTCTCAAGACGATGGGACGCCGTGATGAACCGCTCTTCGCCTTCCCCGATCAGGGTTGGTTCCGTCATGATGATGGCAATGATCAGCCCCGAAAAGGTACGGAATAGCGAGTTGTAGACCGACGCAAGGTGCCAGTAGCGCATAAATTCGACATCGGACAACGGATTCGAGTCCACCGAGCCATCATTTCTGAACTCGCTCCTGCCCGTCAGCATGTAATACAACTGGTTGTCCAAGCTCGTAACGACGGCGGGCTCGAGCTGGTAATCCACGAAATTCCTCAGCTGCGCCCGCTGACCCGCGGCCGATTGCAGGGCAGCCGCCAGTTCGGGACGGCCGCTGTGGATTCGCTCGACCATGGACTCAAGGCGATCGATCTCCGAGTACATGTGCGCGACCGCGGTGCCGTAGCCTGCATCCCCCAAAGTGTCCAACCCTTGACGCATGCCTGAAACGTGGGCTGCAACAGCGTCGCGAATCGCTGGCATTTCGGCAATCGGTGTGTTGGCGGTGGTTTGAACGGACCAATGGAATGCGGCCGCAGCCGCATGTCGATGTACCGCAAGGGCAGCCTGCAGCGCCATTGCTGCCTCGCTCGTCGTGTCCGTGCGTCCCAAGTCGCCGGTCGCCTGCTCGACAACCGCATCGACTGCTGTTTCAAGCGCGGACGAGACCGTGGTGACCGCGTCGGCAAGCTGCGCTTCCTGTTCTTCCAGTCGCAAGCGGGTCTTCATCAAATCGATCAGGTTCGTTTCGCCGTACGCGGCGTCCACCAAGTCAACGGCAAGCGGGACCAACGTCGGATCCAAATCCTGGTGATGGGCATCGGAGAAGCTCTCGACGTTCTCCCGGAGCTGATACATCACCAAGTTCACGTTCTCTTCCACGGTGCCGATGAACTCGCTGTCGGGGAGCCGTGTCGCGACTTCCAACGCTATGTAGCCCTGGTCGATTTGCTGCGTCAGCAGCGCCAAGCGTGCATACAGCAGCAGGTCTTCGACTGAAATGGCACCTGTTCCCCGGGGTTCCTGACGTTCCGTATCGCCGCGGTCCGAAACAATGCGATAGAAGAGATCGTCCTCGCTCGCAACGGCGGCGGGCAGGAGTTGCCAAGTGGTTGCAGCGATCAGTTCCTCGCGGCTCGTTTGCGAGTCGCGCAGGATTTGCGCTAACTGTGGGCGACCGCGTTCGAGTTGCTCTGCACCGCGCATCAGCTCAGCCAGCAACTCGTGCATTCGTGCCGCTGCATCGGCGTGATCAGCACGGGTTAGCAAGTCAAGCTGTCGGCGAGCCGCTGCCGCATCGGCGTCGATGGCCGCCTTGGTCTCCGCCATTGCCTCGGGGGACATGTCCGCACGAGTCCTGGTCGAGGTTGTGTCGACCAATGATCTCGCGTGTCGAGCCACTGCCAACGCAGCGGCAGTCGCGCGGATGGCGGAATCTCCGCCTTGCGCAGAATCCGAACTGCCGACGGCCACGGTACCTGCGGCGATCATGCCGGGCACGGCAAGCATCGCGACGACCAATCGCGACGACACACGCCAACGGGCCATTACGGAGTCTCTTCGAGATTGGCCACCGGCACGAATCTGCCGAGTTCGTCGATCACTGTCATGATCACCTCGTCGGAGCCTTGGTTGTCGCCGGGGCCGTACTGCAGACTTACACCGGAAAGATCGATGGATTGCGACGTTTGAAGGGCATCCAGGAAGCAATCGCGGGTCAGATCTGCACATGCTTCGAGTCCGACGATGGCCAATCGACCAGCCATGTATCCCTCAAGGGAGACAAACCCGGGCTCGGCATTGGCTTGAAACGAGCTGAGTGCGGCGAGGTATTCCGCTACGACGGGCGCGTCAGCGTCATCGGGTGCCGGCACGACCTGCGTGATGAAGACACCGGCGGCTTGATCCCCCAGCTCACCTGCCAACGCATTACTCCCGACGAACGAGACTGCCAGGAATACGGCGTCGATGTCTTTGCGAAGCAGAGAAATCGCCTTCGCCACCGGCTGATAGGCGCCAATCATGATGACGGCTTCCGGATTCGCGGCTGCGATATGGAACACGGCAGCCTTGACCGCGCTCGAGTTGCGCTCGTAATACCATGTCGCAACGGGTTCAAGTCCACGCCGCTCCAGAGCGTCAAGCACCCCGCTCAAGCCTGATTGGCCGTAGGAGTCGTTCTGGTACATGACGGCAACTCTCGTCACGCCAAGATCCTCCGTAAGGCGCTCGACCATGTGCTCGGTCTCCTGCGCATACGACGCGCGCAGATTCACAACCGAGGCCAATTCAGGATTTCGAAGAAAGCCGGCACCGGTGAACGGCGCCAGGAAAGGCACCGCTTCGGCATCGACCAGGCGGGCAGCGGACCGCGATGTCGGTGTTCCCACCGCTCCGATCAGCCCGAACACCTGCTCTTTCGTGATCAGATCTCGTGTGTTCGCGTAGGCGAAGCCTGGTTCGTACCTGTCATCCATGGTGACCAGTTCGAGCACGCGGCCATGCACACCGCCGGCCTGGTTCTGTTCGTGGAATGCTGCTTCGATGCCCGTGCGCATGGCGTGTCCCAATGCTTGCGCAGGGCCGCTGAAGGCGGCCGACTGCCCGAATACGACGCGGTCGTCGAAGACACCGGGATTTGCCTGCCCTTCAAACCCCGAGCCCGAAATCCTTGGGGACGTTTCCGGCGAATTTGCCGTCGGATCGTCGCCCGGCGCCTCGCCCGAACAGGCCGGCATCAGAACAAGCACCAAGCCCGTGGCAAGAGCCGCGAGCGCCGCTCTCCGGGGGGACGGCAGATCGGCTCGAGAATAGGTCATGAAGTGTCGTTTCCTCTCAAAGGCAGCGAGGCGTGCGCAGACGCCTTTCGCCGCCCGTGGCTGGAAGCCGACCAACCTATTGGCCCCATGCGGGTGTGTCAAGAATGTGTGCTGGCATGTCAACGCAAAGTAGAAGTGTCCCCTTTTCTCCAAAGTAGAAATGTCCCCTTGGCGTTCGGGTCGAGGATTGCGGGTTCTGGGCAGCCGTTGGCTTTGCCGGGTGGCCGCGCGCGAAGGGAGCGGAGCGACCGAAGAGCGCGGCGGCGCCGCCGTCATCCGGCGGCCACGTCCGCCTCGGGCTTGAGCGGTCGCCGCCAGGGATGATCCGGCGGCGGCTTCCACGCCGGTCGCGACCGCTGCTCCGCCTTCGCCCGCTCGACCCGCAGGCGCACCGTCTTCTCGTCCTCCACCGGCGCCGGCGGTTCGCCTTCGGCCAGCAGCCGGACCGGCAGTTCGCGGCCGTCGCGCAGCACCGTCACCGCGCCGTCGAAGCCCTTGCACACCGTCACCGCGGCGCCACGCAGGCGATGGCCCTTGCCGCGTCCCGTCACCTGGTACAGCCGGCCCTCGAAGCTGATCGCCAGGTTCTTCGTCAGCTTGCGCGCGTGCTGCTCGCACAGGATCAGATCCAGCTCCCCGGCGTCGTGCAGCACCTCCCGGTGCGCGTCTTGCGCGGCGCGCGGCGCCACCGCGAAGCGCCGGTTGAAGTCCGCCATGAACTCCGGCAGGTAGGCGTTGGCCGCCGCCATGTCGCCGATCCCGCGCAGCCGCATCTCCTTCACCAGCCGGTCCTGCAGCGTCCGGTTGGCGCGCTCCACGCGCCCCTTCGCCTGCGGGCTGTGCGCGTGGATCGACGCGATATCCAGCGTCCGCAGCGCCCGCCCGAACTGCGTCAGCTCGCCCTCCCGGTCGCGGCGGTTGACTCGGAACACCCCGTAGCGGTCCGAGTAGTACGCCACCGGCCGGCCGTGCGCCTCGAGATGCGCGCGCGTGGTCCGCATGTACGCCTCGGTCGTCTCCTTCGCGAAGAACCCCGTCGCCAGCAGCCGCGTCGTCGCGTCGTCCACGTACACGATCAGCGTGCAGGCCGGCCCGCGCCCCTCGAACCAGTCGTGCGGAGAACCGTCGATCTGCACCAGGTCCCCCACGCACTCCCGCCGCGGACGGCTCGGATGCGACCGCGGCTCCCGGCGCGCCTTCGACCGCCACAACCCATCCGCCATCATCCACTGCCGAAGCGTCTCCGCCGACAGCCGGCAGCCGTGATCCTCCACCAGCTTCTCGCGCGCGAACGTCGGACCGAAGTCCCAGTAGCGCTCCCGCACCAACTCCAGAACCTCGCGTCGCACCGCCGCGTCGATCGCGTTGTTCGAGCGCTTGCCGCGATGACCCGACACCAGCCCCGCCGCGCCGCGTTCCCGGTAGCGCGCCGCCAGACGCTTCACCTGGCGCACGCTCAGCCTCAGCCGCTCCGCCGCCTCGCGCTGCTTCAGCCGCTTCTCAACCACCTGCCGGATCACGCCGGCGCGATCCGCCTCCCGCATGCTCAGTCGCACCTCCCCGCTCGACAAAACGCCCCCTCGATCTCGAAAAAGGGGACACTTTAACTTTGCACAAAGGGGACATTACGGCTTTGGCCTAACAGAATGTGTGCTGGCAACAAATGGAAGTGTCCGGTTCTAGAACAAAAAATCTGTCCGGCCTGTCTCGGGGCCGCGCGGGCTGGGGCCCGCACAGGGAAATCCTTCACCCTGCGAGTGCCGTGTTTCGGCCCGTCCAAGCCAGCCTACGACTCTGCGCCTTGATCGGCACTTGCGGACAGCGCATGAATTCGGACCGATTGGAAGGGAAGGTGGGGTCGCGGTCTGGACTCGCCTGGACGATTTATTAGTCCAGGGTCAGCGCCTAGAATACGAGCATGACCCTGGGAGACCATGACGATGCATCCGTCAACGCCTCAGACCCGGTGGGTGCACAAGCCATTCAAGAGATACTGAGCGCCGCGGGCATAAATGGTCGTCGCCTGCGACACCTGTTGAGCATGCTCATTGAGCGTCCCATGTCTTTTGACACGCTGGTACGTGAATCCGCGGTAGAGCATCGTACGGCCAGTTCTCTCGTCAATGCTCTGGGCGACGACCTGGTTAGTACGGCAGATGGCCGACTGCAGATTGTCCACGAACGGGCTGATCAATACAGGGAACTGATCAACCACCGTCAACTCTTCTCTACTACACCTGACGATCCACTCGGACGAATGCTCGACGCGCATTCCCCTGTTGTTGCGAAGCTGGCCTGGCTCATTGAAAAGGCGCCTGCATCAAGGAAATCACTGGATCATGTATCTGCCACGGCTGAGACCGCAGTGCGCCGTGCGCTATGGTTGGAGTGCACTTTCGATCTCGACAATGCCCGGGTTCTTTGTCTTGGCGATCACGACCTGACATCCGTCGCGATTGCCGAAGTAAACCCTCGCACCGCCGTCACGGTAGTCGACGTCGATGACGATATCCTGGGGTATATCGACTCCATGGCGTACGCCTCCATTCGATGCCTGTGGTCCGACTTCCGATACGGGCTCGCTCCGCTCGCCGAAGGATGGGCCGACCTCGTCTTTACCGATCCGCCGTACACACCCGAGGGCGTAAGACTCTTTCTTGGTAGAGGCGTACAGGGGCTACGGAAAAGCGAATTGGCGCAGTTGGTAATGGCGTACGGATTCAGCGATATGCGCCCCGATCTGGGATTGAAAGTGCAACGGGCTGCTGCAAGCCTTCATCTAACGTTCGATACAATATTGCCTGGATTCAACAGCTACCACGGCGCACAGGCCGTGGGCAGCAGAAGCAGCATTTATGTGCTGCGACCAACCTCTCGAACTTGGCGTGCTGCCTATACGAAAGGCAAGTCCACGACGAATATCTACACGCAGGGATCGCAGTCCGTCGAACGAGAGCCGGAAGATGTAACGCCCGAAGTAGAGACCGCGGTCACACGCTCCGCGGCGACTTCGAACGGGCGTTCGGTCAAGATGGTCGGTGCAGGATGGCCTTCAAAGGAGGCTGCTTCACTCAAGGCAGTTCTTTTGGGACAGTTGGGTTCGCCCTCCCGTGTAGCAGTAAACCTCATCAGCGACCCCGGTGGTTGGCTGTTTCGTCTGCTACTCGCCGTCAACGCTACACGCCTCGCTATCCTGGTCTCGAACAACCACCCGGCGATAACCAATGAGAAAGCCCAGAAAAACCTGCAGGCGCTCGTGGCTTCGAAATACAAACTAAAGCTGTGCAGGAGCACGCCGAACTCCCGCTATGCCATTGTTGAGGCGGACGTTATTGACGAAGGGGATCTGGATCTGGGCGAACGGGTGGTCCGCGGCATTCTTGACCGTGCTCACGGAAAGGTACGGAACACTTGGCGAGAGTCGATGATTCGAGCGGCTGGCACAACCGACAGGGTGCTGACAAAAAACGAGGCGCGCGAACTAATTGAGGCGTCGGGAGTTGCACAGGAGGTCCTCGCCAGCCAACTCCTCGCCCTGCCTCGGGATGCGATCGAGAGTCTCATCCGCCAGATAACTGGATCAGTTCCGCGCGGCGGAAATCGCTCTCAGAGTGAACATAAGAACTGACGGGATATCGTGTAGCGCGATGCGAGCAAGGCTACGGAGCGTGGTCCAATGAGAACATGATGCTGAACGAAGGTGGTGTAAGTGTTCTGTTCAGCGGTAATGCCGCCGAAGTGTCGGAACGCCCTCTGGATGCCATCGAACCACGCCGACTGCCGCTCGTGCAGGTGACTTGACAATGCCTGTTCCAATAACCGGCCTGTACGCGGCCCTGCTGGCAGTGGTCATGCTGACGCTCATGGTGCGGGTCGCCCGCATGCGCGTGCGCACCGGAGTGTCGATCCTCCATGGCGACGACATGAACCTCGCCCGCGCGGTACGCCAGCACGGGAACTTCATCGAGGCGGTTCCGTTGGCGCTCATTCTCATGGCGCTGGTTGAGGCAAACGGCGCCAACAGCATCTTGCTGCACACCAACGGAATTGTGCTGCTGGTCGCCCGCATCGCGCATCCCTTCGGCCTCACTATCCATGGCGTCGAACATCCGTTGCGGGCCGTTGGTGTGGTCGGCACACTCCTGGTGACATTGGTTCTGGCCGGGGTGGCGCTGTGGCAGGCTGTTTCGGCGACCTTATGGGCTGGGCCGTAGAACGGAACCCAGGGCCGATCAAGGCGCAGGTCAGATAGGGGACTCTCGACCATCGGGCCAACACGATGGCCTGGGCGCTTTGCCCGCAGCGGCTCGCCCGCGTGCTTGCACCTGGCACGAGAATTCCCCTTCTGCACCGGCGATCGTGTGCTTCTCGATGATGGGACCGATGATCTCGTTCCATCGGTCCGTAGCACGGCGCCAAGTCCCCTCGCTGAAGTGCGTCATGATGTAGTTTTCGTGCGGATAGTAGATGTAGCCGGCAGACCCGCCGGGATCCATTCCGTACAACACGAAGAAGGCGTGCCTGGATTCCGGCGTCCACCCGACCCGAAATTTCACTTCGATGCGTTGCAGACCGTTGGGAAGATCGTCGACGACGCCAGCGTCCCAGTCCACGATACTCTTCTCTGATCCGTCCGGGCGCATGAAGTCAGTCATGTTGGTGCCGGGGCCCACCCAGGGACTCAATCGTTCGAGGATGGATGGATCGGTGATCTGAATGGGCTGTTCCAGGCCGTGGCCGCGAAGCTCGATCCAGAGACTCTCGGGGGTGGTGCCGGGGCCCTCCCAGCGACTCGATCGTTCGAAGATGGATGGATCGGTGATCTCGATGGGCTGTTCCAGGCCATCGCCGCGAAGCTCGATGGCGAATACCGGTCCCCAGCCACCGGCCATGGCTGATTGGCTGGAGCAAGCCAGGAACATGTAGATGAAGAAAGTCGAAAGCCGTCTCATAGCGCCTCACTCCCGGAAGGGATGAAGTCTCCTCTGTCGCAGTCTTCTCCACCGTGGGGTGTAGTGCAAGGTGTCACGGTTTCCCCATCATTACGTGGGGATCGACTTGCTACCCGCCAAGAAGCTGTGCGTAGGTTTTCCGCTCCTGCCCGTTGAGGACGACGCAACGCTCACCCAAGAATCCGTTTTCCATCGTCAATGTGGCGAGAAGCGCTGGGCGTGAGCACAGTGGTGGACACGCCGGCTCGTGTTCGATCACCGGACACTCCGCGGCTGTCATCTCGTGGGTCAACTGCACTTGGCGGATCGAGGCTGATTTGATGGCTCTGATCAGCTCGAGGTTGTTATGGGGTATTGGCGTCAGGAACGCCCCCGCCCCCAGGAACAATGTCGCGGTGGCGTCTTTCTTTCCGTACCCCTTGGATTGGAGTGACAGTGCACAGAAGTCGTCGGTCTTTCTGATTTCGACGGCCAGGCCGTCGCAGTCAAGTCCTTCGAGCTCTGCTGGCAGCAATGGATGCATACGGCCAAGGCTCGCGGTAGCACACCCCTGCAACACGATTAACCCAGCGATAATAACGATTAGCTTCATATCTCTCTCCAGTTGACGCGCAATCGCACCTTGTCGCAGCGACGAGGCAACACCAACCGCCGTGCGGCGTACCGCGCATTGGTTTAGACCACTTCGGAGGGAGGCAGTTCTCTGGCGGCACTTCGCTGGTCAGGGAGAACCGAGCCCGAGCAGTTCGTACTGTTGTGCCCCCGACCTGTATCGTCCAGTGGCAGAAAAGCCAAGGGTCGTTGCGAGCCTCTTGGCCTTGGCATTGCCATCCTCGATAAACGCCTCGAACTGATCGGAACATAGATTCGACGTCGCCCACGCCATGGCCGCATTTGTGGCTTCCAGCATGTAGCCCTTACCCCAGAAACGAGGATGCAGGTGAAACGCAATCTCGGGAACGGGTGCAATGGCGTTGAAGCCAACCATGCCCATGAAGGTGGCTGAACCGGCCTCGTGGTCCAATATGGACCATCTGCATCCCCAACCATCGCGTGCCGCCCGCATCCAGAACTCGATGATCCGGTCACTTTGGGACTCGGTCGTGCAGGGCGTATGGATGACGTTGCCGTGGTGATCCACGACTTGGCCCGAGTATCGACATACGTCGGGGTGAGACCATAGCTCGAAGACGCCACGAGAATGTGCGGCCCCGATTGCAGTCAACATGAGCCGGTTGGTATGGAGCGTCGGTATCGAAATGGGCTCCACAGGCAGATTCACTGTCGGTGACAAGGAATCGGCGAACGGATTGGCGACAGGCCCACCGGTGTCGTCAGGAACCTTCGAGCCCGAGGCGTCGGTACTGCTCCGCTGGCGCCTGGTTCGCCACTAGCGCATCCTTGAGCAACCCGACCATCCGCCCCTCGACAACTTCGTCTTCGATCGGGTCGAGCTGGCCCGGATCCGTGGCCAGGTCGAAGAGCTGCGTCCTGAACATCTCTGGTGCGCGGCCTACGGGGCCGGTGGACGGAATCCGCATCACGGGGCAGCCCTTGGTGAAACCCAGCGGCGGGTGCCATTGCATGTCGGCGAGTTCGCGGATCGAGAATGGCCGGCGCAGGTGGCTCGGCATCAGCGTGTACTGGTAGAGCGGCGCGTTTCCCTCGACCGGTCCGCGCATGTAAACGTGACGCCCGTCCGTGATGTTGACGTGGCCGCCGAACATTCCGTAGATCGTCGTGTCGCGGATGCGGGCGTCTTCCTCAATGGTCGCACCCAGCGGCGCGCCGTCCATATCCGGCGGTTGGTCCAGACCGAAGTACTCCAGGAGGGTCGGACCGATATCGATGGTGGTGGTCAGGCTACGCCGCCTGACACCGGCGACGCCGCAGCGCGGGTCCCACGCGAAAAACGGGATGTGTGCGGTCTCGTTGTACCAGGGCATGCGCAACTTGCCCCACCAGTCGTGCTCGCCGAGCAGGAAACCATGATCGGTGACCACCAAGAGCATCGTGTCGCGCCACATGTCGTGGGCGTCCATGAAATCGATCACGGTGCCGAGGTAGTGGTCGCATTGCGTCAGTAACGCCGCGTACTGATAGCGCAGGAATTCCACGGCATCGGGATCTTCCGTGACCCGCGCATATTCCGGCCAGTCGAAGTGCGGGCTGTCCCACTCGGAGCCCTCAGCGCGAAAAAAGTTGTAGCGGTCCTTCCACTGTTTCAGGGTGAAGAACGGCTCGTGGGGATCGAACGTTTCGATCTGCAGGTACCAGTTGTCCTCCTGGTGGTTGGTCTCAAGGAACTCGAGGCCGGCGGCGAAGGTCTGCGCCTGGGACGTGAGCTTTTCCTTCTGCATGTACTTGCGGTTCACCAGGTCCTGGCGGATAACGCGTCCCAGGTGTTCGGGGATCTCCGGGTCGGCGACCTCGCCCTTCCAGGCGTCGCCCTCCTGGCCGCGCACGTTCTCCCAGCTCGAATAGCGGTGGTGGTAGGTGGCGCCACCGTCTTCCCAGTAGTGGTAGTGGTCCGAGACCAGGTGGGTGTAGACGCCGTTGCCTTTCAGGATGGTGAAAGTGGAGTCGTCGAATGGCTCGTGCGGACCCCAGGAACGGTGCAGGAAGTTGTGCCGGCCGGTGTGCAGTTCCCGCCGCGCCGGCATGCACGGCATGGAGCCGACGTAGTGGTTGTCGAACGTGACCGTGCGCTCGCCGAGGCGCATGAAGTTCGGAGCCAGCGTCCAGTCGCAGCCGTAGTTCGGCAGCATGTGCCGGTTCAGCGAGTCGTACATCACCATTACCGCTTTCATGCCGCAGTCTCCGTTGATCCGGGATTTCTACTCCAGGCTCCGCCCCCGCTTTGCCGCCAGCCGCAGCCGTAGGGCATTGAGCCGAATGAACCCGGCCGCATCGTCCTGGCGGTACACGCCGCCATCGTCCTCGAACGTGGCGACATCAGCATCGTACAGGCTGTCGTCGGACCAGCGCCCGACCACCGAGACGCCGCCCTTGTAGAGCTTCAGCCTGACGCGTCCGTTGACGACATCCTGGGAGGCGTCGATCAAGGCCTGCATCACGCGGCGCTCCGGCGACCACCAGTAGCCGTTGTAGATGAGCTTCGCATAGCGCGGCATGAGTTCGTCGCGCAGGTGCATGACTTCGCGGTCCATGGTGATCGATTCCATGGCGCGATGGGCCTTCAGCAGGATCGTGCCGCCGGGCGTTTCGTAGCAGCCTCTCGACTTCATGCCGACATAGCGGTTCTCGACGATGTCGCTGCGGCCGACGCCGTGGGCGCCACCGATCTCGTTCAGGCGAGCGAGTACTTGGGCGGCAGTCATGGTTTCGCCGTTGAGCGCGACCGCATCGCCGTGGACGTAGTCGAGTTCGATGTGCTCGCCTTCGTCGGGCGCGTCCTCGGGCGCCACCGTCCAGCGCCACATCGACGGATTCGGCTCGGCGCCGGGGTCCTCCAGTTCGCCGCCTTCGTAAGATATGTGCAGCAGGTTCGCGTCCATCGAGTAGGGAGACTTCTCGCCAGCCTGCGTGAAGTCGACGGGGATCTGGCGCTCGGCACAGTACGCCATCAACGCTTCGCGTGAATTGAGGTCCCACTCGCGCCATGGCGAGATAACCTTGATGTCCGGATTCAGCGCATAGGCGCCGAGTTCGAACCGCACCTGGTCGTTGCCCTTCCCGGTGGCGCCGTGGGAAACGGCTTCGGCGCCGGTCTCCGCGGCGATCTCGACCAGGCGTTTGGCGATGAGCGGACGCGCGATGCTGGTTCCGAGGAGATACTCGCCCTCGTAGACCGTGTTGGCGCGGAACATCGGGTAGACGAAGTCGGCCACGAACTCCTCGGTCAGGTCCTCGATGTAGATCTCCCGCACGCCAAGCGCCTTCGCCTTGGCGCGGGCCGGCTCCACCTCTTCGCCCTGGCCGATGTCCGCGGTGAACGTCACCACTTCGGCGGCGTAGGTCTCCTGCAGCCAGTGGCATATGACTGACGTGTCGAGGCCCCCGGAGTAGGCAAGCACGATCTTCACTGGCGCGCTCTCGGATTCGATGACGGCGCCATGGTAACGCAGCGGGCTGAGGGCGCGTCACGGAGCGCTGATGTATCCTTGGGCGACGGCTTGGGCCGCGTGGCTGTGAGGGGCGACGATGAGTGAAATGAGCGCCCGATTCCGCGGCTTTCTTCCGGTCGTTATCGACCTTGAGACCGGCGGTTTCGACAAGGATATCCACGCCCTGCTGCAGATCGCGGCCGTGAGCCTGGAGTGGACCGAAGAGCGTCTCTCGATCGACCGGGTTCGAAGCTGGAACGTCATACCGCACCCTGGAACCCAGGTCGAAGAAGCCTCGCTCAAGATCACCGGCATCGACCTCTCGGATCCGGAACGCGACGCATTGGACGAGGAAGAGTCCGTGCGCGAGCTGTTCCGGTTCGTCCGCCAGGAGGTTCGCCGCAATGGCTGCGAGCGCGCGGTGCTGACAGCCCATAACGCCCACTTCGACCATGGTTTCGTGACGGCAGCCGCCGAGCGCAACGGCGTCAAGCGCAATCCCTTCCATCCGTTCACCGTGATCGACACGGCATCGCTCGCCGCCGTCGCGTACGGTCACACTGTCCTGAGCGAAGCCTGCTCGCGGGCAGGTATCGAATTCGAAGGCGGCCGCGCGCACGCCGCGCGCTATGACGCCGAGGCGACCGCCAAACTCTTTTGCATGATCGTCAACGGTTGGGGGAACCGGGAACGCTGGTAGGCACGGCGAACGAAATTGGATAAGACCCCTTTTGGGTCAGGAACCGCATCGTCAACGATCGCGCCATCCCGGAAGACCCTATTGGGGTGAACCTTTTTTCGTCTCATTCCGCCTGAAGGCATGAGAGGAGTGAGATGACGTTCCCAAGCGATCGGCAATTGGCCATGCAGGTGCGCCAGGGCGACGAAAAGGCGTTTGTGATGCTGGTGCGGCGTCACGAGCGGGTCCTCGCCCGCCTGATCGGCCATTTCATTGGTGGCGGCGACGACGCGGTGCAGGATGTCCTGCAGGAAACCATGGTGAGCGCCTGGAGCGGCCTGAGCAAGAGTACGCCCCGTGACGTGCGGGCATGGCTCATGCAGGTGGCCCGAAACCGTTGCCGGGACCATTTTCGCTCGACGCAACGTCGCGAGTTGTTCGTGGAAGACGAGACGCTGGCGCTGATGGTCAATCGGTTGGGATTGGCGCAAGCGACGGAGCGGGCTGTTGTGTCGGAGCTCTTTGAGGCGATGGAGGAGGTCACACCCGAAGAACGGGCGGCGCTGCGCGCGTTCTACGTAGACGGCCTGAGCATTGCGGAAATCGCCGCTCGCCATCGGAGACCGACGGGCACGATCAAGCGCCGTCTGTCTCACGGCCGTGACCAGGTTCGCACCTTGCTCGGTGTCACACGCAACAGGAGGATCAATGCCATGCCACAGAAAAGACCTTTTCCCGAGGTTCGCCCGACGATACAGATCGAGCCAAGCGCCGAGAAACCGTTTCGAGTCGACTTCGGGGAGTTGGCCTGGTGGTTCTCGGGGCCCGTTGTTGGTGACGAAGTCCGTTGGGCGGACTATGAGTGCGCCGTAGCGAATGACGGCCGCTGGAAGCTGTGCTCCACAGTGTCGAGTGTGGCGCGTCATCCTGCTGTGGTCCACGGGCGTCAATGAGTGGAGATTGAAACGACAGAACGCGTCTTCGATCCCGCGGGATTGATTCGCTCGATGACGCCGCGATCAACAAGGAACCGAAACCCCCGAATTTGGGGTTGCCTGACGGACGACGACGTGGAGTTCGTCGCTGTCGAAACCGAGTCTCCGGACGGGACCCGTGAAATGGAGACGTTTCTTGACGAAGGTTTCGAGGACGACTGGGGACCGGCTATTCCGCGTTCATTGGAAGACCGTGGGCACCTGAGGCAATTGGCAGACGGATCGTTTTCGGGTGCGCCCGACCGGCCGCCGATAGTGGCCTCGGGAGTGTTCGAGGTGCACATTGACGAGCGATCCTTCACTTGCCTGGGGGTCTTCGAGGTAGATCCGGGCGCAACCGAGACCGATGGCCTCATCGAGGCCTATGTCACGAGGGGCGGGCGGACGCTGTTGCTACGTCGATACAACGGTAACCGCTGGGGCAAGCGCGACACGCCGCCGCAGAACTGGGGCACGGAACCTACCTGGATGGAGGACCTGCCGGATGCTCCCCGCCTGGTCGTGGACGGGGTGACTTACGTGCACTGGTATGACTGTCTGACCGACGTCGCGTGCGGCATTACGGAATGAATGAGTTGGTAGAGGCTGGGCTAAGCGCTGAGGCTCGACGGGTCAGTGATCGCCCGTCAGGGGCACGAACCGCACCGGCAATATGTCGCGCCTCGAGGTCGTGCCGTCCGCTGCCTTCTCGACCACTACAAGGTACTGGTCCCAGTCAGTGCCGACCGGCAAAACGATGCGTCCTCCCGGCTTCAGTTGGCGCACCAGTTCGCCGGGCACGTCCTCGCCGACGGCAGTAACCATGATCGCGTCGAAGGGCGCTACTTCCGGCCAGCCGTACCAGCCGTCGCCGGTCTTGACGTGGACGTTGTCGAATCCGAGGCCAGCCAAGCGTTTCGAGGCGGATTCCGCCAGTTCGGGAATGATCTCGATGGTGTAGACCGACTCGACGAGTTCCGCGAGCACGGCCGCCTGGTATCCAGAGCCCGTGCCGATCTCCAACACGCGGTCGCCTTCGCGCGGCTCCATGAGGTGCGTCATGAGCGCGACGATGAATGGCTGGGATATGGTCTGCCCGTGGCCGATGGGTAGCGGTCGATTGACGTACGCGGCGATCTTGGCGGCCCAGGGGACGAACTTGTCGCGCTGCACGTCCGACATGGCGGCGATCACGCGAGGGTTCAGTTCCGCTACACCGGTGTAGTCCGCGGTTCGGCGCGTATCGTCCTTTATGGCTTCGATCATTCCCGCCATCGTGGCCTGCGCGAGGCAAGGCCTTCCAAGCAGCGTCGCCATGGCGACCAATGCGAGCAGAGCGGCCCGAAGCATCGCTTGCCTTAAGTGGATACTCCCATCCGGACGGGAATTATTGTACGCCGTCAGGCGAGTGCCCGGCGAATGGCGCGGTGCCATCCGACAAGCCATTCCTCTCGTTGCGCAGGTGAGACCTTGGGGACGAATCGCGCCTCTGGTTGCCGTGCGGTGGACGCTTCCGCCAGGTCGCCGATCAGTCCGGCACCTAGCGCAGCCAGGAGCGCAGCCCCGTAGGCCGTGGTCTCCGTCACCTCAGGCCGTTCGATGGGGATGCCGGTGACGTCGGCGAGAAACTGGCAGAGCCAGTCATTGGCCACCATGCCGCCATCGACCCGCAGCGCGCTGGCGGCAATGCCGTCGTCCTCGATGGCCCGTATCAGGTCGGCAGTCTGAAAACCGACGCTCTTTAGCGTTGCGGCGACAATTTCGGCGCGGCCGTCGTCGAGGGTGAGTCCGGTGATCAGTCCACGGGCATCCGGACGCCAATGGGGTGCGCCGAGCCCCGTGAAGCCGGGGACCACGTAGACGTTGCGGGTCTTTCCCTCGACGCGTCGTGCGAGGACTTCCGATTCGGCGGCCGTCCCGATCAGTCCCAGGCGGTCGCGCAGCCACTTGATGGCGGCGCCGGCGGAAAAGATGCTGCCTTCCAGGGCGAACGCGGTCTTGCCGTCGATGCGGTACGCGACCGTGGTCAGGAGCCGCGCCTTCGAAGCGATGCGGTCGTCGCCTGTATTCGTCATGAGAAAGCAGCCCGTGCCATAGGTGCTCTTGGTCATGCCCGCTTCGAGACAGCCATGTCCGACGAGCGCTGCCTGCTGATCCCCGGCCACGCCGCATATGGGAATGGCGCTGCCGAAGTGCGCCGGGTCCGCAACGCCGAAGTCGCCGACGGAGTCCTTGACCTCGGGCAGCACGGCCGCGGGAACGCCGAAATAGTCGAGCAACGTATCGCTCCACGCGTGGCGGGAGATGTCGTAAAGCTGGGTGCGCGAAGCGTTGGTGGCATCCGTGCAGTGTTCTCGACCGTTGGTGAGGCGCCAGATGAGGAAGCTGTCGACGGTGCCGAAACGCAGCCTGCCCGCCTCCGCTTTTCTGCGAATGCCCGGCTGGTCGAGCAGCCAGGCGAGCTTGGTGCTGGAGAAATAGGGGTCGATCACGAGGCCGGTGATGTCGCGAATGGAGTCTTCGACGCCGTCCTCGCGCATCGCGGCGCAATGATCTGCGGTGCGGCGGTCTTGCCAGACGATGGCGGGGTGAACCGGGGCACCGGTCTCGGCATCCCATAACACCGCGGTCTCGCGCTGATTGGCGATGCCCATGGCGGCGATGTCGCCCGTTTCGACGCCGGCGGCGGCAGCGGCCGAGAGGGCTTGCCGAACCGCATCCAGGGTCGTGCGCCAGATATCCTCGGCGTCCTGCTCGACCAGGCCGTTCGTCGGGAAGGACTGATCGAGCGGTCGTTGCGCAGCCGCGATGACCACGCCCGCCGGGTCGAAAACGATGGCGCGGGAACTCGATGTGCCCTGGTCGACGGCGAGGACGTGAGACATCGATCAAGGACTGCCGTTGCAAGGATCAGGGAGAGACCAGACCACAATATATTGTGTCCCCCGGATTGCAACCGCTTGCCCACAGGCGGTCCACAGATCGATCCCCATCCAGCGAAACGAGCCCGGCTAATTAGTGTAGTGTCTGCGGCACACCCACTAAATATAGGGTTCCACCCAACGCAGATTTGATTGAACAAGCCCGCAGATTTGAGTATTGTTCTGGCGGAACGAGAACTACATGTTGTATGCCGCTTGAATTGGCGGCGCGCCGCAAACGGTGGCGAGATTCGATCAACTTGCCACTGCGAAGCGTCGTCGATTCAACGGGTGCATGGGCTTGCGACATCCCTGGCAACCTGGCTAGCGACCAGGTTGGCGATAGCCGCAAAGCTCAGACCTCAAAGGAGAATCGTATGCAATCCGAAGTCGTCACCGACACATCATCCCTGGCGGACAAACTCAACGGCAGCGGGGATACGACGACACCGGCCATCACTCCTTCCATAGCAGCCACGGCACCCGGCCAACTCCGGGTAATCAAGCGCAACGGCACCGTCGTGTCGTATACCGACGACAAGATCGCGGTCGCCATGACCAAGGCGTTTCTCGCCGCCGAGGGCGGCACCGCGGCCGCATCGTCGCGCATCCGCGAACGCGTATCGGACCTCACGCAGGCGGTTACGGGCGTATTCGAGCGGCGTTTCCCGTCTGGCGGCACCATTCACATCGAGGACATCCAGGACCAGGTCGAACTCGCGCTCATGCGCGGCGGCGAGCACCAGGTTGCGCGCAGTTACGTGCTCTATCGCGAAGAGCACGCGCGGATGCGCGCGGAGCAGGAGGCCGAAAGGGGCACGTCCGAACCGATGCCCGAGATTCAGGTGGTCGGCGAGGACGGCGAGAGGCATCCGCTGGATACCGGCCGCATGCGCACGCTCATCGACGAAGCCTGTGCGGGTTTGAAGGATGTCGACGCGGGACGCGTCATGGAGGAGTCCCGGCGCAACATGTACGACGGCATTACCGAGGGCGATGTCGCCACCACCCTCGTCATGACGGCTCGGACGCTGATCGAGGAAGAACCCGACTACACCTACGTCACCGCGCGCCTGCTGCTCGATCAGTTGCGCGTGGAAGCTCTTTCCTTCCTGGATGTGCGCATCCCGGGGGCAGCGGACTACCGGGCTACCCAGGCAGAAATGGCCACGCTGTACGGAGAAGCGCTGGCCGCTTTCGTGGCGCGCGGCGTCAAGCTGGAGTTGCTGGCTCCCGAACTTCAGCGCTTCGATCTCGAAAGACTCGGCGCCGCACTCAAGCCCGAGCGCGACCTGCAGTTCACCTATCTCGGGCTGCAGACCCTCTACGACCGGTACTTCATCCACTCGAACGACACCAGGTTCGAGTTGCCGCAGGTCTTTTTCATGCGCGTCGCGATGGGCCTCTCGGCGCAGGAGGACGAGCCGGAGCAGCGTGCCATAGAGTTCTATGACCTCCTGTCCTCGTTCGACTACATGAGTTCAACGCCGACCCTGTTCAATGCGGGCACCCGGCGTCCGCAGTTGTCGTCCTGTTTCCTGACGACGGTGTCGGACGACCTCGACGGCATTTACAGCGCCATTCGCGACAACGCCCTGCTGTCCAAGTGGGCTGGCGGCCTCGGCAACGACTGGACCCCAGTGCGTGCGCTCGGCTCCTATATCAAGGGCACCAACGGCAAGTCCCAGGGCGTCGTGCCGTTCCTCAAGGTCGTCAACGACACCGCGGTAGCGGTCAACCAGTGTTTCGAGCCTGACACCCGCGTCCATACGGCCGACGGCGTCAAGGCGTTGCGCGACGTCGCTCCCGGCGACCTGGTCCTCGGCCAGAGGGGGGCGTACCGCGAGGTCACCAGGAAGTTCTCCTACAACCAGACCGATCCGATGGTCGAAGTGGACGTAAAGCACTCGATCAAGCCGCTCAAGGTCACCGCGGGCCATCCCCTGTGGGCCATACGCGGTATCCCTGTGGGCCAGGCTGCGAGCCGGAGCTACGACTGGCTGGGAAAGGGCAAGACCAACCCCGAATGGGTGGACGCAGGCAACCTGCGGACCGGTGATTACGTGGCGCAGGTAATACCGCAGGAAACCGTGCCTGTCGCGGGATTCGACGAAGACGACGCGCGAATGTACGGAATCCTGCTGGGCGATGGCCACTGTGCGAAAAGCGGGCTGGAGTGGGGCGTGTCAGGCAACCCGACGCGAGATGCCCACCTGGACTTCGTGGCCAACTACCTCAACGCGCGGGGCATTCACTTCTGGATCACCGGCCGCGGCGAGCGGTATCAACAGATTCACTGGTCCGCAGGGATCGGCCTCGAGCGTGATGGCACGACCGGGCAGTACCGGGGGGCCGGGCTGCGCAACCTCGAGTTCACCCGCGAGGACCTGTACGGGCCGAACGGACAGAAACGGATCGCCCGGCGCTTCAGCCACCTGCCCAGGTCCCAGACGCTGGCCCTGCTGCAGGGGCTCCTGGAAACCGACGGCGGCGTCAGCCGGGGCAAGGAGATCTACTTCACGAGCACTTCCGAAGCCCTCGCCGAGGGCGTTCGCTACCAGGTGCTGCGCCTCGGCGTACCGACGGCCGGACAGTACCGCGAGCGCCAGCAGAACCATGAAGCCACCCGCGACGACGGCTCCAGGACGGGATTCAGAGGCATCGTCAAGAGCTACGACATTCGCATTCCCGCCGTGCCGGAACTGGCCGGGCGGCTGAACTGCAAGTCCCTGACCAAGCGGAACTGGCTGACGGTGAAGAACTGGGTGTTCAGCCGCGTTCGCAGTGTCAGGCCGATGCCGCCGACGCCGTTCGTGATGGACCTCAAGGTGGAAGGCGACGAGTCCTACATGACCACCAGCGGTCTCGCCCACAACGGCGGCAAGCGCAAGGGCGCCGTGTGCGCCTACATCGAGACCTGGCACCTCGACGTCGAGGAGTTCCTCGAGCTGCGCAAGAACACCGGCGACGACCGCCGCCGCACCCACGACATGAACACCGCGAACTGGGTGCCGGACCTGTTCATGCAGCGCGTATTCGACGACGCCGAGTGGACGCTGTTCTCGCCGAACGAGGTGAACGACCTGCACGATCTGTACGGCGTGGCGTTCCAGCAGCGCTACGAAGAATACGAGGCCATGATCGCCGAGGATCCGGGCAGCCTCCTGCACAAGCGGATTCGGGCGGTGGACCTCTGGCGCAAGATGCTGTCCATGCTGTTCGAAACCGGTCATCCGTGGATCACGTTCAAGGACAGCTGCAACGTCCGCTCGCCCCAGCAGCACACCGGGGTGGTGCATTCCTCGAATCTATGCACGGAGATCACGCTGAATACGTCTGCGGACGAAATCGCCGTGTGCAATCTGGGTTCCGTGAACCTGACGCAGCACCTGGACGCGAAAAACGGCGCGCTCGACATCAAGAAGATCAAGAAGACGGTGCGCACGGCGGTGCGGATGCTCGATAACGTCATCGACATCAACTACTACTCCGTGCCCCAGGCGCGCAGCTCCAACATGCGGCACCGCCCGGTGGGACTCGGCGTCATGGGATTCCAGGACGCGCTGTACGAGCTACGCATCCCCTACGGTTCCGAGGCCGCCGTCGAATTCGCCGACCGTTCGATGGAAGTGATTTCCTACTACGCCATCGACGCGTCGTCGAGACTCGCCAAGGAGCGCGGCAGCTATGCCAGCTTCGAGGGATCGCTGTGGAGCCGCGGCATCCTGCCCCTCGACTCGCTCAAGCGCCTCGCCGACGAGCGCCCGTCGGGCTGCCTGGAAGCCGACTTTTCCACCACGCTGGACTGGGATGGCCTGCGCGACAAGGTGCGAAAGCGCGGCATGCGCAACTCCAATGTCATGGCGATCGCGCCCACGGCGACCATCGCGAACGTCGTCGGCGTGTCGCAGTCGATCGAGCCGACCTACGAGAACCTATTCGTGAAATCGAACCTGTCCGGCGAATTCACGGTCGTGAATCCCTACCTCGTCCACGATCTCAAGCAGCGTGGCCTGTGGGATTCGGTCATGGTGAACGACCTCAAGTACTACGACGGCAGCGTGGAACGGATCGACCGTGTGCCGGAGGAACTGAAGGAGCTATACGCGACAGCGTTCGAGGTCGAGCCGCGCTGGATCGTCGATGCGGCGAGCCGGCGCCAGAAGTGGATCGACCAGTCGCAGTCCCTCAACCTGTACATCGCCAACGCCGACGGCAGGAAACTCGACATCACCTACCGCATGGCATGGCTCAGGGGCCTGAAGACGACCTACTACCTGCGATCGCTGGGCGCGACGGCGACGGAGAAGTCGACGCTCGACACCACCGGCGCATTGAACGCGGTGGATGCGGGCGGCTCGCAGATGGCGAACGCAGGACCGCAGATATGCGCCATCGACGATCCGGAATGCGAGGCATGCCAGTAGCTCGAGGACGAAGGACGAACACGAAAAGACGAGCACGAAAAAACGAACAGCAAGAGAGAAGAGAACAGAACAGACCCTGCCGGGTACTAGAGCTGGTGAGAACCAGAGCACGTTACACAAGTGGAGAGAGCCTCACAGAGGGCCGAGTGAGAAGAGAGAGGAAAACACATGCAATTGTCCTGGGATGACTACCAAGACGACGTAGCTGTTGTGGGTGGCCTTGCGGCGGAGAAGACCAAAGACACCGACACTAATGGAGCCAATAGTGCCGACCGCACGAACGGGCTCGAAGAGCGAGAAGAAAGGCGACAAGAAAGGCGAGTAGAAGCGGCGGAACAGCCGCAACCCCGCGTCGAGCCCCCGGTAGAGGTGGCACCCGTTGCCCCGACCGTGATCGAGGAGACTGCGGCGGCGGTCGAAAGCCAGGTCGCCACCGTCGAGGCCGAAAGCCGCGAACGCGTCACGGTAGATCAAAAAGCCATGATCAACTGCCGGGCCGATCTCAATCAGCTCGTGCCGTTCAAGTACGCCTGGGCATGGCAGAAGTATCTCGACGCGTGCGCGAACCACTGGATGCCGCAA
Source organism: Pseudomonadales bacterium (assembly GCA_965116625.1). Classification (GTDB taxonomy): domain Bacteria; phylum Pseudomonadota; class Gammaproteobacteria; order Pseudomonadales; family Azotimanducaceae; genus VXNE01. The sequence goes on from OZ220717.1 coordinate 942,040, forward strand.
GAGATCAACATGACCGCGGACATCATGCTGTGGAAATCCGAAAACGGCCTGACCGACGACGAGCGCCTGATCGTCAAGCGGAGTCTAGGTTTCTTCTCCACGGCGGACTCGCTTGTGGCGAACAACCTGGTGCTCGCCATCTACCGCCTGATCACCAATCCCGAGTGCCGCCAGTACATCCTGCGCCAGGCATTCGAGGAGGCCATCCACACGCACGCCTACCAGTACTGCATCGAGTCTCTCGGAATGGACGAGGGCGAGATCTTCAACATGTACCACGAGGTTGACTCGGTCGCCGACAAGGCGTCCTGGGCGCTCAAGTACACCCAGGAACTCAGCGACCCGACCTTCCGCACGGGCACCCCCGAAGACGACAGGACACTGCTGAAGAACCTCATCGCCTACTACTGCGTGCTCGAAGGCATCTTCTTCTACTGCGGTTTCACGCAGATCCTGTCCATGGGACGGCGCAACAAGATGACCGGCACCTCCGAGCAGTTCCAGTACATCCTGCGAGACGAGTCCATGCACGTGAACTTCGGCATCGACGTGGTGAACCAGATCAAGCTCGAGAACCCGCATTTGTGGGACGAGAGCATGCAGACGCTGGCGAGAGAAATGATCCTCGAAGGCACGGACCTCGAGATCCGCTACGCCCGCGACACCATGCCCCGCGGCGTGCTCGGCATGAACGCCAACATGATGGCCGACTACCTGCGATTCATTGCCAATCGCCGGCTCGTCCAGATCGGGCTCGAGGAACACTTCCCCGGGGTGAAGAATCCGTTCCCCTGGATGTCCGAAATCATGGACCTCAAGAAGGAGAAGAACTTCTTCGAGACCCGTGTAACGGAGTACCAGACGGGCGGAACGCTAAGCTGGGGTTGACTGAGTAACCGGCCAGCCGGTCGGTTAAGACCTCGTTCGAGCCTCGGTGCAATATCGGGGCTGGCGCCGGGGTAGCGGAAATATCGTGTACGGGCCACCTAAAGCCCTTTATCCCTCTCTTATTGGAGGACCGCAACATTGCGATTCGAGAACATAGAGATTCAGAACTTTCGCGCAATCGAGAACGTAGCAATTGACTCGTCGAAGGGATCAATGATCGTGATCGCCGGGCCGAACGGATGCGGCAAGTCATGCATATTGGATGCAATTCGATTCGTCAAGTCGGCCTATGGCGGGTACGACGACAACGAATGGGACCATTGGCTCAACGAATTCCAGATCAGTCGAGATCCGGGGGAGATGAAGAAGGTCCTACGCAACAAGAACGCACCGGCGGTCATCACGGTAACGCTGCAGTTGCACGGCGGAGAAAAGCTCTATCTGCACGAACACAGCGAAGAGATGATGGAGGAAATTGCTTGGAATCAGTTATATCCCGGAAATAGCTATCGACATTGGCGGCAGCGAGTCAGGGTTCACGGCGACCAAAATCCAGCCGTGAAGCAACAGATTGCACAGGTAGAAGATCTGGCTCGATCATTCGATGCGGCTTTAAAGCAAGAACTCGCGAAAACGGATGTGCGTGGTCAGGTAGTGGTCGATACGAATGGACAGGTCGGGATTGAGCGTAACCTCGTACTGGAAAGCATCTGGCGGATCTATCAGCCACAAGACGTGGGTCTTGTCAATTACCACGGATCGCACCGTCACTATGCGAGGGAACAAATCGGTGGGGTGAACCTAAATCTCAAGACACAGGAGGAGCAGGAGCGCCAAAGCACGCTCTATAACTACGTCAACAAATACACCAACATCAAAACACAAATGGCGACGGAGTTCGTCCTCCAAATGATGAGGGAGAAATCTCGTCAAGAGACGCCGAAAGAAACCGAGTCCCTCGTTTCAACGATGAAGGAGTTGTTCAGACGATTCTTTCCTGGAAAAGCTTTCGAGGGAGTTGCTGCGAATGAGAGAGATGAACTGGAGTTCACCGTTACCGTGAAGGATGGTCAAACTCACGACATCAATGACTTGTCCTCCGGGGAGAAGGAGATCCTCTTTGGGTACCTTAGGTTGAGAAACTCATCCCAACGAAACTCGATCATTCTGCTAGATGAACCCGAGTTGCACCTGAACCCAAAGTTGATTCGTGGCCTTCCGCAGTTCTACCAGAAGTATGTCGGCGAAGACCTAGACAACCAGATTTGGACCGTCACGCATTCGGATGCGTTTCTCAGGGAAGCCTTAGGACAGGTCGGGGTTCGGGTTTATCACATGAGAGAGTCGGTTTCCGGTGGCCAAGCGAGCAATCAGGTTCGAGAAATAGGACAAGGCGAAGAAGAAGAGGCCATCTTTGAACTGATTGGAGACATCGCGGCCTATCGTGCAGGTGGAAAGATAGTTATTTTTGAGGGAGAAAACTCGGAATTCGACAGACGCATGGCAGGAACGCTGTTTCCCGAACACGAACGTCGAATGAATTTCATTTCTGGAGGCAACAAGGCGACTGTGAGGAGATTGCATGAGGCGTTGGAGCGAACGGCGGAGGGCGGTAGTTCTCTGGTCTTCTCAATTGTGGATAGAGATGACGCAGAAACGATCGACGACGAAGCTAGCGGCAGATTCACGTGGGATGTCTACCATATTGAAAACTATCTGCTTGAGCCGGAAGTGATTTTTCAAGTGTTGACGAATATGACCCTCCAGAACACGGGCTTCAACAATGGAACTGAAATTGAGGAGGCGTTTCGGAGCATCGCAAAGGAACAGGTTGACGAACTCGTAGAACATTCCGTAAGGGCGACGGCTCGAGAGGCTATCTGGAAAACCATTCGCTTAAAGGCGAGTGGGAATGGGAGCAACCCCGGAAGACGAGTTAGCGACCAAGTGCGTGCCTCGATAGAGAGGTTGTCCGATGTGATGGATGGGGATCTAAGCGAAAGTCGGCTGAACGAAGTCGCTGTGAGTCGTCGGAGAGTGTTGGAGGCGGCAGCTGATAGCGACAAATGGAAGTCGGAATTCCGGGGTCGTGATCTTCTAAAGCGGTTTACAGAACTGTATACGAATGTGAGATACGAAGTCCTTAGGGACATGATCGTGCGTGCAATGGCCGATGGGGAGGTTAGACCTCCGGGGATGCTCCAGGTTTTGGAGAAGATCGACAAGGCGCAACGGAGTTCAAATGGCACGACTAGCACCTAGCCGCCGTTGCGTTTTTGAGCGGAGTTAGGCGCCCCCGCCGGCGATAGCCAGACAAAAGCCCCCGCTGGCCCTAGGGTGTTTGGTGCCCTCGGGAACTACATCTGCCAGCTCATACGCGCATATAGCACCCGCCCCCGGATGTCATGCACGAAGCCGTCGTAACCCGGCCGCAGGTTGTAGCGTTGGGCACCGGTTCGGCCGCTGGGTAGCGGCGGAGGGTCTTCGTCCGTCAGGTTGATGGCGCCGAGAGAAATCGTCGTTTCGCCGTTGGCCGGCCCGGCGAAGGAATAGCCGTAGTTCAGGTCCAGCGTTGTCCAGGAAGCGATTTCCGGCAGCGTCGCGACTTCGTCGTTCTTGTAGGAGTCGATGTAGCGGAGCGTGAGCCGGGCGTCATGCGGCCCCCAACTCCCGGCGAGGCTGAGGTTGAACCGCAGTTCGGGCGTGGGGCCGAATCCGTTCGTGTCGTTGCGGGTTCCCAACTGGTCCGACAGGTCTCCGCCGGCGTTTCCCACGTCGTAGCGGGTGAGCAGCGTGGCGTCGGCGCCGATACGAAGATGGCCTCCGAGCGTTTCCACGTCCCAGTAGGCGTTCATGTCCAGGCCCTGCGCCTGGACGACGGCGATGTTCTCGTAATCGGTGGTCACTCTGACGATCTGGCCGGAGGGGTCGCGGCTCACCCGCGGGTCATTCGGCATCCCGTCGTCGCGGCAGTCGTCTTCCAGTATGGCCTGAAAGCTGCGCCCCTGGGCGATGACGTTGCGGTAGTCGATCGCCCAGTAGTCGACGCTGAGTGCGGTGTTGTCCAATGGCCGGAAGAGCACGCCGAAGTTGGCCATGTCGGCGGTTTGCGGTTGCAGCAGGGCGCCGCGGAGCACCGTCGGGGAGGCGAAGTTGTCGCCGCGCTCGAGAATCGCGCCCGAGGGATCCACGGTGCATCGCCCCACGCCCCGGGCGTCGAAACGGAACGGATCGGTCAGTGTGCGGGAGGCGGTATTGCCGGCCGCCTGGAACACGCTGGGCGCCTGGAAGGAAGTGCCCCAGGAAGCGCGCAGGGAAAGCCAGTCGGTGGCGGCAAAGAGGGCGGAGATCTTCGGATCGGTGGTGCTGCCTGCCCGGTCGTAGCTCTCGTGGCGCAGGGCGACCTGCAGTTCGCTGCGGTCGCCGAAATAGGTCAGGCCTTCGGCGAATGCCGCCCAGGCATGCTGATCCGCCGCCACCGGAAACTCCTGAACGTCCCGGGGGCCGGCGGCGATGGCGTCGAGCGTGTCCGGCTGCCGCGAATAGTGCAGGTGGCGATACTGCGCGCCGGCCGCCACCGACAGCGGCTGGCCGCGCCACTCCATCAGGTCGCCCGATGCCACGAACTCCACCACCTCCATGATGCTCCTTGCGCTTTCTTCGCGGACGCGCTCGAACTGGCGCAAGGTCGCGGCGTCATTGCCCGCCCGCTTGCCGGTCAGGCTCGGTGCGAGCCCGTCGTCGGCCACGGTCTTGGGGGTGACAAGATCGGGCGCGGTCAGGCGGGTGCCGAACGGGTTCCACAGTCCCTCGGCCACAACGCGGGCGAACTCTTTCGCCTCCCAGTGCCTATCCGCGTTGACCCGCAGGCGGGAGCGCGAATGTACGACGTGGAAGGTTCCCGTCCAGTTCCCCGGGAGAGCGGCTTCGGCGCCGAGCAGCGCCCGCAGGTTGCTGAAACGTCGCCACTCGTGGCCTGAATTTTCGCCGCTGGCTTCGGCACCCAGGGGACGGCCCAGGTACCCGAGCGGCACCGCCTCGTGCATGCCGGGAATCCAGTCGGCGGGGGCGACATGGGTCAGGGTGCCGTCCCCGTCCGGATCGGTCCAGAAGTTGAAGGGGTGGCTGGCGGGAACGAAGATCTCGTTGGTGCCTTCGACGTTGCCGTTGACCAGCAGCATGTTGCCTACCCGGTCACCGATCTTGTTGAAGGAGTAGCCGACTTCCGAAAGAACGGTCAGCCGTTCGCTCAACTCGAACTCGGCTTCGGTGAACAACTGGGCCCTTTGTTCGGCGGCGATCATCGTGCGCTGGTCGGTGAAGTCCAATCGGCACAGCGAGTCGCTGGGGTAGCCGCCACCCTGCCGGCAATCCGGGTCCGGCGAGTGGGGCGCGTTGCCGCCGCCGACCTGGAACGGGAAGTGACGGCCATCCGGTGCGGTCATCACGCGGCGGAAGCTGCCCGGCGAACCACGCCCGGAGTCGAAGGAGCCGTCCACGATATCGCCGTCGCGGTCGGGGTCCACGGCGCGCGGGATCATCCAGTCGAAATCGGTCCGAAAATTCTCGTCCTGCTCGTGCCAGGCGCCATACAGGTTGACCTGGCCCTGAGGCAGACCGAACCCGGACGCGAAACCGACATCGTAGGCCGTGTTGGTGGCGCTTCGATAGCCGCCGAAGAACTCCAGGCCTTCGAAGCCCTTGCGCGTCACGATGTTCGCCACCCCCGCCACGGCCTGCGAGCCGTAGGTGGCCGATGCGCCGTCGCGAAGGATTTCGACCCTTTCGATCAGCGCCAATGGCAAGGTGTTGATGTCGAAGAAGCCATGTCCGACGTCGTTGGCCACCGGGGCCAGGCCGGCCCGCCGGCCGTTGATCAGGGTCAGCGTCGAAGACAGGCCCAGTCCCCGCAGGTTGAACTGCGAACTGCCCTGCAGGCTGTTCTGCTGGGTGGCGATGTAGGATCCCGTATTGGCGGTCAGGCTCTTGAGAATGTCCGCCGGCTGCGCTGCGCCGCTCGACCCGAACAACCCGGCGTCGAGCGTCTGTACCGGCGCGCTGCCCTCGTATACCACGCGGCGCGTGATCAGGGATCCCACCACCACGATCTCCTCGATCACTTGCCCTTCGTTCGTCGCGGTCTCTTGCGCCAGCACCCCGCCCGGCGCGAGTGCGGCAACCGTAGCGACCGACCAGGCGACTGCGCGCGGAGGCGGGTAGAAACTACCGGCCCACCGTCCTGCCGGGAGCAGTTTGCGAAGACGCATGGTGGGGATCATCCTGCAGCCCGAGGGATCACCTCCGGCGATTCGCAGACCGCGCCTAAAGCCACACCAGCACGCCTGCCAGGGAGGCGCTCATGAGGTTCGCGAGCGTGCCCGCGACCAGCGCCCGCATGCCGAACCGGGCGATGTCCTCCCGGCGGTTCGGTGCGATGGCGCTCAAGCCCCCAAGCAGTATGGCGACCGAGCCGAAGTTCGCGAACCCGCATAACGCGAACGTGACGATGACGACGGTGCCGCTGGACAACTCCGGGATATGCGGGGCGAAGTCGAGGTAGGCGACGAATTCGTTCAGGACGATCTTCTGGCCGATGAAACTGCCGGCTTCGGCCGCCTCGGCCCAGGGCACGCCGATGATCCACGCGACCGGCATGAACAGCCAGCCGAGGAATTGCTGGAAGGTCAGGTCGGGGGCGCCGAAGAATCCTCCCACCCAGCCGATGATGCCGTTAAGCAGGGCGATCAGGCCGATGATCGCGATCAGCATGGCCCCCACCGCCGCCGCGATGCGCAGACCCAGCATCGCGCCGTTGGCGGCCGCGTCGAAGATGTTCACGGGGTGGCTTTCGTCAACGTCTGCGATGTCGTTTCTGGGTTCCTCCGTTTCGGGAACCATGAGTTTCGCCATCATGAGCCCGCCGGGCGCGGCCATGAACGAGGCCGCGATGAGGTATTTGAAGTCGATGCCGGCGGCCGCGTAGCCCGCCATCACCGAACCCGCGACCGTGGCGAGGCCGCCGACCATGACGGCGAACAGCTCGGATCGGGTCATCGTTGGGATGAACGGCCGCACGACCAGCGGCGCGTCCACCAGGCCGACAACGACATTGGCCGCCGCGGACATCGATTCCGGCCGGCTGGTGCGCAGCGCGCGCTGGAGCAGTCCGCCGAAAACCCTCACGATCCAGGTCATGACGCGAAGGTAGTAGAGCACCGCGATCAGGGCGGAGAAGAAGACGATGACGGGCAGCACCCGGAAGGCGAAGATGTATCCGAGCGAGTCGGAGGCGAGGCTGCCGAACACGAACTCGATTCCTTCCAGGCTGTAGTCGAGAATCCGGCTGGCGGCGGCGGCGACCCATTCGAGGATGGCCCGCCCGGGCGGGAGGTACAGGGCGGCGGCGCCTATTGCGACCTGCAATCCGAACGCGCCTCCGACCGTTCTCCAGTTGACCGCGCTGCGGTTGGTGGACAGGAGCCAGGCGACAACGGGCAGCAGGCAAATGCCGATCAGGCCCGTCATGACGGGAGTCGATCCAATACCTGCCTCAGTGCATCGATGAACGCCAGGGGCTGATCGAGAAACACGTGATGCTGGGCGTCCTCGACGGCGACGACAGGTACGTCGCGCCCGATCAGTTCCAGCGTGTATTCAAGCGTGCTGGCCGTGAAGGACTTGCTCTCGGCGCCGTACACAATGCCGACCGGTATCGGTATTCCTGTGTAGTCTTCCGGCGTTCGATCGGTACCCTTGGTGGTCAGGGGCAACTCCTCGTCGAACTTCCACGCCCAGCCGCCGTCCACCCGCAGCAGCGAATGCCTGGCGATGTACTCCATGATGTACTGGTTCTCGCAGGGCTGCGGCGGGTACAGGCGAAAGCGGTTCTCGGCGGACTCCCGGTCTGGATACGCCTTGGGACGCCCACCGCCCATCAGCGGCTGGTTCGATGGCGGTTCGTCGGGATGGCGGATGCCCGAGTCCACGAGCACCAGCCTGCCGAAACGATCCGGGTGGAGGTTGGCCGCCTTGACTGCCATGACCCCGCCGAAGCTGTGTCCGACGACCGCCACGTCGCTGTCGAGTCCCACCGCGTCGCAAACGGCCACGATCTCCTTCGCGTAGGTTTCGGCCTCGTACGAGTAGCGATAGTCCGAGTCGCCCATCCCGGTCAGGTCCATTGCGGCTACCCGGTAGTCGGTGAGGAGCTGGGGCGCGATAAAGTCCCACCAGCGGCTGTGGGCGTTCATGCCATGGATCAACAACATGCCTGGCTTGCCGGCGCCTTCGACGCCTCCCCAGACGCGGTAGCACACATCGCAGTCCTCGACCTCGACGAATCGCTCCTCGCTGGGGGTCTCTACCGCCTGCCAGAACCAGTCGGGTATCGAACTCGCCGGAGCCTTGTCCCATCTCGCCATAAGTTGTGCCGCAGCCGCTGAGGTTTCGACATTATCAGTGCCCCACGGCTAGCGCCAATAGCGCTACCCGTGGCCCGGCCCAACTCGTCGTCCACGCAACAAACGCCCCCGGACGCTGGCGCTCCCCGGAGGCGCCTGTTCCGTGGAAGTCCCCCACGGCTAGAGCCAATAGCGCTACCCGTGGCCCGGCCCAACTCGTCGTCCACGCAACAAGCGCCCCCGGTCGCCGGTTAGCGCCAATGGCGCGTACAGTGGCCAGACGGAACTTGCGGTAGACACCTTGCGAAAAAAGCCGGGCCGAGTACGGTGCTTGCAGGGAACCTCTGCGGTTAGAATGCTTCAAACATAGATTCAGGGAGTAGAACACCGTGGCCGAGCCGAACATCGCGCAAAGGGGGCCGTTCGCGGTCGACGTCGAAGCCGGCACAAAGTACTTCTGGTGCGCCTGTGGAAAGAGCGATAACCAGCCGTTCTGCGACGGGTCGCACGCGGGCAGCGAATTCACGCCGATACGTTTCGATGCCGAGACGAGCGGCAAGGTGTTCTTCTGTGGGTGCAAGCACAGCAACAACAAGCCACACTGCGATGGGACGCACACATTCGTATAGCGAATGGCGCTGCTCGGGCGCGAGGTGGTAGCAGGTTGGGAGCTTAAGGCCAATCGCCGAGCCACTTGGCGAGGGGATTGGCGGCGATAGCTGAACATGCTCGAAGGATTCTGGATGACGTTCAGCCATGCTGTCGAAACTTTTCAAACGCAAGCCGCAAACGACGGACGCCAATCCGGCGCGCAGGCGCGAGGCGTTGCTCGCGCTCGACGATTCGGAACAGTCGTCACTTGAAGAAGCGGCCAGGACCGATGCGGATGCCGGTGTGCGCATCGTCGCCATCGCGCGCCTGCAATCCGTCGCTACGCTCGGCGCACTGCTTGATGACGGGGAAGTAGCGGGCGCTGCCGCGAACCGCCTGGCGGAACTCGGCGACGACCACGCGTTCGCCGGCCACCCCGAGGTCGTCGTTGCCCGCTTTGTCCGGGACCCTTCGGCCGAACTCCTCTCCATGATCGACGACGGGCAGTTGGGAGCTGCCATCGCCGGCTTACCGGATGTACAGACCCGCCTGTCGATGGTCGGCGAGGTGCGCGGCGAAAGCCGTCTGGCCGCGCTGGAACACGTGTTGCGCGGTGGGGACAAGACCGTGCATCGCGAGGTGCGCGACCGACTCAATGCGCTGAAGCGCGTCCGGCACGAGCGGGACGAGTTGGTCGCTCGGGCGGACGAACTCATCGACTCGGCGAATCGACTGGTGGCGGGAGACCCCCAGTTCGACGCGAAGCGGGAAGCGTTGCAGGTCGAGTGGGACGCGCTCAAGGCAGGACTGGAGGAAAAGGAAAGCGACCTCGAGTCCTTGGGCGGGACGGTCGAATCACCTTCGGACATCCAGGGGCGATTCCAGCTTCCGGAATCGCCGGTACCGGCCGACGGCGACTCGTTCAATGGCCTCCTGACGGAGGTGGACACCTTGCGGCGGGCCATCCCGGAGGTGGCGGACACCGTCGATGCCATCGGCGAACTCGACGAGCGTTGGCAGGACATCGCGACGCGCTGGGGAGCCCTTGCCGAGAACTCGTCTCCATCGAGCGAAACGGCGGAGGCGTTCGCGCGACACCGGGAACGTGTCGTCGATCTCCTGGCCGCACTGGACAGGGCCGTCTCTCACAGGGCGGAAATAACAGAGATCGTCAATGCCCATGCGGAATTCGAGACGCCGCCGGAAGATGACTACGAAGCACGATGGCGGTTGCAATCGCTGGCGCGCCGACATGCCCGATCGGCGGAGTCTCTCAGGGCCAGGATCGACTGGCCCAGCGAATCCGCGCTTCCGGAGTGGCTCGAGCGGCTCGCCGTCGCGCAGGACACGTTTGCGGAGATGGACCAGAACTGCCGCGACGTGTTCGCATCGGTGCAGGAGGAGATCGCCAGGTTGATCGAGGCGCTGGAGAACGCGGTCGAGGCGGGCGAGGTCAACGAGGGGCTGCGCCTTCAGGGCGAGGCAAACCGTTGCATCCGGCATCTTCCGAAGTCAGCCCAGCAAAGGCCGAGCGCAAAACTCGGTTCAAGTTCGCGCCGCTTGCGGGAGCTCGCGGATTGGCAATCGTTCGCGCTGCGGGGCAAGCGGGAAGCGCTCTGCGAAGAAATCGAGCAACTGGCGGATCATCCGTTGGACCCGAAGACGCAGCTGGAACGGATGAAGACCCTGCGAGGCCGCGTCAAGGCGCTGGGGCGTATCCAGTCGGCCAGGGACCGGGCGTTGATGGAGCGGTTCGACGCGGCGGCGGAACGGGCCTTCGCGCCCTGCCGCCAGCACTTCGCGCAACTCGCCGAGGAACGAAAGTTCAATCTTGAGCAACGCGGCACGATTTGCAGTCAGCTCGAGGCGTTCGTTGAAGAGAACGACTGGGAGCATGCGGACTACAGGGGAGTGGAGCAGATTCTGCGCCAGGCACGCGAGGAATGGCGCACCTACCGGCCGGTGGACAGATCGCCCGGGCGACGGATGGACTCCCGGTTCAAGGCTGTAACGGACAGGATTACCGGTCATCTGCGGGAAGAGTGGGAGCGCAACGAGGCGAGAAAGGAGGACATCGTCAAGCGGGCTCGGGCTGCGGTGGAAGCGAATGGTCCGATTCACGAGCAGACCCAGGCCATGAAACGCCTGCAGGCGGAGTGGAAACGGGTCGGCCCGACACGCCGCCGTATCGACCAGGGGCTTTGGAAAGAGTTTCGCGGCATCTGCGACGAGGTATTCGCGACCCGCGACTCCAGTCGCGAGGAGCGTCGGTCGCGCCTGGCCCAGGCGGTGGACCAGGCGAACGCCCTGACCGAAGATCTCGCGCACGTCCTGGCAGAAACCGAATCGACCGAAGAGGCCCGCCGCCTGCTGAATGCCTGTCGGGGAAGGATCGAAGCCCTGGAGGGGTTGCCACGGGAGGTCGAACGCCGCGTGCACCGCCAACTGTCGGACCACGAACGGGAGATTGGCTTCCGCACGTCCCAACAACGCGTCCGGGAGGAGTTGGCGCGCGTGGATACGATCGATGCGCTGGATGCGAGGCTTGCCGCCATCGAAAGGGGCACCGGATTGAAAGAGACATGGCTCGAGGAAGCCGGCGAACTGGCGAAACTGTTCAGGCCGCGGCTCGAAGGCGAGGCGTCCATGGATCTCTCTGCGTTGAGGAAACTCGCCGTCGAAGCCGAGATTGGGGCGGGAATCAGCTCTCCCCCGGAAGACCAGGGCTTAAGGATGGAAGTGCAGGTCAGCCGCCTGCAATCGGGGCTGACGGCGCGCGACCGCGACCAGGCGGACATCGATTCGCTACTCGAGCGCTGGTGCGCCACTGCTGCGCTGCAAACCGACGCGGAAGAGATCAGGTCGCGGTTGTTTGCGGCAGTTCGAGAAATCGTCGAGCACTAGCCCGCATATCTCACCAAGGGCCGCGATGATCGCGCAGGATTTTTTTCGTGTGCGCGTGCTCGCGAGCGGAAGCATAGCCATGCCTTATGGTGCAGCGAGCACGTGCGCGCACACGGAAAAAAGACCAGCGAGGGCGCGGCAGCGCGGTCTGTTACCTGTCCGAACGTCGAAAACCGAACATACCTCATTGAAATGCAATGGCCTTTGCTGATTCAACAAGCGCCTTGGTGAGATATGCGGGCTAGCCACTGCCTTTTCGGGTGCGGTGCGGCAGCGCGTGCCAGGAAGTGGTCTCAGGTATCCGGGTTTCGACGCTCAAGCGGGCAGCGTGAGGATCACCCGGGCGCCACCGAGGTCGCTGTCAGCGAGTTGGACGGTGCCACCATAGGCGGTCGCCAACTCTATGGCGGATGAGAGGCCGATGCCGTGCCCGGCGTCGGCGCAGTGATTCCGCACACTGTCGAGCACCAACCGTAGAGTCGTGGCGGTCCAGGCCTGTGTTCCCAGGACCTTGAGTTCCTTTGAAATGTAACTTGCCCGCTCCGGTAAACGGGGCCGCCTACTTTCCAGACAAAGCCCTGTAGATAACGACTAGGAACCAAACCAGAACCGCCACACCCAGGGTCGTCCAGGGGGACGTGATCAGGAAATACCCACCTACAGCAATCGACACCGCCACTGTGACGATTGCAAATATCAGACCAATTGCCTCGGTCCTGTCTTCCTCCTTCTGTATCCTTGCCGCTTGGTGGTCTGTATAGAGGTTCTGGGCAATCTTGATGTTCGAGTGCCGTACGGCCAGGATCTGTTGCTCGTCCGTGTCCAGGACTTTTGCCAGCTCGATAAGCTCTGCCGAGTAGGAGGCGAAGAACTGGTAGGCCATCTGATCTCGATGCTCCTTCCCGTCTTGAACCCTTTTGACTGCAGCCACCGCTTCGTCAATTTCAACAAGCGCATCTTTCAGAAAGCGCCTGCGGATATCCGAACTCGCATAGCGTGCGAGCTCGTTGTCAACAATCGCCTTTTCTGCCTCTAGGATTGCCGCCATGCTGCCGGTTCGTCCAACCGCGTGTAGAGCAAAGAGCAGATTTGCCCGGGTCTTGCCAGCTTGGTCGGTTTCTTTCTGCGCCTTCCCTGCGTCCGGAAGTGCGCTACGCAAGGCGCTTAGTGACTCGTCCACCCTGCCGCGCAAGTCTGAACACATCTCCGTCACGAACAGCTCCCATTGGGCCATGATCGCGTTACGAAGAGTTGGACAGCAAGGGTCTGACCTAGCAAGTTGGAACAAGGCGCCTGATCAAGGGTAGCCTTCGATAAGCCGTGGTCGACTACCTCAGTTATGAACAGATGCTCTTGGGGCATCTGTGGGCTTGGGCCGACCAGTGGCATGTGGACGAACTCGATGGTGGCGGCCGTAGTGGCCGACCACCGGTGCTCCGGTCGGAGTTCGGGTCGAAGGGCATCCTTGTTCCAACCGAGCCCCGCATGGCGCGACAGGTCGTCTCCTCCATCCATCCGAGCCAACGTCATCGGTGGTTTCGCAGCCTGAAGAGTTCGCAAGCGCTCACCCAAAGTGTTTTCGGCGCGATCCGCGCGTTCGGATGCCTGGAACTGTTGCAAGATGTCCGGGCTGAGTGTGGACGTCTCGCCTTCCTTGAGGATTCGAGCCGCGCAACAGTCGATCTCGAGTACGCGGTCCACAGCTTGGGTGAGCCAAGACATACGAGTGTTGACGCGTTCATCGAGAACTCCTCACGGCGCATCGCCATCGAATGCAAGTTCACCGAAAGGGAGTTCGGCATCTGCTCGCGCCCGAAATTGCGGCCCCGAGATCGGACCTACGCGCAGCAATACTGCGACGGGAACTACCGCGTTCAAGGTGGACGCAGCGAGCGTTGTGCACTGACGGAGATTGGGATTCACTATTGGACCTACCTTCCGCGTCTGTTCGATTGGGACGCTGATCGCGATCTGCTTCCGTGCCCGTTCTCCACGATCTACCAACTCGCCCGTAATGCTCTGGCAGTCACGGTGACAGCCGAGGGGATCGACCCGAATGCCGGACACGTTCTAGTTGTGTACGACGCACGGAACCCGGAATTTGCGGGCGACGGTATGGCGCAACGGCAGTACGATGCAGCGATCTCGGCCTGTCGCATACCGGGTCTCATTCGTCGTCTGAGTTGGCAGCAGCTGTCGCGCGCCCTTGACGCCATTCCGCACCTCGCCTATCTGACTGACCGTCTGATGGCAAAGTACGGCATCAGTCTCGAATGACCGGTTCTTGTCTGCGGACGTGAACGTCACGACTCACTGCGACCCATGCGCTGCCATTGCTCGGCTGCCGGAATGACGTGCTCGGTTTCCTTGGGTTGCCATAGGTAGATGGGTCGTTCGAGATTGGTGGCGAGTTTGTGTGCCCGTGCAAGCAGCCGCGAACGTGGCTCGTAGTCGTATACGATCACAAGGCCTTCAACCCGCATGCCCGATGTGATCTGTGCTGGATGTGGTGCCGGCAAGCCAAGCGCACGAAGTTGTTTGCACACCTTCCGGTACGAACGGGCGACATCGGTCCTAAGTCCCTGCTTCTTTGGGTCGAGAATCTCCAGATAGTCGTGAAGTTGCTGAGAAACGTGCTGGATGCGTGAGTCCGGATAACGTTTCACTTCGATCGCCACCAAGGTTGGATCACGGCTGGAGAGAAGACCTAGGAGGTCAAGCGTACGTCGAGTCCGCGGCACTTGAATTTGCCGATCGAAACAACAGACGGTCACCTTGCTGTCGTTACTCTTTAGCAGCTTCTCCTCGACAACCTCCTCGGGACCCACGTAGCGCTGGGCGTGCTTGATCAAGGCGTCAAGGTGATCCGCGTAGATCACTGCGAAAGGACCGTCAACGTCGAAGCGGACGTAGTCGCCGGTTCGGTGTCCGGTGTATTCGCCGATCTGATTCTCAAGGACATACTTGTGGTGAATCTCCAGCTTAGCCGGATGACGGCTGCGTCCCACGATTCGAGCCAAACTGCGGCCGCGAAAGTAGAGGTTGACGTAGTTGGATCGCAGGCGAACATCGATGTCAGCATCCATGCATGCTCGGAGGACAGTTGCACATGGGCCGCTCAAAAGGTCCCGAAGGAGCCGGTTCGACAGACCTCGGTCGAAACCGTTGCTCATGTCCCGATTCCGGCAATCGGCCAATCTCGGGGAGTGTTGCGTTCCTTGATTGCCACGGAGACCGACGCCCGAGGAAGCTAAGCGGGCAGCGTGAGGATCACCCGGGCGCCACCGAGGTCGCTGTCCGCGAGTTGGACGGTGCCACCATAGGCGGTCGCCAACTCTATGGCGGATGCGAGGCCGATGCCGTGCCCGGAGTGGGCCGTGTCGGCGCGCGCTCCGCGTTCGAACACGTAGCGTTTCGCCGCTTCCGGAATTCCGTCGCCGTCGTCTTCCACCGCGATGCAGACCACATCGCGCAGGCCCGTGCCGAGACCAGGTTGACTAGCATCGCCTGATTCAATCGGACTCCTGTCGGCGCGGATTGCGGGGCACTTGTCGCAACTCGCGGTGACGCGCACTTTCGAGTGCGAGTACTTGTAGGCGTTTTCGAGCAGGTTGCCCAGTACATCCATCACGTCGCGCTCGTCCGCGCGTACGCGTACCTGTGCGGTACGGATTTCCACATCCACGTGCTTTTCGACGTATGCCTTGTCGAGCGCCCGGCACAGGCGTTCCAGGACGGGCATGACCGCGACGGGTTCGTGCGGCAGCACGGCAGGCATTGCCGCGGCGCGCGAGAGTTGACGGCTGATCGTCTCCTCCATGCGGTCGACCTGGTCGTCGAATATCGTCCGGTTGGGCTTGTCGGGTGTGACGAGGGCGTTTTTCAGAACGGCAAGCGGTGTCTTCAGGCTATGCGCCAGGTCCCCCATGGCGCGGCGGTAGCGTTCCCGGCTCTCCATTTCGTGTTCGACAAAACGGTTCAACGTGTGCGCGAGCTGGGCGAGTTCGGCGGGATAGTCCTCGCCGATGTCGCCGCGTTCACCCGCGTGCAGCGCCCTGACCCGTTCCGCCATACGTCGCAACGGGCGCAGACCCCACTGCAGGGTGCCGAGTTGCAGAACTACCAGGAGCAGCGTGGCGGCGATCACGCCGACCACAAGACTTCTGCGAAACTCGCGAATCTCGGCATTGAACGGGGACTGATCGTTCAATACCCAGAAGGTAAGTTCCGAATCCTCAAGTTCCTCGAGAATCACCGTGTAACCGAGGAGGAATCGGGGCTCGATGCCGTCGATCTCGACCTTGTGAAAGCGCGAGTCTCCAGGGAGTGGACGGGGGTAAGGCGGCGCGGCCACCGACGTGATGGTCATGGATGGCGACCGCCACGCCAGCGTGCTGTCCGCTGTCTCGATGTAGGCGTAGAGTCCCGAATTCGGTCGCGACAGTCGCGGCTCGCCAAGTTCGTCGGGGAGCAGTATGGAAGGTCCCGCCGCCGGCGCCGGCTCCCGAGGCCCATCCTCGCTTGCGCGGGTTCCACGGAAAGCGGCGGGATCCGCATCCTTCCTGGTCGCATCGACCAGGCCATGCGCCACGATGAGCATCTGCTCTTCGGCGCTCGCGCGTACGCTATTCGTGAACAGTCGCTCCCAGATCCAGCCGGTCGCGAGGAGAAAGAGACAAAGGGCGATTGCGGTCGTCGCCATCAGACGACGCTGAAGGCTAGCGCGCATGTGGTGCCGCAGTATGCGGTGCGGGCGGGAACAGAAAGGGGAAAGTCGTGTTCAAGGGCGCTAGAGTGAGAATCGGTAGCCTGCACCGCGAATCGTGCGAATCGGCTTCAACGACCCGTCGGGATCGATCTTGCGGCGCAGGCGTCCGATGAACACTTCGATGACGTTGCTGTCCCGGTCGAAGTCCTGTTCGTAGAGGTGTTCCGTCAGTTCGGCCTTCGAGATCACGCGGGCCGGATTCATGACCAGGTACTCCAGGACGCGGTATTCGAAAGCCGTCAGCTCCAGCGCATCGCCGTTGAGCTGGGCTTCCTTCGCACCGAGATCGAGGCGTAGCGGGCCTTTTTCGACCACGGGCGAGGCATAACCGGCGGCCCGCCTGATCAGCGCGTCGAGGCGCGCCTTGAGTTCTTCCAGGTGGAAGGGCTTGGTCAGGTAGTCGTCAGCGCCCGCCTCGAGCCCGGTCACCTTGTCCTGCCAGTCCCGGCGGGCGGTCAGAATGAGGATGGGAAAGGCGCGATCCTGTTTGCGCAGCTCGGCGATCAGGTCGATGCCGTGCATCTTGGGCAGGCCCAGGTCGATGACGGCGACGTCGTAGTCGAACTCCAGGCCGAAGTAGAGCCCCTTCTCGCCGTTGGACGCCAGATCGACGATGAATCCCGCGTCGCGCAGGTACTTGTCGACCTGCGCGCGCAGGAGCATTTCGTCCTCGACCAACAGAACGCGCATCTCTTTCCCGTGTCCGCGGCAAGATCGCCGCTACCGACATCGCGCCAAATTTCGCACAGATGGGGAGGATTGGCACTTAAATTTGGCGCGAGTCGGTAGGACTTTCAATAGCGCTCGATGGGCGTCACCCGTATTCGGATCTGGTCTCCGGGATGCCGCTTCATCCGCGTGTTGTAGGTGCGGCCCGCATATTCGTAGGTCACGTCGTATCCGACCAGCCTGTCCCGGTCGCGGTACTCGGTGAACGTGTCGCAGACCTGCCGCGTGCCGTATCGGACACGCGAACGGTCGGGCGAACCCCTGGCGATGTCGTTTGCGATGCTCGCCCCGAGCACGGCCCCGAGCACGGCGCCTACCTGCTTGTTTCTTTTCTTGTGTCCGACCGCGTTACCGACGGCGCCGCCGAGAATGGCCCCGACGATCGGAGCGGTCCCGGGCGCGCCATACTGGGGGAGACGAACGGTTTCTGCCCGGCAGTCGTCGACGGGCACGGCGTATCGCACTTTCTCGTAGACGGGGACCACGTCGATGACGGGGGCGGTCTCGTAGTGGCTGGACGCCTGGACGCCGGCGGCAAGGATGATTGCGGTTGCCAGCAATACTGGTTGGGTCAAACGGCGAAGTTGCATTGTTAATCCCTCGGCGATTGGATTCGATGACGAGAGACTAGAACACCGCCCCTGAATCGTTCCTGAACGGGCCTGCGACGTAGAACGGCACGTCAGCGCCCGAACGTGGATGCGCGGCGCGAGAAGATTGGGATGATGCCCTTGGCCGAGTATGTCGAACTGGTGCGTGGCGAGAACTAGAGCCATGAAACCCGTCAGCCCTTCGGGCGTGCCGTCTTTCACCCCCGCCCAAGCCCTCCGCGTCATAGAATTTCTACACCCATCGTGGGGACTCTAAGTTATCAATAAGCTATTGAGTAATTGGGTAAATATGGTACTTCACGTTCCGTGCGGTTTCAGGTAAGCTCACCCCATGTGTGGTAACTAAACTGGGGAACCGTAAGTGGGTACAGCCCCCCTCAATCCCGCTTTCGTCAAGAGCGTCGCGCCCGGAGCCAAGACTACCAGATACGGCGACGGCAACGGCCTCTATCTGGTGGTCACTCCTACGGGCGGCTCCGGCGGCAAGTCCTGGGTGCAGCGCATCGTCGTCGGCGGCGTCCCGCGCGAACTGGGTCTCGGCAGCGTCGGGGACGTGCCGCTTAGGGAGGCGCGGCGGCGCGCACTTGAGAACCGCCGCACCGCCCGCGCTGGCGGCGACCCGTCGAAGCGACGGGACATCGGCGCGCCGACGTTCGCCCACGCGTTCGACGCCGTGATCGCGCTGCGGCGCCCGGGCTGGAAGGATCCGGACGCGATGGAAGCTCGCTGGCGATCCTCCATGGAGCGTTATGTGCTGCCCCGCATCGGGAAGCGGCGAGTAGACGCCGTCACTCCCGGGGACCTGCTCGCCGTGCTGCGGCCGATCTGGGCGCCGATGGACGAGGCGCGGCGCATACGGCAGCGCATCGGACTCGTGATGCGGTGGGCGGTGGCGCACGGATACCGGCCCGACAACCCCGCCGGGGATGTCCTGGCCGCGGCGCTGCCCAAGATAAACCGTAAGTCGGCACCGCGGCTAGCGCTCGCGCACGCGGAAGTCGCCGGTGCCCTGGCGAAGGTGCGCAGATCCGGCGCGGGCATTGGCGTCAGACTCGCGTTCGAGACGATGGTGCTGTGCGCGGTCCGGCCGAGGGAGGCGCGCCGGGCGGCGTGGGACGAAGTGGACCTCGAGTCCGCCATCTGGACCATCCCGGAGTCGCGCATGAAGGCCGGTCGAGCACACCGGGCGCCGCTGTCGCGTCAAGCGCTTGAGGTGTTCCGCGAGGCCGAGGCGACTCGCGAAGGGGCGCTGGTCTTCCCTTCGCGCAAGCCCGGGGTCCCGATCGACAAGCGCACCTTGGCGCGGCTTACTTCGCGTCTCGGCATCGACGCGCACCCGCACGGGTTCCGGTCCTCGTTCCGGGACTGGGCGGCTGAATGCACCAGTGCGCCGCGCTCAGTCATGGAGGCGGCGCTCGCGCATGTGGTCAACGACAGGACGGAGGCTGCCTACGCTCGCTCGGACCTGTTCGGGCGGCGCAGGACGCTCATGCAACAGTGGGCGGACTATCTGTATCCCGGCGGGCGCGAACCGTTTTCGCCGCAGGAGCTGCAACAATGAGCCGGCTGACTGCTGCATTCGTGCGCACCGTCAAGCCAACGGGGCGCCTCAAGCGCTACGGCGACGGCAACGGGCTGTACCTGCTGGTCAAGCCTGGCCCCAGAGGCGGCGGCAAATCATGGGTGCAGCGGCTTGTCATACAGGGAGCAAGACGCGACCTCGGGCTGGGCGGCGCCGACTTGGTGACGCTTGCCGAAGCGCGCCAAGCGGCGTGGGATAACCGTCGCATCGCCCGTGGCGGCGGCGATCCCCGCAGCGACGGCAGGCGCGTTTCGCCGACGTTCTCCGAGGCCGCCGAGATCGTGATCGCCATGCACCGGCCCACTTGGAGGCAAGGCGGCGGCTCGGAGGCACAATGGCGCGCGTCGCTCGAAGCCCACGTCTTCCCGCACATTGGCCGCAAGCCGGTGCACCTGATCGACACCGCAGACGTGATGGCCGTCCTCATGCCGATGTGGACGTCCACGCACGAGACCGCGAAGCGCTGTAGGCACCGCATCTCGGCGGTGATGCGCTGGGCGATCGCGCAAGGCTACCGGACGGAAAACCCCGCGGGCGAGTCCCTAGGTGCCGCGTTGCCCAACGTGGACAGCGAACCCGTGCACTTCCGGGCGCTGCCCTACGACCAGGTCGGCGCAGCGCTCGAGAAGATCCGCCAATCGGAAGGCAATGTCTACGCGAAGCTCGCACTCGAGTTCATGGTGCTGTGCTCGGTCCGCTCGGGCGAGGCACGCAACGCCCGCTGGGAAGACATCGCCCTGGGACCTGCGAGGTGGACGATCCCGGCCGAGCGCATGAAGGCGGGCCGCGAACACCGGGTGCCGTTGTCGAACCGGGCGCTTGAAGTCCTCGCCGACGCCGCTGCGATCCGCAACGGCGATCTGGTTTTTCCGTCCCCCAGGCGGGACACGCCGTTGTCCAGCGCATCGCTGGGGAGGCTACTCACAGCTCTTGACATCGACGCGGTGCCGCACGGGTTCCGCTCGTCATTCAGAGACTGGGCCGCCGAACGAACGGACACGCCGCACGCGGTCATGGAGGCCGCGCTGGCGCACACAACCCGCAACGCGGTCGAGGCCGCCTACGCGCGCTCGGACCTGTTCGAGCGGCGACGGGAGCTCATGCGGCAATGGAGCGACTATCTGGCTAGTTCCTCTCCATAAGCCAAAGCTAACCGGGTGGCCCTCGATGTAACCGCGACCGCACAGAAGCCCATCAGATGCATGGTTCCCGTTGAGTTCAACACGAACTCTCGCATCGTCCCGCATTGAACGCCTCGCCCGACGACGAAAACCCAGCCCAAATCCGCCGAACGCCAGCTCTACTGCGGAATATTCCATGTAGGCTGTGCGATGGGGCGTACTCATGAACCCCTTTAACGCTCGGCCATTGGCGGACAGAATGTAGATCAGCACGGATAGTCCATCGACTTCCCAGGCTCTTCCTGCAGGATCATCTCGCGAATAGTGCTCTCGTCCGCGTCCAAGTCCACAACCGCGAACACCGGCTGCCTAGACTTCGCCCATCTTCCACAGCAACGACCACATGAATAGGCGCCCCGCCGCGTAGTCGCAGTTCCGGACCTCAAGCACAAGTAGCGCAGCTTCACCCGTGACCGCACCTAACCCGTCGAGGCCACCTTGCGTGACCAGTCGCGATCAAGTAGAGAGGAACTCTCATACGCAGCATTGGTGCCGCCAACTTGTCCCTCACATCCGACAACCCGCGGAAATGGAATGTCACAGGGCGTTGAAGCAGTAGCTCAATGTCGTCGCTTCCGCCGCTGATCCCCCACCTAACGAGAGAAACGAAATGGCCAAATTACCTACAGCTCATGATCCCGAATACATCACGTTGGATGCATTCGAACTGAAGTATGGCTCCGGTTACGACCTTGACTCCTACCAACTCGTTCTCGAACCACGACCCTTGAGCAGTCAACGACGGCATCGATCGAGACGATCCCCCGAAGGGGGATGCCTTCTGCGACTATTCAGAAGGGAAGGGCGCTCCCCGGATCCGATTCCTTTCCTTCTTGTGAGCACAGAGAGAGAGTTACTGAACTTAGGGAAGCATCTTGTCCATCATCTTGGGAATGATGCAGAGCGCGAGTGGGCTCAGAAGCGGACCATTTGACGAACGCGCGTGCGCTGCCGACGCATCACGATCCAACCCTTCGGAGGGAAGGAGGAGGGACGCCATTTCCCCGTTCCATCAACCAGGCAAATTGACCTGATCGGCTGAACCTCGGGATACCGACCTTACAAGAGGGGTTAGCGAATTAGCGAGATACCTCTCTACTCCATCCATTTGCGACTCATGGACTTGCGCCCACGTCACCAACAACGCTCCCAACCTTCGGTATTGCATGATCTCCCATTCGGCGCGGTGGCTCGTGGCCAAACGGTCGGGCCCCTTCCCCAAGGGGAAGCGCCGTCCCGCTTTCTTACAAGAGCGTCGCGTTGATCGCGTAAGCCGCCGCCAGAGCGACCACGATCACGATGACCAGCTTGGTGGCAATGCCACCAGTCGCGGTCGATCTTGAGCCCGCTCGGCATGACATCATGTCGTTTCAACATTGTTGCCTCCTATAGCCAGCCCAGATTCTCCACGAGTTTCATGACGGCGATTCCCGCTGCCACGACGGCCAGCCCCAACTTCGCGTACTCCGTAGTGCTGCTGTGTCGGTCTGCCGCGCCCCGGCCTCCAGCTTGCCAGCCTCTACCCTCAGCTTGTCCGCCTCGGGTCTCAGCTTCTCGGCTTCGGCCTCGAGTTTACCCGCTTCCGCGTTGAGTAGCCTCAACTCCGCGGCCGCTCGCTCCTGATCCGGATCCATTGGCTTTCCTCCTTTCGGATTCCCGCCGACAGACCGGCTCTCCCGCGGGGCCAATCCCCAGCGGGAGGTGGGCTCGCGGCCCGAATTGCCGCGCCGCACAACGCGACGCAGCTCCTGCTGCCATGAGTGGTCCAGCTCCAGGCTACCCCTGGTAGGGCGGCAACGCCGCCGAAGCGGCACGCTTTGCTCACGCCGCGGTTTCTCTCCGCGGCCACGCCGGGGTTACCCGGCCAACCAAGCGCGGCCATCGCAGCCCCGCTCGGCCGGCGCGGCGACCACTAAGTCCTTATCTCCTCGCTAAACGCCCGCCGGCGGATCGCCCCGCATCCGACCGTCAACCCCTTCCCGGAACGTTCCCCCGACGCCATCCCGGCCCTCGGGACGCGGGCGCAGTCTGCCATGCGTGCTCGCCGGTCAACCGGGCGGTTCTCCGCTAACGCTCCGACCTCGCTCACGCGAGGTGACCGGCCTGCGCGCGCATGCCTCCCGCTCGGGCACCGACGCACTCCGCGTCGCCAACCCGAGAGGAGAAACACCATGGACCTTGACCTGCTGCGCGCCCATTGGAGCGCCACTGTTCCCCCCCAATACCTCCCGCCGGCTGATCGCCCCGAAGCCTTGCCTCGCTGTCGCCACAAACGCTGCAAGCACCCGGTCGCGATCAAGAAGAACGGCGAGCCTGCGAAAGCCTGCCGGCGATGCCTCGATCGCCGCGCCCGGTCGTGCAAGCGGCGCAGGGCGCACTTCGTCGCCCGCGGCGGCTGCCGGCGGTGCGCCTACCGCAAGCGGCTTGAGGACGACTTCCTTTGCGCTCGGTGTCGAGAAGACCGGGACATCGAGCGCGCGCAGCAGCGCCAGGACGCCATCGACTCCGCGGCACTCGACCAGTTCGCCGCCAAGCCCGACAAGGTCCACTGCGCGAGCAACCTCGATCGTGGCGTATCGCCCTGGAACGCGAGAGCGAAGCCGGAACCCTCCGCGGCATACTGGTCGCCGTTGCCGGACCCGGAGCCGAAGGAGACCCAGGAGTGGCGCCACGCCATCAGCGATACCGGCTGGCGCGTGAGCCGCCACTGACGCGCCTGATCCGCCGGGCGCGCGAGCGGGTCTTTGCGCGCTAGGCTAACCGCAATACTGGCGGACTATTTCGATGCGTCCGTGCCCGAGTTCGAGAGAGATCCGCCTGCGCGCTGCGAGGTCGATGCGCTGCCTCGCCCCCTTCAGCCCGCCCCGCGCCGGTCCGCCAGCGGCTGGCGCCTTCCAGCCCGTCAGATCCTCGTAGCGGTCCAGCGCATACGCGTGGCGCAGCCCATGCATGTGATCGAGGCCCGCCGCCTCCGTCTGCTCCTCATAGACCCGCTTCTGCTCCGCATAGTTGCGGCTCGGCGGGATCATCGCGCCTCCTCCCGCAAGCCGTCGCGCTTCGTCGAGTAGCCGCCGCTGACTGTCCTTCACGACCGGCACCTCCCGCGCCCGGCCGCCCTTGGCGGTGGACGCCTTCACCACGATGCGGTCGCCGCGGTCCGCATACGAAGGCGCGAACTTGATGGCTTCTTCGCGGCGCAGCCCGAACGCCGCCTGCAGGCGCAGCGCCATCTTCACGTGCGCATCCGTGACGAGCGCCAGCTTTGCGGCGTCCAGGTCCCGGCGCTTCGTGCCGTCGGAGACGTGGGAACGGGCATGGATGCCGTAGTCGGCGTTCGACTTCACCAGGTTGCCCTTGCCGACCCGCTCCGCCCACCAGCGCAGGTGCGCCATGCGATTCATGATGGTGGCGTCGGAGACGCGCCCGGTGCGCCAGTGGCGCACCAGCGCCTCGACGTGCTTGCCCTTGAGGCCCTTCGCCCGCAGCCCGCGGTAGCCCGCCTCGTGCAGCGCGTCCGCCATCCGCGCAAGCGCGTAGGAGCGCTCGCGCCGCGTGGCGTGCGAACCGTCGCTGTGCCGCCTCTGCAGCTGGAGCAGGTCCCAGTTCAGGTCCCGCACCGCCGGCCGATCCCGTAGCTCGCGTTGTCCCTGCGCACGATCCCCGGCTTGCCGATCTTCCTCGCGAGCCAGCGCACGTGCGCCAAACGGTTCTTGACCGTGCCGTCCGACAGGCCCCGGCGCCGCCACTCCTTGACCAGCGCGTCGACGTGCCGGCCCTTGAATCCGCGCGCCCTCAAGCTACGGTAGCCGAGGCCGTGCAGCGTCTCAGCTGCCTGCGCCAATACGTAGCGCCGGGCGCGACGCGACGCGTGCGAGCCACTCCGGTCGTCGTCCAGCAGGCGCAGCAGGTCGAAGTGCAGTTGGCGCATCATCTCGGATCTCCTCCCGAAGAGGGTTGCGATCTCGGATTCCGAAGCTAGAGAACGGCGGCTGCGGGCGTCAACGACCGCGTTCTTACCAAAAGGGTAAACGCTTACCAGAATGGTAAGCACCGCTGCACGAGATCTGCGGGGTGCACCGTCTAGGTCGGAAGTCCAGGTCGGGATCCGCGCGGCGTGGCCGCATCGGCCGGGCTCCGCGGCCGCGACCGCGGCCGGGAGCCGGACGAGTGTGTGTTTAGTTCTAATGGGCGACCCGGCACCCGTCGGGGTGTCCGGACCCCGCACTCTCGTGCGGCAATGCCCGTCGACGCGTATTCCCTCGCCGTCTCCTGCGGCGGCCGCGGCGTGTCTCGCGACAACTGGCCCGCCAGCCTTTCGGCACGCGCCGCGCCGCGCGTCGCCCGTTCCTTCGGGCACGACAGGGATCGCTCCCCGTCCCGCGCGATGCGTCGCACCACGATCCATCCGCCGCCACGCCGGTTTCCCCGGCATTGCGCGTTTCCGCGCCTGCGGCTTCCTGGCCGTCGGTGGTTCCGCCCCCATCCGCGCGCTACCGCGGATGTGGCGGACCGTGCCTTGCGATGCGTCGACCGCCTACGCTGCAGCGTTGCAGCATGGCACTGGGTCGTCACCTTGTGTGACGCCATCACGCCGGGCTCTTCCGTCCCGGCACGTCGCCTTTAGCGACCAAGTGATGCGGGGCACTCTAGCACCGCGTCACCACGCCGGCACCAAATTTCTTGTTACCGAAACGCTTGCCGCCACTGGCCCGGAGGCCAATTCAGCGCCCCGTCACTACCGGTTTTCCGTCCCCGGCAATCTGCCGCCCCGTCCTCAACCCATGATCGCGAACCCTGCGGTAGTGACGGGGGCTCCCAACCACACCGGTGAGTACGCACTTAACTTTCCTGCGGCGGCGACCACTCTCAGACGCATCGACCTCGGGATGGTCCAACGTCACCGTTCAGCCCTCTTCGACCTTCTCCTCGCTGCCGGCACCGTCTCATACTCCGGTCTAGCTGTGAATTCTGCGAAGGTTGTTCACACGGGATGAATCCGGGAAGCTGATTGGTGAGTAAAGCCGATTAGCCAAAGGAGACAACCCGCATGAACCTTCACAAGAATGCAAGAACCTGCCCGAAGAGTCGAGCGCTGATGGTGTCGAGGGTGCTTGAGGAGAAGCGCCCGGTGTCGGAGGTTGCGGCGTCGATGGGGGTGAGCCGGCGCACGGTGTACAAGTGGGTCGCGCGCTACTGCGCGGGCGGCGCGGCGGCGCTGGAGGACGGCTCGAGCGCGCCGCGGGAGGTGCCGCATAGACTTGGGCGGGACTGGGTGAAGCTGATCGTCGAGATGCGCGTCGAGTATCGGATGACGGCGCTGCGGATCGGCAGGCATCTCGATCTGCCGCGCTCGACGGTGGCCGCCGGTGCTGCGCCGGGAGGGGTTGTCGAAACTCGGAAAGCTGGAGCCGGTGGAGCCCGCGAGGCGCTACGAGCACGCCGCGCCCGGGGAGATGCTGCACCTGGATATCAAACAGTTGGGCCGCTTCTGGCGCGCCGGACACCGGGTCACCGGCCGGCGCCGGGAGGACTCCGAGGGCGCCGGCTGGGAGTACGTCCACGTATGCGTCGACGACTACTCCCGGGTCGCCTACGCAGAGGTGCTGCCGGACCAGCGGCAACACACCGCGGTGGTGTTCCTGCGCCGCGCCTGCGCCTGGTTCGCGCGGCTCGGCATCGTCGTCAAGCGCGTCCTCACCGACAACGGCTCCTGCTACAGCTCCAAGCTCTGGGACCGGGCCTGCCGGGAGATGCGGATCCGGGCGAAGAAGACCCGCCCGTACCGGCCCCAGACCAACGGCAAGGCGGAGCGGTTCATCCAGACCCTGTTGCGCGAGTGGGCGTACGCGCGCGCCTACCAGACCTCCATCGAGCGCAGAGACGTCCTGCCCATTTACTTAACCCATTGCAATCAGCATCGGGACCATAGCAGCCTGGGATATCGGCCACCCGTGACACGGATCCCCGGTGTGTACAATGTTCATGGAATCCACACCTAGCTGTGATCTTTCAGTAGGTTGTTCATCCGAGCCACCTGCCTGAAGCTAATGGTTTTCCACGACATTGGCTGCAGGAGCGCCCCGGATGAACATACATAAGCATGCCCGCCTGACCCCCCGAGGTCGAGAGATCCTGGTGCGGCGGATCCTCGAGGAGGGTCTTCGCGTCGAGGAAGCCGCCCAGGCCTCGGGCGTAAGCGCGAGAACGGCCTACAAGTGGTTGGCGCGCTATCTGGCGCATGGCCGAGCGGGACTGATGGACCGCTCCTCGCGACCGCATCGCTGCCCGCATCGGACCACTCCCGAACGCTGCGCCGAGATCGTCGCGCTGCGCCGCCGGCGGCGCACCTACCGCCACATCAGTCAACAACTGGGTCTGAGCATGAGCACGGTCGCCCGCGTCCTCAGGCGCCATGGCCTCAATCGCCTGGCGCTGCTCGATCCACCGCCCGCGCCCCGTCGTTACGTGTGGGACCGCCCCGGCGATCTGCTGCACCTGGACATCAAGAAGCTCGGCCGCTTCCGGCGACCGGGCCACCGCGTCACCCGCAACCGCTAGGTCGACTCCCCCGGCGCCGGCTGGGAGTATGTGCACGTCGCCATCGACGACGCCTCCCGCGTCAGCTTCGCCGCCATCGCCGCCGACGAGACCGCGCCTGCCGCGCCCTGCTCGCGACGCTGCGCTACTTCGCCAGCTTCGGCGTCAGCTTCCGGCGCGTCATGACCGACACCGGCTCGTGCTATTGCTCGCGACGCTTCCGACGACTGTGCCGGCGGCTGCGGCTCAAGCACCTGCGCACCCGGCCCTACACGCCACGTACCAACGGCAAGGCCGAGCGCTTCATCCAGACCGCGTTGCGCGAGTGGGCCTACGCCCGCGCCTACGACAACTCCGAACTGCGCGCCGCTCACCTGCCCGTCTGGCTGCATCGCTACAACTGGCACCGCCCACACGGCAGCCTCAATTACCAGACACCCATCCAATCGTTGCGCCTCAACATGAACAACGTCGTGGCTTTACACACCTAGCCCGCATCACCTCCCCGAGCCCGAGCCTGATGGCTTTCTCCCATGTCGGCTCCGCCGTAGCCTCATCGACAAGACGTCGCGGACATGTACAATTACATCTCGGTCACGTCCAAGGATATTCGCCGGTCGGCGCGCTCCAGCACCCGGTCGTCATGGGTTACCGAGATGATCGTTGCATGCATACGCTTCAGGCTATTAAGTACACGTTGCTGCAGCTCATCATTCAGATGCGCAGTGCCCTCGTCCAGAAAAATCAGGGCGGGGCGTCGGTAGATTGCACGCGCGATCATCACTCGCTGGCGCTGACCGCCGGACAGAGTCGATCCCAAGTGGCCGACAAGCGTCAGGTACTGCATTGGCATCCGAGTGATGTCGTCGTGTATGCAGGCCATACGTGCTGCCTCTTCCACTCGAGTCATATCCGGGTCGCCATATTCCACCGCAATGTTCTCCACCAGAGAGCCCGAGAACAAGTCGTCATCTTGCATCACCACGCCCAACCGTTGACGGTACCGCCTCGCGTCTAGGGATCGGATATCGACTCCATCAATCAAGATTCTGCCGACTGTTGGCGTCAGCAGCTTGCATAGCAGCTTGATAAGCGTCGATTTGCCAGCGCCGGATTCACCCTCGATGGCTATGAACTCCCCCGGAGCGACGGACAAGTTGAAGTTCTTGAGTACGTTTGCCCCGTCGTCGCCGTACGTGAAGCTAAGAGATTGAATCTCGATGCGTCCCTGCAAATCTCTCGGACTTGCGCGGTTCCCGGTTGGAATCTCGCGCTCTTCGAGAGCAATGTCTGCGATACGCTCCCGGTGCAACCGCAACATTCGAAGCTGTACGAGCGACTCAATCAGCGCGTATGCACGCGCTGAAAATAGGCCGCCGTACGATGAGAAAGCGAACAGCATCCCCAGCGTGAATCCCCCTTCTATCACCTTCCCCGCACCGAGCATGAGCATCGTGACAGTCTGGACAGACCCGATCGCTGCCGATACGAACTCAACATGTGCACCGAACCGACCGAGTCGAACGCCCGCGTTAATCGACCGGACGTAACGCTCGCCCCAAGCGTCTTCGCGCAAGCTCTCCACACCTAGCAGCTTGATCGCGCGGTGCCGCTCAACGTTCTCGATAAAGCTGGAGTCCTCCTGTGCTTCGGCAGCAATTGTCTCGTGGGTTAGGTTGCGCAGGTGTCCGAATGTCCCAAAGCGGATTGCCACAAGCACACCTAGGAAAGCACACAGGATTAACGCGAGATCCCAAGCGTAAGCGAACAATATGGCCAGCGCCCCAAGGGCCATGAGCGCATCGACAAGAATTCCGAACGCGCCGGTCATCAAGAAGTCCCCAATGGGCGTGGTCGATGTGAATCGCGAGATCACGTCACCGGGATGGCGTGCGACGAACCATGCGTCGGGAAGCCGTAACAGGTGATGGGCGAGGCCCGCCGTCATTCGGAACGCAAGGGTGTTGCCAACGTATTGCGCGAGCAAGGTACGCAGCCACTGCGTGGTCGCTGAAACCACGCCCACTAAACCGAATCCAACCGCGAGCGCGGCGACGACGT
Source organism: Pseudomonadales bacterium (assembly GCA_965116625.1). GTDB lineage: Bacteria > Pseudomonadota > Gammaproteobacteria > Pseudomonadales > Azotimanducaceae > VXNE01. The sequence continues at coordinate 971,292 of OZ220717.1, forward strand.
TCATGTCACCTTGACGAACGCCTTGATCGACCGTGAACTGCGTGTTGAGGGGCATAGCGAGAGCGAACACCTGCAGCGCCAACGTCATAACGAATGTGGTGCTCAAGAAAGCCCCAAGTCCGCGAAAGGCGGGCAGAAACGACTTCATCCCCACAGTCTCTGCGGCCTTTCTTTGCGTCAGTTCCATCGTCGGCATCAACTCCAAGGCGACGCCGGTGAATCGTTCGCTAGCCTCGACGACCCTCAAGCGTCGCGCTCCCACCGCCGGGTCCACAATTCGCACGCTATTGCGACCAGTGCCTCTGAGCACCACGAAATGATTAAGATCCCAATGCAGAATTGCGGGTCTTCGCAGCTGAGGCAACTCGTGGAGTTCCGCGCGAACTGCACGACACTGAAACCCAAGCTGTTCGGCATAGTCGCGGAGGTTCGCAAGCGTGCCACCTCGTTGCGAAACATGGAACCTTGATCGATATTCGCGCAAGGTCTCGTGGTGCCCGTAAAAGGCCGCGACCATAGCCAGACACGCCAATCCGCACTCCGCGCGGTCTGACTGCAGAATGATTGGAATTCGCACTGCGGGGCGCCTCTATAGGCGACTCACGGCGCCGCGGAGGGGTTCGAGCAGCCAGTCGAGCAACGTGCCGTAGTCATAGACAACGTCCGCGCTGACCGTCATTCCGGGACGCAGTGATTGCCGCTGCGCGGGTGACAAGTTAAATCCATTGGGGAACTCCACTTCGATACGGAAGAACTCTCCGCCGCCCTGGGGTCCGGCGCTTACCGTCGTTTCAGAAATCGACGACACACGCCCCGCGTGGGCACCGTGGCGTTCGTAAGGGAAGGCATCCAGATAGACGCGCACTTCCTTGCCGATATCGACCAAGCCCATTGCGCCGGAATTCACGAAGAGGCGCGCCTTGAGATCTACATCGCTCGGCAAAATATCGAGCAATGTGTCCCCTGGCTCGATCCAGTCGCCTGCACCGACACGAACCGACGCGACACGGCCGCTTCGCGGTGCCAAGACGTGCGTCGAATCCCGAACGCGAATACGTGCCTCTTCCATGGCCACTCCATGCAGTTGCTCAACCACGGTGGCGCGGGCCGCCTCACGGTCGAGCGAGAGGCGCGCGTACTGCTGCCGCCGCGTGTCTTGGTTCGCGCGAACTCTCGCCAGTTCCCGCCGCGTTGCGGCCAGGAGCGCAGATCGCGATTCCACCCGGTCCTCTAGCTCCAGTAGCTTCGCGTCGGCCAACGCCCCTGACGCCTTCAGTCGGAGCCCATCCCTTTGCTGGCGCTGCGAGATCTCTAGGCGCACCTCAAGAGAAGCGATCTCAGCATTTAGATGCAGTATCTGCTGTCTCCCGGCAGCGTGCTCCTTCTCCTGGAGTTCGCGATCGTTCTCGAATTGTCCATCGATTGCCCTCAGCCGCACGTTCAGAGACTTGCGGCGACCCTTAATATCTTCGAGCAGCTTGCGTTCCACCGACATACCTCGGCGCAAGCCATCGCCGGAGGCGAATTCATAGAGCACGTCGCCCGCTTCTACTTGATCCCCCGCCTCGAAATGGCGGCGACGCACTACCGCGAAGGACTGGGCGCTGATCCGGGACCACCCCGCGATGGGTACCAAGTGACCGGTCGCTTGCTCCTTGCGCGCGAAGGTGAACGAAACCGCGAACGTGACCAGTCCGGCGGCCGTCAGCACCGCAATGGCGGACAGCAGCACGCCGGACACAGGCCTCGAGAGCAATGGTGGCTGCCAGAGTGATGCTTGGAATCGGGAGAAAACCTCCTCTCGAAACAAACCAGACGGTACTCTGTCCACCCTTTCGGTACCTCGCTTTTGTTGTCCTCACCGACGCGCAAACGTCAATGCTCTCTGGACTCGTGCATCGGCCAACCCTTTAGCATTAGCTGCAGTTGCTCCCTCGATACGAACACCACGACCCGAGATCGAGGGCGTCCTGCGCAGCCCACCATGGGCCTTTTCATTCGTCGGTCATTCGATCTCTGCTGAACTCAGTTGGTCGTTGGAAGCTTCCTTGGTTGCCTCGCGAACTCGCGATTCGTCGCTTTCCTTTCTCGGCACGAAATACATCCTAAACGGATCTAATTCCCACCCGACCGCTTCGAAATTCGACAACGCGTCCATCCCAATAACCGCGTCCACCCACTCCGCCGGTTGCAGCAGGGGGCTACGGTTCCCGCAGCGCGCCGTGAGATCGGGATGTTTGCCGAATTGAAAGAAACCCTTACCCACGCGTTCCATGAATCGATCTTGACAGTCTGTCTGAGGTGCACCCGTATCCACCAGTGCCTTCAGCGGCTTATCGTCGTCCATCCGGACTTTGACAAATGGCTGCCCTCGTGGCGACAGACCGGCTCCAAAAGGAATCTCCCCCACGGCGCAAGGTCCTAAACTACCCAAGTGGAGGGTCGCCTCGGACCAAGAAAAGCACACTTGCCGATAGCGAAGTAGCATGCTCATTCCCACGGTGACCGAATCTCCCGCCGGATGCCAAGCCTTGGAGGGAACGTGGTTCTCGGTAGCTAACCCCAGCGTGAAGTCATGTAGCACAGCGTCCTGGCGCTCGCGAATGAACCCGTCAGCTTCCTTTGCCTCCCGCCGCCCGCCGTAAGTCTGGTAATCAGCCTCTGTCAGAATAGACGAACGCATGGGGATGAGTGCCACATCTGCTCCTGTGTCGAACATCCCCCACATCGGCTTTCCGCCCACGTGGATAATCGTCCAGGGCCGCAGGTCGTTGAGGTCGGCGTGGATGAACTCGATCTCGACATCGTGAGGCGGATGCGTGCCACTCTCCGGTTCCTCGTCAAGATAGGCCTTGAGCATGTCCACACGCTCAAGCCAACGCGCGCACGTGGGATCACGCACGTCATCGCATCGTCCATCGAGAAACGAAAGATCGTCCTTCGCCTTGCCAAGTATCCACGCCACTAGTCCAATGTCCGGACATCCTCCCGGACGGCGACAATAGGCTTCACGCATCGCCCTTGCCCTTTTCGAAGTGCGCATAAGGGTGAAGAGACGGGTATAGCTCCCCCACGCCTCCGCGAAGTCGCCTTCACTCGCGGCGCGCACCGTTTCGTCCAACAGCCTCTCGGAATAGCTGCGCCCCGTCACGCTTTGAGCCCCACGCCCGACCGACGCGGTATGCGATTCGTCGCGGTTTCCCTTCGGCACGAAATACATCCGAAACGGGTTCAACTCCCACCCAAACGCATTGAATTCCCTCAATGTATCCATGCCGATCTCGGCGTCCCAAGGAATGTCCGACCGTGCTGGAAGGTCTTCCCGCGAGCATCGGACCTGAAAACTGGGATGGCTTCCAAAGCGAAAGCCCCCGTCCTTCGCAAGCTGATCCCCGCAGTAGGTCTTGGCAGCACCCGTGTCCACTAACACTCGAAAGCGAGCACCATCGCTTTCGAGGATCGTAAGCATCGGCTCCCCTCCCTTGGCAGCCAACGTGGCCGCAAAGGGCTGCTCCCCGACCTTGCAGGGTCCCAAGTGTCCCAAATACAGAGTGGCATTGGACCAAGAGAAGCACACTTGTGAGTAACGGAGCAGCGCGTTCATCCCCACGCTGATGTATCCCATGGCTTCTTCGCGCGCTCCGGCAGGCACGCGATCCTCCGTCACCGCTCCCAAAGTTAACCCTCGGAGCACAGCCGGTCGAAGGACATTTCTCTTCCCACCGACATTCGGATCTGGCGCCATGGGCCCTCCGTAAGCCTCATAGTCCGCTGGACCGAGCACGGGTGATCGCGCGGAGAACTCGACCATTTCGCTTCCGCTATTGATTAGCCCCCACTGCGCCTTGTGGCCTATATCGACCAGCGTCCAGGGACGTGGGTCCCCTCGGTCCGCGCGAATGAAGTGGATCTCCGCCTCGTGGGAAAAAGCAGGAGGCGCGGCCGTGTCGTCAAGATACGCCTTGGCCAACTGCGCGTCCGCGAGTAACCTCGTGCACGAATCAGTTTCTTCGTGGCAAATTTCGTCAAGTAAGGCCAGATCAGGCTTCCCCTTACCGAGTATCCACGCGATTTTCCCAATGAACGGGCATCCGGCGCGTCGGCAGTACGTGCCGACTGTCTCGATCGCGGCAGGCGAGGCACGCATCAACGCGTAGGCGCGTTGATAGACCATCCACGCTGATAGGAAATCGCCGTTACTAGCGTGCCCTGCAACTGCACTCATTAGGCGTTCCGGGTCGTCATAACCGACGACATCCCCAGCGCCGTGGAAGACGCCGGGAATGCACAAGCCTAAGGAAAGCAGCGCGGCCCCGGAGCGGCTCACGCCCCAACCCGAGATCCGCGCCGCTCGCAGGCAGGATTCAATCATCTCGCCCGCAGTGAACCACTAGGTCGCGCCGACGGTCACCGAAAGGTCAGGTGGCTCGATGATCGGCCCGGGGATCGGATCGGGCGGATCAGGAGGCATCGGCGGTGGCCCCGGTGGCGGAGGACATGGCTTGGGTGGTCTCTTGGGCTTGTCTGCCCCGCCGGCCACTGCCAGCATTTCGTTTTCGTTGAGTAACCTCATTAGGATGACTCCCATTATTGGAGATTTATCGGGCCGGGCTAGTCCCTGCCCTGGTTATGTGTCTCGAAACGAAGCCGTTCGAGCACCAGATAAGAATCATTGAAGAGAAATCACCTTGTCAAGAACTTTATTGACTTTTTTGTCAGACGAAATAGTACAGCTTAATTCCCATTAAACTCTCGCGTTTCGCAACGGCTTCGGTCATCTCAGCGGCGGCGACGGACGACAGCGGCGGGTCGCCGTGCCGCGCGCGACTCCCGTCAGCGTCAGGGTCTTGCCGGACACCGACACCGTCGCCACGGACCTGTCGTCGGAACTCGCAGAAACGGTGGAGTCGTCTCCCCCCGACACCCACACCGTCCTGGTCGCCGCGGATCCGCGCGACACGGTCGCGTCGGAGATCGTGACGACCACCGGCCGGCTGCTGGACACAGTCACGTCGAACTCGACCGCCGCCGAGGTCGCGTTCGAACCCCCGCTGTTGTCCGTCGCGGTCACTTCGATCGTCGCCGCGCCGCACGCCACGCCCGTCACCGTCAAGGTCTTGTCCCTCACCCGAACCGTCGCCACGCCCGCGTTGCTGGAGGTCGCCTCGACCCTGTGCGTGTCGCCGCTGTCGCCATCGGTCACGTTCGCCGTGCGCGTCCCCGTGGATCCTCGCCCCACCGTCAAATCCGAAATGGCGGACACCACCGGCCGGCTGTTCGACGCGGGCGGCGCGTATGTCACCGTGCCGCTCGCGGACCAGTCGCTGCAGAGATTCCTGCACCCCCGGACCCGGTAGCTGCAGTCGCCCGCGACCGTCTTGTCGGTGATGGTCGTGGTGAAGACGGGCGGAATGAAGTCTGTTGTTTCGACGACGCCGCCCGGGGAAGTCTCTTCCAGGTTAAACTCGGAGTAGTAGTCGCCCGCCTCCGCATCGCTCAAGCTCACGGTCCAGGTGCCGTCCGCGCTTGTCGTCTCGCTCAGGGTGAGAATCGGCGCCAGCGGCGGTTCGAACGGATCGAACCTCTCGCTCGCCTCGATCGCCCGGATCATCAGGGCGTCGGCGCTGGTCTCGTAGCTCGTCTCCTCGCTGGACCTGCGCAGGCTGTCATTGGCCACGCTCCAGCCGCTCTCTCCGGTCTCGCTGTCGTTTGCCGTGCCCCGCAAGGCGGCCCCGGCGCCGCCGCCTTCGAGGCGAACGGCGTACACGGCGCCCGCTTGAAGCGTCGTATTCGAGGGCGCGGCGAACGCGTTGTCGCCCCCGGCGAGCTTCCTGGGTCCTATCAACTCCGCCACCAGGACGTAGTTCTCCCCGTCCCGGCGCCGGAGCGTCGCCGTCGGCGGGTCCAGCTTGTCGCTGCCGCTCGAGAACTTGATCTCGATCCTGCCCAGCGAGGCGTTCTCGTCTCCGGCGGTGAACTCCTAGGCGCGGACCGTGCTGGACAGCGAAAGGTCGGAGCTGGCGGTCAGATCGATGTTGCTGACCAGATCCGCCCGCGCCGGAGCGCCGTGAGACCGATAAGGCTAGCGACGCCGCACCGCGGGCCGCGCCCGCCGACGGCGGACCAGAAAGAGGGGAACGGTCCGAATCCCGGACGGTCCACCTGCGTAGTCGACGTTCGCCCCGGCGAACCTTCCCGCGCCGCCGACGTTCCGCTCGACGTCGACCCGCTTTCAGTTGCCGGGCCCGGGCGCCGCTGATGTCCGTCGCGACTCATGCTGTCCGTGGCGCTCTTTCGCCCGCTGGGTGACGTCGCATTTCCATCGAAATGCCTTCCGCAAAAGCCATCGTAGAAGCGAAAAGTACGAGCCCTGTTGCCGTGCATGGCGAAAGATAGAAATTCAGATTCCACAGCCGGACAACAAGCCTACAATAGACGTTATTGTCTGACAAAAACGTTATATACTTCTGTGCTATCAGGGTGGGCTCGGACATCGAAATCGGCGCTGGATCGCCCTGAACGTTGACGCTGGCGACGCGCCTGCGGATCGGCTTCGCGGCGCAGATGCGATCCGGCGAATCAATCAGACAAGGAGACCAAAATCATGAGGACTCTCGCGCTCGCGGCGGCTGCGCTCGCGTTGGTCGGCTGCTCGTGGACCACGAGGGGCGGCCTGCTCGTGGGGCCGCCGGATCAGTTGGTGACGGCCACCGAGTTGCAGGCTCTGTACGAGAGCCACGGCTTCGCACAAGGCGGCAAGTTCACGGCAGGGGCAGAGGACCCGTCTCCGATCGTCAGGCGGAACGAATTGCAGAACGTCCTGCTGGGGCGGGCTACCGAAAAGTGCACCGAGTTCAAGACCGACTTGGCTACCAGGATCAAGAGCGGGAAACTCAGGTTCGGCATGGGCACGCAGCTTTTGGCGGCGGCGGGCGCAGTTGTTCGGGATGAGTTGACAGCCAAGGCCCTCTCAGCCACGGGCGCTGCGACGTCCGCTCTCGGGAGCGTCTACGACGACGTTTACGAGGCGCAGGCGCTGAACGTCGCCATGTCGGGCATCGAGCGCGCCCGGACCAGGGTGTTCCTGAATATAAGGAACGACATGGGCAAGGGTCTGGAGCAGTACCCGGTGGCGAGAGCGGTCAACGACGCTCGCAGATACCACTCCGTGTGCACCCTGACTGACGGCTTGATCGAGGCATCCAGAGCTGCGAACAGCACCCCAAGTATTTGAATAGCAGGATGTTCGAGGTCATGAAAATCAGAGGAACCCCGACTCGCACCAATGTGCTCGCATTGACGCTGGCAGGCTACATCGTCGTGCTGGTCATGTTTCTCATTCTTGTTCTTTCGGCGGAGCAGCTCACGGTCGAGGAAGCGTACGAGATCATCCAGGGGCCGCTGATGGCCCTCATAGGCGGGTCGCTGGCTATCTCGAAGGACCTGATACCGCTGGTCGACGACAGCAAAGAGGCTGGATCAAGTCCCGATATGAACGCCTAGCGACACCAAGCCCTAGTTCCAACATCCAACAACGCAGTTCCCCATGCATAGAGTATTCATCACCTACCACCACAAAAACGATCAAGGATCCAAGGAGACGCTCCTCAACCTCAACGCCAAACACTCCATCTTCATCGACAAATCCGTCCACGCGGGCGACATTTCCGACGATCTCGACGACGAAGCCATCCGGCGTATTGTTCGCGACGATTACCTCCGGGACTCTACCGTCACCATCCTGCTCGTCGGGACCGAGACCAAGGGCCGCAAACACGTGGACTGGGAGGTTTACTCAAGCATGTTCGACGGCACCGTCAACACCAAGTCTGGAATCCTCGTGATCAACCTGCCTTCGACCGGGTGCACGCTGGGCACTGCCAGCCACGGCGTTCGCGAGAAAAAGCAAGTCTATGCGGAGGTCTCAGATTGGGTGAGCGTCGACACGAGAACCGAGTACGAGCGCCGATACCCCCATATGCCGGATCGCATAGTCGACAACCTGCTCGCCCCCGAGGCTCGGGTCTCTGTCGTTCCATGGGCCAAAGCCAACAACCCCGATCATCTTGCGTTCCTTATCGAAGCCACCTTCGCCGACCGCGCAAAGTGCAAGTACGACCTAAAACGAGGATTGAGACGGCACAACAGCCCCTTGAGTCATGCGTAGCAACTGCAAAAGCGCGTCAAGAAGCGGGACTATTCACCGGCAACCGACCGAACACAAGGAGATGACCAATGGACGGAACAGTACGCTTCAACAAAGCCTTCTATCCCGATCAGACCGGCACGGTCCAAGAGACCGCCTCCTTCGGCGTCCAGAGCGTCCAGCGGAACGTGCGTGGACGGAGAAAGATCTTCGTCTCTCACAAGACCAACGACAGCCACGCAGAGGATGTCGCCCAATACATCACACGGCGCCACCGCATTGTCACGTACCTCGCTGAATGGGACCCGAACGTCGACCCCGACTCTCGGAGGCTCCCCGACTACATCATGGCCCAGATCCGTACCAGCCAGGGGTTTTTGGTCAGCGTGAGGCCGCAGATCGCCATTTCAATGTGGGTGGGATACGAAATTGGCGGCGCGCACGCACACCGTGTCTCGCGGGCCAAACTGGTATTCGACGCCGTACACGGCATGCCCTCCGTCGTGGATGCCCTGGACGCCTTGCGTTCCCGCTCGGAACTCGACACCTGGATCACAATCAACGTCCAATAGGAGCGCACGATGCGTGACGATGTCGCTATCTACCAGCTAAACGCCCAGTCCGCCGACAAGCTGGACGAACGTCGCGATGCCACCACCCGCGCACACGGCGGCCTTTGCATCATAGTGGCCACGGTCGCAGTGGGAGCACTCGGATCCTATCCAGCGATCGCTGCGGTGCTCTGGGCCTTCCTCGTCGTCATCGCCCTCGGCTGGCTTGCAACCCTCAATTCCTTGACAGCGAAGCTGACGGCCAAGAACAAGCTCCTGATCACGATGGAAGAGGACGGACTCGTCCCGTTCAAATTCCTTGCTGAAGAGCGTGTGCGGTGGGAATCCCTCGGGAACCAGCCGCTCCAACGTGCACTCAAACACGCTCCGGCCGCTTTCCTCGTTCTAGGGGTTGGGGCCTTCGTCGGCACGCTCGCGCTTATCCTCGCTTCGCCGCCGGTTTCCCCTTAACGTGACAGCTTCAACTCAAGGTTCTTCAAGATGCATTGTGCCCGTTCGGACCATGGTGCCGCTTGATCGCAAGCCAGATCATGCGCAATGCCCGATCCACATCCGTCGTCTCGAACAACTCGCGTTTTTCCTCCCAGGTCAGCCCATTCTCCGCTTCCCAGTACGGCTCGCCACCGTGATTCGGCTCCGCCCCGAACAACCGTGTCGCGCCCCCGAATCCGCCCATCAAGTACAGAGGCTTCCTATACTGCAGCGCTAGCCTGGCTTCTTCCATCACGCCGGGCTCGTTGCCCTGGTACCCCTCCGTCCGACCTCCGAGACACACGCGGCAACCGGGGTTGAGCAGCACGGTCAACCAGTGCCTGAGGACCGTCAGTTGCGCTCCTCTTGCACTGGTCATGTCGTGTTCGCGCGCCCTCATCTCTGCACGTGCCCGCTTCAAGACTTGACGCGGCATGTCGTCAACGGCGAACACCCGCAGCACGCCTCCGCTTTCCCGTTTCGCCTCAAGCGCGCCAACGCTTAGCTCGTCTCGCCTCACTGGTACCACGTTGAGCATGCGTGCCGCGCATGTCTCCGTCTCCGCCGCGTTCTCGTCGAACGACAGCATCTGGTCTTCCGGGTGATCCACTGCCTCGTCACGCGCCGCGACCACGACCGCGAAATCCGCCACGGCACGCATCACACCGTCCTCGCGCCAGTCGTGTCCGAAGATGACGCGCATGTCGCGGTCGAGGAAAAACTGGGCCAGCCGGACCACGATCCGGTTGATTTGTCGTTCGTCGTATCCGAGTCGTTCCGCTTCCGCCGACGGCGAAACCGAAACCCCTACGGACCACATAGCCACTACTCCAGTTCGTCGAACGTCACGAGTCTCGCAGGCCCCGCCCCCGATCTCAAGATCGGCTGCACGGCCCTGTCGTAGGCTTCGGGAACCCTTGGAGCCGGATGAGCAATCAGCTTGAACGCCGTACCTGCATGGACAGCATCGTCCAACGCGTACACCGAGGGCCGGTGAGGTAGGACCCTTGTATCTGACGCGACGCCGCTAGCCACGCGCAATGCCTTGAGGTGCGCCGCCATCGCGTGGAGAACCACTCTGATCAGGTTCCCATCATGCACACGAACGCTGGGCACCACGTCGAACGGGAGGAGTGCGCTCGTGTGATACTGCTCCCGCCGCAGATCAACCGCGATGATCGGCATCCCGCTCGACTCTGCCAACAGGAATTCCCGACGGCACCAGTACCGACTTTCGTACGCTTCCGTCCGGAGCGCTATCAGTACGGACGTCCTCGCCTGCGTCTGCAATACCTCCCGCCACACCGTTCCCGGCGCAATGTGCTCCGCATCGTAGAAGTACTCGAAACCCGCGCCGCCCGGATCCGCCTCCTGCAGCTGGCGGAGTACGCCGATCAGCGACTTGGCCATCGCCACACCGTCCGACTTCGCGTGACTGATGAACATCTTCAGCATCCCGATGGAAGTGTCCTGCGCGGCGCCGTCACCTCCCACTGCGAGAACCCGCCGCGCCCGTTCCATGGTGCGCAGCGTGCCGATGACAGGCGCGAATGCGTGCTCTTCGGCACCCGCACGCCCGACCTGAACCGGCCCGGCGCTCGCCGGTGCTGGCGGCTCCACTGGCACCACCCGTTCCGCACCCACAATGGCCTTGAGCGCCTCGCTCTGTGCCGACTCGACCCCGATTACCACGACCACCGTCTCCCGAGCCCCTCCAACCAGTGCCCGGATTTCAGGCTCGCCTATGTCGGCCGCCGGTTCCAATACCCGAATTCCGAGGTCCACGGCCTCCGCCAGGTAGGCGCTCGGCGAACTAGCGGCATCGGCGCTACCCTCGAACGCAAGCCTCAAGGTGTCCACGTAGACATCCGTTTGTCGATCGCCCTTGTCGCGACTCACGACGATCTGTATGGGTGTGCCGACCGCCATCTACGCCACTCGAATCACTGTTTCGAACGTCCCTCGTCAATCCGACCCATCTCAATCCGTCCAACCCTTCTGCCAGGGGCCTGAGCGATTCCGCGCGAACTGCCTTCTCGAATTTTCCGGCACGACGGAGTCCCGTCTAAGGAACGCCGTATGGACCCACCCTCGCACCGTTGCAGTGCTCCACGGCTCCGGCCAGTCGTAGATGTTGGCGAACGACCCACTCGAGTCCGCATTGTCAGCCAAACGGGGTGGGACCAACGATTCCTGGAATTCGGGACTGCCGAAGTCCGGATGCGTTGGCAACAGGATTCCTATGAGACCACACCTCGAGTTCTTCTTCGTGGCCCTCAAGCTCGAGCCGATCTCCCAATCGACGTACTTGCGCTGCCACGTACACCGACCCACCAGCACAACCGTTACAGTCGCGTCGGCAATGAACTCGTCCCGGATCTTCGCTCGCGTCGTGTCGACCTTCAACCTTGGGTCTATGTCGCCTTCTCCGACCGACCTGTCTACAAGATCCGCACCCATGTGCTTCGCGAACAGCTCCCGGTACTTCCGGTCCTTCTCATGAAAGCTCACGAACACTTTGTGTCTTGTCGTTGCCACTCTTTTTCCGCCCTTATCTTCCTTTCGTCGTTCTTGATCCCTCAACGCGCCTCGTCCCCAAGCCTGGACGCGCGGCCCCGATCAGCGTGCCGGTACGATCATCGATCTGCTACTCAAACGAGTCGTTCGTAGGACACTGGTAGGAGGCGCAGGGATTGTTGTCGTGGCTCTTGCAATAGTTGACCGCTGTCGCCCAGTCGATGTCCATGCCGAAGCACTCGTTGCTGTCCATGCGAGCGAGGGCGCAGAAGGTCAGGTCGTCATCGGCCGAACGATTCGTGACCCACTTTTTCTTGCAGTCCGCCAGGACCTGTTTCGGGTCGCTATCGGGATTGTCCGACATGGCCTGCGCCCAACAGGCGATCTGCACGTCGATCTTTTCGTCGGCCTCCAGATTGAACGAGTCCTTGCAGTCGGGATTCGGATCTCCTTTACAACACTGATAGGTGGTCATATCGGGATGATTCCCCAGAATATAGGGCGTCGGCTTGCTCGCCCCCGGGATTGTGGTCACTCCAGTATTCAATACGTCTTCGCCCGTGCCAGTGATCTCGTTCCAGTCTTCGCGTGCCGGTCCTCCGAGCACAACCAAGGGAAGCGTCTGAGCGTGGGACGATGACTGCGGGTCGACCATCAGCGCAAGTTGTGGATTGATGTAGTAGCCGCCGGTCTTGCCCGTCGGGTCGTTGAAGTATGTCTGCGCGTCGGGGAGGTTGTCCGACGTTCCACTTCCGGGGGCGGCGATCGGACGGACGTCAACGATCGTCTCGTACAGGGTGGGATCATCGATGCCGACTGCGCCCAGCACGCGCGTCCATCGATTCATCGTGAAGGTGTTCAGGTAGTTTTTCTCGGTGAGCGCGGTCGAAGGCGGGTAGTTCAGCATCAGCACCGAGCGCTGCATTGCCATGGGCAGACCGAATTGCGGAAAGAACGCCCAGGGCTCGTCCTTGTGGGTGTTGTTCTTGTTCCAGCAATCGGTTTCTTCCATGCACTTCCGGACACCCTGATAGGCGGCCTGGTAGTTGGAAACGAATTGCGGATGAACCGATTCGTAGAAGGACGCATTCTTGTCGTCGGTCACGATGGTCACGACGTAATTCGTCTCGTCCGCATCCAGCTCAACGATTACGGAGTCGAAGGATATCCCGTCCCGATTCAGCGAATCGACCGTGAATAGTTTGATGATCTCATCGAGGTCATACATTTCGTAGTATTTCTTATAGGGCTCGGGCAGCCAGCTGGCGTCCGGGTAGATTTTCGACGCGTCAGCTTGGGGAAATCGATAGGAATAGATCTCTGATGCAATCGACATCGGAGACACGAGCAATGTCATGGCGATGCAGGCGAGCGCCATCGAGCCTCCCTTCGAGATTCCTGAAAAAGCCATATCCGTGTTTCTCCGTGTTGGTGATTTCAAATTGCAGCCAGAAGCTGTCGCGATGCTCAAATGTTGTGCCGGAAATCCACCCCGAACTCCCGCCGATCGGTGTTCCAGATCGCGAATCCAAGGAAACCGGGGAAGTAATTTCTGACGCGGGCGTATTCCTCGTCCGAAATGTTGATCCCGTATATCGCGACGGACCATTCAGCGCCGACGTTGCGGTATTCCATGCGCGCGTTCAACAGCCCGTACCACTCCTCGCGTTCGAATGGAGAGTTAGCGATCTGGCCGAAAAAGTCGTCCCTATGCGAGTAGTCGAACCGGGCCAGGACACTGTCTCCGTTCCCGAGATGGAACTCCATTTGCGGAGAGATGCTGAACGTGTACTTGCTCACGTAAGGCAGCCGGTGGCCGGCCGAGAAGTTGGCTTCCAGCGACGGGTCCAGGTCGACCTTTGCAATCCGCGCATCGGTGTAGGCGAAGGTCGCATCGACGCGAAACACCCGCCAAAGCAAGCCAGTGACCTCAAGCTCCAATCCATTGATCTCCGCTTTCGCCGCGTTCAGCACACGCGTGTCGAAGCGGTTTCCCGCCTTATTCACCTGCGCCTGATAGTCGCGATAGTCGCTGCGGTAAATCGCCGAGCGAACGCGAAACCGCCCTTCCAGCCAGAGTCCCTTCATCCCAACTTCGAACATGTCCACATACTCGGGATCGTAACCCCCCACGCTCGGGATCTTGGACGGCCGGGCCGCGTAGCCGCCGCTCCGAAAACCCCTGGAATATGTCCCGTAGATCATGACGCCACTGGAAACGGCGTAACTGACGTTGGCTGTCCCGGAGACGGCGTCCCACTCGTTTTCGAGGACCGTCGGCGGAACCAAATAAAGGGGTTCCCCGGTGTCATCGATCATCCGCGCGCCGTTCGCGTCCAGCGAGCGGAAGACGACATCGTAGTCCTTGCTTTCCTCGGTGTAGCGCAAACCGCCGGTCAGGCTGAAACCCTCCGTCAGTTCCAACGTCGCTTCGCCGAATAGCGCGTGGCTCTTTGTTCCCACCTGTGTGAGCCGCCGCGAAAGCGCGCCGAACTCAAGGTTGTCCTGATCGTTCTCGCCGTCTTCCGCGAAGTAGTGGAGCCCGGCGATCCAGGTCAGTCCGTCGGCCCGTGATCCTGAAAGCTGCAACTCCTGCGAGAACTGGTCGGAACTGCCCGTCTCCCGGTAATAGACGATGCGTTGCGGGGCGCCGTCGAATTCGAGGCAGCCGAGGTATTCCATGTCCCGATAGCCCGTGATGGACTTGATCGCCAGTCCGTCCGAGATTTCCCACTCCAGCGTGGCGGACACGCCGAAGAGATCCTGTGCTGTGTCCAGGTCGTCCAGCGAGTAGCTGTCGAACGGATCCGCTTCCATGCCTGCGGGACACGGCTCATGGCCCTCGCCCTCCCGCCGATAGCAGGGAGCGACGCCCAGCCAGTCGGCGTGTTGGTAGAAACTGTGGGGCATGGCGGCCTGGCGCACCCGGCTTGCGTCCATTGCCAGCGAGAACTCCGCCGCCCATACCCGCCAATAGAACTGCGCACGTCCGCTCAGGCTGTCCTCATCCCCGGTCTCGGCGCCCGTGAAAATCTGCTCCCCAACGCCGTCGCGATGTTTGCTCAGGACGCCGAGCCGAACTGCCGCGCGCTCGCCGAGCCCTGTCTCGCCAGACACGAAACCGTTCAGCCGCCGGTCCTGGCCGACGGTGAGGCTCACTTGCCCGCCGCGGTCGCCGGTCGGCTTTCGGGTGACGACGTTGACGGCGCCGCCGATCGTGTTCTTCCCGAACAGTGTTCCCTGGGGTCCCCGCAGCACCTCGACCCGCTCGAGATCGAGCAGATCCAGTGCCGTGCCCTGGCTGCGCCCCACATAGACGCCGTCGATGTAGAGCCCGACGCCGGGGTCGGTGGTGACCATGTGATCCGACTGTCCGATGCCCCTCAGAAAGATGGCGCCCGCCTCGTTGCTGCCCATGCCGTAGGATGTGAACGTCATGCCCGGGGTGTACTTGCCGAGATCCCGAAGGTCGCCCATGTTCGCCTCCTCCAGAGCCGACGCGGAGAAGACGGTGACGGAGATCGGCGTATTCTGTAGCGCCTCCTCGCGCTTGCGGGCGGTCACGGTGATCTCCTCAAGCGCAGCCGGTTCCGATTCCCGCTCCGAATGTGCCTGAAGCGAAGCGGCCTGAAGCAAGAGGACGATCAGCCAGATGGAAGACGGAAGAGCTATTCGATGACCGGCTCCCGAAACGGTCGAGACCTCCATGAGAGCCGAACCGCGTTCTCGATCAGCCATCAAATGTCCCTTTCTCTGCCTTAGACAACCCGCAGACACTCCTAAACAAGAATTTATACATCAGTGTCAATCAGTTTAGTCAAAATTCGGCGTCGATTGAATTGCAAAATTGCTACGCCCGCCCGACGTGCTGCCCAGAGCAACCATGCAACAACCTGCCCACTGCGGTCGAAAGCAAGAAAACTCTGGATAAGATCCGTGTCGCGGTTCACGGTTCGAGCTCAAGACGTATAATCGTTTCGGTGCGCTCGCCCGGAGCGAGCTTCGACGTGATCGGCGGCGTAATCACGCCTCGGGGCCATCAGAGTTCCCGAGGCAAGGAGGTAAAGGCATGCCCCGCGCAAAGACCGCGCGTGATCGGAAGGAAGTGCAAATTCTCCGGGCCACGGAGAAGCTGGTCGCCACACGGGGATTTTACGGCACGCGGATGGACGACATCGCTCGCGTGGCAAAGCTGCCGAGACCGAACCTCTACTACTACTTTCCCTCGAAGCGCGCCATCTATCGGCGCATTCTCACCGAACTGCAAGCTGGCTGGATCGAGGCGTTCGAAGAGATCACCACCGACCGGGAGCCGCGGGAAGCCATCGGCGACTATGTCCGCGCCAAGATCGAGTACTCGAGAAGGCACCCGGTGCCGTCCAAGATCTTCGCAATGGAGGTGATTCGCGGGTCGGAAATGCTGACCGAGGAGCAGAACGATCAGATCAGGGCGCTGACGGAAGAGAAATGCGCAGTTGTCGAGCATTGGATCAACGAGGGGAAGATGGATCCAGTGGACCCTCGCCACTTCTTCTTTCTGCTTTGGGGCGCAACACAGTACTACGCCGAGTTCGAACAGCAGATCAGGAACATTCTTGGCGTCAAGCGGTTGACCGCCGCGCAGTTCGAGACCGGAGTGGCCACCGTGACGCAAATCGTCCTCAAGGGGTGCGGACTCGACGATTGATCGCCCTGGTGCGGTCGCATGTTGCATCTCCCTTGACCAAGCCGGCCCCGACAATCCCAACCGGCTCGCGCAACGGCGCCAGCCGGGCCGCCCCCGGATCGCGCCTCGCCGGATGTCTGCCCGTCCTGACAAATTTGTCAGATAACAGTGTACGCTTGCCGTCGGAACGTTCGCTATCACCGACGGCCCCAGCCGAAAATGGACTTGTCGGATGACTCCGCGAGGCTTTCGACGGTCCGCACGGTCCCGCCCCAATACGAGACTGCGGAAGGATGAATACCCGAATGGGATTCCGACTGAGTCTCCGACCGACCGTTCTCCGAGAGGAAGACGATTTGTTTCCGTTTGTAAGGACGCATAAGGAACTGAACCAGAATGGAATTTGGTCATGAAATTGAGGCGGAGGTCGAGGTCAATCGAATACTCCTCGACCCGGAAAACGCGCGACACGAACAATTTCAAACTCAGGAACAAGTGATCCAGTATCTGTGTCGGGAGGAAAACGTGCTCGTCCTCGCGAAAGATATTGCGGCCAACGGCTTGAACCCACTCGATCGCGTCGGATTGATCCCCTACGGGGATGGCATGTACTACGTTATTGAAGGGAATCGTCGCGTCTGCGCCCTAAAACTCCTTCACGATCCAGAGCTTGCCCCCGACGCGAACTTGCGACGCGCGTTCGAAGTCGCCGGCGAGGGATGGGAACCCATCGACGAGTTGTCGGCGGTGGTATTCGAGCACCGTGACGACGTAAAGCTCTGGCTGGAGAGAATTCACGCGGGGTACGCGGGGGGAAAGGGTCGAAGACAATGGAGCGCCGAGCAAAAGACCCGGCACACCGGCTATACGAAGAACCTCTTCGCCCAGAAAGTCCTAGATGCGGGAGAGCAGCGTGGATTCATATCGGCCAATGACCGGGTCGGCCGCCTCTCCACAGTACAACGGTACTTGTCAAATCCCCTGTTTCGCAATGCCCTTGGTGTAGACATCAATGATCCCGACAACATCACCACTACGTTGCTGGAGGACGACTTCCACATCGTGTTTGAGCGATTCATGGAGAACGTCGCCAAGAGAACATTTAGCACACGCGACAACAAGCAACACATTGACGAGCACGCGAACCAGCTGTCCGCTGGCCTTACGGGATATCGTGGAGAACCACGGCCGATCATTGAGGAGACTTCTCCCGGCAAACCTGGCTCTCGCCGAGACAGACCACCAAAGCGCCCGAGCAGGATCGCGCACTCCGAAAAGCTCCAGGATGCGGTCGACTCCACCGACAACTACAAGCTGCAGAACATCTACTATTCGTTGCACAAGCTCAGTTTGAACGTACACACTCCGCTGTTGACGGTCGGAGCGTGGGTGTTTGTCGAGACCCTTACCGCACTGGTCGGGCGCAACGCGAAGACGGATTTCCACTCATACCTGAACAACAACAAGCTGCACCAACTCGGCTTGGACAGAGACGGCATGAAGGCACTCAGGGAGGCACTCAAGCGGCTGTCGGAGAACGGAAATACCACCAAGCACAACCAATCCGCCGCAGCGTTTCACGGCGAGACACTAGCGAATGATCTCGCTACGATCGAGGAACTGCTGATCGCTTTGGCGAACGAAGTGGCTGCCAAAACCAAGTGACGACGGAACGCTGCGCAACCACACGCCCACATCGCCGATGAGCCGTCCCGCCTCCCCACTGCGTTATCCAGGCGGCAAAGCATGCCTTTACCCGATTGTCTCGACGATCCTCAGGGTCAATAGACTCGAGCATCGCCACTACGCCGAACCTTTCGCTGGCGGATGCGGGCTCGCGCTACCCCTGCTTTACGGAGGTCACGTCAGCGACATCCACATCAACGATGTCGATGTGGGAATTTGGGCATTCTGGCATTGCGTCCTAGACCACACCGAGGCATTGCTCGACCTTGTCGCCCACACCCCGATAACCGTTGACGAATGGCATCGTCAGCGGGACATACGCGCCGTCGGCAACTTGGACGATCCCGTTACGCTCGGTTTCGCTACTTTCTACCTGAACCGAACAAACCGATCCGGAATCATCAAAGGCGCGGGATGCATCGGCGGCCTCGATCAAACCGGCAGCTACAAGATTGACTGCCGCTTTAGCAGGGAAGTCCTCATGCGCCGTATTCGCCGAATGGCCAAATACCGCAACCGCATCCACCTGACACGCTTGGACGCCCTTGATCTCATTGACCGCGTCGTTGGCAGACTACCGTCCACGACTTTCCTGTGCGTTGATCCACCATATTACAACAAGGGGTCGAGCCTCTACACAAACTACTACGAGTCCGAGGACCACGCATTGCTGGCCGAGTCGCTTCTCCCACTCGATAATCCTTGGGTCGTAACTTACGACAGCGAGCGGGATATTCGTACGCTATACCGCAGTCGCCGCCAGTTCGAATTCAACGTGAACTATTCGCTGGAGACTAAGCGGGTTGGTACCGAACTCCTGATTGCCTCTCGGGGGCTTCGATTGCCGAGCGAATTGCGCCAACCTCCACGGGCCAGGCAACGCGCCTAACTTTAGAACGACATCCGGCGCAACTCGGACAATCTCAATCAAACGCGTTCCGTGGGTCACGCTCCCGCGCGCTTCAATCCGGCTCCTACCCTTTCCGCCGATGCACCACCGCCGACAACGCCGCGTCATCCGGCCCCGCCCGTGTTGCAACAAAACTCCTCACCTCGCCTGAAGCGCAAAATCATCGTGTGGATACTGGCGTGGTAACCGATTTCTCCTAGAGCTGGATACCCTTGAAAAACCAAAGTGTCACGCTCTCTTGGCACGGGACAAGCCCACCGTCTCACCCATCCCGCCCATCCCGGATGCTCCGCCTTGATCGGCACTGCGTGCCGTTCTACGGCGCAGCCCCCTAGCGAGCTTTGGGTCGGCCTGGGTTTCGGCTAGAGCCATGAAACCCGTCAGCCCTTTGGGCGTGACGTCTTTCACCCCCGCCCAAGCCCACCGTCTCACCCATCCCGCCCATCCCGGATGCTCCGCCTTGATCGGCACTGCGTGCCGTTCTACGGCGCACCCTCCTAGCGGCGGCACCATCGGAAGTCGCCCGTTTAGCGATCCGCGAACGTACACCTGGCCACCCGATGTCCTTCGTCGAGTTCGACGAGTACATGGGCTCGATCAGGCAGGTCTTCCAGCATCCAGCGCGTCAGCCGTTCATAGTGGGCGACGAAATGCGCGACCTCGGCCTCGTCGAGCCGTAGCTCGGGTGGCCGTTCGCTTTCCTGCTGGAGCCGCCATCGCGCCACCGCGTCGAGGTTCGGCACGCGAAGGAATATGAGGCAATCCAGCTCGCCGAACAGCGGGGCGTAGTCGGTCGCCAGGGCCCGGTTGATATGCCGCCGCCACAGACCCCCGGAGTCCGATTCGGCTTCGAGTGAATTGATCGGCTGATCGAGCCGATCTGCCGGCTCCGGCCTTGCGCCGACACACCAGCCCTCGAGCAGAACGATGTCCGCTGGTGCCTGCACGCGGAGTGTTTCGGGCGAACGGTTGTCCAAACCCTTGTCGAAGACAGGAACCGTTACGACGCCGTCGGCGTCAAGCGCATCCATGACGGACTCGCAGAGCGGAACATCGTGGGTACCTGGCGGGCCGCGCGTTGCCAGCAGGGGATGTACGCGGTCCGCCAGCGCTTCGCGTTCGGAACGCGTGAGGTAGAAGTCGTCGATGGAAAGGGAAACGACGCGAAGCCCGAAATGTTGGCCGGCCTGGACGATCGCCCGGGAGAGCGTGGATTTCCCCGCGCCCTGGCCGCCGGCGAGGCCGACGCGCCGGGGCGGATCGGAGCGCCAGCGAAAGGCAAGGTTCGCCGCCAACGTTCGCCAATCCAGCGGGATTGCGGGATCGAGGGTGTCAAAGCAGGCACGGGCCGCGTCATCGACAACGAAAGACAAATTGGGCAACCTGAGGCGACTTGAGCGGAGGACAAGATGGAATCACTGATACGGTCGATCCTCAACATCGAGGGGCGCGTCAGGGCTTGGCTCACCTGCGCAGGCGTTTACGTTTCGTTGCTGGTGCTGCGACTGCTGCTCGGCTACGAGTACTTCGAGAGTGGTGCGGCGAAGTTCGGCGGCGACAACTGGTTCACCCGGCTCGATTTCCCCTTTCCGTTCTCGCTGTTCTCTGCGGACGTGAATTGGTTCATGGCTACGTGGTTCGAACTCGTCGGCGCCGTGCTCCTGATCGTCGGCTTCGCGACACGGTACGTGTCCCTCTGCCTCATCGTCGTGACACTGGTCGCGATCTATGCGGCGCATCTGCCGACCGGGGGGTTCGGTTCGATCGCAGACCTGTTCGATGGCTACCGCATCTCCAGGCAGTGCGAGGACGGCATCTGCACCGGCAACTACAAGCTGCCCGTGATCTTCCTCGTCATGTTCATCCCGCTGGCGCTGTCGGGAGGCGGCAAGCTGTCCGTGGATCATTGGTTGAGCCGCCGTTTCGGGAATTCCTGACCGATCCGGATGCCCTTGAACCGGTCGCCTTCGCCAGGATCGTTTCACGGGGCCCGGAGCACGAGGAACTCGTAGCCGTAGAACTGCGAATAGGCATGCCAGGTGTCTATTTCCTCCTGGCACTGTTCCGCCAGCGTCCGGGCTTCCGGATCATCGTGATGAAGTTCCCGAAATGCGGTGACGTTGTCCTGGAGCGGCCGGTAGTAGTCGTCCCACCAAGCCGACGCAGGGAGCGGGAAGTGCGTGACGGTCTCGTATCCGCACGCCTCGACGGCCTTGAGGAGTGCTGCGGTCTCACGGATAGCCGGGTACTCGCGGTTCCAGAACGCTTGGCACGCTGCGGGCGGTTCGGGCTTTCGCCAACACACTTCCGTAAACGCGATGTGTCCGTTGCGCTGCAGCAGGCGGCGCCAGTCGCGCAAGGCCGCTTCGACACCCATGTTGTAGATGGCGCCTTCGCACCAGATCAGTTCGAAGGAACCGTCGGCGAAGTCGAGTTGGTGCATGTCCGCCACGCGGGCCCCCAGCCTGTCTTCGATTCCCAGTTCACGGGCGCTTCGGTTCAGCGTGTCGACGAACGGTGGGTGGTTGTCGATGGCGATGATTCGGCACGGCGAACTGTCCGCAAGGACCAGGGTCTGGGCGCCGGTCCCGCAGCCGATGTCGAGTACGCGGGTGCGGCGTCCGACATCCGGTACGAACCCTAGGGCCCGTCGTGTGCTCGACGCAGTCCCCGGTCCCTGCCGGGGCAGTCCGCTGAACAGTTCGTAGAACAGTGTGGTGATTCGATCCGGCGGCATGATCAGTCGTGACGATGGTCGAAGCGGGTATGGGGATACGGAATCAAGGGTGCGCGGTTTTCAGGACGCCATTGACGGCAGTTCCCTCAGCGTCCTTGCCAGCAGCCGGAAGTCGTTGGTTCGGAGCGATGTCGGGCGCCATGCCAGCCCGATGTCGCGCGACGCGGGCGCCGCGAGCCTTGAGAGCGAGATTCCGGTTCCCTGGATAACGTTGGCGTCGACCGCGAGCCGCGGAATCAGGGTCACGCCAATGCCTGCCGCGACCATCTGCACCAGGGTGTAGAGGCTGCTCGCCTCGAACTGCGCCCGCGCCTTCATGTCGCCCACGCCGCAGGCATCGAGGGTGTGCCCTCGAAGGCAATGGCCTTCCGCCAGGAGCATGAGCTGTTCGTCCGCAAGCGCCTCGAGGGAAACCTCATCGACGTTCGCGAGGGCGTGCGTGCGGTGGCAGGCGAACAGGAACTCGTCCCTGAGGATGACATCGACGCTGAAGTCTTCCGTCTCGTAGGGAAGCGCGATCAGGGCGGCATCCAGCTCTCCCTCTTCCAGCCGGGCGAGCAGCGGGGCGGTCTGCTCCTCCCGGAGGTAGATCGTCAGCTCCGGGAACCGGTCCCGCAGTACGGGCAGGACCTGTGGCAGGAGGAACGGGCCGATCGTCGGTATGACGCCGAGCCGCATCTCCCCCGTCATCGGAGAGCGGCCGGCCCTGGCCACCTCCATGACCTCGTCGGCGTCCCGCAGGAGCGCCCTCGCGCGCTCGGCGATCTGCATGCCGACGCGAGTGATCAGCACATGCCGGTTCGATCGCTCGGCGATAGGGATGCCTAGCACGGATTCGAGATCGCGGATGCCGGCGCTCAAGGTCGACTGGGTGATGTAGCACCGTTGCGCTGCGCGACCGAAGTGCTGCGTGTCCGCCAGCGCCACCAGGTACTGGAGCTGTTTCATCGTGGGCAGGCGTTTCATCTCGGCGTTCGCAAAATACGATTGATACATCCAATAATAATCGTTGTACGCGAAGGCAGCCAAATCCTAGGCTCGCACTAACGGTCGGATAATCTGTCGTAAGTGATACTGCGCCCAAGGGGATGTCAGGACGCGACACGGCAGGGACACTGGAAGGAGTCAACCATGAGCGAGAGCAAGTGCCCGGTAACGGGCGGAATAGGCAACACCGCCGCGCGCGGCGGCACCGAAAACCTGGACTGGTGGCCGCGCCAGTTGCGACTGGACGTGCTGCACCAGCAGTCCTCAAAGTCCAACCCCATGGACGAGGATTTCGACTACGCCGCGGCGTTCAAGAGCATCGACTACGATGCCCTGAAACAGGACATCTACGACGTGATGACCACGTCGCAGGACTGGTGGCCAGCCGACTATGGCCACTACGGGCCGCTCTTCATCCGGATGGCGTGGCACAGCGCTGGCACCTACCGGGTCGGCGATGGCCGCGGCGGCGGCGGGACCGGCAACCAGCGTTTCGCGCCGGTCAACAGTTGGCCGGACAACGCCAACCTCGACAAGGCCCGCATGCTGCTGTGGCCCGTCAAGCGGAAGTACGGCAGGAAGCTCTCCTGGGCCGACCTCATGATCCTGGCGGGCAACTGCGCGCTCGAATCGATGGGGTTCAAGACCTTCGGTTTCGGCGGCGGACGCCCGGACATCTGGGAACCGGAAGCCGACATCTATTGGGGCTCCGAGAACGAGTGGCTCGGTGACAACCGCTACACCGGCGACCGCGATCTCGAAGTGCCGCTCGGTGCCGTGCAGATGGGCCTGATCTACGTGAATCCCCAGGGACCCAACGCCGTTCCGGACCCGGTCGCCTCCGGCCGAGACATTCGCGAGACCTTCGCCCGGATGGCCATGAACGATGAGGAAACCGTCGCGCTTGTCGCTGGCGGACATACCTTTGGCAAGTGCCATGGCGCGGGCGATGACGCGCTGGTGGGACCGGAGCCCGAAGCGGCGGACATCACCGAGCAGGGGATGGGATGGAAGAGCAGCTTCCAGCACGGCAATGGCTCGGCCACGATCACCAGCGGCATCGAGGGCGCGTGGACCGCGAACCCGGTGAAGTGGGACAACGGCTATTTCGACGTCCTGTTCGGCTACGAGTGGGAATGCGTCAAGAGTCCCGCCGGAGCGTTCCAGTGGGTGCCCCAGAATGGCGCCGGGTCGGACCTGGTGCCGGATGCGCACGATCCGTCGAAGCGCCACGCGCCGATCATGACCACGGCTGACATGGCCATGCGGATGGATCCGATTTACGAACCCATCTCCCGGCGATTCCACGAGAACCCGGACGAGTTGGCCGACGCATTCGCCCGGGCATGGTTCAAGATGACCCACCGCGACATGGGTCCCAAGGTGCGCTACCTGGGTCCGGAAGTCCCCGACGAAGCGCTTATCTGGCAGGACCCGGTTCCGGCAGTCGACCATCCGCTGGTCGACGGCGAGGACATTGCCGCATTGAAGGCCAGGATCCTGGGTTCGGGTCTCTCCGTTTCCCAACTGGTTTCGACTGCCTGGGCTTCGGCATCGACCTTCCGCGGCTCCGACCTGCGTGGCGGGGCCAACGGCGCGCGTATTCGGCTCGAGCCGCAGAAGGACTGGGAAGTGAACCAGCCGGCCCAGCTCGCCAACGTGCTGTCGACCCTCGAAGGGATACAGGCAGAGTTCAACGGTTCGGCATCGGGCGGCAAGCAGGTTTCGCTTGCCGACCTGGTCGTGCTGGGCGGATGCGCGGCCGTCGAGCAGGCCGCGGGCAGCGCGGGGCACGACGTGACGGTTCCGTTCACACCGGGCCGCACGGATGCCTCGCAGGAGCAGACGGACGTTGCGTCGTTCGTCCCGCTTGAGCCGAAGGCGGACGGGTTCCGCAACTACCAGAACGGCCAGAACGGCATGCTGACGGAAGAGATGCTGGTCGACCGGGCGCAACTGCTTACTCTGACGGCGCCCGAGATGACGGCGCTTGTCGGCGGCATGCGCGTGTTGAATACCAACTCCGATGGTTCGGGGCACGGTGTTCTTACCGACCGTCCGGGGTCGCTCACGAACGACTTCTTCGTGAACCTGCTCGACCTGGGCACGGAGTGGAGCAACGCCGGCGATGTGTTCGAGGGACGTGACCGCGGCACCGGCGATCTCAAGTGGACCGCAACCCGCGCGGATCTCATCTTCGGTTCGAACTCGCAGCTTCGAGGACTCGCGGAGGTCTACGGTTGCGGAGACGCGGAAGACAAGTTCGTGCAGGACTTCGTTGCCGCATGGGACAAGGTGATGAACCTCGACCGTTTCGACGTCGCGTGATGTCAGGGAAGGGTCCTCGATGGGCTGACCTCGAGGACCTTTCCCGCTCCCTCGAAGACTTCGTCCAGCATCGGGTCATGGATCCGTTCGAGAGTGAAGTCGCGCATGTCGCCGCCGACATCGAAGGCTGGGACGCAAACCCTGAGCACCGCACGGGAACTGCGGGCGATCTGGCTACGGCCGAGTGGCTGGCGGATACGATTCTCGACGCAGGTGCGGAGCCGCTGCTCGACAGGTTTTCCTTTCGTCGCCGGGCACTCGGCGAATGCGCGGTGGAAGTCGACGGTCGCCGGGCCGATGGCGTGCCCCTTTTCGATGGTGGGCTGACGGACGAGACGGGCATCACCTGTCCGCTGACGCGGCTGGACGGTGCGGTCCAGGGCATCGCCGTCACCACATCCAGCCCCGGAGGAACTTCAACGGAGTTGTCGACAGCGCGAAACGGCCCCTTTCGCGGCGTGGTCGCGGGATCGGTGCCGCCGGAAGGCGTGCCGGGGCTTACGCTGCTCAATGCGCGGGATTACGCGCAACCCTTTGGACCCCCGGTTCTGCAGGTAGCGACCCACGAGGTCGAGTGGCTTGATGCCGCCGCCGAGGCCGGTACCGTCGCCCGCTTCGTCGCGCACGCAACCATAGAGGACACCGAAGCCTGCAATGTTGTGACGCGCATTCCCGGGCGAGATCCCAACGCGCCGCCGCTCGTCATCATGACCCCGCGCAGCTCCTGGTGGACGTCCACTGCTGAACGCGGTGGAGGGATCGCGGCCTGGCTCGCATGCATCCGGCACTTCGCGAACAACCCGGGTCGTTGTGATGTGCTTTTCACGGCAAACACGGGTCACGAACTGGGCCATGTCGGCCTTGAGCACTACATGGCGCGTCACCCGGGGCTCGCGAAGGGAGCCCGCGCCTGGATCCATCTGGGCGCCAACTTTGCGGCCGCCGACTGCCACCATGCGGGATCGCGGCTGGCCGCCGGCGTCCGCTACCAGGCGTCCCCGGACCTGTTCGCCATGGGCCTCGAAACGCTGGAGGCCTTCGGCATCTCGCCCGAAACAATCGTACCGACCGATGTCCGCCCGGGCGGAGAAGCCCAGAATGTCTTCGACGCGGGTGGGAGCTACGTCTCGTTCCTAGGCAAGAACCCCTGGTTCCATCACCCCGATGACCGTTGGCCGACGACCGTCGATCTCAAAAAGACCGAAACGATTTGCCGCGCGGTGCTCCATATCGCGCGCACCCTTACGGATGCTTGACGTCCTGTTCGACAATGGCAGCCTGCTCGTCATCAACAAGCCGAGCGGAATCTCCGTGCTGGACGACCGCACCGGCGCGCCCTGTCTGCTCCCTGCACTCAAGGCTGCATACGCCCGCCCGCGGCTTGTGCACCGACTGGACAAGGGCACCAGCGGCATACTGCTCGTCGCGCTTGATCGACATGTCCAGCGGGACTTGAGCCGTGCCTTCAATGCGCGCGCGGTGCGCAAGCACTATGTCGCCGTCGCCTGCGGCCATTTGCCATCAGGGCGTACGCTGACCATCGACCTGCCCCTCAGGCAAGGACGCAAGAGCCGCTATCGCGTAGCGGGTCTACGTGAAGAGATACGACCGACCCGGGAAGGGTGGACCATCGATGCCGAAGGCGGCCATGCGAGCACGACCCGCGTCCGCGCGATCGCGAGGGGGGAGAAGCGTACGCTCGTGGCCGTACAGCCGATTACCGGCCGTTCACACCAGATTCGCGTCCACCTCTCCTGGATAGGACACGCCGTGGCGGGCGATCATCTCTACGGCTCACCGGCGTCGAAGGAGCAGGACCATCCACGCCTTGCGTTGCACTGCCATCGCGTCTTTGCGCCGGGCTACGGGACCTTTTCGGCGCCGGTGCCGGAAGACGTATTCGGCGCGTTGTGCTGAATGGTGGTAGGGACGCTTGGTTGTGTGACGGGAGAGTCGTCGTTGTCCAATCTAGGCGGCGCGGCTCCAACCAGTGTCGGTGTCCTCGAATTGCACGTCCCCGAAGTCGGAACTATCAAGTTCCGCCAACTGCTCTAGCAGTTCTCTGACTCTATTCCCTGTACGCTGTTCAGCCACGTGGCTCTCGTAGAGCAGACGAAGAAGCCGATCTGCCGGTCCGTCAATCCTGCTCTTGCCCTTCTCCCAGCGCGCGACAGCCTGGTCGCTCTTGTCGAGCAAGGTGGCGAGCGTTCTCTGCGAAAGGTCCAATTCGTGCCGTAGGAAACGAATCTCTGAACCTGAAAGCACTTTCTTTTCTTGAATCAAACACATACCGATGGCGAGATGCAGCCCATCGACATCGTGAATCCTGATCGTCTCGCCGTGCTTCGTCGATTCGACCTCGAAACCGTTTCGAAGGTAAACGTTGTCAAGTCCGCACTGTCGATACTGGTAGGGTCTATTCATCATTGTCGATCTAGTCTCTGCTTCGGCATCGACCTATCATTATGATAGATGGCTACCGACTCTAGTGTCTGCGAAACGGCCACCACTTTCGTTATCGTGTGGGGGGGCGACAAGGACAGCCAGCGACGCGACATCGAACGCGCTGGCCAGCTTGCGAAGGACTGGAGGCAGCCATGACCGAAACGTTCGCAAAATGGGACGTGGCCGAGCACCTGCGAACCCCGGAGGATGCGCGCCTCTATGTGCAGGCGTGCGCGGAGGAAGACCCTGGCGACGGCAGTCTGATCCGCGCCGCCCTTAACGATGTGGCTCGGGCCGGGAACATGAGCAGTCTGGCCCGTGACATTGGGATGAGCCGCGAAGGGCTTTACTAGGCAAGTTTCGACCCCATCAACTTCCAGGGAACCTGACTGACGCGATCATCCAAAGCGCTCGGCGGGATTGTTGACCGTTTTTGGCCCAAGCGATTTAATACGCCGCGCCTTCGCCTGTATGGTCGCATCCGTGGCCGCAGACTCACCCGGCCAGGTAGCTCAGTCGGTAGAGCAGTGGACTGAAAATCCGCGTGTCGGTGGTTCGATTCCACCCCTGGCCACCAATGAAGGGCTTGTGTGATTCAACCGCGCGAACAGAGCATGACCGGGTCATTGTCAGGTGTCCGCGTCATCGACATGACGACGGTGTACTCCGGGCCCATGGCCGCATCGATTCTTGGCGACCAGGGCGCGGACGTGGTCAAGGTCGAGCCCCCTGGGGGCGACATGCAGCGTGGCCCCATGCGGATTTCGCGCAACGGGCTGGACGCGCAGTTCGCCGCGCTGAACCGCAACAAGCGCTCGATTGGCATCAACCTTTCCGGAGACGCGGGCAAGTCGGTGCTGCACCGCTTGGTCGCCACTGCGGATGTTCTGATGGAGAATTTCAGGCCGGGCGTGATGGAGCGCCTGGGTGTCGGCTACGCGACACTCGCGGAGCTGAATCCGCGGCTGATCTTCGCGTCCATCAACGGTGTCGGCGCCACGGGTCCTTACGCCGGACGGCGTGTCTACGACGCGGTAATCCAGGCCATTTCCGGTATTGCATCGCTGCAGGCGGACCCAGCCACGGGGGAGCCGGCGCTGGTCAATACACTCATTTGCGACAAGGTCACTGCGATGACCGCCGCACAGGCGGTGTGCTCGGCCCTGTACGCCAGGGAACGGACCGGCGTGGGACAACGGATCGACATCTCGATGCTCGACTCCGCGCTGTTCTTTCTCTGGCCCGACGCCATGGCCAACCAGCACTTCGTCGGGGAGAATGTAGACGCCACGAACCAGAGGCTGAGGCAGAGGCCGCGCCCCAGCAAGGTGAAAAAGACTGCCGACGGCTACATCGCTACGATGCCGGTGCAGACACGCGAGTGGACGGGTGTGTTCGAGGCCCTGGAACTGACGGAAGAACTGTCGAGCGAGGAACGCGACGTGCGGACCGGTGTGGGACCGAGCCTGGAGGTGATGCGCGCTATAGACGATGCCTATACGCGATTCACCACGGATGATCTGTGCGAGCGCCTGGAACGGCACCAGGTGCCATTTGCAAGGATCAACCAACGTGAAGAAGTGGCTGACGATCCCCAGGTTCGGGCAATGGAGGCGCTGGTCGAATTCGAGCATCCGGTGGGCGGCACATTGCGGCAACCTCGGCCACCGGGTCAGTTCAGCGGTACGCCCGCCGGGATATTTCGCCACACGCCGGCGCTCGGGGAACACACCGATGAGTTGCTGGGTGAGGTCGGTTTCTCCCGGGAGGAAGTCCAGGGCCTGAGAGAAGCCAGCGTTGTCTTCTAGCCCCCCTCAAGGTCGTTTCAAACGGGTGTTGCGCGCCCGCGAGGTGCTGACGCTCTCCTTCGGGGCGATGATCGGCTGGAGCTGGGTGTTGCTCACCGGTCACTGGGTCGAGAGCGCCGGGTCGCTCGGCACGTTGATCGCGTTCGCGGCGGGCGGGGTGGCCATCGCCTTCATCGGGCTTACCTATTCGGAACTCGTGGCCGCGATGCCGAAGGCCGGCGGCGAGCATGTTTATACCCGCGCAGCGCTGGGTCCCGGGTGGTCGTTCGTCTGCACCTGGGCGCTCCTGATGGCGTATGCCGTCGTGTGCCTGTTCGAATCGGTCGCGCTGCCGACGGCGGTGGAGTACCTGTTTCCGGAGATACGCATCACAACGCTATGGCACGTGCTGGACGCGCCGGTGCACCTCGGCTTCGTGGCGATAGGCGTGGGGGCGACGGTGGTCATGACCTGGATCAATGTCATCGGCATCCGCACCGCGGCCTTTGTGCAGACCGCCATCACGGGCGCCATCCTGCTGGCCGGCGTCATTCTCTTCACGGGCGCAGCGGGCAACGGCGATTGGTCGAATGCCCAACCGCTCATCGGGATTCCCGCGACGGGGATCCTCACCGTGCTCATCATGGTGCCGGCACTGATGGTGGGTTTCGATGTCCTGCCGCAATCCGCGGAAGAGATCGACCTGCCCGCCAACCGGATCGGCTGGCTGCTGATCGCCTCGCTGGTCATGGCCGTCCTCTGGTACGGTGCCATCTCCTTCGGCGTCGCCCTCGGGCTGGATGCCGGGGCGCGCGCAGATTCGACCGTGGCGACCGCGGATGCGGCAACGGCGCTCTGGGGCGGATCGTGGGCAGGCGCTGCGCTTATCGCCGGGGGCGTAGGCGGCATTCTCACGAGCTGGAACGCGTTCATCATCTGCGGCAGCCGCGTGATGTTCGCGTTATCGGAGTCCGGGGTCCTGCCGAAGGCGTTCTCGCGGTTGCACCCGAGATACCGCACGCCGTGGATCGCCGTTATCGTGCTCGGGGTCCTGTCCTGCATTTCACCGCTCTTCGGCCGGGTCATCCTGGTGTGGCTGATCAATGCGGGCTCCATGGCCGTGGTCGTGGCCTATCTTTTCGTACCGATCGCGTTCCTCGTGCTGCGCAGGAAAGACCCGGACCTGCCGCGCCCGTTTCGGGTTCGCTATCCACGCACTGTCGGCGGCATCGCGATAGTTCTGGGCGTCGCGTTCCTGTCGCTGTACATGCCGTTCAGCCCGTCGTCGCTGGCGTGGCCCTACGAGTGGGCGATGGTCATCGGCTGGGCGGCGATCGGACTCGCCGTCTGGACCTTCTACCGCTTGAGAAACGGGGACACCTGAGAAGGAACGGGCGTCCCCCGTTGCGGAATCTACGCTACCGTGGGGAGCCGATATACGCGCGCCGCCGTTCCGCTGAACATCGTCGCCTTTTCCGACTCGCTCAATCCCAGTCTCGCGGCGATGCGCTTGAGCAGGTTCCACAGCGTGCGGTACGAGATGGATTCCTTGTCGACAGGGAAGTTGCTCTCGAACATGCAGCGTTCCACGCCGAACGCCTCGATGACGTACTGGTAGTAGGGGAAGAGCAGTTCGCAGAGTTCCTCCGATCCGAGCGGACCCTGCGGGCGTTGATGCATGTGGAACGGCGGCTCCCACGGCCCGACCCGCTGCTGCGCGCCGCCACACTTCATGACGGCGTTGGGACAGCTCGCGATCGCGTCGATGCACTCCTTCCACCGCGCGACCGCCGACGGGCCGGCATTGGGATCGATCTTCCCGCCGAGATGGTTGACGATGATGGTGACGTCGGGGTGCGCCTTCGCCAGCCCTGCAAGCCGGGGCAGACGCTCGTAGTCGGGCGAGTAGTTGTCGTAGCTGAGACCGAGTTTCCCCAGTATTGCGTAGCCTTCCTCGAACCGGGCGTCGATTTCGACCGGCAACGGAAAGCGTATCCCGCGAAAGTTGGGCGATGCGGCGATGTGTGCCTCAAGCACCGGCTCTACCGCCTCGCCGAGCTGGAGATCGGCGCTGGTGAAAATCCCCGTGCACAGGCGCATGTCGCCGTACTTCCCCGACCGGCTCATCGCGGCCATGCCGTGAACGAACTCCGTCTCACCGACGCAGCGCATCTCTTCCGGCCCGTCGGCACGATAGAAGGCGCCGCACTGGGCAAAGACCGTCTGCACCACGTTGTGACCGGAGTCCTGGATGTCCCGGGATATCTCCTCGCAGAGATACACCTTCTGTTCCCAGCGGACATGAGGTTGACGGTTGGCGTCCCGGCAATCCCACAGGTGATGATGCGGGTCGATGATGGGCAGTTCCGGCTCCAGCACTTCTTCCGGCGCCGCCTGCGCCAGCCATTGTTCAAGGGGTGCGTTTTCGGGATACGCCATGGGAAGCCTTCGATTCGAACGATCAAGGGCAAGAATAACCTCCCGCGTTCGATTGCTGCGGTTCGGATCGAGTACAATCGCCGCCGCGAAACTGGAGGTACATGGTGAAACGACTTCTTGCCCTCGCGACACTCTTCGCGGTGCCGGTATGGGCCGGTTCGATACCCGAAGATGCGCTCGAGGAAATCCGTAGCCGTCTGGCGCCGTTCGGGAGTTCCTGTCTTGTGGGCGACGAGGCGTGTGGTGCGGCCCCGGTGGCGGTCCCCGTAGTCGCGGTGGCAGCGGCTGCCGAACCGCGTTCGGGGCAGGAGGTCTATGACAGGTACTGTTTCGCCTGCCATGCCACCGGCGTGGCCGAGGCGCCGCTGTTCCAGGATGCCGAGCAATGGGCGCCCCGTCTCGAGAAGGGCATGGAGGAACTCCTGCGCACCAGCAACGTCGGGCTGGGCGCCATGCCCCCCAAGGGCACGTGCATGGACTGCTCCGACGTGGAGATGGCCAGCGCCATTCGTTACCTGAGCGCCACCGAATAGCGGATCGCGCCTGACGGGTGGCAAGCTGACAACTCGCCACCCCTGACCCGCTTCCGGCCGGGTCAGCCTTGTCGACGTCGGCCCCACTGGCATCACGAAACCAGGAACGGTCCCTCTTTAGAAGTAGGGCTGCAGCTCCCCGTCGGGATGTGGCGTGAACGCGAAGTCGACACCGGTCCGGAGTACGGTCGGAGCGTCCAGTGCGGCCCAGTGGCACGCACACTCGAACAGCGAGAGCAAGGTTTGCAGGCGGGCGAATTTCTGCACCTGTACGGTGGACAGCCGGTACTGTGACTTGAGTGCGAAGTTCATCCGCCCGATCTGTTCGAGCGACATGAAGGCCTCGACGAGCTGCGACAGCACGAGCCGGTTGCGGCGCATGGGTTCGGACGTCAGCAGGAGAAAGCGTGGAGTCGGATACGTGCCGTGCTGCAGGTCGAAACGCACCACGACGAGAAACAATGGTCGGTCGGGGCAATCGGGCAGTCGCACGGGGAGGTACCCGAAATGGCAAAACACCGCGTAGTCGGTGTCGTCCAAGAGCTTGTACATGGTTGTGGCGTAGGGTGTGGAACACCGTTCGGCCAGTTCGGAACCCGTGTACAGGTGGCGGCGGTAGATGAGTTCGACGCCGTCGTGCTGGTTCAACACGAACCGGCAGCCGGGGTCCCGGGCAAGTTCCAGCAGGAGCCCCGGCTCCGGCTCCGGGGAGCGATCCACGATGAGACCCTTTCCTCCCGTTGCGCGTCTCACTTCCCGAATGAGCGCCGGAACATCGCCCGCCCCGGAGTTCGGCGTCCGGGCCGAACAGGGCCGAAGCGCGATGGGATGGAATGCGGTGCTGCCAATGTCATTTGCGATGATTTCGCACAGCCTGTAGCCACGCTTGGGAGGTCCCTCGCCAGCTTCGCCAAGCGGCGACAGGAACTCCATCTTTTCCGCGTAGCG
Organism: Pseudomonadales bacterium; assembly: GCA_965116625.1. Lineage (GTDB taxonomy): Bacteria > Pseudomonadota > Gammaproteobacteria > Pseudomonadales > Azotimanducaceae > VXNE01. Next base: position 1,004,464 of record OZ220717.1, read on the forward strand.
CTTCTCCAGGTCGAAGAACTGCAGGAGCAGCCGCGTGTTGTCGTTGACCCGGGCGCCTGTCACTTGCATCAGGTTCTCGGCCACCCTGCGCCCCGTCTCCGTGTTGGCCAGGTTACGGCTGAGGCGCTTGTGCGTCGCGTGCAGCGGGATCTTCTCGTCCAGAATCCGGGCGATATCCATCAATCGCACCGAGCGGGAGCGATGAATCCCGCTGACCATGTCCCGAACGAAACGCGCCGCCACCTTGCCCAGGCCCTGGGACATCGTTTCGCAGAAAAGCGACAAATCGTCTCGACGCATCGTCTCGGCGCGAAGGTTCCGACAGGCCTAATGCTACTGCGGTTGCAGTTCGAAAACTGTGCAATCGTCGGACAATCGCTCGCTACTCGGGTCGCGATTCGCACTTTCGTGGTGCGAAATTTGCACAACGATAGTGCATATGGGGCGAGAAAGACCGAAAATCGGGCTCCCATGGAAGTACACCTCCCCCGACGGGGGAACGCGGGCACTTCCTTAACGCGTCAGCGGTCGGGGAATCTTCCCCGGTTCAAGGCTCCTGGACGCGAAATGTCCGGGATGCATCCGTTGGGAGACGCAGGTGGCACGATTCGTGCTTTGACATAGGCAGGCGGGGTTGCGGGCGTTACCGCTGTCGGTGAACAACTACTACAAAGACACCGGCCCCGCTGGCCGACTTCGGCAAACCAGGGAAAAGAGGTATTTGTCCCTATGAACAGGATAGCGATAGCGTTCTCAGCAGCGCTCATGACCATTTGGACCGGGACGGGAGCTGCCGCGGGAGAGATCTCCGGCAACGTCACGGTCGCCACGGACTACTCCTTCCGGGGTTGGTCCCAGACGACCCGCGACCCGGCGATCCAGGGTGGATTCGACTACGGGTTTGAGTCCGGCCTGTACATCGGCACCTGGGCGTCGAACCTGAAATACGGTGACGACGCGAGTACGGAGATCGATCTATACGCGGGTTACGGAGGTGAGTTCGGTGACGGCAACACCTTCGATTTCAGCGTCATTCGCTTCGAGTATCCGAGCGAGGGGTCCAGCCTGGACTACATGGAGATCGCGGGTTCCATCGGGATCGGCTCTCTCACCCTGGGCGTCAACTATTCGCCCGCCTACCTTGGCGAGGGCGGACCTTCTTTCTTTTATCCCTACGTCGGCTATAGCTGGGCACCGAGCGATGCCGCGAGTCTCGATTTCCAGGTGGGGATGAGCATGGCGGAAGAGGTTGGTGGACCGGACGAGGACAGCTACATGGACTATAGTGTGACGCTGACGATTCCCATCGGAGGTGCGGACCTTGGTCTCGCCGTCGTCGGGACGAACTTGGACGAAGAAGTCTGCGGTGCCGATTGCGAGCTACGGCTGATTTTTTCGATTTCCAAGAGCATGTAGCCAACTAATGAGTGAGGTCGAACAATGAAACTCATCACTACCATCATCAAGCCGTTCAAACTCGACGATGTGCGCGAGGCGCTGTCCGAAATCGGCGTGGCGGGCATGACGGTGACGGAGGTCAAGGGATTTGGCCGGCAGAAAGGGCATACCGAGCTCTATCGGGGCGCCGAGTACGTCGTGGACTTCCTGCCCAAGGTGAAGATCGAGGTCGCGATCGGAGACGATCTGCTCGATCAGTGCCTGGACGCCATCCGGACTTCCGCAAACACCGGCAAGGTGGGTGATGGCAAGGTGTTCGTCACGTCACTCGAGGAAGTGGTTCGAATAAGAACAGGTGAGACCGGGCCAGACGCCGTATAGGCGCCGAAACGCCCGGTGAATATCGGGAGATTTACGTGGAAGACTTGATCCAAACCAACTATGCGCTAGACACCTTTTACTTTTTGGTGATGGGCGTGCTCGTCATGTTCATGGCGTGCGGCTTCTCGATGCTGGAAGCCGGCATGGTCCGCGCCAAGAACACGGCGGAAATCCTGACGAAGAACGTCTCGCTCTACTCCATCGCGTGCATCATGTACCTGCTGTTCGGGTACTACATCATGTACGAGAACGTGGACGCGGGCTCGATTCTGCCGAGCTTCGGCACGCTCATCGGCGCGGAGAATACGGTTGCTGACACGCTTGCGAGCGGCGGGGATACCTACTACTCGAAGCGGTCCGACTACTTCTTCCAGGTTGTCTTCGTCGCTACGGCCATGTCGATCGTGTCGGGGGCGGTAGCGGAGCGCATGAAGCTCTGGGCGTTCCTGATCTTCGCTATCGTGCTGACCGGGCTCATCTATCCCGTGCAGGGGATGTGGACCTGGGGCGGCGGTTGGCTCTCGGAAGCCGGTTACTCCGACTTCGCGGGATCCGGCATCGTGCACTTGTGCGGCGCAGCGGCGGCGCTGGCCGGGGTGATCCTGCTCGGACCCCGCGCCGGCAAGTACGGCTCCGACGGACGCGTCAACGCGATCCCGGGCTGCAACATGCCTCTGGCCACGCTCGGCATGTTCGTACTGTGGTTTGGCTGGTTTGGTTTCAATGGTGGCTCCGAGTTGAAGCTCTCGAACATCGACGAGGCGAACGCGGTCGCCCAGGTGTTCGTGAACACGAACATCGCGGCCTGCGGCGGCCTGGTCGCGGCCCTGATCCTGGCCCATATCTGGTTCGGCAAGGCCGACCTCACGATGGCATTGAACGGCGCCTTGGCGGGACTCGTCTCGATCACCGCGGACCCGCTGAATGGAACGGCGTTCTGGTCGATGATCATCGGCGCGGTCGGGGGCCTGATCGTGGTGCCCTCCATCGTCCTACTCGACAAGCTCAGGATCGACGATCCGGTCGGTGCCATCAGCGTACACGGCGTTGCGGGGATATGGGGCATCCTGGCCGTGGTCTTCAACAATCCCGATGCGACCATCGCCGGCCAGTTGACCGGTATCGTCGGCATCTTCGCCTGGGTTTTCCTCGCGAGCCTGGCGGTGTGGGCAATCCTGAAGTTCACGATGGGCATCCGCCTCTCCGAAGAAGACGAAGAGGTCGGTGCGGACATTTCCGAGACGGGCATCGAGGCCTACCCGGAGTTCGCCCAGAGCTGACATCCGATTCCACTCACAGACTGCGAAGGGGCGCGAATCGCGCCCCTTTTCTTTTGCATCGCTGCTCGCGTGAGCCAGGGACCTCGTTTCGGCTAAGATGCGTCGCCTTATGCGGTACGTAAGCACACGGGGGCGGACATCGCCCATGCCATTCCAGGACGCGGTCATGACGGGCCTGGCCCCGGACGGCGGACTACTGTTGCCCGAGTCGATTCCCGATCTTGGCTCCCAGCTCGACGGTTGGCGCAGCCTCGGATTCGCAGAGCTCGCAGTCGAGTTGTTCGAGCCGTTCATCGGCGACCTCTCTCGCGAAGAGCTTGAACGCATTGTCGCGAAGGCTTTCGCATCGTTTCGGCACCCGGATGTCGCGCCCCTCGTGCAGGTTGGCGACCTGCGGGTGCTGGAGCTGTTCCACGGCCCGACACTCGCCTTCAAGGACATCGCCATGCAGGTGCTCGGCGGGATGTTCGAGCACATCCTTGCTGCCCGTGGTGGGCGTCTCAACATCCTCTGCGCGACGAGCGGGGATACGGGAAGCGCCGCCATCGCCGGCGCCCGGAATCGCCCGAACATCGGCATTTTCGTGCTCTATCCGGACGGGGGGACAAGCGAACTCCAGGCCCGCCAGATGACCACGACTCCGGATTCGAACGTGCATTGCCTTGCCATCCGGGGCACCTTCGACGACTGTCAGCGGGTCGTGAAGTCGATCTTCGGCGACCTGGAGTTCAAGCGACGATTCGAACTCGGCGCCGTCAATTCCGTCAACTGGGCGCGGCTCATGGCGCAGACCGTGTACTACTTCCACACGGCCCTGCGCTTCGATCAGCCGGTCACGTTCAGCGTCCCCACCGGGAACTTCGGAGACATCCTGGCGGGCTACCTCGCGCGTGCGATGGGTGCGCCGATAGACAGGCTCGTACTCGCGACCAACAGCAACGACATCCTGGCGCGTTTCTTCGACACGGGAATCTACGCGCTGGGTCCCGTCCACCGCACCATCAGTCCCTCCATGGACATCCAGGTTGCGAGCAACTTCGAGCGCTTTCTCTACTATCGGCTAGGAAGTTCCGAAGCGCTTGAGGCGTTCATGGCGGACTTCTCGGCAACCGGCTCGGCCCGAATCGACGACGGCGGGCCGATGGATGAGGGCATCCTGCCCGCCGCAGTGAGCGAAGAGGAGACGATGGCCACGATAGGCGACGTCTACGCGCGTCACGGATACGTGCTGGATCCACATACCGCCGTCGGCGTGGCTGCGGCGCGACGGCATCAACCATCGGGGCCGGTCGTATGCCTCGCAACCGCGCATCCCGCAAAGTTCCCCGAGTCCGTCAATGCCGCCGTGGGTCAGGATGTCGCGCACCACCCGGCCCTGGACGGACTGGCGGACCTGCCCGAGCGGAAAACGGTGTTGCCGCCGGAGGTCGACGCGGTGAAGGAGTTCATCGCAACGCACGCGACGGTGTGATGCGTGGTCATCCAATCTTGAGGGTATTCGACCAGAACGAGGGTTGTCTTCACCGAGAACCTGGTCCAGTGTGCGCGCATGACACAAGTCGACATGCATGACGCCAAGACTGGGCTTTTCGGCTTACTGCGTCGTGTCGGCGCAGGTGAAGAGGTCGTGATCACCAGATCAGGAAAACCTGTGGCCAAATTGATTCCCGTCGATGGAGACCCGGAGCGCGCCATCGGTTTGGACAGGGGACTATTCGAAGTGCCCGACGGCTTCGACGATCCGCTGCCTGAGGATCTGCTCGCGGATTTTGAGCGCTGACTGCCGTTTGGGCACGCCGCCTTTTGCCCCACTCAGGGTAGCGGTTCGGCCTCCACCATCATCGCTACCAGGACTGCCGTCTCATCGCCCTTGTTCACCCATGCGTGGTTGGTGCCGCGCTGTATGACGACGTCGAAGGGTTTCAGGTCCACTTCGCCCTTGTCGACCAGCATCGTCACCTCGCCGCTTAGCAGGATGATGTAGTCCACCGTCTTGGTCTTGTGCATCCCCGGGTGCCGGGACGTGTCCGGTCTCCGGGCGATCGCCGCCGCCCGCTCTTCTTCGCTCATGGCTGCGAGGCGCTTCTGGTTTTCGCGTTCGCGTTCCTCGCGGCTTCCAGCCTCGCGTTCCGGCCGCACCTCGAAGAAACGGAATATCGTGCCGTCGGGATCGGGCTCGAGGAACCCGGGGCGCGTCGCGACGGCATCCACCAGTTCGCGATTGTGGGTGGGCATGCTCTGCGTACACCACATCTCGTACAGGTTGCCGCGCCGGATGCCGGGTCCGCCGTCCATGGCGATGATGGATTTGCCCTCGTCGTCGTGGCCGGTGACCACGCGTCGATACTTGGACATTGTTAACCCCCGTCCTCTTTGCGATGGGTTCACCTTAGCGCACTTTGATCGCTCTTTGCCCAAGCGCTAGTTGGACAGCGTAATGCGTGCCGCTTTCGTCTCGTCGTACCACCAGGTGTCGGGGAAGCCGGTGCGGAACTCGGCGTCGAACGGCGGGCGGCCGAACTTGTCCCAGTAGAGCACGCGCGGCCCCTCGATGGAGATGAGCGGGATCAGGTAGAAGTTCCATAGCAGGATACGATCGAGAGCCCTCTGCGCGGCGGTCAGCCCTTCTTTCGTGCGCGCATTCAGCACCCGCATCACCATCGCATCCACGGCATCGTGTTGAATACCCGCGTGGTTGGAGCCAAGCGGCATCTGTGCATTCCTCGAATGGAAATAGGAAACCAGCTCGAGCGTGGGCGGTTGACCAATCCCTACACCGTGCAGAGAGATATCGAAATCGAACTCCCTCATCGTATTGATGTATTGCGCGGGCTCCAGCATGCGTACCTGCGTTCGGAAACCGAGCCGATGCAGCTGATCGACGTACGGGGTGACGAGGCGTTTCTCGGCGACGGAACGGATGACGAAAGAAAGCTCGAACGGCTTGCCGGCGGCGTTCCTCAAGACGCCTGCGCGTATCGTCCAGCCTGACTCCCGCAGCAGTTCCCGCGCCCGTAGCAGGACACCACGGTTGCGGCCTGTGCCGCCCGAGCGCGTGAACCCGAACGGTTGCGTGAACAGGCGCCGGGGTAGCTGATCGCGAAAGGGTGCCAGCAGGGCGATCTCGGCTGCGTCGGGCAGGCCGATGGCAGAAAAGCTCGTCTGCGAGAAGTAGCTTTCGGGACGCGTGTAGAAGCCCTGGGTGATCACCCGGTCGTACCAGTCATGGTCGAAGGCGAGGGTCAGCGCTTCCCTCACCCGCAAGTCCTTCAGGTTCTCCCGCCGCGTGTTGAGGACGAAGGCGCGAATCAACCCGACGTACGTGCCGAAGTTGTGCCTGCGCATGACGATCCAGCCCTTGTCCCGCGCCGGAATGTTGTAGCCCTCGTGCCAGTAACGCGGGTCGGTCTCCTGCCGGTAGTCGATCAGGCCCTTGCGGAACGCTTCCCTTGCGACCGTCGCGTCGCGATAGTAGTCGTATCGGATCTGGTCGAAGTTGTAGCGGCCGCGGTGCACGCCGAGGTGCTGGCCCCAATAGTCGGGAACCCGCTCGTACAGCAGGAACCCCGATACCTTGAAGTCCGCGACTCGGTAGGGGCCGCTGCCGATCGGCGGCGCCAGCGTTGGTTCCGTGATGTCGTGCTTGCGCCAGTAGTGCTCCGGGAGGATCGCGATCTTGCCGAGGCTGATGACGACACCGGCGTTTACTCCGCTTAGTTTTTGCAGGTGGAAGGTGAGTTCGTGGTCACCGTGCACCTCCATTGACTCGATCACCGAGTAGGCCGACTGCAGGTTGTCCCGGATTCTGCGCGGCTTGTCGAGCTTGTCGCGAAGATAGTCGAAGGTGAACACGACATCGCGAGCCGTTACCGGAATGCCGTCGTGCCAGCGCGCCTCCGGCCGGATGCGGATGCGCACCCACGTAAAGTCGTCGGCGACCATTACCGCTTCTGCGAGATTGCCGTAGAACGCGCCGAGTTCGTCGTCCGCCGGGATGAAGAGCGTGTCGTAGAGAACCGGCGCAGACCCCATGATGATCCCGGCGCCCGGGGTGGCGACGCCCTCGGGATTGAATGCCCGCCAGTTGCTGCTGCTCTCGAGCACGAGCATGCCGCCTTTGGGTGCGTTGGGATTCACATAGTCGAAGTGCTCGAAGTCGGGGGGGTACTTGAACTCGCCGAAGTACGAAACGCCGTGCTGGAATGTCGGCTCGGCCAGGGCAAACGCCGCACCGAGCGCGACGGCCGCGGCGAACGGCCAGCCAGGGCGCGCCGGTGATGTGCGCGTTCGACGGCACATCACGTGGCGCGCGCGGTCAGGGACGATTCGGGGTCACTGCCTGTCGGGTCCGAAGGGCAGTCCCACGGGATGTTTGGCCCACAGCACGCGTTCCTCGTCGAAAGGAGCGCTCGCGACCTCCACCGGGTGGCCGAAGACCGCGGTCGAGCGTGTCTGGGTGTCGTAGGGGACCCAGTCCGCAAGCGTAGCGATACGGGGATTGCCGTTTCTGGCAAGGTTGATCACCGCGTCCTGCAGGTGCCCCGAGAGCGTGTCGGCGGCCTCGCCACGGCCGAAGAACTCCGCACTCTCGTCGCTGTAGTCATGCGTGCCGAACAGGAAGCCGATGAAGATCGCGTGCGACGCCATCAGGTATCCGCCATCCCAGGGGGACTCATGGGTGAACACGTACTGCCACGCCGGCTGCCCGCGCGCCGCCATGGCCTCGGCCAGTTCGATCGATGGTATGCGCATCTTGCGGCCGGTCTCGATCGCCGCCAGGATCGAGACCACGTCGGTCGGGTGGCCGCGACCGCCAAGGATCTCGCGGTAGCCGTCGATCACACCCTGCGCGTCTTCGACGACCTTCGAAACCTCGGTGACCAACCTGGCCTCGTCGAGATCGGCCGCCAGCGCGCCTCGGCAGACGAACAGCCGCCACTCGTCCCGCTGCGTGCCGACCAGGATCGGAATGCCATCCGCCGCACCACCTCGGATCGCGTCCAGCGGCAACTCGGCAAGTTGGTTGCCGTCAATAACTGGCGCGAAGCTCATGCCTCCCTCCGGCAGCCTGAAACCCATCGCGCCTTGCAACAGCGCCTCCGGCCCTAGCGCGATCAGCTTGTCGACATCATTCCCGGACAATCCGAGCTGCTGCACTATGCCCTCCCCGATCGCTTCGGCCCGTTCGAGGGTGTTCGCGGTGCTCGCCGCACCGCTGATCGGCATCGCCCGGTGGATGAGTCCCTTCGCCGGCGCAAACGCCAGCAACGCGCCGACGCTCATGGCGCCGGCCGACTCGCCCATGATGGTGACGTTGCCGGGATCACCGCCGAACGTGGCGATGTTGTCGCGTATCCACTTCAGCGCCTCGACCTGGTCCAGCAGTCCCTCGTTGCCGGTCGACGGGATGCGCCCGTTTGTCACCCCGTTCAGGTTGAGAAACCCCAGCGGGCCGATCCGGTAGTTGATGGTGACCACCACCACGTCGCCGCGCCTGGACATGATCTCGCCGTCGTAGACCGGCGTGCCGCCGGTGCCGCCGGAGAAACCGCCGCCGTGGATCCACATCAGCACGGGCCGCCTGGCGTCGTCGAGGCCCGGCGTCCAGACGTTGAGTTGCAGGCAGTCCTCGTCGCGCTTCTCGGCGTTGGCGGCGTTGAACACGAACTTCAGCGGGCCTTCGCCGGGGGACGCCGCCTGCCAGGCCTGCTTGCCCCAGTCTTTCGCGTCACGCACGCCGGCCCAGGGTTCGGGCGGCTCGGGTGGCAGCCAGCGCCGCTCTCCCACGGGAGGGGCCGCAAAGGGAATGCCCCTGAAACCCTGGATACCGTTGCTGCTGTAGCCCTCTACCTTGCCGTAGCGCGTCTCGACGATGGCCATGCCTTCCCCCACGTTTGTTGAATTCGCAAACGGCTAAGTTTGGGAGGGACGGCCAGCCAGCGCAAGGGCGAGGCAGCGGGTGGGGCGGTGGTCTGGGCGAAGCGTCGGACAGACCCGATGATCTGGGCCTCGGAAAGTTCGCTTGAGGGGGAGAACTGGGCGTTACAGGAGCGAGTGGACCACGATCGCCGCGACCGCACCTATGACTACAGCGATCACCAGCTTGGCGAAATACCACCAGTGACGATCGACCTTGAGCCCGCTCGGCAGAATCTCGTGCCTTTCGAATGACATGATCTCTCCTTATAGCCAACCCAACGCATTGGCGACCTGCAGCGCGGCAAGAATCGTGGCGAATGCCGCGAGCGACAACTTGACTGCATCCGTGTACGCAGTCCGCTCGATCTTGCGCCCTTCCGCGTCCAGCTTCTTCGCTTCGGCGTCGAGTTTATTCGCTTCTGCTTCCAGTTTAACGGAGGCAGCATCAAGGTTCCTCAACTCCTTGGCCGCTCGCTCCTCTTCCCGGTTCACGCCACTTTCCTTCATTGGTCCTTATTCGACTGGCGTGTCTGACGAATCGGCGCGATACTCCAGTGCTTGCGCCACATGGGAGGCTCCGATGTCCCTCTCTTCGGCCAGGTCGGCGATGGTGCGGGCCACCTTCTGCACGCGGTGGATCGCACGGGCTGAAAGCCGGTAGCGCTTGACCGCGAGACGCAGACGCTCTTGCCCCGCCGGGTCGAGGGCACAGTATCGTTCGACGTCGGGGGCGTCGAGTTCCCGGTTGTACTTTCGGTTTCGGCGAAGCTGGATGGCGCGAGCGGCTTCGATCTCGCGGCGAGAGGTGGCCTCATCGGGACCGAGTGATCCGCCGTTCCAGAGTTCGTCTTCCGTGACCGGCGCCAACTCTACCGTGAGGTCGATCCGGTCCAGCAGGGGACCGGAGAGGCGGCTCCGGTACCGGTGAATCTGCTGTGGCGTGCAGCGGCAGTCTTTCTCGTCGCAAACAAACCCAGAAGGACAGGGGTTCATGGCGGCGACGAACTGAAAGCTCGCCGGCAGGCGGCACTTCTGGTTCACGCGTGCGACCACGACCTGTGCCGACTCCAGCGGTTCGCGCAGCGCTTCGAGGGCGTCGCGCCGGAACTCGGGCAACTCGTCAAGAAACAGGACGCCGTGATGCGCCAGCGTCAGTTCGCCGGGGGCCACCGGAGAGCCGCCGCCGACGAGGGCGGCCGTGGACGCGGTGTGATGCGGATCTCGAAACGGTCGCAGATCGCCGGGGGGACGATCCCTGCCCGCCACCGAGTAGACGTTGGCGACTTCGATCGCTTCCGCCCGCGTCAGGGCGGGCATGAGGTTGACCAGGCGTTTCGCGAGCATGGTCTTGCCGCAGCCCGGCGGCCCGCGCATGAGGAGGTGATGGCCGCCCGCCGCGGCGATCACGAGTGCGCGTTTGGCGGCCAGTTGACCCTTGACGTCGTCGAGCGAAGTCCGCCCCCCGCGTGATCGTGCGATTCGCTCCGGCGGAGACCACGGGACCGGGTCTTCCGCTCGCGCGATCGCCACCGCGTGCGCCAGGGATTCGACCGGGTACAGGGGCGTATCCACGAGACCGGCCAACTCGGCTGCGTTGGCCGAGGGAAACACGAGCCCGCGTCCGGCGTTCTGAGCTGCGAGCGCCGCGCCGAAACAACCCCGGACGCGCCGCACTTCGCCGTACAGCGACAGTTCACCGATGAATTCGAGGTGTTCAAGGTGGCGATTCGGCACCTGGTTGGTTTCCGCCAGGATGCTCATGGCGATGGCGAGGTCGTACCGGCCACCCAGCTTGGCGAGATCCGCGGGTGCCAGGTTGACCACAAGCTGTCCCCTCGGGAACTCGAGCCGCGTTGTCTTGAGCGCACTCTTCACGCGGTCCCGCGCTTCGCGAACGGCTGTCTGCGGCATGCCGACCAGCGAGAACCCGGGCGCGCCTCCCGGCCGATGGGCCTCGATCGTCACTGCGGGCGTCTCGATGCCGTCCTGGGCACGCGTATGGATGCGGGTGTACCTGGAAGACTTCGACGCGTCCCCGTAGGTATCGTGCAGCTTGACGACGTTGTCCATGGCTTCCTGCAAGCGCTCGAAAGACATCCCGCCGGCGATGTGCCGTGCGGGAACGCGCGCCGACGTCGCCAAGTCAGTCGGTCGGCGCAGAAATGTGTTCAGTGTAGGAATTCGACGTTCGCCGTTCGATGGCGCGAAGCCGCAATCCAGGTAGGTGATTGCGCGTACCGCTCGCCAGCCTTTGGCCATAGACCCTTACGGGACGGCGATCGCTTCACGGCTGCAGATACCGACTTTCTGCGTCACCTACTGGAAGGCGTTTGAGCTGAGGCCAAGATCGGGGGTTCCCCTCCCTTGATGACATCAAAGCCAAGGCAATAGCATGTGGCCGGGAGTGGAGACGCGCATATGGTCGAACGGCTCGTCAGCGTACCGGCGATGATCGCAGCCGCCCAGCAACTGGGGATCGAAGTTTCGTTCATCGCCAATCTGGCGCTCATCGCCTTCACCCTGGGACTCGGGGCACTGGGACTGGCGTTTGCTCTCGGTGCTCGCGGCCATGTGGCCAACCTTATCGCCCGGTGCGAACTGGATGCGTACCGCGAAGGGGAAAGGCTCTGGACCGACGCCGCCTTTCTGGGCATCGCCATGGCCTTGGCATCGATACGGTGACCGTGAAACCCGCCGAGAAACCGCGCTTCAGCAACGACACCATCAATCTCCCGTTCGTCGTCCTGATCTCAGTCGTCGCCACCCTCGGCGGGTTCCTGTTCGGCTTCGACAGCGGCGTGATCAACGGCACCGTGGACGGCCTGCGCATCGCTTTCGACTCCGACAGCGTCGGTACCGGATTCAACGTCGCGTCGATGCTGCTCGGCTGCGCGGCGGGCGCCTTCATTGCCGGCAACCTGGCCGACCGTTTCGGACGCCGCAACATACTCGTCGTGGCGGCGGTCTTTTTCGTTGCCAGCGCCTGGGGCTCCGGCGTTGCCGTGACGTCGGCGGAATTCGTCTTCTGGCGGATTCTCGGTGGCCTCGCCGTCGGTGCCTCGAGCATCCTTTCCCCCGCCTACATTAGTGAAGTTGCCCCGGCGCGCTATCGGGGCTCACTCGCAACCCTGCAGCAGATAGCGATCATCACGGGCCTTTTCATCGCGTTCGTCAGCAACTACCTGATCGCCCACTTCGCTGGCAGCGCGGTGAACAATCTCGCCTGGGGCTTCGAAGCGTGGCGCTGGATGTTCTGGGTCGAGATGGTTCCGGCGTCGGTATTCCTGGCAACTTTGTTATTCATTCCGGAAAGCCCCCGCTTTCTTGTCGCCAGCGGGCAGCGGGACCGCGCCCTCAGCGTGCTCACGAGACTGCTGGGACCGGCGGCCGGAGCCAAGGAACGAGAGATCTACGAGTCGCTGGCCAGCGACCACCATGCACCGAGCCTGCGGGACGTGGTCGACACGCGGATCGGGCTCAAGCGCCTGGTGTGGGTCGGGGTCGCCCTCGCGACGTTTCAGCAACTGGTGGGTATCAACGTGGTCTTCTACTACGGTGCCGTCCTGTGGCAGTCGGCGGGTTTCGCCGAGAGCGACGCGCTCCTGATCAACGTCTTCTCCGGCGGCGTGAGCATCGCCGCCTGCATTGCGACAGTGCTTCTCATCGATCGTATCGGCCGCAAGCCGATCCTTCTTTTCGGCAGCATCGGCATGGCCGTCACCCTATCGGCGCTGGTGGTCGTTTTCGGCAGCGCCACGGTTTCGGCCGGGGGCACGCTCGAACTGTCGGACCAGATGGGGCTCGCCGCACTGATAGCCGCGAACGCTTATGTCGTGATCTTCAACTTTTCGTGGGGCCCGGTGATGTGGGTGATGCTGTCCGAGATGTTTCCCAACCAACTGCGGGGGTCCGGGCTCGCGGTGAGCGGACTGGCGCAATGGCTGGCGAACTTCGGCGTGACCCTCACGTTCCCGGTCCTCCTGACGACCATCGGCCTCGGCGGGGCCTACGGTCTCTACGCGGCAGCGGCTTTCGTCTCGATCGCGTTTGTGTACTTCCTGGTGCACGAGACCAGGGGCGTGGAACTGGAGGACATGCAGGCCTGAAGCGGTACCGGCCGGCACCGTGCCGTCGATGTGACTGGGAGAGTCGATGTCGGGTTGGGACCTGTCGATCTTGATCGGCGGCTTGTCTATCAGCCTCCCAGCCGTGCGATGGCTTGCGGGATCTCCTGCAGGCGGCTGACCTCAGCGCTGGCGCCCACGGTGTCTGTCGCGCCATCGGGGTTGAACCAGATCGTGTACATGCCGACGTCTTTTGCGCCCTGCACGTCGTCGATGGGCTGGTCGCCGACATGGACGGCGTCACTCGCAGCGACGCCTGTTTGCTCGAGCGCGGCATCGAACATCGCGCGGTGTGGCTTCATGGCTCCCACGTCTGCGGCGGTGAAACCGAACAGGAAAAACCGGTCGAGTCCGAGCCGCATGAAATCGGCATTGCCGTTGGTGAGCGAGACCAGGATGTAGCGGGACTTGAGGGTCTCCAGCAGGTCGAGGGCGCCATCCAGGTAGGAGACGCGATGACGGGCATGCAGGAATACGTCGAAGGCTTCTTCCGCGTAGGCGCGCGCGACGTCGTCGCCGCACCCGCATTCCCGGGCGGCACGGAACAGGATCTCCTTCCTCAGGCGCGTAACGTCGTGGGCGATTTCCGGACTTTCGGCCACGACCTGCTCGCGAAGAACCTGCGTTGCGTGAAAGTCGAAGCGCTCGGAGAAACCGGGCACGCGCCGATTGAACGCATCGCGCATCTCGGACTCCGCCCGGCGGATGGTGTTGTCCGTTTCCCAGAGCGTGTTGTCGAGATCGAAGGTGACGAGCCTGATCACGGTTTCGGCTGCTTGGCGCGCGGATGGGCAGCGTCGTACACCTTTGCGAGGTGCTGGAAGTCGAGGTGGGTGTAGATCTGGGTGGTCGATATGTCGGCGTGGCCGAGGAGCTCCTGGACCGCCCGCACATCTCCGCTCGATTCGAGCAGGTGGCTCGCGAAGCTGTGTCGCAGCAGGTGGGGATGGAGCACGTCTGTTCCGAGATTGTGCATGGAGAGTCGCTTGAGGCGCGCCTGCACCGTGCGCGGACTGATCCGGTTGTCGCCCCGGCCGGTGAAAAGCGGATCGGATGCCCGGGCGCCGCGGCGGGTATCGAGCCACTTCTGAACGGCCTCTGTCGCATGGGATCCAAGCGGCACGACCCGGGTCTTGTTGCCCTTGCCGGTGACCGTCGCGAAACCGTTGACGAGATCGAGGTCACGCAAGTCGAGGTCGACCAGCTCGGCCAGGCGCATGCCGCTGCCGTATAACAGTTCGATCATGGCGCGATCGCGCAGGTCGAGTCGGGACTCGGGATTCGAGTCGAAGAGCTTTGCCGCGTTGTCTATGTCGAGCGTCTTGGGCAGTTTCTTGCGTCTTTTCGGCGCGGTGATGCCCGCGGCAGGGTTCACTTCGGTGAACCTGCGGCGCACGAGAAAGGCGTAGAAATTGCGTACGCTGGAGAGGGCGCGCCCGATCGTGCTGGGCGAGCGTCCCCGGGCGTGAAGCCGTGCGAGGAACTGGTTCACGTGGTGCGGCCTGACCGCGAGCCAGTCGCCGATTTCCGCGCTTGCCCGGAACGCCTCCAGGTCTCGGCGATAGGCGCTGATGGTATGCGGCGAGCTGCGTCTCTCGTGGGTCAGATAGCCGATGTAGGCGTCAAGCGGACCGCGGGATTCGGCTGCGTCACGATCCGATGACTTCATGCCTGGTTCCTGCTGGACGCCGCCGTCATAGTTGGACACGGCCCCGGTAAACGGTAGCCGCTGGACCGGTCATCGCGACCGGGTTCCCCTCGCCCTGCCAGGCCAGTTCGATATCGCCTCCCGGGAGCGATACTGTGGCGCGCTGCTCGAGGAGTCCATGCAGGTTGCCGGCGACCATCGCCGCACACGCTCCGCTGCCGCACGCGCGGGTCTCGCCAGCGCCGCGTTCGAACACCCGCAGCCGCGCGTTCTCCCGATCCATCACCTGGAGGAAGCCCACGTTGACGCTTTCGGGAAAGGCGTCCGATGCCTGCAGGGCGGCGCCCACGGATTCCACCTGTGCGCTGCCCACATCGTCCACCACGATGACCGCATGGGGATTACCCATGGAGACCGGCGTGAACTCGACCTGCCTGCCGTTCACCCCGAGCCGATAACCCGCGTCGTCTTTCGCTGCGAGCTCGGGTCGGAACGGGATGTCGGCTGCCTTGAGATTCGGGACGTTCATCTCGACCCGCACCCTGCCGTCCCCGAGCAGGCGGGTGTGCATGCGTCCGCCGGCCGTGTCCAGTGCGAGACCCTTCTTCTTGGTCAGGGCGGCATCCCTGACAAACCGCGCCACGCAGCGCCCGCCGTTGCCGCACTGCTCGGCTTCCGTACCGTCGCGGTTGAATATGCGAAGTCTGAAATCGGCGTCCGGAACTGTCGGCGGCAGCACCGTCAGCAGTTGGTCGAAACCGATGCCCGTGCGGCGATCGCTCCAGGTCCTGACCAGCTTGAGATCGAGGTTGACGTTCTGCGTGACCAGGTCGACAACCATGAAGTCGTTGCCGAGGCCGTGCATCTTCGTGAACCGGAGGTTCATCAGGCAATTATAGTCCTTATCGTGCCGGACCCTCGGGTGTACAGCGGCGAGCGTACGCCAATGCTGGGTGTCGTACGGTGGGCCAACCGCGAAGTGAGAGAAGAGTCCCGGTCAAAGCTCCTCAGCCGGGTGCAGTGACTCGATTGGCATGTAACGCGTGGATTTGGGCAGCTTGCGCTGGATCACTTCGCCGCGCTCGACGGCCAGTGCATACGCGTTGGCGCGGCGCCGGGTGCTCAGTACGCGAAAGCCGTCGTCGGTGAACGCGACGGCGCAGTTGTTGTCGATAGCGAGGCCCGGTCCCCTTACGCGGTTCAGCATCCGGTGGAAGTCCTCGCGCCGGGGCACGCCATTGGTGTGGCTGTTGTAGTGGGGACACGCGATCCCCTTGACGAAGCCAAGTCCGGTTACCGCGATGTATCGCCAGTCGTTGGCGTTGTAGAAGGCCATCGAGTCGCTGTGGCCGCGCTCGAACCAGCAGATCGCGCCCGCGCTCACGCCGCACATGACGGCCCCGCGGCCGAACGCCGCGCGCAATAGTGCATCGACGCCGAGGTGCCGCCAGCGGCGCATCATCATGAGCGTGTTGCCGCCGCCCACGTAGATGATGTCGGCACGGTCGATCTTGTCGGCCACGAGGCGGGGATCCGGTGTCGGACCGAGCAGGTGGAGCGCTTCTGTCGTGCAGCCCAGGCGTCTGCCGTAGGCCCGCTCGAACACCGGCGAATAGTCGGGGTCGTCGCTGCTGGCGGTGGGAATCAGGAGCGCATGCGGCCGGGACTTGCCCGTGAGTCGGACGATCTCGCGGTCGAGCGGCTCGGTCGCCAATGTGCGTATGGCGCCGCCACCGATGGCGACAATGCTGCCCATCTCCGTCTGCCTATTCGCGAACGAGCAGGCTGGTCTCGCCGGAGAAGACCCTATCCGCGTGTTCGAGGAAGAGTTGCTCCAGTGATTCGCTCGGCAGACGGTGGGCCACGCAGGTCCTGATGCGCGCCAGTTCCCTATAGGGATCGACCTTGCGAGTGGAGCCGCGAAGGCAACGCGCGAAGGTCTCGCCTTCGAACTCCAATCCCGAGGCGGCAAGCTCCTTGTCTGCCACCCTCCCCATCGTGTCGACGTCGAGATCATGAACACTAACGCCGTTTTCGGGCAAGGCGACGATCCGCATGAAATAGAACCCGGTCGCCGGATCCGAATCGCCGTCTTCATCGATCTCCCTGTACGAGTCCAGCCTCACCTGCAGAACATGCACCGGGCCTGCCTCGAGGACATTTCCGAGGAACGTCGCTCGCGGGTTTTCGGGAGACGTGACTTCGAATCCCAGTGTCTTGTCGTCGGCGCGCCACACTCTGGCCCGCATGCCGGCATCCTTTCCCTCGACTCCATTCCACGTGCCGACGAGGTCGTCGGCCATCGCACTCTCTTCCCAACGAAGGGGATTGTCGAAGGTGTCGCAACCGGACATCGTCGCGACGAGGAGTGCGGTCAGAAATATCGACATGAGTGGCCTGGTTTCAATCATCGTTCTGCCCGTCTGCATGGCTACTCGCTTTCCGCCGCCAGTTGATCCCTCACGGTTTCGCGCCGCCGCACGACGCGGAAGGCATCGCCGTGGACAAGCACCTCGGGGGGGCGGGAACGGCTGTTGTAGTTGGAGGCGAGCGCCATGCCGTATGCACCCGCCCCGAAGACGACAAGCAACGCGTCCTCTTCTAGCGCGAGGTCACGATCGAGCGCGAGGAAATCCCCGGTTTCGCATACGGGTCCCACGATGTCCCATCGCCGCGGTGCCCCCGAGGAGTCGATCACCGGTTCAACCCGGTGCCAGGCCTCGTAGAGCGCGGGCCGTATCAGGTCATTCATCGCTGCGTCGACCACCGCGAAGTTTCGATAGCCCTCGGCAGGGGCCGGCTTCAGGTACTCCACCCGGGTGAGCAATACGCCAGCGTCCGCGACGAGATAGCGGCCCGGTTCGATCACCAGGGTCAGGCCGCGGGATGCTACACGGTCTGCCACGTCTCGGCTGAATCCCTCAACGTCGAAGTCGGACTCGTCCCGGTAGCGGATGCTGAAACCGCCGCCGAGGTTTAGGTGATCGAGGTGTATGCCTTCGTCAGACAACGTGTCGACAATGCGGAACAGGCGATGCCGCGCGGCGACGTAGGGTGCGGAATCCTCGATCTGGGAACCGATGTGGCAATCGATCCCACGCACGTCGAGCACGTCCGACGCGGCTGCGCGTCGATACATCTCGAGCGCCTGCGCTTCGGGCACGCCGAACTTGTTCTGCTTCAGCCCGGTGGAGATGTAGGGATGCGTCTGGGCATCCACATCGGGATTTACGCGCACGGACACGGGCGCGACCCTGGACAGCAGCCTGGCCCGCGCTTCGAGACGGTCGAGTTCCTGCACGCTTTCGACATTGAAGCACCCGATGCCGGCCTTGATGGCGAAATCGATCTCGGCGACGGACTTGCCGACGCCGGAAAAGATGACGCGCCCGGGATCGCCCCCGGCCAGCATCACGCGTTCAAGCTCGCCGCCGGAGACGATGTCGAACCCGGCGCCGAGCCCTTGCATCAACCTGAGGATGGCGAGATTGCTGTTCGCCTTTACCGAGTAGCAGATGCTGGCGTCGTCGAGCGCCTGGGCCAGGCGACGATACCGCTCCTCGATGGCTGACTGGGAATAGACGTACGCCGGCGTTCCCACCGCATCGGCGATGTCGGTCAGGCAGACATCTTCAACGTGGAGTGCGTTGTCGGCTCGACTGAACATGCGACGACCTTTGCTTGCTTCCATGGAAGTACGTTGCCAGCGGGGAAGCGCCCCCAGCTGAAGGCTCCTCGGGCAGGTACAGCGGACCCTTCTGACCGCACATGGCGACCATCATGCACATCGCTGCAACGAAGGCCCAGCGCATGAATGTCCTCTCGGGTTAGCGGCGGCAGTATAAACCGGCCGAAAAGCACGATGGCCTCGGCGTGGCTGGATCAGGCGTTCCTGAGGCGCTCCCGCGCGTTCCGCGCCGCCGCCACCACCTGGTTCGGTGCCGTGCCTCCCGGATGGTCCCGCGCGGCCAGCGAGCCTTCGAGCGACAGGACGTCCGCCGCGTCTTCGCCGATCTCTTCCGAGAATCCGCGAAGTTCGGAAACTGACAGGTCCGAGAGTGCGGACCCCTTCTCCTGCGCATACTGCACGGCGCGACCCACTGCCTGGTGGGCATCCCGGAACGGCAACCCCTTCTTCACGAGGTAGTCCGCGAGGTCCGTGGCCGTGGCGTAGCCGAATTCCGCGGCCTCGCGCATGCGCGCGGTATCCGGACGCATGGCACCTACGATATCACCGAGGGCACGCAGGCAGTCCTTCAGCGTGTCGACCGTGTCGAAGAGCGGCTCCTTGTCTTCCTGGTTGTCCCTGTTGTAGGCGAGTGGCTGGCCCTTCATCAGCACCAGGAGGCTCGTCAGGTTGCCGACGATGCGCCCGGTCTTGCCGCGCACCAGTTCGGGGACGTCGGGGTTCTTCTTCTGCGGCATGATGCTGGAACCGGTGCAGAACGCGTCCGGCAGTTCCACGAAGCCGAACGGCTGCGAGGTCCAGAGCACCATCTCCTCGCACCAGCGTGACAGGTGCGTGGCGGCGATGGCCGCACAGGAACAGAACTCGATCGCGAAGTCGCGGTCGCTCACGGCGTCGAGGGAGTTCGCGGCGACACGGTCGAAACCCAGTGCCTCCGCGGTATCGGCGCGGTCGATGGGAAACGTCGTTCCCGCGAGCGCGGCTGAACCGAGCGGCGAGACATTCAGGCGAGCGCGGCATGCCTGGAACCGTTCCCGGTCGCGGTGGGCCATCTCGAACCAGGCCAGCATGTGGTGACCGAATGTAACCGGCTGCGCGGTTTGCAAATGCGTGAAGCCGGGCATCGGATCGGCGCTGTGCCGCTCTGCCAGGTCGACTATGCGTGACATGACCACGGTCAGGAGATCCGCAATGGCGTCGCATTCGTCGCGCAGGTACAGACGCGCGTCGGTGGCGACCTGGTCGTTGCGCGACCGTCCCGTGTGCAGCTTCTTTCCGGCGTCGCCGACGAGGTCGGTCAGTCGCGCTTCGATGTGCATGTGGATGTCTTCCAGCGCATCGGACCACTCGAACGCGCCGGATTCGATCTCGGCGCGAATGGTCTCGAGGCCGCCAACGATCGCATCGCGTTCGTCGCCGGTCAGAACGCCGACCCTGGCGAGCATCCGGGCATGGGCGATGGAGCCGGCGATATCGTAGTGGTACAGCCGCCGGTCGAATCCGACGGAGGCGGTGAACCGGGTTACGAAGTCGTCGGTGGGTTCGGAGAACCTTCCGCGCAACAGGCTGTCGTCATCTCTATCGGTCATTGGGGGGTTGAATCCCGAAGTGGTAGTCGGGGAAGTTCGGGGCGCGGATTATACCGATGTGCTATTGGGTCGTACTGCCTTCGCAGGAGGCGGTGCCGTTCAGGCCGCGAGCGTTCGCACACCGTAGAGTGGAATTCGGGCGTCCCGCGTGACGAGGACCAGCCCTTCGGCCTGGGCCTGGGCAATCAGAAACCGGTCGAACGGATCCCGGTGATGCATGGGGAGATTTCCCGCCTGCTCCGCATGGTGAAAGGTGAGCGGAAGATCGACGAATCCCCGTTCGGCAACGAGCGCCCCCAGGTTGTCCGGTGCGGTGAGTCGCCCCTTCGCGCGCTTGACGGCGATCTCCCAGCCGGTGATGGCGCTCACGAAGACGTCATTGCGGGGGTCGGCGATTTGCGCGCGGGCAGCTTCGGCCAGCTCCGGGACGTTCGACAGGCACCACAGGAATACGTGCGTGTCGAGCAATAGCCGCTGCATCGTCAATCGGTGTCCGGGAAGATCTTCGAGCTCTCGATCGCTTCAATGAGCTCCTCATCCTCCTCGTCGAAGTCGGGAGCCATCCAGATCTCGCCCTCTAGCCCACCGAGTTTTCGCTCTTTTCCGCGTTCGCGATAGGGCGTCAAGCGAAGCCAGGGATCCCCCGCCCTGGCGATCACGATGTCTTCCCCCTCCCATGCCAGCTTGCCCAGCCTCGAGAGCTGTGATTTCGCCTGGTGCATGTTCACTTTCATTGTTGCCACGCGTTTAGCTAAGTCGGACTAAACTCACAAGAAATCGAACACTTGTCAAGTTGTCGTGAGCGGTGATTGCCGATCACGGGTCGGGCCGACATGCGCGATGGAGCCAGCCATGTCCTAAGTGATTTAATCAGGCGTTCATGAATGCCATACGGATCGCGACGCGCAACAGTCCCCTCGCCCGCTACCAGGCGGAACGGGTCGGCTTGCTGCTCCGGGATGCGGCGGGCGTGTCGTTCGAACTGCTGGGCATGACGACCCAGGGGGACCGGCAAGCCGGTTCCGCGTTTGCGGGCAAGGGTGCGTTCGTCAAGGAACTGGAAACCGCCTTGCTGGACGGTGGCGCCGACATTGCCGTGCACAGCATGAAGGACGTTCCTGTTGTCCTCCCCGAAGGCCTGGCTGTCACGACGGTCGGCGCTCGGGCAGACGTCCGGGACGCATTGGTCGCGGGCGGTCTGACATTCGATACGCTGCCCGAAGGCGCGCGCATAGGCTCTTCGAGCCTGCGGCGGCGGATGCAGCTCCGGTTCATGCGTCCCGATCTCACCATGATGGACATGCGTGGCAACGTCGGTACGCGTCTTGCGAAACTGGACGACGGCGAGGTCGATGCGCTCGTCCTGGCGTGCGCCGGACTCGACCGCCTGGAGCTTGCGGAGCGCATCAGCCAGCGCCTCGCTGTCGACCTCAGTCTGCCCGCCCCGGGACAGGGGGCGCTCGCCGTGGAGTTTGCGACGGACCGCGGCGACGTCCGGGAGCAGTTGACGGCCGTCGTGGACCCTCTGGTCGAGAAGAATGTTCTGGCCGAGCGCGCTGTGGTGCGCGCGCTGGGCGCGGACTGCGCCACGCCTCTCGGCGCTTACGCGGAAACCCGGGGGTCCGCCATGACGCTGACGGCGCTATTGGGCGACGAGAACGGAGAGCACGTGCTGCGGGTATCGGAAACGGGTGGCGACCCGGCAGCATTGGGCGAACGGGCGGCGGCGGCGCTGTACGCAATGGGTGCAGAAGCGCTGCTCTAGGACACTGGCATGCGTGTATGGGTCACACGGACGGAGCCGGGGGCGAGCCGCCTCGGCGCGCGCCTGGTCGACGCGGGTTTCGAAGCATGGGTCCATCCCGTGCTCGAGATCGAGCCCATCTCCGCTCCGCCGCCGCCGGGTCAGTTTGCGCTGACGGTCTTTCT
This sequence comes from Pseudomonadales bacterium, assembly GCA_965116625.1. GTDB lineage: Bacteria > Pseudomonadota > Gammaproteobacteria > Pseudomonadales > Azotimanducaceae > VXNE01. The sequence continues at coordinate 1,026,420 of OZ220717.1, forward strand.
GTCGGGTCATGCGGTGGAGTCCGCGATACGCAACGGCTGGAATGCGACATCGGCAATGGCCGTCGGGAAGCGCACGCGTCGGGCCCTCGAACGGCACGGCATCGATGCCCGCACACCGGAGCATTCGTCTTCCGAGGGAATCATCGCTTCGCTCTCGGCTGGACCGCCGCAGAACGTCCTGATCGCGGCGGGCGAGGGCGGTCGCGGACTTCTCGAACGGTGGCTAGCGGATCGCGGCATTCCGGTGGTCAAGTGGTCCCTGTACCGGCGCGTCGCCGTCTCGGGTTCTCTGGATGCTGCGGAAGTCATCGACGCCATCGTCGGTAGCAGCGCGGCCGCGTTGCGGGCTGTCGCGGACATGTGGTTTAGTTCTTCGCGCAGCGCGAACGTCGCGATGCTGGTACCGTCCGGGCGCGTGGCGGAGTCGGCGAGGGCTCTTGGCTTTGCGCACGTCTTCGTGACCGAGGGCGCTGGCGACGCCGCCGTAGTCGCCGCGCTTCGCCAGATCGCGCAATCGGGTTAGGGCAATCTCCAACAACTCAATCCCTAATTCGCCCTCAGTACAGACCACGGTGCTTAGTTCGATCCCATGAACTCACGGAAGAGCACTTTCGCATAGTTCCTTCCGTAGAAATTCACTATAGGTTTGCTTAGAGTCAGGAGTGCTACGTAAAGAGTGAGTGTAATAGCACTTAGAGTGATGGCTAGTTCATTCGGTGAAACAGTTGAGAAGAACCAAATATTCAGTGAAGACAGTACGGCTCCTATTAGTGCTCCACCGATTGCGTTTCTCATGGCACCATACTCGATATTGTGTTGAAGTAGGAACTCATTGTCCTCAAGCCTTTTCCGAACTAGTGCCATTACCTCCACGATCCTTGTGCGGGCGGCGCGCTCATTAACTTTTTCGTCATCGCTACTGGGAAGCGTAATGTCAAATTCCGATTGTACGATCTCTCCGAATTTTTGCTTGTACTCTGTGCTATAGGTTTGGTCGGAATGCATGAGGAAGTTCGTGGTAGGCATACATAGTTCATCTTTGAAGAGACGATTTTCGAATAGCCCTTTGCCGATAGTCCTTCCAAACTCGGACAGGTAGTATAGAGATAGGGCAGAAACCGTAAAGTTCGAGAGCAGCTTTGCACCCATCAATTCTCCGACAAACTTCGAGAATTCCTCGCTAGCGAAGAAGTGATTGAAGACAATTATCGGAATGATGCTGGTTACGAGCGCCGGTGCATATCTTGCCCTCATCGCGTATTGGTCAATTCTCATGCAACCTATCCGTTTCTTTCGGGGTATATTCTCTTGACGTCGTGACTAACCTCGACCGTGATGTTTCCAAAGTGCTTTGTCGAATATACTCGTTCTTTTGCAAGCGTGTTGTAGTAGTTGTAATCATAGGAGTGGCCGTAATGATCCGAGACTACAACGTATTGTGGATCAATTTCCTTAAAGACATCTTTCTCTATGTTCGCGCTACTCCCGTGATGAGGGGCTAGGAATACAGTTGCTGCCAGTGCGCCCGATTCGTGGTTGCCGCTGATGTCTCGCCAAGACTCAGGCGTTGCGTCGCCGCCGAGGAGGATCCTAATCCCCTCGTGTTCGATCATCAGAACATAGCTGCAGTGATTGTATTCCTGCGATTCGTTTGCTATTGCAACCATCTGCCGAGAAGGACCTAGAACTCTGATTTTGTCTTCCTTCCAATACTCCTGAGCATTATCACCTTGGTATATGTATAGTACTTTAGGATTGTGTGCACTTTGTCGCACTTTTTGGTACCGGGTCCAATCCGCTTCGCGATACCCACCCAGGCGCATCTTTGACGTGTCGACCATCTTGTTGTTGGCGGTGTCCCAGAAATTCGTTATTGTTCGTGTCTGACACAGTTCGTCAAGTCCAGACATATGGTCCATATCAGGATGGGTAAGGACAAACCGGAATATTGACTCGCCTGGATAGTTCTCATTCAAAAACTCAATTGGGTCTTGGAGTCGATTGTGTGTCTCAACCCTAGAGTTGTCGATATCAAATACTGCGAGCCTTCCGAGAGGGAACTTCACGACAACACAGTTCCCTTTGCCGACATTGAGGAAGTGGACCTTCAGCATATGCAGATGACCGTGCCAATCCGTGAGGCGAAGGGGCTAGTATCTCAAGAACGACAGATATGTCGAGAACTGTGATAGGTATTCCGCTTCAGCGGGCTGGGATCTTGCTTTGGGCGGACGACGGTGATAGAGCCAGCAAATGATGGGGTACATTGTTGTCTGTACTCGTGGGCCTTGGACTGATTCGAATATCCCGTTTGAAACGGATCGCGCCGTACGGGCGGTCAAGTGGTGTCTGGACCGGCGCGTGGCCGTGGGAGGGTCGCTGCACCCGGCAGAGGCATCGACGCCATCGTAGGCAGCAGCTCGGCCGCATTGCGGGTTGTCGCGGACATGTGGTTTGCTACTTCGCGCAGCGCGAGCGTCGCGATAGTCGCGCCGTCAGAACGAGTGGCTGCATTGACGCGAGCCCTTGGCTTCGTGGGGGTTTTTGTCACCGGCGGAGCTGGCGATACGGCGTTGATTGCCGCCCTCGAACAGGTCGGCTGCGATAGTCCGGGCGCAGGGTGACGGATTTGATGGCTTAGGAAGGCGGCGCCGGAGGAGTTGGCAATGTCCGAACAAGAGGAATTCACGGACCACCCGCCGGGCGACGATCGGCCCGCCGCGGATCCCCGAAAACCCCGCCGTTTCGGGACAGCTCTCGTCGCATTGCTGTCACTGGTGAGCCTGGCAGCAGCGGGATACCTCTACTGGCGCGTGGAAGGCGTTGCGGGAAGCGGCGGCATCGCGCCTCGCCTGGGCGATGACATCGCGCGGCTCGAGCGCGAAGTGGTGCAAGTGCGCGCGATGGCGCAGAGCGGCTCGGAAGCGCTGCAGGCAAGGATCGCGGAACTCACGCAGGCGCGGGTCGAGATCAGCGCGGCGCTTGATCGGGTGCGGGCCGAGTTGTCGGCAGAACGCCGTGACGACGGGGCTCCCGATCCCGGGGCGTGGAGGCTGGCCGAGGTCGAGTATCTGCTCCGTATCGCGAACAACCGCCTGCTCATGGAGCGCGATACCCGTGCGGCGGACCAGATGCTGGCGGCGGCCGATTCGATCCTCGAAGAACTGGACGACTACGCGCTGCACGAGGTCCGCGCGATCCTCGCGGAGGAGCGCATGGCGCTCGCCAACACGAAGACCGCCAACGCACAGAGCATCTTCCTCACCTTGGAAGCCATGAAGGACGCTTTGGGGAGTCTGCCATTGAAGCAGCCGGAGTACTTCAGGCCAACAGAGGTAACAGGCGTATCCGGGAGCGAAAGTACCGGGGGTCGAGCCACCGATGTCCCCGGAAGGACGTTCCGCGAAGCCGGGAGCACGCCGGCGGCGGCCTCCGACCAGGAGCCCTCAGCCGGGGGGATTTCCCCGACCGCTGACGCGTCAGGAAGTGCTGGCGTTTCCCCCGTTGCGGGAGGCGTGCTTCCAGGCAAGCCGGAAGCGCCCGGCGCGGGATCGAAGTCCTTCAGTCAGGCGCTGCGGGACCGGTTTTACGGCCTGTTCGAGTTTCGAACACGGGTCCGCATCGCCCCGCGCCCGCTGATCCGTCCCGACGAAGCCATCTACCTGGAGCTCAACCTGAGGCTCGCCCTGGAGCGGGCGCAACTCGCGATGCTGAGAGGTAACCAGACGCTGTTCGCGGCAAGCCTGGAAACCGCCCGCGACTGGCTCGACACGTATGTCGACCCTGATCACGAGGGAACGCAGCGCATCGTGCAGGAACTGGAAGGGCTCGCGGGTCTCGACATCGAGCAACCCATGCCCGACATCTCGAGATCACTCGCCCGGCTGCTTGAACTTCAAAGGCGCGGGCCGGACCCCGAGCCGGAGCGACCCGCCGAGGCGGGGCAGGCGGAGTGAAAGTCCGCACCCTGGTCTACGTGCTTGCCGCCGTCGTCGTCGGCGGCCTGCTCGGGTCCCTGATGGTCAAGGACGCCGGCTATGTGCTGATCGCATACCAACGGTGGGAGTTCGAGACAAGCGTCTGGTTCGCGCTCTTCGCGCTTCTCGCGGTCTGGGTTTTGGCCCGCCTGCTCGTGGCGCTCGTACAACGCGTCCTCCATGGCCGTGCGGACGTTGCCAACTGGGCAAGGAAACGGCGAGAGACGGCGGCCAATACGCGCACTGAAGAGGGCATTCTGCACGCCGTCGAGGGACGTTGGGCGGAAGCCGGGAAAGCTCTGTCCGGCGCGGCGGAGAATGCCCCCAGCCCCATCGTCAACTACCTTGCCGCAGCGCAGGCGGCGCACGAGTTGGGAGATGCCGACGAACGTGATCGCCTGCTGGACCTGGCCGCCGGCGCGGGTTCGCGCGCATCGCGTGCCGCCGGACTTACGCGGGCGCGGCTCCTCGCAGAAAGCGGCGAGTGGCAGCAGTGCCTCGGGACACTGGAAACCCTCAACGGGGATTCCGAACGCCATCCCCAGGTTCTGGCCATGTTGTTGGCCTGTCACCGGGAACTCGGCAACTGGGACGCGATAGTCGAACTGGCGCCCGTGATCCAGAAAGCCCAGGCGGTCGATCCAGACGATCTGGAACAGGCGGTTCGACTTGCCTGGTGCGGGCGGCTGGAAGCAGGTTCCGCCAGCGTCGATGCCTTGCCGCACGTGAGAGAAACGTGGGGAGCGATCCCGCGAAAGCTCAAACGGGCACCCGCGGTCGCCGCTCGCTATGCCCAGTGCCTGCACGCCGCCGGAGAGCCGAACGAGGCCGTGCGCATCCTCAAGCGGGCCATCGAACGGGAACCGGACGATCGGCTGATCGAGCTGTTTGGCGAAATCCGGTCGGGACGCCCCGGCGAACAGCTTGCCACCGCAGAAAAGTGGCTGCAGCAGAACCCGCGCGATCCGGTCTTGCTCCAGACGCTGGTGCGGCTATGCCTGCTCAACGAGGAGTGGGCCAAGGCGAAGCGTTACGTCGAGCTTGGCACAACGGCCCGAACCGCCGACTAGCCCTTCGGGGCGCGCCGTGTCTTACCCGCACTCGGGCCGACCTGTTGTTCTGCACTTGGCTGGCAGGGGCGTGCCTTCTACGGTGCAGTCCCCAAGCCAAAAAAATGGGGGGGATCCAGTCTGTGTACTCACGATTCGATTGACGAGTCAATGATTCGCTTGGGAAGATTCGGCTGGAGGCAAACTCCTGTCGTTCAATGGTTTGGAAGGGTGCGGTAGAGGGCCGTGACTTCCCTGGATTCAGGGTTTTTGGAGGTATTAAATGAATTTCCGACTATCCATAGCTTACTGTGCCTTTGGCATGTTCGCCGTTTCAGGCGCCTACGCCGCTGATGCTGCAGAAGATGCAGGCGCGGTGGATGCGGATGAAGCCGAATACTACGACGAAGAGATCATCGTCACCGCGGAGAAACGTGAGGAGAACATCATGGATGTGCCGCTCACGGTTTCCGCCTTCAGTAGCGAAATGATCGAAGAATTGGGAATGACCAACGAACTCGACCTCGAACAGATGGTGCCGGGGCTGCAGTTCAGCGATGAGACCGAGAAGACGGGGCATGGCACGGTCATCCGGGGTATCGGCTCGAGGCTGTCGGGCGAGCAGCACAGCGACCTTGCGGTCGCAACCTATGTGGATGGCGTCTATAGCCATTCGGCTACCGGCATTGCGCCGAATCTCTTTGACGTGGAGCGTGTCGAAGTCGGTCGTGGTCCCCAGGGAACGCTCCACGGCCGCAATTCCATTGCCGGCTCGATCAGCTATTTCACCAAGAGACCCACGCCCGAATGGGACGTCAATATCCTGACCGAGTTCACCGACCAGTTTACCCAGCGGTACAACGCCGCATTTGGCGGACCACTCGGCGAGTATTTGAGCTTTCGCCTGACCGGTGGGTTCTACGAAGGCGACGGCGCGCAGAAGAACCACGGCCTGGGTGAAGACTACGACGCACCCGAAGAAATCAGCTACGCGCCGCAGCTTCGATTCAAGACCGACCGTATCGACGTCAATCTCCGTTATGCGCTATCGGACGACACGGGGATCGAGAGAACGAACCTCCTGCTGTACCAGCCAAACCGGGACCAGCCCTTCGAATGTGAATGGACTGACCTGCCAGGAAGCGATGCGGCGGACGTGTTCAACAACGTGAGGGAGGGTGACTTCCCGGGAACGATCAATGGCCAGCCCTTCGATTGCTTCGGTTCAGCGGATGCACCTACCAACCCGTGGTACCGGGCTGCATTGGCCAATCCGGCCGTCGAAGACTGTCCGCCCGGGGTTCTTGCGAACGGCTGCGATAGCCTGAGGAACGAGGTCGTGATGAATCGCACCGGGGGCAACGATACGACCCGCGAAAGCTGGACCGTGAATGCCAGCTTCGATATCACGGAATCACTGACCCTGCGCTATACGGTCGGGGCGAGCGACCTTGACCAGACGAGCTGGAAGGATGGTGACTACAGCAGTCGGGTCGGCAGCGCGGCAGACCCTCATCTGGCGGCGGATGGCGGCGTGCCTTTTGAGGATATCTTCCGGTTTGCACCGTATTTCAACGACAACAAGTCGCACGAGCTGCAGCTCTTCTCCAACTTTTCGGGCCCGTTCAATTTCATCCTGGGCTACTTCCAGTACGAGAACACGACCTACTGGGAAACCTCGGTGGAGAATTTCGGTTTCGCGGGACGTGACATCAACAACGAAGCCAATGCGCGGGCCGCCGGCTATGCAAGTTGCGCGGAGGCCTATGCGGACAACCAGGGCTGGTTCGTATGGGAGCCAGACTACGGCGTGAGGTGCCGGGAGGATGGCTTCAATCGGAACACCAACTTCAACACGGAGGCGTGGTCCGAAACCCGGGCAGTGTTCGCCAGCGCCGATTACCGGTTCAACGAACAGTGGGCAGTTTCCGCCGGCGCGCGCTGGACCGAGGATACGAAGGGGCGTGACCAGGACTTCTTCTGGGAAGCGCTGCAGATTTGGGACATTGCCGGAACTCCGGACGACACCTCCGATGACATCGTGCTGCTTTGGGATGCGTCCTCAAAACCGACCCTCCTCGAAAGCGATCAGAACCCGAGTTGGTCGGACATCATCTGGAATGTCAGCGTGGAGTACCGTCCAACGGATGACACCATGTACTACGGGCGTATTTCCACGGGCTTCCGCGCCGGCGGTTTCAACTCGGCTTCCGGGTTCAACCCACCGATCGAGGAGGAGACCCTGATCAACTACGAGGTCGGGGTGAAGGGCCTCTACCTGGACCGGCGTCTGAACGTTCGTGCCGGGGCATTCTTCGAGGCATACGACAATTTCCAGCATACGGCCACCACGTTCCATCCAAATCCGAACCCGACCATGGATTCTCCGCTGGTGGAATTCACCGACAATATCGACGGTACCACCATCTGGGGTCTCGAAGTGGAATCCACTTTCTACCTCGCCGAGAAGTGGCGCCTGAGTGGCTTCTATGCGTATCTCGGCTCCAGTCTGGGTGAGTTCTCCGCCATCGTGCAGGGCAATCCAAACGTGCGGTTCATCGAGTGGGAGTACATCGATGTCGAAACGAATACCCCGCGGACCAACATTATTCGGGAACCTCAGAATTACGCTGGTGGCAGGCTTCCAATACAGCCCAGACACAAGGGAGCGGCGACGCTCAGCTACAAGACTCCCCTCGACTACATGGGTGGCGGCACATTGCAGCTGTTGGGTAGTCTGAGTTACACGGGTGAGCGGTTCCCGTACGCGCAGAACATCGAGTCACAGGCAATGGCAGCCTACCGGCGGCTTGACCTGCGGGCGGGCTGGACTCCTGTCGAAGCAAACTGGAGCGTAGTGCTTTATGTGCAGAACGCCCTGAATCAGGTCGGCCTGATCGAATACCTGCCGTCCAACACCAATAGCGGTGCAGCCGTGGGCGCGCTTACGGAAGCCCGTCAGTTTGGCGTCCAGGTACGCTGGAATCCGTAAGACGCGGCAGGGAGCAGTCGCTCAAGTTGATCGAGACGCGGCCCCGTACGGGGCCGCATCTCATTTGGGCGGACTGTCCGGGTGGATCCGATGCGGCACTTCACGGTTTTGGTCGTTCTCACGCTGGTGGCGTGCGGCGGTGGGGGCGGCGGCGGAGGACCCAACCCCCCAGTCCCGCCGACTCCCCCTGCCCCTCCGGATGAACCGGGTATCGTCTTTACCCGCGAACCGAATGCGGGTCTTCGGCGCGTGTTCGGCGATACCAGCAACGATTTCGAGTTGGCGAGCGGCGGAGTCGCGGCTTCGGACTACGACGGCGACGGCGATGTCGACCTGCTCCTGGTTGGCGGCAATAGGGAACCCAATCACCTGTATGCGAACCAGGGGGACGGCACTTTCGTTGAGATGGCTGCCGACGTCGGACTGGACATCGTCAACTGGGGCAGCGGACCCGCGTTCGGCGACATCGACGCCGATGGCGATCTCGATCTGTTTATCGGGGCAATCGACGGTGCGGTTTTCCTGTTCGAGAACCGGCTGAACGAGGCAGACGCTGCCTTTGTCGACATTACCGCGGGTTCGGGCATCATCCTGGACTCGTATGGCGCCATGTCCGCGACATTCTTCGACTACGACGCGGATGGTTTCCTGGACCTGTTCCTGACGCACTGGGGAACGAGGAGGCGACCCGGAGAAGACACCGAGACCGTGTGGCGAAACAACGGCGACCGCACGTTCGAGAGCCGCAGCATCGAGACGGGCATCGCGGAAGGGTTGATGGAAGATCACACCGACTGGAGCTTTACGGCGAACTTCAGCGACATCGATGGCGATGGCGATGGGGACCTGCTGATGTCGTCCGACTACGAAACCAGCCAGGTATTGCTGAACAACGGCGACGGTACTTTTTCGAACGTAACCGACCGGGAGGTCATCGTTGACCAGGCTGGCATGGGCGGTGCGGTCGGCGACTTCGATAACGATGGCGACATGGACTGGTTTGTCACCTCGATCTACAACCTGGACATCGGCGAGAGTGGACTGCTGTTCGGCAACCGGCTATATCGCAACGACGGGGATGGAGTGTTTACAGACGTATCGGATGACTCGGCTACCCGCGACGGGGCGTGGGGATGGGGCGCCTGCGCCGCTGACTTTGACAATGACACCCGCATCGATCTCGCCCATGTCAACGGTTGGCGAGGCTATTTCAGAAACGACCGCAGCGACGTCCGAAAGGACTATAGCGACGACCAGGTACGGTTGTTTCGCAACGTGGGAGAGTCCGGCATCCGCTTTGAGGAGCGCGCCGAGCAATCGGGCATCAACAACCGGAGCCAGGGGCGCGGCATCGCCTGTTTCGACGCCGACCGCGACGGCGACATCGACATCGTGATCTCCAACAGCGCCGCCGACAACGTGGTCTTTTTCCGCAACGATACGGACACGAGCAATCACTATCTCGCGATCAGGCTCGACGCTGCGGGCACGAACACGTTCGGTGTCGGCGCGCGTATCACGCTGTCAACTGACGATAGTGTCACGCAGGTGCGAGAGCTGGGCGGAACCAACCACTACGTTTCGCACGGTCCGTACGAGGTGCATTTCGGCATGGGCAGCGCGACCCGCGCCGACGTCACGGTACGATGGCCAGGCGGTGGGACGACCATGCTCACCGCCGTCGAAGCCGACCAGTTGCTGACCATCAGGCAGGAGTAGCTATTGGGTGGTTTTCGGAACTGGTTTCCTGGCACGCTTAAGATCGAGGTTGCCGCGGTCGCGGCATTCCTGCTCACACACAGTGGCGTGTCTGCCAATGAATTCCTCGACTCGCTGGAATTCCGGCACGGTATCGCCTTCTACCACGACCTCAAGTATCCCGCCGACTTCCAGCATTTCGACTATGTCAATCCCAACGCGCCGAAAGGCGGCAGGCTGGTGTTGCCGACGCAGACCAGTTTCAATTCGCTGGCCGCGACAGGCGACTTCGGCACGCCGCCGCCCGGCGCGTTCTGGCATACCCTGGACAGGCTGGTGGAACGTGCCGGCGACGAACCCAGCGCCTTCTATGGCATGTTGGCGGATGGTCTTGCGGTAACGCCTGACCAGAGGACCGTCGTGTTCAGAATCCGTCCCGGGGCAAGGTGGCATGACGGCACGCCGATCACGTCGCGGGATGTGGCCTTCACCGTCGCCCTTCGCAAGTCCGAAATCGAGGGTGGGATGTTCTTTGCCTTCGTCGAGAGTGCCGAGGAGATCGATGATCGTCATGTTGCGTTGCACCTGCACGAGCCTCTCGCACCGAGCGACATCATCACGATTCAATGGATGCCGATCCTGTCGGCGCACTACTGGTCAGAACGTGATCCTGCCGAGGTGACGATGCGAGTGCCGCTCGGCAGTGGCCCTTATCGCATAGCGTCGATCGAACAGGGGCGCTACGTGGAATACGAACGGGTCGAGGACTACTGGGGCCGGGATATTCCCGCGGCTCGGGGGCGCTACAACCTCGATGTGTTGCGCTATGAGGTTTACCGCGACGCCACGGTGGTTCGTGAAGCGCTGCGCAAGGGGCTCATCGATGTATGGACAGAGCAGGACTTCCGCTACTGGCACAGCGCCTACGACACGCCTGCCCTGGAGAAGGGCTGGCTGAAGAAGATCCGCCGCAACTTCGGTATCGAGATCGGGATGCGCCGCATCATCACGTTCAACCTGCGCAGGGCGCAGTTCGCAGATCGGCGGGTGCGCCGGGCGCTGACCCTGGCCATGGATTTCGAATGGTGGAACCGGACGCTGCAATTTGGCTATGCCCGGCGCGCGCACAGCTACTGGCCGGACACGGAACTCGCTGCCGTTGGCCTGCCCAGCCCGGACGAACTCGCCCTCCTGACGGAGTTCCGGGACCAGTTGCCCCCTGAGCTATTCACTCAGCCGTTTCGGTTTGCCGAGGTAGAGACACCGGCACAACATCGCGCCAATCTGTTGCAGGCGCGTGAACTGCTTATGGAGGCGGGCTGGGCAATCACCGATGGCGTATTGCGTAGCAGGGACGGTGAGCCGTTTGAACTCGAATTCCTGTCGCAGAATCCCGAGGATGCGCGCCTCCTTTTGCCCTATTTTGTGCAACTGGAGCGACTTGGCATCACAGCCAGTATCCGCCTGACGGAATCCACCCAGTTCATCAACAGGCTGCGTGGTTTCGATTTCGACGCAATGCTGCGCGACAGCACCATCCTGATGCCTCCTATCATCGAACTGAAGCCGTTTTTCCATACTGAATCGGCCGTAATGCCGCTATCGAGGAATCCCGGAGGCATCAGCCATCCGGTGGTGGACGTTCTGGTCGAAAAGGCGATTCTCGCAAGGACAATGCGAGAGGTGATCGCAGTCTGCCGCGCCCTTGATCGTGTCCTGCTGTGGGAGTATTTCCAGCTTCCGCTCGATGCGGTGGCTCGCCCTAGGACGGTCTACTGGGACAAGTTCGGCCGGCCTGACTTCGAGCCGAAGTACTGGCCCCCGTTTCCGGATGGATGGTGGTACGACCCCGGGAAAGCGGCGCGGATCGAGCTTGGGAACTGAATTGACCAACCGGGTCCCTGGACGCTTCGCTCTGCTGGTAGCCCTGCTGGCCGCGTTCTCCTGCTCGATGGAGGAACAGGTGGCTGGACCGGTCGAACCGCCGGTTGAAGTGGTTCTCGATCATTCCGCACCAGAAGTCGTCGAACTCATTGACTCGCTGCTCAAGAGAGCCAGGGGCCTCCCGACGAGCGCTTCCCGGCGTGGGGAGCTTGGCATGGTCTACGAGGTGAATGGCTTCCCGGACGCTGCCTTCTCCAGCTATGTGCAGGCTGAGGCCCTCGATCCGGATGACGCCAGGTGGCCGTATTTCCAGGCGCTGCTTCTTGCAGACCGGGGCCAGCAGCAACTTGCCGTTGCCGCGCTGGATCGTGCCATTGCCATCGATGCCAGTTACGGGCCTGCATGGGTGCACAGGGGCACCTGGTTGCTTGACCTGGGGAAACCGGCCGTGGCCCTGGAAGCGTTTGCCCAGGCCGAGTCACTGGGCGCAGGTCCCGTGGCGATCGTTGGTCTGTCGCGTGTCGCGCTGCACCAGGGACGGCCTGGTGATGCCGTGGCTTTGCTCGAGCCGCTGTCGCGAGAGTTCAGACACCCCGTCGTCTTTCAGTTGCTCGGCCGCGCGTATCGGGAATCTGCCCGAATCGACGACGCGCGCATCGCTCTCGCGCGGGGAAGGACGCTACGGCAGTTGCAACTGGAAGATCCCTGGCACGAGAGCAAGCAACGGTATGAGGTCAGTTTCATTCACCGGGCCAGCCACGCGCAGGAGATGATTCAGCAAGGCAAGCCGGGAAAGGCCATCGCAATATTGGAAGCACTCATCGAACAGCAACCGGACAACAGGGTCGTCATCAGCAACCTGGCGACTGCCTATCGCCGTGACGGCGATCCCATTCGGGCCTTCCAGTTGCTGCGCAGGGCGCTTGAGTCGGATCCTGGCTACTACCCGTTCCACGTCGGTATCGCTGACTATTACAGGGATCGCGGTAACGTCGATTCTGCACTCATGCACGTCGATCGTGCCCTGAAGCTGGAACCTGAACTCGCCACTTTGCACAGCAAGAGAGGTCTGCTGCTGCACCAACAGGACAAACCGGACGCGGCGCTCGCGGCATTCGATACGGCGATCCGTTACGACCCGGGAAGCCGCGAGGCATTCATGTACGCGGGCCAGGTGGAAGCCGGGCTGAAGCGATGGCCGCAGGCAATCGAGAGGTATGAGGGCGCGGTGCGCGTTGACCCATCGTATGCGCCCGGCTATCTGAACCTGTCTGCGGTCCTGGCTTTCGCGAGTCGTTTCGAGGAGGCTCGCGCGGCCCTGCTGCAGGCCCGGCAACTTGAAACCCATCCGCGTGAGGTGGAGTCCGCCCTTGCCAGGTTGGCGGAAATGGAACGTTGATGCGATCGGTTGTTGTCGCAGGCGCGTTGTCCCTGTTGGTGTCGGGCTGCGTCGAAAACCAGACGCAGACCAACGAGGTGCCGACACCCTGGTTCGAGGAACAGGCGGCGCAGCGTGGACTGGTCTTCCGGTATCAGTCGGGTCAATCGGAGAGCTATCTCTTTCCGGAAATCATGGGAGGCGGTGCGGCACTTGCGGACCTGGACAATGACGGTGATCTCGACGTTTACCTGGTTCAGGGCGGCGAACTGTTTGCCGACAGTCCCCCGGGCAACAAGCTGTTTCTCAACGCCGGTGACGGAAGTTTCGAGGAAGTCCCGGGCGGCGGCGGCGCGGCTGACACGGGTTATGGCATGGGCGTGGCGACAGGTGACTACGACAATGACGGAGATGTCGATCTCTACGTGACGAACTTCGGCGCCAATGTGCTGCTCCGAAACAACGGCGCCGGTGAGTTCGAGGACGTCTCCGAGGCCGCGGGTGTCGCCGATCCCGGCTGGGGAACGGCGGCGTTGTTCCTCGATCTGGACCGGGACGAGGACCTTGATCTGTTCGTGGTCAACTACGTGAATTGGCGGCCTTCCATGGAAAGGCCCTGCTTTAACGAGAAGACCGCGTTACCCGACTACTGTTCGCCGAATCACTACGGGGCGCCGGCGCCGGACCGCCTGTATCGGAACAACGGTGATGGGACCTTCACGGACGTATCGGAACAAGCGGGCCTTGCCGCGGCCTTCGGCAACGGGCTGGGCGCGGTGGGAACGGATGTTGACGGTGACGGACTGTTCGACATTTTTGTCGCCAACGACGCCATGATGGATCAGCTCTGGCTGAATCGCGGCAACCTCCAATTCGAAGACGAAGCCCAGCTCTGGGGGTGTGCCGTGGATCAGCATGGTGTTGCCAAGGCGGGCATGGGGGTGGCGGCAGCGGATCATGACAACGATGGCGACCCGGACATTCTCGTGGTGAATCTCGGCGGAGAGACAGATTCGTTCTTCCGCAACACGGGCTCGTATTTCGAAGATGCGACGGTGTCAGTCGGATTGGCGACCGACAGTAGACGGTATACGCGATTCGGCGTGGCGCTGGCGGACTTCGACAACGATTCGGCACTGGATCTGTTCGAAGCGAACGGCGCCATCAGCCGTTCAAACCAGGAGAACATCGCCGCCGGCTATGCGGAACCGAACCTGCTTATGCGAGGGGGATCCCGATTCGAACTGGTCAATCCGCCAGGTGGGACCATCCAGCCATTGATCAATACCAGCCGCGGCCTGGCACTCGGGGACATGGACAACGACGGTGGACTGGACCTGTTGATCGTCAACCGGGACGGACCGGCCAGTCTGCTAATCAACCAGGTGCGTGATCGCGGACAGTGGATTGGCTTTGCCGTCCTGAACGGCGAGGGCAGCAGCGTTCACGGCGCCGTGGTCTCGGGCGTCGTCGGCCCGGCCAGGGTCTATCGGGCCGCGCAGGCCGCAGGCAGCTATCTCGCGGCAAGCGATCCGCGCGTTCACTTTGGCCTCGGTGGCGAGACCCGGATCAGCGATGTTGTTGTGCGATGGCCAGACGGCAGTCGAGAGGGCTTCGGCGACTTCGAAGCGGGCCGGTGGGTGGACCTCAGGAAGGGCTCGGGTGTGTCTCTCGGTCAGGCGTTGCCGGGCGGGCTTGAAAGGCAGTCTGCGGCGTTGGCGCGTGGCCTGTCCCCTCCCCTCCCGACTGGCGCCGCTTTTTCGTCCACTGCTCCCCCATCCAGCACATGGCGACGAGGGCCAGTATCGCCAGCGGTCCCCAACGATTCACGAGGACCGGTTCGGCGTGCAGGAACGGAACGACAATCGCCAATGTGGCAAACACGGCTCCCATGCACAGGATCGTCTGGGTGAGGATTTCCTTGATTGGCTTTCTCAGCGACTCAGGAAGCGGAAGACGCCATGGGACATCCCGCCAACGGATCTTGCCATGGCGGGTGCTGTCCTGGTGCATCCCCTCGACCCGCCGCCAGACCATCCTCCCCACCGATACCAGACCGACCACCACCAGGAACAGCCAGGGAAGCGCGCGGATTTTCTCTTGGGGCAGGATCGGCCAAAGAACCACGTAACCGATATGCAGAATCCCCATCGCAAAGGTGGCGGCGACGAGGATTTCCTTGACGGGATTCACGGCGCTAGTGCCCCGCCCGGGGCCCACCTGTCATCCCGCGCCTTGATCGGCATTACGTGCTGTTCTGCGGCACGGCCTGCTAACGGCCACCCCGCATCTGCATGAAGAACTCGGCATTGGTCTTGGTGTCCTTCAGCTTGTCGACCAGGAACTCGATGGCGGCGACGTCATCCATGTCGTGCAGCAGCTTGCGCAGGATCCAGACGCGTTGCAGTTCGTCGGACGGCAGCAGCCGTTCCTCCTGGCGCGTGGAAGACCGCCGGATGTTGATGGCGGGGTAGATGCGCTTCTCGGCGATCTTGCGCTCGAGATGCAGTTCCATGTTGCCCGTGCCCTTGAATTCCTCGTAGATCACCTCGTCCATCTTGGAGCCGGTGTCGATCAGCGCCGTCGCGATGATGGACAGGCTGCCGCCTTCCTCGACGTTGCGCGCAGCACCGAAGAAGCGCTTCGGGCGTTCGAGGGCGTGGGCGTCGACGCCGCCGGTCAGCACCTTGCCCGAGGACGGGACGATGGTGTTGTAGGCGCGCGCCAGGCGCGTGATGGAGTCGAGCAGGATGACCACGTCCTTCTTGTGCTCGACCAGGCGCTTGGCCTTCTCGATGACCATTTCCGCCACCTGGACGTGACGCGAGGGCGGTTCGTCGAAGGTGCTCGCCACCACCTCGGCGTCGACCACCGTGCGTTCCATGTCGGTGACCTCTTCCGGGCGTTCGTCTATCAGCAGGACGATGACGATGGCCTCGGGATTGTTCGCGCAGATGGACTGGGCGACGTTCTGGAGGATGATCGTCTTGCCGGCCTTCGGCGGCGACACGATAAGACCCCGCTGGCCTTTGCCGAGCGGTGCGATGAGGTCGATGATGCGGGCGATCAGGTCCGCGGTACTGCCGTTGCCGCGCTCGAGCATGAAGCGCTCGTCGGGGAACAGCGCGGTGAGGTTCTCGAACAGGATCTTGTGGGTCCGGTTGTTCGGTTCGCCCATGTTGATCTTGTCGACCTTGAGCAGGGCGAAGTGCTCGCGATCCTTCGGCGGGCGGATCTTTCCGGAGATGCTGTCTCCGGTGCGCAGGTTGAAACGCCGGATCTGGCTCGGAGAGACGTAGATGTCATCGGGCCCGGCCAGGTACGAACTGCCCGGTGAGCGCAGGAAGCCGAACCCGTCCTGGAGGATCTCGAGCACACCTTCTCCGTAGATGTCCTCGCCGTTCTTGGCGACCCTCCGCAGGATTGCGGCGATAACCTCCTGTTTGCGCAGTCGCGCGAGGTTCTCGAGGCCGATTTCCCGGGCCATGTCGACCAGTTCGGGGACGGGTTTGGTTTTGAGGTCAGTGAGATTCATGTTTCATGGTATCGATTCGTTTGGCGGAAAGTGCCGCAGGTCGGAAAGCGCACGCTGCGAGCGGGGGTTGAGGTAATCCGGCGAAGCTTCGGGAAGGATCGGCGGATCGCCGAACACGCGCAATATACCACCGTTACCGGCGGCGTCTAGCGCAATTCCAAATTAGTTTAGCGCCATGAAACCCGTCGCCCTTCAGGTGCGCCGTGTTTCACCCCCGCCCAAGCCCACCTACTGCCCTGCGCTTGGAACGGCACTGGCATGCCGTTCTACAGCCCCGGCCCCTAGTGAAATCGGGAAGTTCCCGACGGCGGGAAACGCATTAATAGCAGAAGATTCCGGGTCGCGGCAAGTCATCCGACAAGGCAGGATTCCGTCGCCTGAAGAGCCCCGGAGAAGGAAGAGAAAGGTGAATCCGGCGGGCGTTCGGTATCGCGCCTGGTCAGATATTGCTGTCCAGAAATGCGGCGAGTTGCGATTTCGACAAGGCCCCAACCTTGGTTGCCTCAACCGCGCCGTTGCGGAACAGCATCAGCGTCGGTATGCCACGGATGCCGTACTTTGGAGGCGTCTGGGCGTTGGCGTCGATATCGAGCTTGCAGACCTTGACGCGGTCGGCGTATTCGTCAGCGATCTCCTCCAGGATCGGGGCGATCATTTTGCATGGCCCGCACCATTCGGCCCAGTAGTCGACGAGCACTGGCCGATCCGCCTGGAGCACTTCGGCTTCGAATGATTCGTCGGTGACGTGGTTCATTTACGGCTCTCCCTTGACGTTGCGGAAAGTCTATCACCTGCCCCGCATGCCTTCAGCGATCCGTTTGCCGAAATACGTCAGGATTCCGTCGGCGCCGGCGCGTTTCAGGCACAGCAGCGACTCCAGGATGACCCGCTCGTCGAGCCAGCCGTTGGCGATGGCCGCCATGTGCATCGCGTACTCGCCGCTCACCTGGTAGGCGAAGGTCGGCACGCCGAAACGGTCCTTGACGCGGCGAATGATGTCGAGATACGGCATGCCGGGCTTGACCATGACCATGTCCGCGCCCTCGTCGATGTCGAGGGCGATTTCACGCAGCGCCTCGTCGCTGTTCGCGGGATCCATCTGGTAAGTCGCCTTGTCGCCCCTGAGGCTCGAGGCAGACCCCACGGCGTCGCGAAACGGCCCGTAGTAACCGGAAGCGTACTTGGCCGAATACGCCATGATGCGGGTGTGGATGAAGCCCTCGGCATCGAGCCGTTCGCGTATCGCGCCGACGCGGCCGTCCATCATGTCGGACGGCGCGATGACGTCGGCGCCAGCGTTTGCGCACACCTGCGCCTGCTGGCAGAGCACTTCGACGGACTCGTCGTTGAGGACATAGCCGTCGTCGTCGACCAGGCCGTCATGTCCGTGGCTGGTGTACGGGTCGAGGGCGGCGTCGGTCACGACGCCGAGTTCGGGTGCCCGCGCCTTCACCGCGGCCACCGCACGGGGGATCAGGCCGTCGGGATTGCACGCCTCGCGTCCATCGGCGGTCTTCAGGCTCGCGGAGATGTTCGGGAACAGCGCGATGGCGGGAAGTTCGAGTTCGGTGAACACTTCGACATCCCGCACGAGCTGATCGATGGTAAGGCGATCGATCCCGGGCATCGAGGCGACGGGTTCGCGTGCGTTGCTGCCTTCGATGACGAAGACCGGGTAGATCAGGTCGCTGGTCGTGAGTTCCGTCTCGCGCGTCAGCCGCCTTGAGAACGCATCGCGCCGGTTTCGCCGCATCCGCGTAGTCGGAAAGCTGGGAGCCAAGCGTCTTCTCCTTTAAGGCGGTTCAATACGTCGAGTTTACCGAAGTGGATGCCGGCCCCGCACGATCTCGCTTTTTCGTGGTCTATAGCTTTGGGATGGACGCGGACGTTCGTGACAGATCGGCCGGGCGGGCTTCTCCAACGGTCCCCATGGGGCCGCCGCCCGGAGTGATTGGCCTCCCCCACGCTACTCGGCGTCCGTCCCTCCTCAGTCTTGTGGGAGCGGCCCGCGGCGATTGCCGCGGCGCCGCCCTTGCATTTGGGCGGGCTTCTGTTTTGACTTGGCGCGCTGTGCCTCCCCGGCATGGCCAGACGAGGATCGAACGGTGGCGAAATGAAATTCGGGATCTTCTACGAACATCAACTGCCGCGGCCCTGGAGTGGCGGATCCGAGCAGCAGCTCTTCAACGAGGCGCTCGACCAGGTGGAACTCGCGGATCGTCTCGGCATCGATTTCGCCTGGGAGGTCGAACATCACTTCCTCGAGGAATACTCCCACTCGTCGGCGCCGGAGGTGTTTCTTGCCGCCTGCTCGCAGCGCACCAGGAACATCAGGCTGGGCCAGGGAATCCGCCAGGTCATCCCGCAGTACAACCATCCGGCGCGCACGGCGGAGGTGATCGCGACGCTCGACCTCGTTTCCAACGGACGGGTCGAGTTCGGCACCGGCGAGTCGTCTGCGGAACTCGAACTGGGCGGCTTTCGCATCCCGGTGGAGAAGAAGCGGGAGATCTACCTCGAGGCGGTGGAGCAGATCTGCAACATGCTGGCGATGGATCCGTATCCCGGATACCAGGGGAAGTACTTCGAGATGCCGTGCAGGAACATCGTGCCGAAGCCGGTGCAGGGGCCGCACCCGCCGCTGTGGGTGGCGTGTTCCCAGCGGGACACCATTCGCCTCGCGGCGCGGCTCGGCATGGGTGCCCTGACGTTCGCCTTCGTGGACCCGGAAGAGGCGACGGAATGGGTCGAGGAGTACTACCGGATCATCAGGAGCGAGGAGTGCGTGCCCATCGGCCATGCCGTCAACCCCAACATCTGCATGGTGTCGAGCTTCTCGTGCCATCACGACCGCCAGACAGCGATCGACCGGGGCCTCGACGGGTTCAGGTTCTTCGGTTTCGCGCTCGGTAGCCTCTACGCCTTCGGCGAGCACCAGCCCGGCCGCACCGACCTGTGGAAGCAGTTCGAGGCATTGCAGGACGCGGAGCCGGAGCAGATCGACATCACCCGGGCGCTATCGGGAAGCCAGGGCGGAATCGGCACGCCGGATGATCTGCGCGCGCATCTGCGCAAGTTCGAGGCCTGCGGCGTGGACCAGGTCACGTTCATCCAGCAGGCCGGAAGGAACCGGCACGACCATATCTGCGAGTCGCTGGAGGTGTTCGGGACGGAGGTGATGCCCGAGTTCAAGGAGCGCGAGGACGAACGCGAGCGCGCCAAGATGGAGGAACTCGCTCCCTATATCGAAGCGGCCATGGCGCGAAAGGAAGTCATGGCGTCACTGGCGGACCAGGACATCCCGGTCTACCCGTCGCTCGGTCGCAAGATCAGCGAGGAATCGAAGTCGGAGGCCTCGATCTACGAGGGCCCGCGCTAAGGCGCAATAGACCGCTACCAGCTCCCGACTTGCGTCTCCGGCGTCTCCGGCAACGCCTCGGCCAGGAGCCAGCGCGCGAACAGCACGCCCTCGTTGTATCCGGCCGTGCTGATCCAGTTGCGCGGCGCCGGGCGGTGGCTGACGTAGATCTCGTACCGGCCGTCGGGTTCCGCGACGGCGTTCGCCTTGTTGATGCAGACGGGGAAGTCCTCGTAGTTGGTGGACTGCATCAGGTAGTTCCAGGTCTGCAGCCCCCAGTAGCAGGCCTCCGGCGAGCGGAAGCTGATCTTCAGGTACTGATCCTCGCGGAGACGGAACCTGGAGAAGCAGTAGATGTTGTCCACCGTTCCCCATCCGCCCTGGTCCGCATCGAACTCGAACGGCGTACAGAATTCGTTGATCGGGAACTCGACCGGCAATGGGGCGATCCATGTCGTGCACTGGAAGAACATCGCCATGCTGCGAATTCGGCGTGCGAGCTCGGCGTCGGTGAGCGGCAGCCGGGCGGGCTGCGGTGAGGCGTTGCGGATGTGCAGCGTGCTCTCCCGCGACGCCGGGCGGTCGAAGAAGTACTCCCGGGTGAACAGGCTTACGGAGTCCGGGTCGATCCTGAATTCGTTAACGCCCTTCGGATTGGGCGTCAGCCGGATCTCGAAGGTCCCGTCCTCCGCGAATTCGATGTCGCGGTGGTTGACGTTGAGGGAGACGCGGTCCGCCAGTTCGCCGTTCGGGTCGCCGCCGTACAGGCAAAAGCTCAAGTAGCAGCTGTCGAACCGCTGTCCGCTGATGACGTACTCCTGGTCGCCGCGCACCTGGCTGAAATAGTAGACGGCGTCGACGTTGTCGCCGTAGAGCTTGCGGTTCCGGTCCGCCAGCGGCATGAGCTGCGGACGCAACGGATCGTTGTGCAGGTAGAAGTCCGCAGCGACCTGCAGGAGGTGGAAGAAATGGTGATAGCCGTCGACCCTGCCCTGTTCGTCGAGCTCCTTTTCCGGGTCCAGGAACGTCTGGTCCGCGTTGCGGATCACGTCGAGGAACTCGTCCAGCGCCTGTCTGCTTTCCATCTTGTCTCCGTCCATGGGCTAGTTTCGTTCAAGGGACCCGAGGAAGTCCCGGTAGTTGGCGAAATCGCGCTCGATATCGGCCGCCGTGACACCGATCTGCTCAAGGGAGTACTCGTGGACACCGTGCTTGCCCCGGGGTTCGTCGCGAAGAAAACGCTGCATGCGGTGACGGTCATCCGGGCGCAGCTCCCAGCCGAACCGGGTGTAGATGGACTCGACCACGTCCATCTGGCTGCCTGCGAAGTCGTCGAACAGCACGTCGACGATCTGCGACTCCCTGCCGAGGCGCTGGCGGTCGCGCAGGAACTTGTCGAAGTAGGCTGCCCAGGTCCGCAGTTGCTCGTGGCCGGTCCGCGTGGCGTCCTCGTGGTCGGAGTACAGCGAGCGCATGGACGAGATGAGGCTCGCCGTCGACGGAACGATGTGTTCCGGACCGCGGTGCGTGACGATCACATTCGCATCCGGATACACCGCGAACAGCGCGTCCAGGCGCATGATGTGGACCGGGGACTTCAGCAGCCAGCGCCGTCTGCGCACGCCGCCCGACTGGAGGAACTGCAGCAGGCGCCGGTGCCAACGCAGGTTTTGCTCCTGGTCGGCGCCCGCGAACCACTCGTGGTAGTCGGGCAGGTAGGCCTGGGCCAGGAACTGGAAGCTCGTGAAGTTGAGGGCGGTGATGGCGATGCATTCCTGGGGTGAGTCCGCCGTCATGTAGTGCTTCTTCCTGAAGTCGGGCACCAGCCGAAAGATCCGCTCGAACTCCCGGCGAACCGTGTCGATACGCGTGTTGTCTTCGTAGTCGGACGGTTGGGGCGCGGGATAGGGGAGCAGGCACTCCCAGGACAGCGGCGCACGGTGGTCAGTATCGAGATGCAGCAGGGCATGCAGGATCGTCGTGCCGCTCCGCGGTGCGCCGAGTATGAACACCGGGTCGCGGATCTCCTCGTCCGCGATCTCCGGGCACTCCGCGAAAGCGCGCTCGACGTGAAAGCGGGACTCGGCCGCCCTCTGCAGCGTGCGGCGGATGGCGAATCTCCCGAACAGGCTCAGGCGCGCCTCGGACTCGAGGGAACGGACGAGCCGGTCGAGCCCGTCCCCCATCATCGGATCCTGAAACTCGAACCCGCTCATCCGCCTGGCGCGGTCCAGAATCGCGCCGGAATCCAGGGAAACCAGGGACAGGCCGCACCTCTGCAACAGTGAGCCGGTAGCGTTGGCCGCCCGGAACGCGGCCGGACGGCCGAGCCGGATCGACGCGTCGGTCACTCAGGTCAGCTTCTTGAGCTTGGCGGCGATCGACATGTCGCCCTTCGCCTTGATCTTCCCCGACGCCACGGCCATGAACGGCTTGATCTCGTTGCGCTGGAGCTTGCCCCAGGTGTCGAGCGACATGCGCACGGTGCAGTCGGCCTCGACCTCCTGCCCGGAGACAACCGAAACGACGTTCGCATCGCCGGTTCCGTCGATCAGCATCTCCTCGTCGTCGAGGCAGAACAGCAAGGTCTTTCCGAGTGGGTCGAGGGAGCCCGCCTTCTGGCTCATGTCGTCTGCGATTTCGTCAATGGTCATGGTCTTCTGAAGTCGACGGAACGGATCAACCCTATCAGCAAAGCGGACGACGGGCACGTTGCCGCCAATGCGGCAATGCGGGGTGCGTGCGACCTTTTCCCGCGCCGACGCATCTAAAGGACATATGCGTCGATTCGAGCAACAGGCCAACGGCGGTACGCCGGCTGATATCGTCGAGCGTCTGAAGCGCGGCGACCGGGCGGCCCAGGAGTGGGTCTATCGGTCGTACTCGCGGATGGTGTACACGACCGCGCGGCGGATGCTGGGCGATGCGGGACTCGCGGAAGACGCGACGCAGGACACCTTCGTGGACGTGCTGTCCAAGGCAGGGACCCTCGATCAGGAAGACGCGCTTGGCGCATGGGTGCGGAGGATCGCCGTCAATCATTGCCTGATGCGGTTGCGATCCCCCTGGACCCGGTGGCGGGTGGCCGCGCTCACGGATCTCCAGCCGGCGCGCTCGGACGACGTAACCGTTGAACGCGCCACGGATCTCGGGCGCGCGCTCGACAAGTTGCCGGCCAGGACGAGAGCCGTGATCTGGCTGCACGACGTCGAAGGCTATACACACAAGGAGATCGGCCGCCTGTTCGGGCGCACGGCGAGTTATTCCAAGTCACAACTCGCACGCGGCTACCAGCGGCTGAGGGAATTGCGGACCAACTGATGAACGAAAGGGAAGATCAAGCACTGCGGGATGAAATCAGGGCATTGCCGGAACTCGATCCACCGCCGGGCCTCCGGGACCGCGTGATGGCGATCTCGGCGGAGCGACAGCCGAGGACGACGGCGAGAACGCCGCTGGCACTGGCTGCGTGCCTGGTCGCCGCCGTGGCCCTTTCCGTGCTCGTCGTGGAACGGTCCGGGCGCGAAGGCGACACGGGCCCGCAGGTGCTTGCGGCGCAGGCATCGGTGCCGGACCTTATTGCCGAGTCACAAAGGCTCGAGGAACGTTTGCGCTCGATGCCGTTCCACGGCGCCTACAGCGATACGGGCCGCGTGCTCGCCTACCGCATCGCGGATGTGGACGGCGCGCTCAATGCCATGTACCTGCGGGACACGGGCGCTAGTGATGAGCGGGCACGCCTGCTGCATCAGCGAGTCGTACTCCTGCAGAGCCTGGTGGAGGTCGAATCACAGGATAGGGGCGCCGCAATCGTCAGGGCGGCGTTTTAGTGTTGAAAATTTGAGAGGTACACAATGAAGAGATGGACGATATTCCTGGTATGCGCTTTTGCCGCAGTCACGGTGTCGGCTGCAGCGCCGGAGACCGACGAGTCGGTTGAGGACCGCCTGGAAAAGGCTCGGGAGATGCTTGACCAGGCGGCTGGAAAGTTTGCCGAGCACGTCACCGAATACGTCGGCACGTTCGATGTGGAGCGGTGGTCCGACCGACCGTTCCTCGGCATCATGATCGCGACACAGGATGAAGAGGGTGTTCGGGTCGCCAGCGTCACCCCGGGTGGTGGTGCCGAAGACGCCGGCATCAGGGCAGATGATGTTGTCGTGCGCGTCAACAACGCCCGTCTCACCGGCTCGCAGGCGCCAATCGTTCTGCTTCACGAGGCGCTGGATGGTGTCGAGAAAGGCGAGAAGGTCGAAGTGGAACTGCTGCGCGACGGCGAGGCGATGACGGTGGATGTGGCGCCGCAGATGGGCATCAGGGCCCATATCCTGAATATGCAACCCGCCACTTCCTTTACGTCCTTTGCGTCGCCCTCGAACATTTGGTCGGGGTGGAATGACCATCGTCGACAGCAGGCATTCGGTTTCAAGCTCGTTGATATCGGCGAAACGCTGGGGGCTTACTTCGGTGTCGATGGCGGGGTGCTCGTGCTGACGGCCGAGGACGACAGCGACTTGCTGCCAGGCGACATCGTGCAGCGGGTTGGTGAAGACGACGTGACCGACGCGGAAGACGCCTACATGGCCGTTGCGGAAGCGGAGGAGTCGACCAAGGTCGTGGTACGAAGGAGCGGCAAGCGCAAGACCGTCACCGTCGATCCGATCGAAGGCGTGAAGGTACGCAAGTCGATCGAGTTCACCGGCAAGACCGAGCGGTAACTCCCTTTGGGCAGGTCTTGCCCCGGCATCGAAGTGTCTTCGATCCCGTGGATTGAGCCGCACGGGAGGAGACCGTTGTGAGAATCGGTGTATTGGTGCTATGGTGCATTGATGAATTGGTGAATTGATCGGAGGGCACACCATGATCCGTCTCACCATCAGCTTGGCTGATCACACTCATCGCGCGCTGAAAGAGGCCGCAGCCCGACAGAATCGTTCGATGACCTCCATCATTGAGGAGAGCTTGGAGTTGAGCGGCATCCGACCCTACGACACCGCCAGGGATATCGTCGCCAAGGCGCGGGCAAAGTCGCGACTGGAGGCCGAGCGCGCGATGGACCTTGCGGTGGAGGAAACGAGACTGTTCCGCAAGGGTCAGTAAGCCGGTACCACGGCAAAGCGTCAAGGCGAAGGAAAGGGTCGGAGACGCGTCGGTGGCGCGAGTTCTGTGTGTCATCGATACAAACGTCGTCGTTTCGGGTTTGATCGGCAAGGACTCGGACAGTCCCCCGGCACGAGTTCTCAACGCTATGCTCGATGGCGAAATCGCCTACCTGATGTCGAGCGACCTCCTCGACGAATACTTGGCCGTGTTGCGTCGTCCGCGTCTCGTTCGGGTGCATGGACTCACGGAGGAAGAACTGGATCTGGTGATCACCGACCTTGTCGCCAATGCCGTCTGGCGTGAACCGGCTAGCGATTCGGCTGGTGGCCTGACCGTTTCTGCTCCGGACAAGGGAGACAACCATTTGTGGGCATTGCTCGCGAGCCAACCTCAGGCGCTGCTCGTGACGGGTGACCATCTTCTCCTGGAGAAGCCCCCGGGGCTGGATTCCGTGATTCCTCCCCGACAATTCGTCGATACGTTTCTTTCCCGGCACTAGCGCCATGAAACCCGTCGGCCCTTCGGGCGCGCCGTGTTTCACCCCCGCCCAGGCCCACCTATGATCCTGCGCCTTGATCGGCACTTCGTGCCGTTCTACGGCGCAGCTCCCTAGCCCGCCTGTGGACGAAGGCTACTCGGCCTCCGCCTCCTCGATTCGCTCCTGGACTTCGAGCCAGGCGGTCTCCGCCTCGGCCAGCTCTTTCCTCACTCTGCCTCGCCGGGCCAGCATTTCGCTGATGCGTTCCGGCGAGGCAAGTTCGTAGGTGGCACTGGCACCCAGCACCGTGTTGAGTTCGTCGAGTTCCTCTCCGCACCGCTCCATGTCCCGCTCGAGTGCGTCCCGCCGCTGCCGCAGGGGCCGCGACGCTTCGCGCCTTTCGGCCCGCTTGCGTCGTAGCGCCCGTTTCTGATCCTCCTGCCGTTTCGGTTCGGGACGCTTTCGCATCTCCGCGTAGGCGTCGATATCGTTTTCGAATCGCGTCACGGTGCCGTTCGCCACGAGCCACAGGTCGTCCACGCACTCGCGCAGCAGGTGGCGGTCATGGGACACCAGCAGCAGCGCGCCGTCGTATTCCTGGAGTGCCACGGCGAGGGCTTCGCGCATGTCGAGGTCGAGGTGGTTGGTCGGTTCGTCCAGTAGCAGGACGGCGGGTTTCGAGCGGGCGATCAGGGCGAGCACGAGGCGCGCTCGCTCGCCGCCGGAGAGTGTCGACGCCGGGCGCGTCGCCATATCGCTGCCGAATCCCCAGCCACCGAGGTAGTCGCGCGCTGCCTGCTCGCTGACCGCATCCCCCGGGGCGGCCAACAGGTTGGCCAGGGCGGACTGCCCTGCATCCAGCGTCTCCATCTGGTGCTGCGCGAAGTAACCGGCGCTGCCGGCGCGCTCGAAGTCTCCGTCGAGCACGCCCATCTCCCCCGCGAGGACCTTCAGCAGCGTCGTCTTGCCGGCACCGTTGACGCCAAGGATTCCGATGCGGTCCCGCGCATAGACCCGCAGGGTCAGGTCCTTGAGGATCGGGGCGCCGTTGTATCCGATGGAGGCGTCATCGACGGAAATGATCGGGTTCGGCAGCTTGTCCGGGTTCGGGAACGCGAATCGGTAGGGGGACTCGGCGAGTACCGGGGCGACACGCGCCATGCGGTCCAGCGCCTTCAGGCGGCTCTGCACCTGTCGCGCCTTGGTTGCCTTGGCGCGGAACCGGTTCGCGAACTGGTGGATGCGTGCGATCTCTTGCTGCTGCCGCTCATACAGGGCGGCCTGCCGCGTCAGCGCTTCCGCGCGCCGGCGCTCGTAGGTGGAATAGTTGCCCGAATACAACGTGGCCTGGCCGTCGGCCACATGCACGATTTCCTCGCAGACCGCGTCGAGGAAGTCGCGATCATGGGAGATCGTGAGTAGCGTGCCGGGATATCGGCCGAGCCAGGTCTCCAGCCAAAGCGATGCGTCGAGGTCGAGATGGTTGGTGGGTTCGTCCAGCAGCAACAGGTCGGAAGGCGCCATCAACGTGCGTGCGAGGTTCAGCCGAATCCTCCATCCACCGGAGAACTCGCGGTGCGCCTTGTGGACATCGTCGCCCCGAAACCCGAGTCCGTGGAGGATTGCCCCGGCGCGGGCGGGGGCGTCATACCCTCCCATGTCCTCGAAACTGGAGAGGAGATTGGCGAGTCCCTCGTGATCGCCCTCGTGCGCTGCCTTCTCGATCTTCGACTCGACCCGGCGCAACTGGCGGTCTCCGTCGATCACGAAGTCCAGTGCCTGGCGGGGACTGGGCGCGATGTGCTGATCGAGCGTTGCCACGCGCCATCCCCGGGGATAGACGACGTCCCCCTCCTCCGGCGTCAGCCGCCGCAGGATGAGTTCGAACAGCGTGGTCTTGCCTGCGCCATTGCGTCCGACGACCCCAACCGAGTGCCCGGCATGCACGGTCATGCTGGCATCTTCGAAGAGAAGTTTGCCTCCGCGTTTGAGCAGAATGTTCCGAAGTTGCAGCATGGGGCTTTCGTTCTACGTCTTTAGTTCTAAAATGGGCGCGAACGCAGTCAACGTACTCGAGGCCGGAATGAGCCAGGAAACCATCGACACGATCAAGTCGCAGATCGAGGGCAACCCGATCTTGCTTTATATGAAAGGCTCGCCGCAAGCGCCGATGTGCGGGTTTTCGGCGCAGACGGTGCAGTGTCTCGTGGCCTGTGGTGAACGTTTTGCCTACGTCGACATCCTGGGCAACCCCGATATCCGTGCGACCCTCCCCGAATACGCGAACTGGCCGACTTTTCCCCAGCTCTACGTCAACGGCGAGCTGGTCGGGGGTTGCGACATAGTGACCGAGATGTTCCAGGCCGGTGAACTGCAGCCCCTGATCAAGGAGGCGGCGGCGAGCGAAGAAGAGGATACGGGCTAGGGACTGATCCCGGGCGCCTTCAAGGTGGACCGGGCATTTTTCTGTCGGGACCCTCGAGAAGTCGCCTTCGATCTGCTCGGAACGATGCTGGTCCACGGTCCCGTTGCGGGGCGCATCGTCGAGACCGAAGCCTATCTCTCCGAGGGCGACCCGGCGGCCCATGCCTTTCGGGGCCGAACCCGGCGCACCGAGGTGCTGTTCGGTCCTCCCGGATACGCGTATGTCTTTCGGACCCGCCAGCATGCCTGTCTGAACGTCGTCGCCGAGCCAGTGGACGTGCCGGGGTGCGTGCTCATCCGGGCGGTAGCGCCCGTCGCGGGCATTGACGTCATGCGCGAGCGCCGGCCTGGGATGCCCGATACGCAGTTGACGAACGGGCCGGCAAAGCTCTGCCAGGCGTTCGATATCGACATGCGCCACTACGGCGTCGATCTGTGCGATGGCGGGGGTCTCTATCTCGATCAAGGGCCGGTAGGCGATGCACCGACCGTGATGACCGGCTCTCGCGTTGGCGTTGGCGCCGCGAAGAATGCGCCCTTGCGCTACTACGTGAGCCAAGACGCTTTCGCGTCGCGACTTTAGCGACACACCCTGTTGGATTCGCTGCACGTGTTCCGACGGCAATGCACCAACGCGTGGAATTCGTAATGACGTCGACTCGGGTGCCTCCGCGCCCTTGACGAGCCAGTCGCGGAATATCAGTATCTGCCAATATTTGACATTATCATGGTGACCGAATGCCGAATGTACACCTGACTCAGCCGATGGAAGCCTATGTCAGAAACCAGATCAGATCGGGTGCCTATGCCAATCTCAGCGAGGTCGTACGTGCAGGAGTGCGCTTGCTCATGGAGCGGGACGGCGCGCGGCAATTCTATGCGTTGAAGGAGGACCTGCAAGAGGCCATGCGGGATGCTGAAGCGGGTGGGTTCGAGGAGTTCGATCCTGCAGCCTATGAACCGGACTCCGACGCGAGATAGACCATATGGCGATCAGGCTGTCCCGGTTGGCGCAGCGCGATCTGGATGAAATCCGGCGGTACACGGTGGAGACATGGGGTCGTACCCAATGGTTAACCTACTACCGGGGTTTGGTGCGAACCTTTGACGGGATAACGGCGAATCCGGCCGGGGGCCGTGATCGAAGCCTGTTCGCGCCCGGCCTGCGCTCGGTGAACTACGGGAGACACGTCATATTCTATGCGCGGATCGCTGCGGCTGACGGTGAGCCCGTGATCCTGCGGATTGTTCATGGGCGCCGCAATTTGCCGGCGCTGGTGTATTACGAGGACATTAGCGGGTGACGGTGCTGCTGACTGCTGCCGGTCGCATCGCCTTAGTGGAACTCCGGCGGCCCGCGTGTGCCGTGCCGATGATATTGAGGTATCAGGTGCTGCCCGCCATCGACTCCGTCAGGCGCGCACGCACCTCTCGCCGCAGCAGTTTTCCCGTCTCGTTGTAGGGCAACTCGTCCCAGAACTCGAGCCGCTCCGGCACGCGGGAAGAACGCATCCGGTTACGGACCCATTGCTGCAGCGACTCGACGGTGGCGTCGTGTTTCAGCACCACGACGCCGACGACCGCCTCTCCCCACTCTTCGTCCGGCACGCCCACGATGGCGACATCGCCCACCGCGTCGTGCGTCAACATGACGTCCTCGATTTCGCCGGGCGACATGTTCTCGCCGCCGCGCACGATGACGTCGTCCGCGCGGCCTTCCAGGAACAGGTAGCCCTCGTCATCGAGGAAGCCGCCGTCCCGGGTGGGAAACCAGCCCTCGTCATCGGTCAGCCTGCCGATGCCCTCGTATTCGCCGGAAACCTGTTCGCCCCGAACGTAGATTTCGCCGTGCTCGTGTGGACCTAGGACACGGCCTTCGTCGTCACGGATCTCTATTTCGATTCCGGGCAACGGCACGCCGACGGAAGCGAGCCTGCGCCTGCCAGCCCGATCTTCGCTCGCTGCCGCCGTTCGGTGATCCTCCGGTCCCAGCACCGTGATGGTCGAACTGGTTTCGGTAAGGCCGTAGGCGTTGGTGAAGTCGGTGTCCGGGAACAGTGTCATCGCCCGTTCGATGACCGGCAGCGGCATTTTCCCGCCGCCGTAGGAGAGCGACTGCAGGTGGGGCATCTGTGCGTGATGTTCGTGTTCCAGTGCTTCGACGATGCGCCGCAGCATGGTGGGAACGACAAAGGCGGTGGTGACCTCTTCGGCGCGCGCCAGCTCGATCCAGGCTTCCGGCGTGAAGTTGGCGAGCTGGACAGCGCGGCGGCCTGAATAGACGGAGCTCAGGACTGCGGCGATGCCCGCGACGTGGTACGGCGGCACGCAGATCAGCGCGGTTTCCGAAGTATCGGCGGACATGAAGTCGACGGATCCCAGGATGTAGGAGACGAGGTGTCTCTGTCGCAGCACCGCCGCCTTTGGCGCGCCGGTGGTACCGCTGGTGAAGAGCAGCGCGGCGGTGTCGTCGCCGTCCATCGACCAGGGCTCGGCGCCGTTGGCGGATCCGTTCCGGGCCAGGTCGAGGAACTCGCTGCGTGAGTGCCAGCGCACGATCGACTCGGTGTGGAAGTGTTCGATGTGGTCTTCGTCCGTGACCAGGTATGCCGGCTTGACCCGCTCCACCAGTCCGTCGATCTCGTCGTCGGTGAGGCGGTAGCTGATGGGGACGTATGGCATGCCGGCCCAGCTCGACGCGAACAGGCCGATGGGGATCGCGAGGTTCGACACGTCGAGGATCGCAAACCGGGACGCCTCGGATGTGCGCAGATCGCTTGCGGCGTTCGAGGCCGCATCGAACAGGCCCTGGTAGGTGATCGACTGCTGCGCCTCGGCGTCGACGAAGGCGACGCGGTCTCCGTACCCCGCCACCGCCATCTCCAGCAGCATCATGATGTTCAAGGGTGTATCCCCATCGGAGAGGCTATCTCCCGCGCTCGCATGCCGTTGCGCGAGGTCTCAAGCCCCTGGTGTCCAGTCAGTCAGTCTTGGGAAGTTTAGTGGCGTCCTTGACCTTCATCGCCTCGCCGCCGGCCCACAGCGACCCTTCGCCGGCCTTGACGCACAGTACCTCAAGGCTTCCTTCCTCGTTCGTGTACCGTTTGCCTATCACGGAACCGTCGGCGTGATCCTGGTGCACGCTTCCGCCGTTGCCGTCCTCGCCCTGGCTCATGGGTTCGCCGCCGCAGGTGATCTCGATGCCATCCGGCGGCGCCGTGATCACCATGATTTCCGTTGTGCAAACCGTGCTCTTGAGCCGCGTTCCAGGCGTCAGGCTCCCCATCACTTTCCTCCTGGTCTCTTGCCGAACCTGCGGATTCTACAAGATGAATCGTTGCCGTCGCGACGTTGAGGGATTTGGGGGGATTGTATGATCATCCATGCATGGACGCTCTACCCATTCCCTACATGGAACGCACCCGCGCTTACTACGCCGCGCAGGGCTTTCCCAATCCGTACGTTTGGGCGCACTTCGACGAGGTGCCGTTCGCGCCGCTGACGAAACCGCTCGCGGAGTCGAAGCTGGCAGTCATCACCACGGCGAGCCTGTACGACCGCACGTTTGCCGATGTCCGCGAAGTGGCATCGGGGCCGACCGACGATCCACCGCGACGGCTGTACGGCAATGACCTGGAGTGGGACAGGAACGCGACCCACCTGGATGACGTGAATTCCTTTTTTCCGCTGCGGTGTCTCGAGGCCTTGGTTGAGGCCGGCCGCATCGGCGGCATCGCGGCGCGCTTCCACTGCGCCCCGACGGAGTACAGCCAGCGGCGCACGAGGATGGTGGATGCGCCGGAGATACTGCGCCGCTGCCGCGAAGACGGCGCAGACGCGGCGATGCTCGTGCCGTTGTGACCCGTGTGTCACCAGACCGTGGGTCTGACCGCCCGACACCTTGAAGCCGCCGGCATGCCGACGGTCATTCTCGGTTCCGCGCTGGACGTGGTGGAGCATTGCGGCGTGCCCCGGTTCCTGTTTACGGACTTTCCGCTGGGCAACCCCTGCGGCAAGCCGTTTGACACGTCGATGCAGGAGGCGATCGTGGCGCAGGGCATCGACCTGCTCGAAAGTGCCGTGCGGCCCGCCACCACGGTTCGCACGCCGTTTCGGTGGAGCGACGACGAATCCTGGCGCGACCGCTACATGGGAATCAGGCGAGAGGACCTGGCCGAACTCGCCCGCCGGGGCGAAGCGCGCAGGGCAAGGCGAGTGCGCGAGAAGGCGGAAGGCAAGACGCGGGGCGATTGACGCTTTGTCTAGCCTTGTACGCCCCTTTCGGCTTCGATCATCTCAAGGACCTGTGCCGTGGGAAAGCTCCCGATCGGCAGCCCTTCACGGGCCACGCGATTACCGAGCCGCTGCATCACCACGTTCGCCGGGGTCGGTATGCCATGCAGCCGGCCGAGCTGGACGATCTCGCCGTTCAGGAAATCGGTCTCGATATTGCCGGTGCCCCGTTGAATGCTCTGCCAGGACGAGCCTCCGGGCCGTTCGTGGCCAGGGATGGAACGGAGCCGTTGGGAACTGCTCTCGCGTCCGGCCATGAACGTCCGCATGTCGATCCACTCGATACCGGCTACGCGATAGCATTCGGCAGCTTCCTGGCGCAGCAACGCCAGCACGTCGCCGGCGTCATCGCCACAGACGGGCTGCACGGCATTGCCGAGGTTCGCGACCAGCTTGCCGTACTTCTGGTCCATGATCGAAGGGTCCGGCAGTGAACTGAAGCCGGCATCGGTGAGTGCTGCCGCGATGTTCTCGGCGAGCTGGTCGACACCTGCTGGAAAGCAGCCGATGTCGAGCATACCGGCGGGGTTCTCTCCCGAATTGAAGACTTCGCCAGGGTCGAGGTGCACGCCGCCCACCATCACGTTCATGCCGTAGACGCGGCGGAAGCGCCGCAACGCCATGCGTTCGTTGGCCACGCCGTTCTGGCAGCAGACCACCGGGATATCGTCTCCGGCGGCAGCGTACAGGTCCGTCAGGGCGCCCTCGGTATGCTGGCTCTTGACGCACAGGATGACCACGTCGCCATCGCGAAGATCGACGTGCCCGGGATGGTCGGCGACGGGCATGCGAATCCGCACGTCCTGTATGGGTGTGACGAAGCGGAGCCCCTCGTCTTCGATGGCCCGGAAGTGCGCGCCGCGGGCGATGAGCACGACGTCGTAACCGCGCTGGAACAGGCGCGCGCCGATGCTGCCGCCGATCCCGCCGGCGCCGTAGATGATGTACCGGGTAGCTTCGTTCATGAGGTGCCTATCGGGGTATTTCTGGTTTGAAACAATTTGTAACTAATTGATGTCATTGCGATTATTTTGGTGCTTTTGGGCCCTTTTCCGTATCGAGAAGGACGTCACGATGCAGCGGGAAGCATGCGGCGAAGGGCGAAAAATGAAAATAAAATGGATTGTGAAACCTTAAGCGTTTGATGCCGCTTGATTATTTCCTCGAGGCCCCGGAACGGGGCCGAAACCGTATTTACTTTCCAAAATCGGGGTGTGAACATTGCAGCCCTCACCGGCCGGGTTTCACGAACGTGTAACGGTTCCTCGGCAGGGCGGAGCACTCATGCAGCCCGGCGGGTGAGGCCAATTCCCAACCTTCCCAATACCTCGGAATCGCGTGTCTCGTGCCGCCTCGCATGGAGCAAACGCATCCGGGGAGCGCCAGCGACCCGGGGCGATTGTTCCATGGGCGGCGAGCGGGGCCGGGCCACAGGCGAAGCCGAAGGCGACGGCTGTGGGGCACTTTCAGGCGGCCGCCTCCGTGCCCATCACGATGCAGCCGGACGCGGCGAACATGCCGCCGACGCCAAGGCACACCGAGACTTCCGCACGCGGAACCTGCGCCGGTGCGGTGCCGCGCATCTGGCGCACGCTCTCCTGCAGCGCATACATGCCGTACATGCCGGAGTGCATGTAGGACAAGCCGCCGCCGTTCGTGTTGAGCGGCAGTTTGCCTCCCGGGCGCGTATTGCCGTCGGCGATAAAGCCGGCCGCTTCGCCCTTGCTGCAGAATCCCAGGTCTTCAAGCCCGTAGATCGGCAGGTGTGCGAATGCGTCGTAGACCATGAGGTGGTCGACGTCGTCGTGGCTGATGCCCGCGTCGCGCATGGCCTCCGACCCGGCAACGCGGAATGCGCGCGAGGAGCAGAGGTCCTCCATCTGACTGACCATGGGGCTCTCCGCGCTTTCGCCGGTGCCGAGGATGTGCACGGGTCTCTGTGGAAAGTCATTGGCCCGTTCCGCACGCGTCAGGATCAGCGCGCCGCCGCCGTCGGTCACGAGGCAGCATTCGAGCAGGTGGAACGGGTAGGCGATCATGCGCGAAGCGAACACGTCGTCCACGGTGATCGGGTCGCGATAGGAAGCGCGTGGGTTGCGCCCGGCCCACTCGCGCTGAACGACGCACACCGTTGCGAGTTGCTCGTGGGTCAGCCCGTACTCCTTCATGTAGCGAAGGACGGGGATGGTGAACATCGTCGTCGGTCCCATGGCGCCGTAGGGGCTTTCGAACTGTTGCGCTAGCCCGGCCGTGCCGCCGCCACGCGCTCCCCTGCCGATCCCCGAACGGCCACTCTCGCCGTGGGTGATCAGAACCGTCTCCGCCTGTCCGGTCTGTATCGCCGCAACCGCGTGCCGCACATGGATCATGAAGGAGCAACCGCCGACGCTGGTCCCATCGACCCAGCGGGGCGTGATGCCCAGGTAGTGGACCAGTTCGACAGGCGTCGAGCCGGCGGTCGCGACGCCGTCGATGTCCTTTGCGGTCAATCCGGTATCGGCGAATGCGTTGAGGGCCGCGTCGGCATGCAGTTGCAGTTGGCTCGTGTCCGGAATGCGTCCGAGTTCGGTGGTTTCCGCCGCACCTACGATGGCTACGCCAGTCATGCTGATTGCTCCGCGGGCTTGAACAGCGGCACGGAGATTTCATCGTTCTGGCGTTCGAAGACAGCCGTGAGCGGCATGTCGAGCGCGAGGGCCTCCGGCGTCTGCTCGCACTCGACGATGTTCGACATCATGGTCGGACCTTCTTCCAGTTTCACCAGGGCAATGCAGTAGGGGCCGTCGAACGACGGGTGCCGCCTGTGATTGATGACATAGCTCAGCAGCGTTCCGCGTCCACTGGCGGTCACGACCTCCACGTTCTTCGATCCGCAGGCGGGGCAGAACGGGCGTGGGGGGAAGTAGGTGTTGTCGCAGTCGACGCATCGCTGCAACCTGATTTCGCCGTTGCGGGTGCCTTCCCAGAAGTGTGCTGTTTCCGGCGTGGGCGTTGGCAACGGACGCGGTTGTAAGTCGGCCAATGTAGTCTCTCCGGTTGTCCGGGGCGGCAGCGAGACGGACACCAGCAGGCGGTCCCGCTCCCCCGTGGGTGGGGCAGAAAGTATCTTACGTGCGAGGCGCGAGAGGCAAGCGCGCGGCTATTCGGTGTCGGCGTCCACCTCCGCCTGACGCAGGGCCGTATCGCCGATCCGCTCAGGCACTTCCCACTCGTGGCGATGCGCCTTGCCTCCGTCGATGAGCTGCTGGATCGACTCCAGGGAATGCTCCTCGAGCCTCAACCCGGGGGCGTTCGGGTCGCGGCGGTCAGCGTGGAATTCGAGCACCTCTGCACCTGCGGGACCAGCCTTGAACTTGTATGGCATGCCGTTCGGCAGGAACATGACCGAGCCCGCTCGCAGTTTGCGACGGCCCATGACTATCTCGCCGGCCATCACATAGTAGAGGCAGTCCCCGGAACCGGGATGACTGTGGCGAAACAGCGGGAAATTGGCCCCGAACCACACGTGGGACAAACGCATCCCGTTCGGCGATTCGTCCTGGCCGAACAATCGCGTCGAAGTGATGCCCCCCGAGAGCGCTTCGGACATCTCGAGGATCTTCTCTCGCACAGGCCCCTCGCCATATTTCTCGGCCAGGGCGCTGTGCTCGAAGATCTGGAGGGTGCGGGACTCATCCGGGGTGCCGCGGGAGGACGGCGTCGTGATCTCGGGGTTGGCGCATATCTCGAAGGGGCCGCGTTCGGAAACGTAACGCTTTCCCGTTCGCTTGCGCGGAGGTTCGTCGACCTGCTCTCGTGGTTCGGCCATGGTCAGTCCGCCTTTGCGTCCACCTCCGCCTGGCGCAATGCCGTGTCGCCAATCCGTTCCGGCACCACCCATTCGTGCTGGTGTGCCTTGCCTTCGTCGATGAGCTGCTGGACCGATTCCAGGGATTGCTCTTCCAGCTTCAGCCCCGGGGCGTTCGGATCGCCGCCGCCGGCTCGAAATTCGAGCACCTCGACTCCAGCGGGTCCGGCCTTGAACTTGTACGGCATGCCGCTCGGCAGGAACATGACCGAGCCGGCCCGAAGTTTGCGCCGACCCAGGACCAGTTCGCCGGCGACCACGTAGTAGAGGCAGTCCCCGGCCTTGGGATGACTGTGGCGAAACAGCGGGTAGTGGGGTCCGAACCAGACGTGGACCAGAACCATGCCGTTGGGCGTGTCCTGGCCGAACAGCCGCGTGGAAGCGATGCCGGGCCACAGGGTCCTGACCATTTCGATCATCTTCTCCCGGACCGGCGCTTCCCCGCATTTTTCGGCCAGGTCGCTGCATTCGAAAGCACGTGCGCCGTACTCATCGTCAATCTCCTCCGCCTGACGGGGTGGATTGATGCTGGGATTGGCGGAAATCTCGAAGGGGCCGCGCTCGGAAACGAACCGCACTCTCCTTCGTTGCCCTGCCTGCGCGTGGGATTCGGCCATTACTTGGTTCTCCCATCCACCTCTGCCTGGCGTATTGCCGTCTCGCCGCACTGCTCGGGCGCTTTCCACTCGTGCTGGTGCGCCTTGCCGGCGTCGATGATCTGCTGGATCGCCTCGATGGAATCCTCGGCAAGCTTGATGATGGGGGCGTTCGGGTCACCCTCACCGTCGGATCGGTATTCGAGTACCTCGGCCCCGGCGGGGCCCGCCCTGAACTTGTACGGCATGCCATCCGGCAGGAAGATGACGGAACCGGCCCCCAGTCTGCGCGAACCCAGGTAGATCTCGCCAGCGACTACACAGTAGAGGCAATCCCCGAATTTCGGATGACTGTGGCGGGATAGCTGGTAGTTGGCGCCCATCCACACGTGCGACAGGCGCATGCCGTTGGGCGCGTCCTGCGCGAACAGCCGCGTTGAAGTAATGCCCCCAGCCGTTGCGTGGGCCATCTCGACCATTTTTTCTTCGCCAGCCTTCCCGTATTTCTTGGCCAGTGGGCTTTGCTCGTAGTTCTCGCGGACACGTGCCCTGTCGACGGTGCCGCGCTTGCGGGGCTGGTTGAGGGTGGGGTTGGCGCGTATCTCGAACGGGCCGCGTTCGGAGATGTAACGTCGCGGCTTCTTCGGAGGTTGTTCTACCGGATGTTCTTGCGGTTCAGCCATGGAGGTGCCCGATGGTTCCTATGGGGATGAGCATAGTCGCGAGAGCCGTAACCGGCAATTGGCGCTATTCGTCGGCGTGCGCATCCACCTCCGCCTGGCGCAATGCCGTGTCGCCGATCTTTTCGGGCACTACCCACTCGTGGCGGTGCGCCTTGCCTTCGTCGATGAGGTTCTGGAGCGAGTCCAGGGAATGCTCCTCGAGCTTCAGACCGGGGGCGTTGGGATCGCCGCCGCCGGCTCGGAATTCGAGGACCTCGGCGCCGGCGGGCCCGGCCCTGAACTTGTACGGCATGCCGCTCGGCAGGAAGACCGTGGAACCGGCGCGCAGTTTGCGCCGGCCGAGGGAGACTTCGCCCGCGACCACGTAGTAGAGGCAGTCCCCGCCCCGGGGATGACTGTGGCGATAGATCAGGAAATTGGCCCCCATCCACACGTGGGACAGGGTCATGCCGCCCGGCGTGTCACGCTGGGCGAAGAGCGACGTGGAGGTGAGGCCGCCCGCCAATGCCTTGTGCATCTCGATGATCTTCTCCCGGACAGGCGCCTCGCCGTACTTTTGGGCCAGGTCGCCGTGTTCGAAGATCTCGAGGGCGCGGGCTTCGTTCGTGGTGCCCTTCGGACGAGGTTGCCTGATCTCGGGGTTGGCGCGTATCTCGAACGGCCCGCGTTCGGAAATGTAGCGTTGTCGCGCCCTCTTCTGCGGTTGCTCTTCTACGCGTTCTTGCGGTTCGGCCATCTTGACTCCCCGGTTCTCCCCATGGGATGAGCATAGTCGCGAGGGTGGTTGCTCGCCAGTGGTCAGGGCGGACTTCAAGCGGGAGGAAGGCGCTCGGCCCATGGAAAAGCTGGATCGCCGACGCAGAAAAAGTCCGGGTTCAGGAACGACGCCTTCGTGTTGTACGCGAGTTCGGAGCCGTCGAAACGCAGTACCGCACCACCCGCGGCGGTCAGCACCGCCTGCGCGGCCCCGGTATCCCACTCCGAGGTGGGGCCCAGCCTTGGATAGAAGTCCGCCAGCCCCTCGGCCAGCATGCAGAACTTTAGAGAGCTTCCCACAGACTGTCGGGTGACCGGGCCGAAGGCGGCCCGCAGCGCGTCGAGGTAGCGCTCGAGACGTCCGCTCCCGTGGCTGCGGCTCGCGACAACCGTCAACCCTTGCCCTTGTAAAATCGGGCGGGTCTTCAGCGTCTTGCGGCCGTCCGGCGTCGCCTTGCAGGCGACTCCCGAGGTGACGTCGCCGAAGAACACCTCTTCGCGCACGGGCACGCCGACCACGCCCGTTACCGGTCGGTTGGCGTCGATCAGCGCGATGTTCACCGTGAAATCGCCGTTGCGGTTCACGAACTCCCTGGTGCCGTCGAGGGGGTCCACCAGCCAGTATCGATCCCAGGTACGGCGCACCTCGAAGTCCGCAGGTTCGGACTCTTCCGAGACGATGGGAAGTTCAGGCGTCATGCGGCGCAGGCCATCGACGATAATGCGGTGAGCGTGCAGGTCCGCGACGGTGACGGGCGACGCGTCCTCCTTGATCTGGACTTCGAACTCTCCCGCGTAGACCTGCATGATCGCGTCGCCGGCCCGGCGCGCGAGGTTGATCAGTTCATCGGCCAGGTTCATGGATTAGTAGTTACCTCCCCGAGCAGAAAAATCCTATACCATCCATGAATGGTTAGTGGTCCAAAGGTCGATACCGTCCTGCTGGATCTGGACGGTCCCCTCCGCTGAACGCACGTCAGCCACGGCCCATGTTGATGCGTAAGCGGGTATTCGCCGTTTTTCTGATTGGCTGCGCGCCGTTCGCGATGGCCGGCATCGACGAACTCGTTGTCGACCTTCCGGCGGGAGTCGAGTGGACTATGGTTGTGGACGAGTCGACTGACCGCACCTACCACAGGGAGTGGATACCGGCTGGAGCCACGGTTGACGACATCGAGCTCTGGCTGATCGTCTCGCAGAAGCTCGATCTGGAGAAAAGGAGATCGGCCAGGCGTTTCCTCATGGACATGAGGAAACTTGCGCGCACTGCCTGCACGGATCTCCTCTACAGCGGCCCCAAGAGGTCCGTCACCAAAAGACACATGAGCTCCCTCTACACCGGCCCCAAGAAGGTAGTGATTGAGAAATTCGCGAGCTACTGGGGCGGCTTTTTTTGCGCCAGGTGGCAAGGTGAAGAGTACGGCACCGTAACGGAACAGAGAGTTTTCGCCGACGGCAAGACGGTGTTCGTCGTAACGAGCGAGCTACGGGTTCCTCCGACCAGGGAGGCAGGGATGCTCCCATTCGAAACGCGGAAAGCCGTCGCGGCGTTCCTGGAGAGAATGCAGGCGTCGTCACGTGTCGTCCGCGACGCGATTCAGATTATCCCGGCCCCCTGATGGTCGATTGGTCGGAGATCGATACCGTTCTGCTGGACATGGACGGTACCCTCATCGACCTCTACTTCGACAACTTCCTGTGGAACCAGCGCCTGCCCGAGATGGTCGCGGAGACACGCGGCATCGGGGTTGCGGCCGCCCGCGAGCACCTGTATGCGCATATGCGCGACGTGCCGCGGTCGCTCGATTACTACTCCCTGGATTACTGGTCCCGGTACACCCGGCTCGACATCGTCGGATTGCACCGGGAGCTTTCGCACCTGATCGCTTACCGTGCGAATGCCTCGCGTTTCGTGCGCGCGGTCCGGGCGTCGGGGCGCCGCGCCCTCCTCGTCACCAACGCGCATCCGAAGAGCCTGGCGGTGAAGGACGAGCGCCTCGACCTGACCGGCGAACTGGATGCTCACTACTCGGCGCACGCTTTCGGCCACCCGAAGCAGTACGGAGAGTTCTGGTCGGCGTTGAACCAGCATGATCGGTACGAACCGGCGCGCACGCTATTCATCGACGATGATGTGGATGTGGTGACTGCGGCGCGGGAAAGTGGTGTAGGCCAGGTGCTGTGCGTGGCGCAACCGGATTCGCAGGGCCCGAAGCGAGCAGCCCTGCCGTTTCCGGCGCTGGACGACTTCGAGGAGATCATGACGTTTTGAATGCGGTGCGCCTCGACAAGTGGCTATGGGCGGCGCGCTTCTTCAAGACCCGCTCGCAGGCAAAGGCCGCCATCGACGGTGGCCATGTGCGGCTGAACGGCAAGCGGGCCAAGGCGGCGAAGGAAGTGAAATGCGGGGACACGCTGGACGTCAGGCGTGGGTGGGAGGATTTCACGATAGAGGTCGAAGGCTTGTCGGATCGACGTGGCGGTGCGGCCGAGGCGGCCGTCCTGTATCGCGAAACCGAAGCATCGGTAACGAAGCGGGAGCGGGAAGCTGAATTGCGGCGTGCCGCCGGGTCACAATTCTCCTACGGCCGGCCTTCGAAGCGGGACCGGCGGCGGATGGAGCGATTGCGCCAAGGGATCTCGCCCGACAGGCGAACCTGATGTGCTCGAATCCGTCCGGATCGCTTGCCTCGTACTGCTTCGCCTCGGGCGTGCGTGTATGATTCGCTAAACCCACCAAAGAAACTGTCAATGGCGCTCGACATCGACATTTCCGGCAGGAACGAAACCTACTTTGACCTGAGTCCGGCTGCGCTGGCGGAGATATCCCTGCTGCGCGGCGAGGGCCGGCTCTCGTCGAGCGGCGCCATCGTTGTCGAGACCGGCAAACGCACCGGGCGGTCTCCGGACGACCGCTTCATCGTGGATGGACCGTCAACGTCGGGGTTCGTCGACTGGGGACCCATCAATCACCCGATCAAACCTGCCGTATTCGATGCCTTGTGGAACCGCGTGCAGGCACACCTGGCGGACCGGGAGACGTTCGTTTCGCACCTGCACGTCGGGGCCGATCCGAATCACTACCTCGCCATGGAGGTGACGACCGAGTTCGCGTGGCATGCGCTGTTCGGGAATTCGCTTTTCATCGTGCCGGATACTTTCAATCCGGCGACGAAGGAGGTCTGGGAGGTGGTCAACGCGCCGAACTTCGTCTGCTCGCCGGTGCGTGACGGCACCCGCAGCGAGGTGGCGGTGATGCTCAACTTCGACCGGCGCCGGGTGCTGCTCGCGGGATTGCAGTACGCGGGCGAGATGAAAAAGGCGATGTTCGGCATCCAGAACTTCCTGCTGCCGGACAGCGACGTTCTGCCAATGCACTGCGCGGCGAACGTGAGTGCGGATGGCGATGTCACGCTTTTCTTCGGGCTTTCCGGCACGGGCAAGACGACGCTCTCGGCGGATCCGAAGCGTCTGCTGATCGGCGACGACGAACACGGCTGGGCCAAGGGCAGCGTGTTCAATATCGAGGGCGGCTGTTATGCCAAGTGCATCAACCTGACCCGGGAGCACGAGCCGGTGATCTATGACGCCATCTCGTTTGGCGCCATCGTCGAGAACGTCGTCATGGATCCGGTTACGCGCGAACCGGACTATGCGGACGCGACCCTCACGGAGAACACGCGGGCCTGCTATCCCCTGGACAATGTAGAGGCGAAGGTGCCGGAAAACCGCGCCGGCGAGCCCGATTCCATCATCTTCCTCACCTGCGATGTGAGCGGAGTGCTTCCGCCCGTTGCCGTGCTGTCCAAGGAGGCTGCGGCCTATCACTTCCTGTCGGGCTACACGGCGCAGGTCGGATCCACCGTTGTCGGCTCGAAGGAAGCGTACTCGGCAACGTTTTCCACGTGTTTTGGCGCCGCATTCTTCCCGCGGCCGGCGGGCGTGTATGCGGATCTCCTGATCAAGCGCATCAGCAAGTTCGGCTCGCGGGTGTACCTGGTCAACACGGGCTGGACCGGCGGCGGCTACGGGGTCGGCGACCGATTCAGCATCCCGGTCACGCGGTCGATTGTCACGGCCATACAGTCCGGCGTTCTGCGTGACACGCCGACGACCCACCTTCCGGGTCTGAACCTCGACATCCCCGTTGCGGTACCGGGTGTCGAAGACGCGGTACTGAATCCGCGAAACACCTGGGCGGACAAGGCCGCGTATGACGCGGCCGCGGCGAGCCTGATCGGAAAGTTCGTCGACAACTTTTCACAGTTCGATGTCGACCAGGCGATCATCGACGCTGGACCGAAGGTCGCCTGAACCCCTTCCCGTCACACTGTGGTTAGCGCCGACGCGATCAGGGGTTTGCGGGGCCGCGAGGAACTCGCGCACCTCAAGCGCGGTATCGAAAAGGAAAGTTTGCGGGTGACCCCGCGAGGGACACTCGCGCAGACGCCGCATCCCCCGGCCCTGGGGTCCACGCTCACCCACCCGCATATCACCACCGACTTCAGCGAGGCGCAACCGGAACTGATTACCGGAGTGCACGACAGCGCCGCGGCGTGTCTCGAGGAACTCGACGACATCCATCGCTACGTCTATCGCCACCTGGGCGACGAGTTGCTGTGGGCCGCGAGCATGCCGTGCGCTCTCCGCACCGACGAAGCCATTCCGCTGGGCCGCTACGGAAACTCCCATATCGGCCGCATGAAGACGATCTACAGGCGGGGACTCGGCTATCGCTACGGCCGGGTGATGCAGACGATTTCCGGCATCCACTACAACTTCTCGGTGCCGGACACGCTGTGGCCCGTCATCGCCAGGGCGCGGCATGAAACCCTCGACGACGCCACGCCCACGCGCGCCTACTTTGACCTCATCCGGAACTTCCGGCGCGACTCCTGGCTCCTGATCTACCTGTTCGGCGCGTCGCCGGCCGTCTGCATGTCATTCGTGGCCGACCGGCCGCATACGCTGGAGTGGTTGGACGAGACCACCCTGTACCTGCCCTTTGCCACGGCGCTCAGGATGGGTCCGCTCGGCTACCAGTCCAGCGCGCAGTCTTCGCTGCACGTGTCGTACAACAGTCTTGCCGACTATTCGGAGACCATGTGGCAAGCACTGACGATGCCCTATCCACCCTATGAAGCGATCGGCCTGCGCGATGCGAATGGGGGATACAAGCAGCTCGGCACCGCGCTGCTGCAGATCGAGAACGAGTTCTACAGTCCGATCCGGCCCAAACGGCGTACGCGTTCCGGTGAACGGCCGCTGGCCGCACTGAATGAGCGGGGCGTCGAATACGTCGAAGTGCGATGCCTGGACCTCGATCCGTTTCTGCCGTCGGGCATCGACACGCGCACGTCGCGCTTCATGGACGCTTTCCTGCTGGCATGCCTGCTCCGCGACAGTCCGCCGGACAGCCCGGAAGAGTCCGCTCGGATACAGGCCAATCAAAGCGCCGTCGTAGACCGTGGACGCGATCCGAACCTCGAGCTCGACGACGGAAACGGCGCCGTGAGTTGCGCTGCCTGGGCGAGCCGCATACTCGATGACTGCGGAATCGTTGCCGACCTGATCGATGAAGTCTCGGGCGGCGGCGAGGCGGGGGAGGCGGTGGAGGCGGTGGAGGAGCAGCGGGCCAAGATCGCGCAACCCGAACGCACGCCATCGGCGCGCATCCTGAAACACATACGCGAAGCGGAAACCTCGTACCGCCTGTTTGCTCTGACACAGTCGGCGTCGCACAAGACGTACTTCCGTGAGGATCCCCTGCCTGAAGAGCGAATCGTGTTCTTCGACGGGTTGAGCCGTGAGTCGACCGCCGAGCAGGCCCGCAGGGAAGCGGGTGAGCGCGAGACTTTCGACGAGCATTTTGCGCAAACCCGAAGAGGATACGAACAGGACCCGGTCCTGACCGCCCCGCGGGCGTGAACTTTCTCGCCCACTGCACCCTCGCCTACCCGGAAACGGCGCTGATTGCGGGCGGCTTCATCGGAGACTTCATCAAGGGTCCGGTGCCGGACGCGCTGCCGGAACCGCTGCAGGCGGGCATTCGCCTGCACCGGCGCATCGATGCGGTGAGCAACCGGTTGCCCGGCGTCGCTGAGAGCGTGCGGCGCCTCGACCCGAAGCTGCGCCGGGCTGCGCCGGTGCTGCTCGACATCGTCGCCGACCACTGCCTCGCATTGCGGTGGGACCGCCATGGTCACGGCGATCTCCCGGCGTTCGCGGCCCTGGCGTACGACGCCATCGGCGAGTTCGAAGAGTTCCTGCCGGTGCGGGGAACAATGTATTTCCGGCGCTTTCGAGACGCAGACCTGTTGGCGCGCTACGGCGAACCGCGCACGGTGCTGCGCGCGATGAACTACATCCTGGAGCGCTTGCGGCTCGCGCACCTCGCATCCGAACTCGACGCCATCGTCGGCTTGCAACTCCCTGGCTTGATGGATGACTTCGAAGACTATTTCCCGGAATTGCGGGCGGTGGTCATCGCCTGGAAGGAAGACAACGCGTAGCCTGGGATCGCGACCGGTGTTGCGATTACCAGTGCAGCCCACCACACTTGAATGAGAACGAGCGGAAACGAGAGGGACAGCATGGCGATTGTAGAGACCGGATACGGCAAGGTAGAGGGCTCCGAAAACAACGGGATTCACGGTTTCAGGGGCATCCCCTTCGCGGCGCCTCCCGCGGGCGAGCGGCGTTGGCGCCCCCCGGAGCCGCCGGCACCCTGGTC
The DNA here is from genome assembly GCA_965116625.1 of Pseudomonadales bacterium. Lineage (GTDB taxonomy): Bacteria > Pseudomonadota > Gammaproteobacteria > Pseudomonadales > Azotimanducaceae > VXNE01. The sequence continues at coordinate 1,071,204 of OZ220717.1, forward strand.
CGGCGTGCGCGCCGCGAACGGCGACTGGGGCAAGCAGGCGTGGCAGCGGGTCGCGGACAATCCCGACAGCCCCCTGTCGTTCGTGTTCAACGCGCGCAACGCGGCCTATCGCGACGAGGATTGCCTGCAGCTCAACGTCTGGACACCGGGCCTCGACGACGGCAAGCGGCCCGTCATGGTGTGGATCCACGGCGGCGGTTTCTCGGGGGGCACCGGGGGGACGCCGGTCTATGAGGGCGAGATCATGTCCCGGCGCTGCGACGTGGTGGTGGTCACCATCAACTATCGGCTCGGTGCGCTCGGATTCCTCAACTTGAACGAGGTGACTGGCGGGCGCATTCCGGCGACCGGCAACGAAGGATTGCTGGACCAGGTCGAGGCGCTCAAGTGGATACGGGACAACATCACCGCGTTCGGTGGGGACCCCGGCAATGTGACCATCTTCGGCGAGTCGGCGGGCGCGATGAGCGTCGCGGGGTTGCTCGCGATGGGACCTGCCAAGGGGCTGTTTCATCGCGGTATCGCCATCAGCGGCGCGGCGAGCACGGCGAATTCGCTGGATCGCGCTGGCGAAATCTCCGAGGGTGTGCTGGAGGAGCTAAACCTGTCGGGTAACGACATCGACAAGTTGATGGCGATCCACCCGGAGGAACTGGTCGAAGCCACCGCCAGGTACAGCGCCCGGGGTCACGGCATGTGCTACCAGCCGACCATCGACGGCACGCAGATCGAGGCGATGCCCCTCGACGCGGTCAGGCAGGGTGCGGCGGACGGCGTTTCGCTCCTGGTGGGCACACAGCGGGACGAGTGGCGGGGATTCACCGTGATGAACCCGACGATGTCGAAACTCGACGAGAACGGGTTGACCGCCGAGATCGCCAAGAATGTGGAGAATCCGCGGGCCATCATCGAGGGGTATCGCGAGATCCGCGCCCGCCGCGGGGCGCCCACCGACCCGGTTACGCTTTACTGGACCATCGAGACGGACCGCAAGATGCGCATCCCGGCGATCAACCTGCTGGAGGCATTGTCAGAACGCGGCCAGAACGGCCATCACTACATATTCGCCGGGGAGTCGCCCTGGGAGGGGGGCATTCTCGGTGCGCCGCACGCGATCATCATCGGCTTCGTGTTCGGGACACATGCGTTCAGCGAAGGAAGCGCCAGGTACTTCGGGAGCGGCGAAGCTGCGGATGCGCTCTCGGGGCACCTGCAGGACGCGTTCTGCGCCTTCGCCAGGACCGGCAGCCCGAGCACCGAGGCGATGCCCGACTGGGTCGCCTACGACAGGGAGACCCGTTCTACCGGCGTCTTCGGCACGCCGGTCGAAGTCGTGAGCGCACCCTACGACGACGAACGCGCCCTGTGGACCGACATGGAGGTGAGCCTGCCCTTCGGACCCGAACGGTGGTGAGCCTCGATGCCATGTTCGCCGTGTCCCTCGCCCACGACGAGTGCGGCTTCCTGGTTCGACAGATGTTTCCGTTCGCGGGGGGCTGGGTAAAGAGATAGCCCTCGAGACGGCCCGCGCTCCCGGAACTGGAACGCGGGCCCGAAACAGGTGCAGTCAGGCCCCCGGCACCCGGTAGGGAACGCCCTTCGCGGCGGCTTCGTCCACGGTTTCTGGCGTCACCAGCGCCGTCACGCGAACGTTCAGGACGCCGGCTGCGCCGATGTTCAGGGAAACGGCGGTGGCCGTCGCCTCGTCGGGGAGATCAGCGATGATGTAGAGATCGGTGTCGCCGAAAGCGTAGTAGAACGCCTCGACGCTGCCGCCGACGCCCTCGATGGTCTGGGTCAACGCTTCGCGCCGTTGCGTACCGCCCTCCTTCAGCAAACCGCCAAGCCCGCCCTGGGTGTAGTTCGCGTGAAACATGTATTTGCTCATCGGTTTCCCTTCGGCTGATTGAGACCCTTTGATGATTGGGCCATTGCACGCCGTAATGCAAGCCCCCGAAACGAACCTGTCCACGATCAACGTTGGTCAGATGCTCAAGGATCGGGATCTGACGCTTGGGATAAGATGGGGTTTTGGTCGAGCCTGAACCATGAGCGACACTGAGAACGGGGCGCCAGGCGTTTACGAGCACTACCGCTACCTGCGTCAACACGCGCCCGTGTTGGAACAGCAAGGGGCCTGGCAGGTGGCGCGGTACGAGGACGTTCGGCAGGTCCTGCGCGACCATGAGACGTTCTCGTCAGCGGTGGCGCCGCCGCTCCCGGGGGCTCCTCCCTCGATGCTGTTCAGCGACCCGCCGGTCCATCACCGCCTGAGAAAGCTCGTCAGCTATGCATTCAAGCCGAGCCACATAGCCGCGCAGCACGATCTGGTCGAAGCCCGTTGCACCGAACTGATAGCGTCCATGCGCAGGCACGAGGAAGTAGACCTCGTCGAGGCGCTGGCGGCGCCCCTGCCGGTGACCGTCATCGCACAGATGCTCGGGGTCGAAGACGGCAACATGCAGGACTTCAAGCGGTGGTCCGACAAGATCTTCAGCAACATCGGGGAAATCCTGTTTGCGCAGCCGGATGCCTCCGTGCAGCAGGCGACAGAGGAGATGAATGCCTATTTCCTCGACAAGATCGAGAAGCTGCGCCCCGCGCCGGGGAACAACCTCCTTGGCCGCCTGATCCGGACCGAAACCGAGGATGGGCACCTGTCCGACGAGGAGTTGCTGAGTTTCTGCCGGCTGCTGCTGATCGCGGGCAACGAGACCACCACGGGTCTCATTACCGGATGTGTCCGCGTATTCGACGAGTTGCCGGAGACGTTCGAAGCGCTCAAGGGGGATCGTGATCTCATTCCCCGATTTGTCGAGGAGACGCTTCGTTTCTATTCCCCGTTCTCGGCGACTGTCCGCCGCACGACTCGAGCGACGGAACTCGCCGGGGTGGAGATTCCCGAGGGCGTGATCGTGTTGCCGCTCATGGCGTCCGCCAACCGCGACGAGTCGGTATTCGATCGCGCGGACGAGTTTGTCATCGACAGGGACCCGAATCCGCACCTGGCATTCGGATACGGCATCCACAATTGCCTGGGGGCTCACCTCGCGAGGCTCGAAGGCAAGATCGCCGTGGCCGGCATGGTGGGCGCATTGGACCGGATCGAGATTTCGGAGGCTGCGGACCGTACGCAGTTCGACCGTCTCGGTGGTCCGGGCACACTACCCGTGAAGATTGGCGCTACCTGATGGCGAACCAGATGGCGAAGAAGAAACCCAACATCGTTTTCATATTCACCGATCAGCAGCGGGCCGACACGATGGGCTACGCGGGCGATCCGGTGGCGATCACGCCGCACACGGATCGTCTGGCGTCAGAGGGTGTCGTGTTCCGGCGCTGTTGCACCAACTCGCCGGTGTGCATGCCGGCAAGGGCGAGCCTGATCACCGGCAAACAGGTTCACCAGCATGGAGTCTGGGGGTTCGCCAATCCGGACCTTCGCCACGGCCCAAGCCACGTGCGCAATGTGCGGGACGCCGGATATCGGACGGCCGTCGTAGGCAAGACGCACCTGTGGCCGCACGGCAAGGGCCATACGCGGGATCACGTCGAGGGTCTGCGCGATTGGGGCTATGTGGATTCCGTGGAGGCCACCGGGCCGGTGGAAACCGCGAGCACGGGTTCCTGCTATACGGATCACCTGCGGGACAAGGGCCTGCTGGATACCCACCTGGAATACCTGCGCGCGCACCTGACGGGAAAGCACCTCCATGTCGCCATGCCCTGGGAACTGCCGCCTACGAATCTGCCTACCGAAGATCACCTGGACATGTTCATTGCCATCCAGGCGGAGAAGTGGCTCGACGCCTACGACCACGAGAGTCCCTTCTACCTCCAAGTATGTTTCGGCGGTCCACACGATCCCTGGGACTCGCCGGCGGAGTATCGGCGCCTGTACGATGCGGACGCCATGTCGCTGTCCATCACCGACGCGCCAACCGGCCCCGTATCGCCCCAGGTGGAGATGCTCCTGGCCGGTGCGCCGCAGAGACTGGATCGCATGAGCGAGTCTGAGAACCGGGTGATGAAGAGCTACTACTACGCCAAGGTCACCCTGATCGACGACTGCGTCGGGCGGGTTGTGGCGGCGCTTGAGAACCGGGGGTGGATGGACGATACGTGGATCGTGTTCTCATCCGATCACGGCGAGATGCTGGGGGACCATGGCCTGATGGCGAAGAAGGTCTTCTATGACGGCGCCGTGAATGTGCCCTGCATCTTCCGGCCGCCGGCCGGGTGGACGGGCAGGCTGGTCGGGTGGGAAAGCAACGCCCTGACGGATCACCTGGACATCGCCGCAACGCTGCTCGACGTTGCCGGGGCGGATGCCCTCGAGGAATCGTATGGATCGTCCCTGCTGGGGCTCATCGAGGCCGGCAAGGACGCCACCGGTGCGCATAGGCACAAGGACGCGGTGCTGAGCGAACTCGGGGTGCCACCGGCGGCTTTTTCCATGGTGCGGACCGACCGGTACAAGATGTCGATGAGAGCCGCCACGCGCGAACCGCTGGAACTCTACGACATGGTCGAGGATTCGCGGGAACTGCACAATCGCGTGGACGACCCGGCGATGCGTGCTGTGCGGGAGGAACTGGTGGAGTCGGACCTGGCGCGCCTACTGCCATGAAATCCGTCGCGGCCTTGCCTGCGCCGTGTTTCTAGCGCCATGAAATCCGCCGGCCCTTCGGGGTTGTCGCACTTGACCCCCGCCCAAGCGCATCTGTCATCCTGCTGCACCTTGGCGCCGGGCGGTCCTTGAGGGCGCGCGCCACTGCATCACGGCGCCTGCCGCGACGGCGAGAAAGCCGCCGAGTGCCCACACGGGCAGCGGTACGCCGAGGAACGTCTGCGCGTCCCCTTCGGCTCCGCATTCAGCGGTTCCGAGAGTCATGCTGGCCAATGCCTTTTCCCATTCGCCCCATTCGATCAGGTCCTCGAAGGGAGCGAGGCAGGCGGGCATGGCATCCGGCGGGAGCGTGAGAATCCAGATGTGACGTGCCGCGAAGATGCCCCCGACGAGGGCGGCGAGCAGGGTCAACAGCGGATAGATGCCCCTCTCGGGATGATCGAGCAGGCCGATGAGGACGAACAACCCGGCGATGATGAACCACGCCCGCTGCATCAGGCACAGGGGACACGGCGCCATGTCGAACGCGTGCTCCATCACGAGTGCGCCGACGAGCAGCGCCGCGATCCAGGCGACGAGGACGAGCGCCCAATCAACCTTCGTCAACGAATTCACTGACACTGTGCTCTCCGCTCCGCGACGCTTGGGATTCTATCCCCTTTCGTCAGTGGATCACCCCGCCTTGCCTCAGACGATCGATCGAATCGTTCGTATAGCCCAGATCGCGAAGGATCTCTTCCGTGTGTTCCCCCAATCCGGGGGCGACGCGATTGGGAGAGCCATTGATGTCGCCGTCCACCTGGAACGGCGAGCGCACTTCGAGAAGTTCGCCGACCCGTGGGTCGCTGATACGGTTGAAGAGCTCCGCCTCGACCAGGTGCGGATCGGTCATCAGGTCCTCCAGCGAAGAGACGTCCGAACACGGAATGTCCTGCGCGCTGAGCGCCTCCAGCCACTCCTTCGTTGTGCGCGTGGCCGCGAGTTCGGAGATCTTCCCGTAGAGTTCGTCGATGTGAATTGACCGCTGGACCGGATTGACGACCTTCTCCGCCGTCGCCCAGTCGGGCAGCCCGCAGATCTCGAAGAACCGCACCCAGTGCTTGGTGCTGTACGGCAGGATCACGGCGTAGCCATCCAGGGTTCGATGCGGCTTTCGATTGGCGGTCATGAGCCGGTCGTACCCGAGTTCGCCCTCGGCAGGGACCAGCGAGTGACCCGCCAGGTGCTCCAGCAGGAGGAACGAAGCCATGCTCTCCAGCATGGGCGCCTCGATACACACGCCCCGGCCCGTGCGCTGCCGTTGCACGACCCCGGAGACGACTGCGAGCGCCAGGTGTAGTCCCACGATCTTGTCGCATGCGATGGTGCGAAGGAACTTCGGTTCGCCCGATGCGTCCGCATTGAGGGCCGCGAGGCCTGATCGCGCCTGGATGATGTCGTCGTAGGCAGGATCATCGCGGCTCGCGCCACGCTCGCCGAAGCCCGGCGAATAACAGTAGACAAGCGCCGGATTGGCCTCGGCGAGGGTCTCGTAGGATGCGCCCAGGTTCTCCGCGGAGGCCTTGCGCATGTTGTGAACGAACACATCCGCCTGTCCGGCGAGCCGTTTGAGGATCGCCTGGCCCTCCGGCTGCTTCAGGTCGATGACAATCGAGCGCTTGTTGCGGTTGTAGTTGACGAACGCGACGCCCAGGTCGTCGCGTCGGCCGGGCCTGACCGCGCGGAATACGTCGCCGCCGGGTGACTCGACCTTGATCACGTCGGCGCCCATGTCTCCCAGCAACTGTGTCGCGTACGGACCAAGGGCGATCGTCGAGAGATCGATGACCTTCAACCCGTTGAGCAGATCGAACATGAAGTCACTCGTTGCCAGTTCACGGAGTTTCGGGCAGCCTTCGCGGAGTCGCACCGCCCTCGCTGCTACCGAAGCGTGGTAATACTGCCACAGCCGTAGTGCGGCCGAGGCTTCCGCCTCCGATGATCCGTGACTCGGGTGGTTGACGACGAGGATTGGCAGAAGACGGATGTCGAAGGCGTTGAAGCGGATTCTTGGGACAGTTTCGTTGCTGGTCGCTACTTCCCTTGTTGGCGCGTCGGAGCTCCCGCCCGAGCCGGGAAGCGTGCGGAACGTGTTCGCGGATGCGCTGAGGTCGGGCGGCCAGGGTCCCGCAATGGTGGTGATTCCGGCGGGACGTTTCAGCATGGGCTGCAGATCGGACTGCCGGTATAGCGAGGAGCCGGTCCACGACGTGGTGATTTCCGAGGCATTCGCCCTGTCGGTCCACGAGGTGACGTTCGAGGACTACGACCGGTTCAAGCGTCGGGACAGGGTGGCCGACGAGTCCTGGGGCCGCGGCCAGCGGCCGGTGATCAACGTGTCGTGGGACGATGCCATGGAATATGTCGCGTGGCTGTCGTCCCAGACAGGGGCCGAGTACCGCCTGCCGAGCGAGGCTGAGTGGGAGTACGCGGCGCGGGCAGGCTCTGTGGCGAAGTACGGTTGGGGTGACGAAGTCGGAACGAACAAGGCGAACTGTGCTGGTTGCGGAAGCCGATGGGACGGCCACGTGACGGCGCCTGTTGGCTCCTTTGCGCCCAACCCCTGGGGTCTGCATGACATGCACGGCAACGTGTTCGAGTGGGTCGAGGACTGCTGGAACGACAGCTACGAAGGGGCGCCTTCGGACGGTAGCGCATGGCTTGAGGGCGAATGCGTCCTGCGCGTCTCGCGCGGCGGTTCCTGGGGCGCTCCGCCGAGAGCCCTCCGGGCCGCGTACCGGGGCGGGAGCACCACCGGCTACCGCAGCAGTTATGTCGGGTTCCGCGTGGCCCGGACCCTCAGCCGTTGAGTCTCGACGTAACGGGAGACAGCCGCGCTACCGGTAGCGGGCCGCCTGCGTGGAGAACATCGCCGCGTACTTGCCGTCGCGGGCCAACAGTTCTTCATGGCTGCCGACCTCTATGGCCTGGCCGTTCTCGACTACCACGATGACATCCGCCATGCGCACCGTCGAGAAACGGTGCGAGATGAACACCACGGTCTTGTCCCGGGCCATCTGCGCGAACTGTTCGTAGAGCCGGTGCTCGCGGAACGCGTCTATTGTGGCCGTAGGCTCGTCCAGAATGAGTATCTGCGCGTCGCTCATGAAGGCGCGGGCAATGGCGAGGTGCTGCCACTCACCCCCGGAGAGATCGACGCCTTCATCGAAAGTCTTGCCGAGAATCGTCTCGTAGCCCTTGGGCAACCGATGGATGACGTCGTGGGCTCCGGCCTTCTCCGCGGCCGCCTCGACGAGCGGTCGCTCCTCAATGGCTTCGACCTGGCCCAGGCCGACATTGTCCGAAGCGGACATGTCGTAGCGGAAGAAGTCCTGGTATACGACGCTGACGTGGCGGCGATAGTCCCTTAGGTCGTAGTCGCGCAGGTCCCGGCCGTCCAGCAGGACGCTACCTTCGCTCGGGTCGTACAGTCTGCACAGCAGCTTGACGAGCGTGGTCTTGCCGGCACCGTTCTCGCCGACGATCGCCGTCTTCTTTCCGGCGGGAATCGTGAACGAGACCCGCTCAAGGATCCGGGCATCCGACGCCGGGTACTTGAAGGAGACGTCGCGAAGTTCGATTCCCTGCTCCAGGGGCCGGGGCAGTCTCGCGGGCGTTTGCGTCCTCGGCGGGGAGAGGGCGCCTTCGATCGACTGTGGATCGAGGTCCATGAGGTCGAAGAAGCGGGTGGCGAACAGGGCGTTCTCGTAGACCTGACCCCCCGAAGAAATTAAGGCTGCGAGACTCGTGCGGCTGTTCTGCGCGGCCTGGAAAACCAGCGCGAGATCGCCGACCGTAATGCGTGCCAGCACAGCCTGGAACACGGCGTAAGCCCAGACCGATGCGACGCCCCCGAGGGACAGCAGGTTAAGGGCCATGTTGAGTCGGAGGAAATGGAGCAACAGCCGCCGCAACTTGGTGATGTAGATGTCGCGATAGCGTTGGAACCTCGAAACGAACAGATCCCTCAGACGGAAGGTGCGGATTTCCTTGACGCTGTCGCGATCGGTCAGCAATCGCTTCATGTAGTCGATGAGGCGGTCGTTGCGGATGAGTTCCGCGTTCAGGTCGAATCGCTTCTGGGCGACGTGGCCTTCCATGAAGATGCGGGGCAGGGCCGTTGCGATCAGCACCACGATCGCCAGGGGATGCAGGACCAGCAGCAGGCTGACCATGGCCATCATCGAAAACGACTGCTGGATGAGACCCATCGACGCGTAGGAGATCGCTGACATCCGGTGAATCTGCTGGTTCGCGTGATGGAGCTGATCGTAAAAGCGGGGAGTCTCGTAGAACGCGACATCCAGGGCGCCAGCCTTGTCGAGGATGCGCTGGTAGGCGGAGTACCAGACCTTCTCGCTGAAGATGCTGCTGGTGTACCCGGATACCGCATCGCATAACGCCTGCAGAACCCACAATCCGAATATCACCGCCACCGGAACGAATACGGCCGCCCACGCTATCTCGTCTCCGGCGGCGCTCACTACCGTGTCGATGATGACCTTGGTCATCCACACGATAGCTGCGGGAATGACGGCGGTGACGAGCATGAGTACGCATTGGATCGACAAAAGCGCTGGCGCGACCTCCCACAGGTACCGGAAAATGCGCGGGACGATCAGCGCGATGTCCCGCAGGGCGAGCCACGCGTTCTTTTCCGGGGGACGGTAATCCTGGCTCATGGTTTGGTAGGCGCGCGGGGGCGCGTGACCGTACCGGGTTGCCCGCTCGTTTTCAATGCGGCGCCGAGACATGCGGCGCCGAGACACTTGACGGGCAGATGCAGGAATCCCATTCGACAGCGACTCGCCGGTGCGGATAGCATTCGCGCCTTCGGTTCCCCGAGGTGGTTCGGATGGACGGTCCGGATTTCGAAAAGTCGCCGCTGGTTCCGGTGATCGCACAGGACGCTGAGAGCGGCAAGGTGCTGATGCTCGCCTACATGAACGCCGAGGCCTACGCGGAAACCCTGGCCACGCGCCGGGTCTGCTACTACAGCCGCAGCCGCGGCCGGCTCTGGCGCAAGGGCGAGGAGAGCGGCAACGTGCAGCATGTGAAGCAGGTGTACTACGACTGCGACGCCGACACGCTTCTCGTCAAGGTCGATCAGGTGGGCGGCGCGGCCTGCCACGAAGGCTACGAGAGCTGCTTTTTCCGGGAGATCGAACTCGACACCGGCGCGAGCCGAATCGTGGCCGAACGGGTGTTCGATCCGGCGGAGGTGTACGGGCGATGAGCACGCTTCTGAAACTCGGCATCCCGGCCGGAAGCCTGCACGACGCGACGGTGGACCTGTTCCAGCGCGCGGGATACCGGATCACGGCGTCGAGCCGTTCCTATTCCCCGGAAATCGACGATGACGAAATCGAGTGCCTGATGGTGCGCGCCCAGGAGATGGCGCGCTACGTCGAACAGGGCGTGCTCGATGCGGGGATCACCGGTCACGACTGGGTGATGGAGACGGGAGCCGATGTCCACGAGCTGTGCGAACTCATCTTTTCGAAGGTCAGTCGCCGCCCGGCGCGCTGGGTGCTGTGCGTGCCGAACGATGCGCCGGTTCGAACGGTGGCGGACCTCGAAGGAAAGCGGATCGCAACCGAGGTAGTGAACCTCACCAGGGGATATCTCGAGCGCCACGGCGTGAACGCGCAGGTCGAGTTCTCCTGGGGAGCGACGGAGGCGAAGCCGCCGCGACTCGTCGACGCGATAGTCGAGCTCACGGAGACCGGCAGTTCGATCAAGGCCAACAACCTGCGCATCGTTGACGAGATACTGCAGAGCACGCCCCGCATCATCGCCAATCACGATGCGATGGCTGATCCCGGGAAGTCCCGCAAGCTCGACAACATTGCCCTCATGCTGCGCTCCTGCCTTGCCGCGGAAGGCAGGGTGGGCCTCATGATGAATGCGAGGCGCAACGACCTCGACGACGTCCTCTCACTGTTGCCCGCGTTGCAGAAACCCACGGTCTCGGCGCTCTCCGACGACGAGTGGATCGCCGTGCACACGATCATTGAAGAGTCGGTGGTGCGCACGCTGATTCCCCGGCTCAAGGCTGCCGGCGCCCGCGGCATCGTCGAGTACGCGATCAACAAGATCATCGATTGAACGTGTTCGCGAAAGTGCGGCTGGCGGCCCTCGGCTTGCTGGTCGCGCTCATGGCTTCGGCAGCGGCGGCCGAATGCGAAACCGCCCCCGGTGTCGAGCGTTTCGCGAGATCCGGCTGGGGTTTTGGCGAACGCAACCTGCGCTTCCAGCCCGATGCCGACATCGACCGCAACAATGTCGAGACGCTCGAACTAGCGTGGGCGTTCGCGCTGGATGGAGGAATGTCGCCGCACTCCTACCCCCTGGTGACGGAAGACACCGTGTTCATCGGCACTCCCGCGGGCAGTCTCTTCGCCCTGGAACGGGATTCGGGCTGCGTGCGGTGGAAGCGGAAGTTCAGAAGCGCCATCCGAACCGCGGTGATCCATGCGGAAATCCGAGGCGAGGCAAGGCTCGTTTTCGGCACGGGCGACGGGTGGGTGATAGCCGCCGACGCCATCACGGGCGAACGGCTATGGGAGACGGAAGTCCGGGACCATCCCCATGCCATCGTCACAGGCACGCCTCTCTACCACGACGGGCGCGTCTACGCGCCGGTTTCCTCCTACGAACTCGCCGTCGCGATGGATGCCATGTACGAATGCTGCACCTTTCGCGGGTCTCTCGTGGCACTCGATGCCGCCGACGGTAACCTGCTCTGGCGCACCCATACGATAGCCGAGGCGCCCGAAGTCACCGGCCGCCATTACGTGGTGGTCAAGGAATGGGGACCCTCGGGAACGCCCATCTGGTCGGCGCCAACCATCGATGCGGTGACGGGCCTCCTCTACGTTGGCACCGGCGAGAACTACACCGCACCCGCAACGCCTACGAGCGATGCGATCATGGCGGTGCGCAGCGAAGACGGCGAGATTGTCTGGACGGAGCAGTTCACCGCCAACGACACCTTCAACATGGCGTGCCTCATACCCGACCATCCAAGTTGCCCGGAGGAGGTCGGCCCCGACTACGACTTCGGTGCGCCGCCTGTCCTCGCGCGTATGCCGGGCGGCGGGCAGATTCTGCTCGCGGGGCAGAAGTCGGGGGGTGTCTACGCCATGAAGCCCGACTCCGGAGAGCGCTTGTGGGCCCGGCAACTCGGACGCGGCGGGCACCTGGGCGGTGTGCACTGGGGCATGGCCGTGAATGAATCGCTTGGACTCCTGTACGTGCCTGTCAGTGACAGGCCGCTTGGCCCCGCCGCAAGCGACGAGTCGTTGCCCGGTCTGCATGCCCTGGAAATCCAGACCGGGGCCGTGCGCTGGTCCGCGATCAATCCGGATCGATGCGAGGGTCGAGCGGGCTGCGACCCGGGAATCTCCGCTGCCATCGTCGCAACGCCCGAGCTCGTTTTCGCCGGCAGTCTCGACGGCCTCGTCTCGGCCTACGATGCCCGGACTGGCGAAGTCGCCTGGTCCTACGACACCTGGCGCAAGTTCGATGGTGTAAACGGGGAAACGGCGGGGGGCGGGTCCATCGACGTCCACGGCCCGATGGTCGCGGGCGACATGCTCCTGATTCAGAGCGGTTACGGACAGCACGGCCAGGCAGGTGGCAATGCGCTGCTCGCTTTCCGCTTGCCGAACCCGGTTGCGGATGCACAAAGGGTCTCGCCGGAGTAAATTGTCCCGACCGAAATCTGTAAGGCCTCGACATGCCCGCACTCGATGGATTGCGAATCCTTGACCTGACGCAATACGAAGCGGGGACTTCCTGCACGCAGGCGCTCGCCTGGCTTGGTGCCGATGTCGTGAAGGTGGAGGCACCGGAGCATGGGGACCCGGGACGCGCCGTGGGCCGAAGCCCGAACAAGGAGTATTCGGCCTACTTCTGCAACTGGAATGCGAACAAGCGCAGCGTCGCGCTGAATCTGCGTTCAGCCGAAGGCCGGGACCTGCTGCTGCGCCTGCTGCCCAGGTTCGACGTATTCGTCGAGAACTACGGTCCGGGCGTGATGGAGCGTCTCGATCTCGAATACGAGACCCTGAAGGCTGTCCATCCGCCGTTGATATACGCATGCATCAAGGGATTCGGTTCATCCGGACCCTACGCTGACTACAAGTGCTACGACATGGTGGCGCAAGCCGCGGCGGGTGCCATGTCGGTGACCGGGGAACCGGACGGTCCGCCATTGATCCCCGGCCCGACCACGGGGGACTCGGGCACGGGCGTGCAGATGGCCATGGCGATTCTCGCGGCCTACGTGCAGTGCTTGCGCACCGGCGAAGGCCAACGGATCGAGATCTCGATGCAGGAAGCGATGACCTACTTCATGCGGACCCGCATCGCCCTGGGCGGGGCCTGGGGACGGACGGCCAGCGAGCGGCGTGGCAGGTCCGGCGGATGGCCGCCGGTGGACCTATATCCCTGCAAGCCGTACGGGCACAACGACTGGGTCTACATCATGCCGGTCACCGCGGAGCATTGGGACGGGCTGTGCGCCGCCAGCGAGCGTCCCGATCTGCTGGTCGATCCGCGTTTCGAGACCAACCGCCTGCGCTTTGCCAACGGCGAGGCGCTGTACGAGGAGTTCGCCGCCTGGACCCGGAAGCACACGAAGTACGAAGTCATGGAGATTCTCGGTCCCGCGGGAATCCCTTGCGCCGCGTGCCTTGACACCGGCGAGCTACACAATGACCCACACCTGATGGCCCGGGATTTCGTCAAGCAACTCGATCACCCGATGCACGGCGAAGTGCCCTTGCTCGGCTTCGCCCCGAGGATGTCGAATTCCGAGGTGCCCCTGCGCGTCGCGCCACAGCTCGGGGAGCACACGGAGTCGGTACTCGGCGAGGAACTCGGTCTTGACGCGGCGGAACTATCCTCGCTGCGGGAAGCCGGTTGCATCAGGTAGGCGCTGGCGCAAGCGTCACGCCTTTACGGAAACCGGTTCGGGCGCGTCCACGCGAATCGTCAGGATGTCCATGTCGTGGTACTGCTGATGCAGGACGGAGGAAGCGACGTGCCGCAATAGCCTGAGCGAGACCTCCTGTTCCGCGGGGGCGCCGGCCGTGCGCTCGCCGAGCAGCGCGATCCGGTCCTGGAGGTTTTCCTCGCCTGTTGCGGCGACGAATTCGAGCACCGCCTGATCGTCCTCCTTGCGCGCGACCAGCCGCAGGCGCCGGCGCTCTCCCTCGGCGGATGCGTCCCGCTCGATCAGCGTCAGCAGCGTTTCCTCGCTGGCCGCCTCGAGTCGGCTCACCATCGCCGCGTCCCACCCGCTGCGGGATGCGAACGCGCCCAGGAACTCCCTGATCGTGGGCAGCGCCGAGACATCGAACGCCGTCTCGATCCGGGCGCGCCGCGGCGCCGTCAATTCGAGGAACAGCGACAGGATGATCGCGACCAACCCGCCGGCCGTCATGCCGTTCTGCAGCAGCCCGCCGGCGAATTCGGAAAAGTACTCGGGGAATATCACGCCGTTCTGGAAACCGACGCCGGTCCAGAACGCCAGGCCGACGACCAGTCCGTTGCGGTAGTCGATGCCGTTCTGGATGACGACTCTCATGCCGACCACGAACAGCATTGCCATGAGCACGGTGACATAGGCGGCCGCCACCGGTCCCGGGATCGCCAGGACGATCGCGAGCGACTTGGGGAGGAACGCCAGCGCGATGAAGATTGCGCCGACGGCAATGCCAACGCGGCGCGCGCCCACCCCGGTGAGTTCCGTCACCGAGACGCTCGTCGAGTATGTCGTGTTCGGTACGGTTCCGGCGAGTCCGGACAACAGGTTGCCCACCCCGTCCGCCGCCACCGCACCCTGCACCGCGCGGAAGTCCACGGCGCGAGGCCGTCGCCAGGACACGTGCTGTATGGCGATGGCGTCGCCTACGGTCTCTATGGCACCGACCAGCGTAACGAACACGAAGGCGGGTAGCAGCGCCCAGAACACGGGGCTGAAACTGAGGTCGAGGCCGGGCCATTCGCCGGTGGGAAGGCCGATCCACGCGGCTTCGACCACGAGGGAGGTCTGGTAGAGGCCGTAGTAGCCAGCGACCGCGGAGCCCGCGAAGACACCGATGACCGGAGCCCAGAGGCGCAGCGTTCCCTTCGCCTTCAAGCCGATCCCGGCGATGACGAGCAGGGTCGCGAGGGCGCTGACTGCCGCGGATTCTGTCGAGGCGCCTTCTGGTACCTCCTTCAGCATGTCGAAGATGATGGGCATGACCGTGACGGGTATCAGCATGATCACCGTGCCGGCAACGGCTGGCGTCAGAATCTGACGGAGCAGGGAGAGTCGCGTCGACAGGGCGAACTGGAAGAACGATGAAATGACAACCAGGATGGCGAGCATCGCCGGTCCACCCTCGGCGATCGCGGTGATGCAGACCGCGATGAAGGCGCCTGAAGTGCCCATCATCAGGACGTATCCGGCACCGACGCGGCCCACCCGGACCGCCTGCACAACCGTTGTGATGCCGCTGACCGCGACGGCGGCGAAGACGGCCCAGGACAGGAAGCTCTCGCTTCCGCCGGCGGCGCGGATCACGATCGCGGGAGTGAGCACCACGCCCGCAATGGTGAGGATCGCGAGTTGAAGGCCGAGGCCGAAAGCAAGCGGTCCCGGAGGTTTTTCGTCGGCTTCGTAGCGAACGCTCGTGCGATCAGTCTGGTCTGCTTGCATGTTGCGAACCCTGGACGAGGGAATGCTCCATTATGCGGGTAGCCTCGACCCCGTTTCCATCCCGAGACAGGTCAGTCACGACGGGCGGGTCGGGCGAAAACGTTGCTGCGACGCCGATCGCTTCGCAAGGTGCTTGACGCGAAAACGGATGTCGTGAAAGGTGCCGCATCCCTTTCAGGGGCCGATGTGGCATGGCAAAAGATTTCGCAATACTCCTCCTGTGGACCATCGCATTCGCGGGCATCGCACGCGCGGATGTCGTGCACTTCGTGAACGGCGACCGGCTGACCGGTCGCCTCGTCGAGGCCGAGACGGGCTACATCGCCCTTGACGTGGGGAAGATCGGCGTGATTACGGTGCCGGTGGAAGCGGTCGGGCAGATCGACGAAGAAAGCCCGGCACAAGGCGACGCGGCCACATCCGGGGATCCTGAGACCGCCGCTGGGCGCGGCGCCGCGTGGGATGCGACGGCAGATGCCGGTGCCACGGTGTCCCGAGGCAATACCGATGCGCTGGATGTGGCGCTGGTGTTCGCCGCGAAACGTACCGGCCTGCGCTTCGATCACCTGTTCGATGTGAACACCGCGAAATCGTCAGCCCTGGACGACGTGACGCGGGACCACCTCGACATCGAGTACGACCTGCGCCGAAAGTACGGTGACAGGTGGTATGCCGTCGGCAGCTTCGAGTACTTTCGTGATGCGATCAAGGACATCGACCAGCGTTTCACGGCGGGCATAGGCGGTGGATACGCGATACTCGCGAGCGAGCGCGGCGCGTTGACGACCGATATCGGGATAAGCCAGGTGCTGGAAGAGTCGATGTCCGCTCGGGAGAGCAGTCCGGCGCTCCGCTGGGGCGTGGACTTCAACCGCTGGATCATGCCGGAGCAGCTTGAGGTGTTCCACACCCACCAGTTGCTCGGCGTTCTGGATTCGGACCGGGGTTTCTCCTGGGATTCGGGCACGGGCGTTCGCCTGTACCTGAGCGAACGCTGGAACATGAGCGTCCGACTGGACGTGCAGCACGAAACGCAGCCAGCGCTCGGGCGCAGGAAGACCGATGCGACGTCGATGATCGCCATTGGCGCCAAGTTCTAGGGCGTTGACAGCCGCTTGGTGCACTACCGCCTGAAGATGACCTTGCCCCCGAAGATGGTGGCTGCAACGTGATCGTGGCAAAGCGAGTTCCGCGCCTCCTTCCAGCCCCGGTCCAGTAAGCACAGATCCGCGGTCTCGCCGATCGCGATGCGGCGCGGTTCGCCGCCGGGGTCCTCCGCCGGTGTCGTGAAGAGCGCAAGGGCCCGCTCTGGAGACAACGCTTCCTGCGCACCGATCACGCGGCCGTCCGCGGTCCGGCGCGTCACTGCGGCGCTTATTGCCGCCCACGGGTCCGGCTCCCCGAACGGTGCGTCCGTCCCGCCCCCGAGAGGTACGCCGGCATCGAGGAAACCGCGACAGCGATACAGGTAGGGATGATCGGCCGCGTCGACGTCGGCGAGGTATTGCTCGCCGCGTTCCGAAATGAAATTGGGCTGGGTGACCACCGTGACGCCCGCCTCGACCACCAACCCCATCGTCGCATCATCGGTGACCGACGCATGTTCGATGCGATCCCCGGGCATTGTTCCGGCCTCCATCAGGGCGGACAGGGCGAACACGAGCTCGGCACGAGTCACGCAGTGGGTGGCGGTGGCTCTTCCGTGCCGATGCGCTTCGGCGATTCGCGCCCGCAACACGTCGAACTCCGGTAGTTCGTGCTCGTCGAGCATGATCTTCAGCGTCCCCCGCGACAGGTGTTCCCCTCCCATTGGACATACGCGCTGCCGCACCCCGGCGGCGGTGATCTTCGCGGCGGTCTCATCGTCGTTGGACGGCGTGGCGTCCGTTACCCCGGTGACGCCGTAGCGTGCGAGCTCTCGCGACACCGCAGCGAGATCGACATCGGTGGCGACGTGTTCGCGCAACCACGCGTCCTGGCGGAACAGGCGGCCGTCGAAATCCGGGTCGAGCCCCAGGATCTGCGCTGCGGGGGAGTTCAGAAACCACATCTTGCCGGAGCGGTGCTGCATTCGGACCGGGCGGTCGGCGACCAGCGCGTCCAGCGCCTGGCGGTCGAGCATCCCGGCGACGGATTCGTGATAGCCGACGCCGCGAATCCATTCGCCGGCAGCCGCGCCTGCAAGGGCCGCGGCGAGCGCGTCTCGATTGCCGACCTCGGGCGGTCCGCACTTGACGGATGCGCGCGCGGCGGCAAGCGCGAACAGGTGGATATGATGATCGTGAAGCCCGGGAAGCAAGGCCCCGCCCCGTGCATCGATGACCTGCTCGTCGCCGGACGCAACAAGACCAGTGCGGATCTCGACAATGCGGCCGTCACGACAGCGGACATCAGCGCGGTCTGAACCGAGTTCGGCGTCGCGGATCAACAACATCGGCGTGAGAACGACGGACAGGACCGCTTCGTCATGGATAACATCGGGTTTTGACCGCTGCCAACAGGAATCGACGAATGTGCCGCAACATCAGGACACTATTCAACTTCCAACCGCCGGCCACCGCAACGGAGGTGGAGGCTGCGGCCATGCAGTACGTGCGCAAGGTGAGCGGTTTCAGAAAACCGTCCCGGGCCAATCTCGATGTGTTTGACGAAGCCGTGTCCGCCGTCGCCTCGGCGACGACCGCGTTGCTCGCAACCCTTGAGACAAGTGCCCCGCCCCGTAACCGCGAGGTCGAAGCCGCCAGGGCCATGGCGCGGGCCAAGGCACGATTCGGTTGATCCCGCGACCCTGTTGGCAACGCCCATCGCGCCAGGCTGCGTAGCGCAGCGAGCGAATGCAATAATCCATCCATCCCGGAAAGAGAACGCTTTTGGACAGCCTGTCTTCAATCTCCGCTCTGCGGGCGAGACTGACATCGCCGGCCGCGGCCGAGGTGTTCTCACCACTCTGTGGCGTCCCCTACGTGCTGGTTGCGCTCGATGGCGATGACGCGCCGGCGCCTCGGTTTCGGCCGAATTGTCCGGTGATCGGCATTGGCGATACGGGTGACGCAGAAGCGGTGTCCGAACTGGTAGACGTGGTTGTGGGTTCGGAGGCGGAAACGGGGATTGTGACCGAAGCGATCGAACGCAATCCAATCGCCTCTACGACACTCGTGGGACTGTTGCGACACAACGAACGGGTTGCCACCGACGATGCGTTGCTCGCCGAATCCCTTGCCTATTCGACGCTACAGCACGGTGCCGAGTTCCAGGCGTGGCTTGCGTCACGTCCGATCCGCAAGCTGGCCCCGGACCCCGAGCCGCCCGTGCTCCTCGACCGTCAGAATGACGAACTCCACATCATGCTGAACCGCCCGCAGAGACGCAATGCCTACTCTTCCGGCCTGCGCGACGCCTTGTGCGAAGCGTTGCACCTCGTGGCGGACGATCCGGGCATGGGGAAGGGCATTCTGCGTGGTTCCGGCGTCTGCTTCAGCGCTGGCGGCGACCTGGACGAGTTCGGTGAAGCTGCCGATGCGGGTCTCGCGCATGCGTCGCGGCTTACGCGCAGCGCCGGCGCGTTGTTGCATTTGCTCCGCGATCGCGTGGAAGCGCGACTGCACGGCGCCTGCATCGGAGCCGGCATAGAACTCCCGGCATTCGTGAACCGCATCGTTGCGCGGGAAGACACGTTCTTTCAGCTCCCCGAAGTGTCCATGGGGCTTGTGCCGGGTGCCGGCGGGACGGCCAGCATACTGCCCCGTATAGGCCGCCGCCGACTGGCGTACATGGCGCTGACCGGGGAACGGATCGATGCCCGGACGGCGCTTGAATGGGGTCTCGTGGACGAGATAGAGCCTGGTTGAGTCCGAACTGAGATGGATCGTGTTCTGGAAGTCGGCGGATTTGCCGCCGGGTATTGCGGGCGGATGTTCGTGCAGGCGGGTTGCGAGGTCGTTCGTGTCGCGGCGGCGTCCCTGGCGCCGAGCGAACACAGTTCTGCGGCGCTCGACGCATACCTTCACGCGGGCAAGCGCCGCATCCAGACAAACGATCTCGAGATCATCGGCGAACTCGCCGACCGCGCCGACGTCGTTGTCGCCGAGACACCTACTGCCCAGGGTCTCGAGGACCTCGGCTTCGATGACTGGCGGGCGCCGGTGAAGGCGGCGATCACGCCCTTCGGCCGCACAGGGCCGAAAAGGAACTGGAGCGCCACGCCGGGCACGCTGCTCGCGATGGCGGGATACACCTACCTGATGGGCGATCCGGACCGGGCTCCCCTGACCCTGCCCGGCCACTACCCGGAGTTCCAGGGCGGCGGCTTCGCCTACCTGGCGGCGAACGCGAGTCGGCTGGCCGGAGAAGAAAACAGCATCGACATCGGCATGTTCGAATCCGTCATGGCCCTGAGCCAGTTCACGACGGTGTTGTGGACCTGCGCGGGCGAGATACGTTCCCGTCACGGCAACGACTTCCTCTACGTATCGCCGAGCAATCTCTATCGCTGCGCGGACGGCTGGGTCTATATCAACATCACGCTGCACTTCTGGGACGCGCTCGCCACGGCGGTTGATCGGCCGGAGCTGGTGGTCGACCCGCGCTTCGAGACGAATGCGGACCGCATCGCCAATCGTGAGGCGCTGCACGAGATCCTGGCCGAGGCCCTGGCGCCGTTGTCGACAGCGGAAGTGCTCGCGCGCGCGACGGAACACCGTTTTCCCTGCGGTGAACTCAAGACCTTCGATGAGGTGCTGCGCGACCCGCACCTTAAGGAGCGTGACTTCTGGCAGCAGGTGGATAGCCCGTATGGTCGCGTCGCCTCGCCGCGTATCGGGTGGTGGATGGACGGGGCATCGCCGCGGCCTGCCGTTCTGTCGGAAGGGGAGCAACAGGGTGGCTGACGGTCCACTGCGGGGCGTGCGCATTCTTGACCTGACCCATGTCTGGGCAGGACCGCTCGGTACGCGTTTCCTCGCGGACCTTGGCGCCGAGATGGTCAAGATCGAATCGCCGACGGGCAGGGGGCCGCGAGACTTCCCCGTGAACGAAACGGCCTACGGCTGGATTGGCGGCGATCCCGGCGACGAGCCGTGGAACCGGAACGCGATATTCGTAAAGCTGCAGCGCAACAAGCGGAGCGTCGCCATCGATCTCAAGACCGACGCAGGCAGGGAGACCTTCCTGCGGCTGGTGCGGGTGGCGGACGTGGTGATCGAGAACTTTCACTCCGTCACCATGCCGAAACTCGGTCTCTCCTACGATGTCCTTAGCACAGAGAATCCATCCATCATCTACGTCGCCATGCCCGGGTACGGACTCGAAGGGCCGTACAGCCAGCGGGTGGCCTTCGGTCCCGCGGTCGAGGCGATGAGCGGGCTAGGGGACGTGATGGGTTACGGTCCGGACGAACCGCGCAATACGGCCATGGCGTTGATGGACCCGGTGGCCGCCGTAAGCGCTGCGGCGGGCGTCGTGACCGCGCTGCGCCGGCGCAGGAAGACGGGCAAGGGGGCCTTCATCGAAATGTCCCTGCACGATGCCGCCGTGTCCTTCTGCGGCCCCTGGTTGATCGACCGTCAATTCGGTAACCCGATTGAACGGCTCGCCAACAATCATCCCGAAATGGTGCCGCACGGCGTCTATCCGAGCGCGGGAGAAGACCAATGGGTCACCATCGCATGCCGTGACGACGGCGAATGGAGGTCGCTCTGCTCGGTCGTCCCGGGACTCGACGCCGATGCCGATTTCGCGACCCGGCACCGTAACTGCTCGGAAATCGATGCGCTGATCTCCCGTTGGACCGCATGCCGCGACAAGCAGACCGCCGCGGAGGCGCTGCAGGCGGCGGGCGTCCCCGCCGGTCCGGTCAACACGACGCCGGACATGCTGGGCGACCCGCAATCGCGCGAGCGGGGATTCTTCGTGCCCATCGAAGCCGGACCGACGCCGATGCCGGGCAATCCCATCAAGATGGAGGGAATATCGAACGCGGACTGGACACCGTGCCCGAAGCTCGGCGCGGACAACGCGGCCGTGCTGAAGGGCTGGCTCGATTATTCGGATGACCAGGTTGCGGAACTCGAACGCGCGGGCGTGATCGTGGATCGCCCGCCGCGATAGCCCGCATGTTGCCTTGTTCGCTCTCCGGCACGTGCTTACAATGCACGCCGCTCGCGATCAGGGTCGTTAGCTCAGTTGGTAGAGCAGCGGGCTTTTAACCCGTTGGTCCTGGGTTCGAGTCCCAGACGGCCCACCAAATACCCTCGGTGCTGTCAGTGCACCCGTAGCGTGTAGAGCAATCTCTTGAGGTCAGCCCAGTCCGAGCCGGGACTCCTGGTCGACCTTACCGACACGCGTTGATCGCCGAGCGCGATGCTGAGACTCGTCGTTCGCAGCACGCGCTCGGTCCCTGCGTGTCGCCAGTCCACGACGATTTCGAGGGCATCGGTGATCCCATCGCGCAGGGTCGAAGCTTGCGAACTGACTTCCAGAACTTCGCCGTCCAGGGACTCTGCGAAAGCCTTCGCCAACGCCCTCGTAGTGGCACTGGAATCGTTCTGCGTGACGTTGACTGCCATGGAAGGGACGTCCTCGATATAGGACATGTCCCTTGGGTCCTCGGTAAAGGCGACGTTGCCGCCGCTTTCCGACTGCTCGAGTCTCGCCGGATACAGCAACGAGAATCCAAGCGCGGGATCCTCGTAGACGCGCAGGTCCCAGTCGGGTGTCGGAGCGACCGCGACGTCAAGATTCCGGGCTACGCGGAAGCCGACGCCGTCGAACAGCGCATCCGGCGGGTCGTCGCTGCGATCCGCGGAGCGCAGGCTCGACAAGAGATAGGCCCAGGAACCGCCGCGAATGCTTCGTGCTTCACAGGGATCCGCAAGCAGGGCGGAACCGTCGGTCGGTGCGTTCGCGTAGCTCGGCTCATAACAGTCCGCAAGCCACTCGAACACGTTGCCGGTCATGTCGTACACGCCAAAGGCGTTCGGCTCGAACTGGCCGACGGGTGCGGCATATGCGTAGCCGTCGTCGCACTGCAGCGTGGGCGCGGAAGGATAGATGGCGTTCAACGCGGCGTCGATCACGTTGCCATATCGACACAAGGCCTCCTGGTCATCGCCGAAGTGATACCGGGTGGTTGAACCCGCACGTAGCGCATATTCGAATTCGGACTCGGTAGGAAGGCGATACGGCGCTCCCGTACTCAGCGATAACCATCGCGTGTACGCGCTCGCGGCATGCCAGTCGATGCAGGAAGCCGGCTGCGTCTCGTCGAATGGACGGCCGAGGTGGTTCCACGTGGCCTCTGGATAACGGTTCCATGTGCCGTCACCATGGAGATGCGCCCAGCATCCGCCCGGCATCTCATACCCTGTCTCTTCGACGAACGCCTGAAATTCCCCGTTGGTGATCTCGAAGACGCCAAGGGCGAACCGGGAAACCGAAACTTCAACCTGCGATCCTCCGGGTCCCTCCAGATCGTCCTCATCATGGTTTCTCCGATCGTCGAAGCGTCCAAGTTCATCCTGCGGGGACCCCTTCACGTAGGTGCCGGTGGGAATCACGACCATCAGGGGGCAGGCACCACAATCGCGAAACGTCGAACCGGGAGCCGGCGAATCTTGGCCCGCCACGATCGTTGCCGGCGAGCCCAGCAAGAAAGACAGCGAAAGTGATCTGATCAGCCGCACGCCGGGTCCCCTCCGGAAAAGGGGGCGGACTATACGCGCGAAGGTAGCGAATGCAAGGTCTGTCGCGTCAGGGTTGATATTCGGTCGCGTCGGGAACGCCGGCGGCGGCGAAACCATCGCGGCGTATCCGGCAGCTGTCGCACTTGCCACAGGCGCGACCGTCCGCATCGGGTTGGTAGCAGGAGATGGTGTTGCGGTAGTCGACACCGAGTTCGACGCCGCGCTGGATGATCTGGGCCTTGGAAAGGTCGATAAGCGGCGTGTGGATCACGAACCTGTCGCCCTCGACGCCGGTCCTTGTCGCGAGGCCGGCGAGCCGGGTGAACGCCTCGATGAAGGCTGGTCGGCAGTCGGGGTAGCCGGAGTAGTCGACCGCGTTCACGCCGATGAAGATGTCTCGGGCGCCGAGGGTTTCCGCCCACGCCAGCGCCAGGGACAGGAAAACGGTGTTTCTTGCCGGCACGTAGGTGATCGGGATGCCGCCGGTGGGCGTTTCCGGCACGTCGATACTCGGATCGGTGAGCGCGGAACCACCGAACGAAGACAGGTCGACCCTGATCACCCTGTGGTCGCGAACGCACGATGCCCTGGCCACGCGTTTCGCGGCTTCGAGCTCGATGTCGTGCCGCTGTCCGTAGGCGACGGACAGTGCGTGGCAGTCGTACCCCTGGTCACAGGCGATGGCCAGGGCGGTGGCCGAGTCGAGTCCACCGGAAACGAGAACTACCGCGGGTGTCATCGGCCGGGTTGATCGCCCCAGAGCGCCTTGTGCAGTTGGATCTGCATGCGCACGTCGATGCCGTCGCGCAGGATCCACTCCGCGAGCACTTGTGCCGGAAGCTGGGTCGCGGACGGCGAGAACAGGATCTCGCCGACGCGCTCGCGCAGGCGCAGTTCCTCGCACTTGCGCTTGGCCCACGCGTAGTCGCCGTCATCGCAGATGACGAACTTGACCTCGTCCTTGTCGGTCAGCCGCTCGACGTTCCGATAGTCGTTTCGATGAGACTCACGGGAGCCGGGTGTCTTGAGGTCCATGACTATGGTGACCCTCTGGTCGACACCGGAAATGTCGAGGGCGCCCCCGGTCTCCAGTGAAACGCGATAGCCATCGTCACACAGTGCGGTCAGCAACGGATGGACGCCAGGCTGCGCCAGGGGTTCGCCGCCCGTCACCGTAGCGTAGCGGGCAGGCAGGGCGCGTACGCGTTGCAGCACGGCCTCCACCGTCGTCACCTCGCCACCGGCGAATGCGTAGGCCGTGTCGCAGTATTGGCATCGCAACGGACATCCCGTGAGCCGGACGAAAGTCGTCGGCCTGCCCGTGGACGATGACTCTCCCTGGATCGAGTGGAAGATCTCGGTGATGCGCAACGAGGTGGACGCAACGTCGTTCATTCGGCTGAACCTTTTGGGGGGTGCGGGCTAACGCAACTCGGCGGCGTGTTGCTCCGCCAGACCTGCCGCGGTGGAATCCGGATATTCGCTCAATACGCGGTCCAGGTACTCGATGGCGAGTGCCGGTTCATCCAGTTGCGCGTAGACGACGCCGAGCTTGTACAGGGCGTCCGGCATCTTGCTGTGGTCCGGATAGAGCGTCACGACCTGCACGAAGGACTGGCGGGCGGATTCGGGATCACCGTTCTTGCGGTGCAGTTCGCCCAGCCAGTAGAACGCGTTCGGTGTGAACTGGCCGTTCGGGTACTCCTCGATCAGCCGCTGGAAACCTTCGCCGGCGGCTTCGTATTCGCGAAGCTCCATCTTCTGGTATGCCGATTCGTAAGCGGCCCTCTCCGTGGGTGCCGCACCAGGTTGCTGCATCTGCGGGTCGGTACCGGCACCCGACCGGTGGAACCTGTCATCTGCGGAGGCGTCCGGGGATGCCCCGCTCAACTCCACGATTCTTCTGTCCAGGCCCAGGTAGCGTTCATGCTGCTCTCGCGCTAACCGTTCCAGCCGGTGCTGTTGCTCCTCCAGCGCACCGTTGAGGCGTTGCACCTCGTCCTGCAATAGCTGCAGTTGGTAGAACAGTTGTCCGAGCTGACTTGCTGGCTGGCTCGTGTCAACGGACGCCTCCCGAGTCGTCCCGACGGGGGAACCACCCCTTTGCGGAACGGAAACCCGGTCCGGGGACTGTCCCTCGTTCTCGGCAACCGACTCTTCCACGGGTGCCGCACCGTGGGCGAAGCTGAATAAAGACAGGGCGGCGGCCCCCATCAGCCACTGCCAGTGGCGCAGGGACAAGGCACGCGCGATACGCGTGCGAAACCCGTGCTTGCTCCGTCTCACCAGCGCGACAGGAAGCCTTCTGGTCGGAGCCCCCTGCCCTTTTGAGGTGGCTCCGACCGGGGCCGTCTTACTGGTAGACGATGACCGCTCTCCGGTTCTTGGCCCACGCTTCCTCATTGGAACCGACGTCGACAGGCTGTTCTTCTCCATAGCTCACGACATCCGCTATCTGCGATTGGCGCACGCCCGAAGTAGTCAGAAACTCGACAACGGCGTTGGCCCGCTTTTCGCCAAGTGCGAGGTTGTAGTCGCGCGTTCCGCGTTCATCGCAGTGGCCTTCTACCGCGATCGAGCGGTCCCGGGCGGAGGAGAGGAAGGCCGCGTGCTGTTCGAGAACGCGTATGTCCGCAGGCCGGAGCACCGCCATGTCGAATTCGAAGTGCACGACTCGTGACAACGGACGTCCGGTGTCTTCATCGTACGGGACACCCTCGTCATCCACGCGCGGCTTCTCTACGACGGGTGCCGGCTTCACCTCTGGCGGTGGCGTGTCATCGATGACTTCCACGGGTTGCTCGGGTTGGCCGGCGCAGCTTGCACAACCGGCCAACACGCAACCGGCAAGCACCGCAACGACGAAGCCCATCACGCGGTTTCCCCACAAAGTCCCGCTCTCTGCTAAAAAATGCCTCACTTCGCTTCTCCTGTATTGTCGATCTCGTTCCCCTGACTTCGCTGAGCGAGGGTCAGGTTCCCGGCGAAAACGTATCCATGTACGGTGACCACGCAGGTTCCCTCACATCGCCTTCGG
The DNA here is from genome assembly GCA_965116625.1 of Pseudomonadales bacterium. GTDB lineage: Bacteria > Pseudomonadota > Gammaproteobacteria > Pseudomonadales > Azotimanducaceae > VXNE01. The sequence continues at coordinate 1,097,303 of OZ220717.1, forward strand.
CGGAGGGCAGCCGGTACTTGACGCGTCCGTCTATCGAAACAACGGCTAGTATACCCCTACCCCCGACTTGAGTCGCATAGATCAACATCCTTCCATTCGGCGCGATCGAAGGTGATTCGTCGAGGGATGTGGCGGTGAGCACGCGCACGCCGTCGTCGCGCACCAGGTTCTGCCAGGCGATGTGATAGGTTCTCCCGCGCCTGTGCACGTAGACCAGGTTTTCTCCATCCGGCAGGAGCCGCGGCCGGGCGTTGTAATCGCCCTCGAATGTCAGGCGCTCGACCATGGAATTGGTCAGGTCCATCCGATAGATCTGTGGCCGGCCGCCACGATCAGAAGTGAAGATCAGCCCCGTGCCATCACGTGTCCAGGTCGGCTCCGTATCGATGGCGCTCGGGTATCGGGTGATGCGCCGCAGTTCATTGGTCACGAGGTCCTTCACGTAGATCTCGGCGTTGCCATCCCGCGAAAGCACGAGCGCGAGACGATTGCCGTCGGGAGAGAACACCGGTGCGCTATTGAGACCCCTGTACTCCGCGACTCGTGAGCGGGACCCTGTGGCGATGTCCTGGATGATGATGGCTGGTCTTCCGCTCTCGAAAGACACATAGGCCACGCGTTTCCCGTCGGGTGCCCAACTCGACGACAGCAGGGGTTCGGTGGACTCGAACAGCGTGCGCGGGCGGGCGCCGTCGGAGTCTGCCAGTTTTATCTCATAGGTCGCGTACGAGGTGCCTGCATTCTTCGCGAGAACGTAAAGAAGCTTGGTGGAGAAGGCCCCGCGAATGCCGGTGATGTGCTCGTACACGTCGTCGGAGATGCTGTGGGCAACATCCCGCACCTCCGATGCCCGCGCCCCGATCCGACGGGTCGTCAACTCCCGTTCGTTGAACACGTCCAACAGGTGGTAGGCAACGGACAGATCTCCGTTCGGCTGTTTTCGGAGCCGGCCGATGACCACGTACTCGATTCCGAGGATGCGCCAGTCGCGGAAGAAGACATCCTCTGCCCGGGCCGGGAACGACAGCATGTTCTCCCTCGGTAGCGGATCGAACTGGCCGCTGCGCGCCAGGTCGAAGGAGACGATCTCGGCAATCCCGGCATCGGTCGAGTCCAGGGTTTCGAAGGGAACGACGGCGATCCTGGTGGGATCGTCGTAGCCCTGATCGATGATGATCGTGTCAAGTGCTGACGCGGGTGCCGCGATGATCAATGCGGCCCACAGCCAGCGTTTCATGGGCAGTTTAGGAGCCTTCAGCCGGGGAATGTTCCCCGACCGCTGATGCGTAGGGAAGTGCCGGCGTTGCCTCCGTCGCGGGAGGCGTAGTTCCATGTAAGTACTCAAAGTAACAGGTCCTGTGGCTTGAATAACAAGACGAACGAGCGGAAGTGCCGCTCGAACAGTCGTATTTCGCTCGGCACCTCGAATCGCCTCGCCTTGCGGACCGCCGCCTCGGCGGAGCGGTCGAAGGCGCTGTTGCCGCTCGAAGAAATCACTGTCACCGACACAACCTCGCCGGTGGGTATCAACTCCACGCGCAACTGCGTCTCCATGTCGTTGCGTGCGGACGGAGGCCGCGACCAGTTGGCCACCACGGCGCGATAGATGCCGTCGGCGTAGGACATTGAGGCGGCGTCGAGACCGTCGCTCCCGATTTCCATCGCCTCCTGTTCCAGCGCCTGCTCGAATGCGCTCTCCGCGAGCGCTTCCAGCCGTTCCTTCCGCGCCTGCTCCTCGCGCAGCCGCTCACGTTCGGCCTCTTCTTCCCTGCGCCGCTGCTCGGCAAGGGGATCGACCGTCGGCTTGGGAACCTCGGCGACGCGGGGTTCCGGCTTTGGCTCCGGTTTCGGCGGAGGTGGAGGTGGCGCGGGACGTGGCGCAGGTCTGGGTTTGGGCCGCTCGAGCACGAGCAGTGCCGCGTTGACGATGTCAGGCCTGATGGCCTGGGGTTCGTTCGGGGGAGGCTTCCAGTTCTGGGCCAGCGCCAGCGCGGCCGCGGCGTGAACGCCGATGGCCAGGATCAGGGGAAGGCTGTAGTCGCGAAACAGATTCATCAACCGCTATCCGTAGCCGCGCTGATGTCTGGCGGGTCGGTGATCAACCCGACGCTTTCCGCGCCCGCCTTCTGCAGAACGGTCATCACGCTCACCACGGCGCCGTAGTCGAGAGCGTGATCCGCCCGGATGTACACGGGCAGGTTCGGGCGTGCGCCGATGATTCTCGATACTTCGTCCTCCAGCGAGAAGATGGTGACGCGTCTGCCCCTGTCGGTGTCCCTGCGCACACCGGTGTTGACGAATACGGCGCCTTCGCGATTCAGGGTGACCACCAGCGGATCGGGTTCATCGTCGGGCAGGGGATCCGAAGGCGCCTGGGGCAGGTCGACATCGACGCCCTGGTTCAGGAGCGGCGCCGTGGCCATGAAGATGACGAGCAGGACCAGCATCACGTCGACATACGGCACGATGTTGATCTCGGACATGGGTTTCCGCCGTTGGTCCATGGCGCAGGAATCAGGTCTTGTGAGAGGCGCGGTAGAGGATGCTGGTCAACTCTTCGGCAAAGGTGTCGTAGCGCTTGACCAGGACATCGACCCGGGCGGAGAAACGGTTGTAGCCGACCATGGCGGGAATGGCGGCGACGAGACCCATCGCGGTGGCGATCAGGGCTTCCGAAATCCCGGGAGCCACCGACGCAAGCGTCGCCTGGCTCATGTTCGCGAGGCTGCGGAAGGAATTCATGATGCCCCAGACGGTACCCAGGAGACCTACGTAGACAGCGGTGGAGCCGACCGTCGCCAGGAACCCCAGGTGTCGTTCCAGGAATTCTTCTTCGCGGACCCGGGCAACGCGCATGGCCCGTTCGACTCCCTGCATGATGGCGTCCGGATCTACGCCCGGTTGCTCGGAGAGGCGGATGTACTCCCGGAAACCCGCCGCGAAGATCATCTCGCTGCCGTTCAGGTTTTCCGCGTTCTCCTGCAGTTCGCCGTACAACTCCCGGAGATCGACGCCGGACCAGAAATGTTCCTCGAACTCGTCCATCTGGCGGTGCGCGCGACTGAGGGCGAACCAGCGCTGGAAGATCATCATCCAGGAGATGACGGACGCCGCTGCCAGCAGCGCCATGACGATCTGGACGGGCAGGCTCGCGTTGACTATCAGGTCGAATATGGGGATTTGTTGTGGCATGTGGGGAGGTGCTTCCTGCTCTTAGTTTGGTGCGTCGTCGCCGTCGTCGAGTCCGAGGTCAAGCGGGCTTTGCTGCCCGTGCGCCGCGCTTGCGGATGGCCGGAGGCCAAGGTGGCGGTAGGCCTTTTCGGTCGCCATGCGCCCCCGGGGCGTGCGCATGAGGAAACCCTCACGGATGAGATACGGTTCGAGCACGTCCTCGATGGTATCTTTTTCTTCGCTGATCGCGACGGCAAGGGAGTCGAGACCGACCGGTCCGCCGCCGAAGTGGTGGATCACGGTGTCCAGCAACTTGCGGTCCAGTTGATCGAACCCTTCCTGGTCGACGTCGAGTTGATCAAGCCATTTGCGCGCGGACTGCCTCGTGATCCTGCCGTCTCCGCGCACCTGCACGTAGTCGCGTACGCGGCGCGTAAGGCGGTTGGCGATTCGGGGTGTGCCCCGCGACCGGCTGGCGATCTCCCGCGCGCCGTCCCTGTTCACGGAGACCTCCATCTTCGCCGCTGACGCTTCCACGATCGTGGCCAGTTCATCGACGGAGTAGAACTCCAGGCGCTGCACGATTCCGAACCGGTCGCGAAACGGGGATGTCAGGAGCCCCGCGCGCGTCGTGGCACCCACCAGCGTGAACTGCGGCAAGCGAAACTTGATCGACTTGGCCGCGGGACCCTCGCCTACGGGGATGTCGATTTCGGCGTCTTCCATGGCCGGATACAGGCGCTCCTCCACGACGGGCGACAGGCGGTGAATCTCGTCTACGAACAGGACATCGCCAGGCTCGAGATTGGTGATCATTGCGGCCAGGCGTCCGGGAATCTCGATGACGGGTCCCGAAGTCGCCTTGATCGCGACGTCCAGTTCGTTCGCGATGATGTGTGCGAGCGTGGTCTTGCCAAGACCGGGCGGACCGCAGATCAGGGTATGGTCAAGCGACTCGCCGCGATGCCGCGCCGCTTCGATGGCGATGCCTATCTGCTCCTTGACCTTCACCTGGCCGACGTAGTCTGAAAGGCTCGTCGGTCGCAGGGAACGTTCAAGGGACGTATCAAGGGAGGTGGCCTCGGTCGACGTGATTCGGTCGCGTTCGATGCTCACGCTTCGCCGCCCAATCGTCGAAGGGCGGCACGGATCAGGTCTTCCGTCGACTCGCCGTCCACGTGCACGCCGGCAACCACGTCGCGTACTTCTGCCGCGCGCCAGCCCAGCCCCACCAGCGCGCGGATGGCCTCCTCGACGGCATGGTCTTCCACGACCGCCCCGTCGCTTTCGATGGCGCCGATGGGCAAGGCCTCCAGGCGGTCCTTCAACTCCACGATGACGCGCTCCGCGGTTCTCTTGCCGACACCGGGAACCTTTGTTAGCAACCCTGTTTCGCCATCTGCGATGCAGCGGGCGAGGGCCTGTGCCGGGAGCGTTCCCAACATTGCCATCGCCACCCTGGGCCCGATTCCGCTGACCTTGATCAGCAGGCGAAACAGGGACCGCTCCTCAGGGGAGGGGAAGCCGAACAGCGTGATGGCGTCGTCGCGCACTGCCTGGTGGGTGAAGAGTTCCACCGAATCGGTTGCGGAGAGTTTCTCCAGCGTGGACTGGGTAACGGTAACTTCGTATCCGACGCCACGGACGTCTATCAACAGCACGTCTTCTTCCGTCGCCACCACGTCGCCCGAGATCCAACCGATCACCTGGCGTTCCTCGCATCGAGATGGCACAGCGCCACGGCGAGCGCGTCAGCCGCGTCGGCCGCCGGACTGTCGCTCAGGGATAACGCGGTGGTAACCATGTACTGCACCTGGTCCTTGGTCGCGCCGCCTGTTCCCACCACGGCGAGCTTGACCTGCCTCGCGGGATACCCGGTGACGGCAATGTCGTGCGCGGCGGCGGCGGCGATGGCGACCCCCCGCGCCTGACCGAGCTTCAGGGCCGAAGATGGATTCCTGGCGACGAATACTTCCTCGACAGCGACCTCGTCCGGCGAATACTCCCCTATCACGGTATCGATGCCGCGAAAAATGTCTACCAGCCTGTCACTGAAATCCGTGCCTGCGTCGCTCCTGATACAGCCACTCGCGACATACCTGGCCCGGCCGCCTTCATCGTCTATCAGGCCGTAGCCCGTCACCCGCGATCCCGGATCGACGCCGAGGATCCGCATCAGTCGGCGGAACCTTCCAACGCGTCGACGGGAAAGGACGCGTTGCTGAATACATTCTGCACATCGTCGATATCTTCAAGCGCGTCGATGAGGCGCAGGACCTTCTGCGCCCCGTCGGCATCACAGTCGCAATAGCTCGCCGGCACCATCGTCACTTCGGCGTGGTCGGGAACGAATCCGGCCGCAGCCAGAGCATCGACAACACCACCGAACGTCTCGGGGGGCGTCGTGATGGACATGGAGCCGTCCTCGTCACTGTCCACATCCTCGGCACCGGCGTCCAGTGCGGCATCGAGCACGGCATCCTCGTCGGCGCCCGGAGCGAACGACGCGACACCGAGCTTGTTGAACAGGTAGGCGACCGAACCGTTGGTGCCGAGATTGCCTCCATGCTTGCTGAACGCATGCCGGACGGCGGCGACGGAACGGTTCCGGTTGTCAGTCATTACCTCGACGAGGATTGCGACGCCGCCGGGCGCGTAACCCTCGTAGACGATCTCCTCGACATCAGCGCCTTCGCCACCACCGGCGCCGCGCTGTATCGCGCGGTCGATGGTGTCCTTCGGCACATTGGCTGCCAGCGCGGCGTCCGATGCCGCTCTCAGGCGCGGATTGTCCGCTATGGAACCGCCACCCAGCCGGGCGGCGACGGTGATTTCGCGGATCAGCTTCGACCAGAGCCTGCCGCGCTTGGCATCCTGCGCGGCCTTGCGGTGCTTGATATTGGCCCATTTCGAGTGGCCGGCCATCAGCTACCCTGTCCGCGTATCCGAAGGTGAAGGTCGCGCAACTGGTTCGAGTCAACCGGCGCCGGGGCTGCCGTCAACGGACATGCCGCGCTCTGCGTCTTGGGGAAGGCGAGGACATCCCGAATCGCCTCGGTGCCAAGCATCACCATCACCAACCGGTCGAGACCGAGCGCGATGCCGCCGTGCGGTGGACATCCGAATCTCAGGGCGTCCAGCAAATGTCCGAACCTTTCGTCTTCGACATTCAACGCCGCGAATACCTGCCGTTGCATTGCGTGATCGTGAATACGAATAGAACCGCCGCCTACTTCGACGCCGTTCAGGACGACATCGTACGCCTTTGCGAATGCGTCGGCGGGATTATCGCGCATTTCGGCAATGGAACAGGCGGGCATGGTGAAGGGATGGTGCGCGGGCGCCAGCGCGCCGGCCTCGTTCTGTTCGAACATGGGCCATTCCGTCACCCAGAGCGGCGCCCACCGGTCTTCAACCATGTCGAGGTCGGCCCCGAGCTTCAGCCGAAACGCGGACATCGACAGGTTGACGACGTTGGCGTGGTCAGCGCCGAAGAAGACGATATCGCCGTTCGCAGCACCTGCGCGGTCCAGTACCTGTTCAACCGTCTGCGGCTCAAGGAACTTGATGATGGGGGATTGCAGGCCGTCGAAGCCGGCGGCGCGGTCGTTCACCTTGATGTAGGCGAGACCCTTGGCGCCGAGCGTACCGACGAAGGCTACGTAGTCGTCGAGCGCCCTGCGCGGCAACGTGCCGGCGCCGGGCGCCCGCAACGCGACCACTCGGCCTTCGGGGTCGGCGGCGGGTGCACGGAACACGTTGAATCCGCTGTCCGCGACCAGGTCGGCGATGTCGACGAGTTCCAGCGGGTTGCGAAGGTCGGGCTTGTCGCTGCCGAACCGGCGCATGGCTTCGCTCCAGGTAAGGACGGGAAAGTCCGGTAGGGACATGTCCATGACCTCCGAGAAGAGCGACTTCAGCATGCCCTCGGTCAGCCGCATCACGTCGGCCTCTTCGACGAACGCCGCTTCGATGTCGATCTGGGTGAACTCCGGCTGGCGGTCGGCGCGCAGGTCTTCGTCGCGGTAGCAGCGCGCGATCTGGTAGTACCTGTCGAACCCGGACGCCATCAGGAGTTGCTTGAAGACCTGGGGTGACTGCGGCAAGGCGTAGAACCCGCCGGCGTGTACGCGGCTCGGGACCAGGTAGTCCCGCGCTCCCTCCGGCGTCGCCCGCGTCAGGGTCGGCGTCTCGATCTCGACATAGTCCTGGCTTTCCAGGTATCGGCGCACATGGCTCGCGGTCCGCGCCCGGAGCCGCAAACGCTCCTGCATGGCGGGACGACGAAGGTCCAGGTACCGGTACTTGAGACGCACATCCTCGCCCGCCCTCGAGTACTCGTCCAGCTGAAAGGGCAGGGTGTCGGAAACATTGAGAACTTCGAGGGATGTACCGAGGACCTCGATCTCGCCGGTGGCAAGATCGGGATTCACCATGCCCTCGGGCCGCCGTCGCACGCGGCCCGTCGCACGCAGGACGAACTCGTTGCGCACCCGGTCGGCGACAGCGAAACTCTCCCTGGCGTCCGGGTCATAGACCACCTGCACCATGCCGGTGTGGTCGCGCAGGTCGATGAAAATTACCCCGCCGTGGTCGCGCCGGCGGTGTGCCCAGCCCGTAAGCTCGACGTCTTCGCCGATGTTCGCCGCGGAAAGATCCGTGCAATGATGGGTGCGCATGGTCAGGTGCCGGTCATGGTCTCGCAACGCCCGGCGCGGGCGTTGACGAATCGTTTGAGTTTCAAGACTTCGGTTCGGAAGCCTTCGTGCCGCTGGAGTCGCCGTTGGATGATGCGGCCTTCGATGCGTCGCTGCCGTTCGCGTTGCCCGAGCCGGAAGCCTCCTTGGTCGTGTTTCCGGCGTCGTCCGAAGCGTCTGACTTGGCCCGTTCGCCGTGCAGGTTCTTCTTGTCGCCGGACTTGAAGTCGGTCTCGTACCATCCACCGCCCTTCAGGCGAAACGCGACGGCGGAGATCTTCTTTCTCAGTTGCGGCTCGCCGCACTCCGGGCAGTCTACCAGCGGTGGCTCGCTGATTTTCTGGATACTCTCGAATCCATGCCGGCAGGCCTTGCACTCGTATTCGTAGATCGGCACCTCGAGATTCCCGCGCCACGGTTCAAACGGGAAATCATAGCAATGAGCACAATGATCAACCACCCGCCGCACTGTCCAACGCGAAGTGAAGGTGAGGCAAAGGTCCGATTCCACCGCGAAGTGAGGGTGAGCGGGATGTTCGGCGCGTCATTCGGGGATTTGGGCGGGACATCGACTTGCTATGCTTTATTCCATGCGCGCCAGCCGGACCCTGATACCCACCCTGAAGGAAACGCCCGCGGAAGCAGAGGTGGCGAGCCACGTGCTGCTGCTCCGGGCGGGCTTCATCCGACGGGTCGCCGGGGGACTGTATACCTGGCTGCCGCTCGGACTGCGGGTCATGCGCAAGATCGAGACGATCGTGAGGGAAGAGCTGGAACGGTCCGGCGCCCAGGAAATTCAGATGCCGGTGGTGCAGCCCGCGGAACTGTGGCGCGAGAGCGGGCGCTGGGACGTGATGGGCGCCGAACTGTTGCGCATGCGGGACCGCCACGAACGCGATTACGCGATGGGTCCGACCCACGAGGAAGTTGTCACCGACCTCGTTCGCCGCACGGTGGACAGCTACAGGGACATCCCCCTCAACGTCTACCAGATCCACACCAAGTTCCGGGACGAGATCCGGCCCCGTTTCGGCCTGCTGCGCGCGCGCGAATTCCTGATGAAGGATGCCTATTCCTTCCACCTCGGCGAAGAGTCCCTGGAACGTACCTACCGGGACATGTACGACGCCTACACGGCGATCCTCACGCGCATTGGCGTCGATTTTCGCGTTGTCGAGGCAGATTCCGGAACCATCGGCGACGGCGAATCGCACGAGTTCCAGGTGCTCGCCGAATCCGGCGAGGATCTCATTGCGTACTGTCGGGACAGCGGTTACGCGGCGAACGTGGAGAAGGCGGAAGCGCTTGCGCCTGAGCCGTCGGACGAATCGCCGGAACCGATGGAGAAGGTCGAGACGCCGGGTGTCAGGAGCATAGCGGACGTGGCCTCCTTTCTGGGTATCGAGCCCGCCCGCTGCGTCAAGACGCTGATCGTGCATGGGGAGCGGGTGCCGTTCGTCGCGCTGGTCCTGCGCGGTGACCACGAACTGAACGAAACCAAGGCGGCGAGGCTCGACGGGGTGGCGGCACCGGTGACGTTCGCCGGTGACCAGGAGGTCAGGGCGGCGACCGGCTGCTCTGTCGGGTCCATCGGGCCGGTCGGACTGGACTTGCCGGTGTACGTGGATCGAGCTGCAGCCGCAGCCGTCAACTGCGTGTGCGGAGCGAACGAGGAAGGGTTCCACCTGACGGGGGTGAACCGGTCACGCGACTTTCCGAACGCCCGGGTCGTCGATATCCGCAACGTGGTGGACGGCGATCCATCGCCGGACGGTGGCGGCAAGCTCGCGTTCGCCCGGGGTATCGAGGTCGGCCACGTCTTCAAGCTCGGAGACAAGTACAGTGTTCCGATGCGGCTCGCCCTGCAGGACGGAGACGGTACCGAGGCGCCGTTGATCATGGGTTGCTATGGTCTCGGCATATCGAGGCTGGTAGCTGCCGTGGCCGAGCAATGCCATGACGACGACGGCATCATCTGGCCAGCCCCGATCGCCCCGTTCGACGCCCATATCCTGGCGCTCGACTACTCCCGGCCCGATGTGGCGGCGGTGGTCGAGTCGTTGTACGAGGAATGTCTCGGGGCCGGCATCGATGTCCTGCTCGACGATCGTGACGAACGCCCCGGCGTGAAGTTCGCCGAGTCCGACCTGCTTGGCATTCCGCACCGCATCACGGTGGGTGTGCGCAATCTCGCGAAGGGACTCGTCGAGTACGGGCGTCGGGGGGAGGCCGCGCGCGAACTATTGGCGCCGGCGGAAGTGGTTGATCGAATCAGGTCGAGTTGATCAGAACGTGGGCTTCGCGTCGGAGACACTCAAGCGCGCGTTCGAATCCTTGAAGATTCCGGCACGGCGTGAAGCAGGCTTTCCCGCGTCTGGGGCCCAATCAGGATCTCATGGACCTCGTGGTCGGGACCGATGATCACGGTGGTTGGGAGCACGTACGGCAAGTCGTAGCCGAAGCGTTGGAACGGGTCCGAAACGAGGACGGGGAACTCGATCCCCATCTCCCCGATCAGCGCAACGAGCGACTCGCCGGAGATCCCGTCATAGTTCACGCCGAGTATCAGCAGACCGGTTACCTCCCGCTCGTGGTGCAACGTATTCAGCTCCGGTATCTCCAGTCGGCAGGGGAGACACCATTCGGCCCAGTAGTTGATGGCCACGTACTGCCCCGGCGGCCAGGCGGCGGTGCTGCCGTCCGCAAGTCGAAACGAATCGTCTGAACAGGCCACGAGGCCCAGTAGCGCGATACAACCAAGGTGTCTCGTCCGGAAGCGCATTTGCGCAGGCTCAAGGTTTGTCTAGTGTCGAGGCGCGCGCGCGGGCACCTTGCCGCGGCCGGGGGTATCACTGGTGCGGGGAGAACCGGTGGTCCTGCCGCCATGGTCAACGCCTGGCTGGCGTGCCGCGGCGACGGGCGGGGCGCGCTCCAGCAAGGTCGGCGGCGGCTTCAGGCGCAGCAGCTTGCGATAGGTGTCCGAGCCCCTTGGGATGCGTCTGTGCCTCGCGTAGAAATCGACCGCTCTCCGCCACGCCTCGTCGAGGCCGTGCAGCCTGATGGAGACGGTCGTATTCACGACGTCGCCGCTCAGTAGCGACGTGATGCCCACCTGGAACAATGGCGTTTTCCTGCCGTTTCTCGCCTTCTTCCAGCGGAACAGGATGCCGCGCACGTGACCGTCGGCATCTACATGTACCTCGCGCATCGCCCGTTCCCGGGCGGCGCGTTGTGTCATTGCCAGCTCCGCATCACGGTCTTCGGCCTGGCGCCGCACTTCTGCGCGGGCGGCCCCGTGCATCACACGGCCCCTTCTCTTCAGGGAGAAGTACTCCTGGTATGTCTCGTTGTCGATCTGCCGGCGAACGCGGTAACCGTGGAAGCGCCGCAGGTTCAGGAGTTCCACGCTCATCGCGTCCGACTCCCTGGAAGTATGCTGAGAGCGAAGGCGAGCGTCTCACCACGATCCGTCAAGCGGCCTGTGACTCGCCAGGAGCGGCCGGGTCGGAGGGATAATCGATCAGGCGGTGGATACGACATGCTTTTCCTGCAAGGCGCGGGCTTCGCCGTCACTGAAACCGGCGTCCCGCAGGACCGCAAGGGTGTCTTCGCCGGGCATCCTCGGACCGTGCGAGATTTCCGCGTCCGTTCGGCTGAAACGTGGCGCAGGCGCGGGCTGCACGACACCGTCGACATCGACAAATGTCGCGCGGTCCCTGTTGTGCGGATGCTCCGGCGCTTCGAATATCGAAAGGACGGGAGCGAAGCAGACATCCGTGCCTTCCATGATTTCGCACCACTCGTCGCGGGTCCTGGTCTTGAAGACGGCGGCGAGCTCCTCCTTCAGGCCTTCCCATCCCCGGGCATCCATCTGTTTGGCGAATCGGTCCGGGTCGACGTCTGCCTTTTCGACCAGGAGCGAATAGAACTGTGGCTCGATGGCACCCACCGAGACGTGCTTCCCGTCCCGTGTCTCGTAGGTGCTGTAGAAGTGCGCTCCGCCATCGAGCAGGTTGGTGCCGCGGCGGTCGGTGAAGTGCTTACCCATGGAAAAGAACGCCGCCATCAGCGCTGCCGACCCGTCGACCATCGCCGCATCGATCACCTGGCCCTTGCCGGAGCGGCTCGCCTCCAATATGCCGCAGACGAGGCCGAACGCCAGCAGCATGCCGCCTCCGCCGAAGTCTCCGATGAGGTTGAGGGGCGGCACGGGGCTGCCGCCTTTCTCGCCGATGGCATGCAGGACACCGGCCAGACCGATGTAGTTGATGTCGTGGCCGGCGGCCAGCGCGAGTGGCCCGTCCTGGCCCCAGCCGGTCATGCGCCCGTACACGAGCCGTTCGTTGCGCGCCATGCACTCGTCGGGCCCCAGCCCCAGCCGTTCCGTGACGCCGGGCCGGAATCCCTCGAACAGCGCGTCAGCCGACTCGCAGAGCCTGAGAACGATGTCGACACCTTCCGGTGTCTTGAGGTCGATGACGATGGAACGGCGGTTGCGCGCGAGGACATCCCGAGGTGGGGAGCCTTCAGCCGGGGGAGCTTCCCCGACCGCTGACGCGTGAGGAAGTGCCGGCGTTCTCTTCGCCGGCGAATGCGTACCTCGACGAGAGCGCCGCCCGGAGCCGGGACGGTCGACGCGAACGACATCCGCGCCCATGTCGGAGAGCATCATGCCGCAGAACGGACCGGGCCCGATACCCGCCAACTCGATGACGCGAAACCCCGTCAGCGGTCCCACTGCAGTGTCCTCCTCCTCTGGCCGTCCCCACGGCCATGTCTTTCTGGCCGTCCCCGCGGCCATTCCCGGAGTTTATGGGCTCCGGTCGATTAACGCACGTCCGCGCCGTTTACCCGTTGGATTTCCGCGAATTCCCGGTACAGGCCGTTTTCGCGCAGGAGAGAATCGTGGCTGCCTTCCGCGATCACCCGGCCCTCCTCGAGGACGACGATGCGGTCTGCGACGGCGGCGGTAGACAGCCGGTGGGCGACGATGAGGACCGTGCATCGGCCCTTGATCGAGGCCAGGGTGCGGCAGATCGTTTCCTCGCTCTGGGCATCCAGGGCGCTGGTCGGTTCGTCCATCAGCAGGATTCGCGGAGATGTGAGGAGGGCGCGGGCTATCGCGAGGCGCTGCCGCTGGCCGCCGGAGAGTCCCTGTCCATCCTCTCCGATGTGCGTATGCAGGCCGTTTGCCAGCGCTTCCACGAACTCCAGGGCGTTCGCCTGCTCGAGCGCACTCCTGATTTCTTCTTCCTTCGCGTCCGGCGCGCCGTAGAGGACGTTCACCAGGATCGAGCCGGCGAAGACAACGGGATTCTGCGGTACGAAGCCGACCTGTCCCCTCAACATCGCCGACGAGAGCCTGCGTGCGTCGACCCCGCTCACGGAGACCACGCCTTCTGTCGGATCGTAGAAGCGTTGGACCAGGTCGAGAATCGAGCTCTTTCCAGAGCCGGAGGGTCCCACCAGCGCCACCATTTCTCCCGGCACCACGCGGAGGTCGACACCGTTCAGGACGACCTCGTCGCTCCTTGCTGGATACCGGAGAGAGACGTTGTCGAACCCGATGGCACCGGGGTCGGTCGGGGTTTCGGGACACTCCGGTTCGGCCAGCAACGAGTTTACCGTCAACAGCTCCAGCAGCCTTTCCGCCGCGCCGGCAGCGCGTTGCACGTCTGCCCAGACTTCGCTGATCGCGGTGGCCGAACCGGCCACGACAAGCGCGTAGAAGATGAACGCGATCAACTCGCCAGCCGTCGTCCGCCCGGCAAGTACATCGGTTCCTCCGACCCAGAGCATGGCGGCGATGGCCGCGGGTGTCAGTACCATCACGGACGCAATCAGCACGGCGCGTTGTCGAATTCGCTGCACGGCGACATCGAAAGCGTCGGTCACGCGTCCTGCGAACGCCTCGATATCGCGTGCCTCGTGAGTGAACGCCTGCACGACCTTGATGTGGCGCAGCGACTCTCCGGCATAGCTGCCGACATCGGCGATCGCCGTCTGACTGGTGCGCGAGAGCCGCCGAACCCGGCGGCCGAACAGGACGATGGGAGAGATGACGACTGGAGCGCTCGCCAGGACGACCGCGGAGAGTTTCGGATTCGTCACGAACAGCATCACGACGCCCCCGACGAGTATCAGCGCGTTACGCAGGGCAATGGAAGCGGACGTGCCGAGTACCGTTTGCAACAGTGTCGTATCGGTGGTGATGCGGGACATGATCTCGGTGGGCCGGTTGGTCTCGAAGAAACCGGGATGCAGGCGGACCAGGTTTGCGTAGACCGCTTTGCGGATATCCGCGCTGACCCGCTCGCCCACCCAAGACACGAAGTAGTACCGCGCATAGGTTCCCGCCGCGAGCAACAGGACCAGGGCGGCGAAGACGCCGATGCTGACGAGGAGCACGTCCTGGGTACGCGTCGTCAGTACATCGTCGATCAGGAGCCTGAGCCCCTGGCCAACCGAAAGCGTCACCGTGGCCGTCGCGACCAGGGCGGTTGCCGCCGCGATCAGTTGCGGCCCGTAGGGTCGCAGGAACGACAGCATCTGCTTCAGGCTGGCGATGTTGCGGCTGCTTTGGCGTTCGGGCGTCTCTTCCATGGACGCGATTCTACTCGTTGTATTCTCGCGGGACGCGCGAGGCGCCACGCCGTCAGGAATATGAGACCGACACTTGCAGTAGCGACCGGAGACCGCTGGCTTCAGGCGGTGCTCGCGGACTTCCCGTCGTTCCTGCAGGACCATGCCTCCTGCGAGAGGAAAGCTTCGGGCATGGCACTCTCGGTGGCCGCCCACTATCCGGACCGTCCCGCGCTGGTCGATGCGATGGCGAACCTGGCGGTCGAGGAACTCGGTCACTATCGGGACGTGATACGGCTATTGATCGATCGGGGCATTCAACCGGCGCCTGACACCAGGGACCCCTACGTGAACGCCCTCAACGCGGTCGTTCGCAAGGGGCGGGACAACTACCTCGTCGACCGGCTGCTGGTTGCCTCGGTCATTGAATGCCGGGGCCAGGAGCGGTTTTCGATGATCGCCCACGCCCTCGAGGACGACTATCTCGCGCCGTTCTACCGTCGCATCGCCGCCAGCGAGGACCGGCACTGGCAGCTCTTTCTCGAACTTGCGCACCGCGAGTGCCCCGATGCGGACATCGGCCGGCGTTGGGAGGAGATCGTTGTCCGTGAAGCGGATGTCGTCCGCTCCCTCACGCCCCGACCTGCGTTGCATTGAGACTCTGACGGGACTGTCACATGAAGGATGTTGCGGGCCTGTACCTGGCCGGGTACGCGGAACCGGAAGCCCGGCGCGCGGCATTCGCAACGCGAACCTATCGACACGTGATCTCGATACCGGCGTTCGATGAGTCTCGCGACTTCCTTCAGCGCGTGCTGCCCCGCGGGGTCTCCGACCTGCTCGTCATCGTGGTTGCGAATGTGCCGGATCACGTCAACCGCGAGGACGCGGCGTTTGCCCGGACGCGGAGTCTCCTGGACCTCGAAGGCGCATTCGATCGCGCACGCAATGTCGATGTCTTGGTTGTCGATCGGGTGAACGCGCCGGTGCCGAGGCGCCAGGGCGTCGGACTCGCGCGCAAGGTCGGCGCCGATATCGCGTTGCGCCTGATCGTCGAACGGAAGATCGAAACCCCGGTCATCTTCGTGACGGACGCCGATGCCGTACTTCCTGAAGGGTACTTCGAAGCTGCCGGGGGTGAGGCGGCGGGTTGGGTCTATCCGTTTGTTCACACGAGCGGCGATGGGGATCTCTACGGCCGGGCGCTGATGTATGAGCTTTCGCTCCGCTATTACGTCAATCGCCTGGAGTACGCGGGATCTCCTTATGCCTTTCATACCGTGGGCAGTTGCCTGGCCGTCGACTCGACGAGCTACGCGAAGGTGCGGGGATTCCCGCGGCGCAACGCAGCGGAGGACTTCTACCTTCTCAACAAGCTGGCGAAGGTCGGCCGGATTCGTCGCCTCAGCGCTCCGGTGATCGAGATCGAGGCGCGCACTTCGACGCGCGTGCCGTTTGGAACGGGGCCCGCTCTTGCGAGGATTCCACGTGATCCGACAGTCGTGCCGGGCTATGCCCCCGAGACTTTCGAAGCGCTCCGGGCCTTCCATGCCAGTGTGGCCGCGGGAACGGCTCCTGGCCCGCCCGTTCCCGGGTTACTCGACGCAATCGGATACCGGCCCGGACGCGATCCGCGCGCGACCCACACCTGGTTCGACGCTTTCAGGACGTTGAAATTCGTCCACGCCGCGCGAGACGCGTTTCCCGATGTGCCGCTGCTCGGGACGCTCGAGACGTTGTATCCGGGTTCGCGTACGCCTGAAGACCTGAACGCGTCGTTGCGTGGGGACGAGGCTCGGATGACGGACGTCAAAGGGCTCCGCTAGGAGCCTGCGCCGTAGAACGGCACGAAGTGCCGATCAAGGCGCAGGACCATAGGTGGGCTTGGGCGGGGGTGAAACACGGCGCGCCCGAAGGGCCGACGGGTTTCATGGCGCTAGGAGCCTTCAGCCGGGGAATGTTCCCCGACCGCTGACGCGTAGGGAAGTGTAGGCGATCCCCCCGTCGGTGGATGCGTACTTCCATGCAAGCGTGCGCCGTAGAACGGCACACAAGTGCCGTCTAAGGCGTAGGATCGTAGATGGGCTTGGGCGGGGGTGAAACACGGCGCGCCCGAAGGGCGGACGGGTTTCATGGCACTAAGCCGGCTGTCCCGGCGCGTCGAATACGCGCAGGTTGATCACGCTGTCGATGGCGTTGATTCGCTCGGTCATCGACGGCGTCGGCGGCTGCTCGATATCGATCAGGTTGTAGGCGACGTTTTCGCGGCTCTTGTTGATCATGTCGATCACGTTGACGTTGTCGTCGGCCAAGACCGAGAGAACCTGTCCAAGGGTGCCCGCCACGTTGCGATTGGCCACCGCCAGCCGGTATCCGAAGCTGAGTTCAAGGTTGACGTCCGGGAAGTTGACGGAGTTCCTGATGTTGCCGAAGCTTAAGAAATCCCGCAGTTGTTCCGCTGCCATCACGGCGCAGTTCTCTTCGGCCTCGACCGTGCTCGCACCGAGATGGGGCGTGGCGTGGGCGTTGTGGAGCTTTGCGAGCTTCGTGCTGGGGAAGTCGGAGAAATATGCGGACAGGGTTCCATCACCCAGCGCGACGGCGATGGCGTCTTCGTCCACGACTTCCTGGCGCGCGAAGTTGAGCAGGACGGCTCCGCGCCGGAACGCGCGCAGGGCATCGGCATTGATCAGGCGTTGTGTGGTCGGCAGCGACGGGATGTGCACGGTAACGTAGTCCGACTGGCTGAACAGGCTCCGTGCATCTTCCATGCGCTGTATTTCGCTGGGAATGCGCCAGGCCGCGTCGACGGATAGGGCCGGGTCGAACCCGATCACTCGCATGCCCAGATCGAGCGCGGCGCGGGCGACCTGTGAGCCAACGTTTCCCAGACCGAGCACACCCAACGTCCGGGCGAACAGTTCCTGCCCCTTGAAGCGCCTCTTCTCCCGTTCCACCAACTCGTGCATGGTCTGCTCGTCGGCGACGTTCGACAGGGTCTTGACGTAGTCCATGCTGCCTATCACGTCGCGGGAGCCGAGCAGGAGGGCGGCGATAGTCAGTTCCTTGACCGAGTTTGCGTTGGCGCCGGGGGTGTTGAAGACGACCACGCCCCGCTCCGTGCAGTCGTCGACGGGAATGTTGTTGACGCCGGCGCCGGCGCGGGCAACGGCACGGACTCCCTGGCCGAGGTCGGCGGGCGTCAGGACATGGCTGCGCAGGAGTATCGCGTCCGGGGCCACGACTTCGGCGCCGACCCGGAACGCGTCGGCCGGAAAAAGTTCGAGCCCGCGCGCGGCGATCTGGTTGTAGGTCTTGACCCTGTACATTGCGATGATGGAATCAAAGGAGCCCGTGAGCGACAGAGCGGAAAAGCAGCGCGAGAGGAAATCCCTCGCGTCAGAAAGCACGATTAGATCATCGTTACCGGCGGCCTTTCAACGCCGCCTCGAGTTCCGCGACGATCAGGCTGGTGCTGTCCGGTGCCTGGAACGCTTCCAGCCGTGCTTGCCAGGAAACCGAGTCACTGTGCAGCGTGTCAACCCTTTCCACCAGCACTTCGGGCGTCAGTTCGGGCTCCTGAACGACCATGCTGAAGCCTCGAGACTCCGCAAAGGCGGCGTTCTCGATCTGGTCACCCCGGCTCGCTGACGCCGGAAGCGGGACCAGCAGGTTCGGCTTCCTTAAGGCCAGCAGTTCGCAGAGCGAGTTCGCACCCGAGCGGGACACCACCAGGTCCGCCGCAGCGAGCACATCGCCCCACTCGTCCGCGATGAATTCCCGCTGTTGGTATCCCTCGGTGCCGGAGTAACTGTCATCGACCTTGCCCGCGCCGCACACGTGCAGAACGTCGAACCTTGCCGTCAAGGCCGGCACCGATTCGCGGACGATGAGATTCAGGCGTTCTGCGCCCAGGCTGCCTCCGACAACGGCGAGCATCGGCCGTTCGCCGGAGAACCCGGCTGCCGTGAGGCCCCGCTCACGGTCGCCGTGAAGGAGAGATGGGCGCACCGGCGTGCCCGTGTGGATCACTCGCCTCGCATTGACGCGCGTCGCGTCGAAGTTGACGCAGAGGGATGTAATGAAGGGCAGGCTCAGCCGGTTGGCGAGTCCCGGGGAAAGATCGGATTCGTGCGCCACCACCGGGATTCCTCGCAGCCACGCAGCCACCACTACGGGAAACGCGACGAATCCGCCCTTCGAGAAGACCACATGCGGCCGAACCCGGCCGAGTATCCCGAATGCCTGGAGTATGGAGAGTGGGACCCGGAAGGCATCGACGAGGTTTTCGATAGACCAGTAACGGCGCAACTTTCCCGGCCTCACGCCGAAGTAGCGGACCCCGGGTGTGGTCACGAGCCGTTCTTCCAGCCCCGAATCGGAGCCGACATAGGCGACTTCCCAGCCCCGTGCCTGTAGCGCTTCGACGACTGGCAACGTCGGCACGACATGGCCAGCACTGCCGCCGCCGGTGACGACCGCCCGAATCAAAGCCCGAGCACCTGCTTGACGAAAGGAACCGTCACCCGGCGTTGGGCAGACAGGGACTCGACATCGATGGTTTCGAGCAGGCGCAGCAAGTCCTTGAGGTCGCGACCGGTGCGGCGCAGGAGAAAAGACACCACGCTTTCGTCCAGATCGAATCCACGGTCACTGGCGGCACGCCGGAGCACTGCGGCTGCCGCTTCGTCGTTCGGGGGCGAGATCTCGAAACATGCCGCCGAGCGCAGGCGGGAAGCGAGGTCTGGAAGCGCGAAACGCAACTGCGCAGGTGGCTTGCGCGCCGTCATGACGAGCGCGTGGCCGCGCGCGAACCTGTTGTCGTAAAGGCGCAGCAATGACTCCTCGGGCGGACGATCGCCGATCCACGCGTGGATGTCGTCGACAAGGACCCGGTCGAAGACTTCATAGCCATCCACTCCGGGAAGCTCCGTCGCGGGGACGAACGCCCCGCCTGTCTCGTGGGAGACGGCCTGCAGCAAGTGGCTCTTCCCCGCCCCGGAACGTCCCCAGACCCAGGCGCAGAAAAAACCGTCGACGGGCCGCAACACGCTCTCGACAAGTTCGGTGTTGCCGCCAACCAGGAAACGGTCAAGCGTGAACCGTTCCCGGAGCGCGAACGCCAGTGGCACTTGCCGGGCGTTTCGGTTGGCCGGTGGATGGACCAACAGTGATTACCCCCGTTCCTGGAGAGCGCGGCGACTCCAGGTATAGACGTAGTCGACGCCGGAAGACACACCTAGCGTGGCGACGACCACGAAGCCCCAGGGATCGAGGACAGCGACCGCGAACCCGGACAACGGTCCTGCGTCGACCAGCCCGATCAGCACCAGGATCAGCATGGTGATCTGCATCGCGGTGTTCAGCTTGCTTATGAAGCTCGGGTTCGGTTGGATTTTCTCGAATATGAGCCGATATGCCCCGGCGCCAAGCAGGATGATGACGTCCCGTGAAATGACCACGGCCGCGAGCCAGACCGGCACATGGGCCTGCCAGACGAGGATCAGGAACATCGTGCTGACCAGCAGCTTGTCCGCCAGTGGGTCCGCGTACGCACCGAAGGAAGTCGCCCAGGAAAACCGGCGCGCCAGGGCGCCGTCGAGCGCGTCGCTCAGGCCGGCGATCGCCATGAGGATGAGGCTCGCCAGGTAGCGCTCTTCCAGTAGAAGCCACCCTGTCGGCACGATCAGCACGATACGCACGAGCGTGATGATGTTCGGAATGCTGCGAAGCATCAGCTCTTCCCGCTCCACAACAGCATCAGCGGTGCTGCGGACCTGTCTTCAGGCACGTCCGAGAGGCCGATGCCACCCAAACCGGGCATCGTGGGAAGGCGTCGAAACGCACCGTCCTTCGACAGGAGTTCGGCAAGGCGCTCGGGGGTGGACCGGGTTACGACCCGAAGTGTCAGCGTCTCCTGCTCGGCCGCGGTGAGATGCACGCGTTCGATATATTCGAGGTTCGAAAGATGACGCATCAGGTCAGCGTAGCGCCCGACGGAACCTGCCCCCCGCACCGCGATCTCGATCGCCGTTGCGTCGCGGCCGAAAACGGCGAGGCGTTGCATCAGATCGTCGGCGACCTCGTCCATCGCCTGCGCGGCGCCCGCCCCGACGTTTTCGACGGAATAGCTGAATGCGCGTGGTTCGTTGTCGATCCAGAACTCCCAATCCGTCCGCCACTCGTCATCAGCGATTTGAGCCGCTCGTCCGACGAGCACCACATCCGCACCATATCGGCGCGAAGCGGCGTCCAGGGTGTAGGCGAAGCCATCCCATACGGCGGGCGGGGAGATCAACTCCCTGTCCTCCAGGTCCATCAACGGCAGCCTCAGCGGAACACCGCGTTGCCGGCTTCGCTGGCGCAGGCTTTCGGCCAGCGGGTGATCCGAGCCGCTGTCGAGAACACGGAGGAGACTGTCTTCCCGAACCGCGAGCCAGGCAAGCACGCGCGGCCGATCGGCACTCCAGATGGGGAGTGACGCCTCGGAAACCAGGTCCTGTATCGCCTGGGGCTCGAAACTGACCTGCAGCCGCTGATCGGCATCGTTCCCGCCCTGCGCGAAACGGTATTGCATGTAATACAGATCCGGGGCGTTGAGCGCATCGACGATGGGTTGCGACATGGGTACGCTCTTGAGGCCGGTCATTCTCATCAGCATCTCGCGCAAAGCGGACCTGGCAGCTCTGCGCTGGTCAGCCTGGGTCTGGGATTCTGCGGGCACCTCGACTTCGTATAGCCAGTTGACGACCTCGCCGCATGCGGGCGCGCTTGCCCAGAGGGCCATCGAAAGGGCCACCCCTGACGCAAACGCCCTCCCCGCCTGCTGACGCGCAAGGAAGTGCCGGCGTTTCCCCCATGGGCGGATGCGTACTTCCATCCGAGGCGATGGTTTCGCGGAGAAAGCGCGTTTGATCGAGAACATCCGGACTGTTGAGCCATGCCGCAAGCTGAAGCTGTCGTATCAAGTCTAGCCCGGATATCGCTTCGGGGACCGCAAGGAATGTCTCTCCTCTTCCGTCCCTGCCTGTCGCGTGCTACAACTCGGCCAGGTTCTCAAGCGCTTCGGCTGGTTCATGTCAGGACTCACGTACCGGGAAGCTGGCGTAGATATCGACGCCGGCAACGAACTCGTCCGCCGTATCGCCCCAGCGGCGCGGCGCACCCAGGGGGATGGCTTCCTCTCGGCGCTGGGCGGGTTCTCGTCGCTTGCGGAAGTTCCCGCAACGTATCGCAACCCCGTGCTCGTCGCGGGGACCGACGGTGTGGGCACCAAGCTCAAGCTGGCCATCGAGCATGACCGTCATGACGAGGTCGGTCAGGACCTCGTCGCCATGTGCGTAAACGACGTTCTCGTCTACGGTGCCCAGCCGTTCCTGTTTCTCGACTATTACGCCACGTCGAAGCTCGATGTCGATGTGGCGGAGCGCGTGATCGTCGGTATCGCGAGGGGCTGCGAGATCGCTGGATGCGCGCTCGCCGGGGGCGAGACCGCCGAGATGCCCGGTTTCTACCGGCCAGGCGACTACGATCTTGCAGGGTTCTGCGTTGGTATTGTTGAACGCGACCATATCGTTACCGGGGAAGAGATTGCCGTGGGCGACAGGTTGATCGGCGTGGGATCAACCGGTCCCCATTCGAACGGATATTCGCTTGTCCGCCGTATCGTGGAAGACCAGGGAATCGGTCTGAATGACGCGTTGCTGGATCAACTCCTGGCGCCAACCCGCATTTACGCAAGGCCGGTTGCAGGTGCGCTCGGCGCGGCGCCAGTGAAGGGCATGGCGCACGTCACCGGCGGGGGTATTGTCGAAAACGTGCCGAGGATGCTGCCGGAAGGTCTGGCCGCCGACGTTGACCTCGACAGCTGGGAGAGACCCGCGGTATTCGGTTGGCTGCAGCAGGCGGGGAGGATCGAAGAGGCCGAATTGCTACGCACGTTCAACTGCGGGATTGGGTTTGTTCTGTGCGTGGCCCCGGAATTCGAGCGAGACGTGATGGACAGTTTGGCCCGCGCAGGAGAAACGGCCGTCTCCATCGGTCGCATCGTGGCGGGAAAAGCCCGGCCGGAAGCCGGCCATCTGGTCGCAACCGGGGAGGGTTACGCCCTGGGTTGACTCCGGCGCATTGCGTTACTCCAACTCGACGGCGACCCGGATGCCGACATCATCAAGCCGAAGGGATTCATCTCCCCAACCGCGCTGCGCCGCGCGCACCAGACTCGGGTCGACGCGCCACGAGCCGCTCCGGAGGATTCGCTGTTCGCAATCGGCGGTGATCTTCGGGGACCCGTCAGCTGTCGCACCTTCGTAGCTGTCGGACCGACAGTCCGACGCCCACTCCCAGGCGTTGCCATGCATGTCGTGCAGCCCCCAGGGATTGGCGCGGAACGACCCCACGGCCACGGCTCCGGACGGGCCACTGTTTGCCCGACTGCGGCACCCGTTGCAGTTGGCCTGCGCCACGCCGATCGTATTTCCCCAGCTGTACCTGGCCGTCGTTCCCGCCCGCGCAGCGTATTCCCATTCCGACTCACTTGGCAGGCGATAGGGCCTGCGGGTTTCCGAGGACAACCACTCGGTATAGGCCACGGCGTCAAGCCACGACACGTTTGCGGCGGGCAGCGACGGTCCTGCGCTGCAGGACGTCTCCCATTGGGTGCCGGTGGCGTGGGCGAAACGCGCGAATTCGGCGCAGGTGACCTCGAACTTCGACAGCGCCAATGTCGTTGCCAGGGTCACGGTGTGGACAGGAAGTTCGTTCGGGCGGCAGTTCAGGCGCGACAGGCAGCCCATTCGAAAGCTCCCGGTCGGAATGGCGATCATTGCCGGTCCGTTCCCACCCGAGGCGAGCGGGTCGGAGAATTCGGCGATTCCAGTGCGCAACGTTATTGCATGGTCGGTAGGTCCGATGTCATGTTGCACCGATCCCTCCCAGGTCTCATGGCCCGGCAGCACTGCCCTGACGCGATAGTGCCCGGGTGTCAGCAACACGCCCGGACGGTAGTCGTGGTCGCTCAGCGGAAAGCTCACGATAGCGCCGGCCGGCGTTGTCGCCACGGAGAAAGGTTGTGGGTTGGGCACCAGGGAGATCGGTGTCCGGGTGACACCTGCCACCTCGATGGTTCGGGTTTCCGGAGCGTATCCGTCGCGGGTGACGCGTACCAGGTGGCTACCCTCCGGGATCCGCATCCCGGCCTCGTATGGCAGTTCCAGATCAGGAAAGTTCGCGTCGGCGTCGGCGGGCTTCAGCACGAGGTCCAGCGTGCCGTAGACAATGCTGGGGTCGAGGATGAGATCCAGCGATCCGACGCCGTTCTTCGGAACGTTGGCGGTCACCCGCAGTGATCGGTGCGCCTCCGCACCTACTACCAGTTCCAGGGGTCCGGCGGGCAGTCCGCGGATCGTGGCCGGGGTGCGTTCCGCCAGGCGTTCGCCATTGTGCTCGATCCACGCGCTCGACGGTTCCGTTCGCACGGCCAGTGCACCGGTCGCGTGGACGAGCGCGCGTTCCATCCGGGTTGACATGCGCTCCGGATCAGCCGGATCGGGCACCGTGACAGTTTCCGACAGCGTCTCGTAGAGCGCGTGGCGCAAGGTCACCTCGTACGAACCTGGAGGCAGATCCCGAATGGAGAGAGGCGTTCGACCAACCAGTGCATCGGAAATCAGAACTTCCGCGCCGGGTGGCGCTGTCGCAACGACCAGCGTTGCGAGCGCCGGCGTGGAATCGGCAGATACGAGATCCCGTGGTGCCGGATCGCTCGAAAACGCGTCCATCGGAAGTACCGCTGCCGTTTGGGGCGCGCTTTCCGGCGACACCTGGGATGGTTCCCGGGGCTTTTGCTGTTGCGATGCCGTTGGCGGTGGCCCGTTGGACAGCAACTGCCCAGGGTCATCGGCGCTGGATGACCGAAGAATGCCCGTGTCGACCCAAGTCAGTGCGGCAACGAGTGCGGTTGTCGCGATCGCGGGAACCGCCCACTGCCGGCCGCGTACGGGCTTTCTGGCAGGAAGTTGGGCGGGGGGCTGCGGGCGTGCTCTCGGAAGCCCTGCATCAGGGCCAGGCGGTTGGGCGGGTATGAACATTCGGCCGCGTGCGGCGCGGCGGATGCCACGCGGCGATTGATCCGCTGCAGAGTCAAACAGGCGGCGCCACGCCGCAATGCTCTGCGGCCTCTCGTACGCGCGAATGGAGAGGGCGGCGTCGATGCCCGACACCAGCCCTGGCCCGTAAGGGGTCCGAATCGCCTGGGACACGGGGATCATTTCGTCCCCAACGGCCCGTTCGGTGGCTTCAGGCGGCGTCAGCCCGGTAGCGCATCGGTACATGACCGCTCCCAGGCCATAGATATCGGTCCATGGTCCGAGATGGCCCATCTGGGAGTATTGTTCAAGCGCCGCATATCCGGGTCTCGGGGCCGGCGAGGATTCCCGTGGCATGGCGCGGAACGTCTGGCGAGCCCCGGTGACCTGCTGGTGCGCCGGAAACCCGAGGAGCACAGGGGAGCCGTCTTCGGCGATGACAATCTTGTCCGGGCCTATGTCCCGGTGCAGGAAATTGCCCTGGTGCAAGGTATCCAATGCGTCGAGTATGGGGAGCAGGAACTGCCCGGATTCCCCTTCGGACAGGGTCGTTTTCTGCTCAAGCAGACTTGAGAGGGTCTTTCCCTCGACGAAGTCCCTGACGATATAACCCGTCCCGTTTGCTTCCAGGCACCGAACCACCTGGATAAGGTTCGCATGGGATACGTCGATCAGCGCGCTGCCATCCTCGAGGAACCGACGCAGCGCGGCGTCGAAATCGGCCCGATGAGCCGGTGACTTCGGCACCACGCCTGCATCGGTACGGGCCGAGAGGTGGTCGGGCAGGTACTCCTTGATGACGACCGGCCTGTCCTGGTCGTGGTCGATTGCGACGTACTTGATGCCGAGCGCGCCCGTGCCCAGAACCTCGCGGATCTCGAATTCATCCAGGCGATAGCCCGCGGGGAGAGCGAAATGGTCCTCGGCCAACGTGTAATCCTCTTGGGTCATGCGTCCGGTGCGGGCGGGGACGCGTCCGAAACTCGTCAGACGGTCATGAACCGGCCGCAAACGTCATGCGACCCCAGTTTTCAGGACTCCCGGAAACAACGGCTGCGCAATGATAGTGGATTGTCGTTTTCGGCGGGAAATAGTGAACGATTCTCTCCACGATAAAGGTCCGTCAATGGTACCTGCGGCGACCAGGAACAGGTCGCAACGTTCGCGGAGAGGTATTTCGTGATTCACGCGCGGTACCAACCCGGAACATTGTCCGCATGGTTGCGAGTTCCCTGGCCCGTTCGCGCATCGCAGATCGCATTGACTTGTAATGTATTGAGTTCGCGCAACACCGATGCCAGCAGGGAAATTTTCCGTCATTGGCGGAAAACCGTTGCGGGGGACCTTGAAGGCTGGGCGGACGAACATTTATGTTCTTTTACCGTCCGGTCCGTTTTCCGGCGCCGTTGGGGGAGGAGCCTTCAGCCGGGGGAGCTTCCCCGGCCGCTGACGCGCAAGGAAGTGCTGGGCATTTCCTCCTTCGGCGGATGCGTACTTCACATGGAAGCCTGGACCGTGTCACATTTTGTTTACTGGAGGGAGTGAATTGCCGATCGGGACTGGTGAACTTCGCCGGCCGTTTACGAGTCTATCCAGTATGGTTTGCCATGTATGTGAGCTGTCCTGAAGTGGCGCCAGACGGTTACTCAGAAGGTTGTCTGCATTGGGTTGCATGCAAGTGCCCCACAGCCGGCGCCTTCGGCTTCGGACTTTTGCTTGCGAGGGGTTCCCCCTCGCGCTCCCCGGCTGAGGGCTCCGGCCTGGCCCCGCTCGTCGACCATGGAACAAGTGCCCCGGGTCGCTAAGTGCTCCCCGAGACATTTGTTCCATGGAAGTGTCCCACAGCCGGCGAAGGCTCACTCGCGAATGGTTTGTGCAGATGACGGGAAAGTACCCGAGTGAAGGCAACGACCGCCAACAGCGGGCTCGGTGAGTTTTCGAGCCTGCGTTACGCCTATCGGGAGATGTTCGATGGGCGTCTGATCACGGTGTCGCTCAGCGTGCTCGTCGCCTGTGTTCTTGCCTTCACCGTGATTGGGCCCATGGGTTCTGGAGTGGAACTCGCTCCACTGCAGCGCCTCGCATTCGTGGCATTGTGCAGTGCGATCTGCTGGCCGCTGTCGCACACCCTGAGTTCCGCCATACTTTTCCTCATGCGATCCAGGCCGCCGGTTCAGATTGTGCTGGCCAGCACGCTGGGAGCATTGTTCGTGGCGATGCCCTGCAGCGCTGTCGCCTACACCATCTACGGAATATTCGAACCGCACGGTGATCCCCTTGCGGCCCTGCCGGAGACTTACCGAACCGTTGCTGTGCTGGTGTTGGCATGCACCTGCCTTGTCCACTACGTTGCCTGTCAACGCGCGCGGCTGCGGCACGCCACCGAGGCAAGACAGGGTTCGGTTCCAGGCGGGAGTACGACTTCAAGACTGCCCCTGACCGCGCAGCAACAGTCTTCCGGGGCACCCCAGTCCTGGTTTTTCGACCGTCTTCCGAAAATGGTGGGGCGCGACCTGGTCTATCTCAACGTCTGTGGTCATTACATCAACGTGGTCACGACCGCCGGATCGTGCCTGATCCTGATGCGTTTCGCGGACGCAATGGCCGCGCTCGGGGACCTGGGGTTGCAGGTACATCGCTCCTACTGGGTCGCGTATCGCCACATCACGGGCGTCTTGCGTCGCGACGAGCGCACGCTGGTGCGCGTCACCGGTCCGCATGAGGTCCCGGTCAGCCGTACGCACCTCGCTGCGGTGCGCGCCGCTGTCCCGGCAGCCACGGAACAGCGTCCCCGGGAACTCGGAACGTGACTGAGGAGTATCTATGTCGGTGTGTCCTGACCTGTAAACTCAGCGCGACAAGGCACGCGGGCGCAGGTTGACACATACAATTCAATTAAGGCATCGTCGGATTGAGTGCCAGGCTTTGTCGGACGGGTAGTCCGGCAGGAGATAGGGGCAAATGAGGCTGCAGGAGTTGTGCGACGGAATTGTCGATGACGTGGACGGCGCGCTGGGTTGTGCGCTCGTCGACCTCGGCACGGGTCTCCCCCTGGCTTCCAGGATTGCCCCGGGGGGCGTGCTGAGTTCCGCCTCAATGGAGGCCATTTCTGCGGCCGGCGCGGACTACTTCAGGGGGAGGGCAATAAGCCGTCTGGCGGGGGCAATGTCGGACGAGTCCGATGCGAACTTCGTTCAGGAGCTGCAGACGACCACGGAGGATACCTATCACTTCATGTCGGTGGTCCCTGGGCGGGCGGATACGCTCATGATTCTGATCACCGACAAGAGCGCCAATCTCGGTCTGGGATGGATTTCCATGCGTGAAGCACTGGCCCGCGTCCGGGAGGAGGACGGCGTTGAGGGATCCGAAGGCGTGTTCCCGCAGAGAAGAGAACCGAACGCCGACATCCAGGACGTGGAGATGTTCAATACCTCGTGGCGTGGCGGACGTGGCCACCGGAGGTCTCCCCGCTAGGAGCCCTCAGCCGGGGAATGCTCCCCGACCGCTGACGCGTATCGAAGTGTCGGCGTTGCCCCCTTCGTTGGAGGCGTACTTCCATGCAAGTTGTGCGCCGGGCGAGGAGCGCTTCACCGTTTCCTTGCGTCAACGGTTGGGGAAGGCCGCGGCTGAAGGCCCTTTACCTGGAAGTACGCCTCGGTTGGAGCTGAGGGCTCCTACCCGCCGACTCCGCCCAGGCCCTCGATAAGCTGAACGAATGCCGGGCCGCCGACGATTACCAGCAGACCGGGCAGCAGGAACACCATCGAAGGGATGATCAGAAGCGTTGGCAGGCGCGCCATCTTTGCCTGCATGTCGGTGACCATTTCGATGCGTGACGAGCTGGACAGCCTGCGCAGGGCATCGGCGGCCGGAGTGCCCTGCCGTTCGCTTTGCGACACCGTGGTCGTAAGGTCCTTCAGGGACTGCATGTCGAGCCGTTGCGCGACCCGCCCGAGTGCCTCCTCCCGATTCAGTCCGTGAATGCGCATGTCGAGACTTGCCTGGCCCAGTTCGTCCGCCAGCGCGGGCCGAAATGCCCGTAAGTCGCTGACCGTGCGCCGCAGCGCGCGTTCGAAGGTGAGTCCCGCTTCGAGGCAGACGATCAACAGGTCCATGGCGTCCGGCAAAGCAACCTGGATCTTCCAGACCCGGCGCGCAGCGAGGCGCGTTACCACGAACTCTGGAACGAGGTTGAAGGCAACGCCTACCAGCAGCCCGCCCAGCAGGCCGATACCCCATCCGATCACGCCGGGATACAGCGTAGAGGCGGCCAGTCCGCCGCCAACCAGCCCGATCAGCAGACAGGCGACCTTCGTTCCTATCACGAAGGTCACGGCATTGGCCGACCGGAAACCCGCGCGCTGCAATCCCACGGCGATCTTCTGCTGGTCTTCTTCGCCAAGGGGCATGAACGTGCCCAGGACACCGAGCACGCGCTCGAGACCGCTCCGTACGCCGGTCATTCCTTCGGCGAGTCGGCTTTGCACGCGGGATTCCTGGTTGCCGCCGGTTGCCATCCGCAAGCGCCCTGCGACCCGCCTGCGGCTCACCATCGCGCTTACGAGCACGGTCGACGTGACCAGGAGGGATGCCAACAGGACTACGGCGAGGGCTTGCAGGGTCACCGTTGGGCGCCCCGGATCATGAGCCACGAAACAAAAAGGCCTGACACGATCAGGCCGACGCCGATGCCGAGCAAGTGACGGGCGTCACCTAGAAGGGTGTCTACCATCTCTGGCTGCAGGAACGCCTGAATTGTCACTGCGAGAACCGGAACAACGGCCAGTACGCCGAGCGTGACCTTGGATTCGGCGGTGGTGGCCTTCAGGCGCGTATTGGAGTCGAGCCGCTCCCTCAGCATGTCACCCAGGTTGCCCACGGCTTCCGAGAGGCTGCCTCCCGTGCCGGACTGCGCGGAAATGATTGCGGCCAGCATCGCCAGTTCACCCATGCGCGTGCGATGCGCTTCCCGCGCCATGGCCTGCTCAAGAGGAACGCCGAAGTCGGTCTCGCGCAGGATGGTCCTAAGAGAAGGAGCGAGTGGTCCTTCGGCGGTTTGCGCAACGGAGCGCAGGGCGCGGAGACTCGACGTGCCGAATCGCACCAGACGCTGAAAGTCCTCGACGGCGGTCACGAGCCTGTTGCAGTACGCATCCCGTTTTCGGGATTCCACTACACTGCCCGCGTTCCAGCCGAAAGTCATTGCCGCCGCAAGCGACAGGAAGACGGCAAAGACGGTCGGCACCCCGACGAAAATGACCGCCGGAACGAGCAACACCCACAGCCCCAAGGTAGTGCCCAGCACGATCATCCCCGTGCGCACGCCGCCAGACAACGGGAACAGGTTGTCCAGGCGCTCCACCACGTAGTTGTCGTTTTCCGTGCGCGCTTCGGGAAGTGCTTCCACGACGTCTGGTGACGGTCCTTCGGTGTCGAGGAGTTCAGCGATGGGCCGAATCCTGCGCCGGACCCGCAGCCTGGCACGCATGGAGTCGTTGATTGCCAGCACCAGCACCCCGACAAGCAGGGCGACCAAGACACCCGCAACTGCCGCGAGCCAGTCCATCTAGTTGATGGCGAATCCCTGGCGGGCGGCGGACATGCTGGTGGTCAGCAGATCGCCGAACCCGGCATCCTCCACCCGTTGCGCGAAGGACGGACGGCTACCGCTGCAGACGAACCTGTCGGGTCCGGGATCGTAGGACCAGATGTTCTCGAGCACCGGCACTTCGCCCTCAAGGCCCACCACGTCCGTAATGGCGACTATCCGGCGTTTGCCGTTGCTGAAACGCGATGCGTGGACGACGATGTCGACGGCGGAAATCACCTGGTTGCGTATCGCGGAGAGCGGCATCTCGCCAGCACCCATCATGACCAGGTATTCGAGACGGCTGATCGCATCGCGCGGGCTGTTGGCGTGGACGGTCACCATCGATCCGGGGTGGCCGGTATTCATCGCCTGCATGGCTTCCAGCGCCTCGGCGCCCCGCACCTCGCCCACCACGATGCGGTCCGGGCGCATCCGCAGGGCGTTCTTCAGCAGATCCCGCATCGTGACTTCGCCGGTGCCTTCCGAAGACGGCGCACGCGACTCCAGGCGCACGACGTGGGGTTGCATCAATCTGAGTTCGGCGGCGTCCTCGAGCGTAACGACGCGCTCCTCTTCGCCGATCATGCCCGACAGCGCGTTGAGGATCGTGGTCTTGCCGGCGCCGGTGCCGCCGGAGACCACCACGTTGAGCTTGGCTCGCGCGGCCACCTCCAGCATCGTCACCATGCCGGGATGCATGGCGCCGCCGCGGGACAGGTCGTTGAGGGAGAATCCACCCTGGCGGAACCGGCGGATGGAGATCGCCGCGCCATCTATCGCGAGCGGCGGCACGATGATGTTGACCCGGGAGCCGTCCTCCAGGCGCGCATCGCACATCGGGCTGAGTTCGTCCACGCGGCGGCCGGCGCCCTCCGCGATGCGCTGCGCCAGGCGGGTGAGATGGTCGAAGTCGCGGAACCGCACGTCCACCTGGCTCAATATCCCGCCTTTCTCCACGTAGACTGAATGCAGGCCGTTGACCAGTATGTCGCTGACGTCGGGGTCCCGCAGGAGCGGCCCCAGCGGCCCCAGTCCCCGCATCTCGTCGACTATCCGCCGCGCGAGGGCCTGGTGTACGCCGCCGATGGACGGCGTATCCGCCGCGGTTTCCAGCTGGCGCAGAAGCTGCACGACGACATCGGCCAGGTCGTCACTGTCGAGGGAGGCGGCTGTCTCCGCGTCGAGGCTCTCGAGGACGCGCTGGTGGTAGAACGGGACGATGGTCTCGAAACGGTCCTGCTCGGCCGCCTCGGGTACGACCTGGGGCTCGCGTCCCCACTGCTGCCGGTTCTGCGAAAGTGCGCGCCTGCGCTGGATCGAACGGGGCATGTCAGGTGCTCCCTTGAGGCGCGTCGAACTGGCGACAGGCACGTCGGGAGCTTTGCTCGCACCAGCGCCTGTTTCGTGGATGGCTGAAGACGGTCGATCTAGACAAGTTCAACACTCGAACTTCAAGCGTTTTGCAGTCCGCGCTGCACGGTTCGCATACGCTCTACCCAAAGCGCGCGTAGAGTGACAGATGCCGATTGTTTCGGCAACTCCGACTAGGGTCCAATGAACCGCAACGTACGCCGGATATCGATGATGTCCTCGATGGTGTCCTTCAACTCTTGCTCAGTGGGTGTGGCGTGAACCTCGTCGACTGCGGAGTTGCCGCCGTAGCCCCGGTCCACACACTCTTCGAGCAACGCGATTGCGGCTTGCTCGTGTGGCCTCGTGTCGCCTCCGATGTAGATGGCGTGGATGCGCACGCCACGCTGGCCGGCGATGTCGCAGGCTTCCCGAAACCAGTCGTTGAGCCGGTTGGTAATGGGATCCTCCATATTGCCCGTCGGGTCCGACCATGACCATGCGGGAACCGAGAACGGCGCCGCATCCGACACGGGCGGGCCGTCTCCGACGCGGACCAGGTCATCCGGCCGGCCATAGGCGCTGAACGGCGCCGTTGCCCTGCAGTAGTGTCCGTTCCCGATGGGCCGGCCCTCCAGGCCGAACATGTTTGCGGGGTCTACAAGGACGTCTGTGGCGTCGATGTTACTTGTGGGCGAATTGGCGTCGTAACCCCGGAACAGTTGCCACGGCGTCATGTTCTGCAGTGCGGCATCCCAAATGATCCGGTGCGCGTCGATGACCACCCGATCCGCCGGTATGTTGGGATCCAGCGCAGACACCATCGGATGCACCGCCTGAAAGCCGTCCAGCGCCGCGGACATGCCGGTTGGAGTCAGGACACCGTTCGCGTCCACATCGAAACCATTCGCGAAGGTCGCGGGGTCTTCGGCGGACCAGGCATCGATGAACTCGACGTTGAAAGGCCAGTTGAAAGTTCCGCGGCACCTCCCGCTGTAGAAGTTCGGGTTGTCAGTGATGGCGCTACCGGGCGACCAGTATCCAGCGGATCGGCCACGTCTGGGCGGACCGAGGTAGTTGGCGCCGTCCGATACGATCACGATGGCCTTTTCCACGAACTGCGAGCAGCCCTGGGTGGTTCCTCCGTCAAGGCACGGCGTGCGCGGCAGGTCGTCGCCTGACACGCTCTTGGTCTTCCAGACGTCGCGCCAGAGAGGAGACAGCGTCCTCAAGCCCCAGACGATGCCGAGGTGCAGGAACGTCTGTCCCCAATACGTTCTCGATGCCCATGGCACGGTGACATAGTGGTCCGCCGCCTGCAGCGCGCTCAGATCGTCGGTGAGCGGCACGATGGGCGCCTCCGGGCAATAGAGGCTGCCACCCCTGTCCTGGCTGCGCAGGTGCCAGTGGTTGGCGGGGCGTCCGTACTGGCCGAGTGAAATGAGAGCCGGTTGAACCGTCTTCCACATGGCTTCGCTGAGCATGTGGTCGGCCAGCCCCCCAATGCGCGCGTCCGGCCAGGAGTACGAGGTGAATCGGGTGTTGGGGTCGCTCGCGTCGGGAGGCGCGTCGGAGAGGTGCAGCGGCAGGTTAGCGATGCCGCTTGATCCAGGCTCCCAGCCGGGCAGGGTCTTCCTCGCCGGCCAGTTGTTCGAGTCGGTAGCGTCCCAGACAACGGGTCTCGCCTGCGGGTTCCAGTAGGCGCCCCACCTGGCCATGACACAGCCGTTCCAGAAGTCCGAACCGTTGAAATCCCAGGTGCCCGTGTCTGGTGCCTGAACGGAGACATCTTCCGTTCCCGGCTGGTGCAGGTTCCAGTCGGCGACGGCGAGGAAGTCGGGCAGATCGCGCGATGCCAGCGGCCCCATGTTGGCGCCAGTACCGTAGTTGTGGAACGTGTCAACCCAATGCGCCTCCGTGTCCCGAGAGGTCTGCGTGTTGTACTCGTCGCCTGTCAGCATGTAGACGTAGCGTTCCTTGTCGTCGGTTTGCGACGGTCCTGACGTATCCGCCACGTTGACGGCGTTCGAATACGGAACGAGCGAGAGCGTAACGATTCCGGGGTTCGTCCTCGACACGTCGTCCACTGTCAGCGCAATCGTGCGGATGGTGTCCTGTAGCGCCTCCAGTCGCGTCACAGACCAGCCCGGGGGTTTGGCGCTCATCGAATTCGATA
Organism: Pseudomonadales bacterium; assembly: GCA_965116625.1. Classification (GTDB taxonomy): domain Bacteria; phylum Pseudomonadota; class Gammaproteobacteria; order Pseudomonadales; family Azotimanducaceae; genus VXNE01. Next base: position 1,130,957 of record OZ220717.1, read on the forward strand.
CGTCGAGCGCGAGGGCGAATTCGTACTGGCTCGCGTCAAACGCCACTATCACGTATTCCCCTTTCAGCGATTCCAGACTGCTTGTGCCCGCACCCCATAGGCTGCTGAACGCAAAGGCGGCATTCCCCTCAACACTGATGGTGGTCTGGTTCGTCGCGAAGTCGTGGTCGACGGCGATGTCGTCCTTGGCGATGGTGATGTCGCCCAGCAGGCCGCGCATGAAGCCCGCAACGCGTTCCTTGATGTCCTCTTCGACCGTGGTCAGGTCTCCGCGCATGAAGTGGGCGGCGGCGGAAACGCCGGCACGAAGGGCACCGTCGATTTCCTCCCGCTGCGCTTCGCGCCACCCATAGTTGGTCACCAGGCCGCCGGCGGTCGCCATGGCGAGCATCGCAAGGCTGCCGCCAACGATCATGGCTCCGCCCTTGCGGGACCTGACGAAGGCCGCAACTGATCGCCGGAGACGCGCCAGCCGCTTCGCATCTGTCCTTGCGCCCTGGATCATGCCTGTCAGCACCAGACGCAGTCGGCGAGGTCGTCGATCGAACCCCAGGCGGAGCGCCTGTGCATCACCGGGGTAACGTCGAGCCATGCAAGTCCCATGTGCATGAATCGCCTGCCGATCAGTCCGGACCTCGGCCCCTGACCAAAATGCGAACAACTGTCCACGACAACCCACCACTCTTCCGGTTGCATGTTACGGCTGACCCACTCGTCGACACTGGGTGCAATCTGGGGTCCCGGACCGTCGGGGTCCGAGTCTTCGAACGTCAGGACCGTGGCATCCGCGGCGAAGAGGTCCCCCTCGTCCGGGAGGGTTCGGGGAACGCCCGCGCAATCCCCTGTCCCGCTAGGGAAATCGTTGTCGTAGAAGGCCTTCCTCACCATTGGTGCGCACCACTGATCGTCGTCGATGCAGGTGGTCCCATCGTGACGCGTAGTGGCGCGCGTCACGACGGCGACATGCAACACGCCGGCGCTCGTTTCCCCCAGCCGCGCAGCGGCCGCTTCGATCACGTTCTCAACCGACGCATCACTGGTCCAGGCCCCACCGTTGGCGATTAGTTCCGCGATGACGAAGATCTCGCGTGCGATATCGGTACGGTAGGCGGTAAAGACGCGCAAGTCCCATATCGCCGCCGTCAGTACCAGGATGAACGGTACGAGAACGATGAACTCCACGGCCGCCGAACCACGCCGTCCCTGGACGCGAAGAAACCACACTCGGCACACGGATCAAAACGTCCGGCTGTTTCTGCCCCAGCTCTCGTGCTGCCGGTACGTTGCGCCCCAGAGCGGCCGGATCGGCCCGAACCAGGGCTGGACGGCAAACCGCGAGCGAAGCCGAAGCCAACTGCCGTCGCCACCGCAGGACCCCGTCGTGGTGTCGGTCCAGTCGACGTTCGCTTCGGGATCGTCGTCCCAACTGATGGCGATGCCTATCTCGTCACCCAACGTGACCGGGGGCCACACGTTGTTGTAGCTGAAAACGATGTCGACGGTGTCGTTGCCATTGCGGTCGAACAGCCAGCGCGCCCCGACATTGCGGTCAAACACCCTCTGTATCGTCTCCTCGCATTCGACGTCGCCATCGGGCAACCCCGAGATTGCCTGGGCGCTCTCATGGGTCACCCGCGCAAGCGTCTGGTCGATCATCGACATGCGGAAGAATTCGCCGGCGAGGCCAAAAAGCGTCAGGGAGGCGAGGAAGACGAGTGCGAACTCGATGGCCATGGCACCTCTTGCGGCACGTCCGTACCGGGGGAGCTTCCTCGACCGGGAGCGCGTAAAGAAGTGCCGACGGTCCCTCCGTCGGCGGATGCGTACTTCCATGAGAAGTCTTGATATGCGCCTGAACGGTGCGACCGGTGAGTGGGGAGTTTTCAAATATACTATAGTGAATTCTGCCCTCGCCATATTAGGGAACTGAAAAGGTTGTGTTCCTGGCGCCCGTTCTTGTCGTGATCCGCGCGTCGGGTTTCGGCATCGCTTTCAGCGCGGCGACCCTACTCATCGGCAGCTGTTCGGTCCTGCCCAACGAAGGCGACACGTTGCGTATCAAGCGTGTCGAAGAAGCGGTCTTGCCCATGGCGAGAGTCGCCCTCGAAGCCGAACAGACGGAGACGGCGAGACGACTCTACCTGCGCCTTCTCGACGTCGACCCAAACTCGGTGAGGGCGCGCATGGGTTTGGGCGATATAGCGGTCGCGCGCCAGGAATCTGCTGAAGCTGCCCGCTGGTATGCGGCCGCGCTGGCGCATGCGAGGGAGGCCGGCGAACGGCACGCGGCGCTTCTCGCGCACGGACGGGCGGCGTTGGCCGCTGGCGAACTCCAGGCGGCCCGCAGGAGTTTCGCGCGCCTGACCTCGAAAAGGGAGGCCGCGCCGACCGCGAGCATCGCCTGGGGTTTGAACGGCCTGGGGCTCATCGCACTGCTCGAAGGCGACGTTCGCGGTGCCATAAGGCTGATGGAACAGGCTGTGCTCCTGGCGCCCGAAGAGAAGATGCTTGCCGATAACCTCTCGCGCGCGCTCGACATGTCCTCGGGCGTTGCGCCCGAATCTTCGGGGGCCGGCCAGATGGATGGTTCCTCAACATCGGCGCCTCCCGCAGCGTCGCCCGAGAGACAACGCCCCGCTCGAACCGAACACCTGACAGCCGTGGCCCCGGCGGAGGAGCGGACCCTCCCGACACCGCCACCAGCAACGGATGCCGTGCGAGACGGCGGTGAGCGGAACGAAACACAGCCGGAACCGAATGTCCCGGAGCTGGACAGGAGTGACCTGCGGCCCCACGCGATCAAGGTGGGTGGAGAGTATTTCGTCCGGATCGGGGTCTATGCCCTGGAGTCTGCGGCCCAGGGCCTTGCCTCCGAACTCCGGCGCGTTACGACGGAAGTGGTTGACGTGACCGAATTCGGCATGGGTGCCGGCAGCAATGCGGTCAGGCTGTATCGGGTCCTCATCGGGCCGATTGCGTCCAGGGTAGGGCTTGACGACCTGGTGGGCACCCTGGAGGAGATGGGATACGGCGCCGCACGGGTCCCGCCGTCCGAATCGTCGCGGTCTGGACTGGCAGCAACGCAGGAGGCGGGGCAGCCTGCGCAACAGCCCGAAGCCGGTCCGGAGTTGGTTGAGGTGTTCCTGGCCGGTGACGAAGCCGAAGCGACGCCAGCCGCGGATCAGGTCCAGCTGGCGCCGGAGGCCGCTTCCGAGGAGGAGACATACATCGCAGCGTCCGCACCTGCCGAGGATGAGTTCCCCCCCGACGAAGTGGAGCCCGATCCGACGGAGAGAGATGCCGGTTCGTCACCGGGTGAGGTCGGCGCCGTATCGACTGTGGCGCAACAGGCGGTCCCCGAACCGGGGCGAAACCATTTTGGCGCGGAACAGACGGGTTCCGGTACGGCAGCGGCCGGCGTTTCAACACCGGTCGTTCCTGGTGCCGCATCTCTTGCTGGCAACGGGACGGAGGACATTCCGCAGTTCCTGCAGGTGGGTGCCTACACGGTCCGCTCGACCGCGGAAGCGCTCGCGGCTGAAGTCGGGAGTGTCGCGCGCGCCCCGGTTCGAATCGTCGAGGCGGAACTGGCCAATGGCGAGACGATGTATCGTGTGCAGGTCGGTCCCATCAGCTCGCGACGGGAGCTGATGTCACTCAGCGAGACGTTGATCTCCCGCGGTTATGGAACCGTGCGTGTATTGTCGGGACGGGCGGCGGATTCGGCGGTGGACGGTTCCGAACCAGTTTCTCCCCAACAGCTCCTCGCGCCAGTTTCGCCTCAACGCCGGGTAAGGGCGTTCATCGTGCACGAGGACGGGCGGCGCTTCCTGCAGATGGGCGCCTACGCCGTCCGCGCGACGGCGGATACGCTCGCCTCGCAACTGCGCCTGGTCACCTCGGACCCGGTTCTCGTCGTGCAGGCGCCGGGCAACGACGGGACGACCCTCCACCGTGTACGCATAGGCCCGGTCGATGCCGACGCCTCCCTGTCAGCATTGCTCGACATGCTTAGGTCCAGCTATGGCTCCGGGTGGACATTACCCACGATCGAAACGCACCAACGCAGAACCGCATTCATCGTCCACGAAGACTCGCAGCGATTCCTGCAGTTCGGCGCCTTCACGACCCTTGCGGCCGCGGATGCTCTGGCGGGCGAACTGCGCGGCCGGGTTGACGGGGTGCGCGTCTCGGAGGTCGCACGCGGTGGCGGCCTGATCTACCGGGTTCGGGCGGGACCCATAGGGTCGGAGGATTCGCTGTCGGCCCTGATCGAAGCCATCGAACCGTTGGGATTTGTCGTCGACTGACCGATCACCCGTTCTCTTCTGCCGAGCTCAGCCCGAGCATGGGGAGCAGGAACTGATTGAGTACCGCGCGTTCGCGCCGCGAGATTGCCCTTTCGGGTTCGCCCAGCGCCATGGCTCGAGCCATCCCCCTGATGTATGGAATCTCGAAATCGGGCAGTCGGCCACCGAAACCCGAGCGCAGTTGATCCTGGCTGATCAGCCTCGGAAGGGGCCGCGTATGGTTCATGACAAGCGTGGATGTGGCCCCATCGAGAATGCGCAGCCAGCGGACGGCAATCGATATTCCGGCGGGAGTCGGCTCGAACACGATGATGTGATTCGAAATGAGGTTGCGCAACGCGTCCACATGGAAGACCTGCGCCCCGCATACCAGGATCATGTGCGCCTGCAGAGAGAGCGCCTGGAGCAGTGCCGGCAGTCCCCGGTCGTCGAATTCCTCGCGTCCCGCCTGGTCTACCGGATGGGCCACGAGGCCAATGCGAGGTGACACCCGCGCCTGCAGGCGTTCGATGGACATTTCGCCGTCGGTTTCCAGGGCTTGCGCCAGTCCGCGCGGCGGCTGCGTGTCGAATGCGAGCGAAAGGGAACCGAAACTCGGGTCGAGATCGACACAGCTGATGTAACGTCCCGCGTCGGCGGCCGTGCGCGCCAGCAAGGTGGTCAGGGTGTTGGTTCCCATGCCCTTGCCGAGGATCAGGAGAATCCGGCTGGTCTGCACCTCGGGCCGCTCTTCTTCCGCGTTGATGGCGGCGATCTCGCGCATGGCGTTGCGCAGGCCGGGAGCATCGAGGGGTTTCGGCAGGTAGAGGAAAATCCCGCCCCGGTACAGTTCGTTGGCCAGTGTCACGTTGTTCTCGGAGCCGGTGGCAAGCACCACGGTTTCCGGACGGGACACCTGCATCAGCGCGGGCACGTATACGATGGGGTTCTGTTCCCCGTCGAGATCGACGAGGAGCGTCTCGGGAGAACGGTCCGTTCGATAGGTCAGCGCGGCGCTCCGGACGGTGCCGCGTCTTACGGTCGCTTGCGGTTCGACCTCTTCAACGAGCCGCCGGCTGGCGGCATCGTGGAGAAAGGCGACCAAATCTGTCTCGGCCATGGACTCTCATCGACCCCACAGGTACCCGGTCGTCGACCTCGACCCGACGTCAGTCGGACCCCTCTTCGCCGGCGCCGCGCCAGGCTTCAACGGCTTGGATGGCCTGGTCGGCGTCGTCCGGCCCTTCGCCCTGTTTCGCGGACTCGACCATCATTTGCAGGACGAAGTCCAGGTATTCGCCTTCCTCCGGCGCCTGCTTCTGAAACTGGCAAGCAGACAGAAGCCCGCCGAGCGCCACCAATCCGAGTATCCGAAGGCGTTGCATCAGTTTTCTTCCCCATTGTTCGAGCGGGTAAGCATTGCGTACCGCCCAGTGCCGCAGGCGATTCTACGGTTTCGCCAGCTTTGGCCGCAACATGCGTTCGATCAGTAGTAGAACTCGTTGCCGAGCCGCCGCGCGTCAGGGTCGGCGATGGCGCGGGCGAACCCGGCCAATGTCTCGGTCTCGGGTACGGCCACCGGAGCGACGATGCGCGGCGTGACCACGATGATCAGTTCGACGGACCGGTCCGTGTCACGTGTCTGGCGGAACAACCCGCCCCATAGGGGGATGTCCTTCAACAACGGTATGCCGGTGTTCGAACTTCCCGACGTCCGGCGGTAAAGGCCAGCGATCGCAATGGACTCGCCGTCCCCCAGTTCGACGGTGGTCGCAGCCGAGCGCTCGTTGATGTTGGGGACGAAGGCGCCGAAGATGTTCGCGCCCCCCGGCGCGATTTCCCGAATGCGTGGCTGCACGGTGAGCGAAATCTGGTCGTTGTCGAGCACCGTCGGGGTGAAGGTCAGGCTCACGCCCGTCTGCCGGTATTCGGTGCCGACGTTGCCACCCTCTGCCGCGGTGGGCACCGGTACTTCCACGCCCGAGAAAAACTCGGCCGGCTGACCGCTTACCGCGGTAATGTTCGGTCGGGCCAGGACGACAGCCAGTCCGTTCTCCGCCAGGGCTTCCAGGAAGGCCGAGCCGCGATACTTGGCGCCGTGGATGTCCTTGTAGTGCGCGAGGACGATGCCGCCATCGCCGCCGCGCGTACCACGGGAAATGCCCGGCTCCAGCGTCTGGAGTTCCGCCTGCGGTGTATTTGCGGTCGCTTCTTCCACCAGACGACCGATGCCGGGAGGCAGGTTTTCCGGGAGCAGCGGGGCAAACGAGAGGTTTTGCGAGTAGACGTCCGCAATCTGCAGCGCCCCCGTTCCCAGGCGCACCCCGGATACCATCGTCCGCAAGGGATGTGCGAAGGGGTTGATATCGAGCGACCAGTCGATTCCCAGTTCCCGGGTGACGCTGCGAGACACTTCGGAAATGACGGCTTCGAGGTTCACCTGGACCGGGCTGTCGAGGGAGACGGCGTCCACGACCTGGGTCTCGCCCGCGACGCTGCGCACCGCGCGAAGTACGAGCTCCGCCTGCGAAGGACTCTTCGCCGCACCCGCAACCAGTAGCGTGTCGCCGATGGAATCGACCCTTATGTCGGCCCCTTCGCCGACGATCCGCGACACGATCGCCTGGGCGTCCTCGGACTGTTGCGTCCTGACCTCGACGTTGAACGTTCCCAGGAGTGCGTTGCGGGTGTCATATACCTCGAGGCGCGTGGTGCCGGGTGCATAGCCCAGTACGACCAGGTTTCGCGTGTCGAGCACTTCGACATCGGCCGTGTCGGGATCGACGATCAGGGCCGTGCCGATGTCAGCCGGAAAGGTGAGTGTTTCCGAGCGTCCGGGGAGGAGAGTGACGGTCTGGCTCTCTGCGGGTGCGGCCAGCGTGCCGACTCCGAAACAGCAGGCGATAGCTACCCATGCGCATGCAAGGACACGCGGTCGCGACGGTCGGTGAATGCCGCGCATGACAACCTCAATCGCCGCGCAACGCTTCGGCGAGGAGGTTTGCGGCTTCTTCGGCCGAGTCATTCTCTCCTGCCTCCAGGATCTCTTCGCTCGACCGGCCGCGGCCGCGAATGACGCGGACCTTTGGCAATGGCGGCGCCACCTCCTCCTCGGAGGGACCCAGTCCCTGCATCACCTCGGCGAACCGGACCGGCATCGAGACCTCGTCCCAACCAAGGGCCCTGGACCTCTCCAGGGCGATGGCCTCGACCGAAACGCCGGAAACGGGACGCACGACAAGCGTGAGTTGACCGGTCACGACGGCGAGCGCGATGCGTTCCGCGTCCAGTGTCGATACCTCCAGCGTATAGGTTTCGCCCGAGGGCGGTTCGGGACGTTGAAGCACGCCTCCGGCGGCGATGGATGTCGTGCCGTAGCGGTTCATGTCCATCGTCGCGGAACCGACGGCGAGCACGCGCACGTCGCGCACGATGACCTGGGACGCGGGTCCGGCGCTGCCACCCATTTCCTGCGGAACGCCACCGGAGCCCGGGGAGTGAACGAGAATCACGTCAACGCGATCGCCCGGGTAGATGATCTGCGCACGAGTCGTCGCCGGGTCCACGGTCACCGTCATCGCGCGGTGACCCGGTGACAGCACGGCGGTGACGAACCCGGGCATGCCCGACATCACGAGGTTCTCCCAGGTGATGAGTTCGCCGGCGCCGATACCCCTGCGCGTCACCGCACCGAGCACCGATTCGAGCGGTACGGCGTCCTTGATGACGGCACGGGACAGGTCGACAGGTTCGAGCCACTCCTGCCACTCCACCATGTCCATGTTCAGCAGAACACCGCGGCCAATGTCGCGGGCTGCCACCAACACTGTCGGGGCTATTTCCGGCTCAGCCTCGGGCGGGAGCTCTGGTGGGGGTGCCTCGTCTGGAGCCGCAGCCGCTTCATCGGCCGCGGGCGGCGGTTCGTCAGGTGACATTTGGCCGATGACGAACCAGGCACCGGCCACCACGACGATGGCCACGAAGGCCGGCACAAGGTTGCGCGGGCGAAACAGGTCGGGGCGAAAGTAATCCGACAATGCCATCGGTACGGCCTCTGATCAGGACTGTCGACGGACGCCCGGGCGGGCTATACGGCAATGGCCCGGAGTGCGAGGATCGTGGCGGCCGGGGGTGCGATCGCACAGGCGTAGGGTATGCCGCGATCCCGAAATGCCCGGGAAATCCGGAACAACGCGGGAAGCGCGAGGAGCAGTCCGAACAATCCGGTCGCGAGTAGCGCAAACCCCAGGTCGGCCGGCCCGAGCCACATGGCAAGCGCCGCCAGCAACTTGCCGTCGCCGCCCCCGAGCCATCCGAAGGCATGAAGGCAGAAACCCATAACGAAGGCCGCTGCCCCGCAGACGATGCCCATGAGCGGTTCGCCGTTGAGCGCTTCGGGTGCCAGGGCGGCCGTCAGCACCCAGAGAAGCACCAGGGAGCCGACAATCCAATGCGGCACCTCTCGGTGTTTGACATCTGTCCACACCGCTACTAGCGAAAGAAGGACACAACACCATAACGCCGTCACCCCGAGCGTTTCTGCGCTGGCGCTCAACTATCCGTAGAGGCCCTGCAGCTCGGGATGACGTTGCCGGCCAACTAGGTGACCTTGCTCTTGACAGTACCCACGCCTGTCGTCATTTCGCCGCTCAGGTCCTTGAACAGTTCCTCGAAGGCGTCGCCCAGGAATCCCGCAGCAAGAGCTACCGCGGCGATTATAGCGACGACCATGAGCGCGTATTCGACCGTAGATACCCCTCGAAGGTCAGCAACAAAGGCGGTGAGCTTGGCCGCTATGTTGGAGACATACTTCGAAATCAATTCCATTACTCAGCCACTCCATATTCGAAGACCGGTCGCGCTTGATACCATATTTGCGCCACTAACGCATCATCAAATCGTCTCACCAATTCGCCGGTCTCTGCGCATGAGAGTGTACCGAGAAGAGCCGCGCCGAGTTCGCCCCGAAGTCGCCGCAGTTCCACTCATCGTAGTAGCGACATTCGCCTTTCGGGCGAAGTCGCTGGCCGTAGGCGTGGGAGCCGATGAATTCAGTCTCCTGGCGATGGCGGAGGTAATCCGGGAAGGCGGGTTTCCTTACGCGGTTTTCTGGGACGTGAGACCGCCCCTTGTGTACCTCTGGGGCCTGCCTTCCGCATACATCACGGATGCCGCTACGGCGATCAAGACGCTTAGATTGATGGCCTTGTTTGCCCAGGGGGTGGCGGCCTGGCTGTTCTTCTGCATGTTCCGCCGACAGCTCGGTTCTCTCGCCGCCTCTCTCGGGACTGTAGCGCTCCTGGCGTCCGTCAACATGGACGAACTTCACCACCTGGCCGTGCCAAACCACTTTGCGATGGCCATGTCCCTCGGGGCGTTCGCATGTGTCGTGGAGGGCTTGAGGCGTAACCTGCGATCGATATACCACCTGTCCGCCGTACTGGCGGGCGTGTTGCCTTGGATGATGGTCCATGCGGCACTCGCCGCCCTGGCTATCGCGGCGTTGGCGATCCTGGGAGCCTGGTCGAAAGACCGCCGCTGGGTCTGGACCTGGCTCGCTATTGCATCGCTTCCAACCGTTGCCGTCGTAGGCGCATACGCTGTCTGGGGTCCTTTCGACGTGTTCGTCCGTACGGTCCTGCTCGCGCCCATCGACTTCGTGATGGAAGGACTCGCCAAAGGAACGTCGTTCCCTATCGATCGTGAGACCGCAAGCGTATCTCCCGCGATGCTGCACTACGTCGTTCTGCTCGTGGCCGGAATACCAATCCTCGCTGCCATGGTCCACAAGGCTTCACCGGGTTCGCCCCTGCGTCTCAGTCCGTACCTGATCCTGCCTCCGGTTCTCCCGTTGGTCCTGATGGGTTACATCAAGAACACGGCGCCGGAGTACTGGATCGATGCGGCCCCCGCAGCGGCGCTTCTCGTTGCTGCCTCAGTGTATGGACTTTTCTCATGGAATGCGTGGATCGCGTTCGCCGGGAATCGATATCTTCGACCGTCTGTCCTCCGAGGATGTGTATCGATATACATCGGGCTTGTATTGTTTCTTCTGACTGGCCCTGGCAAGGAAAAACCGGAGCCGACATTGCCCGCGGCATATTGCGAAGCCGCAGCCGGGTGGATCGAGCGACTCGAGCCCGGAGCGACTGTCCTCGATACGAGCGCGCTTTGTAGTTATTGGATGCTCAAGTCGGATGCACCGCTGCAACCACCTTTCACCTTTACCGATCACTGGTTTCGTCAGTTACATATGCGTTGGATTGGAGAAGCGCTTTCGGGCGATGGTGCCGAGAGCACGTCCGCGGAACGATTGGCTGCCGCCATAGGGCCGGCATCCGCGGCGGGCATCATTCTTGCCGACAGGCGGATCTACGATGAAATCCAGAAACGTCACTGGAGGAAGTCGTTCTTTCGGGACTGGAAGCTCGTGTGGTTCCGCAGTATCGATGGCTATGGACCCCAGGACCGCTTTTCGGTGCTGGCTATCTTTCTTCGTCGGGGTGCTTTTCCGGGCGACGGTCTACAGTGGCCGTAGGAAACACCTCGTGCAACGCTACGCCCGAGGCATCGTCCTCTGGGGCGCGCGTCGAATTTATCGCGCTGCCCCTCGCCGTCCTTGCGGCATTCCTGTTTCGGGCGCCGTCCTTCGGCACGTCCATGGGTCCGGACGAGTTGAGCCTCCTGGTCATGGCAAGGTCTATCGTCGATGGTGCTTTTCCCTACGAGATCTACTGGGACGTCCGCGCCCCTCTCGCGTACTTGATGGCGCTGCCGTCGGCGTCCCTGGAAAACGGTTTCGCTGCACTCGCAACGCTCAGGTTGCTGATCGTCGTCATGCATGCGGCAGCGGCATGGATTTTCTTCTGTCTCTTCCGGCGCACGCTCGGCGTGCCTGCGGCGGCAGTCGGATCACTTTTTCTGCTGGTTTCCATGAACATGGCGGACCTGCACCATCTCGCCATGCCCAACCACCTGGTGATGGCCATGTCCCTGGGGGCTTTCGCGTGCCTGGTCGCGGGCACTCGTGGCAACCGGCCGCTTTTGGTTTTCTCGGCGGTCGTGGCGGGTCTGTTGCCATGGGTGATGGTTCAGTCCGTAATTGTCACCTCCGGTCTGGCGGCACTCGTAGTATTCGCGGACACGACACTCCGTCGAAGCGAGCGATTGACCTGGCTCCTGGCGGCTATATTTCCCTCGGCCGTCGTCATCGGTGCTTTCTTTTTCTGGGGACCGTTCGACGCGTTTGTCCGAACCGTGTTCCTCACCCCTTTTGGCGTGATCGAATCTGGAATCGACAAGGACTGGTCGGATTGGGAGACGTTGTCGGAGTTGCCCGACTCAATACCCTGGCGAGTCGGTTACATCCTTGCGCTGGTCGTCGGCGGGGTGTGGTTTCCGGGCACCGTGAGAGACGCTCCATCGGGGTCCTTCCTTAGCCATGCGGCGTTTCTCGTCGTCCCGGTGTCGGTGGGATTCGTCGCCACGGCCATCATCAGGCCGCTGCCGTCGCCGGAATACTTCATCGAGGCAGCACCTGCCGCCGCGCTGTTCGCGGCAATTGCCGCATCGAGGCTCTGGCAATGGCGGGGCTCCCGCGTGCACTCCCGACGGCTCCCTCGTGCCACCGCGGGGTTGATAGCCGTCGTGTGCCTGGGGGCGTTTGCCGCGCTTCCCTTCAAGCCTCAGGGAGGCAGGGATGTGGTTGTGGAACCACTGCCGGAAGCATACTGTGACAACGCCGCACGCTGGATCGAGCGCCTCGCGCCCGGCCGTACGCTCCTCCACCTGAGCGGGATTTGCGGCATCCAGATTCTTGACACCGGGAAACCGTTCCACCCACCCTTCACATACGCCGGCAACTGGTTTCGTCCGGGTGCATCCTGGATCGAAGATGCCGTCTCCGGGGACGGTTCGGAAAGCACCGGTTTCGGCCGGCTTCGCGGAGCGCTGGCCAAGGGCTCCAGCGCCGGAGTGATCGTGGCGAATGGACTGTTGCTTACGGTAATCGAAGAGAGAGGGTGGGAGGGATTCTTCCACGAGGAATGGCGATTGGTGTGGTATCGACACGTGCCGGGACACGACGCGGGATTCGACAGGCTTGCAGTGTTTGTTCGCGCCGACACGCCTGCACGGGATTGACGCCCGGCGAGGGCCTGGTCAGTTTCCTGGCTCCACGTCTGCGAGACACACGAAGAGTATTTCCCACTCGATGCAAGAGACTGGTAGCTGGGGCAACCCGGCCGGGTAGTCCACTGCGGGTACGAGGTAACGCACGCCGGCACCATTGGAAAGCAGGGCGTCCGAGCCAGATCGACGAGGATCCTCGGGCGGTGGCCGTGAGAACCCTCCGCCCGTGAGGGGCAGACCTGACTCTACCGCCAGGTACATCGCGTATCTTGGATATACCGTTACGACGTCGGGTTCTCTCGGTTGCTCCAAAAATACGAGTGCAGATCCGTCTTCCAGCATCGCGGGCATTGGCTCGAGGTGCGTTACCGCGACCCGCGCATCGCGGTATTCGTGCGCCCAGTACGGCGAGATGGAATAAAGCTGTAACGCAAACGCCGCGCCGAGGACGGCAAAAGATCGACTTCGGGGCCACCTGGTAACGAAATGCAACAGCGGGAGGAAACTCAAGGATATAACGAGCGGCCACGCCAGCCTTACCGTGGCCCGGTGTACCGCATAGAGATCGATGATCACGTCGGGAAAGAAATGCGAAAGATCAATCAGCCGTGTGCCGATCCGTACCCAGGGCGAAACGGCAACGATCGCCAGGAAGACGATGACCCCCGCCAGCGGATAGTAGGTGCGGGGTATGCGGAACCGTGGGCGGAAGGCGAACCCAGCGGCCAGCAGCAGGACACAGCCCCATCCAAGCCAGGCGTCCTGCTCGAGGCCCGGGCCCGGGGCCTGGTAGAGCTGGCGCAGCGAATCGGGTTCCCCCGCCAGCATGCCCCAGGGCGAGAATCCGAACGATCCCAGCCCCTGTTCAGCCAGAAAGCTCTGCGCCGCGAAAATGCCGAGGGCGTGGCACAGTGTCGCGAAGAGCAAGCACAGGGCCACGACCGCGCTTCCCCGCAGCAATACGCCACGGCCAACAGCCCTGCGGCCTCTGTCGTCCGAGGTCGTCGACAGCACAGTCGCGATCACGCAGAAAAACAGCACCTTCAGCGCCAGCAGGGGATGCACGGCGAGGGAAACGAGGGAAAGCGCCGCAGCCCGTGGAAACACGAAGGAAATCGACGCACGGACGCGCGACGTGTAGATGCATAACGCCAGTGCGAGGATCAACAACCCCTGGGTGGACAACGCGACATGCGTCCAGTTGAGTCGGCCAACGAATATGGGCATCGCGACAGCGAAGGCAGCGGCGGCGAGACAAGGCAGGACGTGGCGCACACCGGCGGCGCGCGCGAAAATGGCGCCAGCCACCGCTTGCAACGTCACCGCGACGGCGTGCCACAGACCGAAATAGTGAAAGTCTGGCGGCAGCCAGGAAACGAACGGACGGAACACCGTTGCCGCGAGCGGCAGGGCATCGAGCAGCGAGATCGGAAACCCGTGGGGATAGTTGAACAGATCGGTCCAGAGCGACGGCCAGGGGCGTCCCCGATCCACGAGCGCCTGCCACGCCAGCCGGTAGTCAATGGCGTCGTTCGGGAAAACGAAGTTATGAAAGCGGGCGGCGTCGCCGAGAAGAAAGTAGGGCGGATAGACCACCAGCGCCAGAACGAGCCCCAACACGGCGGCCAGCCCGAGTGAAAGCACTTTGGACTCGGTGGCAAGGACTGATGCAGTGGTTCGAGACTCGGGGGAGAACAAACTTCGGGGCCGGTCAGAATCCGATGGAACGTGAAGCGTGGCGCATTGGCGCTGCATTGCTGGTGGCGCTTGGCATTGGGGGCTATTTCATCACGTTGCTCAAGGGCGCGTGGCTATCGGACGACTACTTCATCACCTTGCGTCAGGTCGAGCAGTTGTTCGCCGGTCACGGTATTCGCTTCAACCTTTATGAACGCTCGTTCCTGAGCACTTCGGTAGCGTACTTCTTCCTCCTGCTGCCGCTGCGTTTGCTGTCGCCGGATCCGTTCATCATTCATGCGATTTTTGCATTGGCGTGCAACGCGGTACTTCTGTGGGTGCTCTGGATCCTGGCCCGCCGGAACCCCTGGTTCTGGCTGCTTGGCCTGGGACTGTTGTTCGCGTCCAAGGCCCACTTCGACTACTCCTGGTTCGGACAGGAGAATCCGCTCGGCCACGCGCTCGTCGCTGCGCTGGTCATGGTCTGGCTGAGGTTGTACCCCGGGCTCGCCGCGAACCACCCTGCAACCTCGTCGTACTGGCGCTGTTTCGTGGTCCTGATCGCGATCGCGCCGCTTTATCGTCACGATTTTGTCCTGCTGGCGTGGCCCATGGCGGCATGGGCGCTATGGGCCAACCGGTCGCGCCTGGGATGGCGCGGGATGGTTAAGACGATCGGGTGGATGCTCGGACCCCTTTTCGTGTGGACGCTGTTTTCGCTGGTCTACTTCGGATTCCCGTTACCTGCCTCGGCCTACAACAAGCTGCCGGACTCCTACGGCCTGGCGCACCGGTTTGCATCGGCTTGGGACTATTTTCGCTTTTCGCTCCACAAGGACGGGATCATGCTGGCGGTGCTCCTTGGCTCGCAGCTTCTCTGGTTCGGGCGTCCGCCCGCGCGGGTTATCGCGGCCGCCATTGCACTGGTGTTGATATACATCGTGATCATTGGTGGCGACTACATGGGGGGACGCTTCTTCAGCGTCGCGTACGTGATGATGGTTACGGTCCTGGTGGGTACGGGACGGGATTGGTACCGGTTTCTGGCTCAGCGATATGGACTGCGACGGCGTAGGTGGATCCTTGGAGGATTGGGTGCCGGATTGACGCTATGGCTCGCTCTATGGCCTTACTCGCCGCTCCTCGGTCCGGTGGTCTACGAGGATAAGGTGCTGGATCGACATACCTATCCAACGGAGGTCGCGAACGAACGCGCTGCATGGCAGCCGAGAACGGGTGTCACTGTCTGGTGGAAGTCACTGCGCGACGGTACGACGTATCCGGACCACGTAACCGCTCGACTGGGCATTCTGATCAAGGAGGAAGCCGACGCCGGTGAGTCGTTGCATGTCTGCAACCTTGGCTTGACCCCGTACAACGCCAGGCTCGATCAGAACTTCTTCGACATATGGGGGCTGGCTGACGCCTTCATGGCGCGATTGCCCGCGACAGATTGGCGTCCGGGTCACCTGGTTCGTGCGAGACCCGTCGGCCTGGCCGAGTCGCTGGCATCGAACTCCCCGGCCTTTGTGGACTCCGGACTGAACCGATACTTTGAGGTTTTGCGCAACGTCACCGGGAACGATCGATTGCTGAGTTCACGGCGAATCAAGGAGTTGATAGGGGTAAACCTCGGCCTGTACGATGAACTGCTTCCTGAGACCATGGAAGTCGGGGAGCGGGCGGTGATTGTGCCGGAAGTGAAAGACACGCTGTTGCTGCACCGGCTTCTCGAGAGTTTCCCGGTCCATAGCAACACTTTCGACGCCCCGCTCTGTGATGTCATCGATCATCCCGGGGCAGACACTCTGCTGCGCCAACGTATCCCGTGACCGCTCCCTGCGCCGAGGCACCGTCGACATGAACCGACTCCTCGTGACGGGAGCTGGCGGTTTCATTGGCCATCACCTCGTCACTTACCTCAAGCAGCACGGCTATTGGGTCAGGGGCGTCGATATCAAGCTGCCGGAATTTACGAAATCGGTCGCCGATGAATTCGAGTTGCTTGACATGCGGCGTTGGGAAAACTGCCTTCAAGCCACGAAGGGAGTTGACGCAGTGTATGCATTGGCGGCGGATATGGGGGGAATGGGTTACCTGTCATCGAACCAGGCCTCGGTATTGAGAAATAACGCACTCATCAACTTCCATACCCTGGACGCGGCGCGCAAGAATGGGGCCAGCCGCTATCTTTTCAGTTCATCGGCGTGCGTCTACCCCGAATCCCTGCAATCACGTACCGACACCGCTCCACTGCGGGAATCGGATGCCTATCCAGCGGCACCTCAGGATGCCTACGGATGGGAAAAGCTCATTGGTGAGCGGACGCTTCAATACTACTCGGCCGAATATGGCATCCAGGCGCGAATAGTCCGTTTCCACAATATCTATGGACCATTCGGCACCTACGACGGGGGCCGCGAGAAAGTGCCCGCGGCGCTATGCCGGAAGGTCGCGGCAGCCCCTGAGGGCGGCAGTATCGAGGTATGGGGCGATGGCCTTCAGACGCGAAGCTTCTGCTATATCGATGACTGTGTGGAGGGACTCCAGCGCGTGATGTGCTCCGACCATCCGGGGCCGCTAAACCTCGGCTCCGATCAGATGATCACGATCAACGCGCTCGCCGGCATCATCATCGATGTCAGTGGCAAGAAGGGCATCAAGTTATGCCACATCGATGGTCCTCAGGGAGTGCGCGGCCGCAACTCGGACAACTCACTGTTGCGTGAGGTCCTTGCGTGGGAACCATCCACGAGGATCGAGGACGGTCTGGTCTCGACGTATCGCTGGATCGACCAGATGGTGCGAGACCATTGAGATGGCTCAGGGGGTTTCCAGACATCGGCGGTCCGTGGGCGGTCACGTCGGGATCATCATCACCGCGGTTGATGAGACCTGGTCCTTGCGTCAGACCGTCGACACGTTGCTGTCGGAGAACGCCGAGGCTATCGCCGAGATCATGATTGGCATCGCTCCCCACACGACCCCTGGATGTCGCGCGGTAGTAGCCGCGCTGGAGGCCGCGTATCCCGACCGCGTTCGCCACCATGAACAGTCCCGATTGTCAGGGGCGGGGGGAGCAAACCGGGAGTGCATCCCGCTGATGCGGTCGCCCTGGTTGCTCATCATGGCAGCGGACCTCGAGACGCATCCGGGCACGGTAGTGTCGATGATCTCGCGTGCGAGTCTGGGCGATGTCGACATCGTTGCGACTTCCCGCTGGCTCGGCGGTGGCCGTTTCGGCAACTACTCTCCGGTCAAGCGGGCTTGCAACTGGTTGTTTCAGCGGTTTTTCTCGGCCCTGTACCGTGCGCGTCTCACGGATATGACTTTCGGCTTCAGGCTCTACCGGGCCCGGGAGCTGAGTCGCTACGAATGGCACGAGACGGGCCACGCGTTTTTCTTCGAGACGCTGGTCAAGCCACTCAGGTGCGGGGCAAGGGTCGCTGAAATTGCAACGCATTGGCAGGGGCGCGGAGAGGGTAGGACCCATATGCACAAGGCGGAATACCTGCGCTATTTCAGGACAGGTCTGTTGACCCGCCTGCAGCCCGTAGGCGATTTGCTGGTTTCGCGAGGAAATGCGAGTTGCACTCGATAGCATTGATCACCACGACCATCAATGTTCCGGAGGTCCTGCGCGGGTATGCGCGTGATGCGAAGGACCACGGCCGGCCGGTCAAGATCTATGTTGCGGGCGACCGAAACACGCCAGCGGGGACTGCGCACTTCTGTGCCGTGGTCGCTCGGGAGACTGGCATAGAGTGCGAGTACCTGGACCCCGACGCCCAGGAGCGGTTCCTGAGCCTCTGGCCGGAGCTCCGGGATCACCTTCCGTGGAACTGTATTCAGCGTCGCAACGCGGCCGTCCTCAAGGCGGTTCGCGACGGTGCCGACGCGCTGGTCACTATCGATGACGACAATGCCCTTTGGGAGAGCGACTACTTTTCCCACGGTATTCCGGTCTGTGAGGCTCCCCGGAAAAAGCTGACCATGCCGGCCCATGGAGAACCGGGTGAATGGTTCAATGTCTGCCGCTTCCTCGCCACTGCCAACGGCTACCAGTTCGTGCCTCGTGGCTATGGAATGGCGGCGCGGGAAAACCTCGACGATGGCTCGGGTCTCGAACCCGGTTCGCCGTTAACCATGCCGCTGGCAGCAGTTGCCGGATTCTGGCTGGGCGACCCGGATGTCGATGCCGTTACTCGCCTGGCTCATGGCGTAGAGGTCACGCACTATCGGCTCGACCACAACTTCTTTCTCGCTCCGGGCGCCCGAGCCCCTTTCAACTCGCAGAACACTATCCTGGCACGCGGGGTACTTCCCGCCTACTTCCTGTCGCCGCATGTCGGACGTTACGACGACATCTTTGCGAGTTTCATCGTCAAGCGAATCGCGGATCACCTGGGATGGGGCGTCTGTTTTGGCCGACCCTTGGTAAGGCAGGAGCGGAATGAACATGATCTCCTGCGCGACTTCGACCTGGAGCGTTTCGGGATGCGTCATGTGGACACGCTGACGGAACGCCTCGCGAACGTGACGCTGACGGAAAAGGACTTTGCCTCCTGTGCACTGGAGATATGCGACCAGCTCGGGTGCCGCAACAGGCGTCGAGGTAAAACGTCGATTGGTACCGGCTGCGACCGATTGGCCGCGTTTTTCTCCGGCTACCGTATCTGGGCCGAGCTTCCCGTTTGGCACTGAGGACTGTCACGGACACGAATCTCGGCGGCAATGGCGCTTCGAAGCTCTTCTGGTCGCGTATCAGCCGTTGGTTGTTTGGACTGTTGGCGGTCTATGCAATCGGGGTACTGGCACTGCTGTGGTTGCGAACCGACCTGCGATCCGTTGTTGCCGCGACGCCCCTATGGGTAGTCCCCGCCTTCATGGCCCTGGCATCAGTCGGATTTGCGTTGCGAGTCGGACGCTGGCTGCTTCTGGCGCGAATCGCGGGTCTGAAGGTGCCGGATGCTGGCCTGGCGAAGGTCTATCTTGGCGGATTTCTGATGAACCTTACGCCTGGACGCGTAGGCGAGCTCTGGAGAAGCTGGATCCTGTGGCGGGGATGGCGGATGAAGTACCGGCGAAGCCTGCCGGTATTGATCTGCGACCGTTTGCTGGACCTGCACGCGCTCTTGCTTTTCGCGGCCCTGGGTCTGGGGCTCGGCTTCGGCTTTGACTGGCCCGCATTGCTTTGCCTGTTCGCGGCGATCGCGCTATCGGCTCTCGTTGTCCTGCCAGGCTGGGGTCGACGTGCGATCAAGGCCGCCTGGGTGTTTGCAGGCCGGCGAAGGCCTCGCCTGTTCGCGATGCTGCTGTCAGCCTGCCGCAATATCGGCCGAATGCTTGGCCCTGTCGTCTTCCTCAAGCTGCTGTTGTTGAGCCTGATTGCCTGGAGCATGGAAGCGATTGCATTGCACGCGCTCATGCCGGCCGCCGGAGGTGAACTTACACTCCGCGCCGCGGCTGCGACACTCGGCATCGCGAACGTCGTTGGCGCGATCACTCCCATGCCGGGTGGTGTCGGTGGACAGGAAGTGACCATGGCGTTTCTGATTGGCGGTGCAGCCGGCAACTCAACGGCGAGCGCGATCACGATGGTCGGCATCGTCCGCCTGAGCACACTCTGGTACGCGGCTGCACTTGGTTTGCCGTTCTTTCTGTACCTTTCGCGCCGTTACAGCGGCGAACCCTGACTCTCACTCTGGCCGACAGGCAAACAGCCATTCCCATCGGACGCAGGTGACGGGAACCGAAACCTGCGGTAGGCGGGTGGGCAGGTGGCCTTGAGGTGTCTCGGCAGCCAGGTACCTGGCGCGCGGGTCGACTGGATGTTCAATGACCTGGCGGTCCCTGCTCTGCGGCGGTGGCCGTGAGAACCATCCTCCCTCCAGGGGGATGCCCGTCTCGACCGCCAGGTGCATCGCGAACCTGAGGTGTTTTGCTCCGGTGGGAATACCGTTAAGTTCCTCTATGACCAGTAGCCGCGAACCACCTTCCAGGATTTGTGGGGGTGGCAGCAGACGCTCGACTGCGACTCGCGCATCCTGGTATTCGTGGGCCCAGTATGGTGCCACCGAGAAGATCTGCAGCGCGAACGCGGCGCCGAGGATGAGAGTGGCTCGCGAGCGAGGCCACACCGTCGCGAAATGCACCAGCGGCAGCAGGCTGAGGCATATAACGAGCGGCCAGGCCAATCGGACCGCGGCCCGGTGAATTCCGTACAGGTCGACGATCCAGTCCGGAACCAGGAACGAAAGATCGAAAAAGTAAGAACCAAACCGGACCCACGGAGATATGGCAACCACGACAAGGAAGGCGACGACGCCCGCCATCGGGTAGTAGGCGCGGGGAATGCGAAGACGAGGGGGAAGCACGAGACCGATCAGAAGAATGAGGACGCAGCCTGCTCCGAGCCAGGCATCCTGCTCGATGCCGGGGCCCCGCGCGCCGTATATCTCGCGCAGCGTATCCGGTTCGCCGACGATCATCCCCAGGGGCGAGAAGCCAAACTCGCCCAGTCCGAGATCGGAGGCAAAGCTGCTGGCCGCGAAGATGCCGAGGGTCCAGCACAGGGCGGCGAAAAGAAGACACAGGATCGCGGCAGCGCCGATGCGGTGCGAAGCGGGAGCATGGGCCAGCGCGGTGGCAAACAGGCAGAACAACACTACCTGCAGCGCCAGCAGGGGATGAATGGCGAGCGTCACCAGGGACAAGGCTGCCGCGCGCGGAAGGACGAATCCCAGTGCGGGACGTTCGCGCGATGCGTAGACGCATAAAGCCAGCGAGAGGATCAACAGTCCTTGCGTGGACAGCGCGACATGGGCCCAGTTGAGCCGGCCGACGAAGATGGGCATGGCCAGCGCGAATGCCGCGGCAAGCAGGCACGGCGCGACATGCCGTACGCCTGCGGCGCGGACGAACACGGCGCCGGCGACCGCCTGGAGGGTGACGGCCACGACGTGCCAGAGTCCGAAGTAGTGGAAGTCGGCAGGCAACCAGGAAACGAATGGACGAAACACCGTCGCGGCGAGGGGCAGGCCGTCCATCAGCGAGATCGGTACCCCGAGGGGATGGTTGAAGAGGTTGGTCCAGAGCGATGGCCAGGGATTCCCGTGCACGACCAGCGCTTGCCACGCGAGACGGTAGTCGAGCGCGTCGTTGGGGAAGACGAAGTTGTGAAAGCGCGCGGCGTCGCCGAGCAGAAACGAAGCCGGATAGACGACCAGGGACATCGCGAGACCGAGTAGCGCCGAGAGCCCGAGGGAGAGCGCAATCGACTCGTACCTGCTTCGGGCCTGGTCAATCATCTGGCGCGTATATGTCTCGCATCGCCCTTGATCGCCCCGCGGTTGTCATCCGCTGGAGTGGAAGCCGATGATCGATGGCCCGGGCTCCAACGGGGGCTCCCAGCCGGGTGGCACGTCATGGCGCGGCGGTCCCGCAGGAGCGTCGCGTCCGGGGGTCGGTCAGGGAGTGGGCGGACCGGGTGCGAATAACCCGGCCCCGGACGTGGTGAGGACCGATCAGTTGTCGGTGCCCACCATTTCTCCGTGTTGCGTGTAGTCGAGCCCCTCTGTCTCCTCTTCTTCGGTCACCCGCAGATCCGTGAAGATCCTGATCGCGAAGAGGATCACGCAGGTGCCGAGGGCACTCCAGAGGCCTACGGCGAGCACGCCTTCGAGCTGAATCCAGACCTGCATGATATTGCCGTCGATGGCTCCCGGCGCGTTGCCGATCTCTTCGAGTGCAAATACGCCGGTGAGTATCGCTCCCAGTAGCCCGCCGACACCGTGAATCCCGAACACGTCGAGCGCGTCATCGTAGCCGAGACTGTACTTGAGCCAGGCGCACGCCCAGCAGCAACTGAACCCGGCGAATACGCCGATGGCGAGCGCCCCGATCGGAGCCACGTAACCTGCAGCGGGTGTAATCGCGACAAGCCCCGCGACTGCCCCGGAGACGAGGCCGAGGATGCTCGGTTTCTTGAGAATCCACCACTCGTACAGCATCCAGGTGAGTCCCCCGGCGGCGGCGGATATCTGCGTGATGAGCATGGCCAAAGCGGCGTTGCGGCTCGCGGCAAGCGCGGACCCCGCGCTGAAACCGAACCAGCCGATCCATAGCAGGGACACGCCGATGACGCTGAAGAGCGGGTTGTGGGGCGCCATGTTTTCGGTGCCGTATCCCTTGCGCTTGCCGACGATAAGGCAGGCGACCAACCCGGCGACGCCCGCATTGATATGCACGATGGTACCGCCCGCGAAATCCAGTACGCCTTCCTCCTTCAGGAAACCGCCACCCCAGATCCAGTGCACCACTGGCGCGTACACGACGATGGTCCAGAGCGTGATGAACCACAGCATCGCGGAGAACTTGATGCGGTCCGCGACGGCGCCGGTTATCAGCGCCGCAGTGACTACGCCGAACCCGAGTTGAAACACCACGTACAGCACTTCGGGAAACGAGCCGCGTAGCTGGTCCAGATCCAGTTGGGTCAGAAAGATCAGGTCGAGGTTGCCGATGTACTCATTGTCACCGGAGAAAGCCAGGCTGTATCCGACGATCATCCATACGACTGATACGAGACAACAAATGGCGAAACACTGGCCCGCGATGGACAGCATGTTCTTCCTTCGGACCATGCCGCCGTAGAACATGGCGATTCCGGGCACGGTCATCATGAGACCGAGCACCGCGGCCATCAGCATCCATGCGGTGTTTCCGCTGTCGAACCCGGGCGGTGCCTCGGCCGCCAGGGCGGGGGAAGCGAAGATTGACAAAAGTACCAGGATCGCGGCGGCCATCGGCTTCGCGGGTGTGAGTTTCATGGACTTTGTTTCCTTGACTGGTCCTTTAAGGGGAATGCGAATGTGGATTGACGGGTTGCCGGCGTGACTATTGGCTATGGATGGCTATGGATCGCCCGCCGGGTCATCAACGTCGCCTTCTGCCGGAGTTGTTCTGGTCACCGGATCGCTTGAAGAACATCCTCGCGCGCGGCCCAATGGGGACAGGGGGTTCGCTCTGGACAGGCGGCTCCTCCGCGGGCGCCGCTGCCGCAGCAGGCAACTCGTTGACGGGAGGCTCTGTCGGTTCGGCCGGAGGAGCGGGCTCCCTCTGCGCGATCTCGGGACGAGCCGGTCGAGTCTCCGATAGGGAGGGAACTCGCGGGGGCGGCTCATCCGGCCGTTCCTCCTGCGGTTCTCTCCGGGTTTGCCGTGTTCCAGACGTGCTGTCGTACTCCGGTTCGGTCCGACGCGCCTGCCACGGCTGAGCGGGAGGCGGGGTCAATGGCTCGGATACCTCGTCCCGAGTCCGAAGACTCCGGTCAACGGAGGGATCGGCTGCCCGCGTGGGCACATCCCCCAGGCGTCTGACCGCATCGTGAACTGCCAAAAGCCCCATGCCGAGACTGACATTCCGGTTCGTCACGAGTATGAAAATTACGCGGTCCCAGCCCGGAACGGTGGACATGAACTGGTAGCTGTTGCTGGTCGTCAACTGAACTTCGCGGACGAATCCATTGGTCTGGGAATGGTCTCTCGACAGCGAACGCTCGAAGTTGCGCACGAGCTTGCCGCGGAACAGGTCGATCCCGACATAGGACACCAGTGTCGCCAGATTCGCGTTCATGACGGTTCCGGCGCGGTATTCGGCGGCCAGCGGGAGGCCTGTCTCAAGGTCCGTCAACACGCATCCGAGAGACCCGTCAACGTCGTCCATGACGTCTCGGCAAATGCTCTGCAGATCCATCTTCGCCTCCCGTGGGCGGCGCGAATTTTCGCGTCGCCCGATTTCGCAGCCGACGGATAATGCATCGTTAGCTGGCCATCCGCAAGCCGGCCCCGCCCCCGGTGATCTCTGGTAGGGCGCTGGCGAAAATGGATCAGTTGTAGCTGAACTGGAACTTCGTGGATCGCTCCTGCAACCTGGAGCATGCGCCCTGTCCAACGTTGTCGAACTCGAAGACCCAGTTTCGGACCACCTGCATCGCGGTGTTGGCGAACAGGTTGAAGGACCGGGGCCGCTCCGCGCTGGATTGCTCGGGGATGACGGTGATCTCGTCATTGACGGTCGCCCCGGCTTCGTCGAGCCGGTAACGGACGGTGATGGTGGCCGAACCGTAGTTCATCCGGCGGCGTCCCGGGTAGACGTCGCCAAGGGCGGCGGCGAATCTCGGCATCAGGGTGGCAGGACAGGGGGGCAGGTCCACCGGGTCGGGCTCGGTGCCGGCAAATGCCAGGTCTTCGATGGGTTCAACATCCGGTGGGTCTTCGGACTCG
Source organism: Pseudomonadales bacterium (assembly GCA_965116625.1). GTDB lineage: Bacteria > Pseudomonadota > Gammaproteobacteria > Pseudomonadales > Azotimanducaceae > VXNE01. The sequence goes on from OZ220717.1 coordinate 1,155,339, forward strand.
GAAGCCGGGGGCTCGGTCTGTGCCGCCACATCAGGTGCGTCGCCGTTGGCGGGTGCGTCGATCTCGAGCGGGGGATCCGTCGTCCCGAGAACGGTCTCCTCGTCCGTAACTGCGGTTGGCTCCGGGGTTTCGACGTCTGCGGATTCCTCTGCAGGCGTTTGGTCTAGTTCCGCCTCGCGTGCGTCGAGCTGTTCGTGCTGGGCATTCAGGATTTGCTCCTGGCGGCGCAAATCCTCCGTGCTTTCGGATCGCGCCCTGGGGGCAACCGTGACCCGCGCGCGTTCTTCGGCAAGCCTGCGTTGCGCCTCGAGCAACGCCTCTCTTTCTTTCCGCACTTCTTCGAGCATGCGCGCCGCATCCGCCCGCTCCTTTTCGATTTCCGCGCGCTCGAGCGCCGCGAGTTCCTCGGGCGTCAATCTGTTCATCAGGGGTTCCGCCGCATAGGTCGGCAGGGGTTGCTGGTCCTCGAAAGTCAGTTCCGCGCCGGCAAAGTACTCCGTCCAGAATGCCTGGTGGGCCCGCTTTGGCCGGGGTTGCTCGGTCAGGTCGAGCCGCGGCAGATAGAAGACCCGCACAGTCAGGTTGGACATCGTCGGAGTCACGCCCAGGCGGGCCATTTGCCGGGCGCGGGTCTCGGCGAAGTCGGCGAAACTCCAGTCGGTCCAATCGAGGTCCAGATGGGAGTACCACTCGGCGTGCTGCATCATGTCGGAGAACACGTAGATCGCCTGCGGCCCAGAGCCTTCGGAAAGTTCGATTACGGTATCTTCGATCGCCTCTATGAGGTAGGAGTTGGTTATCGGCGTTAGCGGCTGATACCTGGCCAGCGCATCGACGCGGTTACGCAACGCTTGGCGGCGTGTGCAGAAACGCTCGGCAGACTCGCGAACGGGTGCGGGAAGCTGCGCGGGCAGATCGTCGCAGTCCCGGATCGTATCTGTCTGGTCCTTGGCGGAGCCAATCTGAAGATCGGCGTCGTCGTAGGGTTTGCAGAGTCGATCGAGGGGCAGTCTGGGTGCCCGCGAATCCATCGAGAGAGCGAAGACGCGCAGTTCGGTATTGGCGCTCATCTGGCGGCTTACTTCGTCCAGCAGTTCGCCCGGCAGAGACAGGTCCTCCTCGTTCAGGGGCTTGCGGAAGTCGAGGATGAGCACCGCCCGCCCCAGCGACTCGTCGGACTCCAATGCGCACAGGTCTTCATCCAACGCCTGCCTGGAGTCGGGACGGTCGAACAACACCAATACGCCGACCAGGGCGACCGCCACCAGAAGCGGTGGAAGCACCAGTGTGAGGTATCGCTTCTTGCCGGTTGGCCTTCTCGGGCCGAGAGTTTCCGCCAAGCCTATGCTCTGATTCCTTTATTACATTTCAATGATGGGAGACTTGGTCGCCCGTTTGCAACCCGTCGACTGCGGGGTTAGTGCCATGAAACCCGTCGGCCCTCCGGGCGCGCCGTGTTTCACCCCCGCCCAGGCCCACTGTTGCGACCATCCCACCCGTCCCGGGTCCTGCGCCTTGGTCGGCACTTCGTGCCGTTCTACGGCGCAGCCCCCTAGGTTTTCGGAAGGGTGACGCCACTCTGGCCCTGGTACTTCCCGCCCCGGTCCCTGTAGCTCGTTTCGCAGCGTTCGTCTGACTGGAAGAACAGCAGTTGGGCGACCCCCTCGTTCGCGTAGATCTTGGCGGGGAGGTTGGTCGTGTTGGAGAACTCGAGCGTTACGTGTCCCTCCCACTCCGGTTCGAGCGGCGTGACGTTGACGATGATCCCGCAGCGTGCGTACGTGGACTTGCCCACGCAAAGCGTCAGCACGTCCCTCGGAATACGGAAGTACTCGATGGTGCTGGCGAGCGCGAAGGAGTTGGGCGGGATGATGCAGCTGTCGTCTCTCACGTCGACGAAACTGCGCTCGTCGAACGCCTTGGGATCGACGGTGGCCGAGAAAATGTTCGTGAACACCTTGAACGCGGGTGCGCAGCGGACATCGTAACCGTAGCTGGAAGTGCCGTAGGAGATGACGCCCACACCATCGCTACGGCGCACCTGGCGCGGTTCGAACGGCTCGATCATGGAGTGGTCGCGCACCATGTCGCGAATCCAGCGATCGGACTTGATGCTCATGCGTCGACCATCTTGATGGCGGGCGGCGGTGCCTGCGATGAAGCCTCGCGCCACAGTACCGCGGCGGCGCGCCGCGCGCACTCGACGTAGGTTCGGGCAACTTCGCTGTCGGGGTCGGCAGCGACCGTGGGTCGGCCGCCGTCCGCCTGCTCGCGTATCCTCGCCGCCAGGGGCAGCGCTCCGAGAAGCTCGACGCCATACTCTTCCGCGACGCGCGCACCCCCGCCGGTACCAAACAGGTGGTGATGCTGGCCGCATTCGCCGCACACGAAATAGCTCATGTTCTCCACGATGCCGAGGATCGGAATGTTGACCTTCGAGAACATTTCGATGCCCTTCCTGGCGTCAGCCAGGGCGATGTCCTGGGGAGTGGTGACGATGATTGCGCCGCCAACGGGAGCGGACTGCGACAGGGTGAGCTGGATGTCGCCGGTGCCGGGTGGCATGTCGACGACCAGGTAGTCGAGATCGCTCCAGGCGGACTGCTCGAGAAGCTGTCTCAACGCGCCCGAAACCATCGGCCCACGCCATACCATCGGCGTCCTGTCCGTCACCAGCATGCTCATGGACATCGCTTCGATGCCGTGGGCCCTGACCGGAACGAAATAGCGCTCATCCCGCACTTCCGGCCGACGGCCGTCCGCAACGCCGAGCATGATGCCCTGGCTCGGACCATAGATGTCCGCGTCGAGGATCCCGCTTTTGGCCCCGATGCGATCCAGGGCCAGGGCCAGGTTGACCGCAGTTGTCGACTTTCCCACGCCGCCCTTTCCGGAGGCGACGGCAATGATGTTCTTCGCGCCGGGAATCCCTCGTGCTTGCGGCGCCTGGAACTCGAGGTCGAGAACGATATCCTCGCCGAGCCAGTCGGACACGGCGCCCGCATAGTCTCGTTCGAGAGCGCCCACCGGGTACCCGAGACGTACCTCGGCGTGCCATTTGCCGTCCAGGTTCGCCATGCGCCGAACCGCGCCCAGCTCGCCCCAGGTCGCGGAGAGAATCGGATCCCGGAACGTCTCCAGGGACCGCCCTTTCGTCCCCATTTTCCGCGCTCCGCGCCCTGTCGGCCCCGATAAAGGGAAGCGATTATAGGGTATATTGCCCACCGCACCCGCACCCTTGAGCCTTGATGAGGCGCTGGAAGTTCTCGCCATGAAGAGCCGATGCAAATGGCTGGCGTCGCGGCCGCAACGATGAGCGCGAAGCCCGGCGGCCACCGACGGATTCTCGTCACCAGCGCTCTGCCCTACTCGAACGGCCCGATACACCTGGGGCACCTGTTCGAGAACATACAGACCGACATCTGGGTGCGCTTTCAGCGTCTCGTGGGCACCCAGTGCATCTATGTCTGCGCCGAAGACGCGCACGGCACGGCGACCATGCTGAAGGCCGAGGAAGAGGGCATGACGCCCGAGGAGTGGGGCGAAGCGATGCGGGCCTCCCACGCGGCGGATTTCGCCGGCTTTCACATTGCCCACGACAACTACTACAGCACGCATTCGGACGAGAATCGGCACTACTCGGAACTGATCTTTGGCCGGCTGCGGGAGAAGGGTCACGTCTTCACCGAGGAAGTGGAGCAACTCTACGACCCCGAACAGGGAATGTTCCTCGCAGACCGCCATGTGCGAGGAGGGTGTCCCCGATGCGGGGCCGCGGACCAGCCGGGCGACAACTGCGATGCGTGCGGCGCGACATACGACGCCACGGAACTCTCCGAGCCGCATTCCGTCCTGTCGGGGGCGGCGCCGATCCTGAAAGCGTCGTTGCACTACTTCGTCGATCTCGCGAAGTCCGAGGAATACCTGAAGTCCTGGACCCGAAGCGGCACGGTCCAGCCGGAGGTCGCCAACAAGCTTGCCGAGTGGCTCGACGAGGGTCTGAAACCCTGGGATGTCAGCCGGGATGCGCCGTATTTCGGCTTCGAGATCCCGGGCGCCGAGGGCAAGTACTTCTATGTCTGGATGGATGCCCCCATCGGGTACATGGCGAGCTTCAAGGACTACTGCACCCGGTCGGGACTGGACTTCGACGAGTTCTGGCGTCCCGATTCGCACTGCGAGGTGCATCACTTCATCGGCAAGGACATCATCAATTTCCATGCCCTGTTCTGGCCCGCGGTGTTGGCGGGGGCGGATTTCCGCACGCCGACGCGCGTGCATACCCACGGCTTCATCACCGTGGGCGGTGCGAGGATGTCGAAGTCGCGGGGCACTTTCATCAATGCCTCGACGTACCTGGAACATCTCGACCCCGAGTACCTGCGGTACTACTTCGCGACCAAGCTGTCGCCGAATACTGACGACATCGATATCAATTTCGATGACTTCGTCCAGCGCGTGAACTCGGACCTGGTCGGAAAGATCGTCAACATCGCGTCCCGTTGCGCGGGATTCCTGCACCGGCACTTCGACTCGATGCTGGCACCGACGCTTCATGATCGGCGCTTGTGGCAGGAGGTTTCCGGTGCGCGGGAACGGCTCGCCGGCCTGTACGACGCCGGTGATGTGAGCCGCGCGATGCGCGAGATAACGTCCCTCGCGGACATGGCGAATCGCTACATCGACGACCACGCTCCCTGGCGCCTCATCAAGGAACCGGATCGCTCTGCGGACGTGCAGGACATCTGCTCCATGGGGATCAACCTGTTTCGCGCCATAGCGCTATATCTCAAGCCGGTTTTGCCGGGCTTCGCTGAACGGTCGGAGGCGTTCCTCGATGTTGCGCCGATGACCTGGGAGGATGCGGCGCAACCATTGGCCGATCATCGCATCGGCAAGTTCAGGCCCCTGATCCAGCGCATCGACAGAAAGGCGGTGGATCGTGTCGTCGAAGCTGCGAAGGAGCGTGAACCGGTACCGGACGAGAGCGAGGCTGCGCAGGCGTTCATTGGCATCGAGGACTTTGCCAAGGTGGACCTGCGCGTGGCGCGCATCGTCGAAGCGCTCCCGGTGAAGGGGGCCGACAGGCTTCTGAAGCTGACGCTCGACGTGGGCGATCATCGCCGGGAGGTCTTTTCCGGCATCAAGGAGGCATACGATCCGGAAAGCCTGGTCGGACGACACGCCATCGTCGTCGCCAACCTCGCGCCGCGCAGGATGCGCTTCGGCACCTCCGAGGGCATGGTTCTCGCCGCAGGCCCCGGCGGCAGCGAGATATTCCTGGTGACGCCGGACGATGGGGCTATCCCGGGGATGGAGGTTCGCTAACTGAGCGAGCTGCTGCTTCTGCTCGTCACGGCCGCGCTGGTCAACAACTTCGTACTGGTCCAGTTCCTCGGGCTGTGTCCCTTCATGGGGGTTTCCAACCGGTTCGACACGGCCCTGCCCATGGGGCTCGCGACGGCGTTCGTCCTGACCGTGTCCAGCCTGGCCGCGTTCGCGATGCATCACTACGTCCTGGTGCCGCTCGACCTCGGTTACCTGAGGATCGTTGCCTTCATCGTCGCCATCGCTGGCGTGGTGCAGTTCACCGAAGCCTTTGTCAGGCGTGTGAGCCCGCTCCTGCACCAGGTGCTCGGAATCTACCTGCCGCTGATCACCTCCAACTGCGCGGTGCTCGGCGTGGCCCTCATCGTTACCGATAGCGGCGCGGGGCTGCTGCAGACCATTGCCGTGGCACTCGGTGCGGCCGCCGGGTTTTCTGTCGTGATCGTCTGCTTTGCGGCCCTGCGCGAGCGCCTTGAAACGGACGCGATAGCGCCTGCGCTGCAGGGCATACCGGTTGCCTTGATCACCGTAGGGATCATGTCGCTTGCCTTTCATGGCCTGAAGGGGCTCGGCCAATGATCGCCGCAGCGCTGGTTCTCGGCGTGCTTGGCCTGGTCGTCGGTGTGGCGCTCGGGCTCGCGCGCAGGCATCTCGCCAGGGACGACGACAGCCTGGCGGCGGCAATCGATGCCCTGTTGCCGCAGACGCAATGCGCACAGTGCGGCTATCCGGGTTGCCGGCCCTACGCGGAAGCCATCGCGGCCGGCGCGCCGCTCGACCTGTGCCCGCCCGGCGGGCAGGCGACCGCCGAAGCGGTGGCAAAGCTGCTCGGCCGGGAAGCGGAACGGCCTGTAGTCGGCGCACCTGCCGACAGCGTCGCAGTGATCGACGAGGCGGCGTGCATAGGTTGTGCGCTCTGTCTCGATGCCTGCCCGGTGGACGCAATCGCCGGTGCCAACAAGTACGTACACACGGTCATCGAGGAGCGCTGCACGGGATGCGAGCTTTGCATTCCGCCGTGTCCGGTGGACTGCATTTCGCTTGAGCCGACGGCGGCGGCGATCCTCAGATGGGAGCGCCCGTGAAACGTCTACCCTTGCCTTCCGTCTTGCGATACCCGTTGCTCACCCACATTGGACGGTATGAACCGAAGGTGGCTCCCGGGGTCCGTGTCCGTGCGGGGGAGGTGCTGGCTGCCGGAGTGGAGCGGACCGCCGGACTCCTGCATGCGGGCGCGTCTGGCGTGGTCGAGGCAACGCCGTCGGAGGTGCTCCTGCATCCCGATGGACTCAATGACGCATTGTCCCCCCTCACCGCAGGAGACCTGGCGGCGCGGGTCCGCGACGCTGGTATCGTCGGCCTGGGCGGGGCTGGCTATCCGACGTGGCTGAAGCTCAGGCAAGCCAGGAGTGCTGCGGTCACGACCCTCATCGTCAATGCGGTTGAATGCGAGCCGCAGGTCTCGGCGGACTGTTCCCTGCTGCGCGATCACGGCGAAGAGATCCTGGCAGGCATGGTCGCCCTGGCGGACTACCTGGGAGCTTCCCGAACGATCCTTGCTCTCGGCGAAAGCATGGATGCGGAGGGCATGGATGCGGACATTCGGCATACCGAGGTGGCGCAAGTGACGGGTCCCTATCCCTCGGGTTCCGAGCGGACGCTCGTGCGACGATTGCTCGGCACGGAGTTGCAGGACAGGAATCCCACGGACGTGGGTGCCGTCGTGTTCAACGTGGCCACGGTGTTCGCCGTTCACCGCGCGTGGCACCGCGGCGAGCGCCTGGTTGAACGCGTGGTTACCGTGCAGGACGAAAACTGCTGGCTGTGCATTGGCCACCCCGTCTCGGAACTGGCGTTGCCGGAGGGCGAGGTCATGGTCGGGGGGCCTGTCACGGGCTGGCTGGCAGGTCAGGGCGAGTCCATCGCGAAGACCACGCGTGCAGTGACCGCGCGAACTCCCGTGCAGACGAGTCCCTGCATCCGCTGCGGCTGGTGTGCGGGCGCCTGTCCCGAAGGGTTGTTGCCACAGGAACTGTTCCGGCACATCAGCGCGGGGCATTGGCCCGAAATGACCGAGTTGAGACTCGGCGACTGTGTCGAATGCGGCGCGTGCGACATGGCATGCCCAAGCCGATTGCCGCTGCTCGCGACATTCCGGTTCGGCAAGTCGGAACTTCGGGAGCAGCAACGCCGCGCTCGCGCGGCGGAGCTTGCGCGGGACCGGTTCACCGCCAGGGAGGCGCGCCTGGAACTGCAGCGCGCGATCGAGCGAAAGGAACGCGAAGCCCGCCTGGCTTCCCGGCGCGAATGGACGCAGCGACACTAAGTACGCGGGACATCATGCTGCGTACCGGGGCCGCGCTGGTCCCGGCGTTCGCGGCAGCGACGTATTGGTTCGGTCCGGGGGTGCTGGCGAATCTGGCGGTGACCCTCGGCGCCGGTGTTGCCCTGGAGGCGGGTTGGGTCTGGGCGCGTTTCCGGAGGTTCGATGCCGTCAAGGATGCCAGTACGCCGGTGACCTGCGCGCTGATCGCCATCGCGGTTCCGCCGGCGTTGCATCCGGGCATCCTCGTGTTTGCGGCGGCCATGGCGGTGATCCTGGCCAAGCAACTCTACGGCGGCATCGGAAGGAACGTCTTCAACCCCGCGATGGTCGGGTACGCCGCCGCGCTGGTCGCCTTCCCGGCGCACTTCGCCGACTGGGACGCGATCACGGGAGCTACGGCGCTCGACGCCTTCCGTTTCAGGCAAGGAGCTACCGTAGCGGAAATATGGGATCAACCCGCCTTCGGCCTGGTCGGCGGGCATGGTTTCGAGATGGTCAATGCCGCCGCGCTCGCGGGAGGGCTCTATCTCTGCGCCGTGCGTATCGCGAACTGGCGAATGCCGGTCGCGGTGCTGGCCTCACTGGGTGCATGTGCCGCCCTGGGTTACGACAACGGCAGTTCCGCGAGCCTGGGTTCCCCGCTGTTCCATTGGTTTTCCGGCGGCACGATGCTGGTGGCGTTCTTCATTGCCACGGATCCGGTGACGGCGCCATCGTCGGTGGGCGCACAGTGGATCTTCGGGGTTGCGATAGGTGTTCTCATCTACTGCATTCGCAGTTTTGGCGCATACCCGGACGGCATCGCCTTCGCGGTGCTACTCGCCAACCTGGCGGCCCCGGCGCTCGACAAGGCAATGCTTCGACCGTGACGGCCGCGAAAGGAACATCGACCCGCACAGCGCTCTTTTTCGGCCTGTTGATGGCTGCCGTCGGCGCCTTGCTGGCCGGCATCGACTCGATTACCGAACCCCGCATTGAAGCCAACGAGCGGCAGCGGCGACAGGCCACGCTCAAGGAACTCACGGGGTTCGATATCGAGATGCGGGGGCACGAAGACGTCGCGGCATGCGATCGGGACCTGGTAGCCCTGGCGGTTGTCGCACAAGGCTACGGGGGATCGATGGACGTGGTCGCCGCGTTCAGGGGCGGACGGCTCCGGGGCGTGCGCGTCACCCGTCACGGGGAAACGCCTGGTTTTGCCGACATCCTCGATCCATCGGACTGGATTGGCCGCATCGACGCGGACAGTCGTGTTGATGCGGTGACGGGTGCCACGATCACCTCCAACGCGGTGCTGCGCGCACGGGATGAGGCCCTCGCGCGTTGGGAGGCCGAAACCTGGTGCGCCGAATGAAGACCATCTTTAGCGACGCTGCCTGGCATCAGAATCCGGCCTGGGTCCGGCTTCTCGGGTTGTGCCCGCTGCTGGCCGTGACCACAACCCTCGAAAACGCCCTGGGCCTTGCAGCCGCGAGCGCCTTCGTGCTGGTGGGTTCAGCGGCGGTTGTGTCGTTGATCCGCGCTTTCGTTCCGACCGAGGTTCGGCTTCCTTTCTTCGTGCTGGTCATCGCCACCTTCACGTCGGTGGTCGCGATGCTGATGCAGGCCTACGCGTTCGAACTCTATGAACGCGTAGCACTATTCGTTCAGATCATCGTGACCAACTGCATGATCCTCGGAAGGCTCGAACAGTTCGCGTCGAAGCAACCGGTCGGACGGGCCCTGATGGACGCGTTCGGCACGGCGTGCGGTTTTGCGGTCGCCCTGGTCGCGCTGGGCACGGCCCGGGAACTCGCCGCCCTCGCAGTTCCGCTCGCGGCGCTTGCGCCAGGTGCCTTCATCATCGCGGGACTGCTGCTCGCAGCCGCCCGCTCCGGTGGCGATCTTGCCGGACGCAGGTTGCATCGCCGAACGGATCAAGTTCATTCTTAGCGCACGAGTACGCAAGGTCCTTAAGGTGCGCAACAGATGATTCTGACCACAACCTCAGTGATCCAGGGGAAGACCGTTCGTGAGTATCGGGGCATCGTCACGGGCGAGGCGATTGTCGGCGCGAACATCTTCAGGGATTTCTTTGCGGGAGTCCGCGACATCGTGGGTGGACGTTCGGGCGCCTATGAGAAGGAGTTGCAGCGCGCACGCGAAATGGCCCTGGACGAGATGTCCGAGAGCGCTCGCTCGCAGGGCGCGAACGCTGTCGTAGGCATCGATCTCGACTATGAGGTCGTCGGGAAAGGCGGCAGCATGCTGATGGTGACCGCCTGCGGTACGGCCGTGAGGGTCTAGCCCGTCGAAACGGCTGACGCTTTCTGATTCATCCATCGTGTCCGTGCCTGCAGGAAACGTCAGAAGAGTAGGTGTACTGGTCGCGGGTATGCACCGCAGCGGTACGTCTGCGCTTGCCAGGTTGCTCGCGAGCCTTGGTTGCGACCTTCCGAAAACCCTGATGGAGGCGGACGCCCACAATGCCATGGGGTATTGGGAGTCCACGGAGGTTGTGGATCTCAACGATGCGGTTCTCGAGTCCGCAGGCTCTTCCTGGGACGACTGGGAGGCATTCGACCACGAATGGTACGGATCGACGGCTGCGGAGGGATTCCTTGACCGGGCGCAGGCGGTGCTCGCGAGCGAGTTCGGGGACAGCCGGCTGTTCGTTCTCAAGGACCCTCGAATCTGCCGGCTGTTGCAGTTCTGGAAAGAGGCGCTTGACCGGATCGGTGTGGCACCTGTAGTGGCACTGCCGGTCCGGAACCCCCTTGAGGTAGGCGCGTCGCTGCGGGAACGCGATGCGATCGATCCTTCGGTCGGCATGCTCATCTGGCTGCGCAACGTGCTCGACGCCGAGGCGGATTCGCGCGAGTTACCGCGGTCCTTCGTTCGCTACCACCACGTGCTTGACCACTGGAAGAGTCTGGCGACGAGGTTGGGTTGTGAACTGAACGTCACGTGGCCAGGGGTGTCTGCCGTCACCGAGCCTGGGTTCGAGTCCCTGATTTCGTCTTCGAACCGGCACCAGGTACTTGAAGATGCCCATGTGCACGACGACCCGTTGGTATCGCTATGGGTCAAGACCGTCTTCGAGATCTTCGGCCGTTGGTCGGGCGGCGAGGCGAAGAGAGCCGATGCCCGGACGCTCGACTCCATCAGGTCGGCGCTAAACGACACGGGGCCGAACTTCAGCCGTGCGATTGCAATCGGCAAACAGGCGATGCAACAGAATCGCGAATACAAGGCGAGGATCGAGGCGCTTGATCGGACGGCGCAGTCGCTGGAGCAGACCGTTGTGAGCCGGGATCGCCAGGTCGCAGACCTCGACGAGGCGGTTCGGGACCGGGACCGGCGCATTGCCGATCGGGACGGCCAACTTGCCTCCGTGAGCCGTTCGTTGAGTGAACGTGACCGGCAGGTCGCCGATCGGGATCGTCGACTCGACTCGGTTAGCCGGACATTGAGCGAACGGAACCGGCAAGTCGCCGAACAGGACGACCGGATCGCCGACCAGGATAGGCAGATCGATGCCCTTGATCGAACGGTCGTCGAGCGGGACATCCAGATCCAGGCAATTTACGAGTCGACTTCGTGGCGCATCACCCGACCCTTGAGAATTCTGAATACGATGCTGGCGAGGTCGCTGCGCGGCACCTATCGGTTCCTGTCGACGGTTGCCTTTCGGGTGCTCAGCTTTGTCTGGAGGCTCATGCCGCTTGGCGGGCTCAGACAGACGATCAAGCGCCCGTTGCTCCGCCTGCTGCCGGGGCGGTTCGTTGAACGCCACCTGCGTCGAAGGAGGCGGTCCGACCGGCGATACGTTGCTTCGGGTCGGCTGCAGTTGGCGGATCTCAATTTCGACGCAGCCAGCGATCAGGGCGACACGCCGATCCTGTTCGATCCGGAGTACTACCTGGCCGCCAACGAGGATGTGAGGAATAGCGGGGAGGACCCGTTACGGCATTACCTGTCGCACGGCGCCGTCGAAGGGCGGCTGCCGTTCGCGGTTGACCCGGACCAGATCGATCCCGCGATCGAAGCGCTGCATCGGATCGACCTGCGCGAGGATGACGTGTTCAGGTTCGACGCCGGGCTCTATCGTGACCTCAATCCAGACTTGGCCCCGTCCGCCGATCAGGTGCTCCTGGATCACTATCGCAACCATGGTCGCGACGAGTCGCGAGTTGGCTCCAGGGGAGAATTCGTGCTTCAGATCTGCGATGACCCACGGGAGATCCCGCTGGACTTCAAGATTGCGGAGTACGTCGAGCTCTACCCGGATCTCAGAGGCTATGCCGCCGGATCGCCGCTTCAAGCGTTGCGCCACTACATGTCTCACGGACGATGGGAACCCAGGCTGCATACGTGGCGCGGCGACGACCGGCCTCAATCGCGCAATTCGGAGCGGATCGACCTGCCTTCCGAGTTGACGTCGGGCACGCGACCACTATGTGTCCTTGTACATGTCTATTATCCGGACCTCTGGGAGGAACTGGCCGGATACCTTGCGAACCTCCCTCAGGGCACATACGACCTTTACGTCAACCTCGTCGAACCGACCTTCACGGCGGAACTGGAGCGACGTATCCGCGATGCCTTCCCCATCGCGAAGATCTCCGTTAGCGAGAACATTGGCCGCGACATTGGCGGTCACTTCCGGCTGTTGCGGGATATTTCGCTGGATAAGTACCGGCTCTTCTGCCTGATCCATACCAAGAAAAGCCCGCACCTGGCCGCGGGAGATGCCCTGCTCTGGCGCCGTCGGCTGTTGAGTGCTCTCATGGGGAGCCGAGAACTCGCGGTCAAGAACCTTAGGTTGATGCTGACCGACGAAACGGTTGGACTCATAGGTTCCCGCAGGTGCCGGGATACCAAGCTGCGCGAAAACGCTGAGAAGTTTGGGGAACTTCTGAACCTCCTGGACGTGAAGCCTGAATCGAGAGACGTAGAGTTCCTGTCGGGCACGATGATGTACCTGCGCCGGGAAGTACTCCAGAGGATATTCGAGACCTGCAAGGATCTGCCTTTCGAGGGGGGAGACGACACGCCCCTCGGGTTTCACCTGGATGCACAATGGGCGCATGCGATCGAACGCGTGATCGGCAACTTGGTTCGGGACATGAACTATCGCTTCGAATGGCGGTAACCGAACGGACAGAGCGAAAAGGGAAGTGCATGCGGAGCGGACCCCTCGACATTTTGGGTACCAGGCTGACCAGTTGTCTGACGAACCGCGCGGCCTGGTCTCACTGACATGAGAGTCGTGCTGTTGGGGCCGAATGGCCAACTGGGGTCCGATATTCGGCGTTGGCACGAGAAGACTGGCGCGCCTTTCGAACTGCTGACGTTGGGGCGGGACCGGTTGGATGTCGCGTTGCCGGAAGCGATCGAACGGCGGTTCGAAGACATCGACTTTGGCGCGCTGATCAACTGCACCGGCTATCACAAGACCGATGAAGTGGAAGACAATGCGGCCCTCGCCACCGCGATCAATGCCCATGCCGTGAAAGCGCTGGCGGAAGTATGCGCCCGCCGCGGGGCACGGCTCCTCCATGTCAGCACCGACTACGTGTTCGGCGGCGATGCCGGACGCACCGATCCCCTGACGGAGGATGACCCGGTCGCGCCGGTGAACGTCTATGGCGCGTCCAAGGCCCTGGGTGAAACGTTGGCGAACCTTGTTCTCGACGACCTTGTGATCCTCCGGGTCGCGTCGCTGTTCGGCGTTGCCGGGGCGAGCGGAAAGGGCGGGAACTTTGTCGAGACCATGATTCGGACGGGCACCGAGAGCGGTGCGCTTCGGGTGGTCGACGACCAGGTCATGTCACCGACTGCTACCGCGGACGTAGCGCAGGTCGTCATCCGCATCCTCGTGGAGGGTTGCACACCCGGGGTCTACCACGTCGTCAACGACGGTGCCGCGAGCTGGTACGATTTTGCCCGGGAGATCGTCGCGCGGGCCCGAATCGATGCCACGGTCGCGCCCTGCACCAGCGAAGAGTTTCCCACTCGTGCGGCACGCCCACGTTACAGCGTGCTCGACAACACGAAGACTTCGCGAGCCTTTGGCCCCTTGCCTGCATGGCAGGCAGCGCTTGATGATTACTTGCGCGCCAAGGGTCACATTCACTGATTCGAACGGAGTTCAGCGAAAACATGCCGACACGGGGCTATATCGAGAGGATTTCACGCTGGTTCATTGCCGGCTGGTGCGTGGACGACGAAATTGAAGGCCCGACCGAAGTCGATGTGAGGGTTGAAGGTCTCTCGTTGGGTACGGTTCGGGCCGATATACCGAGAAATGACATCGAGAAGGCGCTGGACCGTCCGCTAGCCGGCTTCCGGTTTCCCATCTCTCCGGAACTCTTCAGGCTGCTTCCGCATCGAGCCCAGGTCGAAGTAGTGGCTTCGAGCGGTGAAGCGCTACCAATGCTGAAAGGCCGTGACTCCCGAATCGACAATCCGCACGGCCAGCCTATCGGGGAACTCGCGGAGATGCTGCAGGGCGATTATATTATCAACCCCAAGTACGGACAGATAATCCGGCCCCTCAAGAACAGGAACGTCGACGAAAAGGTCTTTCTGGCCCTGGACGAAAGCAACAGGATCTTCGAAGCCCAATTCTCGAAGAAGCTGTTTATCTGTTATGGCACGTTACTGGGTTGCATACGCAACAACGACTTCATTCCACATGACGACGACGTTGATGTCTGTTTTCTGGCGGACGGACAGGGACTCGACGCGGCGGTCAAGGAGTTTCGCCGGGTCATAAGGACATTGACGGACATCGGTCAGCGAGTCCAGTTCGACAGCAGTGCGCAGTTCCACTGGGGACTACAGGGGACATCGCTCGATGTCTTCATGGCATGGATGGAGGGTGAGAAGCTCTATATGTATAACGCTGGTGGGACGTTCTCGCGGAACCGGATCTATCCGCTGGTGGAACGTGAGTTCAAGGGCCGTCAGGTTTGGGTCCCGAACGACTCCGAAGCACTGCTGGAACTGATTTACGGTCCCGGATGGCGTGTTCCGGATCCCAGCTTCCAATGGCGGGTGACTCCGGAGGTCCGCGCCAAGATGAACGAACTCAATGCCATTCCTGTCGGTGACGAGGCGACGCACAATGAAATCAAGGACTATTGGTCACGCTTCTACGCGTATGCGCATACGATACTTCCCTCCCCCTTTGCCGCGGCGGTGGCCATCGAGCTGACGGAGCCGGGCTATGTCGTCGATCTCGGCTGTGGCAATGGGCGCGATTCGGTCTTCTTCGCGGAACTGGGACACCGCGTTATCGGTCTGGACGTTTCCGGCAAGGCGATCGACGACAACCAGGCGCGCGTGCTGGAGAAGCAAGTCGATGACGTCGAGTTCAGACAGGTGGATGTCGGGGCGCCTCACACGCTTGTCGATTTCCTGAACCGAATGGAAGAGGCTGCCATCCAGGCGGGAGATACGAGGCGGAATCACGTCGCGATCTATGCGCGGTTCTTCTTTCACGCAGTGTCCGAAGAAGAAGAGGACCTCGTACTGGGCGCGCTTTCCCAGTCCCTGCGTTCCGGAGCCAGGTGCTTCTTCGAGTTCCGGACCGAAAAGGACGCCAAGGGCTACAAGCGCTTTGGGTCGCACTATCGGCGGTTCATCAACATCGATAGATTTGTCGAGAAGGCGACGGTCGGCAATCGCTTCGAGTGCGTCTACCGGGTCGAGGGGCAGGGCATGGCGAAGTACTTTGAAGAGGATCCCTTTGTCGGCCGGGTTTTCCTTCGTCGCCTTTGATCGACCCCATTCGTCCGCGTTCGCTTCATGAGTCCATCACGCGCCGGGTGAGTGTCAGGTCCATCCATTCGAACGCCCGCTTGATCAAGTACAGGGCCAACGCGCTAGCTCCCATGACCTTGAGGCACCAGGAAAGGTCCGCCGGCATCTTGTACAGCAGCACGAGGCGGTACTGCTCCAGCATCACTGCCATCGGATTGAGCCTGAAATAGGGTTGCCACTCGACGGGCATGCTGTCGATGGGAAAGAACAGCCCGGAGCAGAACATCAGCAGCGTGAGGCCCGAGCTGACAACAAACCGCAGATCCCGCACGTAGCAGCAGACTATCGACACGATCGACGCGACCGCCAGGATCAGGCAGAACTGGGCGAGCGCGAGGACCGGCAGATAGAACCAGGCTGGAGACGGGCCAATCGCATAACCCATTACCGTGACGACGATCAGGAAGACAAACCCCTGCTTCAGCGTGGCGGATGCGACGCTGACGAGGGGGAACATCAACTTTGGAAGGCGAATGTTAGAAATGATGCTCCTGCCAACGAACAGGCTGGCCGTTGAATTTGCCACACCGTTGGAAAACCACAGCCACATGGTGACGCCGGTCAGGATGAACAGGGAGAAGTTCTCCATGCCCGAGGGCCGGATGTAGGTGAAGACCACGTAGAAGACCCCGGTCATCGCGACGGGTTCCAGAAACCACCACAGCCAACCCAGGTAATACCTGGATGCCTCGCCGATGAGGTTGAAATACGCCCGGTAAAAGGCGTAGCGCCAGTAATGGTTTTCGATCAGGATCACTTGATTGCCTCAAGGCTCACGCGGTCATGCAGACGCGGTACTGCTGTTAGGTGTAGGTGGGACCAGGGAGCTGCCCGGGAACCGTCCCCCGCCATTGGAGTGTGCTCCGACTGAATCCGGTTCGGACCGGACCCCGGGGATCATATCGTGACGGAACATTGTTCGGCCAATCGACGTTAGAGGCTCCGGCGGGCACCCTGAAATGATCAGGGTCGCAGATGTTGTCGTAGACCGAATCGATTGCGGGATGTATTCTCGAACAGGCTTGTCAAAAGGCGGTCCAAACGGGGACCGTCAAACAGACGGAGGACGTCTTGTGAGCATTGGAAGATCAATCAGGTTCACGGCAGCAGCATTGGCCGCGTCTGTATTGCTGACGGCGCCCGCACAGGCAGCCACAAAGGAGATTGTGGCCGAAGTCCGTCGAACGCTGACGGTAGCTGACGACCGGTTCGGTGGCTGCATGGTCGCACTCAGCGTATCGCCCTCGGAAGAGGGGCTCGATTGCCCGACGAGCAAGTGGGTCACTTTCAGTTGCACCGGCACCCACACCAGCAAGTCCAACGCGTTGCGCATGTACGACTCGGCGCAGTTGGCGTTTGTCACCGGGCGGGAAGTGCGCGTTTGGGTGGACGACACGAAAAAGCACAACGGCCACTGCTTCGTCTCGCGCATAGACGTGATGGCGGCGGACGACTGATGCGGTGACCCCGCTAAAGGCCGTACATGCGGCCGCGATCATCGCCATATTGTTTCTCGCTCTGGGAGCAGGCGTATTCGTATTGTGGAACGAGACGGACAGCACGGCTGTCGATGCAGTCCACGTGTCGGGTGACGATGTCCACCCGAGGGCGGAGTCCGTGGAGACCGTGCCGGACCGGCTGCCGCCGGTGGTCGCGCCGACACCGAGCCCGCCCGGCGAGAGTGTGGTTGTGGCGGAGCCCGTGTTGCCGGACTCCGAGGACGGCCCATGGAACATCGGCGGCGTGATCGACACGGGCCCGTTCATCGATGCGGACAACGATACGGGGGACTACGCGTCCGGACCCGTTTACGATGTCGGGGACTTTCTCGATCCCGACGCGGGATAAGTTCATTGACCTGGCGATCTCCGGCCACCCTGGCCGCTTACTGCCCGCGGGACAAACGAACGGCGCATGAACAGGGACAAGAGGCGCGAGATATACCTTCGCCTGCAGGCGGAAAACCCGGCGCCGACCACGGAACTGAATTACCGGTCGCCGTTCCAACTCCTGGTCTCCGTGATCCTGTCGGCGCAGGCGACCGACGTCAGCGTCAATCGCGCCACCGGGAAGCTATTCGCGGAAGCGGGTACGCCGCAGGAGATGCTGGACCTCGGCCTGGCCAGGCTCAAGGATCACATCAAGTCAATCGGCCTGTTCAACACCAAGGCGGCCAACATCCTGAAGACCTGCGAAGCACTCATCTCGCTCCACGGCGGTGAAGTGCCGCGGGAACGCGCGGCCCTCGAAGCGTTGCCGGGCGTTGGCCGCAAAACCGCCAATGTCGTTCTCAACACCGCTTTCGGCGAACCCACCATCGCCGTGGACACGCATATCTTTCGTGTCGCCAATCGGACGAAGCTCGCGCCGGGCAAGACGCCGCGGCAGGTGGAAGACAAACTGCTCCGGTTCACGCCGAACGAATTCAAACGCGACGCGCACCACTGGCTGATCCTGCATGGACGCTATGTCTGCATCGCGCGCAAGCCGCGCTGCGGCGCCTGCGTGATAGAGGATCTGTGCGAATACCGCGACAAAACGGACCCCTGAACGGGGTCGCGGACCCCGTAGCCTTCAGGCGCGTCTGAACTTTCTGGTCAGTCTTCTGCCGGAGGCACGCCCAGCGCCTCGAGGTGTTCCACCAGGTCGGCACCGGCTGTGCGCGCCTCGACTTCGCGGTCGACGCGGGCTATCACCCCTTCCGGATTGATGAAATAGGTCCATCGCTTCGCGAATCCGTGTTCGGACAATACGCCGTAGGCACGGGACACCGTTCGGTCCGGGTCGGACAGGATGGGGAAACTCGCCCCATGCTCCTTGGCGAACGCCGTGTTGGTTTCCGCCTCGTCGACGCTCGCCATGAAGTACGCGACATCGAACGCTTCGATCTCTTCGGCGCTGTCACGCAGCGCCTTGCACTGCATGGTTCAGCCGCCGGTAAAGGCCTTGGGAAAGAACGCGATGACCACGAACTGGCCCCGGTAGTCGCTCAGCGCGTGGTGTTGGCCATCGGAACCGGGCAGTTGAAAGTCGGGTGCGGTATCGCCGACATCCGCGGCCAGGCAGCTCGCAGTCAGGATGCCGCAGGCCAGAACGCCAGCGCATCGGGCGAGTCGAGATTTCATAAGGGCCTCCGGAAAACTGTGGACATTATCCTCGCGCTGGGCGGACGAAGTCGAGGCGATCATCGGCCACTCCCGCGAGCCGAGTCGAGAATGTCGGAGACCGGGGCGCGAAAACCAGGTAGCGTGGCGGACGAGGCGACATCACCCGGCCCAAAGACGCCGTGGTCGACGTATCTGTCGCCATCGAGCGTGAGGACTGTGATGGTGTCGGCCTGGGGATCGACGATCCAGTATTCGGGTATTCCCAGGTCCGCATAGTCGTCGCGCTTCTGCACGTAGTCGCGCTCCGGGTCGTCCCGGCTAACGACTTCGACCACGAGGTCGGCACCGAGCCAATAGCGATCCTGACGCCGCGAATCGTTCGCATCCCGGAGCAGCAGCAGGTCGGGCTCCCGGTATCGGCCCTCCCTGATTCGGAGCCGCAACGGTGCGAAATGCGCGATGCTACGTTCGGTGCGCACGTATTGGTCGAACAGGCGAAACAACAGCGCCAGAGTGGATTGGTGCGAGTCGGTGGGCTCGCGTAGCTCCTCGATACGTCCGTCCGCGAACTCCATCAGGCGGTTGCAGCGGTCGGTTAGCCTGAGATAGTCGGTTTCGGTCGGGTACGAATCCGCACCGAGCGGGCTGGCGTCGGCGACTTGATGTGCAGCCATCGAATGACCGTAGCATGTGTCGTTGGGGGGCGGCAAACGTCGCTTGGCCGACAAATCCCGAATCCGGTTCAGGCCGGCCCCGAGTTGTGGCGCGCCCGACAGGATTCGAACCTGTGGCCTTTGGCTTCGGAGGCCAACGCTCTATCCAGCTGAGCTACGGGCGCGGGGCAACAAACATTAGCAGCGCGCGCCGCAAGATGCATTACGTTGACGCGAGTTCGACTGTCCAGGAGCATGCTCGAGCCGGCTGCGGTCGCGGCAGAAGGTCGTGCCCCGCCGGGCAAGACACCGGGGCAAGTTGAGGACAGACTGCTCCGGTTCACGCCGAACGAGTTCAAACGCGACGCGCACCACTGGCTGATCCTGCATGGACGCTATGTCTGCATCGCGCGCAAGCCGCGCTGCGGCGCCTGCGTGATAGAGGATCTGTGCGAATACCGCGACAAGACGGGCCCCTGAACGGGATCGCGGACCCCGTCGCCTTCAGGCGGGTCTGAACTTTCTGGTCAGTCTTCTGCCGGAGGCACGCCGAGCGCCTCGAGGTGTTCCACCAGGTCGGCACCGGCTGTGCGCGCCTCGACTTCGCGGTCGACGCGAGCTATCACCCCTTCCGGATTGATGAAATAGGTCCATCGCTTCGCGAATCCGCGTTCGGACAATATGCCGTAGGCGCCGAATTTCACACTACAGACCAACGACGGTGCTGAGGCGATCGCATTGGCGGCGGAGGAAGTCCTGCCCGCGCTACGACACGGGTGACCACAACGGTTACACGGTCAGTCTTCATCCATGCGTGATGCCTTCTCTTCCTCCCACCACCAGGTGGCCGGGAAGCTGGTCAAATACTCGGGATCTGTCCCCGGTCGACCAAACTTGTCCCAGTACACGACATTGGGCTTCTGCCAGCCGAGTATGGGAATCATGTAGTGGTGCCAGAGCAGTGTGCGGTCGAGAGCCCGGGCGGCCGCAGTCAACCTCGCAAAGTCATCACCGGATTCACGCAGGGCTATGATCAGGGCGTCCACCGCCGGACTGTTGACCCCGACCAAATTAGCCGAACTAGGCGTGTTGGCGGCATTGGAGTGGAAATGGGCGATCACCCCTGCCGGGACCGGAAATCCGAATGGGACCTGCACCAGCAGCGCATCGTAGTCGAACATGCGCGTTCGGTTCGTATACTGCACCGAGTCCACCAGTCGAATGCTCGATTCGATACCGAGTTGCTTCAATTGATCCATATAGGGCAGCAATGTTCGTCTTTCGCTGGGCGAAGCGCTCAGGAACTCCAGGGTGAACGCCTCGCCCGAAGCGTTCATTAACAGGCCATCGCGAATCGTCCAACCGGCTTCCTTCAAGAGTTCCCTCGCCCGTATAAGTGCCTGCCGATTCTGACCATGGCCGGTTGTCTGCGGCAGCATGAATGGCTCGGAGAACATGCGCGCCGGCAATTCATCCCGGAACGGTTCCAGCAACTCCAGCTCAAGCCCGGACGGTAAGTCAGTTGCTGCCAAAGGCGAACCGGAGAAGTAACTGCCGGGACGTTCGTGCAGGCCGTTGTACACGACGCGATTGGTCCATTCGAAGTCGAATGCCAGCATCAGGGCTTCCCGCACGCGTACATCAGACAGTTCGTCCCGCCGAATATTGAATATCAAGGCATTCTGAAACCCGGATCTCATGACCACGTCGTTGTGCTGATCCATCACCAGCCAGCCACGATCCCGCGCAGGACCGTCATAAGCCGTTTGCCATCGGTAGGTGTCTGTCTCTGTGCGGAAGTCCAGCAACCCTTTGAGAAACGCTTCGTGGGCGACTGTTTCATCACGGTATACGTCGAATCGTATGTGGTCGAAGTTGTGCCGCCCCTTGTTGACAGCCAAATTCTGACCCCAATAGTCCGGTACCCGCTCCAGCAGCAGGGAACTGCCGTGCCTAACCTCGGATATCCGGTAGGGCCCGCTGCCGAGGGGAGGCTCGAGTGTGGTTTCGGACAGATCCCGCGTGCGCCAGTAATGTTCGGGGAGGATGGGGAAGTAGGTCATGGGCCCCAGAAAATCGGTCTTGTTCAGCCCGAGGATCTTGTGGAAATGAAACACCAGCTCACGTTCTCCAAGAATCTCGACGGACTCGAGCGGTAGCGCTGTACGCGACCCTGACAGCGAACTGTTCGTTATGTGGTCGAACGTGAACTTGACGTCCTTAGCCGTAATCGGGATGCCATCGTGCCAATAGGCGTTGTCGCGGATCCTCATCTCCACAGTGCCACGGTCGGCTGAATGGCGCACGCGTTCGACGAGATTGCCATACACCGAATAGGGCTCGTCACTGGCCTGAACGAACAGCGTGTCGTAGAGCGTTTTCCGTGGCGGTCCGAAGATCTCTATTGGGTACAACCCTTTGAAAAGAAACGGCGTGAAGCTCGTGAAATAGGGTCCGCTCAGTACTAGGGTACCCCCTTTGGGCGCCTTCGGATTGGCGTATTCAAAGTGACTGAAGGCAGGTGGATACTTCAGACTGCCGAACACAGACATGCCGTGCTGCCAAGACCCTTCATCCGCGACCGAAGGCAGCACCAGCGTCATCGCAATCAGCCTCAACAAAAGCCGGACTTGGGTCATTTCAAGAATTCGTGTCCGAGTAACAGTAAAAGCGTGCCCGTGTTGGGAGGTTATCGAAGCTGTCCCGCTGGTGGGAAGGTCACATCCAGAAAACAGGACGGCGACCGCAGGATCGTCGTCCAAGTGCGAGTCCGCTCAGGTCCCGTAGAGGTTTATTCCCAGCACTCGCCTGATCCTGATCTGGAATCGTGGGGTCTGATCGCTGATGTTGTCGCTCAAAGGGTCTCTCGTGCGTGTGCCGGGGTGCGTCGGTACAATGAGCAGCTGCTAAAGGTTCCAGGCTAGAACCGGGCACTCCGCTTCGTGCATGCCGGAACTGAAAACCGATTGTGGAGAGACTACATGAACAGGGTCAACCCAACACGCTCAGCACTCCTTCTCGCCACGGTGCTCGCAGGTGCGCTGCTGACCCATGGTGTAGTGGCCGCCGAGTCCGGCGCCAGTCAGGACGGCGAACAAGGCGACGGGGAGCGTCGCCTTGAAGAGATCGTGGTCACGGCCACGCACCAGGAGACGAGCCTGATGAAAACGGCCATGGCGATTTCGGTGTTGAATGATCGAGACATCGTTGAGCGCGGGATCACCAACATCACCGACCTCTACACCTTTGTGCCCGGTTTGTCCTATCAATCCAGAGATGGCGGCGAGAACACCATCAGCATTCGTGGCTTGACGCCACCCACGCTGCTTGGCGCTTCCATGGTGGCGATATACGTCGACGATACGCCCGTCACGGCGCCGCCCCCCGGAGCGTTCGGAACCGGCAGTAATCAGGGCCAGATCACCGGTAGTCTGTTGGACATCGACCGTGTCGAAGTTCTGAAGGGGCCGCAGGGAACCCTCTATGGCGAAAACGCCATGGGTGGTGCCATTCGTTACATCACCAAGAAGGCCGACGCGAACAGCTTCGAATGGAGCGTGATGTCTGAGCTCGGCAGCAACAAGGAGAGCGATGATCTCAGTCACCGGATCGGCGGCGTGGTCAATGTTCCGTTGGTCGAGGACAAGCTGGGGCTACGCATCGGCGCCTCGCTTAGAGATCAGGCGGGCCAGCTCGACGTCGTCGGCAATCGCGTGGCAGACGATGTGGACACGTCTGAAGAAACCAGTGTCAGGGCAAGGCTCAACTGGTACGTCACCGATTCCTTGGAAATTGCGTTGAGCGCGAGCCATGTGGAGTATGAGTTGGCCGGTCCGCGAACGGGCCACTTTGTCCTCGGAACTGATGTGTTGAACTCACCTGAGGTGGACAACTCAGGTGTAGACACGCAAGACCTCTACACCCTTACGATCAACTACGACCTGCCCTGGGCGACCTTAACGTCCAATACCTCGTCGTTTGAGCGAGAATACGATTACACAACGGAGTCCTTTGCGGTTCGGATCATCGAGCTATTCGTCGGTCAACTGGCTTTTCCGGCCTTCCCGGACGGCTTCGGTGGTTTTGTGCCGAATCCGCTTTACGATCCCACCTTTCCCCCCTTTCCGCCCTGGCTCTCCGCCCTTGGCAGCAACATCACCTACACATCGGAGAATTTCACTCAAGAGCTGCGATTGGTCTCTAGCGGTGACGGGCCGTGGTCCTGGGTTGCCGGGTTGTACTACAAGAATCTCGAGAACGTCACCGGCAGCAGTACATCGGGGCTCATTCTCTTTCCAGCGCCTGGTCTAGAGCCGTTTCTGCCGCAAATGCAAGCCTTGTTTCCATCCACCCAAGAGGATGACGGCGCAACAGAAACGTCGGTGTACGGCAATGTGGATTATCAGCTCAACGACCAATGGAACGTCGGTTTGGGCCTGCGCTACTCGAACGTCAATACGACCCGGGGCGGCGACCCGCTGGAAATCGACGAGGATGTCACCAGCGTTCGTCTCACGGTCGACTATCTGCCCAACGAAGATACTCTGGTGTACGTCACCACGACGACCGGGTTTCGTCCGGGTTTGAGCAACGGAACACCTCAATGGCTCGGCGTGATTCCGCGATTGCAGGCGCTTGGCACGGCCAATTCACTGGAAGAAGCCGAGTTCATGTCGGCCCACCTCAGTGCCGACGGCGATCAGGTCACCAACTACGAGTTTGGTTTGAAATCTCGACTGCTGGACGATCGCATACGGTTGATCTCGTCCGTCTACTACATCGATTGGACAGACATCCTACTCGCCGTTAACTACACGCATACACTGGCACCGTTGCCCGTCAACTACAGTATCAACGGTGGCGAAGCCCACAGCCGAGGTATCGAACTTTCGCTTGCTTTTGATATCACGGATAGCCTGACGCTTTCAGTAGTCGGTGACTACAACCACGAAGCACAACTCGACGATGGTGTCGCCAGGGAAAACCGCAATACGGTCATGATTGCACCCGGCACACGACTGCCCAATGCGCCGAAGTACAGCTACAACGTCTCAGCCGACTATGGGATCGAGCTCGGTCCGTTTATCGCCGGAGCGCGCGTGGACTGGGCCCGTGTGCCAGAGTCCAGGTATCACCTGTCTACGCCGCATATCACACCGGGACACCACCGAACCAATTTGCGTTTCACGTTGCGTGACCAGGACGCCAAGTGGCGGGCGGCGTTGTTCGCAGAAAACCTGTTTAATGAGACCGTCATCTACCAAGTGAACCCCTGGGGTACGACGTATGCTCCTGGCCGTCAGATCGGGATTGAGTTTTCGTGCTCGGGCGGTGGGATCTAGCGCCATGAAACCCGTTACCCTACGGGATGCGACACTGGCGGGTTTTTGTGTGGATCGCAGTTGAACAGGAGCAACGATGCCGGTCTCAAGCGACCAGTTTGAGTCAGACCTAGTCCCGAACCCCGCCCGGTACGATGTGTTGTTGCCACCCGGCTACGCTGAAAGCGACAAGACCTACCCGCTGTTTTATTGGCTGCACGGCGGCGGCGGTCCTGAGATGCCCGCGAATTTTCTGGGTCTATTGGAGCCGCGACTCACCTCCATGTGGGCCAATGGCAGTTTGTCCGAGATGGTTGTCGTCACACCGCATTGCGGCGTGTTCCCCAACAATTATCTGGATTTCCCGGACGGGTCCCGCCACTGGGAGACCTTCATCGTTAGCGAACTGCTGAACCACCTTCGTTCAAAATACAGGGTCGCACGTGAAAGAAGCGGCACGTTCATCGGCGGCGTATCCATGGGAGGCCTGGGCAGTCTGACCATAGGACTGAAACACCTGGATACCTTCACCGCGATCGTCGCGTTTGAACCACAGATTTCCGCCACTCTCGAAAAGCCGGCCGGCTATCCTGAGTTCTACACCCAGGATTTCCACGACAACAATCAGCCTGCCAATATTGTCCGGGACAATCCAGACCCGATCAGGGACTCATGTGTGAAGATCTACTTCGAGTGCGGATCGAAAGACGAACTTGGATTCTTCAGGGGCACCAACCTTCTGCACAACATTTTGCTCGCGAACAATATCCATCACGAGTACAAGTACGTTCGCGGGGCCGGTCACGTGGATGAATCCTTCGACTGGCGTATGCCTGACGGTCTGGCGTTTCTCGAACGAGTCATCAATCCCCCGCCGAAAAACGCCCCGCTGGCCCGGAGTCATGAGGGCGCCCGGCAAATGGCGGAAGACATGGAAGCCTTCCTGAAGTCTCGCTGGGACTCGATACTGTAGCGGCAAGTCGCGCCATACCGCACCGTGGGCGTCTGTAACGGTTTGTTTTTTTGGGGTTATTGGCGCGCCCGGCGCGATTCGAACGCGCGGCCTTTGGCTTCGGAGGCCAACGCTCTATCCAGCTGAGCTACGGGCGCGGGGCAACAAACATTAGCAGCGCGCGCCGCAAGATGCATTACGTTGACGCGAGTTCGACTGTCCGGGAGCATGCTCGAGCCGGCCGCGGTCGCGGCAGGAGGTCGTGCCCCGGTCGATTGAATGATCTCAGCCGATAAAGCGATACAGCCGGCCGGCGTTCTCGCAGGTGATCTTGCGCCGCAGCGTTTCCGACACACCGCCGAGTTCGCGCTCGATGAACTCTTTCGAATCCGGCCACACGCCGTCGGGGTGCGGGAAGTCGCTGCCCCACATCACGTTGTCTTCGCCGAGGATGTCGAGCAGGCGAATGCCGATGGGGTCCGACTGGTAGGTGGCGTGGCACTGGCGGCGCCAATACTCCGACGGCTTCATGGTCAGGGTGAGGTCCTGGAACTGGTCTTCCCACTCGAGATCCATGTGCTCCAGGATGTAGGGGATCCACCCGATGCCGCTCTCGCCGACGACGACTTTCAAACCCGGATGCGCTTCGAGCACGCCGCCGTAGATGATCTCCATGACGATCTTCGACATGGCCAACTGGAAACTCGTGATGGTCACGGCGAACGCCTGTCGCCGTTGCAGGGGGGCAAGGGCGTCGAGGTCATAGCGGCGGCCCCCGCCGATGGTGTGGTAGTGCAGCGGAAGACCGGCTTCCTCCGTCAGCGCCCATAGCGGTTCCCAGGAGGGGTGGAACAGCGGCGTCATGTCGTACGTCGCCGCGACCTCGATACCGCGCAGTGCGCCGCGCTCGGCGACCCGGCGCACCTCGTCGCAGGCGATCTTCACATCGTGGCTCGGAATGCTCGCGATTCCGGCAAAGCGCTCGGGTCTGGCCGAGCAGAAGTCGGCCATCCAGTCGTTGTAGATGCGCATGACTTCGGTGGCGGCTTCGTCGTCGTTCAGGCGATTTGCAGTGCCGAGGATGCCGTAGATCACTTCCCCCTGAATGCCGTCGAGATCCTGGTCCCGCACCCGGAGCTCCGGATCGGTGAGCCGCGGGATCCCTTTCGCGCCATCGCTGTAGAGGCCCTGCTCCGCCATGCGGTCCGATCGATGGATCTGTCCGGGCACGTAGACGCGACCCGCCGAGCCCATGCCGTTCTGCAGCCCGAACTGCGCCCCGCTCCTGCTCACCCAGAAGCGGCCGTCATCCCTTTCTTCGACATAGGGCATCCGATCCCGCAGCGCGGGCCGGGCGGCACTGGTGAAGAGGTTCTCCGGGAGCCAGGGCAGGTCGATGTGGCAATCGGCCGAGATGATTTCGTAGCGCATTTCCTTGAGGGCTCCGCGTCGTGTCCGCTGGTCCAGGTACCAAAGCATACTTGATCGGTGCATCGGCGGTTCCGGTGGCGCTTTAAGGGGTTACCATGGTGCCGATGCGATAGGGGCGAACCCCGATCGACGCCCGGCAGAGGATCAAATATGCCGCTCATTGAGGACATCTTAGCGAGGCACGACACGCTGGCGCGTTGGCGCCGCGACATCCACGCGCATCCGGAACTCGGTTTCGAGGAGCGGCGCACCTCCGACTTCGTGGCGGAGAAGCTGCGGGAGTTCGGCGTCGAGGTGCATCGTGGCATCGGCAGGACCGGCGTCGTGGGCGTGTTGCGGGAGGGCAACGAGACCTGTTCCGTCGGTCTGCGGGCCGATATGGATGCGCTGCCCATCGCGGAGGCGAACACGTTCCCGCACCGCTCGAACCACGAAGGCTGCATGCATGCCTGCGGCCACGACGGCCATACCGTGATGCTGCTTGGCGCAGCCGAATACCTCGCGTCGACGCGGAACTTCAGGGGCCAGGTGGTCTTCATCTTCCAGCCCGCCGAGGAGGGTATCGGCGGTGCCCGTGCCATGGTCGAGGACGGGCTGTTCCATCAGTTTCCCTGCGACCGGCTGTTCGGGATGCACAATGCCCCGGGCATGCCGGTAGGCCGCTTCGGCGCCGTGCCCGGCACGGTGACTGCCGCGGGGGCGTACTTCGATATCGAGATCGCCGGTGTCGGCGGCCACGGCGCGTTCCCCCACACGGCGGTGGATCCGGTCGTGATCGGCGCGGAACTTGCCCTGGCCCTGCAGTCCATCGTGGCGCGCAACGTGCGGCCGACGGAGACCGCCGTCGTGTCGGTGACCCAGATTCATGCCGGCGACGCCTACAACGTCATTCCCGCGACCGCGCGGCTCTCCGGGACGACGCGGGCATTCTCGATGGATGTCATGGAACTCGTCGAAGCACGCACGCGGGAACTGGCGGATGGCATTGCGCGGGCGCATGGCGCCGCCGCGGAGGTGGATTTCCGCCCCACGTATGAATCCGTCGTCAACGACCCGGTCGCGGCGCGGCTGGCTGCCGAGGTGTGCGACGAACTGGTTGGCAGCGGCAACGTGCGTCGGCGCCTGCCCGCGGGCACCGGATCCGAGGACTTTTCCTACATGCTGAACGAAGTGCCTGGCTGCTACGTGCTGCTCGGCAACGGCGATTCCCCCCCGGTTCACAATCCGGAGTACGACTTCAACGACGCGGCAATTCCCTATGGCGCGAGCTTTTTCGCGTCGGTTGCCGAGAAGGCGCTGGCAGTGAAGGGAGTGACCGCCAAAGGCTGACAGCCTCGGACCGCTTACCTGAAAGCGGAGAGGATCTCTTCCTCGAACCGTTGCAGCAGCCCGACGTTGCCGGACGGCAGTGCCCCGAACATGATCTCGGAAATGCCGGCGTCTTCGAACTCACCGATGCGATCGATGACGTACTGCCTGCTTCCGGCAACGGTGCCGGGGCCGAAACGGCTGATGAACTCCTCGGTCCGCGCCCTGTTTTCGCTGAGGAGGCATGGCATGAGCACCGTGCGGCGGATCTCGGCGGGGTCGCGGCCCACGTCCTCGCAGTGCTGCTCGAGAATGTCGGCCTTGTAGCGGTAGTAGTCCAATGCCAGGCCACCGCCCGCCCAGCCGTCGAGATTCATGACGTCGCCGAATTTGGCGAGGGTCCGTAGCGTCCGTTTCGGACCCGTTCCGCCGACCATGATGGGGACCGGTTCGCCGTAGGAACCGGGCGACAGGCGGGCGGCGTCGATGCGGTAATACGTGCCATCGAAACTGACGGGGTCTTTCGAGCGGATCAGCAGCCGGATGAGTTCGCAGGCTTCCTCGAACCGGTCCTGGCGCTCCTTCATGGAAGGGAATGTCCAGCCGTAAGCCTCGTGTTCGCGCTGGTACCAGCCCGCGCCGACGGCGAGGGTGAACCGCCCTTCGCTCAGGGTGTCGATGGTGCCGGCGATCTTGGCCAGCAGCGCCGGATTGCGGTAGGTGTTGCCCACCACCAGGTTGCCGAGCCTCAGCTTTTTCGTCATGCCGGCGACGAAGGCGATCGCGGACAGGCCCTCGAAGGCCGTCATCGCTTCCTCCTCAGGTGTTGCACGCGGAGGAATGAAGTGGTCGGCGAACCAGATACTGTCCCAGCCGCCCGCTTCCATTGCTTGGGCCGACTCGAGCACCTGCTCGGCGGAGACGCGATACACGTTTACCTGAACGCCAAATTCCATGTTGTTTCCCCTTGCTTGCCCGCACCTGGTGGCACGATGAATCGGATGTGCTCGGAGTGCGCTACCCGGCTTTGCGAGCGTATTCGAACGTCTCGTCCAGTGCGCGGCCGAGCTTGTCGAAGAGTTCGTGGATCTCAGCGTCGGTGATGATGAGCGGCGGACAGATCGCGACCGAGTCGCCGAGACCCCGCACGATGAGCCCGTGAGCCATGGCCCGCTGCATGCAGTAGGGCCCGATCCCCAGTCCCGCATCGAAAGGCTCTTTCGTCTCCTTGTCCGCGACCATCTCGACCGCACCCATCAAGCCCTTGCCGCGCGCTTCTCCGACAATGGGGTGTGACCCAACCTGGGCCAGCCGCGCCTGGAACGTTTCGCTCACCCTTGCGGCGTGGTCAAAGATGCCGCGCTCTTCCATCAGTTCCAGGTTGCGTAGCGCCACTGCTGCGCAGACCGGGTGTCCCGAGTAGGTAAACCCGTGCGCGAAGATGCCCACGTCTTTGCTGGCCTCGACCAGGGGCTCGTACATGGACTCCGGAATGATGACGGCGGAGATGGGCAGGTACGCCGACGACAGCGCCTTGGCCACGGTCATCGTGTGAGGCCGCATACCCATCGTCTCGGCCCCGAACGGTTTGCCCGTGCGGCCGAATCCGCAGATCACTTCATCGTCAATCAGCAGCACGCCGTGCTTTTCGAGCACGGCCTGGATCTTCTCGTAGTAGCCGACCGGCGGCACGATGACGCCGGCGACGCCGAGGATCGGCTCGGCAATGAAGGCGGCGACGGTTTCGGGACCTTCCGCCACGATGAGGTCGTCGAGGGCCTTCGCAAGGCGCGTGGTGAAAGCGTCCTCCGATTCGCCTTCGTGCGCGTGGCGATAGTAGTGCGGATGGCCGGTGTGCAGGATACCGGGTATCGGCAGGTCGAAATGCGCATGGAAGGGCGGCAGGCCGGTCAGGCTGCCGCTGGCGACGGTAAGGCCGTGATAACCGCCCAGATGCGCGATGACTTTCTTCTTTTCCGGCTTGCCGATGAGGTTGTGGTAGTACCACATCAGCTTGATCTGCGTGTCGTTGGCGTCCGAACCGGACAGGCCGTAGAAGACCCGTCCGGCATCGAACGGCATCATCGACTTGAGCTTCTCCGCCAGCAGCACGCTCGGCTCGTGGGTCTTGCCCGCGAACAACTGCGAGAACGAGAGTTTCCTGATCTGCTCCGCCGCGGCCCGGGCGAGTTCCTCTTCGCCATACCCGATCGCGGTGCACCAAAGTCCCGCCATGCCTTCCAGATACTGCTTGCCGTTGTTGTCCCACAGGTAAACGCCCTTGGCCCGCGCGTGCACGACCGGGCCCTGCGCCTGGTGGGCGCCCAGGTTCGTGTTGGGATGCAGCAGGTGTTCGAGATCTTTCGCCTCGATGGATCCGGGCGGGAACTCGTTGTGCAGGGAACCAGGCTTCAAGGGCGATCCTTATTTGTGAATGAACTGTATTTCAGTGCGAGTGTGGTTGAGCGGATTGGAATGGGTCAGCAAAGTGGTAACAGCGGACGGTCGGGTGATCGAGGGTTCGGCACGAGCCTTTTCTGAGAGGGATCGATCCGCCAGTCCATTTCCTCGAGCGGCACCGCGCCGAGCAAGGGTTCGGAGCCGCGTGGCAGTTCGATCACGCGAACTTGGCAAAGCCGCCCCTGCACTTCGAGTTCCACGATGCCGAGTACGCGATACTCATGCTGGCCGCCGTCCGCAGTGAACACCCTCACCTCGCCAAGTTCCTCCAGCCTGAGGGACTCGATGAGTTCCGCAGGGAGTGCAAGCTCAGCGGCCCCGGAGTCGACGAGCATGTCGCAGTTAACCTCGTCGCCCTGTCTATCAGGCGGCAGAAACCGGTTCTGCCAGTTCCTGACCTTGGCACCTACGTAGAAGATTCCCATGTCGGGTCAGACCAACTCTGCGGGCTCGAGTTTGAACTCCTCTAGGACCTGGTCGGCATAGTCGATGCGTCCGGTGATCTCGGCGGGATCGCCATGGCAGAGGCGCAGGCACGCTTCGGCCATGTGTTCCACCGGGGTCACGCGATCCCGGTTCGTGTCGTTGATGAGCTTGTGGTGCACGACGCCGGGTGTCGCCACGAGCCCGGGGGATATGACGTTCACTCCGATGCCCTTGCCGTAGACCTCCTGCGCCAGGCCGGTGGTGAATCGCTCCAGTGCCGCCTTGCACATGCCGTAGACAGTGCCGCCGCGTCCGCCGGCCTTCGCGTCGGGATGCAGGGCGGCGTGGGAAGAGATGTTCAGAATCCATCCCCTGCCGCGCTCGATCATGCCGGGGAGGATCATCTGTGCGAGTTCGAGCGCGGCGTAGACCTGAACGTCCATCATGGTGCGGTAACGCTTTTCCGTGAAGTCGACGATGGGTATGAACCATGTGACCGCCGCGTTGTTGACTAGTATGTCCACCGGACCGAACAGCCGCTCCGCCTCCGAAATAAGATGTCGGCGGTCGTCGGGGTCCGCCAGGTTGCAGCGCACGGGGGCCGCCTCCCCGCCGACGTCCACGATGTCCTGGGCGCACTGCCTGATGGTTCCGGGAAGGAAATGGTCCGACGCCTCGACGGTGCGCGCCGAGACGATCACTTTCGCCCCCTCCATGGCGAGGCGCTTCGCGATCGCCTCGCCGATGCCCCGGCTGGCGCCCGTGACCACGGCGACCTGGCCCGCGACGACACCGTTCCTGTTCACTTCGGCCATGATGATCCTTACCCCGATCAATTTTGTGAGGGCGGATCATATACGGCAGAGCGCGGTCAGGGCACGTACATTCTGGAGACCCTGTTGCCGACGCCGGTCAGGACTTCGTAACTGATGGTGTCCGCCCATTCGGCGACTTCGTCGAGACCCACGCTGTTTCCGAAAAACTCGATCCAGTCGCCGGGTGCTACCGGCGGCAGGTCGGTCACGTCCACCAGCGTGAGGTCCATCGACACGCGACCGATGATCGGCGCCCTGGTCGTCCTGAAGCTGGCCTGTCCGCAGTTGGAAAGGGCGCGCGGCAACCCGTCTGCATAGCCGATGCCGACCACCGCGAGGGTCGTGTCGCGCTCGGTCACGTGTGATGCGCCGTAGCCGACCGACGTGCCGGCCATGACCTTTCGCACCTGCAGCACCTCGCCTTCGAGCGTCGCGACGCAGCGCATCGGGTTTTCCTGCGCGGCAAAGGGATTGCCGCCGTAGAGACCGATGCCGGGGCGCCCGATGCCGTCCACGCCGGTGAGAATCGCGGCCGAGTTCGCGATGCTTGCGGGGACGCCGGGGAACCGCGCGGCCAGCGCCTTGAAACGCGAGAGCTGTTCGCTGTTAAGGGCGTGGTCCGGGGTGTCTGCACAAGCGAGGTGCGTCACCAGGAGCCTGACTTCGGCATCCGCCGGAATCGTTTCGGCATCCAGGCCGTCGAATCCCAGCCGCTGCATGCCGGTGTCCATGTGCAGGGCGATCGGCCCGGCTCGTATCTGGGCGGGGTGGTTGACGACCGGGATGAGGCCCTCTTCCTCGACGACACCGGAAAACACGAATATGTCGATGGTCCGGACGTCCGGCAGGATACTCCGCAGTTCGCGTCCCTCCGCGTCCGTCGCGACGAAGAACTGCCGGCATCCCTCGGCGGCCAGCCGGCGCGCCACGGGCTCCACGCCGAGGCCATATGCATTCGCCTTGACGACAGCGGCACAACCTCCGGAGGCGCGGTCGCGAAACTTGCAGTAGTTCGCCGCAAGCGCGTCGAGGTCGACGATTAGCCGAGCGTGGGTCATCCGCCGTCAGCCAGTAGCATTCAGTGTCGCGGTGAAAATACACGAAGCGTCGGGTAAGCAGGTATATTCGCCGGCGAATGGCGGGACATGGACATGGGCATCGAAATCACCTGGCGGGTTTGGCACTTGCCCTGGTCTGCACGTACGGACATGCCGACCTGATGGACCGGGTCGAGCATCGCTACGCCGAGAACGAGGACGTCAGGATCCACTACGTCGTGGCGGGTTCGGGACCTCTCGTGGTCATGGTCCATGGCTTTCCCGACTTCTGGTACTCGTGGCGCAAGCAAATTGCCGCGCTTGAAGACAACTACCGGATTGCCTCCGTCGACCTGCGCGGATACAACGCGAGCGACAAACCGGAGGGTGTCGAGAACTACGCGATGCCGCTCCTGGTCGCCGACATCGCCGCGGTGATCGCGGCGGAAGGCGAGGAGTCCGCAGTCGTTGCCGGCCACGACTGGGGCGGCGCCATCGCCTGGAGCCTCGCCATGTCGCGCCCGGAACTGGTGTCCGCGCTCGTGATCCTGAACCTGCCGCATCCGGCGGGCCTGCGGCGGGAGCTTGCGACGAATCCGGACCAGCAGCAAAGCAGCGCGTACGCCTACGCGTTCCAGCAGCCCGACGCGCACCACGCCCTGACCGCCGAAGGACTTGCCGGGTGGGTGACGGACGAGTCCGCCCGCGCGCACTACGTCGAGGCGTTCGAAGCGTCGGATTTCGAAGCGATGCTGAACTACTACAAGGCGAACTTTCCGTCCACCACCGGAGCCGCCGAAACGGTCGCTTTTCCGAAGGTGCAATGTCCCGTGCTGATGTTCCACGGCCTCGATGACCAGGCGCTTCTACCGGGTGCGCTGAACGGCACCTGGGAGTGGGTGGCAAGAGACCTGACCCTGGTCACTATTCCGGGCGCGGGCCACTTCGTGCAGCAGGACGCGAGCGAAACGGTTTCTCAGACGATGCGGGATTGGCTGGGGCGGCGCGTGCGCTGATTCGGTTATCCGGCGTCGACGAGGACTCCCGGATTGAGTATCCCGTTGGGGTCGAGGCGACGCTTGACCGCCTTCAGTGCCTCAGCGAAGAGCCCTGGCCGCTGCCGGTCCCAGGCGGGGCGGTGCATGCGCCCGACTGCGTGGTGGTGGGTCACTGTTCCGCCGGCATCGACCACTGCCGCCAGGGCTTCGTCCTTGATGGTCTGCCACTGTTCGTTCTCCGCGCCGGGTTGCGCTGCGCCGTTGAAGGTGTAGTACGGCGCCGGCCCGTCCGGGTAGACGTGGGTGAAACGGCAGGACAGGAAAGCGCCGTCGCCCAGCACATCGTCAAGCACCTGTCGCATGCGCGCGCGGACCGTTGCGTCGAATTGCGGCCAGCGGTCCCAGGTGATCGCCGTCTCGAACGTGTCCGACATCAGGCCGAGACCGTTCGTCAGTCCGGCGTTCACACCGATGAACGCGTTGCGCCACGCACCGACCGCACCGCCCCGGCGACCTGCCTGGCGGTCACCGTCGTCGATCAACAGTTCGTCATCGTCGATCAGGCCGCCTTGGTCACGGGCGATGGTCACGGCGCTTTTGAGGTTTTCGCCCTGCGGAATGTCCGCCGACTCGAAGCCGATGATGAGAAGCGCGGTCTCGCCGTCGAGTCCCGCGTTGGCGCCCGCCTCGGCAGGGTCGAGGATGCGCAGGTTCGCCGGCCAGAGTTTCGCCTGGACGATGGCGCGCACCGCTTCGCAGCCCGTATGCCAGTCGTTGAACCGCACCCCCGCATTGGCCCGGAACGTCGGGCGCTTCTGTAGCCGCAACCAACACTCGGTGATAATGCCGAGTGCGCCTTCGGAGCCGATCACCAGCCGGTCCGGACTCGGTCCCGCGCCACTGCCGGGTAAACGGCGCGTCTCCATCCATCCCGTGGGCGTCAGCATGCGCGTGGACTCGACGAAGTCGTCGATATGGGTGTGATTGGTGGCGTAATGGCCGCCGGAACGGGTGGCGACCCATCCTCCCGCGGTCGACCAGGGGAAGCTCTGCGGGAAGTGGCGCAGCGTCAGCCCCCGGGGCCGGAGCGCCGCTTCGAGGTCCGGGCCGAGGATGCCGGCCTGGAATCTCCCCGCGCGGGAAACCTCGTCGATCTCCGATACCGCGTTCAGGTTGTCGAGATCGATGGTGACGGCGCCGTCGGTACCGTCCGGCACCTTCACGCCCCAGACCACGGAAGTGCCGCCGCCGTAGGGTACGACCGTGTAGCGCTTCAGATCGCACCACTCGAGCACGGACTCGAGTTCGTCGTCCGTGCGCGGATGCGCGACGGCATCGGGCGGGTTCTCGAACACGCCCCGAAGGGCCGCGAGGAGTTCCGTTCGGTGTCCACCGTAGGTGTGCGTCAGCCTGTCCGAGCGGTCGGTCCGGACGAAGCCCGACAACCGCGACGGAACTTCGATTCGGCTTCCCTCAAGCGCGATATCTTCGATTGCCGGTATGGGCGGGACGCGCACTTCCCTACCGAGTCGGGCGGAAACCTGCCGGGCGGCCTCAGTACGCTGCGCTTCGGTGGGTTCGTCGGATACGTATCCCCAGGTCCAGAAACTGCGGCGTTCTGCTCGTGCGGCCATGCTGCTCTTCTCGCCACGGGGCTCCGGCTCCGGTCCACCTCACTATGACATAATTTCGAGTTCATCCCTCAAGCTGGAAGCGGTCGCAGGATCGCCGGACCTCGACGCATGTCTATCGACCGGGTGAACCCCATCGCGCAGGAAAGCTACGCCAGGATGCTTGGCGTGGAACTGGTGGAGGCGGCCGAGGATCGCGCCGTCGCGCGGTTGCCTTATCGGACTGAACTGGGCACTGGCCGTATTCACGGCGGCGCGATCAGCGGACTCGTCGACATCGCCGCCACGGCGGCATTCTGGTCGCATCGGGATCTGCCGTCGAATGCGCGCGGCGCGACTATCGGCTTCACCATCAATTTCCTGCGCTTGGCGACGAAGACGGACCTGTCAGCGATCGCGACAGTCCGGCGGCGGGGCAGGACCATATGCGTCGGCGACGTGTCGGTTGTCGGACAGGATGGCGAGGAGGTGGCCACGGCGGTCGTGACCTACAAGCTCGACCGGTCGAACCGGGAATGAGCGCCTGCCTTGAGTGACGATCCCTATACCATTCGCGCCGGCGAAACGCTGGCGCCGCCGACAACGCTCAGGGGTCGGCTCAAGAGCCTCGGTCCGGGCATCGTCGTTTCCGGCTCCATCGTGGGTTCCGGCGAAATCCTGCTCACGGCGGGCCTGGGCGCGGCAGCCGGTTTCGTCCTGCTCTGGTGGGTGCTCTTTTCCTGCTGGGTGAAGTCACTCATCCAGGCGGAACTCGCGCGCTATGTCGTGACGAGCGGCGACACGTATTTGCGGGCACTGAATCGCGTGCCGGGGAAGGTGGGGCCGGTCGCCTGGCCGCTATGGCTCATCATCTTTGGTTACGTCCCGGGCATTTTCACCGCGGCGGGGATCATCGGCGGCGCGGGCCAGGGATTGGGGCTGCTGTTGCCCGAAATAGACGGTGCCTGGGCCACCGTCATCGCCGCCGGCATAGCCATGCTGGTCCTCGGCAGCGGGGCGTACGGCCGCCTGGAGAAAGTCATGCTCGTGCTGGTCATGAGCTTCACCTTCACCACGATCCTGTCGGCGTTCCTCATGCAGACGACGGAATTCCGCGTCACCGAGGACGACATCCTGTCCGGCCTGACCTTCGACTTTCCCCTGGAACACGCCGTCCTGGCGCTCGCCATGTACGGTGCCACCGGCGTCGCCGCGAGCGAGATCGCGGGCTACACCTACTGGTGCGTCGAAAAGGGGTATCCCACGTTCATCGGGGGCGACCGGGACGCGCCAGGCTGGGTCGAGCGTGCCCGGGGCTGGATCCGGGTGATCCAGACGGACGTGTGGGTGACGCTCGCCATCCTGACCTGCGCGACCCTCGCGTTCTTCTTCCTTGGCGCAGGCGTGCTGCATCCATTGGGTCTGCGCCCATCGGGCACGGAAACGATCACCGTGCTCTCCAGCATGTATACACAGGTATTGGGTCCGTGGTCGTTCTGGCTGTTCAGTTTCGGTGCTTTCTGCATCCTGTTCTCGACGGTGCTGTCGGGTATCGGCGCCGGGTCGCGGGCCTTTCCCGACCTGCTGGTGACGCTCGGCTTCATCGATCGCCAGAACCTGGCCCTGCGCCGAAAATGGATCGTCGGGTACGTCATAGCGATGCCGGCGCTGAGTGCGTTGATTTACCTTTCGTTTCAGCGCCCGATCTGGCTCATCATCATCGGTGCGTCCTACGGGGCCTTCATGTTGCCGCTACAAAGCTACCTGACGTTGTACCTGCA
Source organism: Pseudomonadales bacterium (assembly GCA_965116625.1). GTDB lineage: Bacteria > Pseudomonadota > Gammaproteobacteria > Pseudomonadales > Azotimanducaceae > VXNE01. The sequence goes on from OZ220717.1 coordinate 1,192,701, forward strand.
GGCGCGCAAGCTAGATCCGCGAGTGCGTCCGAAGCGCTGGGTCACGTGGGCGGTCGGCGCGATCTTCACGGTGCAGGCGCTGCTGTCGGCGTTCATCATCCGCAACGTACTCGCCGCGTAGACGGACATCCTTGCTTTAGGTTGCCGCGTCTGCGTTACTTGCCGGCAATGCGACTACGGCGAATGCGGTTACGCCAGTGATTGTCCAGTTGCCCTATGGCCGAGGCGAACTGCCGGTGCGGCTCGCCGATGAGTGCGAGGTCACGGTCGTGCGCAAGCCACAGATGCCGGTGATCGCGGATCCCGAGGCGGCCGTCTCGCGCGCTCTCAACGAGCCCGTTGGCGCCCCGCCCCTCGCCGACCTGGCGACGGGGCGAAGGTCGGCCTGCATCCTCATCTGCGACGTGACGCGTCCAGTGCCGAACGCGCTGTTCCTTAAGGCCCTGATTCGCGAAATCCTTCGGGCGGGCATCCCTCGGGAACGCATCACGGTCCTGGTCGCGACGGGTCTGCACCGTCCCAACGAGGGTGACGAGCTACGCCAGGTGGTGGGCGATGACTGGGTGATGGAAAACGTCAGGGTCGAAAACCACTTCGCACGCGACGATGCTGCCCACATCGACCTCGCGGCGACGAAGACCCGGGGAACCCCCGTGAAACTCGATCGCCGATTCGTCGAGGCCGGCCTGCGTATTGCGACCGGCCTGGTGGAGCCGCACATCATGGCGGGCTACTCCGGGGGCTGTAAGGTCATCGCCCCGGGCATTGCCCACCAGGACACGATCCGGACGTTCCACAGCGCCCGCTTCCTGGAGGACCCAGCGGCGGTGCAGTGCAATCTCGCCGGGAACCCCCTGCGCGAGGAACAGCTCGAAATCGTGAGGATGCTGGGGGAGGTCCACGCCGTCAATACGGTCATCGACGAGCGGCGCCGGCTGTCGTTCGTCAATTTCGGCGAGATCGTGGCGAGCCACCTGGCCGCAGTCGACTTCGCGCACGGATTCTGCAGGGTTTCGCTGCCGCGCCGCTTCAAGACCGTCGTCACGTCCGCAGCCGGATTTCCGCTCGACCAGACCTACTACCAGACCGTCAAGAGCATGCTCACGCCCATGGGGATTCTCGACCGCGACGCGACGCTGATCGTGGCCGCCGACTGTTCCGAGGGGATCGGGTCCGATGCGTATCGCGCGGCCCAGCGGCGCCTCCTCGCGCAGAGTCCGGAACGTTTCCTGGACGATTTGTTGGGCAAGCGCTTCGCCGAGATCGACGAGTGGCAGACGGAAGTGCAGCTCAAGGCCCAGCGTGCGGCGAGAATTCAGCTATTCAGCGAACTCGATCAGGACGATCGTGCCTGCACCGGGGTGGAGGCCATCGACTGCGTCGATTCGGCGATAGCGGCCAGCGTGGAGCGGGCCGGAGATCCGGCAGTCGCGGTGATTCCCGAAGGACCTTACGTCGTCCCACAGACTGCGGGCTGACCGTGAAGCTGCGCATCAAGGGAGACACGATCCGGCTGCGGTTGACCCAATCCGAAGTGGCCACTGTGGCCGATGGAGACGTCGTCGTCGAGACGACCTCCCTGCCGCAGCCTTTCACCTACGCGCTTGAGACCTCGGGTGAGGCGATCGGCGCGGCGTTCGCGGCCGGCCGGATGACGGTCAACATCCCACACGCCATCGCCCTGCGTTGGGCCAACACGGAGGAAGTGTCCCTTCGGGGTCGCGAAGGCGGTGTAGAGATTCTCGTCGAAAAGGACTTCGCCTGCCTCGTCCCGAGAGAGGGAGACGAAGATCCCGACGCATTTCCGAATCCGCTGGCGGAACGTAGCACGACGCGAGGGATGGGACCCGCCTGAACTTCAGCCTCGTAGGGCGACTATACCTGGCTTCGTCGCCTCAGGTCGCGAACAACTTCCTCGAACGCATGGTCGGGTTCGTTCTCGCGCAATTCGAAGGCCTCAAGGTCGTCAACGTCCTCCGATAGCGCCGCTCTGACGGCTTCGTTCACAAGCGAGGAGATATTGCGCTCCGTCTCCGCCGCCTTGAGACGCAGCGCACAGTGGACTGCCGGGTCGAAGTGGACGGTCGTCTTTTTGGTCGGTGATCGGTCCCTATGGCGCACTTTGCATTTCCCGGGTTCGGCGGTCGAGGCGGAACACCTGGCCGCTCGCGACCCAACTGTCCTCGTCGACATTGTATTTGGCGATGAAGGCGGCGGTAACGTCCTGGCGCTCTGCGGCATCGATTATTCGAACCGCGTTCAGGGGATAAATGGACTCTTGCACCCTTACCCGCACCATCGGCGTCTCCTGGAGATACTCGGTCCAGCGCGTACCGTCTTCACCGGTGGCGACGTACATGTCCGGGCCGATGCTGACCGCCCAGATGTTGATGGAATAGGGTTTGTCCGGTCGGAATTCGAGCTGTACCGTGGGGATACTGTCGATCTCGGACCAGTCCTGGGGTGGAGGCTGTTCGTCGCCGTCCAGTTCGCGTCCTGGAATGAAGCCGAACGGCTTGTCGCAGCCAGCGAGGAACAGTAACGAAATCGCGACAAACAAACGCATGGCGAACACGGTAGGCATCTTTTGCCGTGCAATCAACCGGGACCCGGAAGAATACGCACGCAGGCGCGGACCCCGGGGTCGGTCAGAGGCCCTTGGCGATCCCGAGGACGTCCGCGACGTCGTAAAGCCCCGAGTCGCGCGCAGCGACATACCGCGCGGCCCTGAGGGCGCCCATGGCGAAGTTCATGCGGCTGTGCGCGCGGTGGGTGATCTCCAGGCGCTCGCCGGGGCCCGCGAACGTGACGGTGTGTTCTCCCACGATGTCGCCCCCGCGCAGGGAGTGGAAGCCGATGGTCCTGGCGTCTCGTTCGCCGGTGATGCCTTCGCGCCCGTAAACGGCGTCCGACGACAGGTCGCGGTCCAGCACGCGCGCCAGGATCTCGCCGATACGCACGGCGGTGCCGGAAGGCGCGTCGATCTTGTGTCGATGGTGGGCTTCGAAGACCTCTATGTCCGAGTCCGCGCCGAGAGCCCGGGCCGCCGCTTCGATGAGCTTGAAGGTGACGTTCACGCCGACGCTCATGTTCGGGGTCATGACGATGGGGATGTGCTCCGCGGCCTGGGCGATACGCGCGGTGCCATCGGCATCGAATCCGGTGGTGCCGATCACCATTCCTTTTCCGTGACGCTCGCATGCTTCGAGCACACCGAGCGTCGCAGCGGGCACGCTGAAGTCGATCAGGACATCGAAGTCGTCCGCAGCCGGTTCGCGGGCGATGGTCACACCGTCAAGCAAGTCGCCGATCGCATCCGCGTCAGGGTGTTCGAGGGCCGCACCGAGAACCATGTCTTCGGCGTCCCGCACCGCTTCGGCGACGGTGCGCCCCATTCGTCCGGCGGCTCCGGTGATTGCGATCCTGATCATCGTTCCCGTCTGCGTCAGTTCGTGAAGCGGTCAATGAAGCCCTTGACCGATTCGATCCAGGACTTGCCCTTTGGCGAGTGTTCATTACCGCTGTGCTCGAGGGACTTCCCGAACTCATGCAGCAAGGTCTTCTGGTCCTCGTCGAGCCGCACCGGCGTCTCGACGATGGTGCGGCAGATCAGGTCGCCCGTACCCGAACGGCGCACGGAATTTGCGCCCTTTCCGCGCAGGCGGAACAGCTTGTGGGTCTGCGTACCCTCCGGAATCCGGAGCTTGATGCGCCCGTCGAGCGTGGGTACCTCAATTTCGCCGCCAAGGGCCGCCTGCATGAACGAGATTGGAACGTCGCACAGGAGATTCATGCCGTCGCGGGCGAAAATGGGGTGCTCGCGCACTGACACCTGCACGTAAAGGTCGCCGGGCATGCCGCCCTGCGGTCCCGCTTCGCCCTCGCCGGAAAGGCGGATTCGGTCGCCTTCGTCCACACCGGCAGGGATGTTGACCGACAGCGTCTTGCGGCGTTCCACGCGACCGCCGCCACCACAGGTGCGGCAGGGATTGGGTATGAACGTTCCGGCGCCGCGGCACTGGGGACAGGTCTGCTGCAGGGAGAAGAAACCCTGTGCGACCCGAATCTGGCCCTGGCCCTGGCATTGCGGGCACGTGGTGGGACTGGTGCCTGGTGCGGCGCCGCTGCCGTCGCAGGCGTCGCAGGTACCGAGCACAGGGACCCGGACCTCGACCGTGTCGCCGTGCACCGCCTGTTCGAGCTCCAGGCTCAGGTTGTATCGAAGGTCGGCGCCCCGCCGCGATGCGCGCCGGCCGCCGCGGGCACCACCAAAAATGTCGCCGAAAACATCGCTGAAGATGTCGCTGAAGCTGGCGCCGTCACCCATGCCCATGCCGCTGGCGTCCACGCCGGCATGGCCGAAGCGATCGTAAGCCTGGCGCTTTTCGTCGTCGCTCAGGATCTCGTACGCCTCCGACGCTTCCTTGAACTTCTCCTCCGCGCTCGCGTCTCCGTCGTTGCGGTCCGGGTGGTACTTCATGGCCAGGCGCCGGTAGGCCTTCTTCACGTCATCGGAAGATGATCCGCGTTCGAGGCCGAGCACCTCGTAGTAGTCGCGTTTGGCCATCGTCGTGTTCAGGCGTTATGCCCCACGCTGCATCATGCGTTCCTGTCTCCGTCGCGCGACCTGGAATCGTCGTCCTTCACTTCCTCGAACTCCGCATCCACGGCGTCGTCGTCGGGCTGCGAGGAGGCGCCGGCCTGTGCCCCGCCCCCGTCGCCGGACGCCGCGTCCGCCTGCTCCGCGTACATCTTCTGGGCAAGCGCGCCGGTGGCTTCCGACAGTGCCTGGACGCCGGACTCGATGGCCTCCTTGTCCTCGCCCTTGATGGCTTCTTCGAGGGACTTGGCGGCCGCTTCGATCTTTTCCTTCTCCTCGTCGGTCGCCTTGTCTCCCGCATCCGTCACCATCTTTCGCGCAGCATGCACGAGGGTGTCGCCCTGGTTGCGCAATCCAACCAGTTCCTCGAATCTCTTGTCCTCTTCCGAGTGCGCCTCGGCATCGCTCACCATCGACTCGATCTCATCTTCCGACAGCCCGCTCGACGCCCTGATCACGATGGACTGTTCCCTGTTCGTCGCCTTGTCCTTCGCGGACACGTTCAGGATGCCGTTGGCGTCGATGTCGAAGCTGACCTCTATCTGCGGCATTCCGCGGGGCGCCGGAGGAATGTCCTCCAGGTTGAAGCGGCCGAGGGACTTGTTCTGCGCCGCCTGCGAGCGCTCGCCCTGCAGCACGTGAATGGTGACGGCGGTCTGGTTGTCGTCCGCGGTCGAGAACACCTGCTGCTTCTTGGTCGGAATGGTGGTGTTCTTTTCGATGAGCGCGCTCATGACACCGCCCAGGGTTTCGATACCGAGCGACAGCGGCGTGACGTCGAGCAGGAGTACGTCCTTGACGTCGCCGGACAGCACCGCCGCCTGAATCGCGGCGCCCATCGCGACGGCCTCGTCGGGATTCACGTCGCGGCGCGCTTCCCGGCCGAAGAAACCGTTGACCTTCTCCTGCACCAGGGGCATGCGAGTCTGGCCGCCGACGAGAATGACGTCGTTGATGTCTCCCGTCGAGATGCCGGCATCGTTGATCGCAGTCCTGCACGGACCGATCGTTCGCTCAACAAGGTCTTCGACCAGGGACTCCAGCTTGGCCCGGGTCAGCCTGGTCACGAGGTGTTTCGGGCCCGTGTTGTCCGCGGTGATGTACGGCAGGTTGACTTCGGTCTGCTGACTCGATGACAGCTCGATCTTCGCCTTTTCCGCGGCTTCCTTGAGCCGTTGCAGGGCAAGCGGATCGTTGTGCAGGTCGATGCCGTTCTCCTGCTTGAACTCGTTTGCGAGAAAGTCGATGACACGCAGGTCGAAATCCTCGCCGCCAAGGAAAGTGTCCCCGTTGGTGGAAAGCACCTCGAACTGGTGCTCACCGTCCACGTCGGCGATCTCGATGATGGATATGTCGAACGTGCCGCCGCCGAGATCGTAGACGGCGATCCTGGCATCGCCGCGCTGCTTGTCCATGCCATACGCGAGTGCGGCCGCGGTCGGTTCGTTGATGATGCGCCTGACGTCGAGCCCGGCGATGCGGCCGGCGTCTTTCGTGGCCTGCCGCTGGGAGTCGTTGAAGTAGGCGGGAACGGTGATGACGGCCTCGGAGACATCTTCGCCCAGGTAGTCCTCGGCGGTCTTTTTCATCTTCTTCAGCACCTCCGCCGAGATTTGCGGTGGCGCAAGCTGTTCGCCCTTCGCCTCGATCCAGGCGTCGTTGTTCGATGCCTTGACGATCTTGTAGGGCACCATGCCCATGTCGCGCTGCACGACCTCGTCGCTGAAGTTCCTGCCGATCAGTCGCTTTATCGCGAAGAGAGTGTTGTCGGGGTTGGTGACGGCCTGCCGCTTGGCGCTCTGGCCGACGAGGACCTCGCCGCCGTCGGCGTACGCGACGATCGATGGCGTGGTCCGATCCCCTTCCGAGTTTTCGATGACTCTCGGGTCCTGCCCGTCCATGACCGACACGCACGAGTTGGTCGTGCCGAGGTCGATACCGATGATTCTTGCCATTTCAGGTCCTCTCATTCGCGCCGGCCGAGGCGCTGCGTCATGCCGTGACTATTCAATATTGGCCCATACCGGGCCGTTTCAACCCTTAGCCCGCATCCCGTTTCGCGACCAGCACCCTGGCGGCGCGCAACAGGCGGCCGTTCAGCACGTAGCCCTTCTGCACAACTTCCGTCACCGATCCCGGTTCCGCATCGGGGTTGTCGACCGTGGCCATCGCTTCGTGGTACGTCGGGTCGAAGGGTTCGCCGATGGGGTCCACTACCTCGATGCCAGCCTTTTCCAGAACGCTGGAAAGCAGTTTCATGGAAAGGTCGAGACCTTCGTGGACCGCCGAGTCGTCGGCGGCGACCTCGAGGGTCCGTTCGAAGTTGTCGATGACGGGAAGCAGTTCGCCCGCGAACTGGGTCAGCGCGAACTTGCGGGCGTTTTCCGCGTCCCGTGCGGTGCGCCGGCGGGTGTTCTCCTGTTCCGCACGCGCACGCAGAACCTGGTCCCTGGCCTCGGCGAGATCCCTCTCGAGAGCCGCCACCGCTTCCTTCAGCGCTTCGGGGTCGTCCGCGGTTTCCGCTCCGTTCCCGGCCTGGTCGCCCGACGCGGGCTGATCGCCGCCGCCTTCTGCCGCCTCTGCGGTGGCCTGTTCCGCTTCGTCCGCATCAGGCATGTCCGAGACGGTCTTTTCCGACCCTGATGACTGCTCGGCTTCCTCCGGCTTCGAGCGCTTGCCTGTCTTGTCCCTGGGCATGGAAGTGCCTCGCTATGGATCAGGCCGGGCTTATATGGGCGGACGCCGCGGAATTCAAGCGCGGCCGGCGGTCATCGCCGAGCCGAGCATCCGGGCGGTCACGTCGACGATGGGGATGACCTTCTGGTACGCCATCCGTGTCGGGCCGATTACGCCCAGCACCCCGGCGACCTCGCCGTTGACCTCGTAGCGAGCCGTGATCAGGCTGCATTCCTCGAACATCCGGTTGCCTGACTCGGCACCGATGAAGAGCTGGATGCCCTCGGTGTGCAGGCACCGGTCCAGGAGGTGAACGATCGCGCTTTTCTGCGCAAAGGCATCGAACAGGTCGCGCACGGCCTGCGTATTCGTCAACGCATCGACGAGATTGGATTCTCCGCTGACCACGTAGGGTCTCAAGGGGCGCTGGTCTTCGGCGAACGTCTTCGACGCCACATCGATGGCGGTTTGCATGAGCCGGTCCAACCGGTCCCGGTCCGCCCGCATGTCTTCCACCAGACCGCTACGGACTTCCGACAAAGTCCTGCCGTGGTAGCGCCTGTTGATGTACTCGGCGGCCTGGTGCAATTCGGTCTCGTCGTATTCCCGGTCGGTGTGGATGACACGGTTCTGAACTTCGCGTTCGTCCACGACCAGGATCGCAAGCACGCGGTTGCCCGACAGGCGCAGGAACTCGACCTGCCGCAGGGCGATCTGCTCAGGCTCCGGTTTCGGCATCGTCACCAGGCCGGCCATACGGGTAATCTCGGACAGCATTTCGGACGCCGTGGAGACGAGTTCGTCTGTCGAAAGGTCCGGGTTCAGTTCCGCGCGAAGCTGTTGGACGCTTCGCGTGTCGAGCGGCTGTACCGAGATCAGGCTGTCGACGAACAGGCGCAGCCCCCGGTGGGTCGGGACCCTTCCCGCCGAGGTATGCGGGGCAATGATGAGTCCGCGGGCTTCGAGATCCGCCATGATGCTGCGTACCGTGGCCGAACTCACGTCGACATGGGAGGCGAGGCGCCTCGACGCGACTGGCGCGCCGTCGTTCAGGTAGTGCTCGACCAGGAGCTTGAACAGGCGCCTGGTGCGATCCGCAAATCGATCTTCCCGGCTATTCATCGAGACTCACCGAGCCGCTGCTCCCTGCAAGACAACCATACGTGCGGGGACTACGGGCCACCTGAAGAATCGCGTCCCCCGCGCCACTTTTGTGGCACCGGCCCCGTCGGCGATACTCTAGCAGACTGCGCCGGGGAACGGCACGTAGTGCCGGTCAAGGTGCGGGACGGGCGGGGTTGAACACGCTGCGCCCGAAGGGCGAGCGGATCTCATGGCGCGAGGACAATGCTGAAGCAACTCACGGTCAGGAACTTCGCCTTGGTCGAGAGCCTCGATATCGAGTTTGATCCGGGGCTCACGGTCATCACGGGGGAGTCCGGCGCTGGCAAATCGATACTTCTGCATGCTCTCGATCTCGTGCTTGGCGCCCGCGCCGACCGCACGACCGTGCGTCCCAGCGCTTCGAGTACCGAGGTGACGGCCGAGTTCCACCTGGACGGTCGCGACGAGGCCCGCGAGTTCATTGCCGAACGCGCCCTCGAAGACGATGCGGAGCCCCAGCGTTGCCTGGTCCGGCGTGTCAATACTACTGCCGGACGCTCGCGTGCCTTCATCAACGGAACGCCGGTCAATGTCTCCGCCCTGCAGGCACTCTGCGCACCGCTGGTGGATGTGTACGCGCAGAACCAGCACCGTTCGCTGCTCGAACGCGCCACGCAACTCAAGCTGCTGGATGACTTCGGTGTGCCGTCCGAGGTCACCGACGCCGTCCGCGTCCGCCATGGCGCCTGGCAGGCGCAGCGGGCGGATCTCGTGGAACTGGAGCAGCGGACGCGGTCGACGCGCGAACGGATGGATCTGCTGCGATACCAACTGGACGAACTCGGCGCGCTGGCGGTCGATGAAGGGGAAGTGGAAGCGCTGACGCAACGCCACAGGCGCCTGTCCTCTGCGACCGATATCCAGTTCGTCGTTGGAACCCACGCGGAGACGCTCGACGAGCAGTTGCTGTCCCAGCTTTCGCGCATCCATGCCGACCTCGAGGATATCGATGACGATCATCCGGCCCTGAAGGCCGCCCGGCAGCACATGGAAGCGGGGCGCATCGAGGCCGAGGAAGGCCTGTCGGCGTTGCGCACGTATTTCGAAGCGGTGCCTGTCGATCCAGGGGCACTGAAAGAGGTCGAGGAGCGGCTCGAGGCCATACACGACGCCGCGCGCAAGCATCGCGTCAGCGCGACGGACCTCGCCGCGCATGCGAAGGAGGTCGCCCGTGAACTTGAATCCCTCGAAGTGGACGAGATGCGGCTCAAGAACCTGAGGCAGACCTGCGAAGCCAGCGAGCAGGAGTACCGTGACACCGCGGCGGAACTGTCCGCGTCGCGCACGGTCGCCGCGCGGCGCTTCGAGAAAGCGGTCACTTCGGCGCTGGCGGAACTCGGCTTCGGCCAGGCGTCCCTGTCCGTCGAGTTCACTCCGGCCGAAAACGAGCGGGGGCTCGAGACCGTCGACTTCCTGTTCACCGCAAGCCCGAGGTACCCGCCGGGGCCGCTCCGGGCCATCGCTTCCGGCGGCGAGCTGGCGCGAATCAGCCTTGCGGTATGCGTGGTGGCCGCGGCGAGTTCAGACCTGCCATGTCTCGTTCTCGACGAAGCGGATGTCGGCATCGGCGGCACGACCGCGGACGTGCTCGGGAGAATGTTGCGGCGCCTCGCGAAACACACCCAGGTCATCTGCGTGACCCACGCGCCCCAGGTGGCGGCGCTTGGGAATGCGCACCTCAAGGTCACGAAGACCTCGACCGACGACACCGTCATCAAAGTGCTCGACGACCTTGAACGTGTCGACGAACTCGCGCGGATGCTGGCGGGACAGCAGATTACGAGCGAGACGCGGGCGTACGCGCAGACGCTCCTGGCTGGTGGACAGCCGTCCTGATGCCGCGTTCCCGGCCGTGGGAACGGGTGCGCCAGTCAGGCGAACGGGCGAAGAGATCCGTGGATTCTGCCTTGACAGCGCTTTAGTATGCGGCCATGTCATCTAGACATAATGTTTTGACCTGCCCGTCCTCAAGAGCGTGGATTATCTTGGGGCTTGGTCATTGACGGCCACGAGACAGAGCCAGAATTGAGGAGGGCAGGCAATGGAAGACTTTAGATCAAACGGAGCGGCAGGGCCAAGCGCGGCGGCGGGGAGTTCGGAGAAGAGCTACGCGTGCCACGTGGGGCTGGACGTGCACAAGGAGAGCATCGCGGTGGCGGTGGCGGAAGCCGGCCGCGGTCCGGCGGCGTATTGGGGCGAGGTGGCGAACCGTCCGGCGGCGGTCGGCAAGCTGGCCGACCGGCTGTGCGAGGCGCATGGCGGCGAGCTGATCCGGTTCTGCTACGAGGCGGGGCCGTGCGGCTACGCGCTGCACCGTCGACTGACGGCGATGGGATTCGACTGCGACGTGGTGGCGCCGTCGCGGATACCGAAGGCGCCGGGCGATCGGATCAAGACGGACCGGCGGGACGCGGTGAAGCTGGCGCGGCTGTCGCGGGCCGGGGAGCTGACGCCGGTGTGGGTTCCGGACGAGGACCAGGAGGCGATGCGGGACCTGGTGCGGGCGCGGTCGGACTTCAAGCGGGCCGAGCTCAGGGCGCGCCAGCAGCTGGGCGCGTTTCTGCTGCGCCACGACCGCCGCTGGTCGCGCGGGCGCTGGACGAAGGCGCACTACGCGTGGCTGGACGGGCTGCGCTTCGAGCGCGACTGGGAGGAATGGGCGTACCAGGAATATCTGGACGCGGCGCGCGCGGCGAGCGACCGGGTGGCGGCGCTGACGAAGCTGCTGCGCGACGCCCTGCCGGGCTGGTCGATGGCGCCGGCGGTCCGCTCGCTGGCGGCGTTGCGCGGCGTCGACGTGATCACGGCCATGACGTTGCTGTCGGAGCTGGGCGACGTGAGCCGCTTCGACTCGCCGCGGCAGTTGATGAGCTATCTGGGGCTGGTGCCGAGCGAGCACAGTTCCGGGGAGCGCCGCCGCCGGGGCGGGATCACGCGGACCGGCAACGGCCACGCGCGGCGGGCGCTGGTGGAGTCGGCCTGGAGCTACCGGTTCCCGGCGCGGCGCACGGCGCACCTCGAGCGCAAGGCGGCCGCGGCGTCGGACGAGGCCAGGGCGATCGCCTGGAAGGCGCAGCGCCGCTTGTGCGGCCGCTACCGGCGCCTGATCGAGTCGGGCAAGAACAGCAAGCAGGCCAACGTGGCCGTGGCCCGGGAGTTGAGCGGCTTCGTCTGGGACATCGTCCGCCGCGAGATGCCCCGCATCGCGCGGGCCGCCGGCGCGCTCGAAACCGGATAAGGAGGAGGTCTGGGCGTGTTGAGTCGGGGCAGGATCGGGCCGGTGTGGAGAACCCTTGTTCGGGCTATAACCGGTGCCGTCGACACGATCCCGAGCGGGCGTGTCGGTCGGCGATCCCTGCATTTAGAGAAAGGCCAGCTCCGCGACGCAGTGAAGTCCGGTGGTACCCAATCCACGCATATCAGCATGATCCACCGTCGCAATCAGCCCGGCCTTGTCCCGACTCAACGCGCCCATCGACGCCCCGCGGGGCGTCCGGCCGCGCGGTGGGCATGTGGACGAGTCCTTCGGACCGGCGCGCGCCCTTCGGGACGTGTGGACAGCCCCCGGACAACGCGCTGGACGCGCGTTTGCCCTCCGGCCTGCCCACACTCGCGCGCCTCTCGCCCACATGCCCACCGCGTCAACAACAAGCATTTACATCGGAAGGATGAAGCGAATGTTCCTTGACCATCTTGACAGGTCAAAACATATCAGCCCGCATATCTCACCAAGGGCCGCGATGATCGCGCAGGATTTTTTTCGTGTGCGCGTGCTCGCGAGCGGAAGCATAGCCATGCCTTATGGTGCAGGGAGCATGTGCGCGCACACGGAAAAAAGTGCCCCAAAGGCTTCGCCTTTGGCCCGACCCCACCGTGCGAGGGCGCGGCAGCGCTGTGTGTTTCCAGCGAGAACATCGAAAACAAGACGCGCGTCATCCAAAAACATGATCTTTACTGCTTCAACAAGCGCCTTGGTGAGATATGCGGGCTAGGTTCCTCCGCAGTGTCGGCAGTCTGGCGTTGCTCGCCCCGCTTCTCCTGAACGGTTGCGGGGTCCACCGCGTGGCCATACAGCAGGGCAACATCATCACCCAGGAAATGGTGGATCAACTGAAACCCGGGATCACGCGGGAGCAGGTGGCCTACATCATGGGCGAGCCGGTGCTTCGCAATACCTTCGACGATGACCGCTGGGACTATGTCTATACCATCGACGTGCCGGACACGTTCCAATCCCGCATGCTGGTATCCCTGTTCTTCAAGAACGATGTTCTGACCTACATCACCGGCGACATGGTCCCATCGTCCGCCAGAAAGCCCGAGTAGGCCGGCGGACCCGCACGCCAGGCCGGTGCCGGGCCTGCGGGTCAGCCTGGACCGGCTCGCTCCCTCCGCATTTCACGAGGGTCCTGCGCCAGGTCGCGGTAGAGCTCCACGCGATCGCCATCGGAGACCCTCGTGTCGGGTGTCACCACGCGGCCGAAGATGCCCACCTTGCTGGCATCGGGAGGCGGACGCGAAGCGGGGAGTGACCTGAACGGCTCCGCCGCCATGGCGGCGCGCACCGCGTCAGCGACCGTGGCCCCTTCCTCGATTTCCACTTCGGCGGCGTAACAGGTCCGGGGGAATGCGTAGACCACTTCGACGCGCATGTTCACGCGGGACTCAACACCTCGCGAGCGCGTCGAACGAAGCCGTCGAGCGTCTCATCGGCCACCCGGCCCAGCACGTGTGCGGTGCCGAACACCGTGAAGAAGCTGCGTTTCGGTTCGAACTCCAATGCCAGCCTGACGCGGCATCCGGGGCCCAGGGTCGTGAATGTCCACGTGCCGGAGAAGTGCCTGAAGGGTCCGTGTGCCAGCGTCATGGAGATGCTGTGGTTGGGCACCAGGATGTTGCGCGTTACCAGCGTCTCCTTCAGGCCGCGGCCGGCCAGCGTCAGTTCGGCGACCACCAGGTGATCGCCGGACTCCAGGGTCCTCGCGGCCTTGCACCACTTCAGGTACTGCGGATAGCTCTCGATGTCGTTGACGAGGGCGTAGACCGCAGCGGCCGGATAGGGCAGCAGGGCGCTTCGCTCGATATGCACTAGCCGAAGAAGAAGTGATAGAACACCCATAGCACCCCGAGCGGTGCGACGATCTTGATCAGCACCTCCCAGAGCACTTCGACCGGCCTGCCTCCCGGCAGCCTGAGCTGGGCCCGTACGATGTCTTTCGGCAGCACCCAGGCGGCGAAGACCGCGATCAGGAGACCGCCCAGCGGAAGCATGACCTTCTGGGTCACGAAGTCGAAGAAATCGAAGAACGTCATGCTGCCGACGACATGGACTTCGGCCCACACATTGAAGGAAAACACGGTTCCGAGTCCCAGTATCCAGCACACGATCCCCAGCGCGAAGGCGACGTGCCAGCGCTTCGCGTTGAACCGCTCGACGGCGAAAGCCATGGCGGGTTCGACGATGGAGATCGCCGAAGTGATGGCCGCGAACGTGACGAGAACGAAGAACAGCGTGCCGAACAGCACGCCCAGCGGCATGTTGCCGAAGGCGATGGGAACGGTCTCGAAAAGCAGCCCAGGTCCCTGGCCGGGTTCGAGGCCGTTCGCAAAGACAATGGCGAAGATGGCGAGGCCGGCGGCGATGGCGACCACCGTGTCGAGCACCCCGATCGTCAACACTGCGGAAGGGATGGAGGTGTTGCTCGGCATGTACGAGCCGTACGCCATGATGGCGCCCATGCCCACGCTCAGGGTGAAGAACGCGTGGCCGAGCGCTTCCAGCACTCCGTCGGCGGTCAGCTTTTCCCAGTTCCAGCTGAACATGAACTCGAACCCCCTGGCGAATTCGCCCGAGGTTGCGCCGTACACAAGAAGGACGCCGAGAAGCACGAACAGGAGGGGCATGAACCAGCGGATGGCGCGCTCCAGTCCGGCGACCACGCCTGCACCCACGATGACGATGGTGATCGCCATGAACAGCGTGTGGAACCCTACGAGAAGCCCGGGATTGGCGAGGAATGCGGCGAACGCCGCGCCGGCGGTTGCACCGTCGGCCCCGACGAATGTTCCACTGGCCAGCAGGTAGACGTAGTAGAGCGCCCAGCCGGCCACGACGGAGTAGTACGACAGGATCAGAAACCCTCCCAGTGCCCCCATCCAGCCGATCAGCGACCAGCCCTGGCTGGCATTGCTTTGCTGCGCCAGTGATCGCATCGAGTTGATCGGGCTCTGGCGGCCCTGGCGGCCCAGCAAGACCTCGGCCATCATGACCGGGATGCCGACCGCCGCGATGCACAGCAGGTAGACGACCACGAACGCGCCCCCGCCGTTCTCGCCGGTGATGTACGGGAACCGCCAGATGTTGCCGAGTCCGACCGCCGAGCCCACGGCCGCCAGGATGAACAGGGTGCGGCTGGACCACATCCCATGTCTGGAAACGTCGGATTCCGCCATTGCGCTGCACCCCGGAAAGTAGTCCCGGCATTATGCGCTATGATCGCGGCGTGGCCAAAAACGTGAAAAAAGCGCCCAACGCGATAGCGCGAAACCGGCGGGCGCGCTTCGACTATCACCTCCACGAGACATTCGAGGCCGGCCTGGTCCTGGCTGGATGGGAAGTGAAGAGTCTGCGCGCCGGAGAGGCCCAGATCGCCGACGCGTACGTTCTGATTCGGGATGGCGAGTGCTGGCTGGCAGGCGCGAACATCCGCCCGCTTCCCAGCGCTTCCACGCACGTGGAGGCGAATCCCACGCGGGACCGCAAGCTGCTGCTCCACGCGAGGGAGATATCGCGGATTTCAGTGGCCGTGGCGCAGAAGGGCTTCACCTGCATCGCGACCTCCCTTTGCTGGAAGGAGCAACGGGTCAAGTGCCGGATAGCGCTGGCCAAGGGCAAGCGGCAGCACGACAAGCGCGCCGCCGTCAGGGAGCGGGATTGGAAACGACAGCAGGAGCGCCTCTTCAAACGCAGCGCATGAGTGGGGACGGCAGGCGCCGTCTTGGCTTCCAAGGAAGTACGCATCCGGCGACAGGGCAAATGCGAGCACTTCCTCAACCGTCAGCGTTCGGGGAACATCCCTATCCTTTCGAGGGACGCCCTCGCGCTGCTCTTTCTTTCGAGGGACGCCCTCGCGCTGCTCTTTCTTTCGAGGGACACCCTCGCGCTGCTCTTTCTTTCGAGGGACACCCTCGCGCTCCCGGGGCTGAAGGCTCCTCAGCCCGAGAGCAGTTCCGTCAGCGCATCGCGTTGACGCTGCGACAATCGCCTGAACAGCCTGATCAGGTTGGTCTCCTGATCGGACAGGTCGCGCCGGAACGTCATCTCGATGTGGCGGAAGAACGGCGGTTCGATCTCCGATTCGTCCCTCCCCGGCAACCCGCCGAGGGAACGTTCGAGCCTTGCCACGATCTCCGAGTTCATGCTTCGTCGATACCGGTGCGCAGTTTCCGCGATTCGTGCGTGGAGGCTGATCGGAAGCCTGACCACGAACCTGAATGTTCGGTCGCCTGGACTTTGTCGTCGAGCCATCTCGTGTACCCAAAACGTCAGCTTATAGTATGTCCGAAAAGTCGGGCCATAGTCTTATAGACTCATGGCGTCTTCCGGAGGGTTGAGACACACGGCAGTGAATCGCGCCCCCGCTGTCCTGACTGTCGCCGGGCTCGGCGCATGCCTTCGCGACGGCGGCGCAACCCGTTGGATTCTTCGCGACATGGGCTTTGCCGTACGAGCCGGCGAAGTTGTCGCCGTCTGTGGGCCGAGCGGCAGCGGCAAGTCGACCCTGCTCAACCTTCTCGGTGGACTCGTGAGCCCGGACGAAGGATCGATCTGCGTCGCTGTCGAGGCGGAAGGAAAACGGGTGGCGTTGCGCGTACACGAACTGTCCGAGGCGGAGCGGGTGCGCTATCGCCGCCAACACGTGGGATTCATCTTCCAGTTCTTCAACCTCCTGCCGACGTTGACCGTCGAGGAGAACGTGCTGCTGCCGAGGCGGCTCAACGGCCTTGCGGGTGGGCCGGCGCAGGCGCTCCAACGCCTGGAGCCGCTCGGCATGGGGCACCTGGGCCGACGGTTCCCCGACTCGCTTTCCGGGGGCGAACAGCAACGCGTCGCCATCGCCCGGGCGCTTTCGCACGCGCCGCCGCTGGTGCTTGCGGACGAACCCACGGGAAACCTTGACGCCGCCAACGCGGACCTTGTCGTCGAGTGTCTCTGGGACCAGGTACGAAACACCGGCGCGGCGCTCGTCATCGCGACGCACAACGAACGCATCGCCGAACAGGCAGATAGCGTCGTGGCGCTTCGTTAGTGCAAGCGGGACACGTTCCGGGAGAACGGGCTTGCCCCTGCTGCTGATAAGGGGACAACTGCGCTACCTCGCGCGGACGGCGGGCGCGACCGCGGCGTCCGTGGTGGCGACCGCGCTCGGTACGATGTCCGTGGTCGCGGTGCACCTCCTGAGCGAGGACATCAAGGCGGGTCTCGACCACGAGGGGGCATTGCCGATACCCGGCTATACCCACATCGTGCGCGGGACCGATATCGGGTGGGACGACTATTTCGACGCGCGCGACCGGTGGCGGCAGGGCCACGTGACAGGCGTGGCAGCGATGACGCCGGTGATCGTGGGACAGGCACAGGTGGGGGATCGTTCCGCGCGGGTCGTTGGTGTCGACCTCCTTGCCGACGGCCGATCCCTGGCGCCGGAAACGACCAACACCGATCCATCGGGCGAAGACTGGACCCGGATGTTGGTCGGTGACGGGGTCGTCGTCGGTGAATCTCTTGGTTTCGCGGCTGGCGACACCGTGAGGGCGGGAGATATCGAAGTGAATGTCGTCGCGGTAGCGGCGAACGGGCCGGACGTGGTGTTCGCCGACCTCCCGACCGCGCTCGGGATTCTCGGTCGAACTGGCCCCAGCGCCATCCTGGTTCGCGCCCACGGCGGCGAACCCGCCATCGAACGCTGGTTTCCCGGAAGCACCGCGGCGTTCGACCTGGGGACTGCCATCGAACTCGGGCAAGGCCTGACGGCGCGTTCCCTCGACGAAGCGGAGCCGACCCGCCGATTCGCCCTGGCCATCCTGTTCAACCTGGGCGTGCTCGGCGTACTGGCGCTGTTCGTGGCCGCATTCCTGGTCTACCAGGCGAGCTTTTCCAACATCGCGCGACGCGAGCGCGAGCGGGAGCGGTTGACCGCCATGGGTGTCGGATCGGGAACCATGCGGTCCCTGTTTGTTTCCGAGGGCGCCCTGATCGGGCTGGCGGGCGCGTTGATCGGAACGCTCCTCGGTTTGGCGCTGGCGGCGTATTTCTCGTCGGCGACGTCCTTTGCGCCGAGCGCCGCCGCGGTGACGAAGGGAATACTCGGCGGCGTGGGCGCGGGCGTCATCGGCGCATTCGCGGCCACTTGGAGGGTGACGGAGCGCGGGCGGACGGGTGGCCCGCACTGGATCGCCGCCGTATTCGCGACGGTAGTCCTTTTAGTATCGGCCCTGTCGGATGCCCTCGCGGCGGCATTTGGCCTCATCCTCGCCTTGTGCGTGGCGCAGTTCGCGCTGTTGATGCCCGGCATCGCCGCTGCGCTGCGGCGCGCATTCGAGTCGCGCATGGATAGGGTCAACCTGCTCGTCCGGGCGAATCTCAGGAGGTTGGGGTCGCTGTTGGGCGAGGTCGATCTCGCCGCGAGCGCCCTGTCCATCGCCCTCGCCGCAGCCATAGGCATGGGTGTGCAGATCGAGAACTTTCGCGAGGACTTCCACCGGATGCTCGACCAGCGGCTCTGGCGCGCCCTCTACATCGAGAGCGAACGGCCTGTCGATGTCAGTTGGCTCGGGAGTCTGCCCGGAGTGAACGACGTGCGTTCCTACGGCAGGACGGAAGCGTTGCTGAACGGCCGGCCCGTGACGGTGACCCTTGGTGCCGGCGATGCACTGGAGAGTCGCCGGTATGGGTATGGCGCGGCGCTTGGAGATGACGTCCTGCTGAGCGAGTCGGGGGCGCTTGCCTACGGCCTGGCGGTTGGCGACAGCATCGAGATCGAGGGTCCGCGCGGTGTGCGCCGGGTCAGGGTCGCCCACGTCTTCACCGACTACGGCGCGCCGGCGCCAAGGGTGATCGGGGCGTTCGAGGCGCTCGCTCCGGCATTCGACGGGATCGCCTTCGACCGAACGTCCGTCTTGGCCGGCGATAGGGATACCGGCGCCCTGAAACGGGCGATCGGGGAACGTTATCCGGGCGCACATGTACGTGACCAGTCGGAACTGCGCGCATTGGCTGAGAAGGCGTTCGACCGCACGTTCGAGGTGGCGGAGCACCTGACGTTCATCGCGCTTCTCGTGGCGGTCATTGGACTCTACAACGCCCTGTCGGCGCTCGCGCTCCGTGCGCGTGACGTGCACAGGCTGCTCTACACGGCGGGAGTCTCCAGGCTGTCGATCGCCGGGCTCGGCCTGCAGCAGAACCTCCTGATCGGCGTGGTGGCCGCTGTCGCCGCAGTGCCGCTCGGCCTCGCGATTGCCTACGTGCTGTGTACCGAGGTCAACCCGCGCGCCTTCGGCTGGTCGATCCCGTTCGGCATCGATATGGCGGCACTGCTGACGCCGACACTGCTTGGCGTAGCTGCCGCGGTGCTTGCCGGTGTGGTCCCGGTGTGGCGCGGCGTCAGGGCGCTGGACGGCGCTCCCCAACATGCGCTGTTGTAACAAGGGTCGTCTCGGGTTTCGCGCGGCGGTCTTCCTGATTGCCGGCGGGATGACGGCGGCCACTGTTTTCTCCGGCTGCGACGATCGGAGCGAACCTGCACATGCGGGAGCACTCAGGGTCGCGACGCTCCTCGGCGAACCGTCCGAGACGGGATTCCTGACGGCCGACGCCGTGCGACCGTTCGTGTTCCCCGGAGATCACGGTGACCATCCGGGGTTCCGGCAGGAGTGGTGGTACCTCACCGCAGCCCTCGAAGACCCGGCCACCGGCGACGAGTACGGTGTGCAGTTCACGCTCTTTCGGCGTGCTTTGGCCCCGGAGAAAGGTGAGGGCCCATGGCGTTCGGCGCAGGCCTTTCTCGGGCATTTCGCGCTGACGGATGTCGCGCGGGAAGGTCATGTCGAGGCGGAGCGGTTCACGCGCAGCCATCCGCGGCTCGCCGGGGTCCGGGCCGCCCCGTTCGCAGCATGGATCGAGGGCTGGCGCCTGGAATCGATGGGTCCGTCGATGTGGCCCGTGCGTCTTCAGGCGCACACGGAGTCCTTCGGCGCTGATCTCGTGCTGCATGAAACGCGGCCTCCGGTGCTCCAGGGCGACCGGGGACTGTCGAGGAAGGGTCCGGCCGCAGGGTCCTATTACTACTCGGTACCGCGGCTTGCCATCCAAGGATCGCTTCGGGCCGGCAATCGGGAAGTGGACGTGGCAGGCCTTGGCTGGTTTGATCGGGAGTGGAGCACCAGCGGCCTTGGTGCCGAGCAGATCGGCTGGGATTGGTTCGCGCTGCAACTCGACGATGGCCGCAGTCTGATGGCCTACCAGATCCGGCGCCGGGACGGCGAACGCGGCGCTTACGACCAGGGTGTGCTCGTATCTGCGGACGGGCATGTGCGCAGGCTGGGCGTTGCCGACTTTTCGCTGTCTCCCGAGCGGGCCTGGCGCGACGATTCCGGGACGCGCTGGCCGATCCGCTGGCGGCTCGCGGTCGGAGACGAGGTGTTCGTCGTCGATGCGGCGATAGAGGACCAGGTCATGGATACATCCATCCGCTACTGGGAAGGGCTGGTCCGCGTGTCGGATCCCCATGCCCGGGACTTGGGGAGAGGCTACATGGAACTGACGGGGTACTGATGCCGGACCAAAACGAACTCATTTGGGAACGCGTTTCCACCGAGGCCGGCCCCGATCTCGGTCTCCTGCGCGTGCGCTACGACTGGATGCGCCACCCGAGTGGAAGCCGCACCCTGAAACGCCTCGTACTGGAGTCCGTCGACTGGGTGAACTGCGTAGCGCTAACCTCGTCTGGCCTCTCTGTGATGGTCGAGCAGTTCCGTTTCGGCATCGGTGCGTGCACGCTGGAAACACCCGGTGGCATGGTGGACGCGGGCGAAATCCCGCTCGAAGCGGCACAACGCGAGTTACTTGAGGAAACGGGATACGGCGGCGGTTCCTGGCAATCGCTGGGCGCGGTGGAGCCCAATCCCGCCATTCACGGCCACCTCTGCCACCACTTCCTTGCCACCGGCGTCGAGCGCGTCGCAGCACCCGACCCCGGCGCGGGCGAGGCCATCGCGGTGCGATTGATCACGCCCGCCGAGGTCAGGGCGGCAGTCGCGGAGGGTCGCCTGCGCCATGTCCTGGCACTATCCGCGCTGAGCCGTGTGTACGATCTGTTCGACCGGCCCAAGGCTGGAAAAGAGGGACGCTGACCGGTATTTTGCGCACTCGTATTGCGTCCGGCCAGCCATGAGCGACAACGCTTCCGACCGAACACGCGACTTTCTCGGCTCCGGCAAGCCGCTGCGGAACGCGAAGAAGCTCGAACGGGACGGCCGTGCCGCGGCGCTGCGCCAGGCCATGCTCGACCGCTCGCCCGACCTGGTGTTCCTGCTTGGCGCCGACGGCCGATTCCTTTCCATCAACGATGCCGTGGAGCGCCTGCTCGGCTACCGCAAGGACAGGCTGGTCGGTGAGCACTTCTCCCGCATCGTGCTCGAGGACGACCTGGAGCTGGCGCGCAACCTGTTCAACGGGCGGTCCGACGACGTGCAGGAAGCCGAGCTGAGGTTGCGCCTGCATCCGAGCAGGGCCGGCCCGCGCCCCGAGCAGTCGACCACGGTCTGGACCGAGATCAAGGTGTCGCATCTCGATGGAACCGACGGTGGATTGGCCGCAACCTGCGCCACCGCGCGCGATATCTCCGAGCGCCGGGAAGCACAGCAGTCGCTGGTCTTTCACGCGCACCACGACTGGTTGACGCACCTGCCGAACCGAGTGCTGCTTGACGACCGCCTCGAGCTGGCCGTGGCGCAGGCCCGACGCGACAGCCGGCGCCTGGCACTGATATTCCTGGATCTCGACCGATTCAAGCTGGTCAACGACCAGTACGGCCATACCGTCGGCGACCGGCTCCTTCAGGCGGTGGCTAAACGCCTGCAGAACTCCCTGGGGCAGGCCGACACGATTTCCCGCTTTGGCGGTGACGAGTTCGCGTTGCTGTTGCCGGACATTCTCTCCAGGCGCGATGCGGTTGCTGTCGTGCGAAGAGTCGTGCGGCGTATCCGCAATCCGTTCATCGTCGATGGGAAAGAACACAACGTGAGCGCCAGTATCGGCGTGGCGATGTATCCCGAGGCGGGGGGCACGGTGGAAGCGCTTTTGCAGAGCGCCGACATCGCCATGTACCACGTCAAGAATCGGGGCGGAAACGGCTACCGTTTCTTCGCCGGCGCGATGAATCGGCGCCTTTCCCGGCGATTCATGATGGAACGGGAATTGCGCACGGCCCTGGACGAGGACGCGCTGTCGGTGTACTACCAGCCCCGGGTGCATCTCGAAACGGGGACCATCGTGGGCGTGGAGGCGTTGGCGCGATGGGACCGGTCGGCGGGGGACACGCCGGGCGGCTCGCAGAACGGCTCGCCGGGAGGCATCGTCGAGGCGAACGCGTTCCTGCCGGTCGCCGAGGAAACCGGTCTCATCAGCCAGGTAGACGCGTGGGTCCAGCGCCGGGCGTTCGAGGATGCGGCGC
Organism: Pseudomonadales bacterium; assembly: GCA_965116625.1. GTDB lineage: Bacteria > Pseudomonadota > Gammaproteobacteria > Pseudomonadales > Azotimanducaceae > VXNE01. The sequence continues at coordinate 1,214,874 of OZ220717.1, forward strand.
GCTGGCGCGCGGAAGGCTTCAAGCCCTGTCTCTCGGTCAACGCATCTCCGCACCAGATAGAGGGCGGCGACTTCGTGCAGCACATCGACGAACTCCTCAAGGCGACCGGATTGCCGCCTCATGCCCTGGCGCTGGAAATCACCGAGGAGACGCTGACGCGCGACATCGAGGCGGCGGTGCCGAAACTCGACTACCTGCGCCGGCGTGGCGTACGCATCGTCATCGACGACTTCGGTGCGGGCTACTCCTCCTTAAGTCACCTGCGCCGCTTTCCCATCGATGCGCTGAAGCTCGATCACCGCTTCGTGAGCGGCATCGAGGCCGGACACGCGAACATCGTCGAGGCTATCGCCGGGATCGCGCGCGGATTGCGCCTCGACCTGATGGCGGAGGGCGTCGAGACCCGGCGGCAACTTGCCTACCTGCGCGACCACGGCTGCCTGGAGGCGCAGGGGTTCCTGTTCAGCCGCCCCATCCCGGCCGAGGAGATGGCCGACGTTCTGTGTGCCGAACCCTATCGGTGGTTGCACACGATCAGCGACATGACTTCCGAGCGCTGACGCTCCACTATTGGCCAGCAGATGGACGACCCCCAGGAACCAGGCTTCACCACATCCATCGTTCACTCCGACCGGTGGGACCCCATCGAGCACGGCTCCATGCACAAGCCCGTGCATTCCACCGTGGCGTACGGCTACGAACATACGAGCGACCTGGTGGGAGTGTTCCAGGGCACGCATACGGGTTACGCTTACAGCCGGCAGGTCAATCCGACCGTAACCGCCCTGGAGCGCAAGCTCGATCGCATGGAGCGCGGCATCGCCACCGTCTGCTTCGGCACCGGCATGGCCGCGATCGGCTCCATCGTGTTCTCGCTGCTACGGCGTGGAGACCACATCGTTTCCAGCTGGTTCCTGTTCGGCAACACGAACAGCCTCTTTCGAAGTTTCGAAGCCCAGGGGATTGAAGTCACATTCGTCGATGCGACGGACGTCGACCTTGTTGCCGAAGCCATTCGACCGGAAACGAAATTGGTGTTCGTCGAGACGATTGCCAACCCGCGCACCCAGGTCAGCGACATGGAGAGAATCGGTGCCCTCTGCCGCGACCGCGGGCTCGTTTACGTGGTCGACAACACCATGACCTCGCCGTGGCTGTTTCAGCCCGTCGACGTGGATGCCAGCCTGATCGTCAACAGCCTCACCAAGTACATCGGCGGGCACGGCAATGCCCTGGGCGGTGCCGTGACGGAAACCGGGCTGTTCGACTGGACGACGTTCGACAACATCTATCCGGAATACCAGAGCGGCGATCCCCACCGCTGGGGCGTCCAGCAACTTCGAAAGAAAGGGTTGCGGGATTTCGGCGCGGCGCTCGCTCCGGAAGCGGCGCATCACCTGGCCGTCGGTTCGGAGACCCTGGCGCTAAGGATGGAGCGCCAGTGCGACAACACGGCCGCGCTCGTGCAATACCTCGAAGCCCACGACCGCGTCTCGAAGGTGTACTACCCCGGGCTGCCGGAGCATCCGCAGTACGCGCTGTCGGAAAAACTGTTCCGACGGCCAGGGGCGATATTCAGCTTCGAGTTGACCGACGACGTGGACCCGTTCGCGTTCCTCGATCGCATGAATATCGTCGTGAGATCCACCAACCTGGGAGACAATAGAACGCTTGCCATCCCCGTCGCCCACACGATCTATTACGAGCTCGGTCCCGAACGACGCGCGGCCATGGGCATCGCGGACTCGCTGATCCGGATCTCGGTCGGCATAGAAGACGTGGACGACCTCATCGGTGACTTCGAGGGGGCGTTCGCGGCGGGATAGGCGGGATAGCGGGACAGGGCGGGACAGGGTGGAACAGAAAGGAACAATCATCGCGAATCGAAATGGATGAACCCATGCAACTTGTAATGGAAACGAATCTCGGACTACCGAACCGCCGCTCCGGCAAGGTCCGGGACATTTACGATGTCACACTCCCGGGCGGAGAACCGGGGCTGCTGATCGTCGCCACCGACCGTATCAGCGCATTCGATGTCGTCATGGAGAACGGATTGCCCGGGAAGGGCGTGGTGCTGACGCAGATATCGCGTTTCTGGTTCGAGCGATTCGGCGCCAGTTTCTCTCATCACCTCGTCTCGACGGATCCTGCCGACGTGCCGGGACTCACTGCCGAAGAACGCGAATCGCTCGAGGGACGGATCATGCTGTGCCGTGCCTGCGAGGTCATTCCGGTGGAATGCATCGCCCGCGGATACATTACCGGTAGCGGATGGGCCGACTACCAGCGAACGGGATCCGTCTGCGGCATCGCGCTGCCCGAGGGACTGCAGAATTCCTCGCGCCTCGCCGAGCCGCTCTTCACGCCCTCGACCAAGGCGGAGGCAGGCCTGCACGACGAGAACATCTCTTTCGAGCAGGGCGCGGCGCTTGTCGGCGAGGAGACGATGCAGTGGCTCTCGGACGCCACCCTGCGCCTGTACTCGGAGGCGAGCGCCTACGCGCGGGACCGGGGCATCATCCTGGCGGACACGAAGTTCGAGTTCGGCCGCCTGGATGGGCAGTCCGATCCCATTCTCATCGACGAGATCTTCACGCCCGACAGTTCGCGGTTCTGGCCGGCGGATCAATGGGAGCCCGGCCGCGAACAGGAGAGCTTCGACAAGCAGTACGTGCGCAACTACCTGGAGACGGTGGTCGACGCCGGCGAATGGGACAAGACGCCACCGGGTCCGCCATTGCCCGACGACGTCCTCGAAAACTCCATGGCCCGCTATCTCGAGGCATACGAAAGGCTCACCGGGGCACCGCTCGACCTGACCCCTTAGGTCCGCGCGTCCTGGATCATGGATTGGGACGAGTACAAGAGACGCTGCGACACGCCCGGGGTGCTCTCGCGGTGGATGCTTGAGCGCACGGCCGAACTGGTGGATCCCGCCGTCGCGGAACACCTGCTCGACGCAACGTCAGGGAAGCCGCTTCCCAAACCCGAGGGCCACAAGGGCGGTCGCGAAACGGACATGTTCGAGCTGCGCCTCGATGATGCAGTCGCCGACGCGGTACTCGCGGGTGTCGAGCGCGCGCACGCGGCTGGGAATCAGAAGCTCCGCGGATTCGTGGCGGCGTGGCGGGAATACCGGGGCGCCGTCAGTTCACCTGGAGGACCCGGAAGCGCACTGTAGTCGCGTAGGCTGAATCGGACTCTTCGATGACGTACCTGGACCTGGCGTATGCGCATCTCGTCACGGTGGTGCCGTGCTTCGTCATCGGCGCCTGGCTTCTCGCCCGCCGCAAGGGCACGACCATCCACAAGCGGCTGGGTTGGGTGTACGCCGTACTGATCTTTGTCACTGCGGTGGTCACGGTCTTCATGCCGGCAGAGGTGGGTCCGCGCGTCCTCGACCACTTCGGTTTCATCCACCTGTTCAGCGTTCTTGTCCTGACCTGCATTCCGCTGGCCATTCGCGGCATCAGGCGCGGCGACATCGCGGCGCATCGCAACAACATGATCGGCGTCTACGTCGGCGGCATCCTGATCGCCGGGTCGTTCGCGTTGATGCCCGGGCGACTGCTGCACGGGTGGCTGTTCGGCTAGATGTCGACGCCGATAGTGACCTGCACGCGGCGTGGGTCGAAGTGATTGCGTGCCTGTCCGAAGGTCGCATCGCGGGCATAGGGGTTGATGTTGTAACCGGTCTGCCGGTCGAGGACGTTGAACAGGTCGACGCGCACGTTCGCCTCCATCCCGGCTGGCATCCTGAACGGTTGCGAATAACTCAGGTCCAGTTGCCAATGGCTGTCGCTGCGGCGGCTTCCGGCGGGTTCGGCATAGCGGATGGTGGACGAGAAATACGACGGCAGCCCGTAGGCCAGCGAGTCCCAGGTTTCCCACGGCTGCCCGGACTGGTAGATCGCGAACAGGCCCGCCCGCGCTCGCCACGGAAGGTCGAGATATCCGAACGCCTTGAACACATGCGGGCGGTCGCCTCGCAGCACGCCATCCTTGTTGTCCCAGAGCTGCCGGCCGTAGCCATCGGCCAGGTTGGACGAGCCGATGAATCGGTTGGCGTCGTTGACGGCGCTGGTGTTGTCCTGGTCGAAATTGCCGGTATAGCGGCTGCGCACGTAGGAGGCGTTGAGATAGCCGCGCTCGCCGCGCCACTCGAGTTCCAGCGCCGCCTCCCAGTAGTCCGTGTAGGCGTCGTCAAGCTCGGCGATGACGTAGCTTGACCCGCCGATCTCCGCACGGATGGCGTCGAGATCGGGAACATAGGGGCCTTTGGCCGCGATGTGGGCCGGGGCGTTGTCGTAGCCGCGGGACAGGTTCCAGGTGTCCTCCCAGAAGTGCGATCCCTCGCGCCGCCGGAGATGTGCCCGTAAGGTGAAGGCGCGGGGCAGTTCGCGCGTGGCGCCGACGGTCCATTCGTCGATTCGTCTGGGCGTCAACCCGTCCTGGAATGCCTTGCCCGACGATCCGGGATGCGGCTCGTGCTCGATGATGCGTCCCGTCTCGTCGAACAGCACCCGCAGCCGCGCCCGTGTGTTTCGGTCCCACGAGGCGGCGCGGGCAAGCGAATTCGCTTCCGGGTTGTAGCGGGCGAAGTTCGCGAACAGGGTGTTCTCGCCGTCGAGGTTCCAGGTCGCGCCGAGGCGCGGCTGGATCATGTCCCGCCAGCGAATGGTGTACATGCGGTACTTCGCGCCCGGGTCGAGGGCAAAGCCGGAGTAACTGCCGGGCGCGCTTCGTAGTCCCTGTCCGTAGAGGACATCCTGGCTCACGAGCACGCCGAGACTGCAGGCGAGGTCGCCCAGGCGAACATCGTCGTTGAGCTCCAGCGAAGTCGACTCGGTGTAGGAGTTGATCGGCGCGACGGACGTGCCGTCCGGCCTGTCGATGCTCATCTGCTGAACGGTAGCGACATAGAAGATCGGCGTTCCGTCCGTGCTCGGATCGACGCCGCCCGGGACTTCGATCATGCCCCAGCCATTGGAAGTGCGGCGCAGGGTTTCGCGCCCTTCGGTGCGGCGCAGACCGGCGTGCAGGTCGTGGAGGGTCCGGCCCCAGGCAAGTTCGTGATCGAAGGTGAGGTCGAGACTGCGGCGATAGAACGCCTGCTCGCCGATCTCCGGATGTGCGCCGACCGCACCTCCACCACGCCGCATGCCCGACGCGTCGACATAGCCATGGCGTTGAATGATCGGTTCGATGGCGGCATTGAACGCGTCCGCGCCGGCAACGCGGGACGGAACGCTGAGGTGCCCCATCCGGTCCAGGTTCGAAACGTCGAGGGCGGCGTCGAGGGCTGGACGGACTTCGAGCAGCGCGTCCGGGAGTTCCGTGCCGCGCAACGCGTAGTCGCCGAAGCGAAAAGCGATGGTAGAGCCGAACGGCGCCAACCAGGAGCCATCGATGCTCGTGACGTCCTGCTCGGCGCGGCCGCCGAGGGACACCGAGTCCGCTTCGAACGGACCCACGGAAACGCCGCGCTCCTCGCGTGTCGAGGTCCTGAGACTCGCGTTGAGAAGAACGGCGTCGGTCGGCGCGTAGGTGAGCTTGCCGTAATACTCGTGCCGCGTGTTCGCGTAGTCCTTCGCCGCCCCGTAGGCGGTCGCCTTGTTGGACCTGTCCTCGCGCGGTGCGAAGAAGGAGCCGTAGAAATAGAGCTGGGAAGGGACGATGGGCCCACCCGCCGTGACCGTGATCCAGCGTTCGTCGGTCTCGGAGGAGCCCGCACCTGCCTTGCTGTCGGCCACGAGGCCCTGCGGCGCCAGCGCGTACTCGATGCTGGCTTCGAACCGGTCCGTGCCGGACCTGGCGGTGGAGTCCATGGCGAATCCCCCGCTGCGATTGAAACCCACGGCGCTGACCCCTCCGCGCTCGAAGGTCACCTGGTCGATGTCGTGGCTCGACGGTTCCGCGGACAGCGTGCCGAACATCGGCAGTGACACATCGACACCGTCGAAACGGTAGGTGTTGTCCTGGCCGCTGCCACCGGCAGACGGGCCCCGGATGGCGTCCTGCGTGTACTGCACGCCGGGCGCGAGCTTGACGAGGTCGCGATAGTCGCGTTCCGAGGGCACGCTTCGAACCGTATCTCCGTCGATCGCATTGGCCAGCGCCGCACGGCTGTGCAGCCCGATGCGCTGGCCGACGACGACCAGTTCCTCGATGTCGGGCGTGGAGGAGGGTTCAAGTTCGATCCGCACGACGGTGGTCTGATTCAGCATCACGACAGCGGTCACCGTCCGCTCCACCCCGTCCGGCATTTCGAAGTTCACCTGGTAGACCCCGGGCAGCAACTGCGGCAGCGAGTAGCGCCCGTCCGCATCGGTGGTGGTCGTCCGGGCGCGGGGCATGACGTCGCTCTCGGCCGAGACGGCGATGCCATCCGCCAGCGTCGCGCCGCGCAGGGTGACGACACCGTCGATGCTGCCGGTCTGCTGCGCCCCGGCGAACGTGCCGCACAGGAGGACGGCGAGCGAGATCAGGGTTCTGCACACTGGCTTGTCGGTTTTTCCCTGTCCTGGGACCCGCGGTTCGAGTATGGGTGGTCAATATAGTTCCGGATGGATCGACCGGGATTGGTTTTTCTCATACAAACAGTGCTCCGCATTGACGCCTGATCGCGTGCCGTGCAGGGTAGGGCGCTTTGCCGCCTGGGAGTCCTCGTTGGAACTCGTCCTCGTCCGTCACGGACTGCCGGAACGAGTGGAACTCGCGGAAGGCCGCGCGGATCCGCGATTGTCCGACATCGGGCGGCGGCAGGCGCGCCAGGTGGCTGCGTGGCTGGATCGGGAGACCGTCGATGCCGTCTACACGAGTCCGTTGCGCCGCGCCATCGAGACTGCCCAACCTCTTGCCGAGAGCCTGGGCCTGGGTCCGATCGTTCACGAGTCGGTTGCGGAGTACGACCGGGGCGCGTCGCATTACATTCCCATGGAAGAACTGAAGCGGGAAGACTATCCGGCCTGGAAAGCCTTCGTGGACGGTGGTTACGGCGAAGAAGTGGACATGGACGAATTCGCCATGCGCGTCTCCGCCGGCATGGAGGAGATCATCCGTGCCAATGCCGGGCGGCGGGTCGCCGTGTTCTGCCACGGTGGCGTCGTGAATGTCTGGACTGCCAGGGTACTCGGCATGGCCCCGGGCCTGTTCATCGACGTGGACTACGGCAGCATCAGCCGTTTCCTGTGCGCTTCCACCGGCGAACGCAATGTGCGGAGCCTGAACGAAACGGGGCATCTCGTTGCGTAGCGGGGCGAAATTCCCACAGGGGAAAGGGCCGATGTCTCTAACGCATTGTCCCGGTCATGTTGGATGCTATCTGTCCGCGTCGCCCTCCTGGAAACGATATGGTACGTTCCGATGATGCAACCGAAGTCCCTGCCTGCCCATCCGGTGACCGACATCAACGTGGAAAGGTCGGATCCGAGGCTGTCCGTGGTTCATGCCGAGGCCTTGTATCGGCCGGTGCCGCCGGTCGAGCTTGACGACGACGGCTTTGTCTACAGGGACGGCAGGGTGTCGGAGAGCACGCGCCACGGAGAGTCGCTCGCGTACGGCTTGTATGCGGCACAGTCACTGCTCGCGCACCTGCCCGACGCCCTGGTCGTGAGTGACCTGGCCTTTCTGTTCGAGCGGGACAATCCTCGCGCCGTGCTCTCGCCGGACCTGATGGTGGTGCTTGGCGCGGGAGTCCACCATCGGCTTTCCTACAAGCTGTGGGAAGAGCAGACAGTACCGGACTTCGCGCTGGAGGCGCTGTCGGAGAAGACGTGGCGGAAGGATGTCGAGGTCAAGCCGGGCCTGTATCGGGATCTTGGCGTGCGGGAATTCTGGATGGTCGATCTGCTCGACAAGCTTCCCGCGCCGATCATCGGGCGGCGCCTGACCGATGCCGGGGTATACGAGGAGATTCCAGTCTCGCCGTCCGGCGGTACGCCGAGCGATGTGCTCGGCGCGGAGTTGTTCCTCGAGGACGAGGTATTGCGGTTCCGCGACCTGGCGACTGGCGAGGTTGTGCCGACCTACTTGGAGACACGGCAATCGCGGGAACGTGAGCGGGGGTCGGCCCAGGCGCGTATACGCCGTGAGGTTGCGGGGCGCGAGGCCGCAGAACGACGGGTCGCGGAGTTGGAGCGGCGGCTGCGTAGGTTGGAAGGGTAGCCGGGAGAGTCGCTGGACACCATTGGAGAGGACGGATAGATGACGCGTGTCGAAGTCGAGAGCGAGGTCACCGGCAAGGTCTGGAAGGTGGAGGTGGGCGTTGGCGATCACGTCGCCGAAGGAGACGTCCTGGTCATTCTCGAATCGATGAAGATGGAGATCCCCGTCGAGAGTCCCCAAGCCGGGACGGTCGCAGAGTTGCTGGTGACCGCGGATGAACCTGTGCAGGAAGACCAGGTGCTGGCCGTCATCGCCACCTGACCCTGTCGACCTTGCCGCTGACGCGGCAAGCCGACAGACTGCTAGACTTTTGCTTTTGCTGGCGGGAAAGAAAAGTGCCCGATCTTGTCACCATCGACAGGCAGGACGGTGTGGCGGATGTCCGTCTGAATCGTCCTGAGAAGTACAACGCCCTGTCCCCGGAAATGTTCGAGGCAATCACCGGGGCGGGTGAGAGCCTGATGAACTCGAGCGACATCCGCGCCGTGGTGCTCTCCGGCAACGGTCGCGGATTCTGTTCCGGTCTCGACTTTTCGAGTTTTTCGGCCATGGCGGATGAAACACGGCGCGCCGGTGATCGCGTGCGAACTGCACTTTCTGAGACCCACGGCCCGGAGAACTTCGCCCAGCGGCCCGCCCTCGTCTGGAAACGGGTGCCGGTGCCGGTGATCGCTGCCATTCACGGCGTGGCCTTCGGCGGCGGTTGCCAGATTGCGCTGGGCGCGGACATTCGCATCGCGAGTGGCGACGCGAGACTTTCGATCCTGGAGATCAAGTGGGGCCTGGTGCCGGACATGTCGATCACGCAGACGTTGCGCGACCTGGTACCGCTCGATGTTGCCAAGGAACTGATGTTTACCGGCCGAATCGTCAGCGGAAACGACGCGGCCGCGATGGGCCTGGTGACGCGTACGGCGGACGATCCGCTGGCAGAAGCGCTGTCTCTCGCCAGGGAAATTGCCTCCAGGTCGCCGCATGCGGTGCGCGCGGACAAACGCCTTCTCGAGGAGAGTTGGCGAGCCGAGCCGGCCCTCGGCCTCGGCCTCGAAGCCGAGTTGCAAAGCGGGCTGATCGGTACGCCAAACCAGGTCGAGGCCATCAGGGCCAATTTCGAGAATCGGGCACCCGAGTTCGACGACGCGGGCTGAGATCATGGGTTGGGAAGAAGAAGTTAAGGAGATCCATCGGCGCCGGAAGCTGGCGCAACAGCAGGGCGGCAAGGAAGGCATAGCGAAGCAGCACGCGCAGGGACGATTGACCGTTCGGGAGCGCATCGACGCATTGCTCGACACGGACACGTTCGAGGAGCAGGGCAAGGCGACCGCCATCCCGGACTACGACGGGGACGACAGGTTCCTCGGCTTTGTGCCGGCGAACTACGTCGTTGGTTTCGGCAAGATCGAGGGCCGCCGCGTGGTCGTCGGCGGGGAGGACTTCACGCTCAAGGGCGGCTCCCCGAACGCCGCGGGATTGCGCAAGAGCGTGTACGCGGAACACCTGGCCGTGCAGTACAAGGCGCCGCTGGTGCGGATGCTCGAAGGCGGCGGCGGGAGCGTGAAGGGCGGCGGCAGGCGGGGCGGCACCGTCGGCGAACCGGTGTTCTCGGCACCGCGCTTTCGCATCATCGCCGACGCCATGGGACACGTGCCGATCGTCTCCATCGCCTGCGGCGCGGTGGCGGGCTTCCCGGCGGGACGGCTGGTCGCTTCCCACTTCTCGGTCATGAGCCGGCGCACCGCGCAGATACTGATCGGCGGACCGGCGCTGGTGGAGCGCGCGCTCGGGGTTTCGATGTCGAAGGACGAACTCGGCGGCGCCCAGGTGCATGCCAGGAGCGGCGTCGTGGACAACGTTGCGGAGGACGAGCGCGACGCATTTGTCCAGGCGCGACGGTTCCTGGGCTACCTGCCCTCGAGTGTCGATCAGCGTGCCCCGAGAACGACGCCCGATGACAAACCCGAACGGATGGAGGAGGAACTTCTTCACGCCGTGCCGCGGAACGCACGGACGGGATTCGACATGCGCGCCATCGTGCGCATGGTCATGGATGTCGATTCGTTCTTCGAGATCGGGGCGACCTATGGCCGCAGCCAGATCACTGGCCTGGCGCGGCTGGATGGCCAACCCGTCGGCATCCTGGCGAACGACTGCATGGTCTACGCCGGGGCAATGACTGCGGAGGCGGCGCAGAAATACCGCCGCTTTGTCGAGATGTGCGATACGTTCCATCTGCCGATCGTCAACTTCGTCGATCAACCCGGATTCATGATCGGTCCGGAGGCGGAGCGCAAGGGCACGATCCGCTACGGCATGTCGGCTGTCTGCGCGGCGGTGCAGGCCACGGTGCCGTGGGCCTCGATTCAGGTGCACAAGGGATTCGGCGTCGCGACCGCGGCGCATTACGGCCCGGACGCGTATGTCCTCTCCTGGCCGTCGGTCGAAACCGGGGCGCTGCCGGTGGAGGGCGGTGTTGCCGTGGCGTTCCATCGCGAGATCGCGGCGGCCGATGATCCCGAAGCGAGGCGTCGCGAACTGGAGGAACAGTTGCGCGCCGGGCGGTCCCCGTTTCCCAGGGCGGAGTCCTTCGCCGTGCACGAACTCATCGATCCCCGCGAAACGCGGCCGGCGCTCTGCCGATGGATCGACTGGATCCAGCCGCTGCTCGACGACCTGACCGGTCCGACCTCGTTCCCCGTGAGGCCCTGACTCCATGGCCGCCGCCATCATCCTTTCGGTAATCCTTGGCTTCCTGCTGGCCGCCGCGGTCTGGCTGACGCTCGGACCGCGCTTCAAACTCGATGAAGATCCGCGCCAGAACGAGATCCTCAACGTGTTGGTCTACTTCGGGATCGCCTTCCCCTTCTGTTTCGCGATCGTCTTTTTCGTCATCGAGCGGCTGTAGGGGCGGCCCCTCCCGAGGGGTTTGCCCAAGATGGTTCTCCGAGAGAGAATATGAGCTCGGCACATGATGAGATGGGTGTATCTTGAGATATGTTCATATCAAGTTTCGACCTGCGGCACCTCCGCACCCTGACTGCACTGCGGGACACCGGCAGCCTGGTTGAGGCGTCGGAACGGGTCTTCCTGACGCAATCGGCGCTCTCCCACCAGATCAAGGCGCTGGAGACCCGAATGGGCTGCCCATTGTTCGTCCGCAAGACCAAGCCGGTGCGCTTTACGCCCGCAGGAAGGCGCTTGCTCGAACTGGCGGACGAGGTGCTGCCCCTGGTGCATGCGGCGTCGCGGGACATTGGGCTTTACGCCAGCGGCGAGTCGGGCAGGCTGCATCTGGCCATCGAGTGCCATAGCTGTTTCGAATGGCTGTTGCCGGCCATCGATCGGTTCCGCGATCAGCGGCCGGAGGTGGACCTCGACATCGCCAGCGGCTTCAGTTTCGATCCCCTGCCCGCCCTGGCGCGAGGAGACCTGGACCTCGTCGTGACCGCCGATCCGAACGACGACGCCACGCTCGCGTACGCGCCGCTGTTCGGGTACGAGGCGCACCTGGCCGTAGCTTCCAGCCATCCGCTTGCGGCGAGGGAGGTGATCACGCCGCAGGACCTCGCCGGCGAGACGCTCATCACCTATCCGGTGGAGCGTTCGCGCATGGACATCTTCAAACGCTTCCTCGATCCCGCTGGCGTCGAGCCTGCCCGCATGCGAAGCGCCGAGCTGACCGCAATGATGGTGCAGCTCGTCGCCACCGGCCGCGGCGTGGCGTGCCTGCCCAACTGGGCGCTGCATGAATACGTCTCGCGGGGATACGTCGTCGGCAAGTCGCTCGGCCAGGAGGGAATATGGCCGAACCTCTACGCCGCCGTGCGCGCGGTACAGCGGGATGTGAGCTTCATCTCGCACTTCATCCGAACGGCCAAGGCCACGTGTTTCAAGAACCTGGTGGGAATCGTTCCGGCGGACGAAGACGTGCAGGCTGCGGGAGGTTAACCAGCAGTCGGTTCCGTCCTTCAGGGCACGAGTACGGTCTCCACCCAATCGCCGTCGCGCGTCTCGTAACGGCGGCGATCATGCGGCGCGTCGCCGTCACTGAGATCCAGGCGTTCTATTTCGAAGGGCTCGAACACGTAACCGACGGCGCTCTCCGGCGCGAGCAGGGGTTCTTCCCGGGCCTGGGACGCGACGGCCTCGATCAGCGCCTCGCGCGAAGCGATCTCGCTGCTCTGCGGGTGCGTTTCGTAGACCCAGTCCATGCGCTTCGGTGTTTCCGGCCGCATCTGCCAGGCTTCGCGAACGATGGCGGGTTCGATGGGAGCGAGCGTGCAGCGCAGGCGGTATTGCACCATGACGCTGGGCAGGTAGATCAGTACGGCGATGCTGGTGGAGTTCGAGAAGTCGTCCACCTTGGGTGAACTGGCGTTGACGAAGATACCGAGGGCGGGGCTCTCGAGCTTCGACGCTGGCGGCCTCCGGGTGGCCGGGTCCAGTTCGCGCACCACCAGCACGCGGGCAGACGGTTCTCCATCGGCCGTGACCGTCGAGACGATGCAGAGATCAGCCCAGGGGTCCCGCTTCTCCCGGGCCTGACGCCTATCCTCGCCGAGCCTGCCGAGCGGATTCACCGCGCGCGCGTCCCCTCGTCAGTCTTCCTCGTCTTCTTCTTCCTCATCCGGTGTTTCGGGGCCGTTTTCCGTCAGTTTTCGGCGGATGTCAGCGATGTCCCGCTGGATTTCGCTGAGGCGGAATATCGCATCCGGCAGCAGGTCCATGATGCGCCAGGCGAGGTAGCACAGGGCAGCGACACCGACAAAGGTCAGGAAGGAGAACATGGCACAACTCCAGTGAAGAATGCTGTCGGCGGCTAATATAGCGTTGCAGACCTGAGGAGCAACGTGAAATGTGGATCGGGCGTTCTGGCGAGCGGTTGATTTGTTCGAGGGAAGCGAGCTTTGGGCGTTAGCAACATCCCCGCGGTTACAGCCGCCGGCATCAATGCATTCTGGCTGGGACCGTTTCCGGAGGATCCGGACGCGGCAAAGAAGGCTTCAGGACGCTGGTATGCCGCGGACGATCAACTCGATGACGAAATCCGCCGAACGTTCGGCATGGCCATGGAGCACGCCCTTGCCGGGGCACTGTCCGGTTGGCGGGAGACGGCGGAGGGCGCGCTGGCGCTGGTGATCCTGCTGGATCAGTTCACGCGCAACGTCTACCGGGGTACGTCCGGGGCGTTTTCCGGGGACGCCATGGCACGCGAAGTGGCGACGTACGCGCTGGACATGGGATCTGACCGCGCATTGCCGATCCCGGGCCGGCTTCTTCTCTACCACCCATTCGAACACAGCGAGGATCTGGAGGACCAGCGACGTTCGGTGGCGTTGTTTTCCGAACTGGCTTCCGAGGCGTCCCCCGACTGGCGCGAATACATCGACTCGTTCCTGCGGTACGCCCGCGCACACCTGGACGTGATCGAGCGGTTCGGCCGCTTTCCGCATCGGAACGTAATTCTCGGACGCGAGAGCACGCCAGCGGAACAGGAGTGGCTCTCGACCCACGGCGGGTTTTAGGTCCGGCAGCTGCGGCGACCTATCTTTCCCGGAAACTGTCCGGCGTTGCCGCAAGCGCCAGTTCCGCCGTGCCTGGACCCAAGTCTCCCCAGGGCGCCTGAATGGTCAACACGGCGATGCCGCAGGTAGGCAGGTCCTCGATCCACGATCCGATCAGCACGCGGACCAGATCGCTAACGCCGGGGTTGTGGCCGACAAGGGCGGCGTTGCCCGTCCCGGAAGGCAGTCGGCGCAGCGTCTCGATTAGCGTACCGGGGCCCGCACCGTAGAGCGCCCGGCAGGCAATAAGATCGTCGTCCGACAGACCGAAACCCCGGATGACATGCTGCGCCGTTTCCACGGCCCGGTTGGCGGCACTGCTGACGATGGTTCCCGGGGGTTGTGCCTGCGTGCCGAGCCACCGCTCCATGCGTTTGGCCTGTTTGCGGCCCTTGGGTCGCAACGAGCGGTGGAAGTCGGCAACGCCGACGGTATGCTCCGCCGCCGCGTGCCGCACCACCCACAACACGTTAGTGCCTTGCAATGCCATCAATCCCAGATCGAGAAAAACTCTTCGAAGGCGACGAACTGACCGCCATTGGCGGACGAAGGAACGATGATCGGCGTCTTGATGCCGGCGTCGAACCACGCTTCGATGCCTTCGCGCACCTCGGCGCGGGAACCGAACAGGGTGGTATCCGCCAGCCATCGGTCGGACAACGCGCGGCCGATCGCATCCATGTCGTTGACGCGCATGGCGGCTTCCACGCCGTCCATCTCCTCCCCGTAGCCCGCCTCCCGCCAGTAGTTTCGGTAGTTCGGCAACATGGCGTAGCGGGTCAGCGTCCTGCGGTTCACGGCGGCGGCTGCCTGTCGGTCTTCGTTGACGCATGTGGGCGTCATGCAGCCGATGAAGAAGCCGCCATCGCGGGCGGGGTGGGACAGGGCACCGAGGGACATTCCCACCTGGGAACGCGCGGCGTTCGCCAGCACCATGCCGTCAGCGATCTCTTCGGAGAGGCGGATCATCCCCCGGCGCAGTGCCGCAAGCATGATCGGCGGCAGTTCGCCCGCCCGAGGCGCCGACCTGAGATCGTTGACGAACTTTCGCATGTCGGCGAGGGGCCTTCCGGCTTTCACGCCGAGGCGCTCCATCGTGGCCGAGTGGCTGACCCCGGCGCCGAAAATGAACCTGCCGCCGGAGACCTCGTGAATGAAACTCGCGGCGCTCGCGAATTCCGAAGGATGCCGCGTATAGATCGGTGAGATCGATGTGCCGAATCGAATCTCGCTGGTCACGAAAGCAAGCGCTCCACACAGGGCGAGACTGTCCCCGATGCTCGGACAATAGATGCCCGGGAACCCCCGGCGTTCTATTTCTTTTGCGAGATCCAGCGTTGGGGCGCGGCGACCGGGAACGGCGGCGAGGCTCAGCGCGGGGAGTGCGGGCATGGGGAATCCTCTGCTCTTCTGCGATGCGGCGAATGGAAGTTAGCAGACTTCAGTGGACTGCGCGGGTCAACCCGGACGTGTCTCGACCCCAAGGATCTCGAGCGTATCGCCCAGCGGCTTGAGTTCGTGAATCTCGATAGCGAGCCCCGGGTCGGGACAGGTTCGCCCGTACCGGTTGAGCCAGACCGCGGCCATGCCGATCCTGAGGGCTGGGACGATGTCGTTCTCCCAAGAGTCCCCGATCATCGTTACCTGTCCGGGGGGAACGCGCAGGTCTTCAAGGGCATGGCGAAAGATCGCCGGATCCGGCTTGGTCGTACCCACCTCCTCGGAAATCGCCAGGGTGTCCAGGTCTCCGGGATCGATGTCGAAGTGCTTGAGCTTGCCCCGCTGCTGCGCCGAGGGACCGTTGGTGACAACCCCGACCTTTACCCTTCCGCCCAGGGCGTGGAGCAGCTCGGAGACACCCGGGACCAGGCGCACGTTCGATTGCTGCTCGCGCGCGTACGCCACGGCCGCCTCGGCGACCGCTTTTTTGTCCGGCGCAAGCCCGTATCGGCGGCAGACACCGCCTATGCGTTGGATACGCGCCTCATCGTCGGACAGGCCTCCACCAAGGGTGCGCAGGAAGTTGGCGTGCAGTTCCTCGTCGTGAACCAGTTCCAACTCCTCGAGTGGCACGGGCGCAAGCCCGGGCAACAGTGCCTGCACCGCACGCAGACCGTGCCGACGGGAGTACTGGAAGTCGACGAGGGTATCGTCGAGGTCGAAGAGGACAGCCTCCTTGGCTTTTGTCATTCCTGGCTCGGCTCTTTCTTGGGGTGTTAGTTCGGCGTCAGTTGAGACCGGGGTATAACATCGTCGGCCCTGCCTCACGAAACAAGTCGCCAGTAATGCTGACTGGAAGCTGTCTTTGCGGAGACATCGCGTTCGAAATCGACGGGCCGGTGGAAATGGTGGGTCACTGCCACTGTTCCATGTGCCGCAAATTCCACGGGAGTGCGTTCGCCACCTTCGGTACGGCGGCACCGGAGGATTTCCGATGGGTGCGTGGGGCGGATCGGATTGATTCTTACCAGTCATCAGCGCGGGGCTACCGGCATTTCTGCCCCCGCTGCGGCTCCGCGGTCCCGGCGGTTGCCGAAGGGTTGCCGTTCGCCCTGATCCCCATGGGCAACGTCGCCGAAGACCCGGGCACGCGGCCGCAGCTCCACTTCTTCACCGGGTCCAGGGCGCCCTGGCACAGCATCGTCGATGACCTGCCGCGGCATGAAGCGTATCCGGCGGAATTCGGTCCGGATGCGGTCGCGGTGGATCGCCCGGCCCGCGAGCCGACGACGCCGGGCGCTATAGGAGGAAGCTGCCTTTGCGGCGCCGTCGCATTCGAGTTCGACGACCCCCCGCTGCGGATGTACAACTGCCACTGTTCTCGATGCCGGCGCGCGGTGAGCGGCGCGTACCAGACCGTGCTTCGCGCACGACGCAGCGGATTCCGCTGGCTGGCCGGCGCCGAAAACACCACCACGTACGCGTTGCCTGGAACCCGGTTCCAATGCGCGTTCTGCCGCACCTGCGGTTCACGAACTCCCTGGGCGCGGGAAGCGCAGGTATGTGTTCCCGCCGGCTGCCTCGACAGCGATCCGGGGGACCGACCCAGCGACAATATCTTCACCGATTCGTGCGCGGCGTGGACCGTTGTCGATCAAACCCTGAAGACCTGGCCGGAAGCTGCAGACTGGAGTTCGCCACCCGGGAACTCCGGGTAGCCTGCGGGGTCGTGGAGAAGGGCAGATCAGGCATTGCAGCGAACCGGCTATCCTGTACCCTAGGCACAGCATGAACGGGGGACATCCCTGGCGGAGTGACCGATGACGCTGAGGTTCGCCGAAGAAGTGCTGCTGCTCCTGCTGCACGACGACAATGGCAAGTTCGCCCGGGTGCCGGAGTGGTCCCTGCGATACGCTCTCGGCGGCGGCGTCCTGATGGACCTGGCGCTGGAAAACCGCATCGATACCGACCTTGAGAAGCTGGTCCTGATCGATTCGACCCCGGTTGGAGACCATCTCCTCGATCCCCTGCTTGAGGAAATCGCCGCGTCGACGGAGTCCCACGATGCCCGCTATTGGGTGGAAGTGGCAGCCGGCCGCGCCTGGGAGATTCGGGAAGAGGCGCTTTCGCGGCTGGTCGAACGCGGGATTCTGGAACAGCGGGAGGACCGGTTCCTATGGGTCCTGTCGTCGCGCCGCTACCCCGTGGTCGATGGCAAGGCCGAACGCGAGTTGAAACTGCGCATCATGGAGGTGCTGTTCAGCGATGCGCTGCCGGACCCGCGGGACATCGTGATCATCTGCCTGGCGGATGCCTGCGGGATCTTCAAGGAACTGCTCGCGGAGCGGGAACTGGACATGGTCGCGGAGCGCATCGGTCAGGTGCGAAAGATGGACCTGATCGGCCAGGCCGTATCCAGCGCGATCTGGGACATCGAGACCGCTGTCGCCGCTGCGATGCCGCCTCTCGCTTACTAGCCCCCGCCACCAACCCTCAGGACAGTCCCTCAACCGGGATCGATGCGCCATGGATGGCGCTCGCGGCGTCCGATGCCAGGAAAACGACGACCGAAGCGATCTGGTCCGGCCGCACCCACTTCGAGAAATCCGCTTTCGGCATGTCCTCCCTGTTGCGGGGGGTGTCCACGATGCTCGGCAGGATGCAGTTGACGTTGATGCCCTGGGCCTTCAGTTCGTCGGCGAGGGATTCCGTCAGCCGCAGCACGACGCTCTTGGAAGCGCAGTAGGCCCCCATGGCGCCAGCGCCCCTGAGGCCCGCGCGCGCGCCGATGTTGACGATCCTGCCAGCGCCCCGCGCGCGCATGCCGGGCACGACTGCCCGCGCCATGTTGAGCACGGTGCGGGCGTTGAGGTTGAACATGAAGTCCCAGGTCTCGTCGCTCGTCTCGGCGACGGTCTCGCCCATGGTGAATCCGCCGGCGATGTTGGCGAGAACGTCGATGTGCCCGACTTCGTCTGCCGCTCTCCGGGCGTCGTCGGGGTCCATGAGGTCGGCGACGATGCAGGGATAGGGCGGGTTCGCCTCGACGATGTCGATGCCCGTGACGTCCGCGTTGGCCTGGTGAAATGCGTCGGCGACGGCGCGACCCACGACCCCGGCGGCCCCGGTAACCACCACGCGTTTGCCGTTTAAGTCGTTCATATCGATTCCCCTGGACCCTTCGGAAAAATCATACAGCAGCCCCCGCTGTCGCCATCCTCGCAAGCGACGCAGGGGCTGGACGGGTTGCACCCGGACCGGGCTCGTTGGGACAATCTTGCGGTCGTTTCCCGGGTCGCCGCGATGCCGGAACTGCCGGATCTCACGATCTATATCGAACACCTCGATCGCCGGGTCACCGGCGGCCGGCTCAAGGACATTCGCGTTCGGAGCCCGTTCGTGCTGCGCTCGGTGTCTCCCTCCCCGGAGGAGCTTCGGGATCGTCGGGTCCGTGGCGTGCGGCGGTTGGCGAAGCAGATCGTGTTCGACCTCGAGGGCGACAGCTTCGTGGTCATCCATCTCATGATCGCGGGGCGTTTGCGGTGGTACCAGACCGGCAAGGCACCGCCACGCGCTGGCCTCGCGGCCTTCGACTTCTCATCCGGAACGCTGCTGCTGACGGAAGCGAGCAAGAAGAAGCGGGCGTCGCTGCGGCTCGTCTCCGGGGCGGGGGCCCTGGCCGCCCTCGACCCGGGTGGCCTGGAGTTGCTCGACATCGACGAGGCGACCTTTGCCGATCAGCTACGCGGGTCCAGGCACACGTTGAAGCGCACCCTGACCGACCAGCGCATCTTCGCGGGCGTCGGCAACGCCTATTCCGACGAAATCCTGCTGGCGGCGGGGTTGTCTCCGTTCAAACGCGCGCCTGACGTCAGCGATGACGAAGCTGCACGCCTGTTCGAAGCCTGCAGGGCGACATTGACCGACTGGATCGACATTCTGCGCGCGAAAGCCGGTACCAGGTTCCCGGGCAAGGTCACTGCCTTCCACCCGGAAATGGCCGCCCACGGGAAGTACAGGGACCCTTGCCCGGTTTGCGGCGCACCCATCCAGCGCATCGTCTACGCGGAGAACGAAAGCAACTACTGCGCGCGGTGCCAGACGGGCGGTCGCGTGCTGGCCGACCGCTCGCTTTCCAGGTTGCTGAAGGAGAGCTACCCGCGGCGCATCGAGGATCTGGAGGGAATGCCCTGATCCCGATTCGTCCCGTGGGCCCGGACACGGTGACTTTACGGTAGCGCCCCAGGGGGAAGCAGAGTGGAACGCGGGCGTGGACGTTGGTCGTGCCACGCGGCGGCGGTGCTCGACCGATTCCGTTGACGCAGCCGCCGCCGCTCAATAGGGTTGTCGTTGGCAAGGAGGTGAAGATGAGCCAACCATGCGACCCGCAGCCGGCGATAGTGCAATGCGGAATGCGAAAGCGTTGCCTGATACCCGCGGGATCGGGTTCCGGCCGCGTCGTGTCGGTAGCCATCCTGCTATTCGCTGGCCAGGTGGCAGCGGATGTGCTCGACGTCATGCACGAGGAGCTGGACCGCTCGCGGGAAGTTCTGGCCCAGCAACCCACGCCGGTCTACTACCTTAGCTACGAGATCACCGAAGACAAGACAGTTACGGTCGAGGGTGCATTCGGAAGCCTGACGCGTTGGTGGGAGGGCGAGGCACGTGGCCTCGACATCGACCTGCGGGTTGGCAGCCCGGCGCTCGACAATACGCATGAACTGTCGCAGCGCGCTGGCGGCAGGCCCTTCACGGTCCGTTTCGGGCGAGGCGGGCGGATCCCGATCGAAGACGAAGAGGGGCTGCGCACCGTGCTCTGGGATCGGACCGACAAGAAGTACAAGGAAGCCATCGAGCGCTTCACCAGGGTTCAAGCCGATGTGCAGGTCAACGTCGAGACCGGGGACAGGACGGGAGACTTCTCACCGGAGAAAGCGGAGGTAGCTTCCGAGGATACGGTCGCGCTCCGCGCCGACCGGTCCGGGTGGGAGGAGAAAGTGCGCCGATACACGGCGCCGTTTGCCGACTCGCCGCACGTCTTTTCGGCGAGCGCCACGATCGGGGGCAACGTCGAGACGCGCTGGTACGTCAACAGCGAAGGCTCCGCGATCAAGACATCGAACGCGTACTACCGCGTGTCGATCCAGGCGGTTACCCGGGCGGAAGACGGCATGGTGTTGCCGCGTTCGGAGCAGTTTTTCTCCCTCACGCCGGAGGGACTCCCGGACGACGAAACCGTGATGGCTGCCGTGCACGGGATGGCCAGCGACCTGGAAGGTCTTCGGACCGCGCCGCTGGTGGAGCCCTACGCCGGTCCCGCAATCCTCTCCGGCAGGGCAAGCGGCGTCTTCTTCCACGAGATCCTGGGCCACCGCCTGGAGGGGCACCGCCAGAAAGGGGCGGCCGAAGCGCAGACGTTCCGCAGGATGGTGGGAGAGTCGGTGCTGCCCGAGGCGTTCTCCGTGACCTTCGATCCGACGATCCGGCGGTTTGGCGCCACCGACCTGGTGGGTGCGTACCGCTATGACAACCAGGGTGTCAAGGCGCGGCGCGTGCCGGTCATCGTCGACGGCGTGCTGACAAACTTCCTGATGGCGCGGATTCCGATCGAGGGTTTCCCCAAATCCAACGGCCACGGGCGCAAGAACACCGGATATGCACCGGTGGCGCGGCAGTCCAATCTGATCATCGAGGCGTCGGAAACGATGACGCGGGAGGAACTCAAGGCCCAGCTCCTGGCCATGGTGGAACGCGACGGCAAGGATTTCGGCCTTTTCTTCGACCGCATCCAGGGAGGTTTCACGATTACCGGCCGGGAACTGCCGAATGTCTTCACGGTGCGGCCGACGGTGGTCTACCGCATCCACCTGGACGGCAGCGAGGAACTTGTGCGGGGCGTAAATCTCATCGGCACGCCGCTTACCGCCTTCAGCCGGATCGAGGCGGCGGGCGACGACTTCCAGGTGTTCAACGGCACATGCGGTGCGGAATCGGGCGCGGTCCCGGTGGCCACCGTGTCGCCTTCGATACTCGTCTCGCAGATCGAAGTGCAGAAGGGGTCGACGTTGCAGACGCGGTTGCCGATCCTGCCGCCGCCTGGAAGCACGTCGAGCACCCCGGGCGACGCGCGCTCGCTGGCGCCCATGGGAGAAATGCGTTGAATCTTGCGTCGATCACGAAGCCAATGGTCGCGGTCATCGCCCTTGTCGCGGGCGCTGCCCCCGTGCCTGTGCAATTGGCCGAGGACAACGTCCTGATGCGGGCGATGCGCGACGAGTTGGCGCGTTCGATGGCGGAACTGCGATTGGAGGATGCAGAAAAGCCGTACTTTCTCGCCTATCGGGTGCAGGAAAGGACGTACGCAAACGCCACGGCGAGTCTCGGCGGTTTGCGGAGTGCCTCGGATGGCGTCAACCGGTCACTGATCGTCGAGCTGCGGGTCGGCGACTATGGCTTCGACAACACGAACTTCAGGGCCTCGGCGAATGCCGGCGCGATGATGCCCGTTGTCGCCTCGCTCTCCGTCGACGACCGCTACGACACCTTGCGGCGGCAGATCTGGTTGGCGACGGACACCGCCTATAAACGCGCCCTGGACCAGATAGCGGCTAAACGCGCGGCGCTCAGGAACCGGACCCAGGTGAAGAACGTCCCGGACTTCAGCGAAATGCCGCCGCACGTGTACCAGGGCGGGACGGATGGGCGCCTCGATATCGCGCCGGTTCGCGAGTGGGCCCGCGATGTTTCCGCCGCGATGCGGGGAAAGGCGCATCTTTCCCGTTCCGAGGTGCGAGTCAGCGCGCACCTGGAGCGCACGTGGTTCGTCAATAGCGAAGGGTCCGAATTCGTTCGCGAAACGCCTTACATCGAACTGCACGCGCTCGCCGCGACGCAGGCGGTCGATGGCACGGAACTGGAGGACTTCGTGGCCTTGTGGGCCAGGCGCTGGGACGACCTTCCCGCGCCAGCCGTCCTGGCGGAGCGGGTGCAGGCCATGACGAAACGCCTCGAGCAGCGCCGGGAAGCGCCCCACATGGAACGCTATGCGGGTCCCGTGCTGTTCGAAGGCCAGGCGGCGGCTGAACTCGTCTCCCAGGTGTTCGGACCCCACCTGGTCGCGGTTCGAGTGCCGACGTTCGACAACCCGGCGATGCAGCGGGCCTCGGCCCGTTTTCACAACCCTTTCCTGGACAGGATCGGTAGCCGGGTATTGCCCCGCTTTCTTGCCGTGGTTTCCGACCCGACGATTGAAGCCCACGACGGCGTCCCGTTGTGGGGCCAGCCGCCGGTAGACGACGACGGCCTCCCGCCGCAGCGCACATTGCTGGTCGAACGCGGCATCCTGAAGACGTTGCTGTCCACTCGTGTGCCGCTCGCGGAAGTGCCGAACAGCACGGCCAGCCGCTGGCGGGACATGCCCGTGCCGGGCAACCTGTTCGTCAATCCATCGCAGGGGCTCGGCGATGAGGAGCTACGGCAGGAACTCTTCGCCCTCGCGGCAGACCGGGGTCTCGACCACGCCATTGTCGTTCGCCGAATCGGCAGCCGGGCGGCGAGGCTGAATTGGCGCTCCGGCAGATTCCTCGGCGATGGCCGGTCGTCCAGCGTGGAACCACTGATCGGTGTCTACAAGGTCTTCCCGGACGGGCGCGAGGAGCTGATTCCGATCGCTGCATTGCCGACGCTGTCAGAGTCCGACTTCAGAAATATCGTTGATGTGTCCGAAGCGACCTCCCGTCACGACACGGGATTCTCGCCGTCGGTTGACGGCAGGGCGGTCGGCTTCGCGACATTACCGGTCTCGGTGATTACACCGGCACTCCTCTTCGAGGACGTCAACGTCATGCGACCGACGGCAAACATCCCCACACCGCCGCTGACGCCACATCCGCTGTCGAAGGGCTGACGGTCGCAACAACGGTCTGGGTTCTTGTCAGGATGCGGGCTTGCGCGCGTGGACGAGGAAGCTGGGGGTAAAGATGCCCAGTTCGCCCGCCTCGACCAGCGCATCTGCGGCCACGTTGAGAAATTCCGCCGCCTCGGCTGATCCGGTGGGAACGAGCTTGGCGCGTTCGAGCGCTCGCAGCATCGTCGCCGTGAACCGGCGCCCGGCCGGGACCCGTGCGATCGAAGAGAGGGACAGGTCCTTCCCTTGCAAGGCCATGTACCACGGGGTACGGGGGTTCCCTTCCGCCGCCTGCTGGTCGACCGCCTTGAGAATCTCGAAGCCTGCGGCTTTCGCCGCCTCGGTGTAACGCTCTTCGGTCAGGAGCCCCGGCGTTGCGTTTGTTGATTCGATCCGGTCCCGGATGTCCCTGTGCCGTTCGTCGTCTTCGTCGAAACGGCCGGTAAGGCACCAGTCGACGATGGCGATCTCGCCGCCGGCCTTGAGCAGCCGGTAGAGCTCGCCGAAACAGAGTCGGGTGTTGGGCGCATGGCAAATTGCCTCGAAGGAGTACATGGCATCGAAAGAGCCGCCCCCGAGGGGCACTTCCATGAAGTTCGCCAGCAGGAAGCTGCAGGTCTTCTCCAGGCCTTCCCTGCGCACCAGTCTTTGGCCTCGCTCGATCTGGTAGGCATTGAAGTTGATTCCCGTGACCCGTGCGCCGGTGGTCCGGGCCACGTTCACCAGCGGCCCGCCGATGCCGCAGCCGATATCTGCGACAGCGATGCCGGGCCTTAACCCGAGCAGCGCGGCGATGCCGTCTTCGTGACGCTTCTGCGATTGGCGAAGGCTCTCGCCCGGGTGACGCGGCGAGAAGTGGAACGACCGTCCCCACCCTCGCTCGTAAAATCGGGTAACGACATCGTAGAAGCGGCTCACGAATTCGGGTTGCATCCGAATCCGGTCCGGGTCCTCCCGTGAATCGGCGAGTTCCCGCATGTCGTAGAAGTCGTCAAGCGCATCGCGAAAGCTGCCGCCGCCGTTCGCAACGAGTTGGCGCTGCCGCTCCTGGCCGCGCACTTGCTCAGGTTCTTGACTGGTTGAGTTGTTCGGTTGTGCCATGGGGACATGCCAAGTGGTGCAGCGTACGAGAATCGCGCCGAGACGTCGGTCGGAACGGGTCAAGCCCCTCTCCTACGACTCGTCGCTGGCGGGGCACTTTATATACTGTACGCACCCGTTTCTTAACTTACAGAGAGTTGCAGTGACAAGATCGGTGACGCTTCCGGTTCTCCTGCTGCTACTGGTTTCAGCAGGCAACGCAACATCCGCGACAGGCGATGAGATCGGCGACCAGAGGCGAGAGGGAGGATCAATGACCACCACGTTCGAATTGCCTCGCGCAACCCCGGAAGAGGTGGGAATGTCGGGAGAACGTCTGGCCAGGGTCCGGGATGTCGTCCAGGAGTTCATTGACGAAAACCGCATACAGTACGCCGTCGTAGGTGTCGCCCGTCGCGGCAAAGTCGTTTATTTCGAAGCACAGGGTGTTTCCAACCAGGAACCCGTGCAGAAGGATGCGATGTTCCACATGGCTTCATCCACCAAACCGATCCTGGGTGTTGCGGCCATGATGGTGATCGAGGAGGGCCTCGTCAGCCCGTCCGATCCCGTTGAGAAGTACATCCCCGAGTTCAAGGGCATCAAGGTGGCAGTTCTCGACGAGGAGGCCGATAAGACAACCAGCGGCAAGGAAGCGCCCGAGTATCGACTGGTTGACGCCCATCGTCCCGTCACCATTCACGATCTGCTAACGCATACCTCTGGAATCTCGGGTAAGAGTCCCGGCAGGACTCGGGAGATACAATACGAAGGCGACACACTGGCCACCTGGATACCCATAGTTGCCGAAGGGCCCCTCAGTTTTCAGCCGGGAACACGTTGGGGCTATGGCGGTGGGCTCGATGTCGTCGCGAGAGTCATCGAAATCGTTACCGGCATGCCGTTCAACGAGTTCGTTCAGAAACGCATCTTCGACCCGCTGGACATGAAGGATACCCATTGGATCGTGCCGAAAGACAAACTGCATCGGATGCTGATCTTCGTTGAGGGCAAGGCGGGCACGCCCACGACCTATTTCTCCGGATCCTACGGCCTGGTCAGCACTGCCCGCGACTACCTGCACTTCGAGCAGATGCTGGTCAACAAGGGCGTGCTGTTCGGCAATCGGCTTCTCAAACCCGCATCGGTTGAAATGATGTCCACCGATCAGGTAGGCAACCTATTCGACAACGGCGGAAAGGGCGCAGCCGGGGTCGCATTCGGCTACACGGTTGCCATCACCATGGATCCGGCGTTGGCGAAAGGGGGCCGAAGCGCGGGGGCTTTCGGCTGGGGCGGTGCTGCCGGAACCGTTTCCTGGACGGATCCCAAAGAGGAGTTGGCCGTAGTGATCATGGTTCAGCAACTCACGGAAGATCTGGGGGTGAGGATTGCAGAGGCGATTGGGGCAGCCATTGACGGCTGACGGTCGGGCCCGGTTCGCTAATCCACAAGTTAGTGACGCGATGGAGATAGAGGAACTCGTACCCCAACTCCGCACCACGTGTGGCTTGGCTTTCTGATGGAGCGACAATGTGCGCCTTAACATACGTAAAGAGACGGAGTGCTCCATTCTGAGAAGCGGGGTATGGTGCCCAGGGTGGGATTCGAACCCACACGCCCTAGGGGCACAGGATTCTAAGTCCTGCTTGTCTACCAGTTTCAACACCTGGGCGATGTCGTGTGGCGCTAACTCGGATTGAGGTGCACCTTGATCGATTTCGTGGACTTGTCGAGCGCCGTCTCGAACGCCGTCTGCACGTCGTCCAGCGGGAAGCGATGGGTTACCAGCGAGCGCGCCGCTTCGACGTTGTCGGCGATGACTTCGAGCGCCACCTGGTAGTCGGAACGGCCGTCGCGCGCCGAGTAGACCATGGAGCCGATGATCTCGACTTCCGGCCCCGACAGGTAACGCCCGTCGATGGTGAGGGTGGGAACGGTGAACACGCCGAGCACCAGTACGCGCCCTTTCGGGCGCACCGCACGTTGTGCCTGTATCAGCGCGTCGCCCTGGCCGCCGACCGTTTCCACGGAGACGTCGATGGCCCGTAGCGAGGTCAGTTCTTCCAGGCGCGCCTTGCCGGCCTCGCTCTCGTCGACGACTTCGTGGGCACCGCACTTGAGGGCGGCTTCACGCTGGTGCGGGTGCCGGGCCAGAACAAGGACACGGGCGCCACGCGCACGAGCAGCGAGAATCGCCGTGAGGCCGATCGTGCCAGCCCCCACGATGAGGACGGTTTCGGCCCCCTTGAGGCGGACCCTTTCGAAACCATGCACGGAACACGCGAGCGGCTCAGCCAGGGCGCCGACCTCGGTGTCGACGCCGCTGGGAACGCGGTACACGGTATTGGCCGGCACGTTGACGAATTCGCTCATGCCACCGTCGGTTCCCGCACCGATCAATCCCCGCTCGGTGCATATGTTGTAGTCGCCCGACATGCAGAAGCGGCAGATGCCGCATCTCGTCAGAGGTTCGATGCCGACGACATCGCCTTCCTTGACATGCCGGACACCGCTGGGCACGGCGCTTACCGTGCCGGAAATTTCGTGTCCCGGGGTCCTGCCCACACGGGGATCAAAGTCGCCACGGAACGAGTGCAGGTCGGAGCCGCAGATGCCCGCGCTGCCAACGGCGATCTGCACTTCCTGGGCCTTCGGTGCGACGCGTTCGCTCGCGCTGACCTCGAGCCGTCCGGCCTCGACCGTCCAGCGCGCTGACTTGAAGGTACCTTGTTGCATGTCCGGTGACTCCGCCCGCAGCACGGTGCGGGAATAGGTTTACGCTCGAAAGTACCACAGCGCGCGGCGCCGCCCAAAAGGTAGCGCAGGAGAGCGGCATCTCCCCTATCGCAGGTTCGATGCCTGGTGGCTCAGGCAGGCAGCAGTGCTACCTCGGCTTCCAGCTCTACCGGCACGCCGAACGGCAGCTCCGCGACGCCGATGGCGGACCGTGAATGCCGGCCTTTCTCGCCGAATACCTCGAGCAGCAGATCGGAGAAACCGTTGATGACGCCTGGCAGCGCATTGAATCCGGGCGCGGCGTTCACCATGCCAAAGGCCTTTGTCCACTCGATGTGGTCAAGGTCGATGCCGGCGGCCTCGAGGCTCGAGATCATGACGAGCGCGACCTGTCGAGCGGACTGGTAGGCCTCATCGGGACTCACCTCGGCACCGACCTTGCCAAGTGGTCCGAAGAGTTCGCCGTCCGTGTCGAAAGGCAGGTGTCCCGCGATGATGGCGCGGTTCCCCACGATCCGGACCGTCTCGAATCGCTGTCCGGCAATCCGCATCGGGGGTGGCAGCGCAAGCCCCAGTTCCGCCAGGCGCTCCTTGATGGCCAATGGTTCTACTCCCCGATGACAATGGGACGCCAGCATAGACGGCGGCGGACCGATGTCCAGTGGCGAGATGAACCGCCTGCCTGCCGAGGTCTTCGTCAACCTTCCCGCTTTCTTACCATGGCATCGGCCTCCCGCATCCGGCGCAACGCGGCATCGAAGAAATCCTCGTCCCCGGCGCCCCCTGCCTTGGTGACCAGTGAAATGGGGTCCGTGCCTGACGCGTGACAGTAACCGCCGCCGAGATAGTCGAAAGAAGAGACCCGTAGCCGGTCGATGCCCAGCGTGTCGATCACCGTTCCCGAGGTTTCTCCGCCGGCCACAACGAACTTGCGGGCGCCGAGTCCGTGCAGGCGGCCCGTCACGCGGGCCAGCAGGTCTTCCGCCAAATCGGCTGCTCCCTGCCTGCCAAGCGCTGCCTGCGCGCGCTCGACACCGTTGTTATCGGTCGTGGTGGCGATACCGACCGGTCCCCGTTCCAGCCTGTCCGCCGCCCAGTCGACGATCCTGTCGGCCGTGTTCGGGTCGCGGGCGGCTTGCAGCAGGTCGACCCTGAACAGGGGGTGCCGCTGCTCGAACGCGGCGACCTGGCGGTTGGTGTTCGGGCTGCAGCTCCCGGATAGCACCACCTCGTATCCCGGGGCTGGCGGCAGCAGCCGAACCGGCTGCGCCTGTTCCTGCCCCTGCCTCCAGTTGCGCGCCAGGTAGATCGGCAACGTGTCGGCACCCGTGCTTAACGGCGAATCCGCCGCCAGTTCCGCGATTCGGGCGACATCTTCGCTCTCGATCGCGTCCGCAATGAAGAACGATGTGCCATCGCGTACCTGCTCGGCGAGAAATTCCTCGGGGGTAGGTTTGGCACTGTGAAGAATGCGAAGGGGCAGCAACCCGACCTTGACCTGGCTCTGTGCCTGCAGCACTTCCAGCAGGTTCGAGTTGGTCATCGGCGTCGCCGGATCACGGCTTGCCCCGGATTCGTGCAGCATCCTGTCGTTCACGAAGAGTCGCCCGAGGTACACGGTGGCGCCGCGCCAGGTTGGACAGAAGAGGACATGGTCGGTCCCCGTCAACTGCATCAGGGCCTCGGAGACGGGTCCGATGTTGCCCTTCTCGGTCGACATGAAGAGCGCGCTGTACTTGTAGTAGATACGTTTCGCGTGCTTGGCGAGCAGTGCCTCGGCAGATCGCCGGGCATCGGCAATGGCTTCTTCCGGCGGCAGCAACCGGATCTTCCGGCCGATCACAACCGCCTCGGCGTCCCGGTCAAGTTCGGCAAGCCCCCGGGTAGACGTCACCAGCGGGCAGGGAACGCCTTCGCCTTCCAGCAGGCTGGCGACCATCATGCCGCCGGTCAGGTCGTCCGCAATGACGCCGAGTTCAAGCAATTGACTCCTCCCGGGGAGAGTTCCCCGCCTGCGTAGGCAAACCTGCGGTCGATGGCATGGAGCGAGCTATCGCGCCAGCTCCGGTCCGCCTGCTCCGTTCACTCCGAAGAACCGGTCAACGACTGCGCAGCACCGTTCCTGCGAACGCCCCGGCATGCTCCCCGTCCTGCATGAAGTGTTGCCCATTGACGAACATGTGCCGGTAGCCCTGGGCCTCCTGGATGAAGCGGCCCGCGCCGGCCGGGAAGTCGTGCACGTATTCCACGCCGCGTAGCTTCAGCGCCTCGAAATCGATGACATTGATGTCGGCGAACGAACCCCCGGTCAACGATCCGCGGCCCTTGAGATCGTACAGCCTGGCGGGTTCGCCGGTGAGCTTGTGGATCCCCTCCTCGATGCTGAACTTGCCGCGTTCGCGCACCCAGTAGGTGAGAAAGTGCGTCGGCAGGCCGGCATCCATGACCACGCCGCAATGCGCGCCCGAGTCGCCCAGACCCAGTACCACGTTCGGATCGTTGAGCATGCGCTCCACAGCTTCCATTTCCGGATTGATGAACGGGTAGTTGAACAGGGCCATCCCGTCTTCCGCGAGCGACAGTTCGATGAACGCATCCGGTGCGCTGGTGCCGAGGCGTGCCGCATAGGCGCCCAGGGTCTGTGTCGGGTCAAGGTCATAGCGCGGGTCCGTACGCGACATCAGGTACAGCTCATCGAAGTCCATGGGCAGCGTGGCGGACAGCGCCTGTTCCACCATGGCGGCCCGGTGGGCCGGATCACGCTTGGCCAGTTTCTCGTCCATGGGCAGGTCACGCAGGGCCCGGAACGCCGGTACCACGCTGTCGAACGGCGTGCGGTTCTGAAAGCCGTAGAGGACGGCAATGGGGTGGGTGGTCGATTGCATCCGGATCCTCGCACCCTTGTCGTTGCTTTCCGCCAGCTTGCGCAACGCCCGGCCGTAGGCTTCCGGGGCGGCGCGCGTCTGGGTGAGACCGAAAGTCGCGGGGCGGCCGGTCGCGAGGCAGACATCGGTGATCCAGCCGAGTTCCCGGTCGATATTCTGGAGAATGTCTCGGCGCGTCGCCTCGTCGTCCTTGCCGAGAAAACCGGGGACACCCTCGACCACGCCCTTGCCGTGCTCGGCCAGGGCCGCGCAGATGCCTTGCAGTTCATCGGGTGACGCATGGGTGCCGGGCACGACATCGCCGTCCGGGGTGCGATGCATCGGGGAACGCGAGGTGGAGAAGCCGAGCGCCCCCTCCGCCAGGGCTTCCGACACCGCTTCACGCATGGTGGCTATCTCGTCGGATGTGGGGGGCTTGTTCTGCAGCGCGTCCTCACCCATGGCGTAGAGCCGAAGGGCGCAGTGGCCCACGAGGCCACCGACGTTGATGCCCTTGGCAATGCCGTCTAGCGCACGGAGGTACTCGCCGTAGGTCTCCCAGTTCCATGAAAGGCCACTGTTGATGCTCTTGGCCGGAACGTCCTCCACGGACTCCATCAATCGCGCTAGGTAATCCCTGTCGCCGGGTTTGCACGGTGCGAAGGTGACGCCGCAATTCCCCATCACCGCGGAAGTCACCCCGTGCCAGCAGGACGACGACGCGATCGGATCCCAGAAGACCTGGGCATCGAGATGGGTATGGATATCGATGAAACCCGGAGTGACCAGGTGACCATCCGCCTCGATGGTCCGCTTCGCCTTGCCGCCGACGTCGCCCACCGCAGCGATCCTGTCGCCGCTGACCGCAACATCACCTACATGTGACGGCGCCCCTGTTCCGTCGATGATCGTTCCGTTCTTGATGATCAGGTCGTACGCCATGGAGATCCCGTTGGGTGTTACGCAGACCACGAAGCATCTCACACTACGATCGCACCGACCGGCCCCTTACCGAGGAGGCCTGCAAGAGCATGATCAGCGGGCCGAAGCGTTCGAGTCGACGTCAATCACCGCCGGCTCGTCGCCGATTTCCAACACGCCGATATCTTAGTACCTGTGATCATCCCGCGTAGACAACACCCGTTTTGGTGGGTGGGAACTGCTCGCGCGATGCCGCAGCGCCGTCAAGCGTTTAGGGCGGGTGCCCTGTCGGTGAACCAACTTCATGTGCCCCAAAAAAAGCGCGCAGTCGTTTCCCCGTCGTGGTCCGTCAGATCGACCCACCACCCGTTGTGCTCGCAGAGCCGATGCACAATCACCAGACCAAGGCCAAGGCCCCGTGTGGGATTGGGCGACAGCGCTTGGTCGGTTGCCGAATCACTTTCGCTTCGGTTGCAGACCACCAGTTCCCACGTGCGAACGTCGATTGCGATCATCGGGGGTTCGTCCTGCGGTCCGTGTTCGATGGCATTGCGCAGGAGGTTGCCGACCACCGTTGCGAATGCCAACGCGTGGCCCTCGAATACCGGATCTGCATCTGCCTGGACGTCCACCAGGCCATGCTTCGCTCGCAGGAGAGGTCTGCAGTCCTCGACCGCCTTCTCAACCACCGCCAGGACACGGATTTCTTCGTCGTCCACCGGGCCATTCGACTCGCGGGCAAGGGCCAGGAACATCTCAATGGTCGATTGCATGTCCGCATTGGCACCTCGAATTCGCTCGAGGACGCGCCGCACCCGTTCGGGCAGCTCTGTCTGCTCCAGCAACTCGAGGGCGCCGCGAATCACCGTGACTGGGGTTCTCAATTCATGGCTTGCGGCGGCCGTGAAGCTCCGCTCGCGCTCGACGAACGCGCAAATTCGCGTCACCATCCTCTCAATCGCGTTGGCCAGCAGACCGGCCTCGTTCCGGCCGAAGCGATGCGCGGCGATCCGCTCCCGATCCGATTCGCCGACGCGCTCGGGATCGACCTCCGCCACGATCCCGGCCAGACGCACCATCGGCTCCACGCTGTGCCGGCCGATCAGGAGTCCGATCACCATCGCGCCAAGCCCGATCAGCAGCGCCAGGGCGGCAAGTCCGGCATACCACACCACATCCTCCGAGGAGGGCGCCTCGATGCCCGCCACGTCGAACACCAGGAACCGGGCCGTACCGGAAACGTCCGCGTCCAGTACCGCAACGTGGAGTTCCTCTTCGGTAAATTCGTAGAACCCGACTGCCGGCGATGCGAGGGCCCATTCCACAAGATCCGGGGGTAGTTCCCGGGCGTCCCGGTAGCTCGTGACGAAGGGCCCCGCAGGGCCGCCGAATTCCAACTGCGGCAGGTCCGGCGCGGAGTCTGGCCGTGCGCCAGCCGTTTCAACTCGCCGTCGATAGTCCTCGGCGATCAATGCGAGCTGCCGTTCCAGCACTCGGTCTTCCGCGAGCCGAAGCGCGCTGAATGCCCACAGGCTCCAGGCCGTGCTGAGCACCAACGACGACACCGCGAAGGCGATCGCGATACGCGTTCGCAGGCTGCCGCGAAGGTCAATCATCGGGACCCGCCAACCGGTATCCGATGCCATGCACCGTGTGCAGCACCCGCTCCCCGCAGGGCGTTTCCATGGCCCGGCGAAGCTGGTACACGTGCGACCGCAACGCGTCGCTTGCCGGACGCTCGTCGCCCCACAGGAGCGTCTCCAGTTCGACGCGCGTCACGACTGTCGGAGAGGCCTCCATCATCTTCTCCAGAATCCTGAACCCCACCGGGTTCAGCGCTACGCTCCGACCGCCCCGAGAGACCTCCCGCGTGCCCTTGTCGAGAGCCAGATCCCCGACGACGAGCCGCCGCGCGCGGTGCCCTTTGCGCCGGTCGTGCAGGGCACGCAGCCGGGCCAGTAACTCCTGCATCGCAAACGGCTTTACGACGTAGTCGTCGGTGCCTGCTCTGAAGCCATCGAGCTTGTCCGGCAGCGTGTCGCGGGCCGTCAGCATCAGGACCGGGATTTCGGACTTCGCCCCGGCACGCAGTTCGCGGCAAACATCCAGCCCGTCCATTCCCGGCAGCATCAAGTCGAGGACGATGACGTCGTAGTCGCCGGCGAGAGCGAGTTGCAGTGCGTGCGGGCCGGCGTACGCGAAGTCGAGGACATGGCCGAACAACTCGAGATAGTCGCCGATGTTCCGGCAAATGTCGCGGTTGTCGTCGACCACCAGCACTCGCATGCGGTCCTCTGATGGAAGCTGGCTCATGGTCGCTCCAAGGCCGGGGTCGGCGTCACCAGGAGCGTTCGAAACGCAGGCCGAGCAGCGGCTGCAATTCGCCGCTGTCCTCGACGACCGTCCCGCGGCTGATGTTGAACTCCGCTTCCTCGGACGTATTGGCACCGGTCACGTTGACGAGATCGGCGAATGCGATGGCATCGACGGGACCGAAGCTGCGCCGGTAGTCGACGCGCACGTTGATCAGGGACAGTCCGTCGCGTCGCTTCCTGTTCTGTCCCGTTGTCTCCTTCGAGTAGCGCAATGGCCCCCCGTTTGCCAACACGTCCGCGTGGATCACGAAGGAGTCCTCCGGCCGACCGGCCAGGTACTTCCACCGGGCACCCACCTTCCACCGGTCGCTGATCTGCCACTGGACACCCGCGGTGAACACGTGGGGGCGATGGAAGTCGGCGTCATACTCGCCGATCCCGTCGCCATCATCGCGGCGGGAGACATTGTACGAGTATGTCGCGTTGCCGGAAAAACCGTTCGCGAAGCGCCGGTTCAGCACAAGATCGACCCCGTAGGAAGTACCTTCCCCGTCATTGGTCGCGACGAAGTCGGTACCGTCTCCGAAGACCACCAGCTTGTCCAGCCGCTGGTAGTACGTCTCCGCCACCAGGTCCCACACCGGGTTCAATCCCAACGAAAAGCCGACCCCGATATGCCCGATCCGTTCGTTCCGGAGGCTCGCATTGTCACGGTCCGCCGCCATGTCGAGGCGGCGCGGGGACTGGTGGAACGTGCCCGCGGTAGCCGAGAATCGAAGTCTCGGCGGCAAGTGCCAGTTGACCGCGAATCGCGGTGAAACCAGGCTCTCGCCCGAAAACCCGTCGTAGTCGTATCGGGCGCCCGCGCGAAACTCCCAGTCGCCCGATTCCAGCACCTGCTCGGCGTACGCCGCGTAGGATGCGCCGTCTCCGCGCAGGCTCGCGTCGGCTCTTGCCGGCGTCAACACCACGTAGCGCTGTTCTGGATCGGCGCGGAAATCGTGCTGGTCGTATTCGAACCGCACCCAGTCGTCCGCCAGTCGCGTCGAGTAGGAAAGCTCCGTGTTCGACACGCGCGTTCCCGCCAGAACGAGCCCCCAACGGTTCGTCGCAGTGTAGTCGGACCGCCAACCGATCTCGGTCTCCTCCTCGCCGACCGTCAGGACCGCGTGCCGCACGGGGATGTCCGCAGCCGGCGTGCCGAGCGGTACCGTGTCCGGATAGGCCTCTCCCTCCCGGCTCTCCTTGTCGCTCGACCTGAGGAAGAAGGCGTTGCTCCACTCGCCGGTGTCGCCGACCAGACGGCGCCACGTCACGCCGACCAGCGTGCTGTCCTGCTCGGTCCCGTAAAGCGTCACGTCCTGGAAATCGGGAGACGCCAATACGTGCCGCACATCCCGGTCGTATTCCTCCGGCGTGCTGAGTGCGAGAAACTCGACGACATCCCTCGGACCCGGCCGGGTGACGGTCTTGAGCACCACGTCCGTCATCACCGGTTCGCCGATATCCAACTCGTCGATCATCTCGAACATGGCCCCGAGGTCGAGCCTCCGCGCCGAGACCAGGATCGACGTGTCGTCCCGCAGACCGCTGGGGCCCTCGTACCCGACATCGTAGCCGGCTATGTCGAGCTGCAGATACGCCGAGGGGGACGCCCCGCCTTCCGCGACATCGAGCTTCAGCAGCGACCCCGCACGGCCCCCGTACGCCGCGCTCCATCCACCGGGCGAAAACTCCGCGCCCCCGACGAGGTTCGGCGCGAAGATGGAGAAACGCCCGCCGCCGCCGATGTCCTCGGTTTCGCCGAGCGTCTGGTCGAAGTGCACGACCCTGTCGTACGGTAATCCGTCGACGAGAATCAGGTTGTCGCGGGGTCCGCGCCCGCGCACCGAGAAGTCCGAGAACTCGCCGAGCGAGACCAGGCCGGGCGCGCCGTCGAGCGCCTTCAGCACATCGCTGCCGCTGCCGACCGCGCTGCGCAGCGTTTCCCGGTCGAAATAGGTCGCGCTCACCGATCCGGTCGCGTCCGCGCGCGCGGCGCTGGCCACGACCACGATTTCCTCCAGCCTCGCGTCGCCCGGGATCAGTTCCAGTTCGAGCGACGTGGACCGCCTCGGTGACACTCGCACCCGGGCCTCCACCGCCGTGACATAGCCGGTACGTTCCACCCGCACCGCGTAGAGACCCGGTACCAGGCCTTCCAGCCGGACTGCGCCGACCTCGTCGGTTTGCCGTCGTTCGCTGTCTCCTTCTTCGCGCTGCGTCACAACCAATACGGCTTGCTCGACGGGCCGACGGGTGTCCTTGTCGATCACGGTCACGCGCAGTTCACCCGGCGCCTCCGCCGCCAGTAGCGCCGGCCCAGTCGCCAGGACCGATATGCACGCCAGACACACCTTTCCCGTCGCGATGCCCAAGCCCCGCCCGAATGCCGCGCTGAAATTCTGCTTTTCGATCATGGATCACCGTAGCTGTCGAATCATCGTCGGGCGACCGTAGCGGAGCAGCTGTGAAAGATCCGTGAACGGCTGCACGTTCAGGCGCGAGTCAGGGTGATCGTCTGTGAGGACTCGGTCGCCGCTGCGTCAGTCGGTGTTGTCTCGGACCAAGAAGCGGCGCGAGCCGACCGAACGGCTGCATGCGTCCCTTAGTTGGGAAGGGCGTCGGCGATGCTGCTGGCCCACCATCGTATGATGGACCGACATTTAACCTAACGCGACGCGTGCGTTGCGGAACAGGCGCAGCCAGGGACCGTCTTCGCCCCAGTCTGCGGGATGCCAGGAATTCTGTATTGAACGGAAGACGCGTTCCGGGTGGGGCATCATGATCAGCGCGCGGCCGTCGGCCGAAGTCGTGCCTGCCAGGGCATCGCGCGACCCGTTGGGATTCATCGGGTAGGTCTGGGTCGCTTCGTTCAGGCCGTCGACGTATTGCAGGATCGGTGCTGGTGCCGGGTCGTGGAACTCGGCGCGTCCCTCGCCGTGGGCGACGGCTATGGGCAGGGCGCTGCCTGCCATGCCGTCGAGCCACGGAGAACTGTTGTGAACCGACTTGCACTCCGGGGTGCGGGTGCGTCTGCTTTTCGAATGTTCTGACTTGAACGCAGCGTCGCGGGGTGCTGCAGACAATCGGAACAAACTGCATTTCTGCATTCTTTTCTGCATTCTTTCGTATTCACGCTCTGCCTCTTGCGCTACTTCGGCGCAATCGCTAACGCTGTCCGCCGGAACGGGTCAGGTCCAACCCGGTGAATAAACGCGGACGTGAGGTTGTCTGGGTGGACGGTCAGAATGTCCTGTCGATCAAGCGTTCCTGGCAAGGTCACACTTTCGCTAGAATGTACACAATTTATTCACGCATCAAGCGATAGAATGGGCGGCGGAAGAGATCTCTCGGCATGGATGGCGGTGCTAATAACACCTTCGAGTGGAGGCAAGCATGGAATCCCAACGGCTTGCTTGAAACGAGGAGTTCTCGAATGAAATCGATATGGATTGGCATCGTTTCAACGGCGATTTTCGCCGTGGGAGGTTGTTCCAAATCGCCCGAAGACGCCACACGAGCACTGAGAGCGAACGGAATTCCGCCTACCGAGTCAGGATTTAGGGCGGTGATCGTAAACGGCGACATCGAGTCGGTTGAGTTGTTTCTCGCCGCGTTGGGTCACAATGCCAATGTTTCGCTTTCGGACTGTAGATCTTGCTTGACGTCCAGGCCTCTTGATATCGCCGCGGAGGCAGGGCAGCACGAAGTCGTTCAACTGCTATTGAACGCAGGCGCTACGCCGCATTCGAAGGCTCTTGAATTGGCTAGGACCGGCGAAGTCGTCAGAACTCTAATTGCGGCCGGTGTGCCTTTGGATTCGACTGATCGGGCGTTTGCGGTAGCTGCTCGATTTCGCCGCGCCGACGTCTTTGACGCTCTTTTGGGAGCCGGCATTCGTCCAACTCAATCGGCTGTGTATGCGGCCTTGAGTATTGGCATCCTTCACGCTGACGGTTTAACCATGCTCCTTGATGCCGGACTTGAACCCTCTAAGGATTTGCTTTGGGAATTCTCGGATGGAGGTCAATTGGAGTTGATACCGATCTTAATCAATGCCGGGGTTGAGCCGGACAGCGATATTTGCTCCGGATCGTTCTCCGTAAGGGTAAAGCGGCTGCTGGAACCCCATTGTGAGAGTAACGGCAGCATCGCCGGCCGCGATTAGGTCACGTACTCAGGTTACCGTGCACTTGATATGGCCCCGGTGCCATGTCTCGTTAGGACGATTCCTTTATTCGGCGTCGGTTTTCGAACACCACAAGGACTGACGTTGAGTAACGATAGGCAGGAAACACGAAACCAACATCTGAAAACGAATACGGCAGTGATGGAATCTTCGACTTCCATGCCCGCCGCGCCTCGTTGCCGAGTCGCCACATCAGTCGCGTCAGGATCCGTTTGTCGATCGGGACGCAGGCTTGCGCGACGGGACCACCACCCGGCCATCCGCAAGTGCTTGGCGACAGCAGCACCTCGGGCCCCTAGACGGTCGCCGCCTGCGCGGGCGGTGTGCCGGGCCGTGAGGGGCACGGTCCCGATTCTGCCGAGGCCGAGTCTACGGGGAACACCGGGGGTGGTTGGGGGAACACGGTGCAACCGAAGGGCACGACGGATTTCGTGGCTAACCCAGCGCTACGCGTGCGTTGCGGAACAGGCGCAGCCAGGGTCCGTCCTCTCCCCAGTCTGCGGGATGCCAGGAATTCTGTATTGAACGGAAGACGCGTTCCGGGTGGGGCATCATGATCAGCGCGCGGCCGTCGGCCGAAGTCGTGCCTGCCAGGGCATCGCGCGACCCGTTGGGATTCATCGGGTAGGTCTCGGTCGCCTCGTTCAGACCGTCGACGTATTGCAGGATCGGTGCTGGTGCCGGGTCGTGGAACTCGGCGCGTCCCTCGCCGTGGGCGACGGCTATGGGCAGGGCGCTGCCTGCCATGCCGTCGAGCCAGCGAGAGTTGTTGGCGTTGACGCGCACGACGACGGATCGGCCCTCGAACTGCTCGGAACGGTTCCGCGCAAAGCGCGGCCAGCCGTCTGCGCCCGGGATCAGGGCCTTGAGCCGGGACAGCATCTGGCAGCCGTTGCAGACGCCGAGGGTCAGTGTGTCGCGCTCGAAGAACGCCTGGAAATCGTCCCGGGCGCGCTGATCGAACAGTATCGACTTGGCCCAGCCGCCACCGGCTCCGAGCACGTCGCCGTACGAAAATCCGCCACACGCGGCGAGTGCGGCGAAATCGGCCAGGGAAGCCTGTCCGGAAAATATGTCCGAAGTGTGCACGTCCACTGCATCGAAGCCGGCCCGGTGAAACGCGGCCGCCATTTCCAACTGGCCGTTCACCCCCTGTTCGCGAAGTATGGCGACGCGTGGCCGCGCGCCCGTGGCGATGTGGGGAGCAGCGACGTCGTCGGCAGGATCGAAGCCGAGCTTCGGAACCATCCGGGCTCGAGGGTCGCCGGCGCCATCGAGTTCCTGGTCCGCGCAATCCGCGTCGTCGCGAATGCGCTGCATTCGATGGCTGGTTGCGCTCCAGAGGCGCTCCAGGTCCGCGCGCGTGCTTTGGTACGAGCCGATGGTGATCTTCCCGTCGGTTCGAGGTGTCGCCACCCGGCGTGCGGCAAGGCCTGCCGCCCGTGCATCGCGCAGCAAGGCTGGAAGTTCGCTCGCCTCGACCTCGACGACGACGCCGGGTTCCTCCGCAAACAGCGCAGGCAGACCCGCTTCTTCGATGTCGAGTCCAACGCGGGTGGCGAACGCCATCTCCAGCAACGTGACGACGAGTCCGCCATCGGACCGGTCGTGGTAGGCGCTGAAGCGACCGGCCGCGCTTGCCGTGAGCACGAAGTCGAGCAATGACCTGAACGCTTCGGAGTCGTCCATGTCGGGGACTTCGTCGCCAAGCTGCCCGTAACACTGGGCCAGGACGCTTCCTCCCAGGCGCGCCCGCTCTCCGGGCAGTTCGATGAGTACGAGTACGGTGTTCCCGGCCTTCAGAAACGGCGTCAGGGTCCGTCGCGCATCCGTTACCGGCGCGAAGGCACTGATGTTGAGAGACACCGGTGAAACCACCATGCGGTTCGCATCGCCATCCTGCCAGCGGGTGCTCATGGAAAGGCTGTCCTTGCCGACCGGAATCGCGATGCCGAGGGCCGGACAGAGATCCAGCCCGATGGCGGCCACGGCGTCGTAGAGCGCCTGGTCCTCGTCCTCGATCCCCGCGGCGGCCATCCAGTTGGCGGAAAGGACGACCCGCGACAATCCGTCGATCGGTGCGGCGATGAGATTCTGGAGCGCTTCGGCGACTGCCATCCGCGCCGCTGCCGCCGGATCCACGACCGCAGCCGGCGAACGTTCGCCCATGGCCATGGCCTCACCGGACAGGCCATCGTAATCCGCGAGGGTGACCGCGACATCGGCGACCGGAACCTGGTAGGGCCCAACCATCTGATCGCGCGCGACGAGGCCGGTGATACTGCGGTCCCCGATGGTGACAAGGAACTTCTTCGAGGCGACGGCGGGGAAGCGCAGGACGCGGGTCAGGGCATCTTCGAGGCTGGGCGCGTTCTCGCCATCCAGGGTCACCGGCGTGGCGGGCCGGTTCCTGCGGGCGAACGATCGACGCATCTTCGGCGGCTTGCCGAACAGCGCGGCGAGCGGCAGGTCTATCGGGGATTCGCTGGCGTGGCGGTCGGTCACCTCGATGCGCCTGTCGGCGCGTGCTTCGCCGACGACGGCGAAGGGACACCGCTCGCGGTCGCAGATGTGCTTGAACGTCGGGAGGTCCTCGGGCGCCACCGCCATGACGTAACGTTCCTGTGCCTCGTTGCACCAGATTTCCATGGGCGACATGCCCTCGTCGGCGTTGGGCACATCGCGCAGCTCGAAACGTGCGCCGCGCGAGGCATCGGCCGCCAGCTCGGGCAGCGCGTTTGACAGTCCGCCCGCACCGACGTCGTGGATGATGCGCAGCGGGTTGTCGTCTCCCAATGCGCAGCAGCGGTCGATGACCTCCTGGCAACGCCGTTGCATTTCGGCGTTGTCGCGCTGCACCGAGGCGAAGTCGAGCTGGGAGTCGCTCTCGCCCGAACCCATGCTGGATGCCGCGCCGCCGCCAAGTCCTATCAGCATGGCGGGCCCGCCCAGGACGATCAGTTTCGTGCCTTCCGGGACGTCGGCTGCGTCGATGTGTTCACTGCGAATGGCGCCGACGCCGCCGGCGATCATGATGGGCTTGTGGTAACCCCAGTACCACTCCGGCCGCCGGGCGTGGGGAAACTCGAAGGTGCGGAAATAGCCGCCGAGTGCGGGCCTGCCGTACTCGTTGTTGAATCCCGCTGCGCCGATGGGGCCTTCCAGCATGATGTCGAGCGCGCTTGCGATGCGGTCGGGCTTGCCGATTGGCAGTTCCCACGGTTGCGGATCGCCGGGGATGTTGAGGTGCGACGTGGTGTAGCCGACCAGGCCCGCCTTCGGCTTGGAGCCCCGGCCGACGGCGCCCTCATCGCGGATCTCGCCGCCGGAGCCCGTGGCGGCGCCGGGATAGGGCGCGATGGCGGTCGGATGGTTGTGGGTCTCCACTTTCATGAGGATGTGCGACGGCTCTCTCTTCGCCCGGTACACCTGGTCTTCGGGGTCGGGAAAGAAGCGGTTCGCGACCGAGCCTTCGATCACCGCGGCATTGTCGGAGTAGGCGGAGAGGACACCCGCGCCATTGATGCGGCGGTAGGTGTTCCGGATCATCTCGAACAGCGACGCGGGCGCTGCGACGCCGTCGACCTCCCAGTCCGCGTTGAAGATCTTGTGCCGGCAGTGTTCCGAGTTTGCCTGGGCGAACATCATGAGTTCCGCATCCGTCGGGTCGCGGTCGAGTTCGGCGTATTGCGCGAAGAGATAGTCGATCTCGTCCTCCGAAAGGGCGAGCCCGAGGCGAATATTGGCTGCGCCGATGTCGCTGCGCGGGAACGTCACGAGGGGCCGAGGCTCGCGGCGAGAGAAGACGCCTTCATGGGCATCGTCATCGAACCGGACCACCTCAGTCATGCGATCGTGCAGCAGCGCGGCCAGGCCGCGATTGCCGCTGCCGGCGAGGTGCCACCGAATGCCGCGCTCCACCCTCGACACCTTGTCGAGGCCGCATCGCTTGAGGACATCCGTCGCCTTGCTGGACCAGGGCGAAATGGTTCCTGGGCGGGGTGCCACGGTGCAGAAGTAAGCGACTTCATTGGACGATGGGTGGGCTGCCCGCCCGTCGGTCAGCAGCTCCAGGACCGTGCGTTCCTCTTCGGTGCTGAGTGGCGCGGCAAGGTCGAGGAAGTGCACGAAGTCGGCGGTGGCAGCCTCGACGCTAGGGTCCACCCCACGTAGCGCATCGAGGTGTTTGCGCAGCCGCGCCGGCGTGAACGCGGGTGCGCCGGCGATGGTCCGGATGATCGAATCGCTCACGCGGTGTTCCTTTTCTCCCGGAAGAACTCTGCAAGCAGTTGGCCGCACTCCGCCGCCAGCACGCCGCTCGTGACCGAGATGCGCCAGTTGAATGCCGGTGATTCGAGTGCTGCGGAGGCGCCCGCCTTGGGTTCATGCGCGCCGAACACCAGGCGCTCGACGCGGGCGTGGACCATGGCGCCCACGCACATCGTGCACGGCTCGATCGTGGCGTACAGCGTGGTGCCCGGCAGGCGGTAGTTGCCGGTGGCCCGGCATGCGGCGCGCAGTGC
Source organism: Pseudomonadales bacterium (assembly GCA_965116625.1). Lineage (GTDB taxonomy): Bacteria > Pseudomonadota > Gammaproteobacteria > Pseudomonadales > Azotimanducaceae > VXNE01. The sequence goes on from OZ220717.1 coordinate 1,256,623, forward strand.
GACGATCTCGGCGTGGCAGGTCGGATCGCATTCGGAGATCGGGGCGTTGTGGCCGACGCCGATCAGTTCACCGCTGGCATTCACCACCACGGCGCCCACCGGCACCTCACCGCTCGCGCGGGCGCGCTCTGCCTCGTCGAGCGCCCGCCGCATCCAGAACTGATCGCCTGCCCCCACGAAACAGTTACCCCGGCTGCAGATCCATCAGCCCGTGTTCGATGAAATCTGCTACCTCCTTCCTGGAACGCAAGCTGACGAACCTGATGTGCGAGTGCTCAGGCATTGCAAAAGCGGTTGCGTATCTCCTGCGGAGTTTCGGGAACGATGAAACCGTCCACAGGATCATCGATTCACGGGTAAAGAGGTGTTTCCAGAGCGTCTCCCTGTTGCCTGCCCACAGTTCTTCCCGTTTCAGCCCCCTGACCAGGCATCTCCGGATCATTCGATAGAGGACGACACGAAACGGCAGATCCAGGTACACGACGGTCTGCACGCGCCTCCACTTGATGGGCTGGGTTCTCTGGTAGTTGCCATCCAGCACCCAGTCGTCGGAGGACAGGGCTTGCTCCAGCCTGGGAAAAAACTCTTCGTCAGTTGATTTGGTCCAGTTCGGCTTCCAGAACAGCGCGTCCATCTCGACGTAGGGAATATCGCGTTTCTCGGCGATCTGCCTCGCGAAAGTGGTCTTGCCACTTCCACTGGTCCCTACGACATTGATCCTCATTCCCACTCGATGGTGGCGGGCGGCTTGCTGGAAATGTCGTAGACGACGCGGGAGACGTCCTCGATCTCGTTCATGATGCGATTCGATACGTGACCGAGCAGGTCGTAGGGCAGTTGCGCCCAGCGGGCGGTCATGAAGTCGGTGGTTTCCACCGCGCGCAGGGCGATGACGTGCGCGTACCGGCGGGCATCTCCGACGACGCCGACGGAATTGATCGGGAGGTAGACGGCGAACGCCTGGTGCACCCGGTCGTAGTAATCGGCCCGGCGCAGTTCTTCGATGAAGATCGCGTCGGCGCGACGGAGCACTTCGAGATACTCGCGCCTCACTTCCCCGATCACGCGCACGGCGAGGCCGGGCCCGGGGAACGGATGGCGGAACACCAGTTCCCGCGGCAGGCCGAGGGCGAGTCCCACGCGGCGCACCTCATCCTTGAACAGGTCACGCAAGGGTTCCACCAGCTTCAGGTGCATCCTCTCGGGGAGGCCGCCGACGTTGTGGTGCGACTTGATCACATGCGCCTTGCCGTACTTCGAGGCGGCGGATTCGATGACGTCGGGATAGATCGTGCCCTGGCCGAGCCAGCGGACGCCCTCGAGTTTCTCCGCCTCCCGCTGGAACACGTCGATGAAGGTGGCGCCGATACACTTGCGCTTGGCCTCGGGATCGTCCAAGCCGTGGAGCGCATCGAGAAACTCATCTGCGGCGTCGACAGTGACGAGATGCGGGTCGAGCGCGTTCGACATGCGGGGGAAAGCAGCCTTCACCTCTTCGCGCTCATTCAGGCGCAACAGACCGTTGTCCACGAACACGCAGGTCAGTTGATCGCCGATGGCGCGATCGAGCAGCGCGGCAGCGACGCTGGAGTCGACACCGCCGGACAGCCCGAGCACCACCCGCTCGTCTCCGATCGCCGCGCGCACCTCGCGGACAGCGCGCTCGATGATCTGTTCCGCCGTCCACGTGCCGTGGCAACCGCAGATATCCCGAGCAAAGTGGCCGAGGATTTCGGCGCCGTTGCGGGTATGCGTGACCTCGGGATGGAACTGTACGCCATAGAAATGCCGCGATCGGTCGGTCATTGCGGCGATTGGGGCGTTGGGGGTGCTCGCGGCCACCTCAAAACCCGGCGGCAGCGACACCACCTTGTCTCCGTGGCTCATCCACACGGGCAGCCGACCGCCGGTCCCGAACCGCCCGAGCAAGCCACCGGCGCCGTCTTCGGCTATGTCGATCTCCGCGCTACCGAACTCGCGCTTCGACGAGGGCTCGACGGCGCCGCCGAGCTGGGCGGCCAGCGCGTGCATGCCATAGCAGATGCCGAGCACCGGAACTCCGGCGTCGAGCACGTGGTCCGGGATGCGGGGCGTCGACACCTCGGTCACCGTTTCGGGACCGCCGGAGAGAACCACGCCCCGCGGCGCAAAGGCGACGACGGCTTCGGCGGGCAGGTCGAAAGGATGAACCTCGCAATACACGCCGGATTCGCGCACGCGTCGGGCAATGAGCTGCGTGTACTGCGATCCGAAGTCGATGATCAGCAGACGCTCGTCCGGCAGGCTCCGGTCCTTAAGAGAGATCATCGAATGTGGGCGCGCTGGCCTGTGGGTTTACGCTCTTCTCAGCCAATCGGGTAGTTCGGCGGTTCCTTGGTGATCGAGACGTCGTGTACGTGACCTTCCGCGAGGCTCGCCGACGAGATCTTCACGAACTTCGTCGACTTGCGCATGGCATCGACGTCTTTCGAACCCGTATATCCCATGGAGGCGCGGACCCCGCCCATGAGTTGGTGCACGATGGGACTCACCGGGCCGCGATACGGCACCCGGCCCTCGATGCCCTCGGGCACGAGCTTGCCGTTGTCGCCATCGGGTTCCTGGAAGTAGCGGTCGCCGGATCCGAATTCGCCGCCCATGGCCGCGATGGATCCCATGCCCCGGTAGGATTTGTAGGTTCGCCCCTGGTACAGCTCCACTTCCCCGGGCGCTTCGTCCGTGCCGGCGAGAAGCGCGCCGACCATCACCACGCTGGCGCCCGCACCGATGGCCTTGGCGATGTCACCTGAGAACCGCACCCCGCCGTCGGCGATGACCGGGATGTCGTCCTCCCGGGCTTCCTCCGCGACCTCCGCGACTGCCGTGATCTGCGGGACGCCGATGCCCGAAACGACCCGGGTCGTGCAGATGCTGCCGGGGCCGATGCCGACCTTGACGCAGTCCACCCCGGCTCCGATCAATGCGCGTGCGCCTTCTTTCGTCGCCACGTTGCCACCGACCAGCGGCAGCTTCGGATACTTCTGCTTGATCCAGCTAATGCGGTCGAGCACGCGCTGGGAGTGGCCGTGGGCCGTGTCCACCACCAGCACATCCACACCGGCCTCGACCAGTGCCGCGACCCGGTCGTCGGTGTCCTCGCCGGTGCCGACCCCGGCGCCCACACGGAGCTGTCCCAGGTGGTCCTTGCAGGCGTTCGGAAACCGCTGCGCCTTGGTGATGTCCTTCACGGTCACCATGCCGGTGAGCTGGGAGCCGTCGGTAAGCAGGATCTTTTCTATACGATGCCGATGCAGGAGGTCCGTGATCTCCTCGAAGGTCGCCCCCTCGGCGGCCGTGACGAGGCGTTCCTTCGGCGTCATCACTTCGGATATGGGGGCGTCCAGTCGCTGTTCGAACCGGATGTCGCGGCTGGTGACGATGCCGAGCAGTTTGTTGCCCCTAACCACGGGAACACCGGAAATGTCGTGCTCCGCCGTCAGTTCGAGCAGGTCCCGCACGGTGCGTTCGGGGCCGATGGTGACGGGATCGCGGATGATGCCGCTCTCGAACTTCTTGACCTGCCGCACCTCGCGCGCCTGGCGTTCGAACGGCATGTTCTTGTGCACGATGCCGATACCGCCTTCCTGTGCCATGGCGATGGCCAACCGCCCTTCGGTGACGGTGTCCATGGCAGCGGACATCAGGGGAATGTTGAGGCCGATGTCGCGCGTCAGGCGGGTTCTGAGGTCGACTTCGGAGGGCAGGACGCGCGAATACGCAGGCAGGAGCAGGACATCGTCGAAGGTGAGCGCTTCCTGCACGATCCGCAGCATGTCAAACCCGGATTGGCTAAACGCGCGATGGTACGCCCCGACCTCCATGGAGTAAATAGCCGAAGGCTCGCAGGCCACCATGCGAAGGGCAGGGCAATACCGATTGGGGTAAAATGCACTGTTTCACCTGCCGAAGCCCCCAGTTCATGATTTCCCCAACGCGTACCCCGACACCGGCAATGTGGCGTCGCGCGTGGGGACCAATCACTGCCACCTTCGTGCCTGTCGAGGAGCCGTTCCTGAACGATAGCTGTTGGTCCGTTGCCGCCGGTAGGGGTGCCGCCACTTGAGGATTGGCGGCATGCACAGTGGCGGCGGCGGTCGCTGGGGTGGCGGCGTCGTCGGCGCCCCTCAGCGCGAACGGGCGTCGTTTCAGCATCTGGGTCACCTGAAGCGGCTGATGCCGTACGTGCAGCGCTATGCCGTCGTGCTGTCGGTAGGTGTTGTCGGACTGCTCGTCGCGCGGTTGGCCCTGTACCTGATTCCGTGGGCCCAGAAGCTGGCGGTGGAAAGCCTCGAAGATCCGGCGGCCGAACCGTACCTCGTGATTCCCGCGCTCCTGATCGTCGCTGTAGTCGCTTCGCAGTTCGCCATCTACGTCCCGGCGCGGCGCGCCCTGCGCCGCATCTCGATCGCCTCGGCCTACGATCTGCGGAAGCGCTTCTTCAACCTGGTCCAGTACCAGGGGCCCAACTTCTTCAACAAGTTCGGCACCGGCGACCTCATGTCGCGCGCGGTCAACGACATCAGCATGGTCCGCATGGTGGTTTCCTTCGGTGCCGTGAACATCGTCATGTTCGTCTTTTCGGTGATCGCGGCGCTGGGGTTCATGCTGGCGATGTCACCGGCGTTGACCGTCTGGGTGGTGGCGCCACTGCCGTTCGTCGCGGGCATCGGCTTCATGATGGCGCGGGGCATGTTCCCCTTCTTCCGGGAACGGCAGGAAGCCCTGGCGACGCTCACCGGCTTTACCCAGGAGAACCTCAACGGAATTCGCACGATCCAGGCCATGGCGCAGGAAAAGCAGGAGATCGAGCGGTTCCGGAAGGCCAGCACGCGCTATGCGCAGAAGTTCTACCGGGCGGAGCGCTACCAGGTGATCGTGAACGTGGCGATGACGCTGCTGACCATGGTTTCGCCGGTGGTCATCCTGCTCTACGGCGGGCTGCTCGTGCTGGACGGTTCGATGAGCATTGGCGCCTTTACCGCCTTTTTCGGCTACCTGGTCCTGATCACGGCGCAGGTCTACTCCATCGGCTTTTCGCTGTCGATGTTCACCTCCGCCGCGGCGGCAACGCAACGCATCTTCGAGATTCTCGACTACCCGCGCGAGGTGGTCGACGTGGCGGAAGTCGAGCTGTCGGGGGACATCAAGGGCCGGCTCGAGTTTCGCAACTTCTCCTACCGGCATCCGGGCGCCGCCCGGCCGACCATCGACGGCATCAACCTGCATGTGGATGCGGGCGAGACCGTCGCCATGCTCGGCCGCATCGGTTCGGGCAAGTCGACCATTCTGAAGGCGGCCGTGCGGCTGATCGACACGCCTCGCGGCTCCGTGTTCCTGGACGGCAAGGACGTCTGCCAGGTTCCGATACGCCGGCTGCGCGAAGCGGTCACGATGGTCCCGCAGGATCCTTTCCTGTTCTCCGCGGCGCTCAGGGAGAACCTTACCTACGACAAGCCCGACCGCGGGGACGACGAGATCGTGGAGGCCGTGCATGCGGCCGGTCTGACGGAGACGCTGGGACGACTGGTCGATGGTCTCGACACCGTGGTCGGCGAGCGCGGGACCACGCTTTCCGGTGGCGAGAAGCAGCGGTCGACACTGGCGCGCGGGCTGATTCGGCGCGCCAACGTGCTGTTGCTGGATGACTGCTTCTCCAGCGTCGACACGGAAACGGAGGAACTGATTCTGGGCGGCCTGCAGCGAATGCGGGCGGGCAAGACAACGCTCCTGATCTCGCATCGCGTGTCCACGGCGCGGCACGCCAATCGCATCTACGTCATCGATAACGGGCGTGTGCTGGAGTCAGGCACGCACGAGGAACTGCTCGCGCAAGGTGGTTACTACGCCGACCTGGAGGCGGTGCAGAGCAGCCAGGATCGAGACCGCGCGCGCAGGGGACAACTGCTCAGGCAGCTTGACGGCGCACGGGCCGAAACGATGCCCCTGGCGGCCACGGGGAGTGACGACTGATGAGTGAAGTTACCGCCGGGCGCAACTATTCGGCCTTCGATGCCGAGTTGACGCACCAGGCGCTCAACATGCGCCTGTTCATGCGTCTGCTGCGGTGGGCCAGGCCCTATCGCATCACTTTGGGCACGAGCGCCGTCCTGGTCGTTATCTGGGCGATGGTCTCGGTACTCATGCCGATCATCCAGGGGCCCGTGGTGGTGGACACCATCCTGGCGCCAAACGAATCTGCGGAAACGCGTTTCAACTTCGGGCTGATAGCGGCGACGGAATGGCTGTCGGAACTGTTCTCGATGCCCCCCCTGGGCGGCGCCGTGATTCTCTTCGTGGGCCTGACCATCGCGCAACTGCTCATCATGGTCGGCCACCAGCTCACGTTGTCGAGCGGGGCCCTCAAGACGTTGCGCGACCTGCGGCTCGACCTGTTCGCCTCCCTCGAGCACAAGCCTGCCTCGTTCTACGACCACGTCGCCGTGGGACGCGTGATGACGCGGGTTACGAATGATGTGGAGAACCTGTTCCGGCTGTTGAGGGAGTTCGTCGCCCTCGCCGGGCAGTTCGTGCCCTTCTTCTTCGCGATGGTCATGATGCTGGTCTACAGCGCGGAGCTTACGGGCATCGTGTTGCTGATCATTCCGGCCGCCGCCGTCGCGACGTACATATTCCGCGTCGCGATGCGGGAGATCTTCCGCCTGGTGCGGGACTCGATGTCGGCCCTGAACCAGTACCTGCAGGAAGACCTGATGGGTATCGAGGTCGTGCAACTCTCCGGCCGCGAAGAGATGAACGCGCAAGAGTACCGGGCGCTCAACCAGGAGAACCGGGACCAGGAGTATCGCGCCATCAACTACGAAGTCGTGTTCGAGACGTTCAACACGAGCCTGACCAGCATCGCCATCGCCGTCATCATCTGGTACGGCGGCGGCCAGGTCGTGCAGGAAGAATTGACGCTGGGTGCGCTGCTGATGTTCAACATGTACATCAACATGATGATCACGCCGGTGAGCACGTTCGGCCATTTCTTCAACACGCTGTTCCGTGCCATGGCCTCCGGCGAGCGCATCTTCCAGGCGATCGACTGGGACGAGCGGTTGCGCGAGCCGGAGCATCCGGCCGAGTTGCCGGAGCGGCTTGAAGGGCGCGTCGAGTTCCGAAACGCGCGGTTCGCGTACGCGGCCAGCGACCCGGTGCTGCGCGACGTCTCGTTCTCCATTTCCCCCGGTGAGAAGTTGGCGGTGGTCGGTCCCACCGGTGCCGGCAAGAGCACCATCATCCGCCTGCTGGCGCGTTTCTACGACTTCGACGACGGGATGATCTTCGTTGACGGTATCGACGTGAACCACATCGCAAGCGGCGATCTGCGCAAGCGGGTGGGCGTCGTGCTGCAGGACTTTCACATCTTCTCCGGCACGGTGCTTGAGAACATTTCGCTCAACGATCCCGGCATATCCCGCGAACGCGTCCAGTGGGCCGCGCGCGCGGTGAATGCGGACGCGTTCATCCGCGATCTGCCGGACGGCTACGAGACGGAACTCGCGGAGCGCGGCCACAACCTGTCGCAGGGGCAGCAACAGCTGCTCGCGTTCGCGCGGGTGCTGGCCTCGGACCCGGAGATACTGGTGCTCGACGAGGCCACATCGAGCATCGACACGGGCACCGAGCTCATCATCCAGGACGCGCTGCACAAGCTGACCCACGGGCGCACGTGCATCATCATCGCCCACCGCCTGCAGACCATTCGCGAGTGCGACCGGATCCTGGTGCTGGACCAGGGGACGATGAAGGAACTGGGCACCCACGAGGAGCTGATCGCCAAGCGGGGCATCTACTTCACGCTGCACGAGTTGCAGTTCCAGGACAGCGTGGGGGCGGCGGAGCTGGCCCTTCGGAAGCGCCGGGAGGACGAGCGTCCGCGATGGGTGGACATGAGCGACGAAGACGACGAGGACGACGACGATGTGCTCGGCCGTCGCGGCATGAGGACAACCCGTCGAACATGATGTGAGAGCCGCCGCGGGAGTTTTCCCAAAGTTCTCGCATCGCGCCCCAAAATGAGTACACTCAAGCGCTAACTGACTCCGACGGTATCGGAGCGACAGGGGAAATCTGGGACAACCCAAGGGGAAAAAATGCGTGACGTCGTAGTAGTGGATAGCGTGCGTACCGGTTTGGCCAAGTCATTCCGTGGCAGTTTCAACCTGACCCGGTCCGATGACATGCTGGCGCATCTCATCGATGCCTTGCTGGAACGGAGTCCGAATATCGCTCCTGACGAAGTCGAGGATGTCGTCGTTGGCGCGGCCAGCCATGCTGGTGAGCAGGACGGCAATCTCGCCCGCCTGGCGGTCGTCCTCTCGAAACTCCCGATCACGACCGCGGGGATGACCATCAACCGGTTCTGCTCCTCCGGCCTGCAGTCAATAGCGATCGCTTCGAACCAGATCGCCTCCGGGCAGACACAGATCGCGATGGCGGGCGGCGTGGACTCGATCTCCATGCGCAACCGGCAGACGGCGGCGAAGGCCGATCAGAACAAGCGCCTGCTGGAAGAGAAGCCCGCGATCTTCATGGCAATGGGCAATACGGCGGAAGTCGTCGCGCGCCGCTACCAGGTGACCCGCGAAATGCAGGACGTCTACGCGCTGCAGAGCCAGAAGCGTTATGCCAAGGCGCAGGAAGACGGCCGGATGGCGGAGGAAATCGTCCCGATGCCGGCGACAATGCTGGTGGTGGACAGGGAAACCGGCGAGGAAAGCCATGCTGACGTCGTCGTCAACCGCGACGAGTGCAACCGTCCGACCAGCACCATCGAAGGCCTGGCGGGACTGCCGCCCGCGTTCGAGGAAGACGGCACGGTGACGGCCGGCAACGCGTCGCAGCTCTCCGACGGCGCCTCGATGACCCTGCTCATGAGCGCCGAGCGCGCGGAACAACTCGGCGTCGAACCCATGGGCATCTATCGCGGATTCACCGTCGCGGCATGCGAACCCGACGAGATGGGCATCGGGCCGGTATTCGCGATTCCCCGGCTACTCGAGAATGTCGGGCTGAAGCAGGACGATGTAGACCTGTGGGAACTGAACGAGGCGTTCGCCTCCCAGTGCGTCTACTGCCGGGACGAACTTGGGCTAGACAACGAGAAATACAACGTCAATGGCGGCAGCATCGCCATTGGCCATCCCTTCGGCATGACGGGCTCACGCCTGACCGGATCGATCCTTCGAGAACTCAAACGCCGTGACGGGAAATACGGCGTGGTGACGATGTGCATCGGCGGCGGGCAGGGCGCGGCAGGTCTGTTCGAAGCGGTATAAGAAGGAAGCGGTATAAGAAGAGAGAAGAGTGAAGAGAGAAGAGAGAAGAGACGGAGGGCGGTGTTAGACTGCTGGTAATGAACTGCGGCGCGGCAGGTAGGAAACCCGACGCTTCGACCGACTCGTTGAGCCAGGCCCCGGCGAATTGCGCGCGACGCGCGGCGGTCCGATGTGGCCTCTCACTGCTGCTCCTCGGCGGCGGTGCCGCGGCACTGGCCGCCGACAGCGACAACCTCTATCAGGCACACACCAACGAAGAGTTGTCGGAACTCGCCTCCGACTGGGAATCCCTGACCACGGAAGAGCGTCGCGACTACTTCATCGAGGTGCGTCGCCGCATGTCGGATGCGGGCAAGAACCGTTCGGAATCGCCACCGATCGTGGGAGAGCGCCGGTTCGGCCGAATCATCCGTCAACCGGACGGCTCGGTCCTGCACATCGAGGGCGTCGTGCGCTACCGGGATCGGGATGGCGATGCGACCAACACGGAGGAGCCGTCGGACTACGGTACCGGCTTCGAGCAGCGGGTGGATCAGACGGCGGAACGGGGCGACCCCGCAACATCGCCATCTGCGTCCGTCGTGAAGGTAACCGGCGGCGGCGAGACGGAAATCGTCGTGGAAGAAAGCAGCCCGGAGACGGCGACCAGGGAGCGGGCCGAGGGCGCTGAAGGACGCGAGTAGCGTCACTGGTTGAACCACCATGAGTAGCGCCACCATGAGTAGCGGTAGCGATAGCGCGACTCTGCTCGTCGTGGACGACGATGCCGAGATACGCGAGCTGATCCAGGCATACCTCGACAAACAGGGGTATCGCGTAATTTGCGCTGAAGACGGACCGGCGATGGATGAAGCGCTGTCGTCGTCATCTGTCGATCTCATCCTGCTGGATCTCATGTTGCCAGGCGAGGACGGCCTGTCGATCGCCAGGCGTATCAAGCGAACGCGCAATACACCGATCATCATGGTTTCCGCACAGGGCGAGGAAGTGGATCGGATCGTCGGTCTCGAGATCGGTGCCGACGACTATATCGCCAAGCCCTTCAATCCGCGCGAATTGCTGGCCCGCATCCGCGCTGTCATGCGTCGCAATACAGCGCTGGAACCAGACCGGCAAGTCGTCGAGTTTGGAACCTATCGCCTGGACCTCAATGCGCATCGGCTCACCGAGGGAGAGCACACGGTTCCTTTGACCTCCGGAGAGTTCGACCTGTTGAACGTACTCGTTCAGCATCCGAACCGGGTGCTTGATCGTGACCGCATCGTGGAACTCCTGAGCAGTGGCCAGCGGTCCCCGTTCGACCGTAGCGTGGATGTTCGGGTCACCCGCTTGCGAAGCAAGATCGAACCCGATCCTTCCACGCCCTGCTACATCAGGACCGTATGGGGCAAGGGGTACATGTTTTGTCCGGCTGGCCCAGGCTAGCGCTCCTTCGCAACCGTTCGGATAGCGGTTCGAAACGGGCACGTGGGCGTATGCCAACGAGGCAAAACAAAGGGCAAAAGAAAAGGCAGGAGACAGGATTCGGCCAACAGGGGTCGGACCCGGTGAATCATGCCGGCTAGGGAAAGGGCCCCCCGGAGAACGGGGTCGCTTCTCGCGCGAACCAACTTCGTACTTGGCTGGAGCGCCGTAGCGATCGCGGTGACGGCGATTACCGCCACGGACTTTTTCGTCATCTCGCCCATGACGGAAAGGTCCGCCGACGACGAGGCCGGGCTGATCGTCCTGTCCGCGCAGACCTGGGTGGAGTTGCCCGGAAACACGGACGCGCGCCCCGCTTTCGAATTCGAGATGGCGCGGATGCATGACCTGATCATCAGTTCCGACATCAGGGACCTGCCCCTTGCCGACCCGGACAACGACTTCTACGCACTCTTGCGGGCCAGGTTGACGGAGCGCCTGGGTGCGCCCGTACGGCTGTTGGAAGGGGACGACCTGTTGTGGGCGGATATCCAGTTGCCCGCCGGCCGCCTGCAGGTGGGATTCTCGCCCCAGCGCGACGTGGAGCCGCTGTACGTGGCATTGATCATCGGCGTTCTTGGAGCCGTGATCGTCATAGGCACGTCGTATTTCATCGTTCGGCGGATCGCGCGCCCGCTCGAAGAGACGGCGACTGCGGTGGAAGCCTTCCGGGGCGCGGAGGGATTCGCTCCCCTGCCGGAGAAGGGGCCGCGCGAACTCGTGACGCTGGCCGCGAGTTTCAATCGGATGGCGCGGGAGATCAGCGAGCTGCTGGCCAACAGGACGACGCTCCTGGCGGGCATATCCCATGACCTTCGCACACCTCTCGCCCGCATGCGGCTCGCGCTGGAACTGCTTCCCGAAAACGTCGATACGAAGCTCGTTCAGCGCATGGAGAACAACCTCGAGCGAATGGACGAGTTGATTGGCGACACGTTACGGTTCGCGCGCGGCGCCGGCGAAGTCCCACAGGAAATACCGCTCAAGCCCTTCATCGAGTCGCTCCTGGATGACGACGTACCCATGGAGTGGAGGGGCAACGAAAACGCGCGCGTATCGATCGCGACGGGCGCCTTCGAGCGCGTCATGTCGAACCTTGTTGCCAACGCCCAGCAGCACGCGGGGGACGCTCGCGTCGTCGTGGTGGCGGGGTCCGGCGTGGCGATACACGTGATCGACCAGGGTCCCGGCATTCCCAGGCAACACCGCGAGCGCGTATTTCAACCCTTCTTCCGGCTCGACGCGTCGCGCAGCCAGGAAACCGGCGGCAGCGGCCTGGGGCTCGCGATAACGCGGCAACTCTGCCAGGCACACGGCTGGCGGATATCCCTGCGGGATGCACCGGGCGGTGGCACTGACGCCTGCGTATCAATTCCGTTGTCGATACAAACTGATACGAAAAAGTCCCTGGCCGAAACGCCTTCGAAACAGCCTTCGAAGATAATCCTTTCCTCCTGACGGACGGAGTCGGTAACGAAGACTTCCGCCAGGATGTGAGGCAATCTCCATTCCCTCTATAGACCTTGTCAAATCGAGGTCTCTAGACCCGCCGGTTCCCTCTCCAGGCCGGCGGGTCTCTTTTATCTGCACCAGAAATTCTCGCTTCTGCTCCGGCACGCCTGTGCTCATGTCGCGTGTTCGGGAACGCTCCGGTTAATATCGCACGGGGCGTGAAGGACTCTGGAGACGCCGCATGGACTTCAAGGAAATCTCGTACGTGGTGGAAGGGCCGATGGCGCTCATCACCATCAACCGCCCGGAGAAGCACAACGCGATCTCCCTCGATACGCTTGAAGAGTTGCATCACGCAGTGCGGCGGGCGGCCAACGACGAAGATGCATGCGTGATTACGATAACCGGTGCTGGCGGCAGGTCGTTCGCCTCGGGTTCAGACCTGTCGGAAGTCCTTTACCGGGACCTCCGGAAAGCACTGGAGCCCATTGTGCAGGGGCTCGCCGATCAACTCGAGCGCACGCCGAAACCCACCATTGCCGCCATCGACGGCATCTGCATGGGCGGTGGACTTGAGGTGGCGCTGGGTTGTGACCTGCGCATCGCCACGCCGCGTTCACGCTTCGCGACCCCGGAGGGCAAGCTGGGAATCATCCCGGGGGGTGGTGCGACGGCGCGGTTGCCGAGGATCGTCGGCCCGGGATGGGCGATGGAGATGATGCTCATGGGCGATCCGATCGACGCTGAACGCGCGCTCTCCATCGGCTTGGTGACCCGTCTCGTAGCGCCGGAGGAACTGCTCCCGGAAGCGCAGCGCATGGCCGATCACCTGGCGGGATTCGCGCCATTCGTGCCGCGGACGATGAAGGCCATGGTGCGCTTCGGAATGGATGCGAGCCTGGCCAGCGCGCAGATGCTCGAGAAGTACGCCCAGGGCGCGCTGGTGCAGACCGAGGACAAGCAGGAAGGCATCACGGCGTTCCTCGAAAAGCGCAAGCCCGATTTCAAGGGTCGGTAACGGTTTTGCGCGTCATCCTGGACGCCACGTCACAACAGGGAGAAGACATGGCCGTAGACAGGTTTCCGGTCGAAGAGGGACACATCATGATGTTCGCGCGCGCGATCGGCGACGACAATCCGATCTACCACGACCGCGAGTACGCGGCGTCCACCGAATGCGAAGGCATCGTGGCGCCGCCGACGTTCGTCCAGTCGAGCAACCAGTTCGATCCCGACTACACCATGCGGCCCAGGAAGGGCCAGCCGTGGTTCGGCTCGGGGCGGACCCCTACGGGAGCAGGGAAAGACCCCAGGGGAGGCGGGCGCCGACTGGGCGGCGGTCTCCACGCGGAACAGCGATTCGAATACCACCGGCATCCGCGCGCCGGCGATGTCCTGACGGCGACCAAGAGGCCTGGCAAGACCTGGGAGAGGCGGGGTCGACGGTCGGGAAAGCTGATGTTCAGGGAGACCATCACCGAGTACCGGGACCAGGAGGGCGAACTTGTGATAACCGCCACCGGCGTCGGCGTAAGCACGGAGCGTCCGGTCGATCGGACTTGAAGAGGATTGGGAGATGGCCTTGAGGTCGGCCGACCTGCGCGTCGGCGATACGCACACGGAACGCCTGGTCGAAGATCTGACGCGAACGCAGATCGTCCAGTACGCGGGGGCCTCGGGAGATTTCAATCCAGTACACACGGACGAGGTGTTCGCGCGGGAAGTGGCCGGCTATCCGACGATCTTCGCCCACGGCATGCTGACCATGGGAATGACGGGGCGCATGTTGACCGACTACGTGGGTGACGGCCGCCTGACGAAATTCGGGGCGCGCTTCACGAGCCAGGTTTGGCCAGGCGACACGCTCGACGCGACGGTGACAGTCACCGCTGTCTGCGACAATCTCGTGGAAATGGCGGTGTCCACGGTCAACCAGGACGGCGTCGAGGTGCTGAGGGCGACGGCCCAGGCGCGCGTCGATTGACCGCCCGAGGCATCCCGATGGTGGCCTGCAAGATGTCGAGATCGGCGACAAGTGTGCGGACCCTGTTTCGGGCCACCCGATTCGTTCGCTTTCCGGACTTCCCCTGGTACACAGGTGCGTTGTAGATGAACGGTCGCCCGGGAGACTGGCACTCACCCTTGCCGACCCTCCTCGGCCGGGCAATCGGCGCGTTTACGGTCGACTACGATCGGGCGCGCGGCAGGGATCGTTCCGTACCGCAACTCGGGACATGGGCCAATGTGTTGCGCGTGCTCGATACGGACGGAACGGATCAGCGCCAGCTTGCCCGCAATACGGTGATATCCAGGCGCGTTGCCGAAGTGGTCCTCAACCGGCTTGAGCGATTCGGGCGGGTCGCCGTGGAGAAGCGGGTGATCGAGGGCAAGCGAGGCAGGACCAGACTCGTCCGATTGACTCCCATCGGTGAGGCGGGCACGGCGTCGGCAGCCACGCTGGTTGATACGGTGCAGGCGGACTGGCGGGATCGCTTCGGCGACGACGCCGTCGATCGATTGCGCGATGCCCTGTCGGCGGTCGTCGATCGACTCCCGGTAGAGTTGCCCCACTATCCGGCCGGATACGGCGCCGCCGACCCGAGCGTCACGGGCGGCGATTACGTTCCCGAGGACCCGGGTCCACCGAGAATCCCGGCCCATGGCCAGGACTGGCCAGTGGTGCTGCGGGACCCCGGCAGTGACACCAGGCACCTGCCACTGCCCGCCCTGCTGTCCCAGGTGCTCGCCGCATTCGCCATCGAATACGAACGCGAGCAGTTCGGCAGTCTGCCGGCGGTTTCAAACTTCCTGCGGTTCGTTCGTGACGATGGCGTGACACTCGGACGTGCGCAGGCGCTCGGTGGAGTGGCCGGCAACGGCAAGTCGCTGCACGAGCGGCACCTGGATGTCGTTGTCGAACCGGGCCGCCTTGGCGACATGAGCCGTCGCGTCAATCTCACGCCGAAGAGTCGCCGCGTACGCGATGCCTACCCGCGCCTCGTCAGGGAAATCGAGGACCGATGGCACGAGCAGTACGCCGACGCCATTCCTCCTATACGCGCGACCCTGATGTCCATGAACGAGCGGTTCGATGCCGACCTGCCCGACTACCCGAGCACGACGGGATGGATCCGCCGGCCGTGGCTCGACTGAGTCCTTTTCCCCGGCCGCGCCACCGGTTGGCGGTCACGGAATGCGGACGATTTCGCCTGCCCACAGACGCTTCAGAAAGTCGACCAGGGGCAGCACGTGCACATCGTCCCAAAGCGCCGCACGCTCCCCCAGGTAGACGCCATAGCATGTGGTCCGGTCGGCCCCGAGATCGTCCGCGACCCGGTGCAGACCACGGCTGAAGCGTCTTTCCCATCGTGATGACGCCTTGATTTCGATAGCGACGAAACCTTCCACTGTCTCGCACAGCACATCCACCTCGACCCCGTCATAGCTGCGCCAGAAATACAGTCTGTAGTCCGTGCGGGAGTATCCCAGCCAGGCCCGCACTTCGTTGAGCACGAAGGTCTCGGCCAGCGGGCCCATTTCCTCGGAGCTGGGAGGATAGGCCAGCCGGCCGCTGAGCGCCCGGGCGACGCCGGCATCGAAGAAATAGAACTTGCTCTGCCGCACCTGCTTGGTCGCCGACTTCAACTTCCAGGCGGGCAGCCAGAATCCGATCAGGGTGTCGTTGAGGATCTCGAAATGGCTCTGTACGGTCCGGCGGTTGATTCCGGCATCGCGTGCGATGCTCGCGGCATTGGTGACCTGGCCATTCTGACGTGCTGCGATTTCGAGGAAGCGCGCGAACGCCCCCAGATTGCGTGTCAGTGCCTCAAGCTGGATCTCCTGAACAAGATAGGTATCGGCATACGTCCGAAGGTAGTCCTCGGGAGCGTCGGCGGTGACCGCCATCGGCAGCATGCCAAAACGCAGCGCCCGCACGGGATCGATCTCGAAGGAGAGTTCCGCCGACACCAGGGGAAACATGGATACCGTGACGGCGCGGCCCGCCAGCAGGTTGGCGCCACCGCGGCGCAGCTTCCGCGCGCTCGATCCCGACAGCACGAAGCGCAGACCGCGGGTCTCCATGAGACGATGCACCTCGTCCAGCAAGGCGGGCACCTTCTGAACCTCGTCGATCACGACCCAGCTACCGGAGGACATCGTGGCAAGCTCCCGGTACAGCGAGCGCGGGTCCTTGCTCAGTCGCAGCGCCTCCCCGGTGTCGAGCAGATCGTAGGTGTGGGTGTCGGGAAATCGATCACGGATCCAGGTTGACTTGCCGGTACCGCGCGGGCCGAAGAGCAGGATTGACTGGGTAGGCGTTGCTAGTAATCTAGAGTACATAGATACCAATATTACCGGAAATTTGGTATTTATATGCCCACATTTTCCCAAGTGACGGTTGAAATCCGTAGGCAATGCGCGCCGAGGACCGCACGGCTCGAAGATCCGGTGTTTGTGCGGCCGGGCGACTACCGCCGCGTTCACCACTTCTCAAGCGATGTTCTGATGTCCAGTTCGAACGTCCACGCGTTCGTCGGCTGATCGTAGAGGAACTCGTAGGCATCGACGATGCCCTGAAGGCTGATCATCCCGGCTTCGCCGAGCCGTTTGGCGTATTCGGGTAGTCCCTTCCTGATCTTCTCGCCGCCGATGGGTCCGTCGATGACGACATGCCCTACGTGGACGCCTTCCTCGGCGTATTCCTTGGCCATCGCCTGGGCAAGCGCGCGTTGCGCGCCCTTGGAAGCATTGAACGCGCCGTAGTTGGCGCGGCCCCGCAAGGACGCGCTCGCCCCGGTGAAGATCAGCGTTCCTCCGCCGTCACGCAGGCGCCTCACGGCTTCGCGCGCGAACAGGAACCCGCCGAGAACGCCGACGCTCAAGGACCGCTCGAAGTATCGCGACTCCATATCGACAATGGGTCCGGGCCGGTTGTTGCCGACGTTGTAGATCGCGAGTCTCAGCTCGCCGTCTGCCGCGTCGACCGCATCGAACAGCGCGGCGACCTGGCCCTCGTCGGTGGCATCCGTGACGACGGCGGTGGCCTTGCCGCCGAACGTGCGCCCGAGCGCCTCGAGGGTCTCACCCGTCCGTCCCGCCATGAACACGTGGTGGCCGCGGCGGAGAAACCGCGCGCAGAGCTGGGCGCCGAGTCCGTCCTCGGGTCCTACGCCGATGACGACGGTCTTGACATTGGATTCATCCGGCATTGTGCGACCTCAAGGTTGCAGCTACTTCCCGATCGACCTGATCATGGCGCAGGTCTTCTCCATCGCCGGCCTGGTCGCGGGTATGGTGGCACCGTGCGCGAAGAAGCCGTGCAGGAATCCGTCGAAACGGACGCACTCGACCGTGTTGCCGGCGGCTTCGAGGGCCTGGGCGTAGGCTTCGCCTTCGTCCCGCAGCGGGTCGTATTCGGCGGTCATGACGAGCGCCGGTGGCAGCCCGGACAGGTCCTCCGCGACGAGCGGCGATGCACGGGGATCGGTGCGCACGTCGGGATCGGCGTACTTGTCCCAGAACCAGTGCATCGCCTCGGCGGTCAGCATGTAGCCTTCCGCGCACTCGCGGTAGGAATCGGTCCCGAAATTCACGCATCGGTCACCGGGTATGCGAGCACCTGGGCTGAAATGGCCGGGCCTCCCGCATCCCGCGCCATCAACGTGACCACCGCGGCGAGGTTGCCACCGGCACTGTCCCCAACCACGGCGAATCGTGCCGGATCCCCGCCGAGTGCCGCGCAGTTCTCGCTTGCCCAGCACGTCGCCGCGAAACAGTCGTCTGCAGCCGCCGGAAACCGGTGCTCGGGCGCCAGCCGGTAGTCGACCGAAACGACGATGCAGTCCGCCCCGGCGCACAGTTCACGGCTTTGGCCGTCCGCCGTATCCAGGTCGCCGATCACCCAGCCGCCGCCGTGGAACATCATGGCAATCGGACAGGGTTCATCGTTCTCGGTCGAGGGCGTGTAGATCCGCAGCGGAATCTGGCCGCCAGGACCGTCGATAGTGGTGTTTTCGACTTTCCCGACGGCGGTTTCGACCGGAGGTTGCATCATCCGGAACATCTCGCGGGCATCGGCCACGGACATCTCGATGATCTTGGGTCCGTCCAGTTCTTCCATGGCTGCGAGCATGGCTTCGTATTCCGGGTGCAACGGCATGATCTGATCTCGGGGCTTCAGCGGAACGGGCGGCAAATATGCAACAAACTGATCGGAATTGCGCTAAGCCCTTGGTGCCGTGCTTGCGGGATATTGTTTGCTCCGAGATGTTGTAGTAATGTTTCTATAACGACGGGAAAGAAGTTTCGGGACGTGAGTTATGACGACTCTGACCAGCCGGGAATTCAATCAGGATACAGGCCGCGCCAAGAAGGCCACGAAGGGTGGCCCTGTGTTCATTACCGACCGCGGAAGGCCCGCGCATGTGCTGCTGAGTATCGGAGATTACAGCCGTCTGACAGGGCTGACCGAGAAGATATCGGACCTGCTGGCACTCCCTGGTACCGAAGACATCGAGCTGGATCTTCCACGACGTCACGAGACCGCGCGCGGCGCTGACTTGTCCTGATGTACCTGCTCGACACGAACGTCGTATCGGAGTTGCGGAAGGCCAAGACGGGCAAGGCGGATCAACATGTTTCCGCTTGGTCCGACTCGGTGGACGCGTGGGAACTGTGCGTTTCTGCGGTAACCGTCGAGGAACTGGAGATAGGCGTTCTTCGAATGGAACGAAGAGACACTACCCAAGGAATGCTATTTCGGCGTTGGCTCGACGATCAGGTCATGCCTGCGTTCGAAGATCGGGTTCTACCGGTCGACACGAATGTGGCGCGAAGAAGCGCTGGCCTTCACGTGCCGGACCCGCGTCCCATCCGAGATGGTTTCATTGCCGCTACCGCACTGGTACACAGTTTGGTCCTCGTCACGCGCAATGTGGCGGACTTCGAACCCATGGGTGTCAGGCTTCTCAATCCCTGGGAGCCCTCAGCCGGGGAGCGCGAGGGGGGACCCCTCGCATGAAAAGAGCCCTCAGCCGGGGATGTTCCCCCGACCGCTGACGCGTTAGGAAGTGCCGGCGTTTCCCCGCCGCCGGAGGCGTCCATCGGCTCCTCCGACGGATGTGGACCCACCAAATCGATTCACCCATAATGGGGTCAACGAGGCATGGCCTCGGTCAACGCGAGGACCATCGGCGGGCGCAACACCCTTCACTGGTCGTTCTTGCCCCGTCCATCAAGTCCAAACGGTATTCGGGCCGACCCGCGGCATGGTCGATTGAGATCCTGTGCGGTGGCCAGTTAATGAGGGGAAGACCTTGAAGAACATACTTGAACTTCTTGTCGACGGTGACGGGGGGGGGGGGCGGAATACCTTCGCCCTCGCGATGAAGGCTCTCGCCTTGTTGGCTTGCAGCTTGCTGGCCACACCGGCGGCCTTTGCCGACAGCGTTTCCGGTGCCGTGACGGATGCCGGTAATACAGTCAGTTTCCGCGGTGCGGTAGTCAGTATCGACGGACGGGAAGGGTCTGCGATAACCGATGGGCGTGGGCGCTTCCGCTTGTCCAACGTCCCCGCCGGCACCTACACGCTCGTGATTTCCTATGTCGGCACGACGAGTACCAGGATCGAAATCACGGTGCCTCCGGAAGGGCTGGATCTCGGTGACGTGGTGATCGGTGACGCGGAATCGGAAGGATTGGTCGAGGAAGTGATCGTCTACGGTCAGGCGGCCGCTTTCGCCAGCGCGCTCAACCAGGAGCGTGCGGCCATCAACGCGGTGTCTGTTCTGGACACCGACGCAATGGGTCAGTTTCCGGATCAGAATGTCGCCGAAGCGGTGCGGCGCCTGAGCGGCGTGACCGTCGAAAACGATCAGGGGGAAGGTCGTTACGTCGTCATCCGCGGAATGGACCCCGACCTGAATGCGACATCCATCAACGGTGTGCGCGCCACCGCGGCGGAACCGCAACGGGCGTTGCAGCTCGACGTCATTCCATCGGACGTTCTCGACGGTATCGAGGTGAGCAAGTCACTCACCCCGGACATGGACGGCGATGCGATCGGCGGTTCCATCAACGTCAGGACGCTAAGCGCGTTCAGCCGCAAGGGCCCGTATGCCAAGGCGAGAGTGGAGCAATCCCACAATGAGATCCGCGATGAATGGAGCCCCAAGGCGTCCTTTGCCGGCAGCAATGTTGTCGAGTTGGAAGGCGGCAGGCGCCTCGGGGTCGCGGGCGCCATCAGTTGGCACGACCGCAAGCTTCAGGCCGACAATGCCGAGTCCGACGATTGGGACGTTGCCGATAACGGCATGGACTTCCTCGAGGAATTCCAACCCCGGCTGTACAAGGTCGAGCGCAAACGCATCGGCGCTGTTCTCAACTTCGACCTCGACATCTCCGATTCGACTACACTGCACCTGTACACCCTGTACAGCCGGTTCCAGGATACGGAACTTCGAAACCGGACGACGTTCGGCCTCGGCGAGCTGGACGAGGGCACGCTCACCGCGACCCGAATGAGTTTTTCGGAGGTGGAGATCGAGCGGGACACCAAGGGCCGCGACATGCGCGGGCAGATCGCTGAAAACACGTCTATCTCCTTCGGTTCCGATACCCAGCTCGATGCCTGGCAGATCGAAACCAACGTCGGCTATTCCTACGCGCGGGAACGAACGCCCGACCAGGTGAGCGGCACCTGGGTCGCGGAATTCGTATCGGGCGACAACATCCCGGACGGCCAGCCCGTGCTGACCATCGATCGCAGCAACCCCCAGATACTCGTGGCCGATTCCGCGTTCTGGAGCATATTGCAGGACGCATCGCTCTACGAACTCGACGAACTCGAACATCTCAATGAGAAGAACGAAGACACCCAGGTTTCGTTCCGGCTGGATGCGACCCGGGACATGGACTTCGGCATCGTCAAGTTCGGGGCCAAGGCCCGGCTGCGGGAAAAGAAGACCGACGAGGAAGTGGGTCTCTGGTCCGGAGACGATCAATGGTTCCTGTCCGACGTGCTGCTGCCCGGCGGTGGTTCCGCGTACGGTTTTCCGACTCCCATGGACCCGGTGCCGGCCAATAGCGGCGAGCGGGACATCCTGGCTGGAGGCACCGGTATCGAGGTCGAGGACATCGACACCCAGATCGATTCGAACGTGGCCGATTTCACGTTTGACGAGAACGTCCTTGCCGTCTACGGCATGGCCCGTTGGGAGAACGGCCCCCTGGCCGTCACCGCCGGCTTGCGCGTCGAGCGGACGAGTCTCGACAGTAGCGGCAGCATCACTGAACTGGTCGAGGAGGGCGGCACCTACAACGGCGCGGTCCTCGACGACGACACCGTTTTCATAACGCCTGTCAACGAGAAGAAGTCCTACACGGACGTTCTGCCCAGCATCAATGCACGCTACGAGTTCAACGAAGACCTGATCGGGCGGGCCTCAGTACACAAGGCGGTGGTTCGACCGCGTGTCGAGGATGTGGCGTTCAGGGTCGCGATAGACGGCGACGAGGCCGAGTTGGGGAACCCTTCGCTCGAACCGTTCCGGGCCTGGAACGCGGATGTATCGCTATCCTACTATCCGACCGACCTGAGCGTGTTGTCTGCGGGCCTTTTCTGGAAGCGGATAGACGATTTCATATTCGTGCAGACCATTGACGATTACCCGTTCGCGGGCAGGGTGTTCGATGAAGCTACGGTCGCTCAAAACGGCGACCAGGCGGACGGCATCGGCCTGGAGCTAAACTATCAGCAGCATTTCGGTTTTCTCGGCGCACCCTGGGATGCGTTTCTGGTGGGCGCGAACTATACCTATGTGGATGCCAACGCGACGACCAGCGACGGCCGCGAGATCGATCTGCCCAAGCAGTCGAGCAACATCGCGGGACTCGTCGTGGGCTATGACAAGCACGGTTTCGATATCCGGCTGGCGATGAAGTACCGGGACCGCTATATCGACTCCCTGGAAGGTGAAGGCGAAGACCGCTATACCCACGAACACATGCAATGGGACCTGACCGTCAAGTACAGCTTCACCGATTCCTGGCTGGTCTATTCCGAGATATCCAACCTGGGTGATCGGCCGGAGTACTACTACTCCGGCAGGTACAACCGGGCGCTGCAGTACGATGAGTTCGGAACCACGGCGGCGATCGGCGTTCAGTACAACTTCCAGTAGCGTCCCGGTTCCCGGGCCGGATGACTGGACGATTCGGTATCGACGTCAGAGGCTGGCGGCCGGTTCTCGTAGCGATATCGCTGTCGGCGCTGACGCAGGGTTGCGGGGCGCCGGAATCCGGCCATGTGTTCAGATACGGTCACTCGCAGCCCGCGCAGGCGCCACGCAGCCAGTCGATGGTTTTCTTCGAGAGGGAGCTCGAACGGCGCACGAACGGCCGCATCAGGGTCGAGAACTATTTCTCGGCGACGCTGGGCAGCGAACGCGAAATGATGGACATGGTCGCCACGGGCGTCCTGCAGGGCACCCGCGGCGGTCTCTTTGCCGATGCCAATCCAAAGTTCGTCCTGTTCATGGTGCCGTTTCTCGTCAGTGACTGGGACCAGGCCATGCGGCTGGTCAACAGTGAACTGGCGCGGCGGATTAACGCCGGCGCGCGCCGCAACGGCTTTCATATTCCCGCCACCGGCATCAGCCAGGGCTTTCGCGCCCACACGAACAGCATTCGGCCCATCCGGAACCCTGAGGACCTGGCGGGGCTGAAGATGCGCGTTCCACCGCAGGAGATATACATCCGGACAGCCCGGGCTCTCGGCGCCAGTCCGCACGAAATGCCAGCCTCCGAACTCTACAGCGCCTTGAAAACCGGTGTTCTGGATGGCCAGGACAATCCGCCGTCAAACATATGGGACTACAAGTTGTTCGAAGTGCAGAAGTTCATGACCGTATCGAACTATTCCACCGGCCCCGATCCGTTTATCGTCGATTTGAACTGGTACGAGTCGCTGCCGCCGGATCTGAGGAAGACGTTCGATCAGGTTGCGGAAGAAACCATCGCACTCTCGGACAAAGTGAACCGGGAGTCCGAGGAGGAGTATATCGACCGCCTGGCGCGCGAAATGGATGTGGTCCATTTGGGGCCTGAAGAGATTCGGTCGTTTCGCCGTCTTACCGAGCCCGTCGCCCGCGATTTCATCGCCCGCGACCTGTTTACGGCGGACGAACTGAACGAAGCGCGGGAAGTTGCGGGGGGAGAGTAGATCATGACTTCGCCGGGCGCGATGGAGACCGGATTGAGCCGCATGCTGGAACGACTGCTGGCGTTGCTGCTGCTGGCGATTTTCGGGACCGTAGTACTGCTGGTCATCCTGCGTTACGTGTTCAACACGACCATCGTCGGCGGCAACGAAGGCGCGCTGATTGCGTTCGTGTACACGACGGCGATCGGCGGGGCGCTGGCGGTGGCGCGACGCGAACACATCGAGATTCGCTATTTCGTCGACTTGATGCCCGCGGGCGTACAGCGGGTTCTCGGCATTCTTCAGCTGGCGCTCGTGGCGCTCGTCAACTTTGCGATTGTCTGGTATTCGATCGTCTGGATTGCCAGTACGGGCAGCTACCTGATGCCGACATTGCAGCTACCGCAGATCGTTGCGCAACTCAGCGTCTGTATCGGCAGCAGCCTGGCCTTCGTTTACTGCCTGCTTGGGATTTTTCATGCGAGGGGTGCCCCCTCGCGCTCCCCGGCTGAAGGCTCTCGCAGGTGGACAGCGGGGCGCTAGCCCTACCTGCCCATGGTTAGATCCAGCTAACCGTACGAAATGCTGATTCTTCTCTTGTCTTTCGCCGTCTTTCTGGTAGTCGGCGTGCCCATTGCGTATGCGCTGGGGCTGTCCAGCCTCCTGTACTTCCTGATCGAACAGCCGAGCCTTGCGGTGGTCGTGCCGCAACGGGTGTTTTCCGGAATGAACAACTATGCGCTGATCGCGTTGCCGCTGTTCATACTCATGGGGCAGGTGATGAATTCCAGCGGCATCACCGCCAGGCTGATCGACCTTTCGACGGTCGTCGTGGGCAGGCTCCGGGGAGGTCTCGGCCTTGTCAACGTGTTTTCCAGCATGGTTTTCGGCGGTATTTCCGGATCCTCCACCTCGGACACGGCCTCGATCGGTGCCGTCATGATTCCAGAGATGAGAAAGCGCAACTATTCCGCGAGCTTTGCAAGTGGCATCACCGTAGCGTCATCGACCATGGGAATGATCATTCCGCCAAGCGTTCCGATCGTGCTCTACGCGATCGTTGCCCAGGAATCGGTGGGGCGGTTGTTTCTCGGCGGACTCATACCCGGCGTCATGATCGGTATTCTGCAGATTGTCATCATGTTGACGATTGCCCAACGTCGGCAGTACCCGCGCGAAACGGCCGCTTCGGGCCTTGGGCGTGATTTCAGGGGGATGGTGGCATCGGGCACGGTGTTGGCGATGCCGGTATTCGTGGTCGGGGCAGTGGTCCTTGGCATCGCCACCGCCGTCGAGTCTGCCGGCCTGGGCGTTCTCTTCGGGCTCTTGCTCGGCGCGATGCTGATCGGTTCCAGGGCCATCACGGCCCTGCCGGAATCGTTGCGAGCGGCCGTGATGATGAGTGCGAAGATCATGACGATCATCGCGTTCTCCCAGTTGTTCGTCTGGATACTGATCCTGGAGCGCGTTCCGGAAGCGATGGCCGCATTCGTCATCGGCCTGGACCTGGGTCCCGTGGTGGTACTGTTATTGATCGCCGGGATCGTTCTGGTCCTCGGGACCTTTATCGATGTCAGTCCCGCAATCCTGCTGCTCACGCCAACGCTGCTGCCCGCTGCCGTAGCCGCCGGTGTATCGCCGGTGCAATTCGGCATTGTCCTCATATCCGGGCTTGCCGTTGGCGCCTGTACGCCGCCGGTCGGCAATTGCCTGAATGTCTGCGCGGCGATATCGAATCTCGGTATCGGCGAGATTTTCAGGGGCGCTTCCCCGTTCCTGCTGGCCAACCTGATTACGCTGATCCTGATCTGCGTATTCCCCGCACTCGTACTTTGGGTGCCGTCGGTCTGGATGGGTTGATGAGGCATGAGACGATGAGATCCGTTCACTCAGGAAGCCAATGTCCACTCACGTCGTAGTGCTCGGCGCCGGCGCCATGGGCAGCCTGTTCGGCGGGTTGGTCGCCGAGGGGGGGCTAAACGTCACCCTGGTCGATCCCTGGCGGGAGCACATCGACGCGATTCGAAAGAGCGGCTTGAGGATGGTCGGGCACGGCGGTGACCGGCGTATCCCCGTAGAGGCCACCACCGACCCGGAGTCGGTCCGCTCGGCGGACATTGTCTTCGTTCAGTGCAAAGCGAACTTCAACGGTGAGGCGGCAGCCAGCGTGCGGCACCTCTTTGCCAGCGGAGGCGACACCGTTGCGATCAGTTTCCAGAATGGCCTGGGCAATGAAGAAGAGCTTGCCGGTACCTTCGGCGGCGACCGCGTTCTCGGCGGGTTGACGGCCCAGGGCGCCAACATCGAGTCTCCGGGAGTCGTTCGCAATCACGCCAACCTGCCGTCGTACATTGGCGAGATGCAGGGCGGCGTATCGGAAAGGACCCGGTCGATCGCGAAGATCCTGACCGATGCCAACCTGCCGACCGAAGCCAGTGAGGACATCCGCAGGGACATCTGGCGGAAGCTCATGGCCAACATCGCCATCAGTGCCGTCAGCGGCATCACGGGGCTGAATATCGGCCAGATTTTCAATCGGCACATGGCTGACGATGTCGCCTATGCCGCGCTGGAAGAGGCAATAGTCGTCGCCGGCGCCTGCGGCATAGAGCTGAGTTCTGGTGAGGCGCGCGAGATACTCGGAAACATCGCCGGGCCGAACGGTACGCCGAAGAACAAGTCCAGCCTGCGAATGGACATTGAGAACGAACGCCCGAGCGAGATCGACTACATCAATGGCGCCGTGGTCAAACTGGCGCGAGAACATGGCATTGCCGTGCCTGTCAACGAAGCCCTGGTCGCCCTGGTGCACGGCATACAGCATCGGTATCTCGGCTGATGGGCGCGACGCGGAACATGCCGGGGAGCGCGAGGGGGAACCCCTCGCATGAAGAGAGCCTTCAGCCCCGGGAGCGTGAGGGTGTCCCTCGGAAGAAAGTGTGCGCGACGGGGAACCCCTCGCATGAAAAATGCAAGTCGGCGGCTTTCTGGACGCCGGAGTTGTCGCTGGTCGCTGCGGCACTTCGATCCGGTCTTGCGCACAACTATGCCTGGGTCGACGTTTCGGTCGTGGACTGTCCGGACCTGCAGGCGTTAGGCGCGGCCGGCAGGGGCTTGAGCGGTTCGACCAGGCTGATCGAATTCGGCGGCGAACCATACGCGCATAATCCGGCGTATCGCGGGACAAGCGTCGATGTCGACGATCTGCTCGGAACCTCGGGAATGCGTGGTGCCAGCGTCTTCGGTGCGGGAATGGCGCATACGGCGGTCAACAACGAACATTGCGGCGAGTTGGTTCCCAATATCCTGGCGGGCGAACGCAATCTCAGCCGGGTAGCGCGAGTCGGTTCCGAGGGCGAATGTATCGTGGAATCGTATCCGTCCCCGGTTTGTGGCCCGATCGCGAACCTCTTTGTCAGCGAGGGCCGGAGTGGCCAGGTCATTCGCATCGACGTCAGGACGCGGACCGGTGGGCAGCCATCCCTGGCACAGGCCATCCGTGACAGCCTGCGCCCGATCGCAGACAGCCATGGGCACATTGGCATGGGTGGGTTTTTCAAGGTACTGAGCGGCAGGATCCGGTCACATGTCATGCCGGACTACGGCTGCATCGGCTTTGACTACTACGACACGGATCGGGAACGCGTCGTGCGCGATTTTCTGCAGTTCTACGAACATATGGGTCCTGATCTGCTGTGTTTTTCCACGCTGTGGACCGGTGATCCGACGGGCGGCGACCTGAATCTCCGGCCGTCCGGCGAACACACGCACTTCTGCCATGTCGATGACGCGGCGCAGCAGGCCGGGCATTACCATGGCGATGTCACGCCCGGGGAAGTGCATTACCTCGGATTCTTCAACATTGCGGAAAGGATTCTCAGGTTTGGCGACGTTTATGAGGACCTCGGGACAAGTCCCTGAGAGCCTTCAGCCGGGGAATGCTCCCCGACCGGTGACGCGTAAGGAAGGGCCGACATTCCCACCGCCGCCGGAGGCGTTTCGGGTTAGGAGCCGTTCGATGACGGCTGGCGATACGGCAAGGACGGCGGTGTCGGAGTGCAGCGCATGATCGAGTTCGCCGTGTTTGGCGCCGGCAGAATCGGCACGGTCCATGCCGGGAACCTGCACAGGCATCCCGGTGCGCGGGTGCGCTATGTCATCGATGTAGATGCAGGCGCCGCGGCAGATCTTGCCGCATCCTGCGGCGCTCGTGTTGCTTCCACCACGGATGCCTTGGCGGACAGGGACGTGGCCGCCGTCGTCATCGCGACATCAACCGATACGCACACCGGCCTGATCAGCCGGGCGGCGGCGGCTCGCAAAGCCATCTTCTGCGAAAAACCGATCGATCTGGATATTGGCAGGGCCCGCGAGGCGATAGATGCGGTCGAGCGTCACGGCGTGCAGTTCGCTATCGGATTCCAACGCCGGCACGACCCGTCATTCCGGAAAGTAAAGGATGGGGTTGCCGCCGGTGCGGTCGGGTCGGTTGAGTACGTGGGCATAACGAGCCGCGACCCCGCACCGCCGCCGGCGGACTATATCGCGCGCTCGGGCGGCCTGTTTCGGGACATGATGATCCATGACTTCGACATGGCGCGATGGCTGGTCGGTGAAGAGCCCGTCGTGGTATTCGCCGCGGGCAGCGTACTGTTCGACCGAAACATCGGCGAGGCCGGCGACATCGACAGCGCCGTCGCACTGCTCAAGACCCAAAGCGGCAAGCTCTGTTCGATCAGCAACGCGCGACGCAGCAGCCATGGCTACGATCAGCGCATCGAAGTGTTCGGATCAGCCGGCATGCTGCAGGCGGGAAATGGGGTGCCAGAAGCGGTCCCGGAGGCCGACGCATCCGGTTCCGATAGCAATGCCGATGTGCCTTTCTTCCTGCGGCGCTACGAGGACGCCTACCGAATACAGATCGACCGGTTCCTGAGGCGCCTGAACGGAGAAGCGGTAGAACTTGCCGATGGTGTCGACGGTCTCAGAGCACTGATCCTGGCCGATTGCGCCCAGAAATCAATGCTTGACGGCCATCCGGTGGCCGTGGATCCGTAGCGGTCTGTCTGACCGCGACCATTGTCCGGGCCCGGCCAGGCTGTTATCTTCGGGGGTCGGACATTTGACTGTAGGCGGCGATTACCGTGACGAGTCAAACTTTTAGTGCCGATGATGCACATAGCGTAGCGGCATCGCGCAGTGTCCAGGCCGGGCGAACCACTGTGCTTTGGATTTGGGGCGCCAGCTCATTGGCGTTGTTCGTCCCCGCGCTGGCCGGTGGGCTCGGGAGCGTAGCCATCTTGATTGCGGTTACGCTGGCTTTTGCCGTGTTGACCAGTTTGACGCTACGCGCCACGGTAGAGATCGACTCCGACAACCGGCTCACGATCCGATACCTCGTCTACTCTTTCTCGGACGAACTGGAGAACATCCGGGCCGGCGCAACACCCAAATTCGACTTCCGGCGTGATGACAACCTCGGTGTCAAGAAGCTATATCGGGGAACGCGATTGCCATGCTTCAAGGTGGGCTGGTTCGTACTGCGAAACGGCAAAGTCGCCTTCGTCTGTGTAAGCCGTAAACGAAGAGCGCGAGCACTCGTAACACGCGATGGTTGTTACATTCTCGTCGACCCCCGTATTGCACGCTGGATCCAGTCAGCCGCCACTCAATAGCGAGTGGAGTCGATCTGCGCCTACCCCTTAACGGCGATGGAAGTGCCCCACAGCCGTCGCCTACGGCTCCGCCTGTGGCCCGGACCCGCTCGCCGCCCATGGAACAATCGCCCCGGGTCGCTGGCGCGCCCCGGATGCGTTTGTTCCATGCGAGATGATTCAGCCGACCAGCCGGATTCCTTGGGACTCGGGTGCTGAATTGAAGTTCGCACTCATTGGCGCCGGGGTCATGGGCAAGGCGCACGCCATCGCGCTGCGCTCCGTTGCGACCGTGTTTCCGGATGTGCCCGTGCCGGTCCGTGAGATCCTGGCGGACGTGGACGGGTCGCGTGCCGAACAGCACGCAAGGGCCTGGGGCTTTCGCCATGCCACGGACGACTGGCTGTCCGCCTGCCTCGCTCCAGAAGTCGACGTGGTGGACATCTGTACGCCGAATCATCTGCACAAGAAGATGGTGCTGGCTGCCATCGGAGCCGGCAAACACGTGTACTGCGAGAAACCCTTAGGACTTGACGGCGCCGAGGCCGCCTCGATGTATCTGGCGGCCAGAGACGCCGGTGCGAAAACGGCAGTTGGCTTCAACTACACGTGCAACCCGATGATACGCCTGGCGCGCTCGATCGTTGAGTCAGGCGAGTTGGGCGACCTGGTCAGCTTTCGCGGCAGCTTCGAGGAAGACTATCTCGGCGATCCACAGGCGCCGTTCAGCTGGCGATGTGCGCGAAGCACGGCTGGCAGCGGCGCACTCAACGATCTGGGTTCGCACCTGATTCACCTGGCCCACTTCCTGGTCGGCCGCCTCGCGTCCGTATACGGAAACCTGACCACCGTTTACCGGCAACGGCCGGACCCGAACGGCAGCGGGTGGCGAGAGGTCGAGAACGAAGACATGGCGCAGGTGCTCTTGCAGTTCGAATCGGGCATGCCCGGCACGTTTGAAATCAGCCGGGTTGCCACCGGCAGGAAGTGCGGATTGTCGTTTCACCTGACGGGGAGCCGCGGGTCGCTGGAATTCGATCAGGTCCGCATGAACGAATTGCGGGTTTACCGGGAGGCGGATCGCTCCGGCCAGGCCGGATACCAGACCATCCTCGCCGGGCCGGAACACGCCGACTACGAGAATTTCTGCCCGGCGCCCGGTCACGGCCTAGGCATCAATGACCTGAAGGTAATCGAGTTGAGGAACGTGCTGGCAGGCATCACCCACGACCGGGCAATCGAAGCGGATTTCGAGGAGGGGTGGCGTGTTCAGGCGGTCATCGACGCCATCGAGGAGTCCGACAGGAACCGGTGCTGGACATCGCCGGGTACGACGCCGCTAATGGCGGTGCCGGCGACAGGGGATGGACAGGGGACCGCAGTGCATTCGAGGGGACAATGACCTTACACATCACGGAAAATCGAGACGGATTCGCGAGCGGCCAGACGACTATTACCCGCTACGACGAAGAAGAAGACAACACCGGTATCGCCCTGGCTGTCGTGAAGGTGGCCGCGGGCGAGTCCGTGACGTTGGACGCTGAGTGCGAAACAGCCTGGCTGCTCATGCGCGGAAACGTGCATGGCCGAGCCGGTGGTCTGGAGTTTGCGTTCGAACGCACATCACTGTTCGATGAATCGTCAAGTTGCATTCACGTATCGGCGAACACCGCCGTCGACATGCACTGTACCGAGGACACCGAGTTCACCGTCTACCGTTGCGACAACAGGCGCGAGTTCGAGACGCGCATCTACCGCCCCGAGGACGTTGCCAACGAGCCGCGCGGCAAGGGCCAGGTAAACGACCGTTGCCTTCGCTACGTGCGGACGATATTCGACGGCACCAATGCACCGGCCGAAGCCGAGCTGGTACTCGGAGAAGTCGTTACCTTTCAGGGCGGCTGGTCGAGCTATCCCCCTCACCATCACCCTCAGCCGGAGATCTATCATTACCGCTTCACCGAGCCGCAGGGCTATGGCCACGCGGAACTCGGCGAGACTGTTCTGAAAGTCCGAAACTACGACACGGTCAAGATTCTCGACGAGAAGGATCACGCGCAGTGCGCGGCGCCTGGCTATGGCATGTACTACTCCTGGGTCATCCGGCACCTTCCCGGCAACCCGTATACGGTGCCCGATTTCACGGAGGAGCACGCCTGGGTCATGAGTCCGGAACAGTCTTTCTGGGACCCGGACACGAAGTAACCGCCGCGCGGACAACGGGTTTTCGTGGTGGTGTCTCGAACCGAAAACAGGTCGGCAACGGGCCGCAATGACGGCTCGGCCGGGGATGAGTAAGACGGGGGGGTTGGTGTGTCCGAAAAAGTCAGGTTGACAATGGCCCAGGCGCTGGTGCGCTATCTGCTGGCGCAGCGATCGGTGGTGGATGACAGCGAACAGGCGCTGTTTGCCGGCATGTTCGCAATATTCGGACACGGCAATGTGGCAGGACTGGGAGAAGCCCTGGATCAATCGCGGGATCGGCTGCCGGTGTTTCGCGCCCACAACGAGCAGGCGATGGCCCATGCGGCGATCGCCTATGCGAAGGCGATGCGGCGACGCAGAATGATGGCGTGCACCACCTCCGTCGGGCCGGGTGCCACCAACATGGTGACGGCGGCCGCTGTCGCGCACCTCAACCGTCTGCCGGTGCTGCTGCTGCCCGGCGATGCCTTCGCTTCACGGCTGCCGGACCCGGTGCTGCAGCAGGTGGAGAACTTTTCCGATCCCACCGTTACCGCCAATGACTGTTTCAAGCCCGTTTCGCGCTACTTCGACCGGATCACGCGGCCGGAGCAATTGCTGCAAAGCCTGCCGCAGGCGCTATCGGTGCTGACCGACCCCGTGGACTGCGGCCCGGTGACACTTGCCCTGCCGCAGGACGTGCAGGCGGAAGCGTACGACTATCCCGTGTCCTTTTTCCGGCCGTCGCTGCACCGGCAGGTACGGCAACCACCGGATGCCCGGCAGTTGCAGGTTGCCGTCGAGCTGATCGCTGGAGCAGAGCGGCCGCTCATCGTTGCCGGCGGAGGCGTCCACTATTCAACAGCTTGTGACGCTCTCGGCAACCTCGCCGAACGCTTGCGCATTCCCGTTGCCGAGACCCAGGCGGGCAAGGGCGCCCTGCCTTGGGACCACCCCTGCAACGTTGGTGCGATGGGCGTGACCGGGTCGGCAGCGGCAAACAGCCTCGCCGCCGAGGCCGATCTCATCATTGCCGTCGGCACGCGCCTGCAGGACTTCACCACCGGGTCGGGGCTCGTGATCGGCCGCGCGGATTGCAACCTGCTCAGCATCAACGTCGCACGCCACGACCTGGCCAAGCGGTCGGCGGTATCGTTGCAGTCGGACGCGCGGTGCGCACTGGAACTGCTCGATGAGCGGTTGGACAGCACGAATCTTGCGCCCGATTGGGCCGAACGGACGCAGCGTCTTCGCAATGAATGGAGCCGCGCCGTAGCCGATGCGGTAACGAAACAGACGGGCAATCTGCCATCCGATGCCAACGTTCTCGGTGTCGTCAACCAGGCGTTCGAAGAAAGCGCCGTGGTCGTCTGCGCCGCGGGCGGCCTTCCCGGTGAGCTGCACAAGCTCTGGCGGGCCAGCGATCAGGACGCCTACCACGTCGAATACGGATACTCCTGCATGGGCTACGAGATTGCCGGCGGACTGGGCGTGAAGTTGGCCAGGCCGGAACGGGACGTGGTCGTCCTGGTCGGCGACGGCAGCTACCTGATGCTGAACTCGGAAATCGCCACGTCGGTCGCCCTCGGCCGGAAACTGATTGTCGTGTTGCTCGACAACGGCGGATTCGGCTGTATCGACCGATTACAGGCATCCTGCGGCACCGATGGTTACAACAACCTTCTCGACAGCAGCTATGCAACCCCCGAAGCGGCTCCGTCAATCGACTTCGCGGCCCACGCCCGCTCGCTCGGGGCACAGGCCGAAAAAGTCGACGGTATCGATGCCCTGGGCTCGGCGCTGCAGCGCGCCCGCGATGCGGAACGCACCTACGTCGTCGTGATCGACACCGACCCGACAGCGTCTACCGCGGCGGGAGGCGCCTGGTGGGACGTGCCCGTCGCAGAGGTCTCGGACAGCGTCTCGGTGGGCGCGGCTTTCGAGGATTATCGGCGGAAACTGGGCGAGCGTTGAAGCACTCGATGAACGTCTCCATCGGGGTCAACCCGATTGTCTGGAGTAACGACGACCTGCCCCATCTCGGCGCCGAGATCAGCCTTGAAACCTGTCTGGCCGACGCAGCCGCCGCCGGCTATGCGGGAATCGAACTCGGCGGCAAGTTTCCCCGCGATCCCGAGCGACTTGCGCCGCTGCTGGAAAGCCATGGGCTGTCGCTCATATCTGGTTGGTATGGCGCTCATCTGCTTCTGCGCGACGCCCGGGAAGAAGCAGCCGAACTCCAAAGCCACCTCGACCTTCTGAAACGCATGGGTTGCAAAGTGCTTGTCTTCGCCGAAGTCACGTCCTGCACACATGCCGAGTCCGACATCGGCATATCACGCCGGCCAAGGATGGAACCGTCGGATTGGGCGTTGTTTGCCGACAGGGTGGGCGAGCTTTCCAGGATGACTGCGGATCAGGGTGTGAAACTGGCTTACCACCATCATGTGGGCACCGTGGTGCAATCCGCCGCGGATATCGAGAGGCTGCTGGAAACCACGCCGGACGACTTGTGGCTGCTGCTGGACACCGGGCATGCGCTCTATGCGGGCGCCGATCCAGTGGCCGTTGCGCAAGACCATGGCGCCCGAATTGCCCACGTACACTGCAAGGACGTACGTCGAGCCATTCTGGACCGCTGCCTGAACAACGACAGCAGCTTTCCGGCGGCCATACTCGACGGTGTCTTCACGGTGCCAGGGGACGGTTGTGTGGACTTTGAGGCCGTACTGGCAGTTTTGCGCCGAGCGGCCTACGAAGGCTGGCTGGTTGTCGAAGCGGAACAGGACCCGAGCGTGGCGCCACCCGCCCGGTACGCGAATTTGGGTCACGACAACCTGAAGCGCATCATTGCGACCCTATAGGCGCGCGCGGGTCGAATCCGGAGTAAGTTTCAAGGCCCTTCGCCGCGGCAATGCGCTGCCAGGGGACGAGCTTGAAATTCTGGCGCTCGGCCGGGGCGATGTTGCGGCCGTCCTGCGCGATGAACATGCCGTGCGCGAATGCCGGGCCGAGGTTCGCGCTGGTGACGTCGAGGCCATCGGTTTCGGATACGCCGTCAATGCCGGCCGACGCGTCGGCAACGACGCGAAACTGTCCGAGGTAGGCGTTGTCGCCTTCGCGCCGATACACCGCGAAACTGTTGATGCCCTGATCGGAGACGACGAGGTATCCGGCCGTGCCGGCACCGTAGAAGATCGCCATGCCCTCGATATCGCCGGCCAGGTTGCCGCCTTCGATGCCATCCACCATCGTCCTTTCCTCGCCGCCGTCAGGCTCGGCCGAGTACTTCCAGATGGCGACGTTTTCTTCACCTATGTAGAGGTGACCAGTGGCATCGTCGGCGACACAGCCTTCCGTCTGGGAGCCGACGCTGAACTCACGCACCAGTTCGGCGCCGACCCGGCCATTGCCCGCGTCTTTCAGCATCCATTGCCTGACCAGGCCATTCGTGTCGTTGACGACCACGAAGTAAAGGCCCGAGACGGGGCTTTTGTACATGCATAGCCCGTATGGATCGGACATGCCGGTTGCGATGGTGCCGTCGGCGAGGTCGATCAGCGAACGGGTGGCTGGGTCGATGCCGTAGATACTGATCGAATCGCTCGTCCGGTTGCTGCCGGTGACGATGTCGACCGAGTTGCCGCCGAGGCTGAAGCCATAACGAACGTCGACATTGTTGATGCGCCCGTCCGCCCGTGACTGCAGCAGGCTGCCGTCGAGGTCATAGACGTTGATGCCCCGCTTCTTCTGCGAACCGATCACGATGCTGAGTTCGGGGTTGTCGGGGTGAACCCATATGGCCGCGTCGTCGGCGGCGTCTCCATAGCTCGCTACCGGATCGGTCTCCACGCTCGGGTGAACGACCGCGGTTGCGGGCGCGGCGCGTGCCGTGGGATCGCGTCCCGCGCCTCCCGGGAAATCGAGCGCCGTCACAACGTCGCCCCAGGGCAGCATCTTGTAGTTGGTGTGTTCACCGTCGTTGTCGTCATCGGTGAGCACGAGCAGGCCGTTGCCGAATTCACCGGACAGCGCCATGCCGGTCGCCGCCATGCCTTCGGTTTCATCGACGGCGCCGATCGACGCGCCCGCATCCACGCTGAATGCGCCAACGTGAGCCAGAGAGGCGAGGTCATAGACATGCAGCCGATTCGCATCGGCGTCGGAGACGACGAGATAACCGCCACCGGCAAGCGACTCGACGATGGCCACACCCTTGACGTCTCCTTCGAATCGGCCGTGCCGCCCGCCCAGGTCGATGAGTTCGGGTTCCCCCTCCGACTCCGGATCGGCGTTCAGCTTCCAGATGCCGACGGTCTCCTGCGAGTAGTAGATCGTCGAGTCCCTGTCATCGACGACGCAATGCCCGGCGCCATGCCCGACCGGGACGGCGCGGATCTTCCGCCCGGCCACTGAACCTTCGCTGTCGTAGAGTTCCCACTGCTGGATCGTCCCCGCGCCCGTGGCAAAGGCGTAGAACTTGCCGGTCAGCGGGCTCCGATAGGTACAGAGCCCTTCGGCATCTAGTTCGGTGGGCAATGGATCCGACGAAATCTGCCGGAGCGTCGGCCCTGATGCGTCCATTCGATAGGCGACAAGCTCCGTCGTGGCGGCATCGTAAGCAACGATGAGGGGAATGTCCTCACCGGCAAGGGGAAAGTTGTAGCGAACGTCGACCAGGCCGATGGCGCGTTCGGGCATCACGGCGATGCGCGACCCGTCCAGACCGTAGACTTCCAGTCCTCCGTCCGGGCTGGCGCCGAGTATCAGGCTGTTCGCGGGATCCTCGGCATCGATCAGGATGGCCGGGTCACTCGCGCCGTCGGCGAGAGTGACCGTGGTCTCTGCCGCGGCGAACAGGCTGGCGGTTGCCGGTGCGTCGTCTTCGGAAAGGGAGGATTGCGGCGGTTGACAGCCCCAAAGGAATACGCTCACCATCAACACTGTCGCCAAATTTCTCATCCTGGATTTGTCCTGATTGCCCAGCCGCGATCGCGATTATGGGGGAAACGATTCATATGTTCGATTTATTGGTCGCGTCGGCAATCGAGCGCCAGTCGCAGATGGCTTACGGCAACTCATGACAGCAGTCGTCTCCTTTCTGGCTTTCACCGCGGCCGTCGGCGGTATTTCATGGTGGATGACCCGAAAGGACAGAATGAATTCGCCGGAGGCGTACTTTCTGGCCGGGCGCAGTCTCACCGCCTGGGTCATCGCCGGCTCACTGATGCTCACGAACCTGTCGACGGAGCATCTCATCGGCCTGAACGGCGATGCGTTCAATCACACCATCGCCGTGATGGCATGGGAGACCACGGCAGCGATTGCGATGGTGCTCACGGCCCTCTACTTTCTGCCGAAGTACCTGCGCATCGGCTTGACCACGATTCCGGAATACCTGTCGCTTCGATTCGACAGTCAGACCCGGTTCATCGCCACCGCGCTGTTCCTGTTCTCCTATGCGATCGCCATCCTGCCGGTGGTGCTGCTGTTCGGCGCGGCCGGATTGGAGAGCCTGTTCGACGTCTCGGCGAGCCTGGGGCTGACGCCAACGCAATCGAAAATCATGATGGTCTGGGGAATCGGCACGCTGGGTTCGCTCTATGCCATCTTTGGCGGTCTCAAGGCAGTCGCGATCTCGGATACGATCAATGGCGTCGGCTTTCTGCTGGCAGGATTGCTGATACCGGCCCTGGCGCTGTATGCGGTCGGCAACGGCGACATCCTCGCGGGCTTCGATACCGTTTACACGGAGGAGCACGAAAAGTTCGACATTACCGGTGATGAACCGGGTTCCTTCCTGCCGTTCGGCGTGCTGTTTACGGGAATGATCGTCAACCAGATCTTTTTCTGGTGCACCAATCAATCGATCATTCAGCGGGCGCTGGGGGCCAAGAACCTCAAAGAGGCCCAGAAGGGCGTGCTCATCGCCGCAGTATTCAAGATACTCGGCCCCATCGCGATCGTGCTGCCCGGTGTGATCGCCTATCACATGTTCAAGGACACCCTGACCAGCGATCAGTACCTGCAGGCCTATCCTTTGCTGGTGAAGACCGTGCTTCCGACCGTACTCACCGGAGTCTTTGCCGCGGTAATGGTCGGCGCCGTCCTGAGCACGTTCAACAGCGTGTTGAACAGCGCAGCGACCTTGTACAGCAACGGTGTGCACAATGCGCTGATCAAAAGCCCCCTGTCCGACCGGGGCCAGGTGCGCGTGGGCAGATGGTGCAGTGCCATCCTCGCAGTGGCGGCCATGCTGATGGCGCCGATGATCGATACCACGGGTAGCCTGTACATCTACCTGCAGCAGATCAACGCGACCTTCTTTGGGCCGATGCTGGCGGTGATTCTGTGCGGGTTGATGACGAGGAGGGTATCCGCTCCGGCCGCAAAGGTGGGATTGGTTGCGGGGCCGGTCGTGTTCTACCTCCTGAACTTCGCTTTCGGCGACGCCTATCAGAGCGCAGTGCAGAGTCTGTTCGGGCTTTCCGAGCCGATCCACTTCCTCCACACGCTGGCGGTCGTATTTGCAATCACGACGCTGCTGATGGTGGGGATCAGCTACCTGAGGCCCGCGCCTGCATCCGCCGAACGCCCTATGGACAAGGTGCCGGTGCCCGTGGACCTGACCCCTTGGCGGTATGCCGGGATTACCGGACTCCTGATCACGGCGGCTGCGATTGGCTGCTACGTCCTTCTGGCGCAATAGATTGCCGAATAGGTCGACCTGGTGAGGTCGGATATCACTATGGGCTCTCCATTTCGTTGTCGGCTCGCGTGGCCATAGGGCGGTGGTAACATTGCCGCCTTTCGCGATTGAGGCAGGGTCATGTCCCGACTTTACGGCGCCGAGGAAGCGGCGGAAGCGGCGAAGCAGTTCGCAATACTCGAGAACACGCTGCTTGAGCATCGCACCCTGACGATCTTCGGCGAGATCGACAAGGACTGCGCCCAGCGCTGCACCGAACGGCTTCTCGCCATGGCGTTCAAGAGCGACGATCCGATCACCGTGTTCATCGGCTCTCCCGGCGGGCACGTCGAGTCCGGCGACACCATCTTCGACATGATCCGCTACATCAAGCCCGTAGTGAGAACGGTGGGCACCGGCTGGGTCGGCAGCATCGCCACCCACATTTACCTGGCGGCGGAAAAGGAGCACCGGTACGCGCTTCCCAACACCAGGTTCCTGATTCACCAACCCGCCGGCGGTTTTGGCGGCGATGCTTCGGACATCGAGATCCATGCGCGCGAACTGGTCAAGACCCGCGAGCGCATCAACCGGATCATCGCGGAACAGACCGGACAGCCCATCGATCGCGTAGAAAAGGACACGGACCGTGACTACTGGATGAGCGCGGAGGAGTCGAAGGAGTACGGTCTCGTCGGAAGCATCATCGAGTCTGCGGACGAACTGCCCACCCCCTGAACACGACACTGGAATGCCGCATTGCAGGTCCGACAGGGGAACTCGGCGGACTCTTCACTGCTGCTGCGGATCCCATCGCCACCCTGGTCTTCGGTCACGGCGCTGGCGCGGACATGCGACATGCGACCATGCAGTCGATCGCGGATGCGTTCGCGGCCGCCGGCATCGCCTCGCTCCGGTTCAACTTTCCGTTCAAGGAAGCGGGGAAATTCCGGGTGGACTCGAAGGATGTGTCTACGGGAACGATCAGGGCGGCGTTCGAGTTCGCAACGAGACATCACGATGGGCCTTATTGCCTCGGTGGCCACAGTTTCGGCGGTCGCATGGCGAGCCACGCCGTCCTGGAACAAGGGCTCGATCCCGCGGCACTCATTTTCTGCGCGTTCCCGCTGCATCCGGCAGGGAAGCCGTCGATCGAACGTGCACGTCATATGGATGAGATTGAATCGCCGATGCTGTTCCTGTCGGGCACCCGGGACAAACTCGCCGAGCGCGACCTCATGACGCAGGTGGCGGACCGTCTCGACGGGACACTGAGGTGGCTCGACACCGGCGATCACGGCTACAGGGTCCTGAAACGCTCCCGGACCCGGGAGGATGACATCTTCACGGAAATGGCAGGCCACGCGCGGCGGTTCGTGTTGGGGAACGTCTGTTCGCGCGATGCGCTTTCGTAAGGAGGAAAGATGAAACTTGCAACATTCACGGACGGCGACGGTGCCCGGATCGGAATCGTAGTGGGAGAGCTCATTATCGATCTCAGCGCGGCGGCGCCGGACCTGCCGACGGACATGACTGCGTTTCTCCGGGCGGGCGATGCGGCGATGGCGCGCGCGCAGGAAGTGCAGGACGACGCCGACCATGCATTGCCTGTCGACAACGTCGAGTTCCTCGCCCCGGTGACCCGGCCGGGCAAGATCCTGGCGATCGGCCTCAACTACGCCGACCACATCGCGGAGACGGGGGCACAGACGCCGACGACCCAGATCTGGTTCAACAAGCAGACCACGGCGACCAATGC
This sequence comes from Pseudomonadales bacterium, assembly GCA_965116625.1. Lineage (GTDB taxonomy): Bacteria > Pseudomonadota > Gammaproteobacteria > Pseudomonadales > Azotimanducaceae > VXNE01. Next base: position 1,296,344 of record OZ220717.1, read on the forward strand.
CCCCTACGCTGGCATCGTGAAGCCATCCGTATCGGATCGCGTGGACTACGAAGGGGAACTCGTCTTCGTCATCGGCAAACGCGCGAAGCACGTGCCGGTGCAACGGGCGAGCGAGGTGATCGCGGGATACTGTTGCGGGAACGATGTCAGCGTGCGCGACTGGCAGGCGGCTTCCAGGACCATGCAGATGGGCAAGTCGTTCGATACCCACGCGCCCTTCGGCCCCTGGATCGCGACGCCCGACGAGGTGGGCGACCCGCACACGCTGGATCTGCGCACTTACGTCAACGGTGAGAAGCGCCAGGATTCGAACACGCGCCACCTGGTGTTCAACTGTTTCGAACAGATCGCGCACCTGACAAAGGCGTTCACGCTGGAGCCGGGAGACGTCATCTTCACGGGCACATCGGCCGGGGTGGCCACCGCCATGGACCCGCCCCCATGGCTCAAGGTGGGCGACGTAGTGCGGATCGAGATCGACCGCGTGGGCTATATCGAGAACACCGTGATCGAGGAGGATGCGGTCACGGTCGTCGGTTGACCCCCTTCACACGACGGGAGAAGTGCCTCCGTCGACATTGACCGACGCGCCGGTCACGTAGCTCGCGCGTTCGGAGCAGAGAAAAGCGATCACGTCCCCGGCTTCTGACGCCTCGCCCACGCGCCCAAGGGGTACGCGGGCGCCGGAATTCCGGTAGTGATCCTCCAACGTGTAGTCGGGCCGCTGATTCGCCTCCCATCGGCGATAGTGCTGACGGCTCTTCAGCACCCCCACGCACACGGTATTGACGCGGACGCCGTCGCCAGCGAACTCCTTGGACCAGGCCTTGGTAAGGGAAATGCCGGCCGCGCGCGAGAGGGCCGTGGGCTGGCTGGCGGCATTCGGCGCCTTGCCGCCGGGAGTCGTCGTGTTGCAGATGGCACCGCCGTTGCGCTTGAGGTACGGCAGCGCGTGGCGGGTGCAATAGATGGCACCCATGACTTTCAGCGTGAAGTCCTCCATCACCCGTTCATTGCTCATGTCAGGGAACGGCGCGGCGGACGAAGTGCCGGCGTTGTTGACCAGGATATCGATCCTGCCCCAGCGGCCAGCGACGGCTTCCACCATGGCGCGCACGGACGCCTCGTCGCGCACGTCGGTGGTGATCCCCACAACCTCCTGTCCCGTGGCGTCGCTGATTTCCGCGGCGACACGATCCAGGTCGGTCTGCGTGCGCGCCGCGACCGCGACCATGGCACCTTCCGCCGAGAGCCGCTCCGCCGCAGCGCGCCCGATGCCGTGAGTGCCGCCCGTGACGATCGCCACCTTGCCCGCAATTCCGAGGTCCATGTCCGCTCCCAAGGCCAAGTGTGTCAGGACATTGTAAACGGCGACCACACGGCGTGACGTTAGTGCCATGAAACCCGTCACCCTACGGGTGCCGTGTTTCACCCCCGCCCAAGCCCACCTACGGTCTTGCGCTCAAACGACATCATCGCATCGGCCAAGGCGGTGGACGCCGGGGGTGGCTCTCGGACGCGATCACGCGCTGCTTTCGCGCGCGAGGAAACAGGACTCTCCTACAGACTGAAGCTCCGGGCCGCTCTATCGTCACGGGCACACGAAAGGTCGGAAGGATTCCATGGCTTGGAAGTGGGTGCGCTGGCTGCTGCCGTCTCCGACGCCGCGGGTGGAAGATCACGTCTCCATCTGGAGCATCCGCGCAAGGGATGCCAGCACGTTCTTCCGCATCCTCGCTGCGCTGTGGCTTGTCGCGCTGGCGCGCATTGGCTATAAGGCGATGGAGCAGCCGGACGCTTTGCTTGTCGGCTGGCAGCATACGGTCGACCTGGCCCTGGCCGTGCTGGCAGAGTACGGCGAGGTAGGCGTCGGAATGGCGATGCTGGCGATGCTGCTGACGCGACCGGTGAACTGGATGGGAGAAACTGTAATGACTTTCTATCAGGCGATGGTGAACCGATACGTGATTCCGGTGATCGAGAAGCACAAGGCCGAGGGCCGCGCGGAAGGACTTGCGCAAGGGCTTGAGCGGGGTCTTGAGCAAGGGCGAGAGCAGGGGATCATGGAAGCGCACGGGGAGTGGGCTGAGTGGAACCGGCGCCGCGTCGATGCCGAGCAGCGGGGCAGCGACTTTGACGAAGCGCCCCCTCGCAGCTAGTGCCCTGAAACCCGTCACCCTACGGGTGCCGTGTTTCACCCCCGCCCAAGCCCACCTACGGGTCTTGCGCCTAGACCGGCACTTCGTGCCGCTCTACCACGCATCCCCCTAGCGCCATGAAACCCGTCGGCCAAGGCGGTGGACGCCGGGGGGTGGTTCTCGGACGCGATCACGCGCTGTTTTCGCGCGCGAGGAAACAGGACTCTCCTACAGACTGAAGCTCCGAGCCGCTCTATCGTGACGGGCACACGAAAGGTCGGAAGGATTCCATGGCTTGGAAGTGGGTGCGCTGGCTGCTGCCGTCTCCGACGCCGCGGGTGGAAGATCACGTCTCCATCTGGAGCATCCGCGCAAGGGATGCCAGCACGTTCTTCCGCATCCTCGCTGCGCTGTGGCTTGTGGCGCTGGCGCGCATTGGCTATAAGGCGATGGAGCAGCCGGACGCTTTGCTTGTCGGCTGGCAGCACACGGTCGACCTGGCCCTGGCCGTGCTGGCAGAGTACGGCGAGGTAGGCGTCGGAATGGTCATGCTGGCGATGCTGCTGACGCGACCGGTGAACTGGATGGGAGAAACCGTAATGACTTTCTATCAGGCGATGGTGAACCGATACGTGATTCCGGTGATCGAGAAGCACAAGGCCGAGGGTCGCGCGGAGGGACTTGCGCAAGGGCGAGAGCAGGGGATCATGGAAGCGCACGGGGAGTGGGCTGAGTGGAACCGGCGCCGCGTCGATGCCGAGCGGCGGGGCCGCGACTTCGACGAAGCGCCCCCTCGCAGCTAGCGCCATTGCAGGCGTGCGTCGTGTTTCACGCACTACCCAGGCCTGACTGTTTCACCCGCCCGCCCTGCTGTTGATCTTGCCGCCAGCGCGGCAAGTCCGACAGCCTGGTAACGCGGGACCTCCCGTCGCGCCGACAGCCGCCGCGTCCCGGGATCATGGACGGACGCACTACTTCTTGACACGCGCAGATGCAACGGCAACGCTTGCGGCCAAGGCAACTGACGGAGTTGAGCGATGGATACCCGTGCTGCGGTGGCGTTCGAGGCGGGCAAGCCGCTATCCATGGAAACGGTGTCGCTGGATGGGCCGGCCGCTGGCGAGGTGATGGTCGAAGTCAAGGCCACCGGAATCTGCCACACGGATGCGTACACGCTGTCCGGGGCCGATCCCGAGGGACTGTTCCCCGCCGTGATGGGCCACGAAGGCGCCGGCGTCGTGGTGGAGGTTGGCGCAGGGGTGACCACCGTCGCGCCGGGCGACCACGTGATCCCGCTCTATACGCCCGAATGCCGGCAATGCAAGTTCTGCCTTTCCGGCAAGACGAACCTTTGCGGAGCGATCCGGGAAACCCAGGGCCAGGGTTTGATGCCGGATGGGACTTCGCGTTTCTCGCTCAACGGCGAAACCATCTTCCACTACATGGGCACCTCGACCTTCTCCAACTTCACGGTGCTGCCGGAGATCGCGGTCGCGAAGATCAGGGAAGATGCGCCGTTCGACAAGGTCTGCTACATCGGCTGCGGCGTGACCACGGGCCTCGGGGCGGTGATGAATACGGCAAAGGTGGAAGCGGGATCGAACGTCGCCGTGTTCGGGCTCGGCGGCATCGGCCTCAACGTCATCCAGGGTGCCCGCATCGTCGGGGCGGATCGCATCATCGGTGTCGACGTCAATCCCGGCAAACGCGAGCTGGCGGAGAAGTTCGGGATGACGGACTTCATTGACGCCAGGAACGAGGAGGATGTCGTGGCGGCGATCGTCGACATGACCGATGGCGGCGTCGACTATTCGTTCGAGTGCATCGGCAACGTCAACGTGATGCGCCAGGCCCTCGAGTGCTGCCACAAGGGTTGGGGCGAGAGCATCATCATCGGCGTCGCCGGTTCGGGCCAGGAGATCGCTACCCGGCCGTTCCAGCTCGTCACCGGCCGCGTCTGGCGGGGAACGGCATTCGGCGGCGCGAAGGGTCGAACCGAAGTGCCGAGGATCGTCGACTGGTACATGGACGGCAAGATCAACATCGACGACCTTATCACGCACACCATGTCGCTCGACGCCATCAACGACGCCTTCGACCTCATGCACGAGGGCAAGTCCATACGCTCCGTCGTGGTGTACTGAACCCGTGATTCGGGACGATTGGCTGAACCAGGTCGAGGAGGAGGTCCTCGAGCCCGATCTGCCGATCTGCGATCCTCACCATCATCTCTGGGACCACCCCGAGAGCCGCTACCTGCTGGACGAACTGCTCGCGGATACGGGCAGCGGCCACAACCTCGTGTCGACGGTCTTCATGGAGTGCGGGTCAATGTACCGGGCGGACGGTCCGGAGCCGATGCGGCCGGTGGGCGAGACCGAGTTCGTCAACGGCATCGCCGCGATGAGCGCGAGCGGCGGGTACGGAGAGGGCCGCATGTGCGCGGCGATCGTGAGCTTCGCGGACCTGGCGCTGGGTGTGGCCGTGGGGGACGTGCTGGACGCTCACTCGGCCGCCAGTCCGCGCTTTCGCGGTATTCGCCACGCTTCCGCCTGGGATGCGCACGCATCGATTCGCAATGCCCATACGAATCCGGAACGAGGGCTACTCGGAGACTCGAAGTTTCGCGAGGGGTTCGTCGAACTCGGCAGGCGCGGCCTTACCTTTGACGCCTGGCTCTACCACACGAACATCCCGGAACTGACGGCGCTCGCGAGAGCGTTCCCGGAGCAGCCCATCGTGATCGACCATTTCGGTGGACCGCTCGGGATCGGGCCATACGAGGGCAAGCGCGGCGAGATCTACGAGACCTGGAAACTCGATGTCGCGGATCTTGCCGCGTGCGAGAACGTTGTCGCCAAGCTCGGCGGCCTGGTCATGCCCCTCAACGGATTCGGCTTTCACAAGCGCGACGTTCCGCCGTCGTCGGATGAAGTCGTCTCAACGACCCGCGACTATTACTTGCACATGATCGACTGTTTCGGACCCGAGCGCTGCATGTTCGAGAGCAACTTCCCAATGGACAAGCAGAGTTGCTCCTACCAGGTGCTGTGGAACGCGTTCAAGAAGATCGCGGCCGGCTTCTCGCCGGCAGACAAGGCCGCCTTGTTCCACGACACCGCGACGCGCTTCTATCGCGTAATGCCATGACCGTGGAGAACGGCGACGTCCCGGTCCTGACCGTGACGGAACTGAGCAAGGCAAACTACATTGCGTCCCAAGTGTTTCACCACGGAGCGGGAACGGTCCCGAAACATGACCTGGCATCGTACCTGGCGGTTGCGCGCGCGGTGTACGAATCAGCCGTGAGTGCGGCGGAGCGGAGCACGGACCCTCTCGACCGCGCGGGCTATCTCAAGGTTGCCTACATGACGGCATACAACATTGCCGCCAACTGCTGGCCGGGCTGGAGTGAGGACGGCGCTACTGTCACCTCTGAGCAGCGTGAGTTGGGCGCCCGCTTCGCGAAGGCACATCTTGAGATCGTCTCCAGGCTGGACGTGTCGGCCGAGGCCAACGCCTACTGGATCAACGCTGCACACGAACTCGCCGCTGGCGATCACGAAGCCGCAAAACGCATGTTTTCCACGTGCGCCGACCGCGCGGCAAGCGCAGGGGACGGGGACGTCGAGGAAATGGCCCGCGGCTGGATCGCGCTGGTCAAAGTGCTGCAGGGCATCGAAGGCGCCGAGGATGAACTGGAAGCGAGCACGAGGCGCCTGATCGAGATGGGCGGCGACGGTCCGTTCTACGCCGAACAGTACGATCCGGCCCTGGCCGTTTTCGGATCCTGAGCGCGCCTCTCGCGAAGGCGGTTGGCCGGGCATTCGGCGATCCTTCGCCTTCCGAGGGTCGATCTGATTCAATATGCGCGCGATTGCCTGACACGGGAAGAAACATGGAAAAGAGAAGACTGGGTAACAGTGGCCTGCTGGTCTCCGAGGTTGGCCTCGGCTGCAACAACTTCGGCCAGCGCCTCGACGCGGCAGGCACGCGTGCCGTGGTGGACGCCGCCATCGACGTCGGTATCGACCTCTTCGATACCGCCGACATGTACGGTTCCCAGCTTTCCGAGGTGTATCTCGGCCAGGCCCTGCAGGGTCGGCGGGACGACATCGTCCTTGCCACCAAGTGTGGTTATCCCATGGGCGAGGGTCCGCGGATGCGCGGCGCCTCCCGGCGCTATGTCACCTCGGCGGTCGAGGCAAGCCTGCGCCGCCTGGACACCGACTACATCGACCTCTACCAGATTCACCTTCCCGATCCCTTGACGCCCATCGACGAGACGTTGCGCGCGCTCGACGATTGCGTCCGGGCTGGCAAGATCCGCTACATCGGGCACTCCAACTTCGCGGGATGGCAGATTGCCGATGCGCACTGGACCGCGCTGCGGGACCATCTTAACCCGTTCGTCACTGCCCAGAACCACATGAGCCTCCTCGAGCGAGACGTCCTGAAGGAGGTCATTCCCGCCTGCGACCGGTTCGGACTCGGCATGCTCCCCTACTTCCCGCTGGCAAGCGGCTTGCTGACCGGCAAGTACCAGCGGGGCGTGCCCGCTCCCGAGGGGACGCGGCTTTCTGCCCCGGCGGCGGCCGCCCGCTCGTTGCACGACGAGAACTTTGACCGCGTGGAGAAACTCGATGCCTTTGCCCGGGAGCGGGACCGTTCATTGCTGGAGTTGGCGTTCGGCTGGTTGCTGTCGTTCCCGTGCGTGTCGTCGGTGATCGCTGGCGCGACGCGTCCCGAGCAGGCGCGGGCCAACGTGGAAGCGTCGACGATGCGCCTTTCCGCCGACGAGATGAAGGCAATCGAGGAACTGCTCGGCTGATGCCGCAGGAGGTCTTCCAGGACAGGCGGATTCGGCAATCCGCCTGATCGACCATCCCGCCTATGCGGACGACATAAGTTTCTGCCGCAGCCGCAGGTCCTGATATGCCCCGTACATGAGGCAAACGCCCAACGGCGTGATGATCGCGTCGAACGCGGCATACGTCAGCATAGAGACGATGTGCGCTACGAGGCCGCTCTCGAACTGGTTTCCCAAGAACCAAGTCACTTGGCCATTGGCGGTGCTCAACGCTCGTACTACGGCCACCATTATCGCCAGAACCACGAACGTCTTGCACCAATGTCGCCTGACCAGGGAATAGCCCTCACGGAAGCTGTCGGCGGGTCCGTACCCTTCGGTGATGGGTAACAGAAGGCTGGCGAACAGAGTGGTTCCCACCAAGGCGGCGGAAACGCCCAATGGCAGGATCGCTACGAGGAAGATGTCAGGCAGTCTCATCAAGACCATAGGCACCACCACCAGTATGGAACCGGCGAAGATGGCGAGTGCGAACAGGGAATAGACGGCGAGTATTGTCGGCAGCCGACGCATTGCGATGCCGAGCGACAAACGAATGCCGCTCGAAGCGCTCGATGCAGCGGAATGAACGCCAGCAATGATGAATCCGTATAGGTAGAAAGTTGCGGCGAAGAAGGCAATCTGGACAAGCCAATAACCCACGCCCGAGGGGAATCGCTCGACACCCAGAACACACCCGGCACGAGCAAAAAGCAAGAGCAGGAACAAAGGCACGTAGAGCGACCTTATGCTCGCCCGATACAGAAGGAACCCGTCGGTCAATACGCCGAGGACGCTCGAGGGCTCAGTCGGTCGGTCGTAGGTCACGGTCTGGTGTCTGCCTCAGCCGCAGGTCCTGGTACAGGCTGTACGTGACGCAAACGCTCAAGGAATAGACGATTGCCTCGAGCGCTGCATACGTCAGCTTCGAGACGGTCTTCGCTGCGAGGTCGCTGTCCAGGCGGTCTGCCAGTAACAGCGCAACCTCTTCGCTGGCCTCGGCCGCCAGCAGTATTGAGGCGACCGTGATCACGACAACCGCAAAGGTCCGCCCCCAATGTCCCTGAATGAGGGAGAGACTCCCGCGGATGCTTTCGGTCGGACCCTTGCCTTCGGTGACGGGCAACAAGGGGCTCAAGTACAGGCCGACGAACACGAAGATGCCGGGAACGATCAGCAGCAGGGTGCCGACAACAACGGCAAGTATGTACATGAGGTTGACGGCCAGGATCGTCGGGAACCGCCGCGTGGCGATGAAGAGCGGCGAGGGAACCCCCTCGGGAGCGCCGGATGCAACGTAGTGAACGATCGCAACAATGACCGCGTACATGTAGAAGCTTGCGACCAGGGAGGCGGCAAAGCGAAGCCAGAACTCCCGACCGAAGTCGAGACCCGCGGCGGGATCTCGAGAAGGGACCTCAAACGGGTCAATCGCTCCGACGATCAGTACGAGCAGGAATGCGGGCACGTACAATAGTCTCAGGCCCGCCCAAAGAAGGCGGAAACCCTCGACCAGGATGTCGACAACGTGCAGGGGCTCAGTCGGTCGGGCGTATGTCATGGCGTGATTTCGGGGACTCCTTGCAGAGTGTCCAGACCGGCACCGATGGCCGATGTCAGGCGAGTCAGGTCCTCTGGGCAGATGACGTACGGTGGCATCAGGTAGATGAGGTCGTTGAAGGGGCGAATCCACACGCCCCGTCCCACGAAGACCGCCTGCATATCCGCCACCGGTACGGGCTGGTGTGTCTGCACCACGCCGATGGCGCCGAAGACCCGAACCTCGCGTACGGCCGGGTGTTCCCGCATGGCGCCGAGTTCCCGCCCAAGCTGACCCTCGATGGCATTGACCCGTGACGTCCAGCGTCCGTCCTGCAGCAGTTCAATGCTCCTCCGCGCGACCGCGCACGCCAATGGATTGGCCATGAACGTCGGCCCGTGCATCAGCACGCCGCCATCGGCGGATATGCCATTGGCCACCCGTGCGTTGGTCAACGTTGCCGCAAGGCTCATGTAGCCGCCGGTCAGCGCCTTGCCGAGACACATGATGTCAGGTTCCACGTTCGCGTGCTCGCATGCGAAGAGACGCCCCGTCCGGCCGAAGCCGGTGGCGATTTCGTCCGCGATCAGGAGCACGTCCAGTTCGGCGCATAGCTCGGCCACGCGGGCCAGGTATTCCGGGGCATAGAACCACATCCCACCGGCGCCCTGCACTACGGGCTCAAGCACTACCGCGGCGAGCTCGTGGTGGTGGTCGGTCAGGGCCGTTTCGATCCGTCCCGCATCCTCGGTCGATAGCGCCTCGCCAACCCTTGAGACAGGCCGCTCGACGAAGACGTGCTGTGGCAGCACTCGTCGAAATCGTTCGTGCATCCCGGTGACCGGGTCGCAGACGCTCATGGCGCCGAAGGTGTCGCCGTGGTAGCCGCCCCGAATCGTGAGCAGGCGGTGCTTTTCGGGGTGGCCCGTCGCGCCCCAGTACTGGATGGCCATCTTGATGGCGACTTCGACCGACACCGAGCCAGAGTCGGAGAAAAACACGTGTTGCAGGCCGTGCGGCGTGATGTCGATCAGCGTGCGCGCAAGTTCGATCGCCGGCTGGTGGGTCAGGCCTCCGAACATCACGTGTGCGGTCTTTTCCAGTTGTGCCTGGGCTGCGGCGTTCAATGCCGGGTGGTTGTAACCATGAATGGCGCACCACCAGGACGACATGCCGTCGATCAGTTCACGCCCGTCCGAGAGACGGATTCGGACACCGTTCGCCGACTCCACCGGATACACGGGCAACGGCTCCGTCATCGACGTGTAGGGGTGCCAGATGTGCCGTCGATCGAAGTCGAGGGACGCGCTCAGTCCCACAGCAGTTCCAGGTCGAGAAACTTCACTGCATCTTCCGGACGGTCCACGTGCGGTATGACGCCAATGCACGGACCGGGCAGTCGGCCGCGCAGCGTGTCGATGTTCTCCGCGAGAAACGGCATGGGATCCCCGGGGGAGTTTGCTACCCAGCCCGCCAGCTTCAGTCCCGCGCTCTCGATCGCGTCGGCGGTCAGCAGCGCGTGGTTCAGGCAGCCGAGCTTCATGGCGACCACAAGGATAACCTTCGCGCTCAAGGCAGCGCAGACATCCGCGAGCGTCTCCCGTTCGTTCAGCGGGACGAACCAGCCGCCCGCGCCCTCGACCAGGGTGAATGCCGCGCCCCTGGGGCATGCTTCGGCCAGGTCCCTGGCGGTCACAAGACGATCGACTTGCGCCAGGGCGATGTGTGGCGCGATCGCCGGGCGCAGGACCACCGGATTGATGTCCGCATAGTCGCTTGCTACCTCCGTGGCCTCAATGAGTTCCAGGGCGTCTTCGTTCAAGAGCTTGCCATCCTTGAAGGTCGCGCCCGCGGCGATCGGTTTGTAGCCGATACAGGTTAGCCCGCGTGCGTTGGCGGCACGCAATATCGCGCTCGCGATGAACGTCTTGCCGACACCGGTGTCGGTCCCGGTGACGAAATACACGTTGTCCTGGCCCATCGGCGCTCCGGTGGAGGATCTGATGAAGACGAGAGTTTCGATCATACCGCCCGCCATCACGGATCGGGCAGTCTGCCCGGACGCGTTGCTACAATGTTCTCCGAGGGCACGCCCAAGCCAGAACTGCACTCTCTTAGGGCCGATACCAATGCGAAGCGTCGAAACAGCCGTCCAGGAAATCAGGGATGTCGGCTACACGATCATCCCGAATCTCATCGACGGCCCGCGACTGAGGCGGGCGCGGGCCGACGCGGACGCGCTTCTCGGACCGACGCCGATCGAGATGCCGGGTCTCGACGGCAAGGTGACCGGCCGAATGTGCAAGGGCCTCTTTCGCAAGTCCCGGGCCTTTGACGATCTCTACGCCCATCCAACCGTCCTCGCCGTGGTTCGGGGTGTATTGGCCGATCCGGAACGAAAGCGAAGTTACCTTACTTTCGGCAGCGGCATTCAACTGTCGACGGTCATGATCAAGGACGTGCAGCCGCGGGAGAACATCCGCCACATGCACCGCGACGACGGGTGGTATCCGATTCCCCGCCCGCGTCCTCCGATCGTGGTGAACACCCTGCTGGCGCTCGATCCTTTCACCAGGGAGACCGGCGGCACGCTCGTCGTCCCTGGAAGCCACAAGTGGACCCGCCCGGTGGAGCAGGACCACGAGCATGTCGTGGTGGAAATGGATGCCGGCTCGATCCTCATGTTCGACGGTTCCCTCTGGCACAACAACGGTGCCAACCAGACCGCCGACAGGACCCGCCGCGCGCTCAACATGTACTACAGCCAGTCCTGGCTGCGCCAGGTGGAAGGCCCCTATCTGGGTTTGACCACCGGTGAAGTCGAGGAACTCCCGGAGCCGCTGCGGGCCATCGTCTGATGTCTTGCGGAATGCGTTCGGCCCGGCGTTGGTTTGGCGTCTGGGCGGGGCGTCAGTGGCCCATACGGTTGGCCTGCGCCGGTGCCGTCGCCGCTAGTTGTCTTGCGAATACGGTCCAGGCAACCGAGTTGTTCGCTGAGGTGCCATCCGACAGGTTTGCCGGTCCTGTATCAGACTTCTTCCCGGACCCGGATCTGGTTACCCGCGCGCGTGCCGCGAGGGCTGACCGTCCATTGCTCGACAGCGCGCGTGAGATTGTTCGGAGCAAAGGCGTAGCGGGGCTGGACCTCAACCTCTTTCCCGATGCGGCTTTCCACGCCGTGTTCAACACGGTCGACCGGACTGCGAGGGGTTATGTGCTGTCTGGAGAGCTTGAGGGCGTGCCTTTCGGAAGCGTGACGTTGGTGGTGAACCGCTCAGTCTTGGTAGGTGTCGTGCATACGCTGACTCAATCATTCGTCATTCGGCAGCTACCGGACGGTGCGGTGGCGGTTGCGGAAGTCGACTTCTCGCTCCTGCCGCCGTGCGGAGTCGAGTCCCCTGATGGACTCTGGTCGTCTCGTCCTAAACCTGACCACGAGGCATCTCGTAGGAGTGGCTTCGACGAGGGTGTGAAAAGGCGGGTTTCCAGGGAGGTTCCAGCTGATCCAAGCTTGCCGAAGCGTGACGCCAGTGCTGCCGACGAAGAGCCGATCATGGAAGACGACGGTTCCGTGATCGATGTGGCAGTTCTTTACACCAGTGAAGCGTTGGAGGCAGCCGGTAGCCGTGATCTGATCGAGGCGGAGATAGACCTGGCTAAGGCGCAAACCAACGCGGCCTATGCAAACAGCGACGTCGATATGCGGATCGAGGTTGTATTCGTCGGCGAGTTCAATGACTTCCTGCCGGACCGAACCACAACGTCGAATTGGCCGGCATCGTTGATGCTGGAACACCTTCGGGCTTGGAGCCGGGGGTATGCAACGGCCACGGGGCCTGATGGGAGTTGGTGGCTTGACTATCCTTATCGGGACGGGTTAGAGCCGATACGCAGTGCTTTCGCTGCAGATCTCGTACACATCGTGGGGCACGGAAACTGCGAAAGTGAAGGATGCGCGGGTGTAGCCGTCATTCTTGGGTATTTGGGTTTCACAGAATATCGCGCCCTGCCGAGCCTCGTCTTTGCCCACGAACTGGGCCACAACATGGGCCTTCGGCACGATCGCTACATCGATGCCGGCAACTGGCCGTTCACCTACGCCCACGGCTATGTCAACCAGGCTGCGTTCGCGCCGGACGCACCGGCTTCCGCTCGTTGGGGCACCATCATGGCTTACGATGCGCAGTGCCGCGTCCAGGGCCGGTTCCGTTGCCGGAGGGTGCCCTTCTTTTCCAATCCCGCTCTTCGCCTTCTGAACGATCCATTGGGCGAACCCGGCGAGGCATGGACGGTTGCGCCCGTCGGCCCCGCAGACTCCCGCCGAGCCTTGAACGAAACTCGGGCAACGGTCGCCAACTTCCGCAGCAGCGCAAACCGTGAACCTTGTCCTGTCGTGGTTACACCGATGGACCGGTTCGTGCGTGCGGCGGGCGGTGATTTCGAGGCCCGCGTAACGACCCCGGGCGACTGTGATTGGACAGCGACTGCAAGCGATGAATTCCTGTCGGTTGGGGACGCCATGCATCGGGGCTCCGGTGTGTTTCAGTTTCAGGTATCAGAGAACTCCGGTGAAGCGCGGTCGGGTTCCTTGGAGGTGGGTGGACAGAGGATTCCGGTGGACCAGGCTGGCGCAGTCACCAAGGGCGTATGCGACCGCTCGCCGCCAATTCGAGACGTCCTCGTCGGCGCCACCAAGTCTGAAGATTGCGCGGGCGTCACAGAGGAGCAACTCGCCGGGATCGAATACCTGATGGCGATTGTTCCCGACCTTGGGGCGGGCGACCTGGCAGGTCTGACGGGTCTGCGCGAACTGCAGGTCACCATCAACTCGGGCCCGCTGCCGGACAACGTGTTTGGTGACTTGTTAAGTATCGAACACCTTCGCGTTATCGGCTTCTTCGAAGAACTGCCGGAGAGTATTCTCACCGGTCTGTCGGGGCTCAAGTCGTTCCTGGTGAACGCGCCTTTGACGGGACTGTCTGCCGACACGTTCCAGCGGCTCTCCATGCTTAGCGACCTCAAGGTTCGGGGCACCCGGTTGTTCGAGCTTCCGTCGAGCATTTTCGAGAGCCTGTCCGGCCTGACCATTCTGAGTCTTGGGCCTGGCCGCCTGGTCGAATTGCCGCCTGACGTCTTTAAGGGCCTATCTTCGCTCGCGAGCTTGTATCTGCGTGGCAACTCGCTTAGCAACATGCAGCCGGAGATTTTTACCGTTCTCTCTTCGCTGGAGAAGTTGGATCTGTCTTACAACGGGATACGGCAGCTGCCCGAAGATCTTTTTTCCAACATGTCTTCGCTGGAGCGTCTGGATCTCTCGCACAACGCACTACGAGAGGTGCCGGTCGGCTTCTTTGACGGTCTATCTGCGCTGGACAGTTTGGATCTCTCGCACAACGAGCTGACGCAGATACCTGACGGCGTGTTTGCCAATCTTTCCGAGTTGACGACGATGGACCTCAGCAGGAACCGATTGGCGAGTCTGCGGCCCAGCACCTTCTCCGGGCTGTCTTCCCTTAACTCGTTGAGCCTGGAATTCAACGAGTTGGGCTCGGTGCCTTCGGGCTTCCTGGAATCGATGCCCAAGCTGGGGGGAATTAGGTTGGCTGGTAGTTCAATTGCGCATGTATCGGAAGGCGCCTTCGTGGGCGCTCCGGAAACCCTGAGGTACCTGGATCTCGCGGACAACGTGCTGGACGACTTGCCCACTGATGTCTTCAGCCCGTTGCGCAACCTCCGTACATTGGACCTCACATTCAATGGACTCAAACGCCTGCCGGACACCCTGTTTCCTCGGAACGCAAAGTTGCGAAGCATCTACCTGGCGTTCAACAATCTCACCACCATATCGGATACGCTCTTTGCTGACGTTTACCTCCAAAATCTGTTTCTAAACCGAAATCCGGGATCTCCGTTCGCCTTCCTTGTCAACCTCCATGTGGAACGATCCGAGCCGTTTCCTTCCAAAGCCAGGACCGTTGTCGCCGTGCCCGGCCGGGCCACGCCGTTTGGCATCAAGGTCTTGATGACCGCGTCAAACGCTGACCTTTCCTCCGACCGAACTTACGTATCGGGCATAGCCGCGAGCGACCCAATCAGGGTGGTGCCGGGCCGGGGTTCATTGGTCTCGGTGTCGGCTACGGCCGGGATACCCAGTCCGTGTTATTACATCTATGACGATTGTTACGTGGGTGTGGAGGCCCCCACGGGACCGCCGCTTACGTGGTTCAACGCCCACCAGCACATTGTCTCCGGTGGTGATAGAGCGATCTTGGACCTGGCGGATGTATTCGGGGTGACCCAGAGCAGTGCGTTAATTTACTCGGCGCAAGTCGACGATCCCGCGCTGATTGAAGTCACCGTCGAGGATGGCGTCTTGACCGTCAAGTCGAACGAGGACGACCTTGGAGGCACGGCCACGGTGACGTTGACGGCCAAGGGCGCGGACGGCGTAGAACGAACGCAACAGTTCCTGTTCATCGTTGAGGAGCTGGGGCGCAGCTTCATGCGGGGTTGGCGCAAGGGGCTGTTTGCAAAGCCGCCTGCGGAAGCTGACGATGGTAGCTAGTGCCGTGTCCCCCGTCGGGTCGGAGTGAACTGGCCCACTACCCTAGGTGGAATGCCGCGTACGCTGTTCATCACGTCCGACGACCGAACCGGCGCGCTGGAGATTGCCGGCACGGTTGCGAACACGCGCTTTGGGGTGCCGTGCGGGCCGCTTGCTGACAGCGATACCTGTTGTGTCGTCGATATCGCATCCCGGCATTTGACCCCGGCGGCGGCGCAGCGACAGGCGGCTGCCGCGCATGCGAGGGACGCGTATTTTCGGTCGCACAAGATCGACTCCGGTCTGCGTGGCAACTGGCCGTTCGAGGTAAAGGGTCTGTTGCAACTTGGATATTCGGTCGCCGTGGTGCCGAGCTTTCCCGACGCGGGCCGCCGCTGCGTGGACGGTGTCGTGTACGTGGACGACGTTCCGGTGCTCGAGTCCCCTTTCGGCAAGGATCCACTGACAGCACCGCTCAGCAGCCGGCCCCTGGAAATCCTGGAAGCCACGGGTTGCGCCGACGGCGATGTCGTCGTCTGGGACGCCAACGTCAACGCGGAACTCGAAGCGGCCGCGCAGCGATGCCGCGAAGAAGGGCGCGCGATCGTGGGCCCCAGCGGCGCCGTTGCGGCGTACGCCGCCACCGTGTTCCCAGATCTTGTCCCGCGGGACGTCCCGATCGAATCCCCGGTCCTGATCCTGTGCGGAAGCCTCAACGCCATGAGCCGCGAACAGATCTCGAGACTCGGAGTCCCTGTCCTGACCCTGTCCGAAGAAACTCAACTGCCGCGAGCGGGAGCTGCGCCCGGCGCGATCACGGTTGTTGCAACGCCAGTTCCGTCTGGTGCCATTTCCAACAGCGAGGCGGAGCGGATTGCCATGGCGATGGCTGGGTGTGCACACCGCGCCCTGGAGAGTGGCTACGGGAGCGGTACGTTGTTCGTGCTGGGGGGCGATACCGCCGCCGCGATCATTGGCGACGAAACGCTGGACGTGCTCGGCACCGTGGATACGGCGGTTCCCATATCGCGATTCCGGGATGGGTACCTGGTCACGAAAGGCGGCGGTATAGGCAGGCCCGACACGCTGGTGAAACTGCTGTCGACGGTGAGAGGATGACAATCGTGATGCAGGGCCTTCGGCTCGTTTGCTTCACGTGGTTTCTCGCGCTCGCTGCGTGCAAGGGGACCGAAGGAGGAAGGTCGGCGCCACCGAGCGGTGCGCCGGAAGATCTTGAAACGATGGCGACGGTGGATGACGAGCCGTTTATCTACAACGGCAACGTCTTCGTTCTCCCCGTCGCCGAGAGTCTCGCCAGAGTCCGGCTGCCTGCCAGGAAGTACACGGCGAAGTTCTACGAACATTTCGACGATCAGTTCGACTTCCTGATGTTTGTCTCGAATATTGATGACCCCTATCACGATATTTTTGGCACGTACCATCCAGTCAGGAACGATACGGCGGGCATCGGACAGAAGACCTTTTCCAAAAGCGGCTATCGGCGACTGGCTGCCAGGCTTCAGGGCGTGATGCACTTTCCGGGATATGACCTGATCCGCCTGGGTCCATCTCTGCACGAGTTGATGCACAGGTGGGCGAACCATGTCGTTCCCTGGAAACGGGCTTCTGGGTGGTTGAGCCAATTCGTTCCCAGGATAGGATCCTGGAGTCACTGGGGGTTCAGCAGCGCCGACGGTCAGCTTGGCGGTTTCCGCCTTGCGGATCTGGTCGACCACGGGAACAGTCAGTACTCCGCAGGTAAGTTCGGGCTCATCGCAAACAACGGCAATTCCGTTCCCTACAGTCCCATTGAGCTGTACCTGGCCGGTTTCCTGCCGCTCGAGGAAGTCCCCGACCTGACGATTGCCGAGGATGCCGAATGGCTCGTCGACGAGAACGGTGTCTATACGGTCACCGATAGCCGGCATCTCATCTTTACGGCGAGTCAACTGACGATCTACACGGCAGAGGATCTCGTCGCGGAACATGGTGAGCGTGTCCCGGCATACCCGAATACCCAGCGGAACTTTCGGGCGGCGGCAATCCTGTTGATCGACGAAGCTCATCCTGCGTCAGGCTGAAACTGGACACGCTGAGCGAAGATGTTCTCTGGTTCAGCGCAGACAGTCATGGTGGGGGCAACCTTCCCGACGGAAGGCGCCTCTACAACTTTTTTGGGGCCACCGGGGGTCGGGCGACCATCGAGATGGACGATCTCCTTCGATACAACACGCGGATTCCCCTCAGGGCGGTCGAGGGCCAGTCTCCGCGCGGGCACCCCAAGCCGTAGCGTTCAGGCCATCAGACCCTCGATATGCGCAGCCACGCTGCGCGAGAGTGCTCCGAGGTGGTAGCCGCCCTCCAGCATTGAGACGATGCGCCCGTCCGCGTGGCGGTTCGCGGCATCCGTGATCAGGCCCGTCACCCAGGCGAAGTCTTCCTCCGTCAAGAGGAGTCCGGCGAGAGGATCGTCCGCGTGGCCGTCGAATCCGGCGGAGACGAGTATGAGTTCAGGCTTGAAATCGTCGAGGGCGGGCAACCAGTCACGCTCCACCGCTTTTCGAAAGTCGTTGCCGCCCATGCCGGCGGGCAGCGGCGTGTTGACGATATTGGGTCGGTCAACATCCTGCAGGCGGTAGGGATAGAACGGGAACTGGAAGCTGGAACAGACCAGGACATCCGGGTTGTCCATGAAGGCCGCCACGGTGCCATTGCCGTGGTGAACATCGAAATCGAGGATGGCGACTCGGTCGACGCCGGGATCACATTGGGCCCGAGCGGCGGCCACCGCGACGCTGTTGAAGAAGCAGAATCCCATCGCCTGGGACACCTCGGCGTGATGTCCGGGGGGCCGTACCGCGCAGAACACGCGCTTGTCAGCATCGCTCAGGACCAGTTCGACGCCGGCCACCGCCGCGCCGGCGGCAGTCCGGGCGGCGCAGAGCGAACCCGGTCCCATCGCGGTATCGGGGTCGACGCGGACCAGACCCTCCTCCGGGGAGAGTTCCGCGAGTCCGTCGAGGAACGCTTCGCCGTGTACGCGTGCCAGGTCGGTTCGCTGCGCTTCGGGTGCTTCGTACACTTCAAGATCGGAATAGAGTCCCGTCTCGTCGAGGTGCATCAGCACGGCCGCGAGCCGGGCCGGGCGCTCCGGGTGGCGTTCGCCCATGTCGTGTTCGAGGCAGTTGAGGTGGGTGAAAAGCGCGGTCATGCAAATGCCGTTTCCAAGGTCATGGAAGTCTACGAATCTCCGGCGGGCATTCTACCGGCCCGGATTCTCATCCATTGCGGAAAGTCCCCTCCCGACCGGTTACAGTGTGCGTCCCTGGCTCGTGACGGCGAGGAAGGACGATGACAACGCCTTATCCGGAACACCCCCAACTGGTCGGAAACTATGCGCCGATTCGCATGGAGTGCGACATCGACGACGTGATCGTGCGTGGCGAACTGCCCGCCGATCTCGACATCACCTACTACCGCAACGGTCCCGACCCGCAGTTCCCGCCCCAGGGCGGCCACCACTGGTTTGCCGGCGACGGCATGCTGCACATGTTCCACATCCGGGACGGCCGGGTGCGCTACCGGAACCGCTGGGCGCGCACGGTGAAATGGACGCTCGAGAGGCGCGAGGGGCGCAGCCTATACAATCCTTTCAATCCGCTGGATAACGACCCCGTCACGCAGGGAGTGAGCGAAGACGGTCTCGCGAACACCAACATCGTCTGGCACGGTGGCAAGCTGCTGGCCCTCGAGGAGGGACATGCGCCCTTCGAGATCGATCCCCGGACGCTGGACTCGATCGGTGCCTGGCGCTTCGACGACCGGCTGGAAGGGCCGATGACCGCCCACCCGAAGATCGACCCGAAGACCGGGGAAATGTTGTTCTTCGGCTACATGGCTGCCGGCATCTTCACGCCGGACATGAGCTACCAGACCGTCGATGCCAGCGGTGAACTCACGCGTTCGGAACGCTTTGTCGCACCCTTCGCCAGCATGGTGCACGACTTCATCGTGACCGAAGAGCACGTCGTCTTTCCGGTATTCCCGGTGACGGGCAGCCTTGAGCGGGCGATGCGCGGCGAGCCGCCGTTTGCCTGGGAACCCGACAAGGGCACGCATATCGGCGTCATGCGGCGCGATGGTTCGGTCGAGAGCATTCGCTGGTACGAGACGGACCCCTGTTACGTGTTTCATCCCATGAACGCATACAGCGACGGCAGCCGCATCGTGGCCCACGTCATGCAGTTCGAGGAGGTGCCCCTGTTCCCGCGTGTCGACGGCAGTCCCACCGCGCCGGGAAAAGCGCGTCTTTCGGAGTGGACCATTGACCTCGCTGACAACGCGAACGGCGTGCATCGCCGCTATCTCGACGATGTCGGTGGAGAGTTCCCGCGCCTGGACGAACGCTTCGCCTGCGGTCGCTATCGGCACGGGTTCTATGCAGCGTCGATGAATGGCGCGAGGGAGGTCGCGGACTTCAACGCCATCGTCCACCACGATTTCTCGCTGGACCGGCGCGATCAGTACAAGCTCCCCGACGGCGACGTTACGGGCGAGCCCGTGTTCGTGCCGAAGTCGGAGGATGCGGAAGAGGGCGACGGCTACATGTTGAGCGTGGTATACCGAGCCGCCGAAAACCGCAGCGACCTGATCGTTCTCGATGCGGGCAACGTCGCGGATGGGCCGATCGCCTGCGCGGAACTACCCCATCGCGTGCCCTACGGGTTCCACGGCAACTGGAAATACAACGGGTAGAAGGGGAACGCGCGGACCCTGGACGCCGGCCCGAGTCATAACGCGGCGTCGCTGGCTACTCGAAATGCGCCAGCGGCAGGAACTCCTCGAAAGTCAGCCGAAGGCCTTCAACCGCGGTGGAGACGATCTCCTCCGCCCAGGCCACAGTCCGGGAATGGCCATAGCCGCCGGAAGACGGTGCCCTGTATATCGTGACCTGTTTCTTTCCGACATCGACCAGCCACACTTCGGCGACGCCGGCGGCAGCGTAGCGCGGGACCTTCCGCTCGCGGTCATAGTCAAGCGTCGAGTCGGCTACTTCGATCGCCAACAGCGTGTCGGCCGGCCTCGGATGGCGCAGCAGGTAGTGGCGAGGATCAGGCTTCACGACCGCCAGATCGGGTTCCGGCTGGGTGTGATTCGATAGCCGCACGGAGGATTGGATGCGTAGCTCCGCGGCATCGCCCAGGCGCAAGAACAGGATCTTGGCCAGCCGGTTCACGATACCCGTGTGCGCGGGGCCCATTGGCGGCATTTCGATGAGCTCCCCATCGATAAGTTCCACGCGGTCGTCGGCTGTCAGGATTCCCGCCGAACACATTTGATCGAAATCATCGGCGGTCAGGCGACGGCGAACTGGTTTGGCGACCAATGGCGTTTCCTCGAGAGTTGGCCGAGGCGTCGCGATCATAGCAAATCCGCCGTGTTTCCCTCGTGCGTCTGCCGCACAACCGAGCGCAGTAACTGTACGTCATGTGCCGGCGATGCGATGTAGTGCATCGACGGCGATTCGCGTGGGAAATCGTCCAGTCGTGACGGTGGTCGCCCGAAGCGGACGCGGATCAGCTCTTGGTCGGCTGGACGGGGCCAGCCGCCGGGTCCCTGCGTGGATCGAACGCATCGCGCACGGCTTCTCCCGTGAAGATGAGAAGCGTCAGCATGGTCGCGAGCGTGAAGAACGTCGTCATTACCAGCCACGGCGCGTGAATGTTGGCGCGACCCTGCGCCAGCAGGCGGCCCAGCGATGGCGAGTCCGCCGGCAGCCCGAAGCCCAGGAAATCGAGCGACGTGAGCACGGTGATCGACCCGGTCAGGATGAAGGGCAGGAAGGTGATGGTCGCGACCATGGCGTTCGGGAGCACGTGCCGGACCATGATCCTGGGGTCGCTGACGCCGAGTGCCCGGGCGGCATCGATGTACTGGAAGTTCCGCGCGCGCAGGAACTCCGCGCGCACGACCGCCACCAGCGCCATCCAGCTGAAGGCGACGAGTATCCCCAGCAGCCAGAACACGTTCGACTCGACGATGCTGGCGAGGATGATGAGTATGAACAGCACCGGAAGCCCCGCCCAGATCTCGACGAACCGCTGGGCGAAGAGGTCGATCTTGCCTCCGAAGTACCCCTGGATGCCGCCGGCGCACACGCCGATGATCGAGCTCAGGAACGTCAGGACCAGCCCGAACAGGAACGACAGCCGGGCGCCGTAGATGAGTGAGGCCAATACATCCTTGCCGACGTTGTCGGTTCCCAGCCAATGCTCCTTCGACGGCGGATATGGGGCGGTGCCGGGCAGGTAGTAGTCAATCGTGTCGTAGCTGAAGGGAATCGGGGGCCAGATCCACCAGCCCCCATTGTCCTTGATGAGGTCCCGGACGAAGTGCTCCTTGTAGTCCGCCTCGACCTCGAATACACCACCGAACTCCGTCTCGGCGTACTTCTTGAAGATCGGGAAGTAGAAGCGGTCCTCGTAGTAGATCACCAGTGGCTTGTCGTTGGCGATGAACTCCGCGAAGAGCGTAAAGATGAACAGCGCGAGGAATATGCGAAGCGACCAGTAACCGCGCTTGTTGGCGCGGAAATTCGCCCATCTGCGCCTGGTGAGGGGACTCGCCTGCCAGCGCTTGGGGGCATCCGCGCCCGCCGCGATAGTTGCTTCGCCCACGGCTTAAGTTCCCCTCGTCTCGAAGTCTATCCGGGGATCCACGAACGTGTAGACGAGGTCGGCGATGAGCTGCGTCACGAGGCCGAGCAGGGTGAACACGAAGAGCGTGCCGAACACGATCGGGTAGTCACGCGACATGATGGCCTCGAATCCCAGCAGGCCGATGCCCCGGAGCGAGAATATGACCTCGATCAGGATGCCGCCGGTGAAGAGTATGCCGAGCAATGCCGCCGGAAAACCGGCGATGACGATCAACATCGCGTTACGGAACACGTGGCCGTAAAGCACGCGTGCCGGTGTCATGCCTTTCGACCTGGCGGTGAGGACGTACTGCTTGTTGATCTCGTCCAGGAAAGAGTTCTTCGTCAGCATGGTCAGCGTGGCGAAACTCCCGAAGGTGAGGGCGGCGACGGGCATCGCGAGGTGATGCAGCCGGTCCTTGACCTGTTCCCAGAACGTGAGTTCAGAGTAGTTGTCCGATATCAGGCCGCGTAACGGGAACCAGTCGAAGTACTCGCCGCCGCAGAACAGGATGATGAGCAGCATCGCCAGGATGAATGCCGGGATCGCGTAGCCGATGAGGATCACGACGCTGGTCCAGATATCGAACGGCGTGCCGTCGGAGACCGCCTTCCGTATGCCGAGCGGCAGCGAGATCGTGTAGGTGATGAGCAGCGCCGAGATGCCGAGCGAAAGCGACACCGGCAACCTGTCTATCACCAGGTCCACCACCGGGACGTCCTGGTAGAAGCTGTCGCCGAAGTCGAACGAGAAGTAGTCCCTCAGCATGTTGAAGAAGCGGATGTGCGCCGGCTTGTCGAAGCCGAACTGTTTCTCCAGTTCCTTGATGAGTTCCGGGTCGATTCCCCGCGCGAACTCATAGCTGCTCGGGTTCCCCGCTTCCATACCGCCGGGAGCGCCGCCTCCGCCTCCGATCATGGCGGTTGCGGCGACGCCCTCGCCCTGCAGCCGGGCGATGGCCTGGTCGACCGGGCCTCCCGGCGCCGCCTGGATGATGACGAAGTTCACCAGCATGATGCCGATCAGGGTCGGAAGCATCAGCGCTACCCTGCGGGTGATGTAGGACGAGCCGATCCTGATCGCGAATTGGCGGACTTTCTGCATGCCTGGAAACGATCCCCGCTAGTTGTCCTGCTTACTTGCCCTTCATGCCGGCGAGCCAGGCATCCACCCGGGCGCTCTTCTCCCCATCCAGCCACCACAATACAGGGAAACCTGTCCAGTTCATGTGTTCGGCGCCTAAAGGCGGGTGGCCGAACCGGTCCCAGTATACGAGATGGCGGCCGACCGGATGCCCTTCCGGTATGACATGGAAGTTCCAGAGCAGCACACGGTCCAGCGCCCGACCGGCGGCGTTCATGTCCGCTTCCGTCGTGGCCTGGATGATTTTCTCCACCAGGAAGTCCACCACCGGGTCCTTGATTCCCGCGTAGTTGGTCATGTTCGGCTGGTCGGCGTTTCGCGAAGCGAACTGGCTGCGAAGCCGCGCGGGGATGGGAACCCTGAACGTATAGAACTTCCGCATGGTCGCGTCGTAGTCATAGTTTCGCAGCCGATTCACCATCAGGTTGCTCTCGACTCGGCGCAGGACCGCGTCTATCCCCAGGCGCTCCAGGTTGTCGACGAAGGGCGTCAGCATGCGTTCGTATTCCTCCGTCGAGACGATGAACTCGAAACGGAAGGGCTCTCCGGTCCTTTGGTTGACGCGCTTGAGGTCCCGGACTATCCAGCCTGCTTCGACGAGTAGCGCGTCGGCCTTGAGCAACGTGTCGCGGTTGCGTCCGAAAAGGCCGTTCCTGGGCAGGGGCACGGGATGCGTGAAGACCCGCTCGGGCAACTGGTCCCGAAACGGCTCCAGGAGCGCTAGTTCCGCCGCTGACGGCAAGCCCTCCGCCTGCAGCCCCGATCGCATGAAGTAGCTGTTGTTGCGGTCCATGCCCTCATGCCAGTAGACGCGGTTCGCCCACTCGAAGTTGTAGGCCAGCGTCAGCGCTTCCCGGACCCGGATGTCCTTGAAGAGGTCCCGGCGATTGTTGAGAACGACGCACTGGTGCATGCCGTACGCCGTCCCCATGACATAGGTCTCCCTGTTGAACAGCCCCTTGTGATAGCCGGCGAAGTCGTAGGCCGTCGCGAAAGTGCTTTCGTTCTGGTCGCGGTAGTAGTCGATGACACCCGCCCTTAGTGCCTGCAGCATGACGTTGGCGTCGAAAAAGTAGGTGATCACCACGCGGTCGAAGTTGTAGTGACCGACGTTCACGTTGAGATCCCTGCCCCAATAGTCCTCGATCCGTCTGAAGACCAGCTTGTGTCCGGGGTCCACCTCGGCGAGGTGATACGGCCCGTTGCCGAGGGGCGGTTCCAGCGTGGTGGCGCCGAACTCCCTGGCTTCCCAGTAGTGCCGGGGCAGCGGGGTGAACCCGGCCGTGAGGATTACCAGCTGGGGGTTCTTTTCGGCGGTTTCGCTGAATCGAAACCTGAACGATCTCGGTCCGGTCCGTTCCAGGTCGACGACGTCGCGGTAAACCTCTTTCCATCCGACTGACGCTTCGGTCCTGATCATTTCGAACGTCCACAGGACGTCGTCCACGGTCACCGGTTCGCCGTCGTGCCAGTAGGCGCCTTCCCGTAGCGTGTAGGCCACCCAACTGTAGTCGTCGGCGACTTCCACGGTTTCGGCGAGCTTGCCGTAGTAGGAGGCGAGTTCGTCTTCCGACTTCAGCATGAGCGGTTCGTAGATCGGTGTCCCCAGCCTCGGGTCGAGGTAGGCCGCGACCACCCCCTTGTCGACGAAGGCGTGCACGTTGTTGAACGTGCCGACGATGGGCATCGTGACGGACCCGCCTTTCGGCGCATCCGGGTTCGCGTAGTCGAAGCGCCGCATGTCGCTCGGGTACTTCAGGTCGCCGAAGTACGCGAAGCCGTGGCTCGGCGCCGCCGCAGCTCCGGCGGCCGGAACAAGCATCAGGAAACAGGCAAGAAAACGCAGTGCCGACGCCGCCACCTGGTCGATCCTAATCTCCCCGCATCCCGGCCAGGTAGTCCTCCACCCGGGCGTTTTTCTCCGCGTCGAGCCACCATAGCTGGGGGAACCCCGTCCAGTTCATGTTCTCCCGGCCCATGGGAGGGTGTCCGAAGCGGTCCCAGTACACGGGGTGGCGGCCGAGCGGACATCCCTCGGGAATCACGTAGAAGTTCCAGAGCAATACGCGGTCGAGCGCCCGTCCGGCGGTGTTCATTTCCTCCTCGGTCGTGGCGCCCAGGACCATTTCAACCAGCGAGTCCACTACGGGGTTCTTGATTCCCGGCAGGTTGGTCTGGCTCGGTATATCAGCCCACCGGGACGTGTACGTTCTGCGCATGCGATCCGGGATCGGGACCATGAACGTGTAGAGCTTGCGAATCGTCGAATCGAAGTCGTAGTTCCGCAACCGGTTGGTCATCACGTTGCTTTCGAGCTTGCGCAGCACCGCGTTTATCCCTAAGCGCTTGAGGTTGTCGACGAAGGGCACCAGCATGCGCTCGTGAAGGGTGATCCTGACGATGAACTCGATCTCGAGCGGTTCTCCGGTCACCTCGTGGACGCGCTGGAAATCCCTGACCACCCAGCCCGCTTCGTTGAGCAGCGCGTCAGCCCGGAGGAGCGTGTCGCGGTTGCGCCCCCATGATTCGTTCTGCGGCAGCTCCACGGGATGCGTGAATACCCGCTCCGGCACCTGGCCGCGAAACCGTTCCAGGATCTCGAGTTCCGCCTCCGATGGCCGTCCCCGTGCCTGCATCCCGGAACGCATGAAAAAGCTGTCGTTGCGTTCGAGGCCGTTGAACCAGTAGACGCGGTTCGCCCAATCGAAGTTGTAGGCAAGCGTCAGCGCCTCCCTGATCCGTGGGTCCTTGAACAGGTCGCGGCGGGTATTGAAGACGACGCTCTCGTGCATGCCGTAGGAATAGCCCATCCGGTAGGTCTCCCGCTTGAAGACCCCCTTGTGATAGGCGTCGAAGTCGTAGGCCGTGTGGAAGTGGCTTTCGTCCTCTTCGAAAAAGAAGTCGACGAACCCCGCCCGCATGGCCTGGAGCATGACGTTCCGGTCAAAGTAGTACGTGTACGTGATGCGGTCGAAATTGTGGTAGCCGACGTTGACGTTGAGGTCCTTGCCCCAGTAGTCCTCGACGCGTTCGAAAACCACCTTGTGTCCGGCCTCCACCTCGACAAGGCGATAAGGCCCGTTGCCAAGCGGCGGCTCCAGCGTCGTGGCGGTGAAGTCCCTTTCCTTCCAGTAATGTCGGGGCAGCGTGGTGAACCGGGCGGTGAGAACGACGAGTGGCGGACCCCATTCGACGTTCTCGTCCTCGACGAAATGGATCCTGAATGACCGCGGACCGGTCCGTTCTATCCTGTCGAAGGGCTGGTAACGCGCCTGCCAGCTGTGCCCCGCCTCCGTCTTCACCATCTTGAAGGTCCACAGCACGTCGTCGACCGTCACCGGCTCGCCGTCATGCCAGTACGCGTTGTCGCGCAGCGTGTACTCGACCCAGCCGTAGTCGTCGGCGACCTCCACGCTTTCGGCAAGCAGGCCGTAGTAGGAAGCCAGTTCGTCCTCGGACCATCGCATGAGCTGGTCGTAGACCCTCGAGCCCAGCCTGGTGTCCATGAACGGGGTGAGGTTCCCCTTGTCGACGTAGGCATGCACGTTGTTGAAATTCCCGACGATGGACAGGTTGAGGTTTCCCCCTTTCGGGGCATCCGGATTCGCATAGTCGAAATGGGGCATGTCTTTCGGGTACTTCAGTTCGCCGAAATACGCGAAGCCGTGGCTGGGCTCTACCGCGGCAAGGAACGTTGGCAGCACCAGGAGCAGTGTGGCGATGAAGCGCGTGGCCATTACCGGTCGGCTGGCGATGCTTCGGCAGGTATTGGCGCATGTCCCGTCATGACGTTCATCGCCCGGTCCCTTGGGACGGCCAATACTATCCCAAGGCACGGCGGGGAGGGCATGGTGCAAGCGTGCTGTTGAACTCTGCGCCTGACATGGAATCTCGCGCCATTTGCACCTATGGTGCGAACGCACGCGGAACGACTACCCCAGATGCAGATCGAAACGCCGTATCTCCTCTTCCTCGGCGACGCCAGGGACGCGCTGGCGGCGAAGACCGGTCAGGGCATCGTCGACTGGCGTCCGGACGCTGTCGCCGGACAGATGCGGCTTCCCGGCTGCGGCGCCGATCTCGGTGTTTGCGAACTCACGATTGTCGAAGCCGCACGCGCAGGCGCCAGGACCTTCGTCATCGGGGCCGTCAATCCCGGCGGCGTGCTGCCCGAGGCATGGCGTAGCCACGTCGTCGAAGCCCTGGAAGGAGGGCTCGATGTCGCGAGCGGCATGCATGTGCGTCTTGCCGGCATACCTGCGGTCGCCCAGACCGCGCGTCGCATGGGCCGGCGCCTGTTCGACGTACGCCATCCCACCGGTACGTTCCAGACCGCGACCGGCCGCAGACGCACGGGCAAACGGCTGCTGACGGTTGGCACCGACTGCTCCGTTGGCAAGAAATACACCGCCCTTGCCATCGAACGGGAACTGTCACGGCGCGGCGTGAACGTCGACTACCGCGCGACGGGCCAGACGGGCATTCTCATAACGGGCTCCGGGATCGCCATCGATGCCGTCGTCTCGGACTTCGCCGCGGGCGCAGCGGAGACCTTGTCGCCGGATGCCGGCGCGGACCACTGGGACGTGGTGGAGGGGCAGGGCTCGCTGTTCCATCCGTCTTTCGCCGGCGTCAGCCTGGCGTTGTTGCACGGCACCCAGCCGGACGCCTTCGTCGTCTGCCACGAGCCGACCCGCAGGACCATGCGCAATGTCGACACTCCCATCGCCCGCATCGAAGACGTGATCAGCGAGACCACCGCGCTGGGTCGCCTGACGAATCCGGATGTCCGTTGCGCGGGTATCGCCCTGGACACATCGGCGCTGGCCGAGGCGGAAGCGAAGCGGGCCATCGACGAGACGGCATCGCGATTCGGCGTACCGGCTTGTGACCCGGTACGGCAGGGTGTCGGCGTCATCGTCGACGGGCTGTCTTGATTCGTGATGACGGAACTCCCGTTTCCATTGTGGGTCGACGGACGGGCAGGCGGACATCGCAGGGACGTCGTTGCATGAACGTATACGCCGAAATGCAGGAATGGCCCATTGCGCGCCCCTTCACCATATCCCGGGGAACAAAACACACGGCCGATGTCGTGGTAGTGACAGTGACCGACGAGGCGTGCCGCGGCCGGGGTGAAGGTGTCCCCTATGCACGCTACGGCGAGACGACGGAAGGAGTCGTTCGCGCCATCGAGGGATTTCGTGGACCCTTCGACCGCGCTGCCCTCGCGGACGTTCTTCCGGCCGGTGCTGCGCGGAACGCGCTCGACTGCGCGTTGTGGGACCTGGCGGCGAAACGCAGCGGTCAGGCGGCGTGGAAGCTGGCGGGAGTTCCGCGGCCGGCCGATGTCGTTACCGCGCTTACCGTGAGCCTGGATTCGCCCCAGTCGATGGGCCGGCGGGCCCGTGCCGCACGCGACCGTGCCCTGCTCAAGGTGAAGCTGGGCAGGGATTTCGTCCGTCTCGACATCGAGCGGCTGCGTGCCGTGCGGGCACAAGCGCCTCGCGCGCGTCTCGTCGTGGACGTCAACGAAGGCTGGTCCCTCGCGGACCTGGAAGCTTTCGTTCCGGCTGCGCTGGAAGCCGGGGTCGAGATGATCGAGCAGCCGCTCGCGGAAGGTGCGGATGCGAACCTCGCGGGGTTCCGTTCCCCGGTACCGCTGTGCGCCGACGAGAGCATCCGCGACGGCTCGAACCTCGCCGCCATCGCCAGGCGCTACCAGGCGGTGAACATCAAGCTGGACAAGACCGGCGGCCTGACGAGCGCGCTTGCCCTGGCAAGGGAGGCGCGCGCCCGGAACATGGCTGTCGTGGTCGGCTGCATGGTTTCCACGTCGCTCTCCATGGCGCCGGCGCTCCTGCTTTCCGGATTCGCGAGCTTCGTCGATCTCGATGGTCCCCAGCTCCTCGCGAGGGACCGCGACCCGGGCCTCGAATACAATGGCAGCCGTCTCTCTTTTTCCGAGCGTGTCTGGGGATGATGGCGCGAACCATCTGGCGCGACAGCGAGTTCATCGCGTGGGACGACGCGACGGTGCACGTGTTGTCCCAGAGCCTGCAGCGGGGCTCTCTGGCGTTCGACTATTTGAGCGTGCAGGCGACCAGGCGCGGCGTCGCGTTGTTCCGGCTACGTGATCACGTTGAACGCCTGGCAGTCACGTGTGAAATCGTCGGTCTGCCCCTCGACTACGCCGTGGACGAACTGGTCGATGCCTGCGCAGAAACGGTTCGCCGAAACCCGGGCGCGAAATCCGTCAAGATCAGCGCGCTGATTCCCTCGATCGAGGCCGAGCTGGTCCCCCAGGATCCCCGCGTATCCGTATTCATCGCCGCTTATGACGGGGACCGCGACATTGTCGACCGGAACCGGGGTCGGTCGCATCGCCGCACGGAGCTGTCGCTCAAGATTGAACGCGAAAAGCGCAACCGGCGCGACGACATCATCCCGCCCCACGCGAAGGTCGCCGCCAACTACACGGCTGCCATGACCGCCAAGTGGCGGGCGCGGCAGGAGGGCTTCGACGATATCGTGCTACTGGACGAGGACGGCTGGGTCACGGAGGCCCCCACGGCGAACCTGTTCCTTGTCGACGCCTCGGGGGGGCTGGCGACACCACCTGCGAACAAGGTTCTGCTCGGGATAACGCGTGCTTCAATCATCGAGCTGGCAACCACGATCGGCAGCAGGTGCGAAGAACGCGACATATCCGTGGATGAACTGAGACGCGCTCCGGAAGCGTTCCTAACCGGTACGTCGGAAGGCGTGTGGCCAGCCCTCAGGATCGATGGAGAACTCGTGGGCGACGGAAACGTCGGTCCGGTCACCGCGCGGTTGCGCGAGACGTATCGGGCCGTCGTGCGGGGCGAAGTGCCGGCCTTCGAGCACTGGCTGCACTACGTGTAGCGAGGTGTAGCCCGCATATCTCACCAAGGGCCGCGATGATCGCGCAGGATTTTTTTCGTGTGCGCGTGCTCGCGAGCGGAAGCATAGCCGTCGCTTATGGTGCAGCGAGCACGTGCGCGCACACGGAAAAAAGACCAGCGAGGGCGCGGCAGCGCGGTCTGTTACCTGTCCGAACGTCGAAAAATGAAGATACCTTATTGAAATACAATGACCTTTGCTGATCCGACAAGCGCCTTGGTGAGATATGCGGGGTAGCGAGTTTCGTGATGGCGATTGTCGTCTGCGCTTCGTTGGTGATCCTGGCGGAGATCATGCTCTGTCTTTCCGCACCCAATCGGCCCACTCCGGATCGGTGATCTGCCAGCCACCATTCAGTCGGTCGACGAGATCGAGTCGCTGCAGTCGCCGCAGAGCGGCTTGAACGCGCCCGGGAGAAGGTATTTCGTTCTCCAGATGTTCGGCCATCGCTGCCCGCGCCGACTGGCTGAAAGGCTTGCCATGTTGGAGCAGCGCGTGGGCAACCGCTCGCTGAAGCGGTGTCAACGAGAGCCAGATGTTCGGGAATCCCAGTTCCGCGGCGATACGGTGCCGGATCTCCAGGAGGGCGGTAGCAGTCGTGAGACCGGGATTCAACAGCATCGACTCGACCAACGTCCGGAAGTAATAGGGATTGCCATGCAAGGCATTGAACGCGGCGAGCATTTCCGGCCGATCGGGGCGACGTTGGGCCACATTAGCCATAGTCTTCAGGATGTGGTCGACGAACGGCTCACCCAACGGCGGCAGGTCGATCGGCGTGGCAAAGTGGAAGAAGGGTGCGTGGCGCGCGGCGAACATCGCGGCAAGGCCCTCGCGGCTGGATCCAGTGAATACCGATCTGAGGTTGTCGGGACGCTTGTCGAGACTCGTCCTGAGCGCTGCGACGAGGGCGTGGTTGTCCACGCTTCGCGCCAGTTCCTGCACCTCGTCCAGCAACAGGATCGTTGGCTTGTTTCGCATCGAGACACGACCGAGCAGTTCGTCGAGATGGAGCAGCAGGTCGTCTGGCGGCTTGCCTCTCAATTCGCCGACGTCCACTTGGGTTCGGCCGATCATTGGAATCGAGAGTTGAAGCTTGGGTGACAACGCACTTCCCGCCCGATGTAACCGGTCGGACAACGTGCCTTGCCTGAGCGATGTCTCCAAGGCGTGCAGCAGGGTGGCCAATGGCGACAGCGGTGACTGCCAGAAGGAAACATAGATTACGCGATGGCCGTCAGCTTCGGCGGCAGGCCCCAAATCCTTGATCAGGAACTCCGTCTTTCCGGTACGACGCGGCGCGAAAAGCGTCAGGGCACGCGCGGGGCCGACCGCAAGCAGGGTCAAGGTACGTCGTGCCAGACTATTGCGAGCGAGATGCCAAGGGTCGGGATCAGCCAGCGTTAGCCACTTTTGTCCACCTGGAGATAATTATCTCATGATGGCTAATTCCGGATAATGAACGACACTGCCGACCGATACCGCCGTTTGGCTTCCATTGAGGTACGCCTCTTGCGATGGGGAACCGCGGGCACCTTCTTGCGCGTTAGCGGTTGGGGAATCTCCCCCGGCTGAGGGCTCTTTGCAGGGGTTACGCCTCTGGCGATGGGGGAAACATCATGATTTTCCTACGCGCTAGCAGTCGGGGAACATCCTTTTCTTGCGAGGGACACCCTCGCGCTCCCGGGGCTGAAGGCTCCTCAGTCGAGGCGTATCCGAGCGCCAGGAGCCACGGTGCCGCCTTCGACGACACGGGCGCGTAGGCCTCCTCGGTTGGCGAGTTCCCTGACGATCGATGGCGCCGACACCGAAACTGTCGAGAGCCGTCTGCCGAGGCTCGCGCATGGATCACAGGGCTCGATGCCCTCAAGCAGCGTATCTCCGATCGCGAATTGCTTCCCGACCAGGGCGTTGAGGTCGACCCCCTCGGTCACGATGTTGCGCCGCGTTTCGGCCGCCTCGATCCCCAGTCCGGTATTGTCATTGAACCCCGCTACCGTCTCTGCCTCGATGAGCGTCACCTCGCTGGCGGGGTCGCCGTTCGGCCGTGCATGGTGGTGGTCGCCCTCGATGCCACGACCGGGAACCAGCTTCGCCTGATCCAACTCGACAAGGGGGCCTCCACGTTCGGGGGCCACATGAACGGCGAGCACTTTGGGTTGAGAGGTGCCCATCAGCGGGGTTTCCGAAGCCTCCGCCACAATCCGTATCCGATTGCAGCCGCCGCTACGGGGTGACGTATGGCGACCAGCACGGCGGCGCCTGCAACCACGCCCGCTGCGACTGCCACGAGCTGGGGGCTGCTGGGCGTTCCGGTGGTCGCGCGGCTCACCGTATGTTCGCAGTTGTTTCGGAACAGGTTGTAGCGCCGGGAACCGCCTTTGGCCGCGCCCTGCGCGTGGTATAGCGCCCGTGCGCGCTGGGTCTCGCCGAGCCGCCGTGAACGCACGGTCTTGCCGCGTCGAAATTCCTCCATCGACGAGACGTGCTCACCGCGAAAAGGGGTGTTGTGAAGGACGCGGTCGTCGCCGAGGGCGATGCCCTTGTGCATCACCGGCCCCTTTCGCCGAAGGACGACATCTCCGGGCAGGACTTCCATCATGGATCCTTGCTCGCCGCTACAGATCGCTCGATGGACCATAACCTATTCGCTGGTCGTGATCGACTCGATCATGTAGTCGATGGACGCAAGGAGCTGTTCCTCCGTGCAGGTGTTGCACAGTCCCATGGGAGGCATGCCCGGCGGCATGCCCTGGACCACGGACTGCAGCAGCGCGTCCCGGCCACGGTCGAGGCGTGGCTTCCAGGCTTCGCTGTCGTCGAGAGCGGGTGCCCCGGCCACGCCGCTCGCGTGACAGGTGAAGCAGTAGCGTTCATATGTCTTCTTGCCCGGGTGTTCGGCGGATTGGCCCTGGTCGCACGCCGCAAGCAGGCCAGCGAGCACGACGGCAATGCACTGGAGGCGTACTTCCGTGGGAGCCTTCACGTGCATGGCTCTCCTCCGAGTTCGAGACGCGCGGACCATAGCGGCTTGATGGCGGGCTGTCTAACCAGGGGGACACCGGAAATTGTTTAACCGAACGGTTGAGCATCGGTCAGGAAACGCATACACTCAACCATATGGTTGAACGAAACCTCGATCTTGTCTTCCATGCGCTTGCTGACCCGACCCGCCGCGCCATCCTTGATCGTCTGAGAGAGGGCGAGGCTTCGGTCAGCCACCTGTCCGAACCCTTTCCGCTTTCTTTCGCGGCGGTGTCTAAACACCTGGGAGTGCTTGAGCGCGCCGGCCTCGTCACACGCGAACCGAGGGGAAGGGAACGGATGTGCCGAGTCAATCCGGGGGCGTTCGATAACGCGCGCGCATGGCTCGAAGTCCACGAACGTTTTTGGTCGGATCGCCTGAACGCACTCGATCGGCTGGTCGGGTCTGGAACCGGTAGCAAGAACCGATGACCGATCACCAGCCGGACGGCAAGGGGGTTTACCTGACGCTTCATCGCGTGATCGACGCGCCGGTCGAGGCGGTCTACGCCGCGTGGACCGAACCGGAACAGTTGCGACGGTGGTTCGCGCCGGACGACGCCGTGGTCGCGCGCGCGATTGCCGAGGCCCGGGTCGGCGGGAAGTTCCTCATCGAAATGCGTGGAAGGGACGGAGGGAAGTGGGTGACGCGGGGGCTGTACCGGGAAGTCGTGCCGAACCGTCGCCTCGTGCACACCTGGTGCTGGGAGGGAAGCGACGAGGAATCGCTGGTCACGGTCGAGTTCGAGCCGGGACAGGCAGGCACGACCCGCCTGACGGTCACGCATTCCCGGTTCGCATCATCCGAGGCCCGCGACAACCACGAGCTCGGCTGGAACGGTTGTCTCGCCAAGCTTGAGGCGATGTTCGCCGGAGCCGAAGCGGGAGAGTCCGGGACATGACGGCGGACGATGCGTTGGTCGACCGGATACGCTCGATCCTCGCCAAGCGGGAGGGTTACTCGGAGCGTCGAATGTTCGGCTCGGTATGCTTCATGATCAATGGCAACATGTGCTTGGGAACATGGCACGGTTCCCTGATTGTCAGGCTCGACAAGAGGGACCACGAAGCGACGCTGGCCGAGCCATACACGAGGCCGGCTGACATGAACGGGCGCGTCATGCGGGGATGGACGCTCGTCGACGCGGCGGGTATCGAGTCGACCGACCGCCTGGCCTGTTGGGTGGACCGGGCGGCGCAGTTTGCCGGCTCTCTCCCGGCGAAGTAACGGCCGCTGAAGTCTACGAACAGGACCAGGGGCTGCTCCCCCGCATCCATTTCGTGGTCTCAATGCCCCGACTTTCGCTATAGTCGCGCGCTTGACCGGTTTACGGAGCAGCCATGAACGACTACAGGGTCGCGGATATCGGCCTCGCGGAATTCGGGCGCAGGGAGATTGCCCTGGCCGAAGGCGAGATGCCCGCATTGATGGCCTTGCGCCGAAGGTACCGGGACAGCGCGCCGCTGACCGGGGCGAGGATCATCGGCTGCATCCACATGACCGTGCAGACCGCCGTCCTGATCGAGACCCTCGTCGCGCTCGGCGCCGAGGTGCGTTGGTCGTCCTGCAATATCTTCTCGACGCAGGATCATGCCGCCGCGGCCATGGCGGCCGCAGGCGTGCCGGTGTTCGCCTGGAAGGGGGAGACCGAGGAGGAATACGACTGGTGCATTGAACAGACGATCCTCAAACACGGAAAGCCCTGGAACGCGAACCTGCTGCTCGACGACGGCGGCGACCTCACGCAGATGGTGCACGAGAAGTACCCCGCCATGCTCGACGCGATCCACGGCGTCAGCGAAGAGACGACCACCGGCGTGCATCGCCTGTACGAAATGCTCGACGAAGAAACCCTCAAGGTTCCCGCGGTCAACGTCAACGACTCGGTGACGAAGTCGAAGAACGACAACCGATACGGTTGCCGCCACGGCCTGAACGACGCGATCAAGCGCGGGACGGACATGCTCATGGCGGGCAAGCGGGCCCTGGTGCTGGGCTACGGGGATGTCGGCAAGGGGTCGGCCCAGAGTTTGCGCCAGGA
This sequence comes from Pseudomonadales bacterium, assembly GCA_965116625.1. Lineage (GTDB taxonomy): Bacteria > Pseudomonadota > Gammaproteobacteria > Pseudomonadales > Azotimanducaceae > VXNE01. The sequence continues at coordinate 1,331,246 of OZ220717.1, forward strand.
AGGCATGATCGTCCGGATAGTCGAGATCGATCCGATCTGCGCGATGCAGGCGTGTCTCGACGGCTACGAAGTCGTCTCCCCCTACGTCGGCGGGAAGAACTCCGGGCGGATCGAGGACGTCAACCGGGACCTGCTTGGGCAGACCGATCTGCTCGTCACCTGCACGGGGAACACCGGCGTCTGCGATGCGGCCATGCTGCGGACGATCAAGCGTGGTGCCATCGTCTGCAACATCGGTCACTTCGACAACGAGATCGACACCGCGTACATGCGTGAACGGTGGCGCTGGCAGGAAGTCAAGGACCAGGTCCACCAGGTGTTCCGCAGCGATGACCCGGGTGACTACCTCATCCTGCTGTCCGAGGGCCGGCTAGTGAACCTCGGCAACGCGATGGGCCACCCGTCTCGCGTGATGGACGGTTCATTCGCCAACCAGGTGCTCGCGCAGATGCATATGTACGAGCAGCGTTGGGCGGATCAGCCACCGGCACAGCGCGCTCCCGTAGGGATCGAGGTGCTGCCGAAGAAGCTGGATGAGGAGGTGGCGCGGCTGATGGTGGAGGGCTTTGGCGGCGTCGTCACGTCGTTGACGGATACGCAGGCAGCCTACATCAACGTCGACCGGGAAGGGCCGTACAAGCCGGAGTTCTACAAGTACTGAGCCCTCGGCCGGGGAATGCACCCCGACGGTTGACGCGGAAGGAAGCGGTGGGGTGGTCGCGTACTCCCCCTTGCAAGGCGTACGTTACCACTGGTGCGAGAACACCAGGATTGGTGGAACGCTAACTGGTAGCGGCGCTTTGCCCGAGGGGCGTGCCGCCGCACCCCTGGTTCAGCGCTGCTGCAGTTCCCCGACGAGCTTGTCTTCGTCCGGGAAATCGCCGGTCTCGTGTTTCGAGTAGACCAGCGCGCCATCGACGTTCACGTCGAAGATGCCGCCAGCACCCTCGATCAGGAACGCCTCGTCGCCGAACGCTTCTTTGATTTTGGCAGCCAAACTGACCGCTTTGGGCTTGTAGCCTCAGGAAGTGCAGTAGGTAATGGAGATGTCCAACGCCATGTCCTCGCGCTTGGGAAGTAGAGACTAAGGTAACACCAGTCGGGCGCCGAAGCGACCTCGAGTGCGGTTGGGCGCGCCGGATGCGTGTGGGCGGAAGCGGCGGGGGCGGGGTGTGTCCGTCGCAGTGGAATATTGGGGAAAGTCGCACGTTACGCGGTGTCGATGTCCGCTTCGCTCGCCTCCCCTGCAGGTGGACAATCCTTACTCCATTCATTTTGCAAAGGAGTTGGCGATGTACGAGTTGACAGACAATCAGGCACTGGCAGTCGGTGGCGGATACGGCAGGGTCCCATACCACTACGGCAGCCAGAGGGTGATCGTGCCCGAGGTGGAGATCGAGCGCCCGCTTGGACCCGTGGAGTTTCCGGGTCCGCCGGAACCCCCACCGAACTTCGGTGGCTGACCGCTGGTTTCTGGGAGTGGCGGACTGATCGGTGCCCGACACCAGTGTCGTGTGACACGACGCTAGGAGGGAGCCGCGAATTCTTCGCGGATCGCGGCTCCCTGCGCGTCGAGTTCGGGGACGGAGAGCGTCCGGGGCGTTCCGAGCGCCGCATTCGGATGCGCCGGCATCGAAATGTCGCCGGTAGCGCTGGCTATGGTCCACCGCCTTAGTGCCGGATGGGCCGAGAGATCCGCCAGGGTGTTGACGTTGCCATAGGCGATGCGGGCGGCGCGCAACCTCGTTTCGAGGTCGCCTTTCGAGTGCGCCGCAAAGAACGTGCTGACGATGTCGTCCACTTCTTCGCGCCGCGCCACGCGTTCCTTGTTGGTCGAGAACCGGGGGTCCCGCGCGAGTTCTGCGCGGCCCATGACCAGTTCCGCCAAGTCGCGCCACTCGCGGTCATTCTGTACACAGATGACGAGGGTCGTGCCCTCCCGCGTCACGAACCCGCCGTAAGGTGCGATGGAAGGATGGGCCAATCCCACGCGGCGCGGCCCGGTACCCGCGTAGTCGTGCTGCAGCAGCGGTACCGCCATCCAGTCCGCGATAACGTCGAACAGCGACAGTTTCACGCCCTTGGGCGTGCCGGTGCGCTCGCGTTCGAGGAGCGCTTCCGTCACGGCGAGGGATGCCGAAACGCCGGTTGCGATATCGCAGATCGAAACACCGACGCGGCCGTAGTCGCCGGGAACCCCGGACACGGACACCAGCCCGGATTCGGCTTGTACCAGGAGGTCGTAGGCCTTCATGCCGGCGTAGGCCCCGTGTTCCCCGTACCCGGAGATGTCGCATGTGACCAATCTCGGATAGCGCTCGCGCAGCGCGTCGGAACCGAGACCCGATCTCGCGGCGGCGCCGACGGCCAGGTTCTGAATGAATACATCGGCCTTGGCCAGGATGCGGTGGATGAGAGCCCGGTCCGCCTCGCTCTTGATGTCGACGACGAGGGATTCCTTGCCGCGGTTCAGCCAGGCGAAATAGGCGGACTGGCCGTTGGCATCGTCATCGTACTTGCGGGCGAAGTCTCCTTCGGCACGCTCCAGCTTGATGACACGGGCGCCGGCGTCGGCCAGCCGGCACGACGCCATGGGTCCGGCGACCGCCTGCTCCAGCGCGACGACGAGGAAGCCTGAGAGGGGTTTCGACATGGGTGTCCCTGATCTTTGCGCGGTTGGGCCTGACCCGACGCGAAAGGCTAGTGCCAGGCCGCGGCAGGTATCAGGTCACTCTCCCTCGGCGGTCACCGGGTCGATCATTCGTTTGACCAGCGTGACTTCACTGGCCGGAAAGCCACTCCTTTCGGCGTGCTCCTCGATGAGCGATTCGGTGTCGGCGATGTAGATGCAGAAGGTCTTGTCACCGGCGACGTAGGAGTGCTCCCACTGGATGTTCTTGTTTTCGGCTTTCATGGCGGCCAGCACGCTGTTCGATTTCTGCGATGCTTCGCGCAGGGCATCCCGTTCGGCGGACCCGATCTCGGGAATGTCTCTCTCTATCACGTATCTCGGCATTTCGATCTCTCAATTCGACACGGACCTCAATCTTCCACCAGCGCTCGATGCCGCGCAATTCCACCGCACATCTCCGCTTGCGGTCTTTCGACAGCGACGCGAAGCATGGGATTGCGGGTCGGAACAAATAGATAATTAACGTTGTCGTCAATTTGCCAATAGATTATTTTCAGTGTGTTCGAGATTGTTTTGAGTAAGGATGCGAGGCAGCAGCTTCGCCGGATGCGGATCAACGATGCGAAGCGCATCATCGAGAGGATCAACCTGCTTGCGGTCAACCCCTTTGCATCCAATCCAAACGCATCGGCGCTCAGGGGAGGCGGTTTTCGCCTGCGCGTTGGTGATTGGCGCGTCCTATATGAGATCGACGGTAGAGCCAATTTGTTGCGAGTCGCCGCAGTCCTGCCGCGCGGGAGAGCATACCGATGACGGAGATTCAGACCATTACCCTTGCTGGCGAGCGGTACGCTGTCATTCCGTTGGCTGAATACCACGCGCTGCGGACCGCCGCTGACGAAGACGCGCTGGACGCTGCCGTCCTGCGGCGGATTCTCGATGACACCAGTCAGGAGTGGGCGCCAGCAGAGCTTGTCGAACGCCTCATTGACGGCGAGCACCCGGTGCGCGTCTGGCGGGAACACCGCGGCATGAAGGCGAAGGAACTCGCCGCCGCCGCTGGCATCGCGAGTTCCTACCTCTCGGCGATCGAGACCGGAAGGAAACCGGGGTCGGTCAACGCGCTGAAGCAAATCGCGACCGCACTCGGCGTGACGCTCGATGAACTGGTTTGACCATCTCTTCGCGTGGGAAGCCGACGGAACCAGATGTTGTCGAGTCAATTAGACACTTAACAAACTGTCGACTCAGATCGACAACATACAACTTGTAGAGTTGACTCGACACATGGACGCTGCCACCTGGAAGCTTCTGGGATCGGCCTCCGCCACTGATCGTGTTGCCGAAAGGGGGCGCATCTGTCACTCTCGCGGGTTTCCCGGCGACCCAGGGGTACCGCGTGGCGGAATCAGCGGTAAACATCGAGCGCGTCACGGAGTCCGTGGAGGCGTTGAAGGCCGAATTCGAGGCGCACCGCTATATCTGCAGCGACCAGATCGCCACCGCCGTCTATCTCGCCTACCACCTGCGCAAGCCTGTGCTGATCGAGGGACCCCCGGGGGTCGGCAAGACCGAGCTCGGCAAGACCGCCGCCGCCATCTTCGGGTTGCCGCTCATCCGCCTGCAGTGTTACGAGGGGCTCGACGAGGCGAAGGCCATCTACGAGTGGAAGTACGGCAAGCAGCTTCTCTATACGCAGGTCCTGAAGGAGACCCTGGAGGAGGTGCTGCAGGGCGCCCGGGGTTTCGCCGAATCGGTGTCCCGGCTGCACGAGTTCGGCGACATTTTCTTCTCCGAGGCGTTCCTCGAGCCGAGACCCCTCCTCAAGGCTTTGCGCGAGGAGGAAGGCTGCGTACTGCTGATCGACGAGGTGGACAAGTCGGATCACGAATTCGAGTCGCTGCTGCTCGAACTCCTGTCGGACTTCCAGGTGTCGATCCCGGAGATCGGAACCGTAAAGGCGAGGCGCGAGCCGCCGATGGTGTTCCTTACCAGCAACAATACCCGCGAGATATCGGACGCGCTGAAGAGGCGCTGCATTCACCTCTACATTCCGTTTCCGGACACCGACCTCGAACAGCGCATCATCCATGCGCGCGTGCCGGAGATTCCGCCGAGGCTGCGCCGGCAGCTCGTGACGTTCATCCAGGAGTTGCGGGACCTCGACCTGAAGAAGGTCCCGGCCATCAGCGAGACCATCGACTGGGCGCGCACACTGCTCCTCCTGCACACGGAGAACCTGGACCCGCAGCTTGTCCGGGATACATTGAATGTCATCCTCAAGTTCCAGGAGGACATCGACAACGTGGACGTCGAAGTCCCCGTGCTCACGAACAAGGCGGTCAAGAGCTGATCTGATGGCTGAGGGCGCCCACCAGAGGGTTGTGGTGCCATTGCTGGCATGCGGCGCGCTGACTGCGGACCAGCCCTGATGGACAGCACGTTGACCAGCTTTATCGCCGCGCTACGGAATGCCGAGGTGCGCGTCTCCACCGCGGAGACGCTTGACGCGCTGAGCGCAGTGGGACTGGTGGGTTACGACGACCGCGAGCTCCTGAAGAACACGCTCTCGCTGATGCTCCCGAAGACCATCGACGAGAAGGAAACGTTCGCCGATACGTTCGATCGCTTCTTTGCTTTCGAGGATGTCGACGGCGTGGCGGAAGCGGGCGAGGCAGGGGTGGCCGGCGAGGGCAATGGCGAAGCGGGAGCTGGCCCCGGGGGCGGTGAAGCGGGAACGGGCGCGCGCGGCGGCAACAGGAAGTCGAAGAACGCCATCCTGCCGGGCGCGACGGGAGAGGAACCCGAGGAGGAACTCGGATCGGGAGAAATGGCATCGCCGCGCTCGGCACTCGGGCAACTCCTGATGCTGGATGGCCGCGTCGAGCTGACGGTGCGGATGGTCGAGGCGGCAAAGGCCGTCAATCTCGAACAGATCCAGGTCTTTACCCAGAAGGGCCTCTACACGCGCAGGATCATGGACGAGATGGGGCTTCCCGACCTGCAGCGCGAGATCAACGAACTCAGAATGCGCGGCGGGTTGCCGGAGCGCCGCCTGTCGCTGGAACTCTCGAAGCGACGCGATCGGTTGCGCGAGCAGGTGCGCGACTATGTCGAGCGGCAGTTCCTGCTGCATGCGGACGCCACCGGACGGCGGCTGCGGGAGGAACTCCTGCGCAAGGTCAAGCTCAGCAACGTCGAACACCGCAATTTCCGGCTGATCCAGGAGATCGTCTTCAAGATGGCCAAGAAGCTGGTGGCCCTGTACTCCCGGCGCAAGAAAGTGTTCAGGCGCGGCCACCTGGACCTGCCGCGCACGCTGCGCGGGAACATGGGCTATGACGGCAACATTTTCGATCTCAAGTGGAAGTCGGTGAAGGTCGACCGGCCCAAGGTGTTCGCCATCTGCGACGTCAGCGGGTCGGTGGCGAACTACGCGCGCTTCATGCTGATGTTCCTCTACAGCCTCGAGGAGGTCATGCCGAAAGTGCGGTCGTTCGCGTTCTCTTCCGACCTGGCCGAAGTGACCGAGCTGTTCGAGCGCAACGGCATCGAAGACGCCATCGCCAAGACCCTGCGGGACTACGGCGGCGGCTCAACGGACTACGGGCAGGCGTTCGAGGACTTCAGGCACAAGTGTCTCGACGATGTCGACAAGCGCACCACGATCATCATCCTTGGCGATGCGCGCAACAACTACGGAGACCCCCGCACCGAGATCCTGAAGGAAATGCACGATCGGGCGAAACGGGTCCTGTGGCTGAATCCGGAGCCGAGGGCGACCTGGAACGTCGGAGATGCGGAAATGCGCAGGTACATCGCCCATGTCCACCAGGCCGAGGAATGCAATTCGCTCTTGCATCTCGAACGGATTGTGGGGAATCTACTCAGGACTGTTCAGTAGCGGACGGGATTGCCGGGGGAGGTGACGGCCATGACGACCGCGAATTCGGATAACGCAGGCGCGAGCGGACGGGCCGTTGCCGGCGCCGTGGGCGTGGCCGGTGCGCCGACCGACCAGGGCTCCCGCAGCGGCATTGCCTGGCTGGGGGAGGGCAGCCAACTGTTCATCCTGGCGGTGCTCGGCATCGGCGCCTTTGTCCTGCTCATGATGCTGCTCTCCTTTGTGTCCGAGCTGTTTGGCGGTGGAGGTGCCGGAGAAGCTGTCGATCCGGCCACGGGGACCATTACGCTCGCGTTGTCCACCGAACCGCCGCAACTCGACAGTACCCGGGCCACGGACATGGTGAGCGGACAGATACTCGGCCACGTCATGGAAGGACTGGTTCGCTACGACGAGTTCAACCGGATCGTCCCGGGCGTCGCGGAACGCTGGAGAGTCGACGAGGCCCAGGCGGTCTTCCACCTGCGCGACGACAGTCGCTGGAGTGACGGCACGCCGGTCACCGCCCACGATTTCGTCTTCGCGTGGCGCACGGCCGTGGAGCCCGAGACGGCCTCGGAATACGCCTTCATCCTTTATCCGATCAAGAACGCCCGGGCCGTTAACGAGGGGGAACTGCCGGTAACGGCCCTGGGTGCCACGGCCGTGGACGACCACACCCTCGCCGTGCAGCTGGAGCGGCCCATCGGCTACTTCGACAAGCTCGTCGCGTTTCCCACCTACTATCCGATCAGGCAGGACTTCTACGAGGGGCGCGACGGCCGCTACGGCGCGGACCCGGAAGACCTGCTCTACAACGGTCCGTTCGTCATCCAGAGGTGGGTGCATGGCGCCAATCTCCGGATGACGCGCAACGATGAGTACTGGGCTCGCGATCGCATTCACCTGAACGCCATCGATTACGCCTACATCACGTCCGACGTCAATGCGACGCTCAACCTGTTCAAGGACGGCAAGGTCGCCATCGCCAGCCTGGATGCGGAGACGCTGCAAGACGCGCTGGAGCAGCGATGGAAACTTGAGCGGTTCAACGATGGGTCGGTGTTCTTTATCGAGTTCAATCACCGGTCGACGCGGCTGACGCACAACCGGAACCTGCGCAAGGCCATCCAGCTCGTCGTCGACCCGGCGGAACTCGTGTACAAGGTCATCAAGCTCCCTGGCAACACGCCGGGCGAGTCGCTCTTCCCGGTGTGGCTGAAGGGCGTCAACGGGTACTTTCGGCAGGAATACCCGGCGCCCGAACATCGCGTCGACCTTGACCGCGCCCACGATTACCTCACGCGCGCCAAGCAGGAACTCGGTCTCGACCCGCTGCCGCCCCTCATCTTCCTCTCCGGCGACAATCCGGCGGCGAACAAGCAATCGGAGTACTTCCAGGAGGTGTTCGCCTCCAGGCTCGGGCTCGAAGTGAAGATCGACCGGCAGATATTCAAGCAGCGTCTGGCCAAGATGACCGCGGGTGACTTCGACATGGTGCTGGCCGGCTGGGGGCCGGACTATGCCGACCCGCTCACGTTCGGCGACCTGTTCGCCTCCTGGAACAAGAACAATCGCGGCGCATACGTGAACCGGGAACTCGACGCCTGGGTCGAGGTCGCCCAGAGTTCGCTCGTCCCGGAGGAGCGGATGCAGGCTTTCGACGAGATCCAGAAAATCATCTACGACGACGCGGTGATCCTGCCGAACTACGAACGCGGCTCGGTCTTCGTTCGCAATCCGCGACTCAAGGGCGTCGTGCGCCGCGCCGTGGGCACCGACCCCGACTACACCGGCGCCTACATCGTCGATGGCTGAGCCGGCAACATGATTCGATACACGGTCATACGGCTGATCCAGGGCGTCATCACGGTCTGGTTCATCGCGACCGCGACTTTCTTCGCCATGCACGCCGTGCCGGGCGATCCCCTGATGGACGACAAGGCCGTATCCGAGGAGATACGGAGGAACCTCGAGGCCCAGTACGGGCTCGACAAGCCGCTGCCCCAGCAATACGGCATCTATCTCTGGAACATGGTGCACGGCGATTTCGGCATCTCCTTCGCGCAGGAGAACCGAAGCGTCAACGACATCATCCGGGAGCACTTCCCGGTGTCTGCGATTCTCGGCATCCTGGCCATCACCTTCGCCGGCCTTGGCGGCATCCTGTTCGGTGCGCTCACGGCGCGCTACCGGAACAAGATGCCGGACATCGTGATCATGTTCCTGGTCATTCTCGGCATTTCCGTCCCGAGTTTCGTTTTCGCCGCCCTAGGCCAGTTCGCCCTCGTAAACCTGAACGCGTTCTTCGGCACTTCCATATTGCCGGTCGCGGGGTGGGGGACGCTGTCGCACATGATCGCGCCGTCGCTGGTGCTCGGCCTCGGAACCATGGCGTTCCTGACCAGGCTCATGCGCTCCTCCATGCTTGAGATCGTCAGTTCGGACTACGTGAGGACGGCCCGGTCCAAGGGCCTGCCGACCACCCGGATATTCCTGCGTCACGAACTCAGGAACGCGATACTCCCGGTCGTGACCGTGCTCGGGCCGTCCATCGCGGCCATCACCACGGGCGGATTCGTGGTCGAACTGGTGTTCGCCATACCGGGCCTCGGGCGTTACTTCGTGCAGGCGGTGCAGCAGCTCGACTACACGGTGATCATGGGGACGACGGTCTTCTACGGGGCATTCCTGGTCTTCATGGTGATCGTCGTCGATCTGCTGTACGGACTGATCGACCCGCGGGTGAGGCTCGAATGAACACGGCGCTCTCCTTCGCCCCCGTCGTCGTTGAGCGCGATGTGGAGGTCATCTCGCGGCCTTCCCTTTCGTACTGGCGCGATGCCTGGATCCGGCTGAAGGCGAACCGGCGGGCGCTGGTTTCGCTCTATATCGTCAGCGCGCTCGGCGTATTCACCGTGCTCGGTCCCCTGTTCGTGCCTTCCGCGTCGATCCAGGACCTGGATCAGATCTCCTCGCCGCCGGGGGCTGACCGCAGTGCGTTCATCGTCCCACCGTACGTTCCCTGGTCCGGCGTTACAGTGAACGTACGCGAGGCACCGGGGCCGCTCGAGGCCCCCGGTTCCGTGACCCTCGTCGGCGAGGCCACCACCCAGGCGGTGCGCATGTTCTGGGATCCGGTACCGGGTGCACACGGCTACCGGGTCTATCGCAACATCGCCCACCCGGCGCCGGACGACGCGTTGGGAATGCCGCTTGCAGACGTGCTGATCCCGTCGCGCGTCAGTTTCGAGGATCGTCTCGACATCAAGCCGCGGGAGTACTTCTACTCGATTGTGCCGCTCGACATGAACGGCGTGGAGGCGCCGGTCTACACCACTCTGGAGGTGCGCCCGATACGCGTCATCACGGCCGACGAGGCGGTGAAGCGCGGGCTCGCAGAGAGCGTTGCGGATCTCGCCGTCGGGGACGAGGTCAAACTGAAGCTGCATGTCCTTGGCACGGACTACCTGGGCCGCGACATGCTGTCGCGCCTCATGCACGGCGCCCGGGTGTCGCTTTTCATCGGCATCGTCGCACCGTTTCTCTTCATACTGGTGGGTATCCTCTACGGCAGCGCCGCTGGCTTCGTCGGGGGCCGCGTCGACCAGGTGCTCATGCGCTTCGCCGACTTCGTGGTTGCACTGCCGTTCCTGCTGTTCATGATCCTGTTCCGCATCCTGTTCAAGATCGAAGGCGGAGACAGCGGCATCGCGCCCATGCTGATCGCCATGGTGATCCTGAGCTGGCCGGCGGCGGCACGGCTGGTGCGCGGACAGATCCTGCAGATCCGGGAGGAGGGGTACATCAGCGCGTCGCGCCTGCTGGGCGCGAAGACACCCTACCTGGTGATGCGGCACATGATTCCCAACACCATGGGCGTGATCCTCGTCACCATCACCTTCGCGGTGCCGAGCGCGATCTTCACCGAGGCGTTCCTGTCGTTCATCGGCATGGGCGTGGCGCCGCCCACGCCGTCCTGGGGCAGCATGTGCAACGAGGGCCTCAAGACCATGCTGACGCATCCCCACGAACTGATCTTCCCGGCGCTCTTCATCAGCATCACGGTGCTGGCGTTCAACCTGTTGGGCGACGGGCTGCGGGACGCGCTCGACGCACGCATGAGGTCGCAGGAATGAAAGCGGTGACAGACCAGTTTGGCCCTGTGCTGCTGGAGGTAAGGGACCTCGAGGTCGAGTTCGATACCTACGGCGGCACCGTGCACGCCGTGCGCGGGGTCTCCTTCGAAGTGCATGCCGGCAAGACCCTTGCCATCGTCGGCGAGTCCGGCTGCGGCAAGTCGGTGACCGTGCAGAGCATCATGGGGCTGATACCGTCGCCGCCGGGACGCATCGTCGGTGGCACGGCGAAGCTCCGGGGCAAGGAAATCGTCGATGGCGTGACCACGGACGGGGAAATCGTGCGGGGGTCCCAGATCGGCATGATCTTCCAGGACCCGATGACCTCCCTCAATCCCACCATGACCATCGGCGACCAGATCGCGGAGACGCTGCAGGTGCACAGGGGTTTCAGCCACTCGCAGGCCTTGAGGCTTGCGGTGGAACTGCTGGAAATGACCCGCATCAACGAGCCCGGAAGGCGGGCCCGGCAGTACCCGTTCGAGTTCTCCGGCGGCATGCTGCAACGCTCCATGATCGCGATGGCGATCGCCTGCGGCCCTTCGATACTCATCGCGGACGAGCCGACCACGGCCCTCGACGTCACCATACAGTCCCAGATCCTAGACCTGCTGCGCGATCTCCAGCAGGAGAACAACATGGCGATCATCCTCATCACCCACGATCTCGGCGTCGTGGCGCGGATGGCGGACGAAGTGGCGGTGATGTACGCGGGAGAGTTCCTGGAAACCGGCACGGCGGACGACATCTTCTACAGCTCCGCGCATCCCTACACCGTGGGCTTGAGGGCCGCGATGCCGACCAACCGCGACGAATCCGAGCAGGACCTGATGCCGATCGACGGGTCGCCGCCAGACCTGTTCGCGCCACCGCCGGGTTGCGCCTATTTCGCCCGATGTCCGCACGCCATGGAAGCGTGCAGGAACGACCCCCCGCCAGGGTTTGCAGTGGGGTCGGGACACATGACCCGCTGCTGGCTGCATCACGCCGACTGTCCGCAACGGATCGAGGAACTGCACTACGCCGCGGCAGCGCCGCTCGAAGGCCGGGACGCATGACACCGCTGATAGAAGCCCGTGGCCTGACCAAGCACTTCGCGCTGGGACGCGGACAGACCGTGCACGCGGTGGACAGCGTCAGTCTCGATATCGCACCGCGGGAGATCGTGGGGCTGGTCGGGGAGAGCGGTTCCGGAAAGTCCACCTTCGGCAAGACCATGCTCGGTCTGCTCGACAAGACGGCGGGACAGGTGCGGTTCCAGGGCGAAACGCTGCCGCAAACGTATGGGCCGGGAGACTTCCAGCGCTTCGCACAGACGATGCAGATGATCTTCCAGGATCCGTATTCGTCCCTCAATCCCCGCATGACCGTGGGCGAGATCGTCGGCGAGGGCCTGAGGCTGCATACGAGCCTCTCGGGCAGGGAGGTGCGGGAAAGCGTTGCCGAGTGGCTCGAGCGCGTCGGACTCAACGCAGCACACATGTCGCGCTACCCGCATGAGTTCTCCGGCGGACAGCGCCAGCGTATCGGCATCGCGCGGGCGCTGATCATGGCACCTGAATTCGTGGTCTGCGACGAGCCGATCTCTGCGCTGGACGTCTCGGTGCAGGCGCAGGTCGTCAACCTGCTCGGTGAACTGAAGGAGTCGATGGGGCTCACGATGCTCTTCATTGCCCACGACCTTTCCATGGTGCGTTACGTCTCCGACAGGATGGCCGTGATGTACCTCGGCTCCCTGATCGAACTCGGGGTGTCGAACAACGTCTTCTTCCATCCGAAGCATCCGTATACGCAGATGCTGGTGGGTTCCAACCCCGAGCCGGACCCCGCCACAGAGCGCGGCCGGGGACGCACGGCCATACGGGGCGAGATCCCGTCCCCGGTCAACATCCAGCCCGGCTGCCGTTTCGCCAACCGGTGTCCGAAGGTGATGGACGTGTGCCGCGGAACCACCCCGGAACTGAAGAGCGTCGCGGATTCCGACGGGAAGGAGCCGGACCGCCTGATCGCATGCCACCTGTACTGAAGCGATAGCGGCGCGGCATGTCGAACGCGTACATCCGCCACGGATTTGGTGCCGTCCGGCCGTACTTGTACGGCGACTACGAGTTGCCTGACTTTCTCGGGTCAGTGTTCGGCGCGCAGGAAATTGAAAGACACGAGGTTCCGGGCAAGCGGCAAGCGCATGTCGAGGTCCGGGTAGGGGACTCGGTGATCATCGTCGAGGCAGGTGCCGCGCCCGTGTACGGAGAATCGCCGACCGCATCGGTCTACGTCTACGTCGAGGATGTGGACGATGCGTATGCGCGGGCGCTGGATGCTGGCGCGGTCTCCGTCGATCCACCCTCAGACAAGCCCTACGGCGAGCGCAGTTGCGGCATCCGCGATCCTTCGGGCAATACCTGGTGGGTGTCGCGACTGCTTCCATAGCGCTGGGCCGGTGCGGGCCGCACATCAATCTCGCGCTGGTGTCGATGCGCGACCTCAGGCAGGCGCGGTCCAATGCATTGAGCAGCCATTTGCAATCCACTCAACCACGCATATGCAATGCAGCTGACCAGCTATTTGCAACTGGCCCATTCCAGGAAGAACAGCGGTGCTGGTGACCATTTACATGACGTTGGCGTTGCGGCATTGTCATTTGAATCGCGCCGAGGGGATCGCTACCGGCGCGACATGCACATGGGAGGTATAGAAAGAGATGGCACATGACATCGTGATACGTGGCGGCGATATCGTCGATGGAACCGGGGCGGGTCCGGTTCCGGGCGATGTTGCCATCGACGATGGGCTGATCACGGCGGTTGGCGCCGTGGACGGCAGGGGCAGGCAGGAGATCGACGCCGAGGGGCATGTCGTAAGCCCCGGTTTCGTCGACCTGCATACGCACCTCGATGCGCAGATCGGTTGGGACCCGGCGTTGACCCCGGTCAGTTGGCATGGCGTCACGACCGCGCTGATGGGGAACTGCGGCGTCACTTTCGCGCCCTGCAAGCCGACGGACCGGGAACTCCTGGCGGGCATGATGGAAACCGTCGAGGACATTCCGAAGCATGCGATTCTGACCGGTCTCCCCTGGACCTGGGAAGACTACGGCGGCTATCTCGACGCCCTGGATGCGCTCGAACCCGGCATCAACGTCGCCGGCATGGTCGGCCACTGCGCCCTGCGCTTCTACGTCATGGGCGAACGCGCCGTAGAGGAGCAGGCGACGGACGCGGAACGCAGGAGAATGGCGGACATCGTGGGCGCGTCCATCGATGGTGGAGCGGTCGGCTTCTCCACCAACCGCTACGCGCCGCACAAATTGCCCGACGGCCGCTCGATCCCCGGTACCTTTGCCGATCCCGATGAACTCGTTCAGATCGCGAAGGCGGTCGGACCGCGCAATGCGCTGATGCAGGCGGTCGGCGCGGACGGCGAAGTGCTGAAAGCGTTGGCGGATACGACCGGTGGCCGCGTCCTGTTCAGCTACGGCGGCGCGAACGAACCGGGCGCAGGCAAGCGCCAGTCCGACAATCTCAACCGGTTGTGCGAAGGCCGCGACATCACGGCCATCACGCACGTCCGGGGCTCCGGGTTCATATGGAGCCTCCAGTCCCATTTCCCTTTCCGCGGCGAGACCTGGGACGCCCTGCGCAAGAAAGACCTTGCCGGACGCATCGAGGCGATCAACGATTCGGAAACAGCCGCCAGGCTCGTCGCCGAGGCCAAACCGACGGCAGGAAAGCCGGACGGCCTCGACAACGTGTTCTACATGGGGTCCGGGGCAACGCCGGAATACACGGCGTCTCCCGACCGGAGCGTCAGGGCGATATGCGAGGCCCGGGGCGAGAGTTTTGCCGAGGCGTTCATTCGACTCTCGCGCGAGAGCAACGGCAGGGGCCTCTTCACCGTGCGGATCTTCAACACGGACCTGCACGAACTGGGTGAACTGATCAGGAACAGGCATTGCTTTCCGTGTCTCGGGGACGCGGGCGCCCACGTGTCCCAGATCATGGATGCCGGCTGGCCGAGCTTCGTGATCTCGTACTGGATACGGGAATGCGGCCTCTACAGCCTGGGCGAGGGCGTCCGGCGCCTGACGTCGGGCCCCGCACGGGTGATCGGCCTGACGGACCGCGGCACCCTGGCGGAGGGGATGCGCGCCGACGTCAACGTGTTCGACCTGGACTCGGTCAGCGAGCTGCAGCCGGAACTGGTACATGATTTTCCGGGCGGGGCGCCGCGGTTCATCCAGAGGGCGAGGGGCTACAAGGCAACACTGGTCAACGGCCGAATCAACGTGGTCGATGGAGAACACACGGGCGTTTGTGCGGGCAAGGTCCTGCGCCACGGCCCCCGGTAACCTTCATCCCCCGCACGGCGGCATGAGGTATGGCCGTCCATATCTGGCTGTGGGAAGCAGGTGAGAAGGTTCATCGTCGGTCTGCTCTCCCTCATCGGGAGAGTTTCGCGGCTGGTTCGGCGCCTGTCGGGCAAGACCGAAGAGGACGCCGCTGCCCAGCGGGTTACGAGCGGCCGGTCGTGGGACGAGTTCTGCGACACGTTGAAGGCGGCAGGTGCCGCACTCAACTTCCCCGGCACGCCCCGTGACGCGTTCAGCCAGGCGGAGGGTTACCGCTACCTCAGCCGCCTGGCCCGCGCAGGCCTCATGGCTTTCGTCGAGCACGCGGATCCGAAAGCGCCGGTGCTGCACCGCGTCGCCGACGAAATCACGAAGCTCGGTGCTGACAATCCGGACAACCACTACCTGACCGCCGCGATATCGGGCGCCTTCGAGTACAGGATCTCCGGGCAGCGCAACAGCGTGGCCTATCTCAGCTTCGGAACGCAGGCCGGACACTATGGCCAGGGCGGCGGCATGCCTCCTACCGGCTACATCGAGGCTGGCGAAATCGACATGGACGAAGACGGTCGTTTCGAACTCGTGCTGAGCTGCGCCCCGCAGGAAAGGAACTGGCTGCCCATGACGGCGGACACCGGCACCCTGATCGTGCGCCAGACGTTCCTGGATCGAAAAACCGAAGTTCCCGCTGAATTGCACATCGAACGGATCGATTGTCCGGAGGACGAAAGACATCCTTCGCCGCTGACGCCCAAAGTGCTCGACGAGGGCCTCAAGTCCGCCAGCACCCTGGTCGCTGGCGCCTCCCTCCTGTTCGCGAAGTGGGCCCGCGACTTCCAGCGGCACAGCAACCGCCTGCCGATGTTCGATCCCGACGTCTCGAACGCGGCCGGCGGAGATCCGAACATCGCCTACTACCACAGCCACTGGTCGCTGGCCGCCGGCGAAGCGCTGGTGATCGAGGTTACGCCGCCGCCCTGCGAGTACTGGAATTTCCAGTTGAACAACTACTGGATGGAGTCGCTCGACTATCGCTACCACCACATCCACACCAACAAGCACCTGGCGCGATACGAGGAGGATGGTTCAGTGCGGCTGGTGGTGGCCCAGGAGGACCCCGGACTGCCCAACTGGATCGATACCGCCAGCCATGCGTCGGGCACCATGTGCTTTCGCTGGGTGCGGGCCGAGTCTCATCCGGAACCGCGAACCCGGGTGGTGAAGCTGCACGAACTCGATTCGCTGCGCGGCTAGCGCTGCAAGGCGACGCGGATGGACACCTCGCCGGATTACGAGAACCCGTACCGGCCCTTCGCGGTCGCGATGCTCAATTCGGCCAATCGCATGTGCGGGCTTCCGGGACCGCTGGACGCGCGGTCCATGGTGGCGAAAGCGAAGAGGCGCACCGGGTTAAGCGACTTTGGCGACGAGTGGTTTCTCGAACCGCTGGCCGTGCTGGTGGACTCCATCAACGCGGAGGCCGAACTCACGCCAATGGGCGCCTGGATCCAGAAAGCCCGGCTCGAAGGTGCGCTGGCCACACGGCTGCGCCTCGAAGAGCTTCTGCGGCGACACCCGGAGATCCGCGATATAGACCTGGGCAGGGTCGTCGTCATCGCGGGAATGCAGCGTACCGGCACGACCGCTTTGCATCGCCTGATCGGGGCGGACCCCCGCGCGCGGGAACTGCTCGCCTGGGAAGCGCTCGATCCACTTCCGGGTCGCCGGCGTGCCCGCATCAGGCGTGCCCGGCTGGCCGAACGGGCCATCGCCTATTTGGCGCCGGGGTTCTTCGCGGTGCATCCGGTCGAGCACCGATCGCCCGAGGAGGACGTCCTGCTGCTCGACCTCTGCTTCATGAGCCAGTCTCCCGAAGCCGTCATGCATGTGCCGACCTATGCGGACTGGCTCGAAGGCCAGGACCAGACAAGGGCGTACGGATACCTGCGGACACTGCTCAAGGTGTTGCACTGGCAACGGCCGGGCGAATTCTGGGTGCTCAAGACGCCGCACCACGCGGAGTACCTGGACGTCGTTCTCGAAGTCTTCCCGGAAGCGACCATCGTGCAGACGCATCGGGACCCGCAGGTGATCGTCCCGTCGTTCTGCAGCATGGTGGCGCGCGGCCGGGGAATGCTGAGCGACAGGGTCGATCCCCGGGAGGTGGCCGCCCATTGGACGCGCAAGATGCGCCGCATGATGAAGTGCTCCATCGAAGTGCGAAGGACGGTGGACGCGGGCCGCTTCGTCGATGTGTCGTACTACGATCTGCTCCGAGACCCAATCGGGGAGCTGGAACGAATCTATCGGCAAACCGGCATCGATTTCGACGAGGCGGCGCGATCCGCGGCGAAGAACGCGGCCAGGGCGAACGTCCAGCACCGCCACGGCAGGCATGCCTACCGCCTGGAGGACTTTGGCCTGGACGCGGAATCCGTCGAGAGGTGTTTCGCCTTCTATCGCAGGGAGTACCGGGTGCCCCATGAGCAGACCTGAGGGACATGGGCTCTACGACAGCCTCGGGAACGCGGTCGTCACCGCGGTTCGGAACACGGTCCGCGCAAGGTCCTCGTTGAGTCCAGTGCCGGAAAGCGTCCGCATCGACGGCAAGGTCTGCCTCGTGACCGGGGCGAACCGCGGTTTGGGCAAAGCGGTCGCGGTGGAACTCGCGAGGCGCGGCGGGCGCGTCATCATGGCCTGCCGCAGCGGCCACCCGGAGGCGGGAGAGGAGGTGAGGCGGCAGTCGGCTTCCGATGCAGTGGAGATGATTCCGGTCGATCTTTCCGATCTGCGTTCGGTGCATCGGCTTTGCGACGAACTGAAGGAGAAGAACGCCGTCATCGATATAGCCGTGCTGAACGCAGGGCTCGCGGCAATGCGCGCGCGCAGGACGCCGCAGGGCTTCGAGACCATGTTCGCCGTGCATTTCCTGGCGAATCGCGTGATGGTCGACCGCTGGCTGAACGATGGGCTGCTTCGGCCAGGCAGAGAGCATCGTGACCCGCCCCGTATCGTCTTCGTCGCATCCGAAACGCACCGCTCCGCCGTTCCGATCGACTTCGAGTCGTTTGGCGCCTACAGGGACCATCGCGGCGCGCGAGCCGCGCTCAGGCAGTACTGTTCGACCAAGCTGCACATGTGCACCTACGCGAAGGAACTCTCGCGCCGGCTGAATCCGGCTGGCGACGAGACCGTGGCGGTGGCGGTGCACGCACTCTGCCCCGGCGCCATCGCTTCCGGAATAGCGCGGGAAGCGCCGGCAATCCTGAAGCTGATCGTCGGGCCGGTCATGAGGCTGCTGTTCCAGAGTCCAAAACAGGCGGCAGAACCGGTGATCTACCTCTGCTGCGCCGAGGAGGCGGCTGCAAGGACAGGCATCTATCTGCACATGATGGTGGAGAAACCCGTGTCGGCGCTGGCGTCGGATGAAGCCAACGGTGCCAGGCTCTGGGAAGCCAGCACGGCGCTGGTCGAGAACCATGCGGGGACGGACAGCCGCACGGTCGAGAGCGGTTGAGGCACAACCGTTCGACCATGGAGAGCACCTTCCGCAAGGTCCTGCTGCATACGGCCCGGTTGTTCGGCCCCAGGCCCAGGGCCGCGAAGGTCGACATGTCCGGCCGGTCCGTCATCGTCACCGGCGCATCGCGCGGTTCCCTCGGCTACGAGACGGCGAGGACCCTTGCGAGCTGGGGCGCGAACGTAACGGTTACAACCCTGGCCAACGGCGATGCGGTGAAGGAATCGCTGCGCCGGGACCTGCGCGGTATGGGTGTCGGAAGTAACGCTGTGTGTGCCCGAAGAATGAACCTGTGCGATCCGCAAAGCGTGGCCGCGTTCGCCGCCTGGTACGGGGAGCAGCAGGGTCGCGAGCTCCACGTGCTCGTCAACAACGCGGGCATCCACCGCGATCTGCTCGGCCGGCACAGGGAACCCATCCGGTCAGCGGACGGATTGGAGATCCACTGGCGCACGAACTATCTCGGCACGTTCCACCTGACCAGCCTGCTGCTGCCGATGCTGTTGGAAGGCGGCCGACAGACCGGCGACGCGCGGATCGTCAACGTGGTTTCGCACCTGCATGACCGGGGCAGCAATGCACGCTTCTTCGAGGAATGCACGGGCTACAACTCCTGGGATGCGTACGGCCAGTCGAAGCTGGCACTGGTGCACTTCAGTCGCGAGTTGCAGCGCCGGTTTGCGGAGAAGTGCAACCTGAAGTCCGTGGCGCTCCATCCCGGGTCGTCGTCCACGAACATGACGTTCAGGGGACTGCGCGAATATCCCGGCCTCTGGCGCGCGGTACGCGTGTTCGCGCCGCTCGAGTCGTTCGTGCTGCTGAGTCCGTCGAATGGCGCACAGACCTCGATCATGTGCGCCAGCACGGCGCCGCTCGAGGGTGGCGGCTACTACGAAAGGTGTGCCATTGCCCGGGCCAGCGGGGATGCCTCGGACGCGGTGGTGGCAGAGCGGCTTTGGGAAGCGACACAGGACTGGGTGGCGTCACTGGGCTAGTCTCCCTCGTTGGGGAAGGAGGCAGGCCGCGCATGTTCAGTCACGTCATACGCTCGGATACCGTGGAGATCGAAGCGCCGATCGAACTCGTCTGGGACGTGTTGACCGACGTCGCCAGGTACGCCGAATGGAATCCGTTTACGACGTGCAGGGAATCGGAACTCAAGGTGGGCCTGCCGGTCCACCTCGACGTCAGGCTGGGTCTTTACCGTCGTAGGCAGACGGAGTGGGTCAGGGACCTGGAGCCGCCGCACCTGCTTTCCTGGGGCATGCACATGGGCGCGCCGTTCCTCCTGGATTCGTTGCGCGAGCAGCGGTTGACCGCCTTGAGCGAGACCCGCTGCACCTATTGCAGCACCGACGCCCTTGACGGATGGCTGACGCCGCTGGCGGTGATGTCGTTCGGGGCGATTGTTCGGCGCGGCTTCAACGATGTCGGCGCCGCCCTGAAGCAGCGGGCGGAGGCCAGGTACGCGGAACTCGGTACCTGACAGTCCCTACGCGTACGGCGATGCAACGCCTTCCGGGCGCGTCTTGAAACGCCGGTGCAGCCACAGGTACTGCTCCGGATGTTTGCGAATCTCCGCCTCGATCAGGCTGTTGAGGTGCCTGGCATCCGCTTCGTGGTCACCGGTCGGGTAGTTGTCGATGCGTTGCAGGTAGAGCGACCAGGTGCCCTTCACCGGGTCACGGAAATGGCTGAAGAGGATCGGGCGCGCGCCGGTCAGCCGGACCAGCCGGGAGGTGGCGATGGTTGCCGCTGTCTGGCCAAAAAACGGCGCGAACACGGAGTGCCTGATCCCATAGTCCTGGTCCGGCGCGTACCACAGGAGCCGGTGATCGCGCAGGCTCCGGATCGCGCGGCGAATGTCGTTGCGTTCGATCAGGCGGCCGCAGAACCTTTTGCGTCCCCTGAGCATCAGGTGTTCGATGGCGGGATTCTTGTTGAGTCGGTACACGGCATCGAGATCGACCTCTGTCGACAATAGCGCCGCCCCGAGGTCCAGGGTGAGATAGTGTCCCCCGACCAGCAGGATGCCGCGTCCCTCGGCCTGGGCTTCCCGCAGGACCTCCAGTCCGTGGATCTCCATGCGCGGCGCCAGCCTTTCGATTGGCCGCGACCAGCAATAGGCCATCTCCATCGCCAGCATCCCGACGGACAGGAAGGTCTGTCGCACCAGTTCCACGCGCGCGGGCTCATCGAGGTCGGGGAAGCAGAGCCGGATGTTGGTCTCTGCGATTCGCCGCCGCCGCCCGGCGAGCCGGTAGCCGACATGGCCGATTCCGCGCCCGAGACCGAGCCAGCCGCGTACGGGCAGCAGGCAGGCGAGGCGGGCAACGCCAATCAGGGCCAGGTACGGCCAGTGCTTGGGGGATCCGTTGAGCTTGCCCATTCGGCGAACTCTATCCAACTTCGTGGGGTTGAGTAGGGATTTTTCGTTCTCCTACGCGGCCGGCCACGCGAGGTGGGCATGGATTTTGATGGGAGGGGGCACTAGCATCCCGCGCATGACTCGGGAGCTTCCCCTCGCCACATCGTCCCGCATCGTCGTGGTGGGCGATGTCATGGTGGACCGGTACTGGTATGGCGATGCGCACCGCATCTCCCAGGAGGCACCCGTACCGGTGGTTGACATTGCGGTCGTGGAAGACCGTCCGGGAGGTGCCGCCAACGTCGCGTTGAACGTCGTCGCCATGGGCGTTGAGTGCACGCTCGTCTCGGCAGTCGGAACCGATGAAGCCGCGGAATCGATGCGCGACAAACTCGAAGGTGCGGGAGTCGTCTGCGAATTCGTCGAGGTAGCGGATTGGGAGACCACCCTGAAACTGCGCGTTCTCGGCCAGCGCCAGCAACTCATTCGCCTCGATTTCGAGCGGCCTCCGCCCGAGCCGGTTACGGGTCGCATTCTCGAGTCGTTGGAGAGGCATATGGCTGCCGCGGACACGCTCATCATCGAGGACTATGACAAGGGTGTCGTCGACGCCCCGGAGGGAATCGTAGCGGCTGCGAAGAAAGCTGGCATGGCCGTGGTGGTCGACCCCAAGTTCAAGGACCCGGGCCGCTACGCGGGTGCGGACATCGTCAAGCCGAACCGATCGGAATTCGAACACGTGGTCGGCGCGTGGGCGGATGAAGCCGATCTGGCGATGCGGGGCGGGGAACTGCTGGAACGCATCGGCGGTGGCACCCTCGTCGTCACACTGGGCGGCGACGGGCTTGCGGTCATCCAGCGGGATGGAACAAGCCATCGCGTACAGGCGAGCAACGTCGAGATCTACGACGTGACCGGCGCGGGCGATACCGTGGCGGCCGGACTGGGCGTCGCTGCGAGCCTCGGCTGGAGCGTGCCGGACGGCGCACGGATGGCCAATCTGGCTGCCGGACTCGTGTGCACGCGGATCGGAACTGCGGCGGTGACCGCCGCGGAGATCAATCGCGCCATTGCCAGGCAACCGGCGATGGAACATGGAGTACTCGAGCGCGACGCGCTCATCGCCGCCGTCGCCAACGCGCGCGCCCGGGGTGACAAGATCGTCTTTACCAACGGCTGCTTCGACATCCTCCACGCGGGTCACGTGGGCTACCTTGCGCAGGCGCGCGGCCTTGGCGACCGGCTTGTCGTGGCGGTCAATGACGACGCATCCGCTGCGCGGCTCAAGGGCAATGGGCGTCCGGTCAACGACGTGGAAAGTCGCATGCGGGTGCTGGATGGCCTGGCGTCGGTGGATTGGGTGACCCCGTTCTCGGAGGACACGCCAGAGGCCTTGCTGTCCGCATTACGACCCGACGTGCTCGCCAAGGGCGGCGACTACGCCGAAAGCGAGGTCGTCGGCGCCGACTATGTCCGCGGCTACGGCGGCGCCGTCAAGGTCCTGGGTCTCTTCGAGGACTCTTCAACGACATCCATCATCGATCGGATCAAGTCCGACTGAAGTCTTCCTTGCGGCGGCTTCCTTGGAAGCGTCGGAGTTGGGGAGCTCAGGTCCGTCGTAATGCTTGTAGATCAATCAGGTCCTGGGGCCGCCCTGCCGCCTGCTTGGCGCTGATCAGATCCTCGCGTGAAATGAAGCTCACGACGAGGCCATCGAAGTCTACTTCGAGGCGTCGCTTCCAGGCCGCTTGGAATTCCACGCCGGGGATGCCCATGAGGATGTCCACGCGATTAGGTGGCATACCCATCTGGTAGAACGAGCCTTCTTCCTTGAAATCCGCAGGCGTCAGCCCCGATAGCGGCGCGCCGAAGTCGCGCAGCGCGCCGTAGACAGCGTCGGCGTTAGTCGTTTCGGTACCGATCCAGAGATCCAGGTCGTTGGTGAATCGTGGTTCCGCGTGCTGGACGACGGCATATCCGCCGATCACCAGGTACTTAACGCGCCTGGCGCTGAAAAGACTCAACAGATCGCTGAAGTCGGAGTTGACGAACATCGATCCCTTTGACCTTGGCGTAGTGGACTATCAGATCCCAAGTCGCGTCGAACCTCACTTCCGGCGTCTGGGACTGCCAGAATTCCAGATCGAACGTGCGATCCAGTCCTTCAAGTTTTCCGTGGCGTTCAACGATGCGCCGGCGCATCGGAAGAGGATACCAGACGGGCCGGCATCATCGACCAGATCAAATCCGGCCTCTGCCGGTATGCCCGCGTGCAGCCACCACGCGACGAGCATGTGGTGTCGCTATGGGCCGCTGTCGTTCGCTTGCTCGGCATCTCCCCCCGCTTCGCCTGCTTCCTGTTCCGCCAGGATGCCCATGAGCCACGGCCGCAGCCCTCGCGTCGTCGACGTTACGGTGACCCTGAAACTCAACGTCACGGTGACACCGTTCTCATCCGTCGCAGTGACGGTAATCGTGGCGACGCCTCCTTCCAGCGGCATGATCTTCAGCAATCCGTCTTCGATGATCGCGGTAGCAACGGCCGGGTCGCTGGAGATTGGCGTCCCGTAAGTGAGCGTACCGCCGCCTGGAACGTTGAAGTAGCGCGACAGGTCCAGGTTGAGGGTTTCGCCGCCCGCTTCCAGTTCCTGGTCGGGAACCAGTTCGCGCAAAGCGCCCCTGACCTGGTGAGAGGGATGGTTGGCGATGGCATGTTCGCTGAGATCGAGGACGGCATCCTCGCCGTCGACATCCCGGATTCTGCCACCGTTCAACGTTAACGCATCGGCCGCGATGCTGATGCCGTCCGAGTCACGGTCGGTTGGCTCCACGACGTAGCGGAAGGCGAGCCCACCATTACCCCGGTTGGCCATGAGTGAGGCGGCACGGACCCCGGAACCGACCATTAGCGACAGTTGCGGAGAGCCGGAGACTGTGACGTCCGTCGAGAACCAGACGGATGCTTCGATGCGCTCTCCGGTGCCGTAGGCGCGTCTGTCGAGTGGGATCGATTCAATCAGGAGATCGATGGCGGAGAGGGGAGGACAGTCGGCGAGGTTAAGCAGATTCAGGTCGTTCCGTTCGACGTCGCGTAAGGAACTTGGCACGCACCCGGTAAACGCGTTTCCTCCGAGGAACAGGACGCTAAGGTTCTCTAGTCTTCGCAGACTTCCCGGAAGCCTGCCGGTCAGTCTATTGTCGGATAGCCTCAACGCTCTGAGTTTCCGGAGGAGACCAAGTTCAGACGGAATAGGCCCAGTCAATTGATTGTCTTGGAGCAACAGCTCCTCCAGGTTCGAGAGCTGGCCCAACGTTGCAGGGATAGGCCCAGTAAGTTCGTTGCGTTGGAGCCACAATGACTCCAGATTGGCCAGACTGCCCAACTCTGCGGGAATCGGGCCCCTGAGTCCGTTGTGGGCGAGCAACAGCGACTGGAGGTTCGAGAGGTTGCCCAGCTCAGCCGGTATTGGTCCCCTCAGATTGTTGCTATGGAGCCACAATACCTCGAGGTCGGTGAGGTCGCCCATCTCTGGCGGGATCGTCCCGCTCAGGCCTTGACCGGAAAGAAACAGGCGTACCACGCGTCCCGTGAAAGGATTCAGATCAACGCCGCTCCATTCTTCTATGGGAAGTCCAGGCGCCCAGTTCATGGCGGTGCCGCCGCCGACGAGGATGTCCCTGGCCGCCCGAAGGACCCGGCAATCGCCGAAGTGAATGCCGTCCGGACATGCTCTCGGCGTGGCGCTGGCGGTTTCGGACCATGCTCCATCGCCGTCTTCGTTTACGCCACGCACCTGTACGTCGTACTCGACGCGGTTGTTCAGTCCGGTGATATCCCGTTGTAGGGCACCCCCGGCTTCGTGACCGATCTGCTTCCAGGTCTGCCACCCGGGCGCTGGGCGGGCGGGTCTATAGCGGATCTGGTATTTGCTTATGGGCGCGCCTTCGCCAGTAGGCGCGTTCCAGATGACGGTCAGCATGCCCTCCTCAGGTATCAGCGAAACAATGGTCGGCGCGGAGGGCCCTTCGTCGTCGTCGATGATGATGGATGCGCTACTACGAGACGTCGTCAGGGCAAACGCGGCGTGTGCCAGGATCGTGGCGGTGAACGTGCCGTCGGATTCTTCGACATCGTCGTTCTCGGTGTCGACGGTAAGGGTTGCCTCGGTCATTCCGGAGGGGATGGTCACTGTTCGATCTCCCGGCTCGACGCCGAAAGCTTCCCCGCCTGACACGGTAACGGTGACGTCGAACGCCGTGTCCTGCTCCGGCTCGGCGAGGATGGTGAGGAATGCCGTGGTCCCTTCGGTGACCCTCCCCGCCTCTCCCGGAGCATTGGGCGGTCCTCCGTGTGCCAGCGAGACGGCGGCGCAGTATCCGAGTCCAAGTTGGTCAAGATCGTTGGTGGGGACGTCGCGCAGCTCACCTGGAATGCACCCGGTGAGGCCATTACCCCGGAGCGACAGCCAGAGGAGGTTTTCCAGTTGACCGAGTTCCGGGGGAACTGGCCCCGACAGGTCATTGTCGCGCAGCCGCAGTTCCCGAGCGTGGCCCAGGGAACCAAGCTCTGGCGGAATGTCTCCCGTCAGTGCGTTGCCGGCAAGGGAAATGCCCCACGCGTGCCGGAGATTGCTGAGTTCCTCAGGAATGGGGCCACTGAGTCGGTTGTCGTCGAGCCGCAGCGAGCCTGTAAGGTTTTCGAGGGCCCCGAGCTCGGGAGGAATCGGCCCGGTCAGCGCGTTGCCGATGAGTTCAATGTGCTGGAGATCAAGTTGTCCCAGCGCTGGAGGGATCGGCCCACTGAGCTCGTTGTTGTTGAGGTACAGTTTGCGGAGTTTCCGAAGCCGTCCCACCTCTGCAGGGATCGGCCCGCTCAGTCTATTGCTATTCAGATTGAGCAGCCGCAAGTTGACCAGGCCATCGAGGTCGTTGGGCTTGATCGACCCGGTGATTCGGGGTCCGTCCGTCCTCAACGCATAGATCTCCGCGAGATCGAACTCCGTCACTTCGTCGCAACTATTCCGGCCGGCGTAGTCGGTGAGGATGTCGCGAATCCAGGGCGACCTTCCGCACACGTCCGCAACCGTCACGCGACCCCGCTGCAGTATCTCCACGGACTCCCCCATGATGGTGATCAGTCCGATGCGCGCGCCACCGTCGTTTGCCGCAACCCGGAACGCTGCCTCAACCCCCTCGTCCGTCGGATTCGTCGACAGTTCCACGAACTCGTCGTGGCTGATGGCCTCGACCGGGCAACCATCGCTAACCTTCACCCCCACGGTGAAGGACCCGCCATCCACATCTACCGTGATTCGCTCGTCACCAGCCTTTGCCAGCCGGTACGAGCAGCGGTTCGCGCTCGCTCGGAAGTTCGCCACCGACATCCGCGTCTCGTTGAGGCTGCGCACGGCATCCGCGGGACCGTCCACTTCCTCGGAGGGATCGTCACCGGGAATGCCCATTGGGTCGCCGTCGGCGTCCGGGTAGTACTGGTTCGGATTGGAGAACCGCATGAGGTCCGGGCCCGAGAGTCCGGCGGATGCACACTGGTTGAAATAGGCCATGATCGTCTGAAAGCATGCGCCCGCAGCTGCTCCGTCCTCGAACGCCTTCTGGTTCACGTAACCATGGCTGTAGGGAAAGGGATAGTTCAGGGTGTTGTACGGCGAGTAGCGGTCGTGCTGGAGCCCCATGTTGTGGCCCAGTTCGTGCGCGAAGATCTCGGCCCGGACCAGGCCGGACTGAACGCCCGTCTGCGCGAACGCAAAGCGGCTGTCATACGGAGCTACCGAGCCAAGTCCCGACCCCTTCTCCGTGACCAGGTGCACCAGGTCCGCGGCGTACGCGTCCCGGATCAGGTGGACCTCGTCCATGTGGCCGTCACCTGCGTTCAGAAAGCGGTTGAATTCTTCTAGTTGATTAGCGAGGGTATCGTCGGTCTCCTCATAGGGGGTCTCGACCGCGCCAACCAACCGGATCCGTTGCACCGCTCCGCCCGTCGCGTAGGCGGCGTTGGTCTCCGCGACGGCAAGGTCGATCTGGGCGCGCGCGCGTCGCGTGCCATTGAGGGCAGCCCGTGCCTCGGGCGTGTAGAACACCAACACGTCTATCTCGCTGCCATCATCGTCCTGCGCGGATGGCACGGATGGCTGGGAGGACATCACAACCGAAGCGGGCGGCAAAATCGCGTCGTCCGCGTCGAGCGCCGGCCGTTCGACCTCTTCCACGACGTGCACGCCGACGCCGACCGAGCGTATCGAGTACGTACCCTTGGCCGTCCGCACCATGCCCGCGACGATGTCGCCACTCACCACAAGGGTTACAGTCCCGATCCGTTCGCCTTCCAGTCGACCCGATAGCGAGTATCCCGACAACGTCGGCGCGGCATCTTCGAATACCGCCTGGAGCCGAACATCCTCCAGCAAGTTGAGCACGACCGAAGGCGTGGCTTGCTGCGCGTGGATGTCGTCGCGGATTCCGGCCAGGCGCTCGAGGTCGATCCGCACGTTGCGCTTTGGCAGCGTGGACCTCGCCTCCGTCGCGTCCAGTTCTCTCGGTTCCCGCACAAAGTCCTCGCGTTCAGGCGAGGCCTCCCGCGAACTCTCGACTTCGGAGAACAAGACGGGCTGCGCCAACGCCCCGGCATCGAACAACCCAGCCCACGCGATCAAGACTCCCGCCGGTAGACTTGCGATTCGCATGGTTCTCCCTCCCAACGCCGTCATTTTAGCTTCGGTGAGCATCATGCCGGGTCGTCACTGCGCCGGTAAGTCCAGAGTCGCAAGCCGACAGGCGGTTAACCCATCCAGTCCCTTGACTCCCGGGTAGCATCCTCGATGTCTTCGGACAGGTCGGTCCCGTGCTCGGGACGCTGGGCGCGCCAGGCGAGATGCACGAGGGAGCGCACGAGCAGGAACATCGGCAACATGGCGACGTCGGAATCCGCCAGCGGACGCACGTCGCGATAACCGTCGACGAGGGCTGCCTGGATGTCGTCGAACCAGTCCTCTCCGTAGTGGCGGTGTATGGCGACGGCGAGTTCGTAGTGATGCCAGCCAAAACCGGCATCGTCGAAGTCGATGACATGCAGGCCCTGTTCGCCGACTACCAGGTTGGCTGTATGAAGGTCTGCATGTATCAGGCTGAATATCCGGGATTCTTGCCCCAGGCGAGATAGCTCCTCGGCGATCGCTCGACGGGCGCTCCCGATCACCTCCCGTTGCGCGTTGCTCATCTGCGGGAGGGTCCAGAAGTGGCCCCAGAATGCGTCATCGCCAAGCAGGCCGTCGATATCGAGGCGATGTCGTTGAAAACCGGCGGGTATGCTCCAGCAGGAGGACTGGTTGTGAATGGCTGCGGCGATACGGCCAACGGCGCGGAAGTGTCCGGCGAAGTCGCCCGGTTTCCGGTGAATGACGTGGTGGAGCAGGTCACCATCCACCCACTCGAGCATGCCGATGTGCCGCTCGCCTCCCTCGAAGCCAAGCGTGACGTATTCGCGACCCTCGGGGGTCCGCGCCGGCACCGGCACGTTGACCCCGGCCTCTAGCAGGGCATTTGTCCATACGTGCTCGGATTCCAGTTCGGCGAGCGTGTGGTATCCGGGGCGATGGACCCGGAGGAGGTACCGCTTGTTCGGCGTGTCGACGCGGAAGGATGCGTTCTCGCTGATGCCTATCGGGTGCAGGCGGGCTTCTTCGAATTCCCATGCCGCCAGGGCCTTCTCGGCGAGCGCCCGAAGTGCAGGACTGATATCAGCCATGGAGTTCCCGTAGCGTTTCCGAGAACGCGTCGAGGAAGGCGTCGGCGTTTTCCTTCGAGAACACGAGCGGCGGACGCAGCTTCAAGACGTTGCGGAGCGATCCCGCGTTGCCGGCGAGAAATCCCTTGTCCCTGAGCCTGTCGACAACCCGTACGACGCCGTCTCGGTCCGGTGACCTGGATTCCCGGTCGTGGACCCATTCGATGCCCAGGGCAAGTCCGTGTCCCCGGACGTCTCCCATGCATTCGTGTTCGGTCTGCAGTTGATCGAGCCCCGAGCGCAGGTGTGTGCCAGCCGCCTTCACGTTTTCCAGCAGCCTTCGCTCCTCCAGTTCGTCGAGGACCGCCATGCCAACGGCCGCCTGTAGCGGGGACGATGCAAAGGTGTTGAAGTAGCGGGTCTTCTCGCGGAACGCATCGACGAGTTCCGCACGCGCCACCACGCCCCCGAGCGGCAGACCGGCCCCCATGGGCTTCCCCATCGTGACGATGTCGGGAACGAATTCGGAGGTCTCGTAACCCCACCATCTGCCGCTCCGGCAGAATCCCGCCTGGACTTCGTCCGCGATGAACAGGCCGCCGGCTCCGCGCACGATTTCGGCGGCGCGGGGCATGAAGCCGCGAGGAATATCCGGTAGCCCCTCGTTGGCGAGCAGGGAACAGACGAACATGCCCGCGAAAGGTATGTCGTGCCTCTTGAAATCAGCGATCGCCTCGCGGACGCGCTCGAGGTACACCTCGGCGAGTTCCGACTCCGAAGTACTGGATTCGATGGGACGGTAGGTCTGCGGATACGGAATGGCGCGGATGTCGGGATTGCCTGCCGGATCGCGCCCCGCATTGGATAGCCGCCGGACCTCGGTGCTGTTGCCGTGGTAGCAGGCGTCCGTGCAGATGATACCCCGGCCGTTATTGGCGGCCCGCGCCATGAGCAGCGCGATTTCGCTCGCTTCCGTGCCGGTGCAGCAGAAGACGGCGCGGGCCAGGGGTTGTGCGTGCAGGTTCGTGAGCCTTTCGGCGTAGTCCAGGATTCCTTCGTGGAGGTATCGGCTGTGGACGTTCAGCGTGCCGGCCTGGGTCCGCATCGCCGCGGCCACACGGGGATTGCCGTGACCAACGCAGGGCACGTTGTTGTAG
Source organism: Pseudomonadales bacterium (assembly GCA_965116625.1). GTDB lineage: Bacteria > Pseudomonadota > Gammaproteobacteria > Pseudomonadales > Azotimanducaceae > VXNE01. The sequence continues at coordinate 1,361,034 of OZ220717.1, forward strand.
AGGTCCATGTACCGTTTGCCGGACGCGTCGTAAACCCAGATGCCATCGCCCCGGACGATGTGAACGGGCTCCGAGTAGAACAGGGGCATCCCCTGGCCGAGCAGACGGTCGCGGCGGTGGAGGAGGTCACTCGTGGTCATGGGCCTCATTACCTGGGGTGGATCGCGACCAGGGTAGCGTCAGTCGCGCTGTGGCACGGACTCGACTACTCGTTGTACAGCGGTTCGAACCCGAACAGCCAGGGCGTGTCGGTGTCAACGGACACCTGCACCGCGCGCACCTCCGCCGCCCCGAACACCTCCAGCCGCGTGATGTTCGCATACTGCGGCAGCTCGAGCTCGCCCTGTGATTCGATGAACGGACGGTCAACCACGAACTCGTGAGAGTCGCCGTGGACCAGCAGTACCGGCCCGCCATAGCGCTCCGATGCGATCCGGATCTCACGCAGGATGATGCCGTGCGGTCCATGGAATGATCCTCGGATCGAGTCCTCCCAGAACATCTCCGCGTGGAGGGCGATCACGACGCCCTTGTAGGCGTTCTCGCGGGCGATTCGAAAGCTGTCCCGCAGCCACGCGACGTTTGCCGCGTTGCGCTCCTGTGCTTCCACGAGTGCGTTCTTGTCGTCGTACCGATAGCCGTTCCCGGAACCCGTCACGTTCATCGTGAAAAACAGAACGCCGCCCTTCTGCCAACGGACGTTTTCCGTGTATTTCGCATAAGGAGAGATGCGGGCTTGAGAGACCAGGGACATGGGTGTTGCCCCCAGGCTCACCGGCTCCGAAAAGAACACCTTGCGTAGCTGCGCGAGCCGTTCCGCCGGGTCGAATGCGCCGGCCAGCCGATAGTGGCAATCGGTCCACTCGTTGTCGCCCGGGACGTACACGAGCGAATGGTCGAAAAGCCTGAACGTCTCCGCAACCTCCTGGATTTCGTCGTTTCCGCAATGATCCAGGCCCCACACGTCACCGACGTGGATGGTGAACGCGGGTTTCGACCGGTTGATGGTCTCGATGAGCGCCTCGTAGATCGGTTGGTCTCGCGCGGCGTCGTAGGCGGTATCCCCCAGGGCGACGAACGTGAAACGCTCCGCGTGGGAAGGCGCGGTGCAAAGCAGGCAGAATGTGAGGGCAGTCAGAAGTCGTTGCATGCCTGGCCCCTACTTGTCGAAAGAAACCGAATAGATGACTGTGGCCGCACCCTTGTCGAAACCGTCGGCCGCCATACCGTCCAGGCCATGGAAGACCAGCCACTCATCTTCGCGCGCGACGACCACAACGCGCACAACGGCCGTCAAGCGTTCTCCCGCGGGAAGCACCCAATGGAACTCGACCTCATGGGCGGGCAAGCCGTCCAGTTCGATGCGCTTTTCCGAGACGATGCTTCCTTCCCAACCCTTGGATGCTGCCTCTCGGGCGACCCCGGCGAGGTCCTCTTCGGGCTCACGATCGCGGGTATAGACCGTTACCCGTGCATCGAAAACAGAGCTTGAGTCGTAGAAGACCTTTTGCCCCTGTGAGTTGGTGCTGCTCGACCAGTGGTACGGATAGCGGAACGAGAAACCCCGGGCCTCGTCACGATGGGTTTCCCATTGGACATCCTGGAACTCGGACAAGGGGTCGTTGGCGCTGACCGATTGCGCCAGTGCCAGTGCTCCAAGACACAGCAAAGTCTTCATCTAACCCTCTCCAGTAGTGCCCCACAGCCGGCGCCTTCGGCTCCGGACTTTTGCTTGCGAGGGGTTCCCCCTCGCGCTCCCCGGCTGAGGGCTCCGGCCCGGCCCCGCTCGCCGTCCATGGAACAACGCCTCAGGTCGCTGGCGCTCCCTCAAGACGTTTGTTCCATGGAAGAAGGCGCGGAATGATGGAGATCGGTCCAGGTGATGTCAAAGGAATCCGAGCCGCCTGTCCCAGAGACCACGGCGGTGGCCTGGCGCTGGTGTCAAAGCCATGCCCTTGACGTCGTCCACGCATAAGTCGGAGCATGGAACGCTTGATCCACCGACCGAGGCGAACGCATGGCCAGTGTTGCAGACAACAACGCCCGCGAAGTTTCCGACGACGCATTGGCGGCCATCGACTACTGCTACGAGCAAGGCTGGACGGACGGACTGCCGGTCGTGCCGCCGGAAGCGAGCCGGGTCGAGGCCATGATGGCCTTGGAAGGCAGACCTCCCGAAACCGTGCTCGCGCATCATCCTGCGACCGGATTGGAACTGACCATTCAGGCTGCGGCGGTCAATGCGGTCATGGCGGGTTGCCTGCCCGAGTACTTTCCGGTCATCGTGGCGGCGTTCGAGGCGATGGACCGCGAGCCGTTCAACTTCCACGCCAGCTCGGTGAGCACCGGTGGCTCGGGACATCTGCTCATCGTCAGCGGACCGATCGTGGAAGAGATCGGGATGAACGCGGACGCGAACCTCTTTGGCCCGGGAAACCGCGCCAATGCCACCATCGGCCGCACGGTACGGCTGACCCTCCTCAATGTCTTCCGCACGGTGCCGGGTCTGGCCGACAAGTCGACCCAGGGACATCCCGGAAAATACAGCTTCTGCATCGCCGAGCGGGCGGACAGGAACCCGTGGCCCCCGCTATGCGAGGAACTCGGCTATCCCGAAGGGGTGAGTTCGGTGACGGTGTTCGCTGGAGCGGGCTTCCTGAACGTGGAGAATCACGGCGGCAATACGCCGGAAGCCATTCTCGAGACGATGGCCGACGCGATGGCGAACTACGGTTGCGTTACCACGGGACAGAGCGTGGTGGTGATCTGTCCGGAACATGTCGAGATCATCGCCCGCGCCGGCTGGACGAAAGCGATGGTGCGCGAATACCTGTTCGATCACGCGCGGCGGCCGAGGGAAGGCATGGAGCGGATCGGAAAGTTCGTTCTTCGAGAATACGAGCGGCAGGGGAGACAGAACTTTCACCGGGGCCTGACCCCTGACGACATTCTCGTCACCGTGGGTGGGGGCGACGGCGGTGGTCATTCGGCGTTCATACCGTCCTGGAGCAGGGGCAGGGGCTCCGTCATGCAGAGCCAGCCCATCGGGGTGTGCATCGACTGCTGAGGGTCCAGGCTGGCCAAAAGGATCCGGGAGATCACGAGATGATTCCCCCGCCGGAGATGGCCGAATCGGGGGTGCATCGCAGGACAGGCCTGGCGGGCCGACCACTGATCGCGACCACCGCGCAGGTCTGGGGCCTCCGGGTCGCAACACCAGGTTCGCATTTGCTCCCCTCTTCTCGCTTCACCCGGTGGCTCAGCTGTCAGCCCACTCTTGAGAGGCCCATTCCAGGATTTGTTCTTCCCGTTGACGGATAGCAGTCTTTTACCAACGTCTTTTTTGCCACGTTTTGAACATCAAGCAACCCTGAGTGCGGACATATTCCAAAGTGCTGCGATGAGGATGGCTACGAGTATCGCGGCCGTGAGGATTGGGACAATTAGCCCATTGGCTCGGGCTTTGAGGAGTACGTTCGACCACCAGTCTCTCATCTGGCTCCTTCCGAAACGGATTGACGAAATAATCCAGTCTATCCCGGTGTCGGGGCCGAAACCTAGCTGGGAGCTTTCAGGAGTAGTGACCCGCTTTTGAGATCTCTAGGGGTTCACAATGGCTGATGGCGCTTTCGACCTCTGGACGAGCGCGTGGACTGGTCGAGGTGCGAATCAGGTCATCCCATCAGAATGTCGACCGCCTGCTCTGACGCGACCGCTGCCCTTTGCCTGATCTCGCCTGCAGTACAACTGCCCAGCGGATGATCGACGATCACGAAGGGATAGTCGGGAAGGCCCAGCATCCGGGCCATGTTCTTCGCGGTGACCTCGAACGGTGTCGTACAGAGAACGACCGCCCGCTTGCCGGTCTGCTCGAAGGTGATGCCGTCATGCAAACTGCACGTTGAGCAACTGCCTCAGTCGCCGGAGGCGGTGATCAGGTAGTCACACTCCGCCGAGAGCTTATTCAGCGTATCCGCTGGGGCGGGCGCCCCGGCGCTGCCCTTCGCCACCATGGGCAGGACGTTACCGCCGAAACGGGTCTGCAGCACCGCGGCAGTCTCCTCGAGCAGGGCACCCGCGTTGAGCTTGGTGTTGGACAGCAGGCCAATCGTCAGCCCGTCCAGGCTGGCGAGCGCCGGCGCCCGCCGGGACTGTCTTGCGGGGGCGGCAACGGTGGGATCGACCAGCTTCATCTCTTTCTCCTTGCGTCCTTTTGCGCGATCCAGGCCATGTTACAGCCGGATTTGGACCGGTGGTATGCTGATTTCGATCGTCGGCAAGGATGACAACCGTCCCGCCATGCTGGCCTCGCCGCCGGGCACGTCAGACGATCGGCGTCGACCGTGACGCGTATCCCGCTTCGCTGCTTTAAGGACTTTGATGGAGACGCAGGCTGATTCAGTGACCAAAGCCACGCCGCCTCTGGACGGCGTGAAGATCCTCGACTTCTCCCGCATCATCGCGGGTCCGCTCGCAACCCAGCAGCTTGCCGACCTCGGGGCCACCATCATCAAGATCGAGAACCCCGCGACCGGCGATGACGTGCGCGGCCTCGACGAGAACGGACAGCCGGCGCGCAGCCCCTTCTTCATGGGCTTCAACCGCAACAAGAAGAGCGTCGCCATCGACCTCAAGGACCCGGCCGGCCAGCAGATGGCGCTCGACCTCGCGCGCCAGTGCGATGTCCTGGTGCAGAACTTCCGCCCCGGGGTGATGGACCGGTTCGGACTCGACCACGAACGCGTCATGTCCATCTGTCCGAAGCTCATCTACGTGTCGATTTCGGCGTACGGAGAGCACGGGTCCATGAGTGACCGACCCGGCTACGATCCCGTGCTGCAGGCGGAGTCCGGCATGATGGCCATGACCGGCGAGCCCGACGGACGGCCGATGCGCACCGCGCTGTCGCTCATCGACACGCTGACCGCGGGACACGCGACCAGCGCCGTATGCGCGGCGTTGATCGCGCGCGAGAAGACGGGCCGGGGCGACTACCTGGATCTCGCGTTGATGGACACCGCGATCGCCGCACTCGGCAACATGGGCATGGCATGGCTGGGTATGGGTGTCGTTCCGGAGCGCGTGGGGAACAGGCACATCTATGCCACGCCGAACGGTCTGTTCCGCACGGCGACAGACCCGATCTACATGGCCATCGCCTCCAACCGCCTGTTCACGCGCTTTTGCGAAAACGTCATCGAACGGCCGGACCTCCCGCGTGACGAGCGGTTCGCCCGGCCTCCCGACCGGCTCAAGAACCGGGAGCTTCTCTGGGAGATTCTGGAAGGCGAACTGATGAAACACCCGGCCGAACACTGGATTCCACGCATGCGGGACCTGCCGGCCGGCCAGGTTCGCACCGTGGACAAGGCGCTGGCCTCGCCGGAGGTCGCCGAACGCGGCATGGTCCGGACACTGGAGGAAGCGGATGGGAACACCATCTCGCTGCTCGCGCCGCCGTTCCGCTACCAGAACACCCCGCTCGCGGAGCCGGAGTCACCGCCGTACATCGGCGAGCACACGGACGAGGTCCTCAAGAGTTGGTTGGACATTGGCGAGGCGGAGCTCAAGGATTTGCACGAGCGTCGCGTGATTCGTTAGCGAACTTGCCACGTTGCTGACCCATTGCCGGGAATCGTCATTGGGCGGATCTCGTGATCTATCCCTGTGACCACCGGACGCGCTCCGCGATAAACCGCGCAAAGACTTCAATTTCCTGCTCGACGCTTGCTGCCTCAAGCGCGGAAAGATAGTCGGTCCGGTCTTCGAGACGGATGACCGTCCACGGATAGCCCCCGGAGGCCAGCATGGCATTCATGACAAAGCGAGCCATGCGTCCGTTGCCGTCAGGATAGGGATGGATGTAGCCGAACAACCAATGCCCGAGCACGGCGCGTACCGCCGGTTCGGTTTCCTGCTTCAGCAGTTCGAACAGCGTGGGCATGGCATCGCGTACAGCTTGCCAGCGCGGCGGGACATGACGCGAGCCGCGTAGATAAACAGCGTCGTTGCGATAGCCGGCGAGTGCGGAGGCGGGGATCAGGCCGACCGCCACGGAGGGTTGGAACAGCTCGCGATACCAGTCGGAGTGTGCGATCCGGACCAGCGTGCCGGGATCGCCGCCGGCGACGATCTCTGCCACGGTGTCCCGGACAAGTCGAAACGCCTGCCAGTAGCCGCGCGCGGCGAGCGCGTCGCGGTTCTGCCGGTCGGAATCCCGATTGTCAGGATCCCAGTTGCCAGCGCGGACACGCTCGATCATTTGCGGCGTCACGCGGTAGCCTTCAATGGACAACGAGTGGTAGGCGTCGCTCCCGTAAATCTCATCGACGTGGCGGAGATAGTCTCCCGGATCCCCGGGTAGGCCGGGCGCGCTTGGAAATGCCTCGATGACGGACTCTCGCGAACGCTCCCACATGGCCTGAAGGCGCCGGACGATGGGCGCGCTTCTGCGGCTCACGGCGCCGACAGCATGCGCCGCATTGAACGGATCGCTCTCGCGCAGATCGTAGCTTGCGGCTTTCATGGTTCGGACAATCTCGTCGGCGGTATCGGCCCGTCCAACTCGCCGAAAAGCCCCGGCGAGTCGGCCAGCGATGGCGGAATGGCCTCCGTCAAGAAGACGGGCGAGCAAGCTGGAGGCATCGCGATTCTTGGACAGGACAACCTGCGCTTCGACCGGGTGCTGGGCGAAGAAGGATTCAGGGACCCTTGTCAGCGCAGCTTCGGGGACGAACAGCCGTAACCCCTCGTGTTCGGTGATGTCGGCTGCAGGTGGCATCCGCTTTTGCGTGAGGTCATACAACGAGGTGCCGAAGAGCAACTGAACCGAGTTATTCGTGCCCTTTGGCGTATGGATGATGACCTGCTGTGGGATGACGGTGTTCTCGGCGTGCAGGAGCAGCGACTGGTCGGGGGACAGGCACCAGTCCCGATGGAACCGAGACGCGCAGTAGGCTCCGCAGAACTCCCAGAAGGACGCGTACCAGAAGGTCGTATCGCCGGCATCGGTCTCCGGGCTGGAGGAGATGAGCCAACCTTTCATGACCTCCTTCAAGAAGCCGTTCCGGACCAGGCGCTCGCGATGAACCCGCGTGAACTCCCCGGAGCGGAAGACGTGCCGCCCTTCTTTCTGGAGCCGTTCAAGGAGCGATAGGGATGCGGCGAGTCTCTCGCCAACGGTAGCCATTGGGACGTTGCAAGTAATTTGTGATGTGATGATACAAGTTTTTAATGACGTGACAATACAAGTCTATTGTGACGTGCCGTTGCGAGTGAATTCTGACGTGCGATCAATGCCTACATGTCAGCCGAGAATGGCCGCGACGTTCTCTTCGAGATGCGCAAGGTCTGTAGTGCCCACGACGATGCTGGATACGCCCGGCTGGTTGGCGACGTAACCTAGCGTTTGCGGCGACGCCCACCCGCTGTCCAGGGGCTTTTTGACCAGAACCCCGCGTCCATGATCGCCAGCCTCGCGGACCACGTCGCGCTGGCTGCGGTCTCCGTAGCTCAGTGCCGTCATGATCACGTCGCATTGGGCGAGTGCAGTTCTACCGCCGGCGATGGTCTTGTGCGAGAAGCCCACGGCGCGGATCGTTCCCTCACGCTTCAATGTGGTCAGCGTGTCGAGGGCCTCGGCTTGGGAGAGGATCGCCATGTCGCGACCGTCGGAGTGCACGAACACTACATCGAGATAGTCCGTGCGCAGGCGTCGCAGCGAAGTCTCGACGCTCTGTCGGATCGCCTGCGCGCTGAAGTCGTAGAGGGATTCGCCGTCCTCGTGGACCTCGCCCGCCTTGGTGCAGAGCACCCATCGCTGTCGATTGCCCGCCAGCAACGCACCTAGTCGTGCTTCGCTTTCGCCGTAGGCCGCCGCGGTATCCAGCAGGTTGATGCCCAGGTCCCGGGCGCCATCGACCAGACGGCGCGCCTGACGCAGGCTCGGCAATTCGAACGGAGCCATGTCGAGCCCGGTGTTGCGGCCGATCTTGACGGTGCCGAGACCTATGAGGGAGACCTCGATGCCGGTCGCGCCCAATGGCCTGCGTGGAAGCGTCATGCGAGCGCTCCCAGCACGCGGTCACCGAGATCGGGTGCAAGGGTGAGCTTGCCGGGCCACACCACGAGGACGTTCTCGTGGGTCTCGACGAACGCACCATCGAGGCGCCGTCCGTCAGGCTCGGCGCGATCGATCGACAGTGTTTCGAAAACCCGGTTCGACCAGTCGATCCATGGCAGTGCGCGTTGGAGTTCGATCCTGGCGGCTTCAACCTGCTCCGCATCGCTGCGGTCTACGCCGTCCGACGCGAGAGCACCACCCAGGTAGTGATATCCCGGCAGGGTCGTGACGGTAAGCGCCGGCTCCGTCCTCAGGTCAGAAACGCAGTGCGCGAAGATAGGCTCTGGATCCTTACTACGGACTAGTACCTGCTTTAAGGGGCGTCGCTGCATGCGCGCCGGAACACCCGCGGCGGCAGCGAGGGTTTCGTTGCCCACCCCGGCAGCGAAGATGAACCGTTCCGCTTCGACGCGGATGTTCGCGTTCTCGAAGGCGCGCACCGCTCCTTGATCCATGACGAATTCTCCGGGTTGGACCTCCATGGGCAGAATCCGGTCTCGTAGTGGTGCCGCGAGATGCTGCACCAGCGCTGCAACGTCGATGACGAAGTCGTCGAGGCGGTACATGGTGCCGGTCTGGCCCGCGAAAGGACCTGGATAGTCGGCGGGCGCGAGCCTTGCGACGCGGCTACGCAAAACCCTGCTGGCGAGAAATCCCGCGAGGCGCGCGCCGAGCGCATCGTGGGACCACAAGTAGTAGCAATCGGAATGCATGCGAACGCCGCGCAGATCGATCTCGCCCTTGCCCTCGAGGCAGGCGCGCCAACGGCGCGGCATGTCCGAAACCGTTTCAAAGGCGCGGGTCGCGGTACCGCCGAGGGCGTACTTGACGCCGCCGTGAATCAGCCCCTGGGAAGCCATGGTCTGGGTGCCGCCGATCTTGCCGCGCTCGCAGACCGCGACATCGAAGCCCCGGCCGAGAAGGAGATTGGCGAGCCACAAGCCGGCGATGCCTGCGCCGACTATGGCGATGTCTGCCTTCACGGTGCGCATGGTCGGCTATCCCGACGCCCCGGTCACGCGGGTTCGAGTTCAAGCAGCGGGCGGTTGAGGCCGCGCCGGTGGGCATTGTGATAGTGGTGCAGCCCCGGCTCGTTGCGGCCAAAGAGAATGTGCGTCTGCACGCCGGAGGCGGCGTTCGCCTGAACCGAGGCCGCGACCCAATAGTCTTCGTTTTCGACAACGTGGTTGAAGGCGGCGAAACGCTCGGCGTAGCCGTCCGGATTCTCTTCGTAGTATTCCCGGACATGCGGCGCGACGTAGAAGCTGTGCGCGGTCCGGGATTTCCCGGGATCGTCGCCATCGGGAAACATGCGCAGCACGTCCACGGCGGACGGGTCGACCAGCAGGATGACGTTCGGGTAGATGAAGTAGACGCTCAGCGTCATTCGCCGAAAGGGCCATTCATCCGCATCGCCCACCTCGTCCAGGATTTCCATGAACCGGCGCCGCGCGAACACCATCCGGTAGTTCAGCCCGAATATGTCGTGCGTTTGCAGGTTGCCGTGAAACTCGGACGTCAGCGAGTTCCGGTGCAGCACGTCGAAATGATAGTTCTCGCCGAACGTGTCGATGGCGAGTTTCCAGTTGATGTTGGCGCGGATCACTTGTGAGGCGCCATAAGGGTGTTGAGGCAGGTCCCATTGCTCCATGTCGCGCGCGAGTCCGCCGAGCTGGCGGGCAACGTCGATTTCCCCTCCCGGAGTCGGCTTGACCCAAAGCATCCCGGCAAACTCCGCGCTTGGCAGTTCGACGAGTCCGCGACTGGCCTTGTCGACCGTCCCGAACGACGACTCGCGGTTGACGGCGATGAGTTCGCCGGTGTTGTTGTATGTCCACGCGTGATAGGGACAGGAAAACCGGGCCTGGTCCCCGCGACCGTCGGCGACCACCTGCATGCCCCGGTGGCGGCAGACATTCGCGAAAGCACGAAGCTCACCATCGCCGCCACGCGTCATGAGAATGGGTAGGCCCGTCTCGCTATCCGCCCAGTAGCTGCCCGCCTTCGGCAAATCCGACGAAAGGCCCATGAGAAGGGTCGTCTCCCGAAAGAAGACCCGCTGTTCCTGCACCAGCAGGTCGGGGCAGGTGAAGTCGTCCACGGGACTCCGGACGATACCCCCGGCGTCTACGGTCTCACCGGTCTCGATGCCGTGCTTGAGGAAGCGAAGCAGCCGCTGTTGTTCCTGGTTGGGCATGACGTCCACGGTCCGCCTTGACTGCCGCTATCTACCATGCCACTAATTTTCCAACAACCTTTCGGGAGAACGAGCGCCGTCTTATGGACCAGTATCCCTTTTCCGGCCTCAAGGTGCTGGACGTGGCGACGGTCATTGCCGGCCCTGCGGCGGCGGTGATGCTGGCGGACTTCGGTGCCGATGTCATCAAGGTCGAGAAACCGGGGTCCGGCGACATCATGCGGCAGGTTGGACGCACCACCACCATGCCTGGGGCCGACTCCGACTATATGTGGAACCTCGAGGGGCGCAACAAGCGCGGCATCGTCCTCGACCTGAAGCAGGAAGAGGGCATGGAGGTGCTGCGCAAGCTCATCGCCGGTTGCGATGTCTACATCACCAACATGGCCTTCAGATCGCGCGAATCCCTGGGGCTGACGTATGAAGACCTGTGTCCGCTCAACCCGAGGATGATCTACGCGTCGTTGTCGGCCTATGGCGAGAATGGCCCGGAAAGAGAGGGTCTGGGTTACGACATGGTCGCCTACTGGGCGCGCAGCGGCCTGATGGATCTCATGCACCAGCCTGGTGAGCGGCCGTCGGAGGGTTTGCCGGGCATGGGCGATCACCCCACGGGCATCGCGCTGTACGCGAGCATCGTCACCGCGCTCCTGCATCGCGAGCGCACGGGTGAAGGCAGCATGGTGCACACTTCGCTGCTCGCCAATGGTTTGTGGTCGGTCTCCGCGATCCCGCAGGGCATCATGTCGGGGGCGGACATCGGTGAGTACCGCGAGAGAAGGCGCGCGCCACGCCCGCTGGGACGCGTGTACCGATGCGCGGACGGTCGCTGGCTGCAGTTCAACATGGTCCGCACGGAAGAACTGCTGTTCCTCATGTTTGACGCCATGGACGCCTCGCACATGCTCTTCGACGAGCGCTTCGCCACCGACCAGGGGAGGACCGAGAACAGGGAGGCGTTCGTCGACCTGATCGTGGGGATCATCAAGCAACGGGATTCGGACGAGTGGATGGCACGGTTCGAGGCGGCCCAGGTGCCGGCCAGGAGGGTGGGCATCGTCGAGGAGCACGCAGACGATCCCCAGTTGTGGGATAACGGCATGATCGTCCCGGCGGAGGACGACGGGTTCGAGGTGCCTTCGGTGGTGAGACCTCCGATCAACATCGCGGACGTTCCCAAGGTGGAGCCGAAGCACCCGCCGAAACTTGGCGAGCACTCGGCGGAGATCCTGCGGGAACTCGGCTACGACGCGGCGTCGATCGATGCCATGCGGGAACGCGGCGTGATCTGACCGGTTGCGACAAGGAGCACCATGACCCAGCCCAACATCCTGTTCTTCATGACCGACCAGCAGCGCGCGGACGCCATGGGCTGGAGCGGCGGCTGGCTGAAGACACCGAACCTCGACCGCATCGCCGGCGAGGGTGTGCGTTTCAGCCGTTGCGTCACGACGACGCCGATCTGCGTTCCCGCCCGGGTCACGCTCGCGACGGGCCGGTATCCGCACAACAACGCGGTCTGGAACAACCTCCAGTACACCCTGCCGGAAGACGCATCGACGTGGATGCGGGTGATCCGCGACCTCGGATACCGAACGAGCCTGTTCGGCAAGACGCACCTGCATCCTCACGGCGATGTCGATCTGCGCGAGCGCGAATACCTGCTGCACGCGTACGGCCTCGACGATGTCAACGAGATCGGTGGCCCGCGGGCGAGCGCCAGGACAGGCAGCCACATGACGGCGATGTGGGAGGAGAAAGGCGTGTGGGAAGCCTATCGCGCGGATTTCAAGGAGCGTTTCGACAACAAGCCGCACGTGGTCCGGCCGTCCGTGCTGCCGCTGGAACTCTATTACGACGTCTATGTCGGCCAGTGCGCAAAGCGTTATCTCGAGGAATACGACCGCGAGGAGCCCTGGTTCTGCTGGGTGAGTTTCGGCGGGCCTCACGAACCCTGGGACACGCCCGAACCGTACGCCAGCATGTATGAACCGGCCACAATGCCCGAGCCGATCCCGCGCGCGCCGGACGATCACGACCGACCCCGTGGCTGGCTCGACGAGTTCATGGAGCATCGCTCGCCGAAACTCGATCCGGGCGACGAAGCCGCGATGCGGGCCAACTACGCCGGCAACGTGACGCTCATCGATCACCAGATCGGCGAAGTCCTCGAGGTGGTGGAAAAACGCGGCGAACTGGATCGCACAGTGATCGCGTTCACGTCCGACCACGGCGAGATGAACGGCGACTGGGGCCTGATCTACAAACAGAACTTCCTGAGCGGCGCCGTAAGCGTGCCGCTGATCGTGCGCACGCCGGAAACGGTGTCAAATGGCGGACGCGTGAATGGTTCCCCAGCAGAGAACTGCGACGTGGGTCCCACGCTGGTCGAACTTGCCGGCGGCGAAATCGAGTATCAGCAGTTCGCCAAGTCGCTGGTGCCCGCGATGAACGGATCAACTACGCCGTATCGTGAAGACGCGATCTCCGAGATCCAGCGGGAGATCATGCTGGCCAACGCGAAGTGGAAGGCTGCCATCAACGAGGATGGGCGCGTCTACCTGCTTTTCGATCTGGAGAACGATCCTGACGAGACACGCAACCTTGCTGGGCTGGATGACTATCGCGACGTGGAGGACGGCTTGCGGCTGCGGATGCTGGAGCGGATCGCCCAGAGCCAGCTGAAGGAACCCTGACATGCGCCACACACCGCTGCAGCGGGGTACAAATCACGCCCAAAGAAGTTCGAGCGCCTTCGCAAGCCCAACAATCCCGGCGACCACCACGACCATAGAACGCAGATATTTGGACGACTGTTTCTCAATTTCAGTCTCTATACGCAGTTCGAGCTTGGCGACCTCTTGGCGCAGATCGTCCTTGGTTGCGAGCTTGGCGACCTCTTGGCGCAGATCGTCCTTGGTTGCGAGCTTGGCGACCTCTTCGCGCAGTTCCTCTTTGGTTGCGAGCTTGGCGACCTCCTGGTGCAGTTCGCCCTTGGTGGCGCACCGTTCGAGATCCTCTTTGGTTGCGAGCTTCGCGATCTCTTGACGCAGTTCTTCTCTTGTCGGGAGCTTTTCGAGATCGGTCTTGGTGGCGACGTTCTCGTTGATGGCACCATTGATCTGATCGACCACGGCCTCGGCCTGGGTATCGTCGAACCCGGCGCTACACAATGCCTTGACGGCCTTATGCGTGTCGAAAGCGGGCATTGCCATGATGTCCTGACTTAACGGCCCTACCGCGGCACTGATCTCAACCGGGGATTCTAGAGAGATGTCGGTTGGGCGTCATGCTGTCAAAGCCCACAAAACGCGTGAGCCTTCTACGGCATATCGTAGCGGATATTGGCCATCAGCCAAACGTCTGTATCAGCGCCCGGATGTAACCGAATATGAAGGCTTCCTCGACCTGCCCGCGTCCGCGGCCGGGCACGTGATCAGGCACGACGATGCCGTCGAAGCCCACCTCGGCCAGCGCCCGCACGATGGCCGGCAGATCGAGATAGCCGTTGTCCGGAAACGTCTCGTGAAACCGCGGCAGCGGCCCGGAGGTGTTGCGCAAGTGGACCTGGTGGATGTGGCCGGTGGGGCCGAATTCGCGAATCGCCGCGATGATGTCCTCGCCCTCGCCGGTGGGACCCGGCATCTCGGACCAGGTGCCCACGCAGAACAGGATGCCCGCGTGATTGTCGCCGCCGGTGCGCTTGATGGAGTCGCGGTAGGCGTCCGTGCTGCGGAAGATTCGCGCCACGCCCTGGTGGGTCAGGGGCGGGTCGTTCGGGTGTAATTGCAGCTTGACGCCTGCTTCTCTCGCGACCGGAAGCACGCGCTCCATGAAGTAATCGAAATTGGCCCACATGGTGTCGTCGTCGTATTGCGTGTCGTAGGCGTCCGGCAAGGCCAGCGCCTCGCTGGCGACGAGTTCGCGGGTCTGGACACCGCGGGTCGTGGTCATGCCCGACATGTAGGCGCCGCCGGTGTGCCACGCGTAAGTCGTGTACTGGATACCCAGTCGGCCGAGGTCCGTCAGGAACTCGTTGAAACGGTCGATCGTCGCGTCGCGGCCAGGCAAGCCCAGGGTGAACTCCTTCGACGAGTAGAGATCGTTGAGCATGATCTCGTGCAGTTCGAATCCGGCGTCCGTCACCTTGTCCCGGATGTCCCTCAACGTCTCGTACGTCGCGTCGCTGGTTGGAAGACGCGCCTCCATGGTCTCCACGCCCATCTTGCGCAGGTAGGCGAAGTGGTCGTCGTCGAGGTCCTGGGGCCGCTGGTGGCTAATGCCGAGTTTCATGGGACATGCCTCGTTCGTTGCATCGAATCTCGGTTCAAGTATCCCGAATTACCGGAAACGTTGCACACGGCTATCTTTCCGCGGATCCCCCGGTATGCTTGCCACCGGTTTTCATGAAGGAGCCCAGGATGTTTGCCCAGGGACTGACACCTATACTCAACGTTTCCGATATTCGAGCCAGCTTCGAGTGGTTCGAGAAGCTCGGATGGACCAAGGGCTGGGAGTGGGGCGATCCGCCCGGGTTCGGCGGCGTCTGCTCGGGGGAGTGCGAAATCTTCCTTTGCCAGGACGCGCAAGGGGGCCGGGGACGCGGCCCGTCGCCGCGCACGTTCGGTCCCGACGGCGACGAAAACGGGGACCAGGGCGTCTGGATGTCGATTTGGGTCGAGGACGTCGACGCCGTTCACCAACACTGTCTGGACCAGGGTTTGGACGTGACCTGGCCCCCGGAGGACATGCCGTGGGGTGTTCGCGAGATGCACGTGCGGCATCCCGACGGCCACGTGTTCAGGATCGGTCGCGGGTCGGAGGAGTAGCAGAACGCCTGTCTCAGTCGCGGTAAGCGTCCGCGATGAGTTCGTAAGACTTCACGCGGTCCTCGAATGACGGCGTGATGGTCAGCACGACCACCTCGTCGGCCTGGGTCTCTTCGACCAGGGCATCGATCTCTGCCTTGACCTCCGCGCCGCTGCCGATGATTTGCCGGGAGCGCCGGCTGCGCAGTTGTTCCATCTCTCCGTCGCTGAACGGCGCGGCGGCGGCTTCTTCCAGCGTTGGCGGGGGTCCGCGGATACCCCGGTCTCTTCGGATGCGCTGGATTTCGCGCATCCGGCGGAACAGGTCAGCCCGTTCCGGGTCTTCCGTTGCGATGGCAAAGACGCCGATCGAGGAGTAGGGAGCCGCGAGGTGCTCGTCCTTGAATTCGTCGCGATACCGGCGCATTGCGGTGACAGCCGGCTGCGGCGCAATGAAGTGGGCAAAGGAGAACGCGAGACCGAATCGCCCGGCGTAGACGGCGCTGTCGAGGCTCGATCCGAGCATCCATATGTCCGGCGTGGTCTGCGCGTTCGGAGTTGCGCGAAGGCGCTCAAACGCCTCCGTGAACGGCTTGTCGCCCGAGACGAATGCGACCAGATCCTTGACTTTCGCGGGGTAGTACTCGATGCCGAGAGGATTGCCGTACGCTAGCGCGGCAGCAGTGAGGCCGTCGCTTCCGGGCGCCCGGCCCACGCCCAGATCTATTCGTCCGGGATACATGAGTTCCAGCATGCGGAAGTTCTCGGCGACCTTGAACGGCGAATAGTGCGGCAGCATCAC
The DNA here is from genome assembly GCA_965116625.1 of Pseudomonadales bacterium. Taxonomy (GTDB): domain Bacteria; phylum Pseudomonadota; class Gammaproteobacteria; order Pseudomonadales; family Azotimanducaceae; genus VXNE01. The sequence continues at coordinate 1,376,963 of OZ220717.1, forward strand.
GCCGCCGGAGCCGATGCGAATGCGGTCGGTCTCGCGCGCCACGCGGGTGATGAGGATCTCCGGGGTCGAACTCGCCAGCGTATTGGAAGCGTGGTGCTCGGCGATCCAGTAACGGTGGTATCCGAACGCTTCGCAGGCTTTAGCAAGCCTGATGGTGTTGTCGACCGCCGCGCGCGCATCCTCCCCGCGGGCGATCGGCGATTGATCCAACACTCCCAACTTCATGCGGCGACAGTGTACATTCGATGCACGGGAGCGCAGGTTGCGCGGGAGGACCCGAATGCTGTCGTCTGAAGATAACGTTCGTTTGACCCGGACCGGGCTGGACACGCCGATGGGCAACGTGTTCCGCGCGTACTGGATGCCCGCGCTCCTGTCGAGCGAGTTGCCGGAACCCGACTGTCCGCCGAAGCGCGTCAGGCTCTTAGGCGAGGACTTCGTTGCCTTTCGCGACACGCGGGGCCGCGTCGGCATCGTCGAGCCGGTCTGCCCGCATCGCGGCGCGAACCTCTTCTTCGGGCGCGTGGCCGATTGCGGCATCCGCTGCAGCTATCACGGCTGGAAGTTTGACCACCAGGGCCGCTGCCTCGAGATTCCTACCCTCGCTCCCGAGGCGGAAGAGAGAATCAAGCCGAGGGCGGCGATCCGGGCGCTTGAGGCGCGGGAATCGGGAGACGTCATCTGGGCATACATGGGAGACGGGCCCGCGCCCGAACTGCCCCGGTTCGAGTTCGCCGAGGTACCGCCGGATCACCGGTTCGTGTCGAAGAAGCTGCAGCAGTGCAACTGGGCGCAGGCGTGCGAGGGCGGCCTCGACACAGCGCACTTCTCGTACCTGCATGCGGGCATCCGGGATGGCGAAAGAGTGGGTTTGCATGAAGTCTCAAATCAGCGGCCCCGCGCCGACGGTGAAAACGAACCGCCGTCCATGGCCCGATTCCGCTGGCTGATCGCGGACGGGCGCCCGCAGTTCACGGTGCTCGAACACGACGCCGGGCTGCTGCTTTGCGCATCCCGCCAGGCAGACGGCGACCAGTTGTACTGGCGAATGACCCAGTTCCTCATGCCCAACCACTCGCTCGCGCCGGGCAACTTCCCGGACGAGAACAACCTCGGCAACACCTGGGTCCCGATCGACGACGTATCGTGCTGGATCTTCTGCTATTGCTGGAACCCGGACCGGCCGTTGACGGAGAAAGAGACCGAGCGATTGAGTGGCGGCTGGGGCGTATTCCCCGAGATGGAGGCGGACTACGTGCCCGTACGGCGGCGCGAGAACGACTACCTGGTCGACCGCACGTTGCAGCGCGAATCGAGCTTCACCGGAATCCGGGGCATCTCGGAGCAGGACCAGGCCATCGCGGACAGCCAGGGGCTGATCGCGGACCGCACCCGGGAACTGCTCGGTCAGACGGATCTCGGGGTGGTGCGTTTTCGAAACATGGTCCTCGCCGCGGCAACCGACGTGGAGGCGGGCAAGACGCCCAAGGCAGCGGATTGTCCCGATGCATACCTGGTGCGTTCCGGCGACATCGTCGCTCCTGCAGATGCCCAGGTCACCGACGTCGTCAAGTCGCGGTTCGGGACGATGTCGGGGGTTGGTATTCCGTAGTCCACTGCGCCGACTGGCCGCGAGCAAACCTGCACCGTATACTGTACAAATAATCACTATTATTCATGCGATTGAATCACGAGCGCGGCGACCCTAGGGCCGGTTCGACGTGAGGATAGGACTCGGTATAGCGGTGTATCGGAGGTCATAGGTTGGCCGTTTTGGTCGGGCAAGCACATGCGCGCGCGCTATGGATGAAAGAGCTCCGGCTGCTTTCGGGGCATCCGCGTAGCTCGGGTTGGTTGGAGGGAGCCGTTGACGATGCAGTGGACTTTCTTCGGAGAAACGTCACGGCAGACGATGTCATCGTCTACGCGAGCTTGGGACATGTGTACATCCATGCCGTGCTGGCGCCGTTGAGGCAACTGAAAGACCTCGAGGCAGCGCAACTCGCCCGCACACATGTGCAGGTAGATGACTGCTGGCGAACGGAGCACGTCTGGGGTGGTGAAGGTAAACCCGACCGCGTGTACTTGGACGCACCCCTGAGCAACGCGGGTCCTTTGCGGGGCGGTGAAAAGCTCGTGTACCTGCGGCAATGGGCGGGATCCGATGGGATCGAGACGGAGATCAGCCAGAAACTGGTACACGCGGTCGACGTGCACTTTGTCGAGGAGCGGGGTGCGTACTGCCGGGTAGATGAAGCGGGTGACTTGGAGGATGTGATCAATCTATATCACGACGATGATGATGACTTCCGGAGGTCTGCGCGTGTCGTCTGCGTGAGGCGTAGGGACTTGGAGGAGTTCGCGGTGCTCGCCTCGATGGGCATTGTCGTTCGTTTCGACTTCAACCGATACACGCCGAGAGACCGGGACCCCTGGTCTGACGTTCAACGATCACAGTTCGATGATCGCCTGCTGAGTTACGAAGCGGGTGTGCAGAAGGGTTTCGGCAGCTTTGTGTATGGTCACCAAATCCACCTGCCGCGCGAATCGAAGAGGCAGATCGCGGCACGTCGCAGACGCATGCGGACTCGACCCAAGAAGTACGCGTCGTTCAAGGTGTTGGATTTGGTCACAGGCAAGCAAATCGAGACGAGCTGCGACCCGGCTCGCCTGTCGAGCTACTTCGAGTCCGAAACCAAAGTGCCGCGCACGATGTCGCCGGTGTTCTTCAGCGGCGAGGTGCTTCACAAATACAAAGCCGACTCGGCGAAATACGAACTGACCGACCGCGAAATTTCATGTCGCGCCTCGTGGCACCTCACAACTTACGATGTGAACAGTGCGGGTCAAGTCCACACCTACATTGGTTACTTGGGAGACTTGCCGTACGAGGAGCAGCTGTATTGGCGATCGTTCAACGAATGGCCCGATGGGCCGTTGTCAGAGCGGGCGGTGAAGAACGACTTTCTGGGCGAGTTCGCCGATCTCGACCCGCTTCAGTCGATCAAGCACAAAATCGAATGTCTCGATCAGGAGCGACCGGAGTGGTGGTGCCCGCGGGGTCGGGACATGATGCGCGCAGTGCAGATACCTGCGACGAGCGCGGAGAACGAGTGGTCAGAGGCGCTCCTGGCGTTCGACCATTTAGTAGTGGAAGGGTTTAACGACAAGGCCTTGCGGGGGCGAGCCCGTGAGACCGGCAGGCAGGTGGAAAAGAACTGGAGGTCTATCAAGCTACTTGAGGAGTGTCTCCTAGGTAGCGGCGTGGGAGAAGAGAAAGCCAAGGAAGCGATGAAGTCGTTCAGGGAAGCTCACGACCATCGGACGATTGCCAAGGGCCATTCGGCGAGAGGCAAGAAGAGCATGCTGAAAAAAGAGGCGTTACGGACCCATGGCAGTTTCCGGCAGCACTTCACCGATCTGGTTACGAGATGCGACGCCACCATGAATCTGATCATGAAGACGATGGGCATTACTTTGGAGTGATGAGGACGTCAACTCGGCCGGAAGGCTAGTGATGGGGTTCATGTCGGAGTGAAGTCACGGATAAACGGAGAAACGGAATATCAATGGGCAGGACGATCGTGGTTTGCTGTGATGGTACGAGCAATGAATACGGTTCGCACAACACCAACGTGGTCGGGGTATTCGAGGCCATCGTCCGGGACTCACAACAGATCGGGTTTTATGACCCAGGGGTTGGGACATTCGACCCATTGGGCCGTTTTGTGGGAAAGAGAGTCGGCAAGGTCCTAGGTGACGCGTTCGGATGGGGACTACAGCAAAACATCGAGGATGCGTACGAGTATCTGATGAACCACTATGAGGCTGGGGACCAACTGTATCTCTTCGGATTCAGCCGGGGCGCCTATACCGTGCGTGCGCTAGGTGGAATGCTCCACAAGTGCGGTTTGCTTCAAAAGGGAAGCAAGAACCTGATCCCGTACGCGTCCACCATCTACAACGCGCCCGACAATGAGATGATCGCGCAGGGGTTCAAGGAGACGTTCTGTCAACCATGCAAGCCCTACTTCATTGGGGTTTGGGACACGGTCGGATCGCTGGGCTACTTCTTTGGACGGCGTTTCTTCGACACCAGGCTACACCCGGAGACGCCGTACGGATGTCACGCGATTTCGATCGACGAGGAGAGGAGGAAGTTCCTTCCCAGCATCTGGGACGAGGAGAGCAAAGCGAGCCTACAGACGGTCGAGCAAGTGTGGTTTCCGGGCGTTCACTGCGACGTGGGCGGCAGCTATCTGGAACGAGGACTGTCTGACGGTGCCTTCATTTGGATGATGCGACATGCGGAGAAGGCGGGGTTACGTCTGAAGGTGGACTGGGAGAAGGGTCGACGTCCCAACCCAACGGACAAAGATGCGTTGCATCAATCGCGGAAGGGACTATGGAGGATTTGGCGCAAGGTTCTTCGCCGCATTCCTATGGGATCAAAGGTTCATCGTAGCGTGATAGACCGTCGAGAGGCGGACGTTGGCTACAGTCCGGCGAATCTGCCCGAGACGTACGTAGTGATCGAGTAGCGACGTGGACAGTAGAACCGCCTTGGCTGGCCGGACGTTCAGCTAATGGAGGATGCCTCTGGGAACGGGGGCAGGATGCCTAACCGGACGTATGATTCAACCGTCGCCGTCAGCGAATCGTCGATCGAATACGGCTCGAGGCCGAGTTCCCGCCTCGCAAGCGTGCAGTAGGAACGCGGCTTGTCGAAGGTCTTCTCCTTCGGCCTGTCGCCGTCCATCTCTTCACCGCCGATGTTCCGAAATCTGGGAAACAGTTCCTTCAATCTCGCCTGCAGTTGCCAGGTGAAGAGTTCGCCGGACCGGTCGCTCGCCGCAAGGATGTAGCGCGAGCCGTTCCGTGCTGCTGCACTTTCCGCGCACAGTCGGTGCGCCGCCGCAACGTCGCGCACGTCGACGTTGTTCCAGAGCATTCTGCCCCCAGGGGTCAGGGTGAAGGGTTCACCCTGGAGCATCCGCCGGATCCAGACATGCCAGCCAGCGTCGTCGTGGTTGGCGCACATCACGGGCCCGATGACGTCGAGGGGCAGCACCGATATCGACTCGAAGCGCCCGTCTTCTTCCGCGGCCCTGTAGATCAACTGCTCGGCCCGTGCCTTGCCGTAGGCGTAGGCGGCATGCCGGTTGATGGGGATGTCCTCTTCGGACCAGCCGGGCGGACGGTCTTCGAGGTTGTCGGTGCACCAGTCTTTTTCGGTGTAGACATAGCCTTCTTCGGCCGGGTGCGATACCGCCGAGAACGAGCTCGTCAAGACCAGCCGGCGGACCGTACCGGCCCTTCGCACCGACTCGATAACGTGATCCACGACGGTGAAACAGCCGTCGTACACCTCCTGCGGCGTCGCCTGGTGACGCGTAAGAACGGCACCTGCGTGCATGACGGCGCAGCATCCCTCGAAGGCAGCGTCGTAGCTGCCGCGATTCAGGAGGTCGGCGGTGAAAAGCGCATTGCTCCCGGGGAGGCCCTGTTGGTTCATCGCGAGAAGATGGTCGACCTTCTCCGGCCTGCCGGGATCGCGCACGCAGGAATGAACCCGGTAACCTGCTTCCATGAGATCACGAACGATCCATGAGCCGATGTACCCGCTGGCGCCGGTGACAGCGACAGGACCGTCTGCGGGCGAGACGGCCAGGGGGCGCGATAGGTTGCTGTCGGTCATTGTTGGCGAGGACTTGAGGGTGCTGTTCCCTATGATACGAGAGAGGCGTCGCGGACGTTCAAAACGCCGTGCAGCGAGGTGAACGCTTTGACAACGGCGGCGGGTACCCATTAACTGTGCGCTTCCCGCTTGCAGGAGATGACGATGCGCTTTGGTTACTGGCCCAGCCCGTGGCTGCCGTTTGATGAGATGGCCGAACTTTGTACGCACGCCGAGGCGACGGGTTGGGATGGCCTCTGGGTTGCCGACCACTTCATGTCGGCGGGCGCGAACACGGACATGCCGTTTCCCGAAGCCTGGATGACGCTGGCGGCCCTTGCCGCGCGCGTCCCGCGGGTGCGCGTCGGCACGATGGTCACCGGCAACACCTATCGCCATCCGGCGGTCCTGGCGAAGATGGCCGCTACCCTGGACCACATCTCCGGTGGCCGGGTGGTGCTGGGTCTCGGTTCCGGATGGCAGGAGAACGAGCACCGCCAGTACGGTATCGAGTTCGACACGATACCTGGCCGGCTGCGGCGGCTGGACGAGGCGTGCCAGGTCATCAAGGCGCTCTACACGCAGAAGACCAGCAACTTCTCGGGCCGCTACTATCAACTCACCGACGCGACGCTGGAGCCGAAGCCCGTACAGGATCCCCTGCCACTCCTCATCGGGGGCGGCGGCGAGAAGGTCACGCTCAAGATCACGGCCAAGTATGCCGACGAGTGGAACCACTGGGGCAACGTGGCAATGATGGAATACAAGGGTGCGATCCTCGACGCGCACTGCGCGGATGTCGGGCGCAACCCGGCTGACATCGAGCGCACGGCCGCGGTGTTGATGTTCCTGGATACGACCGAGGCGAAGGTCGAGGCGCGATTGAAGGCCCATTCCGCGGGCCGTCAACCGCTGGACGCGCCGGGCCGCGCGATCGCGGGTACGCCTGCCCAGATGCGGGATATCGTTGCGCAGTACGAAGAGATTGGCGTGAGCGAGATCATCGTCACGGATGCCGTGTTCGGGGAGGGCGACGAGAAGATCGCCAACATGGATCTGCTCATGCGCGAGGTGGCGGGGCGCGGTTGAAATCGCGTCAGCGAACCGGGTTAACCCGAGACGGACAGGAGGAGGAAACCATGGCGGCGCCGGATCTGATCAAGACCATCGACGAGTTTGAAGCCGAGTACCGGAAGGGAATCGGGGAGGTGTTGCCACACCACCCGACGAAGGAGGCCAGTCTCGACAACATCCGCAACTTCTGCGAGGGCATCGGTGACTACAACCCGCTTTGGCAGGACGAGGCCCACGCCGGCAACAGCCGCTTCGGCATGATTACCGCGCCCCCGAGCTTCCTCTACAGCGTTGCCCTCGGCGTCATAGCGGGGGAGACCGGCGCCATCGACCGCGCCCGCGTATCGACGCAATACCTGCCGGTGAACTACGCCGGCGTCGAGATCGACTTCGTGCGACCGGTCTGGTTGGGGGACCGCATCACCGTCACCGAGAAGGTCGGCGAGACGATCAGGAAGACCAGCGGCCGCATCGGCGCGATCAACTTCAACACCGGCCACGTGACGTACACCAACCATCGCCACGAGACCGTGGCCACATTCAAGACGCTGATGGCGCGTTACGAGAACACCGGTGGCACGCTTCAGTATGACCGCAATCCAAAGGGTGGTGATCCCGACAGCGTGTACGAAGCGGCGGACCCGCTCGTGTGGGAGCGGGGGCGGCGCGGTGCCGAGCCGCGGTATTGGGAGGATGTCGCAGAGGGCGACGCGTTGGATACGCTGAAGAAGGGCACCTACTCGGTGTCGGAACTGTTCCTCTTCACCCACGGCGTTCTCGGCCTGCGTCGCAGTACCCGGGACCGCCTCGACGCAGAGGGTTCGGGAGAACTCGGCGGCGGTGGCCGGTTCGACCTGGAGCACGCCCAGAAGCGGCGCAACATGCCGGGCCAGTTCGATTTCGGTCCGCAGCGCGTCTGCTGGCTCACCCAGATCGTCACGGACTGGATGGGCGACGACGGCGCGCTCAGAAAGCTCAGCGCTTCAGTTCGCCATCCCAACATCGTCGGCGACACGAACACCCTGACGGGTTCCGTGGTGAACAAGTCCGTCGTCGACGGCGAGCACCTGGTCGAAGTCCAGATGCAGAACAGCAACCAGTCGGGACTTACGACTGCGTTTGGCTCGGCAATCGTCGCGCTACCGACGCGAGGTTAGGCTGACGGCGTAAGCGCGGCGATCTCGGTCAGGAGATCGAGCGTGTGCAGGGATTCCTGCTTGTCGTATTGCGGACACTGCCGCAGACCGGCGGCCAGGCAGCGGTGCACCGCCTCGGCCTGGTACAGGAATCCCTGCTGGTTCGGATAGGCCAGGTCCGGGAGGCTCACCGCCGCCGGCAACGGGTACTCGAAACGCTGCACCGGGGCAGGGACATTGGCGGTCATGTAACGTGACGGAACGGTCCCGGGAGGAGGGATGCGGACGGTGATGGTCGTTGGGGCATGCGCTGGCTGTTCCAGCGTGATGCGGCCCTCACGACCGATGATCTCCGTCGTTTCCACGAATTCCGATGGCATCGGCGGAAACGTCAGCACCGCGCACTTGTCGGGACCGTACTCGACGATGGCGCCGCCGGGTTTGCGGCCCGCGACGGTGACCGCGGTTGGCGTCGCGCTGGAACCAAATGCCAACGGGGCGGCCTGGACGGTGTAGATCGTACCGCCGAAATCGGATTGCACGAGCACGACCTCGCCGATGGCGCCCGCCTCGATCAACGTCCGCGCATGCTCCACGGCGGGAAAGAAACGCGTCCAGACGGCGTCCTGCAGCATGACGCCATGCGCTTCCGCCGCCGCGTACATGGCCCGGGCGTCAGCCGCAGTCTCGGCCAGGTTCTTTTCGCACAACACGTGCTTGCCGGCCTCGATGGCGAGAATAGCGTGCTCCTTGTGCAGCCGGTCGATGGTGCCGACGTAGACGACATCGACCTCCGGCGATGCCACCATCTCGGCGTAGCTGCCGTACGCAGTGGCGACGCCGTATTTCCGGGCAAACTCTCGCGCGCGATCCTCCGAACGCGCGGCGACGGCGGTCACCGTGGCGCCCGCGCACGCGTGAAGGCACATGACCCATTGGGCGGAGATCTTTCCGGCGCCGAGGATGCCCCAGCGCAGCGGAAACGCGACATCCGCAGGATCGGTAACGCCGAGGCGGACGTCTCTGGGTGTCGATGGAGGTAAGGCGGAATCTGGCACCGAGGAATCCTGAGTGGTGATGGGATGTGGGCCGCATCATACGACGAGCCACGGAATGGCTCACGGCACAATGCGTTTGCGCGCGTGTATGATCGAGGTCATGGCTCGCGTCAGCGATCTCCAGTTGAACCAGGTGGTTCAGATTGGCCATCTCGCGCAGGAGTGCGTGGTAGAAAGGGATTTCGCGCGCATCATGACGCGCGAGTTGATGTACCTGCTCGGATCCTCGTCGGGGGTGTTCATCGAGTTCGATCCCGGCACTCCCCAGTTGAAGCTGCTGGAGGGTACGTCGTACCAGGTCGACCACAGCAACATGAAGAAGTACCTGGATTACTACCAGCACCTTGATCCGGCGCTGGCTCGCTACAAGCGGTTGTCGGATGCGCTCGAGGCGCCGAGCGTCTCCACGGACCAGGTCATCGAGTCCGACAGCTCCTACCGGGAATGCGAGTTCTACCAGGATTTCCTGCGCCCGACCGGCGTCCATTCGGCGATGATCTTCGGCATCAATATCGAAGGTCAGCCATTCGGGCTGGTCGGCATGCACCGCACGGAACCCCTCGGGCACTACGATGAAACGGATCACCGGCTTGCGCAGTTGCTGATTCCTTACCTGAGCATTGCGCTGCGGTTCCGATACAGCAGGCGGCAGCAGGAAAAGCGCGACGATGTCGTCACCAATCTCCTGCGCTTACGCGGGATTCGCGGCTACCTGATGCTGGACCAGGACTTTCTGCTGCGCGACGTCGTCGGTGAATTCGAAGATGCTGGCTTGATTGCGCCGTTCGCTGATCTTCAGAGCCTTCGTGGCTGCTCGGTCTTTCACCTGTTTTCCGATCAGGTCCGGACGAGCCTTCTGCGGTCACGCGAGGGTCGGGGCAGGGAAGTCGCGATTCTCCTCGACAGGCATGGCAACACTCGGGATTCACACCGTGTCGAGGTGGTCGAGCATGCCGACGGTACCAGGCACTACGTGCTCATCGCGCTGGACCAGAGCTACGCCGGCATTTCCGATGGCCGCGCGCGGGAGTTGTCGCTGTCGCCCCGGCAGACGCAGATCGTGAAGCTGGTGGCGCTGGGTATGACCAATGCCCAAATCTCCGAGTCCCTGGGATTGCAGGTGAAGACGGTCGAGAACTACCTGACGTCCATCTATCAGAAAACCGGGACGTCCAACCGGACGGAGCTGGTTGCCGTTCTCTCCAACTAGGGGGATTCCCCCCTAGCGGGAGTTCCGGAACAGACATAGCGTAACCGTGGGATTCCTCCATCGGGGCGGATAACGACGTCGTTTCCGCAGGAGATTTGAACATGTGTGCGAAGTCAGAAGCGGTGGGCGCGAGGCGCTCGCTCTCCCTCCTGTCCTGTTGCGGCTGCTTCCTGGCGGCGAACGCGTTCGCCCAGCCCGAACTCGAAGAGATTGTCGTCACCGCCCAGAAACGTGAGAACACCTTGCAGAGAGAGCCGCTGGCAGTCTCGGCTTTCTCCGGGGAGGAGATCGCTCGCCTCGGCGGCAATGACCCGAACGTGCTGGGCTATATCGTCCCGAACCTGCACGTGGGCGAGGAGACCAACCGCGACGGCCTTTCGATGACCATACGTGGCGTCTCCGGCACCGACGTGCGCAACGCGGCTGACCCGACCACGGCGTTTCACGTTGACGGGAGCTACGTGCCTCGGCTGTCCGGACCGCAGGCCTACTTCTACGACGTCGAGCGAATCGAGGTGCTGCGGGGGCCGCAGGGAACGCTGTATGGACGCAACAGCACGGCTGGCGTGGTGAACGTGATCACCCGAAAGCCGGACTACGACGGGTTTTCAGGGATGGCCGAGGTCACGGCCGGCGACTACGGGCTGGTCCGGTTGAACGGCGCGATCAATGTGCCGCTTTCCGACCGGGCGGCGGCGCGTATCGCCGTGATGTCGAACAACCGCGACGGCTATCGCGAGAACGCGCCCTCCGACGACGGCGACGACGCTGACGAATTCGGGTTTCGGGCGCACTTCGCATTCGAGGCCGGGGACAATACCTCGGTGCTGCTGACAGCCGAGTCCTACCAGCGCGGCGGCGTCGGCGGGGTGGCGTCCTTTGCGACCTTCCCGAACGACAACACCGGCCTGCTGTCGTCCGACCCGGCTGGCGTAAACCCGGTCGATACGCAGGGTCACCGCGACAGCAGCGACAGCAACTTCCGGTTCGAGTTCAGCCACAGCTTCGCCGCGATGGACTTCACCTACCTGGCCGCCTGGCGGAACCACGAGAGAGAATTCCTGGCCGATGCGGACTTTACGGCGGAGCCGTCCATTGAGTCCTTCGTTCAGGAGACCACGGAATCGGCCACCTGGACCCACGAGGCACGGGTGACTTCGACTGGCGACGGGGCGCTTCAATACATCGCCGGAATCTACCTGCTCGACGAAGAGATAGATGGAGACTTCGTGGTGGGCCTGACGCATTTCCTGTTCGGTCCGAGGTTTCGCGTCCGGTTCGTTGACCAGGGCCTCACCAATCAGAGCTCGGCCGCGTTCCTGCATACGACGTTCCAGGTGAACGACCGGCTTCGCGCGATCGTGGGGCTGCGCCACACGAGCGACGAGAAGGACAAGGGCGGTCATTCCGGTGATCTGGGCATGACGGCGGATACCGCGACCGGCAGCTTCCAGACCGTCGGGCTTGTCAATGGGCCGACGTTCTTCCTGGCACCGCAGATCGCGAACCCGGAATGGAACGAGACGACCTGGAAGATCGGCATGGACTACGATCTCTCGGAGAACGCGCTCCTCTACGCCTACGCGAGCACCGGTTTCAAGGCTGGCGGCTACAACCGGGGCAGCCAGGCGAGGCCCGGTGCGCCCCTGGTGATCTACAACCCGGAAACGGTGACGGCAGTCGAAGGCGGTTGGAAGATGCGGGCCGACGATGGGCGGACGCGGCTCAACCTGGCGGTTTTCGTGTACGACTACAAGGACCTCCAGCTCGGCCAGACCTTTACCAACGAGGCGGGGACGATCACCAACCAGACCGTCAACGCTTCCGACGCGTCCGTCTCGGGCGCGGAGCTGGAGGCCGAAGTGCTGTTCGGCGAATCCGGCCGCGGCGTCTTCTCCCTCGGTTACCTGAGGACGGAGTTCGACGATTTCACCGGCGTCGACGACCCGCTCATCGTCGGTTCCCAGTCATTGAGCGCCACCGGCAACGAACTGACCCGGGCGCCGGCACTCACCGCGTCCGTCACGCTTGAGCCTATGGTCTGGGAGTTCGCTGGCGGCACGCTGACACCGCGAGTGCAGTTCCACGCCGAGTCCGAGGCCCACCTCGCCGTGCTGAACCGGGATTTCGAGAAGCGTGACGCGTTTACCAGGACCGATCTCAGCCTCTACTACGAATCGGCAGCCCGGAACTGGTACCTCAATGCCTATGTGCGCAACGTCGAAGACGGAGACGTTGCCACGTACATGGAGTGTTTCGATTTTCGCCAGATGGGCGTGCCGGTACAGCAGTGCGAACGTGCTTACGCGCCGCCGAGAACCTGGGGCGTGCGCGTGGGCTTAAGGTTCTGACAGCGCTCGGCGAGCCTTCTTTTTGTTGATCTCATAGCTGCGGGGTTTGCGTATGGACGGATTCGTACAGCTCTCGAACGATCTGAGCATTCACTACGTGTCGCAAGGGGATGGCCGGCCGCTGATCTTCATCCCGGGTTGGACCATGACCGTGGAATCGTTCAGCAGGAACCTGGAACCCCTGTCGGAGCGCTTCAGGGCCATCGCCTACGATCCCCGCAGCCAGGGGCAGTCGTCCAGCCTCCAGTCCGGCAATCACTACACGCAGCATGGGCAGGACCTCGCTGATTTCATCCGGGAACTGGGGCTACGGGATGTCGTGCTGGCCGGCTGGTCGACTGGCGTCCTGGCCGCGTATGCCTATTTCGAGCAGTTCGGATGCGCCAACGTGAGTGCTTTCGTGAGCATCGACATGTCGCCCAAACCAGTCAAGGACAGGGAATCGGACTGGGGCATCGATGTGCGCGAGAACGTGCGCCGGATGCAAGCCAGTGTCTCTGACTCCGATCATTCCGCGATGGTGAGGGCCATGACATCGCACGGGTTCCTGATGCAGCCCGCCGGCGATGCCTTCGTCGAGGACATCGTTTCCCGCTCCATGCTCACGCCGCCGCATGTCGCTGCGCTGTTGCTGGGCGACGGTAACCTGTGCGACTACTCCGAGGTCGCCCGGGACGTTTCGCGGAAACTGCCGGTGTTGCATGTCGTCAACCAGCACGCTTCCGTGGCCGCGGCGAAATGGACTGAGGCCAACACGCCAACCGCCAAACTCTGCGCAATGGGAGGGCACATGATGTTCTGGGAATACCCGGACGAGTTCAACGGGACGGTTTCCCGCTTTCTGGACGCGCATTTGCCCGCATGACCCCGGCCGGGCCGGCCCCGACGATATGTGAGATCACGAACATGAAATTCCATTCCCAACCCTATTCAGTTGGCGAGCAGGCGGCCGAGTCCCCCGTTCCGGAGCAGTTCGAGCCCGGACCCTTCAGGAAAGCACGCCCGCCGGAACCGCTCCGCTTCGAGGTCAACATGGTGGCCCAGGCGCACGGGAAGCAGCAGAAGACCGGCACGGTGCAGGTCAACATCCCCGGCTTCAGCCCCGTGACGCTGTATTGCGACGAACAGCCCCCGGTCGGCGACGATCAGGCCCCGCCGCCGCTGGCGTTCTTCACCGCCGGTATCGGTTTTTGCCTGATGACGCACATGACAGACATACTGAACACGCGAAGGATCGAGGTCACTTCCATGCGCCTGGAACAGCGCGTCCGGTTCATGACCACCCTGGGCACGATGCGCGAGTTGGGCCACCGCACCACCGGAGAGTGCGAGAAGGTCGAGACACACGTCATTATCGACAGCCCCGAACCGCCGGAGCGGATCCAGTCGCTGCTGGAAGAGGCCGAAGGCTCCTGTATGGCCCACTTCGCCATGCGTAACCCCGTCCCGTGGTCGACGCGGCTGGTACACAACGGCGTGGAACTCGAGTCGCGCGACAGCGGGGACTCGTAGCGCGCCTGGAAACCCCTTCACCCGGGTTCGATACGCACATCCACCGAATGAATGACCCCGGTGAAACTGAACGGCGCCTGGTACACGTCGGTGATGGGTGCATGCCGGTCGCGGCCCACCTCGACCGCGCGCATCTTTCCTATTGTCGCCGCGTTCGGAACGGGGATCGAACCGACTTCCTGGCCTTCCGCCATGAGCGCAATCGTCCCCTTGTTCGCATCGCCAGGCTCAAACACCATTCCCACGCGCATGCGTCCCTCGGGCAATGTGGTCGCGGAACGGCCCAGGGTCAGGTTCCCCAACTCCTTGTATGCAAGGCAAAGCGTTGCATCGCGCACGAACAGCGAGAGTCCATTCAGGGCTGAACCCTGGACGTAGATGACGCCCTCGGTTGACGCGTCCAGGAATTCCAGGTCCGCGGTCAGTGACCACCTGCGCCGTCCGATGGCGGGTGACTGTGCCCGTGGGACCCGCCCCATGGGGGGCACGAAGCGGTAGGCGAGCGGGCCTGTCCGGGTCGGTCGTTGGCCGAACAGGCGATCGTCCAACGGCAACACGCCGTGGCGCCCCGCCTCCACCCACCACATGTCGATCATCTTCTGCAGTCGGTCGGGCTCTGCCGCCGCGAGGTTTTCGGACTCGGAGAAGTCCTGGTCGAGGTGGTACAGCTCCCAGTCATCGTCGCTGTAGTCATCCCCGATCTCGTGCCTTGTCACGGCTTTCCAGCCATCGTGCCAGAGGCTGCGGTTGCCCATCATCTCGAAATGCTGAATCGGCTTTCGGGTCCGGGAATCCGCCTCGCCGAGGGTGTAGGCAAGACTTGTCCCGGCAATCGGCATCTGGTCGTAACCCCGGTAGTGAGACCGCGGCTCGACATTGACGATATCGAGGATCGTGGGGGCGATATCGGTGGCGTAGTGGAACTGGTTCCGGACGCCCCCGGCGTCCTGAATGCCCGCCGGATAGTGAATGATCATCGGCACCCGCACGCCGCCGCCGTGGGTGTCCTGCTTGTACCACCGCAGCGGCGTGTTCCCCACCTGCGACCAACCCCAGGGTATGTCGCTGTTGCTGTGCGGGCCGCCGATGTCTTCGAGCTTTTCCTGTATCGCATCGAAGTCCTCTTCGGCTTCGGGCCGGCCAAGCTTCGCGCCCACGGTCTGCCCGTCGTTTGCCGCGTTGCGCCTTGCGCTCGCGCCGGCGTTCATGACGCCGTACGGTCCGCCGTTCTGGCTCGTGCCGTTGTCCGCGGTGAGTATCACGACGGTGTTGTCCAGGTGGCCCGCCGCACCCAGGTGGTCGATGAGCCGGCCGATCTGCACATCGGTGTGCTCAAGGAACCCCGCCCATGCCTCCTGCAGACGGCACACGAACTTCCGTTCGTTTTCGCTCAGGCGATCCCAGGGCTGTACCCCGGGGTTGCTCGGTGGCAGACGCGTGCCGGGGGGAATGATCCCAAGCTCGAGCTGCCGCTCGAAGTACCGCTCGCGGAGCACGTCCCAGCCTTCATCGAAACGCCCGCGGTACTTGTCGATGTACTTCTTCGGCGCTTGGTGCGGGTAGTGCATGGCACCGGTCGCGAAATACATGAAAAAGGGCGTTTCCGGTCGCATGGCCTTGAGGTCGTTGACGAACTCGATGGCGTGGTCCACCAGGTCCTCGGTGAGGTGATACCCCTCTTCGGGAGTCCTGGGAGGGGTCGCCGGGTGGTTGTCGTAGGTCAGGTCCGGGTCGAACTGGGGGGTCGCGCCAGACAGGAAGCCGTAGAACCGATCGAAACCCCGCTGCAACGGCCACTCGTCGTGCGGCCCGGCTGCGGAGCCGTGGGCGTTGGGGTTGAGGTGCCACTTGCCGAGGGCGAAGGTGGCGAAGCCTTCCTCGCTCAGCATCTCCGCTAGGGTTGCGGCGTGACGGCTTATCCGGCCCCGCAGGTTGGGAAAGCCGGCGTCGCCCTGCGCGGTGATGGTGGAGATGCCGACGGCATGGTGGTTGCGGCCCGTCAGCACGCACGCCCTCGAGGGGGAGCAGAGCGGCGTGACATGGAAGTTGTTGTAGCGAAGCCCGTTCGCCGCGAGGGCGTCCATGTTCGGGGTCTCGATCGTCGAGCCGTAGCAGCCGAGGTTGCCGAACCCGGTGTCGTCGAGGAGGATGAGGAGGACGTTGGGCGCTTTGCCCGGCGAAGCGGTTGGAGACGGGTCCGGCTCCGAATCCTCGTAGGTGATTCCGATCCTGCCGCGGAAGGGTTCCCTTGATGCCATGCTCGATGCTCCTCCGTTTTCCCGATCGGGCGAATCTACGCCCGCTGCCCCGCTCGCCTCAGCGATTCAACATGAAAGTTGAACCACACGTCCCGGTACATGCCGATCATCTGGTTCTTGTTGTGTCCCTGCCCCTCGATCTCCATGTAAGTGTGGTCCACGCCCGCCGCCAGCAACGCCTGGTGGAAGTCGCGGACCGTTGGCAGGTGATCGTCGTCCCGCGTCCCGCACCATAGCTGGATGCGAACCTTATCGTTGATTTCACTCAGGTTTTTAGTGAGCAGTTCGTAAGCGTCGTTGTCGACGTAGTTTTGCCTGTGGGGGCCGAGGTAGCTGTTGGGGTAGGTGTCCGGCCTCGTCGGGTCAAAGTGCGCCAGCGTCCGGGGCACGTTGCCCGCAAGGTTGAAGAGCGAGCAGAACATGTGCGGGTACTTCATCGCGAGGCGCGTTGCTCCGCGGCCGCCCATGCTGTGACCCTCGATGCACCGGCCGTGGCCGGCGGCGACCGTTCGATGGTTCGCGTCGATGTGGGGGATCAACTCGCGGACGAGGAGTGTCTCGCTCATGAAGCGCCCGTCGTGGGAGTCCTTGTAGAACGTGCGCTTGCCGCCGTTGGGCATGACCATGATCATCGCGGGCCAGCGCCCGTCGCCGATGCCCGCGTCCAGCACCTGCGCCTCGAGGAAACCGTGCAGTTCGTTGCCGTCGGCGCCGTGGAGGTTGTAGATGACCGGGTAGCGCGTGTTGGCGTCCGTATCGTAGCCGGGTGGCAGGTATATGCAGTACCCGACATCCGCCTGGTGCGCCTCGGAACGGAAGGTCCGGTGTGTCACCCGGCTCGGCAACTGTCCCGGTTTCGGCCTGTTGACCCATACTGCGGAAGGGCCTCGCGCCGGTGTTTGTCCTGCTTCGCCGGTTCTCATTGCGGAACGTTCCATCGGATTCGGCTGCATAGGCTATCGGCGGCGGGTTGCCGCTGACAAATGGCGCGGTCCAGAATGTCCGGCCGGGCCTGAAACAACTGCGCAGGGAACGTTCACGATGAGCACGAAACACGAGCTTCTCGAAGTGGAGGTCCGGGAGGGCGTCCGCAGGATCACGATTCACCACAGGCATCCCGCCTGCATCATGCTGTAATTGAAATCAATACCCTGGAATTGACAAGCGCCGCCCTGGGCGACGGCTCCCATGCCGAGGTCGGGAGACGGCGCGTGCGTCCATGCCGGCTCCTCGCCCTGGCCGCCGCCATGGTCGCTACTGCCTGCGGAGGGGGCGGGAGCCCGGGCCCGACCGGCCCACCCGTTCCCCCACCCGCACCCGCGCCCATGCCCATCTCCCTGGCGGACACCATTCCCGGCGAGGGCGTTACCGTGGACCCGGCCACGCGCGCACTCCACGTTATCCACGTCTCGGATCCGGACTGGCGGTTCCGGTACAACGGAACGTGCGAACCGACAGGCGTTGCGTTGCGCCGTCTGCTCGCCGATCTCAGCGGGTCGGACGATGGCCGCGAGGTTGTTGACCACAGGCTCGCCTGCACCCTCGGGCCGGGTGAGGAACACGAGATCCGGGTGGACGCAACGTCCGGAAACGGGACGCGGCATCGCGCCGTGCTGGAGTTCTCGTCATCCGCGGACCGTGCAGCGTCGGGTGTTCGCGTGGAGGCCGAAACGCAGCTCTCACGTGGCGCCGTGGACCGGCTATTTGATCGTTACGTGCGCGAAGCTGTGCTGGCGGAGATCGATGTGCCCCTCATCGGGACGCTGGTGGCGCTGCTCGTCGCGGAGATCGCGCAGCAGACGTGGGACGAACTCGGTGCCCGGGAGGCGACGTGGGGCACGGTTTCCGAATCGGTGTCGTACGGATCACGCAACCCGTCCGGGGCCGCGTCGACGCTGAGCGGCCTGGTGGCGATGCCGGATATCGCCGGCTCGGCGGACTACGTCCCGCCCGGCCGCATCGTGGTGCTGGCGCACGCTACCGGTTCGACTCCCAGCCGCATGACCGAGGACGACGGCTGGTATGTGCTGGCCAACATGCTCGCCGGCCGCGGGTACCTGGTGGTTGTCCCGGACAACTGGGGACGCGGCCAGGCGAGCGGCGCGGACGAACCGGAGACCTACCTGATGGCGAACCGGGTCGCTGCCAACGGCCTGGACATGGTGCGTGCCATATTGAACGGCGCCCGCTACGACGTGTTCCACGATGCTTCTCATGCCGTAGAGGTTGCGGTCATCGGCTACTCGCAGGGCGCGCACAGTGCCATCGCGCTTTGGCTGGCTGGCGCGCGTGCCTCGGACGAGTTCGCGATCCGGGAGGTTTATGCGGGCGGCGGACCTCACGACCTGTACCGAACGTTCCGTGGCACCCTCGAGCGTCTCGATGATCGCTGCGACGGCAATCCCTGGTGTCGGGCGGTCGACCCGGAGGTCATTGAACCGTACGCGACGCGCCGTATCCTTCCGCCCCTGCTCCGGTACACCGACATCGGGCTGACCCGCGACGACATCCTCGACGGTGAGCGCCTGTCCGATGCTTTCGTGACAGGCATGCTGGACGGCGAGGCGCGCTTCAACGCGCTGAAGACGATGCTCCAGCTCAACTCGTTCACCAACCTCGTGGATCTTGCGGGAATCATGTCCGTAGCGGATACGCGCATCATCCTGTACCACTCGGCCTTTGACCGCCTGGTCCCGCAGCAGAACACGACGGACCTCGCCAATGCGCTCCTGTCCGGGTTCGACGTGACAGCGGACCTGGATGCCTGCGGCTCCCGCTCTTTCGGGGACCTCGGAAAGCTCGTCGGACGTGGGGGCGCCGTGCATACGATCTGCGCCCTGGAGATGTTCGACCGCGTGCTGCGTGATTTGCGGGAGAGCGAGGCAGCCCGTACCGGCCATGATCGTTCTACCGGGGGGCGACTGGATCCCGCGGTGCCCTGGCGAGTGCTCGCCGAACGCCAGGCAGCCGCCGCGCTCGCCGATGCCGGGGGGTTGGCCGAATTCCGGGCTGCGAAGTCCGGGGAGGCGTTGGGTACGCTGGCACGACGTCTGCGCGCTGCGGACTCGCCCGCCTTGCGGGAACTGGCGGACCGGCTTCTTGAGAACGACGGTGAGTTCGCGCCCTGGTGACGGCGCCCGCCGCAATACCCCCACACTCGTCCCGGAAGACGGCAGGCTGATAGGCTATACCGCACAAGCAACGCACCGAAGGAGGAAGCACATGGCGGACACGGCACCGATCACGACCATAGACGAGTTCGAGGAGGAGTACAGGAAGGGTTCCGGCGTGGTATTGCCGGGCCGCGCGTCAAAGCAGGCGACCCTCGATAACATTTCCCGCGCCGGCGACGGAATCGGCGACATGAACCCGTTGTGGCGTGACCCGGAATACGCGGCCAGGAGCCGTTTCGGCATGATCACAGCGATGCCGAGTTTCGTCTATAGCTCCAGCCTCGGCGTCGGCGCCGCGATCCAGGGGAACATCGACTCCTCGCGCACCCGCGACTTCGCCATGAACTATGCGGGCGGCGAACTGGAGATTTACCGCCCGATCTGGCTCGGAGACACGATCACCTGCCAGGAACAGGTGGGTCCCGTCGTTCGCAAGGAGAGCGGGCGGATCGGTCCGTTCTGCATCTGCACAGGGCTGGTGACATACACCAATCAGCGCCACGAAGTCGTGGCCACCAAGAGAACGCTCATGGCGCGTTACAGGATTCTCGGCGGGGGCGATCAGACCATCACCTACGACCGGGAGAACAAGAGCAGTGTCGAGGAGGAGCCGGCCGACGCCCTGGTGTGGGAAGTCGAGAGGCGCGGCGCCGAACCCCGGTACTGGGAGGATGTCGCCGAAGGTGACGAGATGCCGCCATTGAAGAAAGGCACCTACGGCGTCACGGAACTCTTCCTGTTCACCCACGGCGTGCTCGGCACGCGCCGCTCCACGCGCGCCGCGCTGGAAGCCGCAGGTTCAAAGGACCTGGGCGGCGGTGGCCGCTTCGACGCGGAGCACGCCAAGCGCAAGCGCAGCATGCCGGGCCAGTTCGACTTCGGGCCGCAGCGGGTGTGCTGGCTGGTGCAGATGTGCACGGACTGGATGGGAGACGACGGAACGTTGAGAAAGATGGTCACCCAGGTTCGCCATCCCAACGTGGTTGGCGACACGAACACGCTCTACGGGTCGGTGGCGGGCAAGTATGTCCAGGGGGACGACCACCTGGTGGACCTCGACGTGCGTGTTCAGAACCAGTCGGGCACGGCCAGCGCCTTTGCGCGGGCAACCGTCGCGCTGCCATCGAGGGGTTGAAACGCCTGGTCTGTCCTGGCGCCCTGACGTCCATCACCCTGCGGGGCGCCTGCTAGTGTCGTGTGACACGACACTAGTCCAGGAAGGAACCCCGGCGACGCTCCGCTTCGGAAACGAAGCGGATCCCCTGCCTGTAGATGGCGCGGACGGTACCGCTTGCGAGGCTCTCGTGGAGGGGAATGACCAGGACCGGCCTCCCGCCGGACCGCAGGGTCCTGACAAGCTTGGCGTGACTCCCTCGAATCGACGTCACCTCGAAGCCGAACCTGCGGAGAGAACGCAGGACCTCGCGCGATCCAGGGCGCTGCAGCCGGGTCAAGGTCCGAGCGCCGAGGTCTCGAAGCTAAGAACCAGGCGCGGAGACGGCGAGAGACCGAGCTGCGCCATGTCTTCGCCGTCCATGTAAAGCGCCAACGCTTCGCGGAGGTGCGCGAGCGTCTGGTCGAGTGATCGGCCCTGCGTGACCACACCGACTTCCAGGCATTCGGCGACGTATTGCCCTTCACTCTCGAATACCGCTGCGTGAATGGACGTTCGCTCGGCGGGGCGACTCGCGACGTACTCTGCTGCCGACTCTTCGACCTGGTGCCCGCCGGGTGTTTCCTGCCCGGAGGGTGGACCGACCGGCGGCGTGTCGCGAAACGGCGGACGGATTTCGTACGTGCCCCTGGCCGTGCGAAAAAAGTACGGCAGCCGGTGCGGATGATTCGCGGGTGCGTTTACGCAACAACGGCTGGTGATGTGGGTGCGCACGGAGCGCGCGTTCAGGTGTGGCAGCGCCGCGACTATTTCGGCGGGAGCAAACGTCCACTCCCCGCGCGCAATGCAGATCCGTCGTGCGGTGGCGAGAATCTCGTCGTGAATGGACATGGGCCAAAATTACACTTGTGCATTATATTAATCAAGTTGTAATTCCAGAGGATGATGTCGCAGAGGTCGGTTGAGTTGCCTCCCGCGCTGCAATTGCCGGCTTCTCGTGCGGCTCGACGATCTGCCTCGTGCGACTCTCCGTGAGCAGCCGGTCGGCCCGGCGGCGGACGCGGTGGAGCAGGGCGGCGTCTTCGCTCAGCACGTTGCGAAGCGGCCTGCGCGTGTAGCGCGCGAGGAACCGCAGGTAGTCGTTGCGGGGCAGGCCGAGGTGGGCGACGGAAAACATGAGCGCCGCCAGGTCGCGCAGGACCCATCGCCGTGGCACGCGGGGACGGATTTGTGCCCGGTGCAGGTCGATGATGGCGAGTTCCACTTCGCCCTGGGCAAGCGCGGCCTCGTGCGCCCAGATGTGGCAGAGGTAGAAGTCGCGATGGTTTACGCCCGCCACGTGCAGGGAGCGCGCGAGATCGGCGACCGCATGGACAAGGCGGCGCCGCAGGGTGGGCGCCGGTGGTTCCCTGGACCATTGGTCGGTGATGTCTTCCAGGCTGGTGTAGCCGTCTAGGGCATCGCAGACCACGAACGAACGCGCGCGCGCCGGGTTCAGGCCACGGCGGCCGAATGCGGCGACCCGGGGGGCCTTGACGCCGCGCTCCTCGAGGTAGCGGCACGCGGCGTACTCGTTTCTCGCACCCATCGCCGGGAGCTTGAGGTTGCATAGCTCTTTTACGATCTCGCCCCACCCGACGGCGTCGTGCACCTTGGCGAAATACGCGGCGCCGCCCTCAACGAAACGTAGCGTGCGACGATTCTTGACAACGCGATAGGTCTCGCCCTTGAGCGCCTGCACCACCTCGAATGGATCCCGGCCATCCCAGGCGGCACCAAGGTCATCCCTCAGGTAGGTGTCGGACGCGCGCGTCCAGCCAATGCCCCTGGTCGGCGCCCACGGGCTCGACAGTTCCGGATGCCCCGCAGACACGCGGGCGTTCACGACCTGCGTTATGAAACCGACCACCGAATCCGGGTCGCCGTTGCGCGAATCCCTGTCGATACGCGACTCCACGGGATAGTAGTCGGCGTAGTCCTCACGCTGGTCGGGACTGGTCACCAGGACCTTTGTCCTGCCGTAGAAAACCGCACTCTCCGACGCGAGCATTTGCCTGGCGCGGGCCGTGCTGGCGACGGGAAAGACATCGCGCAGCCTGATGGGCTCGGAGGTGCCGAGGTTCGCGCGTAGACCTTCGATCTCCCGTTGCGCGGGCCGCTCGGTGACGATGCAGAGATCGAGCCCGGGCATCTTGTTGAAACCCACGACGCAGTGTGCGGGGTTGCGCTGCAAATGGTGCTGGACCCACCGCTCGAAACGTTCGACGTGTCCGTAGTCGGTCCTGGAGGCTACCGGAGCCACGATTACCTCCGCGCCCTCTGTCCCGCCTTCGCGCTCCATGGTGTATATGCGCGGGTGGTAACCGGCGGCCCGGCAAGCTTCAGCGATCTGCGTGCAGTTGCGGGATGCCGGTTCGGTCGCGGTCAGGCGATGCAGACAGAGCGCCACGACGGGTTTTGTTTCGCCCTTGCCGAACCGCTCGATCAGGTCGCAAGCCGCCTGGACGCCTCCCGAAAGCGCCCCGCTGGCGGCGTAGCGCCGGCCGTTCCCGCGCCACGCAGGCTGCTTCGTCGAGGTCAGGATCTCTGCCAGTTCGTCGTTGAAACGGGATTGGTCGAAGGGGGACTCGGAGACGATGCCGGCGTTCGCTTTCGATATGTGGAACGCGTGGCCGCAGGTGTCAGTCGCGAGCACCGGCAGCCCCGCGGCGATGGCTTCGAGAATTGCCATCCCCCCGGCTTCGTCGTACGCGGGCAGCGCCAGGGCGTCGGCGCCGTGCAGGAATCGGGGCACGTCGTCGCGTCCGCCGAGAAAGTGAACCCTTTCGCCGACTGCCAGCCGCGATGCGAGGCGTTGGAAACGGCGTTTACTGTCTTCACCCAGAACGAACAGGTGGGCGCGGCGCCTCTGGGCCTCCGGCAGCGCCGCCACGGCGGTAATCAATCGGTCCAGCCCCTTCGTGATGAATCCCGATCCGACAAGCAGCACGACGAGATCGTTCTCGGAGAGCTCGAACTCGCGACGCAGCCAACCCCGGGCGTCGAAGTCCGCGGTTGCCGTCACCCGTTCGAGATCGAGGTCGGGGGGCAGCGGGAAGAAGCGCGTTTCCACCGTGCCGTAGTAGCGCTGGTAGGCGGCCTTTTGCGCGGGAGCGATGGTGAGGATGTTGACCTGCCGATCGTCGCCGAACACCGCCCGCTCGAAGTCGGCGAAGTGCCGATACCGGGGCAGGAGCTGGCACACCCAGTGCCGCTGCGTCTGCAACTTCTCCTCGAAACAGGAGTCGCCCGCGAAGTACACATCGAGTCCCGGCATCTTGTTGAAACCGACGACGAGATCCACCGGGCGCCGTTCGAGGTCCTCCTGCACCCACTTCGCGAATTGCCGGTTGCGTAAAGCATGGGTGGCGCCCTTCGTGGGCACGGCTACCGTGTCGATGGCCATTTCCCCCGTGGCTGGAGGCGCGTCCCATCGATGCGCGTACGCCCGCACGTCGTGACCGCGCTCGGCGCAGGCCGTGGCGATCTTCATGAAGTCGCGGGATAGCCCACCGTATGGAAAGACCCTGAAGATGCAGAACGCGAGTTTCACGCGAGCAGCTCCGAGACCTGCGTCCAGACCCGGTCCGGGTCGAGGCGCGCGAAACAGGCGGGTTCAACCGTCTCGCCCTGCCAGCGCAGCGCTTCGCCGCGATAGCCGCAATGCCGCGACAGGCAGGGCGCGCATTCGATGTCCCCCTGGATGTTCCGGGCGCGACTGCCCACGCATCCCGTCAGCCTCGCGTCCGTTGGTCCGAACAGGCCCACCGTTGGACGGCCCAGCGCGGCGCTCAGGTGCGACAGTCCCGTGTCGACACCGACGACGGCGCTGGCCCGGGCCAGCAGGTCGGCCACGACATCGAGTGGCATGGACCCGACGGCGCGGGCGCCATCGACCCGATGGGCGACGTTTTCCGCGCGCTGGCGCTCTGCGTCGGAAAGCCATGGCAGGACCGGCGTCAGCCCGGCCTGCGATGCACGATGGGCGATGTGGGTCCAGAAAGACTCGGGCCAATGCTTGGACTCCCAGGTCGTGCCGTGAAGCAGCACGCAGTAGGGTTCGGCCTCTTCCCTGATGCCCAGCCCGAATGCCGGTTTGTCCGTCGGCAGGTCGTAGCCGATCGCGGCGGCGAACAGTCGGCGGATGCGCTCTATCGCGTGGCAGTCCTTCGTCGCGACGGCCTCGCGGCGCGAATAGAAGAGCGCCGCGGCGGGTTCGCGTGCGCTCGTCCTGTCGTATCCGGCGCGAACACGGCCGCGCGAACAGGACACGATCAGGGCGCTCTTGACCAGGCCCTGGGCATCGATGACGAGATCGTAGCTCCTTCGGCGCAGGTCTCGACCGAACTCGCGGATTTCGCGAAACCGGCCCTCGCCCGGTTTTCGCCACCGGCGCAGGGCCGCGCGAATCACCTCGCGTACCCCGCGGTGCATTGCCGGTACCGCCGCGAAGTCCTCTTCAACCACCCAGTCAAAGGTCATGCCCCGGCGAGTGGCATCTTCAACCGCTGGCAGCGTGTGGACGATGTCGCCGAGGGACGAGAGCTTGACTAGGAGGACATGCACGGCTCGATGGCCTTGATCACACGTGCCGGGGCAAGGTCCACCAGGCACTTGTAATGGTCGAAGCGACACGTCCGCTGCAGGCACGGGCTGCAGGGCTGGGGTTCGCGCAGCGCGACAGCGCCGGCAGCAAGGGGAGGCGTGAAATCCGGGGACGTCGAACCGAACAGCGCGACCACGCGGCGTCCGAGGGCCGCGGCGACGTGCATCAGCCCGGAGTCGTTGGCGACCACGCAGTCGGCGCCAGACAGCAGGTCGATGGCGCTTGCGAGGTCCGTGCGCCCGGCGAGGTTCACGGCTTCGGGAACCCGGTTGGCGATGGAATCGGACGCGGCTTTCTCGGTTTCATTGCCGAACAGCCAGACCGACGCGCCCTGCTTCGCGCAATACGCGGCGACCTCGGCGAAATGATTGACCGGCCAGCGCTTGGCGGGCCCGAACTCCGCGCCCGGACACAGGGCGACGACATGTTCGGCCCTCGGAAGGTCCAGCGCGTTACGCTGCCTGTCGAGGTTCGCGGGGTCCGCGGTAAGACGAGGTACGCGGTAGCCTCCGCCGCTCAGCGAAACGAACCGATGGACCATCGTCGGTTGGCCGTCGGGGTCCAGGCGGCGCATGTCGTTCAGCAGTCCGTGGCGGTGTTCGCCGCGAAAGCCCGTGCGTTTGGGTATGCGGGCGAACCACGGCACGAGGGCCGATTTGAGCGTATTCGGCAGGATGACGGCCTGATCGAAGCCTTCCCGCCTCAGCGTGCGCGCGACGCTCCTGCGTTCGCCCAGGGCCAGTTGTCCGTGTCCGGCCTTGAGTTCGTGCACGGCGGTGACGCTGGGCATGCGCTTCGCGATCGGCGCCGTTGCTTGAGGCGCGAGTACGTGTACCGCAGCGCCGGATTCGCTCAGGTTCGCGGTCGCGGCTTCGGCCATCACCATGTCGCCGACCCAGGCAGGCCCGACAACGAGGATCTTGCTTTTGCCGTTGCTCCTCACTACATGGCCCGGGTGTGCCACTCCGGATGTGCCTGGCGTCGTCCCCGAACCTGGTCGAAATACCTCGATTGCAGCGTCTCGGTGATGCGTCCCCTGCGCCCGTCGCCGATGGTTCGGCCATCGAGTTCGCGAATCGGCAGGACCTCTGCGGCGGTTCCGCTAAAGAACGCTTCGTCGGCAATATAGATCTCGTCGCGCGTGATCCGGCGCTCGATCACTTCGATGTCCAGTTCCCTGGCGAACGTGAGGATGGTGTCCCGCGTGATACCCGGCAGGCAGGACGTGAGTTCCGGCGTGTGGATGACGCCGCGCTCGACGACGAACAGGTTCTCGCCGCTGCCTTCCGCCGCGTAACCCTCGTTGTCGAGCAGGAGGGCCTCGTCGCAGCCGCTGTCCAGCGCTTCGCGCAAGGCGAGTATCGAGTTGATGTAGTTGCCGTTCGCCTTGGCCTTGCACATGGTGATGTTCACATGGTGCCGCGTGTAGGAAGACGTCCGCACGCGGATGCCCCTTTCCTGGGCCTCGGGATCCATGTAGGAAGGCCACGGCCAGCAGGCGATGGCGACGTTGACGGAAAGGTCTTCGGCGCGAAGCCCCATCGCTTCGGAACCGAAGTAGACCAGCGGCCGGATGTAGCCTTCCGATAGGCTGTTCGCCGCGATCACTTCGCACTGCGCCTTGTTCAGTTCGTCCCGCCTGTAGGGAATCTTGATGTTCACGATGTGCGCGGAGTTGAACAACCTGTCGGTATGGTCGTGCAGGCGGAATATCTGCGTGCCGTTCGGCGTCTCGTAGGCGCGCACGCCCTCAAAGACGCCCACGCCGTAGTGCAGGGTGTGCGTGAGAACGTGCACGTTCGCATCGCGCCACTTGATAAGTTCGCCGTTCATCCAGATATGACCGTCGCGATCGGCAAACGATGAGTCTTGAGCAACCACTGTCCTTATCCTCTGAGTCTCCGGGTCGACGCGCACGCAGGGAGCGGCGACATTGTACGAATGTAGGCCGCAAGTAGGAATGACCGCTGCTTGCTTGCGTGGTTCGAGATCGTCGGAACCGACGGCCCGCGACTGGACGCGCAGAGGCCTATAATCCGGGGTCAAGGCCGTAGCGGATGTCCTGAGAGAGACGGGAGGCAAGCCATGCAGGTGACCCTGACACCCGAAAGGGCCGCGCACAGGCAGACGGGCTACGAACCTTCGCCCATCCTCGACCCGCCGGTCGCATTGCCGCTCCCGGACTACACGGCGGACATCGAACAGGCGAAGCGCGACATGTCGGAGTACGGGCTGTGCCGGCTCACCGATGTTCTCACCTCAGCCGAAGTCGACGCCCTTCGGGAGAAGCTCGGCCGCCAGGCGGCTGCGGAACGTGCGCTGGGCGATCTGGCTCCCCTGAATGCGACGGGGCCGAAGCAACTCGTTTCGAACATGCAGAACAAGGGCAGGGAGATCCTCAAGCTCGTCGAGAGGTCCGAGGTCGACGAACTGGTCGGGTCGATGCTCGGCAAGTACTTCCTCATCTCGAGCATCAACGGCGGCATATTCCACGGCAGGACCACCGAGCCCCAGCCACTGCATCGCGACCAGGGCAGCGTTCCCGCGACGGTGGACTTCCCGGCGCACTGCAATCTCTTCTGGCTGCTCGACGATTTCACGCCGGCCCGGGGCGGCACCTGGGTGGTGCCGGGGAGCCACCGCTGGCCCGCCGAGTACCAGGTGAAGCCGCCTCCGAGGGAGATGGCGGTGCAGGTCGAGGCGCCCGCCGGCGGCATATTCCTGTTCGACGGCAGGGTGTGGCACGGCGCCGGGGTGAACACCGAGGGCCATCCGAGACGCCACATTTCGATGCTGTTCTGCCTGCCCTGGATACGCCAGCAGGAGAACTGGGGCGTGTCCTGCCTGCAGGAAGTGCTCGACGAGGCGAGCCCCAAGCTCAAGGTGCGGCTGGGACTCCGGTCCTATGGCACGCTCGGCATCGTCAGCGGCACGAGGACCAGCGCGAAAAAGGGCAGGAGCTTCGCCAGCGCCGATGTCGTGTTCCCCGAGTACATCATCGGTGAAGACGCTGTGCTGCACCCGCTGCGGCGGGTGAGCCGTGCCGCAACTGGTACTCGCTCGAACGAGACGCAATAACTGATTGGACGCACCGGGCATTTGCGGCAGAATGCCGTGACGCGGGCGAATGCGCCCGACCGGACCAACGAGCGCTGCCCATTCACCGATGAAACTGCCGACCATCAAGGAGATGCTGGGAACGCTCGTCTCGACGCCCTCGGTTAGCTGTACATCCGAGGCGCAGGACCAGAGCAATCTCGACGTCATCGACCACCTGGCGACCTGGCTCGAGGACCTCGGTGGAACCGTCGAGCGCATGCCCCTGCCGGACAACCCCGCCAAGGCGAACCTCATAGCCACGTTCGGCCCCCCGGGCGAGGGCCTCGCACTTTCGGGACATACCGACACCGTGCCGTGTGACGAGGGCCGCTGGAGCAGGGACCCGTTCGCCCTCGCCGAGTCGGAGGATCGCCTCTACGGTCTGGGCGCATGCGACATGAAAGGGTTCTTTCCCGTGGCGCTGGCGGCCGTGAAGCGCTTCCGGGACACGCAGTTTGTCCGTCCGCTGACCATCGTTGCGACATCGGACGAGGAGTCGTCGATGGCCGGTGCTCGATACCTGGCCGAAAGCGGTAGGCCGAAGGCCCGGGCGGCGGTGATCGGCGAACCGACGGGTCTGCGCCCCATTCATGCGCACAAGGGCTTCATGATGCTGTCCATCAAGCTCAAGGGCAGTTCCGGCCATTCTTCGAACCCGGACCTCGGCAACAATGCGCTCGATGCGATGCATGCGGTGATGGGGGAACTCATCGCCTATCGCGGCGAACTGGCGGCCGCATACCGGAATCCTGCCTTCGAAGTGCCAACCCCGACCCTGAACCTCGGTTGCCTGCACGCGGGGGACAATCCGAACCGCATCTGCGAGGGGGCCGAACTGCAGATCGACCTGCGCCTCATCCCGGGGATGGACCATGCGGAAGTCCGAGGGCAAATCGATGCGCGGCTCGAAGCCATCGCGGCAGAGCGCGACATAGGCCTGGATATCGCGCCGGTGTTTCCGCCGGTGTCTTCCTACGAGACGCCTGCCGATGGCGAGCTCGTAAGGACCCTGGAGGAGCTTTCGGGCAGATCGTCCGGATCCGTGGCGTTCGGCACCGAGGCACCTTTCTTCCAGGCGCTGGGGATGGAGACGGTCATCTTCGGGCCCGGGTCCATCGACCAGGCCCATCAACCCGACGAATACCTGGAGACGTCGAGTATCCGTCCGGCGGTCGACGTGCTGACGGAACTGATCGGCCGCTACTGCGTCGACGCCTGACTTCCTGGCCCCACCGATGGACTCCGCCGACTTCGCAAGATGGTTGCGCGACGCGACGCCGTACATCGGCGCGCATCGCGGGCGGACCTTTGTCGTTCTGCTGGACGCGGAGGTCGTGGACTGTCCGAACCTGCCGGATCTCGTGCGCGACCTCGCACTGCTTCACACCCTCGGGATCAGGCTGGTGATCGTCCACGGCGCCGGTGGAGTGGATGCGCCCGGAGCGGTGGACGAAGAGTCGAGGGATGTCCGGATCGCTGCCGCCGGACTCGTACGCAGTCGGCTGGAGGCCTGTTTCTCGGGGCTTGCTCCCCTGGGCTCGAGTGGAACCGAACGCGTTTTCCTTGCCGGCGCCAACCTGGTCGCGGCGAAGCCACGGGGCGTCGCGGACGGCGTCAACCAGGGCTTCGCGGGGGAGCCCCGACGCATCGCGACCGACGTGGCCCGCCGTCTTCTGGACCAGCGCTGCATCGTGCTGTTGCCTCCGTACGGGTATTCGAACGCCGGCGAGGCCTACGTATTGAACGCTCCGTCCCTGGCGGCGCAGGCGGCGACGGCGCTTGGCGCGGACAAGCTCATCGTCTACGACGCCATGGAGCGGTTGAACGGCATCAGCCAGATGTCACCTTCGGCGCTGGCGGCACTGCTCGCGAAGGACGAATGCCCGCGTGGGTCGACGTCGCGTCTCGAGGCGCTGTTGCATGCGACCCGTGGCGGCGCCGCGCGCGGCCACCTGATCTCCTGGCGCTCCGACGGCGCGCTGCTGCGGGAACTGTTTACCGCCGAGGGCGTCGGAACCCAGGTTTCGGAAGGCGACTACCGCGCCATTCGACCGGCACGGGTCGCGGACATACCGGGCATCCTGGAGCTGATCCGGCCGCTCGAGGATGCGGGCCATTTGGTGCGCCGCCCGCGCAATCGCCTGGAGGCGGAGATCGATCGTTTCCATGTTGCCGAACTCGATGGCATCGTCATCGGCTGCTGTGCGGTCTATCCGCATGGCGACGCCATGGAACTTGCGTGCCTGGCGGTGCATCCCAGCCATCGCTCGGTCGTGGACGGCAGGACACTCGGTGAACGCCTGCTGTCACACGCCCGCGACGTCGCACGAACGCACGGTGCCACGCGCCTTTTCGTCCTGACCACGGGTGCCGAGGACTGGTTTGCCGCTCGCGGGTTCCGCCCCGCCGAGCTGGACGCGTTACCGGCATCGAAGCGTGCGTTGTATAACTACCGG
Organism: Pseudomonadales bacterium; assembly: GCA_965116625.1. Classification (GTDB taxonomy): domain Bacteria; phylum Pseudomonadota; class Gammaproteobacteria; order Pseudomonadales; family Azotimanducaceae; genus VXNE01. The sequence goes on from OZ220717.1 coordinate 1,407,726, forward strand.
CGCAATTCCAGGGTGTTGATCGAGTCGCTGGCAACGCGAGAGAGGTGAGTCGCCGCCGGTGCGGCCTCATCGGAAGCTTGATGTGTCGCGCGTTCTCGGTATCGAAGAAGGGGAACCATGACGGATAACCGCAAGTATTCATCAGTGATCGTCGACGGGGTCGAACAGGCGCCCAGCCGAGCGATGCTGCATGCCGTGGGCTTTACTCCGGAGGACTTTTCGAGGCCGCAGATCGGCATCGCCTCCACCTGGAGCATGACGACGCCCTGCAACATGCACATAGATACCCTGGCCGAGGAAGCCGCGAAGGGCGCGGATGCCGCCGGGGCGAAGAGCGTCCTTTTCAACACGATCACCGTGTCCGACGGTATCGCCATGGGCACGTCCGGGATGCGCTATTCGCTGGTCTCGCGGGAGTTGATCGCGGACACCATCGAAGCCGTGGTGGGCGCGCAGGGATTCGACGGGTTCGTCGCCATCGGCGGCTGCGACAAGAACATGCCGGGGTGCGCCATGGCGATGGCGCGCCTGGACCGACCCAGCGTCTTCGTCTACGGCGGCACGATCCTGCCGGGCGCGGCGCGGCGGGACATCATCTCGGTGTTCGAAGCCGTGGGTGGACACGCGGCAGGGTCCGTATCCGACATCGAACTGAAGGAGATCGAACAGACGGCGATCCCGGGTCCCGGCTCCTGCGGCGGCATGTACACGGCGAACACGATGGCCTCCGCCATCGAGGCGCTTGGCCTGTCGCTGCCCAATTCGTCCGCGCAGAACGCCGTCAGCGACAACAAGCGCCGCGACAGCCACGACGCGGGCGCTGCCGTGAAGGCGCTGATCGACCGCGACATCAAGCCTTCGGACATCCTTTGCCTCGAGGCATTCGAGAACGCGATAACGGTTTGCGTGGCGCTCGAAGGCTCGACCAACGCCGTCCTGCACCTGCTTGCCATCGCCCATGCCGCCGGCGTGCCCCTGAAGCTGGATGACTTCACCCGCGTCGGCGATCGGGTTCCGGTGCTGGCCGACATGCGTCCGGCGGGCCGCTTCGCCATGTCGGAACTGATCGAGATCGGCGGCATTCAGCCACTCATGAAGTCACTGCTGGAAGAAGGCCTGCTGCACGGCGACTGCCTGACCGTCACCGGAAAGACGATGGCGGAGAACCTGGCAGACGTGGCGCCCTATCCCGACGGCCAGGAGATCATCCGGCCGTTCACGAACCCGATCAAGAAGGACAGCCACCTCGTGGTGCTCTACGGCAACCTCGCCCCGGAGGGTGCCGTGGCCAAGATCACCGGGCACGAGGGCCTGACGTTCACGGGCACGGCCAGGGTCTTTCACGGCGAGGAGGCGGCGATGCGGGCCATCATGGACGGCGGCGTCGGCGAAGGGGACGTGGTCGTGGTGCGCTACGAAGGTCCGAAAGGCGGCCCGGGCATGCGCGAGATGCTGAGCCCGACCAGCGCCATCATGGGCCGGGGACTTTCCAATGTTGCGCTGCTCACCGACGGGCGATTCTCGGGCGGCTCCCACGGTTTTGTCATCGGACACGTGTCGCCGGAGGCTATTGAAGGCGGCCCCATAGCGCTCATCGAAGATAACGACACCATCACCATCGACGCGGAACGGCGGCAGATCAACGTAGCACTGACCGACGAGGAACTCCGGCGCCGGCGCGAGAAGTGGATGGCGCCCGAGCCCTACGCGACGCGCGGCGCGCTCGCGAAATACGCGAAACTCGTCAGCTCGGCCAGCGAAGGTGCAGTGACGGACTAGTGGGGGTCCAGGTCAGTGGGGGGTCCAGGTCCGTTGACAATAGCAAGATGACCCTTATGATGACGGGAATCGAGTGAAGTCATGTGAATTCACATGCAACTCCAGAGTTTTGCCACCGATATTGGCTTCTCGCCGAGCTTGGTGGCGACGAGACTCAAAACGACCAGGGCCGAGATTGCTGGCACGTTGGGGCTGGGCCGGGACGCCCTCTCGCGGGCTTCCCGCATCGGCGCGCCAAAGACGCAGATGCGCCTGCGTCAAATGCTCGAGATTCTCAATCGCGTGGATGCGGAGCTGGGATCGGAACTGGTGGCCTACGCCTGGTTCCGGTCCGAGCCGCTGCCCGGCTTTGCTGGCATGACCCCATGCCAACTCGTGCGCGACGGCAAGGCCGAGATGGTGCACGCCTATCTGGATCAAGTTCTGGATGGCGGCTACGCCTGACCTTGTTCGCGACACGTGCGTCTTCAAGCGGTTGTTTACCGGGCCCACGATCCTCGCTGGGCACGGTCGCCGTTGTCCGGGGAAGGCGCACGTCGGCGGGGAGGAAGATTCAACCGCGTAGGCCTTGCTGCCATGTACGTGTCATTTTCCCTGGCAACTGCGGTGCGAGAAGTCAGCCCTATCGGGCGGCGGATGCAGCCGCTGGTTCTGTGTGCATACGAGGTGGATGTCGATCCGGTTTTTGACGCGCTTGATTCGGCTGAGCGGTCCCGGCAGTCGGTTGGCCAGGACGAACTCGATTGCCCGACTTGGCGCAATGACATGTTTTCGGGAAGAGTGCCCGCATCGCAAGCTCTAGCCGACCGCCTGATCGATGCCGGATTCGCCGGAATGCGTTTCAAGAGTTATGCCTTGGGGGCGGGCGAGCAAGACATCAACCTGGTTCTTTGGCGCTGGGGCGAAACGCTGCCAAGCCGTGTTGCACTGATAGATGAAGACAATCGTCTGGGGCTGTGATTCTCGCAGGGGATTGGTGCGAGCATCGCGAGGCGAGGCCTGTCGTCGGGGACAAATGCCGGGGTAACGGAATTGGGCGTGGCAAAGGCGTTCAGGCACTCCCCTGCGGTGAACCGGGCACTGCGAGCCATCGTGCGGGCGGCGCAGGCCCTTTTACGCGGCGCTTCCATGGAAGTACGCCTCCTACGACGGCGAAATGCCAGAACTTCCTCACGCGTCAGCGGTCGGGGAACATTCCCTGGCTGAAGGCTCCAAACCAAGAGTAGACCCGATCAGCGGGCCAGCCACGCGCTGAAGCGCTCGTTCACGTCGTCGGCGTGGTCGCTCCACCACTCCCAGTCGTTGTACAGCACGCGTTTCATGTTCTGGGGACTGGTCGGCATGTGCGGCGCCATGTCGACCCCCGTCGCGAGGTGCGTGGAAACGAGTTTCGTGCCCGAGTGACGGGCGGGGCTGTACGAGATGTATCGGCCGACGGCCGCCTGGACCTCCGATCGCGTCGCATAGCGTACGAGCTTGCGGGCGGCTTCGAGGTTCGGTGTGTCAACGACGATTGCCATCGTGCCGGAATCGAGTACCTGGCCGTCCCATACGACGACGAAAGGCTGGTTCTCGATCACCTGGGCGTTGAAGATGCGTCCGTTGTAGGCGGTGCTCATGACCACCTCGCGGTCGGCGAGCATCTGCGGGGGTTGCGCCCCGGCCTCCCACCAGACGATGTCGTCCTTGATGGTGTCGAGTTTGCGATACGCGCGGCTCATCCCGGCGGGCGTACCCAATGTGTCGTAAACCTCTTCGACGGGTACACCGTCGGCGAGCAGTGCGAATTCGAGGTTCACCTGCGGGGCGCGGCGCATGCCGCGACGGCCGGGAAAACGGTCGAGATCGAAAAAGTCGTCGATGGTGGACGGCTTGTCACCGGGAAAGCTGTCGGCGTTGTAGGCGTAGATCGTCGAGTAGAACAGCAGTCCTCCACCGCAGTCGATCACCGTTCCCTCGAAGAAGTCCTCGGCTGCCGGGGTGCCGTCGGGTGCGGGCGCAAGATCCTCGACATCAACGTATTCCAGCAGGCCCTCGTCACAACCCCGGGACGCGTCGGCCATTTCGAAGTCGACCACGTCCCAATAGACCTTGCCGGTTTCCACTTGTGCCCGGACCTGCGCCAGGCCGCCGTTGTACGTCTCGACCCGGATTTCGATCCCGGTCTCTTTCGAGAACGGCTCGAGGATCGCCTTTCGGCTCGCCTGCTCGTAGGAACCGCCCCAGGAAACGACGGTCAGGGTCTCCGCGGACGCGGCGACGCCAAACCCGAGGCATGCGGCGGTGGTGGCTCTTCGCAGATTTCGAAACGCGGTCATGGGATTTCCCTGGCGGAAACGGAGCAGCATTGCGGGATGTACTATGCTGCCGACATTCCAGCTACGAGGTCAAACATGTCCGATATCGAGCCCGTCGGCGAATTCGGTTCCAGGGAGTGGTGCGAAGCGTGCGCCGCATGGAGCGTAAGGGAGCTTCGCGAAGCGAATCTGCCTCGGGACATGGCGTGGGGATTCACCGAGGTCTACACGCATCTGCCGGAGCGGTTGATGCCTGCGGGAAGGGACGTGGCAGGGTATTACATCCTGGTCAGGGACGGAGAGATCAGCGGCGGCGACGGGGCTCCGGCGGAGTGTCTCGAGACTCCGGGCTTTCACATCACGGCGCGCTGGGCGGCCATCTGCAATCAGTCCGGCCGCCAGTACGGCAGGGAAGGCGGGCAGCAGCGTGGCGTCGAGCAGCAGGCGATGTATCGGGCGATGGAGGAATACCTCGGCCGCTCGATTGAACTTGTGACGCACCACGGCCCGCACACCTGGCCAGGCGAGATTCAGGCCGCGTTGATTCGATCCGCCTATGAAGGCGGCACCGGATACGAGGAAGGCGGCGGACTGCACAACGTCGCGGCGAAGATGCAGAAGCCCTCGCCCGAGTTCGCCGACCTGCCGACCACCAGCATGGGCGTGCCGGACTTCGCGAACATGACCGAGGGCCAGAAGCAACGATTCCTGAAGTTGTGCGCGATTTGATACGGTTATACGGCAATCGCAATATGGGTATATTGAAGTACGGCAAGTAATATTGAAAACGACGATCGAGATTCCCGATGACCTCGCCCGAAAGGCAAGAGCCTATGCGGCGCAGGAGAACATTACGCTGCGCTCGCTGATTGAGCGCGGTTTGCGCCTGGTGCTGCGCGCAGACAAGGAACGTGCTCGCTTCGAGCTGAGAGATGCGTCAGTGGACGGTCGAGGTCTGCAATCACCCTATCGCGATGCTGAGTGGCCGCGAATTCGTGAATCGGCCTACGAGGATCGTGGCGGTTGATCGCGACGGACACCTCCTGACGTTCACGGGCACGGCCAGGGTCTTTCACGGCGAGGAAGCGGCCATGCAAGCCATCATGGATGGGCATGTCGGCGAAGGGGACGTGGTCGTCGTGCGCTACGAAGGTCCGAAGGGCGGCCCGGGCATGCGCGAGATGCTGAAAACTCGTCAGCTGGGGAAGCGAAGGTGCGGTGACGGAGCAGTAGCGCCCCGGCCAGGGTCGCTAGCTATCGCCCGGCTCGGGTGATGAAGAGCGCTTGCCCCGGATCGAGCGAAACCGGTCGTGAGAATGACCTGTCAGCGCATTTGACGCTTTGGTCCCAACACTTTCCGAGTTCGCGCGTCTCTTTGTGTATCCAAGCGCAGGCGGGAAGAAGGAAGCTGAATCGTGTGGGCTAAAATCGTACTTATCCTCGGTGGACTGACCGGTGTATTCGTTAGCGAGATATTCGATACTGGAGTCTTGACTCTCGGCGCTTCTATCGTCGTGTTGCTGGTCGGTATATTCAGCGCTCGCTCGGGCGGTCTGACCGAACTTGCTATGGAGAAGGCCATGTTCTCCGGGCGCAAAAGAGCAAGGCGGAAGAAGGAGAAAGGTGCGCCGGAGGACGATGACGCGTAAGAGTGCACGGGCCCTCGCGAAGCGCTTCGACAATGTCTATCGAACCCACCAGCGACCGATACATGCGTACTTCTACGGGCGCACAGGCGATGCCCCGCTAGCCGAAGACTTGACCCAGGAGGTGTTTGCGCGAGCCTGGACGCAGTTCAATGACCTGGCCCTGCTCGATTACGATGAACAACGCAACTGGCTGTTCGCCGTAGCGAAGAACCTGTTGGTGAGCGAACTGAGGCGCAAGGGCGTTCGAACCGCGAGAACGTTTGCGGCATGGCTCAACCTCGGAGTCTCGGAAAGCGCTGCAGAACGCTGGGAAGCGTCTGACCTGTTAACGCGGCTCGATCAATTGATCGGACAACTGCCCCAGGATCAGCGCACGGCGCTTGTCATGCAGGTCGTCGGCGGCCTCACCAGCCAACAGATCGGTGCCGTGCTCGAACGTCCGGCGGGTACGGTTCGTTCCCTTATTTCGAGCGCACGACGCGAACTCGCCCGAAGACTGCCGCAAGACGAGGAAAACTCGCATGAACGACGGTGAACTCGCGCGCGCCCTCGACGAATGGGGCGAATCCAGACGATTGACACCGACTCGTGTCCGGTCGCTGAGCCGGTCAATCCGGTATCGCAGGCTGGCTGGTGCTTTCCTGGTTCTGGTCGGCCTTGGCGCACTCTTACTCGCCGAGGTGCTCACCCTCGGCGTCGTTGCGACCGGGGCGTCGTTGACTGTGATGGTCTACGGTTCGCTGTCGTATTGGTTTGGCCCGTGACCCTCCGGCGGGCCACAACGCATGCGTCTCAGCGGGCCAGCCACGCGCTGAAGCGCTCGTTCACGTCGTCGGCGTGGTCGTTCCACCACTCCCAGGGGTGGCGTCGCTGCAAGCGGGGCGGCGTCAGACGACTCCGGCGACGTGTGACGAGTTGATCGGGATGGAGTAACCCGACGGTCCTTTCACCGAGAACGAATCGTGGATCCGTCCACGCTCGATCGGCGTCGCTTCGATGCCGTCCTCGACAAATCCCTGGTGCACCGCATCGACGTCATCGACCATGAGGTCGAACGGCGCCCGCTGGCCTTCCGGGATGGGTTCCTCCGTCTTGTTCAGTATCAGGTGCGTACCGCCGCGCAACTCGAGGATTGCGAAGTCGTCGCGTTCCAGGATCTCCCGCATCCCGTGCCGAACGAAGAAGCTGTACGCGTCCCGGACGTCCGAGACCGCCATTCTCATGTGGCCGACGGCAAAGGTCGGTCGTTCGTCTTTCACGTGGTGGCACCTCCCATAGTTGTCTCCCGGGAATCATACGAAGATTGCGACGTGGATTGCCAAGTATTGATTGTCCGGGCCGGTTGAGGCGGGCGACGACTCCCGGCATCTTGCGGTAGTGGAGGACTACGAGTAGTGGGCGTGCTCAACTGGCTTGCATGCTGCGGTGGCGAAGGGGCGTCGTCAGCGAAGCAACAAGCGCTGATCAAGGGTGAAGGGCTTGACATCGCCGTGCGTTACAAGCGACGCGAAGTCGGGATGATCCGGGTTGAGCACAACGTTGCGCTCCTGGGGCATCACGAAACTGGCCACGCTGAATCCGAGGATGCCGTCCGCGCCCAGGCGTCCGTCTCCGAGCACCGAGGTGTCTTCGGCAATGTCCTCGTCTGCAACGTGTTCGATTGCCCGGTCGGGAACCTGGACCTCAAGGAAACGGTACTCCGGCAGGATGGCCACCTTGGGCGCGTGGACGAGAATCTCCAATGCGGCCAGGGAGAGCGTGCTTGCGCAGTAGACGGCCCGCACGCCGGCGGAGTTGAAGCGACCACCCCATTCCCGTGCCCCCTCGCCGCCCAGCAATGTCTGGGCGTTGTGCGCATGCCTTGCCTTCGCAACGCGGTAGACCATCACGTCGGAATGCCATGTTCCAACCTGCCGATCAGCCGAATCACGTCCCTAGCGCCGAACTCCGTTGTCGCGTGATCCATGGGCGTTTCACCATTCAGCGCTGGAGCCGGCGTGCGAAGCCATTGCGCTGCGGCGTTGGCGTCGCCAAGCAGTTCTATAGCGCTCCGAAACAGATCCGCATAGCGCACGACGCGATCGGACTCGTCGACGGATAGGCGACCTCTGCGTCGGCGTCGGGCGTAGGTCTGCTTGGATAACTTGAGGTAGCGCTGCAAAGATGCGGACGTGACCTGGATCTGCTCGGCAAGCTTTTCGACCGCGTCCACTGGTAGTCCCTCGCGGACGGTTTCAACGGTAACAGGACGCCGTTGCTTGAGAATCACGGTCACCGTTGTTGGCTGTGCGGCGGGTCCGCGGGACGACGCCGTCTTTGGGTTGGAACCCTCGCGGAAACTCTCTTTGCCGGATTTTCGCTGAGTCGACATGGTAGTTGTGCTCCACGTGGGATACTTATAGTGTACCAAATGGACCACGACGGGCAAAGGCCGACCGACAATTACGGGAGTAGTACACTTTGACGGAATACAGGCGTGGTATTTCGCCGCGGCCGCCCTCCCGCTGACCCTGAGGAACGTGAAATGTCAGACACCAAGACTCCCGTGATCGACTCCCAGGTGCATTGCTATGAGCGCAACCGGCCCGAGCGCCCGTGGGCGAATCCCTCGGACTGGCCGGCAGAGGTCACTGGAGACGATGCGGTGGCGTTCATGGACCGCGTGGGCGTCGATGGCGCCCTGTTCGTGTCGGCGTTCTCCCTGTACCGCTTCGATGCGAGTTATGCGATGGAGGTGCAGGCGCAGCATCCCGGCCGATTCGGCATCATCAAGCCCTTCGATACGCGCGACCCGGCGGTTGCGGAGGCGCTGGCGGACTGGGCGGCACAGCCGGGCGTGGTCGGTGCCCGGATCATGATGGTGGCTCCGGGTGCGGCCCAGGCAGCAGGTGTGGACTCCATGTGCGCCGCGGCGGCGCGCCTTGGGTTGCCGATCAACGTGCTGTGCTGGGGCAACGTCGCCGAGTTCGCCGAGGTCGCTGGCCGGCATCCGGACACGCAGCTTGTCATTGACCACATGGGTATCTCGCAACCGACCGAGCCGCCGGCGGCGGCGGAGCCGTTTGCCGACCTCGACAACGTGCTTGAGCTTGCGCGCCTCGACCATGTGGCGATCAAGGTGTCCGGCGCCTGCACGCTGTCCCTCGAACCGTTCCCGTTTCCGGATATCTGGGACCCGCTGGCGCGCATCTTCGATGCGTTCGGCATGGAGCGGTGCATGTGGGGAACCGACTGGACGCGCGCCGCCAACGTGGTCGACCCCGAAGAGTCGGTAAAGGCCTTTTTCGTTACGGACCGGCTGTCCGAATCGGACCGCGCCGCATTGATGGGCGGCAGCCTGTCGAAGATCTACAACTGGGCGCCATCGCGGGACTGAGGGTCCAGACCGCGCGGCCTTCGCGCTGACTGACTAAGCGTCCTCGTAGTAGTCCGGCACCAGGGTCTGATCTTCCTTCGGCGGACGTACGTAGCCCGCGTCCGGGGCCCTCGGAGGCAGTTTGATCGGTTCCGGCGTGAGATCCTCGTACGGGATGAGGCTCAGAAGGTGACTGATGCAATTCAGCCGCGCGCGCTTCTTGACGTCTGCCTCGACCACGTACCAGGGCGCCTGCTTGATGTCCGTGTGCAGGAACATGACGTCCTTCGCCCTGGAGTACTCCACCCATCTTCGCCGTGACTCGAGGTCCATGGGGCTGAGCTTCCAGCGTTTCGTGGGATTGACGAGACGCTCCTGGAAGCGACGCTCCTGTTCCTCGTCGCTGACCGAAAACCAGTACTTGATGAGCTTGATGCCGGAACGAACGAGCATCCGCTCGAACTCGGGGCACGAACGCATGAACTCCTCGTATTCCTCGTCCGTGCAGAACCCCATGACGCGTTCGACGCCGGCGCGGTTGTACCAGCTCCGGTCGAACAGCACCATTTCGCCGGCCGCCGGCAAACGTTCCACGTAGCGCTGGAAGTACCACTGCGTCCTTTCGCGCTCCGTGGGAGTCGCCAGTGCCTCGATGCGGCATACGCGTGGATTCAGGCGTTGGGCGATACGCTTGATCGTGCCCCCTTTCCCGGCCGCATCACGGCCCTCGAACAGGACGACGACCTTGAGTCGCCGGCTCTTTATCCACTCCTGCAGCTTGACCAGTTCACTTTGCAACCTCTCCAGTTCACTGGCGTAGACGCTGTTCGGAATGGTCTTCCTTTCCGCTTTGATGTCCGCGACCACCGGAACGATCGGCCGGGGGCGGTTCTTACGTTTCGCCATTGCCTCCTCCCATTCCGACCACTTTACTCCGATATCGGTGTTACCGGCGAGATCATGGCTGGCGAGATGAGGACGTTGAACTGCTCGCACCAGATAACCACCGACCGAAAATCGGCGAGATCGATGCCCTCGGGAATCGCGTAGTTCTGGCTTCCTGCGAACGCCTTCAGACGGCCGAGGTCGACGAACATGGTCTTTTCGACCTCGGTGTCCGGCGTGACGTCGGCGAGTGGGACCAGGTAGACATGGAACTTCGGTCCCGGGCCGACCTCGAAATCCGGCTCCAGGCGTAGCAGGTCCGGGTACAGGGTCGCAGTGCCGCGCCCGTAGTGGATGGGATCCGCCGGGTTGGCGTGAATGAAGGTGGCGCCGGCGATGGCATCGCGCTCAGTCCTGCCGGTCAGGGGTTCGTTCACCTCCGGCGGTGGGAACAGGTAAGGGAATACAGCGATGCCCACCGTGAAGCCGAGGGCCGCGCCGAGCAACCCACCCGCGACGAAACCGATCACCACCCGTTTCATCGGTGCGCCGCAGACTTTACGGGCCGCGCCGTCATGCTTCGGTGATCCATGGTTCAGCGCTGCGCGGAATGCTCGTGGACATAATCGATCAGGAACTTGACGTTGTCGACCGGAGTCTGGGGAAGAATACCGTGGCCGAGATTGAAGATGTGCCCCGGACGTCCGCACGCTTCGTCGAGCACCCTTTGCGCATGCGCTGCCACGGTGTCGCGGTCGGCGCAGAGCGCGGCGGGGTCCATGTTTCCCTGCACCGCGGGCATACCGAGCCGGTCCCACGTCGCGGTCAGCGGCGTGCGCCAGTCGAGGGCGAGGAAGTCCGGCCCGGTCTCGAACATCGCGTCGACCAGGTGAGAATTCCCGGTGCCGAAGTAGATCACCGGAACCCGGCCTCCGATGGAATCCATGAGTCGCGAAGTGTGCCGCTTCACGTAGCAGTCGTAGTCCTCGCGCGACAGGCAGCCTACCCAGCTGTCGAAGATCTGCACCGCGTGAATGCCGCTGTCGATTTGCAGCCGGACATAGTCGCTGACCGCGTCGACCAGCTTTTCCATCAGCGTGTCCCATACCGCCGGACTCTGGTACATGAGGCGCTTTACGTGCAGGTAGTGGCGTGAGCCCCTGCCCTCGACCGCGTAAGACGCCAGGGTGAAAGGCGCGCCGGCGAAACCGATCAATGGCGTGCCTTGGGATAGCCCGTCGAGGATCTGCTTGATGGTGTCGGCGATATACCCGGTACCTTCCCGTGCGGGGGGAGTGGCCAGCTTCGATACGTCGGCCGCGCTGCGCAGGGGGTTGCCAATGGCGGGCCCGACATCCGGCACGTAGTCGAGGTCGAGCCCCATCGGCACCAGTATCGGCAGCAGGTCGCCGAACATGATCGCTGCGTCCGTGCCGAGAATGCGCTGCGCGTCCAGGGCCGCGCGAGCGGCCAAGTCAGGAGTCGTGAAGAAATCGAGGCTCGGCGTGTCACCCTTCAGGGCGTGATACTCGGGCATGTAGCGGCCTGCCTGCCGGTTCAGCCAGACGGGCGTGCAGTCCGCCGGCTCTCCCCGGCATGCCTTGAGGAACCGCGAATTCAATTGGATGCGGTACGGCCCAGCGTGTGGTCGACATCGGCGTCGTAGTCGACGCCTTCGATGCCGAAGCCGAACAGTTTGAGAAAGTCCTCGCGGATGCCGACGGTGTCGCCGAGATCGGTGACGTTCTCGGTGTTGACCGCCGCCCAGCGCCGCCCCACTTCGGCCTGGATCTCGTCGTCGAGCTCCCGGTCGTCGAGGCGGAAGCGTCCCGTTTCGTCGAGTTGCCGGGACCCGTCGGCATACAGTGCCGTTCGAAACAGCCGGTCGATGTGGGCGGTGCAGTCTTCGTGCGTGGCGGCGTCTTTCATCACTCGGAAGAGGAGGGCGGTATAGAGCGGTATGGTCGGTATCGCGGAACTCGCCTGGGAGACGATGGCCTTCAGCACCGCGATCCGGGCTTCGCCGCCGATGGCGCCGAGACGCTCGTGGATGGCGTCGGCTGCGCGCTGCAGGTCTTCCTTGGCCTTGCCCAGGGTGCCATGCCAATAGATGGGCCAACTGATCTGGCTGCCGATGTAGGTGTAGGCCACGGTCCTGAAGCCCGGCGCCAGGACCTTCGCGTCCAGCAGCGAATCCATCCAGTACTCCCAGTCCTCGCCACCCATCACGGCGACCGTGGCCGCGGTTTCCGCGTCGCTGGCCGGCGTGATGTCCACTTCGTGCACGACGCCGCGGTCCTGGTTCAGGGTCTTCGCACGCAGCGTCTCCCCGAGCGGCTTGATGACTGACCGGTGCACTTCTCCGGTGCGGGGATGTTGCCGTACGGGGGCTGCCAGGCTGTAGACCAGCAGGTCGACCTGGCCCATGGATCGGCGGATCTCATCGATCGCCCTGGATTTCATCTCGTCCGCGAACGCGTCACCGTCGAGGGTCTCGGCATACAACCCGCGCTCTCGCGCGGACGCCTCGAAGGCGACGTTGTTGTACCAGCCCGCCGTCGCCGTGCGCCGCTCGGTGGGTGGCTTTTCGAGGGATATGCCAAGCGTGCCGGCATCACTGCCGAACGCCGCAACGATACGCGACGCCAACCCGTAACCGGTAGATGCCCCGACCACCAGGGCGTTCCTCGGACCATTCGCGAGCGGCGCGATGCTCGCCGCGGCATTGGCCACGTTGGCGGCGCAGCCGGCGGGATGCGCCGTGGTGCAGATGAAGCCCTTGATCCGGGGTTTGACGATCATTGATGCATCATACCTTCGCGTACCGCGAGCCGCATGGCGGCGGGCACGTCGATGACCCAGGGTCCGTCGCGCCGAATCTGCAACGTCGCGGCATCGTGATTCCCGAGCCGGTGGTCCCGGTCGCCGTCCAGCGCCAGTACCCCGGGACCCGGGAACAGGACCGGCGTATCGAATGTAATGCGGTGTGCCGCAACGACCTCAACGTGGCTGAAGAGACCCGGAGAGAGCGGGGCATTTACCACGCGTCCTCCCCGGTTGCCGCCGAGTTCTACAAGCAGGCCGCAGTCATCGTCGGCATCGACGACGTCGACCAGACCGCCGATGGCGGAGGTGCCGACCGCGTCCGGCTCCGACCGCGTCAGCAGGATTCGCCGCAGCCGGTTCGCGTCGAACGGCAGCATGTTGCCGACGACATCTCCGGCGAGAAGGGCGGCGTCCACCAATCCGACGTCGGTGGTGCCGTCCGTGAGACGCACATGCAGCAACTTGCAGCGTGTCCTGAAGGGGCAGTCCTCTGTGGAGGAACCGAACCGGTCTGCCGCAACCAGGCCGGCGACCATGCCCGCCGTGGTGGGCTCGACCATTGCGGGGAAGACATTGTTCGTTCCAACGGAGATCGGAATGAGATCGATGTCGCGCGCGACGCGTGCGACGGCGCGGTTCGTACCGTCGCCCCCGAGTGTAACGACGCTTGTGACGCCCGCTTCGAGGAATGCCCGAATGACGGCTTCCGTGTCCCGCGCATCGTGTCTGAGGGATGTTTCCACCACGTGGACCTTCGCCCTAAGCGGCAGCATCGACAGGGCCTCGGCCGCGATGCGGAACGGCTCCCGGGCGACATGGATGTGGCTGACGCCGACGGCATCCGCCCCCGCGGCGATGCGCGCCACCATATCGCGTTTCGCCTCGTGGGTCATGTTTGTCGCCCGCGCGGCCAGACGCCGCACGTCGCGCCCCGCCATGGGGTTGACGCAGATGCCGATATGCGCGGTTTGGGTCAATCGGCTTCCTCTTGCGGGGTTTGCATGCACAGGGTGACAGACTGATTGAACGCCGGTCGCCCTCCCGAGTCTAAACGGACGTAAGCGTCATACATCAAAGGAGCGTGACATGAACTTGCAATCGAAGACACTCCTGCCCGTCGCAATCGTCGCCCTGATGTCCGGGTTGGCGACGACACTCTGGGCAGACCATCACGACGATGATGGCGATGCCACCGCTGCTACCCATGACCCGAGTGATGGCGAATCGCTGGTGGCATCCAAGGTACACAGCCGTGAAGCGTCCGACAGGACACCCGCCGTTGATTCTTCTCCCGTGTTGCCTGCTCAGCCGGGCAACGGTAATGACGAGGAAGACTGCGGCCCAGGAGGCCGCGCCGTAGAACGGCACGAAGTGCCGATCGAGGCGCAGCCCCCTAGCGTCGGGTGACAGGACACTAGCCCTCGGCGCCTTCCTTCCTTGCGGCCAGCGCGGCGAGGACCCTTGGCGGCGACAGGTAGTTCGCCAAGCCGCAGGCCGGTGGCATCGTGTCTCAGGGGCGTCTCAACCACGTGGACTTTCGCCCTGAGTGGCAACAACGACAGCGCTTCGGAGGCAATGCGGAACGGCTCCCGCGCTACGTGGATGTGCCCGGCGCCAACGGCATCCGCGGCACGCGGCCACCGGTGAGTGCGGCCTTGGATGCCAGTTCGGCGAGCGAAAGCGGTTCGAACTCGCCCGCATTGGAGCCCGCGGGATGCGCGTGGCCGTCTTTCCAGTCCACGGCGTCCACGTCGATGTCCCAGAGCATGGCGGCCCGTTGCCGCAGTTGCTCGACCATGGTTTCGGCGGCCTCCCAGACCGCAGCGCCGGCGGCGAAGGTCACGCGGCTGCCGCCGGTGCTGGCGCTGTAGCCGATGGTGTTGGTGTCGCCGACCTGGGCGCTGATGTTGCGGTAATGGATGCCCAGGATCTCCGCCACGATGTTCACCATCGAGGCGCGGGAGCCGCCGATGTCCGGGTGGCCGGTCGTGATGGCGACGGTGCCGTCCTCGTTGACGTTGATCTGCGCGCTCGATTCGCCGCCCGCGTTCATCCAGCCGCCACAGGCGATGCCCCGACCCGTCAATCTGCCCTTTGGCGCCGAGTAGTGCGGATGGCCCTGGGCAGCGCGTAGCGTTTCCTCGCAGCCGATGCGGCGGAAGGTCGGCCCGTAGGCCGCCCGCGTGCCCTCCCGGGCCGCATTCATGAGCCGGAACTCGATGGGGTCGATGCCGAGTTCGGCGGCCAGTTCGTCAATGACGGACTCGACGCCGAACGCCGCGATGGGAGAGCCTGGCGCGCGATAGGCGTTGCACTGGCAGCGCTTGCGCTGTGACAATGCGAATGCGTCACATTGTTCCAGTACGAGCGCTTGCACCGAGACGCGCCCCCGCATAGGGTAGACGCATTCTCGACTGTCTACCTAGTGACTGCCATGAGTCTCAATATCAAGAACGACGAAACCTGCCAGCTTGCCGGTGAACTCGCACGTCTGACCGGTGAAACCATGACCGGCGCTATCACAATTGCGCTACGGGAGCGGCTCGATAGAGAGCATCGCGCCCGCAGTGCCTCGCAAAGGCTTCGCGAAATGCGGGTCATCGCCGACCGTTGCGCGCGCCTCCTGAAGCCTGGGCCGTCCGCTGTCGAGCACGGGGATCTGCTCTATGACCAGCGGGGTTTGCCCCATTGATAGTCGATAGCTCGGCCTTGCTCGCGATTCTCTATCGAGAGCCGGATTCGCCGGAGTTTGAGCGGGTGATCGCAATGACACCCAAGTGCCGCATGTCGGTGGCAAACGCGCTAGAGGCGTCCATCGTTCTCGAAGGTCGCGGAGGCGTGGCCGCGGGAGACGAACTCGACGCGTTTCTCGAAAGCACCGGCATAAACTTGGCGCCAGTGACGGCAGAGCAACTTGTCGAGGCTCGCCGCGCCTGGCGACGCTTCGGGAAGGGAAACCATCCGGCAGGGCTCAACTTTGGCGACTGCTTCGCCTACGCCCTGGCCGAAACAACGGGCGAGCCGCTCCTGTTCAAGGGAGACGACTTCGCCCGAACGGACATTGCTTCGGCCCTGGCGGGCGACGAACGCGCTTGACCGCTTGTGGTCGGTTGACGGTCTCGGCGAGCGACACCTCTCCGAACGCGACATCTGTACGAAGTACGTCACTCCGCACTGCTCCGCGCCGGGTGGGACGACATGCGGCAGATCCACGAGGAGGGAACCTTTGCCAAGAGCCGACTGAACATCCCTGCAGGTCAACCCGTTCTCGTAGCACCGTTTCGTTCGGTGCAATTGCCATGCCCCGACCCGCCGCCTAACACCGATGGCGCCGCGCCCGCTGGTTTGCGGGCGCATCAGGCGTCCGCGTTCTCCCCTTTGGCGGCCAGCGCGGCGAGGACCTTGGGCGGCGACATGGGCAGTTCGCCAAGCCGCAATCCGGTCGCGTCGTGTATCGCGTTGGCCACCGCGGCCATGGGCGGCACGATCGGCACTTCGCCGGCGCCCCGAACGCCGTGGGGGTGCGCGTCGTTCGGCACCTCGACGACGATGGTGTCGATCATGGGCAGGTCCGAGGCGACGGGAATGCGATAGTCGAGGAAGCCCGGATTCTCCAGGTGCCCGTCCTCGTCGTAGATGTACTCCTCGTTCAACGCCCAGCCGATGCCCTGCGCGACCCCGCCCTGCATCTGTCCCTCCACGTAGTCGGGGTGTATCGCCCGCCCCGCGTCCTGCACCGCCGTATAGCGCGTGATGTCGACGCGGCCGGTCTCTTCATCGACTTCCACGTCGCAGATGTGGGTCGCGAAGGCGGGCCCGGGACCCTGCGCGTTGACCGAGGTCTGCACCGCGATGGGACCGCCGGTGAGCGCGGCCCTGGATGCCAGTTCGGCGAGCGAAAGCGGTTCGAACTCGCCCGCATTGGAGCCCGCGGGATGCGCGTGGCCGTCTTTCCAGTCCACGGCGTCCACGTCGATGTCCCAGAGCATGGCGGCCCGTTGCCGCAGTTGCTCGACCATGGTTTCGGCGGCCTCCCAGACCGCAGCGCCGGCGGCGAAGGTCACGCGGCTGCCGCCGGTGCTGGCGCTGTAGCCGATGGTGTTGGTGTCGCCGACCTGGGCGCTGATGTTGCGGTAATGGATGCCCAGGATCTCCGCCACGATGTTCACCATCGAGGCGCGGGAGCCGCCGATGTCCGGGTGGCCGGTCGTGATGGCGACGGTGCCGTCCTCGTTGACGTTGATCTGCGCGCTCGATTCGCCGCCCGCGTTCATCCAGCCGCCACAGGCGATGCCCCGACCCGTCAATCTGCCCTTTGGCGCCGAGTAGTGCGGATGGCCCTGGGCAGCGCGTAGCGTTTCCTCGCAGCCGATGCGGCGGAAGGTCGGCCCGTAGGCCGCCCGCGTGCCCTCCCGGGCCGCATTCATGAGCCGGAACTCGATGGGGTCGATGCCGAGTTCGGCGGCCAGTTCGTCAATGACGGACTCGACGCCGAACGCCGCGATGGGAGAGCCTGGCGCGCGATAGGCGTTGCACTTCGGCCGGTTCGCGACGATGTCGTAGCCGGTCACCTTGACGTTGTCGATGGCGTACGCCGAGAAGGCGCAGTTCGACGCCCCGCGTATTGGCGAGCTTGGGAAAGCACCGGCCTGGAAGCGGAACGTCGCCTGGGCCGCGGTGATCCGGCCGTCGCTGCGCGCGCCGATCTTGACCGTATTCGACGATCCGGCGGTCGGTCCGGTGGCGCGAAACACTTCCTCGCGCGTCATCACCATCTTCACCGGCGCGCCGGCCTTGCGCGAGAGGGTGTAGGCGAGGGGTTCCAGGTAGATGATGGTCTTGCCACCGAAACCGCCGCCGATCTCGGCGGGGATGGCGCGAATGTCGGACAGCTTCGCGCCGGTCATCTTGGCAGTCACGTTGCGCACCATGAACTGGCCCTGGCTCGAACTCCAGATGGTGGCCTGACCGCTCGGAGACACGTCGACGAGGCAGGCGTGGGGTTCGATGTAGCCCTGATGGACGGGCTTGGTCTTGAACTGCCGCTCGATGACGACATCCGCTTCCTCGAAGCCGGCGTCCACGTCCCCGAGGGTCAACCCGGATCGGCTCGAGATGTTGGAGGGGCTGGACGGCTGCGGATCGACGCCCTGGGTGTACATGAAATCGTGCAGGACCGGAGCGTCCGGTTGCATGGCGTCCTCGACGTCGATCACCCACGGCAGCACCTCGTACTCGACGTCGATGAGGTCGAGCGCGTCCTCGGCGGCGCGGGCGGATGTCGCCGCCACCGCCGCCACGGCGTGGCCGGCGTAGAGCGCCTTGTCCCGCGCCATGACGTTGCGGCTGACATACCGCAGGTCCTGGGGGCCGGCGGGTGCCGGGATATCCACCGGGAAGTGAACCAGGTCGTCGCCGCACATGACGGCCCTGACACCGTCCGCTGCAGCGGCCCGCTCGAGGTTGATGGACTTGATGCGCGCGTGCGGGTGGGGGCTTCGGAGTATCTTCCCCCAGAGCATGTGAGGCTGCGCGAAATCCGCGCCGAAGTTCGCGCGTCCCGTTACCTTGTCTTCGCCATCGGGCCGGATCGTCCGCTTGCCGATCCACTTGTTGTCGGTTTCGTTCGCCACGATTCCCCTCTCCTGTTTCGCGCTGGAAGAGCCAACGCTCTAGTTTACGGTACTGCCGGGCCGTTCAGCAGGTGGCGCTCAAGGAACAGCGCTGTCGCGGCCGTCAGGTAGTCGCGGTTCACTTTTTTCCTAAAGCCGTGCCCCTCGTCGCGCGCGAGCACGTACCACACCGGCACGTCGCGCTCGCGCAGGGCGGCGACGATCTGTTCGCTCTCGCTTGCCGGAACCCTGGGGTCGTTCAGCCCCTGCGCGATCAACATGGGTCTCTCGATCTTCTCGACCCGGTTCAATGGCGAGATGCGCTCCAGGAAATCTCGCATGTCGGGATCCCGCTCGTCGCCGTACTCCACGCGTCTGAGATCCCGCCGATAGCCCTGCGTGTTCTTGAGGAACGTAACGAAGTTGCTGATGCCAACGCGCTCGACGCCCGCCGTCAGGCGATCCCCGAAATGCACCAGCGAGGCGAGCACCATGTAGCCGCCGTAAGACCCGCCCGAGACGACGACGCGTTGTGCGTCGAGGTCGTCCCGGGTGGCGATCCAGTCGAGCAGCGCGCCGATGTCCCTCACGCTGTCCTCTCGCAGGTAGCCGTTGTCGAGTTTCAGATAGGCCTTGCCGTAGCCCGCGGAACCACGCACGTTCGGCGCCACGACCGCGATCCCCATTTCGTTGACCAGGAACTGCGTCGAGGACGAGAACCGGGGCCGGTACTGGCCTTCGGGACCGCCGTGGATATCTATCAGGACGGGGTGCGGACCGTCGCCGGTCGGCAGGTAGACAAACGCCGGGATCTCGCGGCTGTCAAAGGTGGGATAGTGAACCAACTCCGGCTCCGCCATGTTCTCTTCGCGCAGGCCGCCGGGTTCGCTCCGCGTCCAGCGTGTCAGCGTGGTGTCGGCAAAGTCGATGCTGTAGACGTCCGTCGGAGCGGATGCCCGGTTCACCGCGAACCCGAGTCGGTTGCCATCCGCCGAGAACCTCAGGGAGAAGTAAATGCCGTCCGGCGTGGCGGGCAGCGTGACCGGGTCAAGGTCGGGCAACTCGAGAACGCGCAGGCGGCTGATGCCGTTTTCGTTGACAGTGAAGGCAAGGCGCGCGCCCTTGATCGCGAACTGCTCGATTCCCCATTGCGAGTCCCCGGCTACCACATCGATGACGCCATCGGCGCGGCGCACGCGACGCAGCGCGACCGTCTCGGCGTCGATGTCCGAAGCGAAGTACACGTACTTGCCGGTGGGTCCATACTCGGCGTCAGTGATGGCCGCGCGCGGCGCATCGGACAGTAGCCGCCTTACCGCCCCGGTCTGCAGCTCCACTTCGTGCAGGTACGACTCGTTGATGGAGATGTACCGGATCGCGAGCAGGCGGTTTCCGTCCGGGGACCAGTCCGTGGTGCGCCAGCCGGTCCCGCCGGACGCCAGGGCGACCCTCGTATTGCCGGCCAGGTCCTGGATGTGGATGTCCCAGTCTGTCCCGTTGCGTTCCGTCGTCGTGTACGCGAACTCCTGGCCATCTCTCGACCAGACGACGTTGGAGTAGCGGGACTTCCCGTCCGTCAGCATCACGGAGTCCCCGCTTGCGAGGTTGAACCGGAATAGCTGGTAGAACTCGGAGCCGCCGACGTCCCTGGCGTAGATGAATGCCCCGGGCTCCGCCAGGGGACTGACCCGTGCCGCTCCTACGGGCTCGTCGAAGAAGGTGAGCTGGCGGCGGGCGCCCAGCGGCGTCTCCACGCGATGGAGTTGCGTCGTATTGCCGAATCGCGTCCCGATGAGAATGCCGTCCCCGATCCAGCCGAGAAAGCTCGCCTGGCGGGTGTTCTGATACGGTCGCAGTCTCGCCAGCAGCGTGTCGGGAACCGCCGGGACGCCTTCGATTTCGAGTTGGCCGACAACGGCGCGTTCCGGTTGTTGACCGGCAGCGCCCGCGCAGACCATGGCCGCGCCGAGGGCAAGTGCACCGGATGCGAGCTTACCTCGCGCGATCCAGTACCCGAATCGAGAAAGGAAACGCGTGTTCCTCGTCCGCATCGAAATCCTCCTTTGCGACCAGCGTGAATTCTGAAGGGTCGTAGGGCGGGAAAAAGGTATCGCCCTCGATCTCGGCGTCAATCAGCGTTTCGTAGAGACGGTCGGCCCGCGGCAAGGCCAGGGCGTATATGTCGGTGCCCCCCGTCACGAAACACTCCTCCACCCCGTCGATGAGGCATTGGTTCTCGGCGATCGCAAGCGCAGCGTCGAGGGTCGAAGCGATCCGGACTCCATCGTGCGTGAATCCCGAACGGGTGAGGACGATGTTGGTGCGCCCCGGCAAGGGTCGGCCTTGGGACTCGAACGTCCGTCGCCCCATGATGAGCGGTCTGCCCATGGTGATGGTCCGAAAGAAACGGGAGTCCTTCGGCAACCTCCACGGCAGCCGGTTGTTCCGGCCGATGACGCGGTTGCGGGACATGGCCCAGATCAACGAGAGCTTCATGGCGAACGGGTGGGGTTCGCGGTGAACGTCATCTGCTGGCCCGGCGTGGAGCCATGAGGAAGACGCCGAACGCCACGACCGGGAGCGAGAGGACTTGGCCCATGGAGAGCGTCTCGAAGAGGAACAGGCCGAGGTGGGCATCGGGTTCTCGGAAGAACTCGGTGGCAAACCTCAGGATTCCGCCGGCGACGAGGAATATCCCCGCGACGGAACCTGTCGGCCGCGTCCGCCGGGAGTAGAGCCAGACGATGGCAAAAAGCGCCAGGCCTTCGGCGAAGGCCTGGTAGAGGCTCGATACGTGGCGCGTGGCCGTCTCGAACTCGCCGAAACAGGTCGCCGTCAGTTCCCGCACGGCCGCGCAGGGGAAGTGGACGCCAAGGGCTGATTCCGTGATGCGCCCGGGCAACTCGGTATTGATGAAGTTCCCGAGCCTGCCGAAACCGAGCCCGACCGGCACCAGGGGTGCGACGAAGTCCGCCACTTCGAGAAACGTGCGCCCCTTGACTCTTGCCTGCAGCCACATCGCGCCGACCGCACCCACGAGCCCGCCGTGAAAGGACATGCCACCCTCCCATATGCGGAACAGCCAGAGCGGGTCCTGGGCAAGTCGGTCAAAACCGTAGATGAACGCGAAGCCGATACGTCCGCCGAGCACTACACCAGCGACGCCGTAGAAGACGAGGTCGGAGACATCGGCAGGGGAAAATCCGCGGTCCCCGGCCCGAACCCTGCCGAGCAGGTAAAAGGCGCCAAAAGCGAGCAGGTACATGAGGCCGTACCAGCGCAGCGCGAACGGTCCGAGCTGCAGGACGATCGGGTCAATGGCCGGATAGTGCATGCTAGACTTCGCGCCTTATTCCCGAACTGCCGCTTAGACAGTGTGCCTTATTCTATTCGCGTACCGAATGTCCCCGGCTCGCCCCTTGGTGGTGGCCGCGAACCGGGACGAATTCTACGCCAGGGCATCGGAAGCGGCACGGTTCTGGAACGACTCGCCGCATGTCTTCGGCGGACGCGACCTCGTCGCGGGCGGCACCTGGCTCGCGGTTTCGACCACAGGCCGCTTCGCTGCCGTGACCAACTACACCGACTTCCTTCGCACGGAAAGTCCGCCAGCCTCCCGTGGCGACCTGGCGCGGGGTTTCCTGGAAGGAGATGGCTCGGCGAGTGAGTACGCCGCCGGGGTCGATGGCGCACGCTACCAGGGATTCAACCTTCTCGCTTTCGACGGCGACGATCTCGTCTACGCGTGCAATCGCACTGGGGAAATGCGGGTGCTGCAACCGGGTGTCTACGGCATCGCCAACTCGCCCCTGGACGACGTGTGGCCGAAGTCTGCGCGCGGCATCGTCAAATTGAGGTCGATCGCGTCGGCTGCCACGACCGACGACCTGCTGAAGGTGCTTCAGGATGAGTCAGCGGATTATGGCCCCGACGGCACTGAGCCCGAGAGTGCGCGGCCCGCAACGCCCGCGTTCCAGCGAGGGAAGGATTACGGTACTCGCGCGAGTACGGCGGTGATCTTCGATCGCGGGCACATCGCATTCGCCGAACAGCAGTTCGGGCCGATGGGCAAACCCGGCGCCCGCACTACCGAGACAATCCGCATTCGCCACGCCCCGGCCAGGGCCATCGCGGAGGATGGGGTGGCGCTTGGTGATCGAAAGGCGGCGCCTTGACTCAGTCCGTTCTTTCAGACCGCCATTTCGGCCCTGATGGCCGGATGACATCGATAGTCGACCAGGCGGAAGTCCTCGAATCGGAAGTCGTCGATTTCGCCCTGGCCGCGATCGTCGATCTCAAGCGTCGGTAAGGGATAAGGATCACGCGCAAGCTGCCGCCTGACGGCGTCCTGGTGATTGAGGTAGATGTGGGCATCCCCCAACGTGTGGACGAAATCACCGGGTGCCAGGTCCGTGATCTGCGCCACCATGTGCAGCAGCAGGGCGTAGGACGCGATGTTGAGCGGCACGCCGAGAAACAGGTCGGCCGAGCGCTGGTACATGTGCAGCGAGAGCTTGCCGCCCGCCACGTAGAACTGGAAGAAGCTGTGGCACGGCGGTAGCGCGACGTCCTGTGCGGCGACCTCGGACGCGTTCCAGGCGTTGACGATGATCCGGCGCGAACCGGGATCGCCTCGGATCAGGTCGATGGCCTCCTGCAACTGGTCGACGCCGCCGTCCCACCGCCGCCACTGCACTCCGTAGATGCGGCCCATCGCCCCATCGTTTTCGGAAACGCCTAGCCGCTTGAGGTAGTCGCCGTAGTTGCCATCCCAAAGCCTGTTGTGCGGGTAGATCGCCTTCAGGTCGTTGATGTTGTCCGAGCCGGACACGAACCAGAGCAATTCCGACACCATGGACTTCCAGACGAGCCTTTTCGTGGTCACCGCCGGAAACCCGTCGGCCATGGCATAGCGCATCTGGTAGCCGAACCGGGAAAGCGTGCCGACGCCCGTGCGGTCCTCGCGGCGCTCGCCGTGTTCGAGCACGTCCCGGAGAATGTCGAGATAGGCGCGCATTGAGGTCAGCCTATCAGGCGCCCGAGGGCAAGAGAACGACCCCATGTCTCGCCAGGTCTTCGTCGAATGCGAACGTCAGGGCGATGCCCCGATCCTGCATGAGAGTGATGCTGGTCCAATCGGTGAGGCTTACGCGCCGCTCGGAAGCAGCAAGAAGAGCCTCCATGGCCCGGTGCAGCAAGCCTTCATCTATGTACAGGATGTGCAACAACGGCAGCATGTCGGCATAGAAGACACGCACGGCTTCCACGCCTATGCGCGCCTGCAGCAGCGAAACGGTTTCGAGAACGACGAACGAAGATGTGACCAGGTTGGTGCCGAGTTCGCGGAATGAGGAGGCGGCGACACGCGCCGCTTGATGGCATTCATCGTCCTCTACCAGCAGCGCGTAGATGGCCGAGGTGTCGACGAAGACATCCGTCACGAATATGCCTTCGCAAGATAGTCATCGTGTTGCCTGGCGACGTCGGACGCGCCATCGGCCGAGCGAAATGTACCGGCGGCGCCCAGAAACCGTTCCCAGTTGGCGTCGGTCTGCTCGCTTGCCAATACATGGTCTACGCCCTCTCGCACCAGCTTGGCGACGGATATTGAGCGACGCGTGGCAAGAGCCTTCAGGCGTTCGTACTGGCTTGGTTCCAGCTGAACTTGAGTTCGGATCATTTGTTGAGTGTTATCACTAGGTCGCCTACATGATAGCGCTGCTTAGATGGTAACGCGAGGTTGTCTTGGTCGCCGGGAATGCCTTCGAGAACCCGATGCTACGATACGGCGTCGGAAGGAAACGGAGCGTTGAGTGAGCGGGCGATTGGAAGGCAAGGTGGCGGTCATCACGGGCGGGACCAGCGGTATCGGCGAGGCGACGGTAGAGCTATTCGTGGCGGAAGGCGCAAGTGTCGTCCTGACGGGACGCTCCCGCGACAAGGGTGCGGCGCTGGCGGACAGGCTTGGGGAGAACGCCGTCTACTTCTCCGCCGACGTGACCCGTGAGGAGGACATCAAGGCTTCCATCGACGCCGCGGTGGACCGTTTCGGCAAGCTCGATGTGCTCTTCAACAACGCGGGCTCGTCGATTCGAACGGAAATATCGAGGATCACGGCGGCCGAGATAGAGCAGAGTTGCCGTGTGCTCCTGGCGAGCGTCATGCTCGGCATTCGCTACGCCATCGAGCCGATGAAGGCCGCCGGAGGCGGCTCGATCATCAACAACTCCAGCATCGCCGGATTGCGCTATCGGCAGGGCAACATCCTGTATTCCTCGGTGAAGGCAGCTGTCACGCATTGCACGCGTCTGGCGGGCGTTGAACTGGGACCGGACCGTATCCGCGTCAACGCGATTTCGCCGGGTGCGATCGCCACGCCAATTTTCTGGGGCGGTTCCGCGCGCGCCAAGACGCTGAGCGACGAGGACAACGCGGACAAGATGCAGAGGCTGCAGGCGAACCTCGCCAAGGCGACACCGTTGCCCCGCAGCGGCGTGGCGCATGACATCGCCGAGGCAGCGCTGTTTCTCGCGAGCGACGCGGGCAGCTACGTCAATGCCCACGACCTGGTCGTGGACGGTGGACGGACCTGGATGTTCAACAACAACCCCGTCGACGGACAGGGACAGGGCAGGCCGACCGTTTGATGGCTGACAGCGTGACAGGCGGGACCGTCCCGTCGGCGAGCCTGGACGCGGTTCTGTCTGAACCAGCGCAATCGTCGCCGGAAGGGCCTGGGCTGACGAACGTCCGCTTTACCGGGTCCGGCTGGGAGTACTTCCGCATCTGGGCCGTCAACACGGCCTTGACGCTGCTTACCCTGGGCCTGTTCTCGGCCTGGGCAACCGTACGCACGCGCCGGTATTTCTACGGCAACACCTGGCTTGGCGACTCCGCGTTCAACTACACCGCCCGCCCGTGGACCATATTGATAGGGCGGGTCATCGTGGTTGGGATCCTGATTGCCCTGTGGTTCGCGGAACTGGTCTCGATCGCCTACTACCTCATCGGATTGCTGGTGATGTTTGCCATGTTTCCCTGGATCGCGGTCCGGGCGCGCGCATTCCGGCTGCGCAACTCGTTCTACCGCCACGTCTGTTGGGGA
Source organism: Pseudomonadales bacterium (assembly GCA_965116625.1). Taxonomy (GTDB): domain Bacteria; phylum Pseudomonadota; class Gammaproteobacteria; order Pseudomonadales; family Azotimanducaceae; genus VXNE01. The sequence continues at coordinate 1,433,234 of OZ220717.1, forward strand.
TTCGAGGGCAACTACGCGACCGCGGCCAAGTACTACTGCCTAGGGCCCATCGTCGGGTTCCTGAGCCTGGGGATCATGTGGCCCTACATCGCGATGCGCCGAGACATGTTCCTGATACGGAACAGCCGTTTCGGCACGTCGGAGTGTTCATTCGATGTTACGGCAGGTCAGTACTATGGCATCTATTTCGCCACCTTCGGAATCTTCGTGGCGGCACTGGTAGTGAATACGATCCTGGTGGCAGTGCTTCCCGATGGTTTCGCATTCCTGCTGAGCGTAGTGACCTGGATCCCGCTCCTGTTGGCGGGCGTCTATATCAAGGTGCGCCTCGACAATCTCCGTTGGTCGAATACCACGGTAGGCGGATACTGGTTGAGCCTTGACCTGTCCTTCTGGCGAATGCTGGGACTGTATCTCAGCAATCTCGTGCTGATCGTCCTAACGCTTGGCGCCTTCATCCCGTTCGCCAAGGTCCGGGTCACACGCTACAAGCTCGGAAGATTCAGGGTCGTGCGCCAGGGTACCGAGACCTTCTTTGCCGGTCCTCTTCAGACCATAGGCGCCGTGGGAGCCGAGGCCGGGGACTCCTTCGGCCTGGACCTCGGCATATGAGCACGGTGCGCGGGATCTTCTACGACGGCCTGACCTGGGACCGCCAGGACGTGCAGGTCCGATTCGATCGCAACGGCGGCGTTCGCATCGCCGGAGACGGCATCGACCTGGCTCTTGCGTTCGACGATGTGAGTGTTTCCGACCGCCTGGCGGACATTCCCCGCTATCTCTATCTCTCGGGGGGTGACGCCTGCGAACTGCTCGACAACGACGCGGTGGATTCGTGGCTGGCGCAACGCAACGCACAGCGCGGACCGCGGTTTCTGCATCGGCTGGACACTTCCGTGGCGGCAGCGATGGCCGCGATCGCCGTCATCGGCCTGGTCCTGGCGTCGTTCGTGCTCTGGGGCGCCCCGGCCCTGGCGGAGCGCGCTGTCGAGGCGCTACCCATGGAGGTAGACCAGACCATTGGTGACGAGTCACTCGCCGTGTTGGACAACGTGGCATTTTCGCCGTCGACCGTCGCGGAATCCCGACAGGCCGAAATCCGGGCGGCTTTTGACGAGATGGTAAGCGACATGGAGACCCCGATGGGCGGTCGCCTGGTGTTTCGAAGCGGCGGTTTCCTCGACGCCAACGCCTTTGCCCTCGCGGGCAATACCGTCATCCTCACCGACGAACTGATCGAACTGGCCGAACACGACGAAGAGATCATCGCCGTGCTCGCGCACGAAATGGGTCACATCCAGCACCGCCACGTGATGAAGCACGTGGCCCGCAGCGCGATCGTAGCCATATTGTTGGCAGCGTATATCGGCGACGTTTCCGCCATCACGGGAGTTGCGGCGACCATGCCTGCGGTTCTCGATTCCATGCGCCATTCCCGAGCCTTCGAGCGCGAAGCGGACCGCGTGGCCCGGGACTACCTCGACAGTGTCGGAATCGCGCCCTCACGCCTGGGGGACCTTCTCGCTCGGCTCATGGCCCAATGCCCGGAGTGCGAGGAGATTCCCCCGTACCTGAGCACGCATCCGCCGTTGGACGAGCGAGTGGAAGCCCTGTCCGGGGGCGACGGCTAACCTTGGACTCCGTCGGTTGGTGGTTGGGTCACACCTCCGGCAACTCGTGGTGCGGGACGACGCGGTCGAGACCGTTTCGGACCATCTCGGCGCGGATGAAGCGCAGTATTTCGTCGGCGTCGTCCATCCGCAGCGCCCGCGCCAGGATGCGGCGGCAGTCGCGCACGGACACGTGGCGGATGACCCATTTCACCTTCGGGAGGTGCGTGGCGTTCATAGACAGCACGTCGTAGCCCATGGCGACGCACAGCACCGCGCCTTCCGGCGTGCCGGCGAGTTCGCCGCAGATGCCGACGCCCTTGCCTTCGGCGTGGGCCGCCTTGGAGACTTCCCGCAGCGCCCGCAGCACCGCGGGGTGTACTTCGCGGTATAGCGGCGCGACCTGCGGGTTGTTCCTGTCCACGGCCAGCATGTACTGCGTCAGGTCGTTCGACCCGACGGCGAGAAAGTCCACTTGCTTTGCGATCTGTCGCGCCTGGTAGACGGCGGCGGGCACTTCGATCATGACCCCCGTCAGTGGCTGCCTCACGTCGTAGCCTTCTTCGGTCACTTCCCGGTGCGCGCGGTGCACCAGTCTCCTCGCGTCGTGCACTTCGGACATGCTGCTGACCATCGGCAGCATGATGCGCAGCACGGCTTCCAGCCCCGCGTTGGCCTTGATCATGGCGCGCACCTGCGACATGAAAATCTCCGGATGGTCGAGGGTCACGCGAATGCCGCGCCATCCGAGGAAAGGGTTCTCCTCGGTGATCGGAAAGTAGGACAGTGCCTTGTCGCCGCCGATATCGAGGGTGCGCATCGTGACCGGCCGTGGGTCGAAGGCTTCCATGTGCTCGCGATAGACGGCGCGTTGCTCCTCCTCCGTGGGGAAACGGTCCTCGGTCATGAACGGCACTTCCGTCCGGAAAAGACCGATCCCCTCGGCGCCGAGTTCGAGGGACCGCGTAATGTCGCCCACTAGGCCGATGTTCACCCATAGCGCCACGCGCTGGCCGTCCCGGGTCGCGGAAGGCAGGTCTCTCAGGTCTTCGAGTTCCTCCGCGAATTCCCGTTCCTCCTCCATCAGTTCGGCGTAGTGCGAGATCACGGGACGCGACGGGTTCGCCACGACCTGGCCGTAGAAGCCATCCACGATAAGCGTGTTCTGCTCGACCCCGTAGAGCGGAACGTCCACGGCGCCCATGACCGCGGGCACGTCAAGCGCGCGCGCCAGGATGGCGACGTGGGAGTTGGCGGAGCCCTTTTGCGAGACGATGCCGCGCAATCGTCCCACCGGTATGTCTGCGAGCATCGCTGCCGTGACCTGGTCGCCGATAAGGATCGTGTCTTCCGGGAAATCGACCTTGCGCTGCCGGATGTCCCGCAGATAGCCGAGGACCCGCTGGCCCAGTTCGCGCACGTCGGCGGCGCGTTCCCGCAGGTAGGAGTCCCGCATTTCCTCGAACGCGCGCGTATGCTCCAGGATGACCTGCTTGAGTGCGCCCTGCGCCCACTCCCCATGCAGGATGCGTTCCCGAATCTCCTCCACCAGGGCGTCGTCGTCCAGCATGCCGAGATAGGCGTCGAACAGGACGCGCTCCTCGTCGGGCAGCGAAGAAAGCCGTCGGCTGGCGCGCTCCATGTCCTCGCGTACGTGGCCGATGGCGCGGTCCAGCATCTCGAGTTCCGCGGCGATGTCTTCCGCCGCCTTGTCCGGGACTATCTCGAGGGCGGTTCCGGGATGCATGACGACCGCCGTTCCGATGGCGATTCCGGGCGCTCCGGACACGCCGGTGAAGCGCGTGTCCTCCTGCTCTGCGGTCGGCTTGGCCAACGCCTCGATGTCGCCTGCCGCTTCCGCGTGGGCGACGACCGCCGCGAGTTGCGCCGACAGCGTGATGAGAAAGGCCTCGTCGTCCTCGTCGAACCTGCGGCTTTCGCGTTGACGCACGACCAGAACGCCCAGCACGCGTCGCCGGTGAATGATGGGTACGCCGAGAAACGCGTGAAACGCTTCCTCGCCCATCTCCTCGAGGTGCAGGAACCGTGGATGGCTCGGTGCATCGTCGAGATTGATGGGCTCGGCGCGCTCGGCCACCAGTCCGACCAGGCCTTCGTCCGGTCCGACAGAGACGCGACCCACGGCATCCGGGTTCGATCCCTGGTTGGCGGCGAACTGAAACTTGCCGGTAGTCCGGTCGAGTATGTAGATCGAGCAGAGCTCGGTAGACATGGCGGACCGCACCCGGGAGACGATCGTGTTCAACGCGGCCCGGAAACTCGACGCCGCATTGACGTCCTGGACGATTTCGCGGAGGTCCTCGAGTACGCCGTTGGTCACGGCTGGTCGACGACGGTCAGTAACGGGGCGAACTCTCGCAGCATGCGCCGGTAAACGTTCTTCTTGAAGTTCACCACCTGGGTCAGCGGATACCAGTAGCTGACCCACATCCAGTGGTCGAACTCGGGTTTGCCGGAACACCCGAGATCCACCAGAGAATCGTCGCCGAGCAGGCGGAGCAGGAACCACTTCTGCTTCTGCCCGACGAACTTCGTTGCCCTGCCGCCCCGGCCGTTGTGGCGCAGGTACCGTTTCGGCAGCCGGTATCGCAGCCAGCCGCGTGTCGAGGCGACGACTTCGACACTGTCGCGCTCGACGCCGACTTCCTCGTACAGTTCCCTGTACAGCGCAGTCTGGGGTGACTCGTCGCGCAGGATGCCGCCCTGGGGAAACTGCCAGGCGTCGTAGCCCCCAACACGGCGTGCCCACAACACCTGTCCCCGATCATTCGTGATGACGATGCCGACGTTCGACCGATAGCCGTGCGCGTCGATGTTGTCGCGCGTCCTTCCCATGCGGTCGATTGTTCCACATAAGCTATCATCCGTCGAAATACGTCATGGGGCGGACATGAATCGGCTCGCCGAAGAGACCAGCCCCTACCTCAGGCAGCACGCCGACAATCCCGTCGACTGGTATCCCTGGAACGATGCGGCGCTTGCGAAGGCGCGCGGCGAAGACAAGCCCATACTGCTTTCCGTCGGCTATTCCGCCTGCCACTGGTGCCACGTGATGGCCCACGAGTCGTTCGAAGATGCCGAGACGGCGGAAGTCATGAACCGGCACTTCGTCAACATCAAGGTCGACCGGGAGGAAAGGCCGGACCTCGACAAGGTCTACCAGTTGGCGCATCAACTGCTGACGCGGCGAACGGGGGGCTGGCCGCTCACGGTCTTCCTTGATCCCGAGACGCTGTTGCCGTTTTTCGCGGGCACCTACTTCCCCCGCACGCCGCGCTTCAACCTTCCGGGCTTCGCCGAGCTACTGGTGCGCATCGACGAGGCGTACCGGACCCAGCGTGATGTCCTCGGAGAACAGGGCCGGAGGCTGTCCGACGCGCTCTCGAGCCTGGAACCGTCCGGCATCGCCCCTGAAGGCCTAGCCGACGAGAAGCTGCTCGAAGCGGCCCGGGATCAACTCGCAGGCAGTTTCGACAGGGCCGAGGGCGGGTTCGGCACGGCGCCGAAGTTCCCGATGCCGAGTTCCATGGACTGGCTGCTGCGGCATTGGGGGTACTCCGGGAGCACGGACCAGCATGACGGCGATGCACTCGAGATGGTGATGATCTCCCTGACGAAGATCGCGCGTGGAGGCATCTACGACCATGTCGGGGGCGGGTTCTGCCGCTACGCGACAGACCGGCACTGGGAGATTCCGCACTTCGAAAAGATGCTGTACGACAACGGATTGCTGCTGGCGGTATACGCCGACGCGCTTGCGCTTGGTGACGACCCGTTGTTCGAGGCCGCGGTGCGGGAAACCGCGGGCTGGATCATGCGCGACATGCAGCACCCGCAAGGCGGGTACTTCTCGGCCCTGGACGCGGACTCGGAAGGCGAAGAGGGGAAGTACTACGTGTGGCGGCGGGATTCGGTGAAGCGCTTGCTGACGTCCGATGAGTACCTCCTGGTGGAGACGCTATACGGTCTCGACAAGCCGCCGAATTTCGAAGGCAGATGGAACCTGCGCCGAGGTGATGCGTGGCGCTCGGTGCTGGATCGTATCGGTGTGGAGCCGCTGGTGGGGGAAGAACTGCTCGCGTCGGCGAAGTCGAAGCTCCTGGCAGAGCGCGATACCCGAGTACCACCCGCGAAAGACGACAAGGTGCTCACCGCATGGAACGGGCTGGCGATCCGCGGCATGGCGCGGGCTGCGGTGCGCCTTGGCGAGCCTTCCTGGTTGACCTCGGCGCAGCGCGCCGCCGACTTCGTCCGTGAGAACCTGTGGGACGGGGAACGCCTCACCGCAACCTGGCGGGATGGCACACCCAGGTACGCGGGCTACCTGGACGACTACGCGAACATGCTCGAAGGACTGCTCGAACTGCTCTCGGCGGAATGGCGCGATGCCGACGCCGCGTTCGCGAAGGCCCTGGCCGACACGATGATCGGTCAGTTTTGCGATGCCGACGAGGGCGGTTTCTTCTTTACCGCCCATGACCACGAGGCCCTGATCCACCGTCCCAAGCCGACACTCGACGAATCGATGCCGTCCGGCAACGGTTCGGCGGCGTGCGGTCTGATGGCACTCGGTCACCTGTTCGCGGACACGCGCTATCTCGACGCGGCGGCCGGTACCCTCAAGGCACTGCGCGGTGCCATGGAGCAGTATCCCGCCGGCCACTGCACGCTGCTCTCCGCCGTGGAGGCGAACGTCCACGCCCCGGAGCAGATCATCGTGCGCGGGCCTGACGGCGGCCTGGATCCTTGGCTCGACGTCGCGCGCGAAGGCTATCGCCCATGGCGGCACGTCTATGGCATTCCTTACGGGTGCGTGGAGGCACCGGTCTATCTGCCTCGGCCGGAGGATGGTGGTGATCCCTTGCGGCCCACGGCCTTCGTGTGTCGGGGGTTGCAGTGCTCGCCGCCAATTGACGCGCTGGACGAGTTCAGAGAGACCGTGTCCTGACCTGATCTTGCCGTCGGCGCAAAGGCCTTGACGCTGCTTCAGATGGTTTCGGAGTGTGCGCCTGGAATCCGTCGGGCCTCCGGGTGCGCTGTCTGTTCAACCCGGTCCCCTGTTTTGTCATGAAATTCTAAATTTGCGCCGTCGAGGCCAAGGCCAGCGCACGGATCGTGTCGAGGACATCTCAAGGGGTTGCGCAGCCTGTAGAAGGACCACACGGCCGTCGCCCGGCGAGTGGTCGTCTGCCTTGAATCGCTCGCCAGACGAACTGAGGATGGCATCGACATCCTGCCTGCCCCAGCGTTCGCGAAACAGCTATGGGCTATAGCCCCTGGCGGCAGGTGTATGGAACCCCGTACGGGTGCGTGGAGGCGCCGGAATACTTGCCTTCGCCATCTCGCAACCGAACAGTGCGTTCGCTACGGCATCGAATCGATCCGCCAGCTAGAGGTTTCCGGGATTTCGCTCGCCCTGAATCCGTGGCTTTCCACGTAGCCCTTGGTGCACATCTTGCCGTTGACGAACGAGAGACTGCCGCTCGAGATCTTCATGGACACGCTATTGCTAGCGGCGTCCACACGGATTGCTGGCACTTCTCCGGCACATCCGTCCTCTCGCACACTGAAAGTGCCCGCGTCCGGCACCTCGCAGCTTTGGCCCGGTGCCAGTTCCTGACCAACGCTACAGACACCAGTCCCGCAACCGCCAAGCAGTAGCGCCACCGCGAAGCCGGCCAGTGTTGGTATTGGCTTTGCCATGGGTTCTTCCCTCCTTTGCGTCAACTGTTGAGGACCGACCCCTTTATGCAGGTTCACGAAACCGTTCGGCAGCATAGCGAATATGCAGTCGCGTAGTGGTCAGGAAAATCTTGTAGTCCTTTTTTCGGGAAGACCATCCCGTCAAGGCAAAGTGTAGGTTGTTCGTGGCCGAGTGGCTTCCTGAGCTCGGATAAGCCCTCCGTTTCGCCGTCACGCCTCCTGCACTTGATCGGCGGTACGTGTACGTTCTACGGGTCAGGCCGCTCGCCTTGGGCGGCCGCTCGCCAGCGCAGATCGAGCCTGCGCGCGGCTTCCACGTCGTCGAGGCGCTTCGATGGCAGTGTGTGCGGCGCCGACCTGACGAGTTCCGGGTTGGAAGCAGCCTCCGCCAGGACGCTGGTCATCGCTTCCACGAATGCATCGATCGTTTCCTTCGACTCCGTCTCCGTCGGTTCGATGAGGAAACACTCCGGCACCAGCAGCGGGAAGTAGGTGGTGGGTGCGTGTACGCCGTAATCGAGCAGGCGCTTGGCGAAGTCCATCGCGGTGACGCCGCATTCCCGTTTCTGCCGGGCGAGGGTCACGATGAACTCGTGGCAGGCGCGCCGGTCCGGGTAGGCGATGTCGAAACCCGCGTGCTGCAGGCGCGTAGCCAGGTAGTTGGCGTTCAATGTCGCGAACTCGCCCACGCGGCGCATGCCTTCCGGCCCGAGCATGAGGGCGTAGGCCAGGGCGCGCAGCAGGATGGCCGCGTTACCCATGAAGGCCGAAAGCCGTCCTATGGTGTCGGGAGGCTCCTTCCATCGATAGCCATCGGCCGTTTTCTCGACGATGGGCCCGGGCAGGTAGGGCGCCAGTTTCTCTCCGGCTCCCACCGGCCCCGCGCCGGGTCCGCCGCCCCCGTGGGGGGTGGCAAACGTCTTGTGCAGGTTCAGGTGCAGGACATCGAACCCCATGTCGGCGGGCTTGACCTTGCCCAGCACCGCGTTCAGGTTGGCGCCGTCGTAGTAGAGCAGTCCGCCCGCTTCGTGAACGATGGCGGCGATTTCCTCGATGCGCCGTTCGAACAGGCCGCAGGTGGAAGGATTGGTGGTCATGAGTCCCGCCGTCTCCGGCCCCACCGCGGCCTTCAGGGCCTCGATGTCGACGTCGCCGTCGCTTCCGACCGCGACCTCGCGCACCACGCATCCGCACATCGAGGCGGTCGCGGGGTTCGTGCCGTGCGCCGTCGAGGGCACCAGCACCTGGTTGCGCCCGGTGTCGCCGCGGGCGGCGTGATAGGACCGGATCATGGCGACACCGGCGAATTCACCCTGGGCGCCGGCCATGGGCGTCAGGGAAACGCTGTCCATGCCCGTCACGCGCTTGAGGATCTCCTGGAGGTCGTAGAGGCAGGCGAGGAATCCCTGGCTCGCGGACTCGGGCGCCAGGGGATGCCGGTCCAGGAAGCCCGGGGCGCTTGCGGCCCGGTGCGCGCCCCGCGGGTTGTACTTCATGGTGCACGAACCGAGCGGATAGAACTGCGTGTCGATGGAATAGTTGTTTCCCGACAGGCGCGTGTAGTGGCGCACCGCCTGGAGTTCCGAAACCTCCGGCAGCCCCGGCGGTCCGGCCCGCAACGCCGATTCGGGAAGGTCTTCGACGGACTCCGGCGCAGGGACCTGGGCGCTGGCACACCGCTGGGCGCGGGCGAGATCGAAGATCGTCTCCATCATGCAGCCTTTCTGACGGCGTCACTCAAGGTGTCGGCAAACTGCTGGATGTCCCCGGCGGTCCGCTTTTCCGTGGCGCACACGAGAAGGCAGTCGGCCAGGCCGCTGAAGTAGGGACCGAGCGCGAGTCCGCCCAGGATGCCCTGCGCCGCCAGCGCTTCCACTACCGGCTGCGCCGGCTGGCCAAGGCGCAGCACGCATTCGTGGAAGTAAGGCGAGTCGAACCGCTGGGGCAGGTCGAGTGCCGCCACGAGGTCGCGCGTTCGCGCGTGGCAGGCGCTCGCGACGTTGCGCAGACCCTCGGGCCCCAGGAGGCTCAGGTAGATGGTGGCAGCGGTTACCAGGAGACCCTGGTTCGTGCAGATGTTCGAGGTGGCCTTGGCGCGGCGGATGTGCTGTTCGCGCGCCTGCAGCGTCAGCGTGAAGCCGGGGTTGCCGTCGAGGTCCCGCGTGCGGCCGACGATGCGTCCGGGCAGTTGACGCACCAGTGACTGCCGAGTGCAGATGAAGCCGAAGGACGGTCCGCCGGACGCCATCGGGATGCCCAGCGGTTGGCCGTCGCCGCACACGATGTCCGCGCCGTCGTCTCCCCAGTCGGCAGGGGCCTTGAGCAGGCCAAGTGTCAGCGGATTCACGCACGCGACGGCCAGGGCGCCGCTTTCGTGCGCCTGGTTCGTCACGGCGTCGACATCCTCCAGCAGTCCGAAGAAGTTGGGCTGCTGTACGACGACTGCCGCGGGCGGTTCGGCCAGGTCCTTCAACAGGTCCGGATCAGCCAGGCCGTTCTCGCCGTGGGGGAGTTGTGAGATTTCGATGCCCTGTTGGCCGACGATGTTGCGAGCCGCGGCCACATAGAGCGGATTCACCGCGCCGGCCAGGGCAACGCGCCTGCTGCCGCCCGCCGGCCGCCTACTGCCGCCCGCCGGCCCCCTTCTGCCCACCCGCCCGCCCGGCCCGCGCCGCTCACCCGCGCGAACCGCCATCAGGATGGCTTCGGCGAGGCCCGAGCCGCCGTCGTACACCGACGCGTTGCAGACGTCCATGCCAGTCAGTTCGGACATCATGGTCTGGAACTCGTAGACCAGTTGCAGCGTCCCCTGGCTTGCCTCCGCCTGGTACGGCGTATACGCGGTCATGAACTCGCCGCGGCTGGCGATGTCCCAGACCGCGGACGGAATGTGGTGGTCGTAGGCGCCGGCGCCGAGGAAGCAGGGCCCGGTCTCGTCGGCGCGTGCGCGTTCCGCCATGCGCCGCAGCGTTTCCATTTCGGTCATGCCCGGGGCGTCCGCGCCTGCAGGGTCGCACGCGTCACCATTCCCGGCGAGCAGGTTCGCCGGGATCTCGTCGAACAGTTCGTCGATGTCCGTGGCGCCGACCACCGCCAGCATGGATGCCACGTCGGCCTTGGTGTGCGGGATGAAGGGCATCGTGGGTTAAGTGCTCAAGCCGGCGTCCTTTGCCTGGACGGCTGGACCCAAGGTCCGTTTCACTCCGATTCGCAGAATTCGGAGTACTCGCCGGCGTCCATGAGGTCGGCCAGCTCGTTGGTTGAATCCGGCTCGATGGCGAAGAACCACCCGTCGCCGTAGGGGTCCTGGTTGACGAGCTCCGGCGTATCGTCGAGCGAGGTGTTGACGGCGACCACGATCCCGGAGACCGGCGCGTAGATGTCGGATGCCGCCTTGACCGATTCCACCGCTCCGGCTTCCACTCCGGCATCCACCTGCTGGTCGACATCCGGAAGCTCGACGTAGACGACGTCCCCGAGTTGTTCCTGCGCATAGTCGCTGATGCCGACGACGACGTGGCCGTTGTCGTCGAGCCGGGCCCATTCGTGTGTTTCCGCGTACTTGGCTTCGTCCGGCGTGTCAGTCATGTCTCTTTCCGGGATTCTGCGTCCCTGCTATTTGCCTTTTGTAACGAAAGGCGGCCTGACGATTCGCCCGCGCCTTTCCCGACCCCTGATGAGGACACGGACCTCTCCGGTGGCGGCCCGCGGCACTCGCGCGAGGCCGATACTGTACCCCAACGTCGGGGAAAAGATACCGCTTCGAACCTCGCCCTCGCCGGCTTCGGTGATCACCTTCATGCCGTGGCGCACGACGCCCCGCTCTTCGAGTGCGATACCGGTCAGTTTGTTCCCCGCGCCGCTCGTCCGTTGCGCCTCGAGCGCGGCGCGGCCGATGAAATCCCGGTCCGCCGGTTCGAACGCCACGGTCCAGCCGAGGTTCGATTCCAGTGGCGTGGTCGTCTCGTCCATGTCCTGGCCATACAGGTTGAGGCCCGCTTCCAGCCGCAGGGTGTCTCTGGCCCCGAGGCCCGCTGGCAGAACGCCCGCCCCGGCCAGTTCGTGCCATAGCCATGGCGCGCCTCTCGAGGGCAGCATGACCTCGATGCCGTCCTCGCCGGTGTAGCCGGTTCGGGCGATCATCCAGGTCGCGGCCTTGTGGGGGACTTCCAGGGCGTGGAACCGTTTGAGTTCGGCAACCTCGGAAAGCCCTGTGGCGTCCACGAATCGCGCGACGGCTTCGGGGCCCTGGACGGCAATCATGGCGACGTCTTCGCGCTCGACCAGGACGGTGTCGAACCTGTGGGCCTGTCCCTTGTACCAGTCCATGACGGTGTCGCGCGTCGCCGCGTTGGAGACGACACGGTAGCCACGGTCACGGCGGTAGACGATCACGTCGTCGATGATGCCGCCGGTCTCGTCTAGCAGGACGCCGTAGAGCGCGCCGCCGGCCGACTTCAGCTTTGCCGCGTCGTTGGCTACGAGATGCTGCAGGAACTCGAGGGTGCCGGTGCCCTCGATATCGACGATGGTCATGTGGGAGACATCGAACATGCCGGCGTGATTGCGCACCGCGTGATGTTCGTCGATCTGGGAACCGTAGCGGATCGGCATGGCCCAGCCCGCGAAACCGGCCATCTTCGCGCCGGCTGCGAGATGCGCATCGAACAGCGGAGTGCGGCGAAGCGTCTGGTCGTTCACCGGGACACCACCTCGCGAACGGCGTTCATGCGAGCCTCGACAGGACACCGACACCCATCGCCTCCCGAACCAGTTGCCGCTTTACGGCCGGTGCCGTGTCGATCAACCTGACCCCGGTGTTCCTGATCCATCGCCCAACCGGGCCACCGTAAGCGTATCCGTCGCGGAACCCGCGCATGAGCGCGATCATCGCCTCGGCGCGGGTTCGCCGGCGTATCGCAAAACCCCGCCAGCGACCTGGTCGACCTGGATCTCCCGCATCGCGCCGCGCTTCCTCGGCAATGCCCGCGACATCCTCCAGGCCGAGATTGACTCCCTGTCCCGCGAGAGGGTGCAGTGTGTGGGCTGCATCGCCGATGAACAGGACCCTGGGTTTGGGATTGAAGTTCTGGACCACGCGTTGGGGTATCGGGAACAGGAAGCGGCGGTCGATTTCGGCAATGCGTCCCAGGACAAGTTCGGATGTTCCCTCGAGCGCGGCGGCGAATTGCGTATCGTCGAGAGCGGCGAGTTCGCTGGCCATGTCGTGACGGGTGCTCCATATGACGGCGCAACAGGAGGGATCGGCCAGCGGCAGAAGCGCCAGCGGCCCGGCGTCAGAAAAACGTTGATAGGCAATCCCCCGATGGGCCCGTTCGACCCGGACCACGGTGGCAACCGCCGCGTCGGACCTGCCCCGGTCGACCACGCCTGTCCCCGTCAGCTCTCGAACCTTCGAGTCGGCGCCATCGGCGGCGATGAGCAGTCGTGTGGAGACAGAGTCTTCCCCGACCTCCAGGCTTACCGTGGCTCCCCGGGACACGATGCCGGCCACCTCGCCCTCGATCCAGTCGACGTTGGGCAGGTCCGAGCATTCGTCGAATAGCGCGGCGCAGGCGCGGCTCGATTCGACCATCCAGGCGAGCGCATCGACTCCTGCCTCATCCGCGCTGAATGTCAGGCGGCTGCCGCCGTGCTCTTCCCACACGCACATCTGGTCGATGGGGCTGGCGGAGATGTCGACACCCAGGAGATCGAGCGAGGCGCGCGACAGGGCCACGGAGCGAATGTCGAACCCGAGTTCGCCGGCTGTCGGACGTGGCCGCCGGCCGTCGATGAGGGCGACGCGGAAACCGCTTCGCCCGAGCGTCAGCGCCGCGGCGGTCCCTACGAGACCCGCGCCGACCACGGCAACATCACAAGTTCCCGCGGACGACGCCGAGGTCTTGCGAGAGTTGTTCGCGTCTGTAGCCATCGTGAGGATTCTCGCTCACTCACGACGCGGAAGGAACTTTGCGACGTGGGGAGCTGGCCGAACTACCAGTATCAAGCAGCTCTGACAAATGCGGGCGGGATTCGTGCGGCCCTTCGTGCGAAGGGTGTGCAACGGGCGCTGCGGCGGCCGGAGTGCCAGTCGTTGTGTCGGGTCCGCCCGAGTTCGACCCTGACATTCGCCCTGACGCACTTTTCGCTGATAGTCTCCACGATGACCAGCTTCCGTATCTGCGACACATCTCGAATGACCGCCAACGCTTCCCCGAAGGTCCAACCCTCGAACGGGCGCTGGTCCGGGACTGGTAAAGCCCGCAATCACTACATGCCAAAAGCGCAAGAGTGAAGAACCAAGGAGTAAACTATGAAACGTATATTTATCGCATTGGTGTGTACCATCCCTTGGGTGTCCGAGGCCACTGAAGTCAGTGATCCAGAAGTGGACGAAGAAGTGGTGGTGACAGCTCCATCTCTGGAAGAGACAGGTTTGCAGGCGGCCTGCAAAAGGGACTGTCGTTTGCATGAGCAAGAGACTACGGAGAAGCCGCTTGAAACCATGCGCTGTTGCATGTGTATGTGTGAAAACTATCTGGGCGGAATCAAGACAGTGGCTGAACTTGAATACACGCTCGAAAACGGGTGGATCGATCCGTTGCCGCGCAGGTTTTCCAGGTCACGCGGAGTCACGGTGCAACAGGAGCTTCCAGACAAAATGAATCTATATCAGTTTTGCTCCTTGAAGGCCTGGAGCGACTTGCCGAGAAGACAAAGCGGTATCAAGGTTAGAAATATATTGCGCTCCAAGTGTGGTAGATAGCCTTATCGCCTGGGGACGCCCGCTCAATCCAGAAGGTAATGAGAACTCGAAGTTACACTCGCACATTTGGACTATTTGGAGCACACGACACTAGCCTCGCATCAGTGCTTCGATGTCCTCAGCCGCTTTCGGTACGGCGTCGGTCAGCACGCGGTTGCCCGACTCCTCGATGAGCACGTCGTCTTCGATGCGAACGCCCATGCCGCGCCACGCTTCGTCGACGTCATCGAATTCCGGACCGTCCGGAATGTAGAGGCCGGGCTCGATGGTCAACACCATGCCGGGCTGCAGTTGGCGCCAGTCGCCGTTACAGCGGTAATCGCCCACGTCGTGGACGTCCATACCGAGCCAGTGCGAGCAGCGGTGTACGGTGAACCGCTGGTAGGCCTCGGTCTCAAGTGCCTCGTCGATTTCTCCCGGAATCAGTCCGAGGTCGATCAACCCCTCGGCCAGCACCCGGGTTGACGCGTCCTGGGGCGCGGTGCAGTTGGCCCCGGGCACGGCAGCCGCGATCGCTTCGGCCTGGGCGGCGAGCACCACCTCGTAGAGGTCCCGTTGCCTCGGCGCGTACGTGCCGTTGACCGGAAACGTCCGGGTCACGTCCGACGCGTAGTGCTCCAGTTCGCAACCGGCATCGATCAGCACCATGTCGCCGTTTGCGAGAAGGCTGTCGTTCCTGATGTAGTGCATGACGCAGGCGTTGCGGCCCCCGGCGACGATGGACGGATAGGCCGGGGCGCGCGCGCCGGCCCGCATGAAGGCGTGCACCAGCGCCGCTTCGAGTTGCGTTTCGCTCAACCCCGGCCGGCAGTGCTGCATGGCATCGATGTGAGCGCGGGCGGTAATGTCGCCCGCCGCCGCCATCAGCCGCTGTTCGGCGGGAGACTTGACCAGGCGGTGCTCGTGCAGCAGGCGTTGCAGGGGCTGGAATTCGCAGCCGCCCGCGTTCGCGCCCCGGGCGCGGGCGGTGGAAGCACACGCGATGAGGCGCCGGTCAAACTCCGGTTGTTCGCCCATCACGGTGTGGACACACCAGCGGCCGCTGAGAATGCCGGGCAGAATCTCCTCGAGCCTGGAGTTCGGGAACGCGGCATCGACCCCCAGGGCCTGCGGTGCGCGTTCGGGTCCGAGCCTTTCGCCCGTCCACTGCTCGCGTGCTGGATCGCGCTCCGGACAAAACAGTACCGTCGAAGCGGGTTCCGCTCCGGGCGCGAGCACCAGCACGCTGTCCGGCTCGTCGAATCCCGTGAGGTAGTAGAAGTCGCTGTCCTGCCGGAAAGGGTATTCGGTGTCGCGATTTCGATATCGGATCGAGGCGCCGGGAACGATGGCGACATCGTTGCCCGTGAGTTCAGCCATCAGGCGGGTGCGGCGGGCCTGGAATTCCGCCGGCTGGATGCCCGGCGCGGCGGAGGTGACCGGGTTGGCGGTGGTACGCGTCTTCATCTGAATAGAAACCAATGGGTTGCGTCAATGCTATCAACTTTCCGGTAGGCGGCGGATGCTTCACATGCGCGTCTATCCGGTACAAACTACGCCCATCGACACCACTTGATGAGCCGATGTCTTCCTCTGGGCTGGAACTTCTCGAACAGAAGATCGACACGTTGATCGAACGTTGCGAAGCGTTGGCCGTCGAAAACCGGGCGCTCCGGGCAAAGCAGCAGTCCTTGACCGAGGATCGGGCGAAGTTGATCGAAAAGAACGAACTCGCGAAGACAAGGGTGGAGTCGATGATCAACCGGCTCAAGGCGCTCGAGAAGACCTCGTGAACGATACGACGACCGTCACCGTAAGTATCCTCGACAGGACTTACGAAGTAGGCTGCAGGCCCGACGAAGTCGATGAACTGATGCGCGCGGCCCGCTCCTTGAGCGTACGAATGAGGGAAATCCAGCGGGCCGGAAAGGTCGTCGGGCTCGACCGGATCGCGGTAATGGCCGCGCTCAACTACGCCCACGAGTATCTCGAAATGAAGGAGCGGCTTGCGCGCGCCGTCGCCGATACGGATGGCCGGGCCGGACGTATGGCGGAGCGGATCGCGGCGGCGCTCGAGGATCTCGAGCGCTGACTCCGGATTCTCCCCGCACGATCGAGAACTCCCGTTCGGGCTCCGCCTCCCCTTGGAGGTTGGGCTATACTCGAAACCAGTCTCCTGGGGTGTTCGCCAGTCGGTACAGTCCTTGAGCCGTTAGAAATAACAATGGGGGCTCCGCTGTGGAGCCGGTGAGCAAGCCCTATGCTGCCGCCCCATGCCGTTTCCGGCGTCGGGCGTCGTGCTGCGGGACGCCTTGGGCACATATGAATCCCCGACCTGAACCAGAACGGTTCAGGCAGTCCAGACAGCGGCACGCTTGGGAGACCACACTTTCCGGCCAATCGTGTGGCCATGCCCGCGCCTGAAGATCACCCATTGTGGCCATCCAGCCGCCGCAGGTCTTTCGTCGTGCGGTTGTCCGGAAACGTCGCCGCCAGGCGGCCGGAGCCGTGACGATTCGGGCAGACATGCGAAAACGCCGGCGCGCCCTGTCGGCTCACGAACAGTCCGGTCATGCCCGGGAAGCATGCCGGCATCTCTTCAGTTCGGCGGTCGTGTTGCGTGGCTGCGTCGCTGCCTATTCGGCGACGGACGGAGAGTTGAACCTCTGGCCTTTCATTGCGCGGCATCCCCGGATCGCGTTGCCCGTCATCGAGTCCCGGCACCGCATGACGTTTCGCCGCTACCGGCTGGGCGATCCCCTGCGCCGCAACCGATTCGGAATAGCGGAGCCGGTGTTCGGCCCCCGGGTTCCCGCGATCGCGCTCTCCGTCGTGCTGATGCCGCTCGTTGCCTTCAGCGCGGAAGGCTGGCGAATCGGCATGGGGGGAGGATTCTACGACCGTCATTTCGCAGGAGCCCGGCGCCCGCTGATGGTCGGCGTGGCGCACGAATTCCAGCTTCTGCGCGATGTCCCACACCGCGATTGGGATGTACCCATGGACGCCGCCGTGACCGAGCTCGGCTGGCGCTACTTCACCCGGCGGGGTGCGGCGCTGCGGTTATACTGACCGCATGGCCGTTCGCAAGATCATCCGCATGGGGCATCCGGTCCTGCGGCGCCGCGCCCGTCCGTTGCGGCACGAGGAACTGGCCAGCGATGAACTGCATCGCCTGGTTGCGGACATGGTGGATACCCTGCACGACTATGGCGGTATCGGGCTGGCGGCGCCGCAGGTGAACGAAAGTGTGCGCCTGGCGTTGATCGAGATCCCCGGCGGGCCGACCCGCTACGGTGAGCTCGACCACATGCCGCTGACCGTCTGCGTCAATCCCGAAATCGAGGTCCTGGACGAAACCGTGGCCGGGTACTGGGAAGGCTGCCTGTCGATCCCCGGTCTGCGGGGTTTCGTCGAGCGCCCGCAACATATCCGCGTGCGTTATCTCGACCTTGAGGGCGATCAGTGTGAACTCGAGGCCAGGGGATTCCTGGCGACGGTCTTTCAACACGAATTCGATCACCTGGACGGCCACCTTTACGTTGACCGCATGCGGGACCCGGCGCGGCTTGCCTTCGAGGAAGAGTTCATGCGCTACCTGCTGCCCTCGGAAGTCGACAGGGAGTCGGTGGACTCAGGCAACTAGTATGGCGGCTGACGAACTCAAGCGGGCGGCGGCGTTGGCGGCGCTCGAACTCGTCGAACCGAGACTCACGCGGGACGCGGTCATCGGTATCGGCACCGGGTCGACGGTGAAGTTCTTCATCGATGCGCTCGCCGAGTCCGCGCACAAGTTCGACGCCGCCGTATCGAGTTCGGAAGCGTCCACGGCGCAGTTGCGCGATCTGGGCATTCCGGTGATCGACCTGAACGCCGCGCCGTCCGTGGCCGTCTACGTCGACGGCGCGGACGAGGTGGATGCTTCCAACGCGCTCATCAAGGGCGGTGGCGGCGCGCTCACCCGGGAGAAGATCATCGCGGCGTCGGCGGACGAGTTCATATGCATCGTCGACGACGGGAAGGTGGTTGACCGGCTGGGGAACTTCCCGCTACCGGTGGAGGTCCTGCCCATGGCGCGCGGACTCGTGGCGCGCAAGCTCGCGGGCATGGGCGGCAGGCCGGAATACCGGCAGGGTTTCGTGACCGACAACGGCAACGTCATCCTCGACGTGCGGGACCTGTCCATCGACGATCCCGATGCGCTGGAATCCGCCATCAACGACATCGTCGGCGTCGTTGTCAACGGCATCTTCGCGGCGAACCGCCCGGACGTGGTGCTGGTGGCATCCACCGACGGGGTCAAGGAGAAATCGCCCGTACCCTAGTACACGGGGCCGCGTTTCCCTGATCGAAATCGAGCCGGTTGGCTCCGGCCTGACAACAGAGGAAGAACCCCTTGGATACCCTGCAAGTTGAGCCTTTTGCACGGCTCAGGGAGTTGATCGCCGACGATCCGGTTGCGGTCGACGCCTACCTGGCCACGTTGTCGGGACCGGATGTCGTGCGCGCGATGTTTCGCCTCAGCGAGGACGAGCGCCAGGCCATCCTGTCGGCGCTGGCGCCGGAGACCGCGGCGGAGTTCATCGAGGACGTGCCCGACGGGGTCGCCGCCGATCTCATCGAGGCGCTGCCGGTGCAGGATGCGGCCGACATCGTGACGGCATTGCCGAGTCACGAGCGGGCCGACGTGCTCGCGGAGGTGGAGGACGCGGAGCGGCTCCGGATACTCGGTGCGCTGGCACCGGAAACGGCGGCTGACGCCCGCGAGTTGATGACGTATCCCTCGGAATCGGCGGGTGGCCTGATGGTGCGGGATTTCCTTTCCTTCCCCGCTTCGGCGTCCGCGCGCGAGGTGCTGGAGGAGTTGACCTCGGGCGATCACGAGCTTTCCCCGTATCTCGTCAGGTTCGCCTACGCGGTGAACCCCCGGGGTCGCCTCGTCGGTGTGGTTCGAACCCGGAACCTTGTTGCCGCCGAGCCATCGACGGCCATCAGGGACCTGATGACGCCCGCGACGGCCATCAACGCGGAGGCGGACCTGATCACGGTGGACGCATGCCTGGAAGAAGCCGAAGTCCTTTCGCTGCCGGTGACGGACGACACGGGGAGATTGATCGGTGTCGTCGAGCGCGAGCACGTGGACGAGGCGCTCGCGGAACGGGCGACCGGGGACCACCTGAGGTCGCAGGGGATCGTCGGGGGTGAAGAACTGCGAAGCATGCCCGTCGGTGTGCGCTCGCGCCGGCGGCTGTCCTGGCTCTCGATCAACATCGTGCTGAACATGATCGCGGCGAGCGTGATCGCGGCATTCGAAGAAACCCTGGCGGCAGTCATCGCCCTGGCGGTATTCCTTCCGATCGTCTCCGACATGAGCGGGTGCTCCGGCAACCAGGCGGTGGCGATCAGCATGCGCGAACTCGCGCTCGGGGTGGCAAATCCCCGCGACGTGCTTCGGGTCTGGTGGCAGGAGGCCAAGGTCGGAGTGATGAACGGCATCGCGCTCGGGGTGTTGCTTGGCGCGGCAGCGTGGCTGTGGAAGGGAAGCCTCGCCCTGGCCGCCGTGGTGGCATTCGCGCTGGCCGTCAACACCGTGGTGGCGGTGTCCATCGGCGGGACCGTGCCCCTGTTGCTGAAACGCTTTGGAGCCGATCCCGCCGTTGCCTCCGGACCGGTGTTGACGACGGTCACGGATCTTTGCGGTTTTTTCCTTCTCCTGGGGACCGCCACGCTGGCGATCACATGGCTCTGACTCGATCGCGAAGCTCCCGTTGAGCGGTTGCGAATTCGGGTCACTCCCCCCATCATGATTCGGGAGGATCCAGACAGGCGGGCAAGATGTCCCTGAACTCTGTTACCCCGGTCGCCACCGACTACGGCGAGCACGAAGCCGCCATGGTGGCCTATCGGGCGGCGGGGGAAGCCCGCGCCCTGGCGCTGGGCAATCGCGGCCCGATTCGATTCAACGAGGACGGATCGCTCAGCGACGACATCCTGGAGGCCTATTGGCGCTGCGGCTTCTATGTCTTCGAAGACGTTCTCCGGCCGGAAGAGCTTCTCGACCTTGAGCGCGATATCGAACGCGTGATCGACGGGGCACCGGTGGAACCCGACGCAAGGGTGGACCGGCACGGGCGCCCATCGCTGAACGCCGACCGCGAGATGTTCGGCTTTTCGTTGATCAGGCCGTTGTCCGACCCCGTCGGCGGGACCGAACGCAACCAGGGCAGGCATCCCGCGAGAATGATCGAACCGACCCCGCCCGAAGGGGCGCCGGACTACGTCCTGCAAGTGGTCTCAGGCGCCCTGCAATACTCCGACGCCAGTCTTCGCGTATACGGACATCCCGATCTGCTCCGCGTTGCCGCGGCGATCAACGGCAGTGACTTCACGCCCTTCAACGAAGTGCTCTTCATCAAGCATCCGGGACTCGGAGGATCCGTGGCGTGGCACCAGGACGGCACGACGCACTGGGACACGCCGATCTTCGACAAGGGCACACACGGCTTTAACTTCATGGCGCAGGTGTACGGCTGCAACGCGGCCAACGGACTCTGGATCGTACCCGGATCGCACCTCGCCAAGGCCGACATCAAGGCGATGTGCGCCGCGGCGGGATCGGATCGGCTGCCGGAAGCGGTCCCGCTGCTCTGCGCGCCCGGAGATGTCGGCATCTGCAATCGCCAGGCCGTGCACGGCTCGTTCGCCAACACCAGCCCGGACATCCGCGTCACCGTCAACTTCGGTTTTCACCGACGCGCCTCCGTGCTCGGTGCGAGGGGCAATGGCATCCACGCCCCGGGGAGCGACAGGATCATCTACGACGCGGACCGCATCCGGAAACGCTCCCGGATGCTCGGTTACGCGATCGACGCGCGCCGGCAACGGTTCCCGGACGAGAGACCTTTCCGGTACGGGCCCCATGTCAACGAAGGCGCGACCTTCGAGTGGAACGACGCGGCTCGTGAACAGATCAAGGACTACAACCTCCTCGACCTCGGCATTTAGCCGGGCGCGGAACGCTACAGCGTAGTGTTTCCGTCCGCGTATGCAGACGTAGACCTTTTCGCCTTTAGCGGGTCGAGCGCCGAACCCGCACCCCAGTAGACGAACACCATCGCATTGCGGTCGCGGTCGTCGACGTGATCGAAGGTCCAGTGAACCGTCGTCGCGGCGTGCATGACGGCGTCTCCCGGTTCTGCTTCGAAGGGCAGGGCCTGAGCGTTGTGCTCGTCGTAGTCGGGCAGGGGATAGCCAACCGGCTTGTCCCGCCGGTGGGAGCCCTTCTCATAGTGCAGGCAGCCGTTGCCGAGATCGATGCGGTCGAGCGCTATCCAGAGGGAGATGCCGGAGGGTCCGGACCGATAGCTGCCGAGGGCATCGTAGTGCGGCCGGGTTCTCTGCGCACCCTTTGGCTGCTGCAGCCATGTCACGTTGTCGGGCGAGAGATCGTCCTCGATGAGGTGCTTCATGAGCGGGATGTGCCTGCCGTTTTCCAGGTAGTTGCGGTACCAGGCGTCGTGGACGTCCATCCCCTTGATTGCCCGGGTCTGCTCCCCGTTGCTTATCGGACCCTCTACCTCGGCGTGATACCGATGCAGGTGGTCCCGCATTTCTGAGACCTCTGCCGGTGGCAGATAGCGGCGCAGGACGACGAACCCGTCCCGGTCGAAGTCATTCTTCAGTTGCTCGAAGTCGAGGTCTGTCACCGCAAGTCCTGCCGCGCGCGATACGCGTCGATCCTGGCGCGGATGATATCCGAAGGCGTCCTTCGCTGACTTGGGTTCAGCCACCTCAGGAATCGATTTCCGGCCGTCGCCGCCCGCGCTTGACGATACTGCGGCGGCGTTTCGACTCGCGGCGGCGTTCGCGGGCGGCCCGGCTGGGTTTCGTGGGTATGCGTCTCGCCGGCGCATGACTGGCATGCGCCACGAGGTTGCGCAGGCGGGCGAACGCATCGTCCCGGTTGCGTACCTGGCTGCGGTGATTCTGCGCGAAGATCACGACTTCTCCCGCTGCGTTCAGACGCCTGCCCGCCGCACGTTCGAGCCGGTTGCGCAGGCCTTGCGGCAGATTCGCGCGCGTGAGATCGAGGCGCAACTCCACCGCCGTCGCAACCTTGTTGACGTGCTGTCCGCCGGGACCGGACGCGCGGACGAACTTGACCGACAGCGCATCTTCCGGCACGCGGGCCCCTCGTGCTATTTCGATCATCGCCACTGATCCACAATAGACCCGGGGCGCCCGACGACACAAGATGCGTCTCGACTGCAGCATTCGATCCTGACTCTCGCTTGCGGATTCGGTGGTATAACGGAGCGTCCCGACTACGGGACCGGACGGTCGTTGCAGGCCTGATCGAGGTGCAAGGAAATGAGTGAATTCGAAGGAAAGGTCGCCGTCGTCACCGGCGCCGGCGGAGGCATAGGGCAGTGCCACGCGCTGGAGTTCGCGAAGCGCGGAGCGAAGGTGGTTGTGAACGACCTTGGCGGCAGGGTCGACGGTACGGGCGCGGGAGACGCCGCGGATGCCGTCGTCGCCGAGATCGAAGCCGCGGGCGGTACCGCGGTCGCCAACAAGGCATCCGTCTCGGACCGGGAAGGCGCAGCATCGATCATTCAGACTGCCGTGGACGCGTACGGCCGGATCGACATCCTGGTCAACAACGCCGGCATCCTGCGGGACAGGACCTTCAAGAACATGACGCTGGACGAGTGGGACATCGTCATGAACGTCCACCTGAACGGCACGGCATACGTGACGCACGCGGCGTGGCCGCTGATGTACGAACAGAACTATGGCCGCATCGTTTTCACCAGTTCCGGCTCCGGCATATTCGGTAACTTCGGACAATCCAACTACGGTGCCGCGAAGATGGGCATGCTCGGACTGATGAACGTCCTGGCGAAGGAGGGCGCCAACCATAACGTGCGCGTGAACACGCTGGCGCCGGGCGCCTCGACCAGGATGACCAATACGGTTCCTGGACGCGACGAAAACATCGAAGAACCGGCACCCGACCGGCATCCGAAACTGGTCAGTCCCGCAGTCCTGTTCATGTGCAGCGAGGACGCGCCGAACGGCGTCGTGATCCATGCGACGGGCGGCACCTACTCGAGGTCGGAGATCGTGGTCAATGAACCGGTGGACCTGGGACCCGACGCGACCTACGAAGACCTGGCACCGCTGGGCGAACGCCTGATGGACATGACGGGGGCCAAGCCCCGCCCGCCGCGCGCCCGCCGCCGTCCGGGTTGACGAAAGGCTCAGTCGGCCGGGGCCTTCTCGAGATCGAGCCCCTTGTCGCTGGCGAAATCGAGGGCGGCGTTCGCGGGGGTCTGGTTGGTACGCGCGAGCAGCGACAGCGCGGCGAAAGCGATCCAGTCGCCCGACACCTCGAAGTGGTCGCGCAACGCCTCGCGGGATTCCGACAGGCCGAAACCGTCCGTGCCGAGGGCCACGTACGCGTTGGGAAACCAGCGCGAAATGGATAGCGGCAGCGCCTTCATGTAGTCGGAGGTGGCAACGAACACGCCGGTCTCCTCGGCGAGCAATTCCTCGACATAGGGACGCTCTTCCGAGCCGCCGACGCTCAGCATCTGTGCGCGCTCGGCACATGCGCCCTGGCGCGCGAGTTCGTTGTAGCTCGTAACGCTCCAGATGTTGGTCGGAATCCCGAGACCCTCGAGGGTTTCCGCCGCTGCCATCACCTCCAGCATGATCGCACCGCTGCCGAGCAGGTTGACCTGCGCCTTCTCCCCGTTCGCGGTGCGCCGGAAACAGTACATGCCCTTGACGATACCGTCGTCGACGCCCTCGGGCTTTGGCGGCATGCGGTAGTTCTGGTTGGTGACGGTGATGTAGTAGAAGATGTCCTCGAACTCCCCGTACATGCGCCGAATGCCGTCGCGCACGATGACGGCGATCTCGAACGCGAAAGCCGGGTCGTAGCTCTTGAGGTTCGGCACCGTGGAAGCGAGGACGTGGGAGTGACCGTCCTGGTGTTGCACGCCTTCCCCGTTCAGGGTCGTGCGGCCGGACGTGCCGCCGAGCAGGAAACCCTTGCAGAGCATGTCTCCGCAGGACCAGATCATGTCGCCCACCCGCTGGAAGCCGAACATCGAGTAGAAGATGTAGAACGGGATCATCGGCAGCGCGTGGTTCGCGTACGCGGTGCCAGCGGCGAGGAACGAGGCCATGGCGCCGGTCTCGCAGATGCCTTCCTGGAGTATCTGGCCGTCTTCGGCCTCGTGGTACGGCGCGATGGTCCCGGCATCCACCGGCCGGTAGCGCTGCCCTTCCGGCGAAAAGATGCCGGCGCGGGGAAAGAGACCGTCCATGCCGAAGGTGCGCGCCTCGTCCGGCACGATGGGCACGATGTAGCGGCCGATGCGCTTGTCCCGGAGCAGCCGTTGCAGCATCCGCACCACCGCCATGGTGGTGGACACTTCGCGCTTGCCTGAACCATCCAGCATGTCCCTGAACATCGACAGGGGCGGGGGTTTCAGGCGTTCGCAGCGGACGTTGCGGACGGGCAGAAAGCCACCGAGCGCTTCCCGCCGTGCCTTGAGATAGAGGACTTCCTCGCTGTCCTGCGGCGGCCAGTAGAAGTCGGCGCGCTCGATGGCGTTGTCCGGCAGCGGGATGTCCAGGCGGCGCGCCAGCTCGTGCCGTTCCTGGCGCGAGAGGTACTTCTTCTGGTGGACGGTATTGCGGCCCTCGGCCTTCGGTCCGAGCCCATCGCCCTTTACCGTCTTCAGGAGTATGACGCAGGGTTTGCCGGTGACGGACATCGCCTGCTGGTATGCCGCGTAGATCTTCTGGTGGTCGTGGCCGCCGCGCTTGATGGTGCGGATCTCCTCGTCGTCCAGCGAGTCCATGAGTTCGGCGAGTTCGGGGATATCCTCCACCCAGTGCTCGCGCACGACATCGCCGGGAGACACCGTGTAGAACTGGTAGTCGCCATCCACCGCCTGTTCCATGCGCGCCTGCAGCACGCCGTTCACGTCGCGCTCGAACAGCTTGTCCCAGCCGCCGCCCCAGATGACCTTGATGACGTGCCAGTCGGCGCCGCGGAACGCGCGCTCGAGTTCCTGGATGATCTTGCCGTTGCCCCGCACCGGGCCGTCCAGGCGCTGCAGGTTGCAGTTGACGACGACCACCAGGTTGTCGAGGTGTTCGCGGGCGGCGATGTCGATGGTGCCTAAGACTTCGGGCTCGTCCGATTCGCCGTCGCCGATGAAGTTCCACACCTTGCCGCCGTTCCTGGGTTTGAGCCCCCGGCTCTCCAGGTACTTGGCAAAACGCGCCTGGTAGATGGCGCTCGGCGTCGACAGCCCCATGCTGGCACAGGGCATCTGCCAGAACCCGGGCATCCGGCGCGGGTGCGGGTAGGAAGGAAGTCCGCCCCCGGCCGCCTTCTCGCGGCGGAAGTTCTTCAGTTGCGCTTCATCGAGCCGCCCCTCGAGCACGGCGCGCGCATAGACGCCGGGCGAAGTGTGGGCCTGCACATGCACCTGGTCGCCGCCGTAGTCCGGCCCCGGCGCGCGGAACACGTGGTTAAAGCCGACTTCCATCGACGTGGCCGCTGACAGGTAGGTGGCGATATGGCCGCCGACGCCGGAACCGGAGTCGTACGCCTGCAGCACCATCGCCACGGCGTTCCACCGCAAAATGTTCTCGATCCGGGTCTCGATTTCGATGCTGCCGGGGTAGGCCGGCTGCTCGGACAGGGGGATGGTGTTGCGGTACGGGGTATTGAGCGCCGCGTCGGTCAGCACGACGCCGCGCCGGGACACGGAATCCTGCAGCCTCAGCAGCAGCGCCTTGGTGTCTTCCCCGCCGTGTTCTTCGAGCACCCCGTCGAGGGCTTCGAGCCACTCGCGCTGCTCAATCTCCCATTCGTCGGTGCTCTTCGACATGCGATGAAGAATACCCAATCAGTACGCGCGGCGCTTACCTGATTGGGCGCCGCCGGTGGCTATAATCCGGCCATGCAATTCGCGTTCACCGACGAGCAGGAACAGTTGCGTTCCGCCGTGCGGCGGTTCCTTGAGGACAAGTCGCCGCCGACGGAAGTGCGCCGGTTGATGGAGACGGAATCGGGCTACGACACCGAGGTCTGGAGACAGCTCTCGGACGAACTTGGCCTGACCGCGGTCCACATCCCCGAAGCCTACGGCGGCCAGGGCTTCTCTTTTGCGGAACTCGCCATCATCGCCGAGGAGCTGGGGAGATCGCTCTTCTGCGGTCCTTACTTTTCCTCCACGGCGCTGGGCGCTACCGCGATCATGGAGACCGCGTCGACGGCGCAGAAGGAAGAGTTGCTGCCGCAAATCGCGGCGGGCGAACGCCTTGCGGCGCTGGCAATCGCCGAGGCGAGCGGTCGCTGGGATTCGGACGGCATCGAAACCGCAGTGCGTGACGGCAAGCTGACCGGCACCAAGCGCTTCGTCGTCGACGGCCACATCGCGGACCTGCTCATCGTCGCCGCCCGCGAGCCGGCGGGCGAGATCTCGTTCCATGCGGTGTCGGCGGACAGTCCGGGCGTCGCTCGCCGGCAACTCGAGGTGATCGATCCGACACGCAAGCTGGCGCAGGTCGATTTCAACGATGCACCGGCGACCCGGCTCGGCGCCGACATGGACGGAGAGGCGGCCTTGTCGAGGATCCTTGACCTGGCGGCCGTGGCGCTGGCGAACGAGATGGTCGGCGGCGCGCAATGGCTGCTAGAGTCCGCAGTGGAGTACGCGGGGCTGCGCACCCAGTTCGGGCGCGCCATCGGCTCGTTCCAGGCCATCAAGCACAAGTGCGCGGACCTGCTGCTGAACGTCGAACTGGCCAAGTCCGCTGCCTACTACGCGGCCGACGCCGCGGCGCAAAACGACCCGGAACTGCCCGTGCTCGCCTGCATCGCCAAGGCCGCAGCTTCGGACGCCTACATGCGCGCCGCGCGCGACTGCATCCAGATCCACGGCGGCATCGGCTTTACCTGGGACAACGACACCCATCTCTGGTTCAAGCGGGCGAAGAGTTCCGAGGTGCTGTTCGGTACGCCGTCGATGTACCGGGAACGCATGATGTCGCGGATTGGAAATCAACATGCGTACGCCTGACACTCCGGAAGCACTGCGCGCAGAAGTTCGCGCCTGGCTTGAAGCCAACTGGAATCCCGAAGCGGAACTGGTTGCCTGGCGCAACAAGCTCGCCGATTCGGGCTGGGGCATGCCCGTGTGGCCGAGCGAATGGCACGGGAGGGACCTGCCGCAAGCGCTTGCGCCGGTCGTCGACGAGGAATTCGCCCGCATCGATGCCGTTGGCGTGGCGAAGACGGGCATTCGGCTGCTCGCCGGCTGGACCCTGCTCGAACACGGGTCGGACTCGCAGAAAGAGAGATACCTGCGCCGCGTCCTCACCGGCGAAGATGTCTGGTGCCAGCTTTTCAGCGAGCCGGGTAGTGGTTCGGACCTCGCGGGGGCGACGACGCGTGCCGACCTTGATGGCGATACATGGATCGTGAACGGCCAGAAGGTCTGGACCACCAGCGCGCACCACGCGGATTACGGCCTGCTGCTGGCGCGCACGGACTGGGACGTGCCGAAACACCAGGGGCTGTCGTACTTCGTGATCGACATGCGCCAGCCCGGCGTCGAGGTGCGCCCGCTGCGGCAGATGAACGGGCATGCTTCGTTCAACCAGGTGTTCTTTACCGACGCCCTCGTGCCGGCGGAAAACCTCGTGTCGAAGGTGGGCAATGGCTGGCAGGTTGCATTGACGACGCTGATGTACGAGCGCCGGGGCATCTCGGGATCGCGTGCGCTTCCCCGGACCGACCCGCCGCCCGGGCGAATCTACGCGCAGGAGCGCGAAGAGACCTTGACGGCGCTGGAACCCTACAAGTGGTATCCACAGCGTGCGGGCCGCGTCGATCTTGTTGAAGCACGCGCATCGTCGCTGGGCCAAGATGCCGATCCGGAACTGCGCCAGGAAGTTGCGAAGCTCCTGATCCTGTCGCGAACAGCGGAGTGGACCGCAAGGCGCGCCCGCGCTGCGCAGGAACAGAGCCGCCCGCAGGGACCGGAAGGCTCGCTCGGCAAGCTCGCCGGGAGCGAAATCGCCCGCCAGGCGTCCCATGTACACACGCTCCTCGCCGGAGCCGACGCAATGCTCACAGGTGCGGACGGACCACTGGATGGCCTGATCGCCGAGATCCTGGTATCCGTGCCCGCCACTTCCATTGCCGGCGGCACCGACGAGATCCAGCGCAACATCATCGCCGAACGCGTGCTCGGCATGCCGAAGGAGCCGCGCATGGACACGGGACCGTTCAGGGACGTGAAGCGGAACTGAGCGTCACCGGCAACCGACTTGAGGCGTTGCGAGGCGATCGTCGAGGCTCGTACAGCATCCGGATCAACGATCAATGGCGGCTTTGCTTCCGCTTTGTCGAAGGAGATGCCTACGAGGTTGTCGCGCGGGACAAGGCCGATGCTTTGCGTGCCATCCGTCCGCGGGAAGTGGCTTGAATCTGGCGTTTGGCGCGCTTGTTTCGTTGCTCTACCAGGCGGGGCTGCTTGCTTGGAACAGCGTCAGTCAGGGCGGAAACTCAAAGCGCGTTGCGTCCCTGAAAAGCAGTGTCCAGGCGTGCCCGGCACGCGGCCGGAAGCAGCAGATGCTGCCTCGGTAAAGGTCTCTGGCGTCGGCACCCCACTCGTACTTGGCGCTCACCTCGTCGCCAAGGGCCATGGCGAGCGCCTCGTCGGGTACGAGATCATCGACCGAGCCTTCGAGGATCGCTACGCTCTCGGCGTCCTCGAGCGTCAGGCATGCGCGAGGGTTCGTGGTCAGGTTGCGGCGCCATCGCGCATCGTCATGGCCGCCGAAATAGAGGGCACCGTCGAACCAGATGCCGTCGATCGGCCGTGCCAGCGGGTTCCCTTCGGCGTCCACGGTGGAGATCCAGTAGTGGAGCGAAGCCTTGAAACGGGCTTCAACGGACTCCCAGGCGAGCGTTGGCGAGTCCTTGGGAAGGCCGTAGGCGTCGGGGAGCCGGGCGCGCCGGACAGAAGGCTCGGATGGCATGTCGTTTGCTCGGATGCGGGTCGTTCGAGGATAGCAGGTGAACGCTGGGGGCAGGCAGGCAGCAGACGAGATCAGGAATTGCCACAGGAAGACCTGCAAACCGATACGTAACGATAGGTGCCTGGCCCGAGCGCCCGCTCCGAATCATCGAAACTTGCACAGTTGGTCCGATCGGTCCTTGCAGAATCCACGGTCAGGCAGCCCTGACACCGGGAACCAGGGAACAGGATCGGTTGTAACGTCTTTCACTGAACTGGATAAGGGGGGGTGGTGACGAAGAGTAGATACATTGCAGCAGTAGCAGCAATGCCAGTCGCAGCAATCGCAGCAGCAGCGTTGTTCGCAGCGACTACGGGCTTTTGGCTTGAAGACCCATTGGGTTGGCTCCAGCTCGGTTTGTTGTTCTTCTACGGGATGTTCCTGACCGTATCGACTGAATTCCTGTATTTGCTGCGCTGGGTGTCCGTGCCGCTGCTCGTCCTGTTCCTCTTCTACAGGTATGCGGAAAACAGGAGTCCGATGAGGCTGGCCGTGGCCAATTTTGTCCTGACGTATGTGGCTATCGTTCTGGAAAATCACCTGTTCACAATCTGGTTGGACTACCGGCTGGCATCGTTTGATCTGGACGGGGATGGTGTTTTCTCTGGTCCGGAGATTACGCCGGAACAGGAAGAGGCGCTTCTCAGGGTAGTCAACGGCACCGGCAGAGCCTTTGCTCCGTTCACCGGCTTCGCAATCTCCTTGTGGCATTCGACGTTCTTTTTTGTCGCCCTGAAGGCCTTCAAGTTAACTCAACGTTACTTTCAAGGCTTGAAGGATTGAACTTGTCTTCCCCGTCATCCGAATCAAGGCCTGAACTGCAGTGCCCTCGGTACCAGCCGCGCCGGTTGCGACACCAGTTTGTAGGCGGTCTCGACCCATTCGCAGATCATCCTGCGGGTATCTCTCGGATCGATCATTTCCTCGATCTGGAACCTTGAGAGCGGCCCCACGGGACCGCGTGCGCTTTCTATTCGCGCCATGAGTTCTGCCCGGAGCGCCGCCGGGTCGTCCGCTTCCGCCAGTTGCCGCTTGTAGGCGGCTTCGATGCCGCCTTCGGGAGGAATGCCGCCGACGTCCGCTGCGGGCCAGGCGACCCGGACCGAGGGCTGCGACCTCGGCGTCGCGTAGTTGTTGCCGGCAACGCCGAAGCTGCGCCGCATGACTACGGTGAAAACGGGTACGTTCGACTGCGCGAAGGCGACCATCCACTCGCCGCCCCGGCGGATCGTGCCCGCGAGTTCGTGCTCGAGACCGACGGCGAAGCCGGGGCTGTCGACCAGGTTCAGAACCGGCAGGTGGAACAGGTCGCAGAGGTCCAGGTGGCGCGTGAGCTTGGCGCAGCCATCGGCGGTCAGGGCGCCGCCGTTCGCGTGCTGGCTGTCCGAGGCGATGACGCCGAGCGGGTGGCCGTTGAAACGCACGAATCCCGTGACCTGGTCCGTTCCCCACAAGGGACCGATTTCGAAGAAGGAGCCGGCGTCCGCCATCAGCCGGATGGACTTGCGGATGTCGAACGTGGTGGTGCGGGCTCTCGGAATGAGCGCGAACAGTTCCTCTTCTTGGCGTTCGGGGGGATCGTCCGGATTGGGCGGCAGGACCGGAGGTGCCTCGTAGACGCTCGAAGGCAGGTAGGAGAGGAACCTCCGCGCCATGGCAGCCGCTTCTTCCTCGGTTTCCGCGAGGTTGTCCACCGAGCCGTTGCGGCAGTGGATGTGCCAGCCGCCGAGTTCCTCCTTGGAGATGTCGTAACCCATCGCGTGAATCACGACGGGCGGGCCCGCGACGAACAACTGGGCGATGTCCCGGACCATGACCGAGAAGTGCCCCAGCACCGCTTTGGCGGCGCCGATACCGACTACGCTGCCGAGCAGCATGTTGACCACCGGCACGGTGCTCAACTGTTCCGTGTACATGCTGCTGCCGAGATGGCCGGGCAGATATGAGCCGCCGCCGCCCGCGACGCGCGGCCTCCCGGCCTTGATTGCGCCGGTGCTCTCCTTGGCGGTGCTCTCTCCTTCGGTCTTTTGCGCCGGCACCATGGCGGCGACGCTGCCTCCACCCGAGGAACCGTCGAGCAGCCGTACCGACGGCACGCGCATCTCGAGCGACAGTTGGTCGAGATGGCGGCTCTTGGCGCCGATGGCCCCGTCCGCGTGGCCGCCCCTGGACGTGAAGTCGTCGGCGCAGACCACCACCGAGCGCGTATCGATCCTGCCCCAGCCCCCGACATGGTTCGCCGGCGTGAAATCGACGACCTGGCCCGTGTCGTCGTACGACGCGAAGCCGGCGACACTGCCGACCTCGCGGAACGTGCCGTCATCCAGCAACAGGTCTATGCGTTCGCGGCAGGTCAGTTTGCCGCGGCTGCGCTGCCTGACGACTCCCGGGTCTTTCGAGCCGGGCGCCAGCCGTTCGAGCGCCAGATCCTGCATGGTCCCTATGTCCTCCATCAGGGGAGACCAGGTGCCGTCGTCGGCTTCCGCGCCAGCGTGATCGTCCGTTCCTGTCGAAGTCGGAGTTATCACGGCCACCACTTGACCCGCGGCAACGGCCTCGCCCGGGGAAAGCGGTTCTGCCTCGGCGACAACTCCCGCGCAAGTCGCCGCGATGACCGTTTCCATCTTCATCGCGCTGACCACGAGCAACGGTTCGCCCAGCGCCACGCTGGCCCCTTGCACGGCCCGGCATTCGACCACGGTGCCCGCAATGGGACATTCAACGGCGCGTTGTCCATCCAGGGCCGAGAGTCCCGGTTTGTCTCCCGGCGCTGCGTTTGCGCTGCCCGCCATGCCTCCGTAGAGGGCCGCCTGGCGATCAAGCAGGCTGATCGCATCGCTCTCGGCAGAATCCGGCGGCGCCATGGAGGGTGCCTCGGTGAGCAGGCAGGTCCTGGCATCGCCGCCCCGAACTTCCGGGTGGGAGAGAATGCCTCGGAGTTCCGCCAGGTTCGTCGGCACGCCCGAGATGTGAAACTCATCCAGCGCCCGCAGCGTGCGGTCCACCGCCGACTCGAAGGACGCCGAAGAGTTCGACGTGCCGATGACTTTCGCCAGCAACGGATCGAACTGGGGCGGCGGCGCGTAACCGGCGTAGCCGCACGCATCCACCCGAACGCCGGGCCCGGACGGTTCCTTGTAGGCAGTGATGGTGCCGGCCCCCCGGATGACGACGCGAGCCTGAACCGCGAACCCCCGGGTCGGCCCGACCGCCTGCTGATCGCCGATACCCAGTTCGCCGAGCGACCTGCCGGCGGCGACCTGGAACTGTGCTTCGACGATGTCGATTCCGGTGACCAGTTCGGTGACGGTGTGCTCCACCTGGATGCGCGGATTGCATTCGATGAAGTAGTACTCCCCGGTCTCCGGCACGACCAGGAACTCGACGGTTCCCGCGTTCACATAGCCTGCGACCCTGGCCAGTCGGACCGCGTCGTCGAGCAGTCTTGCCTTGAGGGAGTCATCGATCGCGGTCGCCGGAGCTACCTCGATGACCTTCTGGTTTCTTCGCTGTATGGAGCAGTCGCGCTCATGCAGGTGTACGACGTTGCCCAGGGCATCGGCAAGCACCTGCACCTCGATGTGCCTTGGACGAGGCAACTGGCGTTCGACGAAAACGCGGCCATCGCCGAAGGCCGACTCGGCCTCGCGGCGACAGCTCTCGAAGGCGGCCTCGATGTCCCGGGCCGCCTCGACCGAACGCATGCCGCGGCCGCCGCCTCCCGCGCAGGCCTTCAGCATCACCGGGTAGCCGAGGCGTTGCGCCAGTTCGGCGGCCTCGTCCCGAGTGGCCAAAGGGGCGTCGCTCCCCGCGATCACCGGTATTCCCTCGGCGCGGGCCAGTTCACGGGCGCGCACCTTGTCGCCGAAGAGCGCCAGCACCTCTGCGGACGGACCGATGAACGCGATGCCGGCGTCCGCGCTGAGCTTCTCCATGCGGGGGTTCTCGGACAGGAAGCCGTAGCCCGGGTGCACACAGTCGCATCCGCTCTCGACAGCCGCATCCACGACGGCCTCAGCATCGAGATAGGCGGCCAGCGGGTCGCCGTCATCGTGGCCGATGCGACGTGCTTCGGTGGTGAACCGCGTGTGCAGCGAAAACGAATCGGCCGGGGCGTAGACGCCTACGGATTCCATCCCAAGGGCCGACGCGGCCTTGGCAACGCGAATGGCTATCTCGCCCCGGTTGGCTATCAGAACGCGCTTGTGCAAGGCGTGGTCCTCCTCGATGTTGCAGGTTTCTTCGTCCCGGAAGGGCCACCACGCTAGCTTGGCTGGGCCGTCGGCGCTTGAACCGCTTGTATTGTACGCCACACCTGTGGGAGCGGCCGGGCTCCTGCCTTCACACCCGGGAGGCTCAGAGACCGCTCGGCCTTTCTCGTCAGAGTCGTGCTGTTGCCGCGAAAAGTGTTCGACGAACACGACTGAGAACCGGTATGGGCACAAAAACCTATCAGTCTTGGTGGGGGAACGGCCCATGCACCTTTGTACGCTACGGGGGATGGGCGAGGGAGCACTAGCAAAGGGGATTGTCCGGGTGACGCCACGCGCGATCAGTCAATGGGCGGTCCGGGCCTCCGGCGTTGGAACTGATCCAGGACCTGGCGTGCGGCACCGCACCTGCAGTGGACGCAGTTTGCGGTCCCGCGCGGCCATTCGCCGCGCTTTCGGTTGTTCAGGAATGATCCGCGCGGCACTCGCGACGCTCGGCGCGCTGCTGGCGTTGGCCGGCGCATCGGCGCGTGGGGAAGCGCTGGTCAGCAACATCGATCTCTCCGACGGCGTCGACCTGTCGCTGTCCGACACGGTCCGGATGCAGGAGTTCACGGCCGGGGAAGAAGGCGCGTCCCTGGGGAGCGTCGAGATCAAGTTCTCGGCCGGCAGCGCCAGGCTGGACGCGCCGGCGGCCACCCTGCGCCGCTGGGACGGGTCGAGCCATGTTCTGGTGGCCGAGCTTGCCGGTCCGGGGACGCTCGCCGCGGGCGACAACAGGTTCTACGCCCCCGAAAGCACCGCGCTCGACGCCGACACGGTCTACGCCGTTCGCCTGGAGGGCGGGGGTTCCGGGGTCGCCCTGAGGGGCACGGACGAAGACGGAGAGAGCGGACGGAGCGGGTGGAGCATCCGCGACGAGAGCCTGCACCGGGAGACCGCGGCGTCGAGCTACGAGACCACCGGCGGCGCCTTGATGATCCGGGCGAACGAGGCCGGTGCGAGAGGGACCTTCGACCCGTTCGAACCGCCTCTGGCGCCGAACCTCACCCTGAGCGAGACGACCAGCGACGACGGCGCCTGGACTGTGAGCTGGAGCGGCGCGGAACTGGGCGATTACTATACCTATGTCGAGGTGGAGGAGACTCCGCCCGGCGGCACTGCTTCAACTTCCACGTACTACGAAGCGCCGGGCAGCGCGTCGATCTCCGGGAAGACGGTGACGGGC
Source organism: Pseudomonadales bacterium (assembly GCA_965116625.1). Lineage (GTDB taxonomy): Bacteria > Pseudomonadota > Gammaproteobacteria > Pseudomonadales > Azotimanducaceae > VXNE01. The sequence continues at coordinate 1,467,869 of OZ220717.1, forward strand.
GCGTACAGCTACCGGGTCAGGGGCTGCCGCAATATTTGCAGCGCCTGGTCGGGGTCGCTGACGGTCACGTTCGCGGCGTCGAACGACCGGCCGGTGGTCTCGGCCATCACCGACCAGTCCGTGGCGGCCGGCGGCACGCGAACCGTGACGGTGACGGTGACGGACGGCGACTCTGACGACGCGCACACGGTGACGGCGAACTCGGACGACACGGGCGTTGCGACGGTATCGGTGGACGGGAAGACGCTGACGGTGACCGGGGTGTCGCGGGGCGAGGCGACGGTCGAGGTGACGGCGACCGACGACAGCGGGGCGGACAACGCGGCCTCTGCCGTGGTCGACTTCGACGTGACGGTGCCGAACAGCCGGCCGGCGGTCGGCGCCATCGACGACGCGACGGTGTCGCGGGAGTCGACGCTGTCGGTCGCGGTGAGCGTGACGGACGCGGACGCGGGGGACACGACGCATACGGTGCGGGCGAGTTCCGACGCCGCGGGCGTGGCGACGGTGTCGGCGACCGGCAACCCGCTGACGGTGACGGGCGTGTCCCGCGGGACGGCGACGATGTCGGTGACGGCGACGGACCGCAGTGGGGCGTCGAACGCGACATCGGCCACCGAGAAGTTCGAGGTGACGGTTCCGAACAGCCGGCCGGTGGTGGGCTCAGTCTCGGACCTGACGGTGTCGCGCGGGGCGAAGAAGACCGAGACGGTGACGGTGACGGACGGAGACTCCGGGGACACGCACACGGTATCGGCGAGTTCCGACGACACGGGGGTGGCCACCGTGTCGGTGAGCGGCAAGACGCTGACCCTGGCGGGCGTGTCATGCGGCGCGGCGACGATCTCGGTCACGGCGACGGACGACAGCTCGGAGTCGAACGACACATCGGAGGCGGAGGAGTTTGACGTTGCGGTGCCGAATACGCGCCCGGCTTTGGGCGCGATTGCCGATTTGACGGTGTCGCGCGGGTCGCCCGGCACCCGGACGGTCACGGTGACGGACGGTGACGGTGGCGACACGCACACGGTATCCGCGAGCTCGAGCGACACGGGCGTGGCGACGGTGTCGGTGTCGGGAAAGACGCTGACGGTGACTGCGGTGTCGCGCGGGTCGGCGACGATCACGGTGACGGCGACGGACAGCTGCGGAGCGTCGGATTCGACATCGGAGGCCGAGGAGTTCGACGTCACGGTGCCGAACAGCCAGCCGGTGGTCCGCACCATCTCCGACGCGACGGTGTCGCGCGGGTCGACCGCGACCAGGACGGCGACGGTCACCGACGGGGATTCCGGGGACTCGCACACCGTGACGGTGACCTCCAGCGACACGGGCGTGGCCACTGTACGAGTCACGGGCAAGACGTTGACGGTGACGGGAGTGTCGTGCGGGTCGGCGACGATGTCGGTGACGGCGACGGACAACAGCGGCGCGGCCAACGCGGCCTCCACCGCGGTGACGTTCACGGCGACGGTTCCGAACAGGAGACCGGCGGTGGGCTCGATCTCGGATCTGACGGTGTCCCGCGGATCGACGGGGATGCGCACCGCGCGCGTGACGGACGGCGACAGCGGCGATACGCACAGGGTGACGGCGAGCTCGAGCGACGAGGGCGTGGCCACGGTTTCGGCGTCGGGCAAGACGGTGACGGTTCGAGGCGCGTCGCGGGGCACGGCGACGATCACGGTGACGGCGACGGACCGTTGCGGGGCATCGGGGTCGGCCGAATTCGACGTGACGGTGCCCAACAGCAGACCTGTTGTGGGCGCGATCCCGGACCTGACGGTGTCCCGCGGGTCGATGGGGACCGAGACCGTGGAAGTGACGGACGGGGACAGCGGCGACACGCACGAAGTGACGGCGGAATCGAGCGACGAGGATGTGGCGACGGTATCCGTAGACGGCAAGACGCTGACGGTAACCGGGGTGTCCCGGGGCGAGGCGACGATCACGGTGACGGCGGAGGACGACAGCGAGGCGTCGAACGACGCGTCGGCCGAGGTGACGTTCAAGGCGACGGTGCCGAACAGCCAGCCGGTGGTGAGCCCGATTTCGGACGTGACGGTGCCGCGCGAGCCGCCGGGGACGGCGACAGTGACGGTGGGGGTGACCGACGGCGACAGCGGCGACACGCACGAGGTGACGGCGATCTCCAGCGACCAGAGCGTGGCGACGGTATCCGTAGACGGCAAGACGCTGACAGTAACCGGGGTGTCCGGGGGCGAGGCGACGATCACGGTGACGGCGGAGGACGACAGCGAGGCGTCGAACGACGCGTCGGCCGAGGTGACGTTCAAGGCGACGGTGCCGAACAGTCGGCCGGTGGTGAGCCCGATTTCGGACGTGACGGTGCCGCGCGCGCCGCCGGGGACGGCGACAGTGACGGTGGAGGTGACGGACGGCGACGCCGGCGACACGCACGAGGTGACGGCGGAATCGAGCGACGAGGGCGTGGCCACCGTATCGGTGTCGGGCAAGACGGTGACGGTTCGAGGCGTGTCCCGCGGCGAGGCGACGATCACGGTGACGGCGGAGGACGACAGCGAGGCATCGAACGACACGTCGGCCGAGGTGACGTTCAAGGCGACGGTGCCGAACAGCCAGCCGGTGATTGGCGGGGGTCTCGGACGTGACGGTGCCGCGCGAGCCGCCGATGACGGCGACGGTGACGGTGGAGGTGACGGACGGCGACGCCGGCGACACGCACGAGGTGACGGCGGAATCGAGCGACGAGGGTGTGGCGACGGTATCGGTGTCGGGGAAGAACGTTACGTTGACGGCAGTGTCGCGGGGGTCGGCGACGATTACGGTTGGGGCGCAGGACGACAGTGAGGCGCCGAACGCGACGGCGGTGGCTGTGGAGTTCGGCGCTTTGGTGCCGAACAGCCAGCCGGTGGTGAGCCCGATCTCCGACGTGACGGTGGCGACGGAATCGACGGTCACCATCACGGCGAGCGTGACGGACGGGGACAGCGGCGACACGCACGAGGTGACGGCGACCTCGAGCGACACGAGCGTGGCAACCGTGTCCGTGTCGGGCGACACTCTGACGGTTTCCGGCGTGGCGGAGGGCAGCGCGACCATCTCGGTGACGGCCACCGACAACAGCGGGGCGTCGAACGCCGCGTCGTCCGCGGTGCCATTCACTGTCACGGTGACGGCGCCGGTGACGCCGAACAACCAGCCCGTGGTGTCGCCCATCGCCGACCAGACGGTGATGATCGGGGCCGCCCACAAGAAATCCGTGCCCGTGACGGTGACCGACGCCGATAAAGAAGACACTCACACTATCGAGGCCACCTCCGCCGACGCCACGATCGCGTCGGTGGCCGTGAACGGCTCGACGCTCACGATCACCGGGGTCGCGGCCGGCGGGGCGAGGATCACGGTCACAGCGGACGACGGCAAGGGCGCGGACAACTCCAAGTCGAAGCCGGTGACCTTCATGGCGTCTGTGCGCGCCTACGCCGGTGGCCTGCGCGCGCATCCGAACCCCTCCAACGACGGCTCCTACACGCTGTCCTGGGATGCCCGCGACAACTACCCCTACCACGTCCTCCTGGAAGGCGACGTGGGCGAGAGCCCGATGAAGGTGTACTACCCGGGCGAGAGCCTGGAGTACCAGATCGCCGGCAAGGCGCCGGGCACGTACCGCTACGAACTCCACCACTGCGACTTCGATATTGACGACATTCCGTACACGCTGACGCTGGGTTCGGGGTCGTGCGCCGGGACAGGTATCCCGGAGGTGACGGTGAAGGTGAACCTGCCCGCCGGAAGGTCCAACATCGCCACGGATACGGAAGCCGGAGCGACGCCGTACCGGACCGGGGTGACCCAGGGCGGCGACGCCTACGTCAACATTCCGATAGAGCCGGCGCCGGGGGTGAACGGCCTGGTGCCGATGGTGTCGATCGACTACAGCGGCGGCCGGGACAGGGAACTGGCCGAGCAGTCGCTGCCGTGGGACACGCTGGGCTACGGCTGGCACCTGAGCGGCTTCTCCACCATCCGCCGCTGCTTCGTCAACCAGCAGGACGGGTCAGACCTGCTGGCCACCGACAACCTGTGCCTCGACGGGGAGCCGCTGGTGCTGACCAGCGGCAGCGCGCTGCAGCCGGGTGCGGTGTACCGGCTGCTTCGCGAGCGCTTCGTCAAGGTGACGGTGAAGGGGACGGCCCCGCACGTCTGGTTCGAGGCGCAGGGCCCGGACGGCTCGGTCTCGGAGTACGGCAACACCGAGGACAGCCAGCTACACCGCGCGTCGGACTACTTCAACGGCACAGCGACGATGGACAAGGCGTTCCAGTGGTCGATCAACAGGCGCAAGGACGCGTTCAACAACAGCATGGTCTATGTCTATCACGAGGACGAGTCGTCGAGCGTGCGCCACCCGCTGCGCATCGAGTACGGCAACGGCGGCGACGCGGCGATCGTCTTCAGGTACGTCCACCGCAGCGACCTGTCGTCGGTGATGCTGGGCTCGAGCTCGACATACGCCCAGGCGCAGAACCTGCTGCTGCGCGAGGTCCGGGTGCTGCGCGACTGGACAACGAACGCGGACGGCACCAGGAGCGGCACGCTGGTGCGCACGTATCGGCTGCAGACCGCACCCGACGGCGCCAAGCGGCGGTTGGACCGGGTGCAGCTCTGCGGCTACGCCGAGACGGGCGGCGGCGAGCAGTGCCTCGCGCCGATCGACATCGACTGGACGATGCCCCACGAGGACCTGTCCGCGGTCGTGAACCAGCTCACCGACTCGCTCGGGCGCAAGACGGAGTTCGTATATGGCGTCCTCCAGGAGCGGGCCAGCCACGCATTCCTGTTCGCTGAGCGTCCGTTCGGCAACGCGCCCGGGAACATCGCGGGCACGACGAGTCTCGGCGACGACGACAACGACGCGGACGAAGTGCTGAAAACGGTCGTGACGAAGATGAGGCGCGCCAACGGCCTGGTCGACACCGAAACCGAGACGAAAGGCTGGCACGAGACGAGCTATGCCTACCAGGGCAGGGGCCGCATGAGCGACCGGCACTGGGGATTCCTGGGGTTCGACGCGACGCGGTCGACGGACGGGGAGTCGGGGGTGGTGACATACCGCCGCTATCGCATGGACTTCCCGCACTACGGCGAGGTCGCTGCGGTGTACGAGTACGAAGGCGCCTACAGCTCCACTGCCAAGCCCATGTACAAGCGGGTCACGACGCACGCGGTCGAGAACATCAGCCACGGCGGCACTCCCGCAGCGCAGACGAAGCTGCCGCGGGTCGACGGCGTGTACGAGTTCCACTACGAGGACGGCGTCCAGATCGGCGCCACGAAGACGGACCACGCACTGTCGCTGACCTCGGGCCTTCCAACGAGCTCCAGCACGACCACAGTGGTGTACCACACGTTGGCACCGCCCAACACCGGCGCGAGGGCGACCTGGGGCGCGGTACCCGGTGGCACCGGGAGCGCTCCGCAGCGCAAGATGGCGTCGAGCGCGACGTTCGCGAATATCGCCTCCGGCGGCAAGTGGGTGATCGGGTTCGCGAACCGGACCGAAGCGCGCCACTATCACTACAAGGGCGCGACACCGAGTGTCGACGTGACCGACGTGACGACGTTCGGCCGGTCCGGCAACGCAACGAACACCCTTCGGCCGAGTTGGATGGTGCGCTTTTCGGGCAACGCCGACCACGAACTGACGACGATTTATACCTACGATGACAACGGCAACGCGATCAGCGTCAAAGTCACGGAGGGGAACTCAAGTACGGACCGGGAGGAGAAAGCTGATCGGTTCATCGACCGCCGCTATCCGGGCACGCTGACGAACGCGGCGAACCACAGCGAAACGCTGACCTACGACGCCCGCTTCGGATTGGTCAAGACGCTGACCGACCCGAACAACCGGACCACGACGCTGAAGTACGACGCGTTCGGGCGGGAGACCGGGCGCACGACGCCGGATCAGGTCGTCATCACGACCGCATACGAGTCCTGCGCCGACTCCGGGGTGGATTGCGCGGCGGTGGCGGGGGCCGGGACGGACGCCTCGGTGACGCCGGTGATGCGGATCAAGGAGACCTCGCCCATCGCCCCGGCGACATGGCGCTATCTCGACAAGCTCGGGCGAACGATCCGGACCGAGACGGAGGGGTTCGCGCTAAACACGCGCGTCCGCCGGGACACGCGCTACGACGCGCGGGGCCGTGTCGAACGGTCGAGCCAGCCGCACTACTCGAACGAGACGGCGCACTATCGCGAGTACACCTACGACATCCGGGGCCGCGTGCTGAGCGAGACGCGCCCGGACGGGGGCGTGACGACGATGAGGTACACCGTCGATCCCGAGGACAGGAACCGGATCAAGGCGACGGCGACGGAGCAGGTGTACCAGCGCGGCCGCATGGGCACCCCGACGAAGGTGGCGACGCGGGAGACGGTGAGCCTCTACAACGTGATGGGCGAGCTGGTGAGCCGCACCGAGGGCGCGAACGAGCCGAGGACGACCGACACGGCGACGGTGTCGATCGCCTACAACGGCGCGGGCCAGCCCACGACCTACACGGCGGCCGGGGCGGTCACGAAGCACCTCTACGACTCGGCGGGCTTCCGCGAGCGCCTCGCGAGCCCCGACTTCGGCCGCGTGACTTTCGAGTACAACAAGTTCGGAGAGTTGCGCGAGCGCGCGGACGGCAAGGGGACGACGACCTGGAAGTACGATGTCCTCGGCCGGCCGAAGACGCGCAGGGACCCGGACGGGGTCGCGGAGTGGCGCTACGATCCGACTCGCGCGATCGGCTCGCTTGCGCGGCGCTGCTACGAGAAGGGCGCGGACGCCGCGGGCTGCGCCGGCCTTGCGGCGCCGGACTTCAAGGAGACGCTTGAGTACAACAGCGACGCGCGCCTGGAGGAGACGACCACGATGATCGACGTTCCCGGAGGCGCCGACAGGACCTACGCGCACTCCTACAAGTACTACTCCGACGGCCGGCTCAGGACCGTCGCCCATCCCTCCGGGCTGACGGCGCTTTACGGCTACAACGAGCGCGGCTATCTGTCGAAGGTGAAGGACAACGCGTCGGGCGCGGCGTTGGAGCTTCGCGAAGCGATGGACGCATACGGCAACGTGACGCGGACCACCTACGGCAACGGCGTCGTGACGACCCGCGCGTTCGACCCGGGAACGGGCCGGCCGAGGGGCATCGACACCGAGTCGAGCCGCGGCGCGAAGATCCAGGACAACGCCTACGCGTGGCGCAGCGACGGCCTGCTGGCGAGCCGGGCGAGCCACGTCGGCGGGAGGAACGCGAAGCTGGAGGAGTTCTTCCACGACCCGCTGGGCCGGCTCGACGGCGCGGTCACCAAGCTGAACGGCAGCGGGTTCACGACCCGCAAGCTGAGCTGGACGTACGACAACAGGGGCAACCTCAAGTCGAAGGCCAGCTCGGTGAACGCGGACATCGGGACGACGGTGTCCGCCTACCACTACGACGACGATGCCAGGCCGAACCGGCTGAGCCGCGCGACCATCGGCGGCAGGGAACACGCGATCCACCACGACGCCGAGGGCAACGTCACCCGGTACGAGTGCGAGGCCAAGACGGGCTGCGGCGACGACACGCACATCGCATGGAACGGCCGCAACCTTCCGGTCCGGATCACCCTGGGCGACGCCGAAGCCAAGAACCCGGCGGCGCGCGACGAGTTCGCCTACGGCCCGGACGGGGCTCGCTACCACAGGAAGACGACGTTCCCGGACGGCGCGGCGCCGCGCATGGAGGACACGTACTACGCCGGCGCCTACGAGGAGCTGCTGCCGGCCCCCGGATCGGAATACGCGTCGATCGAGCAGACGCGGGTGACGGACGCGGTCAGGCACGTGCGGACCACCGCGGTGAAGACGACCAACGGGAAGAAGGAGACCGTCACCTCCAGCCGCGTCGACTACCTGCACAAGGACCACCTGGGCTCGGTGGAGGGCGCGACGGGCGCGGACGGCGCGCGCACGCGGGAGCTTGCCTACGACCCGTACGGCGGACGGCGCAAGGCGGACTGGACGGCGGCGCTGCCGAAGTCGGAGATCGCGTCGCTGGCCGGTTCATCGGACCCGCGCACGCGCGGGCACGCGGGCCACGAGCATCTCGACCGGACGGGACTGATCCACCGCGGCGGACGCGTGTACGACCCGACCCTGGGGAGATTCCTGAGCCCGGACCCGCTGGTGGGGAACCGTGGATCGGCGCAGTCTTGGAACGGCTACAGCTACGTGTCGAACAGCCCGATGAGCTTCGTCGACCCGAGCGGGCTGTCGCAGAGGCCGGTCGGCTGCGGCGTCGGCGGCCTCAGGTGCCGGGGGCAGGGCGCGACCGGCGGCGGTCTCGGCCTGGCGAGCGTGGTCTCGACGCACCGGTTCCAGTGGGTGGACATATTCGTCTCCGCGCGGATCGTTTTCGGCGCGACCTACGGCGGCGGCCGAGGCCCCGGCGTTTTCGACGGCTGGTGGAACTTTATGGACCCATTCGTGGAGGTGTACCACGAGTACGTCCATCGACAAGGCTTCAGGCAGGTGACGAGTCGGGTGCCGGTGTCTGGGGTCCTCAACATCACGGGCAAGCCCATGGGATTGCCGGGAGTCGGTTTCGGTCACGACGGTCGCTTGGACCCCCAAGCTAGTCGGGCGGTGGGGGTTTTGGCCTGGCTCGCGAGATTGCTAGGCAAGAAGGAACTTCGAACACCCAAAAAGTCCAAGTCGGACAAGCCAAAAGGCACCGACAACCCAACACAGCCTCAAACACACGAAACCGCACAAGGATTAGGAAACCTATTCAGCGACGGGAGAACGCCAACAGCTTCCGACCTAATAGAATACGCAGAGCAGCAGGGGTGGGAACCAATGCAAACTGAGACCGGTCCGTTGCACTATGTTGATCGCAACGGAATCAGACGTATGACGATAAAGGGGGGTAGCCCAAGGGCACCGGGGAGCGGTCATCCTCATGTGGAGCTGCGTAATGCCTCTGGACAACGCATCGATCCTCATGGTAATCCCGTAACGCGTAAGGATCCGAGGAATCACACACCAATAGTATATGATCTATAATAGGGGTTGTGAAGTGGAACACTATTACGAGTGGCAGATCTTTAACGGCATATACCTGGAAGATAGCTTTGTACTCGGAATCGTCGAGTCTTCGGGCGAACTTTGCTTTTTGGTAGAATTTGTATTGATGGAGTGCCATCCTTATTATTCTAGGCCCGCAAAAGACGAAATCTATTGTTATAAGAAGGGGAGAATCGTCTTCCGTGGTTTGAGATCTGTTCGATGGTTGCATAGGTATTGCACACCTTTCATCGACAAGAATGGCGAAGATGACTACGGGAATATCGATTACTTCACGTTGTCGGACAAGCGATACAGACTTGGGGGCCATTGGGGAGAGTTGGTTATATCTTCATCAGACCTACTCCTCGTTTGGGATTAGCTAGGTCCCTTGAGCGGCGATGATGTTAATGGTTGGGTTGCATATCAGGCGTCGAGCAAGCAGCCTTCCTACAAGTGGTAGATGGCTAGGCGAATGGACCCTGGGCGATGACTGCGCACGGTTTCAGCGAGGAGAACACACCGCACATGAGCAACGATAATGCGGTTTCGCTGGTGGCCAGCAGAGGTTTCCGATCCGCTCACTGACCTTCTGCGCAGTGGCGCGCGGCGGCCTATCGCCATCGACGAACCACACCTACGACACCGAAGGCAACCTCACCGACGTCGAATTCACCGAGGGGAACGTGGCGACCGCGCGGACTGAGACGGCGAGAGACTTCGCTGACGGCCGCTATCGGGAGACGCTCGCGAACGCGGTCGGCCACGAAGAAACGCTGACCTACGACGCCCGCTTCGGCCTGGTCAAGACGCTGACCGACCCGAACAACCGGACCACGACGCTGAAGTACGACGCGTTCGGGCGGGAGACCGGGCGCACGACGCCGGATCAGGTTGTCATCACGACCGCATACGAGTCCTGCGCCGACTCCGGGGTGGATTGCGCGGCGGTGGCGGGGGCCGGGACGGACGCCTCGGTGACGCCGGTGATGCGGATCAAGGAGACCTCTCCCATCGCCCCGGCGACATGGCGCTATCTCGACAAGCTCGGGCGGACGATCCGGACCGAGACGGAGGGGTTCGCGCTAAACACGCGCGTCCGCCGGGACACGCGCTACGACGCGCGGGGCCGTGTCGAACGGGCGAGCCAGCCGCACTACTCGAACGAGACGGCGCACTATCGCGAGTACACCTACGACATCCGGGGCCGCGTGCTGAGCGAGACGCGCCCGGACGGGGGCGTGACGACGATGAGGTACACCGTCGATCCCGAGGACAGGAACCGGATCAAGGCGACGGCGACGGAGCAGGTGTACCAGCGCGGCCGCATGGGCACCCCGACGAAGGTGGCGACGCGGGAGACGGTGAGCCTCTACAACGTGATGGGCGAGCTGGTGAGCCGCACCGAGGGCGCGAACGAGCCGAGGACGACCGACACGGCGACGGTGTCGATCGCCTACAACGGCGCGGGCCAGCCCACGACCTACACGGCGGCCGGGGCGGTCACGAAGCACCTCTACGACTCGGCGGGCTTCCGCGAGCGCCTCGCGAGCCCCGACTTCGGCCGCGTGACTTTCGAGTACAACAAGTTCGGAGAGTTGCGCGAGCGCGCGGACGGCAAGGGGACGACGACCTGGAAGTACGATGTCCTCGGCCGGCCGAAGACGCGCGAGGACCCGGACGGGGTCGCGGAGTGGCGCTACGATCCTATGTACGCGAAGGGCGCGCTGGGCTCTCGCTGCTACCACAAGGACCCCGACGACACGGAGTGCCCCGCGCGCCCGGCGGATCGGGACTTCAACGAAGTTCTCCAGTACGACAAGAAGGCGCGTCTTCGCCGCATGGAGACCACGATCAAGGCGCGCGGCAAGACCTACGCGCACGCCTACACCTACTACTCCGACGGCCGCCTCAAGACCGTCGCCTATCCCTCCGGGCTGACGGCGCTTTACGGTTACAACGAGCGCGGCTATCTGTCGAAGGTGATGGACCAGGCGACAAGCGCGGCGTTGGAGCTTCGCGAAGCGATGGACGCGCACGGCAACGTGACGCGGACGACCTACGGCAACGGCGTCGCGACGACCCGCGCGTTCGACCCGAGGACGGGCCGGCCGACGGGCATCGACACCACGTCGAGGGGCGGGACGAAGATTCAGGACAACGCCTACGTTTGGCGCAGCGACGGCCTGCTGGCGAGCCGGGCGAGCCATGTCGGCGGGAGGAACGCGAAGCTGGAGGAGTTCTTCCACGACCCGCTGGGCCGGCTCGACGGCGCGGTCACCAAGCTGAACGGCAGCGGGTTCACGACCCGGAAGCTGAGCTGGACGTACGATAACAGGGGCAACCTCAAGTCGAAGGCCAGCTCCGTGAACGCGGACATCGGGACGACGGTGTCCGCCTACCACTACGACGACGATGCCAGGCCGAACCGGCTGAGCCGCGCGACCATCGGCGGCAGGGAACACGCGATCCACCACGACGCCGACGGCAACGTCACCCGCTACGAGTGCGAGGCGGCTACGGGCTGCGGCGACGACACGCATATCCAATGGAACGGCCGCAACCTGCCGGTCCGGATCACCCTGGGCGACGCCGAAGCCAAGAACCCGAAAGCGCGCGACGAGTTCGCCTACGGCCCGGACGGGGCGCGCTACCACAGGAAGACGACGTTTCCGGACGGCGCGTCGCCGCGCATGGAGGACACGTACTACGCCGGCGCCTACGAGGAGCTGCTGCCGGCCCCCGGATCGGAATACGCGTCGATCGAGCAGACGCGGGTGACGGACGCGGTGCGTCACGTCCGGACCACCGCGGTGAAGACGACGAACGGCAAGAAGACGACCGTCACGCGGATGTACGTCGACTACCTGCACAAGGACCACCTGGGCTCGGCGGAGGGCGCGACGGGCGCGGACGGCGGGCGCACGCGGGAACTCGCCCACGACCCGTACGGCGGACGGCGCAAGGCGGACTGGACGGCCGCCCTGACGGAGTCGGAGCGCTTGGCGCTTGCGGGCTCCTCCGACCCGCGCACGCGCGGTCACACGGGCCACGAGCACCTGGACCGCGCCAACCTGATCCACCGCGGCGGACGCGTGTACGACCCGACGCTGGGGCGGTTCCTGAGCCCGGACCCGCTGGTGGGGAACCCGGGCTCGGCGCAGTCGTGGAACGGCTACAGCTACGTGTCGAACAGCCCGATGAGCTACGCCGACCCGAGCGGGCTGTCGCAGAGGCCCGTCGGCTGCGGCGTCGGCGGCCTCAGGTGCCAGGGGCAGGGCGCGGCCGGCGGCGGTCTCGGCCTGGCGAGCGTGGTGTCGACGCACCGCTTCCAGTGGGTGGACATATTCTTCTCGGTGGCGTCCATCTCCTCATGGATCGCCGAGGCCTGGAACTCCGGGTCCGGCATCATCTACAACTACTCCGGAGGGGGCGTCGGCGACGGCGGATGGGGCTACGATTCCCCCGCGCCGTTCTTCGGCATCGCCTACTACTCGATGACGTTCCAGGTGACCAGCCAGATCGGGGTCGAGAACACTCCCGGCATCACACGCGAGCCGATGTCCGCGAAAGGTGTCCAAGTCGAGACTTCTGTGGACGGTGACTCGCACAGGTACGTAATCACCGCGCGCATCTGCAAGAGGTCGGCGATCTGCAACGAGGAGTGGGCGAATCGCGTCTACGACCACGTCAACAAAAACGACGTTCCGTTCTCGTGGGACGATGAGGGTGACGGGGAGAAAGGCTTGCTGCTCGGCACACAGCCAATTTACCACGAGGAGTTTCCGTCCTTGCAACGGAGCGTGAACACCACCCGCGAAGGACATGTGTTCCATCCTGGAGAGGTGACGCACGAGGTTCTCTTTGGGGAGGACGGATATCTCCAATACGTCGTCACCGGAACAGGATCGGGCGGGATTCCTAGTCTCAACAACGCTATGGGGGTGTTGACATTCCGACCAGGAGCAGCAGATGTTCTGGATCGGTTTGGACATCCGCCCAGGGAACGAGGCCCGCCCTATCCGTACGGGCCTTGAGAGCAAGAATGAGATTCGCAATCCAGACGGTTCAAAAGACGATGTGGCTTTTGCTGGCTCTTGCGGCGGCGTCGTGCGGCACGCACGAGTCTCCGTACGTCGCCTACCGGGCCGCGTTCGACAAGTCGATGTCCGCCGATGTCGAGCAATACCTGCGGGAGGTCGCGTCGCGGTGGGACTTGGTCGTGCACGAACAGAGCAAGTCGGTGACTCGAAGCGATGACGTATTCGTCACCTTCATGTATTGGGACGAGCGTACGTATGAGCGCAATAGGTGGACCTTGATCGTGCGCAACCACGATTTCGGCACCGACGACGATCCTGACAGGAGTCTCATCTCGTTAGCCTTTTTCGACAAGAGGGGCCTGCCAGTCGAGGCCCTGGATCGCTTGGCATTCGAAATAAAGCACACGCTACAGGACCAGTTCGGCCTGGAATTTTGCCGCCTCAACCCGGCGAGGTCCGTATGCGACGAAGAGTATCGGAAGCTCGAGGAAGCGCGGGAAGCGAGGCTGAGGGCCAGGGACCGGACGTTGCGCGGGGAAGGCGCGCATTGAGCATCGTAGGTCGGCGTTCGTCGACGACACGCATATCCAAAGGAACGGCCGCAACCTGCCGGTCCGGATCACCCTGGGCGACGCCGAATCCAAGAACCCAAAAGCGCGCGACGAGTTCGCCTAGGCCCGGACGGGGCTTGCCACAACAGGAAGACGATGTTTCTGGACAGCGCGCGCACGCGGGAACTCGCCTACGACCCGTACGGCGGACGGCGCAAAGCGGACTGGACGGCGGCGTTGCCGAAGTCGGAGCGCTTGGCGCTGGCCGGTTCATCGAATCCCCGCACGCGCGGACACACGGGCCACGAGCACCTGGACCGCAATAACCTGATCCATCGCGGCGGGCGGGTCTAAGACCCGACGCTGGGGAGATTCCTGAGCCCGGTGGGGAACCCCGGCTCAGCGCAGTCCTGGAACGGCTACAGCTACGTGTCGAACAGCCCGATGAGCTTCGTCGACCCGAGCGGGCTGTCGCAGAGGCCGGTCGGCTGCGGCGTCGGCGGGTTCAGGTGCCGGGGACAGGGCGCGACCGGCGGCGGGTTCGGCCTAGCGAGCGTGGTCTCGACGCACTGGTTCCAGTGGGTGGACATATTCGTCTCCGCGCGGATCGTTTTCGGCGGGACCTACGGCCGTGGCCACGGCCCCGGCGTTCTCGACGGCTGGTGGGACTTCATGGACCCGTTCGTGGAGGTGTACCACCAATACGTCCATCGACAAGGCATCCGGCAGGTCACCAGTCGCGTGCCGGTGTCTGGGGTTCTCAACATCACAGGCAAGCCCATGGGATTGCCGGGCGTCGATTTTGGACACGACGGTCGCCTGGATCCCCAAACTGGTTGGGGGCGGGTCTTGCCCTGGCTCGCGAGATTGCTAAGCAAGAAACCAAATGGGAACAAACCCAAGGAGCCGAAATCGGACAGGCCAAAGCCGGAACAAGAGGTCGAGCCAACACCGGTTCCTAGACCCACCGTGACGAACGAGCGCCTCCGCAACACAGTCAATCAGTTGTACCGGGAAGGGGATCAGCTTCCGGGAGGAACCGCTGGCGCGGTACGATACGAGCTACGCACAGGAGAATTGGTTGGTGGCAGGTCGCACGTCATAAAGGCCAGAGAACGCATAGCAAATCTGGAACGCATTCTGCGCGAAGAGAGTCTCTCACCGAGCGACAGGACAACTGCAATCCGGTTAAGGGACGACCTTAAGGCCGCATTGGAGACGACGAGAGGGCCTCGATGAGAACTACCATAGAGTACGCATCGCTGAGTGATCGACTGTTTGAAGTCGTTCCGGAGATCAGGGAAGACTACGAAAAGCAGTTCAAAAACTGGGAAGAGGTTCCCAGTCCATCCCTTGTATTCAGTAACGTGCTTGCACCATACCTAGCTGACCTTGGACGGAACAACAACTCGGACAGATTGAAATCTATTCTCGGATTCCTGGAGACGCTGGCAACCCACGAAGATCCGAAGGTCGTCCAGGTGATCTCGCTCTCCATTGTGTACGAAGTGATTAACCGTCGCGGCTTCAATAGAGATCTCTGGCTAGAGTGCTTGGGACCTGTCATGAGGAAGATGCTGAAGGAGCTCGAAAGCCCTCCGGAATATGCCTCTCTCAATGACCAATTGATCGACGTAGTTCCCGAAATAAAGGATGCCTACGAGGATGAACTCGAATGGTACGGGGATCAAATTCCCGGCCCCCACATCGTATTTGCTGACATTCTGACTCCGCATTTGGCGCGATTCGTGCGGCGAGGAGACGAGACCAGACTCCGGGCAATATTCGGTTTTCTCGAGTGCTTGGCGCGGCATGCGAATTCTGACATCAGAGATGTCGTCGCACTTTCGGTCATTGCTCCCCTTGTTGATCAGTGTCCTAAGGAGTTTTGGGTGAGATATTTGGGGCCGAAATTGGAAGACATGCTGACGGAACTTGAATCTACCTGATCGCATCGGTCGTGATGCGCCCATTGTCGAACGAGCCATAGGAGACTGAGGCTTGGAAAAGACACACGCGTACCGCAGGACAATTGTCAACGACAACGCGTAAGTCTGCTGCGGTCGGAGCTACAGGACGGCGCTGCGGAAGGACTCGTCGACGCGCGTTCGACCCGAAGACGGGCCGGGCGACGGACATCGACACGGCGGCGACCATCGGCGGTGAGACGCACACGTTCGACTACGACGCCGACGGCAACATCACCGAGTACGACTGCACCTCCTCGACCTGCGTCGACGACAAATACATCGACTGGAACGGCCGCAACCTGCCGGCCCGGATCACGGTCGGCGACAGCAAGACGGACCCGGAGCCGACGGCGCGCGACGAGTTCGCCTATGGCCCCGACGGCGCCCGCTACCACCGTACATAGGAGAGACTGGTGGACCGTCAATAAAGGGTCGGAAAGACTCGTCGTCGGAAACGATGGCAGGGCGTACTATACGGATGATCACTATATTAGTTTTGTTCGAGTTCAATAGAATGGTGGATTCGTTTATTTGTCGAACAGAAAAACCATGGGTTTTCACCACGTGCAGTTCACTAGGAAAGGTTCCTTCTTGTGTTCTGTTGGTTACTTTGGACGGGTCATCAATGACCACCTTTGACGGTTTGTACCAAGAATTTGTCAATGGATTCAGGTTTCCGTCATATTTTGGATACAACTACAATGCACTTATCGATTGTCTAACTGATCTCGCGTGGATTCCTTCGACTAGTTATTTGGTGGTTATCGAGAGGGCAGATCTTCTGCTAGCAAAGGAACGCAATGATGCATTGCAAGGGCTGTTGGAGATATTGTGTATAGTCGGTAATCGCTGGTCGTCACCTATAGAACTAGGGGAGTGGTGGGACAGAAAAGGGATACCGTTCCATACGATCTTGATGTTTGAGAAGCATCGTGACTTGCGCGGATTCTCTCGGAGATTGACGAATACTGAACTGTTAGACCTGAAGCACCTCGACGCTATGCCAAGACCCGATTGACGTTGTCTATCCGCGGACCATAGTCACAACCTGGCGGATGTCGAGAAAGGCTGAGGCCGACTCCTTCCATGGGCCTGAGCGCACAGAGCGCGCTGGGCTCGCGCTGCTTTCACAAGGACCCCGACGCCGGGGCGTGCCCGAGGCGCGCGGCGGATCGGGACTTCAACGAGACGCTGACGTACAACAGGGACGCGCGCCTGGAGGGGACGACCACGACGATCGACGTGCCCGAAGGCGACGACAGGACCTACGCGCACGCCTACACCTACTACTCCGACGGCCGGCTCAAGACCGTCGCCTATCCCTCCGGCCTGACGGCGCTCCACGGCTACAACGAGCGCGGCTATCTCTCGAAGGTGAAGGACAACGCGTCGGGCGCGGCGTTGGAGCTTCGCGAAGCGATGGACGCGCACGGCAACGTGACGCGGACCGCCTACGGCAACGGCGTCGTGACGACCCGCGCGTTCGACCCGGGAACGGGCCGGCCGAGGGGCATCGACACCGAGTCGAGCCGCGGCGCGAAGATCCAGGACAACGCCTACGCGTGGCGCAGCGACGGCCTGCTGGCGAGCCGCGCGAGCCACGTCGGCCGGAGGAACGCGAGGCTGGAGGAGTTCGCCCACGACCGGCTGGGCCGGCTCGGCGGCGCGGTCACGAAGCTGAACGGCAGCGGGTTCACGACCCGGAAGCTGAGCTGGACCTACGACAACAGGGGCAACCTCACATCGAAGGCCAGCTCGGTGAACGCGGACATCGGGACGACGGTGTCCGCCTACCACTACGACGACGAGGCCAGGCCGAACCGGCTGAGCCGCGCGACCATCGGCGGCAGGGAACACGCGATCCACCACGACGCCGACGGCAACGTCACCCGCTAGGAGTGCGAGGCCGCTACGGGCTGCGGCGACGACACGCATATCCGATGGAACGGCCGCAACCTTCCGGTCCGGATCGCCCTGGGCGACGCCGAAGCCAAGAACCCGACGGCGCGCGACGAGTTCGCCTACGGCCCGGACGGGGCTCGCTACCACAGGAAGACGACGTTCCCGGACGGCGCGTCGCCGCGCATGGAGGACACGTACTACGCCGGCGCCTACGAGGAGTTGCTGCCGGCCCCCGGATCGGAATACGCGTCGATCGAGCAGACGCGGGTGACGGACGCGGTGCGGCATGTGCGCACCACCGCGGTGAAGACGGCGAACGGGAAGAAGACGACCGTCACCTCCAGCTACGTCGACTACCTGCACAAGGACCACCTGGGGTCGGTGGAGGGGGCGACGAACGCGGACGGCGCGCGCACGCGGACGCTCGCCTACGACCCGTACGGCGGACGCCGCAAGGCGGACTGGACGGCGGCTTTGCCAAAGTCGGAGGTTGCCGCGTTGGAGAACTCCTCCGACCCGCGCACGCGGGGGCACACGGGCCACGAGCACCTGGACCGGACGGGGCTGATCCATCGCGGGGGACGGGTCTACGACCCGACCCTGGGGAGATTCCTGAGCCCGGACCCGCTGGTCGGGAACCCCGGCTCGGCGCAGTCGTGGAACGGCTACAGCTACGTGTCGAACAGCCCGATGAGCTTCGTCGACCCGAGCGGGCTGTCGCAGCGGCCCGTCGGCTGCGGCGTCGGCGGCCTCAGGTGCCGGGGGCAGGGCGGCGGCGTTTCGGGCGGCGGTCTCGGCCTGGCGAGCGTGGTCTCGACGCACCGCTTCCAGTGGGTGGACATCTTCTTCTCAGTGGTCTCGTCGTGGTTCGATCCGGGCTGGGGCGTACCGATAAGCACTCCCCCCTTCAACCCCAACCCCCGCTACTCTTGGGGAGGAGGCGTCGGCGACGGCGGATGGGGCTACGATTCGCCCGCGCCCTTCCACTTCGGCGTCGCCCATTACTCGGTGACGTTCCAGGTGACCAGTCAGATCGGAGTGGGGGGCATTGTGAACATTACAGGCAGGGACGTGAGTATTGAAAATGAGACTGCATCGTCCCAAAACGGGAAATTGGAAGATGTCACTAAGCACAAGGACTTCCCCGCGTACAGGACTAGGAAGGGAACAATTATCCAGCTCAATTCTGCCAAATATACTAAACTGCCCACAGGAGCTACTTTGGATGCGCTAATCACCTTTGTTGACGAGTCCGGTCTGGAGACTGTAGTGATATCTGGCGGTTCCGAACGTCTGAAACATAGTGATCAGAGCTTTCACTACAAGAATCTTGCTATCGACGTAGCCGGCCCAAGCTTCAACGAGCTGACAAACGAAACTGTGAGGTCGGCAGCGAACAAAGCAGGGTTTACCCATGTTATCTTCGAAGATCGTCCTGGAACAAATAGCGACCATTGGCATTTGCAAATTGGTGCGGGGAATGGGCTAGATGATCGACACCGTACAACCAATCCTGAGATTGTCACGAGAACCTACTAGGGCGGCCATTGTGTTCAAATTGCTACTGACAATCTTTCTCGCGGGTATGTCGAATGGCAGCTTTGCTGATGATTGTGAGTTGGAGAACAGGCGATATGTGACTGTAGGAGGCAGCGAAGCACATATCGCTCTGAATTTCTGCTCGGATGGCAAAGTCGTTCTCGAGCATGAGACTTGGATCCCTGGACAATATGAGGACCGATCTAGTCGGAGAATTGTCGGCACATGGTCGTGTAAGGGCCTTGAGGTATGGATCCGCCTTGGTGAAAGAGAATACTCGGCAATGTTCGAGCCGGTGGGACGGAACCCGTTGAGGATTGATCCAGATGCACTCGTGCTGCGTGTTGCCGACATCGAAGGAATTGATGACTTGGTAGATGGTGGTACTTTTTTCAAGGAAGAGCAGCTTGAGTGAAATGTCGACCGAGTGTCTATGCCACCTATGCCAGATGGATCGCTTGCCGACTAACCGTCGATTTGAAGCGTGCGTAGCGTATTAACATGCGCAGTAGCGCAATGGACGAGAGCGGACATCGATGACGGTCGGGGGGAGCCGGACTTTGACGAAACCCGGACATATGGCAGGAGAAGTTGAGGAAAAAGTCCCAACCGGCTATCCGGACATCCGCGCGTACTTGAAAGACAAGTATCCAGGCATGTTGCTAATCGAGCTACATAGTAGTGATCGTGACTTGGGTATACTCGACGTGCAGGTCTGCGTTCCGGCCGGCTTATCGTGTCCAGAAGGAACAAGGGTAGATGAGTGAATCGAATTGTGTCAGGCTTCTGTAACGATTGCGCCTATGAACATCGAAAACGGCAAGGGAAAGCTTCTCCGGTGTCTGAGGACCATTTGGTGTCGTGTAGGTGGTTCAATCCTCTTGCTAACGTCGGCCGCAGCGCTATCTTCCGATACTGCAGCGCCCGAGGAGGTGTACCTTTGGTTCTGTGACCCGCGCGAGAGCTCTGGCATCTTGAAAATTGAAGTTCGGTTCCGAGATCATTTGGTCGATCTATCACAGGCGACCTATTGCAAGAGGAACACCCGAAGCAGGCCGCCAGAAGAGGCACGGAGCATACATTTCTATTTTCCCCACATGGAGTCCGTGTCATCCGACAGAGAGTCTTTCATCAGGGGGGACATTTGGCAGGCGGGCGCCGAAAAAGACGCAATGCTTCTTGGCGTGTCGTTTGTCTCCAACGGTAGGATCCTAGTGAATACACTTCACCCAGCTCTGTTGGGCAAAGAATTCGTTTCTTCGCCCAAGGAGGGGTGGGTCATTGCCACATCGGCACTTTGATTTCATGAGCGAAGGGATTGCTGTGAAACGCGGAGTTGAGGCCACACTTTCCTGTCTCGCAGCCAATGACGGCGGGACCGGCCCAGCCGCAGAGGAATTGGAAAGTCAGCATCGAATCGGCACGAGTGCGATAACTCGGCTCCATATCATTGTCTGTCGTGCAGGTCTATCAATCCTGATGCTGGCTTCGGTCGCTGCCATGGCTTCCGACAGTTTGTCGTCCGAGGGAGTATATGTCTGGTTCTGTGATTTAAGCGAGAGTACTGGCATATTAAAGATCGAAGTTCGGCTTGGGGATCAACTAGTTGATCTATCGCATGTATCTTATTGCAAGAGGGCTATCGCAAATAGGCCGCCGGAAGAGAGAAGGAGCATAATATTCTACTTTTCTGGTACGGGATCTGTGTTCTCCGACAAGGAATCCATCATCGTGGCGAGCATTTGGCAGGACAATGCAGAAAGGGACGGATTGACTCTTCGAGCTTCATTTGTCTCTGACGGCAGGATTGTAGCGAGTGCGCTTCATCCGGTTCTGCTGGGCGAAGTACACGTCTCTAATCCCATGGAAGGTCTATCCGTCAAGACATCGACTCTATGATCTGAGCTATGGTCGAAGGTGGTGTACAGGTGAGTTGAGTCGCGCGGCGTGCCTCTGCTGAAATCGGGTTGACGATTTCACGGTTTCAGCGAGGAGAACACACCGCACGTGAGCAACGATAATGCGGTTTCGCTGGTGGCCAGCAGAGGTTTCCGATCCGCTCACTGACCTTCTGCGCAGTGGCGCGCGGCGGCCTATCGCCATCGACGAACCACACCTACGACACCGAAGGCAACCTCACCGACGTCGAATTCACCGAGGGGAACGTGGCGACCGCGCGGACTGAGACGGCGAGAGACTTCGCTGACGGCCGCTATCGGGAGACGCTCGCGAACGCGGTCGGCCACGAAGAAACGCTGACCTACGACGCCCGCTTCGGCCTGGTCAAGACGCTGACCGACCCGAACGACCGGACTACGACGGTGACTCACGACGCGTTCGGCCGGAGAGGTGCGCCGTGATGACATGCCCGGCGGTGTCGACGCCCGCGGCCACGGGGACGGACTCTGTGACGCCGATCATGCGGATCCGGCGGACCTCAACCATCGGGCCGACGACGTGGCGGTACTTGGATAAACGTGAAGGGCGAGCTGGTGAGCCGCACCGAGGGCGCGGACGCGACCGCGACGACGACGTTCCGCTACGACTCGACAGGGTTCCGCGACCGCGTCACGAGTCCGGACTTCGGCGCGGTTTCGTTCGAGTACACGAAGTTCGGGGAGTTGAAGACGCGCACCGACGGCAAGGGGACGACGACCTGGACCTACGAGATCCTGGGACGCACGAGGAAGCGCAAGGACCCGGATGTAGTGGCGCAGTGGTTCTACGATCCGACGAACACGCTCGGCGCGCTGAAGCAGCGCTGCTACGCCGAGGGCGCCACCGTCAGCGCCTGCGCTGGCTCGATGATGGACCCGGACTTCAACGAGGCGCTCGAGTACAACAGCGACGTGCGCCTTGAGCGGTCGACCACGATGATTCGACGCTCCCGGAGGCGACAGAACCTACGCGCACAGCAACGCCTACTACACCGACGGCCGGCTCAAGACCGCCGCCTAAGGGGCAACCTCGAGTCGAAGGCCAGCTCGGTGGACGCGGACATCGGGGCGACGGTGTCCGCCTACCACTACGACGACGAGGCCAGGCCGAACCGGCTGAGCCGCGCGACCATCGGCGGCAGGGAACACGCGATCCACCACGACGCCGACGGCAACGTCACCCGCTAGGAGTGCGAGGCCGCTACGGGCTGCGGCGACGACACGCATATCCGATGGAACGGCCGCAACCTTCCGGTCCGGATCGCCCTGGGCGACGCCGAAGCCAAGAACCCGACGGCGCGCGACGAGTTCGCCTACGGCCCGGACGGGGCTCGCTACCACAGGAAGACGACGTTCCCGGACGGCGCGTCGCCGCGCGTGGAGGACACGTACTACGCCGGCGCCTACGAGGAGCTGCTGCCGGCCCCCGGATCGGAATACGCGTCGATCGAGCAGACGCGGGTGACGGACGCGGTCAGGCACGTGCGGACCACCGCGGTGAAGACGACCAACGGGAAGAAGGAGACCGTCACCTCCAGCCGCGTCGACTACCTGCACAAGGACCACCTGGGCTCGGTGGAGGGCGCGACGGGCGCGGACGGCGCGCGCACGCGGGAACTGGCATACGACCCGTACGGCGGACGGCGCAAGGCGGACTGGACGGCGGCGCTGCCGGCGTCGGAGCGCTCGGCGCTGGAGGGCTCCTCGGATCCGCGCACGCGCGGACACACGGGCCACGAGCACCTGGACCGCAATAACCTGATCCATCGCGGCGGGCGGGTCTACGACCCGACCCTGGGGAGATTCCTGAGCCCGGACCCGCTGGTGGGGAACCGTGGATCGGCGCAGTCGTGGAACGGCTACAGCTACGTGTCGAACAGCCCGATGAGCTTCGTCGACCCGAGCGGGCTGTCGCAGCGGCCGGTCGGCTGCGGCGTCGGCGGGTTCAGATGCCAGGGGCAGGGCGGCGGCGTTTCGGGCGGCGGTCTCGGCCTGGCGAGCGTGGTGTCGACGCACCGCTTCCAGTGGGTGGACATCTTCTTCTCCGTCGTATCGGCGTGGTCCGACCCGGGCTGGGGCGTGCCCATAGGCACTCCCCCGTTCAACCCCAACCCCTACTACTTCTGGGGAGGAGGAGGCGTCGGCGACAGTGGGTGGGGCTACGACTCCCCCGCGTCCTTCCACTTCGGCGTCGCCCACTACTCGGTGACGTTCCAGGTGACCAGCCAGATCGGGGTGGGGAGCACTCCCAACGTTTCGAGCAGAAACATCAGGGAGGAGCTCGAACGCGAGTTGCGCAGGCTGGCCGCACGCGGAATCTTGGACTCGCAAAATAGCTACGGCAGCGCTGACGAAGCAGCCAGAGCAATCCTAGATATTCTTGCCCCGCTTTCGGCAAAATACGGGCTTGAGCTGGGCGGAAACATATATGAAATCGAAGGCCGGGCTTCCAGGCGCACCGGCAGAGTGCTAGAACGCCGGTTCCGATATACGATGCCGACTATCGGCGAATCCACGCATGTTGAAATCAACACCGATCATCCGGGGTACCACAACGCACACCCACGGGGGCCTTGTTTTCAGCAACCCGTTCCACAATGCGCTTTACGATTCAAGGAGCGGCGACGCGGAGTGGGTCAATAGCAGCAGGCAACCACTTTATGTCGGCGTGGTCGGCCCGGACGGCAGCGTCTTGGTTGGCATCTGCGAAGTGGGGAAATGCCCGACTTCCGGCAAAGATGGAACACAGCCGACGAGGATCGTTCCGTGAGATCATTTGTCATTGTCTCTTCCCTTGCGATCATAGCTGGATGCGTGCCTTTGGGGAGCACTGGAGCCGACGAAGCCGTCAGTCGAGATCTCGTGGAGGCGGTGATCGGGAAGTGTCTCGAGACGGTCAATCAACTCACGGACGGTAGCCTTGACAGCGAGATAGACCATGCCTACGTCGAGGTGTCGCGGGAAGAACTGGTCGTCGCGCTGACGCGGGGGAAACACGACTACATCACTTATCCGTGGCGATCCAACGGCTACCGGTCAGTGGCCGTTTGCACAGTAGTGAGAGACTCCGCTCTAGATGTGGTATCCGTTACCGAGGGCGGGAGCCGCAAGCAACTGTTGCCGGGAGCCGAATACGTGATCGAGACAGCTGCCGAGATCCCAGTAGTACTGGAGGACATGGGGTACCGTCGGGTTGAGGAGGGTTTCGAATTGTTCGGGCGCCAGCCGCATACTGAAACGGTTAGGAAGTTGGACAACGCCAAGGCGCGCGAATTCACGGAAGATCAGATTCGGGGACTGGCGAGGTTGCAGGAACTGGATGGCCGCGCAGTCGTCGATCTCTGCCTGGACGAGTATCGTCGGCATTCGGGCGAGATTGACGCCAGAATCGATCTGGCCCACCTCGAAATTTGGCGGGACGGGATGTCCGAGGTGAGGTTCAAGGCATCCCTGGGATTGACGGGCTGGATAGAACAAGCGCGTCTCCCTGGGGGGCTGCCGGAATACAAACCAAGGGTGTTCATCGAGGAAGACGGCAGTGAGATTTGGGAGGCACTGCCGTTTGTGATCTGCCGGGCGATGGGAACTCCGCCGGAGATCAAGCTTCTC
This sequence comes from Pseudomonadales bacterium, assembly GCA_965116625.1. Taxonomy (GTDB): domain Bacteria; phylum Pseudomonadota; class Gammaproteobacteria; order Pseudomonadales; family Azotimanducaceae; genus VXNE01. The sequence goes on from OZ220717.1 coordinate 1,492,511, forward strand.
GTTGACGGCACACGCTATCTGATCGGCGACCACTGGTCGCGTCGATATCCCGACCACCTGATTTCCGTCAACTACAGGAAGCAAGGTGACCGTTTTCTGTTTGAGGATCTCCGGTAAGCCGGCAATAGTCAGTTCTTAAGCGTAGCAACGCGCACTGCGCCGGCCGACGGACATCGCCACCGCGTCGAGGGGCGGCACGAAGATCCAGGACAATGCCTACGCGTGGCGCGGCGACGACCTGCTGGCGAGCCGAGTGAGCCACGTCCGCTGAGCGGCGCGACCATCGGCGGCAGGGAACACGCGATCCACCACGACGCCGAGGGCAACGTCACCCGGTACGAGTGCGAGGCCAAGACGGGCTGCGGCGACGACACGCACATCGCATGGAACGGCCGCAACCTTCCGGTCCGGATCACCCTGGGCGACGCCGAAGCCAAGAACCCGGCGGCGCGCGACGAGTTCGCCTACGGCCCGGACGGGGCTCGCTACCACAGGAAGACGACGTTCCCGGACGGCGCGGCGCCGCGCATGGAGGACACGTACTACGCCGGCGCCTACGAGGAGCTGCTGCCGGCCCCCGGATCGGAATACGCGTCGATCGAGCAGACGCGGGTGACGGACGCGGTCAGGCACGTGCGGACCACCGCGGTGAAGACGACCAACGGGAAGAAGGAGACCGTCACCTCCAGCCGCGTCGACTACCTGCACAAGGACCACCTGGGCTCGGTGGAGGGCGCGACGGGCGCGGACGGCGCGCGCACGCGGGAGCTTGCCTACGACCCGTACGGCGGACGGCGCAAGGCGGACTGGACGGCGGCGCTGCCGAAGTCGGAGATCGCGTCGCTGGCCGGTTCATCGGACCCGCGCACGCGCGGGCACACGGGCCACGAGCATCTCGACCGGACGGGACTGATCCACCGCGGCGGACGCGTGTACGACCCGACCCTGGGGAGATTCCTGAGCCCGGACCCGCTGGTGGGGAACCGTGGATCGGCGCAGGCCTGGAACGGCTACAGCTACGTGTCGAACAGCCCGATGAGCTTCGTAGACCCGAGCGGGCTGTCGCAGCGGCCGGTCGGCTGCGGCGTCGGCGGCCTCAGGTGCCAGGGGCAGGGCGCGGCCGGCGGCGGTCTCGGCCTGGCGAGCGTGGTCTCGACGCACCGCTTCCAGTGGGTGGACATCTTCTTCTCGGTGGCGTCCATCTCCTCATGGATCGCCGAGGCCTGGAACTCCGGGTCCGGCATCATCTACAACTACTCCGGAGGGGGCGTCGGCGACGGCGGATGGGGCTACGCTTCGCCCGCGCCGTTCGTCGGCATCGCCCACTTCTCGTCCACCTACCAGATGACCACCCAGGTGGGCGTTGAGGACACTCCCGACATCACGCGCAGGCCGATCGAGGGCATCGGTTCCGGCGTACTGGATATCGGCCAGGCAATTATTGCGGCGGTGGGACTGATTCCCGTTGCGGGAAACGCTGCGGATGCCGCGAACGCGGTGATCTCAACGGCTCGCGGCAACTACGAGGACGCCGTTCTCGACACCGCGTCGGCCATTCCGGGCACGGGGCAGGTGACGGGCGTGGCCTCTGCCGGTGTCAAGTTCGAGCGCGGAGTGGCGGCGATAGTCGGGGCCATCAACAGGAGTCCAACACGGGCTACAACAGACTTCTTATCCGACGTCACCGTCATATCACACGGCAAGGTTGTTGGAAGAGGCACTGTCGACTTGCGCGGGACTCTTGCAGATATTTCCTCAGGAAAACTAGAGCCTAGAAATGTTTTTCGAAACGACGAGGGTTTATTGCCAAAGAAACCGCCCAACTACTACCAAGAGTTTGTTCACCCGACTCCGGATTTGCCAGGCGCAGGGCCGCAGCGAGTCGTTCGTGGCGAAGCCGGTGAACTTTACTATACTCCCGACCACTATGCGTCGTTCATTCCTTTGAATTGATGGAGGCGAAATTGGATAGGATCCCATTTTACTTTTGCCGCTGGTCTGGACCCACGGTTCTAGAAGGGCAAGTGCCTTCCGGAATTGACTCCAAACGGGAGTTGCTCGAAGTGTTGGGAACGGTCTTAGGTTTTCCTGGCTACTACGGAGTCAACTGGGACGCGCTTTGGGATTGCTTATGTGACTTTGGGTGGCTCCCCGAAGGAGATGTTGTAATCAGGCACAAAGACCTACCTCTCGAATGCGATTCCGATTCGATGCGAACCTACTTGTCGATCTTGAAGGACGCGGTCGAGAAATGGGCGAACTCCGAGGAACGGAGTCTGATAGTCGTATTTCCCCCTCATATCAAAGGACAGATATATGACTTCAGCGATAAGTGACATCGATCTGAGCACGGCTTACGTGGTAGGGCGATTTTTGTGAGCCGACTGGTCGGCAACAATGGAAGGGCGTACCATACAGACGATCACTATATTGGTTTGGTTCGAGTTCAATAGTATTGATGGAATCATTTATCTGTAAAATAGAAAAACCATGGGTTTTCACCATGTGTAGTGGTTCACTAGGAAAGGTCCCTTCTCGTGTTCTGTTAGTTACTTTGGACGGCTCATCAATGAGCACCTTTAATGGTTTGTACCAGGAATTTGCTCATGGATTTAAGTTTCCGTCGTATTTTGGTCACAACTACAATGCGCTGTTTGGTCACAACTACAATGCGCTGATCGATTGTCTAACTGATCTCGAGTGGATTCCTTCGACTAGTTATTTGTTGGTCATCGAAAAGGCAGATCTTCTGCTGGCGGAGGAACGCAATGATGCATTGCAAGGGCTATTGGAAATATTGTGCATAGTCGGCAATCACTGGTCGTCACCTATAGAACTAGGGGAGTGGTGGGACAGAAAAGGGATACCGTTCCATACGATCTTGATGTTTGAGAAGCATCGTGACTTGTCCGGATTCCATCGGAGATTGACGAATACTGACCTGTTAGGACTGAAACACCTTGACGCTATGCCAAGGCCTAATTGACGTCGTCTATTCGCGGACCATAATCACAGCCTCGCGGATGTCGAGAAAGGCCGGGCCGATTCCTTCCATGGGCCTGAGCGCACAGAGCTTCCGCCTGCGACGATCAATTGGGCCGTCGCAGTGAACCCGGGACACGGTGAGCCTGTACAACGTGATGGGCGAGCTTGTGAGCCGCACCGAGGGCGCGAACGCGCCGATGGCGGGCCGGGCGACCGACACGGCGACGGTGACGATCGCCTACAACGGCGCGGGCCAGCCGACGACCCACACCGCGGCCGGCGCGGTGACGAAGCACGGATACGACTCGGCGGGCTTTCGCAAGCGCCTCGCGAGCCCCGACTTCGGCACCGTGACGTTCAAGTACAACAGATTCGGCGAACTGCGCGAGCGCACTGACGGCAAGGGGACGACGACCTGGAAGTACGATGTCCTCGGCCGGCCGAAGACGCGCAGGGACCCGGACGGGGTCGCGCAGGGGAATCCATCTCCTCATGGATCGCCGAGGTCTGGAACTCCGGGTCCGGCATCATCTACAACTACTCCGGAGGGGGCGCCGGCGACGGCGGATGGGGCTACGCTTCGCCCGCGCCGCTCGTCGGCATCGCCCACTTCTCGTCCACCTACGAGGTGACCAGCCAGGTGGGCGTCCAGGGCACTCCCGACATCACGCGCAGGCCGATCGAGGACATCGGTTCCGGCGTACTGGATATCGGCCAGGCAATAATTGCGGCGGTGGGATTGATTCACGTTGCGGGAAACGCTGCGGATGCCGCGAACGCGGTGATCTCAACGGCCCGCGGCAACTACGAGGACGCCGTTCTCGACGCCACGTCGGCCATTCCGGTCGGGGGGGCAAGTGACGGGCGTCGCCAACGCCGGGATAAAGCTCGAGCGCGGAGTGTCGGGGATACTGGCCGGAATTGCGGGGATGCGCCGTGTTCCAAAGGTAGTGCAGACGGGAGGACTCACGCTCCAGCCGGGAACCATCAGAATATTGAACGAGCAAAACGGCGTGGATTTCAGGCCAGACCAGTGGCACCAAGCCATAGAAGAACTCAAAGATTTCCACCGTATTCCGAAGAACCATCACGGTAAGATTTTCGACAATGGAGACTACGCTGACGATGCTGGCCAAATCATCGGCAACTTGTTTGAATTCACTCCATGAAGCGGACGCGGGAACATTCTTCGAGCTTGACGCCGCGTGACTGTCGCTGCTTGAGCTGCGTGGAAACGCGCGTGCAATTGAGAATCTATTCTGACTCCAGGCTGTCGGACGAAATCACAGGTTTTTTGGGCATCGAGCCGACCGAAAGACATAACAAGGGTGATCGTTTCACGAATTCGATAGGACGCACCCGCGAAGCACCTTCGACAGGTTGGTTCCTGTCGTCGAGAGACCGTGTTATTTCCAACGATCTGAGGGACCACCTGGACTGGCTGCTGACCGAACTGATGGGCGCGCGGGCGGCGGTTCTTGCCCTGCAGGAAGATGACGACACGCAAATGTGGATCACTTGCTATTGGCGGTCGTCATCGGGCCAAGGGGGTCCCACGCTGTGGCCGGACCAGATGCGATCCATGGCCGAGCTGAATCTGGAATGCGGGTTCGAATACTGTTTTATTGTCGAGGATGAGGATTGGGATGGATGGTTCGCGCCGAGTGTCCGACTAGTGGACACGGGCCATGAGATCCGTCGCAACGTGGAATCCCTCATCCAGGGGTGGCCGCGGGCCATGGAACGCCTAAAGCGGTGCCTCGGCTTGCCTCCCGGGCACTGTGGAACAATTTACGACAATGGCGACTACGCGGATGATTCCGGAAAGGCCGCGGGCAGCCTGCGGGATTTCCTGACATGAACGAGAGATCGAAAGAGTCCGGGAATGCCGCGCCGATTGGCGGCGGGTACCCGAGCTGCAAAGAAACGCACGCCGAGTTGCGGATATATCCCGGTTCGAGGTCGGCCGAAGATGTAACCAAATGGCTGGGGGTCGAACCGACAGGAACGCAAGACGAGGGCGAACTGTTCGAGAATTCGACGGGCCGCGTTTGGAACGCTCCTTTGACGGGCTGGTTCCTGTCGTCGCAGGGACACGTCGATTCGACGGATCTCGAAGACCATGTCGATTGGCTCTTGGCGAAGCTGGCGGGGGCAGAATCGGCGCTGCTCGCGTTGCAGGAGCAAGAGGCGGCGAAGATGACGGTCGCCTGCGTCTGGTGGTCGGCGGACGGCCACGGCGGTCCGGGCCTGGCGCCAGTGCAGATGCGTGCTTTGGCCGAACTCAATCTGGAGTGCTCGTTCGATGTGTACTTTCATGGCAACTTGTTCGGCCCCTCCTTCGACCACGACGCGTGGTACGCCTGACCAACGGCGCAAGGCGTTGAGTCTTGCTCGAGGGTGGTGAGCCCTGTCGGACTACGCAGCTACTGTAGACGTGGGCGCCCGGCAGGCGGCAGCTGACATGCGGACCCGAAGCTGGAGGAGTTCTTCCACGACCCGCTGGGCCGGCTCGACGGCGCGGTCACGAAGCTTGACGGCAGGGGGTTCACGACCCGCAAGCTGAGCTGGACGTACGACAACAGGGGCAACCTCGAGTCGAAGGCCAGCTCGGTGAACGCGGACATCGGGGCGACGGTGTCCGCCTACCACTACGACGACGATGCCAGGCCGAACCGGCTGAGCCGCGCGACCATCGGCGACAGGAAACACGCGATCCACCACGACGCCGACGGCAACGTCACCCGGTACGAGTGCGAGGCCAAGACGGGCCGCGGCGACGACACGCACATCGAATGGAACGGCTGCAACCTGCCGGCCGGATCACGCTGGGCGACGCCCGCGCCAAGAACCCGACAGCGCGCGACGAGTTCGCCTACGGCCCGGACGGGGCTCGCTACCGCAGGAAGACGACGTTTCGGGACGGCAGCGCGCCGCGTACGGCGGACGGCGCAAGGCGGACTGGACGGCGGCTTTGCCGAAGTCGGAGCGCTTGGCGCTGGAGGGTTCCTCGGATTCCCTCACAGTGAGCGGCGCAAGGCGGACCAGCCAACTCCCCTGAGGGCGAGACATCTCGCAGGTTCGTCGCACGGCATTGGCCGTTTACCGACTGCCGCCACGGGTCGGAAAACGACCACCAATTGACGGCCACAATGCAGTTGCGGACAGCGCAGCGCAAGTAAAATGCGCATCGTCAGACTGCGCGCGACGCCATGCGCGCGTGCCTTCTTCGAGATCGCGCATGAGCAGACTTTCCGACTCGCTTGCCAGCAACGGCTTCACCCTCACGGCGGAGCTGAACCCGCCCAAGGGTACGGACCTGCGCGACGTGATGGCCGCAGCGGAAGCCTTGAGTGACCTTGTCACCGCCTTCAACCTGACCGATTCGGCGGCATCGAGAATGACGATGGCGCCGATCGCCGTCGCGCACCTGCTGGCCGACCGGGGCATCGAGTCCACGTTGCAGATCACGGGGCGGGACCGGAACCGGCTGGCCATTCAGGCCGATATGCTGGCCGCCCATGCGTTGGGAGTGGCGAACATTCTCTGCATGAGCGGCGACCCGCCTTCCGCGGGAGATCACCCCGAAGCGAAACCCGTTTTCGACCTCGGCGCGGAGGAAATTCTCAGGGCGGCTGGGAGCCTTGCATCGGGTCGCGATCTCTCGGGCAACAGCGTGAAGGACGGTCCGGACTTCTACCGCGGAGCGGTGGCCAACGTGGCCGTGCCCGATGTCGGCAGGGAAATTGACCGAATGGGGCAGAAGGTCGAGGCGGGCGCGCAGTTCTTCCAGACCAATGCCGTGTACGAACCGGCCGGCTTCGAGGCGTTCATGAAGCGGGCCGGTGAGTTCAATGTCCCGATCCTGGCGGGAATCATCATGCTGAAGTCGGCCAGGCAGGCACGCTACATGACGGAGAAGATTCCGGGCGTCGTCGTTCCCGACGACCTGACCGGCGAACTCGAGCGGGCGGGTGACGTTGCGCGGACCAGCATCCGCATGGCCGGCGCACTCGTGAGAGATGTCGCCCCGATGTGCCAGGGCGTACACATCATGGCCATCGGCTGGGAGCACCGAATCCCGGAGGTCATGGAAGCCGCGGGGATGTGACCGGTAGGTGGGCCTGGGCGGGGGTGAAACACGACACCCGTCGGGTGACGGGTTTCATGGCGCTATTCGCTTTCGGCGGCCTTGGCTTCCTCCGCGGCCCTGCGCTGCTCTCTCGCCTTGTCCACCAGGAAGTCCACCACTTCCAGCACCTTCGTCCCCTCGATCTCAGGTGAGATTTCCACGCGGTAGAGGCCGTCCACGATCATCGTGGGCACGCTGGTGATGCGGTACATGCGGGCCTGCGCCCTCGCCTGCTGTACGCGGGTGTAGACGCTGAAGGAGTCGTAGACATTCAGGAACTGCCGTGCGTCGACTTCGCCCACTTCCCTGAACAACCTGGCGAGGAGCGGGGGTTGTCGAAGATCGACACCGTGGACGTGGAGGGACTCGAACAGCGGAAGGTGCACCTTGTCGATCACGCGCAGCGCCTCGGCGCTGAAGTAGACCTTCGCGAAAATCTCCCAGGTGGGGTTGTTGAAGACCGCCGGTACACGCCGGAAATCGATATCTTCGTCCAGCGTCGTCAACCATGCCTGGAGAGGGGATTCGAATCCGAAACAATGCACGCACGCGTACGAGAAGACCTCGACGACCTCGATCGCATAGGGATTTCGGGTTTCTACCGGAATGGGCAGCAGGTCGTAGTGCTGACCCTCCCGAAACGTCTCGCCCGCTGCCGGAAGGCCGGTTGTGGCGGCAATCACCAGTCCGGCCAGGAACCTCACACCAGCCCTCCGGCCAAGTGGAAAGTCACGGGGAGGGGGCGGTGTCGCCCTAGTACAAGCCTTGAATATAGTTCGCAACGGCCCTGATCTCTGTATCCGTCAACCTGGACGCCACGCCGCGCATCATGCCGCCGTAGTCGCCGTCGGTCTTTCGCACGCCTTCCCGGTATGCGACGAGTTGCGCGACGACATAGTCGAAACGCTGGCCCGACAGAACCGGGAACCCCGCCGGCGCATTGCCCTTCCCGGTGGGTGAGTGGCAGGCCGAGCAGGCGGCGACGCCCTTGGCCATGATACCCCCGCGATAGATCCGCATGCCGGCATCGAGACTCTCTTCCTTTGACCGCCCAACCTTGACTGGCATGGACGCGTAATGCTCGGCGAGGTACAGGAGATCGGCTTCCGACTTGCCATCGAGCTGGCCGGCCATCAACGGCACCGGTCGCTCGCCGGACTGGATCATCTGCATCTGGGTGAAGAGGTACCGAGCGTTTTGCCCGGCCAGGTTCGGATAGTCCGGTGCGATTCCGGTCGCGCCGTCCTGTCCGTGGCACGATGCACAGACCTGGATGGTAATGTCGAGCGCCGAGGGCTCTTCGGCGTTCGCAGTTGTGGCCAGCAGGGCGACGGCTAACATCGCCCACTTGAGGAAACGCATGTCGGTTGTTCCACGCCGGTCTCCGCATTGACGGGACCGTACACATCTAGACTGTTCGGGGCGCGGCGGATTATAAACCGATGGTGACTTTTTCCGCACAGTTCCTCGCCGGCGCATCGCGATTCACCGAGTGCCCTCCCGGCGGCATGCCCGAAGTGGCGTTTGTCGGCCGTTCCAACGCCGGCAAATCGAGCATGCTCAATCGCCTGACGGGATCGAAGCGCCTCGCGCGCGTCAGCAAGACGCCGGGCAGAACCCGCATGCTCAACTTCTTCGACATCGAGGGCGGGGGTCGGTTCGTGGATCTGCCGGGATACGGATACGCAAATGCCAGCAAGTCCGCCCGGCGCCTCTGGGGCCAGGCCGTTGACGACTACCTGACGCACCGCGCGGACCTGGCCGCCATCGTGCTCGTCATGGATGCCCGTCATCCGCTGCAGCCGTTCGACCGCCAGATGCTGGACTGGGCGCGTTCCACCGGCATGCCGATGCTCGCCGTGCTGAACAAGTGCGACAAGCTGAAGCAGGGCGCCCGCAACCTCGCGCAGCGGAGGGTAGCCGAGCAAGTCGCGTCGATGTCGAACGTCGAGGTGCTGACATTCTCCCCAGGACCGGCCTGGGCGTGGAGGCTCTCGAACGTCGCGTGGGGGAATTCCTGGGTCGCGCCGAAGACTGAACGCCGCCGTTTGTCGAGCGCTCCTGCCGCCTGGCCATTCAGGCCAATGGTCACTACCAGTTCGTGATTGAACCGTCCTCGCGCCTGAGCCTGGGAGGCCACCCCTGTGGCAGGTCAATCACGTTCCTCAGAGCTGCGTCCATATCCAGGTCCACGCCCAGCCCCGGGGAATCAGGGCACCAGGCGAACCCGTCTTCCCACGCAATCTGTTGTGGGAACAGGTCTGTTGCGTAAGAACCGGGTCTTGCCGGCATCTCCTGGACGCCGACGTTCGTTGACGCCATGCAGAGCGCGACGCAGGCGGCGGCACTTACCGGTCCAAGGGGATTGTGAGGAACGATGTTGATGTAGTGCGTCTCTGCCCAGTGCGTGATCTTTGCCGCTTCAGTAATGCCTCCGACGATACAGAGGTCGATACGGGCGTAGTCGATCAGGTCTTCTTCGATCACCTCCCTGAAAGACCACTTGGAGGCCCACTGCTCACCGGCGGCGATCGGCAGGTTCACCTGGTGTCGCAGGTTCCGGTAGCTGGCGGGGTTTTCGGAACGCAATGGGTCCTCGATGAAGTAGGGCTTGAACTCTTCCATGTCACGGCACATCTGTACGACGTGCGCCGGGTCGAGCTGCGTGTGTACGTCGAAACACAAATGGATCCCGGGTCCTACCGCTTCCCTCACGGCACCCATAAGCTCGACGGCCACCCGCATCGACTCATCCGGTTCGAGCGTTGAAATCCTGCCAGGCTTGAAGTCGCCCAGTGGATCGGGCAGCCCCCAACGCACAAACTTCCAGCCCTCGTCCACGGCTTTTTTGCTGCCCTCGATAATCTGCTCCTGGTTTGTTCCCCGAATGTGTGGGTAACAGATCACTTTCTCACGTACCGGGCCGCCAAGCAGCTTGTAGGTGGGCAGGTTCACCGCCTTGCCCTTGATGTCCCACAAGGCGATATCGATGGCGCTCATGGCACAGCAGTACACCTTGTCCGCAGGCCAGTAGCCTGACCTGAACATGTCCTGCCACAGCCGCTCCGTTTCCCACGGGTCTGAGCCAATTGCCAATTCACCCAGGTGATCGACCGCATTTGCGATGGTTCTGCTCCAGTTTGGTATGCCGACCTCGCCAAGTCCGTGAATCCCGGCGTCTGTGTCGACTCTGACGATGTGATAGAAGCCGCCGCGCTTGTCGCGGATTGGGAGATTCGTGACTTTCGTTACCTTCAAGGTGTCCTCGCTCTGTCTTGACGTTTGAGGGCAGGCGGACTTGTTGCCACGAACTGCGAGGGCTTGGGCGGGGGTGAAACACGGCGCACGCCTTCGGCTGCGACGGATTTCATGGCGGCGTCAGTGGGCCTGGTCCCAGTTGTCTCCGATCCCGGCGTCCACGACGAGGTCCACCGAAAGGTCCGCGGCCGCCGTCATGCGTTCGGTCACGCCCCGGACCACCGCTTCGACATCGTCTTCGGTCGCTTCCAGCACGAGTTCGTCGTGTACCTGCATGATCATCCGGGCGTCGTGGTCCGCCTGCGAAAGCCAGGCGTCGACGCTGATCATCGCGCGCTTGATGATGTCCGCAGCGGTGCCCTGCATCGGCGCATTGATGGCGGTGCGCTCCGCGGCCTGGCGTCTCGGGGCCTGGCGAGCATTGATGTCGGGCAGGTAGAGGCGACGGCCGAACACGGTCTCGACGAATCCCTGTTCCCGCGCCTCGGCGCGGATGCGCTCCATGTAGTCCCGCACGCCGGGATAGCGGGCGAAATAAAGGTCGATGTACTCCTGCGCCAGCTTGCGCTCGATACCTAGCTGTCGCGCCAGGCCGAATGCCGACATGCCGTAGATGAGGCCGAAGTTGATGGCCTTGGCGTTGCGGCGCTGTCCGTCCGTCACGTCGGCGAGCGGGGCGCCGAAGACTTCCGCGGCGGTGGCGCGGTGGATATCGAGCCTGTCGTCGAACGCCTTGAGGAGACCGGCATCCCGGGAAAGGTGCGCCATGATGCGCAGTTCTATCTGCGAATAGTCGGCGGCGATGAGCTTTTTCCCGGGAGGCGCGACAAACGCCGCGCGGATGCGCCGCCCCTCGTCCGTGCGGATCGGGATGTTCTGCAGGTTGGGGTCCTGGGAGGAAAGCCGGCCGGTGGCGGCCACGGCCTGCTCGTAGGAGGTATGGATGCGCCCGGTGCGTTGACTGATCTGCTTCGGAAGCGTGTCGGTGTAGGTGGACTTCAGCTTCGACACCTGGCGGTAGTCCAGAATGATCTGCGGCAGGGGGTGGTATTGCGCCAGCTCGACCAGCACGTGCTCGGCGGTGGACCGCTGACCTGTCTGGGTTCTGCTAGTGCCGGGCGTGCGAAGATGCTGATGTAAGCCGAGCTTGTCGTAGAGGATCTCGCGCAACTGTTTCGGCGAACCGAGATTGAACTGCTTTCCCGCCTCGTTGAACGCCTGTTCCGCGAGCGCGTTCATCCGCTGCGTGAGCTCCCGGCTCTGATCCGCCAGCAGTCCCGCGTCCACCTGCGCTCCAGCCTGTTCGACCCTGGACAGGACAGAAAGCAGCGGCAGTTCTATTTCTTCATAGAGCGATTTGAGCGAGGGCATCGACGAAAGCTCCGGCCACAACGCGCCGTGCAACCGCAATGCCGCATCGGCGGCCCCAGCGGCGTGGGCCGTTGCCTCTTCAGGCGGCACCATCGCGAAGTCGAGTTGTTTCGCGCCTCTGCCGGCCACATCCTCGTAGCGGGTCGTGCTGAGGCCGACCTGTTTCTCGACCAGGTCGTCCAGGTTGTGCCGGCGCGTGCCGACGCTGTCCAGCACGTAGGATTCGAGCATCGTGTCGTGGGTAATGCCGCGAAGGTCCATCCCGTAACGCGCAAGGATGCGCCTGGTCCGCTTCATGTTGTGGCCGACCTTGGCGATCGCGGGGTCTTCAAGCACGGGTTTGAGGCAGGCGGTCGCTTCCTCCAGCGACAGGTGGCCGCCACTCGTAAGGTCGAGTCCGAGCGGCACGTAGGCGGCCTCTCCCGGCGCCTCGGAGAACGCGATCCCTGCGATTTCGGCATCGGTTCGGTTGCCCTGGCGGGTCACCACCGCGAGAGAGCATGACCCGGCCACGCGAATCTGGCGGGCGAGGTGGTCGAGTTCTTCCCCGGTCGTGACACACGCGTAGTCGCCTTCCACCATCCGCTGGCCGAGGCTGCCCCCCAGTTCCTCGATCCAGGCCTTGAACTCGTACTTCTCGAACAGGGACTTGAGTTTTTCCTCGTCTACGGGCCTGGGGGCCAGGTCACCGATGGCGACGGGCAACTCGACATCCCGGCGAATGGTCGCGAGACGCTTTGAGACGGGCAGCGTATCGAGCGACGCGCGGAGATTCTCGCCCACCTTGCCGCGAACCTCGTCGGCCCGCTCGATGACATCGTCCAGGCTGCCGAAGCTCGCGAGCCACTTGGCGGCGGTTTTTGGCCCCACCTTCGGGACGCCGGGAATGTTGTCGACGCTGTCACCCATCAGCGCGAGGTAATCGACGATGCGTTCCGGGTGAACACCATACTTCTCGAATACGCCCTCCCGGTCCATGGCGGTTTCGCTCATCGTGTTGACGAGGGTGACGTGCTCGCCGACAAGCTGCGCCATGTCCTTGTCGGACGTGGAGATGACCGTCCGGCGTTTCGTTGTCGCCGCCTGTTCCGCCAACGTGCCGATCACGTCGTCTGCCTCGACCTCGGGCACAACCAGCAGCGGCATGCCCATCGCATCGATGATGTCGTGGATCGGTTGCACCTGCTGGCGCAGTTCGTCGGGCATCGGTGGCCGGTTGGCCTTGTACTCGGGATAGATGTCGTTGCGGAACGACTTGCCCCCGGCGTCGAACACCACCGCCACGGGGCTGCCCTCGAAGTCGGCGCAGAGCTTGCGCAGCATGTTGACCACGCCGAATATCGCGCCGGTGGGGAATCCACCCGACGTCGACAGGTTCGGCATCGCGTGGAAAGCGCGGAACAGGTACGAGGAACCGTCCACCAGCAGGAGCGGGGGATCGGACACTCCCTCCGCAGTCCTGTCGGAGACTGCGGTGTCCGCGACCCCATCCATTGCGTTCCCTTGCGCCTGCGACATGCTACAGTTCTCTCGGGGTCGAACCTAACACATTACCGATGCGTCCACGCCGTATCATTCTGATCGCCATCGTTGCCATGCTCGCCGCTGCCGCGAACGCGGCCGAGGAGCGGAAGCGGGCGCATCGCGGGCCCGATGTCACGCTGATCGAGACCGAGGAACGCGTCGTGTACGAGTATCGGCAGAACGGCCTCTTGAGGATGATCAAGATCGTGCCGAAGCGCGGTAAGCCCTACTACCTCGTGCCGCGCGACCCCGGCAAGGGACTCGGCACCGTCGAAGAGGCGGACATGCTCCTGCCCCAGTGGGAAATCGTCAGGTTCTAGTGAAGGCGGCACGTCCAACAGGCTGTTAGCACGGGATGCGCGAGTTGGGGAACCGAAACCGCCACAGGAGCGGCGTGGTCTGGCTTACGGGACTGTCCGGCGCCGGAAAGTCGACCCTGGCGGCCGGGCTGTGCGCGGCCCTGGTCAAGCACGGATACCGGGCGTATGTGCTCGATGGCGACAATGTTCGCGCCGGGTTGAACTCGGACCTTGGCTTTTCGCATGCGGACCGTGTCGAGAACATCCGGCGAGCCGGAGAGATGGCGGCGCTGTTCGAAGACGCCGGCATGATCTGCATTTCGGCCTTCATCTCGCCCTATCGGTCGGAACGGGAGACGGCGCGGCGGGCGGCTCGGCGTTTTCACGAGGTGTACGTCAAGGCGGATCTTGCCACTTGCGAGAGGCGCGACCCGAAGGGTCTCTATCGCAGGGCGCGTGCGGGAGAGATCGAGAATTTCACCGGCATCGACGATGTCTACGAACCGCCGGAGAACCCCGCATTGGTCATCGATACAACCGCCACCACGGTCGACGAAGCGCTGGCCCTGCTGTTCGAGTACGTGACGGACCAACTTGGCGAGGCGCGCGGCTAGGAGCCTTCAGCCGGGGAATGTTCCCGGGCCGCTGACGCGTAGGGAAGTGTCGGCGATCCCCCAGTCGGTGGATGCGTACTTCCATGCAAGCCTTCAGCCGGGGAATGTTCCCCGACCGCTGACGCGTAGGGAAGTGTCGGCGATCGCCCCGTCGGTGGATGCTCTAGCCTGGGGCAAACAGGGAAAGCGAAAACGCGGGCCAACGAGGGGGTTTCTCGGACCAATTTGCTCCGGTAAACTGGACGCTTCGCCGAACTTGAGGAAATTGGTGTACTCATGGCCCGCGTAACCGTTCAGGATTGCCTCGAAAAAGTAGAAAACCGATTTGAACTGGTCATGGTCGCCAGCCGAAGGGCGCGGCAACTCCACAATCCCTTCGTCGACCCGCTGGTCGAGCCTGAGAACGACAAACCTACCGTCATGGCGTTGCGGGAAATCGCCGAGGGGCTGGTAAGCGACGAACTGCTTGATGCAACGGATGCGTCCGCACACGATGCGCAGGCTGAATTCGCCGAGAGAGTCGAAGCACCTTTCTATATAGGGGATGATGCACGCAACGACCTTTGAGTCGTACTTCCACAACATTCTTGCCGCGCGGGCGTCCAACGACGAGATCGCCGCTCCGGCAACCATAGATTCGCTCGCCGAATCGCTATCGGAATATCTCCCGCAGGTCGGCGTTGACACGGTCGTGCGCGCGCACGGTTTCGCCCAGGTGGCCCACGCAGGCCAGAGGCGCCGTACCGGGCACAGCTACATCACCCATCCGCTGGCCGTTGCCAACATCCTTTGCGAGATGCACATGGACGAGCAGTCCATAGCGGCGGCCGTGCTCCACGACGTGCTTGAGGACACGGGCACCACCAAGGAGGACCTTGCGACGGAGTTCGGTGGCGAGGTGGCGCACATCGTCGATGGCGTGAGCAAGCTGGGCAAGATGTTCAAGACCCACGAACAGGCCCGTGCCGAGAACTTCCAGAAGATGGCCATCGCGATGGCCAACGACCTGCGGGTCATCCTGGTCAAGCTGGCCGACAGACTTCACAACATGCGCACCATCGGGGTCATGCCACTGGAAGCGCGCCGGCGCATTTCGCGGGAAACCCTCGAGTACTACGCCCCGATCGCTAACCGGCTCGGGATGCACAATCTCTGCACCGAACTGGAGGAACTCGGTTTCGAGGCGCTTTATCCGTTGCGCGCGGACCGTCTCCGCCGGGCGGTGGACACGGCGCGCCGTACGCGGCACAAGGCGTTGATGGACGAGATCACGAGGTCTTTCGAAGCCGCGCTGCGGCGCGACGGCATCGAAGCCCAGGTGAGCGGACGGGAAAAGACCCTGTACTCCATCTACAAGAAGATGAAGACGCAGCGCAAGCCGTTCCAGGACATCGTCGATGTGTTTGGTGTCCGCATCATCGTGAGCCAGGTGGATGACTGCTATAGAACCCTGGGGGTCGCGCACAACCTTTACAAGCCGGTAGCCGGCCGCTTCAAGGACTACGTGGCCATACCCAAGGCGAACGGCTACCAGTCGCTGCATACCACCCTGATCGGGATGCGCGGCGTCACGATGGAGGTGCAGGTTCGTACCCGGGAGATGGACGCCGTCGCCGACCACGGCATCGCCGGCCACTGGCTGTACAAGTCCGGCGATGCGTCGCTCAACCAGGCCCGGGCGTCGCGGTGGATAGACGGCGTCCTGGACCTTCAGCGCCGCGCCGGAGACCCGCAGGAATTCATCGAAAGCCTGAAGACGGACCTGTTCCCGGACGAGGTGTACGTGTTTTCGCCGAAGGGGGATATCTTCGAACTTCCAAGGGGGGCCTGTCCCGTGGACTTCGCCTACGCGGTCCACACGGACATCGGCAATCACTGCGTAGCGTGCCGCGTGGATCGGGTGCTCGCCCCGCTGTCACAGCAACTCGAAAGCGGTCAGACGGTCGACATCATCACTTCCCCGGACGCCCGCCCGAGTCCGGCGTGGCTCGGTTTTGCGGTGTCGGGACGCGCGCGTTCGGCGATCCGCCAGGCGTTGAAGGCACAGCATCGTTCGGAGTCCATTGCGCTGGGACGCCGCCTCCTCAACCGTTCGCTCGAAAACGCGAACGCGTCGATCAAGGACTTTGATTTCAGGCGCCTGCGAAGGGTGTTTCGCGAGTTCGGCGTGAGGAAGCTGGATGAGGTGCTGGCGGGAATCGGAACGGGCAACCTGATGGCTTACGCCGTGGCGCAGCGCTTGCTCGCGGCGGACAATCCGGACTACGAGGCGGTGGACATCGACAAGGGTGGGCCCGTCGCGATCCGTGGCGGAGAGGGGCTCGTCATCTCCTATGGGCGTTGCTGCGGACCGGTGCCGGGGGATGCCGTCATAGGTCACGTCACGCCGGAGCGGGGGCTGGTCCTGCACGTGGATACATGCCACAACATGGATGCCGTGCGCCGCCGGATGCCGAACCAGGTCATACCCGCGCGCTGGACCGATTCGATCGCCGGCGAGTTCGAGACGACGCTCATGCTGACGGTGAACCGGCGCAAGGGCGTGCTTGCCGAGATCGCGGCGTCGGTCAACCAGGCCAACGCGGGCATCAGCAACATCAGGGTCGACGAACGCAATGCCGAGTTGTCCAGCGTCACCGTGGACCTGTCCGTGTCGAACCGCAGTCACCTGGACCGTGTTCGGCATCGGCTGCTCGCAATCCCGGCGGTCCAGAGCGTGCGTCGAACAGTCGGCTGAGCGGTCTGTTCGCCTGGATAGCCATCGGTTCTGCGGGCACCGGCTCGGCATGGGCCGGCGTGCAATCCAGAAACTCACACTGAGCCCGCGCTCCGCGTCGACGGTGCGAGGTACCGAATGAAGGCCGGCGACCCGGTAACCGTGCTGCGCGGTGTTGGGCCTGCCGCCGCAAGGAGTCTCGCGAGGCTTGGCATCGTCTGCATCGGAGACCTGTTGCTGCATCTGCCGATGCGCTACGAGGACCGGACGCGCCATGTCCCCCTGAACGAGGTGGAAATCGGCCAGGCATGCCTGGTCGCGGGCAGACTCGTCCGGTCCGACATGGCCTATGGCCGCCGAAGAAGCCTGACGGCGACCATTTCGGACGGCGCTGGATTCCTGACCATGCGGCTGTTTCACTTTTCGCGGCCGCAGGCCGAGGCGCTGCGGCGGGGCGAATGGTTGCGGTGTTTCGGCGAGGTGCGGGCTGGCCCGGCGGGCAGGGAGATGGTGCATCCCGAGTACCGCGTGCTGTCCGCGAGGCCCGAAGCGCCGGAGCCGGCCCTGACTCCCGTGTACCCGGCAACCCAGGGTTTCGCGAGCACGCGCATCCGGGCATGCATCGGCCAGGTGCTGGACGCCGGCGTGGCGTTGAACGGGAGCGTATTGCCGGACGAACCTGTCCCGGCGCTCGACGACGCTGTCGTGTTCCTGCACCGGCCACCAGCGGATGCGTCTCCCGAAGCGCTGGATGCGGCCCGCGAGCGGGTTGCCAAAGACGAGCTGTTGGCGCACCACCTGCTGATGCGCGAGCGTCAGAAACTGCGCGCCCGGCAACATACGACGCCATTGCCGAAGGCGCAGGGTCTCGGTCGTGAACTGGTGCGCAGCCTGGGATTCCGGCTGACAAATGCGCAGCGCCGGGTCGTGTCGGAGGTTCTGAACGATCTCGACAGTCCGACGCCGATGATCCGGCTGCTGCAGGGCGACGTCGGTTCGGGCAAGACGGTGATCGCTGCGTTTGCGGCCATCCGGGCGGCGGAGCATGGATGCCAGACGGCCATCATGGCGCCCACGGAAATCCTGGCGGAACAGCACTACGAGACGCTGTCCGGATGGTTGTCGCCGCTCGGCATCGAGGTGGGGCTGATTACCGGCCGCCTCTCCACCAGGGAACGTCGCGCGCGCCTCTCCGCGGTCGCGCAAGGTGAGACGCTGGTTGCCGCCGGTACCCACGCGCTGTTCCAGTCCTCGGTGGAGTTCGCGTCACTCGCGCTTGTGATCGTCGACGAGCAGCATCGCTTCGGGGTGCATCAACGCATGATGCTTCGCCACAAGGGGCATCTTCCCCATCAACTCGTGATGACGGCCACACCCATTCCACGCACCCTGACGATGGCGCTCTACGCGGACATGGACGTGTCGGTGATCGACGAACTGCCGCCCGGACGTCCACCGGTCCAGACCAGTTCGGTGTCCAGTTCGCGCCGCCAGGAAGTGACGGCGCGCGTTGTGTCCGCCTGTCGGGCCGGCCGTCAGGCGTACTGGATATGTACCCTTATCGAGGCTTCCGATGCGCTTGAGTCCCAGGCGGCCGAGAACGTGGCGGCGGAACTGCGCAGCGAGGCGCCGGGCCTTCGAGTCGGCCTGGTCCACGGCCGGCTGTCGGCGGCGGAGAGAGCGCAGGCGATGGAGGGCTTCAAGACTGGCGCCATCGATGTGCTCGTGGCGACGACAGTGGTCGAAGTGGGTGTCGACGTGCCGAATGCGTCGCTGATGGTGATCGAGAACCCGGAGCGGCTCGGCCTTGCGCAGTTGCACCAGCTCAGGGGCCGCATAGGCCGGGGAAGCCGGCAAAGCTACTGCATCCTGCTGTTCGATCCGCCGTTGTCGGATATCGCCAGGGCGCGCCTCGGAATCATGCGGGAAACCCGCGACGGCTTCGTGATCGCCGAGAAAGACCTCGAGCTCAGGGGGCCCGGAGACATCCTGGGTACGCGGCAGACCGGCATGCAGACTTTCCACGTCGCGGACCTGGCGCGCGACGCGCCGCTGGTTCCGGCGGTCGTCGAAATGGGTGCCCGATTGGCCGACCCGGTTCGCCGCAAGGTCATCGCCACGTGGAGCCCGTTCTTCGACGAGAGCTACACGGAGGTGTAGCGGTGTAGCTCGGTGTGAGCGACCGACGGTAGCTGGATCAATGACGGGTCCGACGCTCCCGTTTCGCTAACGCTCCCCGGTGACGCCTGTTCCCCGGGAAGTTGAGTCGGAGGCCAATGGCACCTCGTGCCGCGCGTCCTGGTCGAATATGTCGAGTTGTTGCGGGTTCAGGTGAGACTGGTCCGGGTCGGGGCTGAGTTGGTCCATTCGCAACAGTTCACCGACCGTATGCAGGCGGCGTTGGAGTGCCGAGCGGCCGATGGCGTCCAGCGGCCCGATGCGGCTCTCACCCTGCTCGGACCGCACGGCCAGAATGGAATCGTCGGCGATTTCGGGATTGTCGAGCATTTCGACACTGTGGCTGGTGACGAGGATCTGCGTTTTCTCCGAGGCTTCCCGCAAGGCCTCGACCAGCACGGCCGCCGCGAGCGGATGCAGGGCCACCTCAGGTTCCTCTATCCCGATCAGTCGTCCAAGAGAAGTCGTGCTGGCCTGGAAAGCGGCCACCAGTGCGCCGAGCGCCCGCAACGTGCCGTCGGAGACGTTGTTCGGGGAGAATCGCCAGGAGTGTTTCGCGCCGCGTACGGTGCGGCGAAACTCGAGCGTTTCGAAGGGGCCGATGCTGCATCGGTCAACGCGGTCGATCCCCGGCACCATCCTTGCGAGGAAGCTGTCGACCCGCCGCTTCAGTTCAGGGCTGCCGGATGCCAATGCCGCCAGGACGCTCGCGATATTGCCGCCATCGCGCTGCAACAGTCTTCCCCCGTCCGGCGACTGCAGGAGACGCATCCGCTCGGGGCGCAGACTGTAGAACCCCATCTCGGACAGGCCGTCGTACACCGGGCGGAAGGCCTCGTAGCCCGAGACATTGACCAGGTACAGGCGATCCCGCACGGCTGCGGGCGGTGACGGAATCGTGCACCGGACGACGCGGCCGCGCCTCGTGGAGTAGAAACTCGGGCGCCGGTCACGCGCCCTGACCATGCACTCTTCGCGCTCGACGACATACCCTTCGCCCGGTCTGGCGCCAATCAGGAACCCATAGTTGCCCGATGATTCGCCGATCTCGAAGTCGACGCGAACGGCAAAGTGCGTCGGATGGCCTCCGGATCTGCGCCGAACGTCGTTGATGCCGCCCCGGTCGCGCAACGCGTGCTGAATCGAATACGCAAGCGAGTCCGCGACAAAGCGGAGCGCGTCGAGGAAGTTGCTCTTCCCGGCTCCGTTCGGTCCGACGAGAAATGCAAGCCGTGCGGGCGCGACATCGCATGCGGCGATACTCTTGTAGTTCCGGAGGACGACGCGGGTTATCAGGCGGCCGCTCATGGCGCCTATCATATGACGATGGCCCGCGCACGGGGGCGACACAAGACGGAGATGTGAAGTGAAGTACGGCGACATAGAAGTGCAGCGCGATGGATACATCGCACTGGTCGAGATTCAGCGGCCACCGAACAACTTCTTCGACGTGAACCTCGTCAACGACATGGCGGACGCACTCGACGAGCTCGACGCCGACGTGAACATGCGCGCCTACGTCTTGTGCGCACAGGGAAAGCACTTCTGCGCGGGTGCGAACTTTGGCGATCCGGCGCGCAATGCCGCGCGCCCGGTCCGTTTCGACGGTGCCACCAATCCGCTGTACGCTGCGGCCGTGCGGCTCTTCTCCTGCAGGAAACCCATCATCGCCGCGATTCAGGGTGCCGCCGTGGGTGGGGGTTTCGGACTCGCCGTGATGGCGGATTTTCGCGTGGTGTGTCCGGAGGCGCGCTTCACCGCGAACTTCGTGAAGCTCGGTTTCCACCCCGGTTTCGGCCTTACCTACACGCTGCCGAAGGTCATCGGCCAGCAGAGAGCCAACCTGTTGTTCATGACCGGCCGGCGCATCGATGGCGAGACTGCCCATGCCTGGGGCCTTGCGGACGTCATCACCGACCAGGCCAGTCTGCGCGGCGAGGCTATGCGCCTGGCTTCGGAGATCGCGGAGAACGCCCCGCTGGCGGTGCAGTCGGTGCGGGCGACGATGCGCCAGGGCCTGGCGGAGAGAGTCAAGGATGCGACCGACTGGGAGAACCTCGAACAGGCGCGGCTGCGGGAGACCGAAGACCACAAGGAGGGTGTCCGGGCCGTGGCAGAGCGGAGAGCGGGGAACTTCGTGGGCCGCTGAAACTCGCGCCCATCGCCGGTATCCGGCATGAATCTGCGCCACGTGTAACCCACCCAACGCGAGAAACGCCCCGCGCCTTTATTTTGACGTGCCCCGGATATATGTTTCGGTGAAACGGGGGGATTAGGCGCCATGGGAATTCGTGAAGTCGTTTCGGTTCTGAAGGACGTGCCGGTACTGCTGGCATTGAAGAAAGGCATGCAACCGCGGCCCCTCGACGAGAAGGATTGCCTGGGTGCCGTCGTGGAACGCACCGCCGGGAACTTCGGCGCGCTGCCCGCCGTCGTCTGCGAAGGCGAGACCGTCACCTGGGGAGAGCTCAACGCGCACGCGAACCGCTACACCCACTTCCTGAAAGGGGTGGGACTCGTCCCTGGAGATACCGTCAGCATCATGATGGAGAACCGGATCGAGTTCCTGGCCCTGCTGATTGCCACCAACAAGCTCGGCATCACGGCCGGGCTCATCAATACGAACCTGCGCGGTCGACCGCTCATTCACTGCGTGAACGTGACCGAATCGAAAAAATGCGCCTTCGGAGGCGAGGTGCAGGACGCCATCGAAGAAGCGAAAGGGGAGCTGAATCTCGAGCAGGGCAGCGACTATTATGTCGTCCCCGATGGCACGTCGAACGGTTCGCCGGATTGGGCCATCAACATGGCGGAGGCAAGCGCCAATCTCTCGGTGGAGAACCCGGACGACACCGGTCAAATGACCCTGGGCCAGACGGCCATGTACATCTTCACGTCCGGCACCACGGGTTTGCCGAAGGCCGCCGTGATGTCGAACCGCCGCTACCTGATGACGGCAGGGCTGTCTGCCACCGCCGGCCTGCGATGCACCTCGAGCGATCGCATCTATATATGCCTGCCCCTTTACCACGGCACGGCACTCATGGTCGGCGCGGGTGCGGCGTTCATGTCCGGCGCGTCGATGTTCCTGCGGCGGCGGTTCTCCGCCAGCGGTTTCCTGCCGGACGCGCGCGAGCACGGCTGCACGTCCTTCATTTATGTGGGTGAACTGTGCCGCTACCTGAACAACTCCGAACCGAAGCCAGACGATCACGACAACCCGCTGCACACTATGATGGGCAACGGGTTGCGGCCGGATATCTGGGTCGACTTCAAGCAGCGGTACGGCATCCGGCGCGTGACCGAGTTCTACGGTGCAAGCGAGGGGAACGTGGCCTTCGCGAATCTCATGAACAAGGACTGCACGATCGGCATGACCTCGTCGAAGATCGCCCTGGTCCGCTACGACGTGGACGCCGACGAGATCGTGCGAGGTGACGAGGGGCGCTGCATCGAAGTGGAACAGGGGGAGCCCGGCCTGCTGCTCGGACACATCAACCCGACGGCCAGGTTCGAGGGCTACACGGACGCGGAAGCGACGGAGAGCAAGATCCTGCGCGACGTGCTGGAAGAGGGCGATGCCTGGTTCAACACGGGGGACCTCATCAGGGAAGTCGATGTCGGGTTCTCGCTCGGCTATCCCCACTACCAGTTCGTCGACCGCACCGGCGACACCTTCCGATGGAAGTCGGAGAACGTGTCCACCAACGAGGTCGGCGAGATCATCAACGGCTTCGAGGGCATCGAGTTCTGCAATGTCTACGGGGTGGAGGTGCCCGGTGCCGACGGGCGCGCGGGGATGGCGGCCGTCCGTGTGACCGAGGGCCACGATCTCGACCTGGCGGGACTGGCGGCCTACGTTGGACGCGAGCTTCCGCCCTATGCGCGCCCCGTGTTTGTCCGCGTACAGTCCGATATCGAGGTCACCGGGACGTTCAAGATGGTGAAGGGGGACCTCAAGCAGGAAGGTTTCGACATCTCGAAGTTCGACGATCCGGTCTACGTGATGAAGCCGGGCAGCGCCACCTACGAGGCCCTGGGTTCGGACTACCTCACGACCATCCGAGACGGCGCCGCAGGTTTCTGATCACCTGGACCCGGTAGAGAATCGCGCGCAGCGACTCATGCGTCCGGACCTGCGTCGCTCCTGCGCCGGGGACCGTGGATCAGGAACGGGACCAGCAAAATCACGAACAGGAGCAGCGCGACCGCGTCGAGGATGGGTATGTACCATGGCCACGGCGCGAAGAAGAACGGCGACTGGGTGACCGGCGGTTCCATCAGGAACATGTAGTTGCTCCCCAGGGTCAGGTTCACCGCGAATGCGATGATGCAGAGCACGTGGAGCAGGACGAAGGCGCGAACGACGGACATGGCGGTAGGCCGCATGCCGAGGCCCCAGGTGGCGAACAGCGCACCCGCGACGATGCCGCCGTGGGCGATAAAGTACTGGAAGAACCGGTACTCCGGAAATCCCACTTCGAGCTGCGGGGTGACGAGGGCGTTTGCCGTACCGGCGATCCCCCAGAACCACGCGATCTCGTAAGCTATCCGGTTGCGGAAGACGAGGGCGGCCATGACGGCGAAGATCGCGATACCGCAGACGTGAAGCGGGAGGTTCAGCCGCAGGAACTCTTCCACGGTGGAAGTCGCGAGCCGCCATATCCAGTGCGCCACTTCGTTCAGCAGGAGAACGCCCGCGAAGGCCAGACAGATTCCCCCGGCGAGGCGCTCGCGACGCCTGACAACGACGGACAGGACGATGGGTAGGACGAGCGTCGCGCACATTGCGGCGATGTGGGCCGGGCCCAGAAACTCGAACTGGGACATGACGCCGCCATTATGCCGGTGGACAACGCCCTGGTCCCGAGTCGGATCGACCAGGTGAGCGGAAAGAAATTCACCCCGCGGACGGCGGTCACGCTCGTGATCGCCAACATGATCGGCACCGGCGTGTTCACCAGCCTCGGGTTCCAACTGCTCGAGATCCAGTCGGGTTTCGTCATCCTGATGTTGTGGTTCATCGGCGGCCTGACGGCGCTTTGCGGCGCACTGACCTATGCGGAACTCGGATCGGCGCTGCCGCGCTCGGGTGGCGAATACAACTTTCTGTCACGCATCTATCATCCCGGCGCCGGCTTCGTATCCGGCTGGATTTCCGCGACGATTGGCTTCGCGGCCCCTGCCGCGCTGGTCGCGATTACCTTCGGCACGTACGTGGCGTCGGTCTTTCCGGGAGTCTCGCCGACCTGGCTCGCCGCGCTGCTGATCGTGGCGCTCACCGCCGTCCATTCATCCAGCCGGCGTGCAAGCGGTGGCACCCAGCGCGCGTTCACATACCTGAAAGTCGGTCTGATCGTGGCGTTCTGCATACTCACATGGACGCTCGCCGAAACGCCGCAGGACGTCCGCCTGCTTCCCGCGCCCGGAGATGGCGCGCTGCTTGCCTCGGGCGCATTTGCCGTTGCCCTCATCTACGTCAACTACGCCTATACGGGATGGAACGCGGCGACTTATCTCCTCGACGAACTGGAGCGTCCCGCCGAGACGCTCTCAAAGATCCTGGTCGCGGGGACCGGGATCGTGCTGGTCCTGTACCTGCTCCTCAACTTCAGCTTCCTGTATGCGGCGCCGGTCGATGCCATGGCTGGCAAGATAGAGATCGGCTATATCGCCGCGCGTTTTGTCCTCGGAGAGTCCGGCGCAGCGGTCATGGGCATCGCCCTTGCACTGCTGCTCGTCTCTACGTTGAGCGCGCTGACCCTTGCGGGGCCCCGGGTGCTGCAGGTGGTCGGCCAGGACTTCCGCGTATTTGGTCTGCTGGCAAGGACCAACGCCTACGGCGTCCCGATGGTCGCGGTGCTGTTCCAATCGGTGCTGGCGCTGGGTTTCGTGCTGACGGCCTCGTTCGAGTCCATCCTGGTGTTTGCCGGATTCACCCTGGGCGCGAGCAGCGCGCTCACGGTTGCCGGAGTATTCGTGCTGCGGTGGCGCAACCCGACCCTCGAACGCCCGTTCAGGGTGCCGCTATATCCGCTGCCACCGCTGATCTATCTTGCAGTCACCGGTTGGACGCTGATCTACATTTCCGTGAGGCGGCCGATGGAAAGCCTGGCAGGACTCACGATCATCTGCCTGGGTATCATCGGCTACCTTGTCGTGCGGCGTATGTCGCGGGATCGATGAATGCGTTGCACGGCGAGAAAATCCATGGAGGCCGGGCAGGCGCGTGGCGAAACGGCCGTCAGACCATTGGCGACGCTTGATGCCACCCGCCCGCGCGCTTAGAATACCGCGCCTTTTGGGAAGGGGCGTCCGCGCGCGGATTGCCTCAAACGGACGGAGTTACCGGATAACGCATGGCGACCATCAGCCAACTGGTTCGCAAACCGCGCAAGCGGCGCCAATCCAAGAGTATGGTGCCGGCCCTGCAGGCATCACCGCAGAAACGCGGGGTATGCACCCGCGTCTACACGACCACGCCTCGTAAACCGAACTCTGCCCTGAGGAAAGTGTGCCGGGTGCGCCTGACGAACGGGTACGAGGTCAACTCGTATATCGGCGGAGAGGGTCACAACCTGCAGGAACACTCGGTCGTGCTCATTCGGGGCGGACGGGTCAAGGATCTTCCCGGCGTTCGCTACCATACGATCAGGGGTACCCTCGACACGTCCGGCGTGTCCGAACGGAGACGTGGCCGCTCGAAATACGGGGCCAAGAAACCAAGATAGCTGCGGGCGTAGCCACGCGATCTGGCCTTTCCCGATAGCGCCCGAGAGGCGGCTTGAGGGATCGGAAGGCAAGCATCAAGAGGCGGGCGTGAGCAACAGGGAGGCATGAAATGCCGAGACGGAGAGTGGTCGCCAAGCGGGAAATACTCCCGGATCCGAAGTATCACAACCAGACCGTGGCGAAATTCATCAACCATGTGATGGTGAGCGGCAAGAAGTCTGTCGCGGAACGTATCGTCTACGGGGCCTTGTCCCGCATTGAGCAGAGGGAACACTCCAACCCGGTTGAAACGTTCGAAAAGGCGCTGGAATCGGTGGCACCGTTTGTCGAGGTCAAGTCCCGCAGGGTCGGTGGGGCTACCTACCAGGTCCCCGTCGAGGTCAGGCCGTCCCGGCGCCAGGCGCTGGCCATGCGCTGGCTGGTCGACAGTGCGCGGGCGCGTCGCGAGAAATCCATGGCGGCGCGGCTGGCGGGAGAGTTGATGGACGCGGCGGATGGACGGGGTACCGCGGTAAGGCGGCGCGAGGATACGCACCGTATGGCGGAAGCGAACAGGGCATTCTCGCACTACCGATTCTAGCCGGTCGTTTACCGGCATAATTCACCGACGTAATGCTGTCGGGGCATGAGGTCCCGACAGCGCACTGGAGATGCGCAATGGCGGGTCGCAGCACCCCGATTGGACGTTATCGGAATATCGGCATCGTCGCCCACGTCGATGCGGGCAAGACGACGACGACCGAACGCGTACTGTTCTACACCGGTTTGTCGCACAAGATGGGCGAGGTACACGACGGCGCCGCGGTGATGGACTGGATGGAGCAGGAGCAGGAGCGCGGTATCACCATCACTTCCGCGGCAACCACCTGTTTCTGGTCCGGCATGGACAACCAGTTCGATGAACACCGGATCAACATCATCGATACCCCGGGACACGTGGATTTCACCATCGAAGTGGAACGGTCCCTGCGCGTCCTCGACGGCGCGGTCGTGGTGTTCTGTGGCACTGCCGGCGTAGAGCCACAGTCGGAAACGGTGTGGCGGCAGGCCAACCGGTACGAGGTTCCCCGTATCGTCTTCGTCAACAAGATGGACAGGGCGGGCGCGGACTTCCTGCGGGTCACGGAGCAGATTCGCGAGCGCCTCGGGGCGTACCCGGTGCCGGTCCAGCTTCCCCTCGGCGCGGAAGAGCACTTCCGCGGGGTGATCGACCTGATCGAGATGAAGGCCATTGCCTGGAGCGACCGGGATCTTGGGGCTTCCTACGTCGAGACGGAAGTTCCGGAAGAGATGCGGGAGCAGGTGGATCTGTTTCGGGAGCAGATGATGGAAGCCGCGGCGGAGTCCAGCGAGGAACTGATGGACCGTTATCTCGAAGAGGGAGAGCTCTCGCCCGCCGACATCCGGAAGGGGCTGCGTACGCGCACGCTGGCGGGCGAGATCGTCCCGGCGCTGTGTGGTTCGGCGTTCAAGAACAAGGGTGTGCAGGCGGTTCTCGACGCGGTTGTCGACTTCCTGCCCGCGCCTACGGAAGTAAAGGCGATCGAGGGGGTTCTCGATAACGGCGAAACTTCAGAACGCAAATCCGCCGATGACGAACCGTTCGCGGCACTGGCTTTCAAGATTGCGACGGACCCCTACGTGGGCACCCTGACCTTCTTCCGGGTCTATTCGGGTGTGCTCGCCGCCGGGGACCAGGTATTCAATCCCCGCAGGTCACGGCGTCAGCGCATCGGCCGCATGGTGCAGCTGCACTCGAGCAGCCGCAACGAGGTCAAGGAGGTTCGCGCCGGAGACATCGCGGCAGCGATCGGACTCAGGGACATGATGACCGGAGACACGCTCTGCGATTCGAGGAACCTGATCACTCTGGAGCGCATGGAGTTTCCGGAGCCTGTCATTCACGTCGCCGTCGAACCCAGGTCGGCCGCGGACCAGGACAGGATGTCGAATGCCCTGGCCAGGCTCGCCCAGGAGGACCCGTCGTTTCGCGTGACCACGGACAACGAAACGGGCCAGACGATCATTGCCGGGATGGGCGAGTTGCATCTCGATATCATCATCGATCGCATGAAACGGGAGTTCAACGTCGAGGCTGGCGTCGGCCGACCCCAGGTCGCCTATCGGGAGACCATTCGTGCCAGCGTCGAGGCGGAGGGCAGGTTTGTCCGTCAGACCGGTGGCCGGGGCCAGTTCGGTCACGTACGGCTCAGGTTGGAGCCGCTCTCGGATGAGACCGGGTTCGAGTTTGTCGACGAGATCGTTGGCGGAGCGGTGCCGAGGGAATACATATCCGCGGTGAAGCAGGGCATCGAAGAGCAGATGGAGAACGGTGTCCTCGGTGGTTATCCGCTGATCGGCGTCAAGGCCACGCTTTACGACGGTTCCTATCACGAGGTCGACTCCTCGGAACTGGCGTTCAAGATTGCGGGTTCGATGGCGCTGCGAGACGGCGCGTCACGCGCGAAACCGGTTCTGCTTGAGCCCGTCATGCGCGTGGAGGTCGTCATGCCCGAGGATTACATGGGGCAGGTGGTCGGCGACCTCAATCGGCGCCGAGGCGTGATTGAAGGCATGGATCAGAACCCTTCGGGCAAGATTGCGCGTGCCTTCGTCCCGCTGGGAGAGATGTTCGGCTACGCGACGGACCTGCGTTCCGCCACCCAGGGGCGTGCCACCTTCAACATGGAATTCGCGCGCTACACCGAAGTGCCCCGGAACATCGCCGCCAGCATCATCGATCATTGAGGCCGCTCGAGCGGCGCCTCTCCTCAATGGGATGAGGTCTGAGGAGCCACCCGAAAGGTGCCTTCATGCCTAACGTTTCAATCAGGGCGGTGGTGGCTAGTCGGAACTTCTCCGGCGCGGCGGCAAACGCCTTGGCCATGCTGGATCGGGCATGTGCGACCGCCGAGGACCAGCCAGGCGGGAAACGCGGTTTGCGTACGCCGAAAATCCACCGTAGCTGGCCGAAGGCCGGTCGTTCGCCCGCCGGCGAAGCAACCGGGCCAGGCAAGTGCGCCCCGTCGTAGAACTGGCTGAACCACCGTCGATACTTGGCGATCGGTCCATCGCCATCGCACAGGATCGGCCGCTCCCGGAACACCTTGTGCTCCCAGATGGGTATGTCCTGCTCCACCTGGCGGACGATCTCGGCGATCAGGCCGTCGACAAGCGGAAGGAAACGGGCAGGCGTATCCAGTCGCTTCGTGAAATTGAAACAGAGTTTCATCCGCGTCGCCGTGATGGGTGTCACCGTGGCGAGCATGACGGTCTTCGCCCCAAGTTCGAACGTCTGGGCGCTCATGCCCGGTCCCGAGCTCCACGTGACCAGGTGCATCTCTTCCAGCCGTGTCAGGTCGATGCCGCCATGTTCGTCGATGGCGGGCACCATGGCTGTCACATCAGTCTCACGGCGGTGACCGGCGAGGGTGATTCTGGCCTCGGGCACTTCGCTCGCGCCGTGGACAGCGACGAAATGCGCGACATCCACCGCGTTTTCGCCGGACTCCTGGATCGGAGTGTTGACCTCCCACTCGAAGCGCGTGGGCTCGCTCCACTCCGGGTCGGTCAGTTCGGGCACATCGTCCAGCTCGAACAGTGGAGGCAGGCGCCGCGGATGATGCCAGGCCCAGATCATCCGGTTTCGTTCGTCTACCGGATAACTGTACAGGCACGGCCCGTTCGCGGCCCGACGAGGTATCGCCCGGGCGTAGGGCACGTCGACGCAGACCCCCTCGCCGTCGAACCGCCAGCCGTGGAACGGACAGACGATGGCGTTGCCGTCGACCCTGCCGCCGTATCCGAGGTGCGCGCCGAGGTGCGGACAGAACGCCGCCGTCACGTGGGCCTGGCCATCCTCGGTGCGGAACAGCACCAGGTGTTCATCGAAGTAGTACAGCGGCCGCACATCGCCCGGGGCGACGTCGTCGCCGCATGCCACGGCGTACCAGCCGAAGGGCATGGGGAGGCTCGGGGACCCGGTGTGAGGGCGGGGGTGCATGGCGGGTGCCGATGGGATTCGGGTTCTCATGATGTTCTCACCAAGTCGCCATTTGTTTGACCGCGGTTCGGTTTCGCGGCCTTGCTGCGGTATTTTAGGCACAGAATACGTAAATATGTTCCATTGAAAAGCCCATAAGTGAATATTTGTTGTTTTTCTGTCACTTTTTTGTGTCGAACCCGACCCGTTTTTGCTAGGTTCCAGAGGTATGCGCACCAGATTCGGGCTTGGCCGGCTGCAGGCACGCGCCAAGGACACGCGAAGGACGATCCTCGATACGGCAGTAGCGCTGTATCTGAGCCAGGGCGCGGAGAACACCACGGTCAGCGCCATCATCAGGCGGGCACGGGTGAGCCGCACGACCTTCTACCGCTATTTCAAGGACGCCGATGACGTGTTGAACCAGGCGGTGATCCGGGACTTCCATGCGCTGATGGCGGACTTCGAGACCCAGTTGTACGAACACGCGAGCCTCGAGGAGCAGATTGTCGAGGACATCACCTGGTTCGTTCGGCAGTTGCGCCGCCGCCCCGCCCTGAAGCTGCTCTTCGCCAACAACAGCCGTCAGCTATACGAGCGGATCGACGAGTCGCTCGCCGCCTGTTTCGACGCGGCGCTTGCGTGCTCGCGTCCGACCTTCGAGCGGGCGCAGCGAACGGGACGTCTGCGGGAGGGCATCACGCTGGACCGGTACGTGGAGTGGTGCATGTTCGTGGTGGTGTCCCTGCAGACGGTGAACTTCCCGTTCGCGGTCAATGACTTTCGGCTGCGGGAGTTGGTGAAGGATTTCGTTGTCCCGTCGCTGGTCGTCGATGAGGCCCACGCCAGGTCGTCGGACACCCCCCGGGGACAGGGGGAATCCGGCAGCATCGACCGGTCTGTCGAGTATCTGCATCCGAGGGAGTAGGGACCGGGCCGGCGTGCGGCCAGCGCCCGACGGAACCGCCCCTCCGAGGCACGGTTTCAGGGGTTCCCTCGAACCGTTTCAGGTCACGCTTTGCGATTGCGAAATCGGGCGGTGAAATAGGATTGCCCTGAAGGGGGTTCGCGCGTATAGTGCGCGGTTTCCTGTGGAGCGGGAGGCGGTTGTTGCGCCTCCGTTTTTTGCGGGGAAGGGCATTGTCGCGGCGGGTGCAACGCGTCCTGGATGGCGTGACCGCGTCGCCACAGCTTGAGGGTCCGGACAGAGGCCGGACAACAATCGGAACGAATATGGATCGGTCGGGCGGCAACCGGCTGAAGATTGGGTACTTTTCGTGGTTCAGAACCAGCGCATACGGATACGCCTGAAAGCCTTCGATCACCGGCTGATCGACGTGTCCGCAGAGGAAATCGTCGATACGGCCAAGCGTACCGGCGCGCAGGTGCTTGGCCCGATTCCATTGCCGACACGAAAGGAGCGCTACACCGTGCTGATCTCCCCGCATGTCAACAAGGACGCGCGGGATCAATACGAGATTCGCACGCATAAACGGTTGCTCGACATTGTGGAACCCACGGAGAAGACGGTTGACGCGCTGATGCGACTCGACCTGGCCGCGGGCGTAGAGGTACAGATCAGTTTGAACTGAGCGAAAACGCCGTTTTTGACCCTTGAGTCGAACGGCGTTTTTCTTATGCGGGCGGGTAAGGCCGCCAGCGCCGCTGGCTGACTCGCGGCGGATTTGAGAGAGCTAATCGAGAATGACGATCGGCGTCGTAGGAAAAAAGAGCGGAATGACCCGGTTGTTTGCCGAGGAGGGAACGTCCGTGCCGGTGACGGTTATCTCCGTGGAGCCGAACCGGGTCACACAGGTCAAGACCCCTGAATCGGACGGATATTTCGCCGTGCAGGTCACCACGGGCTCTGCCAAACCCAATCGCGTCACGAGGCCGATGGCAGGACACTTTGCCAAGGCCAGCGCAACGGCGGGCAGAGGCCTGTGGGAATTTCGTCTCGACGAGCCGCCCGAGTCGGAAATCGACACGGGAACCGAGCTCAATGCGGACCAGTTCGAGGAAGGGCAAAAGGTCGACGTGTCCGCGGTCTCCAAGGGAAAGGGCTACGCGGGCACCGTCAAGCGATGGAAGTTCGGCACACAGGGATGGACCCATGGCAACTCGGGCGCGCATCGGGCCCCGGGGTCCATCGGCCAGTGTCAGACGCCTGGCCGTGTCTTCAAGGGCAAGAAAATGGCGGGGCACATGGGCGCTGAACGTGTCACGACGCAGAACCTGACAGTCGTTCGGGTCGATATCGAGCGCAACCTGCTATTCGTCAAGGGTGCGGTACCCGGGCCCGCCGGGGGCGATGTCTGCGTCAGGCCGGCGATCAAGTCGGCGAGCAGCGCCGCTTGAGCACGTACGGGACGTCTGAAATGCAACTATCTCTGAATGGCAGCGGCGATACGATCGAGGTTTCGGACGCGACGTTCGCGAGGGATTTCAACGAGGCGCTCGTGCACCAGGTGGTGGTTGCGTATCTCGCCGGTGGCCGCAGCGGGTCGCGTGCGCAGAAGACACGCGCCGAGGTGCGGGGCGGGGGCCGCAAGCCTCACCGGCAAAAGGGTACCGGCCGTGCGCGTGCGGGATCCATTCGCAGCCCGATCTGGCGAGGTGGCGGTCGGACGTTTGCGGCGAAGCCGCAGGACCATTCTCACAAGGTAAACCGCAAGATGTACCAGGGAGCGATGCGCTGTATCGTCTCCGAACTTCTCCGGCAGGACCGCCTCATCGTTGCCGCCGACATCCGCGTCGAAGCTCCCAAGACCAAAGCCCTTCTCCAGAAACTCGAAACACTCAACCTCTCAAACGTCCTCATCATCGCCGAAGAAGTCGATGAGAACCTTTACCTCGCGGCGCGCAACCTGAAAGGCGTGGACGTGCGCGACGTCCCGGCCGTCGATCCCGTGGCATTGCTGCGTCATGACAAGGTGCTCATCACGACGGATGCACTCAAGAGCCTCGAAGCGGCCCTCGCATGAACGAAGAACGAAAGTACGCAGTGCTCCTGGAGCCGCATAGCACCGAGAAGGCGGCGAACATCGGCGATGCCAGCAACGGCTATGCATTCAAGGTTGCCACCGACGCGACGAAACCGGAGATAAAGGAAGCGGTGGAGTCGATATTCGGGGTAGCCGTGGTCAACGTCACAACGCTCAACCAGAAAGGCAAGGTAAAGCGTAACTGGCGTCGGGGCGTCTCGCGGAAGAAGGACTGGAAGAAGGCCTATGTCCGTCTTGCCGAAGGCGACGAAATCGATTTTGTGGCGGAGCGCTGATCCATGGCTGTCGTCAAGGCAAGACCTACTTCTCCAGGCCGGCGGTTCGTGGTCAAGGTCGTGGACCCGTCACTGCATCGTGGCAGCCCGTACAAGCCCCTGCTCGAACCTGCCAGGAAGTCCGGTGGACGCAACACCCATGGACGCATCACCACGCGTCACCGGGGAGGTGGCCACAAGCGTTTCTACCGCAAGATCGACTTCCGGCGGGACAAGGACAACGTGAGGGCGGTCGTGGAACGGCTGGAGTACGACCCGAATCGCAGCGCCAACCTTGCCCTGCTGAAGTACTCGGACGGCGAACGCCGTTATATCGTCGCGCCGCGAGGCGTGCGGGCGGGAGACGAACTCATGTCCGGCAGCAACGCGCCTATCCGGGCGGGAAACGCGCTGGCACTCAGGAACATACCGCTCGGCAGCGTCATCCACTGCGTGGAACTGAAACCCCGCAAGGGGGCGCAACTCGCCCGCAGCGCGGGAACGTCCGCGCAGCTCGTGGCGCGGGAAGGCGCGTACGTGACGCTCAGGCTGCGGTCGGGCGAAATGCGTCGGGTGCTGGCCGAGTGCCGCGCGACGCTGGGCGAGGTCGGCAATAGCGAACACAACCTCCGCTCCCTGGGCAAGGCCGGTGCGGCACGCTGGCGCGGACGCCGGCCGACGGTACGAGGTGTGGCCATGAATCCGGTGGACCATCCGCACGGTGGAGGCGAAGGCCGTTCGTCGGGAGGACGGCACCCCGTGACTCCCTGGGGCGTGCCGACCAAGGGCTACAAGACTCGCACCAACAAGCGCACGAACGCGTTGATCGTGCGCCGGCGAAGCAGGACGAGATAGGTAACGGCAGGCAGGCAAAGGGTAGGTAGCAAAAGAGATGCCGAGATCACTACGCAAGGGACCATTCGTGGATCTGCACCTGGCGAAGAAGGTGGCTGCCGCGCAACAGAGCGGGGACAAGCGCGCCATCCGCACGTGGTCTCGTCGATCGATGATTTCCCCCGAAATGGTTGGGTTGACAATCGCCGTGCACAACGGCCGGCAGCATGTCCCGGTGTTCATTACCGACGACATGGTCGGCCACAAACTCGGCGAGTTCGCGCCGACCCGGACTTTTCGCGGTCACGCGGGTGACCGCCGGGCGAGGCGATAGTCATGCGGGTCGTTGCACAGGCCAGGGCGCTGCGCATATCGCCGCAGAAAGTCCGTGTGATCGCGGACCTCGTGCGGGGCCAGCCCGTCGAAAGCGCGCTGGACATCCTGGCGTTCAGCCCGCAAAAGGCGGCGGGGCTGGTTTCCAAGGTGCTGGAATCTGCGATCGCGAACGCCGAGCACAACGAAGGGGCGGATGTGGACGAACTCAGGGTCGGTGAAATCCGGGTGGATGAGGGCCTGACCATGAAAAGGATGCGGCCCCGGGCGCGGGGCCGCGGCAATCGTATTCTGAAGCGCACGAGTCACGTCACGATTGCGGTGACGGATGACGAGCAACAGGACGCGCAATAGGACGCGCAATAGAGAGCGTAGTCCGATGGGGAGACAAGATGGGTCAGAAGGTTAGTCCAACAGGCTTGAGACTCGGCATCGTCGCCGAGCACCGTTCCGTCTGGTATGCGGAGAAGGAAACGTACGCCGAATACCTGCTGAACGACCTGGAGGTTCGGGAGTACCTCGGCAAGCGCCTGGCGCAGGCTTCGGTGAGCCGGATCGACATAGAGCGTCCCGCGCAGACTGCCCGGGTGACGATTCACACCGCACGTCCGGGCATCGTGATCGGCAAGAAAGGCGAGGATGTCGAGCGGCTGCGGTTCGAACTGACGAAAATCATGGGCGTGCCGGTGCACGTCAACGTGGAGGAAGTGCGCAAGCCGGAGACGGATGCTTACCTCGTCGCCCAGAACGTGGCACAGCAGCTCGAGCGTCGCGTGCAGTATCGCCGCGCCATGCGTCGGGTGATCCAGAACGCCATGCGTCTGGGGGCAAAGGGGATCAAGGTGCGCGTGGCGGGTCGATTGAACGGTGCCGAAATCGCGCGCGCGGAGGTGTATCACGAAGGCCGGGTGCCATTGCACACGCTGCGGGCGGACATTGACTATGCGACTGCGGAAGCCAGGACCACCTACGGGATCATCGGCATCAAGGTCTGGATCTTCAAGGGCGAAGTGATCGCCGGGGAAGCCCTGGAGGATGCGGAAGCTCTGTAGGAGCCCTGGAGAAGTCCTCAGAAAGAAGCGGCGGCGCCGCACCGATGAGCGAAAACGATGTTACAGCCGGTTAGAACGAAGTACAGGAAGCAGCAAAAGGGCCGCAACCGCGGTCTGGCGCAGCGTGGCAACAAGGTCAGCTTCGGCGAGTACGGCCTGAAATCCCTGGGCCGGGGAAGGATGACTGCGCGTCAGATCGAGTCGGCCCGGCGAGCCATGACGCGGCATGTGCGTCGGGGCGGAAAGGTCTGGATACGCGTGTTTCCCGACAAACCGATCACCAAGAAGCCGCTCGAAGTTCGCCAGGGCAAGGGCAAGGGCGCGGTGGAATACTGGGTTGCACAGATTCAGCCCGGACGCGTGCTGTACGAGATGGAAGGTGTTTCGGAGGAGATCGCAAAGCAGGCGTTTGCGCTGGCGTCGGCCAAACTGCCGTTCAAGACCTCGATGGTCAGGCGGTCGGCCCTGTAGTCCGGCTGAAGATCGAAGTGAAACAGTCATGAAAGCGAGCGAATTGAGAGATATGACCACCGAGGAGTTGCGTGACGAACGTCTGCGGCTGCTGCGCGAGCAGTTCAACCTGCGCATGCTGCGCGGCAGTTCGCAGTTGCCGCAAACGCACCTGCTGCGGGAAACGCGCCGGGACATCGCGCGCGTGGAAACGGTAATGCGGGAGAAGGCCGATGGCTAAGGCACCGGAAACGACCGAAGCGCTCGAAACGGCGGGTGAAGTGGCAACGGCGGAAGCCGGTGAAGACAGTGCGGGGCGCGCGGAAGACAACGCGTCCGCTCCCGCCGAGCCGGCGCCCGAAGCTGCGGCACCGGCGCGCTCCGAATCCTCCGGGCGGACGAATCCGAGGACATTGTCCGGTACCGTGGTCTCTGATCGCATGGACAAGACGATCTCGGTTTTGGTTGAGCGCAGCGTGAAGCATCCGGTCTACGGCAAGATCATTCGGCGCAAGTCCAAGATCCACGCGCACGATGAGCACAATGAATGCAAGGTCGGAGATTTTGTCACCATTGTGGAGTCGAGACCGATTTCGAAGCGAAAATCGTGGCGCCTGCAAGGTAACGGCACCAGGAAAACGGCACCGGGAACATGAGGGCCGCCACGTGATCCAGACGGAGACCATGCTCGACATCGCGGATAACAGCGGTGCCCGCCGCGTGCAGTGCATCAAGGTGCTCGGTGGTTCCCGGCGGCGCTACGCCGGAATTGGCGACGTCATCAAGGTTGCGGTGAAGGAGGCGATTCCCCGAGGTCGAGTTCGCAAGGGCCAGGTCATGGACGCCGTGGTCGTGCGTACAAAAAAGGGCGTGAGGCGCCCTGACGGTTCAGTGATCCGGTTCGATCAGAATGCTGCGGTACTGCTCACCCCGGGATTGCAGCCGGTCGGGACGCGCATCTTCGGGCCCGTAACAAGAGAACTGCGCAGCGAGAGATTCATGCGCATCGTCTCGCTCGCACCGGAGGTGCTCTGATGCGCGCACCGGAGGCGCTCTGATGCGAAAGATACGAAGAGAGGACGAAGTTATCGTCATCTCCGGGCGCGACAGGGGCAGGGTCGGCGAGGTGGTGCAGGTCATGCCCGATGGAAGGTTGCTTGTTGCCGGCGTGAACATGGTCAGGAAACACGTGCGTGCAAATCCGCAGACAAATGAACAGGGGGGCATCGTCAGTCGCGAAGCCCCGATCCAGGCATCGAACGTGGCGATCTACAATCGGGACACCAGCAAGGCGGATCGGGTGGGGATTCGCGCGGAAGATGGAAAGCGCGTCCGGTTTTTCAAGTCCAGCGGTGCATTGATCGATGACTGAGACAGCTACGGATGGTCGATAGATGACGGATTTGCTTGCCAGGTATCGCGACGAGTTGCATCCGCAACTGCAGAAGGAGTTGAACTACGCCAATCCGATGCGGGTGCCCCGGCTGGAAAAGGTGACCCTCAATATGGGTGTCGGCGAGGCCGTGAGCGACCGAAAGATCATGGACAGCGCCGTCGCGGACCTGACCTTGATCGCGGGTCAGAAGGCGGTGGTCACCAACGCCCGAAAGTCCGAAGCGGCGTTCAAGATACGCGCGGGCTGGCCGGTGGGTTGCAAGGTTACGCTCAGAAGGGAGCGCATGTACGAGTTTATCGAGCGCCTGATTGGAATCGCGATACCGAGAATGCGCGACTTCCGGGGACTCAACCCGCGCGCTTTCGACGGCCGGGGGAACTATTCGCTGGGGTTGTCCGAGCAGATCGTGTTCCCGGAAATCGACTACGACAAGATCGACGCCGTCAGGGGGCTCGATATAGCGATCACGACGACGGCGCGAACCGATACCGAAGGTCTCGCTCTATTGCGAGCGTTCAATTTCCCGTTCAGGAATTAGTCATGGCAAGAGTTTCCATCACGGAGCGCGAGAAGAAGCGCGAAAAGACCGTTGCCAGGTACGCGGAGAAACGCAAGGCACTGAAGGCCATCATTGCGGACCGCAGCGCATCGGAGGAAGAGCGCTGGGAGGCGCAACTGAAACTCCAGGCGCTTCCGCGCAACGCGTCGCCGGTGCGTTTGCGGCGGCGTTGCGGCCAGACCGGCCGGCCCCGGGGCGTGTACCGGAAGTTTGGATTGGGCAGGAACAAGCTGCGGGAGGCCGCGATGCGAGGCGATGTCCCGGGCCTGATGAAGGGCAGTTGGTGAGGCAACCATGAGCATGCAGGACCCCATCGCGGACTTTCTCACCCGTATTCGAAACGCCCAGTCGAAGGAGCGTGTCGATGTCACGATGCCCAGTTCGAAGCTGAAGGTCGCGATTTGCGAGGTCTTGAGGAACGAAGGGTATGTCGACGGATACCGGGTGAGTGAAGGACCGAAACCGGAACTCACCGTCGATTTGAAGTATCACGGCGGGGCGCCGGTGATCGAGGAACTCAAGAGGATCAGCCGGCCTGGTCTGCGGGTATACAGACAGTGCAACGATATCCGAGAAGAGCGTGGCGGTCTGGCTGTCGCCATCGTCAGCACCGCGCAGGGAGTGATGACGGACCGGGCAGCGAGGAAGGCTGGCGTCGGCGGCGAAGTTCTTTGCACCGTATTCTGAGTCGAGGCGAGCAGTAGTCATGTCCAGAGTCGCAAAAGCTCCAGTCGAACTTCCCGGTGGCGTCGAGGTCACCGTCGCACCCGGCGCGACCGAGCTGTCGGTCAGCGGCGCCAGGGGGAAACTGCAGCTCAAGTTGAGCCCGGATGTCGGCGTGGCGGTCGAAGACAGGACGTTGCATTTCGAACCTCGTGACCAGAGCCACAGGACGCGGGCAATGGCCGGCACGGTGCGCTCGCTGGTGAACAACATGGTGGTGGGTGTGAGCCAGGGTTTCGAACGCCGGTTGCAGCTCGTGGGTGTCGGCTATCGGGCCCAGGCGCAAGGCAGGACCCTGAACCTGCAGCTCGGTTTTTCGCACCCTGTTCGTTACGCGGTGCCCGAGGGCGTCGACGTGCAAACGCCGAGTGTCACGGAGATCGTGGTCAGCGGCGCGGACAAGCAGCTTGTGGGTCAGGTGGCGGCTGACATACGCGCCTTTCGGCCACCGGAGCCATACAAGGGCAAAGGCGTGCGCTACCTCAACGAAAGGGTCAGGCGAAAAGAAGCCAAGAAGAAGTGACGGGATGGAAGCTTGCAGGAAAAGCGCTCGACGGAGTAGCTCCGCACAGAAAGAGCAGCCAGGAAACAGTGACGGGATAACGGACGAATGATCGACAAGAAGACTGTCCGCCTGCGCCGCGCGAAACGTGCGCGCATGAAGATCCGCGAACTCGGTGCCGTCCGGCTTACGGTCTACCGGTCGCCACGCCACATCTATGCGCAGTTGATAACGCCGGATGGGGAGCGCGTGCTTGCCCAGGCATCGACGCTGGATGCTTCGATACGCAGTGGGGCTACGGGTAATGTGGATGCCGCCCGAAAGGTTGGGACCCTGATCGCCGAAAGGGCAAAGGCCGTGGGCTGCTCGAAGGTGGCCTTCGATCGTTCGGGGTACAAGTACCATGGGCGGGTCAAGGGGCTTGCGGAAGCGGCGCGGGAAGGCGGACTGGAGTTCTGATACGTGGCATATACGGAAGAGATAAGAGAAGAGGGCCTGCTCGAGAAGCTGGTCAACGTCAACAAGGTTTCCAAGGTCGTCAAGGGCGGCCGGATCTTCGGCTTTACCGCGTTGACCGTCGTTGGCGACGGCAACGGCCGTGTCGGATTCGGGCACGGCAAGGCCCGCGAGGTGCCCGTCGCCATACAGAAGTCCATGGAGGCGGCAAGGCGGGAGATGGTAGACGTCGAACTCAACGGCACGACCATCTGGTACCCGGTGCGGGAACGCCACGGCGCATCGATCGTGTACATGCAACCCGCCTCGGAGGGGACGGGCATCATTGCCGGCGGTGCCATGCGGGCCGTGCTGGAAGCGGCAGGCGTGCAGAACGTGCTGGCAAAGTGCTACGGATCCACCAATCCCGTGAACGTGGTGAGAGCAACGTTCGACGCGCTCAGGAACATGCGTTCGCCCGAGATGGTGGCGGAAAAGCGCGGCAAGACCGTCGAAGAGCTCACGGCTTGATGGTGTCTGAGGACGCAATGCCGGAAACGAAGTCGAAACAGATGCTGCGGGTCAGGCTGGTGAAGAGCCAACACGGCCGCCTGAAGAAGCACCAGGCCTGTGTCAGGGGCCTGGGCTTGCGGCGCATCGGCCAGACGGTGGACGTCGAGGATACGCCGGCCGTGCGGGGCATGATCGGCAAGGTCAGCTACATGGTCGAGGTGTTGCCGTGACAGACGCTGTGAAAACGCAACTCAATTCCCTGAAACCGGCCGAGAGGTCGAAACGATCCGCGAAGCGCGTGGGCCGCGGCCCTGGTTCGGGCACCGGCAAGACCTGCGGACGTGGACAGAAGGGTCAGAAGTCAAGATCCGGGTCCTCGACGCCGCCGTGGTTTGAGGGTGGCCAGTTGCCGCTGCAGATGCGGATACCCAAGTTCGGCTTTCGTTCGCGCGTGGGCATGACGACTTCCGAAGTGCGCCTGGGCGACCTCGAAAAGGCCCTGGACCGGTTGGCGGCCAAGAACGCGGACAACGCGGAAAACAACGCGGAAGAGAGCGCACAAGGCAATGTCATTGACCTGCAGGTTCTGAAGGCGGCAAACGTTCTGTCCCGCAATGTCAGGCGTGCGCGCATCATGCTGTCGGGCAGCATTGCGCGGCCGGTGACGGTGAGGGGTCTCGGGGTAACCCGAGGCGCAAGGGCTGCGATCGAGGCGGCGGGTGGCAGCATCGAAGGCGAGGAGCACTAGGACGGCGATCGGATGGTGACGGCAG
Organism: Pseudomonadales bacterium; assembly: GCA_965116625.1. Lineage (GTDB taxonomy): Bacteria > Pseudomonadota > Gammaproteobacteria > Pseudomonadales > Azotimanducaceae > VXNE01. Next base: position 1,533,131 of record OZ220717.1, read on the forward strand.
CTCACAGGGCGGGACCAAGCCTGGCAGGCGCGCAGGCCGGCCTCTCCGAACTTCGGGGACGGCTGCTGTTCGTCCTGTTCGCGTTGCTCGTCTATCGCATCGGCACGCACATACCGGTTCCGGGGATCAATCCGGACTCCTTGCGCGCCCTGTTCGAACAGAACCAGGGCGGCATCCTGGACCTTGTGAACATGTTCGGCGGGGGTGCGCTGGAGCGCATGAGCATCCTGGCCCTCGGTGTCATGCCCTACATCACGTCGAGCATCGTCATGAACCTCCTGACGATGATGTACCCGACGCTGCGGCAGCTTCGGAAGGAGGGAGAAGCCGGCCGCAGGAAGATCACGCAATATACGCGTTACGGCACGCTCATAGTGTCCGTCATCCAGGGAGTTGCCCTGACGGGAACCCTGGTTGCCCAGGGACTCGCGTTCAACCCCGGCGTCGCCTTCTACTTTACGGCACTGATCACGCTGGTGTCGGGTGCGCTGTTCCTGATGTGGCTGGGCGAGCAAATCACCGAAAGGGGTGTCGGCAACGGCATTTCGCTACTGATATTTGCCGGCATCGTGTCGGGATTCCCGGCGGAAATCGGGCAGGCGTTCGAAGCGGCCCGCCAGGGCGAGCTGAACATCATCGCCCTTCTCGCCATCGGGGTCTTTGGTATCGTGATCGTCGGTTTCGTGGTGTTCATCGAGCGCGGACAGCGCCGAATACCCGTCAACTACGCGAAACGGCAGCAGGGCCGGCGCATGTACCAGGCGCAGGCCAGCTACTTGCCGCTGAAGATCAACATGGCCGGTGTAATCCCCGCGATTTTCGCTTCCAGCCTGCTGCTCGCGCCGGCTTCGATGGCTACCTGGTTCGGGCAGGCACCGGGATTCTCCTGGCTACAGGAAGTGGCCCTCGTGCTGTCGCCGGGTCAGCCCGCGTACATCATGCTGTTCGCTGCGGGTATCGTGTTTTTCAGTTTCTTCTACACGGCCATCGTCTTCGATCCGAAGGATCTTTCCGACAATCTCAAGCGCCAGGGCGCCTATGTGCCGGGCATCCGTCCCGGGGCACAGACGGCCCACTACATCGACAACGTCATCACGCGGCTGACACTGTTCGGTGCGTCGTACGTGACACTGGTCTGTCTGCTCCCCGAGTTCATGATCGTGTTCTTCAACGTCACGTTCCAACTCGGTGGCACCGCGCTCCTCATCGTGGTGGTGGTTGCGATGGACTTCATGGCACAGGTGACGGAGCACTTGAGATCGAGTCAGTACGCTAAACTGATGGAACGTTCGAATTTGCAGAACTATGGAAGACGGCGATGAAACGCCGTCGCCGCGAGGAAGGAGCGTCCGATGAAAGTTAGGGCCTCGGTCAAGAAAATGTGCCGCAACTGCAAGATCGTCAAGCGCAACGGTGTGGTGCGCGTGATCTGCACGGCAGAACCTAGGCACAAACAGAGACAGGGTTAGGCAGTTATGGCACGTATCGCTGGAATAAACGTTCCCGACGACAAGCACGCGGGCATCTCGCTCACGTACATCTTTGGCATTGGCAGATCCACGGCGCTGGAGGTCTGCTCGGAGGCCGGGGTAGACCCGGCGGTCAAGATCCGCGATCTGACCGAGCAGGATCTCGACGGGCTGCGGAGTGAAGTGACCAAGCGCGTGATCGAAGGCGACTTGCGCCGGGAAGTGTCCATGAACGTGAAGCGCCTCATGGACCTTGGCGCGTATCGAGGCATTCGGCATCGCCGGGGCTTGCCGGTGCGCGGCCAACGCACGCAGACCAATGCCCGAACGCGCAAGGGCCCGGCGCGGCGGCAGGTCAAGAAGAAGTAGCAAGAAGAAGTAGCAAGAAGAAGTAGAGAGAACGGATATGGCTGAGCCGACCAGGAGAAGGGGCAAGCGCATCGTGGTGGATGGCGTTGCCCATGTGCATGCTTCGTTCAACAACACGATCATCACCATATCGGACCGACAGGGCAACGCGCTCGGCTGGGCGACGGGCGGCGGCTCGGGTTTCAGGGGTTCGAGAAAGAAGACGCCGTTCGCCGCCCAGGTTGCGGCCGAGCGGGTTGCGACGGACATGGTCGAGAACCATGGCATGAAAAGCGTCGATGTATACGTGAAGGGACCGGGGTCCGGCAGGGAGTCGGCCGTGCGCGCGATGAACGCCGCGGGCCTCAAGATCAACAGCATAGCTGACGTGACGCCCATACCCCACAATGGGTGCAGACCGCCGAAGCGACGGCGGGTCTGATAAGCGATACGAACAGCTGAACATTCGCGGGAACTGCGGGAAGTAAGGAAAGCAAGGGAAACAAACAGTGGCGCGCTACACGGGACCAAAGCTCAAGCTTGCTCGACGGGAGGGGACGGATCTCTTCCTGAAGAGCGGCATTCGACCCATCGAGTCGAAGTGCCGGGCGGATACTCCGCCTGGTCAGCATGGTACGGGTCGCCGGCAACGGCTTACGGACTATGCGGTGCAATTGCGGGAAAAGCAGAAGGTGCGTCGATTCTACGGCGTCCTGGAAAAGCAGTTCCGGAACTACTACAAGCTGGCGGACCGTCAACGGGGTGCGACGGGCGAAAACCTGTTGCGACTCCTCGAAGGCCGTCTCGACAACGTCGTCTACCGGATGGGCTTCGGGTCCACGCGTGCCGAGTCAAGGCAACTGGTTTCGCACAAGGCCATAGAGGTGAACGGCAAGCTGGTCAACATTCCCTCGTACCAGGTTCGCCCGGAAGACATGGTCGCCGTTCGCGAGAAGGCGAGATCACAGCTTCGCATCAAGTCCGCTCTTGAAGTCGCGGCACAACGCGGAATGGCGGAATGGGTGGAAGTGGACGCAGAGAAGATGGAAGGGAGGTTCAGCCGGTCGCCGGACCGCAGCGAGCTCCCGCAGGAAATCAACGAGAACCTTATCGTCGAGCTCTACTCGAAATAGGCGCGCTGCTCGAGCCGTCGAGTTTCGAACTGACCAGGCACAGCCAAGGTGTTGGCCGTGCGGATCAGGTTCGATGCGACGTTTGCTGTCAGCAGCGCCCCCCCACGATTCATGCCGGAGGATGATTGACATATGGCACAGTCGGTGAGTGAACTTCTCAAGCCGCGGCACATCAGGATCCAGGAGATCAGCCCTACGCACGCCCGCGTCACGCTCGAGCCGCTTGAGCGCGGCTTTGGCCACACGTTGGGCAATACGTTCCGGCGCATTCTGCTTTCGACGATGCCGGGTTGTGCGATCACGGAAGTGCAGATCGACAACGTGCTGCACGAATACAGCACCATGGAGGGCGTGCAGGAAGACGTCACCGACATCCTGCTCAACCTCAAGGGGGTCGCCGTTCGGTTGCACCATGCGGATTCAGCCGTCGTCCGTTTGTCGAGGGAAGGCGGTGGCACGGTGACTGCGGGTGACTTCCAGCGCTCGGACGATGTCGAAGTCGTCAATCCCGATCATCCCATCTGCACGTTGAACCAGGATGGCAGCATTCGTCTTGAGGCAAAGGTGACCCGCGGCCGGGGTTACGTGCCGGTCGAGCATGTGGAGAATGAAGAGGAGGAGTCGCGCACCATCGGCATACTTCGGCTCGACGCAAGCTACAGTCCGATGCGCCGCGTGTCTTACCACGTTGAAAACGCCCGGGTTGAACAGCGTACGGACCTTGACAGGCTGGTGCTGGACATCGAATCGAACGGCACCATCGAGCCGGAAGAGGCCATACGCCGGGCAGCCACCATCCTGAAGCAGCAACTCGATGTCTTCGTCGACCTGGAAGGTGCCGAGGGCGAGGTGGGTACGGAGGAGGAAGCCGACGAGATCGATCCGAAACTGTTGCGTCCGGTGGACGACCTGGAGCTGACGGTTCGGTCCGCCAACTGCCTTAAGGCCGAGCATATCTACTACATCGGCGACCTGATCCAGCGCACGGAAGTGGAACTGCTGAAGACGCCCAACCTCGGCAAGAAGTCGCTCACGGAAATCAAGGATGTGCTGGCGCAACACGGCCTGGCCCTGGGAATGCGGCTGGAGACCTGGCCGCCGGCGAGTCTGCGTGGCACGGAGCGCGTGTCCTAGCTAGCTGGATAGAAGAGCCACGGAAAACTGGCTGGAAGAAATGAGACACAGAAAGAGTGGCCGGCACTTTAACCGGGACAGCGCGCATCGCAAGGCCATGTTCAGGAACCTGGCGGTTTCCCTCATCGAGCACGAAGTCATAAGGACGACGGTACCGAAGGCCAAGGAACTGCGCCGCGTGGCTGAACCTCTGATCACCCTGGCGAAGGACGATACCGTGGCGAACCGGCGGCTCGCCTTCCAGCGCACCGGCAGCAAGGCGGCGGTTGGCAAGCTGTTCGAGGAACTCGGTCCCCGTTACGTGGATCGCCCGGGGGGATATACGCGCATCGTCCGGGCTGGCCACCGCGCTGGAGATTCCGCCCCGGTCGCCGTGATGGAATTCGTTGACCGTCCCGGTCAGTCCTACGAGGACGAACCCCTCGAAGAGCCGGCTGCTGCCGCGTCGGAAGTGGCGTCACCGGAACCCGAAGAGGTGACTCTCGATTCGGAAGAAGCGTCGATGGAGACCGTGGAAGACTCTGCAGTTGAGACAGCGGAGCCGGACGCGACTGAACCCGGTGAAGAACCGGCTGCGGGGGAGGAATCCGAAGGAGATGCCACCTCCGAACCCGAAGAGGGAGGTCGAGAGGGAGAACGGTCGCTGTTCGGGCGATTGCGCAGCAGGCTGAAGAAAGAACCTTAGGAGCCCTCAGCCCGGGAGCGCGAGGGTGTCCCTCGCAAGAACCGGAGCGCGAGGGTGTCCCTCGCAAGAAAAGGATGCTCCCCGACCGCTGACGCGCAAGTAAGCAATGGGCCGCTCCCCCGTCGTTGGATGCGCACTTCCATGCAAACTGCGCGGGAGTGAGGATCGCTAAGGAGATCTTCCCCCGCCCTTGGGCACCGGCATTGGGAAAGGCGTCACGTTCTGTCCGCTGGAGTCCATGATCTTGGCGATCCCTTCCTTCTCCACTTCGTCGATCCTCAAGATCGCATGCATGGGTATGAAGCTGCGCTGCACGCCGGAGAACTCTGTTCGCAGCTTGTCTTCGCCGGGGTCGATGACCATCTGCGACTTTTCACCGAAGATGTAGTCCTCGATCTCGACGAATCCGTACAGGTCACCCTGGTAGATCGAGCGCGCATAGACCTCGTACACCTGCCCCTGGCTGTGGAAGTAGATCCGGTAGATGTGCTTTTGCGAGTCGGCCATGACACCTTCCATGGGTATAGAACGTCCCGGGGCCGCTTCGGACCAGGAACGGTTGCTCCTGGTCGATAGCTGGGCTGGGGCCGTCTGGTTCCTGCCTTGAGGCATCTATATATGGGGGCGTTGGGACTTTTGCAAGCGCGGCGATTGCACGGGCGGTACTTGTCGCGACTCGGGGTCTGGGATACGGTCCATCATCGAGAGTTGCGGGCTTGGCCCGCATATCTCACCAAGGCGCTTGTTGAATCAGCAAAGGGCATCGTATTTCAATGAGGTACGTTCGGTTTTCGACGGTCGGACAGGTAACAGACCGCGCTGCCGCGCCCTCGCTGGTCTTTTTTCCGTGTGCGCGCACATGCTCCCTGCACCATAAGCGACGGCTATGCTTCCGGTTCTTTTCTTGCGAGGGGTTTGCCCCTCGCGCTCCCCGGCTGAGGGCTCCGAGCACGCGCACACGAAAAAATCCTGCGCGATCATCGCGGCCCTTGGTGAGATATGCGGGCTTAGGTGTCGTTCCCTTGACCAGAACCACGATCACCCTGGCAAAACTGTCCATGATCCTGTGGGCGGCGTCCGGTTCGCCGGTCTCGGCGGATGGTCCCGCCGGGACAGAACTTGCTGATCCTTCGGAGGCGGTCGAGGCGACGCGGCGTACCGCCGAGGAGGTTGATCTCCCGCCGGCAGACGGCCGCTACGAGGGCGAATGGCTCGAGGGCCGCCGACATGGTTGGGGGATCTTCGTGCATCCCGACGGGTACCGTTACGAGGGCTACTGGAAAAACGACCTGCCGCACGGCAACGGATCTGCCCGGGACGCCGATGGAGACCGCTACGAGGGCGAGTGGGAAGCGGGGCATCGGCATGGCCGGGGGACGGTCGAATTCGCGGACGGCGGCCGCTACGAAGGAGAGTGGGTGGAGGGCCTCGAACACGGCCAGGGTACGCGTGTCTACGCCAACGGCCACCGCTACGAGGGACAGTGGGCACGCGGCGGTCGAGATGGTCAAGGCACCTACCACTATGATGGCCACCGCTACGAAGGTTCATGGAAAGACGGCATGCCGCATGGCCAGGGGACCGTCTTCTACGCCAACACCACCCGCTTTGAGGGTGGGTGGAAGAACGGTCGCCGGCATGGCAGGGGAACCTTTTATTTCACCGACGGCGATCGCTACATCGGCGAATTCAAGGACGGTGAAAGGCATGGCCGGGGCACCTATCACTTCGCCAACGGCGATCAATACGTCGGCGAGTACCGGAATCAGCAGAAGCATGGCCGGGGCACGTACTACTACGCGAACGGCGCGATCTATTCGGGCGAGTACCTGGAAAGCAAGAAGAGCGGGAAGGGAACCTACTACTTCCCTGACGGCAGTCGCTATGAAGGTGATTGGAAGGACGGGGTCCCGAACGGTCGGGGGATCGCGCATTACCCCGACGGAAGCCGCTACGAGGGACAGTGGCAGGACGGCGAGAAAAGCGGGTTGGGGACGCTCTACGGCAAGAACGGTGGAATCGCACGGCAAGGGCGCTGGAAGAACGACAGGCTGACGAAACGAATGCGGTCGCTCCCCGACGCTGAAAATTGACGGGGAGACTCCGTCTGGTCGCGCAAGGCTGACCGGGGACGGGTGGTGCGAAGCGAAGATCGATCCTTCACCACTACCGGAGGGGAGCGGTCGATCTCCTACCGCACGTACTTTCCGGACGACTATTCGGAAGCCGGCGCGCCGTTTCCGATGCTGTTTTTCATGCATGGCGCCGGTGAGACGGGTGCGGACCTTGATCTGCTCGAGCGGGCGACATTGCCCCGCTTCCTCAAGGAAGGGCTGCAATTGCCCTTCGTCACCGTCTGTCCCCAGTGCGTGGAAATGTGGGATGTCCGCATCCTCGTTCCGCTGTTGGACGAGGTGATCCAGCGGTTCAATGTCGATCCCGGAAGGGTCTACGTCACCGGGAGCAGCATGGGAGGATTGGGCACGTGGATGTTGGCCAACGTGGCTGCCCACCGCATCGCGGCCATCGCACCCGTCTGTCCATCGTTTACTCTAGTCGATCCCGGGAACTTCAAGGAACTGCCCGTCTGGGTGTTCCACGGGGCGATGGATTCAGTCGTGCCGATCGAAGAGTCGGACAGGATGATCTGGCAATTGCGCAATGCCGGCTGCGACGTGAAGTTCACCGAGTATCCGGACCTGGATCACGATGTCTGGACGCCGGCGTACCACGATCCCGAACTCTGGCGGTGGCTGCTGTCCCACCGAAAGGGATGACAGGCGCAACGGCGAAGCGCAGAACCAGGGGAGAAGCGAAAACCACCCGAAGCCAACGCGGGCCAGGCCGTTCGATCCGGGCATCCCTGCCCAATGCCTAGTAGACCGTCTGGAACCCAAAGTCGAGCCCGACTCGCTCCCCGGCCGCGCCTATCGCTGCGATTTCCGCAATTCCGCTTCCAGTTCGGCCACGCGGTGCAGGGCCGCCTCGGCCCGATCCGCCTCTCGATTGGCCCGGTCCGCCTCTCGATTGGCCCGGTCCGCCTCTCGATCGGCGCGGACCTGGTCCTCGTCCGGCGTTGGCAGGTATTCGTCACGCGCCGGATCGAAGAAACGCAGTGCATTCCCGGACAGGTGCAACTCCAGCCCGAGCGGGCGGGAAGCGCATTGGATGCCGCCCGGCCCGATGGCCGCCGGGATCGGCCGGTACGCGCGTCCAGTCAATCGAGCGCCCTTGAGCCTGGGATCCAGGTAATCGCCGGTTGGGTCGTATTGCCAATACTCCTCGACGCCCAGACGCTGGTACAGTTCCCGCTTCGGTCCTTCATCCCGGTGACGGGTACGGCGCGACGTCACTTCCAGCACGAAGTCCGGCACCTTGCCTTCGCGCCAAGCCAACCAGTTGTTGCGCGGTGGAAGCTTGGGCACCCCGAACACCACGAATATGTCCGGCACGACCGATTTGCGCGGATCGCCTTCGACGTAATACAAGAGCATGTCTACGCCGACATATACGTCTTCCCGGTCGGCGAATTGCCGGCGAAGCGCCTGCCACGCGTTGATCGTCGCGATCGCGTGGCGCTCGGTCTCAGCCATGGGCTTGCCGTCGCTGCTCGGGTAACACACGCCGGAACGCGCGGCGTTCCCCCGTGTCGGCGGGGCGCTGTCGACTGGCTTCACGCGCGATTCTCCGGTGCGGGCGATGCGACTCGGAAACAGTAGCACGGGCCGTCCGAATTGCGTAGCGAACTTCCACCATCGAGCGATTCCGTCATGGCTGGCAAAGGCCTCCAGAAAGGATGAAGATTCGCAGGAAACACGGCGCGGGCGCTATGGCCGATGTCTGCTTCGCGCTGGAGTAGATTGCCGCAATGAGCGAGAGCGATGACTGCGGAGATCGCGCGGATGGAGCTGCCTAGCTGAGGAATGCCGACTTGAGGTGACCGGTTCGCGGCGCTATTCCCCTGCAATTGATCGTCAGCGCGCCAGCCAGGCGCTGAACCGCTCGTTTACCTCGTCGGCGTGATCGCTCCACCATTCGGAATTGATCGGCAGGGCACGCGTCAGGTTCTGCGCGCTGGTGGGTACATGAGGCCGCATGTCCATGCCGGTTGCGAGGAGGGTGCCGATCAATGCGGCACCGGATAGCCTGCCGGGGCTATACGAGATGTAGTGGCTGAGGTCCGCTTGCCTGTCGGGCCGCGACGAATAAGCGAGAAACCTGCGGGCGGCATCCAGGTTTCGCGTCCCCGAGACGATGACCCAACCGGTGGTGTCCAGCACCTGGCCGTCCCACACGATGACGAAGGACTGCTTCTCCATGACGGCCGCATCGAAGATACGGCCGTTGTAGGCGGTACTCATCACCACCTCGCGGTCGGCAAGCATCTGCGGCGGTTGTGCACCGGTCTCCCACCAGACGATATCGTCCTTGATGGTGTCGAGCTTGCGGAAGGCGCGGGCCATGCCCGCCTCGGTTCCCAAGGTCGCGTAGACATCGGAGATGGGTACCCCGTCCGCCATCAGGGCAAACTCGAGATTCGCCTGTGCCGTTCGGCGCATGCCTCGGCGACCGGGGAAACTCTCGATATCGAACAGGTCGGCGATGGTGGCTGGCCTGTCGCCTGGGAAAGTCTCAGTGTTGTAGGCGTAGACCGTTGAGTAGACGATGAAGGCGCCACCGCAGTCGGTGAGCGTTCCGGGAAAGAAATCGTCTTCGGTCCGCCTGCCATCGGCAGCGGGCGCCAGGTCTTCGTATGCGATGAGTTCAAGCAAGCCCTCATCGCAGCCAAGGATGATGTCCGCCATTTCGAGATCGACCAGGTCCCAGTGGACATTGCCGGTCTCGACCTGGGCGCGCACCTGGGCGAGACCACCGTTGAAGACCTCGACGAGAACCTCGATCCCCGTTTCGGCCGAGAACGGCTCCAGTACCGCTTCCCGGGTCGCCTGCTCGTAGGCGCCACCCCACGAAACCACCGTCAGGGATTCCGCGGCGGCGTGGCAGCAGGTCGCAATCAGGAGCGCAATCGCCGCCCGATGTCCGTTCATGGGATCTCCTGGTCGGGCGTCAACGCCCTGCAATCGGTGGGTGTCCAGCCGATGCGTACTTGATCCCCCTTCAACACCGCGCCGTGGCCAACCGTGTTCGGAATCTTGATGGCGAAGTCGTCGCTCCCACACACGGCCAACCGCACGCGCAGGTGGTCTCCCAGGAAGGCGATGTCCTCGATCGGGGCCTCGAACTCGTTGCTGAATGTGCCAGGCGTGGGTGCGAGCGCCACCCGTTCGGGACGGATCGTCAGCGTGACGGCGTCGCCGACCTCTCGAGGCGCCACGAGAAACGCGCTGACGACGTCGTTGCCGGTGTCGACCGTGCAGATGTCCTGTTCCACACCGAGTACGCGGCCGTGGAGTAGATTGTTGTCGCCGATGAACGTGGCGACGAAGACGCGTTCCGGCTCTTCGTAGAGGGTTTCGGGGGGGGCGACCTGCTGGATTCGGCCTCCGTTGAAGACGGCGACGCGATCCGACATCGCCATCGCTTCCTGCTGGTCATGGGTGACGTAGACGATCGTGACGCCGAGGGTGCGGTGGATGCGCCGGATCTCGTACTGCATCTCCTCGCGAAGACGGCGGTCGAGCGCGCCCAGCGGCTCGTCCATCAGCACGAGGGTTGGCTCGAACACTAGTGCCCTGGCGATGGCTACGCGTTGTTGCTGTCCGCCCGAAAGGGCGTCGGGACGGCGGTCTTCGAACCCCTCGAGCCGGACCAGGCGCAGCGCGCGCTGGACACGCTCGCGAATGTCGGCCTCGCGGAGACTCCGGACTTCGAGCGGGAATGACAGGTTGCGGCCCACCGTCATGTGCGGGAACAGGGCGTAGTTCTGAAAAACGACCCCGATTCCGCGCCGGCGCGGAGGTACGTCGTCCACCGCCCGCCCGCTGATGCGGACGGTCCCGGAGGTCGGCGTTTCGAATCCGGCAAGCATCATCAGGCAGGTGGTCTTTCCGGACCCCGAAGGACCGAGGAGGGTCAGGAATTCCCCTTCGCGGACGGTGAGGTTGAGATCACGCACGATGTCGGTCACGCCGTCGTAGCTCTTGCTTACGCCGTCGAACTCGACGTGCGCCGGTTCCGGATTCAACGATGCCTCGTTTACCTGCCGCCTGGCGCAAGTATACGCGGGCGAAGGCAGTTCCCCTCGAAACAACCCAGGGTGATCAATCCTCTGAAGCCTTCGCGCTGCGTCGGCGCAGCCATTCCACGGTGAGCATGAAGAACAGCGCGAAAGCGATGAGCAGGGTCGCGACCGCGAGGATTGCGGGGCTGATCTGCTCGCGGATGCCGGCCCACATCTGGCGCGGGATGGTGCGCTGCTCCAGGCCGCCCATGAACAGGACCGTCACGACTTCGTCGAATGATGTCGCGAAAGCGAACAGCGCCCCGGAGATGACGCCGGGAGCGATGAGAGGGAATTGCACGCGCCAGAAACTCCGCCAGGGGCCGGACCCCAGGCTGGCGGCGACGCGCAGCAGGTTCGTGTCAAAGCCGGCCAGCGTCGCTGTCACCGTGATGACGACGAACGGCGTACCCAGCGCCGCATGGGCAAGGATCAGTCCGAGGTGGGTCTGTGCGAGCCCGAGACTCGAATAGAAGAAGAACATGCCCGCGGCAGAGACGATGACGGGCGTCACCATCGGTGAGATCAGCAGGGTCATGACCAGCGATCGGCCGTACATGGCGGGGTTTGCAAGGCCGAGTGCCGCGAGGGTGCCGAGCGCGGTGGCGAGGGCCGTCGCGCAGACGCCGATCACGATACTGTTCACCAGCGCCCGGCGCCATTCAATGTCTTCGGCAACGCTTCGATACCACCGCAGGGACCAGGCATCCGGGTCCAGCCGCAGCATTCCCTCGGTGAACGTGAAATACGGCTCGGCATTGAAGCTCAGGGGCACGACGACGAGGATCGGCGCGATGAGGAAAATGAACACCGCCACGCAGAATGCGAGGTATAGGTTGCGGCCGATACCTCCTTTCACACGGACCCCCTGCCTGTGTCGCGCGATGGCATGGTCGGGTATTCTCGTCGTCGGGGCAAGTTGTTCGCTGCATGGAGCAAGGGAACCTCCGTGGCACGAACAGGCCGGCCGCCGCCGGAAGACCCCAAAGGAGTAATGTGTCTTGAGCGAAAGAGAAGCTCGATGGCGTGGGCGGTGGTTGATCGCAGGGTGTGCCTGCGTCGCGGTCATTGCGGCCCTCATCCATATCACGCGGGACTCCGGGGAGGTGGATCCGTCGCCGGAACGGCAGGTCATTGACGCCGCGGTCGCCCGGATAGCCGCGCAGAGCAGGCATGCTGACACCGAACCCGTCGTTCGAGCCAGTCCGCGTTCGCCGCAGGTCGCTGAGAACCGAACCGAAATCGATTTGCCGCCATCGCCGCCGAACGGCTACTCCTTCGTGGTCTTTGGCGGAGAGATGCCCACTGCGGCCATTCGCGACCAGGTCGTCCCGGCGCTTCCGGGACGCGAAGACCTGGAGTGGCTGCGCTCGCCGACGGCGATTCAGGACCTGGTCAGCCAGTCTGTTGCTGCCGGGCGTCCCTGGTCCTTCGGCTGGATAGGTCTGGCAGAGAACGCGAGGCCCGACGACCTTGCCGCCGGGTTGGCAGGTTCGGGTGGCGAGATCCTGGGCTCGGCGGGCACCCTGATCCGTGCGAGGTTGCCGGGCGACAGGGAACGGCTCGAAGCGATCGCTGCGCTGCCGACGGTCGACGGGCTGGGCGTGACGCCACGCGAAAGCAAGCTGGCGGCAGCGTTTGTCAACGAGATGATCGCCCAATCGCCGCATGCACAGGTTCCCGTGTTCATTACCCTCATGGCTGACGATCCCGTTGGCCAATGGGGCCGGGCGCTGGAAGAGTTGGGCGCGGTGGTGGGCCGTTTCGACCCCGCGATTCGCGTCTACGCCGCCAACGTCACCCAGCCGGTGCTCGAGGCCCTTGTGGAAGCGGATTTCGTGCTGGCCATAGAACCCGTTGGCATCGTCGAGGCGATGCACGACACTGCCGTGCCGGCGATGGGCGTCGACGCACTACGGGAGTACACGGGTTCTCCGGGCAAGTTCTCGGGTACTGGGGGGGCGTCCGTTCCCATCGCCGTCATGGATACCGGACTCAATATCAACCACCTGGACATCGCTTCGAATCGGCAGAGCATCTGTGGCGCGAACTTCGCCTGGGTTGAGTTTTTCTTTGCTTCCCTCGCCAGCGAGGCCGAGGACTTGTGGATAGATGCACAGGGACACGGAACCCATGTCACGGGAACTCTCGCGGGGAACGGTTACGTCGAACCGAGATTCGCGGGCATGGCGCCCTCCGTAAACCACATCCGTTTCGCCAAGGTGCTGACCAGCTTCGGGTTCGGCACCACCGACAGCGTCCTGCGCGGGATGGACTTTCTTTCCAGGCCCTCGGGGTGCTTGGAGGGGGGCCGGATGTCTGACCGCGTCAAGCCCCTGATCGTCAACATGAGCCTCAGTGAGCGATCGAGGTTGTTCGAGGGAAGGAGCGTCGACGAGCGCAAGCTCGACTCGATTGTCTGGAGCCATCGCCAGCTCTATGTCGTCTCTCAAGCGAACGCGGACCTACATGGCTTCTCGAACTATGCCAGCGCGAAGAACTCGCTGGCGGTCGGCGCCTCGATGGACAGCGGCGACATCGTGCCCTTCAGCAGCCACGGCCCGGCTGCGGACGGGCGCCTGTCGCCCCAGGTCTCCGCTGTCGGGCTCAACGTCATTTCGGCCAGCGGTGATGGAAGCCGGGGAGGCTATGAACCCAAAAGCGGCACGAGCATGTCCTCGCCGGCGGTTGCGGGGGTCGCTGCCCTGCTGATGGATGCCTCGCCGGCGCATCGGGAGAATCCCGCACTGGCGCGGGCGAGACTGATGGCGAGCGCAATCCGGCCCGATCCCTGGCTGGAAGCACCCGTCGCATTCCCTGCCAACAACAGCAACGGACCGGGAAGTGTGCAGGTCCAGTACGGGATGGGGAACGTGTCGGCGCGCACCAGCGTTCTGAACCGCGACCAGGACGACGGTTGGGTAAGTGGTAGCGCTAGTGCCACGTTGGAAGACGGCACGTACGCCTATCAGGATATCGTCGTGCCGGAGGGAGCTACCCGGCTGGACATCGTGATGACCTGGGACGAGCCGCCCACGGACGCGATCGCCGGCGCGGTCCTGAACGATCTCGACCTGTGGCTCGACAAGGACGGCGACTGCGAAACCGTCGCGTGTGGAGAGCATGTTTCCGACTCCCGCATTGACAACGTGGAATGGATCATCGTGAGAGATCCGGACCCCGGCACGTACAGGGCCAGGGTGGCGGCGCATCGGGTGGTGGCCGATGCGCCCCGCGCGGCACTCGCGTGGACGGTGATACGGGGTGCTTCGACACCGGGCCTAACGGTTGATATCGACAAGGAGGCGCTCACGGGAGAGGAGAGAGACGATTTCACCGTAACCGTGTCAGCGGACGCGTACGTTGCCACGGGCACTCGCTTGCACATCGACTGTCTCGACGCCGACAACGCGCTCGGCTGCGACGATGTGAAGCTCAGCGCGATGGTTGGACGCGAGGACAGTATTTCGATGGATCTGTCCGAGGAAATGGGTGTGCTGGAGGGCCCGTCTGACCTCCGGCGTGTGTCCATTCCGCTTGGGGAGGTCAGCGTGGGCGAAGACCAGGAGGTCAAATTCTCCGTCTCGTACGACGACACGTCGAGCGGAGCTCGACTCTACTTCACGGCAAGCGCGTGGAATGCGACGGCGGCATCGGCGACGGTCGACGTGCAACGGAGCACGACGGAGGAATTTGCGGACGTCACAACGCCCGCCAACGATGACTTCTCGATGGCGCAACCGATCGAGGGGGCGGAAGGTTCCCACATGGTTGACCTGCTACTTGCAACGCCCGAACCGGGAGAACCGGCATTCACAGGATTCTCGGGGCGTCCCGCCGGGTCCATCTGGTTCGTCTGGACCGCGCCGGAGAGTGGGGCGTACCGTTTCGAGGCGTTGCTGGCGGGGGACGCGCCGCGCGATTATCGGATCGATGTCTTCAAGGGTGAGCAGATCGCCTCCCTTACACGAGTCGCGTCCAATCTCTCGGGAACCACCTTGTTCGCCGAGAATGGGGAGACATATCGAATTCGGTTGAGTCATTTGACGACAGGGCATGCCCTGAACTTCCGCTGGAAGTCCGGAGCGCCTCCCGCCAACGACGATTTCGCGCAAGCCACGTTGGTTGAAGGTACATCCGGGACCGCTGAGGGGACGAGCGCGGGCGCGACCCTGGAGCAGGGCGAGTGGTTTGGCGGGGCGGCCGCTACCACCTGGTACCGGTGGGTAGCGCCGAGCGATGGCGACTGGGCCTTCTCGAGCGATCGCCCGAAGGTTGTCATGGTGCTGGAAGGCGACGACATCTCAACACTCAGGCTGGTTTCCCAGTACCCGGGAACAAAAGGTGTTTTCCCCGCCCACGAAGGAAACACCTATCGCATCGTCGTCGCGGAGCCGAACGCGTACACCTCGAGCGGCGCGTTTAGCCTGCAATGGTCCGAGAGCACGTCCAACCGGGACGCGAACGACGATGTCGCCGGCGCGGAACTGCTGGCCAGTGAAGCATCGTCTCGGCACTCCATCGACGTCAGTTCGACATCGACGGTGGAACATGGAGAACCCGCCGAGTCCGGAGTGAGGACGAAATGGTGGATGTGGGACGCTCCCGAAGACGGCCGATACACCTGGCGGCTGGGTGGCCGCGACTTCCCGAGGCTGCGGGTCGCCGCATTCGACGGGGAGTCCGTCGAAGCGTTGCAGTTGGTGGCAGAAAACGGTCCGGACGCTTTGCCGTTGAACCTCGTCTTTGAGGCCACGGAAGGCGAGCGGCACTGGATATCGGCGGGTTTCGCGTCCGGCGATGTTGCGGCGTACACGCTACCTCGCGTGCGGGCCGACCTGATCTGGGGGCCAACTCCCGACAACGACGACGTGGGGAGCGCCTCGGCCCTGGAAGGCGCCGAAGGGTCGGTTACCGGGTCCAACGAGTTCGCCACGACGGAGCGCGGACAGCGCACCAACGTGCTTGGGCACTCGACATTGTGGTGGACGTATGAAGCGCCGGAGTCGGGTTGGTACCGGTTCTCACTGGATAATCCCGGGTCGTCCTGGGTTCTGGCGGTGCATCGGGACTCGGCGGATGGGCTCGGCGGACTTGACATCGTCAGGTCGAGCGCTTGGCAGCAGAGCCTGCCGGAGTCGCCGGAAGTGGTCTTTTACGCGGAAGCGGGATCGCGCTACACCATATCGCTTGGCAGGCGCGGTGAAGAGGCTGGCGGCACTTTCGGACTGCGCTGGGCCCCGACCGACGCGCCGGCCTGGCTTGGGCTTGTCGGGCGACTGGCTGACGGAGACGCTGACTCGGATGGCGAGATGGTGGAAATGCGCGGCTTGAACGACCTGGCATTCAACGGAGACGGCGATGTGCTCTACCTGGGATCGTCACTCGGCCTTCAGGTGTTCGAACGCGATTCCGAGACCGGCGGCCTGGCCCTCGCACAATCATTCGACGACTACTTCCGCCGCGGTGTGCTCCTCTGGGACTCACATCGAACAAGGCTCCTCGTCGACGACTGCGGCACCTGGCTTTCGTTTACGTCCGACGGAGACGACTCTTCGCTGACCGACGACGGCGAACTCACGGTTACCGACGATCCGGGAAGGTGCGGAGACGGTCTCTTCATGGATACGTCGGGGTCGTTCCTGTATCGGGTCGGCGACGAGCACATCGACCTGTTTTCGGTCGAGGACTCCGGCGACCTGGAGTTCGTGCAGACGCACGAGGCGGCCGGACTGCGTGATGCGGTAATGGCGGGCGGTGACGGTCATGTGTATGCGGTCGCGCGGAACGCGTTGCACGTGTATACACGGGACACGGAGTCGGGCTCACTGACGAGGACGGACGACGAGACAGCGCTTTCGAGGGCGGAGACACTCGCGATCAGCGACGATGACGCGCACCTTTTCGTGTTCGACTGGAACGGCGAGCGTACTAACCTGTTCGACCTTGAAGATCCTGCGAGTCCGGTGTCGCTGGGCGACCTGCCCCGGTTCTGGCAGGCGCCGTTCGTCCCGGGTTTCACGAACCGTTGTCCATTTGCCACGCTCCGCAAGGATGCGCTCGTTGCGGACGTCTTTTGCACCGGTTCGGCTTTTGTGGTCGCGTGGAACTCGGATTTCGAATTCCTGGAAGGAACCGACTACATCGGCAGTACGCAGCCGGATCGATTCAACAGCCATGTGCCGGAATTCGCCGTTCCGGAAGACATGGCGGCCAGCCCCGACGGACTCCATGTCTACCTCTCCACGCCCCGGCATGGGATCCTGATCTTCGAGCGGATCGGAAGCCAGGGCGACGAGGACGAGTCCGAGTAGCGCAGGCCCAGACGCTGGATGTGGGCCAGTCCTCGCCGGTCAGTCGTCGAACACGAGAATCGAACGGCCGGCGATCCTGCCCTCCTCGAGGGCCGTCGTGGCTTCGTTGATGTCGTCTAGCGAGTAGCGCTCCGTGACAAGCGCTTCGAGGTCGAGATCACCCCGCGCGTGCCAGTCGAGGAACATCGGAAAGTCGCGTTCGGGACAGCACGATCCGCCGAAGCTGCCGCGCAACTGCTTCTCGAACATGATCATCGCGCTTGCATTCAGTTCCAGGTTCGTGCCCGGAATGCCGACGAGGACCGCCGTGCCGCCGCGGCGGGCGCCGAAATGGCCGGGCCGGCAGGCGGGCACGATCTGCTCCATGGTGGTCTTGAGTCCGATGCAGTCGAAGGCGTAGTCGACGCCGGTCACGGGCGAGCCCCCGACGGCCAGGTCGTTCGGATGGTCCACAAGGGCGCGAATCTGTTCCACCGGATCGCCGTCGGCCGCATTGACGCCGTGGGTCGCCCCGAACCGCTTGGCGAACGCCAGCTTCTCCTCGCTGAGATCGACGGCGATGATCGGGTTCGCCCGACGCATGCGGGCTCCGCAGATGGCTGACAGGCCAACGCCTCCGACGCCGAACACCGCAACGCTCTCGCCTTCCTGCACGTCGGCTGTATGGAGCACCGCGCCGGCACCCGTCATGACCGCGCAGCCGACGATAGCGGTCACGTCCTTCGCGATGTCATCGTCGGCCTTCACCACGAACTGATGGTCGGTAATCGTGTTGTCAGCCCACGTGAACACGGCGTGGGATGCAACGCCGCCGCCGGGCAGTTCCAGACTGATACGCGGGGGCACATCCTCGATGCCGGCGGCGTCTCGCGGCACCCAGGTGAGCAGCACCGTGTCGCCCTCGTCGACATGGGTGACAGCACTGCCTTTCTTCAGGACGATGCCGGTCGATTCGTGCCCGAGCAACGCAGGTTTCAGGCGGGGACCATGCATCTGGTGCAGCTGGGAGTGGCAGATGCCGGAGGCGAATTGCCGGACGACCACCTGTGTCGGCCCCGGATCGGGAAGGTCCATCTCGCGGATCTCCAGCGGTCCTTCGTGGTCCGGCAGAACGACTACGCGCGCAGGTGTACTCATCGATGATTCCTCATATTCCGTTTGGGCAAAAGTCCGTCACAGCCGAAGGCGTGTGACGTGTCCCACCCCCGCCATGCACACTAGCTTATCTCGAACTTGAGCGCCTTGAAGCCGCCGGTCGCGAGGGCGGCGACGACATCATCGGCGGAGTCGGGACAGAGCGCAATGATGGACCCGCCGCCGCCGCCGCCGGTGAGTTTCGCGCCGATGGCGCCATGCGAGCGCGCGATATGCACCATTTCTTCGAGTTCGGGCGTCGACAACTGCAGCGCGTTCAGACTTCCATGACAGAGATTCATGAGTTCGCCCAGGTCGTCGAGCGCGCCTTCGCGCACGGCCTTTGCCGCGGATTGGGTCAGCGACTCGATCTGATCGAATATCGCCTCGTATAGCGCGGGTTGACGCTCGTGCGCCGCGCGTACCTGTGCGACGGTATGCGACGTCAGGCTGTCCCTGCCGCAGATGCCGATCACCATGGGGATGGGGCGCGCGGTCGCCACCGGGTGAAACTCCGGCGTCCCGGGGTTCCGGTACAGGACCGGCTCACCGTAGGTTGCGACGGTGTTGTCGACGCCGGAAGGCGTGCCGTGCGCTGCCGTCTCGCACTCGAAGGCGAAGCCGTTGACGTCGCTGTCCGACAGTTTGAGCGCATAGTGGGCATCCAGCGCACGTATGACGGCGACCGCCATCGCGGAAGAGCCGCCGAGGCCCTTGGCCAGGGGCACATGGGGAAAGACCTGGATGGTCATCGGCCGGTCGGCCAGGTCGAGCCGCTTGAGCAGCATCGCCAGGATGGCCGCGAAACCCCGAGGGTGATCCTCGAGTTGCCTGATCTGTTCATCCAACCCCCAGTTGGGGATCACCAGGTGCACCCCTTCGCTGGCTTCGAGCACGCGGGCCTCGACCGCCAGCGGTATGGGTGCGGCGAGGGCTGAACGGCCATAGACAACGGCGTGCTCGCCGCAAACGATGACCTTGCCGTGGGCCGCGCTGCGCTCGCCACGCTCGGATGCCACGATTGCGGGTGCGCCGCGCTGCATTCGCTCCACGATTTCCCGCGCTTTCCATACCTTGATCTCGCCGGACTCCACCAGCGCTTCGACGATGGTGTCGAACAGCTCCTCGGGGGCGCCGGCCGCCGAGGCCACGCTGCGTGCATGCAGTGTCATGTGATGTTGCTGAATCCCGGCGGTGGCGAGTGAACGCAGCGCGGCATAGTTCTGGGCCAACCCCACCGCACCCATCACGCCGGCCAGCTCTGTCGCGTTCGGGGTCCCGAGCAGGCGATGGGCGATACGAACGGTGGGATTGGTTTCGAGCGCGCCGCCCACGGTGCCGACCTTCATCGGCATGTCAATCTCTCCGACAAGATCGCCGCTCGAGTTCCTGCTCCAGCGCGTCAGGCCCCGGTACTTGCCGTCGCGCGCGGCGTATGCGTGCGCGGCGGCCTCGATGGCGCGGAAGTCGTTGCCCGTGGCAATGGCGACAGCGTCGACACCGTTCATGATGCCCTTGTTGTGGGTTGCCGCCCGGTACGGGTCCACCAGGGCGAGGTCGCTGGCCAGGATGATTCCATCGCGAACCTCGGCATCCGAGTAGCCCCTCACATCGAGGTTGTGCACCGGTATGCGAACCGACGCCCGCACCAGTGCCCGGTCGGTGAGATTCGACAGGATACGCAGAAACACCTTGCCGCCGGTGATCGCCTCGACGAGGCCGGCGATCCCTTCGCACATGCCGTTCACGAGGTTGGCTCCCATGGCGTCCCGCGTGTCCACCAACAGGTGCAGAACGACCATCTCTCGGCCATCGTCAGGCGCCGTGTGATGGAACGCTTCGATGTCCCGCGCGCCGCCGCCCCGCGCCACCATGTTGGGATGCAGCCTGTTGGCCAGGTCGACGATCTCGTCCTTGTGCGCAAGCAGGGACGCCATCGCGGCCTGGGCGTCGGGGAAGTCGACCACCTGTACCTGTCCGATCAGGACCGGGTCCGTCGTGACGGCTTGAAACCCGCCCGACAGACGTGCCGTGCGGGCGGCGCCCGAAAGTCCGGCAACGATGGACGGTTCCTCCACGGAAAGGGGCACGATGTAGTCCTTGCCGTTGACGAGGAAGTTGAGCGCCACGCCGAAGGGCAGGCCCAGAACGCCGACGACGTTCTCGATCATCCTGTCGGCGACCGTCGCCTTGAGCGTGTGCTCTCCGGAGGTCAGCGCCTGGACATCCTCGTCGGTCAGCAGGCCGCGTTCGCGCAGTGCCGCAATACGATCGTTGATTGGCAGCTTGAAGAAGCCGGATATTCGAGAGCTAGGTGCGGAGTCGGACTTGTAGGCCATGCCGTGAAATCTCTGCCGGTACGACGAGGAAACCCTCCCGCTCAATACGCTCCCGGTAGGCAACGAGAGCGTTGGGATCGCGCGATACGCCCATGCCCATGTCGCCGCCGGCGCCGCACGGTTTATAGAGGACGCCAGTCGCTTTGGCAAGGCTGGCCGCGCGCAGGTGCTGGGGGGAGAAGATGCCGATCCGGGCGGCGCGATCGAGTGCGAGGAGGGCATCGATGTATTCGGCCAACGCTTCCAGGAAATCGGTTCCCGACTCGGCGACCGCCGTGGCGGAGCGCACCAGGGCGCGCAGTTCTGGCGGTGATCCCCCGGCCCGCCATGCATCGAAACGCCGAACCAGGGTGGGGGTGTCTGCGCCGACCCCGGTGAACGCGAACATGTAGTGTATGTCGGGCGGCAGCGTGGCTTTCCGGGGGTGGCCGTCCTGGTACCGGATGACACCGCCGCACCAGGACGCGGCGACATCCACGCCGCTGCCGCCGCCGCCCTGCAGTCCGTGGTGTGCTGCCAACGCGCGCTCCAGGGTCGGGGTCTTGCCGGCCAGTTCGGCCAACGCACCCGTGACGGCAACGGCACAGGCAGCGCTGGACCCGAATCCCAGCTTTTCGGCACCCTGGTAGAAGGGCCGGGAGTCGATCCGGATGTCCAGGTGTTCGGGCAGTGTTCGCGAATCGACGTCGAGACTCGTCATGGCGGACCTTGCGAGCGCTGCGGGGCCGGCGTCCGGCAATTCGTCGCGGGGATGCGCGGCGCGTGCTTCAAAGCCATGACTGACGAAAGACCAGCCGCCCGACGTCGCGGGTGTCATCCGGCACGTGACACGACGTTCCACGGCGGCAGCCAGCGCCGGCGCCCCTGCGAGGACGGCGTATTCTCCCGTCAGCACCTGTTTGCCGGGAGCGGTCGCCTCGATGGCGCGCGGATCAGCCACGATTCGACTCGGCGCCGGCGTTCGGGCAGGTGGTCGAGCAGGCTACGATGGCACGCATGTCGCGCCGGGTCCGAGACCCGTGACATGGATGTCCCGTACGCCGGGGAGTTCGTCGAGCGCGGCGCGCACCTTCGCCGTGTCGCCGGGAAGGCAGACGGCCTTGATCTGGGGTCCGGCGTCGATGGTAAAGAACACGCCGACACCGGTTTCGCGCAACGCGCGAATGCGTCGTATCCCTTCCATGGTGCCGGCATTCCAGTACACGAGCGGCGGGTCGGTGGTCAGCATCACTGCGTGCATCCTGAGACAGCTCGCTTCGGCAATACTCCCAAGCGCGGCAAAATCCCGGTGTGCGACGGCGGTGAGCGCCGCGTCGCAGTCCCTCGCGGTCGAATCAATCCACGCCTCGTAGAACGGGGATGTCTGCCGCGAAAGTTCCATGCCCTCGGTGGAGCCGATGGTCTTGCGTTCGCGGGAAGTTACCGCGACGACCACGTTGAGAGCCCATTCGTCGGGTGCGAGCAGTTGTTCTGCGGCCCAGACGTTGCCGGCAGCGAGAATGGCGAAGCCGCCCGCCATGGACCGCGCCGCGGAAGCCGAGCCGCGCCGTGCCCATCGGGACTGTTCATCGAGCGTTAGGTCCAGGCGCATGGCCCCGTTGATCGCGGTGACGAGCGCCGCCATGCCGGATGCCGAGGACGCCAGCCCGGAGGCAGTGGGAAAGTTGTTGGACGTATCGACGGCGAGCGGAGGTATGTCGAAGTTCTCCCGCAGGAGGCGCAGGAAGCCCTCGATCTTCGCATCGGTGACCTGCCGTCCGTTCACCACGATGTGGTCAGTCCCACGCGTTTCTGCGACCGTGGTCTTCGTTTTCAGCGTGTCCAGGGTGATGGAGAGCGATGGGGTCGCGGGGGTGTTCGTTACGGCACAACCCTTGCCCCAGTACTTCACCAGCGCGACGTTGGGATGTGCTACGGCGGTGGCCCGCCGAACTCCGGCGGGCGCTTTGCTGGGTGCTTCCTGCTTCACGGCGATGACTCTGAACCCCGTCGGTGGTTTAATCATACTGTCATTCAACCATTCAACGAGCTGCCGGTGGCGCGACGGATCCGGGCGGCGCGTTGCAAATCGGGCGGATTGGCCCGGGGAGGACAATCCATGGCTGGCCGTTTCGAGACGCTGACCGTCGACGGCATGGACATGTCCGCCTATGTCGCCGGCCCCGACAAGACGCGTCCCGGTGTTCTTGTCTGCATCCACGCGCCGGGGGTGGATCCTTTCATTCAGGATATCTGCGTGCGCCTCGAGACCGCCGGCTTCACCGCGGTCGCGCCGGATCTCTACCATCGCCATGACATCGACGGCCGCGGGCCGATGGAGCGGATGGCGCTGCTGCGCGACGATCAGATCCTGCGGGACTTCGGTGCGACCAAGGCTTACCTGAACGAATGCTCCAACGGCAGGCAACTCGTCGTCGGCTTCTGCATGGGGGGCCGCCTTGCCTACCTGTGGGCGGCGCAAGATGGCGACGTACGGGCGGCGGCAGTCTTCTACGGCGGCAACATCATGGTGCCATGGGGTGAAGACAACCCGGCACCGTTCGAGCGCACGGCAGAGATCGACTGCCCGCTATTGGGCCTGTTCGGGAACGAGGACGAAAACCCGAGCCCGGCGGACGTGGACAAGATCGAGGCCGAACTTGAACGGCTTGGAAAGTCCTACACGTTCCACCGGTACGACGAGGCGGGACATGCGTTTCTCAACGCCATGCGCCCATCACATCGCCCTCAGCCCGCCGAGGACGCATGGGGCAAGTGCCTCAAGTTCCTGCGCGAGCACGCGGACTGAGCAAGTGACCTGGCGGGGGCACTTGCGTGCCTTCCGTGCGGCGTAGCGCCGCCATGGCTTTGAGACCGAATGTCGTCGTGATCATGACGGACCAGCAACGTGCCGATGTAACCAGGCGCGAAGGATTTCCACTCGATACCACTCCTTTCCTGGATGGTCTCGCCACACAGGGCACCTGGTTTGATCGGGCTTATACAACGATGCCCGCCTGCCTTCCGGCACGTGTGAGCATGTTGACGGGTCGGTACCCGAGCGCGACGCATGTGCGGACAAATCACAACGGGGAAGACGCGTTTTTCGAAACTGACCTCTACGAGGTAATGCGTCGGCAGGGATATAGCACTGCGCTCTGCGGAAAGAACCATTCCCATCTCGATGCAGACCGGATGGACTACTACTTCCCCCTGGCTCACCACGGTGGATCTGGCAAGGACCGAACAGATGACGAGGTGGCATTTGACGAGTACCTGGCCAGCCTTCGAATGCGTGCCGACTTCGACCCATCGCCATTTGGCGTTGAGGTCCAGTGTCCGTTCCGGGCGGTGACCGCCGCCACGAACTGGATTGATGGGATCCCCGATGGGACTGGTCCTTTCTTCCTATGGCTGTCGTTCCCCGAACCACACAATCCATACCAGGTGCCCGAGCCCTATTTCTCCATGTTTCCACCGGAAACGCTGCCCCCAACGCTCTCTGATGAATCGGCACTTGAGACGAAGGGCTTCAAGTATCAATGGTTGCGCCACATTGGCGAGACAGCGTTCCACGACTATGCGGAGCAACTCCCCCGCGCGCGGTCCAATTACCTGGGAATGCTCCGATTGATCGACGACCAGGTCAGTCGCTTCTTCGACTACCTGGACGCGAAAGGACTGCGGGATAACACGATCGTCATCTTCCTGTCGGATCATGGCGACTATGTGGGTGAGTACGGGCTGGTACGCAAGGGCGCGGAATTGCCCGAGGTCCTCATTCGTATCCCGGTCCTGGCGGTGGGTCCGGACATTCTCGCTAGTGATAGACCCCATTCAGCACACGTCACGACTGCTGACATCATGCCGACACTTTGCGAAGCCATAGGGACGGACATTCCGCGGGGAGTTCAGGGACGGAGCCTATGGCCACTGTTGACGGGGAAGGAATACCCCGACGAGGAATTCGACAGTGCCTATGCGGAACACGGTTTCGGTGGATTGCATTACGCGGCTGACGATGACTATGACGCGCATGCGGACGGGCTTCATCCGGCAATCGGTTTTGACGAGTTGAACGGCTGGTCGCAAAGCGGAACGATGCGCGCGATACGCAGTGGTGACTGGAAGCTTGTCTTCGATATGCAGGAACACGGACAACTCTACAACCTGGCGGAGGACCCTGTTGAGCTGAATGACCTTTTCGATCATCCGGACTATGCGGATGTCCAATCAAGGATGCTGGCCAAGCTGCTAGGTTGGACGTTACGCGTTCAGGACCCGCTGCCTCACCCCCGCCGCCGGTACAGGTTCAAGTCCGACAAACGAAACTACTGGTCCCCCTACCGCTAACCACTGGTTCCGCAGGACGACGAGTGGGGCCCTGCTAACGCTTCGGAATCCCGTACAGGTAGCGCGTATTGACCTCGGCCTCGTTGCCGTCCGGGTCGATCATGAACAACGTCCGGCCCTCGCCCCGTTTGCCCATTGGCCCGCGGGTGAAGAACTGCGGTCCCACCACTCTCCCGGCGATCTCGTCGAAGGTATCTTCGGTGACCGTGAAGGAGAAATGCATGGGGCCGCCGCCCCGGTGACGCCCCGAGTGGCCCTGGACCTGCAGAACGACATGGCTCCGTTCGCACTGCAGGTAGGCGCGCTGATCGTCGCGCTTGGCCACGGGGATGCCCAGCAGGTTGTGATAGAAGTCGACCGCCCTGGCCAGGTCCTTCACGTCGAGGAAGATCTCCTCGATACCGATAATGCCCATGAGATGTCCCATTCGATGTTCTGACCGCCAATTTTCTCAAGCTCGGAATCCAATCCGCAAACGTGTCTTGACGGTCGGCTGAACTGCGCAAGGTGCTATGTTTGGTCCTGGCGATACCGGTTGGGGCAAATCGATGATCATGGGCAATACGCTACGGGACAAGCTGCTGGCCGGCAGCCCGACGGTCGGCACCCACTTCCTGTTCGCGGACCCCGACATCCCGGAGATGATCGGCGATACGGGCCTGTTCGACTACGGCGAGTTCGTCGCCGAGTACTCGACATTTGATGTGAAGCTGCTCTACCACTTGGCCCGCGCGGCCCAGTGCGGCGACCTCCCGTTGATGATCAAGCTCGACCAGGAAGGCCAAGGTTTCTGGGCCCAGGTCGCCCTGGGGGCGGGATTCAAGGCAATCCTGTTCACCGACGTGCGCACCCCCGAGGACATCGACGAATGCCACCGCGTCATGGCGCCGGATACGCCGAACACGGGCGGCATGATGGGAGTCAAGCTGCGCCGGCCGGCGCTGTCGAGCTACGACACGCGCGGATATCTCGCGGATCTCGAGTCCATCGTGTTCACGATCATGATCGAGAAGAACGTCACGCTCACGCGTATCGACGAAGTACTTGAACGCGCGAAGGAGCGCGGAGTCTCGATGACGCAATGGGGGCCGGCGGACTTCAGCTTCTCCCGCGGAGAGCCGGGATTGCAGGGGTCGCCGGACATTTGGCCGTTTGAGCGCAAGGTCATCGAGAAGTCCCTCGAATACGGCATTCACCCGCGCATCGAGATTCGTGGCGTGGAGGAGGCGAAACGTTACATCGACCTCGGCGTGCGCCACTTCTGCATCGGCTGGGACCGCTTCATCTATCGGGCGGCGTTGATGGATCTCGGCGAAGGCATGCGCAAGCTGACGGAGTCGCTGTAGCGCTATCGGCGCACGCTATAGGCCTGCTCGGGCAGCCAGGTCACGAGGGCGTCCCAGTTGAAGATGACCATCAGGCCGATGATCTGAATCAGGATGAACGGCGCGACGCCCCGGTAGATGTCGGCCACGCGCACTTCCGGCGGCGCGACGCCCTTCAGGTAGAAGATGGCGAATCCCACCGGCGGCGTCAGGAAGCTCGTCTGCAGGCACACGGCGAACATCACCGTGAACCACACCGGGTCGAAGCCGAGCGTCGCGACCACCGGGGCGACCAGCGGCAGGATGATCAGCGTCAGCTCGATCCAGTCGAGGAAGAAGCCGAGCAGGAATGTCGCGAACAGTATGCAGATGATGATGCCTGTCGGACCGAAGGGCAGCGACAGGAGCGCGTCTTCGATCAGTTCGTCGCCACCCAGGCCGCGCAACACCAGTGAGAATGCGGTCGCGCCGATCAGCACGCCGAATATGAAGGCGGTGGTACGCGTGGTCTCGCGCAGAACTTCCGTCATCACGTGCCTGTTCAGCGCGCGATTCGCGAGCGCGAGGAGCAGGGCGCCCGCGGCGCCGACGCCGGCGGCCTCGGTGGGCGTGGCGAGGCCGAAGAATATGCTGCCGAGGACGGCGACGATAAGGAGCGACGGCGGCACGATGGCGAGGAGAAGTTCACGTATGGCTGCGAAATCGATCCGTTCGGCACGTTCGAACTTCG
The DNA here is from genome assembly GCA_965116625.1 of Pseudomonadales bacterium. Classification (GTDB taxonomy): domain Bacteria; phylum Pseudomonadota; class Gammaproteobacteria; order Pseudomonadales; family Azotimanducaceae; genus VXNE01. Next base: position 1,560,255 of record OZ220717.1, read on the forward strand.
GCGCGCCCTCGGGCCGCACCAGGCCGTAGCCGACGAGGTAGGAGACGTACAGCGCGCCGAGCAGGAGACCCGGGAACACGGCGCCGAGAAAAAGGTCGCCAACGGACATCGCCATGCGGTCGGCCATCACCACCAGCATGATGCTCGGCGGGATCAGGATGCCCAGCGTGCCGACCGCGCAGACCGTACCGGAGGCGAGACTCCGGTCGTAACCCGTCCGCAGCATCGCGGGCAGGCCGAGAAGCGCCAGCAGTACTACCGAGGCACCGATAATGCCCGTGGTGGCAGCGAGCAGTACGCCGATGAGGGCCACCGAGATGGCGAGCCCTCCGCCCACGCGGCCGAACAGCCGCGCGAAGCTCGTCATCAGACGGTCAGCGATACCCGATCGGTCGAGCAGCAGCCCCATGAAGATGAACATGGGCAGAGCCACCATCACCCAGTTCTCCATCACGTTCCAGACGCGTTCGACGGAGAGGCTCGCGTACGCCCAGTCGACGCCAATCGCGATGTTGAAATCGACTTCGAAAACGATGGCGAGCGCCGTGAAGAGGACCGCCAGGCCGGCGAGAATCCACGCGACGGGAAAGCCCGTAAACACGAGCGCGATGAAGGCGACGAACATCGCCAGCGCAAGAATCTCGTTAGCGGGCATCTTGGTCCTTGGGCAGGAACAGATACGCCCATAGCCGGGTCAGTCTGGACACGGCCGCCAGTCCGAGCAGCGCAAAGCCGACAAACAGCATCGACTTGATCAGCCAGCGATAGGGCAAGCCGCCCGGAGAGGGAGAGGTCTCCGAGGTAACGAAACTGTCAGCGATGAAAGGCACCGCGTAGATGAGCATGAGGACCACGAATGGCAGTACGAAGAGCACGATGCCGTAGAGGTCGATCCAGGCACGCGTCAGGGGTGACAACCTTTCGTGCACGATGTCGACGCGAATGTGCGCGTCATGGACGACGGCGTAACCGAGGCCGATCATGAAGCCGATGGAATACAGGTGCCACTGTATTTCCTCGAATTCGATGCGGCCTTCCCCCAGCGCGTAGCGCATGAAGACGTTGATCACGATGACGCCGAGCAGGACGATCCATATCCACGAGACGGCGTTTCCGATCCACGTGATGATGGGGTCGACGGCGTTGGAAAACCCCGTGTCAGGAAGACCAGGTTGACGATCGTGCTCTGTCACGTATAGCGCCGGGGCCCGAAGGGTTAGAGCTCTTGACGGGACACTAGAAGTCCCGAGGCAGGTAGGCGAGCTGTTTCCAGCGCGCGTAGGCCTCCCGGAACTCGCGCTGGGCGGCGTATATCGTGCGGAAGTCCTCGTCTTTCTCCGCTTCGTCCGCGAGTACCGCCTCGGCTACCCGCTCCAGTTCGCGCAGCACAGGTTCCGGTAACTGCAGCGTGGACACGCCCCTCGCGTCGAAACTCGCGAGCACCGGGCCCTGCACCGCTTCGCTGCGTGCGAGATTGCGTGTGACGCCCGCAGTGCAGGCGGTTTCGAGTACGCCGCGCTGGGATGCGTCGAGGCCGTCCCAGACGGACTTGTTCACTGCGAGGTGCGCGGCGCTGAATGGCTGGTGCCACCCGGGAAAGTAGTTGAACTTGGCGATGCGGTCGAAACCCAGGGCCTCGTCGACGATCGGCAGCGAATACTCCGAGGCGTCGATGGCGCCTTTCTCGAGAGCCTGGAAGATCTCGCCGCCGGGAATCATCGTGACGGACGCCCCCAGTTGCTCGATGACCTTGCCGCCGAGGCCGGCGAATCTGATCTTCAGCCCGGCGACGTCGCGGAGACTCTCGATGGGTTCGCGGAACCAGCCGGCGGTTTCCGGACCGATCAGGCCGCAGTAGAGGGGATGGACGTCATACTTCGCGTAGAGCTGTTCCGCGAGCTCCCGGCCGCCGGCGTCGAACCACCAGGCGCTGAATTCCCACGGTTCCATGCCGAACGGTACGGCGGCGATCAGCGTCGAGGCGGGGATCTTGCCCTGGTCGTATCCGAGCCACGTGTAGCCGGCGGGTACCTTGCCTTCACGCACCGCGTCGACGATGTTGAACGGCGGCACGATCTCGCCGGGTTCGAACAGTTGCATGACGATGCGGCCACCGGAAGCGGTTTCCACGGCGTTCTGGACGTAGACGATGTTGTCGCCGAGTACCGGCAGGTTCGTGGCAAATGCGATCGGGACGCGCCATCGGAGTTGGGGCGATACGGCGCCTGTTTCGGTTGGTCCGGCAACGGGACTGCCGTCTCCGGTCGGCCGGATCGCAAGGCTCGCCAACAGGCCCACAAAAAACGCGATGCCGACGGCGACGGCCGCCGACCGATTGGTTAGCCGAGTCACTGATTTGCTCGAAAAGACGGAAGCAGGATTGTAACCTAGCCCGGTACCCCCGACGGACGGACTCGCCGATGCTGATCGGAGCGCCACGAGAGCGGCGCGATGGAGAATTGCGTACGCCCTGTACGCCTGCCAGCGTGGCAAAACTGGTGGAACTTGGCCTGGACGTGGTGATGGAAACAGGCGCCGGCGACGCTTCCGGTTTCCCGGACGGGGAGTATCGGGCGGCGGGTGCCAAGATCGGCAGCAGGGACGATGCCCTGGCCGCCGATATCGTCGTGCGCGTCGAGCAGCCCGATGCGGACGACGTGGCAAAGTTGCGCGCCGGGGCGGTCCATATCGGCTTTCTCGACCCGTTCAACGCGACTTCGCTGGTTCGAGCGATGGCGGAGCAGGGGGTCACCGCGATCTCCATGCAGATGATCCCCCGCACGAGCCGCGCACAGAAGATGGACGCCCTGTCGTCGCAGGCGAGCCTGGCGGGCTATGCTGCCGTGACCCGCGCGTCCGAGTTGAGCCCGAAGATCTTCCCCATGATGATGACACCGGCCGGGACCATTGCGCCGGCGCGCGTTTTTGTCATCGGCGCGGGGGTCGCGGGTCTGCAGGCAATCGCAACGGCAAAGCGTCTCGGCGCCCGCGTGGAGGCGTTCGACACGCGTCCGGTGGTGGGGGAGGAGGTGCGTTCGCTCGGTGCGCGATTCGTCGAGATTGACGTGGGGGAGGTTGGCCAGACCGAGCAGGGATATGCGCAGGAATTGACCCCGGAGCAGGTGGCGCTGCAAAAGGAGGGCATGAAACAGGTGGTGGCGGAAGCGGATGTCGTCATCACCACCGCGCAGGTATTCGGCCGGCCGGCGCCCGTGATCGTATCCCGGGACATGGTTGAAGCGATGCGGCCAGGCAGCGTCGTCGTCGACATGGCCGTGGAATCCGGCGGCAACGTGGAGGGCTCCATGCTCGGGGAGGTCGCGGTCATCAACGGCGTGAAGGTCGACGGGCGCGGCAACCTCGCGTCGACCGTGGCGCGAAACGCATCGGAGATGTACGCCGCCAACGTGTGGCATTTCATCGAAGCGTTCTGGGATTCCGATTCGAAGACACTGAAGCTCGACCCCGAAGACGATATCGTGGCTGGCTGCGTGCTGACGCGGGACGGCGCCATCGTCAATGACGCCGTCAGCCAGGGCTAACTCGGGCTAAGGAAAGACCGTGGACCTGATCCCCATCTATCTCGCCTTCATCCTGGCGCTGTCGATCTTCCTCGGCTTCGAACTCATTTCCAAAGTACCGGCTACGCTGCATACGCCGCTCATGTCCGGGGCCAACGCGATCTCGGGCATCACCCTGGTGGGTGCCCTGATGGCGGCGGGCGCGGGCGGCCCGGAATCGAGTCCGCTGGCGACGATCCTTGGGGTCGTCGCCGTCGGGTTCGCGACGGTCAACGTGGTGGGCGGCTACATGGTGACCGATCGCATGCTCGGCATGTTTCGCAAGCGCGACCCGCGTGACGGGGGTTCCGGGCAAAGGTCGTGAACGCGCTCTACATCAACCTCGCCTACATCGCCGCGGCGGTCTTGTTTGTCTTCGGGCTCAAGATGCTCGGCTCGCCAGCCACGGCACGGCGCGGGAACCTGATTTCTTCCACCGGCATGTTCATTGCCGTCGTCGTGACACTGGCGTCCGAGCAGATCGTGAGCTACGAGTGGATCGCCGCAGGGGTTGCGATCGGCGCGTTGATCGGGGCATCGGCTTCCAGGCTGGTGAAGATGACGTCCATGCCGGAGATGGTGGCGCTGTTCAACGGTTCCGGCGGCGTCGCGAGCCTGCTGGTCGGGTGGGCCGCGCTTTACGGCGGTGACGTATCCACGTTCACCGGCGTGGTCGTCATGCTGTCGATTCTCATCGGCGGCGTCACGGCGTCCGGATCGGTCATCGCCTGGGGCAAGCTCTCCGAGGTCCTGCCGAGCCGCGCGCTGGTGTTCGCCGGTCAACGTTTCTGCAACGGCGTGGTTCTCGTCGCCGTGGTCGTGGCCGGCGTCCTGTTCACCATGTCGCCGCAGCCGGAATCGTGGATCTTCTTCGCGCTCCTCGGGCTGGCGCTGCTCCTGGGCGTGATGGCTGTCATTCCCATCGGCGGCGCCGACATGCCGGTGGTGATCTCTCTCCTCAACAGCTACTCGGGGCTTGCTGCCTGCGCGGCGGGGTTCGCCATCAACAACAACATCCTGATCGTGGCGGGATCCCTTGTCGGCGCGGCTGGCATCATCCTCACCAACATCATGTGCAAGGCTATGAACCGGTCGCTCGGCAACGTCCTCTTCAGCGGTTTCGGCGCCGCGAAGACGGCGACGGCGGTGGAAGGCGAGGTCAGGCCCATCAACGTGGAGGACGCGTACCTGATACTCGAAGCCGCGTCTTCAGTGACATTCGTGCCCGGTTACGGCATGGCGGTGGCCCAGGCACAGCACGTCGTATGTGAGCTTGGCGACCTGCTGGAGCACAACGGAACGGACGTCAGCTACGCCATCCATCCCGTCGCGGGGCGTATGCCCGGCCACATGAACGTGCTGCTTGCCGAGGCGAGCGTCTCCTACGACCAACTGGTCGAGATGGACGACATCAACCCGCGCATGGATAACATCGACGTCGCGGTGGTCATCGGCGCCAACGACGTGGTCAATCCCGCGGCGCGCACGGACGCGGCAAGTCCCATCTACGGCATGCCCATCATCGATGTGGACCGCGCGCGCACGGTTTTTGTCCTGAAACGCTCGATGGCGTCGGGATTCTCCGGCGTCGACAATCCCCTCTTCTTCGGAGAGAACACCCGCATGCTGTTCGGCGACGCGAAAGAGTCGCTCTCGGGGATCATCGGGGAGTTCAAGGCGTAGTGTCCTGTAAGCTGCGGCCCTGGCCAAAAACGACCAAAAGCGGCTAACCCGTGTCGCATCAGGGCGAATCCAGTGCGCTAAAATCTGCGCCCGATCCCTTGAAGCACACCTGACTTGAGGAGCAACGAAATGACGCTTTCCGCTCGACTGGACGAGACCATCTCCGCGACGCGACTACTGGATCACGCCTACTATCGCGCCTGGGTCGCGGGAGAACTCACCGAAGACGACATGCGAGGGTATGCGAGATCCTATTTCGCACACGTGCTCGCGTTCCCCCGGTATGTCAGCGGTGTCCATAGCCAGTGCGAAGACCTCGACGCGAGGAGAGCGCTGCTCGACAACCTGGTCGACGAGGAGTCCGGGGACGAGCACCATCCCGAACTGTGGCTGCGGTTCGCGGAAGGGCTGGGCGAGTCGCGCGAAGCGGTGCAAGGCTGCCGGGATGCGGCAACCGAAAAGCTCATCGACACGTTCCTCGGGCGTATCCGCAGTTCCTACGCGGAGGGGCTGGGCGCGTTGTATGCCTACGAGTCCCAGATCCCCGAAATCGCCGAGACCAAGGTCAGTTCCCTGAGCGAGACCTACGACATCACGGACGAGCGGACGCTTGCGTTCTTCAAGGTTCACGCCAAGGCTGACGTGTACCACTCGCGAACCCTGAGAGAACAGATCGACGGCCTGGTGCCGGAGCAGGGCGAACGGGCCGAAGCCGCGGCTGCGGAATGCGCGCGGGGGCTTTGGGAGTTCCTTGGCGAACTTGAGCGGCGCCGAACGGCGAAAGAGGTCCAGGGGACGCCGCTGCCGGCCTGACCTCCGTTCCGGGCGTCAGCCTTCGCGGCGTCGCGCGCTCAGTGCGGCGAGGATTTCCGCGTGACGCGCGCGGGTGAGCTTGTAGCGCGTGAAGCACCACACGGAGACCACGGACAGGACGGCAACGCAGGGGCCATACAGGATGCCCAGGTTGGCGATCGTTTCCGCCGGCACGTCCGCGCTCGTCTGAATCTCTGCCCCGCGCGGCCAACTGATGATGTCGAGGCCGATGCCGCCAATGAAGTTGCCGAGGCCGGAAGTCGCCTTGCCGGAGAAGGAGACGGCGCCGAAGAAGATCCCTTCGTGGCGCGCGCCGGTAGTGTACTCGTGCTCGTCGGCGACATCGGCCATCATTGAACCGAAGGCCACCAGCGCCTGTTGCATGATCAGGCCCTGGACGAACTTGAAGCCCGTCAGGATCCAGACGAGTTCTTCGGTGCCGTTCGCGGGCAGCGCGTCCACGAGGCGCATCACCACGGGGACGACCTGGCAGGCGGCCCAGACGAGGGCGCCGAGCACGACGCCGAAACGCTTGTCCGTGCGCCGCAACAGCGGGGCGGTCAGGAATGCGCCGATCAGGAGACCCAGGATCGCGGTCATCTGAAGCTGCAGAATCTCGCCGCTCGCGAGATCCCAGAAGTACTGGAACATGTAGAGGTCCAGGACGCTGTTGACCCCGACCATGGCGTAGATGATCAGCACGCCGCTGAAAAGCCACGTGAAGGAGCGGTTCCTGAATCCTTCCAGCAGGTCGCGGCACATCCGGACGATGGGATTGATTTTCGGTCGCGGCGCCGGCTGGATCAGGAAAGGAATCTCCTTCTGCGTCCCGAAGGCGGAATACCAGATCGTCACGACCATCAGTATCGCCAGCGCGATGGCAAAGGGCGGATAGTTGTCGGCGGCGAGTCGGCCGCCCCTGTCGTCGGAGAAGAACCAAATGAGGCCGATGATCCACGCGCCCGCGGCACCCGCCGCACTGAAGAACTGCCGGTATGCCACCACCCGGGTCCGCTCGCTGAAGTTCTCGGTCATTTCCGCGCCGAGTGCCAGGTGCGGCACGTGATAGAGCGTCATCGCAGCGCGGGTGAGGATCGCGAATACCGCCAGCCACGCAAAAAGACCCCACTCGCCCAATCCACCCGGAGGGGCGAATAACCCGACGAACGCCAGGCCCAGGGGCAGTGCGGACGCGTACATGAACGGGTGGCGGCGACCGAGGCGGGATCGGTGGTTGTCGGAGAGGGAGCCGGCCACGGGGTCCGTGACGGCGTCGAACATCAGCGCGACGAAGAGCGCCAGCCCGGCGAGCGTGCCCGGCAGCCCCAGTATCTGGTTGTAGTAGAACAGGACAAAAGCGCTGAAGGCGGTGTTTTTCAGGCCCTCGGCAAACTGTCCGACCCCGAACGCCAACTTGCTCGAAAACGGGATCAGGCGGTCCCTGGAAGTCCTGCCGGCGAGCGGCGCGGTGGCCGAATCGCTCACGCCACCTTCCGTAGCCCGGGTGTTTCCCGAAGTGCGAACAGGGCACACGCGAAGCGGGCGATGGATTTCATGGCGCTTGCCCGGCCGCCTCGCTGATCGTCCAGGGATTGTCGCCGTCGCCCGCCACCGTGGTGCGTTTCATGACGCGGGGCTGGTCGAACGGCCAGGGATGCCCTCGATGCAGCACGCACCGGTTATCCCAGGCAACGATGTCTCCGGCCTCCCAATGATGACGAAAGATGCGCGGCGCCTGGCAGGCTTCTTCCGTTAGTCGTTCGAGCAAAGTCCGGCCCTCTTCAACCGGCATGCCGACAATGTGGGACGCGTGACGGCCCACGTAGAGGCTCTTCCGGCCCGTCGCCGGATGCACGCGCACCACCGGTTGGCGCACCGGCGGGAGTGCATCCTGCTCGCGTCTATTCAGTAGCGCGATACCGCCGACCTTGCCTTGCGAGTACGCATAGGAATGCACCGCGACGAGACCTTCGAGCCGCCGTTGCGTATCGGGGTCGAGCGCGTCCCAGGCGGCGCGCATGTCCGCCCACTCGGTGTCGCCGCCGGAATCCGGGACTTCCACGGCGCGCAGGAGAGACACCTTGGCGCCCACCTTCTTGAACGAAGAGTCCGTATGCCAATAGCGGTTGCCCTTGAGGAACAGTCCCAGGTTGTCGTCGGGTTTCGCGATCTCGCCGTCCCCGGCGACGTTGGACAGCAGGGAAATCTCCTGTCTGTCGCTACGTTGCGACAGCGTTCGCTCGAGAGGGCCGAACCGCTGGCTGAAGGCGATGTGTTCCGCCTCTGTCAGGTTTGCGCCGGCGAAGACCAGGACCGCGTATTGGTGGAATGCGTCTTCGATGGTCTGCCAATCGCGATCCGACAGCGTGTTCAGGCGAACGCCGGTGACGGTGGCGCCCAGTGTCGCCGTGGCTGGTGCGATGTTCACCCTGCGCTCCCCCTGGCTGGGCCGGTCAGAGGTTGCGCTGGAACATTGCGAACAGGCGTTCCCAGTGTGTCTCCGCCGACGCCTTGTGGTACATCCCGTCGCGCTGGGGGAAGACGAATCCGTGGTTCGTGCCGGGATACCACTCGATCCGGTAGTTGATCCCGGTGGAGGCGAGGTGGCTGTCGAGGGCCTCGACCAGTTCCGGCGGCGCCCAATTGTCCGTCTCGGCGCAACCGAAGTAGATTTCGCCCTGGATGCGGTCGGCGGTCAGGTGCGGGGAATCGGGAGCGTCGCCGTAGAGCTTCACCCCGTGCAACGACGCTGAAGCCTTGATGCGGTCGGGGAACTCGGCCGCGGCTGCGAAAACGAACGGGCCGCTCATGCAGTATCCCACCGCCCCCACTGGTCCCCCGCGGGCCGAGGATTCGGATGCGGCGAAGTCGAGCATCGCCTGGGTGTCCTCGCAGACCATGGCATTGGTTAGCCCGTCCATCAGGTCGCGCATGCGTTCGCGGGTGGCGTCTGGAAGATACAGGTTGAATTCGCGGACCTCGCGATAGTAGAGGTTGGGCAGGATCACGTAGTAGCCGACGGTGGCGATCCGCCGCGCCATGTCGTGCAGTTCTTCGCGCTTGCCGGGTGCGTCCATGTAGAAGAGGACGACAGGATATGGGCCACCCTCTTCCGGATAGACGACGAAGGTGTTCATGTCGCCATCGGCGGTCACGATATCGAGATGTCTTTCGATCATGGACGGTTTGGTCTCCCTGTTACTGCCGTCGGAGTCTGTGCAGGCGCAGCGGGGGTGTCAAGGCGTGGACCGACCGTAGCGCCACCGCTGGTCACGATGGCGATTCGGCCAGGAGGGTGCGCCTTAAGCGGGGGTGAAACACGGCACGCGCAGGGTGATGGATTTCATGGCGCTTGCTGGCCGGTCGAATCGAAAAGCGGGTCACCTCGCGTTTGCGCAGGTTGGCGAACCACGGTCGTAGTTGGCGCACCATCATCGCGTCGGTGAGGACATCCAGGCAGCGGCGGACCGCGGCCGGCGGGGCACCGAGCGCCCTGGCTGGCTCGGCGGCGTTCCAGGTCTGTCCATGGTAGTGCGCCAGCATGGTCCAGAAACGCCCCATCGGCGTGGCGGGCACGGTGATGCCCCATTGCGGAAAGTCCCGTTCCAGCAGCGTCTGTATGAAGCTGGCGAGCACCACTACGGGGGGCGCGGTGGATGGCCGTCCTGATGGCTTGATGGGCATCGCGTACCAGCGCCATCAAAAACACCATGAAAATCGTCTTCAATGAGATCAATTTTCATGGTGTTTTTCCGAAAACGGCGTCAGCGGTCGGGGAGCATCCTTTTATTGCGAGGGACACCCTCGCGCTGCTGGTTCTTGCGAGGGACACCCTCGCGCTCCCGGGGCTGAAGGCTCCTATCCCGCCGCCTGCCCGACCAGGGTCTCGAAGTGGTCGATGCGGGACTCGAGCATCCTGATCGTGCCGCGCCAGAAGTCCGGCTGTGTCAGGTCGGCGTCGAGGTACTTGTGCGCGAGTTCCTCGGCGGTCGTACGTCCGGTGTCCCGGAGCAATGCCTCGTAACGGTCGAGGAACCCGGCACTCCTCGCTTCCCTGCGCGCGTAGACGCCGAGGCTGAAGAGATATCCGAAGAGATAAGGGAAGTTGTAGAAGCTCAATCCCGAAATGTAAAAGTGGAGCTTGTTTGCCCAGAACAACGGGTCCGGTTCCGACAGGCTGTCGCCGTACCACTTCTGCCAGGCGGCGCTCATCATTTCCTTCAGTTCGTCAGGCCGTTGCGGGCGTTCTTCCCGTGCCTCGTAGAAGTTGTGCTCGAATTCGAAACGGGTAGGGATGTTCAGGATGAACGCGATCAGCGCCTCCGCCTCCTGCCATACGATTTCGAGTTTGGCCGCCGGCGTCTCGGCGCGTTCAAGAAGCGCGTTGCGAACGACGGTCTCTCCGAAGGTGCTGGCTGTTTCCGCGATGGACATGCCGTAGCGGTGCTGGCAGTCGGGCAGTTCCCGCATGACCCATCCGTGGAACGCATGGCCGAGTTCATGGGCCAGGGTAATGACGTCGCTGGCACCGCCCGTGTAGGTCATGTAGACGCGCGGAGAGCGTGACTTCCTGAAACGGGTGCAGTACGCGCCCGGACGTTTGCGACCGCCTACGGTGCCCTCAATCCAGCGGTTCGCCGACATCATCCGGACGAATTCCCCCATCCGGGGATCGATGGACCCATAGGAAGTCGCGATGATGTCGATCGCCTCCCGGTAGGGAATCGACGCTGACTCGGAGGCTCCGGACGAGGGGGCGGGCGCGCGTTGATCCCACGGACCATACTGGCGCTTGCCGTAGGCTTTCGCCTGCAGTCTCGCTGCGCGGCGCGCCAGCGGTACGGTTTCCTCCGCCACGCCGAGGATGGTGTCGAGCGTGGCGCGTTCGATTCGATTCATGTGCAGCGGGGCGTCGAGGAAATGCGTGGCCCGGCGAGCGCACATTTCCAGGCGCCATCCGGCAATCGCATTGATCGCCGCCGAGCAGGACTCTACATGTTGCTCCCACGCGGTGTTTATTGCCCGCCAGGCGCTCTCGCGTACGTTGTTGTCGGGCGCGAGCAGCAAGCCGCTGGCCTCGGCCAGGCCGATGGTGCGTGTATGACCGTTGTCAGGAACCGAGCAAGTCAGCGTCCCGGAAAGCTGATCGTAAAGGCGTCCCCAGGCGTGAATGCCGTCCTGCGCCAGGCTGGAGGCAAGGGTCTCCTGTTCCAGGCTCAAGCGCTCCCGGCGTCGCTTGCGCGCGTGTTCGACGGCAAAACGCGCCGGCGCGGTTCTCTCGTCGTCCAGGAAGGCTTCTGCCACCGGGTCGGGAATGCGGTCCAGAAACTGGCGTAACGGTTCGGCGATGGCGTCGTTGCGTTTCACGTACGCCTGCAGACGCCCGAGCAACGCCTGCCCCGCTTCATCGGAACTGTCCACGCTCAGGAGGCAATCGGCATAGGTTTCGAGGTCGTTCAGAATCCGTTCGGCCGCCTCGCCCAGGACAAAGGCTTCACGCGCCGCTCTTATGCCTGATTCCGCGCCGTCAACCGACAGCGTTTCAGCGTCTTCGAGCAGTGAACGAAGAACAGCGGCCACGCGGTCGCGTGCGTCGGACAGCGCATCGAGCTCGGCGAAGTCGGCGTCGATTTCCGCAGAGTCAGCCGAGGGATATTCGTTCGAGAGGTCCCAGCTCTCGCCGCCATTGGCTTCGGTCATCGTCATGTTGGTTGTTTCCTTATAGTTCCCGGACCACCCGCATCCCGCGGGAATCCGATGCGTCGCCGCCCATGTCGCGGAACGTCATCCGTTGCTGGTCGGGAGGAGCGTCGAACGCACCCCCTCGAACGACATTGAACCGGCCGCAGTCAGGATTCCACGCGCGCGCGTCGGGGGGCGCCCCCTTGTAGGATCCATGCCAGCAGTCGGCAACCCACTCTTCCGCGTTGCCGATGACATCGTACAGCCCGAACGCGTTGGGTTTGAAACTGCCGACCGGTGCCAGGCGTATGAACCCGTCCCGGCAGTTCGCCGTCTGGTAGTAGGGAAATGGTTCCCCCAGGGTCTCGTCCGCAACGTTCGCATGTTCGCACAGGGCGTCGGGGTCGTCGCCGAAATAGTAGGGCGTGTCGCTTCCGGCGCGCGCGGCGTATTCCCATTCAGCTTCGCTAGGCAATCGGTAGGTATGACCCGTCTCCCGCGAGAGAAAGGCCAGGTAAGCGTGCGCATCGCGTATCGACAGGCCGGTGGCCGGCACATCCAGCCCTTCCGTGTCCGCGTCGCGGAAACGGTTGAACTCTGATGCTGTGACTTCGTATATGCCGATGGCGAACGGTTGCAATACCCGAACTTCGCGGGCGGGCCCTTCATCGCGTGGGCCACTGTCCGAACCCATGACAAACGTTCCGGGACCGACGATTACGAGCTCGGGCCCCTCGCCGCCGGACTTCATCTCGTCGCGGAATCGCCGTCCCGGCGTGACATCGAGTCTTTTCATATCGAGACTCAGCGAGATGCCGGCAGTCGTCATGATCAGGTTGCGGACGAGGTTGCGATAGCCCATCGCCGTTGCCCGGACGGTGAAGGGCCCTGCCGGAAGGTGCATCTGGTCGCTGAAGGGTTTGGGGCGGCCAGCTTCCGATTTCGTGGCCACAGTCACGGTGGCGTTGGCGGGGCGAATGTCGATCGCAAGCCGGCCGTATTGCCGTGCAAGGTCGATGCGCTTGCGATTGGGTCCATGGGCGATTGCCAGGTCCGTTTCGTGAGCATCGTAGCCGGGTGACGAGACGCGCAACCTGTAAGTGCCGATCGGCAGCCGGACGCCGGGGGAGTAGGGCACTGGCGCGTCGAGCAACTCGACCGTCGCGGTGGCGGGGGTCAGTCGCAGCGTCAACGCGCCCATGGGAACGCGTTCGAGTTCCAATGCGTGCCTGGTCGTTGTTCCGGGGAACACCTCGATGGTGACGGTCTTCGATTCGCGCCCATAGATCGACACCTCCAGCTCGTGTTCGCCGGTGGGGATCGGGTCGATGGTCATTGGCGTCACCTGGTCCAGTGCGCTTCCGTCCAGGACCACTTGCGCTCCGCGCGGATTCGTCACCACCTCCAGTGCGCCGAATGCCGGCGGGAATGACACGTGGTGTGTCTTGCTATCGCCCCGTTCCAGTGTGAGGCGGACCAACTCGCCGCCGCGGTGCGGATGCCGCAGGTGCAGCACCGCTTCCCCGGGTGGTACGCCTGCTATTTCCACGGGGGTCACGCCCCGCTCGTCGCCGTTCAGCACGACGGTTGCTCCGGGTGGAGTCGAGTCGACTCGGATCGTGGCGCTGCCGCGAATGAGACCGGGACCGTAAGCGCCGCCCACGACCAGGAGAACCAGCATGCCGAGCAACGCCCAGTTGCGGTAACCTCGCGGGGTTTCGAAGCGCCTGGGCCGTTGGTTCAACGGTTGCCCGTTACGGGGTGTGGCTTCGGGCACGGGATCACTTCTGCGCCATCGCGTGACCGCCAACTGTACAGCCGCTTGGCCACTCTGTCATACTCGATTTGGACCACGCAGCCCTTGGGGCGTTGCACAGGAGAACGAAGCAATGAGCAATGTGGACGGAGTCTGGAACACGGTCACGAACACGCCGATGGGACCGCAGAACGCGACGCTCACGCTCGTTACGGATGGCAATACCCTGACGGGCAACATGTCGGGTCCGCAGGGCGCCATCGATATCGAAGACGGCGCCGTGGACGGAGACTCCCTGTCCTGGAAGGCGAACATCACCTCGCCGATGGCGATGACGCTGGAGTTCTCGGCGACGGTGAGCGGAGACGAGATCTCCGGCAACGTCGTGCTCGGCGCGTTCGGCAATGCCAGTTTCTCGGGGACTCGAGCTTCCTGATCTTGAGCCCTGGCGGAAAACCCCGCCCTGACTCTCCAGTCGATCCGGGCATCGGGACCGGATGACGTCAAGGCCGGACGGGGGTTCCTAAGGGTCTACCCCGCCGCGTTGTATCCCATGATTGCCTTGACCTCGAGGAACTCCTCGAATCCGTATTGACCCCACTCGCGACCGTTGCCGGACTGCTTGTAACCGCCGAACGGGGCCTTGTTGTCCACCATGGCCCCGTTCAGATGCACGTTGCCGGTGCGAATGCGGCGGGCGATGGCCCTGGCGCGTTCCGGGTCCCCTGACGAGATGTACCCCGACAATCCGTAGACGGTGTCGTTGGCGATCCGCACGGCATCCTCGTCGTCCTCGTAGCCGATCAGGGACAGCACCGGACCGAAGATCTCTTCCTGGGCGATCGTCATCTCGTTGGTCACGTTCGAGAAGACGGTGGGCTTGACGTAGTAGCCCTGGTTCAGGCCATCGGGCCGGCCTGTGCCGCCGGTCTCGAGCGTTGCGCCTTCGTCGATACCCTTCTGTATCAGGTTCTGGATCTTCTCGAACTGTACCGAGGACACCACGGGGCCGATGGTCGTGTCCGCCGACCCCGGGTCGCCGACTCTCACGTTCTCGGCGGCAGCCCTGGCGATGGCGGCGGCTTCGTCCATGCGCGCATTGGGAACCAGCATTCTCGAGGGCGCGTTGCAGGACTGTCCCGAGTTCAGGCACATGCCGAACACGTCCCTTGCAATCGCCGTCGGGAAATCCGCGTCGTCGAGGATGATGTTGGCCGACTTGCCGCCCAGTTCCTGCGCAACGCGCTTGACGGTGGGGGCAGCATTCCTGGCAACCTCGATACCCGCGCGGGTCGAGCCGGTGAAAGACACCATGTCGATTCCCGGATGCGCGGACAACGCGGCACCGACCGTCGGTCCGTCGCCGTTCACCAGGTTGAAGACGCCGGCAGGCACGCCGGCCTCGTCGAGTATCTCCGCAAATACGATGGCGTTGAACGGTGCCACCTCGGAGGGCTTCAGGACCATGGTACAGCCCGCTGCAAGGGCAGGCGCCACCTTGCACGCGATCTGGTTGATGGGCCAGTTCCAGGGCGTAATGAAACCGCACACCCCGGCGGGCTCCCGGACGACGTGGGAAGTGCCGATATCCTCTTCGAACTCGAACGTTCTCAGGACCCTTAGCGTCGTCATGAAGTGGCCGAGACCGGCAGGCGCCTGCGCCGCGTTGGCCAGCGACATCGGTGCGCCCATCTCTTCGCTGATGGTGGCTGCGAGATCGCCCATGCGGCGCTTGAACACCTCGATGATCGCCTCCATCAATTCGACGCGCTCCTCTCTCGTGGTGACGGAGAAGGTTTCGAACGCGGCGCCGGCCGCTGCGACCGCCGCGTCGACGTCTGCCTGGCCGCCCAGGGCGATGGAGTCGATCGGCTCCTCCGTGGAAGGGTTGATGACTTCCAGGGTCTCCCCGGTGGAGGGCTCGACCCACTCGCCGTTGATGTAGAACTTCTGCCTGTTGCCCATGATCCTGCCTCCCTGTGCTGAACTCGGCTGCTCCGGCCAGTCGCGCCGTCGGACTGAAGTCGGGAATTTTCCACACAAATCGAGACCACTTCCAGGGATACCTCTGCGGCAGGATGGCGTGCGCGGGCTGGGTTGAATCCGGCCTTGCTGGAACGGTCTCGGCACAGCCGACATAATGTCGGAATGAGGCAACAGGCGTAAACGACGTGGCCGTATTCCGCGCTTTCCCATCGTCACTGCGCTTCCAGAGGCGGTTGTTCCCCTACATCCCGCCTCTTCTGGCGTTGCTGGTCGTGTCTTGGCTCGCGCTGTTCATGGGTACGCCCAGCGACGAGCTTTCGCTGGATGCCGACCTGGACTCCGACCTGTGTCCGAGCCGGGAGGGAGACATACCTGAAAGGGCCGTGTTTCTGCTCGACCTTCGCAAGCCACTGGATGTCGGGCAGACTTCGCTTCCGGCCGCCCTGCTGCGCGAAATGACGATGGAACTCGACGCCAATACGGAGTTGCAGGTGTTCGCGGTCACGGGCACCTCCGCCGCGCCGAGGCGTCTCCTGGATCACGCGTGCAAACCCTACGACAACGCCGAACTGGGCGTAGACGGCGCTGCGGTCGCGCCCGATTGCAATGATATCCCGTCCGCATTGCCGACATCGGTGCGCGAAAGGGCCAGCCGCTTCTGCGAGTGGCGGAGCAGGTTGCGTGGCCGCCTGGAGGAGTTGGCTATCCAACAACGCGATCAGCCGGTCGCAAACGCGTTCCTGGTCGAGGCTATCGAAGACACAGTCCTTGATTTCGCGGAGTTTTCCGGGCGGCGCTCCCTCTACATCTTTTCGGACATGATGCAATACGCAACCTGGCATTCGCAGACGGAAGGGATAGTGGAGCACATCGCCTTCGTCGAACCGCGACAGGTTGGGACCAGCTTCGCGCCGCCACCACGCATTGTTGACGACCTCCGGGTGACGATTTTCTATTTGCCCCGCCGAGGCGTCACCGAAGACTCGCAGACGAGGATCGACCACAAGGATTTCTGGCGCGACTATTTCGCTGATTTTGCCGGTACGGACATCGAGTTCGAGGATCAACCGGTCATGTCGGCCTACGAGGCGGAGTCGCTCGCGACCGAGCCCACGGAGATCGAGCTATTGGCACGGGAACGAGAGCAGTTGCGTCTCGAGCAGGAAGAGATAGAGCGCGCGTTGGCGGCGGTCGAGAGGGAAAGGACAGCGCTTGAGACGGCCCGGCAACTGGCTGCCGAGGAAAGGGAAGCGCGGGAAGCCCAGTTGCGGCGGCAGGAGGAACTCGCGCGAGCCCGGGAGTCGGAACGTGAAGTGGAGAGACAGAGGCTCGAAGCTGAGCGAATCCGTCTGCAAGAGGAGCGTTCCGAGGTCGAACGTCGTCTTGTCGCCGGGACATTGGCGGCGCAGCCGGCGGAAGATGCGGTAGCGCGGGAATCGAACCTGGAGCCGAGAGAATCCCCAGTCGCGTCGATCAGTCCGCCCCGGTCGATCCTGGCTCGATCGGTCGATCCGGATGCCGGAGAGGAAACGGCGGAACGAGCCGTGCCTCATTCGTCAGTAGATTCATCCGCACCGGGCATTGCACATTGCGCGACGCAACTGAAGCCGGAGTTCGCGACGGCTGGGGATTTTTATCCCGGGAATCGACGCGTGAACTACGGTGGCGCAGTGATCACTATTCGCTACGCACTCGATACCGAAGGCGAGACGGTGGACGACGAGACAACGGTGGTCGTCGAGAGCTCCAACGCGACCCGGTCCCGGTTCCTCGACGCGTTGGTCCAGGATACGGTGGAACTGGTCAGAAGTTGGGAGTTCGCCTACACCCAGGGCGATGCCTGTGAGCGGTCTCAGGTGCAGACGGCGGTCTTCAGGTATCGCTCCAAGTGTGTCGGTGCCCCCGTGCCCAAGTGTCGGACCATCCAGTCGGGCGTAACGCTATCGGCGGGAAGCTGATGACGCCACCAGGCGAGCCTGGTGGAGCAAGCGGGTCATAGAGAATCGAACGTATAGTTGTTAGGCCAAAGCCGTAATGTCCCCTTTGTGCAAAGTTAAAGTGTCCCCTTTTTCGAGATCGAGGGGGCGTTTTGTCGAGCGGGGAGGTGCGACTGAGCATGCGGGAGGCGGATCGCGCCGGCGTGATCCGGCAGGTGGTTGAGAAGCGGCTGAAGCAGCGCGAGGCGGCGGAGCGGCTGAGGCTGAGCGTGCGCCAGGTGAAGCGTCTGGCGGCGCGCTACCGGGAACGCGGCGCGGCGGGGCTGGTGTCGGGTCATCGCGGCAAGCGCTCGAACAACGCGATCGACGCGGCGGTGCGACGCGAGGTTCTGGAGTTGGTGCGGGAGCGCTACTGGGACTTCGGTCCGACGTTCGCGCGCGAGAAGCTGGTGGAGGATCACGGCTGCCGGCTGTCGGCGGAGACGCTTCGGCAGTGGATGATGGCGGATGGGTTGTGGCGGTCGAAGGCGCGCCGGGAGCCGCGGTCGCATCCGAGCCGTCCGCGGCGGGAGTGCGTGGGGGACCTGGTGCAGATCGACGGTTCTCCGCACGACTGGTTCGAGGGGCGCGGGCCGGCCTGCACGCTGATCGTGTACGTGGACGACGCGACGACGCGGCTGCTGGCGACGGGGTTCTTCGCGAAGGAGACGACCGAGGCGTACATGCGGACCACGCGCGCGCATCTCGAGGCGCACGGCCGGCCGGTGGCGTACTACTCGGACCGCTACGGGGTGTTCCGAGTCAACCGCCGCGACCGGGAGGGCGAGCTGACGCAGTTCGGGCGGGCGCTGCGGACGCTGGATATCGCGTCGATCCACGCGCACAGCCCGCAGGCGAAGGGGCGCGTGGAGCGCGCCAACCGGACGCTGCAGGACCGGCTGGTGAAGGAGATGCGGCTGCGCGGGATCGGCGACATGGCGGCGGCCAACGCCTACCTGCCGGAGTTCATGGCGGACTTCAACCGGCGCTTCGCGGTGGCGCCGCGCGCCGCGCAAGACGCGCACCGGGAGGTGCTGCACGACGCCGGGGAGCTGGATCTGATCCTGTGCGAGCAGCACGCGCGCAAGCTGACGAAGAACCTGGCGATCAGCTTCGAGGGCCGGCTGTACCAGGTGACGGGACGCGGCAAGGGCCATCGCCTGCGTGGCGCCGCGGTGACGGTGTGCAAGGGCTTCGACGGCGCGGTGACGGTGCTGCGCGACGGCCGCGAACTGCCGGTCCGGCTGCTGGCCGAAGGCGAACCGCCGGCGCCGGTGGAGGACGAGAAGACGGTGCGCCTGCGGGTCGAGCGGGCGAAGGCGGAGCAGCGGTCGCGACCGGCGTGGAAGCCGCCGCCGGATCATCCCTGGCGGCGACCGCTCAAGCCCGAGGCGGACGTGGCCGCCGGATGACGGCGGCGCCGCCGCGCTCTTCGGTCGCTCCGCTCCCTTCGCGCGCGGCCACCCGGCAAAGCCAACGGCTGCCCAGAACCCGCAATCCTCGACCCGAACGCCAAGGGGACATTTCTACTTTGGAGAAAAGGGGACACTTCTACTTTGCGTTGACAGAATCGAACGTATAGTTTGCTGTCGCGCCGAATATGCTTGAGGCGGCGGCGTTTCGCCCGTCGATAACGGACCCGCCAAACAGGCTCAGGCTGATGTTCTCGGTGACGCTGTAATACAGTCTCGCCCCCAGCGTCTGCGTGTCTTCCTCGATTTCGGGAAATCTGTCGGGTGCGAACCCCGGGCCGCCGATCTGCAGTCCGGAGGTGGAGTCCACCATTCGGTACTCGACGCCCATTGTCAGGGAGTCGTTCAGCAACCAGATGCCGGACAGGTTGGCGAAACGTTCTCCCGGAATATTGCCGTCACGCCGCCTCATCCCGAACTCGGCGGAAAGGCCGAGTTGATCGCCCAGGAACCGCCCCACCACGACGGAGGCCTCGTAGCCATCGCCGCCATCTCCCAGGGAGTTGATGAATCCCGTCTCGTAGTCGCCCGCGAGAATCACGCCGGCGCGCAGGGCAATGCTCGGCAAATCGGAGATGACCTCGTCCACCAGACGCCAGGTGATCCCGATACTCGTGTCGACCCTGCCGCTGAAACTCTCGCTGGGGGTCGGGATTCCCGGCCCGACCATGAACTGACTCCTGCCCCGTCCCGTCAGCACATCGAGGGCGAAGCTGTCGTTAACGCCGTAGCTCCCTCCCACCCACAGGGTGTTCTGGGACAGTTCCTCCTGTCCGCCGCCGGGCAGCGGCCGTTTCGCTTCTCCGCGGTAGAACTCTTCTGCCGATTGAGAAACGAAGGAAAAGCCGAGGTGGCCAGTGCCGGGCTCGGGCAGCCACGCGGAAGCATCCGCGAACACCTGCCGCGGGGCCAGGCAGAAAACGATGGCCGTGAAGGTAAGTGCCGTAGCTATGAGACGATTCATTTCCTTAAACTCCCGACCGTTACAGCCTGTACCGCCGTGTGAGGTAGTAGTTCACCAATTCCAACCGAGTGGTGCAGTCTTCAGCCTTGCCGTCGCAGAGAACCTTGATGTGCTCATCGTCCGACGTGCTCACCTTGTTCTCATCGAATGCCGACTCGATACTGTCCTTCAGGCTCCGGGCCCGTGAACGATTGAGTTCGCGCCTGCTTATCGGGCAGTTCCTGCATACCAGTTCGCGGAACGTGATGGACTTGCCGAGGGCATATGCCGCGCGGGTATTGATCTTTCCGGCGCCCGGCGCGACGGAGCCCGACGCGGACGCCGGAACGGAAACCAGGGCAATCCCGGCGAGCAACAGGACTCCAAGACAGATCAGGCGCGGCACTGTTTTCCTCCTGCCCGGTTCAACGCGATTCAGGGTCAGGCAACTGAGGCGGCCCTGATACAAGAAAAACGGGTGCAGTGCAACAAGGACCCACCATTGGACCATTGGGATGGGTCCGGGTTTGCTTACCTTGGACGGTGACTGTCTCCCCAACTCTCGAAGTGCCGGCTCTCCAGGTTGCGCTGGTTCTCGTAGATGGATCCCTGGTGGGGAGCCGCCGGCAGCGGCATCCGTACGGGCACCGTCTCCAGCCGGGGGTGCAAGGTCGGCTTTCCCTTCACGATGCGGCCGTCGAATTCGATGAGGTCCCCGAGTTGTTCGACTCCGGCGAGCGGCCAGGCGTCGACCGCAGCGTATTCGTAGAACAGGATGCGTCGTTGGCGTGTCGACGTATTCATCGCGGACCCATGCACGAGGCGGGCGTGGTGGATCGTCACCGTACCCGCCGGTGCATGGACCTCGCGGGCGCCGGAGACGTCCAGCCCGGCAGCGGAGACGTCGATTGCGCCACAGAAAGCGCCCTGGCTGTGATGGTCGTATATCGGGCCCAGGTGCGAGCCGGGCAGGAACAGGAGCGGACCGTTGCCGGCGTCCATGTCGTCGAGCAGTATCCCGACCGCCAGCACGTCCTGGTTGGTGTGCGGATAAAACGCCCAGTCCTGGTGCCACTCGACCGGTGAACCGTATTCCGCGGCCTTGATGTTCACCTTGCCGCCCGCGCGCAGCCGTATGTTCTGGCCGATGAGCGGCGTCAGCACGTCCATGATCGCGGGATGCGCCGCCAGTTCCCGGTAGAAGGGATGCGCGAGGTGCGGTTTCTTGATCCGGCGCACCCTCGGCGCATCGGCGCGATGGGAGTCCTCGAGGTCCAGCGCGTCGGTGTGCGCGTCAATGCCTGCGGCTCCGGCGACGATCTCGTCCGTGACGGTGCGCAATTCGTCGAGCGTGTCCTGTTCCAGCAGGCCGGCTACCAGGACGTAGCCGTCTCTCTGGTACTGGGCGATCTGCGCGCGGCCAAGCATGTGTTACGCGAGCGCCTGGTACACGAGACGTTGGAACGTCTCGGCGTAGTTGTTGTTCGGCATCGTTCCCGCACTCAGGACCTGGGTGAGACAGACGCACACCAGTTCCTCTTCCGGGTCGGCGAAGTAGTTGGTTCCAGCCGCCCCGCCCCATCCGTAGGTGCCGGCGGATCGCATCAGCGGAAAGCCGCCCCTCCCGTGGTACACCGAGACACCGAGGCCCCAGTGAGAGCCCGGATCAAAGGGGGTGGCGAGTTCCACGGTGTGGTCGCCGAGCATCATGTCGACCGTCTTGCGGCCGAGAATGCGCACGCCGTCCAGCTCGCCGCCGTCCAGCAGCATCTGGCCGAAACGGGCGTAGTCCCCGGCCGTGGAGAGGATGCCGCCGCTGTCGCCGCCGACGCCGAACTCGGTTCGGGGGCCAAGGTGTTTCTCGCTGGTCTCGGCTTTCTCCGCCACCACCAGTCGAACCTCGCCGTCTTTCTCGCGCGGCACGTAGCAAGCCCCGAATCGATCCAGGGCGCCGTCCTTGAGATAGAAATCCGTATCCACCATGCCCAGCGGTTCGAAGATGTTCTCGCGGTAGAACGCGTCCAGCGGCTGCCCGCAGACCTCGGCAAGAATCGCGCCCACCACGGGATATCCCATGTGGTAGACGAAGCGCTCTCCCGGGTGCGCGGCGAGTGGAATCCCGGCCAGCGCCCGCACGCGTTCGCGGTTGTCCGGCGTCGGCGCGTCGTCTTCGCGGGACATCCACCCCAGGGTCCTGAGGGCGTCGCCGTACTGCTGGCGATAGAAGCTCGGCATCGTTGCGGGGTCGGTGAAGCTCGTGGTGTTGGCGATGCAGTCACGTATCGTGATCGGCCGCCTGGCGGGTTCCGTGGACATCGGGTCGCTCGCGACGCGCACCCGGCTGTCCGCGAACTCCGGCAGGAACTTCGAAACGGGGTCATCGGGGGTGAGCACGCCGCGCTCGAACAGGATCATCGTGGCGACGCTGGTCACGGGCTTGCTGTTGGAGTACATCCGGCACAGCGTGTTGGTTGTTGCCGGTGCGCCGGTGTCGAAGTCGAGTACGCCGCGCGCGTCGAGGTGGACCAGTTGCCCGCGGCGGGCCACCAGCGTGATGAGGTTGGGGACGCGCCTGTCGTCCACGAACTCCTGCATGGCCGGACCGATGCGCGACAGGCGTTCCGGATCGAAGCCAAGGGTTTTGGGGTCGCCAGCCGGCAGGGGAGACGCGTCGGTCATGCTCATTCCTCTTGCGGATACGTGGCGCGCGACGTTACCACATGGACACCAGCCGTTGCGTTTGGCAAGGGTTTGCGGCGAGTGAAACAATACGCTCCGTTTCGTGCCTGTCCGGAGAGTCCGTGCCGGTCATCGTTCCGCCGATCAAGGCCCAGGGCATCAAGACGAAGCTGGTGCCGTGGATCCAGTCATGCGTGCCCCCTGCGGAAGGCCGGTGGGTGGAGCCTTTTCTCGGCACCGGCGTGGTCGCGTTCAACTGCGGATTCCGGCGTGCGGTCCTCGGCGACGCCAACCCGCATGTCATACGGTTCTACAGCCAGGTCCAGCTCGGCTTGATTTATCCGGAACGCGTGCGGACCTACCTGGAGGAGGAAGGAGCGTGTCTTCGCACCGCCGCCGGCAGCCATTACAACCGTGTGAGGGACCGCTTCAACCGGACCCACGACCCGCTCGACTTCCTGTTCCTCTCGCGCGCGGGGTTCAACGGCATGATGCGGTTCAACCGGCGCGGCGAGTGGAACATCCCCTTCTGCAAGAAGCCGAACCGGTTCAGCAAGGCGTATGTCACGAAGATCGCGAACCAGGTCGGGGCGGCGGCGCGGGCCATCGAACCCGGCTGGCGTTTCCTGCACGCCCCTTTCCCGGAACTCATCGCCATGGCGGGACCGGACGATGTCATTTACTGCGATCCACCCTACTGGGGAAGGCACGTCGACTACTACGGTAGCTGGGACGAGGCGGACGAGCGGCGACTGTTCGAGGCGCTCTCCAATACCCGGGCGCGTTTCCTGCTGTCGACCTGGCACCACAACGCGTACCGCGAGAACGACATGGTGAAGCGCTACTGGGGCAGGTTCCACGTCGAGACCCGGGATCACTTCTACCACGCGGGTGCGAGGAGGCGAAACAGGAACGCGGTGGTGGAAGCCCTGGTCTGCAACTTCGAGCCGCACCGGGCGTTGGGGAATCGGGCTTGCGCCTCTCAGACCTGCGGAAATGCACCATAATGGTGGACACGCAATCGGCGGAGACGGACATGTCGGAGGTGTATCGGATCATCGGCGCGGAGGAATCGCCGTATTCGGTCAAGGTGCGGGCGTACTTCCGCTACAAGGGGATTCCGCACGAATGGCTGTCGCGTGTCGAAGCTTCCCAGTTGTTCGACCGGCACGCGCGGCTGCCGCTCGTTCCCCTGGTGGTGACACCGGACGAGCACGGCATGCAGGACTCGACACCGATCATCGATGCGCTGGAACCGAAGTTCGCCGACCCCGGCATCCATCCCCCGGAGACCGTCTCCGCGTTCGTTTCGACGCTGCTCGAGGAGTTCGGCGACGAGTGGGGCAACAAGTGGATGTTCCACCTGCGCTGGGCGCGGGAGATCGACCAGGTCGGCTGCGCCCGCAGGCTCGCGGCGATGATGCGGCCGAACGCGGCGAAGGAGGAAATCGAGGAGGTTGCGAAGGTGGTTCGGGAACGGATGGTCAACCGCGTCTGGTTCGTCGGTTCAAACGCCGTGACGGCGCCGCAGATCGAACAGTCCTTCAGGGAGGCGCTAGGCTTCCTTGAAGCGCACCTCTCGGATCGCCCGTACCTCTTCGGCGGACGCCCGGCATTCGCCGACTTCGGACTCTGGGGACAGATCTACACCGCCCGGCGCGATCACACGCCGAGGCAGATCATCGAGGCCACCGCACCCAGCGTCTCGGCCTGGGTGGACCGCATGCTGGAGCCCGGGATTGAGGGTGGGTTCGAGCCCTGGGACTCGCTGGCGCCTTCGCTGACACCCCTGCTCGCGGACCAGGTGGGCGCGATGTTCCTGCCCTGGAGTGCCGCGAACGCTGCTGCCATCGACGCTGGCGAGGAGGAGTTCACGGTGCAACTCAAGGGCAACGCGTGGACGCAGAAGCCGCAGAAGTACCATGCGCGTTCGCTCGGGGTGCTGAAATCGAAATACCAGCGCGTCAGCAGCGACGAACGCCTGAACGCAGTGCTGCGCGAGACGGGTTGCTTCGACTACCTGACTGCCTGAACTCTAGTAAGGCGTGCCGTCCTTGCGCGAAAACTGCCACGTTCCGTTTTCTGCAAAGGTGGCCTGGATGTCGTCGTCAGGATACCTGACCTGGTCTCCCCGGGTCCGGTCTCCGATCTCGAGGTAGAGCACGTCCGCGCCGGTGTTGTTGACCAGGTGATGAGCCTCGCCCCGCGCGGCAAAACCCACGCACATGCCCGGTGACAGCTTGTTCTCTCCCGACTCGGTGACGAGCGTGGGTTCACCCTCGACGATGTAAACCAGTTCGTCCTGCCTGCTGTGCGAGTGCATCAGTGCCGACTGTCCGCCGGGCGCGAGCCTGGTGAGGTTCACGCCGAACTTCGTGAGACTGAAATGCTCTCCCAACCGTCTTTTCTCGCGAAGGGCCACGCGCGCCGCGAAGGGTTCGGGGTAGCTGGACGCTTTTGCCGCCGGGGGAACGTCGATGGCGGCAAGAGGTGCCGCTCGTTTGCGTTCACCCATCGAGCGGCCTCTCCTGACTTTCCGCGACCAGCTTGTTCAGGACGAACTGCAGGATGCCGCCGGCACGGAAGTACTCGATCTCGTTTTCCGTATCGAGCCGGCTCTGCACGATGAAGGAGTCCGTGCTGCCGTCCGGCCGGCGGACCCTGAGGTCGAGCTTCTGCCTCGGTGCAATGCCGGCAACACCCTCGGGCAAGGCGATGTCCACGAGTTCATCCCCGGTGAGCCCGAGACTGCCGCGGGATTCGCCATCGCTGAATACCAGGGGCAGCACTCCCATGCCGATCAGGTTGGAGC
Source organism: Pseudomonadales bacterium (assembly GCA_965116625.1). Lineage (GTDB taxonomy): Bacteria > Pseudomonadota > Gammaproteobacteria > Pseudomonadales > Azotimanducaceae > VXNE01. Next base: position 1,585,617 of record OZ220717.1, read on the forward strand.
GGTGGATGCGTTCGAAGCTTTCGGCGATCACGGCGCGGATGCCGAGCAGCCGGGTGCCCTTTGCGGCCCAGTCCCGGCTGGACCCGGTGCCGTACTCCCTGCCTGCGAGGACCACCAGTGGCGTACCTTCACCCTGGTAGCGCACGGCGGCGTCGTAGATGGATATGCGATCGCCGGTCGGAACGTGGATCGTATAGCCGCCCTCGACGCCGGGGACCAGCTCGTTCCTGATGCGGATGTTCGCGAACGTGCCGCGCATCATCACTTCGTGATTGCCGCGCCGCGAACCGTAGGAGTTGAACGCCGACACCTGCACGCCGGCCTGCTGCAGGTATTCGCCAGCGGGGCTCGCAGGCTGGATCATGCCTGCGGGAGATATGTGGTCGGTGGTGACCGAGTCTCCAAGGGAGGCGAGGACCCGCGCGCCCGACACCTCCACCCCCTGGTTAAGGCTGCCGCCGACGCTGAAGAACGGCGGTTGCTTGATATAGGTCGAATTCTGCCAGCCATAGGTGCTTTCGGCGTCGATGTCGATGGACTGCCAGGCTTCCGGTCCCGCGAAGACGTCGCCGTATTCGCGGTGGAACATGTCGGCGGACACCGCCGCCACGGCCTCCGCGACCTCCTCGTTGCTCGGCCAGATGTCTGCCAGGTACACGTCCTCGCCGTCGGGGTCCTGGCCGATGGGTTCGGATGCGAGGTCGATTCGAACCGTGCCCGCGATCGCGTAGGCGACCACCAGCGGCGGCGATGCGAGCCAGTTGGCGCGAACTTCCTGGTGTACGCGGCCTTCGAAGTTGCGGTTGCCCGACAGCACCGAGGAGACGACCAGGTCGCCGTCCTCAATCGCTGCCGAAACCGGTTCCGGCAGCGGCCCGGAGTTGCCGATGCAGGTGGTGCAGCCATAGCCCACGAGGTTGAACCCGAGCCGGTTCAGGGAGTCCTGCAGGCCCGTGCGGGCGAGATACTCCGTCACCACCTTCGACCCTGGCGCCAGGGACGTCTTGACCCAGGGCATGACGGACAGGCCGCGCGCCAGCGCCTTCCTGGCTACCAGGCCGGCGCCGAGCATGACCGCGGGGTTCGACGTGTTGGTGCAGGATGTGATGGCCGCGATGACCACGTCGCCGTGGCCGAGGCCGTGGTCTGTGCCCTCGACCGGCACGCGTCCCGCATCGCTGCGGCCCTGGAGCTCCAGGGACTCCGCGAACGCTCGGGGCAGGTCGGACATTGTCACGCGATCCTGCGGACGGTGGGGCCCCGCCAGGGATGCCTGCACGCTGGAAAGGTCGAGTTCGACGGTGTCGGTGAACACGGGTTCCGCGCTGCCGCTGCGCCACAGGCCCTGTGCCTTGGCGTAGGCCTCCACCAGGGCCACGGTCTCCTCCGGGCGTCCCGAGAGCCGGAGGTAGCTGATGGTTTCCCCGTCAATGGGGAACAGTCCGCAGGTCGCACCGTACTCGGGCGCCATGTTGGCGATGGTTGCGCGGTCCGCCAGCGGCAGGTTGTCGAGGCCGTCGCCGAAGAACTCGACGAATTTCCCTACCACGCCCTTCGCGCGCAGGATTTCGACTACGCGCAGCACCAGGTCGGTGGCGGTGATGCCTTCCGGCAACGCGCCGCTGAGCCGGAAGCCCACCACGTCGGGAATGAGCATCGAGATCGGCTGTCCGAGCATCGCTGCTTCCGCCTCGATACCGCCGACGCCCCACCCCAGGACGCCGAGGCCGTTGATCATGGTGGTGTGGCTGTCGGTCCCGACCAGCGTATCGGGATAGGCGAGGGTGCGCCCGTTTTCCCGGCTGGTCCAGATGCCGCGGGCGAGGTACTCCAGGTTCACCTGGTGGCAGATGCCGGTGCCCGGCGGCACGACCCGGAAGTTGTCGAACGCCTGCTGTCCCCAGCGGAGGAAGCGGTAGCGCTCGGTGTTGCGTTGCATCTCGAGTTCCACGTTCGCCTCGAACGCGGTGGGCGCGCCGAACCGGTCCACCATCACGGAGTGGTCGACCACGAGGTCCACGGGCGAAAGCGGGTTGATGATGGCGGGGTCTCCGCCGGCCGTGACGACGGCGCTGCGCATGGCGGCGAGGTCGGCCACTGCGGGAACACCGGTGAAGTCCTGCATCAGCACCCGCGCCGGCCGATAGGCGATCTCCTTCGCCCCCGGCGGTTCTTCCGCCCAGCAGCCGAGCGCGCGCACATCCTCCGCGCCAACGGTACTGCCGTCCTCGAATCGCAGCAGGTTCTCGAGCAGCACCTTGAGACACACGGGCAGCCGCTCGGAGTCTCCGGCGCCGTTCCCTGCGGCGTCGGACAGGCTGAAGTAATCGTATTCGTCTCCGTCGACCACGAGGGTCCGGCGGGCGTTGAAAGTATCGCGGCTCATGGGGGCTCGGAGGTTTAGGGAGCGCGTATTTTGCCAGAAACGCGACGGCGCCCGGGCGTTCCGGCCCGGTGCAGCCAGAATCGCCGATTCGCCGCTACCTTTCGCGTCCCGGAAGCGTTAATCTGATCGCCAATGGCCGGTCTGATTCCGCAGTCCTTCATCAATGATCTGCTCCAGCGGATCGACATCGTCGACCTCATCGACACGCGGGTGAAACTGACCAAGGCCGGGAAGTCCTACAAGGCCTGCTGTCCCTTCCACCAGGAGAAGACCCCCTCGTTCATCGTCAACCCGGACCGGGGTGGCTACAAGTGCTTCGGCTGTGGCGCCGGCGGTACGGCAATCACCTTCCTGATGGAGCACGACCGGATGGAGTTCGTCGAGGCGGTCGAGGCGCTGGCGGCCATCGCCCACGTCGAGGTGCCGAGGGAAGGCGGCGGGCGGATCGAGAAACCCGATACGGGGCTCTACGAGGTGCTGGACAAGGCGGCGAAGCTGTACCGCGAAGCCCTGCGCGACCATACCGAGGCGATTGACTACCTGAAGGGGCGCGGTCTCGATGGCAGGACCGCGGCGAGGTACGGCATCGGGTTTGCGCCGCCGGGATGGGATTTCCTGAAGACCCGGCTGGACGCGGAACCGGACGAGATGGTCGCGGCTGGGCTGGTGGCGCGGAACGACGCGGGCCGTACCTACGACCGGTTCAGGGCCCGGATCATGTTCCCGATTCGCGATTCGAGGGGCCGCGTGGTGGCTTTCGGCGGACGCCTCCTGTCCGATGCGGAAGACGGTCCCAAGTACCTGAACTCACCGGAGACGTCGGTCTTCCACAAGGCGCGCGAGCTTTACGGACTCTACGAGGCCAGGCACTCCGCGCAGCGGGGCAGCGGGCTTGACCGGCTGATCGTGGTCGAAGGGTACATGGACGTGGTCGCCCTGGCCCGGAACGGGATACGGAACGCCGTCGCGACCCTGGGCACTGCCGTCGGTACCGAGCACTTCGAGCGGCTCTACCGAAACACGTCCGAAGTGGTGTGCTGTTTTGACGGTGACCGGGCGGGCAGGCAGGCGGCGTGGCGTGCGCTGGAGGCGAGCCTTCCGTCATTGCGCGACGGCCGCCAGTGCAAGTTCGTCTTCCTGCCGGAGGGTGAGGACCCCGACAGCCTCGTCAGGAGCGAGGGCAGGGAGCACCTGGAGGAGCAGGTTGCGGGTGCCAAACCCGCCGTGGACTATCTCCTCGAATCGCTGTCGGAAGGGCTCGACCTCGCATCCATGGACGCCCGCGCCCGGCTTTGCGAACTCGCCAGGCCATTTGTTTCCCGTATCCCGAGAGGGGTCTTGAGGAGCCTGCTGGTCGATCGGCTCGCCCGCATCGCGGAACTGGACCCCGATGTGATCGACCCGCCGTCGGCGGATACCGGCCAACGGCGCGTTGAAGAGCCGCCGCCGCCCGATCCCGGGCCGGCGCCCGCAGCCCGCACGACGGGACTCGACCTGTGGTTGCTGCGTTGCCTGATGCACAATCCGGCGGTGCTCCAACAGCTGGACGCATCGCTTGTCGGCGATCTGTTCGATGTCACCGACGACGATTCGCTGTTCCTTCGGGTGGCACGGTGCGTGGCGAAGTACGGCGACGACGATGTCTCGGTCCTGTTGGCGCGTTTTGTCCACGAACCGGTCTACGATGAACTGCGTGACCTGGCTGACGCCGAACAGCTACTTGATGCCAACGCCCTGGAAACGGAATTTGTCTCCCGGGTCACGCTCTATCTGCACAACCGGGCGCGTCGACAGGCGCGCGCCCTGGTTGATTCGATCAGGAACGACCCCACAAAGGAGAATGTCGCGCGATGGAGCGCGTCGTGGGCTGCCAGAAGTGGAGTGGGCGACGTAAGCGCCGGGTCCTTATCCAATACGGAGCGGGCACCGGCAAAGTAGGGGCATGGAAGAAACCCCGCGGCACCGACGTCATGGGGAAGCATGTATAATTGAGCGTTTGTCCGCCAGGGCAAATCGTATCCACATCGAGGGGTTATGGCGACCGAGACAGAAAAGCAGCAATCGCGTTTGAAGGACCTGATCGCAAAAGGCAAGGAACAGGGGTTCCTGACCTACGCCGAGGTCAACGACCATCTGCCGGAGGACATCTCCGATCCGGACCAGATCGAGGACATCATCCGCATGATCAACGACATGGGGATCACGGTGTACGAAACCGCGCCGGACCCCGACGAGTTGATGAATGCGGAGGAGAACACCGCCGACGAACTCGCCGCTGAAGAAGCGGCGGCGGCCCTTGCGGCGGTCGAGACCGAAGTCGGCCGGACGACGGATCCCGTGCGCATGTACATGCGCGAAATGGGCACGGTCGACCTGTTGACCCGCGAAGGCGAGATCGCCATCGCCAAGCGCATCGAGGAGGGGATCCGCGATGTGCTGTCGGCGCTGGCCTACTTCCCCGGCACCGTGGAATACCTGCTCAAGGCCTACGACCAGGCGGTGGAGAATGACAAGCTGGCCGACGTGCTGGTGGGTTATCTCGACCCCGCCGAAAACGTACCGCGTGCCGCGCAGGTGGATGCCCGCACGCAGGCAAACAACGCCAAGAAGAAAGACGATGACAACGACGAAAAGAGACCGGACCCGGTAGAGGCGGCCAAGCGTTTCGGTGCGTTGCGGAAAGCGCGTGACAAGGCGCAGAAGACTGCCGCATCGGAGGGTCGCCTGTCGAAGGCGGCGAAGCGGGACCGGCAGGCGGTCTCGGTCGCGATGTCGCCGTTCAAGCTCGTGCCGAAGCACTACGAGGTACTCGTCGAGATGCCGCGCGTGGCCCGCGCCCAGATCCGGCGCTACGAAAACGCGATGATGGAAGTGTGCGTCGGCGAAGTGGGTATGGGACGCCGGGCCTTCCTGAAGGAGTTCCAGGGGCATGAGACGTCGATTGCCTGGGTGAACCGCCACATCAAGGCCAGGCACCCGTACAGCAAGGCGCTCGATGCGAACAAGCCGGAAATCATGCGGCTGCAGAAAAAGCTCAAGAACATCGCCAGCCAGACCGGCGTCTCCATCGGCGAAATCAAGGAGATCAATCGTGGCATGGCCGTGGGCGAGGCCAAGGCGCGCCGGGCGAAGAAAGACATGGTCGAGGCGAACCTGCGCCTGGTGATTTCCATCGCGAAGAAGTACACGAACCGGGGTCTGCAGTTCCTGGATTTGATCCAGGAGGGCAACATCGGCCTCATGAAGGCGGTGGACAAGTTCGAGTACCGGCGCGGCTACAAGTTCTCGACCTACGCGACCTGGTGGATCCGCCAGGCGATCACGCGCTCGATCGCGGATCAGGCGCGCACGATCCGCATTCCGGTGCACATGATCGAGACGATCAACAAGCTCAACCGCATTTCGAGGCAGATGCTCCAGGAAATGGGACGCGACCCGACGCCGGAAGAACTCGGCGAACGCATGGAAATGCCGGAAGAGAAAGTCCGGCGCGTGCTGAAGATCGCGAAGGAGCCGATCTCCATGGAAACGCCCGTGGGAGACGACGAGGACTCCCATCTCGGCGACTTCATCGAGGACTCCACCGTCGGTTCGCCGGTGGAACTGGCGACGAGCGAAGGGCTGAAGGATGCGACCCGTTCCGTCCTCGGGGACCTCACCACGCGCGAAGCGAAGGTTCTGCGCATGCGTTTCGGCATCGACATGAACACCGACCACACGCTGGAGGAGGTCGGCAAGCAGTTCGATGTCACGCGCGAGCGTATCCGCCAGATCGAGGCCAAGGCGCTCAGAAAGCTGCGCCATCCGAGCCGGTCGGAGCACCTGCGCGGCTTCCTCGACGAACTCGGCGACACGCGATAAGGCCAGAGGTCTTCCATTGCCCTACCGTCAGCTTGGAGCAGAATCCGGGCTGGCGGTAGACTGTTCCATCAAGGGCCCATAGCTCAGTTGGTCAGAGCGCTCGACTCATAATCGATCGGTCCCAGGTTCGAGTCCTGGTGGGCCCACCAAACTTCCCTCTCCCTGGTGTCCGCCAGGCGTTCCTTGCGCAAAGCACGGTTGCCCGTAGACTGTCCGGCCAACAACATCAGAGAAGCTGCCGAGGCCACCCATGTCCGACGCCGACACCTGGCAGACGGTTGCCGCATTCCTCACGCCGGTAGCCATCTTCGTGATCCTGCTGGTGCTGCATGTGGTGCTCCCGTCGCGCCATGTCGATGGTTATGCATATCGCGGGGCTGGGGGAACGCCCCGGTATCGCCTGAACGGCATTACGGTCTTTATCGTCGCTCTTGGAATCTGGTGGCTGGAGCTGACCCTGGCGCCGCTCGGCTGGCTCTGGCAGGTGAAGTGGCACGTGCTTGCCGGTGCCGTCGCCCTCAGCATCGTGCTTACCGCCTGGTTGGTCCTCCGCGCTCCCGCAGACGACCGGAGCCTTTGGGTCCAGTGGATCGAGGGCCGTTCCCGCAATGTGCAGATTGGCGGGCAGGTCGACGTCAAGATGTTCATGTACATCTTCGGGGGCACGTTGCTCGCGCTGAACGCGGCATCCAGCGCCGCGTATCACTACGGGCTGTATGGCGAGGCGGTGAACCTCGGCCTGTTGCTGCATGCCGCGATGTGGGTCTGGTTCGTGGCGGATTACTTCTGCTTCGAGCGCGTGCAGCTTTTCACCTTCGACATCTTCGAGGAGCGCCTCGGCTTCAAGCTCATCGTGGGCTGCCTCGCGGTCTACCCCTGCCTGTATCCCGTGGGGCTGTGGGGCACGGCACACCTGCCGGCGCCCGATATCGACCCGTCGTGGAACGTGCTCTGGCTGGGCGGTTCTGCCGCCATCTTCCTCCTCGGCTGGGTGATCAGCCGGGGCGCCAACCTGCAGAAGTACACCTTCAAGCAGTTCCCCGAGCGGCCATTCCTGGGCTTCCTCAAGCCCGCTACCGTCACGGACGGCGAACGCAAGATCCTGTGCAGCGGGTTCTGGGGGCTGGCGCGGCACATGAACTACACCGGCGAGATCCTGGCGGCGCTCGGCATGGCGCTGGCGCTGGGACACTTCACCAACGCATGGGCCTGGGTCTATTTCGTTTACCTGACGGTCTTCTTCATCGCCCGGGAGCGCATCGACGACCGCCGTTGTGAGGGCAAGTACGGCGAACTGTGGACGCAGTACCGGTCGAAAGTTCGCTATCGGCTGGTTCCGGGGGTCTATTGATCCGTGTAGCGGAAGCAGCTTGTGACATGGTCGTTGACGAGGCCGGCCGACTGCATGAGGGCGTAGCAGATCGTCGGACCGACGAAGGAGAATCCGTAGCTCCTCAGCGCTTTGCTCATCGCTTGGGACTCCGCTGTCTGTGCCGGTAATTCGGAGACGTCGCGGTAGGCGTTCAGCCGAGGTTCGCCGCCCACGAAGTTCCAGAGAAAGACGTCAAGCGAGCCGTGCTCCTTCTGCAGGCGAATCGTCGCCCGCGCGTTGGCTATCGCGGCACCGATCTTGGCCCGGTTCCGGATGATGCGCGCGTCGGCCAGCAAGCGCTCACGATCGGATTGTCCATACGCGGCGACGCGGGCAATGTCGAAGCCGTCGAAGGCGGCGCGGTAGCCCTCGCGCCTGTGCAGGATCGTGCGCCACGAGAGGCCGGCCTGCGCACCTTCCAGGACGAGCAGTTCGAAGAGGGCACGGTCATCGTGCAACGGGACGCCCCACTCCTCGTCGTGGTAGCGCCGCATGAGAGGGTCATCCCCCGCCCAGCCACACCGAACAGGCGTATCGGCCATCAGGGCAGTTCGACGCCGAGATCGGCCAGTTGTTGCTCCACCTGCGGTGCCCAGCCGCGATTGGCGGCAGGGCTTGCCGGGCTCGGATGCAGGATGTGGCCGATCCGTACTGTGTCGCCCAGGACCGCGCGGGCGCGTTGTTCGCCAAACCGTCCAACGCCGAGGATCAGACGTGGTTCGAGGAAGCGGACGATCTCTGCCAGACCCCGGTCGCAGGCCTCGTAAAGCGGGGCACGCTCCTGCGCCGGGAGCTTGTCCGGTGTGCGGTTGCGTCCGGTCGCTTCGAGGAACGCGAGAGGACAGTAGTTCCAGACGAAGAACCGCCGAAAGAAGACATCCGCAGTTCCGAAGCGTTCCCTTGCCCAGCCCCACAGACGTTGTCCGCTCACCTCGCTGCGGGTGCAGCAAAACCCTTCGACCGGGCGCTTCGGATGCTGATCCGGAGGAGGGTTGACGCCATCGGCGATGCCGAGCCAGTCACGGACCGAGGAGACCTCACCGAACGGAACCCCGGTCTGGACCATGCCGTACGGGCCGGGATTCATGCCGACCAGGAGGATCTCCGCATCACGTCGGCAGTACCGGTCGAGGTATTGCCTGTGCGCTTCGAAAGCGTAGTCCAGCGGGTTGTAGACGTGATCCACGGGCGGGGCGAATTCACACCGTGCGGCAGCATGGCCAAGCGCCCGCGCGATGCTGGCCGGTGCGCAAGAATGATGCCGTTCGTCCTCTCGCGACGAAGCCATTCATGCAACCCGTGTCAGAGGCTCGCATCGGAGCCGCAGGCAGTTAGGAAATGTCCCAAAAAGATGCCTTGGGGTTGAGGGTCTCTGTGGATAACTCTCTGTATAACTTATTGACATGGTTCTGAATTCTGCGGGACAGGATGATTCTCAAAATCTGCCAAATCGAAGAGAGGGAATAACAATTCTTTTGTTTTCAGTACTTTAAAAGAAAAATCTGAATTGACAGTTTGAAACGTTTGCTTAAGTCACGATCCGACAAGGGGAGACCGCTTGGGTATGGATAAAACCGGCCAAATGTTGTCGGCCCCCCAGCTTGCTGGCGGCCGGAGTCAGTTCCCCTAGTGCATGAACGCGAACATGCGGCGGCGATACTGTTGCGCGAGTTCGGACCCCTTGCCCATGGCTGTCATGACCTTGATCATCGTCTTGCGTCCGATGTCCTCCCGGAACTTGCGATCGGTCCTCAGGATGGTCATGCAGTACTCCAGGGCGGCCTCGTAGTTTTCGTTTGCCGCCTCGCGAACCGCGGCGTCATACAGGGCGTCGAGGTCGTCTGCGCCCGGATCCGGTGTTGAACTCCGGACGCTGCCGTCGATAGCCGAGGCCTCCTCCGCGATTTCAAGACGGGCGGCGGGCCGATCGCGTTCAGGAGTGTCCTCGGCGATCGACCCTAGCGCGACGCGTGCATCGTCCAGGTCGCCCTTGCGCACCAGCACGTCGGCCAGTTCCACCCTGAATGCGGGGTTGTTGGGTTCTTCCGCAAGTGCCTGCCGCAGCAGGGCGAGTGCGCTTTCCCAGTCCCGCGTGGCGACGAATCGCTCGAGACCTTCCTTGAGACGCTCACTGCCGGACATGGTCAGTTCGTCGATCATCTGGCGAAGCACCGCTTCGCCCTGGGGACCGTCGAGCTGGCTCGCAATCTGTCCGTTGACCACCGCCCTGATGCTGGGGATGCCCTGAACCCGCAGTTGCTGGGCCAGTTCGGGCGTTTGCGCGACATCGCAGAGGGCCAGCGCGAACTTGCCCTGGTACTGGTTGGCGAGCGTTTCGAGGTGGCGCTTCGTGTCCGTCGAAGGCGGAATCTGGTCCGTCCAGAACAGGAGGATGACGGGGGTTTCCTTCGAACGCTCGACAACGTCCGTGGCAAAGGATGGAAGCTCTACGTCAAAAACGGTGGGCTTGGCGTCCATGCATGGGTTCTTGAGAAAACACCGGATTCTATCCCAACCACTGGAGGTTGGTGTGGAAGTGCGTCGCTGGCGGGGGAGGTCGCCTGACCGTCAGCGATTGGCCGCCAAGGATGTCTGGTCCTTTGCGGGAGAAACGCCGCCGCTCATGAGGACAGGTCCGCCCCGCGTTGCGGGGGCGCGGGGCGGCCGGTTGCGGTTTGAGGGCGCTACTGGGGCTGCGGCACTATGCGGATATAAGGTTTCGGTGAATCCCAGCCGTCCGGGTATCGCTCTTTCGCCTCTTCGTCCGAGACCGCGGGCACGATGATGACGTCGTCACCGTGTTTCCAGTTCACCGGCGTCGCCACCTGGTGACTGGCGGTGAGCTGGCACGAATCGAGCAAGCGCAGCACCTCATCGAAGTTCCTGCCCGTGCTCATGGGATACGTGAGCATCGCCTTGATGGTCTTGTCGGGACCGATCACGAAGACCGAACGGACGGTGGCGTTATCGACCGGCGTCCGGCCCTCCGAGGTGTCGCCGGCGTCTTCGGGCAGCATGTCGTAGAGCTTTGCGACGCTCAAGTCCGGGTCGCCGATCATCGGGTAGTTGACGGCATTGCCCTGGGTTTCCTCGATGTCCTTCGCCCACTCGGCGTGGTTGTCGACCGGGTCGACCGACAGCCCTATGACCTTGCAGTTGCGAGCCTGGAACTCCGGCTCGAGACCCGCCATGTAGCCGAGTTCCGTCGTGCATACCGGCGTGAAGTCCTTCGGATGCGAGAAGAGGATCGTCCACCCGTCCCCGATCCATTCGTGAAAGCTGATTTCGCCCTGTGTCGTCTGGGCGACGAAGTCAGGGGCTTCGGAGTTGATTCTCAATGCCATGGCTTCCTCCTTGGGTCCGAACGGGAAAGGCTATCAGCTTGGCGCGCGCGCCGCCTATCACGATCGGCTCTATGGATGTTCCAGCAAGGCGTCCGCCCGCTCCTGCGCGGCTTCCCGCCAGTCGGCCACATCGTCCGGACAGCGCAGCGCCTCAACGCGTGGCGCGCTCGTTGCCACAGACGGATAACGCGTGGGGTTGGCGCTATGAACGGTCTTGTTGCACCGCTCGGTCATCACCCCGTACGAGATGCCCGAGAAGCTCTCGGCTTCGAATGCCAGGGTGCGGCAGAGGCAACTCTCGACGTTCTTGTCGAAGGACTCCTGGCCGCTGTCGTCCGCGGCGCAGGCGCCCAGGATGACGAGCGGCAGGACGGCCGCTACGAGCCTCGGCGCCACTATGGCGTGTGCGCCTGCAGGAACGCGGTGACCCTGGCGGCGGCGCCGTCCTCCGGGGACTTCCACTTCTCGACCAGTTGCGCATTGGGCGCGGCGGCGGCGATTGCCCTCGATATGGCCTGCGGGTGGTAGGCATCGTCGCCCATGAGGACGAGCAGGGGGGTCGAGATGGTCTTGACGAAGTCCTCCCCGACATTGAAGTCGAAATCGCCGTCGTACATGTTGGAGCGAAAGCTGCGCCATGCCTCCTCGTCCGCTTCCGGATGCTGGTCCGCGATGGCGTCCGCCCAGCCCTGGAACATGGCGTAGAAGATCTCGCGGTCGCCGTCGTAGCCTATGGACTGTTGCACCACGGCCGACGCGACGCGGTCGGGTTCCGCCTGAATGATGCCGAATACGTACGGTCCGCCGATGCACGCGCCCATCAGGTGGGCCTTCTCGATGCCGAGATGATCGAGCAGTCCGATCTGGTCGCGCGTATAGGTGTGCCAACCGTCGCTCGCCGAGACCGGCGCGGTGGAGCTTCCCGCGTTGCGCTGATCCATCGCGATGACGCGGAAGTGCTCCGACAGCGTCTCTATGGGATTGAACGGGCCATCCGCCCAGAACTCGATGGCGGATCGCATGCCGCCGGGCGCGATCAGCAGCACCGGGAAGCCCTCGCCGTGGACCTCGTAGTGGATCGATACAGCGCCGCGGTTGAAATACGCCATGGGTTTCCTCCGTCAGTTTGATTGGGTAGTGATGTTTGTGGCTGCCGTGGCCGCCTGGACGATGATATCCCATACGCTCGAATTCGTATGGCGGCATTCGGTGCTATCTCCGTCGTGTGGCGAAGGCAGCAGCGTTGAGATAGGTTCGGCACCATGTCGGCCAACCACGATGATCGTAGTCACAGCGAATTGACGGTCAGGGAAGCGGCGGCTCGCTACGAGTCGGTCGATGCCTCTCGCGTCAACGATTGGCTTCGCGAATTCCTGCCCGCGAGGCCCGCTGCCGCGCTCGACGTGGGTGCGGGCAGCGGTCGGGACGCGGCGTGGCTGGCATCGCTTGGCCACGACGTGGTGGCCGTCGAGCCTGACCGTGCCATGCGCGAGGAGATGCGCCGCTGGCACCCGGAAACCCGGCTGGAGGTGATTGCGGATCGCCTGCCGGAACTGGCGAAGACGTTTCGGTCGGGCCTGTCGTTCGACTTCATCCTGGTGAACGCGGTCTGGATGTGTATTGCCCCGACCCTGCGGGAGCGTGCCTTCCGCAAGCTCGTCACGCTGCTCAAACCGAAGGGTGTGATCGCGCTGACGCTACGCGAAGGGCCGCTGGATGCCAGTCGCGGCATGCACCCGGCTTCGGTCCAGGAGATCGAGCAACTGGCGCGCCGGCACGGTGCCTATGTCGAGCGGGTGAGCGACGACGCCGACTTCCTCGGACGAAAAGACCTCACCTGGAAACGGATCGCCATCCGGCTGCCGGACGACGGGACCGGCGCGCTGCTGCTCATCCGTCGTGTCGTGTTGAACGACAACAAGTCGTCCACCTACAAGCTCGCGCTGTTGCGAGTGCTTTGCCGAATCGCCAATGGCGCGCCGGGCCTCGTCAGGGAAACCGGTGCGGATCACGTGGAGGTTCCGCTGGGGATCGCGGCGCTCTATTGGGTCAGGCTCTACCTCCCGCTCCTGAGCCGAAGCCTGCCCCAGAGCCCCATCAATCGACGGCGCTTCGAGCGCTTGGGATTTGCCGTCGAAGAACTTGGAGAACTCACGGGCGCCGCGCTGTCCGATCTGCGCGTCGGCATGCGCGTGGGTGCGGACAGGAAGCGGGCAGTGCATCGCGCCCTGCGGGCGGCGAGCGACACGATTGCCCGCATGCCGGCCCGACACATGACGTATGCGGACGACAGCCCGATCCTTCCGGCAGTCCCGAAACCGGCGGCGTTGCCGAGCGATCTGGTGCTCGACAGGACCTACTTCGTGAGCTTTGGCACGCTTCGCGTCCCGATGCATCTCTGGCGTGCGTTGCAAAGGCATACCGTCTGGGTTGAACCCGCGCTCGTGGAAGAGTGGATTGGTCTGACGAACCGCTACGCCCTGCGCCAGGGCCGGACACTGGACGAGGCCGAGCTGCGCCAGGCGATGCGATGGTCGGAGCCTGAGCGGGAGGTCGCGGTCGCACGCAGGCGCGCCCTTGCGCTGCTCGACGATGGATACCTCTTCTGCGTGTGGACCGGCAAGCGGCCGCGCGAGCGAAACCTCGATATCGATCACTGCTTTCCCTGGTCGGCCTGGCCCTGTGACGATCTCTGGAACCTGTTGCCGGCCCAGCGTTCCATCAACCAGCACAGGAAGCGCGAGCTGTTGCCGGACGATACCACCCTGCGCGGAGCGTCAGACCGCATCATGGACTGGTGGGAGGCGGCCTATCGCGGACAGTCGGCCCTGGATGAGCGGTTCCGCCTGGAGGCGTTGGCACGCCTGCCGACCCTTGACCGGCCCAACTTCGACCTGGCGGATGCCTTTGACGCCATGAGCCTGCAACGGCTGCGCCTCGCCCGGGACCAGCGCATTCCCGAGTGGGACGGCACTGGTGGCTGAAGCCCTGCCTTATCGCGCCCCGGTGCCCGGCTCCTCCGGCGGCACGTAACCCGACGGTATCTCGTACGGTTCGTTGGCCAGGAACCTCTTCATCTGGTCCGCCAGGAACTTGCGGGCATCGGGTTCGAAGAGGCTCAGGTGGCGTTCGTTGATGAGCATGGTCTGCACCGACTGCCACTCGGCCCAGGCCTTGGCCGACACGTTCTCGAAGATGTCCTGGCCCATGGGTCCAGGCAGGGGTGGCGCAGGGAGCCCCGGCAGCCGCTCACCGTATTTTCGGCAGAAAACTTGCCTCATCGCGCAGCCCCTTGCCGTCTGTCGCCGTACATCAGGTCTGCCTCATGCGTGAATTCCGGCCAGTAGTCTAACCGCGACGGCGGACAGGCCAAGTCTTCGCTGGTCGTTGGGTGCGAACCAGACGTACCGGTCGGAATCGGAGACGATGTCGGCGCGGCGGCCTGTACGCATGAGGTGCGGCGTGATGTCCAGGTGAAGGTGCGTGAAGGAGTGCCGGACCACGGGCAACGTCTCCGCGCCGTCGACCTGTCCGCCCCATTCGTGGCCCATTGCGGCGACATCCGCCTTCCCGGGCAGTTCGGGCGGTGACCAGAGACCGCCCCAGACGCCGCCGTCGGGGCGCCGCTCGAGCAGCACCGCGCCATCGGCATCCACCAGCAGCAGTGCGTGAACGGCGCGCACGGGGAGCGGCTTTTTGCGCCGGGGTTCGGGCAGGACCTGTTGCAGGTTCCGGGCACGGGCGAGGCAGCGGTCGGATAGCGGACACGCCGGGCAGAGCGGACTGGACCTGCGACAGTGCGTTGCGCCGAAGTCCATGATGGCCTGCGCGTAGTCGCCGGCGCGTTCAGGCGGCGTTAGCGCGTCCGCATGCTGCCAGAGAGATCTTTCGGAGGCGGAGTCTCCCCGCAGCGCATGCAGCCGCGTGACGACGCGCTTGACGTTGGCGTCGAGGATCACGGCGCGTTGACCGAAACCGATCGCCAGGATGGCGGCGGCCGTTGAACGGCCGATGCCGGGCAGCGCCATCAACCCCGCCGCGGTATCGGGCAGGGTCCCGTTTGCAAGCCGGGCCGCGCGATGCAGGTTGCGGGCCCGGGCGTAGTAGCCAAGGCCGGCCCAGAGGTGCAACACCTCGTCGCGGTCAGCGGCCGCCAGCGACGAGAGATCGGGAAACCTCTGTACGAATCGTTCGAAGTAGGGGATGACCGTCGTGACCTGGGTCTGCTGCAGCATGATTTCCGAGACCCAGACGCGGTATGGGGTCGTGCTGGCGCGCCACGGAAGGTCCTTGCGTCCATGGGTCTGGTACCAGGCCAGCAGTCGGTCCGCGACCGGGTTGTCGTTTCCCCGACGCGCGTCCTTCGCATTCGTCATGATCGGGATCCGGTGTGGAGCGTTCGGGTGTCGCCCACGCGAAGCGAATCAAACCGCACCTATACTACCCGTATGGATGGAGTAGGAACGTGGGAGCCGGCGGCCGCCGCCACGATGGGTGCGCGTCACGTCGAACTGATCGAGAAAGCCTGCCGCAATCTTGACGCGGTGGACCTGGGGCTGACACCTGGCGAGCGGAGCGAACTCCTGCCTTTGATGACGGCGGCCGCCGAAGTGTGGGCCGAACGGGTCGATTCAGCATCTTCGGATGACCTGGTGGCGTGGATTCGGTTCCTGACCCTGGCCGAGGCACGATTGCCCGGTTTCGAAGCGGGAGCCAGGTCGCCGGTCATTCTGATCGCTCGTGTCCTGCGGGCGCGCGGCGACTACCCGGAAGACCTGAACGCCTGGATCAGGGCCAACACCGACAACCGTTTTCTCCCCTACGGGAATCTTGCGGATCGTCTGAAATCCGGCCTTTGACGGGTTCGCCGACATCGGCGAAGGCCGAATTACCTATAATCGCCTGCCATGAACCGAAGCGCATCGGTGTCGCGGGACACCCTGGAAACGCAGATCAACGTGGCCGTCAACCTCGATGGCGAGGGGAAGTCCAGCCTGGATACCGGGTTGCCGTTCTTCGAACACATGCTCCAGCAGGTGGCCCGGCACGGCCTGATCGACCTCGAGATCGACGCCAGGGGCGATCTCGAGGTGGACGCGCACCACACCGTTGAAGATGTCGGGATCACGCTGGGCCAGGCCATTGCCAGGGCGGTAGGTGACAAGAAGGGCATTACCCGCTACGGACATGCCTACGTTCCCCTGGACGAGGCGCTCTCGCGCGTCGTTGTGGACTTTTCGGGGCGTCCCGGACTCACCTACGGGGTGGAGTTCGTCCGGCCGCGCGTGGGCGCGTTCGATGTGGACCTGCTGCACGAGTTCTTCCAGGGCTTCGTCAACCACGCGCAGGTCACCCTGCACATCGACAACCTGAAGGGCAGCAACGCGCACCACCAGGCCGAGACGATCTTCAAGGCATTCGGCCGGGCGCTGCGCATGGCGCTGACACTCGATCCCCGCAGCGAGGCGTTGCCGTCCACCAAGGGCACGCTTTGATCCTCATTCCCGCCATCGACATCCAGGGCGGGCGTTGCGTACAACTTCGACAGGGCGTGAAGCAGTCCGCATCCGTCTACGGAGACGATCCGGTGGCCATGGCAGAGCGGTGGACGGGGCTGGGCGCGCGCCGCATTCACGTCGTGGACCTCGATGGCGCGTTTGCCGGAAAACGCGTCAACACGGAACTGGTGCGGGGCATCTCGGCGGCCGCGGGGGAGGTACCGGTCCAGGTGGGCGGCGGCATCCGCGACCTGGCCGAGATCGAGAACTACCTCGCGGCTGGCGTCTCCCAGGTCATCGTGGGCACGCGCGCCATCGAAGATCCGACGTTCCTTGAAGCGGCTGCCATGCGCTTTCCCAAACAGGTCATTCTCGGACTCGACGCCCGCGCCGGTCGTGCAGCGACGGCGGCCTGGGACGAGACGACCGATGCCAGCGCGCTCGATGTCGCTGTCCGCGCATCGGGACTCAAGCTGTTCGCCATCGTGTTCACCGATATCGAGCGGGACGGCATGCTGACCGGCATCAATGCCGACGCCACGGCGGCCGTTGCACGCGCCAGCGGACTGCCCGTCATCGCGTCGGGGGGCGTGCGCGACGAGGATGACCTTCGCCGGTTGCGGGCGCTGCGTCTCGATCGGTTGTTCGGCGTCATTGCGGGTTCGGCGTTGTATGAAGGCACGCTGGACTTCACGGCGGCCCAGGCCCTGCTGGACCGCGCCGAAGCCTGACAGCGGGAGTACACTTCGCGCCATGGACTGCGTGCCTTTTGCTGGCGCCTCGTTCGGCGCGGACATCATCGATGTGAACCTCTCGACCGTCGGCGATGCCGAGTTCTCCGCGATTTACTCGGTCTGGCTGGACCGCGCGGTACTGCGTATTCGCGGTCAAAGCCTGGACGACGACGCCCTGATGCGTTTCGCTCGCCTGTTCGGCCCCCTCGAGTACCGGCCGATGGGCTGGGTCACGAGGGAAGAACGGGAAAAGACCCCGAATCCGTATCTTGCAACCATCTCGAATATCGTCGTTGACGGTAGTCCGATCGGTGGACTGGGCGCGGCGGAAGCGGCCTGGCACACGGACATGTCCTACATCGAGCATCCGCCCGCGGCGAGCATCCTCCATGCGTTGGAAGTGCCGGAGGAAGGTGGCTCGACCCACTTCTGCAACATGATCGGCGCGCTGCAATCGTTGCCGCCCGACCTTGAACGTCGGGCGCGAGGCGCGCTTCTCAAACACGACGCCGCGCACGACAGCGTAGGCGAACTCCGCAGGGGCCATCACGACGTGGACGATCCGCGCGATGCGCCGGGGGCCACCCATCCGATGGTATTGCGCCATCCGGAGACGGGAGTCGAAGCGCTATACCTCGGTCGCCGTCAGGATGCCTATGTCGAAGGTCTCGACCTGGCGGCGAGCGAGGCGTTCCTCGATGAAATGTGGCAGTACGTTGCGCTGGAACGTGACACCTGGACGCAGGAGTGGCAGGTCGGTGACGTGGTGGTCTGGGACAACCGCAGCGTCATGCACCGGCGGGCGGCTTTCGATCCCTCCGCCCGGCGCCTGATGCGCCGCGCCCAGGTGCGATCGGTCGCAACGAAGCCGTGAATCAACTTGCGCCAGTCAGCGGGAGTGTCGAGGATCGGTGATCAACGCCGCCTGGGTTCCGGTAGCCTCCTTGTGGCTTCGGCGAGCCACTTCAGGGCCCCCGGCGTCGATGCCCACTGTTCACGGTTTTCGCGCGCGTAGTCAGCCGCTTCGTCCGGGGCGCCAAGGGTGAAGTAGGCGCTGGCTTGCGAGGGTACTGGCTTGGTGCCGATCAGGAACGCCGGAACGTGGGGATTGCAGCGCCATCCTTCCCGCAGTGCGGCGTGCGCACCTAACTCGTCACCCTTTCGCAGGGCAAGCAACGACCTGGTATATGGCCAGGGTGCCGCGCCGTCGCCGTGGTAGTCGTCGAGCAGTTTGGTCAGGGATTCGTGATCGCGAACTGCCAGGAGCCATGAGGCGAGGGCGTATCGCATACCCTGGTTGTCGTTGGGATTAAGGCGCAGCATGTCCTGGCAGTGGCCGATAGCCTCGTCGCGCTCGCCGTATTCCCACAGGCAGAGGGCCAACCCCGCGCGAGCGCGCATGTATGGCCGCGTATCCAGAATGCCCCAGAAGCGGCCTGCGAAACTCTTCAAGCCCTTTCGGCTGAGGGCCCTTTCTCCGGCGGTGACACCCCGTTGATAGTGCTGGCGCGCCGCGATGGGACTCCTGGCTTCTTCCGCCAATATCACGTGAGCGTCCGCGCACAGCTTGGAAATCCCGAGCGCCCGTTTGGCCAGCTTGACCCGTCTGCTCGCTCGCGGTTCTTCCCACGCGTCGTAGATGAGTTCCTGGGCCAATCGCAGCGGGTCGGCTTCGGAATCGGTCCCGAACTCGTCAGCGATCCTGGGCTTGGTCCCCTTCGATCCGACCTTCTTTTCCTGTGGATCAGGCATCTGGTTCAAATCCGCCGTGTCGGATTGCGACACCCGTTTCAGGCGTAGTCCTGCGTCAACAGTTCAAGCAGGTGGCCGTCCGGGTCCCTGAAGTAGACTCCGCGCCCGCCATTCCAGTGATTGATCTCGCCGTCGTCGGGGCTGAAGGGACCGCTGCCATACGTGATGTCGCGCTCCCTGATGCGCGCGAAGATCGTATCGAATTCGTCTTCGCTCACCTTGAAGGCGTAATGGTGACGCTCGAACGATTCGCGGTTGTCGAAATCGAGGGTCAGGCCCTGGTTCGGAATATGGACCGGTTCGAAATGGCCCCAGGAACCGTTGTATTCGAAGTCGAACATCTCCTGGTAGAAGCGCGCCGAAGCAACCTTGTCGCGGCTTGGAACGATGGTGTGGTTCAGTTCAATCGTCATCGCGTTGTTCCTGTTGCGGGACGGTCCACGTATCATGGCGTATGCCCGATGCGAACGAAAGAACCTCCGCCCGCGTTCGCGTCATCGACATGACCTGAACCGATGGCAAGGCCCGGGGTCAGTGTCCGGTGGGCGGTCACGTTCGTCTTCATCACCGTCCTTCTGAACTCCATTGGCTTCGGCATCATCCTTCCGGTCCTGCCGGAACTCCTCGTCGACATCACCGGAGACCCGGTACACGAAGCGGCGCGCTACGGAGGCTGGCTCGCGTTCGCGTACGCGTCGATGCAGTTCATATTCTCGCCGGTGGCGGGCAACCTTTCGGACAGGTTCGGCCGGCGACCGGTGCTGCTCGTGTCGTTGTTCGTGTTCGGCGTCGACTACCTCATCATGGGCCTCGCGCCCACGCTCGCCTGGCTGTTCGTCGGGCGCCTCATCGCAGGCACCTCCGGGGCAACTTACGGCATCGCGAATGCGTGCATTGCCGATCTGTTCCCTCCCGACAAGCGCGCCCAGAACTTTGGCCTGATCGGCGCGGCGTTTGGTGTCGGCTTCATCCTGGGGCCGGTGATCGGTGGTTTCCTGGGAGAGTTCGGGCCTCGCACGCCGTTCTTTGTTACTGCCGGGATCGCATTCGCCAATGTGCTGTTCGGCTGGCTGGTGATTCCCGAAACCCTGAAGGAAGAGGATCGCCGACCGTTTCGATTCGCGCGCGCCAACCCCCTGGGCGCGTTTCGCCAAGTGGGACAGTTTCCGGTGGTCACTGGAATCCTCGGTGCGTACTTCCTTTACATGCTGGCCCACGACTCGCTTCCGGCCGTCTGGTCGTTCTACACGATAGACCGCTACGGTTGGAGCCCGCGCGACGTGGGCTTTTCGCTGGGCGTCGTTGGTGTCTGCATGCTCGTCGTGCAGGGTTTCCTGATCCGCAAGATCATCCCCCTATGGGGTTCGAAGCGCACCGCCTATGTCGGGCTCACACTGGCCATCGTGGCCTTTTTTGGCTATGCACTCTCGCCCGTCGGCTGGGCGATGTACATTTGGATCGTCATCGGTGCCGGCTCCGGGCTGATCATACCGGCGATGAACGGCATCATGTCCAGGCAGATTCCCGCCAACGCCCAGGGTGAGTTGCAGGGTATTCTCGGCAGCGTTGCGAGCAGCACGTTCATCATCAGTCCGGTCGTGATGACGCAACTGTTCGCCTTTTTCTCCTCGCCGGCCGCACCGGTCTACTTCCCGGGCGCGGCATTTGCCTTGGCGGGGCTTCTCACGGCTGGGAGTGCGTTGACGGTGTCGGTGGCACTGAGGCGGGCCTCCTACACTGAATAGGGGGCTCTGCTGCTAGCAGTGGGATCAGACATGGATCGGGCCTTCAGGTATTTGCGGACAGTCTTGTTGTCGGTGACTGTGTTTGCCGGCATCGGCGCGTCCGCAGGTGTTGGCGGGCAGGGAATCTCAAGCACTTCGGAAGTCCACGAGTTTGACCCGGGGACACTTTGGTGGGTGGAGCGCTCACGCTGGTGGCGCCAGGCGCCGGGCCAGCCGCTACCGCCGACGCTGTCTGCGATCTCGCAGGGCAGCTTGACGGTGTCCTGGGCAGCGCCGGAGAGCCCGGTGTTCGATATCGTGGGCTATGACATCCAATACCGCGCGGAAGGGGATCCCGGTTATTCGCCGTGGGTCCACGAAGGCACGGCAACGCAGACGACAGTCACGGGCCTCCGGGACGCCACCGAGTATCGAGTACGGGTGCGAGCCGTGAACGCAATGGGGGCGGGGGAATGGTCGGCGGAGGCCAGAGGCACGCCATCGGATATGGTGCCCGGGTTCATCGAAGGCGAGAGCACAGAGCGGGAAATCGAGGAGAACGCACCGCCGAACGTGGCCATTGGCGATCCCGTCGTCGCGACGGTCAGTAGCGGCGTGCTGCGCTACAGCCTTTCGGGAGCCGACGCCCCGGAGTTTCTGATCGACGCTTCGAGCGGTCAGCTGCGTACCCGAGAGGGAGTCGATTACGACCACGAGAGCCGGTCGAGCTACACGCTGGAGGTCGTGGCCTCGAACGCTCGCTCCGGCACGGGGCGCATCCGGGTCGGGATTGCGGTTCTCGATGTGGATGAACCGCCAGGGAAGCCGGCTGTTCCGACCGTGTCGGCGTTCGGCTCTAGGGGACTGCAGGTGACGTGGAACGCGCCGGCGAATACGGGACCTGCGATAACGGGCTACGGGCTGGAATACCGTGCGAGCGGTGAAGCGGACTACCTTGATGTCCAGCACGATGGAACCGAAACGAGCGCGACGATCACGAATCTGGCGTCAGAGACCATCTACGAGATACGAGTTCGGGCGGAGAACGACGAGGGAATCGGCGAGTGGTCGGACACCGCCGAGCGCCGCACTCCTGGCACTGTTCCCTCGGCAGGGACGTGTACGAACGGCCGCGCAGGCGATTTTCCGTGCGATGGCATCTCGTTGTACAGCCGTGTCGCGCTGTCCCGGATGGGCGGAGGTGGCGGGAATGACCTTTGGGGCTGGGCTGATTCGACGACCGGCCGCGAGTATGCCCTCATGGGCATGACCAACGGGACCGCCTTCGTGGATGTCTCAGACCCGGCGAGCCCGGTGTTTCTCGGGCGGCTGCCCACGCGGACCACGGCGTCCCTGTGGCGCGACATCAAGGTTTACGATGACCATGCGTACATCGTCGCGGACGGCGCCGGCGCGCATGGCATGCAGGTCTTCGACCTGACGCGCCTGCGGGGGCAGTCGGCATCCCGGACGTTCACCGCGGATGTCGTCTACGACGAATTCCGGCATGCGCACAACCTGGCGATCAACACGGAGACGGGCTTTGCCTACGCCGTCAGCACGAATACCTGCGGAAGCGGTCTGCACATCATCGACATCAGAACGCCGGGCAATCCGCGGTTCGCGGGGTGTCACTCCGGTGCCCGGACCCACGACACGCAGTGCGTCCTCTACCGCGGAGCCGATTCCGAGTATCGCAATCGGGAGATCTGCGTCAGTTCCAATGAAGGCCACCTGGAGGTGGTGGATGTCACCGACAGGTCGGATCCCGCGAGCCTCTCTTCCACGACGTATCCGCAGCTCGCCTACGTCCATCAGGGGTGGCTGACGGAGGATCACCGGTTCTTTCTGCTCGGCGATGAACTGGACGAGACGAATTATGGCGTGCCAACGCGCACGCACGTGTTCGACATGACGGACCTGGACGCGCCGGAGTACCTGTACGCGCATGAACTCGACACGCGCGCGACCGACCACAATCTGTATGTGCTCGGCGACCGCATCTTCGAGGCCAACTACACTTCGGGTCTGCGGGTACTGAGGTTCGGCAACCTGGCCGCGCGGGATATCGCCGAAGTTGCCTACTTCGATACGTTTCCGGAGAGCGACGATGCCACGTTCCGCGGTGCATGGAGCGTGTACCCGTACCTGCCGTCGGGCACGGTGCTCGTCAGCGATATTTCCCGCGGGTTGTTCGTTCTCTCAATGGAGTAGGCCGTGGACGTGCCGACGGCGCGGCGCTGGGGCCAACTTACTGGTGCCATTGGCCATGAAGGTGCCGACCTTCTCATCGCCGCCACGGCACTCGAACACGGACTGTCGGTGGTTACGAGAAACGTTCGGCACTTTCTGCCGACGGGTGTTGCGTTTGTCGATCCTTCCTATACGGAATAACCCTCAAGCGAGATCGGCAGCGTGCGGATGCGCTCGCCGGTCGCGGCGTAGATCGCGTTGCACACGGCGGGTGCCAGAGGCGGCAAGGCCGGTTCGCCGAGTCCCGTCGGCGCGTAGTCGCTGTCGATGAAGTGCATGTCGACGTTCGGCGTGTGCGGCATTCTGAGGATCGGGTAGCTGTCGAGATTCGACTGCTGTACCACGCCGTCCTCGAACGTGACGGATTGTCCCAGCATGGTGGACAGGCCGTCGACCACCGATCCTTCGACCTGGTTTTCGGCACCGCTCAGGTTGACGATCGGACCCACATCGGCTGCCACCGTCACGTTGTGCACGGTGATCTTCCTGTTCGCGTCGACGCTGACGTCCGCGACTTCCGCAAAATGCCCGGCATGGCTGAAATAGAAGGCGAGTCCGAGGCCGCGCCCCTGGGGCATCTTCCGGCCCCATCCGGCTTTCTTCGCCGCGAGTCTGACCACGTCCGCCGCGCGACCCGTATGTAGCGAGCGGATATTGCCTTCATCCATCCACCGCGGTTCTCCGAGCACTTCCAGCAGCACCTCCAGGTGATCTCGGCCCGCCGCCACCGCCAGTTCGTCGAGGAAACCCTGCACCACGAAGCCGAACACGTTGGACCCGGGCGCGCGCCACGCGCCGCAGGGTGTCTTCCACTCGAGCGCCGTCTGCTCGATCCGGCAGTTGGCGAGAAGCCCTGCGGGGAACACGCCACGCGACATGTCTCCGCCGCTTACCGGCCGCCCGTCGCCGTGGGTGAACGTGATGAACCGGTCGCGCCAGCCGGAGATCCGGCCCTCGGCGTCCAGGCTTCCCTGCAGCTGGTGGAATCCGCCGGCACGGAACAGGTCGTGGGACATGTCGTCCTCGCGGGTCCACTGTAGCTTGATCGGTCCGCCGTAATGCTTCGAGATGGCGGCCGCCTCGGTCATGAAATCGTTGTAAAGGCGGCGGCCGAAACCCCCGCCGATCCGGGTCTGGTGCACGGTCACTTTCGACGGGTCGATGCCAAGCACGCCGGCCACCGCCTTGATGCCGCTGTCCGGCGTCTGCGTCGGGGCCCACAACTCGACCGCGCCGTCGCGCCACCACGCGGTGCAGTTCTGCGGTTCGAGCTGGGCGTGGCTGACGAAGCGGTAGGTGTAGTAGGCGTCGAGCGTCGTGTCCGCATCGGCAAAAGCCGTATCGACGTCTCCGTCGTCCACGACGCGCTTCTCCCCGGGAACGTGCCGCAGCGTTTCAGCCTTCCTGGCCGAATCGCTCCAGCTGTCCTGTGCGGCCCGGTCGAGGTTCCACTCGACCTCGAGCTCCCGCTTCGCGCGGATCGCGGCCCAGGTGGAGTCGGCCACGATGGCGATGCCGGGCAGCAGTTCGGCGAACTTGCCGTTGCCTTCGAGCGCGAACACATCGCGCACACCGGGCATTTTCGCGATCGTCTCGCGGTTGAAGGACGAGACGCCGCCGCCGACGGCAGGGCACTTCTGGTACGCGGCGTACTTCATGCCGGGCACGGCCTGGTCGATGCCGAAGAGCGGTTGGCCGCGTACCAGCGCGTCGTT
The DNA here is from genome assembly GCA_965116625.1 of Pseudomonadales bacterium. Classification (GTDB taxonomy): domain Bacteria; phylum Pseudomonadota; class Gammaproteobacteria; order Pseudomonadales; family Azotimanducaceae; genus VXNE01. The sequence goes on from OZ220717.1 coordinate 1,610,256, forward strand.
GTCGACGCCGGTGATACGCGTGCCGAGCAGCCGGTAATGACGTCTGTCCTTGAGTTTGAGCGTGGAAGCGTCGGGAACCGGGAACTTTGCCGCAGCACTCGCCAGGTCCCTGTAGGGGATTCGCTTGCCGGAGGCTGCGTGAATAACGACGCTGTCCCGGGTCGACAGTTCGGCAGGGGGGACGCGCAGCCGTCTTGCGGCGGCGGCGACAAGCATCGTCCGTGCTGCGGCGCCAGCCTGGCGAAGCGTATCCCAGTTCATCGGCACCGACGTGGAGCCGCCGGCGAACTGGGGTCCGAACGCTGCCCCGTCGATGGGTGCCTGCCGCACGGTGACGTCATCCCAGGCGGCGTCGAGTTCTTCGGCGATGATCATGGGCAGGGAGGTCTTGACGCCCTGGCCGATCTCGGGGTTCTTGGCGTACAGCAGGATGCCGTCTGCGTCGATGCGAAGGAAGGCGTTCGGCTGCAGCGCGGTCGACGTCGCGTGCGCGGGCTTCGCCTTGAGCACGAAGCCGAGCATCAGGCCGCCACCGGCGACGCCGGTGGCCTGCATGAAGCGGCGCCGGGAGAACTTCGCCAACTCGGGGCAATGCATCCGTGCCGGGCGCGTGACGGCGTCAAAGACGGCATCCATGGCGGAGTAACGTGAACCGCTCATGTGGACTCTCCCATGTTCCCGGCGGCCTGCCTGATCGCCTTGCGTATCCGCAGGTAAGTGCCGCAGCGACAGATGTTGCCCGCCATTGCGGCGTCGATCTCTTCATCGCTGGGGTCCGGATTGGATTGCAGGAGCGCGGTGGCACCCATGATCTGCCCGGTCTGGCAGTAGCCGCACTGGGCGACGTCCAGGTCGATCCACGCCTGTTGCACGGGCGTCAGTTCGCCGTCGTCGGAGGCCAGCCCTTCTATGGTGGTGATACTCCGGCCAGCAGCGGCGGATGCGGGCACTGAGCATGAACGAACCGGTTCACCGTCCAACATCACGGTGCACGCGCCGCATATCGACACGCCGCAGCCGAACTTCGTTCCGGTGAGTCCCAGCGCGTCGCGCAACACCCACAAGAGTGGCGTCGAAGCCTCGTCGTCGCTGAGCTCGCGGAGCTTGCCATTCACTTTGAGACGCAACACGGAATGCCCCCTGATTGTCAGTTATCCATTTCCATCCCCCGCGGGACGCGGGGAGTATCGACGGCCTGGACGCGCCGCAGCATTTCCTGAAACCGTTCTTCCTGTTCCGGTGTCTCCCTCGGCATGTCAAAGGAGAGTCGAGACGCGTATTCGCGGTGCGTGCGCAGGAAATCGGGGAGCGCATCGTAGGTGCACGTCTGCGCGAGTTCCAGCACGTCATCCGGTTTGACGGTATCCCGCATCTCCTCCCACCTGCCCTGGCGCGAAAGCACGTGGAGTTTCTGTCCAAGCTCGGTAAGCCCGTGCAGGTCGAGCACCTTGTGGTAGGTCCGGGTGGAGCCGTAGAACGACAGGGGCCGTCGCATTTCCTCGACCTGCTGCTCGATCTCGCTGTCGTTGTCGCCGAGGATCAGGTAGCCGGTTGCACCGATCTCGACGTCGGCCCATGACCGGCCCGACCGCATCAGACCGGCGCGAACCGCGGGCAGGAGCGTCGTGCGCATGTACTTGTCCGACATGATCCCGCCGTGGGGCATGACCACGTCGGCCACTTCGCCCGCCACCCTGGCCATTCCCGGACCGACTACTGCAACGCCCACGGGAGGCCGCTCGTAGTCGATAGGTCCGGGATTGAAATTGGGCGTCATCAGCGTGAATGTGTAGTGCTTGCCCAGGAACTCGGGTGGCGTTCCGTGCTGCCAGGAGTCCCAGACCGCGTGCATCATCTGGATGTATTCGCGCATGCGCGGCGCGGGCGCGGTCCAGGTTCCGCCGAAGCGGCGCTCGTTGTGGCCCTTGACCTGGCTGCCGAGGCCGAGGGTAAACCTTCCACTCGACAGGTGTTGAATGTCCCAGGCCTGCGTCGCGAGCACCAGGGGACTGCGTGGAAAGGCGATGGTGACCGAAGTCTGCAGCCGGATTCGCTCGGTGGCGGTTGCCGCGAGCGCCATGGTCAGCATGGAGTCGTGCGCGAGTTCGCCGCAGGTGACGCAGTCAAATCCTGCCGATTCGGCCGCCCGCGCCTGCGCCGGCACGTCGCCGGGCCAACCACGCCCGACGCCGATGATCACTTCCATCGAACTAAGATGCCATGTTCCGCTTCAGGCTTGCAATGTCCGAGTTCCGCAGACATTGAGGAGGACAGGATCCATCGGGCGAAATGCCTACAGGAAATACCGCAATCTGCCGTCTGGGCCGACACGAAGCGGCTGCTAGAATGACCCTATGGTCCCTCCCGCATTCGATACGCACAGAGCCGTGAAGTCCCTGACCGGCTCCGGTTTCAGCGACTCCCAGGCGGAGGCGGTTGTGGAAACTGTCGGCACCGCCATCGACGAAACCCTGGCGACGAAAGCGGACCTCGAGCCGATCCGGTCCGACCTGGACCGGGTGAAGTCGACGATGGCGACGCATGCGGACCTCGAGCCGATCCGGTCCGACCTGGACCGGGTGAAGTCGACGATGGCGACGAAAGCGGACCTCGAGTCGATCCGGTCCGACCTGGACCGGGTGAAGTCGACGATGGCGACGAAAGCGGACCTTGAGCCGATCCGGTCCGACCTGGACCGGGTGAAGTCGACGATGGCGACGAAAGCGGACCTTGAGCCGATCCGGTCCGACCTGGATGCCGTCATGTCGACGATGGCGACGAGGAAGGATCTTGAGCTCGTATTTCAGCCGATCCGGTCCGAGCTCGACGGCATGAAGTCGACGATGGCGACGAAGAAGGATCTTGAGCTCGTGTTTCAGCCGATCCGGTCCGAACTCGACGGCGTGAAGGCGACGATGGCGACGATGGCGACGATGGCGGACCTGGCCGCGCTCGAACAGCGCATGACCATCAAACTGGGCGCGATGGTGTTCGCTAGCATGAGTTTCCTCGCGGTCCTGCAGAAGGTGTTCTGAGCGAACTCCCTCGCTGGGGAGGACATCGCGCCCGCGGGACGACCGCTTCGACGCGCCCCGGCAAGATGCCGGAGCGCATCGCGATAGAGCGGATCAGTTGGCGGTCTTGACCTCGATGGATCGCGCCCGCGCGTTCTCCCGCTTGGCGACGGAGATGGTGACGACGCCGTGTGCCGCCGTGGCCTCGATGGAGTCCTGGTCGGCGTCGTCCGGAAGCCGGAAGCTGCGGGCGAAACGGCCGTAGAGGCGTTCCGAGCGATGCATCCGCTCTTCGTCGTTCTCGCGCTCGTACTTGCGCTCGCCGGAGATGGTCAGCAAGCCGTCCTTGCAGTTCACCTCCACATCTTCGGGCACCACCGCCGGCAGTTCCACGTCGACGCGATACGCGTCGTTCAGTTCCCGCACGTCAATGGCGGGCGTCCAGTTCGAGCCGCGCTCGCGGATGCCCGGCAAGACCGAACCGGGTCGGAACAGGTTTTCGAAGTCTCGAATCGGATCCCAGTGGACCAAGTTCATGACGTTTACTCCCGTGTTGGTTTTCGTCAAACACGGATTTGGGGTTGCTGAATCTGGATTCCAAGTACTTGAAATCGGCACAAGAGTCCCCACGGGACGCGGTTTTTTCCGTCTTTTGGCGGGTGGCTTCAGATTCCCGCTGCGGCACCGGGGGCACGGGGGTCGGCGAAACCCCAGAGTGCGCCGCGTATGCGCATGACCGAATTCGCCTTGCCAAGACGCGCGGTGGGCAGGATGACGACTTCGCGGTGGCGCATGGATCTCAGTCCGGACACCGTCTCCTCCGAAATGCCGGGCTCGAAAAGGATCCGGTCCGGCTGCCATTGGTGGTGGAAGCGGGGCTGGCTGACCGCCTGCACCAGGTTCATGCGGTGGTCCACTCCATTGACGATCACTTGCAGCACGGTGGTGATGATGGTGCTTCCTCCCGGTGAACCCGTGACGAAGAATGGCCGACCGTCCCAGAGCAGTATGGTGGGCGTCATCGAACTCAGCATGCGCTTGCCGGGCGCGATGGAATTGGCCTCGCCGCCGAGCAGGCCGTAGGCGTTCGGCGCGTTCTCCCGAGCCGAAAAGTCGTCCATCTCGTTGTTCAGAAGGAACCCTGCGCCAGGGACCACGATCTTCGAGCCGTAGGAGAAGTTGAGCGTCGTCGTATAGGCCACCGCGTTGCCGGCGGCGTCCATGATGGACACGTGGGTGGTCTCCCCGCCTGCTTCCTTCCAGTAACCGGCACCGACATCTGCGGATGCGGAAGCGCGCCTCGGGTCGAAATCGCCGAAGCGCACGACCGCGTACGCCTTGTCGATCAGCCGGCCGACTGGCACGGGATAGAAGTCGGCATCCCCGAGGTGCATCGCGCGGTCGGCGTACGCGCGCCGGGCGGCCTCCACCATGTGATGTATCGCTCTTGCGCTCCCTGCGCCCATGGTGCGGAGGTTGTAGCGTTCCAGCATGTTCAGCATCTGCACCAGCAAGATGCCTCCGGAAGATGGCGGCGGCATGGAGACAACGTCGAATCCCCGGTAGGTGCCAACGATCGGATCCCGCCAGACGGAACGGTAATCGTCCAGGTCCGCCTGGGTGATGCGCCCGCCACCGCGTTGCATCTCGGCCACCAGCAGTTCGGCGGTCTTGCCCTTGTAGAAGCCATCCCGTCCTTCATCCCTGACACGTGCGAGCGTGTCGGCGAGGTCGTCCTGTATGAAGACGTCCCCCGGCTCGTAGGGCGTCCCGTCCGCCCTGGAGAACACGGCCTCGGAGGCGGGGTGGCGGGCGAAATCGGACTGGTGACTCGCGAAGTCACTGGCGAGATCGGGCGGCAGGGGGAAACCGTCGCGCGCCAGGGAGATGGCGGGATCGATCACGTCCGAAAGCGGGAGAACGCCGTATCTTTCATGGATGTCGAGCAATCCCGCAACGGTGCCGGGGACGCCCGCGGCGAGGTGGGAGTCCGTCGACAGTCCCTCCACCACGTTGCCGCCAGCGTCCACGAACATGTCGCGGTGGGCGGCAGCCGGCGCCCGCTCCCGGTGGTCGTTGGCGACGACCTCTCCATCGGCGAGGCGGATCACCATGAACCCGCCGCCGCCGAGGTTACCCGCCGACGGATGCGCCACGGCCAGCGCGAAACCGACCGCCGCTGCCGCATCGACCGCATTGCCTCCGGCGCCGATCACGTCCGCGCCGACGCCCGATGCGATTTCCGAACGCGAGACGACCATGCCTTGCTCGCCTCGAACCGGCTCCGCCATATCGGCCGCAGCCGACTCAGCCGCAGCGGCGGGCAGGGTGACGATGACCGCAGCCATCGCTAGGAACAACCTGGGATACATGCCTCTTCCTCGCGGCGCCATGAAATCTGTCGGGGCCGATGGTGCGCGTCGTACTTCACCCACGCCCAAGGCCCTTCTATCACCCTGTCGGCCTGGGCGCTACTGCGGCAAGCCTGTCAGTCTGCTGCGCGGCCGATTGGATTGCGGACGATGGCCGTTGAGCGGGCAACACGTCGCAAGTGAGCTGTATCAACACGTGTTGCCGAAATACGGCTTGTCTGTCACCCTTTCATGGAACAAACGTGTCCGGGAGCGTCAGCGAGCGGGGACGGCTGTTCCATGGACGGCGAGTTGGGCCGGGCTGGAGCCCTCAGCCGGGGAGCGCGAGGGGGAACCCCTCGCAAGCAAAAGTCCTCAGCCGGGGAGCGCGAGGGAGAACCCCTCGCAAGCAAGAGTCCGATGCCGAATGCGCCGGCTGTGGGGCACTCGCGTTCATGCCGCGATCGCGGGCCTGTGCGAAGCGCGTCGCGAGCGGTCGGGAATCGAAGGGACTGAAGGGGACATTGATGGGACGTTTGGACGAAAAGACCGCCGTGGTGACCGGTGCGGGCCGGGGTATCGGACGCGAAATCGCGCTGCTCCTGGCGTCCGAAGGCGCACAGGTGGTGGTGAACGATCTCGGCGGCGCCACGGACGGCACCGGCGGCAGCAACATCGCGGGTGGCGTTGTCCGTGGGATCGAGGCGGCGGGTGGAAAGGCCGTTGCGAATACGCAGAGCGTCGCCACGGTAGAAGGCGGCGAATCCCTGCTCGCTACCGCCCTCGACAACTTTGGCGGCTTGGACATCCTGGTCAACAATGCGGGCATTTTACGGGACAGGTCCATCTTCAACCTGGAAGAGGCGGACTGGGATGCCGTCATCGACGTACATCTTCGAGGTCACTACTGCTGCTCGCGCCCCTTTGCCAAATACGTGAGGGAGACGGGCCGAACGGGTTGCCGGATCATCAACTTCTCCAGCGTCTCGGGCCTGTTCGGGAACTTCGGCCAGTCGAACTACGGTGCGGCAAAGGCGGGGATTGCAGGCTTTTCGCGCGTGCTCGCGCTGGAACTCGCCAAGTACGGCTGCACGGTGAACACGATCTCGCCCGGCGCGATGACGCGCATGACGATCCCCCTGCGCGAGGCACGGGGCGAGCAGGTGACGGAACAGGAGATGGAGACGGGCGGGCCGCAGCATATCGCGCCGGTGGTCGCATGGCTGTGCACCGAGGAGGCGGCCGGCATCTCCGGCGAGATCGTCCAGTGCGGTCGCGGGCTCGTCGGAATCATGCAGCAACCCGCGGTCATCAGGAGTTTCGAGAAACGTGGCAGCGGTGTCTGGACGGTCGACGAACTCGACGACTACATGCCGCAACTGCTGGAGGCGAAGCGCGCCAACGTCGAGACCGCACTGAAGTCCGGCGCGCCGGACGTGGTGGGCTAGGGGGCTGCGCCGTAGAACGGCACGTAGTGCCGATTCAAGGCGCAAGACCGTAGATGGGCCTGGGCGGGGGTGAAGCACGGCGCGCCCGAAGGGCCGACGGGTTTCATGGCACTAGGGGGCTGCGCCGTAGAACGGCACGCAGTGCCGATGGTCGGATTTCATGGCGTTAGGACCCATGTTTTTCAGGTACATGCCGCCGCGAGAGCCACTCTCCTGGCGCCCTAGTGGAATTTCTTACCGTTCCGATACAGATTTCTTATCTGGCATGTCCCATGGTTGAGGTATCGGGTCCCTTCGCGCTAATGTCGAGACAAGGGGGCGCGATGAGCCAGGTCAGTACTTTAGAGACACCCTCGGGAAAGAGCGCATCGGACGAGAACTTTCCCGTCGTCACCCGGCTGCTGCCGGCGCGGATGCGGTCGCATATCGCGACGTTCTATGCCTATGCGCGGGCGATCGACGACATTGCCGACAACCCTGACCTCGACTCCGGCGACAAGATCCAGCGACTGGACGGCTTCGCCAAGGCCGTCAGCGGGGTCGGCTCGATGAACCCGGCCTTCCGCAAGGCCTACGAACTGAGCCGCAGCCTGGCCGCAACGCGCGTTACGGACCGGCACTGCGTCGACCTGGTGGAGGCGTTCAAGCAGGATGCGACCAAGCTCCGCTACGACAACTGGGACGACCTGATCGGCTACTGCAATCTCTCCGCCGCGCCGGTCGGCCGCTACCTGGTGGACCTTCACGGTGAGTCGGAGAACGTGTATCCGGACTCCGACGCGCTGTGCAACGCGCTGCAGGTGCTCAACCACGTGCAGGACTGCCAGGACGACTACCGGGCGTTGAACCGGGTGTACCTGCCGACAAACTGGATGGTCGAGGCGGGCGTCGACGTGAGGGCGCTCGACGGCAAGCAGTCGACGAAGGCGTTGCGCCGGGTGTTCGATCTGTGCCTCGATGCGACGGACGGGCTGCTGGATGTTGCCGCCCGATTGCCGGGGAAGCTCAGGAACCGCCGATTTGCCATGGACGCGGCAGTGATCATCGCGATCGCGCAGAAGCTGAGCGCCGAACTCCGGCGGCGGGATCCCCTGGCGGAGCGGGTTGTCCTGACCAAGATGCAATACGCCGCCTGCTGCGGATACGGCATCGGGCGGGTCATGTTCCGAAGCATCTTCCCTCCGCGCCGCCGCAGCGGCTAGTACCAGGGACCCGCGCCCTAAACCGGCACGAGGTGCCGATCAAGGCGGAGAATCCGGGACGGGCGGGATGGGCAAGCGAGCGGGCCTGGGGGGGTGAAGTACGGCGCGCCCGGAGGGCCGGTACCAGTTGACGGAGCACTTGGCACTAGCATTGGAAGCACGCATCCGGCGACGTGGCAAATGCCAGCACTTCCTTACGCGTCAGCGGTCGGGGAACATCCCCCGGCTGAAGGCTCCATTCCCTGTTCCGATGTCGCTGGCCGGTGCGGCCTGGTAGTCGGAGGCTGACGGAGCACTGGTGTCAGGTTCCAGAACACACGTTGTCGGCGCCGGCGTCGCGGGTCTCGCGGCGGCCGTATCCCTCGTTCGAGCGGGACGCACCGTGACGCTCTACGAGGCGAGCGGTCAGGCAGGAGGACGTTGCCGGTCGTATGTCGACGCCAGGCTCGGGTGCGCGATCGACAACGGCAATCACCTGCTGCTGAGCGGCAACAGGGGTGTCATGCGCTACCTTGCTGAAATCGGTGCGGACGACGAGCTCCTCGGTCCCGCCTCGGCCAGTTTTCCTTTCCTGGACCTGCGCTCGGGCCGGCAATGGTGTCTGCGTCCCAATCGAGGACTGGTGCCCTGGTGGATCTTTGACGAGGGCCGCCGCGTCCCCGAGACGACGGCCTGGAGCTACCTGGGCGTCATGTCGTTCGCCACTGCGGGTCCGGGCCATACCGTTCGTGACCTTGTCGGCGACGACGGCGTGCTGTTCGAGAGGTTCTGGGAGCCACTTGCGGTGGCAGCATTGAACACACCGGCGTGCACTGGAGCGGCACGGCTGTTGTGGCCGGTCCTGCGCGAGACCTTTCTTCGGGGCGAGAGGGCGTGTCGACCGCGGATAGCCCGAACGGGGCTTTCGGCGGCGTTCGTGGACCCCGCTCTCGATTTGCTGCGGCAGCGGGGCGCCGTGGTCCGGTTTGGCCGCCGCCTGCGCGCGATGAGAACCTGCCAGGGCAGGGCGACGGACCTGGATTTCGGTGCCGAGACGGTAGCCCTGCGGCGGGGCGACTCCGTGGTGCTGGCGGTACCGCCGTCCGCTGCTTCCAGCCTGGTGCCGGGGCTGACGGTTCCCGGGCGAAGCCATACCGTCGTCAATGCTCACTTTCGTTTGCCCGCGCCCGACCCACTGCCGCGGGAACTGCCGTTTCTCGGCCTGATCGGTGGGGTGGCCCAGTGGCTCTTCGTTCGCGGTGACGTCGCGTCGGTGACCGTCAGCGCCGCCGACAAGCTCGCCGCCGAACCGGCCGAGACCATCGCCACGAAGACCTGGAGGGACGTAGCTGTCGCACTCGATCTCGGGGGGGAAGCATTGCCGACGTATCGGATCCTCAAGGAAAGGCGTGCCACATTCGCGCAGACGCCGGAGGAAACTCGCCGCCGCCCGCCGATGCGGGGCACATGTACCAACGTGTACCTGGCGGGAGACTGGGTAGAAACCGGGCTGCCCGCGACGATCGAAGGCGCGATCCGGTCCGGTCACATGGCGGCTCAAGCCATCGTTCGAGCCCCTGATGCGTAGGTCTGGTCGAGCGCGGGTCACGTTGCGTCAAGCAATGTCTTGCGTCTAGAGTGCGACTCTCGTCTCTTGTCCACGCCGAAGGGGATTCCATGAACAAGGCCTTCCGTCTGGCTTGCATGACCGTCCTGCTCACGTGCCTGTCGGCGAGCGCCTCGGCGGAAGATTCCATCGAGGCGGCGCGCGCAGCGTACGCAGAGGGAGCGTTCATCGAAGCGGCGGATCTTGGCGAGGCGCTCGGAACCGTGTCGGGATATGCGCTCGCGGCCGAAGCATTGGCCATATACGCCCACTATGTCGTGGAAGGGGAGGAGAGGGAGCCACTGCTCCAGCGCGCCATGCGCGCCGCGGAAAAGGCCATCGAACTGGATCCCGAGAGCGCCGAGGCGCATCTCCAGTCAGCCCACGCCGTGGGCCGCTACTCCCAGTTGTTCAGCCCGATGAAGGCATTGCAGGCGGGATATCCGAAGCAGGTGCGCGCGTCCATCGAACGCGCGCTCGAGTTGGATCCGGATCATTTTGGAGCGCACCTGAGCCTCGCCTCCTGGCATGCGGAAGCCATCGGCCGCGGAGGGATGATGGCACGCGCGTTGCTCGGGGCGAACAGGAAGACCGGGCATGCGCACTTCGAGCGGGCCATGGCGCTTGCGCCTGAAAGGAACGTTGTGCTGGTCGAGTACGCATGGGGCCTCATGCTGCTGGAGCCGAGGAAGGGTCGCGAGCGCGCGCGGGACCTGCTCGAGCGCGCGATCGAACTGCCGCCGAGGGACGCCTACGAGAAGATCGTCAACGAACTGGCCGTCGAGCGGTTGGCGGCACTCGACGGCTAGGAGGGTGCGCCGCAGAACGGCACGTCGGTGCCGATCAAGGCGCGGCATCCGGGATGGGCGGGATGGGTGAGACGGTGGGCTTGGGCGGGGGTGAAAGACGGCACGCCCGACGGGCTGACGGGTTTCATGGCGCTAGGAGGGTGCGCCGTAGAACGGCACGCAGTGCCGATCAAGGCGGAGCATCGTAGGTGGGCTTGGGCGGGGGTGAAAGACGTCACGCCCAAAGGGCTGACGGGTTTCATGGCGCTAGCGCCACACAACCTGTCGCCCTGTCGGGCGCCATGTTGTACCCCCGCCCACGGCTACCGCCGCTACCAGAAATAAAGCACGCGCATGAACGCGCGGGTGCCTCCGCCGGTGGTGACCCCTTCGTTGATCGGGCGGCCACCGAACTCGCTCCCCTCATTGCCGAGCGCAGCCACGAACCCGGCCTGGACACGAGAAGAATCCGAAGGGTCGTACGTCAGGGATGTCTGCACCAGGCCCGATCCGTCGTTGAGATTGCCGATCCAGACCAGGCTTTGCGACCACAGCGGGTGCCACTGGTAGGTGGCGCCGATGGCCAGGTAGTCGCGCATGACGTTGAACAGTTCCCCCCTGGCCAGGCGGTCGACCAGTGGCGCGGGAAGCTCTGTCGTCAAGATGTCGACGCCAAAGCCGTTGTGGAAATACTCGGCGAAGGCGAGTCCGGTTCGCTGCCACAGCTCGAAGGCGAAGTCGATGTTGACGATGCCGGATATGCGCCGGCCGCCATCCCTGTCAAGCCGCGCGCCGACGATGTCGGTGCGCAGTATCGCGAGCCCGAGCGGGAGCTTGAGGGTCATTCCAAGCAGGTCGTCGCGGTAGTGGCGCGCCGCCATGAGTTCCACTTCAGCCGCGCCGAGGAACCCGTGCAACATGGCAGCGTAGCTGTCGCCGCCGGCGCGTTCGCCGGCGTCTCGGCGGGCGACATGGAGCAGTTGCAGGCCGCTGCTCGCAAATGCGCGTTCGATGAGCACGATGTCGTCTCCCGGTTTGTAGTCCCGGTCCACTGCCGTCGGCGCAAAGGGGTTGAACAGGTCCATGGGCTGGAAGACATGGCCGCTGCCCCAACTGACCGCCTGGCGCCCCACCGTGATCGCAAGGCGCGGGTCGCGGTATTCGACTGCCAGCCGGTCGAAACGGTGGACGAAGAGGTGACGCGGTCCCTCGTCAATCGTTCCAGTCAGGTTCATCAACCGGCCCGCGTCTTCTGTCGGGCGTTCGTCGAGGTGCGCGGAATCACCGAAAGCGAACGAGTCTCCGGCGACCCAGGTGGCGGAATAGTCGGCGGCGAAACGCAGTCTGCCGGCGCTGCCACGCATCAAGACGCGCAGGTCGGCGTTGTGATCGTAGGCCGGGGTCCCTTTCTCGCGACGCAGCACGTCAGCCGAGGGTAACGCGGCAGCGGAGGAGAACCACTTGAACCGGGCGCTGAGGTCGGACTCGGCGCGCGTTTCAATCCCGGCGAGGATTCCGGTGACGACCGATGTCCAGAGGATGACGTGTTTCAAACGTGCTACTTCGCGGACGACACCAACTCGTCGGTCTCGATCCGGCCGTCCCGCAGCAGGACCCGCCGGCCGGCATGTCCCATCACGATGGGGTCGTGGGTGGCCGTCACGATGGTGACGCCCCGCTCCTCGTTGATGGTGCGCAGGAGGGCAAGCAGTTCCAGCGTCGTGGCGGAGTCCAGGTTGGCGCTGGGTTCGTCCGCCAGTAGCAGGACAGGCTCCGTCACGATGGCGCGCGCGACGGCCACCCGTTGCTGCTGACCGCCGGACAGTTCGCCGGGACGCCGGTCGCCGATGTCGCCGAGGCCGAGCTGGTCGAGTACGGAAAGCGCGCGTTCGCGCCGTTCCAGGGGATCGATGCCCTGCAGTTGCATGATGAACTCGACGTTCTCCACTGCGGACAAAACGGGGATCAGGTTGTAGGCCTGGAACACGAATCCGACCTTGCGCAGCCGCAGGTCGGAAAGCTGTGATTCTGTCAGGTCGTTCAGTCGCTCGCCGTCCACCATGACGGTGCCATCGGTGGGCCGGTCGAGGCCGCCGACCAGGTGCAGGAGCGTCGACTTGCCGGATCCCGACGGCCCGGCCAATGCGGTCCACTCGCCCATGGTGACGCTGAAGTTCACGCCCCGCAGCGCGTGCACGGACACGGCATCGTCGCCGTACACCCGTGTAAGGCCGTGGCAGTCGACAACCAGATCGGACATGGAACGCTCCTTATCCCCGCATTGCATCCAGCGGTTGAACTTTCACGGCCCGTTGTGCCGGATAGATGCTGGCGAGGAAGCCGAGTGCCAGGCTCAGGCCCACCACCAGGACGACATCCTGCACCCACAGCCTGGGAACCAGTTCGGGCTTGACGCCAGTCATTTCCAGGCCTTCGGCGAACGCCGAAAGGTCGATACCGTCGGCGAGCCAGAGATAGCCCAGGAGCCCCAGTACGACACCTATGAAGATGCCGATCGACATCGTGATCATGGACTCGATCACGACCTGGGCGATCACGGCGCCGCGCCGCATGCCGATGGCCCGAAGCATGCCCAGTTCTCGAATCCGCTCCATGACTGCGGTGACGAGCGTGTTGACGAGACCGAATATGAGCGCGCCCATGACGATGAGGAACCAGATGGAAACGGTTGTGTCGGCCATCTCGTGCATCATTGCCGCCTGCGGCTCGAGATCCTGCCAGGCCCTGACATCCAGCCCGTCGAAAGCGCTCGTCAGGTTGTCCAATACCGATGGTGCCTGGCCCTCCTCGGTCAATCGCACCGACACCTCGGTCACGGCGTTGACGGAAAGCAGGTCCTGCACGGTGGCAAGGCCGGTGAACACGAAGGCCTTTTCGATCCCCTCGCCGACGGCGTCGTAGACGCCCGCGATGCGGTAACCGGACTCCCGATTGCCGCCATCGACCCCTTGGGTGATCAGCACGATGCGCCGGCCGACCCCGGTCTCCAACTGTTCGGCGAGGGCGTGGCCGAGGAGTATGCGCCTGTCATCGGCGCCTGACAGGTATTCACCATCGATATCGACATCACCCAGGAAGGAAATGTCCTCGCTGCCTGGAACGACGCCGACGAACTGCACGCCCCTGGTTTCACGCTCGCTCCTGATCACGGCAGGGACGCGGACGCGGGGCGCCCAACCCCTGATGCCCGCAGCGGACAGTTCGGGAAGCCCGGATGGTTCCAGTTCGAAGCTCTTCTGGATGCCTGGATCGTCGAGATAGCCAGGTGCCAGGACCTTGAAGTGGCCGTTGAGGTTGTCAATGGCCGTCTCGACCATGCTCATCTGCATGCCGCGCAGCAAGGCATTGAGGACCAGCACCGAGCCGACGGCAACACAGATGGTCGTGATCAAAATGATTGTACGGCGCCGGTGGCGCCACAGGTTGCGCCAACTGAGTTGCGCGAGAAGCGAGAGTTTCACTAGTCCTCTGTCCTCAGCGCCTCTACGGGCCGAATTCGTCTCAGCCTCAGCGATGTGCCGAACGCGGCCCCAAGGGTGGCCAGACCCAGCACCGCAGGAGACATCGCGATGGACTCGACTGCAAACCCCGGGTACATCCGGTCGGGAATGAAGTACTGGGCCGAAATCTCATCCATTCCCTCGGCAATATCGCCGAACGCAATTCCTGTCTGACTCAGCCAGGCGATCACGCTCAGCGCTATGGCAAGGCCGATGCTCGCGCCGATGGCCCACATGGCAATCGCTTCCACCTGAAGCATGCCCATGATTGATGCGGGGCGCATGCCGATGGCCAGCAGCATGCCGAACTCCCGGGTGCGCTCGAAGACGGTCATCATGAGCGTGTTCACGATGGCGAACCCCACCAGGATCAGGAGCAGCCAATACATCAACTGCGCACTTACCCAGTCGATCCGTATGCCCTGCTCGATCTCCGGCATCAACTCGTTCCACTTCAGCGTCCGGTAGCCCTCGCCGAGCGCAAGTTCGATGCGTCCCGCCACGTCGTCGATGTCGCCGATCGAGTCCGCCGCCACAAGGATCCGGTGCACGTCGTTACCAAGCTCGAAACCTTCCTGCAGCGTCCCGAGAGTCACGAGAATGAGCGAGCGGTCGGTGTCCTCGTGCCCGGTCTCGAATACTCCGCCCACCCGGAGGGCGAGGGCGCCAACGCTGCCTTCCTTGCCGGTGCCGAGCACGAGCAGTTCGTCGCCGATCGAGATATCGAGGTTGCGGGCGAGCACGGCCCCGATGAAGGCGTCATCGGGCCTCGGCAGGTATTCGCCTTGAGCCAGTGCCTTCGAGAGATCGGACACTTGTAGTTCCCGGTCCGGGTCCACGCCTAGCACCAGCCCGCCGAAACTGCGTTCCTCGGTGGACAGCAGGGCGAACGCCTCGGCACGGGGTGCCGCTCCGGCCACGCCAGGCAGGCGCTCCAGGCGCTCCGTCAGCGCGATGCCATCGGCAACCGTGTACCGCATCCGAGGGTCATCATGGAATCTCGGATGCTGCACCTGGATGTGGCTGCTCACAAGCCGTGTCGCCGTATCGATCATGCCGTCGTAGCTGCCCACCTGAATCGATGACGCGAACACGACCAGGGCCGTTGCGAAGGCGATGCCACCGGCGGTGAGCCATGTGCGGCGCGGGTTGCGCCAGAGGTTCCGCCAAGCGACGACCGCGAATAGTCCCCGGCTGGCACTCGCGGCCATCAGGTGGCGCCCGATCTCAACGTGAAGAGGGTAAACATGCGCTCGGGCAACTCCCGGTCGAATTCGGCCGAGTCGGTGGTGACTTCGGTCCAGTGGTCTGGCTCGTCCAGGCGCTCCATCCGCATCCGCGTGGCCAGGGTCCGGCCTCCCATGGAACCGATCTCGAGGGTGGTCATGCGTTTCAATGCCACCTGCAACTGATCGTAGAACACCTGCTCCAGCATCACGTAGTCGTCGCGCAGCACCCAGATTTCCTTGCCCCAGACGATTGGAGCGTTCTCGTGCGGTACCGCTTCGATGGTGTAGATCGTGCGTTCGCCTTCCTGCCTTTCCTCGACGATCGCGAGATCGTAGTGGCGCAGTACCTGGTCGCTACGAGACAGGTCGTTGTAGGAAAAGTCGGAACCACCCCAGCTTTGCGCGCGCATGCTGTACGGCAGCCGGATCGTGCGGTTCAGCCTGGGCGTGTACGTCCACATGTTGTCGCCGACCTTCAGCAATGCGTTGCCGGCGTCTTTCGCGGGTGCGGTGAAGCGTATCAGCGTGTCTTCGCGGCCCCGGCTCCAGGAGACGATGGATGTCGAACGCTCCCAGTCCGGGCGCTTGATCTTCATCGTGAATTCGACGTAGGAAGTGGCGCCCCGCATCAGGTCCAGCGCTCCGGAAACCAGTTCTTCCGCCGTGATCTCCTGCGCGTGGACGCCGGCTGTCGAGAGCGCCAGCAAGCCGGCCGCCAGACGGGACACCATTCTGCTCACGGGGGGCTCCGTCCGCTATTCCTGCCTTGCTGGCATGAACCTGCTCAGCAACGCGGCGGCCAGAACGAAACAGAGGAAGTGGTAGACGACGCTGTGAATCTTCCAGGACAGGGGATAGAGCCACCACAGGGTATCGCTACCCTCGATGACGACAACGGCTGCCAGGCCAACCAGCGCGCCGGTCTTGAGATGCTGCGACATGCCTTCCTGGTTCCGCAGCAGCAGGAACACGACGAGCGCCATGAGGACGTTGTGCACCAGGCCGAGTGCCATGCTCGCAGGGTCCGGCTGCGAAGCGGGCACTTCGTGATCCACGTAGACCACGGCTTGGGAACCCTCGGCGAGAAGCTCCATGTTGGCAGCCGTCGGGATCATGTAGGCGCCGGTGTCGGGGAAATGGCGCTTGATATCCGCGAGTGCCGCTTCCTGGTCGGCGGCTGAGTTTATCGCCGTGTAGGGGAGTGGACTGACTCCCCAGTAGAGGAATCCGAATATGAACAGCACGATGGCCGTTAGGCCAATGCCTGCGATGGTTTTGACCATGGTTGGAAACTCCTTTTTCGTTATCTGTGGCGCGCCTCCATCGACGCATCAGTCGTATGTACAGACTCCCTGGTCGATGACGATGTCGCCGCTTTGGTTGGCGGTGCGAAACAGCGCCTTCCCGCCGTCTGCCCACATGGACACGGTCAGCGTGTCGCCGGGGATCACCGGTCTTGAGAATCGTGCGTTCATGGAGCGAAACCTGGCGGGGTCGCCGCCGCAGAGCGCGTGCAACAGGGCGCGCCCGGTGAAACCGTAGGTGCAAAGACCGTGCAGTATGGGTCTGTCGAAGCCTCCCAGCGCGGCAAAGGACGGGTCGGTGTGCAACGGGTTGTGGTCGCCCGACAGCCGGTAGGTCAAGGCCTGGTCTTCGCGCGTCTGGTAGGTGACCTGGTGTGTCGGCTCCGATTCGGGAAACGCCGTCCTGCCGGAAGGCCCGCGGTCGCCGCCCCAACCGCCTTCGCCACGGCAGAAGAGACTGGAGCGGGTCCTGAGCAGGGGCTTTCCGGTAGCGGCGTTGACCGCTTCGGATTCCGTCTCGATTACGGCGGCGTTGCGCTTGTCCCAGATGGCGGCGATGCGCCCACGGCTCTCCAGTTCGCCGTCCGGCGGAATCTCGTCGAACAGTTCGATGCCCTGTTCGCCGTGAACCATCAACGCCGGATTGAAGCTCCCGGCCGTCCCGAGAGGTGTGCCACCGCCGCCGATGATGACCGCGAAGGTGGGAAACACCCGTTGGGGCGTGTCCCTCGTGTTCTCCGTGGTGAACGCAAGTTCGTCGACGCCGGCACCGATCCCGACCGCATAGAGCAGCGCGTCTTTCGAGGTCCAACTGCGCGACACCGGCCCACCACTGGCTCCGACCGCGTCAGGATCTATTGGCATGACTCTCCCTCATGATGTCGTTGGGTCGCAGCTCCGCTCGTGGCTTGCGAACCTTATCAGCATTGCGGTTCGTCATGGTGGAAGACCGAGCAGGTTATCTCGTGCCTCCGGTGAGCTGTCGCGCCTTTTCGGTGTCGTACCACCAGGCGTCGTGGCGCGGCGGACCGTAAACGGCGCTGTCTTCGCGTGCGGGACGCCCGAACTTGTCCCAGTACACCATGCGCGGCTGGTGCATGGTCTCGAGCAGGATATTGTAGAAGCGCCACAGCAGCACCCGATCCAGGGCCCGGCAGGTGGCGGTGATCGCAGCGAGCGTCTCGGCGCTTTCCGCGCGCTCGATCAACGTGTCCACGACCGGGTCGCTAATCCCGGCCAGGTTGCCGCTCACGGGCTCTTCGGCGCCCTGGGAGGCGAAGTAGTTGCGGAGTTGTCTCGTCGGCGGCGATACGAAACCGTGTTGCCGCAACACGGCGTCGAACTCCCGGTTGGCCGTCAGGTTGATGAAAAGCGCGTCGTCGGCGACACGGATGCGCGCGTCTATCCCCAATCGCCGGAGGGAGTCGACATAGGGCAGCAACATGCGCTCGTCGGCGGGCGTCCGGACGAGCAGCCGCAGCGTGAAGGGCTGGCCCTCGCCATTCACCAGCGCACCGTCGGCCGTTCGCCATCCCGCCTCCACGAGAAGTTGCCGCGCGCGCCGCAGCGCAGATCGATTACCGCCCGTGCCGGCGGAACTCGGCAGTTCAAAGACATCGGTGAATACCCGATCCGGGACCTGTCCCCGGAAGCGTTGCAATATGTCCAGTTCCGAACCGGTCGGGACGCCTCGTGCGGCGAATCGCGAATTGGCGAAATAGCTCTCCGCGCGTTCGTACAGGCCGTGGTGGTACACGCGGTTCTGCCAGTCGAAGTCCAACGCCAGTGTCAGGGCTTCCCGCACGCGAATGTCCGAGAGGTGAGACCTGCGCGCGTTGAGCGTGATGGCCCGTTGTGCTCCGCTGAGCAGCCGCCAGCGGAGAGTGTCCGTGCTCAATCGTGCGTCGGTGTCGTACGAAATCCAGTGTCGGATGTCCTCTTCAAGCCGAAAATCGAATAGTCCCTTGCGGAAGGCCTCTCGCGCGACCGTGTTGTCTCGGTACAGGTCATATCGGATCTCGTCGAAGTTGTGCCGGCCCAGGTTGACCGGGAGATGGCGTCCCCAGTAGTTCCGCACGCGTTCGTACCGTACATGGGATCGATCGTGGCCGGCCACGCGATAGGGCCCACTCCCAAGCGGCGGGATGGAAGTCGTGGCAGCCGGATTCCGGCCCTCCCAGAAATGCGCGGGAAGTATGCTCACGTACGTAAGCCACTGCAGGTCGGTGGTGCCAAACCTGTGCTCGTGGCGAAACGCGACCCCTCGGGGGCCGGTAATCTCCACCGACGCGAGCCAGCCCATGTAGAGCTTGCCCTGGACCGTGCCGAGCACGTGATCGAACGTGAACTTCACGTCCTCGGGCGTGATTGGCGTGCCGTCGTGCCAGCGGGCATCTGGATGCAGTCGAAGATGCAGTGAACGGCCGTCGGGGGAGAGCGCCATGCCCAGCGCCAGGTGTCCATAGAAGCTGCCCAGCTCGTCGCCTGCGCGGTGCAGGAGGTAATCGTAGGTGCGGTTCATGCCGGGTGCGGGGACCACGTCCTCGTCCCATACGTCGGAGAAGTTGCGGATCGGCGCGTCGGTCGAGAGCCGTAGCATGCCGCCCTTTGGCGCGCTCGGATTCATGTAGTCGAACCCGCGAAAGTCCGCCGGGTACTTCAACTCGTGGATGAGCGAAATACCGTGCCGAAACTCAGGCGCGCTCTCTTCTGCAGCGGGGGCGAGCGCCGCTGCGAGCAGGAACAACCAGCAGGCGGCAGCGGGGGTTCTCAACGACTGGCAAGCCTTGCCAGGCGCTCAAGCGTCGGTGCGAACCGTTCGCCGATGCGGATATAGCCCGCCGCGTTCGGATGCAGGTCGTCCGGCAGATCGTCGGCGTCTTCGGGCCCGAACAGCGTGAGTCCGTCGAGGTAGTAGAGGTTCCCGTCGCCCGATCCTCGTCGCGTATCGACCACTTCGGCGATGATCTCGCGGACCCGCCGCAGCGACATGCAGCCGTTCTTGATCTCGTCATGGCCCTTGATGGTGTCGAATCTGCCGGTCGACGCATGGCGCATCATCGGCCCGGGGCGTGATTCGGCGCCGGGGCAGAAGATGGGTGAGATCGCGATGATGGGCGTCTCTGGCTTGCCTTCTCGGACCGTATCGAGGAAGCCGTGCAGCGCAGGCCGGAAGACCCGTTCCCGCATCGAATCCATGTTGACGATGTTGATGCCGGTCTTGATGCTGACGATGTCGGCGTCCGCGTCCCGGATGGTGCGGGCGACGAACGGGTCCAGGTGGCATTGACCGGAGAGTCCGAGGTTCTGCATTGCGACGTTCGCCCGGCGCGCCGCCACCGCGGGCCAGATGTACGCGGGTTCCTCGGCCTCCCCGCACTGGCTGATGGAACTGCCGTAGTGGATCCACCTGGCGCGGCCATCGGCGGTCATTGGCGCCAGCCTTGCTCCATCGTCGAGCCAGAGCGTCCGTAGCTCGATGGAGGCGTTGTGCGGTAGCCACAACTCGCAGTCGTTGAATCCGCCATCAAGCTCTCGGAACCATACGGTGTCCGGTTCACCGGGAACGAACTCAAAATCTCCCGGCGTCCGCGAACTGAGGATGATGTCGTTGCCGAGATTCGATTCCGCGGAATGGATCCGGCCACCCGTCTCCAGGTTGAAGGTGACGGGCCTTCGCGGTCGGTCGGTCGTGTGCCTCGTTGTTGCCAGGAACGATAGCCCCAGTGGCCTCGTGTCGGTGCTGAATTGCAGCCGCACCCCGGAAGCCATGCGCGCCACCACGTCCACCGGTGCCGGCAGCTGCGGGCGCGTCCAGTCCGGAAGGCGCCGGGGAGATATGCCTTCCTCGCCGACATCGAAATCCATGGCGCCGTACGCGCGCACGACATCCCCCAGCAGTTGACTCATGGCCAGCGTCTGCGTCATGGCTGGTTGCGGTCGGCGTTTCGGGTCATGGGGTCCTTGAAGGGGGCGATGGGCCGATTCGAGTATACGGGAGCCCGTGACCCCTACACGGAGATGTTCGTAACGGGAGTGACAGTGTGCGCTACCAGGCGGTTCCGGCAGAAGTGGAAGTCGGCACGAATACACTCGCCCTGGAGTATCTTCGGCAGCCAGATACGGTCGTTGTCCCACATCTCGTCGTATGGAATTTCGTCGACGCGGCACCAGAAGGGGTCGGCTTCCGCCGTGCGTGCGGGAGCGCCGTGAAATTCCGAGGAAACGAAGGCGAATCCCTCCATGGCCAAGCCCTGTGCGGGGTCGTCGTAGCGCAGTAGCGCGCGAAGCTCGAGCCCCCGGACCTGGACGCCCACCTCTTCGGCGACCTCGCGAATCGCAGCCGCCTCGACCGACTCGCCTGCCTCCACCCGGCCTCCCGGCGCATTGACTTTCCCTGCTCCGTGACCGCGCAACTTGCGTATCAGGAGCACCGAGTCGCCGTGCAGGAGGTATACCAGCGTGGCGCGCTCCCCGGGTTGCCAGCCGCGGGGGATGCACGGGTCGCGGGACACGGTTTCGCCGGACGGCTCGATTCGAGGCGCTATGCCCTCTTCAGGGAGAATCCGGGACGCAGGACCGGCTCGACTCCGCCCACGCCGATCAGCGACTCCGCCATGTCCCGGAGCGAGTCGTCGAGGTCGCGGTAGTCGATGTCGAACAGCGCCCTTGTCCGGTCGTTGCGCAGGTCGGTGCCGAAATAGACGGCCCGGCGCTCTCTTCTCCGCGCCAGGCCCGCCTCGTCCAGGTCTTCCGCAAGGTCGGGCGTCGCGTAGCCGAGTTCGGGCAGCAGCCGGTCGATGCGCGCGCACACATCTTCAATATCGATGCGCTCGGCGTTGTAGGCGATGTAGCGATCGCCGGTGCCGACCATGACGCTTTCGAGGATGGCGACCTGAACTGCCGCGGTGTCGCGAACATCGACCGTGTGCCAGGGCCTGTAACCATGAACAGCCGGGTTGCATTCTCCCAGCAGCATCCGCTTCATCAGGCCCTGCCAGGGACCTCTGTCGCTCTGGTGCGCCGACTGTATCGGCCCGACATTGTCCGCGGGACAGCAGGTGATCGAATCCCACATGCCGCTCAGTTCCGCCGCGTCGGCGAACGTGTGCTCCGCCTGCTGCTTGCTCTGCGAGTAGCCGGAGAGCCTCGGGTCTCCCTGGTCCGGATAGCGGTCTTCGTAGATCACGGGCCGTTTGACCATTTCATCGAAGTTCCTCTCGGAAACCACTGCGGCGATGCTGGAGGTGACGACCACCCGGGTGACGGAATCCGATTCGTTCACGCTCTTGATGATGTGGCCGCAGACCGTCTTGATGTACTCCGCGTTGCCGTAGTCGTTGACGTGAGAAACGTGGGCGACGCCATGGCATCCCTTGAAGATCTCATCGAAACACCCGGGATTGTTCAGGTCTGCCGAGTGCAGGGTCAGCCGGCCTGAGACATACCCGGGCATGGCCTTCAGGAAACCCGTTTTTGTCGCATCGTTCTCGTCGCGCACGCAGGCGCGCACGCGGTAACCTCGGTCCAGCAGGCTTCTGACTACCCAGCCGCCGATGAATCCGGCGGCGCCGGTGACGGCCACGGTGCCACCCCTGGGAACAGGTGCCATGCTCAATCCTCTCTGCTTGTCCTGTTGGAGCAGGGCCGGACAAGACGCGCCGACCCCTTTGAGTCCAGGCAGCTTAGCACGGCGAACCTGGCGCGGAGCCGAAGACGACCTCAGCCCGTGAACCAGGCGATGGTCGTCCAGCAGATCGCCGCGAGGACGGCGGCGACGGAGGCTTGGGGTATCTGTGTCTTGACGTGGTCCATGAGGTCACAGCCCGTGCACACCGAACTCAGCACCGTCGTGTCGGAGATCGGAGAGCACTGGTCGCCGTACACGCTGCCGTCCATGACGGCGGCAAAGCAAAGCGTCATGAAGAGCTCCGGGTGGGAGATCTCCTGGCCGGTGGCGATGGCCCAGGCGAGCGGCATCGCGAGCGGGAAAGCCACGGCATAGGTCCCCCAGCTCGTGCCGGTGGAAAACGCAATGACCATGGTCATTACCTGGAGCAGCACCGGCAGCAGGAACCACGGAATGCTCTGGCCCAGCAGTTCCACCAGGTAGATGCCACCGCCAGTCTCCTGGCTGATGCCGCCGATGGTGATGGCGAGCAGGAGTATGACCGAACCGAGGACGACGCCCTTGAGCCCGTCGTGGACCCCGGAGACGAGTGCGGTAAGCGACATCCCTTTCGCCAGGGCCATCCCGGCGGCGAGCAGGAGTGCTGCCCCGAAGGCCCATTGCACGTTGGGCGAGTCGTAGATGAGGAAAGTGACGATGGCGATGCCGATGAGCGTGAACAGGGGCAGGAAGAACTCGAGCACGTGCGGCGAGTAGCCCTCCGGGATGTTGCTGGCCTGCAGTTCCCTTGCGCTCAGGGGCTCTGCGCCCTCGGCGTCCAGCGCCCCGGTAGTGCGCGAACGCTCCATCGCCGCGGCCATGCGCTTGCCGAGGAAAGGCGGCTTTTCGATGCTCAGCAGGAAGGTGCCGATCACGGCGAAGATGGCGTAGAAGCAGAACGGAACGCTCTCGAAGAAAAAGGCGATACGGTCCGCTTCGGTGGCGAGAAAACTGACCCCGCCGACGAAGATGAACGCCTGCACGTAGCCGGGCCAGGCGTTGAACGCGAGCTGCGAGGCGATGGGTGACGCGGTGGAGTCGACGATGTAGGCCAGTTCCTCGTGGCTGATGCGCTCCTTGTCGGCGATGGGCTTCACCGTGGTACCGACCAGCACCGTGCTCACCGTCCCGCCCTGGAAAAAGATGACGCCGAGGAACCACGCAACGAGCTTCGCGGTGCGCGGACCCCGGACGAAACGGACGGTGATGAACTCCGCGAAAGCCTGTGCCGCGCCGGTGCGTGACCAGATTCCCATGAGACCGCCCAGCAGCCACAGGTAGAGGAGTAACAGCGCCGCAGACTTGGTCGTGGCCAGAGACGGGATCAACACTTCTCCGGTCAGGTCATAGAGGCGCAGGATAAGTGCTCCCGAGGCGATGCCACCCAGCAGCGACGACACGGGCTCCCGGGTCAGCCAACATAACATTACCGCCACGAGCGGCGGCAACAGCGACCAGAATCCCCAGTGTGCCTTTGCGATGCGCTGGTAGTAGACGGTCTGCGGCTGCCCGTCGCGCATCTCCTGCATTGCGACGAACTCTTCCCTGGTCGGGGGTGCTTCGCCGGAGGTGTGGACGCGTTCAGGGTCGAGGTCCGACTGGCCGGCGGAAACGGCGTAGAAGTAGGTAGGCTCGCCTTCGTAGAGGTAGTAGAGCGCGCCGGTATCGTCCGTATGCGCGTCTATGGAGATTTCCTCCACGGTCCAGGTGGGGGAGACGTACAGCCCGACCAACCACGACGCGATCATCGCGACCGCGAAGACGGCGAATTTCTGCATGCCTGCGGTCATAAGGGTGTAACTCCTTCTTCCGGGGATTTTCGATCGCGGAAAGTCGCGTTCACGTGGCTCAACCGAGCCGCATCCGCTCGACACCCACCAGTCGATCATAGAGGAAATAGAGCGCGATCACGCAGACGAGCAGGATTCCGCCGAGCGCCGCGGCGAGTCCCCAGTTGAGGGACTGCTGCATGTGGTAGGCGATCATGTTGGATATGAGCTGTCCCGTGCGCCCGCCAACGAGGGCCGGCGTGATGTAGTAGCCGATGGCGAGGATGAATACGAGCAGCGATCCCGCGCTGACCCCGGGAAGCGTCTGGGGCCAGTAGACCCGCACGAACGCCTGCGGGAAGCTCGCGCCCAGGGCCTCTGCGGCACGCATGTACTGGGGCGGTATCGTGCGCATGATCGAATACAGCGGCAGCACCATGAACGGCAACAGCACGTGGGTCATTGCCACCACCGTGCCGGTCATGTTGTAGATCATCGAGAGACGTGCGCCGTCGCCGATCAACCCGATCGCCACCAGGATGTCGTTCACCACTCCCTGGGACTGCAGCAGGACGATCCAGGACGTGGTGCGCACTAGAAGGGATGTCCAGAACGGCACCAGCACGAGCAGCAGCAGCAGGTGCGCCCGCCCGGGCGGCGCCTGCGCGATGAGGTACGCGATGGGATAGCCGAGCACCAGGCACAGCGCGGTGATGCCGAGGCTGATGATGAGCGTGCGGGTCAGCAGCGGGACGTAGATGCGCAGTTCAGGCGGTTGCGGAACGATCTCGCCTTCGATGCCGCGGTCGAGGTCCAGGGCGTGCAGGTAGTGTCTCGGCGTATATCGCTCGCCGGCGCGGCGAATGGCGAGCCAGGTCGTGATCTCGCTCCAGGCATCATCGAGACCGACCATCAGGTCGCGGCACGGCGTTCCCCCTTTGACTGCGGGTGGACCGGTCCGTAAGCAGGCGTCGCCGGAAGATTCGGCCAGGTTCTCCAGCCTGCGGGCGCTTCGCGTGATGACGCTACGCAGCCCTCCCTGGACCCGGTTGATGCGGGTTGCCACCCGTCCCAGCGCACGGGTTTCCCGCGCAGCCACGAACTCGTGGGCGGCGGCATGGAACACGGGTTCGCCAGGCGTCTCACGTCCGTCCCAGTCGGCCAGCGCGCGGATCGTTTCGGGGATCGCGTCCGCGACCACGGGTTCCTGGACGCTGCGCATCAGCATCGCACCGAGAGGAGCGATGAACGTCACGCCGATGAAGGCGAGCAGCGGAAGGACCAGCGCCCAGGCCCGCAATCCGGCGTCGTTTCGGCTGATGCGCATCACTTGACTGCGAGCTACGCCACGGCGTGGTCGGCGACTCCCCGGCTACCGCCCGAGCTGCGCCTCCAGTTCGGCGATGCGTGCCTCGGCGGCCATTCGGGCAGCGTTCGCCTCCGTGAGCGCCTTGGTCGCCTCGGCAAGGTTGTTGTGAAGATACTTTCCGGTCCCTGGTTCGCGAAATCGGATCACTTCGTTTTCAACGCACAGGTCGAGACCGAGGACGCGGCTTCGAATCGTTCGGACGCCGTTCTCCGCGAGCGCCGGTAGCGGGCGATAGAGGCCATCCCGGAGGCTCAGCCCTTGCAGCGCGGGATCGAAATACTCGTCTTTCGGGTCGAACAGCCAGTATTCCCGCACGCCCAGGTCGGCGTACAGGCTGCGCTTGCGCCCGAGGTCCTCGGCCCAGGTGTTTTTGGACGCCACCTCAAGGACGAAGTCAGGTGCTTTTGGCTCCTCCCAGAGCTTGTAGACCATGCGTTTGTGCTTGGCCGCGCCGAACACGATGAAGACATCCGGCGCCACCGATTGGCGTGGGTTCCCCTCCTCGTAATAGATGAGCAGGTCGGACGATACGTAGACGTCCGGTCGGTCGAGATAGTGCAAGTCCAGCGCGCCGAACGCGTCAAGGATCGCCCGAAGTTGCCAGTCGTTCTCAGCCAATGGCAGACCGTCGGAACTCGGATACATCGGGTCTTCCACCGGAAGCACAGGGGCTGTCTTCATCGGTAAGCGGCCTTTCGGATTTCGCCAACGAAAATAGCATGGCGCCTGTTACGCGTCCAAACTGCCCTTACGCAGCTTGAATGCCCGCTTGCGCACGTTCAATCGGCGTAGTCCGCAATCGGTGTAGGATGGTCGCCCGACCGTCGGCAAGAGCGCTGGCGCTGCTGTCGTACCAGCGGGCCTCCCCTCACAATGTTCCACGGCTGTCCCATCTGTGTTCCAATGCCGCGTCGAGGGCGAACGGCGGAGATTCGCATCAAGTTCCACATCAAGACCCACGGCTGCCAGATGAACGTCTACGACTCGTCGCGGATGGCCGACCTGCTGTGCGACAGCCACGGCGGGGAGGCGGTGGAGGATCCGGGCGAGGCCGACTTGCTGCTGCTGAATACGTGCTCGATCCGGGAGAAGGCGCAGGAAAAGGTCTTTCACCAGCTTGGCCGCTGGAAACAGCTCAAGGCCCGGCGGCCGCATGTACTGATCGGCGTCGGCGGTTGCGTCGCGAGCCAGGAAGGCGATGCGATCAGCGAGCGGGCGCCGTATGTGGACCTGGTGTTCGGGCCGCAGACGCTGCACCGGCTGCCGGAACTCCTCGACGCTGCCGAACGCACGAAGCGCACGGTCGTCGACATCAGTTTCCCCGAGATCGAGAAGTTCGATCGCCTGCCGGAACCGCGCGCGGATGGCCCGACCGCCTTCGTGTCCGTGATGGAAGGATGCAGCAAGTACTGCACCTTCTGTGTCGTCCCATATACCCGCGGCGAGGAAGTGAGCCGCCCCGTCCAGGACGTCATGGCCGAGGTCATCGCGCTGAGTCGCCAGGGCGTGCGCGAGATCAACTTCCTCGGCCAGAATGTCAACGCGTACCGCGGCCCGATCGGAGGCGGTACGGCCGACCTGGGGGAACTCATTCTCTACGTCTCGGAGATTGACGGCATCGACCGCATCCGGTTCACCACCTCGCACCCGGTGGAATTCGGCGACACGCTGATCGAGGCCTACCGGGACATTCCGGAACTCGTCAGCCATTTGCACCTGCCGATCCAGGCCGGATCGGACCGGGTGCTCGCGTTGATGAAACGCGGCCACACGGTGCTCGAATACAAGCAGAAGATTCGCCGCCTGCGGGAAGCGCGCCCAGGCATCGCCCTGTCGTCGGATTTCATCGTCGGGTTTCCGGGTGAGACCGCACGGGATTTCGATCGGACGCTCGCCTTGGTCGAGGATCTCAACTTCGACATCTCGTTCAGCTTCATCTACAGCCTGCGTCCGGGAACGCCCGCGGCGGGCCTCCCCGACGAAACGCCGGCGAGCGTCAAGCAGCATCGCCTGGCGATTCTCCAGGACCTGCTGCGCCGCCAGGCGCAGGCGCATGCCGGGGCTATGGTCGGGAGCGTGCAGCGAGTACTGGTGACCGGCTACTCGAAGCGCGACCCCGGTCAGCTCCAGGGCCGCACGGAGAACAACCGGGTGGTGAACTTCCGGGCTGGCGATGCACTGATCGGGGAGTTCGCGGACGTGCGGGTGGACGAGGCGCTCCCGAACTCGCTTCGCGGGAAGCTCGCCGGCGCGTCCGAAGATGCCCGCCCCGGTCTCGGGGCACTTCGATCAAGAGACACCACGAACAGGATAGACGCCCTGCAAATCCGCTGACGCGAACAACGACCCCGTTTGCTATTTCGGGCATGGGGTTCGACGAACTGACGAGTCCCTGCGCGTTTAGTCGCCCACCTCTGGACAGTCTCCGGGCTCGCCCTCCTGGACCCTGATCGCCAGGTCCGCACTCTCGCCGGGTTGCAGTGACCACGCCGCCGTTTGCGCAACTATCCTGCCACCGACCCGCACGCCGAGGAGGCCGGTATTGTTCTCCCAGTAAATCTCGCATCTGGGGACCGGTCCTCCCTCATCGACGGCATAGGCTTCGATGCTGTTCCTGCCACTCACCAGGTCTGTAGTTTCGCAGGTCCAGTCACGGGCAAGATCGGCAGTGAAGAGTACGCTTCCATTTACGCTGACGCGCACCGTATCGCCATCTACGCATCGTTGGTCCTTGACGCATATGTCCATCGTCAGGGGACATCCCGCAGGAATGAACACATCGATCGGTCCCGGCGGTCCCACGTGGACCCGTACCGGTGCCGAACAGTTGTTCTCGGTCTTCAACTCGCCGGCGACGGCGTCGACACAGGCGCCGTAGTAGTACGTCCCCTCCGCCGAACGCGCCAGCAGGGTGATCGACTCCGCGCTCTCGGCGGAGGCGGCGAGTTCGTCCACCGGATCGGTTCCGATCGCCGTGTCCGATGTCGTGATCGTCGTGTCCGACGAAAGGTAGTAGCGCAACGTCGTCGCCTCGGCCGCGGCGATGCCGCGGTTGCGCACCGTCGCGGACAGGACAAATGCTGAATCGGGAGTCCGAACCCCCTCGTCCACCAGCAACGACTCGACAGCCAGGTCCGGCGCGCCGACGCGGGCGTCGATCACCAGCACGTTGGAAGGCGGTGGGTTGCCTCGGGACAGGTTCGCCACTCCTTGGTCAGTCCCGTATCCCAGACCCATTGCCTGCAGCATCCCGAAAGACGTCAGGAACATCCGCCAGCGACCGGTACCGGCTCCAAGCTGCCCATCGAAACCCTCGCCGCCGGCCTCCAGTTCCGTCGCCGTCAACACCTGCGTCTGACCCGCGCCTAGTGTCAGGGAGACCTTTCCCTCGGGCGCCCCGGTGCCTGAATCGTCGATTCCGGCGATGGAGACGCGCGTTTCCGCCTCGCCGGCGTTGAACAGGAGCAGCCGGCTCTCCTGGCCTTCGTGCCCTGCCGCGTGGAAGATCGGAACATAGTGGCGCCGAAGCCCGTCCGGTTCCCGTGCCGCGGTGTCGTGGATCGGGGAAAGCGGACCACCTGCCGCGCGCACATATGCCAGCACCTCTATGTCCAGGTCGCTCGTCAGCTTGAGGCGCCAGTCACCCTCGCCCACTCCCGTGTTACCCGTGAGCCCCCTGTCCGGGTTGCCCAGTTCCAGGTCATCCGAGTCGAATCGCGCCGCCTCGTTCGCGCCGAGTGCCAGCGTCAGCGTGCCGTACGCACGGCCGGTCCAGTCGAACGCCTCGATCCGAACCTCTCCGGGCGCCCCTGAGCGATTGATCACGCGAATCAGCCCCTCCCGGCCATGCGGGTCGGATGCTGGCGGCAACAGTGGTACGCGATGCGCCGCCGCGAACTCGCGTGCCGGCATCCCGGACAGGTTCGTGAGGCGACCGTCCGCATCCTCGACCAGGCTCATCACCATCACCGGCCCCGGTGCCTCCACGTCGAGCCGCCACAGGCCCGAGCCGCCGCCGAGGGAACCGGTCAGCCCCGGCGCATCGCCGGACTCAAGCTCTGCCGCCGTGTAGGTCCTCGACTCCCACGCGGCCAGTTCGATCGTCACCCCGGACGCCGGCGAGACGCCGAGGTCGTCCGTACCCTGTACCGTGGCCTCGACTGCGTCTCCGGAGCGGTTGATCAGCCGCAGCAAACCCGTACCTCCGATGGTGTCGCCGGACCCGAACGTGGCGAGGCGGAGACCCTCGCCGGAGCGGACCGCTGTCCCAAGCAGTTCGTCGAGAACGCCGTCGTCGCCACGCCCGTAGGCCTGTACCTCGACGTCTAGGCCGCTCGTCAGTTCCAGGTGCCAGTCGCCCTCGCCCGGTCCGGTGCTCCCGGAGAGCCCGGACTCGGCGTTGCCCGACTCCAGGTCGTCCGAGTCGATGTTTGCGGCTTGGCCGGCGCCTATCGAAAGGCTCAATCCTTCGATCCGTGTACCCGCGTCGTCAATTGCGACGATGTCGACGGTCCCGGACTGTTCCGAGTGGTTGACGATCCGGGCCAGGCCTTGGGGTCCGGTGTCAGATGCCGCTGGGAATAGCGGTACAACCTGGGTCGAGGCACTCTCCTGGGCGGCGACCGGCGCGGCAAGCGCGGATATGAGCGCCCCTATGAGCACAGCGTGCGGCCGTATGGGAAGCCTGTTCTCGGGAACTGCCGGATCGCTTGGCAAGCTGTGTCTTCGCAAGCTGCTCTGCACTTCTCCGCCCAATAGAATGTTCCCCCGCCTTGGCAACATGCATGTCACCTCGACGCAGATGTTACGGCTTTGGCGTACAGATTCCACGCGCGAGGGCCAACCTGGAGGTCGATTCCGGTGGAGGTGGGTTCGAGAGCGATGCCGGCGGCCCGTTTCCGGGCACGCCGGTATCCGCATCGGTGCAGGTGGCGTTGCGTTTCTCCTGCGCGTTGACACGGTGATGCGGGCCGATATGCTACGGGCCGGGGCACGGACACAAGGCAACTTTGAGCGACGACCCATCGCCCGTGGTAGCACTCACCACGCACGTCAACCTGGAACCCAACGACACGCGCCGGTTGGCGGCGTTGTGCGGTCCGTTGGACCAGAACCTGAAGCAACTGGAACTGAGGCTCGGGATTCGGATCAAGAATCGCGGCAACCAGTTCCAGATCAGTGGCCCCAGGATGCGTGTTCGCGCCGCCCGCGCATTGCTTTCGGAACTCTACCTCGAAACGAAAGGGTCGGACGTGATCGCGCCGGACACCGTGCATCTCTACCTGCAGGAGTCCGGTGTCGAGGACCTGCTGGCGGAAGGCGAAGCCGTCGAGCATCGCCCACTCATCCGTACCCGGCGCAACACCATCAAGCCCCGGGGCGGCAACCAGCAGAACTACGTCGAGTTGATCCGGTCGTGCGACGTGAACTTCGGGGTCGGGCCGGCGGGCACCGGCAAGACCTATCTCGCTGTCGCCTGCGCCGTGGAGGCGCTGGAGAACCAGGAGGTGCGCCGCATCGTGCTGGTGAGACCGGCGGTGGAAGCGGGCGAGAAACTCGGGTTTCTCCCGGGAGACCTGGCACAGAAAATCGATCCGTACCTGCGGCCGCTCTACGACGCGCTCTACGAGATGCTCGGCATGGACCGCGTCGACAGGTACATCGAGCGCAATGTCATCGAAGTCGCCCCGCTTGCCTACATGCGGGGACGCACGCTCAACAATGCCTTCATCATCCTTGACGAAAGCCAGAACACGACCATCGAGCAGATGAAGATGTTCCTGACCCGAATCGGTTTTGGCTCCACCGCGGTCATCACCGGAGACATCACGCAGATCGACCTCGCGGGAGAGCGTTCCGGCCTGGTGCACGTGCTGAACGTCCTGAAGGAGGTGGAGGGCCTGGCCTTCACTCACTTCGGTTCGAAGGATGTCGTCCGCCATCCGGTCGTGCAGCGTATCGTCGAAGCGTACGCCCGGGACGACGCGAGAAAGCGCGGCGGGCAGGACGGCGGACAGGACAAGCGGGGCGGGGCGGCGTGAATGCCGCCACAACGCGTGACGCTCCGGGGCTGCCCCGGATCGATGTGCAGGTCGCGGCGACGCCGGCGCCTCCCCGCAACGCGTTGATGGCCTGGGCCAGGGCCGCCCTGGCGGACGACGGACGCAGGCTCTGTATTCGCGTGGTCGATGAGAACGAGGCACGGGAACTGAGCGGGCGTTTTCGCGACCGTGATGAGCCGACCAACGTGCTTTCGTTCCCGGCGCAATTGCCCGACGTCCTGGGGGATGTCGCCGTGTGCGCGGCCGTGGTTGCGCGCGAGGCGAAGGCGCAGCGAAAGTCCCTGGATGCGCACTTCGCGCACATGGTCGTCCACGGCGTCCTGCATCTCAAGGGGATGGACCACGGTACCGAGGCGCAGGCGCAGGAGATGGAGGCGGCCGAAACCGAGATCCTGGGTGCCTTTGGCTTTGGCGACCCTTACCGCGCTCTGGTTGACGCATGCTGAACAACTTCTACAAGAGTACGCCTCCGGCCACGAAGGGAATGCCCCCGGCTGAAGGCTCCAGGCCGGAACAGAGCGCAGCCTGACGACCTCGACGGACCAGAAGAAACGCGAGAGCGGCGGCGGATTCCGGCTCGGGACGATGATAGACGGATTCCGTACCCCTCACGCCACCCGTCGGACCGCCCGTTGTACCCGTCCCATCGCAGCCCTGGCGGCGGGTGCCCTGCTGCCCTTCGGCCTCGCCCCCTACGACCTCTGGCCGCTCACGCTGGCTTCCGCGGCCGGGCTGTATTGGGTGCTGACCCGCGAGGGCGCCCGGCCATTGCTCGATGGCTGGCTGTTCGGAGTCGGAAAATACGGGCTGGGCGCTTCCTGGATCTATGTGAGCATAAACGTATACGGCGACGCGGCGCCGCCGTTGGCGGGGTTCCTGGTTGCCGTGTTCGTCGCAGGCATGGCGCTGTTCCACGCTGCCGCGGCATGGCTCTTCGTGCGCCTGTGTCCGCCGAATGCGACCGTCGGCGCGGCCTGGTTCGCAACGGTCTGGGTGCTGCTGGAATGGCTCCTTACCTGGTTCCTTACTGGGTTCCCCTGGCTGTTCGCCGGCTATGCGATGCTCGACACGCCGCTCGAGGCGCTGGCCCCCGTGGGCGGGGTGCTGCTGGTGAGTTTTGCGGCGGTGCTTACCGCGGCGTGCCTGGTCTCGTGGCGAAACTGGATATCCTGGACCGTAGCCGCGGTACCGTGGATCGCCGCCTGGCTCCTGGCTGGCGCCGCCTGGACCGAGCCAGGCCAGGCACACCGGGTCGCGCTTGTGCAGGGCGACATTCCCCAGGACATCAAGTGGCAGGCCGATGCGGGAATGACCTTCGAGCGCTATGCGTCGTTGTCAGCGCCGTTCTGGGATCGCGATCTCGTTGTCTGGTCGGAGGCCGTCCTCTACACGGGCACCGCGGGCGCCCGGGAGTTTCTTTCCGCGATGTCGTCGCGCGCCGAAGGCGCTCTTCTGCTTGGTGTCGCGACGCGGGAGGAGGAGTCCGGGAGTGCGACGTACTACAACGCGGCGATTTCCACCGGTGCGGGAAGCGGCCTTTACAGGAAGCAGCGCCTGGTGCCGTTTGGAGACTACGTGCCGTTCCAGGGCGTACTGCGTGGCCTGATCGGGTTTTTCGACCTGCCCATGTCGTCCCTGAGCCCGGGCGAGTCGGGGCAGCCACCGCTGCGCGGCGCGAGCGGCATCGCGCTGGGCATGGCGATCTGCTACGAGATCGCCTATCCGGAGTTGGTGCGGGAACAGGCAGGGAAGGCGGATGCACTGGTCACGATAAGCAACGACACCTGGTTCGGAAAATCCATCGGGCCCCTGCAGCACATGCAGATCGCCCGCATGCGGGCGCTGGAGAACGGCCGTTACGTGCTGCGGGCGACAAACAACGGGGTTACCGCCATCGTCGACGGGAAGGGGCGGGTCACGGCTGCACTGCCGCAGTTCGAGCCGGGAGTGTTGGCCGGCGAGTTCCACCGGATGCGCGGGACAACGCCATTCGCCCGGTTCGGATCCATGCTGGTCGTCGCACCGTTGGTCCTGTTTCTCGCCGCCGTGGTTGGTGGTAGGGTTGCGGCCCGATTTTCGAGTACCGGCAACGCACCGTGACCGTCGAGAGAGACCGCTACGACCACCGCGCGGTCGAGCGCAAGTGGCAGGATGAATGGGAGCGGCGTGGCGTGAATCTCTTCACCGAGGAGGATCTGCGCAGCGCCAGCGATCCCTACTACAACCTGATGATGTTTCCCTATCCGTCGGCGGATGGGCTGCACATCGGCAACATCTTTGCGTACACCGGCGCGGACGTGAACGGCCGCTACTGGCGGCTGCGCGGCAAGAACGTGTTCGAACCGATCGGGTTCGACGCGTTCGGCATCCATTCGGAGAACTACGCGCTCAAGGTCGGGGCCAATCCGAACGATCTCATTCCACAGAACGTCGCCAACTTCACCCGGGTCCTGCGGCAATTCGGGGGCATGTACGACTGGAACCACGAGGTAAACACCACCCGCGCCGACTACTACAGGTGGACGCAGTGGGTTTTCCTGAAACTCTTCCACGGCGGCCTGGTGGAACGTCGCGAGGCGCCGGCGAACTGGTGCCCGTCATGCAAGACCGTGCTCGCCAATGAGCAGGTGATCCAGGGACTGTGCGAGCGTTGCGACTCGGCGGTGGAGCAGCGCTCCCTGCCGCAGTGGTTCTTCAGGATCACGCGCTATGCCGAGCGGTTGCTCGACAACATCGAGGGCCTCGACTGGTCGGAAGTCACCAAGAAGGCGCAGACCAACTGGATCGGTCGCAGCGAGGGCGCGCGGATCGACTTCCCGGTGGCGGACCACGACGCGAAAATCAGCGCCTTCACCACGCGTCCCGACACGCTCTTCGGTGCGACGTACATGGTGTTGGCGCCGGAGCATCCCCTGGTGGATTCGCTGACAACGAGCGACAGGTGGGCGGACGTCGAGGAGTACCGGGCCCAGGTCACGGCCCGCGACCTGGTCGAGCGGCAGAAGGTCGAGAAGGAAAAGACCGGCGTCTTCCTCGGCAGCTACGCGATCAACCCCGCGACGGATACGCGCATCCCGATCTGGATCGCGGACTACGTGCTCATGGAATACGGAGCGGGCGCGATCATGGCCGTGCCCGGACACGATACACGCGATTTCGAGTTCGCCGAGACTTTCGACCTGCCCATCGTGCGCGTGATCGCGCCCGCCGAAGCAGACGCTTCGAGTCCGCTGGCCGAGGCCTACGTCGGCGACGGGGTAATGGTCAACTCCGGCCGTTTCGATGGCTTGTCGGTGGCAGAGGGAAAACGGGCCGTCGTGGACTGGCTCGCGGGCGAGAAGGATGCGGCGCGCCCGCACGTGAACTATCGCCTGCACGACTGGTGCGTCTCGCGCCAGCGATACTGGGGTCCGCCAATCCCCATCATCCACTGCGAGGCGTGCGGCGCGGTGCCGGTGCCGGAATCGGACCTGCCGGTGGAGTTGCCGTATCTCAAGGACTTCAGGCCGGACGATTCGGGTGTCAGCCCGCTGCGCCGGGCAACGGATTTCTACGAGACCACGTGCCCGAACTGCGGATCGAAGGCACATCGCGACACCGACGTCACCGACAACTTCCTCTGCAGCGGCTGGTACTTCCTGCGCTATCCAAGTGCCGATCGGGACGACCTTGCGGTGGATCCGGAACTGACCCGCAAGTGGCTGCCGGTGGACAGCTACATCGGTGGCAACGAGCACGCCGTGCTGCATCTCATGTACGCCCGGTTCCTCACCATGGCCCTGAACGACGTGGGCGTGCTCGACTTCGACGAACCGTTCACCCGTTTCCGGGCCCACGGCCTGGTCCTGAGCGAAGGACGCAAGATGTCGAAGAGCCGCGGGGCCGTGGTGTTGCCGAACGACATCATCGACCGTTACGGCGCAGACACCATGCGCCTCTACCTGCTGTTCCTCGGTCCCTACGAACAGGGCGGCGACTGGCAGTCGAAAGGCCTGCAGGGACCGCGCGGCTTCCTCAACCGGCTGTGGCAAAGCGTGCTGGCGAGCGAGGATGGCCCGCCTGACAGCGAGGTCGAGCGGGAACTGCACAGGACCATCAAGCAGGTCACGGAACAGACGCCTGCGCTTCAGTTCAATACGGCCATCGCCGCGATGATGGGGTACCTGAATACGGTGAGAGCGGGGGGGCGGACGCCAGCAAGAAGCGAGCTGGAACCGTTGCTGCTGCTGCTCGCGCCGTATGCGCCGCACATCGCGGAAGAGCTTTATGCACGCATGGGTCATGCGGGCGGGATCTTCGGTAACGCGGTATGGCCGGATTACGACCCGCGCAAGCTCGTCGGGGAGACACTGGAGATTCCCGTGCAGGTCAATGGAAGACTGCGCGGAGTCATTGAAATGCCGCGGGACGCTTCCGAGGACGACGTGCTCAAGGCGGCGAGGGAGAACGAAAACGTGGCTCGGCACCTGGCGGCCGCAACCGTGCGCAAGGCGGTATTCGTTCCTGGCAAGCTGCTGAACCTGGTCGTGGGGTGACGCCGTTGGCGCGGTCCGAACTGGGTCAGGAAGCGGTGCAAGAGACGCATCGGCTCGGCTGGGGGGTCCTGCTGACGGTCGCGCTTCTGGCCGCGGGATGCGGTTTCCAGTTGCGTTCCTGGGACCTTACGTCCGCGTTCCAGAGCGCGCACATTGCCGCCGACACCAGCGTCACCATCGATGCCGGGCTGCGCCGGGCGCTCGAACAGGCTGGCCTCGCGCTCACGGTTGACCGGTCCGATGCCGGCACGGTCATCCGGTTGTCCGACCAGCGGGAACTGCGACGGGGCGTTTCCACGACCCGGGGCGCCAGGACGGCGGAATACGAAATGTCCCTGAGCCTCGTGTTCGCCGCACAGGACGGCGGGGGCAATGAACTGGTGAGCGAGCGCAGGATCAGCGCCGATCGGACCTTTCGCCTCGATCAGAACAACCCGGCTTCGACGCGCGAGGAACAGGCGATCATTGCGCTGGAACTCGAGAACGAACTGGTGCAGCAGATCATGCTCACCCTGAGTGCGGTATCGCGTGCAGATAAGACCTAGGGATCTCGGGCGGAACCTGGCGGGCAACCTGATGCCCGTCTACCTGGTTTCCGGCGACGAGACGCTGCTGGTGGAGGAAGCCTGCGCGGCCATCGTGGACGCGGCGACGGCACACGGGTTCACCGAGCGGAAGGTGATCGACGAAGGCGCATCGACGGACTGGGAGGCGGTACTGGCGGAAACCGCCAACCAGTCGCTATTCGCCGAACGTCGCGTGCTTGACCTTCGCATCCCGCCCAGGGGCTTCGACCGGAAAGCTTCGGATGCGCTGCGCCGTTACCTGGCAAGCCCGTTCGACGACGTGCTGCTGCTCATCCGGACCGGGAGACTTCAAGCGCGCCAGAGATCGGCCGCCTGGTTCAAGGCCATCGATGGTGCCGGTGCGGTGCTGCTCGTCTGGCCGCTTGCCGCACGGGAGTTGCCGGGCTGGCTCGGGAGCCGTTGCCGTGCAGCGAACATCGAGTTGACCCGAGACGCTATCGTGCTGCTGGCGGACCGGGTGGAGGGGAACCTGCTCGCCGCCGCCCAGGAAATAGAGAAGCTGAAGCTCGCCGGCGTCAAGTCGCCGGTTGATGCCGAGACGTTGCGCGCCGCGGTGAACGACGCGTCGCACTTCAATACGTTTGAACTGATCGATGCCGCCTTCGACGGCAAGCCTGCGCGCGTGCGGAAAATGGTGCGCGTGCTGCGCCAGGAAGGCACGCCGGTATTCATGGTTCTCGGGGCCGTCAGTGCCCAGCTCCGCAATGCGCTGCGTCACGCCACGGGCGTGCGCGTCTACGTGCCGAGGCAACGCCTCCGCTCGCTGAATGGTCTTCGCGACCGTCTCGGCATCGCTGGCCTGGAACACGCGCTGTCCGAGTGCGCGCTGCTCGACATGCAGGCCAAGGGAGCGCTGCGCGGTGACGCCTGGCAGTCGCTCGAACGCATCCTGGTGAGATTGGCGGGCGGACGCGCGAGTACGTTGGCGGAGGAAGCGCGGCACCTGCGTTATCCGGCACGAATATAGCATTGTTACACGAGGCCATTTGGTACAATGTTTCCTTGTAACAAGGTTCTGGAGCCGAATCATGCCTGTGATCAGAATATCGGACGGAACCATGCAGCGACTCAAGGCTTGGGCCGAACCGCTGGAGGACACTGTAGAGTCAGCGCTCGCGAAAGCGCTTGATGCAGCCGAAGAAGTGAGGAACCGAACGCGTCCTGATCCGCCGCAGGCAGCTGCACCTGCGGCGCGGGTCCCACCTAGGCGACCGGCTTCCCCCAAGCTCCCGCAAAAGCACTTTCGAGAGCCATTGCTGGAGGTTCTCTACGAGATGGGCGGCTCCGTGCGGGTGGCTGACCTGAGGCCATTCATGAGAGAACGGATGATGCCCGCGCTTTTGCCGGGCGACCTGGAACATGTGTCCACTGGCGAAGAGAGATGGTGGAACGCGACGTGTTGGGAGCGAAGCAACCTGGTAAAGGAAGGATATCTGCGCGATGACTCGCCCCGTGGTACTTGGGAGTTGTCGGAAAAGGGCATGGACCACCTGGAGAAGTCGATTTCCGAATCGTCGGATTCGTTCATCGACCACCTGCTTGCCATGCCTGAAGTCGGCGAGGACGCTGACTTTGAGCGCGACCGATCAGGATCTCGCCGGATAGAGTTGTGAACTATCTCATCGATACGAATGTGCTGTCCGAACTCCGCAAACGTGATCGAGCAAATCCTCACGTCTTTGGTTGGTTTCGGAAACGCAACGCGTCGGAGTTGTTTATCAGCGTCCTGACCGTTGGGGAATTTCGGCGCGGAGTGGAGCGGGTTCGAAGGCGCGATCCTTCGTCCGCCTCGGCGCTTGACACGTGGTTGAACGAAACCGTGCGCAGATTCCGGGATCGCATCATCGGCGTGGATCAAGCGATTGCGGAAAGGTGGGGACGCCTTGGGATACCGGATCCAGTTCCGGATGTTGATGGACTGATTGCGGCAACGGCACTTGAGAAAGACCTGGTCGTCGTCTCCCGGAACACGAAGCACATCTCAATGACGGGTGCGCGTCACGTGAATCCGTTCCGTGACGACTGAAGGTCCTTGGGGCGCGACTCGTGCATGGGTAGGTCAATGGCGTCATGCGTAGACAAGCGTTGAGATGCAGACGGTAGAGATCAACCCCGAGTTTGCCCGCGCGCTTGAACGCATCGCCAGCGGCCGCGGCAATCTCTTCATTACGGGAAAGGCCGGAACCGGCAAGTCGACCCTGCTCGAGTACTATCGGGAGCACGCGGCACAGACGCCCGTCATACTCGCGCCCACCGGAGTCGCCGCGCTCAACGTCGGCGGCGAGACCGTGCACCGGTTCTTCGGTTTCGGTATCGACGTCACGCCGGAGAAGGTGCGCAACAGCCGCCGCAGGCCACGCTACCCGGGGATATACAAGAAACTCAGGACCGTCATCATCGATGAGGCCTCGATGCTGCGGGCGGACCTGCTCGACTGCGTGGACATGTTCCTGCGCAAACACGGGCCGAGCCCCGGCGCGCCGTTCGGCGGCGTGCAGATGGTGTTTGTCGGGGACCTCTACCAACTGCCCCCGGTCGTCACCGGCGGCGAACGCGAGATCTTCCGCAGCGTCTACGAAACGCCGTACTTCTTCAGCGCCAGGGCGTTGGCGGACAGCGATCTCGAGATCATCGAACTCACGAAGGTCTACCGGCAGGAAGACGCGGAATTCGTCGCGCTGCTCAACAGCGTTCGCAACGACTCCGTGAACGACGCCGGCGTCGCGCACCTCAACGCGCGCGTCGATCCGGCGTTCGAACCACCCGACGACGTATTCGCGATAACCCTGACGACGACCAACCGCAATGCCGATCGCCTCAACGGCGACCGGCTCGCCTCGCTGCCCGGCAGGGCTTCGGTCTCGATTGCGGAGATTTCCGGGGAGTTTGGCCGCGAGCAGTACCCGACGGCGACGGACCTCGCGTTCAAGTCGGGCGCGCAGGTCATGATGCTGAACAACGACTCCGTGAACCGCTGGGTCAACGGCAGCCTCGGCGTCATCGAGTCGGTCGCGGCATGGGAGGAGGGCAGGCAAGGCGTGAAGATCCGCTTGCGAGGCAAGGCCGGGGCGGTGCATGTCGAGCCGCACACCTGGGAGGTGATCCGGTTCGTGCTGCAGTCAGGCGAAATCACGTCCGAGTCCGTCGGCCGCTTCACGCAGCTCCCGTTTCGCCTGGCCTGGGCGGTCACCATCCACAAGAGCCAGGGGAAGACCTTCGACAATGTCGTGATCGACCTCGAGCGCGGTGCTTTCGCTGCGGGACAGACCTATGTCGCGCTGAGCCGGTGCACCTCCTTCGAGGGGATCGTGCTGAGGCGGCCGGTCAGGCGAAGTTCGATTCGCGCGGACTGGCGCATCCAGAAATTCCTTACCGGGTACCGCTACCGGGAAGCCGAACAGGCGATGCCGGTATCGGAGAAAGCGGCGCTCATCCGGCGTGCGATAGAGGACGGTGCCGAGATCGAGATGACCTACCTCAAGACCGACGATACGCGGAGCGAACGGCGAGTCGTGCCCCTGACTGTCGGGCGGCAGTCATACGGTGGCCGGTCATTCCTGGGCATGCGCGCCTTCTGCCGGATGCGGGGAGAAGAACGGATGTTCCGGGTAGACCGGATCCTGGCGCTCGAGACTCGATAACGAACCCCCGGCTCTCAGTGTCTTGGCCCGCGCGAAGGCGATTACACGTTCTTCAGATGGGTTCGAAACTGATCCGAAGCCGATTGCCGGTTGCCTTCGCGACCTTCTCAAGTGTCTTGGTGGAAGGATGGCTGCGCCCACTCTCGAGACGTGCCACGACGGATTGCGTTGTCTTCATTCGTGCAGCGAGTTCGGCTTGGGTAAGCCGCGCGCGCGTACGTGCCTCGATGAGACAGCGGGACAGTTCGAACTCTGGTCCAAGCCGGTCAAATGCCTCCCGATAGTTGGCATCCGCGCTCCATTTCTCATGCAAGTCGTTGACTTTGGTCATCTCGTCACCCTCGTGGCGCGCTGTAACGCCCGTTCTATTTCCCTTCGGGGCGTTTTCGGGGTTTTCTTTACAAACGCGCGCACTACAACAACCCGCTTACCCTTCGCCCGGACGTATAGCGCCCGGGATGTTCCCGAGTGTCCCCCGCATACGCATCTCCCATATTGGACCTGTCAGGTGCCTGACATGTGGTAGACCAACGCGTTCGAGGCCGACACTGGCAATCAACTGGCAGATTCGCGAGAACCTTGCTCTCAGGTCGACAGGAAGATTCTCAAGCTCCTTGTCAACGGCCGCACCAAGCGTCTCGACACTCCAACCCATCCACGGCCTCCTTGTATAGCAGAATTGCTATTGCGACAACAATGTTGCTTGGCAGTGCCCTGCGGCCGTCGCGCTCCCCGGAGGCTTGGCCCCGCTCGTCGACCATGTAGCAACCGCGCCCGGTCGCTGGGGCTCTCGGGACGCGCGTTCGTTCCTTGGAAGAGGATGATGATTGGGATGAGCGCGGAACAGTGGCAGAAACCGCCGCGTAGTGTGAGAGATGAACCCGGCGCGGCGTCGGCTGATCTGGAGTCGGATTGCGTTCAGATACGCAGCTCGATCCCGAATCCGGGCCCGTCATGCACGGTGAGCATGCCACCGTCGACCTGCTCCGGAGGGTCTATGAGGGTGCTGCGCCAGTCCACCTCGCCCCACTGAAGTTCCAGGCTCTCCACGTTGGAAGCGACGGCGCAGACCGACAGCGCCACTGCCGTGGCCACCGGACCGCGCGCGTTGTGCGGCGAGATCGTCATGCCGTGCGTCTCGGCGGCGCGGGCGATGTGCAGCATCTCCAGGACACCGCCGCATAGCGTGATGTCGGGCATCAGGACGTCGACGGCGCGGGTCGTGACGAGGGGCAGGAAGCCGTCGAGCGCGAACCTTCGTTCTCCTCCCGCCAGGCGCTGGCCGACGGTGCCGCGCAGTTTCCGCATCCCTTCGACGTCATCAACGGGTAGCGGCTCTTCGTACCAGTCGAGTTCCGCTGGCCGCAGCCTTTCGGCGACCGATACCGACCGGGAGAAGTCGAAGGCGCTGTGACAGTCGACCTTCACGGCTATTCCCTTCCCGACGGCTGCACGAATAGCCAGCATGGCGTCGATCCCCGCAGTTGTC
Source organism: Pseudomonadales bacterium (assembly GCA_965116625.1). Classification (GTDB taxonomy): domain Bacteria; phylum Pseudomonadota; class Gammaproteobacteria; order Pseudomonadales; family Azotimanducaceae; genus VXNE01. The sequence continues at coordinate 1,651,818 of OZ220717.1, forward strand.
GCGGTTTCGATGGCGTCGCGTCCGGCGTCCGGGGGCGGGAAGCCGTCGAACGGCGCCGCCTTGACGGCCCTGAACCCCGCCTCACGTGCAAGCGCGGCGCTTTCAGCGAACCCCTCCGGAACGCGATTCCCCGTCATTCGGTTGACGTTGGCGTAGAGGGGCACGGCGTCGCGAACCCGCCCGCCCAGGAGTTCATGCACGGGTGCGCCGAGGAGCCTGCCGCGGATGTCCCAGAGCGCCTGCTCGATGGCGCTGAACGCGGAGGCCGCGCGAACGCCGCCGGCTGCGGCTCGCGGCAGCCCCGCGCGCCGATAGGCCTGGATCGACAGCGAATCTCCAAGCAGGCCGTAGAACGTTTCCAGGTCGGAAACTCCGGGGTCGCCGGCGGACGCTTCACCGAGACCGCTGACGCCAACGTTTGTGGACAGCCGCACAAAACGCCAGGTCGTGCGCTCGCTGACGGTGACGGGGAGCACCTCCATTCCGGTTACGCGTGGTTTCACGTCGTGGCGCTCTCCTGTCCGTCCAGCGAGTCAAGGAATTCCAGTATCGCTTCGTTTGTCCCCTCCGGGTTCTCCTGCTGCGTCCAGTGGCCGACACCCGGGAACGTGACCACTTCGCCCAGGTTGGGAACCACGGCGCGCATCCGCTCCTCGTATCCCGGCATCGCCAGCGTCAGGTCCTTCTCGCCGGTGATGAACAGCGCCGGTTGTTCGATGCGTTTGCCCGCGAACGGCGCTGTGAGTTCCCAGGTCCGGTCGATGTTGCGATACCAGTTGAGGCCGCCGCGGAAGCCGGCGCGCAGGAACTCGCCGGTGAAATAGTCGAGGTCTTCCTCGGTCAGCCAGTCTGGCAACGATTCGGGTTCCGTCATCTGATCGAGGAAGCCAGCCGTTTTCGGGAGGCGCCCAAAGGCGTTTTCGATGCCGGCGCCAGACGCGGAGTACAGCAGCATGCGCAAGGTCCGTCTCGGGTCCTTTTGCAGTTCGTGCTCGGCGACACCCGGCGTCTGGAAGTAGAGCATGTAGAAGAAGGTGTCCCCGAACCTCTGCTTCATGAACGCCGTGGGTGCCCCCGGCGGCCGGTCCGTGGCGGGGACGCTCATCCCGACGACTGCGCGGAACACGTCCGGACGCCACATGGCGGCGTTCCACGCGACCGGCGCCCCCCAGTCGTGTCCGACGATTACGGCCTCGTCTTCGCCAAGCGCGCGCACGAGGCCGACGATGTCGCCGACGAGGTGGAACTGGGTATACGAGGTGATGTCGGCGGGCGCATCCGTGTGTCCGTAGCCACGCTGGTCTGGCGCGACCGCGTGATAGCCCCGCGCGGCGAGAGCGGGGAGTTGATGACGCCAGGAGTACCAGGACTCCGGGAAGCCGTGGCAGAGGATCACCAGTGGACCTTTCCCGGCTTCGGCGATATGCATGTTGATGCCGTTCGTCTCGACGGCGCGGTGTCTGATTTCGCCCAAGTTCCGGCCTCCCGCTAGTGATTGGCCATTGTAGCGGGCGTTGTTGTTCCTGGAGATCGGTTCAGCAAAGCCTGTTCAGAAAGGCCGTCGGCGTCAGGATGGGAATGCCATGGAACGGCGTCATCTCCAGGAGATCTCTATCTCCCGTCACCAAGACGTCTGCGACCCCCATCAACGCCGTCTCGAGCAGTTTGTCGTCGTCTGGGTCGCGACATCCCATCTTGGCTCCGGAAACCGAAACCCATGCGCAGATCGTCTTCAACTGTGCCAGGTAGATCGCCCTGGACTTCCGGGTGACATAACGATCGAACTTTGGGCGCCAGATTCGAGTTTGAAGTTCGTCGAACGTCTCGTTCGAGAAGAGCAGTTCGCCGTTCGCTAGGCGCAAGGTGTCAATGGCGCGGCGCGGTTCCCCTGAAGGCCGAAGCGCGGCGCTGATGAGAACGTTCGTGTCGAGAACGGCCCGGTTAACTCTCATCCGCCAGAAGCGCTTGCAACTTTGCGTCTGTCAAGCCGCGCTCCAACGCTTCCGCGCCGATGGCATCCATCGTCGCTGTCAACCGTTCCCAAGCCGCCCCTCGAAGTCGGCCATAGTGCTCCACCGACATCATTACGGTGACCGCGCGGCCGTTCTTCGTGACGCATACGGGCTCACGCTGAGCGGCATCGAGGAATTGCCCAAACCGATTCTTGGCTTCCCGGGCTGTAGTTTCGTTCATTTGGTCAGAATAGCTATTGTAGTCTCTAGAGACAAGAGAGGAGAGGCCTTTACAGATCACTCGGCGCGCACCGGCGTCCAGCGGATCGCGTCGGCGTAGATGACGGAGCCCGATCCGACCAGGTTCGAGACCACGAATCGGACATCGGGCGTATCGACTTCGAAATCGCCCAGGTGGTTCCAGCCCTGCTCGGCGATGGACGCGTCGAACTCAACGGGTTGCTCACGCTCCCCGATGACGAGCTTCATCTCGTACTGTCCCTGCCGATCCACGAATGGACCGCGTGCGGTTGGATCAACAGGCAGGTGGTATTCCAGGCGCCACGTACCGGTGGATGGCAGGGTCGCGGAGAAGATCGCTCGCGCATCTCCGTTCCCCGCCGCGCGCGCGGTGGTGTGGCGGTACTTGCCCCAGCTTGCGTTGCTTACCTGCCGCAGCCAGCCGGGTCCACCCATGTGGAACGGCGGACTGAACAGGGGAAGGCCCTGGTCGAACTCGGTGTCGATCCCCGCGAGGCCCGCGAGGAAGCCAGCGTCGGCCCGCTCCTCGTTGTCGGAGTCGATGGCGAATCCCGGATCGAGATCGTCAACGATCAGACCGGCGGACGTCGGCGGGCGCCAGTCGCTCGGGCGCGAGCCATCGAAGGGTTCGAGATCGGACGCTTCCCTGGCATCTACCTCTGGCAGCGGGAGGGTGACCCGCTGACGGTTGAGTGAGAGGTAGGGGTGAAGGGCAAGGTTGGTGGGTGGCGAGGAGGTGATCATGCCCACCTTCACGGTTGCGTTGGCGGCGACCCGAATCGGCTGCGTGGAGTGCGTGCGCTCTTCCGTGATGCAGACCATTCGGAACAGTCCCGGGGCGGGTTCGTCATTGCGTACGTGAACGAGCACCTGGTAGCGCGGGCTCCCGTCTGCCTCATCGGAGAGGCGCTGTACCTGCGCGCCGGAAGCCAGGAAGCCGGGCAGATGCGTCTCGTCCAGCCATGCCCCGAGCAGACCATCGAGATCGATCGAGAGGTCGGCGGCGACGTGCACCAGGTCTTCGGCCGTGAAGTTCCTGCCCGTGAACCGGTCCCGGAGTTCGGCGAGCAGGGCAGCGGAGCCTACGGGTCCGAGGCCGTCATGGAGGACATTGGCGATGGAAGTCGCCTTGAGCATAAGGGCGTTGAGGGCTCTCTCGGGATCGGTGTCGACATCGAGTTGCGAAAGCGGCTCGGCAAGCGCCCGGTCCCACACCGAGGGGCGGCTGGTTGCGGCACGGTAAACGGCATCCGAGACAGACTGGGCCTGTCCGCCGAAGATGATCGGGACCGCCGCCGGTGCGGCGTACTGGAAGTCCGCGACGATACGATAGGCGGAGAAGTACCCCGGCCTGCCGGTCAACACCTGGTTGGCGAGACTGTCGAGGACGAAGTCCATCGCCACCGCTCCGGGGCCTGTCGCGCCGGTCTGGAAGCGCAGGAAATTCCGTGCGGCACCCGAAAACACGTTGCCGCCGGCGAAGTCGTTCGCGAGCGAACGCGCGAGCATGTCGATCTTGGCTGCGGGGATGCCGCCCTCCTGGTCCTCGAATTCCTCGGTATCGATGAGATCGAAACGGGCGATGGGCAGGCTGAACTCGCGCAACAGCAGGATGCCAGGCTGCGCCAGTACGGTATCCAGGCGCCAGCCACCGCCGTAGCCGCGCAACCGCGACGGGATCTCCACCACGGTCAGCGCATCGTAGGGATATGGCAGGCCGTCCTCTTCGGCGGCGTGGAACATCTCCTCGAGACGCAGGGCGAGCGCGTCCGTGGCGTCGGCAAAGAAGTCGAGGTTGTCGCTGTGCGCGGGATGGATGAGCAGTTCGAACAGCACGCCGCCCGCACCGATCGTGCGCCGTTCGAACGGCGCTGCGAACAGGGCGACGGCGGGAACCGGTGCGCGGGGGCGGAATCGAACCCGTTGGCTGCGTTCGGCCTCCCGGCGTTCACCGGGACCCGCCACTGTCCATCCGGGCGGCGCCTGCACTTCGATGTCCGCCGTGAAGAAGTCCCGGCCCCGGGACGGGTCGTCGTCGCCATAGTTCGACCCGGGTACGGGAAGCCAGCGGACACCCGGCATGAGCGCCACGTAGTCGCCGTCGAACAGGCTGGCCTGCGTCCCGAGCTGGGCGATCGAGGCCTCGTTGCCGCTGACCCTGCGTGCATCGACGGCACTGTCAAGATAGGCGAATCGCGCATCCGGGATTCCCGTGGCGGCGAGCGAAAGGGTCAGTGTTCCTTCCAGGGGCGAATCCGGTCGCACCGTGAGCAGGCCGGATTCGTGGCTGAAGTCGACTTCCTTTCCGTCGAGACGCAGCGTCTCGATGTCCATGCCTGGATTGAAGCTGAACACCAGGTCGGGTCCCGTCCCGCTGGCGGGGCGCAGCGTCATGTCGACATCCAGCCGCAGATAATCTCCCGGTTCGATGACGACGCTGGCGGTCACGTGATCGACGTCGGCGCGTGGGTGCCCGGCAAGGGGCTGGTGGACGTTCGCCCAGTGCTCGCGGGTGCTCAGGTCGCCGGCGGCCGACATTCCGATTCCGGCCAGTCCGGCGGCGCCGACTCCGAGCAGCGCCGCGCCGGTTGCAAGCCGCAGGGATCTGGATGCGCCGTCCGGACGCGGGTACATCACGGCAGCGACGACCAGCAGGCCCGCCGAGATGGCCAGCGATGCGAGACGCTGGGCGACGCCAGTGCCATCGAGGAACACGGGAACGAGGTCCGACGGCAGCAGGTTCGGACCGAATCCGAAGATCGGGGTCAGGTACACGGGAGTAGCCGTGGCACCCCAACTGAAGAGTCCGGCCAGGGCAAGCCCGGCGATCGCGACAACGAGGCGGTTCCGCAGGGTTACGGATAGCAGGACGATCAGCGCGCACCACTGCAGCAACGACACGGGGACATCGACGAGCGCCATCGCGGCGAACGACACAGGCTCCACGTCACTGAGCCACCAGCCGAGTTCCACGGCGAGGGCCCCCAGGCCCGCTATCACGGTGGCGATAGCCAATATGGGAGTCCAGACCAGCACCGTCAGGCCGAGAGTGCGCCCGATGATGACTTCGAGGTTGCTGACAGGCCGTGAGTCCAGCACCTCGTGGATCCGATCGCGCTGGTCCCGCGCCCGGACATCGAATGCAAGGAAGACAAGGCACACCTGCAATACGAACAGCATCGAGCCGGCGAGGATTATCGAGAGCATTTTCGGGCTGACGATCATTCCTGTCGTGACCATGTAGCCCGAGCCGAACGCGTGGATCACGCCGTAGTAGACGTACGTGAACAGCCCCATTGCCGCTGCGAGGAAGAAAAACAGCCAGGTGCGGACCATGCGTCGCGCGGAGCGCATCTCGGCCAGGGCGACAGCGAGAAGGCGTAAGTGCATGGGGCTAGGCCGTCAGCGAAGACTCGTTGGAGGAGGACGGCTGGAACGTTGCAGCGCGCGGATCGGCGAAGGTGGGCGCCAACTCGGTCTCCGGTTCCCCGGAGATCCGCGACGCGCGCAACACCCGGGGATAGGCCGTGTCGTAGGGACGGGCGCGATGCATCAGGCAGCGATTGTCCCAGACAACCAGGTCGCCCGCAGTCCAGCGGTGCAGGTAGGTGCGCGGCGGCTGGCAGGCCTCGGCCATCAGCCCGTCGAGCAGCGCCTCTGACTCGGCCGCGCTCAGCCCGGGAATACCGTAGGCGTGGCGGCCCGTGTAGATGGACTTGCGGCCGGTCTCGGGGTGCGTCTTGATGATCGGGCGGAGCGGCGCTCCCTTGTCGTGAAAACCGTACAGGTTGTCGGTCGTGTGCCGGAAGCCTGCCTTCTCCTGCGAGTAGTAGAGGGAGTGGTACGCCGACAGGCGGTCGAGCTTGTGCCGGGTGTCCTGGTCCAGCGCATCGTACGCCGCCCGCATGTCGGCGAACTCGGTCTCGCCGCCCTCGGGCGGCACGATCAGGGCCATCAGCATCGACGCCTTGGCGGCGAGCGGCATGTAGGTGCTGTCGGTGTGCCAACCCTCGTTGCCCTTGAGGATGCGGTACCGCTCCTCGTCGGGTTGTATGAGCGTGCCGTCCGGCTTCTGGTTCGAGAACTGAACCGTATCGTCGGTTTGCCGCGGCGACAGCTTCTCGATATTGCCGAATCGCCGGGCAAATGCCCCCTGGGACTCGGCGTCGAGCGATTGGTCCGGGAAGACCAGGACTCCGTAGACGAGGAAGGCGCTGTGGATCTCCTCCCAGGTGGCGTCGTCGAGGGAGGCGAGATCCACACCCGTCACAACGGCCCCAAGGGTGGCATCGATTGGCGTGACCGTCAGTGGCATGGACAACCCTTTTTGTTCACTCAACCCGGCGGGCCGCAGCTTACAGCAGTAGGTCCGAGGTTTCCGTCACCGGTGCCACGAAATCCGTTCGCAGCCGTGGGGGTGCGCCGTGTTTCGCCTCCGCCCAAGCCTGCAGGATCACCAAATGGGTGATTCCCATGCTGCCGGATCGGCGTGCCGGGGCATAATGTTCCTTTGCCCCGAACACCCGGTTACAACCTTGACATCGTCCTCTCGCAATGTTGCTGGCGCACTTGGCTGGATGGCCCTGCTCTTGCTCTCGGCCTGTGCTCCGCAAACACGGACGGTGCCGGAGGTGGACTGGCCGGCGCCGGCGAAAGACGTTTGGCAAGCCTCCGCCGAAGGTGACGTCGCCGAACTCACGGCCAACATGCGCGCGGGCGTGGATCTTGATGGCCTTATGCCGGGAGCGGCCCGGGTGACGCCACTGACAGTCGCCGTCGTCACCGGGCAGTGGGGCTCCGTCAAGTGGCTGCTGGACAACGGTGCGGACCCGAATGCCCGCAACGGCGATGGCGGCACTGCCCTCGGCACGGCGGCTTTCCTGGGCCGGGCCGAGATGGCGAAGATGCTGATCGATACGGGCATCGACACTTCCGTTCGCAACGACTCCGGCCAGTCGGCGCTCGACATCGCGAGGCTCGACTGGGCGACGACCGAATACATCGCCGCCATGTTGAAATTGCCGCTGGAGCGGGCCGAAGTGGAAGCGGGCCGCGCGCAAATCGTTGCCATGCTGGGCGGCACTCCCATCGACGGTTGGGGAGCCCTGGCGGGAGCGATCGTCGACGGCGATGCGGCGGCCTTGAAGCAACTCCTTGGCAAGGGCGCGGACCCCAATGCCCGGGATCCCCGGAACGGGACCACGGCGCTGATTCTTGCGGCGTTCCTGGGACGCGTGGACATCGCGAAGATACTGCTCATCGCGGGCGCCGACATGCACGCGAAGAACAATGACGGTGCGACCGCGCTGTCCGTAGCGGAACTGGACCGGGCGACCACCGGGTACTTCGCCTCGATGTTCGGGATCCCGATGCCGGACCCGGACGCCGTGGAGAAGGGCAAGGGCGAAATCGCCAGGATGCTGCGCTCCAAGCTGTAGCGAAGGAGATTGGTCGCCAGGCCGCGATGCGACGTTGGCCGCTGTCAACTATTGGGGTGGATTAACAGAGTACGACATGAAAGCAGTCTGGAATGGTCAGGTCGTCGCCGAGAGCGACGACACCGTGGTCGTCGAGGGAAACCACTACTTCCCGCGCGCGGCCCTTCGAAGAGACGCGATCACGCCGAGCGACACGACGACGTTCTGTCCGTGGAAGGGAACCGCGCACTACTATCACCTGGTCGTGGACGGAGAAACCAATATCGATGCCGTCTGGTACTACCCGGAGCCGAAGGCGGCTGCACGCAACATCGACGGCCGCGTGGCCTTCTGGCACGGTGTCGAGGTGCTGGCTTGAAGCGACGAGCGGGGCGGCGGGGCAGCGTACGAGTCGGACGGGAGGAATGTCATGGCACTTGAACTCGGAGTCATAGCGGATGACCTTACCGGCGGGATGATGGTCGCGAGCCTCCTCGAGCGGGAGGGTGTCCGGTGTCCCCTGGTCACCTCCGCCGAAGCGCTTGGATCTCTCGATGCCGGGAGCGATGCGGTGGTGGTGGGCAAGAAACTTCGCCTCATACCAGCCGCGGACTCCCGCAGGGAAGTGGGTGAGATCGGCACCGCGCTGCGGGCCATCGATACCAGGCGCATCTACTACAAGTACTGCGCCACGTTCGACTGCACCGACGAGGGCAACATCGGAACTGCCGCCGAAGCGCTCCTGGAGGTGACGGGCGCCGATCGCGTGATCTTTGCGCCCGCGTTTCCGGAATACAGCGTCACGGTGTTCCAGGGCCGGCTGTTCGTGGGCGACCGGTTGCTGTCCGAGTCCTTCAAGCAATACGACCCCGTGACCCCCATGACCAACGCCAACCTCCGCGAAGTGCTGAAGCCCCAGATGTCGCAATCCGTGGGGTTGATTTCCCACCGTGTCCTGCATCGCGGCCTCACGGCGGCGCGCGACTACGTGGATACCCAGGTGGCATCGGGCACGCACGCCTTCGTGATCGACTCCGTCGACGATGACGATGTCACCAGGGTCGCCGAACTGGTGAGCGACTGGGCGGTCACCACGGGCGGCGATGCGCTCCCTGGTTTCCTCGCGCGCCAGTGGTTGCCGCCGGATCATCCTCCGGGCGACCGGACTGTCCTGCCCGCGGCACCCGGATACGAGGCGGTCATTGCGGGAAGCTGTGCGCCGCCGACGCTTCGCCAGCTCGACCATTTCGAGACACGCCACGCGCTGTTCCGAATCGACCTGACGCGATCCGGCGATGCGCAACTCGATGACATCCGGCGCTGGGCCGCGGCACAGGTCGGCCGGGGCCCGGTGGCCGTAAGCACGTCTGCCGATGTCGCCGGCGTCGAACGCGCCCAGGCGGTGCTCGGCAAGGACGGGGCAGCGGCACGGGCGGACGCCCTGCTCGGAGAGGCAGCAAAGATCCTCTACGAACTGGGCGTGCGCAAGCTGGTGGTCGCGGGTGGCGAGACGAGCGGCCAGGTGTTTTCCGCGCTGGGTATACGGCAGGTGGAGGTAGGTTCCTTCGACGACCTGTCGGGCGGTTACTGCTTCAGCCGCAGTCCGGGGCCGCTGGCGATAGTCACCAAGGCGGGAGGTCTCGGGAACGAGACCTTCTTCGAGTATGCCCTTGAGCGCATGAGACGACCGGAGCGCGGGGGAAAATAGGGGAAAGTAGAGATGGGCGACGAACAAGAGACACGGGAAGAGATCACGGCCTGCTATCGCTATGCGGCGGGCCTCGGTTTGAACGAGCTGTCGTCAGGCAATCTGAGTTGCCGTTTCGAGGACGGCATGCTGATTTCGCCAAGCGGCGCATCCGAAGAGAACATCGCGCCGGAGCGCATAGTGCGTGTGTCTCTGGACGGCGACTGGGAAGGCGACATCAAGCCGTCGTCGGAATGGCGAATGCACGCCGAGATCTACCGGCAGCACGAAAGGGCCCAGGCCGTGGTACATACGCATTCGGACTATTGCGTGGCCCTGTCCTGTCACAACCAGCCGCTGCCGGGTTTTCACTACCTGGTGGGGTCTTTCGGCGGCGATGACGTGCCCTGCGTGCCGTACTCGACGTTCGGCACCGAGACGCTCGCCAACGATGCGGCATCCGCGCTGAAGGATCGGAACGCGTGTCTCCTGGGCAATCACGGCATGATCTGCCGGGCGGGAAATCTCAAGGCGGCCGTTGCATTGGCGCAGCGCCTTGAGATCATGTGCCGGCAGTACGTGCTCGCCCGGCAACTCGGCGAGCCCAGCCGCCTGACCAGCGCGGAGTGGGAAGAGTTTTTCGATCGCGCCCGCAAGGTCAGTTACGGGCGATACATCTGATTGGCTTCGGCCAACGTCAAACGGAAGAACGGACGAACGGAAGAAGGAAGCACCATGTTCAGTTTCGAGGGTTACAGGCCGGTGGACCTGAGTCCGCGCCTCAAGGCCCGGGTCTATCGGGTGGATGGCTCGCTGGAGGAAGGCAATACCGACCCCAACGGCAGGCCGTGGGTGATGCAGGAGGGCAGGTTCCCGGGTGACAATTCGCTGTTCACCCTGTACTCGGCGCCGCCTGGCGGCGACGAGGCCTGGCACCAGGAACGCATGACCACGCACCACGGCGCCCACGTGCAGGGCGGCAAGGGCCACATCAGTCACTGGGCGGGCGTGCCGGATGACATGAAGGGGCTGTGGGAAATGCCGCTCACGACCTTCATGGGAGAGGCGGCGGTATGCAATCTCGAGGATCTCGAGCCGCGCGCCATCACCGACCCGAGCGAATATCCCCTTGGCGAAGGATGGAGGGTCAGCAGCCGGGAAGGAGAGGTGCGGGGCCAGGAGATCAAACCGGAACATCTCTCCAACGTTGAGCAGGGAGACATCGTGCTGATGACGAGTCCCTTTACCGGACTCGAGCAGCCGTGGCTGTCCGCGGCGACCTGCCAATGGCTGATCCATGACCGCAGGATCAAGATGCTTGGCATCGGCGCGCCGGGTATCGAGTGGCAGTATCACCTCAAGCTGCCGGCACCGGACAACTCGCCGATCCGGCGGCTTCTGCTCGGCGCCAACGTTCCCATAGCGCACCCGCTTGTCAACATCGACAAGCTGACCGCGGATCGGGTGTTCTACGTGGGCCTGCCGCTCAGGTTCGTGAAGTCGGAAGCCAGTTTCATCAGGGCCATCGCCCTGGAACAAGCACAATAGCGGGAGGACGGAATCATGATCAGCCTTGAAGGACACCGAATCGTCGACCTCAGCTGGGAGCTGGTCTCGCGGGTGACCCGCATGGACCAGACCGTCGAGGAAGGCAAGCGGGACGTCTACAACATGCCCTGGATCGTCGAGGAGACCTACAACGAAAGGGACGGCACCATCGAGCACCTGGTGGCGTGCAACGTGGGCACCGTCGCGGCCTGGCCCGTTGGCGGCGTCAGCGGCCACATGGGGTCGCACGTGCAACTGGGTATCGGTCACAACGACAACTGGACGGAGCTGCCGGACGGGATGAAAGGCATCTGGGAGATGCCGGTGGACACCTACTACGGTGAGGCCTGTGTCTGCCAGCTCGACCACCTGAAAGGGGAACCGATCCTGCCGGAGCACCTGTCCAACGTGCGGGAAGGCGACATCGTGATCATGGGCAGCACCAACAGGGACGACGACATTCCCTGGATCGAGGGCGATACCGCCTATTGGCTCGCCGAGGAGAAGAAGATCAAGGCGCTCTGCGTGGGTGTGCCGGGAATTCGCTGGGAGACCAGGCAGCTCGATCCGGAACCCGACAACTGCCCCACCCACCGTGCCATGACCGGCAACAACATCCCCATCGTGTACCCGCTGGTCAACATCGAGGACCTCAAGCGGGATCGATGCTTCTTCATGAGCCTCCCGCTCAACGTTGAGCGCATGGAAGGGACCTGGGTTCGGGCGATAGCGATCGAGGAAGCGTAGCCATGGAATCCGTCGGCCCTTCGGGCTCGCCGTGTTTCACGCCCGCCCAAGGCCACTGTCAGGCCGACTCTTCAAAGATCTCCCGGCCGATCAGCCAGCGCCGAATCTCCGACGTGCCGGCGCCGATCTCGTAGAGCTTCGCGTCGCGCAAGAGGCGGCCCGTGGGGTATTCGTCGATATAGCCGTTGCCGCCGAGTAGCTGTATGGCATCCAGCGCCAGCGCGGTGGCAGTCTCGGCGCAGTGCAGGATGGCGCCGGCCGCATCCTTGCGCGTCGTCTCGCCCCGGTCGCAGGCGGCGGCGACGGCATAGAGATAGGCGCGGCACGCGTTCGTGCGCGTGTACATGTCGGCGAGCTTCGCCTGCACGAGCTGGAACCGGCCGATGGGTTCGCCGAACTGCTCCCGGTCATGTATGTAGGGGACAACCGTATCGAGGCATGCCTGCATGATGCCGACGGGGCCCGCCGCGAGAACGACGCGCTCGAAATCGAGGCCGCTCATGAGCACGCCAACGCCTCCGTTCTCGTCGCCGAGGACATTGGCGGCGGGTACTTCGGCGTCCTCAAAGACCAGTTCGCAGGTACCGGAACCGCGCATTCCCAGTTTGCTTAAGCCCGGCGACCGGGAGAAGCCCGGCGTTTCGCGCTCGACGATGAACGCCGTGATCCCCTGCGCGCCGGCGTCCGGCTTCGTCTTGGCGTAGACCACGTAGGTGTCCGCGTCGGGGCCGTTGGTGATCCACATCTTGGCGCCATTCAGTACGTACACATCACCGGTCCTGCGCGCTGCCAGCCGCATGGAAACCACGTCGGATCCCGCGCCCGCCTCGCTCATGGCGAGGGCTCCGACATGTTCGCCGCTGATGAGCGCCGGCAGGTAGCGTTGTTTCTGTTCCGGTGTTCCGTGCCGTTCTATCTGGTTGACGCAAAGGTTGGAATGGGCACCGTAGGAGAGCCCCACGGACGCCGAAGCTCGCGAAATCTCCTCCATCGCGATGCAGTGCGCGAGATAGCCCATCGCGGCACCACCCTGGTCCGTCGCCGCAGTGATGCCAAGCAGGCCCAGTTCGCCGAGTTGCGGCCAGAGGTCGCGGGGGAACACGTTGTCCGAATCGATCGCGGCGGCTCGGGGCGCAATCTCGGTACTCGCGAAACGGCGCACCGTGTCGCGCAGCAGGTCGAGGGTCTCGCCCAGGCCGAAGTTCAGGGAGGAATAAGTCGGAGGCATCGTCGACCCTCCCGTCAATCGCGCTTGCGGCCCAGCGTACCATGCCGTCCGGCCGTGGGTGGCTGGCGCTTCGGGGGAGTCCGGGAGGCGTTTGTTCCGTCGAATGCCCCACGGTCCTCGCCTCCGGCTCGGCGCGTGGCCCGGCCCAGCTCTTCTTCCATTGAACCAACGCCCCCGCTCGCTATTGCTCGCGGAGGCGTTTGTTCCATGGAAGTGATTAAATACGCGCTCCCGAACCCAAGGACCCACGTTGCCAATGAGTGTTCACGAATCGGGCCTGTCGCCCGAAATGATGCCGGATACCACGGTCAACGTGAGCAACGTGTTCGGATTGGACCAGGATCTGAATGTGCCCGCCTTCAGCGAGCGCACCGATTACGTGCCGGACATCGACGACGCCTACCAGTTCGACCACGACACGACGCTCGCGATCCTCGCGGGGTTCGCGCACAACCGCCGGGTGATGATCCAGGGGTATCACGGCACGGGCAAGTCGACGCACGTGGAGCAGGTGGCCGCCCGGCTGAACTGGCCGTGCATCCGGGTCAACCTCGATAGCCACATCAGCCGCATCGACCTCGTCGGCAAGGACGCCATCGTCATCGAGGACGGCCTGCAGGTCACGGCTTTCAAGGAAGGCATCCTGCCGTGGGCATTGCAGCATCCGACGGCGCTGTGTTTCGATGAATACGACGCGGGCCGTCCAGACGTCATGTTCGTCATACAGCGCGTGCTGGAAGTCGAGGGCAAGCTCACCCTGCTCGACCAGAACCGCGTCGTGCGTCCCCACCCGGCATTCCGGCTGTTTTCGACCACCAACACGGTCGGCCTCGGCGATGCCACGGGCCTGTACCACGGTACGCAGCAGATCAACCAGGGGCAGATGGACCGCTGGAACATCGTGACCGCGCTGAACTACCTGGAGCACGAGCAGGAGGTGGAGATCGTCTACGGCAAGGCGAAGGCCTGGCAGGAAAGCGACGGCGGCAGACGCATCATTTCCAGCATGGTCTCGGTGGCCGACCTCACTCGCAAGGGCTTCGTCAACGGCGACATCTCGGTCGTCATGTCGCCGAGGACGGTGCTGACCTGGGCGGAGAACGCGGATATCTTCAACGACATCGCCTTCGGCTTCCGGGTGTCCTTCCTGAACAAGTGCGACGAACTCGAACGCCCGGTGGTGGCGGAGTACTACCAGCGCTGCATGGGCGAAGACCTCGGGGACGCGACGCAGGGCCTGACGCTGCGGCAGTGACCGAAGGTTCGTTTCCCGGATTATCCGATGGCTGAACAAGAGAGCCCCCTGGAGCCGTTCAAGAGGGCGACGGCGGCGACGATGCGGGCGCTGGCGGACAACGACGAGCTTGAGATCAGCTTCGGCAAGGGCAACCCGTCGATCCGCGGCCACACCGTGCAGTTGCCGTTACCCAACGTGGGCTGCGCCGATGAGGACCTGAACGCGGTGCGCGGCGTCAGCGACGAATACGCCCTCAAGCTCAAGTATCACGACGACTCGACCCACCGTGCGCGCGCGCCGACGGGTGGGCCGGCCCAGGAGATGTTCCAGTGGGTGGAAGACGCTCGCATCGCGTCCATCGGCACGCTTCGGATGGAAGGCGTGGCACGCAACCTCGACGCTTCGCTGGAAGCGCTGTGCAGGCAGGCGGCGTTCGACACCATCACCGCCGAGACGGAAGCGCCGTTGAGCGTTGCGGTGGGACTGATCGTGCGGCAGCGGATTACCGGCCGTGAATTGCCGCCGTCGGCGGAAAACGTCGTGCGTTTCTGGCGCGACTACGTCGAGGAACGCGCCGGCAGGCACATCGAGGCGTTGCGGGACAAGCTGCACGACCAGGCCCAGTACGCCGACGAGTGCCGTTCGATGCTCCGTGACCTGGGCCTGACAGCGGAGTTCGAGGACCAGGAACTCGGCGACGGCGATTCGGATCCGGAAACCATCGAGGACGCGTCGGACTCCGATTCCGAGGCGTTGACCGAAGATGTCGTGCTCGATGACGACATGCTCGGCGATGAAGACGACGATGGCGAGACGACCGTCATCGAAATGGACCAGGACATGGACATGGACGACCTCGCCGCCGATGCGGAGGACGAGGACGCGCCCAAGTCTGCGACCGACGAACTGGGCCGGATCCGCATCAACGTCGACTACAAGCCCTATACCACGGAGTTCGACGAGGTCATCCGTGCCGAAGACCTCTGCGACCTCGAGGAACTCACCCGTCTTCGCACCCTGCTGGACCAGCAGCTCGTGCCGCTGCAGCACGCCACGTCGAAGCTCGCCAACCGGCTGCAGCGCCGGCTGCTCGCCAAGCAGCTTCGCGCGTGGGAGTTCGACCTGGACGAGGGCATCCTCGACACCTCGCGCCTTGCCCAGGTCGTCGTCGATCCCATGAACCCGCTCAGCTACAAGCAGGAAAAGGAAACCAACTTCCGCGACACGGTCGTCACCATGCTGATCGACAGTTCCGGCTCCATGCGCGGCCGTTCGATCACCATCGCCGCCATGTGCGCGGACATCCTGGGTCGCACCCTGGAGCGTTGTTCGGTGTCCGTGGAGATCCTGGGCTTCACCACGCGCGCGTGGCGCGGCGGACAGTCCCGGGAGGAATGGATCAACAACGGCAAACCGTCCAGCCCCGGCCGGCTGAACGACCTGCGCCACATCGTCTACAAGGCGGCGGACGATCCCTGGCGCCGCACGCGGCGCAACCTCGGGCTGATGATGCGCGAGGAACTGCTGAAGGAGAACATCGACGGGGAGGCGCTCATCTGGGCGCACAACCGTCTCGTCGTGCGCCCCGAGCAGCGCCGCGTCCTGATGGTGATCTCGGACGGCCTGCCGGTGGACAACTCGACCCTGCTGGTGAATCCCAACAGCTACCTCGAACAGCACCTGAAATACGCCATCGACCAGATCGAGAACCACTCGTACGTCGAATTGATCGCCATCGGCATCGGCCACGACGTCACGCACCACTATCGCCGGGCCGTGACCATCACCGACGCGGAGCAACTCGGCGGCGCAATGACGGAACAGCTCGCTGCATTGTTCGATGCGGAGAGCCTTCAGCCGGGGAGCGCGAGGGGCCTGCCCCTCGCATGAAAGAGCCCTCAGCCGGGGAGCGCGAGGGGCGTGCCCCTCGCATGAAAGAGCCTTCAGCCCGGGAGCGCGAGGGTGTCCCTCGCATGGGAGAGCAGCGCGAGGGTGTCCCTCGCATGGGAGAGCAGCGCGAGGGCGTTATGATCCTCGTCGGCCCGACTCCAGATGGTCGACACCCTTAGCCCCGCAGCCCGAAGCGCCCTGATGTCCCGCATCAGGAACCGGGACAGCAAGGCGGAAATGGCGGTGCGCAGGCTCCTCCACGGTATCGGTTACCGCTATCGCCTGCACCGCTCGGACCTGCCGGGCACGCCGGACCTGGTATTCCCGGGAAGGTCGTGCGTCATCTTCGTGCACGGCTGCTTCTGGCACCTGCACGACGGCTGCAAACACGCGCGAATGCCGAAGTCGCGGTTGGCCTACTGGGTCCCGAAGCTGGAGGGCAACAAGAGGCGCGACAGGCGAAGCGAGCGGGCCCTGCGCGCGCGCGGCTGGCGCGTCATGGTCGTGTGGGAGTGCCAGGTCGCGGACCTGGATCGCGTCGAGAGGAGAGCGCGACGATTCCTGGAGGGCAGCAAGTGATGCCTCCCGACAAGATCCTTGGCCTGATCGACGCCTACCGGGCGTGCTATCCCGACGAGGCCGATGCCGCGCGCCTGCGCCGCTTCATCGAAGCGCAGCCGCGATGTTTCGAGCGTGACTGCTTTGACGACGGCCATGTCACGGGATCGGCCTGGGTGGTCGATTCGGACGGGTCGAGAGTACTGCTGACGCACCACCGCAAACTCGGCAAGTGGTTGCAACTCGGCGGCCACAGCGACGGCGTGCCCGACACGCTGGCGGTGGCCTTGCGTGAGGCGCGGGAGGAGTCGGGCCTGGTCGTGCGGCCGATCAGCGAGGCCGTGCTCGATATCGACATTCACACCATTCCGGCTTCAAACGGTGAGCCTTCTCACCTCCACTACGACGTGCGTTTCGCCTTCCGCGCTGCGTCGTCCGAACCCCTGCGTGTCAGCCCGGAGTCGATCGATCTCGCCTGGGTCGATATCGAAGATCTCGCCCGGCTGACAGGCGAGGAGTCGATGCTGCGGATGGCGCGGAAGTACCTGGCGAGCCGGACGATCCGGGCGGGAGAATGACCGCACCCGTCTCGTGAGTCGACGCTCATGTGCTGTAGGGCGAACGGCGCACGCCATATGCCGAGATAGGCCGGTAGCCTGCGAATGTCAGTTTGTTATCCTCGTGCCGAACGGAGTGCAACGTCGACATGAGCGCAATTGTCAAGGAAGTCTACGATGCTTTCAGGAGCGCCGGGGTTTCGGACGCACTGGCGACGGCAGCGGCTCGGGCCATTCCCCTGACCGGTGAACTGGCCACAAAGGGTGACGTCGGCGTGCTCCGCGCCGACATCGATGGAATCCGCACCCAAATCGATGGAATCCGCACCCAAATCGATGGAATCCGCACCCAAATCGATGGAATCCGCACCCAAATCGATGGAATCCGCACCGAAGTCGACGCCAAGATCGATGGAGTCCGCGCCGAGCTCAAGGGCGATATGAAGGAGCTGGAACTGCGCATGACCGTCAAGTTCTATGCCGCGGTGGGATTGGCTGTCGCAGGGATCAAGGCACTCGACTTCCTCATCGGCTAAGCCGCCCCTGCCCGTGCCTTTTGGCCAAACTGCTATGATCGCGCCGCCAACCTGATTCATGGTAATCGCGCGCTATTGGCGAATCCGTCGCTCGCGATCAAGGAAACCGCATACACATCATGTCGCGCATTCTGCTGTTGCACGGCCCCAACCTGAACCTGCTCGGCACGCGGGAGCCGGACATCTACGGGGCCGACACCCTGGACGACATCAACGCCCGCGCGAGGCAGTACGCCGAAGCGCGCGGCCATGCCGTGGACGCTTTCCAGAGCAACGCCGAGCACGACCTGGTGGACGCGATCCAGCGGGCCAAGAACGATGGCGTGGAGTTCATCGTCGTCAACCCCGCCGCGTTCACGCATACCAGCGTCGCCCTTCGCGACGCGCTGCTCGCGGTGGACATTCCTTTCATCGAGGTCCACCTTTCGAACGTGCACGCGCGTGAGGACTTTCGCCACAGATCCTACTTCTCCGATATCGCGCGCGGCGTGATCTCGGGCCTGGGGGCCTTCGGGTACGACTGCGCGGTACGGGCCGCGGTGGTCATGCTTGATGCGGAATAGCGCCCGGGACTGTCGGGCGATGTCCGCCCGGACACTGACCGGCGTCGCCTGAGATGCCCTGGATTCGCATCGAGATCGGTGCACCGGGTCGATCCGCCGAGACTGTCGGGAAGAAGCTGTCCGACCTGGGCGCTGCGGCCGTGACGTACGCGGACGAAGGCGATACGCCCCTTCTCGAGCCGGCTCCCTGGGCAGTACCCGACCCTGGAGCATGGCCGGCGGTGCGGGTCGCCGGACTGTTTGAACTCGACGTGGATCTTCGTGCAGTGCGTTCGGCGTTTCCCGGTCAGCGGGTGGAAATCGAGTTCTTGGCGGAAGAGGACTGGATGAACGCGTGGCGCAGGTTTGCCACCGTGAGGAAGTTCGGGCGCCTCACGATCGTGCCTTCCGCGCCGGGCGAAACGCAGGAGGGCGACTACGGCGTTCCCGTTCTCCCTTCGATGGCTTCGGCACAGGCTCCGGTGGTCATGCGTCTCGACCCGGGACTCGCTTTCGGAACGGGGAGTCATCCGACAACTCGACTATGTCTCGAGTGGCTCACGGCACGGGACATCGGCGGCTGTTCAGTGCTGGATTACGGTTGCGGCTCCGGCATCCTGGCCATCGCCGCGAAGCTCTTGGGTGCGGGACACGTCGCAGGTGTCGATCACGACCCCCAGGCATTGACGGCGGCCAGGGCAAACGCGGACCGCAACCGCGTGTCCGTCGCCGTGGGACACAGCGACACGTTCGAGCGCGGGGTTGGTCAGCCCGGAGGCGAGGCGGAAGGTATCGCCGGGGCGTTCGATATCGTCCTGGCAAATATTGTCTCCGGTACACTTGTCGAACTGGCGTCGCGGCTGTCCCGTTGCGTGGCTTCCGAAGGGGCCCTGGTGCTTTGCGGCGTCCTGCCGGACCAGGTTGGCGAGGTGATACAGGCGTATCCGGCCTTCCAGTTCCGCGCTCCGACAAGGTTGGAGGAGTGGGTGCTCCTGCAAGGCGAACGCATCTGAGAACGTGTCCGAGTCCACCCAGCAACTGCCGATCGTAGAGTGTCCGCGTTGCCATACGCGGTTTCGGGCGCGCGAAGACCAGGTTGCCGCCGCCGGGGGTCGCGTGCGGTGCGGCGTTTGCCTGGCGCTGTTCGACTCGGGCGACTCGAGGTCCACCGGGGACCCGGTGGCCGGGCCTCGGGGCACGGACGAACCAGCGGACGTGCCTACCGCTTCTCCGGTGGCATCGGACGAACGATCCCGCTGGCGCCAGCTTCTGCTGCTCTGGGCGGGTACCATCGCCGTGGCCCTGGCGCTCGTCTTTCAGGTATTGGCGTACCGGTTCGACCAATGGGCATCGGCACCACAGTTTCGGCCCGTCTACGAGTTCGCCTGCGGCATCATCGGCTGTGAACTTCCGGAGCCTTCGGCTGACGGCCCTGGCGGCGATTCTTGACAGCGGCGCGCGCTTGCGGTGAGCATCCTCCGGTCAAACTGCTCACCTTGAGGAACCCGTTGAACTCCCTCACCGCCGCGGCGCGGGCAGTCGCTGTCGGGTCGCTGTTGCTCTGCGCGTCCAGTCCTCTGGCGATAGGCCTTGAACCTTGCGTCCTGACCGCGATCGGCGAACGTTCCGAGGTGGTGGCCGAGTGCGGCGCGTTGGTCGTGCCGCTGGATCCCGACGATCCTGCCGGCGAGCAGGTGGAGTTGTTCGTGGCGCGTATTTCGGCGCTGGCCGGCACGCCGGAGCCGGATCCGTTCACGGTGATCGCGGGCGGCCCGGGACAGGCATCGACGATCTTCTATACGCAGGCGGAGGCGGCGTTCAGGAGGATCCGGCAGACGCGCGATATCGTGCTGGTCGACCAGCGGGGCACCGGGTCGTCCGCGCCGTTGCGTTGCGGCAACATCGAGCGCGAAGAGGTCTTT
This sequence comes from Pseudomonadales bacterium, assembly GCA_965116625.1. Classification (GTDB taxonomy): domain Bacteria; phylum Pseudomonadota; class Gammaproteobacteria; order Pseudomonadales; family Azotimanducaceae; genus VXNE01. The sequence goes on from OZ220717.1 coordinate 1,671,900, forward strand.
CTCGATGAGGAGGAGTTCAGCCGGCTTGGTGCCGAATGCGTCGACGGGCTGCATCACGATCCGGCGTTCTTCACCACCAGCGTTGCGGTGCGGGATCTCGACTCGGTCCGCGAGGCCCTCGGCTATCAGACCCTCAACATCTACGGGATCTCCTACGGTACGCGGGTCGCCCAGCACTACGTCAAGCGGTATCCGGAACACGTTCGCACCGTCATCCTGGACGGCGTGGTGCCCCCGAGTCTCGCCCTTGGTCCGGGTGTCGCCATCGATGCGCAACGTGCCCTGGACAGGTTGATCGCGCGCTGCGCGGCCAGCCCCGCCTGTGCGGAGCAGTACCCCGACCTCAAGGCACTCCTCGGCGAACTCCTTGAACGCCTGAAGGAGTCACCGCCCACTATCGAGGTCCCGCATCCCCTCACGGGAGCCCCCACTACGCTGACCCTGACCAGTCAACTGGCCGCCGGGATGGTGCGGTTGCTCACCTATTCGCCGCAGACGGCAGCGGTAATTCCCATCGTGGTGCGCGCCGCCGCAGAAGGCGACTACGGGCCACTCGCGGCGCAATTGCTGATGGTGAGCGAGAACATCCACGGCGCGATCAGTTATGGAATGCACTTCGCCGTCGTATGTACGGAAGATATCCCGTTCTGGGGGCAGGTGGACCGGGAGTCCCTGGAGAGGACCTTCCTTGGACCGTTACAGGTCGATGCCCTGGGAAAGATCTGCGAGTCGTGGCCCAGGGGATACATCGACGATGACTTTGCCAGTCCGTTGGTAAGTGCGGTCCCCGTGATTCTGCTTTCCGGCGAAGACGACCCGGTCACGCCTCCGTCCTACGCGGCCATGTCGCTCGCGGGCTTGACCAACTACCGGCACGTGACCCTGCCCCACCAGGCCCACGGGCAACTCGCCACCGGGTGCGTTCCCCGGCTGTTGGCGGCGTTTGTCGGCAGTGGCGATCCGGCGACGTTCGACGACCCGTGCCTCGAGGCGGTTGGCGAATTCCCGATCTTCACCACCCGGATGGGACCGCCGCCATGATCGAGGCCGAGGGCCTGACCAAGCGGTTCAAGGACGTGGTTGCCATGGACCATGTCAGCTTTCGCGCGGACGACGGACGCGTCACGGGACTGGTCGGCCCCAATGGCGCCGGTAAGTCGACCACGCTACGCGTGCTTTGTACTGTCATCAGGGCAGACAGCGGACACGCCCGCGTCGACGGCTTCAACGTTGCCGACGAACCGCTGGCCGTCCGCCGGCAGATCGGCGCGCTGCCGCATCTTTCCGGGCTGTATCCGAACCTGACGGGGCGCGAGAACATCGCCTACTACGCCGGGATGCAGGGATTGCGCCGGAGCGAGGCGAAGAGGGCTGTCGACACCGTGATCGAGAGACTCGACATCGGTGAACTCTCGGACCGGCGCGCCAGGGGCTTCTCACATGGCGAGGGCATCCGGGTCGCACTCGCGCGCTCCATGGTGCATCGGCCGCAGACGGTCATCCTGGACGAACCGACCAACGGTCTCGACGTGGTGGCGGCCCGTGCATTGCGGGAGGTGATCCGGGACCTCAGGCGGGAGGGCCGCTGCATCCTCTTCTCGAGCCACGTCATGCAGGAAGTCGCGATGCTCTGCGACGACCTCGTGATCATCTCCCGCGGGCGCGTCGCGATATCCGGAACGCCGGAAGAGATTCGCCGCAGGACCGGCTCGGAAGATCTCGAAGACGCATTCGTTGCCGCGATCGGTCCGGATGAGGAACGCGCTTGAACGCAGTCGCCACGGTGCTTGCCAAGGAAGTCCGAGACACGCTGCGCGACAGGCGTGCGGTGATCTCGGGTCTTTCGGGCGCGCTGTTCGGTCCCTTGCTGTTCGTGGTCGTCATGAACTTCACGGTAGACCGCACGATAGACGAAGGCGAGGACACGCTCGAGATTCCCGTCCTGAACGCGGCCGAAGCACCCAACCTGGTCGCCCACCTCGCCCAGCACCTGGTCGACGCGAAGGTGGATGCCTTTGAGAGTCGTGAGGCGTTGCGCGCGTCGGTGCGCCGCGGCGAGACTGCCGTCGGGCTCGTCATCGAGGAGGGGTTCGGGACGGCCCTGGGTGACGGGCAAGCGGCCCGGGTGTGGGTCGTGTCCGACCGCGGAAACGCTTCCGGGCACAGCTCGGTCCGGCGGGTTCGCAACGCGCTCGGTGGCTATGGCAGGATGGTGGGTGTCCTGCGCTTGCAGCTTCGGGGCGTGGACCCCGCCATCGCCCGTCCGATCGCGGTTCTCTCCGATGACGTATCGACCCCATCGGGGCGTTCGGTGGTGCTCCTCGGAATGTTCACGTACTTCCTTCTCTTCTCCTGCCTGCTCGGCGGCGTGCATGTGGCCGTCGACGCCACTGCAGGGGAGCGCGAACGCGGTTCGCTCGAACCGCTGCTCACGCTGCCGGCTTCGCGGGCCGCGCTGGTCGCGGGCAAGTTCGCGGCGACGGCGTTCTTCATGGCGGTCACGCTGGGTATCGGCATTGCCGCGTTCTCTGTCGCCATCGACTATCTGCCGCTTGCCGAGATGAGCATGGATGCGGACTTCGGCCTCGAAGAGTGCGCGATGGCGTTCATCGTGCTCGTACCCGTCGCCGTCCTGGGCGCTGGGCTCCTGAACGCGGTGGCCTCGTTCACCAAGAGCTTCAAGGAGGCGCAGAGCTATACCGGCATCGCCATCCTGCTGCCCACGCTGCCGATCATCCTGGTCCTCCTGAACCCGATGCAACCCACGGTACCCCTGATGCTGGTTCCCAGCCTTTCGCAACACCTGCTGATCACGGGCATTGTCAAGGGCGATCCGGTCGACCCGCTCTACCTCGCCATTTCCGCCGCCAGCACGGCGGCGGTCGGCATTCTGTTCGGTTTGCTCGCGATCTGGCGCTATCGCAGCGAAAAGCTGCTGGTGTAGCGGGTCGAGACCGGCGAGGGCGAGCCGCTGGCGAACCGCTCCGCACGCAAACGGCACCACCCCATTGCCAATTCCTAAGAAGGCAGTGCTCGCGTTACTATTGTTCTTTGCCGCTTCCCCCAATCTTGAATGAACGCGAAGTTGCAGGTTGAAAGGGCGTTATTGAGCGTTTCCGACAAGACCGGAATCGTGGAGCTGGCCCGGGCGCTCACCGGTATGGGTGTCGAAATCCTCTCCACCGGCGGTACGCGCGCGGCACTCGCCGACGCGGGTATCGAGGCGACCGAGATCGCTGACTACACCGGCTTCCCCGAGATCATGGAGGGGCGCGTAAAGACGCTGCACCCCAGGGTCCACGGGGGCATCCTCGGCAGGCGCGAAGACGATGCGCAGGTGATGCGGGCGCGGAACATTCCGCGCATCGACCTGGTGGTGGTCAACCTGTATCCGTTCGGGGCGACGATTGCCCGCGAGGACTGTACCCGTGAAATCGCCATCGAGAACATCGACATAGGTGGCCCTGCGATGCTGCGCGCAGCCGCCAAGAACCACGCTGCGGTGCTGGCGGTGGTCGATCCGGGGGACTATCCGGAAGTGGTCGAAGCGCTCGCGAATGGCGGCTCGACATTGCCGCAACGCGCGCGGTTCGCCGCTGCGGCCTTTGCCCACACTGCGCACTACGACGCCGCGGTCGCCGCGTATTTCTCCAGCGACCCCGTGGCGGCGATCGACGGCTTTCCCGACACGCTGACATTCGGCTACACGAAACGGAGCGAACTTCGTTACGGCGAAAACCCGCACCAGCGCGCGGCTTTCTATGCGGAAGCGAATCCGGCCGAAGGCACCCTCGCGCGGATGACGCAGATCCAGGGGCGGGCGTTGTCGTACAACAACCTGGCGGATACCGACGCCGCGCTCGAGTGTGCCCGCGCGTTCGTTGAACCCGCCTGCGTCATCGTCAAGCACGGCAATCCCTGCGGAGTGGCGGTGGCGGCGGACATCGGCGCCGCCTACGACCGCGCATTCGCTACCGATCCGACCTCGGCTTTTGGCGGGATCATTGCCTTCAACCGGACCCTCGATGCGCAAACACTCGGCACCATCGTGGACAGGCAGTTCGCGGAGGTGGTGGTCGCGCCGCGGGTGGAGGCGGCTGCGGCCCAGGCTGCGAAGGCCAGGAAGAACCTGCGACTGCTCGAAGTCGGGGACTTTGCGGATACCTTGGGACAACTCAATCTCAAGCGTGTCGGCGGCGGGGTGCTGGTGCAGGACGCGGATACCCTCTGCCTCGACGAAGCCGCCATGGACACCGTGACGAAGCGCGCTCCCACGGCCCGCGAGATGGCCGACCTGATGTTCGCGTGGCGGGTGGCGTGGTTCGTAAAGTCGAATGCCATCGTGTTCGCGCGCGACGGCGCAACGGTGGGTGTCGGCGCGGGACAGATGAGCCGCGTCGTCAGCGCGAGGATTGCTGCGATGAAGGCGGAGGACGAGGGCATTCCGGTGGCTGGAGCGGTGATGGCGTCGGATGCTTTCTTCCCGTTCCGGGACGGCATCGACGCCGCGGCGGAAGCGGGCATCGTAGCGGTCATACAACCCGGCGGATCCATCCGTGACGACGAGGTGGTCGCTGCCGCCGACGAGCATGGCATCGCGATGGTATTCACCTCGATTCGCCACTTCAGGCACTGACCGGGGAAAGCGCATGAACGTTCTGATCATAGGAAGCGGTGGACGCGAGCACGCCCTGGCCTGGTCGGCGGCGAGGTCGGAATCGGTCGAGCGGGTCTACGTTGCGCCCGGCAATGCGGGTACGGCCACCGAGCCAAAGGTGGAGAACGTCGACATCGCCGTCGACGACTTCCGCACGCTGGCCGGCTTCGCCGGGAGCAACGGCTGTGCGCTGACCATCGTTGGACCCGAGGCGCCCCTGGTCGATGGCGTGCGGGACTATTTCGACGCACGCGGCCTCGCCTGTTTCGGGCCGTCGAAGTCGGCCGCGCAACTTGAGGGGTCGAAGGTCTTCACGAAGGAGTTCCTGGTCCGCCACGGGATCCCCACGGCCCGCTACGAGTCGTTCACCGAGCCTGGAGCGGCGCGGGACTACATCCGCCGCCACGGTGCGCCTATCGTCGTCAAGGCAAGCGGTCTGGCTGCGGGGAAGGGCGTTACCGTCGCCTTTGACGAGGACCAGGCCCTGGCCGCCGCAGACGGCATGTTGGCAGGAGACAGCTTCGGAGATGCCGGACGCGAGATCGTTATCGAGGAGTATCTCGAGGGCGAGGAGGCGAGCTTCATCTGCCTCACGGACGGTGAGAACGTGGTCCCGTTCGCGACGTCACAGGATCACAAGCCTCGCGACGACGGGGACCGGGGGCCGAACACCGGCGGCATGGGAGCCTATTCACCGGCGCCCGTGGTCACGCCGGAAGTCCATACCCGGATCATGGACCAGGTGATCCATCCCACCGTACGGGGAATGGCGTCCGACGGCGCGCCGTACCAGGGGTTCCTGTACGCGGGACTCATGGTCATGCCGGACGGGTCGGTCCGGGTCATCGAGTTCAACTGCCGCTTTGGAGACCCCGAGGCGCAGCCCGTGTTGATGCGGCTCAGGAGCGACCTCGTATCGCTTTGCCGGGGAGCGCTCTCGGGCGGTCTTCGCGACACGGAACTCGAGTGGGACGGGCGGGCCGCCGTTGGCGTGGTCATGGCCGCGGGTGGTTACCCGCTCGCCTACGAGAGCGGCCATGCCATCGCCGGCCTCGATGGCGCCCTTGCGCATACCAAGGTCTTTCACGCCGGCACTGCGCTGTCGGACGGCGATGTCGTCACCGCTGGCGGCCGGGTCCTGTGCGTGACGGCCCTGGGCGACACCGTGAGCGCGGCGCGGGGGTTGGCATACGAACGTGTCGGCGGCATCGCCTGGAAGGATGCGTACTACAGAAAAGACATCGGATATCGCGCAGTAAATCGGGAAAAGGGCTGACAGAGCAAAGGCCGCGGGTTTGAGAAGATGTGCCCATGCTCGCGCACCTGCTCAGACGCTTCGAACCTTTCGCCCGTCTCGACGACCACGCCCTTGCCCTCGCGTCAAGGCACGCAAGCCTGATCGAGTTGCCGGCGAACCGGTGGCTGCTGAGGCGTGGCCGGCGCCTCGACCGAACCCTCTACCTGCTTGAAGGCGCGGTCGAGGTAGTCGAACCCGGCGGGACGCGCCGGCGCGTGGAAGGCGAGATCTACCGTCCGGGGGACGACGTCGCCATTGAGACCCGCGCCAACACGCGCGTACTGTCCGTCGACCTGGCGCCCATCGAGTTCCTGCTCCAGTCGGGCGGACTTCCGGAGCCGGACGTGGACCCGGTCGAACCCTGGCTCGATCGATTGCTCGCATCGCCCCTGGTCAAGGTGCTGCCCGCGGTTTCCTGGCAACGGCTGCTGCGCAGCGCGGAAGAACACCGCTTCATGGCCGGCGAACGGTTCTCCGCCAGGGACGCCGTCTATCTCGTCAAGTCGGGTGCGGTCGAGCGCGGCGAGTCATCGTACGAGGCGGGCGATTACTTCGGCGAGGACATCGCGTTCACGGGGCGAAAGATAGGTGAGGGCGAATATCGGGTGCGCCGCGATTGTGCCGTGCTCGTGATCCCGGGCGACTCTGTCCGGGCGCTCATCGGCGAATATCCGCTCGGCGATGCACCGGGCGATATCCAGGCGACGCTGGATCTCGACAGGACGCCCCTCGGGTCGCTTCGCGAAGCCACGCGCCGGCTCGATCCCGCCCATCGCGTGGCCATTCGCGGCGGCGCGGCTGGTGACCGCGCGTACGCCCTGATCACGCTGACGCGCCTGGGGTTTTCCGCGGTACCGATGGCGGAGTAGCGCCACGGGAACGGTGGGTCACTGCCGTCCGACAACACGACGAATCGATTGCCCGCCGGCCACCGCTGGCCCCGCCCGAACCGCTTTGCAACATCGCGGAGAGGGTATACCCTCGGAATCCGGTGAGAACGCGAATCGAGGGCTCCCATGAGTGGAACGGATGACCTGATCGGCGTATTCGACCGCGCATTGCGCGCGCTGACCGGCGGGGGTGTGGCGGAGCGGCCGTCGCCGGAGGCGGAGGAAGGCTCGCTGACCGAAGCGGAGCGCAAGCACGCGGCGGGCCTGATGCGCGTGAACCACGCTGGCGAGATCTGCGCCCAGGCGCTGTACGAAGGCCAGGCATTGACGGCGCGTGACCCCGAGGTGCGGGAATCGTTGAGAGCGGCCGCCGGCGAAGAGAACGATCATCTCGCCTGGTGCCGTGAGCGCCTGGACGAACTGGACGGCCGGCCCAGCGTGCTGGACCCGGTGTTCTACGCGGCTTCGTTCGCGCTGGGTGCCGCCGTCGGGGTCCTGGGCGACAAGTTGAGCCTCGGGTTTGTCGAGGCCACGGAAGACCAGGTCAAGCGGCACCTGGACAGCCACATTCGCGATCTGCCCGAATCGGATGAACGCAGCCGGGCGATCCTCGAGGAGATGCGCGCCGACGAATCCCGCCACGGGGAGAACGCGAGGCGGGAAGGGGGCATCGAGTTTCCCGAACCGGTGAAGGAAGCCATGACCGTGGCCTCGAAGCTCATGACCGAGTCTACCTACCGGATCTAGCGCCCGCCTCCAAAGACGGGGAGGGCCTTAGGCCGGCGACCTGGCGTCGCTCGCACCGGCGCTCAGCGGCGGGTGATAGATGAGCTGCACGGAGGTGCCTTCCGGGTCCCTGCAGTAGAGACTGCGCGCGCCGTCCCGATGCGTCTTCGGAGGATTGACGATTTCAACCTCCCTCGCGACGAGGAAAGCGTGCCACGCATCCACGTCTTCCATCCGGTCGAGGATGAACCCGATGTGATCGAGCCGCTGGTCCTCTCCCGGTTCCCTGGTCGCCCGGTGCAGGGCGAGGTTGTCGTTGCCGTTCGTGAGGTAGCAGTTGTCGGCATCGGGCTGCCACTCGACACGCATCCCCATGACCTCGGTATAGAAGCGGACGGTCGCTTCGAAGTTGCGCGCAAAGAGCGCTACATGGCGAAGCCCCGCCGTCGGTGGTGGCCGTTCTTCGGTGGTCATTCCAGTTCGAACCCGTGCGTCACCGTGACACCGGCGCGCTGCAGCATGATCGAAGCGGAGCAATACCTGGTCGCGGAGAGCTCCACGGCGCGTGCGACCTTGCGCTCTGTCAGGCCCTCGCCTGCCAGGGTGAACTGGATGTGGACATCCGTGAAGACTTTCGGGTCCGTCTCGGCGCGCTCCGCCGTCACGCGCGTCTCGCACCTGGACACCCGGGCGCGTCCCCGCCGCAGGATGTGTACCACGTCGAACGCCGTGCACCCTCCGACGCCGAGGAGCATCAGTTCCATCGGCCGCGCACCGGCATTCGTCCCGCCAAGCTCGGGTGGTCCGTCGATGATGACTTCGTGGCCGCTGTCCGCGCGGGCGGAGAACACCACGTCTCGTTGCCAGGCGATGTTTGCTTCCACTGCCGCAGTCCGTCGTCGTGTCTGAAGGGCCGTCAATTCTGTCCAAAAAACGCAACCGATGCGACGTGCCTCTTTGCTATGTTCTGTCCGTCACGTTCTTGGATCCCATGGCATGCAGTGGTTTGCCGGCACCAGTGGCTACAGCTACAAGGAATGGAAAGGCGTCTTCTACCCGGAGACGATCGCGCCGGCGGACATGTTGGCCTACTACGGCAGGCAACTGCCCGCAGTCGAAATCAACAACACGTTCTACAGGATGCCGCGAACCCACGTGCTGGAGAGCTGGCGCGATGCCGTTCCGGAAGAGTTCCGTTTCGTCATCAAGGCATCGCGCCGGATCACCCACCAGGCCAGGCTCGACGACGACGGCGCGTTCCTTGCCGAACGGGTCGCGAAGCTGGAAGACAGGCTGGGCTGCGTGCTGTTCCAGTTGCCTCCCTACCTGCGCAAGAACGTCGAGCGGCTCAACACGTTTCTATCCGGGTGGCCGCGAGAACTTCCGGCCGCGTTCGAGTTCCGCCACGTCTCGTGGTTCGATGACGAGGTCATGGATGCTCTGCGGGAGTACGGCGCCGCCGTTTGTGTCTCGGACGACGGCAAGATGGCATTGCCGGCCGTCCTCGCGACGACCGACTGGATCTACTTTCGCCTGCGCCGGGAATCCTACGATGAAGGCGCGCTCGCGCAATGGCTGGCCCGGGCGGCCGAGACCGGCGTGCGGCATGGATTCGCGTTCTTCAAGCACGAGGACGCCGGGGCGGGTCCAAGATTGGCGGCTTCGTTCCTGGAACTGGCGAACAGGAGTCAGGCCACCGCTTGACAGCAGTAGTGGGGTGCCGGCGAGAGCGCGGCGCATCCGGCCTGGTCGTCGTCACTCGCGAGGTCTTCGCAGGTCGACACGGACGAAGCGTGGGCACACTCCGAAAGTTCCGCCGCGCGGCAGGTTTGCGACTCGCTGCAAGGCTGCGGTCCCGATGGCCCCGGACGGGGCAGGGCGAGGGTGTTCGGGGTCACTCTTGGCGATCCCGCCCGCTGTACGCTGATCCAGAAATTGCGGGCCAGGCGTCGCAACGGACGGCCTCTCGGGCCGCGAAGACCTGGCGTGTCCTGTCGCGATGTAATGTGCATTGGCTCCCTGCGGGTGTCTTTGCTGGAACCGTGCCGGGGGACGGTTTGACCCGTTCCATATATGGGGCCGGAAGTGGAGATTTCAACACGACGGCGCAAGGACAACTGCCGGGTCTGGTGTCGTGTCACACGACACTGGTATGTTGGACGAAAGTGGCCGAAGAGATGACATGAAGGCTTGGATCGCAGCATTCGCGGGGGTGCTTCTGGCGCTCTCGGCGCACGGCCAACTGGATGACGTTATCGCGACCGTCCTCGGCGAGGAGATCACCGTCGAAGACGCACTAGCGTCAGACATCGCCGGCCTGATTGCCGGACCGCTGATCGAGAAGTTCGCCGAGGACAACGACATCCGGCCGACCGAAGAAGACCTGGTCGCGTTTGCGGAGGGGATGCTCGGAATGCAGAAGGAGCAGCTCTCGAACCTGGAGGATGAGAGAGCGAGGCTCGAACGGCGACTTGAAGGGGCCAGCACCGCGAACGAGCGGGAGGAAATCCAGAGCCAACTTGACCTCATCGCGAAAACCAGCGACTCGCTCTCCGAATCCCAGGAGTTTATGAACATTGATCTCGTCCGGCCCGTGGCGACCAGGTGGGTGCGGAGCTGGAAGGTCAACAGGGCACTCTACGAGAAGTACGGGGGTCGGGTGATCTTCCAGCAGGCGGGCTTCGAACCGTTCGACGCGCAACGCGAGTTCCTGGAAGAGCAACAGGCGAACGGCGCGTTCGAGATACTCGATGCGGACTACGTGGAGGAGTTCTGGCGCTACTGGCGAAAAGACCCGCATGGCGTAGTGGGAGAGGAGCAGGCCCGCGAGATGATGAGCAAGCCCTGGTGGCTGATGGAGAGGCCAACGGGCCAATAGGTCTTGGGGCAGGCACGGCCAGGTACCGTTGTGACGCGGCGGACGTATCCCGTAACCTACGCGGCTTGATCCGGAACTGGAGCCGACCATGGGTGTTGCAACTTCGCTGTTTGACTTGACGGGCCGCGTTGCGCTCTTGACGGGCGCATCCAAGGGGATGGGCCTCAGCATGGCGGAGGGGCTGGCGCAGCACGGCGCCAGGGTGGTCGTGTCGAGCCGCAAGATCGAGCAATGCGAAGCGGCGGTCGCGCAGATCAACGGCCAGTGCGGCGAGGGGTCGGCCATCGCCATCGCCTGCAACGTCGGCTACAAGGATCAACTGGAAGCGCTCGTCGACGAGACCCGGGCGCGTCTCGGCCCCATCGATATCCTGGTCGCCAACGCGGGCGTCAACCCTTTCTACGGCCCGATGTCCGAGATTCCGGATTCGGCGTTCGACAAGATCATGGAAACCAACGTGCGCTCCAACCACTGGCTGTGCCGGATGGTCGCGCCGGACATGGTCAAAAGGGGCCGGGGCAGCATGGTGATCACGTCCTCGACGGGCGCGTTCTCCCCCTCGGCGAATCTCGGCACCTATGCGATCTCGAAACTCGCGGACATCGCCCTGGTGCGTAATCTCGCACTTGAATACGGGCCGTCGGGCGTGCGCGTGAACGCCATCTGTCCAGGTGTCGTCAAGACGGACTTCGCGAGGGCCCTGTGGGACAACCCCGACGCGCAGCGCAACGCCCAGACCAATGTTCCGTTGCGGCGATACGGCGAACCCGAAGACCTGAAGGGCATCGCCGTTTTCCTGGCATCCGATGCCAGCGCCTACATCACGGGCCAGGCCATCGCGGTGTGCGGCGGCACGCATATGTGGCCGTAGCCCGCGCGTGGGCCGACCAGCCTGCGGGGCCGGACGGGGTCGGCGTTAGTATTGGCCCATGAGGGTACGCGGCTTCATATTCCAGGCGAGCTACCGGATTCGCGAGCGCGTCCCCGTCGTACACCTGTTCGGCCGCCTGGAAGGGGGCGGCACCTTCCTCGTGCGCGACCACCGCAGGACGCCGAGCTTCTACGTCGCGGCGGCGGATGCGGCGCGTTCGCACGAACTCGGCGCGACGCGTCAGTGCGAGACGCCGAAGCGAACCTTCGCAGGCGCACCCGTCACGCGCATCGATGTCCAGACGCCGCCTGACGCGCCGGTCCTGCGCGACCGCCTGCACGCCAATGGCATCGATACGTTCGAGGGGGATGTCCGTTTCGCCGTGCGGTTCCTCATCGACCACAACATCCGGGGCGGCCTCGAGATCGAGGGAGACGCCCAGCGCGGCGAGGGCGTCGACTGGATATTCGACGATCCGGAGATTGGACCCGCCGAGGTCGAGGTCGAGCCAAAAGTCCTGTCATTCGACATCGAGACCGATCCGAAGGCACAGAGACTGTTGGCCATTTCGCTTTACACCGCCGGCGTTGACGAGGTCTACATCGTCGACTCCAGCGGCCGCGAGATGCCGGACCATGCGATCGCCTGCATGGACGAAAGCGAAGCCATGGCAGCGTTCTGCCGCCGCGTCGCCGAGATCGACCCCGACATCCTCACGGGCTGGAACGTCGTCGACTTCGACCTGCGCGTCCTGTCGCGTTTCGCCGCCCGGTTGAAGCAACCGTTTGACCTCGGGCGCGAACCGGGCAACGTGAGGATCCGGCCCGCCCAGGGCTATTTCGGCAGCGGACAGGCGACGATCCCGGGACGCCTCGTGCTCGACGGCATGGACCTCGTGCGCGGCGCGTTCGCACGCTTCGACGACTACTCCCTTGATGCGGTCTCCCGCGCAGTCCTCGGCGAGGGCAAGGCCGTCGAGGGCGATGTCCGGGACCGCGCGGGGGAGATCATCCACCGGTACCGGAACGACCTTCCGGGATTCGCGCTGTATGCCCGCACCGACGCCCGTCTCGTCCTCGAGATCATCGAGGAGATGCGGCTGGTCCCGCTGGCCCTCGCGCGCAGCCGCCTCACCGGGATGCAGCCGGATCGCGTCTCCGCAAGCATCGCCTCCTTCGACTTCGTCTACCTGGCGGAACTACACAAGCGGGGCATCGTCGCGCCTTCCGTGCGATCGGGAGATGCGCGGGTCTCGGCCTCCCAGGCGGGTGGCCACGTGCTTGAACCGACCACCGGCCTGCACAGGAACGTCTGGGTGTTCGACTTCAAGAGCCTGTATCCGAGCGTCATGCGCACGTTCAATATCGACCCGCTCGGGTTCGTTGCGGGCAGCGGTACCGGTGAAAAAGTGATCCTGACCGTAACCGGCGCCGCGTTCCGCCGTGGCGACGCGATCCTCCCGCGAATGCTCGACCGCTTGGCCGGGGCCCGCGAAGTGGCGAAAGGCGCTGACGACGACATCGCTTCGCAGGCGATCAAGATCCTCATGAACTCCTTCTATGGTGTCCTCGGGACGCCCGCCTGCCGGTTCCACAATCCCGCCATCGCGAACGCGATCACCGGGCAGAGCCGGCACTTCCTGCTGTGGTCCAAGGCCTGGTTCGAGGACCGGGGTTTCGACGTCCTTTACGGCGACACGGACAGCCTGTTCGTCCTTTCCGGTCTCACCGACCCCAGTGGGGCACAGGATCGCGGCGAAGACCTCGTGCGGGAGGTCAATGCCGCGGTCGCCGACTACGTGCGCGAAGAGTGGAACGTCGAGAGCCGACTCGAACTGGAATTCGAGAAGCTCTACACGCGGTTGTTCCTGCCGTCCGTGCGCCACGGTTCGGCGGGTGCGCGAAAGCGCTATACCGGCGTGCGCCACGGCGGCGACACGGTCGAGTTCGTTGGCATGGAAGTGGTGCGCCGCGACTGGACGGATCTCGCAAAAACGGTGCAGCGGGAACTGTATGCGCGGTTGTTCGCCGATGCGCCGGTGGACGACTACCTGGCCCAGGTCGTGCGCGACCTGCGCTCCGGCAGCTTCGACGAGGCCTTGGTCTACCGGAAGGGACTGCGAAAGAGATTGCAGGACTACACGGCGAATACCCCGCCGCACGTTGCCGCCGCCCGCAAGTCCCGCTCGGACCCCGGACGCCTGATCTCGTACGTCATGACCCGGAACGGCCCTGAACCCCTCGACAACATCACCGCCGACCTCGACCGCGAGCACTACGTGCAGAGACAGGTGCGCCCGGTAGCGGAACCCGTACTCGACACGTTCGGACTGTCGTTCGAGCAGGCCATCGGCGACGACCGGCAGATGGAACTCTTCTGACACGCCTGGCGGGCTGACCGCCGGGCAAATGCCCTAACCGGTCGGGCCTGTCCGAGCCCTGGAACGCCCTGCCGCGTTCTTTCCGAAAGCGTATTCCGGCGCGACACGTCGTTCGCGTCCCCGACGGCGCAGAGCCGCAAATCCCAACACGAGTATGTAGGGGTTTTCTCTGGTTCCGACGCTCGCCCCCTTCGCAGAATGCCCGCCAATCCCCGGCTCCGCGCGGTGCGGGCCGGACGAACGGACGGAGCAAGACCTTGGCAGTAAAACCCAACAGAACAAGCAGGATCGCCCGCTTCGCGCGCCTCGCGCTCACGGTCGCCAGCATGGCGTTCGCGACAGCGTCGTGGGCAAGCATCACGTCGAGCGAGAACCCGTCGACCGACGGCAGCTACACGATCTCGTGGTCGGCGGTCCCCAACGCGCACAGCTATCAGCTTTACGAGGACGGCACGCTGGTCTACGACTTCACGGGAACCTCGTGGTCCGCCAGCGGAAAAGCCGCAGGGGACTACGAGTACACCGTCGGCTACTGCGAGTACATCTTCGACGAGGAGATGTGCTTCGGGTCGGGTTTCACGGCGCTGACCGTGACCGTCAGCCCACCGTCGCCCACGGTGAGTGCGTCGTTTGACGAAAGCTCCATCGCGCTCGGCGAAAGCGTGGAGCTGACCTGGTCGTCGAGCAACGCCAGCTCATGCAGCGGTTCGCCCGCGATCGGCTCGACGTCGACCTCCGGGACCAAGACGTATACGCCGTCGAGCGCGGGAACGTTCAGCGTCAAGGTGACGTGCAAGGGCGCGGGCGGCAGCGCCAGCGACACCGCCAGCGTGACCGTCCATGCGCCGCCGACGGTGACCGCATCGTTCGGCGACAGTTCGATCACGCTGGGCGACGATGTCGAGCTGACCTGGTCGTCGACCAATGCCAGCGCGTGCAGCGGCTCGCCCTCGATCGATTCCACGGCGACGTCCGGAACGGAGACGTACACGCCGACGAGTGCGGGCAGCTTCAAGGTGACGGTGACCTGCACGGGCGCGGGTGGCAGCGCCGAAGCCACCGCCACGGTGACCGTCTACAGACCGCCAACGGTGACGGCGGAGTTCGACGAGAGTTCGATCACGCTGGGCGACGATGTCGAGTTGAGCTGGGAGTCGACCGACGCCACGGCGTGCAGCGGCTCGCCCGCTATCGGTTCGACGGCGACGTCGGGGACGAAGGATTACACGCCGACGAGCGCCGACACGTTCAGCGTGACGGTGACCTGCACGGGCGCGGGTGGCAGCGCCGAAGCCACCGCCACGGTGACCGTCTACAGACCGCCAACGGTGACGGCGGAGTTCGACGAGAGTTCGATCACGCTGGGCGACGATGTCGAGTTGAGCTGGGAGTCGACCGACGCCACGGCGTGCAGCGGCTCGCCCGCTATCGGTTCGACGGCGACGTCGGGGACGAAGGATTACACGCCGACGAGCGCCGGCACGTTCAGCGTGACGGTGACGTGCACGGGCGCGGGCGGCAGCGCCAGCGACACCGCCAGCGTGACGGTCTACAAGCCGGTGGAGGTGGACGCGGAGTTTGGCGCGAGTTCGATCACGCTCGGCAACAGCGTGAGGCTGAGCTGGTCGTCGACCAACGCCAGCGCATGTAGCGGCTCGCCCGCTATCGGCTCGACGGCGACGTCGGGGACGAAGGATTACACGCCGACGAGCGCGGGTACGTTCAGCGTGACAGTGACCTGTACGGGCGCGGGCGGCAGCGCCAGCGACACTGCCAGGGTGACGGTCTACGAGCCGCCGGACGTGGACGCAGACTTCGGTCAGAGTTCCATCACGCTCGGCGAAAGCGTCGAACTGAGCTGGTCGTCGAACCACGCGACCAGATGCAGCGGCTCGCCCGCGATCGGTTCGACATCGACGTCGGGGACAAAGGACTACACGCCGACAAGCGCCGGCACATTCAGCGTCACAGTGACGTGCACGGGCCCCGGCGGCAGCGACAGCGACCGTGACAGTGTCACAGTCAAGCCGTCGGCGCCAACGCTGACGGTGCCGTCGGCGAGTTCGGACGGCCGTTACACGGTGTCGTGGACGAGCGTCTCCGGAACGACGGTCTACAAGCTGCAGGAGAAGTCCGGCAACGGCCGCTTCAAAGACGTTTACAGCGGAAGCAGCACATCAACAAGCATCACCGGAAAGACGGACGGCACGTACAGCTACCAGGCTCGGGCATGCGCGGGGGCGGGCAACTGCGGCGACTGGTCGTCCACGGAGTCGGTGGAGGTGTCCATCAACCATGCGCCGGTCGCGGTGGACGACACGGCGCGGACGCCGTTCCGTACGGCGGTAGTGGTTTCCGTACTGGACAACGACACGGATGCCGACGGCGACGACCTGACGGTGATGGCCGTGACGACGCCGGATGACGGCGCGGTGACGATCACCACCGACGACGACGGCGACGACACGCAGGTCACCTACACGCCGCAGAGCGGACACCCGGGCACCGACACGTTCGACTACACGGTGTCCGACGGCACTGCCAGCGACACCGGCACCGTGACGATGACGGTGGATCTCGTGATGGTGACGCCGAACCCGAGCACAACGGGCAGCTACACCTTGGCGTGGGACGGATCACCGCTGCTGGCGGACAGGTACCGCGTGCTCGAGAGCTTCGCTGGCGGCACGCCCTCGTCGAGCTACCACCAGGGGACCAGCGTGTATTACAGCGGCAAGGCCTCGGGCAACTACTACTACCTGGTGGAGCGCTGCGAAACGCCCTTGGGAGAACTCGAGGAGTGCGTTGATCTCGGCCGCGCGACGGCACGGGTCGTGCTGGCCCCGACGCTGACGGTTCCGGCGATGGACCCGGACGGCGACTACACGGCGACCTGGACAAGCGTGACGGGTGCGACGAGCTACGAGTTGGAGGAGCAGCCGCCGGGCGGGAGTTTCGGCAACATCTATGACGGCGACGGCACGACGCACGACATCACGGACAATACCCCGGGCATCTACATGTACCGGGCGCGCGCATGCGTCGGTGAAGGTGACTGCGGTGGCTGGTCGTCGACCGAGACCACTAAAGTGGTGCCGGGCGTGCCGACGCTGACGGTTCCGGCGACGGACCCTGACGGCGACTACGCGACGACCTGGACAAGCGTGACGGGTGCCACGAGCTACGAGTTGGAGGAGCAGCCGCTGGGCGGGAGTTTCGACAACATCTACGACGAGGACGGCACGACGCACGACATTACTGACAGCCCCCCGGGGATTTACATGTATCGGGTGCGTGCATGCGCCGGTGAGGGCAACTGCGGCGACTGGTCGCCGACGGGGACGACGAAGGTGCCGCCGGGCGTACCGACGCTGACGGTTCCGTCGACGGACGCGGACGGCGACTACGCGGCGAGCTGGACGAGCGTCGTGGGTGCGACGTCCTATGAGTTGGAGGATCAGCCGCTGGGCGGGAGTTTCGACAACATCTACGACGAGGACGGCACGACGCACGACATTACTGACAGCCCCCCGGGGATCTACATGTATCGGGTGCGTGCATGCGCCGGTGAGGGCAACTGCGGCGACTGGTCGCCGACGGGAACGACGAAAGTGCCGCCGGGTGTGCCAACGCTGACGGTTCCGTCGGTGGACAGGGATGGCAGCTATTCCGCCATGTGGACGAGTCCTTCAGGTGCGACCAGTTACAGATTTCAGGAAAAGTCCGGGTCGGACGCGTGGTCGAAGTCGGAGACATTGACGGCGACCTTGAAGAGCTACACCACCAATACGCCGGCGATCTACAAGTACCGTGTGCAGGCTTGCGCCGGTGAGGGCAACTGCGGCGGCTGGTCCTCGATCGAGATGACGAAAGTGCCGCCGGGCGCGCCGACGCTCACGGTTCCGCCGACGGACGCGGACGGCAGCTACGACGCGACTTGGACGAGCCCTTCGGGCGCGACGGGCTACAAACTGCGGGAGAAGGTCGGATCGGGCGCGTGGTCGGAGCCGGAGAGCTTGACGGCGACATCGAAGAGTTACACCACCAACACGCCGGAGATCTACTGGTACCGGGTGCAGGCGTGCGCCGGTGAGGGTAACTGCGGCGGCTGGTCGTCGACCGGGACGACGAAGGTGCCGCCGGGCGCGCCGATGCTCACGGTTCCGCCGACGGACGCGGACGGCGATTATGCGGTGACGTGGACGCAGCCTTCGGGCGCGACGAGCTACGAGCTCGAGGAGAAGCCTGCCGGCGGGACCTTCAAGAACATTTACGGGGGCGAAAGCGTTTCAACCAACATCACCGACAGGGCCAACGGCACGTACACCTACCGGGCGAAGGCCTGTGCCGGCAGGGGCAACTGCGGCGACTGGTCGGCCACGGGGTCAGTGTCGGTGGCGCGGACATCCCAGCCGCCGGTGACGCCGAACACGGCGCCGGTGGCCGTGGACGATGCTGCAGAGACGCCATTCGAGACGGCGGTGGTGATCGCGGTTCTGGACAACGACACGGATGCTGACGGCGATGATCTGACGGTATTGACTGTGACCGCCCCGGCAGACGGGACGGCAACCGTCACCGGCGACGCCAACGGCAACAATACGCTGGTGACCTACACACCGCGGTTCAACAACCCCGGCACCGACGTGTTCGAATACACCGTCTCCGACGGCACCGCCACCGATACCGGCAGCGTAGGGGTGAGGGTGAATCGCGTTACGGTGACGCCGAACCCGAGCACCACGGGCATCTACACCCTGTCGTGGAGCCGGACGCGTGCGGACAAGTACAAGGTGTTTGAGAGCACCGATGGCGGCACCACGTACACTCTGCCGCGCGAATACCTGACGAACCGCGTGCAGTACACCGGCAAGGCTTCGGGCGACTACAGCTACATGGTGCACCACTGCGAAGTGCCGCTCGAGGACCCCGGCGGGGAAACCTGTTCGCTACTCGGCAGCGCGGACGTCACGGTGCTTCTGCCGCCGGAGCCGACCATCGAAACCGGCGCCCTCGTCGTGCCGGGCAACCTCCCCTACAGCGCGGGTGTAACAAAGGGGGGCGATGCCTACGTCACTGTGCCCATCGAGCCGGCGCCGGGCGTGAACGGGCTCGTTCCGCGGCTGGCGATCAACTACGGCGGTGGACGCGAGCGCCAGCGCGACACGGAATCCTTACCCGGCGACACGCTCGGCTATGGCTGGCACCTGAGCGGCTTCTCCTCCGTGCGCCGCTGCGCCAAGAACCAGCCGGGCGACGCCGCCGTGCGGATGACCAACGCCGATGGCCTGTGCCTGGACGGCGAGCCGCTGGTGCTGAAAAGCGGCACGCACTTCGCGGAGAACGCCGAGTACCGCACCCTGCGGGAGAGCTACAGGAAGATCGTGCTCAAGGGAGTGGGGTTCAATACCTGGTTCGAGATCACCGGTCCGGACGGGACGGTCTCCGAGTACGGTCGCACCGCGGACAGCCGGCTGCGCAACGTGGAATACGTCGAGGTCGACGGGATCAGTTCGCCCGTGTTCACCGCACCCTTCCTGTGGTCGGTGAACAAGCAGACCGACGCGTTCGGCAACAAGATGGTCTACGCATACCATGAGGACGAGTTGGCGGGGGTGCGCTACCCGCAGGAGATCCGCTACGGCGATGACGGCGATGCGCGGCTCTTGTTCGAGTACGTCGCCCGCTCCGATCTCGCGGCGGTGACGCTCGCGAGCGTCTCCCAGGAAACCAGGGTCCTGCTTCACACGGTCCGTGCGGTGCTGGATGCGCACAGCGTGCGCACTTATCGGATGAAGAGCGAGACCGCGAGCGGCCGGCGGCAGCTCGACAAGATCCAGCTTTGCGGATTCGCCGAGGATTCGGGGACGAGCTACAAGTGCCTGCGGCCGCTCGACATCGATTGGGAGGCGCCGCCGATATCTTTGCCGGTCGACAAGGTCCTTCTCGCGAAGATAAAGGACCCGCTCGGGCGCGAGACCGCGTTCGACTACGGCACGCTGACCACGGACGCCACCCATGACTTCCTGTTCACGGAGCGGCCCTTCGGCAACGCCGCCACGCCGGCAAACGCTGCCGAGGTCACGACGGACACGGGCACCGCAATCCGCGCCGTGGTAACCGCGGTGAGACGCTCCAACGGTATCGGTGGCGAGCACACCACCTCCTACGCCTACCAGGGCAAGGGCTACGACAGCACGCGCAACTGGGGGTTCTTGGGATTCCCGGCAACGCGGGTAACCGACGGCGCGTCGGGCATCGTCACGTACTACCAGTACCGCCTCGACTTTCCCTACTACGCCGAGCTGGCGGCTGTCCGCCAATACGACGGTGTCTACGACGCGGTCTCGGGCTCCGCCGACACCTTCGACGAGAAGCTCCTGTTCAGGCAGGAACTGGCCTACGCGAGGGAGAGCCTGAGTCATGGCTCGGTATTGCCCTACGTTGAGAAGACGGTGGAGTTCCACTACGAGGGCGGCAAGCAGATCGGGCTGACACAGACGGAAAGCTCGTTGACCCTGACCGGAGGTTTTCCGACACAACTCACCCGGACGACCAGGACAGCGCACGGCGAAACCCACAGCGGCGGCGGCACGCCCTGGGGCGCTCTGCCCACCTACACCTTGAGCGAGGAGCAGCGCAAGGCGACCACGACGACGAAGTTCACCAACCGGACCAGCGGCGGCAAGTGGCTGATCGGCTTCGCTAACGAGATCAGGCGAAGCGATTTCGCGGGCGGGTCTTCGACGGCGACGCGCGAGAGAAGGACAACCTTCACGCACCACTCGTCGAGCAACCGCGTCGACACAATGGAACGTTTCCCTGCGGATTCGAGCACCACGCCTCCGACGCCCGCGGATACCGAGCATTACCTCAAGACGGTCTACGCCTACGACACCAGCGGCAATCACTTCTCGACAATGGTCTCCGGCGCGAACGTGGTGAGCCGGACGAGCCGCGCGCTGTTCGATGCCGACGAGGCCCGCTATCCGCGCGCACTGCGCAATGCCCTCGGTCAGGAACACAGCCTGGTCCATGACAGGCGCTTCGGCCTGGTCAAGCGGGCGACCGACCCGAACAACCGCACGACGATCCTCGCCTATGATCCCTTCGGGCGGGAGAAGAGCCGAACCACACCGGACAACGTGACCATTGCCACGTCGCACGAGTGGTGCGGCACCGGGGCGAACAAGGTGACATGCGCCACGGTGGGCACCATCGAACCGGTTGCCCGGGTGCGCACCAGTTCCCCGATCCATCCGACCGAGACGCGCTATCTCGACAAGCTGGGGCGCGTGATCCGCACGGAACTCGAGTCCTTCGACGGAACCACCGAGCGCCGCGAGGACATCGTCTACGACGCCCGGGGCCGCGAGAACCGGGTCAGCCAGCCCTACCATACGGGCGACACCGCGTACTACACCGACTACACCTACGACATCCGCGACCGCGTCACGCGCGTCGAACGGCCCGACGGCGGCGATACCGCCATCGTCTACGCCGTGAACCCGGACCAGACCGAGCCGGACCGGGATCACCAGGTCCGTGTGACGGTGACCGAAAAGGTCTACGAAAGCACCGAACTCGCCTCCACGCACATCAAGCGCAGCCTCTACAACGTCCTCGGCGAGCTGATCGAGACCACCGACGGCGCGGGGTCGGCCGCGTCGGCGAAGGACCATGTGGTCACGACCTACGGCTACGACGGCTCGGGGCTGCTGAAGACGGCGACCGTCACCGGCGACACCACCGCCAACACGGACGGCACCACCAGCACGGTCACGAACACCACGACGTTCGAATACGACCTGGCGGGCGCCCGCGACAGCGTCGCCAGCCCGAACTTCGGCACGGTGACGTTCGAGCACACGGGGCTGGGGCAACTGATGAAGCAGACGGACTCGGAGGGCGAGACCAGCTACGTCTACGACAAGCTTGGCCGGCTGACCACCAAGAAGGACCCCGACGGGTTTGCACGGTGGAGCTACGATCCGGCGAACGCCGTCGGCGCGCTGGGCTCGCGCTGCTACCACGCGAGCGACTGCGCGGATCTGCCGCAGCCGGACTTCAGGGAAACGTTGACGTACAGGACCGACGCGCGGCTGGAGACGTCCACCGTCGACATCCGCGCCGGCGGCCATGTCAAGGACTACGCCTACAGCTACACCTACGACACCAGCGGCCGCCCGGCGACTGTCACATACCCTTCGGGTCTGATCGTGCGGACGGACTACAACGCCCGGGGCTACCGCTCGGGCCTGACGGACGTGACGGACAGCGAGAATCCCGTCGCGCTCGAGACGTTCGACGCGATGAACGCCTACGGCCAGATTAGCCGGCAGACGTTCGGCAATGGCGCGGAGACGGCGCGCGCGTTCGACGCGGCGAGCGGGCGCCTGAGGGGGATCGACACGACGCGCGGCGCGGCGAAGATCCAGGACAGCACCTACGCCTGGCGCACGAACGGGATCCTGTCGAGCCGGCTCGACGAGAGCGGGGCGACGGCGAAGGGGGAGACGTTCGCCTACGACGCGCTCGACCGGCTCAAGTCGGCGACGACGCAACTGGGCGACCAGTCCGCGACCATGAACCCGGCCGAGCGGACCCTCTCCTACGCCTACGACAAGCTGGGCAACCTGAGAGGACGCACCAGTTCGGTCAGCGCGGACAACGGACTGAGCGGCACTAGCTTTGGCGACGGAACCGCCGCCCCGGGTCCGAACGCCCTGACGGCAGCGACGATAGGCGGCGACGCCTACGCCCTCCGCCACGACACCGGCGGCAAGGTGTACCGCTACGACGACACGGCCGGCGGCGACGACACGCTGATCGGCTGGAACGGGCGGAGCCTGCCCGAGACCATCGACGTCGCCAGCGACGCGGGCCCGGTATCGGGCGAGGCGTTCGCCTACGGCCCGGACGGGCAGCGCTACCACCGCAAGTCCGTGTGGAAGGACGGCGACGCGACGAGAACCGAGCATACGTTCTACGCGGGCGCGTTCGAGGAGCGGCTGCTGGACGGGCACGCCCGGTTCGCCTCGGTGCAGAAGACCCGCGTCGGCGCCAGCATCGTCGAGGTGCGCACGCTGTCGCACCCGGACCCCGCGAACAACAACAGGCAGACCGCGGCCTCGAGCCTGGAGTACCTGCACCGCGACCATCTGGGCTCGGTGGAGGCGGTCACGGACGCGTCCGGCGCCAGGCTCGCGACCCTGGCCTACGACCCGTTCGGGGCGCGGCGCAAGCCGGACTGGACGCGATCCCTCAACTCAGGCGAGATCGAGTCGCTGGCCGACGACCTGAAGCTCAAGGTCAGCCGCGGCTACTCGGACCACGAGCATCTCGACCGCGCCGGGTTCATCCACATGAACGGGCGCGTATACGACCCCCGCACCGGGCGGTTCCTTAGCCCCGACCCGATCGTAGAGGACCCGGCGTTCAGCCAGAGCTGGCACAGCTACAGCTACGTCGCCAACAGCCCGCTGAGCCTGGTCGACCCGACGGGGCTGGCGTTCGCGCCGTGCCCGATGTCGCGACCCGTCAACATGGGCGGGTACTGCGCGCCGGCCGACTCGTTGGGCGGGTTCGGCGGGAAGATCCAGACGATCATCTCGAACATCCATCGGGTTCGCTTTGAGATCTTCGTTTACGACACGCTCGTGTTCGGCAGCACCGGCGACATACCCGGCGAGCGGGAATACGTGTTCGACGTGATTTCCGTGATCAGGGTCTTCGTCTCGGTGGAAAGCGAGACCGTCGAGCACGATGTGCCCGTCGACGACAAGAGCGAAACCGATGAGCCGATGGACGCGCTACCGTCGTCGGCCGCAACGGGTGGACAGATCGCGACGACCATCATCGCTTCGGAGGGCATAGGTGCCGACGCGGCGCGTAAATCCTACAAGAGACACGTTGAAGCGCTGGATCCGAACGACTCAATAGGACGGAAAGCAGCAAAGGAAGAAGCACGAAGGCGCACGCCACCATTGACGCGGGCGGTTCTGGAGACGGCCCGACCCGATACTGGTCCAAGACCTGGATCGGTGGGCCACGCTGACAGGACGAATCCGGGTGCAGACAAAGGCGCGAAAGTCCTGGGACATGTCGGGAGAGCGAGCGCTGTCGGGAGCGTGGTTTTGGGCGGCGTTCGAATCTACAATGCCCCAGACAAAGCGCGAGAGTCTGTAATCGTTCTCAGTGAAGCCGGGGGTGCCGTCTCCGGGGCTTGGGTGGGCGGTCTGGCTGGTTGTGCGGTTGCTCCTGGGCCTGGATGCGCAGTGGGCGCTATTGTGGGAGGCGTTGTGGGTGGTATCGGTGCGGGCGAGGCAGCTGAGCGCATCTACGACAGCAGCCAATGACTCGACGAAGAAAGGTCATTTCCCCTAGAAGGATCGAGGTTCGGGACGACCATCTCCTTGTGAGAGGCATCTTTAGGTCTTGGAAAGTGCTTCTCGACGATATGCGGATGATTCGTGTCTCTCGCCTGAAATGGAATCTATTCGACGCTTGCGGGGCTCTTGTCTATGCGGAAATTACCTTCTTCTTTCGTGTCGAAGAGTTCCCGGAAGTCACGGACAAGCTCGGCTTCGACAACCTGTTTGGCAGTGATTGGTACGATCGCGTCGAAAAGGGCAAAGAGCTTCTGGAGGCTAGATTATCAACGAAGGACACATGACGCTGACCCTGTTGCATGTTGGCCCCAGATCAACACGTCAACACGACTGACCTGAGCGGCGTGACCAGCGCCGTAACGGACCACGACGTTTAACTCCGACCTGGCGGGCGTACGAGACGCGCTATCTCGACAAGCTGGGGCGTGTGATCCGCACGGAAGTGAAGTCCTTCGACGGCACCACCGAGCGCCGCGAGGACATCGTCTACGACGCCCGGGGTCGCGTGGACCGGGTCAGCCAGCCCTACCACACGGGCGACACCGCGTACTACACCGACTACACCTACGACATTCGCGACCGCGTCAGGCGCGTCCAGCGGCCCGACGGCGGCGACACGACAATTGTCTACGCCGCAAATCCGGACCGGACCGAACCGGACCGGGATCACCAGTTCCAGGTGACGGTGACCGAAAAGGTCTACAAGGGCTCGACGCTCGACGCCACGCACATCAAGCGCAGCCTCTACAACGTCCTCGGCGAGCTGATCGAGACCACCGACGGCGCGGGGTCGGCCGCGTCGGCGAAGGACCATGTGGTCACGACCTACGCCTACGACGGCTCGGGGCTGCTGAAGACGGCGACCGTCACCGGCGACACCACCGCCAACACGGACGGCACCACCAGCACGGTCACGAACACCACGACGTTCGAATACGACCTGGCGGGCGCCCGCGACAGCGTCGCCAGCCCGAACTTCGGCACGGTGACGTTCGAGCACACGGGGCTGGGGCAACTGATGAAGCAGACGGACTCGGAGGGCGAGACCAGCTACGTCTACGACAAGCTTGGCCGGCTGACCACCAAGAAGGACCCCGACGGGTTTGCACGGTGGAGCTACGATCCGGCGAACGCCGTCGGCGCGCTGGGCTCGCGCTGCTACCACGCGAGCGACTGCGCGGATCTGCCGCAGCCGGACTTCAGGGAAACGTTGACGTACAGGACCGACGCGCGGCTGGAGACGTCCACCGTCGACATCCGCGCCGGCGGCCATGTCAAGGACTACGCGCACAGCTACACCTACGACACCAGCGGCCGCCCGGCGACTGTCACATACCCTTCGGGTCTGATCGTGCGGACGGACTACAACGCCCGGGGCTACCGCTCGGGCCTGACGGACGTGACGGACACCGAGAACGAAAGGGCTCTCGAGACCTTCAACGCGATGAACGCGTACAGCCAGGTCAGCCGGCAGACGTTCGGCAATGGACGAGAGCGGGGCGACGGCGAAGGGGGAGACGTTCGCCTACGACGCGCTCGACCGCCTGAAGTCGGCCACGACGCAACTGGGCGACCAGTCCGGAGCATGAACCCGCCCGAGCGCACGCTCTCCTACGCCTACGACAAGCTGGGCAACCTGAGAGGACGCACGAGCACGGTCACCGTCGATGGTGGACTGAGAGGCACGAGCTTCGGCGGGGGAACCGCGCCCCCGGGTCCAAACGCGCTGACGGGCGCGACGATAGGCGGCGACGCCTACGCCCTCCGCCACGACACCGGCGGCAAGGTGTACCGCTACGACGACACGGCCGGCGGCGACGACACGCTGATCGGCTGGAACGGGCGGAGCCTGCCCGAGACCATCGACGTCGCCAGCGACGCGGGCCCGGTATCGAGCGAGGCGTTCGCCTACGGCCCGGACGGGCGGCGCTACCACCGCAAGTCCGTCTGGAAGGACGGCAACGCGACGAGAACCGAGCACACGTTCTACGCCGGCGCGTTCGAGGACCGGCTGCTGGACAGGCACGCCGACTACGCGTCGGTGCAGAAGACCCGCGTCGGCAGCGGCATCGTGCAGGTGCGCACGCTGTCGCACCCGGACTCCTCGAACGACAACGAGCAGACCGCGGTCTCGAGCCTGGAGTACCTTCACCGCGACCATCTGGGCTCGGTCGAGGCGGTCACGGACGCGACCGGCGCCAGACTCGCGACCCTGGCCTACGACCCGTTCGGGGCGCGGCGCACGGCGGACTGGACGCGATCCCTCAACTCAGGCGAGATCGAGTCGCTGGCCGACGACCTGAAGCTCAAGGTCAGCCGCGGCTACTCGGACCACGAGCACCTCGACCGCGCCGGGTTCATCCACATGAACGGGCGCGTATACGACCCCCGCACCGGGCGGTTCCTTAGCCCCGACCCGATCGTAGAGGACCCGGCGTTCAGCCAGAGCTGGCACAGCTACAGCTACATCGCCAACAGCCCGCTTAGCCTCGTGGACCCGACGGGCCTGTCGTTCGCGCAGTGCCCGATACCCACGCTTGGCTTCTCATGCAATCCGATGGGCTCGCCGGGCACCGGGTTCGGAGGATTCATCGAGACCGTCTTCTCGTTCATCCACCGCTACAGGTTCGACTTCTTCCACTACCGGGCGCCGTCGCTGAGCTTCGCGTTGAGCGATGAAGGTATCGACGTCGCCCTGGATGTGGATTCCGGGATCGGGATCGTCGCAACCGTGGTCAGCGAGATCGTCGGTCGCCAAGTGCCGGTCGACGATAAGAACGAAGCTGACGAGCCTTTGGATGACCAAGGCGTCGAGCAAGGTTGGTTCAGCCGATTCTTCCACGGACTTTTCAACGACCAATTCCAGTACGAAAGGATGCGGGCAGTTTGCGTGGCTGCTCACGGCCCGGAGGAATGCAATGAGGACACTTGGCGCGACCTCATGCCGGCGTTCGAAGCCTTGCCCGAGACTCTCGGCGCCGGTGCCGCTGGCCAAGTCGCTGGCAAGGTGGCGAAGGCGTCGACCAGAGTGGGAACACGAGTTGCGGATGACGCGATATCTGAGCCCAATCGAATATACTCAGCTCGTGTTTTGGGACGACGGGCGGGAGATACGGGTCCGAATCACAGCTTTCCGGAGACTTTCGATCATCAGATCTTCAGGCACGGGACAAGGCACGTTCGGAGCGATGACTACATTCAATATGAGTTGCGCGGTGTCCTTAACGGTCGCGTAGGTACTTATGAGATCGGTGTGCGTCCTTCAGCAACTGGTCGCACCGAAGTCATTGTCCACCGGTTCTTCAGGCCTGACCGGAAACGAAAATGAAGACAAGAGTATTCGATTTATTCCACCACGAGTTCTTATTCTCAACAGTTGAAGAACTGCCCTCCGGTGGGTTGGTACATTACTTTCCCGAAGGATCTACGGATGGAGGTCGGGATGGTGTTCTCGTAGACATTGTCGGTGCAAGTGGTGAATGGACGGGTATATTTGCCTTTGGTGATTGTCCGTCTGGCATCACTGGAGTTTACTCTTGTCCGGACAGAACTCGTTTGCTGATCGTGTCACGTGGCCAAGGGTTCTATCTCTCGCCGGATCGAGTGAAAAGTGAACTCGTGCCGTTGGATCCCGTGCTCGATGTATGTGCTGCGATGGATGCCGGCTTGTTGATCATGCACGACTTCACGCACTTTGTTGCGTATGGAGATGTTGGCATTGCATGGGAGACGCCAGATTTGTCTTGGGACGGTATCTCGTCTGTTGAGTTGCATGGTGATGTTCTCCGGGGTAAAGGCTGGGATGCGCCGACAGGAAAGGACGTCGACTTCGAGATCGAGCTAGCAACAGGGTCTTTCCGCGGTGGTTCTAGCCCCGAGCTACTACGGAAGTAGGGCGTCGAGCTTGCCTTTCCGGAAGACACTTGACGTGAAGTACGGGAGTGGCCTCCGGGACGATGACATCATTCTTTCAAATCCTGTGAAGAATCTTGACGACGCATCCGGTTCCTTTCGGCGAGAGCTTGACTGTCTAATTGAACCGGGCTCCGGCTAGGTGATGATGGGACGAGAGCGATCCGGTAGCAGTAGTTGAACCAATGAAATCAGAAGACGTCGTTGACCGCTTGATTCGTCTGCCTTATGAGTTCAACAGGCTAGGAAACGTCTCCATTCGCGTGCTGTTGAGGAGAACAGGCTATCTAGATTGCCCAAACAACGTTTCTATCGAGGACGTTAGGGAAGCCCTTGCTGGGCAACCAGAAAGAATCGACGATTGGGCTCAATACTCCGAGGACAAGAGATCGACTTCCGGCTGGTGTTTTCGACCAGAACGCGAAGGGACTCATACCGTGGAGTTTGTTCCGGACGCCGGGAGCAGATGTCGGCGAACTACTTTTCACGATCGGGCGACCGCGTGTGCCACGTTTATCAAACGAGAGGTCGACAACGTTGGAGGTGTTCGATGAGTCTAGCGGGGCATTGCAGGTGTGCGGGAAGTCTCTGGGAGCCTTGACGTGACGGCGGTGGCCAACTGGGACGTGCGGCCATCAGGGGGCCTGCTAGGCAGTCCTGAGACCTTTGCAGCTACGTCGGAAACCAACCCACTGAGCTCCGTCGATCCGACGGGGTTCGTTCAGTTGCGGTCGATATGCCCGCTAGACAGCTCGGCATACTGTATGGCCAGCGCCGCGCTGGATGTGAATTCTGCGAGGGGTATTCGCATGGGATGAAGCACTCTTGCGAAGGCTCATGCGAGTTGTTCCTACGGCTGAACGAGTCGCCCCCGGGCAATCAGCCTCACCACCGCAGAGTCCGCGCGGTCCACGCTACCTCACCCAGGATGCTTGCGTCGTCGGGAAGGGCGATTGGCGCCCACGCGGGATGGTCGCTCGCGAGCAGCCGCCTGCCGGTCTCGTCTTCGTCGGCGCGTTTGACGATCAGGCCGTCGCCGGTCAGGAAGACGAATGTCCGACCCTTCCGCCATCGCCTTCTGGTGCCGTCGACCAGGATCGAGCTACCTTCCGGTAGCGTCGGCTCCATCGACTCACCGCGTACCTCGATCACGACGCATTGCGTCGGGTCGAGCGCGTGGCGATCCAGCCACGCGCGCTGGAACGCGAGATACCCCCTGACCGGGGCCTCGTCGAGATTGACTGCGCCGCCGCCTGCCGCCACGTCCGCCTCGCGGATCTCGACGTGACGGGTGCCCGGCAGATCGACGACATTGTCCAGGATCTCGCGATGCGCCAGCGCCTCATCTCCGGAATCCGGTTGCCGGAATCTCTGAGACTCCTCCAGGTGCGCGGCCAGCTCGGCTTGTCGCCTGGCCAGTTCATCGAGCAGCCGCGCCATCTCGCGCAACTTCGTCGCGGGCTCGTGATCGCTCCGCTCCTCGATCTCCGCGATCGCCTCCGCCAGCGTCGCGCCTGCCGGTAGCCCCAACGCGTCGGCCACTGCGGTGGGCGCGAGCGATCCTGGCTGGGAATCGGGCACGGAGATATCCGGATGGGTGTTCTCCATGTGGTGGCTTGCGATCCTGATCGACATCCCCAGCACCTCCAGAACCTTGGCGACCCGGTCATAGGACGGCATTCTTCCGCGCCTGATATCCCTGATCAGATCTTCCCTTTCGCAGGCGAGCAAGGATGCCTTCCGGGCAGAGATCCCCGCTTCTCTCAGCCCTCTTTCAATGACCTGTTGGATGTCTTCGATGGTTCTCATGTAAGGGATATTGCCCTTATTTTCCTCTCTGCGCCATAGGTTTGTTGCGTTTAAGGGCGGTAGCCCGTACTATTCGCGTCGGGAGTACGGCAAATATCACACAGAAAATGAAGCTATAGCCAAAAAGGGGGGGGACGAGTGGATTGGCGTACTCATCCCGCAAGACTCCACCGGGTGGCCGCTGATGGACAGAGACGCGGCGTGATGACCTGGGGGTGCAAGACAACCAGACGAAAGTCGCGCCCACGGTGGGAGTCGACCTTGTGTGCATCGGGGAAACTGCAGCGTCCTCATTCAGGAATATCCCTACGCGCCTTGCAGGGGTTTTCGCTGGCATGGATATGCCCCGGCGGTGAAACTGGAGACATGGCGCGCGCTCCGATCATCCCTGAGACACCCATGTCCGCCGAGGTGCGTCCTGGGCGGCTCGGTCTAGGCACCCGGAGTGATCTCGGTACGCAGAGACTTCGCGCCGTTTGCGATGCACCGGGGCGCCTGGCCCGACTCGCACTGTTGTTCTGCTGTGCCGGTTGCGCGGTTCCGTCGATCACTGTGGAGTCGGCGGGGCTCACGGCGCGTCCGAATCCTTCGCCGGACGGGTCCTATGCCGTGCAATGGACGCCAATCGCTGGTGCCTCGGCGTACCGGCTGTTCGAGGACGGCGCGCTCAGCTATCAAGGCCCGTCGCTTTCCCACGCCTACGCCAGCAAGGCCGCCGGATCCTATACCTACTCGCTGACCTATTGCGTGACGGCGCTTGGCGTGGAGATCTGCGATCTGCGCCCGGGCCTCCGCGACCTGACCGTCACGGTGTCCGAATGAAGCTGCGCGCCAAAGACACTGATGCTGGCGGGCTTCCCGGGTCGGGCCACGCCGCTCCTGAACCTGACGACACCGCGGGCCAGCACGGTGATCTCGCGTTGCGCCGCATTGAGGTTCGCCGCATCGCAGGGTACGAGCGCCAACCCAGAAGCGCGGAGAATCCGGCCTACGGGCGTCTAAAGACGGCGATTCGCCGCGACGGGCTGACGCAGCCGCTCGCAGTCACGCGGCGGCAGGGTGCCGCCGGCTACGTGTTGTGGGGCGGAGGCAGCACGCGGCTCCGTATCCTCAAGGAACTGGCGGCGGAGACGGGCGAGGCCCGCTTTGCCGTGGCGCATTGCCTGTTGCGGCCTTGGCGGGGCGAGGCCGAGTTGCTGCTCTCCCACGTGAAGGAGAACGAACTGCGCGGCGAGATTCCGTTCGTCGATCTGGCGGTGGCCGTGGCTAACCTGAGGGCCATGCTGGAGCGCGAGGCGGGCACGGCTTTCGATGAGCGTCGGCTTGCCCGTCGGCTCGGAGCCCTGGGTTTCGAGATCGACCGCGGGACAATCGCGCTGGCGACCTACGTGGTCGAGCGCCTGTCGCCGGCGCTGCCGCTCTCGGCACAAGGACTCAGCCGCTCCGATATCGAAAGTGTGCGTGACCTCGACCAGGGGGCGCAGACGCTGTGGCGGGACTGGTCGATCGACGCGGTCGAGGAGTACGACAGGGTCTTTCGCACGCTATGCGCACGCTACGATGGACCGGGCTGGGCGCTCTCGGACGTGCGCCGTGCGCTAGTGGAGGAGATGGCCGTTCGTGGTGATCGTGCCGCGCAGGCCGTTGCCCTCGAACTCCAGGCGCGGCTGCTGCGACTCGGGACGGGCGGCGACAACAGATAGCGAGAGTGGGGAGGCGGCATGGCCGACAAGCATGGTTCCGGTAAAGAGGGTGAGTTGATGGCTGCGGTCATGCTCTACGCAACCCGATGTCTCGGCGAGGGGGATCTGCTCTCGCTGCGGGGGATGGGATTCGGGCCATCGGAGCTGGAAGCGTTGGGGAACCTGAACCTTGTCGATGTGCAGCGTGCTGGAGCGCTGTCCGCGCACTGCCTCGAAATCCGGCTCGACGGCGCGCTGTTTCGGCGCATGCGGGAGCTCCTGGCCGACATGCGGAAAAAAGACGAGCTACAGCGCTCGTTGATTCGAGCCGATGCGCCTTGGGACATGATGCGCGCGCTGTTCGGTATGGCGAGCCGGGAATACACTCAGCTCAGGCAGTTGCTCGATGTCGAGACCGGTGTCGGGCGCCCCGCGGACCTCGATGACGACATGGAGCATCGATTGTGGACCGTGTTGCGAGGGCGCTTGCGAGCGGATCCCGAGCGGCCACTCGAGCCGCACGAGTTCCTCGCCGTTCACGACGAGTGCGGTGTCTCGTTGCGCGCCCTCTGGACCTACGCACGCCGGTGGGCGGCGCGGCTCGGGCCGAGGTCCTAGCCGTTACCGCCGGCATTGGCCAGGTTGCGTCCCTGGGCGCATGGTCGAGTCGAAGACGGAGGCCAACACTGGAACCGGTGTAATAGGTTGAAAACGTTTCCGTATATCGGAGTCAGCGGTGTCTATCACGATGACTATTCGCCTGTCGCCTGATCTCAAGGCCCACCTTGAGCGATTTGCCGAAACCACCCGACGATCAAAGTCGTTCCTTGCTGCAGAGGCGATCCGGAAATTGGTCGACTTGAACGAGTGGCAGGTGGGTGAAGTCCATAAAGCCGTCGCGGAGGCGGAACGGGCGGACTTCGCGACCGCCGAACGGGTCGACGAGGTGTTCGAGAAGTGGGGGGTCCGTGCAGGCCAGGAAGGTTTGCGAAGGCGCGCGAGAACCTGAGGCCAATCCCGTCCAGGGCGGCCGCGGGCGCACGACAACTAGCCGGGACCCTTCCGGACGGGGCTGGACTCCCTCGGCATAACGCGCGAAAGTTGCACACTGGCAGGCGGGACACGACACTGAAGCCATGCGCACACTGACTGCCGAACAGCGCCGACAATGGGCAACGGACGGTTATCTGCACCTTCAAGGCGTGCTTGACGCCGAACAGGTCGAGTTCTTTTCGAGCGAGATCGACCGGATCCGCACGGTGCCGGGATGGGAGCCGGACCGCAGACCGGAGTTGCCCAGGGGGCATTACGGCTGGCTCGACCACGCCGAGGACCTGGATCCGTCCGGTTTCATGGACCGGCGTGACCTCCTGACCTACAACCAGGAATTCATCGACCTGATGGATCGCTCGCCGGTGTTCGAATTCATCGTCGACATCATGGGTCCATACATCCTGCTCAGCATGACGCAGGCCGTGGTCCGGGCGGCGGCGAGCGATTTCCAGGGATATACGCACACCGACGGCGGCGAGTCCCTGCGAAGAGTACGCGTCGGCGAGTCAAGTCCGCCGATCGCCATGAAGGCGATGTACCTCCTGACCGATGTGGCGGGAGAGAACTGCGGCAACCTGACAGTCTTTCCGGGCAGTCACCTGCGCCAGATTCCCTACGAAGGCGAGCGCCAGGTGACACCCTATTCGCCTGGCGCAGCCCAACTCACCGGCAAGGCCGGGGACGTCTACCTGTTCCCGCACGCGTTGTGGCACGGCCCCGCGCGCAACGAATCGAGCCGCGCCCGCAAGTGCCTGCTGTACAACTACTGCCAGCTCTGGGTCCGGTGCTACGACTTTGACGCCATCCCCGATGTCCTTGAACGCTGCACGCCGCGCCAGCGGCGGCTGCTGGGCGATCTGGGGTACGATTTCCGGCCCGGATCGTATTTCTATGTCCCGAATGACCAGGTCGAAGTGATACGAGACACGGGTTGACTGGCCGCAATGGAGACCATCCTGATGAACGTTCCCTGCAGTAATTCGTGTGTTGCGCTCGCCTTCCTGATTGGCGTTTGCACCGCAGCCGAGGTGCATGCCTCCGACTCGTCCGCCGGCGCCGGCGAGCAGCCGGCAGGCGCGGAGCTTTGCGTCGACATGGGGCCGCAGACCCCACGCGACATCGCCAGCGGCTTCGGGATGAACACGGAGGCGTTCCCGTTGGCGCCGGCCGCGAGCGAGCTGAACCTCTGCAACATTCACACGCATACGAACGCCGAACACAAGGGTCCGGGCTTCAGCCTGTTCGTCAGCAGCGCCGATGACGGCGGATATGCCTGCAACGGGACGCCCGACCTGAGCGAGGCCGAACTCGCGCCCGCACCCGGGGCCTACCAGGGCGTGAATCCGGGCGACACCATCGAGGTGCACTGGGTTCACACGTCCTGCGAAACCACGCCGGGCGAAGGACTCGGCGCCTGCGTCCCGGAAGCCTGCAGCGATCCGCTGTTGCGCGTGGAAGCCCAGGTACTCCTGGTCGTCAACGATCCGGAGGCGCTTGACTTCACCGCGATGACGTACGGCGGGAACATCGTCGACGGCCTGCACCAGGCAAAGGCAATTCCGTCCACGACGGGCGAGCCCGTGCTGTTCCGCGGTTCCACCACCGGGCCGTCGTACGATCAGAGCAAGTGTTCGGCCGCCAGGGTGACGTGGAACGTGCGGCCGCAGTGCGCGAAGCTCGACATCAACTCGCTGCACCGCTGGGCGGAGCAGGGCAACGTGTTCAACGAAACGGGCTCGCACGGCGTTCGCCAGCTCGTCACCGCCCCGGAACTGCTTGCGCCCATAGACTGATCCGGGCCGTACACGGTCAGGACTCTATTGATCGAAAGTCGCGCTCTTGACGAGGGCGTAAACACCCTGGCCGACGCGTAGCCCCAGGTCGTCGGCGGAAGCGCGAGTGATGCGCGCCCGCAGGTGCTGATCCGCAACCTCGACCAGGGCCTCGGCAAAGGGCGAGTCCTCTTCCCTGACCAGGTCGATCAGCGTGCCCGAAAGCACGTTGCGAATGCTCAGGTCCTTCGGCGGAGTCGTGGCGAGTGCGACGTCCCGGGCGCGCACCCGCACGCGGGCGAAGTCGCCTGCGGCCAGCCGCGGCGACATGGGCATGACGATGTGCTGTCCGCCAACATCCAGTGTCGTGAGGTGATACCGGGGGTCGTGTTCCACAACGCGTGCGCGCACCAGCGTGCCGGCTTCGAAACGGCCGGTGATGGACTGGATGTCGAGGCGCTCCAGGATTTCCCGCGTTGCGCCGAATGCGCGCACGCGGCCGTCGGCCAGCACCAGGGTGCGTTCCGCCAGCAGGGCGACTTCGTCGACCGCGTGGCTGACGTACAGCATTGGCACGGAAAGGGTTTCGAGGTAGGAGAGGATGTCCGCCTTGCGCTCGGTGTCGAGCGCCGACATCGGTTCGTCCAGCAGCAGGAGCCTTGCATTCGTCAGCAGGGTGCGGGCGAGGGCCACGCGCTGCCGTTCGCCGCCGGATAGCTCGGAGACGGGCCGGGAGAGCAGGGGTCCCAGGTCGAACGCGCCGACGACCTCTTCGACGGTCGCGCCACCGGGACGCGCGCGCCGCGCGGCGTAGCGCAGATTGCCGTGAACGCGCAGATGGCCGAACAGGCGCGCGTCCTGGAAGACGCAACCGACGGAGCGCCGGTGCGGGGGCACGTCGACGCGGCCGGGACTGTCGAGCCAGCGCTCTCCGGCCAGCGCGATGCGGCCGTTCGCTCTTTCGAATCCGGCAATCGTTCTGAGCAGCGTCGTCTTGCCGCCCCCGCTTGGCCCGAACACGGCCGTGATGCCGTCCAGGGGCAGATCGAGCGACGCCTCGAGATCGAATGCTCCGAGGCTCGTGTTGACGTCCAGTTCGAGGAATTCAGAGGGCATGGACGGGAAACCGGCGGTTGATGCTGTACACGATGAGCAGGACGAGGAAGGAGAACGCGAGCAGGCCGGCCGACAGCACGTGGGCATCCGCGTATTGAAGCGTTTCGACATGCTCGTAGATGGCGATGGACACGACCCGGGTTTCACCCGGAATATTGCCGCCGACCATCAGCACCACGCCGAACTCCCCGATGGTGTGCGCAAAGGTGAGTACCGAGGCGGTAAGGAATCCCCTTGCCGACAGGGGGACCGCCACGCTCGCGAAGGCGTCGAGAGGGCTTGACCGCAGGCTTGCGGCTGCCTCGAGCGGCGCGCGTCCAACGGCCGCGAAGGCGTTTTGCAGCGGCTGCACCATGAACGGCAGCGAATACACGACCGACGCGATGACCAGGCCCGAGAACGAGAACGTCAGGGAATCGCCGGTCGCCTGGACCCAGAGCGACCCGATGACGGACCCGGGATTCAACAGGATCAGCAGGTAGAAACCAAGCACGGTAGGCGGGAGTACCAGCGGCAGGGCGGTCAGTGCTTCGATTGCGGGCTTGAACCTGGCGCGCGTATGCGCCAGCCACCAGGCGAGTGGCGTTCCGAGCAGCAGCAGGACCAGTGTCGTGACGGCTGCCAGCTTGCCCGTTAGCCAGATCGGACCGAGTTCCATTACGGATCCACTCCGTAACCAAAGCCCGAGATGATCGCGCGCGCCCGCTCGCCCTGAAGAAACTGGAGAAATCTCCGCGCGGCGGGGTTGTCGGCCCCATGCGCGAGCAGCACGGCGTCCTGTCTTATCGGGGCATGCAGATCAGGAGGGACCTCCCAGCGGCTGCCCTCGTGGGTTTCCCTGATTCCCGATGCGGCTACGAAACCTATCTCGGCGTTACCGGTCGCTACCATGGCGTAGGTCTGACCGATGTTCTCTGCGGTGACGATCTTCTCCCGTAATGAAGCGTAAAGCCCGAACCCCTGTAGCACTTCCCGCGCGGCGGCGCCATAGGGTGCGAGCGCGGGATTTGCCATTGCAAGTCGTCTGAAAGCCCCGGCTTCGAGTAGTTCCGCAACATCGCCCTGGATCCTCTTGGGGTTTGTGCTCCACAGCGTCAAACGTCCGACGGCGTAAGTACGCCGCGAACCTGGCACGGCGAGCCCGGCACGCTCGAGCAGCATCGGCCGCTCCTGGTCGGCGGCCAGCAGGATATCGAACGGAGCCCCGTGCAGAACCTGGGCGTAGAGCTTGCCGGTGGAACCCACGGCGACACGCAGTCGATGCGGGTGGGATGCTTCGAAGGCGCGTTCGAGCCTGGTGAGCGGCTCGGCGAAGTTCGCGGCTGCCGCTACCAGCGCATCGTCCGCTGACAGTTCCAGGGGCACGAAGGCGAGCGCCAATCCGAAAGCCGCAGACCGCTTCCGCATTGGCTGTAGGACCGGTGCAGCGCGGCGCCGGAATGTCGCTACTTGTCCTTGTTGTCCCCTTTCGATTCCAGACGTCCGAACAGCCAGACGCAGAACACCGTTGCGATGATCGCGCCTGCGACCTGGGAGGCTATGAAGGCGGGCATGTCGATCGGTTGAATGCCGGAGAACGTGTCCGTGAAACTCCGCCCGACAGTCACGGCGGGATTGGCAAAGCTCGTCGATGAAGTGAACCAGTAGCCGGCCGTGATGAAGAGCCCGACCGCGTAGGGGACCACCTGCGGCCGGGTCCGCACACAGGCCATGATCGTCGCCACCAGGCCGAAAGTCGCCACCGCCTCCGCGACCCATTGGCCGAGTCCGGTGCGCGCGTTCGTCCCGATCATGACGATCGGTTCGCTGAACATGAGGTGTGCCAGCCAGACGCCGGCCACGGCCCCCGCTACCTGGATGGCGACGAAAGCCAAAGCGTCCAGCCGGGAGATGGCCCGCTGCAGGGCGAAACTCAATGTCACGGCGGGATTGAAGTGGGCACCCGAGACGGGACCGAAGACGAGGATCAGGACGACGAGAATGGCGCCGGTCGCAATCGTATTGCCGAGCAGGGCGATGGCGTCGTTGCCATCCGCGAGGCGGTCTCCCATGATGCCCGACCCGACGACCACTGCCAGCAGCAATGCTGTGCCGACGAACTCCGCCGCAAGCCGTCGCGCCAGGTCCGTTGTCTGCGTCATGTCGTGCGGTTCTGGCCGATTTCCACGCTCGGATTTCTTATACCTGTCTATTGTTGCAACGAGATTAATCGTGTTCGACGCGGCCCGCCGCCAGCTTCCTGCGGCGCTCAGGCGCGCCAGTATTGCCCGGACCGTCAGGGAGGACCCATCGCCGGGTGGTGGGCGCGGCTGGATTCGAACCAGCGACTTCCGCCATGTGAAGACGGCGCTCTGACCAACTGAGCTACGCGCCCGTGCCTGCGTAACTCAACAAGAAATGCGCTTCGGGTCAAGTTCGGCGTCGAGCCGCGTTAGCGAGAATGAAGGGATGGCGGGCATTGGCCGGAGTCGCCGGGCCAGGGCGCCGACCTCCGGCACGTTGGAGTGGGCCTTGGTTGGGGTGGGTCAGTCCCTGCTCAACATGCCTTTCAGTGCGGAAAGCTCCCGAGCCAGGTCCTGGTGATCATCGCGGAGCCGATCCATTCTCCCGATCAGCAAGGATTCGGTGTGACGAAGATCCCCCTTGAGGTCACGCATCAGGTAGATGACCACGGCGATGATTGCTGCGGGCGGGAAGATTGCGGCGGCCAGATTGATGTCCACGTCCCGTTCTCCCGTCATCCCGTAGTAATCCCTGGAGGAGCTAAGGATACTGGCTCTGGTTGGAGAACCAAAGCAGAAGAAGATGCGATGGCCGTTAGGAAAAGCGCCCGGAATCCGGTGCGATACTGACCAACCACCAAGGTTGGGTGGGCTTACGAAGGCGAGGCGGGCCCGCGCTCCTTGAACTGCCAGGTGCTCACGATCTCGAGCACGTCCGTCTCCTCTCGCATGGCGGGGGAAAACGGCGCGTAGGGCGCGGCAAGGCGGACGATGCGCACGGCCGCCTCGTCCAGCACCTCGTGACCGGAAGAGTCGATGACCTGCACGTCCCGCAGGGTCCCGTCCGGTTCGATGGAGACCAGCAACAACAGGCTGCCATAGAGCTTCCGCGCACGCGCCTCGTCCGGATAGTTCAGCGCGCCGATGCGTTTCACCTTGCGTCGCCAGGACTCCAGGTACCAGGCGTCTTCCGGGGTCTGGGTGCGTCCTTCGACGACTCTCCGTACCCGGGGCTGTTCACTCGCGTAGGGGGTGCCGGCGTCCGCAATCTGGCGGAAGGCGGCAGCGTAGTCGAGCGGCTCGTCCTGTGACTCGGGCGTGACGCTCTCGACCTGACCGGTGGTGACCGGGATGGCGACGGATCGTTGAGTGGCTTCCGTCGCCCCGTCTGTCGCTGTAGCGGGCGGCTCGCTGAAGGATTGTGCGGTCGGCGGTGCCTGTAACGGTTCGGCTGCGGGCGACGAGGCGGCAGGCGGGCCGCTCATGCGGGCCAGCGTCGCCTTGACGATCGATGGCGAGTCGGGCGCATCCTGGAACCAGTCGACAAGACCCAGTATCA
Source organism: Pseudomonadales bacterium (assembly GCA_965116625.1). Classification (GTDB taxonomy): domain Bacteria; phylum Pseudomonadota; class Gammaproteobacteria; order Pseudomonadales; family Azotimanducaceae; genus VXNE01. Next base: position 1,710,895 of record OZ220717.1, read on the forward strand.
CGATCGCGTGCAGCCCCAGCGAGAGCAGCAATGCGATGGCGATCCCCTTCCGGGGTCTCGTAGGGGGAGGGACAACGGGGGGCGCGGATATCCGAATCGCCTGGGTGCTCATCGTTGCGCGAGCCGTGACTCCACCCTGTCCATCAGCATCGATGCGATGTCGAGCGAGAACTGCGCGTCCAGTTCCCGGATGCAGGTCGGACACGTGACGTTGATTTCGGTCAGGTAGTCGCCGATAACGTCGATACCGGCGAACAGCAGCCCCCGGCGTTTCAGTTCCGGCCCGACGCGGCTTGCGATGAAGCGGTCGCGCTCCGTGAGGGGCCGGCCGACGCCGGTACCGCCGGCCGCGAGGTTGCCGCGCAATTCACCGGGCATTGGTATTCGCGCCAGCGCGTAGTCGACCGGTTCGCCGTCGATGAGGAGGATGCGCTTGTCGCCGTCCTCGATCTCCGGAATGTACTTCTGCGCCATGATCCGGCGCTGCCCCAGCCTTGTCAGGCTCTCGATGACGACGTGCAGGTTGGGATCGTCCCTGCGGACGCGGAAGATTTCGGTGCCCCCCATGCCGTCCAGCGGCTTGAACACCACATCGCCGTGCTCCGCGTGGAACGCGAGGAGTTGATCGGCGCGCTTGCTGACCATGAGCGGCGGAACGCAGTCGGTGAACTCGGTGGCGAAGAACTTCTCGTTGCAGTCCCGCAGGCTTGCCGGCGCGTTCACCACCACGGTGCCCCGGGCTTCGATGCGTTCGAGCAGGTAGGTCGTGTAGATGTACTCCATGTCGAACGGCGGATCCTTGCGCATCATGAGCACATCCACCGATTCCGGGTCCACCTCGGCGGGCTCGCCCAGCCGGTACCAGCCGGCACCGGCACGTGCGGGGTCCAGGTCTTCGAGAAAGTCCTCCTCGAAGGTGAGGTCGCGCAACACCGCCGTCGGCTGGTCGTCCTTCCAGGCGAGATCCCGCTGTTCGAGGTAGCTGACGCGCCAACCGCGCCGAATGGCGGCCCGGATCATCGCCAGCGTGCTGTCCTTCGTGAGGTTCACCGAGGCGATGGGGTCCATCAGGAAAGCGATGTGCACCATCTCGATCAGCGCTCCGGGGCCCGGCCCGCGCTCCGCCCTGTCATGCGCAGGTGCGGCTCCCGCCCAGCCCCGCAGTCGAACACGGACATCATGTCTCGGCGACGTGCCGAACCGTCTGTGAGTCTTCCACCAGGTTCAGCCTCCGCAGGATGGCCTCCGTGGGAGGCGCCCTGTTCAGCGTGTAAAAATGCAGCCCCGGCGCGCCGCCGTCGAGCAGCTTCGCGCAGAGGTCCGTCACGACCTCCTCTCCGAATGCGCGCAACGCGTCCGCGTCATCCCTGTATGCCTCGAGGCGCAGTCGTATCCAGCGCGGGATCTCGGCCCCGCAGGTGTCGGAGAAGCGGGTCAGGCCCTCGTAGTTCGTGATGGGCATGATGCCTGCCACGATGGGAACCGTGATGCCGTGCTCCCGGCATTGGTCGACGAAGAAGAAGTAGCTGTCCGGATTGTAGAAGTACTGGGTGATGCAGCTATTGGCGCCGGCATCCACCTTGCGTTTCAGGAAGGCGACATCCGCATCGGGTGAGGGGGCGTTGGGGTGGACCTCCGGGTAGCAGCCCACTTCGATCTGGAGACCGTCGCCGAAACACTCGCGGACGTGTGCCACCAGTTCTTCCGCATAACGTACCTTTGGCCGGGTCCCGGGGCCGGGCGGGATATCTCCCCGCAGGGCGACCAGGCGATTGACGCCCATCTCGACGTAATCAGTGATGCGACGGTCGATGGCCTCCGCGTCATCGTCCCCCCAGGACAGGTGCGGCGCGGTGCTGAACCCCGCGCCGCGCAGGGTCTGGACGGCTTCGAACGTGCGGTCACGCGTGGATCCGCCGGCGCCGTAGGTTACCGAGAAGAACTCGGGACCGGCAGCGTGCAACCGGGCGGCGGTGCGCGCCAGGTTCGTGCGTCCCTGCGCGGTACGCGGTGGAAAGAACTCGAAGCTGACCCGCATGTCACGCGGCGCCGGGAACGGGGGTCACAGCGCCGCCGCCAACGCCTCCGCCCTGTCGGTGCGTTCCCATGCGAAGCTCTCCTCCGTGCGCCCGAAATGACCGTACGCGGCCGTCTGGCGATAGATCGGCCGCTTCAGGTCCAGCATGTCGATCAGGCCCCTGGGCCGCAAGTCGAAATTCTCTCGCACGAGATGAATGATCGTCGCCTCGTCGAGTTTGCCGGTTCCGAAAGTGTTGACGCTGATCGAGGTGGGTTCCGCCACGCCGATCGCATAGCTGACCTGGATCTCGCAGCGTTCGGCGATGCCGGCGGCGACGATGTTCTTGGCCACGTAGCGGCCCGCGTAGGCGGCGGATCGATCCACCTTCGAGGGGTCCTTGCCGGAAAACGCACCGCCGCCGTGGCGCGCCATGCCGCCGTAGGTATCGACAATGATCTTGCGGCCGGTGAGTCCGCAATCGCCGGCAGGACCGCCGATGATGAACCGTCCGGTGGGATTGATGAACACCTTCGTATCCGATGTCATCCAGTTTCCCGGCACCACCGGCTTGATGATCTCCTCCATTACGGCTTCAGTCAGCGTCTCCTGGGAAACCTCGGGGGTGTGCTGCGTGGACAGGACGACGGCGTCCACCGCAACTGGTTTTCCCTGGTCGTAGCGGAACGAGAGTTGGCTCTTTGCGTCGGGGCGGAGGAAGGAGAGGGAATTGCGGCGGGCGTGGGCCTGGCGCGCGACGAGTCGGTGGGCGTAGGTGATGGGCGCCGGCATGAGCACGTCGGTCTCGTTTACGGCATAGCCGAACATGAGACCCTGATCGCCAGCCCCCTGGTCGCGGTCTTCGGTTGCGTCCACGCCGATGGCGATGTCGGCCGATTGCTCGCCCAGCGCATTGATGACCGTGCAGTTTTCCAGGTCGAATCCGCAGGCAAGATCGTTGTAGCCGATATCGGAGATCACTTCCCTGGCCAGGCGCTGCACGTCGACCGAGGCGTTCGAACGCACCTCTCCGGCGAGGACGACAAGTTCATCCTTTATCAGCGTCTCGCAGGCCACGCGGGAATCGGCGTCCTGTTCGATCATGGCGTCGACGATGGCATCCGAAATCTGGTCCGCGACCTTGTCCGGATGACCTTCGGACACGGACTCGGAAGTGAACACGCTGAACTCTGCCATGAAGACTCCGGCGGACAGGCCCCTTGAGAAATGAGGCGCGCATTCTATCGCATAGTGCTGGCGCGTACGGCTCCCCCGGTGCGCCGGACGGTCGAAGCTCCTACCCGGGGCAGGTCCCTTTGCCAGTTCGGCAGGAATCATTATGAAGGTCTATTTTTAATCTGGATTTCCAGATGTAAAATAAATATATGATTCGGCGCCCAACCTGGTTGCAGAAGGTCCATGACGCGTGGGCGCATCGCTCCATCGTCTGGCTTTCGGGGGTTCGTGGCGCTGGCAAGACAACGCTTGCCCGCATGGTTCCCGGGATCCTCCACTTCAACTGCGACCTGCCTTCGACGCGCCGCGAGCTTGAGGACGATCCGGGGGCCTTCTTCGGTGAATTGGCGCGGGATGCGCTCGTGGCCGTCGACGAAGTGGATCGCCTGGACGATCCTGGCCGTGCGCTGAGCGTCGCTGCCCAACGCTATCCGGACCTGCGGTTGATAGCCATCGGCTCGTCGATGGCCCGGGGCGGCAACAGGTTCCCGGATGCGCTTGCCGGCCGCACGGCCAAGATGCATGTCCCACCGGTGCCATGGCAGGAGTGCGTGGGCGCCTTCGGGATCGAACACCTGGACCGGCGACTGCTGCACGGGGGACTTCCGGAACCGCTGCTAGGCGCCGAAAGGGACCCCGGGTTCTTCAGCGAGTGGATCGAGACCTTCTACGCGCGCGACGTGGTCGCGCTGTTCAACACCCGTAACCGGCGGGGGTTCCTGGCCCTGTTTCGGGCGTTGCTGATGGAAAGCGGCGGTCGGCTCGACTTCGGCAGGCTCGCATCCATCAGCGGTCAGAGCCGGCCCACGGTGAACGTCCACCTGGAATCGCTTCGATGCCTCCATGCGATCCACCTGGTGCGGCCTTTCCACGGCGAAGGCAACCGGGAGATCGTCAGCCGCCCGAAGTGCTACGCCTTCGACACGGGTTTCGTGGCGGTCGAACGCGGATGGCGGGACCGTGACCGCGGCCGGCTGTGGGAGCACCTGGTACTCGACGCCCTGCGGTCGAGGTTCCCCGAAGAGGACATCCTGTACTGGCGGGACAAGTCCGGCCGGGAACTCGACTTCGTGGTCCGGCGGGAAACCGGCGCCGTCGACCTGGTCGAATGCGAGATCGACCCGTATGCGCTCGACCCCGAACCGGTGGAGCTGTTCCGTTCCCGGTACCCCGCCGGCGGGAACTACATCGTGACACCCGTGGAGAGCGCGCCGTACCGAATACGCCATGGGTCCCTGACGTTCACTGTCTGCGCTACCAGTTGCTACGTGGATTCGATCTGACGTCGCGGTGAATGTACCGGTCTGTTAGGCCAAAGCCGTAATGTCCCCTTTGTGCAAAGTTAAAGTGTCCCCTTTTTCGAGATCGAGGGGGCGTTTTGTCGAGGGGGGAGGTGCGACTGAGCATGCGGGAGGCGGATCGCGCCGGCGTGATCCGGCAGGTGGTTGAGAAGCGGCTGAAGCAGCGCGAGGCGGCGGAGCGGCTGAGGCTGAGCGTGCGCCAGGTGAAGCGTCTGGCGGCGCGCTACCGGGAACGCGGCGCGGCGGGGCTGGTGTCGGGTCATCGCGGCAAGCGCTCGAACAACGCGATCGACGCGGCGGTGCGACGCGAGGTTCTGGAGTTGGTGCGGGAGCGCTACTGGGACTTCGGTCCGACGTTCGCGCGCGAGAAGCTGGTGGAGGATCACGGCTGCCGGCTGTCGGCGGAGACGCTTCGGCAGTGGATGATGGCGGATGGGTTGTGGCGGTCGAAGGCGCGCCGGGAGCCGCGGTCGCATCCGAGCCGTCCGCGGCGGGAGTGCGTGGGGGACCTGGTGCAGATCGACGGTTCTCCGCACGACTGGTTCGAGGGGCGCGGGCCGGCCTGCACGCTGATCGTGTACGTGGACGACGCGACGACGCGGCTGCTGGCGACGGGGTTCTTCGCGAAGGAGACGACCGAGGCGTACATGCGGACCACGCGCGCGCATCTCGAGGCGCACGGCCGGCCGGTGGCGTACTACTCGGACCGCTACGGGGTGTTCCGAGTCAACCGCCGCGACCGGGAGGGCGAGCTGACGCAGTTCGGGCGGGCGCTGCGGACGCTGGATATCGCGTCGATCCACGCGCACAGCCCGCAGGCGAAGGGGCGCGTGGAGCGCGCCAACCGGACGCTGCAGGACCGGCTGGTGAAGGAGATGCGGCTGCGCGGGATCGGCGACATGGCGGCGGCCAACGCCTACCTGCCGGAGTTCATGGCGGACTTCAACCGGCGCTTCGCGGTGGCGCCGCGCGCCGCGCAAGACGCGCACCGGGAGGTGCTGCACGACGCCGGGGAGCTGGATCTGATCCTGTGCGAGCAGCACGCGCGCAAGCTGACGAAGAACCTGGCGATCAGCTTCGAGGGCCGGCTGTACCAGGTGACGGGACGCGGCAAGGGCTATCGCCTGCGTGGCGCCGCGGTGACGGTGTGCAAGGGCTTCGACGGCGCGGTGACGGTGCTGCGCGACGGCCGCGAACTGCCGGTCCGGCTGCTGGCCGAAGGCGAACCGCCGGCGCCGGTGGAGGACGAGAAGACGGTGCGCCTGCGGGTCGAGCGGGCGAAGGCGGAGCAGCGGTCGCGACCGGCGTGGAAGCCGCCGCCGGATCATCCCTGGCGGCGACCGCTCAAGCCCGAGGCGGACGTGGCCGCCGGATGACGGCGGCGCCGCCGCGCTCTTCGGTCGCTCCGCTCCCTTCGCGCGCGGCCACCCGGCAAAGCCAACGGCTGCCCAGAACCCGCAATCCTCGACCCGAACGCCAAGGGGACATTTCTACTTTGGAGAAAAGGGGACACTTCTACTTTGCGTTGACAGTGAATGTACCGGTCTTGCGGTCGAACCTGCGGGCGAGCATCCTACGGCGCGGATGAACGCCCGCAGCCCATACCGCTATCCGCCCTGGCCGGAACTCTCCGCATGACGGGCATTGCTCCGGCACAGCTCTCCGACCACGCGCTGCAGGGTAAGAGGGTGCTTGTCCGCGAGGACTTCAACGTCCCCTTGCGCGATGGCGCAGTGGCCAGCGACGCGCGAATCGAAGCGGCGTTGCCTACGATTCGAACATGCATACAGGGCGGGGCTGCAGTCATCCTTGTGTCGCACCTGGGCCGTCCGACGGAAGGCGATTTCAATCCCCAACAGTCCCTGGCGCCGGTGGCGGATCACCTGTCGCGTGCGCTCGACATCCCGGTTCCCCTCGTGGGCGACTGGCGTGGCGGCGTGGACGTGGCGCCGGGCGGGGTGGTCCTGCTGGAAAACGTCCGATTCGAGCCGGGGGAAGCGGCGAACGACGACGGCCTGGCGCGGGCGCTGGCGAGTCTTTGCGACCTCTTCGTGATGGATGCATTCGCGACGGCCCACCGCGCGCACGCGTCGACCCACGGTGTCGCGAAGTACGCGCCGGCGGTATGTGCGGGGCCGTTGATGACCGCGGAACTGGACGCGCTGGGCCGTGCCCTCGAAGCTCCGCGGCGGCCGCTGGTGGCGATCATCGGCGGCGCGAAGGTATCGACGAAACTCGAGCTGCTCGAATCGTTGGCAAGGATTGCGGACCGGATCATCGTCGGGGGTGGCATCGCCAACACGTTTGTCCTCGCATCCGGAAACCCCGTCGGGGCGTCGCTCGTTGAGCCGTCGCTGGCCGAGACCGCGCGCCGCATTGCGCGATGCGTGGACGTACCGTTGCCGGTGGACGTCATGACGGCGCCTGCGATCGATGCGAATGTTCCCGCAGTGCTGCGTCGTCCGGACGAAGTCGGGGAGCGGGAAATGATCGTCGACATTGGCCCCGGGACGGCGCGCGCCTGGCGGGACGGTCTCGCCGAGGCGGGCACGATCATCTGGAACGGTCCCCTCGGGGTATTCGAATTCGACCAGTTTGGCGAAGGGACCCGGTTGATTGCGGAGGGGGTGGCCGGGGCGGAGGCGTTTTCCATCGCCGGCGGTGGCGACACCATTGCTGCGATCGACAAGTATGGCGTGCGCGAGGGTATTTCCTACATCTCCACGGGCGGCGGCGCCTTCCTGGAATTCGTCGAGCGTGGAACGCTTCCGGCCGTCGAGATCCTCAAAGCCCGTGCGCGGTGAAGGCGACTACCGCCCGGAGTGGGGATTCGGCGAGGCGTACCGCCGTTTCTACGATCTCGACCTGGGGCAGGACTACTTCCTGGTTCGCCACGGCGATCACCGGCTCGCGGCGCAGGTGTTCGAACCGGCCGGGACGCCAGGCGGTTCCGCGGTCGTCGTGCATGGCTACTATGACCACGTCGGCCTCTACGGCCACCTGATCCGCTACCTGTTGGGCACCGGTCGCCGCGTGCTCGCCTACGACCAGCAGGGCCACGGCCTGTCTACCGGCGCGGCGGCGACCATCGAGTCCTTCGATCACTATGCCGACGGCCTGGAAACGGTGCTGGATGTTGCAGACTCCCACCTGTGCGAACCCTTGTGCGTGGTCGCGCAGAGCATGGGTGCGGCCGTGGTGATGCAATACGGAAAGCGTGAGGACTCCCGCGCCTTCGCCGCTACCGCGCTGCTTGCCCCGTTGGTGCGGCCGACGAACTGGCGCTGGAACCGTTTCGTGTACATGGTGGCGAAGCACACAGTCGCGAGCGTCGGCCGCGGTTGGGTCAACAATACGGAGAACCCCGAGTTCATCGAGTTGCTGCGCCGGGACCCGCTGCAGTGCCGTCGCCTGCCGGTGCAATGGGTGACGGCGATGGTCGAGTGGATGTACCGCTTCGAGGCCAGCGAGCCATTGTCCCTGCGGCCGCTGGTGGTGCAGGGTGGACGCGACATGACCGTTGACGGTGCCTACAACATCCCCGTGCTCCAGCGAATTTACGATGTTGATCTGTTGGTGATCCCGGAGGCCCGGCACCACCTGGTCAACGAGACCGAAGCGATTCGACAGCAGATGTGGCGCTTTTTCGACGCGCGCCTGTAACCTTCACGGTATCGGATCGCGGGGCTGTCCTGCGGTCGGAGGGTGGCGACCGATGAGAAGGGACATGCAACGGGCATTGGAGGAGATCTTCACTCCGGCTCGTGTCAGGACCGCACCCGAGGACCTGGCAGCCTGGGGTGGAGACTGGACGCGCGCCTTCAAGGTCGCACCGGGCGCGATCGTGTTCCCCCGGTCCATCGACGAAGTCGTGGCGGTCACAAGGCTTGCCAACGCGCGCGGCCTGCACCTGGTTCCGTCGGGCGGGCGGACTGGGCTGTCCGGGGGCGCCGTGGCATCGAACGGCGAGATCGTGGTGTCGTTTGACCGGATGAACCGCGTGCTCGATTTCAACGCGGCTGACCGGGTGGTGCGATGCGAGGCGGGCGTCGTGACACAGGCCCTGCAGGAGTACGCAGCGGCGCGCGACCTGTTCTACCCGGTGGATTTCGCGTCCAGCGGGTCCAGCCAGATCGGCGGGAACATCTCGACCAATGCCGGCGGCATCAAGGTGATCCGCTACGGGTTGACGCGGGACTGGGTCGCGGGACTGACCGTCGTCACCGGCGCGGGCGATGTGCTCGAGTGCAACAACGCCCTGGTGAAGAACGCGACCGGCTACGACATCCGTCACCTCTTCATCGGCGCGGAAGGTACGCTCGGCTTCGTCGTTCGTGCCGACATCCGGCTGTTGACCGCGCCGGCACCGGCGCGGGTGATGGTGCTCGGCATCGACCGCTTCGCGGACATCCTGGACGTACTGCAGTGCTTCCGGCACGGCCTGACCCTGTCCGCCTTCGAGTTCTTTTCCGAGCTTGCCCTGACCAAGGTGATGAGCCACCGGGAGGTGTCGCGGCCGTTCGCCCGGGCGGCGAACTTCTACGCATTGATCGAGTTCGACGCCGACGACGAGGAGGCCGCGCTCGGCGCGTTCGAAACGGCCGTGGAGCATGGCTGGGTGGGTGACGGCGTGATCAGCCGGTCGGAGGCGCAGGCGCGGGCGCTCTGGAGCCTGAGAGACGGCATCACCGAGAGCATCGTCCCCTATACGCCTTACAAGAACGACATCGCCGTCCGCGTCTCGGATGTGCCTGCGCTCCTCGAGGACATCGACCGGCTCGTGAGCGCGCACTATCCGGACTTCGAGGTGTGCTGGTTCGGTCACATCGGCGACGGCAACGTCCATCTCAACATCCTGAAACCCGGGAACCTTGCCAGCGACGCCTTCTACGAGCGTTGCCACCGTATCAGTCCTGCCCTATTCGAGGCGATAGGAAACCGGGGCGGCAGCATTTCCGCCGAACATGGCGTGGGTCTCCTGAAACGCGATTTCCTGCACTATTCCCGTAGCCCTCGGGAGATCGCCCTGATGCGGCAGTTGAAAGCCGTATTCGATCCGAACGGCGTGATGAACCCGGGGAAGTTGCTGGTGCCCGACGCCGTAGAGCGGCGCGCAGGTGCCGATGAAGGCGCAGGAGGTGGGCTTGGGCAGGGGTGAAACGCGGCGCGCCCATAGGGCTGGCAGGTTTCATGCCGGGACCGGTGAGACGCAAGTCGCGAGCGAGGGCAATCTGCCGTAGCTCTCGACCTTCCTCAATGGACGGCCAACAAAAAACCATAAAAAAATTTTATCCATAACTGAAGAAAACGGTATTGGAAATTATCGCTTGTCGCTGGCAGAGTGATTGGAACATCCGGTGTTCGGCATTTCAGGCCGATGGGGAAGAGGGTATGCCAGTCACGTTACGTCAATTGCGGTATTTCCAGGCGCTGGTCGAACACGGTTCATTCAGCCGGGCGGCTGAGAGCGTTCACGTATCCCAGCCCGCACTCTCTCTCCAGATCCGGGAACTTGAGACGTCGCTGGGCGGGCGACTGGTAGAGCGGGAGAGCCGTGGTTTCCTGCTGACGCCTCTCGGACGCGACGCCCACGAGCAGACACTCAGGATTCTCGACGAGACCTTGCTTCTCGAGACGATGGGGAAGCGCTTCGAGGAGGGACCGCTTCGTGTTGCGGTCGGGATAGTCTCCACGCTTGCCCCGTACCTGGTTCCGGGAATCCTGGAACGCCTGCAAACCTCGTCTCCCCGGGTAGAGCTCGATGTCCTCGAGGCACCGGGCCAGGAACTCGTTTCCGGCCTTCTCGCCGGCCGGCTCGATGCCGCCATCGTTTCCCTGCCTCTGGGGATCCTGGAACTTCCGGAGCGCGACCTTTTCGAGGACTGCTTTCTGCTCGCCGGACGCACCGAGCGACTTGCAGCGATCCGCCGGGCCCTGGGTAACGAACTACGGCCGGCGGATCTGGCGCGGGCTGACATCGGGCCCCTTCTTACGCTTGGAAACGGGCATTGTTTCGCGGACCAGGTGCTGGGGGCCAGCCTCATGTGGCGCATGCAGGAAGTGCACCGCGGAACGGAATCCCTCGCCACGCTTTCGAGACTCGTCGCGAGCGGCGCGGGACTCGCGCTTCTCCCCGAGACTGCGGCGCTTTGCGAGCATGCGGCGTCACCTGGCCTGCGTTTCCTGCGCTTCTCTGCACCCCAGCCGTCGCGGCGAATCGGCCTGGCCCATCGTGTCGCCGCCCACGGGCAACTGTGGATCGATCTGCTTTCGGAGGCGGCGGCGGGCGCAGGTCGCGACCTCGTTCGCCGGGCGAACGAGACGATCTGCACCGAAGCGTCCTCTGGCCGGCGGCGAACCGTCAGCCGGGCCAAGAGGGTCTCGGCGAAATAAGACCGAACCCGAAGGCGGTTGGCTAGGAGCCTGCGCCGTAGGATGGTTCGCGGCCGCGCGTAGCGCTCGAACGCCGCGAAGCGAACGCTGGCGAACAGCGACAGACGTGTTCCGGCGGGCGGCGGGCGATTCGCTCGGTCCCGCGGCCATAACCGGTGGTTATGAGAGGGCTCGGGTTCATAGCCATTGGGACCATGGGGCTCGCCTTCAGGCAGCCTGGAGTCCCCGCAGCCGCCTGATGTTCAACGCCAGGCAGACCAGGTCCCACTCGCCCCGCACCTTGTCGAGGCCCCGCAGACTGAAGCGGCGGAAGCCGAGCGCTTCCTTGATCCATCCGTGCGGCGCCTCCGACAGCCATTTGCGCTGCGCGTACTGCGCCCGCCCCGCCGCCGTCGCCAGCTTCGCGGCCATGCGCGCCTTCGCCGGATGCTTCTCCGCGTCCGCGGCGACCTCGCTCCGGCCCTCCCGGCCCAACGCCACGTGGCCGTCCACCCCGCGATCCTCCAGCGTCGCGAGATCCGCCTCGTTGCAGTAGCCGGCGTCCGCCAGAACCGTCGCCGGCCGCTCTCCGTGGGTCGCCTCGACATCGTCCAGCAGCGTCACCAGATGCCCCTGGTCGCTGGCGCTCGGCGACACCTCCGCGGCGACGATCAGCTGGTTCGCCCCCTCCACCGCCAGCTGCGCGTTGTAGCACTGCTGGAAGCCCTCCTGCGAGGTGTTCATGATCCGGCTCTCCGGATCCGTGAAGTTGTCCTGCGCCTTCTCGTCCGGCTCGCCGTAGTCGCGCTTGTACGGCCGCCCGCCCCGCGGGTTCCGCTTCATGCCCGGCTTGCGCCCGCGCGCCTCGTCCGCCTCCCGCTGCCGCGCCTCAAGCCGCTCCCGCGCCGCCGCGATCGCCGCCAGGCGATCCTCCCGCCGGCGCAGCTCCGCCGGCAGCTCGTCGCCCCGGAACGCCTCCCCGAAACGCGCGTCCTCCGCCGCGTCCGTCTCCCGCGCGCGCTCCACCAGCGCCTCGATCTCGCCCTCAAGACGCCGCTCCTCCGCAAGCATCCGCCCGTAGCTCATCGCCTTGCGCTTGCTCGCGTTCGCCCGAACCTTCGTGCCGTCCACCGACAGCTTGCCGAAGTTCGCCACGCCCATCTCGCGCGCCAGCGCCACCACCTCCGCGAACAGCCGCCTGAAGTCCTCGAGGTGCCGCCGCCGAAACTCGCAGATCGTCCGATGGCTCGGGAAGTTCCCCGCCCCCAGAACCCGGAACGCCACGTCCTCCTCCAGCCGCCGCGCGATCCCACGCGACGAAAACACCCCCGTCGCGTAGCCGTAGATCAACAACTTCAGCATCATCGCCGGCTCGTACGGCGACTTGCGCCGCCCGTCGCCCTCGTAGCGCGCGTAGAACGCCGACAGGTCCAGACCGTCCACCAGGTCGCTCACATGGTCCGCCAGGTGGCCTTCCGGCAGCCACTCCCGCAAACTCGTCGGCAGCAATAGCGTCTGATCCGGCTGGTAGGGGCGAAACGTCGTCGGCATCGAAGCTTCCCAAAACAACTATGCGCGTATTATCCCATCCCGTTTTCTACGGCGCAGGCTCCTAGGGGGCTGCGCCGTAGAAACGGCACGAAGTGCCGATCAAGGCGCAGGACCCGGGACGGGTGGGATGGGCGCAACAGTGGGCTTGGGCGGGGGTGAAACACGGCGCGCCCGAAGGGCCGACGGGTTTCATGGCGCTAGTTGCTCGTCAGCGAGACGAGGGCTTCTGCCTTCGACGGGTGTATTGCCATGATCTTGTCGAAGCCGCTCTTCTCGAAAATCTCGAGGACGTGATCGGACAGGGCACAGAGGGCGAAGCGCATGTCGCGATTCGACAGGGCCTTGGCGGTCATCAACACTGCACGAAGGCCCGCGCTGCTGACGTAGGTGAGTTCCGCGCCATCCATGATCATGGCTCGATCACGGTCCTCGACCGCCGTTCGGACCGCTTCCTGGAACGCGATGGCATTCGAACCATCGATGCGGCCGGCGACTCGAACGGACAGGACATGGTCCTGCCTCTCCGTCGTCATGTTGATGGCTTCGGGTTCCACGTGCCGGTTCAATCCTGCAACTCGAGCAATAGCATTTCGAGCGGTTCCATCGCTGCGCGCGAGCCCTGATCATTCAGGACATTTGCACGCGTCTGGAGCGACGCTCCGTCATATACTTGTGGAAAGCTATCACGGAACGAGGAGTGGAACATGAACCGGCAGGCGTTGGAAGAGACTGCGAACGCCATGGTGGCCCCCGGCAGGGGCATTCTGGCCATGGATGAGAGTCACCCTACCTGCACGCGCCGGTTTGATTCCATCGGCGTCGTCTGCAACGAAGAAAGCCGCCGCGCCTACCGCGGGCTACTGGTGACGGCACCGGGAGCTGCCGAGCACCTCTCCGGCTATATTCTCTTCGACGAGACCCTTCGCCAGTCCACCGCCACGGGTGACCGATTCCCCGATGTCATCGAGTCGTCCGGCAGCATTCCCGGCATCAAGGTCGACACGGGCACCATCGACATGCCCCTGCATCCGGGCGAAAAGTACACCCGTGGCCTCGACGGGCTCGACGAGCGGCTGATCGAGTATCGGGATCTCGGCGCGCGGTTCGCCAAGTGGCGCGCCGTGATCACCATCGGCGATGGCATCCCGTCCAGCGCTTGCATCGACGCGAACATGTGGGCGCTTGCGATGTATGCATCGTTCTGTCAGGACGCCGGCATCGTGCCCATTGTCGAACCGGAGATACTGATGGACGGGGCGCATGACATCGAGACGTGCGACTTCGCGTCAAGGGCGACGCTCAACGCCCTGTTTTCCGCGCTTTACCGCCAGAACGTCCACATCGAGGGGACCGTGCTCAAGGCGTCGATGGTGCTGTCCGGCTCGGATTGTCCGGTCCAGGCAAGCGACGGGGAGATCGCGCAAAAGACCATCGACTGCCTGCGGGACACGGTACCCGCGGCCCTTCCTGGCGTCGTGTTCCTCTCCGGCGGTCAGACGGCGCTGCAATCGACGCTACGCCTGAACGCGATGAACGCGAGCGGCGTCGACCTGCCCTGGCGGTTGAGCTTCTCCTACGGCCGGGCATTGCAGGATCCGGCCTTGCGCGCCTGGAACGGCAGCGCGGAGAACGCGGCCGAGGCGCAGCGCCAGCTTGCCCTCAGGGCGCGTGCCAACGGTGCGGCGACGCTTGGGGAATACAACGCGAGCATGGAAGAAGCTGCGTAGCAGGAGCCCGCAGCGTCTCGCCCTTCCTGCGAGGCCAGTCAGGCGACTGCCAGGGGCCCCCGCAGCAGTTGACCGGAAGCGGCGCCCGTGTGGACGTTGTCTCTCAGGAGGACTTCGCCGTTGACGACGGTGGCCTTGATCCCGTCCGCAACCTGTTTGAAGCGCCTGCCGCCTCCCGGCAGGTCGTGCACCACCTCGGGCATCCGGGGCGCGATCGTGGCGGGGTCGAAGACGGTGACGTCAGCGGCGTAACCCGGACGCAGCAGGCCGCGATCCGGGAGGCCCCATCGTCTTGCCGGTACCGAGGTCACCATGCGCACCGCCTGTTCCACGGTAAGCGCCTGCTTCTCCCGCACCCAGTGACTGAAGACGTGGGTCTGCAGCGAGCTGTCCATGATCTGGGAGACATGGGCGCCGGAATCGGAAAACGTCACCACCGTCTGCGGGTGCAGCATCATCTCGAGGACGTGTTCGTCCACGTCGTTGTTGAGCGGCTTGCGGAAGAAGACCTTGAAGTCGCTTTCGAGTCCCAGGTCGATCATGAGTTCGGCCGGCGGTACGCCGCGCTCGGCGGCGACCTCGGACATGCGCCGTTCCTTTCCTGAGGACATCGAATCCATGATGAAGATCCAGTCCCAGTCTGGTGGCGGCAGATGGACCCCGCGCCGCGCATGCCGCTCGCTGGGGCGGCCGGCGACATCCACCAGTTTCGCCTTGACGGCGGGATCCTGCAGTTTTGCCTTCTGTTCGGCGAGCGGCAGTGCGCGAATGTCCCGCCAGACATACCATGGGTCCAGGGGCGTGTACGACTCGAACGTGTACAGTACGTTCAATGCGCGGGAATGCACCTGGGCGAACATGTGACCGCCCTCGGCGGCGGTTGCGTCGAGCAGGGCGAGCGAGCGCCGCCACTTGTCGGGCGACTCGCGGGAACTGAACAGGCCCCAGGTGATCGGCGCGCCGGATTCGAGACACAGCGCTTTCAGCCGGCGCTGGTAGTCGCCCGTGTTCTCGGGGTCCGGCTCCCCCGCAATCTCGAACATGCCGGCACCCGTTTCGCGCATGGCGTTGACGATGGCGCGGACTTCGCGCCACTCGGCGATGCGGCTTGCCACCGGCTTGTGGTCGGAGGTCTCGTGATTGGGCGTGCGGGAGGTGGAGAAGCCGATGGCGCCGGCGCGCACCGCCTGCTGGACGGTGGCGCTCATGCGGGCGAGGTCGTCGTCGCTCGCGGCCTCGGTGAAAGCCCGTTCTCCCATGACGTGGGTGCGCAGGGCGGAGTGCCCGATGTAACCGGCGTAGTTGATCCCCTTGGGTAGTGCATCGAGCACGTCCAGGTACTCGGGATAGCTTTCCCAGCGCCAGCGTATGCCGGCCAGCATCGCCTTGCGGGAGATGTCTTCGGCCCGTTCCAGGTTGCGGAACACCAGGTCGGCTTCCGATTCCCGGCACGGGGCAAGCGTGAAGCCGCAGTTGCCCATGACGACGCTGGTGATGCCGTGGTAGCAGGAGCACGAGCCGATGGGGTCCCAGAACACCTGGGCGTCCATGTGGGTGTGGCCGTCGACGAATCCGGGCGCGACGACGTGGCCCTCCGCGTCGATGTTGTCGGTGCCCCTTTCGGGGATCCTGCCGATGCAGGCGATCCTTCCGTCGACGACGCCGAGATCCGCGGGGTATGCGGGCGCGCCCGAACCGTCGACGATGGAGCCGTTCCGGATGACGAGGTCGTAGGTCATTGCTTTACTCCGGCGGTTCGTCCTCGACGATCACGGCGGTCCCCACCGCGAGCAGTTCGGCGGCGCCGCCCATCATCATCGAGGTGGTGAAGCGCGTGGCGACGACCGCGTTCGCGCCGAGTTTCGCGGCTTCGGCGATCATCCGGTCCAGGGACTGCTCGCGGCTCTCGGCGATGAGCTTCGCGTACTCGTGAATCTCGCCGCCGACGATATTCCGCAGCCCGGCCATGATGTCGCGGCCGATGTGGCGCGCGCGAACCGTGTTGCCTCGCACGAGTCCGAGGGTCTCGACGATGCGCTTGCCGGTGATGGTCTCGGATGTAACGACGATCATGATCAGATATCCACGTCCAGGTACTTGTCGGTCTTGCGTTCGGTGAGCCGCTGGCGCAACACTGACACCAGCAACAGGAAGAGGCCGCCGTAGATTCCTGCCAGCAGCACCTTGATCAGCATGGGCGCCTCCAGGAAAGCCTGGAAACCCAGTACGGCCACGACCACCAGACCCACCGCGAAGAGAATCCAGCCGATGGTGGCGATTCCCAGGCTTGAGTCGGTGGATTTTTCGCTCATCTTCCGCTCCGCGTCGAATCTGATCCATCGTGCCGCAACTTCAGGCGAGGGGCAACCGGTCCGGCGGTCCACAGGTCCAGGGGCGCGGGCGCGGGCGCGGGCGCGGGCGCGGGCGCGGACAGGGTGACATGTGGCAGGATAGGCCGGAGGCCGGAGACAACGCACATGGGCTTCTACAGCGATCGCATCCTGCCGCACTGTATCGATCGGGGTTGCGCCGCCAAGCCCGTCGGCAGGCAGCGCGAGAAGGTGGTCCCGCAAGCGGTGGGCCGGGTCCTCGAGGTCGGCATGGGCTCCGGCCTCAATCTCCCCTTCTATGACGCGGACAGGGTCGAGCTTGTCTGGGGCCTGGAACCGTCGGACGGAATGCGCAGAAGGGCGAGGGCGCGGGTCGAGGCGGCGCCGTTCGAGGTGCGTTGGCTGGGGTTTCCCGCCGAGGAGATTCCGCTGGAAGACGATAGCGTCGACACCGTCGTGGTGACCTATACCTTGTGCACCGTTCCCGGATGGAGAGCTGCCCTCGCGCAGATGCGCCGCGTGCTGAAGCCGGGGGGCAGGCTGCTTTTCAGCGAACACGGCAGGGCGCCGGACGCCGCGGTGCGGCGTTGGCAGGACCGCCTCGACCCGTTCTGGTCGCGAATCGCTGGCGGCTGCCACCTGAACCGGGACATTCCGGGCCTGCTGGCCCAGGGCGGTTTCGTCGTCAGGGAACTCGAGACGATGTACCTGCCGTCGACGCCCAGGTTCGCGGCATTCACGTACTGGGGATACGCGGCCTGATTACTCCGGTTGCGCAGTCTCGCGCACGAACGTCCCGGATGCCGCCACCGGGGCATTGCCCATGCGCCACGGCTGCCAGTTGAGGTAAACGCTCGTCGTTTCGTCCGGGTCGAAGTCGGCCACGGCGACGCCGATCCGCAGCACATCCCACCTCCCGCCGCGCACGGCGTCGAGGAACTGCCCCGATACCTTCGCTTCGGCGTTGTACCCGTCTTCCGTGCGCACCGTGCGCCACTCGACCGCGGCCCGCGCATCGTCGAGGAAGGCGATGACCTTGTCCTCGCGAGCGGTCGCCAGCGTCATGTAGTCGTGGGCGATCTTTTCGAGGTGGCCAGCGCGCATGGCCTCGAACAGCGGGTAGTTCCGGGAGCGCTCGGGATCGGGCCGCGCATCCACGGTGATGCGCGCGTGATCCTGGTAGCGCGGGCTGTCGTGCTCGGAGGCGTCGATCTTGTCGTCGGTGACCGCTATGCCGAAGTAGACGTCGCCTCCCGCTTCCCGCACGCCGAAACGGTAGGAAACGTCTTCCGCCCTGGGATGACGCGAGTCGAGGTCGCCCTGGCGGTCGACGACGAATGGCAGGTCGTCCCAGTCGGCCAGGTCGCCGTCGATGGTGGGTGCCGTTCCGGTGGGCAACGGCAGCGGCGCCACCGGGAGCAGGGCGGATTTCGCCTGAACGGCCAGGGGACGGCCATCGAAGACGGTTTCCATGGACCAGGTGATGCGGCCTGGCGCGAGCGCGCCATACGGTACGGGTGTGTCCGCTTCGAGCTGCACTTCGACGCGTTCCTCGCCGCCGGGCGCGAGAACGAGTTCTTTCACGCCCCCGCTCACGCGCAGGTGTGGCCCGCCCTGCGCGAGCGGCGAGACGCGAAGTTCGGCATCGACGGGATTGCGTACCAGGAACGCTACGGCGCCGCTCCTGAAGTCGTCGCCCTCGCCGAACATGGGAAGCGAAACGATGGCGCGGGTCAGGCGTCGAACCGCTGCGCGGGAAGCTTCCGTGACCACGTTCTCGTCCTGGATGCCGTCGAGCAGCAGGTTTGCGATCCGGGGGCCGTTATCCGTCATGGTGATCCAGGCGATGTGGTCGAACTCTCCATAGACCGGACCGCGCAGGCTGCTGCCGCCGCCTGTGGTGGCGAGCGTGATGTACTTTCGATCGTTTCGGACATGCTTCACGTACCTGTGGAAGTGACCGGCGAACACGGTGTAGTTCCGTTCACCCAGCATTTCTTCCACCAGCGGCCAGTCACCGCGCACCTCCGCGTAGTCCCATAGCGGCTGGTGAATGATCACGATGGTCCAGCGCGGGTCGGGATACTCGGCGAGGGTCTGCTCGATGAAGGCGAGTTGTTCCGCCTGCGCCCAGGGCCCCGGGACGGCGGATTCCGGGTCGCTCACCATGCCGAACAGTTCGGAGTTGAGAACGAGGAACAGGACATCCTTGTACGTGAACCTGTAGTACGAGGGGCCGAACCGCCGCTGCCAGGTTTCCGCCATCATGGCGTTGCTCATGTCGTGGTTGCCGGCCGCATAGAAGAACGGCGTTTCGAGCTCTGCGACGAACCGCTCGAACTCGTCCCACTCGCGGTCGAGTTGTGCCTGGTCCTCGGTGTAGCCCTCGATCAGGTCGCCGACGCTGACCACGAATGCCGGCTCGAGCAGGTTGATCTTCGGCATCGCCGCCGGAAAGACACCCCGCCGCTCGCCGCCCGTCCGGTCGGCGACGATGACGAAGTGGAACAGGTCGTCGGCATCGTTCGGCTGCAGGCTGGTCCAGGGCGTGGCATCCCCGCCCGTGTCGCCTACCTCGATGGTGCCGCTCGCCCCGGCCGGCATCGCGCAGAGGGGGAGGAGCAGGGCGCAGAGCCGCGCGATCGGCAGATTTCGCATGAGACATCCAGGTGGGATAGCGGGCGAAGTCTATCGTGTTCGGAAATGCGTTTGGTTTGGTTCACGTTCGTGAAGTGTCCCGATGATCCGTTCGCGAGGGAGGTGATACGCTGGCAGCCTCGATCCCGGGGAGCAACCAGATGGGCCGGCTCGATGGAAAGGTAGCCTTCGTCACGGGTGCCGCGAGCGGAATCGGCCGGGCCAGTGCGGTGCGGATGGCGATGGAGGGCGCCTCGGTGATGTGCGCGGACATAGACGGGGATGGCGCGGCAGAGGCGGCTTCGGCGATCAATGCGTCTGCCAGCGGTGCTGCTTCGCTCGCGCTCGACGTGTCGGTCCCGGACCAGGTCGAGGATGCACTGAAACGGACCGCTGCCGAGTACGGCCGGCTCGACATCATTTTCAACAACGCCGGAATCGGGGGCATGCGAGACTGGGACACGACCGTCGCGGTCAACCTGTCCGGCGTCTTCCATGGACTCCGTTTCGGCGCGCCCATGCTCGCGGACGCGGGCGGCGGTGCGATCGTCAACACGGCCTCCATTGCCGGACTCGTGAGCCTGGTTGGTCCCGGCACCGTGGACGCCGAAGTCGCGGCGTCGGCCACCGGAGGTTACGTCGCGGCGAAACACGGGGTCGTCGGACTCACTCGGCACTACGCGTCAGGCTGGGCCAAAAGGGGCGTGCGGGTGAATGCGGTAGCGCCGGGCTATATTGAAACGGCGATGACCGAAGGCCTCTTCGGGGATCCGGAACTGCGCAGCTTTTTCGAGTCGTTGCATCCCCTCGGGCGCTTCGGACAGGCCGAGGAAGTCGCGGCTGCGGTGGCGTTCCTCGCCAGCGACGATGCGAGCTTCATCACCGGCGCCGTATTGCCGGTGGATGGCGGATACACGGCGCGTTGAACCGACCTTGCTGCGCAGAACGCACGATCGCAGCGGAGAGTGGCATCCGGGCAGGGCCCTTGGGGAATGCCCTTCGGTTATCCTGCCGTTCTTTGGGACGAAACGGGTGGCCGTGCGGGCGCTGCCCCGGGGCGACGAGGACATTTGCAGATGAGTGAGAAGGGAGAAGCCGGACTGTTGAAGCCGAGCCTGTCTCCGGAAACGGCCATAGCGCCCTTGTATTCCGTTGGCACGGGATACGTGCTGGGTTTTTTGGGCGGGCCGATCGCGGCAGGGATAATCATGGCGATCAATGCGCGCCGATTGGGTCGCCTGGCACAGGATGCGTGGATTTTCGTCTTGGTCTTCGTGTTGAGCAGCGTATTGCTGTTTACCGCCTTCAAGGTTCCGGGGATGTTCATGTTCGAGTTGGGCGATGGAGAGCCCCGCAGTGTCGCAAGGCTCGCCATGGCGGGCGCGGGCATCCTCACGATGGGATTGTTGTACTTGAAATACCAGACGCACTACCGGGCGATGGCCCTCTCCGGGATGGAGTCACCATCGCCGTGGAAGATGGGAATTGCCGTGTTGGTGATTGCCATCGCCATACAGTTCGCGGTCGTGTTTGTGCTTGAGTACGCCTACAGGGCCCTGACGTCGCGTTAGGCGGGCGGGATCCGTCGGAGCAGGCGAGCACGTCAAGCTGGAGAGAAATTCACTTCATGAACGAGTCATCCAATCCGGAATCCGTAACGGTTGCCATTCGCGAGGCAGAGATGCTCCTCGATCGCAGGAGGCTCGACGCGGCCCGGGCGGTGATTGCGACCGGACTGAAAGCCGACCCGGAGAACCTGGACCTGATCTACCTGTCCGGCCTCGTGGAGTACTTCGACGACGAGAATGACGCGGCTCGGGAAGTGATGGAGATCGTCCTGGTGCTCGATCCCGGCCACCAGGGTGCGCGTGGGGTCCTCTTCCAGGTACACCGCGAAAGCGAGAACTTTTCGGAGGCCGAGCAGATCCTGTTGTCACTCCTCGAGGATTTCCCTCGTGACGCGACGTACTACGCCTGGTACTCCTGGCTGATGCTTGCGACGGGGTTCTTCGAAAAGGCCGGCCAGCTCGCCGAGGAAGCGATCCGTCTCGGTCCCGACCACGAGGACGCGCTGATCGCGTCCGCGTCCTGCGCGTTGGTCCTGCATCCGGGCAGCGAATCGCGCGAGCGACTGCGGGAGTTGGTGCGGCGTTTCCCGAACTCCAGGAGAACGCTCGTGTTGCTGGCCTTCGCCTTGTCGCAGCAGCGCAAATCCAGGGACGCCCTGCTCGTTGCGCAGGAACTCCTGCGGGCGGACCCGGGCGACGACGAGATCCTTGAACTTGTCATCGAACTGAAAGTTGGCACGCACTGGTCGATGATTCCGCTTTGGCCGGTACGCCGGTTCGGTTGGGCCGGGTCCGCCGGCGTGTGGGTTGGCTTCGTCGCGCTCGCCCTGTTCGTGTTGCCTGCTTTGCCGGATTCGGTATCGATGGCCTTTGTGGTCACCTTTCTTTCCTATGTTGTCTATAGCTGGGTCTATCCGAGTATTCTCCGGGCGCTGCTGAAGCGTTGATGGCCATGAGCGACCTCGTCGAAAGACTGGAAAGTGCGCTGGTTCGAAAACCGTTCGATCAGGAACTCAGGTTCTCCTATGCGGAAGAGCTTTTCCGGCTTGAGCGGTTCGAGAGCGCGTTGGAACAGTACGAGCTACTTTGCGAAATGACGGAGACCGCCCAGCCGCTGCTTGGCTGTGCCAGGTGTCAGATCCGCCTTGACCGCGACGGCAAAGCTCTCGAACTCTACACCGAAGCGCGCAATCGAGAGGGATTCGAGGAACTTGAGGAGATTGAATCGCTTGAGGCGGTACGCGTCGGGGCGCCGCAATTGACTGCCGTCGAGGGTGGCCAGGCAGAGGTCATCGAGTTCTATCGTCCGGACGACAGCCGGGTCCGGTTCGAGGACGTGGCGGGCATGGATGCTCTCAAGAGGACGTTGCGGATTCAGATTATCGAACCGTTTCTCCGCCCGGGGCTCTTTCAGCGATTCAGGAAGGACCCGGGCGGCGGGGTCCTGCTATACGGGCCGCCCGGCTGCGGGAAGACGATGATGGCGCGGGCAGTCGCGGGTGAGTGTCATGCGAGCTTCATTTCGGTCGGGATCAGTGACGTATTGAGCGTCTGGCACGGCGGGAGTGAGGAGAACCTGGCGATGCTGTTCGAACAGGCGCGCGCGAACAGACCGTGCGTGCTGTTCTTCGATGAACTCGATGCGATAGCGTATTCCCGCTCGAAATCGAGTTCCGACGGCGCGCGTACCGTGGTCAACGAATTCCTGGCTCAGCTCGACGGATTCGACCGGGACAATCGGAGCGTCCTGGTGCTCGCTGCGACCAACATGCCCTGGGATGTGGACCCCGCCATGAAACGGCCCGGGCGGCTGTCGAGACAGATTTTCGTGCCGCCGCCGGATGTCAGTGCGCGCGCGGCCATGTTCGAGTCAAAGCTGAGGGAGGTGCCTGTCGGCGAAGTTGATCCATTGGTACTGGCCCGTGCCGCCGAGTATTTCTCCGGAGCGGATATCGACGGAGTGATCGACGCTGCCAAGGACTTCGTCCTCGGCGACATTATCGATTCCGGTACGGAGAGGCAGATGCGGCAGGAAGACCTTCTGCAGGCCCTCGACGCAGCAACGCCAACCACGATGGACTGGTTGAAGATCGCACGCAACCTGGTCAAGTATGCCGGTGCCGATGCATCCTATCGGGATGTCGAGAAATACTTGAAGAAGGTCAGATTCTTCTGATGACGCCGCGCCAGTCCACGGGCGCTCGGTGGGAAGGCTGGCGCACAGCAACGGGGAAGTCACCATGACAATGAGATCCACGGAAGTTCACCTGGCACGCCGCCCGAGGGGCATGGCCGTGCCGGACGACTTCGCTTTCGTCGTACGGGAGCTTCCCGATCCCGGGGAAGGGGAGGTGCTGGTGCGGAACCTCTACATCAGCGTCGACCCCTACATGCGCGGGCGCATGAACGAGGCCCAGGGTCTCAACGAGCCGATGTACGGCAGCGCTATCGGCAGGGTCGTGGCCTCCCGGAACAATGGCTTCCAGGAAGGCGACCTGGTCTCGAGCAACCTCGGTTGGCGCGAGGGATTCGTGTCGGACGGCAACGGCCTGAGCAGGCTGCCGGAGACGTCTTTGCCGGTCACCGTACACCTGGGGCCGCTCGGCATGACTGGCAGAACGGCCTACGACGGCCTGCTTGGCGCGGCGGAGATGCGCGAGGGTGAGACGGTTTTCGTCTCCGGCGCGGCGGGGGCGGTCGGCAGCGTCGCGGGTCAGATCGCGCGTCTCAAGGGCTGCCGCACCATCGGCAGCGCGGGCTCGGCGGAAAAGGTCGCCTTCTGCAGGGAGATCGGTTTCGACCATGCCTTCGACTACCGCGACGGGGAACTGCTCGCGCACCTTCGTGAAGGTGCACCCGATGGCCTCGATATCTATTTCGACAACGTCGGGGGCGATCACCTGGAAGCGGCGCTCGCGCACATGAGGCTGCTGGGCCGTATCGCGATATGCGGCGGAATCTCACGCTACAACGATACGGAGCCGGCGCCGGGGCCACGCAACCTCCTGGTCGCCATCGGATTGCGCCTGACCTTGCGCGGGTTCGTCGTGGGCTGCTACCCGCATCTGCGCGAGCCGTTCGAGGAGGAGATGGTCTCCTGGCTGGAAAGCGGTCAGATCGTCTGGCGCGAGACGGTCCGCGAAGGCATACGGAACGCGCCGGATGCGTTCATCGGGCTGTTCCATGGCGAGAACATCGGCAAGATGATCGTGAAACTCGCCTGACGGACGTTCGAGTTCCTGCAGACCACGACTTGGCGAAAAGGTACTAGCATCGTGGGGCACGACACCAGGTTTCATGACCCATGAAAAGCACCAACCAACCGCCAGAGTTTCGCTATGCACCTGGGGCCGCACTTCGGCAAGAGTGGATGGGGCTCCAGCCCCGGCGATTCGCATCCAGGGAGGACATTGCCAAGGCTGCGTCTTGCGCTCCGTCCATCGATGCCGCGCAGTTCCGAAGCGATGCGGATGCTGTGGTAGATCCCTTTTGGCGGACTTGCCCTGTACACGGGAATCAGGATGATTTCTCTGGTCTCGAATAGTCCCTGAGCGTCAATTCAATCTGACAGCGGCCTATTCCGTCTGAGATCCGATCCCTCCGGTTGTAGCCCGTTGGATCAACCAGCACCGGGTTCAAGTTCCGCGAACACCTCGTCGTCGTGCTCGCCGAGTTTCGGTGCGCGGCGGGAGATGCCCCACGGGCACTCGGGCAACCGGATGGGGGCGCCGGGATACACGACATCGCGGTCGAGGTCGTCGTGATACACGGGAACCTGGAATCCGTGCGACTTGAAGTGCTCGTCCTCGAACGCTTCCTCTGGCGAGTTGACGACGCCGGCGGTCAGCCCGGCGCTCTGGCAGCCGACGAAGAACTCCTGGGCGGGTAGCCTCGATGCGATGAGCCGCAGGGCTGCCCGGCTGGCCCCGAAGATGGCGGTGATCTCGTCGTCTTCGCCGATCTTCGATATGTCGAGAGCGCCTTCATAGTTGGCGCCCATTTCCAGGAACACGGCTTCGGGCAATTCGGCGTCCAGGCCGAGTTCGCGCAGCCACTTGTCGAGCGCGGCGAATCCCGCGGCCTGGCGCGGCCCGACGCCGGTGTTGGCGTAGCGCCCGTCGGAGCACAGTTGCTGCGTCTCCACCGATGGTTGCACGGAGGCATGGCGACCGGTCTGCCGCTGCACGGTGTTTTGCGCGATCAGCCAGTTGTAGGAGGCGCCCTCGGTGGTGACGTTGCCGGCGGCCGTCATGCTGACGTCGATGAACTGGCCGGTGCCGGAAATGGCGCGATGCAGCAACGCGGTCAGGGTCGACATCACGGCGAAGTGGCAGGCGATGTGGAACCCCTGCAGCGGGCCGCGGATGGGCGGCAGCGAGTGGTCGTCGTAGCCGCAGCTCCAGGGCGGTCCGCCCGCGGCCATGAGCGTCAGGTCGGTGAAGGGAAGATCGCTTTTCGGATCGGCGCGCCCGTAGGGGGTCACGGCGACATGGACGAGATCGCCTCGAATCCGCTTCAGGTCTTCGTAGTCCAGGCCCAAGCTCGCGAGCCGCTGGCGCGGTTCGCCTTCGAGCAGCACGTCTGCCGTGGAGATCAGGGCGCGGAAGCGGTCGCGGCCCGCCTCGTCATCGAGATCGATGACCACGCCCCGCTTGCTCGTGTGGTAGTGCCACCAGTAGAGGCTGCGATCCTCGCCGGGCTCATCATCGACGAACGGCGGATAACCTCGCGCCGGATCGCCCCCGGGCGGTTCGACCAGGATGACATCAGCGCCCATGTCCCCCAGTAGCTTGCCTGCGAACGCGATCGGGTCGCGCGCCAGTTCGACGACCCGGACGCCCTGCAGCGCGCCGGGTCGTGCATTGGAGTTGCCGTCGGCGTCGGTCATAGGACGCCTGCTTCACTGAAGTTCTCGACTTCCTCGGCGGTGTAACCGAGGATTTCGGTCAGCACCTTTTCATTGTGCTGACCGAGGCAAGGACCGCTGCGGTCGTAGTGCCACTCGGTCTCCGAAAAGTGCACCGGTTGCCCGTCGACTCGAATCTCACCGATTTCGGGGTGCGTCACGGTTGGCCAGAGGCCGAACTCGCCGGTGCTGGGGTCGAGGTCGACCCGCTCCTGGGGCTTCAATACAGCCGAGACGGGCACGCCCGCATCGCGCAGCAGGGCTTGGACATCAAACTTCGTCCGCACGGCCGTCCAGGCGCTCAAATGTTGATCGAGGGTGTCCTGGCAGGCGTGGCGGGACGCGGCGTCGGCGAAATCCGGTTCCCGGCACCAGGCCTCATCCACCACGGCACACAGCCGTTCCCAGTCATCCTGGTTCCGGCAGGCGATGGCGACCCAGTCGTCGTCGCCCTGGCTGGGGTAGATACCGTGGGGCGCCATGGGCGGCCAGAAGTTCCGGTTCGCGTGCGGCCGTCCTTCGCGCCGGGTCGGTCGACCGTTCACCGTCCAGTCGAGCAGGGCGGGGCCGTGAAGCGTTAGCGCGGCGTCGGTACAGGAGAGATCGACCCACTGGCCTTCGCCGGTTCGCTGGCGGTGGATGAGCGCCAGCAGGATCGCCATGGCGTGGTAGTAGGCGCCCGTGTGGTCCATGTACGAGTAGCCCCAGCCGGCGGGCGGCTGGCCGGGAAGCCCGGAAGTGAACGTCAGTCCCGATATTGCCTGGACGACCGGGCCGAAGCTCTTGAACTCGCTATAGGGCCCCGTGTGACCGAAACCGCAATTCGAGACATAGATGATGTCGGGTTTGATGGCTTTCAGGCGTTCGTAGCCGAAGCCCCAGCGTTCCATCACGCCCTTCGAGAAGTTCTCGGTCACGACGTCGGACACGGCGATGAGCCGCTCGAGAATCTCCCTGGCTCTCTCGGTGCGGAGATTCAGCGTGATGCCGAACTTGCCGACGTTGTGGTTGTTGAAGGCGCCCCCGAGGTTGATGCCGCGCCGCTCGTCGACCCACGGCTGCCTGCCGCGCAGGATGTCCCAGCGGCCTTCCCGAACGGGGTCTTCGATGCGGATCACCTCGGCGCCGAAACCCGCAAGCCACTTGGTGGCGCCAGCGCCGGCGAGTATGCCGGTGAAATCGCAGATGCGGAACGACGACAAGGCGTCGGCCATGGACATTGCCCCGAAGTTTGGTGAAACAAGTTTGTCTGATCGTCCCCGCCGACCGCAAGCGGCGCCACCGGCATGCGGCGTTCGGCTAAAATCCGCTCCGGCGTTTTCTGGCCCGGTCCGTTGAATCCGAAATCCCTCGAGAGCCTGCTCGACCGCTACGACGTTGGCCGGTTGCTCGACCACCTGCCAGCATCCCATGGCATCGAGAACAGCAACTACTTCCTGACGACCTCAAGAGACGGTGTGCGTTGCCGCTGGGTGCTGACCGTACTGGAGCAGCCGTCGCATTCCGGTTCGAGCTATGTCCCGCTACTCGACCTCTGCCATGACGCCGGATTGCCCGTGGCGCCGGTAGTAAGAAACAAGGCGGGGGACGCCATCGAGACGGTTGACCGCAAGGCGGCCTTGCTGGCGCCCATGCTCCCGGGAGGGCACGTCGACCAACCTTCCGTGAAGCAACTCGAAGCGCTTGGCGGTTTTGTCGGGGAATTTCACCGGGCAACCGGTTCTCCCGGCTTCGAGGTGCCCGCCTATCCTCGCGATGTGCGCTGGCTGCGCGACCGCGAGGCACGCGTTCGGGGCCATGTGGCGGACTCCGATGCACACCGGGTCACCGATGTCGTCGAGCGGGTCGCCGACCTCCTGAACGGGAAGGACGTCGCGGGACTTCCGACAGGCGTCGTACACGGCGACCTGTTTCGCGACAACGTGCTCTTCGACGGTCCCGAGTTGACCGGTGTCGTGGATTTCCACCACGCCGCGCGAAGCTACCTCGTCTACGACCTGGCGGTGGCCGTCAACGACTGGTGCAGCGGTCCGGGTGGAGCGCTCGATCTCCGGCGCTGTGCCGCCATGGTTGGCGCCTACCACGTGGTTCGCCCGCTGGACGACCTGGAAGTCGCGCTTTTCGCGCAATTTCTTCTCTACGCGGCGCTTGCTTTCTGGTTGTCGCGGCTGACGGTCGCCGTCGGGACCGACCGCAACTCGACCACGCGATCCAAGGACCCGGATGAGTTCAAGGCGATTGTTGCGGATCGCAATGCGAATTCGGCTCGCTATGGATTGCGTTTTCTGTCTGCGTTGACGTCTCGGTAGAACGGCGCCCGTGCCTTGACCGGATCGAGCAGGGACCAGTCGCCCGGTTCGATTTCGTGGCCGCCGGGGAAGGGCGGGGTCGACTTCAGGTCGATTGACTGCAGCACGCGTCCGTCCTCGTAGTAGGCGGTCGCCGTGCAATGGATCATCTGTCCCAGAAACCCGGAGGTTTCCTCGTCGCGCAGCAACACCGTCTGTTGCGCACCGTTCAGTTCGAGAAAACTCTCGTCGTGGCGTTCCTTCGCGCGCGTTTGCAGAGCCTCCATCTCCGTTCTGATCGATTCCGCGCGTTCCGAGGCCAGCCCCAGGATGCGCGCGAAGATCGCCTCGTCATCCGCCCCGGGCACGCCGTACTCCTCGCTCGCGGGGATGAGGATGCCGGCGACCCGCCGCAGCACGTCGCGCTCTTCGATGGAGTACGGACTGTCACTGGCAATGAGGTCGGGCATTCGCTATCTCCTAGTCGAACAGGTTCGCGAGACGCTGCTTCATCGAGTCGGCAACGTAGAGTGCCAGCGCCTGAATGGTGCGTGTCGGATTCACGCCGGCGCTGGTGACGAAGATGCTGCCGTCGACGATGAAGAGGTTCCTCACGTCGTGCGAGCGCCCCCATTCGTTGACCACCGACGCCTGCGGGTCCGTTCCCATGCGCGCGGTGCCCATCAGGTGCCAGCCCCCAAAGGGTATTGGCGCCGTCGTTTCCGCGTCGACGGCCCCCGCCGCTTCCAGCACCTCCGTTGCCCGCGCGACGGAGAAGTCCAGCATCCTGCGGCTGTTCTCGCTCAACGTGTAGTCGATCCTGGGTGCCGGGATGCCGTCGGAATCCTTGAGGTCAGCATCGAGCGTCACGGTGTTGTGTTCTTCGGGTAGATCCTCACAGATGCCCACCATGCCGGTAATGCGATTGACGACGCTTCGATAGGACCGGTGGTGGTCCTCGCCCCAGGCGACCTTGCCGGACAGCATGCGGTTGACGGCGGTATTGACCGGCCCCCCGCCCCGGGCGATCTCGTAGGTGAAGCCGCGAACGAAACCGCGCGATGTGTCCGTCTCGTAGAACTCCTGGCTCCAGATGCAGTTTCCGGGTCCCCTGGCGCCGTCGAGGTCTGTCTCGAACGTCCCGCGTATGGCGGAGTAGGGGTGGAACATGAGGTTCCTGCCGACGAGGCCGCTGCTGTTTGCCAGGCCATCGGGGAACAGGTTTGACTTCGAGTTGAGCAGCAGCCTCGGCGTGCCGACGCCGTTGCACGCGAGGATCACGACTTCCGCGGTGATCTCCCGCTCGACGCCGTCCGCATCGTAGTAGATCGCGCCGCCGGCCATGCCGTCCTGGCGCACGGTGATCTCGCGCACGCGGCACCGGGTCCTGAGTTCCACCCCGGCGCGGATCGCGTGCGGCCAGTAGGTGATGTCGGTGCTGGCCTTGGCGCCCTGGGCGCAACCGGCGGTGCATGCGCCGAGATTGATGCACTTGTCGCGTCCGTCATAGGGCTCGGTCGCGATCGCGCTGTCGGAAGGCCACCAGTGCCAGCCCATCGCGTTGAACCCCTCGGCGAGCTTCGTGCCGGCCCTGCCGAGGGGCAAGGGCGGCATGATCGCGGGTTTGGGCGGATAGGCCGGATCGCCCGCCAGGCCCGACACGCCCATCATGCGGTCGTTCTCGTCGTAGTAAGGCGCCAATGTCTCGTAGTCGATCGGCCAGTCGTCGGCCACGCCGTCCAGCGTCCTGACGCGAAAGTCCGAGGGATGGAAACGGGGGAAGTGCCCGGCGTACAGGATCGTGGCGCCGCCCACGGCGTTGAAGTTGGCGACCGCGATGGGCGAGTTCGTCTCGTTGATCGGATAGTCCGTCACGCCGCCGCGCCGGTTGGGGCTGATGCTGAACTCTCCCCCGGCTCGCGACTCCCAGTCCATGTGCGCGCTGGGATATTCCGCGGGGTTCATCCAGTCGCCCTGCTCGAGACAGACGATGTGCATGCGCGTATCGGCGAGGCTCCACGCGATCGCCGCACCGGACGCACCCGCCCCGATGATCAATACGTCGACCGAGTCTTCTGCCATTTGCGCAGCTTTTTGGGGATTCAGTTTCGAAGAATATGCAAGGTGACGGGATGGCGCCATCGTCTCGCACATGCGGGACTGATCGGTGTGTGATGCACGATGTTTGATGCGCTATCATTGCTTTCTCGTGATTGCATGGATCCGTTCGATGCGAACCACCATGAACATCGATGACGACGTGTTGAGCGCGGTAAAGGAAATTGCCAGGAGCCAGGCTCGACCCGTGGGCGAGGTGGCATCCACCCTGCTACGCGATGCTCTCAGCGGCAATGGCGTTGAAGTGCGGGAAACACGGGCAAGATATGGTTTTCGACCGTTCGCGAGATCTACCGACATCGTTACCAACGACATCATCAATCGGCTGCGTGAGGAGGCGGGCGATTAGTGCGTGGCCTGCTGGACGTCAACGTCCTGATCGCGCTGCTGGACCAGAACCACGTTTCCCATGGCCTGGCGTGGCAATGGATGGAATCCAATATCGAGTCTGGTTGGGCGACGTGCCCGATCACACAGAATGGCTGCGTTCGTATCATGTCGCAGTCCGCCTACCCCAACCGGCACAACGCGACGGAAGTTGCCGCGCGACTCAGGCAGGCGATTGATCAGGAATTCCACCGGTTCTGGCCGGACGGGGTGAGCGTTCTTTCTACCGCCACTATCAACTGGGACCTCTTGATCGGCCCGAAACAACTGACCGACACTTACCTGCTGGCACTGGCCGTCCGGAACGACGGCAGGTTTGTGACCTTCGACGCCAGGGTGTCCACGGAGATGGTACGTGGCGCCGAGGATCGGCACCTCACGATGATCTGACTCGCGGGAACCGGGGTGGCTACGCCTCAATCCAGCCCTGCGCGACCGCGGCTTCCTCCCGCACGATTTCCGGCGCCCCGAGCATCTGCCGGTCAAAACCGATGCGCTTGAACCAGTAGTGCAGGCCCAGCAGGTCGGTGAACCCCATCCCGCCGTGCACTTCGGTAGCGGTGCGCGCGACGAAGCGTCCCACCTCGGACAGGTGCGCCTTGGCGTGGCACGCCATCAGGCGCGATTCTTCGGGCACGGCGCGCACGGCGTGTGCGGCATACCAGACCAGCGACCGGCAGGGTTCGAGCGCGGCTGCCATCTCGGCGCAGAGGTGCTTGACGGCCTGGAAGGAACCGATGACGCGATTGAACTGCCGCCGTTCCTTGGCGTAGGCGACGGCCTGGTCGAGCATCGTCTGCGCGGCGCCCAGGGTGTCGGCGGCGAGCATGATGCGGCCCGCATCAATGGTGGCGAGCAGAGGTTCACGGTTGTCGACGGAGCCGGGCAGAACTTCGGCAGGTGCCGAATCGAAGGTGACTTCCGCCACGGATCGCGTGCGGTCGATGGTCTTGAGTGCACGACGGCCGGTATCGGCGGCACCCACGAGATGCATCGCGCCGCCGTTGTCCGCAACGATGAACGCATCGGCATCCATGCCGTCTAGCACGAACATGGCACGGCCGGTCAGCCGTCCATTGTCGGCAGCGATGCCGGCGCTTTCGCGGCGTCCTATCTGCTCGGTCAAGCCGACGCCGATCACGGCTTCGCCGGATGCGATCCGCGCAAGCCATGCGTTGCGCTGCGCTTCGCTGCCCGCCTGCGCCAGCGCGACCGGTGCCATGACACAGGACGCCACGAACGGCACGGGCGCTGCCGCACCGCCCAGCGCCTCTGCAACCAGCGCAGCTTCCAGCATGCTCAGGCCCACGCCGCCGTGGCTTTCCGGCGTGACGATCCCCTGCACGCCGAGTTGCGCGAGGCCCTGCCATACGTCCGCCGGTTTCGTGTCGCCGGCGTCGGCGGCCGCGCGAACGCGGGGCAGGGCGCAGACGGATCCGAGGTATCCGGAGACGCTGTCCTGGAGCATCCGCTGTTCCTCGGTCAAGCCGAACTCCATCTACGACTGTCCCTGGGGAACCTTTGGCTCCTTCGGAAGGCCGAGCGCGCGTTCGCCGATCAGGTTCTTCTGGATCTGCGCGGTGCCGCCGCCGATGATGAGGCCGAGGTCCAGCATGTAGCGCTGCTGCCAGAGGCCGCCGTCCCGGATATGCGGGCTGCCGTGATAGAGCACGCCGAGTTCGCCCATGAGATCGACCGCCATGCCGGCCATCTGGTGGTTCATTTCGCAACCGTTGAGCTTGACGATCCAGCGCGGCAGCCCTGGTTCCTCGCCCTTGATGGCATGGCTCAAGATCCGCATGCCGTTGAAACGCATCGCGAGCATCTGTCCCTGCAGTTTCAGCAGGCGGTCGCGGTAGGCGGGATACTCCATCAACGGCTGCCCGTCGATGGTCTCGTTTCGCATCATGTCGACGATGTGCAGGAAGCGCGTTTCCGCCTGGTTCGGGTCGCCGAGGCCGCCGCGCTCGTGCTTCAGGGTGGCGTTTGCGACGTACCAGCCCTCGCCCCGGCGGCCGACGATCTGGCTTGCCGGTACGCGCACATCGGTGAAGAACACCTCGTTGAAGGTGGCCTCGCCGGTCATCGTCACGAGCGGCCGCACCTCGATGCCCGGCGTATCCATGGAGAACAGCAGGTAGCTGATGCCCTGGTGCTTGGGCGCGTCGGGTTCGGTCCGGACCAGGCAGAACATCATGTCGGCGTGCTGCGCGCCGGAGGTCCAGATCTTCTGGCCGTTGATGACGAACTCGTCGCCGTCGAGCTCGGCCCGCGTGGACAGCGACGCCAGGTCGGAACCGGAGTTCGGTTCGGAATAACCCTGGCACCAGCGCATCTCGCCCCGGACCGTCGGCGGGATGTAGGCGCGCTTCTGTTCCTCGGTGCCGAGTTCGAGCAGGGTGGGGACCAGCCGGTCGTCGCCGATATGGCCGGCCCGCACGCGCGCCTTCGCGAACTCTTCGGCGATGATGTGGGCCTTCAGGACGTCCGGTTCGGCGCCGTAGCCGCCGTACTCCTTGGGGATCGTGCGCGCAGCGTAGCCGTGTTCGATCAGTAGCCGCTGCCAGGCGCGCGACTGTGCATCCGACTTGCCGCGGGAGAACTGGGGCGGCGCTTCCTTGCCGTGCTCGTCAAGGAATGCGCGCACTTCCTCGCGGAACGTCTCGTACTCCTCGCCGTAGGCGAGATCCATGCGTTTGCTACCCCGATCCGTTTCTCGCGCCGACCTGCGACAAGCCGCCGCTCCCGATTCGGCATCGTACTACACGCGCTAGCGCAGAGGGCTGGACGGGCCGAAGAACAGGACGAAGAGGATCGCGGCGAGACCGATGGTCATGCCGATCAGGGCCAGGATCGTGGACGGGTGCATGCGTCCGGGCTTGTGCCGTTCCTCGTCATTCCGGAGAGGTGGATCGGCTTTGTGCTGGGGAGGCGCCGGGGATGGTGGAGCCGAAGGGCGAGGGTCGATATCCGATGGCTGGCTGTCGACAAAGCGCCACGCCAGGTAAAGGACCCCAAGGCCGACGAAGAGGCCAAGGGTGGTGAGAAAGATCATTCCCAGCGACATGGCTAGTGCTAGAAGTGGTCCGGGCAGTGCGGCGCGTGCCGCGTTGCGAACAGGTTATCAGCCCGGCGGACGGCATCCGCGTTGCCGTTGAGCAGGCCCCATGCGGACAGTTCGCGCGCTGATCGCTGGCCGGTATAGAGCGATGCCAGTGCCTTGACGGAAATCTCCATGTCGGTAGCCGTCGGGCATGGCGCAACGTCGGCGGCGCCGCCCGAGACGGTGAGCCGATAGCTTCCCGTATTCCAGGGCGCGAGGGAATCCTCCCGAACGGTGATGGAGATCTCGCCGTCGGTGGTCCAGCCGCGTCCCTTGAGCGCCGCCGCGACATCCACCAGGCGTAGCCAGAAGCCTTCGTGGTCGCGGGCCTCGAGCAGGCGCGGCTCGAGGAAGTACTCGATCGCCGGATCGTCGGACGGCGCGCTGTTCCAGCGCACGCGCCCGACGAGGTCGTGGCGCTTGAAGTACATCCACAGGGAGCGATAGGCGTCCGACGAGAGCCAGGCGAGATCGCGGACAACGATCTCCTGGGAGCGCGCGGGGTGATCGCGCCTGCCTTCCCGCAACGTGTAGACAGCGTAGCCGTCGGGTCCCGATCTGCCATGTGACAAGGCGATGTGGACCGGCCCGTCCGCTTCCCGTTCTTCGAGGGCATTGTGCAGCCATAGCGGCCGCGCGCGGTGCAGGTATCCCATGCGGTCGGCAACGAAGCGCACGTAGACGTCCTTGATCGAATCGTAGCCGGAAGCCACGTCCAGGCGCTCGACGCGGCTGCCGCCATCGTCGCCGTCGTGGAAGTCGATGTCCGCGGTGTCGACCGCATAGCTGCGCTGGACGGAAGCCATGGCAAAGCCGAAACGCTGGTAGATGGCGGCCTGGGAGGCCCAGAGCGCGGCAACGGGACGTCCGCCGTCGCGCATGTCCGCGAACGCCTGAGTCATGATGCGGCGAACCAGGCCTCGGCGCCGGTATTCGGGCAGCGTACCGACGGCGGAGATTCCTCCGATGGGCAAGGCCACGCCGTTTGCCCGCATGGTGAAAGGGATGGTGGAGAAGGTCGATACGAGACGGCTGCCGTCGAAAGCGCACAGCGTCCATTCGGGTCGCGTGACGGAAGCGACGAGGTTGTCCGGCCCGTCTCCGTATGCGCCGCCGTAGACATAGCCGGCGAGCAAGCCGAACTGTCCCATCTCCTCTGCGGTCGCGGGTCGGAATTCGATGTCCATGGCCCGGTGTCCTCTCTTTCCTGTTACCCGGTTGCCGCCACGTCGGCCCACGGCGCCGAGCGCGACCTGGCCGATACGCCCGTTGGGGAGGGTGCCCTGACTGGCAGCCTGGTGGAATGTGCAGTGGTCGTTCCCATAATAGACTCCGGCGGCTTCTTGTCCACGAGGCGTGGTTTTCGGGCCCGGGGCGGGCCCCGCAACAATCCGGATGGGTTCATTTGTTCTAGAACCGGACAATTCCATTTGTTTGACAGCATGCTTGGTGGACCCTTCAGTCGGAGTTGGCGACAATAGGTGTTGGGAGGGGTGAAAGATGTCGCAAGAATCCGAAGATCGGTCCGACCGGCCTCGGTCGTATGGCTTTGCGCAGTTGGCCGGGGTCCTGGTCCTGATTGCGCTGGCACTGTATTTCGCGAGGGCGCCTGAACGCGTCGAACGTCAATCTGCTGCTGATTCGGAGGCTGCGGGCGGCAAGCCGGTCGTCAACGTGATCCAGCCGGCCCCGACCGCCGAGGCCCTGGGCCTGCGCCTGACGGGCTCCGTCAGGCTGGAGAGGACGGCGAGCGTCGTATCCGAGGTTACGGGCCGCGTGGTCTGGATTTCGCCGAATTTCAGCAACGGCGGATCGATCGCGGCGCACGAGGATGTGCTGAGAATCGATCCGACGGAGTTCCAGCTTCACGTGGAAGCGGCGGAAGCCGCGGTGGGAGAAGCGCAAGGGAAGTCTCCGTCTGCGCTCGCGGGAGCGAACGCGGCATTGAAACTGGCGCAGCTTGCGCTTGAGCGGACAAGCATATCCTTCCCCTACGACACCCGCGTGCTGAATGCGGATGTCGAAATCGGAGAACTGGTCGGTCCGGCCGACGATGTCGGTCGCGACACTTCGCTGGGCGTGGTGTATCGGACCGAGATGCTGGAGGCGGAGGTTCCGATCGAACTTGCCGATCTTGAATCCCTGAACCCGGCGATCGGCCGGTCCGCACGACTGCATGTCGGGCCGGACACCTTTGATGCGGAAGTGGTGCGCGTGTCCTCGGTGGTAGCGCCCAGGACACGGCTTGCCACGCTGTTCCTCAAGTTCTCGGGGGAGGTGCCGGACTCCTCCCTGCCGCTGCCGGGCAGCTTTGTCGTGGCGGAGATCATGGGTCCGATGCAGAAGAACGTCTTCGTGCTGCCGGAGTCCGCGCTCCGGGAGGGCGACAGCGTCTGGGTCGTTGAAGACGGTTCCCTTGGCGTGCGGGACACGGGTGTCCTCGGGCGTGTCGAGGCGGGTTGGGTGACGAACGCATTCGATGCGGCCCAGGGGGTCGTGATCGGCACGGTACCGGGAGCCACGCAAGGCATGGCGGTGGCGGTCGCCGAAAGTACCTCCTCGACATAGGGGGCCAGCCATGAGCACCATCGATAGCGAAGCTTCGGCCGAGCAGGGGATATCCCTGAAGAATGGCCTGATCGCCTACTTCGCCGGCAACCCCGTGGCTGGCAATCTGCTGATGCTGTTTCTGATCGCCGGCGGCGTCATCGCCGGACTTCAACTGCCGGTGCAGCACTCCCCGGAACTCGATCTGCGGAGAGTGATGGTCACGGTGGTGTCACCCGGCTCCTCGCCGAAGGAGATAGAGGAGGACATCAACCGTCGCATCGAAGAGAGCGTGGTAGGGCTCGCGGGAGTCGATCGGGTCGTGGCGGTCGCCACCGAAAGCCTGGGCCAGGTCGAGATTGAATTGGCGACCTTCGCAGACGCGGACTCGGTCCTCGACGACGTGAAGACTGCGGTAGCCGGCATCGAGAACTTCCCGCCTGCCGTCGCGGAACGGCCGGAAGTGGAACTCCTGCGGGCAGCGCTCGAAGTCATGACGCTGGCCGTGACGTCGACGGCGGTTTCCGAGGATCAATTGCGGACCGCGGCCGAAGAAGTGCGCGACGAATTGCTCGCGCTTCCTTCCATCTCCCAGGTGGTGTTGCGCGGTACCCGCGACCGGGAGATCTCCATCGAGTTGAGCGAAGAGGAACTGCGCCGTCACGGGCTCTCCATCACGGAAGTGGCCGGCGTCGTGCGACGGGTATCGCTCAACCTGACGTTCGGCGAATTGCGCACCGAGGGCGGCGGCGTGGTCCTGCACACCGTCGCCAAGCGCCAGGCCGGCGCAGAGTTCGAGGACATTCCGCTCCTCACGCGCCTCGATGGGACGATCGTGACCCTTGGGGAGGTCGCGGAGATTCGCGATGGGTTCGTTGACCAGGACGTCATGACCCGAATCGACGGCAGTCCCGGCGTGCTTGTTCGCGTCAATGCCACGGAACAGCAGTCGATCGCCGCCGTCGCCGACGAAATCATGTCCTGGCGCGCGGACTACAGCCCGCCGGACGGCGTTTCGGTGGAGGTATGGAACGACAGGGCGCAGTCGGCGCTCGACCGGATATCGCACATCCTCAGCAATGCGGTGATGGGAACGGTGCTGGTCTTCCTGCTGCTCGTCCTGGTATTTGATCTTCGCGTCGCGATCTGGATCACCGTGGGCATCGTGCTGTCCTTCATCGGTTCGCTCCTGTTTTTCGAACTCGCGGACCTGACGCTCAACCTGGGGACGATCTTCGCCCTGTTCCTGCTGGTCGGCATTGTCGTGGATGACGCCGTGGTGGTCGGCGAGAGCATTGCCGCGGAACGCGCCCGGGGCAAGAGTGCGCTCGGCGCCGCGATATCGGGCGCGCAGGCTGTGGCGGGCCCGATTACCGTGGGCGTGTTGACCACGATCATCGCGCTGTTGCCGTTTCTATTCATCACCGCGAGCGTCTACCAGATCGTCAACGTCATTCCCTATGTGGCGCTGTTCGTTCTTGGGGTTTCGCTGATCGAGGCCTTCTTCATCCTGCCCTCCCACCTTTCCCACGAGAAGCCGTGGAGTCTGCCGCCCCTGAGCGATCTTCAGCGCCGGGTCGGAGGGCTGCTGGAGACCATCCGGGACGGCGTCGTGGCGACGGCGGTATCGTGGTCGGTACGTCACGTCTGGTGGACGCTCGCGATCGGCGTGGTGCTCGTGCTGATCTCGCTGGTGCTCCTGCGCACGGAATCTGTCCGGATCGTCATCCTGAACGAGGGTGCCTACGTCTCGGACATGGTGCAGGCCGACCTGTACCTGCCGGTGGGCTCGCCGTTCGAGCAGACGCTTGCAGTCACGGAGCGTTTCGTGGATGCGGCGGACTCGATCAATGATCAGCTTGCGGGAACATCGGTTGCGTCCGTCAGCGTCGTTGCGGGCAATCTCGCGTCGACGCAGACGCACTCCGAAGTGGGCAATAGCAGCCATCTGGCCTCGGTGAGGATCCATCTCGAGGATCAGTCCGTCCGCAGCGCCTCGCCCGGCGATGTCGAACAGGCGTGGCGTCTGATCGTTGGCGATGTTTCGGACCTCGAGAGAGTCGAATACCAGGTGTCGGCCATCAAGCGCCCGCCGAATGTCGCCTATTCGGTCCAGCACGATGATGCGGAGATCCTGAGGGACGCTGCCACGGAACTCAGGACCTCCATGGCGGCCATACCGGGCCTCTATGAGATTTCGGACAGCCTGTCACTCGGCAAACGCCACCTCGAGATTCGCCTCACGCCCGCCGGCAAGGCCGCCGGGCTGACCCCGGCGATGATCGGTAAACAGTTGCGCGCCAACTTCCACGGCCTGGAGGTCCAGCGGATCCAGCGCGGGCGCGAGGAAATCAAGGTCGTGGTGCGGTATCCCGCCGAGCGGCGCCGCAGCCTGCAGGAGCTTGCGAGCGAACGCATCTATCGTCCCGGCGGCGGCGAGGTACCGCTATCGCTGGTGGCGCAACTCACCGAGCGGCGCGAACTGGCGAAGATGACACGAATCGACGGCAAGCAGACGGCGCTGGTGTCGGGCTATGCGGATCTCGCTATCGTCACACCGGGCCAGGCGAGGCGGGAGATTGCCGCGCAGGTCATCCCCGAGCTGGTCGCGAAGTATCCGGGACTCAGGATCGACATCGACGGGGCCGCCCGCGACGAGAAGACGATGCTGGAGACCCTGGGCACGCTGATTCCCATCGTGCTGCTCGCCATGTATGCGCTGATGGCCGGGTTCCTCCGCAGCTACTGGAAGCCCCTCGTCGCCGTGGCCGGGTTGCCGATGGCGTTCGCCGGGGCGGTGTTCAGCCACTGGGTGTTGGGATGGGACTTTACCGCCATGTCGATATTCGGCGTGATCGCGGTGGGCGGGGTGATCGTCAACGATGCGCTGGTATTGCTGGACCGCTACAACATCCTGCGTCGAGGAGACGAGATGCTCCCGGCCATCGCCGCGGCATCCGCGGCGGCGCGCCACCGGTTCCGGGCGGTGCTGCTGACCAGCCTGACGACGGTGTTCGGGCTGTCTCCGCTCCTCTACGAGCGCAGCGACGAACTGGTCTTCCTGGTTCCGTTCGTCGTCAGCATGCTGGGCGGACTCGTGTTCTCGACCGTGTTCGTCCTGTTCTTCCTGCCGACGCTGGTGATGATGGTCGAAGGTCGCCGGGAATAGCGCTTCCCCTCTCCGGGACAGCTTTTCCAACCGCGCGACGGAGTTTCGTTCCGATGACGATTCGATCCGGGTTGACGATCAATAGCGTTGCGCCGGCGTTGATCGCTACTGTCCTGATCTCGTCTGGGGCGAACGCGCAACAGCTCACACTCGATGAATACCGCGTGTGGGCGGACACCTGGCTGCGAGGTGAGGTCAACGAGCTCTGGATTACCGATGTGGATCCCACTGGATTCAGCTATTCGGTCGTGGAGCGCGTCAGGCCTCACAGCCCCAACCTGGAAGTTCACGAGGAAGGACATGCGTCCTTTCTCGGACCGCGCGCCGCGAGATCCGAGGTGAGTGGCGACACATTCGTGCTGCGTATCGCCGCGAACGACCGGCATGACCGGGATATCACGTACCAGGACGGGGTCTACGAGCGGCCGAGGTCCAGTTTCCAGGCGGGCTTCGACTGCGACAGGGCCTCCACGGTGATCGAGCTGGCGATCTGTCGGAACGAACGAATCGCGGCGGGCGACCGCGAACTGAACCGGCTCTATGGAGAACTCCTGGATGCGTCCGACGCGGAGCGAAGGCGGACCCTCAGTTCGGATCAGCGGGCGTGGCTGACAAGACGAAATCGCGATTGCGTCGACGGCAACGATGCGGACATGGCTTGCCTGGCTCGGCTCTACTCCGACCGACTCGTGGCCATGGCGAGATTGAATGATCCCGCATTGGGCGTAGGGTCGTTGTTTGATGCGACTTACCTTCGTGCCATTTCGGCGCGTGGCGTCGAGTTGAGCCGGGACCTGGCCACTCGGCTCGCGATGTTTCCCCATGAAACCCGATGCTCTGGCACGGACCTGCGTGTCGGTCCGAACGATGCAGTCCTGGTTGAACAGACCTGTCACGGCGACGGTGTCCATCTATGGCCACCGGTCACCCTGGATTTTCCCATCAGGGGATACGTTTATTCCTTCATGTTGTCTGTCGACGCGGACGGTGCGGTGTGGACCGCGACGCATACCGGAATCGACATGAACCTGGACTATCAGGAACTCGTTCAGCTTGCCGAAACGTCCGGCGACAGAGCGGAGAGGATTTGGGACGATGCGGGCCAGGGTCACTTCTCGATCCAGTCGGAAACAGGGTTCAGATTCGATCTGAGACCGTGGTGCCTGGACAGTTTCACGGAGCGCGATCACCCGTTGGCTTCGGTGGTCGATCCGCCACGCATGCCTGACATGGTGAAGGGTTGGGTGTCCCGGCACCCGATCCTGACGGATCACGTTTGCTGCTGTGGCTAGCGACGGAGCAGATTCCCCAGGATCCCGTAAGAAAGAGCAGCAGGAACATGGCAATTTCCCAATCCCGCATCGAAAACGTCCACGCGTTGGCAAAGGGGTACGTGGATCGCGGTGCTTTGCCGGGCTATTCGTGCATCGTGTCGTGTGGCGAGGATGTGTGGTTCCGGGCGTACGGCATGCGCGATGTCGAACGTGGCCTGCCGGTGGAGCGCGACACGATCTTCCGCCTGCATTCGATGACCAAGCCCATCACCAGCGTCGCGCTCATGATGCTCTACGAAGAGGGCCGGTTTCAGCTCGACGACCCGGTCGCGCGGCATATCCCTTCATGGGAGAACCTCGCGGTGTTCGAGGATGGCGACGCGGAATCGTGGTCGACCACCGCCCCGGAACGGCCGATGATCGTGAAGGACCTCTTGATGCACACGTCCGGACTGACATACGGGTTCATGTACAGCCATCCGGTGGATGCGCTTTACCGCAAGCGGCGGGTCGCGAACGGCGACCTGCAGGACATGGTGGACGCGTTCGCCGACCTCCCGCTGCGTTTCTCGCCGGGGACCCGGTGGAGCTACAGCCACGCGACGGACATCTGCGGTTACCTCGTCCAGGTGTTGTCGGACACCGATCTCGACGTCTTCGTGCGCGAGCGCATCACGGAGCCGCTCGGCATGGTGGACTCGGGGTTCATGGTTCCGCAGGCCGTGAGCGGGCGATTCGCGGCGCCCTACGAGTACCTCGAGGACGGACAGTTTGCCCGGCAGGACGATTCCGAAATCCGACCCTATCGAACCCGGCCGACGCTTCTCTCCGGCGGAGGCGGGATGGTCGCTACCATCGACGACTATCACCGGTTCGCGATGATGCTCCTCGGTGGGGGTGAACTCGACGGAGTCCGTCTGCTTGGCCGCAAGACCGTCGAGTACATGACGACGAACCACCTGCCCGGCAATAGCGATCTCGCGGCCTTCGGGGAACGGGTGCACAGCGAGGCGCCGTTCGAGGGCACCGGCTTCGGGCTGGGCTTTTCGGTCGTGCTTGACCCGGCTACCGCCAATGTCCTCGATTCGGTGGGCGACTTCGGCTGGGGTGGGGCGGCGAGCACCTATTTCTGGGTGGATCCGGTAGAGCGGCTCGTAGTCGTGTTCATGACGCAGCTGCGGCCATCGTCGGCCTATCCCATTCGGCGCGACCTGAAGATCGCGGTCTACCAGGCGCTGGTGGACTGACCTTAGCCAGAACACACCAACGCGGTTACAATTGCATCCCGGTCGCCCACCGCGGTGGTCCGGCCCCCTGAATCCGACGCGTTAGCCGAGGGCGGCACTGCCAGAGTCAGTTGGTCCGCCGTCCTGGAGTCGCGAACTGTGCGCCGGATACTGGACGGGCCTGGGTACGGGCCTGGATATGGGCCTGGATATGGGCCTGGATAAATGAAGCAACAACCTGTCGACGAGGACAATCCGTGGACACAATCAAACGTCTCCTTTCATCCCTACCCGTGATTCTCACGCTTGCGACAATCGGCGCGCTGGCGTTGATGTACATCCTCGTTGACGACCCGAAGAAGCAGGACGCCCTGCTGGACCAGGCTGCGGTGGACATGGAATTCCGCACGTCGGTGTCCGCGCCCGTCCGTTCGTGAGCAGCGCCGCAAGCCCATAGACCACGCAACGGCGCGGATCGGTTCCACAGCCCCCCACTTCTTTACATTG
This sequence comes from Pseudomonadales bacterium, assembly GCA_965116625.1. Classification (GTDB taxonomy): domain Bacteria; phylum Pseudomonadota; class Gammaproteobacteria; order Pseudomonadales; family Azotimanducaceae; genus VXNE01. The sequence goes on from OZ220717.1 coordinate 1,753,159, forward strand.
CTACCTGTTTCGCGTCCATGGCGGCGCGTGCGGTAGGATGCACAGTTTGTTAGCGGGTCTTGGTCAGTCTTGTTGAGGATGCTGCGCGCGGCGCGCATACGTCGCGGAACTGTCGCGCGTCGCAGCGATGCCGCAGCGTTGGACGGCCGGACGGTACCTGTCGACCGGTCGATGCTCGCCTCGCTCAAGCTGCGCGACTACCGGCTGTTGTGGAGCGGCATGGTCGGCTCCGCATTCGCGATGAACATGCAGCTCGTGGCGCAGGGCTGGCTCGTATACGAGATGACGACGTCGCCGATGAAACTGGCCTGGGTATCATTGGCGTCGACGCTGCCGCAGATCTTCCTCTCGCTTGTCGGCGGGGTGCTCGCCGATCGTGCGCGCAAGCGCGAGATCATCCTGATCGGTCAGGCCATCAACGGAATCGCCACGTTACTCATGGCGGTGATCGTCATCACCGGCCATGTCCAGTTCTGGCACTTCATCTGGGTTGGTTTGATCCACGGATCGATGAACGCGCTGTCGATCCCGGCACGCAATGCCTTCATTCCCGACATCGTCGGCGAGCCGTTGATGTTCAATGCGATGGCTTTCAATACGGCCGCGTGGAACCTCTCGCGCATCCTGGGACCGGCGTTGGCGGGTGGGATGATCGCAGTGATCGCGGGCGGGGATACGAGTTCCCACTTCGCAGTGGGGATCGTCTATTTCGTGTTGTCGGTGCTGTATTTCGTCGCGGCCGGGACCGTCATGTCGATGCAGCACAAGGGCAAGGCGCAGCGCAGGCGCAGCACGGGCGTGTTCCAGCAGGTCACGGCGGGTACCCGTTACGTCCGGCGATCGCCGGTGATCGGCGGGCTGATCCTGTTGACCATCGTGTCGTTCGTGCTCGGTGCGCCGGTCCAGATGCTGATGCCGGCGTTCAACTCGGATGTGCTGAACGGCGGACCGGACGATCTGGGCCTGCTGATGGCAGCCATGGGCGTCGGGGCGATCGCGGGATCGCTCACGCTGTCCAAGCTCGGCGGACTTCGGCGCAAGGGTTTCTGGCTGTTCTTCAACTCCTTGTTCTGGGGGGTTGCCCTGATCTGGCTTGCCGCTTGCACCACCGACTTCTGGGCGATGATCGCGGTCGGCGCAATAGGCTTCATTTCGTCGGTCGGCATGTCGATGAATCGCACCATCGTCGTGCTGCACGCCTCACCGCGCATGCGCGGTCGCATCATGTCCATCGACACGATGACCCACGGCCTGATGCCGCTGGGCGTACTGCCGATCGGCTATGTTGCCGAGACCGTCAGCATCCAGATGGGACTGGGCCTGGCCGGAGCCCTGTTCATCGGCGCGACCCTGGTGTTGTGGTACGCGCTGCGCGCCGTCCGCAGCATTGACCAGGGGTTCAGTCCTGGAGGCGGTTCGTGAGCGAATCTACCGGCACGGTATCCAGAGGCCGTCGATGGCGCGATTACGCCTTCCGCACGGTTACGTGGGTGGTGGCGGCAGCCTGCTTCTACTATGTCTATACACGAATCGCGGCTGCGGCGGCCGGCGACGGGTTGACGGCAGTCGAGTACCTGGTGCGCTTCTTCGCCGGTGCAGACTGGACGCTGTGGCTCGCCGTGATGATTCCTTACTCCGTGTTCTTCTTCCTGGTCGATGCGCACGTCACGTGGCGGGTCGTGCGCTGGTTCAACGCTCCGGATCTGAAGTTCGCGAACGTCCTGCCGATCCGCGCCAGCGCCTACGTGCTTTCCCTGGTCAGCGAGCAGGTCGGCAAGGGGGCGATGTCGCTCTACCTGTTGAAGCGACACCGGGTTGCCGGCTGGGAAGCGCTGTCGAGCATGATCTTCCTCGGCCTGCTCGAGATCTACCAGTTGCTGATGTTCTCCGCGGGCGGGGTCCTGCTCGATTTTGGCGTTGTGGTGGAAGCTTCCATGCTGTTGCCGCTCCACGTCATCCTGCCGGCAGTGTTTGGGCTTGCCTTTGTCTACCTGCCGCTGCACATCGCCTACTTTCGCGGCGCATTGCTCAAGGGATCGACCTTGCGCGACAAGTCCCTGCTCGTCTCGTTCCGCCGCGCGCGGCCCGTGCACTACCTCCTCACCGTCCTTTTCAAGGCACCGAACCTGCTCGGTGCGGTGGTCGTGTACACGGTCGCCCTGCAGCTCTTCCAGGTAGAAGTGTCGTTGGGCCAGATGCTGGCATTCCTGCCGGTGATATTCCTCGCGGCGGCGCTACCGCTGCCGTTCCATGCGGGCGCACTGGTCATCTGGACGGTGCTGTTCCCGGACTACCCCGAAGTGGGGGCATTCAGCCTTGTCATGCACACGTTCTTCGTGCTGTTCAATGCCTTTATCGGGGTCCTGTTTCTGCCGAGGGCCAACAAGGAGCTGTTCGTCGAAGAGCAGGGCGAAGAAGGATAGCCCGGGGCAAGGCTGCGACGACTCACCGGCCGTTGCCGCGCAGGTGCCGCCTCTTGGCGATGAGTGCCCACAGGCGGTCGATCATGGACACGGTCGTCGTGGCCACCAACATCCACCCGAGTCCATAGAGCAAGGGATCCGACGGCCAGGACCAGCCGAGGAGATTCCGCATGATTGGCGTCCCCGCCAGCACGAAGTAGGCGATGCCGTTGCCGCGTCCGATCCGACTCGCGCGCAGCTCCTGTCCAGAGAGAAAGTGGCTGTCGGCGACGTACTGCGCAAATGCCGCTGCAATTAGGAACGGCAGCAGGATCGGATAGAGGCCCGCCCATGCGAACGCGCCGAGCACCGCAACGCAGAACAGCGCGTCGGCCGAATGGTCGACCATGCCGCCTACCCGGGACGCTTCACCGCGTCTCCTCGCCAGAGGTCCGTCGACGAAGTCCGTCGCGACGGCGAACAGAAACGCCGCCGCGGCGATGCCCCAGTTCGAAACCGCGACCGCGAAGACGCATGGCAAGGCCGCCAGGAGCCGCGTTGCGCTGAGTCCGTTCGCGGGCGTGTAGATCGTTTCTCTCGCCGCCATCTCACACTGGTCGTTTTGCCTGTTTATACCTTCCTTTGGGGCCCGGGGCGCGGCCGGGTGTCCCTGGACCTCGTTTCCTTAAGACCTCTTTTTCTCGTGCATGTCCCGAAATCTGCTCATCGCGCCCAGCGTTGCCGGTGGCACGGTGATCGCCTGTCCCTGCCCAGCGTGCCTATACCTGTCCCTATCGCGAACACCTGTCCCTTTGCCTATGCCTGTCCCTAAGCCCTCCTCTTATGCCTGTCCCTAAGTCCTTCCTGTCCCAAAGCCCTCCGGTCGCTTATGCCTGTCCCAAAGCCCTCTTGTGCCTGTCCCTATAAGCCCACCTATGCCTGTCCCAAAGCCCTCCTCATGCCTGTCCCTAAGCCCATCTCCTGTCCCTTTTGCCTATGCCTGTCCCAAAGCGTGCCCATGTGTGGACCTATGCCTGTCCCTAAGCCCTCCAAGACGTGCCGCCTATGCCTGTCCCTTTTGCCCTAAGCCCTCGATGAGATGCCTGTCCTTGAGCGTGGGTGTCCCTGAACCTTGGTATGGTTGCGGGCATGTTCGAACGCGTGCTCATTACCGGGGCCAACGGGAATCTCGGCCGTCGGCTGATTGCCCGGTTGAGTGGGATTTGCGACATCGTCGCGGCGGTACGGTCCGTTCGCGCCGCGGCGATGCTTGAGGGCAGTGGGGTGGATGTTCGCCTCGTTGACTATGGCGATGGGGACACCCTGGCGTTGGCGGCCGCAGGCTGCGAAGCGGCAGTGCACCTCACCGGCATCATCCGGGAAACGGCGGCGAACCGTTACGTGGATGCCCACGAAGGAACCGCGCGAGCACTCGGCCGCCTGGCCGGCATTCGCCGCATCGTCTATTTGAGCGTTGTCGGCGCGGTCCCGGATTCTCCGAACGCATGCCTCGCCTCCAAGGCGGCGGCTGAGTCCCTGTTGTTGTCGGGACGTGCGACAGCGTGCGTGTTGCGTGTCCCGATGGTGCTGGGGGAGGGCGACTACGCGTCCCTGGCGCTGGGCAGGCGCGCTTCAGGACCGCTGAGCTTCACTTTCCGGGCAGACAGCTTCGAGCAGCCGGTCTACGCGGGGGACGTCGTCGATGCCATTGCGGCCCTGCTCGAACGTGCTGATGCGCCCGAAGTCGTCGAGTTGGCGGGTCCGGAACGCATCACGCGCCGGGAACTCACCCGCCGCGCGGGCGGGGTGCTGGGTCGCCGTGCGTTGCTGGTTTCGCTACCTATCGCGGCCGGCCGCCTGCTGGCCACCCTGTTCGAGACTCTGTCTCCCAATCCGCCAGTGACGAGAGCCATGCTCGGTGTACTTGATCACGACGACGATGTCGACGTGGCTCCCGCCTGCAGGGACCTTGGCCTCGAACTGACCGGCTTGGACGAAACACTGCGGCGATGCCTGGCGCCATCGCACTCAGGTCCCTGACGCCGTTCTGTCAGGGCGCGATCCCCGGCGGTCCCTGCGCCGCGCGCCTCGGGTCCAGCGCGTCCCGCACCGCTTCGCCGATGAAGATCAGCAGGCAGAGCATCAACGCGAGGGTGAAGAAGCCGGTCAGGCCAAGCCAGGGGGCGTGCAGGTTGGCCTTGCCCTGCTGAAGCAGTTCGCCCAGGGACGGAGAGCCTGCGGGCAGACCGAAGCCGAGAAAGTCCAGCGCGGTGAGCGTCGTCACGGCGCCGCAGAGTATGAAGGGAAGGAACGTGAGCGCGGCGACCATGGCGTTTGGCAACACGTGGCGCCGCATGATGGTCAGGTCGGAAACCCCGAGACTGCGTGCGGCGATGACGTAGTCAAAGTTGCGGGTGCGCAGGAACTCGGCGCGCACGACGGAAACCAGGGCCATCCAGCTGAACATGATGAGGATGACGAGCAGCGAAAACACGTTTGGCTCGAACACGCTGGCCAGGATGATCAGCACCAGCAGAATCGGGAGTCCGGCCCATATCTCCACGAGCCGCTGCCCGATCAGGTCGACGAGGCCGCCGAAGTAACCTTGAACCGCGCCCACGCAGACGCCGATCACGGAGGCCAGGGCGGTGAGGACGATGCCGAAGGTCACCGACAGGCGGAAGCCGTAGATGAGCCGCGCGAGCACGTCCTTCGCGCTGTCGTCCGTTCCGAGCCAGTGCCGCCGGGACGGCGCGGCCGGAGCGGGGCTCTCGATGTCCAGGTCGATGGTGTCGTAGCTGTAAGGGATGATCGGGTCGACCGTCCAGCCTCCCGCGGCTTCGATGAGATCGGCCACGTAGGGGTCGGTGTAATCTGCCTCGATGGGCAGTTCGCCGCCCAGTTCCTGTTCCGTGGGCGGCCTGATGACCGGCGCATACAGTTCGCCGTTCATCCAGAGAACGACGGGCTTGTCGTTTGCGATGAACTCCGCGAAGAGCGACGTGACGAATAACGCGGCAAACGTCCAGAGGGCGTACCAGCCGCGGCGGTTCGCCTTGAAGTTCGCCCAGCGGCGCCGGGTGATCGGACTCATTCGCGCGTCTCGAAGTCGATGCGGGGGTCCACGAGGACATAGGTCAGATCGCCCACCAGGTGCATGACGAGGCCGATGAGCGTGAACATGTAGAGCGTTCCGAAGAGGATCGGATAGTCGCGCTTGACGACGGCCTCGTAGCTCAGGAGGCCCAGCCCGTCGAGCGAGAAGATCACCTCGATCAGGAGCGAGCCGGTAAACAGGATGCCGACGAACGCGGCGGGGAAACCGGCGATGACGATGAGCATTGCATTGCGGAATACATGGCCATAGAGCACGCGGCGCTCCGTCAGGCCCTTGGCCCGCGCCGTGATCACGAACTGCTTGCTCACTTCCTCGAGAAAGGAGTTCTTGGTCAGCATGGTCAGCGTGGCGAAGCCGCCGATGGTCAGGGCACTGACGGGCAGCACCAGGTGCCAGAGGTAGTCCGCGATCTTCTGCGGCCACGGCAGGTCGCGCCAGTTCTCGGAGACGAGTCCCCGCAACGGGAACAGGTCGAAATAGTTGCCGCCGGCAAAGAGCACGAGCAGCAGTATCGCGAACAGGAACCCCGGAATGGCGTAGCCGACGAAGATGACCGTGCTGGTCCAGATGTCGAAGCGGGAGCCGTCCCGCACCGCTTTTGCGACTCCGAGCGGAATCGATATGGAATAGATCGCGATCATCGACCACAGCCCGAGCGATATCGAGACGGGCAGCCGCTCCAGGACGAGTTCGAGCACGGGACGGTCCTGGAAGTAGCTTGCCCCGAAATCGAACTGCAGGTAGTTCCAGAGCATCTCCAGGAATCGCTCGTACGCCGGCTTGTCGAAGCCGAACTGGCGTTCGAGGTCGGCGATCAACTCCGGGTCCAGGCCGTAGGTGGAAGGCGTCTGGCCGATATCCAGGGTCAGGTCGCCCGTCCCGGAATCGGCCCCTCCCCCGCTGATGGAAGTGGTCGTGGACATCGGACCCGCCGTCACGGCGGCGACGATCTGGTCGATAGGCCCGCCGGGCGCGAACTGCACGATGACGAAGTTGATCAGGATGATGCCGAAGAGCGTCGGCACCACGAGCAACAGCCTGCGCAGGATGTAGCGACCCATGCTATGTGTGGTCAGTACCGGGCCACCAGCAGCCGTGTATGGTCAGCCGCTGCGGCGGCTATCGCTGCGCCGTTGCTGTCGAACCCACTTCGCGGGGTCGGTACTCCAGTCATGGCCGGTGTCCGCCAACTGCGCCAAGGCGGCTTCGATGTCGTCCCAGCGCCTTTCGTCCGCAAGACCGCGCCGGATCAGTTCCGAGATGAAGGCGCTTCGACAGCGGGCTCCAACTCGCTGGTCGAGTTCGGCAATCAGCGCATCCGGCAAAGTTACACGTATTCGCATGGGTCAACTCTAGCCCGCATATCTCACCAAGGGCCGCGATGATCGCGCAGGATTTTTTTCGTGTGCGCGTGCTCGGAGCCCTCAGCCGGGGAGCGCGAGGGGGAAACCCCTCGCAAGAAAAGAACCGGAAGCATAGCCGTCGCTTATGGTGCAGCGAGCACGTGCGCGCACACGGAAAAAAGACCAGCGAGGGCGCGGCAGCGCGGTCTGTTACCTGTCCAAACGTCGAAAACTGAAGATACCTCATTGAAATACAATGACCTTTGCTGATTCAACAAGCGCCTTGGTGAGATATGCGGGCTAGTGCACGCGCGCGGCAGGGACCGGCCCTTTCATAGACAATGAATGCCAGGCGGATGAATCGACTACGATCTGATTGCCGTCTTCCCGCCGGGTGCCTTGCTTGGCGCTTGCATGCCGTTCTGTGGCCTCTAGAGATCGTCCAGGTCCACCGGCTGGCCCGTCCTGGACGACTCGTAGATACCCATGATGATCTTCATCGTCCCGATGTTGTCACGGCCGCTGCTTATGGGCTCCGCGCCCGACTGGCAGCAGTCAGCGAAGTGAAGGATCTCGTTGATGAAGTAATTGGGGCTGGGCAGGTCGATGTCGCTCGTGTCAAGCACCTTGAACGGCGGCTCGGCGAAATACATCTTTCTCCGATCTTCCATGTTGCTCGGATCGAGATCGGGAAGGTCCTCGTTCAGCGCAACCATGATATGGCCGAAGTGCCGAAACGGCGTGGCGCCACTTATTTCGACTTCCCGCTGCTCCCTCGTCGGTGTGCTTGCGTAGAACACGCCTTGATCCCCGAAGATCGTGTAGGTCCGTCCGTGGGGCACGATCGCATTGCCCTTGGCCCAGACTTCGCCGACGGCGCCGCTCTCGAACTCGAGGGTTGCGGACACCAGGTCTTCGGCGCCATGGACCATGTGTTCCTGCAGCGACTTGCAGACCCCACTGACCCGTTTGACGTTGCCGGCGTAGTAGCGCAACAGATCGATGTGATGGACCTGTTCGGACATCATCATGCCGCCCCCGGACCGCCTTGCGTCCTGCATCCAGCGCTCACCCTGCCGCCGCCGGCGACGGCGTCCCCGCATCCCTCCACCGAAGAGCTCGGTGCGGACGGCCTCGACCGTGCCCAGCTTGCCTTCGTCCAGCAGGCGTTTCGCGGCCCGGGCTTCCGGCGCGTACCGCAGGTGCTGGGCAACCATCAGGGTCGTACCCGCCTTTTCGGCGGCTGCAATCATGTCCCGGCACTCCTGCACGGAAATCGCCATGGGTTTCTCGACGATGACATGCTTGCCGGCTTCGGCGGCGGCGATCGCCAGCGGCGCATGGCTGTTGTGCGTGGTGCAGATGTCGACGGCCTCGATGTCGGCGTCGCGCAGCATTTCGTTTATGTCCAGGTAGACGGCGTCGATGCCGGCCTTTTTCGCAAGTTCCTGGGCGAGAGGTTCGACGAGGTCACAAACGGCGTTCAGTTGCACCCGGTCGGGACGTTCAAGGTAAGCGGGCAGATGCGCGCGGGTAATGCCGCCGGCCCCGACGATGCCGACTTTGAGTGGATTGGACATGGTTATCTTGATCCCCGAACGGGCTCCTTGTGGGTGATGATGGGCTAGAGAATAACCGATCACGGCGGGTCGAGACCCAGGCGGGCGGCGTGTCCGGACGAACGCAGGTGTTAGTATCCCTTCCGTGGCGGTTCGTTCCCGATCCCGCCGAATACCCTACCGGGAGGGCACCCATGAAAGCACTTCTCATCAACGGCCAGAGCCACCATGGCTGGCTGGCAAGCAGTCCACTCGTGAAGAAGATCCTGGAACAGACGGGCCTGTTCAGCGTGGATGTCATGACCAGGGGCCCGAAGGGCAGCGACATGACGGGTTTCCGGCCCGAGTTTGACGGGTATGACTTGGTGGTGCTCGACGATGGCGGCGACCCATGGTCGGGGCCCACCAACGATGCCTTTCTCGAATACATCAGCGCGGGTGGCGGCCTCGCTCTCTTCCACCACTCGTGCCAACTGTTTCCCCAATGGCCGGAGTTCAACGAAATCATGGGCGTGGGCGGTTGGGGCCGGCGAACCGAAAAGGCGGGTCCGCGGCTCTACTGGCGCGACGGCACGGTTGTGCGGGACCATGGTCCGGGCAACGCCGGCGATCATATCGACTGGCTGGAGAATCAGATCGATACCCGCGAACCGGACCATCCCATCACGAGGGGTCTGCCGGAGAAGTGGCTTCACACCAGCGATGAGCTCTACTTCAACCTTCGCGGTCCGGGGAAGAACGTCGACGTGATCGCAACGGCCTACGTCGACCCCAAGGTGGAAAGCCATTCGGGTTACGGCAGCGGCGAACACGAGCCCGTGCTGATGGCCATCCAATACGAAAAGGGCCGGTGTTTCCATACCACGCTTGGCCACGTGGACGGCGGCGTGACGGCCGACCATCGACCGGTCGCCATGGAGTGCGTGGGCTTTATCGCGACGTTCCAGCGAGGCTGCGAGTGGGCTGCGAGCGGCGACATGACGCAGGCCGTGCCCGCGGACTTCCCGACGGAGAACGCGACGAGCACCCGTGCGGGATGCGAGGCGCCTTCGAGCTAGTGTCGCAAGTCGGCCGGTCTTGCTGGAGTTGACTGACGCGGCGCGATATGGAAGCCGCGAAAGCCTGGTCAATGTACACCCGAGGGTTTGACACAACAGACGATTCTCCCGAAGTCCTGGGGGGCAAGGGCGGATCGCTATCTCGCCTGACCGGGGCCGGCTTCGATGTGCCCGACGGATTCCTGGTCACCACGTCCGCCTATCGGGACTTTGTCGAGGCCAATGATCTCGGTCCGAGAATCCTTGACCTCGCGAAGCCCGAAGTTGTCGAGGGCTCCGTCTCCTTCGATAAGGCGGCGAAGCGCATCCGAGCGCTCTTTGACGAGCACGACATCGGGTCCGGGATCAGATCGGAGATCAACGCCGCGTATGATGGGCTGGGAGACCGTCCGGCGGTAGCCGTTCGTTCTTCGGCTACGGCCGAGGACTCGCGGGACGCCTCGTTCGCGGGACAGCACGAAACCCATCTCAACGTCAACGGGGTCCAGGCCGTAGTCAATGCCGTAAAGGACTGTTGGGCGTCGCTGTGGACGGCCCGGGCGATGCACTACCGGTATGAGAGGAGCATGGAACACGAGGCGGTGGCGATGGCGGTCGTGGTCCAGGTCATGGTGCCGTCCGAGGTTTCCGGCATCGTCTTTACCGCCAACCCCGCGAACGGCGAGCGCTCGGAGATGATCGTCAACTGCAGCTTCGGACTGGGTGAGGCGGTGGTGGGCGGGGAGGTCACGCCAGACACGTATGTCTTCGACCGGGACAGTCTCGTGGCGAAGGAGACCGTGCCCGGCAGCAAGGAACGGATGATCGTGGCCGACGGGGAACAGGGCACGCGGACGGAAGCTGTCAGGGCCGAAGAGCGCGGCGAGCCTTGCCTGTCGAACGCCGCGCTGGCCGACCTCGCCGCGTTGGCCCTCGCGGTCGAGGGTGTCTTCGGTGGCGAACCACAGGATATCGAGTGGGCGATTTCCTCGGAGAAGCTCTGGCTCCTGCAGTCCCGCCCGATCACGAACCTGCCACCGGACCCGCCCAAGGATGTGACCTGGCCCGAGATTCCCGGGGCGCAGTTGTTGAAGCGGCAAGTGGCGGAGAACATGCCCGACCCGCTGTCGCCGCTTTTCGAAGACCTCTACCTGCGGGCCATATTCGACTCCCAGACCTGGCCGGAGGGCTGGGAATGGAAAGGCCGTCTCACCAGGAACTGGCTGAAGAACTTCGTTGTGACAACGGTGAACGGCTATGCGTATCAGCCGCTCTACACGGAGAGTCACGGCGACTGGAAAGAACACATGCAGAAGGCTCGCGAAGAGCAGAAGAAGCTGCCATGGCATGTCAACCTGGGACGCGCGATCAAGATGCCGAGCTGGATGATCGGGGACATGAAGGGCGGACCGCTGCACGTGTTGTACCTGCTGATGACGGCGTTCCGCACTTTCAGGAAGTTCCCGGCCATCGTCACCTGGGAAAAGCGGCAATTGCCCGACTACCTCGCGGCGGTCGAAACGTGGCAGCAACGCGACCCCGCACAAGCGACGAATGCGGAACTGTTGCACGGCATGCGGTCGCTGACGATGGCGGAGGCGAACTATTGGCAGGCGTTGCGGAGCGTCATCGGGACCGCCAAGATCACCGACGGCACGTTCCAGCGATTCCTCGAAGAGAACGCGCCGGACACGGGGTTCATCAGCGGGACGTTCCTGTCGGGATTCTCTTCGAGGACCCTCGACGCGGAGTTCGCGATGCGTGCGATCGCCGAGGATATCCGGGCGGATTCGTCCCTTCGCGAACTTGCCTTGCTGACACCGGCGCCGCGCCTGCTGGACGCCATCAAGGGACATCCTCGCGGCGCGCCAATCGGCGCGGCCATCGACCGGTACCTGCACGACTACGGCCGGCAGGTCTTCAATCTCGATTTCGTGGAGCCTTCGCTTGCAGAAGCGCCGCTGCCTTTCGCAAAGCGCTTGCAGGCGCTGGTCAGGGACCCCGGCTACGACCTCACGGTTCGGCAGAGGCAGGTGGCGAAGACGCGCCGGTCGAAGTTCCTGCAGGCATTGAGGTTCTTCAAGGGCGCGCGGCGATTCGAGTTCCTGCGGCTGTACTGGACCTCGCGCGTCAACTACCCGAGCCGGGAAGAAGCCCTGTTCTACATGGGCCGCGCCTGGTCGGTCTTCCGGCCGTGGGCCCTGGAACTGGGGCGGCGCCTGGTGGAAATGGGCACGCTCGCACGCCCGGACGACTTGTTCTACGTCACGAGCGCGGACCTGCAGGCGGCTATCGACAACGGCGCGCGGGCGGAGCCTTCAGCCGGGGAAGTGTCCCCGACCGCTGACGCGGAAGGAAGTGCTGGCATTTCCGCTGTCGCTGGAGGCGTGCTTCAAAAGAAGTTGACGGACAAGGCGGCCCGGGAACGGAACTTGCGGGCGCTACGTTTTCGCATGGCACCCCCGTCGGCGATTCCGCCACTGGAGAAAGACGACGATCCTTACGGATCACTCCGAAACAACGATGGCGCGCAACGCGTCCTGCGGGGTTTCGCGGTATCGCCCGGAACGGTGACTGGCGTCGCCAGCGTCATCATGACGCCCGACGACTTCGACCAGATGAAACCGAATTCCATCCTCGTCTGTCCCCTGACGACGCCGGCCTGGACGCAGTTGTTTCCCCACGCCATCGGCCTTGTGACGGACATCGGGAGCATTCTCGCCCACGGATCCATCGTGGCCCGCGAGTACGGCATTCCCGCAGTGCTGGGGGTGGGGGACGCCACTCAGCGCATCAGGAGCGGGCAGAGGATCACCATCGACGGTGATCGGGGGATCGCCACGCTGGTCGACGACGCCTGACCCGAATTCGCGCGGAGCGACCGAAACGGTTGCCTCCTAACACTCCTTTTTGCTCCTTTTTATCCGAATTTTTCACACTTGACGTGATTTTTGCGCCTTTCTATGCTGATCGGGTTGATCGATTGGAGGTATTCGCAGGTGTCGCTCTTGACCGAAAGACTCGTCGGCTTGCCGTTTGGCACCGCTGCTGCCGAGGAACTGCTGCGAACCGACCTGCTCGACGCCAATGGGATCTACCGGCGCCGGGAGATCGTCGAGGCCCTTCGACAGAGATTCATCGAACTCGGTGGTGACATGAACACTAGCCGGGAGCAGGTCATAGTGCCGTTGAAGAGGGTGCTGGAGGGCCCGCTTTTTGTGCGCATCCGACCGGGCTTCTATCGCTATCTCGGCCCCGAAGCGGACAAGTCGGCGTCCTTGATGGTTCGCGATTCAGAACCCGTGTCAGCGACGCGGTCTCCAGACCCCGCCGGACGCCCACCCTGGCGACGTCAACTCGATGAAGCTTCAACCGCGCAGGCCGTTATTGCGGTATTGCGATCGCACGGCCGGGAACGGATTGCGGATCGCCTCGACTACCTGCAGGAGCTTGCCCGGGAGGACCCGGACGAACAGCCGATCGCACCCGACTCGCTTTGGCACATGGCGAGCTTTCTCCTCGAGCAAGGGCAGTTGCCGGACCCTGAAGTCGGTGTGTCACCGAGTTCAATGGCCCAGGTGGAGTGGACGATTCCAGACTTTCATGGAAGTACGCCTCCGGCACCGGGGGAAAGGCCGGCACTTCCCTACGCGTCAGCGGTCGGGGCGATTCCCCCGGCTGAAGGCTCCTTGGACGATCGGACGCGCGACGGCCTGCTGGTGATGGAGTTCCTTCCCCGCGGGATCATTGGGTTTGCCGCCCTGTCGGAGCCCTATCGCCTGGGGGTGGATCGACTGACCGTGAACGGAGAGTTGCCTCCGGCGCAGGCACTGCAGGCAGTGCGCCCATTCACCGATCGGATCGAGCGAACATGAACGAGCCGCTGCCGGACCGGGACCACGTCTCTCGGTACTGCAAGCCATCGACGGTCGGTGAACGGGGCCAACCCATGGCGAGCGCTTTCGCGATCCGGCCTGGCGAGGGCTACCTGTCGGTCAACTGGCTCGAACATTTCGGCCTGCCCGTCGGCGAGCCCGAAGCCGCGCTGAACCGAGTACGCGAGACACTGCGAAGCAAGGGTTTTCGACTTCGATCAAACGGTCGTTTCGCGTTGCTGAACGTCGGTACGGTCAAGACGACGATCCGGCGAACTTATCGACGTTCGTTACACATCAACCATCTTCCACTCCCGGATGACGCATCTCACGCCGGCATCCTCGGTTACACGGAGCGAGACCTTATGATCGCGGCCGAGATCAGGGCTTCGGTGCGTGCCGAGGAAGTGAGGGCTGCCGTATGACCTTCCCGTTCCGGATGGACAAGCCACCAGACCTGGCGTCGACCCCCTACCGGTTGCCCATCGCGCGCCGCGCCAGCGGCCGGGTCCACACGGATTGCAGGACAGGGTCGACCCACCGGTAGACCCGCCCGGAACAATAGACGCTCTTGCCTCGCTCGATCGCGGCGAGGCCTTCGCGCACGACCTTGTCGGCTTCGTACCACAGGAAGTCGGGCGTTGCCGCCTTGGTGTCGAGCATGTCGGCCACCGCGTGGAAGTCCGTGTGCGTATAGCCGGGACACAGAGCGGACACTCGCACTCCATGGGGCTTGAGCGTCAGGTCGAGCGATTCTGACAGTGCGATCACGTACGCCTTGGCGGGGCCGTAGTTCATGTCGCCGGCGCGGGCGATGCGCCCGGCCACCGAGGAGACGTTGAGAATGCGGCCGAAACCGCGCTCGCACATGCCGGGCGCGAACAGGTGGCACAGGTGCGCAACCGACGTCATCATCAACTGCAGGAACGCGGCCTGCTGCTGCCAGTCGCGATCTTCCAGCAGGTCGGGTCCTGCGGATCCGGCGTTGTTGACCAGGTAGTCGACCTCAAGTCCCAGCTCCGCAACGCGTGTGGCGATCGTGTCCGGTGCATAGGGCGACGAAAGGTCTGCCACAATCACCTCGGTGCGGATTCCTTCGTGGTCACCCCGCAGCTCTTCGGCCAACGTTTCCAGCCGGTCCTGGCGCCGGGCGACCAGTACGAGGTCGTGGCCGCGCGCCGCGAGTTGCCGCGCAAACTCTTCGCCGAGTCCTGCCGACGCGCCGGTAACGAGTGCCGTTCTGCGCGTGTTGTTGCTCATGGTTGGGTCCTTAGAACCGTGTTCGTATTGGTGATGGTGACGCCCCTTGCCTGCCATCCGCCGAGAAGGGCGTCGCGCCCATCTTCGTCGATGCCGCGCACGGCGTCTTCGACAACGTTCAGGGCGAGTCCTGGATGTCGCTGGAGCAGCCCCTCTACCGCGCATGCCACGCATACATCGAGGGCCACGCCGTACAGGACGACGTCCGTGATGTTCAAGGCTTCGACGACTGGCCTGACGTGGGGGTTGGTGAAGACATCGAACCAGTGCTTGTGGAACAGGATGTCGCCGGCATGGCCCGCAAGTTTGGCTGACAGGTCATCCGCGGCATCTTCCGGCTCGATCAACAGCGGATGGTCGAGGACGGTCTGGGGAATCCGCGCCTGCCCGGGCGTGCCGCGCAGGCAGTGTGGCGGAAACGTGTCCCTGAAATCCGGCCTGTCGGAGAGTTCGGCGTCGCCCGGATCATGGTTGTCGGAACTCGCGACGATGCGAATGCCGTGGGCGTGGGCGTGGTCGGTGAGGCGGCTCAAGTTCTCGGCGATGGTCTCGGCACCGGGCACATACAGCTTGCCGTCCGGCCACATGAAGTCGACCTGCGTGTCCACGTCCCAGAACACGCGCGTCATTCGACGGCCTCCAGACGTGGGTTAGGGCTATACGCGCGCCCTACCTTGGCGGATGGGCGTCCCTCGTTCAGCACGATGTCGGCGGTGAAATCGAAGCTGCCGTCATTGGCCACCAGCGAAGAGCCGACGCCATAGGCGGCAACGGGAAGACCTTCGGACTCGAAAGCGCGAATCTTGGCGACGCCGAATCCACCGGAGACGACGATGCGCACGTCCTCGAACCCGGCATCGTCGAGCGCGTCGCGGACGTTCCTGACGAGTTGCGGATTCACGCCGCGCGGATCGAACTGTCCCATCCTGGGCACGACGCTCCTGTCCACCAGCGTGCCGGATGTGTCGAGGCGCACTCCGTAGAGGCGGCTGCCGAGGGCGCGGGCGACGTCGACCGCCGTGCCCACGCTGTCGTTGTCGAAGTCGACCAGCACCACCAGCGGCACCGAATGGGGAATGTGGTCGGCGAACTTGCGGGCGGCGATCACGGTGTCGCCGCCATAGGCTGCAATCGCGGCATGGGGAACGGTGCCGAGACCGCTCCCACCCCACCACGCCGCCTGCGCATCCGTCGATACGGCCGTCGCACCAGCCACATGCGCCGCGTAGCCATCGCCCTCTTGAAGCGACCAGTGATCGTGGCGGGCGGGAAAGAACAGCACATCCTTCGGACGCGCCGCGTTAACCACCTGGCGCGTATTCGTCAGGATGCGGCTGCGCCGGGCGAGGATGCCGAGATAGAGCGTTTCCAGGTGCGCGAAGGTGTCGTAAGGACCTTCGACGGTCATCGCCGTCTCGTGGGGCGCGATGGGGTCGCCGTCGTACAACGCGCGCACCGTGAGCGCTGGCCAGTCATCACTGCATCGCTTGAGGATGGCGATGGCTTCATCGACCCCGCCGATCCATCCCGCGGTCTTGCAGAAGACCTGCATCAGGACCTGTGGCGAGTGTCCATCCTGGCGCAGCACCTCCCTGGTTCGCACGAAGTACTTGTCGGAATAGTGGCCGTCGCGGATCAGGTCTGCGGGGAAGTCGAACGCCTCGGGGTCCAGGCGCGGCCGGCGCGTTGCGGATGCGGCCGCCGGGCCGTTGGGGGTCTGCCGATCATTGACGGCATTCCCGGCAGCCTTGGTGCCGGGCGTGCGGCAACCCGTGGAAGATGCCGAAGCCATGTCGCCGTCTCTCAAGCTCTCGCGGGAATGGTGGCAGCAGGTCGGTGAAACTGCAAACGGATCGCCGCCGGGGCACGACCGGGTCAACGGAAGCCCTGTCTGAATCATGCGCCGATTCATTCGACGTGTTGCTTGCCAGGCAACTGCGGTATCTTGCGGTACCTCAAATGCAGTTCCTGCCTCGATGAAACAGATCAATCACTTCATAGACGGTGTCAGCGTGGCGGCGACCTCGGGCCGTACCAGCCCGGTGTTCAATCCGGCCACCGGCCAACAGACGGCGGACCTCGGGTTGGCTTCGGTGGAGGATGTCGATGCCGCGGTGGCCGCGGCCAGGACGGCGTTCGACTCCTGGCGCCGGGAAAGCGTCGCATCCCGAACCAAGCTCATGTTCCGCTTTCGGAACCTGGTGGAAGCGAATGTCGACGAACTCGCGCGAACCCTCACGGCTGAGCATGGCAAGGTCCTGAGCGACGCGGCAGGGGAAGTGGGGCGCGGGCTGGAAAACATCGAATTCGCCTGCGGGATCGCCGAACTGTTGAAGGGTTCGTACAACGAGGGCGCGTCGAGCGGCGTCAACGTCTACACGATACGCCAGCCCCTCGGCGTGGTGGCCGGCATCACGCCGTTCAACTTCCCGGCCATGGTGCCCCTGTGGACCATCCCCAATGCCATCGCCGCGGGCAACACCTATGTGCTGAAGCCATCTGAGCGTGACCCCTCGGCGCCGCTCCTGCTGGCCGAACTCTTTCACGAAGCCGGGTTTCCCAA
Organism: Pseudomonadales bacterium; assembly: GCA_965116625.1. Lineage (GTDB taxonomy): Bacteria > Pseudomonadota > Gammaproteobacteria > Pseudomonadales > Azotimanducaceae > VXNE01. The sequence goes on from OZ220717.1 coordinate 1,770,316, forward strand.
GGGTGTGCTGAACGTCCTCCAGGGCGACAAGGTGGCTGTCGATCGCCTGCTCGGACATCCGGATATCCAGGCAGTTTCGTTTGTCGGCTCGACGCCGGTGGCGAAGTACGTGTACGAAACCGGCACGCGCAACGGAAAACGCGTGCAGGCCCTGGCAGGCGCCAAGAACCACATGGTCGTGCTGCCAGACGCGGAGCTGGATGTTGCCGCCGACGCCGCGGTGTCGGCCGCGTTCGGCTCGGCGGGGGAGCGGTGCATGGCTGTCTCAGTGCTCGTGACCGTCGGCGATATCGCCGACCCGCTCCTCGACGCGATCGGTGACCGAATGTCCAGGCTGGTGGTGGGGGACGGTACGAATCCCGATTCGGAGATGGGCCCCCTCGTGACTGCGGAGCATCGCGGACGAGTCGCCGACTACATCGCCCAGGGCGCATCTGCGGGCGCCTCGGTGCTCGTCGATGGACGGGACACGGAGTTCAACAGCAACGGCTACTTCCTGGCACCGACCCTGATCGACCACGTCACCACGGACATGTCGGTGTACACGGACGAGATTTTCGGCCCGGTGCTGAGCGTTGTTCGCACCGACTCGTACGATGAGGCTGTCCAGCTCATACGGGACAACCGCTGGGGAAACGGCGCGGCGATCTTCACCCGCGACGGCGGCACCGCGAGGGCGTTCCAGGACGATGTCGAGGCCGGCATGGTCGGCATCAACGTGCCGATTCCCGTGCCGGTCGGGTATCACAGCTTTGGCGGATGGAACGACTCGCTGTTCGGAGACACCAGCATGTACGGGCCCGAGGGCGTGCGCTTCTTCACCCGGCCCAAGGTGGTGACTTCCCGCTGGCCCGCCCCGGCCGACAGCTCGGTCGACCTTCGGTTTCCGCGAGGCGGTTAGCGGTACAGGGACTCGGGGCGCTAATGGCCCGGGGTCCGTGACGAGGTTCTACGCCGCCACTTCCCAGTAAGCGGTCGGGGGTCGGATCGCCAACTGCCGGCGGACCTCATCGATGGGCAGTTCGAGCAGCGCTTCCCAGTTCTCGCCCGGCAGCCACGAGGCGTGCAGCCCGGAACGGAAGCCCTGCCAGATCGCCCGCAGGGCGCGGGTGCCGAGAGCCTTGTACAGTTTCCACCCTCCCGTCAGCACGATCATGCCGATGCCGCGGTTGCGTGTCTGTGCGTAAGTGAATCCGAGCAGGCAGGCCTCGCCCAGTTCGTCGCGACTGTACTGCGTCAGGGTGTGCCAGATGTCGTGCTGGTCGCGCAGTCGCTTGGCGTAGCGCTGCACGTCCGGGGACATCTGGTCATACAGGGCGCCGCCCTGGGACATACTGGCGTCGACCAGGCCATCCGCAGAGAGACTCTCGGCGTAGATGAAGTCGTAGTAGGTACGCCCGAGCGTTCCGGAGGGAAGCGCCTCCAGGCGTTCACGATCGCGCATGGTGTCGAGGAGGTCGATTTCTTTCTCAAGTACCCGGCGGCCTACTTCCCGGGCAGCGAAGCGCTTGATGCCCCTTCGCAGCGAAGGACCTGACGCGGCCCGGATCACCTCGAACACCTTCGATGTGTCTTCGGGATCAGCAATCAGTTGCTTTAGCTGCCGGAGGGCGGCGATGGGGTGAATTCGACGTCTGGACACGATCGTGGACATGGTTGTCATGCGTAATGAAAGCACTGGCTAGGAGCATACCCGGACATGTGATACGGGGACAGAAGTCCTTGTCGCGATTTCCCGAGTGGCGTGGAAATAGTCCCTGGCGTCTCAACGTCAGGTTCGAGGGACAGCGGCATGAAATCCGTCACTCTACGGGTGCCGTGTTCACCCCGGCCCATCTACGGTGCAGACCCCTGATGATTGCATCCTACTCAAAATGGGATTTAATATGCCCGGAATGGGTATTTTAGTGACAGACGTTTCACGCCCGGCGCGTCGCAAGACGGTGGCGGAGCAGCTCGAGCAACGGACGAGTCTTGCCGATGCGCTATTTACCACGACCCAGCAACGCGTTCTGTCGCTGTTGTTCGGCCAGCCGTCACGTAGCTTTTTTGCAAGCGAGTTGATCGAACTGACCGGATCTGGCTCGGGCGCCGTGCAGCGCGAACTCCAGCGTCTTGTCTCCAGTGGATTGGTTACCGTGACTCGAGTCGGTAGACAGAAACACCATCAGGCCAACCACGATTCCCCAGTGTTCGAAGAGTTGCGCGGTTTGGTGCTCAAGACGGTTGCCATGGCCGAACCGATTCGCCAGGCCCTTGAGCCGCTCGCCCACCGAATCGAAATGGCGTTGGTGTACGGGTCAGTCGCGAAAGGCACTGAGACCGCAACGAGCGACATAGATTTGCTGATCGTCGCGGATAAGGTGATGCTGGAGGACATCTACTCGGCGCTCGCACGCGTCGAAACGAAGTTGCACCGCAAGTTCGCCCCGACGCTGTATACGACGAAGGAATTCCGCGAAAGGAAAGCCGCCGGAAGCGCTTTCCTCGCGCGTGTGCTCGCGGATGAGCACCTGATCTTGATCGGTACTGAAGATGAGCCATCCGCAGCTTGATCTCTAGCCGGGAGACAATCAGGACCATGGCCCCAACAGCCGACACGCCGGCAGTCGTCACCGACGAGGATAGGGAGCGGATGCGCCGCATCGGCGCTTGGAAGGCGAGTCTCCCAGCCGTGTCGCCACCGCCTCCGAGAACGCTCAAGCAGGTCTTCGAGATGAACGAAGAACTGCGGCGGATGGTGGGGGATCCAGGCAACGACGACGACGTTGCCATCGAAAAGCACTTCAGATTCCGCGCCAACCTCCTGCGGCTCCACTCGCGCACGTCCCGCACCCTAGCCGAGCGATGATCGATGCGCGCATGGTCGAGTTTCTCGACGATCTGTTCGGGGCAGATTCCGGCTGGGCCGTAGCTGGCGCCCACGCCGCCAACGTCTACCGCCGCGAATTGCGGTTCACCAAGGATCTGCACCTTCTGGTATCGCTTGGATCGCGGTCCATGTCGGACGTGGCGGCTGCGTTGAGCCAGCAGGGTTGGACGGTTCGGACGATGGTGCCGGACGGCTGGCTGCTGCGGGTGTCACATCCCGAGTTCGGGTACATGGATGTGATCGCATCCGAGACACCGTATCAGGACGAAGCGTTGAGACGTTCGCGGGCCGTCCACTTCGGAGGGGGAGGGTCGGCGCACGTGCTATCCGTCGAAGATGTGATGATCCACAAGCTCATCGCCAATCGTGCGAAAGACGACGCTGACATCGAGGACATCCTGCGCACCACCCCCTCTCTTGACTGGGAGTACCTCGACCGGTGGTTCGACGCGTGGGATCTGCGCAGGCGTTTCGAGAGTATCGCAGGGCGTACCCGGGGCTGAAGCAACGAAAACGGTGAATGAGCAATTCCTTGTCATGAAGGTCACTTCGCGGCAATCGGCAGGTTGCTGCCTTTAGTTCTCAATAGGGATTCGACGGCGCGATGTTCCAGGCCTGGAGCGTATGGATCCGGGCATCACCGCCGCTCGAAAAAAGACGCACGCCGACGCTGTCCCGACGCGACGGAAAGACGCGCCGCGCGATCGCCTGGCGGCTGTTGGCGAAAACTTCAACCACGGATCGGTCGACGAAGATCCGCAGTTTCAGCCGCTCGCCATCCTTTAGCTCGAACGGAGCCGCCTCGACGGCTCCGGGCGTGTCCTGTCCGGATCGCCGCGTATCGACCTTCAGCAGGTCTTCTCCTGCGTCATGGAAAATCGATGTCTCTTCCTGTCCGTCGGGCGAAGTGCGTACCTTGACGCCATACGCCGATGCACCGGCGCCCTCGATCTCGATCTGCAACTCGAGGCTGTCGCCGGCGACGCCGTCCACGACCAGGTCCGTGCCGGGTCGGGTCGTGAAGGGGCCCATCCTGCGAGCGTCGTAGCGCAGCGCTTCGATTTCCTCGGGCACATCCATGCGGAGTCGGCCGTCTTCGCCGAGGGACAGCACCCGCGGCAGGCTCATGGTGCCGGACCAACCGTACTGCGGACGCACGCCGAACCGGATCCCGTCCAGAATCCAGGCCCACATGATCCGCCGGCCCTTGTCGTCCACCAGGCTTTCCGGTGCGAAGAACGTGTTGTCGACCCAACTCATCTGGGCATGGGACTCGGGAAAGAACTTTTCGTCCCTCCAGTCGCCGATGTAGTAGCGGCAGCCAAGGCGATGGCTGATGCAGAGGAGCACGTGCCTGTCGCCGAGCCTGAAGAGGTCCGGACAGGACACGTCCTCGTCGAGCGAGACACCGTCGACGCCGTGGGCGAACAGGTCCCCAACGTACTTCCACTCGCCTTCGAGGGCCGGTGACTTGGCGACGCCCGGGCGCTTGCCGCCGAAGATGGCGTAGTAGGTGTCGCCTTCCAGCCAACCGTGTGGATCCCATGAACGGTACTTCTCGTGGTGCTCGTCGCCCTTCCGGGTCTTCGGTGTGATCGGGTTCGAGTCGAGTTTCTTCCACTCATTCAGGTCGTCGTCGAGGGCCACGGCCATGGCGTTGCCCTGGCCGACCTGGTGGTAGCAGATCGTTGGAACGCCATCCTCGTTGATGAAGCAGTTCCCGCTGTACATGCCTTCGAGAAGGCCCGTGGGATGGTGCCGCCAGTGAAACAGGTCCGTGCTCGACATGTGGCCCCAGTGGTCCGACCGCTTGCCCAGTTGGGTGTCCTGGAAGATGTAGAACAGGTGATACCGGCCCTTCCAGTAGATGGCGCCATTGGGGTCGAACGGTATCGCAATGCCTTCCGGCACCACGAAGTGGTAGGCCGGGCGCGCCGGGTCGCTCAGGATTCGTTCCCTCACGCTGCGCGCTTGCTCGGACCGTACGTCGCCGTGTCGGGACCCCGCCGTGTACACGCATCGCCACTCGCCATCCGGCTCCCTTTTCATCTTGAACAGGAAGAACCCGCCCCCGACCGACGAACGCGTCGTTATGGGGTCGATGATGGCCGTATCGCCCTCCACGACCACCTTGGCATCATCCAGGACAAGCCGCTTGTCGCCGCTGCTGGCCTGCTGGCCCTGTTCCCTATAGGACGCCCTCAGATCGTCCTTGGTCCTTCCGGAGTCGCCTTGCCACTCTTCGGAGTAAAAGGCCAACTGCCGTTCGACGTCTCCGGCCGCCGTGGCTGCACTGAAATCCTGCACGGCCGCCAGTACGGATTGCTTGATGCTTTCGATTGGAGGTTTCTTCGGTTTGGGCTTGTCACCAGCGGCCACAGGCGTTTCCTTTCAGCGTGTGAATGTCGGGGAGGTGGCGTGAATCGTACTATGAAGTGATCAACGACCCGCCCTTGATGCCCCACCGGGCATCATCGACCTTCACCAGGAATACGCCTTCCACCCGGCGCGCGTTGACAGTGGCGCGGAAGGTGACGTTGACGCCCGTCGCACCGACCTGGATGGCCTCGACATCGCTCGTCAGCGTTTTGCCCGCGGGTAGACCTTGCTGCAGTGCATCACCATCGGCCATCGACTCCACTTCGCCAGGATGGACGACCAGGAACGGATAGTGGCAGTGCCGGGCTGCCCCGGGATTGTCGACACCCACCAGGTCCAGTGCGGATGCAACGACGTTCTCGGCTTTCCTGGCGTTGTTCTCAAGGTCCGCCTCAACTTCATCGGGGCGATCCTCCGGCTTCCCCCAGAACAGATCGGTGTCGGTACCGAAGCGGGATTGCAGTCCCCAGCGACCGTCAGCGAGCGTGGCGATGTACGTGACCATGTTGGTCATGATCGGTCTGCCGTCGCGGTTGTACCGGGTCCAGCCGCCCTTGATGTGTACCTTGCGGGGTGAAACATGGATCACTTCGGGTTCCATGCCGACGGTATGGTCCCACCCGGTTGAAATGAGCGGATCGAAGGACATCTTGCCGGCATGCGTCTGCCTGTGCGGGACGATGTTGGGATCGCTGCGGGCAGAAATCCGGACATGCGGGTAGTTCAGCGCATCGGTGACCTGTTTCGGGTCGCGGCTGTTCGTGCCTTCGAAGAACCGCCAGTACACCGCCAGGGCGGATGTTTCCGGGTCGGACACGCGGGCTCCTACGTGAATCCCTCGTGTCCGAGGAGTTCTCGAATCTCCTGGTCTCCCTCGGCAATCAGGTCCCGGGTCAAACCGTCCTTTGGGGGCGGTCCGCCGTGGGGCGACTCCCGGAGCCAGCAGGGCGTATAGGACAGGATGATCATGCGCCGCTTGCCCTGCAGGGTCGGCAGCGCCCGGTGCCAGAGGTTGGCGTGGATGATCACCATGCTCCCCGCTGGCAGTCGAAGCCTCTGCTCGTCTGGCAGCGACTCGTAGCGCAGCCGCGGAGGTTCGCGATCGAGCCAGCGGTGAGAGCCGGGTATCACCGACAGGGGGCCCGTCTCATCGCTCAATTCGTCCAGGTAAATGAGGCAATCGATGGCATGCGGTTGCGAGAACCACCGGGGCAGGGGTTCGGAGATGACGCGAAGATGCTGGTGCCAGGGGATGTCCTGCGGTTCCTGGCCGGCGAACGTTATGCGCGCGTGCATCCCCCGCACGCGTACCATCGGCCCCATCATGGCGCGCGCAACGGACAATGCCGGCGGCCAGTCAATCAGGTCGTGAAACGTCGCGTCCTTGTCGAGCAGGTGGCGGAGAATGGCGCCCCAGGTTCGCTCCGGCAGGTCATCTTCGGAATACGGTCGAATCGCGGGCCACTCGGCTTCGGCCATCCTGTCTATGGCGGATCGCAGGGATTCCAGCCAATCGCCCTCGATCGCCTTCTCGCGAACCAGGTACCCGTCGCGTTCGAGCGAATCCAGCTCTTCGGGGGTGGCGAGTATTTCCACCTCGCGAACCTTGGGTGCATCGCCCAGGTGCTCCCTCATGACCCTGTAGGTGATTCGCTGCATCGCCGTCGCTTTGGTGGTTCTGTCGATTGGGGATATTACCAACGCACGGTCCGCTTTAACGGTTTTGGCGAATCCGTAGGAAACACCCCTCGATTATGTTGCGAAACGTCTACCGGGCTTGCCCGATAATGGGAGCGTCGCGAATCCAGTTCAGTTGAGGTGCGAAGAGATGCGACTTGAGAACAAGGTGGCGGTGATTACCGGCGGCGCGAGCGGGATGGGTCTTGCGACCGCCATGCGCTTTCTGGAGGAGGGCGCAAGGGTGGTGATCGCCGACTACAACGCCGGGACAGGGAATGCCGCGCTCGCTTCCGCCGAAGGTGCCGGCTATCGCGGCCGTGCTTCGTTCATTCGAACGGACGTGGCCAGCGAGCCCGATGTCGAAGCCATGTTGCAGCTTGCGCTGGATGAATTCGGTCGACTCGATATCGTGTTCAACAATGCCGGCGTCGGCGGTGCGGTGGGTCCGCTGACCGAGACCACCGTAAGCGATTGGGACTATACGTTCGATGTGCTTGCCAAGGGTGTATTCCTGGGCATCAAGCACGCGGCGAGAATCATGCAGGGCGCTGGCAGGGGAGGGTCCATCATCAACACGGCATCCGTGGCGGGACTGAGTGGCGATGCCGGCCCGCTGGTTTACTCGGCGGCGAAGGCGGCGGTGATCAGCCTTTCGAAATCGGCGGCCGTCGAACTGGCACCCCACCGGATCAGGGTGAACGCGATCTGCCCGGGGTTTATCGCCACGCCGCTTGCGGCGGGAGCCCGGCCCGGATCCGATGGCGAAGATATTGAAAGGACCAGGGCGGCCTTTGCCAAGTCCCAGCCCTGGCCGGCGTACGGCACGGGCAGCCACGTGGCCGGCGCCGCGCTCTTCCTCGCGAGCGACGATTCCGAGTTCGTGACCGGAGAGGCGATCCTGGTCGATGGCGGTCTCACCGCTGCGGGACCGGAGCTGTCGCGGAAGTTTCCGCGCGTCTCAAGCAGGAATGCCAGGGTCTCGGGCGTCACCAAGGGCTCTACCGGCGAAGCCAACGAGATCAGAAGACTGGATTGACGGAAATACAACTTCCGCAAGCTGCATTGCCGACGAACAGCGTCAGTCAGACATCATCGAATATCGGATCCGTGCACCACCGCTGAAACTGCTTCCTGGTGACCGCGAGCGCGGCTTTCGATTCCGGGTACTGCCCCCTGTCATCCGTATCCGCGATCCAGGCCTCCACGAGCGCACGCATGGCCGCGAGGGTTTGCTGGTGGTCGGGGTCGTCCGCCAGGTTGACGGTTTCGTGCGGATCCTCCCTCAGATCGTACAGTTCCTCCGCCGGCCTCGGTCCGTAGGCCGCTGCCTGGGCCGGTGTCAGCTCTCCACGTTCATATAGCTCCCGGGTCTTGATGATCGCCGGCCACACCTCGCGAAAGTTGGGCTGCGCGACTGGCCGGTCGGTCATGAAGTTCCTGATGTAGTGATAGCGGTCGCCGATAGCGCTGCGGGTCCGGTCCACCACCCATTCGCAGCGGTCCCTCGCCGAGAACACGTGCTCGCGCTGGACTCCCCCGAACAGGTTGGCGGAGTCCATGTCGTCCGGCACGGCGATCCCGGCGAGTTCCAGCGATGTCGCGCCCACATCCAGGGTGGCGACAGGCTCCCTGCGCCGAGTGCCTGGCGGGATCAGCTCCTGGAATTCCGGCATACCCGGCGCGGCCGCGATCAGCGGCACGTGCAGACCCTCTGCGTAACACATCTGCTTGGCGCGCGGGAACAGGGCGCCGTGATCGCTCAGGAGGAAAATGATGGTGTTGCCCCAATGCCCGTCCGCCTTCAGACGCTCGATCATCCGCCCCACGAGGATGTCGCTGACGAGCATGGTGTTGAGCTGGTTGGCGACCATCTCCCGCATTTCCGGAATGTCCGGATACTGCGGTGGCACCGTGACATCGCCAGGGTTGACGAGTTCCGGATTCTCGACTCCCAGCCGTTGCAGGACTCCCGATGCCTGCTCGGCGCTGTAGCCGTCCTTGCCGCCGTTGGTCTGTATTTGCGCGAAGAAGGGCATATCGGCGGGACACTCGCCCCAGTCGCCGCTGCCGCGCTGCAGGCTCACACCGCCGTTGACCTTGCCGTCCGGCTCCCGGGCATCGTTGCCGGTGGTATACAACCTGCTTCGGTCACGGGCGAAGTTGTAGTCGTCCTTGCCGTTGTTGAACGTGAAGTAGCCGGCATCGCGGAAGACCTCCGGTACGGTCTTGTGGTCATCGGGCAGGTAGATCTCTTCCCCGGGAAAGCGGCTCGAGCGCTGGACATGGGTACCCAGGCGAATCGCGTAGCTGCCGGTGATGACCGCCGAGCGGCTGGGGCTGCATACCGGCGCCGGCGCGTACGCCCGTTCGAAGACCACCCCTTCGGCCGCGAGTGCGTCTATGTTCGGCGTGTCCACCAGCGTCTCCCCATAGCAACCGTATCTCGGGTCCTGGTCTTCGATGTATATCCAGAGAATGTTGGGTCGTTTATCCGCCATGGCTACCTGGCTGTCGATGCATTCCGGGAGCGGCTGCCCTCATGTCCCGTGTCTCCGGTCAGGTTGGCAGAGCCTGGTCGGAGGGTCAATCAGGGCTGACGCAGTGATGGGCCAACACAATTGGCGATCGATAAGGACAGCCACGACGGATAGGGACAGCCACGACGGATAGGGACAGCCATGTCGCGAGGGAATAGCGACACCCACGCGAGACCGATAAGGACAGCCATGACGGATAAGGACAGCCATGACGGATAGGGACAGCCATGACGGATAGGGACAGCCATGACGGATAGGGACAGCCATGCCGGATAGGGACAGCCATGAGGTCACGGATATGGACAGCCATGTCGTGAGGGAATAGTGGCGACCGATAAGGACAGCCACAATCGATAAGGACAGCCACAACCGATGAGAACAGCCACACCGATAGGGAAGCCACGACGGATAGGGACAGCCATGTCGCGAGGGAATAGCGACACCCACGTGGGGGGCCGTGAGGTGGGTGTCCCTATCTGCTCGCCCCTGAGGTGGGTGTCCCTATCTGCTCTCCGCGTGTTTTCGGACAACGGGTCTCTGGGATACCCTACGGTCGAAGAGATTCATCACCCACCCACCCGCTGGCGCGAAAACTCGCCGGGCCTGCAGTGGCTGGACATACCAGGGCAACCCATGACCAAGCCATTGGCAGTGATCACCGGAGCAAGTGCCGGTATTGGTGCGGCGATCGCCCAGACACTGAGCGCGGCGGGCCACCCGTTGCTTCTGACCGCCCGCCGGGTAGACCGTCTCCGGGAACTGGATCTCCCCGACACCATGTGCCGGCAGAACGACGTCGCCGATGTCGAAGGCTTCCGTGCGGCGGTGGCCGAGGCGGAGGAATTGCATGGGCCGGTCGATCTGCTGGTCAACAACGCCGGCTGGCTGAACCTCTCCGCATTCAAGGACCAGGAGCCGGAGCACTGGCAGGGGATGTTCGAAACCAACGTCGTGGGGCTGCTCAACACCACGTCCGTGGTCTTTTCCCCGATGCTCGAACGGCGCGCGGGGACCATCATCAATATCGGGTCAACCGCCGGCCACCGGTACGGCCCCAATCACGTGGTATACGTCGGAACGAAATTCGCCGTCCGGGGCCTCACCGAGGGACTGCGCGCCGAGGCTGCCGGACGCGGGGTCCGGGTCGTGCTGATCTCTCCCGGCCTAGTCGACACCGATCTGCTCAGCCGGTCAACCCAGGCGAAGCTGATCGAGGCGTACCAGGCCAACAAGGACCGTCTGCAGGGTGGGCTAAGACCGGACGATGTCGCGGGCGCGGTACTGTTCGCGTACCAGCAGCCACCCGAGATAACTGTCCGGGAGTTGATCATTGCGCCGACGGCCTCGGGAACCTGATGATTCTGGGCAAGTCGTTTGCGGGCTTCGGTCGTTGACTTGTGTGACTGGTCCTTAATACTGGTCACCCATGGAACACATCAACGCTTCCGATTTCAAAGCCCGCTGCCTCTCGATTCTCGACCGCCTTCGCGCAAACCGGGGAGCGTGTGGTCATCCTGAAGCGCGGCCAACCCGTGGCGGAGCTTGGACCCGCCACCCAATCGCTCGCTCGCTATTCGCAGCTCGAGTTGGAGGGTACCGTCACCGTCGTGGGCGACATCGTCGGTCCAGTAGTCCCCGAGGACCACTGGAAGAGCAACCGCTCACGAACGACCGTCGAATCGTAGATGCCTCGCTCACCCCGACGCTGAGTTGAAGCGCAACCTGCAGCCGACATGCGGGCGCCGTGCCATGGTTTGGGTTGCCTTTCGAAGCCAACGGCGTCAATGGGAAGCCGTGTCTGAACCGTTAGCTTTTCGCAACTGATCTCTATGGACCTGCTCTCGGACATCTGGAACCTGTGGCTGTTTGTCGATGAACCGATCGGCACCGTGCTGGGTCTCGTCGTCGTCTGGTTCCTGGTTCGCCAGAACGTTCTGGCGTGGCCGCTCGGCGTCGCCTACGTCTTCGTTTCGATCACGGTCCTCTACGAAGCACGGCTCTACGCCAACCTGCTGCTGCACCTGGTGGCGTTCCTGCCGATGAACCTCTATGGCTGGTACTACTGGCTGTTCGGCACCGATCAGAAGGAAGAATTGCCCGTTACGCGCGCGCGCCGCTCCGTTCTGGCCACCCTGGCGGTGGTATGCCTGGCTGTGGCCGCGGGACTCGGCGCCTGGTTCGCCACCCAGACCGATGCCGCCTATCCGTTTTGGGACAATGGCGTCTTCGCCATGAGCCTCGCCGCCATGTGGCTCACCGCGCGCAAGAAGATCGAGAACTGGATGCTCTGGTTCGTCGTCAATGTCATCTCGGTGGCGCTGTACGCATTGCAGGGACTCGGCGGCTACGCAACGCTGTATGCGATCTACATCGGTATGGCCGTCTGGGGATACATGACCTGGCGGCGGTCGATGGAAGAGACAGGCGAGGCTGGTAGTTGATCAGGCCTCGTCGAGCGTGGCGGCCAATCGCTCGGCGGCGTTCGCAAAGTCTTCCATGAACTCGTAGACCACCTGCCGGGCCGATACTGTCGAGTTCATCAGGCCGACACCCTGGCCAACGAAATAGGTGGCCAGTTGTTTCGCGCCATCGTGACCGCCTTCCGCCAGTTGCGAGACGCGGCGCAGCGCGGGTTCGCTGACGAGGGCCTGTAGCGGCATCGGCAACGGGTCCGGGCTGTCCTCCTCGTGCCAGGCATCGGTCCACGAGGAGCGAAGCTGGCGCGTGTACTTGCCCGTCCGGCTGCGCGACCGCACGGTCTGGCGGGAGTTGGCATGCAGCATCTTTTCCTTGACGACCGGAGCGGTCTCCGCTTCCGCCGTGGTGAGCCAGACGGAACCGCACCAGGCGCCGGACGCGCCCATCGCCATCACGGCCGCCATCTGGCGACCGGTGATGATGCCGCCCGCGGCGAGCACGGGAACATCGCCGTAGGGCTTGAGCGCCTCCAGTACCTCGGGAACCAGCACCATCGTGGAGACTTCGCCGCAGTGACCTCCGGCCTCCGTCCCGGACACGATGATGACGTCGACGCCCGCTTCCGCATGCTTGATCGCGTGTTCCCTGGCGCCGGCCAGCGCGCCCACGACGACGCACCTTTCCCGCGCACGGTCCAGCATGAAGTCGGGCGGCACGCCAAGGGCGTTGACCACCATTTTGACGGGGTGCTCGAACGCCGCGTCGATGACCATCGAGGCGCCTTTCTCACGCAGGTTGTCGCCATAGTTGCTGCCGAGATCGCGGTCCCACAACCCCCTGGTGTCGATGCCGTGGCGGGCCAGTATCGACTCAACGTGGGCCTTGTGCTCTGGAGGAATCCGCGCCTCCAGTTCGGCGGCGGCCAGGGCCTCCTCCTTGCTGTCCAGGCTGGTTGGCACCAGCAGGTCGACGCCATACGGATTTCCGTTGACGTGATCGTCGATCCAGCGCAGTTCGATGTCGAGGGACTCCGCCGTGTGGCCCGTGGCGCCGAGTACGCCGAATCCGCCCGCGTTGCTCACGGCGGCGACTACATCGCGGCAGTGGCTGAAAGCGAACAGTGGGAAGTCGATGCCGAGCATCGAACAGACTTTGTTGTTCATGGGCGTTGTTCGGAGATTCTCGAAGATTCGAAGACTACCAAATGGGCAAGGAGGGATGGCTGCCTTCCACGCGAAGCGCAGGGCTAACTGCCTCGTCCGGGCCCAGGGCTGCGAATCCGGCAACAGGTTGTGCCACCCGTGCGCCGGTGTTTGCAGCGAGTGGCTACCCCCTGGCGCTTGCGGGATCAACCCCCTGCGACTGGCCCTTCTGCGGATTTTCCTTCAGTTGTCGTATGGCGCGGGCCAGCAATAGCGCATCGTATGCGGTAGACGAGTCGCCATCGGGGACGGGGACAACGATGTCGGGATCGATCCCGGAGGCCTGTATCGAGCGGCCGTTCGGGGTGTAGTAGTGGGCGGTGGTCAGCTTGATGGCGCGCTTGCCCTGAAGCCGGAGGACCGACTGCACGGATCCCTTGCCGAAACTCCTGGTGCCGACCAGGGTCGCCCGGCCGTGGTCCTGGAGCGCGCCGGCGACCACTTCCGCCGCCGAGGCGGAACCGCGGTTGATGAGGACCACGAGGGGCGCCCCCTCGAGGATGTCGCCGTCGTCGGCCAGGAACCGTAGCTCCGGCTTCTCGTCCCGGCCTTCGGTGTAGACGATCAGGCCCTCGTCGAGGAACTCGTCGGCGACGTCCACGGACGCGCCCAGGACGCCGCCCGGATTGTTGCGCAGGTCGACGACGAGCCCGCGCAATCCTCCTTCGCTTTCGTCGGCGAGCCGTTGCACGGCTTCGCGCAGGTCTTGCGGGGTCTTGTTCTGGAACTGGGCGATGCGCACATAACCGTATCCCGGTTCGATCAACCGGGACCGCACGCTGCTGACGCGGATCGCCGCCCGGACCAGGTCGAAGTCCATGGGCGTCTGAACGCCTTCGCGCCGCAGACGAACGTGTACCTGCGTGCCGGGCTCGCCCCTCAGGTCCTTGACGGTTTCGCGCAGGGTACGACCTCGGAGCGACCTGTGATCCACCTCGATGAGGGTGTCCCCGGGGCGCAATCCGGCCTTGGCCGCGGGCGTGTCGTCCAGGGGCCTGATGACCGTGATATAGCCGTTTTCCAGCCCGATATCGACACCTATGCCGCCGAAGTTCCCGGTGGTCTCCTCGCGCAGGTCGGCGAGCGCCGCCGCATCCAGGAATGACGAGTGCCGGTCGAGGCCGTCCACGATGCCCCGTATGGCGTTTTCCGTGAGGGTTTGCTCGTCGATCGGCTCCACGTACGCGTCTCGCACGCGTTGAACAACCGCGCCGAGCGACGTGGCGTCGCGTCCGAGGCGCAGTTCTCCGACAAGCTCCTGAAACGCCACGACACCCAGCGCGACGCCCATCGTCATGCTTGCCGCGATGCCCACCAGCGTTAAGGGTCGAAGCCGCATCGCAGGGATTGTAGCCCGTTCGCGGCCATGACCGCAGGTGTGCGTTTCGGGCCTCAGGGCTGCCGTTCGTCGCGCAGCCAGTCGGCAGGGTTTGTGGGGCGGCCGTTCGCGCGAACCTCGAAGTAGAGGCCACTGACCTCGCGGCCGCCGCTACGCCCTGCGGAAGCGATGGGTTCACCGCTTTCGACCCAGTCGCCGGCATGCTTCAGCAGGCTATCGGCGTTGCCGTAGAGTGACATGTAGCGGTTGCCGTGGTCGATGATGGTGAGCAGCCCGAAACCGCGCAGCCAATCGGCGAACACGACGCGGCCGCTGTGGACCGCATTGATGTTGGTGCCATCGGGCGCTGCGACAAAGATCCCTTCCCATTTCATCCTGCCGTCGGCGCGCGAGTCCCCGAAACGGTGCACGACCTGGCCCGCGACGGGCCAGTGCATCCGTCCCCTGCTCGCGGCAAACGAGGTGCCTTGCGTGTCGCGCAGGCGTTCCGCGATATTCGCGAGCAGGGCCTGCAGTCGCTTGCGGTCGCGGAGAAGCTGGTCCCGCGACACTCTCTTGTCCTGCATCTCGCGCAGCAGCGATGCAGCCAGGGCTTCCCGCGCCCGGCGACGCTCGCCCAGGCGAGCCGTCCGCGAATTCAAGTCGCGTTCCCGCGCCGCGAGCTGTTGCTCACGGGCGCGCGTGTCGCGCTCGATCTCCTCGATCTCCGTGAGAGTGTGCGCGTAAGCTTCGAGGGCATCCATCCGTGCCCGAACGAAATAGCGGTGATAACGGACGATCCTGTCCACGGCGTCCGGACTTTCCCGATTCAGGAGCATCTTGAAGAAACCCGAGCCGACGAGTCGATGCGCGGCGCGCACGTGCCGCGCTATCCGGCTCGCCTGGTCAAGTCGCCGCGCTTCGATTTCCCGGCGCCGCACCTCGAGCTTCGCGAGCGAGTCCCGCGCCTCGGCGACCTCGGTGTGGAGGCCCCGGATGCGTCGATTGACGTCGTCGACTTCGTCGTCTGCCCGGGAGATTTCGGCCTGCAGTCCGGACAAGCGTTTGTCGGCGTCCTCAAGCCAGGTGTCGAGCGACTCGAGTTCCCGGGCAACTTCGTCGAGACGTTGTTCGGTGACGGTGGCGTCGGGCTGCGCCGCAGTCTCCTCGGCAGCGAAGAGGCACAGCGCGAGGACGATGCTCCCGGGCCGCGTGGTGGGGAACCGGCCGGTCAAGCGGTTTGCCGAACCTGCTCGTCGGCGACCAGGGACCGGCCGGTCATCTCGTCCGGTTGCGCCAGGCCCATGAGCGCCAGCAATGTCGGAGCGACGTCGCACAACGTGCCGCCTCCGCGGAATCGGAGCATCCGGGGACCCACGTAGAGCAAGGGGACGGGCGCCGACGTGTGCGCCGTGTGCGCCTGGTCGCCGTCCTGCATGCGCTCGGCATTGCCGTGATCCGAGGTGACAAGGCACTGTCCGCCGTTTTTGCCGAGTGCGGACGCGATGGCACCAAGGCACTCGTCCAGGGTTTCTATCGCCGTGACCGTGGCGTCGAATACGCCGGTATGCGCAACCATGTCGGCGTTGGCGAAGTTACAGATGATGGCGTCGTGGCTGTCTTTGTCGATCGCGTCGATCACGCGCCGGGACACCTCGCGCGCGTGCATTTCCGGTTTGAGGTCGTAGGTCGCGACCCTGGGCGACGGCACCAGCACACGGTCTTCACCCGCGAAGGGCCGTTCCCGTCCGCCGGAGAAGAAGAACGTCACATGGGCGTATTTTTCCGTCTCGGCAATCCGTAGCTGGCGCTTGCCGAGCCTGGCGAGGTGCTCGCCGAACGTGTTGGCCGGTGTCTCTGCCTCGAAGGCACAGGAAGCGTTGATGTCGTCCGCGTAGCGGGTCAGCATGACGAAGTCGGCCAGTGCGGGCGTTACAGTGCGTCGAAAACCGGGGAAGTTGGTGTCGACGAAGGCTCGCGTAAGTTGCCGGGCCCGGTCCGCGCGGAAATTCATGAAGACGACGACATCCCCATCCCGGACCCATACCGGCGCCTGATCCGGAGGGCAGACCAGTGTGGGTTTCACGAATTCGTCGGTTTCGCCGCGGGCGTAGGCCGCTTCGAGTGCGGAGACGGCGTCCGTGTGGCGGTACTCCGCCGCGCCCCGCGTCAGCATGTCGAACGCGGACTCGATGCGGTCCCAGCGACCGTCCCTGTCCATGGCGTAGTAGCGGCCGCAGATTGAGGCCACGTGGCTGCCAAACCGCTCGAGACTCGCTGCCGCGCTCCGGGGCGGCGTATCGCGTCCGTCGAGGAAGGCGTGCAGGTGGGCCGTGACGCCAGCGCTGACGGCCAGTTCGATCATGGCTGCGACGTGATCCTCGTGGCTGTGCACACCCCCGGGCGAGACCAGGCCCATCACGTGCAGGGCGTTCCCCGCCGACTTCTCGATGGCCGCGCGAATGGTCGCGTTGCTCTCGAAACTGCCGTCGGCGACGGCAAGCGATAGCCGCGAAAGTTCCTGCCGAATAACCCTGCCGGCGCCCAGGTGCATGTGCCCGACCTCGGAGTTGCCCATCTGTCCAGCGGGCAGGCCGACATCGGTACCGGAAGCCGAAAGGAGGGTGCGTGGCGCGGTTCGCCACCAACGATCCCAGTTGAGCGTGCGCGCC
The DNA here is from genome assembly GCA_965116625.1 of Pseudomonadales bacterium. Taxonomy (GTDB): domain Bacteria; phylum Pseudomonadota; class Gammaproteobacteria; order Pseudomonadales; family Azotimanducaceae; genus VXNE01. Next base: position 1,787,394 of record OZ220717.1, read on the forward strand.
GCGTGAATCGCGTTGTGCCGCGGCTCCTCGCTATGGCCCCAGCCGTCGAGCACCACGAGAAGCGTTGTCGGCATTGGCTCACCGCGCTCAGAAAAGGATACGCGTATTCTATAGTATTGTGACTTCCGGCACCCGCCCGAGCGTTTGCGGCACGGATAGGAATCGATGGAACAACTCTTTGAATTCATTGGTAATCATTACATCCTGAGCGGACTCTTCGTGGTTCTGCTGGGGCTCTTCGTCAGAAACGAGGTACAGCGCGGCGGCCGTGCCGTGAGTGCCCAGCAACTCGTGGACCTGATCAATCGCGAGGGAGCCGTGGTGCTGGATGTGCGGGACAAGAACGAGTTCGGCGAAGGCCACATCGTCGACGCCCTGAACATTCCCCATGCCGCGGTTGCCAGCCGGATCGGGGAACTGGAAAGACACAAGGTCAAACCGGTGGTCGTGGCATGCAAGATGGGTCAGCATTCAAGTGCGGTGGGAACTATCCTGCGCAAGGCGGGCTTCGAGAACGTCTCCCGGCTGCGCGGCGGCATCACGGAGTGGCGCAATCAGAACCTGCCGGTCGTCAGGGGTTCGTAAAGCCGTTCCGAAAAGCGGTTCGTAAAAGGGATTCGCAAAGGGGTTTGTAAGGGGTTTGTAAAGGGGGTTTGTAGACAGTGGCAGAAGAACAGGTCGCAATGAGGGTGCAGGTGGAGCGTGTCTACCTGAAGGATCTCTCGTTCGAGTCGCCGAACGCCCCGCAGGTGTTCGCCAGCGAATGGAAGCCACACGTCCACCTCGACATCAACACCACGGCGAACCGGATTTCCCAGACCCGGTTCGAAGTCGTCCTCACGGCGACGCTGACTGCCCGGTCGGAGGACGATCAGGACTCTGCGGCACTCATCATCGAGGTACAGCAGGCCGGGGTCTTTCTTATCGAGGGCGCCGACGATCCGGCGCTGGAGCGGATCCTGGCCGTGGCGTGCCCCGATATCCTGTTTCCGTATGTGCGCGAAGCCGTGGACAACGTGGCGGCAAAAGGGACGTTCCCGCCGTTCATGCTCGCCCCCGTGGACTTTCCCTCGCTATACGAGCAGGCGGTGCGCAACAGGGACGCGGAGCGTGGCGAAAGCCTCAACTGATCGGGCGGCGCGCGGCCCTTACGCTCGCTTCCTCGTCCGGGCAGCATCACATCGGGGAACGAGGTTGTGGAGGGCGCGATGGAGATAGAACAACTTGTGCCCCAGCTACGCACCACGGATCTCGAACGCGCGATCCGTTTCTATACCAGGAAGCTTGGATTCGTGCTGTCCTTCAGGTACCAGGATTTCTACGCCGGCGTCAGCAGCGGCGACCGGATGATTCACCTCAAGCTGGTGGACGATCCAGACCCGGGCATCGACTTCGTCCGGAGCGGGCAGCACCTGCACCTTCATTTTGGCGTGCGTGACATCGATGCCGCCTTCCGGCAGGTCCAGGAAGCCGGCGTGAAGATCGTCGAAGGTGTCTCCGAGCGTCCCTGGGGCACCACGGAGTTCGTGATCGAGGATCCGGACGGCCACACGCTCTACTTTGCAAGCGCTCCAGCGGACGGGTAGGAGCCTTCAGCCCCGGGAGCGCGAGGGTGTCCCTCGCAAGAAAAGGAGCGCGAGGGTGTCCCTCGCAAGAAAAGGAGCGCGAGGGTGTCCCTCGCAAGAAAAGGAGCGCGAGGGTGTCCCTCGCAAGAAAGGAAGCGCGAGGGTGTCCCTCGCAAGAAAGGAGTTTCCCCGACCGCTGACGCGAAAGAAGTGTCGGCATTCCCCCTCGGCGGACGCGTACCTCCATGGAAGCCGTTTGATCTCAGTTCGAACCCGGGTCGTTCGGGGGTGCTTTCTGGATGAACCCCTCGAACACCTTGATGAATCCTTCGAACAGGCCTTCAAGGCGAGCGACGCGTTCACGCAAATCGACGACGTCCGCACGCACGTCGTTCAGTTCGGTGCGAACGGCGTGCAGTTCGGCACGCACGGCGTTCATTTCGGCACGAAGGCCGTGTAGTCCCGTCAGGAACAGCCCGGCCAGCCCGACGCCGACGGCAAGTATCGATACGATTTCCGGGCTCATGCGCTTCCGGTCACCTGGCTTCCCTGTCCCGGCTTCAATTCGAATCCGGTTCGCCAGGGGACACGTTCCGGATGAATCCCTCGAACAGGCCTTCAAGTCGTGCAATGCGTTCGCGCAGGTCGCCCACGTCCGCACGCACATCGTGCAGTTCGATTCGTACGCTACGCAGTCCTGTCACGGTCAGCCCGGCCAACGCCACCCCGACGGCAAGTATCGACACGATTTCCGGGCTCAAGTGCTCGACCACCAAACGTTGATGACGAGTCATTATTGCACACGTCAAGCTGCCGTCCTGTAAGCGATTTCCGCAACTCGTGTGGGTTAAGACGGCTTGCTCTGCCCGTGACTCGAGGGGCTTCGGCAAGGCGGGAACTTACGCGAACCCCAGCTGGCGCCACGCCTCGTAGACCGCGATGGCGACGGCGTTGGACAGGTTCAGGCTGCGGGAATGGGCTCGCATGGGAATGCGCAGCCTGTGGTCTGCCGGAAAGCGGGCGAGGACGCTCGCGGGAAGGCCGCGGGTTTCCGGCCCGAACAGAAGGACATCGCCGGCGCGGTAGCGGGGTGCGGTGTGGGGTATCGCCGCCTTCGCCGTGAAGGCGAATACCCGGTCGGGCCGAACGCTTTCGAGGTAGGTGTCGAGGTCCGGATACACGCGCACGTCGGCGAACTCGCGGTAATCGAGCCCCGCACGCCTCAGGCGGACGTGATCGAGTTCGAAGCCCAACGGTTCGATCAGCGCGAGGGATGCGCCGGTATTCGCCGCCAGGCGAATCACGCTGCCCGTATTGGGAGGAATCTCTGGCTCGTAGAGGACGATGCGGGGCATGGTGTCCATGTGTATGAAGTTACCGCGAAACGCGCCCCAAGCGTCCGCGAAGGATCGCGGCGCCTTCGCGTTCCAGAAACCCCGCCCGAGCGGCTAGGATAGTAGGGAAAAGCCGTGACAGCGGCGTGGCCTCGATCGAGGAGGGAGGATATCGATGGACAATGGCAATCACTATGGTCTCCAGCTGCCGGACGAGCTGGTGATGCTGCGCGACCAGATCCGGCGCTTCATGCGCGAGGAAGTCAAACCCATCGAGGACAAGCTGCCGCATGACGCCCTCGGTTGCGGGCCGGAGGACCTCGCGCACCTGCGCGGGATCGCGAGGGAGATGGGACTCACCCGGTTGACGACGCCGGAGGAGTACGGCGGCAATGCGCTCAGCGCGCTGGCCCGGGCGATCGTCGCGGAAGAGGGGGCGAAATGCCGCCTGGGCGCATATAACCCGGCGCTGGGGGCGTTCGCCGGCGGCCCGCCCATCATTGTCTGGTCGGGAACGCCGCAGCAGATCGAGAAATACGCCCTCCCCTGTATCGACGGGGACAAGCGAGCCTTTGTCGCCCTGACTGAACCGACCGGCGGGTCGGATCCGCGCAACAACGTGCAGACCCGGGCCCGCAAGGAGGGCGACGTGTGGGTCCTGAACGGGCGCAAGATGTGGATCACGGCGGCGGCCAGCGCGGACTACGGCATCATTTTCGCGCGCACCCGGGACGGCGCGCCGCCGCAGATCACGGCGTTCATCGTGGAACCGGACTTCAAGGGCATCGAGTTCAACGAGATCAAGGTGATTCGGGCGCTGTCACCGTACGAGATCGTGCTGGACAACTGCGAAGTGCCGGCGGAGAACGTCCTCGGCGAGGTGGGCGGAGGCTTCGGCGTGGCGCAGAACTGGCTGGTGGACGCGCGCATTCCCTATGCCGCGGGCTGCATCGGGATCGCGCAGGAAGCGTTGGACATGGCCTGTGGATGGGTCAAGAACCGGCCGGTGCGCGACGGCATGCTGGCGGACAAGCAGGCGATCCAGTGGATGATCGCCGATTCCGAGGTGGAGCTTCGTGCCGCCCGGTTGCTGATCTACGACGCAGCGTCGAAGGTGGATGCCGGCGCGCCGGGCAAGGTGGATGCCTCGGTGTGCAAGCTCTACGGTACCGAGACCGCCTGGCGGGTCGTGGACCGCGCGATACAGATGTTCGGCGGAATGGGCGTTGCCAAGGAAATGCCGCTTGAGCGCTGGTACCGCGAACTGCGGGTCAAGCGGATTGGAGAGGGCCCGTCGGAGGTGCACCGCCTGGTGGTGGCGCGGGACAAGTTGCGGAATACGGACGGCGGCAACTACTTCGGGTAGGTCACGGTCGCGGCTGTCCCCAGGCAGTCGCGGTTGCCGGGTCAGGATCTCCGCGCTGATTCCGCCAGCTTTCGGGTCAGGGTATTGCGCCCCCAGCCCAGCAGGTTGGCGGCGTCTCGCTTGCGCCCACCGGTGTGTTCGAGCGCTGCCTGGATGAGGACGCGCTCCAGTTCCGGCAGCGCCGTCGACAGGATTCCCCGGCCACCCGCGGCGAGCTGTCCCTGCGCCCAGGCACGCAGGCTCGCCTGCCAATCGCTCGCCACCGCCTCCGATTCGCCGTCGCGGGTGAGTTCGGGAGGCAGATCGTCGATGAGGATTTCACGTCCAGCGGCCATGACGGTGAGCCAGCGGCAAGTGTTTTCGAGCTGGCGCACATTGCCGGGCCAGTCCAGCGTCATGAGGTAGGCCTCGGTCTCGGGGCGGAGCTGTTTCGTCTCTCCGCCGAGTTCGTTCGCGGCGGCCTGGAGGAAATGCCGCGCCAGGATCGGGATGTCCTGTGACCTTTCCCTGAGTCGTGGCAGGTGGATGCGGATGACGTTCAGCCGATGGTAGAGATCCTCGCGGAATATGCCGTCGCGCACGAGTTGCTCCAGGTCCTGGTGCGTGGCCGCGATGATGCGCACATCCACCTTGACCGTTGAGCGGCCGCCGACGCGGTAGAACTCCCCGTCCGCCAGGACTCGCAACAGCCGCGTCTGCGTATCCGCCGGCATGTCTCCGATCTCGTCGAGAAACAGCGTGCCGCCGTCCGCCTGTTCGAATCGGCCGAGGCGTTGCGCGTTCGCGCCGGTAAATGCCCCTTTCTCGTGACCGAAGAGGTCGGACTCGATCAGGTCCTTCGGTATCGCCGCCATGTTCAGCGCGACCATCTGCCCGCCGGAGCGCGGGCTGTGCCGGTGCAGCGCGCGCGCGACAAGTTCCTTGCCGGTGCCGGACTCCCCCTGGATCAGGACGGTGATGTTCGACTGCGCAAGACGGCCTATGGCGCGAAATACCTCCTGCATCGCCGGTGCCTGCCCGATGATCTCCGCGGGGGGACCTTCCTCGATCTCGGGTTCGGTGATTTCGAACTCGCGGTGGTGTGCCACGGCGCGCCGGACGGTGGCGACCGCGTCATCGACGTCAAAGGGTTTGGGCAGGTATTCGAACGCTCCGCCCTGGTAGGAACTGACAGCCACTTCGAGGTCCGAGTGCGCGGTCATGATGATGATCGGTACCGTTGGGTGCGATTCCTTCATCGAGGCGAGGAGTTCGAGACCGTCCGTGCCCGGCATGCGGATATCGCTGACAATGGCGTCGGGCTGCGCGGTCCCGATCTGCTGGAGCACCGTGTCGCCCCGCGCGAAGGACCTGGTCGCGAAGCCTGCCTGTTCCAGCGCGCGCTCAAGCACCCATCGTATCGACCTGTCGTCGTCCACGACCCAGACATTGCCAACGGCAGCGTCACTCATTGTTCGGTTGCTCCAGGGGAATGTAGAGTGAGAAGGCGGTTTTTCCGGGCGCGCTGTCGCATTCCATCACCCCGTTGTGCTGGCCGACGATGTTCTGGGTGATGGAAAGGCCCAGCCCGGTTCCGTCCGGCCGGCCGCTGATCATGGGATAGTAGATGCGGTCGGCGATATCCGCCGGGATCCCGGGGCCGTTGTCGACGATCTCGACCTTGAGCACTACGCGATGCCGATGACGCCCGATGGTGAACTGGCGCACGGCGCGGGTCGACACGCTGATGCGCGGATTCGGCGTGTCGGTCAACGCCTCTTCGGCGTTGCGAACGATGTTGAGGATTGCCTGGATCAGCTTGCCGGAATCCCCCTCGATTTCAGGAAGGCCCAGGTCGTAGTCCCGCACGAAGGCGATGCGCTCCGGACACTCGGCTTCGATGAGATGAATCACGCGTTCGAGTACGCGATGGACATTCACCCGTTCGAATCGCGGCCGCTCGTTGGAGCCCAGCATGCGGTCGACCAGGTTCCTGAGCCGATCGGCCTCTTCGATGATGACTTTCGTGTACTCGCGCTGGCTGGTGCTCGCCAGTTCTCTTTCGAGCAACTGCGCGGCCCCGCGTATGCCGCCCAGGGGGTTCTTGATCTCGTGCGCGAGACCGCGCACCAGTTTGCGCGTCGTCTCCTGCAGCGCGAGGTGCTCGTCGCCCCGGTTGATCCTGAGGAAGCGGTCGAGCGGTTCGATCTCGATCAGCAGTTCGCCGTTTTCGAGCAGTTCGACGGAATAGTCTGCCCGCAGGTCGTCGCGGCCGTTGCTCGACAGGACAGCGCGGCGCTTCGTGTAGGGCTGACCGGTGTCGAGCGTGTTCCTGAGTGCCGATGCCCGCTCGGCGGGGTCGACGAACAGCTCGCGCACCTCCTTGCCAACGATGCGCTGGGACGATTTCCCGAAGAGGGACTCAGCGGCCTGGTTCAGGTAGCCGACGCGCAGGGTGTTGTCCAGGACGACCACCGCGGTTGCGAGTTGATCCAGTATCTCCGGGGCCTGGGCCATCATTTTGCCGTGCCTTTGGTGCCGACCAAAGCCGAACTGAAGATAGCGTTGCAAATTTCGGTCCAATTGCATGTGTGGTTGCAGGCCCCGTTTTGACTGGCATTGCCCGGGAACGGTGAAAACAATTGCGGAATGCATGCACCAAAATAGTGCGCGGGACCGTGGGCGTCAAACTTCGCCGACGTCGAGATATGCGGGTTAAGGGCGCCTTGCAGTGGCACGCAGCAGGTGAAAGCTGACGGGTGCGCTCTGGATCAGAATGTTGTTCTTTCGGTCCGTGATGGCAATCGCCGCCGAGTGGGGCCCTCGCGAGACATTGGCCAGGGTGAAGGCAAGCGGGCTGTGCCCATTGTCGGAGTCGCCGTCAGCTTCGTGGCGCGCCTCGCCCGACACGGCGACAGTGCCATTGACCAACAGCACAGCGCTGTGGCCCACATGTAGCGCCGGTTCAACCCGGCCGGTTACGCGCAGGTTGCCCCCGTTGCGTCGAATGGCCTCGCCGTCGACCGGAAAGGTGATTCGAATGTCCCGGTAGCTTGCCGCAGGTTCTTTCGGGCTGACGATGTCGGGCGGCGGCGGCGTCAATTCGACAGGGCTGTAGGTGTTGACCCTGGGAAGATCAACCTCCTGACGGCCCGTGGCGGGACGGTCGGCGAAGGAGGTTATGTCGCCGTCCGTATCGCGGTAGATGGCTGTCTCGGCGCTTGCCATTGCGCCAAGGGCGAGCACCAGGATTGCGCCGGATATGTGGCTGGGCATGGGAGCCTTCAGCCGGGGGAGCGCGAGGGGGCGGCCCCTCGCAAAAAAAAGAGCATCCTCGACCGCTGACGCGTAAGGAAGGGGCGGCACTTACCCCGTCGCCAGAAACGTACTTCCATAGAAGACTGTCGTGAAACCTGCGGACGGCCGGACAGTGTCATCGGACCGGGAGAATGGTGCCTCAAGACAACGCGGGAGCGCGATAGGCGGATTCGCGACACCGTGTAGGATCGCGCAGTGTTGGCGTGCGGGACTTTTCGCCGTGCACAGGGCCCAAGACTGCGATGGCGGCATGGCGCCGCCATCGCAGTTAAGGTGCGTCGGATCAGCGCCCGAAACCCGTAGGGCTTCGGCGCAGGCCCTACCGCCATGAAATCCGGCGGCCTTCGGCGCGCCGTGTTTCACTCCCGCCCAAGCCTCATCTATGGCCATCGCCTTGACCGGCGCTGCGTGCCGGTGCTGCGGCGCAGACCCTACACGGAGTAGTACAGCTGGAACTCGGCGGGATGCGTGGTCATGCGCAGCACGTCCACTTCTTCCTGCTTGAGTTCGATATAGGCGTCTATCTGGTCGTCGCTGAAGACGCCGCCGGCCGTCAGGAAACCGCGGTCGGCATCGAGGGCTGAGAGCGCTTCCTCCAGCGAGGCGCATACCGTGGGGACGCCTTCGAGTTCCTCGGGAGCCAGGTCGTAGAGGTCCTTGTCGAACGGGTCGCCCGGATGGATCTTGTTCTGAATGCCGTCAATGCCAGCCATCAGCATGGCCGCAAAGGTCAGATACGGATTGCCGGCGGAGTCCGGGAAGCGGACCTCGGTACGATAGGCGCGTGGATTCCCCCCCTGCACGTAGGGAATGCGGACGCCGGCGGAACGGTTGCGTGCCGAGTAGGCGAGCAGGACCGGCGCCTCGAAGCCGGGCACCAGGCGCTTGTAGGAGTTCGTGCTCGCATTCGTGAACGCGTTGAACGCCCTGGCGTGCTTCATGATTCCGCCGATGTAGTAGAGGGCGGTCTCCGACAGGCCGGCATAGCCGTCGCCGAAAAAGACGTTCTCGCCGCCCTTGGAGATGGACTGGTGGACGTGCATGCCGTTGCCGTTGTCGCCCACCAGCGGCTTGGGCATGAAGGTCGCGGTCTTGCCGTAGGCCTGCGCGACGTTGTGGACGCAGTACTTGTAGATCTGCAGTTCGTCGGCTTTCTTGACCAGCGTGTTGAACCGCACGCCGATCTCGCCCTGGCCAGCGGTGCCCACTTCGTGGTGATGGACCTCGACCTCAAGCCCCATGGCATGCATGGTGCTGCACATCGCGTTGCGCAGGTCCGCGCCGGAATCCACCGGCGGGACAGGGAAGTAACCCCCCTTGACCTTGGGCCTGTGTCCGAGGTTGCCGCCTTCGAACTCGGCGTCGGACTCCCAGGCTGCCTCCTCCGCGGAAATGGCGTAGGAACTGCCGGACATTTCGACCTTCCAGCGCACATCGTCGAAGACGAAGAATTCGGCCTCCGGGCCGAAGTAGGCTTCATCGCCGATGCCAGTGGAGATGAGGTACTGCTCGGCGAGCTTGGCGGTCGAACGCGGGTCGCGACCGTAGGGCTGCATCGTCGTGGGTTCGATGATGTCGCAGCGCACGTTGATGGTCGTTTCGTCGCGGAAAGGATCGAGAACGGGGGTTGAATCGTCGGGCATGAGCATCATGTCGGACTCGTTGATGCTCTTCCATCCGGAGACGGATGAGCCGTCGAACATGATCCCGTCTGAGAAGGCTTCCGCGTCCAGCCGGCCCGCCGGGATGGTCGTGTGTTGCTCCTTGCCTCTGGGGTCGGTAAATCGAAGGTCCACCCACTTCGCATCGTTGTCGCTAATCAGTTTTAACGTGTTTTCCGCCATTTCGGATTCCGCTCCGTTGTTTGCAGTTGATTGACTTGGCGAAGCCTTCGCTTCTTGCCCCAAGACGACGCGCCGGTTTCCCCGGCGGCGACGCCGCCACCGAACCTTGCCCAGGAAGGGCCTCGACCTCTTTCTGCCGGTTCCCCATCAGCCAAGCAATATCAGTGCCATGCGGCATTTTCGTTCCCATGCACCAAATGAGGCGCGCAAGCCTGGCGGATTACCGCCTGGCTCCCGTTTTCTTGACGCCGCAATGCTCTTCTATGGTGCGAGCGCCGATGATATGCACTATATCAGTGCAATCGGCACCGCCCAGGTTCAAGTCTCGCACACTTCGATCGTGATGCGAATACAGGTGTCGTCGCGCGCGGTCGCAACCAGGCCGTGGCCGTGCACCCTGCACCACGCCGGAATGTCCTGCAATACGCCCGGGTCGGTCGCGAGGATGTCCAGCAATGTTCCGGTCGAGAGCGATTCAACGCGCTCCTGGGTGCGGATCACGGGCAGCGGGCAGAGCAGGCCCCGCACATCCAGCTTCTGACGGCCGCGGCGCGCGACGTTGGCGCCGGTCTGGTCCGGGGTCATACGTGCCAGGCCGCTGGCAGTTCCGTCGGCGGCAACGGTTCGACGTTCAGCAACTCCACCACTCCGTTGACGTGGTGAGCGCTCACGTCGACGCGGGGGAGGGTACGGCCCCGGCTGTAGCGAGCCAGTATGCGCGCGGCCAGCGTCACGTCCCGGGGCTTCGGTGCACCGTCGATCAGCGCCAGGGGGCCGGGAAACCCCGTGGTCCTGAGGTGCAGGAAGCGGTTGCGGTAGCCTTCGAGATACCGGTTCTCTCCTTCCTCGCGGCCGACGATCAGCTTGTAGTGGCTTGCGGGCCGGATATGGCGTCCCACCTTGAGCAGCATGATGTCGTCGAGTTCGTAGTCCCGCGTGCCGCGGGCGTCCCACAGGTCGGCCAGCTTGGACGCGTACTGCGCATCCGTCAGGAAGCAGCAGCCCCCGGCGGGCTGTGCGTAGTCGGAAAAGCCGAAAGACTCCGCCAGCGCCATCTGGGGCTTCCTGTTGCGGCCGTGGAAACCGTACAGGGCGTCGCGGTCCACCCAGCCTTCCCGTTCGGGCCTGGTCGGGGCGAGGTTTTTTGCGCAAAGCGGGCGTAGCAGGAGATCGTCGGCACCGGACTCCCGCGCGATGAGCGGCATGGTTTCCTTGCGCTGGGACTTGGGCCGCTGGCCGATCACCTCGCCGGTCACGACGAAATCGAAGTCCCTGTCCACGAGGCCCCAGGTCCGGGCCCTGTCCACCATGAAGATCTTGCAGTCGAGGCATGGGTTCAGGTTCTGGCCATAACCGTGCTTCGGGTTGATGACGATGTCCTTGTACTCGTCGGCGACATCGATGATGTGCAGCTTGATACCGAGCTGTTCGGCCACCCACAGCGCGTTGTTCCGGCGCGGCTTGACCTGCCGTTTCCTGCGGATGGCGTGGGTGTGGCCCTCCACGCAGAATCCGGTGTAGAAATTGAGTCCCTCGACCTGTACGCCTTGCTCCTGGACGACTTTTGCCGCCAACATGGAGTCAAGTCCGCCGGAGATGAGCGCTATGGCTTTTTTCATGCCCCGTATTGTAGCCGCACGCGGGACTCACGCGCCGTGAGGGCGTTGTGTCAACGCGTCGCGGGCGCATCCGTCGACATTGGTGGGGAGACGGTTGCGCGCATAGATGGCGGGCTGCTGGTCCTGCTGGGTGTGTTCCGCGATGACACGGAAGCGCAGGTGGAACGGCTGGCGGCGAAGACGATGGCCCTGCGGGTCTTCGCAGACGCTTCGAAGCCAATGAACCGCTCGGTGATGGATGTCGGCGGCAGCGTGCTGGTGGTATCGCAGTTCACCCTGGCGGCGGACACTTCGCGGGGCAATCGGCCGGGCTTCGGATACGCGGCGGAACCGGAACGGGCGCGCGCGCTGTACGAGCATTACGTCGAGGCGTGCAGGCAACGCTGGCCGCACGTGGCGACCGGCGTCTTCGGCGCCGATATGAAGGTCAGCCTGGTCAACGACGGCCCGGTGACGATCCTGCTCGAGGGTTAGCAGGCCGCGCCGTAGAGCGGCACGTAGTGCCGATCAAGGCACGGGATGCGTGAGCCAGATGGGCTTGGGCGGGGGTGAAACACGTCGCGCCCGAAGGGCCGGCGGGTTTCATGGCTAAGTTTCCTCCCGACCTCGCCCTCCCACCCGGGACACCAGGATGCCTATCTCGAACAGCAGCCAGACGGGGATGGCCAAAAGGACCTGGGTGAATGGGTCCGGTGGTGTCAGCAACATGCCGACAATGAAGCAGCCGACGAGGACATAGGGCCGCTTGCGGGCGATGCCGTCCGCCGTCGCCAGGCCCGACCGCACCAGCAGGAACGTCGCAACCGGAATCTCGAACGCGACGCCGAGGGCGAAGAACATCTTCAGCACGAAGTTCAGGTAGCGGTTGATGTCCGTCATCATCGTGACGCCTTCCGGCGCTACGTGGGCGAAGAACGCGAACGCGACCGGGAACATCACGAAGTACGCGAACGCCATCCCGACATAGAACAGCAGGATGCTCGACACCAGGACCGGAAGCGCGAACTTCTTCTCGCGCAGGTACAGGCCCGGCGCAACGAAGCCCCAGATCTGGTGCAGCAGGTAAGGCATCGCGGCGATGAAGGCAGTGAACGCCGCGAGTTTCAGGGGCATCACGAACGGCGATGCGACATCGATGGCGGTCAGGTTTCCGCCGGGCAGGAAGGTTGTCAGCGGCGCGGATACGAAGTGGTAGATCGCGTCGCGAAAGGCGAAGCTTGGAACGAATAGCAGGGCGACGGCCACGACGCTCCGCAACAGGCGTTGACGCAGTTCCAGGAGGTGGTCGAGAAAGGGCATCTCGTGGTCGTCGACCCTGGCATCGTGTTCGGTCTCCGCGTCCTCGGGCCGTTGCGCTGGCTCTCCTCGCTCCCTGTCGTTGGCATCCCCGGGGGAAAGCTCATCGGCCATCGCGTGCTTTCCGGGGCGAATCGGGCGGTGTTACGGGACTCGATGGCTCCACGGCCTGGTTTCCGGTCGGCCCTTCCGGGCTGTGGATGGTTTGGGGGGAATCCCCGGCCGCCTGGCCCGCATCCTCGATGGCGCCGCCGACGTCGCGCTCGATCTCCTTCATCTGCTCCATGATGGATTCGTTGTGAAGTTGCCGCCGTACGTCGTCCATGCCGATCTCGCGCTCGATCTCGGCCTTGACCCGGGTAAAGCTGCGCCGCATGCGGCCGATCCAGAGACCGAGGGTCCGCAGTGTTTCGGGAAGGCGCTTGGGTCCCACCACCAGGAGTACGACGACGCTGAGCAGCAGCAGCTCCAGCAGGCCAATGTCAAACATCCGCTCGAATCCGCGAGAGTAGCGCTAGCTGTTTCGTTCCTGCCCTGGCTTGGGCGGCACGTCGTTCTCGATGATCTTCGGCTCGTTGTCGGCCTTCTTGTCCTCGTCCTGCTGTACCGCGGAGCGAAAACCCTTTATGGCGTTGCCGAGATCGGAACCGAGCGTCTTCAGGCGCCGGGGGCCGAACAGCAGCACGACGATGGCCAGGATGATCAGGAGTTCCCATACACCAAGTCCGAACATCAGGGTCCTCCGCTCGTTTCGGGCCGGTAACTATACTTGATCCCCCGCGGCCATTGCGCACGGTGCTCCGCCCCGGCGCTCGCCGAAGTTCAATTGCGGGTCACGAACAGCGCCCCGACGACAAGTGCGGCAACGCCGACGGCCGGGGCCGCGAACCCGTCGCCGGCGAGGAGCGGCTTCCACAGGATGACCAGCCCGGCAAGCGCGAGGATCAGACCGGCAATGCGCCGCCAGCGGTCGTTACGCCGCCGGGTCCCGAGGGCTTCGGTGGCCTCGACGATCAGTTCGCGCTGCTGCGCCGCCAGCCGGTCCAGGTCCTTGATGCGGGCCTCGGCGCCGAGCAACAGGTCTGGCAGTCGCGGCAGTTCATCGAGCAGGTCGGGCAGCCGGTCCCCGAGCCGCCGTAGTGCGGCAAGGGGTCCGTAGCGCGCTTCGATCCAGCGTTCCATGTAGGGCTTGGCAGTCGCCCAGAGATCCAGGTCGGGATAGAGCTGGCGTCCGAGGCCTTCGATGTTGAGCAACGTCTTCTGCAGCAGCACGAGCTGCGGCTGGACTTCCATGTCGAAGCGCCGGGCGGCGCGGAACAGGGCGACGAGAAAGTTCCCGAAAGAGATTTCCTTCAGTGGGCGTTCGAATATGGGCTCACACAGTTGGCGAATGACGGCTTCGAACGCGGAGACATCGGTGCCGGGCGGGACCCACCCCGATTCCACATGCAGCCGCGCGACTCTCGCGTAGTCCTGGTGAAAGAAAGCGACGAGGTTCTTTGCGAGGTAGGCCTGGTCCTGTTCCGTCAGGCGTCCGATGACAGCACAGTCGACGGCGATGTAGCTCGGGTTCGCCGGGTCCGAGACATCGATGAAGATGTTGCCGGGGTGCATGTCCGCGTGGAAGAAGTTGTGTTCGAAGACCTGCGTGAAGAAGGTCTCGACGCCGCGCGCCGCGAGCTTTCGCATGTCGGTGCCGCGGGCTTTCAGTTCTGCCACATCGGCAATTGGCACGCCTCCTACGCGCTCGACGACGAACACGTCTTCACGGCAGTGCTCCCAGTGCACCCGCGGTGCGTACAGAAGGGGCGAATCCGCGAAGTTTCGACGCAGGGTCGCCGTATTGGCGGCTTCGAGCAGCAGGTTCAGTTCGTCGAAAACAGTTCGCTCGTAGTCGGCGACCACCGCCTTGAGGCGCAGCCTGCGCGCGTCGCGGGAAAAGCGCTCCAGTAACGCCGCGATGGCATAGAGCAGCTCGAGATCCTTCTCGATGACGGATTCAATTCCGGGCCGGAGCACCTTGACCACCACTTCGGCGCCGTCGGCAAGCGTCGCCGCATGTACCTGCGCGAGAGACGCCGACGCGATGGGTACTTCGTCGAACGTTGCGAAAACTTCCCCGATCGGGCTGCCGATGCTCGCCTCGATACGTGCTATCGCCGTCTCGGCGGAGAATGGCGGCACGCGGTCCTGGAGCCTGGCGAGTTCGTCGGCGTAATCCGTCGGCAACAGGTCGCGCCGGGTGGAGAGGATCTGGCCGAACTTGACGAAGATGGGCCCCAAGTCCTCGAGCGCGAGCCGCAGCCGCTCGGCGGCGGAGCGCTTGGGGCGCCCGAGCAGGACGAAGGGCGACAATCGGAGCAGGCGGCTTTCGGGCACGGCCGACTGGGCGGCTTCGTCGAGCCGGTACCTGCCGATGGTCCAGATGATCCTCAGGAAACGGCGGATGTGGGTCACGATACCGTACCGTCCTGTTGCGCGGGATGGTCCGGTTTCGTCCCGGTGTGCATGGCGGCTATTCCACCGAGCAGGTCGTCCACCCCCACGTCGTCGAATCCTGCGTCACGCATCATCAGCGACAGCGCAGCCTGGTTCGGATGCCTTTCTATGGAATCGACCAGGTAACGGTACGGTGCCGCGTCACCGACCACGAGCCGGCCCGCCATCGGCCACAAGCCCTGGAATGCACGATAGGTGCTACGCAGCCAGGCGCTGCGAGGCGTCGAGAACTCCAGGACCAGCACCCGGCCGCCCGGGCGAAGAACCCGGTGCATCTCGCGCAGGGCCCGATCCTTGTCCGTCAGGTTGCGCAGGCCAAAGGCGATGACCACGCGGTCGAAGCACCCGGACGGGAAAGGCAGCAGTTCGGCATCGGCCTGCGCCGGGATGACGTTGGCCAATCCGGCGTCGAGCACGCGATCCTGTCCGATGGCCAGCATGCTGGCATTGATATCGCACAGGACGACCCGGCCAGCGGGTCCCGAGATGGGCGAGATCAGCCGTGCCATGTCACCCGTTCCGCCTGCCAGGTCAAGGACGCGCTGACCGGCGCGCAAGGCGAGGCTGTCGACGGCAATGCGCTTCAGCGCCCGGTGCAGACCGACGGACATGATGTCGTTCATGGCATCGTAGCGATCGGCCACCGCGTGGAAAACGCCGGCGACGCGGGCCGTCTTCTCGCCCGGGGTCACGGGTTCGGCGCCGAAGTCCACCGTCGCCGGCCCGCGTTCGGGCGAGCGTCGTTGTTTCACGGCTTGTGCGGCGGCGACCAGTGGCCGATGGGAATTGCCGGCAACCGGGAAGCGTTGGCCTGCTTCAGTTGGGTGAGGTAGTCGCGCCAGTACTCATCGCCGCGATCATGGAGGTCCTTCAGGAATTCCCAGGAGTAGATCCCGGTATCGTGGCCATCGTCGAACACGATGCGGATCGCGTAGTTGCCGACGGCCTGAATCTCACTGATTCCGACGTGTTTCTTGCCGGTCTGCAGGACCCGTTCGGCATCCGAATGACCGCGAACCTCGGCGGAGGGCGAGTACACGCGCAGCAGTTCCGCGGAGAGAACCGCTGTCGTGTCGCCGTAGTCGATTTCCAGGGTTCGCGAGTCGCGATGATAGGTGACGGCGACGGGATTCACGGCGTGCTCACAGCGCGTTCATGGACTCAGGAGCCATCGGCCCCGGGAGCGCGAGGGTGTCCCTCGCAAGGAAAGGAGCGCGAGGGTGTCCCTCGCAAGGAAAGGAGCGCGAGGGTGTCCCTCGCAAGGAAAGGAGCGCGAGGGTGTCCCTCGCAAGGAAAAGTAGCGCGAGGGTGTCCCTCGCAGAAAAAGTAGCGCGAGGGTGTCCCTCGCAAAGAAAGGGGTTTTCCCCGACCGCTGACGCGTAGGGAAGTGCTGGCGTTTCCCGAGTTGCCGGAAGCGTGTTTCCATGGAAGTCAGAGGATGTAACGGGAGAGGTCGCGGTCACGGGCGATGTCGGCGAGGCGCGAATTGACGTATTCGGCATCGATCAGAACCTTGTGGCCATCGCAGCCCGCCGCCTCGAAGGAAATCTCGTCGAGCAGGCGCTCCAGCACGGTGTGCAGCCTGCGAGCCCCGATGTTCTCCGTATGTTCGTTGATCTGCCAGGAGATTTCCGCGATCCGGGCTACCGCGTCTTCCGTGAAGTCGAGCGTAACGCCTTCAGTCGCGAGCAGTGCGCGGTACTGTTCGGTGAGCGAAGCGTGAGGCTCTTTCAGTATCCGCCTGAAGTCCTCGGGATCCAGGGCGGACAGTTCCACGCGTATCGGCAGTCGCCCCTGCAGTTCCGGGATCAGGTCGGACGGCTTGGACAGATGGAATGCGCCGGAAGCGATGAAGAGAATGTGATCGGTGCGCACCATGCCGTACTTGGTGGACACGGTACAGCCTTCGATCAATGGGAGCAGATCCCTCTGCACGCCTTCTCGGGACACGTCGGCGCCGATGGTTTCGGAACGCCTGGCGACCTTGTCGAGCTCGTCGAGGAAGACGATCCCGGTCTGCTCCACGGACTCGATCGCCTGGGTCTTGATCTCTTCCTCGTTGATCAGCTTGAAGGCTTCTTCCTCGCGCAGGCGCCGCAGCGCGTCCCTTACCTTCAGGCGAACGCTCTTCTTCCGTCCGCCGCCCAGGTTTGAGAACATGTCCTGCAACTGGTTGGTCATCTCCTCCATCCCGGGCGGCGTCATGATCTCCACACCCCACGGCATGGCGTCCAGTTCGATTTCCACCTCGCGATCGTCGAGCATCCCTTCGCGGAGCCGTTTGCGGAAGATCTGGCGCGTATCGGCGTCGCTCACGCTGCGCTGATCCGCGTCACCGCGTGCCTGGGGAAGGAGCACGTCGAGAACGCGGTCCTCGGCCGCATCGTCGGCGCGATCCTGGACCCTTTCCAGTTGGCCTTCCCGGAGCATCTTTACGGCGACGTCCGCAAGGTCCCGGACGATGGACTCGACATCCCGGCCGACGTAACCGACCTCGGTGAACTTGGTCGCCTCCACCTTGATGAACGGTGCGTTCGCGAGCTTGGCAAGCCGGCGGGCTATTTCCGTCTTGCCGACGCCCGTGGGTCCGATCATCAGGATGTTCTTGGGTGTTACCTCGTCGCGCAGGTCGTCGGGAAGCTGCATGCGGCGCCATCGGTTCCTGAGAGCGATTGCGACGGCGCGCTTGGCGTTGTCCTGGCCAATGATGTGGTTGTCCAGTTCGAGAACGATCTGGGGCGGGGCCATGGTGCTCATGCGGTGGTCAATGTCTCGACGGTGGTCTGGTGGTTGGTGTAGACGCAGATGTCCGCGGCGATTGCCAGGCTCTTGACCACGATGGTTTCCGCGTCCAGCGAAGAATTCTCCAGCAATGCCTTCGCCGCCGCCTGGGCGTAGGCACCGCCGGACCCGATCGCGATGATGCTGGCCTCCGGTTCGATGACATCGCCGTTGCCGCTTATCACGAGGGAGGTCGAACCGTCCGCGACCGCCAGCAACGCATCCAGGCGACGCAGTGCCCGGTCGGAGCGCCAGTCCTTCGCAAGCTCGACGGCGGCGCGTGTCAGGTTTCCGCGATACTCGTCCAAGGTGCCCTCGAATCGCTCGAAAAGGGTGAATGCATCGGCGGTGCCGCCGGCGAATCCGGCCAGGACCGCATCCTTGTAGAGGCGCCGCACCTTGTTCGCGTTGCCCTTCATGATGGTGTCGCCCATGGATACCTGGCCGTCGCCGCCGAGGGCTACCATGTCGCCACGGCGAATGGACAGTATCGTCGTCCCTCTGAATTGCTGCACGGCACGGGGCTCCCGACAGTGGTTAACGTCTGATAGTGGGGAGGGCGACGAGGGATTTCAACCGACGGGACGTTTTTTGGCGATGCGCCTGGCTTCAGCCTGCGGGCGGCACTTCCAGCAGAATCGGCGACACTTCGTGCTCCTTCAGGCTGGCCGCCATCTTCTCGGCGTCCTCCCTGCTGCTGAACGGACCGACGACCACGCGGTGCCAGACTTCCTGTTCGTTGGCCAGCGTATTGATGGCGACGTCGGCGTCCATTCCGGTGAGCATCAGACGCGCCCGTAATCGGTTTGCATCGTCCTCATCGTGGAACGAGCCAGCCTGCACCAGGTACTCGGACGGCGCGACGTATCCACCCGGGGTAAGTGTCTTGTAGGGTTCGGTGTCGGTCGGCACTTCGGCGGCGGGCAGGCTATCGAAGAACTCGAAACGCTGGGCGCCTTCCTGGTCATCGCCGCTTTTCTCCGGGACGCCCTCGGTGTCTGCGGACTTCTGGTCGGTGCCCTCGGGGATTCCGACGAGATATACGGTAACCATGCAGACGGCCACGCCAACTATCAGGCCGGCGGCGAAGGACGACACGCTGAACGGGCGAGAAGGCGTTCTCTGGTTTCGTGCGGGCATCGAGGCTCTGCTGGCGTGGCGGAACTCGAGAATCAGAACGTATCGAGGGGGTCTACGTCAATGGACCAGCGCACGTTCGGGACGACGAGTTCTGCGGCTTCGAGGGCCGACAGCGCCGCGTGCAGGGGGCCGCGCCGCCGCGAGCAGATCATGCACTGGTAGCGGAAGCGATTCCGCAGGCGCGCCAGGGGAGCGGGCGCTGGACCCATCAGTTCGAACTCCCCATGTCCGAACTCCCCATGCCTGTCCTTAAACTCCCCATGCCTGTCCTTATCGAACTCCCCATGCCTGTCCCCGGTCCTATGCTTGTCCCTGTCCCTGTCCCCGGTCCCATGCCTGTCCCTGCTCCCGGTCCTATGCCTGTCCCTGTCCCCGGTCAGGCGGTCCCTAGTCGCCGGGACGCGCGTTCCCGATTCCCCCCGAACGGGTGTCCCTGTCTCGCGTTGAATGGGTGTCCCAAACGCGCTATCGCCACGGATGGGTGTCTCAGACTCGCTGCTCGGCATGGGTGTCCCGGGCTCGACACGCCGACTGATGCCGGACGCATGACGCAGTTGGCTGTCCCAGGCGTCGCGGACGATGTCCGATGCCCGTCGTAGCAGTTCAACGGCCGCTTTTGCGTCGGGGCTTTCGGCTCTCAGCATGGCCATTGCCGCATAGGGCGGTAGCCGGGCGGCGCGGCGTTCAGCCGCCTGAATCGAGATAAACCCCTTATAGCCGCGGTCGATCAGCGCCTGCAGGTTCGGATTGGAGGGATCGTAAGATTGAATCCAGACCTCGCCTGGACGGTCGGCGCGTCCGGCCCGCCCGGCGACCTGAACAATGTTCTGGGCCGTTCGCTCGGGTGCGCGGAAGTCGGCCGAAAGAAAGCCGTTGTCGGCATCGACCACTGCCACCAACGTGACTGCGGGCAGGTGGTGTCCCTTGGCGAGGATCTGCGTGCCCACAAGGATTGCGGCACCGCCCTCGCGGATCGCGTTGAGTTTCGCGGCGAAACGTGTCGGCCCGCGGGCGGTGTCGCGATCGATGCGGTAGAGCGGGGTGCCGGGAAAGTTCTCGCGCAGAGCGGCATCAATGCGCTGCGTACCCGTGCCAAGGTGAACCAGGGTGTCGGCGCCACACTCGGGACAGGCATCCGGGTATGCGTATCGCCGGTCGCAGTGATGGCACCGAAGTGCGCGCGGGAAGGCGTGTAGCGTCAGCCGTGCGTCGCAATCGATGCAACGTGCCTGCCAGCCACATGTAGAGCAAAGGCATGTCGGCGCGAAACCGCGGCGGTTGATGAAGACAAGGACCTGGTTGTCGGCAGCCAGATGTCGTCGGACGGCCTCGAGCAGCGTATCGCTCAGACCGTCGCGCAGACGTCGGCCGCGTATGTCGACGACGGAGAACCGCGGCATTGTCGCGCCCCCGGCGCGTGATCGCAGGACGCTGCGGCGGTAACGTTTCCGCGCGACGTTGGCGAGCGTCTCCATGGATGGGGTCGCGCTGCCGAGCACCACCGGAATCTCCAGGAGCTGTGCACGCTTGCACGCGACGTCGCGAGCGGAGTAGCGCAAACCCTCCTGTTGTTTGAACGAGGTGTCATGTTCCTCGTCGACGATGATCAGGCGAAGGTTGGCAAACGGCGTGAATACCGCCGAGCGTGTGCCGATGAGAATCTTGTGGTCCCCCGACCTGCATTGCATCCACGTACCGAGACGAGCGGTGTCGTTCTCGGCTGAGTGCAGCGCCGCAGCCGCCCCGAATCGTCGGCGAAAGCGGGCGAGCGTTTGGGGAGTCAGACCGATTTCCGGCACCAGTACCAGTACTTGCCCACCGTTGTCGACGACCTCGGCGATAGCGCGCATGTAGACTTCGGTCTTGCCGCTGCCGGTCACGCCATCGAGCACGTGGGTGGCGCGCTTTCCCAGGGATGCCCGGATTGCCCGCACGGCCGCGTGCTGCTCCGGATTGAGCGTGACTGGCGAACGCTCGGTACGATAGGCGGGTCTGGTCTCCCGAGACCTCACGAGTCCCTTGTTGGCCAGGGCGGCGAGCGTTCGCCGGTCGATCCCGAGTGCCCCCATTTCCCGCTCTGGGACAGCCACACCGAGCCCCTTCAGGATCTCAAAAGCCTGCCGTTGTCTCGGAGCCCGAGCGAGTCCCGCGTCGTCTCCTGCTTCCGCCGCCGACCACGCAAGTGGCCACCGGGGTTCCGGCACGGCACCGCGCCGCGCTGCACTGGGTAGCAGGGTCGCAAAGACCTCTCCCAGTGGATGGTGATAGTAGCTGCTGAGCCACCAGGCGAGTTCGATCAGGTCGGGAGCCAGAAACCCTGCGTCATCGAGAACCGCGATCACGGGCTTCAGCTTGTGAACGGATGTTTCGCTGAAACCGGTGACGATCCCAACGACCCTGGTTCGACCAAACGGTACTTGGACACGCGCGCCAATCTCTGGCTGGGGGAGATCGGGGGGAAGCGAATAGTCGAAGACGCGACGCAGGGGCCGCGGTACCGCGACCTGAACGACGGGCCGGGTCACAACCCGAACCGATCCGCCTTTGCGCGGCAACTGGCGAAGCGTGTCGGCCACATGTCGATCAAGTAGATGTGCATTCACCAGCCAGTCTACCCGGTTGCTCTGCACCCGGAAGATCGAAATAGGGAAACAGGAGGGAAACAGGGACACCCACGAAACAGGGACACCCACGAAACAGGGACACCCACGAAACAGGGACACCCACGGAAACAGGGACACCCACGAAACAGAGGAGGGAAACAGGGACACCCACGAAACAGGGACACCCACGAAGCAGGCGAAATAGGGACACCCACGAAATAGGGACACCCATGTCGGGTATAGATCGACGACGAATCTGGCGTGGCGAATCTGGAACACCCACGAGGGGAAGGGTCAACTACGGACGCCCAAGGGCGGGGGAATAGGGACATCCATCGGAAACCCTTCGGACAAGGGATAGATGGCGTCGGCGCAGTTAAGGAGCGGTGGGTGGAATCAGGGTATTCGATCAGGAGAAATAGGTAGACCCATGGAAGGTCCCAGGCTCCGGGTTTGGCCACTCGCTGATCGGCCGAGATTCGCCACGGGGTGCCCTTGGTCAAGGGCTTGCAACGAGCCGGTGCGGCCTGAGTTGCGCGAAGGAATCTAGACCGACCGGTAGGATCTGGCGGGGTCGAGCCGCACGTGCTTGATGGCGGCGTGACCATGGGCACCAGTCAGACCGGCCGGGGACGGTTTTTCGGCTCTGGGAGTCAGACGACTATGGGACACCGTGAAATGGGCGTGTGCGAACGCGTACGCTGACGGTGTAACGCCACAGCCTTCAACCAAGTGTTTGCGCCCCATCGTGGCAGCGGTGGATCCGTTCCCGTTCGCGCGTCCTCGCGAGTATTCCCTGCCGTCCATTCCACTTGTTTCAGATAGTCGTTGAGGGTCGTTGCAAGCAACGGTTCGCCGGTCGATACAATGCGCTGCTTTGTCTGATCCAGCTTCAGGGGAACCAATGGCTTCCTGAGGCGTTCCGGTTCTAGGGCCGCTTCCTCCAGTCGACGTCGCAGTGAAGTGTGTTGTTCCGCATCGATACGGTCCACTATCCGCGCCCGGAAAGGGTTCAGGTCGTTGTAGACCATACAGGCGTGCACCGCGCGATCGTCCGGGAGTGGTTTGGATCGGTAGCGACCGTCCCAGAAGCACCCCGTACACCCATCTTCGCGATTGGATTCGCGGGCGATGTGCTCGTTCAGGGATCGCATGTACCACGATAGGTCGCCCAATCGTTGGCGGCGTTCCTGAATCCATTTGTCGTCATACTGGTTCTCTTGCACGCACCGATCGCGCCCCGTCTTCGTTGATCCAAATACCTGAAACCAGCGACGGACGACCTCAGCGTCGGACCAGGTACGCGCCTGCTGTGGACGATAGTGGATCACGATGTGGTAGTGGTTCGACATGACCGCATAGGCATAGACGTCGACAGCGAAGACATCGGTTAGTGCCAGCAATCTCGACTCGATCCAGCCGCGACGGTGGTCTCGGTTCTCGCCGGTCACAGGATCCTCGCCGCAAAGACTGGCTTGGCGGACGCAGCGATTGAAGACGTGGTAGAAGCCACCTTCCTCGCGGTCGATTAGTTCGTAACGTGGACGCGTCATCGACACAGATTCTGCTTGTTAGGATTCGCTCAGCGTAGAGATGGATGCCACCATTTCGAGTGCGAGGTTGCCGTTTCGCCTTGTGCGAACAGGCTGATCGCGGCAATCCACGATGCCGCTGGGCAGAAGTCAGAAAAGGTGACTGTTCCAAGACTCAGTCTCAAAACTCACGGATGAGGCATGGCTGCCCTAAAGCACCATGTCTCCGATCCCCTATGCCTGTCCCCTACGCCCCTGTCCCCTACGCCCTGCCAAAGAGTCTGTCTATGCCTGTCCCAAAGAGTCTGTCTATGCCTGTCCCAAAGAGCCCTTGCAAAGTGCCCTGCCAAAGTGCCCTGCCTGCCCCAAAGGGCCCTTGTGCCTTGAATCGGCTGGGACGCGATACGCTAAACTCGCTGAATGACCGTCCGTGAGAGCATCGAAAGCAAACTTGCCGAAGCGTTGGAACCCGTGCACCTCACTGTGGATGACGAGAGTTTGAACCACAACGTGCCAGCCGGGTCGGAGTCGCACTTCCGGGTAGTCATCGTCGCTGAGTGTTTCGAGGACAGTCGGCTCCTGGATCGTCACCGCATGGTGAATGCCGTGCTGCAGGAAGAACTCGCCGGCCCGGTTCACGCGCTCGCGCTTCACACCTACACGCCCCGCGACTGGAAAGAGCGCTTCGGCGATGCGCCGATGTCGCCGCCATGCCTCGGCGGCGGTGCCGCGGAGGGCTGACGGCGGTTACCGGAGCATCGGCTGCAGCACCGGCCAGATGTTGTCCAGGATGACGGACTGCGCCTCGGCCGTGGGATGGATGTCGTCGTCCTGGAGCATGGTCTCGTCGAAACCGGCGAACAGGGACGGCACCAACGTCGCTCTCGACGTGTCGGCAACTTCCGTGTAGACGTCCCGAAACTCTTCCCTGTAGCGATGTCCCATATTCGGCGACACATCCATGCCGACGACGATCACGCGCGCCCCCCGTATCCTGGCCGTTTCGACCATGGTCACCAGGTTTGCGCGGATGCTATGGACAGGGGTTCCACGCAAGCCATCGTTGCCCCCGAGTTCGATGACGACAACGTCCGGCCGATGGATGTCGAGGAGTCTGGGCAGCTGTGCAAGACCGTCCGTCGTGGTCCAGCCACTGGCGCTGGCATTCACGACGCGCGTACCGCGACCTTGCCCATCGAGCCGCGCCTCAAGCAGCGCCACCCAACCCTGTTCGCGTTGAATCCCGTAGGCCGCGCTGATACTGTCGCCCAACACCAGTATCGTCTGGTTCGTTTCTCGCAAGGGAGAGGCCGAACCAGTCGCGGGATTCGCGCCCGCAACTGCGGAAACCACCGGCAATCCGATGAAAAACCACATTGCGGCCGCCCCGATTCTGCGCGTCGAAGATGTCTGCAAGACCGTAGCCACGGTGGAAGGACAGCTCTCGATCTTGGACAGCGTGAGCCTCGAAATCAACGTCGGCGAGTCCGTTGCCGTGGTGGGGGCGTCCGGGTCGGGCAAGACTACACTGCTCGGCATCCTGGCGGGACTGGATCTGCCCACTGCGGGGGATGTCTGGCTTGACGGCGACCGGATCACCGCGATGCCGGAGGAAGACCGCGCCCGGGTTCGCGGGCGTTGCGTTGGTTTCGTGTTCCAGACATTCCAGTTGATCGAGAGCCTGACCGCCCTGGAGAACGTCATGCTGCCGTCGGAACTGCGCGGCCGGTCAGATGCGGAGAACGATGCGCGGATGTACCTTGACCGGGTGGGTCTCGCCGAACGGTTGTCACACTATCCCCGTCAGCTCTCCGGCGGCGAGCAGCAACGCGTGGCCATCGCCCGAGCGTTCGCGTCCCGGCCCAAGGTGCTGTTCGCCGACGAACCGACGGGGAACCTCGATACCGTGACGGGCGGCCGCGTGATCGAACTCCTGTTCGCGCTCAATCAAGAGTCGCAGACCACGTTGGTGCTCGTGACCCACGACACGGCCATCGCCGATCGGTGCGATCGCGTCCTGTCCCTCGAAGCGGGACGAGTCGCGGCATGAAGTTCCGCTTCGTGCTGAAGCTGGTGGCGCGGGACTGGCGATCCGGCGAACTCCGGCTGCTGCTGGCGGCCGCGCTAGTCGCGGTGGGGGCGGTAACGGCGATCAGCCTGTTCGTCGATCGCCTGCAGCAGGCGCTGGTGGCCGAGGCGGCAACCTTCCTTGGCGCGGACAGCGTGATCCGTTCGTCGCGGCCCATTCTCGACGGGTTTCGCGAAGCAGCGGCCGAGCGGGGGCTGGCGCAGGTGGACGTCGTCAGCTTTCCGTCCATGCTGTTCTCGGACGACTCCGACGACGCCCGCAATCAACTCGTCTCGGTAAAGGCCGTGGGATCGGGCTATCCGTTGCGCGGGACGGTGCGCATCGCGGACGAACCTTTCGGTCGCGACCGGGCAACCGATACGGTACCTGCGCGGGGTTCGGCGTGGCTTGATTCGCGGCTGTTTCCGGCGCTGGGGCTGAGTCTGGGCGACACGGTTTCGGTGGGCTACGCAAAGCTGCGTGTGACGCGCGTCCTGACGGCGGAGCCGGACAGGCGTCCCAGCTTCCTCGACCTGGGGCCGCGCCTGTTGATGCGGGTTGAGGATATTCCGGCGACGAAACTGATCCAACCCGGCAGTCGCGTCTCGTACCGCCTGTTGCTGGCGGGGGAGGCGGAGACCCTTGCGGATCTCAGGGATTCCATCAAGGCTGATCTGGCGCCGAACTATCGCTGGCGCAACGTCCGGGATTCGAGTCCGACGATCGGGGGCGCTCTCGACCGGGCGGAGAGCTTCCTCCTGCTTGGTGGCCTGCTCGCCGTGCTCCTCGGCGGCGCTGCGGTGGCCCTCGCGGCCCATCGGTACGCGCGGCGCCACTACAGCCACGTGGGGGTTCTGAAGACATTGGGTGCCACGCCTGGCGATATTCTCTGGGCGTACGTCGGCGTGCTGCTGGTCATCGGTATCGTTGGCGTATTGGCCGGGCTGGTCCTCGGCATCCTGGTACACCTCGGCATCGTCGCAGCACTCGCGACCTACCTGCCGGTTCGCTTGCCCTGGCCTGGACCGGGCCCGTTCGTGGTAGGGGGAGTCACCGGTTTCGTGTGCCTCGGGGCATTCGCGTTGCCGCCGCTACTCAACCTGCGCCGCATTTCTCCGATGCGCGTGATCCGTCGCGAACCTGACCGGGGCCTGTCGAACGCGATCACCTATGGTTTCGCAGGCGTCGGCAGCATCGGATTGCTTGCCTGGTACAGCCAGAGTGTCTGGCTCATGACGTGGGCGCTCGCGGGATCGGCCATGGTTTGCGGCTCGTTCGCCGTCGTCGCGCTCGGATTGTTGCGGGGTGGTCGGTTGGTGGGCATGCAGGCGGGGAGTGCGTGGCGCCTGGCGCTCGCCGGCTTGCAGCGGCGGCGCCGGGAGAACGTGGCGCAGATCACGATTTTTGGCCTGGCGATCATGATCCTGTTGATACTGTTGCTGGTTCGCACCGCGCTGCTCGACGAGTGGCGAGCCCAGATACCGCCGAACGCTCCGAATCATTTCGTCATCAATGTCGCTGACGACGAAGTCGAGAAGGTTCAGAACCTGCTGCGCGCGCATACAGACTACGACGGCCAACTGTTCCCAATGATTCGGGGTCGCGCTGTTGCGGTCAACGGCGACCCGGTGCGGGGATGGAGTCGGCGGGTCCGGGAGCCTGGCGAGGATGTGGGACCGGGACTGGGCTCCGAGCGCAACCTGACATGGTCCGACACGGTCCCGGGCAACAACGTGGTGGTCGAGGGCGAATGGTGGCCCGCCGACACCGCCGAAGCGCTGATTTCCGTCGAGGTGGACTATGCGCGGGGCACCGGATTGCGCATGGGCGACGTGCTTGATTTCGACATTGGAGGCATACCGGTGTCGGCGCGGGTCGCGAATCTCCGTCGGGTCGAATGGGACAGCCTGCAGCCGAACTTCTTTATTGTCTTTTCACGTGCGGCGCTTGCTGAATTCGCAACCACCCACATGACCAGCTTCCATCTCGAACCCGACCGCAAGCCCTTCCTCAATCGACTCCTTGCGGCGCATCCGACCATCACGGTGATCGAGGTGGATGCGATCATCGACCAGGTTGAACGCATCATCGACCGGGTCACGCGGGCCATCGAACTGATTCTCGCGCTGGTACTCGGGGCAGGGGCGCTGGTTCTCATCGCATCGATCCAGGCGAGTCATGAAACGCGCATGAAGGAACATGCGCTGGTGCGTGCACTGGGCGGGACGCGCAGCCTGATCGCCGGCGCCCTCGCAGGGGAATTTGCCGTGCTCGGCGCATTCGCCGGTATCGTCGCTGTGCTCGGTGCTGAAATCACGGTGTTCGCCCTGCAGACCCGGGTGTTCGAACTGGAATACGAAATCCATCCATGGCTCTGGATCGCAGGACCCGCAGTGGGTACGTTGCTCATCGCAGGAGTGGGCTATCTCGGCACGCGCAAGCTCGTTCGGTCGCCGCCCCTGCTGGTGTTGCGGGAGTTGTGAATGGCTCTTCGCTAACGTTCACCTTGCACGATCTAAGAACCGGAATCCACCGACCATTCGCGTGCGGCCGATAGTTCCACTGAGTGGGCATCTTGAGCATGAGTTTCCCGGAGACTTTCGACACGACGTACGCGCATCCCGTTCACGCGTCTCTCCTATCCTCGATGCGAGCCTATAATGCGCGCTTTTGCCGCGACTAAGAACGGTGGAAAGCCCCCTGTTGTCGGTTCGCGAACTGGCTTGCGCCGCGGGCGGGCGCCGGTTGTTTCAAGGCATCGATTTCGACTTGAGTCCGGGTGAAATGCTTGAGATCCGAGGGCCCAACGGCTGCGGCAAGACGACGCTGCTGCGCTGCATTGCGGGATTGTTCACGCAAGAGTCCGGTTGCGTGGAAATCGCAACGGACGAGCAGCCGCTTTACCTCGGCCACAAGCCGGGCTTGAGCCTGATGCTCAACCCATTGGAAAACCTGCGCTGGTTTCTGGCGCTGCAGGGCCGCGAACATCGGCGCGAGGATTGCGTTTCGGCCCTGCACGAGGTCGGACTGGAGGGTTCCCAACAGGTGCCGTGCCGAAGCCTTTCCGCCGGTCAGCAGCGCCGCGCCGCGCTGGCGCGCTTGAAGGCAGGTTCAGCGTCGCTCTGGTTGCTGGACGAGCCCTTTGCCGCCCTCGACGCACCCGGCCGGGACATCGTGCGTTCGCTGGTTCGGACGCAGTGCGCCGCCGGAGGTGCGGTGGTCTGCGCCACGCACGAGGACCTGGGCGTGGAAGGCGTGCGACGCCTGGAAATCGCGCCATGATCGCCCTGGCACAGGCGGGGCGGGACTTGCGAATCGCCTTTCGCTCCCGTGGAGAGGCGGCCCAGCCCCTTGCTTTCTTCGCACTGGCGGTGACCCTGGTTGGGCTGGGCCTCGGTCCGGATCTCAAGACCCTCGGTGCGGTGGCCGTGGCTGTCGTCTGGGTGATCGCGCTGCTGGCGTGCATGCTGGCTGCCGAAGGCCTGTTTCGGCGCGATTTCGAGGACGGCACGCTGGAGCAGATGCTGTTGCACGGTCGGCCGGTCTTTCTCGCGGTACTCGGCAAGCTCGCCGCGCACTGGTGCGTGAGCGGTTTGCCGCTTGTTCTCTTCGCCCCCGTGGCGGGTTTCATGCTGCAGGCACCGGCACCAGCGCTGCCGATGCTGGTGCTGAGTCTCGTTATCGGAACGCCAACGCTGACGGCCATCGGCGCGGTCGCGGCGGCACTGACTGCAGGGCTCGGCCGCGGCGGCCTGCTCGTGGCCTTGATCGCACTTCCCCTGTACGTGCCCGTGCTCGTGTTCGGCGCCAGCGCGAGTGTCGCTGCCGCGTCAGACATGAGCGCTCTGCCGCAGTTGCTGTGGCTGCTGGCGATGCTGGCGGCGGCAACCACTGTTGTGCCCTTTGCGGTGGGCTACTCCCTGAGACTGAGCCAGGAGTACTAGGATGGTTCGGCTCTCCGCCCTTGCGCACCGGCTCGGCTCTCCCCGGTGGTTCTTCGACATGACGCGACCATGGCTGGTGGCCCTCGCGGCTGTCGGCATTTCCCTCCTGGTCGTCGGCACGGTATGGGGGCTGGTATTCGCACCGGAGGACTACCAGCAGGGCAACAGTTTCCGGATCATATACGTGCATGTCCCGACGGCGCATCTGGCTGAAGCCCTGTACCTGGCGATGGGTGCCGCGGGGGTCGTACTGCTGGTCTGGCGCATCAAACTCGCCGACATGTTCATTGCGGTGACGGCTCCGGTCGGAATGGCAGTTACCGGCGTGGCGCTGCTGACGGGTGCGATCTGGGGCAAGCCGACCTGGGGCGCGTGGTGGGTGTGGGATGCGCGCACGACGTCCGTGCTGGTCCTGTTCTTCCTGTACGTCGGCCTGATGGCATTGCGTGAAGCCATCCCCGGGCGCGAACAGGCGGGCAAGGCGGTAGCGGTGCTCGCCATCGTCGGAACGGTCAACGTACCCATCATCAAGTACTCGGTGGACTGGTGGCTCACGCTGCACCAGCCGGCAAGCTTTTCGTTGACGCAACAGCCGGCGATGCCCGCGGAAATGTGGTTGCCGCTGCTGGTCAACGTCGCCGGGTTCTACTGCTTCGCCGCAGCGGTTGTCATCGCCGGCGTTCGCAACGAGATTCTCGAACGCGAGCTGGATACCTCGTGGGTTCGAGACTGGCTCGCGCGGGCGCAGTCGGGGCGCGGGTCATGAGTGAGGTCGCAACGTTCCTGCAGATGGGTGGCCACGGCCTCTACGTGTGGCTTGCGTACGGCATCGCCTGGACGGTGCTGATTACGCTCGGCGTACGCCCCATCCTGGCCCGGCGGCGATTACTCGCCATGCATGGCCCGGGTTCCGGGCGAGGGCAGGTTTCCGAATGAATACACGGCGCCGCAATCGGCTGGTTGCGACAGTGTTCCTGCTCGGTGGGACTGCCATCACGGCAGCGCTCGTGCTGACCGCCCTGGAGGAAAGCGTAAACCTCTTCTATCCACCGGAGAGCGTGGTGAACGGCGAAGCGCCGATGGGGGTCACGATTCGCGCGGGCGGAATGGTGGCGGACGGCAGCGTGGCGCACGACGCCACCGGACTCGGCGTCTCCTTTGTGCTCACGGATTACCGCGGTTCCGACTTCCGGGTGCGCCATGTCGGAATCCTGCCGGACCTGTTTCGCGAGGGACAGGGCATCCTGGTGACCGGCGAACTCGATTCCGGACGGGTTTTCCAGGCGTCCCAGGTGCTGGCCAAGCACGACGAAAACTACATGCCGCCGGAATTGGCCGGAATCGCGGGGCCGGACGGCACGACCCCCCCTGAATCCCCGGCTCACCCGACCGTCCCGTGATCGTCGAAATCGGTCACTTTGCCGTTGTCGCCGCTCTCCTGGTGGCCCTCGCGCTTGGTGTCGTGGGATACATCAGCGCGGTCAACGGCGCCTGGCGCGGCCTGGTGGGGACGCTCGCCTCGTGTCAGTTCGTGCTCCTGGCTTTTGGATTCGCGGTGCTTGTCCAGGCCTTCCTGGCGAGCGACTTTTCCGTCGCGTACGTCGCGGAGAATTCCAACAGCCTCCTGCCCTGGTACTACCGGGTCAGCGCGACCTGGGGCGCCCACGAGGGATCGTTCCTGCTGTGGACACTGATCATGGCGGCGTGGACCTGGGCGGTGAGTCTCGGATGCAGCCGGCTGCCGGACGAGATCTTCGGTCGCGTGCTGGGCACCATGGGGCTGCTCAACTTCGGTTTCGTCCTGTTTCTGCTGAGCACGAGCAGCCCCTTCGTGCGCCTTTTGCCGGGGGTTCCGGCCGAGGGCGCGGATCTCAATCCCCTGCTCCAGGACTTCGGTCTGATCGTGCATCCGCCATTGCTGTACACGGGATATGTCGGCTTTGCCGTGGCGTTCTCCTTCGCCATTGCGGCGCTCGTGAGCGGCAGGCTGGATGCGGCCTGGGCACGGTGGTCCCGACCGTGGACGAACGTGGCGTGGGCGTTCCTGACGGTCGGGATCGCACTCGGTAGCTGGTGGGCTTACTACGAACTCGGCTGGGGGGGCTGGTGGTTCTGGGACCCGGTCGAAAACGCGTCGTTCATGCCATGGCTGGCGGGTACCGCGCTGTTGCACTCCCTGGCCGTGACGGAAAAGCGCGGCGCGTTCAAGAGCTGGACCGCGCTGCTTGCGATCGCTGCCTTTTCCCTGTCGTTGCTGGGTGCATTCATCGTGCGCTCGGGCGTGTTGACTTCCGTGCACGCGTTCGCCGTGGACCCGGAGCGCGGGCTTTTCGTTCTTGCCCTGTTGGCGCTGGCCGTGGGTGGCGCGCTGACGGTCTATGCGCTGCGTGCGCCGACCATCACGAGCCGGGCCCGTTACGGTGGTTTTTCCCGCGAGTTGCTGCTCCTGGTCAACAACGCGATTCTCGTCGTCGCGTTGGCATTTGTCCTCCACGGGACCTTGTATCCGCTTGCCCACGAAGCCATTACCGGCGGGGAGAAGACCTCGGTCGGCGCTCCCTATTTCAACAGGGGCTTTGTCCCGCTCATGTGCGTGCTGGCGTGTTTCCTCGCGCTGGCGCCCGTTGCGCGATGGAAACGCACGCCCCTCGCGCTGCTCAGGAACGCGGGGCTGATGTGCGCCGCCGCACTGTGCCTGGGGCTGGCGCTGCCGCTCGTGCTGGGTGGTGCCTTCAAGCTGGGAGCAGCCGTTGCGGTGGCGCTCGGACTCTGGATCATGTTCGTTCACGGCACCGACCTGTGGCGCCGCCGCGAGAGTGCGACGCGCGGATACCTTGGGATGACCCTCGCACATGTGGGTTTCGCGGTGTCCCTGATCGGAATCGGGGTGACCAGCGAGTTCTCCCGCGAGGCGGACGCCAGGATGGCTGTCGGCGATAGCGTGAGCCTGAACGGCGTAACCTATCGCTTCGCGGCCTTGCGGCGGATCGAGGGACCGAACTACGTCGCGGAGCAGGCAGAGTTCATTGCGGACGGCGGCGTGCATCTCTATCCCGAAAAGCGTCACTACGCGGTCCGCGAGCAGGTCATGACCGAAGCGGGAATTGCCGCCGGGTTCCTGCGCGACCTTTACATCGCGCTCGGTTCCCGGCTTCCCGACGGTTCCTGGGGCGTTCGCATACAGGACAAGCCGATGGTGCGATGGATCTGGCTCGGAGCCCTCATGATGGCCTTTGGCGGCGTGCTTGCCGTTATGGATCCCCGCTACCGCCGATTGAATGCCCGAGCCCGGTCCCGGCAGGAACGGCATAACGCCGGAGGTCTCGCGGCAGCGGGGAGCGCGGGGGGTTACCCCTCGCATGCAAAGTGAGCCGGGCGCGTTTGTTCATACCGGTGGCCCTGTTCGTGGTCCTGGCGTCCTTCCTGTACCTGGGATTCACCTTGCGCGATCCCCACGAGTTGCCGTCGGCGTTGATCGACAAGCCGTTTCCGGATTTCGATCTGCCGATACTGGGAAGGCCGGGCGAGCGTGCCTCTCTCGCGGACCTGGTCGGCGCGCGCCGGCTCGTCAATGTCTGGGCTACCTGGTGTCCCACGTGCCTGGCCGAGCACGCCGAGCTCGCGCGCATCGCCGAGCAGACCGGGATTTCCCTTGTCGGCATCAACTACAAGGACGATCCCCATGCGGCGAGCCGATGGCTGGCGCGACATGGAGATCCGTACGACTTCAACATCGTGGACGTCACCGGCGATTTCGGCGTCGAACTGGGCGTCTACGGAGCGCCGGAGACGTTTCTCCTGGATGCCGGCGGCATCATTCGCTACAAGCGCGTGGGCGACGTCAACGAAGACATCTGGCGAGAAGAACTGCAACCCGCCATGGCGGCGCTGGGACCCCCGCGATGATGCTGCGAATCTGCGCGCTGCTGATCGCCGCGTCTGGCCTGCTCGGCGCTTCGGCCATCGATGGATTCGACTTCTCGGATCCGGTCCTGGCGGACCGCTACCGGGAGTTGCTGGCGGAGCTGCGGTGCCCCAAGTGCCTGAACGAGTCGCTTGCCAGTTCGGGGGCGCCGATCGCCCGGGATTTGCGCCGGACGGTTCGCCGCCTGCTGGAAGACGGCGCGACCGATGACGACGTGCGCGCGCACCTGCAGGAGCGTTACGGTGACTTCGTGCTCTACGATCCGGAGTTCCGGATGACGAACTGGCCGCTTTGGGCAATTCCGCCGTTACTGCTGCTGGTTGCCGTCGTGGTGGTGGGTCGCGTGGGCCTGTTTCGACGGCGCGCTCCGCTTGACGATCGGGAGCGCGCGCGAATTGCGCGTCTGCTTGAAGACGATCCATGACCGGGGCCTTTGTCCTTGCGGCCCTGTTCGCCTCGGTTGTGGTGCTCTACGTCGTCTTCGGTGCAAGGCGGAACCGTGCGCGGGCGATGGATCGGACATCCGCCAGCGCGGCCCTGTTCGCCGACCGGCGCCAGGAGTTGATTGCGGAGGGCCGGGTGCAGGCGTTGGACGCGTCGACCCTGGCCGAACTGGAAGAGGAACTCGCGCTCGACCTGATTGAGTCGGACCCGCAATCAAAGAGTGAGGCTACGTTGCAGGGTGGGCCACGGGACGCCAGTCCGCGGGACGCGCCCGTACGCATCGTCGCGTTGATCGGGGCGGGGCTCGCCGTCGTTGCGCTGGGCCTGTACGCAATCTGGGGCGAACCGGATGCGCCCGCCCTGGTGCGTGCCGGCGACGTGCTGGTCAGTGATGAAGTCGACCCCGCTGTCCTGGCGAGCGCGGAGAAGGCGCTGTCGGCCCGGGCTGCGCGCAATCCGGAAGACGTGGACACCTGGTTCTTCCTGGGACATGCCCGGATGCGCCTCTCGGACTACCGGGGTGCCGAAGTCGCCTTTGCGAAGCTCCGCGAGCTGGCGGGCCCGAACCAGGAGGCGGATGCGGCGTGGGTGCAGGCGAGTTACCTGGCGGAGCGCGGCCTGACGGACACGACGCGACAGGTCGTGGAACGCGTGCTGGCCGCCCGTCCAGACCATCCGGCGATGCTGGAAATGCTCGCGATGGACGCCATGCGGCGCGGTGCCTTCGCCGAGGCTTCGGGTTACCTGGCGCGGGCCACCGGACAACCGTTGCCGGAATCGCGCCGCACGCTGCTCGAGGACCTGATGACGGTTGCCCGCTCGCAACTCGACCCCGCGCGGCCCTTGATCGAGGTTTCCGTGAACGTGGAAGGTGAGTCGCGCCGACCCTGGCTATTCGTGTTCGCTCGTCCGGTGGGAGGCGGCATGCCCCTGGCCGCCGTGCGCGTACGGGCCAAGGCGTCCCAGACTGTGCTGCTCGACGATACCGTGGGAATGGGCGGAGCTACGCGGTTGTCGGGCGCGGGGCCGGTCGAAGTTGTGGCGCGGCTGTCCAACACCGACAATGCCGCGGCTGCGGCGGACGATCTCGAGGTGTCCGCGCAGCCCGTGTATCCCGGCACCCAGCCGCGCGTCGAACTGACCTTGGTCCCGGATGCCATTCCGGGGTCTGCCACGGCGACCGTGGACGTTTCCCTGGACGCGGCCTTCGATGTCGCCCCCGCTGCGACCGTGTTCGTGATAGCGCGGGACGCTGAACAATCGGGACCACCCTTGGCGGTGAAACGGATTACCGCAGGTGATCTGCCTGCCCGGATCGCATTGACGGACGCCGACGCCATGCTGGCCGGTCGCGGATTGCACGGAGTCGAGACCCTGGAACTGGTGGCCCGCGTGGCCCTCGGCGGCTCAGCCAACGCCGTGCCCGGAGACCTGGAAAGCCCGATCTGGGTCGGCAGCCCGAGCGCCGAACCGGTTCACCTGCACATCGACCGCCGCCTTCCCTAAGCCCAGGAATCGGGCGCGACGCATTTCATGCCACCGACAACCTGACCGGGTTGGCCGGATTGGGACACTCATGACTTAGGGACACCCACATGACCGGGTTGGCCGGATGGGACACCCATGATTTAGGGACACCCACAATGGAACCGTCACCCACAATGGAGCCGTCAGAGCCGTTCGAGAGCCGTTAGGGACACCCACATGAACCTGGGGACACCCCACTGCTGGAGTCGTTAGGGACACCCACATCAATCTGGGGACACCCCACTGCCGGGTTGGGACATCCCATGGAGCGAGCCGTTAGGGACACCCACGAGAGAGCCACCGAATCTGGCTGGGGACGGTTGCGGGCGAAACGCGCGTCAGCCCGGAACCGCGAAGACCGGTGTGCTAACGATTTTCTAAAGGTGCTATCGACGGCTGATTTCGTTAAACTACCGCTGGCTTAGCGAATACGACCAATCGCTGAATGCGTCTTGACGGAATCAAGCTCTCGGGGTTCAAGTCATTCGTCGACCCGACGTCAATAACCTTCCCCGGGAATCGGTGTGCGGTGGTTGGCCCCAACGGTTGCGGAAAGTCGAACATCATCGATGCCGTCCGCTGGGTGATGGGTGAAAGCTCCGCGCTCAAGTTGCGGGGAGAGTCCATCGCAGACGTCATCTTCAAGGGCTCGAATTCCCGCAATGCTACGGCAATGGCGTCTATCGAGCTCTCCTTCGACAACACCGACGGTCGCCTCGGGGGCGAGTACGCGAGCTTCGGCCGCATCGCAGTGCGCCGGGAACTCACGCGGGATGCCCACTCCACCTACTACCTGAACGGAAACCGGTGTCGCCGACGCGACATCGTGGACGTGTTCCTCGGCACCGGCTTCGGGCCGCGCGGCTATTCCATCATCGAGCAGGGCATGATCGGCGAACTGGTCGAGGCCAGGCCCGAGGACTTGCGAGCCTACCTCGAGGAATCCGCCGGTATTTCGAAGTACAGGGAGCGGCGCCGGGAGACGGAGAACCGGATGCGGCGTGCGACGGAGAACCTCGATCGCCTGCGCGACATCCGCCAGGAACTGGAAGACCGTTTGCGCCACCTGCAGCGGCAGGCCCGGGCCGCGGCGCGCTACCGGGAGCTGAAGCGAGAGGAACGGCTCCGTACTGCGGAGCTGCTGGTGCTGCGAATCAGGACCATGAACGCAGACCTGGAGGAGCGCGACCGGACCTTGAAGCGCCTGGAAGTCGAACACGATCAGGCATTGAGCGGCTTGCGGCGTGACGACGCGAATATCGAACGGGCACGGGCCGAGCAGCAGGAACACACCGATGCGTTCAACCGGGTCCAGGGATTGGTCTACGAAATCGGTTCGAAGATCGGAGAGACCGAGTCGGCCATCAGGTTCAATCGTCAGCGCCAGGAGCAGCTCGAGGATGATCTCCGGGGCGCGCAACGCCGATTGGACGAAACCGTTGGCCAGCTCGAGAATGACAAGCGGGAAGCGGCCCTGCTGGAGGCGGCCATCGGCACCAAGTTGCCGGAGCTGGACGAGGCCCGCAAGGAAGATTGTCGAGTATCCGAAGCCCTGGCTGCCGCCGAAGACGACATGCGTGCGAGCGAGGCGAAGTGGTCGGAGTTCGTCTCGCGCGCGTCGGCCAACGACCGCGAATTGCGGGTGGAAGAAAACCGCGTCGAGCACATTCAGCAGAACCTGGATCGTCTGCGCCAGCGCCTCGAGCACCTCGAAGAGCAAAACGGCGAGTACGCCTCCCCCACCGATGACCTGGCGGGGGAACTGGACGAGGCCGAACGTCGCCATGACGTGACGGGGGCGGAGCTCGAAACCTGTGCTGCCGAACTGGCGTCGGCGCGCGAGACCGTCGTTTCCCAGGAGAACGCTCTGCAGGCAGCGCGCGCCGAAACACAGGGTCTGCGTGACGAAACCGCGGCTTTGGATGCGTTGCAGCAAGCCGCGTTGGGTCAGGAGAATCACGAGGCGCAGGGATGGGTCGACTCGCTGGCGCTCGACCAGGCACCGCGCCTGGGCGCGGAACTGATTGTCGAACCGGGGTGGGAACGCGCGGTGGAAACCGTTCTCGGAGCCGATCTGCGCGCGATCAGGGTCGATGATATCGGACAGTTTGCGGACGATTTGTGTGCTCTCGAAGCGGGTCGTGTCGTCCTGTACGAAGGTCGAGACGTCGATGCGAGCCCGAATGGCATGCAACTTTCCCCTTTGGCAGCGCTCGCGGGCACCGACAGGGGCCCGATTGGCGCCATGCTCGCAGGTGTGTTCGCGGCGGAGACACTGGATGTCGCGTTGGCCCACAGGGGCGACCTGAAGTGCGGCGAGAGCATCGTCACGCGGGATGGCATCTGGCTTGGCGTCGATTGGGTCCGCGTAGACCGGACAGAGGACGCCGCGCTGGGTGTCGTCGAGCGCGCGCAGGACCTGGAAGACCTCCGCGCTCGCCTGGTCCGGGCGGACAGCAGGGTTGCGGAACTGGATGGGCTGGTGACGAGGGGCAGACAGCAGATTGTCGAGCTCGATGGCCGTCGTGACCGGTTGCAGCACCGTTACCGCGAATGCGGCGACCTGCTGTCCCGTCTTCGAACGGAGCAGGGAGTGCGCCGGGTGCGCATGGAGGAAGCGGCGGCGCGCCAGCATCGCGCGGAGTCCGAGCGCGACGAGATCGAGGCGCAGGTCGCATCGGAGACGGATCGCATGGAGAGCGCTCTGACACGCCTCGCATCACTGAAGCAGGAAGCGCGAACGCTGGAAGCGGAACGTGCCGAACTGGATAGCGCGCGTGCCCTCCAGGTGCAACGCCTGGAAACGGCACGGCAGGACGCGGCAGGGTGCCGAACACGTTTGCATGCGCTGCAGGTGGAACATGAGCACCTGACCACAAAGCTGTCTGCCGCCGGAACGGTTCGCGCACGATTGCACGATCAGCGGTCGGAATTCGAAACGCTTGTGCGTGAATGCAGGGACGACATCGCAGCAAACCTGGAACCGCTTCCAGCACTCGAAGCATCCCTGCAGGAGAAGCTCCGCGAAAAGGTTGGTGTCGACAGGCAACTGGCGGGCATTCGCCTTCGCGTGGAGGAGGCGGAGGCCGCAATACGCGCCCACGAAGAACAGCGTCAGCGAAGCGATATGGCGGTAGAGGAGGCCAGGAGTCGCCTGCATGCCGCCCAGGTGGAGCGCGAGGGAGTCTCGGCGAGGCATGCCGACTTGACCGGGCAGCTCGGGAGTACCGGCGTGAACGCCGATGAGGTTTCTGCGACATTGCCGGAGGACGCCGATGAACCCGCTTGGCGAGAGCGGCTGGAGAGAATCGAACGCCAGATCAAGCGGCTCGGTGCGGTCAATCTTGCAGCGCTGGAAGAACTGGAGACACAGTCGGAACGCAAGCGCTATCTCGACGCGCAGAACGAAGACCTCGAGCGGGCCCTCAATACCTTGCGGGCGGCGATAGAACGAATCGACCGGGAAACGAGGACGCGATTCAAGTCGACTTTCGACGCCGTAAACGAACACCTGAAGAACCTGTTCCCCAAGCTGTTCGGTGGGGGGCATGCCTACCTTGAGCTGACCGGGGACAATCTGCTGGACGCGGGGGTGAGCCTGATGGCCCGCCCTCCCGGAAAACGGAACTCGGGCATTCAGATGCTGTCGGGCGGCGAGAAGGCCATGACGGCGATTGCACTGGTCTTCTCCATCTTCCAGCTCAACCCGAGCCCGGTCTGCCTGCTGGACGAGGTGGATGCGCCGCTTGACGACACGAACGTGGTTCGCTTTGCGGAGCTGCTGGAGGAAATGTCGAGCGAAGTGCAATTCGTGGTGGTCACGCACAACAAGCTGACCATGGAAATGGCGGACCAGCTTCTCGGTGTGACGATGAACGAGCCTGGCGTGTCGCGACTGGTCTCGGTGGATCTGGATGAGGCGGCGGCGATGGCTGCCGTCTGAGCGCCCGTTGTTGAAGACTTGCGGAAAGTGGGGTTGATTCGGTGTCCGAAGACTACATCCTAATTGGCGGCGGTCTTTTGATTGCCCTCGTGATCATGCATGGCCTTTGGCTGGCCTGGCGCGCACGCCAGGATCCCCTGCCGCTAGACATTTCTTCGGAGATTCCGGATGACGGCTTCGATGCGGACGAACTGGGTCCCGATTTTCCGAACGGCGGTGCCCGTGTGGCAGGGAGCGGGGAACTCGCGCTGCCGACGCAACGCAACCTGGCCCTCGAAGGAGCGGCACCGGTACTGATGGACATCGTTCCGGAGGAAGCCGCGATCTCTGCTGACGACGCGGATGCAAGTACCAACTTTGATCGAAGCACGCATCCGCCGACGGGTGAAATGCCGGATCTGTCTTACGCGTCATCGGCCGGAGAAGCTCCTCCGGCTGAAGGGGCCGGGGAGGACGAGCGGATACCGCCCACAGAACGATCGGAGCGGAACACACCGGCCGGCGGGCCGTCCCACGCCAACAACGGGTCGACGGACTTCGATGGCGACTGGCAGGGGTCGCGCAAGGAGCCGATTGTTCCCCGGGCGGGTGACTCCGTTGTGGCGGCTCGCACTTCGCACGGGTCCCGTCACGAAGAGCGCCCCGCGCGTCGGGAGCGTGAAACGGCACGCCCGGATGCCGGGACGGATCGGGACGAGCACGAAATCCTCGCAATCAACGTGCTTGCCCGGGGCAACAGCAGATTCAGCGGTTCCGAGCTCTGGGCTGCATTCCAGCGCAATGGACTGACATTCGGTGACATGAACATTTTTCACCGGCTCAATCCGGTTACGAGGACACCGCAATTCTCCGTCGCGAACGCTGTCGAGCCGGGAACATTCGATCTTTCCGGCATGGATTCGATGAAGACCCCGGGGGCCTGCCTGTTCCTGCGCCTGCCGGGTCCTTCGGAGCCTGCCGCCGTGTTCGATGACATGCTGCGCGTGGCCCGGGACATCGGCCAGAGCCTGGGCGGTGAACTCAAGGACGAGAACTTCTCGGTCCTGACCGGGCAGACCGAGGAACACTACCGCCAACGCATCGCCGAATTCTCCCGCAAGCGCATGTCCAGGCGATATTGACTACTTGGGGCGACGAAGCCCGGCTATGATCGCAACGGTCAACGTTCCTTCGCCGGAACGCGCCGCCGAGTCTGAAATGACGGATACAGACAGCGACCCCTCAGCTGCGGATTCCGGCGCGGCAGATGTGGCCCGGGAAATCGAGCAACTGCGCCAACTCGTCCGGCACCACCTGCATCGCTATCACGTGCTCGACGACCCGGAGATAGCGGATTCCGAGTTCGATGCGCTGTTCAGCCGCCTCGACAGACTGGAGCGCAAGCATCCTGACCTGGTGACTTCGGACTCTCCCACGCAACGCGTGGGGGCGGAGCCATCGGCCCGGTTTGCCGCCGTGGTTCACGAACTGCCGATGCTGTCCCTGGACAAATGCGATTCCCATGAGGAGTTCATTGAGTGGGAGGCCCGTTGCAGGAACCGAGTGGGCTACGAGGGTGACCTGGAATTCACGTGCGAACCGAAAATCGACGGGGTGGCGGTCAGTCTGATCTACCAGGACGGCGTGCTGATTCGAGGCGCAACCCGGGGCGACGGGACGAACGGCGAGGACATCACCGCCAACGTCAGGACCGTGCCAGCGGTCCCGCTGCGATTGCTGGGCGACACCTGGCCGGCCACGCTCGAAGTGCGCGGCGAAGTCTACATGCCATTGGCCGGTTTCCGTGCCTTCAACGAGGCGGCGGCGAAGACCGGCGAGCGTCTGCTGGTCAATCCTCGCAATGCCGCTGCGGGCAGTCTGCGGCAACTCGACCCGCGGCTGACGGCGTCCCGTCCGCTGTCCATGTACTGCTACAGTGCGGGTCTGCGCGGCGACTGGGAACCGGATACGCAGTGGCAGGTTCTCGATGCCTTCAGGGGTTGGGGACTTCGCGTGAACGAGAGCGTTGTCCGGGTCCTCGGTGTGAGGGCATGCCTCGACTACGTGCGCCGACTGCTTGAAGAAAGGGACACCCTTGGCTACGACGTGGATGGCGTAGTCGTCAAGGTGAACGACTTCGCCATGCAAAGCGCCCTCGGGACCGTGACGCGGCGGCCGAGGTGGGCCGTTGCCTACAAGTACCCTGCGGAAGAAGCCACCACGCTACTCAAGGGCGTCGAATTCCAGGTAGGGCGCACTGGCGCCATCACCCCGGTGGCCAAGCTCGAGCCGGTCTTCGTTGGAGGTGCCACGGTATCGAACGCCACCCTGCACAACATGGACGAGGTCGAACGCCTCGACCTGTGCCTGGGCGATACGGTCATGGTGCATCGTGCCGGCGACGTGATCCCCCAGGTGACCAAAGTGATCGAGTCGAAACGGCCAGTGGATGCGCAGAGAGTCGTGATGCCGGCGCGGTGCCCTGCCTGCGAAACGCCGATTGAGCGGCCCGAGGGCGAGGCGGTTGCACGCTGTCCAGCGGGACTCACGTGCCCGGCCCAGCGCAAGGAAAGCCTCAAGCACTTCGCGTCGCGCCTTGCGATGGACATCGAAGGACTGGGCGACAAGCTGGTCGACCAGCTTGTCGAGCGGGGAATGGTAAAGGACCCCGCGGATCTCTATGGGCTCGATGCCGATGCACTTGAATCGCTTGACCGCATGGGACCGAAGTCTGCGGGGAATCTCATCGATGCGCTGGGCGCAAGCAGGCGCACGACGTTCGCACGATTCATCTACGCGCTTGGCATTCGCGAAGTCGGAGAGACGACCGCCACGGGTCTTGCGAATCATTTCCGCAATCTCGACGCCCTGAGCGGCGCTTCGGAAGAGGCGTTGAACGAAATCCCGGACGTGGGACCGATCGTCGCTTCCCGGATACGGAACTTCTTCGACGATGAACACAATCAGCAGGTCGTCCGACGACTGGTTGCACAGGGCATCGAGTGGCCCACACCGGCCAAGCCGGTCAGGTCACCGCTGGCT
Organism: Pseudomonadales bacterium; assembly: GCA_965116625.1. GTDB lineage: Bacteria > Pseudomonadota > Gammaproteobacteria > Pseudomonadales > Azotimanducaceae > VXNE01. Next base: position 1,829,142 of record OZ220717.1, read on the forward strand.
GGCGAGACGTGGGTGCTGACGGGAACGCTGGCGGCCATGACCCGGAATGAAGCCAAGGCGCGCCTGGTGAAACTGGGGGCGAAGGTTGCCGGTTCGGTATCCGGTGCGACCACGCGGGTGGTGGCGGGGCCGGGTGCGGGCAGCAAGGCCCAGAGGGCGAAGGAGCTTGAGATTCCCGTGATGGACGAAACCGACTTTGTCGCGATACTGGACAGGCATGAAACGAAAGATAGCGGCTAGCCTTGCGGCTTGCGTGGCCGGTGTGGTCCTGGTTTCGCATGGTTGCGCGTCGACGCCGTCGAACGTGGCGGACATTTGCGATGTGTTCGATGAGAAGCCGGGTTGGTACCGGCATGCGAAGAAGGCAGAGAAGACCTGGAACATACCGATTCCGATCATGATGGCAACCGCCTACAAGGAATCGAGCTTCGATCATGATGCAAGGCCGCCGAGGACGAAGATCCTGGGTGTAATCCCCTGGCGTCGGCCGTCGAGCGCGTTGGGTTTCGCACAGGCAACCGATGAAACCTGGGAGGACTACATGCGCGATACCGGGCGCAAGCGCGCGAGCCGGAAGAGGTTCGCTGACGCGATAGACTTCGTCGGCTGGTACTACAACCGCGCGCACCGCGTGCTGGGGATCCCGCGGAACGATGCGCGGTCCCTCTATCTTGCCTACCACGAGGGGTTGACCGGATATCGCAGCGGCGCCTGGAAGCGCAACACGTGGTTGCGGGGCGCGGCAGACAGGGTGGCCGCCAACTCGCAGCGTTACGCGAGACAACTGGGAACCTGCCGCCGTTTCCTCGACAGGGGATGGTTGGGCATTTTCGGCTGACGGACAGGCCCCCGCCAGTGCTGGGCTGACGCGGCGGGACCTATTCCAGGCGAACTGACGAGACCAGGTTGCCAGTCGGCTGCCTGCTTGGCGTAGCATAGCGGCATGCGCCACGAAGTATGGCAAGCGCGAGGGGAAAACCCCTCGCTGGAAGAGCACCCGAAGGCGCCAGTTGAGGGGCACTCGCAGAAGAGAGCCCGAGAGCCGAAGGCATCGGCTGCCGCGCGCTTCTCCGACAATTGCGATGCGCCCGCCGCCGCGGATTGCGGCTGCGAAGATTCTGGCCGGGGATACACGACGGATTTCGCGCGGTGGAGGATGACTACAAGGCCCTGATCCAGGGCGCGTACAGATCATGGCTGGAAGGGCGCGGATTCAGGCCGCGCAGGGGCCAGCGGGAGATGATCGCGTACGTCACACGCGCCCTGGGTGGCGAGCGACCGCGCCTGTGCGTCATCGAAGCGGGGACAGGGACCGGCAAGACTGCCGCATACTGCCTGGCGGTCATCCCCCTGGCACAGGCGCTGGGCATGCGGGTGCTAATCAGCACCGCGACCGTCGCGCTGCAGGAGCAGGTCGTCTTCGGAGACTTGCCGGACCTGCAGGCGCACACCGACCTCGACTTCGACTTTGCGCTTGCCAAGGGTCGAAGGCGCTACGTCTGTCTCAAGCGGCTCGATGAGCGACGCTACGGCGATGGTGCGCAGGAGTCGCTGCTTGAGGTGCCGGAACCGCAGGACGTTCCCACCTACCAACGGATGTATTCAGCCTTCGACGAGGGCGACTGGAACGGCGAACTCGACACCTGGGACGAGGGTGTGAGGCACCAGGCATGGTCCGCCGTGACGACGGACCATCGCGGCTGCACGCACAGTCGATGTGGCTTTTTTGCCGTTTGTCCGTTCTACCAGGCCCGTCGTGAGGCAGAGGAAGCGCGCGTCGTCGTGGCGAACCACGATCTCGTTCTTGCGGACCTTAGCCTGGGTGGAGGTGTCATCCTGCCGCCACCGGAGGAGACCATCCTTGTCGTGGACGAGGCGCACCACATTGCGGACAAGGCGCGCGAACACCTGACGGCGCGCGCGCGGCTGCGAGGGACGCGGGAGTGGCTTGAACAGGTGGAGACGACCGTGGGCACTTGCGCCCAGCACTTCTCCCGGCCCCGGGAACTTGTCGGGTTGGCGTCATCCCTGGCGGAGGACACCGCTGTCGCGACGGGTTTGATCCGTGAACTCGAAGACCTGGCAGGCCAGCTCGACTTTGACCGGGCGTGGGAGGAGCGCGCGAACTGTCGGTTCGCCCTGGGTCGGGTACCTGGGGAAATCGCCGATATCTGCGCCCCCCTCAGCGGTAGCCTCGCCACTCTGTCTGAACGTCTGGCGACCTTCCAGGGCTACCTCGAGGAAGTGTCGAAGGGTGAACGCAACTGGCCCAATGGCTATCTCGCTGAAGACTGGCTCGGTCCCGCAGGACAGATGGTCGGGCGTGCGGAGGAGGCCGCATCGCTGTTTCGGGACTATGCATCAGGGACTGACGGCGGGGTTGACGGACGGCTCATGGCGCGCTGGGTGACGCGCCTCAGGTTCGAGAAGGATGCGGACCTCGAGTTCGTGTCCGCTCCCCTGCAACCGGGCGAGACGCTTCGGGGACAACTGTGGGAACGTTGCTTTGGGGCGCTCTGCACGTCCGGAACGATACGGGCGCTTGGGAGTTTCGACCGTTTCCTCGAGAAATCCGGACTCCCCGAGGCGTCCAGCCAGCATTTCATTCCCAGTCCCTTCGACTACCCGCGCCTCGCCAGTTTCAACGTGCCGGCAATGCGCTCGGACCCGCGCAACGCGCAGGCGCATACGGAGGAGATAGCGCAACTGATTCCCGAACTGCTGGAGCTCGAACCGAGCGCCCTTGCGCTGTTTTCGTCCTGGCGACAGTTTCGAGACGTGGTGGCCGCCTTGCCGGCCCGGATTCGGGACCGGTGCCGCCTGCAGGACGAAGGATCGAAACAGGCGCTCCTCAAGACGCATCGATCCGCCGTGGACGCAGGCGAACCGAGCTATATCCTGGGGCTCGCGAGCTTCGCCGAAGGCGTTGACCTGCCGCACGAATACTGCCGACACGTCATCATCGCCAAGTTGCCTTTCGCGGCACCCGACAACCCGGTGGAACAGGCGTTTGCCGAGTGGCTGGAGAGCCAGGGGCGCGCGCCGTTCTTTGAGGTCGCCTTGCCGGAGGCGGCGCTTCGCCTCGTGCAGGCCTGTGGCCGGTTGATCCGCCACGAGGAAGACCACGGGAGGATCACGCTGCTTGACCGCCGCATCGTCACTTTGCGCTATGGCAAGTCGATCCTCGAGTCCCTCCCGCCTTATCGATTGGAGATCGGTTCTTGGGTCGATCAGGCGGAGCGGCGACCGGTCTGAAATCCGCCGCTCCCTCCGGTGCGCTGCGTTCGATGTCCGCCCAGGTCTGCCTGTTATCCTGCCTGATCAGCGCTTGCGTCGCGTGTTCGAGCTTCCAGCCTCTCACGTTCCCTGGCGATCACCCTGCGGTTCCACGCGCGTCCCCACAGCCCGAGAACCACGTTCGTCAGCGCGGCGGCGGCGAACACACCCGTGTAACCCCAGTGGCGGCTCGCGGCCAGCGCGAGGGGGACGTAGAAGACGAACAGCCGCATCAGGGAGAGGAGCAATGGGGGCGTGGGTCTCGACAACGCCTGGAATGCGCCGTTGGCAACGTTCAGCATGCCCGCGAACCCGAGGGTGATCGGGAGGATGTAAAGAAAGGTGGTGGCGGTGGCAACCACCTGCGGTTCGTCATTGATCAGCGACACGAAGGTACGTCCGCCGATCCACATGATCGTGGCAGCGATCACGCCCCATAGCAGGCAATAGCGATAGCAGAGGGCGAGCGCCCGGTCGACGCGGTCGAACAGGCGGGCGCCCCAGTTCTGGCCGACGAGGGGTGTCGTGCTTGACGAAATGCCGATAACGACCATGAAGACCACTGCATCGATACGGGCGGCAACGCCGAAGCCGGCGACAACGGCGGTTCCGAAAGATGCGAGCAGGCGCGTGATGATGCCGGACGACAACGGCTCCATGAGATTCGTCGCCATGGCGGGGATGCCGACGTGGAGAATGGTTCGGGCGGAAGCGAAGAACTGGCGCAGGGAAGCACGGATCATCCGGCGCTTCAGGAGGAACCAGTAGGCGGTCATGAGGAACGACAGGGAACGCGCCACGACGAACGCCCAGGCCGCGCCGTCGACGCCCATCGCGGGAAACCCCAACCAGCCGAAAATGAGGAACGGACCGATCAACACCTGCACGCCTGATCCGGCCGCCATGACCAGCCCCGGAAAAGCGGGATCGCCGATGGAGCGCATGAGGCCGGAGCCCACCATCGCAAGACCGAAGAGCGGAAATCCGATCGCCCAGATACAGACATAGGAAACGACGAGATCGAGGATGTCGCCTCGCGCGCCGAGCAGGTGAAACAGCGGCTCGGCGAACGACACGAGCAGCACGGCACAGACGACATTGAATACCAGGTCGAGCAGGAGGCCGTGGCTGGCGAGTACCGCTGCCCGTTCGTTTTCTCCGCCGCCGACAGCGCGTGCGAGCACCGCGCTGGTGCCGATGCCGATGCCTCGGGTCGCGGCGCTGAGTGCCATGACGACCGGGAAGGTAAAGGTGACGGCAGCGATCGCACTGGTGCCGAGAATGCCGAGATAAACGGCCTCCACGAATTGCGCCAGGGTCATGGCCAGGAAACCCATGATCATGAAGCCCGACAGGCGCATGACGTGGCCCGGCAGGTCGCCACCGGTGAAGCTGCCGCGCGGTCGCCCGGCGGGCGCAGACGGTTGCATGATCGAGGGGCCGTTACACTATGCGGGTCGACAGGCCTCGACGAGACCGGGCGCACCTTCGCGCGCGGGCGGCGCAAGGAGAAAGGCAATGAAGGTTCTGGTCATCGGTGCAAACGGCAACACGGCAACGCGCCTGGTGCGACGCCTTGCCGAGGGCCCCCACGATCCGGTGGCGATGATCCGGGATCCGGCGCAACGCGCGAAGTTCGACGCGCTTGGGGTGCAAACGGTGCTCGGCGACCTGGAGTACCCGATCGATCATGCGGTTTCCGGGACGGATGCCATCGTTTTCGCGGCGGGGTCGGGTAGTAGCACTGGCAAGGACAAGACGGTCCTGGTGGATTACCTCGGGGCGATTCGATCCATGGTCGCCGCGCAGGTCCACGACGTGCGCCGTTACATCATGCTGAGTTCGCTTAACGCGGATGCTCACAGCACTTCGCGAATCGCGCACTACCACAAGGCCAAGGCCCATGCAGACAACCATTTGCGCGAGACCGGCCTAGACTACACCATCGTCTGTCCCGGTGGATTGACGGACGAGCCGCCTACCGGAAGGGTTATTGCGAGTACCGATCTCAACGGTCGCGGCCTGACTTCGCGAGAAAACCTGGCGGATGCGCTTGCGATGTGTCTTGACTTCCCGAGTACCGTCGGAAAGTCCTTCGGCCTGCTCGATGGCGACACGCCCATCGACGCCGCCTTGCGTTCGCTGTAGGCATTGGACTGCCAGGGTCGCTATCGCATCAACTGCGCGTCCCGGATCGTGGTGATCTCGTCGCGCAGCGCCGCGGCTTCCTCGAACTCCAGGTTCTTCGCGCGTTCGAGCATCTCGCGTTCGAGCCTGGCCAGCAGCTTGCCGAGTTCCGCGGGATCCTCGGGCGTCGTCCTGCGGCGCTCGCCACCGGCGCGGCGGTCGCCTGACCGGCGGCCGGTCTTCGCGCGGCCGGGAATCGCCCGGGCGCTTTCCATGATATCCGGAATGTCCTTGACGATACCTTTCGGCGTGATGTCGTGCTCGGCATTGAACCGTACCTGCTTCGCGCGCCGCCGCTCGGTCTCACCGATGGCTGCCCGCATTGATCGCGTGATCGTGTCCGCATACAGAATGGCGCGTCCGTTCAGGTGGCGCGCGGCTCGTCCGATGGTCTGAATCAGTGAGCGTTCCGCGCGCAGGAATCCCTCCTTGTCCGCATCGAGGACGGCGACCAGGGACACCTCCGGCATGTCCAGCCCCTCTCGCAACAGGTTGATGCCGACGAGCACATCGAACACGCCGAGCCGAAGATCCCGAATGATCTCGGTGCGCTCCACCGTGTCGATGTCGGAATGCAGGTAGCGCACGCGTACGCCGTGCTCGTCGAGGTACTCGGTGAGGTCCTCGGCCATGCGCTTGGTCAGGGTGGTGACAAGGACGCGATCGCCTTTTGCCACAGTCGTCCGGAGTTCCTCGAACAGGTCGTCCACCTGGGTCGAGGCGGGACGCACGATCACCTCGGGGTCCACGAGACCCGTCGGACGGACCACCTGCTCCACCACCTGTCCGGCGTTTTCCGCTTCGTAATCCCCCGGCGTTGCGGAGACAAAGATCATCTGCGGCGACAGCGTTTCCCACTCATCGAATCGCAGTGGCCGGTTGTCCAGTGCGGACGGAAGCCGAAAGCCGTACTCGACCAGGGTTTCCTTGCGTGACCGGTCGCCCTTGTACATGCCGCCAAGCTGCGGGATGGTGACGTGGGACTCGTCGATGACCAGCAGTGCGTTCTTCGGCAGGTAGTCGAACAGGGTGGGGGGCGGTTCTCCGGCCTCGCGGCCTGACAGGTAACGCGAATAGTTCTCGATGCCGCTGCAATAGCCGACCTCCTTGATCATCTCGAGGTCGAAACGGGTGCGTTGTTCCAGGCGTTGCGCCTCCACAAGCTTGTCGTTGACCCGCAGGTATTCGACACGGTCCCGGAGTTCTTCGCGTATATCGTCGATGACCGCAAGTATGCGTTCCCTCGGCGTGACGTAATGGGTCTTGGGGAACACCGTGTAACGGGGAACGCGGCTTTCGACTTCGCCGGTCAGCGGGTCGAACACCGAGAGGTTCTCGATCTCGTCGTCGAACAGCTCGATACGCACCGCCTGCTTCTCGGACTCCGCGGGAAAGACATCGATCACGTCGCCGCGGACGCGGTAGGCGCCGCGCTGGAACGCGGTGTCGTTGCGGGTGTATTGCAGCTCCGCGAGGCGCCGCACGATCTGGCGCTGATCCACCCGGTCCCCGCGGTCGAGGTGGAGCACCATGCGGAGGTAGGACTGCGGATCGCCGAGGCCATAGATGGCGGAGACCGATGCGACGATGATCGCGTCGGACCGCTCGATCAGCGCCTTGGTGGCGGACAGCCGCATCTGTTCGATGTGGGCGTTGATGGACGCGTCCTTTTCGATGTAGGTGTCGGACGCCGGCACGTAGGCTTCGGGCTGGTAGTAGTCGTAGTAGGAGACGAAGTACTCCACGGAGTTGTTCGGGAAGAACTCCCGGAACTCGCCATAGAGCTGGGCGGCCAGTGTCTTGTTCGGCGCGAGGACCAGCGTCGGGCGCTGAACCGCCTCGATGACCTTGGCAATGGCGAAGGTCTTGCCGGATCCGGTGACGCCCAGCAGTGTCTGGTGCGCGAGGCCGTCCTCGAGCCCTTCGATCAGTTCAGAGATCGCGGTGGGCTGATCCCCCGCCGGCTCGTAATCGGCGACTACGCGCAACTCCGAGACAGCTTGCATCAGTCCATGCACGCGAGGACCAGGTCCATCGCCCGGCCCGCGTCGATCCGGTACGCCACCCTGGCGTTGGCCGGGTCCTGCCGGCGCGTGCTCCGCTGATCGATCACCGTCATGCCCCGCGTCAACGTCCCCTTGAGTTCGATGTCCACTGCCCGCGATTCGGTCTCGATCAGTTCGGGATGCGTCACGGCAAGGACCGCGCACGGGTCGTGCAGGGCGGCTTCGCGGACACCGATCAGGTCCGCCATTCGGGTGTGCAGATAGTCGAATAGCTCGCCAGCGAACTTCGCGCGCGGGTTCGCGACTTTGCGCAGGCGAGAAACGATCGAGTCTGTCGTGCGCAACTGGTGTGTCAGATTGAGCCCGCACATGGTGAGATCCGCGCCCGCCTGGAAGACGCGCGCCGCCGCTTCCGGATCGGCGAATACATTGAATTCGGCAACCCGGGTGGTGTTTCCGACCGTGGCGCTGCCGCCCATGATCGAAATCCCGGCAATGCGCTGCACCCACGACGGGTCGCGGTCGATGGCGAGCGCGAGGTTAGTCAACGGTCCGAGCGCGATGATCCAGACGTCCCGGTCCGGGGCGTCGAGCAGGAACTCGACGGCGTCGTCGCCCGCCACCGTGCGCCTGTGTCCGATGCGTCTGACGCCATCGAGGCCGGAGTCCCCATGAACGACCTGCGCATGATGGGGCTCGCCTTCCAGCGGACGTGCCGCACCCGCATGAACCGGTGTTTCGACATCGAGAAGCGCCGTCACCATAAGCGCGTTTGCCGTTGTTGCCGCCAGCGGCGCGTTGCCGGACACCGTGGAAATCCCAATCACCCGGGCGTGCCGGTGGGCCAGCATCAGGGCGATGGCATCGTCGTGCCCCGGATCGCAGTCGATGATCACGCGGGTCATGGCCGCCACTATAGTGCCGCCCGCCGCGGCATTCCACGACGACCACCAGCGCCGAACAGGGACAGGCATAAAACAGGGATGAGACAGGGACGCCCACCGAACAGGGACAGGCATGGGAGGGACAGGCATGAGCGTCCGACAGGGGACTAGGGACAGGCATAGAACAGGAGGGTCGAGATAGGGACCGGCATGGAGCGTTCAATAGGGACAGGCATCGAATCGGGAGATTAGGGACAGGCATGGAACAGGGACAGGCATCAAATAGGGACAGGCATGAGCGTCCTCGAATAGGGACAGGCATGAGCGTCCATCGAATCAGGGACAGGCATCGAATCGGGGACATCGAATCGGGGACACCCACCGAAAACGGACGCCCCGTGTGGGTGGTTGTCCCCGCTGTCTTCCGTCGAGGGGTTACGGATGCTTATGCGTGGCGTGTTGACTACACTTGCGTGGTGGAAGAGGTGCGTGAGAAATGACAGAACCGTTCGTCGGCAAGCAACTAACGGTGAGAGAGTTCACGGTGACGGACCGGTTGCTGTCCGACTATCACGGCGGCCTCGCGCTTAAGCCGCGGGCGGACGGCAGGGTACCCACCTCGGTTGCCAGCGATGCCGAGAGCGCCTACTTCAACGAGATCGCGTTCGCCAATCATGTCGGTCACCTATGGATGCGCCAGGGATGGGAGTGCTTCGGGCAGATGACTGCGGGAGGGACCTACATTACGAGTGGCCGCATTTGCGACATCTATCCTCATCGGGACCGTTCGGTGGTGCACTACGAAGTGGAAGCCCGGGACGCCGCCGGCAAGCTGATCATCCGTACTCACCACCACCAGAGCTTCCTGCGCGAAGTGCCCGCTGGTGGCGAGGTCGCGTTTCGTGACCCGTCGAAGAAACCCGGTGTCCGCAAGTTTGCCGTGCCTGAGGGCAAGCAATTCGGTGGGCTCGCACGAACGATCACGATCGAGATGTGCGGTGAGTTTTTCCATGGCAATGCGAACTATCACACTGACAGGCAGGCTTCGAAATCGCTGGGATTCCGCGACGTTGTCATTGGCGGGCGCATGACCATGGCCTATGCCGCGAACGTTCTCGAAGATCACTTCGGCGACGCCTGGTGGCAGAGCGGGCGAATCGATCTCAAGTTCACCAATCCCGTGTGGCCCGGCGACAGGATTACCGTTCGTGGCGTCGCAACCGGTGATGTCGAAGGTGATGGTGATCGTCTCGGGGCGTTCGTCTGGTTGGCGAAGGATGACGACACGGTTGCGCTGGTAGCCGAGGCCAGTGTCGCCGCCTGACGAAACCGCTCGCGTCGCGGGCGTCAAGTCCGAGACCTTCATCTATGGGCGGGCGGGCGAGCCGGATGGCGCGCATCCGATGGAACTCCGTCTCGAGCGGTATGTACCCAGCGACGATACTGCCCGACTGGGCAAGGCCGTAATCATGGTGCATGGGGGCGCCTGGACCTCCAACGACCGCCACTCTCCGCACGTCGTCTGCCGCAGTCTTGCGGAAGCGGGTTTCTCGGTGTTCTCCCTCGACTTTCGGGATGGGCGGGACGGCAAGCACCCGTGCGCGGTGCAGGACATCGCTGCCGGAATCCGCTACGTCCGGGCGCGCGCGGGAGAATTCGGCGTCGATGCGGACGGCATCGCATTGATCGGAAGTTCTTCAGGCGGCCACCTGGCGCTCCTGACTGCGATTCAGCCGGACCTGCCTGACTATCGCGGCACGTCGACAACTGTCGGGGGAGGGAACGATCTTTCCGCTGCCGTATGCTGCGTCGTCGCCCTGTGGCCGGTTTCCAACCCGGAAAGGAGGCTCCGTCACGCCATTGAAACCGGGCGCGACGAACTCGTCGAGGCACACTATCGCTACTACCGGGACAAGGCACACATGCGCGACGCAAGCGTGCAACGGCGGCTCAGGGCGGGAGAAGCGCAATGCGCTCCGCCATTACTCGTCGTCCAGCCGGGTGAAGATGCCAACGTGCCGAGGGATATGACGCTCGACCTCGTGCGGGCGTACCAGGACGCCGGCGGAACGGTTCACTATCTCTTCTATCCCGGATTGCGGCACGGCTTCGCCTACGAGGCGTCGGCGGCAACGACGCGCCTCGTAGAGGAGATATGCTGGTTCATCAGGCGATACACCCGTCCCTAACGCGCCGTACGCTGACAATCGTGCGGCTGCGGCAGAAGGGGTAGAAGAAAAAGGGCGTGTCGGCGATTCCTGTATTTCGAAACCGCCGAGAGCAAACCTCAATTGGGGAAGGACACTCTTGGGGGAGGACTATGGAGAGGTTTGCTACACACGCCAAAAACTAACGATGTCCGGCATTTTGTACAGTACAAAAAGCCTTGTCAAGATCTTTTGTACAACTTTTGTATAGTTTTTATTGCCGAGGATGCAGGATTTGATGCTGCTCGACAAATACTTCCAGCGCCTCCTCGAGCCGGATGCGCGCATGTTCGGCGGCACTTGCTCCCGGATGTTTGGAGTCACCGTCCGCACATCTCGCGGAATGGATCGAAAACGCGTCCAGTTCGTTGATGAGTTCCACGAGTCCGCGGGCGCAACTGCATCCCACCTGCGACTCCGACATCGCGATCTGCAGCAACTCATCCTCGGTGAAGCGGCGAAGTTCGCTTCGATCATCGCCACCCAACGCCACGGACTGGGACAGGCAGGCGTATTCGACATCGGACCACGGCACCGGCCAGCGGAGCAGGGAGACCCCTAGTCCGGCAGCGGTCTCGGCGTCCCGGTCGTGTTCGTACCTGCACGCGCACACCAGTCGAGTACTGGGGACGATGCTCCTAAGTCGTTCTATTTGCTTGGCATCCAGGCTTGGAAGTTGCACCAGGAGCACATCGAGGGCGGGAAGAAGATCCGTGTGCGCCTCGAAGGTATCGAGGCTTGCCCACCGGCCGAGCACGTTCAGGCGGCTCTGCTCCTGATCACGTTCAGCCAGTATCAGGCTCGCGCCGACCAGTCCTACGCGTGCCGCGCCGCCGCGCCCGGGCCGGACGGCCAGCCGTGCGTCGAGCTCTTCGCTCGTTAGCCGGATGAGTTGGCTGATCGCCTGGCCCCGGTCGAGGAGCACCTTGATTTTCTTCAGGTGCTCAATCTGACCAGAGTCGTAAAAGCGCGTCTTGCCACTCCGGTGGGCCGGCTGGAGGTCGTAACGGCGTTCCCATGCACGCAGCCGCTCGGCGCTGATTTCCGTGAGCTTCGAGACCGCACCAATCCTGTACAGGTCTGATGTCATGCCGTGTCCAGTGCACGTTGGGACGCGAATTGTACAAGATCAAAAATATATGTACAGGCTGCGGTTGATCTGTCCCATGTTTGTCCAGGACGAAGACGTGCAACGAATGGACAAGTAGGGCACGTGTACAGGAGAGCTGTCGGCTGCGCGGGCTTTTGCGACAATCCGCGTGAATTTCGGCTTACCGGAAACCGGACCATGCGGAACAACATCGGTGAATGGATGACCAGGCGCGCGTTCCTCACGCCAGGTCGGGAAGGGTACGTGGACAGCGATCTCGGTCTGAGGTTGACCTTCGCCGAGATGAATGCGCGTTGCAACCGCGTGGCCAACGCGTTCCTCGCCGCCGGGGTATCTCCGGGCGAGCGCGTCGCCCTGCTGCTCATGAATTGCGCGGAGTTCCTGGAGACGTTCTTCGCGCTGGCGAAGATCGGCGCGGTCGCCGTGCCCCTCAACTGGCGCCTGGTACCGGACGAGCTCGAGTTCATCCTGTCGGACAGCGGTTCCACGCGGTTGATCTTCAGCGCCGAGTTCCTCGACAGCGTTGCCCAACTGCAAGGCCGGGGGGACAGGACCGCCATCGCGCATTGGCTGCAGGTAGTGGGCGATGACGGCGATGTCGCGCCTTTCGCCGAGGACTTCGGCGACTTCAGGGACGCCGCGCCCGATGACGAGCCGGCCATCCGCGGCACTGAGGACGACATGCTGTACATCATGTACACCTCCGGCACGACGGGGCTGCCGAAGGGCGTCGTACACACGCACCACACCTCGATCTGGGGTTGCCTGACCATCGCGGCCACCACGTATTACCGGGAAGCCGACCGCTTCCTGTCGCCATTGCCAATGTTCCACGTGGGGGCGCTGACGCCGCTTTCGTTGGGCGTGTACCGCGGCGTGACCAGCGTCGTCATGCGGAGCTTCGATCCCCTCCGGGCATGGGAACTGATCGAGAGCGAGCGCGTGTCGATCGGTATCGCCGTGCCGGCGATGCTGAATTTCATGCTCCAGGTGCCCAATCGTGAGCGCTTTGATCACTCGGCGCTGCGCTGGTGCATGTCGGGCGCCGCGCCGGTGCCCGAGTCGCTGATCCAGGCGTACGCCGACATCGGCATCGAGATCCACCAGGTCTATGGCCTGACGGAGACCTGCGGTCCGGCCTGCCTGATCGACGCCGGGAACGCGTTGAAGAAGATCGGATCCACCGGCAAGGCGTTCTTCCACACGGACGTGAAGATCGTGAACGAAGAGGGCGGCGAGTGCCTGCCGGATATGCCCGGGGAGGTTCTCGTGCGAGGCGAGCATGTCATGCGCGAGTACTGGAACCAGCCGGCGGCGACGGTCGAGACCATCGTCAACGGCTGGCTGCACACCGGCGACATCGCGCGGATGGACGCGGAAGGCTTCGTGTACATAGAGGACCGGATCAAGGACATGATCATCTCGGGCGGGGAAAACGTGTACCCGGCCGAGATCGAAAAGGTCCTGGAAGCGCATCCGGGCGTTCTGGAGGCCGGCGTCATCGGCCAGCCGAGCGAGACCTGGGGCGAGTCGCCCTGCGCCGTGATCGTCAAGCGTGACGCGGCGCTGACGAAGGCGGACGTGATGGACTTCTGCCAGGGGCGCCTGGCACGCTTCAAGCAGCCGAAGGAGGTCGAGTTCGTCGACGACCTGCCCCGGAATCCAAGCGGCAAGATCCTGAAGCGGATACTCCGGGAACGATTCCCCGGTCCCGCTCCGTAGGTCGCTTGGGCGGGTCAGATACGACCCCCACAAGGGTTGGCCGATTCCCTGTTGGGCTCTCGGCGGGGTGAAACTCAGCGCGCGCCTTCGTCTTCGCTGGATTCCAGAGCGTCAGCCGCTACCGTGAGCTTGCACGGAGCCATCGGGCGCGTCGGCGCCCGTCTCCTGCTCGTGCGCGCGCTGCTGGCGCTCCCAGCAGGCTTCCGCTTCGCGATCCGCGGCTGCCGGTTCGCAGACTCCCGCTAGGCAAGCCGAGAGTTCCCCTGCCTTCGCCGGCTGCGCCTCGTACTGGTTCTCGAGTTCCTCCGGGTCGTCGCCGAGATCGAACAACTGGTGCGGCGCCGCGACGTTGTGGATCAGTTTCCAGTCGCCCCGGCGCACCATGAACGAACTGCCGCGAGCGCCATGGCCATGGTATTCGGAGAAGACGAACCGGTTTCCGTTCCCGATGTTCGAGGACGCCAGGGAAGCGCCCAGCCAGCCCTCGGGTTTTCGCGCGCCCGTCATTGAGAACACGCTGGCCTGCAGATCGTGCAGGTCGACGGGTGTCCCCACAACCACCCCCGCCTCGAAGTCCGGACCTGCGGCGATCATCGGGATTCGGGCGGCGTCGTCGAGCAGGTTGCATTTCCACCACAGCCCGAACTTGCCGAGCATCTCGCCGTGGTCGGAGGTGTAGACAAGGTTCGTCGTGCTCGCGAGACCCGCGTCCACGACGGCGGACCGCAGCCGCCCGAGTTGCCCGTCGATAAAGCTGACGCAGGCGTAGTAGCCCCGGCGTAGCCCGCGAACCTGGCGTTCCTCGACGCGCTCCAGGTCGAAATGCCTGCGCAGGTCTGCCGCGTAGGGGTGTTGCGCGGTCGCGGCTTCGACCCCGTGTGCCGGCAGGTCGCCGTGGTCGCGGTACTTGTCCCAGAGCTCGTCGGTGCAGAAATGGGGGAAGTGCGGCTTCACCAGGTTGACATAGAGGACCCAGGGCCGGTCCATTTCGGTCGCCCGGGTCTGCAGCCAGTCGACCGCCGCGTCCATGTAGACGACATCGTTCTTCCACGGCCGTTCGTGAATCCCGTAGTTGTCGAGGCGCCTCGCTGCGCCGGGACGGGCGGCCAGCGGGCGGCGGCGCGTCGCCTCGTCGAAGCCCCATGCAAGGTCGTGCGTTTCGATGGTCTCCGAGAATCCCAGTTCGGCGACCGGCCGGTACGCGTGCACCTTGCCGATGAATACGGAATGGATGCCCTCGTCGCCGAGTACGGCGCCGAGGCCATGGGTTTCGGGCGGAATGTTGCCGCGGTTGTTGCCGTAAGCCCTGACGGCGTGGACCCGCTTCCCCGTCAGAAAGGCGGAGCGGCTCGGTACACAGAGTGGCGACGGGCAATACGCATGCTCGAACAGCGTGCCGTTGTCGGCGAGCCACTGCATGTTCGGGGTGTCGACGAATTCGTGACCGTACGGCGACGAGTATCGCGGATTGTGCTCGTCGGACATGAAGACGATGACGTTGGACATGGTTGGTTACCGGTCTTGCGGGGGGCCGTCACGAACGGGATTTCGCCAGGTCTTGCCTGGACCATCCCGTATGCTCCCCGAACTCTAGCACGCATTCCGGTCAGCCCTCATTGCCTCCGGCGATCGCGATGCGGGTGGCATCATGCTCGGGCAGGAAGTCACCTGCCGGCCGCGTGATGGGCGGAGCACCGTGCCCCTGCAGCATCATGGCGGGCTGCGCTGACTACCGTCGCAAGTGGCGCATTCCGCCAGCCACTGGCCAAATCCGCCATCCGTCGCCGACCCGCGGTGCACTAAGTTATTGATTTGTGCCTCAACAGTGATGGCACGACTCTTGATTTGATTGGCTCAGTTCTGTTGGACAACGAGGATACGATGCTGAATGCGGGAGCTTTGCCGGTCGGGGTCATGGCTATGGTTGCATCGGTGTTGGCATGCGGTGCCCAGGCGGAACATCGTTCGTTCGACGTGTCGCCCGGCAGCCGTTTCGTGCTCGATGCGGACTGGGGTCAAGTCGAGGTTCGAGCCGGGCAAGGCGCCGTCATCGAGGTCGATGTGGAACGCGCCGAAAAGGTGCTGCTGGAGTTCGACCAGGATGACGACACGGTTACCGTTCGCTCCGAAACGCGGAACAAGGGCGTGTTCGGCTGGTTCAGGAACAACCGGGGTCCGGCCCCGGTGTTCCGCATCACAGTGCCGACCCGTACGGACCTGGATCTGACGACGGTTGGCGGCAACGTGGAGGTTGCCGACGTGGAGGGCGGCGTCGCGGTCAGTACGATCGGCGGCAGGATTGTCCTGGGCGAAATAGTCGGCGACGTGGAGAGCCGCACCGCTGGAGGTTCGATCGAGGTCGCATCGGCTTCGGGCAGCGTGCAGGCCAACACGACTGGCGGGTCTATACGGATCGGCAGTGCGGCTGGCGGCGTGGAAGCCAAGACTACTGGTGGATCCATCCATGTGGAGGAGTCGGGAGGGCCAGTGGTTGCCCGCACGACGGGTGGGTCAATGGAACTCGGGCGTGTTCACGGGTCCATCGACGCTCGCACCACGGGCGGCTCGATCGGCGCCGCTCTCGCCGGTCAACCCGGTGGCGATTCCGACCTGCGTACAACCGGCGGCAGCATTCACCTGGCGATTGCGGAGGGCGTTTCCCTCGACCTCGATGCCCGGACGATCGGAGGTCGCGTATCGGTGGACATACCGGTCACGAACCAGCAGATGGAAGGCAAGTCCAAGCTTGCGGCCTCGGTCAACGGCGGCGGGCCCGGCCTGACGCTCAGAACGACGGGTGGCTCAGTCCAGGTGCGGGACCTGCCGTGAGGGTCGGGCGTTGAGAGCGCGCGATTAACGACGCGGGAAATCCCGGTAGGGGAAGGTCCCTAAGCGCACGAAGGGATTCGGTGAGTTTTTGTTGAGGTGTGCGGAGTGTTGCAACTGAACGTCTGCCACGGGCCGGGCTCCTGCGGCGGGATCGGTCGAAAGTGCTAGCCCATCGCGGGCATACGGTATTCCCAATGCGAAGTAGCGCCATCCGGAGGATTTGGCGAGTGGGTCCCAAGACGCTATCTCGACCCGGCTTCCTCGATTTCCCGAACGACGTCGAGCAGTTCGCTTGGTAACTCGTTCGCACGTATGTTCCGCGCCACACGGGTGACACTGATTGAGACGCCAAACTCCGTCTGAGCCCAGTTTGACATACGAGAAAAGAGTTCCTTTCCAGAGACTAAGCATACTGGGTTGGCACCATCAGCCTGTCTCAGACGAATCAGTTCTCGGGCCTTCGTATTGGCCTGTCGGACGCCGCCGGTTCGGTCTTCGGAAAAAAACTCTTGGGAGTATGCATCGAGCACTTTTTCCATTAGTTCTTCTGCCTCGACTTCAAGTTTGTTTTGGACCTCCGAAACTGACGGAGGCGCAGTTCGTCTTCCCGAGGTTCTCGCAATCAGACGGGCGATCGCTTCGGGTACGAGCAAGTAGTTCTCAAGTTCCTTCTTACTCCAGATGTGCAGCCAAATACCCCGATTCGCCCCGTCTCGTCTACGTTGGGCAATCTGATTTGGAGTATGGAAGTCGGAATCCAAAATACACATTACTTGTATTGATTCGTCGGCGGCATTCTTGAGCAACATTTGCGATCCGACGGCCCAGTTCCAGGCACCCCAGCCGGGCAACTGCATATTCGGGAGTGTGTCGAATGGAGTCGGGCTGTCGGGGAATAGTACGTCTTGGATCAATCTCAGTAGCTTGAGGTCATTCCCTTCAACTACAAGAAATCGCCGCGCAGACCATAAGCGTGCCAAGTGGATATTTTGGACGCTACCCATGTGATCGATTAGCGCCTGCAAACCTGGTAGGTTGCTGACTCGTTGGGAGCGTGTTCTTCTCCGATCAACGACCACAATAGACGTGTGATCCACTTCCGACATGATCTCGGTCGAGTGGGTCGTGATGATCGTCTGGGGGAACTGGCCCTTAAGAAAACGAACCAGACGTCTCTGGAGATCCGCATGCATGTATACATCGGGCTCGTCAAGGATGACTGTGTTCGCGCCAGCAGATCTAGCGAGAAACCACATGGTTTGCATCCACATTTGAAGACCATGACCCATCACACCCACCTCTGCGACAAAGTCACGGTCACGAACCTCTAGAGCTAGGTTGCGCGAGTTTGTATCGAGGCGGAGGTCGCGAACCTGTAGGCCGGGCCACGTACTCTCGACAACTTCCTTGAAATTTTGGAACAGTCGTCTCTTTGAACACCAGAGCTGATTCCTGAAGTGAAGCGGAGCAAGATGTGAGCTCTGCGACCTCCGAACATAGTCTCGATCCAGAACCTGTTCGGAGCGTTGTAGAGGTGTCACCTGAGGCAGAATGTTGACCAAAGGCAGTTTCAGCTGAAGCGCTTGTCCCTTATTGCGGATTAGTTGACCGGAGGTACTGGTAATGATGGCGTGTAACTCGGCATTTGGGCCCACATAAATGTCAATGCTCGCACCAGTATCAAACGTTGCGGTGATACGTGCAGGCGGCTCTCCGTAGCGGTGGAAAAGAGTGTCTGATTGGATTTGTAGGCCTTCAATAGAAGGACGGCAACCAGCAAATCTCCTGGGCACGTCAAGCCATTTGGGTGGTGCATGGTAACTTAATGTGTTATATCGTGAAGTAATGATGGATATGAGACGTAGAGCCTCCGCAATAGTCGTTTTGCCAGCGTTGTTCGTTCCGACCATCACGGATAGACTTTGTTGAAGATCGATCTCGTGGTTGACAAAACACCGGAAATTGCTAATGCGAAGAGTTGAGATCATACGGATTGCTCGTGGCTGGCTGTGCCCTCTTGGCATTGCTCCATACACTGTGCAAGTTTGGTCCGCAGATCCGTCCCCAAGTCTCGGGGACAACAGTTGTGGTGCCACATCAATTCAGTGTACTGAGCCGCAGCCAACGTGATCGGCGAGGTTGGTTGTCTAAGGAAACGGTCGCACAAACTAGGGTGCCAACGAAGCGCGGAAACGAGAAGATCTGCCACCGAGGCTATTCCTCCCAGCGGTCCCAGCACATGGTTTCTTCCACGGGCAGACGTGTCACCGGCCCGAAGTTTCCTTGCGGATAGCCGACGGGAATGAGGCAGAAAGGCGCCATGTCGTCCGGCAGGTGCAGCACTTCGCGCACGGCTGCTCGGTCAGACAGACCCAGGGTCGTAGGCGTGGCGCCGAGTCCCAGCGCCCGGGCAGCCAGCAGCAGGTTCTGTACTGCCGGCCATATCGAGCCGGCGCCCCTGGCTCCGACCTGGAGGTTGTCGACCACGGACTCTCCAAATCGGTAGCAGGCGATGACGAGCGCCGGAATCTCCTGCATGTGCTCGGCCTGCCAGCGCACGGCTGCCAGCAGGCGCCCTCGCTTCTCGTCGGGAGGTTCTTCTTCCGTGCGCACGCCGATATACCGCGTCGCGGCCGCCTTGTTCAGGGCGGCCAGTCTCGATCTCTGTTCCGCGTCCCGCACGACGATCCACCGGGCACCCTGCTGGTTGGAACCCGTCGGTGCCTGGTTGGCGGCGTCGATCAGCTTGAGCAGCACGTTTTCCGGCACCGGGTCCGGCTTCAGCCTCCGCATCGCGCGGCAGTTGTAGATCGTCTCGAAGATTCCCATTTCGGTTGCCATGCTTGCTCCCTGCAATTCGGCCGTTTTGTGGTGAGTGTGCCGCGTCAGTCCTCGATCGCGGCGTAGATCATGTTCTTGAGTTCGCCCCGGAAGTTGAAGACCCCGTAGGGCATGAGCTGGGTCATGAACACGACGGACAACTGTTCGACCGGATCCACCCACATGATGGTGGATGCGGCGCCGCCCCAGTAGAAGTCGCTCGCGCTGGGGCCGCCGGTCCCGACCACGTCGAGCGACATGGCGAAACCGAGGCCGAAGCCGACGCCCGCGTAGGGGGTTTCGGCAAACCTCCCCACCGCTATCTCGGTCATGTCGCGCCCATCCGCCAGGTGATTCCGGGTCATCAGCCGAAGTGTACGAGGACCCAGGATGCGGGCCCCGTCGAGTTCCCCGCCCCGGCACAGCATCTCGCAGAAGCGCAGGTAGTCGTGGGTGGTGCTGACCAGTCCGCCGCCGCCGGAGAAGAACGTGGGATGGGTGCGCAAGGCGCTTGTCTCCGGATCGTCGAGGACTTTCAGCGCGCCGCCGGGTTGCCACTGGTAGCTCGCGGACAGCCTGCCTGTCTTCGATTCCGGGACACTGAAGGCGGTGTCGGGCATCCCGAGGGGTTCGAAGATGTGCTCCTCGAAGTAGCGATCGAGTGGCAAGCCGGACAACGCTTCCACCAGGTAGCCGCAGACATCCGTGGCGCAGGAGTAGTGCCACCGCTCGCCGGGGTCGTAATACAGGGGCACGCCGGCGAGCTTGTCGACGAAGCTCTGCAATGTCTCGCCGGGGCCACGCCGGGCTCCCGCGCGCTGGTAGGCCTTGTCCACCGGATGATCGGATCCGCCGTAGGAGAGCCCGGCGGTATGGCCCAGGATGTGGCGGAAAGTCATCGGACGCCTGGCGGGACGCGTGATCATGTTCCCGTCGTCTCCGGAGACGTAGACCTCCTGCCCGCGCCAGGCGGGGATCACGCTGTGGACGGGGTCGTTCAGTTGAAACATGCCCCGTTCCCAGAGCTGCATCAGCGCTACCGAAGTGATCGGCTTGGTCATGGAGTGGATGCGGAACAGGGTGTTGTCCGCCATGGCCCGCCCGCGCTCGAGGTCCATGTGGCCGAGTGACGCGAAGCAGGCAAGCTCGCCCCGCCGCGCGACGGCGAGTTGACAGCCGGCGATGTTCTGCGGCTCAACGTAGTCGTGTTCGAGGTGATCGACAACGCGCTGCAGGCGCTCCGCGTTGAGTCCCGCCCGTGCCGCTGCCGTGTTCGCATTCGCTGGCGCCATGGCTCGCCTGCTCCACTCCGCGAAAAGCGCGATGGTACATGGGTGTTTTCCGAGGCGCACTTCGACGGATTGGCTTGAGCTTCGCACCGGAAACGCTTCGACATTCGCGGCAAAACGCCAGGTTCCGGGACTACGAGGGTATCGGACAGGGTCGTCGACTCATCCTGATGTTGACCGCGGTGTAGAGGCCGTTTACGTTGCTCGTCCGCCGAACCCACGCTTGCAATGTTCAGTATGGAACTCACGCCAAACGAGATGCGCATCGTCGGCTGCCTCATGGAGAAGGCGGTCGTCACGCCGGATCAGTGCCCGTTGACGTTGAATGCCTTGATGGCAGCCTGCAACCAGAAGTCGAGCCGGGACCCGGTATTGACGCTGGACAGGGGCACCGTGCAGCGTACGGCGCGCGAATTGGAGGGCAAGTGCCTGGTCGCCATCGAGGAGAACTTCAGGACCGGCGTGCTGAAGTACCGCCAACGACTCTGCAATACGCCGTTCAGCGACTTCCAGTTTACCGAGGACGAATACGCAGTCGTCTGTCTGCTGCTGTTGCGTGGACCGCAGACGCCCGGTGAATTGCGCGTACGATGTGGTCGTCTGTACGGCTTCGCCGACAATGCAGCCGTTACCGGCACCCTGCTCGGGCTGCTGGATCCGGATCGCGAAGGCGGACCGGTCGTTGCGAGACTGGCGCGAATCCCGGGCCGCCGGGACAATCAGTACGCGCACCTGTTTGCGGGGGAGATCGAATCGGCGCCGGCGGAACCGGTGGTGGAACGCTCGGCGGCGCGACCGAGTCGCCTGGCGGAGCTGGAAGCCCGGGTTGACGCGCTGGAACTCGAGCTGGCGGCGCTGAAGGGGCAACTGACCACATAGGGCGACGCTGCAGCCGGCGATGGATTCGCGCGGCAGTTCCGACATAATGCGCACCGCCCCCGGACCCCGACGCCCCATGGAAATCCGCAACGTCGCCATCATCGCCCATGTCGACCACGGCAAGACCACGCTGGTGGACTGCCTTTTGCGGCAGACGGCGAAGCCTTCCTCCCGGGTCGAAATCGTCGAGCGTGCGCTCGACAGCAACGAACTGGAGCGCGAGCGCGGCATCACCATCCTGTCGAAGACGACATCCGTGGAACACGCGGGCTGCCGCATCAATATCGTCGATACGCCGGGGCATACGGACTTCGGTGGCGAGGTGGAGCGGATCCTTTCCATGGTCGACTCGGTGTTGCTCGTCGTCGACGCGGTGGAGGGTCCGATGCCGCAGACACGTTTCGTCACGAGCAAGGCGTTCGCGGCGGGCCTCGACCCGATACTGGTGGTGAACAAGGTCGACCGGGACAGCGCCGCGCCGCATCGGGTCGTCGACGGAGTCTTCGACCTGTTCGACCGGCTTGGCGCCAGCGAGGCGCAGCTCGACTTTCCAGTGGCGTTCACGTCGGCCACGCGTGGTATCGCGGGTCTCGATCCCGAACGGATGGCGAACGACATGACCCCGCTGCTCGATCTCGTGGTGGAGTGCGCCCGCCCGCCGAAGACAGATGTCGAAGGGCCGCTACAGATGCAGGTCAGTACGCTGGACTACTCGACCTACGTGGGGGTCATCGGCATCGGGCGCGTGATGCGGGGTACCGTGACGCCGCGCATGCCGGTGGCGGTGGTGAACGCGGACGGGGCCGTCCGCCGGGCCAGGGTGCTGTCGGTGCATGCGAACCGGGGCCTCACGCGGGTCGAGCTGCCGTCGGCTTCGGCCGGTGACATCGTCTGCATTACCGGTATCGACGATATCGGGGTGTCCGACACCGTCTGCGACGTCAATGCCATCGACCCCCTGCCGCCGCTCGCCGTGGACGAGCCGACCCTGACCATGATGTTCCGGGTCAATACGAGCCCGTTCGCCGGGCGTGAAGGCAGGTTCCTGACCAGCCGCCAGATCAGGGACCGGCTGCTGCAGGAGGCTTCGCACAACGTTGCGCTGCGTGTCGAGGAGACCGACGACCCGGACCAGTTCAAGGTGTCCGGCCGCGGCGAGCTGCATCTCTCGGTGTTGCTCGAGACCATGCGCCGGGAGGGGTACGAGTGCGCTGTCTCGCGGCCGACGGTCATCATGCGCGTGGTTGACGGGGAGCGCCTCGAGCCGTTCGAGACCGTGGCGTTCGACATCGAGGCGGATCACCAGGGGCGGCTGATGGAGTCCCTGGGCGAGCGCAAGGGCGAACTCGTCGACCTGCAGCACGATGGCGCGGGCCGTGTCCGGCTTGTCAGCAGACTGGCGACGAGAGCACTGCTGGGTTTTCGCGCGGTTTTCACGTCGCTCACGTCGGGTTCGGGCATCATGAGCTTTTCCTCGGCCGGCTACGGTCCCGCGGTTGCCGGGCTTGAGACAGGACGCAAGGCCGGCGTCCTGATATCCAAGGAGACGGGCAGGGCGGTCGGCTACGCGCTCTTCAACCTGCAGGCGCGCGGGCGCCTCCTCGTGCGTCCCGGAGACGAGCTGTACGAAGGCATGGTGGTCGGTGTCCACCAGCGTTCAAACGACCTGACGGTCAATCCGCTGCGGGAGAAGAAACTCACCAATATCCGGGCCGCGGGAAGCGACGAGAACATCCTGCTGGCCGCACCGATGGAGCTGTCGCTGGAACAGGCTCTCGAGTTCATCGACGACGACGAACTCGTCGAGATTACCCCGGCGTCAATCCGCATTCGCAAACGTCACTTGCGGGAGAGCGCCCGGCGCCGGGCGGGGGCGGAAGTCCTCGCGGCCCGTTAGCCCGTGACACGGCGCTGGGGCTGCGGCAAGTCGGGTCACGCGTCCTTAAGCGTCCACCGCACGCCGCAGACGTCTACCCGGTCGTCCGCGACGTAGCAGTTGCGCTGCTTCGCCGCGGTGAGAATCCTGTCCCGATCCCGTACGGCGAGATCGATGCCGCTCAAGCCCGGCCCCCGTCCGTCCGTCGCCTCCACGAAGCGCAGGGCGACGTTGTTGAGGGCAATGCTCAGCACGGCGCCGTCGCGGGCGACGGGCAGGTCCGTGACATGGCCCCAGAGCTCCGCGATCGCGATCGGATCGGGACCCTGCAGTTCTACGGCGAGGTAGTCCACGGTCACGTCCTGGGCAACCTTGTCCTCCCATTCCATGCCCCCGGCGGGCATCCAGTTGCCGTTGAAGTCGTTGTTCCGATCCCAGTCGATCTCCAGGAACGACGCGATCATGTCCCGCGGATGCAACTGGCAGATGTTCCAGTGCTCGCGCTGCGACTCCATGGCGATGCGCACGCCGCGGTCGAGGGCGCGCTGGCGCGCCGCCAGTTGTGTCGCCTTGTCGGCGCCCTGGGTGATGACCATGTAACCGCCGTCGCCGCCACGCCGGTCGAGGTAGCGTCCGCCGGCGGTGCCTTCTTCGACAGGTACTACCACCTCGAGGAAGTTGCGCCCGATCGGCATGAGCGTGTTCTCGAGGCCCCACTGGCCGACGCCGGGATCGACGAAGCAGGACCTGATGCCGAAAATGTGTGTGAGATCGTCTATCGTCGGCGCGAGTTCGCGGGCGATCAGGCAGATCTGGCGTAGCTGGATGATCATCGTCGCGCTCCTTTCGAATCCCCCATCTGATGCATGTACCCCGGTGGCCGATCCCTGTCCCAGACGTGGGCGCGGGCGACATCCTCGTTCAGGTCCGCCCCCCATCCCGGGCGGTCGGGGATCAGCACGTCGCCTTGATCGAATTCCATCTTCTCCGTGATGAGGTCGTCCTTCCACGGCACGTCGTCGATGTCGATCTCGCAGATGCGGACGTTCGGAATCACGGCGCACAGGTGCACGGAGTGCAGGGTCGAGAGATGGCTGTAGTAGTTGTGCGGCGCACAGTTGACCTCGAACGTCTCCGCCATGTCGGCGACTTTTTTCGCCGGGCCGAAACCGTTCCAGGGAAGGTCGATCATGCACACGTCCATGGAGCGGGCCTCGAAGTAGCGCCGGTAGTCGCGGGGACCGAACAGGTTCTCGCCGGAGCAGACCGTCACGCTGGTGGCATCGCGGATTTCCCGCAATCCATCGGGTTCGTACATGTCTATCTCCACCCACATCATGCGCAGGTCCTCGAGCGCCCTGCAGATGCGTGTCGCCGCTTCCACGCGGAAATTGAAGTTGAGATCGAGCGCGATATCGATGTTCGGTCCGACCGCGTCGCGGAACGTCCCGATCAGTGTGCGGATGTGATCCAGCGTGGCGTTGTCGATGGTGCCGTCGGTGGTTCCCCCGCCGCCGCCAAAACCGCCAAAGTAGACTCTCGCAGGGTCGCCGGGATAGACGATATTGGTTTTCAGGGCGGTGAACCCGCGGTCGGCCACCTCCCTTCCCAGCGCGCTGATGTCGTCCCAGGTCCGAAGCGGCGGTACGCCGATGATGTCGGCATTGCGCGCCCGGGACGTTCCGCAGTGTGACCAGTAGACGCGCTGGCGTCGCCGGATGGGTCCCCCGAAAAGTTCGTATACCGGTACGCCGAGCGCCTTCGCCTTGATGTCCCACAAGGCGAGTTCGATGCCCGCGATGGCCTTCGCGGCGATACCGCCCGGACTTTGCCGCGACATGCGATACAGATCCCAGTACCGCGCCTCCACCGGACGCGGGTCCTCACCCAGCAGCATCTTCTCGAATTCCCGGGCAGTCGATGCGACGCTGTAGGGCATCCGCCCGTCGGAGCACTCGCCGTAACCGGTGATGTCGGCGTCGGTGCGCACGGCGACAAACGTCCACGGCCGCCACCCCGCGTCGACGACGAAGGTTTCGATCCCGGTGATCTTCATGGGTTGCTTCCCTCCACCCGTGTTTCGAGTGCCAGCGCGTTGGACGAAGATGATCTATCCCTCCGGGGGGACAGGCAAGCGCAGCGGACTACCGGCGGGAGAGCGCAAGGCCGGCAACGATCATAGCGAGGGCAACCACGGCGCTTGGATGGATGTCCTCGCCGAGGACGTTGGCAATCAGTACCAGCGAGAGGAAAGGTGACAGGAATATGAGCTGGCCGATCCGCCCGGCGTTGCCGGTCAGCGCGAGTGCCCGGTGCCAGAGCAGAAACGTGACTCCGGTCTCGATCAGGCCGACCCACGCTCCGTAGCCGAGGACCCTGAGATTGGGGGCGGGCAGGCCGGTGGTCATCCAGCAGATCGCGGCAACGGCCACGGTGGCGACAGCGAATCCGTTCAGCATGAGCGGCACGGGGTGAATGCCGAGCCGCACGGTCAGGAGCCAGTACATGGCCCATATGACGGAACTCGACAGCGCGAGTGCCGTGCCGAGCGGGTCGAAGCGGCCGAAGCCGTCGAACTCGCCCTGGGTCAGGAGCACGACGACGCCGGCGTATCCGACGCAGATGCCCAACCAGCCACGCGCCGAAAGGCGTTGGCGGAGCAGGGGTATCGCGAGCAGCGCCAGGGCGATGGCCCAGGTGAAGTTCAGCGGCTGCGCGATCTGCGCGGGCAACCGGTCGTAGGCCTCGAACAGCACGAGGTAGTAGGCAAGGGGATTCAGCAGTCCCAGCCCCGCTGCGGCCAGGTGCTGGCGGGGGGTCAGTACCGCCCGGACGAAGGGCCGCGCGGCGGCGAAGAACGCGAGTGCCACCAGGCACCCCATGAGCAGCAGTTGCACCGGTGCGAGTTCGCGTAGTCCGAGTTTGAAGCCTGTCGCTACCGTGGACCATAACGCGACGGCGACGAGCGCGAAGAGAAGCGCGTGGCGCTCCCGGGCTTTGACGGGTTGACTGTCCATCGGGACGGCGGCCGTGTAGCGGGTCCGTCACATGGTATCGCCATCATGTTCTGGTATTCTCGCGCTCCCATACTTTCTCGGGCGAATTCGGGATGTTCAGGGCAAGGAGGCGGTCCATCACAGGGACCCACACAAGCACGGCGCGTCACGCATGGCGCGGCATCGCCTGGCTCGCGGCACTGCTCATGCTGCCCGTGCCCGGGACCGACCGCGTCCTCGCCGAGGAACAGGGCGAATCGGCACTGCCGGAGTTGCCCGCCAAGATCAGGGCGCAACTGGAGGCGAACCAGCTACGGCGTGAAATCGAACTTGAACAGCTACGCCGGGAACTCGAGGACCTGCAAGGTACGGACGATGCGGACGTGACGCGGAAAACCGAGCGGTTGGGAGAGCTGCGGAGAATGCTGGAAGTGGACCGCGATGTTCGCGAACTGCTCCGGGACTCTCCCGAAATGGCGGAAGAGTACGAGCGCATCGTCAAGGCGACGGCGCTGAACACACCTGAAACGCCGCAAGGCCCCTGCGCCTGCCTCGAGATCGCTCGGGTACATTGGCTGGGGCAGGGAGCGCAGGCCGGACAGGTGACCGTCTACATCGACGGCGGGTACTACGACGTGCGTGTCGGCGATGTGATCGGGAACAGCCGGTGCAGGCTGGGACAGACCATGTCCGATAGCGTTGTCCTTCAGTGTGGCACGCAGAGAGCCTTTCGGGGGCTCTACAGCCCGGTCGAAAGGACCTCCCAGACCTCGCAATGAGCGACATGGCCGAAAACCCGAGTCGGTCCCTGGACATGTTGCCCGATCGCGACGGTGACGCGGCGCCCGGCGCGGATGAATCGGGCGTCGGCGGCGAGGTCGAACACGCTGCCGACGAATCCGTCGTCGAACTGGAGGTGGATCGTATCCAGCGGCTCGCCGCGACCTGGGGCGTGACGCCGATCCTTGTGCGGGAGGACCTGGTTACGCAGCAGCCGGCCATGTCCCTGCAGGCCTGGTTACGGGACAGCGCGGACGGCAAGCTGTGCGTCATGGAGGACGGCTCCATCATCACTGCCGATCCCGATGCTCCCCAAGTGGAAGCCGCCAGGGCACTGATGGGACTGAAGCGGATTCCCTTCCAGGTACGACCCGCCATGTCCGAGGTGGTGCGGGCGGCTCTCAGGCGGCTCGACGAAGACGAGATCGGCGACGATGTGTTGATGGAGGACGATCGCACCGAGACGGACGTGTCGCGTCTGTTCCTGTCGATCCTCGATGCGGCAATCAACCGGGAAGCGTCCGACATCCACTTCGAGATGCGCGGTAGCGAGGGCAGCATTCGCTTTCGTGTCAACGGCCAGATGATCGAATACGACCGCATCTCCGCAAGGGAGACCATCGCCATCGGCAACTACCTGTTCAATGCCGAAGCGAAGCGTGGCTCGCTGCAGTTCAATACGTATATGCCGCTCAACGCCTCGGCGCACTTCCCGGTGCGGGGGCAGACGGTGGCGACCCGCTTCGCCACCGCGCCCGATATCCGGGGCGTTGACATCTTCGTGCGCATCTGGCGTCCGGATGCGGAAGCGTGGCCGCTTGAGGACCTCGGCTACACGCCTTTGCAGCGCGACCTGCTGCGCGAGGCGTTCGGCCGGCCCTACGGTGTCATCGTCTTTTCCGGGCCGACCGGATCCGGAAAGAGTACATCCATGAGCGCCGTCCTGGAGACGCTACCGGCTTCGCTGAAGGTCGTCTCGCTGGAAGAACCGGTGGAAAGGGAGCTGCCGAACGTCACCCACATCGCCATCTCCGATATCACCGACCATGGCGGCTGGGAGAACCTTCGGTCGGGGTTGAACCGCTGGGATTCCAACATCAACGTACTCGGCGAGATCAAGGACAGGGATACCGCCGACTCCATCAAGGACCTGGTGACGGCGGGCAAGCTGACTGTCACCACCCTGCATGCATCGAACGTACTTGCGGTGCCCCTGCGCATGGAGGACCTGGGGGTCGATCATTCACTGCTCTCCGATCCCAACTTCCTCGTCCTGCTGATCAACCAGCGCCTGGTTCCCGAACTGTGTCCGGCCTGCAAGACCCCATTCGCCGATACCGATGAGCTGGACGAGGACTCGCGCCATCGATTCGGCCGCCTGTTCGCCGACGAAGCGGCGCGGGTCTTCGTGCGCGGCCCGGGTTGCGCCCGGTGCAGCAACTCCGGCGTCGTCGGCCGCGTGCTGGCGGCCGAGATGGTGATGATTGACGAAGCATCGCTGGACTTCATCCGAAACCGTGATCCATTGCGCTGGCGCAGGCACCTGACTGCCCATGGCTGGCATCCCATCACGGACCACATGCTCCGGCATGTGCGAGCGGGGCGCGTAGACCCGGTCGATGCAGAACGTGCGGCGGGCCGGCTGGATGTTACCGATGCGCCGGTGTTCGACTACCGGGAACGCGGAGACCTCGTGGGTGACCCATGAAACTGCGAGATTCGTTGGCGAGGTTCGACGAGGCCTTCCTCATGGTGCAGTTCGGTGCGTCGCTGCCCAAGCAACTGGCGTTCCTGGATGGTGTATTCGCATTGATGTCTGACGGCATCCCGCCACGCGACGCGCTGCGGCTGACCGCCACCGCCGCCTCTCCCCTCGACCGTCAGGTCGCGCGCCACATGCTGCGCAAGTTGCGCGAGGGGCGGGCGATGTCGAGTTCCATGGACAGGCTGTTTCGTTTCGATGTCGTGAGCGCGATCACCGCCTCCGAGCAGACCGAGAGCTTTACCGAGAACGGGACCACCGTTCTGCGCCATATCCGAGGCCAGTACGAGGCGCGTTCGGGAGTGCTGCGGCGGCTCGTGATGCCTGGTCTTTACATTCTCCTCGCGTGCGCGGTGTATGCCGTCTTTGCGACGGTGATCTGGCCGAAATTCGAGACCGTGCTCTCGCTGGAGCATTGGCCCGTGGTAGCCATTTCCACCTATCGGATAGGAGGCTTCATCACGGACTTCTGGGGCGCAATGGTAGTCGCGTTGGTAGCTTCAGTCGTTGGAATTCGTATTCTGCTGCGCCGTTGGACCGGTCGGGGTCGAATCCTGCTTGACCGTGTCTGGCCGTTTACGCTGTATCGTGTGCTACTGGCCGCGAATGCCATCGAGTCCCTGGGGACGTTGCTGGTGGCGGGACACGACATTCGCGTTGCGCTGGCGACGGTGTCGCGACACGCGTCGCCCTATACGCGGATGTACTTCGACATGATGCGCCGCCGGCTGCGCGACGGCCGTAGCGTGTCCCGCGCCCTGGACGTGGGGTTTCTTGATCGACGAGACATGTACCGCCTGAATCTTCTGGCGCAGCACCAGAACCTGAGGCAGGTCATGGTGAGGACGGGTGTTGCCGCCCGCGAGGGCGTCCTGGCGCATTTCAGGGTGACGGCTGGCGTGCTCAACACGTTGGGGCTGTTGCTGGTCGCCGCGTCCTTCGCGGCCCTGATCCTGGCGGTTTACCTGACCGCCACCGTGCTCGCGGGGCAGTTTTACGCTGATTGACTTTTGAGGGGCCGTCTCGAGCGGCGAGTAACAATGAGAAAGGAGTATTAACCAATGATCCGTAATAGCTTCCATGCCGCGCACAACGCGCGGCCGGGCCGGAACAAGGGAGTGACCTTGATCGAACTGGCCTTCGTGATCGGCATTATCGCCGTCATCCTGGTGTCGGTGATGGGCGTATACAACATCGTCCAGCGCAACCAGACGCTGTCGGACGTCACGACCGATGTGGCCGTGATTCGCCAGGCCGTGTCCACCTGGGCCCGTGGGGGGCCGATCACGTACTCCGCAACAGATATTGATCGAGGCTTCACCAGTCTTACCGGTTGGGACCAGCTCGCTGGATTCCTGCCCGGCGACCTGGGTCAGCAGGCGCGACTTGGAGGCGATGACCGTGTCCTTACGGCTGCGAACTCCTGGGAGTGCACCTACGAATTGGAGTTCTATGAAGATGACCTGTACAAGTGGTCGCTCAGGATCGACAAGCTCCCCACGGATGTGTTGAACGCGCTCGCCAACAGCTTGCGGGAAGGGGTCGTGGCGGATCAGGGCGAAGGTGAATCCCTCGAGAGGGGACTTGAGATGAGTATGGGCAACGAGGGCGAAAACAACAGCTCCTTGAAGCTGACCTATCGTCATTGAGCGATTCAGGGCCGACGACGTTGCGACGGCGCTACGCCGAATCCCGGCAGACGGGGGCCACCGTGGTGGAATTCGCCCTGGCTATGACGGTCGGCGTCGCCGTGATTCTGGCTGCCGTATTCCTTGGGCAGGGCTGGCGCCAGAACCTCGCAACGGTTGGTGAGGCGAGCGCGGTGACGGTCCACGTGGACGCCCTGCGCAACGCCGTGGAGAACTGGTACAGGTGGGAGTACTGTCATGTCGACCTGGAGCGTCCCGGCGCGACGCTGGCGCCCGACTTTCCCATCGATAGCGGCTCGGCCGATCTTGCGCCGTACCTGCTGCCCGCGCCGAGGTTGCCGAATCCCCTCGAGGGCAAGGGCGAGTACGACTGGGAAATCGTGCGCTCGGCGCAGACATACAGCGGGACGCCACCGCCCCAGTTGCGCGTGTTCTGGGATCCACCCGAACGATTCGACGAGCGGCTCTCCCTGATCGCTCGAGACCTGGAGGCCGCCTGCGACAGCGACGGCAATGCCGACACGTTCGAACCCTGCGGCAGCCATCAGCAGGAGCGACTCTTCTGGGAGAAACTGTTGGCGGTGCGAGCGGAGGAACGTGCGTACGACGATCTGCGTGTGCAAGCCTGGCTTGCCCGAAATGCCATTGAATGCCGAGCCGAGGGCGTCCACCTTCGAATGGACACTTCCTGCGACGGCGATGGAAACGGACGGCTTGGACCGGACGTCGATCAGGATGGCGATGGCGTGGATGACACCTGGCGGCTGGACGCGGACGGCGATGGCGATCTGGATTTTGACTTGACGGCCGACCTGGTGGTCGACGTCTCTGACTTTCGGGTAATGGGATGCTGAGGTACACACAATGCTTGGTGTAGCAGGCTGCGCCGTAGAACGGCACGCAGTGCCGGTCGAGGCGCGAGGTACGGGACGGGCGGGATGGGTGCGACAGAGGGCCCGGGCGGGGGTGAGACGCGCCGCGCCCGAAGGGCAGGCGGGTTTCATGGCGCGGGCAACGAGGAGGACAAATCGGCTCGGCGGACATCGAGCGGCTGGCTTCACGCTGATCGAGCTCGGCGTCGTGGTGGCCCTGCTTGGATTCATCGCGGTGCTCGTGGCGGACTTCTACACTAGCCAACTGGGCCTGAGGCACGCAGTGCAACGGGTGGAGGGGACCGTGCGGGATGCACGGTCCATCATCGACGCTTCCGTCGCCTG
This sequence comes from Pseudomonadales bacterium, assembly GCA_965116625.1. Classification (GTDB taxonomy): domain Bacteria; phylum Pseudomonadota; class Gammaproteobacteria; order Pseudomonadales; family Azotimanducaceae; genus VXNE01. Next base: position 1,860,632 of record OZ220717.1, read on the forward strand.
GGCCGCCGTCAATGGCGACGAATGGCCAAACGACAGGGCAATACCGCAGCCGGCGATCACCTTGGAGAAGCTTGTCGAGGAAGGTTATCTCATCCATATTCCCAGCATTCGATATGCAGGGTGCGCTGGGGGTTGTCGAGGCTTTGCCCTCACGGGGTGGGACCGTGCGGCGGCGCGGGCGTCGGTGCCGGCAACCCCCTGCATGGGACCCCCTGATCACACGCTGTCGGCGGCCTCCGGCAACTACGATGCGAACCCGGTAGCCGACGATCTCGTCCTGTGTTTTGATGTCCAGGGCAGCAGCGATGCGCACGCCATCGCCTCGCGTCTGCCGCAGGGCCGGCTCTTTCAGACCGTTGAGCAGATCGGCACGGACTCGTACCAGGTCGAGTCCCGAATCCTTGGCGCGCCGCCCGTTGTCAGCGGTGGCTTCGGTGGGTCTGATCAGTTCGTCCGCAGAATAGATGAAGGTCGTCCGGTGATCTTCGCCGATACGGGTGGCGACCTGCAGAACATGAAGCGGATCTCATCGATAAATCATGATCCCCTGCAGACTTTCGACGATCCGCTGCCTCGAGGCGCGTCTGACATTCGGTTCCTGAACAACGGCAGTTCGATCGACCCGGCCGAGGACGGGATTACGGCCGGTTTGTCAGTAGGTGGTAGGCTCTTCATGGGCGGAGGAAACGAATCGGACATTTACTTTTCGCGACGCGACCCAATTAATGCCAAATACCCATTGCGCGGCCTGGCCAGGCGTGTTTGCCGGTTGGAGGCTGCGAACGAGTTGCGACCTATCGGCGGCACCGGCTCCCGAATCGGCTTGGATGGATCATGCGACAGATTGAACAGACTGTAACCCGACGGGGCTTTGCGGATACCTTCGGCAGGGCCGGGGGTCTCGGTATCGCGGCATTTCTTCTCGCTGCCTGCCAGATACTGTCGCCAGCGCCCGATGCGCGCATTCCGGAGGCGAAAGTCGATGCGGAGGCCTATATCGAGACGAGCCGTCCGCGTCCATCGCGGCCGCTCGTCGTCGTGCATGATGCGCCCTACGTCGACTCCGACCGCGTCGCCTACGCGGGGGCGGCGTGGTTGCATGAACAGGTGGAGATCAGGGTTTCCGGGCTGCCTCTGGACCTCTGCCTCCAGAAGGCGCTCGCGCAGTTGAACGAGACGCCGTCGGTGGTCTTCGCTCACGATGTCGCGCAGCGCGAATTGCCAGTGACGCTGGACCACGAGGGGGCCTTCCGGGACTTTCTCAACCTGCTTGCCGAAGCGAGTGGCCTCGGTTGGGAAGAGAAATCGGGTGCGTTGCACTGGGTGGCGGAAGTCACGCGCACGTTCGAGATCCACCGGGTCCCCGGTGACGTTTCCTGGACCATGTCCACGATCGAATCGGATCGGTCGGCGACCGTGCAGGCGGGCGCGGGGGCGGGCGGGTCGGCTGGCGGCGTCAGGGCGACGCCGCGAGCCGGGAGCGAGATCACCCTCAACAGCAATGCGAGTTTCTGGGAGGGCCTGGATGCCACGCTGTTGAGCCTGATGGGTGGCGACAACCCGGAGCCCATTATTGATCGCAGTACCGGCACTGTTGTCGTACGTGGTCCGGCGGGACGGGTGCGCGAGGCGGGACGTTACATCGATGCGTTGAACCGCTGGCTCACCCGCCAGGTCCTGCTGGAAATCCAGTTGGTCACCGTCACGTTGTCGGACAGCCAAAGCACGGGGATCGATTGGCAGCTGGTGTACCAGGCAGTGACGGACCAGGGCACACCGGAACGGCCGGGTGAGGCGGAGCCCGCTGGCCGGAGCGGTTTCGCGGATTCACTGGCGCGGGCTATCGGTATCGACGCTGCTTCCATCGGCGTCCAGTTCGGCGAGGGTCATGCGTTCCATGGCACCGAGGTGGTTCTTCGCGCACTGGCGGCCCAGGGCGAGACGAGTTTGCGTAACTCGCCGAGGGTCGTCGCGTTGAACGGCCAGGCGGCACAGATACAGGTACTTAACGACAGGGGCATCCTGGCCGGGGTTGACGTCACCACGCGGGAGACGGTCGCGGTCGTGACGGAAGTCGAACTGGAACCCGGCGTCGTTTCGACGGGCATCTCGCTCACGATTCTGCCCAAGATCGTCGGCGACAGGGTCTTCCTGCATGCCGCCATCTCGGTGAGCGATCTTGTCAGCCTGGAGTCGGCGGGGAGCGGCGATCGGTCCATACAACTCCCGACGGTGGAACGCAGCCAGTTCTTCCAAAGTGCCCGCCTGCGCAGCGGCGAAACGCTGGCCCTGGGCGGCCTGCTGGCGCGGCGCGGAGCCACCGGGTCAAGAGGCATCGTTCGATGGCCGTGGCTGACCGCGAAGAGTAGCGAATACAGCAGCACTGAGACCGTGCTGCTCATCACACCCACACTATTGGACCGACCTGCGCCAGACGAAGACTTGCTGCTGTGAGTCGCGTAGTAGGAAGGGAGAGTTTCGCACTTCCTGTTGTGCGGGAAAGGGCGGAACTCAGTATCGGCATCGAGTCCCTGCGTTCCTCGTCCGCCACCATTGCGGCCACGGCCAGGCGGCGGGCCCGGCTGATGGAGTCGGTATTCGAGGATGACGACCTTTACGCCTGGTTCCAACCCGCCGGCGACGGTTCCCTGCACTGCGCGTTCGCGACGAAGCCCGGCTATCTGCTCGGTGAGAATGTAAGGGACTGGTTGCGGAAAGAAACGCAGGCGCGCGACTTCGTGTACTGCGAAAGGATGGGTAACCAGCGGGCCGTCGTGCTGGTGATCGATGGTCACGTCATCAAGGACGCCCTTGTGAGCGGGTATGAACTGAACGTCGAACTGCACCATGCTCTCACCCGACTGGATGCGGTTGCCCCCGGCAGGTATTCCGTGTTTTTGCATGGCGTCGATGTTCAGGATCTGGAACTGGCCGACCGTTCCCGCAGCGTCATCCTCGAAGACTCCGTGCTGGACTGGATGGAGGACGCGCCCGGGCCGCTACCGGAACTCAACCTCACGAACCGGGCGATTGGTCTGATCGATGTGGTCGCCAAGCGGCTTAGACAACTCCGGATTGTGCGCACCATCGGCCTCACCGTGGGATCGTTGGCGATTGCGGCCGTTGGAGTCTACTGGTGGCAGAATCGCCCTCCACCAACCCCGGATGTGGACCTGCCCCCTCCGCCGCCACCGGTCGAGCAGCTGAATGCGGAGTACAGCGAGCTGTTGCGGACCCCTGATCCGGGCGAACTCATCCCCGCGGTGCATCGCGCATATCGGCTGTTTTTGAGCGATGCCGTGTTCGGCGAATTGCTGTCCGTCACGAAGCTGCAATGGACCCGGACCGCTGGCGGCCGGCTCACGATCGAGACGTCCTTGCCGCCGGAAGTCCTGGGTGGACCTCGCTCCGGGCCCCGGGATGCCCTGTTGGACCAGGTGCAACGCCGTGCCGCGATGCACGGTTGGCGCGTTGCGTATTCGGGTTTGGACGCGACCTTTTCGCTGCCTGTGGCGGCGGTGAACCGGGTCGATGAAATACGCATGCCGCAGCCCTTGACGGAAGGCAATCGCTGGCACGGAAAACGGTTGGGCGGAGATCTTGAGGCGCTGGGGGCGGTGACGGTCAGTCCGGGGCCCCGGAACCAGGTCTATCGGCACTATTCGACGCTGTTGGAACTGGAGGGGGTGGAATGGTCCACGGGCGTTACGGCGGCATGGCTGGGCAACCGGCTTGCGGGCGGTCCACTCGTCTTGGAGTCAGTGGAGTTCGAATCCGGGCGAGGCGCCGCCATGGATGGAAGAATCGTATTCACCACGCTGTGGTGCGTGACCGAGAATGCCCCGACGCGCCGTTGCTTACACGAGAGCGTGTAGTCCTTCGACCCGCCGGTGAAGTGCTGGCTGACCTTCTTGCCAGCGGCAGGCGACGAAACAGCCCCGAGGACTCGAATCAGGGCGACAGTTCGACTATTTCCGCGTTGACGGTTACCGGTAGGGATATGGACCCATCGGAACCGTCGGGTGACTGACCTTCGTAAGCCGCTACCACCGGGGTTTCGACGCTGGCAACATCGAGATCGGATTCGGCAAGTTCGGGTCCGTCGGCGGTTGATGGTCGGGCGACCTCGTTGCCCACGGAGCCGGGGAGTTCGACATCGACTCGTGGCGGCGGTGTGTTGACCACTACCACGCGGTTGCCCCGGTAGAGGTCGGCGACGAACTGTCCCTCGTACATCAAAAGTAGCGATTCGAGCGCTCCCTGAAGCGAATCGTTCGCGATAGTGAATGCGTGGGAGACCATGCGGTCTTCGCTGGCGTTCCAGACCAGGGACCATTCGTGGGAGTCCACGAGTTCCCGCACGCTCACCGACAGGTAACCCTCGCGAACCTCGAAATCGGCTGACTCGGCGGGAGCGGCCGAAGCCGTCAGGACAAGTGCGAATGCGGCGACGGCGCGTGCGGCCGGGCGTGACCGGGAAAGTGGGCGAAGCATCGGACAGGTCTCCGGCAAGGGACGACGTAACTGTAGCAGAAAGGGGAGCGATGCTGTTTCGAACGAACGCCGTGGCTGGATATTCCCGCGGCGTGGTCCCCCGTGCAGGCAAAAAACACTCCCGCCCCTCGATCATGCGAGGGGTCGGGAGTCGAATGTCAGTCTTTCCGCCCGATGGGCGAACCAGCCGGAGCGCTGGCTACCGGCGCTGACGTGGGCTTCAGGGGGCGGCTGCCGAAGCTGCCGCCCTCCCGTTCACTCGGAGTCGTCCGAAGCCGTTAGCTGGTTGTAGATCCCCATACCGACGGATGCCGCCGCGCCTGACAGGAGCGCGATCACCAGGGCGTCGAGTATGCCGTCCAGATACCCACCGATAACGTGGACGTGGTTCAGGACGTCGCCACCCCCTGCGGCAGCGGCCGCAATGGCGGCTACCAGGGCCGCGGTCGGATGCCCATCATCGTTCATCACGGCCGCCACGATTCCGAGGACGACCAGTGCTAACGGTAGGATGTTCTCCGGTACGGCACCGGGGGCAAGCCCCTCGACTAGCGCCGCAAGGACGATCAGGCCAAGCACTATCTTATTTGGCATTTTGCCTCCCCTTTTTGCTTTTTCTCTTCACCATTTGCAGGCCCCTTCCCCAAGGGGACCTGGGCCGACGCCAGGTGAAGAGTCACATATACCACCTTTGGCCGGGTTGTAACAGCGAATTAGTGCAGAAAAATGCCCGCCTCTCGCGTGCGAAAGGACCGGGCGAATCCCCTGAGGGACGTCCGGGACGGCTACCCGTCCTGGTCCAACGCCGCCACCGCCCGGAACCAGCGGTGCGCCTGCGGGAGGCAAAGGAGCGCGAGCGCGCCGGCCTGCAGCGCCCTGCAAAGGACTTCCCACGGGGCAAGCCCGGCGACCGCTTCCAGGGGTGACGCCGCGTTCGCGAAGCCCCAGAGCGTCACGATCAGGATCGCGACAATGGCGTACCGGACCCAGCCGGCGCCCCTGAACGTCACGTACGCCAATACCGTCCACAGCATGATGAAGAAGACCTGGCCACCGTTGCTGACCACCTGTTCGGGCCAGGCGATCCAGACCGTCAGAAGGACTGCGGCCGACGCCAGCAGCGCCCCCGCCGCTATCGAAATCACCCGCGGACGGGCGGGTAGCCGATCCGGGCGGGCGGGCGGAGATGGCGGGCGGGCGGGTGGAGATGAATGGTCTTCAGTCATGCCGTACTGGATCACGGGCCTCGATCATGCTTGATCGTAACGCGACTCCCTCTATCGGACCAACGCGGTCAGTCCTCGCGGGCGTTTTGCGGTGGAATCCGGAGCGTCGGAAGCCGGTGAGATGTGCGGGCTGGGCAATGTGATGTATAGTGTCCGCGACTTGGCCGCACGCTCCGTCAGCGGTGCCATGTCCCAACCAAAACCAACGATGAAGGGCTGCGCAAACTGGTTTCCTTGGTCTGGGCGTATGCCCCTGAACGCATAGAGAATTACCTGATGGATACCAGGCGGCACCCCAGGCTTCCCGTCACGCGCGCCACGGTCTGGGAGCAGGGGTGACCGTGGATATCCTGCCCTTCGTGCTGTACGGGTTGGTGGTCGCGGCCGTGATCGGTGTGACCCTGGTGGTGTCATGGTTCATCGGTGACCGGTCCCGGCACGCGGGCGCGCGGGACATTCCGTTCGAGTCCGGGGTCGTTCCGCAGGGCGACGCTGAGGACATGCGCTTTTCCATCGAGTTCTACCTGATCGCGATGTTCTTCGTGATCTTCGATCTCGAGACGATATTCCTCATCGGGTGGGCGGTCGCGTTCTTCGAAGTCGGCTGGCCTGGCTTTGTCGGTGCGGCCGTGTTCATCTTCATCCTGCTCGTTGCCCTCGTGTACGAGTTCAGGACGGGCGCGCTTGAATGGGGCGTCAAGAGCCGATTTGCACGCGCACCGGGGTATGCCCGGCAGCGTGAAGACGAGGTTGCTGCATAGCCGATGCGGTGGCGGGTGATCAGGACCGAACCCGGGGCCTCCATGGAGGAGGTCGATGACGCCTACCGGGAAGACGCTGCGAGAAGCGTTCTCACGGCCAAGCTGGAAGACCTGGTCTCATGGGGACGTGCGAACTCCATCTGGCCGTTCAACTTCGGCCTGTCGTGTTGCTACGTGGAAATGGCGACCGCCCTGACGTCCCGGCACGACATGGCGCGGTTCGGCGCCGAAGTCATCCGCGCGTCGCCGAGGCAGGCGGACCTCATCGTCGTGTCCGGCACGGTATTCCGAAAGATGGCGCCGGTGCTGCAACATCTTTATGAACAGTTGCTGGAACCCCGATGGGTGATCTCCATGGGGTCCTGCGCGAATTCCGGCGGCATGTTCGACGTCTACAGCGTCGTCCAGGGCGTCGACAAGTTCCTGCCAGTGGACGTCTACGTTCCCGGCTGTCCACCCCGCCCGGAAGCGTTCATGCAGGGACTGACCCTGTTGCAGGAATCGATCAAGGCATCGCCGCGGCCACTGTCCTGGGTGATCGGGGACGACGGCAAGATCAGGAAGTACGAGCCGAGCCAGCGGGATGCGAGGACTCCGGACCGCATGGCGGTCTCCGACCTGGCACAGCCGGACAGCGTTGGCGACGCGCCGCTGTCTGACGAACTCCTGGTACGGAAGTAGCGCCCCAGACGATGGCCGAAGCTGCTGTCCAGCATACGCAGGAACCGGCGATCGCGGCGGTATTGCGGGCGCGGTTCGGCGACTGCATCGTACAGCCGACGGTGGACGGGATTCCGACCCTGTGGGTGGACCGGACCCGTGTGCCGGACATCCTGCGCTGTCTCAGGGACGAGGAGGGCTATGAACTGCTGTTCGACCTCTCCGCCATCGACGAACGTACCCGCGAGTTTCGCGACGGCCAGCCGGACTCCTCTTTCACGGTCTTCTACCACCTGATTTCCCTGCGTCACGACGCGGACCTGAGGATCAAGGCCGCGTTGCCCGAAACCAATCCGGGCATCCCGACGGTGACGAACGTCTATCCGGTGGCGAACTGGTACGAGCGCGAGGCGTACGACATGTTCGGCATCGACTTCGAGGGACATCCGAACCTGCGCCGCATACTGACGCCGCCGAACTGGGAGGGCCATCCGTTGCGCAAGGAGCACCCGGCTCGCGCGACGGAGATGGACCCGTTCTCGATGTCGCCGGAGTTCCAGCGCTCGCAGCAGGAGGGTCTGCGGTTCGTGCCCGAGGAGTGGGGCATGCGCCGCTCGGCGAAACACACGGACTTCATGTTCCTCAACCTGGGTCCCAATCATCCGAGCGTGCACGGCGTGTTCCGCATCGCGCTGCAGATGGATGGCGAGGTGATCGTCCAGGCGGTCCCCGACATCGGCTACCACCACCGTGCCCAGGAAAAAATGGCCGAGCGCCAGAGCTGGCACACCTACATCCCGTACACGGACCGGGTCGACTATCTCGGCGGCGTCATGAACAACCTGCCGTACGTCCTGAACGTGGAGAAGATGGCCGGCATCGAGGTGCCGCCGCGCGCCCAGGTCATTCGCGTCATGCTGGCCGAGCTGTTCCGCATATCGAGCCACCTGGTCTTCTACGGCACCTATGCCCAGGACGTGGGCCAGATGTCGCCGGTCCTGTACATGTTTGCGGACCGGGAACGCCTCTTTTCCATCATCGAGGCGATCACCGGGGGGCGCATGCACCCGAGCTGGTTCCGCATCGGCGGGGTCACCCAGGACCTGCCCGAGGGGTGGGACAGGATGGTGCTCGACTTCGTCGACTACATGCCGAAACGGCTCGATCACTACGAGACGATGGCGCTCAAGAACAGGATCCTGCAGCGCCGCTCCATCGGCATCGGAGCCTATACCACCGCCGAAGGACTCGACTGGGGAATCACGGGGCCGTCGCTGCGGGCCACGGGTTGCGACTGGGACCTGCGCAAGAACCGGCCCTACAGCGGTTATGACCAGTTCGAATTCGACGTGCCGACGGCACAGAACGGCGACGTGTACGACCGCGCGCTGGTGCGCGTCGAGGAGATCCGCCAGAGCCTGCGCATTATCCGGCAGTGCGCCGAGAACATGCCCTCCGGACCGTACAAGGCGGACCATCGGCTGACCACGCCGCCCGCCAAGGAGCGGACGATGGAACATATCGAGACGCTCATCCACCACTTTCTGAACGTGAGTTGGGGTCCCGTCATCGCGCCCTCGGAGTCGACGACGCTGATCGAGGCAACCAAGGGCTGGAACTCGTACTACTCCATTGCCGATGGCGGCACGATGGCCTACCGGACGCGCGTTCGAACGCCGTCCTTCCCCGCGCTGCAGATGATTCCGTTCATCAGCAACGGCTTCATGATCGCGGACTTGATCGCCATCATCGCGAGCATCGATTTCGTCATGGCGGACGTTGACCGATGACGGAAGGCAGCGCGAAAGGCGGCGCAGATAGCGCCGTGCACGATTCAGCGCTGATCGAGGCCCTGTCGGAGCCGGAAGTCGCGGCGATCGAGGCGGAGTGCGCGCATCTGCCCGACCGGCAGTCGGCGGCCATCGACGCCCTGATGATCGTGCAGAAACACAGGGGCTGGGTTTCGGATCAGAGCCTGTTCGCCATCGCGCGCCTGCTCGGCATGTCCGCCGAGGCGCTGGACGCGGTCGCGACCTTCTACAACAGGATCTATCGGCGGCCGGTGGGCCGCCACGTCGTCATGCTCTGCGACAGCGTGAGCTGCTACGTGATGGGTGCCGACGCGCTCGCCGAGCAGGTGAAGGCGCACCTGGGCGTCGGCTTCGGCGAGACCACGCCGGACGATCGCTTCACGCTGTTGCCCATCCCCTGTCTCGGCGCCTGCGATCACGCGCCGACGATGCTCGTGGGCGAAGATTTGATCGTGGATGTTCAGGCCGACCGCCTGGACGAGATATTCGGCCGTTTCGAATAGGCGTCGAGAGTCCCCAGTGGATATGCATACGCAAAAACCGCTCACCGAACGCATCGAGCAGAATGACGGTCGCGTCCTCGGCATCGACGCCTATGAGGCCGCCGGAGGCTATGCCGGCGCCCGGCAGGCGTTGACGACAATGAAGCCGGAAGAGGTCATCGAACTGGTCAAGGACGCGAACCTGCGTGGCCGGGGCGGCGCGGGCTTTCCCACCGGCGTCAAGTGGGGTTTTGTCCCCCAGGGAGAAGCCGCCGGTCCGGGCCCCAAGTACCTGATCTGCAACGCCGACGAAATGGAGCCGGGGACGTTCAAGGACCGCTACCTGATGACCTTCGATCCCCATCTCCTGATCGAGGGCATGATCATCGCGGCCTACGCGATCGGCGCACAACGCGCCTTCGTGTTTCTGCGCGGCGAGTACTTCGAGCCGTTCCGGGCACTGGAACGCGCGATTGCCGATGCCCGGGACAGGCGGTACCTGGGCGAGGGCGTCTTCGGGGGTGAATTCGACCTGGACCTCAGGCTGCACAGTTCCGCCGGGCGCTATATCTGCGGCGAGGAGACGGCGCTCCTGAACGCGCTGGAGGGCAAGCGCGCCCAACCCCGTCTGAAGCCGCCTTTCCCGCCCGCAAGCGGCGCCTGGGGCAGGCCTACCGTCGTGAACAACGTCGAGACCCTGTGCAACGTGCCCGCGATAGTGCGCCTGGGAGCGGACTGGTTTCGCGGCCTGGGACTCACCGACGACGCCGGGACGAAAATCTACGGCGTATCCGGACGCGTCAACAATCCGGGCCTCTGGGAACTCCCGATGGGCACGACGATTCGCGAGATCATCGAGACCCATGCCGGTGGGATGCGGGACGGTTACACGTTGCGCGGACTGCTCCCCGGCGGCGCTTCGACGGACTTCCTCGTGCCCGAGGAGCACCTCGACCTGCCCATGGACTACGGGTCCATCTCCGCCGCCGGCAGCCGCATGGGCACCGGCACGATGATCCTGATGGACGATTCGATCTGTCCGGTGGACATGTCCAGGAACCTGCAGCACTTCTTTGCACAGGAGTCATGCGGGTTCTGCACGCCTTGCCGGGAAGGTCTGCCGTGGCTGGAGGAGTTGCTGCTCGACATCGAAGAGGGTCGCGGGACGCTCGAAGATATCGAAATCCTGGAGAAGAACGCTGCCTTCATCGGCGCGCCGGGAAATACGTTCTGCCTGCACGCCGCTGGGGCGATCGAACCGTTGCAAAGCGCGCTCAAGTACTTCCGCGATGACTTCGAGGCCCATGTGCGGGAGGGACGCTGCCCGTATCGGGAACGGACAGGCGAGGTTTAGGGGAACGGGGAATGGCCACCATTATCGTTGACGGCGAGCGCTACGAGGCAAAGGCGGGACAGAACGTGCTGGAAGCCGTTCTGTCGCAGCACCTCGACCTGCCGTATTTCTGCTGGCATCCGGCCATGGGCTCCGTCGGCGCGTGCCGGCAATGCGCCATCGTGGAGTATGCCGACGAGAACGACCAGCGCGGACGCCTCGCCATGGCCTGCATCACGTCCGTGCGCGACGGCATGCGGATATCGATCGAAGCGCCCTACGCCGCCGAATTCCGCACGTCGGTCATCGAATGGCTGATGGAGAACCACCCGCACGACTGTCCGGTGTGCGAGGAAGGCGGCGAGTGCCACCTGCAGGACATGACGGTCATGACGGGTCACTCGCAGCGGCGCTATCGGGGCACGAAGCGGACCTGGCGCAACCAGGACCTGGGTCCGTTCATCGGACACGAGATGAACCGGTGCATCACCTGCTATCGGTGCGTGCGCTTCTACCGCGACTACGCTGGCGGCACGGACCTGGAAGCGCTGGGTTCCCGCAGCCGGATGTATTTCGGCCGCGCGTCGGACGGCAAGCTCGAGAACGAGTTCTCCGGCAACCTGGTGGAGGTGTGTCCGACGGGCGTCTTTACCGACCGGCCGTTCTCCAGCCAGTACACGCGCAAGTGGGACCTGCAGTCGGCGCCGTCCGTATGCCCGGGCTGTGCCGTCGGCTGCAACATCTTTCCGAGCGAGCGCTACGGTGACCTTAAGCGCGTCCACAACCGCTACCACGGCGAGATCAATGGCTACTTCCTCTGCGACCGCGGCCGTTTCGGTTCCCATTTCGTCAACGATCCGGCGCGGATCAGGAACGCCGGCACGCGCGCGGGGGACGAGGTGTTCGAGGCACGCGGTGTCGATGCGGCCAGCGACGCCCTGGGCAAGATGCTCCGGGACCGGAAAGTCATAGGCATCGGCTCGCCGCGGGCCAGCGTGGAGTCGAACTTCGCGCTGCGCAGCCTGGTCGGCAGGGACAGCTTCTGCAACGGCCTGGCCGACGCGGAAGCGGATCTGATCGCCCTTGCCCTCGACATTCATGGCCGGGGTGGCGCGCGAATACCCACGCTGAGCGATGTCGAGACGGCGGACGCCGTGCTCGTGCTTGGTGAGGACGTGCTCAACACCGCGCCGCGCGTGGCACTCTCCCTGCGCCAGGCGGCGCGGGGACGGGCACTGGAAATGGGGAACGAAGCAGCGATACCCGGTTGGCAGGATGCCGGGATTCGGGGACACGCGCAGGGTGCCATGAGCCCGGTTTTCCTGGCGACGACCTTGCCCACGCGCATCGACGACATCGCCACGGCCACGTTTCATGCCACGCCTGCCGACATCGCCCGCACTGGTTACGCCATCGCCCATCGGCTCGACGGCGATTTCGCGGAAGGCGCCGCCGCTGACGAATTCGTGGAACGTGTGGCAGCGGCCCTCGGTGAAGCGAAGCAGCCATTGATCATCACCGGTACCGGATCGGCGGAACGCGGCGTCATCGAAGCCGCCGCCAATATTGCCTGGTCGCTCCGTGCACGCGGAGCGGACCCGGCACTCCTGATCGCGCCGCATGAGGCGAACAGTTTCGGCGCCGCGATGCTGGATGCCGGCCTGACCCTGGACGGGGCTCTCGAGGCGGTGCGGTCAGGGGAAGCGGACACTCTCGTCGTGATGGAAAACGATCTCTATCGGCGGGCGGAATCTGCGCGTGTCGACGCGGCGCTTGCCGCCGGGGCGGATGTCATCGTCATGGATTCCATGGAGAACGCCACCGCGCAGGCTGCGAACCTCGTATTGCCTGCGGCGGCATACGCGGAGTGCAGCGGGACCTTTGTCAACTACGAGGGGCGCGCCCAGCGTTTCTACCAGGTGTTCGAACCGGGCGCGGAGATCGCCCCGTCGTGGGTCTGGGTCCAGCGTGCGGCGCAGGCGGCGGGCCTCAGCGACTGCGCCTGGGACGGCATCGATGACCTTGTCCGGGCATGCGCGGGCAGCGTGCCGGCCCTGGCCTCGATGCCCGAGGCCGCTCCCGCCGCTGACTACCGCAGCGAAGCGGATACCAGGATCCCGCGCCAGCCGCATCGCTACAGCGGCCGCACCGCCATGCGCGCGGACGTGAACGTACACGAGCCGAAGCCGACGGTGGACGACCAGACGCCGTTCTCGTACTCGATGGAAGGCCAGAACACCGGCCGTCAGCCGGGTTCGACGGTGCCGTACGTCTGGTCGCCGGGATGGAACTCCAACCAGTCGGTCTTCAAGTTCCAGCAGGAAGTCAACGGCAGCCTGAGCGGGGGCGACCCCGGTGCGAAACTGATCGGGACGGACGGGTCCGGCGGCGCGGATTCGGGGCATTTCCGGAGTCCGCCGGCCACCTTTGTCCGCGGCGAAGGCGTGACGCTGTTTCCGGTCCATGCAATCTTCGGCAGCGACGAGTTGTCCGCGCGTTCCTGGCCTGTCGCCTCCTGCAGTCCGTCGCCCTACATCGTGCTCAATCCGGAAGACGCCCGCGAACTCGGCGTCGAAGCGGGCGACGGGGTCATGTGCGATGCGCTGTCCGCTTCCGCCGAAGTGCGGATCGACGAGTCCATGACGCGGGGTGCGGCCGCTTGCGCGGTCGGATTGCCCGGTCTGCCGGAACCGTTGCCCGGGAATCCCGTAGCGTTGTCGCGCGATCCGGACTTTGCCCGCGAAGCGGAAATCATCGCGAAGGGGTGACCGTGGACTGGAACTACATCCTGATCATTCCGGTAGCGGTGGGCGCGCTCGTCTTCGCGCTGGTCCTCGTCTGGTGGGAACGTCGGCTGCTCGGTTGGTGGCAGGATCGCCTCGGGCCAAATCGCGTCGGCCCCTTCGGCGTGCTCCAGGCCCTCGCGGACGCCATCAAGCTCTTCACGAAGGAAGACTGGCTGCCGCCCTTCGGAGACCGGGCGTTCTTCATCATGGCGCCTGCGATCGTGGCGGGTTCGATGCTCATGGCCTACGTCATCGTGCCGTTCGGCCCCGACCTCTACATCACCGATTCGAATATCGCGATCCTGTTCTTTCTCGCGATGAGTTCTCTCGCCGTTTACGGAGTGCTGCTGGCGGGGCTGTCGAGCAACAACAAGTACGCCATGCTGGGCGGACTGCGCGCCGCGGCACAGATGGTGACCTACGAGGTGTTCATGGGCCTGTCCCTCATGGGGGTCGTCATCCACGCCGGATCGTTCAGCCTCGTCGACATCGTCGAGGCGCAGCGGGATATGTGGTACATCTTTCCGCAGTGCGTCGGCTTCCTGATCTTCTTCATGGCGGGGCTCGCCGAGTCGCACCGCCTGCCTTTCGACCTGCCGGAAGCCGAGCACGAACTCACCGCCGGATTCCACACGGAATATTCGGGCATGAAGTTCGCGCTGATCATGGCGGCGGAATACCTCGCCATGGTGCTGACTTCCGCCCTGGTGGTGACGCTGTTCTTCGGCGGCTGGCTCGCGCCGTCGTTCCTGCCCGGGGCCGAGTACATTCCCCCGGTGGTCTGGTTCGGCGCCAAGACCCTCGTCTTCATCCACCTCTTCGTCCTGCTGCGCGCCGCCATCCCGCGTCCGCGCTACGACAAGCTCATGTCACTCGGCTGGAAGATCCTGCTGCCCCTGTCCCTGCTGAACCTGCTGGTAACGGGTGGCGTGTCGCTGTGGCTCGCGCAATGACCCTGGAGGAAACGATCCCGCTTCGAGGATAAGCCGATATGTGGAGCCAACTGCGAACCCTCTGGACCGTCTTTCAGCACACGTTCATGCGCAACGAGACGGTGCAGTACCCCGACGAGATGCCTTACGCCGCACCGCGCTACCGGGGCCGCATCATCCTGACGCGGGACCCGGACGGAGAGGAGCGCTGCGTCGCGTGCAACCTGTGCGCGGTCGCGTGTCCGGTCGACTGCATCGCCTTGCAGAAGACCGAACGGGAGGAGGACGGCCGCTGGTACCCGGAATTTTTCCGCATCAACTTCTCCCGCTGCATCATGTGCGGCATGTGCGAGGAAGCGTGTCCGACCTACGCGATCCAGCTCACGCCCGACTTCGAGCTTTGCGAGTACAACCGGGACAGCATGGTCTACGAAAAGGAACACCTGCTGATCAACGGCCCCGGCAAGTATCCCGACTACAGTTTCTGGGGCGTGGCCGGCAAGACCATCGAGGGCAAGGACAAGGGCGAAGCCAGAAACGAGGCGCCGCCGACGGATTTCCGGAGCCTGATGCCTTGACCGCTCAGCCGACAACAAGAACAACGGCGAGAGGTCCGGGGTAGTGGCGCTCGCACTTTTCTACATCGCGGCGGCCGTGGCGCTCGCATCCACCGCGCTCGTCATCACGCGGCGCAACGCCGCGCATGCGTTGATCTACCTCGTGGTCTCGCTGCTGTCCATCGCGGTGATCTTCTTCCTCCTGGGCGCGCCGTTTGCCGCCGCCCTCGAGATCGTCATCTACGCCGGCGCCATCGTGGTGCTGTTCCTGTTCGTGGTCATGATGCTGAATCTCGGGCGGCGCTCGGCGGAGCGCGAGCGCCTGTGGCTGCAGCCCGGCATGTGGGTGGGACCGTCGATCCTGGTCGGCGTGCTGTTCCTCATGATGCTCTACGTCATCGTCGCCGGCGCGCCCGGGACCACGGACGGGACGATGGTCGGACCCAAGGAGGTCGGCACGGCACTCTTCGGCAAGTACCTGCTGGCGGTGGAACTGGCCGCAATGCTGCTGCTCGCCGCGCTGATCGGCGCCTATCACCTCGGACGGCGGTATCTTGGAGATCGGCGGGAGGAGTTGTCGTGACCGTCCCCGTCATCCCGATCGAACACGTCCTGGCGCTCGCGGCTGCGTTGTTCGTCATGGGCCTTGTGGGCGTGCTCGTGCGGCGCAACGTGATCTTTCTCCTGATGTCGCTCGAGATCATGATGAACGCGTGCGGCCTTGCCTTCATTGCGGCGGGCGCCAAGTGGGGGCAACCCGACGGGCAGATCATGTTCATGCTGATCCTGGCGCTTGCGGCGGCGGAGGTCGCCGTGGCGCTCGGCCTGGTGCTGCAGCTGGAGCGGCGCTTCGACAGCCTCGATATCGATACCGCGGGCGAGTTGAGCGGGTAGGCGATGAATCTCCTGTGGCTCGTTCCGCTGGCCCCGCTCGCCGGCTCCCTCATCCTGCTGCTGACCGAAGGCAGGCTGGACAAGCGCATCGTTGGCATCGTCGGCGCGGGGTCCGTGGGCCTGTCAGCCGTGGTGGCGTTGATCGTCGGCCTCGAGTTCCAAAGCTCGGGCGTCGAAAGCCACACCTACGAGGCGTGGGTCTGGATGGAAGTCGGCGGTTTCGCGCCGGCCATCCGGCTCTATCTCGACGGTCTCTCGCTGGTCATGATGGGGGTCATCACGGGAGTCGGTTTCCTCATCCACCTCTACGCCACCGGCTACATGTGGGACGAGGAGGGCTACAGCCGGTTCTTCGCCTACATGAACCTGTTCGTCTTCGCCATGCTCATGCTGGTACTGGGCGACAACCTGCTGGTCCTGTTCCTCGGCTGGGAGGGCGTGGGACTGTGCAGCTATCTCCTGATCGGCTTCTTCCATACCGAACCCGAAAACGGCTACGCCGCGCGCAAGGCCTTCGTCGTCACGCGCGTCGGCGACACCGCCATGCTGCTGGGCCTGTTCCTGCTGTTTCGGGAATTCGGCACCATCGATATCAGCGATGCGATGGCGGGCGCCAGCGAAGCCTGGCCCGAGGGCTCATCGATGGCGACGCTGATCGCGCTGCTGCTGCTCGGCGGTGCCGTGGGCAAGTCGGCGCAGGTGCCGCTGCAGACCTGGCTGCCGGACGCCATGGCCGGCCCGACGCCGGTATCCGCGCTGATTCACGCGGCGACGATGGTGACCGCGGGCGTATACCTCATCGCCCGGACGCACGACCTGTTCCTGCTTTCGCCGGAAGCACAGTTCGCGGTCGCCTGCGTGGGTCTGGCCACGTTGTTCATTTCCGCCTTCACGGCCCTCGTGCAGCGCGACATCAAGCGCGTGCTCGCCTACTCGACCATGAGCCAGATCGGCTACATGTTCTTCGCGCTCGGTGTCGGCGCCTGGTCGGCGGCGGTGTTCCACCTGATGACCCACGCTTTCTTCAAGGCCCTCCTGTTCCTTGCGTCCGGATCCGTCATCCTGGCGCTGCACCACGAGCAGGACATGCTCAGGATGGGCGGACTCTGGCGGAAGATGCCGTTGGCCTTCTGGAGCATGCTGATCGGATCGCTCGCGCTCGCGGCGCTGCCGCTGACGTCGGGCTTCTACAGCAAGGACGCCATCCTGCTGACGAGCTTCGAATACGCCTGGGGCGGCCCGTTGTTCTGGGCTGTAGCGGCGGTCGCCGCCTTCGTCACCGCCCTATACACCACCCGGATGATGCTGATCACGTTCTTCGGTGAGAGCAAGACCGAGCCCCACGACCATTCCGGGATCAACATGCGCGGACCCCTGGTGATACTCGCCTTGCTGGCCGTGGGAGGTGGCTGGTTTGGCCTGTCGCCGGTGGGTTCGGTACTGCCGGACGGAGGCTTGGGCGAACAGGACCACACGTCCGCTGTCGCGCTCGCCACCATGGCCGCGCCGATACTCGGCATAGTCGCCGGTCTCATCTTCTTCAGCGGCAGGGTCGATCGGGCACGGCTGGCGAACTCGCGCCTGGGGGATGCGCTCGGGCGGTTCTGGTTCTCGGGCTGGGGCTTCGACTGGGTATATGACCGGGTGTTCGTCGCTCCCTTTGTCTGGCTCGCGCGGATCAACAAGCCTGACGCGGTTGATTTCGCGTACCGGGGCACGGTGGTCGTCATGCGGAGGCTGCACCAGGTCGTCGTGCTGACACAGACGGGACGGTTGCGCTGGTACGCCGTGAACATGGCGCTGGGACTCGCCGTCGTGTTCCTCGTGGCGGGAGTGCTGTAGGTGAACATTCTCGCCCTGATCCTGCTCATGCTCGGCGCCGGCGTCGTCGCGGGCCTGTCGGAAAGGGTCCACCCGGCGGCCCCGAAGTGGATCAGCCTCGCCACCTTCATCGTGACGCTCGCGTGGGTTGGCGCGTTCATCGTCGGCGACGGCTACGCGAACCAGTACATTCAGTGGATCCCGCGGTTCGGTATCAACATCGTGCTGTCCATGGACGGCCTGTCGCAGATGCTGGTGGCGCTGACGCTGTTCCTCGGCATCGTCGCCGTGGTGTCTTCCTGGACCGAGATCGAGCACCGGCCGGGGTTCTTCCAGTTCAACATCCTGTGGGTGATGGCCGGCGTGGTCGGCGTGTTCACGGCGCTGGACCTGTTCCTGTTCTTCTTTTTCTGGGAAGTCATGCTCATTCCCATGTACTTCCTCATCGCCATCTGGGGGCACGAAGACAAGGCCTACGCCTCGATGAAGTTCTTCCTGTTCACCCAGATCAGCGGGCTCCTGATGCTGTTCGCCATCCTGGCGCTGGTGTATCTCCACTACAGCGCCACCGGCAATATCACCTTCAACTACCACGACCTGCTGGACGCGGAACTCGGCGGCGATATCGCTTTCCTCGTAATGCTGGGGTTCTTCGCCGCCTTCGTCGTCAAGCTCCCGGGGGTGCCGTTCCACACCTGGTTGCCGGACGCGCACACCCAGGCGCCTACCGCGGGCAGCGTCATCCTCGCCGGCATCCTGCTCAAGACCGGCGCTTACGGGTTGATTCGCTTCGTCGTGCCGCTGTTCCCGGAGGCTTCCGCCGACTTCGCCGTGTGGGCGATGTTCCTCGGCGCCCTGAGCATTCTTTACGGCGGCTTCATGGCCTACAGCCAGTCGGACTTCAAGCGGCTGGTTGCATACAGTTCCGTGGCCCACATGGGCTTTGTCCTGCTCGGCGTGTTCGCCTTCCACGAGGTTGCCGGTGCGCTGGTCGTCAACGAGGTGGCGGTGCAGGGCGCGGTGGTGACCATGGTCGCGCACGGCTTCTCCACCGCCGCGCTATTCATGATGGCCGGTGCCCTTCAGGAGCGCCTGCACACCCGGGAGATGTCGAACATGGGCGGGTTGTGGACCCGTGCACCGCGCATGGGCGCCGTGACGATGTTCTTCGTCATCGCATCGGTGGGCATGCCGGGCCTCGGCAACTTCGTCGGCGAATTCCTGGTCCTCGTGGGCGCCTTCAAGGCCAACGTGCCGCTGACCGTCGCTGGCGCGCTTGGCGTGGTCGTGGCCGCCGTGTATGGGCTTTACCTCATGCAGC
This sequence comes from Pseudomonadales bacterium, assembly GCA_965116625.1. Lineage (GTDB taxonomy): Bacteria > Pseudomonadota > Gammaproteobacteria > Pseudomonadales > Azotimanducaceae > VXNE01. The sequence continues at coordinate 1,879,710 of OZ220717.1, forward strand.
GGTCCTTCCAGGGAACGCCGAACCCGGATGTGCCCTCCATGCGTGACTTCGGTCTGCGCGAGATGAGCGTGATGGTCCTGATGATGGCGGGCCTGGTCTGGATCGGGATTCATCCGCAGGAACTGCTCGACCTGTCGGCGCCCATCGTGCAGACGCTCTGGCAGGTTGCGCCATGACGGCATCGGCCCTCACCGCGCTCGCGCCGTATATCGTCCTGACCGGTGGCGTGACCCTGATGCTGCTGGCGATTTCGTTTATTCGCCGTGGACCGGTCACGCTGGCATTGACCCTGGTGGTGCTGCTGGCAACGCTCGCCTCAGTCGGCTTCGCTGCCGGAGCGGGCACGCAACTGATCGACGGTTTCGTGGTCGTGGACGGTTACGCGCACTTTTTCACCGCGCTGTTTGTCCTGGCGTCCGCGGCGACCGCAGTGCTGACATACGGCTACGTGGACCGGCGCGCCGCGCAGCGGGAAGAGTTCTACATCCTGTTGCTCACGGCGACCCTCGGCGCCATGACGATGGGCGCTGCCGCCCATTTCGGCGCGTTTCTGTTGGGGATGGAGATCCTGTCGATCTCTCTCTACGCCATGATCGCCTACCCCGACAGCGGGCGGCCCCCGCTGGAAGCGGCGATTAAGTACCTGGTGCTGTCCGGTGTGGCGTCGACGACGATCCTGTTCGGCATGGCCCTGGTTTACGGCGAGACCGGATCCATGCAGTTCGCCGACGCCCTGGCGGGCGACGGTGCGCTGTTGCGGGTCGGCCAGGGCATGATCCTCGCGGGACTCGCCTTCAAGCTCTCGCTGGTGCCCTTCCACATGTGGACGCCGGATGTCTACCAGGGCGCTCCCGCGCCGGTGACCGGATTCGTCGCGACCGTCTCCAAGGGCGCGGTTGCAGCCCTGCTGATCCGCTACGCCGTAACCACGGAGGTGCTCGCGCAGGAAGCGTTGTTCTTCGGACTGTCGCTCATCGCTATCGTTTCCATGGTGGCGGGCAATGTGCTCGCGCTGTTGCAGGACAACCTGAAACGGCTCCTCGCCTATTCCTCCATCGCGCACATGGGCTACCTGCTGATCGCCGTGCTGGCGGTCGCGTCCGCGGCCGGTCCGGAGATGGCGGCGGAAACCGGCATGGTCTACATCGTCGGCTACTTCGCCATGACACTGGCCGCCTTCGGCGTCATGACAGTCCTGTCCGCCGCCGAAGACGTCGAAGACCTGGCCGACTACGAAGGCTTGTTCTGGCGGCGGCCGCTGCTGGGGGCGGTGCTTGCGGCCGCGGCGCTGTCACTGGCCGGCATCCCGCTCACGGTCGGCTTCATTGCCAAGTTCTATCTCTTCGCAGCGGGCGTGGAGGGCAGCCTGTGGCTCCTGGTCTGGGCGCTGGTGATCGGTAGCGCCATCGGCGTCTACTACTACCTGCGCATCGTGTTCGGCATGACCAAACAGATGGAAGCGCGCGACGAAGCTTCACTCTCCTGGTGGGGCCCCGCCACCGTCGCGGTCCTCGGCGTCGCCATCGTCATCATGGGCGTCTACCCGACGCCGCTGATCGACGCGGCGCGGGAAGCGATCCGGGCCTTCGGAGGGTAGGCGAGGCTGACGAATGGGAGTGTGCATCTATCGGGCAGTTGCAAACGAACTAGACCGGAAACTCACGATAGAGCGCGATGGAGCATTTGGCTATTACTTGTTCGTCTGGGACACATCTACTGGCAGATCAATCGCTGACCACTTGTGCGATAGCTTGGATGAGGCATTCCTGGAGGCGCGTGATCTTTATGGAGTGGAAAGGAGTTCGTTCGAACAAGTCAGCGTGACACAGCGAAGAGGGTGCGCCCAATGGACCCGACTGATGCCCTCGGTACGCGAGAGATCGGCTCTACGCACACTACGGTTCCCGTATCGAGAGAGCGAGGTGTTGGCGGGGATCACGCCGGACAATGCGCACGCAGATATGTTGGCGGATCCCAGAGTCCTGAGGTAGGCAACTGAGTTTGGCGGCGGGGATACGCCCCTTTACAATAGTGTGAGTGGTGAAAGCGCCTCGCGACAAGGGGGTCATCTCATGCTGTTGGTAATCTCTCCAGCCAAGTCCCTGGACTTCGAGTCCAGGCCGACGACGCGCAAGTTCTCGCAGCCGGAGTTTCTCGACGATGCCCGGTTGCTGATCGATGAGCTCAAGGACCTGTCTCCGGGCGAGATCTCGGACCTGATGGGCATCAGCACGAAGCTCGGCGAGCTCAACTGCGACCGGTACAACGAGTGGGCACTGCCGTTCACCCGGGACAACGCCAAGCAGGCGGCGCTCGCATTTCGTGGCGATGTCTACGTGGGCATGCAGGCCTGGGACTACTCGGAGCGCGACTTCACCTGGGCACAGAAACGGGTACGGATTCTCTCCGGCCTGTACGGCGTGTTGAAGCCCCTGGACCTGATACAGCCCTACCGCCTGGAGATGGGGATATCCCTGCCCAATCCACGCGGCAAGAACCTCTACGAGTTCTGGGGCGACCGGCTGTCCGAGGCACTCGGGTCGGAACTCGAAAACCATCGTTCGAAGCTGCTGGTCAACCTGGCGTCGAACGAGTACTGGGACGTTCTCGATCCGGGTCGCATCGGGGCGAACCGGGTTGTCCGGCCAGTCTTCAAGGACCTGAAGAATGGCCGCTACAAGTTCATCAGCTTCTACGCGAAGAAGGCGCGAGGGCTCATGGCGAGCTACATCGTGAAGAACCGCGTCGACACGATGAGGGGTCTCAAGGATTTCGACTGGGGCGGATACCGCTACTGCGACGCCGAGTCTTCAAAGGACGAGTTCGTCTTCCTGCGGGACAGGCCAAGCTAAGCTGGCAACTCCCACGGTCCTCTACCCGGTGGGCCGTACCAGGTCCGCTAGTTGCGTCTTGCGCAGTTTGACCGGATCTCTTTGCGTGCGGATGTTCAACAGCTCCACGACCAGTGAGAACGCCATCGCGAAGTACACGTAGCCTTTCGGCACCGAGACGCCGAAACCCTCGGCCACCAGCATCAGGCCGATTACAAGCAGGAACGACAGCGCCAGCATCTTGAGCGTCGGATGGTCCTCGATGAACCTGCTCACCGGGCCCGCGGCGACCATCATGACCAGCACGGCGACGACGATCGCCGCGATCATCACGGGGAGTTCGTCCACCAGTCCGACGGCGGTTATCACGGAGTCGAGCGAGAACACGATATCGATCAGGCCAATCTGCACGAGAACGGCCCCGAAGGTCGCGACCGGCGCGCTGCCGGTCTCGCTGGCTCTATGCTCGAGGGCGTTGTGCATCTCGCGCGTCGACTTCGCGAGCAGGAAGCCTCCGCCGCCGATCAGGATGATGTCACGTCCCGACACGCCGTGGCCGAAGATCTCGAACAGGTCAGCCGACAGGCTCATGATCCAGGCGAGTGATGCCAGGAGACCGATGCGCATGAACATCGCGAGGCCGAGGCCGAGGTAGCGGGCGGGCGCCCGCTGGTGGGGCGGGAGGCGTCCAGTCAGGATCGAGATGAAGACGATGTTGTCGATGCCGAGCACGATCTCGAGCATCGTCAGGGTCAGGAAGGCGATCCACACTTCCGGATTGGCGAGCAGGTCTAGCATGGGATTATCATCCGCACCGTCAGTAACCGTTTGAGAAGTACACCATGCCCGACGACCGCGACCAAGCCGGGACCCGGACGATCGAAGCGGCCGTGTTCCGCCGCCTCGTTACGCATCTCGATGACAACAAGGACGTGCAGAACATCGATCTCATGAACCTCGCCGGGTTCTGCCGGAACTGTCTTTCCAAGTGGTATGTCGAAGCGGCCCGCGAAGAGGGACGGGAGATCGACTATGAGGCCGCCCGGGAAATCGTCTACGGGATGCCGTACGCCGAGTGGAAATCGAAGTACCAGGGCGAGGCCTCCCCGGAGCAGTTGGCAAAGTTCGACCGCAGCCAGGCGCAGTCCACACCATAGTGCCATGAAATCCGTCAGCCCTTCGGGCGTACCGTCTTTCATCCCCGCCCAAGCCCTCATTTTCGCCCATCCCACCCGTCCCGGATGCTGCGCCTTAATCGGCACTGACGTGCCGTTCTACGGCGCACCCTCCTAGGCATGCGTTTGCCCCACGGCTTTGCCGGCGAGCCATCGGACTTGACCCGCAAACTACGCAAGATCTGGCTCGACTGGCGCGGGTTCGTGCTGTTCGTGGCGGTCATGCTGTTGTTTCGTTCCGCCATCGCCGACTGGAATCACGTGCCGTCGGGCTCGATGAAGCCGACGATCCTCACCGGCGAGCGGATCGTCGTTGACAAACTGGCGTACAGTCTTCGGGTTCCGTTTACGCTGGCGCGGATCGCGCAATGGTCGGACCCCGAACGCGGAGACATCGTCACGTTCCTCAATCCTGTCGACGGCCGCCAGTTCATCAAGAGAGTGGTCGGCGTGCCGGGCGACACGGTGGAACTGCGCCGCAACAGGCTCATAATCAACGGGGTGGAGGCCACCTACGAAACCCTGACCGACGAGGAGTGCGCCGACCTGAAGATACGCCCCTCGCGCGCGCATCGGATCCTGCGCGAGACGATCCTGGGCCAGTCGCGCACCATCATGGTGATGCGATATCCGACCGATCCGGGTTACACGTCGTTCCGGCGCTTCACGGTACCGGACGGCCAGTACCTGATGCTTGGGGACAACCGGGACAACAGCGGAGACTTCCGCAGGATCGGCCCCGTTGCGCGAGAGCGCATCCTGGGCCGCGCCCACGGCGTCGCGTTTTCGCTCGACTACGACAACTACTATGCGCCGCGGATGGACCGGTTCTTCATCGACTTGTCCTGACGCCGGCGTGGCCGGACCATCTTTGCGATCGAGACGCAGATCGCCGCCATGACGGCGATGCCCGCCACCACGGCCAGGCTCATCAGGAAGAAACCCGTCAGTTCCCCGGTCTCGATTTCGAAACTCCTGGCAAGCCAGACGATGGCCAGCACGGCCGCGATGGCGGCGAGCAGGACCGTGCGGACGGGAGCGTCAGGCGGGCGCATCCAAACGCGTCCGGCGGTTCAGGTGTACAGAGCGCCGATGCGAACGCGGGTCATTGCACCTCCAGAAGTTCGACGTCGAATATGAGGGTGGAGCCGGGGGGAATGAGGGGGATGCCCTTGCGGTCCTTGTACGCGAGGTCGGGCGGGATGAAGAGCCGCCACCGGTCGCCGGCCTGCATGAGCTGTAGCGCCTCCGTCCAACCGGGAATGACGCGATTCACCGGGAACGTCGCCGGAACGCCCCGCTGGCGGGAACTGTCGAACTGCGTACCGTCGACAAGGGTGCCCGTGTAGTGCACCACCACGGTACTGCGGCGTTTCGGCGTCGCCCCGTCCCCTTCGGCGAGAACCTCGTACTGCAGCCCCGAAGGCAGGGTCACTACCTCTTCGCGTTCGGCATTCTCCGCGAGGAACACTTCACCCTCGGCGCGGGTGTCGGCCGTGCGTTGTGCCTCGGCCTCGTATTGGAAGGCGAGCGCGATCACCACGAGTAGAGGTAGATGCCAGGTTCGCATGGGTAGGTGTCCTCCGGGGTTGTCCGTCACTTGTTCAGGAATATGAAAGTTCCCGCGGCTCGGCCTGTTCGGTGCCGCTCACCGGAACGATTGTTCCATGTACCGGCTTCGGGGTACAGTTCGCCCATATCCGTGAACTCTTCGGGACCCCTGGGGGACTAAATGCCGGTCAGACCGCGTTTGCGAGGTGCAGCGACCTTTATGGAAGTACGACGCCGGCCACGGGTGAGATGCCAGTGGGCCATCGCCGCCGCGGTGGTTGTCGCGCTCGCCGCGTCCGATGCGCCGCGGGCGGAAGCCCGCGCATACGAACCGCTGGAGCCGCTGGCTTCGCACTCAAGGGCGTCGGTCTCCATCGTCAACGAGTTGCGCAACAGTCACTATTATCCGCGCAGGAAGATCGACGACAGCGTGTCGGCGCAGGTGTTCGACAAGTACATCGACCGCCTCGACCCGGATCGGGCGTACTTCCTTGCGGTGGATGTCGAGGCACTGGATGGGAAGTATCGGTTCAGCCTTGACGAGGCGTTGAAGCAGGGTGACCTCGAACCGGCTTTCGACATCTTCAACGTGTTCCAGCAACGCATGGTCGAACGCCTGGAGTATGTCCTCGCCGTTCTCGACGGCGGTCTCGGAAACTTCGATTTCACGCTGGACGAGTCGCTTGAACTCGACCGGGAAAACGCGCCGTGGCCGCGGGACGTCGACGAGATGAACGCCCTGTGGCACAAGCGCATCAAGGCATGGACGCTTGAGTTGGCGCTGAACGGTGACGAAATCGAAGACATCGAGGAAAAGCTCGGCAAGCGCTACCGCAACCGCCTGCGCCAATTGACGCAAACCAAGCACGAAACCCGAAGCGAAGAGGCATTTCAGACCTACATCAATGCGTTTACGAGCACATACGATCCGCATACCGAATACCTTTCGCCGCGTAACAAGGCCCAGTTCAACATCAACATGTCGCTCTCTCTCGAGGGCATCGGTGCTGTGCTGAGTCAGGTGGACGAATACACGTCGATCAACCGGCTGGTTACCGCGGGTCCAGCGGACAAGAGCGGCGCGTTGAAGCCCCTGGATCGCATCATCAGCGTGGGCCAGGGCGAGACGGGAGAACTGATAGACATCGTCGGCATGCGTCTCGACGAAGTGGTAGACCTCATTCGTGGGCCGAAGGGCTCCATCGTGCGACTTGCAGTGATCGGGCCGGATGCGGTCGAGGCCGATGCCAGGATCGTCCAGATCACCCGCAACAAGGTGATGCTGGAGGACCAGGCCGCGCAGAAGAGGATCCTCGAGTACGACGTTGGCGGGCACGAGCGCAGGATCGGCGTCATCGATATCCCTTCCTTCTATGCCGACCCCATGGCGAGGCGAAGAGACGAGGGAAGGACTACGACCCGGGACGTGGTCCGGCTGATCGAAGAACTCAAGGACGATGGAGTGGAAGGCATCGTCGTGGACCTGCGCGACAATGGGGGAGGGTCGCTCGAGGAGGCCAAGAGCCTGACGGGGCTGTTCATCGAATCAGGTCCGGTGGTGCAGGTTCGCAGCCAGGGACGGCGCGCGCAGCAGTTCCCGGATACGGATTCGCGCGTCGAGTGGAGCGGACCGCTGGCGGTATTGGTAAACCGGTTGTCGGCGTCGGCATCCGAGATCTTTGCCGGTGCCATCCAGTCGTATCAGCGAGGCATCATTACCGGGAGCCGGACCTTCGGCAAGGGCACCGTGCAGACCCTGCTGCCGTTGAGTCGCGGGGACCTCAAGATCACGCAGGCCAAGTACTACCTCATCTCCGGCCAGTCCACCCAGCACCAGGGCGTGATCCCCGACATTGAACTGCCGGCGGCGTACGACATCGACCGAATAGGGGAGAGTGCACTGGACGACGCGATGCCATGGGACCGCATTTCCCCGGCAGACTATTCGGCCTACGGCGAGGTGGCCCCGTTCGTCGGTGAACTGCAGGCCGCGCACCTGCGCCGCGCCGCCGACGATCCGGACTTCCAGTACCTTCGCGCCATGACGGAGCGGGATACGGAACTTGGCGCCAGAACCCACATGTCGTTGAACCGGGAAACGCGGGAAAGCGAGCGTGAAGCGGACGACGGCCGGCGGCTCGCCATCTGGAACTCGCGCCTGGTGGCCCGAGGCGAACCACCTGTGTCGGATATCGAGGAATTGGAAAAGCTCCGGAACGAGGAAGCATTGGTCGACGCGGACAGTCAGGACCCGATGGAGGATCCGATGTTGCGCGAAACGGGGCTGATCCTGCTCGACTACATCGGACTCAACCAACAGGTGGCGATGGTCGACAGCGAGGCGGCGGCCACGCCCTGAGTCCCTTAATGCTCGGACAGCGCCCTTGACGCGATCTGTTCGTGAATCCAGGCTTGGAACGCGTCGAACGACATGGTTTCCTGCTGCCTGACCCCATAGCGCCGTAGCGTTACGGTCCCGTCCGCCTGTTCGCGCTCGCCGACGATCAGGAGGTTCGGGATCTTCCGCGTCGTGCCGTCCCGGATCTTCTTCGACACGGTATCGCCGGAGGCCGCCATCTCTGCACGGACATACCGGGCTCGCAGCCGATCGACCAGGGAGTGCCCGTATGCCTCGAACTGCTCCGAGACGGTGATAACGCGTACCTGGACCGGGGCGAGCCAGGTGGGAAAAGCACCGCCGAAGTGCTCGATCAGGAACGCCACCATCCGCTCGTGGGTGGAGAGGGGGGCGCGGTGGATGCAATACGGCATATGCGGTTCGCCGTCGGGCCCGATGTAGGTGAGCCCCAGGCGATCCGGTTGCGCGAAGTCGAGTTGCACCGTGCTGATTGACTCCTCCCGGCCCGTGACCGTCACGCACTGAATGTCGATCTTGGGGCCGTAGAAGGCGGCTTCTCCGACCCCTTCGACGTAGTCGATACCCATCTCGGCCAGCACCTCGGCCAGCACGCGTTCCGAGAACGCCCACGCCTCGGGGTTGTCCACGTACTTGTCCCTGCCCCTGGCGTCTTCCGGGTCCCATCGCGACAGGCGCACGTGGTAGTCGGTGAGGCCCAGAACGGCGTAGGCGTCGGTGTACATCTGCATGACACCCTTGAACTCGTCCTTGATCTGCTCATCGGTGCAGTAGATATGGGCATCGTTCATGCACATGCCCCGTACCCGCAGCAGCCCGCTCACGGCGCCGGATTCCTCGAACCGGTACACGTGGCCGTATTCGGCGAGGCGAAGGGGCAGGTCGCGGTAGCTGCGCGGGCGCGCGGCGAAGATGCTGTGGTGGTGCGGGCAGTTCATGGGACGCAGCGCGTAGGCTTCGCGCACCGCAACGCCGTCCTCCTGTTCCTCCTTCAGTTCCATCAGGGGAAACATGTCGTCCGCGTAGTAGGGCAGGTGTCCGGACTTGCGATAGAGGTCCGCCTTCGCGAGGTGGGGCGTCGCCACGCGCTCGTAGCCCGCCCGAAACTCCATCTCCTTCGCGAGCTTCTCGAGTTCCTCCCGGATGACAGTGCCGTTGGGCAACCACAGGGGCAGTCCCCGGCCCACCGTGTCGTCGATGTGGAAGATGTCGAGTTCGCGGCCGAGTTTCTTGTGGTCGCGCTCGAGCGCCAGTTCGTAGGCGGCGATATGCGCGTCCAGTTGTGCCTTGTCGGCGAACGCCCACGCGTAGATTCTCGTCATCATGACGTTGTCGGAGTCGCCCCGCCAATAGGCGCCGGCGATATTACGCAGCTTGAATGCGTCCCGCGGGATGTCCCGGGTGGTGTCCACATGGGGCCCTTCGCACATGTCGAGAAAGGGCCCGTTGCGATAGAAAGAAAGGCCGGTCAGATCGCCGCCCGAGAGAAGCTCTTCGGCGTATTCGCGCTTGTAGGGTTCACCCATCTCCCCGATGCGTTCGAGGGCGGCGCTTGCATCAAGGTCTTCACGGTAGAAACGCTGACCGGACCGCAGGATCTTCTTCATGCGCCGTTCGATTTCGGGGAAGTCCTCCTCGTTCAACGACTCGGAGAGGATGAAGTCGTAGTAGAAGCCGTCGGCGATGGGAGGACCGAAGCCGAGCGTCGAGTTCGGCCGCATGTCCAGCACCGCCTGCGCCATGACATGCGCGAGGCTGTGCCGGATCCGGTAGAGGCTGTCCCCTTCGTGCCCGCCGTCTTGCGACTGCATTCCAATATCCCTTAAGAAAAACCCCGGCGGCTGCCGCCTGCCGGGGTCCGTAAATGATAGTGCCGCGAAGAAAGAAAGCAATCGGGACCGGGCCAGGAGACCGCGCCGTAGAACGGCACGCAGTGCCGATTCAAGGTGGGGGATCGTAGGTGGGCCTGGGCGGAGGTGGAACACGGCGCGCCCGAAGGGCCGACGGGTTTCATGGCGCTAGGAGCCTGCGCCGTAGAACGGCACGCAGTGCCGATTCAAGGCGCGGGACCGTAGGTGGGCCTGGGCGGGGGTGAAACACGGCGCGCCCGAAGGGCCGACGGGTTTCATGGCACTAGCGACGCCAGCGCCATCCAATCCGGGCAAATGTGGCGTTGCCTGCCTCAGTCCGGAGGTCGGTGCCGTCGATGAGCCGAAACGCGAACCCGCGCTGGACTTCCTGGCCGCCGCCGATGATCAGTTCGTGCGCATGCGTGATCCGGAGGGCCAGTCCGAGGCGCAGGCGCCAGCTTTCCATGGTGAACGGGCTTCGACGTACCAGGGCATCGTCGTACACGCGCCAGCGTCCGCCCGCCGGATGGATGTCTGCCTGCAATCGCAGGCGCGGATGCATGCGCCAGGTCAGCCGCGTATCCGGGAAACCGAGCGTCACATCCAGTTGGTCATTGGCGCGCCACTCGATGCCGAACACCGGTGTGGGCCGTGTCGAACCAAACCGGTCGTCGCGGCAGACACCCCAGTACGCCTCGACCGAAGAGGTCCACGGGCGACGGTACCGCGCGAAGCCCTGCCAGAAGATGAACTCGGCATCGATCACCTTTGGATGTCGGCCGACATTGGAAGATCCGGCCACGACCGGTGCCACGGACACCTCCCACTGTGGCCCGGAAAGCCGGTACGCCCATGCCAGGCGATGCAGGTGGCCGTTGGTCTGAAGCGCCCGGTCCGGCGACGTCTCTATCTCGTAGGCCCGGTAATCGTGCGAGAGGCGCATGGCGTGTGCGTGATCGCCCCGCCGGCGGTGCCAGAGGCGCGCGCGGTATGACTGCTCCACGTCGCCGACCGAATGCAGCCCGTCTGTGTCGACGTTCGCGGTCATGAAGTTCCACTGGTCGACGACGAGAAATTCTTCCATGGAAGCGGGCGAGCAGACTGACGCGTAGGACTGTCCGGCTGACGCGCAATGGAAGGCAGCGAGAAGCGCGACGCCGGCGCGGCACCAGATCGCTGATGAATGATTCGCCATATCGGTGGTCGTAATAGATGTAGCGTTCGTGGAAATCAATATGCCGGGAGGGGATCAGATGTTCGACCTGCTGGAATTCCTCGCGCAGTTATTCGTATTCATGGTGGGGGCTGGCATCCTCGTCGTTGCCGTCCTGTACGTGGTGGACCGCACCCAGACCCGCCACGCGGTCAGGCGCAACTTCCCGGTCATCGGCCGTTTCCGCTACCTGTTCGAACACTTGGGCGAGTTCTTTCGCCAGTATTTCTTCGCCATGGACCGCGAGGAGATGCCGTTCAACCGCGCCGAGCGCTCCTGGGTGTACCGCGCGGCCAAGGGCGAGGACACCATGGCGGCATTCGGTTCCACGAGGGATCTGAAGCCGGTCGGCTCCGTCATCTTTGTCAACTGCCCATATCCGACGCTGGAGCGGGACGCCGTCGATACGACGGATGTCACCATCGGGCCGTACTGCGCGCATCCGTACACCCAATCGTCCGTATTCAATATCTCCGGGATGAGTTACGGAGCGATATCGCGTCCCGCAGTGACGGCGCTGTCCAACGGTGCGCGCATGGCCGGCGTGTGGACGAATACGGGCGAAGGGGGCCTGTCTCCCATGCATCGCGATAGTGGCGCCGATATCGTCTTCCAGATCGGCACGGCGAAATACGGTGTCCGTAACGCCGCGGGCGGGTTTTCGGAACAGCGGTTGCGCGAGGTCGCCGCCATCGACACCGTGCGCATGTTCGAAATCAAGTTGTCCCAGGGCGCGAAACCGGGGAAGGGCGGAATCCTCCCGGGAGAGAAGGTCACCGGCGAGATCGCGTCCATCCGCCTCATCCAGCCGGGCAAGGATTCCATCAGCCCCAACCGCCATCCGGAAGTCGATTCCGAGGCGGATCTGCTGGACATGGTCGCGTATGTCCGGGGTGTCGTTCGCAAGCCGACGGGATTCAAGACGGTGGTCGGGGCCTATGGCTGGATCGAGCGGCTGTGCGAGGAGATTCACCGTCGCGGCATCGAGAGCGCGCCGGACTTCATCACCGTCGACAGTGCCGACGGCGGCAGCGGCGCCGCGCCGATGAGCCTCATCGACTACATGGGCCTGCCGATCAAGGAAAGCCTGCCGCTGGTCGTGGACATCCTGGCGCGCTACGGCTTGCGGGAACGCATCAAGGTGGTGGCGAGCGGCAAGATGATCACGCCGGGCGAAGTGGCCTGGGCGCTCTGCGTCGGGGCCGATTTCGTCGTGTCCGCGCGTGGCTTCATGTTCGCCCTCGGCTGCATTCAGGCGCTGCAGTGCAACAGGAACACGTGTCCCACCGGCGTCACGACGCACAATCCCAGGCTGCAGCGTGGCCTGGACCCGATTGACAAGGCGGAGCGGGTAAGGCGCTACGCACTGGCGATCAACAAGGAGGTCGGGGTCATCGCGCACTCCTGCGGCGTGCCGGAACCAAGGCGCCTAAAGCGTTTTCACTGCCGGATAGTGCAGGACGACGGAAAGTCGATTCCGCTCGACGTGCTGTATCCGGACCAGGCGCCCCGGTTGGCATTGGAGCGGGGCGCGGCGTGACGGGTTTGCCCTGGCGGGAACGCTCAGGGTTTGTACCTGATCCTCTCGCCGTCCACGGCGACGTATTTCCGTTGCTTCAACCCCTCCACGAGGTTGTCCAGTTCCTCGTCCTTGAGGCCGTCGCCGAAGAGGGAACGAATGGATGCCTTTAGCGTCTTCACCTTGCGTGGACGCGAATGCCCGCGTAGATCGAAGTTGTGGATGACCTTGTCTATCTTCTCGCCGAGCGATTCGGTGTCGCTCTCCTTCAGCAATGGAATCTCGAACAGGTCCCTTCGCCGCGCAGCCTTGATGTTCCGGGCATTCAGGTGCTTGATCAAGGGATCGAAACCCGTGTCCCGGGAGACGATGTGGAACTCGTCGTCAGAACCGGGTTTGCCCAGCGCCCCCAGGTAGAACGCGATATGGAAGTCGGCAGCGTTCTTGCCGCTGCCGGTGATCTCGATGTACTCCGCGTCAGGTCCGAGTTCTTGCATCTCGAACACGAGTTCCCTCGGAATCCTCGACTGGTTGGCCCCGACGAACACGTAGATCCGGAAAGCGTGCCCCTTCGAGGCATCCCTCAAGGCAGCGAGGTTCCTGGGTTGTACGTTCTCGTAGTCGATCAGCACATGGTTGGTTGCCACAATTCGGTCCTCGCGATTGACAAGTGGGCCGGGCGCTACGGGCTCGCCTGGCGGTGCGCGATCGCCGCCGCGATGGACTGTTCGCGCGTTGCCAGCAGGTCGCCCTGGGGGGCGAGGTGGTGTTGTTCGAGCAGTCGACTCATCGCGTCCGCCTGGTTTTCGAGTGTTCCATCAGCAAGGATATGTTGCACCTGCGCGCCCTGCGCGTCGAGTGTCCGGGCAACGAGTAACGTCCTGTGGCAATCGAGTGGCTCCCTTAATCACCTAACGGCAGCGAGCGAGGCCCTGGCTTGGCGTTACCAATGCGCCGCTACATGAGGAAGGAAATCGCGGAGAACTTCCGTCGGGTTAGTCAACTGCCTGAATCCCCGTTGCGCGGAAGACGCGCTGACTAGCTTTGCCTGGACGCCGACTTGGATGGCATGGCCCGCCTTCATCTGATAGCGAGCCCGGGTGTGATGCTTGATGAATTGGCGCGGATCAGAGTTCCACTTGGCGAAAGCCGCCATCGGCTTTCCGAGTTTTTGCTCGGCGTTCATGGGAGGCATTTAGCCCTGAGACCGCTTTCCTCTTCCACGGTTTCCCGTTCGGGCGAGGCCAGCCGAAACTGACCGCAGGGGAGGCGGCTAACGAGCTGGTTCGCCTCGTGGGCGGTCCCGACTCCGGCATCGAGTGGGTGCGGACACGACGGACTAACCGATAAGGAGCAGGCCGAAAACCGTTGGAGTCCAGCAAATTCGCGAAGCGGATGTTGCGTACGCCGGGCGCCATGCTGGCGAAGCGCGGCTCGACAAAGCCATTGCGAAGACCGTTCGTGCGGGGCCGCATTGCGGCGCGGCAGCCGGCCTAATCCGTTCGCTCCCCGGCGACAGTGGGCGCCTCCAGATCTTCCCGCCCTGCCAGCGTAAGTCCGGGAAGGCCATCGAGCGGCGCAAGGTTACCGACGCGGCTCCCCCCGACATGCACCCAGACCAGTGATGGCAATCCACTCAACGGCCAAAGGTCCGCCACCGGATTGCCACGCAGGTCCAGCCGCTGCAAGTGCACCGCATCCGACAGCGCACGGATGTCCACGACGGCGTTGCCGGCAAGACCCAGCTCAACCAGGCTTTTCTGCCCGGAGACGAGTTGGAGCTCCGTCAGGCCGTTGCCGTCAAGACGCAGCGTCTGGAGTTGCACGAGTCCTGCCAGTGGGCGCAGATCGCGAACTTGGTTCCTCCCGAGGTCCAGCGTCTCGAGTCTTGTCAAATGGGCCAGCGGCCACAGATCGGCGATGCGGTTTCCGTTCGCGCGTAGCAATTGGAGCCCGGTCAAGCCTATCAGAGGATTCAGGTCCTTGATGTTGTTGCCCCCGACATCCAGCTCTGCGAGCGACGTCATTCCCGCCAGCGGCATCAGCGACTCAATTTCGCGGTATCGCAGCGACAGGCGCTTGAGGCCGGTCAACGGCGCCAGTTGCTCAAGGTCCGGCGATGAACCGTCTAGATTCAGAGAAACCAGCGCCGGAAGCATCGCCAGCGGCTGCAGGTCTGTCAGCGGATTGAAACCGAGGTCCAGCTCCCGCAGGCTGACGGCTGCCTCCAGCCCGGCCAAGCTCCTGACGCCCGCGCTGCGCGCCTGCAGAATTGTCAGTTGAGACAGATCCACCGTCCGCCGGGCTTTTGCGGAAGCCTTTCCGAGGGCCGCCTCGACCGCACGACGCAGGGCGGGGTCGGCCAGCATCGGTGTCGGGGCAACCGCCGGCGCTTTCCTGTGCTCGTACGCGAACCCCTGCGGCAGTCGGTAAGCGCTTACCTCCGTGCTTTCCCAGCCGGTGGACAGCAGCATTGCCCCATTTGACCATAGGCCCGAAGGGTCGAAGTCCCGCGCGCCGGGCACGATGTCCCGAGCCGGCTCCCGTTTGCCGTTTGACAGCCGATAGGCATAGATCCTCTCGTCCCAGTCCGCCACCCACAGCGTTTTGCCATCCGACCACAAGCCCACTGGAAGCAGATTTCCTTCCGCCAACTGGATGTCGCGGTCGGGGGCGTGCCGACCGTCCGACAGGCCGTAGGCTCGCACTGTGTCGCCGAGCCAGTTCGTGACCCACGCCGTTTCGCCGTCGGACCATAGGCCGACGGGCGCCGCGGTCGCCGGGAGCGTCACGTCCCGCTCTACCAGCCGCATCCCGTCTGCAAGCCGGTGTGCTCGCAGACTGGCACCGGGATCCGCTACCCACAGCACGTCCCGGTCCGACCACAGCCCCATGGGCCCCGGTTCGGTCGCGATGTCCCGCTCCGGTATCCGCGCCCCGTCCGCGAGCCGGTAGGCATAGAGTCGTGCGTCGTCCGCGTCCGCGACCCACGCCGTCCGTCCGTCCGACCAGATCCCGCTCGGATGGCCGTTTTCGGGTGCGAGCGAAAACCCCGTCATTGTCGTGCCGGGCCCGGTCACCGTTGCGCTGAGGCCGTTCGAGAGCGGCTTCCCGCTCGGCGTGCAGATCGCTCCCGCTGCCGTGCAGTCCGTCGTTGCCGGCAACGCCACGATCACGTCCGCATCGGACGCCGGCATGACCCGGATCGACCAGCGCAGGTTCGAATCCTTGACGATGCGCTTGGCTCTCCGTACCGCCCCGCCGGTTACGTCGAAGGCGTCGTCGCGGAGCCTCTTGAAGCCGAGCGGAAACTCCTCGCTGAAACGCAATTCGAACTCGAATGCGTTTTCGCCATCGTGCGTGGCCGGCACGTCGAGGAACTGCGCGGTCAGCGGCGTGACCGTGGCGTCCTTGATGGTCAGCGACACGGTGCCGATGGCCTTGCCGTCGTGACTTGCCGCGAGCGAAACGGTCTCGTCGCCTTCCGTGCTGGAGTCCGCCGTTGCGCTGACTGTCGCCGTGGTCCGCCGCGCGCCGGCTCTCAGTGTGGGCGTTGCTGGCGAAACCCTGTAGTCGGTGTTCTTCGTCGCCGTGCTTCCCGCGAGGTCGAACTCGATCGTCTGGGCCGCAGCGAATGTCACTCCGTTGGTGATCTTGACCTCCACCGTGGCCGACTCGTCCTCCTTGATCTCGGCGGGGTCGATGGAGACCGAGAACTCGGCGACGTCGTCGTCCTCCATCAGCACGGTCGCCGAAGCCGCGTCCGGCGCTATGGTGTAACGGTCGTCTTCCAGGATCGTCCAGGTGACCGTCACATCGTCTTCTACGACCTTGTCGTCACCGGAAAGGTTGGACCCTACCCTGCTGCCCTTTCCCGGCCTGAAGGGCATGGCGATGTCCACCTCGCCGGCGCGGATTTTCACGGACAGCGCGTCGGTCAGCGACCCGGTCCGCGTCACCCGGAACTCCGCCGGTTCGCCCTCGGACACCGGACTGGAAACCGCCATGATCGACACGACCGGCCGCGCCGCTCGCGTCACCGTCACCGTATAGGTGCTCGTGGTCTCGCCGTCCTCAGCCGTGACCGTGACCGTGATCTCGTTCGCACCTTCCGCCAGGCTCACGGGGCTGGCCGGAGAGATCGCAACCGTTGCTCCCGTGTGATTCGCAGTTGCCGTCACCGTGGTCGTCGAGATTCCGTTTCCGACCGCAGCGCTGTACGACGTCGTGGCGCCCGAGAACGTGCCGATGTCGATGCCGGACAGGCTTAACGCGCTCAGGGTCGCATCGTCCGCCGCTGCCGCCCGCGTCACGGTCACTGTGTAGGTCCTGGTCGTCAACCCGTCCTCCGCGGTGACCGTGACGGCGATCTCGTTTGCACCCGTCGCCAAGCTCACGGGGCTGGCCGGAGAAGTCGCAACCGTCGCTCCCGAGTGGCTCGCGCTCGCCGTCACCGTGGTCGTCGAGATTCCGTTTCCGACCGCAGCGCTGTACGACGTCGTGGCGCTCGAGAAGGTGCCGATGTCGATGCCGGACAGGCTCAGCGCGCCGAGGGACGCATCGTCCGAGAGAAAGGCGCTCTTCACCTCCGCCGTGACCCAGGTGACCCCGGCCGCCTCGAGATCGTCCAGGTCCCGGATCCCGCCCGTATCCGGCACGTTGTAGGTCAGCCCCACCGTGTCGGTGGCGGCTGGCGTCTCCGCGAGAGTCAGCAGGACGGCGTGCCCACCGACATCGACCGCCTCGACTTCCGCAGTGTTGTAGCCTGGATTCACGACCGCGGCGAACGCGCTCGCGGGCGGAACCGCGCCCGCGTCCAGTGGCTCATCGAAGCTCAGCTTCACCTGGTTGCCAACCGCTTCGAGCCGGACTGGGCTCGGCCCTGTGTTGCCCGAACTGCGCGCGGTCAGCGCCGTCCGAACAGCGGTGCCGAATGCCTCGTTCTCCTCCTCCCCGAAGACGGTCGGCGACGAGATGGAAACTTGCCGGCCCGAATCGTTCGCCCGGGCGAACTGCGCAAAGTGGTCGAGGCGAGCCTCCATCTCGCTGACCTTGGCGGTTTCGGTCTCCGCGAGGTTGGTGGTTTCGTACGGGTCCTCGGCGATGTTGAATAGCCACAGTTTTCCGGACACCCACTTGCTGGTATGCGCGATCCTCTCGATCAGCTTCCAGTCACCCTGGCGCAGCACATGGGGCGAATGCACCAGTTCGGTTCGCGGGCTCTCCTCGCCCTCGGCGACGGCTTCCCAGGCGTCGAGTCCGTCGAGCGGCAGGCCGTCGGTGGTGGATGCCCCCGCCAATCCCGAGAACGTGGGGAACAGGTCCACCACGTGCAGCATCTCATCGCTTTCGGTACCCGCCGTTATCTCGTCGGGCCACCGAACGACGGCGGGCACCCGGATGCCGCCCTCGAAATATGTGGCTTTGCTGCCCCGGTACGGGCTCTGGCTTGCGGTGCCCGCCTCGGGCGCATCTCCGTTGTCGCCCACGAACATGACCAGGGTGTCGCCCAGTACGCCCTTGCTCTCAAGCGCGGCGAGCACCCAGCCGATGGCGTCGTCCATCGCCTTGAGCATCGCGCGCTGCTTGCGCTTTGAACCGCTGTAGAGGTCCACATACTCATTTGGCGCCTGGTGAGGGGTATGCACCGCGTTGAACGGAAGGTAGAGAAAGAACGGGTCCGTACCGTCGTGGCGCCCGATCAGCTGGACTGCTTCCTCCGCCAGCAGGAATGTCGAATAACCGGACTCGACAACGGGCCGTCCGTTGCGGTGCCAATCCAAACGCCGGCGGTTAATGTGCTCGAAGGAGTCGATCTGGCCCGAGTACAACCCGTAGTGATGATCGAATCCGCGCTGCAGGGGCAGGTGCTCCGCGCGCCAATGCCCGAGGTGCCACTTGCCGACGATCCAGGTCGCGTAGCCGACATCGCCCAGGGCTTGGGCGATCGTACGCTCGTCCAAGCGCAAACCACCGGTTTTGTCCGGAAGCGGGTTCGTATTGACGCCGTTCTTCCATGCGTAGCGGCCCGTGAGCAGGGCACCACGGGTCGTGGCGCACTGCGGCTGAACGTAGAACTGAGTGAGCTTGACACCCTCGTTGGCGATGCGGTCGATGTTGGGTGTCGATACCTCGGTGCCGCCATTGAAACCAGGCTGCGCCCATCCCATGTCGTCGGCAACGATCACCACGATGTTGGGTCGCGGCGCCGTCGCGGCCTCTTCGGTGCCGGCGGATGCCCGCGTCACCGTTACCGTATAGGTGTTCGTGGTCTCGCCGTCCTCAGCCGTGACCGTGATCGTGATTTCGTTCGCACCTTCCGCCAGGCTCACGGGGCTGGCCGGAGAGATCGCAACCGTCGCTCCCGTGTGAGTCGCCGTCGCGGTCACCGTGGTCGTTTCCACCTCGTTGCCCACGCTGGCGGAATAGGAAGACACCGAGCTTGAGAACGTCCCGATGTCGATGCCCGACAGGCTCAGCGCGCTCAGGGTCGCATTTCCCGAGGATACCGGCGCCGCCCGCGTCACCGTCACCGTATAGGTGCTCCTTGTCTCGCCGTCCTCCGCCGTGACCATGATCGTGATCTCGTTCGCGCCCTCCGCCAGGCTCACGGGGCTGGCCGGAGAGATCGCAACCGTCGCTCCCGTGTGGTTCGCCGTCGCCGTCACCGTGGTGGTTTCCACTTCGTTGCCCACGCTGGCGGAATAGGAAGACACCGAGCTTGAGAACGTCCCGATATCGATGCCCGACAGGCTCAGCGCGCTCAGGGTCGCATCTCCCGAGGCTACCGTCGCCGCCCGCGTTACCGTCACCGTATAGGTGCTCGTGGTCTCGCCGTCCTCTGCCGTGACCGTGATCGTGATCTCGTTCGCGCCCTCCGCCAGGCTCACGGGGCTGGCCGGAGAGATCGCAACCGTCGCTCCCGTGTGGTTCGCCGTCGCGGTCACCGTGGTGGTCGAGACTCCGTTTCCGACCGCAGCGCTGTACGACGTCGTGGCGCTCGAGAACGTCCCGATGTCGATGCCCGACAGGCTCAGCGCGCTCAGGGTCGCATCGTCCGCCGCCGCCGCCCGCGTCACCGTCACCGTGTAGGTGCTCGTGGTCTCGCCGTCCTCTGCCGTGACCGTGATCGTGATCTCGTTCGCACCCTCCGCCAGGCTCACGGGGCTGGCCGGAGAGATCGCAACCGTCGCTCCCGTGTGAGTCGCCGTCGCGGTCACCGTGGTCGTCGAGATTCCGTTTCCGACCGCAGCGCTGTACGACGTCGTGGCGCTCGAGAACGTGCCGATGTCGATGCCGGACAGGCTCAGCGCGCCGAGGGACGCGTCGTCCGAGAGAAAGGCGCTCTTCACCGCCCCCGTGACCCAGGTGACCCCGACCGCCTGGACACCGACCAAGTCCCGGATCCCATAAGTATCCGGCACGTTATAGGTCAGCCCCACCGTATCGGTGGCCGCCGGTGTGTCCGCAAGCGTCAGCAGGACCGCGCGCCCGCTGACCGACACCTCCTCGACCTGCACCGCGTTGTAGCCCGGGTTCACGACCACGTCGAACGCGCTTGCGGGCGGCGCCGCGCCCGCGTAGAGCGCTTCGTCGTAGGTCAGCTTCACCTGGTCGCCGACCGCCTCGAGCCGGACCAGCGTCGGTTCGGTGTTGCCCGACGCGCGCTGGTTCAGCGTCCACCATACGGTGGGGCCGAATACCTCATTCTCCTCCTCCCCGTAGATGGTCAGCGGCGAGACGTCAATTCTCTGGCCCTGATCGTTCGCCCGGGCGAACTGCTCGTGCTCATCGAGGCGGGCCGCCATCTCGGCGACCTTGGCGGTTTCGGTCTCCGCGAGATTGGTGGTTTCGTACGGGTCCTCGGCGATGTTGAAAAGCCGCTGTTCTCCGGACTCCCACCTGCTGGTATGCGCCATTTCTTCGATGAGCTTCCAGTCGCCCTGGCGCAGCACATGGGGCGAATGCACCAGTTCGGTTCGCGGGCTCTCCTCGCCCTCGGCGATGGCCGCCCAGGCGTCGAGTCCGTCGAGCGGCAGGCCGTCGGTGGTGGACGCTCCGGCCAATTCGGCAAAGGTGGCGAACATGTCCACTACGTGCAGCAGCGCGTCGCTTTCACTATCTGCGGGGATCTCGCCGGGCCAGCGGGCGACGGCGGGCACGCGGATGCCGCCCTCAAAGTAGGTTGCCTTCTCGCCCCGGTACGGGCTTTGGTCCTTGGTGCCTGCCTCGGGCGCATCTCCGTTGTCGCCCAGGAACATGACCAGGGTGTCGTTCACTACGCCCTTGCTCTCGAGCGCGGCGAGCACCCAGCCGATGGCGTCGTCCATCGCCTTGAGCATCGCGCGCTGCTTGTAGTATGGACCGCTGTAGAGGTCGCGATACTCCCTTGGCGCCTGGTGGGGAGTATGCACAGCGTTGAATGACAGGTAGAGGAGGAACGGGTCCGTGCCGTCGTGGCGCCCGATCAGCTGGACCGCTTCTTCAGCCAGCAGGAATGTCGAATAGCCGGACTCGACAATGGGCCGTCCGTTGCGGTGCCAATCCAGACCATCGCCGCGAAGGTGCGTGAAGGAATCGATCAGGCCCGTATAGGTGCCGTAATGATGATCGAATCCGCGCTGCAGGGGCAGGTGCTCCGTACGCCAATGCCCGACGCCCCACTTGCCCACGATCCAGGTCGCGTAGCCGGCGTCGCCCAAGGCCTGGGCGATCGTGCGCTCATCAAGGAGAATCCCCCCGGTCCTGTGCCCAAGCGGGTTCGTATTGACGCCGTTCTTCCACGCGTAGCGGCCCGTGAGCAAGGCAGCCCGGGTCGGGGCGCACTGCGGCTGGGCGTAGAACTGGGTGAGCTTGACCCCCTCGTTAGCGATACGGTCCATGTTTGGGGTCGTCACCTCGGTGCCGCCGTTGAAACCGGGCTGGCTCCAGCCGAGGTCGTCAGCGACGATCAGCACGATGTTGGGCCTTGGGGCCGTCGCAGCGCCTTCGGTGCTGGCGGCGGCTCGGTCCGGCGTCCCCGCGGCCACCAGGGCGGCCAGCGTCATGATGCCGGTCAGCCTGGTCGCGAAGGGACGGCGGCCCGAGGCGCGCGAACCGGCGGCAACCCGAGGGAAAAGGAGGTCAGGCGGCGGTTCGTTTGGCGTTGCAGTGCGCCCTAAACCCGGGACCGCCCGACGCCGATAGTCTGTGCCCTGAGGGACGACTTCGAGATCATTCATGGCAACCGTGCGAGTCGGTGTTCGGTAGCCGCGATCGGCATTGAGTCATACTCGGTCTACTGTACTCGCAAATATATGATTTTGTCGTGATTTTATTCGATACAAGCATGATGTTTAGGTGATTTCTATTGAGCGCGTCAGCGACCGGAAGGGACCGGACCCTGCGACGGCACACGAGAAACGCCCTCACGCTCGGCGAGCGCCGCATCATCGCTGTCCCTACACCCTGACCGTTTCGGGGCGCCGCCGCTCGCAGATGTCGAAGATCGTGAGTTAGGGCGAAGAACGGCCCGAGGTGATCGGATCTAACCAGAAGCTCGAACGAAGAACCGCGGGGCCGTTCTCCTGTACGGAGCTATGCCAAGCTACGAGCGGACCGAGCCGAGCGCGAACGTGCGCGTCGAGCCCTGTACCAGGACAGGCGGGGTGGAAACGCTGGGCGAGATTCCCTGCCGGGAAGCCGCCGTGCGAATCGGTAAGTGGGCGGATCCCATTGGCGAGGGTACACGGTGCATACCCGTTGATGCGCGTGAGGGACAAACTGCGCTGGCCTCTGGCAAGCGCTAATTCCCGTCCGGCCGGGGCATGCGATAGCCTACGCCTCGCTCGTTCAGTACGTAAGCCGGCTTGGCGGCATCGTCACCAAGCTTACGGCGGAGGCTCTTGACAAGGGTGCGGAGCGCGATCTTTGCGTCTCGGTCGTTATTCTTGCCGGAAACCTGGCGCAGCAGGGGTTCGTACGCGGACACCCTCCCCGCGTTGAGCGACAGCACGCGCAAGAGTTCGTATTCGGTCGCGGTCAGCTCGACCGGGAAACCAGCGAGGTTCACCTGTCGTTCGTCGTAGCGGATGGTGAGGTCGCCCAAGACGAAGGGTTCGGGCTCGGCGTGGCGGCGCAGCGCGGCCCGGATGCGCGCCGTCAGTTCCGTCGTCGAGAAGGGCTTGACGACGTAGTCGGCGGCGCCCGCCTCGAGCGCCCGGGCGATGGTCTCGTCTCGGCCGTATGCGGAGATGAAGATGACGGGCACGTCGGCGAGCTCGGGTACGCTTTCCATTAGTTCGATGCCGTCCGTGTCCGGCAGCATCAGGTCGAGCAAAACCAGCTGCGGCTTCTCCGTGCGGACCATGCGCGATAGCTCCCGATGGTCGCCCGTCACGAGCGGAGTGTAGCCAGCGTCGGCGAGGGCGCCACGCACGTAGTGTAGGGCCTGCGGGTCGTCGTCGACGACGAGGATGCGGGCCGTTTCCGGGCGGTTGCGGGGCTCGGCGAGCTGACGCGGTGCCGCAGCGCGGACCGGCCCCGCCTCCTCGATCATCGGAATCGTGAATGTGAAACGTGTGCCCTGGCCGATTCCGCGGCTCTCTGCCCAGATGCGGCCGCCGTGGGCCTCCACCAGGCCTTTGCAGATTGCAAGCCCGAGGCCGGTGCCCGCGAGCCCTCGCGCGGCGTCGCCCGCGGCGGCGCGGGTGTATTTCTGGAACAGTTGCGGCAACCGTCCGGCGCCACGCCGCTGCCCTCGTCGGAGACCGAGACGGCAACGTGTACGCCGCTTGGCTCTGCGTCGACGCGAATGGGCGAGGACTCGGGGGCGTGTCGGGCAGCGTTGGCGAGGAGGTTGTTCAGCACCTGCACGATGCGACGCCGGTCGGCCATGACTGGGGGCAGGTCGGCCGGAACGTCGATCAGAACGGTGTGACGCCCGCCTCCGGACAGGAACGTGTTCCTCGACCGATCCACCAATGCCGCCAGTTCGGAAGCCTCCGGCGACACCGAAAGCGTGCCAGTGTCGATGCGCCCGGCGTCGAGCAGATCGCTGATCAGGCCCCGCATGTGGTCGGCCTGTTCGACGATGATCCGAAAGAACTCACGCATCTCCGCGGGGTCGAGATCGGAGGCGATCTCCAGCAGCGTGTCGGCCGATCCCTTGATCGAGGTCAGCGGGGCGCGCAGCTCGTGGCTCACCATGCCGAGGAACTCGGCGCGCAGGCGTTCAAGATCGCGGATCGGCGCCAGGTCCTGCATGGTGACCACCACGGTGGCCACGTCTCCGTCAGCGGCGCGGACCGGCGTCGCGTTTACGAGGATCGTGGCGTGGCGTCCGTCCGGGACCGAGACCACGATCTCCTCGGCACGCACCGTCTCGGCGTTCGTCAGGACATCCGCCAGCGGAGATTCGGCGAGATCGATCTCGCGCCCGTCGGCGCGTCGAAGGGTGAGCGTGTCGAGCCACTGATCGACCGTCTCGCCCGGAGCCCGCAACCCTTCGACGATGCGCATCGCCTCCTGGTTCAGCGATCGCACGCGGCCAGCCATGACGTCGAACACAACAACCCCGTTCGGCGACGTGTCGACGAGGGCGTCCAGGTCAGCGCGCGTCGTTTCGGTCGTTGGTCCAGGCTGTTCAAGGCTGTTCAAGGTTCCATCCTTCTTCCTACTGCTTTGCTGCACGCACCGATGGCCGCGTCGTTCCAACGGCCCTGTTCCACGAGGACTCCCGATTGATTGTCTGGAACTCTCACGCTGGGACCAGTCTCAATGAATCATTAAATCATCATGATAATCCCGCAACTTATCACACACACCTCATGACAATCTCTGTACGTTTGTGCCGCATCGATCACGCTTTCGCCGGTCTGGATGCGCCCCCGTGGATGGCACCGGACTTTCGACACATCTGGGTTTCATGGAGTGCCGCAAACGGTGGACGAGTCTCGCCACCGGGACGAGTTGGGCACCCGCGAACCGGTCTGGGAGGACCAAGGTCATGTTTGCATCTCCTAGGCACGCTTGCCCTGCGCTATTCGCCATCGCGCTCGCGGCCACGGCAACTGCCCAGAGCGATTCGGAAGTCGTCTTCGTGCCCGTGCATCAACTCCCGTCACAACCGATTTCTGCGCGAAACACGTGTTGGGTGGATGCCCCGGCCGATGCGGAGGTCCTTTGCGTATCGGGGCCGGAGCACCTGGCACTCAGCGCCACCCTATCGCTCAATAGCACGAGCGCCAGCGAGGTGACGGTACGCCTTCGCTCCAGCAACATTTCTGCGCAAGCCGGTGCGGACTACCGAGCCATCAACAAGGAGGTCTCGTTCGCGGCCAACACCACTGACCAGCGGGTCGACATCGGGCTCATCAACGACCTGGAGGTCGAGGAGCGCGAAACTTTCACGATCGAACTTTCAGACAAGAGCGACGAGCAACGGCTTCCGCTTGACTACATCCACGTCACCATCCTTGACGAGGACAGCGTCACCATGACGGTCCGCAATGCGAGGAGCAATGAGTCCACCCGGGAAATGCTGCACTACATAGCCCTCAGCGACGGCGTGACCTGGCCGATCGCATTCCACGCGAGGACTCTGAACGGGACGGCGACCGCGCCTCAGGACTTTGCGGCACGCGACAGTCGTGCGACACACGTTCCCGACCCGTCAAAAGGCAAGCTGATTGGTGTCTTCCGAACGCACCGCATTGTCGACGACGCGATCGACGAGCCTGACGAGACGTACACACTGAGGATACGCGGACTGAGAGGCGTGAGACGCGCCGCGCATGAGGGCACGATGACGATCGTCGACGACGACCCGACCTCGACGAACATTCTGATTACGGCCGAGCCGCCCAGGGTGTCGGAAGGCGACGGCGCGACTGTCGTGCGCGTGACCGCGACGCTCGACGCCAGTGCTCGAACGGAGACGACCACGGTCACGGTGTCGGTATCGGGGAGCGGGGACGCGGGCGCGGTCGATTTTGCCGAGGTGCCGGATTTCACCATCACTATCGCCGAAGGCGAGACGAGCGGCAGTGGCTCCTTCATGCTCAATCCGGAAGACGACAACGTCGATGAGTCCAACGAGACGATTACGGTCGACGGCAGCTCCGACCTTTCCGTGACGGGAGACACCGTCGAACTTGTTGACGACGACCAGCCCTCCGGAGGAATCCTGCTCTCGGTGAGTCCGGCCCGTATGGCGGAGGACGGGGGCGAACGGAACATGGAGGTGGTTGCGACGCTGGATGCCAGCGCCCGCAAGGTGGACACGACGGTCAGCGTCTCGGTGGCGGACAGCGGACGGCCTGACGCCGTGGACTATGCGGCGTCAAGGATTGCCTTCGACATCACGATCGCCGCTGGCCAAACCACCGGAGTGAATTTCTTCACGGTGACCCCTGAGGACGACGATGTCGACGAGCGAGACGAAGTTCTCGACCTGACGGGCACGTCGGATTTGCCGGTGACACCCACCATGGCGACGCTGACGGACGACGATCCGACCTCCACGGAGATCGTCCTGTCGGCTGTGCCGTCAACGGTATCGGAGGGTGCGGGTCAGACCTCGGTGGATGTGACAGCGACGCTGGACGCCGGCGCCCGGACGCAGCAGACCACCGTCACGGTGTCGGTGTCCGGAAGCGGCGACTCGAACGTGGTTGACTTCGCCGCCGTGAGGGACTTCACGATCATGATCGCGGAGGGCACCACCAGCGGCCGGGCGTCGTTCAGCCTGACCCCCGAAGACGACAATGAGGACGAGAGCAGCGAGACTCTGACCGTGGACGGCAGCGCCGACCTTCCCGTGACGTCGACCACGGTCACGATCACGGACAACGATGTCGCGTCGGCCGGCATAGTGCTGTCGGCATCGCCTTCGCTGGTTTCGGAGGACGACGGATCCGTCGACGTCGAGGTAACTGCCTCACTCACCGGTGCAGCACGTGAAACAGCCACCACGGTGGCCGTGTCGGTGACGGGAAGCGGCAATGCGGACGCGGTGGACTTCGAGGCGGTCCCGGACTTCACGATCACCATTGCGGCGAGCGCCACCAGCGGCACGGGGACCTTCGACCTGGTGCCCGTGGACGACGTGACGGAGGAAGAGGACGAGACCCTGACGGTGTCGGGCACGTCGGCCCTGCCGGTGACGTCGACGACCGTCAGGCTGACCGACGACGACGACCCGTCAACGCAGATCCTGCTGTCAGCGGCACCGTCGCGGGTATCGGAAGGCGACGGTCCGACCCCGGTTACGGTGACGGCAACCCTGAATCGGGCGCAAAGGCAACAACCGACGCCGGTCAACGTGTCCGTGTCGGGCAGCGGCGATCCGGAGGCGTCGGACTTCGAGGCGGTCCCCAACTTCACGATCACGATTCCCGCAAACGCCGCTAGCGGCACGGGGGCTTTCACCCTGACGCCGGAGGATGACGCGTCAGTAGAGTCGGACGAGCGGCTGAGGATTTCCGGCGTGTCGGACTTGCCTGTAGCGGGGGCAACGTTGACGCTGGCGGACGACGACGAGGTGTCCACGCGGATCCTGCTGTTCCTGGCGGTGGACCCGCCGCAGGCGTCTGAAGGCGACGGCGAGATACGGGTGACGGTGACGGCGGCTGTAGACAGGGGCGTGCGCCCGGAAGAGACGCGAATCGGCGTGTCGGTGGCGGGCAGCGGCGATCCCGATGCCGTGGACTTCGAGCCGGTGCCAGATTTCGACATCGTGATTCCCGCGAACACTCCGAGTGGGACGGCGACCATCACCGTGGTGCCGGAGGACGACCTGGTCGTCGAGAACGACGAGACGCTGACGGTGTCCGGCGTCTCGGACCTCCCGGTGACGTCGGCGACCATGGTGCTGCTGGACGACGACGAGGCCTCCGGGCGGATAACGCTGTCGGTCGACCCGGCGCGGGTCTCCGAGGGGGACGGCCGGGTGGCGATGACCGTGACGGCATCGCTGGATCGGGGTGTTCGCCCGGAGGCGACGACGGTGGCCGTGTCCGTGTCTGGAAGCGGGAATCCCGACGCCGTGGACTTCGAGGCGGTGCCGGACTTCGACATCACGATCGAGGCAAGAGAGTTAAGCGGCGCCGGGACGTTCACGTTGAGGCCGGAGGACGACACGGAGGACGAGGTCGATGAAACGCTGACGTTGACGGGCGTATCGGACCTGCCCGTCGCGCCCGCGTCCGTGGTCCTGGTGGACGACGACGAGATGCCGGTCCGCGAGCTGTCCGTCGCCGATGGCGCGGCGCCGGAGGGCGCGGGCGAGGTGGCTTTCGAGGTGGCGCTGGACGGCCCGAGCGCGGCGGAAGTGACGGTGAGCTACGCGACGGCGGATCCGGCGGGGGCCGCGGGATCGCTGGCGGAGGGGGGCGTTGATTACGAGAGCGCGTCGGGGACCCTGAGATTCGCGCCCGGGGAGGTGTCGAAGACGATCCGGGTGTCGGTCCTCGACGACGACCTGGACGAGGCCGACGAGACATTCGCGATCGCGCTGTCCGATGCGCAAGGCGCGACGCTGGGCCGGGGCACGGCGCTGGGCACGATCCGGGACGACGACGAGCCGCCGGTCATGTCGGTCGCGGACGCGGCGGGGAACGAGGACGTGGGAGCGTTGGCGTTCGGCGTGACGCTGAGCGAACCGAGCGGAATCGAGGTGTCGGCGTCGTATTCGACGGCGGACGGGACCGCGACAGCGGGCAGCGACTACGCGGCGGCCATGGGAACCCTGGCGTTCGCTCCCGGGGAGGTGTCGAAGACGATCCGGGTCGCGATTCTCGATGACAACGCGCACGAGGCGGACGAGGAAATGTTCGAGCTGTCGTTGTCGGAACTCGTCAACGCGACGGCCGGCGAGGTATCCGCCACGGGGACAATCCGAGACGACGACCTGGCGCCGCCGACCCTTGCCGGAGAACTGCCCGAGGCGCTGCTTTGCGTGGGCGGGGCGCCCTTGGAACTGGACCTCGCGGACTACTTCGGCGGGGACGAGCTGCGGTTCTCGGCGGTCCCGTCTGCGCCGGATGTCGCGACGGCGGCGCTGGAGGGAAGTCGGCTGACCGTCGCTCCGGTGTCCGAAGGCGAGGGGTCCGTGGCGTTGACTGCGGCCAACGATTCGGGTTCCGTCGAGAGCTCCATGCGCGTGCGCGTGGTCACGGACCCCGCCGAACTGGAGGCGGTGGACTCGGCGCTGGCGTCGATCGGGCGGGCGGTGCTGACCAGCGTGACCGGATCGGTGCAGGCCCGCTTCGCGGAGCCGCACATGTCGACCATGTCCGGTGGCAATGCGCAATCGCCGGACATGCGCGCCCTTGTCGGGACGCGGTGGCCCGACACCCCGACGCCGATGCGAGGCAACCGCTCCGGCGGATGGGACGGACGAGGACTCTTCGAGCCCCAGGATCCCGTGGGCGACTGGTTCGAGTCGATGAACCCTGGCTACCGGCCCGGCATGGCGCCGTTCTCGTTTTCGCTCGACTCCGGGCAGTCCGCTTCGACGGGTCCCGGGTGGTCGGTCTGGGGGCGCGGCGACACGCGCCGGTTCGAGTCGGGAATCGGCCGGAGTTCCCATGACGGGACTCTCACGGCGGTCCACCTGGGCGCGGATGCCCGGTTCGACGACTGGCTCGCGGGCGTGTCCGTGTCGCGCAGCGCGGCGGAGGCGGACTATCGCTTCGATCGCTCGGTGGAAGCGTGCGGCGGCGCCGGCGCCGGCGAGGGGATGATCGAGGCCGACCTTACCAGCGCGCATCCGTACGCGGGCAGACAGGTCGGCGACGGCTGGGTCTGGGCCGCCTTGGGCGCGGGCAGCGGCGAAGTCGCCGTGGAGCGCTGCGAGACCGGACAGCGCCGGGAGACGGACCTGTCGATGCGTCTCGGTGCATTGGGCGGCCGGCATCCGTTCTCAAGCGGAGAACGGGTGGCGCTGTCGATAGTGGAGGAGATCGGCGTGCTGTCGCTGGAGACGGGCGATGCACAAGGTCCCATCGGCGACCGTTCGGTGACCGTGGGCCAAGCCAGGCTTGGAGTGGAGGCAGCAGGTGTGGTGCCGGCGGGCTGCGAGTGTTCGCTGTCGAGTTACGTGCGGGCTCTTGCCCGGGGGGACTGGGGAGACGGGGCCACGGGCGCGGGCCTGGAGCTGGTGGCGGGCGCGCGGTTCAGGAGCCTGCCGCACCGAATCGGCATCGACGCGGAGGTCCGCGCTCTGGCGGCGCACTCGGCGGAGGATGCCAGGGAGCGGAGCGCCAACGTGACCTTCTCGATGCTGCCGAGAGCCGACGGGACCGGATGGCGGGCGTCGTTGGCGTGGCGGCAGGGGACGAACGCGGGTGTCGACATGATGAGCGGCATCGCTCCGTGGACGATTCCGGCGGCAAGGCTGCCCGGCGCGAGGCGGGATTGGTTCGCGGAGAGCCGTCTCGGCTACGGCATCGCGCTGCACGGGGGTCTGGCAACTCCATTCGTGGAACTCGACGCCGGCCATTTCGAAGGCGTCAACGCCTGGTTCGGCGTGCGGCACGAGTACGGCGACCGCGCGCGGGGCTTGACGGTCGAGTGGGGTATCGAACCGGGCAATCTTTCACGTCAGGGAAGCGGAGTCCTCCTTGAAGCCCTGGGGCGTTTCTGACGGAGTGCGACTGAATAGCGGAACCAGGAAAGACTGAGAATGTCATCTCCCCGCTTGGCGCAGGCTCGTCCGCAAGTGGAACAGCCACAAGATTCAATGAGATGGAAAGATCCGTGCCAATGAGACGCTTCGGGCAGTTTCTGATTGCGGGTGTTTTGGCCCTGTTCGCGAGTTTCGACGCGGCCAGCTTTGCGGAGGAAAGCAGCTGGTTGGAATCGTTGTTCAAGCGGTCGAACGCGATCGCGGCGGAGGGACCGCAAAACGTGACGCCAAGTCAGGTGTTCCGGGCCACCAAAGACCTGATCGCCGAGATCGAGATCTTGAGGAATGAACTCGGCGTCTACGACTACCCGGTCGAAGCGGAACCGCAGCAAGACCGCGAGGCTGTGCATACTTACGCGAAGTCGCTCGAAGTGCTGTCGAAAGTGTCGCGCGCGCAGCGCCGCTACGGCGTGCCGGAGGCGGAAGTGGGACAGATTCCCGCCAGGGAGATCGTTTCGGCCGACGTGCTTCGGAGCGTTAACGGCATCCTCGACGAGGTTCGCCGAATCAAGACGCATGTGGTGATTGAGACCGAGATCGAGCCCGCCCGGCTTGAAGGCGGCAAGACCACGTCTATGGTCTACAAGAACCTGGCGGATGCGTCTTTCCTGCTCGACGGGCTGCGCGGGCAGCCGTTGACGTCAACTGACGTCTTCGCGAATGTCGCGGGTATCCTCGACGAGATGGAGCTCATCGCTGTCAAGCTCGGGGTGGTCCTGCAGCGGGGCCTGCCGGCGATGGAGGGAGCCAAGACTTCCGGGGATGTCGCCCAGCAGGTGTTGCGCGCGACCTACAAGGCCATCAATCTGCAGATGAGACTGGGCATGGACGCGTCGGCCGTGCCGACATTAACGCTGGTGCGCGTCACGCCATCGGAAGTCTACGATGGGACCATCATGCTGATGGCGGAGATGAGCCGCCTCAAGGCGCATCTCGGAGTCAACCTTCCGCGTAAAGCTCGTCTGGAGCCGAGGAACAAGCGACCGGAGGACGTGTTCGCCCAAGTCATGCTGATCATCCAGAACCTGGACATCATCGCGGAGGCCGCCGCATCGTGATGATGGGCGGCCAATCGTTCTCAACCAGGCGTACCCTTGCCCCTGAATCTATTCCAGTGGGTTCCTAACGCCCGCAGCAGCGAGTCCCTCCCCTCGTCACCTCGCCGACCTCGCCGATAAAACGCCAAGGTGGCTACTGCCCGCAGTTGAACGCATGGAGATTGCTCGGCCTCGCGCAGCCAGTTGTCCAGACCTTTGGGGATAGCGTCTCTTTTCGGACGGCACTTTGCGCGCTTTTGGGAGTCTGAAGTGTATAGTCACCAGCGCTGTTTCGTTTGGACCGCTACGCCATGGCATCTCCCCCGACAACGTTTACGGAACAGGACCTTGAGGACGCGGTGCGCGACGGCGCCGTTTCGGAAACGGATGCGGAGGCGTTCCGGGCCTACATGGCATCCCGCTCGGGTACCGGTTCGCCGGGCCTCGACGAAGAGGCATTCCACCTGTTCAGGGGTTTCAACGACGTGTTCGTCGCGCTGGCCTCGGTACTGCTGCTCACCGGGATCACCTGGTTTACCGACGGTCTGGGAGTGATCGCCGCATGTCTCATCGTGATGGCGGTTGCCGCGGCCCTGAGCGAGTACTTCACCCTGCGCAGGCGCCTGGCGCTGTCGTCGATCGTCTACGCTGCCGCGTTCAGCATCGCCGCTGCCACCGCCGTGTTCCGGGCGTTCTGGCCAGATGACATGATCGTCCTGAACGACCGGATAGTCGGCGCGCTGCAGACTGTCACCAAGTTCGGGATATCGTCGGCGCTGGTCTGTGGCGCTGCCGCGGCGGGGTTGTTCTGGTGGCGGTACAGGGTGCCGATCGCCGTCGCCGTCGGCGCTTTCTTCGGCGGTGCGGCGGCGTACTGGACGTGGGTACTGTTTTCGCCGTTCGAGAACCCGTTCCTGGGTGCCAACATTGTCCTGTTGGTGCTGGGCGTCGGGGCCTTCTCTTTCGCGATGTACTGGGACGTGCGCGATCCTGATCGAACCTCGCTGCACTCGGATGTCGCTTTCTGGCTGCACCTGCTCGCTGCTCCGGCAATCGCGCACCCGATCTTCTGGTGGGTGCAGTCGGGCGGACTCCCCGCCGACTGGCTGGAAGCCACGGCGGTCGTCGGCTGTTACCTGGGTCTCGCCTGCGTGGCGGTGGTTGTCAACCGGAGGGCGATCATGGTTGCGGCGACCGCCTACCTGATCGGGGCCGTCGCGTGGTACTTCGAGGAGCTGTCGGCCTTTTACAGCGTCGCCATTTCGCTGGTGCTCATCGGCTGCCTGTTTCTGGCGATGGCGGTGTGGTGGTCGACCATCCGCGCGTCACTCATCCAGTATCTGCCGGGGGCAGTTCGCAATGTTGTCGCGCCTGCCTGATCCTGCCACGGGAGTTTTTCCGCGGGCGAAAATGCTCGCTCGCCGGGTCCTGTGCGTCTCGCTGCTGGTTGCCGGGTCGGCGGTGCCGGCAGCCGAGATCGATTCGGGGGAACCCGAACCCCTGTTCAACGATGTCCATTTCCACCTGTCCAACTACGTGCAACAGGGCATCACTGCCCGCGAGTACTTCGACATGGTGGGCGACCGGGTCGGCCGGGTGGCGATGTTCGGCATTCCGTTGCAGCAGAAGTGGGACTATTTCGTCTCCGGCGAACGCGCCCCGCACTACTACCTGCATTCCGACGCGGCGCTCTATTACTACTCGTTCGTAGACGCCATGATCGCGCAGGAGTACCTGTCGCTGAGCGATGCGCGCAGGCGCCGGGTCGACCCGATGATCACCGGGTTCAACCCCACCGACATGTATGCCGCTGACCATATCCGGCGGGTTCTGCTCACCTTTCCGGGCGTGTTTTCGGGCATCGGAGAGTTCAGCGTTCACAAGGAGTTCGTGTCGTCGAAGGTCACCGGCCACACGGCGAGCCTGCACAATCCGGCGCTGGATCGGATCCTGGCCACCGTGGCGGAGACCGGGCTCGTGGCGATCCTGCATTGCGATATCTCCCTGGTGCGTCCCGGCGGGCGGCCAGCGCACTACGACGACCTGCTCGAAGTCCTCGCCCGGCATCCGCAGGCGTCGGTGATCTGGGCCCACACCGGATTGGGCCGGTTCGTGCCGCCGACGGAGCATCACCTCGATCTGCTCGACGAGATGCTGGGTGACCCGCGCTACGACCACGTGATGCTCGATATTTCCTGGGACGAAGTGGCGAAGTATGTCGTGCGCGATGACGACACGGTTGCTGCCTGGGTTACGTTGATCGAGAAACACCCGGCGCGGTTCCTGTTCGGCACGGACTCCGTGTCGCCGTCAGACTGGGAGTCCTATGCCAGGACGTACGAGGTATATGAGCCGCTATGGGATCGGCTCGGCGCGGAGGTGCGGGCACAGGTGGTGCGGCGCAACTACGAGCGGGTCTTCGATGCGGCCACGCCCAGGGTCCGTGCCTGGGAACAGCGTCAGCTCCCGGACCAGTCCACACCGGCCCGGTAGCCTGGCCGGGGGCTGGCATGACCGACTATTCGGATTTCGTGCAGGGTCTGCCGAAGGCCGAGCTTCACATTCATGTCGAGGGTTCCCTGGAACCGGAGATGATGTGGAGGCTTGCGCAACGCAACGGCATATCGATGCCATACGGAAACGTTGACGCCATCCGTCAGGCGTACGAATTCACCTGTCTCCAGGACTTCCTGGACCTCTATTACGCCGGGATGCAGGTCCTGAAGACGGGGCGGGATTTCTTCGAACTGGCCGACGCCTGTTTCCGGCGTGCCGAGCGGGACAACGTCCGTCACATCGAGTGTTTTTTCGACCCCCAGGCGCACATTGAACGGGGCGTACCCCTTGCGCAGGTCATGGATGGACTCTCAGGCGCAGCCCGCGAGGCGAGGGAGCGGGGTGTCTCGGTCTCTCTCATTCTCTGCTTCTTGCGACACCTCTCGGAGCGGGATGCGTTCCGGATGCTGGAGGATGCGATGCCGTATCGCGCCGAGTTCATCGGGGTGGGCCTCGACTCCACCGAAATCGGCAACCCGCCCTCGAAGTTCGAGCGGGTGTTCGCCGCTGCCAGAAACGAGGGTCTGCGGCTTGTGGCTCATGCCGGGGAAGAAGGTCCGCCTTCCTATATCTGGGAAGCGCTGGACGTGCTCGGAGTGGAGCGCGTCGATCACGGCAACAGGGCACTGGAAGACCCGGCACTGGTTTCCCGCCTGCGGAGGGACCGGGTACCGCTGACCGTCTGCCCGCTTTCCAATCTCAAGCTGGCCGTGGTTGACGACCTGGTGGCCCACCCGATGAAGCGGATGCTGGACCACGGATTGCTGGCCACGGTGAACTCGGACGATCCCGCCTACTTCGGCGGGTACATCAACGCCAACTTCGTACAGGTCGGGAATGCGCTGGATCTGACCCGAGCCGAGTTGGAGACGCTCGCGGAAAACTCCTTCGCGGCCGCTTTCGACTGCGCTACTTCCCGCGCGTGAAGAACCAGAGGATGAGCATCGGGGGTAGCCACGGGGCAACACGCTCGAACGGGTCGCCGGGCAGGTGCGCGGCCTGCGAAAGCAGGGAGTCGCCGACTGGCGCCGAGCCCAGCGAATAGAACAGAACGGCCACCGCGAATCCCGACAGCATGGCAGCCAGCGCGGGAGCTGCGTCGACATCCCGACCCATGACGCGGAACAGGACGATGGGGCCGAATGCGGCGCCCAACGCGGACCATGCGAACAGAACGCGGTTGAAGATGGTGTCCGGCAAACTGAGGGCGAGTACCACCGCCAGCGCGGCGACTCCGAACATCGCGGCGCGCGATGCCATCGCTTCACGGCCTGGGAAGCGGCGATTGACGCCCATGTCATGGGCAACCGCGCCCGCAGCGGAGAGCAACAGCGAGTCGACCGTCGACATCACCGCCGACAGGGTGGCGGCGGTCGCGATGCCCGCCAGGACGACCGGCAGGTAGTCGCTCGCGGCGCGGTAGAACAGTGTCTCCGGATTGCCGATTTCGGGAACCAGCGCGCGTCCGGAGAGGCCGAGTACGACCATCCCCGCGAAAACGACGATGCCCCAGCCGAAAACGATCGCGTAGCCTTGCCGGCGTTCGGCCTCGCCCCGCACTGCCATCAGCCGTGCAAGCAGATGCGGCTGGCCAAGGGCGCCGAGAGACATGCCGACCAGGCCGACGGCGAAGCCGAGCAGCACCAGTCCCGCATGGCCGCCGTCAAGTTGAAGGTAAGCCGCGGGCATGGAGGCGGTGAGCGTGGCCCACATTTCGACGGGTCCGCCGGCGGCGACCAGGGCCGCCAACGGCACGCCCACCGACACCAGCATCATGATCGCCGCCTGGATGGTGTCCGTGACCGACACGGCCCAGAATCCGCCGACGAGCGAATAGAAAACCACGATGATCGCACCGGTAATGATGGCGGCGGGTGTCGCTATGGCGAAGTTCTCGGTCAGCGCGTTACCCGCCGCGTCGAGTTGGGCAGCGACGTAGAAGACGAAACAGAACACGACCAGGACGGCGGCGGCCAGGGTGGCGACCCGCTTGAGGTCGCCGGTGCTGTCGTGCAGCAGGAAGTCCGTCAGGGTCACCTGCTGATGTTCAAGGGACTCCTCCCTCAGCCGGCCTCCGAAATACAGCCACACCACCGCGTAGGCGGCCCACACGCCGGGAATCATCCACAGGGCGCTGAGGCCGATGGCGTAGACGAACCCGGAGAAACCGAGAGTCACCCACGCCGAAGAGGTGCTCGCCGCATACGACAGTCCGGCCACGAGCGGGCCGAGGCCACGGCCGCCGAGGAAGAAATCGGCTTCACTGCGGTTCCTTGAGGCCGCCCACAGGCCGATGAAGATCATCATGACCTTGTACGCCACCAACGTCATCAGGATGATCGTTGCTTCTTTCATGCGCGCTGGTACTTTTTCCGGTGGCCTTTTCTGGGGCTGTTTTCTGGTGCCTGTTACGTGCGCCGAGCCGTAAGCTGCAGCAGGACGCCGTGGGTGGACTTCGGGTGTACGAACACCTGCGGGCCTCCTTCTCCGATCAGTTCGGCGCCCGCCTCCTTCATTGCAGCGCACGTGGCCGCGAGATCATCGACGGCGAACGAGATGGTATGGATGCCTTCCCCCCGGCTTTCCAGGGACCGGGCCACGGCCCCTTTCGGGTCGGTCGGCGCCACGACTTCGATGAAGCCGCCATCCGGCAGGTTGAAGAACGCCTGTCTGACCCCGAGCGCGTCGGTCTGGTCGGTGCGGTCGAGGGTCAGTCCCAGCCGGTCGCGATAGGTCCGTATTCCTTCCTCCAGGTCGGCGACGCGTATCACCAGGTGATCGAATCCGGTCAATGCCATGCGTAGTTCTCCTTGGGTCCCGATGTCGTGTTCCACAAGTCTATGTCACTGCCGGGGTAGGATTCGCCCTTCTCGCGTAGTGAGGCTCGCGCCGGCGGCTGCCCATGGGCCACCCCTGTCTGGCGCGAAACCGCGCTACAATGCGGCTCTCCGGCCACCATGCCCAGGCCCTGCGACGAGCCGGGCAGGCATTTGCCCAGCCAGGCCCCCACAGGAGCACACGATATGGTGAAGGCAGTCCCTGGAGTACTTCCGGCACTCCTGGCGCTCTCGTTGTCGTTGTCGGTATCGAACCATGCCGCCGAGAGGCTGACAGCGGCGCCGGCCGTGAAGAAGGCGGCGCCGGCCGTGGTGCATATCTCGGTCAACCAGGCGGCCCGTGGGCAGGTATTCGACTTCTTCCCGTTTCCCATGCCCGACCGGTCTCCGCGCGAACCCGTTCCCGGCAGCGGCTCCGGCGTCATCATCGACGCTGCCGAGGGTTACGTGGTCACCAACCACCACGTGATCGACAACGCCGAGGAGATCACGGTTCGGCTGGAGGATCGACGTACCCTGGAAGCGGAACTCATCGGCAGCGACCCCCTGACGGATGTCGCGCTGCTCCGGATCGAGGCGGAGAACGTGTCGGAACTCCCCCTCGGAGATTCCGATGCGCTCGAGATCGGGGACTTCGTGGTGGCGATCGGCAGTCCGTTCAACCTCGATCAGACGGTAACGCTGGGCATCGTCAGCGCCCTGGGCAGGAGATCAAACATCCCGGACGGCCGTTACGAGGACTTCATCCAGACCGACGCCTCCATCAATCCGGGCAATTCCGGAGGCCCGCTCGTCGACCTGGAGGGCCGCATGGTCGGCATCAACACGGCGCTGCTTTCGCCGGGCAACGCCGCCGCGGGCAATGTGGGCATCGGCTTTGCCGTGCCGTCGAACATGGCCCGCGCCGTGGTGGACCAGTTGCTGGAGTTCGGAGAGATCAGGCGTGGCCGCCTGGGCGTGGAGATTGACGAAGTGTCACCGGGCCTGGCGCAGGCCTATGATCTCAAGGAATTAACCGGCGCCCTTGTGCGGCGCGTGTTCGAGGACTCACCGGCGGAAGAGGCGGGTATCGAGGTCGAGGACGTGATCGTCAGCGTTGACGACGAGTCCGTGGATGATCCGGGCGACCTGCGCAACCGAATCGCTTTTTCCCGGGTTGGCGAGACGGTGAGGATCGGTATCCTCCGCGACGGGGATCGTATCGAAAAGGAGGCCGTTATCGGTGAAATGCAGCCCCCTGCCGTGGCGGGCGAGATCTCGTCGGAAAAGCTCGAAGGTGCGGAGTTCGGGGAGATCGGACGCGAACATCCATGGTTTGGCCGGGTGCAAGGCGTCGAGGTGTCGAGTGTCGAGCCGGGCAGCCGGGCATGGGAATCCGGCCTGCGCAGGGGCGACATCATCCTGGCGGTGAATCGGGAAGCGGTGCGTGGTGTCGAGGAATTTTCGGATACCGTTGAGGAGCAGGAAGACGTGCTGGCGCTGCTGGTCCAGCGCGGCGGGCGGCGGATGCTGGTCGTGGTACGTTGACCCCGCCGTGCATGGGCCGCGCGGGTCATCCGTGGGGGTCTGTTTTCGTTGACAGCGGGCCGCGTTGCGTTAGGGTGTGTGTATGGACCTTGAGAAGCGCCGCCGTGAACTCGAAGCCCGGCGGGAGGAACTGAGAGACCGGGTCGCTCGTGTCGCAACCCATACGCAGCATCGTGAAGAGCCGCTGCCGCCGGACTTCGCGGAGCAGGCCGTGGAACTTGAGAACCAGGGCGTGCTCGTGGCGATCGACAGCGAACTGAACGCGGAGTTGCGGTCGGTCGAGGTCGCGCTGCGGCGCATAGACGCGGACGAGTACCTTTACTGCGAGAGCTGCGGCGAAGAGATTGGCGAGCCCCGGTTGAACGCACTACCGTCGGTGGCGCTCTGCATCGAGTGCGCGCAGAAAAGGGACCGCGGAATGTAATTCGAGCGCTGCCCCCGGGTCCTGCCCGTCAGGCGGCAGCGTTCTCAGCAGGCGTCCCCGGGGCGAATACGAGTTCGTCCCCGGAAACATCCACCAGAATCGACTCGCGGCCGAACTCGCCGGCCAGCAGGCGCCTGGAGAGAGGATTCTCCAACTGCTGCTGTATGGCGCGCTTCAGTGGACGCGCCCCATACACGGGATCGAAGCCCGCTTCGCCGAGCCTGTCTAGCGCCGCATCGGTCAGTTCGAGAGCGATGTCCTGTTCGGCGAGACGCTCCTTGAGCTGCCGGACCTGAATGCCCGCGATGGCGCGGATCTGGCTCCTGTTCAGTGGGTGGAACACCACCGTCTCGTCGATGCGGTTCACGAACTCGGGCCGGAACTGCTGTGCCACGACATCCATGACGCTCGCCTTCATGGCCTCGTAGTTCTCCTCGCCGGCGAACTCCTGGATGATCGACGAGCCGAGGTTGGACGTCATGACGACCACGGTGTTGCGGAAGTCCACGGTGCGCCCGTGGCCGTCCGTCAGGCGGCCGTCCTCCAGCACCTGCAACAGGATGTTGAAGACATCCGGATGCGCCTTCTCGATTTCGTCGAGGAGGAGCACCGAGTAGGGCTTGCGTCGAACCTTCTCGGTCAGGTAGCCGCCTTCCTCGTAGCCGACGTAGCCAGGCGGGGCGCCGATGAGGCGTGCGACGGAGTGCTTCTCCATGAATTCGGACATGTCGAGGCGCACCATGGCGCCTTCCGTGTCGAACAGGAATTCCGCCAGCGCCTTGGTGAGTTCGGTCTTGCCGACTCCGGTGGGACCGAGGAAAAGGAATGAGCCGTTGGGCCGATTGGGGTCGGCGAGGCCCGAGCGCGAGCGCCGGATGGCGTCCGCGATGGCCGTCACGGCCTCGTCCTGGCCGACGACCCGCCGGTGCAGGCCCGCTTCCATCGCAAGCAGTTTTTCGCGCTCGCCCTGCAACATCCTCGACACCGGAATGCCGGTCCACGCGGATACCACTTCGGCGATTTCGTCCTCGGTCACCTTGTTGCGCAACAGCCTGAAGCCCGACTGGTCGGCGTCGGCGGCATCGACAAGCCGCTTCTCGAGTTCCGGTATCCTGCCGTAGCGCAACTCGGCCATGCGCTGCAGGTCGCCGCCGCGCTGCGCGGTTTCGAACGCGAGGCGCGCGCCCTCAAGTTCTTCCTTGATCTGCTGCGCGCCGTTCACGGCCGTCTTCTCGCTGTTCCACACTTCCTCCAGGTCGGCGTATTCGCGTTCCGTGGTCTCGATGTCCCGCGTGAGACGGTCGAGCCGCTCTTTCGACGATGCGTCGGTCTCTTTCTTCAGGGCTTCCTGCTCGATCTTGAGTTGCACCAGCCGCCGTTCCAGCCGATCCATGGGCTCGGGCTTGGAATCGATCTCCATGCGTATACGGCTCGCCGACTCGTCCACCAGGTCGATGGCCTTGTCGGGCAACTGCCGACCCGTGATGTAACGGTGGGACAGGGTCGCCGCCGCGATGATGGCGGGGTCCGTGATGTCGACGCCGTGGTGCACCTCGTAGCGCTCTTTCAGGCCGCGCAGGATCGCGATCGTGTCCTCTACTGTCGGTTCATCCACGAGCACCTGCTGGAACCGCCGCTCCAGCGCCGCATCCTTTTCGATGTTCTCCCGGTACTCGTCCAGCGTGGTCGCGCCCACGCAGTGCAGTTCGCCCCGGGCGAGCGCGGGTTTCAGCATGTTCCCGGCATCCATCGCGCCTTCCGCCGCGCCGGCGCCGACGAGGGTATGGAGTTCGTCGATGAACAGGATGATGCGGCCTTCCTGTTTCGACAGGTCGTTCAGAACGGCCTTCATGCGCTCCTCGAACTCCCCGCGGTACTTGGCCCCGGCGATGAGCGCGCCCATGTCGAGCGCCAGCAGGCGCCGGTTCTTTAGTCCCTCCGGCACTTCGCCGTTGACGATGCGTTGCGCGAGACCCTCGACGATGGCGGTCTTTCCGACGCCAGGTTCCCCGATGAGAACCGGGTTGTTCTTCGTGCGCCGCTGCAACACCTGCACGGTGCGGCGGATCTCGTCGTCGCGGCCTATGACGGGGTCGAGCTTGCCTTCCTCGGCCCGCGCGGTGAGGTCGATGGAGTACTTCTCGAGGGCCTGCCGGTTCTCCTCGGCGTTGGGGTCGGAAACGGACTCGCCGCCCCGAACCTGGTCGATGGCCGCTTCGATGGCTTCCCGGCGGGCGCCGTGGGCGGCAAGCGCATCCGCCACGGTGCCGCCGGTCTCGAGTACCGCGAGAACGAACAGTTCACTGGAAATGTACGCATCGCCCCGCTTCTGTGAGAGCCTGTCGGTTACGTTCAGGGTCCGTGCGAGGGCGTTGCCGACCTGCACGTCGCCGGCATCCGCGCCCGATACGGTGGGTAGCCGCGCCAGCATCTCCCCGAGTTGCGTATGCAGCGCACTGACATCCACCCCCGACTGGACGAGCAGGGGCCGAACGCCACCGCCTTGCTGGTCGAGCAGGGCGATCATCACGTGCAGCGGTTCGACGAACTGGTGGTCGTGGCCGAGCGCCAGGCTCTGCGCCGAACCGAGCGCCGTCTGGAACCGTGTCGTCAATTTGTCCATTCGCATGTCGAACCCCGTGGAGCCGTTCGCGGATCAGTTGTCTACAACGTTGGGGTGCTTGACGCTTTTGCAAGTGCCCAGGGAACGGCCGGTCGACCGGGAAAGCTCGACGGTCGTGCGGATGGCGTTGCGGGGGCTGTTTCAGGAAGCGCCGGTCGGGACCTGGCTGAATGGGATCCCCTTGTCGACGCGCACGTCCTGCGGCATGCCGAGGACGCGCTCGGCAAGGATGTTGAGCATGATCTCATCGGTGCCGCCGGCGATGCGCAGCCCCGGGGCGCCCATGAACGCGTACTGGAAGATGCCTGAATGCGACAGTTCGGGGTCCGAAACAACGCCGGACATTTCCAGCAGGTCGATGGCGAAAGATGCCATGTCCTGTGTCTTCGAGGCGCCGACGTATTTGCCGATCGAGTTCTCCGGCCCGGGAATCTCGCCACGGGACAGGGCCGACATCGCCCGGTAGCCGGCAAATCGCAGGCCGGCCTCCTGCACGTACCAGTCGGCGAGACGCGCGCGCACTGAGCGGTCTTCGATGGCGGGCCGGCCGTCGATCGTGAGGCGCTGGGCGAGTTCGAACACCTGCCTGAAACCGAGTCCGCCACCGGCCCCGATGGCGAGGCGCTCGTTCATCAGGGTCGTGATAGCGACCTGCCATCCCTGGCCCACCGCACCGAGGCGGTGGTCATCGGGAATCCGCACGTCGGTGAAATAGACTTCGTTGAAATTGGACTCACCGGATATCTGCCGTATCGGCTTGGTCTCTATGCCGGGTGACTTCATGTCGACGAAAAAGTAGGTCAGCCCCTTGTGTTTCGGCACCTCGGGGTCTGTACGGACGACGAGGATCGCGTAGTCGCTGAAGTGCGCCCCGGAGGTCCAGATCTTCTGTCCGTTGACCACCCACTCGTCGCCGTCCTTTTCCGCCCTGGTGCGCAGCGCCGCCAGGTCCGAGCCGCCGGCGGGTTCGCTGAACAACTGGCACCAGACGTGCTCGCCGGATGCGAGCGGTGGCAGGTATCGCCGTTTCTGCTCCTCCGTGGCCCAGGCCATCATGGT
The DNA here is from genome assembly GCA_965116625.1 of Pseudomonadales bacterium. GTDB lineage: Bacteria > Pseudomonadota > Gammaproteobacteria > Pseudomonadales > Azotimanducaceae > VXNE01. Next base: position 1,921,957 of record OZ220717.1, read on the forward strand.
CGGTGCCGCCATGCCCTGGCCGATCGCGAATACGCTTGCCGGGGTGCGGAAGGAGGACTCCTCCTGGTTCCAGATGACCTGTTCCATGGCCGATGCGCCGCGCCCGCCGTATTCCCTGGGCCAACGGATGCAGGCCCAGCCGGCCTCGTACTTGCGCATTTGCCAGAGCTTTGCACGCTGGACCTCGTCGAGGCCCTCGAGTTCCTCCTTGGAGGGAACATTGGCGCTGAGCCAGGCCCGCGCTTCCTCACGGAACGCAGCTTCTTCGGGGGTGTCGCTAAAGTCCATGGTGCGTCTCCTCTCAGGCCGCCTGGCCCGCCTCGACGGCGGAGATGAGCCGGTCCTGCCAGATGCGTTCGCTGCCGATGTTCACCGACAGCAGCTTCGACCGCCGGTAGTGGAACTGGCAGTCGAACTCCCAGGTAAAACCCATCCCGCCGTGGGTCTGGATGTTCTCCTTGGCAGCGAAGTAGTAGGCCTGGATCGCGCTGACCCGTGCCGTCGCCGCCGCCAGGGGCAGTTCGCCGGCGTCCGTCGACAGCGCCCACGCCCCGTAGTAGCAGTTCGAGCGCGCGAGGGTGTTCTTGACGAACATGTTGGCGAGCTTGTGCTTGATGGCCTGGAATCCGGCGATCGGCCGCCCGAAGGCGTAGCGGCCCATGGCGTACTCCTTCGCCTGCTCGAGCGCGGCGTTCGCCCCGCCAACCTGCTCCCAGGCGAACAGCACCGCGGCGCGATCGAGAATCCTGCGCGTGAGGGCCCAGCCTTCTCCCTCGGTGCCGAGTGGGTCCGCCGCGGCGTTGTCGAAGTCGATCCTGGCGTGGGACCGGGTCGGATCCAGGGTGGCAACCGCAGTTCGTGTCACGCCATCGGCCTCGAGTGGCACGAGGCAGAGACTTGCGCCGTCGCCCGAATCGCATCTGGCGACCACCACGGCGAAATCCGCGACATCGCCGTCGGCCACCGGCAGCTTCGTTCCCGTCAGGCTGCCGTTGTCGAATGACGTCGCGAGCCCCTCCGGTGAGGCCTGTCCTTCCGATTCGGTGAGCGCAAACGTACCGATGGCGGAACCGGAGGCGAGTTTCGGCAACCAGGCCTGCCTCTGTGCGTCGCTTCCGGCCAGGAGCAGCGCTTCCGTTGCCAGGTACACCGACGATGAGAAAGGCACCGGCGCGACGACGCGGCCAAGCTCTTCCGCGATCACGCACAGCTCCAGGTAGGAAAGCCCCAGGCCGCCGTGCTTTTCCGGGATCGTGGCGGCGGTCCAGCCCATGTCCGCAATGCCCTTGAAGAGCTCGGCGTCGAACGACTCGTCGCCTTCCAGGACTGCGCGCACGGCGCCCGGCGGACACTTGTCCGCGAGGAATCCCGCCGCCTGTTCGCGAAGCAGGTTCTGCTCGTCTGAAAATTCGAAGTTCACGCTGGTTCCGCGTCTGTCCAGTGGTTTTTCAGGCAGCGGATTGTACGTTGAGTTCACCGGATTCTCATTGATCCGAACGCCCGCGCCGTCTCGCTCGCGACCCTTCCGGGCTACAATCGCCGGATGGACTATGCGCAGTTCGGTTTTGTTCGCGCCGCGGCGGCGGCGCCGCGCGTGCACGTTGCCGATCCGGCGGCCAATGCGGCGGCGCTTCTCGATACCTATCGGGAACTTGTGGAGGCTGGCGCATCGCTGGTGGTGACGCCTGAACTCGGGATCACGGGCTACAGCTGCGAAGATCTGTTCGGCGCCGAGGATCTGCTGGCGGCCGCGTGGCAGGCACTTGCCCTGGTAGCCGGCGAAACCGGCGACACGGCATTGGTGGTCGGTGCCCCCTGGCGCCTGCCCGACGGGCGTCTGCTGAATGCCGGTTTCGTGTGCGCACGCGGACGCGTGGTGGGTGCGGTGCCGAAGTCGGCCCTGCCGAACCACGAGGAGTACTACGAGAAGCGCTGGTTCGCTTCCGGAGAAGATGTGGCCGTGGCGGTGGAGGATGATCGGCTCGGCCATTTCGCAATGAACCCGCGACAACTGTTCGACCTCGATGGTGCGCGTTTCGCGGTGGAGGTCTGCGAAGACCTCTGGTCTCCTGCGCCACCGAGCGTGGGCCACGCCCTTGCGGGTGCAGACATCGTCGTCAACCTTTCCGCCAGCAACGAACTGGTGTCAAAGGCCGGCTACCGGCGCGACCTCGTGCGCATGCAGAGCGCGCGGCTCGCGTGCGGCTACCTGTATGCGTCGAGCGGCCCCTCGGAATCCACCAAGGATGTCGTATACGGTGGCCACCTGTTGGCTGCGGAGAACGGCTGGATGCTCGGGGAGTCGGAACGTTTTCGGCTAGATGGCGGGAGTCTTTCAGTCGACTTTGACTGGCAGAGAATTCGTCGCGAGCGCGGTCACAACTCGACGTTCGCCGGCAGCCGTCGAGGCGATGCCTATCCGGTGGTGGCGTCCGGCGCGCGGCAGAGCCTCGAGGACACGCTCCGCCGCTATCCGAAACACCCGTTCGTGCCGGACGACGAGCACGAGTTCGATGCACGGGCGCGAGACGTGCTCGCGATTCAGTCGACGGGTCTGGCGCGGCGGCTTCGGGCAGCCGGGAGCACGACCCCCGTCATCGGTCTTTCCGGCGGACTCGACTCCACGCTGGCGTTCCTCGTCTGTCTCGATGCGCTGGCGCTGAACGACCTGGGTCTCGATTCGCTGCAAGCGATCACCATGCCCGGCCCGGGCACCAGCGAGCATACCAATGCATCGGCGAAGCAACTGGCAGAGGCAGCGGGCGCTGCCATCCGGGAGATCCCCATCGAGGCAGCGGTGCGGACCCACCTGGACGACATAGGTCACAACGGCACCTATGACGTGACGTTCGAGAACGTCCAGGCCCGCGAACGCACGCAGATTCTCTTCGACGTGGCGAATCAGACGGGAGGCATCGTCGTGGGCACCGGCGACCTTTCCGAGCTCGCTCTCGGCTGGTGCACCTTCAACGCGGATCACATGGCGCACTACAACGTCAATGCGAGTGTGCCGAAATCGATGGTCGCCTATCTCGTCCGCTGGTACGGCCGTCACCGCGCGGGAGCTGCTCTGGCAGCCGTGCTGGAACGCGTGCTCGACACTCCCATCACGCCGGAACTCGTGCCGTCCGAGAGCGGTGCGTTGACGCAGAGAACGGAGTCGATAATCGGGCCCTACGAACTGCACGACTTTTTCCTGTACCACTACATCCGCACCGGGGCGGCGCCCGACAAGATCTACGCACTGGCGAGGGTCGCGTTCGGGAAAGACTACCCGGGCGATGAGATCAGGCACTGGCTCAAGGTGTTCTTCCGACGTTTCTTTGAAGCCCAGTTCAAACGTACGACGCTGCCTGCGGGCCCCAAGGTGGGTACCGTGAGCCTGTCTCCCCGCGGCGACTGGCGAATGCCGGACGAAGCCAATGCGAATGCGGCGCTCAAATCACTGGAGCAAATGGAATGATCGGGTTCGGACGACGAGCCACAGCGTTTTTTTTCTTCGCAGCGGCCCTCTGTGTCGACGCCCAGCCGGTAGAGCCGCACTGCGGTGAGGAGGGCGTGTGGATACAGATGCTCGGGTCCGGTGGGGTGGAACTCGACGATCGCCGCAGTGCGGCCAGCTACCTCGTCTGGCTGGACGCTCGCGCGGTGCTGCTGGTCGACCCGGGCCCGGGCAGTTCCCTGCGCTTCGACGAGGCGGGCGCCGAGTTCGCGGACCTGGACGCCATTGTCTTCACGAACCTGCTCGCCGAGCGCACCGCGGACTTTCCGGGCTTTGTCGCGGGCTCCTTCAATGCCGAGAGAGTCCGTCCGCTGACTGTCCTCGGACCGGATGGCGACGACGCTTATCCGTCGACCCGGGAATTTGTCGAACGCCTTATCGGACCCGGCGGGGCGTACGCGCACCTGGCTGGATACCTGTCGTTCAGGAGTCCTGGTGGATACAAGATCAACACCCGCAACGTGCCGGCGATGGGGCAGCGCCGTTGGGCCGGTTTCGGCACGAAGAACCTGAGCCTGTCGGCGGTTCCCGTGCATCACGGCGATGTGCCGAGCCTTGCATGGCGCGCGGAGGTGGCGGGGCACTCGCTGGTGTTCACCGGGAACTTCAACAATCGCAACGACATCGTCGCGGATTTTGCCAGGGATGCCGACGCGCTGGTGATTCACCTGGCGATTCCGGAGTTCGCCCGGGGCGCGGTGCGGGAGCGGTTCGTGCGGCCCTCCCAGATCGGCCGCATCGCCAGCCGGGCTAACGTCGGGTCGGTGTATCTCGGCCACAGGACGACCCGCACGCTGGGCCGCGAGAGCGCCAGCCGGGACGCTCTCAACGAACACTATACGGGTCCCCTGGTGTTTGCCGACGAGCTAGAATGCTGGGGCTTGTAACAGCGAACCGACGGAGAAAGGCATGGGGAAAGGAGACGTCCGTACACGGCGTGGAAAGATCAACCGCGGCACCTACGGCGTAAGCCGGCCGAAGAAGGAGAAGAAGCGCAAGGCCGCAACAGATGCGCGAGGCCGCAGATCCTGACGGCGGCAAGCGAAGCTGTCAGGGTCAGCAACGTGACGCATGTCCGCGTCCGATGACCTGTGCTTCATGTCTGCCGTGGCGCAGCGCCACCTCCTGGACACGGGAGAGGTCAGCGCCCTCGAACTCCTCGACGCCCATATAGACCGGATCGAACGTTACGACGGGACACTCAACGCCGTTGTCACGCGGTGTTTCGACGAGGCCCGGGAAGTAGCGGCAAAGGACGCGATGCACGGCCCCCTGGCCGGCCTTCCCATCGCGCACAAGGACCTGGTACCCACCCGGGGACTCCGGACCACCTACGGTTCGGTCCTCCATGCGGACAACATCCCGACGGCGGACGCGCTCATCGTGGCGCGCATCAAGGCTGCGGGAGCGATCACGCTGGGCAAGACCAATACGCCCGAATTCGGTGCGGGGTCGCAGACCTTCAACCGCGTGTTCGGCGCGACGCGCAATCCCTACGATGTCTCGCGGACGTGCGGAGGCAGCAGCGGTGGCGCGGCGGTCGCGCTGGCTGCGCGCCTGTTGCCGATCGCCGATGGTAGCGACACCGGGGGCTCGCTGCGCAATCCCGCCGCATTCTGCAACGTGGTCGGTTTTCGGCCATCGCCGGGACGTGTCCCGTCCGAATCGGGCGGTTCCGGTCTGCGCGACCTTTCGACGTCCGGCCCGATGGCGCGGAGCGTCGACGACACGGCGTTGCTGTTCTCCGCCATCGCCGGACCGCACGATGGCGTGACGGGGGTGCTGACAGAACCGGGCGCGACTTTTCGACGCGTCCGGGCGACCGCACTTGCTGGCCTCAGGGTGGCTGTGACGGAGGATTTCGGCGGTCTGCCGGTGCAGACCGAGATACGGGACGCGGTCCGTGGGGTCGCGTCGAAGATGGAAGCAGCTGGAGCCCGCGTAGTAGAGGACTGTCCGGACCTTGCCGACGCCACCCGCATTTTCCACGTGCTTCGCGCGGCCCGCTTTCGGTCCCGGTTCGGTGACCTGGGCGCACAGGAGAAGGCCCAGCTCAGGGACACGATCATCTGGAATACCGAAGCCGGTGAGGCGCTCACGCCTCGGGACGAAGACTGGGCAATCCGCGCCCGCTCGGCCCTTGTCGCCCGCGTGGCAACTTTTTTTCGGCAGGTGGATATCCTTCTCGGGCCGACGACACAGGTGCTCCCGTTCGATGTCGGGACCGACTGGGTGCGCGAGATCGAGGGACGGCAGATGCAGACCTACATCGACTGGATGCAGAGTTGCAGCTGGATCACGGTCACCTGCTGTCCTGCCCTGTCACTTCCTGGCGGATTCGCGTCCGGGCTGCCGGTCGGCGTGCAGTTGATCGCGCCGATGCGGCGTGACAGGTTCCTGCTGTCGGTCGCCAAGGCGGTGGAATCGATCACGGGATATGGCGGGATCGCGCCGGACCTGTCGTCCCTGCAACCTCCAAGGACAAGACATGACTGAGTCAATCCTGCTTCTGCACCCGGGAGAGATGGGTGCATCCATCGGTGCCGCGTTGCGCGGCAACAACCATCCTGTCCGGTGGGTTGCGCGGAGTCGCAGCGATGCGACGCGGCAGCGGGCTGAGGCGGCCGACCTGACGCCAACCGGAACCCTTGAGGAAGCGTTGGCGAACGTTGATCACGTCGTATCCGTGTGCCCGCCGGATGCCGCGCTGGATGTCGCCCGGAACGTGCGCGATGCCGGGTTCAGGGGGATCTACGTCGATGCGAACGCGGTTTCGCCGGCGACGTCGAGGTGCCTGTCCGAGATCGCGGGGCGCGACTTCGTCGATGGTGGCATCATCGGTCCGCCCGCTTGGCGGCCCGGTGCGACGCGCCTGTATCTTTCCGGCGAGCACGCTTCCCGGGTGGCCGCCTGGTTCGAGGGATCCCTGGTCGATGCGCGGGTGGTCGAGTGTTCGGCGTCGGCGCTCAAGATGTGCTACGCGGCTTACACCAAGGGAACTTCCGCGTTGGTCCTCGCCATTCGAGCGCTGGCGGCATCGCAGGGGGTCGAGGACGCGTTACTGTCCGAATGGGACATTTCGCAGCCTGGTTTGGCGTCAAGGAGCGATGCGGCTGCCAGGGGAACCAGCCGCAAGGCATGGCGGTTCGAGGGAGAAATGCAGGAAATTGCGGCCACCTTCGCCGATGCCGCGTTGCCATCCGGATTCCATGCAGCCGCTTCGGACATCTATCGGCGCATGCGCGGTTTGAAGACCGTGGAGGACGCCGACATCGAACTCGTCATCGCGACGCTGCTGGCGTCCGGAGAGTAATCGCGCCTCTCTGCCCCTATATGGCCTGTCGCGATGTGCGGCGTTTTTTCGTATGCTCGGCAGTTAAGGCTGTGTTGCAGCGGCACGATGTGCGAACATGGCCCTACTTTCGACAGGAGGTCACATGAATTTGATTCGATTACTCGCTGCCCTGCTGGCAGTTGGGGTGCTGGTAGGTTGTGAGCAAGCTGCTGAAGAGCCTGCGGCCCCGGCCGAAGAAGCCGCAGAAGAGCCGATGGAAGCAGTAGATGTTGAGCCGGCAGCCGACGGCGGCGAAGAGGCTGCGGAAGAGCCCATGACGGAGCTTGAGCCAGCGGCCGAAGGTGGCGAAGAGGCGGCCGAAGGCGACGCCGAGGCGATGACGGAGCTAGAACCGGCAGCCGAGGCCGACGCAGCGGAGGAAGGCGGTGAGACTGCCGCCGACGCCATGGACGCCTCGGAGATGCCTGCCGACGCGGATGACGGCTAGCCGCTAATCCGCGAGACGATAGCCAAGGGAGGTACCTTTGACGGGCACCTCCCGAGCGGTCTGTGGCGTGCTGCCGCAGCCCGTGACATTTTCTCTACTGCGCGCCATCCCTTGCCCTATTACGTAGCAGGGGCGGCGCGTGTGCCTTTGAATTCACCTTGGCCACCTGTTGTGGGGACATTCGCTTCGGCTGGCTTGCCGAATAGGTGTCGTGGAGTTGGCCTGAATCGGACGCAGCAGCGCTTCGGCGCCGTACAGCCGTGTTCGGGTCTACTTAGGACAGAGGAAAAGACCAAAACCACCACAGGAGGATAAAGTTGAAGATATACGCAGGAAACCTGCCCTATAGCGTGACTTCGGAAGCACTCGCGAAGATGTTCGAAGAGCACGGCGCTGTAGACGATGCGCAGGTGATCACCGACAGGGAAACCGGACGTTCCAAGGGATTCGGTTTCATCGACATGCCCGACAACGCCGAGGCTGACCAGGCCATCAAGGCGTTCAACGGTACCCAGCTTAGCGGCCGGCAGATCACCGTGAATCAGGCGCGTCCGCGCAGAGACCGGTTTCGACGTTAGAACTCGCCCCCTTGGGGTCAATTATTCCCCTTGGGCGTAGCGCCGCCGCATGTCCGCGACGGACTGCCGGATGATCGCTTCCAGAACGTTCAGGTCGACGTCACGGAGCCTGTTCACGTAGAGGCAGGACTTGCCGGTGCGGTGCTTGCCCAGCCTGGATAGCATCTCCCCGTAGTCATCGAACCCGGGCATGACGTACACGGTGAGATTCCGTTTGCCCGGCGACAGGCCGGTGAGGGGCCAATCCCCCTCGCGGTCGCTCGCGTACCTGTAGTGGTAGCTGCCGAATCCGACGAGTCTGCTTCCCCACATCTTCGGCGGTTCCTGCGTCACCTGCCGCATGATGGCGAGTACGCGCCGGGCGTCCTCGCGCCGGTCCTCGTTTTCGACGCTATCGAGAAAGCCCTCGACACTGGCGTCGCTGGGCCTGGTTTTCAGGGTAGCCATCAGTAAGACCTATCCATTTGCATCCACCTGAAAGAGCTCGCGCAAGGCGGTACCGGGGTCATTGGCGCGCATGAACGCTTCGCCCACGAGAAAGGCTTCGACCCCGGCGTCGCGCATGCGCCGGACATCCTCCCGGGTGCGGATGCCGCTCTCCGTCACCACGGTCGTTCCCGCCGGCACCCTGGACAGCAGCGACAAGGTGGTTTCCAGGGAGGTGTCGAATGTCCTGAGGTCGCGGTTGTTGATGCCGAGCAGGGGCGGTGCCACCTTGAGGGCGCCATCGAGTTCGCGTGCATTGTGCACTTCCACCAGCGCGTCGAAGCCGAGTTGCGCGGCGAGTGCGGTGAGCGATGCGAGCTGTTCCGGGTCCAGGACGGCGGCGATCAGCAGGACACAGTCCGCGCCGAGGTCCCGTGCCTCGAATACCTGGTATTCGTCGATGACGAAGTCCTTGCGCAACAGGGGGAGCTTCGATGCGGCTCTCGCCGTCGCCAGGTGTTCGTCCGAACCCCGGAAAAAGGCCTCGTCGGTCAGGACGGACAGGCAGGCGGCACCTGCGGCCTCGTAGCTGGCGGCGATGGCGGCCGGGTCGAAGTCATCGCGGATCACGCCCCTGCTCGGCGATGCTCTCTTCATTTCCGCGATCACGGCGGGCCTTTCGCGTTTGATGGCGGCAGCGAAGCCGCGCGCTGGAACAGCGGACTCGGCAGCGGCGCGCACATCGGCCAGGGGCCGTTGGCGCCGCCGATCCGCCAGTTCGTCCGCCTTGTGAGACAGTATTCGGTCGAGGACCGTCATTGACCCTGCGACAGGCTCGCCAACTGGCTCGACAGGCGCGCCAGCTCCTGCATGCGCTCGGCGGCCAATCCCGACCCGATCGCGTCCTGCGCCATCGCCACGCCATCGGCCAGGTTGGGAGCGACTCCCGATGCATAGATCGCCGCACCGGCGTTCAGCGCCACGACGTCCGACGCGGCTTCGTTCTCCTGGCTGAAGGCGGCCCTGATCAGCGCCAGGCTCTCGGCTGGGGACCCCGCTTTCAGCGTCTCGGTCGAATGGGTTGTCATGCCGAAATCGCGCGGATGGATGGAGTACTCGGTAATCTCGCCGGACCGGCACTCAACGACGCGGGACGATCCCGAGACGGAGATTTCGTCGAGGCCGTCACTGTGCACGATCAGCACGTGCTCGGCACCCAGCAGCGCGGCTACTTCGCTCAGGGTCCGCTGCCAGGCAGGCGCGAAGACGCCGATCACCTGGCGCTTCGCGTTGGCCGGGTTGGTCAGCGGACCGAGCAGGTTAAACACGGTGCGCACACCGAGTTCGGCCCGGACGGGCCCGGCGTGCCGCATGGCACTGTGATGTGCCTGCGCGAACATGAAGCCGATCCCGGCCTCGGTAATGCAACGCGCGATCTGTTCGGGACGCAGCGACAGGTCAACGCCTGCGGCTTCGAGCACATCGGCGCTCCCGCTGGCGCTGGTCATCCCCCGGTTGCCGTGCTTCGCGACATGCGCACCGGCGGCGGCGGCCACGAAGGCCGCAGCGGTGGAGATGTTGAACAGCTTGGCGGAACCGCTGCCACCGGTGCCCGCGGTATCGACAAGGTGCGGCGCCGCCACGTCCACCTTGAGGCTGACGGCGCGCATGGCCTCGGCGGCGCCGGCAATCTCCGCCGCCGTCTCGCCTGCGGTTCGAAGCGCCATCAGCACGCCCGCGATCTGTGCGGGTGTCGCGTCGCCGGCCATGATGATGTGGAACACGTCCCGCGATTCCTCGCGGGAGAGATGTTCGCCGTTGGTCAGGCGCTCGAGAGCTTCGCGTATGTCCATGTCTCAACTAACTCCGTTTCGGGCGGTGCGGGCTACCGGTCGAGGAAGTTGCGCAGCAGGTCGTGACCGACGCCGGTCATGAAGGACTCCGGGTGGAACTGTACGCCTTCGACATCGAACTCGCGATGCGTGAGCCCCATGATCTCGTCGTTGGAACCGTCTTCGAAGCGTGTCCATGCGGTGATCTCGAGGCAGTCCGGCAATGTGTCGGGTGCGACCACCAGGGAGTGATAGCGCGTCGCTTCGAAGCCGTCGGGCAAGTCCTCGAATACCCCGCGGCCGGAGTGGTGGATGGCGCTCATCTTGCCGTGCATGACCTGTCGCGCCCTGACGACGTCGCCGCCGTAGGCCTGGGCGATGCTCTGGTGGCCGAGGCAGATGCCGAGAATGGGAATCCGGCCGCCGTAACGGCGCACCGTGCCGACGGAGATGCCGGCCTCGTCCGGCGTGCACGGACCCGGGGAGATGACGATCTTCTCGGGCGCGGCCTGCTCGATCTCATCCAGCGTGATGCCGTCGTTGCGGCGCACGTCCACGTCGGCGCCGAGTTCTCCGAGGTACTGGACCACGTTGTAGGTGAACGAGTCGTAGTTGTCGATCATCAGGATCATGCACGCATCCTACAGTCCCTGCCGGCGCGCCACCATCAGCGACACTTCCTGCGTAAGCACCACCGTGCCGGCGTCATCGGTCACCGTGTCCGCGAGCCGGACGATGCCGATATCGGTGCGGGTGGCGGAGTCGCGTTTCTCCACGCAGCGTGTCTCGTAGGTGAGCGTCGTGCCCGCGCGGGCGGGATTCGGCAGCCGCAGCTTGTCCTTGCCTAGCATGGCGACCACCCGGATCGGGTCCGGGTGATCGAAAAAGAGCCGCGTGCAGATGGCGAAGAGGTGGGCGGACGAGGCCACCAGTTCGCCGAACACGGATGCGCGGGCGGCGTCCGGGTCGATGTGGAAAGGCTGGGGATCCCAGGCCTGCGCGAACTGGATGATGTCGGCTTCAGAGAGGGGATACGTGCCTACGGTCCAACGATGGTCGAGGGAGATGTCTTCGTAGTAACGCATCGCGCCCGGTTCGCTCGTCCCGCGCACCATCGCGCGGGTCCGGGGGAGTCAGGGCGCCTGCGGCGCGATGCCCAGTTCGTCGAACATCGCCATGTCCGAGTCGAAGCTCGGGTTCGGCGTTGTCAGCAGGCGGTCGCCGCAGAAGATCGAGCCGGCGCCGGCGAGGAAGCAGAGTGCCTGCGCCTCCTCCGACAGATCGGTGCGTCCCGCCGAAAGGCGAATGACCGAACCCGGCATGAGTATGCGTGCAACGGCGATACAGCGAACCGTTTCCAGCGGGGAGATCGTCTCTGCGCCGTACATTGGCGTTCCCTGGGCCTGCACGAGGTTATTGATCGGCACGGACTCCGGGTGTTCCGGCAGGTTGGCCAACTGCACAAGCAGACCGGCGCGGTCCTCGCGCGTCTCACCCATGCCGACAATGCCGCCGCAACAGACCTTCATCCCGGCATCCCGCACGTGCGCAAGCGTATCGAGACGGTCCTGGTAGGTTCGCGTCGTGATCACTTCGCCGTAGTAGTCGGGGGAGGTGTCCAGGTTGTGGTTGTAGTAGTCGAGACCCGCATCCGCGAGCGCGTGCGCCTGGTCATCCGTCAGCATGCCCAGCGTTACGCAGGTCTCCATCTCCAGGTTCTTCACCGCCCGCACAAGCTCGCACACCTTGTGCGTCTGGGAATTGGTGGGACTGCGCCACGCGGCGCCCATGCAGAATCGGGTTGCGCCCGCAGCGCGGGCCTTCTTTGCCGCCCTGATGACGTCTCCCACTGGCAACAGGTTGTGCATGTCGACGCCGGTGTCGTAGTGGATGCTCTGCGGGCAGTACTTGCAGTCCTCGGGACAGCCGCCGGTCTTGATGCTGAGCAGCGTGCTGATCTGCACTTCGTTCGCCGAGTGGTGCGCCCGGTGGATCGACTGTGCGGCGAACAGCAGGTCGTTGAGCGGCCGCTCGAACAGCGCCATCGCTTCGTTGATGGTCCAGTCGTGCCTGATGCCCTGTTCGCTCAAATCCATTTCCTGCCGGAGACTTTGGCGCGTGAGCCTACTGAAACGGGCACGGGAAGGCTACCGATGTTGCTTGTCAGGCATGATCCGCCGCAGGATGCGCGATGAGAACTGCCGCAACGACCCCCGTAGCGATGCCCTGCAAGCGAATTGACAGAGTTGGCCCGGTCTTCGTGGCGTGGGCGCGCGCCTGGCGGATCGGCGCGGTGTTGACCGTGTCATCGCTCGCGGGCGGTTGCGCGGCATTTCAGTACTACACCCAGGCGGCGGTCGGGCAGCTTGAAGTCCTCCGGACCAGCCGGCCGGTGGAGTTTGTCATCGCGCATCCCGACACGGAGGAGGGGCTCCGGGAGCGTCTGCGGGTAGCGGAGGGGATCGTCGGGTTTGCGGAGTCGGAGCTCGGACTCGACGCGGGAAAGAGCTACCGGCGTTATGCCGCGATCGGCCGGCCGTTTGTCGTCTGGAACCTGTTCGCCGCGCCGCCGCTGTCCCTCGATAGCCTGCACTGGTGCTATCCCTTCGTCGGCTGCGTGCCGTATCGGGGCTACTTCAATCGGGACGCCGCCCTGAGGGAGGAAGCGCGACTGGAGCGACGCGGCTATGAGACCTACGTCGCGGGCGTCTCCGCGTACTCCACCCTGGGGTGGTTCGACGATCCCCTGTTGAGCACGTTCATCGGCTGGTCGGAACCTCGACTGGCGGAACTCCTGCTGCACGAGATCTCACACCAGCGGATATGGGTGCGGGACGACGCGTCTTTCAATGAGTCGTTCGCAACGTTCGCCGGCGAGACGGGCGCGCGGCTCTGGTTCCGGAAGAGCGGCCGGGAAGGGGAGTTCGACGCCTATCTCGCCTCCGGCCAGGGCTGGCAGCGCTTCCGGGCCTTGCTGCTCGCGACCAGGGCGAGGCTGGAGTCGGTGTATCGGCAAGGGGGCGACGAGGAGTTGCAATACCGGGAGAAAGCCCGGGTGTTCGAAGAACTCCGGCGCTGTTATCGGCAGCACCGGCCATCGCTGGGCGGTGGCGCTTTCGACGAACTCGTGGAAGCCGTCAACAACGCTTACCTGGGTGCGTTGGGCACCTACACCGACTGGTACCCGGCCTTTGCGGCGTTGTACCGGCAGGCGGGCGGCTGGACGGCTTTCCTGGACGCTGTCGATGCCCTTGCCGCGCTCGCCCCGGAAGAGAGGACTGACTCGCTTGCGTCGCTAGACTCCGGGCGCCATGTCCGGGAAAGCGAACTTGGCGTGGTCAGGTGCGATGGCTTGAATACGCTGGTTCCGTGATCCCGTGACCTGACCGCCAGGCCCTGATCGGTTGTCGGCAGCGGGCAGGTGCAGGTGTTGCTCCATACGTACATTCGTGCGACATTGGCGCAGTCGAGACCGGTGCCGAGTGTCGAGGGGGAGGAGCCTTGGAGCAACTGGGCGAACACTCGATCCCAGCACCCCGCGAGCGGGTGTGGGAGGCGCTCAACGATCCGGCGATCCTGCGCCAGTGCATAGAGGGTTGCCAGCGTTTCGAGCGGATCGGCGACGACCGGTACGCCACCGAAGTCATGGCGAAGGTCGGACCCGTGCGGGCGACTTTCAGGGGCACCGTTTCCCTCGTCGACATCAATCCCCCCGAGAGCTATGGCCTGGAACTCGCCGTCAACAGCGGCGCTGCGGGTTTCGGCAAGGGCACGGCATCCGTGACCCTGACGGATACCGACGAGGGGACCCTGCTCCGATACACGGCGACCGGAACCGTGGGCGGCAAACTCGCCCAGATCGGTCAGCGGCTGATCGATGTCGCGGCGCGCAAGACTGCGGACGGGTTCTTCGAAACGTTCGCAGGGCTCGTGGCCGTCGATCCGGCCGAGCCGGAAGCAAAGCCGGACACAGCGGACAGTGGCCGCGCCAGCGCCGGCAACGCCTGGCGGACGCGTCTGGCATGGGGGGCGGGATTGGCGTTATTGTTGGTAGCCGCGTTCATTCTTCTATAGCCGGGGGAGGTTTCAGGTGGAAGTTACGTTTACGGTCAACGGTGCATCGCACACCCTGGATGTGCCGGACAACGCGTTGCTGGTCGAGGTGCTCCGCGAACGCCTTGGCCTCACCGGCACCCACGTCGGGTGCGACACGAGCCAGTGCGGCGCCTGCGTGGTGCACATGAACGGGCGTGCGGTGAAGTCGTGCACGGTTCTGGCAGGGCAGGCGGACGGTGCCGACGTGACCACGATCGAGGGTATCGGCACGGCGGACGCGCTGCATCCGATGCAGGAGGCCTTCCGTGACTGTCACGCCCTGCAGTGCGGGTTCTGTACGCCGGGCATGATCATGGCAGCCATTGACCTGGTGCAGACGTCGGAGGACCTCGACGAGCAGGCGGTCCGCGACGGGCTGGAGGGCAACCTCTGCCGTTGCACGGGGTATCACAACATCGTCCGTGCGGTGCTCGCCGCGCGCGACAACATGTAGGCGGGGACGAGGAGGAGACGAGCATGGCTGACAACGGGACAGGCATCGGCGCAGCCGTCAAGCGCAAGGAAGACATTCGTTTCATTACCGGTGCTGGTCGATACACCGATGACATCGACCAGTCCGGCCAGGCCTACGCGGTGTTCCTGCGGTCGCCGCACGCGCGCGCGACCATCGGCGGCATCGATACCAGTGCCGCGTTGCAGGTCCCGGGCGTGGTCGCCGTCTATACCGGCGCGGACCTCGCGGCGGACGGTATCGGCGACCTGCCGTGCGGTTGGCTCGTGAAGTCGAAGGACGGCTCCGACATGATTCAGCCGCCCCATCCGCCTCTGGCGGTGGAACGGGTCAATTACGTCGGCGAACCTTACGGAATCGTCATTGCCGACTCGCTGCAAGCCGCGCGGGACGGCGCGGAGGCGGTCGCCGCGGACTTCGAGGACCTGCCAGCGGTGGTGGACGTGGCGACCGCCGATGAGGGCGACCAATTGCATGAATCGGTCCCGGGCAACCAGTGCTACGACTGGGAGCTTGGCGACAAGGCGGCCACCGATGCCGCCTTCGCCAACGCGGACCATGTCGCTTCGCTCGACATCGTCAACAACCGCCTCATTCCCAACGCCATGGAACCCCGCGCCGCCGTCGGCGACTACGATGCGGCGTCGGGTGTCTATACGCTCTACACGACGTCCCAGAACCCGCACCTCGAGCGCCTGGTGCTGGCCGCCTTCGTGCAGGTCGCGCCGGAGTCGAGGTTGCGGGTCGTGTCGCCCGATGTCGGCGGCGGTTTCGGCTCCAAGATCTTCGTCTACGCGGAGGAAACCGCGGTGATATGGGCCGCGGGCAAGCTGCGGCGCGCCGTCAAATGGCGGGCGGACCGTTCCGAATCTTTCCTGGCGGACGCCCACGGCCGCGATCACGTCACGAAGGCGGAGCTGGCCCTGTCGTCCGACGGCACGTTCCTGGGACTCCGGGTCAAGACCATCGCCAACATGGGCGCCTATCTCTCGACGTTCGCGTCGAGCGTGCCGACTTACCTCTACGGCACGTTGATGGCCGGGCAGTACAAGACGCCGGCGATCTACGTCGAAGTCCGAGCCATGTTCACGAATACCGCGCCGGTGGACGCCTATCGTGGTGCGGGCCGGCCCGAAGCGACGTACGTAGTGGAGCGGCTGGTCGAGACCGCGGCCCGGGACCTTTCCATGGACCCGGCGGAGATCCGGCGCAGGAATTTCATCCAGCCGGAGGACTTTCCTTACGCCACTCCGGTCGCGCTCACCTACGACACCGGCGACTACCAGGCGAGCCTGGACAAGGCGCTGCAGCACATCGACTACCAGGGTTTCGCCGCCCGGCGCGCCGCGTCGGAAGCGAACGGCAACAGGCGCGGCATCGGCTTTTCAAGCTACATCGAGGCGTGCGGCCTCGCGCCGTCCCAGGTGGCCATTTCGCTGGGAGCGGGCGTCGGCCTGTTCGAAAGCGCGGAAGTGCGGGTCAACGTCACCGGATCGGTGACCGTCATTACCGGCTCGCACAGCCACGGCCAAGGGCACGAGACGACGTTCGCGCAGGTGGTGTCCGACCGCCTTGGGATCCCCCTGGACGACGTGGAGGTCGTCCATGGCGATACGGCGCGCTCGGACTACGGTCTCGGCACGTATGGCTCGCGCTCCATCGCGGTGGGCGGGTCCGCGCTGATCAGGGCGACGGACAAGATCGTCGCCAAGGGCAAGAAGATCGTCGCGCACAACTTCGAGACGACCGAGGACAATATCGACTTCACCGACGGCATATTTGCGGAGCGCGAGTCGAACCGGTCGATGGCGTTCGCCGAGGTGGCTTTCGCTGCCTATGTCCCGGCCAACTTTCCGCTCGACGAACTGGAGCCGGGGTTGTCCGAAAAGGCGTTTTACGATCCGGGCAACTTCACCTATCCCGCCGGGACGCACATCTGCGAGGTGGAGATCGACGGGGAGACGGGCGAAACCAGCATCGCGGCCTTTGTCGCGGTGGACGACTTCGGCCATGTCATCAACCCGATGATCGTCGAAGGGCAGGTCCACGGCGGGTTATGCCAGGGGATCGGCCAGGCGTTGCTCGAACACGGCGTCTATGACGACGCGGGACAGCTCGTGACCGGCTCCTACATGGACTACTGCATGCCGCGGGCGGACGACGTGCCGAGCTTCACGGTGGATACCACCGTGACGCCGTGCACCCACAATCCGCTGGGCGTCAAGGGATGCGGAGAGGCGGGCGCGATCGGCGCCACGGCGGCGGTGATGAACGCCGTCACCGATGCGCTGGGGGTGAAGAGCCTGCCGATGCCGGCGACACCGGAAACCGTTTGGAAGGCGCTCGGCAGCGCCGGTTAGGGAGGAAACTCGATGTACCAGTTCAACTATCGCAGGGCATCCAGCGTGGAACAGGCGGCGGACCTCCAGGCAAGCGCCGGGGACGGCGTCTATCTCGCCGGCGGCATGACGTTGATTCCCACCTTGAAACAGCGCCTGGCGGCACCGTCGGATGTCATCGACGTAGGCGGCCTTGAGGCTCTGCGCGGTATCGATGTCGGCGCGACCGTGCGCATCGGTGCCCTCACCACCCACGCGGAAGTCGCCGCATCCGCCGACGTGCGCGGCGCCATACCCGCACTTGCAGACCTGGCGGAGGGAATCGGCGATGCGCACGTGCGCAATCGGGGCACCATCGGCGGCTCGGTGGCCAACAGCGATCCGGCGGCGGACTACCCGGCGGCGGTCGTCGGGCTTGGCGCCACGGTGCATACCAATCGCCGCTCCATTGCCGGCGACGACTTCTTCACGGACCTGTTCGAGACGGCCCTCGACGAAGGCGAGATCATCACCTCGGTCGAGTTCCCGGTCCCGGCAAGGGCGGCATACGCGAAGTTCCCGAACCCGGCCTCGCGCTACGCCATCGTCGGCGTGATGGTGGCGGAAGTCGGCGGCACGGTGCGCGTGGGCGTCACGGGCGCCGGGCCTTGCGCCTTCCGGTCGGCGGAACTCGAGGCTGCGCTGGCCGGAGGACTATCGGTCGCCGCCCTGGATGGCGTTTCCGTTCCCAGCGGCAACTTCAACTCGGACTTGCACGCCTCGGCGGAATACCGCGCCCATCTCGTCGTCGTGATGGCGAGGAGGGCGGTGAAGGCATTGGCCTGACCGGGGTCGTCGCTTCCTGAAGTCAGGCACCGTAGACGGTCGGTGTACTGGCGACGGTGACGGGGACCGCGTCGGCACGTCCCAGGTCGTCCACCACGCGGACCCTGAAATGTCCGGGTTCGGGGGTCCATAGGTAGTCCTCGACCGGCGCCGCACGGCCGACAGGCGCGGCTTGATCGTCGAACTCGCCGACCCGCGCGGCGAGCACGTAGCGGCAGACGACACCGAGGATCAGGTGGAAACACCGCGAACAGGGCCAACGCCTCGAACGCAGGAGGCGCCTTGATCGCAGGCTGTTTTGTACGCGATTCAGGTGGCGTACAGGTACGTCACGTAACTCATTGATTCTAGCTGGCATAAAGGTGCCAGACGGCTCGCGGGAGTCGCGCTCTTTGGTCCATACTTGGCTTGTTGATCGGCGGGCGGGAGATGAGCGAAATGAAACGAGGAACCGCATTTGTTCTGGGGCTGTCGCTTGCCTGGTGCAGTCCAGCGGCGATGGCGCTGTCCGTGTTCGACGTGATCGAACTGACCAGGAACGGCTACGACGAGACCGAGATCGAACGGCTGATAGAACTGACCAATGCACGATTCGTGATCGACGTGGACAGCCTGCTCGCACTGGGCGAGGCGAACGTCACTGACGAGATCGTCACGCTGATGCTCGAGCGTGGCGCCGCGCCTCCGGAGGAACCGTCCGTGGTCGACCAGTTGATCGCCTTGCGGGAAGCCGATTTCACGGAAGAGACGATACTGCTGTTCGTTCGCCACAGGAACTTCTGCGAGCCGTTGGCGGATGAGGACTCGCGCCGCCTCGGGCATGCGGGATTCAGCACCTCCTTCATTCGATCGTTCGGCGACCAGGTCGAAGACTGCCGTGAGGAGCGCGAATCGATCGCGGTGGTCGAGCCCGTGCCGGAAGTCTACGAAGAAGCGCCGGCCCAGGTAACGAGGGTCTACCGCACGGACTCGACGGTCTATCCGGCGCGCTCCGTGTATTACCCGACGACCACCTACTATCCGCGCTATCCGCGTCGCTACTACGGAATCTACGACAGTTATTACTACCACGACCGGATCACCCGGATATATCCGGTCGTCGTTTACCGCGACTACAGTGGCCACAAGCATCGGTATCGGCATCGCCAGGCCAGCCACCGGCATGGAAAGGCTGGCCACCGCGTGCGCGATCGTGACCGACGCAGGCATGACCGCGACGGTCGGCGTGCCGACCGAAGGGGAGACCGGCAGGAAGGCGACCGCGACCGTCGCCGCAGGAGGGATTCGGACGGTCCGCCGCGCCGCTCACATCCGCGCAGCGAGCCGAACCGTCAGCTCCTGGTGGGCGAAGCGCCGCCAGACCGCGTACTCCCGCCAGTGCGGCCGCCGGAAAATGTACGCCGGGGAAGACAGGGAAGGCCTGCCGACACTCCCGCATCCACGCAACCGTTTGTTCCGGCCTCGAGACCAACCGAGCGCCATGCGCGGCCGCGGGGGGTGCCGAGCGATGTGCGGCGGCGCGTTGACCGCCCGGAGCCGAGGGTGCGCGACCGGGGGATTCCCACGGTGCGACCCAGGATATCCGCTCCGGTTGGCCAGAGCCCGTCACAACCCCGGTTCCGGCCCCCGACGCGGACCCCGTCCGTAACGCCGCCGTCACGGGTCCCGTCCGTAACGCCCCCGCGGCGGACGCCGTCCGTGATGCCACCACCCCAGACCCGGCCGGTAGCGTCGCCGCCACCGGCCGTCAGGAAACCCCCGCTCCCGGTGAGCGTGCCTGAGAACATCCGCAGGCGGATCGAAAAGACCGAGACGCACGAGAAGTAACCTCGGCCAGGCGCAGGCGACACCTTCGTCGCCTGCGAGCGGGCTGTAGTAGCATTGGCGACCTTCGATTTGAAGGCGGGCGTCGTATAACGGTCATTACCCCAGCTTCCCAAGCTGGAGACGTGGGTTCGACTCCCATCGCCCGCTCCAGTCCCCGGCGAAGCGTCACATCCCTCCCTGTATGCCGACAGGGCGTTTGAGGCTGTGGGGCACTTCCGCGCGAAGCATGGGTCCAAACGGCAGCCCGCGATTCCCATGTGCCACGCGATGTTCGAACATGTCCGGAACAGCTCGATGAAACCGATTCTCTTCCTGGCGCTCCTGATCTCTGGTGTCGCCTGGGGCGGCGCACTGCCGCCCCAGGTATCGGGCGGCTCGGAAGTGCCCAGTCTGGCACCGATGCTCGATCGGACCACCCAGGGCGTTGTCAACATAGCGATCTACACGTCGGTGCAGATCCGGAGTCCGCTTTACGACTTCTTCGGCATACCCGACGAGCGGCGGCGATTCCGGCGCGAACAGAGTACGGGATCGGGGGTGATCGTCGATGCGGAGAACGGCTACATCGTCACCAACCACCACGTCATCGAACGCGCCGACGAAATCGTCGTTGGCCTGGCGGACGGCCGAAGGCTCCCCGCGACGCTGATCGGTTCCGATCCCCTGGTGGATCTCGCGGTACTGCAGGTGGAAAGCGACCGGCTCGAGGCGCTGGAATTCGCCGACTCCAGCGCGGTTCGCGTGGGTGACTTCGTCGTGGCCATAGGCAATCCGTTTGGCCTCGATCGAACGGTCACCTCCGGGATCGTGAGTGCCCTGGGGCGCACGGGTCTTGGCCTCGGACGATTCGAGGCATACATCCAGACGGACGCGTCCGTGAATCCGGGCAACTCCGGCGGCGCGCTTGTCGACTTGACCGGCAAGGTGGTTGGGATCAATACCGCAATCGTATCTCCACAACGTTCTTCCGGTAGCGTCGGCATCGGTTTTGCGATTCCGAGTGACCTGGTCCGGGCGATCATGACGCAGCTCGTGGAGCATGGGGAGGTGAGACGTGCCCGCATCGGCCTGGATGTCATCGCGCTCAATCCCGACGAGGCCGCGGTGTTTGCCGTCAAGGCGGGCCAGGGTGTCCTCGTTGGTGAAGTCGAGCCGGGCAGTGTCGCGGACGTGGCGGGGATCCAGGCCGGAGACGTGTTGACGCGTATCGGCTTGCACGACATCCGGGGCGTGGCGGACTACGACAGCGCCGAGGCAGTCATCATGGTGGGCGACATCGTCGATGTGGATGCCGTCAGGGACGGGAAAGCACGTTTGTTTCGCCTGGAAGTCGATGAGCGTGTCGTCCAGGTTGCCGGCGAACGCGTAGACCCACGCCTCGCCGGCGCCACCCTGTCGGACTTTCGCGCGGCTGGAGACCCGAGAAGCGGCGCTGGCGTCCTGGTGGTGGATGTTGACCGCAACTCGCCCGCATGGACGCGGGACCTTCGTTCCGGGGATGTCATTGTCGGGGCCAACGGTCAGCGGATTCACTTCGTCGGCGAACTGTGGCGGCGCATACAGAACTCCCGTGCCATCCTGCGCATCTATCGGGAGGGCCAATACGGCAACCTCCGCCTGTAGCGCCGGAGCAGTACGCAACCGCCGACAGGTGGAACTTCCTCACGCTTCGGCGGTCGGGCATGCTCTTTGTCTGCGAGGGGTTCCCCCTCGCGCATATTCTCTTGCGAGGGACACCCTCGCGCTCCCGGGGCTGAAGGCTCTCGACCGGTTTGACTTCTATCCGGGTCGTCGCTTTGATTGGCTGACAACGGGTTGATTGGACAGATTCCCGTGGCTACCCGCGTTCTCGTAGGCATTGGCTCCAACATGGGCGCGAGCGTCGACGTTGTGGAGCAGGCGCTTGCCGGGCTCGAGGCCCTTTCCGGCCCGGGCTTTCGCCCGTCGTCCCTCTGGAGAACAAGTCCCGTGGAATGTCCGCCGGGGTCGGGTGACTTCGTCAACGCGGTCGCGCTGCTTGTGGTAGATTCGACCGGACCCGAGGGGTTGCTCAAGGACCTCAAGGCAATGGAGAGCCACTTCGGGCGTGATGCAGCGCCTGTCCGCAATGCGCCGCGCGAACTTGACCTGGACCTCCTGTTGTTTGGGAACGAGGAACGCCGGTCCGAAGAGCTGACGCTACCCCATCCCAGGGCGCACGCGCGACGATTCGTGATGGTGCCGGCAGCCGAGGTGGCGCCGGACTGGGTCTGGCCCGGGATGGATCGAAGCATTTCGGATATCGCCGGGTCCCTGGTGACCGACGAGCGGCTGTATCGTTTGCGCCGCGCAGCGGCGTTCACGGGGATGAAGGGATCTGATCGATGAACCTCAAGGCGGCCAGGACGGGTCGCGCCCTTCAGAGTGTGTACCGGATGTGTTTCCTTCTTGCGGTTTTTGGAGGCACGTCCGTCGCCGCGTACGAGGGCCGCGCGCACCAGCAGCTTACGTTCATCGCGGCGATGCAGTTCAATCGCTGCGTGTCGGACCTCGATGTCCCGCGCCTCACTGCCTTGCAGGTGCGATATGTCGCGCGGGCGGAATGGCGTTTCTCGCGCAAGGTGGCCCGATGGCCTTACTACGATGGCAGGGACACGGGCCGCAATCGGTTGTTCTGGTTCATCCAGACGCGCCTTCATGAGCACTTTGATGCAGCCGTGGCAAAGCTCGCCGTTGCGGACGACCTGAGCAGCAAGTACGCGAACCTGGGGGTCATCGTGAATCTCATCCAGGACATGACATCTCCCGCCCATGTCGTGCCCGTGTTCACCACGCGCTGGTGGCGTTTCAGTTTCGCGGACCGATACAACACTTACGACATCGATGAGCGCGCGGTGGAGGAGGCGATCGGCGACTACTGCATGCCGCTCGAAGGGGTCGACGAGACCTTCGCAGAAGTACTGCACGGCACTGCGGAAAACACCCGGGCGGCGGTACGGGCGCCCATGCCCGGGATGCCGGCGACCTGGGAAGCCATTTGGGAGTTTGGCGAGCCGGGCGAGTTCGGGGAGTACGGTGTTGCGGGAAACAATTTCGGCCGGCCGACCCGGTTCAGATGCGGTGAGGACGAACGCTGCGTCCTGCTGAAGGACGATCCGCTCTACGCGGCGTTCGCACTTGAACGTCACCTCGTCGCCGTGCGCGCCACCATGGCGGCGATGTTGCTGGCGCAGCGGGAAAGCCAGTAGCCGGAGGGCGCGAATGGGCGCCTTGCATCTCGGGCTCACGCCATGGCTGATCTCGGCTTCTGCCGACGCCGCGGCCCTGGCGCGCCAGGGACAACTCGCCGAGTCCTGGGGTTACCGCTCTTTCTGGCTACCCGAGCACCACTTCGCGCGCAGCGGGGCCATTCCCGAGCCGCTCATGCTGCTGGCGGCGGTGGCGGCGCGGACGCGAACCATACTGCTCGGAACTACTTCCTTCCTGCTGCCACTTCGCAATCCGCTCCAGGCGGCAGAACAGGTGGCGGTGCTTGACCGCCTGTCGAATGGGCGTGTCGTCCTGGGTGTCGGCCGGGGGTATTCGGCATCCCTGCTATCCGCATTTTCGGTGTCCGCCAGGGAAAAGCGGCGCAGGTTCGAGTGGTGCCTTGAACACATGATCAGGGCCTGGCACGGGGAACCCGTGTCCCTGGTCGAAGGGGCGGAGCCGGTCGTCGTCGCGCCGCGGCCGGTACAGACACCGCATCCTCCCATCTGGGTGGCGGCCTTTGGGCCGAAGGCCCTTGCCCAGGCGGGTACGCTTGGTGCCCCGTACCTTGCGTCCCCCATGGAGTCTAGAGCCCGCCTCAGGAACAACTATCGGCTGCACGCCGAGGCGTGTGAGGCTGCGGGCCAGCCCCTGCCGCCGGAAGTCCCGATCATGCGGACGGTTTTCGCGTCCTCGGATTCGAGACTCACCGGGCGGGTTCGCGAAGGCCTCGAGAGGTGGGCCGGACCCGGCGGTACGCCCCGGAGATCTCCTGGCGCTGTCGACGAATGGGCCATCGTCGGCGAGCCGGAACTGGTGCGGGACCGCATCGACGGCTACCGGCAGGACCTCGGCATGACACACCTTGTGGTGACGCGGTTGCGCATCGGCGGGATTGATGCGGCGCACCTCGAGCGCTCCGTGGAAACCGTCGCGTCGTTGTTCGGGTGACCCCGGGCGGACAGTCGGTGCCGGCGATCAGTAGGTGGCGAGGTTGTCCACCCGGAGGTACCGCTTGAGGTAGTGGGTGCCGATGTAGAACGGCACCGTGTCGATCAGCGCCACGGTCACCTTGAAGACATAGTTGCTGCCGATCAGCACGAGCAATGCCGCGACGGTGTATTGCCCGGCGAGGAAGGCGGCGCCGAAGGTGACGGAGATCACCGTGACCGAATCCACGAACTGGCTGGTCAGGGTGGAGAAGTTGTTGCGCACCCAGAGGTGCTTTCCCTTCGTGAGGCGCTTCAGGAAGTGGAACACCTGTACGTCACAGAACTGCGCGGCCAGGTAAGCCATCATGGAGGCGAATACGGCGCCGGACGTGCAGGCGAAAATCAGCCTGAACAGCTCGACGCCGCCGGACAGCACGTCGCCGTTGGGCAGCGCGACCTGCTCCGCCAGCTCCAGCACCTGCCACGGCGGTTGCTTGTCGACATCCGCGGCGGGAATCGCGTTGCCGAGCCACAGGCAGCCCAGAATGAAGAAGTTGAGAACGAACCCGACGCCGACCAGGAAGTTGGCGCGCCGGCGGCCATACAGTTCGCTGATGAGGTCCGTGCACAGGAATGTCAGCGGGTAGGGCAGCACGCCAACCGCCAGCGTCATCGGACCGAGTTCGATGAACCGGGTGATGCCGATGACATTGAGCAGCGTCATGGCGCAGAGGAAGAACCCCGCGAGCACGATGAAGACACGCTCGCGTCGTTCGGTGATGTCAATCCCGCCGGGAGCGCGGCTATCCGTAGTGGCGAAGTCCATGCCTACCTTTCGCGCTGACCGAGATTGGCGTGAATGACCGCACCGTTCACCACCGGGTTCGCTGCGGCGAACAGCAGGGTTTCGGCGATTTCCCGGGGTTCGATGAGACGATCGAAGGCTGACATCCCGGCTATGGTTGCCATCGCCTCCCCGGGGACGTGCTCCCGGAGCATCTCGGTATCGGTGAATCCCGGACAGATGCACGCGGTGTGTATGCCGGTGCCGGCGAGGTCCTGGCAGAGCGCCCGCATCATGCCGACGAGGGCATGCTTCGATATGACATAGGAATAGCTGCCCGGTACCGCTTTCTCCGACAGTGTGGAGCCGACCAGCAGAACGCTCGACCCGGCGCCCATGGTGGGAATGACGAACTGGTTCAGCGTGTTGGCGGCGACGATGTTGAGTTCGATGATTTCCCGCAAGGCATCACTCGGCGTGGCCATCGCGGTGTCCGGCGAAAGTCTCGATGCGTTGTGGACCAGGGCTGTCCGCTCGGCATCGTGCAGCATGGGACC
This sequence comes from Pseudomonadales bacterium, assembly GCA_965116625.1. Lineage (GTDB taxonomy): Bacteria > Pseudomonadota > Gammaproteobacteria > Pseudomonadales > Azotimanducaceae > VXNE01. Next base: position 1,947,136 of record OZ220717.1, read on the forward strand.
GAGTTGATCGGCGACGGTGTCCAGAAAGCCGGGGTTCGACAGATCGCAGGTGATATGCATCGCTTCAGGCACGGGGCAGGGCCGCCGCGACAGGTTGACGACCTTGTGGCCGGCGGCGAGGAAGGCGGCGGCTGTCGCGGCACCGATGCCGGCGGAAGCGCCGGTGATGACGAGGAGCTTCATGGCGAGGCCCACGCAGCGCGGGCCCACTGCCCGGCGCCGGAAGAAACGCGCAGTTCGATGTGGGAAACAGGTAGTGCGGCGATCTCGTTGTGGGCAGTCAACTCTTCGATCAACCAGTGGGCGAGTTCCTCCACGGTGACATTGCGTACCGGGAGCACCCTGACGTCCCGGTGCAGGAAGGGCAGGCGTTCGTCGTTGAATTCGGCGACCGTGTAGTCTTCGGACTCCCTGATATCGAGGTGGGGACAGCGCCCCGGCAGCAGCACGACCTCGTCGAGGCCGTCGCACAGGGATTTCAATCTGCGCTTCACGATGTTGTAGTCGAAGCACAGTCCGTCGTCGCCGATGTGGCCGCGCAACGTGGCTTCGACCTGGAAGTTGTGCCCGTGCAGGTTCTCCCGCTCGGTCGCCGAAAACACCGTGAAGTGGGCTGCGGAGAAATGCAGGTACTCCTTGGCGATGTCGATGCTGATGTGTTCGGACGCCACGGCTGTCAGCCGAGTAGTGCGTCGGCGAATTCGCCGAGCGTCGGGAATGTCCAGGTGGGCTGCGCCCGGGCACGCTGCGCCGCGCCCTGGGCACCCCGGTTGCGGTCGATCCACACCGTTGCCAGCTGCAGTTCGTTCGCGGGCGCGATGTCGTGATACAGGCTCTCGGCCACGTGCAGGATCCGGTCCCGGCTGCAGCCGATGTCCGTGAGCGCGGTCTCGAAGACGCGTTTTTCGGGCTTGTACGCGCCGGCGGTCTCGGCGGTCGTGACGTGGGCGAATTCCACACCCAGTGCCTCTTTCGTGAGCGAGAACAGGGCATCGTCGACGTTCGAAATGATTGCCAGCCGGAACCGCGTTCCGAGGCGCTCCAATGCATCGACCGTGTCGGGGAACGGCTTCCACTCGCCAAGGCTCGCGGGAAAACCGTCACGTTCATCCGGGGTAGGCATGAACCCCAAACGTGTGCCGAAACGATCCAGAACGCCTCTCAGGACGTCTTCATACTTGCCGCCTTCCCGCTGCAGTGCGGGTTCCGTCGCGGAAAAGAACTCGAGGATGAAGTCGTCCGTGACATGCGCGTCGTGGCCCGTGAGGACGGGCTGGAGGTAGTCGACGATACCGCCTTGCCAGTCGACGAGTGTGCCGTAGCAATCGAATGTCAGGACATCGAACGCGTCCGGATCGAATTCGGTTTCTCCGCGCTCCACGATCTTTCCCGTCGCGCCGTGGTCCGGCTCAGCCGGTTCTGATCTGGGAAACGATCAGGCCGCAGAACGACTCGGTGTTCCGCTCGAACATCCAGCCCATGTGTTGCCCGCACCCCTCGCAGCAGGCCAGGCGCCAACTGAACCCGGGAAACCAGGTGTCCGCCGCGGTGGGTTGGCCGAACAGGTCCACGCCGGGGGCCTCGGCGTAACAGCCGAACGTATGCGTGACGCCGTAGGGATTCGTCATGCTGTGTTCATGCGCGCCCATGATGTCGACACGGTCGTCGACGTGTCCTATCACGTGCTCGCATGCGGCGCAGAAGATGTAGCCCTTCTTCGACCGGTCAACGGTGTCGATGAGATCCTTCAGGTCAGGATCGAATGTCCTGGATCGAGTGTCGTCGAGTACGTCGCTCATGCCGGATGTCCTAACGATGCAAATGCCCGCGGCTTTGTCTGCAAACGCGACGGGGATTAAACCATAGCCCCGAGGTGACGGGGCGCGGGATGCGGCACGCGTGATAGGTGGTCTTGGCCGGGAATGAAACACGGTGTGTCCGAAGGGTCGGCGGATTTCATGGCTGGGCCGCCAATTGCCTCAGATCGGTGCCGGCGTCGGCCAGGTGATTCGGATCGACCGTGCGCCCGACAAGTTGCCGGCATGCCAGGAATTCCCGGGGCGAGTTAACCGCGTCAGCCGCTGCAAGGACGTCACCACTGAAGTGGAACATGACGAACCTGCGCTCGGCCGGGTCACCGCGAACCACGTACGAGTCGCCGTCGGTCGAAAACCCCACCATCTGCAGCTTGAGGTCGTACTGGTCCGACCAGAACCAGGGCATGCTCGCATAGACGTTGTCACCTCCCGCCATGTTGGTGGCCGCCACGCGTGACTGCTCCATCGCGTTGGGTACGGACTCGAGCCGCAGCCGGCGTCCGAGGACCGGGTTCGGATGGTTGGTGCAGTCGCCGGCGGCGTATACGTCCGGGTCCGACGTGGTGCAGCGCTCATCGACCCGTATGCCGTTCGCGCATGCCAGCCCCGCCGACTCCGCCAGTTCGACGTTCGGCACGATGCCGATGCCGACAACAACCAGGTCGGACGGGATCCGGGTCCCGTCGGCGCAGACCACCTGTTCTACCCGGTCCGTGCCCTCAAACTCCGTGGCCGATGCACCGGTTCGGATGTCGACCCCGGCGTCCGTGTGCAGCGCATGGTAGAAGTCGGACATCTCTGGTGAGGCGACCCGCTGCAGAATGCGGTCCTCCATCTCGAGGACGGTCACCGCGAGGCCGGCCTGCACGGCCACCGAGGCGACCTCCAGGCCGATATAGCCACCGCCCACGATGGTGGCGCGCCGGCCCGGTCGCATGTCCGCCTTGATGTCGTCCGCATCGGCAATGTCGCGCAGGTAGTGGACACCCGCCAGCGCGCCGCCGGGAATATCCAGCTTCCGTGCCCTGGCGCCGGTGGCGAGCAGCAGCTTTTCGTAGGCAACGGTCGACCCGTCTTCAAGCACGAGGACCTTCGCATTCCGGTCGATCCCGGTGGCGCGCGTGCCGCTCACCAATTCGATGTCCCGGCTTTCGTAGAAGGATTCCGGCCGCAGGTACACGCGGTCCAGCCCCTGCTCACCGGCAAGGTACTGCTTCGACAGCGGTGGCCGCTGATAGGGAATGTGTGGCTCATCGCAGACGACGAGGACTTTCCCGCCGTAGCCCCCCTGGCGGAGACCGGCTGCTGCCTGGCCCGCGGCGTGACCGCCGCCCACGATCACGATCACTCGCCGTTTGCCTCGGTCCGGGCGTTGCGCGAGGTCCCTTCCCTCGCCCTGCCAGCTCGCCGCCGGGCGCTCCCGCGCGTGAGGGACCTCTTCAGGAATCTTCCAGTGTGCGACGAGGGGTGCTTCGCCACCGTTTCGGGGGTGCCCTCGGCGACGACGCGGCCGCCGCCATCGCCGCCCTCCGGTCCGAGGTCGATGATCCAGTCCGCGGTCTTGATGACGTCCAGGTTGTGTTCGATGACGATGATCGTATTGCCCTGGTCGCGAAGCCGGTGCAAAACCTTCAGCAACTGGCGAATGTCCTCGAAGTGCAGCCCCGTGGTGGGTTCGTCGAGAATGTAAAGCGTCTTGCCGGTGCCCCGCTTCCCGAGTTCGCGCGACAGTTTGACGCGTTGGGCCTCGCCGCCGGATAGGGTGGTGGCGCTTTGGCCAAGGCGGATGTACGACAGTCCCACGTCCACCAGGGTTTGCAGCTTTCTCGCCAGCACGGGCACCGGGTCGAAGAACTCACGCGCTTCCTCGACGGTCATGTCGAGGACTTCCTGGATGTTCCTGCCCTTGTACCGCACGTCCAGGGTTTCCCGGTTGTAGCGTTTGCCACGGCATACATCGCAGGGAACGTAGATGTCGGGCAGGAAGTGCATCTCGACCTTGATGACGCCGTCCCCCCGGCACGCCTCGCACCGGCCGCCCTTGACATTGAAGCTGAACCGGCCGGGCCTATAGCCCCGGGCGCGGGCCTCCTGGGTCTGCGCGAACAGTTCCCGAATGGGTGTGAAGACGCCGGTGTAGGTGGCCGGATTGGAGCGGGGCGTGCGGCCGATGGGGCTCTGGTCGATGTCTACCACCTTGTCGAGGTGTTCCAGTCCTTCGACTTCGGTGTAGGGGCGGGGCGACCGGCCGCTCGCGCCGTTCAGATGCCCGGCCGCGATCGGGTAGAGCGTCTGGTTGATCAGCGTGGACTTGCCGGAACCGGACACGCCGGTCACGCAGGTAAAGAGGCCGGCCGGGATGTCCACCGTGACGTGTTGCAGGTTGTTGCCCGCTGCACCGACCAGCCGGACGGTACGTTTTTCGTCCGCGGGCACCCGGCTTGAGGGGACCTCGATACGTCTTTTGCCTGACAGGTACTGGCCGGTGATCGATTCCCTGGTCCGCTGGATGTGTTTCAGCGTCCCGGCAGCGACGATCTCTCCGCCGTGAATGCCCGCTCCGGGACCTATGTCGACGATGTGGTCCGCCGTGCGAATGGCCTCTTCGTCGTGTTCCACCACGAGTACGGTGTTGCCGAGGTCGCGCAGGTGCGTGAGGGTGCGCAAAAGGCGCGTGTTGTCGCGCTGGTGAAGACCGATCGAAGGTTCGTCCAGGATGTACATGACACCGACGAGACCGGCGCCGATCTGGCTCGCGAGGCGAATGCGCTGCGCCTCGCCGCCGGAAAGTGTCTCGGCGCTGCGGTCGAGCGTCAGGTAGTTCAGGCCCACGTCGACCAGGAATCGAAGCCGTGCGCGTATTTCCTTGACGATCTTTTCGGCGATCGCGCCGCGCTGGCCGGTGAGCTTCAGGCCAGTGAAGTACCCGAGGGCGTCTTCGACGGAGTTCGACGTGATCTCGGGAACCGTGGCGCCGTCGAGATACACATGCCGGGCTTCCTCGCGCAGTCGTGCGCCGCCGCACGCGGGACACGGACGCACGCGCAGGTACTTGCCGAGACTCTCGCGGACCATCGAGGACTCCGTTTCCCGGTAGCGGCGCTCCATGTTGGGAATCACGCCCTCGAACCGGTGCCGGCGGCGGATACTGTCGCCGCGGTCGTTGAGGTAGCCGAAGTTGATCCGATCGTCTCCCGAGCCGTACAGGATGGCGTCCTTCTGGGCCTTCCTGAGGCGCCTGAAAGGGGTTTCGACATCGAAACCGTAGTGCGCGCCGAGGGACTTGAGCAAATGGAAATAGTAGACGTTCCGGCGGTCCCAGCCCCGGATCGCGCCCGCCGCCAGGCCAAGCCCCGGATCGGCCACCACCAGCTCGGGGTCGAAGAACTGCTCGACCCCGAGGCCGTCGCAGTCCGGACAGGCGCCGGCGGGGTTGTTGAACGAGAAAATGCGCGGCTCCAGTTCGCTGATGCTGTAGCCGCAGACGGCGCAGGCGAACCGTGACGAAAACACCAGGTCCTCGGCACGTTCCTCGTTCTCGTCGAAGCTGATCGTGGCGACGCCGTCGCCGAGTTCGAGGGCGGTCTCGAAGGATTCGGCCAGGCGCTGCTGCATGTCGCCTCGCACGCGCAGGCGGTCGACGACCGCCTCGATGGTGTGTTTCCGGTTCCTGTCGAGTGCCGGGGGATGGTCGAGGTCGGTGACGATCCCGTCAATCCGGGCGCGAATGAACCCGTTGGCGACAAGCTCCCGCAGGATGTGCTGGTGTTCGCCCTTCCGCTCGGTGACGACGGGTGCCAGGAGCATGACGCGGCTCCCCTCGGGCAGGTTCTTCACCTGGTCGACCATCTCGCTGACGGTCTGCGCGTCGAGGGTGGTTCCGTGCTCGGGACAGCGCGGCTCGCCGACGCGGGCGAACAGCAGGCGCAGGTAGTCGTAGATCTCGGTGATCGTGCCAACGGTCGAGCGCGGGTTGTGAGACGTGGATTTCTGTTCGATGGAAATGGCCGGAGACAACCCTTCGATATGGTCGATGTCGGGTTTCTCCATCATGGAGAGAAACTGGCGTGCGTAGGCCGACAGGGATTCCACGTAGCGGCGCTGGCCCTCGGCATAGAGCGTGTCGAACGCCAGCGACGACTTGCCGGAGCCAGACAGTCCCGTGATCACGACCAGCCGGTCGCGCGGAATGTCGAGGTCGATGTTCTTGAGATTGTGCGTGCGCGCGCCGCGCACGGCAATCGTCGACGGGTTCATTCGCGCCCTGTCGTCCAGTCAAACCCGCGAAAATACGCGGTCGAAAACGCTGCCGCAACAGCGTCATTCTCCCACATCGCGAAGCGGCAATGTCTGTAGTGTGAGGCTGTGCCTTGCGCTATATTGGAACGACCTTTCGGGGAGCGAAGAAGAACCATGGCGCGGGGCATCAACAAGGTCATTCTCATAGGCAATCTCGGGCGCGATCCGGAGACGCGCTACACCCAGGGCGGGAGCCCCGTCACCAACCTGAGGCTTGCCACATCGGATCAATGGCGGGACCGTACGTCCAACGAGATGCAGGAGCGAACCGAGTGGCATACGGTGGTGTGTTTCGGGCGATTGGCCGAGATTGCCGGCCAGTATCTGCGCAGGGGTTCGAAGTGCTATATCGAGGGTCGGCTGCAGACCCGCTCCTGGGAGGACCGGGAAGGAAACACGCGCTACACGACGGAAGTCGTGGCGCGCGACATGCAGATGCTCGACAGCCGTGGCGATTCGTCGGGAGGCTATGCGCCGCCGCCCCGTGGCGGCGCGGCGCAGGAAAGCCCGCAACCCGCGCGGAGCCCGGCGCCCGCCACGGACGCCACTGACGATCTCGACGACCTGGACGACGACATCCCATTCTAGTGTCGTGTCACGCGACACTGGTGACCGTGCGCCGCATGGCCGCATGCGCATGGCAGCAGAAGTAGCGCGCAAGTGCCGGTCGAGGCGCCAGCGAGCGTCAAACGAAAAACCATAGCAGCGCGGCGCCCAGCGCCAGCCGGTAGACGACGTAGGGAGCCATTCCCGTCCGGTTTACGAGCACGATGAACGCCCGGATGCAAGCGTAGGCTGCGACCGCAGACACCGCGAACCCAAGCCCCAGGTGCGTCCACGGCACCACTTCCGGCGCAGTCCGTGCGTCCACGGCGGTGAGCAGGGCCGCTCCCGCGATCGTGGGGATTGCCAGCAGGAAGGAAAACCGGGCTGCACCCTGACGCCCGAGCCCGACAAGTAACGCCGCGGTGATGGTGACCCCGGAACGGGAAGCACCGGGAACCAGGGCCATTGCCTGGGCCAGGCCGATGACGGCCGCCTGGCCATAGGAAAGCGCGTGCTCGTCCCGTGTCGACGTCGTTCGGCGGTCCGCCCACCATAGCGGGATGGCGAAAGCCATGGTCGCAACGGCGATCACGCCGATGGTGCGCAGTTCCGACTCGATGAAGGGTTTGAACAGGAGTCCGGCGAGGGCTGCGGGAACCGTCGCGACGGCGACCTTGGACAACAGCGACACGGATGCGCCGGCGCGCAGTCGAAACGCGTCGGCGGCAAAGGCTACCAACTCGGCGCGAAAGTAGATGACGACGGCGGTCAGCGATCCGAGGTGCACGGCGACGTCGAACCTGAGTCCCTGGTCGGGCCAGGCGGTCAGTTCGGCAGGCAGGATGAGATGCGCGGAACTGGAGATCGGAAGGAATTCCGTAATGCCTTGAATCAAGGCCAGGACGATGACTTGGTGCAGGTCCACGCTGGCGATAGTGTACGTGTTAAGGTGCGGGCATTGTGAAATCCTCGCTCACTGAACTGCCTCTGTTCCCCCTGGGCCAGGTGCTCGTTCCCGGCGGTCAGATGGGCTTGAGGATCTTCGAGGCGAGGTACCTCGACCTGGTTGGCCGATGCATGCGGGAGGACGCCGGATTCGGTGTCGTGCTCATCCGCCGGGGCGCCGACACTTACGGTGCCGGCATGGGACAACCTGAAATACACGACGTGGGAACCGTGGCTCGCATCGTCGACTTCGACCAGGCCGGATCGGGTCAGCTTGCGATCAGGATCAGCGGGGGAAGGAACTTCCGCATCGCGAACACGCGGGAACAGGCAGACCACCTGTTGCTGGGTGACGTCGAACTTCTGCCCGAGGAGAGCGCCTGCCCCGTTGACGTGGGCTTCGAGGGGCTGACGGCGCTCCTTCGCCAGATCATGCGGCACTCGGCGGCATCCGATTGGTCGAAGGACGGGTCAGAAGAGATGGACCTGGGTGACGCACGAACGCTGGGTTGGCGGCTCGCCGACGTGCTGCCGTTCCCGCCGGAGGTCAAGCAGACCCTGTTGCAGATGCCCGGTGCGGTCGCACGCCTGATCGAGATTCGGCGCCTGGTCGAGGGCACGGACCGGGGCAACGCTTGAGCGGAGCCTTCAGCCGGGTGGGCTTGGGCGGGGGTGAAAGACGGCACAGGCGAAGGGACGGGGGATTGCATCCTGCGAACAGATTTGGTCGCATTCCCGCACGACACCAATGAGCCCGGGAATCTCGTATGACTAGCCCGCTGAAGACACTGCAGCCGGGTTCGATCGTGCTTGCGCCGGACGGGACCGCGTTCCCCGTGGACGCTGCATTCGCGTCGGCATTCAGGCCCGGAGACCGGGTGATCGCCGATCCGGACGCCGGACTGCTCCGTATTCCCGCCGAAGATGCGGCTGCGGCCGCCGACGCGGTAGACCGGGCGGTCGCGGCTTTCGAACAGATGGGATCGGTCGACGACGATTCCATCGCGATGTTCTACGAGCACGGGGCACGGGCCCTCGCCGACGACGCGGTGTGGCGGGAGATCGCTGCCGTAAACGCGGCGGATGTCGAACGCGCCCGGGCGCGTGGCAGATCGACGACGCGGCTCGCGGTGTCCGACGACATGCGCGGGAAGATGATCGAGGGGATGCGCGGATGGGCCCGCACGCCGTCCCGCCGCGGAGCACTGCTCGAGACTGTTCGCCACGAAGGATTCCGGGTCGAGATGGTAGGCGCGGCGCTTGGCGTGGTGGCGTTCGTATTCGAGGGACGTCCCAACGTCCTCGCCGATGCCTGCGGGGTGCTGCGAGGTGGCAATACGGTCGTGTTCCGTATCGGCAGTGATGCCCTGGCCACGGCGCGGAGCATCATGCGGCTTGCGATAGATCCCGCATTGGCCAAATCCGGATTGCCACCGGGAACGGTATCGCTCGTGGACAGCGCCGCGCACGCGGCAGGCTGGGCACTGTTTCTCGATCAGAGGCTGTCGTTGGCAGTAGCGAGGGGTTCTGGCCAGACGGTCGCGTTGCTCGGGTCGCTGGCTCGCGGCGCCGGCACCCCGGTCAGCCTTCACGGCACCGGCGGCGCCTGGATCGTCGCGTCGGACAGGGCAAGTGGCGATCACCTGAAGGCGTCGGTTGTGAGATCGCTCGATCGAAAGGTCTGCAATACACTGAATACGTGCTGTCTGGTCGGAAGCATGGCGGCCACGCATGCACGGCTCGTGCTGGAAGCACTTCTTGAGGCAGGCAATGCCCGGGGCCAGGCGTTCAAGCTGCATGTGGCCGCCGGCAATGAAGACCTGGTGCCGAAAGGACTGTTCGAAAGGGAAGTCCGGATCGTCCGTCCCCAGGGCAGCGTCGTCGAGAAACAGGCCGACGTGATCTCCCGGGACGAACTCGGCATCGAGTGGGAATGGGAAGAGACGCCTGAAGTCACCCTCGTCCAGGTGGATTCCCTCGACGAGGCGGTTGCCCTGTTCAATGCGCAGAGTCCGCGCCTCGTCGGTACGCTGGTATCGGAAGACCCGGACGAGCACCGGAGGTTCTACAGGACCCTGAACGCTCCCTTTGTCGGCGATGGTCATACCCGGTGGGTGGATGGGCAGTTCGCCCTCAACAAGCCGGAGCTGGGCCTTTCAAACTGGGAGCACGGACGGCTGTTCGCCCGTGGCGCGGTACTCACCGGAGACAGCGTCTACACGGTGCGGACGCGCTACATCACGGAGTGACGCCGTGACGCGATACCGCCTCAAGCGTATTATCCGCCGGATGGATGCGCGCATTGCCTGCGGAGAAAGCCCTCGTCGTTGAAGGTGCGGACATTTCTTGGCGGTACTTTCGATCCGGTGCATGTGGGCCACCTCCACGCCGCCCGCTCCGTGGGGAGCGCCCTGGAAGTGCCATCGGTCACCCTCGTCCTCGCCGCCGAGCCGCCCCATCGCGACGCTCGCGCGAGCGTCGCGGACCGATGGGAGATGTTGCGTCTCGCCGTTTCCGGGGACCCGCTGCTGTCGGCTTCCGATGTCGAACTTCGGCGCGACGGCCCCTCTTACTCCATCGATACCATCGAAGCGCTTGGCGGCGGCGATCCGATCGTCTGGGTTGTGGGCAGTGATGGCCTGGATACCTTCGGGACCTGGCATCGATTCGAGGCGTTTGCCAAGCGCTGTCACATCGTCGCCGTCGTGAGGCCCGGGACGGAGGTGGCGCCGCTGGCCGGCTTCAGCCTGGTCAACGACCCGGCCTGCCTGGCGCAGCATGAGCACGGGTGCCTCGTCGTACTTCCGCATCGCATGCTCGACGTCTCCGCATCGCGCGTCAGGGAGATTCTCTCCCATGGCGGCGACGCGTCCGCTTTGTTACCGTCGCCGGTCTGGACCTACGTCCGCGAGCGAGGCCTTTACCATCGCTGAATCGTTGATGCGGCCAATCGAACTGCGCGATCTCGTCGTAGAGGCGATCACGGACCTACGGGGACGGGATGTCGTCGTCCTCGACGTGGAGCCACTGACCGACGTCACTGACTACATGGTATTGGTCACGGGCACGTCGAGACGTCATGTCCGGGCGCTTGTTGACACCGTACACGATGCGGCGAAACGCCGCTCGGCGAAGATACTGGGTATCGAAGGCGCCGAGACGGGCGAGTGGGTATTGCTCGACCTGGCGGACGTGGTCGTGCATGTCATGCAGGCCGAGACACGCGCCTTCTACGACCTGGAGCGGTTATGGGGCGACCTCGCGTCGCCGGTCGCGGAAGTGTGACGTGAACCTCACACGTCGCCTGTGGCCCAGCCTGACCGGTCTTCCATGGCCCAGACGCTCTGGTTCGCTGGCGCTCCCCAGAGGCGTTGGGTCCATGGAAGCGCCCCACAGGCGTCGCCTGTGGCCCAGCCTGGCCGGTCTTCCATGGCTCAGACGCTCTGGTTCGCTGGCGCTCCCCAGAGGCGTTGGGTCCATGGAAGCGCCCCACAGGCGTCGCCTGTGGCCCAGCCTGACCGGTCTTCCATGGCCCAGACGCTCTGGCTCGCTGGCGCTCCCCAGAGGCGTTGGGTCCATGGAAGACCATGAGTTGGAGCAACGGGCGTTTCTTACGCGCGCTACCGTCGTGTTCCTGATGGCTGCGGCGCTGATACTCGGACTGCTGGCACGTTTCGTCGACCTGCAGATGTTCAAGCACGACATCTACAGCACCCGCTCCGACGAAAACCGGATCCTGGTCCAGCCGCTGGCCCCGGATCGGGGACTGATCTACGACCGGCGGGGCGTGCTGCTGGCTGACAACAGGCCGATACTGTCCCTGGCATTGGTCGTCGAGCGGGTCGCCGGTCTCGACGCGGCCATCTCCGAACTCGGATCGTCCATCGACATTTCCGATACCGAGATTGCCGAGTTCAAACGCCGGATTGAACGGCCCCGGCGGCCGTATGAACCGGTAGTGCTGAAGGTAAACCTCTCGGACGACGAGGTCGCCCGAATCAGGGTGGACGGCCACCGATGGTCCGGGGTAGAGGTCGTCCCGGAGAACCTGCGGTACTACCCGCTAGCGAGCCTCGCGGTGCATGCAGTGGGATCGGTTCGCAGGATCAATGAAGATGACCTCGCGTCGCTGGATGCGGTGCGATACAGCGGAACGAAATTCATCGGCCGCTTCGGCGTGGAAGAATTCTACGAACGATCGCTGCATGGGGAGGTTGGGCACCATCATGTGGAGATCGACGTGCGCGGGCGGGTTGTGGAGTACCTGCCCGAGAACAAGGTGCTCCCGGTTGCGGGACAGAACCTGACGTTGCACCTGGACAGCAGGTTGCAGACTGCCGCCTACGCCGCCCTGGGCGAACGCCGCGGCGCAATCGTCGCGCTGGACCCGCGTTCGGGGGGAATCCTGGCGTTGGTCAGCAATCCCGGCTACGACCCCAATCCGTTCATCACGGGTATCCCGCAGGACGAGTATCGCGTGCTTGCGGCATCGCCGGACGCGCCCATGTTCAATCGGGCAACCCGGGGAACCTATCCACCGGGGTCCACGTTCAAGCCGGTCGTGGCGCTTGCCGGGTTGAGTGAGGGAGTGACGGATTGGGAGAGGACAATCATCGACACGGGAGAGTTCAGGTTGCCGGGCCAGTCTCGCGTGTATCGCGACTGGAGCTGGACGCCGACCAACACGGGCGGACAAGGGGTCGTGAATCTACGCAAGGCCATCTACCGTTCGTCCAACGTCTACTTCTATCAGCTCGGTACGCGGGTCGGAATCGACGCGCTTGGCGAGTTCGCCTTCCAGTTCGGCTTCGGCACCGCGAGCGCGCTGGACGTGGAATCGGCGGAAGGGGTTCTTCCCACGCGGACATGGAAAAAGGGCGCCCAGGGCGAGGACTGGTACCTGGGCGACACCGTGAACATGAGCATCGGCCAGGGCCTCATGCTGGTGACGCCGCTGCAGCTCGCCACTTCCGCGATGGTCATCGCCAACCGAGGCCGATGGGTGCAACCACGCCTGCTCCTGTCGAGCGATGCCGTGCTGTCGGGATTCGGCACGCCCTTGCCGCCGGTCCGGGTTCAGGGCCCGACGGAGCAGGACTGGGAGTTGCTTGTCAATTCCATGGAGGATGTCGTGCATCGCGGGAACCAGGGGTTTCGCGAAAACGGTACGGCGTGGTGGTATATCGGCCGTGATCTCGGCTACCGAATGGCGGGCAAGTCCGGATCGGCGCAGGTGGTGGAGATTGCCCAGGGAGAGGAGTACGACGAAGAGGAACTGGACGAACGCCAGCGCAAGCACGCCTGGTTCATCGCGTTCGCACCTGCGGATGATCCAAGGATCGCCTTGAGCGTTCTCGTGGAGAACGGCGGTGGGGGCAGTTCGGTCGCGGCACCGGTAGCCAGGGAAGTGATCGACGCCTACCTGCTACCCAGATTAGCAAGGCTTTAAGGGCTTCGCGTGGCGAGCGACTTCGTCCGGCAATTCCCGCTCCCTGGCGGCTCCAGAACGCGCCTTGCCGAAGTTCACCTGGACGCCCTGCTGTGTGTTGCGATCCTGGCAGTCATCGTGCTGGGCCTGGTGGTGCACCATTACCGCGACGACGACACCTTTTATGGCCAGATGCTGCGTATGGCCGTGGGACTGGCGGCCCTGGTCGCCGCTGCTTGGGTCCAGCCACGCCAGTACATTTCCTGGGCTCCGTTGGTCTACGGGATTTCGGTTGGGCTGTTGATACTCGTGTTGCTGATGGGCACGACTGCCAAGGGATCGCAGCGCTGGATCGATCTCCCTGGATTGCCACAGTTTCAACCGTCGGAACTGACGAAGATTGCCATTCCCCTGATGCTGGCCTGGTATTTCCACGATCGGCGCCTTCCACCGGGACTCCGGGACATGCTTGTTGCGCTTGGGATCATCGCCATTCCCGTCATTCTCGTCGTTCAACAGCCCGACTTGGGAACGGGTGTTCTGGTGGCTGCGAGCGGGCTTGCCGTCATCGTCCTGGTGGGCGTGTCGTGGCGATGGATGGCCGGTGCCCTGGTATTGGGAGTCGCGGCGGCCCCGATCCTGTGGATGTCCCTGCACGACTACCAGCAGGAACGCATTCGGACGCTTTTCAACCCGGAGAGGGACCCGCTTGGTGCGGGTTGGAGCATCATCCAGTCGACGACGGCAATAGGCTCCGGCGGCCTGCTCGGCAAAGGTGTCGGTGAGGGCACGCAAAGCCGTCTCGATTTCCTGCCGGAGGGCAATACCGACTTCATCATTGCCGTAATCGGCGAGGAAACCGGCTTCGTCGGAGTGTTGCTCCTGATGATTCTGTATCTCGTGATTCTGGCGCGCGGACTGCGCCTGGCGACGCTGGCGCCCAACAGGTTCGGTCGCTTGCTTGCGGGTGGACTCATGCTGACGTTCTTTGCCCACGTCTTTGTTAACATTGCCATGGTCTGTGGGTTGATTCCGGTCGTCGGCGTGCCGTTGCCGCTGGTGAGCTATGGCGGAACCTCAGCGCTTTCGATCTTGATCGGTTGCGGTATCGTCATGTCCATTCACACCCACCGAACTGGCAGGAGGTAACGTTGCTGAAACGCGGTTTGGGATTCGCGGCGGTCGTGGTATGTGTGGCTGCGGGTTGGGCCGACTTCGACGAGAGGCCGGTTGTGCGCGACTACATCGGGGAAGTTGTTGCGCAGCATGGCTTTGACCGGCTCGCCCTGGAATCCCTGTTCCAGGCAGCCGAGCGAAAGGACACGATCCTGGCCGCGATTTCACGACCGGCTGAACGCAAGCAATGGCGCGAGTACCGCAGGATTTTCGTAACGCCCACTCGGATTCGGGAGGGAATCGAGTTCTGGCGCGCGAATGAAGATGTCCTGCGCCGCGTGGAGAGGATCTACAAGCTACCGCCGGAGATCGCCGTGGCGGTTGTTGGCGTAGAGACCCGATACGGCCGCAATCTCGGTTCGTTCCGCGTTGTCGATTCGCTGGCCACCCTGGCGTTCGACTATCCGCCGCGCGCGAACTTCTTTCGCGGCGAACTGACCGAGTTTCTGTTGCTGGCGCGGGAGGAGGGCATCGATCCGTTGGCGATGAAGGGCTCCTACGCTGGCGCTATGGGCTATGGACAGTTCATCCCGTCGAGCTATCGGAGCTATGCGGTGGATTTCGACGGCGACGGAACGAGGGACATCTGGACGAATATCACCGACGCCCTTGGCAGTATCGGCAACTATTTTGCCGAGCATGGCTGGCGCGGGGACGGGCCGGCCGCGATGCGCGTGGAGGTGGCGGGAAGGTTGGCCGACGAGGACGTAAACCGGGGCCTCCTGCCGGACTACGACGAGGACCAGTTGAAGCGGCTCGGCGTGATCAGTGACGGTATCCCACCGGGAGCCAAGGCCGCCCTGTTCCGCATGGAGGGTGACGAGGGTGCTGAGTATTGGCTTGGCCTGCACGACTTCTACGTCATCACCAGGTACAACCACAGCCGCCTGTATGCCCTTGCCGTGTGGCAGTTGGGGCAGGAGATACGGTTGGGCAAGGAACGCTCGGAGCGCGTAGCGATGGCGTTAGCGGAGGATGCGGACTAGTGCCGTGTCGCGCGCTTCTGAACTCGCGTGACTCGGCACCCGTGCCACAAATCTCGTCGCCCCCTTCGGGTGCGCGTTGTCTTGCTGCCGCGCAGGCACTTCGTTTTGCCCAGTCCGCCAAACCCGTTCTCCCGCCTGCCCGATCCGTCACGCAACCCGCCCAACCCGACTTTCCAGCACGACGTCGACGCCGACACGATCGGTGTCGACCTTGCCGAAGCCGGACAATGGTCGCGACGATTGCGTTGTCTGCGGCTCTATCCGGGTGCCTTGGTTCGGTCTCTCGCCCGCCGGCACCTGAGCCCGTGCCGGGACCGGATGAAACGGACCGCGCGCCGGAATCTCCACCACCGTATCTCGAGGAGCTGCCGGACCCTCCGGTCAAGCAGGAACCCAAAAGCACCACCGGCAACAACACCTATACCGAAGGGGGTCGGACATTCCACATATTGCCGACGGCAGAAGGCTATGACCGAATCGGTACCGCCTCCTGGTACGGCGTCAAGTTTCATGGCAGGCGCACGTCGAGTGGAGAAACGTACGACATGTTCGAACTGACGGCTGCGCACCCCACGCTACCGATTCCCGTCTATGCGCGCGTCGAAAACCTGGAGAATGGCCGCACCACGATCGTCCGCATCAATGACCGGGGTCCTTTTCTCGGCGGTCGGCTCATAGACCTGTCGTACGCGGCCGCGGTCAAGCTTGGCATGCTGGACCGCGGCACGGCGCGCGTGCGCGTCACCGTCGTCGGAAGCCACGAGACCAAAGTCGGTGACGGCGAGGCGGCGGGACTGGAAGAGGTGGCGGAGCGTTTTTTCCTCGAAGCTGGCGCCTTCGCGGAGAGTGGGCTCGCCTATTCCCTTTCGGATGACCTCCGGGGGGTATTGGAGGCAGAGCCCGTCGGTGAAGTCCATGTCGTGAAGACGCGGGACGAACCTCGTTATCGGGTCCGCATAGGACCATTCGCCGATCTCGGGAAGGCAACGCGCCTGCAAGCACTGCTGACGTTCCATCGCGGCGCTGTGCCGGACATCATCAAGGAGTAGCAATGCCACAGAACCCGTCGACCCCTGAGGGAGCGCCGCGTTTTGCTGCCCGCCCGCTGGCCCAACCCGCGCGCCCGTTCCGGGCAGTCATCGCGCTCACCTTCGCTGTCGTGGCCGTTGCGGCACCGCTCTGGGGTCAGCCACAAGCGACGTCGGTGGTACCGGATCATCCGGCAATCGCAGCCGAGGGCTACGTACTGATGGATGCGGATACGGGCAAGATCCTTGCCGAAGAAAACAGCCAGCAACCGTTGCCGCCGGCCAGCCTTGCGAAGATCATGACCGGCTACGTCGTGGCGGCGGAGTTGGAAGCCGGACGCATAAACCTGTCCGACGACGTGCCCGTCAGTGTCAACGCCTGGGAGACGCCGGGTTCCCGGATGTTCATCCGCGAGGGTACGACCGTGGTTCTCGAAGACCTTCTCCGGGGTGTCGTCATCCAGTCCGGCAACGATGCCAGCGTAGCGCTCGCGGAATTCGTTGCGGGCGGAGAGGACGCGTTTGCCGACATGATGAACCAGCATGCGGCACTGTTGGGGATGCCGGGCTCGATGTTCGCGAACTCGACCGGATTGCCCCACGAAAGCCAGTATACGACTGCACGGGACCTCGCGGTCCTCACCCAGCAACTCATTCGGCGCTTTCCCGACCACTACGCCATGTATTCGGAACGGTCGTTCAAGTACAACGGCATTGAACAGCCGAATCGCAACCGCCTTCTCTGGCGAGACCGGACGGTTGACGGCGTAAAGACGGGTTATACAAAGGAAGCGGGTTATTGCCTGGTCGCTTCTGCCGAACGTGACGGAATGCGGCTGATTTCGGCGCTCATGGGGGCGGAGAGCGACGCGGTGCGCGTTCGCGAGAGCCAGAAGCTCCTCTCCTACGGGTTCCGCTACTTCGAGACGCACAAGCTCTACGGCACCGAAGCCCCGCTGAAGACCTCCGAGGTGCGGTACGGTCAGGTGGACGAAGTGTCGATGGGTATTCCGGAGGCCATATTCGTGACCATCCCGCGGGGTCGCTACCAGGACATTGCGGCGACGCTGGACATCCCGGAACCCCTGGAGGCACCCATCGCCGCGGGAGACGAACTCGGCGAACTGCGCGTGACCCTGGACGGCGAGACGCTTGCGACGTCGCCTCTGATCGCACGGGACCCCGTCCTGGAACTGGAGACTGTCGCACGTTTCTTCGAGGGGATTTACTTCTTCTTCCATGATCTGGTGAAGTAGGCGGGCGGAACCCTTTCAGCAGGGCGCGAAGAGCCCCTTGGAGGCCGACGAACCCGAAGGTGCCCTGGTGGGAGCCCTTTTGTGGAACATACTGGTATCAACTGTTCCATAGTTTGACGCTGAGTGGTGTTTCCCTCCTCTGCAGAGCGCCATTGTGCGCCACGCCGAAACCAGCTACGCGGAAAGTGCCGACCCTGGGGGCTCTTCGACTGCGTCAGTCCTGTGACGCATGGCTCGTTACGGCACCTGTTTAGGTATTGAATATCTTTTGTATTCAATCAATTGGACCCGGCTGTTGCGGCTCCCGCAGAGCGCACGACATGCTGGGACCGTCCCCGTCACACCCGTCGGGGAAACGCTCGGGCCAGGGTTGCCCGCGCCCGTCAGGTGAACGCCCCGAGACATCCGAGTGGCGGCAAATTGACGCGTTGGGCAAAAAGGAGTTTAGTTGCGGTGTTCGTACCAGAAGTTTGGGGGGATGAAAGGTATGACATGTCAATCTGTTGGGCGCATGGCGCTGTTCGGTCCAGTCCTGGTTCTTGTTGTCGCGGCACTCTCGGCTTCGGCCCAGGCAGCGGAAGAAGAGGAGGTCGCGCCGGGCGTCGGGACAGGAACTTCGACGGTCGAAGAATTGATCGTGACCGCGCAGCGCGTCGCGGAGAACATCCAGGATGTCCCGATCGCGGTGACGGCATTGACCGACGACATAATCGCGGACCGCCAGGTAGTCGGCCCGTCGGACCTGCAGTTGAACGCGCCGAACGTGTCGTTCAGTGCAACCAACTTCGGCGGATCGAACTTCAGTATTCGAGGCGTCGGACAACTGGTGATCTCTCGTAGCGGCGAGTCCGGCGTTTCGTCGCACGTGAACGAGATAGCGGTTGCAACCAATCTGAACTCCATAGAGTTCTTCGATGTCGAACGCGTCGAGGTTCTCCGCGGTCCACAGGGCACGCTGTTCGGCCGGAACGCCACCGGCGGCGCCCTGAACGTCGTGACGAAAAAGCCTTCGTTCGACGGCGTCGACGGTTTCGCCGATGTCGAAGCCGGCAGCTTCAGCCACAACCGACTGAAAGGGGCGATAAACCTCCCGGTGACCTCCAACATCGCCGTGCGTATCGCCGGGTACAACCTGGAGCGCGACGGTTTCATCGAGAACCTGGCGTTTGGCCAGAGAAACGCGGCGGGTCAGACCATTCCCGGCATAGACGACGACATTGATGGCCGCGATATGTGGGCTGCGCGGACAACGCTGGCCTGGGATATATCGGACCGGGCTGATGTCTGGCTGCTATACAGCGTGTTCCGGGAGGATGACGACCGAGTTCGCATCACGAACCAGGTCTGCAAGCGCAACTCGCTGCCGACCACGGGGTGCCTGCCGGACGAGTTCGGATGGGAGACGCCGCACCTTGGCGCAACGACGGGAGGCATCTTTGGTGGTGCGGCCGGCGCGCTGCCGCCGGGTGTGGACGGTTCCGATCCTGCGCTGTACCCCTTCCCGCGCCCGGCTATCGAGAGCTTCAGAAAGATGCACACGGACTTCGAGCCGGTTTTCCACCAGAAGGAAGACCTCTGGGCGGTCGGTTTCAACTACGACTTCGACAAGCTGAATGTGAGCGTCACTGGCGCGGTGCGCGACTACGAGGGCATGTCACGGCAGGATTACCTCATGGATGTGGGGCCACGCCTGAACCCGACGCCGCAGAATCCATTGGGGATCTGGCCGACATCCGAGCCGGCGGGCGGCGCTGGAGCAGAGTGGCTCTCGGAAACCTGCAACGTCGCAGAGGGGACGGCGGGTACATTCGGCGGCTGTATTCTGCCCGTGCTGCAGAATGTTCAGTTCGCCTACGACCAGGGCGACACGAATGGCACGTACTACACGCTGGAGGCGAAGATGCGCTCCGACTTTGACGGGCGTTTCGATTTCCTTCTGGGCGCCAGCCGCCACGAGGGCACCAACTACGGCGGCTACTACGTTCTCGCCAACACGCTGGATCTTGTAAGCCACTACGGTTCCGCCGCCCTCGGTGCGCCGCCGCTCTATCCAGGGTTCTTCTACAACACGAACAATCCGGAGGACGGCGGTCCGCCGCAGGACGGGGAAGCGATCTTTGGCGAGCTCTACTACGAAGCGACAGACCGCCTGAAACTCACCGCCGGGCTGCGTTTCAACGAAGACAACAAGGTAGTCAGCGATTCGAGCGTGCTGTTCAACTCCGCCAACGTCAGTGCCGCGGTAGGCGGTCTGTTCGGGCCGAGTCCCATCTGGTTGCGCAGTGGCGTGTTCGGGGAAATGGCCGCGATGGCGGCCAACCCGGCCGCTTCCCTGAGCGAAACATCGCTCAGGATCCTCGAGTTCCACAACGCCGGTGGCACATATGAAGCCAATGCGCCAACGGCTATAGGTTCCCTGGTGGCGATCGGAGCTGCCCAGGCCATCGGGCAGCAGATTGCGGCGGGTCTGCTGCCGATCCAGTTCGTTCCCCAGGCGATTGCGGGTCTGCCGCTGCCACCGATCTTTAAAGGGACCGTGGGCGCACTGCTGTCCCAGAATCCAGCGGTCATCGCCGGGGACGCGGGTCTGGCTGCTGGCGCGCAGGCGTTCGGCGCGATTGCCAACGCACTAGGCCCCGCACCCGCGTTTGGCGAGACGCGGTTTGTCACCCGCAGTCCGAGCCAGGCGAGTTGGCGGGAGGTGAGTGGCCGAATCGGCCTCGACTACCAGTTGGGCGACAACACCTTGCTGTATGGCTTCTTTAGCCGAGGATACAAGCCCGGCGGATTCAACCCGGCCATTCCGCCTGCATTCCAGGACGTATCGCCATTCACCTTTGAGCCCGAGCAGGTCAGTGCCTTCGAGGTCGGTGCCAAGAGCAGTTTGCTCGATGGAAGGCTCACCCTGTACAGCTCCGCGTTTACCTATGACTACTCGGGCCTTCAGATCACCCGCATCAGGAACAACAGTTCTATCAATGAGAATGTCGATGCGGCCATCAGCGGCCTGGAACTCGAGGGACAGTGGCGGCCGGTAGGAATGCCAGGGCTGCTGGTTGACTTCACGTACAGCCTGCTGTCTGCCAAGGCCAAGGACACCCTGTCCATCGATCCGGTCAACCGAACCGGCGGCAACCCCGACTATGTCCTGCTCAACAACATCGATCCGGGTTCCCTCACTGGAATCAACTTCGTTGCGCGCGAGTCGCAGATTACGCCGCAGGTGCTGGCGGGGTTCGTTGCATCGCTGCCACCGACGACCCAGGCGCTCCTCGGCGGCTATACCGGTGTGAACATACTCTACCCGCCCAATGCTGCTGGCGTGGCCATTCCGGCGTATTTCTCACGGAACTACCTGAACGCTGTCGGTGTTGAGACGCTGGAAGGCGTCCCGGTCAATCTCGATGGCAACGATCTGCCGAACGCACCTCGAAACTCCGCGAGAATCGGTCTTGCGCATACGTGGGAAGTGGGGACGGGGTTGCTGACGCTGCGCTGGGACTACTATTGGCAGAGCAAGTCGTACGCACGCGAGTTCAACGCGGCCGGCGACGAGATCGATGCCTGGAGCCAGCACAACCTCATGATGGTATACGAGAGCGGAGGTGCCTGGTCCGCCAGGGCCTGGGTGCGGAACCTGCTGGACGACGAGAATGTGACAGGCAAGTACCTGACATCGGATACGTCCGGGTTTTTCCGCAACTACTTTGTTACGGAGCCGCAGATATACGGAATATCCCTGAGGTACGTCTTCGGCGGATAACAAACCTCCCGGCACACGCAGGTCGCCGGCCCCCGCGGCGGGGCCGGCGATGTTGTCAATGCGAACGGACCCATTGAAAGAACTGATATGTGTTCGTTTGGCTATCTGTTTTCGTATGATATTCCTTCGGCTGGAGTGGCGGCCTCTATAGGGAGTAGGAAGCATGTATCGTCAGTTTGTTAGCTGTTTCGCGCTTGGCGGCGCCGTCCTGATCGGTGTGCCGACGGTATCCGCGCAGGAAGACGACGCG
Organism: Pseudomonadales bacterium; assembly: GCA_965116625.1. Classification (GTDB taxonomy): domain Bacteria; phylum Pseudomonadota; class Gammaproteobacteria; order Pseudomonadales; family Azotimanducaceae; genus VXNE01. The sequence continues at coordinate 1,968,630 of OZ220717.1, forward strand.
GCGCCTGCGGACGAGGGCCGAATCGTGATCGAAGAGTTGATCGTGACCGCGCAGCGCGTGGCGGAGAGCATCCAGGATGTTCCCATCGCGGTGACGGCCCTGACCGACGATGCGCTTCGCGATCAGCAGATCATTACTCCTTCCGATCTGCAGTTAAGTGCGCCAAACGTGTCGTTCAGCGCAACCAATTTCGGTAGCTCGACATTGAGCATCCGGGGGATCGGACGGCTCGTGGTGGGGCGCTCCGGCGAATCCGGCGTGTCATCGCATGTGAACGAAGTAGCGGTTCCCAGCAACCTGGAGACCATGGAGTTCTTTGACATGGAGCGGGTTGAGGTACTGCGCGGTCCGCAGGGTACGCTGTTCGGCCGCAACGCCACCGGCGGGGCCATCAACCTGGTGACGAAAATGCCGTCCACGGATGGCTTCGATGGTTTCGTGGACGTCGAGACGGGTTCGTTCAATCACTCGCGCCTCAAAGGCGCGATCAACCTGCCTGTCGGTAGCCGGATCGCGGCGCGCGTTGCGGCGTTCAAGCTGGATCGGGATGGGTATACGAAAAACCGCGCCTACGGCCAGAGGGATAGCGAGGGCAATACGCTGCCGGGCATCGATGGAAGCGTCGACGGGCGCGGTATTACCGCCGTGCGGGCATCACTGGCCTGGGATCTGACGGACCGGGCGAGCGCCTGGCTCCAATACCACCGCACCCACGAGGACGACGACCGGGCCCGTATCACCAACCAGGTGTGTGCGCGTAACCCCCTGCCCACCACGGGGTGCCTCCCCGATGCGCGCGGACGCGATACGCCGCACCTGAGCGCCACCACGGCGGGAATCTTCGCGGGCCTCGCAGGCATGCTGCCGTTGGGGGCCGATGGCTCCCAGGCGGCCTTGTACGACTTTCCGCGTCCTCCGATGGACAGCTACAGGGAGATGCACACCGACTTCGACCCCGTATTCTGGCAAAAGGAAGAGATCTGGGCGTTTGGGTTCGACTACGATTTCGATAACCTGCGGGCAAGCCTGATCGGCGGGCGCCGAGTCAATGACTTCATTGCCCAGCAGGACTACTTCATGAATGTCGGGCCCGTATTGGCGCCAACGCGGACGAATCCACTCGGAATCTGGCCGGTATCCGCGCCTGCGGGCGGGGCGGGCGAAGAGTGGCTCTCCGATACCTGCAACCTCGTGGCGGGCACTGCGGGCGCTGTTGGCGGCTGCATCCTGCCAACGCAACAGAACCGGTCGTTCGGCTACGACCAGCAGGACTCCCATTCGGAGTACTTCACGCTGGAGGCCAAGATCCACTCGGAGTTCGACGGACCGCTGGGTTTCCTGCTCGGTGCCAGCCGTCATGACGGCCAGAACTACGGCGGCTACTACGTGCTGTCCAACGAGCTTGACTCTGTCACTGTCTTCGGCGTTCCGGCGTTGGGGCTTCCACCCCTGTTCCCGGGGTTCTTCTACAACGCGAACAACCCGGAGTCCGGCGCGGAGCAGGATGGCTGGGCGAGCTTCGGCGAACTCTACTACGACGTTTCCGATCGGCTGAAGTTCACGCTCGGACTGCGATTCAACGAGGACAACAAGAGCGCGAGCGATGCGAGCGTGTTGTTCAACTCGATAAATGCGAGCGCGGCGCTAGGTGGCCTCCTTGGGCCAAACCCGATCTGGGTTCGTAGTGGCCTGTTCACGGAAATGGCCGCCATGGCGGCGAATCCGGCCGCGCAGTTGAGCGAAGCTTCGCGCCGGTTGCTGGAGTTCTGGAACGCACAGGGCGTCTACGAGGCCAATGCGCAGACCGCCATCGGTTCGCTTGTGGCGCTTGGTGCCGCCGAGGCGATTGGAGCGCAGGTCGCGGCAGGGCTTCTGCCTATCCAGTTCGTGCCGCAGGCCATTGCGGGACTGCCACTGCCGCCGATCTTCCAGGCAACGGTGGGAGCGCTACTGTCGCAGAACCCCGCGGCGATCGCGCAGGATGCGGGCCTGGCAGCCGCGGCACAGGCGTTCGGCGCCATAGCGAACGCCTTGACGCCGGTACCTGGCTTCGGCGAGACGCGGTTCGTTACCGGCAGCCCGAGCGAAGCCCAGTGGCGCGAGGTAAGCGGCCGGGCCGGCTTCGACTTTCGGATCGACGACAGTACGATGGTCTACGGTTTCCTGAGTCGCGGATACAAGCCCGGCGGCTTCAATCCGGCCATACCGCCCGCGTTCCAGGATACCTCGGCGTTTACCTTCGACGCCGAGCAGGTCAATGCCATCGAGGCCGGCATCAAGAGCACGCTGCTTGACGGCGGGCTGGTCCTCAACGGGGCGTTGTTCATGTACGACTACACGGGTCTCCAGGTGACCCGGATCAGGAACAACAGCTCGATCAACGAGAATATCGACGCCGGCATTCAGGGCCTGGAACTCGAGGGGCGCTGGCATCCGCAAGGGATGCCGGGTTTCGCGATAGACTTCGCCTATGGTTCGCTATTCAGCAAGATCAAGGGCAGCCAATCGATCGATCCCATCAACCGGACTGGCGGCAACTCGGAGTATGTGCTGCTGAACAACATCGATCCCGGTTCGCTTACCGGCGTGAACTACGTCGCGCGCGAGTCCCAGATCACCCCGGCGCTCGTCGCTGCGGCATTTCAGGTGCCGGCGGCGCTGGATGTCCGCAATGGGCTGACGGTCGAGTCGGTTTCCTACCCCGCGAATGCTGCGGGCGTATCGATACCCGTCTTCTTCTCGCGAAACTTCCTCACGGCTGCGGGCGTAGAAACGCTTGACGGTATTCCCATCGATCTCGATGGCAAGGAACTGCCGAATGCGCCTAGGCATACGGTCAAGCTGGGGTTGTCCCATACGTGGAATACGGGAGCCTCGGCATTGCTGACGGTCCGCTGGGACTACTATTGGCAGAGTGCGTCTTACGCGCGCGAATTCAATACCGTCGGAGACGAGATCGACAGCTGGAGCCAGCACAACCTCTCGCTGATTTACGAGAGCGGCCGCAACTGGTCGGCAAGAGCCTGGGTTCGCAACGTCCAGGACAAGGAAATCGTCACCGGCAAGTACCTCACAAGCGATACGTCCGGTCTCTTCCGCAACTATTTCCTGACGGAACCGCGAATCTACGGCGTATCGGTGCGATTCGAGCCAGGAGGATAGGCGCACCGCGTCGCTTCCGAAAGGTCCGGTGCCCTGTGCCGGGGCACTGGCCCGGTGTCATCGAATGCGAGCGAACTTCTGCAGCGTGGCGCAGTCGAGGGGCACGAGGTCTCGGTTGCGGGCGTAACTGACGATCACTTCGGCAACGTAGAGATCACCCCTGGAGTCGGCCCAGATTCCGTGGGGTGCAAAGAAGTTGCCGGGCTGCGCGGGGTCGCCGCTCCCGAATCGCGAAATCAAGGTGCCGTCGAGGTCGACCAGGCAGACGCTTGCCGGCGGTACGTGTGGCGGGATATCGGAACCAGCGGCCCATCCGCCGAGCTCGGCTATGTGCATGATTCCGGCCGCGTCGTCGATGAAGATGTCGTCGGGACGGCTGATGCCCGTCCATTCCGTCAGGTACTCGCCCTTCGGGGAAAACACCTGGATTCTCGAGTTCTCCCTGTCGGCGACGATGACGCGGTCATCCTCGTCGATGGCGATGGCATGCGGCAGGCGAAACTCTCCCGGGCCGGTCCCCGGCTCTCCCCAGGAAAACAGATGCTCGCCGCTGGCTGCGAACTTGTGCACCCGCGCGTTGCCGTAGCCGTCGGCGACGTAGAGACCGCCTGCGCTGTCGAGCGCCACGTTGGTGACGCGATTGAAAGGATCTCCGCCGTATTGCACAGGCGTCCTGCCGGGAACGAACCCGGTGTCGGAGGGTCGGTCCTTTTCGCCCAGGGTCTTCAGCAGGGTACCGTCGGGAGAGAAGATGCGCACGGTGTGATCGAAGTTGTCGGCGGCGTAGATGCGGTCGTCGGGTCCGATGTAGATGCCGTGGGCGTTCGTGAACAGTCCTTCGCCCCAGGCGTCGAGGAAGTTGCCGTCGGCGTCGAATACGATCATCGGATGTTCGCCGCGATTGAACGCGTAGACGCGGTCCCTGGAGTCCGTGGCCACCCCGGCCACTTCGACGAAGCTCCAGCCCTCGGGCAGCTTCTCCCACCCCTCGATGACTTCGAACGCGATGCTCGTCATACATTACCTCGCGGCGACGATGTACCTGGTGTGGCAGCAGGCAACGCTGCAGGCCTATTGGCCCCGCGGCTCTGCGATCGCAGAAGAACGCCGCGTTCGCCCAGCTCCGCCTCGACCAGCAGACAGGCTAAAGGACCCTTTGCCTGGTGACCAGCTTCCATGGAAGCACGCCTCGGCCGACCGGGGAACGCCCGCACTTTACTTACGCTGTTGACCTGGGAATCGGGTGGTCGCCACCCCAACTCTGGGGACGTTTCACGTCGGTGATTGAAATATAGTCGAATGCACCGACGCCGTCTGGCCCGGAGAGTGCGAGGGGACCCCCTCGACTGAAGATGGCCGGAGCCGAAGGCGACGGCTGTGGGGCACTTGGGGCGTGGACACCGAATGGGAATGGGAGGACGCGCCGCCAGGCGTGACCGTGGGAAGCGTCCAAATCCGCGTGGCACAGCACTCTCAGGCGCATGTTGACGCGTCGTAGCCACGTCTACGCGGCGCTTCTCGCCATCACGGTCGCCGCCACGTCGAGCGCCCGGAATGAGTCGGGCATCGCATTCGTGACCGAATACCGATCCGCATCGCATTCACTGGCAGCGAGCAGCAACTGCTGGCCGGATGCCCCGCCGAATGCTGACGTGCTCTGCGTGTCCGGGCCGGAGCACCTGGTTTTGGACGTCACCCTGTCGCTCACGAGCGCCAGCGCGAGCGAGGTGACAGCGAACCTCCGCTCGAGCGACATTTCGGCGCAGGCTGGCGTGGACTACCAAGCGATTACCCAATCGGTCTCATTCGAGGCCAACACCACTGACACGCAGGTTCGCATCAGGTTTCTGGACGACTTGATGGCCGAGAGTGACGAGACGTTCACGATCGAACTTCGCGACAAGAGCGACGAAGAACGGCTGCCGCTCGACTACATCCACGTGACCATCCTCGACGAGGACAGAGTCACGATGACGGTCAGGAACCGGACCGCCAACGAGTCCGAAGGCGAAATCCTGCACTGGATCGACCTGAGCGAAGGCATTACCTGGCCGATCGAGCTCCACGCGAGGACCGTGAACGGGACCGCTACTGCACCGGACGACTTCGAGCCCATCAACCGTCGTGTAACGCATGTCCCGGACCTGTCGGAAGGCGACGTGTTGCTCGGCATCTACCGAAAGCACCCCATCGTGGACGACGCCATCGACGAACCGGACGAGACCTACAGGTGGGTGATCCGCGGTCTCGGTGGCGTGAACCGCAGCACCTCCGAAGGGACGATGACGATCACCGACAACGACCCGACATCCACGAGCATCGCGCTGACGGTCGAGCCGCCCCGTGTGTCGGAAGGGAACGGCCCGACGACGGTAGAAGTGACAGCGGCCCTCGACGCCAGCGCCCGGACGGAGGACACGGCGGTCACCGTGTCGGTGTCGGGCAGCGGGAACGACGGCGCGGTGGACTTCGCCGAGATCCAGGACTTCACCATCACCATCGCCGCAGGTGAGACAAGCGGTGCCGGAAGCTTCACGCTCGACCCGGAAGACGACGCAGTGGACGAGTCCGACGAGACAGTCACGGTCAGCGGCAGCTCCGACCTGAACGTAACCGGAGACACGATTGTGCTGGCGGACGATGACGAATCCTCCGACCGCATCCTGCTCTCGGCGTCCCCGGCGCGAATAGCCGAGGACGGAGGGGCCCGGATCGTGGAACTGGAGGCGACGCTGAACGGGAGCGCCCGAACAGTGGCGACCACGGTGGACGTGTCGGTGTCCGGGAGCGGGAATCCGGACGCCGTGGACTACACGTTGGACGAGGCCGCCTTCGACATCACCATCGCCCCCGGCAAAACCGTGGGAGTGGCGTTCCTGAGGGTGACTCCCGACGACGACGCGGTGGACGAACAGGACGAGGTTCTCGACATCACGGGCACCTCGGATCTGTCGGTGACACCGACCACGGTAACCCTGGTGGACGATGAGCAGACATCGACCGAAGTCCTCCTGTCCGCGTCGCCATCAACGGTCTCGGAAGGTGCCGGCGCCACCTCGGTGGAAGTCACCGCCAGGCTCGATGCCGCAGCCCGGACGGAGGAGACCACCGTTACTGTCTCAGTGACCGGTAGCGGTGATCCTGACGCGGTGGACTTTGCTGCCGTGCCGGTCTTCACCATCGTCATCGCGGCGGAGACGACCAGCGGCACGGCCACGTTCACCCTGACGCCCGACGACGACAACGTGGGCGAGAGCACCCAGACCCTGACGGTGGATGGCAGTGCCGACCTTCCCGTGACTGCGACCTCGATTACGATCACGGACAACGACGTCGCGTCGGACAGTATCTCGCTTTCCGCATCGCCCGTGCTGGTGTCCGAGGGCGACGGAGCGGTTTCCGTGCGGGTGACCGCATCCCTCAACGGTGCGGCGCGCCAGACAGCCTCGACGGTGACGGTGTCCGTGGCCGGCAGCGGCGATCCGGGCACGGTGGGCTTCGAGCCGGTCGCGGACTTCACGATCACGATTCCGGCGAGCGCCGCGAGCGGGACGAGCGTGTTCGAACTGGTGCCGGTGGACGACGGCACGGTGGAGGCGGACGAGACGCTGACGCTGTCGGGCAGGTCCGACCTGCCGGTCACCTCGACGACCGTCAGGCTGACCGACGATGATGACGCGTCGACGCGGATCCTGCTGTCGGCGTCCCCCGGGCGGATATCTGAGGACGGCGGCCCGACCCCGGTGACCGTGACAGCGACGCTGGACCGCGCGCTGCGTCATTCGGCGACCTCGGTGAGGGTGTCGGTGTCGGGGAGCGGTGATCCCGAGGCATCGGACTTCGCGCCGGTTCCGGACTTCGCGATCACGATTCCGGCGAACGCCGCGAGCGGGATGGGGACGTTCGTGCTGACGCCGGAGGACGACGAGACGGTAGAGTCGGATGAGCGGCTGACGATATCGGGCAGGTCGGACCTGCCCGTGACGCCCGCTTCGGTCGCGCTCGTCGACGACGACGAGGAGTCGACGCGCATCCTGTTGTTCCTGTCGGTCGATCCGCCCCGGGCCTCGGAAGGGAACGGCGAGATTCGGGTGACCGTGACCGCGGCGGTGGACAGGGGCGTACGCCCGGACAGCACGCGGATCGCAGTGTCGGTGGCGGGCAGCGGTAATCCCGACGCCGTGGACTTCGCCCCGGTGCCCGACTTCGACATCGTGATTCCGGCGAACGCCCCGACCGGGACCGCGACGTTCACCGTGGTGCCGGAGGACGATCGGATCGTCGAGGAAGACGAGACGCTGACCGTGTCGGGCGTGTCCGACCTTCCCGTGACGCCGGCGACCCTGGAACTGCTGGACGACGACGAGGAGTCGGAACGGATCGTGCTGTCAGTGGCCGATGTGGAGGCGGCGGAGGACGCCGGGGAGATCGGGTTCGCCGTTGCGCTGGACCGCCCGAGTGGGTCGGGAGTGACCGTCAACTATGCGACTGCGGACCCGTCGATGGGTCCGGTGGCGGCCGCTGGTACCGACTACGAGCGTGTGTCGGGCACGCTGACGTTTGTCCCGGGTGACGTCTCACGGACGGTTCGGGTACCGCTGCTGGATGACAGCCTGGACGAGCCCGACGAAGCGTTCGCTCTCGTGCTGTCCGACCTGCGGGGAGCGACGCTTGGGAGAGGATCGGCGCTCGGCACGATCCTTGACGACGACGAGCCTCCCGCGCTTGCTGTGGAGGACGCGGCGGGAGACGAGGACGTCGGGGCGCTGGAGTTCGAAGTGACCCTGGGCGCCCCGAGCGGGATCGAGGTGTCGGCCTCCTACGCGACCGCGGACGGCACCGCGACGGCGGGCAGCGACTACACGGCGGCGACGGGAACCCTGGTGTTCGCGCCGGGCGAAGTGTCGAAGACGATCCGGGTGGCGATCCTCGATGACGACCGGCACGAGGCGGACGAGGAGACGTTCGAGCTGTCGCTGTCCGGCCTCGTCAATGCCACCGCCGCGGACGACACGGCCACGGGCACGATCCGCGACGACGACCTGGCGCCGCCGGCCGTCGCCGGAGAACTGCCCGCGGCGCTGCTGTGCGTGGGCGGAGCGCCCCTGGAACTGGATCTCGCCGCGTACTTCGGCGGCGACGAACTTCGGTTCAGCGCGGTCCCGTCGGCGCCGGACGTGGCGACGGCGGAACTCGCGGGGAGCCGTCTGACCGTCGCCCCGGTGTCCGAAGGCGAGTCTTCGGTCGCAGTGACGGCGGCCAACGACGCGGGTTTGATCGAGAGCTCGATGCGGGTGCGCGTCGTGACGGATCCCGCGGAGATCGAAGCGGTGGCCTCGGCATTGGCGTCGATCGGGCGGGCGGTGCTGACGAGCGTGACCGGGTCCGTTCAAGCCCGGTTCGCGGAGACGGTCACGTCGAGCATTGCGGGCGATGGCGATGCGCAGGCAGCGGAGACCTATGCTGTCGTCGGGACGCAGTGGGACGACACCCTGACCCTGATGCGGGGCAACGGCTCCCGCGGATGGGACGCGAGTGGATTGCTCGATTCGGAAGACCGCATCGGCGACTGGTTCGATGCGATGAGCCACACGCACCGGCGCGCCATGTCACCGTTCTCGTTCTCGCTTGACTCCGCGCAATCCGCTTTGACGGGTCCGGACTGGTCGGTCTGGGGGCGCGGCGACGCGCACCGGTTCGAGTCGGAAATCGACGGGAGTTCCCATCACGGAACCCTCACGGCGGTCCACTTGGGTGCGGATGCCCGGTTCGGCGACTGGCTCGTGGGTGTGTCCGTGTCGCGTAGCGGGGCGGAGGCGGACTACCGCTTTGATCGCTCGGTAGACGCCTGCGGCGGGGGCGGGGCTGGCGAGGGAATGATCGAAGCCGACCTGACCAGCGCGCATCCGTACGCGGGCCGGCGGGTTGGAGACGGCTGGGTCTGGGTGGCGGTGGGCGCGGGGGGCGGAGAAGTCACCGTGGAGCGCTGCGAGACAGGGCAGCGCCGCGAGGCCGACCTGTCTATGCGCCTTGGGGCGCTGGGCGGCCGGCATCCATTCGCGGGCGGTGAACGTATCGCCCTGTCGATCGTGGAAGAGATCGGCGTGCTGGACCTGACGACGGGAGACGCTCCCGGCCCGATCGGTGACCGCTCGGTGCGCGTGGGGCAGGCGAGGCTGGGATTGGAGGCCTCGGGCGTAGTGCCGGCGGGCTGCGAGTGCTCGCTGTCGAGTTACGTGCGGGCTTTCGCCCGCGGCGACTGGGGAGACGGCGACACGGGCGCGGGGCTGGAACTGGCAGCCGGCGTACGCTTCAGGAACCTGCCGCGCCGAATCGGTATCGACGCCGGGATCCGAGCGCTCGCGGCGCACTCGGCGGAGGACGCCAGGGACCAGAGCGCCAACGTGACGTTCTCGCTCTTGCCGAAATCGGACGGGACCGGATGGCAGGCGTCGATGCAGTGGCGGCAGGGGGGGAACGGGGGTCTTGGCATGATGAACGGCATCGCCTCCTGGACCCCGCCGTCAGCAAGGCTGCCGGGCGCGGAACGCCGCTGGATCGCGGAGAACCGGCTCGGCTATGGCATCATGGGCAGACGGGGCATCGCGACGCCGTTCCTGGAGCTGGATATCGGTCACACGAGGCCGGGTGGTGCACGGTTCGGCGTACGCCACGACTACGGCAATCGCGCACGAGGCCTGGTGGTCGAGTGGGGTATCGAACCGGGCAATTCTGCAAGTCGTGGAAGCGGAATCCTCCTCGAAGCCTTGGGGCGTTTCTGATGGAAGCCGTCAGGTGGGCGAACGGATCATCCATTGACGGCTCCGGACTCGGACGCGCACCGACGATTCAGTGAAGCCCTGCACGTCAATCCGGTCGCGAGGTCCCAGAGTGCCGACTTCGTGGAGATTTGGTTACCATCGTGGCACGCGACGGGAGCCCTGGCGACGGCCCGGGTCGCTGTTGGATGCCGGGGCCCGGTTCAACATCGGACCTGGCCTCGAACGTGGACGTAAGGTCAAACGCCCACGAGAAGCCGAGGAATCCATTACGCTGCCTGGAGATTCGACATGACGCAGCCGCACTTCGGGGTTACTGTTCCACAGATCAAGCGTCCCTGGGTAGCTGCGGCCGACGCCGCCCGGAACTTTGAAGCGATGGGCTACGACTCGCTATGGGTCTGCGACCATCTCTACGGACCGCAGTCCCCGCAGATACCCATCCTGGAAGCCTGGTCGATGATTTCCGCTCTCGCAGCCATCACCGAGCGGATCGAGATCGGCACGCTGGTCACGCCTGCGGGAATGCGCAATCCCGCACAATTGGGCAAGGTGATAGCCACAGTCGACAACATCGCGGGCGGTCGCGTCATTGCAGGGCTTGGCGGGGGTTGGATGCCGCGGGAGTTCACCGACTTCGGCGTGCCGTTCTTGTCAGTGTCCGAGCGTCTTGGACAGTTGCGAGAGACCATCGAACTGTTGAAGCACATGTGGGGCGACGAAGAGTCCGTGACCTACGCGGGCGAGTTCGTGCGCGCGGACAACGTGGTGTGCCAGCCGAAACCCCCGCGCCGGGTGCCCATCCTGGTGGGCGGGGCAGGGGAGCAGGTCACGCTCAGGATCGTCGCCAGGGAAGCGGATATCTGGAACAACCTGGCGAGCCACCAGGCCGATCTCGGACGCAAGATGGAGGTGCTTCGACGGCACTGCGACGAAGTGGGCCGTGACCCGTCGGAGATCGTCGCGAGCCAGCAGTGCCTGGTGACGATCGCGCCGGACGACGCTACGGCCAAACCCATGGCGGATGCCGCGCAAAGGATATTCGGTGGACATCTCGGCGACCCGAAAGGCCCGCTGGCGATCACGGGTACGTCGGGGCGCTGCTGCGAGCAGATCGAAAAGCACATCGCACTCGGCTGCACGATGTTCATCATCGAGTTTTTCGGCAGGGACACGAGGGAACCGGCCCAGCTCTTCGCGGAAGAGGTGATACCTAACTTCCGCTGACGTCCGGCAGGAAACGCCGTGTTCCCTATAGCAGTGCCTCCACCTTCACCGACGGACGCGCGATGACGGCGCGGTCGCCGCGCACGACCACGGGCCGTTGCATCAATCTCGGATGCTCAAGCAGGAGCGCAACCACGGCGTCTTCGGTGGTGTAGTCCGCTGCGTCCAGTCCGAGGTCCTTGAAGTTCCTGTCCTTGCGAACAAGTTCGGCTGGCGGCTCCTCGACCATGGCGATGAAGCCGCGCAACGTTGCCTCGCCCAGGGGCTGCTTGATGTAGTTGATGACATCGAACTCGACGTCACGCTCGCGCAGGATCTCCAGCGCGCCGCGCGACTGGCCTCAGCCGGGGTTGTGGTAGAGGGTGATGCGGTCCATGGGGTACTCCTTCTGCGTGATTGCGAGTATAGCGCCGCGGGGCCTGATGCGCCCCGCACGCGAAAGCCCCGGGTCCGCGGCTCAGGAGTCTTGTGTTTCGGTCTCCCAGTAAGTTGGGTTGTTCAGCGGCCCCGGCGTCTGTCCGAGCTGGATCAGCAGACCGTGTGCGCTTCTGGGCGAGATGAAGGCATCGATCCCGTGCGGATCGTCGAAGTGCTTGTCGACGACGCGGACCCCGCGATTCTCGAGGTCGCGCGCCCTGTTCTCGAGATCGGGCGTCTGCAACGTCAGGTGGTGAAAACCTTCGCCGCGCCTTTCGAGGAACCTGGCGAGGAATCCCTCGGGGTTGATCGGTTCCAGCAGTTCGATGCAGAAGTCGTGCAGGTCGAACAGGCCGAGACGGAAGTCCCCCGAGTGGTGGTCGCGCGTGTAACGGTGTTTAGCCCCCAGGATGTCCTCGAAAAAGACGCGGGCGTCCTCGATGCTGTGCACGGCGATGCCGATGTGGTCGAGGCGGCCGAGCGGTTCGTTCTTGGTAGTCACTTGTCATCCCCCGCGGGTCCAGGAAGCCCTGCCATTCTAGCGGCGCCGTTTACGCGCGCGAACGTCTTGGCGGAAAGCGCCACCATGCCCACACGACGAGCAGCCCGAACACCGTGTGGAGGGCAACGAACGCCCAGGTGGGCAGGTCGAAATAGAGGATCTGGTAGAGCCAGTACTGGATGAAGCTGCCTTCGTAGGTGGGTTGGCCATGCTGGATTCGAAGCCACATCTCGAGCGTGGTCAGGGGACAGACCATGCCTAGCCAGGTCTGTACGACGACAAAGCCGATGGCGGCGAGATGCGTGCCCCGAAACCACACGTTCCGTATCCAGGCCCATCCGAGATGGCCGCCGCAGACCGTCAACAAGAGCCCGACAACGACAAAGGCGACGAACAGCACATGCGTCACCAGGACGATGTCTGCCAGGTATTGATTGACGGACTGCACTGGCGCTAACCGCTGGCCGCGCCGCAGGGCCTGACAACCTCAAGGCGGCGGCGACTTTCTGGCTTTCGCATTTCGCTGAACCGCTGCATTGGTTTAGTGTAGCCGCAGGTGCGAGTGTCGCCGACACTTCGCGCGTCTTCAGTTGGCGGGAATTGATGCACGTGGACGATGGCCGGGAGCTGCAGCGCGTACGATGGCGCAGCCGGCGCGGCATGCTGGAGCTGGATCTCTTCCTGGTGCCCTTTGCCGAGAATCGCTACGCGGACCTGACACCAGCCGACCGCGCTGCGTATCGCCGTCTCCTTGACCGCGAGGACTGGGAGATTCTGGATTGGTTGCGACAGGACTCCGCGCCGGCTCCGGGCCTGGCGGGTATCGTGGAACTCGTCAGGGCCGGGAGCGCGAGGGACTGACCGCTTCAGGCGAGCAGCTTGTCGGCCAACGCCTTCAGGCGTTCCGTGCCTCCGCTGATGCGCACTCCGGACGCCAACTGCGCCGCGAGCGTCTCCTCCGTGCAGCCGTCCAGGAAGGCGATACCGGCGGCCTTGCAGGCATCGAATACGCGTTGCCGGGCGGCGACCAGTTCAGGTTCGTCACGATGCCCATCCTGGAATCCGTGGGACATCGACATGTCCGCGGGCCCCCACTCCGCGAATGCGACCCCCGGCACGGCGGCGGTTTCAAACGCGTTCGCGAGCGCGCGCCGGTTTTCTATCTTGAGGCCGAGCAAAAGTTCCCCATCCGGATTCAGCGGCCACGGGTCGGCGCGATCCACGTATTGCTGCGGCGTGACCCCCCAGATGGCCGCCGCCGCGGCCTGCCCGCCGGACCCGCGGGTGCCGCCGCGGAAGGTGTAACGCATCGCTTCGACCACCGCTTCAACCGCATCGGGGCACTCGGCGTGGCAAAGCAGGAAGCCGTGCACGCCAACCGCGAGCAACTGGCGTATCTGCCAGGCATTGGCCCGCACCTGGTCAGGCTCTCGCCCCTCGAAGGGCAGTTCCACGAGCACGACGGGTGTCGGCGTGCGCACCGATGCCATGCCCTGCATGAACCGGTTCATGCCCGGAATGTCCAGCGGGCCGTGCTCCATGCCGATATTGATGTAATCGGCCCAGGTATCCGCCATCGCCATCCCGGCTTCGAAGGTCAACTCCGCGCCGGTGTGGCTGCCGGTGTAGATAACCGGCCGGTCGTTGGCCAGGCGCGTCACCGCGCCGTTGATTCGGTCAGCCATCGCTTCTTTGCCCGTCGGGTGGATTCATCGACACGGGCCTGTTCTTCGGGATTCTCAGTCGTCAGACGCGTCTTCGGCCCGGATCGTGTCGCCGATTCTCGCGGGCCTGTGCCACTTGTCCCGGTTCTCGTTGGCCTGGTCGATGAGCCGCTGCATCGAATCCATCGTCCGCTCGTCGACCTTCATGCCGGGCTGGTCGGGGTCGCCGCCGCCCGGGTGAAACTCGAGCAGTTCGGCCCCGTTCGGGCCGCCGGTGTACTTGTACGGCATGCCCGCGGGAATGAAGAATCCGGACCCTGGCCCAAGACTGCGCCTGCCGACGATGAGTTCGCCATTGGTCACATAGTAGAGACAGTCGCCGCTGCCCGGATGGCTGTGACGGAACAGCGGAAAGCCGGGGCCGACCCAGATGTGGGTCAGGCTGCAGCCCTTGCGCGGCCGCTTGCCGCGGTTTTCCATCCCGCCCTCGTGGAAGAGCCCCGTAATCACCATGCCACCAGCATAGGACTTGAGGACCTCGGTCATCTTGTTGCGCACTTCCTCTTCGCCGTACTTCTCGAAGAGTTCGCTCATTTCCCATCCGGTCGTCGCCTTCGACCAGTCCGCGCGTTGCCATGTGTACTGTTCGTTCATCTCGGGATTGGCGAAGATCTCGAACCGGCGACTGGGGAGGTTGCGGGCTTTGGGTTTGTCGACTGGAACTTTCGTGCTGGCCATCTACTCTCCTTTTCCTTCGGAGATAGCTTAACGCAAGTTTGGCCGTGAATTCGTTGGGACACCCCATGGGCGAGGCCCGGCGCAGGCGGATCGCATGAGGTCCGGCCACTATAATCTGCGCAACCAGGGGCATCGCGACGATGGTGGAACGGGCCAAATCGAATAACGCGGAATTCGGCCGCATGGCACTTCGGGTGCGCGACCTCGGCCCCACCGACTACCCGACCGTATTCGACGCGATGCGCGTGTTCACCGACACGCGGGATGCGAGCTCCGCCGACGAGATCTGGCTGACGGAGCACGAAGCCGTCTTTACCCAGGGGCAGGCCGGCAAGCCGGAACACGTGCTGGCGCCCGCGGACATTCCCGTCGTGGCCACGGACCGCGGCGGGCAGGTGACCTATCACGGCCCGGGACAGATCGTCGCGTACACGATGTTCGACATCGGCCGCATGGGGATCGGCGTTCGAGCCCTCGTGGCCGGAATCGAGGACGCCATCATCGCGGCACTCGGGGACTGGAACATCGAGGCTGAGGCGCGCGACGACGCTCGGGGCGTCTACGTCGGGAGGCGCAAGATAGGCGCCCTCGGATTGCGTGTCCGGCACGGGCGCGCATACCACGGCCTCGCGCTGAACGTCGCCATGGATCTCACGCCTTTTTCCCGCATCAATCCGTGCGGCCTGGTAGGAATGGACGTCACGCAGGTCTCCGACCTGGGTGGGCCGGCGGACCTCGATGCCGCGCGCGCGGCGCTTGTGCGGAAACTGGCGCTGGGCTTCGGCTTCGACCTCTGCCAGGCGGACCCCGACCTGTGGGTGCGCGGCGTTGCAGCTACTGGGCGTCCGCCACTTCCTTGAGAAACGGATTGACCGCCCCGAGGAAGCCGGGCGTGTTCTGCGAATGCACGTTGTGCCCGCAGTTCGCCACGGTGACGAGGCGCCCGTCGGGTAGTGCGCCTGTCAGTCGCTCGCCCGCCTCGGGCGTGAACACGTTCGAGTTCCCGCCCCGCACTACCAGTACCGGAAGGTCCAGGCCGCGCACGTCGTCGAGGTCCATCGCGGTGCGGGAGCCTTCCACCCGGCGATGGTCGTTCTTGCTGACGTACTTGCCGTCGGCGCGCTGGAACAGGTTGTACTTGACCGTTCGCTCGACGTGCTCCCGCTTGCGGTACGGATCGTAGTCGACGACGTTGTCGATGAACTGGTCCGGGTTGTCGAACTCGCGGTTGTTCCGGATGAAATTGCGGATCGTCCTGCCGCCACCTGGGTTCATCTCGGGGCCGGAGTCGACAAGGACCAGCGCCCGCGCGAGCGTGGGGTCGGTGAGCGCGGCGAGCAGGGCGACGCGTCCGCCCATTGAGTGGCCGACGATGACCGGCCGCGCCAGTTCGCGGTCACGGGCGAACGCGATCGCGTCCTCGGCCATCGCGATGGTCGAGTAGTCCAGTTCACGGCTCCACTCCGAGTCGCCGTGGCCGCGCTGGTCAAGCGCGAATACGTGGTAGGAAGACGCGAGGGCGAGACTGACGAGGTCCCAGGAGTGGGAGGACTGGTTGGTCCCGTGCAGCAGCAGTATCGGCGGCGCACCGGGGCGTCCCCACTCGGTGAAGTGGAATCGAAGCCGACGCACGACGGTCTGCCGGGAACAGTAGGCGATGTCGGCGCTGTGTCCGATACCGAGATCTGCCGCGCTCCGGCACAGGCTGAGGAACTCCTCTGTGCCGGTCATCTCGTGCCGTGAAAGGTCCGCCGCGAATTCGTTCTGGTACATCGGTGCTCCGCACCGTCTCACCTGGGAATTCGCGAAGTGTATCCCGTGCGCGTCATCCCTGCCTTGCGGCGGGCGGCTGCGACCCGGCGATGCGTCTGGAAGTGGAATCCTCCTCGAGGACGGCAGCACGATCCGGCAGCGTGGAGAGCAGCGCCACGAGCAGCCTGATCTGCGTGTCGTCGAGTCTTCCGCCAAAGGCCGGCATCTGGCCGTTCCTCCCGACGGCGATGGAATGCCGTATGGCTTCGATATCGCCGCCATAGAGATGGACGTCGTCGGTGAGGTCTGGCGCGCCGAGCAGCGGGTTGCCGGTGCCGTCGCCGCCGTGGCACGCCGCGCAGAACTGCTGGTAGCCGGTCCGGCCGGCGTGCTCTTCCGCCTCGCCGCGCGACAACGCCAGCGTGTAGTCGGCGAGTTGGTCGACGGCGTCTTCACCGAGTATTTGCAGCCAGCCGACCATGACGGCGTGGCGCCCGTCCCGAATCGACTGTTCGATCTGCTCGGCGCTGCCGCCCCACTGCCATGCGTCGTCCGTGAGGTCGGGGAAGTAAGGGGTCAGCCCTTTCGCATCGTAGCCGTGGCAGACGGCGCAGTTTCGGTCGTAGACGCGCTGGGCCGACGCCATCAGCGCGGGATTCCTGGCAATGTCCTCCAGGATCGTTTTCGCCGCCATCCGCCGCGCCGTTCCGAATTCACTCTCGAAAGCTGCAATGCTGCTCTCGAGTTCCCCTCCCTGGGACCATCGCAATGCGCCGGCATGACTGCCGAGGCCGGGATAGAGCATGAGGTAGAGCACGGAGATGACAAGAGAGCCGAAGATGAGCCAGAACCACCATATCGGCGCCGGATGGTCCCCTTCGCGCAGTTCCCCGTCCCAGACCGGGGAGTCCTCCTGGCTGTGCGTGTCGGCGGCAAAGTAGACGCTGTAGATCAGCCAGCCGAGACCGGCCAGGCTGGCCACCGTCAGGGTGGCGATCCAACCCGTCCAGAAATCACTGGGTAGTTCAGGCATGGGTATCCCCTTGCCCGGAGTCGCCCGTGACGCCGCGTTCAGGGCGTTCATCCTCCAGGGGAATCCGTGCCGATTGGTCGATGACCTCGTCCGTCGACCGGTAGAAGACCCAGGCCGCCAGCGCGACCATGAACAGCATCACGAGCATGTCGCCGATGAAGATGAACCAGGTCATGGCGCCTCTCCCGGCGCGACTCCGAGTACCTGCAGGTAGGCGACGAGCGCGTCGACCTCCAGCATCCCCGAGAGCACCTCGGGCGCGCCTGCGATCTGTTCTTCGGTGTAGGGGTGTCCCAGCAACTTCAAAGCGCGCATCTTGCGCTGGATGTCGCCAGCCGCGTCGGCCGGCCTTTCGGCGAGCCATGGGTAGGCCGGCATGATGGAGTTCGGGACCACGCTGCGCGGGTCGAGCAGGTGCAGCCGATGCCAGAGGTCGGTGTAGCGGCCGCCGACGCGGTGCAGGTCCGGTCCGGTACGCTTCGAGCCCCACAGGAACGGCCGGTCGTAGGCGGACTCGCCGGCCCGGGAATACGGTCCGTAGCGCCTGATCTCCGCCAGCAGCGGACGAACCTGCTGCGAATGACAGGTGCTGCAGCCTTCGCGGATGTAGATGTCGCGGCCGGTCAACTCCAACGGGCCGTAGGGCGCCCTACCGGCATCAGGTGCCACCAGCGACTCCTGCATGACACTCGGCAGGACCTGCACCAGCCCACCGATGGCCGACACGAACAGGATGCCGAAAATGAGCAGGCCCGCGTTCTCTTCCAGTTTCCTGTGCAGACCGATGGCGTTCATGGTTGCGATCCGGCTTCGGGTGCGGGAGGCAGTACCGGCACGGTCCGCCGTCCCCTGATGGTCATGAACAGGTTGTAAGCAAGCAGTGCCGCACCGGCGAGGAAAACGACCCCGGCGACGAGCCGCAACGCGTAGTAGGGCGCCATGCTCGCCATGATGTCCTTGAAGCTGAAGGAGAGTTCGCCGATGTCGTCGAGGCTCAGCCACAACAGGCCCTGGGAGACGCCGGCGCCCCACATCGCGAGGACATAGAGCATTGTCCCGGCCAGTGCGAGCCAGAAGTGAACGTTGGCGAGCCTCGTGCTGTAGAGCGTCGTTCCCATGAGGCGTGGAACGAGAAAGTAGAAGGTGCCGAAGGTGATCATGGCGTTCCATCCGAGCGCGCCGGAATGCACGTGGCCCACGGTCCAGTCCGTGAAGTGGCTGACCACGTTGACGCTCTTGATGGACATCATGGGGCCTTCGAAAGTTGCGAGCCCATAGAACGCGAGGGAAAGCACGATGAACTTGAGCGCCGGGTCGACGCGGAGCTTCCGCCAGGCGCCGGCCACCGTCATGATGCCGTTGACCATTGTCGCCCAGGACGGCGCCAGCAGGATGAGGCTCATCACCATGCCAAGGGACTGTACCCACTCGGGAATCGAACTGTAGTGAAGGTGGTGCGGACCCGCCCAGATGTAACTGTAGGTGAACGCCCAGAAAGCGATGATCGACAGCCGGTAACTCCAGATCGGCCGGCCGGCGTGCTTCGGCAGGAAGTAGTAGAGCATCCCGAGAAATCCGCCAGTCAGCAGAAAACCGACCGCATTGTGACCGTACCACCACTGCACGATGGCGTCCTGGGCACCGGCGAACAGCGAATAGGACTTCGAGATCGACACGGGTATGGCGAGACTGTTGACGATGTGCAGCATGGCGATGACGATGATGAGCGCGCCATAGAACCAGTTGGAGACATAGATCGGCTTGATCCGGCGCTTCGCGATGGTGCCGAAGAAGACGATGGCGAAGCACACCCAGACCACGGCGATGGCGATGTCGAAGGGCCATTCCAGTTCCGCGTATTCCTTGCCGCCGGTCCATCCGGCGAGGAGCGATATGCCGCCGCCCAGCACGCCGATCTGCCAGGCGAAACAGCAGAACCAGGCGAGTCCCGGGGCGAAGAGCGGCACATGGCACGTGCGCTGCACGCTGTAGAAGGCGGTGCCCATCAGCGCCGATACGCCGAATCCGAAGATGACGGCGTTGGTATGCAGCGAGCGCAGCCGGCCGAAGGACAGCCATTCCTGGCCAAAGTCGAGCTTCGGCCACACGAGTTCCGCCGCGACGTGGACGCCGGCAGCCATGCCGAGGAGGGACCAGATGATGGAAAAGACGACCAGAGCCGTGACGACCCTGTCTCTATAGGCTTCCTGGAAGGGTTCGAGTTCCCGGGAGGTCCCGGCGGGCATCGTGTTCGAAGTGGCCGTCATGCTCAGACGCCGATCGAAGGGCCGATACCGCTCGCCCAGAGGGCGACGGTCAGGCCGAGCAGGGTCACCGCACCGACCAGCAGGTACGCGACGAGCGAAGACGCCATCAGCATGCCGCGCTCGGGACCGGTCCCGAGCGCGATGGGAATCCCCCTGTACAACAGGTAGATGCTCCAGATCATCGCCGGAATGAGCACCAGGAGGTTGACGAATACGTGCGGGAACAGGTGCAGGACACTGCCCGCGACCAGGGGCGTGGCGACGACGCCGACGAGCGCAAGGTGGGTGCCCAACGAATCGCTCGCGCCGTAGGTGGGGGCCATCCAACGCCCGACAAATGCCGTGCTGACAAGCCCGAAGAGCAACGCGAAGAAGTACGCGATGCTGATCTGCGTCAATACATCGCCCGACAGGTAGAGGGGCTGTGCCGCGCCGAGCCGCCAGCCGAAAGTCGATGCGCCGATGAATGCGAACACCGGTGGCGCGAGGGCCAGCCAGACGATCCGTTTGAAGAACACGGCAAGGGGGTCGGTCTCCGACCGGGCAAGCGCTTCAAAGGCGTCGGTGGGCTTGAGGATGGCTTTCAGCAACTGCGGCGAATATCGCATTGAGGGCGGCGAATCGGTTGGGAATCATACCGCGTTCGAGTCGGCGGTCATGTGTCGGGAGCTTCGCGAAGTCGTGCCCGGCGACGGGGGGGCTTAGGCGTCTCAATCCTTCTCCGTCGAGGCCCGCCGCGCCGTTATGGCCTCCACCCGGGCAAGCAGGTCGTCGCCCGACTCGGTCTGCGACAGCAACAACCACTCTCCGATCCTCAAGTAATCCTCGGGTTCGGTCACGCCGCTTAGCAATGCCGCGAGACGGGTGGCTGTCGTGGCATCAAATTTCGCCGCCGCCTGGCGGGTCAGGATGTCCTGTTGCGCCCGTCGTTCGGCGGCGTCGGCCCGTTGTTCGGCGTCGTCGGCCCGTTGTTGAGCTGCGTTGGCACGGGTCTCGGCGATGTCGCGACCGGCACCTTCCTCCTCCGGCGTCGGCAAATCGCGCCCGGTCGCGGGGTCGTAGAGCCGGATGTCAGATTCCTTGAGCCACAGGCCCAGGCCGAGCGATTCGCTACGTAATCCCCGCTCGCCGTTCCCAAGCGCGACCTCTCGCATCTTTCGGTAGCGCCTGCCGCGCAGTTCAAGACCCTGTAGCGGCGGTTTCAGCCACTCGCCACGTGGGTCGTACAGGAAGTACTCACCCACGCCCCACTGGGCGTATCGCTGCCGCTTGGTGCGCTCGTCCTCGCGCCGCGTGGAGGCGGAAGTGATCTCCAGTACGAATGCCGGCGGCTTCTCCTCCCAGATCTTGAACAGGTCGCGTTCGCCGCGCTTGACGCCGAATGCCACGAAGATGTCGGGCGAGAGGTGCCTGCGCGGGTTGCCCGGCTCGTCGAATACCAGCAGATTGGAGCCCACGTAGACATCGTCGCGGCCGGCGAGGTGCTTGCGGATGCCGTAAGCCGCACCCGCCAGGCGCATGAAATGGCGTTCGGTTTCGGCCACCGGCTTGCCGTCCGAAGTGGGGTACTGAACGACGTCCGGTTCTATCGCAAGCGTTTGACTCAAGTAGGTGTCCCTGACCTGCGGCGCGCCGTGGTTCGCGGGCCGTGCGGGGAAGTTAACACAGGATTTCCGGCCGTCCCAAACCCGTTCGTTTCGCGCATGTGGTGTGCCATGGTCCGCCTCCAACGATGCCGTTTCAGTCGGTTTGATTGTCACTGATCAGCCAGTCCGGTGATGCCAGCCAAAGCTGCTGATCGATGTGGGCAATGCGCTCCTCGCCGTGCAGGTTTCTGCCGGGCGGCCGAGCCAGGGATCGCGTCGCGCGCCTGGGGCAGAAAAGCAGGTCCCGCACCAGGCCCGGTGCGGTGTAATCTGGCGTGGTGGATTGAAGGGAGGTCCGGCCATGCGACGGATGAGGATGGTCCTGTTTGTGGCGTCAGCGGCTGCGGCGCTCGCCGGTTGTGGCCGGGCACCCGAACCCACCCTGGCCGATGCCATCCGTGCGGCCACAGCCACGGTGGCGACCGACCGGATCGTGGCCGCGGACACCGAACCCGGCAACTGGCTCGCACACGGCCGTACCTACGATGAACAGCGGCACAGCCCGCTCGCCGGCATCAACGACGGCAACGTGAGCGACCTCGGTCTCGCGTGGTACTGGGACACTGGAGATTCGCGTGGCCTGGAAGCGACGCCGATCGTTGTCGATGGCGTCCTGTTCTCCACGGGCACCTGGAGCCGGGTGTATGCCAACGACGGCCGGACCGGCGAACTGATCTGGCAGTACGACCCGCAGGTGCCGAAGGAGTGGGGCAAATTCGCCTGCTGCGACGTGGTGAACCGGGGCGTCGCCGTGTGGAAGGGCCGTGTATTCGTGGGGACGCTCGATGGCCGGTTGGTGGCCCTGGATGCCGGCACGGGTGAGGTGGTCTGGGAAGTCCTCACGATCGACCGAGACTGGCCATATACGATCACCGGAGCGCCGAGGGTCGTCAATGACCTGGTCGTGATCGGCAATGGCGGCGGCGAGTACGGGGTGCGTGGTTACGTCACCGCCTACGACTGGGAGACGGGCGACGAGCGGTGGCGATTCTGGACGGTGCCCGGAGACCCGTCGAAGCCGTTCGAGAATCCGGCGATGGAACTGGCGGCGCCGACCTGGAATGGCGAGTGGTGGAAAGCCGGTGGCGGCGGCACCGTCTGGGATTCGATGGCGTTCGACCCCGAACTCAACCTGCTCTACATCGGCGTTGGCAACGGCACCCCTTGGAACCGTGACCTCCGCAGTCCTGGCGGCGGCGACAACCTGTACCTCGCCTCCATCGTCGCCCTCGACGCGGATGACGGTTCCATGGCGTGGCACTACCAGACGACGCCCGGCGAGACCTGGGACTACACGGCGACGCAGCACATGATCCTGGCCGACATCGAGATCGGCGGCGAGCTGCGCAGGGTCATCATGCAGGCGCCGAAGAACGGCTTCTTCTACGTGCTCGACCGCACCGACGGTGCGTTCATCTCCGCAGACGCTTACGTGCCGGTGAACTGGGCCAGCCACGTCGATCCGGCGACCGGCAGGCCGGTGGAAGTCCCCGGTGCCCGCTACGCCGACAGCGTGCAGCTCATCGCCCCGTCGCCGCACGGCGGTCACAACTGGCATCCGATGGCCTACAACCCGGACACCGGCTACGTCTATATCCCGGCCCTGGATATGGTCTTTCCGTACGGGCAGGCCCCGGATTTCGAATACAAGCCGGGGGAGTTCAACACCGGCATCGACATCGTGCCGCTGCTGCCCCCGAAGACGGTCGATGGCCAGGTGGAGGTGTTGCGGAGCATGAAGGGCCACCTGGCCGCCTGGGACCCCGTGGAGCAGCGCGAGGTCTGGCGGGTACAGCATCCCACCACGTGGAACGGCGGCCTGTTGTCCACGGCGGGCAACCTCGTCTTCCAGGGCCGCTCCGACGGATACTTCGCCGCCTACGCCGCGGACTCCGGCGCGCTGCTGTGGGAGACCCCGGTGCACATGGGAATCATCGCCGCGCCGGTCGCCTACACCGTGGATGGCGTGCAGTACATCGCCGTGGTGGCGGGATGGGGTGGCTCGTTCACCGTGTTTTCAGGGGTGCCGCGGCACAAGGGCAACGTGCTGACCGAGGGACGTATCCTGGCGTTCAGGCTTGGCGGAACATCCGAATTGCCTGAACCCGCCGTGACCCATGTGAACATCCCGGAACCTCCGGACATCGACGCGGCGCCGGAGGCGGTTGCCCACGGCGAACTCCTCTATCACACGTGGTGCTCAGGCTGCCACGGCGCGGGCGTGACATCGGGCAGCAACCTGCCGGACCTGAAGTACATGTCCGCGGCTGCCCACGGGAGCTGGGTGGCGATCGTGCGCGAGGGTGCCTATGCAACCGCCGGCATGCCCGGCTTCAGCCACGTCCTGAGCGAGGAGGACTCCGAGGCCCTGCACGCGTACGTGGTGAACCAGACCCGGGCCTCCATCGCGTTCTGCGAATCCGAGTATCCCGATGTCTACCCGGAACTGTTCGGGACCGCGTGCACGAAACGGGTTGTGGCACAGGAGTCGCCGGCAGACGAGGTTGCTCCGAACGAATAGTTGCCGATGGCCCCGATTCTGGCGAATCCGTAGGTCACGAGGCGAAGTACTGCTGCTGCTCGAGACATCGCGATCTCTGGACCCGGGGCGAGCCCGTTGTCGGCCAGGAGGGTGTCATGCTTTTCCCTGCTTGTGCGCGTTCCAGACTTCGCGCCAGGCATCGAACTCGGCCGGCGACACCCGGTAACGGGCATGGTTTCCTTCGTGGAGGCCAAGGAGTTCCATCTCGGCGATCTCCAGGAAGCGCGCGCGGTCGCCGGTCTCGACATTCGCCTCGACCCAGGCGGCAACCCGGGCGGAGGCCGATCCGACATCCAGGCGGTTGCGGACCACTTCGCCAACGATCTGGCGCAATGCCTCGCGGTGGCGAAGCCTGAACGGGTCCGGTTCGCCGACGGATTGCCTGACAGCACCATAGCGGGCTGCGGAACGTTCGTAGGCCCAGATGAAGAGGTCCTTCATCAGGCTTGTGTCGTTCTGCTCGTATACCAGCAGCAGCGCATCGGTGTAGTAGTCGCGGGGCACGTCGTTGAACGAGAGCGGTGAGAGGTCGTGCTTGATGAAAGGTATGTTCGTCGCGAGGCGCGAGACCCGCTTGTTGACGTCGTCGAATGCCTGGACATACGGCAGTTGAACGAAGCAGAACAGCGCCTGTTCGAGCGGGTGATCGATCGACTGCGCCGTGGCGAGGACGCGGTTGAAGCACTCCTCCACCTGCGCCGGCACATCGGGAGGGCGGTAGGCGGAGGCGCCGATGCCGACGGGCATCGTTCTCAACCGCCCCGGTGCTGAGCCGTTGCACGGCAACCAGCCGGGCGAGCCGGTACTGAAGGGTGCGTCTTGGCACCGCGCCATCGAGTTCGCGGGCGATGTCCTTCACGCCGATGCCGTGGGGGTGACGGCCGACGACGGCTTCGATTTCGTTCAACGCGTTCTCAAGCATCGATCTTGGGCTGGCTGCGCGATTTGCGCAATTATTGCGCTGGCATTAACCACGCAACAAATGTTGCGCGTTCAGCCGCATCTGTCATGTTATTTACGCAACTAATGTTGCGCGATTTCTCGGTTTGCAGCCGGCCTTCGCGCAGGGGACGTGCCCAACTGGGGCGGGTGCCTGATCGCTGTCAGGTGCCCAGGCGCGACCGAAGCCAGAGGGCGAGTTCAGACTCGGTGATACGGCCCGCGCCAACACCTTCCATGACCTGGACCGCCTCTACGGGATCGAAGTCCAGGACGAGATCGTTGTCGTTCCAGGAGAACGTCCGTGCCTGCGCGCGGTTCATCCTCCATCTTCCTGACTCGATCAACCGTACAGCGCGGCAACCTGCAGCACCGCATTCCGGTAGTCGCCATAGGCCTCGCTGTAGAAACTGCTGCCGGACGGATCAGGGTCGCAGCACTGCACCGTGTCGCGTTGCAGATGCTGTTTCGTCACATCGCGAATACCTGTACCGTCACCATCCAGCATGGCAAGCGCCTGTAGTGCGGCTCCAAACGCTGCGCCCTCCTCGTTTTTCAGGACCGTCACGGGCGTATCACAGACATCGGCGACGATCTGCCTCCACGTACCGCTCTTCGCGCCGCCGCCGGTAAGTACGACCTCCCCGGCATCGATGCCCAGTTCGACCAGTCGCTCCAGACCATGGCGTAGCGCAAACGTGGCGCCTTCGACGACGGACCGCAAGAGGTTCTCCGGGCGCGTGTTTTGGGCATCAAGCCCCGTGATGCAGGCCTTGGCCTGCGGCAGATCCGGCGTTCGCTCGCCATTGAAGAACGGCACGGTGATGATGCCTCCGGCCCCGCGCTTTGCCGCGGCGAGTTGCGCCTCCAGCCCCGCGATGTCGACGCCGAGCGCCTGACGCACAAGCTCGGTCCCGACCGTACAGTTCATCGTGCACACGAGCGGTAGCCAGCCGCCGGTAGATGAGCAGAAGGCGGCGACATCACCCTCGGGGTCGATGACGGGAACATCGGAGTATGCGTACACGGTACCCGACGTGCCCAGGCTGATCGTGACGACACCGGGCGTTACGTTACCCGTGCCGATGGCGCCCATCATGTTGTCACCACCGCCAGTCGCGACCGGTATCCCGGCGGTCAATCCGATCTCTTGCGCCGCACGTGTCGACAGGGCTCCGATGGGCCCGTTGTCCAACCGCACTTCGGGCAGACATTCGCGCAGGTTTCTGTCCGGATCGATCGCACGCAGCATCTTCTCCGACCAGTCGCGAGCACGAATGTCGAGGAACCCCGTACCCGATGCATCTCCGGCCTCCATGCAGCGTTCGCCGGTCAGGTAGAAGTTCAGGTAGTCGTGCGGCAGGAGGATCGCATCCATGCTGGCGTAGAGGTCCGGGTGGCTGTCCCGAAACCAGCGGACTTTCGATGCCGTATAGCCCGGCAGGATGAGATTGCCGGCTTCTGCGATGCAGGCTTCGCGCCCTCCAAATGCCTCGATGATGCGATCGCATTCGGCGCGTGTGGACGTATCGCACCAGAGCTTTACGGGAATCAGGACGTTGCCCGATCCGTCGATCGGAACGAAGCCATGCTGCTGACCCGAGACAGCAATAGCCGCGACGCTCTCGCGCACGCTTTTCTCGACGCTTGCCATGGCCTTTCGCAACGCTTCGATCCACCATTCGGCCCGTTGTTCGGCAACTCCGTCGCTGGTCTGATGGAGTTCCAGCGGCGCACTGGCAGTAGCCGCAATCCGGCATGCCTCGAAGTCGTAGAAGACGACCTTGACGCTTTGCGTCCCAATGTCGATACCCAGAACCGTGGACATGAAGCGCCAAATCCCCCAACGCTGCCTGGACCGGAATGACTTTGGCCAGTGACCAGTGGAGAGTCGCGATCCGCGTCCCGAAGTGTAGCTAAAGCGAGCCGAGCGCACTCCGCAGCGCGTCTTCGTGGCCGAGGCCGAGGATCCAGGCTTCCTCGGTTTCGACAATCCGGCGTTCCTCTGCGGTAAGGCCCTGTTCCGCCTCGAACAACGGTGCCAGTCGGCGCTGCTTGTCGAGACGTGCGAAAGCCTCGGCGTTCACGCGGACCTGGGCATGATCGGGGATTTCGCCCGGGCTGATGCGTTGGCGGATCTCCGCGGTCAGAAGGGAAGGGTAGATTTCTGCGACCACGACTGGTGCACCGGGTACGGACAGCCCCGTTTCAAATGGCCAGATGGCGACCTCGCCACCTAACCTGGGATCGTCGACGAGCTTCTTCAGGGCTGGCAGCCCCAGCAACACCTGGGAGCCCACAGACCCGGCGTACGCCAATTGCCAGACAGTCTTGGCGCCCCTGGCGCGACGGTCGGCGACTCGCCGTTCCGGCGGATGGGTTTCGTGCCGCGTGCGAGCGGACTTGCGTGTCGGCACATCCGGATGCGGCCAACTCGCCGGGCGGCCCCAGCAGGGACCGACACCGGGATAGGCACGGTTGATCGTCTCCGCGATTTGGTAGCGGTTATTCGCGTTGTCCCGGGCATCCCGGATTCGTTCATCCAGCCAGTCCCAGAGCACAAGGGCGGATGATCGGCCCGTCAGGTGCCGGGCAACGCCGGCCGGATATCCGAACGGGAAGTCGAATCCGACGAGGGCACGGCGTTTGACATCCAGTTCCGCGGCGAGGATGGCGGCAAGACGGTCGATGGCTTCGTGCCGCGTCCTTGCGTATTCGGGGTCGAGGGTAATGCCATCCTTGGCCGTACACCACCAGATGGAGTCCTTCGTGGGACGCGCCGGGCTCGGCCGGGACCGCGCCGACCAGTCGACGATGATGTGGGTGTCAAAGCGCGCCAACGAAGGTCCGTCCCCGAGCTTCGGCATATTGTTTCATTTCCCGCGAAACGACAGTTGAATCACCGAATCTCGATCAGCGACTCTCCATCCATCAGCGCCGCCCGGATAATCGGAAGGTGGGGTGCCAGTTTGGTTTGCAGCACGGAATTGCTGGTGTTCCCGAATCGCACCCAGACCACCTGGAGCCCCGGACGCTGGCGCGCACGGTCTGCGAAGTCCCCATCCTTCGACCAGATGACGGCGTTCATCTCTCTTGCTTTGGCTTCGATTCTGTCATCCGATGCCTCTCCGAGGTCGAGGTCGGAAACATGTTTCGCAGGGTGGCCATTCTCGGCTAGCCACCTGGCCAGCCCGGGCGGCAACTGCGCATCGATCAGGAAGCCCATTGGTCAACTGATCAGGATTACCCGGTGATTGGCTGCGGCTGCCCCGAACGCGAGGGCCGCACGGATGTCCTCCTCGCACAGATAAGGATAGTCGGTAAGGATTTCCGACTCCGACACGCCATGGGCGATTAGTTCCAGTATGTCCGATACGCGAACTCTTGTACCCCGGATATGAGGCCGTCCGCCGCAGATTCCGGTATCGATACGTATACGATCCCGAACCTCGATGGCCATGCTCTCTGCGTCGCTTGCGGAAACTTCCTTGAGAACACAGATGCGCGCACCCTTGCGCGGACCAGAGTGTCCGTGGGACTTCAGGAAGCTCCGCAGGGCGTCATTGAGTTCCGCCCCTCGACGGGTATCGGACGGGACGACGACGAACCAGTTCTTTAGCACGGCTTCCGTCGACCTGGCGTCCCGATTGGGCGCTTCCACCAAGTATGCCCTGGCGCTGTTTCCCGCGTAGCCGATGAATTTCGACGGCGCAAAACGCCAGGTGCCGTCACTCGACTTGATGGCGTACCATGCATGCACCTGCTTCATCAGTCTGGCTAGTTCAGGTTTCTTTCGTACTTCGACCTGGTACCGGCCAATGTTGTTGACAGCCTCATCCAGATTGGCTACCACGCTTGCCATCATTGAACCTCCATCGTGAAACGTGCGGCTGCACAATTGGCCTGGGATCCGGGAGACTAGCCAAGTAGATCATGTAGGTCAAAGCTACTTTGAGGGTCGCTGTCGCGATACGATACCGTCATGACGACGCGCCGGGTCAAACTCGTTCATACCTCGGATGTCCATCTCGATGGCCGGGTCCGCAGCGATGCGGTGGACGGCTTCCGTAATGCGGCCGAGCGCGCCTTCTCCCGGGTCATCGATGTCGTGCTGGCCGAAGAGGCGGACCTGTTCCTGATCGTGGGAGACCTCTTCGATCACGGCCGGGTGCCGGAAGAGGACTTCCACTTCGTGCGCGAACAGCTCGGCCGCCTCGCGTGTCCCGTCGTTTTGCTGCCGGGCAACCACGACGTGCACGATGAGACGTCCGTCTGGCACCGCATCGAGTTCGACGATGCCGGCGGCCACAATGGCGGTCACGTCCACCTGTTGCTGGAGACGGACGGGGACTGCCTCGAGTTCGAAGACCTCGGGCTGCGCGTCTGGGGCAGGGCGATGCGTGAGCATGCGCCCGAGAACGTACCGCTCGAGGGTGTGCCCACTCGCCATCGCGAGATGTGGAACGTCGGCCTCGCCCACGGCCAGGTCGTGGAAGAGCGGATGGGATGGGCGTCCTCGCAGATCACCCATGACGAGATCCGGGACTCCGGCTTTGACTATCTCGCCCTGGGACACATCCACGTCTGGGGCGATGTCAGCCAGGGGACGACAAGGGCGTGCTATCCCGGCTCACCCGTCGCCGCCTTCGCCAGCCGGGACGGTGGCCACGTCGCGATCGCGACCCTGTGTCCGGAAAGCGGCGTCGAGGTCGAGCGTTGCCGGGTGGACGAGGCCGAAGTCGCGAGCGAGCGCGCATCGGACGGCTGGCTGGTGCCGTGAAGGGCGACGGCACGATCCACGAACTGGCGGCGCTCGCCCGGGAAAAGACACGGTTTCTCGGCGACAACCCGGGAGGTTTCTGGGTCGCATCGATGATGGCGGGCGCCTATGTGGGAATGGGCATCCTGCTGATCTTCTCGGTGGGACAGACCGCCGACCCGTCCTGGCGCGCGCTGGTCATGGGCACGAGTTTCGGGATTGCCCTGACGCTGGTCATCTTCGCCGGGTCTGAACTCTTCACCGGCCACGCGATGCACATGACCATCGGCCGGCTGACGGGCACGATTCGCACCCTCGACCTGCTGCGTGCCTGGGGAACGACCTGGGCAGGTAACCTGCTCGGGTCCGGGCTGCTGGGGGCGCTGTTCGTGGTCGGCGGCGGCGGCCTCGTGCTGCAGGCGGGCGGCCAGGATCTCATCCATGCCGTTGCCGAGAAGAAAATGACCGCCCCGGCGGTGGAGCTCTTCGCCCGCGCCATCCTGTGCAACTGGCTGGTCTGTCTCGCGATCTGGGGATCGGCCAGGACCGACAATGACGCCGCGAAATGCATCATCATCTTCTGGTGCCTGTTCGCCTTCATTGCCGCGGGGTTCGAGCACTCCGTCGCCAACATGACGGTGTTCGCCGTCGCGCTGTTCTCGGCGCACACGGAGGGCGTCTCGGTGGGTGGCGCGATCCACAACCTTGTCTGGGTCACGTTGGGCAACGCCGTGGCGGGCGCGGTGCTGATGGGCCTCGGCTATTGGCTCGTGGCCGGGCGGCCGCGCATTTCCCAGGCGGCGGACGACATTCCCGGAACCGGGAAAGTGAGCCGGTGAACGCGGCATCAGCCCGACGATTTCGAGTTGGCGTTGCCCGTGCGATGCGACAGGAGTAACGTCGCAGGAATCGGATTGCCGTAAGGGGAGGGCAGTCGAATGATTCAAGAGTCGATCATGCTGGTCACCGTCGTACTGATGGCGGTGGTCACGGGCGTCTTTATCTTCATTGCGGTGAACGCAGGCAAGGAAAGCGTTGACTATGGCCCGGTGCAGGCCAAGGCCTTTGGCATCCGCACCGCGCTCTTCTGGGTCGTCATGGTGGCAGGCGTGCTCATTACGGTCATCACCACGCTCGACCTGCCGTATGCGGCCACGCGCGGGGATGTTGCCGAGGGCGCGGTCAAGGTGCAGGTCGAAGGCCGCCAATGGCTCTGGAACCTGAGCCAGGATTCCGTGGCCGCCGATGAGACCGTCCTGTTCGAGGTGACGGCCGGCGACGTCAACCATGGCCTCGGTGTCTACGGCCCGAACATGCGGTTGCTGGGGCAGACCCAGGCGATGCCGGGATACGTCAACTCGCTGCAGCTCACGTTGCGGGAGCCGGGTACCTACAAGCTGCTCTGTCTCGAGTACTGCGGCACGGCGCACCACGCGATGATCAGCAATTTCGAGGTCACGGCGCATCCCGAGCACGCTGCCGCGGCCACCACGCAGGGGAGGGACGGCGCATGAGCGAAGCAACACTTTCACCCCTGCCGGGGTCGGCCCGCGCGGGCGTGCTGACCTACCTGGCGATTTCCGCCCTGGTATTCGTCCTCATGATGGCGCTTGGCCTGCTCATGCGGGTCGGCCAGGCCGACTGGCTCTGGATGCCGCCAGACATCTTCTACCAGGTCATGACGGCCCACGGGGCCGGAATGGTCGGCATTTCCGGCCTCGCCGGGAGCGCCGTCATGTGGTACTTCCTGCGGCGTTACGTCGACCTGACCGTCGGCATCCTGTGGACCAACCTCGCGCTGTTCCTGCTTGGCGTGGTGCTGATCCTCGGAGGCATTTTCCTCGGCGGGTTCGGCGGCGCATGGACTTTCCTGTTCCCGCTGCCGTCCCATGGAATGGGCGCCTGGGGCAATGTCGGCGCGGCGTGTTATCTGCTGGGCCTGATGTCCATCGGCGTGGGGTTCCTGCTGCTCTATCTCGACGTTGCGCGGGCGATCATCGGGAAATACGGGTCGCTGGCGAAAGGCCTTGGCTGGCCGCACCTCTTCGGCCGCGGCGAGGGTGAGCCGCCCCCGCCCACGGTGGTTGCGTCGACCATGGTGCTGATCATCAACACCGCGGGCATCACGGCGGGTGCCGTGGTCCTGGTTCTGATCCTGGTCAACCTGTTCGTGCCGACGTTCGCCGTCGACGCGCTCTTGACCAAGAACCTGACCTACTTCTTCGGGCACGTATTCATCAATGCGACGATCTACCAGGCGGTGATCGCGGTGTACGAGATCCTGCCGACGTACACGAAGCGGGCGTGGCCCTCGAGCCGGGTGTTCCTGGCCGCGTGGACCGCATCGACGATCATGGTGATGTCGGTCTATCCGCACCACCTGTTGATGGACTTCGTCATGCCGACCTGGGCGTTGATTCTCGGCCAGGTGATCTCCTACATGAGCGGAATTCCGATCCTGATCGTCACTGCCTACAACGCGCTGACGAACGTCTACCGGTCGGGAATGCGGTGGGACATCGTTTCCGGACTGCTGTTCCTGTCCATCTTCGGTTGGGGCGTGGGGATCGTTCCGGCGATCATCGATGCGACGATCGCGGTCAACAACGTCATGCACAACACGATGTGGGTGCCGGGCCACGTGCACACGTACCTTATCGTGGGCCTGGTGGCCATGCTGTTCGGCTTCATGTACCACGTCGCGGGCCAGAACGGCGCGACGAAGGCGATCGACAAGGTGGCGTTCTGGGTATACGCGTTGGCGGGCATGGCGTTCTCGTTCATGTTCCTCCTTAGCGGCTACGTATCCATTCCCCGGCGCTTCGCCGAGCACCTGCCCGAGTGGGTGGAGTACAGCGCGACCTCGTCGATCTTCGCGGTCCTCGTGGTGCTTGCGGCGGCCGTGTTTGCCGTGCGGTTCCTGACCAGCCTGAAGACCGCCCGGATGGCATGAACCGGTGGCTGTCGGCGGCGGCTACCGTCGCCGTCCTGCTCGGAGGGTTTTGCACCCTCTGGGCGGGGACGGACGGTGGCGGCGCCTGGACGGCGGAGAGCGCGCGGCGGCTCGACATCGCGGAGCGGCCGCGGGACCTGCCGGATGCGGCGCTGCGCGATGTCGGGGAACGGTCCATGGGGCTCGCGTCTCTGGAGCGCCCCATCGCCATCGTCGATTTCATCTACACACGTTGTCCAACGGTGTGCGTGGACCTGGGCTCGACCTTTCGGGACCTGCAGGGCGAACTCGTTGCCCGCGGCTGGGAAGATCGCGTCGAACTGCTCAGCCTGACGTTCGATCACGCGCACGACGGGCCAGCCGAACTCGCCGGATACCTTGAGCGCTTCGGAGCGGCCCCGAGTCTCTGGAGTGCGGCGCGGTTCGAAGACGCGGACGATCTCGACGCCGTATTGCGCGATTTGGGCGTCATCGTCATCCCGGACCCTGACGTCGGATTCGTGCACAACACGGCGATCTATCTCGTGGACCGGGGCCGCGTGGTCGGAATTTACGACTTCGACGATCGGCGCGGACTGTTGCAGGCCATCGAATGGCGGTTGAAGACCGGATAGCGCCGGCCGCCGCTCTCGGGCGTGCCGGGATACTGCTCGCCGTGGCCGTGTGGGCCGGGATCGCACTTACGCCGTTCGGAACTTGGCTGGAATCGCGCCTTGTGAGTCACGTGCTGGTCGAGGTTCCGCTGCTGGTGACGGTCGGGTTCGGCCTGGGGAGATGTATCGAGCCGCGGCTTCGCAAGGCCCTGGAGCCGTTCAACGGGGGCGGCATCCCGGGCATCCTGCTGGTCACTTTCGCGCTCGCGTTCTGGATGATCCCGCGCTGGCTCGATGCGTCGCTGCAGGCGCCAGAGGTTGCTGCGGCCAAGTACCTCTCGCTGGTGGCCCTGGCGGGCATGCCGCTGGCATGGAGCTGGGACCGTCTGCATCCCATTGCCAGGGGCCTCGTCAAGATCGAGTTTCTGGCGATGTGCTTTCGCCTCGGTTGGCTCTATCTCATTTCTCCGGACCGTTTGTGCAATAGTTACCTGATCGACGATCAGGTACTTTTGGGCCGGGGTCTGCTGGTGGTGGGGATCGCGCTGTCCATCACCTGGCTGTATCCGGTTTTCTTTGGCGCGTGGTCGGCGCCAGCGCCGCGCGGGCAGGGTGAAGCAACATGAACATGTCGCCGCGAATGAAGAGCATCGGTTTCTTCGCCGTCGTTCTCGCCGTTGTGGCGGGATCGTTCGCGTTGGCCGTCAGGTATTTCGAACCGAGGGACCACCGGGTGACATTCTCGCTCACCGATCAGCGTGGCGAGTCGGTTACGCAAAAGGACCTTTCAGGCCGCTACCTGCTGGTGTTCTTCGGGTTCACCAATTGTCACGGCATTTGTCCGACGTATATGAGCAACCTGACCCGCGTAATGGCGGAACTCGATGGCACCGGGCACTCGCGCCGCGTCACGCCGGTCTTCATCTCCGTCGATCCGGAGCGGGATGACCCCGCTGCGGTCAAAGCGTACGTCGCGCGCTTCGACGCGCGTTTCGTCGGCCTGACGGGGTCGCGGACCGCCCTCGAGCAGACGGCCAGGTCATTCAAGACCTACCTTCAGGATGCCCCGCCCGGCATCGCGAAGGATTACCAGGTGTCGCACTCGTCGACGGTCTACGTCGTCGATCCCTACGGCCGCATCGTCGACTTCATGTCCTTCGCCGAAGGCGTCGAAGCCGTGGCCGAACGCGTGAGGGACCTGGTGTAGTCCGGTCGCGCCCGACCGCCGACATCTACCATGGTTTCAGTTCGTGGAGCAGGTGTGTTGACCGTGAAATGTGATGGATAGGCACTCAGATATCAGGGTAATGGAACTCCGCTTTCCTCGATCTGTTCGTCGGTTAGTTCTCCGTTCCCGGCCGCTCACCGCAAACGGTGCAGTTCGGGTTCTTCGGTAACGTGAATTTGCGCCATTCCATGCGCTTGGCGTCGAGATAGAGCACGTGGCCGACGAGCGTGTCGCCGACGCCGGCGATCAGCTTCACGGCTTCCATGGCCTGCACCGTGCCGACGATGCCGACCAGGGGGGCGATGACGCCGTTCTCGGCGCAGTTCAGTTCTTCGCCTTCTCCCTCGGGATAGAGGCACTGGTAGCAGGGCGAGTCCGCGTCCCGCTTGTCGAACACCGCCACCTGTCCCTCCATGCGAATCGCCGCGCCGGAGACGAGCGGTGTCCGCGTTTCGACGCAGATACGATTGATCGCGATACGGCTTGCCATGTTGTCGGTCGCATCGAGTACGAGATCCGCGTCCCTAACCGCCGCCGACAGGGCCTCGCCTTCGAGCCGGCTGCACAGCGGGACGACGCCTACGGTGGAATTGATCCTTGCGATCGCGGAGGCGGCGGAGGTGGCCTTGGATTCGCCGACAGTCGCTTCGCCGTGCGCGATCTGGCGCTGCAGGTTCGACAGGTCGACGGCGTCGTCGTCGGCGAGGGTCAGGTGGCCGACACCGGCGGCGGCGAGGTACATGGCGGCAGGGGAGCCGAGTCCGCCGACCCCGGCGATCAGCACGCGGGCTGACAGCAGCCGCTCCTGCCCGCCGACATCGAACTCCGGCAGCATGATCTGGCGGCTGTAGCGCAGTAGTTGGTCGTCGTTCACGCGCGTTGTCCCAGCGTGACGCGCGGGAGGGAGGCCAGGTCGCGGAGCGTTTCGACCTCCAGGAACTTCGCGTCCCGGAACATTGCCCGCACCTGATCCGCCTGGTCGTAGCCGTGTTCCACCAGGAGCGTTCCGCCCTGCGCGATGTGGTTCGGCGCCTGGCGCACGATCCGGCGCAAGTGCGACAGGCCGTCAGGTCCGCCTGTCAGCGCTCGGCGTGGTTCGAAGCGCAGGTCGCCCCGATGGAGGTGGGGGTCGCCCTCTGCTACGTAGGGCGGGTTGGCGAGGATCGCATCGTAGGGCCCTTCGACTGCCGAGAACCAGTCGGACTCGTAGAACGTGGCGCGGATACCGAGACTGTCGGCGTTGCGGCGTGCGAGGGCGACGCAGTCGGGGTCGCAGTCGACGCCTTCGACATTGGCTGTCGGGCAATTGGCCGCCACTGCCAGCGCCACGGCGCCGGAACCGGTTCCCAGATCCAGCACGCGTGGGTGCGGAGATGTGCGTGCAAGCGCCGCCTCGACCAGGCATTCGGTTTCCGGCCGCGGAATCAGCGCGCACCGGTCCACGGCCAACCTGAGGTTCCAGAATCCCCGCTCGCCGATGATGTAGGCCACGGGCTCGCCGTTCCGGCGCCGTTCGAGACAGCTCGCGTGCCGACGCGCCAACGCCACGGAAACGCGGCGTTCGGGGAATGCGTACAGGGCACTCGATTGCTGCTGCAACGCATGCGCCGTCAACAACTCCGCCTCGGCCCGAGGCAGTGCGGCACGGGCCGATGCGAAGCAGGCGCCCAGGGTGCTCACTCGCCGTCACCCATGCCGGCGAGCAGGTC
The DNA here is from genome assembly GCA_965116625.1 of Pseudomonadales bacterium. Classification (GTDB taxonomy): domain Bacteria; phylum Pseudomonadota; class Gammaproteobacteria; order Pseudomonadales; family Azotimanducaceae; genus VXNE01. The sequence goes on from OZ220717.1 coordinate 2,004,540, forward strand.
CGCCTGGTGTTCTTCAGTCAGGCGGCTGATGAACGTGTCAAGACTGCCGTTCAACACCTCGTCAAGCTTGTAGAGCACCATCCCGATGCGGTGGTCCGTCACCCTGCGTTCGGAGAAGTTGTAGGTCCGGATGCGCTCCGAACGGTCGCCCGAGCCGACGAGGTTGCGGCGCGTTCGGTCGCGTTCGTCGCGCTGTTCGGCGCGCGCCTGGTCCAGCAGCTTGGCGTTGAGCAGCGACATCGCCCGCATGCGGTTCTGGTGCTGCGACCGCTCGTCCTGGCATTCCACCACGATGCCTGACGGCAGGTGCGTCAGGCGCACCGCCGAGTCCGTCTTGTTGACATGCTGGCCACCGGCGCCGGACGCGCGGTACGTGTCCACGCGCACGTCCTTGGCATCGATCTGCACGGCATCGATCTCCTTCTGTTCGGGGAGAACTGCGACGGTGCACGCCGATGTATGGATGCGTCCCTGGGATTCGGTTTCCGGCACGCGCTGTACCCGGTGCGCGCCGGACTCGAACTTCAGGCGTTCGAATACGTCCTTGCCTGCGATGCGTGAGACGACCTCCTTGTAGCCGCCGTGTTCGCCCGGGCGTTCGGAGAGTTTCTGCAGTTGCCAGCCGCGGTCCTCGGCGTAGCGTCCGTACATGCGGAACAGGTCGCCCGCGAAAAGCGCGGCTTCGTCGCCGCCGGTGCCGGCCCGGATTTCCAGGAACACGTCGAGGGCGTCGTCCGGGTCCTTTGGCAATAGCAGCCGCTTCAGCTCGCCCATGGCCCGCTCCGCCTCGGCTTGGTGTACGTGGGCTTCCTCCTCGGCGAGTTCCCGCAACTCCGGGTCGTCGTCGTCGAGCAGCGCTTCGGACTCCTCGAGCTCCGAAGTCGCTTTCCTCAACGCGCTGTAGGCGGCCAGCACCGGTTCGAGTTCCGCGAACTCCTTCATCAACGCCGTGTAGCGGTTGCGGTCGCCGACAACTTCGGGGTCCGAGAGCAGCGACGAGATTTCCTCGTGCCGGTCGATCAAGCGGTCCAGCTTGGCGGCCAGGGTCGGGGACAGCATTTCAGTCCAGCCCGTAGCGTGAGCGCAGGTAATCCAGGATGTCGGTCCGGCCGTCGGCGCTGGCGTCCCGCAGCGCGGCGATGGGTCCGTGCAGGAGCTTGTTGGTCAGGTCGCGTGCCAGTCGCTCGATCACCTCTTCCGGAACGTGGTCGGTACCGAGGCGCTGCAGTGCACGGGCGAGTTCCTCGTCGCGGGCATCGTCGGCCCGTTTGCGAAACTGGCGAAGCAGTGCCTGGTTGTCCCGGACGCGCCGTTGCCGCGTATAGCGCTCGACGCCTTCCGCAATCATCCCTTCCGCTTGCAGCGCCGCCTCGCCCCGCATGGCCACGTTGTCTTCGATCACTTCAGTGAGGTCGTCGATCGAGTACAGGAACACGTCGTCGAGATCGCCGACGGAAGGTTCTATGTCCCTGGGCACGGCGATGTCCACCAGGAACATGGGTTTGTGGCGCCGCTCCCGGATCGCGTGTTCGACCATTTGTCTCGTCACGACGTGGTTCGCGCTGCCGGTGGAACTGATGACGATATCGTATTGCGGGAGGTTGGCCTCGAGTTCGTTCAATTCGATCGCGCTGCCGGTGCCGTTCGCGCGGGCCAGGGCGTCGGCGGCCTCGAAGGTGCGATTGGCGATGCCGATGTGGTGTATCCCCGCCTGGCCAAGGTGACGTGCCACCAGGTCGATCATCTCTCCCGCACCGACGAGCAGGGCGTCGACCTCCGACAGGTCCGCAAAGATATGTTGCGCCATGGTCACGGCGGCGTAGGCGATGGAGATCGGGTTCTTTCCGATATCCGTCTCGGTGCGGACCCGTTTCGCGATGTTCAGGGCGTACCGGGAGAGCAAATCGAGTTCCGGGCCAATGGCGTCGGATTGCCGTGCCGCGTCGAATGCCGACTTGATCTGGCCGAGTATCTGCGGCTCGCCGAGCACCTGGGATTCGAGTCCGGCAGCGACCCGCATGGCGTGCGCGGCGGCATCGGCGTTCCACAACGCGTAGGCGGCGTGCGCCAGTTCGCCAGCCGGAACGTTTCGATCCCGTGCGAGCCAGCTCGCGACCGGATCGTGATCCGGCGCGTCTAGTGCACAGTAAATTTCTGTACGATTGCAGGTCGACAGGATCGCGGCTTCCGACAGCGATGGAACTTCGCCAAGGCGGGAGAGTGCGCGGGGCAATTCCTGCTGTGCGAATGCCATGCGCTCCCGCATGTCGATGGGCGCGGTTCGGAAACTAACGCCGTAAGCCAGAAGGGCCATTTGCGCCAACGCGATGGAAAACCGTAATGGTACCAGATGAGTGTCGTTGTCCGGCCTCACGAAAGCGGCCGGGGAGAGGCGCTAAGCCATTACCGGTCAACGTATTTTTTCTCTTTGTACCGTTCGCGATCGGCGCCTGCGCGACGCTCGTGCCAACGGATCGCGAGCCCGATTTCAGTGTTTCCGGACGCATCGGTGCGGTAGCCGGCACGGCGGGCGCGAGCGGGGACTTTCTCTGGCGACAGTACGCATCGGGCTTCGATGTGCAGTTCTGGGGACCGCTCGGTCAGGGTCGGACGCAGGTCGTGCTGGAGGGCGACACGCTGTCGGTGCGCACCGCGCGAGGCGAACGCGTCGTTGACGCCGAGGCGCGGGACTGGATTCGCCGTGAACTCTACCTGGATCTGCCGGTGCAGGCGCTTGCGAGCTGGATCAACGGTCACCCGGCGCCGGAGTGGCCCGCTGGCGGCCTCGGCGAGGACGCGTTCAGTCAACTCGGCTGGCGAATCGAGATCACCGCCTGGGACGAGTGGGACGGCAGGCGCAAGCCGAGGAAGCTCATCGCGTCACGCGCCGACTACCGCGTCACCATCGTTTGCAGGGACTGGACCTTCGACACCACGTGAGCATTGTCACGCCACGGCGTTTGCGCAGCCTGGCGCTCGAGCACCAGGGGCTTGCCGGCAGGCGCAGGATCGGTTCCGGACTTGCCGGCGTCGAGAAGGCGCTCTGCCAGATCGGCCACGTGCAGATCGACACCATTTCAGTGGTCGCCCCGGCGCACCACCACATTCTCTACAACCGGGTCGGCAGGTACGACGAATCGCTGCTTAATCGGCTCGTCGAGGCGCGCCGGGCCTTCGAGTACTGGTCCCATGCGGCGTGCTACCTGCCGATGCGGGATTACCGCTTCGCCCTGCCCATGATGCGCGGCGTCGCAAACGGCGAGTGGGGGTGGTGGCATTACAACCGGGACCAGCGGCTGCGCGATTCGGTGCTGGACCGGATTCGCGACGAGGGACCGCTGTTCGCCAGGGACTTCGAGGATCCGCGCCCGAACCGCGCCGGGTGGTGGGATCGGAAACCCGCCAAGCGGGCCCTCGAGCAGTTGTTCATGGAGGGTGAACTGGTCAGCATCGAACGGCGGGGATTTCAGAAACGCTACGAGCTTGCGGAACGATTCCTCCCGCCCGGCGTCGACACGCGGGAGCCGAGCGTCGAGGAGCACGCCGACCATCTCATCGATGTCGCGATGCGCGCCCACGGGTTCGCGACACTGAGGACGATCACCTACCCGCGCCGAGACCCCGCCGTGCGCGCGATGGTGCGGGAGCGCGTTTCGGAACAGGTCCGCGCGGGGGCACTCGGCACGGGCGAAACCGCCGCCGGCGAACCCGTCTACGCGCGCCCGGGTGCATTCGATCGGCCGCCGAGGCGGCTCGCGACCCTGGTGCGTATCCTGTCTCCCTTCGACAACGTGGTCATTCAGCGCCAGCGCGCCGCCGAAGTGTTCGGCTTCGACTACACCATCGAGTGCTATGTCCCTGCGGCAAAACGGCGCTATGGCTACTTTGCGCTGCCCGTGCTCTACCGGGACCGATTTGTGGGCCGCATGGACTGCAAGGCGCATCGTTCGAGCGGGCGCTTCGAAATCAAGGCGCTGTTCCTCGAGGACGGCTTGTCGGACAGGTCCCCGGTCGAGTTCCTGCCTGCATTGCGGGATGCGGTCCTCGACTACGCGGCGTTCAACGGCTGCGTCGAGGTCTCGGTCGGTGATGTACGGCCGCGTCCCTGGCTACAACCGGCGAGAGCCCTGTTCGGGTAGGAGCACCACACCCCGCGAGGTCTGGCGAGTCCGATGAACGGCGTCAGTTGTCGAGCATGCGTTCCCTGCGACCGGCGCGCATGAAGGCGAGGGCGAGAATCGCTGCCACGAGCAGGGCGAAACCGATTCGGTTCTGGACGGTCCAGGCCAGGATATCGGCGGGATCGGCCCCGCCGCCACCGTCGCCGACCAACTGGATGGCGTGCGGATTCCAGAAAGGAGACACGCGCACCTGGTCATGGCCGAAGCGGGTAACCACACCGTTCAGTGCCAGCACCAGGACAGTGGGCAGGGCGCCCGCGGTTTCGCTGCGAAACAGCGTTGCCATGCCCATGGCCAACACCAGGTAGAAGAGCGCGGCCTGCAGCGCGCCGTAAAGCGCATCGAGCGGGAAAGGCGTGAAGAAGACCCACGTGGCGACCGCCAGGGGCACTTCCGTCGCGACGAGCAGCAGCACGGCGGCACCGAGCTTTGTCCACCAGACGCGTTCACAGCCACCGGGAACCGTGTAGGCAATCTCCAGGCTCCGGCCATCGATCTCGCCGGCGATGACGCGCAGCCCAAGGAATATGGCGAGGAACGTCAGCGGCAGGCCGATCAGCGTGCCCTGGGCCGACGCCGGCATGAACGGGTCCTGGATGCCGATCCACGCGCAGGCGGGAAGCCACGCGAGCGGCACGATCGGCAACAGCCAGTACCGGTGGCCGGCAATCGCCAGGCACGCGAGGCGGAACGCTTCCAACTGACCGAGAACGGCACCTTTCATGCGGCGTCTCCGGTGCCGCGCAACAACCAGAGGTAACCGTCCTCCAGCCTCGATTCCAGCGTCCTCGCGTTCGGATCCGGTGCCCTCTCCGCGAGCACCCTCCGGACGATCCGGCCGTCTCCCAGCGGCGTCTCTTCCGCCAGGATCGTGCCCGGCGGCAGTTCTGCGGTCTCCAGTGCCGACGCGTGGGTTTCCCACACCTTGCCGCGGGCGGCGGCGGCCAGCGCACCGGGGGCGCCGTCGAACAGCAGCCGGCCCCTGGCAAGCACCAGCACGCGCTCGCACGCGACTGCGACATCTTCCACCACGTGTGTCGAGAAGAGCACGATCCGTTCGCGCGCCAGGTTGGCCAGCAGGTTGCGGAATCGGATGCGCTCTCTCGGATCGAGACCGACCGTCGGCTCGTCGACGACGATTATCGGCGGCAGCCGCAGTAGCGTGCGCGCCACGGAGACGCGCTGCCGCATGCCTCCCGACAGGGAACCGATGCGGTCGTCGGCGCGGTCCGCGAGGCCCACTTCGCCTAGCAGGTACTCGACTCGCTCATGGCGCATCGAAGGCGGCAGGTCGTACAACGCCGCGTAGTACCGCAGGTACTCCCTTGCTGACAGCCCGCGGGGGAGCCCGGCGTCCTGGGGCAGGTAACCGATCCATCGCGCGAGTACGCGCTGGACCCGGGGGAGAGGCACGCCGCCGAGAATGATGATGCCGCGGGTGGGGTCGAGGATTCCGGTCAGAAGCCGCAGGAGGGTGGTCTTCCCGGCACCATTGGGTCCGAGAACGCCGACCATTCCACGCTCGATCCTGAAATCTGTGCCGACCAGGGCTTCGACCGGCTCCGCCGGGAGGTCGAGTCCCCCTATGCGGCGCGCCCAGCGGCGCATGAGCGTGCGCGGATATCGCAGGAACCTGCCACCCGCGCGTTCGGCCAGTTCTCCCCTTGCCTGGGCGGCGGCGCTGCGGCGGACAAGTTGCCAGGCTCCGAGCATCAACACGCCCACCGCCGGCCAGAAGACGTTCGCGGCACTGACGCTTCCGCCGAACTGCGGCAGCAGCGTGGCGCACGCGAAAGTGCCGAGCACCAGCCACGGCACCCCTGCGGCGACGACGTTCTCCGCTCCGCCCGGCTCGACCGCGCCGACGGCGTTCAGACGTCCGCGGCTGCGCCGAACCTGGCGAAGTAGACCAACGAAACATGCCGCCGCCAGCAAGCAGAAGACCAGGCGCCAGCCGTTGCTCTCGGCATAGACGGCAAGCGCCGTGGGAGCAGCGGCAATCAGGAGGGCCGGCAACAGCCTCTCCCGCGCTTCCTTCTGGCTGAGGGTTTTCGCCTGGCTCAGGGCCCTCGGGTCGAAGGGAGCCTCGGCCAGGGCCCTTGCGGCGAACACCCGCGGCGTTGCGAGCGCCCGCCGCAGCGGTCCCGGAAGGGCGTACACCTTCCTCAGGTTGCGCGCTTCCAGTACCGGGGGACCGGCCTCGGTGTCGGGTTCATCGGTCTGGTCCCTGCGGAACAGGAGGACCGTCAGCGCGAGCACCGAACCGCCCACCAGGATCGACACCACCACCTGCCAGAACAGCGAGGTGACGAGGCCGGACTGCGTGAGCCACAGAACGATCCCGGCAGTCACCGCGAGCCACCCGACGACCAGCCATGGACCGACGCGGCCAAACAGCCGATCGAGGCGGTGCAGCAGGATGAAGCCCACGGGGATGATCAGCAGGGTAAGGAGCGCAGACGTTACGAGACCGCCGATGACGATGGTTGCGAACGGCGGCCAGATCTCGTTTTCCCTGCCTGTCGATATCGCGAGCGGCCAGAGGGCCGCAATGGTGGTGGCCGTGGTCATGAGCACCGGTCGCGTCCGCTCCCGCACGGAAGCGAACGCAGCGGCACCGGCAGTCCAGCCGGCGCCGATCACCTTCTGCTGCATCCTGTCCACCAGCAGGATGGCGGGGTTCACCGTCAGGCCGAACAATGCAATGGCGCCGAGGGCAGCCATCGGGTCGAGTGACATGCCGGTGACCACCAACGCCCAGCTCGCGCCGATGACCGTCAGCGGTACCGCCAGCAATACGAGTACGGGCAACGTAAGTGATTCGAAAGTGAGGGCGAGCACGAGGAACAGGAGCAGCACGACCGGGACCAGGACACGCTGCAGCCAACTGGCCTGTGCATCGTCCGACGGCACTTCAACCGTGTAGCCCCGCGGTCGCGAGACGGCCCGCACGTTTTCGGCCACCTGCTCTTCGATCGCCTCCCGTCCAGACCCGCTCTCGGGAACGTTATCGGCCAGGCGAAAATAGACACGCGTTTCGCGGCGGCCGTTCCTGTACTCGATGATCGGCGGGGCTGGCATTTGCCTGATGTCGGCGAGCGCCATGACGGGAACCGCACCGGCCGCCGTCTCCAGCCGCAGGCTTCGAAACTCGCGGCCTGCCCGGTCCGAGCGCGCATCGGCGCGCTCCATCACGACGGGCAGTTCCCTGCCGCTCGGCAGCGAGAATCCGGTGACGTTCCGGCGTCCTTCCCTGCCGATGAGTCCAAGATTCGGCAGCACGTCACCGATCGTGATGCCGTAGGCCTCGAAGGCCTCCCTGCGAGGCTGTATCCAGATCTCTTCAAGTCCCGGCCGTTCGGCGAACCAGGACGTTTCGACATAGGGATTCGCCTCCAGCCGATCCATGACGTCTCTCGCCAGGCGGGCAATCTTGCCGTGTTCGGGTCCTGACAGCACGACCTCATTGGCTGAACTGCCGAATCCGGCCTTGTCCGCTCCGCCGCCGCCGCGCATGTCCTCTTCGCCGGGCCTCAGCAGGTCCAGTCCGGAGACCTTTTCCGCCGCCTCCCGGGCAACCTTGCGCACCTCGGCCACATCAAGGTCGGCGGGCCGTTGCGCCTCGTCCACCAGTTCCACCGTGATCGAACCGCCGCCCTCCTGCACCACCGTTTCGATGGTGTCGACACCGTCGAGATCACCGAGGGCCGACTCCAGCCTCGCGAGCGCGTCACTCGACTTCCGCAGGGAGGCTCCCTGATCGAAGCGGGCGATGATCTGGACGCTGTCGGCGCGAGTGGGTTCGGCGCCGGAACCGAAGGCGATCAGGGGTATGGCGACCATGATCGTGAGCACCAGGGCGAAGACGGTCCCGGTGAGCCAGGCGGGAGGTCGCCGCAGGGCGCTGGCAACCATGCCGCTGAACAGGATGCGGACCGGGTCCGGCGGGACCATTCCCCCTCGCGCCGCGCGAGTTTCCCGGCGCCGTGCGAGGCGGCGCGCGGCGGCGGGTGCCGCAAGCCGGTGCGCGAGCATTGGCACCAGGGCGACCGCCACCAGCAGCGATGCGGCCAGTGGCACGAGGAAAGCCCGCACCGCTATCTCGAGCTGCTTCTGCACGCTGGTCATGCCCGCCTCGACATCGACGAGAACCAGCGGCAGGAAAACGATGGCAGTGGTCAGACTCGCTGCGGCGATGGCACGTACCGTGCGCCGCAACCCCCGGCGCACGGCCGTATCTGCTTGTGCACCATGGTCGAGGGAGCGCTGCACCGATTCGAACACGACCACGCTGTTGTCTACGAGCAGCCCCACGGCGAGCGCCAGGCCGAACAGCGTCAGCATGTTCACCGTGTCGCCGAACAGGTACAGCGCGGCGAGCGCCGACAACAGGCTGACCGGCACCGCGACGGCGACCACCGTCACGGCCTGCCATTGCCGCAGGAACAGGTAGAGAACCACCAGCGCGATGGCGAATCCGGACAGACCGAGGCGGGCAAGGCGTCCGATCTGATCCTCCACCTCTTGCGCAGCGTCGGTCCCGATCACCAGTTCAAGTCCCATCTCGCGCACTTCTTCGTTCAGTTCCGAGGTGCGGGCGCGAAGGTCCCGGCCGAGGCGGACCAGGTTTGCCCCCTGTTCCTGGTATATGGCAATGCCGACGGACGGTTTGCCGTTGACGCGGAACAGCGAGCGCTCCACGCCGATCCCGAGCTCGACCTCGCCCGCGTGGTGCAGCTGCGCGGGGCGGCCTGGAACGATCCTTGATTCGGCGAGGCCCTGGACGCCGGGCGGGCGCCCGTCGAGAACGACGTTGGTATTGCCGTTCGAAGTCTCGAGCTTGCCGAGGTAGCGCAAGTTTCCGACGTTGCGCCGCACGGCGGCCATAACGTCCTCTATGCTGGCCCCAAGCGCTACCGTCCTTGCCGGATCGACGGTGAGCGTTACCTGGCGCGGCGCGCCTCCCCTCGTGATGGCTTCGGTTACGCCCGGCACGGCGGCGAATCGCGGCGCGATCAGCTCTTCTGCGACATCGAAAAGCGCATGGCGGTCGACATCGCCGCCGAGCACGTTGATCATCATGACGAACGTGCCCCAGGTCGAGGTGTCGGAGCCACTGACGGAGAGCCATGTTCCCTCCGGCTGTTCACGCTCGATTGCGGCCGCGATGCGGCGCAGTTCCAGTTCCCTGACCCGAATATCGACGCCGCGTTCAAAAAGCACCTGGAAGTTTCCCCCGGCGCCGCGGATTGAACCGCTCGTCTCCAGTACCATCGGCAGCGCCGCCACCCGTCCCTCCAGGGGCAACAGGATCTCCCGCTCGACGGTTTCGGGCTCGCTGCCGGGCCGCGAGAAGTTGACCCACAGCCTGTCGCCCTCGACGTTGGGGAACAGCTCGATGGGAATGCGCTGCCAGGCCACCAGGCCGAGCAGTACCAGGCCCAGGAACACCATGGACACCGCGACGGGGCGGCGAACCGGCAGGTCCAGCGGATTCACGAAGCGGGCCTCGTCAGGCGCATCCGGTCAATGAGCAGGTATACGCACGGCAACACCAGGAGAGACCCGATGGTCGATGCCAGGATGCCGCCGATGATGGTCAGTGCCATGGGTGCCCGCAGGGAGGCACCTTCGCCGCCAGCCAGCACCAGCGGAACAAGTGCGAGCGCAGTGGTAAGGGTGGTCATGGCGATGGGGCGCAGGCGGATGCCGGCGGCCGCCGCGAGGGCGGCAACGCGGTCCTTCCCGGCGTCCATCTGGCGCCGGGCCGTGGCGATGAGGAGCACCGCGTCGTTCACCGCGATACCGGCGAGGACGATGAGTCCGAGCATCGCCATGACCCCTATCGGCTGCCCGGTCCAGGCTAGCGCGCCGGCCACGCCTATCAGCGCCAACGGGATGGAGCTGAGCACGGTCACCGGGTGCGCAAGCGATTCGAATGTTCCCGCGAGCACCATGAATACCAGTACGAGCGCCAGCACGCCCGCCAGTCGAAGTTCCGCGAAGGTGCGCGCGCGCTGCTCTTCTTCTCCCCGCAGGGCGCTCCGGGTGCCGGGGGGCAGGGCCAAGTCGTCCAGGGCGGTTTCGACGGCGGCGACGGCGGAAGGCTTGGAGATCCCTTCGGCGATCTGCGCGGTAACCTGGCCGGTACGCCGTTGATCACGCCGAAACACCTCTCTCGCCCCCTCGACTTCGGCAAAGGTTGCGACCTGTCCCACGGCTGCCAGGCGGCCGTCCGGAGCGCGAAACAGAACATCGCTCAAGTCCTCGCGACGCGGCGTTGGCAGGCGAATGCTTACCCGGCGCTCCTCGTCGCCGGTGGAAAGAATCGTGGCGACGCGTCCATCAAGGCTTGCCTCCATGACCCTCGAGATGGTCTGGAGATTGACACCGAGGGAATCGGCCATGGCGCGGTCCAGCGTGACGCGAAGCTCCGGCGGTCCGCCTTCAAAGGAGGATCGGACGTCCCACAGTTCGGGCAGCGTTTCGAGCCGCTGCTTGATGCTCTCGGCGCTGCGGCGCAGGTCTTCCAGCGCGTTTCCGGAGACTTCCACCGTGATGGGCGGGCCGGCCGTGCCGAGCGCGTCGGTCAGTGCCGAGCGCCCGATCTCCCAGTTGACTTCCGTCATCGGGAGATCGGCGAGTTCGGGCTCAAGCCAGTTCGCCACCTCGCGTCCGGTGGGACCATCGATCTCCATCCGCGCCAGCACCCGGGCGGTGTTCTCTTCGGTCAGTTCGCTACGGATCAGGCGGTCGTCTTCGGGCAGCCGTCCGACTTCCGACAGCGTAGCCGCCAGCGCATCGCCTCCGGCCTGGGCCAGCAGGTCTTCGACGCCCGCCACGGCGCGGGCGGTCGATTCGACCCGCTGCTCCGACGGTCCCACGAGCCGGACAGAGAACTGGTGCGGATCGCTGGGGGGCAACAGCTCGGTGCCGAGCCGGAGCAATACCGCCGCCGCGGCGACAGCCGCAACGGCGGCGACCAGCACGACCGTGAACGGGCGCTGGAGCAGTCTGGCGACCAGGGATTCGAGCGCGCTTCGTGCCCGACCCGGTCGTGTGTGGACGGCAGGGCTCCTGAGAAACCAGCGGCCCAACGCAGGTATCAGCATTAGCGCCACGCCGAGGGACGCAACGAGGGAGATCGTTACCGTGAATGCGATGCCGTCGATCAGGCGGGCAGCGAGCCCCTGGACGAACAGCACGGGCAGGAAAACAACACAGGTGGTCAGCGTGCTCGCCGTGATGGCCCCGGCAACTTCCGCCGTGCCCCGGACGGCCGCCTCGCCGGGAGCATCTCCCGCGGTTAGCCGGCGATAGATGGACTCCACCACGACGATGGCATTGTCCACCAGCATTCCGGCGCCGAGGGCGAGACCGCCGAGCGTGATGATATTGAGGCTGTAAGACTGAAAGCCCATGAAGAACAGCGCGGCGAAGAGGGCGACCGGCACGGCAGCCGCCACGATGAGGACGGCACCGGCGGAGCGCAGGAACGCGGCGAGAACCGCAATGGCGAGAACGATGCCGAGGCCGGCGGCATTCTTCAGATGATCCAGCGAATCGACCACAACGCTGGCATCGTCGGTGATCTCGCGGACGTCCACGCCCGGCAGGTCCTGGTCCAGGCCGCCAAGGGCGGCGCGAACGGTGGTGGACACCGCAACCGTGTTGGCACCGGCCTCCTTGTAGACGGACAGGCCCACACCTTCCGCGCCATCGACGCGGACCAGGTGGTCGATCTCCCCGTCGATGAGTTCCACGTTGCCGAGGTCCGACACGCGCACCGCCTGTTGACGGCCGGACTCGTCCGCGAGGTATCGCACCACGACGTCGCCCACGTCTTCGACGCGACGGAAACGCGACAGCGCCCGGAGCTGGAAGACGCGGTCCTCTTCTTCGAGGGTCCCTGCCGGTATGTCGACGTTCTCCTCGGCCAGGCGTCCTTCGAGCTGCGCCAGGGAGACGCCGAAAGCGTCGAGGCGATACCGGTCAACTTCGATGCGCACTTCGCGCTCCCGCCCGCCGACCACGCGCACTTCGGCGACGCCCGCCAACCGTTCGAGGGCGGGAGCCACCTGGCGGCGTGCCAGGCGCCGGAGTTCCGCCAGGTCCGGCTTGCCTGAGGGTGCGACAAGCCCCAGGGTCAGGATGGGGGCCTGGCGAGGATCGAATCGCCGAACCAGTACTTCATCGACCTCCGGATCGCCCTCGATCAGGCCCACGGCCTTCTGCACGTCGATCAGACCGAGGTCGATGTCGGCGTCCCAGTCGAAAATCACCGTCGCCACCAGCCTGCCCGATCGTGCCACCTGCTCGACATCGCGGATACCGCGGACAGTGAACAGCAGTTGTTCCACGCGTTCGCCGTAAAGGCGCTCCATTTCCGCCGGCGGGCGGTCCCCGGAGCGCACTGACACGACTACGGTGGGTGTCTGTACATCCGGAAGGAGATCGACCGGCAGACGCTGCCAGGAAAGCCAGCCGACCAGTGCGACCGCGAGGGCGACGACGCTGACGGCTACGGGCCGGCGAACGGCGAGTCCGGCGAGCGACTCGAACAACTACGAGCCTACTATTCTGATCCGCGTGCCGTCGGTAAGGGTCTCGACGCCGCGAACCACGATACGGTCGCCTGGTGCGATGCCGGCAAGCACTTCGACCCGTTCGTCGTCGCCGAGGCCGAGGTTCACATCGCGACGCGCCACGCGCTGACCGGCAAGGACGAAGACCACGTTTCGGCCGCCCCGCCGGACAACGGACTCTCGGGGCACCACGGGAACGTCCAGGCGCTGCTCGGCGACGATGGTCACTTCCACGAACATGCCTGGCCGAAGCAGCCGTTCGTGGTTGGCTACCGCGACTTCGGCGCGGAACGTGTGCGTGTCGGCGTCCACCAGCGGCGCCAGCCGGATCACTTCGCCCGCGATGTCGACGTCCTCGAAAGCATAGTGGCGAATGCGCGTGGCGAGTCCTTCGTGGACGCGGCCGAGTTCGGGTCCGACCAGGTCGATGTCGGCAATGAGTTCCTCGAGCGGGGCAATCCGGGCGACGGTGAATCCGGGTGCCACGAGTTGGCCGTCGGCGATCGGCAGTCCTTCGCCGTTGCGGGCCAGCCGCAGGATGACGCCGCCGATGGGTGTCGTGATCCTCGATTTGGCGGCGTTCAGCTTGCTGCGTTCGTACTCGTACAGCGCGTTTTCGTACTGCACTTCCGCGTTCCTGAGTTCTTCCTCCGCGATCAGCCGGGAAGCGAACAGGTCACGGCGCCGGTCGAGCTCCGACTCGGCTGTCTGAAGCGCGCGCCTCGTCGATTCGATGCGCGCGTGCAGGCGCGCATCCTCCCCGGTTACCTCGGCGATGACCTGTCCCGCCGCGACCGACGCACCCTCGGCAAGCCGGTTGCCCGACTCGTCGCGGCCGATGTGCAGGTAGCCGGGCACCTCTATCTCGAGGGTGACCATTTCCCGGGTCCGGAGCGTGCCGGTGGTAACGATCAGTTCCTCGACGTCGCCGGTTTCTACCGTGCTCACCTCGACCGGAATGCGGAACTCGGCCGGCGGCGCGCTCGCGCCGGGACCGCAGCCGGTGAGGGCGATGACCAGGGCTGGCGCCACGACCCGTATTACCCTGGCCGGGATCCGAGAGGCACCGTTCGCCGGGCGACTTCGGTATTCGCGATTTCGAGAGTTCATGAACAACGTCACTGTCCGTTTACGGGCAGCCAGCGGATGGCATCGGCCGCGATAGTGTACCCGTCGTTGCCTTGTCCTTCCGGGCGGTTGGTCACGACGAGGCGCACCTCGCCGGCTTCGAGTTCGAACTCGCCGAGATTATTCCAGCCCGCCACCGCCGCCGAGCCGTCGAACTCGATCACCCTTTCGGTGGTGCCGGCGACGAGCGTCATGTCGTAGGGTCCTTGACCCTGCGTCCAGGAACCGCCCATCGACACGTTCACGCCGCCCGAACCTATGGTTACGGCTAGCCGTGAGTCGCCCGACCGGCCGCGTGACTTCACGGGAGGCAGATGGTAGTCCAGTCTCCAGCGGCCGGTGTGCGGCAGACGGGCCGAGAATGTCACCGCTTCGGAAGCTCCGGTCGAGATCGTCGAACGTGCCAGGGTGCGCCTGTACTTGCCCCAGGTTCCGTCAAGTTCCTGCCGGGACCAACCGGAACCGAGTTCGGACCAAAGGAATGATGGAAGCCCTTCGTCGACGTCCCTGATGTCCATGTCGCGTATGCGCTTCGCAGCGGAGCCGTCTTCGGAGAAGCCGGGGTCCAGGTCATCTACGACGATGCCCCGGTGGGCCGGCGGCTGCCAGTCGCTTGGGCGCGACCCTTCGAACGGTTCGGTGTCGATGAAGTTCTCGTGGTCGATTTCGGGCAGCTCGAGGCGCACGGGCTGACGGTTCAGGGAAAGGTAGGGCTGCAGGGTGACGTCCACCGGGAGCAGTTCTGCCACAAGCCCTATCTCCCGGGAAGTGGAGGGACCGATCCGTATTGGCCCGCTGGTTCCTCCCCTGGGCCGCTTGCTCTTTCCCCGCCATTCGATGCGTAGCAGTCCCGGTACGGGTTCATCGTTGCGCACATGAAGGCTGATCTGGTAGCGGGGCTGGCCGAATTCGGAGTCGGGTAGTCGGAATATCTCGACGGGGGATGCGAGAAAACCGGGGAGCGATGCATCGTTAAGCCAGTCTCCGATGATCGGCTCGATGTCCGAGCCGACAGCCTTTCCGAGGGCGCGGAAGTCAACCGCCGTGAAGTTCGCGCCGGTGTAGCGGTGGCGCAGTGCGGATAGCAGTGCCGCAGTTCGTTCGCGACCGAGGGCGTCCCATATCGACAACGCCGTGGCCTGTCCCTTGAGTGTAAGGGTGTACAGCGCCTGTTCCGGGTCTTGTTCCGTGTCGAGGTCCACGAGAGCGTTGCCGAGGGCCCGGTTCCAGACCGACGGCCGGTTGGTCACGCGGTCCAGCACGTTTTGGGTGACCGACGCCGACCGGCCCGTCGAGAACGCGCTCGTGACGGCGCTGCTCATTACCTGTTCCATGCTGTTGGTGTGCCGGAACAGGTGGGCGGAGAAGAAGGCGTTCCTGTCCGTGAGCAGCCGCTCCGCCAGCGTCTCGCAGACGAAGTCGAGGGCGACGGCACCGGCGCCCGCCGCCCCGGTCTGGAACACCAGGAAGTTGCGCGATACGCCAAAGAAAGGGTTTCCGCCGCTGATGTCGTTCTCGAAGAATCTCTCGAGCACACGAACCTTGGCGGCGCCAACGCCGCCTTCCCTGCCCGCCATTCTCGCCAGCGTCTCGGGGTTTCGGAACTGGTGGCCGAAACGCGCGGTGGGGAAGCCCAGTTCCCTCAGCAGCATGACGCCGGGCATCGCCAGGGCGGTATCCATGCGCCACCCGCCCGCGTACGTCCTCAACCGGGCCGGAACCTCGACAAGGCTCAAGGCGCCGTAGGGATAACCGAGTCCGGCCTCCTCGGCGTCGGCGAACAGTTCCTCGAGACGCGGGACCAGCGCGTCGGCGGCGTCAGCAAAGAAATCCACGTTGCGCAGGTGGCGGGGATGCAGGAGCAGTTCGAATTCCACGCCTGCCGCCTGTATGGCATGGCGCTGGAAGCGCGAAGCGATGAGACCGACGTCCGGGACCGGTGCAGCGGGCCGGAACCGGAACAGCCCCTCTCCGGCGGGCTGTCTCCGGCCGGGTCCGGCAACGAGCCAGCCGGGAGGGGTCTCCACTACGAGGTCGGCATGGTAGAAGTCTCTCGGGCGCCTGGAAGCATCGTCCCTGTCGAAACTCGCCCCCGGGCGGGGAAGCCAGCTTGATTCTGGCATCAGGGCGACGAAGCCGCGTTCGAACAGTGCGGGTTCCGCCCCCAGGGCCGGTAGTCCCGACTCGCCGGTCGGTTGTCGCGCCGCGTCGACGACGCTGTCGAGATAGCCGAAGGAAGGGTCGGGAACGCCTTGCGCCTGCAGGGACATGACGATGGAAGATCCTGCGGCGAGCGGTTCCGGCAATGCGGCGGCCAGCAGTCCCTCGGTGTGCGTGAAGGTCACCGGTTCGCCGCCCACCTTCAAGGCCTCGACCCGCATGCCCGGATTGAAGCTGAACAGCAGTTCGTCGAGTGGGCGATGATCGGGCGCGGCAAGGCGCAACTCGACATCGAGGGCCAGCATCTCGCCAGGCGCAAGGCGGACCGATCCCGTGATCTCCTCGACACCCGGGTGCGGGTCGGAGCGCCGCGTCTCATGGGCTGCGGCCCACTGTTCGGTGATTGCCAGGCCGTCGGCCGCGTCCTTGACCAGCAGGCCGAGTACTGCGGCTCCCGCGGCAATGCAGGCGAGGCCTGTGCCGATGCGTACGGACCCCCGCGCGCCATCGGGCCTGGGATACAGCGCGGCGGCCAGCAGCAGTGCACCTGCGGCCAACAACAGTAACGATCCGCGATTGGCGAGCATTGCAAGGTCGGGATGCGCCGGCAGGATATCGGACGGATACTGGGTGCCGAAGGGCAGGATTGCCTCGACCAGGTAGATCGGCCCGTTGTCGACTGCATAGACCTGGAGTCCGAACAGGGCGCCCGCGACCGCCACCACCAGAATCCGGTAGCGCAAGGCGACCGCCAGCAACGTGATGACGGCGCACCACAGGATCAGGACCGGCAGGGCGTCCAGGAAGACGAAGACCATCAGCGAGACGGGCTGTACCATCTCGCCCATCCACCACTCGAAGAGCTGCGCCGCGCCCCCTATCGCCTGGAACAGGACCGCAAGCACCAGGACGGGCATCCAGGCGACGAGCACCAGTCCTGTCAGCCTCCCCGCCAGGAGAGAAAGGTTCGACATGGGGCGGGAATCGAGCACTTCCGCGATGCGGTCGCGCTGGTCACGCGCGCGAATGTCGAAGGCAAGGAATATGAGCCCGACCATGAGCACCCAGACGTAATACATGCCCAGGAACGACATGAGGAATCGAGGCGATACCAGTCCCGCGGATGCCGAAACGCCGGAAGCCGTCCCGTGAAGGAAGCTGAAGAAAAGGAAATGGCCCAGGCCCGTTGCCAGGGCCAGGCCGGCAAACAGCCAGGAGCGGACCAAGCGCCGCGCGGATCGAATCTCCGCGACGGCGATCCCGAGTGTTTCTCGCACTACGCGGCGTTCCCGTCCGACCCCGTTTCGGTCTCTTCGTCCTGGCGTGCTGCCTCGGAACGCCCCCTCGCGGCCATGAACGCCAGGTAAGCCTCTTCGAGGGTCGGCGATGCGACCGGCGCAGCGCCATCCGGAACGGTGTCCCGCGTGACCGCCCGCAAGGCGATGCCATTGCCATCGGGGGTGCGCGATACGATCTCGAACTCCGCTTCCATGCGCTCCATTCCGGCCGCGTCTGTCGTGACTTCGAAGACCCGGCCCGCGGCTTGGTCCAGCAGTGCCTTCGGCGACCCGTGAAATACGATGCGGCCAGCGTCCAGCAGCGACATCTCGCGGCAACCGCCGCCCAGGTCGGCCACGATGTGGGTGGAAAGCAGGATCGTCCGGTCCTGTCCCAGACGGGTCACGAGTTGACGGAAGCGCATGCGCTCTTCCGGGTCGAGCCCGACCGTGGGCTCGTCGACGATCAGCACCTGGGGCTCGTGCACGAGGGCCTGCGCCACTCCGAGCCGGCGTACCATTCCGCCGGAGAGCTTCTTGACCTTGCGGTCCGCGACGGATTCCAACCCCACGATGGCGAGGACTTCCGCGACCCGGCGGCGCCGCTCCCGGCGCTTGGCCAGACCCGACATGCGGGCGAGAGTGTCGACCACCTCCTCGGTCCGGTGAAGGCGCCAGGCGCCGAATTCCTGCGGCAGGTAGCCGATGAGGGACCGTACCTTCAGCGGTTCGCGAGTGACGTCGTATCCGCAGACCGCCATGCTGCCTCTGGTCGGTACCAGCAAGGTTCCGATGATTCGCAAGAGGGTGCTCTTGCCGGCGCCGTTCGGTCCGAGCAGACCGAACAGGCCCGTGCCCAGGGCAAGGTTCACATCTTCAAGGGCGGTGTGTCCGCCCTTGTAGGTGTGGCCGATACCACGGGCGTCGATGGCTAGTGCTTCCATTCCTTGTCGCGGATGCGTCCGCCGTCTCGCGGGAGCGCGAATAATAGAACATTGACTCGGCGCTTCCGAGATGCGGTGCCGGAATTGCTGCAAAATTTCAAAATGGACCGCGCCTGGGCGCGCTGGCATACTCGGGAAACGAAGAGTGCTTCGCCTTCGTGGCGCAAGGGGGGGGACAGCATGGGACGGACGGGGGAGACGTTCGGGGCTTCGGGCCGGAAATTGCTCTTGGCGTCAGTGGCCGCCATAGCGCTTGTCGTGCTGGGAACGACTGCTCACGCGTCTGTCGCGGCGGAAGCCCAATTCGTTCTCAATACCTTCTCGTTTCTCATCTGCGGCGCGCTCGTCATGTGGATGTGCGCGGGCTTCACCATGCTTGAGGCCGGCTCGGTGCGCACCAAGAACGCCTCGATGATCTGCATGAAGAACATCGGCCTGTATTCCATCGCGGGTCTCGCGTACTACCTCATCGGGTACAACCTCATGTACGAGGACGTGGGGCAGTGGATCGGGTCGCTGCAGTTCCTCTACGGTCCCTCGGCTGATGAACTCAAGCTGCTGGGAGGCGACGAAAGTGCGGGTGCGGCGGTGGTCGAGGCCGGCTATTCCAAGATGTCCGACTGGTTCTTCCAGATGGTTTTCGTGGCGACGACGGCGTCCATCGTATCCGGCACGCTGGCCGAGCGCGTGAACCTGTGGAGTTTCTTCATCTTCATCGCAATCCTGACTGCCATCATCTATCCGGTGGTCGGTGCGTGGACATGGGGTGGAGGATGGCTCGATCAACTGGGCTTCAAGGACTTTGCCGGATCCACGATCGTGCACTCCACCGGTGGTTGGGCGGCGCTCGCGGGGGCCATCATCGTCGGACCGAGGCTAGGCAAGTTCCGCCAGGACGGGACCACGAAGCCGACGCCTCCATCGAATATCCCGGCGGTGACGCTGGGAGTCTTCATCCTCTGGCTGGGATGGTTCGGTTTCAACGGCGGCTCGCAGCTCGCGCTGGCAAGCACTATCGACGCGGTGGCGATGAGTGTCGTATTCGCCAATACCAACCTCGCGGCTGCTGCGGGCGTCGTTGCGGCGATCATCGTTTCCCGTCCGATTCTCGGGCGGGTCGACCTGCTGGCTGTCCTGAATGGCGCCATTGCCGGCCTCGTCTCCATCACAGCGGCCCCTGATATCGTCGAGCACTACTGGGCGGTGGTCATCGGCGCGGTTGGCGGCGTAGTGGTGGTCGGCGGCATCAAGGTGATGGAAATCTGCAAGGTGGACGACGTGGTCGGCGCAGTTCCGGCGCACCTTTTCGCTGGCATCTGGGGAACGATTGCGGTCTGCATCGCGGGCGGCGGGAATCTCGGTGCGCAACTGGCCGGGATCGCGGCCGTGGGGGTGTTCGTGATGGCGGCGTCGGCGGTCCTCTGGCTGGTGCTCAAGAGCACGATGGGCGCGCGAGTCTCAAGCGAAGTCGAATCGCTTGGCCAGGATGCTGCGGAGCTTGGAATCGAAGCCTACCCGGAGTTCATGCTGATGCCTGACCAGGACGATCTGGACGCCCTGCGCCAGGATGCGTAGCGGCATGCCGCATAAGAGACACAAAAGCGATGTACAATCTGGCTATAATCTGTTGGATACTCCTAACCCGCTCCGCATCGAGGCACAGTGGAGATGGCGAAGTTCTGGCAGAATGAATTCTTTGGAGAACGAAGACGATGAACGTTAACCCGGAGCAGGCAAACGGCGTGCTCGTTCTGAAGCCGGAAGGTCGAATCGACGGCCAAAACGCCAGCGACTTTCAATCCTCCGTCATGGAAGCGATTGCGGATGCGCAAGGCGCCGTGGTCGCGGATCTCGGCAATATTTCCTATATCAGCAGTGCCGGGCTTCGGGCGATCCTGCTGGTCGCGAAGACGATGCGGCAGCGCAATGCGGGTTTTGCGCTGTGTTCGCTGTCGGAGCAGATTGACGAGGTGTTCCGGATCAGCGGTTTCGACAAGATCATCGCGGTGCACGGTACGCGCGCCGACGCGATCGCATCAGTGGCCGGCTGACGCTCCGAACTGTCCGCGGGTGGGAGCAACCCGCTGGATCGATGACGTAGTCGCCGCAGGGTTGCCGCATCGGATGCGGTCCTTGTCTCAGGTGATATCAACTGTGAAATCTGGACGCCCATTGACACACCGGGGGGCCGCCATACAATACGCGCCGCTCCCGAACGCGCGTTCGCGCGACCGTCAACGAGTGGGGGTTTGGCCAACCATTCGGCGAGCCGACACACGTCCGGAAGCGCGTCGGATTGGGGTGTCGCCAAGCGGTAAGGCACCGGGTTTTGATCCCGGCATTCGCAGGTTCGAATCCTGCCACCCCAGCCACATTGAGAGAGTCGACGTTGACCGGCCGGGGGCGGCGTCGCGAAATTGCACCCGGAGGTTGTGAGAGAGCATGGCGGAACAGTGTGTTTTGGAAGCCGAGGCCCGGGTCGGTCGCGGCAAGGCGGCGGTCCGGCGGCTGCGCAGGAAAGCGAACAGGGTACCGGGCGTGGTCTACGGTGGAGGAGAGGACACCGTGCTGGTCGAAGTGGAACTCCGGTTGCTGGCGAAGGCCATGGAGCAACAGGCATTTTTCTCCCAGATCATTCAGTTGCAGATCGATGGTGAGTCCGAGCAGGCGGTCTTGCGCGACGTTCAGCGCCATCCGGCGAACGAAAGGGTGCTCCATCTCGACTTCATGCGTGTGCAGGCCGACAAGCCGATACAGATCAGTGTGCCGCTGCGGTTCCTCAATGAGGACAACTGTATTGGTGTTCGCCAGAGCGGGGGCAACATTTCGCACAACCTGATTGAAGTCGAGATCACCTGCCTGCCGGCGGCACTCCCGGCGTCCCTCGACATCGATGTCGAGAATCTGGACCTTGGCCAGGCCCTGCACCTTTCCGACCTCGAGCTTCCCGAAGGCGTGACGATCGTGGCCCTGGCCTCAAGTGACGAGCACGACACCCCCGTAGTCAGCGTCCAGGCGCCACGCGGCGGACTGGAAGAAGAGGAGGAGGCCCTGGAGGACGAACTGCTTGAAGGCGAAGAGGAGCCGGGAGAGGGAGAAGACTCCGCTGAGGCCGATGAGGACGACGCGTCGACTGACCAATAGTCGACTGACCGGGAGTCGACTGACCGAAAACAGCCGGGTGGTTACCTCAAGAAGCCTGACTGACCGGGCCACGACATGTCTCGTATCCGTCTGATCGCAGGGCTAGGCAACCCGGGCCGCAAATACGAAGGTACGCCGCACAACGTCGGCGCAATGTGGGTGCGGGGTCTCGCCGCGCGTTTTTCCATCCCCATGGCGTCCCGCGCCAGGTTCAGGGGAAGCGTCGGTCGCGGGGACGTCCTTGGTCGGGATGTCTGGTTTCTCGTTCCTTCCACCTACATGAACCTTTCCGGTGAATCGGTGGGCGCACTGTCACATTTCTACGGCATTGAGCCTGATCAAATCCTGATTGCCCACGACGAAGTTGACTTCCCGGTGGGCGTGACGAGGCTCAAGACCGGTGGCCGGCACCACACGCACAACGGTCTCGCGAGCGTGGTTGCCAGCTTGGGTAACAGGTCCGACTTCGTGCGCCTGCGTATCGGCGTTGGGCATCCCGGAAGGCGCGGCATGATCGGCTTTCTTACCGGAAAGAAGCTTGGCAGAGGCGACCGAGAGCGCGTCGAGGAGAGCCTCGAGATGGACGACGCGCTGCTCGAGCTGGTCGTCGATGGTGAACTGGACAAGGCGATGAGCCGCTTTCACGCGCCCAAACCCGTCACGGAATAGTGCGTGGGCTTCCGGTGCGGCATCGTCGGTCTGCCCAACGTCGGCAAGTCCACGCTGTTCAACGCGATGACGTGCGCCGGGGCCGAGGCGGAGAATTTCCCGTTCTGCACGATCGAGCCCAACGTGGGCGTCGTGCCGGTTCCGGACCCTCGCATCGTGCGAGTTGCTGAGCTCACCCCGGCCAAACGCGTGGTTCCGGCGATGGTGGAGTTCGTGGATATCGCGGGCCTGGTGGAAGGCGCTTCCAGGGGCGAGGGGCTCGGCAACCAGTTTCTCGCGCACATTCGGGAGACCCAGGCTATCGCGCACGTCGTCCGGTGTTTCGAGGATGAGGGCGTCGTCAACGTACGGAACCGGGTCGCTCCTGCGGACGACATCGAGATTGTCGACACCGAACTGGCGCTCAAGGATCTTGACACCGTGGAACGCGCGCATGATCGCGTCCGGCGTGTGGCGGCTGTCGGCGACAGTCAGGCGCGCGCGCGGACAGCGCTGCTCGAGAAGGTACACGAATGCCTGGACCGGGGCTCTCCGGTTCGCGGACTCGATCTGAAGGCAAACGAACATGCGGCGATAGCGGACCTGCACCTGCTCACGGCCAAGCCGGTGATGTACATCGCCAACGTGGCCGAGGACGGATTGCTGGACAATCCACTGCTCGCACCCGTCGAGGCCATCGCCGCAGCGCAGGGCGCCCCCTGCATTCCCATCTGCTCGAGAATCGAAGCCGAGATAGCGGAACTCGAAGCCGACGAGAGGATGGACTTTCTGCGCGATCTCGGGCTGGAAACGCCGGGCCTGGACCGCGTGATCCAGGCGGGTCACCGGTTACTGGGACTGCACGATTTCTTCACGCACAATTCGGAGGAAGCGCGCGCCTGGACCGTGCCGGTCGGGACTGCGGCCCCGCAAGCCGCGGGAGCCATCCACACGGACTTCGAAAGGGGGTTCATTCGCGCGGAAGTGATCGCCTACGAGGACTTCGTTTCCTTCGGAGGAGAACAGCGTGCAAGGGAAGCAGGGCGGAGGCGCCTGGAAGGCAGGGACTATGTCGTGCAGGACGGCGACGTGATCCACTTTCGATTCAACGTGTAGAGTCCGCGTATCCCGGACCCTTGACCACGCCGAGGTGGTTCGCCTGGCCGGGCAGATCCACGAAGTTCGGTGCCTTGGCTGAACCGGCTGAACTCGCTATTGAACGATCTTCACTTACGTGACGTCATCTTGCGGCCCACACGGTTTTATCTACCAAAAAGTCTGCAAAAGTGTACTTTAATGTCCATAAAAATCTGTAATATGCTGCTCTTCATGATGTCTTGACGATCACGCACCACGATGGATCGGTTGCTGTACAACGACCTGCTGGCCTGGAAGAGGGAACCTCGACGCAAGCCGGTCCTGATCGACGGTGCGCGTCAGACCGGCAAGACGCACCTCATCGAGCATATCTTCGGTGCCCGGCAGTTCCGCAAGGTTCACAAGCTGGACTTCAACCTTGAGCCGGGACTGGCGAGCGTCTTTACCGACGGTCTGGCGCCGCGCACCATCGTCGACAACATCGAGGTGCAATTCAACGAGCCCGTCGATCTTGCGCGGGACCTCATTTTCTTCGACGAGGCTGGCGACTGCCAGCCAGCCCTCGATTCCCTCAAGTATTTCGCCGAGCAGGCACCGGAGGCTTTCGTCTGTGCAACAGGTTCCAATGTGGGCCTGCTGGGCTCATTCCCTGTCGGCAAAGTCCGACGCCTTGAGCTGTTTCCGCTGTGCTTCGAAGAGTTCGTGATGGCGTCCGGGCAGACACGCCTGCTGGAGATGTTCCGCGCGCGGGCGACCAGCAGCACGGCGCACGAGCGGCTATGGTCGTTGCTCCTGGACTACACCTTCGTCGGTGGAATGCCGGAGGCGGTGGCGGCATGGTTCGGAGCCGACCGCGGCATGGCCGAGCGCATCCAACAGGTCGAGACGATCCACGGCGACCTTGTGGCGGGCTTCGAGCGCGACTTCGGAAAATACGCCGGCCCCGTCCATTCGCAGCATATCGACGCGGTGTTCCACAACATTCCGCGTCAACTGGAGACGACGCTGGATGGCTCGGTGAAACGTTTCCGGTTCCAGGGTGTGGTGGCGCGCAGGCGCGGCTACCAGGACCTCCGAGGTCCGATCGATTGGCTGGAGAAGTGCCGACTGGCGTGGAAGTGCTACCCGGTTGTCACGCAGCCGACCCCGCCCTTGCCGCATCTGACGAAGGAAAGCCGCTTCCGCCTGTTCCTGTTCGACATCGGCATCCTCCGACACCTGCTGCGGCTCCCTTACGCGTTGCAGCGGGAGCCGAAGTACGCGTACAAGGGATTCCTGGCGGAGAATTTCGTGCAGACTGAACTATGCGCCCGCGTGGGCCATCCAACTTACGGCTGGGCGGAGGGCCGTGCTGAAATCGAGTTTCTTCACCAGGCGCGTAACGGCGAGATCTTGCCCGTGGAGGTGAAGAGCGGACGTCGCAGCCGCGCCAGGAGCTTGAGTTCATACATCGCCCGCTACGCGCCCGAACGTGCAATCACCCTGACGGCCGAACCCCGCGGCGGTCGAGACGGCGTCGTGACCAACTGGCCGCTCTACGAGGCGCAGTTCCTGCGGGACCTGTAACGAATTGACGCCGTAGCCTTGACCGGGTTCGGGTCGGAAGACGAGGGCAGCTTGCCACCCACCACCCCTACCGCATCAGCCGGAAGCACTTGCGCAACTCCTCGACGAACAGCTCGGGCTGCTCGAACGCGGCGAAGTGGCCGCCCTTGTCCAGTTCGTTCCAGTAGACAATGTTGGGGTAGCGGTTCTCCGCCCAGATCCTCGGCGTCGGCGTGATCTCCTCGGGAAAGATGCTGCACCCGGTCGGGACGCTTATCTCCACGGCATGCTCATCGTAGGCACCGGTGAGGTGGCTCTGGGCGTTCTCCCAGTAGATCCGCGCCGACGACGTCCCGCTGTCGGTCAGCCAGTAGAACATCACGTTGTCCAGCAACTCATCGCGGCTGATGGCGTTTTCGGGGACGCCGTCGCAGTCCGTCCACTCGAAGAATTTCTCGAGAATCCATGCGGCCTGCCCCATGGGCGAATCGGCTAACCCGTAGCCGAGGGTCTGCGGACGCGAGCTCTGCTGGCTGCCGTATCCGCCGCCCCTGCCCTGCCGGCGTTGAATGCGCTCAAGTGCCCTTTTCTCCTCTTCGGTGGGCTTCTCGGGGGTCTTGCGCGGCCGGCCGCCCGGCATGTTCACGTGGATTCCCGCACAGTGATCGGCATGCCGTGCCGCGAGGGCGTTCGACACGGTCGTGCCCCAGTCCCCTCCTTGCGCGAAATAGCGGTCATAGCCCAGGCGCGCCATGATTTCGTCCCACGCGCCGGCGATCTTCGGGATGTTCCAGCCAGTGCCCTCGGGATGGCCCGAGAACCCGAAGCCGGGCAGGGAAGGGCAGACGACATGAAACGCGTCTTCCGCGGCCCCGCCGTGGTTGGTGGGATCAGCGAGGGGCTCGATGACGGCGTGAAACTCGACGACGGAGCCCGGCCAACCGTGGGTAATCACCAGGGGAAAGGCGTCCGGATGGGGACTTGCCCGGTGGATGAAGTGGATGTCGAGGCCATCGAAGTCGGTCATGAACTGTGGAAAGCCGTTGTAGTAGGCCTGCCGCGCGGGCCAGTCGTATTCGTTCAGCCAGTAATCGCGAATGTCCTTCGCCCAGCCGAGGGGCACGCCCTGGTTCCAGTCGTGGGGCGGGCCTTCATGGGCGCGGATGGTCTCCGCATCCGGCCAGCGGGTCCGTTCGAGTCGGGCTGCAAGGTCGTCCAGCACGGCCTTCGGAATGTCGATTTGAAATGGTCGGATTTCGCTCATGGGTGATTCCTGTTCATCTTGGCAGTGGGACAATGTGTCGTTGGGGGCTTCGTTTCCTTGCGACACCGATGCGTGGTCGAGGAGAGTTCGGGTACAGCTTCGCCATGATCAGAAATACTCGTCCTCTGCCTTCAGGCGGCGTATCTCGTCTGCCGGATTTTGGCCTTCGAATAGATCGAACAGGCGATCAAGTACCTGCACGCGTTCCTCGTGCCCGGCCGGCGGGGTCCCGAAGACAGAGTCTCTATGGCGCAACACCGCATGACGAATCGCCTCGATTGTCGAGCACGAGTAACGATCAGCGAGTTCGCGTGCTGCGGCTATTGTCTCGCCGTCCAGCAAGAGCGCCCTTTTCGCGGTCATACGGTTTTTTGTTGAATCGAAGAAGAGACATGGTGATAGTACTGCCGACGTTAGGCAAGCGAGCCTGCCTGTCAGGATGGACCAAGCTCTCAGCGACACGAATCTGAGGAGAACCGCAATGCGCCTGCAACTCGCTCTCAATGTCCGCGACATGGATGCCGCCGTGGAGTTCTACTCGAAGATGTTCGGTGTCAAACCGAACAAACGGAGGCCGGGATACACCAACTTCGCGATCGACGAGCCGCCGCTGAAGCTGGTGCTGTTCGAAACGGCCAATGGCGAGGAACGCCTGAACCACCTGGGCGTGGAGGTGTTCGACGACAACGAAGTGAGCGAAGCGGTGGCGCGGGTCAGGGAGAAGGGCTTGCAGCACTCCTTCGAACCGGACGTGACCTGCTGCCATGCCCGGCAGAACAAGGTCTGGTTGCGCGAACCCGAGGGTCTGCGCTGGGAGTGGTACCGAGTCGTCGAGGACGTGGGGGAAGATGACGGCTGCTGCGACGCGACCTAGCTGTCGCGGGTCACCGCCGCGTCGAGCAACGCCTCTATCTGATCGCCGTCGAACCCGAGATCCGTCAGGATTGCCGCCGTATCCGTGCCAAGCGGCGCAGTCGGCGGCGCCGGCGCAAAGCCTTGGGCGTCGAGATTCACGGGTGGTGACAGGGCCGTCACGTCACCCACGGTCGGATGCCGGAACGTGTGGAACATGTTGTTCGCCGCGGTTTGCGGATCGTCGAGCAGTTCAAGGGGGAAACGGACGGTGGAAACGGGAACGCCCACTTCGTTCAGTTCCGCGACCCAATCTGCGCTTGCGCGCTCGCGCAACTTTGCCTCCACTCTGGGTTTGAACGCATCGTAGTGCCTGTCGAGGTCGAGTCCGGGACTCGCGCCGAGGCCCGGGTCGTCGAGGCCTATGACGCGCATGAATCTCTCCCGCAGCGAAGGGCTGCCGCAGGCGACGGCGATGGTTGCGTCCGCTGTCTCGTACGTCCGGAAATAGACCTGCGACATGGACCGGGCACGCACCGAGGGAATGATCTCGGCCTGTGCCGCATAGGGAGCGCCGGCGGCGCGGAGTGCCTCCAGGCGATCGAGCACCTCCCGATGTGCCGGGCCGTCTTCGCCTTCGGCGCGGACAACCTGGTTGTTCGCGAGTGTCATCGCGGCCTGTAGCAGCGACGTGTCGACGTGTCCGCCCCGTCCCGTGGTTTCGCGTCGAAGCAGCGCGGCGCTGACGCCGAAAGCCAGCGTCATGGCGCACATGTAGTCGGCGCTGACCGGATCCCCGGTGGCCGGTTGACCATCGACGATGCGTCCGTTGGCCGCCATCAGGCCGCTGCGCGCCTGCACGACGATGTCCATGGCCGCGTTACCGGCTTCGGGGCCCCGATTGCCGAATGCCGATACGGAACCGACGACTAGCCGGGGAAATCGTTCGCAAAGCGCGGAGGCGCCAAGGCCCAGTTCTTCCGCCAGTCCTGGCCGGAAGTTCATGAGGGCGACATCGGCCCATGCGAGCAACGCGTCGATGACAGGCTTCGCGTCCGGGTGGCGCAGCGCCAGCGGCAGCGACCGCTTGCCCCGGTTGCGCGACAGGAAGGTACGCGTCTCGGGCGCAACCGGTTTTCGCCCGTCCGGTGAACCGATGGATGCAAGCGGGCGCAGACGCCTGGCGGGGTCTCCATCCACGGGCTCGACCTTGATCACGTGCGCGCCGCCTTCCGCCAGGAGTTGGGCCGCGAACGGCACGGCGACGAACTGGCCGAATTCGACGACTCGGACGCCGGCGAACGGCTGCTCGGAACTGGCGTGATCGGGCAAGGGACAACCTCTCGGACGAATGACGCGAACGCGGGAACATAGCTTCAATCCGTAGCTTGCCGCAACGCGGCCGAGGAGCGGCGTCACGCGCCGGAAACCCCCGTCTCAGTTGGGTTTTCCCGATGGCTGTTCCCGTACCGGCGTTGCGCCGGTTGCGGCGGAGTGCTAGCTTTACCGACGATTATAGGAGGGAGGAGCCAATGGCCGCGAACCCAAAGTTTGAAGAAGAGGTAATGTCACAGAACGTTGTCACAAGGTCGATTCCAGAGGAATTGGTCTTGCCGCAAAACTACGGCGGACCGAGCGACGGGAGCGACGTTGGCAAGGGCGACCCGGAAGCCGATCAAAGAGCCATTCAGTTGAAACTGGCCCGCTCGAGAGTCGGTACGGACCGCGCCGAAAGATTCGTCAATGACCCGAACCAGACCTGGTCGATCAACGGGGGAAGAGGCCCCGGTCACAGCCTGGTCCCGAAACTCACCGACCAGCAACTCGAAGACCACATCGCGAGGGGATTGGGCACGCAGGGCATCTTCACCGTGATCGAGCCGTCAGACCTCGATCTGTATCGCTCGTTCCTGTCGGCGCCGCTGCAAATGCCGGAGCGTCCACTTGTCGGGGCAACGCTGCTCGACATGAACTCAGGCAACCCGATCAATCGCTTCCAGGAAGGCCGGTTCTCACTCAAGTGCCTGTGCCCGGACGGCCTCGAGTCCTGGCTGGTGGTCAGCACTCCGGTGCCGTTCAACCTGCAGTGCCGGGAAGGCGTGATCTGGGGATGGCCCAAGTACGTGGCTGACCAGATCAGCTTCAGCCGGGAAGAGAATTCCGCCAGGGCCGAGGTCCTGTACTTCGGGGAAGAGCGTTACTCCCTCGACTTCACCGCCGGACCCGTAGCAGACGAAGCGGCGCTCAGAGCGCTCGGAAGGGTCGAAGGCGGCAACACCGTCTCCTGGTACTGGATACAGGGCGGCGCCGTCCTGTGCAGGCAGGGCAGGGGGCCCGGGTTCCAGAACGGCCGGGAAGAGCCACGGATACTCGATTGGCAGGCGGGACAGGTCAAGGTCCACATCAGGCCTTCGGACCCGTGGGCCGGGCTGATCCCCGAAGATTCCGTCACGGATGGCTACTACTCGAAGTTCATCGGCGGGGGCGGCGGCGATTCCGTCATGACCAAGCTTGCGACAGTGGGCGGCGGTTCCGTCGTCAAGCCGGGATCGAACGCTTCGGTCAGAGTTCCCGAATTCGACTGATTCGAGTCAGACGAGCAAGAGAATCAAGTAGTACAAGTAGTAGTAAACGAAGAGACAAGGAAAGAGGAAAGCCAAGATGGCAGCAATACTGAAACCAGAAGTCGATCTCGATCAAAGCCTTGAGTTCAATCTCGAGGTCCCCTACCAGGTCGTCGCGCCTGATCCCAATCACGTCACGTCCATCGCATGCCCGCCGGAATATGCCGACCCGGTGAATTACGCATCCGAACTGGCGCTTTCGCGATCCGAATCCGAAATGTATCGGACCGGAGACAAGGACCTGGACAAGAAGGTGGAAGTCGTAAGGATGAACGCCGCCAGGGTCAGGATGGACGCCATCCAGGCGTTCGTCGAGGACCATAGCCAGACGTATTTCATCAACGGCGGCAAGGGTCCGGGCAACGTAAGGAACGTGATGTCCGATGAACAACTCGATGAGTTGATCGCTCTCGGAGCGGGCACCCAGGGTGTCCATACCGTGATCGAGCCTGCGGATCTGGATCTGTATCGCTCCTTCATCCCGGCACCGCTGGCGATGCCGGAGACCCCGATCGTCGGAGCCAGCCTGCTAGACATGAACCAGTTCGGCAGAAAGGCCGCCCGCTTCCAGGAAGGCCGGTTCACGATCAAGGTTCTGTGCCCGGACGGGCTTGAATCCTGGATGTGCATCAGCACGCCGGTGCCGTTCCTGCATCACACCCGCGAAGGCGTCATCTGGGGATGGCCCAAGTACGTGGCCGACCAGATCAGCTTCACGCATGGCGAGAACTCGGTGAGAGCCGAAGTGCTCTACCAGGGCGAAGAGCGGTATTCGCTGGACTTCACCGAAGGACCGGTCGAGGACGAAGCGCGTCTCAAGTCCTTCGGCAAGGTCGAGGGAGGCAACACCGTGACGTGGCACTGGATCCAGGGCGGCGCCGTTTGCGTGAGGCAGGGGCGCGGACCGGGCATCGACGTCGGCAACAAGCCAGCCAGGATCCTGGACTGGCGGGCCGGCCAGGTGAAGGTCCACGTCCGGCAGTCGGATCCCTGGGCGGGACTCATCCCCGAAGATTCCGTCACCGACGGTTGGTACCAGAAGTGGATCGGCGGGGGCGGAGGCGACTCCTACTGGGTCAAGCTCGGAATCGTGGGCGGATTCCCGGCGGAATAATCCGCGACTGATCCCACGCGGCCAGGGAGGTTTGACACTTCCCTGGCCGTTTTTTGTCCAGGGTCCCGCCAGCGTTCGACGGCTATGCCTCCCATAGCATCTTGAGGGGCATGGCGAATAGCCTGGAGGCTGTTTGTTGGACCCGCTCACCGTCATGAAGGATGATTCCGCACGCGAACCGTGGCCCCGTGATCTCCTTCAAGCGTGCCAATCCCTTGAAGTCGTCGGGACGGACCGTCGCACCCGCTTTGACTTCAATGCCGACGATCTTGCCGGGTGGTCGCTCCAGGACCAGATCGACTTCGAGGCGATCCTTGTCGCGATAGTGATTGACAGTCATCGGTTCGTCAGAAAGTGCCGCAGCCTTGACGATTTCACCATAGACGAAGCACTCGAGAAGGGTGCCCGCTTCGTGCCGGTCCCTATCGACGGTCGCCGCATCCACCCTGCGAAGCGCCGCAAGCAGACCGGAATCGAGGAAATGGAGCTTGGGCGTCTTGACAAGCCGTTTCAACTCATTGCTATGCCAGGAGCGTACACGGCGGACGAGGAACATGTGCTCGAGCAGCGTCAGCCAACGGTTGATCGTCTTGCTGTCGACGCCCACCCGTGATCCGAGATTGGACATGTTGAGCAATTGACCAGTAGAAACTGCGACGTGTTCGATCAGATGGGCCATTTCATCGAGCCTGCTGATTGCGGCGATATCGGATACGTCGCGTTCGGAGAGTGCACGGGCGTAAGCACGCAGCCAGCTTCGCCGCCGTACGCCGTCCGTGCGTGAAAGGGCTTCAGGAAAGCCGCCCGCCAGGACACGTTCGATCAGATCGGCTGTGGGCTCTTGCTCCTCAAGATCAGGGAAGTCTCCGGCAAAGGCCCGATCCAGGAATCCCGGTATGCCAGCGTTGGCGATTTCCGCTTGCGAGAAGGGTAGGAGTTCGATCGTTTCAACCCGGCCCGCGAGCGAGTCGGGAGAAATGGAACTCCTGAAGAGATCCACGGAACCGGTTATCAGGTAGCGGCCGGGTCGCGGTTCCTCGTCGACGGCTCTTTTCAGTGCGAGGATGAGGCCTGGCGCGCGTTGGATTTCATCGATTACGGCAGTGTGCCGGCTACGCAGGAACCCCACGGGATCGTCTTCAGCGAATCGTCTGAACTGTTCGTCGTCCAGTGTGACGAAGGGGCGATCATCATTGGCGATACGGCGAGCGAGTGTTGTCTTGCCGGATTGGCGCGGCCCAATAATCGCGACGATCCGGGTATCTGCGAGGGCCGCGCGTATACGTGGTTCGGCATGCCGCTCTACGTACTGTCCCTGGATCGGCGTCGGATCTGGCATGAATTGTCGTCCAATTCGGGAATTTGTCTTCGTCTGATTCGGAATGTACCACCGTCCAATTCGGAATGCACTACCGTCCAATTCGGAATGAATCATCGTCCAATTCGGAATGCACGAAGTCTGCAATCGCCTCTGAGGCTGGAATCCGTGTCCGACAGTCCAACTAACGCGCAGCTTCTACGCGCGTCGCACGGGTCCCTGGTCTGGTGGTTCGGTCGGCCTCTTCGCGGCGAAAAAACACACCGCACCGACCACCGCGCCAGCGGCCAGCATGGTGAAGCCGATCCGGTAGCTGCCGAAAGCGTCCGCCGTGAATGCGGCGACGAGCGGCCCCGTCGACATGCCGATCATGGCGATGGACATGGAAACGCCCAGGATGGTCCCGAAGGCCTTCGGGCCGAAGTAGTCGGCGCGAAGCGCCACCGCCAGCGGTCCCCGGATGCCCATTGCGGTGCCGTACAGGAGGACGAAGGCGATCACCATGACGACGTTCGTCGCATAGGCGATGAGTAGTAGTCCGATGGCGTGTGCCACCAGGCAACCGGCACAGATCAACCGCTTGTTCAGGCGGTCGCCGAAATACCCGCCGACCAACTGGCCGCCTATGTGGCAGGCGGTCATGAACGCGACGACGCCGCCGGCCAAGGTCAGCGAATAGCCAAGGCCTTCGGTCAGATGGGGTACCAGGTGGACCATGACGGCGGAGACGATCAGCAGCGAACACGCGTGGCCGATGGAGATTAACCAGAAGGCGCGGGTGCGCATTGCCTGGCGTATGGAAAACCCCTGGCGGGAGGTATCCCTCAAGGAATGATGGGTGCTTTCGGCGATGCCGTCGACGAATTCGTGGGGTGCCGGCCGGTGACGCATGAGCTGCGCCAGGGGGTGGCCAAGCAGCAGCACCAGCACGCCCGAGACCAGCGCGGTTTCGCGCCAGCCGAACGCCTGCAGCGCGAACACGATAACGGGTACCGCTATGCCGCCGAGTGGATGGCCCAGTTGACCAACCGCGATGGCCTTTGAGCGGTGCCTGTTGAACCAGTTGACGATGGATACCATGACGGTGGGGAATCCGGCGAGGTTCGAACCCAACGCGATCAGGGCGAACGTGAGATAGAAGGCCAGGATCGTCTCGACCCGGCTGAAGAGCATGAAACCCGCCGCGAAAATCACGAGGCCGACGCGCATGATCATGCGCGGGCCGAATCGGTCGACCAGCCAGCCCTGCACGGGCGCGAGCAGGCCGAACTGGATCTGTGTCATGACAAAGGCGCCCGAGACGATCGCCTTGCTCCAGTCGAACTCGTCCTGCAGGATGACGAACCAGACGCCGTAGGACTGCATCCACAGCAGTGCGGCGAGCATCTGGACGCCGCTGGCAGCGCCGGCGATCCACCAGCCGTAGAACACCCGGCCGGCCGGCCGAACCGTCGCGTCGATCTCCCGCCAGGCTGCGCGGATGCCGCGCAAGGGTGAGGTGTCCGGACTCACCAGGATACGTCCACGCCCACCGGACAGTGGTCTGAGCCCTTCACGTTGGGCCAGATGAACGCGTCCGTCACGCGCCGTGCGGCGGACCTGGACGCCAGGACGTAGTCGATTCGCCACCCGACGTTGTTTTCCCTGGCGCCGCCCCATTGCCGCCACCACGTGTAGTGGCCGGGCTCATCGGGGTGTCGCGCGCGGAACGTATCCACCCAGCCGGCTTCCAGCCAGCGGGTCAGCTCGTCTCGTTCTTCGGGCAGGAAACCGCTCGTCCTGGCGTTCGACTTCGGTCGCGCGAGGTCGATTTCCGTGTGGGCCGTGTTGTAGTCGCCGGTCACCAGGACCGGGCCCCGGTGACGCAACGCCTGCAGGCGGTCGAAAACCGCGGCGTAGAAGTCGATCTTGTAGGGCACCCGGCTGTTGTCTCGGTTCCGGCCACTGCCCTTGGGAAAGTAGACGGATGCGACCGCCTTGCGGCCGAAGTGGGCCACGATCATGCGGCCCTCGATGTCGAAACGGTCGTCGCCGAGATTTGTTTCGACCCGGGTGGGCGCCTGCCGCGAGTAGATCCCGACACCGCTATAGCCGGGCCTCTCGGCGGGGGAAAAGTTGGCGTGCCAGCCTTCTGGTGCAAGCACGCGCGGCTCCAGTTGATGTGCAAACGCGCGGACTTCCTGCAGGCATACAACATCCGCACCCGAGGCGTCGAGGAAGTCGAGAAACCCCTTGCGGACGCAGGCGCGCAGCCCGTTGACGTTCCAACTCACGATCCGCATCCGTTCGACCTCCCCAGTCAGGCGGCTATAGAATTCCTCGGCCATGCCAGTCTACAGTGCCCCGCAACCGTCGCCTTCCGCCCTGGTCTTTCAGAACGGGCGCGTATCCCCTTCCACCCCCTGTCATTCGGGTTGCCGGTGAGTGCCGCCGATCGCGAGAAGTGGGACGAGCGCTACCGGCTTGGCGCCTACGAGGATCGAACCCACCCGAGCGCGTGGCTCGAACGCTGGCTCTCGGGCGTGACGGTTGGCCGGGCGCTGGATATTCCCTGCGGCGCGGGGCGAAATTCGATCTTTCTTGCCTCCCGCGGCTTCTCGGTGACGGGGGTCGACATATCCGCCGTCGCGCTCGCCCGCGCCGAAGCCACTGCACGATCGCGCGAACTATCCGTAGAGTGGATCACGCGCGACCTCGACACCGGTCATGGTGTGGAGGGCGCCTTTGAATTGATCGTCGTCATCCATTACGTCGATCTGGACCTTATCCGGAAACTCACCGACCTTCTGGTGCCCGGCGGACATCTGATAGTCGAACTGCACCTGGCGGCGGACCAGCCCGTCGCCGGTCCGCAGGACCCGGCCTATCGCGTCGACCCGGGCGCCTTGCGAGACGCCGCCGGACATCTCGACATTCTCGGCTACGCCGAAGAAATCGTGGAAGACCCGGACGGCAGGA
Source organism: Pseudomonadales bacterium (assembly GCA_965116625.1). Classification (GTDB taxonomy): domain Bacteria; phylum Pseudomonadota; class Gammaproteobacteria; order Pseudomonadales; family Azotimanducaceae; genus VXNE01. The sequence goes on from OZ220717.1 coordinate 2,039,380, forward strand.
CCGTGGCCCTGGCACGCCTCGCCGCGCGTCAGCCGCGCTGGTAGGTTCCCACCAGTCGATTCATGCCTATGGTGTGCGGTTCGATCTTCGCGAGCAGGGTCCACATGTCGAGACCGCCTTCGAGGTCGAGTTCGCTGTCGAGCGCCAGCACCCAGAAATAGTACTGGTGTACGCCGTGTCCTTCGGGCGGCATCGGCCCGCCGTAACCGGGTCTGCCGAAGTCGCTCGTTCCCTGGGTGTATTCGCCGGAAGCCTCGGCCAGCTCGGAGACCGACCCTGGAATGTTGTACAGCACCCAGTGCACATAACCGTAGCGTCCCGAGGAGGTCACCAGCGGCGCGTCGGGGTCGTGGCAGATGATGGCGAAGGACTTCGTGCCGTCCGGCGCACCGGACCACGCCAGCGCCGGAGAGACGTCCTCGGCCTCTCCCGTGTGCCGCGCCGGTATGGCTCCTCCCGATTCAAACGCCGGGCTGGTCAATTGCATGTCTGACAATGCGAATCCCACGGTCAGGTCTCCTCTTTGGGTTGAACCGGCGAATATATCCAACGGTCCAATGGGCGACAAACGGGCCGACCACCAGATTCCGGATTGACCCGGGCGCTTGCCCACATTGAAGGCATGTCGTAGGTGATTGATAATCCAGCAATGCAGACACTTGCATCAGACCGATCAATGAACCGTCCGGTGCAACCGTTGCATCCGTTTCCGGATGGGTGGTACGTCCTTGAGCTGGCGTCCAACCTGGGGAAGGAGCAGCTCATCGAGAAGACCTGGATGGGCAAGGAGATCGTCGTGTGGCGCGACGGTGACGGGGATGTCTGCGTCGCGGACGCATTCTGTCCACACCTCGGCTCCCACCTGGGGCCGTCGGTGGGTGGCATGGTGCGCGACGGCAACCTCGTATGTCCATTTCACGGGTTTCAGTACGATGTGAGCGGCAAGTGCGTGGCGGCCCCTGGCGCACCGCCTCCCAGGTCGGCGCGGCTGAAACTGTATGAGGTTGCGGAGGTCAACGGCTTCATTTTCGCGTACTGGGACCATGCGGGCCGCCCGCCGGAGTGGCAGGTCCCCGATGTGTGTCCCGATGGATGGAAGGGCAGGGTGGTGCGACGCCTGCACCTCAGGGCGCATCCGCAAACGACCACGGAAAACTCGGTCGATCTTTGCCACCTCGCGCATGTGCATGGGTATCGTGAACTGAAGCAACTCGCACCGGCAGCGATTGAAGGCCCATTCCTTTCTTCCTCCTACGAGTTCAGGAAGGGGATTCTCACTTTCGGACTACAGAAGCTCGAGATATGGACCGCCATCGATGTCGGCGTCTGGGGATTGGGGATATCGACCGTCGAGGTGCATGGACGCGAACCGAAACTGGAAGTGCGGCTATGGATCATGGCGACCCCCGTCGATGGGGACTACATCGACTACTGGCTGGGAGTTGATCCGAAACACGCCACCGACTGGCTCCGGCTGTTGCCCACATTCGTCAGGCGCAACCTGATTCCGAAGATCCTGCTGAACGACCTTGTGCTCGAGGTCGGCAGGGATGCCGAGATCTGGGCCCGGCAGCGATACCAGGAGAAGCCTGTCCTGAGTCGGGCCGACGGGGACCTGTTCCGCTTTCGGCGCTACTGCGAACAGTTCTACGCGGGTCCGCAGTCCGTGCAGGCACCCGCGCCGTAGAACCGCACGCAGGTGCCCCACAGCCGTTTCCCTTGGTTTCCCGTCCCTCGCGCTGCTCTTTCTGCGAGGGACTCCCTCGCAATCCCGGACTGAGGGCTCCACCCCGGCCCCGCTCGTCGGATCTGCAATGACCGCTCCGGGTTGCTGACGCACCCGGAGAGGATTCCATGTGGACGCTCGCCGACGGGGGCGATCCGGTTCACGGCGCTGACGGCTGTCGCGGCAGGTGGAAGTGGAACGGGCGACGTGGGACGAATCAATGGTCGCCGGCGTCTGGACTCGTTTCCGCGCCCCACGGTGTCCAATGGCAATGATTCACGGAGACTAAACTATAAAACACTGAATATTAACGATAAATTGATCAAATGGGGGTGTGCGCCCGTAGCGTACCGTGGCACCCTATGTCTCCCGGGGATTCGCGGCGACTGTCGTTCGTTGCGTGCGCGTGAAGCGCGTTGCGCAGCCTGGAAACGATGGCAAAAGCGTGCTCGGTCAATGTCCCGGACTCGGGGGAAACACCAAAAATGTCTGATTGCACCTCTGCGGGTGCGAGATCGCAGCTTGGCGGATGCACATCGGGAGCGGAATGACGGCGCGCCCGGGCCAGCTCAGATCGGTTCTGATCGCGGGGTTGGCGCTGCTGACATTGACCGTGGGTTGTTCTCGGGAAGCCCCGCCGTCTCCCGGCGATCTGCCTCCGCCATGCGAGCTGCTGCCGATCATCTCGACTTCGCCGCTGGTCCTGCACGATACGCGCGAGACGCGGGACTATCTCAATGCGTTTCCCGTCTCAGCGTACGGAAAGTACGGGGTGCCGGGCGCCGGACACTTCTTCATCGATGATGTCGAGGACTCCATCAAGGCCGTTATCGTGGCCGGCTTGCAATGGGAGGCGAGGAATGTCGAGATGCTGGAGAAACACGTTGAGCCGAACAGCGTCGTCGTGGAGGTCGGGGCACATATTGGTAGCCACACCGTGCTGATCGCTCGCATGGTCGGCCCCTGTGGCCGCGTCTACGCCTTCGAGCCGCAGCGAAAGCTGTATCGGGAACTGCACCGCAATCTCGCACTCAACGGCATCACCAACGTCGTGCCCTTGAAGTTTGCGGTCGGCGCTGGCGATGCCCGGATCATCGAGATGAACTTGCCACCGCCCGGAAACGAGGGCGGTACGGGGATCGGCGCCGGTGGCGACGAGGCGGAACTCCGAAACCTCGATGGTTTTGGGTTCGAGCGCGTATCGGTACTCAAGATTGATGTCGAGGGCCACGAGGACGCAGTCCTCGACGGCGCCGTGGATACGATTCGACGCAATCGTCCGGTAATCCTGATTGAGATCATGGGCGGCGATCTCCTCGCGTCGGCGTCGCCTGAAGTCGGGGACCGGATACGGGGGACGTGGAAGCGGCTCGAGGCGCTTGGCTACGCGGTGGCGTCGGTAGGCGCCCACGACTACATCGCGTTGCCGAAGGACATCGACGCCGGTTCGTCGACGAACTGACGTCGCGCCACCGAAGCACGGCTTGTCGGTCTTCGAGCGCAGGGCAGAGCGAAACATGGCGCGACTGATGCCGCGACGGGTCTCATGTCGCTGACGGTGATCCATCTCTAGTCTCCGGCTTCGCGGGTTCCGACGCTCCCAACGTCGTGTGGCTAGGCCGTAGCCCCGGCCGGGAATCCGGCACGGAGCTATAATCTGGCGGGCGCGGGGGATTCCATGCCGGACGATGGCAAAGCAATTTGGCGCGGTGGCTTTCGCCTGGGCGGGTACCAGGCACCGTACCCAATGGCCGAAACATGCCGCGGCGGGAGCGTTCGATGACCGGCGTCGTATGTTGGAATTGCGGTCGTTCTCTCGATGACATCCCCCGGCCGATCAGTCGCCACGCGAACTGTCCGGAGTGTTTTGAAGACCTGCGCTGCTGCCGGTTGTGCGTTCACTTTGCGCCTCGCTTGACGGGGCAATGCGACGATGACCGTGCCGATCCGCCTGTCCAGAAGGAAAACGCCAATTTCTGCGAGTTCTTTCGTCCGCTCTCGGGGGCGTACGACGATGCGCGGGGTTCCCGGAAGGATACCGCCCGTCAGCGACTGGATGCCTTGTTCGGTGGCGAAGCCGGTGAGGCACCGGCGGACGACGCTCCGGCCGCAACGTCGAGTGAAGACAGCGCACGGGCGAAGCTCGAGGCGTTGTTCAAGACCGACCAGGATGACCCCGGCGCCTGACATCCTCGCGAACAGGGGGCGCATGGCGTCGGATCCAGGGCGGTTGCCGAGGCGGTTGGCGTTACAGGTGCGATGTGGACACTAACCCGATCACGCGGTGGCTCGTCGCCCGCAGGGTGCGCCGCCATCGTATCGGCGATCCGCTCTGGAGCCGCATCGTCGCTGGCTCGGACCTGTTTGACGGACTCGACGCGGCGACGCTCGAGCGGGTGCGCGACCTGGCAGCCCGATTCATCGCGGAGAAGCGTATTTTCGGTGCGGGCGGGTTTCCAGTTGACGAAGGGGTAAGGGCCGTGATCGCCGCGCAGGCATGTCGGCTGGTGGCGAATCTCGGCTTCGACTATCTCGGCGCCTGCCGCACCGTCATCGTCTACGAGAGCGGGTTCGTCGCCGAGCGCGAGGTGGAGGACGAGGTCGGGGTGGTGCATGCCGGTCACGAAGAACTCGTCGGCGAAGCCGCGCACGGCGGCTCGGTGGTGTTGGCCTGGGACGATGCGCAACCCCGGCGCAACGACCCGGACTACTTCCCGACCAACGTGGTGATCCACGAGTTCGCGCACAAGCTGGACGAGCTGTCCGGTTACCACAACGGTTTTCCGCCGCTGCCCGGCGGCATGTCGGACGAACTCTGGGAAGAGACATTCTCGGCCGCATATGCGGATCTCTGCCGCGTGGTGGAGGGCGATCTGGACCCGCCCATCGACGACTATGCGGCATCGGACCCGGCAGAGTTTTTCGCTGTCACGGTGGAGACCTTCTTTACGGTCCCGGACATCCTTGCCGACGCGTTTCCACCGGTCTACGAGCTGTTGACCGAGTTGTTTCGGGAGGACCCTCGGGCCGCTCGCTCCCGGTAGCCGCAGCAACGAGATCCGTCGCCCAGGCCCGCCGCCGGGGAATCAGCCCACCGATCCGGCGCGATCCGTGGTCGCGCCGTCGACATCCCGAAACGCGTAGAGGGTCCGATCCATCGTCCGTACATCGACGATTTCGAGTGTGACGATTTCGACCCCGATATCCTCCGACTCCAGGTACCTGGTCACGGCATCGAAGAGTTGGCGGGCAAGGATGTCCCGATTGGAATTCAATATGGGCTCGATCGGGTTGTTGCCAATCGTGGTGGCCAACTGTTCCGAAACCAGCGCTGTCACTACGGTGCGCGGATCGTTTGATGCGAACAGGTAGCTTTTGGTGTTGTCGATCCTGTACTGCAGGGCCACGTCCACTTCGAGCAGGCTCGTGCCCGCCGACAGCATCGTGAAAGTGATTTTTCCGCCTTCACCGCTCGCTAACTGGTAGTGGACGATGCGGTTCGAGGGATGCACATAGGCCCGGTCCATGACGGGGAAGCGGTAGCGTACTCCGGGTCCGACCTCCGGCTTGATCACCTTTCCGAACCGGGTGACCAGGGCCTGTTCTTCCATGTTCACCGTGTAGATGCCGCTCGCCAGCACGACCATGATGATCGCTGCAACGAGGCCTTCCAGCAATCCGGTCCGGTGCCGCCGAAGGAATTCGAGTGTTGCGGATATCGGAGACCGCCTTTCTGTTCGTTCGTTCATCTGTCCGGACCGGCTGGCCGAGGGTTTCCCCTGCTGTCAGAGATATTTGATCCGCTCGATGCCGACAATGTTCCCAAGAGTTGTCGAGTCGTGGCGATAAGTGGCTCTAACGGAAGAACACGCCGTGGAGCCATGGCAGGCCGAACGCCAGAATGACGCTGACTACCAGGCCCGAGAGCGCCTTCGCGGCGTCGGATATCACCTTTCGCGCCGTCCCGCGCGTGGTCGTGTCCGAAAGGTAGAACGACAGCGCGAATTCGCGGCCGGCAAGCACGCCGAGAAACACCCAGGTCGTGCTCATCGGCATGTTGCTCATTTCCTTGAATATAAGCAGCACGATGCCGTAGATGAAGTCGATGATGGTCGCTGCCCGAATGTCCGTGGTATCGGTCTTGCTCGTGACGATCTTCTGAATCTCGCCGCCGAACTGGTAAAAGATGTAGCCCTGCATGGCCAGCAGCACACCCACGCCGAAAGTCAGCCAGAGTGCGGAGAGGTCCCGCGGCAGGTAGACGAAGATGTTGGCGAGATCCTGTATCAGCCATTGGCTCCACAGGAAGCCGGTCGAGGCCCATTGCAGCACGACCCAGTAGCCGGGTATCTCCTCGCCACGCGTCCGGTGGAAGTACTGCGTTGCGCGCTTGAACACGAGGCTGAACAGTACGATGGCGGAGACGAAGGCGACGAGGTAGCCGAGAGCCGATTTGGTGAGCATGGCGCCGAGATTGCTCGTTTCGCCGGCGGTGACGGCGAACACCGTGAGCACGAGGAACGTGGTGCTGACCGGGACCCCGAGCCTGGTGAGGATCAGCAATGCCAGTGGCGGAATGGCGTGTATCCACGACACGCCGCCCTCCGGCACCGGGAACTTCTCGAGGCGGCCGTAGGCAGGGTCGCCGTCGTTGACGATCCAGCCATAGAAGAGCACTACCAGGAGAATGCTCCCGGCAAATATCCACAGCACCCACCACGGCCGGTGTGAGTTCGAGGACAGGAACGTCCCGAGGGTCTGGATCGAGTCGTTGGCGACGACGGAATAGGCCGCCAGAAGGAACCCGACGATCATGTAGATCTCTAGCAGGGGAATGGCAGTCTCCTTCAGCGGTGCCAGTGAAGTATGCGTCTTGTTTGTGACAGATGCGTGTAGCGGATCGGTCGGGTGACACGCTCGCCTGCGGGGCATATTCTAGGGTGGTCGGGTCAAAGGGGGAAAGGTCATGCCATCAATCGTTCGTCGCGATCTGTTGCGGTTGGGCGCCGTGTCGAGCGTCATTCCCCTTGTTCCGGTTGCCGCGGGCCAGGAAGCCCCGGCGGCGGGGGAAGTCCGGCGTTACGTACGTCTCGGCCGGACCGACATGCGGATCTCCGATGTCTCTTTCGGCTCAAGCCGGTTGCGGCGCGGAGGGGAACACCTTGTACACCACGCCCTCGACAGGGGCATCAACTATTTCGATACGGCTGACGGCTATAGCGCCGGCGCCTCGGAGCATACGATCGGGCGGGCCCTCGAAGGTCGCCGCGACAAGGTCTACATCGCATCGAAGTTCCAGGCTGGCCGGGACGAGACGCGCGTGTCGCTGATGCGGGCCCTCGACACATCGTTGCGCCGCCTGCGCACGGATTACATCGATGTCTACTTCAACCATGCGGTGAACGATATCGCGCGCATGTCGAACCCCGAGTGGCACGAGTTCACGGCCAAGGCGAAGCAGGAGGGCAAGATCCGCTTCACGGGCATGTCGGGTCACGGCACCAGGCTGATCGAGTGCCTCGACTACGTCTTTGACGAGGATCTCGTGGATGTGGTCCTGGTGGCCTACAACTTTGGCCAGGATCCCTCGTTTCTCTCCAACATCACGCGGTCTTTCAGGTTGCCGGAGCAGCCGGACCTGCCACGGGTTCTGGCGAAGGCAAAGTCGAAGGACGTGGGTGTCGTGACCATGAAGACCCTCATGGGGGCGCGCCTGAACGACATGCGCCCGTACGAAACCGGGGACGCGACTTTCTCCCAGGCTGCGTTTCGCTGGGTGCTCTCGGATGCGAACGTGGACGCGCTGGTCATCTCCATGACGGAGGAGGGCCAGATCGATGAATACCTCGGCGGGTCGGGCGGCCTTCCCGTTTCCAGCGAAGACGTGGCGCTGCTCGAACGCTACGCGGTGGCCAACGGCATCACCTATTGCCGCCACGCCTGTTCGCTGTGCGAGGGGGCCTGTCCGTACGGCGTGCCGATTCCCGACGTGCTCCGTACGCGGATGTACGCGACGGACTATGGCGACGTGCGGTTTGCCCGGGAGGAGTATTCGAGGCTCGAAGCGAACGCGTCCGCGTGCCTTTCCTGCACCGGAGAGCCGTGCGCGGGAGCATGTCCGCACGGCATAGACCTGCCCATGTTCGCGCCTGCGACACATCGCATGCTCGCGTGAGGCGGTTCCAGCACGGGCCTTCCACTGCCGGCGAAGATCGTGATACACGGGCAGCCCCGTCGATGACCGGTGAGAGTGCCCCACAGCCGGCGCCTTCGGCTTCGCCTGTGGCCCGGCCCCGCTCGTCGCCCATGGAACAACTGCCCCGGGTCGCTGAACGCTCCCCGAAACACTTGTTCCATGCGAGTATGCGATCGCCCTGGGCTTATGGCTTGCTCTTGGCCTGCCTGGGCTGGTTGGCGCTGGTAATGGCACCGGCGCTGTTCGCAGCCGCGGGCTGGCCTCACGCGGACGTGCTGCGTTGGTTGTTCCAACCGGTCTGCCACCAGATTCCGGCGCGGAGTTTTCACCTGCTCGGCGAACCGCTCGCTGCGTGCGCCCGTTGCACCGGCCTGTACGTGGGCTTTACGCTAGGTGTCGCCGCCTGGCCCCAACTGCCGCGGTTGGCGGCGAAGTTGGCGAAGCGCCCGCGATGGATACTGGCGTTCATGGTCCCGCTGCTCGTGGACGTGATGTTTGAGAGCGGGGCGCCGATGCGGTTCGCGACGGGTTTGGTGGCCGCATTCCCATGCGCCCTATTGCCATTGCTGGCCATTGCCGATATGACGGCAGCCAGGACACCAACAGGAGATGATTCTTGATGAACAACCCCAAGCTTAAGTCGGCGCTGATCGGTGGTGGCGTGTTCGGCGTCATCGCGGCGCTGCCGTACATCGAAATGCTGAACATCCTCTGCTGCGCGCTGTTTATCGGCGGTGGCGTGCTGGCGGTTTACTTCTACCTGAAGGATCAGACGGCTCCCCTGGCCTCGCCGTACGGCGATGGTGCCCTGATCGGCGTGATGGCCGGTGTGATCGGAGGCATTGTGACGACATTCGTCGGCGCGTTACTGGTGGCCCTGGGTCTGGCTCCGGACTGGGCCGATACGGCGGCAGTCCTCGCCGAGCTTGAGCAGGCGGGCGTCGAACTCCCGGACTTCCTTGGCGACACGGGGGGGACAGAACAGGTCGGCGAAGCCATCCTGGGAATGGAACTCGTGCTGAACGTCGTCACCTTCGGAATCTTTGCCACCATCGGCGGACTCGTTGGCATGGCCATCTTCCACAAGAAGGACGAAAGCGCGGACTGATTCGCGCTGCCAGGTGCCCGCATGCTCTGGGTAGTCGACAAGAAGGTGATCAAGCACGTGATCGAAGCGGGTTCGGCACTGGTCGAGGTGCCGGTTCGAATCCGGTTCGAGTTCTCCCTGGCCGAGGAGCGTTTCGTGTCAGGATCGATGAAGCGCACGTTTGTCTACAACCGCCAGGCACTGATGCGGCGATTCCCGCGGCTCGATTCCGAAAGGCTCGATGCGGAGATGCGGGAGGTGGTTGACCGCGCGCTGTGCGAGCACCTGAAGTTCGCGGGCTATGCGCAGGGCGATATCGACCTGTACGTGGATGAGACGAATGCGGGGAACGATCCCCTGACTGACGCCGAGCCGCCGAAGATCATCATGCCGGACGGACCCGGCCAGTAGCGCCATGAAACCCGCCGCGCTTCGGGCGTGGCGTGTTTCACCCCCGCCCAAGCCGCTCTTTCGCCCGTCCCGGTTCCCGCGCCTTGCCTACGCCGGGATGGCGTTACGGTCGAGTTCCCTCAAGGCGCCTGCCGGTTCCGACAGTCGTATTCGCGCCCAGTCCCGCGTGTCCAGGTCATGGGTGAACAGGACGACCTGGGTGGATTCGCTCACCGCGAGGAGCGTGTCGAGCACCGCCTCGCGCCGCGCGGAGTCGCTGGTGGCGATCGGGTCATCGAGGATGAGGGGACAGGATTCATCGGGCGCGGACAGGTGCTCGGCCAACGCCATGCGCAGCAGCAGGTAGACCTGTTCTGCCGTACCGTGGGAGAGCAGGTCCGCGCGCCGCCATGCGTCGTTGCCGCTCCTGACTTCGACCGCGAGCGATTGCGGGTCGATCCGGCAATCCGTGTAGCGTCCGCCGCTGATTCCTGACAGGTGCCTGACCACGCTGGCGCGCAGCTTCGGTGCCATGTCCCGGTGAACACGCTCCTCGGCGCGGCGCAGGAAGCTGACGGTCATCCGCAGGGTTGCATCGAGCCGTTCCAGCCTTTCATGCGCGAGCCGGGCCGCTTGCTCCACTTCCTCGGCCAGCGATACGTCCGGCAGGTTCCGGGCGAACTGGTCCAGTCCGCCGCGCGCGCGGGCGTAGGCTTGCATGGCGTCCGCGGCTTCGCGCTGTGCCACAGTGAGTTGTCGTTGCTGCGCTGCGCTCTTTTCCGCTTCGCGCCGCCAGTCTGCGAGCCAGTGTTCGAGCCGCATCGCGCGCGTTTCGGTCTCACCGTCGGCAATGCCGCACAGGTCCGCCGCGCGGTGGAGGGCATTCTCGGCCTCGTCTCGCCTGGCAACGTCTTCGTGGTAACGGCGATCGTCCTCCCGGCGGCGATCGATTTCCGAGCGAAGCCGCGTCAGTCGCTCCCGAAGCAGGGAGTCCAGCCGCGAACGTCTCTGCTGCCAGGCCACGGTGAAGACGACGAGAACGAGTGTGGCGCTCGTGAGAAGCTCCAACGGCACGCGAAAGGCGATCATGACGTAGCCAACCATGCTCAGGAGGATGAGGGCCAGCAATACACGTGCCCGGATGCGTGTAGTGCTCGGCCGTGCCAGCCGTTGCTCGATCTCGGCAAGCCGGGCCTCCAGTTGCTCGACAGGCAGTCCGGTCGGCCCGGTGATTCCCGGACGCGAGGACCAGGCACTCATCGCGGTCTGGACCTGCGCCGCCAGTTCCGCATGCTCGGCCGGATTGCGCCGGGAGTTGCCACCCTCCGCACGCGCCAGGGCGCGAGCGGCCCGATCGGCCTCCGCGCGCAGCCGTTCTACGTCGGCGCGTCGTTGAAGGTACTCCTCGTGTGCATTCCGCGCGTTCGCGAGCCGATCCCGAGACTGCTGCAGTTCCGTCTTCGCAACGGCCAGGGGTTTGGTGAAGGCACGGGCGCCGCCGACATGGTCCCTGTGCCAATTTTGCAGCAGATCGTTGGCCGCACTCGCGGTGGCATCGGTGCCGGCAGTGTCGGCCGCGCGCTGCAGAACCTCCTGCAGGCTCGGCGCGGCCTGCAATACGCGCACGGTGTCGGCCTGGCGGACACACGCGGTGGCGAGGAATGACCTGCGGTCCAGGCCCAACCAGACGGCGCCGTCCGGCGCGCCGTCGCGGATGATCTCCGGCGCGTAGTCGCGTTCCGCAATGTCGGCGTCGCGCACGGTGGCGGTTCTGTTGGCGAGATCATGGCGCAACTCGATGCGAACGCCGTCGTCGCGGGCGAGGACGGCGCTGACCTCCCAGGCGCCGGTGCCGCTCCAGGGTTTGTGGCGGCTCGAGAAATCGCGGTCCGCGGCCGTCTGGCCCCCGCCGCGCCGCATGCCGCAGAGTCCGGCATACAGTGCCGCGTGCCAGGTTGACTTGCCGGCTTCGTTCGGCCCGTACACGACGTTCATTCCCGGTGCGAGTTCCAGGGTCTCGTCGACGAGGGGTCCGAAGGCATGGGCAACTATGGACTCGAAGCGCACTACAGCACCTCGAGGTCGCCGCGGCCATCGAGCGCCCTTAGCCCGGTCATCAGGACGCGCCGCCGCTCGTCCTCGGGCAGGTCCGCATCCATCACATCGTTGACGAACTCCCCCCGCACGGTGTTTTCCCGGCGAATCGCGTCCAGGTCGTACCCTGCGCGCAATTCGCCCTGGCGGATGCGCGCCGCTTCGAAGCGTGAAAGGAGGACATCGCGCAGTTCGTTTTCGTGCAGTTCGACGCGGCCGTCGATCTCGCCGCTGACGGTCAGGCGAACCAGGCCGGAGAGACCGTCAATGGCCTCCTCGAGGCGATCTCTTACCTGTTCCCTCGTGGCGCAGCCCGTGATGTCGAGAGCCAGGTCGTGAATGCTCCCGTCGGCGACCCGCCGGCGTTCGCGAAGAACCTCGCCGGGACCGATGGTCGCGATCACGGCGCCGCGTTCGCCGTCCTCGCCGAAGGCCAGGGGCTCGGGATTCCCCGGATAGGTGTGGCGGTCCGCATCCCTCGGCCGGTGGTAGTGGCCGAGGAATGCATGATCGAGGCCGGCGCTGTCGATGTCGGATGCATCGAAAGGTGCGTGCGGCTGCTTGTCATTGCCCTGGGCCGATAGCCAGGTTCGCTCGGAGCCGTGGAACAGGGCGATATGCGCGCCCGGCCCGTCAGCGTGAAATCCGTCGAGAAAGTTGCCGGTGTTTGCCGGGACGCAGTGCGCGCCACCCCACAGGGTCAGGCCGGTGTCGATTCTCACGGGCTCGAGCTCAGGCTCGGTGAAGACATGGACGTTCGGGCTCCATTCCACCAGGGCGTAGAGGCTTTGCGGGCCGTACCAGTCGTGGTTGCCGGGTGCGAGAAAAACGCGCACGGGATCGAGTTCGGCGAACGTAGCCCGGAGGAACTCCGCCGTGTCCGGCGCGATGCGATCGTTCTCGTACAGGTCCCCGCCGCAGAACAGCGCGTCCGCGGCGGTTTCTCTCACCAGTTCCGCGATGCGGCCGAGTGCGTCGCGCAACCCCTGCCGCAGGCGCCGCGCCGCGTCGCTGCCCGCGCCGGCCCATGCGAACTGCGCATCGAGGTGCAGGTCCGCAAAGTGCACGATCTTCATGGCCGTATCCTGTCTGCGGGTGCGGTGGGAATCAACCGCGATAGGCGGGTTTCCGCTGTCGGAAGCTCAAACGTAGGGCACGCCCTGCGCTTCGACGTACAGGGAGTAGATCGACTGGGATCCTGTCATGAACAGCCGGTTGCGCTTGACGCCTCCGAAACAGACGTTGGAGACGGTTTCCCTGAGATGGATCGCGCCGATCTTCGTGCCGTCGGGCGCGAACACGTGGACGCCGTTCTCCCGGTCACCGGCCCAGCCGGCCGCCGACCAGACATTGCCGTCCATGTCGACACGCAGTCCGTCCGGGCTTGTCCTTCCGAGATCGCAGAACACGCGGCCGCTCTCGGCCTGCGTGCCGCCAACCACGTCGTAGGCCTTGATGTGCCGCGGATAGCCCGGCGTATGCGATGCGCCGGTATCGACGACGTACAGCACGGAGTAGTCCGGCGAGAACGCGAGGCCGTTGGGTTTTTCCATCTCCTCGATGACGACGGTTGCGGCAAGCGTGTCGGGGTCGATGCGATAGACGCGGGTGGGGAGTTCGAACGGCGCCTTGTGGCCCTCGTAGTTCCAGATGATTCCGTAGCCCGGATCGGTGAACCAGATGCCGCCGTCGGTGTGCACCACCACGTCGTTGGGTGCGTTCAGGCGCTTGCCTTCGAAACGGTCCATCAGCACCGTGATCGTACCGTCGTGCTCGGTGCGCGTGACGCGCCGGCTGCCGTGCTCGCAGGTGACCAGCCGTCCCTGGCGGTCCCGGGTGTTTCCGTTCGCGTTGTTGGAGGGTGCCCGGAACACCTCGACTTCGCCGGTGTTCTCCGACCAGCGCAACATGCGGTTGTTGGGTATGTCGCTGAACACAAGGTGGCGGCTGTCGCCGAACCACACCGGGCCTTCGGCCCAGCGGGCGCCGGTCCAGAGCCTTTCCAGCGCCGCGCTGCCGAGTACGTACGGGCGAAAACGCGGGTCGATCACCTCGACGGCGGGATCGGGATAGGGGACGGGTTCGCGCCAGTCGCGGTCGAGCAGGCGGTCTTTCGTCATGAACGAATCTCCCTGGCAGGTTTCGGCAAGCGTAACGCAAAGCCGCGATTTGACGGATAATCCCGCTCGCATCGTGGGGGTTGAGTTACTTTTCCGTGGACGCGCGATTCTTCGTTGGCCAGATCGTCGAACACAACAGGTTCGGCTATCGCGGCGTCGTGTTCGGCGTCGACGCCGAGTTCGGGCTCAGCGAGGAGTGGTACGAGGAGATGGCGAGGAGCCGCCCACCGAAGGACCGGCCCTGGTACCACGTGCTGGTGGACGGTTCGCTGCACAGCACCTATGTCGCCGAACGGCACCTGGAAGCGAGCGAGGACCTGGGCCAGATCAATCATCCCTGGCTCGGGGAGTACTTCGACAGGTTCGACGGCGCACGCTACTACACCATCGTCCGCGCGCAGTAGGTTCCGAGGCATCACCTCGGCGCAAGAGCCGGACGGTCTGTGCGCGGTGAGAAGCGCGGTCCAGGGCGCCTCTAGCCTGTCACTCCGGCTCCTCCCGCCTCTTCCTCTTTGGCCGCCAGGGGGGTCTCCCCACGGCGTCGAAGATGATCACCGCGACCAAGCCGGCCACCGCACCGGCCGCGGCGGCGAGCAACAAGCCCTGAATGTCCACGGAGCGCCTCCGTCTCGTTTGCGCTGCGTTCAGCCCGTATATGTCAGGCCAGACCGAACACCGGGGCGGCGTTGTCCCAGAAAATCTTGCGGATGCTCTCTTCCGGCAGCGCCTGCTGTTCCAGGTTTTCCATGCCCCGAGGCCACGTGCCGTCGGCGTGGGGATAGTCGGTATTGAAAGTCACGTAGTCGTCGCCGACCAGGTCGCAGACAGCACCGAGCGTCATCTCGTCGCCCCGGCAGGCCACCAGGAAGTTCGCCTTGAAGTACTCGGTGGGCCGCTTCTTGAGATCGGGGTGTTCCGCGTTGCCGGAGAAGTCCCAGTGCTGCTCCATCCGCTGTAGCCAGTAGGGCAGCCAGCCGGCGTCCGCCTCGACATGTACGATGGATAGCTTCGGGTGACGTTCGACGGTGCCGAACCAGATCAGACTCATCATCGCCGCCATGGCCTCGAACGGATGCGACAGGATGTGGCCTGACGTATGAGTCTCCATGCGGTCCCCGAAAGAGGGCAGGTAGGGCGAACCGGAGTCGTGGATGCACACGGGGCGATCGAGTTCCTCGATCGTGCGCCATACCTCGTCGTAATCCCGGTGGTGCAGGTTGCGGCCGGCGACGGGATTGGGCCGCACGAAGAAGCAGGCACAGCCACGCTCGGCCATGCGTCTTGCTTCCTCGACCGCCAGGTCCGGGGCCTGCATGGGCAGCATGGCGGACATGCGCAGGCGTTCGGGCGCGCGGCTGCAGTAATCGAAGCTCCAGTCGTTGTAGGCGCGGCAGACGGCGGCCAGCAACTCGGGATCGCGAAACGGCTTGCCGAGCATCTGTCCGCCCTGGGTGGGGTAGAGCACCTGGGCATCGACCCCGTACTCGTCCATGTCCGACAGGCGAACATCGGGACTGAATCCGGCCGCCCGCGCTGCCTCGTGCTTTTCCATCGAGGCTTTCCTGGAGGCCGCGTGGAACTCCTCGGCATGCATCGGGTACGTGCCGTCCTGCTTGGCGATCGGTTCGCCTTCCACCGTGAGGCCGGCGCGGCCGTGGCCTATGTCGTCGAACTTCGGTGCGCGGTCGGCGAAGGCCGGGTCGATGTATTCCTGCCAGATGGATGGCGGCTCCATCTGGTGGGAGTCGGTGTCGATGACGCGATAGCCGTTGCGCATGTGAAGCCCTCCCCGGATCGTTGAGTACGATAATAGCGCGACATCGCGAGATATGGGCGGGCCGGTCAGCCCTTGACGCATGCCACCTGTTTCAGCGTGTGCACCACGTCCACGAGCGATGTCTGCGCCTGCATGACGGCATCGATGTCCTTGTACGCGCCGGGCGTCTCGTCGATGACGCCTTCGTCCTTGCGGCACTCGACACCGGCGGTGGCATCGCGATGGTTCTTGAGCGTGAAGGTCCGCTTCGCCTGGCCGCGCGACATGACCCGTCCCGCCCCGTGCGAGCATGAATGGAACGACTCCGCATTGCCCTTGCCCGCCACGATGTAGGATCTCGCGCCCATCGAACCCGGGATGATGCCCAGGTCTCCCTTTCGCGCTCGAACCGCGCCCTTGCGGGTCACCCACACGTTC
The DNA here is from genome assembly GCA_965116625.1 of Pseudomonadales bacterium. Classification (GTDB taxonomy): domain Bacteria; phylum Pseudomonadota; class Gammaproteobacteria; order Pseudomonadales; family Azotimanducaceae; genus VXNE01. The sequence continues at coordinate 2,055,187 of OZ220717.1, forward strand.
TTGCCGAAGTGGTTTTCCCGCTCGACATAGTTGTGATGGCAGTTCACGGCACAGGCGGTCTGCTCGAAGGCCCTGACGGACGCTTCCAGGGCCCGGAGCACGCGGGCCATCATGGCCTCCCTGTTCATGCGGGCGAACTCCTGCGCCCAGGAGACCGCGTCCACGTAGTCCTTGAAATGCTCCGTTCCTTCGACGAGGTAGGCGAGGTCCTTGTCGGGCAGGTTAATGAAGAACCGCCGCATGTCGTCCTTCGCGAGTTCGATGTAGTACCGGCCGATGGCATTGCCGATACCGCGCGACCCCGAGTGCAGCATCGCCCAGACGGCGTCGTCCTCGTCCAGGCAGATCTCTATGAAATGGTTGCCGGTGCCCAGCGTGCCGAGGTGGCGAATGGCGCGATTGGCGGGCCGGCGCAGCCTGGGCGCGCGGGAGACGATGGCATCGAGTCCCGCCGAGAGATGACGCCAATCCGAGACGACGGACTCAGGCGCGTCTTCCCACGATCCCTTGTCCCGTCCCTTGCCGGCGGTGCGTCCGTGCGGGACGCTGCGCTCGATTTCGTTGCGCAGGCCGCCGAGATCGTCCGGCAGATCGCTCGCCGCAAGCGAAGTCCGCACCGCCATCATTCCGCAGCCGATGTCCACGCCGACCGCGGCCGGAACGATTGCACCGGACGTGGGGATGACCGAACCGACGGTGGCGCCGAACCCCCAGTGCACATCCGGCATCGCGGCGACATGCTTGTGAACGAACGGCAGCCGCGCCGTATTGCGAAGCTGGTCCCATGCCCTCTCGTCGACGGGAACGCCCTGCGTCCACGCCTTGATCGGCGCGCCCCCGGGGGTGTGTTCGAAAACGTAACCCTTGTCGGTGACGAAGGGATCGTTCATGCAATTGTCCGCCTTGCCGGTGTTGTTACATTAGACGCCCTTCGGAAACCCTGCGGCAAATAACCGTGCGCCCGGGTCCCGGATAGCCGCGGGGTCCTTTACGTTCGTCATACGGCCGGGTAGCCAGTTTGATCGGCGATTTGGGGTGGGCAGACTCGGCAATTCGTGCGAGTTGGACCAGGGGACGAGCATCGCACTGCGCACATCTTTGCGGAACCGCGACCCGATGGGCCGGCGGCGACCTTGGATGCTGGCTTCAGGCGTAGCCAACGGAGGAAGACGACATCGCACCTGTCCCGAGCGCCTCGCTGGCACGAGAGCCCTCCGAGCAGAGGGCTGGTTGGCCTGGGGTTGGTGACGAACGAAGCGGCCGACCACAAGGCGCCGAAGGGCGCGCGGTCGCCCTACGACGCGGCGCGCCACGGCGCGCGCGTGACGCGGTGGCCCAGGCCGCGCTCGATCTGGCGCCACTTGCGCACCTCGTCGGGGGTCACGAACGTGATCGCTTCGCCGCTGCGGCCCATGCGACCGGTGCGCCCTACGCGATGCGTGAACAGTTGCTGCGAATCCGGCAGGTCGAAGTTGACCACCTGGTCCACGCCCTCGACATCGAGGCCCCGGGCCGCCACGTTGGTGGCGACCAGGACCGGTGCCGCACCGGATCGGAAATTCGCCAGCACGCGTTCGCGGGCGTTCTGCTTGAGATTGCCTTGCAGCGCGCCGACCCGGTAGCCGAGGGAATCGAGTTGACGCGCGAGCTTTCTCACGCCGTGCTTGGTCCTGCCGAAGACGATGATCGATCCGTCCTGCTCGTCCAACAACGTCTGAAGCGCCTGGATCTTGTCGGCTTTCTCGATGGTGTAGACCAAATGGTCGACCGTGGGCGGCGCCTGGACATCGGCGTCGGTCTCGACCCGCTCCGGGGCGCGCAGATGCTTCTTCGCCGTGTTCGCCACCCACTTCGGCATGGTCGCGGAGAACAGCCCGGTCTGCCGCTCGTGGGGCGTGCGATCGAGAATGGCCTCCACATCACGGGCAAAGCCCTTGTCGAGCATCTCGTCGGCTTCATCCAGAACCAGGAACCGGACGGCGTTGAGGTCGAGGTTGCCCTGCCGCAAGTGGTCCAGTGTCCGGCCCGGCGTCCCCACAACGACGTGGGGGCCGCGTTTCAACGCCGCGTGTTCGCCCCGGATGGACCGGCCTCCGTACAACGACTGGACGTCGAGGCCATTCGGTTCCGCCAAGGTCTCGGCGACGGCGGCAACCTGGATGGCCAGTTCCCGGGTCGGCACCAGCACGAGCGCCTGGACGCGCCGAAGCGACGGATCGCAGCGTTCCACCAGGGGTACGGCGAACGCGAGCGTCTTGCCGGATCCCGTGCGGGCCTGGCCCATCAGGTCCCGTCCGGCAAGGAGATGCGGAATGGCCCGCTCTTGGATGGGCGTGGGGGCCGTGATGTCCATGCCGGCAATCGCGCGCCCGGTCGCGTCGCTGAGAGCCATGTCCCCAAAAGCGGCGCAAGCGGAGGCCGGGTCTACGTTGGGAACGCGGGCCGCCCTCGGCGACACGTCTTGCTGCGTGTGGGCGGGACGGGGCGACGGACGGTGGTTCCGGAAGCAGGGAGGGCAGTAGACTGGCCGGCCTGCCCTCGGGCGGAACGGAACGGTGGTCAGCGTGGCGCATTCTGCGCAAGCGACTTCGTGGCGGCGGCCACGGCGGGTCCGACGGGTGCTCGCACGCTGGCGGTCGCGCCCCGTCGAGAGGGATTCTGGAGACATGCGAATTGGACTCCTTGTCCAAAGAGGCAAAAACAAGTGATTCGGCGCGGATTAGTAGTGCAGGGATGCCCGGTCGGCCACCTGCTGCGGGAGAAACCCAAGCGCGACAATCATCGCGTGCGCGTCGAGCGCGTGGCCGCATTATGACAGATTGCTGGCATCCATGGTCTTCGAGCTTTTGGCGGTGCTCCCCCGGGACCGCAGCTCTACATTGGACGTTCTACGCGAACCTTGCCGCAAACAGCCGCGCGCCCAGGTCATGTATCGCCGCGCTGTCCTTGACCGTCGCAGCGAGGTGGCCGGGAATGGCGTCGACGCCGTTGTGCGCGCCCGAGATGGCCCCCGTGATCGCCGCTGTCGTGTCGACGTCGCCGCCCACCCGAATCGAGCATTCCACTGCTGCGGGATAGTCGTCCGGGTATTTGAGGAAGGCGTATAGCGAAGCGAGGACGGTAGGTTCGACGGTCGCGGGGATGCCGAAGCCTTTCCTGCGCTTTGCCCATGGCGACTCCCCACCGGCCGCGAAGATGGCTTCGAGCGCGGCGGTTTCGTCGAGTGTGAGCCAGCCGCGCAATGCGAGAATGTGCGATGCGAACTCCGCACCATGCCCGGCAACGGACTCGCTCGTCAGCCGCAGGAACGTGTCCGTGTCGATCTCGCTCGAGGTGGACGCGCAGGCGACGGCCGTCGCAGTCGCGATCGCCCCGGCGATAGCCAGCGGATGTTGGTGGGTGACGATACTTGAAATCGTGGCGTCGGCGGCAAGCTGATCGGTCTGGTCGAAGTTCCAGAGACCGACGGGACTGACCCGCATCGCAGAACCGTTCAGCGGCAGATCATCCGTTTCCGCGGCTTCGTGCCAGGGCACGCCCTCGATCAGGCGCTTGACGGCGCGGTCCGCGACGGGACCCTGGCCGACGATCTCGCCGGACTCCCATAGCTTCGCGAACTCGCGGCCGATCGCGGCGCCATCGACGCGGCCCGCGTCCACGATGCTCTGTGCGATCGCAACCGTCTGCTGCGTATCGTCCGTGAACTGCCCGGCCGAATACGATCGAAACGGGTGGAACCCGGCCATGAGATCGGCGACTTTCGCGATTTCCTCGCGCGACCTGTTTTCGAGCGGCGCGCCGAGGGCATCGCCGACGGCGCATCCGAGAAGGGCGCCGATGAACTGGTCTTCTCGCGGTTGTATCGGGTTCATGGCATCTGACTCATCACATTCCCTGGAAGTCCCAGCATTTTGGCACAGCGGGAGACGCGGCATTGTTGGCGTTCAGTTCGACAGGTCCTCGCGCCCCTCGATGAAGGCCCGGGTACGGTCTTCGGCGTTTCGCCGAATGTTCGCCCAGAAGAGGTCGTAGTCCGAACCGTGCAGGTTTCGCCCGAACAGTAACCACCATCCCCCGTGTTTCAGTTTGGGATCCCGGTCGGCGTTTACAAACAACCAGTTGGACCGCTCGCCCCGCTCGCAGTAGGCCGATACCGTGCCTTTAACCAACTCTCCGAGCGAAGCATCGAGTTCGGTGGATTTGGTCCATGTCGTGAGTGCGCCGAGGTGATCCGCCTTGTCGCTCGGGCGGCTGTCGGTTGTCCATGTAATCGGGTTGACACAGATGTTCCGGCTCGGGGCGAAGCCGGAGTAATCCGTACCGTTCCAGTTCTTCTGGTCGTCGCGGTTGCTCCAGGGAGACGGCGTCCTGTCCCCCTCGTGCGCATCCCAGGTGATCAGGCAACCGGTCTGCGTGGGCGAACTGCAGACTTCGATGTCCTGAAACCCGTCCTCGATCAGGGCCCTGGGCAATTGGTGGCCGATGGCATAGGCGGCGACCAGTCGATCCATCAGCGGCGTGCCTTCGATCTCTTCCATGATCAGCCGGGCCATCTGAAACGTGCCCTGGCTGTGGCTCCCCAGGACGATGGGGCTGTCCGGGTCGATTTCCGCGACAAAATGGCGGAACGCCGCACGCACGTCCTGATAGCCAACGTCCATGATCCGGTCAATCTCTTCCTGCTGGTAACCCATGATGTTCGACTGTCGAAAGCGTGGCGCGTAGACCCGGCAGCATCCGTTGAATACGGACGCTTGCCGCGAAATCGAGCCCAGGTCGGTGCCGCGTCTCGTGTCTTCGTCGTCCATCGGCTGCACCCAGTGGTCCTTTCCGCCGTAGGTAGTGGGGTGCAGGAAGAATGCGTCCGCTGGCCGGGTATCTTGTGGTGTGAACGGTACGCCGTCGGGTCGATGCTCGGCGGGGCTTGCATCGTCGGGCCAGGCCGCCCAATGCGCACGCAACGTATAGTCGGGTGCGTCCGGCAATGGCTTGTCGCCGAAGCGGTGCGTGGGCGCCACCATCCATCCGTAAACGCCTGGACCCAGCAACACCAGTGCCAGGAGCAGGACAACGACGGCGCCAAGCCCCCAGAGTGCAATCTTCAGCGGTTTTCTCACGTTGTCAGGAACGACCTTCCAACGTATCTGTTCGCGTCAGGTATCGCGTCTTCTCCTTCCCCTCGGCATAGGCGATTTTCATCGCGAGTCGCGGCGTAGGAGTAACATTGGGGCCTGACATATGGGGTTCAAAACTGTCGAACGCGACAGCTTCTCCTTTTGCCAGGTCGACCAGCCCCATGGACTCCGCCATCCGAGATGCAATTCGATCCGGAATCGTAATCGGGAACTCCCCCGCCAGGGCCCCGCCCTCCTCGTGTTCCAGGATTGATCCCGTGTTGAATGACGACATCTGACTGACGCCGACCTGGTTTTCACGCGACAGCATCAGGCCGCCCCTTTCTTCTGACATGTCCTCAAGCGCGATCCACACCGAGAAAATCGTCGGTGACGGATCTCTTCCGACCCAATAGGCACGATCCTGGTGCAATGCCGTCCCCGCAGCACCGGCACCCTTTATCAACAGGCTGGCGTGATCAATGACAGGGACATCGAAAGCTAGGTGGTCGGAAATCTCAGGCCATATCTCCAGATGGAACAGTCTCAAAAGGTCGAAGTTGTTGTCTTCTGGCAGTTTGCTGACAAAGAAGTCCTTGCCGTCCCAATGCACGGACTCCTTGTTGTCAGACGAGGAAACAAGTACGCCGGCCCGTCCAAGCAGGGCATCGATGTTCTCAGCCGAAACTCGCGAAGTTAATCTGCACCACACGGCTCGGTCTCCATTTGCGTTCTTAGGATGGATCAAGGAGCCCTCAGCCCCGGGAGCGCGAGGGTGTCCCTCGCAAAAAACTGATGTTCCCCCGACCGCTGACGCGTAAGGAAGTGCTGGCATTTCCCCCTTGCCGGATGCGTATTTCCTTGGAAGTCGTTGCCAGATCACTCGACAATCGCATCTCTCACCACTTCAGCAAGCTTCCAGGGCAGGTCCGTCGGTCCTTGAACCATGTATACGACCGTCAGTTCCTCCTCCGGCGCCGTCCAGGACACGGTACCCGCAGCCCCCATCCAGCCGAATGCACCAGCCGTTCGGCCATCCTTGGTTTCTTGGGGGTCCACGGTAATTCCAACCGTGTACCCGAAGCCTCGACCGGAACCTCCCTTTGCTGTTTCGTTGAACAGGTTCCCCACCTGGTTGGTCGACATCATGGCGACCGATTCAGGCTTGAGGAGCCGATGGCCGAACAACGTTCCCCCGTTGACCAGCATCTGTTCGAAATGCATGTAGTCCCGGGCGGTGCTCACGAGGCCGATGGAACCCGAGAAATAATCGGCGGACTTGATCCAGGGTCCCTTGTCATTGCTGAACACCGGCATCCGGTCCAGTTTGTCTTCCGGCACATTCCAGTGCGTATCCTTCATGTCCAGCGGATCGAAGATGCGTGCCTGAACGAACTCGTTGAACGGCGTGCCCGACACGATCTCGACGATCCGCGCCACGACATCCAGGCCCACAGTGCCGCTGTAGGCCCAGCGGGTTCCGGGCTGGAAGTCCAGCGGACCTGCCGCCACCCTGGGGATCCAGGAGGCGAGGGTATCTGACGCTCCGGGCCTGTCCAGGTTCGCAACCGCTGTCCCCGTCCCGCCGGTGAAGAGTCCGGCTGTGTGAGTCAAAAGATCATGAATGGTCAAGGGCCGGTTCGCATCCACCAGCCGATGGGCGGGAACTTTCTGTTCCTTGGACTTCTTTTTGGACTCGTCTTTTGACTCGGATTTGGACTTGGATTTGATGATGTCCTTGCCGGCAGACTCCTTCGCAACGGCCACCTGGATTCCCTTGAACTCCGGAATGTACTTCTCGACCGGGTCTTCCGGACTGATCAGACCTTCCTCGATCATCATCATGGCGGCCACGCCGAGCACCGGCTTGGTCGACGAGGCCATGTGGAACATCGTGTCCATCCGCATGGGCCTCCCGGTCGTGTCGTCAACGGTGCCGTGAGCCTCCATGTAGACCACCTTGTTGCGGCGCGTGACGCCAACCACGGCGCCCTGAATGCGGCCGTCATCGATGTATTCCTGGACAAGGTCATCGATCTTTTTCAGTCCTTCGGCAGACATGCCGACCTGTTCCGGACTTCCGTGAGGCAACTCGCGAGTTGTGGCCATCGCAGGATCCAAAGTGGGTTGAGTTTCGCCTGAAGGCTGTTCGGCAACACTCTTGCCACAGGGACCAGCAATAAGACAAGCAGCAGCAACGACAAAGAGCCTTGGCATGGTGATTCCTGCGTGGGAGGGATGGCGGCGGCATTATCACCCGAAAACGGCCGCGCTATACAAGGCTGGCTGCCCGCGCCTGACCCGGCAGTTCCAGACCGCGCGCGCCTTCCGGCCGGCAGCCTTGGGAACTGGGCCAGCGCGGGATGGGAAGCGATGCGTACCCGGTCGCGGCCGCTTGCGCGTAGACGGCGGATGTCGCACAGTGCCTTGCGCCATTTGCGTACAGAGTCCCTCGCATGTTTCGGTACCTTGCCGGATTGTTGCTGTTGGGCGCGACAGTAAGCGCGGGAGAGACGACGTGGAGGGGGCTGGTTGTCGCGCCCGAGGACCATTGCGCGCCCTATGATCGCGACGACTACCGGTACCCGCAGTCCGTGGAGGACGAGATCATCGCCGGGCTGGGTGACCTTTTCAGCCCCTATACGTGTGTCCGGTTCGGTTCGGGCAGGGAGACGGAAATCGAACACATGATCGCCGTTTCCGAGGCCCATGACAGCGGGCTGTGCATGGCGGACCTGCGGACGAGGCGCCGATTCGCCTCCGATCTGCGCAACCTGACGCTGGCCGCGCCGTCCGTCAACCGCGAGAAGGGTGCCAGGGACGCCGCCGAATGGCTGCCGGAGACGAACCGCTGCTGGTTTGCGGGCCGGATCGTCGAGGTGCGCAGGGCCTATGGACTCACCATCGATTCGGGAGAAGCTGCTGCGTTGGAGTCCGTGCTGTCCAACTGTTCGGCGGCGGACGTGCGGGAGGCTTTCTGCGCGACGCGTTCGTTCTTCATGCAGGTACTGTTGCCCATTCTGACGAGCGACGTGCCCGGTGCCGCGGACGCGTCCCCATGATGGCCGGACTGCGCAGTCCCGTCGCGCTGGTTGCGGCCATCGTGGCGGGATGTGTCTTTGCCGACGATGCGACTCTGCCGCCCGAATGGTTCGCCCCGCCGGCGACCGCCAGCGAACTCGGCATCACGCATTTCTCCCAGAGCCCGTTCCTCGACGGCCAGGTTCTCCCTCCGGTGGAACAACGCCTGCCGGACGATCCGGTCGTCATCCAGCCCTACAGGAGTATGGGCAAGTACGGAGGCACCGCACGCATCACGCTGTGGGACAACTGGCAGTTCTTCAATTTCGAGCACGCCCTCACGATCTCGGCGGACCTGCGCAACGTGCTGCCCAACCTGGCGGAGTCCTGGAGCGTGAGCGAGGACGGCCGCGTGACGACGATCCGCCTGCGACCGGGGATCAAATGGTCTGACGGCCACCCGTTGACCTCCGACGATTTCATGTTTCGGATGAACCATGTCTGGCTGGACCGGGAAATGAACCCGGTGACGCGCCGGCTCCTTCAAGGCTCGAAGTTCGTGGGGATCGACGACCTCACTTTCCAGTACGTGTTCCCCGAACCGAACCCGATGTTTGCCAATTTCCTTGCCCATTACGGCAGCCATTTCGCTGATCCCATGCATTTCTTCAAGCAGTACCACCCGGCGTACCGGGACAGGGACGAACTGAACGCGCTGGTGAGGGAGAAGGGCTTCGTCACCTGGATGGCGATGTACCAGGCGCTGTGGGGCTGGGGCAACGAGGAGGCCTCCAGGGTGCCGACCCTGCGAGCGTACAAGGTGGTGCAGCGCACACCCACCAAGATGCGCCTTGAGCGCAACCCCTACTATTTCAAGATCGATCCTGCTGGCAATCAGTTGCCGTACATCGACGCGATCGATTCGATCATCCTGCTGGAAAACTCGGAGCTGATCACTTTCCAGGCCGCCACCGGCCAGCTCGACTTCGCTGCCATGACGCTCAGGACCCAGGACATACCGTTGCTCAAGCTCGGCGAGGTGAAAGGGGTCAACAAGGTGCACATCTGGCGCCGCCTGCATATCAGCGACCTGGCAATCCAGCCAAACTACAACCACGACGATCCCAGGTACCGGGAACTGTTGTGGGGCAGGGGAGAACGGCGTTTCGTCCGCGCGCTCTCCCACGCCATCGACCGCCAGCAGATGAACGAAGCCATCTACTTCGGCCGGGGCGTGCCGAGCCAGGTGACGGCCCACCCGTCGAGCCGTTGGTACGAACGGCGCTTCGCCGAGGCGCACCTGCGCTATGACCCGGACTATGCGCGCGCCCTGCTGGATGAACTGGGGCTACGGGACGTGGACGGCGACGGTCTGCGGGAGTACCCCGACGGGTCGAAGCTCACGATCACGCTGGAGTATCTCGACTTCGAGACGCCCAAGGGCATCAGCATGGAACTCGTGCGGGACTATTGGCGCGAGGTGGGCATCGACCTGCGTCTCATGTCCATCGAAAGACGCCTGCAGACCGAGCGCGCGCAGGCCAACAGGATGCAGATGACCCTGTGGCATGCGGACAAGGTGACCGACATCCTGTTCCCGCTGGTGCCGGACTGGTTCTATCCGAACCGTGCCGGCTGGGAACTCTCCCTGTGGAACCACTGGGCCAGGTACTACCAGACCGACGGGGAACTTGGCGAAGAGCCGCCCGAACTCATCCGCAACCTCCAGTACTGGGGCGACCAGCTACGTACCGCGACGACGGAGGCGCATCGCACGAAGGCCGCCAAAACGCTGCTCGCGGCGGCTGCGGAGAATCTCTGGACCATCGGCACAGTGGGACAGGCACCGCATCCCGTGGTCGTCTCCACGCGCCTCAGGAACGTGACGCCCACCGGCGTCTGGGGCTGGGACAGCCGCTGGACGCTCCCCTACCATCCGGAGATCTGGTACATCGACGAAACGCCCGATAGCCGATAGCAGCGACCCGAGTCGCGACGGGGCGGTTGGCTCAGCGCCATGAAATCTATCGCCCTCACGGGCAACATCTTTCACCCCCGCCCAAGCCCACTGTCTTACCCATCCCGCCCGTTCCCGCATCCCGTCGATCTTGCCGCCAGAGGCGGCAAATCCGACAGGCTGTTAGACCTGGGCGAGCAGCCGGGAGGCAGGCGCGCCGGACAGTGCCGTCACCTCCTGATGCGTTTCGGGCGCTTGGGTGGTCGTCTCGGCGAGGCGGGGGGAAACGGCGTTATACCCGCCGAGGCCAACGAGGAGGGTGAACCCCAGAGCCATCACCCCGACAAGGGTGTTGAACTTGCCGGAGAGTTCGCGATGCACGGAGTCGATCTTGGCGTCAAATTTGGCGTCCATTGCGTCAAATTTGGCGTCCATTGCATCGAATTTGGCGTCCATTGCGTCCAATCTTGCGTCGATACCGTCGAACCTGGCGTCGATGCCGTCGAACCTGGCGTCGATGCGTTTGAACCTGGCGTCGATGCTCTCGAACCTGGCGTCGATGCTGTCGAACTTGCCGTTGATTGGTCTGAGAGCGTCTTCGAGATCGCCTTTGGTGAGCATCCGCTCTGCGAGTTCGTCGCCGAGTGCACGCGCCAGGCCCTCGGCCTGCGGCACCTCGAAACCTGCCGCTTTCAGGCTGTCCGCGAATCTCAGCGTGTCGATCACGGTCGCATTCATCGTTTCCGTTCGCCTTGGGTAGTGTACCAGTCGAATCATGCGGGTTTGCCTTTCGGCATGTTGTATGACATCGACCTGAGCGGATGTGCGAGAGTGCTGAAATCCGTATGCGATGCCGGCGTTGCCGCCGCGAGGTCACCTGACGTAGCCGGCGCCTTCGGAATGGGCACTTGTTGACGCCGTCGCGGAGCAGTCGCCATCATGGCTCGATGAAGCTGAGCTCCGCACTTGTGTGCGTCTGCGTCGCGATGGGCGCCACTGTCTGCGTTGCCGAAGAGGACACTGCCGGAATGCCGCCGGAGTGGTTCGCCCCGCCAAAAACCGCCAGCGAACTCGGCATCACGCAGTTCTCCCAGAGCCCGCTCCTCGACGGCCGCGACCTTCCCCCGGTAAGCGAGCGCCTGCCGGACGACCCGGTCGTCAGCCACCCGTACGAGCGCATCGGCAAGTACGGCGGCAAGGCCCGGATCACCATCTGGGACCAATGGCGTTTCTTCGCCTGGGAGCATGCGCTGACGATCTCCGCGGACCTGCGCAACGTCCTGCCCAACCTTGCCGAGTCCTGGAGCGTGAGCGAGGACGGCCGCGTCACGACGATTCGCCTCAGGCCAGGGATCAAGTGGTCCGACGGCCATCCGCTGACCTCGGCCGACTTCATGTTCCGATTCAACCACGACTGGCTGGACCCGGAACTGCAGCCGTTGACGAACGTGGCCGTGCGCGGCGCCAAGTTCGTCACCATCGACGACCTCACCTTCCAGTACGTGTTCGAAAAGCCGAACCCGACGTTCGCCAACTACTTCGCTTTCTTCGGCAGCCACTTCGTCGATCCCATGCATTTCCTGAAGGACTACCACCCGGCCTACCGGGACAGGGACGAACTCGACGCGCTGGTGAAGGAGAAGAACCACGTCACCTGGATGGCCATGTTCAACCAGTTGCGGAGCTGGGGTAACGAGGATGCCCCGAAGGTGCCCACGCTGCGCGCCTTCAAGGTGGTGGAGCGCACGCCCACCAAGATGCGGGTGGAGCGCAACCCGTACTACTTCAAGGTGGACCCCGCCGGCAACCAGTTGCCGTACGTCGATGAGGTGGACGTGATCATCCTGCTCGAGAACTCCCAGATGATCACCTTCCAGGCTGCCACCGGCCAACTCGACTTCACGTCGTTCACGCTCGAGACCCAGAACATACCGCTGCTCAAGCTGGGCGAGGCGAAAGGCCTCAACAAGGTCCATATCTGGCGCCGCCTGCACGTCGTCGACGTGGCCATACAACCGAACTACAACTATGACGACCTCAAGTACCGGGACCTGGTCTGGGGCAAGGGGGAACGGCGCTTCATCCGCGCGTTGTCCCACGCCATCGACCGCGACCAGATGAACGAGGTCATCTATTTCGGCCAGGGCACGCCGAGCCAGGTGACCGCCCACTGGTCGAGCCAATGGTACGAGGAGCGCTTCGCCAAGGCGCATATCCGATACGACCCGGACTACTCCCGCGCACTGCTGGACGAACTCGGCCTTTTCGATATCGACGGCGACGGCCTGCGGGAATACCCGGACGGGTCGAAGCTCATCATCACGCTGGAGTTCATTGATTTCGAGACGCCGAAGGGGATCAGCCTGGAACTCGTGCGGGACTACTGGCGGGAAGTGGGCATCGACCTGCGGCTCAAGACCATCGAGCGGCGACTGCAGACCGAGCGGGCCATGGCCAACAAGATGCAGATGACGGCATGGCACGCGGACAAGGTGACGGACATCCTGTTTCCACATTGGCCGGACTGGTTCTACCCGCATCGGGCTGGCTGGGACATGACGATGTGGAACCACTGGGGCCGGTATCACCAGTCCGACGGAGAACTGGGGGAAGAGCCCCCGGAGCTCATCCGCGACCTGCAGTACTGGGGTGGTCAGCTTCTGTCCGCCACCGACGAGGCGCATCGCACGAAAGCCGCCAGGACGTTGCTCGAGGCGCATGCGAAGCACCTCTGGGCGATCGGCACGGTGGGCAATGCGCCACATCCCGTGGCGGTTTCGAGACGCCTGAAGAACGTGGTTCCGAACGGCATCTGGGGCGCCGACAACCGCTGGACGACCCCTTACCACCCGGCGACCTGGTATATCGATGAAGCGGACGGGGACCGGTAGCTACGGCTCGAATCGCGGGCGGTCTTGTTGACGCGGTTGCGGCGCAGTCGCCATCATGGCCAGATGAGATCGAGCGTCCTCATGTGGGCCGGCCTCGCGATGAACGCGACGGTCTGCATCGCCGAAGAGGACACCTCGGGGATGCCGGCCGAGTGGTTCGCCCCGCCGAAAACCGCGAGCGAACTCGGCATCACGCAGTTCTCCCAGAGCCCGATCCTGGACGGCCAGGACCTTCCCCCGGTGGAGGACCGGCTGCCGGACGATCCGGTCGTCAGCCATCCCTATGAAAGCATCGGCAAGTACGGCGGCAAGGCGCGGGTCACGCTCTTCGATCACCGACGTTTCCTGCCCCATGAGCACGCGCTGACGATTTCCGCGGACCTGCGCAACGTCCTGCCGAATATCGCGGAATCCTGGAGCGTGAGCGAAGACGGGCGCGTCACGACGGTCCGCCTGCGACCGGGGATCAGGTGGTCCGACGGCCATCCCCTCACGTCCAACGACTTCATGTTCTCGTTCAATCACGACTGGCTGGACCCGGAGATGCAGCCGCTGACCAACGTGGCCGTGCGCGGGGCGAAGTTCGTCGTCATCGACGACCTCAACTTCCAGATCGTGTTCCCGAGGCCGAACCCGACCTTCGCCAACTACTACGCCTTCTACGCCAGCCGCTGGGTCGATCCCATGCACTTCTTCAAGGACTATCACCCGGCGTACCGGGACAGGGACGAACTCAACGCGCTGGTAAAGGAGAAGAACCACGTCACCTGGATGGCCATGTTCAGCCAGTTGCGCAGTTGGGGCAACGAGGACGCCGCGAAAGTGCCCACCCTGCGCTCCTTCAAGGTGGTGCAGCGCACGCCCACCAAGCTGCGGCTCGAGCGCAACCCGTATTACTTCAAGGTGGATCCCGCGGGCAACCAGTTGCCGTACGTCGACGCGGTTGACGTGATCATCGTGCTCGAGAATTCGCAGATGATCACCTTCCAGGCCGCCACGGGGCAGCTCGACTTCACTTCCTTCACGCTAGAGACCCAGAACATACCCCTGCTCAAGCTCGGCGAAACGAAAGGCGCCAACAAGGTCCACATCTGGCGCCGCATTCACGTCGTCGACGTGGCCATCCAGCCGAACTACAACTTTGACGACCTCAAGTACCGGGACCTGGTGTGGGGCAAGGGGGAGCGGCGCTTCATCCGCGCCCTGTCGCATGCCATCGACCGCGACCAGATGAACGAGGTCATCTATTTTGGCCGTGGTACGCCGAGCCAGGTCACCGCGCACTGGTCGAGCCGCTGGTACGAGAAACGATTCGCCGAAGCCCATATCCGTTACGACCCGGACTACTCCCGCCAGTTGCTGGACGAGCTTGGCCTGTTCGATGTCGACGGTGACGGCCTGCGGGAATACCCGGACGGGTCGAAACTCATCATCACCCTGGAGTTCATCGATTTCGAGACGCCCAAGGGCATCAGCCTGGAACTGGTGCGGGACTACTGGCGCGAAGTGGGCATCGACCTGCGCCTGAAATCCATCGAGCGGCGCCTGCAGGCGGAACGGGCCATGTCGAACAAGATGCAGATGACGGCGTGGCACGCGGACAAGGTGACGGACATCCTGTTCCCCCACTGGCCGGACTGGTTCTATCCGCACCGGGCCGGTTGGGACATGACGATGTGGAACCACTGGGGACGGTATCACCAGAGCGGCGGCGAACTCGGCGAGGAGCCACCCGAACTCATCCGCAACATGCAGACCTGGGGCGGCGAGCTCCTCACCGCCACCGACGAGGAGAATCGCACGAAGGCCGCCAAGGCGCTGCTTGAGGCACATGCGGAGAACCTGTGGGCCATCGGCACGGTGGGCAACGCGCCGCATCCGGTGGCGGTTTCGAGACGGCTGAAGAACGTGGTGCCGAACGGCATCTGGGGTGCCGACAACCGTTGGACGACGCCCTACCATCCGGCGACCTGGTACATCGACGAATCGGACGACCAATGAAACTTGAAGATCGATGTCGTGTCGGCGTGGGAGGTGGAAACTCCGGCGCAAGGCAGATCGCCCGACTGACCGCATAGTGCTAGTGCCATGAAACCCGTCGGAGGCGAAGCCGCGCGCCGTGTTTCACCCCGCCCAGGCCCGCTATCTCACCCATCCCACCCATCCCGCTCACCCATCCCACCCATCCCGGATCCTGCGCCTTGATCGGCACTCCGTGCCGTTCTACGGCGAGGCCTCCTAGCATCTAGTATCGCTACACGATATAGTCATGGTTTGTGAAGATCGCGCACCGGGGCCTTCGTCGCTTTCATGAGCGAGGGGACGCCAGCGGCCTCAATCACGCTTGGGTGCCACGCATCCGGCGTGTGCTTGCGCTTCTGGATCAGGCCACTGAGCCGCGTCACCTTGCCATTCCCGGATTCGGCCTGCACCTGCTCAAGGGCCGCCTCCGGGGCTACTGGGGCGTGACCGTGTCCGGCAACTGGCGCATTGTCTTCCGTTTCGAGGGTGGCGAAGTGGTGGACGTGCGATTGATGGATTATCACTGACAAGGAGGATGCCGTGACCGATATGCACGACCCCGCACATCCAGGCGAAATCATCCGCGAGGCGATCGACGCCATGGGATGGACTGTTACCGAAGCCGCTGCGCGCCTCGGCGTCGCACGCGTCACCTTGCAGCGCGTCGTCAATGCCCGGGCAGGCGTGTCCCCGCGGCTGGCGATCGCTCTTGAGCGGCTGGGCTGGAGCGACGCCGGCCATTGGGTCCGCATGCAGGGGGCCTTCGATCTTGCCCGAGTGCGCCGCGAACTCGACGACGTCGCCTGACCGGCCACTGGGGCTGCGACACCGCTGCACGCTGCCCCACGATTCGGCTACCTGGTACATCGACTAAACGGACGACCAATGAAACCAGGCTTCGCCGGTGCATGGGTCTGCATCGCACTGGGCGCAACCGTCTGCCTCGCCCGGGAAGAGACGCCGCGGGAGCCTTCAGCTGGGCAGCGCGAGGGGGTACCCCTCGCAGAGAAAATGCCGCCGGAGTGGTTCGCCCCGCCGAAGACCGCCAGCGAGCTCGGCATCAAGCAGTTCTCCCAGAGCCCGCTACTCGACGGCCGCGACCTTCCTCCGGTGGAGGAACGCCTGCCTGACGATCCCGTCGTCAGCCATCCCTACGGGCGCATCGGCAAGTACGGCGGCAAGGCCCGCATCACCCTCTGGGACATCTGGCACTTCTTCAACTGGGAGCACGCGCTGACGATTTCGGCGGACCTGCGCAACGTCCTGCCCAACCTCGCCGAGTCCTGGAGCGTGAGCGAAGACGGCCGCGTCACGACGATCAAGCTGCGGCCCGGGATCAAATGGTCCGACGGCCATCCCCTGACCTCCGCCGACTTCATGTTCCGGTTCAACCACGACTGGCTGGACAAGGAGATGCAGCCTCTAACGAACGTGGCCGTGCGGGGTGCGAAGTTCGTCACCGTCGACGACCTGACCTTCCAGTACGTGTTTCCCCAGCCGAACCCGATGTTCCCCAACTACTTCGCCTTCTTCGGCAGCCACTTCGTCGAGCCCATGCACTTCTTCAAGGACTACCACCCGGCATACCGCGACCGCGAGGAACTGGAAGCACTGGTGAAGGAAAAGGGGTTCGTCACCTGGTTGGCCATGTATCGGCAGTTGCGCGGATGGGGCGACGAGGACGCCCCGCTGGTTCCGACGCTGCGCGCCCACAAGGTGGTGCAGCGTACGCCCACCAAGATGCGCCTCGAGCGAAACCCCTACTATTTCAAGATAGATCCTGCAGGCAACCAGCTACCGTACATCGACGCCGTCGACGCGATCATCCTGATGGAGAACTCGCAGATGATCACTTTCCAGGCGACCACCGGCCAGCTCGACTTCGCCGCATTGGCGCTCGAAACCCAGAACATACCGCTGCTCAAGCTCGGGGAGGCGAAAGGCCTCAACAAGGTCCATATCTGGCGCCGGCTGCACGTTTCCGACACGGCTATACAGCCGAACTACAACTACGACGACCCGAAGTACCGGGAACTCGTATGGGGCAAGGGAGAGCGGCGCTTCATCCGTGCGCTCTCGCATGCCATCGACCGCGACCAGATGAACGAGGTCATCTATTTCGGCCAAGGCACGCCGAGCCAGGTGACGGCGCACTGGTCAAGCCGCTGGTACGAGAAGCGCTTCGCCGATGCCCATATCCGCTACGACCCGGACTACTCCCGCGAACTGCTGGACGAACTCGGCCTTTTCGATGTCGACGGAGACGGGTTGCGCGAATACCCCGACGGGACGTCGCTGATCATCACGCTGGAGTACCTGGACTTCGAGACGCCCAAGGGGATCGCGCTGGAACTCGTGCGGGACTACTGGCGTGAAGTGGGCATCGACCTGCGGCTGAAGTCCGTGGAGAGCCGCCTGCAGACGGAGCGGGCCATGGCCAACAAGATGCAGATGACGGCCTGGCACGCGGACAAGGTGACGGACATCCTGTTTCCCCACTGGCCGGACTGGTTCTATCCGCACCGGATCGGTTGGGACATGATCATGTGGAACCACTGGGGCCGGTACCACCAGAGCGGCGGAGAGCTCGGGGAGGAGCCGCCCGAATCCATCCGCAACCTGCAGTACTGGGGCGGCCAACTGCTCACGGCCACCGACGAGGAACATCGTACGAAGGCCGCCAAGACGCTCCTTCGTGCCCATGCGGACAACCTCTGGGCCATAGGCACGGTGGGTCATGCGCCGCAGCCGGTGGCGGTTTCGAGGCGGCTCAAGAACGTGTGGCCGAGCGGCATCTGGGGCGCGGACAACCGCTGGACGATGGCCTACCATCCGGCGACCTGGTACCTCGACGAGACGGACGGACAGGAGTAGCCGTCAGGGCGTGAAGGCGTCCTCGCTCCGGAATGCACCCGAAATCTCACCCTGGTGCCCGGGTGAGTGGTGCGTTCTGGAAACAGGAGGGGTGGGTTGATGGGCCGTAGCGACCGCACGTTGTGACCCCAGATCATCCTTCCTTGGGGCGCAGGGTCAGAGAGCCTTGTTGACGCCGCCGCCGTGCTGTCGCCATCATGGCCGGATGAAGCTGCTCTTCTCTGGCGCGTGGGCCTGCCTTGCGATGGTTGCAGCCGTCTGCATTGCCGGGGAAGACGTCTCGCCCGAGGAGGAACACTTCGCGAGCAACATGCCGCCGGAGTGGTTCGCTCCGCCGAAGACCGCGAGCGAACTCGGCATCACGCAGTTCTCCCAGAGCCCGCTGCTCGACGGCCGCGACCTCCCTCCAGTAAGGGAGCGCCTGCCCGACGACCCCGTCGTCAGCCACCCCTACGAGCGCATCGGCAAGTACGGTGGCAAGGCCCGCATCACGCTCTGGGACGGCTGGCAGTTCTTCGCATGGGAACACGCGCTCACCATCTCGGCAGACCTGCGCAACGTCCTGCCCAACCTGGCGGAGTCCTGGAGCGTGAGCGAGGACGGCCGCGTCACGACGATCCGCTTGAGGCCTGGCATCAAGTGGTCCGACGGCCATCCCCTGACCTCCGACGATTTCATGTTCCGGTTCAACCACGACTGGCTGGACCCGGAGATGCAGCCGCTGACGAACGTGGCCGTGCGGGGCGCGAAATTCGTCACGGTCGACGACCTCACGTTTCAGTACGTGTTCCCGAAGCCGAACCCGATGTTCGCCAACTACTTCGCCTTCTTCGGCAGCCACTTCGTCGATCCGATGCACTTTCTGAAGGACTACCACCCGGCGTACCGGGACCGGGAGGAGTTGGAAGCGCTGGTGAAGGAGAAGAACCACGTCACCTGGATGGCGATGTTCAACCAGTTGCGCGGGTGGGGCAACGAGGACGCCCCGAAAGTGCCTACCCTGCGCTCCTTCAGGGCGGTGGAGCGCACGCCCACCAAGCTGCGCCTGGAGCGCAATCCCTACTACTTCAAGATAGATCCGGCCGGGAACCAGTTGCCGTACATCGACGCTGTGGACGTGATCGTCGTGCTTGAGAACTCGCAGATGATCACGTTCCAGGCCGCCACCGGCCAGCTGGACTTCACCGGCCACACGCTCGATACACCGAACATTCCCCTGCTCAAGCTCGGGGAGCGGAAGGGCGTCAACCGGGTGCACATCTGGCGCCGCCTGCACGTCGCCGACGTGGCGATCCAGCCGAACTACAACTTCGACGACCTGAAGTACCGGGACCTGGTGTGGGGCAAGGGGGAGCGGCGCTTCATCCGCGCGCTCTCCCACGCCATCGACCGCGACCAGATGAACGAGGTCATCTACTTCGGCCAGGGCACGCCGAGCCAGGTGACGGCACATCCATCCAGCCGCTGGTACGAAAAACGCTTCTCCCAGGCGCATATCCGGTACGACCCGGACTACTCCCGCGCACTGCTGGACGAGCTCGGCCTTTACGATGTCGACGGCGATGGCTTGCGCGAATACCCCGACGGGTCGAAACTGATCATCACGCTGGAGTTCATCGACTTCGAGACGCCGAAGGGGATCAGCCTGGAGCTGGTGCGGGACTACTGGCGGGAAATTGGCATCGACCTGCGCCTCAAGACCATCGAGAGGCGCCTGCAGACGGAACGGGCCCAGGCGAACAAGATGCAGATGACGGCATGGCACGCAGACAAGGTGACGGACATCCTGTTTCCGCACTGGCCTGACTGGTTCTATCCGCACCGGAGCGGCTGGGACATGACGATGTGGAATCACTGGGGGCGGTACCACCAGACCGGCGGCGAAATCGGCGAAAAGCCGCCCGAACTCATTCGCAACCTGCAATACTGGGGTGGTGAACTGCTCGCCGCCACCGACGAGGCGCGCCGCGCGAAGGCGGCCAAGACGCTGCTCGAGGCGCATGCGGAGCACCTTTGGGCGATCGGCACGGTGGGCAACGCGCCGCACCCGATAGCGGTCTCGAGCCGGCTCAGGAACGTGGTGCCGAACGGCATCTGGGGGGCCGACAACCGCTGGACGACGCCCTACCATCCGGCGACCTGGTACATCGACGAGACGGCTGAGTAGAGGGGAAGAGTAATGCGGTCTTACGTCGTATCCCGTCTGCTTGGGCTGATTCCCACCCTCGCCATCATCTCGGTCATCATTTTCGCGGTCATCCAGTTGCCGGAAGGCGACGTCGTCTCGTCGACGCTGGATCGCCTGGCGGCCCAGGGCATCGCGCCGACCGAGGAATACGTGCAGAACCTCCGGGCGCAGTACAACCTGGACAAGCCCATGGCCGTGCAATATCTATATTGGGCGGGCAACTTCCTGACGGGGGACATGGGGTATTCCTATGTCTTCGAGCGGCCCGTGAACGACCTGGTGTGGGAACGGCTGGGCTATACGCTGTCGATCACCGTCTCGGCGCTGCTTTTCACCTGGATCGTTGCGTTGCCCATCGGCATCTATTCCGCGGTCCGCCAATACTCCATCGGCGACTACGTGATGACCACCATCGCCCTGGTGGGTCTGGCGACGCCGCCGTTCCTGCTGGCGCTGATCTTCATGCATCTCGGGTTCGAATGGTTCGGAGTGAGCACGGGCGGGCTGTTCTCGCCCGAGTACGAGGATGCGGCGTGGAGCTGGGGCCGCGTGGTGGACATGCTGGCGCACCTCTGGCTACCGATGGTGATCGTCGGACTGGGCTCTGCGGCGTTCACGATGCGCATCCTGCGGGCAAACCTGCTCGACGAACTGAACAAGCCCTACGTGGTCACGGCCCGCGCGAAGGGCGTCGGGCCGTTGAAGCTCGTGCTGAAGTACCCGGTACGGATCGCCATCAATCCCTTCATCAGCAACATCGGGCTGATGCTGCCGGCGCTGGTCTCCGGCGAGGCGCTGGTGTCGCTGGTGATGGGGCTGCCGACCATTGGCCCGCTGCTGCTGCAGTCGCTCCTCAACCAGGACATGTTCCTGGCCGGAAGCCTCCTGATGTGGCTCGCGATCCTGACGGTCGTGGGCATCCTGCTGTCGGACCTGCTGCTGGCCTGGGTCGACCCGAGGATTCGCTTTGAGTGACGTCGCCCCCTCAACGCTGGTCGCGGGCGCCGCGCAGGCCGGCGAAGACGCCACCGCCATATCGCCCCGGCGGTTGATGTGGCTGCGGTTTCGGCGCCACCGCCTGGCCCTGGTCAGCGGAGCGTTCCTGATAGTGCTGTATACCCTCGCCGCATTTTGCGAGTTCATCTCCCCCTACGGGACCGTGACCCGCAACGACGACGCCATCAACGCGCCGCCCATGCGCGTCCATTTCTTCGACGCCGAGGGTGAGTTTCACCTGCGTCCGTTCGTGTATGCCTACGAGATGGAGGTTGACCCGGAGACGTGGATCCGGATCTACACGGAAGACACCAGCAGAAAGTTCCCCATCCGCTTCTTCGCCCGCGGCGAGCCCTACAAGATGTGGAACCTGTTCGAGATGGACCGGCATCTCTTCACCGTGGACGAGGGTGGCTACATCCACCTCTTCGGCACCGATCCCCTGGGCCGCGACATGTTCTCGCGGGTGTTCTACGGCGGGCGGGTATCGCTGTCCATCGGCATCGTGGGAGTGGTGCTGACCATCGTCCTGGGCATCCTGCTCGGCGGCCTCGCCGGATACCTGGGCGGACTGGTGGACCGGGCCGTGAACAAGATGATCGAAGTGCTGCAGTGCCTTCCTTCCCTGCCCCTGTGGATGGCGCTTTCCGCGACGCTGCCGGTGCACTGGTCGCCGCTGCTCGTCTACTTCGGCATCACGATCATCCTTTCGCTGTTCGGCTGGACTTCCCTGGCGCGGCAGGTGCGCGGCAGATTCCTGGCGCTCCGGGAGGAGGATTTCGTGATGGCCGCGCGGCTGATGGGCGCGAACACGCCGAGGGTGATCCGCAAACACATGCTGCCGAGCTTCTCGAGCCACATCATCGCAACCGCGACCCTTGCGGTGCCGGGGATGATCCTGGGCGAGACGGCATTGTCCTTCCTCGGCATCGGCCTAAGGCCGCCTGTGGTGAGCTGGGGCGTGCTGATGTTCCAGGCGCAGAACCCGCTGGTGATCGAACTCACGCCCTGGCAGATGCTGCCGGGACTGTTCGTGGTGCTCACCGTGATGGCGTTTAACCTTCTGGGTGATGGCCTGCGTGACGCCGCCGATCCCTACAGCACCGCCGGCTCGCAATAGCCGCGATGGGACGCGCCCGGGAAACCGAGGCGATGCAACTTCCGCAGTTGGTTCTACCGACCGTGCTGGCAGTGGTCGTCGTGCTGGTCTTTCGCGACCCCACCTATCGCTTCCCGCTGCTGGCGCTGTTGCTCCCCCTGTTTGTTCTCGGCGGTGCCAGGGCGCTGGGCGTTCAGAAACGCACATCGGCGACGCGCGTGCTCCTTACCACGCTCGGGTTCGCGGGGTTTGTCGTCGGCTGGCTGTTGGCGTTCGCGATCCTCGGCTTTGGACTCGTGGTAGCGCTTTTCTCGGTTCCTCCGTCGGGACAGCTGCTGAAACAGACCAGCTTCTGGGCCGCGGGCGGGCTTGTGCTCGCGGCCTGGTTCTGGTGGCCATGGTACGCCCGCGAGGTCCTTGCCCGCTGGCCTGCGCACCACGTTCGCATCTGGACTTCCTCGGGCAATCGCTGGGACAGGCTCTACATCGCCTGGCGCATGCAGCGAATGGCCGAATCGGGGCACGTGCGCTGGCGCGGCTTCGGTGCCACGGCGGGGGTGATCGCCCTGGTGATGGTCTCGACAGCCGCAGGGCCCTTGGACGGCTGGCTGTTTCGGGCAGGAGAAGTGGGTTGCGTAGCGCTTCTGCCCTGGTTGCACCTCGTGATCGTCGGCGCGGCCGATGCGCTTTGCGGCATCTGGAGCAACGGTCAGGTGAACACGGATCCTCCGGAAGGGTAAGGAAACCTGCGGGGCCAGTGAGTAACATGCCGTTCATGGCAATGTCTGGCCAGGCAAGGAACTTCGCCTGGTGGGAGCAGCACCGTGAGTGACGCGCAAGAATCGAGCATCATCGGCCGCCGCGAATTTCTCCGCCGCGCCAACCTGGCGGCGATGGGTGCGCTGGCGGGCGCGGCGATGCCCATACAACGCTGGACTCCGTTCTCGCTTGCACACGCTGCGGAGTCTCCGGGCCTTTCAGGCAAGGACGGACTGACGGTGCTGACGCCGCGGCCGCTCAATGCCGAGACGCCGCCGCACCTGCTCGATGACGAAGTCACGCCCACGGCTCGTCACTTCATTCGCAACAACGGCATCGTTCCCGCCGACCTGGACCCTGCCGGGTGGGAACTGCGTATCGATGGCCTGGTGGAGCGGCCGATGACATTGCGCATCGACGACCTGCGCAGCCGTTTCGAGGTGGTCACCCATCGTCTCGTCATCGAGTGCGGCGGGAATGGCCGCTCGGGTTTCGAACCGCCGACGCGTGGCAACCAGTGGACATACGGTGCGGTGGGATGCGCGGAGTGGACCGGTGTCCGGCTGGCCGACGTCCTCGAAGCGGCGGAGGTCAAGTCCACGGCGATCTACACCGCCCATGAAGGCGCCGACCGGCACCTCTCGGGTGCGCCGGGCAAGTTGCCGATCTCTCGCGGCGTTCCGATCGAAAAGGCGATGGATCCGTACAACCTGATCGCCTTCGCCATGAACGGCGGGCCGCTGCATCCGATGAACGGCGCGCCGCTACGCCTCGTGATCCCGGGGTGGCCGGGTTCCTGCTCGCAGAAGTGGCTCAACCGCATCTGGCTTCGGGACATCGTGCACGACGGTCCCAAGATGACCGGTTCTTCCTACCGCGTCCCGCGCTATCCGGTCGCTCCCGGCGCCTCCGTGCCGGAGGAGGACCTCGAGATCATTCATGCCATGCCGGTCAAGTCGCTGATTACGCGTCCGCAAACGGGAGAGCATGTTTCCGGTCTTGAGCTGGAAGTCGCGGGACACGCCTGGGCGGGCGACTCCGAAGTGACGAAGGTGGACCTCTCCATCGACTTCGGGGCCACCTGGCAGCCGGCGCAACTGTCGCCGCCGCACAATCCGCATGCCTGGCAGCGATTCATCGGCCGGATCAGGTTTCCTCAGCCCGGCTATTTCGAGGTCTGGGCGCGGGCCACGGACACCTCGGGCGCCAGCCAACCCTTCCGGGCAGCCTGGAATCCCAAGGGATACCTGAACAACGCCATGCATCACGTGTCGGTCCAGGTGGGGTAATGCCCCAACGGAATGATGCGTAGGTTCCACGCCTGCATCGCCTGTGTCCTGGCGGTATGGGGGCTCGCCGGGCTTGCAGCGGGCGCTGACGACGGCGGGATCTCCGAGGCGGAGGAACAGGCGCTTTTCGGCGGGATGCCGGACGACGAGGGGCGCCTGGAGGTGTTCGGGTTCTGCGCCTCCTGCCACTCCATCGACTTGGTGCTGCAGCAGGGACTGACCCGCGCGGTGTGGGAGGAAGTCCTCGCCGAGATGGTGAGCGAACAGGAAATGGCGCCGCTCAGGGACGATGATCGCCGCAAGGTGCTCGACTACCTGGAGAAGTACTACGGGCCGGACCGACTGGCGAGGAAAGGCGGAGAGAATTCGGGGTAGTTATGACTGCGCGGCTTGAATCTATTCGCAACAATGCTCGAGATTTGAAAGGAGCCTTCAGCCCCGGGAGCGCGAGGGTGTCCCTCGCAAGAACAGAGGCGCGAGGGTGTCCCTCGCAAGAACCAGGAGCGCGAGGGTGTCCCTCGCAAGAACAGGATGCTCCCCGACCGCTGACGCGTAAGGAAGTTCTGGCATTATCTCCGTCGTAGGAGGCGTACTTCCATGGAAGGTGTATCGTGAAGATCGGCGTCAGCATGTTCGCGACCGACTTCGCCATGCGCATCGATGCGCTGGCGCGGGAGGCGGAGGCGAGGGGCTTCGAGTCCCTGTTCGTTCCGGAGCACACCCACATTCCCACCAGCCGGCGGTCCCCCTGGCCCGGCGGTGCCGCGCTGCCGAAGGCGTATTGGCACGCGCTCGACCCGTTCGTGTCGCTTATGGCTGCCGCGGCCGCTACCACGAGACTTCGCATCGGCACCGGAATCTGTCTCTTGACCGAGCGGGACCCACTGATCACGGCGAAGGAAGTCGCAAGTCTCGACCTGCTTTCCGCCGGCCGCGTGGAGTTTGGTATCGGCGCGGGGTGGAACGCGGAGGAAATGGAGAACCACGGCACCGTGTTCGAGACGCGATTCCGTCTCATGACCGACCGGGCGAAGGCGATCAAGACCGTGTGGGCCGAGGAGGCGCCGGAATACCACGGGGAATTCGTGGACTTCGATCCCGTGTGGTCGTATCCGAAACCGGTACAGAAACCGAATCCACCGATCCTGATCGGCGGTGAGTCCATCCACACGTTGCGCCGCGTGGTGGAGTACGGCGACGGCTGGTTCCCGCGGGCACGGGGCGGCTTCGATCCGGTAGGGAACCTCGCGCGGCTGAAGGTGGCCGCCGACGCCGCTGGACGTGACATGGCGACGCTCTCCATCAGCGTTTCCGGGGCACCGGCGGAGGCGGAAGTCCTGGATCGCTACCGCGAGGCCGGCATCCACCGCGCCATACTGATCCTGCCATCGGCGGGCGAGGACAAGGTGCTGCCGGTGCTGGACCGCTACGCGCAACTGCTGTAGCGAGGGGAAACATGGTCTGGCAACCCGAAATCGAGGAACTCAGGCGGCGGCAGGCCTTCGCCGAGAAAATGGGCGGGGAAGCGGGCGTCGCCGAGCAGCGCAAGCGCGGCAAGCTCACCGTCCGGGAGCGCATCGAACTCCTGTCCGACCCGGGATCGTTCAGTGAAATCGGGCAACTCGCCGGTGCTGCCACCTACGACGGCGACGAACTCGTCGATGTGCGGCCCTCCAACACCGTCATCGGCCTGGCCAGCCTCGACGGCCGCAAGGTAGTACTGACCGCAGGCGACTTCACGGTCCGGGGCGGCGCCTCGGACGCTGCGATAGGCAACAAGAGCGGCCATGCGCAGAGGATGGCGCTGGAGTGGCGCCTGCCGCTGGTCCGGTTGCTGGATGCGACGGGCGGCAGTGTCAGGACCTTCGAGCAGATCGGCCGCACGTATATCCCCACCAACCCGACGACGCCGGGCGTGCAGGACCTGCTCTGCCGTGTTCCCGTGGTCGCCGCCGTGCTGGGCTCAGTGGCAGGGCTGCCTGCCGTCGACTCCTGCCTGGCCCATTTCAATGTCATGGTGAAGGGCACGAGCCAGGTCTTCCCGGGTGGTCCCCCGGTGGTCAAGGCGGCGCTTGGCATCGATATCACCAAGGAAGACCTGGGAGACGAGCGCAGCCAGGTGTACGAGAGCGGTGTCATAGACAACCTTGCCGAGTCCGAGGCCGAGGCTTTCGACATGCTGAAGCGGTTCCTCTCCTACCTGCCGGAGAACGTCTGGCAGATGCCGCCGCGGTTCGAGACGGGCGACGATCCGAACCGCAGGGACGAAGCCCTGCTGGACATCATCCCGCGCGAGAAGCGACGCACCTACGATCCCTACCGTGTTCTCGACGCCGTGTTCGACCGCGACTCGTTCTTCGAGATCACCCCGTACTACGGACGCTCGCGCATCGTCGGGCTTGCCAGGGCGGACGGTTATCCCGTGGGGGTCATGATCAACAACCCGAAACGCCTGGGCGGCTCCATGGACGTGGCCGCGGGCACCAAGGTCATTCGTTTCCTGCAGCTTTGCGACACATTCCACCTGCCGATGGTCTACCTGGCGGACGAGCCCGGTTTCATGGTGGGACCCGAGCAGCAGCGCCAGGGAATCGTGCGCGCGGGGGCGAAGATGGTGTGCGCGACGCTGCGTACCCGGATTCCCTGGATTTCGGTCATCATCCGGCAGCTCTACGGCGTGGCTGGCCAATGCCATGACCGGCCGGGCGGCATGTTCAAGCGCGTCGCCTGGCCGTCGGCGCACTGGGGGTCCATGCATATCTCCGGCGGCGTGTCCGCGGCGTACCGGCGCGTCATCGACGAAGCGGCAGATCGGAAAGCCAGGCGCGCCGAGATCGAGGCGCGCCTGGAGGCGCTTTCGTCCCCGTTCCGGACCGCCGAGGCGTTCAATATCGAGGACATTATCGACCCGAGGGAAACGCGGCCGATGGTGTGCGAATTCGTACAGATGGCGCAGCCGGCACTGGAGATGCAACTGGGTCCGGGCCCGACACCCTACATGCCTTAGCTGACCATCCCGTAGCTGGATCGCTCTCAAGGCGGTTGTTCCGGCGGAAGAAATCCTCCAAGCTGAATGGATGCGCAATGAGGAAAGCAGAAATGCCCATAGACGTATCCAAACTCAAGGAGGTCGGAGAATTCGGGTCGAAAGCCTGGTGCGAAGCCTGCGCCGCCGGTGGCGTGCAGTTGCTTGAAGAGGCGAATCTCCCGGATCACATCGAGTGGGGGTTCAGCGAGGACTACACGCATCCCCCGGCTCGGCTGCTTGCGGGTGGCCGCGAGAAGGCCGCCTACTACATCATGGTCAAGGACGGTAAGGTAAGTGGCGGCGACGGGGCCCCGGATGCGTGCAAGGCGCTTCCCGGTTTTCACGTTGCCATCCAGTGGGCGACGATCTGCAACCAGTCGCGCTCGAAGTACGGCCGGGAGGGCCAGAGGCAGCGGTCCGGTGAGGAGCGGGAGATGTTCCGGCAGATCGAGGAATTTGCCGGCCGGCCCAATCCGCTGGGCCTGGGCGGCGGTCCCAAGCACGTCTGGCCGCCCGAGGTCGCGGCCGCGCTGGGTGCGGGATCCGAACAAGGCGGCGGCCTGCACAACATCGCCGCGACCCTTCAGGCTCCTTCGCCGGAGTTTGCCGATCTGCCGACCACCGAAATGGGCGTGCCGGATTTCGGCGCGATGACCGACGAGCAGAAGAAGTTCTTCCTGAAACTCTGTGCGGTCGATGTCTAGTGCTCGGAAACGCGCCCACTTTGATCGGAGCTTTTCGGCATGTCACGGTTTGAGCTGAACGACAGGGTCGCCATCGTCACCGGCGGCGGCGGGACCGGCCATGGGATAGGCAGGAGCATCGCGCTTTCGATGGCCGGCGCCGGTGCCAGGATCGTGGTGGTGGGCCGAGGTCGCGATGCCCTGGACAGGGTCGTCGAGGACATCCGGAAACTGGGCGGCGATGCCGCCGCCGTCACTGCGGATGTCACCGACCCGGCGCAGGTAGAACAGATGGTCGAGGGGGCGCTGGCTGCGTTCGGCGGCGTCGACATTCTCGTCAACAATGTCGGTGCCATCTCCTTCGGCAAACCCGACGAAATCTCGCCGCAGGACTGGAAGGCGAGCATCGACCTCAATCTCAACAGCACGTTCTACTGTTGCGCCGCGGCGGCGAGGCACATGATCACGCAACAGGGCGGGAAGATCGTGAACGTTGCGTCCTCCTCGGGCATAAAGGGAGAGGAGTATGCGGCGCACTACGCGGCAGCGAAGGCGGCGGTGATCAACCTGACGAGATCGCTGGCGATCAGTTGGGCGATACACAACATCAACGTGAACTGCGTCGCCCCCGGCGGCGTCGAGGTGCCGGACGGAGCGGTTCCCGGCATGACGGAAGAGGAGTACCTGAAGCGCCGGCGTCTGCAATCGGGGGAGGGCACGCCGTTGCAATTGCCGGGGAAG
Organism: Pseudomonadales bacterium; assembly: GCA_965116625.1. GTDB lineage: Bacteria > Pseudomonadota > Gammaproteobacteria > Pseudomonadales > Azotimanducaceae > VXNE01. The sequence continues at coordinate 2,083,849 of OZ220717.1, forward strand.
CCGGAGGACATCGCCAACGCGGTCATCTACTTCGCTTCGGCCGGTTCGGATCTCATGACGGGAGAAACGCTGGTGGTACGAGGTTCGGAGTGGGCGTCGGCCTACAGTTAGCTTCGGGTTGGGAGCGGGAGAGATGTCGGCATTTGGATTGAAGGACAAGATAGCCATCGTCACCGGTGGCGGCAGCGGCATAGGCGAGGCGATCAGCAAGGCCTACGCCGAGGCTGGGGCGCATGTCGTGGTTGGCGCGCGCCAGCAGGAACGCCTGGACCGGGTGGCCGGGGAAATCCGGGAAATGGGGCGCGAGTCGCTGGCGATTTCCACGGACGTGACCGTCCCCGAGCAGGTGGATAACCTGGTTCAGAAGACGCTGGAAGCGTTCGGCAGGCTCGACATCATGGTCGCCAACGCCGGGGGCGGCGGCTTCTCCGGGGTCATGAAGGCGAAGCTGGCCGACTGGGACCGGACGATCGGACTCAATCTCGACAGCGCGTTCCTGTGCGATGTCGCCGCGGCGAAGGTCATGATCGAGCAGGGAGACGGCGGAAAGATCATCAATATCTCCTCCACCGCGGGCATCAACCTCAACCCGCGCCTCGAGGCCTACGCCGCCGCGAAAGCCGGCATGATCAACCTGACGAAAAGCCTTGCGATCAACTTCGCGGGGCACGGCATCAACGTGAACTGCGTCGCGCCGGGTGTCACGGTGACCCCGTACATGAGGCAAAGGGGCTTCGCGCCGGCCGCCACGAGAAAGGACGGCACGGCCGTGCCGCCACTGTTGCTGCCCAACGAAACGGAGCATGTCGCCGATGCCTGCGTTTTCCTGGCCTCGGATGCTGCGGCGCACGTGACCGGCGAGTTGATGATCGTGCGGGGCATGTTCCACATGGAGCGCAGCAACGACGTGCTGCGCGATCGGGCCGGGCTGATCCGCTGATCGGCTGTTGCCATCGATGTGGTTTTTAACATATTGATATGAAATAGGTTTTTGTCTTGCCGCAGCAAACACCGACACCAAGAGACCTGCACACGGGATTGCGCCGCCAGCTTGAAGCGCTGGAAGAGAAGCTTGCGGCCGGAGAAAGGCTGGGCGGCTGGAAGGTGGGCCTGACTTCGGGAGGCGCGCGTGACTCGATGGGCATAGGCTTTCGTCCGTTCGGCTATGTCCTCGAGAGCCGGATTTTCGCGTCCGGCGCCCGTATCGGTCTCGACACCTTTGACAGCGTCGGCGTCGAGAACGAGTGTTGCTTCACCATGGCCAGGGAACTTGCCGGCGAGGTATCCCGCAATGACGTGATCGGCGCCGTTCAGAGCGTGGCGCCGGGGTTCGAGATCAACGAGCGGCGGCTGCCGGCGGCTGCGCCGGCGCAGGAGCGGTTGGCGGACGACCTCTCGCAGTGGGGCATCGTGGCGGGAGCTTCGCGCCCGGTCGCCGGGATCGATTTCGAGTCCCTTGTCGTCACGCTTGCACGTGACGGCGAGGTGGTCGAAACGGTGGCGGCGCGCGGTCACATAGAAGACCATTTCGCCTCGATCGCGGCGCTGGCGGCGCAGTTGTCCCGGTTCGGCCGAACGCTGGAGCCGGGGCAACGGGTGATCACGGGTTCGTTCGGGCGTTGCCCCGTGGCGGGGCCCTCGGTCTGGTCGGGTGATTTTGGCGCCGGCCTGGGTGTTGTGGAAGTGGTGTTCACATGAAGGTACTGATCATCCCGGGATTGACGATGCGTGAAGTCTCGGAAGCCGACCTGCGCCGCATACGCGACGCGGGCGCAGAGGAAGTCGTTGTCTCCAACCCGCGGGATGCGGTCCGTGAAATCGTGGACGCCGACGTGGTGTTCGGTCATGTATCGAAGGAGATGTTCCGAGCGGCCGGGAAGCTTCGCTGGGTACAGGCCATTTCCTCCGGCGTGGACAGTTTTCTCTACGACGAGTTCAAGGAGAGCGACGTGGTGCTGACCAGCGAAAAGGGACTGGTCGGCGAACACCTGGCGGACCACGCCTTCGGTCTGCTGCTGATGTTGACGCGTCAGCTCGCCACGGCGCTCAAATTCGGTCCGGAAGGCTGGAACCACCGGCCCGAGATGCGCTACCGCGAGATCGAGCTGACCGGCCTCGCGATGGGCATCTTCGGTTTTGGCGGGACGGGACGAGCGGTGGCGCGCCGCGCGGCTGCATTTGGCATGGACGTGCAGGCGCTGGACCGCGACCCGGTGGATCCTTCGCCGGAAGTGGAACGGGTGCTGGGACCGGACCGTTTCGACGACTTGCTGGAAACCTCGGACGTCGTGGCCGTCTGCGCTCCATTGACCCCGGAGACCCGGGGCAGGTTCGATGCCGCGGCCTTCGCACGGATGCGGCCTTCGGCATACCTGGTCAACGTCACGCGGGGAGAGATCATGGTGGAGGGCGACCTGGTGGAAGCGTTGGAATCCGGGAGCATCGCGGGCGCGGCGCTCGACGTCGCGCCCCGCGAGCCCCTTCCTTCCGACAGCAGACTGTGGTCGGTGGAGAACGTCGTGATGACGCCGCATACGGCGGGCGCGAGTCAGTTCCGTGCGGCCCGGAACATGGACCGCTTCGTCGGCAACATCGGCCGCTTTCTCGGCGGCGAACGCCTGGCTGGCGTCATCGACAAGGAGCTTGGCTACTGACCGCAAGAGTTGCACGAACGCGGTGCGTCGGAATGCGATAGCTGATGCGGGGAAAGGGGCGTATATTCTTATTCCTTGATGACCTAATCCGGATGGCGGAGTGCGCGGAACCAAGCGCCGACCCGTTGGGTCGCCTGCCAAACATGCAGGCGTTTCCTTTCTTCCGGATCAAATAGTGGAGAGTGATCATGTCCGTTACAAACGTGCATTCTGGAAGAACGAACAAACTTGCAAGGGGGGTGAACAGAAGTCTGGTTCCGGTATTTCGCTGGACCCTGACCGCCGTACTGATCGGGACGCCTGTCTTCGCGGGCGCGCAGGAAGCCGAAGAGGAGGAAGCGGTCGAGCAGACGGAAGTCGAACAGGCCGAGGTGACGGAGCAGACCGAGCTCGAGGACGCTCCGGTGGTTCCGCAGCAGGAAATAGAAGAAATAGTGGTCACGGGATCCCGCATAGCCCGGACCCCTGGGGAACTGGCGGGCAACCTCGTGGTTCTTGGCGAAGAGTTCATCAAGGCCACGGGCGAAACCACACTTGAGCGCGTGATGCGCCAGTTGCCCCAGAACCTGAACAGCACCAGCGAGCAATTCGGTAGCGCCCTCAACAACGTGGGCAACTTCACGGGCGCATCCACGGTGAACCTGCGTGGGCTGGGCAGCGAGTCGACCCTCGTCCTGATCGATGGCAAACGGATCGGCTACAACGGGTTCCTGGGCGGCGTGACCGACATCTCGAAGATTCCCCTTTCCATGGTGGAGCGCATCGAGGTGATCCTGGACGGCGCTTCCGCCATCTATGGGTCGGACGCGGTGGGCGGCGTCGTCAACATCATCACCCGGAAGGACTACGAGGGCGTCGAACTCGACCTGAACTTTATCCGGCCGGCTGGGGGAAGCTACGACGAGTCGCGTGGATCGATCGCCGGTGCGCTGGACCTGGAAGGCACCCGCGTGCGCGTGAACTACAGCCGTGGCGGGCATTCGGGCCTGGATGCCGCGGATCGGGAAGCCACCCTGCACGACAGGCCGGAGGAGGCCGACGGCCCGCAGGATGACATCCGCTTCTGCTGCCTGGCGGACGGCACGGGCTTCCCCGTTCTGTATCGACTGGATGGCGATGTCCTCACCTTGCGGGAATACAACGCGCTCTCCCCCGAGGATCAGGCCCGCGCGACTGGGGAACATCACGCGATCCTGCCGCAGGGATTCAACGCGAATTCCAGCGTCGACAACATCACGCAGTTCGAGATGCCCAACTGGGGAGATGAGCTCCGCCGGGGCATCCATGTCCTGCCTGAGGAAACGCGTGACAGCTTCTCGGCCAGCGTCGAGCGGGATTTCGGAGTGCATTTAAGTGCGACGGCTCACGTCCGTTACGAAACCCGGGACACCACCTATGGCCGCGGCTACATCGGTATTGGCGGCGCGAGCCTCCATGCTGCGAATCCGTTCAATCCCTTTGGCCGCGTGGTGCACCTGCGCGGCCAGCGTCGGGACCTCGGTCCGGTGTCTACGGAGTCGCAAAGCGACACGGTGAATTACGGCATCGATTTCGAAGGCTCATTCAACGAGAACTGGGACTGGGAGGCCGGTATTGGAATCAGTTCCGAGAACACGGACTCCGAGCGCATGAATACCGTGGATCGTGTAGCCCTCAGGGCTGGCTTGAATTCCAACGGGCTGCCGGGAAGTCAGTTCCTGTTCGGTGAAACGGCGGAGTCCTGCGCGGAGAAGGGTGGCGTTTTCTCCTTCGGCTTTTGCCGGGTCACCACGCCGCCTATCCCGCCGGCCGACCCGTGGGGCGACCTGAGTTCTTACATCGCTCCCTCCCTGCTGGCGGCCAGCACCAACGGACAGACGCGCTTCGATGCACTGGTACGCGGCGGGCTGTGGGAGATGCCGGCGGGCGAAGTCCGGGTGCTGCTGGGCTACAGCCGGCACGGCACTACGCTCGACAGTCAGAGCGAGTTTCAGATAGGACTCGTCGACGAGTCGCCCCTTAGCGATGTCGCTAGCTTCAACACCGAGGCGGCGCGGGCCAACCAGGCGGTGTATACCGAAGCGATGGTCCCGCTCATGGAAGACACGATGTCGCTCAGTCTGTCGGCGCGCTGGGACTCATACGGCGAGGCCGATGTGACGTACAGGGAGACCGACCTGGGGACGGAAAGTACGCCGGATATCGCTGATCCCGGCGATGCGAGCACTTGGGGCGCGGGACTCATACTCACGCCACTCGAGAGCTTCCGTTTCCGCCTGAACGCGCAGACCGCGTTCGTTGCACCGCAACTCAACCAGTTGCTCCGGACGACCAGCGAACGCGCGGCGCAGCCGTTCAGGGGGCTTCTCGTGCAGGAGCCTGATGGAAGGCTGACGTTTGCGGATACGCTCATCCTGGATGGCGGCAACCCGGACCTGAAGCCGGAAACTGCGGACACCTTCAGCGTTGGCATGGAATTCAACCCGGTTGACGCACCGGGGCTTGGCGCAAAGGTGACGTGGAGTTCGACGGAGTTCAAGGACCGCATCAGCCGGGTTAACAATTTCATCATCGACCGCAACAACCCGCCAACCAACACGATGTATTCCGCTGCGGAAGATCTGTGGTTCCAGGATCGCCGTTGGATCAACGTATCGTCGGTCAACCGCTCCGGTTTCGACTACGAGGTCTACTACTCGACTTCCAACAACCTGGGTAACTGGACGGTCCAGTTCAGGCATTCGAGGACATCGAAGTACGATGTCGTCGTCGATCCCGCGACGGACCAGCCGGTCAGTGTCCTGGGGCACACGTTCAGCAGCACGGCGGTGGGGGTGGTATCCCCGTCGGCAACGACCGCCCAGTTGATCTGGAGCCATGCTGCCGGGCTGGAAGCGAGCCTCGACTACTCGGCGAGATCCAAGACGGGTTCGACACTCGGTGGTGTGACGAGCACGTACCAACCACCGGACATCATTGACCTGAGGCTTGCGTACGATATCGGCCAAGGCACGTTGCTGCCGTCCCCGAACTGGGCAAAGGGTGCCCGTGTCTCCTTCACGATCAATAACCTGAACGACAGCTTCGGTGAGGCAACGACTGTCAGTCAGAGTGGCTATGAAGAGAGGGTGGCCGCCGGTTCGCCCCAGTTTGGGCGGGTGTACAACCTCATCATGCACCTCTCGCTGTAGGGACAGTGCCGGCGACGCGCCCGAAGCGTGGAACTCGCGCGGGGAAGACCGGTCCCAATGTAAGCGTTTCGTGTTGAGTTGGAGACCATGCGCCTGAAAATCCTGTGGATCCTCGCACTCATGGCGGGCTCGCCGGCAAACGCCGGCGAGTTCGTACTTGAAGGTGACCTGTCGGCCATCTATGCCAGCGGCAACTTCGTCGTCTGGACGCCGAAACCCGCGCCCGACGGCAAACGGTCCGGGGGCATGATGGCCGCGGCGACCACGAGTGGGGACAGGCCGGTCAGCATGGAAGCTACGCTCGACGTGGTAGCCCGTGCGCCCCTGTCGGCAGACGGCACGTTCCGGGTGGAGGCCGACGTGGAAACGCCGCGAGTCGTCTACTTCTACGTGCTGGATGCCTGGGGCCACCAGGGTCAGCGCTTCGCGCCGGTCAAGGGGAATGCCTTCATCCTGGAGCCGGGAAACCTGCGGCTACACATGCACCGGCGCGGCCAGTTCTACATCGAGGGTGGCCGCTACAACGATGCGGTCTACAACTCGTGGCGCCGTTCCGCCCCCTACATGGAAGCGCAGGCGGGATACAGGGAGCTACTTTCCGCGGTGGACGGAGAGACGGAAGGCGAGCGCAGGGCACGTACTGACCAGGCGTCGGCTGTATTCAGCGGGATTCTCGAGCTGGAGCAGGAAGGCCGGGCGCGAACGGCCACCACGCATCCGGACCCGATGGCCCGCCGCCTCACCATCGAGTCGGCCTGGCTTGGCGGCCCCTGGATACTCGAAGCGTTGCGCGGTCTCGCGGAGATGACCCCGGGCGATCCCTGGGTCACCGAAAGGCTCGCCAAGGCCGAGGCATCGGCACAGAAGCGATCAAGGGAACAAAAGCGCTTCGCGGTCGGAGCCGGGATTCGCGATTTCGTCGCCGAGACCCTGGACGGCACGTCCGTGCGGCTGGCCGACGTGCGGGCCGAAAGCAAGCTCGTACTCGTGGAGTTCTGGGCTTCATGGTGCGGTCCCTGCCGGGTGGAGATTCCTCACATGAAGCAGGCGTATGACAAGTACCGGAACAGGGGATTCGAGATCGTCTCGTTCACCATCGACAACGTGCGCGAGGACTGGGAAGTGGCTTCGGAGGAAGAGCAGTTGCCCTGGCACGACCTCGGGATGGGCGAAGACGCCGATGCGCCGCAGGCGTATGACGTAACCGGGGTGCCGAAGAACTACCTGGTGGATTCCGCCAGTGGCGAGATTCTCGCGAAGGACCTGCGAGGCCACCATCTCGATGAGAAGCTCGCCGAACTGTTGGGGGGACCGGATACCGCCGCCGTGGGCGATTCCTCACATGCCGGGATGGTCCAGCCTTAGCGTCTGATCCGCGGCGACATCGCGCCTGGTGGTCAGTTGGCCGTCCGGCCATTCGACTTCCACGGTGTCGGCCTCGTCGGCGCTGTCGAGTCCGAACACCTGTACGGTGGGATTCTGCGACGTGAAGTTGCTGCCGATCATGATCTCGCGCAGTTGCGTCTGTCCTGCCGTCGTGACCCGGATGCGGGCGCCCGCGGCCTCCGTGTTGGGAGGCAACCCGTTGAGTTCCACCTTGAGGTAGCGGCGGTTGATCGTGTCGTTCCGCCACAGGGTGCCTGCATTGGCCGCATTGCGATGTGCCTGGAAGATGTCCGTATCCCCATCGTTGTCGAAGTCCGCGCAAACGATGGCGTATCCCCGCTCGGTATCCGCAAGCCCGACATCGATGGATTTTTCCAGGAACTCGCCGTTCCCGATGGATTCGAAGAACCGGCTCGTGTCCCTGTGAAAGAAGTTCGGTGCGAATGGGATCCACCAGCCGTTGGTGTGGTAGATGTCCAGGTCGCCATCGTTGTCGAAATCCGCGAAGCACGCGGCCCATCCCCACCCACCGTCCTGGACGCCTGCCAGCTCTGTCACGTCCGAGAACTCTCCTCCCGTGTTCCGATAGAGCCGATTGCCGAGCTCGAAGAGCTGGTCGCCCTGTTGGTCGGGCAGGCTCCAGATTGACGTGACGAACCAGTCGAGGTCGCCGTCCGCATCGTAGTCGCCCACGGCCGAGCCCATGCCGTTGCGGTCCTGAATGACGCTCCTGTCGGTGGCGTTTCTGAACGTGCCGTCGCCATTGTTCAGGTAGTACATGGAAGTCAGGAAATCCGCTGCGATCAGGAGGTCCGGATAGCGGTCCTCGTTGATGCGCGCAAACGTGGCGGTGAAGGTGTAGTCGAACCCGTCACCGTAGGCGGATCTCACCGCCGGGTCCCTGAAGATGTCCGTTGAGATACCCGCTTCGAGGCTGACATCGGTAAACCGGATGTCGCCGTTCGCCGTGTCGTTTCGCCACAGGTGCTCGGTGTGCAACCGCAGGCCGGGCCCGTCTTCGGTACCCCAGTGGGTGAGAAACATGTCGAGGTCGCCATCGAGGTCGTAGTCGCCGAATCCGGCCGAAACGGTGTGACGGGCGCCGATGGCGCCTATGCCCGAGCCCGGGGTCACGTCGGTGAACGTGCCGTCGCCCTCGTTCGCGAAAACGAATGACGGATCCCACTCCATCCCTCCGATGAACAGGTCGAGGTCGCCGTCGCCATCCATGTCGGCGAAAGCCGGTCCGCAGTGCCGGTAGTTTTCCGAGGTGGACTTCGTATAGGCGACGCCCGCCTCCATTGCGACATTCTCGAAGACGTTGTCACCCAGATTCCGGTACAGCAGGTTGGGTCCGACATCGCCGCGAACGACGAAGAGGTCGACCAACCCGTCGCCATCGTAGTCTCCGGCGGCAACACCGCCGCCGAACTCTTCGGGATCAATGAGTTCCGGAGGATTCAGGTAGCCGTGCTCGTAGCGGATTCCGGAATCTGCGGTGGCGTCGACGAAGTGCGTGGCCGCAGGAGGTGGCGGCGGAGGCGGCGCGGGCGGTTCGACGGGCCGGATCGGTCCCGTGCCTCCGCCTCCGCCGCATCCTGCGACGAGAACCGCATGCGCCATGCCCGCTGCGGCGATCCTGGTCTTCAATTCCATCCGGCCCACTGTCTGGGTATCCCGAGGTAGTCGATGTTCTCACAAATACGCCGAACGACAGCCGTTGGCTGCTGGTTTCGGCACGGTCGAACGTCATCTTGCGGCAAGCTGTGCCGTGTATGATCATCCTCGGTTTCGTCCACGGTGAGCACTTCCTGCGGGCGCTCGCGTAACGGAGGGTTGGCGTACATGAATTGGATGATCGTGAAGCGTCTGAAGCGTTCGTTCGGGCGGATCATGCCGGTCGTGGTGGCAGCCGGTGTTGCTATCGGCGGGTCCGTCGGGGCCGAGCCGTTTCGGACGAACTATTCGACGGTGGACCTGGTTGCGGAGCAGGCTTCCCTGCCGGCCGGCGGCGGAACCTTGACCGTCGGGCTCTATATCGCGCCGGACCCGACATGGCATGCCTACTGGATCAATCCGGGTGACGCCGGGCTGCCGGCCAGCCTGCGCTGGGATCTGCCGGAGGGATTCGAGGCTTCCGAACTCCAGTTTCCCGGGCCCCACGTCATTCCATTCGGCGACATGATCACCTACGGGTTCGACGAACCGATCCTGCTCCTCGCCGACCTCGATGTTCCCGCGGGAAGTGCGGGCGATACCGTGGAACTGCGGGGCGAGGCGCGCTGGGTCGTGTGCGACGATGAGTTGTGCGTTCCGGAGCAGGCCGCGCTCTCGCTGACCCTGGCCCTGGGTGATGGAAACATCGACCCGGACCACGCCGAGTCGTTTGCCGCGGCGCGCGCCAAGCAGCCGGAAGCGGTTGATTGGCCAGCGTATTTCGAGCGGGACGGCGAGTTGTTCAGGGTTTCGGTTCGGACACCGGACTCGATTGCCGAAATGCTCGATCCCTATCTCTTCGTCGAGCCCCGGTACACCGTCAAGTACGTCGGGCAGTCGGCTTCGTTCTCCCCGGGAGGAGTCGTCGTATCCATGGATGCGGGCCGCAAGGCGGCGGAGGCGGCGGAGTTCCCGGCCGTCCTGCGTTTTGTCGACGGCAACGGTGGCGAGCGGTTTGTTCAGGTCGAGGTCAAGTCGGCCACCGAGACGGTTCCCGCACTTGCGGGTACCGGAACCATGGCGCCGGCGCCAACGTCATTCCTCGGTGACATGTCACTTCCCCTCGCGCTGCTTTTCGCCTTTGTCGGCGGAGTGATCCTCAACCTGATGCCCTGCGTCTTTCCCGTCCTCAGCATCAAGGCCCTGAGCCTCGTGAGGATGGGGCATGCGGACCGGGGCGAGGCGCAGCAGAGCGGTCTCCTGTACACGGCGGGGATACTGGTTGCCTTCGCCGTGTTGGGCGGGGTTCTCGTTGCAGTCCGGGAGGCGGGACTAGCCGTGGGGTGGGGTGTCCAGATGCAGTTCCCGCTGGTCATCCTCGGACTCGCCCTGCTGATGGTGGCCATTGCGCTCAACCTCCTCGGCGTCTTCGAGTTCGGTTTGCGAGCGGCCGGGATCGGACAGTCCCTCACCGTGGGAAGCGAGCGCAGGGCAGCGTTTTTTACCGGACTGCTGGCCGTCGTGGTGGCGACCCCCTGCACGGCGCCCTTCATGGCGGGCGCCTTGGGTTATGCCCTCGTGCAGCCGGCGCCGGTCGCCCTCGCCACGTTCCTGGCCCTCGGGCTCGGGCTCGCGTTTCCCTATCTGCTCTTGAGTTTCATTCCGGCACTGGGACGCATCATGCCGAGTCCGGGTCCGTGGATGGCGACGTTCAAGAACATTCTCGCGTTTCCGATGCTCGGCTTCGCGGTGTGGCTCTTCTGGATCCTGGGCAAGCAGCTTGGCTCGAGTTCCATGGCGGTTGGGTTGCTCGCCGCGGTCTTCCTCGGCCTGGCGCTGTGGGCCTACGGACGGGTTTTCGGGAGCACGCATCCATGGCCCTGGCGGGGTGTGGCTGCAGCGGCACTCGTTGTGACGGTCGCAGTCGGCGCGAGCGTCGAGCATTACCGAACGGACCCCGCGGCACTGGCGGACGGCAAAGCGGGCACACTGGGAGAACTGGCGGTGGAACGGTTCACGCCCGAGCGGCTGACCGGCTACGTGGAGTCCGGTGAGCCGGTGTTCGTCTACTTCACGGCGGACTGGTGCGTGAACTGCAAGGTGAACGAGCGCGTGGCACTTGCCTCCGACAGGGTCGGCACGGCCTTTCGGGAACGCGGCATCAAGGTGCTCGAGGGCGACTGGACCAACCAGGACCCGGTGATCACCGAGTGGCTGGGGCGCTATGGCCGCGTCGGCGTTCCCCTCTACCTCTACTACCCCGAAGGCGCCTCGATCGCCGGGGCTACGGTGCTGCCGCAAGTGCTCTTTGCCGATATCGTCATCGATGCCATCGATGCGGCGGATGGGGAGACGGCGGTCGCCGCCGCCGAACCGGACTGGTCGGTGGTCCAGGCATACATCGACGTCGACGAGGTATGGCATGCGCTGGAAGATGAGATCCGGGCGTCGGACGCTACGCTGGAGGAGAAGAACGAGCGGCGGGAAAAAGAGCGCGGAGAGCATCCGGATATCACCAATGCCGTCGCCGCCGCGAACGCTATCCTGGACCTGGACGGTGCGCACGAAAGTACCCTCGACGCGGCGGTCTTCCTGGTGGAGCACACCATGGGGTTCCCCGGGTCGGACAAGCACATATCCCGGGGTGCCCAGACGATCGCGCGGCTCTTTCCCGATCACGACGGTTGGCCGAAGCTGCTGTGGCTGCTCGACTTCAATGCGCAGCCGGGAGCGGACGATGCAGTGGAGGCGATCTTCGAGCGGTTGTCCGAGTCGGCGGCAGATGCCGTGACCAGGGCTACCGCCTCCTATTACCGGGCATCCCGCAACCTGCGGCTCGCGAACGAGGTTTCCACGCCATCGGAAGAGCGCGAGGGGTATCGCGAGCTTGCGCTGTCGATCGCCACCGGACTGAGCGCAGGGGTGGAGGACGCGGAACTCGTGAAACGCCGCCGGTTTGAAGACGACGGTACGCCGATTCCCTTCCAGACCCTGGCGGAGGCCGAGCGGGACCTGGTCTACAACCTCAACCACCTCACTGTCGGCCGGACGCTGCCGAATGTCGCGGCGAAGCGCCTCGACGGCGTTGAGGAGGACTTTTCGGCATTCCGGAACCGGACGGTCCTGATCGACTTCTGGGCGACATGGTGCGGCCCGTGCGTCAAGTCACTGCCGGACCTGAGGGAACTGCGTGAGGAGTTGCCGGCGGACAGCTTCGAGATACTCTCGATCAGTGTCGATGACGAAGTCGACACGGTGACGGAGTTCCAGTCGGGAGAGCCGATGCCGTGGGCCAACTGGCACATCGGACCCGGCCACGAGATCCTCAAGACCTGGGCGGTGCGCGGCTATCCCACGTACGTGCTGGTCGACGCCGCGGGAGATATCGCGGCCCGCACGCATAACCTCGACGACACATTCATGTCGCTGATCCGGACCACGGCACAGAAAGGAACCTGAGGTCCGCAGGCAACCGGGTCATGGCTTGGTCATGGCCGTGCTACGGGGTTGCCAGAAATAGCGCGTCCAGGAGGTCGTCGCTTTCCTCCTCTGCGGAAAGCACCGCGTCCTGGTTGAAGATGCGCATGGCGTCGGCGGATTCCAGCCGACACGCCGCCTTCCTCAGGAGCCCTATCACGCGCTCCCGGGGCGCTCCTGCCGCGAGGGAAGCTGATGCGAACCAGGCATGGCCGTAGCCATCGAGCCCGTGAAGTTGCTCGGCGCGGGCGAACAACTCCATTGCCAACTCGTGGCGGCGCTCCCAGTGCATGAGCGCGCCCAGGTTGCTGTAGGAAACGCCGATCGTCCTGACTGGCCAGTCACAACTCTCGAGAAACGTCCGGTAAGCGTTGACGGCCCGTGTGACGGCTTCCGGCTTGCCCTGCCGGATTGCATTGCCAACCTTTTGCTGCTCGAACCTCTGTTCGGCCCAGATGCGCTCGGACCAGTCCGGGTCCTCGGCGAGGATGCCTGCCATGCGTCCGGTCAGGACGTCGATGCAATCGGCTTGCCCGGCAAAGTCGACGAGGCCCATTGTCATGACCGCGGTGTGTAGCAGTTCATAGCGCGCGCTTCGGTTCTCCGGTGTGGGCACGGTGCCGGCGTCGACCTTCCGGAATAGTGCAATCCACTCCGCGTTCTTGCCGATTGATCCCCAGGACCCAGAGACGGTCGAATTCTCCATCGTTTCGGGCCACTCCGTGCCTGGACGGTGCGCCATGACCTGCTCGACGTGGTCTCGATGGACCGTGACGGCTTCTTCGTGCCGCTCGAGTCCATTCAACGCGAGGACAAGCTGGATTGTTGCTATCGAACGATCTTCGAAAGTCCCGTCCTGGTCGAGAAAGCGTTGACATATCTCCACGACATTGGCCGAGTCGTGACGGCAGAAGTGGATGAAGTTCGCCAGGCGCACGGCCGCAGGGTCCATCGGCGAACGCGTGATCAAGGGGCGCAGCAGGTCGAGCGCCTCGACCAGGAGGTGCGACAGCAGGCGTATGCGCCCGGATTCGGGTTGATTCAGGTACCTGGCGACCAGAGCGCCGGCGCGGTCCAGCCGATCGCGCGGTTCGGGCCTCCTGCCGGCCTCCATGTCGATCTCATGGCGAATGGCCTGGACGATCTCCGCTGTCTTCGCGGCCTGCCCCTCGAGTTTTTCCTGCAGCATGGCGAGCCGGTCGGCGGCAGACGCGCCCAACAGCTTCCGAATCTCGTTCAGGGAGAAATCGAAGCCCTGGTATCGACTCACGCGTCGCAGGATTCGGATGTCCTCGTCGCTGTAGAGACGGTAGCCGGCCGAAGATCGCGCGGATGGATTGACGAGGCCAATGGCGTCGTAGTGGTGCAGCGCGCGAACGGTCAGTCCCGACAACGCCGATGCTTCGCTGACCCTGTGCATGACGTTCTCCCGTGAACGACCGATTCGATCAGTATGGGACCTGACGTTGGGGGAGGGTCAAGGGTCGTGGCCCTCAGCCGGTTCGTTCGCCCGGGGCGGACCTTTTTGTTCGGCTGCCGCCAGCGTGATCTTGAACGTGGCACCCGTTGCGGCGGGCGCCAGTTCAATCGTCCCGCCAGCCGCCCGCAGCAGGGAGCGGCTGATCGATAGCCCGAGGCCCGTACCGCCGTCGTCCCGCCGGGTCGTGAAGAACGGTTCGAAGATTCGGCTCTGATTCCCGTCGGAAATCCCGGGACCGTCGTCCTCCACCCACACATGCACGGTGTCGGCATGCGTTTCGGCACGCACGTCTATTCGCGAGGCACCGTGCTCCAGCGCGTTGTTGACCAGGTTCGTCAGGGTGGCTTCCAATGCCTCACGGCGAATGTGCGCACGCACGCTGGCATCGTGAGGGGCGCGCACCGTGGCGTTGTCCAGGCTTCGGGCCACTTCGAGGACATCGGTGATCTCGTCGCCAGTGCCGATGTCGGCCTGGGCCAGATCCAGCAGGCGCAACATCAGGCGATTCAGCCGTTCCACGTCCGAGTGAGCGTTATCCAGGAATCGTTTGCGCTGCCCGGGCGTCATTTCTTCGAAGTGGTCACGCAGCACCTCGACGGTACCGCTCAACGCCGTCAGTGGCGTCTTGAATTCATGGCTTACGTGCTGGGCGAAGTCCTGGAGGAAGACGGTCCGCTGCTGCAGGTTCCTGGCCATGGCGGCGACGCTGTCCGAGAGCCGCGCGATTTCGATCACGCGATAGGGTCGCTGCGCTTCGAATTCGCCGGTTTCCCCCGAGGCAAGGCGTTCCGCGCCACGGGCTATGCGCTGGATTGGCATGACCAGCGTGCGGGACGTGAAGAGCGCGATTCCTACCACGACCGCGAGGATGAGAATCGCCGCCTGGAGCAGCAGGTAACGTTTCGCGTACAGGGTATCGATGATGTTGACCGGCGCCCGCGAGAGCACGACCGCACCGACGATGCGGTTGTTCAGCAGGATCGGGCTGGCGACAAATACGAGGATCGCGGCACCGCGGCCTATCGGGGGCGGTTCGTGGCCGACCTCTCGGCGGCGCAACCGGCTGCTATGGTCACCTGAGAGGGCTTCGATCACTTCGTCGCTTTGGGAAATCGACTGGCCGAGGTCCCCCCCGGTGGTGGCCACCACGGTGCCGTGTGCATCGACTACGCGGACGTCGGCCAGGGCAACGGTCTGCGCATCTTTAAGCACCGGCGTCAGGTCCGAGCCGGCGTGAAGCGCCGCCGGGTCCGCCGCGGGTCCGGCGGTGGCGGATGGGAACGGTGGATGCACGGCAGATTCGACGAAGTCGAGTTCTGGCAGGCGGGGTGCCTGGGGCGATGCGTCGGACGATCCCGGGATGGCACCGGAGGCGTTGCCGTATGCGGCGCGGTAAGACGCAGAGATGAATGCGGCCTGCGCGATCAGGGCGGATTCGGTCTGGCGCAGGAGGGCGCTTTCGTACAGGCGCAGCACCTGGATGCTCCCCACGGGAAGGACCAGGACGAACAGGCTGACGACGAGGAGTACCGTGCGAAGCCGGAGCCGGGACATCAGTCGAAACTGAGTGCCCCGCAGCCGGCGCATCCGGGCGCCGCCTGTGGCCCGGCCCCGCCGGTCTGTCATGGGACGCCCATTCGGTTGTCCCATGACAGACGGTAACCGACGCCGTGCATCGTGCGGATGGGGTCGACGCCGGAGGCGCGCAGCTTCTCCCGAAGGCGCCGGATGTGGCTGTCGATGGTGCGGTCGCTGACGACGCGGCGCCTTGGGTAGGCGCCCCGCATCAGTGTTTCCCGGTCCACCGTGTCTTCGGCATGGCGTGCGAGAGTGGCCAACATGCCGAATTCGGTGCGGGTCAGGGCAAGCGCCGCGCCATCGAGGTACGCCAGCCTCGCCCCCGTGTCGATTCGTAGCGGACCACACTCGATGGCCCCCCTGCCGCCCGATTCCAGGGCGTCGATGCGGCGGAACATGGCCTGCACCCGGGCGAGGAGTTCGCGTGGGCTGAAGGGTTTCGTGACATAGTCGTCACCGCCAGCCTCCAACCCCATGACGCGGTCAACCACTCGGTCCTTGGAGGAAAGGAACAGGATGGGCACGTTGGACGTCCGGCGAATCGCCCGGCACACGTCGATGCCCTCGAGTTCCGGCATGAGGATGTCGAGCAGAATCAGGTCGGGTGCCTCGGACTCGGCGACCTCCAGTGCCTGCCGCCCGTCGGCGGCTTCCAGCACTTCAAAGCCCGCGCGGCGTATCGTGAAGGACACGACATCGCGGATGTGCGCGTCGTCGTCGACGACAAGGACCTTGCGTTGAGTGGGCATCACTGGTTGTCTGGACAATTACCCCGTTCCAGCTGGATCGTGGAATGGTCGATGTCGAAGCTGTCCCGCAGTACGGATTTGATGTGCGCCATTGCGGTCTGTTCGTCGGTCCCGTCTACAAGGCGGCCATGTAGCGTCAGGACCGGCCGGTCGTTGGTCAACGACCAGACATGTACGCGGTGAATGTCCCGCAGTCCAGTCACGCGGGCCACGAGCGTCGCGCGGACTTCCTCGACGCTCAGGCCGGCCGGCGCGCCCTGGAGCAGGATGTGGCCCGACTCGCGGAGCACCCTCCATGCCCCACGCGAGAGTATCGCCGCGATCCCCACAGCAAGCAGGGGATCTGCATACGCCCAGTCGAACATCAGTACGAGTACGGCCGCGGCAATGGCGGCGACGGAGCCGAGCAGATCGCCGAGGACGTGGAGGGCCGCGCCACGGACGTTGAGGTTCTGCGATCCGTGCAGCATGCGGTAGACCACGATGTTGACGGCGAGACCCAGGATGCCGATGACCAGAACCGGTGCGGGAAGCATGGGCTCCGCCGCACGTAGCCTCGACACCGCTTCGAACAGGATCCAGGCGATCAGGAAGACGAGCGTCAGTCCATTGACCAGTGCTGCAAGGACCTGGGAACGATGATAGCCGTAGCTCATCCGTTCGTTCGCATCGCGCCGGGAGAGGCGCGATGCGAACCAGGCTATGCCAAGCGCGGACGCGTCCAGCAGCATGTGCGCAGCATCCGCGAGCAGGGTCAGGGAATTCGCGATCAGGCCCCCGACAGCTTCGGCGAGCATGAACACCACGATGATGCAGAACGCGTTTCGCAACAGCCGTTCGTCGCGATCGACAGATCCTGTCATCGGAGTTTTTTGGCCATGCGTACCGCGGTCTCGATGCCGTCGTAGTAGCGCGGGATCGACGGCCCGGACTTGTAGCCCTGTTTGCGGTAAAACTCGCGGGCGCCCGAGTTCCGTTCCCGAACTTCCAATGCGATCGTCCCGATGCCGGCGACATCGGCCGTCCTTTCCAGCCAGGCCAACATCTCGCGCGCGAGTCCGCGCCGGCGCATTCGTGGCCGTACGGCCAGCAGAATCAGGTGGGCCTCTTCGAGGGCGTATTGCATGATGCCGAAACCGACGATGGCCTTGCCCTCGGACGTAGGCACACGCGCGCAGAGCACCACCGTGTCAGAGCTCGCGATCAGGTTCTCGATCGCCGGTATGCGCCAGCGCCAGTGCAACCCCCGTTCGATGTAGTCCCGCGACATGGCGGCGATTGTCGGCGCCTCTCGCCGGGTCGCCACCCCGAGTTCGCTGGGAAGCAGTTCCATCGTTGGATTATTGCAGAAACATGCTTGCTTTCGTCCTGCCAAACTCGGCCGTGGTAGATTGCCGTGCCGAACCGTGCTGCAAGGCCCGCCATGGAATTCAACAACGTATCGCTCGATATCGAGGGCGCGGTCGCGGTGATGACCCTGAATCGCCCCGAGGCGCTGAACGCAGTCGACGACGCAATGCTGGAGGGCATGGCCGATGTCGTCGCGGAGATTCGATCCCGGGGCACGGAGGTCCGGTGTTTCCTGATCACCGGCGCGGGCCGCGGCTTCTGCTCCGGCGCCGATCTCGTTGAAAGGGCCGGCAGGACCGGGAACCGGTTGCGCGATGCCTACCATCCGATCCTGCTGGAATGGCGCGATTTCCCCATGCCGATCGTGGCCGCGGTAAACGGACCGGCCGCAGGTATCGGCATGAGTTTCGCCCTGATGGGCGTGCCCCACAGCCGTCGCCTTCGGCGCCGCCTGCGGCCCGGCCCCGCTCGTCGACCATGGAACAAGCGCTCCCGGTCACTGTCGCTCCCGGAAACGCTTGTTCCATGGAAGGCATCATCTGCGCCTCGAAGAACGCGTTCTTCCTGCAGGCGTTCGCGCGTGTGGGACTGGTACCGGACGGCGGCGCGACCTTCATGCTGCCGCGACGAATCGGCTGGGGCAGGGCGATGGAACTTTCCCTGCTGGCCGAAAGGCTCACGGCTGAGCGAGCGTTCGAGTGGGGCCTCGTGAACAGGTTGTACGACGACAACGACGCGCTCATGGATGGCGCCATGGAGATCGCCCGGAAGCTCGCGGCGGGACCGAAATCGCTGGCCATGATCCGCCAGGCGTACTGGGCCACCTGGGACAGCGCCTACGAGCAACAGCTCGACCTCGAGGCGAGGCTGCAGGCTTCGGCCTCCGAGACGCGCGATGCGGCGGAAGGTGCCCGGGCGTTTCGCGAAAAGCGTGACGCGAGATTTACGGGGACCTGATCACCGGCTTCGAATATCGTCGAGTGTGCCGGTGATGCCCGCCGCCACCAGCGCTTCGTACTCCGTGTCGTCCACGCCGAGTTCTTCGGCAAGTACTTCCCGGCTGTGTTGACCGACGCAGGGGGCGGGATGGATGGGGGTCGGTGGTCCGCCGGAAAATCGCCACGGACGGCCCGGTAGCCAGGTCCTGCCGGTCTCGGGGTGATCGATTTCGGAGAGGAATCCCGAGGCAAGGAAGTTCGGGTCCGGCCGGGAGTACAGTTCGTATAGGGGAACGACCCTTGCGGCGGCGACGCCGAGGGCGCCGAGGGACCGCTCGGCCTCGTCGGCTTCCCGGGTCTTGCACCACTCGCCGATAAGCGCATCGAGTTTCGCTTCGTTTTCCTTTCGCAATGCCATCGTGGAGAACCGGGGGTCCTTGAGCCGGGAATCCGCGATGTGCGCCGCCAGGGCGTCCCATGCCGCATCCGTTTCGGCGGCCAACGCGAGCCACTTGCCGTCCCCGGTCTGGTAGTGGTTGTGTGGGGCGATTCGCCGGTGATGGTTGCCCTGCGGGCGGGGAAGGGACCCGGTGGCGTCGTATTCGAGGGTCGCCTCGCCGCAGACGACGGCGACCGCCTCCATCATGGACAGGTCCACGCGCTGCGCCTCACCGGTATGATCGCGCTGGCGCAGCGCAGCCATGATAGTCGCGGCGAGAAAGTACCCGGCAACGGGATCGGGATAGAGGCCGCCCGAATTCGTGCCGGAGTCGCCCTCGTAGCCGTGAAGCGACGAGAAACCGGCCATCGGCTCGGTGGTCGTGCCGTTGCCCGGGTATTCCCGATACGGACCGTCCTCACCGTAGGCTGAAACCGACGCCCAGATCATCCCGGGCCGCAGGCGGTGCAGTTTTTCGAGCGTGATGCCCCAGGACGGCATCACGGCGGGACGGAAGTTGTCGACGAGGATGTCGAACCGAGGCATGAGCTTCCAGAGCATCTCCATGCCACGCGGATGCTTGAGGTCTATGGTCACCTCGCGCTTGTGCAGGTTCACGGAGTTGTACAGTCCCTGCGTGTTGAGCGGATGCTGGACACGTTCGGAGTTCACGACCCCGCGGGGAACACGGTTGTGCACCCGACGGAACACGTCGGGCCGGTCCGGCGACGCGACCTGGACCACGTCCGCGCCGAGCAGGGCGAGCAGTTCGGTCGCGAATGCGCCGGACCACGCCTGGCTGAAGCTCAGGACCCGGATACCGCTGAGCGGCCCGGCGTCCGGGCCGGCCGCGTCTGGATGGTCGGCGTCGACATTGACCTCAGCAGGTGAACCTGTCGCCGCCGTTTCCGGCTCAATCTCATCCTTTTGGACGCCGAGCCGGGGTGCGGGCCTGCGAAGTTGCCACGCGGCGGGCGAAAGCCTGGCTGGCGGCCCGGCGGCTCGAACTGCCTTGTCCCCGATTCGCGTGTCGACGATAAAGTCCCGCGCGATTAGCTGTTCGTTGCTGACGATGTCGTCGATGTCCTGCATGACACCGATAACGCAGCGCAACTTCGCCAGTGCATGGAATACGGGCCATCGCTCGAGTCCGGGGAGGGTTTCGGTCATCGCCTGGCGCACGCCCCGCAGGTCTTGCGAATGCCGGCCGATGTCCGGCACGAGTTCCTGGCGCTGGCCGAATTCCGGCAGGCCCATGACTTCCATCGCTTTTGTCCAGTTACGGAAGTCACCCACCGCGAAGGACATCCGCCCGTCGGCGAGGTCCCAGAGCGGTCCGGACCGGCCCCTCGGCCGACCGCCGACGGGTCCGAAGGTCGTACCCTGGATGTCGTATACGGCGGCGACCCCCCAGGGATGCACCGTCAAGGCGAAGGCCTCGAGTTCGCTCACGTCTACCCGTTCAGCGGCGGGCCGGGCGGTGCGGCGACGCAGGGCGGCCGCGGCGGCAATGAACCCGGTTACGCCGCCGACCATTCCCGCCTGATCCAGCGGCATCCGCAACGGAGGCTCGTCGCGAAATCCGTTGATGAAGGACCAGCCGACACGCGCGCTCGCAGTCAGGTTGTTCCCGGGCCTCCCGGTGAGGGGGTGTTCCAGGCCGTGCGGCGTGACAGAAAGATGCACGGCGTCACGCGGGAGCCTTTCGAGGCAGGCCGGTGCCCCCGCCGGCGTATCGTGGGTTGTGACCACGACATCCGCAGCGCGGACAAGGTCCTCGAGCGCGTCGGAGCCGTGGATGACGACCGAGCGCTTGTTCCAGTTTGCATAGGCGTGCGCGACACTACGTTCGATCCCGGGGCGGTTTTCGAGGAACGGCGGCTCGTGACGGAGCGGGTGGCCCTCCGGGGGCTCAGCCAATATCACGTCCGCGCCGAAATCCCCGAACAGGCGTGCGGCGAACGCGCCGGACAGTCGGTCGGACAGATCCACAACGCGAAGTCCATTGAATGCGCTTGTCATTTTCGGGGAGGTCAGGCGGGGCTTCGGTGATTATGCCTCATCCGGTACGCGACTTTAGGTGGTTTCCGTGGGAAACTTTTTCCGTTGAACCATTGGAACGTGGGTGATGCTGGAAGGAACGGTCCATCCGGAATTCGCGGAGGTCGCATCGACGCTCAGACGGGGGATTCCCCGAGGGGGAAGGGGTGGCGCCGCCGTCTGCGTATACCACCGCGGGCGTTGCGTCGTAGACCTATGGGGCGGGTCGCGAGACGCCGAGGGCAGCCCTTGGCGCGAGGACACCGCCTGCCTTTCGTTTTCCACTACCAAGGGTGTGGCTTCGACGCTGCTGCACATCCTGATCGAGCAGGGACACGCGGCCTACGACGACCCGGTCGCCCGGCATTGGCCGGAGTTCGGAGCCGGGGGCAAGGACTCCATCACCATACGCCAACTGCTTTGCCATGAAGCCGGGCTCTATCGTATCGCGGACATGGTGGAACACCCCGACGAGATGCTCGACTGGGACCACATGATCGGCGTGGTCGCGAACGCCGCTCCCGTTCACGTGCCGGGCGCCATGCATGGCTACCACGCACTGACCTATGGCTGGCTGGTCGGCGGCCTCATCGAGTCGATTGCCGAGCGGCCTTTTCAGCAGGTGCTGCGGGAGGAACTGGTGGAGCCGCTGAACCTCGAGGGCATGTTCATCGGCATGCCGCCGGACGCGATGGCGAGCAGGGCGACTCTGCTGGACGCCCGTGTCGAGCCGCCGGAACTGCCGGCCGACGATTGGCGGGCAACGGTCAGGGAGCGTATCGAGACAGTACTGAGCGCTGCGGGCATCGAGCTACCGGAGTTTCGAGCTTCGATCATGCCCTTTTCTGAACCCTTTGACTGGAACGGTGAAGCGGTCGCAGCCGCGGTCATACCCGCTGCCAACGGCTACTTCACCGCGCGCGCGTTGGCGAGGATGTACGCCATGATCGCTAACGGCGGTGAACTCGATGGGGCGTCGCTGTTGTCGCGCGCAACGGTCGCCGAGATCGGCCGGGTGCAGAACCGGGGCCGCGACAAGGTGCTGTTCGTGCCGATGCAGTGGCGTCTGGGCTATCACCGCGCTTTCGTTCTCGGTTCCCGCGTCCCCGACGCCTTCGGTCACTATGGCTACGGCAGCAGCGGCGCCTTTTGCGACCCGTCGCGAAACCTCGCGATGGCGATGGTCGTGAATAGCGGCGCCGGTTCGACCGGTGCCTATTCACGCTTGCCGCGTCTCGCAGGCGCCGCGGTACGCGCGGTGGATCGGCTGCGGTTTTCTAACGAGGTATCGCCATGAGCTACCGTGCCCTGCACGGCCATTTCCGAAGGGTCGGCGATCTGCAGCATGCGCAGTCGATGCTGTCCTGGGACGAAGCGGTCATGATGCCTCGCGGCGGTGGTCGAAGCCGCGCAGACTCACTGGCCACGCTTGCCGGTGTGGTGCACACGATGATTTCCGACCCGTGCGTCGGAGAGTGGGCGGATGTGGCCTCGCAGGAGCCGGAGCTCGATGAATGGGAACGCGCCAATGTCCGCCAGATTCAGCGCCTCTGGCGACGGGCGCGCGCCGTGCCGGAAGCGCTTGTCGTGGAATTCAGCCGGGAGACGGCGCGTTGTGAACAGGCGTGGCGTGTGCGGCGTGCGGACAACGACTGGAACGCCATGGTGGAACCCCTGCATCGCGTTGTCGAACTCAACAGACGGCGCGGAGAGGCCCTCGGCGATGCCCTGGGAATGGATCCCTACGATGCGCTGATGGACGAATACGAACCGGGTATGAGCCGGTCGAGGATCGGTCCGGTCTTCGAGAAATTGAAGCGAGCGTTGCCGGCGCTGATCGATATGGCAATCGGGACGCAGCGTGATGCCCTGCCTATGCCGGGACCTTTTGCCGATGCGCAGCAGGCGGCTTTGGGGCGGAACCTGATGGAACGATTGGGGTTCGACTTCGAGCGCGGACGTCTCGACACAAGCCACCACCCGTTTTGCGGCGGCGACCCTGACGACACGCGAATCACGACCCGCTACAACCGCCAGGCGTTTCTCGAATCCATGTTTGCCGTCTTGCACGAGACCGGTCACGCGATGTACGAACAGGGATTGCCGGCCGACTGGCGCCGGCAACCCGTGGGCAGCTCAGGCGGCATGGCGCTGCACGAGAGCCAGTCCCTCCTGATGGAAATGCAGGTTTGCCGCGGCCTCGAGTTCCTGCAGTACGCGGCGCCCATCGTGCGAGAGTCCCTGGGCGCCGACGACAACGACCCGGCATGGTCGGCGGAAAACCTGCACCGCGCCGCGACCCGCGTTGAGCGTGGTTTCATCCGGGTGGACGCCGACGAGGTGACTTATCCGATGCACGTCATCCTTCGATACGAGCTGGAACAGGACCTCGTCGGCGGATCCATGCGCGTGACCGACCTCCCCGACGCCTGGGACGCGAAGATGACGGAGTACCTAGACTTGAGGACCGCCGGAAACGACCGGGACGGCTGTATGCAGGACGTGCACTGGTTCACCGGTCTGATCGGGTATTTCCCGACCTATACCCTGGGTGCCCTCACGGCGGCGCAGTTGTTCGCGGCGGCGCGCGCGGCGGGGGCCGCCGATGGCATCGGCCAGGGAAAATTCG
Organism: Pseudomonadales bacterium; assembly: GCA_965116625.1. Lineage (GTDB taxonomy): Bacteria > Pseudomonadota > Gammaproteobacteria > Pseudomonadales > Azotimanducaceae > VXNE01. Next base: position 2,107,395 of record OZ220717.1, read on the forward strand.
AACCGCTGCTGGACTGGCTCAGGAGCAACGTCCACACGCAGGCAAGCGCGAAGTCCACCATGGAAATACTGGAGGAGGCGACGGGCGCCCCGTTGCTAACCGATGCCTTTCTCGCCCACGTGGCCCGGCGGTATGGAGTGGTGGACCGCCTCCAGGCATGAACGGGAACGGTAGCTGGTGTGGCGGCGTCCGCCGGCCACGCAATCCGTAGTAAACTCGCAGGCAACAGTCACTTTCGACGTCGCCATGGTACTGGACATGTCGCGAAGTTCGGTGACCCCCAAGCGCCGGCTGCCCTTCGTGAAGCTGGCGGACGCCCGGTTGCGCATAGGCTGCGCGATTCTGTCGATCATTCTGCTGGCCGCGGGCCCGGCATCGCAACCGGCGGCTGCCGCGGGGGATGAAGGGGCAGAGGACGAGGCGGCACAGGACGAGTCGGCGCTGGATGTCGAAACGATCCTGGCCAACCCGCTGGAAGATGATGCCTATCGGACCAGCCAGAACTGCATTTCCACCAGGAGCTACGACGGGGTGGAGGTTCTCGACGACAAGACCCTGCTCTTTCATGGCCGCAGGGGCGTCTGGCTCAATCGCCTGTTGACTCGCTGCCGCGGCCTGAGCTGGGAAATGATCCCGACGGTCGAATCGCACGGCAACCGGGTCTGCGAGCACGACCGCTTTCGCGGCCGGTCCCGGTCGGGGTTCCCCGAGTCGACAGCCTGCACACTGGGAAAGTTCGAGAAAATCGATGAAGCGCAGGTCGAGAGCCTGCGCGCCGCCCGTGGCGGCGATCCGGACGCCGGGCCGTGAACGGAAGGACTCTCATCGCTGCTATGGCCATCCTTGTCCTCGGCGGGGCTGGCGTGGCGGACGAAGCGGACGAGGCACCAGAGGAAGAGTCCGACCTGGATTCAGTCATTGCGGAAATCCTGGCGGGCCCGGAAGAAAGCGGTTACAGCGAGTCAAAACGTTGCCTCGTGTCGGGCCGTATCGATCGCACCGAGGTCCTGAGCGAGCGGCTGATCGCCTTTCATCTTCGCGGGGGCGAGAAGTATGTCGTGCAGTTCAAGCACCGGTGTCGGGGTTTGCGGAGGAATGGCCTGACGCGGGTGGAACGCCGCTCCATGCACATCTGTGCGGACGACACGATCCAGGGACTGTATGGCATGGGGCCCGCCGATGGATGGTGGGGACCGCGCTGCAGGTTGCCGAAATTCGAGCCCGTCACCGAAGCGCAGATCGCATTCCTGAAGGAGGCGCTTAAATCCCGTTGACGACCCGACGCGGTGTCGCCCGTGCACTCCCCGTCGCAATGTCGGGGCTTGCAGGATTGACGACGACCTGGCGCGTCTGCGGGACCACCACCAGGTCCATGTCCTGCAGGGCGATCGCACCTAGCAGCGGTTGATCACCGATTACCACCGCCCCTACGAAACTCGTGCGTGTGCCGAACCGAAGCTGCAATGGACCGACATAGGGGACGGCGCGTGACGTTCCGTCGGCAAGCATGACGCGTTTCGTGTCGGCCTGCTCCAGGGCCAGCGACCTGCGAACGTGCTCGGGAATGCAGAGGTAGTCCGAACCGGTGTCCGCCAGCGCATCGATGCTGACCGGCTCCAGGTCGGGACGGCGAGGATTCCTGAGTTCGACCTTGGCTGTGGTGAGACCCATGATCATTCCTCCATCAGTCGTTTGCCGGAACCCCTGCATGTTAACGGCGAGCGCTGGGTGTTGAAATGCGAAATTGACCCGGAGCAGCGTGGGAGATTGACGTTTCGAAGGTGGACATCCCGCCGTCCGCCGACAACGTTTCCTCGGAAACCGCTCGAACGATTGCCCGGAAGGTAACCTTGGCCTATTGTTTTCGCCCTTGGCCTAGATGAGCGTGTCGACGTACATCCAGGCGTTGCATGAGCAGACAATGATCCAGACAAGAAACATCGGCGCGACGGAAACCCTGGTCACGGAGCTCGGCTTCGGGGGCGGCCCGCTCGGTGCGGTGGGTGACCGCATCACCGAAGACGGGGCGGCCGAGATCATGCGCCGTGCCTGGGACGGCGGCATTCGCTATTTCGATACGGCGCCGCTCTACGGGCATGGCCTGAGCGAGAAGCGTGTCGGCCGCGTGCTGCGGGACCTGCCCCGGGACGCGTTCGCCCTGTCCAGCAAGGTGGGGCGCCTGTTGGTGCCGCAGGAAGAGGGCGAACGGTTCGCGCGCCATCGCGACCGGGAACCTTTCGCCATCCGCTACGACTATTCCTACGACGCCATCCACCGCTCCATGGAGTCAAGTCTGGAGCGGCTGGGCCTCGACCGGATCGACATCCTGCTCTGCCATGACATCGACGTCTGGACACACGGGGATGCCCAGCCCGGCATATTCGAATCGGCGAGCAAGGGCGCATTGCCTGCGTTGCGCGACCTTCGGGAGCAGGGCGTCGTGCGTGCCATCGGCCTTGGCGTCAACGAGTGGCAGGTATGCGACCGCGTGCTGGACATGATGGATGTTGACTGCTTCCTGCTCGCCGGCCGTTTCACACTGTTGGAACAGGAGCCCCTGGACACGTTCCTTCCCAAGTGCCTGGAGCGGCATGTCTCCATCATCATCGGGGCACCGTACAACTCGGGCGTCCTCGTCACCGACGATCGGCACGCGGCAACGTATGACTACAAGCCAGTGCCGGACCAGGTGTGGCAGAAAGCCCAGGCGATCCGGCGCATGTGCGAATCCCACGGTGTGGACCCGCGCGCGGCGGCCCTGCGGTACCCGTTACGCCATGCCGCCGTCGCGGCCGTGATTCCTGGCGTCCGCTCGCTCGAGGAGGTCGAGACCAACCTCGATCTCATTGCCTGCGAGATCCCCGATGCCCTGTGGCGCGACCTGGCGGGGGACGGGCTCGCGCGGGAGATTTCCTAGCCACGAAACCTGTGGCCCACATCGCGCGCGCCGCTAGCGCCATGAAATCCGTCACCCTATGGGTGCCGTGTTTCACCCCCGCCCAAGCCCACTGTTGCGCCCATCCCACCCGTCCCGGGTCCTGCGCCTTGAGCGGCACTTCGTGCCGTTCTACGGCGCAGCCCCCTAGCGGTCGCCCTTTTTCCGCCACCAATGCACCGGGGCAAGAAGCGCGATGCCTAATGCCACGAATCCGACTCCGTACACCCAGAAGTCCTGTTGCGTACCGATAGCGATTAGCATGACGCCAAGGATAGACTGCGCGCGGTAGATCATCTGTGCACCCGCAGGCGCCGGTCACTGTCGCGGCGGAGCCCCGCCTGGTTACCTGGTCGCGAAAGACCGGACAACATCAGCAAGACCCGTCGCGTGCGCACGGCCAGGGTCAGATACCAGGCGTGACGATCAGAAGCGTCGGTCAACAGCTACACCAATCCCGTGCGAATCATCCGAAACCACAGCGAGTACTCGGACAGCCCGTGCTTCATGCCCAAACGTTTGGAGCTTGGGTGGGGTGGGACTGAATCCGGCCTGGTAGGAGTAATGAAGAATCCAGGTCGGAGCCCCACCCCAGAAACGCTCGATCCTTCCGGGAAGGATCTTTCGATCGCTCGCCGGGGCTTATCCTCGGAATATCAGTTCCAGGAGCACGGCTGCGCCTCGCGCTCCCTGGTAAGGCACACCACATCGCGCACGCTACCCAAATACAGTTGACCTTCCGGCGAAATGGCACCGACGACATCCAATATTGGCCGAGTCGACGGTTATTTGTGTGTATATTTCGTAGTTATGGGAACTATTTTTGTGAACTATTGGTGAACCCGATCGCGATGGTCATGGCACCGCCGGCTTCCGGGCGTGTGCCAGAGCCTGCGTTCAGCACTGTCGGATTCTGCAGATCTGGGAGTGCATGCCGGCGGGACGGGGACGGGGCCCGACGGATCAGATGCCGTGCCGCGCGACGGCGTCAACGACACTAGTGTCGGTCGGCGGGTCCAGGCATCCTGTAGCCGACGCCGCGCACGTTCTGGATGTAGTCGGGGTTATCAGCGGAATCGCCGAGTTTCTGACGCAGCTTCTTGACGAACGTCCGAACAAGCTGCTCGTTCGCGTGCTCCCGGCCCGCCCACACTCGGCGCAACAGTGTGTCGTATGTGGCGACACGCCCCGCATTGACGGATAGTGCGCGCAGCAGATCAAACTCCGTGGCCGTGAGAACCAGCGGTTCGCCACGGAGCGTCGCGCGTCGCTCGTCGTAGCGAATCTCGAGACCTCCGAGCGCGAACGGCTCTGGCTCGGCGCGCTCGCGCAAGGCTGCCCGCACGCGGGCGATCAACTCGGTTGGGGAAAACGGCTTGACGATATAGTCGGCCGCGCCGATCTCGAGCGCCCTTGCGATCGTCTCGTCGCGGCCGTAGGCGGAGATGAATATCACGGGGACATCACCGAGTTCTGGAGTCTCTTCCATGAGTTCCATGCCATCGGTGCCGGGAAGCAGCAGGTCAAGCAGGACGAGGTCGGGGCGCTCAGATCGGATCAGGCCGGCAAGGTCTTGGGGGTTTTCGGTAACGAGCGGCAGGTAGTCGGCGGCCGCGAGCGCATCGCGCGCGTAGCGCAGCATCTGTGGGTCATCGTCCACCACCAGGACGCGCTCGCGCGACCGAGGCTCGTGCTGCCGGGATTCACCGGGGGCGGTGGCGAGGCGATCAGCCGAAAGTGTCGCCACCGGGACCGTGAACGTAAACCGGGTGCCCGCGCCGACACCCTCGCTCTCGACCCGGATGCGGCCGCCCTGCGCCTCGACCAGACCCTTGCAGATAGCGAGACCCAGGCCAGCTCCGCGTTCGCGGGCGCCGTGAAGAAGGCCAGCATGCTTGATGAATACTCGCGACAGGAGTTCCGGAGCAATGCCAGCCCCCTCATCGGTGACTGAAACCGCCATGTGGACGCCGTCGCGCGCAGTGGCGATGCGGATCGGCGCCGACTCGGGAGAGTGCCTGGCCGCGTTGGTGAGCAGGTTGTTCAGCACCTGCACCATGCGCTGGCGGTCGACCATGACAGGGGGGAGGTCCGGGAGCAGGTCCATGTACACGGGATTTAGGAGGTTGGAACTCAGGAAAGTAGTCCTGGCCTGCTCGAGAAGGGGCGCGAGCGTGGTCGGTTCGGGGTTGACAGAGAGGGTGCCTGTCTCGATCCGTCCCACGTCAAGAAGATCGCTGATGATCCCCCGCATGTGGTCGGCCTGCTCGTCGACGATGCGAAAGAACTCTCGCAGTTCGGCGTGATCGAGGTCGGTCGGGGCGGAGAGCACCGTGGCGGCGGAGCCCTTGATGGCGGTCAGCGGAGCCCGAAGCTCGTGGCTTACGAGGCTGAGGAATTCGGTGCGCTGGCGTTCGAGCTCATTCAGAGGCTCAAGATCCTGCATGGTAACGACGACGGACTCGACGGCGACGCTGTCGGAACCCCGGATCGGCGTAGCGTTGAGCATCGTGGCGACGCTTCGGCCGTCAGGCACGGAAAGGACAATCTCCTCGGCACGCACGGTCTCGCCACTGTTCAATGACGCCGTCAGCGAGATCTCGTCGAGGGCGGACTCGCGCCCGTCCGCGCGGCGGCAGGTCACGGTTTCAAGCAGTTCCTCGTGCGAGCGTCCCGGCTGGCGCAGGCGTTCGACGATGCGCATGGCCTCGCGATTCACCGACACGGGTCGGCCACTGGCAGCATCGAACACGACGACGCCGACCGGGGATGTGTCGATCAGGGCCTCAAGGTCGGCCCGCGTGCGTTGCTCCTCCCGATAGGCCCGGGCGTTGGCGATGGCCGCAGCGGCCAGCGAGGTGAACAGCACCAGCGTCTCCTCGTCGCGGGCGGTGAACGCGGTCCCGCCCTGTTTCTCTGCCAGGAAGAAGATGCCGACGAGGGATTCGCGGTGCCGCATCGGCATGCACTGCAGCGTTTGCGATCGGATGAGCTCCGAAGGGAGGCCAAGCGTGCGAACGTACTCCGGGAAGTTGCTGAGCCGCAGTGGTCCGGGCTGGTCGCGCAGGTGATCGAAGAGGCGTTCGCCCCCCGCCCATGACGTGAGCTCGCGCTCTTCGTCCTCGGTGAAGCCCGATGAGACGACGTCGAGAGGTCGCCCCGAGGAATCGACGGTAGCGATGACGCCGTATCGGGCAGCGGTCAGACTGCGGGCGCTCTCGACCACCTCGCCAAGCACCGTGCCGACCTCAAGGCTTGCCGTGATGCGGAGCATGGCGGCGCTTAAGGCCTCGCCCCGCTGCCTGAGTGCCTCGTTCTCCCGCTCAAGATCCTGGAGATCCCGCACGATCGGTCCTTCCTTTTTCCGGGGACGTCGCCTGTGTCGGGATGCTATCGAATGCGATATGCGAATTCACTCAAACGACATAATGCGGGGGCATTTGCAAATGACATTTCCACACAAGCGCACGTCATGGCTGCACGTTCCGAAACAGACCTTGTATGGAAAGCAGGCACTTCCGTACGCTTCGGCGGTCGGGGGGACATTCCTTTCCTTGCGAGGGATACCCTCGCGCTCCTGGTTCTTGCGAGGGACACCCTCGCGCTCCTGGTTCTTGCGAGGGACACCCTCGCGCTCCTGGTTCTTGCGAGGGACACCCTCGCGCACCTGGTTCTTGCGAGGGACACCCTCGCGCTTCTGGTTCTTGCGAGGGACACCCTCGCGCTCCCGGGGCTGAAGGCTCCTATACCAGCGCTGCCAGCCTGGCGAGACTGCCTTCGAGGTCGGGTTCCTCCGTTAACAGGTCGCGCATCGGATCGCCGGCGCGTTTCAGTCGCCGCAGCGCGTTCTCGATGTGATGGTTGGTGTTGTTGAGCCTGCCGTTGAGTTCCGACCACTTGATGGGCATCGACACCGATGCGGCGGCTTCGGCGCGTGCCGAGAACGGGGCGACGATGAGCTGGCCGTGCCGGTTCTGCATGTAATCGATATACACCTTGCTGCTGCGCTTGCGAACGGCGCGCACGACGGTGCAGATGTCGGGCCGGCGCGAGACGATGACACGGGCGAGCAGTTCTCCCAGGGAGCGGGACTGGTCGTGGGTAAGACGCCGCGCCATGGGCAGGAGGATGTGCAGCCCGCTGGCCCCGCTGGTCTTCAGGTAGCCGGGCAGGTCGATCTCCTCCAGCAGGTCGCGAATCTCCCTGGCGACCTGGATGACGTCGGAGAATGGCGCTTCCTTCGGGTCGAGATCCAGCACGCACCAGTCGGGACGCTCCAGGCTGTCGATACGGCTATGCCACACGTGCACCGGTATGGCCCCCATGTTGGCCAGGTACTTGAGCGCCGGGGCGTCGTCCACCATGAAATAGTTGATGTCGCGGTCTTCGGACTGGGTCCATAGCGAAGTCCGCTTGACCCACTCCGGGACGAAGTCGGGCGCATCCCGCTGATAGAACGACTTGCCGTGGATGCCGTCCGGGAAACGCGTAAGCACGAGGGGCCGATTGCGGAGGTAAGGCAGCATCCACTCCGCCACGCGCTCGTAGTAGCACACCAGGTCGTTCTTGGTGAGGCCCTTCTCCGGGAAGAACACCTTGTCCGGATTGGTCACGACCACCTCTCGGCGGGGAGCTGAGCCAATGCGTGCCGGGTTCGGATCGTCGTAGGCGCTCGTACATTCGCGCGGTGGCTTGTCGTCCCTGAGCCGCCGGAAAGAGGGCTGCCGCAGGCGGCCGTCCCGCGTGTATTCCTTGTACGCCGCTTCGCAGACCAGCACTGGCCTGACCCAGCGGACTTCGGGATCCGGGTCGAGCGGTTCTCCCTCGCCGAGAGTCTGCAGGCGCTGGATGAGCGTTTTCCGGGTGGCTCCACTCAGCCCGGATCCCAGCCTTCCGCAAAAGGTCAGACGGTCGTCGCGAAATTCTGCAAGGGCCAATGCGCCGACATCGCGGGGGTTGGATTTGTTCGCTACCCAGCCGGCGACGACAAAGTCTCCGGTGCGGACGCCGCGTACCTTGATCCAGTCGTGGGACCGGCCGCTCCTGTAGGGGCTGTCCGCACGTTTGCCCACGATCCCCTCGATGCCAAGCGCGCGCATCGAGCGATACGCGTTGATCCCAAACTGGTCGACATGGTCGGAATAGCGGATCGGGCCGGCCGACGGCAGCATCGCCCGCAGCAGTGCCTTGCGTTTCAGCAGACCTGTGTCGCGGAGGTCGCGTTGCAGCGCCTGCGGCAGGTCGAAGGCGTAGTGCACGGCGGGGAGTTCCAGGGCCGGGTTGGCGGAGATGCCGAACGCGGCGCGTCCCCGGTGCTGCAGAAGCGAGAAACTCGGCACCCCGCGTTCATCGAGCACGACCGTCTCGCCGTCGATGACGAACTGCGCGTAGGGCAACCGTGACGCCGCCCGCGCGATCTCGGGAAAGCTGTCGGTGAGGTCCTTCCCGTTGCGTGAGCGGAGCGTCACTTCGCCGTCGGACTTTTCGATCAGCAGCCGGTAGCCGTCGTACTTGATCTCGAATATCCAGCCTTCCCGATCGAAGGCTTCGCCGGGTTGTGCCAGCATCGGATCGACCTGCAAGACACCGGTTTTTGGCGGGCGCGGCTCGACACGGCCCAGCCGGCGAGCCAGCCGACTGGAGAGTCTGCCCGGATCCGGCATGTCCTCGAGGGTCAGGCCGGAATACACGGAGTCGTCGTGGGGCATCGCCGCCCCTGCCCATTGGTCCCGCTCCTTGATCAGCAGCCATTCCTTGCCCGCGTCCTTGCCTCCCGCCGCGCCCCTGTTGCCCTTTATGCGCACGAGTGTCCATCGGCCGCGCAACTTGTGGCCCCGCAGTTCGAAGAGCAGCTTGCCTTCCTCGAAGCCCTCATCGAACGGCGTCAGCTCCACGTAGTCGCCGCAGTCCCACACGATGACATAGCCGGCACCGTAGTTGCCTTCGGGTATCCGGCCCTCGAAGTCCGCGTAGTCGAGGGGGTGATCCTCGACCAGCGCGGCGAACCGCTTGTCTTCGGGATCGGTGGACGGGCCCTTCGGCACGGCCCAGGAGCGCAGGACTCCATCCACCTCCAGTCGAAAGTCCCAATGCAGCCGGGTGGCATGATGCTGCTGGATGACAAAGGACCGGCGCGTGCCCGTGGCGGGTGAGCGCGCCACTCGGTCAGCAAAGGGTTCGGGCGTCGATCCGGCCGTGCGTTTGCGCCGGTAACTGGCGAGATTGTCCCGTGTTGAGGGCATATGAGAGCTGCGCTATAGTCTCCAAAACATTGTGGAGTGCGTCAGATGGCCGCGCGTCCCATTGGTTCTGCCACCATTTCCTTCGGTCTGGTCTCGATCCCCGTCAAGCTCTATTCGACGGTGGACAGCACCAGGACGATCCGTTTCAACTACCTGAGCGACGATGGCGAACAGGTGTCGAGAGTCAGGCAGCAGTATATCCGCGCGACTGACGGGGAGGTAGTTCAGCGCAGCGAACTGATCCAGGGTTTCGAGTTCACCAAGGGTCAGTACGTGACGTTTACCGCCGAGGAACTGAAGGCGCTCCACGTGGAGGCGACGAACGCGATCGATATCGCCGAGTTCATCCCGCTGTCCGACGTGGAGCGAATCTACATCGATCACGTGTACTACCTCGGACCCGATACCGGCGCCGCGCGCTCCTATCACCTTCTGAAGCAGGCATTGCAGACGACCGGCCGCGCCGCGCTGGCGAATTTCGCCAAGCGGGGCCGCAGCCACCTGGTGCTGGTGCGTCCCATGGGCGATGGACTGGTGCTGGAACAGCTCAAGTACCAGGAGGAGTTGCGCACGTTCGAGGACGTGCCGCTTGACTCGGTCGAGGTTGCCGAGGGAGAACTCGACCTTGCCATCCAGATCATCGAGCAACGCACGAACGAGGCGTTCGAGCCGGACAAGTTCGAAGATTCCGTCCGCACGCACATGCTGGATCTGATCCAGCGCAAGGTCGAGGGCAAGGAAGTTTCGGTTGCGCCGGAAGAACGCCCCGAAACGAAGATCATCGACCTGATGGAGGCGCTGAAGGCATCGGTCAGCGCCGACGGCGATGCCAAGCCCGCGAAACGCGCCGCGCGTCGAACCGGCGCCGCCGCGGACGGGGCGGATAGCGAAACGAAGACAAGGCGTCGCGCGAAGACCGCGAAGGCGAAGGCATAGCACCTGGGCAACAGCCATACCGGATGGCAGCAGTGGACAAAAAAGGGTCGGCGGCCGGATATACCACGGGGGAAGTCGTCGGTTTGATCGGCCTCACCCACGACCAGGTGCGGCAGTACGTCAAGCGCGGCATCGTCGAACCAAGGCGGGGCGGTCGGCGCGAGTACCGTTTCTCCTTTCAGGACGTCGTGCTGCTGCGCACCGCGAAGGGGCTTCTGGACGACAAGGTCACGGCGCGAAAGGCGATTTCGGCGCTTACCAAGCTCAAGGGCCGGCTTCCCAAAGCGACGCCGCTCGCTTCCCTGCGCATATTCGCGGACGGGAAGGACGTGGTCGTGCGCGCCGAGAAGGAACTGTGGGATGCGGAGTCCGGTCAGGGCCACCTGGATTTCGACGCACCGGCCGCGGTGGATGTATCGGGCGAAGTGGCGCGCATCGCCGACCGGGAGCCGGGTGATCTTGCGGATCTCGAGGAGTTGGGCAGCCACGAGTGGTACAACCTGGGGCTGGACTACGAAGACTCCGATGTCCAGAAAGCCAAGGAAGCCTACGCCCGCGCCATAGCCCTCAGCCCGGACAATGCGGATGCGCATGTCAACCTGGGCAGGCTGTTCCAGTTGGAGGGCGATCTCAAGCGGGCGAGACGCCACTATCGCCTGGCACTCGAGACCTCCCCCGGACACGAGCTTGCGATCTACAACACGGGCACCGTGTTCGATGAACTGGAAGAGCTGTCAACGGCAGCCAGGTACTACCACCGCGCGCCTGGCGTACCCGATGCCCACTACAACCTCGCGCGGATTTTCGAATTGCAGGGCGACGAGGTTTCCTCGCTTCGCCACCTGCGGATCTACCGCCAACTCCTCGAAGAAAAGACCTGACGCCTGTCAGACGTCGGAAAGCCGACGATTGCGGCGGAAATTGCCGCTCAGAAATATCCTTCGCGCGCGTACCTCGTCCACGGTTCCCGCTCGCCGACACCGTAGCCTCGCAGCAATCCCTGCCTCAGCCAATCGCGAAAGTCGGGGTGGGCGTCGAGTGTGGTGACCCGGTCGAGGGCGTCCAGCCATGGGTTCGGATCGAATTCGACCTGGCGGTGGTGGAACACCCCGTCCTCGAAGACGCCGTAGCAGGCCAAGAGCTTGCCGCAGCGATTCTGCCCAACGCTGCCGGGATTGATGAATTCCTGTCCCTCGAGCGTGCGCCTGAACTGGACGTGTGAATGGCCGAATAGCACGTACGGACAGTCACTGCCGTTCGCCAATTGAACCAGAGCCTGGTTCGGCGAGTCCGGCAGGGCACGGCGAAGCGCTCCCTGCAGGGCTCCGTGCCGCAGGCACATCCTGATTCCGTCCACCTCGTGATCCCCGCCCGGCTGCATGTTGCGCAGGTACTCGTAGCCGGCGGGATCGAACACGTCGAAGATCCATTCGTACACCGCCCGCCAGTGTCCTGGCAGGTCGGCGACCCGTTCGGGCGCCAGCATCTCCGCATCGTGGTTGCCCATGATGGAAATGCCTGACAATCCCCGCAGCAGCGCCATGGTCTCGTTTGGCTGCGGACCCGGCATGACGGAGTCGCCCAGGAATACCGTCGTGTCGGCGTCGTGCTCCCGTTCGAGCACAGCGGACAGCGCCTCGGCGTTCCCGTGGACATCGGAGATGACCAGTATTTTCATGCGTGTCGCTTGACGACGGATAGAAACCGCATTGGTCCCGGCTACATTTCGCTCAACCTATTACACTTCGCATTGTAGGAGATTCGGGATCGAATTGGCGTCCTGCGCCAACCGATTCCGTCTCGCTGCAGGAGTAATGAAGGTGAATTCCATGAACTGGACAATCAGCAGAGTTTCATGGCCCGCAAGGGCGATGGCGCCGAATGTCGGCGGATTCCTCATCATGGCATCGTGCCTGTTGACTCCCGGGCCGCAGTCGGCGTTGGCGCAGGAGGGCGAGCCCGCGATCGAGGAGATAGTTGTTACCGGCTCGCGGATACCGCGGGCGGACCTGGACGGAGTGGCGCCGGTGGCGACGTACTCCGCGGAAGATATCGATCGCTCCGGCGCGACTTCGATCGGTCAGTTGTTGCGGGAGATACCGTCTGTTGCCGGGGGCGCCCAGACCACGCAGATCAACAACGGCGGTGGCGGGGTCATGCAGATTTCGCTGCGCGGCATAGGCGCGGTGCGAACCCTGGTCCTGCTCAACGGCCGGCGGGTCGTGGCCAGTGTGGACGAGGGCGCCAACGGCCTGGCGGTCGATCTCAACACGATACCCACGTCGGTCATCGAGAGGGTCGAGGTCCTGAAGGACGGCGCGTCGGCGGTCTATGGCTCGGATGCCGTTGCAGGCGTCGTCAACATCATCACCCGAAAGCAGTTCGAAGGGTTCGAGTTGAGCGCATACGCCGGGGACTCGACCCGAGGCGGCGGCGCCCGGCAGCAGGTCGACCTAACCATCGGAGGTCCCGGGAACTCGGTTTTCATAGCTTCCTTCACCGACGAGGAGGAAATCGAGGTCACCGGTCGCGAGTGGGCCCAGACGCCCCTCTTCTATGCCGCTGGCGAGATCATTTTTCTCGGCAGTTCGGCCCCGCCCTGGGGACGCTACAGGGGATTTGGCGAGGAGGCGGCCGGCCGCGACTGCAACGGTGACGGCACTCTCGGCGGAAACTGCGACCTGACGCTCGGACCGGAGTACGGAGACTTCCGCAGGTTCGACTACTTCGGGGGCGACTCCTACAACTACGCGCCGTCCAACTACCAGCGGCAACCGAATTCACGGGCGTCATTTTCCTTTTTCGGCGAAAGCGAGCTGGACGAATTGCCGGTGGGTCCACTTGGAGACCTCTCCGGCTATCTCGAAGCGACATACATCATGCGTTCGTCCGAAGCGAAGCTGGCGGAAGTCCCGCTTGCGCCGCTCGCGTTCTTCGGCCATCCCGCGCCGTATTCCAAAGACAACTTCTACAATCCGTTTGGTGTCGACATTCCTGACTGGCGGCGGCGGATGGTCGAGGGAGGATCGCGCATGGAGCCCAACGAAGAGGACACCAGGAGGCTCCTGATCGGTCTACGCGGCGAGTGGTTCGAGGGCCTGCTCGCCGGCTGGTCATGGGAAGGTCACGCCTCCTATGGTGAGTCGAAACGCGCGTCCCAATTCGGGCACATTTACGATCTTGAGCGTGTCGCCAACGCGGTGGGCCCAACGATCGGCGATTCACCGGGCAACTTGCGGTGCGCCAACGACACTGGAAACTGCGTGCCTTTGAATACTTTCGGACAAGACAGCGTCACGCAGGAAATGCTCGACTACCTGACCTTCACGACCGACGAGACCTTCGGCATGGACCAGCGGATGCTGGCCGTTTCGTTGACGACGCCGGCGTTGTTCCAGGTGCCCGCGGGTGCGGTCGGTGCCGCCTTCGGGCTCGAGTACCGGGACGAGTTCGCATTCGACATGCCAGACCCCAGGGTCGCCGCATTGGGAGATGCGGCGACCGGAACGCCGCGTCAGCCCACATCGGGCGGTTATGACGTCACCGAAGCGTACCTGGAAATCGTGCTGCCATTGCTGGTAGACCAACCCTTGGCGGAGCTTGTCGAGGTCGAGGCGGCAGTGCGGTATTCGGACTACAGCGCCTTCGGCGCGACGACCAACCCCAAGATCGGCTTGCGGTGGCGGGTGGGCGGCGATGTCGTGGTGCGCGGCAGCTTCTCCACCGCGTTCCGAGCTCCGAATGTCGGCGAACTGTTCGGCGGCGCGGGATCCTCCTTCCCGTCGCTGTCGGATCCCTGCTCCGGAGGCCGTGCAGGCGGTAACGTGTGCATGGACCCGCGCGTTCCCGACCAGGGTTTCGAGATCATCAGCACGCAGATCCGGACTCGCGTGGGCGGCAACCCGGACCTCACGCCGGAGGAGGCGGACATCTTCACCGTAGGCATGGTATGGACGCCTGAAACCATGCTCGCGGGGTTGTCCCTCGCGCTCGACTACTACGATTACGAACTCGTCGATGCGATAGGAGGCCTGGGCGCGGACTTCATCCTCAATGCCTGTGCGATGCGGGGCGAACTGTGCGACAGGATCGAACGCTTCCCGGACGGCAACGTGCGCCAACTGGACAATCGGACCGCGAACGCGGCGGGGCTGGATTCGACCGGCATAGACTTGGCACTCGCGTACCAGGGTCTCCCGCTGCCGGTGGGCGAGCTGGACTTTCGGCTTGACCTTACGCGCATACTCGCGCATGACGTCATTCAGCCGGATGGAACCGTGATCGAGCACGCGCGGTGGTTCCGGGATGACCAGGACGGGCATTTCGGCGAGTGGAAATACTCGCTGGGTCTGGCCTATGTCTTCAATGACAACATCGACATCTCCTGGGACATGCGGTTCATTGACGACGTGATGGAAGAGTACGAGGACCAGTTCACCGGAGACATCCTGGAGCGGACGCTGGAAGGCGCCGTCTACCACGACCTGCAGGCGAACTGGCGGTTCGACGCATGGCGGGGCAGGTCGATGCTGACCGTCGGTGTCGACAATGTGCTCGACGACGACCCGTCCTTCTCGCTGGACGGCTTCAACGACAATACCGACGTGCGGACCTTCGATACCGTGGGACGTTTCGTGTATGGGAGGGTGCGCTTCCAGATGTAGCCCGCGCGAAGCGCCGGCCATCGGTGCACGCACAATCCATGGAGGACAGAGCATCCTTGTTGGGCGACAAGGTTCCGAAGCGCAGTGCGACCTACGTACTTGGCAGGCTCGAGGAAGGAATCTGACGCCAACCCGACGCTGGGGTGTCAGGAGTGTCCGGGCGTCACTTTGCCCCGTCTGACCCCATACCGGTGATGCAACGCCACCGCTGGCGCGGTGGCGTTGCGTTCTAACCCCCTGGGACTCCTAGTTGAAGTAGACCTTCACCCGGGCGTACCAGAAGCGGCTGGACCACGACCGGTAGTCGGGGTCGAAGTCGTTGGCGAACGACTCGGGGAAGAACGGCGGGTCCTGGTCGAACAGGTTGTCGACCCCCGCGGCGACCGTCACGCTGTGCGTATTCCGCTCCCACAGGTAGGAAGCGACGATGTCGTTGTAGAGCGTCGCGTCCAGTATGCGCACCTCGTCACCCGGGTCGTAGATGCCGTCTGCGTTGTAGCTCGGCGAAGAGTTCGCGACGCCATTGCCTTCGGCGATGTACTGCAAGGACCAGCGTGCGGACCACGGGCCGTGGACCCAGCCGACATGCGCCGTCGAGCGCAGATCGACATTGTTGTTGCGCGAACTCCCGAACACGTATCCGAGGTCCTGGAAGCGCGTGCCGAGGGCGTCCGTGCTCTCCCACTCGTCGTAGCGGGTCATGTCCCAGGCAAAGTCGAAGATTCCCCAATCGCTATCGACACCGGTCAAGGAGAGGGCCAGGTCGATTCCGGATACCGTCAGCGCGCCCACGTTCGCGCTGAGGTTGCGGAGGTCCGAAACGAAACCGCCGACGCCCCGGTCCACGTGCTCGCAGTACTGTGGAGTATCGCTATAGCACTGTTCCAGTATGTTCTGGGAGCCGATGCTGGCGATGGTGTTGCTGATCTCGATGTCGAACCAGTCGATCTCGGCCTGGAATCCTTCCAGCCAGCCCGGCTGGTAGACGAGACCGACGCTGAAGTTCTCGGACTCTTCCGGCTGCAGCTCCGGATTGCCGCCAACCGTGATGCGGATCTGCGAGTTGGGCTGAACGAACCCGTCCGGAACGCCGTGGGCTTGGCAATTCGCATTGGTTTGCATATTGCCGCTGCCCGTGAAATTGGGCGAGTTGACGGCGCAGGGATCCTGCAGTTCCGGAAAGCTGTCGGATTGGCCGAAGAACAGCTCCGGGATCGATGGCGCCCGGAAGCCGTCCGACACCGTCACGCGAAGGAGGAAGTCGTTGTGCGGACGCCACATGACGTTGTACTTGCCGTTGGTGGTTCGGCCGAACGTCGAGTAATCGGAGTGGCGCACGGCCACGTTGATGTCCAGGGACTCGGCGAGCGGCGCCCCGGACAGGAGCGGGATGCCG
Organism: Pseudomonadales bacterium; assembly: GCA_965116625.1. Lineage (GTDB taxonomy): Bacteria > Pseudomonadota > Gammaproteobacteria > Pseudomonadales > Azotimanducaceae > VXNE01. The sequence continues at coordinate 2,123,568 of OZ220717.1, forward strand.
ATCTCGGCGAAGAACTCCGCGACGTCGTAGCTGCCGTTAGTCGGCTGCGAGGCGTTGCCGGAAGTCGCGCCGGTGACGATCAGGGCGTCGGGAGAAGTGAAGCCGGATTCCTCGCGGACCTCGTATCCGAACGCCATCCCAACCGGTCCGGCGGGCAGGTCGAACACCGTGCCCGTGACCTGGGCATTCAGGTTCTTCATATCGTTGCCGCCGTTGTCGTGGGCCGTGAAGGTGATGTAGTTCAGCATCGCTTCGGTGATGGACCCGGAACCGCTCCAGCGGCCATCGCCCTCGTAGTTCGCATCCGTGCCCTGGCCGCCGAAGATGTTCAGCGGCACGCAGTCCCCGGTGCAGCCCGAGGCCGGACCCAGGGCCTTGCGGATGGCTTCGGTATTGAGCAGTCCTTCGGTCGTGGAGGACGCCTTGTTCTGCGCCCATGACCAGTAGAGTTCCCAGTTCCATCTGTCACCCAGTCCGCCCTCGAAGCCGAAACCGCCCCGGAAGGTCTCGATGTCCTGCAGGAAGTTGCGGCCGCCGGCTTCCACCATGCGCCGTCCGAACCAGCCGTAGGCAACGTCTTCGCTGAGTTCGCTGCAATCGGCACCCAGGTTGTTGGTGCCGGAGAAGCCGCAGAACGTGATCCCGAACGGATTGTGGATGTTGGTCGCGTCGATGCCTTCGTCGGCGCTGAAACCCCAGAACAGAGGCGTCGGCGCCAGCAGTTGGTCCGAGAGCCTGTTCTGGTACAGCGCGTCGAACAGGAACGAGATGTTGTCCGTTAGCGCGTAGGACCCGTTAAGGAAGATGTTGCGCCGCTCGTTCGGCGTCTGGATGTAGTTGTCAGGGTTGTAGTTGAACCGGTCTTCGGGGCTCGTCCACTCGCGAAAATGACTGGGATCCGTCCCTGCCTCGCCTTCGCGTAGCGTGAAGTTGCCAAAGCCGCCGACCACGCCAGCGTAGCCGAATCTGCCCTGGGGCGTACCGGCACTGCCACCGTCGTCCGGCCTCTTGGCCGTCTGTTGCCGGTCTGCGTTCGACAGGGCGTCGATGGCGGTGAGACTGGCACCTATCGTGAGCCGGGTCCGGTCCGTCGTAACGCCTCCGAGGACGCTCCATGTCTGCTCGTCGCCGCCGCCGCTCTCGGCAAAGCCGCCGGTCTGGTGGGAGAATTCGATACCCTCGACGTTCTTGCGCAGGATGATGTTGACCACGCCGGCGATGGCGTCCGAGCCGTACACTGCGGAGGCGCCGTCCTTCAGCACTTCGATGCGCTCGATGGCAGCCATGGGAATGGTGTTCAGGTCGATGGACGAGTTGGCGCCTTCGCCCGAAGCGACCCACCGCTTGCCGTTGACAAGCACCAGCGTGCGGGCGGAGCCCAGCGCGCGCAGTTCGACCCGAATCGATCCGTCGCCGCCGTTGTTGTAGGTCCGGTTAACGCCGGAGCCCTGCACGGGCAGCCGCTGAATCAGGTCGCCGATGGACAAGAGCCCTGAGGCTTCGATATCGTCGCGAGTGACGACAGTGAGCGGTTGCGGTCCGTCCGTCGGCGAGTATGCGATGCGCGAGCCCGTGACGACCACGGTTTCAAGCGCGGGGTCGTCGGCGATCTCAGTCACGTCTTCAGCGGCGGAAACGGGTGCTGTGACTAGCAGCACGGTGCCGCACAGTAGTGCACCGAAAATCGATGCGAATGTCTGATTCATGCCATTAACTCCTGTTCTTCGGCGGGGAGGACCGCACCAAAGATCCGGTCGCTGCAACCTCGATAGAGTGGCGGAGTCCTCGCCCGGAAACCCTCGCATGGTGCCACGAGAGGCATAGCGAAAAAGTCCCCAAAATGGGGCAAAAAGGCTAACCTCGCGACCGGATCGAGCAGTTTTTGACGGGCATGGGGAACGAGGAACGCGAGCGGCTTGCAGACCTTCCATCCATGCGCGATGTGCTTGCTGCTGCGGCCCGTATTCGACGCCACGCTGCCCGCACGCCGGTACTCACATCCTCGTCGCTGGACGCGATGTTCGGGGCGCGTCTTTTCTTCAAGTGCGAGAACTTCCAGAGGGCCGGGGCGTTCAAGTTCCGCGGCGCCTGCAACGCCGTACTGTCCCTGTCGGAGGGCGATGCGCGGCGGGGTGTCGCGACGCATTCGTCAGGCAATCACGGGGCTGCGCTGGCACTTGCGGCGAGGTTGCGCGGTATTCCCTGCCGGGTGGTGATGCCGCGCAATGCGCCGGACGTAAAGAAGGCTGCGGTCTTGGGCTATGGCGCGGATATCGACTTCTGCGCACCGACGCTCGCTGCGCGGGAAAAGATGCTCGAGGGCGTTGTCGCCCGAACGAATGCCACAGTCGTTCACCCCTATGACGACTCGCGCGTCATTGCGGGACAGGGGACCGTCGCGCTGGAACTCATCGACGACGTGCCTGACCTCGACCTGGTCCTGACGCCCATCGGCGGCGGGGGACTCACCGCCGGTGTGGCACTGGCGGTGAAGTCGCGTTGTCCCCGGACCATCATCGTCGCGGTCGAACCGGAGGGCGCGGACGATGCGTGCCGCTCGTTTCGTTCCGGGGAACGATTGCCATCGGTCGCGCCGAGGACCATTGCCGATGGCTTGCTGACATCGGTTGGTGTGAGAAACTTCGCGCTCATCCGGCGTTGCGTCGACGACATAGTGACTGTCGGCGACCCGGCGATAATTCGCGCAATGCGCCTCGTTTGGGAAAGGATGAAAATCGTGGTGGAGCCGTCGGCCGCAGTGCCTCTCGCTGCCCTTGCTGAGAATCGTATCGACGTGCGCGGGATGCGTGTTGGCATGGTCCTTTCCGGGGGCAACGTCGACCTGGACCGGTTGCCCTGGTAGTCGATCTTGCGCCTGGCGGAAATCCTCAACGCGAATGTCGCGATCCTTGCCGTGGCACAGGCTGCGGCCGTCACGGGGACCGTGGCCGTGATCACCCTGGGCGGGATCGTGGGGAGCGACATGGCGCCCGTCCCCGCGCTCGCCACGCTATCCATGTCGCTTCTCATCGTCGGTACCGCCGCCGCGACAGTATTCGCCGCCTGGACGATGTCGCAGATCGGCCGCGCGCGCGGATTCGCGTTGGGCGCGGGCGTGGGTTGTGTCGGTGCCCTCTGCGCCTTCGTGGCGATGATCGAGCAGAGTTTCGTGTTGTTCTGCGGGGCTGCGCTGCTCATGGGCGTCGCCAATGCCTTCGCCCATCAGTACCGTTTCGCGGCGGCGGAAAGCGTCGGACCGGAATCTGCGGGGTGGGCGGTTTCCATCACCCTCCTGGGTTCGCTGGTGGGAGCCGTCCTGGGTCCGGAGTTCGCCGCACGTGGCGAATACTGGATGGGCGGCGCGCGGTTTGCCGGGACCTTCGTCGCGGTGGCGGGATGCTACGTGTTTGCGGGCCTCCTGCTGCTGCGGCTGCGCATGCCGCAGGCATTGCCGGTGATCCCGGAGAACGTGCCCGGGGTAGCCACAATCGTCCGGAACCGGATCTTCATCGTCGCGGTTCTCGGCGGGGCGGTGGGCTACGGCGTGATGTCCTTCATCATGACCGCAACGCCGCTCTCCATGCACGTGGTCGACGGCCATTCGCTCGTTCACACCGCAGCAGTCATACAGGCGCACGTGCTGGCGATGTATGCCCCTTCGCTCGCGACGGGCTACCTCATCGGCAGGTTCGGCAGCCGCCGCGTGATGCTCGCCGGCGCGGGCGTGCTCTGCATCACGGTGATAGCGGGTTTTGCCGGCCGGGAGGTCATGCACTACGGGGCGTCGCTGGTCGCCCTTGGGGTGGGCTGGAATTTCCTCTACGTCGGAGGCACTACGCTCCTCGGTAGCGCGCACCGGCCCGAAGAACGGTTTCGCGCCCAGGGGATCAACGATGCCACCGTGTTCGGCATCTCGGCTGCCGGTTCGCTCTCCGCCGGGGCGGTCATGCAGTTCTTCGGCTGGAACGCAGTGCTCGGTGCATCCATCCCGGCGATTGTGGTAGCCATCGCGATGCTTGCCTGGATTCGTCCGAAAGCAGGCTTTCATCGCGGGCGCGCCTGAGGCGCTCACCCGCAGCCAAGGCCCGGTCCTTCGATAGGCAGCACCATGCCGTCGCGCATCCGCGGCAGCGCGGCGGGGAAAGAGAACGCTTCGCCGTCCGGCATCCAGGGAACCTCGATCCACCTTGACGCTGGCGAGGTGAATGCCCACTGCACCGACGCGTAGAGCGATGGGCCAAGCCGGAAATTGTGCGGGCAGAGCGCAATGTTGTAGAGCTCCGCCAGCGTGCTCACGCGGCGCGCGGCGGTCAGGCCGCCGATTTTCGTGATCTCGGGCTGCAGATAGGCAAGCGCGCCCGTGGCAAGGAGCCGGTCGAAGTCTTCCAGGGCATACTCGTTTTCGCCGGCCGCCAGGTCGCAATCGATGGACGCGCCTACGCGGGCGATGGCGGCATGGTCCCGCATGGGCCGCACGGGCTCCTCGAACCAGACGACCCCCAACTCGCTCAGCCGCCTGCCGACTGCGATCGCCTGCAGCGGATCGAAGTGGCCGTTGACGTCGACCATGATCTCCACGGCGTCACCGAACTCGTCGCGGAGTACGGCGGTCAGCTCCGGGTCGATCTCGTGCAGCTTGACTGCGCCGAATCCGGCATCCACGGCGCGAGCGGTCTCGGCGATGAGACGGTCGGGTTCCCGCAAGGGCGGCAGGCTCGCGTAGCCGGAAAGGCCATCGCTCACCGGTCCGCCGAGGAGTGCCATGACGCTGGTTCCCAGTTGTTTCCCCTTGAGGTCCCAGAGCGCCAGGTCCACGCCGGATAGCCCCATCAGAAAGATGCCCTGGTCCGCGTACCGATAGCCCCAGTCCCACATTTCGAACCAGAGGCGTTCGATGGCGTCGGCTTCGCGTCCGCGAATCCTCGGCCCGAGCATGTCGTTGATCACGGCGATGATGGGCGAGGCCGTCCTGCTCGGTCGCTCGGGATCGAGAATCCCCCACCAGGCTTCGCCCACGCCCTCCACGCCGTCGGTATCGCGGACGCGCGTAATGACGTTCACGAGTGACTGGTCGTGCAGCAATTCGGCGGTAACACTCTCTATGCGGGCCATGGCGACTCCCGGTGCGGCGACGGGGAGATTCTGACACACGGACGGAGGGCCCTTTCCTGCAAGTCAATGGTGTCACACCGACGCATCTGCGGGTTGATGAATGCTGCCCAGGCGGCGCAGTATCAGCGCCTGGCAATCCTCTCCGCGAGATACCGTGCAACGTCCTATCGAGAAACCTGCGGGTACACCGGTTGAGGAGCTGGACACGCCGGCGCTCATTGTCGACCTGAACCGGCTGGGTGCGAACTTCGCGGCCGTAGCGTCCCCGGCGCGGGCGGAAGTCTGGGTCCACGGGACGCCAGCGATCGCCCGGCGCCAGGTGGCCCATCCCATGGTTCTCGGCATCGCGGTGCGCAGCGTCAGCGAAGCGGAGATATTTGCCGCCGCGGGCTTCGACGACATTCGGATCCTTCGGCCGCTGGTGACGGATGCGTCGAAACGCCGCGCTGAAGCGTTGCCCGGATCGATCATGTGGCTGGACCGGCGATGGGGCAGGGCGACCGCCTGCCGCTGTGGGGTGCCAACGCGCTGGACGGCGCGGTGACTGTCTCGGCGCGCATCACCAGCGTCCCGGAACAGGGGCGCGCAATCCACGATTGCGGTCAGAAGGCCGTGGGCCGCGACCACGGCGACCCGGGAATCGTGGGACACGGACGACTGAGAGCATCCGGTGGCAGCGCGGAACACGGCATCGTGCTTTGCCCGCCGGACGAGCCGCTGTTCGCAGTCGGCGACTGGCTGCAACTTGTGCCTGCCGACATCCCCACCGCGTTCGCGTTGCACGACTTCGTGTTCGGTGTCCGTGACGGCCGCCTGGAGGCAGTCTGGCCAATCAGCGCACGTGGAGCCTTCTGATGATCGGGATGCCCGTCGGCGCGCTTGAGACGCCGGTGCTCCTGGTCGACATGGACGCCCTGGAACACAACATCGGTGTCATCGCGGACTTCTACAGGCACCGGCCCATTCGCCTGCGGCCCCACGGCAAGAACCACAAGTCGCCCGGGATACTTGCCATGCAGGTCGCGGCCGGGGGCACGGTGGGCGGTGTGTGTGCCGCGAAGGTGTCCGAGGCGGAGGTGTTCGTGGACGCCGGTGCGGGCAACGTGCTGGTTGCGAACCAGGTGGTGGATACGGACAAGATACGGCGTCTCGCCGTGCTTGCGGGACGTGTCGATACCACGGTTGCCGTCGATGACGAGACGCAGGTCGGGAAGCTGGCCGCCGGAGCCCGCTATGCCGGCACGAGCTTAAGCGTCGTGATTGAAATCGATACCGTCATGGGCCGCGCGGGCGTGCGCCGCATCGAGGATGCAGTCGCCCTGGCGAAGCTCGTCGCCGAAACGCCGGGTTTGCGGTTCCGGGGCGTCATGAGTCACCAGGTGCCGGCGGCGCGCGCGCCCAGCCGGGAACAGCGGTTCGCCGAAGGGGGCCGGTCCATTGAGCGGGTGGTGGAAGCGAAGCGGGCGATCGAGGCGGTGGGGATTCCGGTGGACATGGTCTCGACCGGGGAGTCATGGACTTACGACGTGGCGGCATCGTATCGGGATGTCACCGAAATCGAGGGCGGGACCTACGCCGTCATGGAGGTTCCGTATGGCTACATGCGCGAGTTTCGACTCGCCGCCCGGGTGATGGGGCGCGTGTACGCGCGTCCGGATGACCGGACCGCCATAGGCGATGTGCCCATTGACGCCATAGGCGCGCCCAATGGCTTGCCGACCCTGGAAGGACCCGACGGCGTCAGGGTGACCGGTATCGACCACCACGGCGTCGTCCTGTCGGCGGACGAAGTCATCCCCCTTGAAATCGGCGCCCACTTTTTCCTGCTGACGCACCAACAGGACGTCACGGTCAACCGTTGGGACCGCCTGGTCGGCGTGCGCGACGGCGTCGTCGAAACGATATTCGAAACATCGGCACGCGGTTGCGTGCACTAAGTGCCATGAAACCCGCTGGCCTTTCGGGCGCGCCGTGTTTCATCCCGCCCATGTTCACCGTCTCACCCATCCCGCCCGTCCCGGGTCCTGCGCCTTGTTCGGCACTTCGTGCCGTTCTACGGCGCAGTCCCCTAGCGCACGTCTCCCTATCGGGCGGCACCTTGTTGGAAAAGTGATTGCATGCAATCATTTCAATAAGCTGATTGATGCCGGTGAGTCCAATGCCCAGCATTACCATTCGTAACCTTTCTGCCGAGTCCAAGGAACGACTGCGGGCGCAGGCCGAGTCGAGCGGTTGCAGCCTTGAGGCGCTGGCCAGATCGATTCTCGATCAGGCTGCTCACGCTCCGGCTCCACCGACGCGGTTTCCACACGATCTCATTGCGCTTGTCGACCCTGGTGAAGAACTCGATTCGTTGGTTCAGAAACATGACCAGCCGCAGCGGGCAATCGAATTGTGATACTGCTCGATACGAACGTCCTGTCCGAACTGACTCGCCTGTCACCGAACCAGGCGGTCGTTCAGTGGCTGGAGACGAACGAACAGTTGTTGGCCTTGCCGTCGATTGCACTCGCCGAGTTGCGTTATGGGATCGCACGCCTGCCGGCTGGACGGAGACGATCACGCCTGTTGGACTTCTGGAACGCGACTCGCGACCGCTTTGTCGGGCGAACCTACGCCTTCGACGAACGGGCCGCAGAAGCCTACGGTGACTTGGCGGCAGCTGCAGAACGCGACGGAACACGCGTGAATGTCGCGGATGGACAGATCGCGGCGATCGCCCTGGTCCATCGCATGAGCGTTGCAACACGAGACGCAGGCGACTTCAAGGCGACGGGAGTACGAATCGTGAATCCTTGGGCGCTAGATGTACCCCGTTGACATCTCGGTGGGAACAGCTTTCTCACGGGGTTGCGTGCACTAACCCCTGTACTTCGCCGATATGCGGGTTAGGATTCCGCCACACATTCGCTCCAGGTAGGAAACCATGTCCGACTACGAAACCGTCCTGTACGAAATCGACGGCAACCTCGCCACCGTTACGCTCAACCGGCCCGAGAGTCTCAATGGCATCACCGGAACGCTCAATCGGGAAGTCCATGCGTGCCTGAGCGAGGTGTCGGTCGACGAGCGCGTCCGCGTTGTCATCTTCACTGGCGCCGGCCGTGCGTTCTGTCCGGGCGCCGATCTCAGGGCGACCACCAGCGGTGAACCACAGGAGCCGAACAAGAAGGAGTACTTCCACATCACGACGCTGCTCCACGAGATGCCGAAGATCACGATCGCCGCGATCAACGGCGCCTGCGCCGGCGCGGGTCTGGGCTGGGCGTGCGCCTGTGACCTGCGCTATGCGAGCGAGCGGGCGATGTTCAACTCTGCGTTTCTCGGTGTCGGGATATCCGGCGACATGGGCGGACCGTGGCTCCTGCCCCGGATCGTCGGAGCGACCAAGGCGCGGGAACTGTTCTTCATGTCGCAGAAGTTCAGTGCCGCGGAGGCGGAAGGCATGGGCCTGGTCCTCAAGACCTTTCCGGACGAGACGTTCCGCGACGACGTGCGGGAGATAGCGGAGCGCCTGTCGAAGTCGGCGCCGCTGGCTATCGGGGAGATGAAGCGGAACTTCATCAACGCCGAGAACATGCCGCTGCGCGAATACATCGAACTCGAGACCGAGCGCCACATGCGAACGGGTGCGAGCAACGATTCCCGGGAGGCCATGCGCGCGTTCATGGAGAAGCGCGAGCCGAAGTTCGAAGGCCGCTAACCCGCAAATCTCACCAAGGGCCGCGATGATCGCGCAGGATTTTTTTCGTGTGCGCGTGCTCGGAGCCCTCAGCCGGGGAGCGCGAGGGGAACCCCTCGCAAGAAAAGAACCGGAAGCATAGCCGTCGCTTATGGTGCAGGGAGCATGTGCGCGCACACGGAAAAAAGACCAGCGAGGGCGCGGCAGCGCGGTCTGTTACCTGTCCGAACGTCGAAAACCGAACATACCTCATTGAAATGCAATGACCTTTGCTGATTCAACAAGCGCCTTGGTGATATTTGCGGGCTAATGCCATGGAATCCGTCGCCCTGTCGGGCGCCGTGTTTCACTCCCGCCCAGGCCCACTGTTTCGCCCATCCCACCCGTCCCGCTTCCCGCGCCGCAGATCGGCACTGGCGCGCCGATCTGCGGCGCGCGCTGCCAGCGATCCGGCTCGTGGACGCTACGGCCACTGAATCCGTAACTGCAATTCCTCGCTGGTGCGGTTGAACCACTCCACGACCTCGCGGTGATAGGGGATACCCTCGGCCTTGCGCCGCAGGGTCTCCTCGTGTTCGATCAGTCCGGCGTAGTAGACCCGCTCGTGGCCGGGCGCGGGCTTCATCGTGCTGAGTCTCTCGAGCAGCGCGTCCATGTCGCGCTTGAACTGCGTGAGATCGGTGAAGGCGTCGATCCTGAACGCCATGACGAACTGGGAGGTGCTGCGTCTCCCCGCCAGAAAGCCCGGCCCGTTGCCGGACAGGATCCCCGACATGATGTCGGCAATGACGGCGAAGCCGTACCCCTTGTGGCTGCCGTTCTCTCGCGTGCCTCCCAACGGCAGCATGCGGTTCTGGCCGCCCTCGGGCGCGTCGATTCGCTCCATGATGGGGCTTCCGTCAAGGTCGGCGATCCACCCCGGCTCCAGTTTCGACCCGACGCGCCTCGAAAGCGCCAGCTTGTTGGCGGCGATCTGCGTGGTGGCCACGTCGAAGACGAACGGCGGAAACTCGCCGGCCGGTGCCGCCCAGGCGATGGGATGCGTGCCGAAGACCGGTTCCGTGCCGTAAGTGGGAATCATGTGGTCGCCGGCAGCCGACACCATGCAGACGCCGATCATGTCGCGTTCGAGTGCCATGAGCGGGTAGTAGGCGAGCATGCCGACGTGTCCGCAGTTGTGTACGCCCACGGCCCCGATGCCGCTTGCCTCGGCTTTCTCCATGGCCAGTTCCATCGCGCGCGGACCGACCTGCAGGCCGATGCCGCGGTCGCCGTCGAGGGTGGCGCTGACGGCGGACTCGCGCACCGCATGAACGTTCGGGTGGGGATTGAAGCGCCCCGCCTGGTACGAATCGATGTAGCGCCGCAACATGTTGGAGATGCCGTGGCTCTCGCAGCCGCGCAGGTCGCTGGTGACGAGCACGTCGGCGCAGAGTGCCGCGTCATCCGCGGCGAGGCCCATCCTTTCGAAGATGGCCTGGGTTCCGGACAGCGCGGCATCTTCGGACACGCGCACCACGTCGGCGTCCGGGACGAGGAAACGCTCCAGCATTCTCTTGCTCTTTCCGTAAGTTCCCGGGCGGTGCTGTTACAGGGCTGCCAGGGCTTCCCTCTGCCGGGTTAGCCGCGCATCGCGGTCCCGGGCGAACCGTTCGACGCCCGCAAGGATCGAGTCGCGGTCCAGGTGTGCTTCGGCAATGACGTCGGGCTCAAGGCCGCCGGTCAACCAGCGGTTGTGCCAGTCGGAGACCATCGAGTACTCGGCCGTCAGCGGCCCCACGTCGCGCAGGGGCCACATGCGCTGGGTGCCGGTGGTGACGATCATCAGGTCGTGTCTCGCCTCCGGGGGCAACACCGCGTCGCGATACGCCTTCGGCTGACGTTCGAAAAGTTCTTCGCTGATGGCGGCGATCACCTTGACGTTGATGCCTTCGGCGGTGAGGTCGGGCAACGCCCGCAGGAGGTTGACGGTGGAACTGGACCCCTGCGTAAGGACATGGCCATGCCTGGGTTTGCCGGGTTCGAAGTCGCGCAGGACGTAGAAACCCTTGGCGGCGGCTTTCAGGTCGGTGTCGGCGAACGTCGAGCGGTCGGCGACGGGGAAGTCGGGCCGCGCGACTTCGAGGACGATCACGCCCACCAGCGGTTCCCGGGCGGCGATCTCCGCGGCGGCGAAGTAGCCCGGGGCGACATCGTTGTAGTCCCAGAAATTGAGCACGATGACCTGGCCGCGGGGGAACAGCTTCCAGACCTGGGGCGCGAAAATACCGAAGTGGGTACGTGCGTCGGCCGCCGTTTCGGGACCCGAGTGACCGGCGAGAACATTCAGCACGCCGACCCTGAATGGGCTGTCCTGGTTCTGTTGGCTCCAGACGCGCGCCGGCAGGTACATGAAGGGTGTGAACGCGCCGTAGCTGCCGCTCATCGCCCAGACGCCGCTGTGCACGCCCGGATCGAGGGATGCGCTCTGGCCGACGAGCCCGATCGCGGTGGACGCGTTGCCGGCTTCCTGGATCGCCGCCTTGAAGCGCGTGCCCGCCTGGTTGGTCCGCGGGTCGTAGTGCCCGGTCAGCGTTCCCTTCTCGACGTTGATGGAGTTCGACAGGTCGGCGGACACGGTAAGGAAACGGTTGCCGGTGACGTGGTTGAGCCACTTGATGACTTCCGAGATTGCCCGCCGCGTGCCGGCGACCTCACCCGGCTGCTTGAACAGCTCCACGCCGATTTCCTGGGTCGAGCCGTTCAGGCTCCCCGCCACCGTGCAGGGTTCTACCGGGAGTGCATCGACGCGCAACCGGTCGTCCTGAAATGGATCCTTGCTCACGTCGAAGCGGAGCTTGACGTCATCGGCGACGCGGTCGCCGATCTCCGCCAGGCGATCGGTGAGCCATACCCCCCGGTCGCCCTTCTCCAGCACGGACATGACGACGTCGATGTTGGTCTTGAACTGACGCAGCCGCTCGGCCTCATCGGAAACGGCGCCATCGCGGATGCCTTCGAAGGCAACGCCGAAACGCTTCTCGAAGGTCTCGGCCAGGGCGACGAAATACGGTTCGTTCATCTTCATCTCGTAGGGGTGGCTGTGGTAGCCGACCACCTGCGGTCCGAAGCCTGGAATCTCGCCGTTCTGCGCAGCGGGCCACCAACCCTTGGTGGTCCTGCCCACCACGATCATCGGTCGCCGATCGTCCGGGTCCCACGTGTCCATGGTCTTGAGCGCGGCCACGACCTGGTCGTAGTCGTTGCCGTTCCTGAGCGTGAGGACGTTCCAGCCGTAGGCCGCCCACTGGTCCGCGATGCGATATCCGTCGTTGGACTCGGGCACCACGCCGCCGATCAACGAGTCGTCGATGCCGGCGTTGTTGAACGAAAGGAGGATGCGCAGGCGCTTGCCCACCTGCTGGGCGACGGCGGCCGTCTTGAATTCCTGGGAGTGGCCGGAGGTCATCGCGAACTCGCCCTCCAGTGCCATGATCTTCGGGGATTCCCCGGCGCCCATGAAGTCCCAGAACGCGGCCTTGCCGGCCGCGGTGGCGATGCCGATCCCCGACGGTCCGCCGTTGACGTCGTTGATGAGATCGGTGGTCTCCGAGTGGCCGGCCAGGGAACGAATGCCGCGCAGCCGGGCCTGGGCAAACAGGGGGTCGTCGGCGAGGCCGTGGTCCGAAAGCAGCGTCGGGAGAACGCCGGCGCCGCGGCGGAACCCGAGGCAGTCGATGGGCAGGATGGCGACTTCGGGATCGACGCGGAAACGTTCGTCTCCGGTTGCGGCAAAGCGGCGTGCCATGGCCTCGCCCATGATCATCCATAGCGCGTAGAGGGTGGGGATGTTGTGGCCGCCCGCGAGCAGCAGCCTGTCCCCGAAGGGATGCTTGGGCCGGCGGTAGTCGTAGAGCAGGCCGCCGTTCTCGGGACCGACGAGGTGCAGGGCGATGTTGTAGGGGGTATAGGCGAGTGGACCGCCGAAGTGGCCGGTCTGCGCGTAGTTTCCGAGCAGTGTCAGCGTCATGGCCGTCATGAAGCCGACGTCCTCGAGTCTTTCGCGCTCGTAGGCGGGGACCTCGACGCTGGATTCGGTGGATGCGCCGCCGCAGGAGGCGTTCCCGATCAGGACCTCTGTTCGGTTGGAGACCATCTATACCCTCATGGCAAGTTGTTTGGAAACAATGGTTTAACTAGTGCAGTGTGGAGACGCGCCCGCCGTTTCGGGGCTGGCGCCCCATGGCGCGTCCCCCAAGGCAATCTCACGGGAAAGGCTACCGCAGGCCGCGCCTGCCGTCACCTGTTTGTCGATGGAAAAGGCGGTGCGTACGCGCACCTGTCAGAGGCCGACCCGAATGCGTCGTTGGGAATGTGGCGAGAGGTCTTCAGGCCGCTTCGTGCAGGGCCTTGCCGACGGGGGAGAACGTCTCTATGAGTGCCTTGGCGTATTCCCGGCAGCAACCACAGCCGGTGCCGACGCCGAGCTTGTCGGCTATGGCATCGAGACTTGCGTGGCCGTCCTCGACCGCGTCCCTGATCTCGGCGTCCTTGACGGCTTGGCACAGGCATACGTACATCGCGACCGAATTCTAAATGAGAATGATTAGTAATAGCAAATGTATACGAATATCGGTCCGGAACGATCTTCCGACCGATCGCGTATGATAATAATTTTCATTTATATTTCAAAAAGTTATGTTTGACATTGGCGATGTATGCGGCCATATTCGAATTCGCTCGGGCCACCTGATCGGATAATCATGAAACCGCAACATTCGGACATCATCGGACACCTGAACGGCGTGCTGAAAAACGAGTTGACGGCGATCAACCAGTACTTCCTGCATTCGAAAATGCTCACCGACTGGGGCATGGGAGAACTGGGCGAAGCCGTAAAGAAAGAGTCCATCGACGAGATGCATCACGCCGACAGGCTCATCGAGCGGATTCTCTTCCTTGAAGGACTCCCGAACCTGCAGGACCTGGGAAAACTGCTTATCGGTACGGATGTCGAGGAGATCCTTGCGTGCGACCTCGAGCTTGAGATGCAGGCCATGCCGATGCTGCGCGAAGCCATCGCCTTTTCGGAATCCACATCCGACTACGTCAGCCGGGAACTCTTCGAGTCCATCCTCGAGTCGGAAGAGGAGCACGTCGACTGGCTGGAGACGCAACTCGAACTTATCGGCAAGACCGGAATCCAGAATTACATCCAATCAGCCTCTCGTAGTTCTGTGTCGCAACCGTAGGCAGTACCTGCCGGGCGCTTTAGAATCCCGTTCCGAGCGCGGTTGAACCGCGCTCTTCCCTGTGTGGCTGAGACGGGTGACCAAGTGATGGATTCCAGCCAGTTGCCGAAGGGTCTTGCCGACCTCGCGGACCGGTTCGCGGAGAGGGAGGGCCTCGAACTCCCTGCCTCGTCCCGGCGGGTCATGGCGCTTAGCGACTTTGCGCAGCGCGTCGCGTCGCAGCAGCGCGACTGGTTCCTGGAATCCCTGGCTGAGGGTCGCCTCGAGGAGCCGTGGGACGCTGCCTGGTTCAGGAACGAATTGACGGATGCGGTCGGCGGTGGCTCGGCGGGTGTGCCGGCAGTCGACGATCTCAAGCGGGAGTTGCGCCGGCTGCGCAACCGCTCGCAACTGTGGATCGTCTGGCGGCATCTCGCCGGGACGGCGCCGCTCGAGGAAACCGTGGGGTCGCTTTCCGACATGGCCGACGGTTTCATAGCCACGGCGCTCGAAGCGGCGGAGCGGCGGGAGACGGAACGCGTGGGTGAGCCACGCACAGCGTCCGGCGAACCGCAGCGGCTCGCGGTATTCGCGCTCGGCAAGCTGGGCGGGCGAGAACTCAACCTGTCGTCGGACGTGGACCTCATCTTCGGCTACCCGGAAGACGGGCAGACGTCATCGGGCGTGCGCAACCAGCAGTATTTCATCCGCGTCGGGCAGGGAATCATCGATCTCCTGCATCCCGTCACGGTGGACGGCTTCGTGTTTCGCGTGGACATGCGCCTGCGGCCATATGGCGCGAGCGGTCCATTGGTCATGCACTTCGCGGCGATGCGGGAGTACTTCGAGTCCCAGGGACGCAGTTGGGAGCGCTACGCGCTCATCAAGGCGCGGGTGTGCGCGGGCGACCGGCAGGGCGGCGAGGAACTGCTGGCCTCGCTGAACCCCTTCGTGTACCGGCGCTACCTGGATTTCGGCTCGCTCGAAGCGATGCGGGAGATGAAGGCGCGCCTCGCCGCCGAGCGGCATCGCCCGGAAGACGTGAAGCTCGGGCCAGGCGGCATTCGCTACGCGGAGTTTGCCGTCCAGGTCCAGCAACTCGTCCTCGGCGGACGGCTCGCGGGCCTGCAGCATCCGGGTTTCCTGGACACCCTTGCCGAACTGGGGCGCGCGGAGAAGTTCGACCCCGACACCGTGACGGAGCTGCGCGACGCATACCGGTTTCTGCGCGATACGGAGCATTGCATTCAGGCCGAGGCGGACCGGCAGACGCAGCGTCTCCCGGTCACCGACACCGGCCGCTTGCGGCTGGCATTCGCCATGGGTTTCGAGTCCTACGCGGCGTACCTCTCGGCCCTCGCCCGCCACCGCGACAACGTGGAGCGCGTATTCGACCGGGTGATCGGAGCGGGTACGCCCCAGGCGGAAGGTGGGCTGTGGACAGGCAGGGAGGACTTCTCCCTGTTGGCGGAAGAGGGCTTTGACGCACCGCGAAGGGTGGCTGAACTGCTGCGTGACCTCGCCGAGGCGCGCGACCGGTCTTCGGTTGGAGAGGACGGCCGGCAGCGGCTGGATGCGATCATGCCGGAAGTTCTCCAGGTCGCCAGCCGGCAGCCCAGCCCGGCACGGGCGGTGGAGCGCCTCGTGCCCATTTTCAAGACTCTGCTGCGGCGCTCGACGTACCTGGCGCTGTTGCGTGAGAACCCGGAGGCGCTGGAGATCTTCGTGCGGCTGGTAGGCCAGAGTCGCTGGGTGGCGGACCAGATTGCCGCGCACCCCGTCTTCATGGAGGTGATGCTGGACAAGCACGCGTGGGACCTCCTGTCCGGCCGCGACGCGTTGGTGGAGGAACTCGGAGACGTGCTCGCCGCCGCGCCGGATGAAGAAGCCCTCGTGGATGGATTGCGCGAGTTCAAGGAGCAGCGTGTCTTTCGCGTGGCGGCGGCGGAGGCGAGGGGCCTGCTGCCGATCATGCATGTCAGCGACTACCTGAGCTGGCTGGCGGAAGCCGTGCTCGAGCACGCGATCCGACTCGCCTGGGAGCAGTGCGCGAGTGAGCCGGACGGACGGCGGCCGTTCATCGCGGTCGGCTATGGCAAGCTCGGCGGACAGGAACTGGGGCTCGATTCGGACCTCGACCTCGTATTCCTGCACGACCTGCCGGGGAACGCTTCCCAGTTCCTCCACCGCATGGTCAGGAAGTTGATGCACCTGCTTACCATACGGACGTACACAGGCCCGCTCTACGAGATCGACATGCGCCTGCGTCCGTCCGGCAGCGCCGGTCTCATGGTGTCGAGCCTCGCCTCGTTTCGCGAATACCAGACCAGCCGGGCGTGGGTCTGGGAGCACCAGGCGCTGATCCGCGCCCGGGCCGTGGCCGGCGATCCGGCGCTCATGCGGGACTTTGAGAACACGCGCCGCGAACTGCTGTGCCAGCCCCGGTCCGCCGAATCGCTTCGCCGCGAAGTAAGGGAAATGAGGAAGCGCATCGACGCGCAACACCGTGACGAAAGTGACCTGAAACGCGGCGTGGGGGGCATCGTCGACCTCGAGTTCATCGTTCAGTACCTGGTCCTGGCCCAGGCGCACGCGCATCCGAGTCTCGCCACCTGGTCGGACAACGTCAGGATCCTGGAGGAAGCTGGAATTGCCGGCGTTCTGCCGGAAGAAGACGCCGAGAGACTGGTGCTCGCGTACCTCGCCCTGCGCGGCGAAGTACATCACCAGACGCTGGATCTGCCGGAATCCGAAGAAGCCGCAGCGCGGCTGACCACCTACCGGCAGGCGGTATGCGACATGTGGGAACGGCTCTTCGACGAGCCGCGGAGCCTGGACCTTTCCGGGCGTTGACCGGACAACGCGGTCATCTGCTCAGAGAATGAGAGTGCCGATGCGGTCGATCTCTCGAAAGTGCGCGTCGAATGTCAGAATCGTCGCTCCGGTTCGCGCTGCTGTTGCCGCAATCCAGATGTCGTTTGCGGGTAATGGTCGCCCCTTGCGTCGCAGTTCGAGCACCATTTCGCCGTAGATGTGCGCGACCTGCTCATCGACGGACACGACCTCGACAACGGCATTGTCCAGGAACTCATCGAGCTTCTGGATGTTCTCGGCACGGCGGGTTCCCAGCAGAAAGCCGGCCCAGAGTTCTCCGATAACGACACTGGGCATCGCCACGCACTCTGCTACGTCAACATGGTCAACGACTGCCGGATGTCCGCTTTGGAACCTGCTGTATGCGGACGTGTCGAGACAAAGTCGGGTCACTTCCACATGTCTTCGTCGATTTTTCCAAAGGGCGCCACGGCCTCATCGAAATGTCGGGATTCAGCTTCAGTCCAGTTTCCCGCGAGTTTTCGAAGACCGTTGCTACGACGCCTGGAATCGGAGAGTCCAAGCGCCTCGTGTATCAATGACAGGACCGTGCGGTTGAGCGAAAGCCCGCGACGCAGCTTT
The DNA here is from genome assembly GCA_965116625.1 of Pseudomonadales bacterium. Classification (GTDB taxonomy): domain Bacteria; phylum Pseudomonadota; class Gammaproteobacteria; order Pseudomonadales; family Azotimanducaceae; genus VXNE01. The sequence goes on from OZ220717.1 coordinate 2,141,028, forward strand.
TCGACTTCCAAAGCGGCGACGATATCTGCGGGAATATTGCGGATGGTGATGGTTTTCATCGGCCAACATCTAATGGCTGCAAAGACTTGCAGTCTATAGAAGCACTATTGTGCATGCAATCGACGCGGAATCGTCTCCGGATCGCAGCGTGACGGAACCCGGTCCAATTGCCTACTATTGTCGTGGCGTCGCGCGAACGAGATTCAATGCCGGCATATGACTACATCGTGGTGGGCGCAGGCTCCGCCGGTTGTGTTCTCGCCAATCGGCTGAGCACCGATCCCGGGAACTCGGTGCTCCTCCTCGAAGCTGGCGGGCGCGACTGGAGTCCGCTCATCCACATCCCCGGGGGCTTCTGGCAGATGATCGATCGGCCAGGTGTGAACTGGTGCTTCCAGACCGAGCCGGAATCGAATACCCGTGGGCGCAGGATCCCCATTCCGCGCGGGAAGGTGCTGGGCGGTTCGAGTTCGATCAACGGCATGCTGTACGTGCGTGGCCAGGCGCGGGACTACGACACCTGGGCGCAACTGGGCAACAGGGGATGGTCGTTCGAGGAGGTGCTGCCCTTCTTCAAGCGCTCGGAGCGCTTCGAGCGCGGCGGCGACGAGTTCCGGGGTGATGGCGGCGAACTGAATGTCGCCGACATGATCGAGAGCCACCCCATCCTGGATGGTTTCGTGGACGCGGGCGTGGAGATCGGCTACGCCAGGAACCCCGACTACAACGGTGCTTCCCAGGAAGGTTTCGGGATCTACCAGGTGACCCAGCGTGACGGCAGGCGCATGAGCACGGCGCGGGCTTTTCTCGATCCGGCCCGGCCGCGCCCGAACCTCACCATCGCCACCCGCGCCCGGGCGCAATGCGTCCTCACCGAGGGGTCTGGCTCCGGGAACGGCGTTCGAGCCATCGGCGTGCGTTACGTTGCCGGTGGCAGAACCCTGGAAGCTACCGCCAGCAGGGAAGTGATCCTGGCCGCCGGGGCGGTGCAGTCGCCGCAACTGCTGGAACTCTCTGGCATGGGCCAGGCCGAACTCCTGCGCAACCACGGCATCGATGTCGTTCGCGACATGCCCGGGGTCGGCGAGAACTACCGCGATCACTACCTGAGTTCCGTGGTATGGCGCGTGAAGCAGGCTGCGAGGACCCTGAACGAGGACACGCGCGGCATGCGCCTTCTGGTGGAGGCAGCAAAATACGCCTTTCTCCGTCGAGGGGTGCTGACGTACACGGCGGGTATCGCCCACGGTTTCGTGCGCACGCGCGCGGAACTCGAGACGCCGGACGTGCAGTTTCACTTCGCCCATGCGAGCCACGAGCCTAATCGCCCGCGCGGGACGTTGGAAAGGGAGCCCGGGATGACGTGCGCGGTCTGCCAGTTGCGTCCGGAAAGCACGGGATCGATCCACATCCAGAGCGCGGACCCGGCCGCTGCACCGGCGATCCGACCGAATTTCCTGTCGGAGGAGGCAGACCGGGCAGCCCTGGTCGAAGGGATACGCATCGCGCGGCGCGTGGGCGCCGCACCTTCCATGGCCCGCTACGTCGAACGCGAACTGTACCCTGGCGACGCCACGCAGTCGGACGATGAGATTCTTGAATTCTGCCGGCGTACCGGCTCGACGGTGTTCCACCCGGTCGGCACCTGCAGGATGGGAAGCGATGCCAACGCGGTGGTGGACGATCGGTTGCGGGTGCATGGCGTGGCCGGTTTGCGCGTGGCGGATGCGTCGATCATGCCGACGCTCGTTTCCGGGAACACGAACGCGCCGACCATCATGATCGGGGAGAAGGGGGCGGCGATGATCCTCGAGGACAACGACTGAGGCACGGTATGAAACCCACGTATCTCTCGGCCCGACCGCAGGGAGGGCGCCCGTGACCGTGTACCGGGCCCCGACCCGTGACATGTGGTTCGTACTGGAGGAACTCGTCCCCTGGCGGGAGATCAATGCCTTGCCGGGCTACGAGGAAGCGACGCCCGACCTGGTGCGCGCGGCACTGAAGGAGGCGGCGGTATTGGCCGAGGAGGTCATCGCGCCAACCAATGTGCCCGGAGATCAAGAGGGCGCCCGTCTCGATCCGGACTCCCACGGGGTGCGCGTCCCGGCGGGGTTCAGGGAAGCCTCTGAACACTTTCGCGCCGGCGGTTGGACAGGACTTGGCGACAGTCCCCATTTCGGCGGTCAGGGATTGCCGGAACTGCTGGCCGCCGCGGTATCGGAACTCTGGCAGTCCGCGAACCTCGCCTGGTCGAACTGTTCCGAACTCTCCCACGGCGCGGCGCGCGCGATCGAGGCGCATGCGAGCGACGCGTTGAAGGCCACGTACCTGCCCCGCCTGATCGATGGCGCGTGGACGGGCACGATGAACCTCACGGAGCCGCAGGCGGGATCGGACCTTGCGCTGATCCGCTGCAACGCTATACGTAAGGGCGACCACTATCTCGTCAGCGGCCAGAAGATCTTCATTACCTACGGCGACCACGACATGGCGGACAACATCGTCCATCTCGTGCTCGCGCGTTTGCCGGATGCGCCCCCGGGCGTGCGGGGCATCAGCCTCTTCCTCGTGCCGAAGATTCTCGTGGGTACGGACGGTAGCCTCGGGCCCGCCAACCGTGTCACGCCGGTTTCCATCGAGCACAAGCTCGGCATCCACGGCAGCCCGACCTGCGTCATGCAGTACGACCGCGCCGTCGGCTACCTCGTTGGCGAAGAACACCAGGGTCTCGCCTGCATGTTCACGATGATGAACCGGGCGCGGATCGGCGTAGGGTTGCAGGGACTGGCCGTGGCGGAACGCGCCTACCAGCACGCGCTGCAGTACGCCCAGGAAAGGGTTCAGGGCAACCTGCCGGGGAATCACGAACCCGTGACGATCATCCACCACCCGGATGTGCGGCGCATGCTGATGGAAATGAAGGCGCAGATCGAAGCGATGCGCGCGGTGGGGTACATCGGGGCCTCGTACCTCGATCGGGCGTCCCGTGGGGATGCCGCCGATCAGTCCCGGCACGGGGCGCGGGCGGATCTGATGACGCCGGTCATCAAGGGCTGGATCACGGAGACCGGGCAGCAGATCGCTTCCCTCGCATTGCAGGTGTTCGGCGGCACCGGCTTCGTCGAGGAGACCGGGGCGGCGCAGCACTACCGCGATGCACGGATTACGACCATCTACGAGGGGACGACCGGAATACAGGCGACGGACCTGGTCGGTCGAAAGATGCTGCGGGATGGCGGTGCGGCGGTCCGCGCGCTTATCGAGGAAATGCGGGGTATTGAGAAAGATGTCGAGTCACGGCTGCCCGACCAGTCGGCGGCCTACCGCACCGGCGTCGACAGGCTGGAGTCCGGTGTCGAATGGCTGTTCGCGAATGCGGGCAACGACTTCTCGGCAGCGGGGGCTGTGGCGGTCAACATGTTGATGTTGTGCGGTGTGGTGGCCGGGGCGCACGCGATGACACGGGCTGCCCTGGCGGCTGCCCCGCACCTCGAGGCGGCGGATCACGACGTGCCCTTCTACGCCGCGAAGATCGTCACCGCGCGGTTCTACAACGCCCACATCCTGCCACGCGCGGGCGCGCACCTCGCGGCGATCCAGGCGGGTTCGGACGCTGTCATGGGCTTGACCGAAAGGCAGTTCGAACCCGTTCCGTTGCGTTAGGGAACCGCGTTCTTTCCCAGGTGGCCAGCGTCATTTCGACATCGGGTCTCTGCCGCATTTTCCACGTGGGGGAGGCCCGCGTGAATGCGCTCGATCACGTCGACATCGAGGTCGATAGCGGAGACTTCGTGGCCGTGATGGGGCCGTCGGGTTCCGGCAAGTCGACCCTGATGAACATACTTGGGTGCCTGGACAGACCCGACCTCGGCGAGTACCGATTGCTCGGCCAACCGGTATCCAGCATGAACGATGCGCAGCTTTCGCGCTTGCGCAATCGCTATATCGGCTTCGTCTTTCAGAGCTTCCACCTCTTGCCGCGAATGACCGCGCTTGACAACGTCCTGCTGCCGCTCAGGTTCGCGCAGGACGGCGACTTGCAGGAAGAGGCGCAACGGAGGGGTCCGGAACTGCTGGACCGCCTGGGGCTCACCGACTGGATGCACCACCGGCCGAACCAGCTTTCCGGCGGTCAACGTCAGCGCGTCGCGATCGCGCGCGCCCTGGTGGCGGCCCCTTCGCTGTTGCTCGCGGACGAACCGACGGGCAACCTGGATTCGAGAACTTCCCAGGATCTCATGGCACTGTTTGATGAGTTCAGCCGGGAAGGCCAGACGATCCTGATGGTCACCCATGAAGAAGAGATTGCCGCACATGCCCGGCGCGTCGTGCACATGCGCGACGGCAAGGTGGAACATGATCGCGCGCGAAACTGACAACCGTTCGGTGAGCCGTCCCGCCGGGTGCTTCGCATTGCTGCTCCCGGCAGTGATGCTGTGGGGCACGCCTGCGGACGCCGCGCCTCCATACCTGACCGGGGTGGTTGAAGACGGCCAGGCGCAGACCGTGGAAATGCCCCGTCTGCCGGGCGCGTGGCAGAGAAGCATCGAGTGGATGGCGCCGGAAGGCAGCACCGTGTCCGTGGGCGACCTGATCGTTCGGCTCGACCCCGGAGGCCTGATCGCGCTGGAAGAGCAGGCGATCATCGACCTCGAGGGGCGGCGGCAGGAGAACGAACGGCGGCAGGCTGAACTGGATCTCGCGATCATGGACGCGGAAACCGCGGTCCTGCAGGCGGAGTCGGCGGTGCGGCTCGCGCAGCTCGATGCCGAAGTGCCGCCGACCGCGACTTCGCGGCTGATCCACTCCCGCGCGCAGTTGACCCTCGCCACGGCCGAACAGGCGCTGGAGCGCGCGCAGGCCGAACTCGACGACAAGAGGGCGGAGAAGGCCGGCGCGCAGGAGTCGATGAAACTGGCGGTCGCGAGGGCCGAGCTGGAGGCGGCGCGCATGCGGGATGCCCTGGAACGGACACGGGTGCATGCGACCAAGGCGGGCTTCCTGATCTACGCCGAGAGCGAGTTCACGGGACGCAAGGCTTTTCCTGGAGACACCCTTTCCAGCGGCTCGCCCATCGCGCACGTCGCCAGCCGCGAGGACCTCCGGTTCCGGTTCCAGGTCCACGAGGCGGACATACTGAAGCTGCCGGTGGGCGCGAGGATCGCCGTCATCGCAGATGCAATCCCGACAACATCTGTCGCTGCGACCGTGGATTGGACCTCCTACCAGGCGACGGAGCGCGAGGCCTGGAGCCGGGGCGGCTACTTCGATGTCACCGCCGTGCCTGTCGAGGTCATGCCGAATATGTTCATGCCGGGAATGTCCGTCATGGCGGAGCTTGAACGATGAAGCGGTTTCCAGGTTCGGCGCTACCCGTTGTCCTGCTCACCGCGTTCAGCGCTGCCGCCGCGGAGCAGTTCTTCGAGGTGCACCTGGCGGATCGACCGGTCACGGTCACCACGAGCGGCATCGTCGTATCGACCGATGTGCTGCGCTTCGGTCCACCGCCGAGCGGCAGGTGGCAGACGACCATCGCCGAACTGGCGCAGGAGGGTCAAAGGGTCGGGGAGGGCGACCTCCTGGTCCGGTTCGACAGCAGTAACCTGGACGACGACCTGACTCGCGTGTCCGGGCAATTGGCCCAGCGCCGGAACGAACTCCTTTCCCTGGACGAGAAGCAGAGACAGGAGATCGAGGACGAAAGGGTGGCGCTGGCGGCGGCGGAGAGCGAGGCCAGGAAGGCGGACCGGAAGGCGGAACAGCCCGAGGAACTGGTTCCCGGGATCGAGTACCGGAAACTCGTCGAGGAGAAACGCATCGCGAACCTTCTCATGAGGCGGGCGCGGGAACGGCAGGCATTGAGCCTTCGGCTAAGGGAGGCGAGGCGCCAGGAACTCGAGACCGCCGTGCGTCAGTCGGCGCTGAAGCTTGCGTCGGTCGAAAAGGAACTCGCATCGTTCACGATCAGGGCGCCCAGGCCCGGACTGGTGGTGCTCGGCACGGATTATGAGGGCAACAAGGTGGACATCAACGCCTCCGTTCACCCCGGACTGGTCGTGGTGCGGCTCGCAGACGACGGCCGGCTGGCCGTGCAGGCGGAGATTCACGAGCATGCCGCCGCGCGGCTCGCCGTAGGCCAGCGTGTGCGGGTCGCCATTGATTCGGGCGGCGAGGCGGACCTGGTCGGTCGGGTCAGCCGGGTGGCCAACACCGTTCGCCGCCGCTCGCGCTATTCCGATTCCATGGTGCGGGACATCACCGCGGAGATCGACCCCGGCCAGCCGCCCGTGCTCAGGCTCGGCATGTCGGTGCAGATCGAGGTGGAACTGTCGATGTTGAAGGAAGCGTTGGCGATCCCGGCATCGGTGCTCGTCTACCGCTCGGGATCGCCCGGCGTCGTGCTGCGAGGGCAAGGCTGGCAGCCGGTCCTGCTCGGCGAGCGCAGCGCGGACATGTTCATCGTCGAGGGCGGCCTGGAAGAAGGGGACATGGTGCGCCTGTGAGTGCTCGAGTACGTATCACGCCGGCATGGCGGCGGCTGCTGGTCGCCGCGGTGGCCGTAGCGGGTTGCGGGGATTCGTCATCGCGGCTGCCGACGATTTCCGCGACCGCGCAGGACCATACCTTTGTCGTGCGCGCGAGAGGAGAACTGGTGCCGTCCGAATCCATTGCCATCCGCATGCCGAGCGACATCGACATGCGTTTCAACATCACCTGGATGGTGCCGGAGTATTCGGATGTCAGGAAGGGACAGGTGGTCGTGCGGTTCGACGACAGCGAAGTGCTGGTGCAGCGCGAGATCAGCGTGCTGGAAGTCGTGAACAGCGATCTTGAGATCGACAGCCATGCGCGCCGGAGCGACATCGACCGCACCCGTATCGGCCACGAAACGGAGCGCGTCGAGGACGAGACCGACATTGCCGAAACGTACGTCACGATAGATCCCCGCCTGATGAGCCGCAACGAATACATCGATGCCCTGGGGGACCTTGCCTACCTGGGCGTCGAGGAGGCGTACTACGCCTGGCAGGCGATCACGCACGACCAGCGTTCCTTCGCCGAGCAGCGCCGCATCGAGAGCGGCCGCGACGCGAGCCAGGACAAGCTCGCCAAGCAGGACTCGGCGCTGGCCCAGATGGAATTGCACAGTCCAGCTGACGGGACCTTCGTGTACGCGCGTACGCGCTGGGGCCGAAAGCTCGGCAAGGGACAGACCGTGTACCCGGGCCGGGCGGTGGGGCTGCTGCCGATACGCGGCAAGGTCAGGGCGAGGATATACGTGCCGGAAGTCGATGCGGTGGGGATCGAACCGGGTCAGCCCGTCGCGCTCGTGATCGACAGTGAAGTCGAGCACGATTTCGCCGCCCGCGTTTCCAGCGTTTCGACCGTCGCGGTTCCCCGGGACCGTAGCGATCCGCAGAAGTACTTCGTCGTCGAAGCGGAAATCGACCGGGTGGACCCGGAGGTGATGCGCGTAGGCAGCAGCCTGACGGCAACCGTGACGACCGGCACGGTCCGGGACGCGTTCCTGTTGCCGCAGCAGTCCGTTTTCTTTGAACAGGACCAGGCGTTCGTCTACGTGATGGAGCAGGGGGAACCCTACCCGAGACAGGTTGAGTTGGGACGTCGCAGTCCGACGCTGGTGGAAGTCACCCGCGGCCTGTCGGCGGGAGAGCGGGTCGCCGTCTCGGCGCCGCAGGGCGCGAGCTGATGATCGAGCGATATGCACGGGCGGCGATCCGGTGGATCGATGTCTCCCGCAGATCCGTCGCGGCTACGGCCAAGCGGCTGCGCCCCGATGTCCGGCAGGCGCTGGGACAACTGGCCCACCACAGGTTGCGCTCGGCGCTGACGCTGCTCGGGATGCTCTTCGGCGTCGGCGCCGTGATCGCCATGATCGCGGTCAGCGAGGGGGGACGACGAGAGGCCCTCGCGATGATCGAGGGGATGGGGGTCCGGAACCTGATCGTTGAAGCGGACGAGCCCCGGGGGGAGTCGAAGCGGGACACGCGACAGCACTCGGCGGGACTCTCGGTGGCGGATGCGCTCGCCATGTCGGATACGTTGCCCTTCGTGGAAGACTGGGCGGGGATTCGCGAGATCAGCGTGTGGGACCTGTTCTCCCACCATGGGGAGAGTCACGCCGAGGCCTGGGCCGTGAGCCCCTCCTATTTCGGCATGACGCAACTCGATGCGGGAGAGGGCGTTCTGTTCGACGCAGCGGACGATGTGCGTTTCGCGCAGGTGGCCGTGCTGGGCGGCAACGTCGCGAACGAACTGTTTCCCAGGGGCGGCGCCCTGGGTGGTCTCGTCAAGGTCAACCACCTGTGGCTCGAGGTCGTGGCAGTCCTGCAGGATCGACAGCTACCCGACGGCGAGTTTCAGGGTCGCGAGGTCGGCGGGGAGAACGACCGCGTCTACCTCCCGCTCCAGACAGGCCTGCGGCGTTTGCGCATGGGGTTCATGGAGGCCGAACTCAGCGGATTGAAGATCCAGGTGTCGGATGACGTCTCTCCGGCGGCGGCGGCGGAAGCCGTGCAGCACCTGCTGGACCGTCGTCACGGCGGCCAGAAGGACACGCGGATGATCATTCCCGCACGGCTCCTGGCGCAACAGAAGCAGACACAGTGGATATTCACCATCGTCATGTCGGCCGTCGCCGGCATTTCGCTCCTGGTAGGCGGCATCGGCATCATGAACATCATGCTGGCGAGCGTGATGGAACGCCGTTCGGAAATCGGTCTGCTCCGCGCGGTCGGGGCGCGCGAGACGGACGTGGTGCGCCAGTTTCTTGTCGAGACCGCCGTGATAGCGCTGTTGGGCGCGGCCGCAGGCGTGGTCCTGGGTGTGGTCATCGCCTATGTGATCGCCGCTTTCGCCGGCTGGGCGGTCGCCTGGTCGTTGCCGATCATCGCGCTCGCGGTCATCGTCTGCGTGGCGATAGCAGTGGGGTTCGGCGTCTATCCGGCGCTCTCCGCGGCGCGCATGGACCCGGTGGCCGCGTTGCAGTCGGAGTAAGAGCCGACTTGTCGCGGCTTCTGCCCAGCTCGGGCGCTAGCCTTAGCCCACCAGTCGGCAATCGAACTCGAATGCCCGGATCGTGCCGGGAACAACCCTGTCGAAGGACCGGAAGACTCTCATGTGGGTATTCCGTGCTCCATGCGGCCGATCAGGTCGATCACATCCTCCTTGCCGATGGCTGTCTCTGCGCGGTCAAGCGGCGTTTCGCCTCGGAGAGCGGGATTGGGATGCTTGAGCCATTCAAGCGCGTGTTCCCTGTTGTGGTCGAAGTACGACAGCGCCGTGTCGAACACGCTTGCCAGAGTAGGTTGTTCAAGTGACATAGGTGCGCTTGGTTTGTGGTTCTCGTCGTATCACTTTGTACTACAAACACGCGTCGGCGGCGCGTCAGAAAGTGCCGATGATCGGCGACGGCCACCAGCATGGGGGATGGTGCAGGTTACGGGCGCTGGGCCTCCCGCACGGCCGCTTCCAGCTCGAAGACGTGCGAGTCCCTCGCACCAAGGTCGCGCAGCGCGGCGGCCAGTTCCAGCAGATAGTCCACGTTCCTGCCGCTCGGTCCCGCCGAATCCTGGATGTGACGCGCCATCTCCTTGAGCGGCGCGTCTCCCAGGAATGCGAGGTTGTCGACAGGCGCGATATAGACGACGCCATCCACGTTTTCTCCGCTGGCGAGTGCCAAGCTGACCGGGACGCGGTCGTAGCCGTTCTTCTCCCGGTCATCGAGGTGGTCGAATACGTGCGACTCCACGCGGTACGCCACGCCCGCGCAGGTCTCGTGCCGCGACCGCACCAACGTGACGACCCTGCCGGGGGCATCGGGCATGCCGCGATGGTCGTGGGAGCCCTGCCAGAACTTGCGTGCCCAACCGGACAACTTCGCGGGTTGCCGTTCCAGCCAGGGGAAGTCGGCGCGCCATATGAGCGAGCCGTAGCCGAACACCCATGACGATGTGTCCATGACCGTCTCAGACGATCCGGGAACCGCGCCTGCCCCAGTATTCGTCCCTCAAGTAACGTTTGTAGAGCTTGCCGGTGGGCAGCCGGGGCAATTCGTCCCGGAAGTCGATGGCCTTGGGGCACTTGTAATGCGCGATGTTCTCCCTTGTGTAGGCGATGAGTTCCGCTTCCAGCGCCGAATCCGGCGTAACGCCCTGGGCCGGTTGCACGACCGCCCGTACTTCCTCGCCCATTTCTTCGTCGGGCGCTCCGATGACAGCGACGTCGAGCACCTTGGGATGGAGGATCAGCGCGTTCTCGATTTCCTGCGGGTATATGTTCACGCCGCCGGAAATGATCATGTAGGTGGCGCGGTCCGTGAGGTAGAGGAAGCCGTCGGCGTCGACGTAGCCGACGTCGTCCAGGGTCGTCCAGTTGGCGTGTTCCGGGTGTTGCGCTTTCCTGGTCTTCTCGGGGTCGTTCAGGTACTCGAACGGGGTCGTCGGCATCTCGAAATAGACGACGCCCGTCTCCCCAATGGGCAGTTCCGCGCCGTCGTCGTCGCAGATGTGGATCGTGCCCATGATGGGCTTGCCCACCGTACCGGGGTGTTCGAGCCAGTCGTCCGGGCCCGCGTGGGTGAATCCGTTGACCTCGGTCCCGGCGTAGTACTCGTAGATGATGGGCCCCCACCAGTCGAACATCTGCTCCTTGACCTTCGGCGGGCAGGGCGCGGCGGCATGGATCGCGACCTTGTGGGAGGACAGGTCGTAGCGGGAGCGCTCGGACTCTTCGAGTTTCAGCATGCGCGAGAACATCGTGGGTACCCACTGGCTGTGCGTGACCTGGTATTCCTCGATGGCCTGCAGGGCGTGCGCAGGATCGAAGCGTGGCATGTAAACCACCGTGCCGCCCAGGGATTGCACGCCGACGCTGAAGCTTAGCGGTGCGGCGTGATAGAGGGGTGCGGGAGACAGGTAAACGGTGTTTTCGTCGATCCCCCAGAGCATGCTCTGCAACGCGCGGATCGGTCCCACGTCTTCCGAAATGGACGCTTCCGGCAGGGGCCGCAGGATGCCCTTCGGCCGCCCGGTCGTGCCGGAGCTGTACAGCATCACGCCGCCCGTCGGCTCCTCGGCCAGCGGTTCGGCGGGACAGTCCGCGATGGTCTCCTCGAAGTCCTGGTAGCCATTGATGGCGCCATCGAGCATGAGCCAAGTGTGGCAGCGCGGCGCGAACCCGTGGAGATTGCCGGCCACGTCCGCCCGGGCGCGGGTCGTGATGAGCACCTGCGACTCGGAGTTGTCGAGGATGTAGCCCGCTTCTTCGTCGGTCAGGTAGCGGTTGACGGTGGTCAGGTACAGCCCTGACCGCAGCGCGGCCCAGACGACATCGAACCAGACGAGATGGTTCTCGGCGAAGATCGATATATGGTCGCCGCGCCGCAATCCCTTGTCGAACAGCAGCTGCGCCAGTTGGTTCGACCGGTCGTTCAGTTCGCCGTAGGTCCTGACCGCGCCCGTCGCGCTATCGATTGCCGCGGCCTTGTCCGGAAAGACCTTCGCCCAGTTGCCCGGATACATGGTGTCGCCCGAAGATTCCGTGGGACAGGCGCCAGATTGGCAAATGTGCCGGAGTTCGGCAAGGCGGTTGGTGTGGCTCGCCCTACCGGTCTTCCCCGATCTCCGCCGGGGCTTGTGAAGGGGCGAGTGCCCGCATGGCTTCGTCCGTGGTGATATAGAGGTTGCCGGACAGTTCGTCCGGCAGGCCGGTCGACCCGAGCCGGTCACGCAACCGGCCCTTGACCTCGGACAGGTGCAGCGCGATGTCGAGCGACGCGAGCGTGTGATTCAGTCGTCGCAGCATCTCGAGGCCCGTCGTATCGATGAAATTGATGGCGCTGCAGACGAGTACCAGGTGACGTGCTTCCCCGTGACGGTTCATGATCGCGAGCAATCGGTCCTCCACCTGGTTCGCGTTGGCGAAATAGAGGTTTTCGTCCAGCCGAATGGCGACCACGTTCGGAAGGGTCTCGGTGTCGTACCGGGTGACGTTGCGAAAGTGGGCCGAATCGCCAAGTCTCCCGACCACCGCGATGTGCGGCCTGCTGGAACGATGCACGAACTGCACGATGGCGGTGCCGACGCCGAGCAGCAGGCCGGCCTGCACGCCGAGCATGAGCACGCCGCCGAGTGCCAGGAAGTGCACGAATACGTCAGCGCGACAGAAGCGCCATTGTTCCCGAATCATCGAGAAATCGATGATGCCGACGATGGCGGCGATGATGATCGCCGCGAGCGTCGCATGCGGCAGGTTTGCGAACAGCGGCGTCAGCCACAGCAGTGTCACCGCGATAACCGCCACGCAGACCAGCGCGCTGACCGGTGTTTTCGCGCCGGCAGCGACGTTGACGCTCGACTTGGAGAAGCTCCCCGCCACGGGGTACGCGCCGGTGAACGCCGCGCCGACGTTGGCGGCGCCGAGGGCGACGAGTTCCTGCGAGGCGTCTATGCGGCTGCGCTGCCGCGACGCCAGCGTCGTGCCGATGGAGAAACTCTCGATGTAGGTGACCAGCGCGATCATTGCGGCTGCGGGAGCCAGGTCGAGCCAGAGCAGGGGATCGAAGGGGGGCAGGGCGAAAGCGGGAAGTCCGGCGGGTACGAAGCCCACGGTGTCGACGCCGAGGCCAAGGATCGCAACGGTGCCAGTGCCGGCGATGGCTACGATCATCGGTCCGGTCCGGCTGATCGGATGGTCGCGATCGCGCATCGCGAGCCCCGCGTAACGGCGGACAAGCCAGACACCGGCGAGACTTGCGACACCTATGCCGACTGCTACGGGATTGAGGTTCCCGATGGCGGACAAGAGCTGCGTGAGCCGGTCCGCCGCGTTGTCGCCGCGGTCTATCTCGATTCCGGTGAAAGCGGGCAGTTGGCTGATGATGATCAGGATCGCCGCCGCGTTGACGAATCCCGTGATCACGGGATGGCTCAGGAGGTTGACGATCCCGCCCATCCCGAGGAGCCGCAGCAGCCAGAGCAGGATGCCAACCTGCAGGCAAAGGATGGTGGTGATGCCGAGGTAGGCGTCGGAGTGTGCGGGCGCGTGTTCCCCCACCGTCGCCGCCACCATGAGGGCGGCGATGGCGACGGGACCCACGATGAGTTGGCGCGAGGAGCCGAGGGCGGCATAGATCACCATCGGCGCGAGGCAGGCGTAGAGGCCCGCCTGGGCGGGCAGTCCGGCCAGGAAGGCGTAGGCGACCGCTTGCGGCACCGTGACCACGCCGAGCACCAGGCCAGCCACGAGGTCGTACACGAAGTCGGTACGGCGATAGTCGCGCAGCGTATCGACGATCGGCAGGGTGCGGGTCCAGCGGTTCATGGGACGGGCGCTTCGAATCGCTGATGGGGCCTTCCCGGCATGGGTTTCACTCGGTTGCCCCTTCTTCGCCCCAGGAGCGTCGCATCTGGATGAACGCGAAGGACGCGGTCCAGGCGATGAATACGAGACCCGCGATCGCTTCGGCGGCCGTAACGGCCCGCAGCGCCCCGAGCGGCACAAGGTCGCCTATGCCGAGGGTGGTGTAGGCGGAACCCGAGAAATACACATGGTCGAGAAACGTCTCGGCGCCCTGCACCGACCCGAAAGCGGTACCCGATAGTGACGCAAAGACGCCGGCAAATACGCCGATTTCGACAAAGTGCACCAGTATCAGCCCAGCCACCATCACCGGGACGCCATGGCGGCGGTGATGCAGGGTGCGGGAACTCAGGAATCGCAGCGTTCCATAGTGGATTGCCACGCAGATGGCCGAAGTCACTATGGCAATCAGGTAGGCGATGCCCTCGATCATGGTCGGCTCGTGGCGGTTGCGGGTCCGGCGTCCATTCTAGGCGCTTCGAGGGCGTCTCGCGCCTTCAGGTCACCCGTGCCGGTGGACCAACCCCGTTCGCGCGGCCAGCCTTCGCCGGATTTGCGCCGTGGCATTTGACAGTCCTATGGCCAAGGGTAAGATACGCGGTCGCCAGCGCGGGGTGTTTAGCTCAGTTGGGAGAGCGACGGCCTTACAAGCCGTAGGTCGCAGGTTCAAGCCCTGCAACACCCACCACGCCCGTACGGAGCGGTAGTTCAGTCGGTTTAGAATACTGGCCTGTCACGCCAGGGGTCGCGGGTTCGAGTCCCGTCCGCTCCGCCAAACACTATTTTAACCCATTGTTTTTTAGGAATTTTCATTTCAGAATTTTCGTGGCCCCCCAAATGGCCCCCCACTCGATTGCCGATAGAACGCGGGTCTGGTTGCGCTGGGTTGCACCGCTTTTCTCTAGGGGCCAAAGCCTGAACAACGCCCCGCCAATCGGACTCGCCGGCGGGGCGCGGCGATCGTGGAATTCGTCTCGGGACGGGCGTCTCAAAGGGTCTTTGGAACCCCACCGCCGTCATTCCAGTCGGGTGTGGTGCCTGCGACGTGGAAGTCCTCTTCGGGCATGGGGACGGTGACGGGCGGAGTTCGGGCGGCGATGGCGTTGGCAAGGATCGCGCGGTCGGGGCGGTCGCGATAGGCGATCTCCGTCACGAACTCAAGCCTCTGGCGCGCGGACCAGTGAACCTCTTCGCCGGCTGCCGCCTTGGGCTCGGGGATGGGTCGCGGATAGGGTCCGAGTATCCGGTAGTACCACTTCATGGAATCGCGCAGCTCACCGTAGAGGTTGGGGTCGACTCGCCGCCTCATGTATTCCGTGTGGAATCCGAGGCCGGCGTTCTTCGCGTTCGCGCACATCCAGAGAAACGCCCTGTCGGAAGGTCCGACATCCACGTAGCCGCCCCCGACGTTCGAGTGGACGCCAGGGAACCAGACCTGGCTGACTGTTTGACCGCGGTGGACGTTGGCGGCGGACCAGAGAGAGGGACGGAAGGGTTTGCGCCTCTCGTCGATCGCCAAGGCGTGGTAGGCGTAGGAGACGTGGTCGCCGAGAGAAACGTCGTGGAAGGCGTGCCGGTGAGCGCCGATGAACCGCAGGTGCTTCAACGGGACGCCTAGCGCGCCGACCGTATCCCAGACGCCGATGAAGTGGATATCGCGCACGAGGCGTCCGGCTCGGGTATGCGAGAACCGCTCGGCGTGTGTGCTGGCTTTTCGTGAGCGTGTTTGGCCGGGTCGCGCGCGGTAGATTCGGATCGCCGAGTTGACGGCGGCGGAGATGTCGTCGTCCTTGTTTTGGTCGGGGATGCCGCAAAGACCGATCAGTCCGGCGAGGCTCCTCGCGGTGTAGGCGCCACGGGAGAATCCGAAGAGGAACAGCTTGTCTTCGTTCCGGTAGCTGGATCCGAGGGCGAAGTAAGCCTGCTTGACGTTCTCCAGCAGTCCGATGCCGAACAATCCGCCCTTGAGATGATCCCACCGGCCTCCCGTACCGACCCCGGTGTCGTAGTAGACGCGCTGTTCGGTCTCGGCCTTGGTCTTGCCGCTCAGCGCCCGTGCTACTTTGACGACGTTGCTGGGGACGACGCGATCGCGGTCTCGTTGGTCCGGGCGGTTCCAAGTGCCGTCTGTGCAGAGTACGAGATTGCGCGTCATCTGGGCTCGGTCGGGGTCGTGCGTTTGGCTGCGGGACTCTACCCGCAGAGGGGTTTGAGGGCTAGTCGCCAGTGCTGGTCGGCATGTGTGGGGCGCTCTTTGGGGGGCGGTGTGCTGGTGTAGGATGGCCGCGCGATGGCTTCTACGTGTGCGAGAACTGGCGAGCGCGCGGCAGATGGGCCGTCGTAAACAGCGGCGACTGCGCGTACCGGCAACGAAGGTCGTGGCCTGCGAGGCGAGTACGACCGTTCCAACGCCGGGTGGTAGGGAACTGCGAAACGCTTGATCGGGCGCGGGAGTCCCAGCGGACGCTGCGGGTGGACGAACGGACGGAACACGCCTGCGTACACCGATAGATTTCGAAGGCGGCGAGCCGGGGCTCCTAGTTCGCCGGCCGTCAGGCCGAGGAAATGGGACTGCTCGTCGAAGGTCCGGAGATACACCGGCACCTCGGGATTTTCGATGTGATCCGGACTGGTGGATGGGACGATGGCTGTTGGTGACTACTGAAAACTGCGCATTCTTGGCAACTGAAAATTGCGCACTCGATGTTGCCAGTACTGTCCCCGTTGGCGAAGCCAACGGGGAGGGACCGGCGAGAGATGCACGATTGGGGGACCAGGATGCGATTGAGGCACTACCTCGAGCAGGGGATGTCGAAGGCGGAGTTGTCGCGGCGCTTCGGCGTGAGCCGGCGAACGATCCACTACTGGATCGAGTCGGGGCAACTGGACCGTGACCTGAGCGCCGGCGAGGCGCGCTATGCGGCGCGACCGCCGGTGGCGCACAAGCTGGATCCGTACAAGCCGATCATTGCCGCACGGCTGCAGGAGTTTCCGCGGCTGTCGGCGCAGCGGTTGTTCGACGAGGTGCGGGCGGCGGGCTACACGGGCGCGTACAGCAGGGTGCGGGACTACGTGCGCGAGGCGCGGCCGCGCGAACCGGTGGAGGAGCCGGTGCGCTTCGAGACGCCGCCGGGACGCCAGGGGCAGGTGGACTTCGGCGCGTTCCGCTTTCCCTGGGGTCGACGCTACGCCCTGGTCGTGGTGCTCGGCTACTCGCGTCTGCTGTGGTTGCGGTTCTACCCGCGCCAGACGATGGCGGTGCTGGTCGAAGGTCTGGAGAGCGCGTTTGCCAGCTTCGGCGGTGTGCCCCAGGAGCTGCTGTTCGATCAGATGCGCGCTGTCGTGCTGTCGGATGACCGCCTGAGCGGTGGCGGCGTGACGCTGAACGAGGAGTTCCTGCGCTTCGCGGCGCACTGGGGCTTCCAGCCGCGCCCGTGCCGGCCGTATCGGGCGCAGACCAAGGGCAAGGTGGAGCGGCCGATCCGCTACATCCGCGAGAGCTTCCACTACGGCCGTGCGTTTGTGAACGATGCGGACGTGAACGACCAGGTCGAGCACTGGCTGGCGGAGGTGGCCAACGTGCGCCAGCATGGCACGACTGGGGAGCGGCCGGTGGACCGCTTCGAACGGGATGAGCGGTCCGTCCTGCGGCCGCTGGCGCCACAGCCCTACCGGCGCGCCGGCGCTGCCACACCATCCGACGCGGCACCGCCATCGCTGCCGAAGGTCGATGTACAACGGCGGTCGCTACGCACGTACGCGGAGTTGGTGCGATGAGCGCCGCGGGAGATCGGCGCGACCGGCTGCGGGCGATGCTGGCGGATCTCAGGCTGCCCGGCGCGCTGGAGGCCGTGGACGGCATCCTGGCGCAAGCGGACAGCGGCGCGGTGACGGCCAGTGAAGCGATGGAGGAGCTGCTGAACGCGCAGATCGTGCTGCGCAACAACCGGCGGCTGCAGACCGCCATGCGCGCCTCGCGGCTACCGGCAGTGAAGACCCTGGCGCAGTTCGACTTTGCCTTCCAGCCGAGCATCAAACGCGAACAGATCGAGAGCCTGCACGAACTCGGCTTCCTCGAGCGCAAGGAGAACGTGGTGTTCCTCGGTCCGCCGGGCGTGGGCAAGACCCACCTCGCCATCAGTCTGGCGATCGCCGCCGCGGAGAGCGGCCGGCGCGTCTACTACGGTACGCTCGCTGGGCTGATCGACTCGCTGGCCGAGGCGAAGGCCGCCGGCAACCTGAGCCGGCGCCTGCGCGTGCTGACGCATCCGACACTGATGGTCGTCGACGAGATCGGCTACCTGCCCGTCACCCGCGAGGGCGCGGTGTTGTTCTTCCAGTTGATCAACGCCCGCCATGAGCACGCGTCCACCGTGCTGACGTCGAACAAAGGCTTCGAGGAGTGGGGCACGGTGCTGGGCGATGAGGTCATGGCCGCGGCGCTGATCGACCGGCTGCTGCACCACTGCCACATCGTCAACATCCGCGGCAACAGCTACCGGATGCGGGCGCACCAGGACTTGCTCCGGCCGCGCTCGGACGACGAGGTCCGGAGCAACGCCGCATGAGTCGGGTCACGCCACCAAACGGCGCCGGGCTCTGTAAGCCTGACGCTCTCCCGCATGATGCCGTTGCCCGAGTCGAGGGCGGTGCTCAGCGCGCCGCCCGCCCGCTTCAAAAGCGGGCGGCGCGCACCGGGCGGTGTCGGCCGGTCCCGAAACCGGGCGTTCCCGCTCCATTCACGGGGCCTGCGCGGCAGGTCAAAAAGTGCGCAATTTTCGATTGCCAAAAGTGCGCAGTTTTCGGTTGCCATTGACAGATGGCGGCCCGCGCGGTTGTGTGGGGCTGATCCTCCGGGCGGGACCGGCAGGTTTGGAGGATGAAAGAGTTGAACCGCAGGGCGATAGCAACGCTTGAACGACTGGCGGAACGGTATGAGGGGAAGCGAGGTATCCCGGGCTTGAACGAGGTCGAGGCCGCGTTGTGGCGGGCAGGGAGGCTGGCGGGTCGGCGTTTCGGCGGGTTCGGGCCGCGAGATCGAGGATTGGTCCTGTCTTCCGGTATAGAGGGCTGGACATCGAGCAACCTGGGGTGGTCGTTCCCTTGCGCCGAGGCGGTGGGTCTCATCAGGCGGATGGTCGACTGGCCGTGCGGAAGGGTGGTCGACATCGGGGCCGGATGCGGGCTTTGGACCCGGGTGCTGAGGCGGGAATTCGGGACGGAAAGGGTGGTTGGTCTAGATCCGGCGCCGAAAGACAGCAATGTCATCGCAACGACTTTCGAAGACTGGTGTGAAGCTACGGGAGGACCGCGAGACACCGATGTACTGCTGGCTTCCTGGCTGCCTTGCAGGGGGCAGCCGGGGGATGATCTGGGACTGCGAGTCCTCGCCACCATGCGCTGTGGGCAGACGCTGGTGTATATCGGCTCAGGGCCGAATGGACCGGTCGGGACGGAGGAGTTCTACGACCGTTTGGGATGCGAGTTCGAGGAGTACGCGACTGAGCCTCTCCCAAGAATAGCCCGGTCGGTTTTTCCGCGGGACTTCGCGAGGGTGTATCGGCGGAAGGAGCGAAGCGGACCGGAAGGCGTTGCGTCGGGGGAGCATGGAACAAGAACAGGGGAGGTCAGATTAGGTGCCAATAGAAGAACGTATCGTCGCGTGGAGTAGGCGGCGGCCGCAGTGGCAACAGGTTGTGCTTAGCGGCGTGGCCAGCGGTGAGCCGTTGTCGAATGCGGCCTTGGAACAGCTGGTCGACGCGGTCGTGGACGAGCGAGCCCTGCCGGCGAAAGAACTGGAAATCGAGCACTTGGTGGGTCGGGGTTCGGCGGGTTCCGCAGTGAGGTTGGAGTCGATTTCGGAGGCGAGACACGTGAACGCGCTGTCGTCGGCGGCTGCGCTGACGTTCCCGGAACGGGGTCTTGCGATCGTGTACGGAGACAACGGGAGCGGGAAGTCCGGGTACGCGAGGCTGTTGAAGAGGATCGCGAGATCAAGGCACCACGAGGATGTGCTGACGGACGTCTTCCGAGACACGGCAGTAGACCAGGCGACGGCCAAACTGGCCGTGCGCATCGGGGACAAAGCGCACGACGTCAGTTGGCCGAACGCTTCGCGGCCGGAGGTGCAGCGAATGTTGTTCTACGACAGCGCCTGCGGCAGCGCGTACATTGCGGAGGAGGCGGATTTCCCCTATCGACCGTACGCGCTGTTCGCCATGGACGGTCTTATAACGGCGTGCGGGCAGGTGCGAGAACTTGCCGACAGGAAGCTGCTCCAGAACGCTCGCAAGGCGCGGGAACTGCCGCTGGTGACATACGAGACGAGCGAAACCGCGGCGGGGCGCTTCCTTGCCGGCTTGTCGGCGGGAAGCTCGGTCGAAGGACTCGACGCGCTGGTTGCGAAACTCGAGGACGTGGAGATGTCGATGGCGACCGTGGAGTCCCAGGAGGCGACGCTGCGGTCTGGGGACACGCGGCAAGTTCGGGCCAACCTCGAGAGGGCGGCGGAGAGGCTCGACTGGCTATGCGATCACATCGCGCGCGTTGATGCCGTTGTAGGGCAGGAGGCGACGCGCGAAGTGATCCGTATCGGGGAGGAACTGGAACGCGTCGAGGAGGCTGCGGAAGAACATGCGAAATCGTTGGCGTCGGAGCCGTTGCCCGGCGTCGGGAACGCAGCGTGGAAAGTGCTCTGGGAGTCGGCGAAGCGGTTCTCCGAGAGTCACGCGTACGCGGACCAGCCGTTTCCGGTGACCGGTGCCGAGAGCCGGTGCGTGCTTTGTCTGCGCCCGCTGGGCGAGTCGGGCGGCCGGGCGCTGTCCAGCCTCGACCGGTTCGTGCGGGACGACGTTCAGGTAAGGCGGGACGACGTCCAAACGAAACACGCTTCACTGCTTGAGGCAAGGAGGTCGCAGCAAGTTCTCGGCGGGGCGGTAGACACGACGCTGCGGGATCTCGAAACGTCGCATCCCGACGAGGCACGGATCGCGAGAGGGTTGCTAGCAGGGTACGAGGCTATGCGGGAGCGGGAGGCGGGCACGCAGGGTGCCGCGCCGGATGCCGAAGGGGTGATCGCGAGGCTGAGGGGCGCGGCGAAGGAGTCGCGGAGTCTGGCGAAGGATCTGGAGCGACCGGAGTTGATTCGGCAGCGACTCCACGCGGTGGTTGACAGGCGGCGCGAGATAGAGTTGCTCACGGCGATGAAGGCGGGTCGCAAGGAGATCGTTGAGGAGATAGGGCGCCTGGGGGTGAGAAGGCGGCTCGAGAACCTGAAGCAGGAAGCGAACACGGGACCCATCACCAGGAAGATCCTGGAGCTCTCGGAAGAGACGATCACGGAGATGGTTCGAGACCGGTTCACTCGGGAGACGGACAGGCTCGGGCTCGAGCGAGTGACGATCGCGAGGACGCAGGCTAGAAAGGGAGCCCTGCTTCATCAGCCGAAACTGGTCGGAGCGCGGCAGGCGTCGGAGTTGTCGGACGTTTTCAGCGAAGGCGAACGAAGTGCCCTCGGTTTGGCCGCATTCTTCACTGAGGCGTCTCTCGACGACTCGAGATCGGCGCTCATCCTGGACGATCCCGTAACGTCGCTCGACCACATTCGCCGGGAACGTGTTGCCGGGCGCCTAGTCGACTTCGCGGAGACACGGCAGGTGGTGGTGTTCACTCACGACGTAGCTTTTGTCGGCTACTTGAAGAGCGCGGCGTCGAGGAAGGACGTGCCGGTGGCTGAGCGGTCGGTGTCTAGGAGCCGAACGGGCGAAAGGCTTCCGGGCTCGTGTATCGACAGGCATCCGTGGACGGCGAAGGACGTCCGGAGGCGGCTCGGGGAGCTCAGGACCGACTTGGCGAAGATGGCGAAACGGTCGGATGAGTATGACGATCAGGAGTACGAAGACGCGGTCGCCGGCTGGGCGGGCAAGATGTCGGAGACGTGGGAGAGGATCTTTAGCCAGGAGATCGTTGGACAGGTGCTGGCGGACGGTGGGCTGGAGGTCCGACCGAAAATGGTCAGGGTTCTCGCCCGGTTCACGGAAGAGGACTACCTGAGTTTCGACGACAGCTATGGGCGGGTGTCTCGATGGGCGAGGCGGCACGACAAGAGCGCATACCTGAACTATGTACCGCCTCAATTGAGCGAGTTGGAAGGGGAACTTGGACTAGTCGACGATTGGTTCAAGCGGGTACGCAGCTACAGCAAATGATGCGGGCAACAGCGGTTGGCGTCGACGTGAATGAGCCGGCCACACGGGATGGGCCGCCCAAACGCACGATGAGCGGCGCGGGCCGTCGGCGGGAGACGCGCAGGTGAACAGAGATTCGGGTTCGCCGGATTGCCCGATCTGGCTGATTGGAGATTCCAGCCCGGCCAGGTGGGAAAAGGATCTCGTTGATCCTCTTGATTCGAGGCATCCCACGCGACACAACATCTGGACCCCGATTCTCGAGGAGATTCAATCGCGCCTCTATGCGTCCATGCGCAAGAGACTCCGCACGGGTGATCTCTATATCCGAAACGCCGTTCACCTTCCATCGGACAAGCCGTCCGGCAATGAGAGGATATGGTTACCTGAGGTCGAGAAAGAGATGCGAAACATGTCCCGGCTGTTCGAGTGTCACGCGCCGAAGCTCGTGTTCTCGTTCGGTGCGTTCGCCTTCGAGTTCGTCCGACGGAGCCGCGATGAGACTCCGCATCATGTTCCCCGTCATTGGACCACTAGGCGGCTGGGAGAGCAGTTCGGATATCGGATTCGGGAGTTCACGCCGCGTGAGGTGAATGTGATACCGCTGTTGCATGCGAGCATCGCGCGCGGTCGCTTCCTCGAGAGCCAAAGGTACTTCACTCAAACGAAAGACGGGAACTACTTCGAATACGTTGCGGAGGACATCGCAGACTGTTTGTAAGCGGTACGCCAACGCCATCTTCTGTTCGTGGTGCTGCTGAGATTGGATGACTCCTTTACATAGGAGGTTTGTCCAATGCGGAACCATGAACTGGATGCCGGGGGTGAAGCCCATGGCGGGGCGGCCGTGGCCGACGGAGCGGCTGCGGTTGGGCGCAAGCGAAGGAAGCGCAGGACGCGCCGTTCCTGGAGTGTGGAAGAGAAGATCCGGATCGCCCGCGAGAGCTTTGCATCCGCGGAGACGATCACGGCGGTGGCCGAGCGACACGGCATCCCGCGCAACCGATTGTCGTCGTGGCGAACGCAGTTGCGCCGGGGCCAGCTGGTGGCGCCGTCCTCGGCGCCGGCAGGACCGGATGTGGGATTCGCCGCCGTGGAGGTGGACGCAGCGCCATCGGCGGTGATCGAAGGACGCGGCGTGACGGTTCGGCTGGAGGGGGTCGCCGACCCGGCCGGCATCGCGGCGATTGCGGTGGCGCTGGCCGGGCACCGGTGATGGTGACGTTGGCCGGTCAACGGATTCTGGTTGCGAGCGAGCCGGTGGATTTCCGCAAGGGTCATGATGGGCTGGCCGCAGTGGTGCAGAACCAACTGGGTCTGGACCCGTTTTCGGGGGTGGCCTACGTCTTCCGAGCCAAGCGCGCCGACCGGATCAAGGTGCTGTGGTTCGACGGCACGGGCCTGGTGCTGGCGTACAAGCGCCTGGAGCAGGGCTGTTTTGCCTGGCCTTCGGTTCACAACGGCGTAATGCGGCTTTCCCGGGCGCAGTTCGAGGCGTTGTTCGAGGGTCTGGACTGGCGCCGGGTGTGGTCGGTGAGGGTGCGCAAGCCACGCACCGCGGCCTGACGCTCAAGGCGGCCGCACAAACCTCGTGATCGGCCCGTTTCCGGGCCGGTTTTCGTTTATAAATCCCTGATTTTCTGATAGTATTTCGCGATGCAGGCCCACCTCCAAGCGGTCGATCTGAAGGCGTTGCCAAAAGTCCATCGGAAGCTCTTTGAAGAGCAGAGCGCGACGCTGAAACGCGAACAGGCCGACAACGAAGAGCTTCGCGCGCAGGTCGAGTTGCTCGCCGATTCCAACCGTCGCCTGGAACACCTGGTCAACGAACTGCGCCGGCTGATCTTTCACAAGAAGTCCGAGAAGTTGAGCATCGACGACCGCCAGTTGGCGTTCGAGGATCTGGAAGGGGCGGTGGGCGAGGTCGAGGCCGCAACCGAGCCGAGCGCGCCGGCGAGTCCGCCCGCGGGCAAGCGCCGCGCCCGACGCAATATCGGGCAGCTGCCGAAGCACCTTGAGCGCATTGAGCGGATCATTGAGCCGGATAGCACCAAGTGTCCCTGCGGATGCGGGGAGATGGTGCGCATCGGCGAGGATCGCAGCGAGCGGCTGGACATCGAACCGGCGAAGCTTCGCGTCATCGTCACGGTGCGCCCGAAGTACGCCTGCCGGACCTGTGAGCAGGGCGTCGTCCAGGCGGCCGCGCCGGCGCATCTGATCGAGGGTGGGTTGCCCACCGAGGGAACCCTGGCACAGGTGCTCGTTTCCAAGTATGCGGACCATTTACCGCTCTACCGCCAATCGCAGCTCTACGCCCGCTTGGGCGTAAAGTTGCACCGTTCCACGCTCGCCGGCTGGGTGGGCAAGGCGTCGTTTCATCTGGCCCCGGTGGTGGACCGGCTGGCCTGGCACCTGAAACGGTCCGGACATCTGTTCATGGACGAGACCCGGGCGCCGGTTTTGGATCCGGGCCGGGGCAAGACCAAGACGGGGTATCTGTGGGCGCTGGCCCGCGATGAGCGACCGTGGGCCGGTCCGGACCCGCCGGGGGTGGTGTTCTTCTACGCGCCCGGCCGCGGCGGACGCCATGCCGAGGGTTTTCTCAAAGGATTCGAAGGGAAGCTGCACGTTGACGGTTACGCCGGCTACAACGTGGTGGCGGTTCCCGGCAAGGGGGTAGTCCGTTGTTACTGCTGGAGCCACGCCCGCAGGAAACTGGTCGAGATCCACGAGAGCCATCGATCCGAGGTTGCCGGGGAAGGGCTGCGGCGCATCGCGGCGATGTATGCCATCGAGAAGGAGATCCGGAGGAAACCGCCCGAGGTCCGGCTCGCCGTGCGCCAGGCGCGCACCGCGCCGCTGGTCGAGGAGTTCGGCGTGTGGCTGCGCCGGCAACGCGCCCGGGTCTCGCCGAAGTCGCGCCTGGGCGAGAAGCTGGCCTACATCGGCAACCATTGGGACGGGCTGCAGGAATTCCTGAACGACGGCCGGGTGGAGATGGACACCAACGTCGTATATGCCGACAACTGTTTAATGCCGACACTGCGGCCCAAGCCGTTGACGGGCCGGACCGCTCGCTCCCATTTGTCGGCATAAAACGAGGTTACAAGGCGTTGAGAAACGCGAGCAGTTGGTCGTTGGGCCGGTAGACTCCCTCGGGGACATCCGTCGGTCTCGTCCGATCCATCGCCTGTCTCTTGATCTGCATGTCGGCATGCAGGTAAACCTGCGTGGTCTGCGTGCTCTCATGGCCAAGCCACAGTGCGATCACAGTACAGCTGACCCCGCTGCGGAGCAGTTCCATGGCGGCGGAGTGGCGCAGCGTATGTGGGCTGATCCGTTTGTTCCTCAACGACGGGCAGGTCTCCGCCGCCAGCCGGGCGTATTTCCGCACGATCCGTTCGATTCCATCCCGGCTGAAGCGCCGCTTGCGGTTGCTCAGGAACAACGGCTCGTCCGGCGTGCCAGCCCTTTCCCGGAGCCATTCGGTCAGTGCCTCCACACTGTCGCTGCGTAGCGGAGTGGCCCGTTCCTTGCGCCCCTTCCCTCGGCACTGAACGTACGCCTGGGATGAGTGATGCAGAACGACATCGCCGACATTCAGACCGATCAGTTCCGAGACCCGAAGACCGGTCTGCAAGGCAACGAGCAACAGATTTCGATCGCGCCGTCCGATCCAGGTGGACAGGTCGGGCGTGGCAAGCAGCGCGGCGGTTTCCGTCCGATCGAGGAAGTCGACCGTCCTTTTGTTCTCGCGCTTCGCGGGAATGGCGAGAACCCGCTGACAATGCAACAGGAGCGCCGGCTCATGGATGGCGACGAAGCGGAAGAATCCCCGGATTGCAGACCTGCGCACATTGCGCGTACGGATGGCGTTCTTCCGCGTGTCCTCCACGAAGGCGAGGAATCCAGCGACGAGTTCCGCATTGATGTCGGTCACCGACAGATCGGTGGGTTGCCGTCCGAGCTGTCGAGTGGCGTAGTCGAGCAGAAGGCGAAAGGTATCCCGATAGCTTGCCACCGTGTGCGGGCTGGCCTCTTGCTGGGCGATCAGCCGCTCCGCGAAGAACCGCTGCACATGGGCGGACAAGGCATGGTTTTCACAGGCGGTCATGATTCCCCCTTGGCGTGATCGCCCGTTCGGCCCGCTGGGTGGCCAGTTGGAGCAGTTCCGGGACTGCCTCGAGGTACCAGTACGTCCCGCCGGGATTGCTATGCCCGAGCCAGGTGCTCAGCTTGTACATCTCTCGGTCCGGATCGAGGCCAGACCGGTACCAGTCGATCAGCGTGCGGACGGCCATGGTGTGCCTCAGGTCATGAAGCCGCGGTCCCCTGCCGCGGCGGCCGGACGATTGCCGCTCCCGCAGACCGATCTCCTGACTGACTTGGGCAAAGCTGCGTTCCGCCGATGCGACCCTGACCCGTTGTCCACGCTCACTGAGAAAGAAAGCCGGGGTATCGACGGTATGAAGGACCCGATCGCGCAACGACCGGTAGTCTGCCAGGCGTTCCGCGGTACACGGCGTGATCGGAACGGTCCGGTTCCTGCCGTTCTTGGCATGTCGGATCTGCAGCACGGCCTGGTTCGTGTCCACGTCGCTATCGTCGAGACGCAGGGTTTCGCCGATCCGAAGTCCCGTTACCGCCAGCAGGCCGAACAGGGTGGCACAGGTGGGACCGCGAAGACCGTGTGCCGAAGGCAGCCGTGCCGCCGCCGTGACGATGTGCGCGATCTCCCGATCGGTATAGATGTAAGGAGGCGGCCGCCTTCGGTGTGTCGGGATCAAGCCTTGTGCCGGCACTTCGGATTGCGGGTCCAGGGCTTGCAGCCAGCGGGCAAAGGTGCGCACATGACTGAGCCGATAAGCCCATGCTTGCAGGTTCGCGGCCCCGGGCTGCCGGGCTTTCCATCGCAGGAATAACTTCGTAGTGACATGCGCGGCTCCCTCGTCCACGGCGAAGGCGGCAAACTTTCTCAGCGAATACACTGCGCTGGCGGACAGGCCGGTCCCGAAGGCTTCCCGTTGGATGAGATACTGTTCCACACGCTCGCTGACCGAGATCATCGGGATTCTCCCCCCACCGGCCACCGGCGTGCGAGCGGGCGTAACGCGTCCAGATCGTACTGGACATACGCTGTTGTCGATTGAGCGGAGCGATGGCGCAGGACATTGCCGACTTCCTCCAGGGAAGATCCCGTGTCCAGCAGTTGCATGGCGAGCCCGTGCCGCAGCGCATGGGTCCGCGCCTGGCCGCCAAGCGGGATCAGACCAGCCCACTTGTAAGCTCTGCGCAGGGCCCGGAGGACGTTCGAGGACCTTGTGAACCGTGCGTATGGAGGGCGTATGCTCACGAACAGGTGGCGGGAGTCCCCGCGACTTCCGCCAAGCACCCAAGCGACGATGGCTTCGCCGACATCCACTGGAATGGGCAGGTGGTCGAACTGCCGGTTCTTACCACGAATCAGTATGCGACTTGCCTCCCAGTCGATATCGTCAAGCCGTATCGCGATCACTTCCTGCGCCCGCAGACCCAGGCGGGCCATCAGCAGAAGCATCGCGTAATCGCGTAAGTCGCGAGGGCGTTGACCTCGAACGGCGTCGAGCAGCATTCGCACGACCCCGGGTTCAATATGACGGGGCAAGCCGTCGGGGCGCTTAGAGGCCAATTTGGGAATGGCCTCGGCGAAGTCACGTGGGACTCTGCCGCTCCAGAACAGAAACCGCAGGATGTTGCGGATGTAGGGAAGACGCCAGCCACCCTTTCCAGGGTCACGATCCAGAAGGGCGAAGATGACCTCGGGCGTAACGGAAGCCAGGTCCTCCACCGTTCCGGAGGCGGTACAGCAGAATGCGACGATTCGTTGCAACTCGTTGCGGTAAGTCCGCAGGCGATGCCCGAACATGCCCCGGTGGTGCCTCAGCCAGCCATCCAGTTCCATGCAGAGTTGTTCCGTGGGACCGGGCGGGGGCGGTATTGGATTCGCCGGGGCAATCACCCCGGCATGGACCAGATAGTCGGTGAACCGACGGGTGGCCCTGGCCAGTTCGCGCTCCATATACGACGTGCCCGTCCTCGGACACGCAATCGCGAGTTCACCGAGCACCCTTGAATCGAGTGCATCGGATTCGAGGCTGCGAGCTTGGGCCTCCGCACATAGACGGTCGACCATTAGCCGGTAACTCTTGATGGTTCCTTTGGCGTAGCCTTGCAAGGCAAGGGATTCCAGGAACTCGTTGCGGTGCTGAATCAGCCAATAAGGACCCGTCGGCGGACTCGTCGACGGTGCAGCTTTGCGGGTGGTCATGGGAACTTCCTCTCAGTCGTTGAACAGGGAGAGGAATGTGCACCACTACGCGTAACCGAGCATTCGGATGCCCGATACCGATCTGCCTAAGCCGGCACGAGGATTAGATCATGAGCATCTTGGACTTGATTTCTTTTATGCCGACAAATCGAACCGAGCGGCCCGGCCCGTCAACGGCTTGGGCCGCAGTGTCGGCATTAAACAGTTGTCGGCATATACGACGAAATGCCGATATCGGCATTTTGTGGTAGAAAACGCCATCCGACCGCTGGCGCTGAATCGCAAGAATGCACTGTTCGCCGGCCATGACGAAGGCGGCGCGGCCTGGGCCCGCATCGCTTCACTCGTGGAAACAGCGAAAATGAATCGAGTCAACCCCCACGCCTACCTCAAGGCCACGCTCGAAGCCATTGCCAACGGCCATCCAGCCTCGGACATCGACCAGTTGCTGCCCTGGGCCTTTACACCAATTTCAAGCTGATCTCCAGGTGGGGCTGTCGCCCCGCTTACGACTGTTTGTGCAGGAACCACACAGAGTTTCCCATTTGGTAGATCTGGGGCGGGTGTGCTGGCAGGGCTGCGCTACAGGGAGAGGGCTGTGCGTTGGATTGCGGGGTACTGGTGTTGTCGTGATCGCCTGTCACTACCCCAGTGGGCGGTTGGAGCTATTGGCGGAAAAAGGGTAGTGACAGGCGGCGGAAGCGGCATCCGGGCCTTGTGCGGCAAGGCGTCTGCTAAACACGCGGCGAGTGACGCCTTGGTGACGCGGTGTTATGGTCCGCGCCACTGTCGTGACCGCCTTTGTGCGGTCATGGTCGGCGGGAGCGCCGACATTGCGCCGAGACGCGGGACCCGCGTCGAAGGCGGCCGCCGCCACGGTATCGTACCGCGGCCTGGGAGATGCGCCAGCAGAGCGGCGAAGTGCGCGCAACGCAGATGAACTGTGCGCGGCGCGCTGAAGCGGTCCGGCCGGCGAGCCCGCGGCAACAATGCGGGCATCGCGGGGAGCCTTGCGGCGACCTGCATCGAAGCCGGGACGGATCGCGGCACAACGGCTCACATTGCCTCATCGAAGGCAGCCGTCGAACGGGACCTGAACCCGGTCGACGGACGGCGGAACCGCCAGTTCCGCGGCGAGTGGGCACGGGTGCCGAAGAAGCCGGGAGCGAAGGATCGGGGGATCCGAGCTTCGGCGCCGCAGGAGCGGCAGCGTAAAACGCATCGGTTGGGTTTTCGCGCATCGCGCGACTTTTCGGACGGCCGAGAGGCCATGCGGCAACGCAGTCCGGACTGCCCATCAACACTTAGCAGCTTCTCGAGAGCCGGAGGCGGCCAGTGCGGGCGCCTCCGGCTTTCTATTGTCCGCGCGAAGGCGCTGCGACCGCGCGCAACTTCTTGAAACAGCTTGGGAAAAATTTAGCGCATGCTAAACGCAGGGTCGTTGACCGCGTGCGGAACGGGCCCTATTTTCGATCCGATGGACGATCGAATCGACAGTGCCGGCGCCCTTCCCCGCTGCCGCGGATCGTGCTCCGGGCATTGGCGGGGCGCGCGGGGACGAAGGCGTTGAGGCCGCTCAACTGGGATCTCCAGCGGCTGGTCCGCGAGCATCGCGGCGGCTCGTTCTCGACCCGCCGCGCGCGCTCGCACGTGCTGGCGCAGGCGGCGGACACGCTCACCGACCTTGGCTTCAGGGGGCTGCGCGCGAAGGGCCTGAAGGAGAAGCACATCCGGGCGCTGGTGGTCGAGTGGCGGCGGCAGGGCCTCGCGGCCGGGACGGTCAAGAACCGCATGGCGCACCTGCGCTGGTGGGCCGAGAGGGTCGGCAAGCCGGGCGTGGTCAAGGCCGACAACGCGGCCTACGGCATCGCGGACCGTCGCTACGTCACCAACGAGGACAGGAGCCGCGAGCTCGATCCCGAGCGGCTTGCACGGGTCGGGGACGAGCACGTCCGGATGTCGCTGCGGCTGCAGGCGGCATTCGGACTCCGGCGGGAGGAGGCGATCAAGTTCCAGCCGCGGTACGCGGACCGGGGCCAACGGATCGTGCTGAAGGCGTCCTGGACCAAGGGCGGCCGGGCGCGGGAGATTCCGGTGCGCAACGCGGCCCAGCGCGAGGCGCTGGACGCGGCGCGGCGGCTCGCGAAGGGCGGCTCGCTGATCCCGCCGGGGCGCAGCTACGTCCGGCAGATGAAGACCTACGAGCGGCAGACGGCAGCGGCCGGATTGGATGCCCCGCACGGCCTGCGCCACGGCTATGCGCAGCGGCGCTACGCGGAGCTCACCGGCCGCAGGTGTCCGGCGGCGGGCGGCCCGCGCGTCCGCGACCTCGACAGCGCGGAACGGGCCGCCGACCGGCGCGCGCGCCTGGCGATCGCGCGCGAACTCGGGCATGGACGCCCCGAAGTCCTGGCGACCTACTGTGGTTCGTAGCGGTCATGGGGCGGGCGAGCGAGGCGAACGGATGAGCCGGGCGGAAGCCGGATCGCCGCCGGCGATGCCCGACGGCGGCAACGGCGTGCCGATCGACGCGCAGGCGGTGGCGGAGGCGCTCCGGAACGTGCGGCGGCTGTTGCGCGAGATGGAGACCGGCCCGGCATTCCGCAACGGCTGGGAGTACCGGTTCGCCGCCCTTGCCGCCGTCGTGTGGCCGGGGGGTCTCGACAGGCGCCATCTCGCCGATTTGCCGCTGGCCAGACGCACGCGGAACTGCCTGCGCGATGCCGACCTGCTCTCGGGAACGGCGGCGTTCACGACCGGGGATCTTCTGCTGCCGAATTTCGGCGCGCGCTCGTACAGGGATCTGCTGGCGGGGATCGACGGCTTTCTCGCGGTGCTCGCGGGGGACCCCGCGGCCTACGTGCCCGTGGCGATCGCGCCCGAACTCCTGGAACTCGCGCGGCGAACGGGGACCGGCGAACCCGGGCCGGTGGACAGGGCGAAGCTGGCTGCCGGCCTCGTGAGCGCCGTGGCCATTCTGAGGGCGCGGCTGGACCGCGTGGTCGCGGGAATGTCGCCGGGTCAGCGTGCCGCCATGGGCGCGCGGCTGCTCGAGGAGCCCCGGCCGACGTTCGCGGAGATCGGCACGCGGCTGGGCGTCACCGGCTCGCGGGCGCAACAGCTCTGCGCGGCCGTCGAAAGGCGCGTGCGCCTGGCCGGCGAACGCGAGGCGCAGTTCGCCGCCGCCGTCCTCGGGAGGGAACTGGGCCATGTCGTCGCTCCGGACGCGCTCCGGCGGCGCGTCGACGCGGCGGTCGGCCGCGAGGACGGGCTTGCCGAGCGCCTGCTGCGGAACGCCCTGTACGAACGGATGGGCTACGCGCTTGTGCGCGGCGTCCATCTGGACGCCGCGGCCCGCGCGGTGATCGACGCGGTGCGGGCCGAGGCGAGCCGCCGGGTCGACGACGCTGGACTGGCGGACGAATCGGCGCTGCTGGCGCTGCTGCCGGACGGCGGCTGGCACAGGCACTGGCGGGTGCTCCGGAGCCACGCCGGCCTGCGCGCGGTGCACGGGCGGCTGGCGATCGGCCGGGACGGGACGGCGCGGGTCAAGGCGGCGCTGCTGTCGCTGGGACGGCCCGCGACGACCGACGTGGTCGCGGCCGTCTGCGGGCTGACCGGTGCCTACACGCACGACCGGCTCTCGAAGCTGCGCGGCGTGGTCAGGGGGACGGGCGGCCGGTGGGGGCTGGCGGCGTGGCTGGACGGCGGGTTCGAGAGCATCCCCGCGGAGATCGCCCGGCGCATCCGCGAGGACGGCGGCGCCACCAGGCGGGAGCGGCTGCTCGCCGAGCTGCCGGCCAGGTTCGGCGCCCACTTGCACACCGTGCGCGCGTGTCTGCGGGCGCCGATGTTCGTCGTCCGGGACGGCCGGGTCGGCCTCGCGGACGAACGGCCGGCGCAGCCGACGGGGCGCGACGCCGCGGGCAGCACATGCTAAGCACGCGGCCTTTGACAGGTTCCGGGCGAGGCCCTACGGTAATTGGCGATTGGAAGGGAGGCGCACCCCCCGCTTTCCAGTCCCGCCGGTGTCGGACACCGTTGTCGGCGGCGAATCGAAATCCGTGTTGCGATGCGGGGGGCCAGGACACGCTCGACCCATGAGGGAGGCGTACCCATGCGCAACAACCTGCCCCCGATCTCGATCTACCGCCTGCCGGCGGTGCTCGAAGTCACCGGCCTGTCCAAGGCCACCATCTACCGGCTGCTCGAACGCGGCGAGTTCCCGCCGCGGGTGAAGCTGTCGCCGCGCTGCGTCGGCTGGCGCGTCGCGGACGTCGACGCCTGGCTGGACGAGCGCGCGGCGGCGTCCGGCGTGACGGTGCCCCCGGCGCCGGAGGCGCGGGCGGCCGGCTAGGCTCCGCTGCCCGCGTTTGCGCGCCGCCGTTGCGCGGCGCGCTACGTCGGGCGTCCCTGGAAGACGACGACGCCGCACACCGCGGCGTCCGGTTTCGCCTCGACGATCGGCTCCGGCCAGGCGGGGTTGGCGGCCTTGAGGAAGCGCCGGCCGTCCTCGACGACGAGCTGCTTGAACGTCGCTGCGCCGTCGTCGGGTCGGCGCACGACCACGAAGCTGCCGTTCTCGGCTGGCGCGTCGGGATCGACGAAGATGTAGTCGCCGTCGGGGAAGCGCGGCGCCATGCTCTCGCCGGCGACCTGGAGCACGAACGTGCCCGGGCCGCAGGGCAGCGGGCAATGCAGCCGCTCGGCGGACGCCGGCGGTTCGCGCTCCTCGGTCCACGTCCCCGCCTGCACCCACGAGAGGACCGGATGGCCCGTGGCGGGCGGAAACGGTCCCGTCTCGAACGGCTGCTCCTCGTTCATCCACCCGGGCGGCTTGCCCATGGCGCGCTCGAGCTTGGCCGCGAGGCGGTCGCCCATGCGGCGCGGGCTGCCGCTCGGGTAGGGCGTGCCGGCGCGGACGTGGCTGAGGTTGGCCCCGCTGACGGCGGCGCGGCGCGCGAGCGCCGAGACGGAGCCGGCTTCGGCGATCAGGCGGCCGAGGTTCTTGAGGCGGATGCGGTCGATGTGCCGTGTCATGGTCGGGCCCGGTTAGCGCAAAGATAAGCATAGGGTATTTTGCGGGGGTGTTGCAAGGGTGGATGCATATTTGCTAGTTTTTATTAGAACGAATAAAAAACAGCATGAAGGACACACGGAGGACACCCATGAAGATGCTCGAGTTCCTGCGCCGGACCGACAAGCGCGAGCGCGCCGCCGTCGCGGCCGCGTGCGACACGTCGGTCCCCTACCTCTACCAGCTCGCGGGCGGCCACCGCCACGCGAGCGCCTACATGGCGATGCGCCTGGAGGAGGCCACGCGGGACGTGGCCGAGCGGTCGGACGGCCGCGTGCAGGCGGTGCCGCGCCGGTCCCTGGTGCGGCATCCGGAGATCTACGATTGAACCCGCGGGCGAAACCCGCGAAGGCGGCCCTGCCCGCGCTGGCGCTGGCCTGGGCCGCCGCCGCGGGGCACGCCGCCGAGACCGCCGAGGTCGCGGTGCGCGACTCGCAGACGTGCGAGAGCGAGCGCCGGGCGGCGGTCTGGAACCTGGCGCCGGCGGACTGGACGCGCTACGAGGCACTCATGCGCGGGCGGCGCGGGGCCTGGTCCCCGGGCGCCGACCCGCTGCTGGTGCTCGGGGCGCATGCGCGGACCGAGGCGGAGCGGCGGCGCTTCGCGGAGGCGTTCGTCCTTGCGGAGCACGCGCGCGTGGCGGGCGAGTTCGCCTTCGAGCGGGCGGTGCAGGCCGCCTGGAAGCGGCTGTTTCCCGGGGCGCCCCGGCTGGCGGCCCCCGCGGGGACGCTTCCCGGCGTCGCGGTGGAGCGCTACGCGTTGGTGGTGGACCGGGACTGCGCGGATTGCGGCCGCCGCGTGCGTTCCCGCGCGGAGACCGGGATTCCGGTGGACGTCTACGTGCGCGGGGCGTCCGGCGACGCGGACCTGCGGGCCTGGGCCGCCGAGCAGGCGGTCGACCCGGCGGCGGTGCGCGCGGGGGTCCTGACTCTGAACCACGGCGACGGCGCGCCCGCGGGCGCGGCGCCCGCCGTCTGGGCGCGGATCGCGGGGCGCGGATGGACGCCGGTCGAATGAAGGCGCGGCGGCATCGGGCGGCGGGAGCCCCGCCGTGAACGCGCGCCATCCCGTGGAGGCGCTGCTGCGCCCGGCGGCCGAGTTGAACGCGGGGACCGTGTCGCTGCTCTGCGGCGTGCTCGTCGCGCTCGGCCCCGAGTACTTCATGATGACCCCCGGCGTCGGCTACGGCTCCGCCGCCGCGCTCGGGCTGAACGGGTGCTGGTGGATCCGCAGGGGCGTGAGGGTCGTGCGCTACCGGCGCAACCTGCGCCGCCGGCGGCGCTGGAGCGTGAGGGCGGACGAGATCCCGGTGCGGCGCGACCGGCTATTCCTCGGCCGCGGCTTCCGCTGGGGCGAGCGCCACACCCAGCGCCTGCACGACTGCCGCAAGTCGCGCTTCCGCAGGTTCGTCGAGCCGGGCCGGCTGGTGCGCTGGGCGCACGCGTGCGCCGCCGAGCCGCAGGCGCGGCGGTTCGGGAAGCTCGGGCGGCTGCTGGCCGCCGACGTCCCCGGCAATCCGCTGCGGGTGCCGCCGGCGGTCGGCGGCACGCCGTGGCTGCACGGGGTGGAGCCGAAGGAGGAGAACGTGCACCTGCCGCTGAAGGACCGCAGCGGCCACACGCTGGTGCTCGGCACGACGCAGGTGGGCAAGACGCGCCTGCTGGAGGTCGCGGCGACGCAGGACATCCTGCGCGGCGAGACGGTGGCGGTGTTCGACCCGAAGGGCGACGCGGACCTCCTGCGCGCGGTGCACGACGCCTGCCGCCTCGCCGGCCGGGAGGACGATTTCGTGCTGTTCCACCTGGGCTATCCGGACGACTCCAGCCGCTACAACGGCGTCGGCCAGTTCCACCGCATCACGGAGGTGGCGTCGCGCATCTCGGGCCAGGTGTCCGGCGAGGGCCAGTCGGCCGTGTTCCGCGAGTTCGTGTGGCGGTTCGTCAACGTCGTGGCGCGGGCGGTCGTGGCGCTCGGCGAGCGCCCGAACTTCCGCACGATCCAGAAGCACGTGACCAACATCGACGACCTGTGCCTGTCCTACGCGGAGGCGTACTTCGCGGACCGCCCGGACGTGCTGGAAGAGGTCGCGAGGATCGAGGCGCTGCGCGACGAGCCGCCGAAGCACATGGCGGGCCGGCCGCGGCGGCTGATCGCGTTCGAGCGGGCGATCGTCGCCGGCAATCCCGGCGACGAGGTGCTCGACGGGCTGCGCTCGGCGATGCGCTACGAGAAGAGCTACTTCGACAAGCTCGTGGCGTCGCTGCTGCCGCTGCTCGAGAAGCTGACGACCGGGAAGCTGGCGGAGCTGGTGAGCCCCGACTACCCGGCCATGGACGACCCGCGCCCGGTGTGGGACTGGCGCCGGGTGGTGAACCAGCGGCTCGTGGTCTACGTCGGCCTCGACGCGCTGTCCGACGCGCCGGTGGCGGCGGCGGTCGGCAACTCCATGTTCGCCGACCTCGTGAGCTACGCCGGCGAGCGCTACAAGCACGGCGACGCGCGCGGGCTGCGCGCCGGGGTGAAGCCGCCCCGGCACGCGGTGGTGGCGCACATGGACGAGTTCAACGAGCTGATGGGCGACGAGTTCGTCCCGCTGGTGAACAAGGGCGGCGCGGCGGGCGTGCAGGTGACCGCCTACACCCAGACGTTCTCCGACATCGAGGCGAAGACGCGCGACGTGGCCAAGGCGCGCCAGGTGTCGGGCAACTTCAACAGCCTCGTGATGTTCCGCGTCAAGGACGTGGACACGGCGGCGCTGCTGACGGACCAGCTGCCGACGGTGAACGTGGTGGAGCTGACGCAGATCGCGGGCTACACGGACTCGTCGGACCCGGACTCGCCGGTGGATTTCAGCTCCCGGCACGAGGACCGGATCACGAGCACGCGCGCGACCATGCTCGAGCCGCACGACGTCACGCGCCTGCCGAAGGGCGAGGCGTTCGCGCTGCTCGAGGGCGGCGTGCTGTGGAAGCTGCGCCTGCCGCTGCCGGCGGGCGGGAAGCGCCATCCGTCGGCGGTGATCGCGAGGCTGGCGGCGGAGATGCGCGAGAACTATCGCCCGGGCGCGTCCCCGTGGGCGGGCGACGCGCGGGAGCCGCGGGAGGCCGCCGATGGCTGAGGCGGCGACCACGCGCACGGAAGCGTCGCTGCCGCGGCGGGAGCGGCGTGGCCGCGTCGCCGCCGCGCTGCACTGCCTGTGGCTGTCGCTCGTGATGTCGGTGGCGGTCGAGTGGATCGGCATGACCTGGTGGTGGCCGGAGGAAGGCGCCGGGCACGCGGAGAACGTGCTGCGCCGCGAGGCGGGCTACCTGAACGCGGACTTCCGCCCCGCCGCCGCGCGCGTCCTGGGCGCCGCGGAGCGCGGCTACCACTACGCGTTCGAGTGGACGCGCCTGGGCGAGGGCTTGCGCTGGATCGGCGGGACGGTGGACGTGGGGGCGTACGTCCGCGCGGCGCTGTTCGCGGTCCAGGTGCTGATGGTGCGAGTGGCCCTGCTGGTCTTCTCGGCCCCGGCGTTCGCGGTGTCCGGGCTGACCGGGCTGGCGATGGGGCTGACGCTCCGCGACATCCGCCGCTGGTCGGCCGGGCGCGAGTTCGGCGGGCTGTACCACGCCGCCAAGCGGCTCGCGCCGCGCGCGCTCGCGCTCGCGGCGGTGGTCTACCTCGCGATCCCCGTGTCGGTGCATCCGACCGCGGTGATCGTGCCGGGGGCGGCGCTGTTCGGCGTCTCGGCGCTGGTCGTGACCGCGTCCTTCAAGAAGTACCTGTAGGCGGAGGGGCGGGGCGGCATGGACGCGGCGCAGCAGGCGGCGTTCCGGGGCGCGAACCCCGGCTCGTGGGTGACCGAGGCGAACCTCCTCGCGCTCTGCGCGGGGCTGGTCTGCGCGGTCGCGATCGCGTGGTGCGCGTGGGTCGCGTTCCACGCCTACAAGAACTGGAGCGGCGGCGGCGCGACCCCCGGCGAGGCCGGCGGCCACGTGCTGCGCGCCGTGTTCCTGACGGTCGTCGTGCTGGCGGTCGTCACCTGGTGACAAGCGGAAAAACGGAGTCGAAAGTGAACAGGAATCGGATTGGAAACTGGTGGCGGAACCTCCTCGCGGCGTGCGCGGCGGCGGTTTCCGCCGGGGCGAACGCCGGACTGCCGGACGTGGCCGACCCCTCGACCGGGGCGGTCGACGAGGGCGACTTCATCGGCATGCTGCAGGCGTACGGGCTCGACATCGTCGTGCTCGGCGGCCTGGGCCTGTCGGCGGTCGCGCTGCTGGTGGTGGCGAAGAACGTCATCACCAAGTACTCGATGGTGGCCGACAACCGCGCCACCTGGGGCGAGGTCGCCATGCATGGGGCGGCCGGCGTCGTGCTGCTGGTGATCGTGATCTTCCTCGCCACGCAGTCGGCGACGGTGCTGGCCTGATGGGCGACGAGGAGATCGCGTTCCTGCCGGACCGCCTGAACCGGGCGCCGGCGGTGTTCCTCGGGCTCTCGGACGGCGAGCTGCGCATGGCCGGACTGGTCAACCTGGCCGTCTGGATCCCGGCCTGCGCGGCGCTCGCCGCGCTGTTCGGCCAGGCGGTGCTCGGCATCGGCGCGGGCGCCCTGGCCGCCGGCGGCGGCATCTGGGCCACCGCCCGGGTGCTGCGGCGCCTCAAGCGCGGCCGGCCCGAGGGCTACCACGCCGACGCGGTGGCCGCGTGGTTCGAGGACAGGAACCTCAAGCCGAAGACCATGCTGCGCGAGAGCGCGGTGTGGGACATCCGCGCCCGGCGGGCGCGGGGACGGCGGCGATGAGCCGCTACCGCAACGCGCTCGCCGGGCAGCGCGAGGCGATCCGGGCGCTTTGGGGCGCCGTCGGGGTGGCGCTCGCGTGCGCGCTGATCCTCGGCGTCGGCTGGATGACCGCGCCGAGCAGCCTGCGCATCCACATCCCGCCGGACCTGACGGCCGGGGCCACGGTGCGCCCGGACGCGCCGGCGCCGCCGCACATATACACGTTCGCGCTCTACATCTGGCAGCAGCTCTACCGCTGGCCGAGCGACGGCGCCCGCGAGTACCGGGCGAAGCTCGACGCGCTGGTCCACTTCCTGACCCCGGCCTGCCGGCAGGACCGCCTCGACGATTTCGGCGAGCGCAACGCCCGGCGCGAGCTCGCGGGGCGGCAGCGGGCGGTGTGGGAGATTCCGGGCCGGGGCTACGCGGTGGCGCGCGTCTACGACGAGGGCGGCGGCAGCTGGGTGGTCTCGCTCGACCTGATGATCGAGGAGACCGTGCTCGGCGAGCGCGTCAAGAGCCGCGCGGTCGCCTACCCGGTGCGCGTGGTGCGCTACGACGTGGACCGCGAACTGAATCCCTGGGGACTGGCGCTCGACTGCCTGGCGAGCGTGCCCCGTGCCATCGAACTGGAGGAAACGCCATGAACAGGACCAGGGCGCTTGCCTGGTGGCTGTGCGTCGTGTCCACGGGCGCCGCCGCCGAGACGGTTGAGTGGGGGCGGACCCCGATCCCCGTGGCGCTCGCGGTGGGCGTCGAGCGGGAGATCCGCTTCGAGGGGCCCGCCACGGTCGGCGTCCCGGCGGACCTGGTGGAGACGGGCGCCTTGCGCGCCGAGTTCGCCAACGACACCGCCTACTGGCTGGCGACGGAGCCGTTCGGGCCGCGTCGCGTCAAGGTCCGGCTGGAGCGGACGGGCGAGTTCGTGCTGTTCGACGTGCGCGCCCTCCCCGGCGCCGGCGGCACGGCGGAGCCGCTCGAGGTCGCGGTCGCGCGCCCCGAGCAGGGCGTGCCCGACGGCGGCGGCGGGTCCGAGGATCCTCGGAGCGCGCTGGTGGGGCTCGTGCGCCACGCGGCGCGCCTCGACCTCGCACCGCCCCGGCTGGCCAGGGGCGCGGACGTCGTGGCGGTCGAGACCGCGCGCGCCGACGCCACGACACTGTACCGGCATCCCGACGCCGGGCGGCTGCGGCTCGCGGTGCGCGGACAGGTGTCGCGCGGCGGGCTGTTCGCGACGACGCTCGAGGCGGAGAACCATTCGGCGCGGCCGCTTGATCTGGATGTCCGGCGCCTGCGGCCCGGGAGCGGGCCGCGCGTCGGCACGGAGACGGGATTCGTGGCGGTGGCCTGGACCCGCGCGGCACTGGCGCCGGCTGGCGAACCCGGCTTCAGCGCGCGTCTGTACGTGGTCACGCGCATTCCGTTCGATCTGGCGGTGGCGGAATGAGCGCGAACCTGCTCGTGAAGGCGGCGATCGGCGCGGTCGTGCTCGCGGTGGTCGCGGTGGCGGTGACGCGGTGCTCGCGCGACGAGGCGGCGTCCGTCGGCGTGGCGCCGACCGTGGGCGGCGAGCCGCTGGCCCCGGAAACGGCCGCGGCGCTCGGCATCGAGGGCGACACCCCCGACGACATCGTGCGCACGCTGATCGCCAACGTGCGCGAGACCAACGACCGGCTGGCGACGCTGGAGGGCGCGAACGAGGAGCTGCGGGACGAGAACGCGGGCCTGAGGAACATGCGCGACAGCGTCGTCGCCGAGGTGGCGGGCGAACTGTCCGACGAGGCGGCGCGGCTGCGCGAGGAGAACCGGGACGTGGTCGACGACGCCCGCGCCGAGATCGCGGGGCTCAGGGACGAGATCGAGAGGCTGCTCCGAAGTGCGCCGGCAGCAGCGCGCGGCGGGTCGGACGGCGATGCGCGGACCGCGGGTACCGTGTGGATCCGGCCCCTGGAGCACGAGGCGGCGGGCGCGGGGCTCCTGCCCTGGGGCGAGGGACCGGCGGGCGCGGTGCCGATCAAGAAGGACGGCGAGCGCGAGGCGGCGCCGCCGGCGCGCCCGGTCTACACCATCCCGAAGAACGCGACGCTCGTCGGGGCGCGCGCGTTCACGGCGCTGATCGGCCGGGTGCCGGTCGGCGAGGAGGCGCGCGTCACGGACCCCTACTTCTTCAAGCTCCTGATCGGCCGCGACAACCTGGCGGCGAACGGCCACGAGATCCCGGAGCTCGCCTACGCGGTGGCGAGCGGCGAGGCGGTCGGCGACTGGACGCTCGGCTGCGTGTCGGGCGACGTGAATTCCGTGACGTTCGTGTTCGCCGACGGCCGGATCGCCACGGTGCCGGAAGCGAGGGACGTCTCGGAGGGCGGGGCCGGCACCCGCGCGGTGCGGCTCGGAGGCCTGTCCGACGACCACGGCAACCCGTGCGTCGCGGGCGAGCGGATCACGAACGCCGGGGCCTATCTCGGCCAGAGCGCCGCGGCGTTGACGCTGGGCGCGGCCGCCGAGGGGTTGGCGGCGGCGCAGACGACCGCCTACGCCGGAGGCGTCGCCGGAACGGCGGCCACCGTGGTCGACGGCGACCTCGGCCGCTACGCGGCGGGTCGCGGGCTGTCGGGCGCGGCGCAGGAGGTGGCGCGCTGGCTGCGCGCGCGCCAGGCGCAGGAGTACGACGCGGTGTACGTGGCGCCGGGGGCGCGCGTCGCGGTGCACGTCGACGAGGAACTCAAGATCGACTACGACCCGGCGGGCCGGCTGCTCCGCCACGAGGACGCCATGACGGCGGGGAGGCACCGTGCGCTGGACTAGATTGACGACCGTGTTTCTGGCGGCGGCCCTGGCCGGCTGCGCGTCGAACGCGCCCTCCTCCGTGCTGGCGGAGGGTGCGCGCATGATCGACATCTTCCGGGGCGCGGCGCCCCGGGCGGAATCGGCGGCCGAAGCGGTGCCCGCCCGGGACGGGCCGTCGGCGCGCGGAACGGACGCGCGCTGCCGGTGGTGGCTGTTCACGTGGCCGTGCGAAGCGCCGGAAACCGGCGCGGAAGCGTCCGACGCGGACGCCTCCGCGGCCGCGGAGACCTACACCCGAAGCGTCGCGAACGAGCTGGAACTGCTGTTCCCGCGGCTGCCGAACCCCGACATCTACATCCACGTGCTGCCGCATCTGGCGACGGACGAACGGGTGCCGGTGCCCGGCTACACGACGGCGGTGCCGCTCTACGAGGGCGTCGAGTACGCGCTGCCGGGCGAGTTGGAACCGGCCGCGCGGCTGCTGGAGCCCGGATCGGACGCGGAGCCCGCCGGGCCGGACACCGGGGAAGCGCGGTGAATCTCAAGGATCTCCTCGTGAAGCCGGCTGCGCGGGAGGCCGATGCGGGGGCGGAACCCGCGGGGCCTGCCGGCGGGGAAGCGAACGGCGCGGCGAAGCGTCCGGCGCCCCGCAAAGGCGTGCCGCCCGCGACGGTCGCGTCGATGTACCGACCTGCGCGTTCGTTCGTGGACCACGTGCCGTGGGCCGAGGCGCTTCCCGACGGCACGATCCTGCTGGAGGACGGCAGGAGCGTCGGCGCGGTCTGGGAGATCGAGCCGCGCGGCACGGAGGGCCGCGGCGGGCGCTGGCTGACGGACCTGCGCAACGGCCTGCACGACGTGCTGCAGGACAGCTTCGAGGAGTTCGACGCGTCGCCCTGGGTGCTGCAGACCTACACGTGGCGCGAGCCGGACCTGTCGGCCGCGGCGGCGGCGTTCCGGGACTACGTGGCCGACCGGGCGCGCGACACGGCGTTCTCCGCAGCGTACGCGGACATCCTCGCCGCCCACTACCGGGGCGTCGCCAAGCCCGGGGGCCTGTTCGCGGACCGGCTCTCGCAGACCCGCTGGGCCGGCGCGCGGCAGCGCACGCTGGTTGTGCTGTACCGCTGGCTGCGCGACGCGAAGGCGGCCGACGGCGCGGACGCCTCGGCCGGGCAGGCGCTGCTCGAGGCGGGCGGCAAGCTGACCGGGGCGCTGGAGGGCCTGGGCGTGAAGCAGCGGCGGCTGGCGGCGGCCGAGTTCCACGCCTGGCTGACGCGCTGGTTCAACGCGTGGACGGACCTGACCCCGGACGATCCCGCCGCGTTCGCGCGCGACCTGCTCGGCGACGCGGACCTGCCGTACGGCGACGGGTTCGCGGAGACGCTCTTCTACTCGCACCCTCGCTCGGACGCGGCGAGCGGCGCCTGGATCTTCGACCGCACGGCGATGCGCGTGCTGACCGTCGAGGGGCTGCGCCGGCCGCCCGCAATCGGGCACGTCACCGGCGAGACGCGGCACGGCGACGCGGTGAACGCCGTGCTCGACCAGCTCCCCGAGGGGACGGTCTACGTCACGACGCTGGTGCCGGTGCCGCAGGACACCGTGGACGCGCACGTCGACCGGATCGCCGGCTCCGCCACCGGCGAGTCCGCCGACGCGATCCGGGCGCGGGCCGACTGCCGGGCGGCGAAGGAGATCATGGGCGAGCGCCACAAGCTCTACCGGCTCGGCGTCGCCTTCTTCATGCGCGCCCCGTCGACGGAGGAGCTGGACCGGCTCACCGCGCGGGCGCGCACCGTGCTGCTGCGGCACGGCTTCCGGGCGGTGGCGCCGAAGGACGACGTGCGCGCGCTCGACAACTTCCTGCTGCACCTGCCGATGGCCTATGAGCCGGACACCGACCGCGCGGCGGGCTGGCGGCAGACGCGGCTCGCGTGGGTGCAGCACGCGGCGAACGTGTGGCCGCTGTTCGGCCGCTCGACGGGCACTGGGCATCCGGGACTGTCGTTCTTCAACCGCGGCGGCGAGCCGCTGAGCTTCGACCCGCTGAACAAGCTCGACCGGCTGAAGAACGCGCACGGCCTGCTGGTCGGGCCGACCGGGGCGGGCAAGAGCGCGACGCTCGGCGGCATGCTGGCGCAGCTGATGGCGGCGCACCGGCCGCGGCTCTTCGTCATCGAGGCCGGCAACTCGTTCGGGCTGCTGGCCGACTGGTTCGAGTCGCTCGGGCTGTCCGTGAACCGTGTGGCCCTGAAGCCGGGCAGCGGCGTCTCGCTGCCGACCTTCGCCGACGCCGCCCTGCTGCCGGAGGCGGCGGAGATTGTCCTCGACACCGAGACGCCCGAGGACGCGGAGCTGCCGGAGCTCGGCGACGTCGCCGACGACGACGAGGACGAGCCGCGCGACATCCTGGGCGAGCTCGAGACGGTCGCGACGCTGATGGTGACAGGCGGCGAGGCGAAGGAGGTGGAGCGGCTCAGGCGCGCCGACCGCCGGGTGATCCGCGACGCGGTGATCGAGGCGGCCAAGAACGCCCGCGCCGAGGGCGCGGCGCCGCGCACGGAGCACGTGCGCCGGGCGTTCCACCTGCTCGCCGAGACCCGCGAGGGCATCTCGGCGGAGGCGCGCCAGCGCCTGCGCGACATGGGCGACGCCATCGGCCTGTTCTGCGACGGCTTCGCCGGCGAGGTGTTCAACCGCGACGGCGACATCTGGCCGGAGACCGACGTCACGCTCGTCGATCTCGCGCACTTCGCGCGCGAGGGCTACGAGGCGCACCTGGCGATCGCGCTGATCAGCCTGCTGAACGTGGTCAACAACATCGCCGAGCGCGACCAGCGCACCGGCCGGGAGATCGTGGTGGCCATCGACGAGGCGCACATCGTCACTACGCACCCGCTGGTCAGCCCCTACCTGGTCAAGATCGTGAAGATGTGGCGCAAGCTCGGCGCCTGGCTGTGGCTCGCCACCCAGAACCTCGAGGACTTCCCCGGGGCTGCCCGCAAGCTCCTCAACATGATCGAGTGGTGGATCTGCCTCGTGATGCCCAAGGAGGAGGTGGAGGAGATGCGCCGCTTCCGCGACCTCTCCGACGCGCAGCGCGAGCTGCTGCTCTCCGCCACCAAGGCGCACCTGCAGTACACCGAAGGGGTGGTGCTCGCGGGCTCGGTGGAGACGCTGTTCCGCTGCGTGCCGCCGTCGCTGGTGCTGGCGCTGGTGCAGACCGAGCGCCACGAGAAGGCGCGCCGCGCGGAGCTCATGGCGGAGCACGGCTGCACCGAGGTCGAGGCGGCGGCGCGGATCGCCGCCGAGATCGACGCGGCGCGGGGTATCGCCGGGTGACGCGCGGCGTTTGGACATCGGTTCGTTCGCAGCGGGCCGGGGAAGACGCGTTCCTCCCCTCTCCCCGACGCCGGAACGCCCCCGGCCCGCTCTCTTACGCCGGCAGCGTGGGGACAACGCTGGCGGCGGCGTGGCTGACGCTCGTCGGTCTCGCCAACGCCGGCGAGACGGTGACTTCGGCGGACATCCTCGCCGCGTCGGCGGACGTCGACTGCCTCGACTACCGGCCGGTCGGCGCCTGCCTGTGGCTGCGCTGCTCCGGAATCCCGCCGTCGTGCTCGACGACGACGAGCGTGAAGTACCGCCACTACGTGCCCGACGCGGTGGTGACCGCGTACCCGGCGCGGGGTCTGAGCCCCTGGACGGAGATGCGCGCGCTCGACGGGACCGCGGACGGCGGCACCTACGCCCGGGGCGCGGGCACGCGCGCGGCGACGGGGCTGCGCTTCAAGCTGGCCCAGGCGATCGGCTCGCCGGGCATCGCCTGGATCCGGAACCTGAACCTCGGCACGACGGTGTGCGATCCGGCCGCGACGCCGCTCGTCCCGTACTACGCGAGCGGCGCGGACCCGATGTGGCGGTCGCCGGACCTGCAGGCGCCGCTGACCCTGCGCCACGCGCTGCGCGCG
Source organism: Pseudomonadales bacterium (assembly GCA_965116625.1). Classification (GTDB taxonomy): domain Bacteria; phylum Pseudomonadota; class Gammaproteobacteria; order Pseudomonadales; family Azotimanducaceae; genus VXNE01. The sequence continues at coordinate 2,185,512 of OZ220717.1, forward strand.
GTGCGCGAGCCGGGCGCGCTCGGTTCGCTCTGGGGCGCGCTCTATCCGCGCTCGGGGTTCGTGCAGCAGGGGCACGACTACAAGGCCGGGGCCGTGGCGGCGCAACGCGTGGCGGACATCGTCACGCGCCGCAGCCAGCCGCACGTCTACCGGCCGCTGCTCGGCAGTTCGGGCGGCGGCCAATGGCCGCCCGGGGCCGTGGTCGAGGGCGACGCCGGCACGCACCGATGGCAGATGCTCGCGCCGCGCACGGGGTCGTGCTCGGTGTTCGCCGGGTCGGCGTCGCCGCTCGTGGGGACGGTGGACCCGCTCGGGCCGAACGTGTCCGCGAGCGGCGCCTACGCCTGGAACCTCTGGCGCCCGTACCGGTGCTGCAAGCGCCGCGGGCAATGGCTCATAGCGGACTGGGGAGACTGACCATGACGGCAAGGACAATGGGCCGCCGCCTCCTGGCGGCGGCGACGGCGGCCGCGATCTCGGCGGGCGCTCCGGCGGCGCATGCCGACGACGAGTTCCTGTACCGCCTCGGCGGCGCGGAGCCCATCAGCCTCGGGCCGTCGGCGCGTGCTTCGACCCTGCGCCTGGGCATCGGCGCCGAGTGGAACTCGGACCTCGTGTGCGGCAACTTCGACGTCGCGCATTCCATCCGCCAGCAGCTGAACGGCGTGTCCGGCGCGTTCCAGGACGTGATGGGCAACGTGATCCAGACCGCGCAGGGCGTGGTGGCGTCCCTGCCCGCGCTCGCGATCCAGCGCCTGAACCCCGGCCTCTACGACCTCCTGCAGAACGGCGTGCTGGAGGCCGGGCAGGAGTTCCGGGTGGCGAAGTTGCGCTGCGACGAGATCGCCGACGACATGGGCGACACCCTCGCCCACGAGGGCTGGTCCGGGATCGCGCGCGGCGATTACTGGCGCCGCCAGGCGAACGTCGGCGGGCGCGACGTGGTCGAGGTGGTCGGCGAGGCGGACGGCGCGGCCGCTGCCGACGGCGGCGTGCCCTGGATCGGAGGGACAGCCGCCGGGGGCGCGGGACAGGAGCCCATCGAGGCGGTCGGGGACGTGTCGAAGGCCGGCTACAACCTGCTGCTCGGGCGTGCGGTCGACGACGCGTCCGCGGTGGGGCCGACGGCCTGCGGCGACTCGGACATCTGCAAGGTCTGGGACGACCCGGACGCGATGGCGGCGTGGATGCGCCGCGTGGTGGGCGAGATCGAGGTGCGCACCTGCGACGGCTGCCGCAAGGTGGCGGCGCAGGCCGGGCTTGGCCTGCCGTCCGTGTACCGCCGCGAGAAGAGTGCGCTGGCGAACGTGCTGCGGCCGCTGGCGCAGACCGAGGCGGTGCCGAGCCAGCCGGTGCTGGACGGGCTCACCGGGGGCGGCGGCTTCCGCGTCACGCGGCGCGTGATCGAGGCGATCCGCGAGGAGCCGCGGCCGGCGGCGGTGGCCGACCGGCTGGCCGGGGAGCTGGCCGTCGGGCGGGTCATGGAGCAGGCGGCGATGGCGCGCCGGGCGCTGCTCGCCGGCATGCGCGAGCCGAACGTCGCCAACAACGAGGCGGCGCTCAAGCAGTCCGAGCGCGCGCTCGCCGAGCTCGACCGCGAGATCCGCCAGATGGAGGTGGAGCTGCGCGTCAAGGCGCTCGTCGCCGGCAACAGCTCGGTGGCGGTGCTGCAGCGCGCCGGCATACGAAAGCGCATTCCCGTGTGGGAGGCGTCGCCCGGCGGGGGTCTGCGCGAGGGGGCCCCGGAATGAGCGCGCGGAGATGGCTCGTGCCCGTCGCGGCCGCGGCCATGGCGGTCGTCGCGGCGGTTGCCGTGCCGCCCGGGTGGATCGTCGGCGCGGATGCGGCGCTCGAGCCGTGGCGGCCCTGGCTGGGCGCGCTGCGCGTCGCCGGGATCGTTTCGGCGTGGATCTGGTGGGACGGGCTGGTGGGCGCCGTGCCGGGCTTGGCGGAGGACGCGGCGGCGCACCTGCGGAACCGCCGGCACTTCTGGTGCGGGGCGCTCGTGGCCGTCGAGCTGGTGCTGGTCCGCAACGTGTTCGGCGCGCTGTGGCGGCTCCTCCCATGAGCGCGTTTCCCCGGCGGCGGGCCGCGCGCGCGGGCACCTCCCGTTCGCGCGGTTCCGCGGTCCGCCGCTATTCCGATCCGAAGGAGGCAGCGTAGATGGGCGTGTCCAGCTACTTCGAGTTCGTCACCGTGCTGTTCGGATGGATCGTCTACGACCGGCTGTGGGAGGTGCTGAACGACACCGGCATCGTCTACGTGCCGTTTCTCGTGATCCTCTTGAAGAACATGCTGGAGTCGCGCCGCGCCGGCGACGATGAGGGCTCGGCGGCCATCCAGTCGCTGAAGAAGAGCGAGACCGACATCGTCGTCGCGATCGTCGTGATGTTCCTCGCAGCGGTGCCGTTCACGGAAGTGCGCCTCGGCGAGATGAGCTACGTGCGCCCGACACTGGATTGCGCGGTGGAGCGGCGCATCGGCAGCGGCGCCGAGCCCGCGGAGGTGAACGGCCTCGCCACGGGCACGGCCTACGACGCGCCGCTGGCCACCCTCTCCGGCGAGGTCGGTCGCATCCCGATCTGGTGGGGGTTTGTGCACGTCGTGTCGAAGGCCGTGGTGGCGGCGGGTACCGCCACGATCCCCTGCACGGGCGACGTGGTGCGGCTGACCATGACGCTCGGCAACGACACGGTCGAGGACCCGCTGCTCCTGCGCGAACTCGCGGACTTCACCGTCGACTGCCACCGTCCGGCGGTCGGGCGCATGTACAACGGCGGCCCGAGCGGCGGGAGCCTGGCGGCGCGCCGCCAGATGGACTACCTCGGGTCGGCGTTCTTCCTCGACACGCACGGCTACTACAACCTGCTCTACTCGCGCCGCGAGCGTCCGGCGTTCCCGCCGAATCCGGCGCGCGACGCGGGCCTCGACGGCTCTCACCCGACCTGCCGCGAGTGGTGGCGCGATGGCGCCAACGGCCTGCGGGCGCGGCTGCTGGCGGAGATCGACCCGCTGACGCGCGACGAGTTGGTCTACGACCCGGACGCGATCCTGCGGGAGGAGAACCCGGGGATGTCGGTTGCCGAGCTCGAGGACCTGCTGCTCAGGCGCTACCTGGCGCACCGCTCGGGGGAGCGCATCGGCGTGTCGTCCGTGAGCTACGAGCCGGGCGTCGCGGAGAACTACCGGATGGGCGCCGCCTCGCCCCATGGCTCCGTCGGCGGCGTGATCCACGCCACGGCCGACGTGATCGACGACGTGCTGTCGATGGGCGCGGCGGGGCTGGGGATGCTGCTGCAGGGTCCGGGCAACATCGCCGCCGGGGTGGCGATCCGGGAGGGCATGCCGATCTTCCTGGCGCTGCTGCTGATGGTGTTCGTGGCGGTGCTGCCGGTGCTGATGGTGTTCTCCCGCTACGACCCGGCGGTGCTGGTCACCCTGACGCTGGTGTTCTTCGGCCTGCAGTTCTTCCACGTGCTGTGGGGCATGGCGTTCTGGGTCGACAACCACCTCTACGAGGCGCTCACCGGCCCGGCGGGCGCGCCCAAGGCGAACCCGATCCAGGGGCTCGTGAGCCTCTGGGTGCAGCGCTTCCTCTACATCGTCTTCCCGATGGTGTGGTTGGCCGCGATCGGCTGGGTCGGCGTCAAGGCCGAGTCGGCGATGGGCGGCATCGCGAAGCTCGCCGACAGCTCGGCGGGCGCAGCGCAGTCCGGGGGCGACACGGCGGTGTCGGCGGCGAAGGCCGCCGCGTCGAAGGGGCGCGGTCGATGAGTGCGCGCTGCGGCGGGTCAGATCTCGCGGTAGCCGCGCGTCAGGCGGCTGTGCCCGGGCCGCAGGCGGCACTGCTCGTCCTCTGCCGCGCGCTCGCGCTCCTCGCGGCGCGACTCCCGCAGCGCCTCGTCGGCGCCCTCGAGAACGGCCGCCAGCAGCCTCCGGCCAAGGCCCGGCCCGGAGTGGGGCGCGGATCGGTCGCGATGTTGTTCGGAGTTCATATGTTCGATACCTCGTTCGGTGGCGTCAGGTGAGTTCCCGCGCCGGTCGCCCAGACCCCGCGGCGCGGGAACTTGCCCGGCAGATCCGCGCCCTGCCCGCGAGGCGGTACGAGTTCGCGGTGTTCGGGAGTGGCACCGTGCGGCGCGTCTGGCGGGCGAAGCAGGCGCTGCGCGCCGCCGGCTGGCTCAAACACAGGAACGGCCGCGGCGGGCACGTCCACGTCCGCCCCGCCACCACCGCGTGCGTGCTCCTCGACGGCCTGAGCGCCGACGACCTGGGCTCGATCCGGGTCGACGGACTGGCTCCGGCCGCCGTCGTCGAGGCCGCGCCGGGCGCGTTCCAGGCGTGGTTCCGCCTGGGCCGGGAGGTCGGGCCCCAGCTCGCCGCCTCGACCGCGCAGGTCCTCGCCGCCCGGTACGGCGCCGATCCCGCCGCCGGCGGGCGTCCCGGCCGGGCCGCGGGCTTCCGGAACCGCTCCGCCGAACTCAGGGGTCCGGACGGGCGCTATCCCCTCGTGGTCCTGGTCGAGGCGCGCGGGCGCGTGACGCCGAAGGCGGACGAACTGGTGGCCGCCGCGGCGGAACGCCTGGCGGAACGGGAGGCGGAGCGCGGGGCGGCCCGCGCGAAGGGCAAGGTGCGCGACAACGGGCGCCCGGAGGACGGCGGGGCGTACGCGGCGGAGGAGATCGCCAGGACCGCCGGGCGGCACGGCGCCGCGACGGACTGGGGGCGCGCGTTCGCGGCGGCGGCGCGGCGCATGGCGCTCGCGGGGTTCGACGAGGCGAACGTGGCGGCGGCGCTCGCGGCGTGTCCCGAGGTGCGCGCCCGCAAGGGCGAACGCGCGGACGGCTATGCGGAGCGGATGGCCGCCTGGGCGTGCGGCGGCGCGCGTCGGCGGCCGCGATAGGAACGATGACGGCGCCGGCGGAGCGAGGCACGTTGGGTGGACCCGAGGGACGGTGCGAGCGGCTGGACGGGCCGCGGCGGATGGCGCTCGACGGGCTCGCGAGGGCCTTCGAGGCGGCCGAGGCGGGCCGCGACTGGTTCGCCATGAAGGCCGAGCTCCGGCGCGTCCACGACGCCGTGCAGGCGGTCTGGTACGCCGCGAAGGTGCGCGACGATGGGAGCGGCTGAACGGCGGATCGGGCCGCGGGCCGCGACCGCCCTGCTGCTGGTCGAGGGGTACTGCTCGCTGGCGATCGAGATGATCGCGCTGCGGGTGCTGGTGCCGGTGGCGGGCCAGTCGGTGGGGGTGACCGGCATCGTCGTGACCGCGTTCCTGGCGGCGCTGGCGCTCGGCTACCGCGCCGGCGGGCGGTTCCCGGGCGAGGTCCGGGAGAAGCTGGGGTGGAACCTGGCCGCGGCCGCCGCGTGGTCGGCGTTCTGGCTGTCCCGGCTCGGGGTGGCGCTGGCGTTCGACGCCACCTGCTGGATGCCTCCCCTCGGGCAGGTCGCCCTGTACGCGGTCGTCGCCGTCGGTCCCGCGGCCTACCTGCTGGCGGAGACCGTGGTGCTGCTGGTCGGCAGCGGCGCCCGGGCGAGCGCGTCCGGGAAGGCCGGCGGGGCGTTCTCGGCGAGCACGCTCGGCAACGTGGCCGGCGGCCTGCTGACGGCGCTCGTGGTCATGCAGCATCTCGGCGTGGCGGCGGCGCTGGCGCTGGTGTCGGCCCTGCTGCTGCTCGCGGCGCTCGGGGCGTGGGGCCGGCTCGACCGGCGGCTCTGGGCGCCGGCCGTCGCGGCGGCCGCGATGGCGGGAGCGAACGTCGCGGCGGAGCGGAACGCGCACGTGCTGGCGACGGCCCATGCCGACTACGCGGTCGAGGCGGACGCGGACGGCGTCCGGATCCTGCGCGTGAACGGCCAGAACGCCAGCCGCGAGGACGGCGCCGGGATCGGGCATGCGTACATCGAGCGGATCGAGGACGGGGTGTACGGGAATCTCCCGGAAGGCCGGCCCGCCCGGGTGCTGGTGGTCGGTGCCGGCGGCTTCACGTTCGGGCGCGGCCGTCCGCGGGACGGTGCCGAAATCGTCTACGTGGACGTGGACGCCCGGCTCGGTGAGGTCGCCGACGCGTTCCTCGGCGCGCCCCGCCGGAGCGGCACGTACGTCGCGGTGGACGGCAGGGCCTACCTGCTGCGCAACGAGGAGGCGTTCGACGCCATCGTGCTGGACGCGTACGCGGACCGGACCGCGGTGCCGGCGCACCTTGCGACGCGGGAGTTCTTCGCACTGGCGCGCTCCCGGCTGGCGAAGGACGGAACGCTCTACATGAACCTGATCGTGCCGCCCGGCACCGACCGGCTGGCGGCGCGGATCGACCGGACGCTGCGGTCGGTGTTCGCGTGGTGCTCGGCCGAGGCGGTCGGCGACGCGCGGCGGTGGCACAACCGGGTCTACGCGTGCCCGCGCACGGGGCTGGACGGGGACGCGGTGGTGTATTCGGACGCGGACACCCGCGCGGACGTGGACGGCTGGAGGATGTAGTTGCGCCGGCCCCGAAGGGCCGGCGCGGATGCGGCGCGGAGAACGGTTCTCACAGCCAGGCTTGCGCCCAGCTGTGCCGGTGGCCCCAGGCGCGCGCCTCGCGTTCGAGGCGGCGGCGCTCGGGGTCCCGCGGCGCGCCGGTGCGGTGGTCGATCTCTTGCAGGGCGAGTGCGCCCGCCGACGATCGGACCACGCGGTGGTCGACGCAGCACAGGCCGCGGGTTGCGCAGCGGCAACGCGGCCAGCAGCCGGTCTCGCGCGCCTGTTCCGCCAGCCAGCGGAACAGGTCGCCCTCGTCCTCCAGCCCCATGCCCTCCGCGACCGCGCGGCCGTGGAGACCGTCGTCTTCGACGACTTCCAGTCCAAACAGCGTTTCCATGGGAAACCTCCTTCGGACCGTCGGAGCGGCCCCGCCGGGCGCCGCCCCGACGGGTGAGCGGGCCTTGCGGCCCGGTTGTGTCATGCCGCTCGCGCGGCGGAAAAGGAAAGGGGGCATTGCTGCCCCCTTCCGGCCGTCATGGCTTCGACGCGCTGGGCTCAGCTGGCCTGGCTCTCCTCGCGCGGACGCGGGGGGAGCGCGACGAGCTGCCCGCTCACCGAGATACCTTCGGTGATTTCGATGTTGAAGCCGCATCCCTTCCGATGGGGGAACGCCGCGCCAACGCGGGTGTAGCTGGTCTTCTCCTCGCCGTCGTTGCCCTGGTAGTTCTCGGTGACGAAAACGCCCAGGTACTTCGGCATGGCCGGAGCCTGTTCGGACTTCTGTGTCCTTCGAGCTGCCATGGTCTTTCTCCTCAAGCAGGTTGACGAAAAGACCCGTCGTTGCCGACCTCCCCTTCGGGGCGGTCTGCCCCTCCGGGTCGGTCTGACGTACTCACTATGCCGCGGCTTTCCGCGGCCATGTCGGCGATGCCGACGCGTAAGCGGGATCGATCAGACACCCCCCGGAAGGCCCGGTCAAGCGCCGCGTGTGAAGCATGTGCTAAGCGGATAGGACCAGGAAAACGCGTGGCGCGCGACGCGGTTTCAGGGGGTCTCGGAACTTTTTTCGAGCCGTTCCGCGGCCCATGCCGCGGCGCGCGCCAGGACCTCCGCGTGGCACCTCAAAGGGGCGCAGTGGCAAGCCAGCGGCTTGTGGGCGATGGCGGCGAGCTTCTCGAGGGGCAGGTCGCCCGAGCGGATGCGGCGCCACAGGTCGCGGCGGTAGCGCTCGATGACGTCGTCGCGGTTGCCGTAGCGCCGGGAGATCGGGAAGCGGTTGCCCCAGGGGGTGGCGCGGTCGACGCGGACGATGCCGCGTTCCAGGAGGGCTTCCGGGCCGGTGTCGCCGGGAATGTGCCGCAGGTTGAGGATCTTCGCGCCTCCGGCCTGGAGGTGGAACAGGGCGTGCGCGTCGCTGCGCGCGCGGCGGTCCGGTTGTCTGCGGGCGGCTCTGGACATGGTCGGTCTCCGGCTGTCGATTTCCGACGGGACGGGTCCGCGCGCGGAGCGGCCGGTCAAGGCTGCCGCCGGAGGGAGCCGGGTTCGGATTTCGGCGCGCGCCGGTGCGCGGCGGCACCCTGCGGGATCGCCTTGACGGTCCGCGGGCGCGGACTAGGCTGGATGGAAGTCGGCGCCGGGAGCGGCGCGCGGCCCGCCGGGTGGAACCGTCGATGGCGGAAGCGGCGGCGTTCAGGGAATCCGGGTCGGGGCAACCGGCCGCCGGGGATGCCGCTTCAGGCGCCAGAGAACCACGCTCCAGCGCGAGGGGTCGGCCCGGAGCACGCGGTGCTGGTGCTTGCAGTCGAAGTCCAGGACCTCGCCGGCGGAGAGGTCCAGCGAGAGGGGATCGAGGGGCCGGCCGTTGGCGGAGTCGCGGGCCCGGTCGAGCTCGAAGGTGCAGGGGCCGAGGTTGACGAGGACGGCGCGGGCCTGCGCGTAGGACGCGTCGCGGTGCCAGGCGATGCCCTTGTCGCCCCTCACTGCGAGGCCGACATCCGGATCCGTGTCCGGGTCGATGCGCCGCCAGACGGCGGCGAGCCAGGGCCAGAGCCGGTGCGAGGCGAGTCCGGGACGCCAGGGCTGCGTGGGGCCGAGGGGCGCCTCGATCTGGAGCCAGGCGCGCTGCCGGCCCCTGGCGTAGCTGGAGACGTCCGGCGCGAGGTGCGGCGCGACGTGGCGGTCGAGATGGTCGACGACGGTGCGGACGGTGTCCGGGTCGATGCGCAGGGCGCGGCGGATGCAGGACATGGGGTGTTCTCCTCCCGAAGATGGCGGTGTTCGCCACCCGGGCGACGGCGCGGCGCGGTCGGCGCGCAGGGCCGCCGTCAGGCGCCGGCCGCAAGGCCGGTTGCCTTGCGCGACGCCGGGCGGGCCGTCAGGGTGGCTGCGGAACGCCCGCCCCGAGCGGCGGATGTGGGTTCCGCGGGGGGCGTCGCCGGATTCGGCGCCGTCAGGCGGGCAGAAGGTCGTCGACGGTCACGCGCAGGGCATCGGCGAGGGCGCGCAGGGTCCGGGGAGAGCCGGTGGCGCGCTCGGCCTCGATGTCCGCGATCTGGACGCGGTTGACGCCTGATGCGCGCGCCAGGGCCGACTGGGACAGCGCGCGGTGTTCGCGCCATACCTTCAGAGGGCTCTCGCCGTCGATCAGGCGGTCGGCGACGGCGGCGGGGACCAGCTCCTCGGTCCCGGAGTCGATGCCGGCTCGGACGGCGAGCGCGGCGCGGAGGTCTTCGAAGTCCTCCTCGGCGGCGCGCAGGCGGTCGTACTCGGCGCGGGGGATGGTGACGGTTTCGCTCATGGTCTCAGTCCCGGTAGGCGTGGCCGCGGGTGGCGATGTGGAGAACCTCCAACGTATCGGCGTCGCGCATGACGATGCGCCAGTCTCCCACCCGCAGCCGGAGGAAGCCCTCGGAACCGCGCAGGCGGCGCACGTTGCGGGCCTGGGACGCCGGATCGTCGGCGTAGGCGCGGATCCTGGCGCGGATGCGGCCGGCGAGGTTCTGCGGCATGCGGGCGAGCGTTCTCACGGCGGCGCGGCTGTAGGCGATCTCCTTCACGGTCGAAGTGTAGTTGTGCGCTACAGTCGCGTCAAAGGCGGCGGGATGCGGCGAGCACGTCGGCCCAGTCGGTGCGGTGCCGTGACGGTAGGTCGATGTGCACGTCGATGCCGGCGTCGCGGGCGCGGCGCTCGAGTTGCTCGGCGGCGAGCAGTCCGGGCCCGTCGAAGTCGGCGGCGACGGCGAGCCATGCCAGGCCGTCCGGGAGTTCGACGCGTTGCAGGCCGGCGCTGGAGAGCGCCGCCCAGGTCGGGGTGCCGGTGAGGGCTGCGTACGCGAGCGCCGTCTCGATCCCCTCGGCCACGGCGAGGACGCCGGCGTCCATGGCGGCGAGGCGGACCGACGCGCCGCGCAGCGGCCCGTACGTGCGCCGCGCCCGGCCGGGGAGCGACGTGGCGTGCAGGCCGCGCAGGTCGCCTCCGAGCGTGACGCGGGCGAGCATGCGGCGGCGGCGCCGGTCCCAGCGCAGTTCGGCCGGCCACGGCGGGAGCAGGCCGCGCGAGCGCAGGTAGTCGTCGGCGGGCGTGTCGGCCAACGGCGAGGCGGAAGCCCACGCGCCTGCGAGCCAGCGCGGCGGCGCACGCCGGTCGCCCGGAACCGGATGGATGAGGGCGCCCCGCGGACGGTGCCGGACGAGGATGCCGGCGGCGAGCAGTCCATCGCGCACGGCGACGGGGTCGCAGCCGGCGTGGCAGTGCCACACGGGCGCCCGGTCGCCCTGGCGGATGGCGAGCGTCTCCGGCGAGCTGTCGTGGACGGGACACGGCAGGCGCAGTTCCGCGCCCCGGACCACGGCCCCGGCCGCCCGCGCGGCGCGCTCGTCGAGCCAGTAGGGGGAGTCGCGCACGGCGGTCTACCGCGGCAGGCCGGGCAGGCGCCCGAGGATCGCGTCGCGGACGATGGCGGGCACGGCGGCCAGCGCGGCGGCGTTGCGTTCGGGCGGCGTGCGCCGGGAGAGGTTGACGCACGGGATGTCGAGCGACGCGGCCGTTCGGAGCGTGTGGCCCGTGCCGCCCGCCTCGCGCCCGACCGGCAGGCCGTTCGGCGTGTAGGCGATCACCGCGCGCACGGGCAGGGTTTCGCGGTGGTCGTCGAGCGCCCCGGCGAGGATCGAGACGTTGCGCACGAACAGCGCGCGGGCGCCGCGGCCGCAGCGGTTCCAGTATGGGTGGTGCTCTTGTGCGAGGTCGGCGTAGCTGCGGCCCTGGACGGTCGCGGCGGCGTTCGGATGCAGCACGTCGATCTCCGTCTCTGGCTGGCGGCCCGGGCGGTAGCCGTTGTAGCCGGGCCAGGGCGTGTGGACGGTGATCGGCGCGTCCGTGCGCAGCGCTCCGGTCTCGAACGCCTTGTCCGCGCCGTCCGCGCCGCCGGTGGAGAGGGCCGTGCCGGCGTCGCCGAGGGTCTGGGCGATGTCGCTCATGGCCTGGAGAACGTCCGGCGGCGTGCGGCGCGACCCGACGCCGGCGTAGGCGAACGATCCGGGCCGGGGCTCTGCGGGGTTGAGCAGTTCCAACAGTTGAGCGACGAGCTCGGGGTCGAAGTCGTCGAGGCGAAGCTCTCCGGTGGCCAGGTGGCGGCACAGGGTCTTCAGTGTGCGGTTGGCGTGCTCCGCGGCGGTCCGTCGTTCGGTGGCGGGTGTGTCGTTCACGGAATCCTCCTGATGGGGTGGCGATTTCCCGGATTCGGGGTCCGCGCCGGCAAGCCGCCGGTCAAGGCTGCCGCCGATGGGGGACGATCCTGCGGATGGAAAACCGGCTTGTCGGCCGGCGGCACCCGCAGGGCCTGCCTTGACGGGCGGTGGGCGCGGACCAGGCTCGGGGGAAGGCGCCCGCCCCTTGCCGTGCGGATCGCGTCAGGGCGCGGCATCGGGGCGGCACGCGATGGTCTGGCGCACGCGCACGCGGCGGTGCGGCACTGTCGCGACCGGCTGCGGGCGTCTGCTGAACATCCAGCCGCTGTCCGCGATCTCGCCGTTCCCGATGGCGACGAAGTGGTGCCGCACGACCAGGACGAACGATTCGGCGAAGGTGTCGTGATCGCGCAGCCAGCCGGCCAGCGTCGGGCGCGCGGCGCCGCGGTGTAGCGTGCGCTCGCAGCGCCACCCGGCGAGCGCCAGGGCCGCCATGAGTTCGTACCCGTGCACCCCGTGGATTGTGGGGAGTCAGTGGTTATGTGGAGTAGGCCCTCTCAACTGGCCGACAGCAAAGGGCGTGGCGTTGCAGAGCTACACATAACATCTGGGTGGTTGGGGGATCCCGACTGTTCGGGGCAACCTGAGGTTCGAGAAGTGTCACAGGTTGCGAAGCCACTCCAGCAGCGTGGCGTTCTTCTGCCAGGACGGGATGTCCGGAAAGTTAGAGTCCTCCGTCACGGCCGCCAACGCCTCGCGCTTCATCTCGAGGTTCGCCCGCGCATATATCTGCGTGGTCACGACCTGCGCGTGCCCGAGGAAGTCCCTGATGATCTCGAGCGAGACGCCGCTCTGCAGGAGGTGCATCCCCTTCGTATGGCGCAGCGTGTGCGGAGTGACCGGCTGGGTGAAGGCCGGATCAGCCTTGCGCACTGCCTGCACGTGCTTGTCCAAGATGTACCGGACGCCCCAGCGGGACAGCCGCGCGCCTTGCCGGTTATGAAACAGCGGCTGCTCGAAACACTCGGGCCGGTCCAGACCATGTTCGTGCAGATGGTCGCGTAGCAACGCCGCCGTCGCGTCCATCAGCGGCACAGCGCGCATCTTCCGGCCCTTGCCGAACAGCCGGACCTGGGCGGGCGACTCCAACCGAACGTCTCCGACGCTCGTGTCGATCAACTCCTGTACCCGCGCACCGGTGTCGTAGAGCGTGCTGAGCAGAACGGCGTCCCTGCGACCGGCGCGTGTGCGCACATCGGGCTGCGCGAGGATCCTGGCGAGGTCTTCCTTCGCGAGGTAGCCCACGTTCGCATGCGGATGACGGCGCCGCGGCACCGCCAGGATGCGCTGACACTGCAGCAGGTGGTCCGGCACCTCCGACTGCACGTACCGGAAGAACGCGTGCAGCGCTGCAAGCCGGTAGTTGCGCGTACGGATCGAGCATTGCCTGTCCCGCTCCAGGTGATCGAGGAACGCTTCGACCAGCGGGACATCGATCTGGCTGAGGCGCAGGCGCTCCAGGCGCATGCCTCGCTCGTCGCGGCAGTACCGGAGCAGTAGCGTGAACGTGTCGCGATAGGCTCGGATCGTGTTCGGACTCAGGTTGCGCTGCGCGGCGAGGTGGTGAGAGAGGAAGGCTGTCAAATGCACGGAGAGATCGGTCGGCTTCATCACGGCACGCTCCGTGGAATGACGTCGCCGAAGGCGGCGTTGACGCGCGCGGCGACTTCGGGGAACAGTTCCGCCGTGAGATGCAGGTAGCGCGCGGTGCCCCGAATCGACTGATGGCCCATGTAAGTTGCCAGCACGGGCAGCTTGGCCTCGAAGTCCGCGCCCTCGCGGTACCAGCGCAGCATGGTGTGCACGGCGAACGTGTGCCGAAGGTCGTGGACGCGTGGGCCTTTGCCCCTTCCCCCGTGGGGGATCCCGCAGCGCGCCAGCAGTTGTCGAAACACCTCATAGACCGAGTTGCTGTGGTATCGACCCCCTGCTTCGGATGGGAAGAAGACCGCACCGCCATGTCTTCCGCCAACTACCGCAGTGGCGGCCGCGTCGTACGAACGTAGACGCTCGACGAGCGGCAGCGCGGGAGGCACTAGGCGGTCCTTGCCGAACTTGCCCTCGCGGACGGTGATAACGCCGCTGTTCAGATCCACGTCGTCGTTCCGCAGCTTCAGCACTTCGCCGACCCTGAACCCGCAACCGCAAAGCAGGCGGAAGATCTCTGGCATGATCAGATGCCTGAGTGGGGAGTTCGCCGCCGGCGTCAACCCATCAACCTCCTGCAACAGGCCCCGGACTTCGTGGTGCGTGAAGATGCGCGGGGCGAAACTGGAGGGGCCGTTGGCCGTAAGGGATCTGCCCGGCACGAAGGCCGGATGCCCCATACGGCACATGAACTCGGCGAAATCGCGGACCACGGCGAACCGATGCCTTTGCGTGGACGGCGTCTCGATCGGCCGCTTGGCAAGCCACTCGACGACGGCGGAACGGGTCAGCCCCGCACCGTCCGTTGGATGCTGGGCCAGGAACCGATCGAAGCGCATCAGGTCGCCAGCGCCGATCTTGTACCGGTACCCGACAGCGCGCTTCTCCTGCACAAACCGCTCCATGAGCGGTGCCAACGAACTCTTGAAGGTGGCCTTGGGCTTGTTACTCGACATCGGGCACCTCCTCGGTATCCAGCGCCGCGGTTCGCAGCATCTCGGTGTCGGGCTTGGCGTAGATCAGGGTCGACTCCTTGTCCGCATGTCCGAGGATCCCGGAGATGACGTGAATCGGCGTCTGCTCGCGCAGGAGCTGCGTTGCCAGGGTGTGGCGCAGCGACTGGAGCCCGCCGCGCTGTCGGCTGTGGAACTGGATGCCCGCCAGCGTCCGCCACCGGTTGACGACGTGATACAGCTGGCCGTCCTCCGAGAATGGCTCGAGCGGTCGCTTGAGCCTCAGGAACACTTCCCGATGATGCTCCGTCTCCGGGCGGCCAAAACGTAGGTAGTCAATCAGCGCCTCGCCGACCTCTTCCGAGATCGGAAGACTCAGCGCCGCCCCCGTCTTCGATTGTGTGACCGTGATGGTCGACGTTCCCCAATCGAGATCGTCGAGTCTCAACGCCCGGATGTCGCCCGATCGCAGGCCCAGCCGCGAGGCCAGCAACAGTATCGCGTAGTCGCGTTTGCCCACCGGCGAACTGCGATCGACGGCCTCGAGCAACTTGACGACGAGTTCTGAGTCCCAAACAGACGGAATGGCGCTGTCACGCGGGACGCGAACCTTCGGCAGCGCCTCGGCGAGGTCCTGCCGCACAGTGCCGCGCATGGCCAGGAACTTAAAGAACTGCCGCAAGCCGGACAGGATGCGCACGACGGTCTTGGGGCTATAGCGCTCAAGACGGATCACGTAAGCGGCCAGATCATCGGACCGGACCTCACGCAGCTTCTGCACGCTCCTGGAGCCTAGGAAGTCCAGGAACTTGGCGATCTCCCTGGTCCGCTCGTCCATGGTCGACGCCCGCAAGTGGCGGCGCTCGATGCCGTAGCGTTCGTAGTCCCGCAGCGGCTTCTTCATCGCCGGCGGGATGCTGAGCGTGCTCCTGTCGGTTATCGACCGTTCGATGCGCCCGTCGCGGCGAAAATCGCCGAGGACCTTGACGGCGAAAGCGGCGTGGCGTTGCCAACTGGGCCACCCGCGGTCGTCGGAGCGGCAGGCCTCCACGAAGCTCGCTGCAAGATCCTCCGAAAACTCGTCCCCGAAACCGCATTCCTCGGCGAAGCTGACGAGACGGCCCCAGATCGCCTTGTACCGCGATAGCGATCGCTCTTTGTATCCGATGTGTTCCAGATGCCGCAGCGCGCGCTCAACGAGACGCTCCAACGGCAGGTAGTCCAGTGTTGCCTTTTGGTGTGAGCCCAAGATCGTTCTCCTGTCGAAAGGCGGCCGGGGTGGCCGCCGGGAGACCGATCATCGACTTTTATGTGTAGCAAACGGAGATCAACCTGTTGGTCTAGACAGCTTTTATCCAAGATCTCCACATAAGACTACGCTCCCCACAATCCACGATATGTGGAGCTACACATATCGTGTATCTGGGGGCGCCCGGTGACCTCCCGCAACAGCGCCGCGCAGTCGTGGGTGGGCAGGCCGGTGACCGCGGACATGGCGCTCGGGCCGCACTTGCCGGCGCGGCCGACGATGCGGTGCAGCTTCATGGCGCGGTCTCCTTCCGCCCGGAGTCCGCGGCGAGCGCGTTCAGCGCGGCGTCGAGCGGTTCGTCGAGCGCGTAGCCGAGGCGCACGCTCTCGACCACCGCCGCGGCGACGTCGGCGTCGACGCGGAACAGGTAGCGGACGGTGTCCGCGAACAGGCGCGGATGCCGGTCGGCGAGGCTGTGCAGCGCGGCGGTGGCGGCGGGGAGCCGGCCGTCCTCGCGCAGGCGCTCGCAGGCGGACTCCATGGCGTGCTCGTAGCCGTACTCGTAGCCCTCCTCCTGGGCCGCGTCGAGCTGCGCGGCGATCAGGGCGTGCGGGAACTCGACCACGTCGTAGTCCGTGCGCGGAACGTCGCGGGGCCGCGGGTTCGGCGAGGCGGCGGCGAGCAGGTCGCGGTCGGTCTCGGCGGCGCTGCGGACCGGGTGCAGGGACAGGACGACCGGCGGGCGGTCCGTGGTCGGCCATGCGGAGGCGACCACGCCGAAGGAGCGCTGGTCTTCGATCACGGGCTCCGGGACGAGGCCGGAGGGTCTGTGCGGGCACTGCCGCCACGGGCACGTGTCCGCGCCGGGGCGCCCGGCGGGCCGGCCGAGGTCGGCGCGGTTCAGGCGGCGCGCGACGCGGCCGCGGCGGCTCGACAGGCAGGTCTGGCCGCACAGGTGGCACGGCGCGGGAAGCTGGATGCGGGTCATGGCGTTCTCCTTCGGCGGATCAGCGGTCGGTGGCGCCGGGAAGCTGCGCGTCGGCGCGTTCGAGCCAGCGCAGGATCTCGAGGGGGATGCAGGACGGGGCGCCCCCGGCGTCGTGGCGCCAGCCGCTCCGCCTGCCGCAGATCTCCCGGTCGCAGCGCTCGCGCAGCCAGTCCGCGTGCTGCGCGTCCATGGCCGCTCCGGCGCGGCGGCGGATGTCGTCGCGGATGCGCATGAGCGTCCGGCCGAGCTGGTTCCTGCCGCGGCCGCCGCAGACGCCCCAGTACGTGTCGCCCCAGGTGTTGCCCTCGACGAGTTCGGCGTCGCCGGTGGCGAGCAGGGCGTCGCGCAGCCCCGGGACGGCGAACTTCGCCAGCAGGACCGAGTGCATGACGTCGTCCTTGACCTGCTCCCAGTCGAGGCGCAGATCGGCGCGGCGGCCGAGGCGCTTGGCCTGGCCCGGAGAGGCGGCGGTGCGAATGCGGTCGCGCATGCGTTCGTCGCGGGTCTTGGCCGCCTGGAACGGCGCCTCGGCGGTCGTCCAGATGTCGCCGTCCCAGCGGAACGGGTGGCGGTGGAAGTTGGACAGGAACGCGTGCTCGCCGCGGAAGCGGTCGATGCGCTCGGGCGCCGGGTAAACGGCGGTTGCGGTCGGGTTCATGGGATCTCCTCCGTGGTTGGGCCGAAGCCCGTTGCCCTCGCCGGGTCGCGGCCAAACCGGCGCGGTCAAGGCCGACGCCGGACGCGTTAGCGGCCGCGCGTCGCCCGGAAGGGTCCGCCTTGACGGCGCCGGCGGCCGCGGCAGGCTCTCGGGGCGGGATTCGGGTTGCGTCCTATGCGACGCCGGGGGTCGGCGGTCGGGCCGGCAGCAGGAGGCCGATGGCGTCGGGGCCGAACTCCAGGACGAACTCGGGGGACCGGGCGGAAAGCGCGGCGACCACCCACTCGAGCGGCACGGCCTCCGCGAAGTCGTCGCCGCCGACCGCGTCGCGGGCCCGGTCCCAGACCGCCATGCGGTCGTCGCGGGTCGGATCGAAGCCGCTGGCGTAGGCGACGGGCGGCCGGGCGGAACGGCGCTCCGTTTCGGCGCCGGAATGGATGCCGGGGGACATCAGGTAGATGCCCTCGTCCTTGACGAGCCACAGGCACGGGGGCGCGAGCCGCTCCTCGCCGGGCTGGGCGACGGCGCAGCGGTCCTCGCCGTAGATCTCGGCGCGCTGGCCCATGGTCATGCGGCGCTCGGGCGCCGCGCGGGAGTGCCGGGCGAGGCCGGCGACCTGTTCCATGTCGAAGAAGAGTTGCGTCATTGCGGGTTCTCCGTCGGGTTGCGGGTCAGGCGGACGCGCCGCAGTCCCAGCCCTCGCGCCAGGCGTCGGCGCGGCATTCGTCGGGCGTGGGGGTCCGCTCGGGTTCGAACGGGTGCGTGCGCGGCGGCGGGCGGTGCTCGTCCACGAGGTCGAACGCGCACCGGCGCCTGGCCAGACCCTGCCGCCACAGGCGCGCGAACGCGGGGCCTAGGGTCTCGGCGTCTGCGGGGCAGGCGCGGACGTGGCGCAGGATGCCGAACGCCTCGCGCCGGATGCGGTTGGCCTCGGCGAGTTCGGAGCGCGCGCGCAGCGCGACGCACCGGACCCCGTCGCACTCGCGTTCGAGTTCCGCGATCAGCTCCGCCATGCGGTCGGCGGCGTGCGCGGCCGTGACGGGATCGTCGTAGGCGTCCGGGTCGAGGTAGTGGCAGTCGGTGTCGTCGGACTCGACCAGGGCGTAGTAGGTGGTCGGCGGGTCGTCGTCGAGGTCGTCGTCGCACGCGTTCTCGAACGCGTAGACGTATCCGGTGAGGATCTCGAACCGGCAGCTGTCTGCGTACCAGCCGGTGTGGCGCGCCCGGGTGATGGTGTCGTGGCGGCCGACGCGCCAGGCCCTGCCGGGCCGGATGTGTGAGGGATCGACGAGGTGCGCGGTGATGCCGCAGGAGAGCGCGCGGGCCTCGGGCAGGTCGTGGAACGACTCGGTGACCGGGGTGAGTGTGGTTTCCATGATGTTGCCTCCTGATGTGATGGATGGGACCCGGGTCACGCGGCCTTCGGCACGCGCGTCGGGCGCTTGAAGAACGCGAACGCGGGGTTGTCGCGGGACGGCTCGACGTCGGCGCGGAACGCGACCGCGTCGCCCTCCTTCGCCTCGTAGAGGAAGCGGGGCTGCGTGCCCCAGAACTTCCTCCCGTGGTCGTCCTCGACGGTCATGACCTCGCGGATGAAGTTGCGGTAGTCCTTGATGTCGAGCTTGACGATGCGCCCTTCCACGACCTGGCGGCCGGGCTCGATCGGCGGCGCGGACGCGGCGGCCTCCCGCTCGCGCTCCTTCGCGCGTCGGCGGATGTCGAGCGTGATGGCGCTGCACCAGAGCGCCCGGTCGCACACGTGGATGGCGGTCGCGTTCGCGAGGGCCTTGAGCTTGACGACGTACTCGCTGTCGGCCGGGGCCGCGCGCACCAGTTCGACCGTGCGGCTCGCGGCGGCGCGGTGTTGTTCGGCGGGCTCGCAGGCGGCGCGCTCGGCGTGCCACAGCGAGGCGAGCTTCGGGTGCGGGCGGTTCATGAGGAACGCGAGCCGCGACGCGGTCGCGGTGTGCTCGTCGTCGGCCTTCGCGACGGAGCGCCAGCCGTAGCGGGCGACGATGGCGGCGGTCCAGGCGAGCTCCTCCAAGGCGTCGAGGTAGCCGCCACCGGCGTTCGGCGCGCCCGGGTCGCGGTGCAGGTGCCGGGCCGCGATGTCGTCGGGGACGAGGGCGTCGAACAGCGCCGCGATCCGCTCGGGATCGGGACAGTCGAGGAACGCCGTCAGGCACGAGCGGCCGACCAGCCGGTGGCGCCCGTCGGCGTGCGCGAGCAGGAACACGGCGCGGCGGTCGCGCACGGTGTTGCAGTGCTCGCAGACCGGCTCGCCGAGGATCCAGTACCGGTGCGGCAGCTCGACGCCGGGGACGGCGTGCGGGATGGTTGCGGCCATGCCGAGGGGGTCGATGTCGTAGCGCGCGGCCAGCGACCAGCCGGCGGCGCGGGGCGGGCGCACGAGGATCGTCACCCACTGGAGCAGGTCGCCGTCGCGCAGGAGCTGGGGCTGCGGCTCGATGCGGTAGTGGAGCGCGCAGTCGACGCCGGCCCTGCGGGCGCGCCGCACGAGGCCGCTGGCGTGCTGCACGAGCGCCGGGACGTTGTCGACGGGGATGAGGTAGCTGGCGCCGCAGACCGGCGCGTCGTCGGGTTGTGGCTGCATGGGGTGGTCTTCCTCCGATAGGGCGGACGGGTCGCGCGCACAAAGGGCGCGGTCGCCGCGAAGCGGTCACGGCCGGCGCGTCAGCGCCGCCCGCAGGGCTTGGCCTTGACCGCGCGCGCCGCCGCGCCAGGGTGTCGGCGGACGCCGGTCCGCCGCCGGCTTTGTCGCTCGGGGGCAACCCGGCGCGGCTCCCCGCGGGAGATGTCCAGCGGGGCGAGCGTGTGGCCCGTCAGCCGCCGCGCCCGCGCGTGGCGCATGACGGGGCGGAAGGCGTCGCGGGCCTGGCGGCGCAGCACGCGCAGGTCGCGGCCCGAAGCGAGGCGCGTCAGCTGGGCGTGCAGTTCGTCGGCGAGCCGCGCGGCGCTCAAGTCCACCGGCAGCTGGATCGGCGCGTCCGGATCGGCGCACGGCGCGAACGCCGGGGGCCGGTAGGGCGGCGTGCGGATGTGCGGGTGCATGGCGGTCTCCATCGGGCTAGGCGTCGTCCGGCCGGAGCGGGTGGCGCTTCAGCACGCGCTCCAGGACGCGGGGCTCGTCGGCGAAGAGGACCGTCTGCCACGTGACGATCTCGGTCTCGCAGCCGAGGCGCTTGAGGTTGGCGAGGTCGCCGGGTCCCGGTCCCCGGATCTCGAGGCGGGCGCGGCCGAGCACGAGGCGCCGCACGAGCTCCCAGCCGTTGGCGAGGGCGAACCGGGCGCGGCGCTCGACCACGGCGCGGACGATGTCGTCGGCGGGCAGGTCGAAGGCGGCGGAGGCGTCGGCCATGCGGCGCAGGCGCAGCGCCTCCTCCGGCGCCAGCACGCGGCCGATGAGCCGCTCGCCGGCGTCGGTGGCGAGCCGCCGGATGCGCAGGTTGTCGTCCGGCAGCAGGTGCCAGGCGCGCAGCAGCATGCCGGTGGCGAGGTGGAACGTGCGCTCGCGGTGCTTCGGCAACTCGGCGACCTCGGCGTCCCACAGCGTCCGCCACCGGTCCTCGCCGGCGGTCCCCCAGTGCGAGGCCGCGAACTCGGAGTCGGTGACGATGGACGCGTCGTTCGGGCGGCGCAGGCGGATGCGGCGCTCCAGCGAACCGTCGTCGCGGACGGCGGACGGGGCCGGTAGCGCGGCGGCGGGACGCCCGGACGAACCGTTGACGAGGAGCTGCGCGTCGGCGCCGCGGTCGAGGGCGCTCCGCACGGCTGCCAGCGCCGCGTCGGAGGTGAACGGCCGGAGCGCGTCGCGGCGCGCGATCTCGACGATCTCCGTGCCTTCCGGGCCGGGGTGGCGGGCGTTGACGACGAGCGAGTCGGCGCGGATGGCCTCGACGCCCTGGTTGTAGGTGCCGGCGTCCTTCGCGGCCTGGATGACGGCGTCGAGGCGCGCCTGGAAGTGGCCGAACAGGTCGTTCTGCTCGTCGATCGGCAGCGCCAGCAGCCGGTTGAGGAACCGCGGCATCGGCGGCAGGGAGTCCCTGAGGCCTCCTTCGGAGTCGGACAGGACGAGCCCGGTGGCTTCGCTGAAGCGCTTCTCGGACCAGCCCGGCACGTGGCCGTGGTGGATGGAGAGGTACATGAGCCGCAGCGCGGAGAGCGCGTGCGGGCTCTCGAGGTTGTCCTCGGCGCGGAACAGCGACGACTCGCCCATCGATGCCTGGCCGTCGCGCTGGCCGCGGGTGATGGCGCCGAGCGAATCGAGCCGCCGCGCGATGGTGGCGATGAAGCGCCGCTCGCCCTTGACGTCGGTGGTGACGGGCCGGAACAGCGGCGCCGACGCCTGGCGCGTGCGGTGGGTGCGGCCGAGCCCCTGGATCGCGACGTCGGCGCGCCAGCCGGGCTCGAGGAGGTAGTGGACGCGGCGCGCCTGGTTCGCGCACGCGGTGTCGGCGTGGTAGCTGCGCCCGGTGCCGCCGGCGGTGGAGAAGATCAGGATCCGCTTCGTCCCGTCCATGAACGCGGCGGCCTCGGACAGGTTGGCGGTCGGCGGGCGGGCGGCGACGGCATGGCGGGTTCCTCCGCCGCTGGCGGGCAGCGCGAGGATTCGGCGCGTGCGCCCGGTGACCTCGGCGATGGCGTCGTGCCCGAACCGGTGCGTGAGGATGTCGATGGCGGACGGCGTGGCCGGCAGCGCCCCGAGCTGGGCGATGAGCAGGTCGCGGGCCTCCACCGCCTCCTGCGACTCGACGGGGCGGCCGTCCTCGTCGTGCACGGGCACCGCGACGACGTTGCCTTCGTCGTCCACGGCCTCCTCGTGCAGGGTGGTGGGGAACGAGCGCGCGAGGTACTCCATGACGTACTCGCGCGGCGTCAGGTCGATGGAGAGGTCGGCGTGCTCGGACGGCGGCAGCTCCGCGAGACGGCGGTCCAGCAGGGCCTCGCCGGTGGAGACGAGCTGCACCACCGGCGCCCGGCCGGCGTCGAGGTCGGCCTCCATCGCCTTGATGAGAGTCGGGCACTTCATGGCGGCGAGCAGGTGCCCGAAGAAGCGCTGCTTGGCCTGCTCGAACGCGGACATGGCGGCGGACTTGGCGCCGGGCGAGAGCGTGTCGCCGTTCTGCGTGACGCCGGTGGCCTCGAGCGCCTCGTGGATGTGCTGGTGGATGATCCGGAATGCGGCGGCGTAGGCGTCCCAGATCTCGCGCTGCGGCTCCGTCAGCGCGTGCTCCAGGATGTCGATCTCGACGCCGTGGTAGGCGAGCGCGCGCGCCTGGTAGAGGCCCATCGCCTTCAGGTCGCGGGCGACGATCTCCATGGCCGCGACCCCGCCGCGCTCCATGGCGGAGACGAAGTCGGCCCGGTCGCTGAACGCGGTCGCGTCGCCGCCCCAGAGCCCGAGGCGGGACGCGTAGGCGAGCCCGTGCACAGTGGTCGCCCCGGTCGCCGAGGCGTACAGCACGCGGGCGTTCGGCAGCGCGTGCTGCAGGCGCAGCCCGGCGAGGCCCTGCTGGGAGGGCTTGCCGTCGCCGCGGGACTTGCTGGCGGGCCCGGCGGCGGCGACCATGGCGTGCGCCTCGTCGAACACGATGACGCCGTCGAACGCGTGCCGCGAGGCCTCGTCGATGCCGCCGGCCAGCCAGCGGACGATCTGCTCGAGCCGCGCGGGCGCCTCGCCGCGGGCCGGGGAGCGCAGCGTCGCGTAGGTGGTGAACAGGATGCCGCTCGCGCGCGGAATCGGCTGCGCCGGCCGGTAGTCGGCGAGCGGGAACACGTCGCGCTCGTCGCGCCCGATCTCGCGCCAGTCGCGCCGCGCGTCCTCCAGCAGCCGCGCCGACTGGCTCACCCAGAGCGCGCGCCTCGCGCCCCGCAGCCAGCGGTCGAGCACCACGGCGGCCGCCTGGCGACCCTTGCCGCAGCCGGTGCCGTCGCCGAGCATCCAGCCCTGGCGCAGGCGCACCGCGGCGGAGAGCGGCCTGTCGGTCTCGATGCCGGAGTCCGTTGCGTTGCCGTCGTCGTCGACGGGAAAGGCGCGGAGAAAGTCGGCGTCGATGCGGCAGCGCGCGGGCAGAAGCTTCGAGTGCGCCTCGCCGGCCAGCGCGACGCTCTCGAGCTGTGCCTCGGACAGCAGTCCGTCGGCGACCAGGGCGGGCGGCAGCATCGGGCGGTAGTCGGGCACGGGCGGTGCGATGTCGGCCATCGCCGCGGACTCCACCAGCGGCGTCGGGTGCTCGACCGCGCCCGGGACGCGGAACGACGCGGGGGACCAAGGCGTCCAGGTGGCGGAGCCGTCGGCCGCATCGGCATCGCGTTCGACGGCTTCGATCTCGAGTTCGCGCGGCTCGGGGTCGGCGGTCAGGCGCTCGGTCAGCGCGGCGACGCGGCGCACCAGGTCGGCGGCGTCCTCGGCGATGGCGAACGGGTCGAGCGGCGGGTAGCGGTCGGCCGGCGCCGCCGGGGCGCGCTCCAGGACGACCAGGCGCGTCTCGACGCCGGTGCCCCGGCGGCGGTACAGCGCGGCGGGGATGCGCACCGCGAGCAGGATGCGCGGGGCGGACGCGCCGCCGCCTAGGGCCTCGCGCCAGGCGGTCGAGTCCGGCACGCAGTTCGCCCCGGTGACTGCGACCAGGCGGCCGCAGGGTGCGAGCGCGGCGTATGCGGACTTGAGGTGGGCGAGGTCGACGTGGCGCTGGCGCTTGCCGATCGTCGGACGGGCCGCGAACGGCGGGTTCATGAGCACGACGTCGGGGCGCACGTCCGGCAGCCGGTCGCGGATGCGCTCGGCGTTGTGCCGCGTGACGGACGCCTCGGGGAAGATGCTGGCGAGGAGGCCGTGCCGCACCGGCGAAAGCTCGTTCAGGTGCAGAGTGGCAAGGTCGTGGAGGACCGCCGCGGGCAGCGCCGCGAGGACGCCGGTGCCGGCGGAGGGCTCCAGCACGGTGTCCCCGGGGCGCACGTCCGCAGCGAGGAAGGCGGCGCAGGCGATCGGCAGCGGCGTCGAGAACTGGTCGAAGGCGACCTGGTGCTCGCTGCGGTGCGAGTGGGTCGGTTCGAGCGCCGCGACGCGCTCGATCATGGCGAGGAACGCCGCGGGCGAGTCCGCCGCGTCCCGCATGGCCCGGCCCCACCGGCGCAGGAATAGCACGGTTGCGGCTTCCGCGGCGTCGTAGCAGAGCTTGGAGTTCCACGAGCGGCCGGCGGGGTCGAGGCGGCGCCAGGCGTCGCGCATGGCGTCCAGCACGACCGGGGCGGTGAGCCGGCGTCCGGCCCCGAGCACGGAAACGAGGGCGCGGGCGGCTTCGGCCACGGCGCGGCCCGGTTCGGCGCGGGCAACGGGCTGGGCATCGGCGACGGATCCGTCGGCGGCGAGGTCGAACAGGGAAGCGGTCTCGGACGGGGTCATGTGCAGCTCCTTCAAGCAGGCGGTGGCGATGCGCCGCCGGGAGCGCCCGGGATCGGCGGCCCGCAAGGCCGCGCGGAGCGCGCCCGGAACGGGTCGCCTAGCGGGACGGCGGAACGGGCGCAGGGTCTCGGCGCCTCCGCCGCCGTGCGGCGGGAAGAAACGCCGGAGGGAGGAAAAGGCGCGGCCCGGCGCGCCGTCCGTGGCTGCCGGGCCGCGAGATCTCCCGCGCCGTTCTGGCGCGGGGGGAGGGCCTCAGGAGTTGAGGAACGCGGGGAGCGCGCCGTCGTCGCCCGCGGGGTTGGTTGCGCCGTTGCCGTCGGCGCCGGTGGCGGTGCCGTCGGTGTTTGGCGCGGCGTCTTCGGCCGCGGCGACCTCGGCGTCGTCGTTGGGGTCCGGATGGTCGTTGGTGCCTTCGAGCGGGTCGTCCGCGTCGGCCGGGGTTGCGGCGGATTCGCCGTCGCCTGCGGTCGCTACGGACGTTTCGGGGTCCGTCACCGGCTCCGGGGCGAACCCGGGCGGCAGCCAGCGCGTCGCCGCGGCGTCGACCTCGGCGTCGCGCGCCGGATCGGGCCGGAAGGCCGCGGTCGCCGCGGTCACCAGGTCCGTCTTCTTCAGGCCGTTGTGCTTGGCGGCCCAGTCGTCGCCGAGTGCGTCGCCCGCGGCGCCGAGGATCAGCGCCTTGCTCATGCGGCTCCAGACGAGGTCCGGATCGAACGGCATCGCGCCGATCGCGGCGAGTTCCGCCGGGAAGTCCACGTCGAGGTCCCGCACGGCCTCCTCGTGCGCCGGGGAGGCGTCGTGGTCGTCGCACAGGCGCGGCACCGTCAGCTGCGCGACCGCATGCGCGAGCACGCTGGCGCGGTCCTCGTCGGACAGCGCGCGGTAGGCGCGGAACGCGAGCCCGGCGTCCGGCTCCGCGAGCCAGCCGAGGTCGACGGCGGGCACGGGGTCGAGGTGCTTCATGGGCTCGCTCGACTTCATCGCGTCCGAGGCGTACACGCCCTGGTACTCCTTGCGCAGCCGCAGGATCGGGGACTCGTAGCCCGTGTGCGGGCGGCCGAAGCCGACGAGGCGCGCCAGCACGAAACCGACCAGGTCGGTGGCGACGGCGGGGTTCCGCGCCAGGACTCGGCGCACGGCGGCCGTGCGCATGATGCGCAGGTCGTTGCGCAGCGCGTCGGTCCAGCCGCCGTTGCGCTTGGCCGGCGGGGTGGCGGCGGGGACGGGCGGGACGTGCGGCGCGTCCGGGGAATCGGGCAGCCCGCTGGTCCCTTCGGCGCCGTTGCCGTCGCCTGAGCGCTCCCCGGCGCGGGCGGCGCGGTAGGCATCCGCGTCCTCCGCGCGCACGAGGCCGCGGTGGATCTCGAGGTCGCCGTCGCGGTCCAGCGCAACGACGACGCCGGCGTGGGCGCGCACGGTCTCGGAGTAGGCGTCGCGGTCGGCGCGGGCGCGCTCGATCTCCGCGTAGCGGTTCTGCTCCTGCGTCACGATGTCCCAGAGCTCCCGGCGCCCGGCGGCGTCGAGGTCGCTGTCGAGGGTGTCGAGCCGGGCGTGGGCCTGCTCGATAGTCTCCTCGGCCTCCTTGAGCGCCGCGGCCTCCTCGCCCGTGAACTGCGCGCGCGTGTCGGCGTGGGCGACCAGGTGGTTCTGCTGGTCGAGCCAGCCGAACTCGAGCTGCGCCGCGGTCCACTTCCAGGCGTCCGCGTACTTCGCGGCCTCGGCGTTCAGCTTCTGCTCGGCGAGTTCCGTCATGAGGTCCGGGTCGAGGATGGTGACGTAGTCGTCCTCGAACAGCGGATCCTCGGTCTTGCCGCCCGCGGCGCGGTAGGCGTCGAGGCCGACGTATAGAGCGGCGGGCGCGTCGGAGCGGGTCAGGCGCGCGCCGATGGCGCGGCGCACGGCGTGGCCGTGCAGCTGGCCGGACTGGGCGAGGCCCTTGAAGATGTTGCGCTGGAACTCGGTGTCGGCGGTCACCGCGAACGCCTCGGCGGTGTCCGCGTTGATGCGGCCCTCCCGGTAGGCGTCGATGATCTCCTCGGGCAGGCCGCCCAGGCGCACGCGCTTCTGCACGGTGCGCTCGGCGACGCCGAACCGCGCGGCGATCTGCTCGGTCGTGGCGCCCTCGCGGGCGAGCCGGCTGAACGCGACCACCTGGTCCGCCGGGTGCATGGAGATGCGCACGACGTTCTCGGCCAGCGAGGACTCGGCGGCGGCGTCGGGCTCGACGACGAGGCACGGCACCGGGTGGTTCCTCGGGATGTGCTTGTCCGCCGCGAGGGCGTTCAGCGCGCGCAGCCGGCGGGCGCCCGCGGCGACCCCGTAGAGGGTCTTGCTGCGCGGCGCGACCACGAGGTTCTCAAGCAGCCCGTGGTGCCTGATCGAGGCCGCGAGTTCGGCGTCGGCCTGGACCCGCGCGGGATCCTCGGACGCCGAGCGCGCGTTGCGCTCGTCGAAGCGGAGCTTGTTGAGGGGAATGAGCCGCGTCTCGGGGGAGGCGGCGCTTGGGGTTGGCTCTTGCATGGATGGTTCTCCTGGTTGCAAAGCGAAATGGCCGAGCACCGACTGGCGCGCGCGGCCGCGGCGGGGTCAACGGGCGTCGCGCGTGCGCGACGCCCCGCAGGGGGCGTGCCCCTTGACCCGGCCGCGGTCCGGGCGCGAGGTTGACGGGCGAGCCGTTCGCGCGCGCTCAGTCGAGTTGGACGACGGTCCCGTCGCCGGCGAGCGCGACGAATCGGAGTTCGCCAAGCTGGCGCGGGGCGCTGCCGTCCGGGGGATCGGACCAGAGCTCGAGGTCCACGGGCAGGCCGTAGTCCTCGGCGATCTGTTTGGCGGCGTCCTTCGCGCCCTCCTCCGCGTTGTCGGCGTGGAGGAAGCACTCGACGATGCCGCCGGCGCTTTTCACTGCGATGCGCATGGTTGCGGGCTCCTGGGGTTGGGATGGGTTCGATGGGATGCCAGCGGCTGGCGTGGAGCCGTCCGGTGGCTGGCCGGTGGAGAAGACAGCGGCGTGGTGCGCGGCCACGGCGGCGGCGATGGCCCTGGTCTCGTCCCCGCCGGATAGATCCGCCAGCTCGCCGAGCCGGCGCATGGTGTCGCGGTCGACCTCAAGCATCGGGTCCGGCGGCACGTAGGCGTCGGGTTCGTCG
This sequence comes from Pseudomonadales bacterium, assembly GCA_965116625.1. Taxonomy (GTDB): domain Bacteria; phylum Pseudomonadota; class Gammaproteobacteria; order Pseudomonadales; family Azotimanducaceae; genus VXNE01. The sequence goes on from OZ220717.1 coordinate 2,212,788, forward strand.
TCGGCCGGGCAGGCCGGGGCGCACAGGGCGGCGGTGCCGGCGCGGTACCGCTGCCACGGCGTGAGGGGCCGCCAGTCCGGGTCCATCTCGCGGTAGTCGACGTCGCGGCCGTCGCGCGACCAGGCGTCGGCGATGGACTCGGCGGCCGTGGTCCGGCCGCTGGGGTTGTCGCGGTATTCGCATTGCATGGTTCGTTCTCCTGATGGGGTTGGTTGGGTCGGGCGTTCGGGGGCAAGGGCGGCGCGGAAGGCGGGCGGTGTGGGTCAGCCGGCGTAGGCGGCGCGCGGCATGGTCCGCGCCTGCCACGGAAACTGCGCCACGAGCCAGCCGTTGGCGAACCGCGCCGCCTCGGCGCGGGCGTGGCCGCCGGAGGCGCACCACAGGCAGCCCTTGTCGACGCGATGCACGCCGAGGCATTCCGGGCAGCGCCGGTGGGTGACCGGCAGTTCCTCCGGTCGCCACAGTTCCATCTGGCGGGAGCGTTTCGGCATGGGCGGCCTCGCGGCTGGTTCGGGCGTAGCGGAACCGCGCGGCGGCCCGGGGAGACCGCCGCGCGGTGGCGCGGGCTACGCGAACGACCGGACGAACTCGCCGCGGCCGATGCGCGCGGACCAGTGGTCCCAGTCCTGCGCGAGCGCGATCGGCTCGATGTGGGTGTCGAAGTCCTCGCGCGGCGTGTCCGCGAGCGGGATGTCGCCGAACTCGCGCGGGTGCTGCTCCGGCGAGATCGTGCAGCGTCCGGTGATCCCGGAGTCGCACGCCGTGGTGCCGCAGACGGGGCAGGCTGTGGTGACGCCGTGCGACGCCTCGAAATGCGGCTCCCGGCTGCGTCCGTTGTCGCGCTCGACGATCTCCCCGATCGCCTGGCGGTCGCCGTGCTCGTTCTCGACGATGTCGGTGATCCGCGCCTTGACGTGGGCGACCCGGCCCGACTTCGCGGTCACCGCGACCTCCACCGTGTCGCCGACGCGCGCCCGCCGCGACGCCGAGGCGTGGAGCCGCACGCCCCAGTCGCCGCTCGGCAGCATCGCGAACGTGTTGCGCTCGTCGCTGGCGCGGCCGGCCCGGAACTCCTCGATGCGGCACAGCGCCCGCGGGGTGCCGTCCCGCATGACCTGGGTGCGGACGACGGTGCCGGAGCGCGTGTAGCGCTTGCCGGCCCTGGTCTCGACGTCGCAGGTGACGGTGGTGCCGACCTGCACCAGGCCGGCGAGGCCCGGCGCGAGCGACATGTGCCACTCGTCCTTGATCTTGACGAAGCGCGCGAGCGTCCCGTCCGAGACGAAGGGTTCTTCGCCGTGAAGCTGGTTGGATGGTTGGGTTGTGTACATGACCTCCTCCGATGGTCTGCTGTCGATTCCCGACGGGCCCGAGTCCGCGCCACGAGCCGCCGGTCAAGGCTCGCGCCAGCGACCGCGCCAGCGGCCTGGCCTTGACGGGCGGCGGCGCGGACTAGGCTGGGAGGGATCGACGGCAGCGCCGGGGGCAGCGCTCACGCGGCGACGGAACCGGGCGCATTCGCGTCGTGCAGCGCGTGCAGGAACTCGACCGCCTGCTGCGCCTGCGTCGCGGCGTCGAACACGGCCCGGGGCTCGTCCTTGAGCAGCTCGAGCCACGAGCCGACGTAGCTCGCGTGGTCCGCGCGGGGCGAGGAAGTGATGCCGAGATCCGCGCAGAGGAACGCGCTGCCGAGCTCCGCCACGAGCTCCTCGCGGGCGTACGCGGGCGTCCCGCGCGCGCCGAATCCGCGGTCGAGGCGGTCGCGGTGTCCGGTGCTGTGCACGCTCTCGTGGGCCAGCGTGGAGAAGAACGCCTGCGCCGACTCGAAGGTCCGGAAATGCGGCATCTGGATGCGGTCCGGACCGGGCGCGTAGTAGGCGCGCTCGCCGCCGTAGCGGATGTCGATGCCCAGGCGATCGAACCAGGCGTCGCAGGCCGCGTCGCGCTCGTCGGGGTTCACGTCGGGGATCTCCGGGACGTACTTCTCCGGCAGCCCGTCGATCTGGTCGGCGTTGAAGACGGCGTAGACGCGCCGGACGTGGAGCAGCACCTGGCTCTCGTCGCCGAACTCGTCGGTCTCGGTCTTCTTTGCGGTCTTGGCGAACACGATGTGCGTGGCGCGCTCGCTGCGGCGCACCTGCGCGCCGATCGACTGCGCCTGCCGGTAGGTCATCCAGAACGGCGATGCGTAGCCCGCCTCGATGGCGGCGCCCCACAGGATCAGGACGTTGATGCCCTGGTAGGGCACCGCGTTCTCGCGCAGCGGCTTCGAGACGCGCGCGTTCGGGTCCACCGCCCACGGGCGGTGCCAGGGCAGCACGCCTTCGGCGAGTTGGGTGCGGATCTGTTCTGCGATCCGTTCGTAGAGTTCGTTGATGCGGGCCATGGCCGGTTCTCCTTCGATGCGAGCGAACGGCGCCGCGACCGGCCGCCGGGGCTGGACCGGCCGGGGCAAGGCCGGACGCCCGACCGGTCAGGGAGGGCGGTCGCCCGAAGGGCCTGGCCTTGCGGCGGGCGGCCCGGCGGCCGAGGCTTGCGCAAGCCGGTCGGCTCGACGGAGAACCGTCCCTTTTTCGGGGGGAATCCGCGCGGTCCCGGTGGCCGGCGGCGCGGATTCGCGGCCCGCAACGCGCTCGGCGGAAGCGGGCGTCGTCGCAGAACGCGCCATTCGGGCGCAGGGCGTGCTTCGTCTATGTAACTGAAAATGCTAGACTTTTCATTGCCTTGAAGCCGGTCTGACCGGCATGGCCCGAGGGGATTCGGGCATGGGCATTGGAGTCGCTCGCGAGGGCGGCAATGACACAACCGGGCCGGAACGGCCCACCGATTTCCCGTCGGGGGCGGACCCCCGGCGGGGAGGTCCGTCCCGCGGGACACCTGAAGGAGCTACGCCATGACGGACCTGAGAGAGATCGTCGACGTGCGCGGGCTCGGGTACCCGAGCGAGTTCGTGTGCGAGGCGACCGTGGGCGGCGACCTGCTCGCGGCCTGCGGCCTGGAGGAGGAGGACATCCTCCGCCGCGCCGCGGAAGCCGTGGAGATGGAGCTTGGCATGGCAGAAATCCATGCCGGCACCGCCGCCGGCGTCGACCGGGCGGTGTTCCCCCTCGCGGGGGGCGCCGTGGCGGCGGCGAGGCTCGAACGGAGCCCTTCGCCGTCCGTGGTCGTCACGCTGGCATGAGTCGCGACACGCCGCGGCCCGGACCGCCCCCCGTTCTGCGGGGGGCGTCCGGCGCTCTCGAACCGGTGGCGGCGGCCCGACCGACGGATACGACCATGGGCCTGTTCAATCGAAGGTCGGCCACCCCGACGATGGTCAGGGACCTGAACCTCTCGGAGCAGAAGCGCGCGAGCGCGCTGTGGCGCCTGACGGCGCTGCCGCGCGCCGAGTTCGACGCCACCTACGGCGAGATGGTGGCGCGCTACCATCGCCGCGTGGCCGCGGGCCGGGGGCCGGAGTGGGCGACCGTCTGGGACCGGGCGCTGGCCTGCGCGACGGCGGCGCTGAAGGTGCGCCAGGCGCGCATCGTGCCGCGCTTCGCCCCCGCCGAGGACGCGGCCGAGCTCGCCGAAGTGATGAGCTTCGCGCTCACCGCCTGCGTGTTCGCGGAGCGGTTCGCGCCGGTGCTCGGGCGCGCGCGGGCGGAGGGCTGGAGCCCGCTGACCGGGGACGCGCCGTCCGCGGCCGTGCTGGACGACGTGCCGGTGGCGGACGTGTTCGGGGCGCTGCTGCTGGCGCGCCTGACCGGCGACGCCGGGCTCGCCTGGCTCGGCCAGTACCCCGCAGCGCTGCGGGCCGCGACCGCCTACTTCGCGCCCGGTCCGAGCGAACTGCGGGAGATCGCGGACGAGGGAGCGGCGCGGATCGGGGAACCGCTGGCGCGGCCTCGGGCGGGCGCGACCGCGGCCGGCGCGGCGCCGGCGTCCCCGCCCGCAGCTCCGTCGGACGCGCCCCCGGCGTCCGGCCGGGGCGGCGAGGAATCCGACAGCGGGAACGCCGCTTCCGGGGAAGCGGACCCGGAACCGGTCGCCGCCAATGGAGAGCCGGCGGCGGGGGCCGCGGGAACCGGAGGCGCTCCCGACGCCGAGGGAGGGCGGCGAGAAAACGGTCCGCCCGCGGTGGGCGGGGAAGGCAAGGGCTGGGCGTGGATCAACTGGGTGCGGCGCGGCCTCTGCGACGGCGCCATCGCGGCGAACGCGGAGGACGGCTGGCTGCACCGGATCGGCGACGAGGCGTTCGTGATGGTGCCGGAAGGCTTCGACGCCTTCGCGGCGGCCGGGTCGGAGGACTCGAAGAACGTGCGCAACCGCGTCACGAAGCTCGCGAGGCATCGCATCCGGTTCTGGCGGGGCCGGAGGGTCGACGAGTTCCGGGCCCACCTCGAGGACGGCCGGAGGGCCAAGGGCATGATGTTTCCGGGCGACCTGTTCTGGGACGAGAGTGCGCCGCCGCTGTCGAAGTCGGTGCTGGACCGGAGGAGCCGGTGAGCGCGCCGTTGCGGGTCGGGCTGCGCACGATCGCGGCCCGGCAGGCGTGGGACGGCCGCAAGGCCCGCGACGGGCGCGGGTTCATCCCGGGCATCCGCCACTTCCAGGCCGGCGTGCGGGCGCTACGCCGCCGCGAACGGGCCGGCGACGCGGGGGCGGCCGAGCGGCTTGTGAAGGTGGAAGCCGACCTGGCGGTGGTCGACGCCGCGCTGGTGCGCTGGGCCAACGGCAACCGCCGGTTCCTTCTGGAGGACCTGGATGCCGGGGCGTTGGCGGCGGAGCGCCCGCGATGGGTCGGCGCGGCGCGCATTCTGCGCGTGCGCGCGCCGGAGACGCGGCGGCTCGCGATGCTGATCCTCGAGTACGACGCCGCCTGCGCGGCCACCGTCCGGATCACCGCGGCGGCGGGCAAGGCCGGCCTGTTCAACGCGCAGCACGCCTGCATCGCCGAGCGCGGCCGGGAGATTCGCGCGGCGCTGGCGTCGGGCTACGCGGGCGTGGCGTACGGACGAAGTCGGAACCCCGACCAGCACCTGGGGACGGTCGAGGAAGACAAACGCTGATCGGCTACGCGCGCGTCGCCACCGAGGACCAGCGGCTCGACCTGCGGCGGCAGGCGCTGGAGGAGGCCAGGTGCGAGCGCAACGTCGAGGACACGGCGGGCGCTGCAAGCGCCTCGACGGGGACCGGCGCCCCCACGCGGTGGCGCTGTACCGCTCGCGGCAGCGCACGGTGAAGGAGATCCGCGCGCTCGTGGGAGTCTCGCGATCGACGCTCTACGCCTTTGCCGAGCAGTTCGCCGAAACCGGCGGCACGATTCTGGAACCTGCTCCGCGTTGACGCCTCGTGCGCGGCAAAGTGACGGGATTCGTGGAGAGTTTCGTGCGCCGTTTCGGTGTGCTCCGCGCCAGGGATCGAAGCCCGCCAGGGCCGAGACCCGGTCATCCGGGGCTCGGTGCGGAGCACGAGAGCCCGGCCCCCGGAGGGGGGTCGCCCATCCCAACGGACGCGTCCATGACGGCCGGCTTCGGATCGACAGCGAATGTGCCCGTCGTGCTGCCCGCAGTTGCCACGCTTCGGCCTGCTTGCCGGCCCCTCCTGTGGCTACCGTTAGGTGTTCATGGCGTAGTTGGGCTTCGGAGATTCGCAGCTCTCCTTGATGGAGGCGCGCGGGGATCTGGGCTGCTGCGCGACCTGCCCGCTCGTAACGACCGACCCGCTCTCGTGGTCGCCCGGCTCGTCGCCGAGGCGGCGGGGCTCGGGATGCCGACGGACGGCTACCTCGATCTCAAGCACGGTTTCCAATCCGATCCGAACGACCCCTCGATCCCGCGTCTGGCCCGCATCTTGCCAGGGAAGGGCGGGAAGCTGCACAAGAACGGTTCAAGACAGGCCCCGTTTGGGCGCGCGCATCCTCCCGACCGGACGCCGCGCCGTGGGCATTGGCATCCCGGAAGGCGCGAGGCGGAGCACTGCGCGGGGGCGGGTTGGGCCTCGGCGGGCTTCGCGACGGTGGCGCGCGTCGACGACGTACCACGGCCGCTCGGACCCGGTCCGGGTGCTCCGCGTTGCCGTTCCCGCTCCAGCGAACGGAAGTGCGGCACGGCGTCCCCGGCGGCGTTTCGCGCGGCGCGAAGCACGCGGCAATGGCGCCCTGCGCGCCTTGGACCTATGCTGCTCGGGCTTTGATCGCCGGACTCGTTCCGGCATGGCCGCGGGGAGCCGCGGCATTGGAGCAAGGCGCCGGCTGCAACGCCGGCATGACAGAACCGGGCGGTTGTCCGCCCACTCCCGCAGGGGACCGATGTCCCCTGCGGAGGCCGGTGCCTGTTCGCGGGAGTCCTTCCATGGAGGGAACCCCAATGAAGAAGGACGAAAACAGGTTCGCCGGCCTGGGCGAGCAGACGCTCAGCGAGGCGGAAAGGGAAAGCGTGGTGAAACTGGCCTTGCAGGTAATGGCGCAGGAAGTGGCCGACGGACCCGTGATGACGGGCGAGCAGGCCACCGCCAGATACCTGCGTCTGAAGGTCGGCGGCCGCGAGCGCGAGGTGTTCGGTTGCCTGTTCCTCACGACGAGGAATCGGCTGATCCGCGACGAAGCGCTGTTCTACGGCAGCGTGGACCGCGCCGCCGTGTACCCGCGGGTGATCCTGCAGAAGGCGCTCAAGCACAACGCGAGCGCGCTGATCTGCTACCACTGTCACCCCAGCGGGACGGCCGAACCGAGTGCGAGCGACGTGCATCTGACCAGCCGCTGCAAGGATCTCCTCGACGAGATCGACGTGCGGCTGCTGGATCACATCGTCGTGTCCCGGACCGAGACCGTCAGCATGGCCGCCCGCGGCCTGATCTGACGGACCGCCGCGCGGGGGGAGCCCTTTGGCCCTCCGCGCTGGCGGCTTCGCCCCCGGCTCGGCCCGCGCACTGCCATCGACAAGTTGACTCGACTGCGATGGTCTTTCGGCGGGCGCAACGGCCCGATTGGTCGTTTGGCGGCGGCAACACCCAAATGCCCGGAGAGGCGACGCGCGGCATTCGCGGGTATCGCGGTGCGGTAGGGGTGGGGTGGGTGGACGGCGGCCGGAAACAGGTGAGGGCACGCATGGCCCGATGGAACGGGGAGCGGGGGTGCAGGACGCGAATGCAGGGCCGTCGCGGGCGCGCGTCCGGCGCGGCGCCGACCGTGCGAGACACGTCGCGACTCGCGTGCTGCGCCATGCTTCCGGCGGGCGCAGCTTGGCTCAGGCTGCGGGTGGCAGTTCGATCAGCTCTGCGGCGCACCTGTCGAAGTGGAAGAGGCGAATCTCGCGTAGATGGGGCCATTGACCGCGTTGTAATCCCGCCAGATGGTGGAGTCGACAAGGGAACTGCTCGTTCTGGGTTTCTCGAGAGACGGCGAGAAGCCAAAGTGCCGGTGGCAGACAGCGTATTGCGGTCTAAGATGCCGGAGGGATGTTGCAAGGAGAGTCGAGTCCGTCAGCGTATGATGTGGCGAACCGCAATTGCGCGACTCGGTTGGCGGGCTCTTCGCGTTCATCCTCGCGAGGGGCAATAGGTACGCCGCTTTCACCCATAGGTATGGACTTCGTCTCGAGGTCGACTGGCAGTGTTGCTAAGGCACTGACTATGGATTGAGCCCGACGTCTGGCCAAGTCGCAGTTGAATGAGAAGTCCCCTCGACGATCCGCGTAGCTCACGACTGTGAGTCTGGTGTTGCCTAGGGCTGCTTCGCGTTCTGCTATCCCGAGTAGGGCATCTCGGACTGGCAATAGGAGTTCGTTGCTGTCGAACGCGAAGTAGACGTCGTAGGAGTGTTCGGACGTTTCCGAAACAGCCTGGAGTTGCCTCAGCGCGGCGAGCTGCTGATTAAGTAAGGCGATTGTCCTGCTAAGGTCTTCAAACTCGTCGATGTCGACGGCTTCGCGCGCGATTGCTGAGACAGGCTGGCGATCGTCTAAGATCGGGCTGTCGAGGCCGGCGTAGAACGTCCGAAGGCCAGAGATCTCTTCGGCGAGGGCTTCGGCGTTTCGGAGCGCGCTTTCGTGGCTGGTGCCGGTGAGGTCGGAGCTGGTGCGTTGCAGTATCGAGGCGAGACTCTCGACTTGGGCCAGTGCGGCAGCAAGGGTCTCTTCGTCTTGCAGCGGCTTGTCTATAGCGGCAGCAATGTCGTTTCCTGCTTCGCGGGACGAGCGCAACTCGTGAGAAGTAAACACGAAAAAGCCGATTGCAGGAACTATGACGAGTCCGGTGAACCAGTTCCACATCTTTGGCATCATGGGTCTATTTCGCGGGCTGGATGTCATGTTCGGTTGCGCTGGATTTCAATGGCGACCCAACGGTCTAGCTCGTCGATACTGCTCTCGTCGAGTTCTCTGGACCTGTCGAAACACCACCGTAGAATGCTCCTGGAGCGCTTCTCGGCCCAGTGCCAAGTCTTCGCCTGAAAAACGCAAAATCCGAAAAGTAACGGCAGCAAAGCCAAGGCGATTAAGACCTGTTGCCCCACGGCCCAGTGCGATGCGTATGCAACCACACCCATGACGGCAGCTAGTGTGGCGACAGTTAGGAACCGACCGCTTTGCCAGTCGGCGCTCACTTCGTCGACATAGGAGTTGTAGGGACAATCTGGTCTCATTAGTGGCTGCCGCCTGACGAATGACCGCGGCAAGGGTTCGTACCTGAACGAGCTAGATTCGTCTGCGGACGTTTGGGCCATGCTGCACGATGCTGTCGAACTGGTCCGCATACGAGCCTAATGGGGCATGGACGGGCAGTCAACGCGAGGTGCGGAGGCGATGTGCGGCGGCGTGGCAGCTGGCGGTGGGTAGGGCGGGAGGAGTATGCGGGAACGCAACCTCTCGTTTCGGATCGGACCCCAGGTTTCAGGCATGTTCTGGCGACCGCCACGGGCAAGCCGCCGGAAGGCAATCTGTCGGGCCATGACGGGTCGCGGCGGAGAGACAGCTGCCGGAGGACGACAGCAAGGCAGCCCTGGGTGGGGCCGGCGAAAGGCCTGTTGCGCCGGACGGTCAGGTGGTCGGCGCGGTGCTGACGGCCATGGCCGTCAGCGTCCGCTGCATGGTGTTCAACGACTTCATCGCGCGGCCCGCGATCGCCCCTCGTACTTCTCCATCCAGAGCCGAATCAGGGTGCGGGAGATGTCGTGGTGGCGGGCAAGGGCGCTGAGTGTCACGCCATCGGCCAAGTGCTCCCTGTGCCAAGCGACGCTTGAACTCCACGCTGTATCGTCGGTGTCGGGCCATGTCGTTCCTCCTGGCCCAGCAAGCTTAGGCGTCAAAACCGGGAACTCAACGTCTCCAACTCGAGGGGCTTACTCTAAAAGCGGCAATTTACCGTTGTCACCAACAACGGGTGCCGGAAACTCGTGGTTCTATGCGACGGGACGTTAGTCGGGGTGGGAGGGGCCCCTACGGTCTGAGCGAAGGGGTGCACCGACCAACGGAGGTTTCGCGTACTGTCGGCGGTGGTCCGTCACATGGACTAATGGAACTCCAAGCATCGAGGACTGGCGTCCGGAAACCATGTCCGGAATTCATGGTGCGCCTGGAACCCGTCTTCCGGACGATCCGGACGGATTCCGGGCGTGTGGCCGGGCGTCGACCGGTGCGCGGCGCGCCCTCCGCCTGTCGCCGCCGCCCTCATCCCCCGCCCGGCGCCGCCATGCGGTAGCCCACGCCCCGCTCGTTGAGGATGAGCCGGGGCGGGCCGGCGTCATCGCCGAGCTTCGTTCGCAGCTTGCGCACGAACGCGCGCACCCGGTGGGCCTCGCTGCGCACGTTCGGGTCGAGGTGCGCGCCCCACGCCTGGCGCAGCAGCGCGGCCGTGGTCACGACCCGCGGCGCCTCCACCGAGAGGATGCGCAGCACCTCGTACTCGGTGGCGGTCAGCGTGACCGCGTTGCCGTCGACGCTGACGCGGCGGCGCTCGTAGTCGATGGCGAGCCCGCCGAGCGCGAACGGCTCCGTGGGCGTCCGGGCGCGCAGCGCCGCCCCGACCCGCGCGGTCAGCTCGGTCGGTGAGAACGGCTTGACGATGTAGTCCACCGCGCCGCGCTCGAACGCCCGCGCGATGGTCTCGTCGCGGCCGTAGGCGGAAATGAAGATCACCGGCAGGTCCGTCAGTTCCGGCACCTGCTCCATGAGCTCGATGCCGTCGGTGCCCGGGAGCACGAGGTCGAGCAGCACGAGCCGCGGCCGCTCGGAGCGGACGAGTTCCGCCACCCGGTCGGGCTCGCCGGTCTGCACCACGCCGTAGCCCGCGTCGCGCAGCGCCTGGCGCACGAAGCGCAGCGCCTGGGGGTCGTCGTCCACCACCAGCACCGGGCCCGCCGCACGCCCCGCCCGCCCGCGCGCCGCTGCCGTGTCCGCGGGCGCCGCGCCGTCCTCCGCGGCCGGCAGGGTGAACGTGAAGCGCGCGCCGTGGCCGAGGCCGTCGCTCTCGGCGCGGATGCGGCCGCCGTGGGCCTCCACGAGGCCCTTGCAGATGGCGAGTCCGAGGCCGCCGAGGCCGGTGGCGCCGCCGGGATCTTCGGGCGCCAGGGCGACGTGCTTGGTGAACAGCCTGCCGAGCGCGTCGGGCGCGACGCCGCGGCCCTGGTCGCTGACCCACACCGCGACGTGGGCGCCGTCGCGCGCGGCCCCGATCGAGATCGGCGCCGTCTCCGGCGAGTGCCGGGCGGCGTTGGACAAGAGGTTGCCGATCACCTGGCCGATGCGCTCCCGGTCGGCCAGCACCGGGGGCAGGTCGTTCGGCAGGTCGATGCGCACCTCGTGGCGTGCGCCGCCGGCGGCGAAGGTGCCGCGCGCGGCGTCCACCAGCGTGGCCACCGGCGTCGGCTCCGGGTCCACCGACAGCGTGCCGGCGTCGATGCGCCCCGCATCGAGCAGGTTGCCGACCAGCCGGTGCATGTGGTCGGCCTGGCTCTCGACGATGCGGAAGAACTGCATCAGCTCCGCGCGCGACGGCGCCGGCGCGGAGCCGAGCGCCGTCGCGGCGGAGCCCTTGACCGCCATCAGGGGCGCGCGCAGCTCGTGGCTCACCAGGCCGAGGAACGCCGCGCGCTGGCGCTCGAGCTCGTCGAACGGCGCGAGATCCTGCAGGGTCACCACCACGGACGCGACCGCGCCGTCGGCGGCGCGGATCGGCGTCACGTTCAGGAGCGCGCGCACGGCGCGGCCGTCGGGCACCGACAGCTCCACCTCCTCGGCGCGCTGGGTCTTGGCGTCTGCGAGCGTCGTGACGAGCGGAACGTCGCGCGCCGCCACCTCGCTGCCGTCGGCGAAGCGGCAGGTCAGCGCCGCGATCGCCTGCTCGGGGACGCGTTCGGGATCGACTTCCGGACCGAACAGCTGCTCGACGATGCGCCACGCCTCGCGGTTGAACGATGGCCGCCCCGTCGTCGCGTCCAGCACCGCCACGCCCACCGGCGAGGTCTCGATCAGCGCCTCGAGGTCGGCGCGCGCGCGGCGCTCGTCGCGGAGCGTGCGTGCGTGGACGATCGCGGCGGCGGCCTGGGCCGCGAACAGCGCGAGCACCTCTTCGTCGTCGTCGGTGAAGGCGGTCCCATCCGCCTTGCCGGACAGAAAGAAGTTGCCGACCTGCTCGCCGCGGTGGCGCATGGGCATGGACAGCAACGTGTTGGCGTGGTGCATCAGGTCCGGCGAGAAGCCGAGACCGCGCACGTAGTCGTGCAGGTTCGTGATCCTGAGCGGCCCCGGCAGCTCGCGCATATGGGCGAACAGGCCCGGCCCGTCCGGGCTCGCGGCGAACGCCCGCGTCTCCTCGGGCGAGAACCCGGAGGTGACGAACTGGGCACACCCGTCCGCCTGCCCGACGGTCAGGATCATCCCCCAGCCGGCGCCGGTCAGGGCGCGGGCGCTGTCGACCACCTCCTGCAGCACGGCGTCGAGATCGAGCGTGGCGCCGATGCGCAGCAGCGCCGCGCAGAGCGCTGCGGCGCGCTCCGGCGCCGCCGGCAGGTCCCGCTCGCGCGGGTCCGTTCCGTCCATGTTCGAGGCCCCTCCGCAGTGCGTCGGAATCCGGTCGCGGCGCGCCCGACAGAACGTCGTGATTCGGCGCCGTCCGCGGCGATTGTAGCCCAAATGGCCTAAAGCAACCAAAAGGATAGCAATATCGATCACGGAGTCACCGTTTGAGAACCTAAACGTCGGCATGGTTGTCGCACAATTGAGGGCGTGGCATCGCGCGCGGGGGACGGCCCGCTCGCGAGGGCGCGGCCGGTGTCGTTGCGGCCGCGCGCAGGGGGCCTCGACACCACGCGCAGGGAGCGGAAGTTTGCAAATGACGACGGAGCGGCGGCCAAGCTGGCCTGGTAAAGATGTGTAATCTAGCCGAGCCGGCCACTCCTGCGTCCGCGCGGCGGACGACTCCCCCGGCACCTTGCGCGGCTGACGCCGTGGGCCGCGCGGATACGCGCTCGCGGCGGCGTCATGCCCGCCTTCCCGAAGGCCGCGCCGGCGGCCGGAGCCCGTCTCCCCGAGTAACGACGGCATCCCCTTCCGCCGCGGCCCCGGCCCCCGTCGCCAGCGGCCGGACGGGCGGGCGCGCGGCGCCCGTCCTCGTGGCCCTCGCCCTGCTGCTCGCGGCCGGGGTGGCCGAGGCCCAGGACACCACGGCGCCCGAGTTCGACGACGCGTGGGTGAAAGGGCACCTCCTCCAGGTGACCTTCGACGAGGAGTTGGCCTTTACCGGCACGCCCCAGAGCGCGTTCACCGTGACGGCGACGCCCGCGGGCAGCACGTCGGGCCGCGACATCGGGGGCGACACAGGGACGGTCACCCGAACCCCCAACTCCCTTATCGTGGAACTGACCGGCAGCGTCGTCTCCGGCGAGACGGTCACGGTGAGCTACGCCAAGCCGACGTCGGGCGCGTTGCGGGACGCGGCGGGCAACGAGGTGGCGGGCTTCAGCGGCGAGGCGGTGACCAACCTGACCCCGCCGACGCTCTCCCGCGCGGTGGTCAACGGGCAGGTGCTGGAACTGGTCTTCGACGCGGACCTGGACCCGGACTCGAAGCCGGCGCGCTTCCAGTTCACCGTCACGGTGGGCGACGCCCGGCGCGGCATCGTCCCGGACTACGGCGTCCTCATCTTCGGCGCGACCGTGAGCCTGCCGCTGGCCTCGGCGGTGGCCGCCAGCGACACGGTGAAAGTGGGCTACAGCAGAATCGGGGGGAGCAATCCCCTGCGGGACGCCGCCGGCAACGAGGTGGAGGGGTTCTCGGACCAGACCGTAACGAACAGCGCCGGCGTGCTGGTGAGCAACACGGGGCAGACCGCGGCCACGGCAAGTTTCCTCGTTGGCGACGACGGGACCGCCCAGTGGGAGCACGGGGCCGTCTTCAGCACCGGCGGCAATCCGCACGGCTACGCGCTCACCGGGGTCGACGTGAGGGTCCACACCGCCGGCGCCACGCCGCAGGTGAGCGTCTACGAAACCGACGTCGGCCCCACCACCAGCCTCCATGCGCTGACCAACCCGGCCGCCGTGACGGCGGCGGTCAACACGTTCACGGCCGACGCGGGCGCGAAGCTGGAGCCGAACACGAGCTACGCGGTCGTGGCGCAGATAGCCGGCGCGTCGGGCTCGTACCGCATCGCCAGAACCGACACCTCCGACGATGACGCGGGCGCGGCGAGCGGATGGGTCATCCATACAAGAGGGGCCACCAAGGTTGCCTCTGCCGCGTTTTGGCGATTCCCCATCGTCGCCGTCCCGATGATCGCCGTCAGGGGCGTCCCCATCGTGGACCCGACCCCGCCGGCCCTGGTCTCGGCGCTGGTGACCGGCGACAAGCTGACCCTCACCTTCGACGATCCCCTGGGGGCGGCGGCGAGCCTGGCGAACAGCGCGTTCGCGGTGACGAGGACGGAGCTTGCGACCACGGGCATCGACGTGGGCCTGAGCACGTCGACCGCCCCGTCGGTCAGCGGCAGGACCGTGGTCCTGACCCTGGCGAGCGCGATCGGGGACTCCGCCGGCTACGACTACAAGGTGAGCTACACGAAGCCCGCCTCGGGCGCGGCCAACCGGATCGTGAACGCCGCGGGCCTTGAGGCCGAGAGCTTCTCGGAGCAGGCCGTGCCGCGGATGCTGGTGAGCAACGCCAACCAGAAGACTGCTGGGAGCAGCAGTTTGACGAGGGATCGCGCCCAGTCGTTCAGAACGGGAGGCCCAGCCGCCGGCTACACGCTGACCCATGCGACGTTCAGGGTCCAACGAACCTCGACGGCGGCGCCGACCTACACGGTGAGCGTCCACTCGGACGCGGGCGGGAGCGGGGACGCGGCCGCGCCGGGCGCGAGCCTGGGCACGCTGACGAACCCGCCATCGCTGCCCACGACCGGTGCTGACGCCTTGTTCACGGCCACCGGCGACGGCATCGACCTGGACACCAATACGACCTACTGGCTGCAGTGGGACACGAGCGCTGCCAACTCTGCGGCTGGACAGGTGCTTGGGGCGGGATTTAGCGAGGATCCGGGAGGTGCGCCGGGGTGGTCGATCGCGACTACAACCCGAGAGAGGGCTGCGGACAACGTGGTGTGGACTTACCCTTACACGTTCGCATTCGCCCAGAAAATCATCATCTACGGCCACGTAAAGCCCGACTTCCAGCCGCCCTCGTTCGCCAGCGCATCGGTCAACAGGACGACGCTGTCCGTGACCTTCGACGAGGCCCTGGATGGCGACTCGGTGCCGGAGGGGGAAAAATTCAGCGTGCGGGCGAGCACAACCATCAGAGGCACAGGCACGCCCGTCATCTCCGGCGCGACCGTGACGGTGGTGCTGGCGAGCGCGGTCGCCCACGGCGACGAGGTCGCGTTGTTCTACGAGGCAGATTCGGCGACCCCGCTGCAGGACGCGGCCGGCAATGAGGTGCTGGGCTTCAACACGTCGCAAAGCCCCGGGGCGGTGACCAACAACACCCCCAGCACCGACGACGTCACGGCGCCGGCCTTCTCCAGCGCGACCGTGAACGGGCACTCGCTGACGGTCGCCTTCGACGAGGCCCTGAACACCGCCTCGGCGCCCGCGGGCGCCAGCTTCAGCGTGTCGGCGAGGCCCGCGGGCGGCACGGCCCGGTCCATCGCCGGCACGGGCACGGCCACCGTCAGCGGCACGACCGCGACGGTGACGCTGGCAAGCCGGGTGGGGCACGGCGACACGGTCACGGCGAGCTACAGCAAGCCGGACGACAACCCGCTGCAGGACGCGGTCGGGAACCAGGTGGCGGACTTCAGCGCCGAGGAGGTGACCAACAACACCCCGGAGGACGGGCCGAAGCTGGTGTCGGGCACGATCCGCGAGCGCACCGTGCGGCTGTACTTCAGCGAGCCCCTGGACACCTCGGGGAGCCCGGCCGCGAGCCAGTTCGCGGTGACCGGCAGTCCCGACAACCTGGGCGCGGTCAGCAACCCGACGATCCATCCGACCGAGAGCAACATCCTCACCCTGACGATGGCCAACGCCGCGGCCGAGGGCCAGGCGGTCACCGTCACGATCGCCGACACCACCGGCATCGCCGGCGTCGGCGGCCAGGCCGCCCCGGCCGTGACGGCGTTCGCGCTGACCAACGTCCTGGGCGGCGACCCCCCCGCCCCGGCGCTCACCGGCGCGGCGGTCGACGCGGACGCGCTGACGCTGACCTATGACCAGCGGCTGCTGGGCAGATACCCGCCGCCGGCGGACTTTTCCGTGACGACGAGCGCGACGGATCCGGCGCCGACCGTGTCGGGCGTCGCCATCGCTCCCGGAACGCCTTCGACCGTGACGCTGGGCCTGAGCGCGGCGGTGAAGCACGGCGAGACGGTGACGGTGAGCTACAGCAAGGCGACGGCGCCTTGGCTGCAGAACGAGTGGGGCGCACAGGCGCCTCCGCTGTCCGGCGAGGCCGTGACCAACAACACGGCCGCCCCACCGCCGAAGACCCGGCCGCCGGGCGGCGGTGGCGGCGGGACGCGGCCGCCTGATCCGCCTGACCCGCCCGCCAACAAGGCGCCAGAGACGGCGGTCGAGATCGAGGACGCGATGCTGCGCGTCGGCACGGCGCTCGAGATCGATCTGGCGGACGCCTTCGAGGATCCGGACGATGACGACCTGGAGTACGCGGCGTCGTCCTCGGACCCCGGGGTCGCGGCGGTCGAGCTGGACGGCGCGGCGCTGACCGTGCGCGCGGCGGGTCCGGGCGACGCGACGATCACGACCAAGGCGGAGGACCCGGACGGCGCGACCGCCACGCAGTGGTTCGAGGTCGCGGTGCGGTGGCCGGAGACGGTCTGGTATCTGCCGCCGAACTCCGACCCGCTGCGGCAGGGGTTCGTGCGCGTCATCAACCACTCGGACGAGGCGGGCGAGGCGACGGTGACGGCCACCGACGACGCGGGCGTCGAGTACGAGCCGCTGACGCTCGCGCTCGGCCCCCGGGAGGCGCGGCACTTCAACTCGGAGGACCTCGAGCTCGGCAACGCCGACAAGGGCCTGAGCGGCGCCACGGGGCCGGGCACCGGTGCCTGGCGGCTCGTTGTCGAGAGCGACGAGGTGGACGTCGAGGCGCTGGCGTACGCGCGCGCCGCCGACGGCTTCCTCACGGCGCTGAACGCCGTCGCCCCGCGCGAGGACGGCTTGCTGGAGATCGCCGTCCTCAATCCGGGCAGCAACGTTGACCAGACGAGCCTGCTGCGGCTGGTGAACCCGTCGGAGGAGGACGCCGAGGCGACGGTGACGGGCGTGGACGACGCCGGCGCATCGCCGGGCGCACCAGTGCTTCTGGAGCTGCCGGCGGGGTCGGCCTGCACGCTGGACGCGGCGCAGCTCGAGTCCGGCGCCGGCCTCGCCTGCGGCTCCCCCCAGGCGGGTCTCGGCGACGGCGCCGGCAAGTGGCGGCTCACCGTCGAAGCCGAGGCGCCGCTGGTGGCGATGAGCCTGCTGGAAAGCCCGGCGGGGCACCTGACGAACCTGTCCGGCAAGGCGGCGGAGGACGAGGACGGGGTCTGGCACGTGGACCTCTTCCCGGCCGCTTCGGATCCGTACGGCCGGCAGGGGTTCGTGCGCGTGACGAACCGCTCCACCGTGGACGGCACGGTGACGATCCTCGCCTACGACGACTCCAACGTCGACTACGACACCCTGCGGCTGCGCCTGGGCGCCGGGGAGAGCAGGCACTTCAACTCCGACGACCTGGAGCTCGGCAACCGCGCCAAGGGCCTGACGGGCAGCACCGGGTCCGGCCGGGGGACGTGGCGGCTGCGCATGTACTCGGGGCTCGACATCGACGCCAACGCCTACGTGCGCACGCTCGACGGCTTCCTGACCGCCATGCAGGCGCGGGCGCCGGCGGCGCGCCCGGGCCGCCGGGTGGCGATGTTCAACCCGGGCAGCAACGCGAACTCGGCCGGCGTGCTGCGGCTGGTGAACCGTTCGCCGCGCGACGCGGAGGTGGCGATCGACGGCACCGACGACCGCGGCGTGCGGCCCGGCGCCACGGTGCGGGTGCTGGTGCCGGCCACCGACGCGGTGGAGCTGACGGCGGCCGAGCTGGAGTCGGGCGAGGCGGACGCGATCGCCTCGGGCGCGCTCGGCGACGGCGCTGGCAAGTGGCGGCTGCGCGTGCAATCGAGCCGCGTCAACACCGCGCTGAGCCTGCTGTCGACGCCCGCCGGGCACCTGACGAACGTGTCGGGCGCCGACCCCGAGCGCGAACTCGGACCGCTGCCGGCGGCGCTGCTGCCGGCCCCGGAGACGGTGACGCTCGAGAGCCCGGACCGCCGCGAGCTGCGCGGCCGCTGGAGCGCGGTGGAGGGCGCGCGCTACGACGTCGAACTCGTGCGCGACGGCCGCGCCGACGAGGACCGCTCGCTGAGCAACGCGCGCAACACGACCACGACGTTCCGCTGGACCCACCTCCTGCCCGGCACGTACACGATCCGCGCGCGCTCGGTGAACGAGGACCGCCTGGGCGGCCCGTGGCGGACCTCGGAAGAGGTCGAGATCGACTGAGGGACGGACCCCGCCCGATGCGCACGTGGCTGCTCGCGGGCGTGCCCCGGTCGGGCACCTCCCTGTGCTGCCGGCTCGCCGGGGCGCTGCCGGGAGTGGTGGCCCTGAGCGAGCCGATCCGGCCGAGCGCGTTCGACGGGGCGCGCTGCCCCGCGGCGGCGTGCGCGGTGGTCGGCGCGTTCGCGGACGGTGCCCGCGCGGGGATCCTGGCGCACGGCCGCGCCCCGTCGCTGCAGGTGGACGGGCGGCTGGCCGACGGCCGCGTCGCGGCCGTCCCCGGCGCGGACGGCCTGCGCGGCCCGGTCGGCGGCCTCCGCGAGATCGCCGTCGGCCGGACCCTCGACCCCGGCTTCACCCTGGTCGTCAAGCACAACGCCCTGTTCGGCGCGCTGCTGCCGGAACTCGCGCGGCGCTTCCCGGTCCTCGCGCTGGTGCGCAACCCGGTGGCCGTGCTCGCCTCCTGGGCCACCGTGGACCTGCCGGTGCGGCGCGGTCGCGCGCCGATGGCGGAGCGGTTCGACGCCGGTCTCGCCCGCGCGCTCGACGCCGCCCCGGTCGACCTGTGGCGCCGGGTCGCCTTGCTGGAGTGGTTCTTCGCGCGGTTCGCGGCCCACCTGCCACCGGAGCGCATCCTGCGCTACGAGGACGTGGTCGCGGGCGGCGGACTGCCGCTCTTTCGGGCCCTGGGCGCGCCGGACGCCCAGGGCGAGCCGCTCGGCAGCCGCAACGCGAACGCGCTGTACGGCGCGGCGGGGACCGACGCGGCGCTGGCGGCGCTGCTGTCCGGAGACGGCGCGTGGCGGAACTTCTACGAACCGGCCGACCTGCGGGCGGCGGCCGCCGCGATCCGGCGCCGATGACGCGGACGGTCTGGTTCCACCGCGACTACCGGCGCCTGACCGGCGGCGAGGTCAAGCACGCGCACTACGTGGGGCACGTCCTGCGCCTGCCGGGGTTCGACGCGCGCGTCGCGTTCACCGGGGATCTCGCGGACCCGGGCCTGGCGGCCGAGCGCGCCGGGCTCTGGCCCGGCGAGGCGGTTGTCGGTCGCTGGACGCCCGCGGCGGAGGACGTGCTGTTCGTTGCGGGCACCGACTGGCGCTACGCGGAGGCGGCCGGGTTCGGCGCGACGGACCACCCGCGCGTGAACCTGCTCCAGCACGTGCGCCACGCGGACCCCGGGACGGAACTCTGGAGATACCTGGCGAATGCGGCGGTGCGCGTCTGCGTGAGCGGCGAGGTGGCCGACGCCGTGCGGGCGAGCGGGCGCGCGCGGGGGCCGGTGCTCGCGATCCCGAACGGCACGGAGCTGCCGCCGTGGGACTGGAGCGCGCCCGCGGCGGCCGCTGCCTGGGCGGCGCGGATGCGCGGGATCGCGGTCGTCGGCTACAAGCGCGCCGATCTCGCCGGCGCGCTCGCGGCGCGTCTCGGGAGCGCCGCGCCGTGGACGGCGCTGACGGCGTTCGTCGAACGCGGCACGTTCCTGCAGGTGCTGCGCGGGAGCCGCGTGGCGGTGTGTCTGCCGCGCGCCCGCGAGGGCTTCTACCTGCCGGCGCTGGAGGCGATGGCGTGCGGCTGCGTGACGGTGACGCTCGACTGCGTCGGCAACCGCGGGTTCTGCCGCGACGGGGAGAACTGCATCGTGGCGCCGCCGGACCCGGACGGGCTGACCGACGCCGTGCGGCGCGCCGTGCGGATGCCGGAAGCCGAGCGGGCGCGGCTGCTCGCCGCGGCGGCGGACACGGTGGCGGCGCACGCGCTGGACGCGGAGCGCGCGCGCTTCCACGCGGTGCTCGCCGACGTCGACGCGCTCTGGGCGGAGGCGCGGCGGCCGGCCGCGACGGTCGGAAGTCCGCGCCCGGCGGACGCGCCCGAGCGCAACGGCGGCCCGGCCCCGGAACCCCGGGGAGCCACAGCGCCGGCGCCGCTGGTGGACTTCATGGTGATCGGCGCGCAGAAGTGCGGCACGACCGCGCTCGCGACGTTCCTCGCCGCGCACCCGGAGATCGGCATGGCGGCGCCGAAGGAGGCGCACCTGTTCGACGATCCGGACTACGGGCCGCACTGGACCCGCGGGCGCATCGACGCCCGCTACGCGGCGTGCCTCCACCACTGCCCGGACGCGCGCCTGCGCGGCGAGGCGACGCCGGTGTACCTCTACTTCCCGGAGGTGGCCGCGGAGCTCGCGCGCTACAACCCGGACCTGAAGGCGGTCGTGCTGCTGCGCGACCCGGTCGAGCGCGCCGTCTCGCACTACCACATGCAGCGATCCCGCGGCGCCGAGCGGCGGCCGTTCTGGCTCGCGCTCCTGCTCGAGCCGCTGCTGCTGCGGTGCGACCGCGACCCGCGGCGCAAGGACTCGCCGACGCGCGAGCGCGCCTACCGCGCCCGCGGCCTCTATGCCCGGCAGCTCGCCAACCTGTACCGCCACGTCCCGCCGGAGCGCGTCCTCGTGGTGCGCCAGCGGGCACTGGCGGACGACCACGACGCGACCCTGGTCCGCGTGTTCGCGTTCCTGGGCGTGGACCCCGCCGTCCGCGTGCCGCCGGCGCGGGTGTTCGCGGGCGGCCCGCGCCCGCGCCACCGGCTCGCGAAGGCGGTGCTGCGGCTGACATATCTGGCCGACGCCGCGCGCCTGCGCCGGCTCGGGGTGGGACCCTGATGGGCCGCGACCCGGTGCGGTCGACGCGGTCGGATGCAGGCCGGCCGCGACGGCCCGCTTGGCGGGAGGCGTGAGCGGTGTTCGGTCGGGAGACGTTCATGGCGTGCGTCGGTGACGACGCGCTGGCGCCGTTCCCCGAGGCGGGCGATTTCGTCTACGTCGACCCGGACGAGCCCGCGGTCGACGGCCGCCTCGTCGCCGTCTGGGAGGACGGTCCGGGCAGCGCGACGCTGGTCCGCCGATTAGCCGTCGAAGACGGGCGCCGCGTGCTGCGCGCGACGAACCCGGGCTGGCCTGAGGTCGCGATCGACCGCGACAACGAGACCATGATCCGTGGGACGGTGGTGTTCGCGGGGCAGAAGGTCTAGCGCGAATGCGCTTCGAAGCGAACGCGGCGGCGCGCCGGTGGATGCGCCGATGGACGGGAAGCGGCCGGCGGTGCTTGGGGGTGGTCGAGACGTGCGTGTGGTTCGGGCATGAGGTGGCTGGTGTCGCTGGTGGCCGCGGCCGCCGGCGCGCTCGGCGCGATGCTGCTGTTCCCGCCGTCGCCCGAGTCTACGGGGCAGCGCCCGGCCGCGACCGACGGCTCGGAGCGGGGCGGGCTCCGCTGGGCGGCGAACCTGTCCGGACCCGCCCGCGTCATCGACGGCGACACGCTGGACGTGGGCGGCACGCGCGTGCGCCTGCACGGTGTGGACGCGCCGGAGGCCGCCCAGAGCTGCTTCACCGCCGCCGCCGGCTGGCCGTGCGGGCGCCGCGCGACGCAGGCGCTTGCCGCGTTGCTCGACGGCGGCAGCGTGGCCTGTGCGGTGCGCGACCGCGACCGCTACGGGCGGGCGGTGGCCGTGTGCCGGCGGGACGGCGTGGACGTCAACGGCTGGCTGGTGGCCGAGGGCTGGGCGGTGGCCTACCGGCGTTACTCGCACGCCTACGTCGAGCTGGAGTCGGCCGCGCGCGCCGCCGGGCGCGGCATCTGGGCGGGCGAGTTCGCGATGCCGTGGGACTGGCGGCGAGGCAAGCGGATCGTGCACACCGCTTCCGAGCGGCCGCGGGCGAGCGGGGTCGTGGCGCGCGAGGGGGAGCGGTGCGGCATCAAGGGGAACGTCAGCTACAACGGCGATCGGCGTCTGTACCACATGCCGGGCGACCGCGACTACGCGAAGACGCGCATCAGCCCCGGGGCGCGGCGAGCGGTGGTTCTGCTCCGAAGCCGAGGCGCGCGCAGCCGGGTGGCGGCGTACGGGGCAGTAGTCGCAGCCGTCGTCGGAATAGAGCAGGGAGGAGCCGACCGTCCGCAACACGGTGTTGGCCGGGGCGCGAATGGGGCTTAGATCCCTCTTGCGGGCGCTCCGCCGGACCTGCTTACGTACGCTGCTTCCACGATTCCTGGAGGCTCCGGAAATCCGGCAATGCCCGTTTGTCGATACACGACATGAAGCATCGGCGCGCGATCTCGAAACTGGCGACAAGCTGCTGCGACTCGGGTGAACGGGAATTGTGAGCAGATCCGCCTCGTGCGCCGTACAGCGACTTGACCTGCGCGAAAAGACGATCTCTTCGCGGTCCCGAAGGCTCGAGCAGCGCCGCCACCGAGGACGCCAACTTGTGTGTTATCCGCGTCCTCCCAGGGGCGATGAGCGTCTCCATAGCAGCCCAGATGGCGATGAGCGCACTGCCGGCGGAGTGTGCCCAGATGGCCGCGTCAAACGTTTGGAGCGCGCGATTGAAGTGGGGTTCTCGCATGAGCTTCGCGCCGGGGGCAAAGGCATCGCGAACCCAGACCAGGTGTTCGTTGCCGATGGTCTGCGGGGGATCCACGGTGGTTCTGATCTGTCGGGGAAGCGTCTCGACGGGCCACAGGTTCGGTTCGAGGGCGTCCTTCACGATGCGGGCAAACGCAGTATCGGAGATGACGGGCAGTTTCAACGGCGCGCCGGAGACCAGACGCATCAGCGCGAGCAGCCACCATAGGGTGTTCGCGCCGTCGAAACCGGTCGGGCGAACGCCTCGCTCCAGGGCGATCTCTATCTCGATGTCTTCGGACAACCCGCCACGCGCGGACTTCCAGGGGCCTGGATGGTGTTGGTCCGCGCGCTCGGGTCGGCGAAAGGCGACAACGTAGGGCGACATGAGGTGAGCGTAGGTCCTGCGCAGGACCAGTCCGCTGCAGACATCGAAACGATCCGCGCCGAGCACGGCACCGGCGACTCCGCCGAATAGAGGCACATTGTCAGGAGGCACGTGGATGGGAGCCAGATCCGTTGCCTGGTTGTGGCGGCAATTCGCAATCTAATCGCACATCGATTGGGACGGCTAGCTCCACAGCGGGGTCGGCCGGCCTGTGGGGTGTTCCGTCCCGATGCGCGGGCATCGCTGTGGGCGCATCAGTCGTCGGCCTCCTCCGACTCGTCGAACCAGTGGATCTCGAACTCCGGCGGCAGCGGCTCGGCGTTCGCGAGCCGGGCGCCCATGCCGCGGAGCTGGTCGAGCATCATGACGAGGTAGGGGTCGCGCGCGGACTCCGCGCCGCGCGTTTCGGCCAGTTCCTCGAGGATCGTGACGCACCACCAGAAGACGTCCTCGCCGGGCAGGGAATCGCGCCTGCCGGGCTTGTCCTCGACGGTTTCGAAATCGGCATGGATGCGCTCGAGAAAGCGCGCGACGGCGTGGTCGCCGAGAAGTGCCGTGGAGGCACCGTTCGCGATCTCGAGGAGACGCTGGCTGTGCTGCTCCAGAAATGCCGTAGCTTGCATGTGGTCGTTCTCCGTTGTGGGAAGCCCCTGCCCAGGGGGCGTCGTTCGGGCACGCGTCGCCGCGCACGGCGGGCCTGGCGGGACAGGGCCGGCGCGTAGCGCCGCCCGCCAGGGCTTGGCCTTGGGCCCGGCGGCCCCGCCGTGCGAGGGTGGGACGGGTACGAGCGACACGCGTTTTCGCGGACGGTTTCGTGGCGCCGGAGCGGAGGCAACACGAGCCGTTGTGGGGCGGAGTGCCGGCGCGGCCAAGTGAGTCCGCAGGCGATCGTCGCCGCGGCGATCGGCCGTGCGGGCCCCCCGCGCGACGGCTCCCGCCCCTGCGTGGGCGGGTCGCCGGCTGTTGCGCGCACTATCTGTTCAAATATACAGTAATATGCATGGACCGCGACGCGCCCGTGATAATGGCCCGCGACCGCGCATTGCGGCGCGTTCCGGGCATGCCCGACGCGCTCACACTACGGCTGGAAGTGCGCGTGCCCCCGGGGCTCCGGGGGGCGCTGGTCGTGGAGCAGCGCCTGACCCGCGGCGACGTGGCACGCGTGCTGGCCGCGTTCGACGCCGGCGGGTGAACGCCGCGGCAGGGACAACGGTTCGAGGAGGGAGAGGACATGACGCGGGACGCGATAGACGATCTGGGGCGCATCGAGGGGTACCCGCGGGCGCCGGTCAAGCGCGCCGCGTACAGCGACCGCACGGCCTGGCTCATGGCGGTGCTGTCGGAACTGGCCTACACGCCCTTCGACGAGGACGACGACAGCGCGATCCTGGCGCTCGCGCGGGAGCTGGCCGAGCTCACCGACCGGGACCGGATCGCGGAGCGGCTGCAGGGTCTGGCGACGCTCTTGGGCGTAGGCGGCGGACAGCCGGCGGCCGGGGGCAACGCCCGGCTGCGCGCGGCCCTGGCGACGGGCGGATTCGAGTTGAAGGGCGTCCTGTTCGACGCCGGTACCGACACGCAGGGCTACGTCGCCGTGCGGCGTCCGGACGGCGTCCCGGGCATGGCCGTGCTGGCGTTCCGGGGGACACAGCAGGTCAAGGACTGGATGACCAACCTGGACGCCGCCACCACGCCGGTGTCGAGCGCGGACGGCGCGACGCTCGGCCACGTGCACAAGGGTTTCAACGCGGCGTTCCTGTCGGTGCGCGAGCGGATCGACGAACTCCTCGAGGGCGACGAGGACCTGCCGCTGTTCATCACGGGCCACTCGCTCGGCGGTGCCCTGGCGACGCTCGCGACCTGGTACCGTCCCGGCGACAGCCTCGCCGCCTGCTACACGTTCGGCGCCCCGCGGGTCGGCGACACCGGCCTGATGGACCGCTTCCGCACGCCCATCTACCGGATCGTGAACGGCGTCGACCCGGTGCCGTTCGTGCCGCCGTCGGGCGGGACGGTGTCGTGCATGAAACACGTGCTGCGTCTTGTCGGGACGCTGATCGGCCCGGCCGAGCGGCTGGCCGACCGGCTCGTGAAGTACCAGGGCTACCGGCACTACGGGTTCCAGCGCTACCTCAACATCTGCGCCGCCGGCCCCGACGGCGACTTCCCGCGCCTGCGCCTCGAGTTCGCCGTCTCGCCGCTGGCGCGGATCGCCCGCGCCATCGGCCGCTCGCTGCGCGGGGAGTTCACCCGCGGCCCGCGGGTGGACAGGTACCACAACATGGATCTCTACCGCGCGAAGCTCCGCGCGTTCGCCAGGAAGCGGCAGCAGCGCCTCTAGGGGGAGGGCACGGCCCGGCACGCCCGACCCGACGCCCGCCCGGCGCGCGTCGCGCCGAGCGAACCACGGCGCCGATCGGCGTCCCCTGATTGAACGCCGCGGCAGATGCGTCGATCATGGCCGCGACACCGGCGGAGTTAGACCGATATCCCATGGAGCACGACGGACTCGACAAGCTGCGCGCCTACCTGGGCAGGTTGGCCGGCGGCTCGTGCACGCTCCCCTTCGAGCGGATGCGGGAGCTGACCGGCCGTGTGCTGCCCGAAGGCGCGGCGTCGTCCGCCTGGTGGACCGACCCGGACGGGTGGCCCGCGTGGCCGGCGTCGAACGCGTGCCAGGCCGCGGGCTGGCGGCTACACTCCGTGCACGCGTCGGCCCGCCTCGTGCGTCTGGAGCGGATCGGGGACTCGGCCGGCGGCTAGCCGCGCTCGGCGGGCGCTCTCCCGGATGTCGCACGGACGGCGGCGCACGTTGTCTCGAGTCAATGTCCGCTTGCACCCGACGCGCGCGGGTGCGTTGATGGGCGCGGGATGGGGTCGGGCTCTCGCCCGGCCCGGCGAGGAACATCGAGGGAGGACGGAGATGGACGAGCCGAGGATGCCGACCACGCTGCCGAGCCCGGCGGACCGCGGCGGGTTCCGCTTCGTCGCCGTGGACGCGTCGGGGACGGTCTGGCGGTGGGTCGACGAGGAGTTGGTGTGGGTGCGCGCGCCGGCCGGCGCGCCGCTCGACGGCGACGACGCCGAACCGACCGTGCACTGAACGGGAGGCCGGCGGGCTCGCCCGCGACGAACGACGTGGTCGTGCGAAGCATCTACGTGCTGAGTTCCAACGACACGACGAAGCTGGCGGACTGGGTGGAGTCCCGGGTGACTGCGGCGACCATCGGGCCGACGGCGGCGCGGCGGTGGCGAGCGGATGCGGCGCTGGCGTCCGCCGAGACGTTGGAACCCGCCGATTACACCGGCGCGAACGCGACGCTGGGGACGGACCGCGGGCATCAGGCGCCGCTGGCGAGCTTCACCGGCACGGACGACTGGGAAACGACGAACTACCTGTCGAACATCACGCCGCAGAGGAGCGCGTTGAACCAGGGACCGTGGAAGGGCTTGGAGGACGCCGTGAGGGCGTTGGCGAAAGGACAGGGCAGGGCCGTTTTCGTGATGACTGGTCCGCTCTACGAACGCCCGATGCCGGCCATGCCGGGCGCCGACGAAATGCACCTAGTGCCGAGCGGGTACTGGAAGATCGTCGCCGTGGAGGGCGACGGCGGCGTATCGGCCGCGGCGTTCGTGTTCGATCAGGAGACGCCGCGCAGGGCGTCGCACTGCGACGCGGACAAGCGGGCGGCGGCGCGGGACATCGAAGGCCGGACCGGTCTGGACTTCTTCCACGGTCTGGACGTGGCGGCGCAGGAAGCCGTCGAGAAAGCGACATCCGCGCTTGCCGCGGAGTTGGGTTGCGGGCTAGGCCAACGTGGTGCCGCGGCGGGCTCAACGCTTGGCGCGGGGCTCGCCCTACGACCCGCGCCGCGGAGATCGGCCGACCTTGGCGAATTACGGCGCGCCGAGGTTGATGGCTGCCGGTGGTGACGAACCAGCCGACGATTCGGGTGTAACGGTCGTGAGGGTCGCCGTCCACAGTGTCCGGGCCGATGGGGAGGTTTTCGAAGGTGTGGTGGTCGGAGGTTCAGTGCAGCGTCGGCGACGTTTCGGCGTAGTCCACTGACTACCCGGAAAAGGGGGTTCACCGCATCGGACCCGTTACTCGAACCGGGAGACGCATAACGCGTTGGTCCTCCGCACCGAGCGAAAGAGGTCGGCGATCTCCGAGTCGGTCAGGACCGGCGGCCGCAATCTGAAGAACCAGGTCGTACCGGTTTCTGTGTCGCCATTGGCGTAGTCGATGCGTTCCCGGACCACGTCGCGACGGAATTCGTCCTTGATGAGCGGGCTGGAAACCATCGCTGTTGCGAACACCACTCTTCCCGAGGGGAGCGCGCGACAGGATCCAGGCTCGGCGTCTGCTTCTCCGTCCCAGAGGAAGAGAGACACCGCCTGGCCCTTGCGGATGGTCAAGTCGGCTTGGGAGGAGGACTCCCATCGAACGCTGCCGTCGGGACGATTCACGACACTCGAGTATTCGCTGATCGCGAGATGGCAGGAGTGGGCGTCCAGACTCGCGAACGCGACCGTCGTAATCGTGACGGGGAAATCCGGATCTCTCGAGGTCAGCCCATCGAGCACCGTATCGCAGGACGTCCGATGGTTGTTCAGAGTATCGATGAACGGGCCCGCAGCGGCCTCCAATTCCGACACTTGCTGCTTGGCCCTGCGAGCCGCTGCCAGATCTACCTCCGCCTGGTCGAGGATTTCCAGGGCTGTGCGATAGTGTTCGCCTTGCCTCCCGGCCTCCTGCAGGTAGCGGGTCGATGCTTCGATGGCACCCTCGTGCAGCCCGGCGCCTTGTAGCACCCCGGCCTGTCGGAACCAGAACTCGACCGGAATCGCCAGCCCGTGCTCTTCGCAGATGCTCAGGATCCGCTCGAACGTCAACGCTGCAGAGGCATGGTCGCCGTCCTCGATCTCGCGCTCTGCCTGGACCAGCAGGCGGTCGACCTGGATGTCCGGAGGAAGTTGCTGGGCGGCGGAGCCGGGCGCGAGCAGAGCTGCGAGCGTGAAGGCGCTGACTACCGGGATCTTGCCCATGGTCAGGTGCAGGCGCAGAGTTCCTCCGGTTCGGACATCCGTATCGGGAACCACGCAGTATCCCAGTTGGACGAGACCGGGGTCCAGATCGCCTGCTTCCGGGTCCGCCTGTCCGGGAGGCCCGGCGGGCGCAGGCAAGCCATTGGTGCCCAGGGGGTTGCGATCGCCCCTGTTGGTGGGCCGTCCGATGCGCGGTGGGAGCGAGTGGCTGGGGCTGTCGGGTGCGTGGGGTTGTGTGGGTGGGCGGCGTAACGGGGCGCGGCCGGGGGCGCAGGGCGCGCCCGACGACCAGGAGTCAAGGGATGGCGCGGCGATGGTAGGCTCCGGTGCGAGCAACGGAGTGCCGGGACGGAAGCAAGTGGGTCGTAGTCCGATCGCCGAGGGACATGTCCTTGGGATCGATGTCGGGTGGTCGGAGGAGCGACGCTCGAGCGCCGTTTGCCGGTTGTCGTGGAGCCGGGAGCGGATTGCCTGGCAGGTGCGCCGGTTCCGGGCGCGTGACCGTGATCGATGCGACGCCATTCACGACGCCGCGGGTAGCGCCGAGCTTCTGGCCGTCGCGGTCGACGGGCCGTTGCGTCGCGGCTTCGAGCCGATCGGGCGCTACCGGAGCGCGGAGCGCATCCTGAGCCGGGGGGAACTCGCGAAACGGATCGGCAAGCCCGGCCAGTCCAGCTCGCCGAACGGCAGGAAGCTCAACAGGCAGGCGAACCTGGCGGCGCATGCCGTCAAACGCCTGTGCCGGATCGGGCCGGCCGGCCACGGTGAGCGGATCGATGCACGAGCGGTCGTGGAAGCGTTTCCGACAACGTTTCTCGGTGTGATGGTGCGTTGTCCCGAGGGCCTGTCCGGGGGCGCGAGGTCGGACCGCTACTTCTCGCATCTGGACGGACGCGGGCGGCTGGATCGAACCCTGGCCGAGTTGGTGGAGTCCCTGCTCGGCGCCAAGGCGTGGGAAGCGCCCGTGCACGCGTTGACGAACCATGACGACCGCGCGGCCTTTGTCTGCGCCGTGACGGCCCTGTGCATCGTCTGCGGCGACTACACGGCCGTGGGCGACCGCGAAGACGGATGGATCGTCCTGCCGCCGCGCCGCGCGTTCGAGGAATGGGCGTGGGAGGCCGTCCTGGCTAACGAGCGTCGCGAGCAGGGGGAGCCGCAGCCGCGCGCGTGCGTGCAAGCGACGCACGCCTGGGCGGGTTAGGTGCGAAGGGCGAGGGCGCGTGATGGGCAGGGAGGAGGTCGCCTTGACCGGCGGGGTGCGCGGAAGCGGTGATGCAGGCCGCGGTGGGGAGTGCGGGATATGAGGGGGTCACGAATGCCGACCAAGTTGCCGAGCCCGGTGGACCGCGCCGACTTCCGGTTCGTGGCGGTCGACGCGTCGGGCACGGTGGCGGCGATGGGGTCGACGAGGACATGGTGTGGGTCGCGAGCCGGATGCGGCGTTGGCCGACGCGGAGGAGGCCGAAACGCCGCCGATGCTGCACGGCGCGACCAGCACGGGCGGCCGGCTGTTGGCAGGTGCGCCCGCGATAGGGATGGAAGCCCGCAGGGCCGAGACTCGGCTTGCCGAGGCTCGGGGCGGAGCACGACAGCCCGGCCCCGAAGGGGATCGCCCTTCTCTCCTCCGAAAGGCGTGAGATTCGGCTCCGCCAGGCACGGTCCCAACGCCGGAAACGGCGTAGCGGGTGGGCGGATGGAACGCCGGCGTTTGCGGGGCTGGGTCAGCGGAAGCGCGGTGTCCAGCGCTCTTCGAGATCGGCGTCGTCTTCGTCCTCGTCTTCGTCGTGAAAGGTCTCGTCGAGCAGGGAGGCGATGGTCAGCACGGTGAGCGTCTTGCCGTAGCTCCCGAGGTGAAGGATTTCTTCGGTAGCCGGCATCGACCGGTTGCCGCCGAGCCAGTCCATGACATCGCACTCGGCTTCGGTGCTGCCGTTGTGACCGACGGCGCCGCCGTTGGCGTACGCATGGGTGGCGGTGCCGCGCGGCACCGGCGAACCCTTGCGCGGCGGCGTGAGTTGCGGAAGGGTCTTCATCGTGTCGGACAGGAAGCAGTAGTCGACGACGCCGGCCGTCGACATGATGACGGCAACTGCGTCGTCCGCGAGGGCGGCGTAGCGGATGGCCGTGGAGGTCGAGGAGGTGCGGCAGGCGGCGGCCATGGCCTCGACGGCGGCGAGGCCCGGTTCAGGTTTGGCGAGGAGCTTGCGGCACGGACCTGTCGGCATCAGCAGGCCGGCGCTGAAGTGGTCGGCTTCGCGTTCGAAGATGTCGGGCGACACGAACCCGGCGCGGGAGGCGTGGCTCCGGGCGCCCTCGGGGAGGACGTGGTCGATGTGGCCGTCGAGGAAGAAGTGGCCGAGTTCGTGCCCGATGCTGAACCGCTGGAAGCCCTTGTTCGGCACGTGCGTGGCGTAGAGGATGCCGAACGAGTCGCCGTGTCTGAGCAGCATGCCCGAGACGCCGGGTGCGGTGTCGGGCTTGGCTTTGACGAGGATGCCGGCATCCTCCGCGATGGCGATCGGATCGACGGGGAGCGTGTCGATGCCGCGGTCGCTGAAAACGACCTCGGCGCGGCGGGTTGCCATGCGCAGGCGGAAGGCGCGGTTCACGGTTCCGGTTCTCCTTTGTCCGCTTTGCTTCTGTTGGCCAGCATCTCGAGAAACTCGGCAGCGAGTTCCCGGTCGGCGCCGGAGAGTTCGCTGGCGTGGCGGTAGAGGGGATCGTCCGATTGCGAGATGGCCGGGTCGTCGGTGCGGCCGAGCAGGTAGTCGGTCGAGACGTCCAGTGCGGTCGCCAGGCGGCGAAGGGTATCGAAGGACGGTTTGCGGGAGCCCGACTCGAAGTGCGCGATGGACGTCGGCGGCAGCCCGGCGCGCTCGGCGAGCTCGGCCTGGGTCCAGCCGCGCAGGGCGCGGGCGGCCTTGAGCCGCTCGGCGAACAGCTTGGAGGGGCTCACCTCGAACAGGCCTGTCGGATTCGACAGTACATAGTTGACGACTTAGGCATAATCATGCATATTGCCCACCGAGAGCATGGCGTAATCGACAGGTTAGCAGCTTTCAGGGCTGGCACAAGGGCGCGACTGCCCGTGTCGACGGGGATAGGACGGACCACAAGGAGACACCAAAGTGGCCAAAGGGTATTTCAAGCTGCTGAAGTCGGCGGCTCAGCAACCGTTTCGTTTCAACCTCCACGCGGCGAATCACGAGGTGATTCTGGGGTCGGAGAACTACGCAGGCAAGGCGGGCGCGCTGAACGGCATCGAGTCGGTGCGGGAGAACGCGCCGATGGACGCGCGGTACGTGCGCAAGCGGTCGAGCGACGGGCAGCACTACTTCAACCTCACGGCCCGCAACGGGCAGGTGATCGGCACGTCGGAGCGCTACCGGACCGAGCAGGGCCGCGACAACGGCATCGACGCCGTGAAGCGCAACGCCCCGACGGCGGATCTCAAGGACGAGACCTAGGGCGGGCGAGGCAGGCCGGTGGCAGCCGAACGCGAGAGCGGCGCGGAAGACCGAGGGTCGGACGGCAGGGATGCCCCCGGGGGTCTGGGGCGTCGGTACCGCTCCACGCTGGACGGCATCCTGGGAAGGGACGGGATTTCGGTCAGCGAAAGGACCGCGCTGCGCAGGAGCCGGGTGCGCGTCTACGTGACGCTGCTGGCTGGGTTTTACCTGTTCCTCGGCATCCCGGCATTCGCCTTTACATTGCTGTTCTACGAAGAGGTCGGCGTCAAGGCGGGCGGGCTGGACCACGCGAAGGACCTGTTTCTCGCCACGATGCCGATCGCGAGCGGGATCATCGCCCACTGGTTCGGGGCGCGTTCGGGGGAGAAATTGCGCGAGGGCTAGCGCGGGCCGGGACTGACGGGTACGAAGGCGCGAGCGATCCACCCGCCGTAGCGGCGAGGTAGGGACGGGGGCGCAGAGAGGAAACCATGGCCAGATACATCATCACCTACGACCTGCATGCCCCGGGGCAGAACTACGAGGCGTTGGCGGCGCGCATCAAGTCGTATCCGACGTGGGCGAAGCTGATGCAGTCGACGTGGTGCGTGGTGACGTCCCAGACCTCGGAGCAGGTGCGCGACTACCTGAAGCCGGCGCTCGACGGCAACGACAAGCTGCTGGTCGGAGTATTGGGCACGTCCGCCTGGTACGGGCTCTCTTCGAAGCTGACGGAATGGCTGAAGGTGAACAGGGGGGCCTAGTGCCTCGAGGAGGATCGATGCACGCATGCAAGTTGTTGGTGGCGGTGGTTGCGGCGGCGGCGGTGGCACTGCCGCTGTCGTCGGCGGGGCACCCTGGGCCGGAACCGCACCCGACCGTCCAGGAATTGGAAGACACGGCAACGGCACTGCGCGTCGTCATCGGGGACGCAGAACGGCGCCTGGGCGAGCGAATGGAGCGTCTCGAGGCGGCGGACAGGATGCCGGACGACCAGGCGGTGGCGAGCGCCGTCGAACGGGCCGTGGGCCCGGTCGTAGCGGACCTGGCCCGATCGTCGGGTGAACTGACGGAACGGATCGACACGCTGGCGGCGGTCGGGGCTGCGCTGCTGGCGGGGTTGACCGGGCTGTCCGGATTTCTGGGATTCCGCTTGCGGTCGCTGAGGCGGCTCCTGTCCGACAGGCCGCCGGATGCCGGCAGGCCGGCGGAAAGTGCTGCGGAGTCGGCCGAGTCCGAGCGGGAAGAAGCCGAGGAGGAGACCGACGGCAGACGCATCGTCACGCACACGCGCAAGGATCGCATCAGGCCGGGGATGCAGCCGACCGTCAGGGAACTGCATTGCCCGGGTGCCGCGTGGTCGCCGCGAACGCGCGACGAGGCCATCGCCGACATTCTGGAGAGAGGCGTCGGCTACCGGGCTCGCGGCCCGCTCGGCAACGAGGCCGAGATCGAGGTCCGGCACCGGTTGGGGAAGCCGTACCTCAGCACGAAGCCCGACGAGCATGGCGGCAACAACCTGAGCGAACTGCCCGATCCGCCGTGACCCACCACCCGGCCGATCGTCGTGCGGGTACCGGTGGGCGGCATGTCGTGGCGGGCTGTGCAGGAGGTGGTGTCGCGAGAGACGTCGAATTCGCGGGGATCGGAAGCGGTCGAGCCGGTCGACCACTGGTGACAGGTGTTTCAGGCAGGTAGCGTGCGGACGCGAAACAGGAGTGACGGTGATGGCGTGGTTCAGCAACAGAGTGCGGCAGGTGGTGTCCGACGTGAGGCGGCTGCGGTGGCTGCCCTATGCGGGCGGAGGGGAGCAGCATGATCCGGGGTTGGCGCCGGACAACGGCTCGTACGTCGTGGCGGCGCGCCGGCGTGCATTGGCTGTCGTGTTGGTGGGCGCACTGGGCTTCCAGCTGGCGCTGGACGAGTCGGAACGCGAACGGATCGTCGACCTCTACGACTATGTCGAGAAGGTGCTGGACGTGAGTACTGCGCTGGGCAGCGGGACCCGGTGGCGGGACACGGGCGGTGAGCCGCGGTTGGCGGCGGAGTTGGCGTGGGATGCGGACTGGCTGCCGATGTTCGTCGCGATGGTCGGTTCCGAGCGTCCCCTGGTACCGATCGAGTTCGAGGATGCCGACAAGCTGTTCGCGACGGCAACCGACCCGGCCAACTCTTGCGAGGTCGGGCTGTACCGGATTGATGGACTCGGCGAGAACGAGATTGGCGGGTTGGCGTTGCAGGTGAAATTCCCCTCGGCACGGGAACTCGGTGAGCGAGGGATGGGCACGCAACAGGCGTTTGCTGCGCACTTCGAGCGCGGGTGCCCGAGGCTGGCGAGGGAGGGCCAGGCGTTCTTGGTGGCGCGTTATGCAGACGACCGTTACGGAGTGGTCGTCGACGACCGGATTGGCGAACGCCTGGACGTGCTGTGGATTAGCAGTAGCCGCATCGAGCAGTCCTCGGCGGACGGCGCAGCGAACCGGCAAGCCGTCCGGAAGGACATGTTCGGCGAGCACCTGACGGACGGGCAACTGGCGCGGCTGGAGCGCTACCCCTCTCCGTTCCTGAAGACGCTGGACGAGACGTCGCTCAAGGAAATGGTGGTGCGTCAGGCGAGGGCGGGTGGCGAGCGGAGCTTTGCGCTGGAGGACTGGGAGGCGGCGCTGCGATCGATCGTCGACCGGAGCCTGGATCCGATGGCGCTTTGGGGGGTCCGTTTCGAGCGTGGACTCGCCGCCAGGGTGTTTCCGGCGTTGGTGCTGGTGTTGGGCTTCTCGTTCTATTGCTGCGTCGTCCGGCTGAATCCGGGCGGCAACCTGCTTGC
The DNA here is from genome assembly GCA_965116625.1 of Pseudomonadales bacterium. GTDB lineage: Bacteria > Pseudomonadota > Gammaproteobacteria > Pseudomonadales > Azotimanducaceae > VXNE01. The sequence continues at coordinate 2,246,933 of OZ220717.1, forward strand.
GGAGCCGTGGGCGGTGCTGCGGCCGCAGGGCGTACTGACCACGGTCGGGGCGCTGGCGTGGGTGGCCGGCACCGTTGCGGCGGTGGCGGCGGTGATCTGGTCGACGTGCACCTACGAGTTGTGTTCGTACGGGCCGGGCGCTCCGGGTGCCTCGGCGGAGCTGCAGCGAGGATTCGCGCCGGGTGCGCAGCCGACGCGGGGGGACGTTGCGCGGTTCCTGGTGACGCGGCCTGGGTTTCAAGGTGTGAGCCTGGCGCTCGTCGGCACGCTGCTGCTCGCGTTGGGCTGGGTTCAGGTGTGGGGCGCGAACCGTCGCTACGGCGAGCTGGAACGGTTGGCACGGTCGGATCGCGGAGCGTGATCGGGCGGTCGTTGTCTCCAAACACGGCGAGATCGCCCGCCCGTGGAGTCTCACGAAGGGCGTAGGCGTCATGGGAAGCCGTCGACGCGGAACCGGCGCGTAGCGCTCGACCTCGGGAGACAGTGTGGGTGTGCGAGGGGCGGGGAGGGTCGTCCGATGGGGACGACGCGGCCCCGGAGTCGACGCTGCACTGAGCAGCCGGCCGGCGACCCGCTCTACCGACAGGCGCGCCCGCGATAGGGATCGAAGCCCGCCAGGGCCGAGACCCGGCTTGCCGGGCTCGGTGCAAAGCACGAGAGCCCGGCCCGAAGGGATCGCCCATACTCCGCGCAAGCGCGGTCCGATGGAGAGAGCAACACGGTGCGGAGGCGGCAGGACTGGAACGAACATCGACCACGGCCATCCGGAGCCGGCTTGGGAGGCCGGGAAGGAGGAGGCGCGGTAGGCGATGATCGCCGTGGCCGCGCGCCGGCGCGTGGTCGCCTACTCCGCCCTCGTCACCGAGATCCCGAACCTCGACCTCGAGCCGCAGGGCGAGCGCCTGGCCCGCCTGCTCGGCGAGATCTCGACGGCCGAGCACGGGGCGGGGCGCGGCATGCTGACGGTGGTGGTGGTCCACACGCACGGCGACCAGATGCCGGGACCGGGTTTCTTCCAGCTGGCTCAGTCGCTCGGCCACGACACCAAGGACCGGGAGGCGTTCTGGATCGCCGAACTGGAGAAGGTCTACGGCGCGTGGTCTCCGGGTCGGAACACGCAGGGATGACACCGGGCCGTGGCGGCCGGTGACCAGGGGACAGGAGGGGCAACGTGAAGGACGGGGTGTTCGGGAGCAGCAGCGCGGGCGCAGGCCGGCCTGTTGGCGGGCTCGCGGGCGCAGACGGGAGTGGACGGGCCGAGGCATGGTGATCCCGAACAGGGAGGGCAAGTGCTGCGATGCGGCGATTCAGCAGCTGGAGAGGGCCGCGGAAACCGAAAGAACGCACGTCTGCGACCCGGAAGTCACCGGTGTAGGGCCGCCTGTCGATCTGCGCGTAGTGCTGGACAACGAGGAATACGCGCTCGAACACACGAGGATCCTGCCGTTCGACGACCGCATCGAGGCTGCGAAACCGCACCAGGACATCGGCGCCTGCCTGCGGGAATGGTTCCCGGAGCCGTTGCCGGGGGACGCCTTCTACGAACTGTGTTTGCCGCTGGGTGTTCCGCGTCCGGGACGCGGTCGTCGCGGCGCGCGCCGGGTGCGTGGGCTGCGCGATTGGATCGGGTCCGCCGTGGACGTCCTGCAGGCCCGCGCCCCTGCCCGGCGCAGGTGGTCGCCGCACGTGTACGAGCTCGACTACGAGAGCGGCAGGCCGGCCGGCTGGGACTGCGAGTTCACCCTGGCGCGCTCGAGCGACGGAGTTCTCCCGCCGAGGGCGGCCGGTTCGCTGGCGCTCTTTGTCGGTTCCCCGGCCGAGGAGGAGTTTCCGTTCATGGAGGATCTGCGCCGGGCGTTCGAGAGGAAGTGCCCGAAGCTGGCGGACTGCAAGGAACTCGCGCCAGCCGTCCGGACCGTGCTGGTCCTGGAGGCCATCGACCTGCCGTTCGACTACGACCGGTACATGGCCGACCACCTGGCGGGGCTGCTGGCAGGGTGCGACGTCGAGCCGGACCATGTCTTTCTGGTGTATCCGCGTGCCGCGTTCTGGGAGGTGTGGGTGGTCAAGCGGGACGACGTCCGGTGGCCCGACCCGCGTTTGCCCTTGCCGCACAGGGGATATCAGGATCCGCCCAGGCTGGTACCGGAGGGAGCGTACCCAAGGCACTTCGTCGAGCAGTTCAAACGTGGTGTCGGCCGCGAGACCCCGGCCGGGTGGCGACCGCTTTTCGTAGCCGAGGCTGATCTCGAGGACACCAAACGACGGGACGGGCGCGACGGGTCGGCCAACGAAGGGGCCGAAAGGTAGGCGACGCCTGTGGTTGGGCGGTGCGGCGCCGGCGGCGCGTGTCGAGGAGAGCGGAGCGTCGAGCCATGAGCGGCAGGAACCAGCACTACATCCCGAGTTTCGTGCAACGGGCGTTCGGCATCCGCGCCAAGCGGCGCCGGTGGATCTGGCGGTTCGGGCCGGAGGGGGAGCCGGAGTGCCGCCGGATCAAGAAGACCGGATCCGAGGACTACTTCTACTCGGGCCCCGCGGCGGACGGTCGGCCGACCCTCGATGACGCGATCACGGTGCTCGAGAACGGGATGTCGTCGACACTGAACGACATTCGCGCGGGGTTGCCTGGGGACCCGGTTGATGCGGAGGGGGCGGCAGCGGTTGTCGCGCATCTGGCGACGCGGACCGCGCATGTGCGGTCGACGTTCGGAGACGGCGTGAGGCGGCTGCTGGCGCGGACGGAGGAACTGTTTGCAGAACCGGCCAACGTCGGCGCGATGCTCGGGCTCGACGGCGACGAGCCGAGCGAGCTTGTTCGGGAGGTGATCGCCAAGGAGTTGGAGCGACACCCCGAAGCCGCGCGGACGGGGATCCCGACAGGCGTGTTGGAAAGGGTGGGGTTCGCGCTGCTGAAGGAGAACTGGGGCGAGTTCGCTGGGCAGTTCTCCGATTGGGCCGCGCGTCTGGTTGACGAAGTGCGCGGCGTTGCGGGCGAGGCGATCCGCGACGGGCACAACAAGGGGCTGGAGGCCGTGGAAGGGTCCAGCGACCTTGAAGTCGACCTGCGGACGTTCGAGTGGTCGGTGGAGAGCGGGCCGCCGGCGGGCGCGATTCTCCCGGACTGCGTGATCGTGGCGTTCGATGCGGACGGCAAGGCGGGCAATCATCTGGTCGTGGGGGTGAAACGCCTGCACGCGGTGGTGATGGCGATCTCGCCGGAGCAGCTGCTCGTCGGCAAGAGAGCCGGGTTCCCGCTGCCTGCGCTCGACTACAACGAGGAGGCCGCGAGGCTCTCTCGCGACTTCTTCTTGGCGCCGCGGAACGACGCGGAAACGGAACGGCTCCGCAAGACGATCGGGTTGGGGTTGGGGCCGGCGCTGGAAGAGTCCCTGGACGGGGCGTTCGACGAGTTCCGGCCGCTGGGAGCGGGCACGGGCCCGGAAGCGGGCGAAGGATCGACCGGGTGGGCTCGGACGGCGGAGTTGGACTACGAGGTGCCCGTTAGCGGGTGGCGCGACGAGGGCGTCAACCGGCGGATCGGGGAGATGTTGAGGGCGTTCGTGGACGCCGTTGCGGCGGCGCTGCCGCTCGACCGGCTCGACGGGATAGTGGTGGGCGAGGACTACGCGGCGACGGTGCGCGCGGTTGACCGAGGTTACGAGGGCGCGCCGCCGGCGGAGACCGTGTCCGTCGAGGTGGGTGTCGGCATCGCGAAGACGGTGACGGTGCGCCGGTCGGGGCTGGTCAAGGGACGGATCGTGCTGTCGACGGGGGTCTGCGCGGCCGTGACGGCGGACGACCGCGTGGCGGCGGATTGGGGTGTCCACGCGCTGGTGAGCCAACTAGCGCACGTCGCGATGATCCGCATGGTCGACGAGGCGCTGCCGGGAGAGCTGCTCGCCCCCGTGGTTGGAGGCAAGGCGGGTTGGCTGTACGAATACGTCCACGGTGTGCCGGACGTGTACGTGGCGTCGTGGACCGCGGCGGCGTTTGTCGACGGGACGGCAACGGCGGAGCGTGAGCGCGAACTGTTGGTTTGGAGTCTCGACCGGTTGAGGACGACCGTCGCTGCGGCGCGGCGAGCGTATGCCGGCGAGGCGACGGTGACGGCGTTCCTCGACGCGGTGCTGCCCGTGATCGGCGACGTGCTGTCGTTCGCGGCGAGCCTGTTGGGGCACTGCGCGTCGTCAGGGCTGCCGGCGGTCGACGGTGGGGGCGACGTGGCGGCGGCGCTGGAGCGCGCAGGGCTTGCGCGGTGGCTGGACGTCTACCAGGCCGACCTGGAGCGTTTCCGTCGGCGGCTCGGCCGGTGGGAGTCGTTGGAGGAGTTCCTGGCGTTCGGCCGGCACGTCGAACGCCTGCTGTGGGGAATCGGGATGATCGTGTGGGAGGACGGCGAGACCATGCGCTACCGGATGGCGGACGGCGACGTGCTGTTCGGCGCGGCGGCGACTGGGTAGCCGGCACGCCGGCATGCCCGTGCGCCCGTTCTACGCCTGGGACGTTGGCAAGCACTGTCAAGGGTTGGTGAGGTCGCCCAAATACGTGGGGAGGGACGATTCGCGACACAACTCCTCGTACATGCGACCGAGGTTCACCAGCAGATCCCAAAGGGTGGAGATGGAAAGCGTGAGAGCAACGGGCGCATTCGGGTCGGCGTCGAGTGTGCCGGCGCGGGGATCGCCGGACTCGATGAACCGGTCGAGCTGCTGTTCGACGTCGACGAGCAAGTCGAATAGCTCGGCGACCGGCCGCCACATGTCGGTCGTCTGCCAGAAGTCGTAGGTCCTGACGATCCGCAGGAACCGTCGAATGGTCGCGATGGCGGTCAGGTGATCGCTCTGGAGGTTGGAGCGGCGACCCTGGCTGTGACGGTGCAGGACGATGGTGAACTCGCGCTCGAGTCTCCCGGAATCGACCAGACGCGCCACCGTCACCCGCTGGTAGGCGAACTTGGCGAAGGCGGCATACATCTTCGGCCTCTTCGCGAAGAAGCGTAGCGGAGTCAACGAGTCGTCGCCTTGGCGCAACGCGTTGGCCACGGGAATGTGGATGGTCTTGGTTCGTTGGGTGGCGAAGTCGCTCTGCTCGGGCACGAGGACCTTGTCGATGAGGTCGTTGAGGCACAGGAAGTGGACGCGCTCGGTGTCCAGCGCGACGAACACCAGCAGGATGGGGACGGCGACGCCGAACGACTGTACGGTCAGCAGCTCGTCCACGTCGATGCGGTAGGGAATAACGTCGATTCGGTGGCTGGCCTCGCCCGCCGGCGCGTCCCTGGTGGAGGGCTTGGCCGGGGGAGCGTTCATCTCGACATTTGGCCGCGGGTGCACGACTCGTTGCTGAACCACAGCGGTTTTTGTGGACTTGAGCTGGACGAAGAACCACTCGCCAAGCGTCTCGGCGACGCCCCCTGGGCAGTATGCTGCGAAAGATCCGGTCGGATCGTTCCTCCATGTCGTGGGCGACCACACGACGTTTCCTGTGTGCCATGGGTTCGGGACGGTCCTTCGGCGCTGCGCGAACGTGGGCGCGACATCGTGTCGGAGCAACGGGCGGGTGGCAAGCGCCACTCGGGCTCGTGGCGTAGTGGTGGTGACGGAATGCCCGCGGTGGGCGGTGCAGACGGGACCCATGAGGAAGGGCCTCGGAGTTCGTCGGGAATGCACGGACCGCACATCAGGAGCTCGCCGGCGAGGCGTCGGGTGGAGGTTGCGAACGGCTTCGCTGACGGGTGTCGACGGCACCTCAGGCTGGGTGCATGGTCGGCAGGGAGGTGTGTGGCGCGGGAAGCGGGGGACAGGACGGATCAGGCCGGGGAGGCGTCGTGCAGCACGATGGGCGACCGGGTGGAACGTTCCACCACGGCGAGTCCCATCCGGCAGAGGCCGTCGCTGATGCACGTCCCGGCCGACAGGGCCGTCACCAGGTCCGGAGGCGGGCCGAGGTCGTCGAGGAAGACGAGTTCGAATTCGGGCGCCGGTTGCGCGGTGAGCCCGCGTGCCCGCAGCGCTTCGGTAATGGCCCGCCGGCCCTCGGGGCTGCGAAGGACGTTCTCGTGATACCTGAGATCCGCAAGGAGCCTGCCGGCCCAAAGCGTGCACAGCACGCTGGAGCCGTCGCCCGCGGTGCCGCCCAGGAGCGGAGCGATCGCGGCACCGCCGAGGTGGAGGGCGCAGTTGACATTCTTGCGTCTCAGTTCGTGCACTTGGACATCCGAGAGGTCGTCGCCCAGCACGCCATGCAGGGTGTTGGCTTCGATGAGTTCCGGCCAGTTCGCGTGGACGATTCCCAGCAGGTCCTGGCTGGCCCACTCGATGCCGCCGGGCGGCGGGTGTCGTCTGACGTCGACGAAGTAGGCGTCCTGCGGTCCCACGATGGCGAGCAGCAGGAAGTCCGAGCGTTGCACGAATCCGTGGGCGGCCAAGCCGTCGCCGAGGTGGAAATGGTGCATGCCGTAGTGCCAGAGCAGACCGTCCCGACTTCTGGCGCCCATCGCGTGGCGGACGTTGCGGGTGAGGAAGCCGTTGACGTTTCGTCTTTCCACGAGAAGTTGGCGCAGGCGAAAGACGGCGCCCCACGCGGCGCGGGCGGGCGGCTCGTCTCTTTGCTGGGCGAGTCGCCCCAGCGAAGCGTGGGTCTCGTCGGAGAAGTGGACGCGGCGCGGTCCCGGCTGGATCCGCCGGAGCGTCATCTCGAGATAACGGGCCGCGAGGCGGTCAGGCGAAGCGGACGGGGAGTGGGCGATGCCGTGCTTGTCGAACTGCCGGCGTATCAGGCGCGACAGGTCTGAGCGGAGGCACCAGGGTTCCACGGTTTCCACTTGGAAGCGCCGTGCCGGGTCTACGGGCGCCGGTGCAGGGTCCAAGCCACGACCGCGATGGACAGGGCGCCGGCGGCGACGGTGAGGAGCCGCTGGGCGTTGCGCTGCGCGCGACGCCGGCGCACCTCGGCGCGAACGAACGCGGCGACGCCGACAGAAGCACTGACCAGTCCCGATGCGATTGCCACGAGTTCCAACACTAACCTCTGCCTTCCTATGGCGGACAACGTCCACGCCCTATTCCGTACCTGCAGAGACGGCCGGCCCGCTGCGAGGTGTTTGCCGACGCTGCGACCGCCTTGCCATGCGGCGGGACTGGGTGCCGACACCATTAGTGGACAAGTATACAGTATAGAAAGGAACGCGGGGCGCCATTGACCGAGTTGCGAGGCGGCCGAAGGTTTGGAGGGACGCCGCGACGCCGGCGTTGGGAGGCTCATTGTGTAGTGCGACACCGCGTGCGCGGAGACCCGCACCTGGGTAGGGGCTGCCGGCGATCGCTGCGATTGGGCGAGGTCGGTGGGAGCCCGCGATAGGGATGGAAGCCCGCAAGGGCCGAGACTCGCATGCGAGTCTCGGTGCGAAGCACGACAGCCCGGGCCCGGAGGGCATCGCCCGCCCCGCCGGTAGGCGGTGACGGAGGTGGTCGCTTCGGAGCTAATCGGTGCTCGGGCCTTGGTCGGGGAGCGGCACGAACTCTGCGATGTCCGACAGGGGCCGGATTCGGAGGACTCTCGGCTTGAGGCGGTCCTGGAAATTCCTTGGCACAAAGGCGAAACGGACCTCGCGCTGGTAGGCGTACCGGAACACCTTGGTCATGTGAATCGGGATGGATGGCGCGACGGGAAGGCCGGCCGGCGAGGCGCCCAGCGGGTCCACGTACTGGACGCGGCCGAAGTATGGATCGACGTTCCGCAGTTGAATGGTGGCTGCCCGAAGGACCCGGTCCAAGAACGGTTTGCGGCGGATGATCAGGCAGCAATCGGCCTGGAAATCTGCGAACAGCCTCTGGTCGAGAACGTCGGCGAGGCAGAACATCCAGTAGTCCGTGGCCATGCGGACGATCATGGACGCATACTGATCCTCAGCCAGTTCGGGAAGTTCGTGTATCGGGCGGAAGCCGACGCTTGTGTCGGCGACGCCCTCCGGCAGCGGCTGTGCTCTGTCGCGGGAGCGGATGGGATTGGCCGCCAGGACGTCCCCGCCCTTGAAGGTGATCGCCAGTTCGTCGTCCCGGACGGCCTGGTTGTGGACCGACGCGTTGTAGCTGGTGGCCGAGTTGAGGTAGAGGTTGCCTTCGCGCAGCAAGGCTTCCATGTGCTCGCGCTTGCCGTACTTGACGAGCATGTCGTGGTCCGTCCCCCGCGCGGCGACGACGCGCGCAGCCTTCCGGCAGAGTTCGCCGTCGAAGAACGGCTGCGCCTCGGGCACGCGCGGGTGCCGGTTCGGTGGTGTGGGCGGCTCGAGGCGCCGCAGCAACTCGGTGATGACGTGCTGCTGCAGTCGGTACCAGTTCTCGTCCGTGGTCAGCCCCATCCTGCCGGATGGTTTGAGAACCAGCGTGTTGACCCGGATGTCCTGATACCTCTGGTGCAGTTCCTCCCGCGTCTCGTGGCGGCAGTAGGGATTCGCGTGGTATTCCCGTGCCCACTCGTTGTGTTGTTTGTCGCCCAGACGGTCGGCGTCGCCGGTGGTCGCTTCGACATCGGGCGGTGTGAACGTCTTGAGGTCGAGTACGTTGTCGTCGGTAAGGACCGGTGTGGGGCCGCACTTGTCAACTCGGACACCGTCGCCGCCGGGGGTCTCCTCCCAGTCGATGACGGCGTACTCGTAGGTGCGGCGCGGCAGGTCGGCGGACTGCGAGAGCACCTTCGCCAGGTAGGTGCGTTCGCCGTCGCCGTGCGGCAAGCTCGGCACGTCGACGACACCGCGGATCTGGGTGTCGATGCCATCGTGCGCGCACGGGAGGAACCGGATTCCGACGTTGAGCCTGATTCCCCGAGGGTGCGGTTGGCCGACCTGCCGGGCCCATGCCGCGCGGACACCGCGGGGTGCATTGAGCAGCGCGCCCGACGCGGGGTTTGACGGACTAGAGGACGCCGCAGCCCCATCGGAAGCGGTGGGCGCCGTGTGTCCCGGCGCATCGTCCTGGTTGTCCATTGCCGCCGCCATCAGTCCTCGATGGGGAGTCCCAGGGTGTTGAGAGCCTCGGTGGCCGAGTTGCTGACGGCGACGCTGGCTTCCGCGCAGACCTTGATCCAGTCCTGGCGAACCTGCGGGTCGGTGTGGGTGCCGGGTGGTCGCAGTGCGCGGATTCCTTCGCGAGCCCTGCCGACCATGCCGTAGTGCTCATACACCGCAGAAATGCTGTCCGGGGCGATCGTCGCCAACTCGCCCGCGTGGGCCTCGAAGGCGACTGTGGCCAGCGCGCCAACCATGACATTGGCGTTCTGGGCGTCGAGCTCGCCGCGCGTTGCGCCCCGGTTCCAACGCAGCTCGCGTCCGATGGCGGCGAGCACCGTGTTCTGTCGGCGAGCCTCGGCCTGCCGTTCCTGTCTTGCGCGTTGGCGTCCGGCCAGCCACAGCGTCACGAGGCTGACGACGACGCCGGCGAGGACGGTGAGCGTGAACGCGCCGACATCGGCGAGCAAGGCGTTCGCTACGGAGGCGGCAGGATCGGCTGACTTCATGCCGCCTCGAACCGCTCGACCTTGATGTCGTCGATGCGGCTGCGCGCCTGCCAGAGGTCGTAGGCCATCTGCAGGCCGAGCCAGGTTTCCGGCGAGGACCCGAACGCCTTGGTGAGGCGGATCGCCATGTCGACGGAGACGCCCGCGCGCTCGTTCACGAGTTCGGACAGGGCCTGTCGGGATACGCCGAGGTGACTGGCGGCGGCGGTCACCGACAAGCCGAGTGGGTCGAGGCACTGACGCCTGACGATTCCGCCGGGATGGGGGGGATTGTGCATGGCCATGGTACTCCTCCTCAGTGGTAGTCCAAGTAGTCCACATCGACCGCGTCGCCGTCCTCGAACCTGAAGGTCACGCGCCAATTCCCGGAAATGGTGACGGCGTAGTGGCCTTGGAGCTCGCCCTTCAGCGGGTGCAGCCGTAGGCCGGCAGGTCGACGTCGCGCGGTCCGCGGCCCCGATCCAGAACGGCGTGCACGTCGAGCAGCTTGCGGACATGCTCGGGCGCGACGCGCCGTGACGTCCTGCCTTTGTACAGCGCGCGCAGACCTCGATGCCGGAACGAAACGATCATCGCGCGAGGCTAGTCTGTCAAGTGTCGCCTGTCAATTGACGAACTGTGGCAAGGGCAGGATGGGCTGGCTTGAAAGGAAGCTTGCACGATTTTACGGATATATGATGTAAACTCATAAATCTCTTCTAAAGCTGGAGTTTGGGATGCCAGAGGTGAACATCGAACCGACAACCTTCGAGCGGCTGCAGCGGCACGCCCGTCCGCTGATCGACAGTGTCGACGTGGTGGTGAATCGCGCGCTCGACGCGCTGGAAGGACAGCATGTACTCCCGGCAAGGGAGATGGGGCCGGCGGTCGACCACGACATCGAACCGGACCGGTTGCCGGATCTGACTCACACGAAGGTGCTGACGGCCCGCCTGGCCGGCGAGGAGGTGGCGAAACCGAACTGGAACCGTCTGCTGCACCGGGTGCTAGTCATCGCCATGGGCGAGGAGGGGGATGTCGACGAACTGCGGCGCCGGTGCCCCGCGAACATGGTCGCGGGGCGGAAGACGGACGAAGGCTACCATCACCTGCCCGAAGCCGACATCTCCGTGCAAGGGCTATCCGCGAACGAAGCGTGCGGTGCGTTGACGCTGACGGCGCGGGGACTAGGGATCGGCGTAGACATCGTGTTTCTCTGGCGGGCGAAAGACGGTGCGGCGTACCCAGGCAAGCGGGGACGGCTGAACCTGGCTGCGCGGTGAGGATGAGTATGGGACTGATCGCGGGCTCGGGGAAGCGCTAGATGACTAGTACGACGAGGGTCTTCGTGTCGTACTCGTGGGACGACGAACGGCACAAGACGTGGGTTGCGCGCCTGGCTGCCGCCTTGCGGCGGGACGGCGTCGAAACGAGGCTGGACAGATGGCACTCGGAACTGGGGGATCCGCTGCCCGCGTTCATGGAACGGGAGATCCGGGACAACGACTATGTGGTGATCGTTTGCACGCCCGAGTACCGCCGGAAGTCGGACGAGGGGACCGGCGGGGTGGGATTCGAAGGCGCGATCATGACCGGCGAGATTGCCGAACGCGGCAACCACCGCAAGTACATCCCCGTTTTGGCGCGGGGCGCTTGGAGCGCCGCGGCGCCGTCGTGGCTGCGCGGCAAGCGTTACGCCGACCTGAGCACGGCCGAGCGCTATGGGGCGGGTTATGCCGAACTGCTGCGGACGCTGCAGGGTAGGAAATCGGAGGCGCCGCCGATCGGCGCAATCGGCGTGGTACACGCCTCGGGCGACAGCGCGCCGAGTGGCGGCCGGTCGACCAGGGGGGCTGACGAAGGTAGCGGTGGTAAGAGGAACTTCGAGGAGAAGGCGGCTGGTGGCGGCTGGCACGGCAGTAGGGCGGTGGCGGCCTACGCGATCGCCGCGCTGGTGATCGCCGGTCTGACCCTGCTCTACGGCGAGGGTGTTCTGCGCGGGACGGAGTCGGCTGGTGAGGTCGGGAAGATGGTCGACGAGGGGGTAGTCAACGCGGTGACGGCACCGGAAGCGACGGAGCGCGCAACGGGTACCGTGTTTCGCGACTGCACGGGATGTCCGGCAATGGTGGTCGTGCCGAGCGGCTCCTTCACGATGGGTGCGCCGGTCCACGAAGCGGGAACCTATCCGAATGAGCGGCCGCTGCATCAGGTGACTCTGGCGGAGAGGTTCGCGGTGGGGGTGTACGAGGTGACGCGGGGTGAGTTTCGGCGTTTCGTGGAGGAGTCGGGATACGAGCCCGAGCCGGGATGCTGGATCGAGGACCCGACGCCCCGCGGGTGGCGGCTGTCGATGGGGCACGGGTGGTGGAACGTAGGGTTCGACCAGACCGACCAGCACCCGGTGTCGTGCGTGAGTTGGGATGACGCGCAGGCGTACGTTGGGTGGGTTTCTGGCAAGTCCGATGGAGAGTATCGGCTCTTGACGGAGTCCGAGTGGGAGTATGTGGCTCGGGGAGGCACATCGACTGCGCGCTTCTGGGAGGGCGGCGATGCGGCCGACGAGCGCGATCAATGCCGCTACGCGAACGGCGCCGACATGAGCACGGCGTTCGGATGGCGGGCGGACTGCAGCGACCGGTACGCCTTCACGGCTCCGGCGGGGAGCTACGAGGGGAATGCATTCGGTTTGCACGACGTCTTGGGCAATGTCTGGGAGTGGACCGAGGACTGTTGGCGGCCGGGCTACATCGGGGGTCCGAATGACGGGAGCGCTTGGGAAGGTTCGGGGTGTGAGCGGAGAGTGCTGCGAGGCGGGTCCCGGTACGTGGGGCCGGCTGGGCTTCGTTCGGCGCACCGGTTCAAGTACGAGCCGGTGACCCGGAATCAGAACACGGGGTTCCGCGTCGCGCGGCGCCTGCCTGGAAAGGCGGGCGACGGCACGCGATGATGGCGATGGGGACCGGTTTCGTGGCCGGTACGTTGTGGCCAAGGCAGCGGGTCCGGGGGATGGCGCAACTCGCGGCCCGGACCGGCCGCGACTGGCAGTTCTGGAGGCTAGAGGGGGGCTGCCGGGATCGACGCCCGCGCGACCTTTGCTAGTACGGCCAGGTACTGGGCGTAAGGCGTTTCTTTGCGACGTAGTGCGGACGGTTGGTGAAGTTCAGGATCAGGGACACCGCAGCCGTCGTGAATTGTCCGCGGGCGTCGACGACGACCTCGCTGTAGTCCTTGGCCGAGTGTGTGAGCTCACGGCAGGATCGGGCTATGCCCGGGTCGGAGAAGTCGGCGCGGTGGTTGTGGGCAAAGTCGTTGCGGACCTTGCGGATACACTGCAGATCATCGAACTCGTCCGTGGAGATCAACCCCAACGCCTGCGCGGCTGCCGCGCGAGCCGCGAAGGTTCCCAATGGGGCATTGAATCCTCTCAACAGACTGGCGGCGGCTTTGCCTTCGACGAGGAAGGAAGCGACGATTTCTCCAAGCTGGCGCTTCAGGTAGACGGCGGCGATCGGGACCGCCGCCCGCGCGGATTCCTTGTTCAGGTAGACGAGAAGTTGGGGACGACACCCCGGTGGCGGGGGTGAGTGCCCGGGTCAGATTGGAGAATGCGAGAAGCGTGAGATTTTCCGCGATCTGCTCAGGAAACGATTGCGTGGGTCGTCGAGACGCATGACCTGGGTTCGATACTAAGTCGGATGGGCGTATGCGCCGCACGACGGACAGGGGAATGCGTCCTTGCCGACGTGCCTCGAATCGGTATTGCATGCGGGACCGCCGGACCCTCAAACGCGCAATCGAAGCACGTGGCGACGACCCGGCTCAAGCGGACGCGCGGCGGGAGCGACGGCTGAGCGTGGGCTCGCTGATGGCCGGATTCTCACGGAGCCGTCCGAGCACGGCTTGGCGCCCGACGCGGCTGTAGCGCCGCCGGGAGACTGGCGGCGGCGACAACGCGCGTGCCAGGCGGTGTGTGTGCTGGACCAGGATTGGGCGGTTTGGCTTGGCAGACCGAGAGGGCGACGTGGAGGGGTTTGTTCGTCGCCATGAGGCTCGGCCGCCTTGGTCGGTGATGTCGGTGTTGACAGTCCGGAGAGTATCACACTATCATCACGTGACTTGTGTGAGGATTATGAGAAATGCACATCCGACTACGAGAGCTGGCTGCGAGCAGTGTCCTAGCCGGCGCCCGCGCAGGTCGCGCGATGCTTGGGAGACTACTTGAGCGTGTGGGGAAAGATCCACAGGAACCGGAGTTGGTGTTGCTTGACTTCAACGGGGTGGATGTCGCCACCGCGAGTTTCCTGCGGGAGTCCGTGGTCGAGTTCAGGAATGCCGCTCGGCGGCGTTGGGTGAACTGCTACCCAGTGGTGGCGAATGCAAACGAGTCGATCGAGGAGGAGCTGATCGTGTTGATCAAGGCGAACCGCGACGTGCTGATCCTGTGCCGTGTCGATCAAGACGGCCGCTCTCGCTCGCCGCGGCTGATTGGCGAACTGGAAGCGAAGCAGCGCATCGCGTTCGACCTGGTGGGGGAACTGGGCGAGGCCGGTGCGGGGGAGTTGAAGTCGGCCGACGATACGGAGGGGGTGACGCAGACGGCGTGGAACAACCGGCTGGCGGCGTTGAGCAGGCTGGGCTTGTTGATGGAGACGAGTCGGGGACGCAGCAAGCGCTACCGGCGCTTGCCGCTTGGAGGATGACATGGGCGTGGATTTCATCAGCAAGGCGAAGAAGGCGTTCAGGAAAGGCCTGGACCAGTCGCGAGTGGAACTCGGCACGCCGAATCTGTTCTCCAGGGATCCGGAAGAGGCGCCGCGCAGCTATTCGGTGACGCTACGGGGCGGACGGAAGCTGGAAACAGACCAACAGGTGTGTGTACGCCTTCAAGGCGGCGGAGGCGTGGTGGCGATGGACGGATTTGATGTGATCGGCGAATTTGACGCGCCCCCGGCCGAGCTTGTGGAGGCGCTGGAGGCAAGCGCGGGCGACGGCTGGGGGACTGTAGTGACGATGCACGAAGCGGCCGGGGTGGCGGAGATGACGGTATGTTGAGCCTGTCTAACGGCGAAGGATTGCGGAAGCCGCAGCGCAGTAGGCAGCCCCGGGAGAAAAGACTTTGGCACGACGGGGCGAAGAACACCGGGTCGATCGGCTGCACGGCGTGCCCGGAGGCAAAGGTCTGCGGGGGGCTGAACGTGGGCAAGCCGGCGTTCGACTGTTTGGACTATTGCTGCGGGGGAGAGGAGAGCTGCGATGTCGTGTGTCGGCGCAAGCCGGCGGACTACGTACGACGCGTGAGGGAGGTCGGCGGTTTCGCTCTGGACAACGTGCGGCGCTCGAATGCCGTTCCGGGCAGGGCGTTGCCGCGGGTGGTACCGGTCGTCTACCACAGGAGCAGTCGCTGCGGGGCGTTTGTTGAGGGGGTGGTGTGCCTTCCTCTTTACGGGTTCGTCGATCGCCGCAGCGGCGGCGTTCGGTTCCGGGAAATGCAGGCCGTTGCCGAGAAGTACCGGATAGATTCGGATGCGCGGCTGGTGTTGACCGGAACGGCGCAGGATGGGCCCGTGGAGCGGTGGTGGGAGCTCGGGGATCGACGGATGGCGGTCATCCGAGGGTTGCGCGAGTTAGGTGTCGAGTTGGTCACGACCCCGAATTTCAGCCTGTTCGTGGACCGACCGCGGTGGGACGACCTGCACAGCATGAAACGCATCGCGCTGTGTCACGAGGAATTCCTGCGCGAAGGCGTACGGGCGGCGTTGCATGTGAACGCGAGGACGGAGAGCGACTGGGAACGATGGACCGAGTATGTGGCCGCACGCGGTGAGGTCCGCGACATCGCGTACGAGTTCGCGACGGGCGCAGGACGGGCCGGCCGGACAGATTGGCACCTGGAGCACTTGACGGCGTTGGCCCGCGACGTTGGGCGCGGGCTGCACGTCACGGTTCGAGCGACGCCGCCGGAGGTTCTCGGGAGGCTGGCCAAGGCTTTTGACGGAGTGACGTTTCTGGATACGAACGCGTTCATGAAGACGTTGAAACGCCAGCGGGCGTGTCTGCGTCCGGACGGGAGGCTGGGATGGGAGAGCGGGCCAACGACGCGCGACGCGCCGGTGGACGAGCTGTTGGAGCACAACTGGCGGGTCGTGCGGGAGAGCCTCACGACGAAGTCGGGGGAATGGAATGATGCTGGCGGGATCGGCTGAGGCGGTATGCGGCAGGAGCTACGTTTCGAGGATGTCGACGGGCTCGGCTTCGCCGCGGCGCGCGGGCGGCTCGGCGATGCGGCGTTGGCGGCGTTCGAAGTGCAGAGGCTCGGTCCGCTTCTGGAGTTGGCGCATCAGGTGGCTGCTGGCATTTTGCCGGGGTGGGTGCAGAACGGGACGGGGGCTGGCGCGCTGGGGCGTTTGGCGAGTGCCTTGGGGCACGAGAACGAGTATTGGTCCGGGCCGGACCTTCTGGAAGAGGTGGGGTTCGTGCGCACGGCAGCCGAGAGCGAGGCGTACGAGAGGCGCTTGACAACGTTGCTGGTCAGGGCAAGGGCGGCTGGTCAGCGGGTGGCTGGACTACCGAAAGTCTTGGCGGGGCAGCTGGTGGCCGCGATGAGAGAACTGGAGTCGAACGTTCACGAACACGCAGAGGCGCCCGACTCGGGGGTGATCGCTTACAGAGCCGAGGCCGGCGCGTTCGAGTTCGTAGTCGCGGACCAAGGCATCGGCATTCTTCAGAGTCTTCGGAGCAGCGGCGAGTATGAGCACCTGCGCGACGAAGGAAACGCCCTTCGGGAGGCGCTGACGGAAGGCGTGTCGCGGCACGGCCGCGATGTCGGGCGCGGCTTGGGGTTCAGGCCGATGTTCCGGGGGTTGGTGGATCTTTATGGAGAGTTGCGGTTCAGGTCGGGGGACCACGCGCTGACGATGGATGGGGTGGGCCCCGACGTGGCTACCGCGAGGGTCGCGCAGAAGGCGCGGATGCCGGGCTTCTTCGCAAGCGTGCGGTGCCATGGGCGGCCGGAAGCTGGGGCAACCGGATGTTGACCACCATCGTTGCGATCTGGGGTGCGTTCGTCGCAACGGTGCTGGCGCTGTTCAAGCTCCGTGAAGAGTGGGAGAAGAGGGAGTTGCGTCTAGATGTCGGCGGGACGTTCACCAGCAGCGTGGAGATAGGGCACAGGATCGACGTGCGGAATCTGGGTTCGACGCCGATCATCCTGACGCACTGGCAGGTCGTTGGGAGTCGGGGTTGGTGGATGTTCCGGAAGTTGAGGCCTATCGAGGCGGCCGATTTCGACGCGGGCGATATACGAATCGGCGCCATGGAGAGCCATAGCCTGCACTTCGCTGAGGCCCGGCACTTTGCGTACGTGGGCCGGAGGATTTGGATTCGGCTGTACGTGGCGGGGCGAACGCGGCCGGAGTTGCACAAGGTCTTCGGGGCAAATTGGTGGACGCTAGTACTGCGTGGTTGAGGCCGGAGGGGCAAGGCAACGCGCCGGGCGGCTTTGTGGTTACACGGCGATGTGGTGTTGAGTCCTCCCCGTGGAGGATTCCTACGGCGGGTAAGCGCGGGTTTGTTGGGCCTGACAGGCGGAGGCTGAAGGCGGGTTGGCTGGAAACCGCGTTGACGCGGAATGAGAGGATGGAGTTGCTGACGGTTGCAGGAGGAGAACCGAATGCTGTATTCGTATGCAGGCTGTGCTGTTGTTTGGCGAAGAGAAGCAGGCTGGTGTTGTACGTGAAGCGGGTCGCGCTGGGCAGCCCGAGGGGGTTCCGGGCGAGGCCGTTCAAGCTGGAACGTTGGTGGCGAGGCGGGGGTTGGATGCGGGGTGGATCGCGCACCCGATGGGTCGGTGCTCGAGTGTGGGATTGGGTCCGAGCCTGCAGAACGGTCCGGGGCTTTGCAGGCCGGGGCAAGTGTGCTGACGGCGCAGGAACTAGAGTCGCTGGTGGCGGAACTGGCTGATCGGCCAGGGCACGAGAAGGTCCGGGCGCTGTTACATCGGTTATTGGTGGACGGGCTTGGCTTAGACAGTCGTCAAATCGACTTCGAGAAACCGGCGCCGGAAGTTCGCGGGAGGATGGACGCGTTGCTCGGACGTACCGTGGTGGAGTTGAAATCGGATCTGCGCCGGGAACGTGGCGAGGCCGAACGGGGACTATCGCGTTACCTGCGCGACAGGGAGGACCAGACAGGTGAGAGGTACGTGGGGATCGCTACGGACGGTGCGGAGTTTTCGGCTTACTTCCTGCGCGGGGCGGAGGTGGAGCCGGTGGGCGGGCATCGCACCAATGCGGCGGCGCCTGCAGAACTGGTTAGCTGGCTGCGCAGCACGGTGGCGGTGGGCAGCGGGCTGCACCCGGATCCAGAGACTATCAGGCGGGAGTTCGGGCGGGACAGCCTGGCGGCTCGTAGAGCGCTCAGCGAACTGGGAGGGCTTTGGGAAGGTGTTCGAGAGTCGCCCGAAGCGATGCTAAAGAGGGATCTGTGGAACCGACTGCTGAGCCTGGCCTACGGAGCGGATGTCGGGGACGAGAGCCTGTTTCTGCAACACACCTATCTGGTCATTGTTGCAAAGGCGGTGGTATGGGCGGCGCTGATCGAGTCGAAACCGACAAGCGGAGAGGGGTTGCTGCATGGGACGGGCTTCTCGGAACTCGGCATAACGGGGCAGAGCGAAGCGGACTTCTTCGATTGGGTGCTCGGAGCGGATGGCGGGGCGGAATTCGTGATGAGGGTGGTGGGCCAGGTTTCGCGGTTCCGGCTCGAGGACATCCGGATGGATATCCTCAAGGCGTTGTACGAGAGCCTCATTGACCCGGAGACGCGTCACGACCTCGGCGAGTACTACACGCCGGACTGGCTCGCTGCAAGGATGGTAAGGGAGGCGGTCGACAAGCCCCTCGCGCTGCGGGTGATGGATCCTGCCTGCGGATCGGGCACGTTTCTGTTTCATGCGGTACGGCGCCTGCTGGCGGCCGCTGAGCTCGGCGGTCTGTCGGCGGGCGCCGCGGCTCGCTTGGCCGTGGAAAGGATCGCGGGAGTCGACATTCATCCGGTGGCGGTCATCTTCGCGCGGGCGACATACCTGTTAGCCCTGGTGCCGGCGCTGCGGGAGGAACATCCGGGCGAGGTAACGCTGCCCGTGTATCTCGGGGACGCCCTGCAGTGGAACCGGGCTCGCACGGGCGAAGAGGGCGAGCAGGCGGACTTGTTCGCGGGGGGGGATACGCTGGAGATCTACGTTCCAGCGGTGACGCTTGCCGACCCGCCGCGGCGTTTCAGCGAAGCGTTGCTCTCCTTTCCATCGCCCGTGGCGGCGGATGCAGGACTCCTGGATCGCGTGCTAGGTACGATGATCGAGTACGGGTCTAGGTCGGAGCGGGCGCGCCACTACGACGCATGGCTCGATCGCGAGACCGTGTTGACGCAGGAGGACCGGCGGGTCCTGCGGACGACGTACCGAACGATGCGCGAGTTGCAGGAGCAGGGACGGAATCACATCTGGGGCTACGTCGCCCGGAATCTAGCGCGCCCGGTGTGGTTGTCGAGCGACGAGCAGAAGGCGGACGTGGTGGTGGGGAACCCGCCTTGGGTCACGTACCGGAGAATGAAGGGGGAGTTCCAGGCCAGGTTCCGGGAGGAGGCCCGGGCGGCGCAGCTGTGGTGGTCGGGTCGTGGTACCTCGGCCAACGACCTGTCGGCGTATTTCTACGCCAGGGCGGCGCTGCTGTACATGCGCGCGCGCGGTCGGGTGGCGCTGGTAATGCCCTTTGCGGCGATGTCGCGTCAGGCGTATCGGCACTTCAGGGAAGGGATCGTGGGACGCCTGGACCGGGAGGAGTTCCGGCTCCGTTTCACGCGGGCATGGACGTTTGACGCGGGGGTACAGCCGTTGTTCCCGGTGCCGAGTTGCGTGCTCTTTGCTGAGCGGCAAGTCGGTGCTGGTTCCGCCCGGTTGCCCAACGGAGTGGAGGCGTTTTCGGGATCCTTACCCAGGCGCGATGCCGACGAGGCGGAGGCGGACGATTGCTTGACCAGCGTGATTCGGCCTTGGCCGAGCGATGCATCCGTCGCGGAGGGATCGTCCTACCGCAAGAGGTTTCGGCAAGGTGCGATCCTGGTGCCGCGACGGCTGACGCTCGTGGAGCGTGTGACGACTGGAGCGTTGCCGCCGAATCCGGAGACACCGCTGGTGTTGGGACAGACGGGCAACCAAGACAAGGACCCGTGGAAACAGGTGGATCCGCCGCGGGGAACCGTGGAGAAGGAGTTTCTGCGTTCCGCCATACTGGGCGAGTGCGTATTGCCCTTCCGTGTGCTCTCGGCGAGGGAAGCGGTAGTGCCGTGGGAGCAGGAGACGGGGGCGCTGGTCGACGCGTCCGGGGCGTCAGCACGCGGCCACCGACATCTTGCTCGGTGGATGGGCGAGACGGAGCGGCTCTGGAACGAACATGGGCGGGGGCGGCGAGCCCTGAAGGACCAGCACGACTACTACGGACAGCTGTCGGCGCAGTTTCCATTGCCCAGCGTGCGAGTCGTGTACACGAAGGCGGGAAGGAACTTGGTCGCTGCTGTTGTCCGCGACGGGTCGGCGGTGGTAGACCACACACTGTACTGGGGCGGTGCCGGCGAAGAGGAGGCGTACTACCTCTGCGCATTGCTGAACAGCGAATGTGTGCGAATGCAGGTAGAGCAGTACCAGGCGCAGGGACAATGGGGGGCGCGGCACTTCGACAAGTACGTCTTCAACCTGCCGATTCCCGTTTTCGACCAGGAGGTGGCGCTGCACGGGCGGCTCGCGGCGGCGGGCAGGGTTGCCGAAGAAGTGGCTGCTGGTGTGGAGGTGCCACCCGGTGAGCACTTCCAGCGGGCACGCAGGGTGCTGAGGGCCTCTTTGGTGGGCCACGGTATCGCTGGTCGCACTGAGGAACTGGTCGCCGAGTTGTTGAAGGTCGGTGCCGGCGTAGGCAAGGAGCGGAAGAACGCGGGTACCGGCTCGTAAGAGTGAGACGGGAGCCCCCTCCGCGCAGCGAGCGAGCCTTGGACCGGTCGCAGATTGTGGAGTTGGAGGGCCGGAGATTCACGGCGGGAGTATCGGATCGGCACACGACAACGGAGGTGATGAATGGTGAGCACGTTTGTGCACTGGGATGCGAAGGGGCCGACTACGTTGTCAGAGCTCTGGCGGGTCCACAAATGGGTCAAGACGACCGAGTTCTTCGGAGTCTACGCGTACGCAGTCGAGTCGGGCGTGGCCGCCTTCGAACGGGAGTTCGGTGACGCGTTCTGGAAGCAGGTCGCCTCGCGCTGGTTGTTTGGGATTGACTATGGGCGGACGCGTCCCGGAGCACTCCGCGCTGTGCTTGATCGTCCGAACACGGAGGTGCGAGTCCACGATGGCGCCTGGACGGTGGACCGAGCGGGCTTCAATCCCCGGCGCGGTTTCCATTTGAAAACCGCGTTCCTGTCGAACGGAGAAAAAACACGCCACGGGATGGTGGTTGGATCGGGCAACCTCTCGGCGAGCGGTCTTCGTTGGAGCGTGGAGGCCGGGGCAACGCTGAAGGCGAAGACGCTTGCAGGATTCGACCGGTCGATCAAGCCTGCATGGGAGATTGCGGAGAGCGCATGGGAGGCGGCAACGCCGGCAGAGGCGATCATCGACCTCTATGAGAGTCGTTGGAAGACCAATCTCCCGGGGAAGGATGTCGATCAGGCCACGGATCCCGACTTCGGCGGCATCGAAATCTTTTGGATTGAAGCAGGGTACGTTACGCCGAATCGAGGGGCGAAGAAGCCGGGTAACCAAATCGACATGCCCAAGGGAATGAGTCGATATTTCGGATTCGAGAACGCACAGAACCTGACTCCGCCATCGGTGATTGGGGCCATCACATTCGATCCCCCGGAGGGAAAGCCCGTCACCAGAAATCTACGGTTGGGTGGGAACATGATGGAGAAGATCACGCTGCCGATACCGGAAACGCACGGGCTGGACGCGTACGACGGCAAGGTGTTGGTGTTCGCATCGGAGAATGGGCGGTTCCGCATTTCGGCGCTGGAGCCAGACGACTTTGACGCGGCGTTCAAGCATCGGGTTGCGCATGTGCGGGCAATGGACAGCGGAAGACGGTACGGTCACATCGTCTGATTTGGACCGAGTGGGCCGTTGGAAGTTCGATGATGTGCTGTGAACTGGGCGGGCAATGATCCTGAACCCAAGTTCGGGTCGCATGAGTGTTTCTCGACGCTGTGCGGAACGAGCGTGGGGTTCGCCGCCTTGCCAACGCTGCTTGTTGATTGAAGAGTGTTGGCGCTCGCTTAGGCGAGTCGGGCACGTGTAGGCGGGGCGCTTTAGTCTGGGTCTGTAAATGCCACGGAGAAAACGAGCAGGAAATGTCCGAGGTCGCGGTTCTGGGGATACATCGGAGTCCCGGAGATGTCCGGCGCGGGGTACACCGAGCCGGCCGAGGCACGGTCGCAGCGGACGCGGGTAGCGTGACGCTCTGCGACGGGTTCGAGTCCGGCGGCGCTCGTCCTTGCGGATGCGCGTGACGGTGGAGATCAACGGGCGAGTACGCGGGCGTCCTCGGGTACACAAGCGGTTCGTTGAGCGTGGTGTTCCGCTGGTTCGAGGGACGGCGAACATTACGACTCTCGAACTCGACGAGGCTGCTGGCGACGAAGCTGCCCACGCTGCACCAGCGGAAGAAGAAGTGAGGCAGCGTGCGTCGAATCCGCGCTGATCGGGGAGAGGACAGGTGAGTGGGCAAGTAGTGCCGGAACCGTACTGGAGCGGTGGCCCGTTCAGGGTTCGGTTGGGCTATCCGTATTCCACTTCGCGGGAGTCTGTAGAGGAGGGCATTGAAGTCCTGGAGGAATTCAGGGCTGGATGCCAGAGGGCATATTGTGCGTTTAGCGGCTCGGTGACGGGGCAACCCGACGCCTTGGGTAAGTACAAGCGATTGTTGAGGAGGCCCGAAAAGCGCTTTTTCGTGGGAAGGGGGCCGCCTGGGGGTGAGCAACTGCCGGGACGGTCGACGATAGCGACTTTGCGACAGGGTGAATTCCTTTCGGCGATGGTCGAGGGCGGCGAATTCGAGAATCTGCGGAACCAGGCGCTGTTGGTGATGATCTATCACCGCTGGGAGGAAGTGTATCGCTACCGGATCAGCCGCGTTTTCGGGGTGCGGAAGAACCTCGTGGATTGCTTGCTGATGGGTGAAGTAAGACTTGTGAGAAACGTGATCGTGCACGAGGGCGGGGTGGTGACCGGTGAGCTTAGGTGTCCGTTTTTGGAACGAATCTGGGGGCCCATCGGGCTTGGTCAGCTGCGTATAAGTGATGTCATGGTCCACGCTTTGATGGAGCAGTTGAACGCGATTCAGGTCGAAGTGAAGAGCGGGGTAGACGGCGGGCGATAGGCTGGCGGGAGGGGCCCGTTGCGTTCGAGTGCTTCGGGTGCAGCAACGTACCAAGCCCTACGGTGCGAGGCAACCAGAGCTGGTGGATCGTGCGAAGTCCCGTAGCGTCTCGCGTAGGGCGTTCATGAAGTATACGGACCCATTGAAGTTGATGATAAGCCACGCCTCCTTGGACTGTCTCGGACTAAGCTTGGTTAGAACCCACTTGCGTAGCGTGCCGGTACCGTGTGCCTCCGCAGTGCGGATGCGGTTGAGATTGTCGATTATCCCGAGCAAATTGTCGGGGAAAGACGACGCCGGTACTCCGGTGCGCGGCTCAGACTTGCCGCCAGGGGTGGTGTTGTTGAGGCCTGCCGATGCCGCGATGCTCTCGAAGGTGTGGTTGTCGAGACATTGTTTTAGGTGTGGTGAGAGGGGCGGCCAATCACGCGCGTGGTTGGTGAGAAACTTCAGCTTGGAGCCACCTTGAATGAAACGCTCGTAGTTTGTCGGGTCGTAGAGTAAGAACAGGATTCCGACGTACTTGTCCCAGAACGCGCGGCACCGGAGAGTGAATGACGTTAGCTTGTGGAGTCGCGTCATCTTGGTGTGCAGCGCGTCGGGACTTTGGAGAGGCGATGCATCGGCGTGTGGGCGACCCCGTGAGAAGTGCTCGTTCCAGACGTCGACGCTGGCGGCCATGTCGAGTTCCATGAACATGTGGGTGATCTCGAGGTCGACGGTGGCCCAGAAGAGCTGGCCTGGCGTTGTGCCGGGGTGCGAGTAGTCCAGTAGATCCGCGAGGAATGCGGTCGGAATGCGGTCTTCGCGTCCGCCGCGGGCTCGGAACTGGCGGAGTCCGGCCTGTAGGGCTTCGGCCTCTTGGCGAGACGTTATGTTGAGTGTGCCGGTGGACATGGGGGATACCAACATGGAGGCTCGGTATTCGGTTTCGGGCTGGCGGTTGGGCATTGTGACACGGCCGAACAATCTGAGGTGGACGTTGCTGGATTTGGCGCGAGGGTCTCGGGGCGGTTGAGCGACTGCGCGTGTGTGCGGGCTAGCGCCGGGTGTTGGGTTTGACGCGGGTAAGGTCGTTTGGGGCGCGTGGTTGATTGCGAGCGGGCCT
The DNA here is from genome assembly GCA_965116625.1 of Pseudomonadales bacterium. Taxonomy (GTDB): domain Bacteria; phylum Pseudomonadota; class Gammaproteobacteria; order Pseudomonadales; family Azotimanducaceae; genus VXNE01. The sequence continues at coordinate 2,270,960 of OZ220717.1, forward strand.
GTGTGGTGGCAGGACCGCTAGCCAATGGCCGCGCCATCGTCGAGGTAGGCGCTCCACGCTTCCATCACTTCGCGGCGTCTTTCGAGAAGGTCGGTTCTCGCGTAAGCGGCCTCGGCCTTGTTGCGGATGGTGTGCGCGAGGGCGGCCTCGGCGACTTCGCGTGGCTGCGCGGTTTCGCCGCACCAGTCACGGAAGCTGGAGCGGAATCCGTGAGGCACAGCTTGGATTGCGAGCTCGCGTATGAGCTTGGACAGCGTGGCGTCGCTCATGGGCCTGCCGGTGACGGACGGAAAGACGAGGTCGTTGGTTCGAAGGTCGGCCGCCTGGATTAGCAGGTCCACGGCGCGGGGACTGAGCGGCACACGGTGTTCGCGTTGGGCCTTCATCCGCTGGGCCGGCACGGTCCACAGCCGGGTGTCGAGGTCGACTTCCCGCCAGACCATCAGGCGAACCTCGCCGGAGCGCGCAGCGGTGACGACGAGGAACTCGAAGGCGAGTTTGGTGGAAAGGTGCGCGTTGGATGCGCGTACCGTGGCCAGGGCCCGAGCGACCTGGTCGTGGGGCAGGGCACGTTGGTGCTTTTGTACCTGGCCGCCCCTGGGCAGGGCGGAGGTGAGAGCGTCGCCGGCCGGGTTGTCGGGGCGGTGACCGGCGGCGATTGCCGCTTTCATGACGGCGGAGATGCGTTGGCGTGTGCGCCTTGCGGTTTCGCGCTTGGTGTTCCAGATGGGATGCAGGGCTCGCAGCACATCGGCCGTTGTGACCTGGTCTACTGGTTTGCCGCCGAATGCGGGGTAGGCGTAGTCGCGTAGCGAGGACTCCCATTGCGCGGCTGATCTTGGGTTTCGCCAAGTGGGTCGGTGGAAGTCGATGACCTCGGATGCGAGCTTGCGAAAGGTTGGGGTCCGCGACTTGGACGGCGTGCGTGGCGCCTGGGCGACGCGCGGCGCGTCGGGTTGCGGAGGCGCCGCCGGTACCCGGCCGGACTTGGCGATCCTGCGGTAATCGAGGGCCTTCTCGCGCGCCTCTGCCAGGGAGACGTAGGGGAATGCGCCGAGGCCGAGTTCGCGTCGGCGTCCCTGAACGGTGCCGCGCCAGAACCAGTTTTTGCTGCCCGAGGGGCGAACTCGGAGCAACAGTCCATGCTCGTCGTAGTACTTGTCCGGGCCGGTGCTGCCGCTGTGCTTAAGGCTCTTGACGAATGCGAAGTTCAGACGCGATTTCATTGTTCGGCAGTCCTGGTCATCGAGCTGGTCGCCCGGGATGGCGATATGATGGGCGGACGATGCGTCCTCAGAACCTTGAAAGTGGGGAATTGGCCCCCCAATTGGCCCCACAGTCGAAACGAGAATACCGAAAACGTCGTGAGGCGTCAAGGGGTGCAGAGGGGACTATTATCTTGTGCTAAAACAAGAAGTTAACCAATATGGTAGACACGCCATGGTATCGGGTGAAACGGCGTGAAATGGCGGACGGCAGACGTCCGCTCCGCCAACACTTCAATAGAAACAGTAAGTTATCCGAGCTGTCCCGAGTTCGTATGACATTCGACGACTTGGTGATGAGTCCATGTGACCTCTAGCGCCATGAAATCCGCCGGCCCTTCGGGCACGTCGCATTTCACCCCGCCCAAGCCCACCTATCATCCTGCACCTTGATCGGCACTACGCTACGCCTTCTACTCACCCGTAAAGGCCTTTGCGATTTCGCCAACATTGTGGCGGAACATGTCGAGATAGGTCGGCGCCGGACCGGTGGGGCCGGACAACGAGTCGGAGTAGAGCCTGCCGCCGATGACGGCGCCGGCTTCACGTGCGAGTTGCCCCACCAGACGCGGGTCCGTGATGTTCTCGACGAACAACGCGTGGATGCCCTCATCCCGCATCTGGCGAATGAGGGTGGCCACTTCGCCCGCCGAGGGCTCGCTTTCGGTGCTCAGACCGACCGGGGCATGAAAGTCGATGCCGTAGGCGCGGCCAAAGTACTGAAACGCGTCGTGCGACGTGATCACCTTGCGCCGATCCCTGGGAAAGGCCTCGAGCCGGCTCTTGACTTCCCGGTCCAGCGCCGCCAGTTCGCGATCATAGGCTTCGGCGCGACGACGGTAGTCGTCCGCGTGAGCCGGGTCTGCCGCAGCCAGTGCACGGACGATATTGGCGACATCGAGGCGTCCGTTGGTGAGGTCCTGCCAGGCGTGGGGATCGGGTTGGTTTTCTTCCACCGTCAGCGCAGCGATACCCTCGCTGGCCACAACAACCGGCCCCCTGTAACCGGACACCTTGACCAGCCGGTCGATCCAGCCTTCGAAGCCGAGGCCGTTGACGACAACGAGGTCCGCCCGGGCCAGGCTGCGTGCATCGGCCGGGGTCGGCTCGTAGACGTGGGCATCACCGTCCGGGCCGACCAGCGTAGCGAGCGCGACGTGCTCCCCGCCGACATTCCTCACCATGTCTGCGAGAATGGTGAAGGAGGTAACGACCCTGAGCTTATCGGCCGCCCAGGGTCGAGATGTCGTGGCCACGGCGAGTGTGGCAAGCGCGGCAAGGCACGAACGGCGGGAAAGACGATACATGGATTTTCCGCTCCGCTGCCGTTCAAGCTTCAAGATGCCGGCGCGGCATGAACCGCGTCCACAAGCTGCCGCGCGGACCGGCGACAACCGAGACGATGTAGACGCCCCCGGCGACCAGGATGATGGCCGGTCCGGACGGAAGGTCTGCGTGGTAGGAGAGCAGTAGTCCCGCATACCCGGAAGCGAACGCGATGCCGCTGCTCGTGGCCGCGAGCGTCGCAACCTCGCCCGCCCAGAATTTCGCGGCCGTGGCGGGGAGCATCATCAAGCCGACCGCCATCAGCGTACCGAGCGCATGGAACCCCGCGACAAGGTTCATGACGACCAGCGTCAGAAACGCGAAGTGAACGACCACGCCGGGGCCGCCCACGGCGCGCAGGAATCCGGGGTCGAAGCACTCGACAATCAACCCGCGGCCGATGACGGCCAAAGTGAGGAGAGTCAGCGTCGCAATCGAGACGACGAGCAGCAGCGACGCATCGTCGACAGCCAGAATGGTTCCGAAGAGGACATGCATGAGATCGACGCTGCTGCCGTGTGTGGACACGATGAGCACACCGAGCGCCAGTGAAATGAGATAGAAGGCGGCAAAGCTGGCATCCTCGCGCTGAGGCGTCACGCGCGCGATCACACCGGACAGGATCGCCACAACGAGGCCCACGATGAAGCCGCCGAGGCTCATGACCAGGAGTGAGAGTCCGGCGATCATGAAACCAATGGCCGCGCCGGGCAACACGGCGTGGCTCAATGCATCGCCGACGAGGCTCATGCGGCGCAAGACAAGCAGCACACCCACGGGGCCGCTGCCGACGCTGAGCGCGAGACACGCGACCAGGGCCCTGCGCATGAACTCGAATTCGACGAAGGGCTGGATCAAGTTGGCATGGACGTCCATCAGCCCCCGCTTCGGCGGCAGACCTCGGCACGGTCGTCCCACTCCTCAGCCATCTGTCGCGCCTGGAAGAGGTGCTCTGCCCGGAGCACCTCGGCAGTCGCCCCCCAGGCAACGGGCTCCCGGGCCATCACCAGGGTGTCGGGGAAATTCTCCCGTACCTGGTCGAGGTCATGCAGCACGGCGATCACCGTCCGTCCTTCGCCGTGCCAGCCCAACACCACCCTCAGAAGGTCAGCGGAGGTCCTCGCGTCGATGGCGGTGAAGGGTTCGTCGAGCAGAATGACCGGACAGTTCTGCAACAACATGCGTGCAAACAGGACCCGTTGAAACTGCCCCGCTGACAAGGAGGCAATCGGGCGTCGGCCGAAGCCATCGAGACCGACAGCCAGTAGCGCTTCCTCGGCTTGCCGCCGTTGGGCACGCGTGACTGGGCGGAACAGGCCGATCGTCCGCCAGTGACCCAGCAACACCGTGTCCATCACGGAAATCGGGAAACTGCGATCGATCTCTGCCTGCTGGGGCAGATAGGCGATATCGCGCTGGCTCAGCCCGTTGCGCTCCAAGCGGCCATCCAGGGGTGGGAGATGCCCGATCAGTCCCTTGAGCAAGGTGCTCTTGCCCGATCCATTGGGCCCGACGACCGCCGACAATGAACCGGTCGCGAAGCTGCCGGTCAGGTGATGCACAGCCGGATGGCGGTCGTATCCCAGCGTGACATCGCGGAGCGTGAAAACCGCTGTCATGGCAGCCACCCCATGGCCCAGGCTGCGGCAACCCACAGGAAGATCGCCAGGGGAACTGCCCAGAGAAACTGAGCGACCACGCCGCCGGCCAGCGGCGAGGCGGCGCGTCCGAACCGGGTGTCTTCAGCGACATTGACGTCCAGTGTCTCCGAGCCGGGTTCGCCGCGCATGTTCAGAACTCCCCCTCGAGAGGCTTGTAGCCCAGAACGAGGGAGTTGTTGGTGCGCACGACGTCCTCCGAGAACTCAGAGCCATCGACCGTGACCCTCGGTATGGTGGCGACATCGGTGTGGGGTCCGATGTGCCGTGCGGATGGGGCGTGGAGACCGGCCGACAGGTCACAGCCTTCGACCACGGCGTTGTGACCCACGACGCAGCCTTCGCCCACCACGCAGTCGAAGAGCACGCTGTTGAAGCCGACGAACGCACCGTCGCCGACCGAACAGGGGCCGTGGACAATCGCGCGGTGGGCGATCGAAGTCCGCTCGCCGATGGTGACTGCCGTGCCGGACTTGGCGTGCATGACCACACCGTCCTGAATGTTCGAGTGGGCACCGATGATGATGGCCTCCATTTGGCCGTTCGCATCCACCTCGTCGGCACGGATCACGGCATAGGGTCCGATGAAGACGTTCTCATGGACGACTACGCGACCGCACAGAATGGCCGTCGGATCGACAAAGGCACTGTCATGGACAACCGGGAGATCGCCGCGCGGATTCTTGCGGATCATCGGGCCAGTGCTCCCGTTTTCATGGCCAACATGGATTCCAAGGGACCCACTTTGGCCGTTCAGACCGCACTGGCCGGGACGCAATTCGGGCAAGCGCCCTCCACTTCGATCACACGTCGGTCCACGCGGTAGCCCAGGGCCGCGGCATCCTCGGCGAGCACCTGCACGACCCGCGGGTCCTCCAGTTCAGTCGATGCCCCACAGATGCTGCAGATGAAGAAAAGACAACCATGCTCCCGCTCCGGATGCGCACGAGGGACGTACGCGTTCCGGCTTTCGATCCTCGAAACGAGCTGCTGGGACACCAGGAATTCAAGTGCCCGGTAAACGGTGGGTGGCCCGACCGGACGGTCGTACTTGAGTTCCAGCGCTTCGATCAGCGCGTAGGCACCCGTCGGCCGCCTCCTCTCCCAAAGCAACTCCAGGACGTGTCGCCTCAGCCTCGTTAGTCTGTTTCCGCGCGCGGCGCAAAGGACACCCGCCAACGCAACCCGTTCGGCCGGCGCATGCTGCCCGCGGCAGTTGGGATCGCGGCAGGGCTGAGGTTCGGTCCCCAAGCGTTCCATGGCATGGATCTCCATTGCCATTGGGTATAGGTACGTTATAACGTTACTTTTCTGGTGGCAAGAGCCAACGAATGTCTCGGGAGCCAACGTGGCCGCAGGAAGGAGCGTGACATGGACACAGCGACGGTCAGAAGCCCGCAGGTGTGCTCTGCATGAGCGCTGAACGCACCGACCCGGCGACGTCGACACCCTTTGCAGCACGTATGTCGGTTGAGCAAGTCGAAGAAGGCCTCGCCCTGGCACCCAGGTTCGATGCCGACGGACTGATCCCCTGCATCACGACCGACGCCAACAAGGGCGAAGTGTTGATGCTGGGCTACATGAATGGCGAGGCGCTGCAGCGAACGATCGCGACCGGCGAGGCGTACTACTGGAGCCGAAGCCGCAAGTGCCTCTGGCGCAAGGGAGCGACCAGTGGCCTCATCCAGAAAGTTGTGGAACTGCGCGTCGACGACGATCAGGACGCCGTCTGGCTGCGTGTCAAGGTCGCTGGCTCAGGTGCGAGTTGTCACGTGGGATACCGGTCGTGTTTCTACCGATTGGTCGACCTTGGTGGCCCTTCGGGTGGACCCGTTCGACTCGTGTTCACGGAGCCACGGAAGTCCTTTGATCCGAAGGACGTCTACGGTGACGCGCCCAGTCCGACCCGGCTTTGATGTGGGACGGCCGTGCCTCGCGGACATCTCGTGGCATCTCTCAGTCAGGCTTTTCAAGGAGAATTAGATGAACACACTGCACAAAGTACCTGTTTCCATCCTCACCGGCTTCCTCGGGTCCGGCAAGACGACCCTGCTCAACCGGATCCTGAGCGAGGAGCACGGCAAGCGCATTGCCGTGATCGAGAACGAGTTCGGGGAGGTCGGCATCGACCAGGCCCTCGTCATCGACGCTGACGAAGAGATCTTCGAGATGTCGAACGGCTGCATCTGCTGCACGGTGCGCGGAGACCTGATTCGCGTGCTCGGCAATCTCATGAAGCGCCGCGACAAGTTCGACTACGTGCTGGTGGAGACCACGGGGCTCGCCGATCCCGGCCCGGTCGCCCAGACCTTCTTCGTGGACGACGAGATTCGCGCGGAGTACGCGCTGGACGGGATCGTCACGCTCGTCGATGCGGCCCATATCGAGCAGCAGCTTGGCCGCAGCGACGAGAGCACCGAGCAGATCGCGTTCGCAGACGTCCTGGTGCTCAACAAGACGGACCTCGTCGACGGCGAGGCGCTCGACGGGCTCGAGGCGCGGCTCCGGGACATGAACCGGATGGCGCAGGTCGTGCGTAGCGAGCGGGCGGACGTCCCCGTCGACACGGTGCTCAACCTCGGCGCATTTGACCTGGACGAAGTGCTCGAGCGTCGTCCCACCTTCCTGGAGCCCGAGTACCCGTTCGAGTGGACCGGAGTCTATGCGCTCGACGCCGGCCGCTACGAACTCAGCCTCGCCGAGGGACCCGATCCCGCCATGTCGCTCGTCGTCGTGTCCGACCAGGGGACGGATGACGCTGCCCTCCGTGAGGGTGCGGAGTGGTGTGTGCGGCGCTACGCAGAACCCTCGGCGGACATCCGCCCGGGGGACGCGATTCCTGCCGGAGAGCACGTGAACCTGCACCTCGACTCCCGGGGGCGCAAGGCGTTCTTCCTGGAGGTGGACACCGAGGTGCGCGTCGGCCTCTACGCCCAGCACACCGCGGAGGAGTTCGATCTCCAACTGACCAACGCGGAAGGCGTGGCCGTCCGGCCAGCGGTCGAGCGCACCTGGGTCGCACAGCACGAGCACGACGACGAGGTGGGATCGATTGCTATCGAGAGCGATGGCGAGGTCGATTCCGAAAGACTCAACGCCTGGCTCGGCGAACTCCTCCGCGAGCGCGGGGTGGACATCTTCCGCATGAAAGGCTTCATCAGCATCGCCGGAGAGCCGCGTCGCTTCGTCTTCCAGGGCGTCCACATGCTCTTCGACGGCCAGCCGGATCGACCATGGGGCGACGAGCCCCGGCGCAATCAACTCGTTTTCATCGGGCGCAACCTCGATGAAGAGGCCATGCGACGGGGATTCGAGGCATGCCTGATCTGAACGCCATCGGCCCGAGGGGCGTTCTTCGCCCGGGCTGGTCCGCAGCCGTCGACGACTACGCCATCGCCGGGGGCTGGACCCGCCGCGGTGAGGCGCTGGTGGTCGCTGACGCCGCGGGTGGCGTCCACATGTTCGACGGCAAGTCCGGCGCAAGGGCCTGGGCGCAGCAGGGCGCGCATGACGGCGGCGCACTGGCGATGGCGATGCACCCGAACGGAAACGCGTTCGCTACCGCCGGTCAGGACGGACGAGTCCTTGTCTGGGGTGTCGCCGAAGGTCGGGCAAGGCAGTCCATCCACGTCGGCACAGGTTGGGTGGAGAACGTGGCGTGGTCGCCGGACGGTGAATGGCTGGCGGCCTCCTGCTCTCGGCGGGTTTGCGCCTTCGGTGCGGACGGTGGAGAAGCCTGGCGCTCTGATGACCACCCCAGCACCGTCAGCGCGATTGCCTGGTCCGGCGCGAAGGAACTGGCAACGGCCTGCTACGGTCGAGTGACGTTTTTCGACGCGTCCACCGGGCAACTTCACCAAGAGCTCGCGTGGAAGGGTTCCCTGGTGTCGATGGTACTGAGCCCGGACGGGGATATCGTGGCGTGCGGCAGCCAGGACAACTCCGTGCACTTCTGGCGTCGCTCCACGGAGCAGGACTCCATGATGTCCGGATATCCCGGAAAACCGGCGGCCCTGGCCTTCGATGACGCGGGCACCCTCCTTGCCACTGGCGGAGGCGACAGGGTGACGGTCTGGAGCTTCCAGGGAGGTGGTCCCGAAGGCACGCGGCCTGGTGTCCTGGAGCTTCATATTGAACCGGTTACGACGCTTGCCTTCGCTCGGCGCGCGTTGCGTCTGGCCTCGGGAGGCCGCGACGGTGCCGTGGTTGTGTGGTCGCTTCGCAGAAACGGCGAAGGCGGTCCGGTCGGGGCCGCAGTTGTGGCGGGCGTAGTGGCCGAACTGTACTGGCGGCCAGACGGGCGCGCACTGGCCGCGCTCGACGCCCAGGGTGGTGTGACGGTTTGGCGGATAGGATGAACAAGGGGCCCTCGGGACTACAGTGTCACGCCGATCATCGAAGTGTCGAGCGTCCGCCTTACGGTTGGCGAAAGAGTTGTACTGACGAAGCGTTTGACGGAGTTTCCCGATCTAACCACCAGTGCATCGCAGGATTCCTGGACCTGGGATTAAGCGGCAGTTTTCCGGAAGGATGGTTGATAATCGACGGTTGGGGTAGCGGCGCGCCGCAAGCTCACAGGGACTGTTATCGTCGTCGATTCGTTTTTTGAAACGGAGGTTGTTCGTGAACACTACTCGCCGCAGCATGATCTCCATGTCCGGCAAGGCGCTTCTTGCTCTAGGGGCTATTGGCCCTGTCACCCGTGCAGTTTCGGCAGGAGAATCAGGGTCTGTAGGCTGGGAGCGCTTTCTCGAGTTGTGCCATGAACTGTCGGAATCGCAGTTCGCCGAAAACTGGGACCAGGACAGGTACACGGCAGGTGTCGAGGACCTGATCCGCCGATTACGATTGGATGATCGCAGGATTGGCGAATACATAGCTCGCTACCGGAACTTGAACGCCTCGTTTCCGGAGATTCGGACCATGCACTACGAAGACCAGTTCATGGTTTCCATGCTGGAATTCGAACCGGGCGAGGAGATCCCCTTGCACGATCATCCAGGCATGACGGGTGTGATCTGCTGCACGACCGGAAATACAGCGGTGGATCACTACGACCGATTGCAGGAGACTGCGGAGCACGATAACCCGCTGTTGAAATTCAGGTATCACTACGACATGACGGCAGGCGATATCGCGATACTCACCGCCACAAAGGGCAACATCCACTGCCTCAAGGCGCGGGAGTTCACGCGAATGATCGACGTGTTCACGCCTCCCTACAACCAGGATCGGATCAAGCGAGCCAGGTACTACGCGCTTGATCTTCCTGCGTATTCGGGACGTGATGGGACGTTTGAAGCCGTGGAGTCGAGATTCCCACCCTCTTAGTGTTCCGGCAAGGGTGGGTGTGGTCGCAGAGGGACGAGGCCGTCCGCGCGTTGCGACCTACTCCAGCCAGTCGTTGAACTTCGGCGCGCGCTTCTCGTGAAACGCCCTGACACCTTCGCGGGTATCGGGGTGGTGGTCGGAGATCCCGGTCTTGGCCGCGATCTCGTCCAGGCTCTGCTCCCAGCTCATTTCCGCGGCGTTGTAGACCGAGCGCTTCAGGAGCCGCATGGATACCTGCGGTCCGTTGGCGAGTTCCGTGGCGAGGTCCATCGTCGCTGTCTCGAGATCGTCGGGCTCCACCACCTCGTTCACCAGGCCAAGTTCCAGCGCTTCGTCCGCCTCCACGATCTTCTTTTTCATCAGGAATTCGATCGTCTTCGCGACGCCGAGCAGTTGGACCAGCAGGTATTGCCCGCCCTCGTCCGGCAGCAGCCCGAAGCGCAATGTCGCGCTGCCCATACGCGCGCCCCGTGCCGCGATGCGGAAATCGCAGGCGAGCGCCAAAGAGAACCCGGTCTGGATCGCGACTCCGTTTATGGCGGCAATAGTCAGCTTGTCGAGCGACCGCACGGCCGTGTTGACGCGCTGGGAGATGGTGCGCAGGCCGTTGTAGGTGCCGATGCCGCTGTCGTGGCCGTGGTCGATCTCGGGCACCAGCGGGGAGCCCGGAATCTGGGCGTTGCGGTAGCCCTTCAGGTCGTCGCCGGCGCAGAACGCCCGGCCCGAGCCGGTGAACACCAGGACGCGCACGGCGTTGTCCATCTGCGCCTGGGTGACGGCTTCCACCAGGTCGCGCTTGATCTTCGCGGTCATGCCGTTCAGGCGTTCCGGTGTGGAAAACTGGAACCAGGCAATGCCGGAGTCGCGCATCGTGACGTTGAAACCCCTGAATTCGCCGGTGTCCATCAAACGGCCTCCTCGTTGTTGTCTCTCATTCCGGAATCCGCCGCCCGGTCGGCAGACCATTCACGGCGGGGCGTCATTTGAACATGAAAGGGGTTCCCGGATCGCCCTGATCTGCCGGCCTCGGCCGGACTGATTCCGGGGAAAGACAGTTGCGGAAGACGGCGCAGACGTGCGACGGGCTTCGCCTGTGCCCGCAATCAAGGCAGAATTGCCCTTTCATCCAACAAGAGAGGACAACCGGTGAGAGTAGTGTTACAGGGCGGGGATCGCGCGCGACAGAGAGATCTCTACGAAGCTGCGGGGATCGATGTCGAGATAGGCCGCTGCCGGACCGAGGACGAGATGATCGAGATGATCGGCGATGCGGACGGTGCCCAGGTGGGCATCCTGCCGCCCACCACCCGGCGGGTCATGGAGTCCTGCCCGAACCTCAAGGCGGTCAGCCGTTTCGGCGTCGGCGTGGATTCCATCGACCTCGAAGCGGCGACGCAACTCGGGGTGATGGTGTGCAACGTGCCGGGTTCGAACACCACGGAAGTCGCCGATCATGCGATGTCGCTGCTGCTGTTGCTGACCCGGCGCCTGTACGATGCCATCACGAGCACGCGCGCCGGCGCCTGGGCGGACGATCCGGGCTCGCGGGGTACATTCACCACGTCTATGCGCCGGTTGACCGGCCATACCGTCGGCATCGTGGGCTTCGGCAACATCGGCCGCGCGTTTGCAAGTCGTGCACGGGGATTCGGCGTCAGCCGCATTCTTGCCCATGATCCGTACGTCAGCCAGCTTGCCGGCGACCTGTACGGCGTCCAGCTCGTGGACTTCGAGACGCTGACCGCCGAGGCGGACTACATCACCATCCACAGCGCGGCAACGGCCGAGTCCAAGTACCTGTTCGATGCCGAAACCTTCAAGCGGATGAAATCCACCGCGTTGCTGGTCAATACCGCGCGCGGACCCATCGTCAGTGAGGAAGCGCTTGCCGATGCCCTTGAGGCCGGCGAGATCGAAGCCGCCGCGCTAGACGTCACGGAAATCGAACCGTTGCCTTCGGACAGCCGGCTCCTGCGTCTGCCGAATTGCTATGTGACGCCGCACGTCGCCGCCATGTCTGCCGTGTTCATCGCGGAAACGTCCGTCATGCAGGCGGAGAACATCATCTTCGTCCTGACCGGCAGGAAGCCACACGGCCTGGCGAATCCCGAAGTGATCAAGACCATCGCGGTCATGCGGCATACGGACCCGGGCCGCTGGGCCGGCGTGCCGGATTTGTCCACCGCGCTGCAGGTCTGAGCAAGTGGCGGTCGCGGGCCGTTTCGCAACATGTGTGTTGCGGCTGCGGCATGCGTTACGACGGGGCGTGGCCCTCCAGTAGCCTGGCCGCTTCATCCTGGCCCCTTCGCGTGGCCCAGGCCAACGGGCTCGCCCAGGTTGGCAGGTCAGGTGGCGTCGGATCGAACCCGTTCGCCAGCCCAAAGCGGATGAACTCGACCTGTCCGCGCCGCGCCGCCCAGCCAAGCGGCGTGGTGCGGTACTCCTCGTCGATGGCGTTGGGGTCGGCGCCGTACCCGAGGAACAGCCTGGCCGTATCGATGTCGCCCTTTTCCGCCATGTAGTGCAGCGGCCGCACCTGCTGCCAGTTGGGAAGGTTGGGGTCCATGCCGTGGTCGAGCAGCATCCTGGCGAGATCGCGTGATCGCCACAGGTAAGTCTGGCAATAGGTGACCGAGGCGGGCAGGCGCAGGCCACGCGCCAGCATAAGGCGGACGAGCGACTCGTGGCCTGCCGACACCGCCATCGTGAAACCTTCGGTAGCGCGCATGTCGTCAAAGATCTCGGGTTTCGCGTCGAGCAGCGCGGCGATCGTATCGATGTTGCCTTCATGGAAATGCATGGCGAGTGGCAGGCGTCCGCCGTGCTGGTAGAGCAGGGCTCGCATCTCGGCGTTGGGGGTGCTGGTAGGTGTGCCTGACGACTCGACGTCGGCATTGGGATCGGCGCCGGCTTCGAGGAGCATCTTCGCGACTTCGAAGTATCCGTGATGGGCCGCCGCCCATAGTGCATAGCCCCTCGGGCAGTTCGGGCCGTCGTCGAGATTGGGGTCTGCCCCGGCGTCGAGCAGGTGTCTCACGATGTTGACGTGGTTGCGCTCTGCGGCGGCCGAGAGCGGACGCTTGCCACCGGTTTCCTGGTCGTTGGCGAGGTCGGAATCCGATGCCAGCAACTCCCGCACGCGTTCCTCGTCGCCCAGTGCGGCGGCGACGGTGATCGAATAGCGTGCACCCCGCCCGAGCAACTGCCGGCAAATCGCGTAGTCGTTGCGCTGCTGCCAGTAGGGGTGGTGCCACAGCGCCAGGACCACCGGCCGGAATCCGGTTCCACCGAGACGGTCGTCGCTGCTGAATCCTGACGCGTCCACGTCCGCGCCCCGGTCGATGAGGAGGTTGACGAGGTCAGCCCGGCCCGCTTCGACCGCATAGTGCAGGGGCCTTCGACCAAGGTGATCACCGAGATTCGCAAGGCCCGGATCCTTCGCGAGAAGTGTCTCGACCGCTTCGGCGTCGCCTGCTGCAGCCGCGTCGTGAATGGCGTGGCGGATTCCGGAGGAGGAGGCCCGAAGTTTCAACTCGTCGCGGAGCAGGTTGGCTACTTCGTCGTGGCCGCGATCGAGCGCCATACGCAGCAGCGGTTCCTGCGCGTACAACGACCGGTGAAACACGTCCGCGCCAGCGTCCAGCAACCGGCGCGCGGCGTCCACGTGGCCTTCGCGCACGGCGAAGTGCAGGGGAGGCGTGTACCAGAACTCCGCCCTGACCAGCGTCGGGTCCTTTTGGAGCATCCCGCGCAGCCTCGCGGTGTCCCCGTCCCGCGCGGCGTTCAGTACCTGCCAGATGGTTTCACCCAGCCAACTGCCGGTCCAGTCCTTCTCGTCGGGGGCAAGCTCGAAGGGTCGTATGAGTCCGGGTCGGGGCATGTCGTCAGGGGTTAAGCGCATCGATGGCAAGGAGGTCCGGGGCCCTGATATGCGCCGGGCCGAATCTGGCTTCTATAATGAACGAATGACCGATAGCAACTCGAAGACTCCGCTCCCATCGTTTTCACGATCGGGAGTCGACCTGACAATGCTTCGATGGATGGCTTCGAAAACGCCCGAAGAGCGACTTCGGATCCTCCAGGGCAACGTGAACGTCATTTTCCGCGCCCGCAATGCCCGAAACCGCGACTGACTTTTCGGCCATCCTGGCGGTGCTTGCGCGCCACAGGGTGGAGTTCATCGTCGTCGGTGGCGTCTGCGCGGTGTTGCTCGGAGCCCTCAGCCGGGGGAGCTTCCCCGACTGCTAACGCGTAAGGAAGTGCCGGCGTTTCCCCCCTCGCCGGAGGCGTACTTCCATGGAAGCCCCGGTCGGAACGTTCGATGTCGACATCGTTCACTCCAGGTCGGAACGGAACCTGGACCGGCTTTTGCGAGCGCTGCAGGAACTGGATGCTCAATATCGTGAGCACCTTCCCCGACGCATCAGGCCATCCAGGGAGGCGCTGGCGAGTTCAGGCCATCACCTGCTCGTCACGACATCTGGACCGTTGGACGTTCTCGGCTCGATTGGCAAGGACGATGACTATCCGGCGCTATTGCACAACTCGGAACGGGTAGAGATCGATAGGGATGTCAGCGTCAGAATCCTTGCCCTCGACACGCTCATTGAGGTCAAGGAGAAAACCGCGCGCGCCAAAGACCGCTACATGCTCGAGATACTTCGGGCGATGAAGGAGGACTTGGCGGAATAGGGCCCGGTCGGCCTGCTACAGCCCCCCGGGCCCGCAGTCGTTCTCCAGGTAGTCGATCAGTGCTTCGTAGAACTCGATCTTGTGTTCGTAGAAGAGCGTGTTCGAGAAGTGGTCCGCGCCCTCGAGTTCTACGTACTTGTAGGACTTGCCGTGCTTGTCCAGTTCCTTCAGGTACTTGTTCGCGTGGTCCACCGGAACCCGCTGATCGACGTCGCCATGGACGATCAGCATCGGCACGTTAACCTTCTCCACGTCTTCGATGGGTGACAGGCTCCTGAGCCATGTCCTCACGAACGCGAGGCCTTCGGCGCCATCGATGTTGTCGCGGAAGTAGTTGACCTGCATCATCCGGTCGGCGACTGCAGCCCCCGCGACGGTGCACTGGTAGATCTGCGGTGTGCGCGCCGCCGCAACCAGCGCCGCGTAGCCCCCGTAGGACCAGCCGAACATGGCCATCCGGTCAGGGTCAGCCAGCCCCTCCTTGACCAGGTACAGGGCGCCGTCGTCCTTGTCGTCCTGCATGGCGTAGCCGCCTTGGCCGCCTTCCTCGAAAGCGGCGGTGTAGAACTTCATGCCGTAGCCCTGGGAGCCCCGGTACTGCGGCTGCAGGACGAGGTAACCATTGTTGGCGAGCAGTTGCGCCCACTCGTCGAACAGGATGATCTCGTGCACGAACGGGCCGCCGTGGGGGAGGACGACGAGGGGGAACGGTGGTTCGCCCTGCGGGACGGTCAGGAAGCCGGGAATGGTCAGGCCGTCGCGGGACTTGTATTCGATGCGCCTGACATCGGCGAGATCCTCCCCGCCCAGCAGGGGTTTCTGGCTGCCGACGGATTGGAACTTGCCGTCCTTCAGCAGGTAGTAGGTGCCGGGATCCCTCGGTCCCACGTTGTGCACGACCATCGTTGCGCCGTCCCGGGAGCGGCTCAGGATCCGCACGTAGTGCGCGTACGGAATGATGCTCTCCAACTGCGCGTGGATGGCCTTCTCGGTCTCGTCGAAGTACTCGACGTGGAATCCGTCCTTGAAGTAGACGACCCCGGTGACCTGCCCCATATTGGTCCACCGGTTGCTGTGGTAGCGGACGCCGAAGACATCCACGTCGGAGCGTTGGTAGATCGGCTCCATGGCCTTGGTGTTGAGGTCGAGCGACCACAGCCCGTAGGTATCGTTGCCGTTCAGGGCTGTCACGAGGATGCTGTCGGGATTCATGTCGTCGACACCGTCGATCCCGAACGCCCCGAACTCGTCCTCGTGCTGGCGATGCACCTCCTCCCAGCCCGATGCGCCGGGCCGGCGCGTGTACCAGACGTATGACTGGGCATTCCTGTCGAAGCCCTGTGTGAAGCGAGGGTTGCCTTCTGCGTCAAAAAAGATCCGCCCGGTCGTGGGCCTGCCGCGAATCCGCAGCGTTGTCTTCCCGGTCTTGAGGTCCATCAGGTGGTAGGACCGGGACCGGTACGCGTCCTTCGACCTTGCGCCCGGTCCCCGGGTGTCCGTCGGAAAGTACTCGATGATGATCTTGTCCGGTTCGTCGGGAAGGACGTGGGCCACCTGGATGTTGCGGTTGCCCAATTCGTTCGTCTCCTTCTTGGCGACGTCCAGGATCGCGAACTTGAACTCGTATACACCCTGGTTGTAGCCCTCGATCCTGTCGCGGACCTTCTGGCGCAATATGAACACCAGCGACTCGTCGCTGACCCAGGAAAACTGGACGATCTCCATGGGCGCCGCGTCGAGCCGGAACGGCTCCTTGGCGAGATCGGCCGCCTCGTACACCTCGATGACCGGGTTGGCACCGCGCGTCGGAATCCGCATCAGCCCGATGTAGGTGCCGTCCCTCGACAGCGCGACGTTGCTGATGGTGGCGCGCAGCGCCCAGTTTTCGAGCGGATACGGTTCCGGCGGCGCCTCGGAAGCACCGACCGCCAGGCTGCCGAGGCATAGCGCGACCGCGAGCGTGCTGCGCAGACCGACCGCGCACGTCCGTTCAATCATCGTGTCCTCCGACTACAGTGCCATCTCACATGGCCCCGAGGCCGCCGAGCAGGTACCTGACGTTCAGGAAGTACCCCTTGCCCAGGTAGTCGTAACCATAGCCGATGGGCGAGTTGTTCGTGGACTGGACTTCGGTTCCGTCAACTCTCGGGGGTTCCTTGTCGAACACGTTGCGGATGCCAGCGCGGACCCGCCACGCGTCGCCGCCGCGGCGGAGGGAGACGCTGTGCATGAAGTACTCTTCGGCGAACCCCACGTCCCGGCACAGGACATCGTCCGGCGGTCCGTAGCAGGTATCCGAAAATCCATCGATCGCGTCTTCCCAGTCATCGAGCGTGTCCGGATCCTGGTGGACGCTGCCGAGGTAGATCGTGGTCCACGCGAATCGCCACTTGCCGTAATCGGCGCGGAAGATGAACTGCCCGGTTATTTCGTTATAGCCCCATTCCGCGGCGTCGTCGTCGAAGTCCTCGATGCCCTCGTCGTTGACGAAGAGGTCCGAGGCTTCGATCTGGCGGTGCATGATGAGGTCAATCGTGATGTCGATGGCCCGGTCGAAGAACGTCCAGGTATCCTCGTACGCGATGTTCAGGTCCACGCCGCGGTGGATCTCGCTGTCGCGGTTGATGAAGCTCCGGTCGAGGTAGTCCATGAGCGGCCTTTCGGGGTCCGCCTCGCGGTGGATACGCCCGCAGAAAGCGCTGACACCGCTGGGCGAGTTGTAGCAGTCGTAAACGATGTACCCTGTCGAAGGCTCGATGATCGAGTCCGTGACCTCGATTTCGTAGTAGTTCATGCCGATGGCGAGATCGAAGGCGTTGGTGAATGGCTGTTCGAAGGCGAAGCCCGCGGACAGGGATTCCGATCCCTCTTCGGCAAGGCCCGTGTAGCCGCCGGCCCCGACTTCCACGCTGTACACGTTGAACCCGTTGTTGTTGGCGACCGTCGGATCGACGCCGTTCGCGCGGCAGTTGTCGAGCACGATCTGGTCACGGGTGTCGTTCGCCGGAATATACTCGCCCGTCAGTTCATCCAGGGCGTCAGCCGGGATCAGGCATGGGTCGTACACGTTGAGAAACCCGGTCTGCGGCACGATGAAGAGTTCCCGCAGGTTCGGCGCACGGTAGGACGTGCCCGTGGTGGCGCGAAACAGCAGCGAGTTGATGGGCCGGTACGCCATCTTGTAGGAGTGCGTCCAGGCCCCGCCGTAGAACTCGTCATCCGTGTATCGCGCGGAGATGTTGAACACCAGTTCCTCGGCGGCGGGCTGCCCGGCGATCACCGGAATCTCCAGTTCGCCGAAGAACTCCCGGGTGTACTTGTCGCCGATGGCGCCGCCGTCGGCGAAGAAGCCGAAGAAAAGCCCGTCGCGGGCGACGTTGTCCGGAATCGAATCGAGGTCGTCCAGGCGATATTCGATGCCGATGCCGCCCACGATCCAGTCCGAGGGGAGTTGGAACACGTTGCCGGTCATATAGAAGGAGAAAAGTGTCTGGTTGTAGACCGTCTCGAAGTCGCGGTCGTCGAAAACGTAGTTCCGCTCGCCCGCTGTGGCGAAGTCACCGACAACTCTTTCCGGATACAGGGACGGCGCGAACATGTTGACCGGCACGCACCCCGGTGCGACATCGGAGTCAAGCGATTCGCCGGTGTCGTTTTCGCACGGGGTATTGGTTGTCGAATACCAGCCGAGGGCGAGGTTGAGCCGGTCCTCCCGGATGCCGGGCCGCCTGTTGGTGCCGTCTGACGTGGAGTGGACAATCCCAAAGTCAAAACTCCAGTTGCTGAAGCCCCCGAAATCCAGCCACGGCAGGTCGCCCTCGACACCACCCACCAGCCGGGTGTAGGCGATTTCGGCGAAGGACTGGGTGCGGTCTCCGCGCACGGATACGATCGGTTGAGTGGGCTGTGGCCCCAGTGGGGGACTGAGGGTTCCGAAAAGCGGGTTGAGCACCGTGGGTGTGCAGAATGACTGGGGAATCCCGTACCTGCCGCACAAGCCGGCGAAATTGGCGCCGAACTGACGTTCGAAGTTCGGGTTGGTCATGAGGGCGTTCCAGGCGAGACCGCAGTCGACGCCGTTCTCAGCCTCGGGGTTGCAGATGTTGAACGGGTTGCGCGCAGGAACTTGCGGAAACAGTTGAAACGCGCCGGAGTCGCTCCAGAAATCGCGCTTCACGTGGAGAAACTCGAAGAACGGCGTCAGGTTCATGTCGCCCTCGAGCGTGTACTCGCCGTAGGCCATGAGGCTGGCCTGCGATACGTCGGGGCGCAGGTGCGCGAACTGCTCCCGGCCATTGATGTCGTGGTTTCGGAAGGAAATGTCGGTCCTGCCGTCACCGTCGCCGTCGATGCCTATCGAACCGTAGAGGGACGACTCCGAGAAGTTCGGCCAACCACCGTTGCTATAACCCGGCGTGTAGTAAATGCTCCCTGCGCGGGGAACACTGACCCGTCTTGCGAGGGAACCGAGGGCACAATCGTCCCACTCCATGCCGTAGACCGTGGGGTAGAACAGCTCCTGGTGGCGCCTCTTCCCGGTCTGGTCTATTTCCTCGTGTTGATTGCATCCTGCGGTCCATGGGCGCTGGGCAAGAGTGATGGGTTCCCGCTGGTACCACTCGATGGCGGAGCCTACGAACCCACGGTCGAAGTTCCTGCCCCAGGTCAGGGTGGCGACCGAAGTCTCGCCGCCGTCGTGCTTGTAGACTGTCGGCGTCACGTCGATCTCGAAGCCGTCGAAGTCGTTGCGCAGGATGATGTTGGCGACGCCGCCGATTGCATCGGAACCGTACACCGACGAGGCGCCGTCGAGCAGCAGGTCGTACTGTCCCACGAGTGAGCCGGGAATGAGGCCAGCGTCGGGACTGACCGGCGCCCCCTCGAGGCCGGCGGGCGACATGCGGCGGCCGTTGATCAGAATCAGGGTGCGGTTGCCTCCCAGGCCCCTAAGGCTGACCTCGGTGGCGCCCGGGCCGTTGTCGAGCACGTAGCCCTGGAATGTGAGGTCGACCTGCTGCCCGGTTGAGGCGGTTGATTCGCGCAGGATGTCGCCTGCGTCGATCAGGCCGGCTTCCCTTGAGACCTCTGCCGTGATGATCTGCAGCGGCGCGATGCTGGAATACGTGTCCCGCTTCAGCCGTGAACCGGTGACGACGACGAGTTCGTCAGCCGTCGGCTCCTCGTCTTCCGCCGCAGGCACCACCTCTTCGGTTTCGACAGCGGGTGCCTCTTCCTCTTCGTCTGCTTCGTCTTCCTGCGCAAGAATCTGCGGCGAAAAGGCGATCAGGCAACCCGACAGAACCAGGCGGATAAGGTTCTGCATCCACGGTGTTTGCTTGTTTTCGGCTGCGTCCATTGTTTCCCTCCTTGGCGCTCCCATTGTGTGGGGCGACGTGGGCCGCCGGCATGTTTGGCCGGGCGACGTTAACGCAATGTTCGAATTGTTACCGTCGTGTCTATCCTCATTGAACTCGGCTCCAGCCAAACTCCTTGGCGCCACAGCACGGTTGCGGCGAATATTACACGCCGTGGGCAATTTCGCACGTAAATTCGAGCAATATTCTCGACAAATTTGAGACACGTTCAGACACATTAGTACACGTTGTCTTTCCGGAAGCGTGGAATACCTCCGCGAAGCGCGGATTGGCACGCGGGGATGTGCCGGGAGCAGGGAAATAGGTGCCAAGGCGTGGTCCGCCACGGATGAAGGTGGCGTGCGAACCGAACAATTTGAAATCGTCAACGACCGCACTATACTTGCCGTTGGCTAACGGAGGCTAACAGCGCAAGGACCCGCGCGTTACGTGGAGGAGGCTTCGATGGCAGGGCGTGCAACGATGGGGTTCCTCACGAGCCGGGGTTTGGAAGAAGCGCCGGAATCGTTGAATGAAGCGTTGCGAAACGTTCTTGAGAGCATGGTGCCCACGGCCTATGAACCTGCCGCCAGCGGACTGACGACGGCGGAACAACGTGTGCTCGTGGAAGGCGGTCTGCGGCTTGATCGGGGGCATGGTCCCGATCCAATGGCTGAGACTGTGGCCAAGTACGCGGCGATTCTCGTCCGGAGTCTTTCAAGCAGGAACGCGAGCGAGCGGTTGGGGGTGGCGCCGAGCCGTATTCGCCAGATGGTGGTTGACCGGTCACTTTACAGTTTCCTGTTGGACGGGACGCGTCACATCCCCGACTTTCAGTTCTCGGAGGCGGGGCTCGTGCCGAACATCGCGAGCGTCAACCGGGTTCTCGACCCGGGCGCGCATCCGGTGGGGGTTTACAACTGGTACCACACGCCCAATCCCGACCTTTTCCTGGAGGGGGATGTGGATCGAGTCGTTTCGCCACTCGATTGGCTCAATGCGGGGTACGAACTGGAAAAGCTGGTGATGATCGCAACCGACCTGTAGCTTGCCGCTTTCGCGCTGTCCGTATTTGACCTACGCCAGTCCGGGCGATTAACCCGCATACCGCACCTGCGGCACGCCCTATGCTTCAAGGTATGAGCGCACGAACGCCATGACGCTTTCTGGTCGCAGTGCGAAGCTGCCGCGTACGCCTGATCGGCAACTCCTTCGGCGACTCGTTCCGCCCGTCTTCAATGCCGCCGCCGGGACGACTTTCCATCGAGTGTACTTCCGGGGTGGTCCGTACGCATTGACCTGGAAGTCTTTGCGGTACTTCGGTCCGACCGGTGCGCGATTCGACCATCATGAACCGGACGAATCGGGTCAGGCAATCGTGCAGGAACGGGGCATCATGTACCTCGCCTGCGACATTCCCACTGCGTTGGCCGAAGTATTCCAGGCTGGTCGGTTGGTCGACCGCCACCGCCACCAGCCATGGCTCGTGGCTTTCGCCATCGCCCGCGACATTCGATTACTGGACCTGACCGGAATGTTCTGTGTGCAGGCGGGGGGATCGATGAAACTCGTCAGCGGCCCAAGAACATTTGCCCGGAACTGGTCTCGAGCGTTCTATGAGTGCTACCGAGACATCGAGGGCATCTACTATCCGTCGTCCCTCACGAATCGACCCGTCATCGCCCTCTTCGAGCGCGTATTGGAGTCCCCTCCGTTTCCGGCAACGCCACGTTTGCACCGGGCGCTGAACGATGCGTTGCTTATCGACCCCGTTCGGGGGGCGAGTGCCGACATCGGGTACGATTTTCTGTAAAGCGCCTTCCGGTCGAGGGGTCTGCGGTTGAGGTGCCGTATCGCGCGGCTCCGTGCCCGACAGGGTGGTGAAGGCTACTGCCGCTCCGGTGATTCAACCTGGTGTCGCGCGGCGTCGAGCAGGGCGCGAATCGTCTCCTGCAAACGCCGCCGGCCGCCCGGCCGCCAGCCGAGGGAACGCAGTCCGTCGCAGCGCATGATGTGGGCCGGCGGCGGCATCTCCTTCGGCAACGGGAGGGATCCGGCAGCCATGCCCTGAGTGGCGTACATGCGTTCGGCGATCTCGCGCGTGCCAAGCACGATGTCGGAGCAGTTGAAGGGGCGGCCCGCGACGTCGGCGGCGGGCGCGGTGAGAAGCAGCCAGACAGCGGCTGCCACATCGTCGCCATGGACTTCGGTTGAAGTGCGCGCCACGGTGACAGGCCGGCCGGATATCACCTCGCGAGCCATGTCGAACCACTTGCTGCGACTAACGGGATGTGTGATCCCATAGACCCCCGTGGGCCTGATGGAGGTCGTGCGGGGATATACGGTGGCAAGACCTTCCAGGGCAACCTTGAGCGCGCCGTAGTGCGTGTCGGGAGACGTCGGATGCGTGTCGCCGACGCGCGTACTGGCCGGGCCGCCGAAGACCGCCCGGCTGGACAGGACAACGATGCGTCCGATGTCGGCGCCGCTGGCGGCCCGCAGCAGGCGCAGGCCGCCCAGCAGGTTGGTCCGCCAGAAACCCTCCACATCGTCGCCTTCGCCGCCCCGATACTGTCCCGGGACATGATCGTATGCGCTGTGCACGAGTGCATCCGCGCCGCCCACCAGCGAAGCGAGCGCAGCCTCGGAGCGCAGGTCGCCGTCGATCCAGGTGATGGGGAAGTCGAAGCCTGTTCGGTCGCTCTGCGGGCGGGCCAATGCGACGATATCGCAGCCTTCGCGGGCGAGGCGCGCGGCAACGAAACGTCCGACCAGACCGCTGGCACCGGTCAGTGCAACTCTCATGGGTGTGAAGGGGCGCGAATGTCGTCAGGCATCGGCCGGCCTTCAAGCACCCGGTACCACAGGTCGATCAGCGGGGCGAGCAGGTCGCGCTTGGGATGGTCTTTCTGCCAGGGCTTCTCGTACTGGTAGTGAACCACCTTGACGCTCGGCCAATGCCAGAGATCGGGCTGGTTGAAGAAGATGTACTGCAATACGTTGTAGGTGTAGGGCAGTCCATGCCAGTCGGGGAAGTACGACTCGAGAAAGGTCTGATCGGTGCGCCGCCAAAACACGTCGGGGGTGTCCAGCCGTTTGAGCATGTCGTCGTAGGTGGTCTTGCTGGGCTGTGCGACGAAGACACCGGAGTTCATCCGGTGCATGTCCGCGAGCGCCTCGTAGAGGTTCGGTGCTGCGGAGAACTCGGGATAGCCGAACAGCTTGTCGATGTTGCGCACGGCGATCGCATCGGCGTCGATGAAGACGATCCGCTCGTACTCGGTGAGGCGCCAGAGCTCGAGCTTCATGAAGTTGTCGATGGGATCGTGGAACGCGGGCTTCTCACCCTTCGTGAACGGGCTCCTCGCGTGCTGCGCCGCGCGGCTGTGGCGCGACCGGAAGGCCTTTGACATCGCCGGCTTCCCGGTTTCCCGGACGATGCAGCCTTCGGCTTCCAGATCGCTGAGTCCGGGCGTTCCGGGCTTCGCCATCACGAGGAGGGGCCAGGCGGCCGAGACGCGTTTCAGCGAACGCGCCAGGGCCGTCGCGCCCAGCGCGTAGTCCGCGTTGGTCACCAGGGTCGCGTACGCGAACACTCGCACCCCGCCTCAGAAGGATCCGATGCTACGGATGAATCGGGGGCTTACCGGACTATTCGGAAGCGTCGCCATTGGCGCTGGCGAGGTGCTCGGCCCGTTCCTTGGTCCATGCGGCGGTGCTGAGGATCCGGCTGCGGTCGATCCGGTGCGCGTACTTCTTCGCCACATCGACGAGCTCTTCCAGCAGCCCCTCTCTCAGCGTTGTCGGTTGCAGGCCAAGATCGAGCAGGTGTTCGTTGCTGACGACGAGTTCGTTTTCCGCCGCCTCGTTCCTGGGGTTCGGCAACCACGCGATTTCGGCCCCGGTCAGGTCGCGAATCATGTGGGCGAGGTCGCGCAGGCGATGGGTTTCGGTCATCTGGTTGAAGATCTGCGTGCGCGCGCCGCGCTCTGGCGGATTCCTGAGCGCGAGTTCTATGCAGCGCACGCAGTCCTGGATGTGTATGAACGCCCGCGTCTGGCCGCCCGTACCGTGCACCGTCAACGGGAAGCCGATGGCGGCCTGGATCAGGAAGCGGTTGAGCACGGTTCCGTAGTCGCCGTCATAGTCGAAACGGTTGATGAGTTGCACGTGGCGCCGGGTCTGGTCGGTGTGGGTACCCCAGACGATGCCCTGGTGCAGGTCGGTGATGCGCAGCCCGTCGTTCTTCGCGTAGAACTGGAACATGAGCTGATCCAGGCACTTGGTCATGTGGTAGATGCTGCCGGGGTTGGCCGGATAGAGGATCTCCAGCGGGGAGGTGCTGCCGTCATCGAGACGGATGTCCACCGGGAGATAACCTTCGGGAATCGTCGCCCCGACGTTCGCGTAGCCGTATACGCCCATGGTGCCGATGTGCACCAGGTGCGCGTCGAGGGAGAGTTCGACGAGCGCGTTCAGGACCTGGTGGGTGGCGTTGACGTTGTTCGAGACCGTGTAGTTCTTGTGCTGGTCGCTCTTCATGGAATAGGGGGCCGCGCGCTGCTTGGCCAGGTGCACGATGGCGTCGGGACGGACTTCGGCGAGCCAGTTCTTCAGGCCCGAGTAGTCGGCGGCGACATCGATGCGTTCGAAGCCGATGTCGTGCCCGGTGACTTCCAGCCACACGCGCCGGCGCTCCTGGATGGAGTCCATCGGCGTCAGGGACTGCACGCCCAGTTCCGTATCGATCCACCGCCGACTCAGGTTATCGGCGATGAACACCTCGAAGCCGAGATTCGAGAGGTGCAGCGTCGCTGGCCACCCGATGAACCCGTCTCCCCCCAAAACCGCGATTCGCATGTCCCGACTCCTGCCGATTGTCTGCGTCTCGAATGACTATGTTACCGCTTCGCGCCGGTGCGTTCGATGCTGCTGGCCGAGAGGATGTCGGGCCATGTCCGGCCCTGGCGGTCAAACAGCATCCAGATGTGGCCGAGACCGAGGCAGGCGAGGCTCAGGATTCCTCCGGCGATCCTGAGGTGCGCCTGCCGCAGGCCGATGGGCGCATTGCCGTCCGCCACGCACAGGCGCCAGGCCAGCATGCCGAGCGTCTGGCCCCGCCGTGTCCAGAAGTAGAGGAAGAAGGCGTACGCCTCCCCCAGGAGCAGAACCTGGACCCAGAGGCCCGTGACCGCGGCCCCCGTCGCAGCCACCAGGACCACGAGGGTCAGGACCCACATGGCGAGGACGACGAGGGCGTCGTATAGCATGGCGAGCAGGCGCAGGTGCAACCCCGCGCTGCTGTTGGCCGGTGCGGACATCAGAAGGTGACGGTGCCGCCCGTGTCGATGCGCCCCTGGCGGCCGCAGAACTCTTCCGTCACCATCGCTTCCAGCACATCTGCGTCCCTGGTGTTCGCCCAGGCCCTGCGGCCATCCGGCAGCATGCACGCGGCGAGGCCGATATCGGGCCCGCCGCGCCCGAACATGACGGTATACGACTCGATCTCCACGGGTCCTGCGGCCGACTCCGCGAGTTCGCGCGTCGGCATGGCGTCCACCCGGTCCTGGGTCGTTTCGTGGCGGAATGCCCGTGTTGGCGGCTCCGTGGCGAACAGGCAGAAAGCATGCTTGCTCAGGAAACCGCCGTTGCCGGTCACGAGACCGACTTCGCCCGGATTGCCACGCAGCACTTCAACCATGCGGGCCATGCCATGCATCGCGTAGTTGTTCAGCGGGCCGCCGGCGAACGCCATGCCGCCGGTCACCGTCAATGGCCGCTCCTCGTCGATACCGAGTTCCGCCGTCGCCACCTGGACGGCGGATGGAAAACAGCTATAGACGTCCATGTGTCGGATGTCATCGACGCCGAGACCCGCCATTTCCAGGCACCGATTGCCGGCGATGCGCAGTCCCGGTGCGGTGTGGAGGTTGTCGCGATGCGACACGGCATGGGTGTCGTGCGCTTCGGTGGACACCCAGGGGAAGATCCACCTGGAGCGGGGAATGCCGAGGCGTCGCGCCACGTCGGTGGAAGTGAGGATCAAGGACGCCCCCTGGTCAACTTTCTCATTAGAATTCATGAGCTTGGGATAGGGGACGGAGACGGGTCGATTGCTCGGGCCCGGCGTGCGGATGTCGATCGCGTCCTTCGGTTCGCGCATCCACGCGTGCGGATTGTCCACCGCGATACGGCTAAAGCCAGCCCACAGGCGGGAGATACGTTCGAGGTGGGCACCGATCGGTTCACCGCGGGCGTGGCGGATGGCGTTCTCGAAGATGGGATACATCTGGACCGGGTTCACGATCCCGCGCACTGCCTCGGCGCGGTGGCGCATCCTCAGCTCGGTACCGATGGTCCGGTCGGGGGTCCCGGGCGCTTCCCGCCATTGCTGCTCCATGCCGGCGCGGCGGGCCTTTGCCTGGGTGTCGCCGCATTCGGCGCCGGCAAGTATGACGATCTGTTGCGTGCCGGACTGAATCTCGAGGGCGGAGGTACGGAGCAGGTGGTGAACGACGGTGCCGCCCCAGAAGGAGACGCCGGTCTCGGCGCCGGGATTCCCGATAGCTTCGGCGATGGCTCGGGCGGGGTTCCCGTATGGCCACATTCCGCGAATCACGCGCACCGCGCTGGCGTCGGCAAGCAACGCGGGGACGCCGGCATCGAGGGCCGCGGCGCGCGTTGCCCGGATCATCAGGTCCAGGGGCTCCTCGGCCGCGGCCGGGTCGTCGGCATGCTGCTCGACCTGCGCGACACCCACCAGGACCGGAGTTGATTCGCTTGTTCTCATGGCATCGCTTCCCCGCTGCCTTGCGAACGGAATGATACGTGAAGGGCGGGAGACCCCGGTTTGTTCGGGAACCCGTTGACTTTGCGCCTTTTGAATCAGATATTTCTGATATGCCCGAAACACCTGAAACTCGTTTGCCGGTGGCGGTGGAGAATTTCATCCTGCGCTGGGGCGACATGGGGACGCACTGGGGCATCAACCGTTCAATCGCCCAGATTCACGCATTGCTTTACCTGTCGGAGCACGCGCTGACGGCGGAAGAGATTTCGCGTCAACTCGGCATCGCGCGATCCAATGTCAGCAACTCCCTGCGCGAACTGGTCGGCTGGAAGCTGGTGCGCCGCGTCTCCGTGCGTGCCGACCGGCGTGACTATTTCGAGGCGGAGACGGATCTGTGGGAGATCGTCACGCGTATCGCCGAGGGCCGCAAGGCGCGTGAGATAGACCCGGTCCGCCTGGCACTCAAGGAGTGCATCGCCCAGGCCGAGGCCGATCCCGCCGTGAGCGGCGTCGCCATGACCCGCCTCGCCGACATGATGGCGTTCATCGATACGATGAATAACTGGTACGGGCAGATGCTGACCCTGCCGAAAAGCACCCTCGTGGCGCTGATCAGCATGGGGTCACGGGTGGTCCGGGCGCTGCGGCCGGGCAGGAGCATCGAGCCGTCGGATCGCTGACGGCTCGCTTGATCCGCACTGCGTGCGGTTTTCAGCAAGCCAATGGGGTAAAGGTGCTTGCCGCAATCGAACCGTTCGAGCGGACCGGATGGCGTTCATGACGCCATTAACAACTGCTTTGGGAAGATGCTGACTCTCGCCCGAAGCAGCACCGCGACGTTGACCATCAGGATATGCCCTACTTGTCTTGGTGCTGCCTCCAGCGTTCGATCGAGGCCTGGATGCCGGCCAATCTCCCAGAAACACCGGCGGCGATGTCGGGATGCGTGAATATGTAGGCTTCGTCCTGCTCGATCGCGTGGAGCGTCATGTCCCCCACGATGGAAGGATCGAGCATGCCGTCGAGGAACTTCGCGTAGGCTTCGAGATTCATCGGCCCTGGATCGGACCCCGGCTGTAGGCGCAGCGCATCCGGCCGGTTTCGCTCCGAGGTAAAGATGTTGGTGTCGACGAAACCGGGACAGAGCACGGATACGCCGATGTTTCGCGGTGCAAGCTCGGCGCGCATCGTCTCGGACAGTCCGACGACGGCGAACTTGGTGGTGTTGTAGACCGAGAGGCCCGGTACCGCCACGTGTCCCGCAAGGGAAGCCGTGTTCACGATGTGGCCGCCTTCGCCGTGCGCGACGATGCGCGGGACGAAGGTCTGCACGCCGTTTATCACGCCGTGCAGGTTGACGCCGATGACCCAGTCCCAATCGTCGTAGGACACTTCCTCGATGGGACCCGCGATACCGACGCCCGCATTGTTGCAGACCACGTGGATCTTGCCGAAGGCGCGCTCCGTCTCGTCGGCGGCGCGGGCCATCGCGTCGCGGTCGGTGACATCCACGCACAGCGCGATCACCCGGGCGTTGCTCGGCGCGAAGGACGCGACGGCCGCGTCGAGGGCCTGCTCCTCGATATCCGCGATCGCCACCTTCATGCCGGCCGCGCAGAACGACCGCGCCATGGCCAGGCCAATCCCGCTGGCGCCGCCGGTAACGAAGGCGACCTTTCCTGCTACGTCCCGCACCCGGGGAATCCTTCTGGAGGTAGGAGGTAGACGGATGGTACTACGGCGAATCCGCGGGTCGGCTGCCGACATCTGCCGCCAAGGCAGGGGTGGCTCCGTGAACGGCCGTTTTGGACAAGTGGCCAAAGCGGGTTGAAATTCGCGGGCAACCTTCTAAGAATATGCGCCGCTCCTTTCAGGCGGGAAGACTCGACAGGTGATTGAGGCACGGGAACTGACGCGTCGCTTCGGCGAAAACGTGGCGGCGAACTCGGTGAGTTTCGCCATCGGTCAGGGCGAGATCGTTGGTTTGCTCGGCCACAACGGTGCCGGCAAGACGACGGTCATGAAGCTCCTGGCGGGTTTCCTTGAGCCGAGTTCGGGGTCGGCGGAAATAGACGGGCAGGACGTGACCGAACACGCTACCGAGGTGCAGCGCAAGGTGGGCTACCTGCCGGAGACCGTGCCCCTTTACTCCGAAATGACCGTGGTCGATTACCTCGAATTCGCGGCCACGGTGCGGTGCGTGCCCGCCTCCGAGCGACCTTCCGCCGTTGGCCGGGTGGTTGAGGCGACGGGCCTGAAGGAATACGCGCTTGCCGTCATCGACACGCTGTCCAGGGGCTTCAAGCAGCGTGTCGGTGTGGCACAGGCGATCCTGCACGCACCCCGGTTCCTGATCCTGGACGAACCCACCAGCGGCCTGGATCCGGCGCAGACGCAGGAGATGCGGGACCTTATCCGCCGGCTGGCGGAGTCCGCCACGGTGATCCTCTCAACCCACATCATGCAGGAAGTGGATGCCGTATGTGACCGGGTGATGATTCTCCGGGCCGGCGAGCTCGCGCTGGACGAGAAACTTGCCGACCTGCAGCGAAGCGAACGCCTGTACGTGGGTACGGACGCCGAACGCGAGGCCCTGGCGGAAGCGGTTGGCGAGGGCGTCGACCTCGATGCGGCGGACGGCGGCTGGTTCCTCACCTTCGACCGCCCGCCGGGCGACGGCCTCTCCGCCGAGGTTGCGGCGAGCCTGGTCCGGTCGGGGATCGCGTTTCATGCGCTGCAACGGGAGAAACGCGACCTGGAGACCGTATTCCGCCGTGTGAGTGGTACCGATGTCTGATAACGCCGCGCAAGGAAAGGGCCCGGCGCGCTGGCCGTGGGATACGGTCGGCGCCATCGTCCGCAAGGAACTGGCGCTCTTCTTCGGTTCGCCCATCGGGTACCTGTTCCTGCTCGCCTACCTGGGCGTAACGCTGTTCGTCTTCTTCTGGGGCGAGGCATTCTTCGCGCGGAACATCGCGGACGTACGCCCGATGTTCGAATGGTTGCCGATCCTGCTGGTGTTTCTGGCCGCCGCGCTGACGATGCGCATGTGGAGCGAGGAGCGCCGGATCGGCACGCTGGAATTCGTGGTCACCGTGCCGGCGAGCGCGTGGCAGTTCGCCGCCGGCAAGTTTCTCGCCTGCTGGGCGCTGCTGGCTGTGGCCCTGGTGCTGACCCTGCCGCTGGCCATCACGGTCGCGTTCCTCGGCGACCTGGATTGGGGCCCGGTTTTCGCCGGCTATGTCGCGGCGCTCCTGCTCGGCGCGGCTTACCTCTCCATCGGGCTGTTCGTCAGTGCGAAGACGGACAACCAGATCGTCGCGCTGATACTCGCCACGTTCTCCTGCGGTGCGTTCTACCTCGTGGGAAGCCCGTTTGTCGCGGAGTTGTTCGACAACGAAGTCGGCGACGTCCTGCGCGCACTCGGGGCGGGGTCGCGGTTCGAGTCCATCACGCGAGGGGTGCTCGACCTGGGCGACCTCTACTACTACGTGTCGATCGTCGGGGTGTTCCTGGCGTTGAACGTCTATGCCATCGAAAGCCACGGCTGGGCTGACGACGGCCCGGAAGCACGACACCGGAACGCGCAGCGGCTGACGGCGCTGGTTGCGCTCAATTTCATCGCCGCGAACTTCTGGCTGGCGGGTTTCGGGGCGCTCCGCTGGGATGTCACCGAAGGCAGGCAGTTTTCGATTTCCGACGCCACCCGCTCCTACCTTTCGCAGCTTCAGGAACCCTTGCTGGTGCGGGGATATTTCAGCAGCAAGACGCATCCCTTGCTGGCCCCCCTCGTACCGGAGATGCGCGATCTGCTGACGGAATATGAAATCGCGGCGGCCGGTCGACTGCGTCTCGAACTGGTTGATCCGGCCACCGCGCCCGAAGTCGAGGACGAGGCGAACTCGAAGTACGGCATCCGGCCGGTGCCGTTTCAGGTTGCGGACCGTTATCAGTCGAGTCTCGTGAGTTCCTATTTTGATGTGCTGGTCCAGTACGGGGACGAGTACGAGGTGCTGGGCTTTCGCGACCTGATCGAAGTCAAGGTGACCGGAGAATCGGACCTGGACGTCCGGTTGCGCAACCCCGAGTACGACCTCACGCGCGCCATCAAGAAGGTGCTGTACGGTTTCAGGGGGGGCGGCGACGTGTTCGACGCCATCAGCGACCCCGTCGTGTTTACCGGGTACATCTCCCGTGACGAACGGCTGCCGGCTGCGCTCGTGGACCTCAGGGGAGAACTCGACGTCGTGCTCGCCGAGTTGATCGCCGAGTCGGACGGAAAGCTCACGTCCTCGATACTCGACCCGGATGCCGGCGACGGCGCGCTCGCATCCGAGATCGAGGAGCGGTACGGGTTTACCCCCATGGCGGCGAGCCTGTTTGATCTCAATACCTTTTACTACTACCTGACGCTCTCCGACGGCGAGACGGTGGTGCAGATACCCATCCCGGAGTCACTCGATGGGGAGGGCTTGAGGCGCGGCCTCCTCGAAGGGCTGAAGCGGTTTGCGGAGGGCGTGCTGAAAAAGGTGGCCGTGCACCTGCCGGCTGCACCCAATCCATACATGCAGCAGCAGATGCCGTCCCCGCCGGGGGATCAGTTCGAAAACCTGCGCAGTTTCCTCGCGGTGGACTTCGACATCGCGACCGAGGACCTCGACGACGGCGACGTGGGGGCAGGGGCGGGCGTGCTGCTGGTGGTCGGTCCCGGTGCGCTCGGGGAGAAGGAGGTGTTCGCGATCGACCAGTTTCTCATGCGCGGGGGTACGGTAGTCGTTGCGGTCGGCGCGTTCGAAGTGGTCCTCTCGCCGCAGTCGCTCACGGCGATGTCCAGGAATAGCGGGCTGGATGACTGGCTCGCGCACCACGGCGTCGTAATCGACAATTCCTTTGTCATGGATTCGGCGAACTCGGCTTTCCCGGTGCCGGTCAGGCGACAGGTCGGAGGTTTCAGCTTCCAGGAACTCGTCATGCTCGACTATCCGTACTTCGTGGACGTCCGCGACGAGGGCCTGAACCAGGACTTCATGCCCACGTCGGAACTGCCGCAGGTGACTTTCGCCTGGGGCTCCCCGGTCGATATCGACGTAGAAGCGAACGCGGACCGCACGGTGACCGCGCTGCTCGAGAGTTCAACCGGGGCATGGCGCTCCACCTCGACGGATGTGATGCCAAGCGTGGGAGAGAACGTCGATACGCCGTTCGTCCCGACCGGTGACGTCGGGGTCCTGACGTTGGCTGGAATGATCGAGGGACGTTTCGACTCGTTCTTCGAGGAATCTCCGCTGCTTGCCGTCGAAGCGGAAGATCCGGCCGGGGAGGACGAGGCGGCGGCAGGCGGCGACGAGGAAGGAGATGCGGGCGCCGACACCGAAGATGAGATCGGTGCCGTGACGAGCGTGATCGGGCGGTCGCCCGAGTCGGCGAGGCTCATCGTCATCGGATCGAGTTCCTTCCTCGCGGACCAGACGCTGGCCATGATCGGTTCACCGGACGGTACCCGGTACGCGAACCCGGTCCAGTTCATCGCCAATCTCGTGGACTGGGCGGTGGAGGACCAGGCCCTCCTGTCGATCCGCGGCCGTGGCCATTTCAACCGCACCCTGGCCCCGATCGACGAGAACGCGCAGCGGGTCTGGGAATATGCCAACTATGCGGTTGCAGTGCTGGCCGTGTTCGGTGCATTTGTCCTCCATGTTGCGTGGCGTGCGCGGCGCCGGCGCCGGCAGACCGCATGGCTTGGGGAGGCATCGTGAACAGGCAGACGATCCTGGGCACCGTCCTGCTCCTGCAACTGGTCGCGGTCGCCCTGGTGTGGGGGTTGCAGGCGCGTCCCGGGGACACACCGCCAGAGTTCCTCGGGTTCGACGCCGGCAGCGCTGACACGATGACCGTTGCGGATACCGAGAGCACCGTGACCCTCACCCGCGCCGACGGCGAGTGGAAGCTGTCGAACGGATTGCCTGCCGACGGCAGCAAGATCGACGGCGTCCTGCAGAAACTGTCGGACCCCGGTTCCGGCTGGCCCGTGGCCACCAGCGAGTCGGCCATGCGGCGGTTCGAGGTGGTCGAAGAGACGCACCAGCGCCATGTGACAATCGGCGCCGGCGACGAAACCCTGGCGGACATCTATCTCGGGACATCGCCCACCTTCGGCAAGGTGCATGCGCGTCATGTCTCCGGCGGGCCGGTGTATGCGATCGGTTTCTCGAACTACGAGGCGGGCGCGAAACAGTCCGACTGGCTGCAGAAGTCGCTGCTGCAACCCGACGGTGAAGTGCAATCCGTCAGGCGAACAACCTCAGGCGCCGAGTGGACCCTGACCTGGACGGACGGCGCCTGGACCACCGAAGGCGTGGAACTCGACCAGGACGAAACGAACACGTTCGTCGACCGGCTCCGGAGACTGAATGTCCTCGACATCGTCGATGCGGAGCTGCGTGAAGAACCGGGCACGACGTTTGTCGTGGTGGATGACGCGGGAGCGCACGAACTGGCGCTGTTCGCTCTCCCGGATGACGACTACGCGGCGACCTCCAACCGGTTCGAAGGCGTTTTCGGGATCTCGTCCTACATCGCGGAACAGCTCGACATGCCCCTCGAAGACCTGGCCGTTGACGCGTCGGATGAGGACGGGAGCGACGATCTCCCGTCCGGAGAATCATAGGGGGTTCCCCAGCGGCGAACGCGGCCTTGCGCTGCCCTGTAGACCTGTCAGTCGTCCACTCCGCCCGGGTAATCGCTCTGGCGTGGGTCGCGGCCTCCTGGAAGCCCACGTGCGCGAGGAAAATCTCCCCGGCGTCCGCGCCGGTCCCGAGGCTGGGGCGCCGCCTGCGGCGCTTCGGCGGTGAGCGTTGCGACGTACTCGACGCCGTCGGTCACGACGGGCTTGCCTCCCTCGAATCTCGGGGCGTAGCGGTACTTCCGGATCATGGTGATCGCGATGTCGTTGAGCGCTTCCTCTGACGATTCCGTAACGGTCGCATTCCGCACGTAGCCCTGCTCGTCGATGGTGAACTCGAGCGACACTTCGCCGGACAGCTTGTCGTCTATGGCTTCACTGGAATACTCCGGGCTGGCGCTGTAGATGGGCGTGGGCGGTAGCGACCACTCCTCCCGCTCGCCGAGGGCAACGCAGTGTTCGGTCGCGAGGTCGGGCTGTTCCATGTTCTCGTACAGCCCGACCAGACGGGTCCGGATCGTCTTCTCCATCTGCCGCATCGGCGCATCGTCCGTTCTGAAGGCCGTCAGGGAGTCATCGAAATGCTCGGCGGCCTTCTCGAACTGGCGCCTGCCGGCGGCCCACATGCCCATGTGGAAGGATGTCAGCCCGAGCCGCAGGTCGTTTTCCTGCAACTTCTCCGCGTAGATCGCATGGGCGCTCTGTATGAACTGCTCGGCAAACCGGATACCCCCCCGGTTCAGCAGTTCCCGCGCGATCTCGTAGCATTGCTGGGCGCGATACAGCTCATTTTCGTGGTTGCCCGCCAGCCAGGACGCGCGACTGAAGTACTCGAGCGCCTCCCTGGGCCTGCGGGGGTCGAACTTCACCCGGCCAAGCTGGATCAGGGCCGGCACCAGCTCGATTGCATCCGTGCCGTAGTGTTCTTCGAGGACTGGCAGTTTTCCCCTGAGTACCCTTCCGGACTGCCTGTATTCCCCGGTGTCGTTCAGCAGGACTGCATAGTTGACGGCAAGGTTCGCGGTATTGATGCTCCGCTTCCCGAAGAGCTTCGAACCGAGGGTGTAGGCTTGTGACGCGGCGTCCAGGGCCTTGGAGGTTTCCTTTGCTTCGATGTGTTGTTGGTACTGTTGGTAGACGCGCTGAAACTCGGCCCTGTCGTCTGCGTTGCCAGCCGACCCCAGGAACAGGAGGAGCGAAGCCAAAGCCCCGGTCGTGAGCGCTTTTACGCGATGCGGCATGAGAACCCCCCGCAGTTTCTGGAGTCCGAGCATATATGAAGCGACCGTACCCGTCACAGGCTTTGCCGGGATGGCTGAGGCACATCTTCCTTGTCGCGATGTTGGGGTCCGCAGGATGGCTTTGCGCCGATCTGCCGCCGGCAGACACCCTGACCCTTGAACTCGAATACGACGTGTTCATTCGGGGCGTTCGCGTGGGCGAGGCGCGGATTCATGCCGAAACCGGGGGTAGCGGCTATCGCGTTTGCGGAACCATGCAGACGACTGACGTCTGGGCGCGAATCGTGCCGTGGGAAACGCGCTTCGACGTCCGCGGCCGTATCGAAGGGGCCCGCGCCGTACCGGAAGAGTTACGCATGCACGAACGCGCCCGGAAGAACAGGAGCCGCATCATCCATGTCGCCGGGGACGTGCTGCGCCAGGTACGGGACGGCGAGGCGCAGGATGACGAGCCGGCGCCGGAGGGTGTCGATCTCATGTCCTTCTTCTGGGTGACCGCGCAGTGCGATGCCGAACTCGTGCTGAACAACGGGCGCAAGACCTATCCGATGTCGCTGCGGGAACATGCGGTTGCCGATGACGGCTCCCTGAGGTGCGACTACGATGTCCTCCGTGACGGCCGCAAGCCGTCACCGGCGCGTTTCGACATCGTCGAGCGGCACGGGCGCCGGGTGCCGAAGACCGTCACGATGCCCGCCACATTGCGGCGGCAGCTAAGGCTGGTTGACGCATCGGTCGTGGAGGAAGCGTCCGGGGAGGCGGCGGATGCGTGTTCGCTGCCGGACTTCGCCGAACCGGATCCCGGGTCACATGCTGCGGGCGACAGGCCCCCGGAGACTGTTCATAATGCGCCCCTTTGAGCGCTCGGTGCGGACAACGGATGGGTTCTACTCGAACGCAGCGTGACAGTTTCCAGCGCCGTTCGCAGCATGGCTTCTTCGCGGGGATGAGGTCTTGAGCGACGCATATGTCGGAGGTGCGGCGCCGCGCGACGGCGGGTTGATCGAGTGGTTCGCCAACAACACCGTGGCGGCGAACCTGATCATGCTGCTCATGCTCGTTGGCGGGTTCTTCGCCGGATCGGAACTGACGGCGCAGATATTTCCGACGGTCGATCCGCAGGTGATCACCGTCCGTGTGACGTATCCGGGCGCCACGCCTTCCGAAGTGGAGGAAGGCATCACCCGGCGCGTGGAAGAAGCGGTGTTCGGGATAGATGGCGTCGAGCGCGTCCTTTCGGAGGCCTCCGAGAACGTCGGCAGGGTGACCGTCGAACTCAAGGACTTCGTCGATGCGGCGCGCGTCCACGACGATGTCGAGTCGGCCGTGCAGCGAATCTCCGACTTTCCCCCGGAGGACGCTGAACAGCCGAGCGTCGTTCGCGCCGAGACCATCAGCGACGTCATGACGATGGTGGTGTCTTCCGAGTTGTCGGAAGCTGAATTGAGGCGCGGCGCCGAAGCACTCGAAGAGGAACTGCTCGCCCTGCCTTCCGTTTCGCTGGTCTCGCTGGTGGGTGCCCGGGACTACGAGATATCCATCGAGGTGCGCGAGGAGGCGTTGCGCCGTCACAACCTGAGCATTCAACAGGTCGCCCAGGCCGTGGGTCGCGCGTCGCTCAACCTGTCGTCCGGCGAATTGCGCACGGAGGGCGGCGACCTGCTGTTGCGCACCAACGCCAAGCGGGAGCGCGGCGAGGAATTCGAGGACATAGTCATCCGGTCGGCTCCCGACGGGGCGGTGCTCAGGCTGCGCGATCTCGCCACGATTCGGGACGGCTTCGCTGACGTGGACCTCATTCACGAATACAACGGCCGGCAGAGCGTGTTCGTGCAGGTGCAGAAGTCCGAGGCCGAGGACGCGCTGGTGATCGCGGAAGATATCAAGGGACTGCTCGCGGGCTATCAGCCGCCTCCCGGTATCGACATAGCGGTGTGGGAGGACCAGACGGAGATCCTCAAGGACCGCATCAGCCTGCTGGTGCGCAACGGCCTGCTCGGTTTTGCGCTGGTGTTCCTGTTCCTGGTGGTCATGCTGGACCTGCGGCTCGCGTTGTGGGTGGCGATGGGCGTGCCGATATCGTTCCTCGGCGCGTTCCTTTTCTTCGACTTTCTCGACGTGAACATCAACATGGTGTCGCTGTTCGCCCTGATCATGGTCATCGGCATCGTCGTCGATGACGCGGTGGTGGTGGGGGAGAACATCTCCTCCCAATGGGACGCCGGCAATGTGGGTCCGGAGGCCTCGATCGCGGGAACGCGCGGGGTACAGGGTCCGGTGCTGGTCGGCGTCCTGACCACCATGGCGGCGTTCGCGCCGCTGTCGTTCGTTACGGGAACGTTCGGCCAGATTCTCGGCGTGGTCCCGCTGGTGGTGGTTACGGTACTTGCCATGTCGCTCATCGAAGCGTTTTTCATCCTGCCCGCGCACCTGGCGCATCCGGGAACCTGGAGCCGCTGGCCGCTCGACACGTTCCAGGCAACGGTGGCGGCCACGGTTCGACGCTTTCGGGACGATTGGCTGGTGCCGGTCATCGAACGCGCCGTCCGGCGTCGCTACATGACGCTGCTCGGCGCGTTGCTGCTGCTCGCTGTGGCGGGTTTGCTGATGCTGAGCGGAACGGTGAGGTTCCTGTTCTTCCCGACGCTGGAATCTGACCTGATGCGAGCGGACATCGAGTTCCCGGTGGGAACGCCGTTCGCGGTGACGCGTGCGGCCGCAGAAACGATCGCCGCCGCCGCGCACGCCGTCAACGAAGATGTGGGCGGGACGTCGATGCGCGCCTTGAGCGTGACCGTGGGCGGGCGGCCGGGGGAATTCACTGGGCCGGGCGGTACCCAGGCGATGATGGTGGCGAGCCACGTCGCCGCAATACAGGTGCAACTGCATCGTGAACCGTTGCGCACGCTGGCGGCAACCGAACTGGAACGCCTTTGGCGTGCGAAAGTAGGCGACGTGGCCGGCGCCGAGCGGTTGACGTTCTCGGCGGAGTTTGTCGGCCCCGGCGGGGCAGACGTGGAATACGAACTGGCCCACCAGGACGACGCGACGCTCTCGGCGGCGGTGGACGACCTCAAGGACGCCTATCGACAGTATCCGTCGATGTACGAGATCCAGGACTCCGACAGTCCCGGCAAGCGGCAGTACGACATCGAACTGACACCCGCCGGCGAGGCTGCCGGACTCACCCCGGCCGATGTCGCGCGGCAACTGCGCGGCAACTTCTTCGGCGCCGAGGTGCATCGCATCCAGCGGGGCCGCCAGGAACTGAAGGTCATGGTGCGCTATCCGCCGGAACAGCGGCAGAGCGCGCAGGACTTCTTTAACGTCAGGGTCCGCCTGGCGGATGGTGCCGAAGCGCCCCTGTCGGCGGTCGCGCGCGTCACCGAGTCCCGCGGTTACTCATCCATCAACAGGGTCAACGGCCTGCGGGTGGTTACCGTCACCGGTGAGGTGGACACCGCGTTGGCGACACCGACGGACGTGAATGCCAGGATTCAGCGGGACGTGCTGCCCGACCTGGCGCGGCGCTACCCGGGATTACAGGTTGCGCAGGCGGGTTTCGGCATGGAACAGTCCCGTGACCTGGGTGCCCTGGGACACCTGACGCTCGTGGCGCTGCTGGTGATCTTCGCCCTGCTGGCGTCGCAGCTTCGAAGCTACGTGCAGCCATTCATCATCCTGGCGGCGGTGCCTTTCGGCGCGGGAGGCGCGCTGATCGGCCATTTCCTGCTCGGTTACGACCTGTCGTTCATATCGATCTTCGGCATGGTGGCGCTCGCCGGCGTGGTAGTGAACGACTCGCTGGTGCTGGTCGACCGCTACAACAGGCTGCGCCGGGAAACGGGGGCATCGGCGATCGAGTGCGTGGTGACCGCCGCGCGACTGCGTTTTCGGGCTGTTTTCCTTACCACCGCTACCACCGCCCTCGGCCTGACCCCGATGCTGTTCGAGACCAGCACCCAGGCCCAGTTCCTGATCCCGATGGCAGTCAGCCTGGCGACCGGCATCGTGTTCGCAAGCGTCGTCATCCTGTTCCTGGTGCCCGCCCTGGTGATCATCAGGGAAGACTTCCATGGAACAAATGTCTCGGGGAGCACTTAGCGACCCGGGGCACTTGTTCCATGGTCGACGAGCGGGGCCGGGCCACAGGCGAAGCCGAAGGCGCCGGCTGTGGGGCATTCCATGGAACAGACGTCACCGGGGAGCATCCTCCCCCGGAGGAATTGGGACATTCACCACCGGAGGGGGCCGCAGCGTAACGCAGGCGGCGGCCTCAGGGCCGGTATGACACCCGGGCGAGGTTGTATCCGACCCGCGAGAGGACGGAGAAGATGGTGGCGGAACTGAGGTCACGACGCGGGGCCGGAATCAACGCGGTGGCCTCCAGGTCTTCGATCGCTGTCAGCGTTCGCTGCAGGCTGACTTCGGCAAGTTCGTAGCTCCGTTCGTCGTTCAGGTCCAGCCCGCCGCACGTGATGACGGCCGTTATCAGGCGACCGAGGATGTTCTGGCGATACAGCCCCCAGCAGTCTTCGAATGTGAGGTCCTTCGCTCCCAGGGTGCGGACGATGTCGTGATATTCACCAAGCGCTTCGCGCTCGACTTCGCGTCGGACATCGCTCGCCACGCTGGTCGCGAGAAAATAGGCGACGTCATACAGACTGCTCTGGATCGCACTGACCTGCCAGTCGATGACGGCAAACGCTTCCCCGTCGCCGAAGAACATGTTGTCGAGGCGATAGTCCCCGTGGCAGAACGTCAGGGGACCAGCGGCGAGGATGCCCATGTGCTCGGCCACGTGCGGGCCGTAGGCTTCGGCGAACCGCCGCATTTCCGCCGAGAAGATCCCACCGAAATGGCGAAGCGTTGGCAGCAGGTTCGAGAGATAGACGATCTGCACCAGGGGCCTGTATTGGGGGCTCAGTTCCTGGCGGGCACCTGACAGTTCCGGCTGGTCGACCTTGTTCCAGTAGTGGCCATGCAGCCTCGCAATCCCGCGGATGGCGCGTTTCGCCTGCTCGGCGCTCGCACCGACAATCTGGTCAGCGGTCGCCATGGCGCGCAGGTCTTCGAGGACGAGGACAAACCGGTCGGTTCGGGGTTCATAGTCGCCGTATAGCAACGTCGGCGTTCGTAACGGGACGTTCGGCGCGAGACTGCGGTAGTAGTCGCACTCACGCTTGTACAGGTAGAAGCGCTTGCACAGGCGCCGGCTCTTCGGTTCTGAACTGGGGAGCTTCACGACGACGGTCCCGGGCGGTTCCGGCCGCCCCGGAGCGTCGCCTTGCGATTCGCCGACGGCATCGCCATAGGTCAGGCGGCAGCGGAAGAGGTCGGCGAGCAGGCCCAGCCCGGTCCCGATGGTTTCGGCTTCGACGCTCTTGATTGGCGGAACGTCCAGTGCACCCCCCGCCGAGAGCGCCTGCTGCATCCAGTCGGCGG
This sequence comes from Pseudomonadales bacterium, assembly GCA_965116625.1. Lineage (GTDB taxonomy): Bacteria > Pseudomonadota > Gammaproteobacteria > Pseudomonadales > Azotimanducaceae > VXNE01. Next base: position 2,310,744 of record OZ220717.1, read on the forward strand.
TGATGGCGTCGCCGCCGCCGGGTATTGCCGGACCGTCCGTCATGCGTGCGGGCATCCCGTCAGCCCAGGAGATTTGCCTATCTGACCAAGTCTCCGCAGGTTTGTCGACACCGGGGTGTGATCGCTGCCCGGGCGTTTGCGATAATCCGTTGCGTCTGGTTGTGGGTTCGGACATCGAATGGCTTTGCTCGGCAACATATTCAATCGGCGTCGTTCCGGGGCGGGTGCTGGCGATCGACCGCCCGGCGTTCGCCGTAGCGCCGTGGGTCCGGTCCAGATACTGGCCGTGGCGGCAGTAGTCATCGTGGCCCTGTTCTTTTCCCGCGCTCCCTCGAAGGAGGACGTGCTGGGAGCCGAAGGGTCGAGCAGCTTCGGGCGGACGGCGCCGCCACCCGTAGTCCGCGTGATTCAGCCGACATCGTCGAACACGGCGCTCACGGTCGTCACGACCGGCTCGGTGCACGTGCGCAACCATGTCGGTCTGAGCCCGCAGATCACCGGCCGCGTGGCGGTCGTTTCGCCCAACCTGAGGGCGGGCGGATCGTTTGCCGCCGGCGAGGAACTGCTGGTCATCGACCCGAGCGATTTCGAACTGGCGGTGGAACAGGCGCAGGCGGATGTCGAGTCAGCCGAGTCCACGCTCCTGCTCCAGCAGGCCGAAGGCGATGCCGCGCGTCTCAACTATGCCATCCTGCATGCGGGTGAAGCGGTTCCGCCGCTTGTCGCGCGCGTTCCCCAGATCGAACAGGCGAAAGCGATGGTCGCTTCGGCTCGGGCGCGGGCGAAGGTGGCTGCGCTCGAACTGTCCCGCACGCGCTTTTCGCTGCCGTTCGCCGGCCGCGTCACGGAGGCGGCGGCGGAGGCCGGACAGTTGCTCACCAAGGGCCAGTCGTTCGGGAGGGCGTTCGCGCTCGATGCGGTGGAAGCGATGGGTTTCATTGCCCAGGACGACCTGCGCCGCATATCGCCCGCAGTCGGGCGCCGGGCGTCGGTTCGCGCGGGTAGCACGGTGTTGTCGGCTTCGGTGGAACGCGTTTCTGCGGAACTCGACGAGCGGACGCGTTTCGCGAGGGTGTTCCTTTCCTTCGACGAAGTTCCGGAACTGCCTCCGGGCACCTTCGTCGACATCGAGATCGAAGGTCCTCCGATGGCGAATACCTTTACGCTGCCGGAGGCAGCCGAACAGGTCGGCGCCGAGGTCTGGATCGTGGATGAAGGGCGGCTCGATGTCGTCCGCCCCACAGTTCTCGGGCGGGACGGTGCGGGCATCGTGGTGGACGCTTTCGACTATGCGGATGGTGTCGTCATCGGCGCGGTGCCCGGCGCGCGGCAAGGCCTGTCCGTTGTGACCGCCGGTCCGGACGCGTGAGTACCCCCTCCGACGATGCCCTGCGCCAGCACATCGACTCCAGCGCTGCTCCGCTCCATTGACCGCTCGGAGCAGCGTCGGGCACTCGGCCTGCGCCCGCCGCTACCTTTTGTCGGAGAGGATGTCTGGAACTGTTACGAATTGTCCTGGCTGAGGGAAGGCGGTGTGCCCATGGTTGGCGCACTGCGGATCAGGGTGCCCTGCGCAACGTCCGCGACGGTCGAAAGCAAGTCGCTCAAGCAGTATCTCAACGCTTTCTCCCAGGCGTCTTTCCCGAAGGAAGCCGATATCCTCGCTGTTATCCGGGCAGATCTGTCCGCCCTGTTCGGGGTGTGTGCGGACGTGTCCATGGTGGCGTTGAGCGGCCCGAGGCTCCCCGACACGATGCCGGGCCAGTCACTCGACAACGAACGCGTCGAGGTCGGGACGTACGAACGTGACGCCAGCCTGCTGGATGACGCATGCGGGGAACGGCTCGTGGAACGATCGGTATACACGGACCTGTTCGCATCGCTGTGTCCAGTTACCGGGTGGCCCGACTGGGCATCGTTGCTCATCTCTTACCGGGGCCCGGAAATCGATCGCGGGCAGCTACTCGGGTATCTCGTTTCCTACCGGCGTCACCGCGCCTTTCACGAGACCGTCATCGAGCAGATATTCGTCGACATCATGGCGCGATGCGGTTGCGAGCGCCTGACCGTCTACGGCCGATTCCTGCGCCGGGGAGGGATAGACATTAATCCGTTCCGGTCCACGCACCGGTCTTGCCCGCCGGAGATTCGACTCGCGCGCCAATAGGGCAGCAGGAATCAGTAGTACACCGACCTGCTGCCGCCGCCATCGGCGGCAATCACTTCGCCGTTGACGGCCCAGGCCTTCTCGGAGCAGAGGAACACCGCGAGGTGGCCGATCTCGGCCGCGTCCACCATGCGTCCGATGGAATTGCTTCGCGGGTTGTCCGGGGCGAAATCGCGGGCTTCCACCTGTGCGGGCGTCGTGCCAGCCTCTTTCGCTCTCGCCTCCAGCACCACGGCAGTGCGTTCCGTGCGCGTGGCGCCGGGATGGATGCAGTTGACGGTGATACCGTCGCGTCCTAACTGCAGGGCGAGGGTGCGCGTGAGGTGCACGAGGGATGCGTTCCTGGCACCGCCGCTCATGTTGCCGGCGGTGCGCGCGTTGAGGCCGCTGATGTTGACGATCCTGCCCCAGCCCGCAGCCTTGAGGTGGGGGATCGCCGCCCGGGCGCAGCGCAGGGCGCCCAGGTACTTCGTATCGAAATCGTCCAGGAAATCATCGTCTACGATGGTATCTATCCGGCCTGTCGCCGTGGGCGAGCCCCCGGGCCGGGAGCCGCTGTTGATAAGGATGTTGAGCCCGCCGAGTTCCCGGGCGGTGTTGTCGATGACTGCGTCGACGCGCTCTCGGTCCCTTACGTCCAGGGGCATCGGCACTACGCGCCGTCCGGTCGCCGTGCTGATCTCGCGTGCGGTTCGCGCAAGTTCGTCCCCGGTCCGGGCGCTCAGGACGAGATCGACGCCTTCGCGGGCGAGTTCCAGCGCGATCGCCTTCCCGATCCCGCGGCTGCCTCCGACCACGACACCACGTTTGCCCGCCAGTCCAAGATCCATCTGCGATTCCCCGTAACGGAAGTCGATACGGTCATTGAATACCCCGGACCGGCCAATGATCAACCGCGCACCCGGCGTGAGGTATAGTGAACCGATCGGCGCGTCCACCACCGCCGGCCCTGGCAAGCCAACCCCGCGATCATGAAAGTCACCCATATCACCCACACACCCCTCGACATCGGCAAGGGCCTGCTGCGCGTGCAGACCGATGCCGGAGTGGAAGGCCACGCGGAAGTCCCGGGCCGTCACGGCGTGGTATTCGACGCCTACCTCGAGAGTGCGATAAGGCCGGCGCTCGTGGGTGAGGACCCGCGCGCAGTCGATCGGCACTGGGAGACATTCGCCCTGGGGCGGGGCGAGCGCTTCTACAAGCTGCCGGGCTGGGCCGTCGGCGCGGTCGACGTCGCGTTGTGGGATCTCCTGGGCAAGGACACGGGGATGCCGGTGCACATGCTGATGGGCGGTGCCAGGAGGCTGGAGATTCCCCTGTACTGGAGCACCGGGTCGGGGTGGCGGATGGATCCGGAAGAGATGCTGCGCCTTGTGCAGAACGGTCGCGAACAGGGATTCCGGGCATTCAAGATCCGCATGGACTGGCGCGGCTGGCGCCAGGATATCGACCCGGCCAAGGACTACAGCATGTTCAAGCTTGTGCGGGAATACCTGTCCGGAGGGGAGTATCTCGGATTCGATGCCAACTGCGGCTACTCGGTGTCCACCGCCATCCAACAGGGACGTCGTTTCGAGGAACTCGGTATCGACCATTTCGAGGAGCCGATTCCGCACTACGACCTGCCCGGGCTGAAGCAGGTGAGCGACGCCCTGGATGTCGCCGTCTCGGCCGGCGAGCAGGATGCCTTTCGCTGGTGGTTCCATCACCTGGTGCTGCTCGGCAACCCGGACATCCTGCAGCCCGACATCCTCAATGCCGGCGGTCCGAGCGAGGTAAAGCGCATCTACGAGATGGCGACCGTGCTCGACAAGCCCGTCATGCCCCACAGTCCCCAGGCGGGGATCAACTCCATGGCGTCGCTGCATGTCTACGCGACGGTGCAGAACGCCACCCGGCCGCACGAATTCTCCATCGAGTTCTCCGGTCCTCTCGATAACGTGGCCGACCTGTACGGGGAATCGGTTTTGCCGAAGGACGGGGTCGCACGGCTTGGCGACGCGCCGGGACTCGGCATCGAACTCAACGAGGCCGCGGTTGAGCGGCTGACGGTTCGCTGACCGGAAGTGGCGCAAAGGACTTCCTATCGGAACGTGCGCATCTGGGATGGCGTCGCGGACGACTATCTCGGCATCGGCACGGTCGTAGTGGAGAACGGGGTCATCGTCGCCGTTGAGGAGAATGGGGCTGGCGGTAATGTCCGCGACATGTCGGGTCTCACACTCGTTCCAGGCCTGATCGACGCGCACGTCCATATGACGCTGGATCCAGGTCTGCGCACCCCCGGGGAACAGCTTGCAGTGCCCGATGCGGAGATCCGGCGGGCGATGGTCGAGCGAGCGGATGAGATGGTGCGTGCCGGGATCACCACGGCGCGCGACCTCGGCGGGGGCAAGTGGCTCGAAATCGACCTGCGGGACCGCATCAACGCCGGCGAACTGGTGGGGCCGAGGCTGTTGTGCGCCGGGCAGCCGGTGACCTCGGTAGGCGGCCACTGCCATTTCTGGGGCGGCGAGGCGAGCGATGCGGACGCGGCGGCCGGGGTGATCGAACGGCAGGCGGCGCATGGGGTCGACCTCATCAAGATCATGGCGACGGGCGGCATGTTGACGAAGGGTTCCTCGCCGAGAGCCGCGCAGTTCGACGCACCGTCGACGAGCGCCATCGTGCGGCACGCCAATGCGTGTGGCTTCGACGTGGCCGCGCATTGCCACGGCACCGAGGGGATCGCGCATGCCGCGAACGCGGGGGTCTCGACCATCGAACACTGCTCCTGGCTCGGCGACGACGGGCGCCGCAGCGGATACGATCCGGACGTCGCGGCGGAAATCGCGCGCCGGGGAATCCGTGTTTCTCCTACAATAAACGCGGGCTGGAAACGTTTCGTCGGTGGTGACGGCAAGTTCGAAGAGACCGTGAGACGGACATTCGCCGACATGCGCTCGGCCGGGGTCCGGCTGATCGCGTCGACGGATGCCGGCATCCCGGGCGTGCGGCACCGGGACCTCGCAAGGGCGTTGCCGGTGTTCGCGCACTTCGCCGGGCTGACCGCGGTGGAGGTGCTGCGCAGCGCCACGTCGGACTGCGCGGACGCGCTGGGTTTGAGCGGCGTGACCGGACGCCTGGCCCGCAACCATGCCGCGGACATGGTGTTCGTGGACGGGGACCCGCTTGACGACATCGCTGCGCTCGAGTCGCCGGCACTGGTGGTGGCGAGAGGAAGGGAAGTAGCAGGAAAGTAGCAAGTAAAGTAGAAGGCGAATGGTGATATGAGCTTCAGGGAAGAAACGCGGGAGTGGCTGGAGGACAACTGTCCGGCGAGCATGCGCACACCCATGCCGGCGGATGAGTTGCCCGCCTTTGGCCGCCGCGCCGCTTACAAGAACCCGGATACCAGGCTGTGGCTGGACCGGATGGCGGATCGCGGGTGGACGACGCCCATGTGGCCGGCCGAATACGGTGGCGGCGGACTGTCGAAGGAACAGGCGGCGGTGCTGCAGGAAGAACTCGACCGCATCAACGCGCGGCTGGCGCTGGGTGGCGGAATGGGGACCAGCATGATCGGTCCGGCGTTGCTGGAGTTCGGCTCGCCGGAGCAGTGCCGGGAGCACATTCCGAAAATCGTGCGCGGGGAGATCTGGTGGTGCCAGGGATACAGCGAGCCCGGATTCGGCTCGGACCTCGCCGGGCTTCAGACACGTGCCGTGGAGGACGGGGACGACTACGTTATCAACGGTTCCAAGATCTGGACCTCGAACGCCGACCAGGCTGACTGGATGTTCTGCCTGGTGCGCACCGACCCGGACGTGCCGAAACATGACGGCATCACGTTCATCCTGCTCGACATGGAGTCGCCGGGAGTCACGGTCAGTCCGATACGCCTGATCAGCGGCGCATCCCCGTTCTGCCAGACGTTCTTCGACGACGTCCGCGTGCCCAAGCGGAATGTCGTCAGCACGCCGGGCAAGGGCTGGACCGTCGCCAAGCGGCTGCTCCAGTACGAGAGGACATCGATCGGCGGCGGCATGGGCGGGGGCTTGAGCGGCGGGTCCCGGGCGCGCTCGATGCAGGCACTCGCGAAGCGGTATGCGGGCCATGTTGAGGGCCGCATCGACGACGACGGGCTGCGCGCGAGAGTGATCGAACACTCCATGAACGACCGCGCTTTCGGCCTCTCGATGCGACGCAACGGCGAGGAGAGCAGGAGCGGGCGGGCGCCGACCTTCACTTCGTCGTTCTTCAAGTACTACGGGACCGAGCAGAACAAGGACCGCTACGAAATACTCGCGTCGATTCTCGGCGTTCAGGCGCTCGGCTGGTCGGGAGACGGGTTCGCCGACAGGGAACTCGCCACGACCCGCGAGTGGCTGCGCTCGAGGGCCAACAGCATCGAGGGCGGGACGTCAGAGATCCAGCTCAACATCATCGCAAAGCGCATCCTCGGACTGCCCGACTGACGGAAGTCCCAACCATGCACCTGGCGAAGACGATGTTCGTATCGGCCGTGGCGTGGTTCGCGGTCTCGAGCGGCGCGGACGAAGCAATGTCGCTCGACGAACTCCTCGAACGGTTCGGCTGGGATTTCGAGACTGCCGAGGTCACCACCGAACGGGTGGGCGACGGCCTCTATGCGCTGTTTGGACTGGGCGGCAACGTCGCCGTTTCGATCGGAACGGATGGCGTGCTCCTCGTCGACGACCAGTTTCCGGAAATGGTGCCGAAGATGCGTGCCGCCATCGAAGCGCTGGGACATGCGGCCGGTGCCGGCAGCGGGATCGACTACGTGATCAACACGCATTGGCACTTCGACCACGCCCAGGGCAACCTGGCCCTGGGGCCCGCGGGAACGCGCATCCTGGCGCACGCCAACGCGCGCGACGACATGGCCCGCGGCGGACTGATCAACCTGGTAATCGCGAAGTACCGCCAGGAGCCCTACCCCGAGGAAGCGTTGCCGGCGATCACCTATACCCGACGCATGCAGTTGCATTTCAATGGTCAACAGATCGACCTCATTCACGCTGGCCCGGCCCACACCACCGGCGACACCGCCGTCATCTTTCGCGGACAGAACGCCGTGCACTTCGGTGACGTGTTCGTCACCACCGGGTATCCCTTCGTCGATGTCGACAGCGGTGGCGACATCGACGGCATGATTGAATTCTGCCGGGCGGTTCTCGATGAGCTCCCCGAAGACGCGGTGGTGATTCCCGGCCATGGCCGGATAGCGAACCGGGCCGCGGTCGAAGCCTATGTCGTCATGCTGGAGACGGTTCGCTCACGTGTGGCCGACCTCATCGACCAGGGCAACACCAGGGAACAGGTGATCGCGGCTAAGGTCACCGCGGAGTTTGACGAGACCTACGGGCCGGAGTCGGCGTCGCTGGGTTTCGTCGACCGTGTCTACGCGAGCCTGACCAGGTGACAGACACTAAGGATGCTCCTCGCGCCGCCATGATTCCGGAACATCTCCGCACCCCAAGGTTCTTCCTCGTCGTTGCCAGCGTCGCGATACCGCTCGGCTTCGCGGCCTGGCAGGCGCTGCTGAACAACTTCGTCATCGAGCGCGCCGGGTTCACCGGCATCGAGATCGGCATCCTGCAGAGCCTGCGGGAGGTTCCCGGGTTCCTGGCTTTCACCGCCGTCTTCGTGCTGCTGGTGCTGAGGGAGCAGAGGTTCGCCGTGATCTCCATCGCACTGTTCGGCCTCGGCACGGCGCTGACCGGGTTCTTCCCTTTCGAGTACGGTCTGTACTGCACGGCAGTGCTGATGTCGATCGGCTTCCACTACTTCGAGACCGTGAAGCAGTCGCTGTCGCTGCAGTGGCTGTCGAAGGAGGAAGCGCCGCGCATTCTTGGCAAGCTGATCGCGGTCGGGTCCATGTCATCCCTCGTCTGCTTCGCGGTGGTGTGGGCCGCACTGTCGATCGGCGTCGACTACGTGTGGATCTACGCGCTGGCGGGCGGCGGCGTGCTCGTCCTCGCGGGGGTGCTTTCTTCGTTCCCGCAGTTCCCGTCGAAGACGCCGCAACGCAAGCACATCGTCCTGCGGCGACGCTACTGGCTCTACTACGGGCTGACCTTCCTGTCCGGCGCGCGGCGCCAGATATTCGTCGTTTTCGCCGGCTTCCTGATGGTGGAGAGGTTCGGCTACAGCGCACAGAACATCGCGGCGCTGTTTCTCATTAACCACGTATTCAACTGGTTCTTCGCGGAACGCATCGGCGCACTGATCGGCCGCATCGGCGAGCGGCGGGCGCTGACCTTCGAGTACGTCGGACTGATCTGCGTATTCGTGGCGTACGCGTTCGTCGACAACGCCTACCTGGCCGCGGGGCTGTATGTCGCGGACCACATGTTCTTCGCGCTTGCCATCGCCATCAAGACCTATCTTCAGAAGATCGCGGATCCGGCGGATATCGCTTCCACCGCAGGAGTGTCGTTCACGATCAATCACATCGCCGCGGTGATCATCCCGGCGGTTCTCGGGATGGTGTGGATCGTCTCGCCGTCCGCAGTGTTCCTGGTCGGTGCAGGCTTTGCGGCGTGTTCGCTCAGCCTTTCGCAGAATGTCCCCGCCCAACCCTCGCGGGGCAATGAGGTGGTATTCGGTCGGGTATGATGTCCGGCCACGCCGGAATGCGAAACAAGACCCGATGCAGGAACTACCCCTAAGCCGGTATACGGTCCTCGACCTGACCCACGCCCGGGCGGGTCCCACCGCGGTGCGGTTGCTCGCCGACTGGGGCGCGAACGTCATCAAGATCGAGCCGCCGGGAGGGAATAGCAGGCTCATCGGGGCGCGTCACGGGGCGGACGAGCAGAACCTGCACCGGAACAAGCGGGGCATCGTGCTCGACCTCAAGAGCGAGGAGGGCCATGGGGCGTTCATGCGCATGGTGGCGAACGCGGACATCGTCGTCGAGAACTTCCGCGCCGAGGTGAAGCATCGATTGCGGGTCGACTACGAGTCCGTCAAGGCGGCGAACGGGTCGATCATCTACGCCAGTATCTCGGGATTCGGACAGGAAGGTCCATACAGTTCTCGCCCCGGCGTGGACCAGATCGTGCAGGGCATGTGCGGCCTGATGTCCATCACGGGAACCCCGGAAAGCGGTCCGATGCGCGTCGGCATCGCCATCAGCGACACGGCCGCTGGGATGTTTCTCGGCCAGGGCATTCTCCTGGCGGTGCTGCACCGCGAGCGGACCGGCGAGGGGCAGTGGGTGCATACATCGCTGCTCGAGGCGATGCTGAACAAGATAGATTTCCAGGGCGCGCGCTACACGATGCTCGGAGAGGTGCCGCAACAGCGGGGAAATCACCATCCCGTGGCGACGCCGATGGGAACCTATTCGTGCCGCAACGGCCTCGTGAACATCGCGGCGTCGTCGATCCGCATGTGGACGAGTTTTTGCCGCGCTGTACACGCGGAGCACCTGCTGGAAGACGAGTCCTATGCGACGTTCCAGGACCGCGCGCGCAACAAGGCAGCGCTGACGCGCGACATCGAGGCGGCGATCGCGGACCTGACCGTGGAGGAACTGATCGAGTGCCTGAACCCGGTCGGCGTCCCCTGCGGTCCCGTTAACGACATCTCCCAGGCGTACGAGGATCCCCAGGCGAAGTTCCTCAAGATGACGAAGCCGGCGCCGCATCCCGAACTCGGGGACGTGCGGCTCATCCGGTCGCCGATCAACCTGTCGAAGTTCCCCCAGCCGGAGACCTTCGAGCGGGCTGCGCCGGATTCAGGCCGTGACACGCGTGAAGTCCTTCAGGAGTTCGGCTTTGCGGAATCCGAGATTTCCTCGCTGGTGCCGGCACCGATACGCCCTCCGGGCTAGTGTCGTGTGACACCTCACCAGGGCGCGGGGGTGAAATGCGACGTGCCCGAGGGGTCGGCGGATTTCATGGCGCTAGGAGGCCGCGCCGTAGAACGGCACGCAGTGCCGATTCAAGGCGGGGGATCGTAGGTGGGCTTGGGCGGGGGTGAAATGCGACGTGCCCGAAGGGTCGGCGGATTTCATGGCGCTAACCGCCGCAATCCCCGCCATCGCCGTCCAGGCGCCGCACCCGCACTTCGACTTCGAGTTCAGTCTCCCCGCCGCCGTGGCGCACGCCCCGGGTGGGCGAGACATCGCGGAAATCGCGTCCGATGCCGACGCGGATGTACTGTTCGTCGGCGAGGGCGTTGTTGGTCGGATCGAACCCGAGCCACCCGATTTCGGGTAGCAGGCACTCCACCCAGGCGTGGGTGCCGACGGCTGTTTCGGCGTTGAAGGCGGCTTCGGCCAGGTAACCGGAGACGTAGCGGCACGGAATGCCCCAGGAGCGGGCGATGGCGATCATCACGTGGGCGTAGTCCTGGCAGACGCCGCAGCCGGTTTCGAGGATGTGCTCCGTAGTGGACTCCGCGGTAGTGGTTCCAGGTTCGTATCGGAACACGCGATTCAATGTGCTCGACAGCCGCAGCAGGTCAGTGAGCGGATCTGCAACCGGGACGACCTGGTGGTGATCGACGAACGCGGCCAGTATGGGAGTGGGGCGGGTCAGCGCGCTGGGTGACGCGAAGTCCCAGTGATCGAACGAGTTCGCCCAGGACCTGGCTTCGCGCCAGGCATCGCGCGGGAGTGCCAGCGGCAGGGGATCGGGCACGGGTGCGAGGACCTCGGAGTGCATCACGATGCGTAGCGCGTCGTGCTCCTGGTGGAGATTGAAGACATGATGCGTGTTGCCGTAGCAGTCGGTTTGCGCGTTGAGCAGGGCCGTGGGTTCCGTCGTGATCTCGAAGCGTTGCAGCGATTGACCCGCATCCTCCCTCGGGCGCAGGCATAGCGTCATTACACAGCTCTGCACGGGTGCTTCGTAGCGGTAGCAGGAGATGTGCTCCACGTGGTAGCGGACACCGGTCATGGCGTGTCTCAGCGGGTGCGGTCCTCGATCGGGTATTCCATGTACGCGGCCGTGATGAGATCGTGCAGGTCGCGGCAGTATCGGTTCGCCTTGCGAAGCAACGCTTCGTGATCTTCGACGTCGGGCCAGTCGTATCGAATGAGCGCGCACAGGCGGCCGGCAAGCCTCGCGGCGGCAGCGCTGTCCTGTGTGCCGGGCCCCGGTCCGATGGCTTCGAGTTCCTGGGCCACGGTGTCAAGCGACCGGCACAGGGAACTCGGCAGCCTGGGGTCCGTGGCGACCAGGGTCAGTACCCGGTCCGGTTGAATCTCGACGCTGTGCTGCTGTTTGTACGCCGCGAATGCCCGGTATACGTGCAACAGGCTCGTCGAATCGGAGTCGAGTGACTCTTCCTGTGCCTTGACGGCCGCCATGTGCGCCAGGAACAGGGATGCGGCGAGTTGGGCGCGCTCGATGAACCGGCCCAGGCGGATGAAGCGCCACCCCTCGTCGCGGTACATCGTGGCTTCGGCAACGCCGCCGAAGGCATGGATGTCCCGGCAGGTCTGCGTATAGAAGTCCTCCGGCGAAGTCCTCCAGATATCTTCGATGCGCTGTCCCTGGAGACGAAGGTAGGCCACGTTCAGACTCGACCACATGTCGGAACTGATGCAGTGGCGCATCTGGCGCGCATTTTCGCGGCCAAGGTAGAAGCAGCTCCAGACCGAGGCGGGGTTCAGGCGCTCGAATGTGAGATCGTCCGCCAGGGTGTAGGAGTCGGCCAGCGTGAAGTCCTCGTCGCCACCGGGCTCCAGGTTGCCGACCGGCGGCTGGCGGTGAAGGCAGCCGTAGATCCGGCTCCAGCCAAAGTGGATGTCCCGGACGGGCCGGTCAACGAGTGACTCGACCTGGTTGCGCAGTAAGCGGCACAGGTGCTCGGCACGCTCCAGGGTCCTCCCCATCCAGTACAGTCCCTGCGCGCTGCGCGACAACATGCCGGGTGCTAGTCCTTCAGAACCCAACAGTCCTTGCCTCCGCCTCCCTGGCTGGAGTTCACGACCAGGCCGCCCCGGCGAAGCGCCACGCGGCAGAACGCGCCCGGGACGATCCGGGTATTGCCACCCTGCAGGACGAAAGGGCGAAGATCCACGTGCCGGGGCTCCAGCTTGCTGTCGATCAGGCACGGTGACTGGGACAGGGGCAGCACGGGTTGGGAAACGAAGTCCGCCGGGTTGGCGCGCAGTACGCGGGCATAGTCCTCGCGTTCGGACCGGGTCGATTCGGGCCCGATCAGCATGCCGTGGCCGCCGGACCCGCCAACACGTTTCACCACCAGGTTTTCCAGGTTGTCCAGGGTGTATTCGAGGTCGTCCGGCCATCGGCACAGGCGCGTCGGAACGTTGGAAAGGATCGGTTCTTCGCCCAGGTAGTAGCGGATCATGTCCGGTACGTAGGCGTACACGCTCTTGTCGTCGGCGACGCCGGTACCTGGCGCGTTGGCAAGGGTCACGTTGCCGAGTTTGTACGCGTGCATCAGGCCCGGCACGCCGAGCAGCGAGTCTTCTCGAAACGCGAGCGGATCGAGAAAATCATCGTCCACGCGGCGGTAAATGACATCCACCCGCCGCAATCCGTGGGTGGTGCGCATGTACACGAACCCGTCGTTCACCATGAGGTCGCGGCCCTCCACCAGTTCCGCCCCGATCTCGTCGGCGAGGAACATGTGCTCGTAGAAGGCGGCGTTGTACACGCCGGGCGTGAGCAGCACTATCGTGGGACTGGATCGGCCGTTCGGCGCCAGTTCGCTCAGGGTCTCGAACAGCAGGCGACCGTAGTTTTCGACCTCGCGTACCCGGTAGCTTCGGTAGAGGCGCCTGAGGCTTGCCTTCACGGCCTTTCGATTGGCGATCATGTAGGAAACGCCGGAGGGTACGCGCAGGTTGTCTTCGAGGACCTGGAAGCCATCGTTGGTGCGCACGATATCGGTGCCACAGACGGCAACCCACACGCCTCCCGGAACGGACACGCCGCGCATCTCGATCCGGTATTGTGGGCAGCCGCGCACGACTTCTGCCGGGATGACACCGTCGGCCACGATCCGCGCATTGCCGTAGACGTCTTCCAGGAAACGGTTCAGGGCAAGGATGCGCTGGCTGAGACCGGACTCGATCAGCTTCCAATCCGCACCCGAGAGGATTCGGGGGATGCAGTCGATCGGAATGATGCGCTCGATCTCCTCGTTGTCGCCATACAACGTGAAGGTTATGCCTTCGTTCGAGAAGGCCGCGGTGACATGTTCCTGAACGCTCAGGATTTCTTCGATGGAGAGGTCGCCCAGGGCTTCGTACAGCTTACGGCAATGCGGGCGCGGCACGCCGATTGCCTCGAACACCTCATCGTGTATTGCTTTGTCGAGTTGGTAGTCGCAATGCATCGACGGGTCGGCGGGAAGGCGTGCGTGCAAAGTCTATTATAGGATAGGGGTCGAAGTATGCGGAGCGGATCGAGTGATGGCCTCGCTCGTCGCATCGGTAAACAGTAGCCTGCACCAGGAACGCGGTTGAAGCGATGGCAGAACACAAGATCCTTGTTGTTGACGACGAACCCGATCTCGAACATCTCATGCGGCAACGCATGCGCAGGTACGTCCGCGCCGGACAGTACGAGTTCGTGTTCGCGCACAACGGCGTTGAGGCCCTCGAACGGCTGAACGAGCAGCCCGATATCGATATGGTGCTGTCTGACATCAACATGCCGCAGATGGATGGGCTCACGCTGCTGGACCAGGTCGCGAAGGTCGACCCCAACATCCGTTCCGTGATCGTCTCGGCGTATGGCGACATGAAGAACATCCGCACGGCCATGAACCGCGGCGCATTCGACTTCATCACGAAACCCATCGACTTCGACGACCTCCGGATCACGATAGATCGGACCCTGGTGCATATGGCGGTGTGGCGCGACGCCCTCGAGTCCCGGGACCAACTGGTCGCGATCAGGAACGAACTGGGCGTGGCGAGCCAGATGCAACAGTCGATACTGCCCAAGGCCTTTCCGAAGGGCTCGGGTTACGAGACCTTCGCCAACATGGAGCCGGCGCGCGAGGTCGGGGGCGACTTTTTCGACTTTGTTCGCCTCGAGGAAGGCCGCGTGGGAATCGCGATCGCGGATGTCTCGGGCAAGGGCGTTCCCGCGGCGTTGTTCATGATGTCGAGCCGCACGCTGTTGAAGGGTTCGGCCATTGGCGCCGAGGAACCCGATCTCGTTCTGACGTCGGTCAACGGCCTGCTGGAGGAAGACAACGAGTCGCTCATGTTCGTCACTGTCTTCTATGCGGTATTCAACCCGCGGACCGGCGATTTCACATACGCGAACGGCGGCCACAATCCGCCCCTCCTGGTGCACGCCGACGGGACATCCGAATACCTGCCCACGACGGACGGCGTCGCGCTCGGTGTCATGCCTGAATACGAGTTCGAGCAGAGCAGCGTCACGCTGGCACCGGGGGAACTGGTGGTGCTGTTCACGGACGGCGTGACCGAGGCGATCGATGCCGAGGACGAGGAGTTCGGACCGGACCGGCTGCAGGAAGTCTTCCGCGTCGGCCCCCCGCGTTCCGTCCGGGAAGCGAACGAGGCCGTGTTCGACGCGGTCAAGGCGTTTGCCGGCGATGCGCCGCAGTTCGATGACATTACGTGCGTGACGCTGATGCGCGGTGAGGATGGATCGTGAGTTCCGACGGACCCGTTGGCCAAGATCGGCCGGAGGCGAACGACGGCACCGCGAAAGCGACGTTTCGTCTTCTGAACAATACCGACGAGATGGCCCGCCTGGACCGGGCAGTGGACGAATTCGGGCAGGCTGAGCAATGGCCCGAACAGATGTCCTATCACATCAAGCTTGCGCTGGAAGAGGTCGTGATGAACGTCATCAACTACGCCTACGATGACGACGATGACCATGAATTCGAGGTGAGGGTGGAGTCGAACCGTGAACATGTCGTTATCGACATCATCGACGACGGCCAGCCTTTCGACCCGCTGCAGGAGGCTGACACGCCGGATGTTGAAGCGTCACTCGAGGCGCGCAGCATCGGCGGTCTGGGGGTCTTCTTCGTCAAGACGCTGATGGATGAGGTCGAGTACCGGCGCGAAAACGACTGCAACCGGCTGACGTTGACGAAGCGCTATCAAGAATGAGACCGGCTCCCGTGTTGCAGGTCCGGCCCCCTCCCGTGGCCGCGCGGGAGCGAGGCGTTCGCGTCCTGGCGATAGCGGGAGTGCTTGCGTTGTCCCTGTCCGCCGGCGCTCAGCGGGGGGAGGGCACCGAGGCCGGTGAAGCAGGACTCGCTGCCGACGCCGTGCCGGGCGTGTCCGAAGACCGTATTCTGTTCGGGCAGTCAGCAGCGTTCACCGGTCCTGCCGCGGAGCTTGGCACCGGGATGCGCCTTGGCATAGAAGCGGCGTTCGCCGAGGCGAACCGGGAAGGCGGAGTCCGTGGGCGGCGACTGGAACTCCTGTCTCTTGACGATGCGTACGAACCGGAAACGGCGGTAGTCAACACCCAGAAACTCATCGGGGAGCACGGTGTATTTGCCCTGATTGGCGCCGTTGGCACACCGACGTCGCGTTCCGCTACGCCGGTGGCCGCTGCCGCGGGCATCCCCTATGTTGCCCCCTTTACCGGCGCGGCCTTCCTGCGGAGCCCGGAGCTCACCAACGTCGTCAACCTGCGGGCGTCGTACGACCAGGAGACCGAGGAGATGGTCGAGCGGCTCATCCGCGATCTGGGTATCGATCGCATCGCCGTGATGTACCAGGACGATTCCTTCGGGCGGGCCGGCTATCGGGGAGTGCGCGCGGCGCTTGCGCGGCGGAACATGAAGCCGGTGTCCACGGGTGTATATCCCCGCAACACGACGGCAGTGAAGACGGGATTGCTGGACATTCGAAAGACCGACCCAGGGGCGGTGATTCTCGTGGGGGCGTACCAGCCGGTGGCCGCGTTCATCAGGTGGGCGCGTCATACCGGCTTCGATCCGGTGTTCGTGACGATATCCTTCGTTGGCAGTAACGCCCTGGCGGACGAACTCGGCAAGGGGGGAGCCGGCGTCATCGTCACGCAGGTGGTGCCGTTCCCAACGGGAAACACGCCGCCGGTGGTGGGCCGTTATGGCCGGGCGCTAGCGGCCCACGACCCGAACGCCGTTCCCGGTTTCGTGTCCTTCGAGGGCTACCTGGCGGGACGCCTCGCTATCGCCGCGCTTGAGCGGTGCGGCGCGGAAGTGGCCCGGAGTTCGTTCGTCGAGGTGTTGCGCGATGCGGAACCGATCGACCTTGACGGATTCGAACTGCGCTATGGCGAGAATGACAACCAGGGATCCGATGTGGTGTTCCTGACGATGATCGATGTTGGCGGCCGCTATAGGGAGGTCGACTCGCTCAAGGAGTTGGCACTGTGATCCGCGAGCACCTGGGCCGCCTGCGGCGGGCCAGCCGGCGCATTCATTTCCGGCTCAATGCGGGTATCGGCGGTGCGGTTGCCTTCACGGCCATTGCAAGTCTCGTGGGCTGGTTTGCGTTCAACCGCGTAGGCGATCTGCAAAGCCAGGTGAACGAATACAGCGTGCCGGAGATGGAGGCGGCGTTCGCCGTCGTGCAGCAGAGCGGCGCACTGGTCGCGGCGGCGCCGAGGCTGACTTCCGCCGATGCCTCGTCCTTCCCGGAGGTCGCCGCGCGCGTGGACGCCGAGCGGGATGCGTTCGAGATGCTGTTGGCGGAGTTGCGCGACAAGGGCGAGACCTACGAGCGGATTCGCGGACTCGGGGCGGAACTCATCGCCAATACGGAAGCCATCAAGGAATCCGTGCAGCAGGGGTTCGAACTCGCGGAACGCAGCGAGGCCGTACGGGAGGAACTGGCCGCGCTCGAGAACCGGTTGGCCGTCGTCCTGACGACCGCGATCGACGACCAGTTGTTCTACGCGATGACCGGGTATCGTGATTTCGAGGCCCCGAGAGACCCCGCGGCGCAACATTTCTCCACAGCGGAGTTTGATCACTATCGTCACCTGGCTTCCTTGCGGCGCGAGGCGAGCATCGCCACGCAGCTATTGGCGAGCGCATTCACGATGTCTTACTCGCCCCTGATCGAGCCGCTGCGGGAGCGCTTTGAAGCCGCGATTGGAGGTGTCGACCGAAGTCTCGCGGCACTCGCGGGTTCTTCCGCGGAAGAAGCGGTCGCACCGCCGTTCGCGCGGCTGGCGGAACTCGGGGTAGGGGAGCAGGGCGGCTTCGACCTGCGGATGTCCGAGCTGCGGCTTGTTGAACGGCAGCGGGCGCTGGAGCGGCACAGTCACGACCTGGAGATAGACCTCGTTGCCAATGTCGAGAGCTATGTGGGCGCAGCGCGCGCGAGTGTCGACGAGGCGACCGGCCAATCGACGGACGCGATCCTCGACGGGCGCCGCATGTTGTTGGGACTCAACGTCCTCAGCATCATCGGCGCGGTGTTGATCGCCTGGTTGTTCGTGGGCGGCGTGATACTGCGCCGCATAGACCGCCTGTCCGACCGCATGCGACGCATGGCGGACGGCGACCTGGAAGCGGAAGTCGATATCAGCGGGGATGACGAAGTCGCCGAAATGGCAGCCGCGCTGGAAGTCTTTCGCCGCCATGCCCTGGAGGTTCAGCGGCTGAATCTCGTGGAGAAACTGGCGGAAGAACTGCAGGAGAAGAACGCGGCCATCGAGAAGGCGCTGGCCGATCTGCACGAGGCGCAGGACCAGATCATCGCGTCGCAGAAGCTGGCAGAACTCGGAGAACTGACCGCCGGTGTGGCGCACGAAATAAAGAACCCGTTGAATTTCGTGAAGAACTTCGCCGAGGCGTCGGGTGAGCTGATCGACGAACTCAAGGAGACGCTCGAAGAGATCCACGAGTCGATGGATGAAGAGCAGCGGGGCTTGATCGAAGAGATCTGCCAGGATCTCGCAGACAACTTCGAGCGCATTCGCGGGCACGGGGACCGCGCCGACCGGATCGTACGGGACATGCTGCGGATGGGGCGCAGTTCGGCCGGCGAGCGGCAGCCGACCGACATCAACGGCCTGCTCGAAGAGCACGTCCGGCTCGCATTCCACAGTGCGAGAGCGAATGACGAGAACTTCCAACTCGATATCCAGGAGGACTTCGACCCCGAGGCGGGCGAAATCAACGCCGTTCCCCAGGATCTCGGCCGGGTCTTCCTGAACATGGTTGGCAATGCCTGCGACGCCACGAACGAACGCCGCATCGCATCCGGTGACGATTACAAACCGACCCTTGCCGTATCGACCCGGCGGAAGGAGGCGACGGTGGAGATTCGCGTGCGCGACAACGGTACGGGAATGCCGGAGGAAGTCGTCGACAAGATCTTCAATCCGTTCTTCACCACCAAGCCCACCGACAGGGGCAATGGCCTCGGCCTTGCCATCTCGAGTGATATCGTTCGCCAGCATGGCGGCACGATTCGTGTCGATTCGGAACAGGGCAGTCACACCGAGATGATCATCGATATCCCCCACGTTCCGCCTGCCCTGGAGGCATCGGACGAGGGGACCGAAGCCGAACGCGGCGTGGCTGACTGACCGGCGCGACACGGCCCGCCGACGGGTTTCAGAAGATTCCCGCGTCGAGGCCGGCTGCCAATGCCATGCCCAGTTCGCGGCATTGCGCCAGGTGAGTCTCGGTCAGTTCCCCCTTTGCGATCACGGGGTCCTGCACCTCGGTGAAGGGATAACCCGGAGCGATTCGCCGAATCGCCCGCAAGGCACCGGTTCCGTCATTCTCGGCACTGATGAAGATCGCGTAGGGCAACGGCTGGAGCTTCCCCTCGACGGGGTAGAACGTGCGATCGAAGAAGTCCTTCATGCCGCCGGACATGTAGCCGAAGTTCTCCGGCGTGCCGATGATCAGGCCCTGCGCCCAGAGGAGGTCCTGCGGCTGGGCGTCTGCGGCGCGCATGAGCCTGCTCTCGACATTCTCGATCTCCGGGTCGGTCGCGCCTTCGAAGACGGCCTGGGCCATGCGCCCGGTACTGCCGCGTTGCGAGTGGTATACGATGAGCAGGTGCTTCACCCTGTGGAACGCTGCGCTTTTGCCAAGGTCATGGCCGCGATCGATCGCCGCCACGCGGATGACCCGTCGGGTCGCGAGTTGGATTATGCCGAGCGCATGACGGCGTGGCTAGGCGTGATGCACCAGGCGCCTTCCGAAGACCTTGAGATAGCGGTCCGGGCGCAGCATTTCGAGCGGTGGCGATATCCGCGGGGGGAATTCGCATCGGGCCGCGAGGGTTACCTGCGGTGGCGCCGTGATACGGCGCAGCGGCAGGCGCAGGCCGTTGGCGAGTTGCTGGAGTCTTTCGGTGCGTGCGGCGCGACCGTCGCGCGAGTGGCCGCGTTGATGCAAAAGCGTGGTCTGGGACGGGACCCGGAAGCACAGGCGCTGGAGGACTGCGCCTGCCTCGTGTTCCTGGAATGGGAGCTTCCCCGGTTTGCGGAACGGCGCGATGCGGCACAGGTCTCGCGGGTCCTGGAGAGGACGTGGGCGAAGATGTCGCCGCTTGCGCGCCAGCACGCGCGGTCGCTGCGGCTGCCGTCCGAATACCGGGCGCTCCTGGAACGCCTGGCCGACTGACTCAGGCGGGGGCCTGGCCCCGGATCGCGGCGACGACCTCGGCAACCCGGTCGAGATGCGGCAGTACCGTGTCTGCGTCCGCTGACGGCGCGCCGAAAACGATGTGGTCGAAGCCCTGTTCAATGCGTCCGGCGCATTGCGCCGCATCCATGGGCGCGCCGAACAGGGCAAGGTCGAGGTCTGCCACGTCGCGGCCTCTCGACTGCATGGCCGCTGTCAGGCGCTGCATGTTTCCGGACCCCGGCCCACCGATGGGCATCCAGCCGTCCGCGTATTCCGCGACGCGGTCGAAGACCCACTGCGAGTTGGCCCCGATCCAGATCGGAGGTCCGCCGGGCTGAACCGGTTTCGGCCAGGACCAGATGGGGTCGAAATCGATGAACTCGCCGTGGAACTCCGGTTCGTCCTGGGTCCAGATGGCGCGCATCGCCAGCACTTTTTCCCGGGTGATCTTCCATCGGTCCCTGTAGACGGCTCCGTGGTTTTCCATCTCCTCCCGGTTCCATCCGGCTCCGATCCCGATGATCGCGCGGCCGCCGGAGATCATGTCCAGCGATGCGATCTCCTTTGCCAGCGTGATCGGATCGCGCTCGATCACGAGGCAGATGCCGGTGCCAAGCGAAATGTGCTTCGTCACGGCCGCGCAGGCGGAGAGCGCGACGAAGGGATCGTGGGCGCGCCAATATTGTTGCGGCAGGTCGCCGCCTCCGGGGAAGGGCGTCGCCCGGCTTGTGGGAATATGCGTATGCTCGGGAAAGAACAGGCAGTCCAGCCCGCGCTCTTCCACCGCTTTCGCCAGTTCCACGGGTTGGATGGCATAGTCTGTCGGGAAGATCGAAATCCCGAATTTCGCTTTCTCGATGCCGCTGAATGCCATGCTGTTGCCCCCGGGTTTTCGTGCGTGGTGTCAATGGGACACTAGTGTACGATGCGGATGTCTGTGGATAAACGCGTGCGCCGGGACCGGGCCTTGCCACTTGGTGGAATGACGTCGTGAGCTGGTGGGGGCTCCTGCTGGGTGGCGCATTCGGCTTTCTCCTCGGTGGCCCCATAGGCGCGTTGCTGGGCGCGGCCCTGGGTCAGGGATTCGGCCGCACCGTCGGCGCACTCGGCACCGGGGAGCCCGGGGGATCGCGGCTCGAGCGCGTGCAGCTCGCTTTTTTCGCCGCCGTGTTCGGCGTCATGGGGCATGTCGCGAAAGCGGACGGACGCGTGACCCCGGAAGAGATCGCGCTGGCCAACGAGGTGATGGACCGACTTGGTCTCGACGCCCGGCAACGCGCGGCTGCCCGTGCGCTCTTTAACGAGGGCAGGCGGCCGGAGTTCCCTCTGGATGATGTCCTTGACCAGCTTCGCCTGGAGTGCGGCCGGGCGAGAAACGTCATTCGCATGTTCGTGGAAATCCAGGTCCAGGCTGCTGCCGCTGACCGCCGGATCGACTCGGAGGAAGGTCGCATCCTGCTCCACGTCGCGATGCGACTCGGATTCTCGCGCGCCGACTACCTTGAGATCGAACGCCTGATCACCTCGGGCATACATGCAGGCGCCGATGCGGATTCGGGGATGTCGCTTGAAGACGCCTATGCGACCCTCGGCGCGTCTCCCGATGCTTCGGACGCAGAGATCAAGCGTCACTATCGGCGCCAGATGTCGCGGCACCACCCCGACAAACTCGCATCGAAGGGATTGCCCGAGGAGATGATGCGGGCCGCCACGGAGCGGACGCAGCAGATCAGGGCGGCCTGGGATACGGTGCGCAAGTCCCGCTCGGGAGCACCCGGGCGGCCTGCTGCCTAGCGCCATGAAACCCGTCACCCCATGGGTGCCGTGTTTCACCCCCGCCCAAGCCCACTGTTGCGCCCGTCCCACCCGTCCCGGGTCTGTGCCTTGATCGGCACTTCGTGCCGTTCTACGGCGCCCCCCTAGTGGACGTTTGTTGCCCGTTTGCCAAGTCACGCGGCCGCGACATGTCACCATTCGTAACAAAAAGTTGAATATTTGGCTGCATTTGCAGAGTATTGTGTACCAGCGACGGGAGAACGCTTAGGGAACCGCATGCGGTACGTGAATGGGTTGATCGGTGTCGCGTTGATCGTGCTTGCCCTGAGTTACCTGGACGAAGCCGACTCGGCGCGCTGGTCGCTCATTTACGGATTCGGCGCATTGACCGCGCTATTGTCCTTGAAATCGCGCATCACCCCGGTTGTTGCGTGGCTCGGCGCCATAGGTGCGACTGTCGCCATGTTCTGTTACTTCGCGCTCTTCTTCCAGATGGTGCCGCACCTGCGCGGAGACTGGATCAGGCATGGTCACGAGTCGATGTACCTGGTCGCTGCGGCGTTCTCCATGATCCCGGTGCTGTCGAATTTCAGTTGCCGCCTGAAGGGTAACGGGGGGCTGAAGAGCGCCGAGGGCGTCCAGGGAAGCACGCCTCCTGCGACCAGGGCGACACCGACGCATCCTTACACTGACCGTACGGTGCTCGACAGACCGTAAGTGGTGTTCTTCGGTCACGACTATCGGACGTTTCGGGGAGCCTTCCTGGTTTCCCGGTGTACCGCGGGTATCACGTCCTCGAGATAGGCGTTCAGCGCATCCTCGTCCCAGGGAGGTTGCAGTAGGACGTTGATGTCCTGGGCGCCGGCTTCAACGTAACGCATCACCTGTTCCACGGCGGTATCGGGCGTCCCGGTCAGCGCGCCGTCGTCGAGGCGCTGGCCGCTGTCCAGTGCCAGGAGCTTTCGCCGTTCGACCTTGGCGCCGGAGTCGTTCATCGCCAGCGCGAACGCCACGTTGGCCCCGCGCCGGATATCGGAAGGTTCGCGCTCGTTCACTTCGCACCAGTGGTCGAGCACGCTGTTCAGGCGCCGATACTCCTCGGGGTCGACATACGCGGCATTCCATCCATCCGCGCGCCGCGCCGCGATTTCGAGCGTGCGACGTTCTCCGAGGCCGCCGATCCAGATCGGCAATCGCCGTCCCGCAGGTTTGGGCAGGCAGGAAGCGTCGTCGACCTGGAAGTGCCTGCCCGAGAAGGTCGTGCGATCCTGGGTGAACATTCGGTGGATCACCTCGGCCGCTTCGTCCAGCATGTCCAGCCGAGTTCCGATGTCCGGGAACGGATAGCCGTACGCGTAGGCTTCCCAGACATGCCATCCGGCTCCGATTCCCAATTCGAAGCGCCCGCCGGAGATGTGGTCGAGCGTTATCGCCGCCTTCGCCAGCAGCGCCGGGTTGCGGTAACCGATGTAAAACACGAGGCAACCGATGCGGGCATGGGTGGTTTCCGCCGCCAGGGCACCCAGGGCAGCGAGCGCTTCGAAGTGAGGCTCGCCGCCGCCTTCAAACGGCGCTTCGTAGAGATGGTCCCGCAAGGAAATCCAGTCCACGCCATGCGCGTCGAGCTTGCGCCACAGGGCTCGCAGTTCCGGCATCGGAATACTCTGTTGGCCAAGGTGCACGCCTAGCGAAATAGCCATCGGGGGGGAGGTCGCCCAGGTTCCAAGCGAGGAGGCCGCAGCATAACAGGTTCGGTCCGGCCGTATGCGGTTCGGCGCGGAAGGCGCGTCCCACTGGCGTGCGCGCTTGACGGTATGTGCCAGACACAGCACGATGGTCCGGGAAACAGCATCGAGGATTGGCAATGGCGGAAACAGCTCGCGAACTGCACCTCCCGTTCACGCCCGTGAGCGTTCCCTTGGGGGCGCGCATTGAAGGCCTGGATCTGTCGCGGGACAGCGGCGCGGCAGTCATCGAAGAACTGCGGGAACTGCTCCTCGAGTATCACTTGCTGGTGATCCCCGGCCAACGGCTGTCCGCGCTGGACCTGGCGGCCTTTGGCAGGCGCTGGGGCGATCTCCTGACGCATCCGGCGACCAGACACCGGCATACGGACTACGTGCAGTGGATCGGTAGCAAGGCTGACCGCAAGTTCAGGTTTTTCCGTGGAGTGCATCCTTTTGGCGGAGGTTGGCACTCCGACATGACCTGGCACCCCACGCCGCCGGTCATCACGGGACTGCACGCGAGACGCCTGCCATCTTCAGGAGGCGACACGGCATTCGCCAACCAGCACCTCGCCTATGAGACGCTCGACGATGAGATTCGGAAGCGTATTGCGGAACTGCGGGCTTTCCACACCGGCAAGGTGTTCGGCCCGGACGTCGAGGACTCGGTGCATCCGGTAGTGCGCACACACGAAGAGACCGGTCGCAAGGCGCTCTATGTCAATGGGAATTTCACGAAGTACATCGTCGGTTTGCCGGACGGGGAGAGCGAGGCACTGCTGTACAGGCTGTTCACCCACGCGACCCGGCCTGAGTTCACGTACCGGCATCGATGGAACCTCGATGACCTGGTGCTGTGGGACAACCGCTCGGTAATGCACTACGCGGTCCGGGACTATGACGAGCAGCGCATCATGCACCGCTTTGTCGTGAAGGGTGGCGCGCCGAGGTAGGAGTTCAGGCGGGGGCTCCTCCCGACCGCTGGCGCGGAAGGAAATGCCAGCGTTGCCCCCGCCGGCAGATGCGTACTTCAATACAGGTCGCTTCGCTGCCGGCCGCCTATCGCTGCATGGCATAGGTCAGCGGGAGCGCGGTAGTGTACTTGATGCGCTCCATCGCGAAGCTGGAACTCACGTCGTACAGGCTCGCCTCCCGGATCAGGCGCAGATAGAAGCTGTCGTAGGCGGCGAGGTCCGGAACCACCACGCGCATCAGGTAGTCGACCTCGCCACTCATGCGGTATAGCTCGATGACTTCGGGCAATGCGGCCACGGACTTTGCGAAGGCATCCAGCCAGCGCTTGTTGTGCTGGTCGGTGCGAATGGCGACGAAGGCGTCGACGCTGACGTTGAGGTGGTCGCGGTCGAGGAGCGCCACTCGCCGGGAGATTACGCCATCCTTCTCGAGGTTCTGGATCCGGCGCCAACACGGTGTCGTACTCAGTCCGACAGCGTCAGCGATATGCGACGTGGAAAGAGTTGCATCGTGCTGAAGCAGGTCGAGGATTCTCAGGTCGATACGGTCCATTCGATACTCCTTTGATTCGCGCCATGTCCGTATTCTCTAGAATAGAATAAATGGAGAAAATTTTTCTTTGTATGCGGGCAACTATACGTGCATTTTGGAATCAGTTTCTTTGTTCAATAGGATATGGTTCCAAGGTCAGAGACAAGGCCCCGGGTGTGCGAATGAATCCATTGACCGAACATCTGAGAGAGGCCGGGGAAACCTACCCGCAACACCTCGTCAAGGCAGTGGGTTTTGGCATCACCATGCTGGCGGGGGGCGTGGCCTGCCTGGTGCACGCCATTCTTCCATTCCTCTTCGTCACCACCGGCAGCACGTGCATCAGCCGGCTCCACAGTCGGCTGCAAAGTCGTCGCGCCGCCGTTGTCGAGGGTCGGAGAAAGCTGGCGTCGGTGCGGGTGGCCCAGGGGGAACAACTGGGGACCTGATCCCGGTTAGCCTTCTGCCGGAAGGCCGGCGCGCAAAGGAAGTCGCGTAAAGAAAGTGCCGGTGTTTCAGCCGCTGCATCGAAGCGCAGGGCGGTGTCGATGCTACGCGACTGCTTCTTCGGGGCTCGCCTCGCGTGAACACTCCCGTGGCTTTGACAGGCCCGGGGGAGTGTGCAACTGGGCCAGGTACAGGTTGCGGCGTTGGAGGGCGGAGTCTGCGGCCGCTTCCTTGACGGGGCCAAAGCCCTTGATCGCAGCGGGCAGCCGCGCCAGGGCGACCGCTGCGTCGAAATTGGTGGCGTCGAGGCGTGCGAGGATCGTCTGAATGTCGGCCTCGAAGCCGGTCAGCAATTTGCGCTCGAGGCGGCGCTCGGCGCTGTAACGGAACGGGTCGAATACGCTGCCGCGGCATCGCCTCAATCTTGCCAGGATGCGCAGCAACGGCACGATCCACCCGCCGACCGCGATTTTCCCCGGGCGTCCGTTGGGTCGTTTGCGCGCGAAGACGGGTGGCGCGAAGTGGAAGGTCGGCTTGAATCCGGGCTCGAATCGCGCGTCCAGCTTGGCGGCGAAGTCACTCCCGGTGCCGGTCGATTCCGATGTGAAGAGACGCGCCACCTCGTACTCGTCCTTTACCGCAAGCAGCCTGAAGTAACTCTCGGCGGCAGCCTCCGCCAGGGTGCTGCTCCCCGGCTTCACCCGCGTCTCCAGGTCTCGGACTCGTCTGACGAGGTCTTCGTAACGCGCCGCCAGCGCCTGGTCCTGGTACTCGCGCAGGAACGCGCTGCGCGTGGCGATGCGATCGTCAAGGCCTGCCGATCGGGGCGGCTGCATGGCCTCGGACACGGACGGATTCGGGCGGACCGCCGATCCGGCCCCTGACGATTCCCTCCGGTGTGCAGCGGCCCGGCCGTGGTGAAATGCCGCCAGGTTCTGTTCGATGGCAACGCCGTTCAGCGTGACCGCGCGCTTCAGCGCGGTGAGGGAAACAGGAATCCGGCCGGCCTGGAAGGCGAAGCCGAGCAGGAAGACGTTGGCGGAGGTGCTGGATCCGAACAGGGCTTGGGTCGCCGCATTGGCGTCCACGGCCACCAGGCGCCTGACGTGGCCTTCCAGCCGCTTCTCGAGTCTCTCGAAGTCGAGCCCCTGGCGCTGCCGTAGCACGAACTCGGCCGTCGGGGCGAGATGGGTATTGAGGATGACGCTGGTTTTCGTCGGCGAGGTCAGGCCGAGCACATCGATGCTGGCCGCGGTGACGGCATCGGCCCCAATCAACGTATCGGCGCCCATCGGGGGAATCCGGGTGGGTGGATGCGGCATCCGGGCGGGGGAGATGCGCACATGGCTGACGACGGCGCCACCCTTCTGCGCGAGTCCGGTCATGTCGAGTGTCGAGACATGGTTGCCGTCGAGGTGCGCGGCGGTGCCGAGTATCTGGGAAACGGTAACGACGCCCGTGCCGCCAACGCCGGCGATGAGGATGTTGGCCGGACGCGGGCTGCCAGCGGGCAGCGGGACAACCGGCTTCCGGTCACGAGCCGGATTCGTGGCCCTGAGCCGGGCGCCGGTCAGTGTCACCAGGGCGGGACAGAAGCCGTCGATGCAGGAAAGGTCCTTGTTGCAGGCGGTCTGGTTTATGGTGCGCTTCACGCCGAACTCGGTTTCGAGCGGCTCCACGGCGACGCAGTTGGATTGCACCGAGCAGTCGCCGCAGCCCTCGCAGACGGCGTCGTTGATCACCACGCGGACATCCGGGTCGGCGACCAGGCCGCGCTTGCGGCGGCGGCGCAGTTCGGCGGCGCAGGTCTGGTCGTAGACCAGCACCGTGCAACCCGGTATCGCCTTCAGTTCGCGCTGCACGGCGTCGAGTGAATCCCGCCCGGTGACGCGGAAGCCAGCCCTGCGGTGCCGCCTGGGGTCGTCGCTGACCACGCGGACGGCGGCGACCCCTTCCGCGTGGACCTGCGCGACGATGTCTCCCACCGTCAGCGAACCGTCCACCGGCTGACCGCCTGTCATGGCGACTGCGTCGTTGGCGAGTACCTTGTAAGTGATGTTGACGCCGGAGGCGACGGCGGCCCGAATCGCCAGGATGCCGGAGTGGAAGAACGTGCCGTCGCCGATGTTGGCGAAGATGTGGGACTCGTCGGTGAACGGGGCCTGCCCGATCCAGTTCGCGCCCTCCGCGCCCATGTGCGTGGGCGTTCCGGTATTGCGGTCCATCCACTGTACCATGTAGTGGCAGCCGATACCGGCCGCCGCGCGACTGCCTTCGGGTATGCGTGTCGAGGCGTTGTGCGGGCAGCCAGCGCAATACATCGGTTTGCGCGTGTCTTTCGACTGTCCCGCGTTGCTGGGCAGTGTTCTGGCCGACTGCGCGATGCCGTCCAGGTAGCCGGTATCCGCCAAGACCGGCAATAGTGCGCGAATGACGGTTGCGATGGCGGGTACATCGAGTTCCCCGGTGGCGGGTAGCAATACCCTGTCCCGGGCCTTTCCTTCGTCGTCGTGCGAATGCCAGGGGGAGCTTCGCTTTCCGAGAATCTCGACGGGTCGACCGAAGAGAATCGACCGGAGCTGATCTTCGATGAACGACCGCTTCTCCTCGATCACGAGCACGCGCCGCGCTCCGCGGCAGAACTCATGGACCAGCGCATTGTCCAGGGGCCAGGTCATGCCGAGCTTCACGAGCCGTATGCCGGTGTCAACGAGTTGTGCATCCGATTCCAGGCCCAGCCTCGCCAGGGCCTCGCGCACGTCGGCATAGGTCTTTCCGGCGGTGACCAGTACCAGCCTGGGTGAAGCCACCGTGGTAACGATCCGGTCGACGGAGTTCGCCGATGCGAACATCCGCGCCAGGCGCAGTTTCGTCTCCAGCCGCGCCTCCTGGTCGGTGGGCGAATCCTGAAGCCGGATATGCGGGGATGCTTCCGTGTGCGGCGGGTCGACGAAGCGATGGCGGTCGAGATCGACCTCGACGGTCAGGGCGCTGTCCATGACGTCGGCCAGCGCGATGAGGCCGGTCCAGCAGCCGCAGTAGCGGGACAGGGCCCAACCGAGTAGCCCGTAGTCGAGCACGTCCTGCACGTCTGCCGGGGCAAGTATCGGAAGGGCGAGATCACGCAACGCGAATTCGCTGGCGCTTGGCAGCGTGGAAGACTTGCAGGCGTGGTCATCGCCGACGACCAGCAGTACGCCGCCGCGCGGGTTCGCGCCCGCCGCGTTGGCGTGGCGCACGGCGTCCGAGGAACGGTCGAGACCGGGCGCCTTGCCGTACCACAACCCATACACCCCTTCCTGACGCGCGCCCGGAAACAGCCCGACCTGCTGGCTGCCCCAGACGGCTGTGGCTGCCAGGTCCTCGTTGACCCCGGGCTGGAAGACGATGCGGTGGGCCGAGAGTTCGCCGGACAGGCGCCAGAGTTCCTGGTCCAGGCCCCCGAGGGGAGAGCCCCGGTATCCCGATATGAATCCGGCGGTGTCGAAGCCCGCACGGTCGTCCAGTCGGCGCTGGTCCAGTGGCAGTCGGGCGATCGCCTGGATGCCGGTGAGATAGGCGACCCCCGGTCCTGTCCGATAACGCGCCCGGGTAAGGGGATCTACTGCGCGGGACCCGCGCGGCGCCGTATTCGTGGCGAGGCCCTTGGCTCGCATATCCGCACCTGTGTTCTCGTCGAAGATCATATGTCAATATTTCGAGAATGGCGTTGCTTTTATTGTTCTTAGTGGGACAATTGCTCAAATTAGTTCCTAATTATTGTCACGAAATAGGATGAAATATCTTGATCGAATCGACCGGCGCATTCTCGTTGAACTGCAGGATTGTGCGGACATGTCGATGCAGGAACTCGGTGACCGGGTAGGACTCTCCCATACGCCGTGCTGGAGGCGCGTCAAGCGCCTCGAGGAAGGTGGATTCATCAGGCAACGGGTGGCACTGCTGGATCCCGCGCGTCTCGACCTCACCGTCAACGTGTTCGTCAACGTGAACCTGAAACGCCACCAGGAGAACGCGTTGAGCCGGTTCGAAGAAGCGGTGCAGGATGTTCCGGAAATCGTGGAGTGCTACACCGTTTCGGGCGAAACGGATTTCCTGCTGCGGGTTGTCGTTGCCGATGTGAGTGCGTACGAGCGTCTCCTCAAGGGGACGCTGGTGCACCTGCCTGAAGTGGGCAACCTGACGTCGACCTTCGCACTCCGGCAGGTCAAGTACACGACGGCCCTGCCGATGAACGCCCTGGTCGAATAGCTGAGAATGCGAATGAGCTGTTCGGGTGAATGTGAACCGGGCCGTGGTTTCCGGGGCCTGATTCCCTGGTTTGACAGAACGGCCCCGTGAGAGGAGGGGCCCCGTGAGAGGAGGCACACGAAGGGCGGACGGGGCGACGGGTTTGCCAGCGTTGTTGGCGACGCTGGTGACTCTCGGCCTCGCGGGCTGCGAACCGGATCGCACGGTCGTGACACAAACGGCGGGCACCGATACCGGGGATTGGCCTGCCATCACGGAGCGCGGCACGATCCGTTTCGCTCGCCGGGCGTGGTCGGGCTTCGAGACGTTGCCGTCGCAGGGACTGTCGACCGAACAGTACCAGCGGCTCGCGGAACGGTTCGCCGGCCGTCATGGACTCGCCGTGGAGTGGATTGTCGAGTCCGACGTGGACGGCCTGCTACGCAGCGTCGAGGAGGGCCGCGCCGATATCGCTGTTTCCAATCTCACCGTGACACAACCGCGCAGCAAACGCGTGGCGTTCTCGGTTCCGCTGACGCGTTCGCGTGAATGGGTCATCGGCAGCACCGAGCAGGGCACGTTCGGCGTCGCCGGGGACACGGCCTACGTCGAGTCGTTGGCCCGCCACTATCCCCGGTCGCGGCGCGTACCGGTGCCCGCGGAGACCGATCCCATCGGTTTCCTGTCGTTGCTCGAGACTGGCGTGATCGACGCCACCATCATGGACGAAGCCGCCGCCCGCGTGATCGTTGCGACGAGCGATCGCGTGCACAAGCTGCGTGAGCTGCCCGAAGTGAGGGACCACGCATGGGCATTGCGGGGAGCAAACCCGATCCTGAAGAGGACCCTGGACCGCTATCTCGTGGAACGCCATACCATCGAGGAACACCCCGAAGAGTGCCGCGACTGGGATGCCATCGTCGCAGCGGGCCGTCTCCGCGTGCTTACCGTGAACGCGCCGGCCACCTACTACCTCTGGCAGGGCGAACTGCTCGGCTTCGAGTACGAGTTGGTCCAATCGTTCGCCGAGGCGCATGACCTCGAATTGGAAGTCATCGTCGCGCCTGGCATTGGCGGATTGCTCGAGGGACTCGCAGCCTGCCGCGGTGACATGATCGCGGCCGGACTGGTACCGACCGACAGCCGGGTCAAACTGGGATTGCGCTTCACGCGCCCGTATCTGCACATACGCGAGGTCTTCGTCACCGCGGGTGAACCGATCGTGGATCTCGGCGGGCTGGCGGGACGGCGCATCGCCGTGAATCCGGAGACAAGCTACGCGGCAACGCTCAAGAGTCTCGGCCCCGGGGCGGGCTTCGAGGTCGAGTTCGTGGATCGATCGACCAGCGCGATTCTGGCGGACATTTCCGCGGGCCGCCTTGATGCCACGCTGGCGGACAGCCACCGCGCGGAACTGGAAAGCGCATTCGATCCGCGCCTGTCCCTGGGCCTCGCGCTCCCGCCCGAGAAGGGGCTTGCCTGGGCGGTGCGCGAAGAAGCCGAGGAACTCCTGCGCCGCCTGGACGGGTTTGTCCGGGAGCATTACCGCGGCTACGAGTTCAACGTGTTGCGCAACAAGTACTTCGTCAATCAGCGGCGCATGGCGCAGCAGCGCGAGCATCGGATCACCGGGGATATGCTGTCGCCGTATGACGACCTGGTGCGGCCGGTGGCTGAAGCGGCGGGATTCGACTGGCGATTGATCGTTGCCCAGATGTACCAGGAGAGCGGCTTCGATCCGAGCCGGGTCAGTTTTGCCGGTGCCCAGGGGCTGCTCCAGGTCCTGCCGAGGACCGCCCGCGATCTTGGTGTCGACGCCGCGAGGCTCAAGGACCCCGAGACCGGCATCGCCGCTGGCATCGCCTATCTCCGCTGGACCCGGGAACGCTTTCCCGACCTGCCGGTGGGTGAGCAGATCCTGTTTGCGCTGGGTGCATACAACGCAGGGCATGGACACATTCGCGATGGACGCCGGCTTGCGCGCCAACTCGGTCTTGACGGGTCGCTATGGTTCGACAACGTGGAGCAGGCGATGCTGAAGCTGGCGGAGCCGGAATATGCGGAACAGTCGGTCTACGGATACGTGCGGGGAACCGAAGTCGTTCGATACGTACGGGAGATTCAGGATCGATACCGCCTCTACGTGCGTCACTTTCGATTGCTCGAAGAACGCCAAGCGCCGGCCTCCGAACGCCGTCGGACAGGCTCTGAGGCGGGATTGTGAGTGATGCTCGAGGTGTGTGACACGACACTAGTGCCATAAGATCCGTCGCCCTTGCGGGCGCCGTGTCTCACCCCCGCCCAAGCCCACTGTTGCGCCCATCCCACCCGTCCCGGGTCCTGCGCCTTGTTCGGCACTTCGTGCCGTTCTACGGCGCAGCCCCCTAGCGTCCGAGATGATGCGCAACCAGGAAGTCGAATGCCGAGTGGAGATAACCCTCCGTCGTCAGGTCGGCCTTGGCATAGAGCGCCGCATTGTGTGAGATCGGTTTTGGATGGCGTGCCTTGAGGTGTGCCTCGGCGACCCGTTCCATCATTACAAACGTCGCCACGGACTGCTTGACGGTCGGTCCGACGGTCAGCAAACCATGGTTGCGCAACACCATCCCCCTGTTGCGGCCAAGGTCTCGGGCAATCCGCTCGCCGCACTCGACACTCTGCACCTGGACCTCCTCGTCGTCGAACAGGGCGTGGTCCTCGTAGAAGATGCACGCCTCCTGGGTGATGGGGTCAAGCATGGTCGCCGACGATGAAAAAGGCGTGCCGTATGGGGTGTGCGTGTGCGCGACGCTTACCGCATCCGGGCGTGCGGCGAGGATGGGATAGTGGATATGGTAGGCGGGCCAGTTCGTATTTCCATTGCCGCCGGAAACGGTCCCACCAGGCTTCACCAGCACGAGTGACTCCACGTCCGCATCCCGGAAGGCCACCCCGGTATCGAGCAACCAGAAGCAATCGGTGCGCTCCGGGTCGCGCGCACTGATGTGGCCGTCGCCGAGGTCGCCCCACCCGAATGCGGCAAAGATACGGTAGCCGAGCGCCACCTGCCGCTTGCGCTCCTCGCGCAAGCGTTCGATCACCTGCGCTTCGTCTGACGGTTGTGCCATGGATCGATTGTATGGCGGTTGAGTGTGTTCGCGGTGGTACGGAACACGACATGTTCCGTACCGCGTCCCGACACCTGTCCGCTCTGTCGGGGCAAGGCATTGACATCGCCGAGACGAGTCAGGTAAGAGCGGGTCATCCGGACCGCCGGCGGAAGCTTCGCCAGCGGTCGGCGCGAGTGGGGTAAGCGACCCATGAACCCGATAGCCGACGTTTCGAGACCGCAGGTACAGCCTGGCACGGACTGCGTCGGTATTACCTGGCCTGGCGGAGAACGCAGCCGCCACCTGTACTATTGGCTGCGCGAGAACTGCCACTGTCCGAAGTGCACGCATCAGGACGCCTGGGAGCGCACCGTGGACTTTCTCTCGATTCCACTGGACATCGCGCCGGCTTCTCTGAGTGCCGACGCCGATGGCCTGCACATCGAGTGGGAGAGTCACGACGCCCCTTGCGACGGGAGCTTTTTCGGTTGGGCCTGGCTCGATGCCCACCGGATGGAGCGCAGCGCACGCTTGCGGCGTAAACGGCGGCTGGCCGCCTGGATCTCGAGCGAGTCGGACAAGCGCGCGATCTCGGTCGATTTCGCGGGGGCCATGGCCTCCGACGCCGGTTTGCTGGAACTCTTGGAACACGTGGAAGACAAGGGTGTCGCCCTGGTGACCGGCCTTCCCTTGGAGGACCTCGCCGTCCTGGCGCTGGCCGGCCGTATCGCCCTGATCGAAGGTTCTCACTTCGGCCGGCACTTCAACGTCGAGTCGAAGCCGGATGCGGAGAACCTGGCCTACACCCCCCGCAAGCTCTATCCCCACAACGATCTCCCGAGCCGCCGATACCCGCCGGGCGTCCAGTTCCTGCATTGCCTGCACAACGATGCCAGGGGCGGCGACAGCGTGCTGGTCGACGGGGTCGCCTGCGCCGAGGCGTTGCGGCAATCGGACCCTGCCGCGTTCGAGTTGCTGAGCACGCGGGCGGTCACCTTCACGTCCGTCGCTGACGATTGGGATATCGTCAACCGGGCTCCCGTGATCGATGTCGATGAGGACAGCGATATCCTGGGCACGCGCCTGCATCCCGCGCTGATCGGTCCGGTGGACATCGAGCCGGAGTCGCAGATGGCGTTCTATCGGGCGCACCGGGAGTTGCTCGGCATCGCATCGAGCGACGAAATGCAGTTCAGGTTTCG
This sequence comes from Pseudomonadales bacterium, assembly GCA_965116625.1. Lineage (GTDB taxonomy): Bacteria > Pseudomonadota > Gammaproteobacteria > Pseudomonadales > Azotimanducaceae > VXNE01. The sequence goes on from OZ220717.1 coordinate 2,344,459, forward strand.
CCTCGACGCGGGGGAGTGCCAGGTATTCGACAACCACCGAGTCATGCACGCCCGCCTCGGCTTCGACCCGGCGAGCGGACAGCGTCTGCTCCAGGGATGCTACGTCTGTCGAGACGACTTCGTGAGCCGGCTCGCACTGTTGCGCCGCAAGGGCCGGGACTTTCGGAAAACCTGAAGGCCCGCCGGGCGGATTCAGTCCGCGAGTTGGTCGGTACGTGTTGCCGGCACCGCCGAGGAATCCCGGTTCAACGAGGTGATCACGCCGGCGGTCATTGCCAGGAGGACGACACAGACGGGCAGGGCGGCGGCGATGGAGGCGGCCTGCAGCGCCTGCAAGCCGTCCGCGAGCAGCAACGCGGCCGCCACGGTGCCGATGGCAGCGCCCCAGACGACGCGGAAACGGCGCGGCGGGTGATCATTGCCCATGCTCAGCATGGTAGTGATTACCAGCGTGCCGGAGTCCGAGGACGTGATGAACCAGGTGGCCAGCAGGAAGGTCGCGAGCGCCGACATGGACCAGACCAGCCAGGAAACACCGGTCATTCGCTCGATGGTGCCGTAAAGCGCCGCTTCCAGTTGCCAATCCCGCACGAGATCGAGGATGCCCGCGGTGCCGACGCCGCCAGCGGCATTCAATTCCATGTAGAGGGCGTTGCCGCCGAACAGGCAGAGCCAGACGATGCCCACCACCGTCGGGACGAACATCGTGCCGATGGTGAACTCCCGGATGGTTCGTCCCCGGGAGATGCGTGCGATGAACATCCCGACGAAAGGCGCCCAGGCGATCCACCAGCCCCAGTAGAAGACGGTCCAGCCGCCCTGCCACGCCGCGTCGGGAGGTTCGGCCGCGACCCAGAGCCCCATCGGCACCAGGTTCAGGAGGTAGTCGCCGACCGTCGTTACGAAGAAACCTAGCAGCCACTCGATCGGGCCGAAACAGAGGAAAAACGCGAGCAGGACGATGCTGAGATAGATGTTCCACTCGGAGATGATGCGAATCCCCCGCGCCACGCCGGACACCGCCGACAGGGTGGCGGCCGCGGAGATGACGACGATGAGCGTGATCTGAATCGCGAGATCCGGGACGACTCCGAACAGGATGTCGAGGCCGGCGGCCATTTGCTTGACCCCGAGTCCGAGCGAGGTGGCCACGCCGAACACCGTGCCGAACACGGCGAGCAGGTCGACGCCATGACCCACCGGCCCGTATATGCGATCTCCGATGATGGGGTACAAGGCAGACCGCAGCGTAAGCGGCAGCTTCTTTCGAAAGCCGAAGTAGGCGAGACACAGACCGACCATGACGTAGACCGACCAGGCATGAAATCCCCAGTGGAAGTAGGTGACGCGCATGGCGTCCGCTGCGCGCGCTTCGTCGAGTTCCACCGCGCCAGCCATGTCGGCGTGGGGATTGTTGGGATAGCCGAAAGTCGCGGAGTTGTCGAAGTAGAACATCGGCTCGGAAATGGAGAAGAAAAGGAGGCCGATACCCAGCCCGGCCGAGAACAGCATGGCGAGCCAGGAGAACGTGCTGAACTCGGGCCGGGCATCGTCGTCGCCGAGGCGCACCTTGCCGTGGCGGCTGCACATGATGTAGAGGCACGCAACCAGCATCACGCAGATAGCCAGAATGTAAGACCAGCCCAGCGTTGACTCAATCCACGACCTGACTGCGGCGAACACCGCGCCGGCCCCCTCCACGTTGACCACCGTGAAGGCGACGAAAACCAGCACGATCCCGAGGGAACCCATGGCCATGCCCGGGTGCAGACCGGCCCAGAACCCCGACTTTGCGACGGAGATGGGGTCGACGGGTGCTCCCTTCACTGCTACCCCGGGAGGAGTTGATGGCTCGGGGCTTCGAGCGCGGGCGGTAGCGCTTTCAACATCCGCTTGAGTGCGAAATGGCGATAACTTCCCAATGCGAGCTGTTGCACTTCCGCCCAGTCGAACCGGTCCTCCACGTCGAGGTCGATCCAGCCTCGGTGCCCGATGTAGGCAGGGATGGAGAATCGCGGGTCATCGCACAACGTCGACTGGAGTTCCGGTCCGACCCAGAATTCGAGACGCATGCGCCTGCGGTGGCGATGGACCGTGAGGAAGGTCTTCTTTCCCGCCTTGAACGCCGGGATGCCGAACTGGGTGCCCTCGGACGTCTCTGGCAACGAAGCGCAGAAGTCGCGGATGCGCGCGAGCCGGTCTTGCGCGTGCCGGGCAGACAGCGGGTCGAAGTCCTCCGGGTCCACGGTTTCGGTGGGAGGTTCGATTTCGATGGGGTCGCCGGGCGGGACCGCAAGGTCGCGCGGAGCGACGTGCGCATAGGCCTCCTTGACTCGCACCGCGATGCTGAACCAGTCATTGCCCCGGTCGAGATGCACGCCGAGCCATCCTCTCGGACCCACGTAGGGAGGCACGAAATAGAACTCGGGTTCACCATGGACATGCAGTTCCTGGGCGCCTGGCGGTGCATGGATCCATAGCGCGATGCGGCCGTCGCCGTGATGATTGACCGCGAGCGTTGCAAAGGATTTGCCGCGGACCTTGTAGTCGGGCATACCGTGGCCGCTGCGTTCCTCGACTTCGGGAAGCGAAAAACAGATTTCCCGCACCGCTGTCTTGATGTCCTTTGCCATTCGCCCGCCTCGCCGCGACACGAAGAACATATCACGCGGGAACGTGCAGTCAGAGAGGACCCAATGCCCGCCCGGCCGGTATTTGCGCCAGCGAACCGGGGCGAGAGTCCGGTCAGTCCCCGGTGAGTGGTGGTGAAGTTGCTGCGCCGCGCGTTTCTGCCGCCTGTTCCTGGACCTCTGGGACCGCCCTGACCGACTTCGCGTAGTGGGGGTACATGGCGTTGTATCCGCCGAGGCCGGTGAGCAGCGTGAACCCCAGCGCCATCACGCCGACCAGGATGTTGAATTTCCCGGAGAGTTCCCGGTGTACGGAGTCGATTTTCTCATCCAGGGCATCGAACCTGGCGTCGGAACTTTCAGCCATGGCGTCAAACCTGGCGTCGGTGCTGCGAGCCATGGCATCGACCCTGGCGTCGATGGCATCGAACCTGGCGTCGGTGCTGCGAGCCATGGCATCGATCCTCGCGTCGATGGCATCGAACTTGGCGCCGGTGCTGCGAGCCATGGCATCGATCCTCGCGTCGATGGCATCGAACCTGGCGTCGGAATTGCCAGCCATGGCGTCGAACCTGGCGTCGATGGCGTCGAACCTGGCATCGGAGTTGCCAGCCATGGCGTCGAACCTGGCGTCGATGGCGTCGAACCTGGCGTAGATCGGACGCAAGGCCTCGTCGAGATCGTTTTTGGTGACGATTCGCTCGGCCAACTCGCCGCCAAGCGCACGCGCCAGACCCTCGGCATGCGGAGCCTCGAAGCCCGCCGCCTTCAGCCGGTCCGCGAATCTCAGCGTGTCGATCACCGTCGTATTCATCTTGCCGTTCGTCTTCCGAAGTGTAGCAGTTCGCCCGCCTGTAGCCCTGCCGCCTTGCATGGAAGTACGCCTCCGCCGACGGGGGCAACGCCGGCACTTCCATACGCGTCAGCGGTTGGGGAGCATTCCCCGGCTGAGGGCTTCCATGGAAGTACGCTTCCGCCGACGGGGGCAACGCCGGCACTTCCATACGCGTCAGCGGTCGGGGAGCATTCCCCGGCTGAGGGCTCTGATCATGCCGTTTTCGCTTTCGGCATGCCGTAAGACATCGACGCCGTACGAGTTGGGAATACGCTGAAGATCGCGTGCGACCGAGTGCCATAGAGTCCGTCGGAGCCGAGGCGCGCCGCGTCTTGCCCCCGCGCAGAACCCGCCGATGCCCCCGAACTTTGGTCGGCACTTACGTGCCTTTCTGCGGCGGGGGTGCTAGAAATTGCCCCATATCAGCCGGGGAGCTTCCCTGACCGCTGATGCGTAAGTGAAGTGCGGGATTTCCCCGCCGCCGGCCGCGTATTGCAAGGGGGTTGGCATGAACATCGACCAGTCGACCCTCGAGGCGGCCCTGCCCGACCTGACCTCGACGGTTCGTTGCGGCGGACTGGACCAACGCGTGGATGTGGTTCGCGACCGCTGGGGAATCCCTCACATCCGCGCCCGGACGAAGCGGGATGCTTTCTTCGCTCAGGGCTTCGTCACCGCACAGGACCGACTCTGGCACATGGATTATGACCGTCACCGAGCGCTCGGCCGCTGGTCGGAGTTCGCGGGCGGGTACGGTATCGCGGAGGATCGGTTGATGCGTACGTTCGATATCGAACGTGCCGCGAAGGCCGACATCGCCCTGTCGAGCGAAGCTGCCAGGGACATGCTCGATGCCTACTCGGCCGGTGTCAACGCGTTCATCGAGACCACGGGGCCGCTTCCCGTGGAGTACCTGCTCCTGGGCGAAGAGCCACAAGCATGGCAGCCGTGGCACTGCCTTGCCGTCTACAAGGTCCGAAACATGCTGATGGGGACCTTTGAGATAAAGCTCTGGCGGGCGCGGCTGGCACGCGCCCTGGGAGCCGAGCGGGCAGCCCGGTTGTTTCGCGGGTACCCGGACGACAGTCTCGTGTCCATCCCGCCAGGGGAAACCTATGGAGACAGCGCATTGGACAGTCTCGATGTTCTCGCGGCGGCTGAACTTGACTGGGTGGGCGAAACCGGCGGCGGCAGCAATGCCTGGGCCATCTCTGGCAAGCGCACCGCGTCCGGCCTGCCACTGGTTGCCGGCGACTCCCATCGCGCGCTGGATACGCCCAACGTCTATTACCAGACCCACATTGCCTGTCCCGCCTTCCGCTGCAGCGGTTACGCCCTTCCGGGTGTGCCGGGGATGCCGCATTTCAGTCACAACGAGCATGTCGCCTGGGGCATGACCCACGGCATGGCTGACTATCAGGACCTCTACATCGAACGCTTCCGGAGGGAAAACGGACGGCTCGAATATGCCTGGCTCACGACCTGGCTGCCTGCCGAGGTTCGCAGGGAAAGACTCGCCGTTCGCGGCGGCAGGCCTGAGACGCTGACGGTTGTCCGGACCCGGCATGGTCCCATCGTCGCGGGGAATCCGAAGGCGGGATATGGCATTGCGTTCAGTCATCCCGGCACGAACAGCGGAACGTCCTGGGCCAACGCGCTGCATGACCTGCTTCTCGCCCGGTCGGCGGACGAAACGGAGGAGGCGCTCAAGGTTTGGACCGAGCCGGTCAACAATTTCGTCTACGCCGATGTCCGGGGCGAGTTCGGGTATCGGTACCGGGGCCGGATCCCCGTTCGTTCCATGGCCAACGCATGGATTCCGGTGCCTGGCTGGACCGGCGACCACGAATGGAGGGGCCGGATTCCGTTCGAGGAAATGCCGAACGCCCGCAACCCCGAAGCCGGCTTTGTCGTCACCTGCAACAACGCCCCGACCACGGCCGACTATCCTCATTACATCAATACGTTGTTCGCCCCGGATTGGCGGGCGCGGCGGGTCAGCGCACGGCTGGCTGCGATACCCGCTGGCGCGGCGACGCCGAAAGACATGGCGTCCATCCATGCAGATCGGGAGTCGATCCCGGCAAAGACGTTCGTGAACCGCATTGCCGCGTTGAATCCAGCGCACGCGGACGCTCGAATGGCGCGCGAGATTCTCGTGGATTGGGACTGCCGCATGGACCGCTCTTCGCCGGCCGCTGCAATCTACGGCGTGACGCGCGCTCACCTATTCCGGGAGGTCGTGAAGGCCGCGCTCGGCCCGCTGGCGGATACGGCGCTCGGTGCGCCGGGCGGTATCGGCCGGGGCCCTGCAACGCACACGGCAGCGCTTTACGCGCGCGCCGTCGCGGCCATGGCGGAGGATGACGACTCGTGCCTCGAAGTCGGACAGACGTGGGCGGAGTGCATTGAAACCGCCGTGGTGCAGGCCGTCGGTGAACTTCGCGAGCGGTTGGGCGACGATATGCGCAGATGGAGGTGGGGCGATGTCCACCATACCGGCCCCCGCCATCCGTTGTCCCGAATCTTCCCGGAGTGCGCGGGATATCTCGATCCGCCGCAGATGGAATTGCACGGCGATGGCGACACTCCGCTGGCGGGCGCCTATTCGATGGAGGACCGTTGCGTGGCCACCCTGATGTCGGTCAACCGCTACATCCACGATCCGTCCGACTGGCGCAATTCGCGATGGATCGTTCCCCTCGGTGCGTCTGGGCATCCGGGCAGCCCGCACTACGCGGATCAGGCGAGGCTCTGGGCCGACATCGAGACCATCCCGCAGCTCTGGGATTGGAGCGACATAGTGGACGCGGCCGAGACGCGGCAGGCACTGATTCCCGGATAGCGTCAGAATCCTTCCATTGCGGCGGGCATTGGACCGTGGCCGCGTCGTTGCGCCGGTACAATGTCGCGAGAGTGGAACGGATCGCTGAGCATGACCGTCACGTTCGATGACATCGAGGCGGCGAAAGCCCGCCTGGGTAGCGCTATCGCCCGCACGCCCCTGACACGGTCGGAAACCCTGTCGAGGCGCCTCGGAGCGAACCTCCATCTCAAGTTCGAGAACCTGCAGTTCACGGCGTCGTTCAAGGAACGCGGAGCGCTCAACAAACTTCTGCTCCTCGACGAGGACGAGCGCCGCCAGGGCGTCATCGCGATGTCCGCGGGCAACCATGCGCAGGCGCTCGCATATCACGGCAGCAGGTTGGGCATCCAGGTCACGATCGTGATGCCGCGCCACACGCCGAATGCCAAGGTGGAGCAGACCCGGGTATTCGGCGCCGACGTGTTTCTGCACGGCGACCGCTTCGACGAGACGCTCGAATATACCCATCGCCTGGCCCGGGAGTTGGGGCGCATCCTGGTACATCCGTTCGAGGACGAAGCGGTGATAGCCGGCCAGGGTACGCTCGGCATCGAAGTGGTCGAGCAGGCGCCCGATGTCGATACGGTGATCGTGCCGGTGGGCGGCGGCGGCCTGCTCGCGGGTACGGCGACGGCCATGCGCGCGCTCCGGCCGGAGGTCACGATCATCGGCGTCCAGGCGGAACGCTTCAGCGCCGCGGTGGCCGCCTTCGACGGCCGCGACCCGGGTCCGGCGCTGCCGGGCACCGTCGCGGAAGGCATTGCCGTCGGTACTCCTGGCGACAACACCATGCGTATCATCCGCCAGACGGTGGACCGCATGGTGACAGTTTCCGAGCGCGACATCGAACGCGCGATATTTCAGTTGCTCGAAATAGAGAAAACCGTTACCGAAGGCGCCGGCGCAGCCGCGCTTGCCGCTGTCATCGCGGACCCCACGCTCGCAGCCGGGAAGACGGTGGCGGTGCTCACGGGTGGCAATATCGACATGATGATGCTGTCATCCGTGGTTCAGCGGAGCCTGGTTCGTGCGCGCCGCCTGGTCAGGATCGCGGTTGAGATACCCGATCAACCGGGCGCGCTCGGCGAACTCACGCGGCGCCTGGGTGAACTGGACAGCAACATCGTGGACATCGTTCACCAGCGTGCGTTCGGCGTCTCCACGGTACGCGCCACGGTCGTCGAGCTGGTGCTGCAGATGCGGGGCGAGGAACAGGTGGAAGCGGTCGTCGGGTCGCTTCGGGACGCGGGCTACGACGTGCGCCCGGAGAAATAACGGGCAGAACGCCGCCCGAAGTGCCATAGGCTATTCTGGATATAGAACAGGAAGGGGAAGCAATCATGAGAACCAAGACGCTGGGACGGACAGGCCTCGAGGTTTCCATTGTCGGGCTTGGGGCCATGTACTCCGGAAAGCCGGCGAATTCCGGCATCAGCACGCCGGACATGGATTTCGAGCTTGGCGTAGAGACGATCATTGCCGCCATGGAGGGAGGCTGCACACTCGTCGACACCGCCTACGTCTATTCGCGGGGTGGATCCGAGAAGATCGTGGGCGAAGCGCTCAAGCGGCGGCCGGACCTTGCGGCCGAGTGCATGGTCGTTACCAAGGTCGGCTATCTCGGAGAAGGACGGGACCATTCATACGACGGCATCCTGCAGGCCTTTGAAGGCAGCCAGGAACGTCTCGGCATCGAAAAGTTCGAGATCGTCTACATCCACGACGCGGGCGGTTACCCCGTGGAAGAGGTCATGAGCGACGATGGCGCGCTGGGCGCCGTCCGCAAGCTACAGAACGAGGGGCTGGTCCGCTGGGTCGGCATCGCCTGCAACGACCCGGAGATCAATACGCCCTTCATCGTGACCGGGGAATTCGACGCGGCAGTGGTTCCGGATGCCTGGAGCCTGCTCAACCAGACGGCTGCGGAAGAGATCCTGCCCGCGGCTGAGACGTACAACATTGGCATCTCCTGCGCCACGCCGCTCGAGATCGGACTTCTCGCCACGGGGCCCTCACAGGCGTCTGCGGAGGGCCGACGGAATTTCAGTCCGGAGTGCCTTGCCCAGGTCGGCAAGATCGAAAATCTGTGCAACCAGTATGGAATCCCCCTCCTGGCGGCGTCACTACAGTGGTGCACCCGCCATCCGCAGGTTGCCTGCGCAATTCCGGGCGGTCGGACGCCGGATGAAGCCGCGGCGAATGCGCAAGCGGGATCAGTGGAGATTCCCGAAGCGTTCTGGGATGACCTGGCGCCCCTGGTCCGGCACTGGGAAAAGGGCGTACATCGCTAATCAGCGGGCACGGCAGGGTGGAGATCGCGGGCGATCTCCGTCTGGTCAGTGTCAGCGACGTCCCTCGCTCACTGTTCCACGGGCCGGTAACCCTCGCCGATCTCCTTCGCGTAGGCGGCGAGATACTTCTCGGCGGTCTCCACCCTGTGCTTCGTCTCCTCCGGGTTCGAGCCTCCCACCTTGACGCCCTGCTGGGTCAGGATCGCGAACCGTGGCGGATGCCGGTCGAGCACCTCCTGCGGAACCTTGTCGATGTAGTTCTCGGTGGTGCGCATGAAGTGCCGCAGCATGTAGTTCGTCAGGCTGACGCGCACTCCGGGCGCGGTGCGGTTGTAGGCGCCGTGCCAGAGGTTGCTGTGGTGGACCAGCAGTGAGCCGGCCTTGCCCTCGAGCGGGATCGCCTGCTGGTTGCCGCGATCGCCAGGCTTCTCCGGGACGATTTTCTCTTCGCCGTGGGGCTGCCGGCACCACTTGTGGCTGCCCGGCACGACCGCTGTCGAGCCGTTCTCCCGCGTGTAGTCGGTCAGCCAGTACGTGGTCTGGCAGCCGATGGCATGCGGCGGCAGCGGTGACGGCAGCGAGTTGTCCGCGTGCAGCGCCAGCGTGGTGCTGCCGTGGCCTTTCATCCAACAACCCATGCTCGACATGACGGCGTTGTAGCCGAGCAGGTGCGTGACCAGTGCGAGGCGCACCGGGTTCATCAGCGCCTCCTGGAACACTTCGTCCTCTAGCAGCAGCGAATGGAACACGTCGCCCAGCGGTCCGTGAGGATGATAGGTGTGTCCCACGTAGCGCATCCCCACTTCCGTCCCCTCGAGGTTGACGTGCGTCGAGCCGTGTTCGAGATCGGGACGCTCGCCGTTGCGCCGCTCGGCGATATCGAGACATTTCTCAAGTATTCGCTCCGCGAGGTTGTTCGGGTTCGCGATCTCGGGCGGGACGATGGTGTAACCGTAGGCGTCGAGTTCGGCGACGTTCTGCTGCAGGCCAAGCTCGCAGATTTCGTTCCACGACCGGTCGAGGGTGGTCGGGGGCCTGGTGGTGGGTTCTTCGGTCCTGATTGCGGGTTCTGCCATGACTTGATCTCCTCCCGGGACTGATTCCTGCATTCTACGCTTTCGCCACGTTCAGCGGCGGGCGCGGTCTCACCACTCGCCGGTATTCGGCATGCTGGCCCACGGTTCGGCGGGCGGCAGCGAACCGCCTTTCTGCAACAGTTCCACCGAGATGTTGTCGGGCGAGCGGACAAACGCCATGTGTCCGTCCCGGGGTGGACGATTGATCGTGATGCCTGCGTCCATCAACGACTGGCACAGCGCGTAGATGTCGTCCACCCGGTAAGCGAGATGGCCAAAGTTGCGCCCGCCGCCCAGGGTTTCCGGGTCCCAGTTGTGGGTGAGTTCGATCTGCGCGTCCTCGTCTCCCGGCGCCGCCATGAAGACAAGCGTGTAACGTCCCCCTTCATTGTCGTGGCGCCGAAGTTCCTGTAAGCCCAGCTTGGTATAGAAGTCGATGGATGCGTCCAGGTCATTCACCCGAACCATGGTGTGGAGGTATTTCATCGCGAGCGTCCGTAACTTGGCGTGAAGCAACGAGAGTACCGGTGCCGGTTGCACGCGACAAGGCGGCGACACCCGCCGTGCTGGAGTGCCGTTCAGCGGTGCCGGCCGGCACTTGCGGTCCTGACAATCCTCCCGAGTGCGAGCCGCTTGCCTTCCATGTCGCGCAGCAACGCCAGCTGGTTGCGCGCCCGGTCGAGGTTGTGCCCGGGGTAGGCGGTGCGAAAGTACCGGTCGCCATCCAGGTAGTCCGTCAGGAACCGCACGGCGAGCATGTACGTGACCTGGAGGATGCCGTCGACCAGGGTATCCGTTTCGGCGGGCGTCAGGTCCACCGCCGCGCAGTATCCCGCGGCGATTGCCTCGACCCGGTCCGGGTCCAGGCCGATGCGCGACGCATCGGTTTCGTTCTCGTCGGTCCGCGCCGCGGCGGAGCGGACAAGGTCGCCGAAGTCGAGCCCGGCAGCGCCTGGCATGACGGTATCCAGGTCGACCACGCAGAGTGCGCGGGAGGTGGTGGCGTGAAACAGCACGTTGCTGATCTTGCAATCGTTGTGCGCGATGCGGTCGCGCGGAAACTCGATCGCCGCGAGATGGGACAGGCGTTCGACCTCGGCGCATGCATCGCCTGCATGTGCCGCGCGGCCACGCGCTTCGGCGGCGAGTGCGCGGTCAAACCGGCGCAGGCGGGCTGAAAGGTCGAGGAAACCCGGCACGGTCTCTTCGAACTCGTCGGTCTCGAAACCGCGGGTTTCGTGCAGGAACGCGCCGAATGCGCGACCCGCTTCGTGCGCGAGTTCCGGCGTCGCCGCGGTATCCATGTGGCGGCTCCCGGAAACGAAACGGTACAGGCGCCAGAATTCGCCATCGTCATCCCGATGCAACAGGGGGCCGTCCCTTGTCCGGAGTATTTCGGGCAACCGGCGGGGCTGCGACGCGTACAGGCGCTCGAGATTGCGGGCGATGCGCTCGGGATGTGCGAAGACCGTCCGGTTGATCCGCTGCAGCAGGTAGTCGCCGCCGTCTCGCGCAATAAGGCGATAGCTGTCGTTGATGTTGCCCGAGCCGTAGCGGCCGATACGCTCGGATGCGACGACATCGAAGGCGCGGGCGACCCGTGCGAGCGCGTCGCGCAACGCGTCGTCTATTGTCCGGCCCGGCGGCCTGGTGCCTTGCCCAGGGCGTCCCGAATGTCGATGTCCTCGACCCGGACGGGAAACTCGCCGGTCCTTCGATCACGAAAGTAATGTTCCAGCGTCTTCGAGATGACCGGGAACGCGAGTTCGTTCCAGGGAATGTCCGGTTCCCCGAACAGGTTCGATTCCAGGGTCTCCTCGCCTACGCCGTAGCGGCCGCCGATCAGGGCAGCGCGGAAGAACATGTACACCTGCGAGATGTGCGGGAGGTTGAAGATGGTGTACAGCGAGTGACCGTCGACACGTGCCCGCGCTTCCTCCCACGTTTCCCGGGCTGCGCCTTCGAACACCGTCTCGCCGGTCTCGAGGAACCCTCCCGGCAGGGTCCAGAGCCCGCGGCGCGGTTCGATGGCGCGGCGACACAGCAGCACGCGGTCTTCAAACACCGGCACGCAACACGTCACGATCTTGGGATTCTGGTAGTGAATCGTGTTGCAGGCGGAGCACACGAATCGTTCGCGATCGTCGCCCGGGGGGATTTGCTGGGATACCGGTGCCCCGCAACTGCTGCAGTAGTTCACGGAGCGGATTATAGCCCCGCCCCGACTTGCCTCCCCCGGTTCATTCGTTCGGCGGAATCCAATGGATTTGCGCGTGCGCCTTCGAGACAATGTCCCCAAAGGGGGAAGGTCCGCCGGGGAAGGCGAAATCGCGTGATCTATGCCTTGGGCGAGCGGCGCGTGGTGACGCGCGGCGACTATTTCGTAGCCGAATCAGCCGCCGTCATCGGGTCCGTGGTCCTCAACCACAACGTGAGCGTGTGGTTCGGTGCGGTGGTGCGCGGCGATTACGACACGGTGACGATCGGCGCCAACTCCAATATCCAGGATTGTGCCGTCGTGCACATGGACGATACGTATCCCGTTACGATCGGGGAAGGGGTCACGGTGGGCCACCACGCCGTCGTGCATGGTTGTACCGTTGGCGACAACTCCCTCATCGGCATCCATGCTGTCGTGATGAACGGCGCGAGGATAGGCGAGAACTGCCTTATTGGTTCCAATGCCCTGGTCACCGAGGGAAAGACCATCCCGGACGGCAGCCTGGTACTGGGGTCTCCCGGCCGGGTCGTGCGTGATCTGACGGAAGAAGAAGTAGAAGAAATAAACTATTTTTCAAATCTTTATGTAAATAATTTCAAGGCATACAAGAAACAGATGCAGAAGCAAGAGGAAGCGAATCGAGAATGATCGAAATCGGCACGCCCCTGTCGGGGTCATCGACGCGCGTGATGCTGCTTGGGTCGGGTGAACTCGGCAAGGAGGTCGTCATCGCGCTGCAACGGTTTGGCGTGGAAGTCGTTGCCGTCGACAGGTATGCCGGCGCGCCGGCGATGCAGGTCGCGCATCGGGCTCATGCGATCGACATGCTGGATGGCGACGCGCTGCGCGCGGTAATCGAGGCGGAACGTCCGCGGCTGGTGGTTCCGGAAATCGAGGCGATCGCCACGCCTACGCTCGTCGAACTGGAACGCGAGGGGCACCACATCGTGCCAACCGCCCGGGCGGCGCGCCTGACCATGAATCGCGAAGGCATCCGCCGGCTCGCGGCGGAGGAGCTCGGCGTCGCGACTTCCGCCTATCGATTCGCCGAGACGGAGGAGGAGTACTTCGCCGCCGTCGACGACATCGGGGTGCCCTGCATCGTGAAGCCGGTCATGAGTTCGTCGGGCAAGGGACAGTCCACGGTGGCGGTCCGGGAAGACGCGGAACGGTCGTGGCGGCTGGCGCATAGCGGGGCCAGGGGCGCCGCGGACCGGGTCATTGTCGAGGGCTTCGTCGACTTCGACTACGAGATCACCCTGCTGACCGTGCGCCACGGCGACGGCCAGGTGTCGTTCTGCGAGCCCATCGGGCATCGGCAGGAGGGTGGCGATTACCGGGAATCCTGGCAGCCCCAGCCCATGACCGAAGCGGCCCGCGCCGAGGCACAGCGGATAGCGGCGCTGGTCACCCGCCAATTGGGCGGCCGTGGCATCTTCGGCGTCGAGTTCTTCATCAAGGGAGACGAGGTGATTTTTTCGGAGGTGAGCCCGAGGCCGCACGACACCGGCATGGTGACGATGATCAGCCAGGACAAGTCCCAGTTCGCGCTGCATGCCCGGGCGATACTGGGTTTGCCGGTGCCGGAGATCGTGCAGCGCGGACCGGCGGCTTCCGCGGTGATCATCGCGCATGGCGACTCCGACGAGGTTACGTACTCGGGCCTGGACGCGGCCCTCGCGGCGCCCGCAACGGAGGTGCGCCTGTTCGGCAAGCCTGAAGTACGGGGCGAGCGGCGCATGGGCGTCGCCCTCGCGTTGGGCGGGTCCATCGACGAGGCACGCAGCAAGGCGAGAACTGCAGCCGCCTCGGTGCAGTGCAACGTGGGATAAGGCAAACCTCTTCCCGATCCGACCCTTCGGGGACCCTTCGGCCACTGCGTTGACAAGCGTGGAAACAGGTCTATAGTGCGGCGCTATGGCCCGACGCACTACAGTTCTTTCCCGGATCGCGTTGCGGCTGGCACTTCTCCTGCCGGCTTAGGCCGGCTTCTATCTCAAAATCCGGGCCTTTGGCCCATCGCCACCACCAACGAATCGGGACGAATTCGGGAGAAATTCGCCATGCAACCAGATCAAGAGTTCGCTGTTGGCCATGCTGGAGCGCGGGTCGGCGCCATGCCGTTCCAGAAATACCGCGCCTTCTCACCCATTGCACTGCCGGATCGCACCTGGCCTGCGGCGACGCTGACGCACGCGCCACGCTGGTGCAGCGTCGATCTGCGAGATGGCAACCAGGCGCTCATCGATCCGATGAACGTCGACGAGAAGATCCGCATGTGGGAACTGCTGCTGGCTGTCGGATTCTCGGAGATCGAGGTGGGGTTTCCCGCGGCGTCGCAACCGGATTTCGACTTCATCCGCCGCATCATCGACGAGGACCGCATCCCGGATCACGTGGCGATCCAGGTGTTGTGCCAGGCCCGGCCGGAACTCATCGAGCGCACCGTTGAAGCGCTGGACGGCGCCAGAAACGTCATCTTTCACTTGTACAACTCAACGTCCACCCTGCAACGGCGGGTGGTGTTCCGCCTGGGAAGGGAGGGCATCGTCAAGCTCGCGGTGGACGGGACCAGGCTTGTCCGGGAAGGTCTGTCCGCACTGTCGGGCGCCAACATCACGTACGAGTACTCTCCCGAGAGCTTCACCGGAACGGAGCTCGACTTCGCCGTCGAGATCTGCGGGGCCGTCGCCGAGACCTGGGGTGCGACGGAGGAAGACAGGATCATCGTCAACCTTCCCTCCACCGTCGAAATGGCGACGCCGAACGTGTACGCGGACCAGATCGAGTGGTTCTGCCGCAACTTCCCTGGGCGGGACAGGGTCGTAGTCAGCCTGCACACGCACAACGACCGCGGAACCGGCGTGGCGGCGACGGAGCTCGCGCTCATGGCGGGCGCAGAGCGCGTGGAAGGGACGCTGTTCGGCAACGGAGAGCGGACCGGCAACTGCGACATCGTTACGGTGGCCATGAACCTGTTCTCCCAGGGCGTCGACCCGGAGCTCGATTTCCGGGACATGCCGCGCATTCGGGAAACGGTGGAAACCATCAACAAGTTGCCCGTGCACGAACGCCATCCCTACGCGGGGGACCTCGTATTCACGGCGTTCTCGGGATCGCACCAGGATGCGATCCGAAAGGGCATGGCGGAAGTCGGCGACGACACCTGGGAAGTGCCGTACCTGCCCATCAATCCGGCGGACGTCGGCTCGTCGTACAAGGAGACCGTGCGCGTCAACAGCCAGTCCGGCAAGGGCGGCGTCGGCTTCGTCCTGGAAGAGCACTACGGTGTTCCGCTGCCGCGTGAAATGCTGGTGGAGTTCTCCCGCCAGGTGCAGGGCATGACCGAGCGCCTCGGCCGCGAAGTGCGCGCGCATGAGATCTTCCAGGCGTTGATCGACGAGTACCTGTGCGAGGACGGGCCCTACAGGCTGATCGACTACGACCTCACCCAGGGGGACGACGGCGCGCAGCGTTGCGAGGCGATGGTGGAGGTGTCGGAGAACGCCGTGTGCATCGCCGGTCAGGGCAGCGGTCCCATCGAGGCGTTCGTCAACGGCATGGTCGACACGCTGAACGAGCCGCTCAACATCATCGACTATCGCGAGATTGCCCTGTCGACGGGCAAGGATGCGGCGGCGCTCTGCCTCCTGGCCATCGATAACGGCGAGGAACAATGCTACGGCATCGGCATGAGCCGAAACACGATCACAGCTTCGTTGTCAGCGATCGTCTCCGCCGTGAACCGGCGCTGGAAGATCAGGCAGTAGCTCGATTACCGGGTGCCCAGCACGAACTCCAGCACGAATCGGCTGCCGAAGTAGCCGATCACCAGCAACCCGAAGGCCGATAGCGTCCAGCGCGCCGCCATCGTGCCGCGCCAGCCGAAGACCCGGTGGCCGATGAGCAGACCCCCGTAGACGCACCAGGACACGGTTGCGAGCACCGTGTGGTAGACGACGTCCCGCGCCAGCACGTTGTCCAGAAACACGAACCCGATCGCGATCGAGACGGTCAGCAGCGCGAAGCCCGCCATGAGGAGTTGAAACAGGGAGACTTCCAGGGTTTCGAGCGGCGGCAGGATGCGAATTACGCCGATCGGCTCCTTGTGCCGGATGTGCCTCTCCTGTACCCACAGGAGGATTGCCTGGAACGCGGCAACCGTGAGCAGTGTGTATGCGAAGATGGAAACCAGCAGGTGCGCCAGCAACCCACCCTCCAGGACCTGGCGCACCTTGGTTCCGCCGAATGCGAGGGACCCGGCGATAGCGATGATCGAGAGTGGAAAGACGAGCAGGTACAGGTTTTCCAACCTGCCCTGCGGCTGTGCCAGGGCGGTGGCGAGTATCGTCAGGGTCGCCGCGAATGCGATGAGCGATGCGATCGTGAACAGGGACAGGTCGATGCCGGTCTCCGAGTAAATCACCAGCGCGAGGCAGAGCCCGTGCAGCACGACAGCGGGCAGGGAAATGGCGAACAGCCGCTTCGATGGCTCCGGGTCGCGCGCGGAAAGTGCGCGGAACTGCAAATGGCATCCGGCGACGTAGAACAGTATCGCAAGAGCACCGGGATAGACCGGGTTCATCGGCCGATTGGCGGGCGGGCCGCCCTCGATTGCGAGATGTTGATGCCCGAGTTTGGCACATTGCCGGCACCTTGCGCCAGCGTGGTCGTTCTATAATTTCCGCCCGCCGACGATTTCTGGCGAAGACGGGAGACGCCAATGTTCGATAGCTTGAGTCAGCGCCTGACAGCGGCTCTCCGAAGCCTTTCGGGGAAGGCGTATCTCTCGGAAAGCAACATTCAGGAGACGTTGCGCGAAGTGCGCCTGGCGCTGCTGGATGCGGACGTGGCGCTGGAGGTGGTCCGGTCGTTCACGGAAGAGGTGCGGCGCAAGGCCATCGGTCAGTCCGTGTCGGCGGGGATCAACCCGGGCGAGGCGTTCGTCCGGGTGGTTCACGAAGAACTCGTCAGGCTGATGGGCGAGCGGAACGACGCATTGAATCTCGCCGCGGCACCGCCGGCGGTGGTGTTGATGGCGGGCCTGCAGGGCGCCGGCAAGACCACGACGGCCGCGAAGCTTGCGCGCCTGCTCATCGAACGGGAGAAGAAGAAGGTGGCCCTGGTGAGCGCCGACATCTATCGGCCCGCCGCGATCGAGCAACTGCGAACGCTCAGCGCGGAAGTCCACGCACGATACATCCCAAGCACCGTGGGTCAGCAGCCGGCCGCGATCGCCGAGGCGGCCCTCACCGATGCGAAGAGGCAATTCGACGATGTACTGATCGTCGATACCGCGGGCCGGCTTGCCATCGATGACGGGATGATGGCGGAGATCAGGGCGTTGCATGGAGTGCTCCGGCCGGTGGAGACCCTGTTCGTCGTCGATGCCATGACCGGACAGGACGCTGCGAACGCGGCGAGGGCTTTCGACGAGGCACTGCCGCTGACCGGCGTGGTCCTCGCCAAGGCGGACGGCGATGCCCGGGGCGGGGCGGCCCTGTCGGTGCGCGCGATTACCGGCAAACCGATCAAGTTCATCGGGGTCGGCGAGAAGACGGATGGGCTGGAGGCGTTCCATCCGGACCGCATGGCGTCGCGGATACTGGGCATGGGCGATGTCCTTGGCCTGATCGAGGAAGTCGAGCGCAAGGTTGACAGGCAGAAGGCGCAGCGGCTTGCCAGGAAGGCCGCGGGCGGCCGCAGGTTCGACCTGGAGGATTTTCGCGATCAGCTGCAGCAGATGGCGCGCATGGGAGGTGTCGGCAGCATGCTGGAAAGACTCCCGGGTGCGGGCCAGATGCCCCGTACCGGTCTCGACGACACCGACTTCCGGCGAATGGAAGCCGTGATCAACTCCATGACGCCGCGCGAGCGACGCTTTCCCGACACGATTGACGGTTCGCGCAAGCGCAGGATATCGGCTGGGAGCGGTACGCGTATGCAGGACGTCAATCGGCTCCTGAAGCAACACAAGCAGATGCAGAAGTTCATGCGCAAGGCAACCCGCAGGGGCGGCATGGACCGGATGCTGCGGAATCTCCAGGCGCAGGGCCAGGTAGCGCAGCGGCCCCGGTTTCGGCGTTGAGGCGGCATGCGTCGTGCCAAGGGTAGCCGCTTGCTGTAACATGCGCGCCTTTTGTTAGGGAGCCGATCCGAATGGTCACGATTCGATTGGCGAGACAAGGCGCGAAGAAGAGGCCCTTCTACCACCTGACCGTCGCCGACAAGGCGGCAAAGCGCGACGGGCGGTTCATCGAGCGGGTGGGCTTCTTCAATCCGCTGGCTAAAGGCGACGAGGAGCGGGTGCGAATCGACCTGGACCGGATCGATTATTGGTTGTCGGTAGGTGCCCAGCCATCCGAACGGGCCAGGCAGCTCATCGGGGCCGCCCGCCGCGAAGCCGCAGTATCCGAATAACCCAACCTCTGCGGACGAGGCTGGCGCGATGTCGATTCCGGCGACGGAACAGTTGCCCGACGACGGGATGGTCGTGGTGGGCAGGGTGACCGGTCCCCATGGGATCGGCGGCGTGCTGCGCGTCGTATCGTTCACGCGTCCCGCAGAGAATCTCCTGGAATACGCGCCGTGGTCCCTGCTGTCCGGCGGTGCCTGGCGCGAAGTGACGGTCTGCCCCGACGGCGCGCGAAGGCATGACAACGGTTTTCTTTGCCGCGTGGATGGCATTCACGATCGCGAAGCCGCCACGGCCTTGCGGGGCGTCCTTATCGGCGTGCCCGAGTCCGCGCTCCCGGAACCAGAAACCGACGAATACTACTGGCGGGACCTGATCGGGCTCGGCGTGGTCACGGTCGGGGGCGAGGATTTTGGCCGGGTGGAGAATCTCATGGCCACGGGCGCCAACGACGCGCTGGTAGTCAGCGATGGCTCGAGCGAGAGACTGATCCCCTTCATCGCTTCCGTCGTCATGGATGTCGACCTCGATCGGTCCGTGATAGTCGTGGATTGGGAAGAACCGGGCTAACGCCATGAAATCCGTCAGCCCTTCGGGCGTGCCGTCTTTCACCCCCGCCCAGGCCCACCTGCGGCCCTGCGCCTTGATCGGCACTGATGTGCCGTTCTACGGCGCAACCTCGTAGCGCCATGCGGGCTTCCGTCGTCACCATTTTTCCGGACATGTTCCGCGCCCTGACCGGCGAAGGGGTGGTGGCACGAGCGATCGCCGACGGCAGGCTGGCGCTCGACGTCATCAATCCTCGCGACTACGCCTCGGACCGTCGGCGTTCGGTCGATGACCATTCCTATGGCGGGGGACCGGGCATGGTGATGACGGTGGCACCGCTCAGCGATGCCGTCGCGGCGGCGAAAACATCGGCTCCGGGGCCGCTGACGACAATCTACATGTCGCCTCAGGGCCGCCGTTTCGACCAGGCGATGGCGGAAGAACTTGTCGGCCTGGACAATCTGCTTTTCGTGGCGGGCCGGTACGAAGGCGTCGACGAGCGGTTCGTCGAACGCGAGGTCGATCTCGAACTTTCCCTGGGCGATTTCGTCATGACCGGGGGCGAACTCGCGGTCATGACCGTTCTCGATGTCCTGGCGCGCCTGTTGCCCGGGACGCTCGGCAATCCGGCGTCGAAGATAAGCGAGTCCTTTGCCGACAACCTGTTAGACTATCCGCACTATTCGCGACCACCCGAATATCGCGGGAAGCGAGTCCCTTCGGTACTGCTGAGTGGCGACCATGCCGCGATTGCGAGATGGCGCCGGGCACAGGCACTGGCGCGAACCTGGCGTCGTCGCCCGGACCTGTTGGTGAACCGGGTGCTATGCGCCGAAGATCGGGAATTGTTGAGGCAACACCTGGCGGAAACAGACTTGGCAGACAACGGTCTGAGAGAGAAGTGCCAGGGAGAGAAAGGCCAGCGAGAGAAGGGCCTGGAAGCAAGAGCGGAGTAGATTTCCATGCGGCGCAACACAGTCATCGAAGAACTCGAGAACGCGCAGCTTCGGGACGACCTGCCGGAGTTTCGTCCCGGCGACACCGTCGCGGTGCGCGTGCGCGTGCGCGAGGGGGCCCGGGAACGGTTGCAGGTATTCGAGGGCGTTGTGATCGCGAAGCGCAACCGCGGTGTCAACTCATCCTTTACGGTGCGCAAGGTCTCCCACGGGGTTGGCGTCGAGCGATCGTTTCAGACGCACAGCCCGATCATCGCCAGCATCGCCGTCACCCGTCGGGGCGATGTGCGCCGGGCAAAGCTCTACTACCTGCGGAAACTGTCCGGCCGCGCGGCGCGGATCAAGGAAAAGGTCTGACCCGGGCGCGCCGCGGAGACCGACCCATTAGCGCCATGAAATCCGTCACCCCATGGGTGCCGTGTTTCACCCCCGCCCAAGCCCACTGTTGCGCCCATCCCACCCGTCCCGGGTCCTGCGCCTTGATTGGCACTTCGTGCCGTTCCAAGCAGCAGCCCCCTGGCGCGTACCGGGGCCGGTCCACTTCCGAATGGGTGTCCCACGGCCGATGCCTTCGACTTCATGCAGGCTGACGCGTCGGCAAGCGGTGGCGCCACGGCTGCAGATTCGCGGCTCAGCAGTGACATTGACGCCTACATCGACCGGATCTGGCTGCGCCGCGGACTGAGCGCAAATACCCTGGCTGCGTATCGGCGGGATCTCCGCACTTTCGGCACGTGGTTGGCGGCACAGGCGGACCGCGAACTCGACGGCGCGCGCGACCACGACATCGAGGCCTACCTGGCGGCCCGCCACGCGAAGGGCCTGTCCGCCCGTTCCACGGCGAGGCTCCTGTCCTGCCTTCGCGGCTATTATCGTGATGCTGTGGATGAGGGGCGCCTGGATCGCGATCCAACCCTGGACATTGCGCGACCGTTGCTCGGCAGGCCGCTACCCAAGTCCCTTTCGGAGGACGAGGTTGAGGCGCTGCTGGCTGCGCCGAACACCGAGGATCCGCAAGGGTGCGCCACCGAGTTCCGTGATCGCGCGATGCTTGAACTGCTCTACGCTGCGGGTTTGCGCGTATCGGAACTGGTTGGACTCGATGTCTCGTCGCTCAACACCCGTCAGGGGGTTGTGCGCGTCGTCGGAAAGGGTGGCAAGGAGCGGCTGACGCCGGTGGGGGAGGTTGCCCTGGGCTGGTTGACACGTTACCTGGCCCAGGCGCGGCCCGCGCTTTTGCGCGGCAAGCCGAGCGATGTGATGTTTCCGAGCAGGCGCGGGACCGCGATGACCCGACAGACCTTCTGGCATGCGGTAAAGCGGTATGCAATGCGCGCCGGGATTGTCAGCGACATTTCGCCGCACACGCTCAGGCACGCGTTCGCGACGCACCTCATCAACCACGGCGCCGATCTGCGGTCCGTGCAGATGATGCTCGGCCACGCGGATCTCTCGACGACGCAGATCTATACGCATGTCGCGCAGGATCGCCTCAAGCGGTTACACTCGGCACATCATCCGAGAGGATGAAGCCGCACGATCGGTGACGATTGCACTCAAAAAAATCCCGGGTTCCGACAGCTAACGGCGAAGCAGTATGGGCATGATTCGAAAAGCGGTGGCATGTGTTGCCCTCGCGGCCGTGGCCCTGGCTGCGGGCGCTGACGAGGCAGGAGAAGCCGTGCGGGCCCAGGGCATGCCCGCTGACGGCGCCGATCTGGCCGATGTGCTTCAGCGCCGGCTGCCGGAGGTCAACATCACGGCGATCGAAGCATCCCCCATTCCCGGATTCCGCGTGGTCGAGTTGGATGGTGGCCTGATGCTCCATGTCACCGAGGACGGCTCGTATGCGATTGCGGGGATCCTGTATGCCCTGACAGACCAGGGACCGGTCGATCCCTTCGAGGGTCGCAGGGCGGAGAAACGCCTGGCTTTGCTTGCCGACGTCCCGGTGGATCAGATGATCGTTTTCGCGCCCGCGGGAGAGACCCGGGCGGTGGTGAACGTGTTCACGGACCCCGACTGCGGGTTCTGCCGCAAGCTGCATGCGGAAGTGCCCGAACTGAATTCGTACGGCATCGAGGTGCGCTATCTCGCATTTCCGCGAATGGGGATAGGGTCCGAGACATACGACCGGCTGGTTTCGGCATGGTGCGCGGACGATCCGCGGGACGCCATCACGGATCTCAAGCTTGGAAGAAAGATACCTTCGAACTCGTGTCAGAACCCCGTTGCCGAGCACTATGAAATGGGCAAGGTCGTGGGCGTCGAAGGTACCCCTACCATGGTGACGGCCGACGGCGAACTGATCGGGGGCTACGTTCCCGCGGCGCAATTGGCGCAAGGGTTGGGATTGCAATAAGCGTCGGGACGCCACTGAGAATAGGGCTGGCGGGTCTCGGTACGGTGGGCCGGGGAGTCGTGCGCTTGCTCCGAAGCGAAGCCGAGGCGCTGACGGCGGCGGCGGGACGGCAGCTTGAGCTGACGCGGGTGGCGAGCCGTACGCCCCGACCCGAGGTGGATCTTGGCGGGGCGGCGTTTTCCACTGACCTGGCCACGCTGCCCGCGGCAAACGATGTCGACGTGGTGGTGGAGGCAATAGGCGGCGAAGATGCCGCGAAGACGCTCTTCAGTGCGGCCGTCGCCGCCGGGAAACACGTCGTAACGGCGAACAAGGCTCTCATAGCCGTGCATGGCAACGAACTCACGCGGTCGGCCCGTGAGGCGGGCGTTTTCGTGGGCATCGAGGCGGCGGTCGCGGGGGGCATTCCCATCATCAGCGCGTTGACCCGGGGTCTCGCGGCCAACCGGATCGAGTGGCTGGCCGGAATCATCAACGGCACGTCCAACTACGTGCTTACTGCCATGTCCGACGAGGGTCAGGACTTCGCGGCCGCACTTCGCGAAGCGCAACGGCTCGGCTATGCGGAAGCGGACCCAACATTCGATGTCGAAGGCATAGATGCGGCCCACAAGCTCGCGATCCTGGCTGGCCTGGCATTCGGCACCCCGTTCGACTTCGAGAGCGTCTATGTCGAAGGCATCTCGGACGTCGACGCGGAGGATGTCGCGTACGCGCGGGAACTCGGCTACCGGATCAAGCACCTCGGCATCGCCCGGCTGAACGCCAACGGTGTCGAGGCACGCGTACATCCATGCCTGACGTCCGAATCGGCACTGATCGGCAAGGTGGACGGTGTCATGAACGCGGTGCAGGTTAAAGGTCACGCAGTCGGTTCGACGCTGTACGTGGGACCGGGTGCCGGTGCCGGCCCGACCGCGTCGTCGGTCGTGTCGGACCTGATTGAACTGGCGCGTGGTGCCGCCGGGTGGATTTCGGTGCCGCCCGCGACAGACGCCCCCGGGGTTTCGCCCCTGGGCGACCTCAGGTGCGCGCACTACCTCAACGTCCCGGCCGAGGACCAGCCCGGCGTATTCGCAGACGTCGCGCAGACATTGAGCCGGCATGGCATATCGATCGAAGGCGTCATCCAGCAGCCCGAGGCGATTCGGGGCAAGCGGGGGGCAGAATGGGTGCCCATCGTCATCCTCACCGACGTTGTCGCCGAGCGTGATGCCGAGCGGGCGGTGGCGGACATCGAGAAGCTGGCCGGTGTGACAGGCAGGGTGAGGCGTATCCGCGTGGCGGACCTGAACGCCAGCGGCGAATAGCGCAACGCGTCCGCCAGGCGCGATGGGAGCAGACTGATCGAACTCGAGCCCCGAGAGGCGCCGGAGCCAACCCCCGAGCTCCTGAGGAGGTACCCCAGGTTCTTTGCCCGGGTGCTCGCGGGACGCGGTATCGAGTCCATCGACAACCTGAACCTCTCGCTGTCGCGGCTGTTGCCACCCGACGGCCTGTCGGACCTGGATGTGGCGGCTGACCGTATCGCGCGCGCGGTGCGGGGTGACGAGGCGATCCTCGTGCTGGGCGATTTCGATGCGGACGGCGCGTCCGGCACCGCGCTCGCCGTATCGCTTCTCGAAGCGCTTGGCGCAACGCACGTGGACTACCTGGTTCCCAACCGGTTCGCATTCGGATACGGGCTGACGCCGGAAATCGCGCGCGTTGCCCTCACACGCGAACCCTCACTGATCGTCACCGTGGATAACGGCATGTCGAGCGTGGCCGGAGTGACGTTGGCGCAGGAGTGCGGCGTCGACGTGGTGGTCACCGACCATCACCTTCCCGGCGAGGAATTGCCGCCGGCGTGTGCCATCGTCAATCCGAACGCGCCCGACTGCGCATTCGCCAGCAAGGCGCTGGCCGGAGTCGGCGTTGTCTACTACGTGCTGAGCCGGGTGCGCGTCGTGCTCGCCCAGGCCGGTTTCTTCCGAGGGCGGGGGATTGCGCCTCCGAACCTCGCGAACTGGCTTGACCTGGTTGCGCTCGGCACCGTCGCCGACGTCGCGCCGCTGGACCTCAACAACCGTATCCTCGTGCACCAGGGGCTGAGGCGCATGCGCGGCGGCCTGGCCCGTTTCGGTATCCGGGCCCTGGCGCAGGTCGCGGGGCGGAACCTGCGCAGTGTGACCGCCCAGGATCTCGGTTTCGGTATCGCCCCGAGACTGAATGCCGCGGGCAGGCTCAAGGACATGACGCTGGGCATCCGGTGCCTGCTCAGTGGCGAATTGGCCGAGGCGCAACGGCTGGCCCGCGAGCTGGACGAGCTCAACACCGAGCGGCGCGACATCGAACGCGACATGACGCTGGACGCGACACTGCTGGTGGATGAGTCCCGCGAGGATCAGGGTAGCGTCCTCTGTCTCTACGACGCTTCATGGCACCAGGGTATCGTCGGTATCGTGGCTGGCCGGATTCGGGAACGATATCATCGGCCCGTCATCGCCTTTGCCGACGCGGGCGCGGCGGCTCCCGGAGAACTCAGGGGATCAGCCCGCTCGATACGCGGGCTCCACATCCGGGACGCCCTCGACGATGTCGCGGCGCGGTTTCCCGGTCTCATGGTGAAGTTCGGCGGGCACGCCATGGCGGCGGGCCTGTCCATCAAGCGAACGCAACTGGATCGCTTCAAGAAGGCATTTGCCGATGCGGTCGAGACCCGCGTGAGCGAACGCGACCTCGCGGGGATCCGATTCACCGACGGCGAACTCGAGCCTGGCGACCTCCTGGTCGAAAACGCCCGCCTGGTGGCGAGCCACGGTCCCTGGGGCCAGGGCTTCGAGGAGCCGACGTTCCACGGCGAGTTCGACATCGTGGCCCAGCGGGTCGTCGGGCAGCGGCATCTGAAGCTGGCGTTGCGCCACGGCGACAGGGTGGTAGATGCCATTGCGTTCAACCGGGAGCCTGTCGGCCCAGACCGCATCCGTGCGCTGTATCGCCTCAGCGTCAACGACTACTCGGGCATGGAAACGCTGCAGCTCGTGGTCGAAGACATGGAACCCGTAGTCTCGAAACCTGCCACTGTCTCCGGACAGACATGAATTGGGAGTGTGGCGTCGATGGCCCGGTTCGCTAAAGGGTGGTGGTAATCGCTGCCGTCGGCGTGCGAGATCTCCCCGCTGCGACGGTCCGACGATGGGCGGGCTTCATTTGCGATCAGCGGGACCGGTCGGCGATCATCGGGGGAGGATGTCTCGAGGGGATCGATGAGTGTGATGCGCTGGGCTGTTGGCTGGGCGTCTTTCGCCGCATGCGTGCTGTGTGCTCCGATGCACGGTTCCGGTGCCGAACCGATTACGCTTCGGCTGCACACGTTCAACTCGCCCAAGGCCATCGTGAACCAGTTGTTCCTCGAACCGTGGGCGCGGGAGGTCGAGGCCAGATCGGGTGGCCGCGTCAAGATCCAGCTGTTCCCGGCGATGCAACTCGGCGGCAAGCCGGCGGATCTTTACGGGCAGGCGCGGGATGGCGTTGTCGACATCGTCTGGACGTTGCCCGGGTATTCGCCGGGAAGGTTCCCCTTGACGGAGGTGTTCGAACTGCCCTTTGTCTGCGGGGACGCTGAATCGACGAGCCAGGCGTTGACGATGTTCCATCGGAAGTGGATGCGTGACGAGTACGCGGACACGCATCCCCTGGTGTTCCACGCGACCGCGCCCAACCACATCCACACCGTGGATCGCCAGGTCCGCACCCTCGGAGATCTCAATGGGCTCGAGGTGCGTGCCGCGTCGCAGACAGTCGCCGCAATGATCGAGGCGCTCGGCGCCGTACCCGTGGGTATGCCGGTCCCGCAGGTTTACGAGGCGCTCGCGCGGGGCGTGGTGGATGGCGCATGGCTTCCCTGGACCATCATGCGGCCGTTCCGGCTGCATGAAGTGACGCGGTATCACACGGAGGTTTCCCTTGGCTGCACACCGTTTGTGCTGGCGATGAACAAGGCCCGCTACGCCGGACTGCCTGACGACATCCGGCGGATCCTGGACGACACCACGGGGATGGCTTTGGCCAGGCGGCTCGGCCGGCTGTGGCAGGAAGACGAGGAGGCCGGCCGCGACATCGCCGTAGAGCGCGGACATCTCATTGTGCCGCTCGATGCGGCGGAGCGCGCACGGTGGCGGGCGGCCACCGCGTCCGTGGCTGATGGCTGGGTGGCGAAAGTCGATGCCATGGGATACGACGGGCGGACGCTGCTTGCTGACGCGCAGCGCCTGATCGCGAGCTACAGCGATGCGTCGAACCGGTAGACGGGCCGGAGGAGAGACAGGCTCGGCCCTGCCTGGCCCGGCCAGTTCGGCGGGTGAACGGTTGGGCGTGGGCCTCACGTGGCTGGCGCGGGCGTTCGCGATAGCGGGCGGGATGCTGCTGGTCGGGGTCGTGGGAATGACGGTGGCGAGCGTGCTCGGGCGCCACCTTTTCGGAACGCCGATTCCCGGGGATTACGAATTGACCGAACTCGCTTGCGGGATCGCGGTGTTTGCCTTCTTCCCGTACTGCCACCTGACGAACGCGAACGTCGTCGTCGACTTTTTCACGAGCGGGCTGCGGCCCCGCGCCAGGCGGGTGCTGGACGGCGTGCACAGTATCGCGTTCAGCATCATGGCGGGTCTGATCGCCTGGCGCCTGTTCGTCGGCGGCATGCGCAAGCTCGAGGACGGGGAGACGACCCTGTTTCTCACGATTCCGATCCACTCGGCGTACTTCTTCGCGCTTGTTGCCGCGGCGTTGTTGACCGCAGTCTGTCTCCTGGTGATCTACCGCCGCCTGCATGCGCTCCGGCGATGACAGACATCGAGTTCGGTGCGCTCCTGTTCGGCGCCTGCGTGCTCCTGATCGCGTTGCGGATGCCGGTCGCGGTGGCGATGTTCCTCGTCGGCGGTTTCGGCTTCGCCTCGCTCGCAGGCTGGCCGGCGTTTCTCAATCTGCTCAACACCGCGCCGTTCGGCCGGGTGTCGAGCTACACGCTGTCGGTGCTGCCGTTGTTCCTCCTGATGGGTCAGTTGGCGACGCGGGCGGGGCTCAGCCGTCTGCTGTTCGATGCGGCCAGGGCCTGCGCCGGCCATCGCCGCGGGGGCCTTGCCGTCGCGACCATCGGCGGGTGTGCCGGATTCGGCGCCGTCTGCGGATCCTCGCTCGCGACTGCGGCCACGATGTCGTCGGTGGCGTTGCCGGAGATGCGGCGACACGGATACTCCGGCGCGCTCGCCACCGGGACGCTGGCCGCTGGCGGAACGCTGGGCATCCTGTTTCCGCCGTCCATCATCCTGGTGATCTACGCGGTGATCACGGAGCAGTCGATCGGCAAGCTGTTCCTGGCGGCGCTGGTGCCGGGCGTCATTGCGACGCTCGGCTACGTAGCCGCGATAGGCGTCCACGTCCGAATGAACCCGGCTGCGGGTCCGGCCGCGCCGCCGATGCCGTTCGGTGAACGTGTGCGCAGCATCGGCAGGGTGTGGCCGGTATTGGCCATCTTCCTTGCGGTCATCGGCGGAATCTACCTCGGGGTGTTCACGCCGACGGAGGCCGCCGCCATCGGGGCCGCGGCGATCGGCCTGGTCGCGCTCGCCTCCGGCCGATTGCGCTGGGGCGTCTTCTCGGCCAGCCTGCTTGAGACGGCGAGAGCGACGGGGATGATCTTCCTCATCCTGATCGGCGCCGAGGTCTTCAACGCGTTCCTCGCGCTGACGCAGATACCCTCGGCGCTGGCCGACGCGCTGGCGGCGTCGGGACTGGCGCCGGTGGCGATCCTGATCGGTATCCTGCTGGTCTATCTCGTCCTCGGCTGCGTGATGGACAGCCTGGCCATGATCCTGCTGACGGTGCCCGTCTTCTTCCCGCTCGTAACCGGGCTGGAGTTCGGCTACACGGAGGAGGAGATCGCCATCTGGTTCGGCGTCATGGCCTTGATCGTAGTCGAGATCGGTCTGATCACCCCGCCGATCGGTCTCAACGTCTATGCGATCAACGCGATGGACCGGAACGTGCGGCTGTCCGAGTCGTTCCGGGGCACGGTGCCGTTCGTGCTCAGCGGGTTCGTGCTGCTCGCGATCATCCTGTCGGTGCCGGGGGTATGCCTCTGGCTCGCGGGGCTGGTGTAAGGTTCCCATTGCGGTTGCAGCGGAGACCGGGGCGTGGAAGCCGAACAGCCTGACCAGGAAGACGAAACATCGTCCGGTCCCAATGCGAGGATTCCGGCACCGCTTGCGGCGGGTCTGGGCTTGCAGCTTGCCGCCCTCGTGCTTCCGGGCGCGGTGCTGATTCCGACGATCGTCTTCCGCAGTGCCGGTCAGCCCGAGGACGTCCTGCTCTGGGCGGTATTCGCCTCGGTGGTGGTCGGCGGCGCGGCCACGGTGCTGCAGGCGCTTCGCGTGGGGCGTTTCGGGTCGGGCTACCTCATCGCCACCGGAGCGTCCGGCGCCGCCATCGCGGTGAGCATCGCCGCGCTCGAAGCGGGCGGTCCGGCACTGCTCGCCGCGCTGGTGCTCACCATGGCGCTGCTGCAGTTCGCCTTCTCCGCCCGTCTCGCGCTGTTCCGTCGGATTCTCACGCCGACGGTGACGGGAACGATCATCATGCTGACGCCGGTGACAGTGATGCCGGTGATCTTCGAGCAGATGAACAACGTACCCGCGGGTACGGCACCGGCCGGCGGCCCCCTGAGCGCGGCGACGACCCTGGCCGTGGTGGTCGGAATCATGCTGAAAGCCCGTGGTGCGCTGCGCCTGTGGGCGCCGATCGTCGGCATCGTCGCCGGGTCGCTGGTTGCGGCCGCGTTCGGCTTCTACGACACCGCACGCGTCGCGGCCGCGCCGTGGATCGGCTTTCCGAGCCCGGCGTGGCCAGGGATCGATCTCGACTTCGGGGCTGCTTTCTGGACGCTGCTGCCGGCGTTCCTGTTCATCGCCGTCGTCTGCACGATCCAGACCATCAGCGGCGCGGTGGGGATCCAGCGCGTATCGTGGAACAGGCCGAGGGCGATTGACTTCCGCGCCGTCCAGGGCGCGGTCGCGTCGGACTCGACCGGCAACCTGCTGTCGGCGCTTGCCGGGACGATGCCCGTGGGAATCCGACCGACGGGTACGTCGATGGCCGAGATAACCGGGATCGGGGCCCGAACCATCGGCATCGCCTCCGGTGCGCTGTTCGTCGCGCTGGCGTGCCTGCCGAAGGCCCTCGCCGTGGTGCTGGCCATACCAGGGCCTGTCACCGCGACGTTCATCACGATCATGATGGCGACCATTTTCGTCGTCGGCGTGAAGGTGATCGTCCAGGACGGGATCGACTTCCGCAAGGGCGCCATCGTGGGCATCGCGTTCTGGACCGGCGTCGGCTTCGAGAACGGCGTCGTCTTTCCGGACTTCATCTCCGCGTTGACGGGTGGCACCCCGCTCAACGGCATGATCGCGGGCGGGGTGCTTGCCATCGTCGCGACGCTGTTCACGGAACTGACGAAACCGCGCAGGCGCAAGGTGGAGGTGGCGTTCGATCGCTCGGCCCTGCGCGAGATTGGAGAGTTCGTGGCGGGCTTCGCTGCGCGTTCCGGCTGGGACGCAGCGATGGCGGCGCGCCTCGACGCGGTGAGCGAAGAGACTTTGCTGACGCTCCTGGCCCAGGACGAAGCTCGGCCGGAAGCCGCGCCGCGCCGGTTGCTCGTCGTCGCACGCCGCGAAGACGGTGGCGCGACGCTTGAGTTCGTCGCCTCGCGGGGCGAGGAAAACCTGCAGGATCGAATTGCGCTGCTTGGCGAAGCCAGTGCCGGTGACGTGCTCGAGCGGGAAGTGTCGCTTCGCCTGTTGCGCCACCTCGCGTCCTCGGTCCGGCATCAGCAGTACTACGACACGGATGTCGTGACCGTCCGTGTGGAACCGACCGCGCCGAAACCGGCGGAAAGCGGGTAGGGCATGCGGGTCGCGGCGGCCGGTCGCGGGCGTTCACCTGCCGCAGCGTGTGTTGACACCCGTGGAGACCACGGCCTAACGTATCGGGCACATTCGAGAGGAGCATGTCAATGTTTGTTGCTGCATTCGTTACGGACAAGCCCGGCGTGGCGCAGGTGCGTGGCGAAACGCGCGAAGCGTTCCAGGCCTATCTTCACAACCATCCGGCGCATCCGGACGTCGTCGTGCATCACGGCGGGCCAACGCTCGCGGACGATGGCGAGAGTGTCGTCGGGCTGCTGCTCGTGATGGAGGCGCCCTCGGTCGACGACGCGCGCGCCTTCGTGGCCGACAGTCCGTATGCCAGGGCGGACGTGTTCGCAGAGTGCGATGTGCGCGCGTGGGACTGGACCACGGGGCGTCCCGGGTAGGAGCCCTCAGCCGAGGGAGTTCCCCGACCACGTGGACTCGGCGTTGCTGCCGGATCCATGAACGGAGGGGTTCAGGACAGGGCGCCGGTGGTGTGTGTCCAGGCCGGGAGAGGGTACAATTTCCACTTTTCGGGCACACTCCTATGGCGGAAATCACTTCCATCCGCGACCGGATCAAGGACCTTGACGCGCGTCGCGAAGCGCTGTGGGGGTATCTTTGACTACGATTCCCGGCAAGAACGCCTGGCGCAGGTAGAGCGCGAGCTGGCGGCGCCGGATCTCTGGCAGGACCAGGATCGGGCCCAGGCGCTGTCGCGCGAGCGCGCCGCGCTGAGCCGGATTGTCGGCGGGCTGGCGACGGTCGCCGCCGAATTGACAGACGCATCCGAACTGGCGGAACTCGCCGCCTCGGAGCGCGATGCGGAAGCCCTGGACGAAGTCGATGGCGACCTGGACGGGATCGAGGCGACGCTCGCGGAACTCGAGTTCCGCCGCATGTTCAACCACCGGATGGATCCCGCCAACGCGTTTCTCGAGATCCAGTCGGGCTCCGGAGGCACGGAGGCACAGGACTGGGCCGAGATGCTGCTGCGCATGTACCTGCGCTGGGGCGAGCGGAGGGACTTCGATACCGAGATCGTCGACCTGTCGGCCGGTGATGTTGCCGGTATCAAGGGCGCGACGGTCCAGTTCAAAGGGGACCATGCATACGGCTGGTTGCGCACCGAGACCGGCGTGCATCGGCTCGTGCGGAAATCGCCGTTCGACGCGGGCAATCGGCGCCACACGTCGTTCGCCTCGGTTTTCGTGTCCCCCGAGGTCGAGGACGACATCGAGATCGAGATCGTGGCCAGCGATGTGCGTGTCGACACTTACCGCGCGAGCGGTGCCGGCGGACAGCATGTGAACCGCACCGACTCGGCGGTACGGTTGACGCACCTGCCAACCGGGGTCGTCGTGCAGTGCCAGAGCGAACGCTCGCAGCACCAGAACAAGGACAACGCCTACAAGCAGCTCCGGGCGAAGCTATACGAACGCGAGCTGCGCAAGCGCCAGGCCGAACAGCAGGCGGTGGAAGACAGCAAGGCCGATATCGGGTGGGGCAACCAGATCCGGTCCTACGTGCTGGATCAGTCTCGCGTCAAGGACCTGCGTACCGGCGTCGAGCGCGGCGATCCCAACAATGTTCTCGACGGCGACCTCGACGACTTCATCGAGGCCAGCCTCAAGGCCGGGTCCGGCCGCTGATGCCGGACGATAGCGACATCTCGGCCGTCCGCCGCAGGAAACTGGCCGCCCTGCGCGAACGCGGCCTCGCATATCCCAACGGCTTCGAACGCACGGCGCTGGCGCAGGAACTGCATGAGACACACGCCGGGGCCGACAAGTCGACACTCGAGTCGAGCGCGATATCCGTGACCGTCGCCGGCCGCATCATGTTGCGCCGCGTCATGGGCAGGGCGAGTTTCATCACCCTGCAGGACGTGAGCGGCCGCATTCAGTGCTACCTGCGCAGCGATGACATCGGGGCTTCGGCCTACGAGGATTTCAGGGAACTGTACGATATCGGCGACATCGTCGGGGTCTCCGGAACCCTCATGCGGACGAACAGGGGAGAACTCACCGTCGCTGCGGCGACCACCTGCCTGTTGACCAAGGCGTTGCGGCCACTGCCCGAGAAATACCACGGCCTCGCGGATACCGAGGTCAAGTACAGGCAACGCTACCTGGATCTCATCATGAGCGACGAGTCGCGCGCCCGCTTCGCCATGCGTTCGCGACTGCTGGCGGAGCTGCGCCGGTTCTTCGACGCACGCGGCTTCCTGGAAGTGGAAACGCCCATGATGCACCCGATTCCCGGCGGTGCCGCGGCGCGTCCCTTCGTGACGCGGCACAATGCCCTCGACATGGACCTCTACCTGCGCATCGCGCCGGAGCTGTACCTGAAGCGATTGACGGTGGGCGGTTTCGAGCGGGTATATGAGATCAACCGGAGTTTCCGCAACGAAGGCCTCTCGAGGCGGCACAACCCGGAGTTCACCATGCTCGAGTTCTACCAGGCGTACAGCACGTTCGAGGACCTGATGTGCCTGACGGAAGAGTTGATGCGTGAAGTCGCAACGTCGGTAACCGGTTCGAGCGTCGTGTCCTGGCAGGGCACGGAAATCGATTTCGGCGCGCCGGCGGAACGCTACACGATGGCCGATGCGGTCGTTGCGCACCTGGGCATCGAGCCCGGCATACTCGAAGACCCGACTCTGCTCCGGGCCGCCGCCGGCGACAGGGACATGGAGGTCGAAGCAGACTGGGGTCGTGGCAGGATCTTGACGGAGTTGTTCGAACGGCATGTCGAGCACAAGCTCGTCCAGCCGACGTTCATCACCCACTATCCGACGGAAGTTTCCCCGTTGGCCCGCCGCAACGACACCGACGCAAGCTTCACGGACCGGTTCGAGTACTTCGTCGGCGGCCGGGAAATCGCCAACGGGTTCTCCGAAATCAACGATCCCGACGACCAGGCCGCGCGGTTCAGGGCCCAGGTGGAGCGCAAGTCCAGGGGCGATGCCGAGGCCATGCACTACGACGCCGACTACATCGCGGCGCTGGAATACGGCATGCCGCCGACGGCGGGCGAGGGGGTGGGCATCGATCGGCTGATGATGCTGCTATCGGACGCGTCCTCTATCCGCGACGTGCTGCTGTTTCCGCAGATGCGCAAGATCGATCCATGAGCGAAGCGGCGGAGCGAGTCGTCCTGGAGGAGTCCTGGAAGACGGCGCTCCTGCCAGAGTTCGAGAAGCCCTACATGCGCCAACTGCGGGAGTTCCTTGTCGCCGAGAAACGGTCTCGCAAGGTGGTATATCCGAAGGGTAGCGAGATCTTCGCCGCGCTGAACCTGACGCCGCTGCCCGACGTGCGCGTGGTCGTCATCGGCCAGGATCCCTATCACGGGCCGAACCAGGCGCATGGACTTTGTTTCTCGGTTCGCCCGGGGGTACCTCTGCCGCCGTCGCTCGAGAACATATTCCAGGAGGTGTCTTCCGACATGGGCGGTGAGGTGCCGCCGGGTCAGGGGTGCCTCATACCCTGGGCGCAGCAGGGCGTGCTGTTGTTGAACTCCGTGCTGACGGTGGTGCGCGGACGCGCCGGCTCGCACCAGGGGCGCGGATGGGAGACGTTCACCGACCGCGTCGTCGAAGTGATCAAGGACCAGGGGGAGTCGGTGGTCTTCATGCTCTGGGGCAGCTATGCGCAGAGAAAGGGTGCGCTGGTGGACACGCGCCGGCACCTGGTGCTTAGCGCCCCACACCCGTCCCCGCTGTCGGCCAGCCGGGGATTCTTCGGCTGCCGCCACTTCTCCAGCGCGAACCGTTACCTTGAAGCCCGGGGGTTTGATCCCATTGACTGGTTCGCCGTGGATTAGCGCGCGCCGCCGGGCGGCAGAGCTGCGTGCCCGGTTCTCCGGCGGACTACGCATTGACGGGGCGAGAAGAGCGTTGCGGCGGACGGGAGAAGATCGCACCGAAATGCCGGCGCTTCCCCACGCGTCAACAGTCGGCCGCCATGAGATTCACTGGTCACTCGGAACCGACTGGTTCCTGGCCGTGGGTGCGCTTCACGGATTGCTGGCGGTGACCCTCGGGACGCTGCTTTCGCCCTGGTGGATCGCTGTGTGCGCGGCGAGCTTCCTTCTCAAGACGGTGCGTGTCCGTCCCGGGGAAGCGTACCTGCTCATCGCCTTGGATGATCGCATAGAGGTGCGTCGCCAGGATGCGGTGCTGCGGTTGTCTGGCGCATGCTGGATGACCCAGAGATGGCTTGTCATACCGACCACCGGGCGAGTATTGCCGGTGCGGCGCGGTCGGCTATCGGCTCAGGACTTCGCCCGGCTGCGGCGTGCCGCCAGGGGCTGAAGGAAATCCCACGAATCCGCGCTCGGGCTGAGTACGCTGGGCACGGCGCGGTTCAACGTGTGGGGATAGTCCAGGGTGTAGTGCAGGCCCCGGCTCTCCCGGCGCGATATGGCGCAGCGCACCATGAGTTCGGCTACCAGGATGACGTTGCGCAGCTCGATCAGATCGTTCGAGATGTGATGGTTTGCGTAGTACTCGTGTACTTCCTTCTTCAGCAGTTCGATACGCCGGAATGCGCGTTCGAGGCGTTTGTTCGTGCGCACGATCCCGACGTAGTCCCACATGAAGCGGCGTAGTTCATCCCAGTTGTGGGACAGCACCACATCTTCGTCCGAGTCGGTGACGCGGCTGGCATCCCATGCCGGAGCGGGCGGCAATCGAACCTTGGAACGGTCGAGTCCCGCGAGGATGTGGTTTGCGGCGGCGTGGGCGAAGACCATGCACTCAAGCAGCGAATTGCTTGCAAGCCGGTTCGCCCCATGCAGTCCGGTGCAGGCCGTTTCGCCGATGGCATATAGGCCCGGGATGTCCGTCGCGCCGTACCGGTCGACCAGGACACCACCACAGGTGTAGTGCGCGGCGGGTACCACGGGTATCGGCTCGCTGGTCATGTCGATGCCGAACCGCTCGCAGCTCGCGCGAATGGTCGGGAAACGCGATTCGATGAAGTCCACCGAGCGGTGGCTGATGTCGAGGTAGACGCAGTCGGCCCCCAATCGCTTCATTTCGTGGTCGATGGCGCGCGCGACGACATCGCGGGACGCCAGTTCGCCGCGCAGGTCGAAGCGTTCCATGAACTGCTGCCCGTTCGGCAACAGCAGGCGGCCGCCCTCGCCGCGCACCGCCTCGGAGATGAGAAACGACTTGGCGTGCGGGTGATAGAGGCAGGTCGGGTGGAACTGGTTGAACTCCATGTTCGAGACGCGGCAGCCGGCCCGCCAGGCCATTGCCGTGCCGTCTCCCGTGGCACCGTCGGGGTTGCTCGTATACAGGTAGACCTTGCTCGCGCCGCCGGTCGCCAGCACGACATTTGACGCCTGTATGAGTTCCACGTCATCCGTCGCCCGGTCATAGACGTAGGCGCCGATAGCGCGTTCGGGCGACATGCCGAGCTTGCCGGTGGTAATCACGTCGATCGCAACGCGGCCGATCAGGAACTCGATGCCAGGGTGTTCCAGGGCACGCTGGGTCAGGGTGCTCTCGATTGCCTGGCCGGTGTGATCGGCGACGTGCAGCACGCGGCGGTGGCTGTGTCCTCCCTCGCGGGTCAGGTGAAACCCGGCCTCGCGGTCCGTATCGAAGGACAGGCCGTAGTCGACAAGCCGTTCGATGATCCCGGGGCCGTTTTCGACCGCGTAGCGTACGATCTCTTCGTTGCACAGTCCCGCGCCGGCGCGGATCGTGTCCCGGATGTGATCCTCGGGCGAGTCCGCGGGACCGGTCACTGCCGCAATGCCGCCCTGGGCGCGGTTCGTCGACCCGCCGTCTATGCGATCCTTCGACAGCACGACGACGCGTGCCCGGTCGGCTACCTGGAGTGCGGCGGCAAGGCCTGCGGCCCCACTGCCGATGATGAGCACGTCCGCGTGATACGGGTCACTCATGGACTTGCGCAGGAACCCTCAGACCCGGGAGCACGAGGGTGTCCCTCGAAAAGACGGAGCGCGAGGGTGTCCCTCGAAAAGACGGAGCACGAGGGTGTCCCTCGAAAAGACGGAGCACGAGGGTGTCCCTCGAAAAGACGGAGCGCGAGGGTGTCCCTCGAAAAAACGGAGCCCGAGGGTGTCCCTCGCAAAAAAAGCATCCCGACCGCTGACGCGCAAGGAAGTGCCGGCATTTCCCCCGTGGCCGGAGGCGTACTTCCATGGAAACCGCCTATGGGGCGAAAAAGTGACCGTATCCGATTGAAACGGAAAGACATTCGATTGCTCGACAAGCGTCCTGATGCGATCCGAAGGCTAGTATATACCGCGCACAGGATGCAGAATATCGGCGGAAAGGTCCGGAGCGCCGTGAGTTCCGGAGAGTCGAACAGGATGCGATAGTTGGCTACGGTTGCGCCTGACCAGGAACTTGTGCGTCGTGTGCAGAACGGGGACCGACGTGCGTTTGACCTGCTGTTTCTGCGATATCGCCACAAGATCAGGGGGCTTGTGGGACGGTTCGTACGCGACCAGGCGGAACTCGACGACGTCGTGCAGGAGGCGTTCATAAAGGCTTACCGCGCCCTGCCGAACTTTCGCGGTGACAGCGCCTTCTATACCTGGCTCTACCGAATCGCGATCAACGCCTCGAAGAACTACGTCGCGGCGTCCGCACGCCGGACTCCCACCGTGGACATCGATGTCAGCACGGCGGAGCAGGTCGTCGAGACCGATGGCGCCTATGCGTTGCGAGACTCGGAGAGCCCGGAACAGGCGCTTCGGCGAGATGAACTCGCTGCCGCGATCAGGCGGGCGATCATGGACCTGCCTGATGATTTGAGAACGACGGTAACTCTTAGGGAATTCGATGGTCTAAGCTATCGACAAATTGCCGAGATCACGGATTGTCCTGTGGGTACTGTCCGTTCGCGCATCTTTCGGGCGCGCGAAGCGATAGACGAGAAGATCCGCTTTCTGGCGGGTCCGAGGCGCCGGCAGGATGGCGCAGCAACGACGCGGGATTAGCGTATGGGATGTAGTTGCAAGTGACTGACAAAACTAGAGAAGCGATCTCGGCCATCATGGATGGCGAGGCTAACGAGTTCGAGACGCGACGGATCCTGGATGAAATTGGGAAAGACGATGCGTTGCGTGCGGCCTGGGACCGGTTCCACCTGGCGCGCAGTGCGATGGCCGGCGATCCGCTGGATACCAGGGATGGCGACGATGTGATCGAACGTCTATGGGAAGCGGTGGACGCGGGCGCGGGCGAGGAGTCTGCCGAGACAGTCGAGGCGGTTTCTCGCCGCGGTCCCTTTGGGCTTCGGACGGGTGCAGCCCTTCTCGGACTCGCGGCGTCGGCGGTGTTCTCCATCTGGCTGTACCCGGTGCCGCGCGCCGGGGGCGAAACGCTACCGGCAGACCCGGTCGCGCAGGTACCCGTGCCTGCGAGCCTTTCCGAGCACACGGCCATGGAGGAGGCGCTGTCAGCGGAAGATCGCGCGCGTGCACAGGCCTACATGCTGCAACATCTGAAGCGGCAGTCGATGGCCAACCGGGGCCACCCGGTCCCCTTCGCCAAGCTGGCCACCTATCGGCCGCAACCCCAGTTGGACACCAATGAGTAGCGCTCCGACTCGCACACCTGATCTCATGCGGGGCGTACCCCCTCGCCGTGCTTTACTCTTCGGGCTGCTCGCAACGGCTGCGGTCGTTTCGCACGCGCAGACGGAAACTGCGCAGGACAGGACGCCCGAACAGTGGCTCGATGCCATGCACCAGGCGTTCCATCGACTCGGC
The DNA here is from genome assembly GCA_965116625.1 of Pseudomonadales bacterium. Taxonomy (GTDB): domain Bacteria; phylum Pseudomonadota; class Gammaproteobacteria; order Pseudomonadales; family Azotimanducaceae; genus VXNE01. The sequence goes on from OZ220717.1 coordinate 2,382,367, forward strand.
TACGACGGTGTGTTCATGTATCGGGGAGGTTCGAGGTCCTCGATGCTGAGGATCGTGCACCTCAATGTCGACGGCGTGACGCGGGTACGGCTGGTCCACCTGAACGGCACGCCGAGGGAAGTAATTCGTCATGGCGGTCATGTCGTTCGGATGGTCCCTCCGAACGACGAGACGCTCACCGTCGGCCGCAGCGCTCCCGTGAGTCCCTGGGAACGTGCCGTAGCTCCTTCCTTCAAGGCAGCAGAAAGACACTATCGGATTCACATTGACGGCGAGGACCGGATTGCCGGACGCCGCGCCGTGCACATCATGCTGCGTCCCTCGGACGAGGACCGGTTCGGGCATCGGTTGTGGCTCGACCGGGATACCGGACTGTTGCTCCGCTCGGAGTTGCATGATGCGGATGGCGACAGCCTGGAAGAGTTCCAGTTCGCCTCACTCGTCGTTGGGGAGGGCATCCCGGAGTCTGCACTGGAGCCGGAACCGGGAGAAGGTTGGGTTCAGGATCCCCTGACGGACGAGAGTGCCGAAAAACCCGCCGCGTCCACACCAATGACGCCAGTAGCGTGGCATGCCGGCTGGGTCCCTGATGGTTTCGAGATGGCGTACGCCGAGGTCTGCGACTTGCGGGGGTCCGGCGACGCGGTCACCGCCATGATGTGGAGCGACGGTCTGGCCGCCTTCCATGTATTTGTCGAATCGGTGCCGGTTGGCAATTCGGGAGGCCTGGTTGCGCGCGACGGGGCGACGGTCATGGTGACGCACACGGCGAGGCTGCCGGAGGTGGACCCGCACCTCGTGACGGTCGTTGGCGAAGTGCCGACGACAACCGCGTGGCGGATTGCGAGGTCTGTCTACTACCAGGACTGATCCGATTCGCCCAGGTCCCCCCGAGCCCGGCCAGCTGATTCTGCGCAGCGGAACGGTGGTTGAGGCAGGGGAGCGGACCTGCCGCGTGGCCCTGCGGCGTGACTACTGCGCCGCGTGCCCGGCGAACCGGGAAACCGACCATGATGGCAGCGGCGACCAACCGTGGAGCTGCGGGGTCGGCTTCGCGTTTCCGCGCGAGATCGAACTGGAGGCCGCGGGATTGACGCGTGGCGATTGCGTTCTTGTCGGCGTTTCTCGGGCCGGCATATCGTTTGCGGCGGCCGTCGTGTTCGGTCTCCCGTTAGGCCTCATGGTGGTGGTTGCGGCCGCTGCGCAGGCGATCTGGGGCGCCGCGCTTGCGGGTGCCGCCGCAGGACTCATAGGGGGTGGGTTCCTTGCATTCGTAATGGCGCGCCGCTCGGGACTGGATGACCGCGTGGGTCCGACCCTGGTAGGGATTCGTGCCCCGCAGGATGCCCACTTGGGGTGATGATCGTGCCGCCGCGAGGGAGAAGGGGTAAAATCTGTCCGCCTCCTGCATGACGGCCCAGCCCGGAACAGCGCCTTGCCGGTCATCGACCATATCCGAAATTTCTCGATCATCGCGCACATCGACCACGGCAAGTCGACGCTTTCCGACAGGTTGATACAGCTCTGCGGGGGCTTGTCCGAGCGGGAAATGGCCGAGCAGGTCCTGGATTCGATGGACCTGGAGCGTGAGCGGGGGATCACGATCAAGGCACAGAGCGTGACGCTGCGGTATGAGGCGCGCGACGGTGAACCCTACCAGCTCAATTTCATCGACACTCCCGGCCATGTCGATTTCAGCTACGAGGTGTCGCGGTCGCTTGCCGCATGCGAAGGCGCCCTGCTGGTGGTGGACGCCGCACAGGGTGTCGAGGCGCAGTCCGTCGCCAACTGCTACACGGCCATCGACCAGGGCGTCGAAGTGCTGCCGGTACTGAACAAGGTCGACCTGCCACAAGCCGATCCCGACCAGGTGCGTGGGGAGATCGAGGACATCATCGGCCTGGATGCCGGGGATGCCATGCTGGTGAGCGCGAAGACCGGTAGCGGCGTGGAAGCCCTGCTGGAGCGACTTGTCTCCGATATCCCGGCGCCGGAAGGTGATCCCGCCGCGCCGTTGCAGGCGCTGATCGTCGACTCCTGGTTCGACAACTATCTCGGCGTCGTGTCGCTGGTGCGCGTCGTGCATGGCGCCGTCTCGAAAGGCGACCGGATCCTGGCGAAGTCCGTGGGCCGCATGCACGTGGTCGACGACGTGGGCCGCTTCACGCCGAAGCGCGAGAGCTGCGGGGTGCTGTCGGCCGGGGAGGTCGGCTACGTTGTGGCGGGCATCAAGCAGATCCAGGGCGCGCCGGTGGGCGACACCCTGGTGACCGCCAGCGCCCCGGACGTGGCGGCCTTGCCGGGTTTCGAACGGGCCAAACCCCAGGTCTTTGCGGGAATGTTCCCCACTTCGTCCGACGATTTCGAGAACTTTCGCGACGCGTTGGCGAAACTGACGCTGAACGACGCCGCGCTCTTCTTCGAGCCCGAGACTTCCGACGCCCTCGGTTTCGGCTTCCGGTGCGGATTCTTAGGGATGCTGCACATGGAGATCGTGCAGGAGCGGCTGGAACGGGAATACGACCTTGATCTCGTCACGTCGGCGCCTACCGTGATCTACCAGGTGGCCACGAGGGACGGCCAGACCATCGAAGTCGACAACCCCTCGCGTCTGCCGGAACCGACGCAGATTGCCGAGCTGCGGGAACCCATCGCCCAGGCACACATACTCGTGCCCCAGGCCTACCTCGGCAACGTCATCAACCTTTGCATTTCGCGGCGGGGCGTGCAGCGGGATTCCCAGTTCTCCGCCGGCCAGGTCGCCCTCACCTACGAACTGCCCCTTTCCGAAGTGGTGATGGATTTCTTTGATCGCCTGAAGTCCGTGAGCCGGGGTTTCGCGTCGCTGGACTACAGCTTCGTGCGTTTCGAGGCGGCGCCGCTGGTGAAGCTCGATGTGCTCATCAACGGTGACCGGATAGACGCGCTGGCGGTGATCGTGCACAGGGAACAGGCCGAGACGCGCGGGCGCGACCTCATTCGCAAGATGAAGGAGTTGATCCCCCGCCAGATGTTCGATGTGGGAATCCAGGCGGCGATCGGGAACCAGGTCATCGGCAGGGTCAACGTCAAGGCCCTGCGCAAGAACGTGACGGCGAAGTGCTACGGCGGCGACGTCACGCGAAAGCGAAAGCTGCTGGAAAAACAGCGTGCGGGCAAGAGACGCATGAAGCAGCTCGGCAGCGTGGACATACCCCAGGAAGCATTCTTCGCGGTACTCAAGGTGGATCGCTGATTCATGGTCAACGGCGTCGCAGAACGGCTCGCCGAACGGCTCGAGGCCGCCTTGGGTCACACCTTCTCCGATCGCAACCTGCTTGTGCAGGCGCTTACCCACCGGAGTGGCGGCGCGGACAACTATGAGCGCCTGGAATTCCTGGGCGATGCGGTGCTCGGCTACATGGTGGCGAAACGCCTGTTCGAGATGTATCCCGATGCCAGCGAGCAGGAATTGACGCTGATGCGCGTCAGCCTGATCAGGAAGGAAACACTGTCGGAAGTCGCCCTCGAGATCGGTATGGGTTCCCACCTGCGGTTGGGGTCCGGGGAGCGCGGCCGCGGCCTTCACAATCAGCCCTCGCTGCTTGCCGACGCGCTGGAGGCCTTGCTGGGCGCCGTGACGGTGGACGGAGGCGTCGAAGCTGCAGCGGTGGTTGTGAACCGGCTGTTCGGCGACCGGCTTCGGGACTCCGGCCGCAGTGCTGGCAAGGATGCCAAAAGCCTGCTGCAGGAACTGGCCCAGGGCCGTCGCCTGGCGCTGCCGCGATACGACGTGGTTCGTGTCGAAGGGGCTGATCATGCGCCGACGTTCGTGGTGCGTTGCAGCGTCGACGCGCTCGACCTCGAAAGCACCGGCACGGGAAGTTCGCGCAAGGAAGCGGAGACGCGGGCTGCCCTGGTCCTGCTTGAGCAGTTCAAGCAAGCCGTATGACCGCGACGCGGTGCGGATTCGTGGCATTGGCCGGTCGGCCGAATGTCGGCAAGTCGACCCTGCTCAATCACCTGCTTGGACGCAAGCTCAGCATCACGGCCCGCAAGCCACAGACCACGCGCCACAACCTGCTGGGTGTCGACACTCGAGCCGAGACACAGATTGTTTTCCTCGATACGCCGGGGATTCATCGGCCGAACCGGCGAGCCATGAACCGCTACATGGCAGGCCAGGCGGCCAGCGCGATCCGCGAATCCGATGCGGTCGTGCTGTTGACGGAGGCGCGGCGATGGAATGCGGAGGACGAGCTTGCGCTGCGGCGTGTCGCCGACGCGCGGTGCGAGTGTATTTGCGCAATCAACAAGATCGACCGCCTGCGGGATCGGCGCGCCTTGCTGCCGATGATCGACGACGTGCGCAAGCGCTACGATTTCAGGGCCATCGTGCCGATCTCGGCGCTCAAGGGCGAGGGACTGGATGCACTCTGGGCAGAGGCATCCAGCCTCCTGCCCGAGGGGCAGCACCTGTTCGCCGAAGGGGATGTGACGGATCGACCCACGGAGTTCTTTCTCGCCGAGATCGTCCGGGAAAAGATAGTGCGGCGCCTGGGCGCGGAGATTCCCCACCGCGTGACGGTCGACGTCGAACGCTTCGTGGCCAAGCCCCACCTGGCCGAAGTCGATGCCGTGATCTACGTGGAGCGTGCGAGCCAGAAGGGCATCGTGATCGGACGCGGCGGGTCCCGCTTGAAATCCATCGGCCAGGACGCCCGCGCCGACATCGAGGCACTGCTTGGCCAACGCGTCATGTTGCGGCTGTGGGTGAAGGTCCGCAGGGGCTGGACCGATGACGCGCGCGTGCTCGCAACGCTTGGTTACCGGTGAAGGTCACCGTTCTCCGTCAGCCCGCTTACCTGCTGCATGCCCGGGCGTACCGGGAGAGCAGCGCGATCATCGAGTTGCTGACGCTGGAGCACGGCCGTGTCGCGGGCGTGGCGCGAGGCGTACGAGGCGGTCGCCGCCCACAGCCGATCGAGGTCTTCTGCCTGATGGAAGTCGGGTGGCGGGGAGCTGGATCGCTGGCCACGGTAACCGGGCGGGAAGTGGTCCATCGATGGCGGCTCTCGGGGCGCGCGCTGTTCTCGGGGATGTACGTCAATGAACTGCTGGTCCGCTCGCTGCGTCCGGCCGAGGCGGTGCCGAACCTGTTCGGTGCCTACGAGAAGACGTTGGGCCTGCTCGAGTCTGAAGATGACCTCGAACCTCCGCTGAGGGAGTTCGAAAAGCGCCTGCTGTTCGAGCTGGGCTACGCGCCGACCTTTGACGTCGAAAGCGTCTCCGGCAGGGAAGTGTCGGACGACGGCGCCTACGTCTTCGCCGAAGGGGAGGGTTTCCGGCTTGTCGGCGCGGCTGGCGAAAACACTTTTCCGGGCTGGGTGCTGAGAGAGATCGCCCACGACCGTTACGAATCCAGAGAGGTGCGCCGCGCAGCCAAGGCGATTCTGAGACAGGCGCTCAAGCCCCACCTCGGTCCTCGGCCGCTGGCCTCGAGGGAGCTGTTCCGCAGGCGGTAGCCATGCAATCCGTCAGAGCCGGAGGCACCGGCTGTGGGGCACTTGCGTGCAGTTCTACTGCGCAGGCTTGCATGGAAGCACGCATCCGGCGACGGGGCAAATGCCAGCACTTCCTTACGCGTCAGCGGTCGGGGAACATCCTTCTTGCGAGGGACACCCTCGCGCTGCCGTTTTTGCGAGGGACACCCTCGCGCTGCCGTTTTTTGCGAGGGACACCCTCGTGCTCCCGGGGCTGAAGGCCTGGCTCCCGCATCGCGAGAACAATCGGCGTCGTTTTGGTATGTTGAAACGGTTCGGCCGCGCACGGCGGCATTGACGAGAGAATCCCCCTCAATGGTCCAGATCAGGCTCGATCTTCCGCAGCAGGATGCTGGCCGCATTGATCTGGATACCTGGAAGGAAGGACTCGACGAGTGCGACAGGCGGAAGATCCGCGCCGCGACCGAACTGATCCCGAATGAGGGTTGCCGGGAGTTCGGGCTTGACCTGGCGCAGCTGCTTGTCGACCTTGAACTCGATGCGGATGCCGTGGCTACCGGGCTCGTATACGAGACCGCCCGCACGCATCCGTTGTCTCCGGATTCGCTTCAGGAGTCGCTGGGCGCCGGTGTCGCAAACCTGGTGGACGCGATGTTGCGCATGGCGGGAACGAGTGAATACCAGCTCTCGAATCTTCCGATGCTCGGAAACGAGGCGCGCAACCAGGTAGACAACGTACGCAATCTGCTCGTGGCGCTGATCGACGATCCGCGGGTTGCTGTCATCAAGCTCGCGGAACGCCTGATCGCCTTGCGCATGGCGAAATCGATGGACGAGGAAACGGTCCGCCGGCTCGCGCGGGAAGCGCTCAGGATATTCGCCCCGCTCGCCGGCCGGCTCGGCGTCTGGCAAATCAAGTGGGCGCTCGAGGACCTGGCGTTCCGGCACCTGCACCCCGGGGAGTACAAGCGGATCGCCACCTCTCTCGCCGCCCGCCGTCACGAACGCGAGGGGCGCGTGGGCAAGATCGTGGCGGAACTCAAGAGCCGCCTCGCCGATGTCGGCATCGATGCGGAGGTGATAGGCCGCGCGAAGCACATCTACAGCATCTGGCGCAAGATGCGCCGCAAGGGCGTCGATCTATCGCAGGTATACGACATGGAGGCGGTGCGCGTGATCGTTGACGACGTGCAGCGGTGCTACGGCGCGCTCGGCGTCGTCCATACCGCGTGGCCACATATCGGAAGCGAGTTCGATGACTACGTGGCGAGCCCCAAGGACAACGGCTACCAGTCGATCCACACGGCGGTGATGGGGCCGGAGGGGAGAGTGCTGGAAGTGCAGATTCGTTCCCGGGAAATGCACAGGCAGGCGGAAATCGGCCTCTGCGCGCACTGGGCGTACAAGGACGAACGGCGCGAGTCATTGCATTCGGACAAGATGAGCTGGCTTCGCCGGGTGCTGGAGTGGCACGACGACGTGGCGGAACTCGCGGACCTCTCGGAGCTGGATGCGGATCCGGTGTCGATCGACAGGATCTACGTCGCCACGCCGCAGGGACACGTCCTGGATCTCACCGAAGGGGCGACGCCGGTGGATTTCGCCTATCGGGTGCATACGGAGATCGGCCACCGGTGCGTGGGCGCCCGGGCGGACGGGGTTCCTGTGCCGTTGAACGCCCCGCTCGCCACCGGTCAGAAGGTGGAGATCGTCACGGGGGAGTCGGAACAGCCGCGCCGGGAATGGCTGAACCCGGCGCTCGGCTTCGTCAAGACTTCGCGTGCGCGAATGAAGATCCAGTCCTGGTTCCGCGATCAGATCGCGGAGTCGAACGTCGCGGCGGGCCGTTCGCTACTGGAAGATACATTGCGCCGCCTGGACCTTGCGGTAGAGCCGGGCGAACTGGCCCGGGAAGCCGGGTATGCCTCGGAGAACGAGCTATGGAGGGCAGTGGGCGTAGGAGAGTGCCAGATCATCGATCTCGTGCGCCTCATGGGCGGGGAGCGCTTGCCGGACAGGCAACTCTCGCTTTTGCCGTCCGCGTCGGAGCGGGAAGCGGGGTCGGTCCAGGAGATTCGTATCGCGGGTGAAGACCGCCAGGGGCTGTTGCGTGACATCACCTCGGTGCTGGCGGCGATGCACATCGACGTGGTCAGCACCGTTGCGCGCGCCGATGCGGCTGACGAGAGCGCAACGGTGTCCATCTGCATGCGTGTCCGGGACATTTTGCAACTCGCACACGCAGTGGATCGGCTTCGGCGAATTCCGAACGTGCGCGACGTGCGCCGGTCATGAGGCTGATCCTGCTGGGGCCGCCGGGGGCGGGGAAAGGCACCCAGGCGCGCTTCATCTCGGAGACCTGCGGGATACCCCAGATTTCCACCGGAGACATGTTGCGGTCGGCCAGGGCAGAAGGAACGCCACTGGGTCGAATGGCTGAATCCATCATGGCCCGTGGCGACCTCGTTTCGGACGAGATCGTCGTTGGGCTGGTCATGGAGCGGCTCGCGCAACCGGACTGCGAGGCGGGTTTCCTGTTCGATGGGTTTCCCCGCACGATCCCCCAGGCCGAAGCGGTGCTGGACGCAGGCATCGAAATCGACCGCGTCATCGAGATCCAGGTGGGCGACGATGAGGTAGTGCGGCGAATCACGGGCCGTCGCGTGCACGAGCCGAGCGGCCGCGTATACCACGTGCTGTTCAATCCCCCCAGGGTTCCGGAGAGGGACGACGAAACCGGTGAGCCGCTGACGCAGCGGGAGGATGACAGGGAGGAGACGGTCCGCGATCGCCTGGAAGTCTACCGGCGCCAGACCGAACCGCTGATCCGTTTCTACACGGAGCTATCGCGCAGGACGCCCCTGGAATACCGGGCCGTAAATGGCGTCGGCGATGTCGATGCCGTCATGCGGGATATCCTGAGATCGCTGCGTGATTGATTGTTGTCGGTGACAGGAATTCGGTCCCGATAAGGTGCCTGAATCGTCCGGGCCGAGTTAGAACAAGCGGCCGCGGTCGCGCAACAGGACGATCGACACGGTCTCTCCGGTAGCCAGGTCACCGCGCTCCTCCGGTACCCGGATCAGGCAGTTGGCCCCGTCGAAGGTGGATAGCCGGTTGGAACTCTGATCGCCGGTGGACCGGACGATGAGTCCGCCATCCGCATTCTCCGCGGTCCCGCGCTGGTATTCGCGCCGCCCGGCAGAGTGCCGGATGTCCTCGGCGAGCACGGCGTCGAACTCGAGCGGCGGGACGTGGCGGCCGCCGGAGCGAACGGCGAGGGCCGGGATGACGAACAGCAGGAACGTCACGATGGTGGAGATGGGATTGCCGGGCAGACCGAAGAAGTCGGCGTTGCCAATCTTCCCGACTGCGAGCGGCTTGCCGGGTTTCAGCGCGATCCTGTAGAACTCGATGCGGCCGATCTCTTCGACGATGTCGCGGACATAGTCCGCGTCACCGACGGAAACGCCGCCGCTCGTGAGCACCATGTCGGCATTGCCGGCGGCCTGCTCGAGCGCGGAGCGGATAGCCTCTCGCGAGTCTGGCAGGCAGCCGAGGTCGGTGAGGTCGACGGGCTGGTCGGACATGAGCCGCGCAAGGGCGAAGCGGTTGGAGTCGTAGATCTGGCCCGGCCCCAGGGGCTTGCCGGTATCCATGAGTTCATCGCCCGTGGAAAAGACCGTGACCTTCACGCGGCGTCTTACTTCGACTCGGTCGATCCCGCAGGCCGTCAGCCAACTCAGGCGGTAGGCGTCGAGGCGGTCACCCTTGCGTGCAATGTGGGTGCCGCGAACGACATCGTGTCCGCGCGGACGGACGTTGTCGCCCTGGCGGGGGGTTGTGAGGAGCGCGACCGCGCCGCGATCCACGCGGGTATCCTCCTGGATGACGATGGCGTCCGCCCCTTCGGGAATCGTCGCCCCGGTGAAAATGCGCACCGCGTTCGTGCCCGAGACGCTGACACTGCACGGATGTCCGGCGAGGCTTTCGCCGATCACTTCGACGGCATGCGGCGGCTCGCCGGCGAAGCCTGCGGCGGCAACCGCGTATCCGTCCATCGCGGATGCGGCGAACGGCGGCAGATCTACGGGGGCCGCGATATCGTCCGCCGCGACGCGGTCGAGTGCGTCGGCAACCGGCAGCACTTCACTGCCTTCGACGGGATCTACCGAGTCGAGCAGTTTCCCGAGGGCGGCGTCAACGTTTAGCATGGGTCGATGGTTACAGGAGCGCCGCAATCAGCCTACCGCGAAACGAAGCGGGCTGGGGCAATTCTCGCGGTCGAAACAACCGGGTCCGCGTGCTCGGTGGCGCTCGTCAGCGAGAGCGAAGTACTGGAACTTGCACGGATAGCTCCGAGGCGGCACAACGCCCTGGTCCTCGAGATGGTGGAAGCGGTGATGGCTGCCGCGGGCCTCGGCGCCGGATGTCTCGAAGCCGTCGCCTTTTCCGCCGGACCGGGATCCTTCACTGGCGTGCGGATAGGCGCGGCGATTGCCCAGGGAATCGCCCTGGGGGGAGGTATTCCCGTGATTCGCGTGCCGACCTCCGAGGTGGCGGCGGAACAGGTTCGGCAACGCAACGGCGCGGCCGGCGGTGTTGTCGTGGCGCGTGGCGCAAGGTCCGGCTGGGTCTACGCGGCGCGCTATCGCTTCGCCGAGGGACTCGAATGCGACACCTTCGATACGCTGGTTCCCGAAGATGCGCTGGCCGGTATTCCCGATGGCTGGTTGCTCGTTCGCCGCGAACAGCCGTTGCGGGCCGCCGTGGTGGGAACCCTGGCGTTGGGCCGGCCGAGACTCGATGCGGACCGGGCGGTGCCGTTCTACGTCGAAGGAGACTCGCCGTGGCGGAAGATGGACCAGGTCCGGCAGTCGCCGGCATCGTCGCGGGATGGGTAGCCACGGTTTGATCCCGCGCCGACCGCACTGATGCCGTGCCACGGGGCATCCATATTCTTCGATGCCGGGGCCGAACCCCTTGCGCGCGGGATAGCGCATGGGCTTCCCGCCGGCTTCACCGTGGCGCCGGGGGACGTTCCGGACTCCGGCTGGTACCTGTTCGCCGGCAGGGATGGGCTGCTGCTTCGAAAGGGCGACGGACGCTTTCGCCTCTCTGACGGGGTACGCGACCGCCGTCGCTCGCGGAATACGGCGTTGGCGCGCGCCTGTGATGCGGGCCCGGGTCTGCGGGTGCTGGATGCCACCGCCGGTTGGGGTACCGACGGGCTTGCGCTGGCGGCTCTCGGTTGCGAGGTGCGGATGCTCGAGGCACATCCCCTGGTCTTTGCGATGCTGGATGATCGCCTGCGCCGCAGCGGCCTGGCCGCCCGGACGGAATGGGTGGATGCCCGATCAAGGATGCGCGGTGCGGACAGCGAGCGTTACGATGTCGTCTATCTCGATCCCATGTTTCCGCCGCGCACCAAGACCGCGCTGCCCGCAATGCCGTTGCAGGTGCTGCGGGAGATTGTCGGCGACGAGGTGACTGACCCGTCGGAACTGCTCAGGCTTGCTCGGCGTTGCGCGCGGAGCCGCGTGGTGATGAAACAGCGGGCGCATGGCCCCACGGTCGGAGATCCGGACTGGCGCGTGACCGGCCGAACGGTGCGTTTCGACGTGTACCGTCCCGCATAGCGTCAGGACGTCAGTTGAGTTCCCGCCAGTGATGGCACGCGACCGTTGCCCGGTCGCCGGCCGCGGTCAGCGTGGGTTTGCTTTGGCGGCAGTCCTCCCGGGCGTGGCGGCAGCGGGTGTGAAAACGGCAGCCCCGTGGCGGGTCGATGGGTGACGGCACATCGCCCACGAGCACGATGCGATCACGTTGTGCGGTCGGGTCCGGAACCGGAATGGCGGATATCAGCGCCTTTGTATACGGATGGCGCGGCGATTTATAGATGTCCGTCGCGTCGGCGGTTTCGACCACTTCGCCGAGGTACATCACGGCGATGCGGTCCGAGACATGCTTCACCACGGCGAGGTCGTGGGCGATGAAGATCAGGGCGAGGCGCATTTCCCGCTGCAGTTCGAGCAGCAGGTTGATGATCTGGGACTGGATGGATACGTCCAGGGCGGACACCGCCTCGTCGCAGACGATGAGGCGCGGTTTGAGGGCGATCGCGCGCGCGATGCCGATACGTTGCCGCTGGCCGCCGGAGAACTCGTGGGGGAACCGGTTCGCGGCGGCGGCATCGAGGCCGACCCGTTCCAGCAGTTCGTCGACCCGGTGGCGGCGCTCCACCGTGGTTCCCAGCCTGTGGATGAGGAACGGTTCTTCGAGAATCTTGCCGACGGTGTGCCGGGCGTTGAGGGATTCGAAAGGGTCCTGGAAGATGATCTGGATGTCCCGGCGGAGCTGCCGCAGTTCGGTCCGGCTCATGCTGGCGATGTCCCGGCCCTCGAAGAACACGCGGCCGGCGGTGGGATCGTAGAGGCGCAGCAGCGTCTTGCCGACCGTGCTCTTGCCGCATCCGGATTCCCCCACGAGGCCGATGGTTTCGCCGGTGTCGAGGTCGAAGGAGACGTCGTCAACGGCGTGCACCTGTCCGACGGTACGCAGAAAGACACCGCCGCGTACGGGGAAGTGCTTGGTCAGTCCCCGCACCTGGAGCAGCGGCGCGTCCGTCCGTGTCCTCATGCAGGGTGCGCCGGGGCGGCGTCCGCTTCGATATCACGCCAGCGGTAGCAGGCCACCCTGTGGCTGGCGGTCGGCATGTCGAGGGGGGGCGGTTCACCGTGGCAACGACTGTCGGCGAATGGACAGCGGTTGACGAAGCGGCAACCGCTCGGCAGGTCGTCGATCCCCGGCACCGTGCCGGGAATCGTGGTGAGGGGTGTTTTGGGATCGCCTTCAAGGCGCGGAATCGAATCCAGCAGGCCGCGCGTATAGGGGTGCAGCGGATGCCCGAAGAGCGGGCGGATGTCGGCCTGTTCGGCGACGCGGCCCGCATACATCACGACCACGCGCGAGCACAGTTCGGCTATGACACCCAGGTCGTGGGTGATGAAGATGATCGCCATGCCCGTATCGCGCTGCAGGTCGCGCAAGAGTTCCAGTATCTGCGCCTGGATGGTGACGTCGAGCGCCGTGGTCGGTTCGTCCGCGATCAGCAGGTCCGGCCGGCTGGCGAGCGCCATGGCGATCATCACGCGCTGGCGCATGCCGCCCGACAACTGGTGAGGATACTCGTCGAGACGGCGTTCCGGTGCCGGAATTCCGACCTCCTCCAGGAGGCCGAGGCTGCGCTGCCTGATCGTGTCCGACGACAGGCCAGGCTCGTGCAGGGCGAAGGTCTCGGCGAGTTGCCGGCCAATGCGCTGCACGGGGTTCAGGGCCGTCATGGGTTCCTGGAAGATCATCGCGATGCGGTTCCCGCGAATGTCGCGCATGCGTTCGCGCGGCAGTGCCAGCAGGCTGTCCCCCTTGAACAGGATGTCGCCGCCCTGGATGCGGCCGGCCGGCTTCGGCAACAGGCCCATCACCGCCAGGGCCGTGACGCTCTTGCCGCATCCCGACTCGCCCACCAGGCCAAGCGTCTCGCCAGCCTCGATGTCGAAGCTGACGCGGTCGAGCACGTTGACGAGGTCTCCCTCCGTGTCGAAACCGACCGATAGTTCCTCGACTGCCAGCAGCGCCGCCATGGTGTCAGTGGGTCTGGTAGGTCGTGTTCACGACGGTGGCCGGCTCGAAGGGACGTCCTTCGTCCTTGGCTTCCAGCGTGCGCCGTTTTTCCTCGGGGTCGATCCAGAACAGGCCTCCGGCGGAAAAGATGCCGGCGGAATTCGCCTGCGAGTTGAACAGCGTGCCGGAAGTCCGGGTGCCGAGCCATTCGGGAAGCTTGATCCAACGCCACGCGCCGTCGCGCGTGTAGGGCACCTGGAAGGTCGGGATCACCACGCCAGCGTCGTGCACCATCTGTTCCAGGCGATGCGCGAGCGCGACCCGTTCATCGAAATCCGCGGAGGCGCGGTAAGCCATGATGAGTTCGTCCATGACGGGGTCGGCATGGTTGGCGAGGTTGTTGGTCTGCGGTCTGTTGGCGTTTTCGGAATGGAAGTGTTCCCAGTAGCGCGGCGACAGGCCTTGGCTGTTCCACGTCATCCAGGCGACCTGGTGTTTCTTCTCCTGCATCTGCTTGAACGACGCGGAGGAATCGAGAAGTTGCAGTTCCAGCGAGACGCCGGCCTTTTTTGCCTCCTCCTTGAGGACGACCAGCCGCTCGGTGTGCTGCGGGTTCCCGTAGGTGACGCGCAGCGACAGGCGCTGGCCGTCGCGTTCCCGAATGCCGTCGCCGCCGCGCTTGTCGAAACCCGCAGCGTTGAAGTACTCGTTCGCCTTGTCGACGTCGAATTCGCGCGCCTGGATTCCACGGTGGTCGTAGTCGCCGAATCCGAGCTGGAAGGTGGGCAGGCGCTGGTAGTCGCCGCGGAGCACCGTCTCGATGACGCGGTCGAAGTTCATGGCGTGGGCGAGGCCGAGGCGAACCTGTCGATCTGACAGGATCGGGTCGGCCGAATTCAGGTACATTCCGGCGGACGGCACCGGAAGCTCGTTGTAGAACCAGTACTTCACGATATAACCGGCGTCGAAGGGGCCCCCTGTCGCCTTCTCGTGCCAGAAATGCGGCAGCACCAGGCCCAGGGTGTCCAGTTCGCCCTTCCGAAAGTGCTGAAACGCGATGTTCGCATCGCGGATGACGCGCACGCGCACCTTGTCGGGGTTGAAGCGATACCGGTAGTACTTGACCTCATCCCCCCACCAGTCGGCCTTGCGCGACAGGTCGATGTACTTGCCCTTCCTGACCTCGCTGATCTGGTAGGGCCCGGTGTTCGGTTCGATCTCCCAGTTGGTGCGCTTCACCCAGTCTTCGTCGAGCACGTGGAAGTGCTTCGGCTGCGGACCGATGCCGTAGGAGTAGTGCATCTCGTTGAGGGGTTTCGGGTCGGCGCCCTGGATGCCGATGGTGTGATCGTCGTATCGCTTCACGTCGCGGATGCGATCCGTGTAGTAGTTGTTGTACCAGGGGGCGACGATGTGCTTCGAGCGCATGAACTGGACGGCGAAAACGAAGTCGTCGGCGGTCACCGGCACGCCATCCGACCATCGGGCGCGAGGATTGATGCGGTAGTAGATGCTGCGTCCGTCGGCACCGTAGGCCCAGTGCGTCGCCAGCGACGGGATCGGCCGGCGCGTGTTGGGGTGGTAGGTCACCGGTCCGAGCTGGTTGTAGCGCAGGTAGCCGGCGAAGGCACCGTTGGAGTCCGGTCCGACCCTGCGCAGGGTGAGGGGGAAGGCGAGCATCCAGGAGCGGAACGTGCCCCCGCGTAGCGCCTCGGACGACGCGAAGACCGGATCTTCCTCGTTGGTCTCCCAGACCAGGTCCGTTGGAAGCGTGGCTGGCAGGCCGTCGCCCTCACGCACTTCGATGGGCGGCAACTCGACCCTCCGGGGTGCCTCGACGGCGGTCGAATCCTCGGTCTGGACGGTATCCGTGCCGCAGGACGAAACGAGAACGGCACAGCAGGCGAGCATGGCGCCAAGGACAACGGAAGTTGGTGCCCGACCGGATGTGCGGATGGGCGCTTTGCAACGAGGAACCGGATCCCTCCGCGACGGGTTCGCGCGTCTTGTCATGTGCCGTGCTCCTATTCGTAGTAGGTGAACTTCTTCGGGTCGAACGCCTCGCGGATCGCCTCGCCGACATAGGTCACCATCAACAGTACCAGAACCATGGCGACGACCACCGACGTGACGATCCACGGCGACTCCAGGTGGTTGGTGCCCTGCTGGAGCAACTCGCCCCAGCTCGGGGTCGGTGGCGGCAGGCCGAAACCGAGGTAGTCGAGCGCGGTCAACGTGGTAATGGCGCCGGCAATGGAAAACGGGATGAACGTCACGATCACGGAGATCGTGTTGGGCAGGATGTGGCTTGCGACCATGCGCGGGCTCGACGCGCCCATGGCCCGCGCGGCGAGGACGTATTCCCGGGACTTCTCCTTGTACGTGGACGTGCGCATGTACCAGGTCATCTGCGTCCAGCCAAAGATGACCATCACTGCCAGCAGGGACCAGAAGCTCTGCACGACGATGCTCGCGACGATCATGATGACGTAGAGGAATGGCACGTTGTTCAGGATCTCGATGAGCCGCTGGAACAGGAGGTCGAATGCCCCGCCCCAGAACCCCATGGCGCAGCCCAGGGTGATGCCTATGACGTAGTTGCAGGCCAGCAGGATGGTGGCAAATCCGAACGCGAGGCGGAAGCCGTAGACCAGGCGCGCCAGGACATCGCGCCCGGTGGAGTCGGTACCGAGGTAGTGGCTGTTCACAAACGAGGGCGGATCGGGCGGGTAGGTGCCCGGACTCAGGTCGTTTTCCAGCGCGTCGTAGGGTACCGGTGGCATCAATACCCAGTCGCCCTCTCCCTTCTCGGCGAACAGCCGCTTCAACTCGCGATAGTTGGTCTCGTAGTCGTAATCGAGGCCGAACGTCCGCCCGGGAATCACGTCGCCGTAGGTCGGGAAGAAGAATGCGCCCTCGTAGTGGACCACCAGGGCACGGCTGTTGACCAATAGCTCGGCCCCGAACGAGAGGAGCAGCGCGGCGGCAAGGATGACCGCCGAATAGTAGCCGCGCTTGATAGACCTGAAGCGCTGCAACTGCTTGATGGTCAGCGGATTGAGCGTGGGCTTCCAGGAGCCTTCAGCCGGGAAATGTTCCCCTACCGCTGACGCGTCAGGAGGCGTCGGCGTTCCGCTTTTCGGCGGATGCGTACTTCCATGGGAGCCTTCAGCCGGGGAATGTTCCCCGACCGCTGATGCGTCAGGAGGCGTCGGCGCTCCGCTTTTCGGCGGATGCGTACTTCCATGGAAGTCTCGACCGGCTTGTTCGCCGCGACTCATTGCGCCGACTCTCCGCTACCGAACTTGACCCTGGGGTCGACCAGGGCCACGCAGATGTCCGAGAGGATGTTGCCGATCAGGAACAGCAGCGAGGAGAGCACCAGTGCGCCCATCACCACGGGGTAGTCGCGCTCGACAAGGGACTCGAAGGCGAGCAGCCCGAAACCGTCGATGTTGAAGATCTTCTCGATCAGGAAGGAACCCGTCAGGAACAGCGTGATGATGTTGCCGAACGAGGTGGCGATGGGAATCAGGCTGTTGCGAAACGCATGCCCGAACACGGCGCGCCTGAAATCCATGCCCTTGGCGATGGCCGTGCGCACGTAGTCTGCCGCGAGGTTGTCCATGAGAGAGTTCTTCATCAGCATCGTGGTCACGGCAAAGGCTCCGGCCATGTAGGCCAGCAGCGGCAGCGTCGCATGCCATAGCACGTCTATCGCCTTGCCCGGGGCGGAGAGCGAGTCGAAGTCGTCGCTCACGAACCCGCCCAGGGGGAACCAGTCGAGATTCGCCGCGAAAGCGGTCAGGAGCGCGATGCCGACGATGTAGCTGGGGATGGCGTAGCCGAAGAACACGAGCGCCGAGCTCACGTTGTCGAAGGCGGTCCTGTGGCGGATCGCCTTGACGATCCCTAGCGGAATACAGACGCCGTAGGTCAGGATCAGGGTCGCCACTCCGTAGAAGATGGAGATGGGTAAGCGATCCCTGATGGTGTCCCACACGGGATCGTTGTACCGGGTGGACGTCCCCAGATCCAGCACGAGCACCTTGCCGAGCCACTCCACGTAGGCGACCAGTACCGGCTTGTCGAAGCCGTAGTACGCCTTGAGTTCCTCGATCTGGTCGTCGGACAGCGTGCTGCCGCCATGGCCATCGAACCCCGATGTCGCGCCGGAGAAATCGCCGCCGGCCATCGCGGCCTCCTGCAGCATCCGCTCGATGGGGCCGCCGGGTACCAGGCGCGTGAGGACGAATACCAGGACTGTGACGCCGACGAACGTTGGCACGATCAGCAGGAAGCGGCGAACGAAATAGCTGGTCATGGTGATCGGCGGCGGACGAACAGGCGGTATGGATCATGTCATGCCGCATTGGGGAGTGAAAGAAGAATGCTGCAGATGCCCCGCCCCCGTAGCCATCGGCTCCGCTTGTGGCCCGACCCGCTCGACTTG
The DNA here is from genome assembly GCA_965116625.1 of Pseudomonadales bacterium. Classification (GTDB taxonomy): domain Bacteria; phylum Pseudomonadota; class Gammaproteobacteria; order Pseudomonadales; family Azotimanducaceae; genus VXNE01. The sequence continues at coordinate 2,399,926 of OZ220717.1, forward strand.
CATGGAAGTACGTATCCACCGACGGGGGATCGCCGACACTTCCCTACGCGTCAGCGGTCGGGGAACATTCCCCGGCTGAAGGCTCCCATGCAACAACCGCTTCCGGTCGCTGGCGCTCCCCGGATGCGTTTATTCCAGGGAGGGGTTGCAAATCGAAGCTCAAGTTGGGCAAGTTGGAAGCCGGGAGGCGGCGGAGGAAGGTTCGAGTGTTCTTGGGTCTGGAAATCACATCGTCCGCTGAGGAACGATCGTCTCCGGGATGCGGCAATGGCCGGGAGCCTTTGTTCCGCGGTTTCCGAGCGGCGCGGTGCCTGCGAAATACTTGCGCGATTCGTAGTCTGGGTCTGTTTCCAGCCGGGTGCCTCCTCTTGATGGTTTGCCTTGCCGCTTGCAGATCCTCCGACTTGACTTCGTCCACTCCGCTTCCAACATTGGCGCCGGAACCTGTCATCGAGGCGCCCCGTGTGAGTGGCGACCTCCCGTACAGCACGGGCGTTACCATGGGAGGCCACGTATACGTCAAGGTGCCGCTTGAGCCGGTGCCCGAGCCAACCGGTTTCGACCCGGCATTGTCGATCAACTACCAGCGGGTCGACGAGCGCTACTGGCTTGCCGAGGCGGTGCCGCGATACCACCTGGGGTATGGCTGGGAATTCGTCGGTCCCGGAGCGATACGCCGTTGCGTAAAGAACCGGGACGATACGGGCCGGCTCAGCCTTACGGACAGTGACGGCCTCTGCTTCATCCAGGGCGAACCGCTTGAACTGGTCTCGGGCACTCACCTGCGGGCGGGTGCGGAATATCGGACCCTGCGAGAGAGCTTCGCCAGGATCTCGCTCAAACAGGAGCGCGGACGACTCTGGTTCGAAGTGGTACATCCCAACGAGACGATCCAGGAATACGGGCGCACGGCTGACAGTCATCTGGCGTTGGATAGCGCGGGCGAACGGACGCCGTTTCTCTGGCATGTGAATCGAGAAAGGGACACTTCCGGCAACGAGGCGGCGTACAGCTACCACGAAGATGCAGGCAGCGGCGTGCGCTATCTCAGGAGGATCGAATACGGCGACTACGAGATCAGCTTCCTGTATGCCGACCGTGGCGATGCCGAATGGCGCGAAGTCGGGACATACCAGACTGTGGAGCGACTGCTGTTGCACACGATCCAGGCGCGGCAAGCCGGCAAGCCGGTCCGGGAGTACCGCCTGGCCAGCGAGACGGCGGAGGGGGGTAAGCGGCGTCTGCGGGAGATACAGCGCTGCACCTACAACGAGTTGGGCGAGACCCGAAGCTGTCTGGCGCCGCTACGCATTGCCTGGGCCGAGCCGTCGGCGACGCTGCCGGGTGTGGCGGATTACGTCGAATCGGTCACGAGTCCCATGGGACTTCGCACGCGCTTCGAGTTCGACGCTATCCATGAGACGGCCTCATCGGATGTCCTGTTCGACGAGCGGCCGTTTGGAGAGCCCCTGGTCCCGGCCGATACCCGGCCCCTGCCGCCGGGCGACGACGGCGTGGTAAGAATCGTCGTGGCCGCCATGGAAAAGGACACCCCGTCCGGCAAGAGGGAGCGCAGGACATACGCCTACCAGGGCAGGGGCCGTGTGAGTACGCGGAACTGGGGATTCCTGGGCTTCTACGCCACCCGCGTGACCGACGAGGCCTCCGGAACCGTGACGTATAGGCAGTACCGGCTGGATTTTCCGCACTTCGCGGAAACGAGCGCGGAATATCGCTACAACGGCCGCTTCGGGCAGGACGCGCAGGTCTTGGAGAAGCGCGAAATGCGCTATGCCGCCCACGTCTTCGACTACGGGAACGCCACGACGGTCTGGCCCTACCTCAGGTCGGGGACGATGTTCATCTATTCCGAGGGCGTCCTGGAGGCAGTGATGCAGAGTCGGAGTGTGCCGACGTTCGAGGCCGGAATGCCGAAGGAGATGGCGCTTGTGTCCGAGTTTGGCCAGGGCGTCGAGACGAGCGGCGGCGGCGCCTTCTGGGGTGACGTGCCGGTCCACACGTTGACCGACGTGCGGCAGCGGGACGAGAGGACTATCGACCTGATGAAGTGAGAACCGGATGCCGATGCTTTGCCGCATGAACATTGACCCCGGCAGGTCGAGTCGAGCAAGCTTTAGTGCATGAGCTTTCCACGACATGTGCGCCGGAAGATGGCCAGTTCGCTGGTTCTTGCGCTCGCGGTCACTTCCGGGCCCGCGGTCGCCGAGGACGGAGTGGCGCCGGGTTTCTCGCTGTCGGTGGTGACGGACCAGGTGCCGAACGCGCGGCAGATGGCGGAGACCGGGTCCGGCCTGCTGCTGGTGGGATCGCGTTCGGCTGGCAATCTGTACGCGGTAACGCCGGTCCCGGGTGGGGAGGCGGAGGTGGTGACCTTCGCCGAGGGCCTCAAGGTGCCGAGCGGAATTGCGTTGAAAGGCAACGATCTGTACGTGGCGGCGCTCAACCGGGTGCTGCGGTATCGCGACATCGAGCGCACGTACCGGAATCGGCCGCAGCCCGAGGTGGTGACCGACTCGCTGCCGACCGAGCGTCACCACGGCTGGAAGTACCTGTCGGTCGGCCCCGACGGATACCTGTACGTTCCTGTCGGTGCGCCGTGCAACATATGCCGGCGGGAGGAGGAGGTGTTCGCCACCATTCTCCGCATGCATCCCGATACCGGCGACTGGTCCATCCATGCGCGCGGGGTGCGCAACAGCGTCGGCATGGACTGGCATCCGGAGACCGGGAAGCTGTGGTTCACCGACAACGGCCGAGACTGGATGGGGCCCGACGTGCCGCCGGAGGAAGTGAACGTGGTGGAGGAAGCGGGGGCGCATTACGGCTACCCCTTCATTCACGGCACGGACATACGCGATCCTGAGTTCGGCGCGGATCACGATCCGGCGGACTACGTGGCGCCGGTCTACGAGATACAGGCACATTCGGCGGCCCTCGGCATGGCGTTCTACGACGGCAGCCTGTTCCCGGCGGCGTATGCAGGGGCGCTATTCATAGCGGAGCACGGGTCCTGGAACCGGTTGCAGAAGGTGGGCTACCGCGTGAGCGTGGTGCGTGCGGGCACGACGAAGGCTGAACCGTTCGTCGATGTATGGCTTGACGGCCAGGCGGTCAGCGGGCGTCCGGCCGACGTGCTGGTGGCCCGGGATGGAACGCTGCTCATCTCGGACGACTACAAGGGCCGGATTTTCCGCGTGGCGCCGTCGGCCTCACCGTAGGCACGGCACGCGGGAGCTTCCCGGCGTCGGGCCAGGGGCGTTTGGGCTACTGCAGCGGGCGCGAGACGGCCTCGCGGAACCCGTCGCTGATCACGCCCTGGGCGGTGCGAGCGACCTCGCGCAGAATGGGCGTGGGGCTTACCTCGCCAGCTTCCGATTCCACCGCGGCGCCGCGCGCGATCAGTGTTTCGATGAAACGCTGGAACAGCCCCGCATCGAAGAAGTCCGGCGAGTTGATGTCGTAGAGCCTCGACATGCGGCGGGCGACGACGGCGCATTCCTGTTCGAGACCGGCGCGCGTCATGGTGCCGTTGCGGGTCAAGAGGGCGACCACGATGTAGTAGCGTTCGATTGTCTGCATGATGATGTTGGCCAGCAGGCGAAGTCGAAAATGCTCGGGCGTGTGCCTTGGGGGCGGCGCGAAGGCATCGTCTTCATGCCGCGTCACCAGGTCCAGCTGCGACAGGTGATCGAGCCATCGAGGCACGAGATCGTCGCCCGCCGCCTTGAGAAAGAGCTCTGCGCGCATGTGGGGATACACCGTGTGGAAATGCCGCGCCAGGTCGGCGCCGCGCACCCGCCGGCGCCGGTTGACCAGCAGGCAGGCGATAAGTGCCGGCACCGCGAATACCGGCAGCGAGTTGTTCCGGTACCAGGTCATGCGCGCCGCCGCGAAGGCGTCATGGCCCAGGATGTCGCCGAAATCATGCCTGTCCCGGTCCAGCATGCCGAGTGACTCGACGTGGGCGAGGATGTCCTTCGCCGGCATCGGCGTCACTTCGTGGTCGTGGTTGCCCGCATCAAGGGCGAGCAGCTCGCGCAGACAGTCGATCTGTTCGATCGCCAGCCTCTCGTCAATGGCGTGGCGCGGCATGGACAGGGTCACGAGCGCCACGAGGTTGACGGGGTTCAGTGCCGCGGCGGCATTGATGCGGGTGAGCATCTCGACGGCCAGCCCGTGCACGAGATCGTCCTCATTCTCCTGCCTCTCACCAGCTGCAGCCACGAACTCGGCGAGCCGTATCGGCGCCGCGAAATCAAGCGCGACCTTGCCGAACGACTGGCGAACGAGGCGCAGGCTTCGGACCGCGCTGCGAACGGATTCTCGGGGCTTCGGCCCTCCCCGCAGTTCCTCCACGTATGTGCCGGCTTCGACGAGCTTCTCGTAGCCGATATGCACGGGCACGATGGCGATGGGGCGCCGTACGCCGCGCCGCTGGCTGCGGACGGTCATGCGCAGCATGCCTGTGCGCGGATGGAGCAGGCGCCCGGTACGCGAACGGCCGCCTTCGATGAAGTACTCGACCGGGTGCCCGCGCCACAGCACCTGGTGGAGATACTCCGAGAACACCGCCGAATAGAGCGGATCGCCGGCGAATTGCCGGCGTATGAAAAAGGCGCCGCCCCTCCGTAGCAGGGGACCGATGACCGGCATGTCCAGGTTGTCGCCGGCCGCGATATGCGGCGGCATCAGCCCGGCGTGGAACAACGCGTAGGACAGCAGCAGGAAGTCGATGTACGAGCGATGGCTTGGGGCGTACACCAGGGTATGCGTCTCGGCGACGTCGGCGAATCGCTCAAGACCCCGTACGTCGATCCCCGCGTAGATGCGGTTCCAGAACCAGGTGAGGAAGCCATTGAAGATTCTCAAGCCCGGATAGGACAGGTCTGAAGCCATCTCGTTCGCGTAGCGCCGCGCGAGCCGCGCGGAAACGGCCGGGTCTTCGCTCGCTTCGACCACCGACCGAACGGCTTCGCTCCGCTGTATCTGCGTGACCAGGCTTCCCCGGTGCGACAGGTCGGGGCCCAGGGTCGCGGTCCGCTGGTTGCGGAGCTTGACCCGCACGAGGCGAGCCGTGCGGCGCGCCAGCCGGTCCGGGTCCATGCCCGGGTCGATGATCTCGTGCCAGGCTATGGGGGTGGCGAACTGCACCAGGATGTCGGTGCGGTTGAAGAACAGGCTCATGAACCGGCGGAACCGCGAGGTGACCGACCAGTTGTCGGAAAAGAGTGCGCGCAGGGTCGACCGGTCCTTGTTGCCGGCCCGTCCCCAGAACACCGACACGGGAATCAACGTGGCCTCGGCGTTCGGGTGGTTGAGCAGCCAGTGCTCGATTCGACGCATGCGCCTCGACTGCCCGGGCGTCGGCCGGCGCCGGAAACCGCCCCGGTTCAGGAAGAAGAACCGGTGGGATTCGTCGATGCCGTCCGCCTTCAGGCCATCCAGCGGCCGCACGGCGCCCAGGCGCGCCGCGACCAGGTCAAGGACGATCAGGTCGGTGAGGGCGGGGTGCGCCAACACGTACACGGCGTTGACCGGTTCCGTCGCCGCCATACCGGTCGTTGTCGGACGCGTCAGCCACCGCACCACCGCGTGTGCGACGGCGTAGTTCATGCGCTTGGCGAATGACGCGATCGTGCGGCCGCCCTTCCCGCTGCGCATGAGGTCCCGTCAATCCCCGGGTTGGCCCTCGAACAGGCTGTCGGGGGAGGGTGTGGGCGAGCGCGAATAGATCTGGACCTCCCAGATGTAGTCGTACATGCGGGCGGTCACCCGGTTTGCGTCCTCCTGGCTTCGGACGACGGTCGGGCGAATGAACACCAGCAGGTGCCGTTTGTTGCGCGTCTGCGAGGTGCTGCGGAACAGCCTTCCGACGACCGGAATGTTGCCCAGGAGAGGGACCTTCTTCGCGGTGTCCCGGTAGTCGTTCTGAATCAGTCCGCCGAGAACGATCGTTTCGCCGCCCTCGGCGAGCACGGTCGTCTCGATCTCGCGTTGCTGGGTGATGAGGTCCGCGGCGTTCAATGCCAGTCCGGAGTCGAGAATGTTCGACACCTCCTGCTTGATTTCGAGCCTTACGGCGGTGCCTTCGTGCACGTGTGGGGTGACCTCGAGCGTGATGCCCACGGGCGATCGTTGCACCGTGGTGAACGGGTTGGTCGTGCCCTCTCCGACGGTGCTGAAGGACCCGGTGCGGAACGGCACTTCCTGGCCGGCGTGGATCCTGGCCTGCTGGTTGTCCAGGGTGAGCACGCTCGGCGCGGAAAGGAGGTCGGCTGCGGTATTGGTGGACAGTGCGTTCAGCACGACGCCGAAGGTGACGCCTTCGCGGTCGAGCTTGACGATGCTGAGGGTCGGTGACTCCGCCCGCGACAGGGCATCCACGGGGGTGACGGTATCCGTGCTGCTGTCTCCCAGGAGAGCGCCGACGATGCCGTTCAGCGTGGCGTTGAACGCCGGCACGGACCGCCCGCGCTCGTCGGCGCCAGCCGTTTCGGCGCCGACGCTGAACAGGTCCGTTACCGAGATTTCGGCGATCGCGGCTTCGATCAGCACCTGTGCGCGGCGCGTGTCCAGTTGTCTGACGATGTCGAGAATCTCGTTCATCGTCCGGGGATTGGTCCGGGCGACGATCGCGTTCAGCCCTGTATCGGCCTGGATGGTCGTCTCTATCGGTGAATCGGCGTCTTCGCTGGTCCTGCCTCCAACCAGTTGATTCAGGGTTTCCGCAAGCTCCTCCGCATCGGCGTAGGACAGGTAGATCACCTGGGTGTTGCTCATCGCGGTCGCTGGCACGTCCAGCTTGTCGATGAGATCGTTCACCACCGCCAGCGGTTGCGGCTTGCCCCGGAGCAGCAGGCTGTTGTTGCGTTCGTTGGCGATGATTCGGATGGACTGGGGTCCGACCGCGCCCTTCGCCATCTGTTCGGGCGCGACCTTCTCCAGGATCTCGACCACCGAGCTGGCCCAGGCATGCTGCAGTGCGCGCACGATCACTTCGTCGTCGTTCAGCACGTCGAGTTCGCGGATGACCTGCTTGAGACGCTCCACGTTGTTGGCATGGTCGCTGATAATGATGACGTTGCGGTCCGCGACGGCGCCGACGTGGCCGTGCTGCGGGCTCATCGGCCGCAATATCTTGACGAGTTCGGACGCCTGGACGTTCTGCACCGGGATCAGTTGCGTGACGATCTCCTGGCTCGGCACCTCCGGGGCCTCGCCGACAACACCGCCGGACTGCTTGACCGCAGTGACGTTCTGAACGATATGCACGACATCGCCGTCGCCCACGGCAACGGCTCCGAGATTGTGTACCCGCAGAACGGAAAGCAGCAGATCGTAGACCCCGTCCCTGTCGAGGGCGGCCTGCGATACGACGCTGACCGTACCCTTGATGCGCGGATCGATGACGAAGGTCTTGCCGGTGATCTGGGAGACCTGCGTGATGAACTGCACCATGTCGACGCTGGGCGAATTGATGACCCAGGTCTCCGGCTCCTCGCCGGCGGTTTCCGCCGCGGCGGTCGTTGCCACCAGGACCATAACGGCGGTCGAAAACGCTGCGGCGAATACGCGTGGGGCACGGCGGCGTCCGGGTCGTGGGTCCATGGTATTGCTCAGGCGGGTTCCCGTTCGGTGGAGGCGAGCGCGATGAGTGTCGCGAGCGATGTTGTCAGGAAGAACCGCCGCTCGCCGCGCCGGATCTCGATCCGGGCCGATCCCTTCGACAGCGCCTCCCCGAAGACCCGGGGATGTTGCTGCATGTCGCCGATGGGCTGCCCGTCGATCGAAATGATCGTGTCGCCGGGCTGCAGGCCCGTCCGGCCGAGTTGGCGTGACGCGGCGCTCTGACCGATCCGGTACCCCGTGTCGCCGTCGATGGAAACGGGTTCGAGGCCGATGGCGCGAAGCGTCCGTTCCGGGTCCTGCTCGAGCTGGTCACGGAACACCTCGATCGACGCCTCGATGGTGGCGGGCACGGCATCGGTGTTCAGGGCCAGCGGTGGTCTGCCGGGCGTGTACGAATCGGCCCCGCTCCCGCGCGGTCCGGGGTTCGTCACGAGCACCGGTTCGTCGTCGAAGCGGAGTGCCTCCATGATCCCGGCGCGGCTGATCAACACGAGATCCCCGTGGATTTCCGCCACCTTCGCATTGCCGAAGATCGGGTCGCCGACACCATAGGCTTCGCCCGAATCGCCCCGCGAGCCGATGATTGCGACGGACGTTTCGGGCCTTGTCGCGAGAAATATCCCGAACAGCCTGAGATCGAGTTCAGTGTCGGGGGCGGCGTCGATGTCAAGACCGCTGGCCGTCGACCGTGGCGTGCCGAAGAGATTGAGCGCAACGATCCTTTCGATGTCCATGACGTCTGGTGACGACGGCGCTTCCGATTGGGTCGATTGAACGAATTGCGTCACTTCCGGCCCCAGGGCGAAAAACCAGATCGCCCTTGCGATGGTCGCGGCAAGTGCGACGATGACCAGCACCAGCGCCGCCGCCTGTATTGCCTTTGAAGGATTGAACATTTCGAGTCCTCAGTATCCCGCGACCCGCTGCTGGCGGTGCCGCAACGATCGCTGGTGTCGTGGGACATTTCCTTCCATGGGAGCCGAGGTTAAATCAGACGCTCGCTCACATCTATGACGATTGCATGGTCCGGTTCGTTCCCCGGCCAGGGAAAACCTGCCATTTTCGTCAGCATTTTCGTAACGCCTATGTCCAGCCAGCCGTCCGGGCCAAGGCGAATATGCAGGAGCGGGGCTTCGATTCCCGCGCCGAACACGGTGAGCGCGGGTTCGGCGCCGACGGTCTCGAGCACGCCGGAGAGTGGCGGCAGAACCATTCGATGGTGCTCGCCCGCGAGACGATAGCGCACTTCGCCGCCCTCCCAGGACAGTTCGCCGGCCACGTTCCGGAGGCGCAGGTCGTGGGCGAGGTGCGCCGTGATCGAGTCGATGCCGACATCGCCGCCAGCCTCTATCCAGTAGGGTGCCAGGATGCGCCGCAACAATGTTCCGCGTACCAGGCCGCCGGCGTCGCAGTGGAGTCCGTCCAGTCCCAGGCGCGCGGTGCCGGAGAGGTCGTGGCCCGTGGCCGCGAGCTCCCAGTCGAATACCGCTTCTGCCTGGAGGAGGCCGCCAGCGTCGAACCGCCAGGAGAGCGACCCAAGCGGGTGATCCTGGTATTCGACCGCGGCGACGCCGTTCCATAGGGTCCCCCGGGTCTGCGTGAGGCGAGCTGGTCCACTCTCGCCGAGGGTCGCCGCCAGTAGCGCTGCAGGTGCCATGTAGACGATGCAGCCGGCGAGCGCCAGGACTCCGATTAGCGCGTAGGTCGTCCGCATGCCACGGGTTCAGCCGACCAGCAGGTTTTCGAGTATGCGCGCGTACATGCGCGCCAGCGGCTCCAGGTCGGCGATGGCGACGTGTTCATCCACCTTGTGGATCGTTGCATTGACGGGGCCGAGTTCAATGACTTCCGCGCCGGCGGGGGCGATGAAACGGCCATCCGAAGTGCCTCCGCCGGTAGAGGTCTCGGCCTCGAGCCCGGCGATGTCTCGCACGGCGTCCAGCACCGACTGGGTGAGGCGGCCGGGCTGCGTCAGGAACGGCAGGCCCGGCGGAGCCCAGTTGACGTGGAAATCCGCGCCTGACGCCGCGAGCGCCGCGTGGGTTGCCGCGCGGAGTCCGTCAGCGGTCTGTTCGGTGTTGAAGCGGAAATTGAACTGCGCCGTCAGTTCACCGGGAATCACGTTCGACGCGCCGGTGCCGGCATTGATGTTGGAGATCTGAAAGCTCGTCGGCGGAAAGTACGCGTTGCCCCGATCCCATTCACGCCGCACCAGGTCGTCGAGTGAACCGAGGACGGCATGTATCGGGTTGAACGCGTCCTGGGGATAGGCGACATGGCCCTGGATCCCCTTGACGGTCAGTTCGGCGCTCAGCGAGCCGCGCCGGCCGACGCGTACGACATCGCCCACGCGCTCGCGGGAAGACGGTTCGCCGACCAGGCAATAGTCGATCCCGGTGCCGTTGTCTCGAAGCCAGTCCACGACCCTGGCCGTGCCGTCGATGGCGGGCCCCTCCTCGTCGCTGGTGATGAGAAAGGCGATGGACCCGTCATGACCGTCGTGGTTCCTGACGAACCGGGCTGCCGCCACCAGCATCGCCGCCAGGCTGGACTTCATGTCCGCCGCGCCGCGCCCGTACAGGCGGCCCTCGCGGACTTCCGGGACGAAGGGTGGGGATGACCAGGCGTCCAGCGGCCCCGGGGGTACGACATCGGTGTGACCGGCGAAGACGAAGAGCGGCCTGCCCGTTCCGCGGCGCGCCCAGAAGTTCTGCACCTCTCCGAAGCCCAGGCGCTCCACGGTGAAGCCGAGGGGCGTGAGCCAGTCGATCATAAGGTCCTGGCATCCGCCGTCCTCGGGCGTCACCGAAGGCAGTTCGACCAGCGCCCGGGCCAGTTCCAGGGTCGCGCCTTCAGTTGTGCGCATGCAGGCGGGCATTCAACTCGATGGCGCGGCGGTTGGTGCGGCACTGGACCTTGCCGGTCTGGCTGTGCCGGATGAACAGCATGTCGTTCTGTCCGGCGAGATCGCGTGCCTTTACCGTGCGGACCACGGTGCCGGACTCGTCGAGGACCTGCACGACGGTCCCGGCCGTGATGTAGAGGCCAGCCTCGATCGTGCAGCGGTCGCCGAGCGGGATTCCGCAGCCCGCATTGGCGCCGACCAGGCATTGTTCGCCGATGGAAATGACGATCTCGCCGCCTCCCGAAAGCGTCCCCATGGTGCTGGCGCTGCCGCCGAGGTCGCTGTGGGAGCCGAGGACGACGCCCTGCGAGATGCGCCCTTCGACCATGTTCGGTCCGAGGGCGCCGGCATTGAAGTTGATCTGGCCCTCGTGCATGACCGTCGTGCCCTCGCCCAGGTACGCGCCGAGGCGGACCCGGCTCGAGTCCGCGATCCGCACCCCGGAAGGGATGACGTAGTCCGTCATGCGCGGGAACTTGTCCACGGCGTAGACCGCCAGGTGCTGGCCGGCAGCGCGGCAGGCCGCCATGCGCGCCGGCACTTCCGAAGGGTCGACGGGACCCTGGCTGGTCCAGCAAACCGTCGGCAAATGCTCGAAAATACCGTTCAGGTTCAAGGTGTTGGGAAGTGCAAAGCGGTGTGACAACAGGTGCAGCTTGAGGTAGGCCTCGGGTGCGGAAGCGATGTCGCCGTCCGTCTCGAGAGCCACGGCCGTCAATGGCCGGTCGTGTTCCGCAAGCATGCGGTAGGCCATCGCCCCGGCGGGTTGTCCGGCGGCGTCGAGGGCGTCGGCGATCAGGATCGCGTCTTCGGGACCGGCGCCCTCATGGTTGCCGATGCGCCGTGCCGCTTCGGCAACGTTGTCGGACGGTTGTCTGAGCGGCAGGGGAAACCAGGTATCGAGTATGTCCCCGCGTGCGTTCCTGGTGCTTGTGCCCAATGCGAAACTGAAAAAGTCGCTCATGTACTGTGTGGCCATGACCTGGAGCCTGACCCGCTAGTGTATCTTGATCGAGCAGGCGCATGGTCCAGGTGGATCACCGGTGGAGCAGGACCTGGATGAACGGGACGGGGCTTATGCGGTTCGGGCGGGGCTACGCGCGCTGCGGACCACCCGCCAGCTACGGCGACAGGTGCTGACGCGCAAGCGTGCGCGCGAAGTCCCTTGTCCGCCGCACCGCCTCCGCGCATGCCGTGAGTTCGTCGACGAGGGCGATACGGATGCGGTTCCGGCCGGCATTGACGCCGTCCTGGCGGCGCCCGAGATAGCTGCCCGGCATTACGGTGATGTTTTCGGCCGCGTAGAGTTCCCGTGCGAAGGTTTCGTCGTCCACCGGCGTTCGCGGCCACAGGTAGAACGATGCTTCCGGCATATCCACATCCATCGCTTCGGCGAGGATGGGGTGGATGACCTCGAACTTCTCCCGGTACCGGGCGCGGTTCGCGCGGACATGGGCCTCGTCTCCCCACGCGAGCGCGCTGGCGGCCTGGACATGCTCCGGCATGGCGCAGCCGTGATACGTGCGATACAGGTAAAAGCGTTCGATGATGCCGGCGTCGCCCGCCACGAAACCCGAACGCAACCCGGGGAGATTGGACCGTTTCGATAGGCTGTTGAAAGCCACGCAGCGGCGGAACCGGGTGTTGCCCATGGCTGCGGCGGCCTGCAGGAGTCCGACCGGGGGGTTGGATTCGTCCCGGTAGATCTCGGAATAGCACTCGTCGGAAGCGATGACGAAGTCGAAGCGGTCGGAACGCTCGATCAGTCGGCGCAGTTCGTGTTCGGGAATGACCGCGCCGGTCGGATTCCCGGGCGAGCAGATGTAGACCAGTTCCGTGGCGCGCCACACGGAGTCGTCGACGCAATCGAAGTCGGGGATGCCGCTCGGCGCGCAGGGCACGTACCAGGGCGTGGCGCCGCGCAGCACGGCGGCACCCTCGTAGATCTGGTAGAACGGATTCGGCAGCAGGACGAGCGCCGATCCCGAGCCGGAGAGAATCGTCTGGCCGAACGAGAAGAGCGCCTCCCGGGTGCCGTTGACGGGCAGGATCTGCCGCTCGGCGTCGACCCTGGCACCGTAACGGCCGGCGAGCCAGTCCGACACCGCCGCGCGCAGCGAATCACCTCCCCGGGTCGGGGGGTAGGCGACCAGGCCCGATGCGAGGGCGTGTGCATCACGCAGGGCCTCGACGACGAAATCGGGAGGTGCGTGCTTCGGTTCCCCGATCTCGAGCGGCACATGCCCGGTCCGCCCGGCCGTTTCGATTCCTGCCGTGAGCACGGCCAGCCGCTCGAAGGGATACGCCTGCAGGGCGTCCAGGTGCGGGTTCATGCCTGCCCGGTCCGCGCCTTCGCGCGTTCGGTTCCGAGCGCCGTTCCCTCGCTGCTCCCTGGCGCCGGGGATTGCGCTTCTCGCGGTGCCTCTTCCAGGGCTCCATGGGCGGTGTCCAGGCGGTCCTGGATCGCCGCGCAGATGCGTTCGGATTCGGCCTCGTCCGGGACGCTTGCGATCTGGAACATGTCTTCGACCCGCTCGCCGAGGGTGGTGATATGCGCCCGCTGCACCGAGATGCCGAGTTCGACGAACAACAGGCCGAGGCGGGCCAGCAGGCCCGGGCGGTCGGACGTCACGACCTTCAGTACGCTAACGCTCGAATCCGGTTCGGTGCTGATCGTCGCCTCGGTTGGCGTGACGAACTGTTTCAGCCGCCTCGGCACGTGTCGCGTCGGCGACGCGGCAACCGGGTTGGGGTCAGCCAGTGCGTCTTCCAGGACCTTGCCCATGACCTTCCGGCGCCGGTCGTCCCCGCTGAGCGGCTGGCCGTCCTCGTCCAGCACGATATAGGAGTTGAAACACAGGCCGCCGGCGCTGGTGTTGATGCTGGCGTCGTGGATCTGCAGGTTCAGGTGATCCAGTGCGACGGCGCTGGCGGCGAACAGCCGGGGGCGGTCCGGCGTGTAGACGAATACCTCCGTCGCGCCTTGTTCGCTGCCCGGGTCGTCCAGGTCGAGCACCAGTACCAGGGGCCCCGTCTCCACGTCGTGCTGGTGCATGGCGGCCGTGATGTGCGCGATCTGCCCGGAGGAGTGGCGCAGAAAGAACTCGTTGGTTGGATCGTCCCAGAGGGCAAGCGCTTCGTCACGATGGACGCCGCGCTTTGCCAGTGTCTCGAGGGCCTCCGCCGTGCGCGTGGCGATACGGTCTTCGGTCAGCGGCGTCACGCCTGGCGCCAGCGCGAGGCGCGTCTCGGCATAGAGGTGATTCATGAGAGTGGCGCGCCAGCTGTTCCACAGGCTCGGATTGGTCGCCGTGATATCGGCCACCGTGAGGGCATACAGGTAGTCCAGTCGCGTCTGTGTCCGGACGCGGCCGGCGAACGCATCGACGACGTCAGGGTCGTAGATGTCCTCGCGCTGCGCGGTCGTGGACATGAGCAGATGGTCCCGCACAAGCCACCCCACCAGTTCGGTGTCGTCGGCGTCGAGGCCGTGGAGCTGGCAGAATGCGATGGCATCGAGGGCGCCGAGTTCCGAGTGGTCGCCGCCTCGGCCCTTGCTGATGTCGTGAAACAGTCCGGCCAGGTAAAGCAGTTCGACCCTGGGAACGTTCTGCGCGCATTGGGACGCCAGGGGAAAACGTTCGTCGCTGGAACCGTCGCGCAACCGGCGGAGGTTCTCGGTGACCATGATGGTGTGCGCGTCGACGGTGTAGATGTGGAACAGGTCGTGCTGCATCTGGCCCACGATACGTCCGAAATCGGGGATATAGCGGCCGAGCACGCCGTAGCGTCGCATTCGGGTAAGTTGCGCGTTCGGGGACCGGAGAAGTTCAAGAAAGTAGGCGGTGGCCTTCGCATCGCGGTGGAAGTCGTCGTCGATGAGTTCGAGGCTGTCGCGGATGAGACGAATGGTCTCCGCGCGCACGCCGGCAATGTCCGGGCGGCGGGACATGACCAGGAATATCTCGATCAGGGCGGCCGGGTCTTCGCGAAAGACGTGCGGCGACGTGGTTTCGATGTAGTGGTTGTGTAACTGGAAGCGGGCATTGATGTGCTCGATCGCTGGCCGTTCCCTGGCCCGCAGGATGGCTTCGTCGAAATGCTGCAGCAGCATGTCGTTCACCTCTCGCAGCGCCAGGACGTGACGGTAGTAGTCGTGCATGAACTGCTCGACGGCGAGCTGCGCGTCCGAGTCGCGATAGCCGAAGCGCCGCGCCAGGACACGCTGGTGATCGAACAGCAGGCGGTCCTCCTTGCGTCCCGCGACGAGATGCAGCCCGAAGCGCACCCGGAAAAGGAATCGGCGGCCGTTCACCAGCCAGGTGCGCTCCTGCGGCGTGAGGTAGCCGTGCCGCGTGAGTTCGCTCAGGTGAGACGTGCCGAGGTGCCGCTCGGTGATCCAGCCGATGGTCTGGATGTCCCGCAATCCCCCGGGTCCGCCCTTGATGTTGGGTTCGAGGTTGTACTCGACATCGTCGAACTGCGCGTGCCGTTGCGACTGCTCGTCGCGCTTGGCGCGGAAGAACGCACGGCTCGGCCAGACCCGCTTCCTGCCGAGGGCGCGGTCGAGCTTCGCGCAGAGAAGCTCGGAGCCGGACAGGCGCCGGCGTTCGTACAGCGAGGTGATCACGGTGATGTCGCGCGCGGCTTCCCGCACGCAGTCGCGCACCGTGCGCACGCTGTGTCCGATGTCGAGCTTCAGGTCCCACAGAAAGCGCACGAAAGACGCGATCTCGTCGCTCCGGCTCTTCCCCCTGTTTACGAGGATCAGGAGGTCGATATCGGATTGCGGATGCAGTTCTCCCCGTCCGTAGCCGCCCAGGGCGAGAAGCGCCAGATCGCTGCGGTATTCGAACCAGTGCTGCCAGAGCTCCGCCAGGAAGCCGTCGAGGAACCGCGCCCGCTCGGCGACGAGAAGGTCCACGTCGTCGCCCGCCCAGAACCGCTCCGCCAGGTTGGCGTCGGCAAGGCTGATGCGGTAACGAAGTTCCGCAGTGTCGGGCAGGCGGCTCAATTGAGCGTGGATTCTTCGGTGCGGCGCGTCAGGACCTCGGACCCGGTCGGAGTGACGAGGATGGTGTGCTCCCACTGCGCCGACAGCTTGTGGTCTTTCGTCACCACGGTCCAGTAGTCCGGAAGCACCCGCACATGGCGCCTGCCGGCGTTGATCATGGGCTCGATCGTGAAGGTCATGCCAGGTTGCAGGACCTCGCCAGAACCGCGCCGGCCGTAGTGCAGGACCTGCGGCGCGTCATGGAATGTCCTGCCGATGCCGTGACCGCAGAACTCTCGGACAACGGAGAAGCGATGGGTTTCCGCATGCGCCTGGATGGCTGCACCGATGTCGCCGAGGTGCGCGCCCGGACGCACCGCCTCGATACCCCTGTAAAGGCATTCCTGGGTCACGCGCACCAGGCGTTGCGCCAGCACGCCCGGCTTTCCGGCGAAGAACATCTTGCTCGTGTCGCCGTGCCAGCCATCCTTGATGACCGTCACGTCGATGTTGATCACATCACCTTTCTTCAGCCTTTTCTTCGGCGTCGGGATGCCGTGGCAGACCACGTGGTTGACCGATGTGCAGACGGACTTCGGAAACGGCGGTTGGCCGGGCGCGTTCGAGTAGTTGAGCGGTGCGGGGATGCAGTCGATATCGTTCACGATGAAGTCGTGGCAGAGACGGTCAAGCTCCTCCGTGGTGACGCCGGGCCTGACGTGTTCGCCGATCATCTCGAGGACACTGGCCGCGAGGCGGCCCGCGACGCGCATCTTCTCGATTTCTTCGGGTGTTTTCGGCGTTGTCGGCATGCGTTGATCGTCCGCGGGGATGAAGGCGAGGCACGCGCTTTATGGTATAAGGCGTGGTTTGGACATTCCAGACACGGAGCAACTGCTCCGGCCTGGGTACATCACGTTTGGTAAACAGACCTGCCGCGGGTGGATGCCGCGTGTGCGAGCACGGGGAGATCGGATCCGGCAGTGAGCCACGCGGAAGCAACAACCCGGAGACCCACTCATGAGTTCTATAGGCATGCGGGACATGCTGGCGGCCGGCGCCCATTTCGGTCACCAGACCCGTTTTTGGAACCCCAAGATGGCGCCTTATATTTTCGGCGCCCGCAACAAGATCCACATCATCAACCTCGAACACACGTTGCCCGCGTTCAACGAAGTGCTCGACCATGTACGCTCTCTCGCCGCCACGCACAAGAAGATCCTGTTTGTCGGCACCAAGCGGGCCGCCGCCAAGGTCGTCAGGGAACAGGCGGAACGCGTCGGCATGCCCTATGTCGACCAGCGCTGGCTCGGCGGCATGCTGACCAACTACAAGACCATCCGGCAGTCGATCCTGCACCTCAAGGACCTGGAAACGCAGGCGGGCGACGGAACGTTCGAGATGCTGACCAAGAAGGAAGCACTCAGGAAGCTCCGGACCATGGAGAAGCTCCAGCGCAGCCTGGGTGGCATCAAGGACATGGGTGGTTTGCCGGATGCCCTGTTCGTCATCGACGTGCAGCACGAACGAATCGCGGTGTCCGAAGCCAACAAGTTGGGGATCGAGGTCATCGGGGTGGTGGACACCAACAGCGACCCGGATGGCATCGACTACGTCATCCCGGGCAACGACGATGCGATTCGCGCGATCCGCCTGTATGTCATGGGAGTGGCGGACGCGATCGAAGAAGGCAGGAACCAGGCCGCTTTGGTCGCGGCCGATGAGTTCGTGGAAGTGGAAGCGGAAGACTCCGCTTCGGCCACGGCGCTGGCCGGGGCGATGGACGCGGCGGGAGAGGAAGAGGGCGTCGCGGCGGACGAAGCCGGGAGCGCTGCCGCCGCGGAAGACGCCGCGGAAGACGCCGCGGAAGACGCTGCAAAAGAAACGGAGAGCGGCGCCGCGGCGGAGGAAACGCAAGACGTTGTTGCGGCGGACGAAACGCAAGACGTTGTGGCGGCGATTGAGACCGAGGGTGAGGTGGAGCCAGCGGGGCAGGAGGATTCCCCGGCGCCCGGCGAGACAACCCCCGACGAACCAGAGGAGAATTGACAGTGGCGACGATCAGCGCGCGGTTGGTCAAGGAACTGCGGGACCGGACGGGTCTCGGCATGATGGACTGCAAGAAAGCGCTCGAGGAGGTGGACGGCGACATTGACAAGGCCGCCGTGACCTTGCGCAAGAAAGGAGCGTTGAAGGCAGCGGCAAAGGCATCCCGCGCGGCGGCCGAGGGTCTCCTGGGGCTCAGGATCGGCGACGACGCGAGGCGCGCCACCATGGTGGAGGTCAATATCGAGACCGACTTCGCTGCGCGAAACGAGAAGTTCGGCGCCTTTCTGGACACGGTGGCCGACGCGGCTTTCGGCTCCGCGTGCAATAGTGTCGACGCGCTGATGGAAGGAGAACTCGAAACCCAACGCGTTGCGCTGGTGCAGGAAATCGGCGAGAACGTCACCGTTCGGCGCGTGGTCACGTTCGAGACGGCGTCCGGCGCGATCCATGGCTACGTGCACACGGACAGGCGCAAGGGCGCGCTGGTCGAACTGGAGGGCGGGGACGCCGAACTCGGCCGGGACCTGGCGATGCACGTGACGGCATCGGCGCCTGCGGTCGTAACGCCCGACCAGCTGGATGCGGCGTTTGTTGAAAAGGAACGGGAAATCCTGGTCGCGCAGGCGGCGTCTACCGCAAGGACGCCGGAAATCGCCGAGAAGATGGTGGCTGGCCGCCTGCGCAAGACGCTGGCGGAGCTCAGCCTCGTCGAACAGCCGTTCGTAAAGGACCCCAAAACCAAGGTGGGCAAGCTGCTCGCCGACGCCCACGCACGCTGCGTGCGCATGGTTCGGTACGAAGTCGGGCAATAGCGGGGAAGGCGCCGGGAACCGCTCGGGGCCACGGCGCTTCGTCGCTGCAGGGTGGCGACAAGGGAGGTGATCGCATGGAACTCATCGACGAAATCGTCAGCGATGCCGACTCCAGGATGGCCAAGTCGCTGGAAGCGTTGCATTCCGCCTTCGCGCGCATCCGCACGGGGCGCGCGCACCCCTCGTTGCTGGATGGCGTCGAAGTGGAGTACTACGGCGTGGCGACGCCCATCAACCAGATGGCGACCGTCACGGTGGAGGAGGGCCGGACGCTGGTGATCGCGCCCTGGGAAAAGCGGATGGTGCCGGACCTCGAGAAGGCGATCCTGAGAAGCAACCTCGGCCTCACCCCAACCTCTACCGGGGACGTCATCCGGCTGGTGCTTCCGCCCCTGACCGAGGAGAACCGCCGTGACCTTACAAGGCAGGCGCGCAACGAAACGGAACACGCAAGGGTGGCCATACGCAATGTTCGCCGCGATGCGAACAACGACGTCCGTGAGTTCCTGAAGGAGAAGGAGATCACGGAGGACGAGGCGCACCGGGCGATCCAGGAGATCCAGAAGGTCACGGACGAGCGCGTGGCGCAGGCGGACAGCGACCTCGAGCGAAAAGAAAGCGACTTGATGGAAATTTGAGCGAGATTTGCACGAACCAGGGTCGTCCCACCGATAGTCTAGCCGTCCTGGTTTGTCGGGTGCGTGGGGAATGATGCGCGTCGAATTGCAGCACGAGGCCGATATCTGGGAGGCGACGGCGGTTTCCGACGTGCCCCGGCATGTGGCGATCATCATGGACGGCAACCGCCGATGGGCGAGGAGACGAAACCTGTCAGCGGCGAATGGCCACCGCGAGGGAGCCGACAACGTCAGGGCCGTCGCGGAGGCATGCGCGGACGCGGGCGTGAAGTACCTGACGCTGTTTGCTTTCAGCACGGAGAACTGGTGCCGGCCCGAACGCGAGGTCGCCGTGCTGATGGACCTCATGCGGGGTTTCCTCTCAGACGACGTGGACGAACTGCACGCCAAGAACGTCAAGCTCAGCATCGTCGGAGACCGCGCGCGTTTCGACCGCGACCTGCAGCTGTTGATGGATCGGGCGGAACGGATCACCCGTCCCAATGAACGCCTGTTCCTCACCATTGCGGCGAACTACGGGGGCCGCTGGGACATTACCCAGGCGGCGCGGCGACTGGCCCTGGATGCGCGCGCGGGACGCGTTGATCCGGCCCGCATCGACGATGGCGTGTTCGCTTCGTACCTGAACCTGGCCGCGCTGCCCGCGCCGGACCTCTGCGTCCGCACGGGCGGTGAACAGCGCATCAGCAACTTTCTGCTGTGGGACCTTGCCTACACCGAACTCTATTTCGCCGCGGAGTGCTGGCCGGACTTCGGCGCCGACGCGCTGCAGCGCGCGCTGATGGAGTTCGGCTCTCGCCAGCGGCGCTTCGGCGGTCGCGATTGATTGCTTAGACTCCGTCTCGCGACCGCGCTTGTCCTGGCCCCGGCGGTCCTCGCCGGGGTTGTATTTCTGCCGGACAACCTGTTCGCGGCGTTCGTTTTCCTTCTGGCAGCTTTCGGCCTCTACGAGTGGGCGGGGCTCGCGGGTATTGCGAACGCGACCAACAGGATCGCGTATGTGTGTCTGGCCGGGCTGTGCATGTACGCGCTATGGCTTCAGTCCGAGTGGCGGATGGCAATGCTGGTCGCGACAGCCGCCTTCTGGCTGTTCGCTTGCCTGTTCGTGGTGCTTATGGCTGCGGGGGGCATTGGCTGGCGTGGTTCGAGCCAGGGCGATGGCGACCGGACGCTGCTGGCGTTGATGGCCCCGTGCGGCATCCTGGCTTTCACGGGCGCCTGGTTGGGACTGGTCCTGCTGCATGCCTCCGAAGACGGATATTGGCTGATCATCTGGGCGTTCGTGGTGGCCTGGTCGGTGGACACCGGGGCCTATTTCGTGGGCCGGGCCTGGGGCAGGACCAGGTTGGCGCCGCGGGTAAGCCCGGGGAAGACCTGGGAAGGCGTCGCGGGGGGCATGTGCGCGGGCGTTGCAGTCGGGTGCGGGCTGGCCTGGACGCTCGACCTGGGACCGCTCCCGGAGTGGGCCGCGGCGACCGTTGCACTGTCGGTCGTTGCCGTGTTCGGTGACCTGTTCGAGAGCGCGATAAAGCGCGCCTCTGGAACCAAGGACTCGGGAACGCTGCTGCCTGGTCACGGCGGTGTGCTCGATCGCATCGATTCGACCATCGCGGTGGTGCCGGTATTTGCCCTCTGGGCTGCTGTTATGATGTGAGGCCGGCCGCGATCCCGCGCGCCGGCACTTTGGACGAGACAGCGCATGGAAGCACTGCAGTACGTCTTCTTCTTCCTCGTGACGATAGCGATCCTCGTTACGGTGCACGAGTACGGGCACTATCTCGCCGCGCGCGCCTCTGGTGTCAGGATCCTGAGGTTCTCGGTAGGTTTCGGCCGCCCGCTGCTATCGTGGACGGACAAGCGCGGCACTGCATTCATCGTCGCTGCCATTCCCCTGGGCGGATACCTGCAGATGCACGGCGAAGACGGGGATTCCGGAGACTGGGAGCCGGACGAGACATCGGAATACCCGAACATTCCCTTCGACAAGCTGTCGCCCTGGTGGCGAATCGTCATCGCCGCGGCGGGCCCGGGCGCCAATTTCGTGCTTGCGTTCGCGGTCTACTGGGCGCTCGCGGTGGCAGGTGCCACGGCGTACATCCCCATCGTGGGCACGGTGGAGGAAGATACGCCGGCGCACCTCGCCGGATTGCGTGGTGGAGAGGAACTCATTGCCATCGATGGCCGTCCGACGCCGACCTGGCGTGAAGTCAACGTGGCCCTGGCCCGGCGTCTCGGAGATACCGGAGACATCGAAATCTCGGCGAAGCGGCCGGAACACGCCTCGGCGCGGGTCTACCGCATTCCGGTGGAACAGTGGAGTCGCGGCGAGGAAGCGCCGGACCCGTTCGCAAGTCTCGGGCTCCTCCCGCTGCCGGCGATGATCGGGCGCGTACTGGACGACAGCGCGGCCGAGCGCGCGGGTTTGCGTGCATGGGACAGGGTATTGGCGGTGGACGGCGATCCGGTCGAGACCTGGGGCGACTGGGTCGAGGCCGTGCGCGCGGCGCCGGGACGGGCGTTGTCGCTCCGCGTGGATCGGGGCGGGCACGAAGTCGAAGTCCGGCTGACGCCGAGCGCCGAGTCGGCGGGCGGAGAATCGATCGGGTTCGCCGGCGTCGAGGCGCCGGTTCGAACGGTCCGTCACTCGGTGGTGGATGCCATTGCCTGGGGTGCGAACGAAACGGCTGCAAATACGATGCTCACCCTGAACCTCCTCGGCAAGATGTTTGCCGGGATGGTCTCGCCGAAGACCCTGTCGGGTCCGGTGAGGATCGCCAAGATCGCGAAGGACTCGGCGCAGACGGGCTGGCGGAATTTCCTCAACATCCTTGCGCTGCTGTCGATCAGCCTGGGCGTCATCAATCTTCTTCCGATACCCATACTCGACGGTGGCCACATCCTGTTCGCCTGCGCCCAGATCGTGGCCCGCAGACCGGTGCCGCAGCAGGTACAGGCCATCGGCATGCGCATCGGGCTTTTCCTGGTCGGTTTCACCATGCTGTTCGTCATCTATAATGACGTCGCGCAGTTGCTCTGACGATATGCGGGTAGCCCGAGGGCGCGGCAGCGCGGTCTGTTACCTGTCCGAACGTCGAAAACCGAACATACCTCATTGAAATGCAATGCCCTTTGCTGATTCAACAAGCGCCTTGGTGAGATATGCGGGCTAGATTGAAACGAACTACCGTGGTTGCGGGCCTGCTCGCTGTCCTCCTTTCGGTCGGCGCATCGGCATGGGAACCGTTTCGCGTCGGTGATATCCGCCTCCTTGGCCTGCAGCGGGTCTCCGCGGGCACGGTCTTCAATCTGCTGCCGCTGTCCGTCGGTGACGTGATCGACAGCGTCGCGGTGCGAGAGCTCGTGCGGGAACTGTTCGCGTCGGGCTATTTCGACGACGTCACCATGTCCCGGGACGACGACATCCTCATCGTCAGCGTGCGGGAGCGGCCATCCATCGAGTCGATCGAAATCGACGGCAACAAGGCGATCAAGACAGAGAGCCTGATGGACGCGTTGTCAGGGCAGGGCCTCCGGGAAGGTGAGATCTTCAAACAGGCGACCCTGGAGCGCGTCGGGCTCGAGCTGGAGCGAAGCTACGTCTCGCAGGGGCGCTACAACGCCACCATCGAAACCAAGGCGGATCCGCTGCCCCGCAATCGTGTCGCGATCGAGATCAACATCGACGAGGGCAACAATTCAGGCATTCGCCATATCAATATCGTCGGCAACACGGTGTTCTCCCAGGCGGAACTGCTCGACGACCTGGAGTTGAAGCATCCTTCCCTGTTTTCCTTCTTTCGCGGCGACGACAAGTATTCGCAGGAGAAGCTCTCGGGTGACATCGAGCGCGTCGAGTCCTACTACCAGGACCGGGGACACGTGGACATGTCCGTGCGTTCCGCGCAGGTCAGCATCAGCCCGGACAGGAAGCAGGTCTACGTGACCGTGAACATCAACGAGGGCGAGCTGTACACGGTCAACGAAGTCGACCTGGCGGGCGAACTCCGGGACGTGGACCCCGACGTGATCAAGAGCCTGTTTCTCGTGGCCGAGGGACAGACGTTCTCGCGGGCCCTCATGACCTCTACCGAGGAGCGGATAACCGCGGTGCTGGGCAATTCCGGGTACACCTTCGCCTCGGCGACCGGGATTCCCGAAACGCGCGATGACGGTACCGTGAATGTCACCTTTTACGTGGAGGCGGGCCAGCGCGCCTATGTCCGGCGCCTCTCCTTCACGGGCAACAGCGTGACCCACGACGAGGTGCTGCGCCGTGAGATGCGCCAGATCGAGGGTGGCTGGGCGTCCACCGCGCAGATCGAGTTGTCGAAGGTTCGCCTCGAGCGCCTCGGTTATTTCGAGGAAGTCAATGTCGAAACGCCCGAGGTGCCGGGCACCGATGACCAGATCGACGTGGAGTTCTCGGTCAAGGAGCAGCCGACCGGCGTCATCTCGGGCCAACTCGGCTACCAGGAAATCACCGGCTTGCACCTCGGTGCAAGCTATCAGCAACAGAACGTGGCGGGCACCGGCAACAGCATCGGAGTCAGCATTGGCTGGAACGACTTCTACAAGCACGTGACCGGGAATTTCTTCGACCCCTACTTCACTGCGGACGGCGTCAGCCGGGGTTACAGCTTCTATTTCAGGCGCTCGGACTACTCCGGCTTGAACCTCGCCCGGTTCTCGACCGATGCGCTTGGCGTGGGCGCCACCTTCGGGTTCCCGATCAGCGAGACGCAACGCATCCAGTTCGGGGTCACGGTGGAGCAGACCGAGATCACGGAGGGGCTGTTCGCCGCGCTCGAGATTGCGGATTTCATCGAGCGTGAAGAAGGGAACTTCCTTAACTGGAAGGCGGAAGGCTCCTGGCTCAGCTCGACCTTGAACCGGGGCCTGTTCCCCACTGCCGGCCGGAGCCAGTCGGTGGGACTGGAGGTGGCGATTCCGGGCAGCGAACTGTCCTTCTTCAAGTTGCAATACGCGATTGACCAGTACTTTCGGCTGCCTCGCGGCTGGTCGCTCAGGACGCGAAGCGAAGTGGGCTACGGCGGCGTGTACGGGGACACGGAGACGTTCCCGTTCTACGAGCACTTTTTCGCCGGAGGCTTCGGCTCCGTCCGGGGCTTCGAACGGAGTACCCTCGGCCCGAGGGGTACGGAGCCGCCCACCTCGACCTTCATCGATCCGGACGGTCTGCCGATCGGAGGCAACCTCCTTTTCGAGGCGAGTGCCGAGCTCATCTTCCCGCTGCCTTTCCTGGAGAACCGGGGCCAGTTCCGGCCGGTGTTCTTCGTCGACGTGGGTAACGTGTTCAATACGGACTGTCCCACGCCGGAGCGCCTGGCGCGCGTCGCCGAAGTCGACCCATCGGAAATCATCGTGCGCTGCGAGGATTTCTCGGTGGACGCGCTGCGGTACAGCGCCGGTTTTTCCGTCACCTGGCTGACCGGAATGGGACCGATGACCTTCGTTCTCGCGAGGCCGTTCAACGCCGGTCCCTTCGACGAAGAGGAGACCTTCTCGTTCGAACTCGGCAGAACGCTGTAGTGCGGCCGCGTGGAAACGAATCCGGGCGTGATAATCGGACAGCATCCACTTACAATCGCCGGGATTGTCGACGTAGTCGCCGGCGGAGCTGAATTTTAGCGATGAGGAGAATGGGTGTGGTCAAGAGACTGGCGGGGACTTTACTCGCGGTGTTCTGTCTTTCCGCCGCCGGTGCTGCAGCGGAGTACAAGTTTGCCGTGCTGGACGTGAACCGCGCGATAGGCGACAGCGAAGAAGCGAAGTCTCTGGCGGCCCAGGTGGAGCAGGACCTGAAGGCGGACCAGGATGCCCTGCAGACGCTCGCGGAAGAGATTCAGGGCTTGCAGGAGCGGCTGCAGAACGATGCCGAGATCCTGGGCGATGCCGAGAAGCGCGGGATGCAGAAGGACATCGAGGACAAGCAGCTCGACTACGAATTCGGCGTGAACAAGTTCCGCAAGGAGTTGCAGGATCGCCAGCAGGAGATTTTCCGGCAGATGGCGCCGAAACTGGATGCCGTCCTGAAAGACCTGATCGAGATCGAGGGATACGACGTCGTGTTCCCGCGAGCGGGGCTGTTGTACGTGAACACGAAGCACGACATCACGCGCAAGGTCACCGAAAAGATCAACGAGAAGCAGTAGCCGGGAAGCCATAAAGAGAAGCGGTAAAGAGCTCCGTGGCCGCCGCGCTCAGGGAATTCACGCTAGGGGAAATCGCCGATCGCATCGGTGCCGTCGTCCATGGCGATGCCGGCACCCGGGTGAACCGTCTCGGTTCGCTGGAAAGCGCCAGGTGCGGCGATCTCGCGCACCTCTCAAGCCCGGCCTACAAGCGCTTCCTTGCGGGCACCGCTGCCACGGCGGTCATTCTGCGCGAGAGGGACGTGGCGGACTGTCCGACTCATGCGCTCGTGACGGATAACCCGTATCACGCCTTCGCCCTGGCGTCGGCGATGTTCGATATCACGCCTGCTTCCCAATCGGGAATCCACGCTAGCGCGACCGTCTCGTCGACGGCGAGCATTGGCGAGGGGGTCGCGATCGCACCGGGAGCGGTGGTGATGGAGGATGTCGTGCTGGGCGACCGCGCGCAGCTCGGTGCCGGCGTCTTCGTGGGGGCGGGCGCTGCGGTCGGTGAGGATACCGTCGTCATGCCGAACGCCACGCTCTGCCACGGGGTCACGATCGGCCGCCGCTGCGTGATTCATCCGGGCGCTGTCATTGGTGCCGACGGCTTCGGCTTCGCCCCGGACGCGGCAGGGCAACTGCAGATGATCGCCCAGCTCGGCGGCGTTCGGGTGGGCGATGACGTGCGCATCGGCGCATGCACGACGATCGACCGGGGCGCCATCGACGACACGGTGATCGAGCGGGGGGTCAAGATCGACAACCTGGTGCAGGTGGGACACAACTGCCGCATCGGCGCGGACACCGTCCTTTGCGGTTGCGTGGGACTGGCAGGGAGTACCCGGATTGGCCGCCACTGCATGCTGGGCGGCGGCGTCGGAGTGGCCGGAGACGGGCCGGTCGAGGTCTGCGACGGCGTTTCCGTCAGCGCCATGACGCACGTGTCGGGTTCGATAAGCGAGCCAGGCATCTATTCCGGCGGCGTGCCGCATAATACGAACCGTCGGTGGAAGCGCAACGTGCTGCGTTTCGCACAGCTCGATACCATCGCCAAGCGCCTGCGCAAGCTGGAGAAGGCGATGCGGGGGTCGCCGCCGGCACGGGCCCCGGGAAAGCGCCTGCGGGAAGAGCAGCAATGACCGCGGCAAAGAACGCAGCAGGGCAAGCCACGGGAGAAGGACGGAATTAGATGATGGATGCGCGCGAGATCATGGACTATCTCCCGCACCGGTTCCCGTTTCTGCTGGTGGACCGCGTGACTTCCCTTGAGCCGGGGAAGTCGATCAGGGGGTACAAGAACGTCTCGGTCAACGAACCCTTCTTCGCGGGACATTTCCCGGGACATCCCATCATGCCCGGGGTCCTGGTGGTCGAGGCGATGGCCCAGATTGCGGGCATCCTGGCGTTCAGGACCCACGGACAAAAACCGGCGGAGGGCTTTCTTTACTACCTGGTGGGCGCGGACAAGACGCGGTTCAAGCGGCCAGTGCGCCCCGGCGACCGGCTCGACATGGAAGCCACGATCATCAACGAGCACCGCTTCATGATGAAGTTCGAATGCAAGGCGTTCGTCGAAGGAAACCTCGTGTGTTCTTCCGAAGTAATGTGCGCCCGACAGAGAGCGGAAGATTGATCGATCCCCGGGCCATCATCGATCCGAGCGCTGAAATCGGTGCCGACGTGGAGATTGGTCCCTGGTCCATAATCGGGCCGGACGTGACGATCGGTGACGGTTGCCGCATAGGGCCGCTTGCGATCATCAAGGGGCCCACGACGCTCGGCAAGCGCAACCACGTGTTCCAGTTCGCGACGGTGGGCGAAGACACGCCGGCACTTGCGTACAAGGGCGAACCGACGACCCTTGTCATGGGCGACGACAACATCGTTCGGGAAAAGGTTACGATCCATCGGGGCATGTTGCAGGATCGGGGCGCTACGGTAATCGGCAGCAACAATCTCTTCATGGCGGACGTGCATATCGGCCATGACTGCGTAGTGGGCGACCATGTCATCATGGCCAACAACGCCTCCCTTGCCGGACACGTATCCGTCGGTGACCACGCCAATTTCGGCGGCTTTGCCGGCGTACTGCAGTTCCGCATGGTAGGTGCGTTCACCCACATCGCGGCATACTCGTACGTTCGCAAGGATATTCCCGCCTACGTGACCGCCGAGGGCAATCCGGCGTGCGCAGTCGGGCTGAACGTGGAGGGAATGCGCCGGCGCGCCGTCCCGAAATCGGTGTCAGACGCCCTTGACCGCGCTTACAGGACGGTCTACCGCGCCGGCCTGACGGCGAAAGAAGCCTGCGACGCGCTTGAAGAAGAGGCGAGCCGTCATCCCGAAGTGAGGATGTTCGTGGACACGATACGTTCTTCCGAACACGGCATCATTCGACCGCGACGAGGTTCGCAGGCGACTTGAGTTATACAGTCCGATGGCTGCCCTGCAAATGGCCCTGAGGGTAGGCATCGTGGCGGGTGAGGCGTCGGGCGATATCCTCGGCGCGCGGTTGATGCGGGCCATCAGGCGCCGCGTCGACAGCGTTGAATTCTCGGGTATCGGCGGTGAGCAGATGCTGGCGGAGGGGCTTCAGTCCCGGGTGCCGCTGTCGAGGCTCTCGGTGAACGGTTTTGTCGACCCATTGAAACGGTTGCCGGATCTTCTCCGAGTGCTCAGGGACCTCGTGCGCCACTTTTCCGAGAGCGCCGTTGACGTGGTCGTTGGCGTGGACTTCAATGTCTTCAACCTGCTGGCCGAACGGCTGGTGAAGCGGCGGGGCATTCCGACGGCGCACTACGTCAGCCCGTCCGTCTACGCGTGGCGCCGGGGCCGGGTGAAACGCATAGGCCGGGCGACGGACGTCGTTATGGCGTTGTTCCCGTTCGAGCCCGAACTGTATCGCGATCACGGCGTGCGGGCGGTCTTCGTCGGGCATCCGCTGGCCGACGACATCGCACCCGGGGCGGGCTCCGACGCCGCGAGGACGGCGGCCCGCTCGCGTTTGGGACTTGACCGGGACGCTGTCGTGGTCGCGCTGATGCCTGGCAGCCGAATGTCCGAAATCGAAGCCATGGGCGAGGTGTTCCTGGCGGCGGCCGCGCGCCTGCAACCAGAACTCGGCCGGTGCGTCTTCATTGTCCCGTGTCCGGACCAGGGGATTCGCGACAGGCTGCGGGAAATGGTCTGCGGCCGATCTGCGGGACTCGATGTCCGGCTGGCCACCGGAAACTCGGTCGAGGCGATGACGGCGGCGGACGGCATCCTGGTGAAGTCGGGTACCGGGACCCTGGAAGCCATGCTGCTGCGGCGTCCCATGGTGGTGACCTATCGGCTGGGCGCCCTGACGTACCGGATCGTCAAGCGGCTCAAATCCTCCGAGTTCGTCGCGTTGCCGAACATCCTGAGCGGCCGGCGGCTGGTGCCTGAACTCCTGCAGGATGCTGCCGAGCCCGAGGGCCTGGCACGCGCGCTGCTGCGCGAGATGCGGCGCGCGCGCGACGACCCGGGTTACTTTTGCGAGTTTGACCGCCAGCACGCGATCCTTCGGCGCGGCGCATCCGACCGCGCGGCGGAAGCCGTGCTCTCCCTGGTGGACAGCCGATGACCATGGACATGTTCGGACCGTTTCGGGAGGAGAGGGCGCGGGTGGCCGGGATCGACGAGGCGGGACGCGGTCCGCTGGCGGGACCGGTGCTGGCGGCCGCCGTGATCCTGGACCCCTCGCGGCCCATCCCGGGTCTGGCCGACTCGAAAAGCCTGTCGCCAAAACGGCGTGACGCGCTGGCGGATCGAATCCGGGACGATGCGCTGGACTGGGGTCTCGGCCGCGCGGACGTCGAGGAGATAGACCGGTTGAACATCCTGCAGGCAGCCCTGCTGGCGATGCGGCGCGCGGCGGCGCAGCTCTCGGCCCCGCCCGACGCGGCGTATGTCGACGGCAATGCGCGGCCCCGGCTGTCCTGCGCGGTGGTGACCGTCATCGGCGGAGATGCCACCGTGCCGGCAATCAGCGCCGCGTCCATCCTTGCCAAGACGGCGCGGGACCGTGACATGATGAGGCTCGCGGCGGCGTATCCGGAATACGGTTTCGAGCGTCACAAGGGCTATGCCACCTCGGAGCACCTCCGGGCGCTTGCGCGGCACGGTCCCTCGATAGTTCATCGCAGGAGTTTCGCGCCCGTAGGCCAGGCGTACGCGGCAAGAGATCCTCAATCTCAAGTGGAGTTGTTGTGACGGGTTTCGTACATCTGCTGGTTCACACGGAATACTCGATAAGCGACAGCCTCGTGCGAATCGGGGACCTGGCGAGGCGGACGGCGCAGATGTCGATGCCGGCAGTCGCCATGACGGACCGTTGCGCCCTGTTCGGCCTGGTGAAGTTCTACGAGGCATGCCT
Organism: Pseudomonadales bacterium; assembly: GCA_965116625.1. Classification (GTDB taxonomy): domain Bacteria; phylum Pseudomonadota; class Gammaproteobacteria; order Pseudomonadales; family Azotimanducaceae; genus VXNE01. The sequence continues at coordinate 2,429,530 of OZ220717.1, forward strand.
CTCCGCAGGCGTCAAACCCATCGTCGGCGCCGACTTCCAATACCTGCATGGAGGCGACGTGAACCGCTGCGTGCTGCTCGCCGCGTCCAGGGAGGGCTATGCCAACCTCCTGCGGTTCGTGTCGAGAGCCTACGTGGATACGAATCGGCGAGGTCGCCACCAACACGGCCTGCTCGAGCGACACTGGATACTGTCGGCACCCGAGGGGTTGATCGCGCTCTCGGGCGGTCCGGAAGGAGACGTGGGGCGCGCGTTGCTGGCGAACGATGTGCCGAGGGCGATGCGCCTGGCCGACGAATGGGCGAGGGCGTTCGGCGACCGCTATTACATCGAGGTACGCCGCACGGATCGAGCGGGAGAAACGGACTATCTCAAGGCGGTGGTGGACCTCTGCGCGGAACGGGCGCTGCCGTTGGTGGCGACCAACGACGTCTGTTTCCTTGACGCCGACGACTTCGAAGCACACGAAACGCGTGTCTGCATCCAGCAGGGCCGCACCCTGGACGACCCCCGCCGGGAACGCCGTTACAGCGAGGCGCAATACCTGCGCTCCGAGGCGGACATGGCGGTGCTGTTCGAAGACCTGCCGGAAGCGCTCGAAAACACCGTCGAGATTGCGAAGCGGTGCAACCTGGACCTCGAACTCGGCATCTATCATCCGCCGAACTACCCCACGGCGAACGGCGAGTCGCTGGAGGCGTTCCTTCGCCGCAGTGCAACGGAAGGACTCGATGCCAGGCTGCGGGCCCGCGACCTGCAAAGAACCCCCATTGACGCCGAGAGCTATGACGAGCGGCTGGAGCACGAGCTTGGCATCATCGAGGAGACGGGCTTCGCGGGGTACTTCCTGGTCGTGGCGGAGTTCGTCAACTGGGCCAGGCGCAACGGTGTTCCGGTGGGCCCGGGCCGCGGCTCGGGCTCCGGGTCTCTCGTTGCCTACGCGCTGAACATCACCGATGTCGATCCGATCCAATACGACCTTATCTTCGAGCGCTTTCTGAATCCCGAGCGCCTGTCGATGCCGGACATCGACATCGACTTCTGCATGGAGGGGCGGGACTCGGTCATCCGCCATGTCTCGGAGCGCTACGGTGCCGACGCGGTGAGCCAGATCGCCACATTTGGCACGATGGCGGCGAAAGCGGTGGTGCGTGATGTCGCCCGCGCCCAGGGCAAGCCCTACGGGCTGGCCGACAGGCTTTCGAAGATGATTCCGATGGGACCTGGGGTGACGCTGGCCGCGGCGGTCGCACGGGAGGAGGAACTGCAGCAGTTCATCGACGAAGATGCGGATGCGGCCGAGATCATGGATATGGCCTACAAGCTGGAAGGCATCGTGCGCAATGTAGGGAAACACGCCGGCGGCGTCGTCATCGCGCCAGGTCCGCTCACCGAGCACGTGCCGCTCTACGCGGACGAGCGAAGCGGCGGCACGATCTCCCAGTACGACAAGGACGACGTGGAGCGGGTTGGCCTCGTGAAGTTCGACCTCCTGGGACTGCGGACCGTAACCATCATCAACTGGACTGTCGAGGAGGTGAACGCCGCGCGGGAGCCGGACGCCGAAGCACTGGACATCAATTCGATCCCGCTGGACGACGAGGCCACCTTCGCGCTGCTTCGTACCGGCGAGACCACCGCCGTCTTTCAACTCGAATCCCGGGGTATCAAGGAACTGGTGCGCCGCCTGGCGCCGGACAACATCGAAGACGTCATCGCGCTGGTGGCGTTGTACCGGCCCGGTCCCCTGCAATCGGGCACAGTGGATGACTTCATCGACCGCAGGCACCGCCGCAAGCGGATCGAGTACGAAGACCCGAGGCTCGAAGACGGTCTGAAGTCGACGCACGGGGCGCTCATCTACCAGGAGCAGGTGATGTATGCCGCGCGCGTGCTGGCAGGGTTCAGCCTCGGGGAGGCGGACGTTCTGCGCGCCGCGATGGGCAAGAAAAAGCCCGAGGAGATGGTCAAGGTACGCGAGAAGTTCATGGAGGGCGCGTTGGCGCAGGGGATACCCGAACAACGCGCCTCGAACCTTTTCGACCAGATGGAGAAATTCTCCGGGTACGCGTTCGCCAAGGGTCACGCCACGGCGTACGGCATCATCGCGTACCAGACTGCGTGGCTCAAATGCCACTATCCGGCGGAGTTCATGGCCGCGGTGCTGTCAGCGGACATGCACGACGTGGACAAGTTGGTGACCCTGGTTAACGAGGTGCGGCGCCTTGAACTGACCCTTCTGCCGCCGGACGTCAATGCAAGCCGATACCGGTTTTCCGTGGTCGACGGGGGCATTCTGTACGGCCTCGGCGCGGTGCGCGGCGTCGGCGCGGGACCGGTCGCGGCGCTGGAGGAGCAACGGCAGGCGAGCGGGCCGTTTACGGACCTGTTCGACCTCTGTTCCCGCATCCAGGGAACGGACGCCGGACGCAACGCGAAGAACGTCATCGAACCCTTGATTCGTGCTGGCGCCCTGGATTGTTTCGCGGCTGTTGGCGAGGATATCGATCAGCTGCGTGCGCGCCTGATGGCCGGGCTCCCTGCGGCCCTGGCCCGTGCCGAGCAGGGCGCCCGCGATGCCGCCATGGGGATACACGACATGTTCGGGGACATCGTCCGGGAGGAACCGGCCGCGTCGCCGGAAGCCCTTCCCTGGACCCGGAGCGAGCGGCTGGCGGCTGAGAAGGAAAGTCTGGGGCTGTACCTGACCGGGCACCCGATCGATGCGTATCTCGGCGAGATAGCGACGTTGCGGTCGACGTCCATCGCGGGCCTGACCCAGGGACAGGGTGCGCAGACCGTCGCCGGACTCGTGGTTTCAAGCCGCTCGCAGCGTGACAGGCGGGGCAGCCCGATGGCGTTCGTGGTGCTCGATGATCGCACCGGCAGGATCGAAGCGGGCGTATACGGCGATGTGCTGGTCGCTGCCCGCGGCAAGCTGGCCAACGACGCCGTGCTCGTCGTGGAGGGCCAGGCGGAACCGGATGACTTCCGCGGCTCGCTAAAGCTTCGCGCCAGGTCGGTGGAGACCCTCGAGGAGGCCCGGTTGCGTCTCGCGGAATGCCTTGAGATCTCCGTGGACGGCAACGGCGCGAACGGGGACCTGGCGTCGAGGCTGCACGATCTGCTGCGGTCCTATCAGTGTGGCGAGGCGGCCCCCGGCTGCCCCGTCACTGTCGAGTACTGTTCCGACAAGGCACGCGCCCGCGTCGAACTGGGAGAAGCCTGGCGTGTTGTGCCGAGCAATATGCTGATCGAGGAACTTGGCGTGGCGTTCGGCCCGGAACGGGTCGGATTCGCGTATCGGGGGGACCGGTAGGTGGACAGCGCGCGCCATGCTCGATGGGAACTGCGGCGCGGCGGCCGGGAGAACGGCCAGGGATTCGGATACCTGATGCGGACACGTGGACTATGGGCACGCCGCATGCTGATGTGAGTCGAGCTGTCGCGTTGATTCCCGACACCGCGGACATCGCGGTCGGATACAGCGGGGGACTCGACTCGACCGTGCTGCTGCATGCGGCCGCGATGCGTTTCCCCGCGCCGCGTCTGCGGGCGCTGCATGTCAACCACGGGCTGCAGGCGGAATCTCTCGACTGGCAGCGTCACTGCGAACGGGTGGCAGGCGATCTAAGCGTCCCCATCGAGGTGCTTCGCGTGACGGTGGATTCGGGAAACGTCGAGTCGCAGGCGAGACGGGCGCGCTACGGTGCCTGGCGTGAGACGCTCCGGCCGGCGGAACAGCTGTTGCTCGCCCACCACGCCAACGACCAGGCAGAGACGGTCCTGTGGAGGTTGTTGACCGGACGCGCGCCGGTCGGCATGCCGAGAGAGCGGCCGCTGGGCGCCGGTCGCCTGGTGCGGCCGTTCCTGCGTCTGCGCCGTTCGCAACTTGTCGCCTATGCGGAGCAATGCGATCTCGCCTGGGTCGAGGACCCGACCAATGCGGACAGGGCACGCGACCGCAACTTTATCCGCCACGAGATCATGCCCAATCTCGAGTCGCGCTTCCCCCGGACCGTCGAAGTCCTGGCCGCGGTCGCGCCGGATACGTTCCCCGTTCCCGCCGCGAGCCTGCCGATCGACGGCCTGACTGCGAACAGCCTTCGCGCGTGGCTGCGCGCCGGCGTCCCGGACCGGCGCATCGGCGAAATCCTCCGCCAGGCCCACGCCGCCGCCGATGCCAATCCCGCCGTCATGCTGCCCGGAGGCGATACGGTACGGCGCTATGGCGACCGCCTGTACCGCGTTTCCCGCCTCCCGATCCGAGAGGTTCGCGCAAGCGAAAACTGTCGCATGGAGGTGCCCCGCCCGAAGCGATTGCCGCACGGCACCATTGACTGGCGGCGCGGACCGGCGGGCTTGTGTGGCGGACAGGTCCTGACCGTACGTTACCGAAGCGGCGCCGAGCGCCTGGTGCCCGCGGGGCGCGGCGTGACGAAACGCCTGAAGACGCTATTCCAGGAGCACCGGATTCCACCCTGGCAGCGCAACGCCTGGCCGCTGCTGTTCGACGGTGACGATTTGGCTGCCGTCCCCGGTATTGGGGTGGCGAAGGAGTATGCGGTGCAGCGAGGATGGTGCCCGGACTGGACACCGTTCTGAAGTGAGCTCAGACAGGCTCCCCGGAGGCGGTTCCCTGGGTCTTGTGTAGTCATCGACGGCAGGTTCGCACTACACGATTCCGGGCAACAAAACGGCCTGCGCGTCGGTATGCTCTGGCCGAGTCACTTGCCTGCCGACATGAGCCAATTCGTCCAGGACATTTGCCGGGCCCGATCCCGTGGACTGTTGCCGAAACGCTTCCGGGGTTCCGATGTGCAGAGAGTTTGTCCAAGGTGGTCCGAGTCCACTTACCGGGTCTTTCTTCCGAAGCACCGGCGCGGAAACCCTGGGGGATCTACGGCGTATTTCATTCGACATGACGACGGAACGTACAGTCTGATTGACGATGTCGGGTGATGCCGGCCCACATAAGCAGTGGCTATGCTTCCGGTTGTTTCCTTGCGAGGGGTTCCCCCTCGCGCTCTCCTTCTTGCGAGGGACACCCTCGCGCTCTCGTTCTTGCGAGGGACACCCTCGCGCACTCCTTTTTGCGAGGGACACCCTCGCGCACTCTTTCTTGCGAGGGACACCCTCGCGCTCCCGGGGCTGAGGGGAGTTAGCGTCTCCCGATAATTGTCGCCGGATCCACTGGTGTGCCGCTGCGGCGAATCTCGAAGTGCAGGCGGCGCGTCGCGGGGCTGCCGGAGCCGATGTCGCATATCTTGCCGCCGCTCGCGATGCTGGTTCCCTCGGCAACTGCCGGCTCGACGTTGACGCTGTAGGCCGACATGACGCTGTCGGAGTGCCTCACGAGGACGAGGTGGCGGTATCCTCCCAGCCCGGCGCCCCTGTACACGACCTGCCCTGGCGCTGCGGCTACGACCTGCTGGCCGCTCGGAATGACGTAGTCGAGACCATTGTTGCCCCGGCCAAAGCCGCGCGCGGGCTGCGCGTTGACCGGCCAGCGCCAGCCGGCGCGTGCGGGTTGGACGGACGGGGTATTGCGGGCGGCGGGCGGCTGGGTTTTCGGCACGGCTGTCGGGGCTTCGGGTTTCGGAACCGCCTGTTCGACCGGCTTGGGTATCGGGACAGTATTCGGGGCCGGCGTGGGCCGGGAAGGAGTTGCGGCCGGTTGGGGACGGCGAGGGGCCGGTGCCCTGGGCTCGGCTGGTTTGGTTCGTGCGACCGTGGGCTTGCTCGGGGCGGGCGCGCGGATGACGGCCTCCGGCCGGCTTTCTACTCCGTGCAGCACCAGCTCCTGTCCGGGGTAGATGGTGTAGGGCGGCTCTATCCCGTTGCGGCGGGCGAGGTCCCGATAGTCGAGCTTGAATCTCCAGGCAATTGCGTAGAGAGAGTCCTTGGGTCTCACGATGTAAGCATCGGACGACGGGACGGGCGCCTTCGAAGCGGGCTCTCCCCGGTCCAGGACCGGCGCACGCGTTGGCGTCGCGCAGCCGGCGGCCAGCACCGCGCCGACGATCAGCGCACTAGCTATCCGCTTCACGGGCACTCTTTGCGAGCAGGGCGATGGTGGCGATGCCGAGACACGCCGCCACCGCGACCCAGGCGACCATCGGGTCATCTCCCGTGGCCGAACGGAAGGAGGCGGGAAGCACCATCGCGTCGTCCACCCGCCAGGGCCACAGGCGGACCAGCGAACCGGCCATCAGTCCCGTGAGCAGCGCGAGAACCGCCGCGCGGTATCGTTCCAGCAAACGGGTGAGAAGCTTGACGAAGAGCGCCAGACCGGCGGCCATCCCCACCGCCGTGACGCCGATGATGTCGAACTGCAGGGTGTTGAGCGCCGCGAGCAGGGGTTCCCAAAGGCCGAGCAGGAGCAGCACGAGACTGCCGGAGATGCCGGGCAGGATCCACGCCGAGGCGGCCAGCGCGCCGCCGAGCAGGAACCGGGGATAGGTCGGGTCCGAACCCGTTGGCCCCAGTGTCGCGACGAACACAGCCACCACTGCACCGGCCACGCCGAAGGTCGCAAGGAACCGGGGTTGCGTGCGGCGGCCGACGCTTACGAGCGCCGCCGCGATCAACCCGAACATGAAACCCCATACAACCGGTCCGTGCGTATCGAGGAAGTACCCGAGGAGGCGGGCAAATATTACCAGACCGGCGATCATTCCAAGCGCGAGCACGGCCACGAACGACAGGTCGTGCGTTCGGTGAAATGCGGCGAAACCATCGCGCAGGAGGATCCTGGGCGAGTCTGTAGACCAGGCCGCCAGCGCCTTCAACAGGCGTTCGTAGATGCCCGTAAGGAAGGCTATGGTGCCGCCGGAAACGCCGGGTATCACCTCGGCAATGCCCATCGCGGCGCCCCGGGCCGCGATGCCGAGCCACGGGGCGAACCGTGCGCGCCGTGCTTTGCGGGTCACGCTCACCTGGCTTCGGCGCGGGCCGGCTCCACCCCGCGTGGGGCATCGTGGAACTCCCCGACCTCACGCAGAACCGTGGTGGCGTAGGCCCCCGGACCGAGCGAGAACTCCAGGGTCAGCGCGCCGTCCTCCAGATGCCAGGACAGGTTCTTCGGAATGGCGGCCAGCGGTCGCCGCTGCTGGCGCAACCCGACATGCTCAAGGGCGAGGGCGATCTCCTGGTGGGCTCGTATTGCGCATTCCTCCAGCCTGCGCGCCGCGCCGCTGCTCTGCGGTCTGCCGCGGCCCCAGAGCGGCCCCGTGGGCAATCCGTCGAGTTCGGCCTCTCCGTCCATCAGGGACCGCCAGGTGCCGTCCGTCACGCGTTTCGCGAGCACCTCGTTGAACAGGAAGCTGCGCAGGCTCGAAAGGTACACGGAGCGGAGGAAGGGCGGGATGCCGGGCTTCCCGGCGCGCAACCAGTCGACGGCTGCCGCCACGTTCCCGCCGGTGGCGCCGAAGCGCTGCTCGCCGAAGTAGTTCGGTGCGCCGGTCGCGCGCAACTGCTCAAGCGATGTTTCGGGATGTCCGGCGAGAGCGCGGACGCGAATGCAGAAGTGGTTTCCCTCGAGCTCGCCTCGACGCAGTTTGCGCCGATGCCGGGCGCAACGCAGGATGCGCACGTCGTTGCCGAGATCGAGATTCTCGCGCCGGGGAAGGCGCACGCTGAACCATTGGCGCGCCACCGCGTGCCGGTCCTTCATGCCTGCATACGAGACGTCGCGCGCGGGGACCCGGCAACTGCGAGCGAGCATCTTCTGCACCGCGTTCGTGGTGACGCCGCGCTTCTCCGCGAAAACGTACAGGTGTTCGCCTTCCCCGGCGGGTTCGAACGCGAGCGACTCGGTCACCTTGAAGTCGTCGCAGGTCGTGCGCAGAACCCCGGTGACGCTGGACGCGCCTGCATGGGCGCGGGGCCAGTCCATCACGGAGTCTGAAGCCCGCCTTCGCCCTCCCGTCCGGTTTGCTCGTCGTCGACTACGAGAAAGAACGTCTCGCCTTCGGAAATCATGCCGAGAGAGGTCCGCGCGCGCGCCTCCACGGCATCGAGGCCATCCTTCAGGGCGGTAATCTCGGCCGCCAGCCGGCGGTTCCGCCGATCGTACAGGTCGTTGCGGCGCTGTTCCTCCGCGACCCGCTCCGTCAGTTTCGCTACGGCGAAATGACCGGTGTCGCCGAGCCAGAAACGGTACTGCAGCACCACGATGGCGAGCACGCCCAGGCAGATAAAGAACTTCACGGCGTTGCTTGTCTTCCTGTCGACATCCCATCCTGCGCGGCGGGGAGCCCGCCCATCACGATGCCCCGCGCACGGCATCGAGCTCCGCCATCCCTCTATAGACCGCCTCGTCGTCGAGGAGCGACTCGATCCGGAGCAGCCGATTGTACTTGGCGGTGCGGTCCGAGCGGCAAAGCCCCCCGGTCTTGATCTGTCCTGCGCCGGTGCCGACGGCAAGGTCCGCGATGGTCGTGTCCTCGGTTTCGCCGGAACGGTGGGATATGACCACCCCGTAGTCCGTGTCCTGCGCCATGCGTACCGCGGCCAGGGTTTCCGTCAACGTGCCCACCTGGTTGAGTTTGATAAGGATCGCGTTGGCTGCCCCGTCGATGATGCCGCGCTGCAACAGCGTCGTGTCGGTGACGAACAGGTCGTCGCCGACAAGCTGCACGCGTTCGCCGAGCGCATCCGTCAGCCTGGACCAGCCATCCCAGTCGTCTTCGTCCAGCCCGTCTTCGATGGACGAGATCGGATAGCCGTCGACGAGCCCGGCGAGGTATGCGCGGAACTCATCGCCCGAATAGGTCGTTCCCTCACCGGCCAGCGCATACTTGCCGTCGTCGAAAAACGTGGAGGCCGCGCAGTCCACCGCGAGCATCACATCCTTGCCGAGCTCGTAACCTGCTGCTTCGACGGCGCGGGAGATCACGTCCAGGGCGGCGGCGTTGGACGGCAGGTCCGGAGCGAAGCCCCCTTCGTCGCCTACCGCAGTCGACAGCCCCTGTCCGCTCAGCTCGCCTTTGAGCGCATGGAAGATCTCCACGCCGCACCTCATCGCCTCGCTGAACGAGGACATCGATACGGGTTGCACCATGAACTCCTGGATGTCCACGTTGTTGTTCGCGTGCTCGCCGCCGTTCAGGATGTTCATCATCGGCACCGGCAGCCGCATGTCGCCACCTGCGAAGATGTCGTGAATGTGCTCGAACAATGGCACCTGCCTGTGCATGGCGGCGGCTTTCGCTGCGGCGAGGGAAACGGCCAGGATCGCGTTGGCGCCGAGACTCGACTTGTCGCTGGTGCCGTCCAGGTTGATCATTGCGTGATCGAGAACCTCCTGGTCCAGTGCGTCGATGCCCCGGATCGCCGGGGCGATCTGGCCTTCGATACCGGCGATGGCCTTCAGGACGCCCTTGCCGGAAAACCGTTCCGAATCGTTGTCGCGAAGCTCGAGCGCCTCGCGGGAGCCGGTGGAAGCGCCGGAAGGGACGCAGGCGTCACCGTGCGCGCCGCCGCGCAGGACGACTTCCGCACGCACCGTGGGGTTCCCGCGGGAGTCGAGGACTTCCTGCGCCGCCACGTCGCGGATGATGCTCATGGCATGGGGGTTCCCGAATGGGTCCCCGAACGGGATTCCATGAAACCACGGGACTTGACCGTGGAATCAATGGCGAGCAGGTCCTCGACGAGGCCCCCGATCAGGTCCATCGGCCAGGAGTTCGGACCGTCGGAGAGCGCTTCCTCGGGGTTCGGGTGGGTCTCCATGAACACCCCCGCGACCCCGGCGGCCACCGCCGCCCGCGCCAGCACCGGCACCATTTCCCGTTGCCCGCCCGAGCGCGCGCCGAGGCCGCCCGGCATCTGCACCGAGTGCGTGGCGTCGAACACGACGGGACAGCCCGTGCCGCGCATGATCGCGATCGAGCGCATGTCCGACACCAGGTTGTTGTAGCCGAAGCTCGCGCCCCGCTCGCACACGAGGATCTCCTCGTTGCCGGTGGCGCGCGCCTTGTTCACCACGTGGGTCATGTCGGCGGGCGCCAGGAACTGGCCCTTCTTGATGTTGACGGGACGATTGCACCGGCAGACGTTCTGGATGAAGTTCGTCTGGCGGCACAGGAAAGCCGGCGTCTGCAGCACGGAAACCACGTCCGCCACTTCATTCAGCGGAGTGTCCTCGTGCACGTCGGTCAGTACGGGTACGCCAACTTCCTCCCGCACGCGCTCGAGGATCCGCAGGCCATGCTCGAGGCCGGGTCCGCGGTAGCTCTCGTGGGAGGAGCGGTTGGCCTTGTCGAAGGAACTCTTGTAAATGAAGGGGATCCCGATGGAGCCGGTGATCTCCTTCAGGCGCGAGGACGTCTCCATCGCCAGCGCCTCGCTTTCGATGACGCAAGGTCCGGCGATGAGGAACATGGGCTCGGCATTGCCGGCTTCGAAGGAGCAGAGTTTCAGGCTATCCCCCCTGCAAGGCTTGTCCGATCGAGGATTCCTGACCGTTGGCGGCGCGCTCGTGGCGCTGCCCGTCTGCGATCGTTGCCTTTGACTGCCTGCGCGCGTAGCGGTTCGACGCTTCGATGAACCCGGTGAAAAGGGGGTGGCCATCCCTTGGCGACGACGTGAACTCGGGGTGGAACTGGCAGGCCACGAACCAGTCGTTGCCGGGCAACTCGATCATTTCGACCAGCGAGTCGCGTGCACTCCGGCCGGAGACCGTGAGGCCCTCGCTCTCGAGCCGGGAAACGTAGGCCTCGTTCACCTCGTAGCGATGCCGGTGGCGCTCGTTGACGCGTGGCGTGCCGTACATTCGATGCGCCAGCGAACCGGGTTCCAGGGTGCATGCCTGTTCGCCCAGGCGCATGGTGCCGCCCATGTCCTCGGAACCGTCCCGCCGTTGGCGTTTTGCCATGCTGCCGGAGCCGTCCATCCACTCCTCGACCAGGCCGATGACGGGATGACGGGCGTCGGGTTCGATCTCGGTCGAGCCCGCGCCCTCGAGCCTCGCCGCATTCCGGGCGAATTCGATCACGGCGGCGTGCAGCCCGTAGCAGATGCCGAGATACGGCACGTCGTTGGTCCGGGCGTAGCGCGCAGCCTCGATCTTGCCCTCGAAACCCCGCTCGCCAAACCCGCCCGGGACGAGAATCCCGTTTACATTGTGCAAGACCCCGGCGCCGTCCTGCTCGATGGTCTCGGCATCGAGATACTCGATGTCGACCCGCGTGCGCGTCCGGATGCCGGCGTGGGCCAGTGCTTCGACCAGGGACTTGTAGGCGTCCGGCGTGTCGAAGTACTTGCCGACGATGGCGATGCGCGTGGAACGTGCCGGATTGTGCAGCGCCTCGACGACGCGTTGCCATTCGCTGAGATCGGCTTCACCGCAGTCGAGCTTCAGTTTCTCGGCGACGATATCGTCGAGGTGTTCCGCATGCAGCTTGAGTGGGCCCTCGTAGATGGCGTCGAGATCCTCGAAGGGGATCACCGCCCGCTCCTCAACGTTGGTGAACAGCGCGATCTTGCTCCGCGTGGGTTGCGTGATCGACTCTTCGGAGCGGCACACCAGGATGTCCGGCTGGAGTCCGATGGTCCGCATCTCCTTGACCGAGTGCTGCGTCGGCTTTGTCTTGGTCTCGCCGGCCGCGCTCAGGTAGGGCACCAGCGTCAGGTGAATGAAGAGGGTCCGTGACCCGCCCACCTCGAGCCGCAGTTGCCGAACCGCCTCGAGGAAGGGCAGCGACTCGATATCGCCCACGGTGCCGCCGATCTCCACCAGGACGATGTCCACGCCGTCGCCGACGGCGAGGATGCGGCGCTTGATCTCGTCGGTTATGTGGGGGATGACCTGCACCGTGCCCCCGAGGTAGTCGCCGCGGCGCTCATTGCGAATTACCTCCGCATACACGCTGCCGGTGGTGAAGTTGTTGTGTTGCGACATGCGCCTGCGGATGAACCGCTCGTAGTGCCCGAGGTCGAGATCCGTCTCCGCGCCGTCTGCGGTGACATAGACTTCGCCGTGCTGGAACGGGCTCATGGTGCCGGGGTCCACGTTGATGTAGGGATCCATCTTGAGGATGTTGACCCTGAGATTGCGGGATTCGAGGATGGCCGCCAGGGAGGCGGTGAGGATACCCTTCCCCAGAGAAGAAGTGACGCCACCGGTAACGAAAATGTAGTGCGTCAACGAGCCACCCGATGCCCTTCGTGCCGTCCCCAGACGGTCGGCACGCTGCCGATATGGCGTGCGGCAAGATGGGCGGACACCATAGCAAAAAGCGGGTTCAGGCTCAACGATCCGCACCCCCGCGCGGGAGGAACCGGGAACCGCGAAAGCGGCGCGCTCGCGAGGCGATTGCACTCTCCGGTACCTGCAGCGTTTGCTGCCGTAATCCGCGGCGGCTATACATTAAACCAATGACAGGGGTGTTTGATTTGCACAAGTGTGTGCTTGAGGGCACCATTAACAGGTTGCACTGAAACGTGAGATGGAGGGTATTCGGATGCGGCGAGAGTTCCCGCGTGAGTCCAAGATCACATCAACGATAACGGGCGCAGGTTCGGCATTCCTTGCGACCCTGGTGACCAGCCTGTTCGCGGGCTCCGCGGCCTGGGCACAGGAGGAAGCCGAAGCGGCCGCGGGGGTGGGGGTATCCCCGCAGATCGAAGAGGTGGTGGTCGTCGGCTCGCGGCGCAGGGACCGTTCCGCGGCCGATTCGCCGGTGCCGGTGGACGTGATCGGCGGCGATGACTTCCTGGCGCACGGCAACACCGACATGGACGACCTGCTGGCGGCGCTGGTGCCATCGTACAACGTCGCCCAGGAACCGATCAGCGACGCGGCCACCTTCATTCGTCCCGCAACCCTGCGCTCGCTTCCGCCGGATGCGACGCTGGTGCTGGTCAACGGCAAGCGCCGCCACCGCGCGGCGGTCATCGCCCTGCTCGGCGCCGGGATTTCCGGCGGCTCGCAGGGGCCCGACCTTTCTGCAATTCCCGCCATTGCGCTGGATAGGCTCGAAGTGCTCCGTGACGGCGCGTCCGCACAGTACGGATCCGACGCCATCGCCGGCATCCTCAATTTCGTGCTCAAGGAAGACAGCAGCGGCTCTTCGGTGGATCTCAAGTGGGGTAGCCAATACGAGGGCGACGGCGACTCGCTGACCGTCGCTGCGAACGCAGGCTTCGCGCTCAGCGACGCCGGTTTCGCCAACCTCAGTTTCGAGTTCAAGGAGGTCGACCCTACCAGCCGCAGCGCCCAGCGCGGCGACGCCCAGGCACTGATCAACGCCGGCAACACCCACGTGCGGCAGCCAGCGGCGCAGATCTGGGGCGCCCCGGAGATCTCCGACGACTTCAAGTTCGTCGGCAACTTCGGCATCGATCTCGGCAACGGCAGCGAGGCCTACGCCTTCGGCAACTGGTCCGAGCGCCAGGTGGAAGGCGGTTTCTACTACCGGAATCCCCATACCCGGGGCGGCGTGTTCCGGGGTCCGGTGCTGGACGCCAACGGGACCCCTGTATTCAAACTCGATGACGGCGACCTGGTTTCACCCGGTCAGGGAGATCTCGACGACGGTGTCGACCTGTTCTATGGAGACGGTTCTCCGGTTGTGGACACGGCTGGTGTCACCCGCACGGTCAAGGTCGCTGACCTGACCGGTGACATGTCCGGCAATTGCCCTCCCGTGCGGATCGTCGACTACGTCGCTGACCCGACGGCACTGTCGCAGATCGCGGGCGATCCCAACTGCTATTCGCTCATCGAGAAGTTCCCGGGCGGTTTCACGCCGCAGTTCGGCGGCTACGTGCACGACCTCGCCCTGGTCGGAGGCGTTCGTGGCCACCTGGGCAACGCCTGGTATTACGACGTGAGCGCCTCGGCGGGCCGCAGCAACGCGCAGTTCTACATCTACAACACCATCAATCCGCAGCTGTTCACGCAGCGCAACGACATCGATGTCTTCTACGAAGCCGGTGCCTACACGGAAACGGACAGGGTCATAAACGCCGATCTGTCGCGACCCTTCGATGTCGGCTTCTGGGGGCCGTTGAACGTGGCGTTCGGCCTGGAGTACCGGGACGAGACGTTCCGCATCGACAACGGCGAACCGAACTCGTTCTTCATCGACCCCAACCTCGCCGCCCAGGGATTCGGCGTTGGATCGAACGGCTTCCCGGGCTTCCAGCCGGGGGATGCGGGCGAAAATACGGTCCGTTCCTTCGCAGCCTGGCTCGACCTCGAGTCCGACGTCAGCGAACACGTGCTCGTCGGTGGCGCGTTGCGCTATGAGAACTATGCGGACTTCGGCAATACGCTCGACGGCAAGATCGCCATCCGCCTGCAGGTCAGCGAGAACGTCGCACTGCGCGGCGCGGCCAGCACCGGTTTCCGCGTCCCCACGGCGGGACAGGCGAACCTGCGCAACGTGACCACGGAGTTCCAGGCGGGGATGCTGGCCGACATCGCCACGCTGCCGCCGACCAACCCGATCGCCCAGCAGAAAGGCGCGCAGGCGCTGACGCCGGAAGAGTCCACGAACCTCACGCTGGGTGCCGTGTTTCATGCCGGCGCGCTGGATGTGACCGTGGACTACTACAACATCACGATCGAGGACCGGATCTCCTTTACCAGCCGATTCGACCTGACGGAGGCGGACATCACCTCCCTGCTGGCGGTCGGGGTCTCCGACGCCACCAGCTTCGCCTCGGTGCGGTTCTTCTCCAACCAGCAGACGGTGAAGGCATCGGGCATCGACGTGGTCGCCACCATGCCGTTCGACCTTGCCGGAGGCGTATCGAACCTGACGTTCACCGCCAACTGGCAGTCGATCGAACTCGAGGAGTTCAACCCGGACTTCACGAGCGACAACCGCCGATTGCAGATCGAGCAGGGCCGGCCGGATTCACGCTTCACGCTTTCCTGGACGCACATTCAGGGTCAGTGGCGGCTGATGGCGCGGGCGCGCCATTACGGCGAGTACTACGACGCGCCGACGAACGACGGCAGCGTGTCGTTCTACCCGCAACCCGAACTCCTGTTCGACGCGGAGCTGGCCTACCAGGTGACGCCGAGAATTTCGCTGCTACTCGGGTTGCAGAACGCGTTTGACGAGTATCCCGACGAGAACCCGCACGGGGAGGTGGCCGGACTCATCTATCCCGAGCAGTCTCCGTTCGGATTCAACGGCGGCTACAGGTACCTGCGGGCAACGTGGAGCTGCGAGTAACCGCATAGCGCCGTACACGGGGAGCCGGTGTCGCGCCGGTTCCCCGTCGGGGAACGCCGGGCCGGGAACGATCAGCGCTCGAGCAGTTCGCGCTTGTTCGTGACCTCACGCCACTCGGCCTCGTCGGGTGGCGGGTCTTTCGCTTCGGTGATGTTCGGCCAGATGTCCGCGAGTTCGGCGTTGAGTTCGAGGAACTCCTCTTGGTCCTCGGGCAACTCGTCCTCCGAGTAGATCGCGTCCACCGGGCATTCGGGTTCGCACAAAGCGCAGTCGATGCACTCGTCCGGATGGATGACGAGCATGTTCGGCCCCTCGTAGAAGCAGTCAACGGGACACACCTCGACGCAGTCCGTCAGTTTGCACTTGATGCAGGCTTCGCCGATAACGAAAGTCATGGGTGTCCTCGTCCGATTGCGGCGGCGTATTCTACAGCAGGTTCTTGAGGTCAAACACGAGTTCGAGCGCCGCCCTCGGCGTCAGTTCGTCGGGATCGATTTCCAGCAGGCGTTCGCGCAGGGCGTCTTCGGCGGCGGTGCTTTCGGATGACTCCGCCGCGGGCTCGGCGGGTGACGCGAACAGGTCCGCCTGGCGCGCGTCCGGGGGCCTGTGTTGCGACTCGAGGCCGGCGAGCCGGGTGCGCGCCAGCGTCAGCACGGCTTCCGGGACGCCGGCCAGCTTCGCTACCTGCACGCCGTAGCTCTGGTTTGCGGGCCCTTCCTTGACGATGTGCAGGAACACCACGTCCGAGCCGTGTTCGACGGCGTCGAGGTGGACGTTGGCGATGCCGGGAAACTCCTCCGGGAGCGCCGTCAGTTCGAAGTAGTGGGTCGCGAACAGGGTGAACGCGCGCAACCGGATCGCCAGGTGGCGCGCCGCCGCCCATGCCAGCGCGAGACCGTCATAGGTGCTCGTGCCGCGGCCGATCTCGTCGAGCAGCACGAGGCTCTCGGGTGTCGCGTTGTGAAGGATCTCGGCGGTCTCGCTCATTTCGACCATGAAGGTGGAGCGTCCGCTGGTGAGATCGTCGGACGCGCCGATACGGGTGAAAATGCGGTCGACCGGCCCGATGACGGCGGATGTCGCGGGCACGAAGCAGCCGGTCCGGGCAAGCAGGACGATCAGCGCGGTCTGGCGCATGTAGGTGGACTTCCCGCCCATGTTGGGACCGGTGATCACCAGCATGCGCCGCGACTCGTCGAGGTCGAGGTCGTTGGGTACGAACGGCGTGTCGGTTTCCGCCTCGACAACTAGGTGCCGTCCGCCGCGAATCCTCAAGCCCGGGACGTCGGTCAACTCTGGCGCGGCGAGCCCCAGCGCCTCGGCGCGGTCGGCGAATGCCGCCAGCACGTCGAGGGAGGCGAGCGCCTCGCCCGCGGTCCGCAATGCCGCGCCGGACCCGTTCAGGCGGGTCAACAGGCTGTCGTAGAGCTCCCTTTCCCGGCGCAGCGCCCGGGCCTGGCTCGTGAGCGCTTCGTCCTCGAACTTCTTCAGCGTCGGCGTGATGTAGCGTTCCGCGTTCTTCAGCGTCTGCCGTCGAACGTACTCCGCGGGCACGTCCTCGGCCGCAGCGCGGTTCGTCTCGATGTAGTAGCCGTGTACCCGGTTGTAGCCGACCTTGAGCGACGCGATACCGGTGCGTTCGCGCTCCTTCGCCTCCAGGTCCGACAGGAAGCCGCTGGCGTTTTCCGTGAGGTCGCGCAGGCTGTCGAGCGTGTCATCGAAACCGCGCGCGATGACGCCGCCTTCGCGCAGCGTCGCCGGGGGTTCGTCGACCACGGCGCTATCCAGGAGGTCGTGTTCTTCCTGGAACGTTGGCAGGGCGCTGAACGTTCCGGCCAGCGCCGGGGCATCGAGGGTTTCGGCCAGCGCCCGGATCTCGGGCCACACGGCGAGGCCCGCTCGCAACCTGGCGAGGTCTCGCGGTGCTGCGCTGCCGAGCGCGATGCGCGTGACGATACGCTCCATGTCGCCCGTCTCGCTCAAGCTCGCACGCAGCCGCTCCGGCCCGCGCGCCTCGATGAGCGCGATGACCGCACGCTGGCGTTCGCGCACGGCGTCGTTGGCCTTGAGCGGTGCTGCCAGCCAGCGCTTCAGAAGCCGCGCACCCATGGGCGTGCGGGTCTGGTTCAGCACGCCGTAAACCGTTCCCTTCGACGACTGCTCACCGTCCAGGCGGGCGTCGATTTCGAGGTTGCGCCGGGTGCGCGGATCGAGAATCACGTGGTCATCCGGCGCGTAGCGTCGGACCGAGACGATGTAATCGAGAGATTGCCGCCTCGCGTTCTGTGCGTAGCGGAGCACCGCGCCAGCCGCGCCGACGCCCGCAGTCACGTCGTGTATGCCGAACCCCGTGAGGTCGCGCACGCCGAAGTGATCGGTGAGGAACCTCTCGGCGAGGTCGACATCGAAGTCGAGCTCGGGGCGGCGGGTGATCTCCCGGCCCCCGTCGAGGTCGACCGCTTCCGCCGCGACAAGTTCGGCGGCACCGATGCGGTCCAGTTCGGCGAGAAGCGCATCGGTCGAATCGCACTCGCGGACATAGAACTCACCGGAAGAGACGTTGAGCCAGCTCAGTCCCCAGCCGTCCCCGTCGGGATGCACGCCCGCCAGCACGCTCTCGCGGTCCGGATCCAGCAGCCCGTCTTCCGCCAGCGTCCCCGGCGTGACGATACGCGTCACGCGGCGGTCTACGGGTCCCTTCGAGGTGGCCGGATCGCCGATCTGCTCACAGATCGCGACGGACCGTCCCAGCCGCGCGAGCCGCGCCAGGTAGCCGTCGACGCTGTGGAAAGGCACGCCGGCCATGGGGATGGGACGCCCGGCCGAGCGCCCGCGGGCGGTGAGCGTGATGTCGAGCAGGCGCGCCGCCTCGCGGGCGTCGTCGAAGAACAGTTCGTAGAAGTCGCCCATGCGGTAGAACAGCAGGATATCCGGGAACTCGGCCTTGATACCGAGGTACTGCCGGATCATCGGGGTGTGGGCGGCGGCGTTCATTTCTTCTTTCGGGTCATGCGGGGCAACGCCGGTTCAAGCATGTGGAAATCGACTCGACTGCAACGGGTTTCCCCCGTTCAGCAAACAGGAAGCTGGAAGAGCGACTATTGTAAGCCAGCGCTGAAAATGACGTGGGATATGACGCTTTCGGCGATTTTCTTCATGGCCACGGTTGCACTTCTTACTGTCCGGATATACAGTATCGCGAAATCCTGATCCCAGCGGAGATTCTTGAGACATGGCGGGAACCGAAAAAAACCGCGCCCTGAAAGCGGCGCTGACGCAGATAGAGCGGCAATTCGGCAAGGGTTCGATGATGCGGCTCGGCGACCGCGAGCAGGAGGCCATTCCAGCGGTGTCTACAGGCTCTCTCGGACTCGATGCCGCGCTTGGGGTCGGCGGCCTGCCGCGGGGACGCGTCGTCGAGATCTACGGGCCGGAATCCTCGGGCAAGACCACGCTCACCCTGCAGGTCATCGCCGAAGCCCAGCGCGAAGGCGGCACCTGCGCGTTCATCGACGCCGAGCATGCCCTCGATCCCATCTATGCGGAGTGTGTCGGCGTCAATACCGATGACCTGCTCGTCTCGCAGCCAGATACCGGAGAGCAGGCGCTCGAAATCTGCGACATGATCGTGCGCTCCGGCGCCGTCGACGTTGTCGTCATAGACTCCGTCGCCGCGCTCACGCCAAAGGCGGAAATCGAAGGCGACATGGGGGACTCCCACGTCGGTTTGCAGGCGCGCCTCATGAGCCAGGCGCTGCGAAAGATGACGGCGAACATCAAGCAGTCCAATACCCTCGTGATCTTCATCAACCAGATCCGCATGAAGATCGGCGTGATGTTTGGCTCGCCGGAAACCACCACCGGTGGCAACGCCCTCAAGTTCTACTCCTCGGTACGCCTCGATATCCGCCGTATCGGCGCCATCAAGGACGGCGACGAGGTGGTCGGCAACGAGACACGGGTAAAGGTGCTCAAGAACAAGGTGGCGCCGCCATTCAAGCAGGTCGAGTTCCAGATTCTCTACGGCAAGGGCATCAACCGGACCGGCGAGATCATCGACCTCGGCGTCGCGAATGGAATCGTCGACAAGTCGGGCGCCTGGTACAGCTACAACGGCGACCGCATCGGCCAGGGACGAAAGAACGCGGCGGCTTTCCTGAACAACAACGAGGATCTCCGAAGCGAAATCGACACGCGCCTGCGCGCCGTGCTGCTGCCGCAGCCCAAGTCAAACGAGAGCGACGGCGACAGCGGACAAGCCAGCCAGCAGAATAACCCGGTAGCCGCGCGGTAGTACGCGGTCTGCCATCGGTCCGGCCAATACGCCAGTACGCCAGTACGCGAATAGCTCAATGCGCCGATAAATGGCTACGGACGCGCGCCAATCCGGACTGACCGAAACCGCGCTGACGGAGCGCGCCCTGCGCCTCCTTGCGAGGCGCGAGCACTCCCGGTTCGAACTGCGCCGCAAGCTGCTGCGCCAGCGCGCACCGAAATCGGGGTCTGAGTCTGAATCGAAATCGGCAAGGGAATCTGAATCAGACAGCACGAATGCAGCCGCCGGCGACAATGCCACCAGGGAAGCCCAGGTGGATGCGGTCCTCGATGACCTTGCCCGTCGTGGCCTCCTGTCGGACCAGCGCTTCGCCGATTCCTTCGTCCGCCGCGGCGTGGACCGTGGCCATGGGCCCCTGAAAATACGTGCGGGGCTGCGCAGCCGGGGTGTGGCGGAAGACCTGGTCGACGGCGCGCTCACGTTCTCCGACGATTTCTGGCTTGATCTCGCCCGGGCGGCGCAGGCGAAACGCTTTGGCAACGGCGGCCGCAACAGCATCAGCGATAGCAACAGCATCGAAGGCGACTCGAACGGTGCGCCGGCGAATCGCGCCGAGTGGGCAAAGCGCGCCCGTTTCCTCGCGGCGCGAGGGTTCGCGTCCGACATCATCTATCGAACGCTGGGCCCGCAGACCGTATAATTCGCGCCCTTTTTTCGTTTCGGGATCGCGACAGTGATAACTGCCGAGATTCGCGCCGCTTTTCTCGATTTTTTCGCGGCGCGCGGCCACAGGGTCGTCAAATCCAGCAGCCTGGTTCCGGGCAACGATCCGACGTTGCTGTTCACCAACGCCGGCATGGTCCAGTTCAAGGACGCGCTGACGGGGCGCGAGCGGCTCGGCTTCGACCGCGCGGCGTCCTGCCAGCTCTGCGTGCGCGCCGGAGGCAAGCACAACGACCTCGACAACGTCGGCTATACGGCCCGCCACCAGACGCTCTTCGAGATGCTCGGCAACTTCAGCTTCGGCAGCTACTTCAAGGAAGACGCCATCGATTGGGCCTGGGAGTTCGTCACCGGCGTCCTCGCGTTTGACCGCGACCGGTTGTGGGTGACCGTGCATCCGACCGACGACGAAGCCCGGAAGCTGTGGATCGAGAAGATCGGCATGCCTGCCGAGCGGGTGATCGACCACCCGGACAATTTCTGGGCCATGGGCGACACCGGTCCCTGCGGCCCCGACTCGGAGATCTTCTACGACCAGGGCCCGTCGGTCGCCGGAGGGCCGCCGGGGTCGCCGGAAGAGGAGGGCGACCGGTTCCTCGAGATCTGGAACCTCGTGTTCCCGCAATACGACCGTTCGGCAAACGGCGAACTGGCGCCGTTGGCGAGCCCCGGCGTCGATACCGGGATGGGCCTCGAACGCGCGGCGGCGATCTCCCAGGGCGTGCATTCGAATTACGAGAACGACGTTTTCCGCCGGATCGTCTTCGCGGCGGGGCGCATGGCCCGGCTCAATGACGAGGCTGAAATGCTGGCCAACCCGTCGCTGCGGGTCATCGCCGACCACATACGCTCGACTGCCTTTCTGATCGCGGAAGGCGTCATGCCCGGCAACGAGGATCGGGACTACGTCCTGCGCCGCATCATCCGGCGCGCATTGCGGCACGGACACAAGCTGGGCCTGCATGAACCGTTCTTCCACAAGCTCGTGGCGCCCCTGGCCGAGGAGATGGGCGAGGCGTATCCGCAGATCGACGAACGCAGGGACAGCGTTGCAATGATCCTGCTCGCGGAGGAAGAGCGCTTTGCCAGGACGCTCGATCGCGGCATGGCGCTGCTTGACCGGCACATCGCGAGCCTCCCGGGCACTGGCGATGACCAGGCGTCCAGCGGCGGGATGATCCCGGGCAAGGTGGTATTCGAACTCTACGACACGTTTGGTTTTCCCGCGGACCTCACCGCCGATGTCGCCCGCGAGCGAGGCCTCGCAGTCGACATGGACGGTTTCGAGTCGGCCATGCAGGAACAGAGGGAGCGCTCGCAGCGGGCAGGCCGATTCGACGCAAGTGCCGAACAGCGGGTACAGGTCGACTCCGATGTGCAATTCGAGGGCTACGAATCGCTGGAAGTCGAGGCGAACGTCGTGTCGCTGTTCAGGCTGCCGGAGCGCACTGATGGGAACGATGTCAGCCCCGCGCAGACCGATCGCCTGGAATCGTCGGAATCAGGCTACGTGGTGCTAGACCGCACGCCGTTCTACGCGGAATCCGGTGGCCAGGTGGGCGATACGGGCGTGATCGCGTCGAACGGGAGTATCTTCGCGGTGGCGGATACCAGCCGGGGCGGTGGCCAACACCTGCATCGCGGCACGGTGGAGGAGGGTGCCATCACCGTCGGCCAGCGGGTCACCGCGACGGTCGATGGCGAACGCCGGTGGAATATCGTGCGTAACCACTCGGCCACGCACCTGTTGCACGCCGCGTTGCGGCGCAACCTGGGCGGTCACGTCCAGCAGCGTGGCTCCAGGGTCGGACCGGAGGGCTTCCGTTTCGACTTCTCCCACCCGGCGCCGCTCAGCGACGGCGAGTTGCGCGCGATCGAACTCGAAGTGAACGCGCGCATCGGCGAGAACTCGCCCGCCTCGGCGGAAGAGATGCCCTACGCTGAAGCGATGGACAAGGGTGCCATTGCGCTCTTTGGCGAGAAGTACGGGGACATGGTACGGGTGCTCGCGATGGGCGGCGGCTACTCGGTGGAACTCTGCGGCGGCACGCACGTGCGGCGCACCGGCGATATCGGCTACATGTGCATCGCATCCGAATCGAGCGTGGCGGCTGGCACCCGGCGCATCGAGGCGTTGACCGGCGAGCGGGCGGTCGCCCATGCCCGGGGTTCGGAACGGCTGATCGCCGACATCGGCCAGTTGGTTGGCGGCGGGCGCGAAAACCTGCTTGAGAAGGTGGAGGCCCTCTCGCAACAGACCAGGTCCCAGCAGAAGGAGCTGGAGACGCTAAAGGGCCAGGTCGCCCAATCGCGCGGATTCGATCTCGCGAACGAAGCGGTGGACGTGGGCGGTATCCGGGTACTCGGCGCCGAGGTCGAAGGCGATTCCAGGACCGTGCTGACGACGCTCGACCGTCTCAAGGACAGGCTCGGCACCGCCGTCATCGTGCTCGCACAGGTGAATGGCGGCCGCGTCAACCTGACGGTGGGCGTCACAAAAGACCTGATCGACCGTTTCACCGCTGGCGACGTGATCCGCTTTGTCGGGGCCCAGGTTGGCGCGAAGGGCGGCGGCGGCCGGCCGGACATGGCTCGGGGCGGTGGCGGCGACAGGCCCGAGGCGCTGTCGGCGGCACTCGCTTCGGTGCGGCAGTGGGTTGAAGAGCGCGTCGGTGAAGCGGACAGCTAGTCCGAGTTACCGGTTTGGACGCAAACTTCGACGAGGGAAATGGAAACTCAATCAGCAGCCCTTGGGGGAGGATCCCGAGTGAGTGAATCCCCCGAGGCGACGCCGCGCTACGTGCACAAGTACGGCGGGACGTCCGTCGGCAGCGTCGAGCGCATTCACGCGGTCGCGGACCGTGTAGCCCGCAGTCTCGAAGCTGGCCAGCAGGTCGTCGTCGTCCTCTCGGCCATGGCGGGCGAGACGGATCGCCTGGAGGGACTTGCACGGGAGGTGGCCGAAAAGGTCGCGCCCAGGGAGCGCGACGTGCTTCTGTCGTCGGGCGAACAGGTGTCGATCGCACTCCTGGCCATGGCGCTGATCGAACGGGGTTTCGCGGCCAAATCCTATCTCGGCTGGCAGGTGCGTATCCTGACGGACGACGCGCACACCCGGGCGCGGATAGAGCAAATCGACACGGATGCGTTGATCGAAGATCTCGAGAACGGAGTGACCCCGATCATCGCCGGATTCCAGGGAATCGATGCGCGCGGCAACATGACGACGTTCGGCCGCGGCGGCTCCGACACCACGGCAGTCGCGGTGGCCGCCGCCATCGGCGCCGACGAATGCCGCATCTACACGGATGTGGACGGCGTACACACCGCCGACCCCCGCATCGTCGAGGACGCCTCGATGCTGCACGTGGTGACCTTCGAGGAGATGCTTGAACTGGCGAGCCTCGGATCCAAGGTGCTGCACCCGAGGGCCGTGGAGTTTGCCGGCAAATACGGCGTGCCCTTGCGGGTACTGTCCAGCTTCGGCGACGGAGACGGTACGCTTATCACGACGGAGGAAAACGACATGGAACAGCCCGTCGTATCGGGCATCGCGTACTCACGCGACGAAGCGAAACTGACCCTTCTCGGCGTCCCCGATGTGCCCGGCATCGCCTCGAAGATTCTCGGCCCGATCGCCGATACCGGTATCGAAGTCGACATGATTGTGCAAAACGTCGGCGCCGACGGCTCGACCGACTTCACCTTCACCGTCAAGCGCGAGGATTTCGTCCGCGCCCTCGAACTGCTGGAAGCGGTCAAAGCCAACCTCGACGCGCGAAGTGTCGAAGGCGACAACCGCATCGTCAAGGTCTCCGTGGTCGGCGTTGGCATGCGCTCCCACGCCGGCGTCGCGACCCGCATGTTCGACGCGCTGGCGGCGGAGAACATCAATATCCGCATGATCTCCACGTCCGAAATCAAGATCTCCGTCGTCGTCGACGAGCGCTACCTCGAACTCGCCGTCCGGGCGATCCACGCCGCTTTCGACCTGTCCGATCCACCCGTCAGGGACTGACGTCGCGGTGCTACAATGCCCGCCCCCCGGAGAGGTGGCCGAGCGGCTGAAGGCGCTCCCCTGCTAAGGGAGTATGGGTTGAAAGCTCATCGAGGGTTCGAATCCCTCCCTCTCCGCCACTTGTTGTCCGTAAGTAACTGTCTTTATTGTAATTTTATTGTCCTTCAGCGATGAAGTTATCACTTTAGATATGTCATTTTTGCCTAGGACAAATGCCGCTCGCATGATTCGGGGTGGAACGGGTGGCTGACGACGACTACGAAGAAGGCGCGCCACCCTACGGGCCTGCCTCGTCTATCGAAGCAGGCTCTCTGCGAGAAGCGCTGTGCGGTCTGAGTCTCCTTGGTGACGATCCCTTCCTTAGTGGGCAGGCCTTCAATCTTGCCATCGTGGATGAGTGGTTGACCCACATCGAAGAGGAACTGTTGCGCCAGATGTTCAGGGAGGATCGAACGCCGATGCCAGAAGCCGTTTTTGTTTCAGCGCAGTCTCAGATGTGGATTTTCGCAGCGTATGAACTGCTGCGAACTTGGCGGCAACGGGCTGAGGACCTTCGGAAGTTGGCGAGCAACGGCGGGCTCGAGTTGAAGCTTGCCGCGCTCAGAAAGGACGTCGGATTCGTCCACTTCGGTCGCGAAGTCCGTGCCGGGCAGATCGAGAATGTGCTTGAGGAGCCTGGCCGGATTGAGGCGATTAGTGACGATCTCAAGCGAACCTACGTTCCGTTTACGCGCCTTGAAGCCATTCGCGTCTCCTTGGCGAAGCACCAAGTCCGCAAGCGCCACAACTCGGTGGCGCTGCACCCAGGCTATGGCCGGATAAATCAGTCGTGCGGCGCTCTCGACTACGAGATCGAGCTCGGCAGGACCAGCTTGGGAACGATTAACCGCCGGGACATCGCGGAGGAGATCCGTACTTTCCCGCGAATGGACGTCCCTAGTGACGAGGATCTGGCTTCGTTCGACGCATTCATGCGAGGGCCGCGAGACGAAGACGCAGGTGAAATCGGGCCGCAGGTCGAGCGTTCATCGTAGCGGCGGTAGGGGCTGAAACGGGCCGGACATCGTGGAAGAGGTCGAGCCGCAACGACGCTCGTTGACCCCGCGTCCGCTTTGTAGCTTCGTCAACCCATTGATTGTAATGGAGTTTCCCCTTTATGTCCAATCCGAGTACTACTTTTCGTACGTGCCCCGTGGCGAGATTTCGGGAGGCCAAGCGGGCCTATGTGCAACGTAGCTGACGTAGCTCCCCCGCATCGACGGACGCTGTCGGCACCTTGCGCGCGAACGGCTGAGCGAACGTGTGGAACGTATTGAGCAGGCTTTGGCGGTTCCGCGACAGGGATCGTCACCCGCCAGGGACAAGACCCCGGAGGGGGCTTGGTCGCCGAAGGCGATAGAGCCCGGCCCCGTAAGGGGGTCGTCCCCATGCAAGCAGAATGCAGATTGCCTCTACGGCGAGACGGCCACGGCCACCCACGGTCAGGCTAGCCCGGATATCTCACAAGCACATGGAAAGGGACCTCGATTTGTCGGATAATGTGAGTCAAGTCAAACACTTACATCAATAGACAAGGGAGGTCCCTTGAGCACACAGTGTACGCCCGCGCAACTTGAATTTCACGCCTTCGGCCGCCGCGAAGTCGCTGCTCGATTCGACGGGGGCCGGCTCAGCTCGGACGGCGGCGGCGTGCTGCTGCGGGAGGCGGACCGCCGGCTCGGCCTGATGGATCGTATCGCGGGCTGCTTCGCGGACTATCGCGACCCGCGCAAGGTCGAGCACACGGCGGCGGAGCTGGTGGCGCAGCGCGTGTACGGGATCGCGCTGGGCTACGAGGATCTCAATGATCACGACGCGTTGCGCGGCGACAGTCTGCTGGCGCTGATGGTCGGCAAGGCGGACCCGACCGGGGAGCGGCGGGCGCGGGCGCGGGACCGGGGTTGTCCGCTGGCGGGCTCGAGCACGCTGAACCGGCTGGAGCTGGGCGGTTCGCCGGGGGATCGCTACAAGAAGGTTGTCGCGGATCCGGCGGCGCTGGACGACGTGCTGCTGGACATCTTCCTGGAGTCGTTCGCGGAGGCGCCGGAGGAGCTGTGGCTGGACCTGGACGCCACCGACGATCTGCTGCACGGCGGCCAGGAGGGCCGCTTCTATCACGGCTACTACAAGGGCTACTGCTACCTGCCGCTGTACATCTTCTGCGGCGAGCACCTGCTGTGCGCGCGGCTGCGGGCTTCGGACAGCGACGCCAGCGCCGGCAGCGTCGGGGAGCTGGAGCGGATCGTCGGCCGGCTGCGCGGGCGCTGGCCCGGGGTTCGCCTGGTGGCGCGGGGCGACTCCGGCTTCTGCCGCGAGGAGATCATGCGCTGGTGCGAGGACAACCGCGTGGACTACGTGTTCGGCCTGGCGCGCAACCCGCGCTTGGTGAAGCGGATCGGCAAGGCGCTGCGCAAGTCGCGCCGCCGCTGCGCGGCCACGGGCGCGGCGTCGCGCCGGTTCCGGGAGTTCCGCTACCGCACGCGCGACTCGTGGAGCCGGACGCGGCGGGTGGTGGCGAAGGCGGAGCATCTGGCGAAGGGGCCGAACCCGCGCTTCGTCGCGACCAGCCTGGATCGGAAGAAGGCCGGCGCGCAACGGCTGTACGAGGAGTTGTACTGCGCGCGGGGCGACATGGAGAACCGCATCAAGGAGCAGCAGCTGGACATGTTCGCCGACCGCACCAGCGCGGCGACGATGCGCGCCAACCAGCTGCGGCTGCACTTCGCGTCGTTCGCCTACGTCTTGATGCACGGCCTGCGGCGCCTGGGCCTGGCGGGCACGCGCCTGGCCAGGGCGCAATGCGGAACCCTGCGGACCAAGCTGCTCAAGGTCGCCGCGCGGGTGCGCATCACCGCGCGCAGGGTGTGGCTGTCGTTCTCCTCGGTCTATCCGCACCGCGGCGAGTTCGCGGCCGCCGCGGCCGCGCTATGCGCCGGTCCGGCCCGCGCGCCGCCCGCCGCAACCTGACTTCCGACGACCAATTGCCGACCGGCGCCCGCCGCCGGGGATGACACTCGCCCGGGACCGCGCCGGCCGCCGCCGAATGGGCGTTCCCAACCCCCTCGAGGCCCGAAAACCGCTCAACCCCGGCACTGTTCCGACCATCCGCAGGGCCAGCCACTCCCCAGAACGAAGAGAATGATCCCTGGCCGCCTCCTTCAGCCTGATCCGCCAAGTTGGTGAGCGATCCGGGCTAGTCACGTTCGAACGCCTCAGCGACGGTGGCCCTTCTGCGCGCTTCCAGATCCCGCCGGATGTCCGCGGCGACCTCCTCGACTTCCTGTGCAACCCGCGTCTCCAGTCCGAGTTCATGCTCCAACGCCGTCGTGAGCGGAAACAACATGCGTGCCGCTGGTGACGCAACGATCGACTCGCGCAACGGCGCCGGCCCCAATTCCACCGCTAGCCAACACAGGCTATCGAGGGTCTCGTTCGGCAACGAACCCAGCTCTGAGAGAATCGACAACGCCGCATCCACGTCCAGCATGCATGCCTCCTTGTCGTCTTGCAGAAGATGGGCACGAGCGCGGGTGAGGTGGCCCTGACATCCAAGTTCCGGTGACTGCGGCTCCGGTTCGAACAGACGGTCCACCGCAGCGACGGACGCTTCACCCCGTCGCATCCTCAGGTGCACCTCAGCAATCTTGAGTAGCGCGAATTTGGCGCCGTGCTGAAGCATGGGATGATCGCTCGTCTCGCAACGCCGTACGGCGTCGTCCAAGGCGGTCAAGGCCGCGGACGGACGGTTCAGGGCTGCCAGGACCGCGCCCTTGGCCACCAGTGCGGCCGTAACCGGGCCGACGGATTCCACCGTGGCGCCACCGCCATCACGTTCCAGAACCTCATCGTAGACTGCAACCGCCTCTTGTAGTCGGTTCAAGTCGGTGAGGGCCCTGGCTTTGCCGAGAAGGACTGAGGTAATGGCACTCTGCGACGTTGAATCGATGGTAGTCGATCCGAAGCGACCGATGAGGTCGTCCATCGTGTCCAAGGCGTCCTGGGGCCGGTTCAAGTCGACCAGCAAGCTGCCCCGACGGACAAGGGACGTCGTAACGGCTTCGAGAGCGGTCGCCGTGTCGCTCGAGCCGAAGCGGCGTACAACCTCGTCCCAGACCGCAAGTGCATCGTCCGGTCGGTTCATCTTTACGAACGTATCGCCTTTCCTCGCGAGAATGACGGCGTCCGAATCGCGCACCGCTGGCGCTTTCGCGGTCCCTATGCGCTCCGCCAATGCATCCCAAAATGCAAGTGCCTCCTGGAACCGGTCCCGATCGACCAACGAATCGCCTATGCGGGTCAGAGCTTTGACGGCTGCAAGGACAACCCGAGGTTCATCGCTCTCGCTGAGGTGTTGCATGGCCTGGTTCCGCAAGGCCAACGCCTCTTGCTTGCGTCCTATGGTGTCGAGCAGCATGCTCTTCTGGGCGAGGGCGACACTGATCGGGTACTCGACAGTGGGATCGTCGCCGTAAATGGGACGACCGAGGACCTCGTCCCACACTGCCAGCGCCTCCTCGAGTCGATCCAAACCGAGAAGCGCCGCGCCTTTGCCGACCAGTGCGGCAGAGACCATGTCAAAGACCGTGGGCGAATCGTTAGTACCAAAGCGCTCTAGGATCTCGTCCCACACTACCAAGGCGTCCGCGTCTCTATCGAGCTCAAGGAGCGCCGACGCCTTGCTGGCCAGAGCCCTCACGACCATTCGCACATGCTTGGGCGAAGCGCTCACTCCAACGCGCTTTACGAGATCGTCCCACGCGAGGATCGCTTGTTCCAAGCGGTTGGACTCAGCGAGCAACGTGCCTTTGTTGTAGAGCACCGCGCAGACCTGTTCCGTTATGGCGGCATCCTCGTTCTCGCCGAAGCGTCGCACGAGGTCGTCCCACGCGCGGAGCGCCTCCTCCGGGCGATCAAGGTCGCGGAGAATGGATGCTGTGGAATGGAGAGCCTGCGCGATTTCGAGCGGGAGTTGCGGGGCACTGATCTCCTGCAGGCGCTGCAGCACCTGCTCGCAAACGGCCAGCGCCTCCTTCGGACGGCCTCGCTCGCGGAACACAAGCGCTTTCTTGGTAAGCGCCATCGCGGCGGCAGCGACCTGTCCTGGGGTGTGGCTCGCTCCGAACCGGCAGACCACGTCATCCCACACCGCAAGCGCTTCGTCGGTTTGTTGGAGGAAATAGAGCGCGGTGCCCTTGTTGTTGAGCGCTGTCGCCAGGGATACGCGATCGGCGGGCGCATCGCTGGTTTCCAGCTGCCGAATCGCTTCGTCCCACAGGGT
Organism: Pseudomonadales bacterium; assembly: GCA_965116625.1. Lineage (GTDB taxonomy): Bacteria > Pseudomonadota > Gammaproteobacteria > Pseudomonadales > Azotimanducaceae > VXNE01. The sequence goes on from OZ220717.1 coordinate 2,459,058, forward strand.
TATGGCGTCGGATTGATGGCCGCTCTCGGCGACTTCCAGGGCTCTCGCGAGGAGCACTTGCACCGAGCCTGCGTCGCCCGGGTCGATCCATGACGTGAGGGTGCTCAACTCTTCCCGATGCGCCGACAAAAGCGGGGACTCGAGCAGACGATCGAAAGCAATCCGATGCATCCACCTGGCCTCGCCATCGAGACTCATAGCCTCCCTTACAGTACGAATGACGAAGTCCATTAGTTCCGAAGGCGAGTAGAACGCCTCCATGAAGCGAATCAGAGCCTCGATCAGCGAAGCCCGTCCGCGGGCGCGGCGCATCAGGTAGTAGATGTTGTACAGACGCTCGGCCACGTAGTAGAGCTTGCGGCGTTCGGTGCCGCCGGCGACCACCACGACGCCGCGCTCGGTCAGGCGCTTGAGGTGCGCGCTGCACTGGCTTGTATCCAGTCTGGCGAGGTCGGCGACCTCTCGGGCGGTGACCGGTTTCCATAGCTGTATAAGGGCGAGATAGACCTTCCGCTCTTGCGCGGGGAGCCCATCGAGATGGCTCTTGAAATACTCGGTGTGGTCGTCAACGAGGTTGAGAAGATCGGCCATGAGTTCCCGAAACGAGAGATTCGCGCCGAAGCGGGCCACGATGGTCAGCAGCCGCGGGTTGCCACCGGTGAGGATCCGTAAGGCCTGTATTGTTTCGGTGGATCGGCGCTGGCCGGATACGGCCTGCCACAGGGTCGCGCAGTCGTCCTGATCGAGAGGGCTCAATGACAGCACCCGGAACAGGTCGTAGAGCGCCTTCTCCGGATTGTCGATCTCGTCGAATCGGCTGGTCGCGCTGGCCAGCAGGAGAATCCGGGGCTCAGTCTGGAGCGTATGGCGCAACTGCCATCCCGCATCTTCGTCGCCAATGTCTCCTAGCAGCATGTTCAGGTTCTCGACGATCAGGACGAGGCGCTTGCCTTCAAGATCGGCGAAATCCTGTAGGACGCCCAGGCATCTGTGTCCGAGCGTCTCGTCGTCCCGGATTTGCCGCAGGTCCTCGAAACTGCGACGCAGATCCGGCCTATCCTTCCGGCGTGGCGTCTCGTCTGCCAGGCGGGACAGACATTCGAGCCAGAACTCGCCGGCAGTGGAAACCTCATAGCTCTCCTCCGCGTAGATGACGGGGAAAAACCGCCCGGAGAGATCTTCGTCGCGGCGAATCTCCGCCGCGATGCGCAGCAGGAGGCTGGTCTTGCCGCTGCCCCGAGGACCGATGACGATCTGGTGCGTGTTCGCGTTGCCGGTGCAGTCGCGCAGGGCTTCGACCATCGACTCGAATTCGGCCGTCCTGACGCAGAACGACGCAACGAGTTCGTCGTCAGTGAGGAACCCAGGGTTGGACTTTCTTGCCGTGACGCTCATCGGTCAGCCCCCGTGCCGGGTCGTTTCAGCCTCGACGACGGACTCGAAGGTTCCACCGTGGCGCCCGCGCCACCAGTCCTCCAGGAGCCCGGAAACGAAGCGGTAACCTCCGTCGTGGCGTTCAAGGTAACCGTCATGTTCGAGCACATGCAGCACGCTATCGACCGACGAGGCTGCGGCGTCCTCGCAAGGGGACTCGAAATGGGCACGATAGCGGCTAACCGTATCGGCGGGGAGACGGCCTTTGACGGCGGTTTCCGTCAGGATTTCGAGGGCCATCGGATACCCGGTGCGTCCGAGGACTGTCAACAGCCGGCCCTCATAGTGCTGCAGGTCCATCTGCCCTCGGACGCTCAGAAGTTCGTGCAGGTACACCGACTCGGCGTCTTGGATGGCCGCGTCTGTTCGACCGGCGTGTCGAAGATGTTCGTGCAGCTTGTCGAAGTACATCTGAATATGGTGCGGAATACAGCAGCGGAGCCGCCGGCACATGGTCTCCCCGACGTTGGGAGGGATGGTGACGCCATAGGATTGCGCCAGCTCGGCCAGGCAGGCGGCGGCCGTTTCCGGGCTCCAGGGTTTGAGGTCGTAGGCGGAGAAGATGTTGGCTTGAGCACTCAGCCCGGCTTGCTCGAGGAGCGGCTCGAGGCCCACGCTGCCGGACACGATGATCACGATCCGTCCCCGATGGGTTTGTCCCGCCTTGCGCAGCCAGCTCAGGAACGCATCCGTTGCAAGCCTGCGTTCAGGTGTAATGTGATCGTCGTCGTCCTTGAGAAGTCGGTTGACGAGAATAGGGAGTTCGTCGAGCGCGAGGACGACCGGCTGGTCGCCAGACGTCAGCGCCGCGAACACTGCATCGCCTCGCTGCTGCCAGTTACCGGCATTGATGCCGGCACGCAGCTTGACCTTAAGGTCGGCTACCGCCAGTTCCTCGACGCGTTCGCCAGCTCCCTGTAGGAAGTTCGCGAAACCGCCCTTGATCCGATCCCATGCTCCAGCAAGCGACTGGGCCTGTACGCCGATCTCGGCGATGGCGTCGGCAGGGTCCGTGGCAGCTTCCAGATCGACGAAGAGGGTGTCGAATTGGCCGGATTGCCTCAGCCGCCGCTGCAATTCGCGCACGAGGCTCGACTTGCCCATGCGCCGTTGCGCCGTAAGCAAGGTGTGGTTTCCATCACGCACGCGCTCTAGGAGTGCTTCGAGGTCTGGCACTCGGTCGAAGAAACGATCTCCGTCGACCCAGTTGCTTCCGCCTTTTCTCAGCATGGCGAGTTTCCCAACGGTTTTGTTGGAAACAATTCTGTTGGCATCTGTGGTAGCTGTCAAGGGTCGGCTAACGGACGATTCCCGGACGTTGGACGCGGAGTGGGGGCGACGACGGCAGGTTCGGTGCTGCAGGAGCCCTCGTACGGAAACCAGTCCGTCATGTAGCGCGTCAGTCAGCGTAACGGGCGGAGGCGACTTCCGGACCATCGTTGCGCACCGGAAGCACCGAATCGCCTTCGGGCTTGACAGGAGATCGGCGCGCTAGGTGCTGCGGCGACTCTAGCTCAGGGGCAATCCCCCGTTTCGATGCGCGATCCGCGTCGTGGCCAGGCCATCGGTGCTCCGCGCGGAGCGTGGCAAGCTGATTTTTGGCACGTCTTATCGCCGCCCGCGGTTCGGTCCGAGGAGCGTGCCACGGACATTAGGTTGCAGACGCATCCGGCGGAATCCAGCCTGGGCGTTTGGTCAGCGGGAGTCCTTCCGCTCGTCTGGCCAATGGTGAAGACTTTGGTGAAATTCGGTGGCCTCAACGTGCTCGGTGAACTCCAAGAGGTTTCCGACTTTGGAAACAAGCACCTCTTGCACCTCGGCAGGGGTGGCGAAGAAAAACTCCTTCCGCGAGTTCACAAGATTGACCCGCCGATGTTCGAAATGCCGGTGAAGCTCGCTTTCAAGGGACACGGCATCTTCGGAGAAGAACAGGCTGTGAACATCGAATCGGAATGGCACTGACGCATCACCTAGCTCCTTCACGCGGTCCATGGGTTCGAGGCGACGGGTTAGTCCGATTTTGACGACATCCGTCCCGAAGGCCCCCTGATTCGAGATGACGTAAACGTAGCCAGCGCGGACATTTGCAGTTCGATAGTCGTTCTGTCTAATTGCTTCATCCAGCTCGGACAGTTTTCGTTCAAGCTCGGAGTCGGTTTCGTTGCGAGTCTTAAGCGCCTCTAGTGCCTTGACCAGATGGCCACGCTCCTTGTCGAGTCGTTCTCGTTCAGCTGCAAGTTCCGCCTCGACTTTCCTCTCTTCTCGGAGGCGTGCACGTTCTTCACGAATGGCTTCCTTCTCTTCTTGTTTCTTCATCAGATAGTCGGCGGTCAGTTCGATTTCCTCGAGGCGCAGGTCGTGGAAGGCATCGCTGATGTGCATTTCCATCATCCGGCCAAGCTTGGCGATCGCCGCTCTTGCCGATTCAACTCGCCGTTTGGCCGTGACGACATTGCCAGCTCGAAGTGACCGTAGGCTGTTGTCCACCTCCGCGTTGTAGGCGCGCAGCATTAGTTTGCCGAGGTCGTTCGACATCTTTCGGCCCCGCGCTAGGGAGTTGTCGAAGGTGAACAAGCTTGACATCTTGATCGCGCCCTTGGCTTTAACAACGTCTGCAATCTGGGTGCTCAATTCGGCAAGGCGGGCCTTGTACAAGACAGCGTTTTCCAACGGGTGGTGATATCGGTAGATCCCCACGTCTTGAAGGACCTGCTCGTCGTTGAGTGCGACGAGATCGCCAGTAGCTGCAAGTGTCTGCAACTGGGCGCGCAGCCCGGCAACCTCGGCCTCCAAGGCGAGGACCCTCCGCTCTGCGTCTGCCTTGTCTGGGCGGCCGGTGTGGCTGCCTGCCACGTCGTCGAGGTCTACAGAGGTGTCCGCCGCCCGATCGGGCTGGGTTGGTGCCGGATCGCCACCGCCCGAAACGGGCGACACCCAAAGCTGCCAGTCCGGAGGGGGTTCCGGCCAGGAGGGGTCTGGCGTCCACCCGTTCGGCGGTTTCCAATTCGCTGGCGGCTTGGGCCAACCAGGTGGCGGATTGAATACGAGCTGGTCGTCGGTCACGATCGTCGAACTCCAGAGGCGTCTGCGCTGACGAGACCGAACGGATTCTTGGATACGGAGGCACCGAGGTGCGCCAGTGTTGCATCGGGAACAACGTTCGAGAGGTCCAAATCGAGAAACGCTAGACGTTCAGCACCGGTTGCGACAAACAGGAAGAAGTCATCGCGTCCGGTAGCGGGATTAATCGTGTGGGTTCCGACCTCAAGGGCGATGGTCTTGATGATGCCGCGTCTGTCGGCTCCGATACTTCGTGCAACGATCGAAGCGCTACCTGGAACACGGCGCTGGAGTATCGATCTCTTCGAGCCTTCTGTGACAAGGTAGTCTTGGTGATTTCGTCGGACGACCTCACGTATTTGTGCAGCCTCGTGTCCGGGAGAGAAGCGGGGCTAGGCACAAGAACTCGGAGCCGCAGCTCTGCAGCTGCAGGGTCGAAGTCGAATTCATGCTCGACGGGGAAACTGCCAGGGTAGACCGAATTCGACAAGACGATCGAGATGTAGTCCTGAACCGCCTCGACCGTCCCGTATCCCAGATTGGCGATTAGCGCGTCAACACCCTCATTGTGCTTCTCCGCGTCTGTCTCACGCTTCGAACACTCAGCGTCGTATCGTGCTCGTTCTCTCTCGAGATCAACGATTCGCTGGGCCTCCGCTTCGGCGTGGTCCTTTTTTGCCGACTCGTTGACGGTGGCAATCCTGATTAGCTCCTCGCGCCATGCTGTGACAGAGAGCTCGTGTGCAGCCTGCGCATTCGCGACCGCTTTGGCATGTCTCTTCTTGCCGAACAGAGCCGCCAGTCCGCTTGGCGCGGGAGGAGGTGCAAGCGCCGGTTCCGGAGGGTTGGGCACTGGGTCGGGGGCCCGCAGTGCAACTTCCAAGTCCGCACGGTCGAAGGGCGGGTGCTCGGCAACGACTTTGAGGGTCTCTAAATCTACATGGTCGTCAACGCCGAGCGTTGCGGCGAGTAGCGAGTCGATGTCTTCGTAGATCAGTTCCAACTCTAGGTTTAGCCTCTCGACCTCTGCTTCCATCGCTGCAAGATGTGCGTCCCTGGCGGCCTTTTCCAATCGCTTCTGTTCGGCGGCATGGGCTCGCTCAAGTTGCTTTTTCGCGCGCTCTTCAGCCTTCCGCTGCTGCTCGGCGGCGCGAACGGCGGCTCTGTGGCGGCGTTCCGCTTCGCGCTCGGCCTTCGCTTGCTCTCGTGCCATGACCTTGGCTTGGTGTTGCATCTCGGCAAAGAACCCGCGTGCCATCTCTTATTCCTTGTGAATGCTCGGTTCGCGACGAGACCGTACTAGTGAACTTGAGCAACAGTCAACTAAGGTCTTGGACTACCTGCCGCCGAACAGTACTAGGCTGCCCAGATGGCATGGGGACGTCGAGGACGCGGATCGCGACCTTGCCCCCTTCGCTGGTGGTCACGAGGTCCTTGGTCCCCGAACTCGGCCGTCGGTTCCCGGACGGAAAACGGACGTATTCAGGACAAGCGGAGTACGACGGCGGACGAGTTCCCTGTAGCCTCAGGGGTTCGAGGAACGCGCGGAGGACCTAGGGGTTAGGGACTGGCGTCACGAGGCTTGGTTGCTTGGTTGAGCATGTCCTTCACCACCTCACGCTTGCCGGGTACTTGCTGGTGCCAGGGACTGTCCATGCCTTCCGGAAGCGCTGCGATGGTCTGGTCGTACGCGGATAGGGATACGCGGAGGACCTCAGTGTCGCCTTCTACGAGATAAAGCTCCTTGTACGTTCTCGCCCTGCCACTCTGTGTGATTGCCCACTCCATGGGATCGACGGCTGCATCCTGCGCCGCGAGGACTTCCTCGAGTAGCTGAATCGCTTCTCTGAGATGCGGAGCGCACGCGGTCTCTTCGCCCGACATCCGCAACGCCGTGGCCAGATTGCGCTTCGTGGTCAACCGCAAGTCGGCGTTGATGTCCGCCGAGTCCAAAAGCGGTGGAAGGGAAGTGCGGCGATGTTCCGGCGCGTCGCGGTTTGCCGCGTCGTTGGCGTGGAGTCTGGCGAGGGTGTAGCGGCAGAGTCGGATCGCGTCGGCCAAGGCGCCGTGATCCTGACAAACGACCACAATGCTGTTCTGGACTGTCACGAGGACGAACGACGGAACGCCGCGATGCTCGCGGTCTGCGAAAAGCGGAATCCACGTTGCAATCCAGTCGCGAACAAAGCCGGGGTCGGGATCCAGCGAGCTGAGGAGGTCCGTGCCCTGCAAGAAAGCCAGGTAAAGCTCCGGAGATCGAGCGAGGACGGCGGCCAGATCGCTGTGCAAAAAGACCTCTTCGAGCACGGAGAAGCCCGTGCGGATCCGCTCGACATCTTTGCCGGTCTGCGCCAACGCGAAATGACAATTGGCGAGATTGGTCTTGATCTTGACCCAGTTGAGCGGATCCGAGTGCAACGGGTAGGCGTCGAGAGCCCGCTCCAGCCAAGGGACGGCATCGGCGATGTCGCGGAGGCTATCGCGGAGTTTGCCACGCGTGAGCAGCGCCGTTCCGAGTCCGGCCAGCGTCGCGCCAGCGCCGCCGGTTGTACCGGCACGCTTGGTGCCGGCATCGTGGGCGTCGTGAAGGAGTGTGATCGCCCGATCAAGGCATTCGACGGAGCCTGTCGATGCACCCAACTTGGTAAGAACGCGCGCGAGGCTCGTTTTGGAGGAAGCGGAGTGGTACGGGGTTGTCGAGTCCGAGTAGCCACGGACAGCTTGTTCGTAGCGGTCGCGCGACAGCTCAAGCTCGGCGACGGCAGAGCCGGGATCGAGCTCCGCCAGCAACTCGTGGGCTTGGCCGGCGTTGTTTTGAGTCATGGCGCACAGGGTGGGCATTGCGGACTGTTTGGCGACCGGGGAGGCGGCGTCGAACAGCGACAGTGCGCGCTCGACGGCGTCTCTTCGGCGTGTGGCTTGCGCCAGATCTAGGCAGACTAGACCGAGGTTGTTCTGTGTGATGGCGACGAGAGGCGCGTCCTCGTCGCGCCGATGGACTTCGAGGGCGGACTCCAGAAGACCGGCCGCCAGATCGAGGTGTTCGGGGTTCGGTTGCAGATGGACCAAGGCGCGCAGGGCGTTAGCGGCCAAGCCCCTGATGCCGGCGTCGATGGACTCGCGGTCCGGATCTCGGCTTTCGCCAAGGGCATCGTTGAGCAGACTGACTGCCTCTTCGAGAAGCTTGATATCGGCTTGGCGCTCTCCCAGGAGATACAGCGTCCTCGCCAGATTGACGCGTATGGTCAGTAACGCGTTGGCATCTGGACCGTTGTGTGGGGCGTCGACGACTTCCCTTGCTCGCTCGATTGCCGACCGGAGGCGGTCGTTCTGGCCCAGCCATTCACCGAGCGACGACTGAGCCAGCACGTAGATCATGCACAGCGACGACCGATCGGCCGGGGCCGAAAGGGTGAGGAATAGGTTCTCGAGCTTGGGAACGGTGGCGGCAAGCTGGCGGAGCCCGATGTGCCTTGCGTTGTTGCTCGTCTTGGGTAGCGCCAGCGTCAGGACAAGGGCGCGAATCTGCACGCGCAGATGGTCGAGGAAGTTGTCGGGCAGGCGGTTGAGATTCAGGACGTATGTGTTGTTGGACGTGTCGGCTAGCGTGTCGTCATCGGTGGCGGTCACGAACCAGAGGGTCAATGCGTCACCGTCCCTATCGACACGACCAACGATTGCGATGTCGGCGTGCCATGTGCTTAGAAGTCGCTTGGTCTCGCGTCGCATGGCGGGGCGCCAGGCGTCGGCCGCGCCGGAAGCGGAGACGATGCGGGCAGACCGGCACAACTCGATGCCTTCGATTTCCGTGAACGTGGCCGATACGGCGTTCGCGTTGTTGCCGTTGGGATCGTTGGCGAGCCAGGCGAGGACGAAGCCCACTCTATCCTGGGACGGCTTGGGCGCCGCGAGGTTCTTCAACGCGAGGATGGCGCGCTGGGGACTTGGAACGACGGCGGAGAGCAGGTTGCGGAGCCACGCCCCAGCGAACACGACGAAGAGTGCAGCAAACCAAACGGCGCCGTCTTGAAGCCAGTTCATGCTCGATCTTTGCGCGAGAGGCGGGTGTGCGATCGAGGAGAAGCTGCGCGGCGCATGGGGAGGTCGCCGTAGCGGTTCCGCGGACGAAGCCGGACCATCGGGTACGGCGTTGGATGGGAGACGTTGGCCAAAATCGGTTAGGGGCGTGTTTGCGGACTTCAATTCTAGGGGCGGCTCGGATGGCTTCAAGTCGGGAGGTGGAGCACCGTCTGCATACCAGGGGGAGATTTGGTGGGCCAGCGGGCGATCGGTGTGACCTGTGCGGGGCGCAAGGAGGCGCTGGGACTGTGGATCGAGCAGACCGAGGGGGCGAAGTTCTGGCTGAGCGTGATGAACGAGCTCAAGGCACGTGGCGTGGCCGATGTCCTGATCGCCGTGGTCGACGGTTTGAAGGGCTTTCCGGACGCCATCGAGGCGGCGTTTCCGCAGGCGACGGTTCAGACCTGCATCGTGCATCTGATCAGGCGCTCGCTGGCGTACGTGTCGTACAAGGAGCGGCGGCCGCTGGCGGCGGCACTGAAGACCATCTACCGGGCGCCGACCGAGGCGGCGGCCGCGGCGCTGGACGCCCTCGAGGCGGGCCCGTGGGGCGAGAAGACCCGGCCATCGTGAAGAGCTGGCGCAGCGCCTAGGAGCACGTGGTGCCGTTCCTGGCGTTCTCGCAGCCGATCCGGCGGGCGATCTACGCGACCAACGCCATCGAGAGCCTGAACAGCACGGTGCGCCGGGCGGTGCGCACGCGCGGGCATTTCCCAAATGACCGCGCCGCGAGCAAGCTGATCTACCTGGCGCTACGGCGCCTGAAGCACGGCTGGCGGGCACCGCCGCGGTACTGGCACTAGGCGCGTCCGGAGTTCGCGACCCGCTTCGGTGAACGCTTCGTGGTGGATGCCTGGTGACCGGGCGCCGCGATTCCCACCGCCTGCCCACCGGCGCTCTGCTGTTTCGGGGGACCGCGCCCGTGGACAGCCCGTGGAAACCGCTCCGTGCCCCAGTTCGGCGCCCAGGTTCAACCCGTGTGCAGGGGACTCGGATCGGCAAGGCCGGCCCGAATGGTAAAATTGGTGAGAGGTTCGTGAGAGACAGTTGGACCAATCAGGTCCGGCACGAAACGGCCCCGACACGGAATTCCTGACACTGCTTTTTTGCGCGACAGAATGCCCTCGTACACTCGCTCCTAGGAAAGGCCACAATGGCTGCGACTGATTCGATGAACCACCCCCAAGGCGAACCCAAGGTGACTGGCTTTTTCGACGGCCTCTCTGGAGTGGCTCGCTACATCAGGATGTACTTCGGAGAGACACGGCAACATCTGGCGAACGGTACCTGCTTCTTCGTGATGTCCGAAGACGGCCCGGTTCTTGTCACGAACCGGCACAACTTCACCGGGCGCAACAACCTCACCGACGAGCCGCTCCACAAGGAGTGCGGCATACCGGACCATGCGGTCGTGACGATGCATGGCCCGGGTGAGGTCCACTACCACATTGACTTGGTCGACCACGTGAATCCTGAGGCGCCAGCTTGGGTTGAGCATCCTACGTTGGGTGCCAAGGCGGACATCGTGGCGTTGCCGGTGAAAGAGATGACGAACATCGTAGGCGAGGCGAACAGCGTCTCGTTGGACGGCTGGCACAGATGGGACGTGGGAAGCGAATTGCATGTCATCGGGTATCCGTACGGTCAGGTGGGAGGTCCATTCCCGATCTGGTCGAAGGGATTCATCGCATCGGAACCGGACGTGGACATCGCCGGTCTCCCCGTGTTCCTCATCGATAGCCGGACCAGGCCGGGTCAGTCGGGTTCACCCGTGTATGCGCGTTTCCTACCGGGGGACGTGGTAGAACACAAGGGACAGCAATACCAGGCAAAGAAGACCATGAACGACTTCCTCGGCGTCTATTCCGGCAGGTTGAGGCCCGACTCGGACCTCGGACTGGTATGGAAGCGAAGCTGCATAGCGGAACTCGTGAGTCATGCAATAGCGCACGGTACGCAGCATCGGATGGAGCAGTGCCGTCACAAGTTTTCCGCGTCTTTCGCCCCACCCCACTTCAATCTGGACCGCTACGTCGCCAACGATGGCGAGGAGATCGAGTAGTCAGGCGAAGCCCTTCTTCGTATCCCAGATACAGCCTTTCTTGCGGAAGGCGACCCGGGTCGCGAGCGTCGGAGGGTGTTGGAATCAACGGTGTAGGTCGAGGCTCGACGGGGAGGCTCTGGTCGGCTGATCGGAGGAATCCCAGACGACGATGCCGTTGGTCAACGCGCGATGACCTCCCCAAACCACCGAGTTGTTGGATGACGACATCCTACAAAGGTACAGAGGTGAGCCGAGTAAGTGACGGCAACACAGAACGAAGCGGACGGATGACGGAGGTATTCGGTACGGCCTGTGGTATCGAGCACCTGCACCGTTCGGAGACCCGAGGGAGCGCGTGGCGATGTCCGGAAGCCCTGTTCGGGAATCATCGTCCCGCTGCCGCCGTTTTTCCGGACGAACGGGAACCCGCCTGGGACGACTTTCGAGTCGGGGGAGCTTGAAACGTCGGGCCGAACGATCGTAAGAACGTGCCAGCCAACGGGACGTCGGGCGTCAGGCGTAACATGGCGCTCGCGCCGATCGCGATGGCCCGCGGTGGGATGGCCGCCCGAACGGGGTGTCCGGAGTTTGGGAACGCGGTGGGGCGAGCGCTTCGATGGAGACGGCGAAGGGTTGGCGGGGCGCGACCGGGGCGCGCGTCCGGGTTGTCCGGCGGGATCCGACATTGGGTTCGAAAGAGTCGGGCGGCGATTCGGAATCGCGAGGCGGCGCCTGGGACTTGCTTTGAGGTGCGGTGATGAGGGAAACGCTGAAGTCGCAGCAGCAGCATACGATCCCCAGATGGCTGCTGGAGAACTTCACGGATCGGCAGGGAAAGCTCCATGTGGCGCTCGCCGAACCGAGGAGGCTGTTCAGGAGCAGCCCGAGGAAGGTCTTCAGAAGAAGGGACTACTACGCGGCGAAGGCGGTCGGCGCATCGCTGGAGGACCAGCTTACCGGGATGGAGAGCCTGTTCCACCCGTCCGTGCGGAACGTGGTGCGGGCTGCCCGGCGGGGGAGGATCGACGAGGGCGACTTTTGCAGCCTGGAGGGCCTTGGGGAGGACATCGGGCAATGTGGGCTGTTCGCTTTGCACCTGAGGTACCGCTCGCCGCGATGGATGGGCGATGACTACTTCGCCGGCATGGACGCGCTGCGGATCGCGCTGGAACGGGAGGGCGAGGACATGCGTACCGCTATCGGGGACGAGAGCCTACGCCTGTGGCAGCGGGGAGAATTCGTCGTTGTGCTCAGCGAGGTGGCGGCGCCGACGTTCGTGATTGGCGACTGCGGGCCATTCGTGGCTGGGGACTCGCAGCTCGGCGTGGACAATGCGCAGCGGCGGCGGGACGACCCGAACTGGGTTCCCGCGGACCAGCGGATCTGGATGGCCCTGTGCTCGGACGTGGCGCTGGGAGTGGCGATGCGGGAGACGGGTGCGATGCGCGTGAACGCGATGCCCGACACGAAGCAGTCGGCGGATTGGGCGGATCACTTCAACGAACTCTGCGCAAGGCACAGCGGGATGATCGCCGGGGCATCGGAATCGTCGGTGGGCGCCGCGTCGCGACAGGCGTGGCCGATCGACTGAGCAGGCCGGGTTCCGTTTCACGTTGCGATCGGGACGAGCGTCATTGGAAGGCGTTCGTGGGTCTGCCATGCCGGGGCGACCGGGCGAGGCTGAGGTCGGGGGGACAGGGCGTGGCCGGTGGCCCAACCCGCCTCAGTCCTGGTCGGGCTCCGGCATGCGGTAGCCGAGCCCGTGCTCGCCGGTGACGTAGAGCGGGTTGCGCGCGTCGTCGCCGAGCTTGCGGCGCAGCTTCGCTAAACGGCGGTCCTGAGCGCTTCCATGGCCACTCGCCGAGGGGGAGGTTTGTGGTTCTGGACGAGTCGCGCACCATGCCGGCGGTCGAACGCTACGAGGGAACGCTCTACGAAGCCGCGGACGGCGCGCTGGAACGCCTTCAGGAGGCAGGGGCGGAGGTGGCGATCGTGTCGGGGGGATACGGCGTCCTGCGGGGGAGCGAGCTGATCGGCTGGTACGCGCAGCCGTTCGCGGAGCGGATGTGGCCGAAGGGACTAGCCCGGATCGCTCACCAACTTGGCGGATCAGGCTGAAGGAGGCGGCCAGGGATCATTCTCTTCGTTCTGGGGAGTGGCTGGCCCTGCGGATGGTCGGAACAGTGCCGGGGTTGAGCGGTTTTCGGGCCTCGAGGGGGTTGGGAACGCCCATTCGGCGGCGGCCGGCGCGGTCCCGGGCGAGTGTCATCCCCGGCGGCGGGCGCCGGTCGGCAATTGGTCGTCGGAAGTCAGGTTGCGGCGGGCGGCGCGCGGGCCGGACCGGCGCATAGCGCGGCCGCGGCGGCCGCGAACTCGCCGCGGTGCGGATAGACCGAGGAGAACGACAGCCACACCCTGCGCGCGGTGATGCGCACCCGCGCGGCGACCTTGAGCAGCTTGGTCCGCAGGGTTCCGCATTGCGCCCTGGCCAGGCGCGTGCCCGCCAGGCCCAGGCGCCGCAGGCCGTGCATCAAGACGTAGGCGAACGACGCGAAGTGCAGCCGCAGCTGGTTGGCGCGCATCGTCGCCGCGCTGGTGCGGTCGGCGAACATGTCCAGCTGCTGCTCCTTGATGCGGTTCTCCATGTCGCCCCGCGCGCAGTACAACTCCTCGTACAGCCGTTGCGCGCCGGCCTTCTTCCGATCCAGGCTGGTCGCGACGAAGCGCGGGTTCGGCCCCTTCGCCAGATGCTCCGCCTTCGCCACCACCCGCCGCGTCCGGCTCCACGAGTCGCGCGTGCGGTAGCGGAACTCCCGGAACCGGCGCGACGCCGCGCCCGTGGCCGCGCAGCGGCGGCGCGACTTGCGCAGCGCCTTGCCGATCCGCTTCACCAAGCGCGGGTTGCGCGCCAGGCCGAACACGTAGTCCACGCGGTTGTCCTCGCACCAGCGCATGATCTCCTCGCGGCAGAAGCCGGAGTCGCCCCGCGCCACCAGGCGAACCCCGGGCCAGCGCCCGCGCAGCCGGCCGACGATCCGCTCCAGCTCCCCGACGCTGCCGGCGCTGGCGTCGCTGTCCGAAGCCCGCAGCCGCGCGCACAGCAGGTGCTCGCCGCAGAAGATGTACAGCGGCAGGTAGCAGTAGCCCTTGTAGTAGCCGTGATAGAAGCGGCCCTCCTGGCCGCCGTGCAGCAGATCGTCGGTGGCGTCCAGGTCCAGCCACAGCTCCTCCGGCGCCTCCGCGAACGACTCCAGGAAGATGTCCAGCAGCACGTCGTCCAGCGCCGCCGGATCCGCGACAACCTTCTTGTAGCGATCCCCCGGCGAACCGCCCAGCTCCAGCCGGTTCAGCGTGCTCGAGCCCGCCAGCGGACAACCCCGGTCCCGCGCCCGCGCCCGCCGCTCCCCGGTCGGGTCCGCCTTGCCGACCATCAGCGCCAGCAGACTGTCGCCGCGCAACGCGTCGTGATCATTGAGATCCTCGTAGCCCAGCGCGATCCCGTACACGCGCTGCGCCACCAGCTCCGCCGCCGTGTGCTCGACCTTGCGCGGGTCGCGATAGTCCGCGAAGCAGCCCGCGATACGATCCATCAGGCCGAGCCGGCGGTCCGCCTCCCGCAGCAGCACGCCGCCGCCGTCCGAGCTGAGCCGGCCCCCGTCGAATCGAGCAGCGACTTCGCGGCGGCCGAAGGCGTGAAATTCAAGTTGCGCGGGCGTACACTGTGTGCTCAAGGGACCTCCCTTGTCTATTGATGTAAGTGTTTGACTTGACTCACATTATCCGACAAATCGAGGTCCCTTTCCATGTGCTTGTGAGATATCCGGGCTAGTGGCGCGCTGCCTGGGCGCGTACGCGGAGTCGATCGAGGCGACGACCGTGGTCGGCCTGCTGGCCGGGACGACCGCCTACGCGAAGGCGTTCAGGGAAGTGCGATGGCCGCCAACCGTGGAGGACGTTTGGCTGGTCTCCCCCGCGCTGGACGGCGGGGGTGCGCAGGTCAAGGTGCCGCGGGCGATCGGCGAGGCCCTTGCGGAGATCGCCGATGGCTACTCCCTGCCGGAGGACTGGACGAGCAGCGACGGCGTCCCGCTACGTGTCGAGGCTGTGAAGGGAGTGCACGAGGAAGATGACCGTGCCGCGGATGGGGTCCGACTTGACGGAGAAAGTGGAGTCGACGCGACCCACGAAGCGGAAGCCCCGCCGAGGACGCGAATGCGGTCGCGGAGTCACGATCACGCTGAGCCGCAGGGATGCCAGGAGGCTTGGGGCGGCGCGCGTACGGATTCTTGCTGCGTTGGCGGGCACCGACGCCGCTGGTCGCGCGCTGGATCACGCGATAACGGCGGACGCATTCGCAGCCTATCTCGTTGGGAGGGCATTGGACCGGATCGAGGTCAGCGAAGACTGAGATGGCAACGGACGCGGCGCGCATCGCGGAGGAGATCGCCGGGGACTTCTACGGCGGCAGATTGGACCTTTCGGCGCGAGGCGTACGCTCGGCACCGGGATGGGCGGACATGCCGGAGGTCGCCTGCGCCGGCGCGTGCCGTGGCGATGGAGTCGACGAGACGACCGTGCGCCGCCTTTTGACGCTCGTGTCCGCGATGGATCGGGCGCGGGACGCAGACCGGCTTTGGCGTGCGGGTTACGAGTTGCTCGCCGCCCACCCGGAAGCATTCGATCCGTCCGCCGCCGCGGCGATGCCGATCGAGAGCCTCGCGGCCCTGCTAGCTGGAAGCGGCGTGAGCCAGCGGCATGGGCCGGACTCGCGGGCATGGCAGACCATCTGTCGCAGTCTTACGACGGGAACGGGCTCCGTGTGCGGGATTGTCGAACACGGCCGCGGCGACGCCGATGCTCTGCTCGCCGACCCGCGAAGCGTGGATCGCTCCGGACAGCCGAAGTTTCCGCTGCTGCGCGGACCGAAGGTGGGACCGATGTGGGTCCGGATCATGGCGAGTCCCGGCGGAGCGAGTGTCCACGGGATCGAGAGGATCCCGGTGGCAGTGGATGTCCATGTGCGCCGCGTGACGAGGAACCTTGGCGTGGCAGAGACGGGAGGTAAGCGGGCGATTCAGGCAGTTTGGCATTCTGCCGTAAGCGCGGGCAACGTGCCCGGGGCACCCGGCATCAAGGGAACCTGCGCTGGGCTCGATCCCGCGCTTTGGTTCTATGGGAAGCACGGGTGTCGACATTGCGAAGCGGTCTCGCGGCGCAGCCCGATCGGCACGGCTTGTCGCCGGTGCGTAAGGTTCAAGCGACGCGACGACGTAGTTCAGCCACCACACGGTTGAGGTCAGGCGCGCTAGGAAGCAGGGGCAAGAGTTCGCGCCACTCGATGATCGCCATCCCGTCGATCATGGCAGACAGCACGGCGGGGTCTCGATGCGGCAAGGCAACGGCGAGTTCGCGGCGGTCTTCGCGATAGCGGTCGATGAGCTGCATGTATTCGTATTCGGGGAAACGGTCGCGGACCACCATCCAGAAGCACGGCTGCAGGTTGCGGGCCTCCTCGATGACGCAGTCGATGTTGCGGACGATCTGATTGCGCGTGGGATCGTAGGTGGTGTGGGTTGAGACGTCGCTGTGGAGCTTCGCCTCGATGAAGACGACGAAGTCCTCGCCCTCCAGCACCCAATCGACCTCGGTGGGGCCCTCGACCGGCTTGGGCTTGGCGGCGCGGTCACGCCAGGCGGGCTTGTTCGACGCAGCCATGCGAGAGCGGCTCGCGGACTCGTACTGCTCGGGGGATGGGACGAGCCGCCAAAGATCGACGGCCCGCAGGGAACGGCGAGGGAGCGAGGGGTCGGGCACCGCGGCGTGGGCCAGCGCAAGTTGGGCAAGGTCCGGCCACCAGGAGGCCGTGTGGCGACGTTGAAGCAGGCGGGTGGTGTTCCAGGTAACCCAGTCTTCACTTCGGGGCGAGTGGAGAATGCGGCGGATGTCCTGGGTCTTGCTCGCTTTGGCGAGCGACAACAGCCGCTCAAGATCCAACACTGGGAAGGCTGTAGCGTCGTGTTTCATCGCGGACGGCACCCTATCGAACCGACGGGGCGTGTTCCACTGCGGAGCAGAACTGTGCTGCCTTGAATCCGCCAGACCAACCCAGACCCGGTAGGCTTGGCCGGATCGATCAGGAAAATCCCTTACGCGCCAGGGGTCGCGAGATAGGCCGCCCAGTCCTCCATCAGTTCCCGCCGCTTCTCGAACAGATCGCTACGCCGGTAGGCGGCCTCGACGCGGTCGCTGTTGACGTGGGCCAGGGCGAGTTCGCAGACCTCGCGTGGGACGTCCGTCCTTTCGGCGGCCCAGTCCCGGAAACTGGAGCGGAACCCGTGCGGCACGGCGCCGATTCCAATCTCGCGGAGCAGCTTTGAGAGCGTGCTGTCGCTCAGGACGCGGCCGGTGGGCGACGGAAACACCAGTCCGCTTCTGTCCGACATCTCCCGGACTTCGGCGAGCACGGCCACCGCCTGGCCGGAAAGCGGCACGCGGTGCTCGAGCTTCGCCTTCATGCGTTCCGGTGGCACCGTCCAGAACGCGAGCGCCGTTGCCCGGTGGGCGTTTGAGGCGCGCACCCGTTCGAGTGCGGCAGCAACCTGCGCGTGCGGGAGCGCCCTTTGGTGCCGGCGGCGCACGCTATTCTTCGGCAACGCGGCGGAGATGGCGTCGCCGGCGGGATTGTCCTGGCGGTAGCCCTCCGCGACTGTCGAGTGACCAGCCAGCCGCTCTGTCCGTGCCGTGGCCGGTCCCCCTCGCTGGTTCGGGACTGGCTGATAGCGGACCCGATTCAGAATTGCCGTAGCACGTCCGACGAAAACTCGCCAATGAACTCGCGCAGGACTCCTCGGGGCTTATCGCCCAAGTCTGGTGTCCGGGGGATGACCTTCTCGTCTCACTTCGCGTTGGACAGTGCGCTCGCTTGTCTTCAACCGATCCGCCGGTTAACGTGCAACGAAGATGTGGGAATCGGGTCGCACAAGTCTCGAAGGTACTCCAGCAGCGCGGTGGGTTGTGCCCAAGGGCTTGGTTCCAAGGCTGACGTCCGCCTTTTTCCTGGTTGCAGCCATCCCGTTTCCTACTGCGCTGGCCGAATCACCCGCTCCGGAAGTCGGGGCCATCGAAGAGGTCGTGGTGGTCGGTACGCGCCGCACCGGTCTCACCGCCGTCGAGGCGAAATCTCCGGTGACCGTCGTCAGCGGCGAGCGGCTACGCCGGCGGGGCGGGACCGATATGCTCGATCTGTTGCGCGACACCGTGCCGTCCTTCAGCGTGAACGCCCAGCCCATCGCGGACGGCGCTACGATCGTGCGTCCGCCCAACATCCGCAACCTCGCCGCCGACCACACCCTGGTGATGGTCAACGGCAAGCGGCGCCACCGGGGGGCAGTCATCGCATGGCTGGTTCCCAAGGCGTCGGAAGGCGCCCAGGGCCCGGACCTGTCCGTTATTCCCGCCATCGCGGTCGAGCGCGTGGAGGTTCTCGTGGACGGGGCATCTGCGCAATACGGATCTGACGCCGTGGCGGGCGTCCTGAATGTCGTGCTCAGGGACGCGAGCGAGGGGACCAGCATCGAAACACGCTACGGCCAGACCGCGCATGGCGACGGGGAGAACGCCACCGTCGCCGTCAATCGGGGATTCGCGCTCGGCACGGACGGATTCATCAATGCCAGTCTTGAGTACGGAGCGTCCGGCGACACCGTGCGCAGCATCCAGCGCGCAGACGCCGAGGCGCTGGCGAACGCGGGCAATCCGTGGATTCCCGATCCCGCCCAGGTATGGGGAAGCCCGAAGGTGGAAAACGACCTCAAGGCATTCGTCAACTTCGGCATGACGCCCAGGGACAGGGTCCAGTTGTACGCCTTCGGCAGCTATGCGAGCAAGGCGACGGACGGCGGCTTCTACTACCGCAATCCGAACGGTCGGGAGGGCGTTTATACGCGGGGCGACTACCGTCTGGTCGGCGACCTGACGGGCGACGCGTCCGGAAACTGTCCTCACGATCTCGATCCCGAAGGCCGGTTCTACGCCAACGGCACCTTTCAGACCGATGCCTTCAAGCGGGACTATCCGCGCTGCTTCTTGATGAACGAGCTGTTTCCGGGAGGGTTCACGCCGCGTTTCGGCGGCAACACCCGGGATTACTCGGGGTTCGTCGGCGTACGCAGAGACCCGTCCGGCGGATGGTCCTGGGACCTGAGCGCCGGTACGGGAGCCAGCGAGGTGGACTTCTTCATCTACAACACCGTCAACGCGGCCCTGGGCCCCGCCAATCCCGAGGATCGCCGGTTCGACCCGGGCGGCTACGCGCAGCGGGAAACGGGCGTGAACCTCGATCTGTCCCGCAAGGTGTATGTCCCGGCCTTCGCCTCGGATGCGCACCTGGCGTTTGGCGTGGAGCGGCGTGTCGAGGAGTTCCGGATTCGCGGGGGCGAGCCGGCCTCCTGGGAACGGGCCTTCGATTGGAACGGCGTTCCGGTCGACCTGCAGGCCCAGGGATTCACTGCGGCGACCAACGGATTTCCGGGATTCAGCCCGGACACGGCGGGAAAGTGGTCCCGTTCGAACACCGCTGTCTACGCCGACGCGGAGACGGACATGCGCAAGAACTGGGTGCTCGGCGTCGCGGTGCGGTGGGAAGACCATGAGTACTTCGGCAGCACCACGAACGGCAAGCTGGCCACGCGGTTGGCGGTGGGCGGCGGGCTGGCGCTGCGGGGCACCGTGAGCACCGGCTTTCGCGTGCCGACCCCGGGGCAGTCCAATGCAATCAACGCCACCTCCAAGCTCGGCGGCGAAGGGGCGGAGCGACTGCTCTCCATCGTCGCCACCATTGCGCCGACGAGCACGGTTGGCACCGCTCTCGGTGGTGCAGCCCTCAAGCCGGAGGCGTCGACCAATGCGTCCGCCGGCCTGGTCTACGCTTCGAACCGAGCAACCGCTTCGCTCGACTGTTTCCGCATCCGCGTGCAGGATCGGCTGGCGCTGTCCAGGGACATCGAACTGAACCGGCCCGACATCGGGGCCGACCGCGTCCGCGGGGACCTGATCGCGCAACTCGAGAGCGAGGGGCTGACCTCGGCGAGAAGCTGGAACTACATCAACTACTTCACCAACGACTTCACCACCGTCACCACGGGTTGCGAAGCGGCCGGACTGTACCGTCTCGCCGTCGGCGGAGGTGTCGTCACCCTCCGCGGGGTCTTCAACAGCACCCGTACCCGCGTCGCCCGCTATACGGCCGGTGGCCCGCTCGACAACGCCAAGGAGATACGCGACTACGAGGCGGGATTGCCCGAACGGCGTTACCAGTTCTCGGCGTCGCACTCGCACGGACTGTTCGACCTGTCGGTCCGTTACAGCTACCACGGCGGCTGGTATGACTCCGAGGAAGACCTGGATTTCGGCGGCTACGGAACGTTCGACACCGCGGTCAACTACGCGGTCACTGACTCGCTGACCGTCACCCTGGCGGCCGAGAACCTGTTCGACGAGACGCCCGAGCGGAATCCCAACGCCCGAACCGGGCTCGGCAATCTGTACAGTCAGTACGCGCCAGCCGGCTTCAATGGCCGCTTCGCATTCCTGAAGCTGGCAGCAGAGCTTTGAAAGCTCCGCTTGCGTGCGCGCCGGCAACGCGAGGTCGGGGCGATTCGGCGGCGCCCCGTGCGGAGGAAGCGCGCGTTGCCCTCGGCGGCCTCCACTCCGCCGCCATGCACGGCCAAGGCAACGTGCAGTACTACCTGTTGGCGGATGGCGCCTGGTGGGAATCACGCTGGGACGCTATCCGGATATCCGCTTGGCGGATGCGACCCCTCCAATTGACCGTGTGCTCGACGCCTTGCGCTTGGGGCTGACCAGATCACCCAGGCAGTGACCGCACACGAGGTAGTGCGCCGTGTCCCCGCAGTCTTACGCCGGTGCGAAGCGCTCAGTCTTGCTCGCCGACGGCGCAGGTGCCGCACAACCCCTTGATCTCGACAACCGCGTTGTCCGGTCGGAACCCGTACTCGTCTGCGGTCTGGGAAAGGAGCGTCTCGAGCCCCCTCGACTCCACCTCGTCCACGTGGCCACACGACGAACAAACCAGGAACTGGCTCTCGTGAGCATGATCGGGGATAGTCGCAGGGCAGGTAGGTCTGGGCGGATTCCAGCCGGTGGACGAGGCCGGTTCGCTTGAGGAAATCGAGGTGGCGATAGGCGGTCAAGGTTCGTCGGGTTCGACCGGAAGGCAGCAGTCGCGCGACAAATCGAAGTCGTTCGTCCATCGGCGTACACTCCTTCCAGGGCATTTGAGGTTCCCCAGATGCCTCAATTGTGTAAACCATGTCTACGGAATAGCCTGTGAGCCATGTGATTGTGCGTAGGGTTCCGCTGGCGTTGCTGATGTGGGTTCGAGCGACATGCCTCCTGTGCGGCATGCTCATTCCGGCGCATTGCTTGGCCGCTGCTCCCAATTTTCTCGCTGGGTCGGTCCAGGGTACGGACCTTGTTGTTACGGTGGCCGAAGGGCCGCAAGAGCCTCGGAGTATAGGAAGCTATGCGCTCCGCCTATACATCCCCCATGACCCGGCCTGGCCCTACGATGCGTTTGCCTTTGGCTTGGTGCGAGCGCGGGACGGTGTGATTGAGGCGCTTCGGTTCGAAGATATAGACGGCGACCAGGCGAATGAAGTGATCGTGGTCGTGCGATCCGTAGGGTCCGGCGGGTATCTTGCGGCGGATGCCTTCGCCGTTCGCGAGCGCCAGCTCATACTGGTTGGCGAGGTCAGTGGGCTCTCCAGCGACGCCGACCCGGTCCTGGCCCTACGGCAAACCGTGTGCGGAGACCCGAAAGGCTGACACTCCGCCGATTTCGACGCCAAGCGCGATGAGGACGGCGAACACGATCAACACCGCTTGAATAGCGATCGCGGCGAGCTTCCCACTCATGGTCATTCCGGTCATCTTCACACCGGCCGCAGCAGTCCGTGGACGGCCTCAGCCGCTCGGCGGACGAAATCCCGCCAATCGACTGCGTGCCCGGCGCCTTGCGTCTGGGGATGACCAGATCGCGGTGGCAGTGACGACATGACGGAGTGCCGCGTCCCGTGGTCCATGCCGGTACGAAGCGTGCTCAGTTCGGCTCGCCGACGGCGCAGTCTCCGCACAACCCCTTGATCTCGACGACCGTGTTGTCCGGCCGGAATCCGTGCTCGTCTGCGATCTGGGATAGGAGCGTCTCGAGCCCCTTCGACTCCACCTCGTCCACGTGGCCACACGAGGAACAAAGCAGGAACTGGCTCTCGTGCGCATGGTCGGGATGGTCGCACGGCAGGTAGGTCTGGGCGGATTCCAGCCGGTGGACGAGGCCGGTTCGCTTGAGGAAATCGAGGTGGCGATAGACCGTCAGGGGCGCGATCTTGCGTTCCTGCCGCTGCTCGAGCAGCGCGATGAGTTCGTAGGCGGAAAGCGGTCGGCCGCAGGCCATCATTTCCGCGTAGACCGCCAGGCGGGCGGGCGTTAGCCGTTCTCCTTTCTCCGCGCAGCGCTCTTCGGCGAGCTTCCGCCACTTTGCCGCGAGTCGGGCCGCTTTCGCCGACCGTCTAGCCAATTTGATGCACCCCTCGGAGTCCGCTGATCACTCCCGGCGCCGACGATCAAGGTTCATCGGGTTGGACCGGGAGGCCGTGGACGCCACCAGTACCACATTTTCGTACCCAGTGCCAAAGGTGCGCCGAGCCAAGGAGCGTGGCGCCGGCAACGGTGATCGGCTCCTCGTACGGGGACACTGCCTCCACGAACGCAGCCAGCAGCAGCAGCCCGAGGCCGACCAGTGCCGCACCGATGAACAGGCTGTTGTCGGCCATCGGCCGTGTCTTCCAGATCACCCGGAGACTCACGGGAACCGCGGCGATCACCAGGACTCGATGCACAAGCTCGCTCTCCGCGGCCTGGGCAGCCACCGGCATCACCGCTACCAGTACGGGCAGGGCGACACAGTGGAGCACGCACAACGTCGAGAGTCCGGCCGCGAATAGGTCCAGGCGCGCTGTCGGACCCCACCGGTCGCCCTTGGCGTTAAACGGGTTCATGAGAATCGACCGGCTTCGATTGCAGCGCCATGTGCTGTTTCCTGAAGCGAAAAAGATATGTTATAACGTACCCCAGACTAATCGCAATGGCGCCTTGCGCTTGCGTTCCGTGACCACATCCCATGGCCAGCCAAAAGACTGAGTACCACATCGCCGATCACCTCAACGAGCGCCGTCCCCGGTCGTGCAAACCTGTGCTGCAGGACTTCCTGCTCGGGTACGTCGGCCAGCTCTGCGGCTTCTTCAATGCGGAACGCATGACGAGCGCGCCATCGAGACCTGCTCGCCTACCCCGGCGGTGGGCTTTGCTTGCCGTATTGGTGCTGTGTATCGGGCAGACAACTGCCGTCGCGCACGTGCACTTCGATGAACATGGAGAGGAGGAATGCACGCTCTGTGCAATCTCCGACCCGGGACACGTTCTGGATGCCGGATGGGTTGACGCCCAGCCGTCCGAATGGTGCCGGTCCAACAGTGTGCCGGTGTTTTCGGCCGTCCTTTCTCCACACCCGTACGAGGTCGCCCGCTCCCGCGCCCCTCCCGTCTGCGCCACCTGACCACAACGCAAGCAAGAGCGCGCGGCCGGTCTGCCGTGTCGCGCACCCGTTCGTTTATTCGGAGATGGGCAATGAAACGCAAACTACTAACTTTGCCGGTGGTGGCACCGTGGCTGGCGGTAGCCGCACTCGCCGGAGAAGCTCCCGCGGAGGAAGAGCCGGGAGCCATCGAGGAGATCATCGTTCTGGCACACCCGCTCGCGGGCGAAGGACTCGCGCAGCCCAGCGACGTGCTGGAAGCCGACGAGCTCGAACGCAAGGCGGTGGACAACATCGGCGCGACCGTGGGCAACGAGCCAGGCATCCACAACAGTTCCTACGGCGCGGGCGCGGGGCGCCCCGTCATCCACGGCCTTGGCGGCGCGCGCGTGCGCATCATGGAGGAGAGGATCGACACGCTTGACGTTTCCGTCAGCAGCGGCGACCACGCGGTCACGGTCGATCCCTTCGTCGCGGAACGCGTCGAAGTCCTGAAGGGCTCGGCGACCCTGCTCTACGGCTCTGGCGCCATTGGCGGCGTGGTCGATGTCCACACGGGCCGCATCCCGCATGAAGTGCCGGACCGCATCCGCGGCGCCCTCGGCCTGCGGGGCTCCGACAACGGCGACGGCAGCAACGGCACCATCCGGCTCGATGGCGGCGGCGGCAACGTGGCGTGGCACGTCGACGCCTTCTCCCGCGAGGCGGACGACTACGACATCCCCGGGTTTGCCGAGTCTGCGGCACTGCGTGCTCTTGAGGAAGAGGAAGACCACCACGACGACGAAGGCCACGGCGATGACGACCATGACCACGAGGTGGACGACCACGACGAGGAGGAAGGGCACGAGGATGAGCACGGGCACGAGGAAGAGGTCCGCGGGCACCTGCCCGGCAGCGGCCTCGAAGTCCGCGGCGGTTCCTTCGGCTTCTCCACGGTCGGCGACCGCGGCTTCGTCGGCTTCTCTCTCAGCCGCCTCGATTCGAAGTACGGCATCCCTGGCCACAGCCATGCCCACGGGCATCACGACGACCACGAAGAAGCTGGACACCACGACGACGAGGAGCATCACGACGACGAGGAGCACGCCGACGACCACGAGGACGAGGCGCTGCACGGGGATGAAGTCGAGGGCGCTCCCGTCGTCGACCTGGAGCAGACCCGCATCGACGTCGAGGCTGAACTGGCCGAACCGTTCGACGGCTTCGAGAGTCTTAACCTCCGGCTCGGCATCAACGACTACGGACACGTGGAGAACGAAGCCGGCGAAGCGGGAACGGCCTTTGCGAACAACGCCTGGGAAGCGCGTGCAGAGCTGACGCACGGTGCGGCCTACGGCTGGAGCGGCACCCTCGGCGTCCAGTTCGGCGACCGCGAGTTCTCCGTGGTGGGCGAAGAAGCCTTCACGCCCCCCGTCGACACGTCGTCCGTCGGCCTGTTCTGGGTCGGCGAGCGCGCTCTCGGCGAACTCGGGCTCGAGGCGGGCCTGCGTTACGAACGGGTCGCGCACGACCCCGCGCGCGGCAGCAGCCGCGACTTCAGCGGCTTCAGCACTTCGCTGGGCCTCATCGTGCCGCTCGGCGAGCGCTGGCGGGGCACGTTGCTGGCCGATTACTCGTCCCGCGCTCCGGTGGGCGAGGAACTCTACTCGGACAGCCCGCACCCCGGCACGGGCGTCTTCGAGATCGGGGATCCGGGGCTCGACCAGGAGCAGGCCCGCAACCTGGCGGCCACCCTCACCGGCGGTGACAACAACCGGTCCGTGCGCGGCACCTTCTACTACACGGCCTTCGCGGACTTCATCTACCAGGCCGCAACGGATGAGGAGATGGACGGCTTCGACGTGCGCCGCTACGCCCAGGCCGACGCGATCTTCGCCGGCTTCGAGGTGGAAGGCCGCGTGACCGTCGCCGAGTGGGGCGCGGGACGTATCGAAGTCGGGGCATTTTTCGACACCGTGTCGCCGCGGCTCGACGTTTCCGGCAACGACAACCTGCCGCTCATTCCGCCGGACCGGGCCGGCGTGTCCCTCGAGTTCACGAGCGACCGCCTGCGGGCCAACGTGGACTACGTGCGGGCTTCCGGGCAGGACGACGTCGCGGAGTTCGAGTTGCCGACGGATTCCTACGATGACCTGCGCGCACGCATCGCGTGGCGCTTCCGACCGGGCAATATGACGGTCGACCTGTTCCTCGCCGGCCGCAACCTCACCGACGACGAGCACCGGCTGCACACGTCCGTGGTCAAGGATTTGGCACCCCAGCCGGGACGCACGATCGAAGCGGGACTGCGCATGCGCTTCTAGTGCCATGAAACCCGTCACCCCATGGGTGCCGTGATTCACCCCCGCCCAGGCCCACCTACGGGTTTGCGCCGTAGCGCCACCTTGCGGTCGCGGCCCATCCCGATGGAGGCGCGGGAGTCTCGCGTGAGCGAGACTCCCGCGGCAATAACATGCCGGCGGCGATTCGGGGTCGGTGAGAGTCCTTATGCGTAGCGCACGAGACGCTGCCCGAAGAAAGCCCTAAGCTGTCTGGAAATCGTGTTCGAAGGCCTTGGGGTCTGCTGACGTGTTTGAGAAGGGCACGCGTGCGCGCGCAGTCTTGGGATCGTTTGTCTTCTTTCTGGCCGCTCCCGGCGTGGTGGCGGGCGTCGTCCCGTTCGCGCTGGTCGGTTGGACGTTCCAGGCGACTTTGCTCGGGATGCCGGGGGAGCGGCTGGCGGGCATGGTGGCGGTCGGGGCGGGTTTGGCCTGCCTGGTGGACTGCTTCGTCCGTTTCGCCCTCGAGGGGCGTGGTACGCCGGGACCGGTGGAACAGACCGAAATGCTGGTGGTGTCCGGCCTGTACCGGTTCGTGCGCAACCCCATGTACGTCTGCGTCGTGACTATCGTTTTGGGGCAAGCGCTGCTTTTTGGCCAGGCCTCGCTGCTGCCATACGCAGGCGTGGTGCTGGTCGCGTTCCATTTGTTCGTTGTCCTCCACGAGGAGCCGACCCTCCGCCGGAGGTTCGGAGCGTCCTATGGAACCTATTGCCTGCACGTGCGACGATGGCTGCCACGCCTGACGCCGTGGCGCGAGTCAGCCACGTGACGATGAGCCCGAGGAGGAGCCCTATGCCGACGAACCGACCGAACATCCTGCTCATCATGAACGACGACATGGGCTATTCCGATATCGGCTGCTACGGCGGCGAGATACAGACCCCGAACCTCGACCGCCTCGCCGCCCGCGGCGTCCGCTTCACGCAGTTCTACAACACCGCCCGCTGCTGTCCGACGCGGGCGTCGATCCTCACGGGGCTGCATCCGCACCAGGTCGGCATCGGCTGGATGACCGCGCAGCTCGACGAGGACGGATACCGCGGCTCCCTGAGCGACACCTGCGTCACCATCGGCGAGGCGTTGAAGCTGGCGGGGTACGCCACCTATATGAGCGGGAAGTGGCACGTCAGCCACGATCAGAGTCCAGACGGCCCCAAATACTGTTGGCCGCGCCAACGCGGCTTCGACCGCTACTTCGGCATTCTCGGGGGCGCGGCCAACTACTGGCAGCCGAACACGTTGACCCGGGACAACGACGCCGTGGACCTTGAGAGCCTGCCCCGGGACTTCTTCCTCACCGACGCGATCAGCGACGAGGCGGCCGGCTACATCCGGGACCACGCCGCAACCAACGGCGACGCCCCATTCTTCCTCTACACCGCCTATTCCGCGCCGCACTGGCCCTTGCACGCCCACGAAGAGGACATACGCCGGTACCAGGGCCGCTTCGCTGCGGGCTGGGACCGCCTGCGCGAAGAACGCCTTGAACGGATGCGCGACATGGGCATCCTCGATGCGTCGTGGCCGATGACGGAACGGGATCCGTCGCAGCCGCCATGGGACGAGGCGCCGCACAAGGCGTGGCAACAGCGGCGCATGGAAGTGTACGCCGCGCAGGTCGACCGGATGGACCAGGGCATCGGCCGCATCGTCGCCGCGCTCGAGGAGACGGAGCGAATCGACAACACGCTGATCCTGTTCCTGGCCGACAACGGCGCCTGCGCCGAAGAATTCGCCGCGGAAGTCCGGCCGCTCCCGGCCACCTACCCCGGGGGCACGACGAAAACGCGCGACGGCAGAACCGTTCTTCGGGGCAACGATCCCACCGTCATGCCCGGACCCGAGCACACCTACCAGAGCTACGGTGTCACGTGGGCCAACCTGTCGAACACGCCGTTCCGGGAGTACAAGCACTGGGTTCACGAGGGCGGCATCGCCACGCCGCTGATCGCGCACTGGCCGGCGGTCATCGACGACCATGGCGCCCTCAGGCACGAGCCGGGCCAGCTCACCGACATCATGGCGACCTGCCTCGACGTGGCGGGCGCCGACTACCCGGCGCGATTCAACGGCAACGACATCCTGCCGCTGGAGGGGACGAGCCTCGCGCCGATCTTCCACGATCGGCCCAACCACAAGGAGGCGCTGATCTGGGAGCACGAGGGCAACAAGGCGGTACGCCGGGGACGGTGGAAACTGGTCTGCAAGTATCCCGGCGACTGGGAACTCTACGATATCGTCGCGAACCGCACGGAAACCGAAGACCTCGCCGGGCGGCATCCGGACGTGGTGGCAGAACTCGGCGCCATCTTCGATGCGTGGGCCGAGCGCTGCGGCGTCAAGCCGTGGGATCACGTGTCGGAAATGCTGAGAGTGCGGAGAGGGAGGTCCGCCGGCCGCTCGGACTACGGAGCCATAGACAGAAGGCCGGGCGCCCGTTAACCAACATTGGGGTGAGTCGGTGCAGGGACGCCATCCGAGCGGCCCGGTCCGGCGCCGTGCAGGGGTTGGTGCGCGCCCGTCAGCTGTCTGCGCGGTTTACGCCCGGAAGTGCCATTTCGGTGGCCCGACGCGACTCGCGACTTCGTCGAGTCGGCCGGTGTCCAGCCCGTAGAAGTCGATGGCATTGCCGCCGAGCATGGCTGCCACATCCTCCTCGGGGAGCCCGCGGAACGTGTCCAGCATCTTCGTGGCCGTGTTGGGCCAGGTGCCCTCCGGGTGAGGAAAGTCCGTCCCCCACATGAGCTGGTCCATTCCCATTTCGTGGCGTATTTCGGCGTCCTCGCGCGGCATGCACGATGCGCCGATCGCGCAGTTGCGCCGGAAGTAGTCGGCTGGGGACATGGACAGGTGGCTGCGGAAGTCACCGAGTTTCGCAGTGAACACGGTGTCGTTGTAGTGGTGGTCGAGCATGCGGAGCAACGGGGGTAGCAGCCAGCCCTGACCCGTCTCGGTGACGCTCGCCTTGAGTTTGGGAAAGCGCTCGAACACGCCGCCCCACAGCATGAAGATGAGCGGCCGGTAGGTCCAGAAGAACACTTCGGAGACGTAGACCCCGACACCGCCGGGATACGGGTCCTGGTCTCCGTCCGGGAAACCGGGTCCGAATACATCTTCGAACGCTCCCGGGCCGGAGTGGAAGCAGACGACCGTCCCGGTGTCTTCGCAGACTTCCCAGAAGGGATCGTAGCAGCGGTTGTGGTAGGCCTCGAAACCAGTGGTGATCGCGGGTATCAGCACGCCTCTCAACCCGTTGTCCCGGGCAAAACGGACTTCCTCGATACCGCGTTCCGTGTCCCACAGCAGCGGACAGACGGCCACGCCAAAGCGGCGCGCCGGGTCCAGCGCGCAGAACTCCGCCAGCCAGCGGTTGTGGGCGCGGGCGCCGGCCCACTGGAGGTCGGGCACGATGTTCCTGGTGGGCAGCGCAAGCCCGGCGCCGAAGGGCGGGGCGTTCTGCTCCGTGACGCCGTCGGGGAACACGATCTCGCCGGCGACGCCATCGGCGTCGAGCACTTCGGTGCGCCGCTCGTGGTCCCATGCCCCGGCGAGCTGATCCTCAACGCCTGCCCGCCATTGCGCGTTGATGTCCTTCAGCAGGAACACGCGTTCGGCCTTGTCGGTCAGGTGTTTCTGGATGGGCAGCACCTGGTCGAACGTCGCCCGGTACTGCGGATCGAGGTAGGCCCGGTAACGCTCTGGCGGGAGTCCTGCATGGCAATCGGACGAGACGATGGTGAAACGTTCCATTGATGCTGCCTCCGTGGCCGCCAGGCCCTCTTGCCGTGACAAGCTTGGGATCCTCTATCCAATGGTAGGTAACGGCGGATCCGTGCGGGCCAGGATTGCATCCGTCCGCGCGCTGATCTGCGACTCTGTTTCCGGGGTGAGCGGCAGTATCCAGAAACGGCCCTGGCGAATGCCGTCGAGTGCCGCTTGTGCCACCTCGTCTGGGTGCGTCGTCTCCAGCCTGGTGCCGAAGGCCTCCATCAGACGCCGCAGGTCCTCGGCGGAGTGGATGCCCGTATCAGGTGCGCTGCTCGGCTTCGCGAACCTCTCCGGTCGCACTCGGTCCGAATCGAAGATGCCGGTCTCGACGACGTGAGGCCCGGGAAACAGCGCATGCACCTGCACGGGGTTCCCCGGGGCGCTCGTCTGGTGGAACAGCGCCTCCGCCACCACCTGCACGGCGGCCTTGGTGGCCGAATATATGGGTTGATCGGGGTAGACGAGAAAGGCGCCGTTGGCGGACCCGGTAATCACGAAGTGGCTCTCGTCGCCCAGTTCCGTCAGCCGGGGCATGAAGGCATTGACGGTGTTCACCACGCCCCAGAAGTTGACTTCGAAACACCACTTCCAGTCGTTTTCGGCATAGCCCCACAGTGGGCCCGCCTCGCCCGAGGCCACGCCGGCGTTGGCGAACACGAGTTGCGCGCCGCCGAGCGAATCGAAGGCGAATGCCGCAAGCTCGCCGAGGCTCGAGGGGTCGGTCACGTCGCATGCACGCCCGTGCGCGGTTGCTCCGGCCGCCTCGAGTGCGTCGCGCGTCTCTGCCAGTGACTTGGCATCGACGTCCGCGACGAGGATCCGTGCCCCGGCGCCGGCCAATGCGAAGGCCAGCGATCGGCCCACGCCACTCGCCCCGCCGGTGATGACGGCCAGTTTGCCGGTGAATTCATCCACGTTGCCGCTCCCGGTCCTTCACCGGGCGCCGCCTGGCGCAGGACCGCCGAACTGTCCCGGGAATCGCGAGCCGCCGATTGTGTCGGCGAACCGCCAGAATCCTTCAGGGTCGAGCGGCCCGGCGAGCTTGATCTCACGGGCAAGGAACTCGGGCCACCAGAGCCGGGCCATTGCCGGACCCGTTATAGGCAGGGCTGTGGCGAGCGGATCCCAGGGACTGTCGCGCAATGTCAGTTCGCCCTCGACGGACTGCTGGAAGGCTGTCCGATACTTCGCGTAGACATGCACCACCCGGGGCGGATAGTCGTACTCGTTGGCCCGCATGGTCACTGACCGAGCGCACTTGACCCACCACTCGTTGACTTCCGTCACCTGGCCCGGTTCGTCGGTCCCGGCCACTGTCCCGCTGTATTCGAAGAACGTGTGGCCCTTGTGCGTCACGGCCGCTTCGACCTGGTTGCCGAGGCGGAAGTAGCGGACATCGGCTAGGAACTTGGGCTGGCCCCAGAGTTCCCGGCTGATGAACACGGCCTGCTCCTGGTCGATCGCGTAGGCGAGGGAGTACTCACCATCCATCCCGTCATGGGTGGCGGTCACGTTGACCACGAGCCCCAGTTCCGGCTCGGTGCCGACCGGGAAGTGGTACACGGTGAGCCGGACTTCGGCCTCGCCTGGCGGGTCGATCCCCGGAGGCAGGAGCGCGGCCACCCGGATCGTATCCGTGGGATAGGCGATCTTGAGCATCGGCCAGTTGAAGCTGTCGCCGGGGGTGCCCTGCGGTGCGCCGTCGTTCATGTTGTCGTCTCCAGCGGTCGCCCGCTCTCCAGTAGGGAGGACCGGGCTTGGCTGACGCGCTCTTGATCGGAACAGAATACATATATGTGTACCTGTATGGTAGGAAAAAGGGACATTTTCAGGATCATTGTTCCGGCGAATCGTTGCCTGGCTCTTGTTGGCTCTCGGATCTGAATTACGAGCAATTCGAGGGCAGCAGGTGGCGGGGTCCCTCCCGGGCCGGTGTTGCCCGTGTCGGAGAGTCGACCCTCAGATCCTGCTCAATGAGGCGCCAATCAAGACAAGGCACGCCAGCACCTCGGCGTCGTCCGGGACAGAATCGCCGTACACCATGTCCTTGAAGTTGCCGTGGAACTCGGACCGAATCTGGCTCCAGAGATTCTCCGCGTCCGCTACGATGGTGGCTTCGCTGAGCGGCGGATCCAGCCATGCGCGCGCGCCGGGCATGGACTTTCGATCAGACTCCCGGACGGTAGCCATCAACTCCATAAATGCATCGCTGGCCACGAATTCCCGGTATCGGTCCGCGCGCATGATCATGACGAGATCGTAAAAATGCCGGATTCGGCGCCGAAAGCCCGAAACGGGATTCTCTTCGTAGCCGGCGCGCACCAGTCCCATGATTTTTTCGCATAGCGTGCGCTCCGCGCATAGTACGAGGACGTTGAACGGGTCGAGTTCATGGCGCCGCGCCAGGTCAGTCCGGCCGACGTTGTCCAGGAAATCGTGAATGAGTGTCGCGACCGGCATTGCCGACGATGGCTCCGGGTCCGCGAACGAGTTGATTTCGATCAGCAGGGTGTCAGACACCTGGCCGAGCCGTGCGGCGTCCGACCGCATCGAGAACGAGTGCGCTGTCTTTCGGAAGCGGCCGTGCTTGGATTCGCCTGGATGATTGGGCCGATACCTGAGGTCCTGGGTGATTTCATGCTCGATCGACCTGATCAGTTGTCGGCGCCGGGAGTCGGCGACTCCCTCATCTCTCCTCAGCGCGAGATCAATGTCTTCCGAAAAGCGCCGGATAAGGCCATGCGCCTTGGAAAGCGAAGTTCCGCCCTTGAACACGGCGGCCTTGCCGTATTCGGATTCGTGGAGACGCTTGAGTACGCGGGTGACCCAGTAATCCTTCTCGACATGGACCGCTGGAATCTGGATGGCGTCCGCCGTGGCCTGAATGAGTTCCAGGTACTCGTCCGGCGACTCGTGCAGCCTCACCGGATATTCCAGGCTCGGGATTCCGGCCATTCGTCCGGATCGACACCCAGGTCGAAACGCGTGGTTGGATTGAGAGAAGCCTTGAGCGCCGGCAATGTCTCTTTGCCGCAACGCGTCAGCAGCATTCCGAGCAAGGCTCTTGCTCCCGAGTTGTAATACTCCAACGCCAATCGCTGCAACCTGTTCCGTTCGGCCGGCGCGAGATCCGCCAGACGCTTCACCATCGCCCGGATCACGCGTTCGATACCGGTATCCGGTACCTTTCCCGCGTCGCGCAGGATGTCCAGGATTTCGAGCAGTGGCACCGTTGAATCCGAAATCGGCGCCCGCCTCGACAGCAACTTAAGCCTTATGGTGCCGAAGTCCTTCGTCTGGGTGGCCCGGTTCACCGCGATCGTGATCGTCTTCGGGACCTGGGTCGTGAGCCCAAGGCGATTGTAGAGGGCGGGTCCGGTGATGTACCCGGACCGCCGCCCGTTACGGTACAACGCGTCGCGCAGGCGCTCCTCGTCGCTGACCGGAACATCGCCGAGCAAACCCCTCCTGGGTTTGTAGAAACGTCCCTTCGCCACGCGTTTCAATCGCCCGTTTTCGACCCCTCGGTTCACGGCCCGCACGACCGCTCCGGGGGCCTCTCGGTATCGCGGAAAGATCTCGTAGCCGAATATCCGCCCGTTCGGTGCCCGGTCAATCGTCCGGTTTACTGCGGCTGCGATGCTCATGTGCGCCTCTCCTGTATTCCAGCAAGCTACGCTCCTGCTTCCATTTGTCAAGTTTTTTCATAGAAAAACATGACAAATGGTTGTCGAAAAGACCGGGGCGGAGCCACGACGTCTTCACCGGTTCACGCGTGGCGCGCACCGTGGTGGTGGCGGCCGGAACCCGAATCGCCCACCCGCAATTCCCGGTAAGGGGCTGGCTGCAGAACGGTTCGCAGTCGCCGGATTGCTGCTATTGTCGTGTCTGCTGCGAGGAGCAACCGGGTCTTGGCGAACAGGAACGAACAGACTATGGGAACCGGGATCGCAAGTCCCCGCCCCTGGTGGATGGAGTTCATCCTGCTGTTCGGCACCGTCGGCGTCTATTCGAGTTTCTGGATGTTCGCGAGGGCTCGCGAACTGCGGACATTGACCGGCAGGCCGCTGATTCCCTGGCTTTGGTTCTTCGTCCCGTTGGTCGCACCGTCCCAGCTCGTGGCGATACCGAGGTTCATCAAGGCGTGGGATGCGGTCGGCCAGCCGCGTGGTCTGGACAAGTGGTCGAAGTGGATCGTGCCGGTGACGCTCGCAATGTTCGCGTTGTCGGCAGCCACCCTTGCCCTGGAGGTGTTTCCCGATCTGGTTTTCTTCGAAGTGTTGGTCCTTGGGTTGCTGTTGTGCTGGGCGGGGTTGTTCTGCGGCATGAGTGCCCGGGTGAACAGGGTCAAGCTATCTATCCCGGAACCAGGCTTCACGGGCAAACGCCGGAGGTACACCATCCTTGAGTGGGTACTGCTGGCCTGCCTGTTTCCGATATTGCTGTTTGTGGTGGCCGCCTGGTCTGTCGACGAACTCGCCTACGATGACCTGGAAGAACTGCCTGCCGGCCGTGACTATGTGGACGCGGGCGACAAATATAGATTCCCCATCGTGGGAGACGGATGGCGTCGCGTCGAAATCGGCAAGTACTCCAATGGTGGTGCGGCGCTCGAAATCGAAGGCCCTGCTGCATTGATGTACTTCCTCGTATTCGATCATGGACGCGCCACCTCGATCAGCGATGTCGTATCCATGCGAATCGAAGAGAGCCGTGAAACTGCCGGAGGCGTATGCAACGAGTCGAGAACTTTCGTTGGTGATGAACCAGTCGTGAAGTCGTACACGGAGTGCAAGGGCCGTTTTGCCTTGGATCCGTCATTGGACACGATCACGGTTTTCGATGTGGACGGCCACGTCTACGAGCTGTACGGGTGGTTCAACCCGCCATCCGGGAGCTTCGGTCGGCTGGCCGCCGACTTCAGGCAAATAGCCCGCGGATTTGAACCCTTGTGAAGGCATGCTTCCTGTGCCCGTTCGGGATCCTGTGCCTGTTCGCGGGCGTTCCACTGGCTGCCGATGACTCCGCCATCTCCTGGGAACTGGAGTCCGGCAGCGACGTTGTCGAACGTGGCCGGGACCTCCTTGATGCTGACCGGGAGAGCGGTGATCGCGAGCCGGTCCGACAGGTCCTGCAGTCCACCAGGGTCCATCTGGGCATCGGTGACGTAGTCAGGCAGGTCCAGCGCGTGTGGTACTTCCCCACGGCCGAGAGCGTTCAGGAGTTCGGATCGGACGTCATTGCGTTCGATGGCCGGACGGACAGTGTCGTCGTGCGGGAGGCCGCCACGGTGCTGCCTGGGGGCGAAGTCGTTCGATTCGACCCGGAAACGGTACAGGTGGTCGACTCGGACACCTACGATGAATTCTCCGACACCCGCGAGGCGGTCATCCTGTATCCCCGGCTCGAGCCGGGAGCCCTGGCGGTGCTTCACTTCGAGGTGTCCACGGATCGTGATGCGATGGAAACGCCGTGGTCTTTCGGGACGTTCCCGCAGCAACTCTTCCCGCGCGATCGATTCGAGGTGATGGTCAGTTGGGACCTGGGCCTCGAAGTGAAATGGTCCAATGATTCGACGCACGTCACCTGTGAACGCGGACATTCGGCCGTCGAGTGCGTGGGCCAGGATGTTCCCGCAGCCGCCTATGACCCGCGCGTGAGTTGGCACGATGAACTGGGCCAGACAACTTTCAGTGAATACAGGGACTGGAACCATGTCATCGATGTGGCGGCCGGAGCGTTCGACAAGGCGCTTGGCCGGAGCGATGGCGTATCCGGGATTCTGGGCAGCCTGACAGGCGACGGGATGTCGACGGAGGAAGTGATCGCGAGGCTTCACCAGTTCGTTGCGCGCGAGATTCGCTACGTTTCGGTATCGGAACGGGGGCACGCCATAACACCCCACGAGATCGACGAAACGCTTGCGAAGGGATATGGGGACTGCAAGGACAAGTCCGCGCTGCTGACGGTGCTCCTCAACCGGGCCGGTATCGATGCCTTCCCGGTATTGGTCGCGACGAAACGCCTGGACCCGGATCGCCTGAACGTGGCCTCGATGCTGTATTTCGATCACATGCTGGTGTGTCTCGGCGAGGGTCCGGATCGCAAATGCATCGACACGGTCGATTCGTATGCCGACACTTCGTCGACGGCACACTGGGTGCAGGGTCAGGTGGCCCTCGATCTTGTCCAGGGGAGCAGGCCCGGCCGGGTCCCCCATGACCGTTACCGATGGCAGCTTGGCGTGGAGACTTCGATCGCGTTCGATGAGGATGGCAGCCAGACGGAGACGTCGTCCCGTTCGTATCTCGACGCCTATGCCGGCGTCATGCGCGGTTTCCTGGCAAACTGGTCTTCCGACCAGATCGAGCGCTGGGCCCGCGACGAGTACGAGGGAAACTACGGCGACATGGCGGAACCGGAATTCGAGTTCTCCGGGTTGGACGTGCTTTCCGAACCCTTCTCGGTACGGACACAGGCGGCCTATCCGCCGCTGATCGAGGGCGACGACGATTTCAACTACGTGGAGAGGTCGGCCTGGCTAGCCGACGAACTGGAGAGCGTGGTCCTGGGCAACCAGCACTATCGATCGTTCTTCCCGGGCCTCAGGGTGGAGAGCGAGTATCACTTCACCCTGCCGCCGAAGTGGCGCTTCGAATGGGCGGGACCCTGGCTCGACTTCGAGTTCGAGTACGGGACCATGAAAAGGGAGGTTCGGATTGAGGGGCAGGACCTTCGATTCCTGACCTTGCTCGAGATGCCGGCGCGTTGGGTGGCGAAAGAGGAAACGGGCCGGTTCAATGAATTCGTGAGGGTGCTGGGCGACGAGGGAGCGATGTCGTTCCATGCCCTGCTGGCGAGCGATCCCTGACCCGGTCCCGGCGGCGGGAGAGCGGGTACATGGTCGACGCGGCACACCGAGGAGCCGCGCCAGCGGGAACGCAAGTCGTTCGAGGCCCGATCGGCACGTGTCTCCGCCTCTGCCGAAGGCCGTGCCTGGCTGCTGTTCGGTGTGGACCCGGGATTCGAGGGTCGGACGGACATCTACTTCACCCGGCGACGGCCGACTTCACGCTCATGTGATCGACGCTGCCCGGGAGGGCGGCCTCAAAGGCTGTCGTACAGGCGCTGTATGGCGCGATCGTCCGGAAACAGGCTGCGCAGTTCGTCGGCGTAGCGCCGTGCATCGGGAAGCTGCCCGGCGCTGCGCGAATAGTTCACCAGGGCCACCAGGATCTCCGCATTGCGTGGAGCGACGCGCAGGAGCGCCTTGAGCGTGGCAATGGCCGCTGCCGTATCGCCCTGGTCGTGCAGGGCGATGGCGTATACGTACCGGTATCTCACCCCATCGGTCTCGAGCTCGGCGGCGCGCGCGAGATGCCGGAAAGCGAGGTCCCGTTGACCGGCGCGCATTTCGAGCAGTCCGAGGGCGTGATGGGCTGCGGCTTGCCCGGATGGGACCTTGGCGGCGCTGTGCAGGACCGAGCGGGCTTCTTCTTCACGTGCGAGCACGCGATACAGGTCGGCGAGATTGAGCAGCGCGGGAACATGCTCCGGGTCTGACGCCAGCGCGTCGCGGTACGCCCCCTCGGCGGGTTCCCACAGCCGCCGCGCAGTGAGGAAATCTCCCCGTTGTGACAGTGCTTCGGGCATGTCGGCATTCCCGGCAAGGGACTCCAGGTATTCGTCGAACAGCGTTTCGAGCGCGGGAGCAAGGCGTTTGTCCGCCTGTTCGGACGGCACGTCTGCGAGTACCCGGGCGAGTTCTACCCGAACAGCCTTGACGGGGTCTGCGAGGTAGGGCTCCAACTTGCCGAGACGTTGCGGCCAGGGGAGGAACGCCGTCGCCCTGACGGCTCCCACCCGAAGCAGGGCATCGTCGCTTTCGAGCAGCGAGGCGGTGCGGCCGTGAACCTGTTGGCCGGGGAATCGGCCCGCTTCGGCGGCGGCCGTGGCGCGCCAGATCGGTGGCGTGTCATGGTCCATGGCGATGTCCCCCAGGTCGCGCGCGGCGGCCATGTCTCCCCGGCGGGCGAGCTGCAGGACACGCCCGCGGTGCGAACCGGTGTCCGCAGGATCGACGCCCCAGTCCGCCAGGGCTTTCGTGGCCCACTCGATGCTCCGCTCCTGGTGGCACCCGTTGCAGGCGTTCGGCGTGCCGGCGATTGCGCTCAGGTCCGGCCGCGGGACCTGGAAGCTGTGGTCGCGGCGCGGGTCCACCACCATGTACGTTGTGGCAGGCATGTGGCAGTTGACGCATGCCGCGCCGGAGGATCCCGCGGCGTGGCGGTGATGCGTGGCGTTATCGTAGACGCCCGGCAGGTGGCACTGTGCGCAGACAGCGTTGCCGGGCGCCCGCAGCTCCAGCCCATGCGGGTCGTGGCAGTCGCTGCAGGTGACCCCTGCCTGGTACATCCTGCTCTGGGCGAACGAACCGTACACGTACACCTCTTCGCGAATCTGGCCGTCGACGTGATACAGGCCGGCTTCCAGCAGGGCGGGAAGATGGGTGTTCAGGAAACCGGCACCGTGACGGTAGTGGTCCAGCGAAGTCCGCCTCGAGTGGCACGGGGCGCAGGTCTCGACCTCGTGCCTGTCCGGCGGCGAGTCCCGGCGGGCGATGCTCTCGCCGGGGGCGAAACTCCATGCACGCGTGGAGCCGAGAGCCACTTCAAGGCCGGAGTCGGGCACTTCGTGCAGCCGACCCGCTTCGGCCAGCGCTGCATGCCGCCCGCCCGGGCCATGGCAGGCTTCGCAGGCGACGTTGATCTCGCTCCAGGTGGTGGCATATGTCCCCGACTCCGGGTCGTAGGCCTTGGACAGGTTCGTCGAGTGGCACTCGGCGCAGCGGGCGTTCCAGTTGTAGTACGTCCCGGTCCAGTGCATCGGGTCCTGCGGGCCGGCTGGTGCATCCGCTGTGCGCAGGTGGAACCAGCGTTGACCGCCGGACGCGGCCGGACGGCTGTCCCAGGCGATGTCGAGCGCTTGCAGGCGCCCCCCGGGAAACTCGACCAGGTATTGCTGCAGGGGATGGGCGCCGAAGACGTAGCTGACCGGATACTCCCGCAGCTTGCCGTCCGGCCCGCCCGTCTCTACCCAGTAGCCGCCGTCCCGGCGGAAGAACTTCGAAGTCGCGCCGTTGCGGGTTATCCCGCTCCCGTCGAAAGCGCCAAGTACGGCCATCTCGGAAACCGGCTGCATCGCGAGGTCATGGTGCGAACCGCGCCAGGCTTCGTGCTCGGCGGCGTGGCAGCGCGCGCAGTCGTCCGCGCCGGTCCATTCTTCCGACGCCTGTTGCTGAGGAATCGCCGCGTCCGCGAACAGCGCCGTGCCCACTACGCCAAGGGCGGCTATCGCCGAGGGGCTGGATGTGACGGGTGCCTTGCGCAGGATTTCAGATCCCCTGGGGTGTATGCCGGGCGGGAATCCTGGTGCGTATGCGCAAGGCCTGCGTTTCGCCAGTCATCATGACAGGGATGCGACGAGCTGCTGCTGATTGTCGCGCGGTGCTGCCTGGCGCTTCATGCGTACCGAGGGGCGGCGTTTCAGACGCTGGGACACGGGGTCGATCTCGATGCCGACGGACTCCAGTGCCGTGAGCCCGAGAATCGGCTCGATCCCGTCTTTGCCGAAGCCGACGGTGGCGCCGACGATCTCGCCCATGAACTCGACTTCCGCCACGGCGATGTCGACGGTTTCCTCGCGGCCGTCCGCAAGTTCGTAGGTTCGACGCCCCCGTGGCTCGATACCGATTCCGCGCAGGGCGCGCCCGGGCACGACGCAGTCGGTCGATCCGGTGTCAACCAGGAACAGCCCGTCCCAGGATCGCTCGCGTTGCGCAGGGTTGCGGATGGTGACGGTGACCTGCACGACCCCCATTGTTGACCTCCTCTTTTCGTAGTAGCGGATAGCAGTCGTTGTACTCCATGGATTCGGGCTCGGCAAGAAAGTCCGGCAAACACTTACGCATTGTCGGGCGATTGTCTGCAACCGAGTCCGAATGGCGAGGGTATTGGCCCAGACCGTTGTGAAGCCGCCTGCATCGGCGTGAAACGGTAGACTCTTCGCGGCAGCTACGACTCGAGGCCCATGTGAGCGTTTACCTGACGACCGCACGGAACTTCTCCGCCGGCGCGGAGAACCGCATCCACAGCGACGAGATCGCGGCGCGCTTCGGGTTCGAGGGCGCGCTTGTGCCCGGTGCCGCAGTCTTCGGTCACATGACCCATCCGCTGGTCGATGCGCTGGGGCCCGACTGGCTCGCGGGATGGCAAGCGAGCGTACGTTTCGTCAAGCCTGCGTACGACGGCGACGAGTTGACCGTCACACACGACATGGAGGGCGACGCGCACACCGTCCGGTGCCATGCGCGTGGCACCCTGCTCGCCGAACTGCACACGCGTCAGCTTGACCGCGACGAGGAGGTTGCGACCATCGAACCGGGCGCACCAATCGGGCGGCGGCCCGAAATCCACTGGGGCAACGTGAGGGTGGGCGAACCGTTCCCGGCGTGGACGTGGTCGCCGGACGCGGTCGAAAACACCGAGTTCGGCGCCCAGGTGGAGGAAGACCTGGCGTGCTACGGATCCGGGGTCCTGCACCCTCACGGCATCCTGGGAACCGCCAACCGGACCTTCATGCGTCGTTACGTGCTGCCGGCCTGGATCCACGTCGGCTCGGTGGTGCGGTTCCGGCGGCTGCTGCGCGTGGGCGACGAAATCGAGGTCCGCGCGGTCCCGACGCGCAAGTGGCGGCGCAAGGGGCACGAGTTCGTGGACCTCGGCATCGCCTACCTCGTGGGCGGCGAGGTGGCCACGGAGATCGAACACACGTCCATCTTCAGTATCGCCGGGCGGTAGCGCCAATCCGCCGGAAGCGAAGACGCGAGGCGCATTTGACCCCGGCCCAAGTTCTCTTGCCCATCTCGCCCGTCTCGCTCACCCATCCCGCCCGTCCCGTGCCCTGCTCCTTGACTGGCACTTGCGCGCTGTGGGTCTGGCACGGCCGCGAAGCTCGCGGGACGCGGCCCGGCAGCGAGCGCTGGGCTACCGGTCACCGCGCCGCTGGCGCGCGGTTCGAATCGGACCCAACGTGTCAGTCCATGTGAGAACATACGCCATCGGGCCGAAGGACAGATATGGACTGTTGCGAACCCCCCCTCGACCTGGCCAACCTGCAGGCCCGGCAGCGCCGGGTGCTGGCGTGGGTGTTCGGGATCAACGTGGCGACGTTCGCGATCATGGTAACGGGGTCCATGCTGAGCGGTTCGTCCGCGCTGCTGTCTGGAACGCTTGACAACTTCGGGGACGCGCTCACCTTCGCGCTCAGCATGGCGGTGGTCGGCGGGTCGGCCCGGGCGAAGGCGCGCGTCGCCATGCTCAAGGGTCTGCTGATCCTCGGCGCCGCCCTCGCGGTCGCGGCGCAGATTGCCTGGAGGATGACGGAACTCGACGCGCCGGTGGCGAGCACCATGTCCCTGGCAGCCGTGCTCAACCTGATCGCCAACGCGGTCTGCCTCAAGCTGCTGACGCCGTACCGCGACGGCGACGTGAACATGTCGTCGTCCTGGGAGTGTTCCCGCAACGACGTCTTCGAGGGCGTCGCGGTGATCGCCACGGCTGCGGCCGTCTGGGTCTTTGCCTCTCCCTGGCCCGACCTGGTAGTGGCCGTGGTCCTGCTGGTGATATTCCTGCGCTCGGCGGGGAGGGTGTTGAAGAACGCCTGGCGGGAACTGTCGCTCGCCAGCGCGTGATCACCGCGTAGCGTCCACATCGCGAGTCGTTCCTGCGCGGGGGATTTGTTTTCCCCTTGACTCCGTTTATTTATGGTCTAATAATTTCTCTTGTGACAGAAATAACCGAAAGACCGGAAATAACGGAAAGAGCGGATCCTGTCGAACAGTTCATTCTGCAGTGGGGCGACCTGGGCACCCATTGGGGCGTGAACCGGCCGACCCGGCCGACAGGAAACTACGCGGTGCTCGCGGGCCACCGATGGCGCAGCCTCCCCGCGCGAACTCGCGCCCGTTTCGAACGTACGCGGGAGTTGACCTGCTATCGCGGCCACGTGGTCCGTTCAGAGTCCAACCTGGTCGGCCGCTGTTTTCGACAACTGGCCCGTTTGATCGGGGGCCCGCTGCCGCTGGGCGATACGGTGGGCCCCGCCGCGGTGGTCGTCATGACGGTGGGTGCGAACGACTCGGCGTGGACACGTGTCTATCGCGGCAAGGGCGGCCGCCACCAGGCGATCCGGTCCGTGAAACGTTTCTCGGGTCCGACGGGGCTTGAAGAGTATCTCGGCTGCGGCATCTGCATGGCGCTGCGGGTGAGAGCGGAAGGTTGTTCCCTGGTGTTCGAGAGCTGCGGCTATTACCTGTCGCTGGGCGAACGCCGATTGCCCTTGCCGCGATGGCTGACCCCCGGCTGCCTGACGGTCCGCAATACCGACCTTGCCTCCCCGTGGTTCCTGTTCAGCCTGGAATTGGCTCACCCTTGGTTCGGCGTCGTGCTGCGCCAGGAGGCAGTGTTCGAGGACGCGCCATGATTCCGCTATCGGTGTGGGTCATCTTGTCGATACAGGTCGTGCTGGGTTTCCTCGATGTGGTCATACACCACGAACTGGTCGCGCGCCTGCCGTGGCGGGCCGGCGCGGGGCCGGAGCTGCGCCTGCACGGCATACGCAACCTGGCCTACGCCGCCATATTCCTGGTTCTTGCGTGGGTGCTGCCACTAGGCTGGGCCGCGTTGGTGCTTGTGGGGCTGCTTGCGATCGAAATCGCGATCACGTTCACGGACTGGTTCGTGGAAGACGCCACGCGTCGCCTGCCGTCGACCGAGCGGGCGCTGCATGGGTTACTTGCCATCAACTTCGGCGCGCTGGTCGCGTTTCTAACCCCGGTCGTATGGGAGTGGCTGCATGTGCCGACATCCATTCGGTTCGCCGATCGAGGCGTCTGGTCGTGGCTCGCGACCATGGCGAGTGCCGGACTGCTTGTGATGGCCGTGCGCGACTTCGCCGCGGCGCGGCGAGCACGGCGACTCCAGGCCCGGCCGCTGGACCTGGAACTGGGCGACCGCCGGCGCTGGCTCGTGACCGGCGCGACGGGTT
The DNA here is from genome assembly GCA_965116625.1 of Pseudomonadales bacterium. Lineage (GTDB taxonomy): Bacteria > Pseudomonadota > Gammaproteobacteria > Pseudomonadales > Azotimanducaceae > VXNE01. Next base: position 2,501,488 of record OZ220717.1, read on the forward strand.
TCGTGGGTCAACGGTTGACGGAGGCGCTGGCTCGCGGCGGGCACCACGTCACGGTGTTGACCCGGGACGTGTCGAAGACCGGTGTCCTGAAACCGCCTTTCCGCGTGGTGACGGACCTCGACGAGATCGGGGCCGGTGAACGATTCGACATCATCGTCCACCTGGCGGGTGAACCGGTCGCCGACGGCCCTTGGACCGAATCCCGCCGCCGTCGCATCATGAACTCCCGACCCGACCTGGCTCGCCGATTGATCGACCTCGTGGATCGGTTGGAAGTGAAGCCGGGCGTCTGGATCGGCGCCTCGGCCGTCGGCTGGTACGGCGACTGCGGCGAGAGGATTCTCGATGAGAGTGCCATTGCCCGCGACGGCTTCACGCACCGATCGTGCGAAGCGGCGGAGTCCGCTTCGATGCTCGCCGAACGCCGCGGCATGCGGGTGGTGATGCTGCGAATCGGCCTGGTATTCGGGCGCGAAGGCGGTTTGCTCGCGCAACTCCTCGCACCCTTCGACCTGGGGCTCGGGGGCAGGTTGGGTTCCGGCCGGCAGTGGATGTCCTGGATCGAACGAGATGACCTGGTGAGGCTGATCGGCCACGTGGTAGCCAACGAATCGATTCGAGGGCCGCTCAACGCGGTCGCACCTCACCCGGTCACCAACCGGGAATTCACGAAGGCGCTCGCCCGCGCGATTCGGCGTCCGGCCCTGCTCGCGGTACCCAGGTCCGTGCTTGTTGCCGTGATGGGCGACATGGCCCGGGAACTTGTGCTGGCGAGCCAGCGGGCCGTTCCCGCCAAGGCCCTCGAACAGGGCTTCGAGTTCCGGTGGCCAACAATCGATGCGGCGCTCGCCAGGTCGCTATCCTGAATTCCCCCGCCCGCCGAGGCGTACCTCCATGAAAAGGGTCTACTACAACAGCGCCTGCCCGGTCTGCGCAGCCGGAATCCGACACCAGCGGACCAGGCTGGAGGGATGCGGCGAAATGGTGGAATGGGTCGATGTCCACGCGGACAACGACGCGGTCGGCGATATAGATGCAGATCTCGAGTTCGTCCGCGAACGTCTTCATGTGACGGACCGTGACGGCAATCTCCACGTCGGCGCCGATGCGGTCTCCGAACTGATGGCGATCACACCGGGCCAACGCCTGGTTGGGCGACTGGCCCGGTTCCCCGTCGCGCGGAGCTTGTTGCGCGCCGCCTACAATGCGTTCGCGGCGGGCCTCTACCGATGGAACCGCCGTGTCGGACGCTGGTAGCCGCCAGGCTGATCCGAGCTTCCGCCCTTGCCCTTGCGAGCGTGGATCACTTGTTTCCGCCGCTCGCTTTCCACGATAATACGCGCCCTTTTGGCGTGCGCACCCGTGGCCAAATTGGATAAGGCACCGGTCTACGAAACCGGGGACTACAGGTTCGAATCCTGTCGGGTGCGCCATATCCTTGGCGGGAACGAGGATTCCGCGATGGACCAGGGAGACACGAAAGGCGCGTGCGCCCGCAACCACTGTCCCGGCGGGGCGTGGCGGTGAGCGCCGGCTTGCTGCCTCAGGCGCTGGGGCTGGCGGCGGTGGGCATGGCCATGGTGTTCATCCTGCTCTCCTTGCTCGTCACCGCCATCGCCGTCATGACGCGGCTCGTCGGTTCCCGGCGGCAGGACGCCGAGCCTGCGGAAGTTCCCGAACACCATGATGCGCAGGCGGAAATGGCCGCGGCCGTGGCCGCCGCGATACGGCACCACCGCGCCCGCATGACCGTCGGCGCCCAGACCCGGGGATAGGCTGGCCATGAGCAAGCTCGGGATCACCGAACTCGTCCTGCGCGACGCCCACCAGAGCCTGCTGGCAACGCGCCTGCGCATCGAGGACATGCTGCCGGTGGCGGACAGGCTGGATCGCGTAGGCTACTGGTCCATCGAGTCGTGGGGCGGGGCGACTTTCGACGCCTGCATCCGCTATCTCGGCGAGGATCCGTGGGAGCGTATTCGCAAGCTGAAGGCGGCGATGCCCGGCACCCCGCAACAGATGCTGCTCCGGGGGCAGAACCTGCTCGGCTATCGCCACTACGCGGACGATGTGGTGCGCAAGTTCGTCGAGCGGGCGGCAGCGAACGGCATCGATGTGTTCCGCGTGTTCGACGCGATGAACGACATGCGAAATCTCGAGACCGCGATTGCCGCCGTTCTGGAGCAGGGCAAGCATGCCCAGGGCACGATGGCCTACACGGTGAGTCCCGTCCACACGGTCGATTTGTGGCTCGATCTCGCGCGCCGCATCGAAGACATGGGCGCGCACACGGTGTGCATCAAGGACATGGCGGGACTGCTCAAGCCCTACGTCGCCTTCGAACTGGTGTCGAGGATGAAGGAGACGCTGGAGATTCCCGTCCACCTCCACTCCCACGCCACTACGGGAATGTCCACGGCCACCTATCTCAAGGCGGTGGAAGCGGGCGTTGACAACGTCGACGCGGCGATCTCCTCCATGAGCATGACCTACGGGCACTCGGCGAGCGAGTCGCTGGTCTCGATCCTCGCGGGCACGGGTCGGGATACGGGCCTCGACATCGCCCTGATGGAAGACATCGCCGCGTATTTTCGCCAGGTGCGCAGAAAGTACGCGGATTTCGAGGGCAGCCTGCGGGGCGTCGATTCGCGCATCCTCGTGGCGCAGGTCCCCGGCGGCATGCTGACCAACCTCGAGAATCAGCTTCGTGAGCAGAACGCCGCCGACAGGCTGGATGAAGTCCTGGAAGAGATACCCAGGGTGCGCGAGGACCTGGGTTTCGTGCCCCTGGTGACGCCGACCTCGCAGATCGTCGGCACCCAGGCGGCGATCAACGTCCTGCAGGGCCAACGGTACGCAAGCCTTACCAGGGAGACGACGAACCTGTTGAAAGGCGAGTACGGGGCCACGCCCGCGCCACTGTCGACGGCGCTGCTCGAGGGGCTGCCTGAATCCGAGATGCGAATCTCCTGCCGACCCGCGGACCTGCTGCCGCCGGAGGTCGAAACGCTGTCGGCGGAGCTCGAGAAGCTGGCTGCCAGGGAGTCGATCACGCTGGCGGACGACCGGATCGACGATGTCCTCACCTATGCGCTGTTCCCGCAGGTCGCATTGAAATTCTTCGAGAACCGCGGCAACCCGGAGGAGTTCGAGGCCGTTCCCGAAGAGGCGGCACCGGCGCGGGTCGCTTCGGGCGAGGCGGCAACCTACGAGGTGCGTGTCAACGGCAAGGCGTTCACCGTCGAGGTTTCCGCGGGCGGCGACGTGACGACGGCGCCGGTGCCGCAGCCCCGGTACAACGGCGCTGCGGTGCCCGCGGCTATGGCGGGCAACATCTTCAAGATCGTCGTGCCGCTCGGCGCGCACGTGGAGCAGGGCGATACCGTGCTGGTGCTCGAGGCGATGAAGATGGAGACGGAGGTGGTCGCTCCCCGGGCCGGGATCGTGACAGCCCTGCATGTGGCGGAGGGCGACTCGGTGACCGTTGGCGAAGCGTTGTTCGACCTTGCCTGAACGCGAGGGCCGCTCCGACTCACCCGGTCGCGCGGCGGCGCGCCGGACGGTGTAAGCCCCGCCGTGTCTCAACTCATGGAAATCGTGCAGGCGTCGGGCCTGTACCAGGTCTCGCCCGGGCAATGCTTCATGATCGGCATTGGCCTGCTCCTGCTGTACCTCGCCATAGTGCGCAGGTTCGAACCGCTGCTGCTGGTGCCGATCGGTTTCGGCGGCATCCTGGCCAACATCCCGGGCGCGGAAATCGCCGCGGGCGACGGCATACTGAACCTGATCTACCTGGTGGGCGTCGATACGGCCGTTTTCCCGCTGCTGGTCTTCATGGGGATCGGCGCACTCACGGACTTCGGGCCGCTGCTCGCCAATCCAAGGACGCTGGTGCTGGGCGCGGCGGCGCAGTTCGGCATTTTCGGAACGTTGCTCGGCGCGGTGGGGCTGACCCAGCTGGGCGTCATGGACTTTACCCTCAGGGAAGCGGCCGCCATCTCCATCATCGGCGGCGCCGACGGGCCCACGGCGATCTATGTGGCGGAACAGCTTGCACCGCACCTGATGGGCGCGATCGCGGTTGCGGCGTATTCCTACATGGCGCTGGTGCCGCTGATCCAGCCGCCCATCATGCGGCTCCTGACGACGGCGCAGGAGCGGAAGATCGAAATGACGCAACTGCGCGAGGTCTCAAGGCGTGAGCGCATACTCTTTCCCCTGGCGCTGCTGCTGGTCGTCGGACTGGTGCTGCCTACGGCGGCGCCGCTGCTCGGGATGTTCTGCTTCGGCAACCTCATGCGCGAATGCGGAGTCGTCGACCGGCTCACCGACACGGCCCGCAACGCCCTGATCAACACCGTGACGATCTTTCTCGGTCTCGCCATCGGCTCCAGGCTCGGTGCGGAGCAGTTCCTGACCACGGGAACTCTAGGGGTGTTGTTGCTCGGCGTCGCCGCATTCGCGATCGGCACCGCAAGCGGCATTCTCATGGCGAAGGGCATGAACCTCGTGTTCAGGCGGCCCGTGAATCCGCTGATCGGCGCTGCGGGCGTCTCCGCGGTCCCGATGGCGGCGCGAGTCGTCAGCCGGGTCGGGCAGGATGCGAATCCGGGTAACCTTTTGCTGATGCACGCCATGGGACCGAACGTCGCTGGCGTGATCGGCTCGACGGTGGCGGCGGGGGTGCTGATACTCCTGGCGGGATAACGCACTGTATGCCGCTCACGGCTTCGCTTTGCGGCGTCTGGACAGGGCATGATTGGTGTTCGGTGCGCAAAGCCTGTGAACCCCCGCGCGTAAGCGATTGAGAAATTTGAGTTTTCCGCGCCAAAGGCGTAGAATGCGCCGTTTTCCCGGGAGAGAATATGCGCGCGGCCATCCAATGGGCCTTGCTGGTGTCGGTCTACGCGGCCGTCACCACATCGACGTGGGGTGATGTGTCCCGCGGTGGTCTCGAGCCTGTTTCCCTGCCTCCCGATCCCACGATTCTGACCGCCGATCGCGCGCCGGCCATCGTCTCCGTTCGCCTGGAAGACGACGTTGAAATCGTCGTCGACGGCAAACTGGACGAGGCCGTATGGGAGCAGCTTCCCGGCTACGGTGACTTCAGGGTCGTGTCGCCGGACACCATGGCGCCGACCCGGCTCGGCACACGGGTGAAGTTCTTCTATACCGCGACGGGTTTCTACTTGTCGGCGGACATGGAGCAGGCGCCGGAGACGCTGGTCGAGCGAATGAGCAGTCGCGACCAGTGGCATAGCCGGGATTCCTTCATCTTCTACCTGGATACTTCCGGGGAAGGGCGCTACGGATTCTGGTTCAGCCTCAGTCTCGGCGGCAGCATGGGAGACGGCACGATCCTCCCCGAGCGCCACATGAGTACCAACTGGGACGGCGCATGGCACGGGGCCACATCCCGTACCGAGACCGGGTGGGTCGCGGAGTTCCATGTTCCCTGGTCCCTCGTCAGCATGCCGAAGGCGGCGGGCGACCGTGCGATGGGCCTGTTGGCCACCCGGCGGGTCGCGCACCTGAATCAGATGTGGTCATGGCCCGCGCTTCCGATGTCGAGACCGAAGTTTCTTTCCGAGTTCCAGGAACTGGCGTTGAACGGCGTCGACCTGCGGCAGCAGTACAGCGTCTATCCCTACGTGTCTTCGGTGCTGGACAATCTCGATGGAGAGGTCGCCAACGACGCCGGTGTCGACCTGTTCTGGCGCCCGTCCACCAACTTCCAGGTGACGGCGACCCTCAATCCGGATTTTGGCGATGTCGAGACGGACGATGTCATCGTCAATCTGACCGCTTTCGAGACGTTCTATCCGGAGAAGCGCCTGTTCTTCCAGGAAGGCCAGGAAGTCTTCCGCAGCGGGACGCGGAGTTCGTACAGCTATGGGTCCTCGGCACCACGGACGCTGGTGCTGCATACGCGCCGGATCGGAGGTCGGCCCCTGCGGCCGGATGTTCCCGCCGGCGTGACGCTGTCACCGGCGGAACACGGCCGTCCAACGGAAGTTCTCGGCGCAGTCAAGGCTACGGGTCAGCGGGAACAACTGCGTTTCGGCCTGTTGTTCGCCGGGGAAGACGAAACCCGGTTCGAAGGACTCTCGTCGACAGGTGAGCGCGAACAACTGCGGCAGGATGGGCGGCACTATGGCGTCGCTCGCCTGCTATGGGAAGGTGGGGAAGCCGATTCGCGAGCCCTGGGGTGGATGTCGACTGTCACGCAGCGTCCCGACGGCGATGCCGTGGTGCATGCCGTGGACGGCCATTCGATGACCACCAGCGGACGTTGGGAACTCGACGGGGAAATGATCACTTCCTCCGTGCCGGGCGCCGAAGCTGGCTACGGCGGGTTGCTTGACATCAAGTTCACCCCGCTTCCGGGGCTGACCCACACGTTGTCGATGGATCACTACGACAGCAATCTCGACCTCCGCGATCTCGGCTATCTCAGGCGCAACGACCTGACCCGCTATCAATACCAGGCGCGACTGTCCCGCTCGGACCTCGCATGGACGACCCAGAGCCGCACCTGGTTCGCCTTCAGCCGGGGGTACAACCGTGCCGGTGAGCGCGTGGTAGGCAGCGTGGAGGTTTCTCAGGACGTTCGCCTGGCGGACCTCTCCCGGGCGCGGGTGCGTGCCACCTGGTCTCCGGCGAGATTCGAGGATCGCAACAGTTTCGGCAATGGCAGCTACCGCGTCGAGGAAGCCTGGGACCTGCGGTTCCGCTACGAATCGAACGATACGCTGCCGTTCAGCTACAGCCTCGAAGCCCAGTGGGGCCAGGAAGATATGGGTGGTCCCCGCCGCACCTGGGGCGGGGGCATCACGTGGCGCCCGGCGGAACGGATGGCCATGGAGTTCGGCGTCGACTACGCCGAGCGCGACGGCTGGGTCCTGCACCGTGAAGACACGCGCTTTGCGCTCTTCGGGGCTGACGAATGGTCGCCCAAATTCAGCCTGGACTACTTCATTACCGGCAAGCAGCAGTTCCGGATGGCATTGCAGTGGGCCGCCGTTCGTGCGGGAGACGCCCAGTTCTACGACCTGGTCCCCTCGCGCGCCCTCGTGCCGGCGAACACGGACATCGATCCCGAGAGCGCGGACTTTTCCCTTTCGGAACTGAGCTTTCAGATCCGCTATCGCTGGGAGATCGCACCCATGTCGGACCTGTTTTTCGTCTATACGAAGCATGCGGATCTGCCGAACGGCCCCGGCGCGGACCTGCGCACGATGTTGACGGACGCTTTCGACAATCCCGCCGCCGAACAACTCGCACTGAAGCTCAGGTATCGCCTGGGCTCGTGATCCTCGAGCCCGGTCATTGGGTTGGAAGGGGTTCATATCGTCCCGTAGGGGAAACGCTCGGATGCGGCGTCGAAGTCGATTTCGAGTTCAGCGAAGAAGATGCCGGGAAGTTGATTGCGGCGCGCGTGGAGTCCCAGGACGGCACTGAACTGGACCTTGCGATCTGGGTCGTTGCCGACGAAGTCGGGACATACTCGGTGTCCGTGCGCGGTGGTGGATTGCATGTCGACGGAACCGCCAAGCTTGAAGCGGAACCGCATCTCGGACTGCTTTGGTCGGAAGACGGCGGGACGCACATCGCTTTCGCGCTGTTCGAGGCGCGGGATGCGATCGGGCTGCGAGGCTTCAGCCGGGCCGCCGAGGCTGTTCTGACCTGGGAAGTCGCCATCTATCCCCGGCGAGACGTCGTTTCCGGCGACAACATCGTCGCCTTCGACGCGCGCCGGCCGAAACCGCGGCGCTAGGGGACTGCGCCGTGGAACGGCACGAAGTGCCGATCGAGGCGCAAGACCGTAGGCCCGGCAGTGGTGACGGGGCCAGCCTGACAGTATGATCGCGTTCGCCCGGGTGGGCGGAAGCGGATGGCCCCGTAGTTCAATGGACAGAACGACCGCCTCCTAAGCGGTAGATGCAGGTTCGATTCCTGCCGGGGCTGCCATTGGCGGTCATGGCATGGCGGTGGCGAATGGAACGCGATCGGAGCCTTCAGCCGGGGAATGCTCCCCGATGGCTGGCGCGTAAGGAAGTGCAGGAATCTATCTCGGCGGCGGAGGCGTACTCCAAAGGGAGCCTTCAGTCGGGGAATGCTTCCCGACCGTTGACGCGCAAGGAAGAGGTGGGGCGCTCCCCGACGCTGGCAGCGTCCTTCCACAAAAGCCCGTCGGTAAGTGTCGTCATCCCGACATTGGACGACGCGGAACCCTTGGCGGAGCTCCTTGGTGAAATCGCCGGGGCAGTTGGCTTTGAGGTGGTCGTCGTCGATGGCGGGAGCCACGACGGTACCAAGGTGGTGTGCGAGCGCCATGGTGCGAGGGTTGTGCGCTCGGAACCGCATCGCGGGCGGCAGATGCAGCGCGGCGCCGAGCTTGCCCGCGGCGATTTGATCTGGTTCCTGCATGCCGACTCCCGCGTGGAGCCGGTGCTGCTGGACGCATTGCGCAATGCTGCGGAGTCAGTGGTATGGGGCCGGTTCGACGTCCGCTTGTCCAACCCCTCACCGGTGTTTGAGGTGATCGCCTGGTGCATGAACCAGCGTTCGTTCCTGACCGGAATCTGCACCGGCGACCAGGGCATCTTTGTTTCGCGCCAGCTATTGGACGCTGTCGATGGGATGCCGGACCAGCCATTGTTGGAGGATGTCGAGTTCTCAAAGCGACTGCGCCGGCTCAAGAGGCCGAAGTGTATGCGGGAGCGGCTGGTAGCGTCGTCGCGCCGCTGGGAGCGCGAGGGGGTGGTCTGGACCACGCTGCTCATGTGGAGCATCCGGGTGCGCTATTTCCTCGGCGCGCGTCCGGAGGACCTGCACGCCAGCTACTACGCAGACCGGTCCGTTGAGTAGCGACGGTAGCCGCGTCGCCGTGTTCGCGCGGGCACCGGAACTCGGCAGGGTCAAGACCCGTCTCGCCGAGACCGTGGGAGCGGCGACGGCATTGCAAACGTATGTAGAACTGGTCGAGGGCACGCTGCGCGCCTTGGAGGGGGGCGCCTTCGACTGCGAACTGTGGTTCGACGGCCCACATAACGACGATGTCAGGCGGTGGCAATCCGACTACAACTTGCCCGTCTTCAAACAACCGAGGGCGGATCTCGGGGAACGCATGCTCGCGGCCCTCGAGTCGGGCGTGAAGGTTGTGGTTGGAACGGATATCCCGGTGCTGGACGCGGCCTACGTGGAAAAAGCGCTATCGACGCTCGCGCAGGCGGACGCGGTACTAGGACCCGTGGAGGACGGCGGCTATTGCCTCGTGGGCATGAATGCGCCCCACCCGGAACTGTTTCGATCGATTTCGTGGAGTACGGACGCGGTGGTCGAGCAGACCCTCAGCCGGGGCGCCGCCGCCGGGCTCGACATCGCGTTGCTCGATACGCTGTGGGACCTGGACGACTACGGCGACTACGTTCGCTGGCGAAAGACCCTGCCTGAAGCAGGCGAAACGCTCAGGTAGACAGGGAAATGCGGGCCGAAGGGGCGATGCTTGCGAGGGAGCGTTGCAGGGCCTCTGACAGGACCGGCGCCGGCGGCGACCACGCGTAGGCCTGGCGCAGGTAACGCGAGAGCAGTCGCGGCCGCAGGTCGATCACGGAAGACGTGCCCGCGTTCAGCGGTGCCAGGGTGGCGTCCCTGGACACGAGGTAACCGCTCGCGTCCACGTCGACGAGGAATGGCTCGATGCTCCGGCAAATGCTGTCGCTGGAATTGGCGCCGCCGGACGATGGCAGCAGTGTTACCGCAAGAATGTGAATGCGGCGCGCCGGCAGTTCCGCCTGCAGCGGGATGGTCCCACCGCAGAATTTGTGCCAATCCTCCTCGTCGACCGCAATAAGCGGCGGAACGTACTGAAAGACACGTAGGACAGTGTCGGCCATGGACCTAGGATATATGTATGCATGTCCAGTAGCAAGCGCGCCTGTGGCGCGTGGTGCGGCTATGGAGAACCGCGTTGAATCCACAGCCTCAGCAACGGGCGGTCGTCGCGTTCCAGATCGATCCCGCCCTTGTCCAGCGTCTCGCGGTCGAGCGTGAGCTCCCAGGTAGCGCATGTGTCGTCAGCGAACGCATCCTTTTCCATCAGCTTGAGGCGGAGGGAGTCGTTGGGATATACGCGAAGCGAACCGGGCGTGCTCATGGAGATCAGGGATCTCAGCTCGTCCTGCTCGGTCGCCAGGGTGCGCCTCCGTTCGACGAGCGGTCCACGCTGCTTCCTTTGGTCCCGCAGGAAGCGCGCCTCCTCTTCGGTCAGCGGTATGCTGTTCTCCAGCCGCTCGACGGACCTGTCTGTTTCCCGCTTCTCCTGCCGCAACGCCTGGCCTTCCTCAGATGCAAAGTCCCCTGACTTCATCTCCTCGAGTTGCCGCTCCAGTTCCGCGCTTCGCTCGCGCAACGCTTCCAGCTCGCTCAGCTCGCTGTCTGTCAGCGGCACGGTATTGTGTTCGCGCGGCAACAGGGGTTCGATGCGCTCGTCGAATGCCTTGATCCTGGGCCGCAGCCTGTCCAGTTCCTTGCCGATCCTGTCGAGTGACTCCTCGACCTCCCGATCGCGCCGCGTCGCGGCACCATAGTATTCCGGTCCGCTGAACTCGTCCCCGCACGAAGCCAGGCCGCCGAGAACCTGTAGCGTCATTCGGTACGCGTGGTCGGTGTCCCCTGCGCCGGGTTCCGACGCGGTCGCGGACGAACCGGCGCCGCCGCCAACCGCAAGGACCAGGGCGGCGGTCAACACCGACCAATTCGCTTGCCCTGTCATGCCTCACTCCCACCGATTGCCACGGTGGACACTGCTAACACAGGTTCGCGTGTCGGGCAACGTCACGCGTACCGGTGATAGCGTCGCGAACCACGGCAAACTATCGTCGGTCGGTGCTTCAGTCAGCCGCGGCTTCCGCTTCGGACCGGATGCGCGCGACCATCGCGCGCAGACCATTGCCCCGAGTGGGGCTCAAGTGCCGCATCAGGTCGAGTTCGCTGAACAGGCCCTCGATGTCGAAGTCGAGAATCTCCCGGGGTTCGTTGCCGTCGTAGGCGGCGAGGACGATGGCGATCAGGCCGCGCACGATGTGCGCATCGCTGTCGATCGCAAGGTGCAGGCATCCTTCGTCGGCATCGAAGCGCGGCACCAGCCACACGAGGCTCTGGCAACCGCGAACCAGGCGGTCGTCGGTCTTGAGTTCCGGCTCGAGTTGCGGCACCGACCTGCCGAGGTCGAGGATGAACCGGTACCGGTCCTCCCAGTCGTCAAGGAACTGGAAGGTGTCGCGCACTTCGTCGAGATCGGCCATCGATCGGAGGATCAGAATATTCCCAGCGCGAGCTGTGCTTCCTCGGTCATCATGTCGCGCGACCAGGGAGGATCGAAGACAAGCCGCACCACGACATCGGAAACGAACGGAACCTGCGCCACGCGGCGTTCGACATCCTGTACGAGTACCGGACCCATGCCGCAGCCCGGGGCGGTCAATGTCAGGTCGATGTGTACGGCGTGATCCCGGCTTCGAGCCCCGGATTGCGGGCCATCCCCGGAGAGAATCTCGCAGCGGTATATCAACCCCAGTTCGACGATGTTGACCGGAATCTCCGGGTCGTAGACGGAAGCAAGCGCTTCTTCAACCTGCGCCATGCTCGGCTTGCCGTCGGCCGGCGGTTCGAACTCGAGGGTGACCGGATCGAGGCCCAGCGCGTCGCTATCCTCGCCCTCGACGCGCGCCATGTTGCCTTCGAAAACCACCGTGTAGGCGCCGCCGAGCGTCTGCGTCAGCGTGACGAAAGTGCCTTCGGGGATCAAGGTCGGCGTGCCGGTGGGCACGAGGCGCGCCTCGACCTCGCGGGATACGGGAACGATTCGACTTTGCATGCGGCGCTTGGGTTCAGGATGCGATGGAGAAGCTCTCGCCGCACCCGCACTTGGCATCGGCGTTCGGATTGTTGAACTTGAGCACCGAGTTCAGGCCTTCGGTCTCGTAGTCGATCTCCGTGCCGCGCACGAGGGGCCAGTCCTGGTCCTGGACGAATACGCTCACGTCCTCGGCGAAACGAAACGATCGCCCGTCGGCCAGATCGCCCCGCGCGTAGTCGAGTTCGTACATGTATCCGTTGCAGCCGCTCTCCCTGACGCCGAGGATCAGCACGGTGGCGTCCTGTCCCCGCAATTGGCGCTTCACGTGCGCGAGCGCCCTGGGGGTGATCGTGATGCTCGCGGGATCGTAGTCTTGCGTTGCGGTGTCCGTCATAGGAAGGACCTCGTCTTGTGGACGCCAGCGACCAGCCGCTCGACGTCGGTGAGTGAATTATACAGGCCGAAGGACGCCCTCACGGTGCCGGGAACGCTTAAGCGCTGCATCAGCGGCATCGCGCAATGATGCCCCGTGCGCACGGCGATCCCCTGTTGGTCGAGCAGGGTGCCGACGTCGTGGGGGTGGCCGCCGTCCATGAGGAACGACAACACGGGACCCTTGTCGGGGGCCGTGCCAAGGATGCGAACACCCTCGATCTGGCTCAGGCGCGAGGTGGCGGTCCGCAGCAGTTGGTCCTCGTGGCTGGCGAGCGACTCGGCATCGATCCCTTCGAGATACCCGATCGCGGCGCCAAGACCGATGGCGCCGGCGATGTTCGGCGTGCCGGCCTCGAACTTGAATGGCAGGCGTGCGTAAGTGGTCGCCTCGATGGTCACCTCCTCGATCATCTCGCCTCCGGCCTGCCACGGCGGCATGGCTTCAAGCAGTTCTTCGCGGCCATACAGGACCCCGATTCCGGTCGGTCCGTACATCTTGTGGCCGGAGAAGGCATAGAAATCGCAACCGAGTTCCCGCACGTCGACGCGAAAGTGCGCCATCGCCTGGGCGCCGTCGACGACGGTCACGGCGCCCGCGGCCCGTGCGCGCGCCACCAGGTCACCGACCGGGTTCACGGTGCCGAGCGCGTTCGAGACATGCCCGAAGGCAACGATCTTCGTGTCGTGATCGAGTTTCGCCTCGAAGTCGTCGATATCGATGCCTCCCTCCGGGGTGACCTTCGCCGCGGCCAGGGTTGCTCCGGTCTGCGCGCAGGCGATCTGCCAGGGAACGATATTCGAGTGGTGCTCGAGTTCCGTGATCAGCACGCGGTCGCCGGGCCCGAGCGTGGAACCGCCATGGGACTGGGCGACCAGGTTGATGCCTTCGGTCGTGCCCCGCGTCCAGACGACCTCGGCCGCGGTCCTGGCGTTGATCCATCGCGCCACGTCGGTTCGCGCCGATTCGAACGCTTCGGTGGCGGCGTCGCTCAGCGCGTGCGCGGCGCGATGCACGTTCGCGTTGGTTGTCTCGTAGTAGTGGCGCACGGCGTCGAGGACCGCAGCCGGCTTTTGCGTGGTGGCCGCGTTGTCGAGGTAGACGTTCTCCCCGCCATCGACAAGCGGGAAGTCGCGCGCCGCGGCAAGGGGATCGAACGGCATCAGGACAGGCTCTCGGGGCCGAGCAAAGCGCGCGCTTCCTGGCGGCCGTGGTCGGACATGGCTTCCTCGAGAAAGCCCGCGATCAGGAGATTGCGCGCGACGGTTTCACCGACACCCCGGGAGCGGAGGTAGAAGAGGGCATCGCCATCGATTTCACCCATGGTGGCGCCGTGGGCGCACCGAACGTCGTTGGCGTAGATCTCGAGTTCCGGCTTGGCGTAGGCCTGGGCGGTGCGCGCGAGCAGCATGTGTTTCGCGGACAGCGCCGCGTCGCTGCGCTGGGCGCCGGGCGCGATGTGGATGCGGCCGTTGAATACCGCCTTGGCGCGATCGTTCACCACCCCCCGCACGGTCTGGCGGCTGGTGCCTCCGCCGATCCCGTGATGCACGTTGATCTGGGTGTCGAGGTGCTGCTGGCCCGACAGGTGCCAGGCGCCGTGGATCCCGATATCGGCGCCGTCACCCGCCGATTCGATGTGGACATCGTTGCGACGCATCCCCGAGCCCTGCGCGTACTGCCCGAAGCGGTAGCTCGCGCCGGCTTCCACGCGGGTCGACACCAGTTGGTACTCGAAGGAGTCCGCCGCGCCTTGCAGGCGCAGGTGGCGAAGGCTCGCCCCGGTTTCGACCAGGCACTCGACGACCCGGTGGTTCGCTGCGGCGGGGCTTTCGACGAGGGTCGCTTCGGCGCCGGCGCCGACGACGAGCAGCACCCGCTCAAAGCCGCCGGTCAAGTGTCCCAGTTCGATCTCGGCGCCGCGCGCCCCTTCCGGCACCTCGATGACGACGCCGCCGCAAAGCAGGATGTCGTTCACCGCGGCCAGCGGATAGCGGCATCGGTCTATGGTGGCGTTGAGGTTCGCTTCGATGATGCCGCGTTCCCGGGAGTCCGCCGCATCGAAGTCTGCCACCCTTGTGCCGCCGGACGCGGCGACTTTCCCGGCATGCCGGCGATCGTCCATGGCCGGCGTGTTTCGCTCGTACCAGGGATTGGGATTCGAGTATTCCCACGTGTAGGACCTCGGCTCGGGCAACGGGGTCTCCGAGAGAGCGGCGAGACTCGGGCCGCGGTCGAGCCAGGGGGCATAGCGTGGCGATGACCGCGCGTCCTCGAGCAGGCGTTCCTGGAAGTGTTCGGCGGCGGTCATGTCTTCGCTATGCCAGGCGCGCGTAGCCGTCGGCTTCGAGCTTGCGGGCAAGGGACTTGTCGCCGGTCTCGACGATCCTGCCGTCGAGCAGGACATGCACGAAGTCCGGCTCGATGTGGTCGAGCAGCCGCTGGTAGTGGGTGATCAGGAGCACCGCGTTCTTCTCGCATGCGAACGTGTTGATGCCGTGGGCGACCGTGCGCAACGCGTCGATATCGAGGCCGGAGTCGGTCTCGTCGAGCACCGCCAGCTTCGGCTCGAGCAGCAGCATCTGCAGGATCTCGTTGCGTTTCTTTTCGCCGCCGGAGAATCCCGCGTTGACGCCTCGCCGCAGGAACTCCGGTGCGAGTTGCAGGCTTTCGGCGGCCTCCCGCGCCGACTTCACGAAGGACGCGGCGGACATGGCCTCGCGTTCGAGCGCGGCATCGCGGCTGTCCACGGCCGCTTTCAGGAACTCCATGTTGCTGACCCCCGGTATCTCGACCGGGTACTGGAAGGCGAGGAACAGGCCGAGATGCGCGCGCGCCTCGGGCTCGAGTCCGATGAGGTTCGTGCCCTCGAGGCGCATGTCGCCGTGGGTCACTTCGACGTCGGCCCGGCCGGCCAGGGCATTGGCCAGGGTGCTCTTGCCGGAACCGTTGGGACCCATGATGGCGTGCACTTCCCCGGACCGGACCGTGAGGTCGATCCCGTTCAGGATCGGCTTGCCCGCGGCGCGTGCGTGCAGGTCCGTGATTTCAAGCATCTGAACGTTCCGTCCGCCGCAAGGTCAGCCGACGGCGCCTTCCAGACTCACTTCGAGCAGCTTGCCGGCTTCGACGGCGAACTCCATCGGCAGTTGCCGGAAGACCTCCTTGCAGAAACCGTTGACGATCATTGCGATGGCCTTTTCCGGGTCGATGCCGCGCTGCTGGCAAAGAAAGAGCTGGTCGTCGTTGACCTTCGAGGTGGTCGCCTCGTGTTCGACGACGGCGCTCGGGATGCGGCTTTCGATAAAGGGGAAGGTGTGCGCGCCGCAGCGGTCCCCGATCAGGAGGGAATCGCACTGGGTGTAGTTGCGCGCGCCCTCGGCCGCCGGGTTCATCCTGACGCGCCCGCGATAGGAGTTCTGGCTCTGGCCGGCGCTGATGCCCTTGGAGATGATGGTGCTCTTCGTGTCGCGCCCGATGTGCAGCATCTTGGTGCCCGTATCCGCCTGCTGGCGGTTGTTGGTGAGGGCCACCGAGTAGAACTCTCCGGTGGAGCCATCGCCCCGAAGCACGACGCTCGGATACTTCCACGTGATGGCGGATCCCGTCTCGACCTGCGTCCAGCTGATCTTGGAGCGCGCCCCGAGGCAGGCGCCGCGCTTGGTGACGAAGTTGTATATCCCGCCCCGGCCCTCGGCGTCGCCGGGAAACCAGTTCTGCACCGTGGAGTACTTGATCTCGGCGTCGTCCAGGGCGACCAGTTCCACGACCGCCGCGTGCAGTTGGTTCTCGTCCCGCATGGGCGCCGTGCATCCCTCGAGGTAGCTCACGTAGGCACCTTCGTCGGCGATGATCAGTGTGCGTTCGAACTGTCCCGTGTTCTGTGCGTTGATGCGGAAGTAGGTGGACAGTTCCATCGGGCAGCGCGTGTTCTTCGGCACGTAGACGAACGAGCCGTCGCTGAAGACGGCGGAATTCAGCGCCGCGTAGAAGTTGTCGGCCCGGGGCACGACGCTGCCGAGGTACTTCCGCACCAGTTCGGGGTGTTCTCGCATGGCATCCGCGATGGGGCAGAAGATGACCCCGGCCTCGCGCAGTGTCTCCCTGAATGTCGTGGCGACGGAGACGCTGTCGAACACGGCGTCCACGGCCACGTTGGGGCGTTCGACGCCCGCCAGGGCCTCCTGCTCGTGCAGGGGGATCCCGAGCTTCTCGTAGGTGCGGAGAATCTCCGGGTCCACCTCTTCGAGGGACTTGGGCCTGTCCCCCCTGGGCGCGGAAAAGTACGAGATTGCCTGGAAATCGATGGGCGGGAACTGCACGTGGGCCCAGCGCGGCGGCCGCATCGTGCGCCATCGGCGATAGGCTGTGAGCCGCCAGTCGGTCATCCAGCCCGGCTCGTCTTTTTTCGACGAAATCCGGCGGACGACGTCCTCGTCGAGGCCAGGTGGGAGCGTCTCCGACTCGATCTCGGTGACGAAGCCGGCGCTGTATTCGCTGGACAGCCGTTCCTGAAGGGTTTCGTTGCCCTCTGCCATGGGGCGATTATAGTCAAATTACTGACTAAAATGCTCGGTAATTATTGCCGTTCGCGGGGGATGCAATTCATCTTCATCGCGCAATAAGATGCGGAATCGGTGCCGGCCTCAAGCAAGGTTGGGAAGCATGCCAAAACTCGAGCAAATGCCGGAAGATCACATCTACAAGGCATACGGGCTTTACCTGTTGCAGTCGGAGCACCGGTTCGTCAAACGCCTGCAGCGCGCCCACACGCCGTCGCTGCACGGCGACAGGACCTGGCAGTCGAGTTTCATCCTGATGGACTACCTGCAGCACCATCCGCCGCAAGCGAAGGCCCGGGTCATGGAAATCGGCTGCGGCTGGGGTGCCGCCGGCGTGTACTGCGCCAGGACGTTCGGTGCCCGTGTCACGAGTGTCGATGCCGACAAGCACGTCTTTCCCTATCTCAAGCTGCTCGAAGTCCTGAACGATGTCGAGGTGGAAAGCCTGCACAGACGGTTCGAAAAGCTGACCACCCAGCGGCTGGCCGAGGAGAACCTGATTGTCGGCGCCGACATCTGCTTCTGGGACAGGATGGTGAAACCCATGCTGAATCTGGTCGCGCGCGCCATCCGGGGCGGCACAAGCCGTGTCGTCATCGCCGATCCGGGTCGTCCGCCTTTCTACGAGCTTGTCGACCACTGTGCGAAGAGAAAGGGATTGCGGGCCGAACTGACCGGCTGGTACGCGGTGGAGCCGAAGCGGGCCCACGGCGAGGTCCTGGAGGTGCGGGCTCCGTCAACGGCGGAACTCGCGGGTGGCGGAGTGAGCGTCCCCGCCGAATCCGAGCCCTGACCGCAGGAACACGAAAAACTCACTAATATCAAGCCAATACTAACGAACAGTTAACGAATAGTTCGCTGTCGTTATGGTGTAATCGTTTGCTTGTCGAAGGCTTGATGTAGCCTGATCAGCAGTTTGTGTCTCAAGCAATGGGACGGCGGTGGCGTTCACATAATGGCCATGCGGGCGCGTCCTTGTGCCGGGATGCTGCGTTCGCCGCCAGCCGATGGCGCATCGTGCGCATGAGATAGCTGGCGATGTCCATTCGGGACGGTATTGACGAGATCGTCGCGCTGCTGCGCGAAGCGGAACTCGACCATACGCTCTGGCCCGTCGCATCGGCGTTGATCGACGAGACCTGCGGACTGCGGGGCAACGACCTCCTGCTTGGCCGGTTCCTCGGGCAGGGCGGGCTCGACCTTCGGCTCCGGTGGCTCTTTCTGCGTGGCGAACCCCATGCGGAACTCGAGCGCGAATACCTTGACTACATGCCGATCGACGAGCGTCTCGCGCCGGCTTGCGGGTTGCCGCGCAACGAACTCGTGCACACCAACGGGCTGCTGTCGGACGGCGTGCGCCGGACTTCCGTGACCTACAACGAATACCTGGTCCCCAATGCCGGGGAGAACTGCCTGAACGTGGTAATGCCGGCCAACAGGGATTTGCAGATTGCATGGTCCCTGGTGGGCCCGGGAGGCGGGCACCCGGGCGATTGGAGCAGCGAGCAGGTGGATGCGATCCGGCAACTGTTGCCGCACGTGCGTCAGTTCGTTCGCGTCCGCCACGCGCTTATGGAGGCGCGGGGCGATGGCCTGAAAACCACGGGGCTGCTCGACACAGGAAGCATCGGGATGCTGCTGCTCGATCGCGAGGGCCGGATCGTGGAGGCCAACGACCGCGCGCGCCACCTGCTGGCGGGAAACGACGGCCTTACCGTTCACGAGGGTCGCCTGACCGCCGTATCGCCGGAGCAGGCGACTGACATCGCCAGGTTGCTCGAAGCGGCTTGCTGCAGACATTGCGGTGGATCGATGCCGATCGCCCGTCCATCTCTTGAACCGCTAGTGATGTACGCCACGCCTGTTGGCGCGACCGGGCCGCTGCCTTTCGAAAAGCTCTGCGCCGCCCGCGTGCTGCTCGCCGAACCCTTCTCGACGCCGCCGGTCAACCCACGGCGAGTGGCCGCGGCGTTGGGGCTCACGCGAAGGCAGGGCCAGATCGTTGCGGCGCTGGTCGCTGGCGGCACTGCGGTTTCCATCGCCGAGCAGACGCGCCGCACCGAGGCCACCGTGCGGTGGCACGTTCGAGAGGTCCTGAACCGACTCGGCCTATCCCGCCAGGCGGACCTCGTCAGGGTCGTACTGTCGACGCCGGGGATATTTGAAGAGGACGCGTGACGTCGGATGCGGTCCTGGAAAATTTCAATGCGGGCCAAGGACGGGCCACAAAAACCTATCAATTTTGGTAGGGGAACGAGCTGCGCTCCTTTGTATTCTGGGCGATGGACGAGGCAGCACTGCAATGCCTCGCGCCAAAGCCAGGTGTATGCCCTGGCGGTTTCGTCTGGCCCAGGGGAAATGGCTGATGGCGTGAACACGCGGATTTCGGAGGAGGATCTATGAGGAAATTGCTTGGAGGGTGGGCCGTACTCACCATTCTTTACGGGCAGGCGGTGCACGCGCAGTTCTGGGAACGCGTGGGGAACCCGACGATCGCGGTGCCCGTCGAACACCCGCCGACCCTGAACCTGCAAGTGGACCGGATCGTGTTCGGACCCGCGACGGGCCAGTGTTCGGAGGAGATCGTGCACGCGCTGGTCACCGATTTCGTGTCGTATGGCCTTGACGTCATTGATCGGGAGAACCTTCGCACGATTCTTGCGGAATACGACTTCTCGCTCAGCGGCCACGTGGACCAGGCCACGGCGCTTGAGATGGGGAGGATGCTCGGACCATCGGCCATGGTGGTCGTCAGCGTCCAGCGATGTGCAGCGGAGACGACGTTCTCGACAGAAGAGGTAAAGAGAACTGTCAAGAACGAGGACGGTACCGAGGAGGAAGTGCGGGAGACGGTCTACCGGTTGGCGGCACAGGGGTTCCTCAAGCTGTCCGTGCGCACCGTGGACCTCACGACGGGCCGAATCTTCGCGGCTCGCGATCTGTCCTATGCCAGTCCGCAGAGGAACTTTACGTCGAGGGCCGGATATCCGGATGAGCCGTCGAGGCTGGACTTGCTGGATGGTGCGATGAACTCGGCTGTAGGGGAGGTGCGCCGGATGTTCCTCCCCTGGACGGAGGAGATCGGGGTGATCTTCTACGACGACAGGAAATGCGGCCTCAGGAATGCCTACCTCGCCCTTCGCGCAGGCGACCTGGATAGAGCCGAGGAGTTGAGCGAGGCGAACCTGGTGGCCTGTCGAGAGACGCCGAGAGTCAAGGACAAGCTCCTGGCCCGCGCGCACTACAACGTCGGCATCCTGCGCGTGCTGCGGGGCGCATACGACGCAGGCCTCGAGTCCCTGATTGCGGCAGCCGAACTTCGACCGGGCGGCGCCATCATCAGCGAAGCCATCGCCAGTGCCCGCAAGGCGAAGGAGCTTGCGGCGGAAATGCAGAACCTGGAACAGCAGGTGGCTTTCGACCTGGCCCATCGGGACGCGGAGGAAGATCGACGCCGTGAAGAGGCGCAGGCGAAGACGCTCCGCAATGGGGATGTGATTGAAATGGCGAGGCAGGGCGTTCCGATATCGGTCGTCCTGACGAAGATCCAGACGTCCGAACATGACTTCGACACGTCCACGGAGGGAATCATAGCGCTCGTCAACGCAGGCGTAGACGAGGAGGTCGTCAACGCGATGATGGCGGCGGGCAGTGCCTCGGGAGGCAAACCATGAATTCACAAAGACTGTTCCCAGCGGCCGTACCGGCCTTCTGCCTGGCCGGATGTGCGGGCGTCATGCCCCAGTTCTCGGACTACATCTACTCGGCCGAGCTGGCCTCCGCCGACCACAACTCGGCGGAGGTAAGGGTCACCCACGGGCTGGACGCGAACGACATGTCCCAGATCGCATGGATTGCCCGTGCGGCGCACCCCGTGGCCCAGGAGCATTGCGGGTCGATGGGCAAGACCGCGGGCCGCTACCAGATCAAGAGCGCCGGTCCCGAGGTCATGGTGTTCAGGTTCAGCTGCGTGGCCGCGGAGGACGCCGATACCTAGCGTTGGCACTCTCCCGACATTGCCAAGTCTGTTTCCGGGACCTTCCTTCGAGTCGGCTGGCCTGACCAGACCGGGAATCTGACCGCTACGAAGGATTGGACGGCATAAAACCTATCAATTTTGGTGGGGCAATGGGCCGCGCCCCAATCTACATTATCCGGCTGGTTTACGAGAGTTCCCGCAAGGAGGGGTTGTGTCCTCTGTATCCGTACGCCCTGGCCGTTTGGTGAGGTTTCTGTTCCGCGCGAGTCTGGCCGCTATGGCGGGGGTCTTGTGTCATCCCCTGGCGTTTGCGAGCGACGGCATCGCCACGATGACCCGGAGTTCGGCCGGGGAAGTGTTGCTGCTCCCATCGGACTCGCTGCCAGGCACGGAGCAGGTCGGGCCCCTGCGCGCCGAGATCGCCCACGAAGACGGGTTTCGGGTCTACAGGGTTGAGTTCGAAGGTCGCCACTTCTGGGCGCACAGGGTTCTGGACGGTCCCTCCCGGCCGGTGGCCTTCGTGCCGAATGAAGGACGATTCGTCGACGTGCAGCCGGAACTGAAGGTGATGTTGAGCGATCCCGACGACCTGGAAGCCGTTATCGACGCGGCTGGCGCTCTCGACGGCAAGGCTTATCCGCCAGGATGGGCGCTGCTCCGCCTGCCGCCCGAAGTCAACCCGGCCGAGGTTGCCGAGGCGCTGCAGTCGCATCCGTTGGTAACCAATGCCGAAGTGAGATTGCGACGGGCCCGGGTTCGACCCTTGCAGGCACAGGATGACGACTCCGCTCACAAGGACAGTCCGGCAGCCGATCTTTCCGCCGAGATCCTCGGCGTGAATGACGAAAGCCTGGAAACCGACCACCTGTCCGTCGACGTGTTGTACGAGAATCTCGGAGCAGCAGCGTCTTCGGAGACCACTGTTACCTGGGCGCTCAACACGAGTGCTGACTTCAGCGAGGATGACGAGTTGAGCGGAGAATTCGTTCTGCCGCCGATTTCCCCCGGGGGCGACCTCGAAGTGCCGATCTCGTTGGATCTCACCGAGCTGTCCGATACCTCTGAGGGCATCAGCTACTACGGCAAGGTCGAGATAGCCGATTCTGCTGAAGAGCCGGCCCGCAACCGGGATAACAACACCGCTCCCTTCGGTTTCGCGATGGGTGCACAGAGTGGCGGTTCCTCCACCATCAGGGCCCGCTGCGACCAGGTCACTCGCCGCGGGGAACTTGGCCACAGCAACCCCGATCCCTTGGTCGATCAGCAGTGGCATCTCGACAACACGGGACAGGCGGCCTTCGCGAGCAACAGCGGCGTGCCGGGGGAGGATTTGAACATGCGTGGGGTCATGGCGGACTCGACCGCACCCACGGGCGCGGGGGTCCGGGTTGCCATCGTCGACACCGGTCTGGAGATCTGCCATCCGGACCTGGAAGCGAATGTCGAGCCGGGCAAGTCCTGGAACTTCCTTGCACCTGACAGCCCAGCGGGCTCGCGGCGACATGATCCGTTCTATCCACGCACTCGCGGCGACCACGGCACGTCGGTGGCGGGCCTCACGGCTGCCGCAAGCGACAACGGTGTCGGCGGGAGGGGCGTGGCGCCGAACGTCCTGCTGCGCGGCTACAACTTTCTGCCGGCAGCGTGGGCCGGGTTGTCCCGGAGTCGCTTCGATTCATTGGGGATGTCAAGGGCCGACCCCGATTCTTCGGCAGTAGACATCTTCAACATGAGCTTCGGCACCTACGGGTTCGAAAACGCCCCGCCCGAGTGGGTCGAGCTTTTCAGGCATGGTGTCGAAAACCTGCGCGAAGGGCTGGGCGCCATCTACGTCAAGGCTGCTGGCAACGATTTCAGGGCCTGTCGGCGTTATTTCCTGCCCGTGAACTATGACATAGGCTGCGTGTCGGCCAGTGCCGATGCCAGCCAGAATCTGCCATACCTGATTTCGGTCGGTGCCCTGAACGCAGACGGCGTGCGGGCGAGCTACTCCTCGGCCGGCGCCAACCTGTGGATTTCCGCTCCGGCCGGGGAGCGTGGGCCGACATTTCCCGCCATGATTACCACCGATCAGATGGGGCGCGACACGGGATACAGCGGCCGGGGGGCGGGCCTGGGTGGAGACACCTCCCTGAACCCCAACGGCAACTATGTAAGCACCTTCGATGGCACGTCCTCGGCAGCCCCGAATGTCTCGGGTGCTGTCGCGCTGCTGCTCGAGGCGCGCCCGGACCTAACCTGGCGCGATGTCAAGCACATTCTTGCCCGGACGGCGCGGCAGGTGGATCCGGGGATTGCGCCGGTGGAGCGCCTCCTGAGCGGTGGATACTACGAACTGCAGCATGACTGGACCCGGAACGCGGCTGGGCATCAGTTCCACAACTGGTACGGCTTCGGTGCGGTAGACGTGGACGCGGCCCTCAATCTGGCGGCGGTCCATGAATCGAACAGCCTGGGCGAGTATTGGGAGACCTTGCCCTACACGCGGGATGCCCTGGCGCTGTCCATCGCGGATTCGAATCTCAACGGCGCAAGTGACCATTTGCCAGTCAAAGACCTCGATGCCGCTGCCAGGGTGGAGTCGGTCACGGTAACCGTCCGAATCGACCACCCGTTTCCGCACGACCTGTCGATCGAACTGATATCCCCGGCAGGGACGAGGAGCGTGCTGAACCCGGCTTTCAACGGCATGTTGGGACGGGCGCGGCCCCGTATCGCGTTATTGGAGTGGAATCTCCTCAGCAACGCGTTCTACGGCGAGGATCCGGCCGGCGACTGGGAACTGGTGGTTGTCGATGCCGCAACCCGGGACGAAGGCCAGTTAACCGGTTGGGACCTGCGCCTCGGCCTCGGTTCCCATGCGCCTGGCATACATCCGGCCGGGGGCGTCTCCGACGACCACGGCAACATCCGGCGGATGGCGACCGGAATCGCGCTTTCCGGCTCCGTCGGCGGGGTCCTGGAACTCGGCGGCGACATAGATTACTTCCGCATCGTCGTCACCAGCCCGACCACGATCACCCTGGGCACCGACGGAAGCACCGACACCTTCGGCGTCCTGGAGGATGAAAACGGCGTCGTGCTGGCATCGGACAGCCATGGCGGCCCTGGCTCGAACTTCCGCATCGTTCAGCGCCTGATGCCAGGCACTTACTACCTTCGGGTTCAGGGGCAGGACGCGACTGCAACCGGCGCCTACACGATCCTGCTGCAGCAAGACTCGACCGGGCCGGTGCAGGCGCGGGCGTATGCCATTGCCCCCGAAACCGCAGCCGACCGGAGTTGGGTACGCATTCGCTGTGAGGGGACAAGTGACTGCCCGGTGACGCTGGATTGCACCGACGAAGCCGGCGTGTCGCTCACGGCCGCATTGTCCAATGACCTCCCCGCCAACCAGACCGAGGAACTCTATGCCGCGGATATCCTGAGGCTTTCGGGGGCCGGCAGCTGGACACGGCGGCTTGCCTGCCTGGTGCGTAGCCCGGAACGGGTTTCAGCCCAGGTCTGGACCGAGTCCGGGAGCGGCAACGTGCTCGTGAACAATACCGCGATCCTCGACAGCGAGCCGGACGGCGGCGTCAATGTGGCGCGAGCCTATTCGCTTCCAGCCCCGAGCAGTCCGAGCGGAAACCTGCTCAACCTGCGAATCCGCTGCGAGTCGGCGCAGGCCTGCGAAAATGTCCGCTTGCGGTGCTTCGACGACAACGGCAACCGGAGGGGAAGGGCGGAGTTGATCGAAAGGGCGGATCGTGGCATCGCCAATGGCCGCATTGACCCCTGGGCTATTGCGCACCTGCAGGCAGATCACGTTGGCGACATCATCGGGCGATCCACGTGGGAGGACCTGAGGATGTCGTGCGACGTCGAATCGTCACGGCCGGTCAGCGTCCAGATCCTCACCCGAAGCGGGGGCTCGGGCGGACCCCTGGTGAACAATACGGCACTCAGCCTGGGACGCTGACCCGATCCGGCTGGCCCGCGGCGCACTGGCGCCGAGTGCCGCGCAGGCCTGAAAGCAGGCGATCCGCGTAGCCGGAGCTACGCAGTTGCACGCCCGCTACGACTCGCTGACGAGGAACGCCTGTAGCTGGTCCGACAGGCTCGTGCAGGCGCTTTGCCGCACGCGCGCGATGATCGGTATCGGTACGACGACAGCGGGCACGAAACTCGTTCCGCTGGCTTCGGTGCTCACCCTTCCGGCGTTGATGCCGGTCGTGACGTCCCAGATCGACGCCTCGTAGTTCGAGTCGTTGTCCCAGGTCAGGAAGCCGATGCATGCGGGTATGGCCCCGCTGATCACGTTGCAGGTGAGTCTCCCGGCTTCCGCCGTCCGCTCGGTGTGGCCTTCGATCCAGACGAGGTAGCGCACGCCGATTTCGTCGATCCGCTCGGCGACCAGCGGTTTCGAGATCACGTGCGACAGGTCGTCCACTTCCAGGGGTGCCGTACGCGGCTCGAACCAGGGAAACACGGAGTCCACGAACTCGCCTTCCGACATGACATTGACGGGTTCGCGGTTTCGAGTGAGCTGGTCGCTGACGCAGGCGATGAAGTCTGTCTCCGTTTCGCTGCGGGTCTTGTGCCTGCGACCGAGAACGACCACGCGGTCGCCTTCGGTCATTCCCGTCTCGGCTTCGCGAACCTCCTGCACGGTAGCGGTCACGCAACCGGACAGCGCCGCCGCACAGATGCCGACCGCGCCCACGATTAGCGCCCGGAGCGCGCCGGGCAGCAGAATAGCTTTCATCCTTGTCCTCCCTGGATCAGTTCCGCGACCTCGGGTATGCGCGGGAAGTAAAACGAGAGGTGCGCGGCCGCGTCGCGCAGTGCCCAGACGGACGCCTCGGTCAGCCCTGATCCCTTCGAGTCCTCCATGAACCCGAAGTTACGCTCGTTGCTCTTGCCGTAGGCGGGCAGCGCCCAACTCGTCAACAGCTCGCCATCGGAGCCAAAGACATCGATGCGGTACTTGATCCAGACCTCGAAAAACTGGCCGCGGGTCTGCGCGGGAATCGAGAACTGCAGTTCCTCGAAGACCGGCACGATGACGGCGGCCACCCCATCGGTCGCTTCCATGGACGAGAGTGCCACGGTCTCCTCGAACAGCGCATCGAAAGCGCGCTCGAACACGGGCACCTGGACGGACCCGAGTTCGATGCGGAAGTCGCCGTGGTCTTCCACGGTTTCCTCGTGGACGTAGCCCTTGAGAGACTCGTCGAAAAACACGCCGACGCGCAGCGGAAGGGGCTCCACCAGTGGGGAGGGCACAACGGTACTGACGACGACGTTGGCGCCGGTGCAACCGAAGACGGCGAAGGCCGCCGCGACGGGCAGGAATCCGAGGCGCACAGCCGTCATGCAGTTCCGCATCGGTGTGCTGGCGGTGCGGGGATTCATGGGGTCATCCGGTTCATCTGATCAGAGACTACTGCAAACCCGGCAACCCGACAAAGGTGCCGTCGTTGCGGAACGTCAGCTCGCGCATGAGCGCGGCGTAGCGGAAGCCCGAAGTGGGTTGGTTGGTGACCTGGAAGATGACCGGGAACCCCACGCCGTGAATGCGCACGCGACGGCTGCCATCCTCGCCGGCAGCATTCATGATGTCCACCCGGTCGACGACTTCCTCAATCGTGTCGCGCGTTGAGAAGTCGTCTCCGAACACGTAGATGCTGATCTTCTTGTCCGGCGCCCAGAATGTCCGGATCGCGTGTTCGATGCCCTCGACCGGACTCGAATTGCTGTAGGGCGCCCATGCGGAAAGGCGCATCAGAATCTCCCTGCGGCGCTCGGGCGAGTCGGGGATCCACTCATCGGCGTAGTTGGGGAACATGTAGTCTCCCATGTCGTTCATCACCTGGATGCCCTTGACGTTGGGATAGATGTTGAGGGTTTCGCTTACCTTGCGGATGGCATGGGGCCAGGCGGCGCTCTGCATGCTGCCCGACGTGTCGATCACGAAGATGATGTACTCGGAGTCGACGGTAATGCCGCCGATCACGTTGTCCTGCCGCGTGAAACCCGCACCGAGGAGCCGCGTCATCTCTTCGGACAGGCTCTGTCTCGCCGCCACCAGCCGGCTGTTTTCCACCTGCTGCTGGTCCGCCTGTTCATTGGTTGTCGCGAACTCGCCGAGAATCTCGGACAGTTCCCGTCTTGCCCGCGCAAGCAGTTCGAGCACCTTGTCGAGCTGGTCCTGTTCGTCCGATATCTGGCGTTTCACGGTCCTCGTCTGTCCCTGGATGGTGTTGACGGCTTCCCGCTTCGCCGCGACCTGGCCGTCGAGATCGACCGTCGACTTCTCCAGGACCATGGGCTGCATCGTCTTGGTGATGATCAGGAGCAGCACGATTGCCCCGAAGCCGCAGCAGATGACGTCGAGGAAGGAAAGGCTGAACTGCTCGATCTCGCGCCTGCGCAGAGGTTTCATGGCCAGTCCTCCGACGGTGACATGAAGACGCCGCCGGTCTGTTGCGCAAGGGCCCAGTAGGCGCCCGCCGCCAATGGGTCCCCCTCCATGGGAAACAGGATGACGTTGACCGGTATGTCGGGGGGCAGGTTCCTCCTCGCGGCCACGTAGTGCCGCATCCGGTCTTGCCCGGTCACGGTGGGTGAGCGCGGCGGCGACCTGCCTTGCGTGGGCAGGCTGTCGATGATAAGGAGGACATTGTCCGGCAAGGGGTTCATGGCGGCGATGGCGCTGAACAGGTTCTCGAGGCTCGTGCCGTCCGCCGGAGGGGTCCCGCGCAGCGCTTCGATGGCATCTTCCATGCTGCCCGTGTCCAGCGCGGAGTGCCACCCGTCCGAAGGCAAGACCGTCGCGGCCAGCGTATTGAAACTGTAGACCTGGTACTCGCTGTCTATCGGGACCTGCGCGAGGAGCCATTCCACCGTGTTGACGGCGCGCTGCCACTTGGCCGACTGAAGCTGGCGGGAGACCGGCATGTTGCGCCGCCGGATGACGTTCACAAGGGTGTTGTCGAGCATGCTTGCGGAGGCGTCCACGGCGATCAGTATGCGCTTGCCGCCGATGAAGAGCCCGGTCAGGTACTGGCGGTCGCCCTCGCCCCTGATCTCGATGTTCGACCGTCCGGCTTCGAGTTCTTCGATGGCCTTGAGCCGCTCGACCTCCTCTTCGCGCGTTTCGATGTCGGCCAGGAGTTCTTCGAGGCTCTTGCGCTGGGCGATCGTCAGCGCCTCGAGTTCATCGAGTTCTTCGCGCCTGCGTTCGGCATCTTCCACCGTGGCGGTGCGAAGGCGCCTGGCTTCCGCGATCCGGGCCCGGATGTCCTCGAGCCGTTGCTGCAACTCGGTCAGGTCGGGCGTGCCGGTGGTGATCTCGTAGTTGAGCAGGCGCAGCTCCGACAGCAGGTCCCGATTGACTTCCTTGATCTCGTCGTCCACGGCGTGGTGGATGATCAGGAACACCAGCACCGTGGCGCCGAAGCCGCACGACATCACGTCCAGGAACGAAAGCGAAAAGACGTTGAGGTTGCGTCGCTTGGAATACTGGGTCATCCGTCATTCACCTGCGAAGTGGACGATGGTGAATTCCTGCTGCCTGCATCGGATCGAGTCGCCGAGAGCGATCCGGGTTTCGTTGGCCAGCGCATGCTCGTTCAGCACAACCTCGGTTTCGGCGCCTGGCGTGAGGTAGTGCCCGTTCGCGCGCCGCACGATGCGGAAAGCGTTGCCGAGGGCAGCCGCCCGGGGGTGCTGGCTGGCCTGGAACTCGTCGCCCAGCGGTACTGCCACCGCATCGCAGAGGATGTGGGTCGGCGGTATTTCTTCCGGGGCGACCGCCTCGCTCACCGCTGGCAGCGAAGTGATGAACGTGACCTCGTCGTCTCCCCGAAGGATGTCGGCAGATTCCCATATGCCGTCGCGCGCGGCGTTGGCGTCGAGGAGGATCAACCGGTGGCCCAACGCGCGCAGGCGTTGCGCGAGACCGGGCAGTCGGGATGCGCGATGCGTGAGCGCGAGCGTGGTTGCGGCGCCGATTCGCCGGAGGAGGAGGTCGTAGCGCTGCCCGGACTTGTCCGCCAGCGCGGAAGACGGCAGGCGCACGCGGCGTTCGCTGCCCCGATGCTCCACCGCCACGGACAACTCCAGCCCGCCTTCGCCGAGGACCTGGGTGCATACCTGGTCGAACACCTGTTGCTCGGTCTGGGCAATGCGTAGTGGATCGAGGCGGGTCTCGCCGACGAAGCGGTCGGCGACCGCATCCACCCAGCCTTCCAGCAGTTGAATGAGGCCGGCTTCGGGGACTTCCTGCACACTGTCCCGGCGCGCGTTCTCGGCGATGGACAGGTCGACGACCGTCGCGCCATGCAGCAGCACGTCGATCAGCTTGCAGCGCTCGGGCAATCGCGCCGAGCTCGCCGCTGCGACCGCCGAGTCGATCACGGCCCGGATGTTGAGTTTCGCCTCCCTGGCGATGCCGAGCAGCAGCCCGAGCTGCTCCTGGGTGCTGCCGCTGGGCACGGCGACGAAGAGTTCGTCATCGTCCCCAATACCGGCAGACGACTTGACGTGGAGCAGGTGGAGGTATGCCAGGTCTGCTTGGTTCGAGACCCCCGGAATGCCCGGAACGACCGGCTCGGCGTTCATGCGCGAAAAGTACTGGCTCTGGAACTGCCTCGGCCGCAGCCGTGCGCTGGCGAGGGCGGCATCCCCGAACACGGGCTCGCGTTCGAGCAGTGCAACGCCCGGCTCCCGGTAGTGCACCCCACCGTCGCGCGACACGGCGACCTCGGCGTCGCTCAGTTCAAGTACCCACATGGTCAACGGACCTGCATGTGGCGGACCAGTTGCTGGTCACAGTAGTTCTGGGTATCGAACACCAGGCGCTCCTGCACGAGCTGCACCTGGTGAACCAGGAACATCACGAGGATGCTGATCACCAGGGCGACGAACGTGGAATTGAAGGCGACGCCCAGGTTCTCCGTCACACCGGCGATGTTGCCCGCCACGGCCTCGTGGGCCAGTCCGAGCGCGTTGCCGATGCCGCGCACCGTGCCGATGAAGCCGATGGAAGGGATGGCCCAGGCGATGTACCGGACGATGGACAGTTCGCTGTCCAACCGGTCGGACTCCGCCGCGCATACCTGGCGGATGGATTCGGAGACGTCCTGCACGTTGCGGGTCGAGGAAAAGCGCTGCAGCGCCGCGAGCAGTGCGCGGGGAAGCAGTTGTTCGCGCAATCGGTCCGGCAGGGCCTGCAGCGGCCGCGCGTACTCGCGCGTATCCTCCGGCAGGATGCTGATTCCCTCGCTCACCCTGACCAGCTCCCGCTCGAACAGGCTCCGTTCCTTCAGCGTATTGCGTGCTTTGAATCCCACGATGGCCATGGCCCACAATCCGAGGATGAAGCAGAACTCCTGCTCGTAGTCCCGCAGCACCACGTAGAGAGAACGCTCGACCACGAAGGGCTCGCCCTGCGCCGCGGCTTCGGCGCGGCCTTCAAGAATTGCGTCCGCGTTGGGCCGAATCAGCGTGACGTACATCAGGTGCACGAGGATCACGGCCGCGACGAGCGCGATGATCTGGTAGAAGAATTCGTAGTTTTTCATAGGTGTGCGCTAGATATCCACGGGGAACTTTACGGAGATATTCTCGGAGATGTTCTCGGTTGGGATGAAGACATCGGGGGACTCGCTTTCGGCCGTACCGTCCTCGCCGTCTTGGTCCGTTTCGGCTCGGGGCGGGACCTCCGAATCGGTCTCGTCCGGGGTGGGTGCCGATACTTCGTCCGTCCCGGAGGCCGAATCCTCCTGCGCCCAGGCGGTCGCGCCGAACGCGAGGCAGAGCAACACGACAAGAACGCCCACGGCACTACTCCGCGAAGCGGGCAAGCCGGAAGCCGACGTCGTTCCGTCCCTTGCTGCCATAGTCGCGAAACGCCGAGCGCAATTCCGAAATGTTGCCGTGCATCCAACTGGAACCCCTGATGACATGATAGTCGCCCTCCTGTGGCCCGAGCGGGTTCAGGGTCTGGCCCGGAACCGGTATCTCGTAATAGTCGTGTACCCATTCGGCGACGTTGCCGCCGAGATCGTAGAACTGCTTTGCGTTCGGCTTGAACGTCCCGATCGGCGCGGAACCGATGTGGTTGTCGTTGTAGCCGAAGATGATGCGGCCGACCACGTGGGTGGCGGCCCGGTCGGCGTAGTTGCCGTGCCGGTCGGGAGGCGGAAGCCGGTCGCCCCAGGGAAAGCGCAACAGGGGCGAACCGTCTTCGACGTGGCGGGCGGCCCACGCCCACTCGGCCTCGGTGGGCAGGCGGTATCCGAGGGAACCGGCGTTGAAGCCCCTTATGCTGCCGAATTCCTCCTCGTAGAACGGTTCCTTGCCTTCCTGCCTGGACAGCCAGTTGCAGAAAAGGGCCGCTTCCTCCCATGAGACGTTGGCAACCGGGTGATCGTCGCGGTCCAGGTCGGTGGACTGGAAGTCCCCTGACGAGTGCCCAGAGGCGAACTCGCGAAACTCGGCGTTCGTGACCTCGTGGGTCGCGAGGTAGTACAGCCTTGTCAGGTTGACTTCCCGCAGAACTTCGTTGGCGCGCCTGCCGGGTTCTCTCCGGGAAGCACCAAGCTGAATGGGGGAGGGCTGCAGGAGCAGCAGTTCCTGGCCGAGAGCCGTCGTGATCGTCGGCTTGAGTCGGGCGAGGCGCGCCTCGTCCACGGTCAGAAGCCGCACCTTGAGTTCCTGCGAGAAACCGGGTTGCGGGGTGACGGTTTTCCGGTAACCGGCATATCCGTCCTTGCGCAACTCGACTTCGTGCGGCGTCGCGGGCAACGTGATGGTCCGGTTCGCACCGCCGATACGCTTGCCGTCTATCCAGAGTTCCGCATCAAGCGGTTCCGAGACGATGACCAGTTCGCCGGTGAGCGCCCGCAGTTCCACCGAGAGCGTGCGTTCGTTTCCGGACTCCACGACGAGGCTGCGTTCGACCGGCGCGTATCCGACCTTGAATACGCGAACGCCGAGCGAGGCGCCGGGCGCGACCGCGATCTCGATGGGGGTGAGCCCCTGGTATTGGCCGCCGACGGTGACGCTGGCGCCGCGGGGCGACGAGTTCACCGTCAGCAGTCCGTCCGCCCGTTCGAGTCGGATCTCGGGCAGGCTGAAGGGTGTTCCCGCCGTCACCTGGAGAATGTCCTGCCAGCCCTTGTAGCCCTGCAGCTTGACGAGTATGCGGCGCTCCCCGGACGGGACGGGCACCGGACCCGGCGTCACGCCCACCTGGACGCCGTCCACGCTCACGGCCGCGTTGGGCGGGTCGGAAGGAATGGTCACGTCGGCCCAGTCGGGAAGCAGTTCCGCATTGACGGACTGGGGCAGTTGGCGGCCTTCCACATCCACCGCCAGGTAAGCGGGCTGGTACCTGTCCCTGGTGATCACGACCGCGCGGGAGCCGGCGGCGACGTCTTCGGTGAGAGGCGTCTCGCCGATGTCCTCGCCATCGACCAGGACGCGGGCGCCCTCGGGGGCCGAGTCAAACGTGACGCGGCCCGGAAGCGGCGTCATTTCCAAGGTGAATTCCTGGTTGCGGGGCGGTCCGACATCGACATCGACATTCAGGGGGTGGTAGCCGGGCGCCTCGGCGGTGACGCGATAGCGGCCTTGCCGCAACAGGCTGATTTCGCCGACCCTGAGCTGGAAGCCGCCCTCAGTCGAGACCTCTGCGGTCGGCGGCACCAGCTCGAATCGAACCGACTTCGCGGTGAACATGAACCACATGAACCATGCCGCGCAAAGGGCGGCCACGATGCCGAACGCCTGCCATCCCGACAGGCGGATGGCCTTGCGTCCCCCGTCCGGTGACGTGGGTCGAAACGCAGTGGGCTTGATCGTCGCCTTGACGTCGTCCACAGGACCGTTCCCTTTCCTTCTAGCCTGCTAGATCTGCTCTTCGCAGCGTACTGTCACGGGGGGCGACCCCGATTCGAGCAGGATCTCCATCCTTACGTCGCGGCAGCCGTCGCGGCTGCCGACGATGACGTACCGGCCCGGCCGCAGTTGCAGCGCATGGCGCTTGAAACTCCCCAGGGCCGCGACCTTCTGTATGACAACCTCGGTTGCATTGTCGGACAGCAGGACAAGTTCCACGGGCCTGGCCGCCCGGGACAACAATTCCGCGAGCGCGTCGACTTCTGCCTCGA
Source organism: Pseudomonadales bacterium (assembly GCA_965116625.1). Taxonomy (GTDB): domain Bacteria; phylum Pseudomonadota; class Gammaproteobacteria; order Pseudomonadales; family Azotimanducaceae; genus VXNE01. Next base: position 2,534,486 of record OZ220717.1, read on the forward strand.
ACGCCGCGCCGGCGCCGGTCTCCGCCTGCGCCCTGGCCAGGAGGGCGTTCGCTTCGTCGAACGCGGCGTCTTCGGAGAGCGCCGCCGGATCGTCGAGGATGGCCTCCATATCGCGGATCATTGCCACCCTGTCGCGCACCCGCGCGCGCCCGTCTCGTGCGAACTGCAGTGAGCCATCGATCTCGAGCGCTTCGTCGAACGTCGCGAGCGCGGCTTGCCAGTCTTGGTCGGCTTCCTCTGCGACGGCTTGCGCCCGAAGCGCGTCGATCCGCGCCAGCGTGCGCTGTTGGGTGGTCTGTTGCAGCCCGGCGAGCGCACCGGCATCGTCCGGCCGCGATGCGAGGACACGGTTGAATGCGGCTTCGGCGTTGTCGAATTCCCCCCGCTCCAGCTCGGAAAAAGCGGCCGAAAGTGTTTCCCGGTAGGCGTTGTCGGCGAGGGCGGCCCGCACCTCCGCGATCTTCGCATCCACGCCTGCCGTCAGCGGGTCCTGCGAACGCGCCTGCCCAAACAGTTCTCCGGCACGCGCGAGGTCCCCCCGCAGCCGCGCCCGTTCCCCGGCCCGGACGAGATCCAGCACCTGCGGCTGCTGTGCCGCCCGATCGGCTCCGGCCAGCGCGCCGGCGTCGTTCGGCTGGATTATCAGCGCTTCGGCGAAAGCCGTCGCCGCCTCCTCGGAGGCAAGCGCGTCGAGCGCGGCCGTGCCGCGGGCCACGGCTTCCTCGAATCTTGCGAGGCCCTCGTCGCGCAAGGCGAGCAGACTCTCCGCTGCCGCTTCGTATCCGGCTTGCGCACCTTCGTACCTGGCTTCCTCGAACAGGCGGTCGCCTTCGATTGCCTGGTCGAGCGCGGCCGAATAAGCACTGCTGCCCCAGGTCTCGACGTTCATCTCCTGTTCGAGCAGGCGCTGCAGTTCCACGACCTTCGCGATAGTCGCCCTGGCCGCCTCCTCCGCCCTTGCGAGCTCACCCTGTCGAAAGGGAGGGATGACGGCGGCCGGCGGGGCAGTCTCCACGTTCGCGGACTGGTCGGATGGGGCCTCCGGGGAAGCCGCGCCGCCCGCCACGGTCTTCACCTCATCGACATGGTCCGGCAGGATGAACACCGTCCAGGTCGCGACGGCAAGCAGTGAGACGATAACGATGGCGAGCACGATGGTGCCGGGTTTGGGTATCGCGACGCGCGCGCGCCGGGTGGCATCCTGCGTCGAGAGCGGTGCCGACGCGGGCGTGATGACTACGCGGTCGCGGTTGCCGGACTCGGTCATTGGCGACGTGATGCGTGTCCCGGCACCTGCGAGTCTGTTCCGTCCTGGCCCTGTGCAGCGGTGCCGTCGTCGGTGGCCGGGACAGATGCACCGCCTGGATCTCCGGGCAGCCCGTCGGTTTGCGAGGTCTTTCGCGAGGCGCCGACTCCGGTCGGGTCCGGGTCGTCCAGGCCTTCCGGTGCGTCCGGAAGAACCAGTCCAAGGTCGCGGTAGTAGGCGACCTTCAGAATGCGGCGAAGCTCCTGGTACTGGGCGTCGACGCTTCCCTGCAACTGCAGGACCTGGTTTTCCAACTCTATGGTGTGGGGAGATATGGCCGCGTCGGCCGAGTTTCCGAGTTCCTGCAGCATATCGGCGCTGACTTGCGCTTCGGCCCGCTTGTTGAGCGCCATCTTCAGCAACGCGGCGCCACCGATGATCCCGACGATGCCACCGTAATAGGTTTGCCAACTCTCGGCGGTGGCCTGCGTTGCGATGCCGCCGATGACGGCGGCCGAACCCGCGATCGCACGCGACCGCGCCTGCTGTTTCAGGCGCTTGTGCGCGATAGCCTCGTCGTACGTCGCATTGCGCCAGTTCTGGTAAGCCGGGAACATGTTGGTGCTGAACGTCTCGTAGTACTCGTCCAGGGTGTCGATGAACAAATACTCGCGTTCGCGCACGCGGCGCACGCGCTCGAGGTTCTGGTCGCCCTCGGCCGGCAGACGTCTCAGTTCGAATCCGCCGGACCGCTTGGGTGTGATATAGCTCGCGAATGCGTCGGGCACGAAATCGCGGGCAAAACGCATCTCGGCGGCGGCGCGGATCTTTCGTACCTCCTCCGGCGTCAGGGACTTCAGGTGCGCGACCATGTCGTTCGCGATGTTCGTGTAGACGCTCTGAAACGGATCGATCTCGCGTGGAAATGCCGTCTCGTAGGCGTACTTGCTGGCCAGCGCCCGATATTCCCTGTCGAACCAGACGTCGCCCATCACGTCCGTCGCCCGGGCGCGTAGCGTAAGGGATTCTCCGTCGGATTCCTGGATCGTCGCCTCGACGGTGACGTCGACCGCGTGGGTCGCCCTGGGCACTACCCGCACGGCGCCCCAGTTGCCGGTCGACTGCAGCAGGTTCTTCAGGTGGTAGGCGAGGTAGTTTCCTTCCGCGCGGCGCACGTCCGGGTGGATATTGGCCTTGATCTGCTCGTCGAATTCCTCGGGGACGTTCGCATCGAATACCGAGACGCCCACGTCGAGCAGCAGTTCTTCCGGGATCGCGGCGGCAATCCGCTCGGGAGGTGTCTTGTCCACGACGCGCACGGTCTCGGTGACGCATCCGGCCAGGCTGATGGTCGCAACCAGCACCCAGCAGAATCCTCTTGGCAACACCCCGGCGCGGAGCATGCTACCTGCGCTCCGTGCAGCGCCGATACTCATCCCACAGGGCCTCGCGCAGATCCGTGTCCGTTTCCGCGATGGCCGCTTCGCGGATTTGCCGGCAGACGACATCATCGTCCTGCGCATCCTCGACGTCGGGTGGGACGGGAAGTCTGGGCGGCGGGTTTGGTGCCGGTGCGGACTCTCCAGGCCCCGCGCCGCCCCTGTCTTCGCCTGCAGGCTTCTCCGCATCTGCGGGCTCCTCCTTGGGCTCGGGCAACGGCCGCTGGCCTGCAGTTTCGTTCCGGCGCGCGAGGATCGCCTCCCTTTCGGTCAGGATCTGGCCGTCGAAGACTTCGAGCGCCTCTTCGAAATCGCTGTCTCCGCGATCCCCGGACCCCGACTCTTCACCCGAGCCGTCGTTTGGCCGGTTTCCGGATGACCCGGGGGCCTCGTTGCTCGTCTCCCAGCCACCTTCGCCGCCAGGCCCACCCTGATCGCCGCGGGGGGACGTTCCGTCGTCACCGGGAGAAGTGCCGCCAGGCGATCCGTCGTCGGGAGACGTTCCGCCGGGCGATCCGTCGCCGCCGCCCGTTGGCGAACCGGAACCGGGCGAGGGGAGACCCGAACCGCCTGACGGCGACGGCATTCCAGGTGACGGCATTCCGGGCGATGGCATTCCGGGCGATGGCAACCCGGGCGAAGGCAAGCCCGGAGAAGGCAACCCCGGAGATGGCAAGCCCGGAGAAGGCAGGCCGGATGGAATTCCCGGAATCCCCGGTCTTCCCGGAATTCCTGGCACACCCGGCGTGCCCGGAACTGGTGGCGGCGCCTTGCAGGATGCGAGGGCTGCCAGGCCTGACAGTAGTGCCAGGGACAGAATGAGCCGCGCGTACGTCATGGCGGTACAACTCCTTCCATGCGGTCGTTGTGCCATCGCTTTCGTCGCCGCCCTCGATCCCAGGCTCTGTATCCGGGGATCGGACGTTGCGATGCGTCGATCATACTCCGTATGGCCAGCCGGAGGTCGAAAGGTTCGGCGTGGTTCATATGTGGTTCATATACGAAGCGACGGGATTTTCCCGTTGCGAAGCAGGCAGAGCCCGAACCCACCTCCCGGCGAGGATCCTTCAGGGCGGGTGCCGCCGGCCGCCGAGGCGTAAGGAAGCGCCGACACTTCGGCGTTGCCGTTGGCGTCCCATGAAAGCCGCAATCACGTTGCCGGGGCGGTTTCCTCGTCCGGCTTGTATGGGAAGCGGTACTCGACCCGCACGCCTTCGGTGGGTACCGGGAGCGCATCGACAAAGGCCGGGCGGTAACGCGCGCGCCGCGTCGCCTTGCGGACCTTGAACTCCATCATGCCCTCCGGCTCCGAGCGCAGCGTGGACAACTCGGAGACCAGACCCCGGTCCGATACGGTAAGCGCCAGTTCGACGACGCCGTCCCCGGTGGTTCCGACAGCCGGTATGGGCGGGGGCGGCAGCGGGAGGTACAGGGGCGTCGGGTCCTTGAATACCGAGTTCAGTCCTTCCGGGTCGGACTCGAGGAGTTCCCAGATCCGCGTGTAGAGCGGGAACGCGCGGTTGTACTTCTCGAACAGCAGGTACCAGTCGGCGAGTTCGAGCATGGCGTCGGCGACTTCCTCGTCCGACCCTTCCGGCTTCGCCATCTCTATGTTGATCACTTCGATCAGTGCACGTTCTCCCGGACTGAAGTTGTTCAACTGCACGTTATGAAAGCGGTTGTCGCGGTAGCTCGGCGAATCGCTCGCCGATCTTGTCTCGCTCACGCTCGTTGGAAATCTCTCTTCGCGAAACGTGCGGGCCAATCCCTTGAGGGCCCTGATGGTCTGCGGATCGTCGGCGGGCAGGTGGCGTTTGCCCAACAGGACAGCCCGGCCCAACAGCCTGCGGGCGAGAAAGATGTTGCGTTCCGTGTTGTACCAGTCGGCGAGGGTGAAGAGGCCCGGAATCAGCTTGGGGTCGTCGTTGCCGTAGGCGCGAACCATGATGTTGAAAGCGTATTCGTGCCGGTCGTTGGCGACTTCGCGGTTGCCGAGTGCCGCGTATGCGGTCGCTTCGCGGTAGACCGCTTCGACCTGTTCGGGGGTAAACAGTCCCTTGTTGACCCGCGTGATCAGCAGGGACCGGTCGTACGCGTCCAGGGCCCCGACGACATCGGCCATCCCGAGCCGCGCGTCTCCGAGCAGCATCAACGGCTGCGCCAGTTCGATGTCATGCCGGTGCGAACGGTCTTCGATGTCCTCGACCAACTGCTCGGCCGCCGCCGCCGCTTCCGGGAACTCGCTTGCATCGATCTGGACCTCGATGCGCGTCAATGGGCCGCTTTCCACCCGCAACGCGTCGCGAATCGTCTCATCGGCCCAAGCGTTGCCGGCCATGGCAAACAATGCCGAAATGAAGCCTGCGCGATACTTCATCGTAATCTCCCCGGCGAATCCGCTTGAGCGCGTGCTTCGCCGACTTACGAGTGTCATGCGGCCTCGCGCCGCAGTCAAGGGCTTTGGCCCCGATTGTTGCGCGGCCTTGGGGGATTGCCCCCCGGTATGATTTTTGCGGGGCATCTCGGCTACCATCGACGGCATGCCTGCGCCCATCCCCGCTGCGGACTTCGAAATCGACGCGGCCGGACTCGTCTGTCCGGAGCCGCTCATGATCGTGCGCAACAAGGTGCGCGAGATGCAGCCGGGCGAAACGGTCCATATCGTAGCCACGGATCCATCGACAACCCGTGACTTTCGGAACTTCTGCCGATTCATGGGTCACGAGCTGCGCGAGTTGGGAGCCTCGGGGCCCCGGCTGGAGTTCGTCATCCGGAAACGGTCGTGAGCTTCTACTTCGCCTATGGCAGCAACATGAACCCGCAGCGGGTGACCGAACGGGGCATCGGTTTCGATCGCGTCAGCGCGGCGCGGGCACCAGGCTTCCAGGTGCGGTTCGAGAAACGCTCGCGCCTGCAGGCGGGAGCCGGACACGCCAACCTGGCATACAGCCATGGCGGTGCGGCGGAAGGCGTGCTCTACCGGCTGACCGATGACGACCAGATCGCGAAGATGGACCCCTACGAGGGCGTGCCCGTGCACTACAGCCGCGATTCGATCCGTGTCGAGACGGAGCGCGGTGCCGCCTGGGCATGGACCTATTTCGCCAACCGCGCCGTGATCGCGCCGGACCTCAAGCCGCCGCAATGGTACGTGGCGCACATGACGGCCGGCGAACAGTATCTCTCGGCCGAATACACCGCCTGGCTGCGCACGGTCGAATGCCTCTGACGGGGTCCGCCTGACGTTGGCCGAAAACTGCGACACGGTGGTCATCGGCGCGGGCGTGATCGGGCTCGCGGTGGCGCGGGAACTCGCCATGGCGGGGCGCGAGGTGCTGATCCTGGAGCGCAACTCCCTGGTCGGTGCGGAGACCAGCAGCCGCAACTCGGAGGTGATCCACGCCGGAATCTACTATCCGACGGGGTCGGTCAAGGCCGAGACCTGCGTGCGCGGCAAGGCGCTGCTGTATGACTACTGCGACCGCCGGCATGTGCCGTACAACCGCGTGGGCAAGCTCATCGTGGCGACCACCGAGGCACAACTTGACGTGCTGCGCGGCTATCAGCGCCAGGCGCTGCGCAACGGCGTCGGAGAACTGCCCTGGCTGGAGCGCGGCGATGTGTCGCGCCTCGAACCCGAGGTCCGATGCCTGGCGGGGATATTCTCGGAAACGACCGGTGTCATCGACAGCCATGCATTCATGCTGAGCCTGCACGGAGACGTGGAAGCGCACGGCGGGATCGTATCGTTCCACACCGAAGTCACCGGCCTGGATCGGGAAGACGGCCGACTGTGCGTGCGTTGTGGAGATTTCGACCTGAGCGCCGGGATCGTGGTCAATGCCGCGGGACTCGACGCGCCATGGGTCGCGAGCGCCGTCGGCGGCAGTTGGCGCAGCTACTACGCGAAAGGACACTACTATGCGCTGTCGGGCCGAAGCCCGTTCACGCATTTGGTGTACCCGGTGGCGGAGCCCGGCGGCCTGGGCGTGCACGTGACCCTGGACATGGCCGGCCAGGCCCGTTTCGGTCCCGATGTCGTGTGGATCGACGAGGCCGACTATTCTTTCGACGCGGCGAATCGGGACAGTTTCGTCGAGGCCATCCGGAAGTACTACCCCGGGCTCGATCCCGATCGACTGCACCCCGACTACACCGGAATCCGTCCCAAGCTCGCGCCGGCCGGCGGCCCGGCGCCAGACTTTGTCATCGAGGGTCCGGCGGAACACGGAATCCCGGGCCTCGTCAATCTGCTCGGAATCGAATCGCCGGGAATCACGTCGTCCTTCGCCATAGCGGAACGGGTGGCGCGCCTGCTGGCCTGAGGATCGTCCGCCTCGATCGCTACTGCCGTTCTGCAGCGCTCGTTCGTTAGCCTTGGCGGTAGCGCCCCAGGAAGCGTTCCATGCGGCCGATGGCGTCGGTCAGTTCGTCGACCCTCGGCAGGAATACGAGACGGATATGGTCCGGTTCCGGCCAGTTGAAGCCGGTGCCCTGGATCACCAGGATGTGCTCTTCACGCAGTAGATCCAGAACGAAACGCTCGTCATCGGAGATGTTGAAGCGTTTCGCGTCGATTCTGGGGAACAGGTAGAGCGCTCCCCTGGGCTTGACGCACGTGACGCCGGGGATCGCATCCACCAGCGCGTGGGCATGGGTGCGCTGCTCTTCAAGCCGACCGCCGGGGCGGATCAGGGCCTCTATGCTCTGGGTGCCGCCGAGGGCGGTCTGGATCGCGTGTTGCGTCGGCACGTTGGCGCAGAGCCGCATGGACGCCAGGATGTCGAGCCCCTCCATGTAGTCGGCGGCGCGGCGCTTGGCCCCGCTCACCACCATCCAGCCGGTGCGAAAACCCGGCGCCCGGTACGCCTTCGACAGGCCGTTGAACGTGATGGTGAGCACATCGGCCGGAATGGACGCGAGCGGGATGTACCGCGCATCGTCGTAGATGACCTTCGCGTAGATCTCGTCGGCCAGGACGACGAGGTCGCGCTGTTCGGCCCAGCGCACCAGTTCCGTCAGGCAGTCGCGTTCGTAGACCGCGCCGGTGGGATTGTTCGGGTTGATGATGACGATGGCCTTCGTGCGCCGCGTGGTCTTCGCGCGGATGTCGGCCATGTCGGGCATCCAGTCCGCGCCCTCGTCGCACATGTAGTGCACGGGTATGCCGCCGGCAAGGCGCGTGACCGCGGTCCATAGCGGGTAGTCCGGCGCGGGGATGAGCACCTCGTCGCCATCGTTCAGCAGCCCCTGCACGGCCATGCCGATCAGTTCGCTGACGCCGTTGCCGATGTAGATGTCCTCTATGTCGACATCGGGAATGTCCAGTTGCTGGCAGTGCTGCATGACCGCCTTGCGGGCCGAGAAGATGCCCTTGGAGTCGGCGTAGCCCTGGCTCTCGGGAAGGTTGTGAATGACGTCCCGAACGATCTCGTCGGGGGTTTCGAAACCGAACGGCGCGGTGTTGCCGAGATTGAGTTTCAGGATCCGGTGGCCTTCCTCCTCGAGCCGGTGCGCTTCGTGCAGGACAGGTCCGCGAATCTCGTAGCAGACATCGTCGAGCTTCGTCGACTTCACGAAGTCACGCCGCGGCTGCGGCAGCGCGGTGACGTCGGCGCCGCCGATATTTGCCGTCTTGTCAGTGCTTTGCACGTCCGGTGACCCCGCGTAGAATCCGGTCGAGGCGATGGGGCCGCGGAGTTTAGCAGGGGCCGGTGACGTATGCATAAGGCTGAAGACGACCAGAAAGTCCAGAAATCAGAGGACGAATGGCGCCAGGAACTGACGCCAGTTGATTTCGAGATCACCCGCCGGGGCGGCACGGAGCCCGCCTTCACCGGCATCTACTGGGACACGAAGACCAGGGGCACGTACAACTGCAAGTGCTGCGACGCGCCGCTTTTCGACTCGGAGACAAAGTACGACTCCGGCACGGGCTGGCCCAGCTTCTACCAGCCGGTTTCGCCCGGCGCGGTGACGGTGCGCGAGGACAGGTCGCTCTTCATGCGCCGTCTCGAAGTGCTATGCGCCAACTGCGACGCCCACCTGGGGCATGTCTTCAACGACGGCCCGGACCCGACGGGCCTTCGGTATTGCATGAACTCCGCATCGCTCGACCTCGAAGAGGGCTGATCCCCGTCCGTTAGCCCGACGACCGAAAAGCTGTTGCACAATAATGAGCATCATGTTCATAATTGTGCATCAGGTCTTCGGAGCGGTACGACGTGGACTCCCCGAAAAAGCTCGCGCGACGTGAACTGGAGGCATGGGAAGCGCTCCACCGTCTCGCTCCCTGCACCGCCCTTGAACTGCAGAAGGAGATAGGCGGCACCTACTCCGGTACCCGCGCGGTTCTCTCGCGCCTCGTGTCCAAGGGGCTGGCGAATCACCGCTACGACGGTCCCCGCTACATCTACGAGCCTGTCCAGGACTCATCGTCGGCTGGACAGACCGCGTTGCGCGAGATCGTGACCACGTTCTTCAGGGGCAGCAACGCCGAGGCGCTGAGCGCGCTCCTCGCGATCTCCAAGGAAGCTGTCGACGACGACGAACTGGACCGCCTGCAGGAGATGGTCTCGGCTGCGCGGCGTAGCAGGGACAGTGACGATGCTTGAGCTCGCCGTTGCCTTCCTGGTCAAGTCGACCGTCATTCTCGCCCTCGCGCTGTGTGTCTGCAGCCTGAAGCGGCTGTCGGCGGCCGAACGGCACGCCGTGGCCGGGACCAGCCTGGTCGCGGTGACAGTCCTCGCGTTGCTGACCCTGCTGCCGGATCGCGTCCGCGTTCCCGCGTGGTCGGTGACGCTGCCGGTGATTCCCATCGAGGCCGTTCCGTCGCTCGCGGGTGAGATGAGTCCGGTCGATGCGCCCGCCGCAGCCACCGTGGCGGCGCCAGCGAGTCCCGCAGCAACGATTGACTGGCGGCCATGGGCCTTGAGCATCTACGTAGGCGTCGCGGTTGCCTTGGGACTGTCGACGCTCGGCGGACGGCGCAGGGTCGCCAACTACGTGCGCCGCCTGCCTCTTTGGCGGGGACGTGCCATCGCGCCGGACACCGTCGATGTCCGGGCCGACACCGGCGGCACACCGTGGACCTGGGGGCATGTTCGTCCCGTCGTCGTGCTTCCCCGGGACTTCGACAACTGGCCGCGGCAGCAGCAGGATGCGGTGCTGGCGCACGAACTGGGCCATATCCGTCGCCGCGACTGCCTGACGGACGGGCTTTCCCGGTGGCTCTGCAACCTGTTCTGGTTCCAGCCGCTGATGTGGGTGGTCTGGCTGCGCCAGAGACGGTACGCCGAGGAAGCCTGCGACGACGCCGCGCTTGCCGATGGCGCCGACCCCTGCGACTACGCCGACACGCTGCTGGCGGTCGCCCGCCGCAACCACCAGGCCAAGCCGATGGGGCTTTATGTCGGTCGCGGCAAACTGCGCGCCCGATTGCGGTCGATACTCCATCGCAGGACCCGGCGCAGCCGGATGACTTTCGTGAAGCGTGGGCTGTTATCGGTCGGCGCAATGGCAGTTGTCCTCGCCGCAGGTGCGTGCTCCTTCGCGACGAACCGATTCGAGGATGCCAGTCCGGAGACGATCCGGTCTGCTGCAGACGAAATCGTCCGCGACATCTTCGTCTTCGTCTACCGTACCCACCTTACGGGTCCGACTCCGGAGGACGCGAGCTATCTTGAGGATCGGTTGACCAATGTGAGCCGCGCGAGGCCGGTCTACTCGGAGCGTCTGGGAATCCAGCGCGGGCATCGGGAGATTGAGGCCGTCGTTATCGCTGTGGAGGGCTTGAGTCCTTGGGCCGAGACATCGGCACGGGCGGTGTGGCCCCTCGAGCAGGGCGAGTACATTGCCCCCTGCGACCATCGAGAGGGTCGGCGGGTTGTAGTGATCGGCGGGCCGGTCAGGGACCGGTTGTTCGGCGCCGAAGAAGCCGCACTTGGCCGGGAGATCGTCATCGACGGCCAGCCCTTCCGGGTCAAGGGTGTACTCGCTCCTCATCCCCCCTTCGTGGGCATCGATGGGATTCCGGACCCTGAACATCTCGCAACTGCGCTCGCGACGCGCGTGTACGTCCCGTTCCGCGCCGGCACCGAAATGTTCTTCGGGAGCGTGAGGCCAGGTCAACTGCGCGTGGCAGTCCACGACCAGGCCCGCGTCACCGAGACCGCGAGCGAAATTCGCGACCTGCTCCAGGTCCGGTACGGCGATGCCTGGGAGGTATTTGTCGAAACACTGACGATTCCCGCGCCAGGCGGGGTTTAAGGGGCCGTCGTGACGCCCGAACCGACGAACCATACTGGCGAGGCGCCGCTGGTCGAACTGTCCGGCGTCGGCCGCCTGTTCGAAGAGGAGGGCGGGGAACAGGTACGCGCCCTCGACGGAGTCTCGTTGCGCATCCACGCTGGCGAGTTCGTCTGCATCACCGGTCCGTCGGGGTCGGGCAAGTCCACGCTCATGCACGTCATCGGCTGCCTCGACCGTGCCTCGGAGGGTGAGTGCCGGATCGCGGGGACTGACGTTGCGACCCTCGACGACGACGGGCTTGCCGTCCTGCGCCGGCACGCCTTCGGGTTCGTCTTCCAGTCCTACAACCTGCTGGAGTCGCTGTCCGCGGCGGCGAATGTCGAACTGCCGGCGACCTATGCCGGACTTCCGGCGGGGCAACGGCATAGTCGGGCGGGCGAGATCCTGGAAACCCTTGGTCTAGGCGACCGCCTGGATCACCAGCCGGCGGAAATGTCCGGTGGCGAACAGCAGCGAGTCGCCATCGCCAGGGCGCTGATGAACGACGCCAGGGTCATCCTCGCCGATGAACCGACCGGGGCGATAGACACCGAACAGGGTGCCGAAGTACTGGATCTGCTGGAGGCACTGGCCGAGCGGGGTCACGCGGTGGTCGTGGTGTCCCATGATCAGACCGTGGCGAGCCGGGCGCATCGCATCGTCGAACTGGTCAATGGGCGCGTCGTCACGGATTCCGGCGCATCCCTTGCTGAATCTCCCGGTTCCGCGTCCGAGCCGCAGACGCCGCGACGAAGCACGATCCCCTGGTTGGCGGCGGTTCGACACGGGCTGGTGGCGTTGCGGACCTCCGGACTGCGGGGCGCGCTCACCGTCTTCAGCGTGGCGCTGGGGACATGGTCAGTGCTCGCGCTTCTCGGCTTGTCGGAAGGCGTGCGCCTCGATATCGCCGACGCGATGGAAGAGATGGGCGCGAACCGGCTCAGTGTCTCGAGCATGGCTTTCGGAAGACCTGGAGAACCGGCGCGGCTGCAACCACTGACCCTGGCGGACGCCGACGCCATCGCCGAACGGGTGGCTAACGTCAGTGTGGTGCAGCCGGGCATGTGGGAGCGAATGATGGCCAGTCGCGGTGGCGAGTTGATCGATCCGGTCATAGTGCGGGCGTTGTCCGTCGACGAGCCGCGCACGCTGCAGAACGCGCCGTGGCCGTTGACCGAGGGAACCTACCTGTCGGAAGACGACAGGGACGCCGTCGCCCAGGTCGCCGTGATCGGGCCGACGATACGAGACCGCCTGTTCTCGCCGGACGAGTCTCCCCTGGGTCAGCACGTGGATATCAACGGGCTGCCGTTCGTGGTCAAGGGTGTTCTGGCACCGCATCCACGGAAGATAGGAGAGGGCGAGATGATGTGGTCGGGTCCGAAAGCCCGCGAATGGGATGGAACCGTCATCCACATACCGTTCGAGACCGGTGCGAATCTCGTCTTTGGCAAGGAGAACCTGAATGGACTCGACGTATTGATCACGGATGCCGAGCGGATCGACGAGACGGCGGGAGACATCAAGGATCTCCTGTTCCGTCACCACGGCAAGGATTACGACGTCACGAACGAGGCGCTGATCTGGATTTCCGGGAAGAAGCTGAAGGCGATCCACCTGGCGCTGTTCGGCGCGATTGCCGGCATCGCGCTCGTTCTTGGGGGAATGACCATCGTGGCAGTATCGCTGGCCGGCGTGAGCCAGCGCAGGCGGGAGATCGGCATCCGCAGGGCCGTCGGCGCCCGCCGGCGCGACATCACCGCCCAGTTCGTGGTGGAGACGGGGATCGCCACCACGCTGGGCGGCGCGATCGGCGCGCTCCTGAGCTTCGCGGGAAGTTCCCTCCTGGCCGAGATGACCGGCGCCCCGGTGGCATTCGAGCCCTGGTTCGCGCTTGTCGCCCTGGGTTGCGCCATCGTCACGGGCCTGGCGTTCGGCATCATCCCCGCGCGTCGAGCGGCTGGGCTCGACCCGGTAGCGGCCCTGGCGGTGGACTGAAAGTCGCGTCAATCCATGATGCGTTCTTCGGCGGCAGCGCTCGTCGGCGGACGCTACACTACCGGCCCTATGTCGAACGTAGCAAACCCTTCCCGAATGCAAGGAAAGAACCGGCAGATGGGAGTTCTCCGTGACTGATCTTTCGGGCCTTGACCGCCTCGACGAGCCCTCCCGGGAGCGTCAGTCAGTCCTGAAACGGCCCTGGGTCTGGGTCCTCGTAGCGGTGCTCCTGGCTGCGGGAGCCTGGTATTTCCTGTTCGCGGACTTCGGTGACGTCTCCGAAGCCGACGCGCCCCGCCGCTCGGCGACGATCGATTACCGCAGTCTCGGCGACGTCGTCACGGCATCGGGCACCTTGAAGCCAAGCCGGCTCGTGGAGGTCGGCGCCCAGGTGTCCGGCCAACTCCAGAAGCTCCACGTAAAGGTCGGCGACACGGTCACAAAGGGTGACCTGCTCGCCGAGATCGACGCCACCATCCAGCGCAACCAGGTGGAGGCGAGCCGGGCCTCGCTCCGGGCACAGGAAACCCAGCTCGATGTGCAGCGTTCGTCACTCAGCGTCGCCGAAGCGGAAGCGGGGCGCCAGGAGCGCCTCATGGCGGAGAGGGCGACGACGGAGGTCGAGTACGAGCGGGCGCAGGACGCGCTGGTCCGTGCGCGGGGCGCCATGGTGCAGCTCGAGTCGCAGATCGCGTCCCAGCGGGCGCGCCTGACGATCGACGAGGCGGCCCTCGGCTACAGCACCATCTACGCGCCGTCGGACGGCACGGTCCTGCAGATGCTGGCCGCCGAAGGCCAGACCCTGACCGCGACGTACGTGACACCGGTGATCCTGCACCTGGCCGACCTGTCGACGCTGACCGTGGAGGCGAAAGTCGCCGAGGCCAACATCGGCAAGCTCGAACCGGGTATGGGCGTGCACTTCACGACGCTCGGCAGCCGCGGCCGGCGTTGGCACGGCACGCTCGACCAGGTCCTGCCGCGCGCCCAGACGGACGGCAACGTCGTGACCTATACCGCCTTGTTCGATGTGGACAACGCGGACGGCGTGCTCCGCGCCGACATGACGGTGCAGGTGTTCTTCGAGCTGACCGCGCCGCGCGAAATCCTCGCGGTGCCCCTGGAAATGTTGACGGACTTCGGCGAGCGCGATCCGGAGACAGGGACCCCGGCCCGGGTCCGCGTCCAGTTTCCCGACGGCAGCATGGAGGTTCGCGAGATCACCATCGGCGAGACCAGCCACACCTATGCCGAGGTGCTCTCCGGCCTGGCCGAGGGCGACCGCGTGGTGGCGCCGGAGTAGGGCGGACGTGCCGGTCTTCCGGTTGGGCGGGCGGGCCGTGCCCGTATTGTTCGGTGCCTTGCTCGGGGGGTGCGCAGGCACGCCGCTGCCCGAACTCCCGGCGGACGACGTGCCGGAAGGGTGGCATGGGGCGAGCCCGGACGAAGCGTGGCCCGCCCGGGACTGGTGGCCCGCGTTCGAGAGCCGCGAACTGCTCGACCTGATCGGGCGTGTCCGGGCGAACAACCTCGAACTTGCCAACACCGAACGCACCTTGCGCACGGCGGAACTCGCGCTCATCGACGCGGGCCTCGACCGATTTCCCTCGCCGACCCTCGACGCCGGGGCGAGGCAGAGCTACGCGGGCACCCGACCGCGAGACGGGGACTACCAGGATGGAGGAAGCGATGCGGCAGACGTGACGCTGGGCGTCGACTATTCCGACGTGCTTTCGAGACGGCCACGCTTCGCCGCGGCGACGGCCCGGTATGAATCCAGCCTGGCGCGGGCGGCGGACGCGCGGCTGCGCATCGTGGCGGCGGCAGCCGCGGGTTACTTCCGCATCCTCCTGCTCCGGGACCGGATTGCGGCGGGACAGCAGAACCTCGCCCACGCCGAAGCCATCGAGCGAATCGTGACGGCGCGGGTCGACGCGGGCACGGCGCTGGCCAGCGAGGGCCTGCGCCAGCGCATCGTGGTGCGTCGCCAGGCGAATGCGCTGCGCACGCTGGAACTCGACGTCCTGCGAGCCCGGGCCTCGCTTGCCCTGATGGTGGGGGAGTCGGTATGGGACTTCGATGTAAAGGGCCAGACGCTGGCCGATCTCGCCGTGCCGGCGGTGGCGCCGGGCTTGCCGTCAGACCTGTTGCTCCGCCGGCCGGATATCGTGCAGACGGAAGCCGCGCTGCGCGAAGCGCGGGCGGACGTGGACCTCGCGCGGCTCGCGTTCCTGCCGCGCATCTCGCTCACCGGCAGCGGCGGACTGGCATCCACCGAAACGGCCGCGACGGTCGGAGCGACGGCCAGCCTCGCGCTGCAGATATTCGACCTCGGTCGCCGGGGCCGCGGCCTCGAAGCGTCGAGACTGCGCCTCGAGTCGATGCTGGACGACTACCGGCGCACGGTCATCGGCGCATTCAACGACGTCGAAGTGGCCCTGGCGGACATCGACCTGCTCGGTTCGCTGGGTGAGGTGCTGGCGGAGGACGTGGCGCTCGCCGAGGAGTCGCTGCGCATCGTCGAGGCCCGCTACCGCGAGGGCGTGCAGGAGTTCGAGGCGCTGCTCGGCGCGCAGGACACCCTGTACGGCGCGCGCAACGCGCTGCTCGACAACAAGCTCGCCACGCTGCTCGCGGTGATAGACCTTTACACTGCGCTGGGCGGCGGCTGGCGCGCGGAATAAGGCATCGGGGATCATGGGACAACAGAATCAGCAACAGGCACAGGCGGCGCCACTGATCGAACTCGCCGGCGTCAGCCGGGTATTCGAACACGAAGGCGGCGAGCGGGTGCGGGCCCTGGATGACGTAACGCTCCGGATCGACGCCGGGGAGTTCGTCTGCGTGACCGGCCCGTCCGGGTCCGGCAAGACGACGATGATGCACATCATCGGGGGCCTGGACCGCGCGACATCGGGCGAATGTCGCTTGAGGGGAACCGATATCGCGGGACTCGACGATGACGGCCTCGCCGCCCTGCGGCGCGAGTCGGTCGGTTTCGTGTTCCAGTCGTACAACCTGCTGGAAGCGCTCACGGCGCTGGACAACGTCGAACTGCCGGCGACCTACGTGGCCGGTGCATCGAACCGCCGCAAAAGGGCCGGCCAGCTTCTGCGGTCCTTCGGCCTCGAAGAGCGGTCCGCGTATCGGCCCGCCGAGTTGTCCGGCGGCGAGCAGCAACGGGTCGCCATCGCGCGTGCGCTGATGAATGGCGCAGAGGTGATCCTGGCCGACGAACCCACCGGCGCGCTGGATACCGAGCAGGGCGGCGAGGTGCTCGCGTTGCTCGAACAGTTGGCCGAGCAGGGCCGCACGGTGATCATCGTGTCGCATGACCGGGCGGTGGCGAACCGCGCCCGCCGCCAGATCGAACTGCGGGACGGGCGCGTCGTCGAGGATTCCGGGACCGGACCTGCGACGGGTGCCACCCGGCCGTCCAAACCGCCGGCGCGCGCCGGGATGCCATGGCTGTCAGCAGTTCGCGGTGGATTGGCGTCGTTGCGGGGCGGCCGCCTGCGGTCGGCGCTCACGATCGTCAGCATTGCCCTCGGGATCTGGCTCGCCGGGGCCGTGCTCAGCCTGGTCGAGGGCGGGCGCAGGGATGTGATGGAAGCAGTTGAGCGCCTGGGAGCGAACCGATTGAGCATTGGCGGCTACGAAATCGTGGGCAACAACCTTCGGTTTCTTCCGAAAACCCCGGCGGACGCGAGGGCGATCGTCGAGCAGATTCCCAATGTCGACAAGGTAGTTGTCGAGATGCGGCAGTCACTCGCCCTGCAGTTCGAAGGCGAACACATGGAACAGGTCGATGTTGTCGCGACGGTGCTCACCGAGCCGAGGACCTCGTTTGATCGAATGTTCTGGCCCCTTGCGAGCGGCACCTATCTCGATCAGCGGGACCAGGATAGCGGTGTCCAGGTTGCCGTGATCGGGCCCACCGTCCGGGAGGTCCTGTTTGCGGACGGAGTTGATCCGGTGGGCCAGCACCTTCACATCGGCGGCGTGCTGTTCGAGGTCAAGGGGGTATTTGGGCCCTATCCCCGGGGCGACGGGGAGATCAGGTTCGTCTCGGTCACGGATGAGGGTCTCAAGTACTTCGGCACGGTTGTCCACGTCCCGTTCGCGGCTGGCCGCGACGTGCTGTTTGGCACCGATGAACTCAATACACTCGATGTGCTGGTGCGGGACGTATCCCGTATCGACGAGACGGCGGCCCGGGTCAAGGACCTGATGTTCCGGCGCCACGGGGTCGAGGGCTATTCGGTCGAGAGCCACGCCCTGGAGCTTGAGGCGTACAGCAAGCTCTCGGCCACGCAGGCCACCATTGTCGGTGCGCTCAGTGTAGTCGCGCTGCTCGTCGGCGGACTCGGCGTCATGTCCGTCACGCTGACGTCGGTGAGCCAGCGCCGGCGGGAGATCGGCATCCGCCGGGCGATGGGCGCCCGGCGCCGCGACATCCTGTGGCAGTTCCTCATCGAGAACAGCGTGCTCACAGCGCTGGGAGGCGCGTGCGGCGTCCTGTTGGTATTCGCCGGGGGACCGTTGTTGTCCGACCTGGCATCCGCGTCGGTTGCCTACGCGGCCTGGTTCGTGCCCGCGGGGCTGGCGTGCGCGATAGCGACGGGAATGGTCTTCGCACTCGTCCCCGCGCAACGGGGCGCGCGCCTCGATCCGGTCGTGGCGCTGTCGGCGGACGGGTAGCCGGGCCGCCGGGCCGCAGCCCTGGAGTCCATGGCCACCATGGAACCGCCCCTGATCGAACTCGTCGACGTGGGGCGCGTCTACCGCCGCGCTGGCGCTGGCCGCCGCGGCGTCGCGACCCGCGCGCTGTCGGACGTGACGCTCCGCATCGACCCGGGCGAGTTCGTCGCCGTGATGGGTCCCTCCGGGTCCGGCAAGTCCACGCTCATGAACATCCTCGGCTGCCTGGACCGACCGACGCACGGGGTCTACCGGTTCCAGGGCCGGGACGTCGGTCGGCTCGACGCAGACGAGCGGGCAGCGCTCAGGCGGGAGTCGTTCGGTTTCGTATTCCAGTCCTACAACCTGCTCGGTTCCGCGACCGCCCGGGAGAACGTCGAGATGCCCGCGGCCTACGCGCATCTCGGACGTGCGCTTCGTGCGGAGCGGGCGGAGTCGTTGCTGCGGGCGTTCGCTTTGGGCAATCGCCTCGGTCATCGGCCCCGCGCGCTTTCCGGCGGCGAGCAGCAGCGCGTTGCCATCGCCCGGGCGCTGATGAACGGCGGGCGCGTGATTCTTGCCGATGAACCGACCGGGGCGCTCGACACGAAGAACGGAGAGGACGTGCTGGCCGTGCTGGCGGACCTGTCTGCGCGCGGCCACACGGTGATCGTCATCACCCACGATCCGGAGGTGGCGGACTGGGCGGAGCGGCGCATCGAGTTGCTCGACGGCCGGGTCGTCGCTGACCGGCAGACCGGTGGCGTAGCGCGTGCAGGAACTGCTGGCGCTGCCGTGGGTCCGAATCCGTCGCCTCGCCCGGAGCGGAGCGGGCGAATGACCGGAATCGACCTGCAACGCGTGGCCGAGTCTATTCGGGGGACGCTTGCGTCGTTGCGCGCCAACCTGCTGCGCGGCAGCCGACTGCGCACCGCCCTGACCGTACTGAGCGTGACGGTTGGGGTGTGGTCGGTAGTCGCCATGCTGAGCGTCGTGCAGGGCGGCTATCGCGAAAGCGTCGAGACCGTCTCCCGGATCGGCGCCGACCGGATCTTCGTTCGATCGGGCGTGGCTTACGGGGACCGAAAGTCGACGCCCGTGCGGCTGACGCTGGCCGATGCCCAGGCGATCGGGGACGAAGTAGAAAACGTCCGCGCCGTGTTGCCGCACGTCGGCGGCCAGCTCACCCTGCGCCACGGGGACCAGTCGGTCGAAGCCTCGGTGCAGGCCGCCGTACCGGAGATGATCGTCACCGATCGCCTCAGGCTCGCGCGCGGCGTGTTCTTTTCCGAGCGTGACAGTGAGGACCATGAACCCGTGGTGGTAATCGGCGCGGCGATACGCGACGAGCTGTTCCCGGCGAGCGCGGCGGTGGGCCGGCACGTGCTGGTCGGGGGAGCGCCGTTCGTGGTCAAGGGTGTGCTGGCCCGATATCGCCGGTCCGGCAGCGTGGTCGAAGACTACCGCGACAAACAGGTGCTGGTCCCGCTCGGCACCGCCCAGACGCTGCTTTTCGGCCGGGAATACCTCGACTCCATCACGGTCAGCGCAGAGGACCCCAAGCGGGTTGGCGAAACGGCCCGGGCGGTGGACAACCTGCTCGCGCGCCGCCACGGCCACCGCGGCTTCAGTCTGAGCTCGGACATCCCTTCCATGATCGGATTTTCGACGGTCGAGCGGCTCATGTCTGCCCTGATGGGCGCGGTGGGGGCGATCTCGCTCTTCGTCGGCGGCATGGGTGTGACCTCCGTGATGCTGGTGTCAGTCGCCGAACGCACCCGCGAGATCGGCATCCGCATGGCCACGGGCGCCCGCCGGCGGGACATCCTACGCCAGTTCCTGTTGGAGGCGGTGGCGGTCACCGCGGCGGGTGGCGTGCTGGGGACGATGCTGGGTTTCGCGAGCCGGGTTGTGTTCGACGCCTTCGACGTGCCCGCCGCGCTGTCGGTGTGGTTCGTGTTCGCGGCGCTGGCATGCGCGGTGGGCACCGGGCTTGCGGCCGGTATCGTGCCGGCCCGCAGGGCGGCGGCGCTCGACCCGGTGGCGGCGTTGTCGCGATAGCATCGTCGTGTTTTTGAACGCGATAGGAAGAACTTGTGGAATCCGGTGAGGATGGGACGACGTCGCCGCTGATCGAACTGCGCGGCATAGGCCGCGTATTCGAAGACGAGGACGGCGCCCGAACGGAGGCTCTTGCCGACGTGACGCTGGCCATAGAGGCCGGAGAGCTTGTTTGCATTACCGGGCCTTCCGGCTCCGGCAAGTCGACGCTGCTGAACATCCTCGGTTGCCTGGATCGACCGACCGCTGGCGAGTATCGCTTCGATGGGCAGGACTTGACGGTCCTCGATGCCGACGCGCTGGCCCGCCTGCGGCGCGACGAGTTCGGATTCGTCTTCCAGGCCTTCAACCTGCTCGAGTCGGCTACCTCGCAGCACAACGTCGAATTGCCCGCGCGCTACCTGGGTTTGAGCGCGGGTCTGGCCCGGGACCGTGCGCGGAAGCTGCTGAAGTCGTTGGGTTTGGGCGACCGCATGGACCACCGGCCGGCGGAGCTGTCAGGAGGCGAACAGCAGAGGACTGCGATTGCGCGTGCCCTGATGAACGGCGGCCGGGTCATCCTCGCCGACGAACCCACTGGCGCGCTGGACTCCGCCCAGGGCGAGGAGGTGATGTCGCTGCTGAAGGGACTGGCGGAGCGGGGTCATGCTGTCGTGATCGTCTCCCACGACGCGGCCATGGCAGCCGGCGCGGATCGCCGGATCGAAATGCGGGATGGTCGCGTGGTGGCAGATTCGGGCGCCGCGGCATCCGAGTCACAGATCAACCGGCATGTAACGGCTCGGGGAAAGGTGCGAAGCGGGATGTCGGACTTGCTTGCTCTCCTTCGTGATTCGTTGACGTGCCTTGGTGCGAACTCCCTACGCACTGCGCTCATGGTGCTCAGCGTGGCGCTCGGCGTCGGATCGGTCGTCGCCCTGCTAAGTCTCGCGGAGGGGATCGAGCGAAGGGTCTTCGAAACCATAGAGGCCAACCGCCTCGGAGTCCATTCGCTTGGGTCGTCGGATAAGGACATTGCCGTTCAACTCACGCCAGCTGACGCTGACGCGATCCGGTCTGAAATCCCGAACGTGACTATGACGCACCTGTCAATGAACGGTCCGCTTTACATACGGTGGGGAACCGTAACGGACGAGACTGATGTTCGCGCCGAGACCCGGACGCGACCCACCGCGATCGATCACCGGCCATGGCCATTGGCCCGCGGCGCCTTCCTCACCGAGGAAGACAGCGAACGCCGCGAGCAGGTGGTGGTCCTCGGGCCCGCGGTGGCCCAGGCGCTGTTCGAAGCCGGCACCGACCCTGTCGGCGAGCATGTCCAGATCGAAGGGTTCTCGTTCCTGGTCAAGGGCGTGCTGGAACAATCTCCGCTCCCGCGAGGTGTGAATCCGCCAGAGGAGCTGGCGGACGGTTGGCGAGCGGCGTTAGGCGATGTCGCCTACGTGCCGTTTCACACTGCGCAGTCTCTGCTCGCGCCCGCCGAGGTCGCGCCTGAGTTCCACATCGTCGATGGCACCCGGTGGGCCGCCATGCCCTTTTGGGCGCTTTCCATAGAAGTCCGTGTGTCCGATCCGACCGCCGTGGAGGCAGCCGCCTCGGCGATACGTGACCTGCTGATCCGGAGGCACGGTCGCGAGGGATTCATTATGGAGACCGATGCCGAACTGGCCGACACCTTAGAGAGGTTGTGGGGGCTGCATCCCGTCGTCCAGGGAGGCGTTGCCGCTGTCGCGCTGTTGGTGGCCATCGTGGGTGTGACAGCGACAACGCTGGTGGCGGTGGGTGCGCGGCGTCACGAAATCGGCATCCGTATGGCCATCGGTGCACGGCGGCGGGATATCGCCTCGCAGTTCCTCGTCGAAGCGGCCATCGCGGCGTTCGTTGGCGGGGCCGCCGGCATTCTGCTCGGGTACTGGGCTGCGATCGGCATCGCTGCGGTGGCAACACCGGTCGGATTCCCGCAGTTACCGATCGCGTTCGCCTCGTGGTTCGTGCCGGTCGCCCTGTGTGGCGGCGTCCTGACGGGCCTGGTTGCCGCCATCGTGCCCGCGCGCCGAGCGGCGCTACTCGATCCGGCGACCGTGCTTGCGGCGGAGTAACGACTGCGTTGCGAAGTCACCGATGAGCAAGCGATAGCTGCCGATGGGTGCGCCAAGGGTTACAAAAGGCGCGTGTCTCGAACTGATGGAGACTGGACATGGAGACGACACAGGCTGATTCAGTCATCGCCGAAGTCCGGGCGGTGCGAAACCGATTTGCCGCGCGATCCAATTACGATGTGGGTGCGATATTCCGGTGGACTCGCGAGCTGCAGGATGAGTCCGGGCGCGAATACGTCGAGTACCCAGCGCGCCGGATCGTCGAGGGCTCCGACGATTCGCTGACCGTCTGAGCGCCGCGGGTCCGTCCCCTATTCGACTGGACCACTGTCCGTGGAACTATCCGAAGCCATCAAGGCGGGCACGCCTGCAGGGTAGCCCCCAGGGACTACGAGCGGATGGCCAATGCGACGGCGGACCCTGGTGCTGGTCCTGTTACCGGTTGCCATCTGGGGCCGCATCGCCTACTTCGTTATCGTTCCCGGTAGCGCACCCTCCTAAAAGCCCGTTGCCAGTCCCTCTTTGCGGTGGTCCGAGGCGCCGCAGTAGCCGCCGTCGAGGCGATAGATGAGTTGCGCGCCGCCGAACAGGTGAGCTTCCGGTTCGACGCGCACCACATTGTGTCCGCGATCGGCGAGTTCCGCCGCCACGCGGTCCGAGGATCCGTCTTCCAGGGCGACGGTGTAGTCCGGCAGGACCTGCCAGCGCGGCGCGTCGGATGCGGCCTGGGGATTCTCGCGGAGGTCGAAGATGCGGTGCACCATCTGCACGTGGCCCTGGTGCTGCATGTGGCCGCCCATGACGCCGAAGGACAGGCGCGGCGCGCCGTCCTCGGTGACGAACCCGGGAATGATCGTGTGATAGGGGCGCTTGCCGCCGGCGACCTGGTTCGGATGACCGGGCTCCAGGGTGAAGCCGTTGCCCCGGTTCTGCATGGCGATGCCGGTGCCCGGCACGACGATCCCCGAGCCGAAACCGCGATAGTTCGATTGAATGAAGCTCACCATCCGCCCGTCGGCGTCGGCGGCGGTCAAATAGACGGTGTCCTGGCTAACGGGGAGGCGCGTCGGGGGCAGTCTCAAGGCGTCGTGCCCAATGGTGCCGGCAACGCGTTCGATGGACGCTGGGTCGAGCAGCGCTTCGGGTGCAACGGCCATCGATTCGGGATCCGCGAAGTGGTCGAACGCCGCCCGGATTGCGATCTTCATCGCCTCCACCTGCAGGTGCACCGACTCGACGCCGTTCGGCGGCAAGGCGTCCAGGTCCCGGTGTGCGAGGATCGCCAGCGCGATCTGCGCGGCCAAGCCCTGGCCGTTGGGCGGTATCTCGTGCAGGGTGACGTTTCGATACGCCTGCGCGCCCGGCATCACCCACTCCGTCTTGTGTGCGGCGAGGTCCTCCACGGACATGGCCCCGCCCATGGCCGTGGCGTTGGCGACGATGGCTTCCGCCAGCGTGCCCCGGTAGAACGCTTCTCCCCGCGAATCTGCGATCTGCTCAAGCGAGCGCGCGATTTCGGGCCGCCGCACCAGTTCCCCGGGTTCGGGCCCGCGCCCGTCGGGGGCGAAATGGTCCATGAAACCGTCGAAACCGCGGTAGATCTCGATGGCGTCCCGCCAGGACCGCGCCGTGACGTGCCCGACCTGGAAGCCTTCCCGTGCATAGTGGATTGCTGCATCGAAGAGCGCCTCGAAGGGCAGGGCGCCGAAGCGCTCGGACAGTGCCGACCAGGCATCGACGGCCCCCGGAACCGTGACGGCGTCCCAGCCAAGCACCGGCATTTCCGTCAGGCCATCGAAGCGCTCGGCGTTCCAGTCGCGGGGAGACCGGCCGGAACCGTTGACGCCATGCAGCGTCTCGCCGTCCCAGACAATCGCGAACGCGTCGCTGCCGAGGCCGTTCATGGTGGGCTCGACCACCGTCAGCGTGATCGCCGTGGCGAGTGCCGCATCGACGGCATTGCCGCCGCGCCGGATGGCATCGACTCCCGCTTGGGCTGCCAGCGGCTGCGACGTGGCGACGACGTTCCGCGCGAACACCGGCGCCCGCCTGGAGGCGTAGGGGAAGGACCAGTTCAGCATCTTGCCGGCGCGCCTTGATGAGGTCGCGCTACCTTACGGCGGGCGGCGCCGGCACCGCAAGGCGGCGCTGGCGCGAACAGTTCCCCCTATTCGACGGTCGTGTCGTAGCGCACGCCGTCCGGCACCGGGACCGCCTGGTGCACCGTGACGCCGTACTGACCCTTGGTGGGTTCGGAGGAGTCCACGGCAACGAACGAGGTGTAGTTTGATACGAGCTGGTGCCGCAACGCGATGCGCAGGATGGCGTCGCCAAGCTTCCCATGGGGATCTCCGGCGGTCGCCTGCCGGTCGGACAGGTCGGCGATGTTCGACCGCGCCCAGACCCTGGCGACTGAGGGCCCGGCGCCCTCGTCCGCGGCATCGATCATGATCGAGCGGCGCGAATCGTTGACCGTTCCCGAAATCGTCACGGAACCCGGTTCGCCATCGAACCGCCCCGAGACGACGAGGGGCCTGCCGACGAACAGGTCCGGGACGCGGGTCGGAAAGGTCTCGGAAACCGTCATGCCGGCCCAGTCGATCTCGATGTCGGTGAGTGCTGCGTGGCTTGCGCGCTCGAAGAACGCCCCCATGACTTCCTCCGCGGAGTCGTGAAGCCCCAGGTACGCGGCCACGCCCCGTCCCTCCTTCGCCATGCGTTCCAGGAGGTAGCGGTTGACGGAGGTGCCGACACCGAAGCTGAAGATCCGGGACGCGCCGAGACGCCGGTGGACCTCGGCCAGTATCTCGCCCTCGTTGCCGATGTAGCCATCGGTCATGAACGATACGAAGCGGAAGTGGGACGGGCTGTGGGGGAAGTCGAGCGCCGCCCTGATCCCTTCGATCATCCAGGTGCCGCCCCCACCTGCAAGGTTGTCGAGATACCGGCGCGCGGCAGCCAGGTTGGCCTCGGTGGCGGGT
The DNA here is from genome assembly GCA_965116625.1 of Pseudomonadales bacterium. GTDB lineage: Bacteria > Pseudomonadota > Gammaproteobacteria > Pseudomonadales > Azotimanducaceae > VXNE01. Next base: position 2,559,279 of record OZ220717.1, read on the forward strand.
ACCGGCGCGGCGCCGAACTGAGACGCGTCGTCCGAGAACCGGATGATCTGGAACGTATCGTCTGGATTGAGCCGCCCGAGCGCCGTCCTGATGGCTTCCTTGGCCTGCTGCAGGGGCCAGCCTGACATCGAGCCGGAGCAGTCGATCACGAACACCATCTCCATCGGCCGGCGGGCGACGACCTCGGTGTCGATCGGCGGGATCACCATGAGCGAAAAGAACCCCTCGCCCGTTTCGGGGTCGCGGTGAGTCATGAGATTCGACTTGACGTCCTCGCTCGCGACGCGGAAGTCGAGCACGAAATCGCGGTTCGGAACCGTCTTGCGCCGCGCCAGCTGGACGGTGGCGGATGCAGCACCGTCGCGTTCGATATCGATCTCGTGCGTCGACTTGAGTTCTTCGATCGCGACGCCCGCATCGATCTGCACGGTGATGGCGAGGTCATGGCCGGAGCGTTCCGTGGGTTTGAGGTATTCCACGCCGGTTGCGCCGGCCGCCTGGGAGTTGCCGCCGCGCGGCATTGCCGGAATGGGGTCGGCGCGGCCGGGCGGGTTGAAGCGGGGACCGACCACGGTGGGGAACACGAAGGAATACCAGCCGTCCTTGTAGGCCAGCGTATGGAAGTAGGTGATATCGACATCGATGGCGTTGCCGGGTTCGATGTTGGCGACTTTCTGTTCGAAGATGTTGGGCCGCCGCTGGACCAGCAGGCTCGCCCTGTACCCTTGCGCCCGCGCCTCGTGGTAGATCGCCTCGGCTTCTTCCTTTTCGCGCAGGATTCCGCGGATGGTGCGCTCGCCGATGACCATCAGGAACTCGGTGACCGCGGCCTTTTCGGGCAGCGGAAAGAGGTAGATCGCCTCGATCCTGGTGTCGAACGGGTTGGCGAACTGCTGCTTGACGTTGACCGTGCCGATGTGGCCGGCGACGGCGGCGTCGACCGCCGTGTGTTGCAGGGGCAGCGGCACCCGGTGCGTACTGCCATCTTCCGCTTCGGAGGCAACGTTCGCCACCATCGCCCCGGATTCGGGAAGGGCGTCGACGTCGTCTGCCCTGGACCGGACGTTCGTCACCGTCTGCTTGGAAACGGGCCCGGCGGCCCGGTTGTCCTCTGGGGAGGAAACGGCATTGGCGGGGAGGTCATATAGCTTGGTATCCCGGAAGGTGGCCGACACGGGGATTTCCACGACGTCAGTTTTGTGCGCGAGACCGTCTCCCGACGTGGGTCTTGCGATGACCCAGATCTCCTCTGACGCTACGGCGGGTTGCGTTGAGCGCGGGAACTCGACACTGTCGACGGGTTCGGCCGCCGCTGGCGGTGACTGGACCGGCTCCGGCTCCGTCGTGGACGCGCACGATGCCAACCACGCAACGCCGATCAGGGTGGCTGTCGCGGAGAGTGCTAACCGGATCTGTCTGTTCATGGTGATCTCTCTTGGGGGTCTGGGTTGGGTTCTGCCAGGGAAATGGATGCGTCGATGGCGTCTCCTTCCGGCGTCGTCGCCGTGATCAGGCGCAACTCGAAATCGGGTTCGCCCCGCACCATCACGTGCAGCGTGGCGAGACGAAAGCGGCCGACGGGCAACTGGTCCGTATCGGCCAGGGAATAGTCCGCGACCACGATTCTCGAGGTCTCGCCCTGGGCGATGGCCGCGCGGTCGTAGTACGGCGCCCGGCGAAACGCGGGGTGACCGCCGTTCTCGATACCAACCACCTTCGCGGCGGCCGCGCGGTCCTTCAGTTCGAACTGCCACGCGGCGACGGGTTCGAGGCTATCGAGCTGGATTTCCAGCGGGACGAACCGGGTGTTTCGTGCGCCCTCCGCCCACGCGACGCCGGGCAACACGGCAAGCAACGTCAGGGTCAGGAAAAGCCTCTTCATGGCGCACCGTTTCCGTTGAGCGATACCAGCCGAAAAGCGAAGGCATCGAGGTCGTCCTGGTCGATGCCTTGCCCGGTGCGCGCAAGGGCCAGGACATCCGCGATGTCGATCGCGCCGGAACCATCCACGTCGGCATAGGCGGGCGTGGCGGCCTCGTCCTCAAGGCGGTTCGTGGTGAACAGCACGGCGAGAAACACGCATGCCGCGGCCGCGCCCCACACGGGCTGGCGCCACCGTTGGACCGGGCGGGACGAGAAATGGGCGCGCGCCATGCTCGAAACGCTGCGGTCGACACGGGCCGTAATCACGGCGGGCGCCTGGTCGATATGCTTCAGTTCCTCGACCAGGGCGCTCGGTAGTTGCTCGTCTTGTTCGGTCTCGGCGGTCATGTTGATCGTTTCCTGCCCATGTAACGCGCGGGACGGCCGAAAGGTTCAATCAGTCGAAAAAGTCCTTTAGCGCCGGTGAAGCCCTGAGCCTGGCGATGCCGTGATGAAGCCGGGATTTCACCGTGCCTTCCGGTATGCCGAGTGCTTCCGCGATCTCCCGCATCGACATGCCGTCCACGAAACGCAGGGTGATCGCCTCTCTCTGGCCGGACGGCAGTGATGCGAGCAACCCCCCGATGTCGTCGTCCTCCCGTTCGGGCCGCGCGGGAAGCTCATCGGGAGCAATGTCGTGGGCGACCGGGAACCTGCCTGCCCGGCGCAGGGCGGTGATCGTCGCGTTCCTCGCGATGGGGTAGAGCAGCGTCGTCAGCTTCGCGGTCAGCGTGATGCCGTCACCCGTGGGCGGAAACCGGCGCAGCAGTTGGACGAAGGTATCCTGCAGGGCGTCGAGCGCGAGATCGATGTTCGGCGTGAAGCGCAGCGCGACCCGGAGCACGTAGTCCTTGTGGCGGACGTAGAGGGCCTCGAACGCGGCCCGGGCAGCACGCGGATTGCCCTGGTTGCAGACTTGCACCAACGTTTCGTCGCTACGCGGGTCTCGCTGGCGGCGTCTGGCCATGTCCGGAACCTCGCGACCTTATCGCGGAGACCTGTGAGTAGGGCGTCACCCTATGGCAGTCGGCTGTGGTGCGGCAAGGTGGGCCCGAAAAGAGGCCTCACCCTTCCTCGATCTCGAACTTTATCAGGTTGCGGACTCCCGACACCTCCATCGGCTCTCCGTTGGCAACCTTCGGCCTGTACTTGAACTTGAGGGCTGCCTGAATCGCCGACCGGTCGAAGATCCCCGGAGGCTTCGCCTCGACCACCACCGGATCGCGCACGGCGCCCGAAGTCGTGACCGTAAACTCCAGCAGGACGTAACCCTCGATGCCTCTCTGTTGGGCGCGCCGGGGGTAGACGGGCTCAACCTTGACGATTGGCAGGTATTCTCCGTCAGCCTTGAAGACAGGACCGACAAGACCACGTATTCCTCGCCTCTTTGGCGGGGGGATTAGCTCGATTCCGTGCTCCCCATCCGGGATGAATTCGGGTCTGGGTCGATCCGGCGGTATCTCGTCGGGCGGCGGAGGCGGCTTCGGTCGGGGCCGAGACTCCGGAATCTCGACCTCCTCCTGCAGGCGCGCGAACTCGACGACCTGGCCCTTCCCGGGGTCGGTGAACGGGTTCGTGTCGCTCTTGATCAGCGCCTGCATGAGGAAGAAGAGCAGCAGGGTAGTCGCGAGGCCCGCGGCGATGCTGATCGCATATCGCATCGCAATTGCATCCTGGCACCACGCGGTGGCGGTCGCCGGTGATTCCCCAATGGTCGAAGTCTGGTTGTTCACGATTGCTCCTGGTTCGCGACTGTCTCGTCGATTGAAACGCGCCCGCGCCGAAAACGGGGTCAGGTGCCATTGAACGAAAGGCGCGGGCAGACCGCGGTAACCCCTCATTGCGTCTTGGGGCGTTGATTGGAACGGACGGAAGGCTGAAAAAGGGGTTACCTTCACGTGACTGCGAGCGACGGGGCGCCCGGCATTGCCTGAATTCTCGGACGACTACCTGATGGGTCGCTTCGCGTCGGGCGACTACGCGGCGTTCGAGAGGTTGTATGCCCGGCACAAGGACGCGGTGTACCGTTACTTCCTGCGGGCCACGGATCCGGCGAACGCCGCGGACGGCCACCAGGAAACCTGGTCGCGCGTGGTGGCGAGACGCCGGGAATACCAGGGCAGGGGCAACTTCCGGGCCTACCTCTTCACCATTGCGCACAACGTGCTGATCGACCAGTTTCGCCGCCAACCGAGAGAAACCGCTGCCGAGGTCGAGGCGGTCGTCGATCAGTCGCCGGAACGGGACGCCGTCGCGCTTGAAGCGACGGAACGGCTGAACTCGCTGATCGCCGCCCTGCCTAACGTTCAGCGGGAAGCATTGATCATGCACAGGGAATCGGGTCTGACAATCAGGGAAATCGCGCAGGTCACAGGTATCACGGAGGAGGGCGTGAAGAGCCGCCTGCGCTACGCCATGGCGAAACTGAGGCGGGGGATGCGGGACTATGTCTGAAGACTGGTTCGACAAGACCTATCGTTCGGACGAGACGCCGCCTGCGGAGCTGGACGCGAGGGTCCTCAAGGCCGCACGCCGCGCGACGCGCCGATGGGCCGGTTCACTGGTCGCGGCTGGCGTCTTCACGATCATCGTGGCGCTGGTCCTCGCAGCGGTACTGACGAACGTCGAGCTCGATGTGCCGCCAACGGAACGCCCGTCCGCAAGCGAGGCAGGCCCCGACCCGGCGGCCGAAGGCGACTGCGAGCGCTCCCTGTCGCTGGTCGGCCCGTTGGGCGGGCCAGGCCGGCAGGATCGGCTCGAGGTCTGCCTCGCCGCCGGCCTGCTCCGCGCGGACCTCTCCTGGGATGGCGAGCCGTCCTGTCCTTCGCGCTTCTCGGTGGAGGCATCGCTGGATACGCCGGTGCGTCTCGATGCGGGAGTCATCGTGATCGGTCCGGCAAGGTATCAATGCGCCAACGGGGTCTGGTCGCGGCTATGAGCCTGTGTGCCGCGGGGCACGACAGCGAATCCCAAAGAGGCGCCCGGAAGGAGTAAAATAGCGCTTTGCGCCACGGCGAGGATTGATTTGGCGGAGTCTCGCATCACCGCGCTGCCACTACGGGAAATCGCGCTCGTTCTACTGCTGGCGCTCGCCGTCTACATCTTCCTCGCCATCGTGTCCTATTCGCCGGACGACCCGGGCTGGAGCTTCTCCGGCACGGATCTGGGGGTATCCAATCTCGTCGGCAGGAGTGGGGCTTTCGCCGCTGACATCATCCTGCTCCTGTTCGGCCGCATCTCCTACCTGTTGCCGCTGGCGCTCGCGATCGCGGGGATAAAGGTGCTGCGTCCCGCGCAGGAGACGTGGTCGTTGCCGCTGTTCAGCATCCGGTTCTGCGGTTGGGCTGGGGTGGTCGTGGCGGCCTGTGTCCTCGCGCGCCTGCATGCCGCGCCGACGGAGGACCTGCCAGGCGGCACGGGCGGGCTGATCGGCGACGGGCTCGCGTCGGTGGCGTTGCCCGGACTGGGTTGGGTGGGCCTCACCCTGATCGCGGTGGCGGCGTTGCTGATCGGCGCGCAGGCGGCTATCGGCTATTCGTGGGTCGTCGTTGCTGAAGTCACCGGCAAGGGCGTGCACAAGGTGAGTCGCATGGTGGTAGGCGGCGTCTACGCCGCAGCGGGAATGATCCAGTCGTTGTGGAGGAAGGCGATGGATCCGGAGCCGGAGCCCCGCCGTGGTGCATCGGCGAGGAAGCCACGCGCGAAGCGATCGCCTCGCATCACCCCCAGCCGGGCGAGGAAAGAGACCGCGGCGAAAGCGGATGTGACGAGTCCGCCGGCGAACGATGGTGCCGGCGCCGAAACCGAGACACCGAAGGTTGCGTCGGAGATGCCTGACCTCGATCTCCTGGACAGCGAAGAAGCGGCCGGGAGCGGGGGTTTCTCCGCGCGGACCATCGAGGACATGTCGCGCCTGCTCGAAGACAAGCTCGCCGATTTCGGCATCGAGGCGACCGTGGAGTCGGTTCAGCCGGGCCCCGTGGTCACGCGATTCGAAGTCCAGCCCGCCGCTGGCGTGAAAGTGAGCCGGATCACGGCGCTGGCCAAGGACCTCGCGCGGTCGCTCGCCGTCATCAGCGTGCGGATCGTCGAGGTCATTCCGGGCAAGACCGTGGTCGGAATCGAGATTCCGAACCAGGACCGCGAGACCGTGCGTTTGCGCGAACTGCTGGCGTCCGACGTCTATCAGCGCGCCGACTCACCGCTGACACTGGCGCTCGGCAAGGACATTTCCGGCGACGCCGTCGTCGCGGACATCGCCAGGATGCCGCACCTGCTGATTGCCGGGACCACCGGATCCGGCAAGTCCGTGGGCGTCAACGCCATGCTGCTCTCCATGCTGTACAAGGCGACGCCCGAGGAACTGCGCCTGATCCTGGTCGACCCGAAGATGCTGGAACTCTCGGTGTACGAGGGTATCCCGCACCTGCTGACGCCGGTGGTCACGGACATGAAGGACGCGGCGACGGCGCTCAACTGGTGCGTCGGAGAAATGGAGCGCCGCTACCGCCTGATGTCGACCCTCGGCGTGCGAAGCCTCGAGGGCTACAACCGGTGGATCGAGGAAGCCGAGCGGACGGGAAGACCCATCCCCGATCCGCTCTGGCCGGAGGACTCCCAGATCGAGGCGCCGCCGCTTGCGAAGGAGCCGGTGGTCGTGGTCGTCATCGACGAGTTCGCCGACCTGATGATGATCGTCGGCAAGAAGGTTGACCAGCTCATCGCCCGCGTGGCGCAGAAGGCGAGAGCTGCGGGAATCCACCTGGTTCTCGCCACGCAACGGCCCTCGGTGGATGTCATCACGGGGCTCATCAAGGCGAACATCCCGGCGCGCATGAGTTACCAGGTGGCGAGTGGCGCCGACTCGCGCACCATCCTCGACCAGGGTGGCGCCGAGCAGTTGCTGGGTTACGGCGACATGCTGTTCCTGCCGCCGGGAACGAGCATTCCGGTGCGCGTGCACGGCGCGTTCGTCTCGGACGAGGAAGTGCACTCCGTCGTCCGTGACTGGAAGCAACGCGGCGAACCGGATTACCGGACCGAGGTACTGGACACCACCGCTTCCGGCGCGCCCTCCATCGTGGGCGACAGCGATCCCGAGCAGGAGGACGAACTCTACGATGAGGCGGTCGCCCAGGTGATCGAGACCCGCCGGGCTTCCATCTCGGCCGTGCAGCGGAAGCTCCGGATCGGCTACAACCGCGCCGCGCGGCTGATCGAGACGATGGAGGCGGCGGGGGTCGTGAGCTCGATGGATACGAACGGCAGCCGCCAGGTCCTCGTACCGGACAATCGCGAGACGCGCTGACGCGTGTTCCCTGTCGCACTCTCCGCAATCGTCGCGGCTGCCGCCGCTGCCGCTACGCCGAACCCTGATGCTGCCGCGTTGCGGGAGTTGCTCGCACCCATGCAGGCCTATGCGGCCGAATTCGAGCAGGTGGTGTTCGATGGGCGCGGGCGGGCGGTGCAGACCACGAGCGGGACGATGCGCCTCGAGCGGCCGGGACGTTTCCGCTGGGAGGTGGTCGAGCCATACAGCCAACTCGTCGTGACCGATGGCACGACGGTCTACGTGTACGACGCCGACCTGGCGCAGGTCACCGTGCAGCCGCTCGACGAGACCCTCGAAGGGACGCCCGCGCGCCTGCTCATCGGGTCGATGGACGCCCTGGAGTCGATGTTCACCGTCGTGAAAGAGGACGAGACGGCATTCGCGCTGCAGCCGCGTGACGAGGAAGCGCTGTACCGCCGGATTCGCCTCGAGTTCGCGCCGCGGCTTGACGATCCGGAACCGGAAGCCGCCGGGATGCCCGGCGCGCTCCTGGTCGGCATCGTGATCGTCGACCATCTCGACCAGGAGACGCGCGTGGCGTTCCGCAGCCCGACCCTTCAACCGGAGGCCGCGCCCGGCATTTTCGATTTCCAGGTTCCCGACGATGCCGATGTGATTGGCGATGTCCCGGTCCGAAGTACCGCTCGCTGACGCCCCCCTCGCGGCGCGCATGCGCCCGACGAGTCTCGACGGGTTCGTCGGCCAGTCGCACCTGCTCGGTCCCGGCCGGCCGCTGGCGCGCCTTGCGGCCTCGCGCCGCGTCGCGTCCATGATCCTGTGGGGGCCGCCCGGAACGGGCAAGACGACATTGGCCCGGATCCTGGCGGACGCGGCGGGTGCCCGCTGGATCAGCCTGTCGGCGGTGCTCGCGGGCGTCAGGGATGTGCGCGCGGCCATCGCCGATGCGAGGGCGCACCCGGACACGCCCACCGTGCTTTTCATCGACGAGGTCCACCGCTTCAACAAGGCGCAGCAGGACGCGTTCCTGCCGCACGTGGAGCAGGGAACCATCGTGTTCATCGGCGCAACCACGGAGAACCCGTCGTTCGAGGTGAACTCCGCGCTGCTTTCGCGCACCCGCGTCTACGTCCTGAGGCCGCTCTCGACCGAAGATCTCGAAACCCTTGCGCGCCGCGCGCTGGACCGCGAGTTCGAGGGTATCGAGATCGAGCCGGACGCGTTCCGGAGTCTCGTGGCGAACGCCGACGGCGATGCCCGCCGGGTCCTCAACACCCTCGAGATCGCCGCGCAACTGGGCGATGGCACGATTACCGCGGAGCACGTGGAGTTCGCGGGAGGGCAGAGCTACCGCGGATTCGACAAGCGCGGCGATGCGTTCTACGACCAGATCTCCGCCCTGCACAAGGCGGTGCGCGGGAGTTCCCCGGACGCGGCGCTGTACTGGCTCGCGCGCATGCTCGACGGCGGCTGCGATCCGCTTTACGTCGCCCGGCGCGTGGTCCGCATGGCGACCGAGGACATCGGCACGGCGGACCCGCGCGCGCTGCAGCTGGCGCTCGCCGCCTGGGACGCCTATCACCGGCTGGGGTCGCCGGAGGGCGAACTGGCGCTGGCGCAGGCTGTCGTCTACCTCGCCTGCCTGCCGAAGAGCAACGCCGTGGAGACGGCCTTTAACGCGGCGCGGGAGTTCGTTGCGACGCATCCGAGCTACCCGGTGCCGGCGCGGTTCCGCAACGCGCCGACGCGGCTCGCATCCGAGCTTGGCCACGGCAAGGGATACCGGTATGCCCACAACGAGCCCGACGCGTACGCTGCCGGCGAGCGTTATCTGCCGGACGAGATGGAGGACGTGCGTTTCTATCGGCCGAGCATGCGCGGCATCGAAGGCAGGATTGCCGACAGATTGGCTACACTACGCGATCAGGATCAATCGAGTACGGCCCGTTCGGCTTCAGACACGGGAACGACCTCGGAAACGGGCGGGTCAAGCGAAGAATAATGCTGGATCGCAATTACCTGCGGCGCCACGCGGCCGAAGTGCGTGACGCCCTCAAGATACGTGGGTTCGACTTCGACCTGGAACGCTTCGGTGCGCTCGAGGTCGAGCGCAAGTCCCTGCAGGAGGAAACCGAAACCCTGCAGGCGGAGCGCAACGAGCGGTCGAGGGCCATCGGCGCGGCCAAGGCGCGGGGCGAGGACATCGCCCCGCGCATCGCCGAGGTGGGTGATCTCGGACGCCGCCTCGACGAGGCGAGCGGGCGATTCGAGACGCTGCGCGGGGAACTGGACAGCTTTCTCGAAGGCATCCCGAACCTGCCCGACGCGTCCGTGCCGCCGGGTGACGACGAGGAAGACAACGTCGAGATCCGCTCCTGGGGCGAGCGGCCCGCGTTCGACTTCGAGCCGCGGGACCACGTCGTCCTCGCCGGTGGGGCGCTGGACTTTGCCGCGGCGGCGCGGATCACCGGGGCGCGGTTCTCCATCCTGTACGGTGACCTCGCCCGGCTGCACCGGGCGCTGGCGGCCTTCATGCTGGACATGCATACGCGGGAGCACGGCTACGAGGAGATCTACGTTCCGTATATCGTCAACGCCGACGCCCTGACGGGCACCGGCCAACTGCCGAAGTTCGAGATGGAACAGTTCGGCATTCGGGGCGAGGAGAACTACTACCTGATCCCCACCGCCGAGGTGCCGGTCACCAACGTGATCCGCGACACGATACTGCCGGCGGACGCGCTGCCGCTGCGCTACGTCGCCCACACGCCGTGCTTTCGCCGCGAGGCCGGGTCTTACGGCAAGGACACCCGGGGCATGATCCGCCTGCACCAGTTCGACAAGGTGGAGCTGGTGCAGGTCGTCGCGCCGGGGCAGTCATGGGATGCCCATGAAACGCTCACCTCCCACGCGGAGATGGTCCTGAAGCGCCTCGAACTTCCCTACCGTGCCGTGATCCTCTGCGGCGGTGACCTCGGCTTTGCCGCCGCCAAGACCATCGACCTCGAAGTCTGGCTACCCGGGCAGGACCGGTACCGGGAAATCTCCTCCTGCAGCAACTACCTCGATTTCCAGGCGCGCCGCATGATGGCGCGCTACCGCGCGGGCGAGGGGACGGCGTTCGTGCATACGCTGAACGGCTCCGGCCTGGCGGTGGGACGAACCCTCATCGCCGTGCTGGAGAACTACCAGCAGGCCGACGGCAGCGTGCGCGTGCCGGAGGCACTGCAACCGTACATGGCGGGGGATACGAGGCTGCGGTTCGACCAGCCGTGAACCGGCTGCCGCTGTTCCTGGATCTCTCGGACCAGCCGTGCCTCGTCATCGGCGGCGGCGACGTGGCGGCGCGAAAGATCACCTCGCTCGTCGATGTCGGCGCCCGGGTAACGGTGGTCGCGCCGGTGATCGGCGACACGGCCGCTGAACTTGCCGAGCGCCACGGCCTGGAAGTCGTCCGGCGCGAATTCGGGCCGTCCGATGTCCGCGGCCGGCTGCTCGTGATCGCCGCGACGGACGATGCCGGGGTCAATCGCGCGGCATTCGCCGCCTGCCGGGAACGCCGGGTGCTGATCAACACGGTGGACGACGCGGCGCTCAGCACGGCGATCTTTCCGAGCATCGTGGACCGCGGTCCCGTGACGGTCGCGGTCTCGACCGGCGGCGCCTCTCCCACGCTCGCGCGGCGCATCCGGGAACAGATCGAAACCCTTCTGCCTGCGGCCACCGGACGACTGGCCGAGTTTCTCCGGCAAAGACGCGCGCTCGTCCGGGAGTCGGTCCCGGATATCGATGCGCGGCGCCGCCTGTGGGACGACGTGCTGGACGGCAATATCCCGGCGCGTATCGCGGGCGGTGATGAACGGGCAGCGGATGCGGAACTGGAGCGGCTCGCGGCGGGCGGTGCGCCGGAAGGGTTCGTGTCCCTGGTGGGGGCGGGCCCGGGCGATCCGGACCTCCTCACTCTCAAGGCCCTGCGCACGCTGCAGCGTGCGGACGTCGTCTACTACGACAACCTCGTCTCGGCGGCGGTGCTGGAGCTCTGCCGCCGCGACGCGAAACGCGTCTACGTCGGCAAGCGGCGTGCCTTCGCCGGGACGCGGCAGGCGGACATCAACGCGCGGTTGCTCGCTGACGCGCAACAGGGCCTCCGGGTGGCGCGCCTCAAGGGCGGCGATCCTTTCATCTTCGGCCGGGGCGGCGAGGAGATCGAGACATTGCGCCGGCATGGCGTCGAGTTCGAGGTCATTCCCGGCATCACCGCGGCCCTCGGCTGCGCGGCATATGCGGGCATACCGCTCACCCATCGCGACTGGGCGCAGTCCGTGCGTTTCGTCACGGGCCACCTCAGGGACGACGTGGTCAACCTCGACTGGCCGGAGCTCGCGAAGCCGGACCAGACGCTGGTCGTCTACATGGGGCTCGCGGGGTTGCGGCAACTCTCGGCGCGGCTCATCGATCACGGCATGGACCCGGAAACCCCGTCGGCGACGATCTCAAGGGGGACAATGGAAGACCAGGCGGTCGTGGCAGCACCCCTGGCAGCCCTCGCGAAAGCGGTGGAAGAAGCGCGACTACCTGGGCCTACGACGACGATCATCGGCCGCGTGGTCGACCTGCGCGAGGAACTCGGCCGCTCCGGATAGCGTATTCAATCGTATTTGAGAGTCCGCTCTTTTGGCGGATGTTTCGGTATGACATCTTGGAATTCCAAGTCGTCACCGACCGGCAATTCCCCACGATCAGAGCGGGCCGGTCCCTGATCAGGTTCTACTAACGCAAGAAAATGCAATTGCGGGTCACCTCGACGCTACCGAATTCGCTGCGAACGCGCGCTACACGTCGCAGTTGGTTGGCCGAGGCAGGCCGCCGATCCTGGCGATGAGCTTGGCCGGGTTGCCGGGAAACAAACGCAGCAACGCGATGCTCGAGCCGAATTCCTCCCCGAGGCGAAGGCGCGCGAGTTTCACCAGCGGGCGCATGGCGGGCGCCACCCCCGTCTCCTCGTGGAACGCGCGCACCATCCGGATGACGCGCCAGTGCTCCGGCGTCAGGGTCACGTCCGCGCGGTCTGCGAGTTCCCGGGCCAGGTCTTCCGACCACTGGGACAGGTCCCTGAGGTAGCCGTCCCGGTCCAGCGCGACACTGGTCAGGTCCATGTGACGCTCGCGTCGTGGGCGACCACCAGTTCCACGAAACCGTCGTAGCCGATCGATCGCACGGGCGGCGCGAGACGCACGCCCCGGGCGGTCGCGTCGTCCCTGATGGCGGACACCATGGCTGTTGCGTTCGCCGCATCAGCCGCGGCGTAGACGCCGTCGGCGAACAGCAGCACGGCATCGTCGGGTCCGACATAGCGCAGGCACGAGTGCAGCGCGTTCGCCCGGCCGACCAGGTGCACGAGGGACATGTCAGTCCGTCACTACGACATCTGCCGCGTGCAGCAGCGCGGCGACTTCGTCGTCTTGGACGACCTTCGCGTCGACCGCCATGTCTTCCGGGTCGATCCCGCGTGCGGCGAGACTTTCCGCATGGGCGAAGAGTTCATCGACCTCGTAGGCGGGAAGCGCGCCGAGGGCTTTGGCCGTGTCCTTTCGATCGACCAGGGAAGCATCCTGTCCCGACGCGAGTTGCCGGACGCCGTCGTCGAGGAACAGGACGCGCGCGGGCTGTTCGAAGACGCCGGAGACGAGCATCATGTCGATCATCTCGTTCGCCAATGGCCCGGGGGGCTTGCGAACCAGGTAGAGAACGCTACGCACTGAAGGTCACCGTCCGATCGCCTTCGAGCATTCCCTCCACCATCTGCCCGAGCCCAACGATCTCGAAGCCGTCGCGCAGGCTGGCGCCGGCAAGTTCGTACTGTTGCGCCTCGTTCTCGTCGACGATGCCGCGGCGCAGCGACGCCGCGACGCATACCGTCAGGTCGATGTCGTGGCTCGTGGCGAAGTCGACCCACTGCGCGGCCACGTCGGTTTCGTCCCGGGGCGGGGTGGCCAGCGCGTTCGCGATGTAGACGCCGTCGTTGTAGAAAAACGCGCGGTGTATCTCATGTCCCGCGCCGACGGCGGCCTTCGCGAAACGCAGGGCCGAGCGCGGCGCGTCGGAAGAGTAGGGGGCGCCCTGTACCAGGAGCGTGATGCGCATCGCGGTTCGCCGTCACGGACAGTTGGCCGCGTATCATAGTGCAACCCCGGCCGCGTTGGTTGGGTGTTCGGATGGCGGGGCGGTGGGCTTGTCCCGGCGCCGGTCACGCGAACTGGATGCAGATTTATGCCTGGAGATTTTGGTACAGTCACCGTGGAGTGAAACCGCCCCGGCGCGTCTCACGTCGCCACGCACACAAACGGTGGATACCTTGGGCCTTGGTAAAGCGACCGCGTACATCCTGACCCTGTTCGCGGCCGCCGGTCATGTTGCGGAAGAATCGAAGCAACAGGTTGATCCGGATGTCTTTTACGTGTCCGCGATGGTGGCGGGGGATGGTGCATTCAATCTGCGTGCGGGCAGGGCAGCCGTGTCCGCGAGCGCCCAGTGTGAGTGGGAGGAAGCGCCGCCCGGGGCGATCGTGGCTTGCGTCTCTCCGGTGGCCGAGGGGAACTCGCAACGCCTGGTGATCCGGAACGTCAACGAGGAGGGGGAGCCTGTCGAGGCGGAAACGGATACCGAATTTCAGTACCGGACGATCCCGATCTCGGCGACCGCCGATCTGGACTACCGGAGTGCCAATGAGACGGTCACGATCGAGGCGGGCGAGTTGCTGTCTCCGTCGGTGACCCTCGCGACCCTCGATGACCTGATTGACGAGTTCCAGGAGTCGTTCGCCATCGAGATTACGACGGAGGCGTCGATCGAACTGGAGTTCGATTACGTCGTAGTTCCCATCGAAGACGACGACCCCGAGGTCAGCATCTCCTTGCGGGGAGAGGAGGCCTCGGAGGACGCGGGCATCCTGTCCTTCGAGGTTTCGCTGAGCGGTCAGAGTGGCAAGACAGTCAGTGTGGACTTTGCGGCGACCGACGGCACGGCAGCGGCGGGTGCCGACTACATGCCCGCCTCCGGGACGCTGACGTTCGAGCCGGGCGAGGTCATGCAGACGGTGGAGGTAAACCTCGTTGACGATGCCAATCACGAGCCGGACAAGTGGTTCGAACTGGTATTGAGCAATGCCAGGAACGCGGGCCTGTCGGTTTCCACCGCGCGCGGGACCATTCGGGACGATGACCCGTTGCTGACGATCACGGCGGCGAGCGCAACGGAAGCCGAGGGCAGGCTTGAATTCGTCGTGACAGGAACCCGAATACGGACCAGCGCACCGGCCACGGTGGACTACGCCACGGTGGATCGCACGGCGACTGCCGGCACCGACTACGAGCCGGTTTCGGGGACGCTCACCTTCACGGCGGACAGTGCCACGCAGACGGTCGTTGTGCCGTTGATCGACGATGCGCTCGACGAGCCGGACGAAACGCTTGCATTGGTGCTGACGGATCCGGTAAACGCCGAACTCGCGGCCACGGAGGCCGAGGGGACGATCACGGACGACGATCCGTTGCCGGAGTTGCGGATCGATGGCGGTTCGGCCAGCGAGGGGGAGACGCTCGGATTCGTGGTCACGCTTTCTGGTTCGACGTCCCGAACCGTGACCGTGGACTATGCCACGGCGGACGCTTCGGCAATGGCGGGTTCGGATTACGCGGCGGCCTCCGGAACGCTTGACTTCGCGCCGGGTGAGTCGAGCGCGACCGTGTCCGTGGAAATCGTGGATGACGTGACCTACGAGCCGGATGAGACCTTTCTCGTCCGGTTGTCGTCCCCGGTCAACGCTGCCATCGCAGGCGGCGAAGCCACCGGGATGATCCTCGATGACGACGAGGAGCCCGCGGCCGTTTCGGTTATTCCGGACAACCCGGTACTCTGCGTGGGTGGCGCGCCCGCCCGTATCGACCTGACCCGGCACTTCACCGGCGGAGGGCTGGGATATGCGGCGACCGAGCCGGATCCCGGCGTCGCGACGGCGAGCCTGGAAGATGCGACGCTCATCCTGACGCCGGTCACCGAGGGCATGACGTCGGTGACGGTGACGGCATCCAACATGGGCAGCCAGGCGAGTTTCGCGTTGACGATCACCGTGGTGGCCGATCCGGCAGAGCTGGCCGCGATCGGGCGAGGCCTGGCCGTCACCGGCGGTGCGATCATGGCGGACGTGATGGATGCGATCACCGACCGCTTCGCGGCACCCGCCGCGGCCGGCCGCGGATCGAACGTCCCCGGTGGCTCCGGCGCGATTGGAACTGCGGATACGACGAACGCTTTCGCTCCCGGTTGGGGTTCGAGTCCGGGTGCCATCGGAACGCGTGCCGCCTCGGAGCCGTGGTCTGCAACCCTCTTCGATGACATTCCCGCGGCCTCCGGTTCGCTGACGTTTTCCGCGAGCCCCGGATCGGGACTCGATAGCTGGTCGCTGTGGGGGCGACGCAGCACGCGGCGTTTCGATAACGGGGAGGCGATCCGGGATGGATCTCTCTCCGCGCTGCAGGTGGGCCTGGATGCGCGTGTCGGCGAATGGCTGGTCGGCGCCGCGGCGAACCTCGCGCGCACGGATCTGGAATACGGGTTCATGCGTTCCGTGGACGCCTGCGGCACAGGCGGGGAGGGCGAAGGCATGCTGGAGACGGAGCTGACGAGCGCCCACCCCTACCTCGGGCGGCGAGTGGGTCGCGGCTGGGTCTGGGGAACTGTCGGTGTGGGTAACGGTGAGGCCGTCGTGGAACGTTGCGACACGGGCCACCGAACCTCGGCGGACCTGTCCATGCGGATGGGGGCGCTGGGCGGGCGGCACCTGATTCGCGGCAGCGATCGGCTGGAGGTCTCGATGGTGGAGGACGTGGGCTTGCTCAGCGCGAAGACCGAAGCGTCCGCCGGGCCAGCGGGAGACCATGAAGTCTCCGTGGGGCGCGCACGTGTCGGGCTGGAAGTGAGCGGGGTGTGCGCCACGGGCACCGGGATCGTGGGTTGGGTCCGGGCGTTCGCGCGGAGCGACTGGGGCGACGGCGTCGAGGGCTCCGGGGCCGAGGTCGCGGCGGGCGCACGGTTGCTCGCGCCGCAGGTGCGCCTGCGGATTGACGCCGCGGTCCATGCGGTCGCAGCGCACACGGATGACGACTACCGGGAAGCCGGCGCGAACGTGGCGGCCGCATATCTGCCGCGGGCGGACGGCACGGGGCTGCAGGCGTCAATGACACTGCGGCGGGGCGCGCAGGGCACCATGCCTGGGGCGGGGGAAATCGAGCGACTGTCGCCGGAACAGCGAGTTGCGCCACAGGCCGCGCGCGGCGAGGTGTCCGTCGGCTACGGCTTCCGGGCCCCGCGGGGACTGGCGCAGCCCTTTGTGACGGCCGAGAAGTCGGGTCAGGGAAGTCGTCTCGCCGCGGGGTTGCGCTACGAGGCGCTGGGAGTCCAGCCGAGGTTCGTTGGCGAATTCTCGATCGGGCATCGGCAGGGTCTCCTCGACGGCAACTACATGATGGCGCGGTTCGAGTCTCGCCGATAACGAGCCTTCAGCCCCGGACACGTTTCCAGCCACAGGGCGCAACACCGCAAACCCGGTCGCGGTGGTGACGATGCTGCTACGGGATCTCGGCGGCTGACCCGCTCGTCGACGGCGATGGCTCGGCGCCTGCGTCCGCCGCTTCCCGCGCCAGCAGGATGGCTGCCAGGCGCCAGCTAGGCCATTGGCTCGTCGCGATTTCGGTGTGCGTCTCGATGGTGAACTCCAGCATCGCGCTGGAGCCGTCACTGTCCGTTGCAGTTACCGTGATCGTCGCACTTCCCTCGATCTGTCCGACGGAGCTGACGGTGAGCGTGCTGCCCGCCACGGTCACGGTCGCGATCGAGGGGTCGCTCGACGTCGCGGCATAGGTGAGGGAAGGGCTGTCGATGTCAGAGAAATACCGCGCCAGGTCCAGCGCGACGGCGTCGCCGTCCAGGCCGACTTCCTGGTTCGCGATCTGCTCGGCAACCATGGGTTTGGTGTCGAACAGGCGAAGCGGCTCCCGGACAGTCCCGATGAGTCCCCGGTAACAGGATTCCGCCCCGCATTGACGGCTTGGAAGAGGTGCCGGTTCCAGGCTGACCCACACGGGTTCCTGGTCGGTTCGGGTGATGACGGCGACCTCATGGCTGGTCAAGGCTCCCACCCGGATGACCAGCGTCGAACGGTCTGCGACACCGCCAGTGACGGACAACGCCACGCGCATGTCGAAGGGTGCGCCCGTCAGCGTCTCGGCGGCGACGCGGGCGATGCGGAGCCCTTCGGAGACCGGGACACCCCGGTTTGCCAGACCCGCGTCGAGCGGAAATGGCGCGCCGGGATTGTCGTGCAACCACACCCATCGCATCTGGTTCAGACCGATGAACATGCCATCCGGAAGTGCGTTCAACCGGTTGCCCTGGAAACGCAGCGTTCGCAGCGCGGGAAGTCCGTCGAAAACCCCTCTCGGCAGCCTCGCCAGCTGGTTGTCCGCAAAATCCAGCACCTCCAGGCTCGACAGCCCCTCGAAAGCGCGGGGTGGCAATGCGGCCAGTTCGTTGTCGTTGAAATAGAGCCTCGACAGTTGGGACAGGCCGGCGAGGCCGCGATCGGGAATCTCGCTGATCTCGTTGGCGTGGAGATCCAGTTCGACGAGGTTGGACAGTCCTTTGAATGCCCCGCCGGGCAGCGCCTTCAGCCGGTTCTGGTAAAAGTGCAGTTCCTGAACGCTGGCCAGGTCGCTGAACGCGCCGTCCGGCAGCGAGGTAAGACGGTTATCGTGAAAATGCAGTGTCTCGAGAACGGACAGGCCATCGAATACGCCGTCGGGGAGGGAGGCCAGCCGGTTGCCGTGACATTCGAGCTCCACGAGGCCAGCCAGGCCGGCGAATATTCCGTCGGGCAGCGCGGTCAGCCGGTTGTCGTGAAGATGCAGGGTGGCCAGTTCGGTCAAGCCGGAGAAAACGCCGCTGGGCAGACGCACCAGATGGTTTTCCTGCAGTAGCAGGGTCCGCAGGCGGACGGTGTCATCGAAAGCGGCCTCAGGCAGCCTGGCGAGCCGGTTCCCATAGATTCTCAGTTGCTCGAGGCTGGTTAGTCCGCCGAACGGATTATCCGGCAGCCGGGTCAGTCGATTGTTCTGGAGGCTCAGTATCTCGAGGTTCGAGAGCCCGTCGAAAATCCCCTCGGGCAGCGATTGCAGGCGGTTGTCGAAGAAATACAGGCCCCGCAGCCTTGACAACCCATCGAATAGGCCGGCCGGCAGCCGGACCACGTCGTTGTTGGCGAAGTAGAGCCATTGCAGGTTGGCAAGCCCTTCGAAGGTGTCGCTGCGCAAGTGCGTGATTCGATTGCCGCCGAAGAAGAGCCGTTGAAGTGCTGTGAGGCCATCGAACAGGCCCGCTTCGATTTCGGTGAGCCGGTTGCTTCCCATGAGCAGGGCCCTGAGATTGGTCAGACCAGCGAACGTGCCGGCCGGCAGCGAGGCCAGTTCGTTACTGTTGATCCACAACTGCTCCAGGTTGGCGAGGCCGTCGAAGAGACCGTCCGGCAGCGAAGTCAACTGATTTCGCGGGAGATTCAGTTCTCTCAGACCCGACAGGCCAGCGAAGTCGCCTGGCTTGAGCGCGTCTATTCCGCTACCCGAGAGTTCCAGGATCTCGATCGAAGCCAGGTCCTCGTCCGAAACGTCTTCGCAATCCAGGTCCGAGAAGTGTTCGAGGATCTCGTCTCGAACCTGGGGAGTGTGCTCGCAGATGCCGGTTGTGTCCTGGGCGCTGGCCGTCACCGCTGCCCAACAAAATAGTGGGCCGATGGTCCCCGCACTGGCGATTCTCCGAACGTTCATCGCAATGGCTGCTTACCGCTACGCCTTTCCGAGAGCCTTCAGCCGGGCGAGCTATCGAGACGGCTGACGCGTAAGGAAGTGCCGGCAATACCCCGATCGCCGGAGACGTATTTCCCTGGAATCCGAAAGCGACCAAAGAATTTGGTCGAATAAATCTGGGATAGAATTATAACGCATTGAATAATCTATAGAACATTCATGTTACGGCGGGCGCGCAAGATCGCATGGAGGATCCACGCAGGGGCGCTCAGGACTATGGCGTAGGCGGCGACTCCGATGGGCCCGAGCAGGCCCGCGACCAGGGACAGCACCACCGTTGCGAGCGCGAGGACTCCGCACACCGACCCCGCCGTGCGCGGATAACCCAGTCCATGGATCGAGGACCAGGCGAAGGCAAGCGGCAGGCCGCAGGGCGCGACAACGGCGAGAGACAGCCATGCCTGGGGTTCCAGCGGCAACCCGAAGCCCCGCACCACGGCGGTGGCTACGACGCCCAGGGGCAACCACAAGAGTGCGAGCAGCCAGAAATTGCCTCGGGATGGTCTGCGTTGGCGGCGACTCGGCGCGGTTTTGACGATTTCTTCCATGGCGAATCCAGTTCACTCAACTATTGGGAGCTTTGAACCTGCCGGTCGAAGTTGGTTCGCAGCGGATACTACCCCGGTTCGCGCGCACTGCGTCGACCATGATCGGGCACGGGGGGCTGTCCGGCGCAGGACAATACGTCAAGCCAGGCGGCCGCGTCCCTCTTGCGCTCCGCGACGCGTCGGGGCGAGTGTCCGCGCCTGTCCTCCCGATCCGGGTCGGCGCCCGCATCCATGAGCATGCGGACCGACTCGCGGACGCCTTCGCGATTCCTGACCGTCGATCGAATGGCGGTGGCGAGCGGTGTCTCGCCTGCTGCGTCGGCGGCATCCACTTCGGCTCCGTGGGCCAGCAGGAGTGCCACGATGTCTGTGAAACCTGCCTTCGCAGCGCAGTGCAGCGCCGTCTGGCCCCTGTGGTTGCGGACGTTGACGTCGGCGCCCTGGTCGATGAGGGCGCGAACCCGCCCGGCATTGCCACCACGGTCACCCCGAGACTGGAAGACGATGGGAGGCCAGCCTCCCTCGGCGCGGTCTGGTTTCCAGTCGGCGCCCCGGTCCTGCAGCAATCGGAGAATCTCCGGATCGGCGACGCCGGAACGCGGGGGTGCGGACATCGACGGATCGAGGCCGGCGTCAAGGAGACGCTCAAGGATATCGGGCCGGCGGCGCCATGCGCAGAAGCGCACGAGGAAGTCGCCGTAAGGCCGGGGATCCGCGCCCCGCGCGAGCAACAGGGAGACGATGTCCAGGTGTCCTGCGGCGACGGCGTAGTGCAGCGCCGTGGCCCGGAGACCGGGATCGTTCTGCGGTTTCTCGGCGGTGGCGAGTCCAGGTTCGCGGTCGAGGTATTCGCCAACCCGCCCGGTGTCTCCCAGGTAAGCGGCCGTGTACACGTCGAGGCGCGCGCCGCGCTCGAGCAGCCTGGCGGCGACCTCTTGGTGCTTCCTGAACCTTGCCGCGCAATACGGAGAGATGTCCACGAGGAGCGGGGTGAAGTGGCATCCACAGGCGTCGATGTCCGCGCCGTGATCGAGCAGGTGGTCGACCATCGCGATGCGCCCGCGGTACGCCGCCTCCCACAGCATCGTGCGCCCGTGGGAGCCGGTTTTCGTCACCCAGTCGGGCCTTTCCGCGAGGACCGCGCGCACCGTGTCCATGTCGCCGCGGCCCGCCGCGGCCACGCCGATCTTCAGGAAGTCGCTCGCCTTGCCAGTGAGCAGCGACACGGTCGGTACCTCGCGCAGATCAGACCGGTTTCAGTCTCGCACGAAACAACCGCTTCGGGGAGCGCCCGGCCAGGGCCCGATTCGTCAGAAAGCGATTCGGTGGACGCCGTCGACCAGGTCGAAGTGCGCGTCGTTGCTCAGCACGGCAAGGGCGTGCTGGCGGGCGAGGGCGGCCACCCAGGCGTCGTTCGACGGTATGGGTTTGCCAATGCGCCTGAGTTGTAGCCGGATGTCGGCGTAAACGTCAGCGGTGGCGGAGGTGACGGTGGCTATTTCGGCGAGTGGCAGGTAGCTGCGTAGCCACTCCTGGTAGCGGACCCTGTGGCGCGATTGGCGAATGCCGAACCAGTACTCGCCGAGAACGACGCTCGGCACCACGAGTCGGTTGGCGGAACGAAGCGGACCCTCCACGGCGTCCAGTCCTTCGGCCCATGCTGACAGCGCGTTGGTGTCGAGAATCACGGGACGTCGTCGGGGGTGAGCTTCTCAAACTCCTCCTCGATGGCGTCGAGGACCAGCCGATGATCGTCGCCCAGGTAGGAAAGGCCGCCGAACCCTGCCATCCACGGCGGCTCCACGGGGGCGTCGACAGTGGGGCCGCGCGAAGCTTCTGCATCCCGGACGCCGACGGCGCCCCTGTGAAGCTGCTGCTCAACGGCTTCGGTGAAGAAACGCCGCATGGTGATACCGCGGGCGGCAGCGAAAGCCTTGACTCTCCGGAAGGTGATGTCCGGAATCTCTATGGTTGTCTTCATGAACCCATATTCCCATATTTATGGTATTTAACCAATCGAATGTACTGGCTCCGGGAACAGGCGGCTTCGTCACGTCCGGAGAAGAGCAGCACGATGAATCGTTCGACGCGCGCACATTCGGCGCGGGCCTCGAGAAAGCGTTCGGCGGTGCGGCCATCCGCCCATGCCCTCTGTCGTACCCAGCCCACCCATCCCGCACCCTGCGCCCCGATCGGCACCACGTGCCGTTCTATAGGCTGCTAGAGTAGTCCCGTCATGTTCACGACCCTGATCGACGGCGCGACGCTCGTTTCCCGGGGAGGGGCGCGGGGGTGGATCGCCATGGACTGCCGCGCCGCGCTCGGCGATCCCGACTACGGCCGGACCGCCTACCGCGAAGGCCATGTCCCCGGCGCGCGCTACGCGGACCTCGACCGGGACCTGGCCGGAGTGCCGGGGAAACGCGGCCGCCATCCGCTGCCCGGGCGGGGCGAACTGGCAGGTCGATTCGCGGCGTGGGGCATTCGTCACGGCGACCAACTGGTGGCCTACGACGATGCGGGCGGGCAGTTCGCGTGCCGTTTCTGGTGGCTGGCGCGGTGGCTCGGCGTCGAGTCGTGCGCGGTCCTGGATGGAGGACTCGCCGCTTACCTTGATGCGGGAGGAGAACTGACTCGCGAGGTGCCCGCGATGAATCCCTCGGCATTTCGCCCGGGCCGGCCCCTGACTCGCGTGGTCGAGGCCGGCGAGATCATCGCCGCCGGATCGGCGCTCACCTTGATCGATGCCCGCGCGGAGGCGCGCTACCGGGGAGAGGAGGAACCCATCGACCGGGTCGCCGGTCACATTCCGGGCGCGCTTTCGTATCCGTGCGCGGACAACCTGGACGCGGGGGGCCGTTTCCGCCGTGCCGCAACGCGGTTCGATGCCCTCGCCGGACACGATGTCGTGAGCTATTGCGGCTCCGGCGTCACCGCCACCCACAACATCCTCGCCATGGTCGACGCGGGCCTGGCCGAGCCGGCGCTCTATCCGGGTTCGTGGAGCGAGTGGATCGAGGATCCGGACCGGCCCCTGGCACCTTAGCCCGGGTTAGGCCACAGCAAATCCGAAGTGCCGGCAGAGATGCCGGAGTGGACGGCGCTACTGGTCCTTGAGTTTCTTTTTCCCTGCGGCCGCTGCGTCCTTCCACGCGGCGTTTTTCGAAGCGGCTTTCTTCGAAGCGACCTTTTTCAAACCCTTGTGCCAGGAATTGCCAACGTAGAAGCAGTTGAAACCCCGGCGGATCGACCCGTCGACGTTCGGCCCCGACCAGTGAACCGTCGAGGACCTGAATATTGCGAGGTCACCGGGACGCATGGCCGCTTCGAACCGGTCAGGATGATCGGACAGGTCCGTTGGCTGGTCGGCCCGCAGGTGCGCGAACTCCTTCCTGCGCCGGTGTGACCCCTTGAGGAATTGCAGGCAGCCGTTGCGCTGGTCGGTTTCGTCCAGCGCGATCCAGATCACGGCGCCGTCGATCGCGTCGGCATGCGGATGTACTTCCTGGCCGTTGTCCATCTTGGTGAACAGGCTGGCCGTGGAGGGTTCCGGTTTCCTGCCGAGAAGCGCCTCGACGAGGGGCACGTGGGCGCCATTGTGAAGCAGTTCTCCGAAATAGCTGTCTCGTCTCTCCAGGCCCTTGGTGATGTTGCTGAACGGCCCCTTGCGGACGACGCCCCTGGTCGCGTCTTCCGCGCGCGAGCGGATCTCCCGGACTTCTTCCGGTGTTGCGAAATCTCGAATGATCACGAATCCGTCGCGATCGAAGTCGGCCTTGAGGGCGGCCGCGTGCGGGACGTTCACCCATGTCCTCCCAAGCTTGGAATCGAGCGTAATTTTAAGGGCTGCCGCGTCCGACACCCAATCCCGCCCGCTGGCGATCACCCAAATTGTGAGACGCGGGCGCACTTGCGCGCCATGGGAAGCCTTCGCCTATCGAGTAAACTCGCCGGACGTTGACGATGTCCGGGAGACCCGGCGATGGCGGAACAAGACACGGTCCCGACCGCGCGCATGCACTGGGCCCGCCTGGTGCTGGGGGGAGGTCATCCCTTCATCGTCATCGTCGTGCTCGCACTCGTCGGGGCGTGCATCTGCTGGTTCTCTCTCGAGAGAATCTCCTCGATCACGCAGACGCCGACGCGCTACATGATCGGGATGGAACTGAACACCGAGGGATGCGCCGACCTCCGCCCGACACTGCAGGGCGAAATCGGTTCGTTTGGCCCGTCCTTGCTGCAATTCAGCTTCAGCGACGACAGGGTACCGATGCTGGGCGCAGGATGCCGGGCGAGGTCGGTTGTTCTGCACAGCACCCTGGCCCTGCAGCCATCCAACTTTGGCGACGGGCCGGAACTCGTTCGCGTCGAGGGGGGCGATCTTGATGCCCTCTCAAGATCGGCGGACGGCAACCCTGGCCCCGTTTTCTGGCGCGACCTGGAGAGTGTTGCGGCGACGGTCGTGGACGGTGATCTCCGAGCGACCAAAAAGCGAAACTTGTCGGGCACTGGCCCGTCGTTTTCGATGTGGGTCGACGAGGACGAAGAGGAGTTCGGCCCGATCGCGTTCCGGCGACCCGATTTCCACTATGAAGTTGCCTTCGTGGAGGAATGGCAGCCGATGTTCGTCAGTGTCGGTTTCGCGGTGCCGGAGAACGTGCGGACTTATTTCGATTTGTGGGGTAGTAAGCGTGATCGAGACGTGCCGGAAGACGAAGCATCCCCCGAAGTTATGGACGTACCCGAAGACGAGGCGACTGGTCCCACGAGTGACGAGGACGCCATTGTATACAACCCTCTCGACATGTCGGTGTCCTTCAGGACCGACGAGGTGTTGCTCGTTCGGGGCACGATGTCGGATTCGGGCAACGCCGAGAGCATCCATGGCCAGCTCCGGTTCGGTATCGAGAACAGCGACGCCGAGAGCCGGAGGGAAAGCGGAAACGTTCGGTATTCGGCAATTCTCGGCATAGGCATCGCGCTGATAGTCGAAGCGTTTGTCATACTTCTCGCCATAACCATGCGGGCACTTGCGGCAAGAATGGGCATCGCCGGCCCTGGCCTTGTTCGCACTGCCGAAGAAGACGGGTAGTGGCTGTGCGCCTGGTGGCCTCGGGCCGCGCCATTTCCGGGAGGTTGCGATGACATGGCGGCGCTGTCCGCAGTGCGGGACCGGCAACGAGACCGAAACGGCGCTGGGGTACTCGCACGAGGAGTGGTTGCTCAAGCAGTGCGCGGCGTGCGCCTTCGTCTACCTCGAGAACCCGCCGGCATACGAGGAACTGGAGACCGACCTCGCCTGGGAGCGGGTGGGCCGGAAGGAACGGCAGGAGCGCGTGTATCGGCGCAGCCCGCTAAGGTCCATGGCGTCGAGAACGGTGCGAATGCTGCGGAGCCGTGTCGCAGTCCGGGCCAATCCGCTCCTCCGCCGCGTCGAACGCTGGTTTCCGGCAGGGCCGGTGGTCGATATCGGTTGCGGCAGGGGCGACAAGCTGGAATCGCTGCCGGAGCGGTTCGGCCTTGTGGGCATCGAGATTTCACGGGACCGGGCCCGCGAAGCGCGGGAGCGGCTGGCGGCGCGCGGGGGCGTGGTGCACCAGATGCCGGCGATCGAAGGCCTCGACAGGGTTCCCGCCCGGAGCCTGGCCGGCATCGTGGCGAACGCGTTCCTGGAGCACGAAATCCGTCCGCGGGAGCTGCTTCAGGCTGCGGCGCGCGCCCTGACCCCCGACGGCGCGATGATCCTGAAGGTGCCGAACTACGCGAGCGTGAACCGGCGCGTGATGGGCGCGGGTTGGTGCGGCTTCCGTTTCCCCGGACACGTGAACTACTTCACGCCCATGTCGCTGCGGCGGATGGTGGAAGCGTCCGGAATGGAGGTCGTCGAGTTCCGCTGGGTGGACCGCATTCCGACCAGCGACAACATGTGGATGGTGGCGCGCCGATCCCCTTAACGGGCAACGACGCGACCTGGTAGATCACGCGTCCTCTTGACGGTCGCGACCCGAAAGAGGAGGCCTTGCTGAAGACCGACGACCGCCGCAACAGGGGCCTGGCGAAGGCCCTGCCGTATTTCAGGGAAGGCGATCCGATCCCGCCGGACCGCGATCTGCGCGTATCCGACGACAGGGGCAGCATTCGGGCGGTTTTCTTTCTGCTGCTGCGCGCGTGGCCGTATATCAGGCCGCAGGTCTACGGCCGCTGGTGGGTACCGGGCCAGGGCATCGAGGACCGGATGGCCGAAGCGGTGGCGGGCCGAGAGTATGGGTTCGGCTACATTCCGCCCCTGGTGACCGCGGTTGCCCTGGGCGGCCCCTACCTGGGATACGTCCCCGCGAGTCTCGAGTATCCCCTCAACATGCTGTACGGCCTGATTCTGGCCATGACGCTATGCGCCTGGCCCGTTGCCTTCTCGAGGGGCAGGGTCCAGCGGGAGTTCGCGTTCGCCCTGTTGATCTTCGGCGTGGCAGCCAACGCGGTGGCCGCAACCTACGTCGAAGGCGCTGCCGACGGCTGGTACGCGGGGGCCGTCACCGGCGTGTGCATGCTGGGCTGGATCCTGCAGGTCCGTGTCGACCGCGCGGCAGGAGACGCATTCCTTCGATGCCGCGTTCGCGTGGCCTCCCACATGGTCTACTGGTACGGCTTCGTCGCGATCCAGGGCGCCGTCTTTTTGGTCCTGGGGCTGGTGGTGGCAGACCTCGTCAACCAGTCCATTCTCCAGACCGATCCGCTGACCCCCGGCAGGGCGGAACTCTTCGGCGAGCCCGAGATGTCGAGCGAGGTCACGGAGCAACTCACCCAGGGCCAGCGCATGGTCCTCATCTGGAAGGTGGTGCTGATCGAGTTCGTGGTCCTGATACCGCTCTTCCTCCTCGGCCCCATCATCGAGTACTACCGCACGTGGATCATTCAGAACATCGAGCAGGACCTGCGCCTTGCCCTGGCGGACCGCTGGCAGCGCCTGTCCCTCAAATACCACGGCGACCACCGCACCGGCGATTCGATCTTTCGCGTTCAGGTGGACGCCAGCGAGGTGGCCGGCGTGCTGGATCTCCTCATGGGGCTATCGAGGGGCACCATCCAGTGCCTGTTCCTGGTGTTCCTGGTGGCGCTCCTGTCCCCGTGGCTGGGCCTGGCCGTCTTCGTCAGCTTCTTCCCGCTGATCCTGCTGGCGTACTGGGCCATGCGCAGGTTCCGCACACGGAACCTCGTCATGCGCATGGCCAACGCGGACCTGACCTCGAGAATCCAGGAGGCCTTCCGCGCCGTTCGTCTCAACAAGGCGTACGGCGTCGAGAGGCAATCGCAGGACCGGTTCGAGACGGACTCGCTCATCGCCTTCAACGCCGACTACCGCCAGACCCGCGTGTATGCGGTCGTCGGCGCGGGCATGGGGCTCATCTACGGGTCACTCATACTGGGCGGTACCGTCCTGATGGCTCTTTGGGCAAACGCGGAACGTCCGACCTTCGCAAACGAACTGATCGCGCTGGCCGGATTCTCGTTCGTGGTGTGGAACCTGACCGCCTATCGATGGGCCCATGAGAAGTTCTCCGAGGCGGCCACCCGCATTCCGAAACTCGTGGACGCATGGGGCGGCGCCCAGGTGATGGCCATGGGCCTGCGCCGCGCATTCGAGATTCTCGACATGGAATCCGAGGTGCAGGATCGAGCCGGCGCACTCCCGATGGACGGTCTCTCCGGAGAAGTGCGATTCGAGGACGTGACCTTCGCCTACGGGGAGGATCGCCCCGTGCTGAACGGGGTCAGCTTCGCCGCGCGCCCGGGCACCGTCACCGCCATTGTCGGTCCCACCGGCGCCGGCAAGACGACGCTGATGAACCTGCTGCTGCGCCTCTACGACCCGGACGGGGGGTCGATACGCATCGGCGGCCGGGACCTGCGCGACTACCAGGTCGACTCGCTGCGCGCCAACATCGCCATCGCGCTGCAGGAGAACGTGCTGTTCCGGCTGTCGGTTCGGGACAACATTCGCTACGCCGCCCAGGATGCGAGTGACGAGGCCGTCCTCGAGTCGATCCGGCTGGCGTGCATGGACGATTTCCTCTATGGCCTGCCACAGGGCCTCGACACCGTCCTCGGCGACCGGGGCGGCCGGCTGTCCACCGGCCAGCGCCAGCGCCTGTCGATCGCCCGCGCACTCGTGCGCGATACACCGATCCTCGTCCTGGACGAACCGACCTCGGCGCTCGACGCCGAGACCGAGCACCGCGTCCTGTCGAACCTGGCGGAATGGAGCGCGGGTAACGTCACGGAGACAGGTGCCCGGACGGCCGCGCGCACGGTCTTCCTGATCACTCACCGGATTTCGACCATCCGCCGTGCGGACAACATTCTCTATCTCGACGGGGGCCGCATCGTGGAAACCGGCAGTCACGAGACCCTGATGGGTATGCCGGGTGGCCGGTACCGGGCGTTCGTTCAATCGGAGGCGAACCTCGCTGACCGCGACAGGGACGACCGGCACGATGTCTGAAGGCGCGCGGCAAGCAGACCCCGGTCGGTCACGCCTTTCGCTCACCACCCTGCGCGAGGACGAGCAGGCCCTTGACGAGCGCGCGAGCCTCGCCGACCGCGAGACCGATATCGATTACCGCCAGACCTTCCGGATCATCGGCCGGGCCGTGCTGTTCCTCAGGTACGTGTGGTTCCGGTATGCCGTCAGCTTGTTGAGCCATTGGATTCCCGAGAACGTGGCAATCCTGCTGGCCCCGTGGATGGGGAAGATCATTATCGACCACGTGGTTCTCGGGCAGCCGGTCGAGGACGTGACCGGCTATCCGTCCTTCCTTATCCCGGCGGTGCAGATGCTCGAAGGCGCGTCCGCGGGGGTGATCATGTCCTGGATTGCCCTGCTCACGATCATGGGTCTGCTCGCGAGGCTCGGGCACGGGTACGTGATGGCCCTGTTCGACATTCGCATTGAGCAGTCCATTGTTCACCTCGTGCGCTCCCGCCTCTTCGGGAGCGTGCAGTCCCTGCCGATTGCCAAGCTGGACGACCAGCCCATCGGCGATTCCGTCTACCGGGTGATGAACGACACGGCGGTGATTCCCCGCATCATGTCCACCGTCGTGCAGCAGCCAGTGTTCGCCGTGGCGACCTTTGCGGTGGCACTCGCCACCCTGCTCAGCGCATACCCGGATTCCCCGGCCGTGGCCTTTTTCGCCGTGGGTGCGCTGCCGGTATACCTGCTCGTGATCGCGCCTTTTTCGCGCATGCTGCGGCGCCGCGCGCAGGCCATGCTGGCGGCCCAGAGCGCCTTCACCAGCAACATCGAGGAGGGCATGGATAACATGCTCGCGGTGCAGGGCCTGGGCGCGGGCGACACGGAACGCGAGCGATTCCGCCTGGACAGCGCCGAGTCGTTCAGGCGCGTCCGTTTCAGCGGCCTGGCCCAGGGCGCGGTGGGAGCCATCCTGCAGGTCGCGAGCCAACTCCTCGAATGGGGCTTCTCCATCTACGTGGTCGCCTGGGTGATATTCGGCGACCTCTCCGCGGGCGATTACGTCGTCGTGATCGGGTACTTTGCGGCCATGCGGGAACCGGCCGCGAGCCTGGCGAAGATCTGGATCGACATACAGACCGATGCCGCCAGGGCCCGCCGCGTGTTCGCCATGCTCGACCTGCCGCCGGAAACGGAGACCGGAGACCTCGCGCTGCCCCCGATTACGCAGGGCGTGTCGGTCCGCCGGGCGGGCTTCGTCTACCCGGACGGCCGGCGAGCACTCAAGGATGTGACTTTCGACGCCCCCATGGGACAGATTGTCGCCGTCGTCGGGTCCACCGGCGCCGGAAAGACGACCCTCGCGTACCTGGTTCCGCGCTACCACGCGGTGAGCGAAGGCCGGGTGCTGATCGACGGGCACGACGTCAACGACGTGACGGTCGAGAGCCTGCGCGGACAGGTCAGCTACGTGTTCCAGGAGACACAGACCGTGGCCGAGTCCATCCTGGAGAACATCCGGCTCGGCAAACCCGATGCCACCGCCGAAGAGGTGGAACGGGCCGCGCGAACGGCGGGCATCCACGACTTTATCGTCGCGTTGCCCGACGGCTACGACACCAAGCTCGGCACCACCAGCAGCAAGCTGTCGGTGGGACAGAAGCAGCGCATCGGGATTGCCCGAGGCCTGTTGAGGGACTCGCGCGTGCTTATCCTCGACGAACCGACATCGGCGCTCGACCCGGAGACCGAGGCGCACCTCGTGAATGCGTTGCATGAAGCGGCGAAGGACCGCGCCGTCATCGTCATTGCCCACCGCCTGTCCACGGTCGCCGTGGCCGACCACATTGTCTTCCTCGATGAAGGGCGCGTGCTGGAGCAGGGCACCCACGATGAACTGATGGCGCGCGAAAACGGAAACTACCGCGCGTTCGTGGACCTGCAGACGGCGTCGCTGGATTGACGGCGGGGTCCGGGCCTGGGGTGACCTCCGGCGAGGTGGCGCTAACCTTGCGGCGTGGGCTCGGTGAACTCGCGTGCTTCGCGCTCCGCCGCGAGGCGGCAAAGATTCTGACTCCCGCGGATGCGCGCCAACAGCGGAAGAAGACCCTGATGCTGGTAGGAAAACCGCTATACCACCCTTGGGCCTCGCGCCCGGGGTCCTATGTCGGCTTGGGCGGTGAAGCACGTCTGGCGCCATACGACCTGTCCGCCTGTTGGGCGGCGAAAGCGGAGTTGTTTTGGGTGACTTCGGCGTCAGCCACGCTACCGGCGTTGATTGCCCGTTGCTACTCTGAATCCAGGCATTGATGGGGTCTAGGGATGCACCAATTTGATCGTCACGCATTAGGCGCTTCCGTGGAAGTACGCCTCCAGCGAGAGGGGCAACGCTGTCACTTCCCTGCGCGTCAGCGGTCGGGGAACATTCCCCGGCTGAAGGCTCCGGGCATCCGGTCGAACGCGGCGAAGATAATCTCTGGCATTGTCGCCCTAGTGCTGCTGGTGCTGGCAGGCAGCGCCTTCGCCGACACCAGGCCCAACGTCATCCTGCTCATGGCCGACGACATGGGGTGGGCGCAGACCGGCTACTACGGCTATCCCCACATGAAGACCCCGAACCTCGACGACATGGCCGCCAGCGGTCTGCGGATGGACCGGTTCTATGCGGGTGCGCCCAGTTGCACGCCGACCAGGGCATCGGTGATGACGGGCCGGACCAACGACCGGACCGGCGGGTTCCGCGTCGGGCACGCCATCAACAAGCAGGAGAAGATGCTCTCCACGGCCTTCAGGGACGCCGGCTATTCGACGGCCCACTTCGGCAAGTGGCACCTGAACCAGTCAGCACCCCCAGGCCACCCGCTTCCCGCCGATGATCCCCATAATCCTGGTGAGCTGGGGTTCGACTACTGGCTGGGCGCGACCAGCGGGTTCGACCGCTTCAGCCTCGAAGGCGGCGGATTCGAACTGAGCCGCAACGGCACGGTGGAGAGGTTCGACGGCGATGGCTCCGAGGTCATCGTTGCCGAAGCCCTGAAGTACATCGCAGGCGAGGTCGCTGCGAAGAAACCGGTGTTCGTCGTCATCTGGTACTCGGCACCCCACGGTCCGTGGGAGGGGTCCGAGGAAGACGTCGCGCCCTTCCTTGAGGTGGTAGATCGAACGTCGGCGAACATGCTCGGCGAGATCGTCGCCATCGACCGCTCCATCGGTCACCTGCGGCAGGGACTGAAGGACCTTGGCATCGCGGACAACACGCTCGTCTGGTTTACCAGCGACAACGGCGGGACACCCGACATCGACTACCCGGCGAACTGCAGCGACGATATCGACCCCGACCTGACCAGCGACGAGGCGAGGGAGTTTGGCTGCTACAGGGGAGTCCACCCGGACTCCGGCGGTCACCTTCGCGGATTCAAGAAGGACTTCTACGAAGGAGGGCTGCGCGTACCGACCATCGTCGAGTGGCCAGCAGGCATCGAACCGCGGGTATCCAACTTCCCCGCGGGCACTGTGGACATGTTCCCGACGCTGATCGACGTGGCGGGGCTCAGCCCGGACTCCATCAACAAGGTGCACGACGGCATCTCGCTCGCCGGCGTATTCAAGTCGGAACCGGCCCGGCGCGAGCAGCCGCTGGGATTCAGGGCCAGCGGCGGCAGGATGTGGCTGGACAACGACTGGAAGCTCGTCCAGAACGTCACTTACAAGCCCGATGGAACGAACGCCCAGCAACCCCATGAGCTGTACAACGTCATCGGCGACCCGGGTGAAGCGCAGAACCTCATCGACCTGTACCCGGAACGTGCCGAGCGCATGCGCAAGCAACTGGATGCCTGGAGCCTGTCGGTGAGCCGCAGCGCGTTGGGCTGGGACTATCCCGAGGGCAGGGTGCTTCCCACGGGGCGGGAACCCAATCCCGAGATCGACGAGCGCAGGCGTGCCCGGATGAAGGAATGGGAGGAAGAAGTGACCAAAGCCTCGAAGGTCCCCACCAGACGAACGGACGCGGAGATGACCGACACCTCGAACCCCGGCGACCTCGTCCACTACCCGGATTTCCCCACCGAACTCATTCCGCCGCGTCCCGTGGACGTGTGGTTGCCCGAGGGCTATGACAGCGCGTCTGACGATCGATACCCGGTCATCTACATGCACGACGGCCAGTTCCTGTTCGATCGGGGCCAGTCGCCTTACGTGGGCACCGACTGGCTGTGGGATGTGGACAGGACCATAGCGCGGCTCGTGAGCGTTGGGGAGATCAGGCCAGCGATCGTCGTTTCGGTCTGGATGAACGAGGGGACCAAGCGCAGCCGGGGAGCCGAATACATGCCGCGGAAATTCCTGACCGACGAGGTCAGGCAGCGGTTGATCGCGAGGCATCCGGACCTGGCCGGTTACGAATTCACCTCGGACAACTATCTCAAGTTCCTGGTCGAAGAACTCAAGCCGTTCATCGATGCGACCTACCGCACGCGGCCAGGCCGCGAAGACACCTTCGTCATCGGATCGAGCATGGGCGGCCTGATCTCCGCGTACGCCGTCGCGGAGTATCCGGACGTGTTCGGCGGAGCGGCCTGCATGTCGACGGACTGGAACGTCGCCCAGGGCGCCTTTGCCGGCTGGCTCGAAAGCCACCTGCCGGACGCCGGGTCGCATCGGATCTACTTCGACCACGGCACTGAAACTTATGATGCCGCCTATGGACCGTATCAACTGGAGATGGACGCGGTGATGCGAAACAAGGGCTATCGGGACGGCGAGGACTGGATCACCCGGCGGTTCGAAGGCGCCGACCACTCGCCGAGAGCCTGGCGGGAGCGGTTCCACATCCCACTGAAATTCCTGCTCGGCTCAAAGGGTTGACCGTGGATATCCAAGCGCTGCGAAGCGACCTGGAAGCCCACAATGGCATGCCGGGCCTCGAGATCCTGCGGCCCGATGAAGTCGACGACGCGGTCCGGATCTTCTATCGCGACGGCTTCGTCATGGTGCGAGACGTGCTGGATGCGGACCAGGTCAAGTTCCTGCGGAAAGGCTGCGAGCGCGAGGCCGCGGAAGTCGTCGCCGCGCATCCGGACGGCAAGGGCATCCGCGGCAATTACCGCTACTCCTGGGGCGGCGCGAGCCTGACGAACTCCGTCCTGCATCGCGAGGAGTGGGTCATGCTGGTGGACCTGCCGGCGCTCACGCCCATTATCACGGCGATCTTCGGCTCCCCTGACTACCACGTACGACGGGCGGCCGGCGACTTCTGTCTTCCCGGT
The DNA here is from genome assembly GCA_965116625.1 of Pseudomonadales bacterium. Classification (GTDB taxonomy): domain Bacteria; phylum Pseudomonadota; class Gammaproteobacteria; order Pseudomonadales; family Azotimanducaceae; genus VXNE01. Next base: position 2,592,692 of record OZ220717.1, read on the forward strand.
GCGGTCGAGTACCAGCGCCTGCACGCCGACATCGGCGATCACGTGGGCGGGTTCTTCGATCCGCGCGGCATCCTCACGATCCGCGACCTCCCGTGCCCTGTCGTCTGCTGCAACTTCCTCGCCCAGGACTTCACGAAGATCAACGGCCCGACGCGGCAGATCCCCGGCACGCAGCACTCCCGCGAGAAGATTCCCGAGCCTGCCGAGGAACCGCTCTGGATGAAGTACTCGACCGTCTGTCCGGCGCCGGCCGGGTCGGTCCTGATCCGGGACGTCCGCGCCTGGCACGGCGGCACGCCCAACCTGACGAGCGAGATGCGGGCGATTCCGAACTGCGTCTTCCTCGCGCCCTGGTTCCACGAACGCCAGTTACCGTCCATGCCGCGCGAAATGTTCGACCTGCTGTCGGAACACGGGCGCCGAATCTGCGAGCCGGTGGTCGCCGACGGTCCCCTGGAGACCGGCTACACGTTCGACCCTGTCCTCGCCCGAAAGAAGAAATTTGCCTGAGCGGAGGCTGCGCGCAGCGGGCCGATGCGTGGCCCTGGTCCTGGCGTGTGCCGTCTTTGCCGGTGCCACGTTCGACGAAGGGGCGGAGGAGGTGAGGGCCTCGAAGACTCCGAGTTCATTGTCCGGCACCCTTGTGCATCACCAGGATTTCCCCTCGACGCGCGTCCCGGCCCGTTCCGTGGAAGTGTGGCTGCCGGACGGCCATGACTCCGCATCCGACGAGCGATACCCGGTCATCTACATGCACGATGGCCAGTACATGTTCGGTCGAGGCCGATCGCCAATGGCGGGCACCGACTGGTCATGGGATGTGGACAAGACCATGACGCGGCTCATCCGGGGAGGGGAGGTCAGGCCAGCGATCATGGTTGCGGTGTGGACGGACGGTGAGAACAAGGCGAACCGGCGCGCCGAGTACATGCCGCAGAAGTTCCTGACCGACGAGATCAGGCAGCAGATGATCCGGGAGCGGCCGGATCTCTTCGATCTGGAATACAACTCGGACAACTACCTCGAGTTCCTCGTCGAAGAACTCAAGCCGTTCATCGATGAGACCTACCGCACGCGGCCGGGTCCGGAAGACACCTTCGTCATGGGATCAAGCCTGGGCGGACTGATCTCGGCGTACGCCATCGCGGAGTATCCGGGCGTTTTCGGCGGCGCAGTCTGCCTGTCGCCCCACTGGGTCGTTGGGGATGGCGCCTTTGTCGATTGGCTCGCCGACCACTGGCCGGCCGCCGGATCACATCGAATCTACTTCGACCACGGCACCGAAACCTATGATGCCGCCTATGGTCCGCATCAACAGAAGATGGACGAAGTGATGCGGAACAGGGGCTTCCGAGCCGGCGAGGACTGGATCACGCAGCGGTTCGAAGGCGCCGACCACTCGCCGAGCGCATGGCGGGAGCGGGTTCATATCCCGTTGAAGTTCCTGCTTGGCCCGCAGCGTTGACCCTGGACATTGAATCGCTCCGTCCCGAGACCGGGAAGAAGGGTTGTAGCATGCCGAACACCAATGAGGGGAACTGCCGATGACGCCGACCGACAGGTTCGAGATTCGCGACCAATGCGAACGGCTTGTGTACAAGTTCCTGCGAGTACTCGAAGGAGAGCAAGCCGAAGTCGCTGATCTCTTCGCCGAGGACGGACAGGCATTCGAGCTTGTCGGACGCGAAAAGATCCGCGAGCACTTCGCGGGAATCGCCGCGGTCGACGACAACGTCAACGTGAACTTGAGCACCAACCTGTTGATCGATGTCGATGACGAAGATCATGCCAGGGCCACGAACTACGTTACGCACTACGTGGCAGACCGTGAAGCCGAGGACCTGACCGACCCCACGGGCGCCCGGGTCGGTGGTGAGCTCCAAACCGCGAGGACAATCACCCGGTGGTCCTGGGAGTTCAGGCGTGTAGAAGGCGAGTGGCTGATCTCGAGGTTGCGGTATCCGGAATCCGTGCTGTTCCGCAAGGACGTGATCGACCAACTGTAGCGGCTATCCACCGGCCCTTCGGGCACGCCGTACTTGCGCGTGCCCGATTCTCTACTGCGGCAAGTTGCCTGGGCCGCGCATTGAACTTCAAGGACTACCGGAGGCAACCGAACGCGCGGAATCCTCCCGAGCCTTGCCCAGCATCACGTAGACCCGTCCCTGGTGCCGCATCGTCAGCCAGTGGGCCTTGCCTTCCTTGTAGAGCCTGCCGATTGAATCTTCCCAATAGGGCAATTGCTGCTTTGCCAACTTTTCCAGGTATTCGTCGCTGGGCATCTCTATTGTGACGCCCTCGGCAGCCCGCATGGCAATGATCTCTTCGTAAAGCTTGCGCTGCGATTCCAGCGTGGGCCTGGGCCTGGGCGGATAGCGGCCGGGGTCCTTGCCGGCACTTTCCACCTCGTTCACCGACTCCCATTCCCACGACAGCTCATCGCTGAACTCGCCGCCGTTCACTGTCGCCACGCTGGCACCGATGATCAGGTCATTGATGCCGTCCGCGTTCCAGTCGTCCACGTAGACGCGCTGGCCACTGCCCGGAAAGGCCTTGGCGCCCCCGCCGGCGGGTATGAGGTCGATTCCCGGTTCGAAGCGGTGGCCGGCCGGTGTCTTCACGCCGCGGAAGAACGACACGGCGCGGCTCCCGGGCTCACGATACGAATCCGTAACCAACAGATCCAGCACACCGTCCTGGTCCCAGTCCACCGCCAGCGGACTGGTGTGCCCGTCTCCAGACGGCGTAAGAAAGTCACCACCCCGGGCGTACCGCTTCTGGAGTTTTGTGTAGGGACGGGTCATCAACGGTTGACCGTTGATGTCGAGCAGCAACTCGCGCTTCGCGAAGCTCGGGTTCTTTGGGTCGCCGACGTTTTCGCTGACCCGCAAGCCGCCAGTGCCGCCAACGATCAGATCATGGTCGCCGTCCTCGTCGAGGTCACCGAAAGTGGCGGAGGTGTATACCCAATACATGAACGAGCCTATTTCACCCACCTCGCCCTCGAACGGCACGAAATCAGGATTGCGCTCGGCTCGGAATTCATTCATTTCAGGGTCGCCGGCGTCCGCCGGATCTCCTTCCTGGGGGAGCGTTTCGCCTGGCATGAAACCATCGGGACTCCCGCGGAACCACGTCACCTCGCCCGGATGGTACTGGCCGGTGATCATGTCCTGGTAGCCGTCGTCGTCCAGGTCGTAGAACATCGGCGTGAACCCGATGCAGCACCACTGCGGAACCTCCATGATGGTGCCCTCGGTGTCCCGCGCCCATTCGAATTCCTCGCTGAATTGCGGGTCCGAATCGGTTCCCGTGTTCAGGTAGACCCGAATCGTGGAGCCGTCGGCACCCATCGGAAAATCTGAGGAATTTGTTTCGAATTCGCCAACCAAAAGGTCCCGTTTGCCATCGCCGTTCCAATCCCAGAGCGCTGGCGCCGCCAGCCCGTGTTTCTCGGTCAGGACCGGCCCCTCGCCGGCCATCACCATGAAAGGATCACTGAGCACCGGCGCGCCGGGAATGTCGGCGGGCGTCAGTTTCGGAAAGCTCATCTCGTCGGCGCCCGCCGCCCCTGACAGAAACATGGCGGCTACGGCGATCAGGCCAATCCTGTGCATGGTTCACAACTCCATAGGAGGCTCAAGTTGACGGCGATTGTGCATGGTCCGGCTTACTGGAACATTACGGATTGACAACCGACCGCTATTCCTTCGGAAACAACACGACGGCCAGCCGCTCGCCCCGACGTGCGCTACTCGTGGCCCCCTGTATTCGGCTTGCTGTTGTCGGCAGGAAAGGGGTCAACGCTTCGGCGGTGCTTTCCAGGACCGTCAGGAGATCGTCGAGCACTTCCTGCAGGCCAAGTTCGTCACCGTTTCGGGCGAGCGTCCAGGGCTCACGGCGACTGACGAACGCGTTCGCGGCGTCCACCAACCGCCAGATCGCGCGCAGGCCCTGATGAAGTTGAAAACTCTCGACCGCGGCGTCGATGGTGCGAGGTAGACGGTCTGCCAGTTCGCCCAGTTCGGGGTCGCGCACGTGGCCGGGTAACTCCATGCCTGGTCGAACCAACCCCAAGGTGCGAGACAGCAGGTTGCCCAGACCGTCTGCGAGTTCCGTCCGGTAAACCTCCGCCAGGCGCGCGTAGCTGAAGTCGCCATCTTCGGTCGTGCGCACGTGGCGCAGCAGGTAGTAGCGCACGGCGTCGGTCCCGTGTTGGGCCACCGCCTCACCCGGACCGATGGCATTGCCCCGGGACTTGGCGATCTTGATGCCGTCCACGGTCAGGTAGTCGTGGATCCTGACCTCGGTCGGCAAGGCTACGCCAGCAGAGAACAGCATGGCGGGCCAGTAGACCGCGTGAAAGCGCACGACGCCCTTGCCAATGACGTGGATTCGCCGCGCCGCGTGTGTCCAATAGCGCGAAAACAGCTCTTCGTCGTCACTGCCGTAGCCGAGCGCGCTGATGTAGTTGCCGAGCGCATCGAACCAGACATACAGGACCTGGTCCGGATCGTCCGGAACCGAAATCCCCCAACCGTGGGCCCGTTCACGGCTGCGTGAGACGCTGAAGTCGTGCAGGCCGCGATCGATGAACTCGAGGATCTCGCGCTTGCGCTTGGCGGGTTGGACCTGCAGCGCATCCGTCTCGATCAGTTTCCTCAACCGCTCCGCGTAGCGGGACAGCCGAAAAAACCAGTTCTCCTCTTCGACCATCTCCAGCGGCGCAAGATGCTCCGGGCAGGCGCCGTCGACGAGTTCCCCGGGTTCGTAGAACTGCTCGCAACCGACGCAGTAGAGGCCCCGGTAGTGGCGCCGATAGAGGTCACCGCTCGCCATGCAGCGTTGCCACAACTTCTCGACGCCGACCGCATGGCGTGCTTCGCTGCTGGTGCGGATGAAGTCGTCGAAGGACAGGCCCAGGGTCTCCTTGAGCGACCGGAATTGCTCCGCGTGCGACGCAACCCAGTCCGCGACGGGCATGCCGGCGTCCTGCGCCGCGCGCACGTTCTTCAGGCTGTTCTCGTCACTGCCGGTCTGGAACCGGACTTCGAATCCCTGCCGCCGGTAGTGCCGCGCCATCGCGTCCGCGATCACCAGTTCCTGGGCGAAACCCAGGTGTGGCGCCGCATTGACGTAGGGAATGGATGTCGAGAGGTACAGGGTCTGGTCATTCATCGTCGTGGTCTCGTTGGAAGCAGGCACAAAAAAGCCCGGGCCGTCGCAAGGACGGCCCGGGCTCTGCGTTTATCTACGACTTAAATCGGCTCGGACTTAAGTGTCAGGGCAGGGGCTCACCTTGCGCGGGATGGCGCAAGGCATGCACATGGCGATCGCGGGGTGGGACCCGGTTTTGCAGTTGCGGTTCATGGGTTCACTCTAGCATACGAGGGTCGGCCAGACTGGCGGGGCGGCATCAGGAATCTGCCGCCGTCGAGGCGTGTCGCGATTGGACGGACATCCGACTTGGTGTTGTCGGACGGTCTGCGACCTTGGGGCGGTCCGAGCCATCCTCCGCGCGGCTTGATTTGCCGTTCGCAGCCACATGTACTCGGATAATCCCCTGCTTGACGAAACGGAGAAGTCATGGACTTTGATGTCGAACGCCTCCTCGGCGCGGTGGAGCGCACAGTGTCCTCGCTGGAGCGCGACGGACAGGCCGCTCGCGCGGTCACCCTCGCCCGTGGCTACGCGACGACGGTGGATGACCTCTGGGACGCCGTGACAAGCGCGGAACGAATCCCACGCTGGTTCCTGCCGGTCAGCGGCCGCCTCGAACTCGGCGGTCGCTACCAACTGGAGGGCAACGCAGGCGGCACGATCACGCACTGCGAGCGTCCCTCGTATCTCGGCCTGACGTGGGAGTTCGGCGATGACGTGAGCTGGGTGGAGGCGCGTCTGCGTGGCGATGGTACCGGCCGCTCGCGCCTTGCGATTACGCATACCGCGCTGGTGTCGGACCACTGGCACAAGTTCGGTCCCGGTGCCGTCGGCGTAGGCTGGGAGATGGGCTTGCTCGGGATGGAACTGCATCTTGCGCGGCCGAACGAACCCAAGTTGGACGAGGCGACATTCCACACGACTCGTGACGGAAAGGCGCTCCTTGTCGGAAGCAGTGCGGCGTGGGGCAGGGCAGCCGAGGTAGCGGGAACGGACCCCGACGTTGCGCGCGCAGCGGCGCAGCGTACGGCGGCCTTCTACACGGGCGACACGGTCGCGCCGGATTGATGCACGCTTTCGAGCGCTACGTCGTCCTGCGGTTGCTGGCCGAAGACCTGGGGACGCGCCTGGACGCGGTGTTCGATCAGGTCGAGCGGGCATTGGCCCACGGATTGAAATCGGTGCCGTAGCTATTGCATCGCCTTGTTGCCATTGCCGACGTTAACGCGGGAACGAATCAAGTGCTTTATGCTTGACGGCCATCGGAGCAAATCCCCGACACGTGGTACAAGAGACAACAGACATCGCAGAAAAGATGGCTCGGCTTGTATCGGCCACGGAGCGCTCTCGTACACGGCCTCGCCCGCAACCGCGCCTCTCCCGCGGAGAGGAACTCAAAGCGGTAATCGAACTCGCCGAGTCCTTCCCCATGCGACGGCGTACGCCCTTGAGTTACCCCGTATTGAAGCGTCTGATCAAGTCGAACTCATCGGGATAGCGGCGTGACCATCGGTCTGATCGAGAAGGTCGGTGCCATCCACAGTGCCTTGACGGAGGCCGACCTGCCGCATGCGTTCGGAGGCGCGCTGGCATTGGCGTGGTGTGTCGGTGACCCCAAGGCAACGATGGGCGTGTTCGAGCGCTGGACCGTCTTGTAGAGACCGGACGTGCGTTTCGCCGTGACCCGACTGCGTGTTCGGGTACGCATTAACGATAAAGTACCGTTATTAAAAGGGCTATAAATGTACTATTTCATTCCTTATGAAGAAGAGAAGCATATCCCCCCGCGCGGCTTCCGCTCTCCGCAACCTGGGACATGGGATTCAACTGGCTCGCCGCCGGCGGCGCATCCGGCAACGAGACCTGGCCGCGCGCATGGGCGTGTCCGTGTCGACGCTGCGGGCCCTGGAGTCGGGCGAACCCGGTGTTTCGATGGGGAGCCTGGCCATGGCATTGCTCTCCTTAGGGATCCTGCCCCGGCTTGACGACCTCGGCGATGCGGCCCAGGACGATATCGGATTGCTCATGGACATCGACGCCCTCCCGCAACGAGTCAGGTTGCAGAAATCCCGCGCGGTAGCGGAAGAGGGCGGCGAATTGCCGGAGTCGTCCGAACCCAAGGGCATCCTGCTGTGAATGGCGGGTACGTTGTCGCGACTCTCGGTATACAGCAGATTGGTGATTTCGAAATCGCTCGATCAAGGTCAGCTTGATCCGGCGGTCCCCGCGGGCGAGCGCTACAGGGAGGCCAAGCGCTCGAACGTGTCGGGGTACTTCTTCGTCATGAGGATCAGGGCTGCGGCCGAATCGGGCGGGGACGACCTGCCCTGCTCCCAGCGTTCCACGGTCCGGACGGGGACACGGATCATATGCGCGAACACCGCCCTGGAGACGTCGAGCCGGTTGCGGATATCGCGGATGGCGTCCGGCGTGAGTTGGGGGAGTGGCCGGGGTTCGACGCGCACGGTTCGCAGTGTGACCTTGCCGGTGTGGTGCTCGCCAATCTCCCGGAGACCGTCGAGAACCTCGGCTGCGATGTTGCGTTCAGTCATTGTCGATTACCTCCACGGCCTTTCGCCACGCGTCGCGCTCGGCGGCAGTCAGATCGTCCTTGACGCCCTTGGCGTATACGGTGAGCAGATAGATGTGGTCGCGCTTCGATGTCTCGATGAACAGCACGATGGCGACTATACGCTATCGGCGTACCTTGGCAAAAGCCGGAGCGGTTCGATGTCGGCATCCTCGCTGAATCAGCGATAGCCTCCGAACCAATGTCCCTGTCACGGGACGGCTCGTACCTCCAGGTGCACCCCCTCGCGCTCCTGCAGGCACCTGATGATCTCGAAGAGATTGCGGGCCTGGGGATTGCCATGCGGACCCAGCATCCGCATCACGCTCTTTGGCGACTTGTCGATCAATCCGCCGAGTGCCTGAAACCCGATGGTAGCGTTGATGTAGTCGCGGAGGACCGACTTGCCGGTCTCCACGTCGCCGTCGAGAAGACACTCCACGCCTTCCTCGAGAAGTGCTGTGCGAAAAGCTGCGTCGCGTTCTATCCGCGCCAGAACGGTCTCCTTGAAGTCACGGGTCAATGGCATCGTCTCGACCCTCCCGCCGTCTGCGCTGCCGGTACTGTCGCCACAGGTTCTGAGCCGCCTCGATATCGCGTTGCTGACGTGCCTTGTCGCCGCCGCCAAGGAGAAGGGTACAATATCCTGTACTTGATCGTTGGATGGGGTGTGCCAATGGCAACGGGGCAAGTGCTGAACTACACAGAAGCGCGCCGGAATCTGAAAGCCTTGATGGATTCAGTTATCGAAGACCGGACCGCCGTGACGATCACGCGCACCACGAGCGAACCCGTGATCATGATGGCGAAGACCGAATACGACGCCCTGATGGAAACCCTCCACTTGATTCGTTCCCCCCGCAACGCAGATCGGTTGCGAGAGGCCATCGCGGAGGTGGAAAGGGGCGATGTCGTCGATGCCGAAATCGTCGATGGGGAAGTCCGTGAACGGCCCCCGGAGGGGTGACCGATCAGTTACACATTGCCTTCGCTCGACGGGCGTGGGAGGACTACCAGTACTGGGTCCAGAATGACCGCAGCGTGGCGAGGCGGATCGCGCGACTGATCGACGAGTGCGTTCGGAATCCGTTCAGCGGCATCGGAAATCCGGAACCGCTCAAACATGAGTTCGCCGGCTGCTGGTCGAGGCGGATCACCCAGGAACACCGACTCGTGTACAAGGTCGAGGGCGGCCGGTGCTTGATCCTGCAGTGCCGATACCACTATTGACCATCCTCTCGCCCAAGGCACGGGCGGCCTACTGGCTCCTTATCTACTTCAACTCGTCCGGTTCCCCATCCCAATAATCGAGGCTTTCGCCCCGGCGACCGATGAACCTGAATCCCGTTCGGCTACCGGCCCCGAACTTGCCGCTGTCCGGATACTCGCAGACATCCGCATCCGAAACGCTGGAAATGGCGAGGTACTTGAGGGTTCCTGCGCCTGTGTTGATCAACTGGTGGGCGAACTCCGGCCCGCCTTTCGGCGCCCCGAGAACGTCGCCGGCTCCCACGCTGTAGCGGCTCTCGCCGAATCGGTAGTCGCCCTGTCCCTCGAGAGTGACGAACATCTCGTCCACGACGTGGTGGACATGGTAGGGGCAGGAGGACTTCCCAGGCGGAACCTCGATGTAGGTTGCGCCCAGACGTGTCAGTCCGAGGCCCCTGGCCACGCCTGCCGCGTCCGAGGACCGATAGGCGTTTCCCCGCTCAAAGGGTTTGAGCGGCAGGGCACCGAGGCTGACGACCGGTTTGGGATCGGTATCGGTTGGCATGTCTGGCTCCAGTGGGGTGCGGATTCATGGGTGAACGGGAGGTGGTCATGACGTGATTCGCCAAGTTGCTACAGCCGTCAATGGCAATCCGACGATGGCCACCGACCCAGAGCATAGGTCCGCGATGATGGAACTGAAAGGCTTGCGCGAAGGCGACCGGAAGCGTCTACACACGGTACGTTTGGTCGGCGACCGCTACATGAGCGAATGGATCCGGCGAAATCCGCGCATGGTAGAGTCGTTCTTCGAAGCCATCTTGCGAGGATTGTGATGGAGCCCCTCGTTGTCGCGGCCGAAGAACGCGCTCGAATGCTGTTGGAAGCGGGAACTCCCGTCGACGAGGCTGCGGACGTGCTCATGCGGATCTTCGACGAAGACCAAGCGAACTATCCTCCCGAAATGCAGGCTCAGGCGCTCGACCGGACCATGGCCGAAAATGCGGTTCTATCGGCTGCTCGCGCCTTGGACAAGTAAGCCGAGCTCTCCCCAACGTTTCCCGGTGCGGGAGTTCGTCCGGGAAACTCTGAGCCGTGAGCCAGGCCCGGACTGCCGCACCGGACGAGTGCACCCGGAATCGTGTGGCGCAACCGAGCATCCTGCGACGGACCAAAAACGGGTCTCACGGATCCCTACTGGCTCCCCATCAACTCCTCCAGCAGCACCTCGTAGTCCATCACCTCCTCGCCAAACGCCTCGATAACCACATCCACGATCGTCCCCTCGAATACGAACGGCGACTCGTAAAGATCATCGACAGGCGTCTGGCTATCCCGCCCGACATCAAGTGGCTCGTTGACGAAGTTGTACTGACGGAACGGAGACAGCACACCTTCCCCCACGGGTTCGTCGTCAACGTAGAAACGCACGCGCCCCTCGTCGTCGCCGGTACGAACGACATCCGCCCTCAGCGTCACCGCCCCATGTGGAATGGCGATGGGGGAGGGCACCCGACACCGCTCCCCAAAGTTATTCGTCGTGTAGTGCAGCCGATTACCACGAATGAACACGCTCCACCCGCCGAACCGGCCACCGTCAGCGATGATGGCGCCGTCCTGATCGGTGGATTCGCGTTCGATCCGGGCGGTGATCCGGTGGGACACGCCCCGCACCCGGGGTCCGGTCTTGAAGTGGTGCGGCAGCACCGCGTCCTGGTACAGGACCCAGCGGTCGTTGGGCTCCGGCCACCAGCCGATGCTTGACCGCCGGCTTATGTCGTCCAGGGGGAGCACGCCGTAGCGCTCGGCCTCCCGCCACCAGAGGTCCTTGAGTTCCTTAAGCTTTTCCGGATGCCGGTCGGCCAGGTCGTCGATTTCCGCGATGTCCTCGTCCAGGTTGTAGAGCTCCCAGACATCCGAATCGAAGTCCTCCCCGCGCTTATGAAAGGTGACCGCCTTCCAGCCTTCGTGCCAGATGCCCCTGTGGCCGACCATCTCGAAGTACTGGACGGTCTTGCGCGTATCCGCGCCGTTGTCGTTGAAGGTGTGGGCCATGGACACCCCGTGCAGGGGAATCTGTTCCACGCCGTTGACCTGCGCGGGCAGGGGCATTCCGAGCACGTCCACCAGCGTGGGCGTGACGTCCACCACGTGGTAGAACTGCCGGCGGGTCTCGCCCTTCGCCTGAATCCCGTCGGGCCAGCGGATCAGCAACGGCGCGCGCACGCCACCCCCGTACGTGTTCCCCTTGTAGCGCTTGAACGGCGTGTTGCCGGCCATGGCCCAGCCGAACGGGTAGTGGTTGTAGGTGAGCGGCCCGCCCATGTCGTCGAGACGCGCCAGGTTCTCCTCCACGCTGGGGGGAAGCCCGATCCTGCTGCGTTGATGGTTGTAGGTTCCGTGGAGACCACCGAGCGGGCTCGCGCCGTTGTCGGAAATGGCGATCACGATGGTGTCGTCGCGCTTGCCGAGGGCGTCTAGCTGTTTGAGCAGCCGAGCGATCTGATCGTCGGCGTGGTCGAGGAACCCGGCGTAGACCTCCATCAGCCGGGCGGCGAGACGCTTCTCGTCGTCGTCGAGTTCGTCCCAGACCTGCACGCCCGGGTTCCTGGGGGCGAGACGCTGATCTTCGGGCAGCAGGCCGGATTTTTTCTGGCGCTCGAGGATCCGGTCGCGGGCCTTGTCCCAGCCCTCGTCGAACGTGCCCTTGTACTTGTTAATGTAGGAGGCAGGCGTGTGGTGGGGCGAATGGCCGGCGGCGAATGCGACGTAGAGGAAGAAGGGCCGGTCCGGATCGGCGGAGACCAACTGCCGCAGCCACTTGCAGGAGTGATCCACGATGTCTTCCGACAGGTGATAGCCCTCGCGCTGGGGCTGCTCGACACGTTCATTGCCCGTGATCAGTTCCGGGTTCCACTGATTCGTCTCGCCTGGCATGAAGCCGTGAAAGCGGTCGAAACCCCGCTGCAGGGGCCAGTGGTCGTAGGGGCCTGCAGGACTGGTTTCGTGAATCGAGCCCAAGTGCCACTTGCCCGCCGCGAGGGTCTGGTATCCGTGCGGATGCAGCATCTCGGCCAGGTTCGCCGCCTCCCGGGACACGAATCCCCGGGTGTTGGGAAAGCCGTTGACCATCTCCGCCACCCGGCCTATGCCGACGCTGTGATGGTTGCGGCCGGTGAGGAGGCAGGTGCGGGTCGGCGAGCAGAGTGGGGTGACGTGGAAGTTCGCGTAGCGGATGCCGTCGTCGGCGAGGCTGTCGAGGGCGGGGGTTTCGATGTCGGAGCCGTAGCAGCCGAATTCTGCGTAGCCGACGTCGTCCAGGACGATTAGGACGATGTTGGGGCGTTGGGTTAGGTGGGAGGGTTCGTGGGTCCAGGCGATGGTTGAGTCGGCGGCGGTGCGGTTGATGGTGCCGGTGAAGTGGTGGTCGTGTTCCATGGTTGGGTCGCGAATCCTGGTTTGGGGATGTCAAGACTAGAGACTAGTTGAGTTGATTGGTCTGCACACTCTTTTGGGGTGCGCGGTTGGTCCGATGACCCAACAACGTACGCGTGGGCTCGAAAGTGACAAGGGCGGAGTCCTCCGCTGTAGGAGAACACGATCCGTGTTCGGAATGGGTCGCTATGCGTAATCGGCCCTCAGTCTTGGTTACCTCGAATAATCTGTTGAAAAGTGTTGCATCCAGTTTGGTGACGATTTAATATCGCGACTCAGTCCTGTTGCAACAGACCTGAATTAAAGTGGTAAATCAATGCAGATGAAGACACTCGTCCAGAACCGTCGCGACACGATCCCACGGATTCAGCAGATCGTTCCTCACATGCGTGACCAGCTAATGGGTCTGCGCGCGAGTTCGACGTTTGAACACGCTCGCCGACGGTATGCCCAAACGGTTGACCGCTTGGTTTCACAGGGCCTCGGTCGTCGAACTGCCAGCCGCGTCGGAGACCGGGACCGGTATTGGTCTCCAACCCGCGAAGTGCTAGACGAAGCCATGCGCCTTGGATTCGTCGAACGTCAACAACTTCCGTCTTCACGGCGATATGTGGACGCCCACCGGGATCGTGTGCACAGCCTCACCGAACTGGGGCGCCAGGCTGCTGAGGAAGCGGAGACCGACCTGCCGGCCTTCTGTGATCGATTATCAGCTGCCGTTTACGGCAACCATCCCTACTTCCGTGCGTTCATCGACAGTTTGCGGATCGGGCCCATTGGCTGCCCTGAGGTCTCCGAAGGCGAAGTGGAACAGTCACGTAGATTGGGTCTTGGCACCGACCATTGGGTTGAACTTGCCGCAGAGCGCATTCCGCGCCAGAGGAGGGTGGCCAGCGACAACGAGCGAATACGAAACGCCATCGTCTCCGTGGTGCGCCACCGATTTGGCCAGACGCCCGACCGAACTCCGACAAGTAAACAGATGGCGGAGGCCCTCAACGACGCCTACATTGAGGCCGCGCTCGGAACCAGAGGGCTCTCGATCGGTGCGATCGATTTGAAGATCATGAAGACGTGGGGTTCGCAGCTCATGCTGCTCGACCAGTCTCGATACGTACCCTCGTACTCTGGACAGAACATCATTTGGCTTGCTGCGGATGTGAGCGAGAACGGTTGCATTGTTTTGCGACGCAAGACACTGGCGAGTCACGAGCGGCCCTTGGCCGAGGCGGTCGTCGCCGCCTACAGGGACCAAGCAAGTGCCGAGAAAACTAGCCTAAGGGCCCCGTATCTCCCAATCTATCGGATACGCGCCCAAGCGGCGTTCGACTGCCTAGTTACGCGTGCCTTGGTCGATTTGGTTATCGAGCGGTTGGCCAAGGCCCCCATGTCAGAGTCGCACGTTCAGGTTTGGCTCCACCTTGGCACGACGCGGCAGCCAGACTCGGAGCCCGTCTACCGACGGGGAGGAAACCGTCGATACGAAATTACCATTCAGCCAAAATCAGAAGGAGACAAACATGCCCGTTGATGCGCTTGACCACATGGAAGAAGCTTGGAACCTGGACGACAATCCCTTCCCGGCGGAGGCCATCTACGTCGAAAATACACCCTATAGTCCAACAGTCTTTGAGGAGGAATCGCAAGAATTTCGTCGGAAGCTCATCCGAGGTTCTGTTCGCGGCAGCGTCAACGTTGGATTCCTTTGGTCGCAGGGTGCCCAAGCCGACACGGGATTCGGGAAGACTACCCTCATGCGTGCGATCACCAAGGAGATCAATCAAGACCTGGGGGTAGACACCCTCACGAGAGCGGGCGTCCGGCCTGAGAAACAGGCGTTGATTGCTGCTGCCTACTCAAACTTGAACAACCTCAACGCGTCGGGCCTTTACCCCGTGCTCTTCAACGCGGTCCTCGACCTGACCGAGCCGCCACCGAACGCGGAGTCCGTCCTCGATCAAGCCAAGGCTCGCATCGTGCATGAACTAGGCACGGATGACGCCACTGAGATCATTAGACACGTCACTGATACGTGGCTTCGCATTTGCGGGACCGCGCCACCCCTTCGATCAGAGGTCGTAGGTGCCTTTGCAAGCGGCGGGGCACAAGGCGTTAAGGCCGCGCTGGCGACCGTATCGGCAACGGCCCGTTTGCGAAACGGATTGCACTACCTCGACTTCGCTCTTGCCGCGCTTTCTGCAGCTGGGGTGGATCACCTCTATCTCATGATCGATCAGTTAGAGGATCTCGCGACCACACGCACAATTACAGCCGCTAAACGTTCTCGCGAGATCGGCCGTATTCGGGACATGCTAGAGGGACCTCCTTACGTAAACAGGGTCCACTTCATCCTTACATTCCACAACCGCGCCGCCCAGGTTCTCGAGCGATTCTGGGAAGAGAACCGGCTGCCGCCATTCGAGATCTCCCCAAGCAACATCGCTTCCGTTGTGGTTCTGCGTGGATTTAAGGACGACTCGCAAGTTTCCGACCTTCTGCGCGTGTACTTGGAGGAGCAGCGGGAAGGCCCGGTCGAGGATGATCTTCTACCCTTCGAACTTGGCGCGATCTCCGTGCTCAGAGAGGTATCCGACGGCCGGGTAGGAATTCTGCTCAACCGTGCAAGGGAACTCTTTAACGTCGCTGCTGAGAGGGGAGACCCCCGGATAACCGGAGAGCTTGCTTCCCGTTTCTTCGCAGGCGCCGACACGTTTGATCTAGAACTCGGGATGGATGATGATACTGGAACTCCAGACAGCGATATCGATGATCTGCTCCTCGGCACTCGGTGATGTTCGGTTGTGCATCGTGATCTTGATTTGTTGGCTGAGTTTAGCCTTGACTGCTGGCTGCTAGCCCGCGCCGCCGATGACTCGTTGATCTCTCTGCCGGACGGGAGAAGCTGGGAACGTGCCGTTGGCGACCTACTTCGCCGCCCGGATTTGCCAAACCGCCAACGCGCTGGCCTCACGACACTTTTCGGCACTCGAGCAGCTTCCGGTGTTGCCCATGAAGTAGACGCGTGCGGTGCCGGCGGAGGGACCACCATCATGGTCGAATGCAAGTCACAGATATCCGGCGCGACCAAGGCTGACGCAGCCCTATTTGATGAGAAGTCGTTGGATTTCTATTGCGCCGATCCAAAGCGATTCTCTCACGAACGCTGGTGGAGGGTTCTTGCTTCGTCCACCGCCGCATCCGATAGCGTCCGGGAGTTCTGTGTCAGTATCGGCCTCGTTCTGACCGAACCCGAGTATCTGCCACTCCCCGTAATCCTGCAGACGGCTTCCCGCCCGGTCGCCGACATGTACCTAAGGGAAGGGTTACTTCAAGATGCCGTTCGTCTGGGCGAACACGCTCTGATATCGCTGCAGGACAGATGGGCTTACAACGCACAAACTGGGGAGATTGGCTTCAAACAGTCGACCTTGGCGCCACGAGGGATACAGGATCTCCTCTGGCTACAGAAAGAATTAGGTTCCGATATTCTCGACCTTTACGACTTGCACCGTCCAGGTACGCTAGAACTCCGATCTGAACGACTTTTGCAGACACTACGCCACAGCTAAGCTCTTCAACTTGATCGCCTTATCGTAGCCCACCGGCGACGCCACAGCCATCGACCGTATTCACAGCTAAGGCCGGCGTGTGGTCCACCATGTTCTGAACGCCACTGCTCGACCCAAAGCCCTGCATCGAATCGACAAACAGCCTAGAACTCGCAAAGCCCGCGTTCAGTGCGCGCGAAAGCGGTTAAAGGCCTGCTCTTGGGTCCGTTAACCATCTTGCGCACTGCGGATCTGCGGTTGACGCTCCCTGGGAAGACGTCAGTCCCGAGCTTCGTGAATATGCTGAGTTCCCGTAGCGCGTCTAGAAAGCTCCGTGCTACCTGATACGCTGAGTTCAACTCTCCAGGAAAGCACTTGGGAATCGTCGCAGGGTTGTACGACGACTCGAAGTTTGCCATCAACGCGAATGCCTCCGTTGGTCGATAGTTCACCTTGTTTCGGAGTTCAATAAACCATTGCTCGTTTGCACTTACTGGCTTTAGTGCCATTGCTGCGGCTGGGGATAGGAGGTTAGCTAGAGGAGGTACGGCGGAGTAATACGCATGCCAGAACAGTCGATGGTTGTGGAAATTGGGCGCGTATGGTGTTCTGTGTAGCTCTAGCTCCTGCGCTCCGGGATTCGTGTTTACGACGTCAATCCAAAGTCTTCCGTGGGCGATCCAACACCCGACTAATCCAAGTATTGCATGTGCGGCATACCAGGCGGAGTAGTACAATCCGACGACAGCCCATGCGCTTGAAGATGGTCTCAGCAGCTCAATCGAACGAATGAAATTCGAACCAGCGAGGAAGATGTGCCGATCAGCATCTCTTAAAAGGGCCGAACGAAGTTCGGTGAAGGCTTGACTCCCTTCAACGAAGCCCCGAGTCCTACGACTACTCGCAACGTACCTGAACGTACTGATACTGGTGCCGGGAGTGCTTATGAAGCCGGCCGTAAAGTGCCGGGCGCCGCGGGCCGATAGCGTATTCACACCGTGATCTGACTTCGGACAGTGTCGTAAATTGCCTTGATTCCAGCCGATCCCTGTTGACCTCGGATACGATCTGGATCCAACGACTCGAGATCTATCAGAATCAGATGCTTGAGGTAGTCCAGCATACTGATATCGATGATGTCTCTCCCTTCTGCCATAACTATATCTGGCAAGAGGCGCAGCAATGCGCGCAACACACGTGCCTTATATAGATACCCCACAGCGTTGTTCCATCCATCGGCGTCGCACTCTCTGATCGCTGAGAAGTATCTCTTCAACACAACCAATTGGTCATCGAAATCAATGTCACAGAGAATTCCTGATCGCGTCCCGACCAAGCGCTTAATGTCTGGGGCCAGTGAACCTTGCTTTATCGAAATCTCATGTTGCTCGCCCGTAAGGTCGACTCTCTGGTACAAGGGACTATCGGTGGAAGAGTTGAGTTCATACACAAGATCAACGGCCCTGACGCCACTCGGATCGTCCTCGGATCTAACTAATCGGACCAGATCCCATCTGAGAGAGGAGGGCACCCGCTTCTGATTGTCGTTGATCTCCACAAATAGCTGGGCCATCTCTCGTTCCGTTAGACCAAGATGAACAATGCACGAATATCGCGCTTCGCTTTCTGAGAAATTCTGTGCCCAGAGTCTATGCTGTCCATCTACCACCAAGAATCGAACTCCTTCCGGGAAAACGACCGAGCTACTCTCGACCGGCGCCTCAAGTGTGTCAGTGGCAAGAACGATAGCGTTGGGAAACGTGCGTCCTTGATCCAGTACGGCCGTCGCAATTTCTTGTGCTCGTGCCCCACTGACTCGCCGTTGGAAACCGGTTTGTGGATTCTTGATGCGCCACGATGGGGTCGTACGCTCCAGCAGCCAGCGCCCAGGGATTGTCGCGATCACAATGGGAGGGTTTTCCTGCAAGGGAATGCCGGGAAAGATATGCGTCATGGCAACTTCAAGAACGGAATTGCTTTGTTGGACATGATGTATTCCTTAACGGGACGTCGACCATGCGCTTTGCCCGAGACGAGACTAGCACGAGTGATCTCTGAGATATTGAATCCCTCGTAAAGCTCTCCGATGGTTCGGTGAGCAGCATTGGAGACAATTACGATCGCACCACGCCGATCTAGGTCTCTAGCCAGCTTCGATAGACGCAACTGGTCCTCCCACGAGAACTTGTTCTCGTTGTACCTCAGAAACGAACAATTGTCGTGGGCGATGGCATAGGGAGGATCTAGATAAACTGCATCGCCTTCTTGCGCAGTTTTGACCGCTTCTTCAAAGTCGGCCGTACCTATTGTTGCCCCACATAGAGCCGAACTCGCCCTCCTCAGTAGGCCAGCACGTACGAAATCAACTTCGTAGGAAAACCTGCCAATCGGTACGTTGAAATGCCCTTTACGATTCACTCGATAAAGGCCATTCCATGCTGCGCGGTTTAGGTAGATGAATCGGGCGGCTCGAGCCAGTGAGGTCTTTGGCAGAGTCGCTCGGCAGTGGTAGTAAAACTCCTCGGAGTGAGAGAAAGTGGACAGCACTCCGATCAGTTCTTCAACGGCAGACTGGACGACACGATATGCGTTGATAAGCTCGGCGTTGTGATCAGATAGGTGTGCCGCTCTGGGCTGAAGCGCGAAAAACGTGGAACCGCCTCCGAGGAATGGCTCGAAGTATCGGCCGGATGTCCCCCGAAACGCGGGTGCAATCCGCGGGGCCAACCATTGTTTTCCTCCTGCCCACTTCAGGAAAGGAGATGGCGAGGTTGTCTGCGTGTTCAAGTCGCTAGTTCCTCGGCTTCACCGCTCTCAGAGCAAGTCCACATCGTGCTTCCGGCCCCATCACGCCGTTCAATTTCGTTCATGATGTCCTGGGCCGTATCGTTCAGCATACAACGCCGAAGCCTGCTGCAGGCCTTTGGAATGCGTGGCTGTAGCATGTGCGACGAGCTTCATTTCCGGATGCCACACTGCCGTCCATTTGCGCCGTCCATTTGGATAGTGCTCAATCGAGTTTGACGGCCTTGGAGGTGTTAGATCATTCGTTCTTAAGGTCAGCGCAGTCGGACTCTTCGCAAACCCCTGCGCCTTGGCACCGTAGGCCGAGTCGTAAAAATGTTCAATTAAAACAATAGATTCCTCAACGAATTTGGCGGAGGGGCAGGGATTCGAACCCTGGGAGGCGTTAACCTCGCTGGTTTTCAAGACCAGTGCTTTCGTCCACTCAGCCACCCCTCCGGAAAGTGGTTTGCCTCGTCGTTGAAGTGACCTGCTTCGAACTAATGCGACAACGGGCTTGGCGGATAGGATGCGGCTAGTCATTTGGAGAGCAGTGCCATCATAGCCGTGGCTTGTCGGCGCGGCAATTTCTCGCCCGGCACGGTTTGGTGCGACCAAGAACGAGTGGCTCATCTTGCTAACCGATCCGCCACTCAATCCACCACCCATGCGGTGACGCATCAGCCAACGTCTCCGTTTCGCCTGCACCGTTCCGATAGCGGGTGATGGAGAGTTCCGGGTCAATCCCTTCGAGCGCGATCTGCCAGACAGGCCTTTCCGCGCTGGCGGCGGCGAGCGTGTCGACGATGCGCTGACGGCTCTCCCGGGGAAACTGGTGGAGAGCGATGGTGGAGTAGACGACCAGCGCGTGCTCACGGGAAACGGATTCAATCAACGCTGGCAGCACACGGGCGGCATCGCCTGCGTGCATGCGAATATCGCTGTGCTTGAACTCGGTCGCCGCGTCGATCAACTGCTGGTGGCGCTCGACGTGCTCGGGCCAGATCAGGGCGCGGAGCCATAGGAGTTGGTCGGGATTGGCGAGGTCTACCGGATCGAGATCGATACCATCTCGGCTGGCGACGGGGATGGCCGGCGGAATTGGCGGTAATTCGCCGTCTCCTCGGAGTTCCGCTTCCAGACTGATCTGCGCGCCCTCCAATCCCCACCGCAGGATCTCGTGCCCGTCCCGCTGGTAGCTGTAGGCGTAGCGGTCGAAGTTGAGGTTCAGGCCGGCGCTCGCGCCTAGGTCGATCAGGGCCAGGGGCGAGGACGTTTCGCGGCAGACGATGGAGAAGGCGGGCAGGAGGCAGGTGCAGCGGCGCACGACGTTGGTCTGGGTGAGGCGGGTGCTGATGAGTTCGATGATGCGCTTGCGATGCTCAAGGCAGAACTCGCGGAAGTGGGAGTAGGCGGGTACCAGCGGACGAGGCTCGCCGGAAATGATCGGGTAGTGCGCGGCGAGGGGATGGTCGAGTCCGCCGAGCAGCAGGTACTGCACGGCGGCGAACAGCATGTTGGGCGGCGGTTGATGGCGTCGCGTATGTGCGGCGATTTCGAGCAGGTCGTCGTCGTTGGAGACGCCGTAGGAAAGTTCCTCGTACATCGGCGAGGCGAGGCCGGGCGCTTCCACTCGCGCGAAACGATCGAACGCAGCGCGGAGATGGGAGAGTCGGTCGGCTTGCATGAGGACATTCTTCCACGGAACAAACGGCTCCGGAGTAGCAATGAAGACAGTTAGCTGAGAAACAGGTGTGCTGGCGGAGTACGGGAAGGGAGTCAGGTGACGCTGCGCCAGGGTCGTCCCGAGGCCCGACCTCGGAGCGGATGGGCCTTGGCGTACAGCTCAGCGGCTTTGAATGCCTCTGGGGGAACTTGCGGGTAGTCGTCGATCAGATCCTGGACGGTGTCGCCGCCTTGGAGGCGGCCGAGCACCGCGTAGACGGGGATGCGCGTTCCGTCAATGACCGGTGTTCCGCCGAGGATATCGGGATGCGACGCGATGAATTGATCGTTTGCTTTGCGGTCTCGACTGATCATCTTGGCAACCTTCTAGTCGTCCTTATGGGCAAGTTCACGCTTTACGTTATCCCTAGTTGACCCACTCCGTGTCGTGGGGTCAATAGCCCATGCGAAGTTCCTGTGCGTCGGCCGCGAGATCGTCGAGCGCCTTGCTGCGGGCGTCGTCGGTGGC
Organism: Pseudomonadales bacterium; assembly: GCA_965116625.1. GTDB lineage: Bacteria > Pseudomonadota > Gammaproteobacteria > Pseudomonadales > Azotimanducaceae > VXNE01. The sequence continues at coordinate 2,613,591 of OZ220717.1, forward strand.
GTCCTTGTATCGGCGTAGATCCTCGAACAGGACGCGGCGGTGTGTTCCCACCTTGCGGAACGGGACGATGCCCTGTTCCAGGAGTCTGACGAGGAAGGGGCGCGAGACGTTCAGGAAGTCGGCGGCCTGCTGGGTTGTGAGTTCGGCATCCCTGCGCAGGACGGCGACAGCGCTGCCTGCGGCCACGCTCTCAAGAATCTCCAGCAGAAGTGGGCCAGCGCATGCTGGCAGGTCGACGACCTCTTTGCTGTGCGCGCTGGTGACGCGGAGGGTCAGCGGGCGGTCCGTGCGAAGGAGCGATGCAAGGCGCTCGCTGGAGGCGCGGGCGACTTCAATGTCTGTGCTGGAGAGCGGGACGGAAGAAGGCTGCGTCGGCATGGTGTTCGCATGTCTGTGCGGTTTGCTGTGGAAACCGTAACGGTCGTGTCGAATGAACGCAATAAACGAAACACAGGCCGAGTCGCGGGATGCCACGCCGTGGTGTTGGTGCTACCGCTAATGAAAGTTCCGACTAGCAAAAGCACTGTCCTCAGTCTCGCTCCGAGACAGCCCCGCAAGCTTGTGCGTCAGGTCCCGCACATGCCCCGCCACCACATGAATCACCTCACCTTCGCGCTCCACCACCCCCTTGATCACGAGCAGCCGTCCCTGTAATAGCGCCGCCCGAAATCGTTCCAGCACCGAACTCCAGACGACGATGTTGCTGTTGCCGGTTTCGTCTTCCAGCGTCATGAAGATGACGCCCGACGTGGTGCCGGGGCGCTGGCGGCAGGTGACGATGCCGGCTACCTGGATGAACTGGTTGTGGCGGTACTCGGAGAGTTCCGCTGCGCTGCGGCAGTGGCGGAACGCGCGGTCTTTGCGGAGTAGCGACATCGGGTGGGGTCCGAGCGTGAGGCCGAGGTAGCGGTAGTCCGCCATGGCGTCCTCGCCCGGGTCGGGGCCGTCGAGGCGGACGCGGGTGCGGTAGGGGGCGTGTGCGTCGGCGGCGGACCAGATCGCGGCCGGGTTGTCGAGTCCGGCGGCGTCCCAGTGGGCCTGGTAGCGGTGGCCGCTCAACTGGGTGAGTGCGCCGGCGCGCGCGAGGAAATCGAGGTCGCGCTTGTCGAGTGCGGCGCGGCGGCGGAGGTCGTTCGCGTCGGTGAACGGCTGTGCGGCGGCGATGCGGTCGGCGGTTTCCTGGGAGAGTCCCTTGACCTGGCGCAGGCCGAGGCGGATGGCCGGTTGTAGGGCGAGTGGTGCCTCGAAGCACAGGCGGCCGGTGGGTTTCCGGTCGGGGTCGGGGGGTTCCAGGCGGTAGTCCCAGCCGCTCGTCTGCACGTCGGCCTCGCGCACTTCGATGCCGTGGGCGGCGGCGTCCTGCACGAGTTGCGAGGGCGTGTAGAAGCCCATCGGCAGGCTGTTCAGGAGGCCGCAGTAGAACCCGCTCGGCTCGAACCGCTTGAGCCAGGCGGAAACGTAGACCAGCAGCGCAAAACTCGATGCGTGGGATTCGGGGAAGCCGTATTCGCCGAAGCCCTTGATCTGCTGGAAGATCCGCTCGGCGAACTCCCGGTCGTGGCCGCGTTCGAGCATGCCGCGGATGAGCTTCTGCTCGAAGTGCTCGAGCCCTCCGCGCCGGTGCCAGGCCGCCATGGCGCGGCGCAACTGGTCCGCCTCGCCGGCCGTGAATCCCGCCGCCACCATGGCGAGTTCGATCACCTGCTCCTGGAAGATCGGCACGCCGAGGGTGCGCTCGAGTACCTTGCGCACGGCGTCGTTCGAGTAGGTGACGGGCTCGAGACCCTGCCGGCGGCGCAGGTAGGGATGCACCATGTCGCCCTGGATCGGGCCGGGCCGGACGATGGCCACCTCGACGACGAGATCGTAGAAGCACTCGGGACGCAGCCGCGGCAGCATGGACATCTGCGCGCGGGACTCCACCTGGAACACGCCGACGCTGTCCGCGCGCTGCAGCATCTCGTACACCTTGGGATCCTCTGGCGGGATCTTCTCCACCGTGAGGCTGCCGCCGCGGAAGTCGTTTACGAGGTCGAGCGCCTTGCGGATCGCCGTCAGCATGCCGAGGCCGAGCACGTCCACCTTGAGGAGGCCGAGGGATTCGAGGTCGTCCTTGTCCCACTGGATAACGGTGCGGTCGTCCATGGCCGCGTTCTCGATCGGCACGAGTTCGGACAGGGGGCCGCGCGAGATGACGAAGCCGCCGACGTGCTGTGACAGGTGCCGGGGGAAGCCGAGTATCTCGTTGACAAGGAGGACGAACTGGCGGGCGACCTTGCTCTTCGGGTCGAGACCGGCGGCTCGAAGGCGCGCGTCGAGTGCTTCGCGCTTGTCCCACCAGGCCATGGACTTCGCCAGGAGGTCGACCAGGTCGAGGTCGAGGCCCAAGGCCTTGCCGACATCGCGAATCGCGCTTCTCGGCCGGTAGGTGATGAGCGTGGCGGCGAGCGCCGCGCGGTCGCGGCCGTAGCGCTCGTAGATGTACTGGATCACCTCCTCGCGCCGCTCGTGCTCGAAGTCGACGTCGATGTCCGGCGGCTCGTTGCGCTCCTTCGAGATGAAGCGCTCGAACAGGAGGTGCATGCGCGACGGGTCCACCTCGGTGATGTGCAGGCAGTAGCAGATCGCCGAGTTGGCCGCGGAGCCGCGGCCCTGGCACAGGATGTTCAGCGATCGCGCATACCGCACGATGTCGTGCACGGTGAGGAAGAAGTGCTCGTAGGCGAGTTGCTTGACGAGCGCGAGTTCCTTTTCGACGAGGGCGGTGACGTCTTCCGGCACACCGTCCGGCCAGCGCTCCGCGGCGCCTTCGTATGTGAGTTGGCGCAGGTGCTCGTGGGCCTCGACGCCCGGGGGAACGAGTTCCTCCGGGTATTCGTAGCGGAGTTCGTCGAGGGAGAAGTCGCAGCGCCGGGCGATGTGGATGGACTCGTCCAGCATCTCCTCGGGGTAAAGCTCGAGGAGGCGGTCGATGGGGCGCAGGTAGCGTTCGCCGTTCCCCTGCGCGGCGGTGCCGAGTTCCGCCACCGTCGTCTTGTTCGCGGTCGCGGTGAGCACGTCCTGCAGGGGCTTGCGGTGCGCGTCGTGCATGTGGACGTCGTTGCTGGCAACGATGGGGAGATCGAGGCGCGTCGCGAGCGTAAGGGCGTTGGCGGTCTTGTCGAGGTCCGTGGGTTCGAGGAAGAGTTCGAGGGCGATCCAGAGATGTGGCAGGCGTTCGCGGAGCAGGTGGCCTTCGGCCATCAGGTCGCCGATGGGCTTTACGCCCGGGATCCAGAGCGCGAAACACGCATCGACTGCTGCTCCCAGGTCCTCAAGGCTTAGCGCGTATTCGCCCTTGGGGCTTCGGCGGCGCGCCTTGGTGATGAGTGAGCCGAGCTGGCCGTAGGCGAGGCGGCTCGGCGCCAGCAGTACCAGGTGGATGTCGTCTTCGAGGCGGAATTCGGCGCCGACGATGAGGTCGATGCCGTGGCCCTCTTCCCGGCACGCCTTCGCGGCCATGTGCGCCCGCACCGCGCCGGACACGGAGCACTCGTCGGTGATGGCGATGGCGGCGTAGCCGAGATCGTGGGCGCGCTTGACGAGTTCCTCCGGGTGCGATGCGCCGCGCAGGAAGCTGAAGTTCGAGACGGCGTGCAGTTCGGCGAACGCCGGCTGCGGCTTTTCTGGCATCTCCGGCAAGTCCGGCGAGTTCTCAGGCGAAGTAGCCATGGAGGAACCATGCTCCGCGTTCGTCCCGGCCGTCATCGTGCCGGCGCGTCTCGCCGCGCCTGCGATTGGCGTAGATCCAGCACTGCGCGCCACTGCCGTGTACGGCGATGAAGTAGTCCCTGGCGACGGTCTCACCCCACCAGCCGGACTCGATGCGCTCGGGGCCGCTCAAACACCGGAAGTGGTCAATGTCGATGGGGCGGGGCGGTTCGAAGAGCCACAGCGGCCTTGGGTGGAATGACCCTTCCGGAGGCGTGCCGCGTTTCGCGTTGGGTGAGCGTGGCGTCCAGGCGAACTCGGGGCGGTGGTCGTCCGCCAGCGCGAGCCCCTGCAGGGCGTCCCGCCCGAGGCGCGCCGAGATCAGGTCGACGAGTTCCATCGGCAGGGCTTCGGACGCCTGTTTCGCGCCGAAGAGATCGGCGGGGCCTATCTGGTCCGGGCGCACGGGTTCGGCGGCTGCGACGGCGAGGCGGATGCTCATCACCTCTTCCGGCACTTGTGCGCCTTCGAGTTCGAGTTTGCTCACGGCCAGGATGCCTTCGGCGTCGAGGCGGGGATCGGCGAATTTGGCCGTGAGTTCGCAGCGGTCTGCCGCGTCTTTTCCGCCGCCCAGCGGTTCGAAGCGCCATGTGAGGATGCGGGCGCCGAGGTGTTTCGCGGAGAGCCAGGTGGCGAGTTCCGAGACCAGGCGGCGCATGGGGAAGAGCAGCGCCTCCTTGTCCAAGATCGGTTCGATGAGGTGCAGGGACGAGGAGAACTTCTCCCTCGGAACGATGGGGCGCACCGGGTCCGGCGCGTCACCGGCGAGGCGTGCCAGGTAGTCCTGAAGCGCGACTCCGAAACGCGCGCCGAGTTCGTCCCGGGGCAGGTCCAGGAGCTGGCCGAACTGGAATATGCCCATGTTGGCGAGCCGCTCGATGTCCCGCGCCTCGATCTCGGCGCCCGCGCATTCGAGCGGCGCGGCGCGCAGTGCGTTCAGGCTCCTGTCGGCCCCGGCGACGTTGGGAATTCCGGCGCGGGCGAGGACCATCGACGCCGCCGGTGTGCGTGCGGCGGCGATTCGTGCCGCGTGTCCGAGCCGTTGCAGGAGCGCGAGGAGGTTGGCGGCGAGGGCTTCGGTGCCGCCGAAGAGCTTGAGGCTCGCGCCCGCATCGAGCACCAGGCAGTCCTCCGCGGGCATGCCGACACGGGGGGAGTATCGGTATGCGGCTTCCGCCAGCAGGCGCAGGCGTCTCTGCTCCCCGTCGGTGTCGCGGTTGAAGTGCCTGAGGTCGGCGGTGATGCTGCGGGCGGTGGCCAGCGTCGAGCCGGGCGCGATGCCGGCGTCACGCGCCGGGATGTTCATGAGCGACACCCCCTTGCCGTCCATGAGCACGGTGGGGCGGCCGCGCTTGTCCGGACTTGCGGGGTACCGGCGTTCGAAGATCTCCAGGCCGAGATAGGGCAGGTGGACGCCGTACCAGAGTACGGTGGGCTGCGTGAACGCCGGCGCGGTTTGTTCGCGTCGATCATGTCGATCGCGCGGCAGTCTGGCGGCGGCCTGTTCCATGCTTCTGGCTTTGGTGTTGGTGCCAGTTACGAGGCTGTGCGATAGCCGCCCGCATTCGCGTGACGCCAGAACGCGAGCTGTTCTCCGACGGCCGCGCGTTCGCGGCGAATGGGCGCATGGCCGACATCGAGCGCGATGCGCGAAGTGGGCCAGCCGCCCCGGCGCTTCAGGATGGTGAACGCCAGGCGGTCGCACCTCCCCGCCGGCTCGCTCTCGACCAGGATGCGAAGCTCCGCCATCGACGCCTTGCCGGCGGCCGAGGCGGGACGGAACAGCGTCGTCCAGGTGCGTCCCGTCACCGCCGCAAGCTGCAGGCGGCGGATATCGGTAGTCGTCAACGCCGACTCGTCGAGCCAGGCGAGGGCGGCGCTCGAGGCGCCGGTCTTCAGCGCCTGCTCGAGCGCCCACAGCGCCTCGCGGTGGGTCTTCGGGTGGACCAGCAGCACCTTGTTGACATCGATGCCTGCCCGGGCGAGCGCCGGGGCGTAGGGCACGAACGGCGGGTTGATCCACGTGATCCAGCGTGATTCGTTGCGGCTCAGGCGCGTCAGGGCGGATGCCAGCAGCCGCAGCTCCCCGACGCCGTGGACGTCGCACAGGAGTTCCATCAGGCCCGCGGCGGGCCAGCCGCCGCCGTGCAGCAGTTCGTCGAGTTGCGCGAATCCCGTGGCGTGGTTTTTCGCGGAATTGAGGCGCCGATTCGGGTCCGTCGCGAGTTCGCGCGCCCTCCAGAGGTCCGGGTGATCCGGCAAGCGAGGTTGGATATGCATTACTGTGTTTCCATACAGGGGCCGGACAGGCTACCCTGTATCGATGTACAGTATCAAGTCATGATTTGCGGGAGCGCTCGGGACCGAATCTCAAGAACAACCCCTCAATTGGATAATCAGACTATCGAAACAACCCCGTAAAACAATGATGTGCTGCTTTCATCGGGAATGGGGCTTATGATTCGCCGCCAACTCGACACCGTGGGAGCGCCAACTCGTGCATCAACGGCAACTCTTCGACCTGGCTGGGAAAGTGAAGTTGCGTCCGGGCTTCGATCACAAGGAGATGCGACGGCTCCGTGATGGTCGGATTGACATCGCCTGGTTGCTCGAGTCAGGCGCACACACTATCGGGAACATGCCGTTCAAAACGTCAATCGAGGAGTCGAAAGCATGAAACCGAGTTCACGCTACATCAAGATTGTCGAATGGTCCGACGAGGATCAGTGTTTCGTCGGGAGCGCACCTGAGTTGATATACGGTGGCTGCCATGGCGACGACGAGCAATTGGTCTTTGCTGAGTTGTGCCAGATCGTTGACGAGGTCGTAGAGATGCTCGTCGCAGAGGGCAAGCCCCTTCCGCCTGCAACATCGGGAAAGGATAGGGAGAACCGTCTTCATCATCATTGAGGGGCCCCGCCATGCTCATGCACAACCCGCCTCATCCTGGTGCATTCATCAGGCGTCAGTGCCTCGAACCCCTCGGATTGACGGTAACTGAAGCTGCGAAGGGACTTGCGGTGTCGCGCAACACGCTCTCCATGCTTCTCAACGCTCGCCTCGGTATTTCTCCCGAAATGGCCATACGGTTGTCGCAGGCTTTCGGCGGCAGCCCCGAGAGCTGGCTGCAGCAGCAGATGCAATACGATCTCTGGCACGCACGGCAAAACCGGGAAGAGATTGCGATCCGTAAATTTGTCGCCGCTCGACCTGCTACTGCCGGATTGGGCTTCAAGGGCCACCACCGCTCTATATGACGCCGCACCTCCACTCTGTATGATGTACAACTAGATTTGTACAGGAAGAGAATGCGTGAGCGGTAGGCAGATTTCGGCTGCGGAGTTCAAGGCGAAGTGTCTGCGCATTATCAAGGAGATGCAGGACACCGGGGAGTCGGTCACCGTTACCAGGCGGGGGCGCCCGGTGGCCGTCGTGTCGTTGCCGCCATCGACCGGGCCGACGCAATCGTTCATCGGCAGCATGCGCGGCACCGTGCTGAAGTATGACGATCCCCTTGAGCCGGCGGCACCCGCTGCGGACTGGTCCGCCTTGAAGTGATCATCCTCGATACCCATGCGCTGGTCTGGGCCGTGGCGGATTCGCCCCGAATCGGCCCGGACGCCAGGGCGAGGATCGACGACGAACGGCGCACGGGCCGGGTCGGTATTTCAGCCATCACGCCTTGGGAGATCGCGCTCCTCGTTGACAACGGCCGGTTGCAGTTGGCGATGGATGTTGGCGTCTGGATAGACAGGGCGCTCGGCTCGCCGGGAATCGATCTGTGTCCGATCGAGCCGGCCATCGCGTTGGATAGCGTGCGTCTGCCCGGGGAGTTCCATGCCGATCCCGCCGATCGATTCCTGATTGCTACCGCGCGGCATTGGAATGCCGCGCTCGTTACGGCCAATGCCGCGATCCTGGAATACTCTGCGGCAGGGCATGTGCCAACCATAGATGCGGCACGATAGGCGATCGTCGCCGGTGACGGACGTCTAATCCATGCAAAGCGCGCCCGCCGTCAAGGACATCCTGCTCGCCGGTGCCGGTCACAGCCACGTCCAGGTGCTGCGCCGGTTCGGCATGCGGCCCGAGCCGGGGCTGCGTCTCACCATCATTGCGCGCGAAGTCGAAACGCCTTATTCGGGGATGCTGCCAGGGCATGTCGCGGGCGTTTACGAGGCGGGCGAACTGCATATCGATGTCGCGCGCCTGGCGCGTTTCGCCGGCGCCAACTTCATCGCGGGGGAGGTGACCGGCGTCGAGCCCGACCAGAACCGTGTGATGCTGCGGGGCCGTCCGCCGATGCGCTACGACATCCTGTCGATCAACACCGGCGGCGTTCCCGGCGGCGGCCTCGAACCCGCCGAGTGGATTACGCCGGTCAAGCCGATCGGCCGCTTCCTGCCGCGCTGGCGGGCGGTGGCGGAGCGGCTTGCGGAAGAACCTGTGCGACTTGTCCTCGTTGGCGGTGGTCCCGGCAGCGTGGAGCTTGCCCTCGCCGTGCGCACCCGTTTTCCGGACACGGCGCATTGCGTCGTCGTCACTGCCGATCCGGACATCCTGCCGGGACATGCGGCCGCCGTCCGTCGCAGACTGCGCGCCCTGCTGCGGGAGCGGGATGTCGAAGTCGTCACCGAGTTCTTCGCCGAGGGTGCCGACACCGAGGCGGTGCGCGCCCGCGACGGCCGCTTGATCGAACACGACCATGTCTTCTGGGTCACCGGCGTGGACGCGTCCGGCGCTTTCTCCGACAGCGGACTGGCGACGGACGGGCGCGGTTTCATCGAGGTCAACCGCTACCTGCAGTCGACCTCCCACGAGAACGTGTTCGCGAGCGGCGATGCTGCGGCGATGCAGGGCCAGCCCCGGCCCAAGTCCGGCGTATTCGCCGTGCGCCAGGGCCCGGCGCTGTCGGAAAACCTGAGACGTTATGCACTCGAGAAGCCGCTGCGGCGCTACCGGGCGCAGTCCAAGGCCCTAGCGCTGATCGGTACGGGGCAGGGCAATGCAGTCGCCTCAAGGGGTGCCTTCCATGCTTCGGGCCAGTGGGTCTGGCGCGTCAAGGACTGGATCGACCGCCGCTTCATGCGGCGTTTCCAGGATCTGCCGGAGATGGCGGAAGACGAACCGAAGCTTGCTCCGGCGTTGCAGCCCGACGCCCCGGAAACCATGCGCTGCGGCGGCTGCGGCGCGAAACTCGGCGCCGACCTTCTGACACGCGTGCTGCGGCGCCTGCCAACGCGCGAAGATCCCGCGCTGTTACAGGGCATCGGCGACGACGCTGCGGTGATTGAGTTCAGGCACCCGACGCTGGTCGCGACCTGTGACGCCTTCCGCGCCATGATCGACGATCCCTACCGGTTCGGGCGTATCGCCGCGCACCATGCGCTGAACGACCTTTACGCCATGAACGCCGTGCCGCGCTATGCGCTCGCCATCGTCACCGTGCCTTCGATGTCCGATGCGCTGATGGAAGAGGAGCTGTTCCAGGTCATGTCGGGAGCCGTCGCGGTGTTCGATGAGCAGGGCGTCAGCCTGGCCGGCGGACACTCCGCCGAAGGTGTCGAACTCTCGGTGGGATTCGCGGCTTTTGCCGGAGGAGGGGAGCGGTTGCTGGCGAAAGGTGGACTGCAGGTAGGTGATCGCCTGATCCTGACCAAGCCCATCGGCACCGGCGTAGTTCTGGCAGGCGCGATGCGGGGCAAGACCGCGGGTCCGGACCTGATCGAGGTCATGGACGCGATGGACGTCTCAAGCGCCGCTGCCGCGCGGATCATCGGCGAACACGGCGCGACGGCATGCACTGATGTGACCGGGTTTGGTCTGGCGGGTCATTTGAGCGAAATGACGCGAGCTTCCGGCGTCGGCGCGGTGCTGCACGCGGAGTCGATTCCGTTCTTTCCCGCCGCAGTGGAACTCATGCGGACCGGGATCGAAAGTTCCCTGCAACCGAACAACCAGCAGGCGTTGGACGATTTCGCGACCGAGGGATGCGGCCGGGACGGTGCCGAGTTCCGTTTGCTGGCGGACCCGCAGACAGCGGGCGGACTGCTCGCGGGCGTGCCGGCATCCGCGGCGGGTGCCTGTTTGGATGCCCTGCGTAGTGGCGGCTATCCGCAGGCTGCCGCGATCGGTGCCGTTGAAGAGGGTCCATTGACCGTGCGCGCGGGGCGACAGGGCGCCGGGTAACACGACGCAGGCAGCTCTACGCCGTCGGACCGCCGGTGGCGGCCTCCCTGTCCTGACTTGCCTCCGCTCCGTCTTCGTCCTCCATCGCGAGCGGATCGATCGGGGCGATCGTCTGCAGCACCTGGATGGTGTGCGCGAAGGGTTCGTGTTCGTCGCTGATACGCGGCGGACGCACCCACAGCCGGACGACGATGAAGGCCACAAGCGCCGCGTGCACCGCCGCGGTGTAGAGGAAGAGGCCACCCGGTCCGAGGATCTGCATGGCGCCTGATCCCAGCACCGATCCTGCGATGGCCCCCGCCGCATAGAGCAGCAGCAGGACCCCGGATGCGTCGACATACTCGTCGGGGGTAACCCAGTCGTTGGTGTGCGCGGCACACAGCGTGTAGAGCGGGAAGACGAAGAAACCGAAGACGAACGGAAACACGAGCAGGCCGTCGGCCCAGCGGTCGGAGAAAAGCGCCATCACCGCTCCGACGATTGCGCTTGCGGCGCTGGTTGCGAGGATGATCTTGCGCCGGTCCATGTGATCGGACACGCGTCCCAGCGGCCATTGCCCGATGGCGCCCGCGATCACGGCCACGCTCATGAACACGGCGACCATGTCGGTGTCCTGCGCCAGGGGGTTCTGCCGGACGAAGACCGGCGCCAGGGACCAGAACGCGCCGAGGGTCAGGCCGACCCCCACGGAGCCGACGACGCCGACCGGTGCGCACCGGAACAGGTGGCCGATATCCATTCGGACCGCGGCAAGGGGGGCGGGCGCCTCCGCGCGTGTCAGGGCCACCGGCAGGGCGCTCAGCGACACGAGGATGGACGCGCCCGCGAAGAGCGCGAACCCGCGCGGATCGTCCAGCACCAGGATCATCTGTCCGGCCGAGACCATCGTCAGCGTGATGATGGTGTAGATCGAGAACACGCGACCCCGGTTCTCGTTCGTGGACCGCGCGTTCAGCCAGCTCTCGATGACCATGAAGAGGACCGCGAGACAGAGCCCGGTGACCGCTCGGCAGACCCACCAGAAGATCGGCGATGAAACCATCGCGTGCGCGAGCGCCATCGTCGAGGCGAGGCAGACCATCGCCGCAAAGGTGCGGATGTGGCCGACCCGGCGAATGATGCGCGTGCCGATCAGGCAGCCGGCGGCGAAACCCAGGAAGTAGGCCGCGCCGAGGATGCCGAGCTCAAGGTTGGCGAATCCCGATAGGTCCGCCCGGACAGGCAGCAGCGCGACCTGCAGGCCGTGGCCGGTCAGAAGAAGCGCGGCGCTCAGGAGCAGCGCGGCGATGGAGCCGAATGTCTGGATCATCGTTCTGCCGCTGCCTCGCCACGTTGCAACGCCGCTGTCGCGTCTTGCGCGCGGCGCGCACTATAGGCCTTATTTCCGGGCTGACAAGTGGCCGGTGATGAAGGTTTTTCACGTTCGATTCGACCCGAAAAAAGACTTCATCGGAGCGGGTCGAGGTGAGACCCCGAGTCTTGCCGGTTGCACGGCCGAACGCGCCCGTGCATCCCGAATTTCGTTTACTCGGGCTGGCGGACCACCTGAGCGGAACACAATGTACGGAGTGCGAGGAGATGGCGCTGTAGGACGCCCCTCAGGTTGGTGACGGACCCGATGTGCGCGTAGTGCGACCACGTATCAGGGCCACGGACAGGCGTGCTGCCCAAGCTGGTGTATCAACGGCGCTGGGGCGTTGGCCTGTGTCAATGTGGTCGGCGACGGTCCACATGTAGCCCCCGGAATTGTCAAGAACTCGTATGCGGTCGAAAACGGACGCGGTCTTGACCAGGTTATCCGGCGAGGCGGTCCACCTGCGCCGTATCTCGGACTCGGGGACCTGGTGCCCGGAGCGTGCTCTCACGCGCGCCGCGACGCGGTCGATGTTGATTGCGGGGTCTCGGGTGCCGATAAAGATCGCGCAGGTCGCGTAGCCGAGTTCGTGCGCCCGCCGGGCGATGCGCGGCCTGGACGCGCCCGAGTATGTGCTTTCGAAGCCGAACGACTCATTTTGCTCGAGATGCCGTTCGATGGCCGCGTCGACCAAGTCGCGCGCTTTGATCTGGAGAACGGGGTCGTCGTAGCTGCCGAGGCCTTGTGCGATGGAATCAGCGTCGTAGAAGTTCGAAGGTAACTCCTCGCGATGGCCGCGGCACCAAGTGCTCTTTCCGGCTCCGTTCGCACCGATGACGATGGCGAAGCGGGGTGACGACATTCAATCGCCCCGGGGGGCGACGTATGGACACTCCTTGACGGCGGGGTCGTTGGCGTGAAGATGTTCGACTCGACCATCCGGCCACTTGCGCGTGATTGTATCGTCCGCCAGCAGATGATCTTCGATGACCCCGTTGGGCCACTCGGTGATCACGCGTGAGTCGTCGTCGGGGGGCATGTAGACGAAAGCTTTTCCTTGCTCAAAGCACATTCGCCGAGAGTCGGTCTTGGGCGAATCGGGCCAAGGATGCCCATCGTTGGCGATGTCCCATTCCTCAAGCACACTCGCGATCTGTCTGCGGCTCGCTGGACGACTTAGAAGTTTGAATCGAGACAACTGCGGTAGCGCAATGAGTGAACACGGCGGATCAGCAATGCGGTACCGCCGTATCCGAACGTTCCCCCACTTCGCCGGCACGGACCTGTCGAGTTCTCCACCGAGCATGTCGATCAGGGCATCCTTCACCGGCTTGCCGGCACAGACCAATACCTTGAGGCTAGTCTGCACACGAAGCGCCGCCTTCCAGAACGCCCGACCTACAGCCAAATTCTGGTCATCCCTCGATGCCCTCCACTCCTTTGTGCGGAAAGGTGCGAGTACGCCGCACATTACGCGATCCGGCGATACACGCATCAGTTCGCAGAGTTGGAGATATTGTTCCGTGATCGGCGATCTTGTGGTGTACCGCTCGATGCGGTAGGAGTTGCCGCGCTCATCGCTGACAGCTCGTAGATCGGCGCTATCAGGCGTTTTGCCGCCGGGATTCATCGACAAGAATGCGACTTCGCAACCCTTGAACAAGGTCGACCACGGGCAGTAGAGCAACTTGAAACCGTTGGCGTAGCCATACCTCGACTCCAGTTCGAGAAGGTGCGCTTGCCACTCGTCCCGCTCCAGTCCACCTATCCTCTGCGCGTCTGGCACGACGGGCGACTGAGCGCGAAAACGCTCTGCGTACTTTCCTCGGACACTGCCCGCCAAGAGCTGGGACATGTCGTACTCTGAACGAAGATCGTCATTCATCTCGTCATGAGGTCTCTTCTTCATACTTCCTTCGTTCCCTTCGCGTCAGTTCGAGCGCCAATAACGCGAGTTCCGTCGGTGCGCTCCATATGGGCCATCATTAACAATCGACCGTTTTGGGAGCGGCCGACAATAATATAGCGACTCTCCGTCAGAGAATGGTCACCGTCGGAGGATGGCCATGGCCGAACACCGTGACCGCTTCCGGGACTCAGCCAGGGTTGTGATTCGCGTACTGGTCGAGACGCTGCTTTGCTTGATCGTGACACGACACTAGAAAAAACTCGCCACCGCCGGCCTGAACCGGTCCATGTCCACCAGGAACGAGTCGTGTCCCTGGATCGAGGGCAGCACGCGGAAGTCGAGATCGGGCGCCGTCGCTTTCAGCCCTTCGGCCAGTTCCCGCTGCTGGGCCAGCGGGAACAGGAAATCCGTCTCCACGCCGATGACCAGCGCGCGTTCCGCCTGCACGCGCGCTAGGCCGGCCTCGAGGCTGCCGCCGTGGTCGCAGACGTCGAACAGGTCCATCGCCCGCGACAGGTACAGATAGCAGTTGGCGTCGAAGGTGCCGATGAATCGCACCGCGTGGGCCTCGAGGTAGGACTCCACCTCGAAGTCGATGCCGAAGGCTTCCCGCTCGGGCTCGTCCGTGGCGCGCTCCCGCCCGAAACGCACCGTCCATTCCGCGGATGATCGGTAGGAGATCATGCCGAGCTTTCGCGCCAGCCGCATGCCGACGGTGGGCGGCTCCTCCGGAGCGTAGTTGCCGCCGCGCCACGCCGGGTCGGAACGCACGATTTCGCGCTGCAGCGACCGCACGGCGATGGAGAAGGGCAGGCTCCGGGCGGCGGACGAGATGAGGACGACTCCCGTGGCAGCCTCCGGGTGCAGCATGGCGAACGCCAGCGCCGTCATGCCGCCCATGGAGGCGCCGACGACCGAGTGCAGCCGCGCGATTCCCAGTGACTCGATGACGGCGTGGCCGGCGTTGGCAATGTCTTCGAGGCATAGCGTGGGGAACGTTAGCCGATAGGGTTCCCCCGTCGTCGGGTCGATCGAGGCGGGCCCCGTCGAGCCGAAACAGCTCCCGAGCGAGTTGACGCAGACCACGAAGTAACGATTCGTGTCGATGGGCTTGTCGGGGCCTACCATGTCTTCCCACCATCCCGTAGCCGGATCGAGGGGCGAGGAGGCCGCGTGCGCGGAAGGCGACAGCCCGGTGAAGAGGAGCACGGCGTTGTCCCCGGCCGCCGAAAGTTCGCCCCAGGTCTCGTAGGCGATCTCGACCCGCGGCAGCACGCCCCGCATCATCTGGAAGGGCGCATCTGTCCTGAGGAACTGTCTCGCGTCGCTCACGAACCCGGCAGTGCTTCGAGCAGGTAGCAGAGGCAGTCCGCGCGGGCGGCGCGGAGGTCGGTCGTGTACATGGAGGGGATGACGGAGCGCCGCAGCCGGATCTTCCCGTCCGCCTTTTCGAGATAGCGGGCGGTCACGTCGAAACCGGATTCGTCGACCGCCCTCAGTCCCTGGCCGTCTCGCACGCTCGCGATGACCGTACCGCCCGCTGCGTGTTCGAAGTTGAGCGCCTCGAATTCCTGCCGCGGCGTCACCGCGCCGTCCTCTCCATCGATCAGTATCCGCGCCAGGTTCCGGTAGAGATACAGCTCTTGAGAAGACGCCCGGGGCGGCTCGCGCCACTGGAAGGCCTTCTCGATGTAGGCCCTGGCGCGATCGATGCTGGACGGATCGCGCGCCGTGCCGACCTCGACGGTCACCGCGGTGCAGAACTCGGAGAAGCGCCGCGTCTGCACGCCCGGGTGGTCGATGAGGATGACGCGTTGCGCGAAGGCAGCGGCCGCGCCCAGGGACCGTTCGTCGGTGCGCGTGACCACGCTGTAGGCCGGATTGCGGCCGGTGTTGTTGTGGATGTCGAGGGCGGCGAGTGGCTCGGCGGCCATGGCGCGCGCGGTGACCTCGCGGGCGATGGCGGCTTCCGGCGAGTCGCCGCCCTCCCAGGCGCGATTGAAGTCCACCTGGTCATCGAGCTTGCGAACGTTCTGCCGTGCCGCTTCGATGTTGGCGACGAACAGCATCAGCGGTGGCGTGGCCCTTGCGCGCATCAGCGTGCGCATGGCGTCCCATCCCGACGTCTCGTTGCCGTGCTGCAGTACGGTGATGAAGAGCGTGCCTTTTCGGCCGCCGCTAAGGTCGAACAGCGTGGGCCCGGAGAGCACCTCCCCGAGTTGCGCCGCCGGACATTCGAGAAGACCGTCGGGGAGTGCGTTGTGAGTGGACAGACGTCCGGAGCTCATAGGCTCCACTCGTGCACCGGATCTCCCGACTGCTGGGCCTCGACGTAGGCGTTGGTCAACGCGCCGAAATCCGCGCCGTGTTTCTCGATCCAGCGGCGCTGCCATGCGGCGCCGTTGGTATTCGACTCGACGCGGTCGCAGACCAGCCCAAGGAATCGGTCGATGTCGTCGACCGGAATGTCGAGCTTGCCCAACGCGTCGGCGGCGGCGGGCAGCAGTTCGTGGAGGAGCAGTTCCCGTGCGCCGTGCATGCCGTCTCGCCAGCGCAGCCGGGCGTCGAGCCCCTGGCGGGCGGCGGCATAGAAGTTGTAGCGTGCCGCGGCGAAGTCGAGGTCGGACTCTATCGGCGTTTCGGCGTCCATCAATGCCCGGACCATGCCTAGGAATACCGCGGCGTTGCCGATGCAGTCCGGGATGGTGGGCCCCGCGGGCACGACTCGGTGCTCTATGCGGAGGTGGGGCTGGCCGTCGAAGTCGAAGCCGAGAAGCGGCCGGTTCCAGCGCCAGATGGTGCCGTTGTGCAGGCGTATGTGGGAGAGCTTGTATGCCGGTTCGCCGGTCGGGGAGGGCAGCAGGATCGGGTGCTCCGCGAGGTTCTCGCTGAAGACCTCGAACAGCGACTCGTCGGCGTATCCGCTGCCGAAGCTGACCCGCGGCGGGGTCCGGGGACCCACGGACACCGCCTGTTCGAACAGCGGGATGCGGGTTTCCTGCCACAGAGACTTGCCGAACAGGAACGGAGAGTTGGCCGCGAGGGCCACCATGGGCGCCGACGCGGCGAGGGCGGCGTTGTAGGTCCGCGCGGCGAGGTTCGGCTGGCACTGCAGGTGGATCTGGAACGAGGTGGTGGCGGCCTCCAGCATCACGTCGTCGTGCGACAGCCGCAACGTGTCGTAGCCTTCGATGTCCACCTCGACCGGCGCGCCGTTGCGCAACGCCAGCACGCGGTCGTTCAGCGCCTGGTAGCGGACCATGTTCGACATCGAGCCGGAGTTCAGCAGCGCGGGGCTGATCGTCGGCAGGATGCCGATGATCGCGAGTTGCAGGTCCTGGGAGCGCGCGGTCTGCTGGCAGGCTTCCCAGGTGGCGGCGAGTTCGTCGTGCAGCCGCGCGAAGACCCTTCCGGTCATGGCGCAGGGGCTGCCGTTCAGCTCGATGTTGAACGCGGCGAGTTCGGGCACCACCAGGGGATTGTCGAGCTCGTCCAGAAACGCCTCGTTGTGCGCGGCCGGCTGCCCGTCCTGGTCCACCAGCCACGCTTCGAGTTCGAAGCCGACGATGTCGCCGCGATGGCTGAAGCCGTCATGCGCGAAAAGGCTCCCGACCAGGTCGGTCTCCTGGTCGAGATGCCGCCGGAACCGTGTGAAGTCCTCCGCGATAAAGTGTCGTCGCGCGATTTCGTCGCCCATGCTCTCCGGTACTCCCTCCGGGATTCGCCCGAATTCAACAGCTTACCAGCATGCGGGCCAAGATGGTTCGGGTAACCGGAGGAGACGGCAGGCCCGACCACGGGCGCCTGCGAGATACGCGTCGGGGCGACGCACTCAAGCGCTACCGGACAGGCAATTCGGTTCGCTTGACCACCGTGCGCAGGGCGAAGCCCGAGTGGACCCGGTCCACCCCCGGCAACGCGGTCAGGTACTGGCTATGGATGCGTTCGTAGTCGCGGGCGTCGCGCACGATCACGCGCACCAGGTAGTCGGCCTCGCCGGACATCAGGTAGCACTCCATGACCTCCGGCAGTTCGACGATCGCCTGCTCGAAGGCCGCCAGGTCTTCGCGCTGCTGGCTCGCCAGCGTGATCTGCACGAAGACGTTGTCCGGGTAGCCGGCCAGCGACTGGTCCACCAGGCCGACGTAGCCGCGGATCATCCCGGCGTCCTGGAGACGTTTGAGGCGTCTCAGGCTCGCCGACTCCGACAGGCTGATGCGCTCGGCAAGTTCCGCGTTGCTGATGCGCCCGTCCTGCTGAATGGTGTGCAGGATTATTCTGTCTCTTTCGTCGATAACAACTGATTCCACCGTTTTCGCTATCCCTTTCCGAAGATAGTTCGAATATGGTCCGATACGGTGGGCAAGAACGCAAACCGATTGCGCAGAGGGTTGTCTAAAGTCGTGTAACTGGCAGACCAAAACAGGCGAAACGCGATGCGCATTGGCGTTCCGAGGGAGACCAAGATCCACGAATACCGCGTCGGACTCACCCCGACGTCTGTTGCGGAACTGGTTCGCGATGGACACAGCGTCGTGGTGGAGGCCGATGCCGGCGCCGGCATCGGATTCGGTGACGCGGATTACGTCGCTGCCGGCGCCTGCATCGGTTCTGCGCTGGAAGCTTTCGCCCAGACGCTTGTGGTCAAGGTCAAGGAACCGAACCTCGACGAATGCGTGATGCTCGGAGAAGACCAGGTCCTGTTCACGTATCTCCACCTCGCCGCCAATCCCGCATTGAGCCGCGCGCTGATGGCCAGCGGTGCCGCCGCCATCGCCTACGAGACCGTCACCGCCGCGGACGGCAGCCTGCCGCTGCTATCGCCGATGAGCGAGATCGCGGGCCGCATGTCGGTGCAGGTCGGCGCCAATGCGTTGCAGCGAACCACCGGCGGCAGCGGCGTGCTGCTTGGTGGCGTCCCGGGTGTCGCGCCCGCCCGTGTCGTAGTCATCGGCGGGGGGATGGCGGGCGCCAACGCGGCTACGATCGCGCTGGGCCTCGGCGCTGACGTCACGATCCTCGACAAGAGCGTGTCCCGACTGCGCTGGTTGGCGGACCGGTTCGACGGACGTGCTCGAACGGTCGTCGCCAACGCATCGACGACGCGGGAACACGTGCTCGGTGCGGACCTGGTGATCGGCGCGGTACTCGTGCCGGGGGCGAGAGCACCGAAACTGGTAACCGCCGATGACGTCCGCGACATGCGCGACGGCTCGGTACTGGTCGACATCTCCATCGACCAGGGCGGCTGCTTCGAAACGAGTCGCCCGACCACGCACGACGCGCCGACCTTTGTCCACGACGGCGTCGTCCACTACTGCGTCACGAACATGCCCGGCGTCGTGCCACGCACCGCGACGCTGGCACTGAACAACGTCACCCTGCCGTGCGTCCGAACCATCGCCGAGACGGGTTGGCGTCAGGCAATCGCGGACGATGCGCATCTCGCAGACGGCCTGAACGTCGCGGGTGGCACCGTCTGGCACGAAGCTGTGGCCGGATCTCTCGACACTCCCCCGTCGGCCCCCCCGCCGGCCACGCAGCCTGACGCCGCCCGCTCGGCGATTTCGTTGACGCCCGAGGTTTTCCTACGCGCCGCGCCCGCTCCTGTCCCTGGCGACAGCGGTCCGGGAGTCGCCCTCGCAGGACGCCACGGTACCTGACGTCATTTCGGGAGTGGGTGCCAGGCTCCCGATCAATACTCCCACTTCACGCTGAGTGCGAACGCGGGTCCGGGGTCTTCCTCGAACGTGACGATCGACTCGCGCTGGATCTCGATGGCCTGATCCAGGACGTTCTTCAGCTTGGCCTTCACCGTGAGGGTTTCCGTCGGGAACCAGGACCAGGTCAGGTCCAGGCTGTGGAACGGCTGCTCGTAGCCGTCGGGCGCGCCGAGGCGGCCCGCGACGTACAGCCGCTCGCCGAACACGTTGTATATCAGCGACGCGGAGTGCTTGCCGCTGAAGGAGTCGAACCCGAGCAGCATGTTGAAGACGTACCTGGATGCCCCGGTCAGCGGTCGCGTGGGGTTCGTCGGCGCGTTCGCGTCCGGGCCGACTTCGATTTCGGAGTCCTGGATGGTGACGTTGCTCTGGACGAAGAACGCTTCGGTCCACTCCCCGAGTCCCCAGTCACCGAGAAAGCCGAGCTGCTTCACGACTTCGAACTCGATGCCGTACACCTGTGCGGAGTCGGCGTTGAGTATTTCGCGTGCGACGTTGGTATCGCTCGCCGGTGACTCGAAGTACTCGATGGGGTCCGAGATGCTCTTCAGGAAGAAGGAAACCGTGTAGTTGTCGCCGTTCGCGGCGAACCATTCCAGCCGCAGGTCGTAGTTGTCGATCAGCGAAGGCACCACGCCCGGGTTCCCATTCACGATCTCGTCGGTGATCGGATCGACATAGCTCGCGTCGGTGATCTCCCTCAGGTCCGGCAGGACGGTGGTCTTGCCGTAGCCGAGCCGCACCTGGAAGAGTTCGGCCAGCCAGTTGCCGATGTACATGACCGACGCCGCCGGGTAGATGCGGTCGTCGTGGAAGATGGCCTCCTCGAGCACGTCCGGATCCGTCGGGATCTGCGGATTGTCGACCGAGTAGCCATAGCGGTTCCACGGCAGGGCGACCTGCTTGTAGTCCTCCCAGCGCGCGCCGCCGCTGACGCGGAACATTCCGTTCCAGGTCCAGTCGATCTTCCCGAACGCGGCTTCCGTCATCGTGGCGGCGACATAGCTGCGGGTGCCGGAGCCGAGTAGCGAGAAAACGTAGTCGTTGCGGGGGTCCAGGATGTTGTCGTCGGAGAAGACGTGGCTCAGGTCTCCGCGCAGCGTGGCCGGATCGCTGACGGAGAGCGGACCGACGCCGAACTGTGACTGCGCGTATGTGCGGGCCTTGTGCTCGTGCTGGTAGCCGCCGCTGATCTCGAAAAGCGAGTAGCTGAACCCGATCGGCAGCGTGGCCTTCCAGCCATAGTTCACGATGTCGTCGTCGAGGTCGGTGAATCGGAACCGGGCGGCGGAGGAACTGGTCTTGACCCTGGAGTCGATCACCTCGCCGGTTGACGGATCCGTCTGGGTCTGGGCATCGACGGATACCTGGTTCGGGATGTCCGTCGCCGCG
Source organism: Pseudomonadales bacterium (assembly GCA_965116625.1). Taxonomy (GTDB): domain Bacteria; phylum Pseudomonadota; class Gammaproteobacteria; order Pseudomonadales; family Azotimanducaceae; genus VXNE01. Next base: position 2,633,908 of record OZ220717.1, read on the forward strand.
GTGGAAGCGGAATAGAACCAGGTGAACTCGGTCAACTCCGGCATCCAGTCCAGCCAACGGCCCGGAATGCGCTCCCTGGTCTCGCCGCCGAGGCGGTGGGTGCCGTGCAACTGCTTGACCATGAGTTCACGCTGCTCGAACTTCAGCCCGTATTCCCGGTTGCCGAGCCCGTCGGACTTTTCCCGGTTCTCGTCGAAGAAGTCCCGGATCGCGGTCTTGTCGTCCGTATTGCGCAGCAGCAGCGCCATGCCTGCGACCTCGTGGTCGTCGGTGAAACGCAATCCAGCGTTCACGATGCCCGTGATGTCCATGGAGCGCGTCGTCTCGCGTTTCATGTCGCTGCGCTCTTCGGGAGCCTGGAAGTTGTAGCTGGTGCGGTCCGTGTGACGCCAGTTCGTATCGTAGGAATACTCCCCGTGAATGCCGAACTCGAGCTGGTTGCCTATATCGAAGCTCGTGCCGATGTTGCCCTTGACGTCGAGGTCCGGGCTGCTGTCGTCCGTCAGGATGTCGATATCCCGGTTCAGGGCGGTGGCGAGGCTGCGGTTGATCGCCTGGGCATCGGCAACGGTAGCGCGGTGGTTGCCTTCGCGGCGCAGTTCGTTCAGCAACTGCTGCACGTTGACGTTGGCCCGATACCGATCGATCCGCGACGAGATGAACCCGGGCAGCGCGCGGGTGCCATCGTCGACGCCCCACCGGTCATCGCTGCTGCCCCGGTAGGTAAAGACCGCGTCCCCGGTGGCGAGGTTCAGACCGGAACCGGCTTCAATGCCGAAAGTGAAGTGCGGCGGGACGGCCTTGGTCCGGATGTCGACCGCGCCGCCGCCGAAGTTGGCCGACGAATCGGCCGAATAGCCCTTTTGCACGACCAGCGACCGCACGATGGAGGTGGGGAAGATATCGAGCGGAATGACGTTGCGCGTGAGGTCGGGAGACGGGACCCGGGCGCCGTTCAGCGAAGTGCTCGAGTAGCGCTCGCCCAGGCCGCGGACATAGACGAACTTGTCATCCACCAGCGCGAGGCCGCTGACGCGGCGCAGCGCGGCTGCGACGGTGGAGTCACCGAGGCGGGCGAGGGTCTCGTCGTGCATCACGTCGATCACGACTTCCCTCTGCTTGCGCTCCTCGATCAAGGCCTGGGAGGAACTGAAGAGGCGGCCGAGGACGATGACCTCCTCGTCGATGCCTTCCGCCAGCAACTCGTCCGGCAGTTCTTCGGCCCGAACGTCCTGAGAGACGCCGAGAGAGAAAACGGCAACGGCGGCCGCAGCCGCCGTCGCTCGTGGCTTCCATTCATTCATGCACAGGTTTCCGTTTCATGTTGTTGTTGGAATTCGAAGCAGCACACGGCTATTCGAACCAGAGGGGCTGCGCGCGGCTGCCGTCATGGATGCCGTAGGTCCAGCCCGCGGTCCAGTCGTCGTCTCCCTGGTTCACGCCGCCGACGAACGAACAGGCTGCCTCGCCGCCACCGCAGATTGCCATTGGCGTGACGGAGGGCACGCTCGTATTCGCGTCGATCGAATAGATCGGCGGCGTTCCCTCGAGCAGTTGCACTCCGGTATCCGCATTCGCCGTCGCGTCCACCACGCCGGAGACATCGACAAAGACGTTGCCGCCGTTGGCGGCCAGCCAATCGTCGACGGACACGCCGGCGATGCTCTTCGAGGACTTGGTCTCGCAGGCGAACACCGTCGACGAAATGCTGGCGTTGCCTTTCCCGAATCCCTCCGAGGCGGCGGTGTCGTCGACGCGGATGCACCAGTTGTCGCTGCCTTCCGTGGGTGCGCCGAAAGAGCTGACGACCAGCGCGTTGGAGATCGTCGGCCAGATGCCTTCGCGCAGACGCCAGCCGGCGCCCGGGTCGTGGGTTCCCGTACTGGGTGAGACGATGCAGGTCAGGTTGCTGATGGTCGGGCGGCTGTTCAGGCCGCGAGCGAACATGTCGTTGATGAACTCGTCGGTCTTGTTGCTGTAGCTGCCTATGCCGTCGGCTTCGATACAGCGGTTGCCATCGGTTTCCTGCTGGATCACCAGCGCGTTGGTGATCGTGCCGCGGTAGCCCTCGTCGATGTCGATCGAGTCGTCCCGCACGTAGAGGGCGACGTAGTTCTCGAAGTTGACGGCGCCGCCGAACATCTCGATGCCGTCGTCGTAGGTCGAGTACACCTGCAGGTTCTTGACGACCGTGCCGCGGCCGACAGCGCCGAACGTGATGCCGTTCAGTTCGTCGCCGTTGGCGACTTCAGCGCCCGTGTGCTTGACCCGGACGTATTCCAGCCGGCCGGAGCTGTCGTCGTTGTTCGCGCCGCCGTAGTGCGACTCGTCGAGACCTTCCGCGCCTTCCGAGGCGACGTGGCAGTCGGAAGTGGTGAGGGTTCCGCCGACGTTGCCGGTGTAGTCGCACTTGTTGGTGACGCCGAAGCCGTTGATGACCATCCCGCCCCATTGCTGCACGTCTTCCGCACCGACCGTGCCCTCGATGTCGGAGACGGAGGTGAACGTGATCGGCTCGTCCGCCGACCCGACGGCGAATAGCTGCGAGCCGCGGTTGATGATCACGAACTTGGTGTTGTCGCGCCAGGCGAGGGTTGCGCCCGCTTCGATGGTGAGTTGCGGGCCGTCGCCGCCTTCCACGATGCCGGCAGCCGCGAGCTCTGCGTCGGAATCGTGATTCTCGCCGACGAACAGGCTGCCTTCGAAGATGTGCGCGCCGCCGTCGTCCAGCGCCGGAATGGTGAGGTCGACGGTCAGGTTGTTGCCGGCATCGACAAAGGAAGGCCCGTAAACGCAGTTGGATCCTTCAACGCTGCCTTCGATCCTCTGGCCACCGCTGTTGGTGTAGGAGGCGCATACGACATCCGCGACCGCGGTCGTGGTGTTGTTGCTGTTGTTCTGGGAATTGTCGGTGGACGAATCGGTGGTCTCCGGCGCGATGACGATGTCGCCGCCTTCGCAGGCCCCGATGAGGATTGAGACTGCAGCAACCAGTACGGCCTTCCCGAAAGCACGCATCTATACAAGACTCCATAAGCACATTGGACGGACGAGATTGTGCTGAGGATGTATGACTGGCTTGTTACAACTACTGTGAAGTTTCTGTTACAGGCGCCAAGGCGCCAGACACGCGCCAGCACATCGGCTGGCGCGTGGGCCATTCACGGTTGATATGTGGAGGGTTGCTAACCGCCGTGCGCTGGCGTCATGAAATCCGTCAGCCCTTCGGGCGTGCCGTCATTCATCCCCGCCCAGGCCCACCTACGGTCCGGTCCTGCGCCTTGATCGGCTCTGATGTGCCGTTCTACGGCGCATCCTCGTGGCAGCCGAAACCGCCCGGGATGGCGGTGGTCCGAAACAGCCCCTCTTTCAGAAGAACACAAAAGACCTGACGACGACGTTCTTCCGGCACGGAGCGTCCTCGGGTGCCGTGGGGTCGAAGCAGGCCGTGTGGAACGACCAGCGCGACACGGAACCGTCGGTGACGGAGTCGTAGCACTTCAGCATCGAGACCTCGTTCGACTTCTGCTGCGGGAACCAGTACCACTCGTGTTCGGGCCGGTAGGTGAAGCGGGTGGTCTCGCCGACGCGGTCGTCGTAGATGCGGTAGTTGGTGATGTAGGCCTGGTCGGCGAACGAGGGCCAGGCGCAGAGCACGAACGGATACTGGCCCACCGTCTCCATCGGCTTCGCCAGGTTGATGGACATGAACCGCCGGGACATCTTCGCGTCCGCCTCGGCTTCCGTGTAGTGCTGCTCGCGCCCGAAGTTCCTCAGGTTTTTCGTGAGCAGTTCCCGGCAGCGCACGCGGCCGCTATTGTCGTTCAGGTCGTTGTGCACGAGGTTGGCATAGCCGCCGGCGACCCCGGGGTTCTTGTTGTCCTGGTCCTCCGTGCGGTCGCCCTCGTAGTCCTTGTTGAAGACGTCGTGGTTGTAGACCAGCGCGTCCGTCGCGCCGGGGAAGAAATCGAGCAGCAGCTTCTCGATCTCGGGGTAGAAGACGCGTTCCACTTCCGCGGCATCGTAGAAGTTCTGGCACTGTGACTCGAGGTGCGCGAGCGAGACGCCGAGCCTGTCCATGCACTCGGGGCTGTCCGGCGAGAGGCCGGGGTAGTACTCCTCCATGCGACGCGCATCACGCATCACCTGGGGGAAGTAGAGGCAGGGCCGGCCCAGCTCACGCTCGTACCGGCGGAATGTCCTCGCGTCGTCCCTGCGTCCGGCGTCCCGCCAGAAAGCGTTGGACGGGACGATGGTGTAGGAGGGCTTTTCGAAGATCGTGTACCTGAGCGGCAGCGCCAGCCCGCCCTCGGGAGCCTGGATGTCCTGTTCGCGAATGTACTCGAGGCACTCCTCGTAGGTCTGGAATCCGGGACCCCACTTCGTCTCGATGGGACCGGGAGGCGCCGTCTTCAGCATCTCGACGAGCGCCTGGCTGTCGCCGGAGGCGACCTCGGCAAACGCGTCCTTCATGGCCTCGGCGGTTCCCGCATCGCCGTCCCTGTCAAACGCCATGTAGGAGAGACCCGCGTTCGCCGCGAAAGGCGCTGGCTGTCCTTCCGTGAGTTGGTACGGCGGCACGTAGGCAGTCGCACCGTTTGTCGCGTCGTTCACTTGGGCTCGGTCCACGGCATCCTCCGGTCGGAAAACCATGAATTATGGCATACGGCGCCGGCAACTGGCTCTCAACCAAGTCGCGACTCTTCCGAACCTGCCCTATCCGCGGAACACCCCGCGCCGAGCATGACCAGGCAGAACAGGACCGCTTGCAGGTTGGGCTCGTACTTCCTTCATATTCCGGCTTGGCACCTAGCCCTTCGGCGGAAATGGGTCATTCCCGTAGGAGTTCCGTTCGCGGATCCGGCCATCCCGACCGTGAACGTACACCTCCGTCCCCTGCCGTCGCGCAATATCGCGCGCCGCATCGATTGCTTCGCGCTGCGTGTCGTAGCGTCGCGTCACACGCTCGGCGCCCCCTTTTCGGACTGCCCACTTTCCGTCCCGCGGCACGACGTGTTGACCCTTGCCCGCCATGGCCACTGTCCCTTGTTTTTCGCTTGCGGACAGCATATCAGCAGGCGCTTCCTCGGTTACCCCCCGACCGGCCCTTTCACACAAATCGCGCGTCTTTCCCAAGACACGATTCGTGGATCTCGTGCCGGTGACTGGTGCGCGGCCGGGTGTGAAGACGCGGCTTTAGAAGACCCGCTTGCCGTTTGCCAGCATGTGGTCCCAGCGGTGCGTCATCAGGTAGTCGAGGGCACGGCGCAGCCCTGGACGGTCCTCGCCGTCGCGCCCCTCGGTGAGGGCTTCGAGCGCCATGGCGTGCACGTAGGCGGACTCGTCGTCGAGGCAGGTGACCAGCAGGTCGTCCAGTTCATGGGCCGGGATGTCCGAGTTCAGCAGGGCGCACAGCGCATTGAACCTGGCCTGGATCTGGCCGCTCCAGCGATTGGGGTCGGTTTCCTTCCAGGCCGGGTTGTCGACCGTCAGCAGCTTGCGGATGGCGGGCAGGGCGGCGCGGATGTTGGTGCCGATGAAGGCCATCGCATCGAGGCTCACCCGTGCCAACTGGTGGAGTTCGTGGTCGAGCAGCTTGGCGAGTTCCGGGACGGCGCAGGCTGCTGCCGGACCGACCTCGCCGAGCGCGTAGGCGGCGTTGAGCTTCATCCAGGTATCGTCGTGCTTCAGCAGTTCCAGCAGCGCCGGTACGGCGACGTCTCCCATCGCCCCCAGCGCATAGGCCTCGTCCTGCGGCACGAAGGCATGATCGCTGAAGCGGCGGTCGTTGATGTCGTCGATGGGAACGAACGCGCCCGCCACGTTCTTGTGGTACGGGCGTGCGATATGGCGATCCTGGCCGGCGTTGCCGAGCAGGCTTTCCATCAACGGCCCGATGGCGTCGGCGCCGACGCTGGCGAGTCCGTAGATCGCGTCGAGACGGGCCGCCTGGTCGACGACGTTGAGCGAACCCATCAACTTCTGCACGTCGTCGGCTGTTGCCGGGGTGTCGACGCGCGGCGCGCCGCGCATCCAGTCCCAGACGTGGGACCAGGCCCTCGTGTGGTCGTACCGGCCGAGGCGCGTCTCGGGTGGCCGCCAGGCCACCTCGCCGCCGTCCCAGCTCGGCGCCACGGGATGGCTCCTGCGCAGGTATATGAACTTGAGCATGTAGCGGGTCGCATCCGTGCGGTTGCTGAGCGCGGCATGGGCGATATCGAAGTGGATCAGGAAGCAGGTGCCCGCCTTGATGTGATCGCCGACGAATGCGAATGGGTGATCGGACTTCTGCACGAAAGGCTGCATGTGCGTGCCGGGAATGACCCGTGTCGGGCCGCGCTCCATCGGCGTGTCCTGCGGGAAATAGAGGATCATGGCGATGCGGGGCATGTGCCACCGCGTGCGGCCCTTCGGAATCTGCCCGTCCTGGTGCCAGGCGCTGTTCGCGGACGACCCCTCGCCCATGGGCGGACCGTGTTCGTCGCCGACGAGCGAGAGCGACCGCTCCGTCTCGGCGAGCGGCTCGGCGACGTGCATGAATCGATGCGGGTGGAATATGTAATCGTCGCCGAGAACGCTCTGCACGCCACCGTGGACGACCGGGTCATCCAGTACCTGCTGCAGTTCGGCGACGCGGGGCAGCACGTTGTTGCCCATGTTGAACTCGTGCTGGCTGCTCCAGTGGAGCTTGTCGTAGATGTCCTGGTGGACCTCGGGCGGGAGGCTGCTCTGGAGCAGGACCACGCCATCGCAGATGAACCGGCGAACCTGCTCGTCGGTCAGCTTGATGCCGTTGGGCTTCGCGTAGCTGGTTGTCAACCCATCAGGTTGAGTGAACGATTGGGAGGAGGAGGGGTTAGCGGCCATCGCGGCATTATGCCACGGTGTGAAACTGCGGCGCGTTGGCCCAGGTCGCCGTGGCTGAAGTAGCCGTGCGGCAGCATTCATGCGCCCATAGAATGCGGGCCTCCATCCGCCGGGATTGCGCAACGCGAGGAACGGTCCGTGAGCCACGAGTCGGCGCCGGGTGTCCGAACCCTGGTCCTCGTTCGGCATTGCCAGGCGACCAGCCAGCACCCGAATGCGCCACTGACGGAAGCCGGCGTCAGGCAGGCGCAACGGCTGGCCGGCTTCCTCAAGGATTATCCGGTGGATTTCATTGCTGCGAGCCGTTATCGGCGCGCACGGCAGACCATCGAACCCTACGCAGAGAGCACCGGACTGCCGATCCACCAGGACTCCCGGCTCAATGAACGCGTCCTGTCGGCGAAACCCATCGCGAACTGGGAGGAAATGGTCCGGCGCTCCTTCGATGCCCCGGACCTCAGCGTGCACGGAGGCGAGTCGGCTGCCCGGGTCATTTGCCGTGTCCGGGGAGCCCTCGACGACATCCTCGACGCAGGTCACCGTTTGCCCCTGGCGGTCACGCACGGGAATGCAATGGCGTTACTGCTCCATTCCGTCAATGCCGCCTTCGGATACCGGGGGTGGAAGTTGCTCACCAATCCGGACGTCTACCTGTTGCGGGAACTCCCGGACGGAAGCCGCTCGTTTGCAAGAGTGTGGCGAACGTGACGGACAGCGGGTGCCGAGGGAGCAACCGGGGTAAGGCTACTGGAAGATTGACTCGATGCCGTGGCGTTCGCCGAGTCATGCGTCCGGGTGCCGGGCCGGGGGTGTCCCGTCGACTTCGAACAACCGGACAACGTCCATGTCGGCCACGGACGCGCCCTGCAGCGAGACAGCCACATAGGCGGCCGTCGACGCCAGGAGCGCCGGAAAAACCTCGTGCACGATGTCGCCCAGCCCGGCCAGCAGCCAGCCCAGTAGTACCGCGATGCCAACGCCGAACGCCGTGAGCGCCGCCGCCTCGTTGCCGCGACGCCAGTGCAGCCCCAGCAGGATCGTCGGCACGAAACAGACCGCGAACAGGCTGCCGGAGAAGATCGTGATCTCGACGATCCCGCCGGGTGGATTGAGGGCAATGACCGCGGCCGTGATTGCGAAGCCGGCGACGCCGAGCCGGGCCCCGGTCACGACGTTGTTCCGGGTCCTGCGGAACAGGTCCCGGGATGTCACCGAGGCGGCGACCAGCAACACGCTGTCGAGGGACGACATGGCCGCGGCAAGAATCGCAATCACCAGGAAGTCGCCGACCAGCGGCGGCATCACAGCCGGGTCGTTGACCAGCATCGGCACCACGAGGTCGGTGTCCGTCACCCCATCCAGCAGGAAGTGTGCGTACAGCCCGAGCGGGAACAGGCAGAACTGGATCACGAGAATCCCGATGACCGCCACCCAGACCCCGACGCGGACGCTGCGTTCGTCCCTGAGGCCGTAGAAACGCGTGACCTGCCGGGGATCGACCAGGAGCTTCAGCGAGCCGGCGAGCGCGATCCCGACAAGGACCACGAACGGGATGGCGCCGTTCAGCTCGACGAGATGGGCGCGGGAAGGCTCCCTCGGCAGTTCGGCGAGGACGCCAACGCCGCCGGCGGCCGACGTGATGAAGTAGAACAGCAGGATGGACCCGACGACCATCAGCGAGCCCTGCAGCACGTCGGTGCGCACAACGGACACGAATCCGCCGAGCATCGTGTACATGACGATGAGGCCGAGCGTCACGATCACCGCGAGCTGGTAGGGAATTCCCAGGAACACCTGGAGCAGGTTGCCGGCGCCCTTGAACACGGCGATCAGGTACAGGAGGCACGCGAACACGATGACGGCCCCCGCCGCGACGCGCACGCGATCGCTGGCGAACCGCACCGCCAGGAAGTCCGGCACCGTCAGCGAACCCCAGGCGGCGGCGAAGCGGCGCATCCTCGGCGCCACGAAGCGCCACGAGAGCCAGCAGAAGGCGACCAGCATCGCGGCCATGGTGAGCCACGGCAGCCCGTATTCGTAGCTCTTTCCCGCGAGGCCCACGTAGCTGTTCGTGCTCGCGAACGTGGCGTAGAACGACACGCCGATCACCGCGCCGCCAAACCGGCGGTCGCCGACCAAGAACCCGGCGGCGGTCTTGCCGGCCTTGAGGCCGAGGCGCGCATGCGCCACCAGGAACGTGGTGTAGACGGCTGCCAGTGCGACCGCGAACCAGTGCTGGCCGAGCCAGGTCTCGATCACGGGCGGGGCCAGCTCAGGCGAAGCCCTGGAAGAACTTGAGGCAGCGCCGCGCGTGGGGATGGCGCCGGCCGTTGGACGTCAGCCGCGCGACATAGCAGCCGGGAAACGGTACGAAATCTCCGTGCAGGAGCACGAGGGAGCCGCGCTCCACGTAACTCTCGATGCAGTGTCTCCAGCCAAGCGCCACGCCGCGCCCGGCCGTCGCCGCTTCGAGAGTCTGCGTGTAGGTGTCGTAACCCTCGAACCGCGGTGCGGAGTCCGGCCGGCCGGCCTTGGCAAACCAGTCGTCCCAGGTCGCCCAGCCCAGGTTCGGGCTCAGGTCGAGCAGCTTCAGGCGGCCCCATTCCCTCGGGTGCCCTTGCAGGATTGGTTCGTGGGCGGCCAGGTAGCCGGGCGAGCAGACCGGCTGAACCTCCTCCCTGATGACGCCCGCCTGGTCCTCTGCCGGAACGTCGTCGTCGCGCCAGGTCACCACGAGATCGGCGACTCCCAGGGACTGGAGTTCGTGAACATGACGGTGGTAAGTCAAAAGGCGTATCGATGCCTGCGTGCCGAGAAACGTCTCCAGTTCGCCGTAGCGCGGCATGATGAACTGGAGGGAAGCATCGTGCGAGCACGCGATGACCACGGGAGGGCTGCCCGCCCCGGTACCGGGCTGTAGCGAGCGGTGGGGGGCCGGCACTCGGCTCGGGGTCATGCGTGCATCCGCGCGGTGGCGTCGAAGGCGCGACGGCGGGTTTCCTGGCGAGCCGGGTGGGGGGTGTTGGTCGCCGAAGCGACCGCACTAGCCATGATGTAAAGGTACGCGGAAGCGCACACCAGGCATCCGGACGGCGTTGGCGGCTGTTACGGCTGCATGGGTGTTGCCGGCGTGCCCGCCAGCCAAGAGACGAAACCCCTTCGTTGCGTACTTCAAGTCAGTAGTGTCCAGCTAACGGAATCCTACCTCATTCCAGTAGACCCGACAGCAGTTCCAGCCTGTCCCCAGGGCGTTGAGCGGTCAGCGGCGGGTCGGGTCACGGCAGGATTTCAACGCGACGGCTGTGGAGCCGTCGTGTGTCCGTCAGAACGTCGTGTGTCCGCAGGAACGTCGTGTGTCCGCTGTAGAAGTTGTGTGTCCGCAAGAAGTTGTGTGTCCGCCGGAACTTGTGTGTCCGGTCGTGTTGGTCGTGTTGAACCGCGTTGACGGGATTCACCGGCAGGGCTATGGTCGGCGCCAAGTTCGCCCCGTGCGGCGGACCATCGGCATGCCCCAGATTGCCGAATGCCGCAGGACGCCGATGACCACGAATCCGAGCTTCCAGAACTACCAGACCTATCTGAAGATCGGAGAGCTCCTGTCGTTGCAGCAACCGCTTTCCCGTGCCCACGATGAGACGCTGTTCATCATCGTCCACCAGGTCTACGAACTGTGGTTCAAGTGCATGCTGCACGAGCTGGAGCACGCCGGCGGGCTGTTGTCCGAGGATCAGCCGGACCGGGCGGCCTCGACGCTGAAGCGCGCGCTCAGGATCGTGAAGGTGCTCGTAAGCCAGCTCGACGTCATGGAGACGATGACGCCACTCGAGTTTGTGGCGTTTCGCGAACGTCTCGGCGCGTCCAGCGGGTTCCAGTCGGCGCAGTTTCGCGAGATCGAGTTCATTCTCGGGTACAAGCGGCCGTCGGTGCTGGAACTGTTCCCGGAAGGCTCCGCCGAGCGGGAGCGGCTGGAGGCGCGGATCGCCTCGCCGACGTTGTGGGACGAGTTTGTCGGGTTGCTGGCGCGGTCGGGGTATTCCATTCCTGCCTCGACGCGGCGAAAGTGGATGAGGCAACCCGTCGGGGCCGACGCGGACGTGCAGGCGGCGCTGATCCGGGTCTACCGGGAGGATCCGGGGTTGTCCGCGTTCTGCGAGAGCCTGGTGGATCTCGACGAGGGCATGCAGGAGTGGCGTTACCACCATCTCAGGATGGTGCAGCGCACCATTGGTACCAAGACCGGAACCGGCGGGTCATCCGGTGCGGAGTACCTGTTGACCACCGTGCTGGCCGGCCCGTTCTTTCCGGACCTCTGGGAAGTCAGGGACCGCTTCTGATTGCCTGGCCCGGGACGGCTCCGTGACCGAATCCACAGTGCGGGAACGGCACGATGCCCGGCGCCTGGCGCGGCACTATTCGCGCTTCAGGGTGGGCGACAGGGTCCTGCTGACCGGGCACTCCCACCAGGCGTGGCCCGATGTTGCCTTCGAGGCGCAGTCGCAGGCGTGGCTCGACGCGGCCGAACTGGTGGACGGCAAGTGGGACCTGGCGCTGGCCGTCGCCGGGGAGGTGCGCGAGGGCTACCGCCGGCTCCTCGACGATGCCGATGGACACATCGCGCTGGGCCAGAACACCCACGAACTCGTCACCCGTTTCCTGTCCGCGCTGCCATTCCGGGACCGGCCCCGGATCGTCACGACCGATGGGGAGTTCCACACCATACGCCGGCAACTGGCGCGGCTTTCCGAGGAGGGTCTGGAGGTCGTGCGGGTCGGGTCGGGAGCAATCACGCCGGGCGCCATCGCCGAAGCGGTCGTCGACGCTATCGACGACCGGACGGCCGCTGTGCTGATCTCCTCCGTCCTGTTCCGGAACGGCCTCATCGTAGATGGTCTGGGCGAGGTCGCGGCGGCCTGCGGCCGCGTCGGCGCAAGCCTGCTCGTGGACGCCTACCATTCGATCAACGTGGTCCCGTTCTCGGTAACCGGCATGGGGCTCGACCAGGCCTTCGTCGTCGGGGGCGGATACAAGTACTGCCAGTTCGGCGAAGGCGTCTGCTTCCTGCGCGTCCCCCCGGATTGTTCGATGCGGCCGGTCCTGACCGGCTGGTTCAGCGAGTTCGGGGGGCTTGCCGAGGAGCCGGACACCGGCCGCGTCGCATACGGCGACGGGCCGCTGCGTTTCGCCGGTTCGACCTACGATCCCGTGAGCCACTATAGGGCGCGCGCCGTGCTGCGGTTCTTCCGGTCCGAGCACCTGGATCCGCCGCGGCTGCGCGCGGTCAGCCAGGCCCAACTGGCGAGGCTTGCGGAGGGTATCGAGGCCCTCGACATCGACCCCGCAATCCTGACCTGGAACCGGCAACTGCCACTGGAGCGGCGCGGCGGGTTCCTGGCGCTCGACGTGCCGAAGGCCGCTGAGGTCGCCGCGCGTCTGCGCCGCCGCGGGGTGTTCGCGGACCACCGCGGCAGCGTTCTGCGGCTGGGACCTGCGCCCTACGTGACCGGCGCGCAGTTGGAGGAGGCGGTCGGATTGCTGGGCGAGGTGACCCGTTGAACGCCTCGGGTACGCTGGCATGGCACGGGAGACTACTGTGAGCCTGATGAACCAGACGCATGACCCCGCACTTCGTAGCTGGGTGACCTCGGCGAACGTGGCGAACGCCGACTTTCCGGTCCAGAACCTGCCGTTTTCGGTGCTGCGTCGTGCCGGGACCGGCGAGCGATTCCGGCCGGCGGTCGCCATCGGTGACTACGCCCTCGACCTGCATGCACTGAACGCCGCCCGAATTGCCCCGTCGGCAGGCCTGGAAGCCTGCCAGGAAAAGACGCTGAATCGACTCATGGGCGAGAGGCCCGGAGTGTGGTCGGCGCTGCGGGCGAATCTGAGTGCGCTGCTTGCCGAGGGATCGGAACATGCGCCCGCCGTGCGGTCTTGCCTCATTCCCCTGTCCGACGTCGAGTACCGGGTGCCCGCGCACATCGGTGACTACACGGACTTCTACACGTCCATCCATCACGCCACCAACATCGGCCGGCTGTTCCGGCCCGACAACCCCCTCTTGCCCAACTATCGCTGGGTGCCGATCGGGTATCACGGCCGCAGCTCGTCTATCGGCGTGAGCGGGCAGGCGTTCCCGCGTCCCTGCGGCCAGCTCAAGCCCCCCGATGCGGAGCAGCCGCAGGTCGGTCCCTGCCGGCGTCTCGACTACGAGCTTGAGGTCGGAATCTTCATCGGTCGCGGCAATGCGCTGGGCGACCCCGTGGACATCGACGACGCGGAGAGCCACGTGTTCGGGCTGTGCCTGCTGAACGACTGGTCGGCCCGCGACATCCAGGCCTGGGAGTACCAGCCGCTCGGTCCGTTTCTCTCGAAGAGCTTCGCGACCACCATCTCCCCGTGGATCGTGACGATGGAGGCGCTGGAACCGTTCCGTGCGCCCTGGAAGAGGACTGCCGGAGAACCCGGGGCGCTGCCGTACCTTTCGAGCGAGCGGAACTCGGCTGCGGGCGCCATCGACATGCAACTCGAGGTGCTGCTGCAGAGTGCGGCGATGCGGGAAAGCGACCTGGCGCCGCAGAGCCTGTCCCGGAGCAACTTCACCGACGCGTACTGGACGGTCGCGCAGATGGTGGCGCACCATACGGTCAACGGCTGCAACCTGCGGCCGGGGGACCTGTTCGGCAGCGGCACCATGTCAGGCAGCCAGGAGGGCAGCCAGGGTGCGCTCATCGAAAGCACCCGGGGCGGTGCGGCGCCGATCCGATTGGGCAACGGCGAGGAGCGCACTTTTCTCGAAGACGGGGACACGGTGATCCTGCGGGCGCACTGCGAAAGGGAGGGGGCGGTGCGGATCGGTTTCGGCGAAGCGGCGGGCACTGTCCTGCCGGTGAGTTCAGGGTGAAGCTCTACGACTACTTCCGCTCGTCGGCGTCCTACCGGGTGCGCATCGCGCTCAATCTCAAGGGCGTGGCCTACGAGAAACTCCCGGTAAACCTGCTGCTGGGACAGCAACGTTCCGCCGGCTACCGCGCCGTCAACCCGCAGCAGTTGGTGCCGGCTCTCGATACGGGCTCGGGACTGCTCACCCAGTCGCTGGCGATATGCGAGTACCTCGAAGAGACGGTCCCCGAACCGCCGCTGCTCCCGGCCGATCCCCTGGCCCGGGCCCGCGTGCGCAGCCTCGCGCAGTGCGTTGCCTGCGACATTCACCCCATCGCGAACCTCCGGGTTCTGAACAGGCTGCGGCAGGACCTGGCCGTTGAAGAACCCGAGGTGGGGGAGTGGATCCGGCACTGGATCGGCGTCGGCTTCGAAGCGATCGAAGCGCAAATCGATCCGCAATCCACTTACGCCTGCGGCGACGCGGTTACGCTGGCCGACGTCTGCCTCGCGCCGCAACATTTCAATGCCGTGCGATTCGAGACACCGCTCGACGCCTATCCCGGGATTCGCGCCGTGGTTGCCCGCTGCAATGCCTTGCCGGCCTTCGCCGATGCGCTGCGGGAGGCGCAATCGGTGTAGCCTTCAAGGGAGGCTCATAACCCTGGTGGACTTGAACGGTGAGTATCGCGAACAAGTGGCGGGCGCTCGACACGCTCAAGGCGGCCGGAACGCAGGGGGAAAGACTTGACCTGTGGCGCAACCACCGCCTGTGGCACATGGCGGAGTCGGGCTATCTCATCGATGGCTTCGAGAACAGGCCCGGCGTCCATCCCTGGCAGGGCGAACACCTGGGCAAGTGGTTGCATGCCGGCACGCTCTCCTGGCTCTCGACAGGTGACGACAGGCTTCGTGCGGAACTCGAGCGTAACGTCGAGCGTCTGGTGGCCACGCAGTTGCCGAATGGCTATCTCGGTACCTATGCGCCCGAATCCACCTTCGTGGCGCAGCCCGAGAACACTCCCCTGGCGAAGCCGCAAGACGACATGGATGCCCCGAGCGGACAGAAACACCGACCCGGGTGGGACATCTGGACGCACCGGTACAACCTCTACGGATTGCTGACCCATGAGGCGGTGTTCCCGAACGAGCGCGTGGTCGACGCTTGCCGGCGCATGGCGGACCTCCTGATCGAGGTCTACGGCGGGGACGGGGCGGACCTGACGAAGTATGGAACGCGGAGAGGAATCTCGACGACGACGCTGCTTGAGTCGATCGTCATGCTCCATGAGCGAACCGAAGATACGAAATACCTGGATTTCGCGGAGCATATCGTCGGCAGGATGGAAGCCAATCCCGGTCTCCGACTGATGAGCACGATGCGAAGCGGCGGCAGCGTGGTGGGTCCGGGGGACGGCAAGGGCTACCAGCTCATGGCGAACCTGCTGGGCTATCTGCGGCTGTACCGGTGCACCGGCAAACGCGAATACCTCGACACGGCGATCAACGGCTGGGCCGAGATCAGGAACCACCACATCCTCGTCACCGGCGGCCCGTGGACCCGGCTCATGCCCTACAACGCCAACCGGGAGTGCTTTGCCCGCACCGAAGACTTCGATCCCTGGGAAGTCGTGGTGGAGGGTTGCTGCGACGCGACCTGGATGCAGCTTTCCCTGCATCTGTTCGAACTCACCGGCGAGAGCGCGTACGTCGATGCGGCGGAGGTGACCCTGTACAACAGCCTGCATGGCCACCAGCATGCGGACGGCCTGCAATGGTGCTATTTCACGTCCCCCAACGAGGCGCGGCCGGACTACTCGGACAGGATCACCTGCTGCGCCTCCAGCATGCCGAGGGGAATGGAGATGCTCGCCGGGCACCTCGTCGGCGAGGTCGACGGCCACCTCTCGATCGGTACGCTGGCCCCATGCACCGTGGCGCTCGGCGAAGCGTTCGGCGGCGGCACCCTGTCAGTCGAGAGCGACTTCCCCGCCGATCCGAACACGGAGATCCGCTTCCGGGACGTGAGCCCCAGGACCTATACGTGCGAATTCAGGCTTCCCGCGGGCACGGTCCTCTCAGGCGTGCGCGTCAACGGTGCAAGCACGGAAGTCACCGTCAACGATCGGGGTTTCCACGAGTTGCGCCGCCGGTGGGACAGTGGCGATGTGCTCGCCATCGAGGCCGGGTTCGAACTGAAACAGCATGTCCAGGACGGGGAGCAGGGCCAGCAATGGGTCGCGTTCACCCGGGGACCGATTGCGCTGGCGCAGCAGGTCTCGGCAATCCCGGACGAGGAGCCTTTTGATGGAGTGGGACCCGATGAAGCGCTGGGGATGATCGCGGAGGCATCGGACGGTTCATTTCGGATCGACGGCACGGGGATCACGCTGATGCCCTACCACCGGACGTGCTCCGACGATTCGGGGCCGAAGACCTATTTCAGGTGCGGTCACCCGAGACCGGCCTGAAGCCCGGGAGTCAGGGACTCACTCGTCAAGCAACTCCGACAGTTTCTTGAGCAGGCGCTCCTGGCGCGCGTGCAGGGCGATGATCTCGCCGTTGGCGTCGACCAGTACGTTGAGAGGGATCATCCTGACGCCGAACTGCGCGGCGATCGGGCTGTCGTACCCGTTCAGGTCGCTGGTGTTGGTCCAGTTGATGCCGTCCTCGGCGGATGCCACCTCCCAGTCCTCCCGGTCGGCGTCCAGGGAGAAGCCGAAGATGTCGAAGCCGCGCCCGCCGTACTGTTCGAGTGCGTTCTTCAGGTGGGGTACGTCTGCCCGGCAGGGGCCGCACCAGGACGCCCAGAACTCGATCAGCACGACCTCGTTCTCGGCCAGGGCATCTTCGAGACCGTGGATCGTGCCATCGAGTGCGGGTGCCGAGAAGTTCTCTACCATGTCGCCGACCCGGGCCATCCGTCTCGTGAAGATGCGGCTTTGGGTCTCCCTCACGGATCGAAGTGCGCCCGCGGTGGCGGGGAGTTCGGCGACGACCTCGAGTTCGTCCAGGCGATCGAGGGCATCGGTCCCGCCAAGTGCGCCCATCTGGAGGGCGAAGAAGCTCGCGACCGGGTCGTCGTCGGAGAGCGCGATAGCGCGTAGCGCGCCACCGCGGAATTGGTTCAGCGCATTCTGCGCCTGCATGAATGCGTCGACGCCCGCCGCGCGGCCGGGCCCATCCTGGAGCCCCGCCCTCGCCTTGGCGTAGTCGGTCTGGAGTCCTCGGTATTCGTCGGTGTCGCGCCAGACACCGATCACCTGTTGATGGTACGGCCCGCCATCGACCAGGAATCCGAGCAGGAGTCCCCCGTACCGAACCCGGATTTCTCCCGGTTCGAGGATGAACCGGGCACTGCCGATCGTGGTGCCCGCCGAATCCTCGGCGGTCAACGTGACAACGCCCATGTCGTTGTCTATCTGCCCGGCAAGGCGAAACTCGCCATCCGAGATGGATGCCCGAGCCAACTCGTCGGTTGCTCCGTATCGGGCAGATTGCCGTGTGAGAACCACTTCGCCGCTGGTGACAGCGTCGCTTATGTTCCCAACGACGACGTAGTCGGCGGCGGTGTCCTGCGGGCTCGCCGCCAGGGACGAGGTGATTGCCAGTACAGCGATCACGCATGGCTGCCGAATCCACTGCTGGAACACTCGACCGGTGGGCTCGATATGCATCACAGAAACTCCTTGCCTCAAGGCGTCAGTGTCGCAGGCGGTGTCCGCCGTCGAGGTTCAGCACCTCGCCCGTGAAGTAGGACCCGGCCCGGCTGCACAGCATCACCGCCACTCCGGCCATGTCCTCCAGGTCCCCGTAGCGGTGGGTCGGGATTCTCTCGAGTTCCCGCTTGAACCGCTCGGCCTCGGGGTCCTGCCATGCGCGGCGGGTCATCTCGGAGTAGAACCTGCCGGGTGCGATCGTGTTCACCAGGATATTGTCCTCGCAGAGTGCCAATGCGAGCGACGGGGTAAGGTGCTCGATCGCGTTCTTGCTGGTGGAATAGGCCATCACATGCGCGTAGACCCCGCTGGCGGCGACCGAACCGGTGAAGATGACGCGCGCGGGATCCTCGGGCGTCGCGTTCTTTTTCAGAAGGTCAAGCAACGCCTGGGTAAGGAACAGCGGCGACCTCAGGTTGAGGTCCATGGTCCTGTCCCAGTCCGAAACGGGCATGCGCTCGAACGGGCCGCCGAGACCGAGACCCGCGTTGTTGACCAGCACATCGATGTAGTCTTCCTCCCGGCGCAGCGCCGCCGAGAGGTCGGCCACGCCGTCCATCGTGGAGAGGTCGCCGGGAATGGCGATGCACTCGCCATCGGACATTCCCGTGAGTTCGGACGCCTTGGCCCGGAGCGTGTCTTCCGACCTCGCGGTGATGTACACCTTCGCAGCGCCGGCAGCGAGGAATCCCTCCGCCATGTAGCTGCCAATGCCGCTCGAGCCGCCCGTAACGACGCAGACTTTCCCTTTCATCGAATACAGGTCTTCGATATTGACCATGCTTAACCCTCGCTTCTTGACCATCAGATGAATGTTCGTGGTGCCCGACCCGGGTCGACGGCCCACCGCATCGGTGTCCACGCCAACAGTCAGGCGTGACGTACGCGGGCGGAAAACTGCACTCCGGTCCGGTTCGTCACTTGCTTCTTGCCGGACGAGTGTAAGGGGATCGGGTCTCAGATAGAACGTCCGCCGGGTTGAGTGTCACCCGAAGTTCTCGGGCCAGCATCGAGGCGCGCGGGGCAGTCTTCGCCGGTCAGGAGGCGCCAGTACCGGCCGAGCTGGTCGCGACGAGCCTCCTGCACGTAACCCACGTGCTGGTCCGGGGCGGCACGCGGGTCGAGGTCGATGCCCCACAACATGTCGATGGAGTTGGGCACGAACGAATAGCCTGCATCGATGATCCGGTCGGCCACGCGCGTATCGACCGCGAGGTAGCCGTCGGCGAACCAGCGGAACCGCTCCACGTCGCGCGCCTGCTGGCTGCCAGGGTCGAGCCATGGGAAATCGCGGCGCAGGTCGAGACGCGGGACGCTGCCGCCGGGGCATGCGGTCAGCGCCAGGCCGGTGCGGACGGCATCGACGTGGTAGCGGCCGTCGTGTTCGTACACCGTCCGCCAGACCAGCAAGTTGCCGAGGCCTGGACTGGCGGTGAGTTGGTGCGGCTCGTGTCCCCGGGCCGCCGCAAGTTCCGCGCCGGCGGTTTCGGCACGCTGGTGCTGGACGACGCCGAACAGGAGATAGCCGAGCGCCCAGACGAGTCCGGCGACGGCCAACGCCCGCCGACGCTGTATTGCGGCGAGGATCGCAAGGCACAGCAGCGGCAACGTGAACAGCGGATCGATCACGGAGACGTTGTTCCAGCCGACCCGGTAGTCGGAGAACGGCCAGAAAAGCTGGGTGCCGTACGCGGTGCATCCGTCCAGCAGGCCATGCGTTGCATAGCCGATCAGGCACGCCAGGTAGGTCTCCCGGGGACGCAGGGTGCGGCGCACGGCACCGTGCAACAGTACTGCGACGAGCGCCGCACCGACGGGGATGAATACCAACGCGTGCGTGAACTGACGGTGATACTCGAGAAACAGCAACGGATCCGTGGACGACCCGATGAATACGTCGAGATCGGGCGCCATGCCCGCGAGGCAGCCGAGGAACGCGAAGGCCGGGAGTTTCTCGCGGCTGAGGATGGCTTGGGGCGCGGCCGCCCCGAGGGCACCTTGACTGATGGGGTCCATGCTCTGCGACAGCTACAGCGCGCCGCCGTACTCGTTGGCCGGATCGCGATACACCGAGTGATAGTGGCCGCCGTCGTCGCCCACGCCACCCTGGGACGAGAACTCGATGATGAGCCCGGGGCCCTGGATGCGGTAGTAGACGTCACCTTCTCCCTCGGTGGCTCCATGCCAGGCGAAGCGCGTGTCGTCCAGGGTCGCCTCGATGGCCGCGAGGCGGGGATGCGCGTTTTCCTCCGGTTGCAGTCGCAACCAATGGGAAACGATGTCGAGCAACAGGCCGCGTGCATCGTCCGGCCAATCGGCGACCAATCCCCCTTCCGGTACCGGAACCACGCCGTCCCTTCCCGCCCCGGCGTAGACCTCACGTGGTCGCTTGCCGACCCATACGCGATCACGAAGGTCGGCCGGCAAAGCCCGCACCAGCGCCCGGGCATCGGACAACTCATCTGCGAGCGGCGCATGGCGATGCCCCTGGAACTCGAAGTTCGCTGGCTCGATTCCGATGAAGCTGGGTGAAAGGCTGACGACCCGTCCGCTATCGAGACTTGCGTTGATCGCGAGGTGATGACCGCCGAACTGCCAACCCCAGGCCCCGTCGGTATTCGGTTCGCCGAAGAATGCGAGCCAGTAGTTCGTCGCCGACCAACCGAATCGGCCGGCCAGAAACGCGTCGGCGAGCAGCGCCTCGGCTGTGACGACTCCGGCAACGGTGTCGTAGCCATGTTGGCCGAGACCGGCGGCGAGAAAGGCGAACAGCGCCGCCAGTTGGTCTGGCTGAAGGTCACCGAGACGCAGGCCGTTGCGCTCGAAATCCGTGATGCCGGCCGGGAGATTGGACCAGTTGCGCCGCAACGGACTGTCGATCGGCAGAACGAGTTCAGCGGCCTGTGATGGAGACAAGGTCGCGCGGAATGCCATGGCGGCATCGCAGGTCGCCTTGCCGCCTGGCGTGACATCGAAGTTCTCGAAAGCAGGCAGCGGCACGATGGCGGACTCGGGCATGGCGCTGCCGGACCCGGGCGCGCCGCAGGCAGCGGTAGCCAGGCAGGCGGCGGCGAGGGGTATGCGTAGCTGTCGGGTCATGACGGAAGCGACTTGGTCGGGCCTCGAGGAAACTTGACGTGGCAGGACCGATCGTTAACGTTGCGGCGAGACGACGCTGACGTTCGAGAGTTCACCATAGGGTCCATTATGGCCGACCGCGACGACATGCACCTGCATGAGCAACTGATGCTGCTCGCGCTGCGCGACGGGAAGGGTACGCTGGAGTCCGGGGCGTCCATGTACGCCTGCGCCCTGGGGGGTGCGATCCTCACGGAGTTGAGCCTCGAGGGCAGAATCCGGATGAGCCGCGACAAGAAGGCGCGTGTCGGCCTGGTCGACAGGTCGCCGCTCGGCGAGCCGGTGCTCGACGAATGCCTCGACAGGGTCGTCAGTGCCAGGCGTGGCGCGACGGCGGTTGCGTGGGTTCAGCGTTTCGCCAACACCAGGCGGCTGTACCACCGGGTGGCCGAAGGGCTCTGCCACCGCGGCATCCTCCGCGCAGATGAAGGCAGGGTACTGCTGTTCTTCAGGCGCAGGGTCTACCCGACGGTTGATCCGGGGCCGGAGCGACAACTCGTCGAGCGGCTGCGGTCGGCCGTGTTCAGTGACTCGACGACGGACCCGGAGACGGCCATCGTCGTGGCCCTGGCCAATGCCACGGGACTGCTTGCCGTCCACTTTGACAGGAGGGAACTGCGCAGGCGCAAGGACCGTCTCACGCGCATCACGGAGAGGACTCCGGGTGGCGCGGCAGTCCGGCAGGCGGTGCAGGGTGCCGAGGCAGCGGTATTGGCAGCCGCAGGTGCCGCTGTCGTCACCACGGGGGGTTAGGGGCTCAGGTCCAGCCTCTCGTAGGCCGGCAAGGCGAAGTCGCCGGTGGACCGCATGAACTCACGAAGCCGCAGGGCATAGGCCTGAATCACTTCCCTGGCCTCGGGGTCGTGGATTCGATTGTCGAGGGCATCCGGATCCTGCTCATAGTCGTAGAACTCCAGCGGTACGCGATACCGAAAGTGCTTCACGCGCGCGGCCAGCGCCGGGTCGGATTCGGCCGCGCTGACCATCGCCTTCCAGGTAAGTCCTTTCATCGACTCGTTGTTGAGAGCCGTCGTGCCATCGCTCCAGGCATTCCAGATCAGCCCGAAGCGTTTTCCCTGGATCGACCGCATGGTATGGGAAGCTCCCGTGACGAGCGTGTTGATCTGGGTATAGACGAACTCGCGCCCGTCCTGCTTCTCGCCTTTCAGCACCGGCAGGAAGGACCGCCCGTCCATGCCCTGCATTGCATCGATGCCGAGGATATCGAGTATGGTCGGCGCAAAGTCGACGCCGGCCACCAGGTGTTCGGTTTCGTGGACGCCAGGCCCTATCACGCCCGGCCAACGGACGATCCACGGTGTCAGCGTCGAATGCCGCCAGACATTGGTCTTTGCAAACGGCACGGCAATGCCATGGTCCGACTTGAGCATCACCAGGGTGTTGTCGGCAAACCCGGCCGCTTGCAGCGCATCGAGCACCCGGCCGACAACATCGTCCGCTCGCCGCACCGAGGAGTAATACATCGCCATCTCTTCCCGGATGTCCGGCAGATCCGGCAGGAATCCCGGCACGACGACTTCGTCCGGCCGATAGATTCGGGACGGTGCGGGGAAGTCGCGGAGGTACCAGTCCCTGTCGTTCCCCGCAGGGTCGACCTCGGCGAGCGATCGCTCGGCCGCGGGTTTTCGCGTGTCGAACGGTCGATGGGCGTCGGCTGTGTTGACCATGAGGAAGAATGGCCGATCGGTGCGCCTGGCATCGCGCAGAAACTCCGCGACGAATGTTCCGTAGAGATCCGGGCTTCTCCCGTACCGCATCTCTTCGCGTTGGCGACGGTACTCGAAGGCGTTCTCCCGCGAGGGCACGACGTGTGGGGTCTTGCCGAGGATTCCGGTGTAGAAACCGTTCCGCCTCAGCGTCTCCGGCAACGTGGGTACGTCGGCCCTTATCTCGTCGAAGCCCAGTGCGCCGCTGTTGTGCGGATAGCGGCCGGTCATCCAGACCGCCCGCGTCGGCTGGCAGAGGGCTACCGTGACGTGCGCGTGCTCGAACCGCAGTCCTTCGGAGGCAAGCCGGTCGATGTTCGGCGTCGTTCCCGGAACCTTCGCGCCGTACACGCCCACCGAGTCCCGGTTCATGTCGTCCACCGTGATGAAGAGAACATTCAGGCGCTCGGCGGCCAGGCACATCGAAGCCGGAACGGCAATGCAGAGCCACGACAGGATCCATTGACGTTTCATGTTGCGTGTACCCGGTTGTCCTGGGCCCGATACTCTAGCCTGCTGCCGGCGGTTGTGGGGGATTTCGCCTCCGGCCGGACGACATCGACGTTGACAAGGGGCGCCCGCGCCTGAACCCTGCTCCTTTTCGGGCGAGGCAAACCGGTATGTACCTGAGAACGGGTCTTGTGGGCATTTGCGTTATCTCGGCAGCCATTGTCTGCGGCGGTGAAATTCCCGCCGCCGAGGCGGAGTCGGTCGGCATGTCCACGGAGACGCTGCAGCGCATCGACACGGCGATGCAAGGGCACATCGATGCCGGCAAGATCCAGGGAGCGGTGACCGCCGTCGCCCGCCGGGGGAGGGTGGTGCACTTCGAGGCCCACGGCCTCATCGATGTCGAGGCCGAACGCCCGATGCCCGAGGATGCGATTTTCGTCATGGCGTCGTCCACGAAGGCGGTTCTCGGCGTCGCCGCGATGATCCTGATCGACGAGGGACTGATTCATCCGAGCGATCCGGTGGAGAAGTACATTCCCGAGTTCGCGGACATGCAGGTGGCGGTGCTGGCGGAACCCACGGACAAGGACATCAGTCCGCTCAAGGTCAATCGCCGCAACCCGCCGCCGCATCGGCTCGTCCCCGCAAAGACGCCGATCACGATCGAGCACCTGTTGACGCACACGTCCGGTCTCGTGAGCGGCGGCCTGGGAACACGCCTCGCGCCCGGGGCAAACCGCGCGGCGCTCGCCAGCTACATTCCCACGCTCGGGGACTTCGCGCTGGATTTCCAGCCTGGATCGCGCTGGTCCTACGGCGGCGCGCTCCAGGTCGTCGCCCGCATTATCGAGGTCGTCTCCGGCATGTCTTACGAGGAGTTCATGCGGACGCGGGTTTTCGATCCGCTGGGAATGCACGATACGCACTTCAAGGTGCCGTCATCGAAGCTGCCGCGACGGATGGTCATCCGGGGTGTCGACATGTCGAAGTGGGACGGCGAGGCGACCTCCCGTGGCCTGTGGAGCACGGCCAGGGACTACCTCCGCTTCCAGCAGATGCTGGCGAACGGCGGTGAACTCTCCGGCCGCCGCGTGCTCAGCCCCGATGCCGTTGCGATGATGGCCAGCAACCACGTGGGCGACCTGTTCGCCGGCGGCTCGAAGGGGATGAAGGGGATGGGCTTCGGCTATACCGTTTCGGTGGTTCTCGACCCGGAGGCGGCGGGTAGCCCGCGCGGCGCGGGGGCATTCGGCTGGGGCGGCGCAGCGGGCACAGTGTCCTGGACCGACCCGACCGAGGAAATTGCAGGCGTCCTCATGCTGCAGCAACCGTACAGGCCTGCGCGCCGCGACTTCGAGAACATCATCCGGCAGGCGATCATCGACTGACGGTTCCCATCGGCGGGCGGCGGGGTGGAGCGGACTGGAGACTCAATCCCTTCTTGCCAGCACCAGCGGGTGTTGCTCCAACGACGCATACGTGGCTTCGGAGACTCCGTGGCTGATGATTGTGGTCCTGAGCAACGTGATCCCAGACTCGGTGAGCATCTCCTCGTACTCCGGCAGGCCGTAGTTGCTCCAGTACATCGTCTCGCCGAAGAAGCCCTCCTCCGTGTACCCCGTTTCGCTGTCGAGACTGAGTGTGCACATCAGGTAACCGCCCGGCTTCAGCCAGTCCCGGACCCGGCGAAACAGGCGGGGATGGTCCTCTCTCGGGATGTGGAACAGCGAAAAGAACGCAACCACCGCATCGAAACTCGACTCGTCGAACTCAACCGACGTGATGTCCGATCGAACGAAGTTGGCGTTTGGCACGTTGGTGCGGGCCAGCCGGAGCATTTCTCTTGAGACATCCACCCCGGTGACTGCGAACCTCTTCGCCAATGACCGCGTTACCGGAACTCCGCCGCCACAACCGATGTCGAGCACGGACGAACCATCGTCCAGGCGTGTCAGCAGCCACTCGAGTTCCGGATGTGTCTCTCCAACCCGCGATTCGGCATAGGCCGAGGCAAGCCGGTCGTAACTCGCCCGGACCAGCGCCCTGTAGTCGATGCAGGGATCATCGGCGGGTTTCAATGTGACTCCCACTCAACCAGTCGTCAGGTTGTACCATCGAATCAATCTCAGCCAAAGGCTTGGCTGGCTCGCCAGCCAGTTGACCGGTTACAGGAGACAGCAGGGTGAAAAAACCCGTCCACCTCGTTGGCAGTGTTGCCATGGACACATGCGAAGAGGTCTTTGAACGGCTTTCCGAAACCGTCGGCTCCTACATCAGCCGCATTCCCGACGGGGAAACCGGCAGGCGCTCCCGGTGGATCGCCTTTCAGCGCGAGATGCTGATGGAACACCCGGATATCGAGGTCGATCCCACCGTGCCGGAGCTTGAGATCCGCGAGTGGAATGGCCGGTTGCTGAGAGCGATGCCGCTTCTTCGCTTCAGGGACGGAACAGACCTGGACAGCGTTCGCTTCGAGACTGGTTACGACACGGCCGCCTTCGACTCTTATGGGGTTTTCGGGACCATGCGCGGCAATGGGCGCATCCCGGAAGGCATCCGGTTCCAGGTCTGCCTGCCCACCCCCATGTCCACTGCCTACATGTACATGAGCCACAAGGCCCATCGGGATTTCATCGATGTATATGAGCGGTCCCTGCTCAGGGCATTGAAGGGAATCCTGGACGGGATCCCGCATGAGGATCTCGCCATTCAGTACGACGTCTGCCAGGAAGTCCTGATCTTTGAGGACTACTTCCCCTATCGGCCTGACGACTACAAGGAACAGGTATTCGACCTGCTCGGCAGGCTGGGCGATGCCGTACCCGACGATGTCCAACTCGGCTATCACCTGTGCTACGGGTCACCCGCCGACCAACACCTGGTGATGCCAACGGACACGGGAATACTCGTCGAAATGCTGAACGGCATAAATGCGTCAGTGACGAGAAGGATCGATTTCCTGCATATCCCGGTGCCACGGGACCGCACCGATGACAGCTATTTCCAGCCCTTGCGGGGTCTCGAACTTGATGCGGACATCGAGCTTTACCTGGGCCTCATTCACCACGACGACGAGGAGGGAGATGCGGCCCGGATCGACACTGCCCGGAAATACCTGGACGACTTCGGCATTTCAACGGAATGCGGCTGGGGCCGCACCGACCCCGCGCGCGTGCCGGGCCTGCTGGAGAGTCATCGCAGACAGGCGCGGTTGATCGGCGGCTGATTCCTGGAATCCGGTTCAGTCGCCGATGCCAGGCTTCGATGGCCGGGTCGAGTCGGCGTCTATCAACAACGGATCGGCGCCGATCTGGATGATGCCCAGGCGGTAGCGCACGGCGTCGTCGAGCGTGTACGCCCCCGTGTTGGTGAGCGGAAACTGCTCGCTTGAGTGATGCACCTCGACCCTGTGTGGTCCCGGGACAACGCCGTGCGAAGCTGGAATCGAGAACCTGCCGTCCTCACCCCGAGAGGTCCGCACCCGCGCTGGCGGTGCATTGCCATCGAGCGGCAGAAGCGTCACCCAGGCCCTGCCCATGACTTTGCCGTCCAGTGTCACTCGACCGGTGACGGCCTGCCGCTCTCCTTGCGTCAGCAGTCCGCACCGGCGCAGCCAGTTCAGCATTAGCTTCGGCCAACCGCCAAAGTCCGGGTCTCCGGCGCCCAGTCCCGTGCCGTGTTCGCCGAATCCATAGATATGCAGTTCCGCCGCGACGCCGGCTTCCAGTAGCGCGTTGTAGAACAGGGTCGACTGGCTTGCGGGCACGATGCCGTCTTCGTGGGTGTGGACCAGGAACGTCGGCGGCGTGGACGCGTTGACGCGGGTGTCCGCAGGCGTGTACTCGGCTTCCTTGCGCCCGCGCAGAATCCCGTTGATGACCGCATAGACCGGCACCAGGAAATCCGGCCGGCTCGAGACCCGCTCTATCGGGTCGACCGCGTTGGCGTCGCCCGCGTCCCACCGCGTGCCTACGGCCACGGCCAGGTGGCCACCGGCGGAAAAGCCGAGCATCCCCAGTCTATTCGTCGCAACGCGCAGGTCGGCCGCACGATGCCGAACAAGCCTCACCGCCCGGAGCCCGTCCAGCAACGATACATCGGAGTGGTATCGCTCGCCGACCCGGTAACGCAGCACGAAAGCGGCGATGCCGCGCCGGTTCAGCCAGCGGGCCACCTGCAGGCCCGCCTCGTCCGATGAAAGTACGCGGTAGCCGCCGCCGGGATTGATGATGATCCCGGCACCGGTTGCGGTAGCCGGATCGGGCAGGTGCACGGTCACCTGCGGACGGTCGATAGCGAGGTCCCCAACGGCTTCGGGCGCTCCTTCGGGCCACAGCGGGATAGCGGTCTCGTTCATTGGTTCGGGCCGATCGTTTCGAAGGGGTCGTGGTTCGTTGCATAGCCTACCAACACTGAACGTGAGACGTGGTGTCACAAGCAAGCCGAAGCACGAACTTCCCCCTGACGTGCAGAGCGACACGGGTAGCGATCTTCGGCGGTCCCTTCACGGCTATCATTCACGCGTACCGATGGCTTCAGTGGTGATGCGATGAGCCTTTCGCGCCGAAGATTCGTAGAGTCGTCAGCCTTGCTGACGGCTGCCGCGCTGAGCGGCAAGACTGCGGCGATCGAAGCATCCCGTGAGCGCGGTGGTGAGCGCCGCGGCAAGCCGAACATCGTCCTGGTCGTGCTCGACGACGTGGGTTTCGGCGACCTCGGCTGCTATGGGTCCGAGGTGCCCACGCCATGCATGGACCGTCTCGCGGCCCATGGCCTGCGCTACAACAACTTCCATGTTTCCTCGTTGTGTGCGCCGACCCGGGCCAGCTTGATGACCGGTATGAACGCCCATGCCGCGGGCGTGGGCAACATTGCCGAATGGGGCCGCGACCATCCCGGGTACCGGGGTTGGATACGCGACGACGTACGGACCTTGCCCGAACTCCTGAACCCGTGCGGTTACCGCAGTTATGCCGTCGGAAAGTGGCACCTGTCTCCTGTGACGGGGCGGAACGCGACGGGTCCGTTCGACCAGTGGCCGACGGGGCGCGGTTTCGATCACTGGTACGGCTTTCTCGGCGCGGCGGCCGACCACTGGCACCCGGAACTGTTCCGCAACCGCCATGCCGTCTATCCGGACAAGACCGGCGGTTATCACCTGACGGAGGACCTGGTCGATCAGTCCATCGACTTCATCAGGAACCACGTCGTGGCCTCCACCGACGTGCCTTTCTTCCTGTACCTGTCGTTCGGTGCCTGTCACTTTCCCTACCACGTCCCCCCTGACTACATGGTGCGCCATCGCGGCCGGTACGACGCCGGGTGGGACGCGGCGCGGGCGGAACGGTTCGCGCGCCAGCAGGCGACCGGGATTGCGCCGACCAACGCCGAACTCGCGCCGCGCAACCCTGGCGTTCCCGCCTGGGATGACATTTCGGACGATGAGCGGCGCTTCGGTGCCCGAACCCAGGAAGCCTTCGCAGGCTTCCTCCACCACACGGACGATCAATTGCAGCGCCTGGTCGACTTTCTCGAAAGGGCCGGGCAACTCGAAGACACTGTGCTGATGGTGCTATCGGACAACGGCGCCGGTTCCTGGGGGCCTCCAGCCGGCCGGCTGGATGTGCATCGCGCCGTCTACATCGAACCGGAACCCATCGAGGAACTGATCGCCAACATCGACCTGGTGGGCAGCGACCAGAGCCAGCCGAGCTACGGGGCCGGGTGGGCGCAGGTCAGCAACACGCCGCTCAAGCTGTACAAGGGCGACACCTACGAAGGTGGAATCCGCGCCCCGCTGATCGTGCACTGGCCGGGCGGTGGACTGCCCGAAGACATGATCTGCGGGCAGTACCACCACGTCACCGACATCGTTCCGACGCTGCTCGGCCTGGCAGGTGGTCCGGATGAACCGGTCGACGGCATGAGCTTCGCCTACACGTTCGCCTCCCCGGATGCGCCGACGCGCAAGCAGGTCCAGTTCTACGAGACCGCCGGCGACCGGGCTATCTGGGTCGACGGCTGGAAGGCCGTGACGCAGCACCGGGCCGGCACCGACTTCGAAGACGATTACTGGGCGCTGTATCACGCGCGGGACGACTTTTCCGAGATCCACGATAGGGCAGGGGAGTTTCCGGATCGGGTGGCGGACATGACCACCCTCTGGCGCCGGGAAGCCGAGCGCAACAACGTGCTCCCGCTCGAGGACGACCTGCTGTCGCTCGAAGCCGATGTCGCGCCGCGTCCCCGCTCCCGCTACGTGTTCTTCCCGGGGGCGACCCGGATCGACCGGCGCAATGCCCCGGACATCTTTCACCACGACTACGTGATTAGGGCGGAAGTCGAATTGACCACTGACTCGGCCAACGGTGTGTTGCTTGCCTCCGGCGACAGCATGGCGGGTTATGAGCTGTTGATGCGCGATGGGCATCTTGAATACGTCTATGTGTTCACGCGCGGCCGTCACTACTCGGCCAGGACACACGATCCCGTGCCCGCCGGGAAGCATGTGCTCACCTTGCGCGGCCGAAAGACGTCAGCGTCCGCGGGCCGCGTCGAACTGTTTGTCGACGGCCAGGCGTCCGGTGGTGTCGACCTCCCGAGGATGTGGGAAGTGAAGAGCCTGAATGCAGGCTTGCGTTGCGGGGAAAACCGCGGCGCCCCGATCAGCCGCCGGTACCGGGGCGCGTTCCGCTTCGACCAGACCCTGGAGCGGCTGACGGTGGAACTGGAGATCTGAGGAGGGTTAGGGAGGCCCGTGGGACTGTTTGAACACGGGCAGGCATCGAATGCGCAGGATACTGATTCGAGATCGTTCTGAAGAGCACGATTTGATCCGCGGGACGCGGGATTACTACGAACACAATGCCGAGGAGTACTTCCGTGCCACCGCAGAAGGGAAGACATCGAAGGCATATCGGTTGTTCTTGCGCGGCCTGCCGAAAGACGCGCGGATCCTGGACGCAGGATGCGGCTCCGGCCGAGACACGGCGTTTTTCCTGCGGCGGGGATACGACGTGTCGGCGTTCGATGCGTCGGCGGCGCTATGCCGGCTCAGTACAGGCCTCACGGGCGTGCTTACACGACAACTACGGTTCCAGGAGTTCGGCGAGATCGAGCAGTACGACGGTGTCTGGGCGTCCGCTTCGCTGCTCCACGTGCCGAGTGTCGAACTGCCGGACTGCATTTCGCGGTTGGTTCGCGCGCTCAAGCCCGGCGGCGTGATGTACATGTCGTTCAAGCATGGTCCGGGAGAACGCGTGGCACCGGAAGGTCGGTTTTTCGCGGATCAGACCTCGGACGGTCTGCAGTCGCTTCTTGACGAAGTGGGAGGAACCGGAACAGAGAAGCTGTGGGTGACCGCGGGCACGGGGGTATATGGCGATCCCACCTGCTGGGTGAACGCGGTGATACGGAAGACCTTCAACGCTCCGTGTTGAGCCGCGCCGCCCTGGATTCGTCGTACCACCAGCCGTCGGGGTAGGCGGGTCGATAGAGTGGTTCGGGCGGGCGTCCGAACTTGTCCCAGTGCAGCGTGCGGCGCTGATCGATCGCGTACAGCGGGATCAGGTAATGGTCCCAGAGCAACACACGGTCGAGGGCGCGGCAGGCCGCGATCACCTGATCGAGGGTCTCGGCCGCCTCCGCGCTCTCGACGAGATGGTCGACCAGGGGATCGCTGACGCCGGTAACGTTGCGAGAGCCGTCCTTCGCTGTCGAGGTGGAGTGGAAGTGGGCACGCAGCTCAAGCGTCGGCGGCATCAGGATGCCGTAGTCCTGGACGAGCCCGTCGTATTCCCGGCGGCGGAAGCGATTGGTGTACTGGACGGTATCCACGAGACGGATCTTCGCCTCGATGCCGAGCCGCCCAAGCGCTCGGGACCAGGGCAACAGGATTCGGGTGTTGGTGGGATCCAGGGTCAGCAACTCGAGGGTGAACGGTGTCCCGCCGGCATCGCGCAGTGCGCCGTCGTCGAAGTGCCAGCCGGATGCGGCGAGCAGGTTCCGCGCCGTGAGCAGGTTCTCGTTGGACGCAGCCCGGCTTCCGGTCCCCGGATAGTCGAAAGGTCGCTCGAAGAGTGCGGCAGGCAGTGCGTGCCGGAACGGCGACAGCAGGGCCAACTCGTCCTCGCTGGGCAAGCCGGTGGCCGACAGGATGGTCCCGGGCCAGTAACTTAGTGCCCGCGTGCGCTCGCCATGGTACAGCTTCTCGTTGATCCACTCGTAGTTCAACGCCAGTGCGAGCGCCTTTCGAACTCGCCGGTCTGCCAATCTGGGCACCTGGCTGTTGAGGATGATCGCGACCCCGATGCCAACCGATATGCCGTACTCCCGGCGGATCTTCCTGATCCGTCCGCTGTCGAGATCGGGGCCCTGGTAGCCGCTCACCCAGTACCGAATATCGCTTTCATCCAGGATGTCGATCAATCCCTTGCGGAACGCTTCCCTTGCGACGGTGGCGTCGCGGTACACCTCGTAGCGCACCGTATCGAAGTTGTACCGGCCCCTGTTGAGAGGCAGGTCCCTCCCCCAATAGCCCGGATCGCGTTGGTACTCGATATAGCGGCCCGCTTTCACCTGCCTGATGCGATAAGGCCCGCTGGAGACGGGTGGCTCAAGGGTATGGGCAGTCAGATCCCGGTCGCGCCAATAGTGCTGCGGCAGGATGGGGATGTACTGGATCAGCGTGACGTGATCGTGCGTCAGGGGCGCGATCAGGCGAAACGCCACGTGGCGTTCGTCCAGCGCCTCGACCGACTCGATGAAGCGGAAGAAGTAGCCGGCCCCCAACTGGGCCTTGTGCGTCTCGAAGGTGAACACGACATCACCGGCGGTGATCGGCACGCCGTCGTCCCACCTGGCCTCCGGATGGATTCTGAACACGATGGTCCGGTCGTCGCCGGTAACCGCGATGCCGTCCGCAAGCCGGCCGTAGAACGCGGTGATCTCGTCGCCGCTGCGCACGATGAGCGTGTCGCCGCGATAGTTGTATCCGGACGGGGCGCCGGTCTCCCCCTGTGGCATGGGAGCAAGCGTATTGAACGAAAGGGGGTGTGCCAGAACCAGCTTGCCGCCCTTGGGGGCGTCCGGATTCAGGTAGTCGAAGTGGGTGAAGTCGGCGGGATACTTGAGGTCCTGGAAGAAGGCGATCCCGTGCTTGAACTCCAGGTCCTCCAGAGCGACCGCATCGGCGCCGCAAGCGAAGACCCAGATCAGGAGAGCGAGACCGAGCCGTGTTGGCCTGTTCATTGACGCGGCTCGTGCCGGTTGACTCAATTCGTCAATCATTCTATGAAGTTATTATTTCAACTAATTGAATTATTGACATATTTACGGAGATAGACAGGGGTGGGACCAGCGTTCAAGCGCTTGTTTCCCTGTTGTCGTCATGGTTCCGAAACCCCACGCCCAACCCAATACTGAACGTTAGACGCCGCGCAACGGTGTGGCAATATCATCATCCGCCAAGGGTCAGGTGAGGGTGGTCATGCAGGTGCGTTGCCATGGATCGGAGGCTGGGTTACGGTCTCGGCATCGTTCCGCTCGCCAATGGATCTGGCCAGTCGCCTGTATGCTTGCGACCCTTGCCCTGGAGATGATCACCGAACGTATTGCACCGGTCCGTGCGAAAGTGCGCCTGGCGGCGATGATCGTGTTGCTGTCTTCCGGTTTCTCGATCGCGCAGGAGGACGGGGCAATCGCGCCGCTACGCGCTACCACGTTGAGCGGGGTCGAGGTGTCCGTGCCGGATCCGGAAAGGGCTGCCGTTCTCGTAGTCGGATTCGGTCGGTCTGCGGGACGACAGGTGCGCCTCTGGCGGCGCCACATCGACGGAATCGATTCCGCGCCATCTGTCGCGTCGGTGCTGGTCATCGACGACATGCCGCGGCTTGTTCGAGGCGTTGTCACCCGGACGCTTCGCGGCGAGGTGTCCGGGGAGAGACAGGATTCGATCTACCTCGTGACCGAAGATGGCGAGGCCTGGCGCAATCTGGCGCAGGTCGACGACACCGACGGCCCGGACGACGCCTACGTGCTGCGCCTTGATGGCAAGGGAAAGGTCTGCTTCCGCCATGTCGGCGCGGTTACCGACGCCGCTGCGTCGGCACTGCTCGCGGCCGACTGTGGCCTGGGGGTCGCCGAACCGCTGACAGACTGACAGATCTCGCAGCACTCCGCCGCAGGTTGCCGACGAGACAACGGTGCCAGGCGCAGGTGTGGGACGGGCGGGATAGTCGGGATGAGAGAGAAAGTGGGGGGTCTGGCCGGGTGAAATGCGGCGCGGGCGATCGACGCCACTGTAGCGTCTTGTTCCGGGGGTCGTTGCTGTTCATTCCCGCCGGACTTGGATACGCTCCAAACAGATTTGTGGTCGGTCGTGCGTGTGCGGTCGTACCGGTGGAGGTGCCAACCCCTGCTTGGCATTGGGAGACGGGAACACAGATAGAGGGACAGGGTTATGGCGGATACTGCAGAGCGCAAGTCGCGCGGCTGGGTCGGCTGGGCGCAGGTTGGACTGCTCGCAATTGCGCTGGCTGCCGGCATCTACTTCGCCAGGGCGCCGAGCGTGACGCCAATAGGCGAGGAATCGATCCGCAGCGCGGAATCACCGTCCGTGCGGGTGCTGCACCCGGTAGCCGGTTCGCATTCGCTGACGGTGGCGCTCACCGGTGAAGTGCATGCGCGGGCGCCGGTCGCGTTGCGTCCCCTGGCATCCGGACGCGTGGTCGAAGTCTCGCCCGCACTACGTGCCGGCGGGACATTCAGCGCTGGCGAAACGCTATTGGTGGTGGATCCGGAGGATGCCGAGCTGAGGCTCGAAAGGGCGCAGGGAATGCTGGACGCGGCGCGCGGACGGTTGCGCCGCCACAGGGACCAGGGGGCGCTGGACGCCGAACAGTATCGCGAACGACACCCAGGAGCGGACGTCCCCGCATCGGTTGCCCGCCTGGGCCGGATCGAACGTTTCGAGGGCCGTGTGCGGGCGGCTATTGCGGACGTAAAGCTGGCCGAGTTGCGGTTGTCCGAAACGCGTTTCTCGCTGCCCTTCGACGGCACCGTGATCGCAGCACCCGTGTCGGTTGGCGAGGTCGTCTCACGCGCGAACGGTGTCGGCACCGTGTTCCGGACCGGCCACCTCGAGGCGCGCGCGCCGATTCAGGTGGCTGACCTTGCGTACCTCGGCGATCCCCGCGGCCGGCCGGCCGCTGTTCTCGCCGGTGGGCAACGCTTCGAGGCGGTGGTCTCGCAGGTCTCGTCTGTGCTGGCGCCGCGCACGCGGCTGTCCATGCTGCTGCTGGACTTTGCCGACGCGAACGCGCCTTCGCCCGGAACGTTCGTCCGCGTAACGCTTGACGGCCCCGCGTTCGACGGTGCTTACCTGCTGCCGCCCGAGGCGCACCGTGCCGGCGACAGCGTATGGGTGGTGGGCGACGGCAAACTGTTGCGTGAGACGCCGCGCACGCTGGGGCGAACTGATGCTGGCTGGATCGTGGCAGCGTTCGACGCGCGGGACGGAGTGGTACTCGGCGCGGTTCCCGGCGAACGGGCGGGACTGGCGGTGAAGGCCGTTGACGAGGACAGGGAGCGATGACCACGTCGGGCAGCCCCGATTCGGTCGATTTCCCCACGGGGGTGGGCGCGGTCATTGCCGCCTTCGTGCACCGCCGCGTGGCGGGCAGCCTGCTTGTGCTGCTTGCGCTCGGCGGCGGGCTCCTGGTCGGGTCGGGGCTCGATGTCGAGATCATCCCGGATGTGGACGGCAGGAAGGTCGGCGTCACGGTGCCTTACCCCGGATCGAGTCCCACCGAAGTCGAGGAGAGCATTACGCGTCGAATCGAGGAGCGGGTCATCGGGCTGGCCGGCGTACACAGGGTGGTTTCCAAGGCGTCGTCCGATGTCGGCACAGTGACGCTGGCGGTGGATGCGTTCGCGGACACCGAGGAGGTGCTGGAGGAGGTGCGCACGGCGGTCGACCGCATAGAGAGGTTCCCGCCGCCGGACGCTGAGCGACCCGAGATCGGCATACCCTTCATGCACGTCCCGGCGATCACGGTCGCATTGTCCTCGAGTGAGCTGTCGGCGGCGGCGCTGCGTGCGGCGGCAGAACAACTACGGGAGCACATCCTTGCGCTCCCGTCGGTGTCGAGCGTGTCGCTTGACTGGTCGCCGGAGCGGGAGATTGCGATCGAGGTCGACGAGGAAGCCCTGCGCGAGCACGGCCTGACGATCGGCGAGGTGGCGCGCAAGGTACGGGCCTCCTCGGTGGACCTCACTTCCGGGCGCCTGCTGACCAGTGCGGGTGGCCTGGTCGTGCGCGTCGACGACCGGCGCGTTCGTGCCGAGGAGTTCGAGGACGTGGTGCTGCTGTCGGTCCCCAGCGGTGCGCTGGTCAGCGTGGGCGACGTGGCGCAGGTCAGTGAGGGGTTCGGGGACGCTGTGGGTGCCACCGAACTCGATGGCGTGCCGGCTGTCTTCGTGACCGCGCTGGCGGCGCAACGAGGGGAGTCGGAGGTGGAGATCGCGCGCGACGTGCGCGCGATGCTCGCTGGCTACACGCCGCCGCCAGGGGCGGAGGTGACCGTATGGCAAGACAGTTCCCGGCGGGCCTCGACCCGCCTGGACCTGGTCGCAGGCACGGGCGCGCTGGGCCTGGTGCTCGTGTTCCTCGTGCTTGCGCTGGTGTTCGATTTTCGCCTCGCCACGTGGGTGGCCGTCGGTCTTCCGGTGTCGTTCCTGGGTGCGATCGTGTTGTTCCCGGCGTTCGACCTCACCTTCAACATCGCCACGATCTTCGCGATGATCATGATGATCGGAATCGTCGTCGATGACGCTGTGGTCGTGGGGGAGAGCGTCTCGACGGAGCGGGAACGCGGCCTGGTCGGTGCGGACGCAGCGATCGCCGGCGCACGCCGGGTGTTCTGGCCGGTTGCGGTGGGCGTTGCAACGACCTTGCTGGCATTCGCCCCGCTGCTGTTCACCTACGGCATACTGGGCCAGTTCCTGAGCGTGTTTCCGATCGTCGCCTTCCTGGTGCTGGGCGTATCGCTGTTGGAGGCGTTCCTGATCCTGCCGTCGCACCTGGCGCACGGCGGCGACTGGAGCCGTTGGCCCATGTTGGCTGTGCAGGCGCGCGTCCGGCAGGGCATCGAAGACCTCCGCGACCGCGTCGCGGTACCGGCGGTGGCCGTGGCGACCCGCCGCCCGGTCGGTGCGGTGCTGGTGGCGGTCGCCCTGGTTGCCGTCAGCGGTGCGCTGCTTCTCGGCGGGGTCGTCCGGTTCGGCGAAGTGGGGGCCCTCGGCACCGGAAGGGTGGAGGCGGCCCTCACCTATCCTGTGGGAACGCCGCTGGAAGTGACTGGTGTCGGTGCCCGCCAGTTGGAGGAGGCGGCCAGACGGAGTAACCGGCAGCTCGGTGGATCCCCGATCATGTCCGTTGCCACGGTGGTGGGACACCATCCTCCCCGAGGCATCTTCGCCGCGGGCGGAGGCCGCGCCACGCATCTCGCCGCCGTTACCCTCCAGTTGCGTGAGGAGTCCCAACGGACGGTCAGTGCCGAAGAGGTCGCCCGCACGTGGCGGCAGAACGCCGGCGAGATTGTCGGTGCCGACCGGCTGACGTTCGCAACGGCGGACCGATACGGTGGCAGCGGCTACGACCTCTCGGTGGCCCTCGTCCACGCGGATGGCGAGGTCCTGGCGCGTGCCGCCGCAGATATGGTCGAGGCGATCGAGGCAGTCCCCGGCGTGCTGGACGTTTTCGACTCGCTGACGCCGGGCCGGCGTCACTTCGACCTGCGCCTGACACCTGCGGGACAGGCGGCAGGACTGACGGCGGGTGAACTGGCTTCGCAGCTCCGGGCGCGCTTTTTCGGCACCGAGGTGCAGCGTATCCAGCGGGGAAGGGACGAGGTCAAGGTCATGGTCCGTTACCCCGAGGACCGGCGGCGAAGCTTCGCCGAGCTGGCGGACGAGCGCATCGAACTGCCCCTGGGCGGCGACATCCCGCTGGGGGTGGCGGCGAGAGTGGTGGAGACACGGGAGCTCGAAACGCTGATGCGGATCGATGGGGTTCGCGCGGCGGAAGTGGGCAGCTTCGTGGATCGTGCGGTGGTAACCCCGCGCGAGTTGCGGGCACAGGTCGAAGGCAGCCTGCTGCCGGAACTTCAGGCGCGCTACCCGGGCCTTGGCGTTGCATGGGCTCGCGCGGGGATGCATGACGACGAGCAGTCACTGGCCCCGCTGGCCTACACCCTGCCGGTCGTACTCCTGGTGATCTACACGATCATCGCGGTGCAGTTTCGCAGCTACGTGCAGCCGCTGGTCGTGTTGACGGCGATGCCGCTGGCGGCGGCCGGCGCGGTGCTGGCGCACCTGGTGCTCGGCTACGACATGAACCTGGCCTCGGTTTTTGGGGTGGTCGCGGTGCTCGGGGTCGTCATCAATGACACGCTGCTCCTCATGGACCGCTGCAACAGCCTGCGTGCAGCTTCGACGCTGCCGGCGATCGCGGCGATCGGGGGTGCCGTGCGGGAACGTTTCCGCCCGATTTTCCTGACCACGATAACGACCGTTGGAGGCCTGTTGCCCGTGCTGTACCTGAAATCGGAGGCTACGGTTACAAACTACGTGCCGATGGTGGTCAGCATCATAGGCGGTCTTGCGGCGGGTAGCGCGGGGATACTCTTCGTGGTACCTGCCATCCTGCTGCTCGGGGAAGGCGTCCGCGAACGCGCCCGGTTCGGGTGGCGCCGGCAAGCCGATGCGGCGATCTGATCGTCCCCGCCGAGGGCTGAATCGCGGTCCGGTCCCGATGTCGGCGAAGGGTTGAGGAGGACGCTGCATGAGGCCTAGCCTGGCGACATTCAAACGCTACCTGGGCCCTTTCTCGGTCGCCGCCGTGGGAATCGCGCTCATGGTGGTGATCGTAGCCACGGGGCCGGTGACCGAGCCGGTGGGCGATGCGGCCCAGCCACCGGTCGTGCGTCTCCTGGAGGCGCGGCCCGGGCCGGTCCGACTGACCGTGGCAGCGCACGGCGTGGTGCTGCCGAAGACCGAAAGCCGCCTGGTGTCCGAGATCTCCGGTCGCATCGTGTCGGTTGCGGACTCGATGGTCTCCGGCGGTTTTTTCCGGCGCGGCGACGTGCTGATCACCATCGACCGCGTCGACTATGAACTGGCGCTGGAGCAGGCGCGCGCGCGGCTTTCTTCGGCAAGAAGCGAACTGGAGCAGGCGCGTCGGGCGTTGGCCCGCCAGCAACGGCTGACCGTGACGGATGCCGTCAGCGAGTCGAAACTCGACGAAGCGGAAAACCGGCAGGAGCTGGCCGCAGCGAGCTTTCGCGAGGCGACCGCCCAGGAGAAGCGTGCCGAACTGGACCTTGAGCGAACCCGCGTCCTTGCCCCGTATGACGGTCGCGTCCGAAGCGAAATGGTGGATCCGGGCCAGTTCGTGAACCGGGGCGAGACCCTCGCCAATCTCTATTCGGTCGATGTGGCCGAAGTGCGCCTGCCGGTGCATGACGAGGACCTGGCTTTTCTACCGGTAACCCTCGACGGCGAACTCGACCCCGCGGCCCGGCTGGACGTGGTGCTTCGCGCCCGGTTCGCCGGTCGCGAGCATGAGTGGCGGGGCCGAATCGTGCGCACGGAGGGCGAAATCGATCCCGGGACGCGGATGGTCAAGATGATCGCCCAGGTGCAGCGGCCGTACGACCAGCCGGACGGCAAGCCGCCGCTCATGGTGGGCCTTTTTGTCGACGCCGAGATTGCGGGACGCGAGGTCACCGACGCTGTGGCGCTGCCGCGCTCTGCGCTTCAGTCGGAAGGGCACGTGCACGTGGTCGAGGCAGACGGTCGACTCGCCTTGCGGCAGGTGGAGGTATTGCGCCTGCTCGGCGAGCAAGCTTACGTTCTGGGTTTGCGCACGGGGGACCGGGTGTCCCTGACTCGGCTGCCCGGCGCGGTCGACGGACTACGCGTCCGGCCGGCGGGCAACGGGGGCGCACCGGAACCGGCGCCGTGAAACGCGTGGTCTCCTGGTTCGCCACCAACTCGGTGGCGGCCAATCTGCTGGTTGCGTTCCTGGTCTTTGCGGGCATTGCGTCATTCGCGCGCATTTCGGTGCAGGTCTGGCCGGACCTCGACGTGCCGGTCATCAGCATCCTCGTCCCGTACCTCGGCGCTGCGCCGGAAGAGGTCGAGACGGCGGTCTGCGCACGCATCGACGAGAAGCTCGACGGCATCGACGGTATCGACCGCGTTCGGTCCACCGCGGAGGAAGGGAGATGCCGGGTGGTCGTCGCATTGCTGTTCGATGCCGACCGGACTTCCGTCCTCGCCGACGTCCAGAACCAGGTGAACGCGATCGACACCCTGCCCAAGGAGACGGAGACGCCTGTCGTACGGCTGCTGTCGTCGAGCGACGTCGTGATCGAGGTGGCGGTCACCGGGCCGACGGACGAGAGAACGCTGAAGGAGCTGGCGCGCCGCGTACGCAACGATCTTCTGGCGCTGCCGGCGGTCACGCGCGCGTCGGTCGCCAACGTGCGCCCTTACGAGATTTCCATCGAGGTCTCCGAGGCGTCCCTGCAGCGCAACCGGCTCACCTTCGATCAGGTCGCGGGCGCCATTCGCGGCAACTCACTCGACCTTCCCGGAGGGACGATCAAGACGGATGGGGGAGAACTGCTGCTGCGCACGCAGGGGCAGGCGGATCGCGGGGAGGAATTCCGAAGAATCGAGGTGACCACGCGCGACGACGGCACGCGCGTGCTCCTGGAGGATGTCGCGCGCGTGGTGGACGGCTTCGCGGACACGGGGCAGGAGTTCCGGTTCGATGGGCGTCCGGCGGCGCTGATACGCGTCTCCCAGGTGGGAAGCCAGGACCTGCGGGAGATCTCGGCCCAGGTCAGGCGCTATGTGGCGGAATCCGGCAGCAGGTATCCCGAAGGCGTCGAACTCACGGTGTGGAACGACCAGTCGGCACTGCTCGTGGACCGATTGGCGACGTTGATCGACAGCGGCCTTCAGGGGCTGTTGCTGGTGCTCGTGGTACTGGCCCTTTTCCTGCGGCCGCACCTTGCGCTCTGGGTCGCGGCGGGCATCCCGATCGCGATTCTCGGGGCCGTTTTCCTGCTTTTCTGCCTGGATGTGTCGATCGACGCGATCTCGCTCATCGGCTTCATCCTGGTGCTCGGGTTGCTGGTCGACGACGCGGTCGTGGTTGGCGAGTCCGCCTATGTGGTCCAGCGCCAGGGGGCAGGCCGGCTGGCGGGCGCCATCGAGGGAGCCCGGCGCGTGTTTGTACCGGTCACGTTCGGTGTCCTGACAACCGTGGCCGCGTTCTTGCCCATGCTCTTCCTGGACGGCGTCGCCGGACAGTTCATGGCTGCGGTCGCGGCACCCGTGATCTGCTGCCTGGCGTTCTCCCTGCTCGAATGTCACGTGATCCTGCCGCTGCATCTGGGACATCGGACAGATTCCATGCCGCTGGGCGAGTTCGGAGTGACCCTGCTGGTCGTCGTGGTGCTCGCCGCGTTCGCGCTGTCGGGGAATCTGGGCGACGGTGTCGGTTTCGCGATCGGCGCCGCGAGCCTGGTTGTGGCCGCGCACCTGGGCGGCGGGCTGCGTCGGCTGGGTGCGGCTTTCGCCCGCGTTCAGGTGCGCTTCGAGCGCGGTCTTGAAACGTTCATCGAGGGTGCTTTCCGCCAGGTGGTTCGGCGCGCGCTTCGAAGGCGCGCGCTGACTGTCACATCCGGAGTCGTCGCGCTCGGGCTGGCCGTCTCGGCCGTTGTCGGCGGCCACCTGCCGTTCTCCTTCCTGATCTCTGATCAGGGCGACAGGATCGTGGCCAAGCTGACCATGCCCTTCGGCGTGCCGCAACGCGACACGGACCGCGCGCTCGCCCGA
Organism: Pseudomonadales bacterium; assembly: GCA_965116625.1. Taxonomy (GTDB): domain Bacteria; phylum Pseudomonadota; class Gammaproteobacteria; order Pseudomonadales; family Azotimanducaceae; genus VXNE01. The sequence continues at coordinate 2,674,601 of OZ220717.1, forward strand.
TTGGTCGCATCGGCCCGAGGATTACAGGCCGAACTCGATCAGCAATACGGCGCGCCCGTAATCGCGCACATAGTCGAGTCCCGGGGGTCACATCTGCCAATCGGGACGGCAAACCCGGATACGGTGCCCACCGGAAGCCATCTCGGCGAGGTCTATGTGCAGTTGTCGCCGTCGGTGGATCGGGAGATTACGACCGTCGAAGTGGCGGAGGCGTGGCGCGCTGCGGCAGGGCCGATCGAAGGCGCTGAACAGGTCGTATTCGTGACTGATTTCAGACAATTGGCCCCCGATATCGACATTCGCCTGTTCGGGGATCGGATGGACGACCTGCGGGCGGTTTCGGCCGCCGTGGAGGCGGAGCTCGTCGACTATCCGGGCGTCTACGAGGTCTCCGCTTCGTTCCGGGACGGGAAGGAGGAACTCTCGCTGTCGCTCACCGACACCGGCGCCGCGCTGGGGCTCACCCTCGCGGATGTGGGGAAGCAGGTCAGGCAGGCGTTCTACGGCGAGGAGGCGCAACGCGTCCAGCGCGGGGAGGAGGACCTGCGCGTCATGGTTCGCTACCCTGCGGAAGCGCGCCGTTCGCTCAGCTCGCTGCAGTCGCTCCACATCCGCACGCCCGACGGCAGCTACGTGCCGTTTCGCACGGTGGCCGAAGCGGAATGGGGGCGGGGCACGTCGTTCATCGAACGCGTGGACCGCGTGCGCTCGGTCAGCGTGACCGCCAAGGTCGACCTGGAGCAGACATCCGCCAACGCGGTATTGGATTCGATGGGCCCGTTCCTGCGCGCCGAGATCGAGGCTCGACCCGGCGTTGGCTACGAGATCGAGAGCAACCGGGCAGTTCGGGAAACCGTGGCGAGCGGCGCCCCGCTCTTCCTGGCGGCTCTTGGCGCGATCTATGCGCTGCTCGCCATACCTCTACGCTCGTATCATCAGCCGCTCATCGTCATGGCTGCGCTGCCGTTCTGCTTCGTGGGTGCGGTGGCGGGCCACGTCCTGATGATCGTCCCGGGAGTCGTCCTCGGCTTCTCGATGCCATCGGCGTTCGGGCTCCTGGCCGCGGCTGGAGTCGCCATCAATGCGTCCCTGGTGCTGCTGCATAGCGTGCAGCGTTTTCGAGCGGACGGGGAGCGTGTAGAAGTCGCCCTCGAGAATGCCGCCGTGCTGCGTTGCCGTCCGATCCTGATCACAACGGTGACGACTTTCGTCGGCCTCATGCCGTTGATGTTGACCCGCAGTCCCAGTGCCGTACCGATGGTCCCCATGGTGGTTTCGCTGGCCTTCGGCGTCGCGGTGTCCTCGGTCGCGGCGCTCGTTTTCGTGCCGGCCCTGTGGCTCGTCCTGCACCGGGTTGGAACCGGCACCCGGCGGACGGCGACGAACCTGGTCGACCTCGTCGGCAGAGCGCCGCGCGTTGTGCAGTGGCTGGCCCGCTACCCCTTCCTCCAGGACAGCCTGCGCAGCCGCGAATTCACCGACCTGCTGATCGAGGACGAAGAAGGACTCGACCCCGAGACCGCCCGCATCGCCCGCACCGGCCTGGTCCGGCTCTACTACCGGCGGGAATTCGACCGGCAGGCGATGGGTGAGCAGCTTTCCGCCATCGCCGGGCAGGCACCGTCTACCGACGATCTCGTCGCGGAGACGCGCAACTGGGCCCAGCAGCGCGCGTTCCAGCTCGGCGCCCACATGCTGCGCGGTGCGGTGGAGCCGCGGGAGGCCGCGCGCCCCCTCTCGGACATTCTCGACACCTGCCTGGCCCAGGCGCTGGCCGCCGTCCGGCGGGATTTCACGGCTGCGCATGGTCCGATTCGCGACGGTTCGCTGGCCCTGGTCGCCCTGGACGCGCACGGGCGGCGAGAGTTTGCCATCGGCGGTCCGCTCCGCATACTGTTCCTGTACGACTGCGCTGCTGCGGGCACCTCGCCCCCGGTCGATGCGCAGGCGTGGCACACGTCGTTGCTGCAACGCTTCGTGCGCGTGTTCGGCGAACTGTCGCCTGGCGCGGTGCTATATGAGCCTTGCCCGCCCTGGCATGGGGAAGGGCACCCCAGCCCGGCCTATTCGCTGCGCGCCTTCGAGGAGCACTACGCGGATACACCCTCCACCGACGATCTGCGCACCGTGGTGCATGCCCGCGTCGTATTTGCCGACGGCGAGCTCGGAGAACGGTTCGAGGCGGTCCGGCAAGCGATCCTTGGCCGGGGGCGGCGGCCGGATGAGTTGAGCGAGGCGCTCTCGGCCCTGCGCCCGACGCGCGGCGGGGGCCCGTGGGACGTACTCGGTGCGCCTGGGGGGCTCACCGACATCGAGTTGCTCGTCGAGCATTTGCACCTGTCAGCCGCAGTGGCGCAGGGTTCCGGCAACGTCGCCGGCGGGCTGGTGGAGACCCTGGAGGCCCGGGCCGAGCATGGGCTGATCGACGCAGCGGTCGCAGCTGAACTGGCTGACGCGACCAGGCTGTGGCAGAACTTCGACGGCTTCATGCGCATGGTGGCCGTCGACCGGGATCCCACGCTTTTGCCGCCGGAGGAGCAGACGACGCTGGCGCAAGCCTGCGGTGCCGTAACACTCGAGGACCTGGCGCGGTCGCTTGCCGCAACCCGGCAACGCAGCGCAGCGCATATCGACACGTGGTTTTCCACGCACCCCGGTCGGGCTGGGACGGGTGGGTAGGGAGCATGCCCATGTTGGCGGGGACCGGCGGGTGGCACTTTGTCCGTGTGCGGTCGGAAAACCGTCATGATGTCGCCATCAAAGTGTTGGCTGACGCGCCGGGACCGCCGGGTGCGGGGCATGCGGGTCGGTGCGGCACGCCTCTCAGTCGCAGAACCGGATGACCGATTGGGGACGGTGCCCGAGCGACCCGTGTGACCTGCGGGGTCTTTTCGTGCGCGGCGAGGATGCGCTCGAAGGTCGCTTCGTCCGCAACCGGTCGTGTTCGCCGCAGCGCGCACCGCCCGGGCCATAGGCCGGCCGGGAACGACGTGACCGGGCTACTCGAGGGGCTCGGTGACGCACGCAAGAGCCCCCAATGTTGGGGACGCGGATCGGGACCGTGTTTCCTATGGTGTTCCCCATGTTGCAGAGCGTACGAACGGGATTCCTCGGGTACCGGCTGGCGCCGGACGCATGAAGCGGCGTCGTTGGGATCCGGGGGTCATTCCCCGGCCGCGGGGTCCGTCCTCGCCGCGGGCCGCTCTGACCTTGTCGCTCGGCGCCTTCCTTGGCCTGGTGGCTGCCGCCGCGAATGCCACGTCCTCGGACGCGACCCTGCGGGCGCTGTCCCTGGAGGACAGGGACGGCGCGACGGTTGCCTTCTCCCCCGGCTTAGATCCCGCGAAGACCTCCTACACCGCGAACGCGCCTGCCCGGGTGGACCGGATCACTGTCGAGGCCACGAAGAACGACGACGGCGCCACGGTCGCCCACCTCGACGGCGACGACCAGCCATTGACCGATGCCGACGCCGTGGAGGATCACTTCCAGGTCGATCTCGAAGCGGGCGCGAACACGATCAAAGTGAAGGTGACGGCCGAGGACACCGTCACCGCGGCGACCTACACGTTGGTGGTGACGCGGGCGGTGCCGATGGCCTCGTCCGGCGCCTGGCTCAGCAACCAGGACGAAAGCAACGACGCAGGCATCGCTGTCGGCACGCCGGCCGACTCCCCGACAATCAAATCCACCCAGGCGATCAGATTCCAGACCGGCAGCAACGAGCGGGGCTACAACCTCACGTCGGTCAAGGCCGTGCTCGCGAACGCCACGGCTTCGGACGGTGTGCGGGTCCGGATCTTCGGCGCGAGGAGCATCGGAACGCCGTACCTCAGCTTCTACACGCTGACCAACCCGGTCATCGCCGACGGGACCCTGACGTTCACCGCGCCGGCGAGCGCCACGCTGCGGAAGAACGCGGGGTACTTCGTGGTGTTCGACTCAACGGCCCCGGACGCCGGCAACGACTACGAAATCCGGGGAACGGAGTCGGAATCCCTCAACACCGTGGCGGACGGGTGGAGCCTGAACGCGGATCGGCATTCCAGGAACAGGGATTCGGCGTCCTGGACAACCGCCAGCGCGGTGCCGCTGATCGAGATCAACGGCGAGGCCCTCGTACAGGCCACGGACGCGAACCTGAAGGCCCTGCGGATGCGGGACGGGAACGGAAAGCTCGTCACCTACTCCCCGTTCTTCGATTCGGCGATCACCTCCTACGGCACGACCGCGTCCCCGAAGGTGGACCGGATCACTATCCAGGCGACCGCGAGCAACGCCGACGGCGCCGAGGTGGACTACCTCGACGGCGACGACCAGCTACTGACCGACGCCGACGCCGAGAAGGACGGCTTCCAGGTCGATCTGGAATTCGGCCCGAACACGATCAAGGTGCGGGTGACCGCCGAGGACGGCAGCACGACCCGGACCTACACCATGGTGGTGACGCGGGAGCCGTCGAGGGTGTCGGCGGATGCGCTGGCCAGCAACCTGGACGAGCACTTCAGCAAGAGGCTCTACATCGGCAATCTCGAGCCCGGCAAGATCTTGCGCAACCAGGCGTTGGGATTCGAGACCGGCGGAAACGAAGCAGGCTACGTCCTCGCGTCGGTCAAGATTCTCATCTGGGAGATCACGCATTCGGCCGGCGTGCGGGTGCGGGTCTTCAGCAGCACGGCGGAAGGTAACCCGGACAGCAGTCTGTACACCCTGAGCGGCTCAATCGTCCTCCCCACCAATCCGGACCTGGGGCCGGAGGAATCCGCCCGCGTCAGCACACTCGATGCGCCGGCGAACGCCACCCTCGAGCCGAATACCAAGTACTTCGTGGTGCTCGATTCGAGGGCCTCGGAACTCTACAGGTTCTACAAGGTCTTCGGGACGAAGTCGGACGCCATCAGCAAGGTGGCGGACGGCTGGAGCATGAACGATTTTCGGCATACCGGGATCCGGGACACAGGTGTCTGGACGACGGCCGACGATGTTCCGTTCGTCGAGGTCGCCGGCCATGCCGTGGTGCCCTCCAGCGACGCGACGCTGAGCGCTCTCGATCTGACCTGGGACGACGCCGGCACCGCGGCCGACATCACGCTCAACCCGGTCTTCAACGCGTCGACGACGTCCTATACCGCCGGCGTGGCCAGCGGGGTGGACCGGATCACCATCAAGGAGACCAAGGGCGACAGCGGCGCCACGGTGAACTACTTCGACGGCGCGGACTCTGCGCTGACCGACGCCGACGCCAACGCCACCGGCTTCCAGGTCGGTCTCGCCGTCGGTGCGAACACGATCAAGGCGAAAGTGATGGCCAGCGACGGCGAGACCACCCAGACCTACACGGTGGTGGTGACCCGGGCGGCGGGCGACACGACCGCGCCGACGGCGAACGGCGCGACGGTGAACGGCGCGACGCTGGCGATCGCCTTCGACGAGTCCCTCGCCGCCGCCGCGAACCTCGCGAACGGCGTGTTCACGGTGAAGAAGACCCCATCGGGAGGGTCGGAGGAGACGGTCGCACTGAGCGGGTCGCCCGCCATCAGCGGCGCGACCGTGACGCTGACGCTCGCCGTTGCGGTGGTCTCGACCGACACGGTGACGGTGAGCTATACCCGGCCGACCTCGGGCACGGCGAACGCGCTCGAGGATGCCGCCGGGAACGAGGTGGCGTCCTTCGCGGACCGGACCGTGACCAACAACACGGTGGTGGCGCTCAGGGCCTGGTTCCAGAACGTGCCGGACGCCCATGACGGGTCGAGCGTGTTCACGCTAGAACTCGCATTCTCCGAAGCGGTGTTCGACGGCACCGAGTCGTTCGACAAGAACGAGGTGATCAAGAACGCCCTCGAGGTAACCAACGGCACGATCCGGGGGAGGCGCCGGGCCGACCCCGGCGCCTACGACTTGTGGATACTGCGGATCGGGCCCTCCGGCGATGATGACGTGACGGTGAGACTTCCCGCGACCACCGGCGATTGCAATGTCACGGGAGCGATCTGCACGCCGGACGGCCGGCCGTTGTCGACCGCGGCTTCGGCGACGATCGAGGGTCCGACGGCGGAGGCGCCCGACGCGCCGTCGGCACCGACGCTGACGGCCGGCGAGACATGGCTCGAGGCATCGTGGACCGCGCCCGCGGACAACGGCGCGGCGATCACGGATTACGACGTGCACTACCGCGAGACGGGCGGCAACTGGCAGGACGCCTCTCACGCGGGTACGACCGCCACGAAACGGATTGAGAGCCTCACGGCCGACACCGCCTACCAGGTACGCGTGCGTGCATCGAACGCCGAGGGCGCCGGTGACTGGTCGCCAGCGGCGTCGGCGCGCACGGACCCGTCGGCCGAGGAGCCGGACGCCCCGTCGGCGCCGACGCTGACGGTCGGCGAGACGTGGGTGGAGGCATCGTGGACGGCGCCGGCGGACAACGGCGCGGCGATCACCGGCTACGACGTGCACTACCGCACGACGAACGGCAACTGGACGGACGCGGGACACGCGGGCACCGCCACCACGAAACGCGTCGGGAGTCTCGTCGCCGACACGGCCTACGAGGTGCGGGTGCGTGCGTCGAACGCCGAGGGCGCCGGTGACTGGTCACCAGCGGCGTCGGCCCGGACGGACCCGTCGGCCGAGGAGCCGGACGCGCCGTCGGCGCCGACGCTGACGGTCGGCGAGACGTGGCTTGAGGCATCGTGGACGGCGCCGGCGGACAACGGCGCGGCGATCACCGGCTACGACGTGCACTACCGCACGACGAACGGCAACTGGACGGATGCGGGACACGCGGGCACCGCCACCACGAAACGCATCGAGAGTCTCGCCGCCGACACGGCCTACGAGGTGCGGGTGCGTGCATCGAACGCCGAGGGCGCCGGAGACTGGTCACCTGCGGCGTCGGCCCGGACGGACGCGGCGGCCGAGGCACCGGACGCGCCGTCGGCGCCTACGCTGACGGCCGGCGAGACGTGGGTGGAGGCATCGTGGACGGCGCCGGCGGACAACGGCTCGGCGATCACCGGCTACGACGTGCACTACCGCACGACGAATGGCAACTGGACGGACGCGGGACACGCGGGCACCGCCACCACGAAACGTATCGAGAGTCTCGCCGCCGACGCGGCCTACGAGGTGCGGGTGCGTGCGTCGAACGCCGAGGGCACGGGAGACTGGTCGCCGGTGGTGTCCGGGCGCACGGACGCAGCGGACGGCGCGGCGGAGGGCGACGTGCGCCTGGTGAACGGCAGCACGTCGCAGGAGGGCCGCGTGGAGATCTACCACGATGGCGAGTGGGGCACGGTGTGCGACGACCGGTTCGTCTCGGACGATGCTGAGGTGGTGTGCCGGCAGCTCGGTTACACCGGTGGCCAGGCACACACGCGGGCGGCGTTCGGCGCCGGCACAGGGACGATCTGGATGGACGATGTCCAGTGTACGGGCAGCGAGTCGCGTCTGGCGGACTGCCCGTTCGGGGGCTGGGGCCTGCACAACTGCCGCCACTCGGAGGACGTCGGCGTCTCGTGCGGGGCGGCGTCGAGCTTGTCGCTGAATCATGCAGCGGTGTCCGGGTCGCTGCTGACGCTGCGCTTCGCTCGGCCGCTGGACGGTGGCTCGGTGCCGACGCCGGGTGACTTCGTCGTGGCGGCGGGTTCTGGCGCCGGTGCCGCGGTGGTCCCTGTCGAATCGGTCGACGTGATCGATGGCGCGGCGGTGGTGAGCCTGACGAGAACGGTCGAGGCGCCGGAGAACGTATCGGTGAGCTACCTGCCGGCAGCGATGCATCCGCTGCGCGACACATCGCTCAACCCGGTGCCCGCGTTCACCGCCCGGCCCATCGCGCACACCCCGACGACGGAATCGACGGCCCGGGCGGCAACGCCGGGAATCCGGCGCTGGAACCCGTCCAAGGTGGAGTTCCTCGACCTCTCGTCGCGCGGCCTCGCAGCCCTCGACGAACTGTCCGCGCTCACGGACCTGGAGCAACTCGACCTCGGCGGCAACCGAGTCTCCGACCTGTCGCCGCTTCTGGCCACCGGCGGGCTCGAACGACTCAACCTGTCGGGCAACGCCATATCGGACATCTCCGGCATTGGCGCGCTCTCGAATCTGCGCGTGCTCGACCTGTCGGACAATGCCGTCTCGGACATCTCGCCGCTCGCGGGCCTCACGCGCCTGCGCCGCCTGGACCTCTCCGGCAACCGCGTGGCCGACCTCCGGCCTCTGTCGGAACTGCGCGGCCTGGAAGTCCTGCTGCTCGACGGCAACCTCGTCTCGGACCTCGTGCCGCTGTGGGGCCTGACCGAACTCGCCCACCTGGGTCTGGGGAACAACCGGGTGGCGGACGCCGTCCTGCTCCGGGAGGCACGGTCGCTGCGGCGGCTGGATCTCGCCGGGAACCGGCTGCGGGACGTCTCGGTGCTCGGCGACCTGCCGAAACTCGCGTGGCTGCGGCTTTCGGGCAATCCCATCGCGGACTTCTCCCCCCTCGGACGGCTGACAACCGTACGCTGGCTCGTGCTCGATGCCGGGACGTCCCGCGCGGAGGCGCTGCCGTGGGGCGATGGCGAACGGTTGCCGCCGCTGCTCATCGAGACCACCGACGGACCGGCTTCCGGCGGACCGTAGGACGGCGACGGCCGGTTGGGAATCGCCGTTGTCTCCATCTGGCCGGCGAGCCTGCAAGGAAGACCGCAAGTGACCCCAATGTTGGGGACGCGGATCGGGCAGGTCGTTCCTATAGTGCGGAGGGTGCGCGAACTTCAGTCGAATGCAGCATCTGCCGGTGGCGAGCCCGAAGCCTTGTCTCGTCCTCACCGGGCAGCAGCGAAAGCGTCTCTTGAGTTTGCGATCGTCGGCGCAACCAACAATCGACCTTCATCTGTTTGTCGCGGTCGGCGTGAGTGGCGGAGGGAATGCCTGTGCGAGCCTTGGAGCGGTGAAGCCGATGGGCGTTCATCCCTTCGATAGCGGTTTTCTTGTAACCCGGGAGCAAAAACAGGCTTTCCAGCGGGATGGTTTCGTCAAGCTTGAGAAGTTCCTGAACGACAGAGTCGTCGCCACGCTGCTTGACCGCGTCGAAGTCGAAATGGGTCGCGGCGGGGGTGCAAACTTCAGGGTAGATTCGCAGTCCCCACGAACCACCGTCGGCGTGGGCGTCGAGAAACGCGCCGTCGACCTTGAACTCCGTGTCGTAACCGGCCTCGGCTGCCGCCTTCCACGTCACCGCTTCCCGCGAGACGTCCGTGCGAACAACCTTCACAGAATTCACAACTAGACCGACTATTGACGCTGATTGCTCACTACTTTTACAGTGCGAGTGAAGTTGGGCCGGGAGCTTAGTAGCTCCCGACACTGACTCGGCGGGAAGTTCAGGGAGGCAATGACCATGGCAAGCGGCGCCAACACCCCGTTCGTAGACCTAATACCCATGCTGATGTGCGACGATGTGCAGGCGTCTATAGGCTTCTACACGGATGTTCTCGGGTTCGAAGTGACCGGTCGCTCGGACGACACAGGCCGTAGCGGCTTCGCGACGGTCAGGAACGGCGCCGCGTCGATCATGCTGGCAAGCCCCGGCCACATCCCCAAGGGAGAGAAGGTTGACGGTCGCTTCCCGCAGTCCAGCTACTACTTCTACGTCGCCGATGCCGAGGCACTTCGGCAGTCCGTCGTCGACAAGGGTCGGGACGCTACCGAGTGCGTGGACCGGTTCTACGACATCAAGGAGTTCGAGGTCGTCGACCCCGACGGGCACGTGCTTATGTTCGGGCAGGTCCTCGGGTACTAGCGCCACGGAATCCGCCGACCTGCGGTCGTCGCTTCGCAGCACTTGTCGACCCGACCAGGTGGACGATGAACGGGACTGCCCGATCACATCGTCTGCGTAGGCGCAAGGTCCTTGCGTCCTTGCGGGGGTCTGGCGAGCCGGATACTTCGTCGGTCCTCGGCTTTTGGCCACTACACAATTGAGGCATGCCGAACGTGCGCCAAGACAACTCGGTCGATCGATTCGCCCCGGGGTCCAGGTGGCCTGATCCCGGTCTCGAGTCGGCGGGACTCAGGGAACTCGCAGCGATTCTCGGGATGTATGGTTCGGCCACGAGCCGCGTTCGCTCATCTTCGAGTGTTTGGTGTACGTGACCCAATGAGCGTCAGCCAACAAACGTCAGGACCCGACCCGGAGATTCGCGTGCTGAGGACCGTGATCCTCCTGCGCCACGGCCAACACAACCAAGCGGAGCCGAACCAAGTGGGTGGCTTGACGGAGCTCGGCCGGCGCCAAGTGGCGTTCGCCGCCGAACGGCTGGCGCGGGAGCCCATCGACCGGATCGTGGCCAGCGAGTTTCCACGCGCGCGCCAAACCGCCGGGGAGATTGCTCGTCACCACCCTTCGTTGACGGTCGAAACGGACGCAGACCTGTGCGAGTGTGTGCCGTCCGTGCCGCGGGGCCTGGAGTTTTGCTTTCCCGATGGCATAGAGGCGCCGCAAACCGCTGCCTGTCGCGAATGTCTCGACCGCGCCTACGCCCGGTACTTCGAGTCGGATTCGGTGCCTGCGACGTTGCTGGTCGGGCACGGTAACGCCTTCAGGTACTTGCTGTGCAGGGTGCTTCCCGTCCGCATCGACGCGTGGGCGCGCTTCGATATGCACAACTGTGGCATCTCCCGGATCGCGTTCAAGAGCTTGATTGGGGCCCAGATCACCGTCAATGACACGGGGCACCTGCCGACACATTTGCTCACCTATGGCTAACCGGGACCACGAGAACGATGCGTGAAGCCGCACGCCTGCCTCTGGGGTTGAAGGGCAGGCTTCAACCGGGCATTCACTCGAGCGCGGTCCGCGCATAGGATCGACGTATTCTTGACCATCTACCTTGCGGGGTGCGGCGGGATCATCACGCCGCCACATCCTGTCGGATTCTGAACAGACATTGCCTTGGGGTTCACGCCATCGCCGAGCGTATCGAGCGTATACGGGAGCACTTGCTATGAAGAGTGAATTGATGCCGGAAACCAAACCGAGGGGTTCGGCGACCACCGAACTCGCGGTCGTCCGCCACGGTCAGACCGGGTTCAATCGCCGCGGGCTCTACCAGGGCCACGCGGACAGTGCGCTTACGGATGCCGGCATGGCGCAGGCTCGGCTCCTGGCACCCCGACTCCGTTCTCTCGGCAGCAGCCCGACCATCTACTGCTCCGATCTCGGCCGTGCGCGACACACGGCGGTGCTGTTGGCGACCCCGGGGTTTCACCATATTCGCGAAGATGAGGGACTGCGCGACCGGTGCTGGGGGGTGTTCGAGGGGTTGTCGCGAGCGGAAATCACGGAGCGGTATCCGGACGCAAGAACGAGCAGCGGGGAGTCGAATCCCGATTACACACCGCCTGGCGGCGAGACACTGAACGAACTCAACGAGCGCATCGTCGGGGCGCTCAATCGGATCGCCCACAGCCATGCCGGCGAACGGGTCGTCGTGGTCACGCACGGTGCCGTCGTGATGGCGTTCGCCAGGTACGTGCTCGGGGTGCCTCAAGACGCGCCACGCCGGTTCGACATCGGTAGCACGAGCTTGAGTCTGTTCTATCGCTACGGCGAGCGCGGCTGGATGGTGCGGTTTCTCGGCGACGTGTCGCATCTTGAGCATCGCGGAGACAGCGCGGCGGGACACCGCTGAGGGTGGTACGGAGACAGGCGTCCAGTATTGGACGCGCGTACGATGATGTCGAGTTGAAATTGACATACGACGCACTCCCAGTAGAGTCTGTCCTTTCAATCCGTCGTGACTCGCATTGTGGCGTCGTGACTCGCATCATGGACCCAAGCCCGCATCGGCCGTATCCGGATGCCGGGCTCGACGACTACTTCTCGGTCAGGGTGACCGGCGACGCTGTCCAGCGAGGGAAGCCTGGGCCAGAACCGTATTCGACCGCAGCAGAGCGTCTTGGGACTCGTCCGGAGCGTTGTTGGGCGCTGGAGGACTCCGCCAACGGCGTGCGTTCGGCATTGGCCGCGGGATGCCGGGCGTTCCAGGTCCCGGACCTCGTTGAACCGTTCGAGCAACTGCGCGGGCTCGGTCACGAAGTGGTCGACACTCTGCACGATGTCCTGGAGGCGTTGCGCGAAGCGAGCAGCAGCCCGTGAGTCGAATGTAGGTGTCGAATCGAGTGTCGGGACGTAGTCTGAAAACGCGGCTGCGGACCCAGTGGACCGCGGCTGCCGAGAACTGGTTCAACCAGGATCAGTCCGTGCGCACGGGCATGCTGGACGCTTGGATGCTCGATGCGCTCGGCGATGTCGACGGCCGCGAGGTCCTGGACATCGGTTGTGGCGATGGCCGGTTTTGTCGCTTGCTGGCCGGCCTGGGCGCCCACGTCACCGGAATCGACGTGACCGACGCCTTCATCGACCGGGCACGGCATTTGGCGTCCCGCGGCGAGACCTACCTCGTCGGCGACGCGGAGCAACTCGCCGAGTTGGATGATGCGACCTTCGACCTGGCCGTGTCCTATATTGTCCTGGTCGACCTGTTCGACATGGATTCTGCCGTGGAGGCGGCTTATCGAGTGCTCAGGACCGGCGGTCGGTTCGTGGTCTGCAACATCCATCCGATCCGCTCGTCGCTTTCCGACGGCTGGGTCAAGCGAGGCGACGACAAGCTCTTCTACCCGGTGGACAACTACACCGTCGAAGGACCGCGCGAGTGGCGCGTTTGGGGTGCGCCCTTCATCAATATGCACCGCTCGCTGTCGCGCCACATCGATGCCTTTCTTGGCAGCGGGTTCAGTTTGACCGCACTGCGCGAACCGACGCCGACACCCGCGCAACTAGCGGCAAACCCCACCTTCGACGACGAATTCCGCGCGCCCAACTTCATCATCTACGAACTGGCCAAAGTGGCAGGCTAGGAGCCCTCAGCCGGGGAATGCTCCCCGACCGCTAACGCGTATGGAAGTGCCGGCGTTGCCCCCTTCGTTGGAGGCGTACTTCCATGCAAGATTGCGCGCGCAGCAAAAGCGACGCGCCGACCTGAAGCTGCCGAGAGGGCATTGCCCTCCAAAGCGCCGGGCGTTGCCACGCGGCATCCCGCTGCTCATCCGAGCAATTCCTTCAGATTTCGTTGAGGATGAGATCCTTCAATTCAATCAGAGTTTCGATTCGATACCTAGCCTGTGAAAAGTCCTGTGTTTTCGTAAAGTCGTTATAGACGATGACACAGTCAATACCGGCCGCCACGGCTGAGTTCAGCCCTCTGGATGAATCCTCGACAACCAGTGTCTCCTTTTTGGTGGCTCCGAATCGCTTTAGCCCGGTCAGGTATGGTTCCGGGTGCGGCTTGGCGAGCTTGTAGTCTTCGCGAGCGAGGACGAAGTCCATGAACTGTCTAACTTGGCGCTTTTCATGGATGATTTCGAAGTCCACACGTTTTGAAGTTGTCACGATAGCCATGCGGACGTATTTCGACAGTTCAGCGAGAGTGTCAACGACGCCGCCAATCTCAATGGCTTCCGTTCGTAGATATTCCTGATAGTAGGCATTGCGAACCTCGCGCTGCCTGCCGATGGTCTGTTCGTCAATACCTGCCGCCCTGGCTTGGGCCCAGGTTTGACCCGACCCCTGGTTCATGTCCCGGAGGTATTGGTCCTTGTCCAAAGCAAAACCAATGTCCGCCAGGGCGCGTTCTCCAGCTTTGTAGTACCAGAATTCGGTATCGACCAGAACACCATCATGATCGAAGAGTATGTATTTTTTCACTTCGCGAGTCCCTCTGCCGCGTCGATGAATGCGGCGGCGAACTTGGCCACCGTGGCGTAGCGGGCGCTGGGATGATCCGCACAAGCCGTCACCGCGACTGGGGCAGGGGCTGCGGCGTCCGGCAGGAATATAGCGACCGTCCGACCCATGGCAAACACGGTCGTGCGCTCATCGACGAGGCGACCCTTCTCGAATTCCTCCGGCGCCATGAACCGCGATGAGCCGAACATGCGACCCATCGTGTTCGCATGGAGCGAGTGGATCACCCGCCCCGACAATCCGATGGAAACTTTAACGCGGCCTAGCGAGAGCGGCCGACAAGTCGCTCGATAAACGCGAAGCTCGCCGCGATCTCTTCCGCCGGCACTTCCGGGTGCAAGCCCGGGTTGGCGTGAATGCGCTTGTCGTCGCTCGCTAGCGCATCGAACACCGCGAAATATCCGTCGCGCGGGAACAACTCGTCCTCCAACTGCATCAGGAACAGCACTGGACAGCGGATCCGTGCCGCGTCGCTCAAGATCCGTTCCGCGAACGGGCCACCGGCCTTGGTCGTACCAACCAGGCCGAGCACGGCCGCCTTGGTTTCCGGCAGCGAGGCGATGAGCGGGATGCCGAAGATTGAGCCCATGGACAGGCCGAAGTAGGCGATGTCGCCCAAGCTCACCTGTGCCCGAGTCGCATCGAGCGCCGCATGCCAGTCGCCGGTCATGTCGTCCATGAACCCCGGTGGCTTGATCTCGTCGCCGAACGCGGCCCGGCCGCCCAGCCCTACTTGCCGCATGCCATGGACCGGCCCGTCGATGGCGAGCGCGTGGCAGGCGCTTTCGTCCACGAAACGGTGTGCGAGGTGGCAGATCGGTGCCTGGTAGCGGTCCCCCGATGCCGTGGCCGAACAGCACCAGCAGTGCCTCATCGTCGGCAGCCGATGGCGACCAAAGGGCCCCGGTGACAGGTCGCTCCACGCCGGCGCGGGCAATCCTGAACTCGCGAACAGATCGACCGGTTGGATCGCTGGCATCCCACCAGCCAAGGGTCTCCGTGGCCATCTCCTCCTCCCTCGAAAGCATCTGATGGTCGCTGAATGCGCCCTCGCGCTCAACTCCCGGTCGAGGTGTAGCGCCGCACACCGATGCTCCAGGCCACCAGCGACAGGCCCAGGAACGCAACGCCCGCGAGCGGCGCGAGCGCCTGGAACGCCCGACCGGTACCGAGGGGGTCGTCCACCCCGAGCACCGCCACCACGGGGAAATAGCCGACGCAGGCCAGTGGCACGACGAACGTGAACACGCGCCGGAACGCGACGCGGTAGATCGACAGCGGGTACTGCGCGGATTCCACCCCGCCGTGCGTCAACACGTTCATGATCTCAAGCGACTCCGTGGTCCAGAAGCAGAGCGCCGCCTGCAGGACCACCAGTCCGACGAAGAAGGCGACGGCGCCCGCAACCGTCAGCAATAGCAGCGCCACGCGCGCCGCATCCCACGGGATGTCGAGGGCCGATGTCGCCCAAGCCAACACGATCAGTCCCAGCACCAGGCGACCGACCCGCCGCAGGGCGAACTCGTGGCCGGCAAGCTGAAGCGCCGTGGGCCGAGGGCGGAGCAGCAAGCGGTCGAAGTCGCCGGTCTTGACATAGTGCGACCCAAAGCGGTCGAACCCCGTGGTCAGCGCATCGGCGATGGCAAAGGTGCAGTTGACCACGCCGTAGAAGAACGCGACCTCGGCGAAGGTCCAACCGGCCAGGTGGCCGAAGCGGTCGAACAGCGCCCACAGGCCGAAGAACTCGATGCCCGAGCTGACGAACTGTCCCGTCGCATTCAGCAGGAACGACGCCCGGTACTGCAGTTGGGCCCGGATCGAGACGCCGAAGTAGCGCCCGAGCAAGGCCACCGCGTCGACCATGCCGTCAGCCTCCCTGGACGACGAGGCGACGCACACCGCGCGCGAGCAGGAACCGCCCGAACCACACGATCACCACCGTCCAGGCCAACGTGAAGACGATCTCGTTCGCGGCCTCACTGATAGGAATGTTGCCGCTGTAGATGCGGTAGGGGACATCGCAGAGGCCGCGGAACGGCTGCCACGAGAGGAACGGCTGCATCCAGTCGGGGAACAGCGGCAGCGGCACGATCATCCCCGAGAGAATCGTCACGAACGACGGCAGGATACGGTCGACGCCCTCGCCGGAGAGGGTCCACAGCATGGAGATGTGGGCGAGCACCGTGATCGCCGTCGACAAGAGCGCGGCCGCCGTGATCGCGGCCAGGAACCCGATCAGCCCAGTGACGGACGGGACGGGCAACGCCCACTCGGCGAGGCCAAATGCCGGCAGCAGCAGCATGGCGAAGATCACCATGGGAACGGCGCGCAGCGTCGTCGCCGCCGTCCGGAACGCCAATGTGCGGGCGTACCAGTAGCCGTAGAGGTCGAGCGGTCGCAGCAGGTCGTAGGCGACGGCACCCGACGTCACCTGCTCCTTGAAGTCCGCGTCCGTGCTCCACGGCAGCATCCCGAGGAGCGCCTGGCCGAGCCAGACATAGGCCACGACCTCGACCATGTTCATCGGCTGCGGCCCCTCGGCCGCCGCATAGAACGCCGCGAGGATCATCAGCCGGATCGAGCCCCAGAAAAGCTGGGTGACGAATCCGGCGAACGCCGCCGCCCGGTACTGCAGCAGGTTCCGGTAGCGGGCGCTGACAACCGCCGTGTAGGGTTTGAGACGACTCACGCCTCGCCTTCCCCGTGCTCGGCGTAGAGATCGGCAACAGTGTGTTCGATGGGCGGATGTTCGACGAAGAGGTCATGCACGTCGAACCGCGACGTGACCCGAGCGATCAGCGCCGCCGGCGCGACCGCGCCCGCGTCGAAGGCGATCCGCGCCCGCTTGCCGCTAACGCGCACGTTCCGCAACCCGGCCCCGCCGATTTCGCGCTCCACGTCGGCGAGGTACCGCACCTCCTCAAAATCCACGATAAGCACGCGCTCGTTGCCGACGCGCCGACGCAGCTCGTCGATGCCGCCGTCGATCAGGATGCGACCTTGGCCGATGACCATGATCCGCTCGCAAAGCGCTTCGATGTCGTCCATGTCGTGCGTCGTCAGGACGACGGTGACCCGCTCCTCCCGGTTCAACGTGCGCACAAAGTCCCGCATTGCGAGCTTCGCCGCCGTGTCGAGCCCGATCGTCGGCTCGTCGAGGAACAGGAGCTTTGGCCCATGCAGGAGTGCGGCGGCCAAGTCGGCACGCATGCGTTGGCCGAGGGATAGCTGGCGTACCGGCGTGTCGAGGAGCGGCCCAAGGCGTAGCAGTTCCACCATGCGGTCGCGGTTGCTGGCGAACAGCGCCTCCGGCACCCCGTAGACACGCTGCAACAACTCGAAGCTCTCGATGACCGGCAGATCCCACCAAAGTTGTGTGCGCTGACCGAACACGACGCCGATCCGCGCCGCATGGCGACGACGGTCGCGCCAAGGCGTGAGGCCGTCGACCGTGCAGGTGCCGCCGGTCGGCGTCAGGATGCCCGCGAGGATCTTGATGGTGGTGGATTTGCCGGCGCCGTTGGGGCCGATGTAGCCGACCAGTTCGCCACGTTCGATGTCGAAGTCGATGCCCGCGAGGGCATGCACGTCGCGCATGCGGCGATCAACGAGGCCCCGGAACGCGCCGAGAAGCCCGGGCCGGCGCTCGGCCACGCGGAACACCTTGGCGAGTTCCCTCACCTCGATCTGGGACATGGTCTGGCCTCGCCGTCGGATTGCCGCCATGAGCGGCAGCGGGAAGGGCGCACAAGTATAGGTGCGACCTTGGAGTGCCTCAAGGCGGCCAACAGAGCCGCCGTGATGCGGGCCGCAACAGCGAAGACGAGGGAGGTGCAGGCGGCGCTGGCGACGGCCGTCGTCAGCTTCTGCGAGTCCACGGCCGTGGCCGCGAAGCTGCCGTCGACGGTCGTCATCAGGGAGGCGCACGCGTACGAGCCGTACGCGCTGGTGGGCGAACGACAGACGCTACGCGACGTGGAAGTTCTGCTGGGGACGTTGTTCCGCAAGTTCTGCGAGAGCTGCGAGCGGTACGAAGCGGAGGCGATCCCGAGACGTGCGCGGGATCTGCGGCGCCAGTTGGAGCGGACGCTCGATACCCTGGGCGGGGACCTCGACCACCGGCTGCGGCGGTTGGTTCTGGAGCCGGTGGCCAGGCACATGTCGAGGCTGATCGAGGAGGGGACGCAAGCGAGCGACGAAATGATGACGCCATCGGTGGAAATCGTGGGCGGGTCGTTCAAGGTCGACTTGGCTGGCGGTGCGGATAGTGTGGTGTTTCCAGCGCGGGTGGCGAGCGATGGCGACGGGACGGCACACGGCGTGTGGATACGAGCGGCCGAAACGGATGTGCGGTGGCGCTCACGTTGTCGGAACCGCCGGAACCGTTCGAACTTGCGCCCGGGGCCGAGCGCCTGGTTCGCCTCGAACTCCGAAGTGGGCGCAGGGACAGAACGCTCGCACCGAAGGCGGCGCTGACCTGCGAGACGGTGAACGGACGGGAGCAGGAGTTCGAACAGACTCTCGAGTTCGAACAGCAGGGAACGCAGCCCGACTGGGATGGTCTGCTCAAAGACCCACCCTACGGGATCAACCCGATACGGGACAAGAAGGACCTATACGGTCGCGACTCAGTGCTTGCGGATCTGGAACTACAGGTGTCGAATGAGACGTCGACGTTCCTGTGGGGTCAGAAGCGGGTCGGGAAAACGTCGGTTCTGCAGGTCCTGGCGGCGAACCTCAAAGACCGTGGCGACATCGTGTGCGTCGTGTTGAGGATGGGCGAACTGGCGTCGCTGCACGAAGGCCAGCTGGGTCACCGGGTGGCGACGCGCCTGGTGGCCGCGCTGGCGATGGTGCGCGAGACGCCGGACGAGGACGAGTTCCGTGCGGGGCTGGGTCGGCTGGTGCCGTTCGTGGAGGAACTGGAGCAGGAGAGCGGCCGGAAGATGCTCGTCATTATTGACGAGTTTGACGACCTCGATCCGGCCTTCTACCTGGGAGAGCGGGGCAAGCAGTTCGTGAAGGCGCTGCGCTGTCGGAGGTGGGCCTGACGTTCATGTTCGTGGGCAGCGAACGGATGAACAGCATCTATCAGAGCCACTCGGCGGATCTCAACAAGTGGATCAACCGTTCGCTGGACCGGATCGAGGTGGAGGCGGACTGCGAGGCGCTGATCACGGAGCCGGTGGCGGGGAAGATCGAGTACGAGCGGGAAGCCGTCCAACGGATCGTGGACTACTGCAGGGGCAACCCGTTCTATATGCATCTGGTAGCCGGGAAGGTGTTCCAGCGCTGCGCGCAGGAACGACGGACGTTCGTCGGGACCAGCGACTTCGAATACGTCCGGCGCAGCGTCGTCCGGGAGCTGGGCCCGACGAACTTCGCGCACTTCTGGCAGGACGTGCCGGTCCTTGACCCGGGCGAGAAGGAATGGTCCGTAGCCGGCAACTGTCTGTTCCTGGCTTGTGTCGCGACGTTGGGTTCGGGCGGATACGAGTCGCTCGAGGACCTCGTGGCGGTCCAGCAGCAACTCGGGCTGGAGCCCCGGGAACGACTCCCGCTGCAGGAGCTGAGGGATGTGCAGACAGGACTCCTGCGCAGGCGAGTCCTGTCTCGGCAAGGAGGCGGTGGAAAAGGGACCGAGTTGGAGCTTCCGGTGTTTCGCGACTGGCTGCTGGACAATGGAGAACGGGAATTGCTGCCGGTGTGGCGGTCGTTCCAGGAGGAGGAGGCCGCGCAGGGTGCGGTGGAGGAACCGGTGGCGTCAGCGATCTTGGACTCTGTAGGTTTCCCGATCGACGAGGACGACCTGCTACCCGTGTCGGAGCGCCTGATGTACTTGGGACGGCAGAAGGATGTGGCGGAAGTCCGCCGATGGCTGCGGCAGTTCGACGACGAGAGCCGGATCGAGGTGGCGTTTCTGCTCCTGAAACGGCTCGCCGAGAAGGGTTTCGTGAACGAGGGGGCCAACGTCAACGGACTGGCCAAGATGGAGGAGTCGCTCAACGCAAGGAGGCAGGACGTAGGCAACGGCGCATGGCGGATATTCAGGCGGCGGCTGGACAATCTCTACTTGGGCCACGTCGACTCGGAGACGAAGAGCGGCGCCGCGACCGCGCGGGAACTCGCTAAGCGCATGAGTCCCGGCAAGTGCGCCTCGATCGACGAGATGCATGCCTGGGTTCGGGGACATCTCGAGGACGACCCGATGCTCGTGGTCGTGGACGATTTCGCGGGGACTGGGAATACAATCGCCAAGGGCTTGGGCCGCCTCTGGTCGGCTGACTCGGAGCTGTTTTCGGCGCTTGCGGAGGAGGGGCGGGTCGTGTGCTGTCTGCAGACGGCGTTCCCGGAGGCGATCAAGCGCGTGAAGCGCGGGTTCCCGCGGGTGCCGGTCCTGGCGATGACGACGTTCGACGACGAGGTGCGCGCGCTCGCGCCGGAGGCGGGCATATTCGAGGACGAGGGCGAGCGGGCGTACGCGCAGGATGTGATGCTGCAGATTGGACGCCAGTTGGTCCGCCAAAGTCCCCTGGGTTTTGGGGACATGGGTGCCCTTGTGTCGTTCCACAACACTGTGCCGAACAACACGCTGCCGGTGTTCTGGTGTGCGGGGAAGGTGAACGCCCGCGAGTGGACGCCGCTTCTGCCGCGCGGTTCGTTCGTGTCGTAGGCGCAGGCTGGGCTCTGGCCGCCGGTGTCGAAGGCGTTCGCTAGTCATGTGTGGAAGTCCAGGAGGCGAGAGCCGATGTTGGGCCGGGGGCGGGCGGAGGTCGATCATTCGCCGGTGTGGCCTAGCGGCGGCGAGATGGCGGGATGGCGATGCAATGTCGGTCGGCCGAGCGCAAATGGGTGAGATGGTGAGCCGCGACCCCAATGCCAGGGAGTCTACTGGGTGGCTTTGATGAGGTTGATGCGCCTATCTCTAAGATCAAGCCAGCTCGAGTGCTGAGGAGGCGGGATCGGCATGACGACGGAGGGAACCGGTAGCCGCTCTGCAAGGAACGAAGCGGGCGCTCAAGGGGGTGACGCTGGCGGATTGTTGACGGATCTTGAGGCGGCGTACCACCTTGGGATCACACGGGAGCTGGTGTTCGCGTACACGCGCGTAACCTAATGTTATTAGTGTAATTTTTTGGAAGTCGGACGAAGTTGTTCCCACAGGCATTCCCACGCGTTCTGCGGCCGAAGGCAAGCCGCTACCGCGAGCCCCTGGCATCGTCCGTAGAGGTCCGTGGTGGGCTGGAACTCCGCACCGCCGCGAAGGCCAGAAACCGGACGCCAATGCCCAGTCCGCAACCGGGTTGGCTCATGACCAAACCCGTCGCTTGACAACATGGATACGTACTTCGCGTTGGACAGTACGCCGCGTTGCGCGTGGCATACCGCTTCGATATAGTCCGCGTCCCATGAAGTCCTGGCGGTACTGGCGCCGTTTCCTGGTGTTCTGCGCCGTGATGATCCTGTTCCGGTCCGCCGTGGCGGACTGGCACCAGGTTCCAAGCGGCAGCATGAAGCCGGGAATCCTGGACGGCGACCGCGTCGTGGTCGACAAGTTGGCTTGGGATCTGCGGGTGCCTTTCACTACCGTCCGTGTTGGGCAGTGGTCGCACCCCGCCCGTGGCGACGTGGTGACTTTCGGCAACCCGGTGGATGGACGGTTGTTCATCAAACGCGTAGTCGCCGTGCCGGGCGATCGCGTCGAATGGAGTCGCAACCGGTTGACGATCAACGGCGAAGCGGCGGCCTACGCACCTTTGGAGGCCGGGGAAATCGGTGCCCTGCCCATAGACGACTCCCGTCGGCATTGGTTCTACCGCGAATCGCTGCTGGACGACAGCCGCGTGGTGATGTTCAACGGCCGCCCCGGTGCGACGGACCCCCACGACAATATGTTGTCCCGACTGCTCGCGCCCCGGAACTGCAAGCGCTACGCCGGCCGGGAGGCAGGCGCCGGTCCCGGGCTCGCCAAGGCCATCTGCCGATGTGCGGACCTCGGTGCCTGCTCGACGTTTCCCGCGTTCACCGTTCCGGCCGGCAAGTACTGGATGATGGGTGACAACCGGGACAATTCCAGCGACTCCCGGGTGATCGGCTTCGTCGATCGGCAGAGCATCTACGGGCATGCCCACGCGGTCGCGTTCTCGGTCGACGCCGACAACTACTATAGGCCGCGATTCGAACGGCTCTTCGCGAATCTCGACTAGCCGGCGCGGTTCGGCGAAGAAGTCGCGCCGTCGGGCTGGAGTCGCGTCGCGATCCGCGGTGCAGGCGCTCTAGCCCCATTGCCAAGTGTATTTTGTCGGTCCAAGTGGTGGTGTCCGGGCTCCCGGGTGTTAGGGCCGTAGCGCGAATATCCACAGCAACTACTGACGAGGTCGAACATGAGCGTCCGCCGATTCCGCCCACCCCAGGCGGTTGTGTTCGACATGGATGGTCTCCTGCTTGACACCGAGCAACGGGCGCTGCAGGGGTTCCGCCACGCCTGTTCCATCCATGGCGTCACGCTACCGCTGCATCGGTAGCCGCGCGCACGAAATGCGTCAGATCCTGATCGGCAGCCATGGGCCAGGCTTTCCCTTCGACGACATCATGGCGGCTTGGAACGCCTACTACGTTGCCAACTTCAAGAATCGACGGCCGCCCGTCAAGGATCGCAGGGGGGATCAGCTGGTCAGGAGCGCCCCACATCCTCGTAAGCGATCGGTTTGCGCTGCGCCGGAGTTTGACGGACGCGTTCTCTATCAGTCGTACACCAGTAATCCATTTACAGTGCACACCGAAAGGCTTGTGTAAGGATCCTGGCGGGCATGTTCTCCGATTCGGGTCGGGCCACGAGAGGATGAGTCCTTTGGGCAGGGCAGGTGGAGCGGTGAAAGATGAACCTTGATTTCCGGCTGCCTCAGCAGGATCCCTGTTTCTTCCGCGAGATTGTAGCCGACGCGCAGGCGAATCTTGTTGAGGAGACCGATTTGGTGGTTGCCCGAGTGAACGGGCGTCAGTATCTGGAAGGCCAGTGTGTGGTTCTTCCGAAACGGCGCGCGCCGACCTTGTTTGACTTAAGTGATCTGGAAATGAACGAGGTGCTCAAGGTTGCCCGGCGCGTCGGAATGGCGGTATCCGCTGCCGTCGGAGCGGAAGGTCTGCTTCTCTACCAGAACAATGGCGTAGCGAGCGGTCAGGAGGTTCCACACTTTCACTTGCACGTTGTGCCTCAATGGATGACAGATTCTCCAAAGGGCAAATTCCTGGCGCATATGCCGTTCAGAGGGAATCGTTTTTGAGACGGTGGAGTCAACTCCGCTCAATGCGAAAGAACTCCGCCAGATGAGCGCCAGGATCCGCGAGCACTTAACCGGGAAACAAGAAAAATGATCACGTGGGTGTCCTGGTTAGATATGCAGAAGTCGCTGACATGGACACGGAAGGGGTGATGGAGGCGGTCCTGCGATGCTACGGAGATTGAGTTAGATGATTATCCACATCAACGGCTATCCAGGTGTAGGCAAGCTGACGATTGCGAAGATACTGGCGGGGAAGCTGGGCGCTCGCCTGTTGGATAACCACAGCATCTACAACGTCGCCCTGGCTTTGACCGAGTTCAAATCACCCGAGTATTACGACACCATCCGTGCGGTTCGGGAAATTGCTTACAAACGGGTGTTGGAGGTTCCTGCGGGCATTCCGGTGATCCTGACAAATGCCCACTCCTCCAATAGTGCCTGGGGGAACGAGTGCTGGGATGCTGCAATTGACCTGGCTCGTTCACGCGGTGCGAAGCTGTTGATAGTCGTGCTGGAGTGTTCGCTCGAGGAAAACGCGCGCCGGATCCAGGGGGTGGACCGGGAGGCAAAGCGGAAGCCGCGAGACCCTGCGATGTTTCGCGGCAATGCGGAGGATCGTCCTCTCCTGGACCGGGGTGGCGACCATCTCCTGCGTCTGGACGTTACTGAACTGGAAGCGGAAGAGTCTGCATCGAGTATCGAGGAGTGGGTCCAATCCGTCTCTGGTGAAGATGCCTGAGAGCTGGTCGCGTGTCCTTACAGTAACCCGTACGTACGGCGGCACCAGCGAGGAGCGGAACGTCGCCGGCGAGCCCTCGCGGCTGCGCGCTTTCGGCATCCGGACGTCAACCGCGCCGATCCCGGTGAGGATCGATCGCTCGGGAAGGTAACCGTTGCGAACCACGCGCCGGCGGCCGTCCGCGAGTTCTGGTCGTCGAACGCCGCCAGGTACTCGTCAAGCTCGGCGATCACCGCGGCCTCGATCAACTGCCGGGCGCCGGTGCGGAGAAGGTCGGTGAGGGGATCGGAAACCGCGGCTGGTGTCGCCAATACGACCACATTATCGTTGTCCATGTGCGGTGTGCTCCTCTTGCTGAAACTGGAGTGGGCAACTCAATTCCAGCAGAGACGCACCGCACGACTCAACTCACCCGGACACCACTGTCGACGATAGCTCCCCCGTCCGCTGCTGTAGACTGCCGCCAAACTCGCAGGTGCCCGAGGCGAGTTACAGACGACGTCCTTGACCCACCACGCGACCCCACAAACACACTCGTTTCATAGTAGCTTTCGGAAGGGTCGTGCAGCTATGCATATTTGCCCAGTGTTCTCATAAGGAACTGTTTTGGGGCTATTTTTTGAGTCGTCAATAGCCGTCGTGAGACCAAATGATGCTGCATGAGCTGGCGGAAGAGGTAGGAGCGATGTCTTTTTTCAACCTATTGGTTTAATTGAAGTTTCTTCATGCGTTTTATCCGTAACCCCACACATAGCCCACCACTGAACGCGAGACTTGGCGCGACGCTGGGAAACACTATCACGCACGAATGGGCGAACGCACCGCTGTGGTTCGGATTCGCTGCGGCGCGTGCCCACACCTAGGACCATATCCAGCCAAGGCGCAGGCAGCTCTTCGGCCGGCATCTTGAGGATCCCGTCGCATCAGAGGTCAAGCCCGTTGGCGAGCGCGACCCTTGCACCGGCACTCTAGACCACTTTGGCCCGGTGGACGGCGTCCGAGCCCGCGGCCTTCGGCAAGAACAAGGATTCGAGCACGATCCGCATGTCGATGGGCCGGTCGGCCGGGTTCGTGCGCCCACCCTTAGCCTGCATCCACCGGTCGACAGCGACACGGACCGATCGACCGGACGAACTCATACCGGCGACCACGCGGCGGAGCTGTTTCTCGTGTAGGCTGCGCGCCTCTCGGTCGAGCGTCACCGCCACTGTGTTCAGGTCGTTTCGTAGGCGGTCGGTATGGTGCAGTACGCCAAGTGGGCCTGTTCCGTCGTACTCCAGCCGTGCCCGAGTGGCCCCAAACGCTGCAAGGTCGTCGTGGTCGCGTCAGAGGAACGCCGGAGGATAGCTCTCATCACGAGCAGCGACACGGCCTTGGATACGTCTTCCACTGAGAGGTAGGAGGTCGCAGGAAGCGGCTCGATCAGGATTCCCTGGCCGAGCGAAACGGGACGGTGGAGGGCAAGCGAGTCTAGGACCACCGTGATTCGGAACGGAACAGGGGCGCCACGCGTCCGTTCTGCGAGATGTGAGTAGACGCGGTCGGTACTCAGAATCACGGCGCCGCTGGCCAATCTCACGGCGAAGTTCTCCAGTGATGAGACGTGTTGCACGTCCCGGATGTCGCCGTAACGTGGGGTGCTGCTGTTTAGGACCCGCCCTGCCGGGAACCTCGTGCCCGATCTTGTCGTCTGCGTCCAGCCAGGTGGCGAGGAACCGGCGGAGCTAGGTGAAGAGTCTGGCCAGCGGGCGGACGGGTGTGGTCGGTATCGCGAGCGTGAGCCGGCGCCATTCGTCTTCGCGTCAGCATGCGCTCGCGTTGAGTTAGCGGAAGCGCGCCGGCGTCAGCTGTTCTCGGGCTGGGACTTGGCGATCCTGACCGCAGCCGCGGCCCAGTCCGGATCGAACGTGACCTCTGAGAGGATGGATTGCAGAATGGGCTTCAAGGGGTCCATGCAGATCGCTTTATCTCCTTAGATTCGTCAGGTACAACAACACGCGGTCGTTCGACATGATCGAAACAATGCGGCTGCTGGCGCTGGGAATGGTCGGGCGGCGGTTAACGTGGAAGGAGTTGACAAAGTGACCGAGTGAGATAGATTCGCGAAGAGTGTCCGCGCCGCGTCCGCAACATGGAGGCGCTGCGTTGTTCGAGAAAAATGCCACACTTGAAGACTCTTCAATTAAAAGAAACCGCAAATGCAAGGGATTTCGGATACGGTACTACGCGTTCCATACATCTCAGCTTCAGTAAACGCTGAAACCGTCTGGTCTTCCGCATAACTCATATCGTCTTTGTGGCGACAATATGTGTACAACGCTACTGAATACTAAGGACCTAGACGTTTAAGAGAGTCAGAACTGTCTATGATTGAGTCGATCGGAGCTGGGATCATTCTGAAGCTTATAGCAGACAAGGTTATAGCTAAGTGGCTCGGCAGAATCCCTTGGGAGTCGCTTTACAACATGATCAATCGAGAGAAGGATCTGCGTTTGAAGCCGGCTGGAGTCCGGGCAGGCGTGCCACACTAAGCGTGGGTATGCGATGGGGATTAGTGTCCCGCTGTGTCTACTCGTCGCTTCGCCGTTGAAAGGGAATGACGTTGCTAAGGGTCCCGTCCGGCAGCGTTCGCATTCTTTTGGTTGTGGGTGGGCCTTCTTTCCCTGTGATCACGCTCTTGTGCGTGATTTTCATTTCGTATTCCGTTCCTGGCTTAAGGTCCAGGATCGTACACGCGTTGAGCGGCGTCTCGAATCCTGGGGTCCACGATTCGGTTCCTACCTCACGGATACGTACCACGGACAAGATCAGGGGCTCCAGGACCCATCTATGGAACCGCCACCAGCGGGGCTGATGCTCGTCCCCAGTGGGACCGGTAGGGAAACGGACAACTTCTTGCCGTCCCAATTGACTTGAGGTTGTGGGGCCCTTGCCATTGGAGCGACTTTCTAGTTTCGACTCAAGGGGTAAGCACTTACCCAGATCGAAACTTTATCGTCTTCCTCGTAGTGCCTAAGACTGCTGTCAAACTGGCGAGTAAATGAGCCTACTAAGCGGTGCCATTTGAGGACGCGCACGTATTCTGTTTTCTCTTCTATCCCCAAAGATTGGACTACTTCGTTATGACATAGGGCGTCGATTACTCGGTTGATCGGTGGTTCCCGCATTTCTATCCGAAGTCTTTCGGCGGTCCATTTCGCCACATCTTCGGCTGTCGCGGTTGCTCGCCCCAACTCCATTTCGCGCCGCAACTGAATGAACTCGGTCTTTAGGTCATTGTGCAACATGACCTTTGCGCTGGTCTTAGACACTAACGCTACTCCCGCGAATATCGAAGTAATGATCGCGGGAGACTGTGCGTAAACGCCTGCGACACTTTCCCCTCCCGACAAAATCACAATAGCGGGGCCGCTCAACAGTGCTAGAAAGAGAGAGAAATTCAATACGTTGTCGAAAAACCGCCTACGATAGTCGTGATACTTTACAGACCGTCGCACGTGATACATCTCGGTCTCGTATCCGGCGACGGGTGTGGATTCCATGGCTACTTTCTTGGGTTTCGCGGTTTTTCAGGTGGGGGTTTGAACTTCGGGTCTACGGTCGGTAATCTGTCTGGGACGTGACTCGGCACGGGCTCCGACTCGGGTAAGTAGTCGGGCTTACGGATTGGGGTCGGACTAGGCTTCGGTGGTCTTTCAGTCGGAGGGCGCTGAGGTCGTCTAGCCATTCACTTGGCCTCTTATTCTGCGAATATTTGCATCCTAGCACCGCCATAGGCGGAATCAAATACATCGTTCCCTTTGCATTTCCGTCCCCGTGGGAAGGAGCGCATCCCGAATGTGAGATTAGAGGGGGCGCCGCCCGGTTTCGGCATTTCGAGGACCCCCAAGCGTTCTGGTTGTGGGCTCCTATAGGGGCGCGTTTTCAAGCCGCCGGGTTACCAACATGGGAGACACCCGATACCTCGCGGCCACTTCCTCTATCGCTTCTTCTGAGCGGTCACCGGTAATCAGCGGCGAAAGAGCATCCGATGGGCAAAGCAACTCCGCGGCGAATGATCGCTGCATCTTCTGACGGTACGTGTGGGTGCTCGTAACGGGCTGGAGCGACTCGTCATTGTTCACTAGCAACTTGTCCCCTAGCAGCCGCGCGGCCTCAAATCGCCGCCCCGAGGGGACTCGCGCGCGAAATACAATGTACGCCGTGTTCCGCGTCTTGAGCCTATACGCCATTGGTTGCTTCGCGCTCGACCTTCCGCGGAATGATCGGGAAGGGATGCCGCATAGCTCCCCGAGTATCCGGTCTGTGATGGGCCCGTCCCCAAGGCGTTCGCTTTCCCTGAATGCCTTGGCAGCATTTGCGCCAACTCTCCACGGAATCATGGCGGTCCCGGGTCCACCGCGGGACTCCATGGACGTCATGGTTCTGTCAGACATTGGTGAATATCGCTCGAACGCACCAACCTGAACTCCGACACGGCGGGCCTCACTCCGCAGGTCTTTGCCAGACATTCTCGCGACCATCGCCATCGGAACCCCTGCGGCGACCTCATTCGTCGCTTGCTCCCCCAAGTCCCGGCTAGTTCCGATCAACCGGCTTATCACCGTACGGCTGCCTTCATCCGGGTTGCATCCTAGAAGGGCTTCGAGTCGCCGGTACATGGTCATGCCCGGATCGCTCCGTTCCTGATCTAGTTCTTCACGCAATTGACGCATTGGGGCGTGCGCCTCAACCTTGCAATCATCTAGGTAGGTCAAGACGTCACGAACGAACGAATCTACGCCGTTCTCAAACTGCTTCGCGGTGATGTGTCGTTCGGTATCGTCACCGAAGTAGCTAATGGGCTCGGTCGGCGTAGCCTGACTTCCGGCCGATGTGACGGCCACAGTCTGGCCGTCTGAATCGAACGTGATGCGGGGCCAAAGCCAGCCGCCGCCGATGCTCGCCGTCTCATGCGCCTGCCTCCACGACAGCAGTGCTCCGTTTGCGGCCGCCGAAGTTGAGCGGGAAGGCTCCCACCGGATTCTCCACCAGTTCCACAGCAGCCATTCGGCGAGGCGGTACGCCGATACGCGCGGACCGTCCCACTCGCGCTGCTGGTGGTCCACCAACCGAGTCATGAGGTGATTGTTCACCGAGATTCGGATCGAGCATGTGGAGATTTCGTCAAGCACCGCCTCTACGCCGTTGGCGGACACGTCATCGCTGTGGCTCGATTCCCACGCAGGCTCGATCGCCAGGCTCATGCTTCCCCTCTTTGTCGCCACTCCGAAATGACTCTGTCCCTGAAGGCATTAGCCTCCAAGAGAGGGTAGCCATGATATTCGGCTGTCTGGCGGTTGGTTACTTTGGCTTCGTATACGACCCCCGTACCTTCATCGACGGCCCAAACCCTAGACGGAAGGCCATCGGTGTCGGGGGGTACCATACAACGCCGCAAACCCTCCTTCAGCATGTTGAGTGCGGCATCGCTGTCTACGCCGTCGGGACACTTGCTCTTGTGTGGACGGAATGTGTCGGGTTTGTCGCAGTGGTCCGGATGCGGCTCGTAGGAAACGCGCTCCAGAAGCTGCTGGTCTACTTCGACTTGGTCGGATATGGCGAACATTCTCCCGTGCCGCGACCTGCGGGGAGTCTTCATCGTGGCGGTTCGTTGCATCCCTTTGGATGGGCAATTCGCAAGATTTCCCGGACCGGTGGGGATTGTCAAGGAAAATGGGGGGCGGGCAAGATGTCTGATTTGAACAGCCGATCAGGCGTAAACTCCGTCCCGCTCCCCAGTCCTGTAGATCGGGCCGCCTAATCGTACTCGGCATTTGTGTTCATTGATGCGTGGCCCGATCGGCGGGCGTGTGTCCGCGAGGCCGAATTTTTTCGAGCTGCCCATGCGACAGCCGTTTCCGAGAGCCTGATGGGCTGTGGCGCGACGGGGAGCGTATGCGGACTGGACTACTCGGTCTTGGCGCCTTCGGCCATTTTCCGCGTCGCTTTGCCGATCTCGACGAACTGTACTGCTGGGTCCGTTCTTCCGGTGTTTTGATCGACCAGCCCTGTGGCAACGTTGTCAAAGATGCTGTTGGTCGCCGCCATCAGTACCGCATCCTTGATCCGGTCGTCTGCTGTGGCTGCGGCGAACGCTTGGAAGGTTTGCAGGCTGAGTGCCCTATGCCTGTTGACGGATAGTTGGTGCACTAGTGCGCGATACATGCGCGCGCACCAAATCGTTGCGGTGATCAGCATGCCCAGGACGGATACTTTCGTGAATGCCGCCCGGACGATGTCCCACGTTCCGGCACCTTCCGGGATTGATGGCCAGAAGAAGCTCACGAAAGCGGCCAACAATGTGAGGACAGCGCCGGCTGCGGCGGCAACGAGCCAACGCCGTGAGAGGACGGCGATCCGATCGGCCTCGTCGCTGAACGCAGTGGTAAAGGTCGCTACGCCGGCATCGGCGGCAGCCTGCCTGGCCGCGCTGACGATCTGATCGATAGCCCCGCGCTTCTGCTGAACGTCCGCCTTCGCTGCGTCGAGGGTCTGCTCCGCCTCCGAAATCGTACCCTGCAGGAGATCCATGTTTCTTTGGACATCGCCGCGTTGGTATGCGAGGTACGGAATCCAGGGAGCAGTCTCGCGATGCAGGTTTTCGGCGGCCGCACGCATCCTGGACATAAGGTGGTCCCGATTGGAAGAGACGTCCCCCTCCAGCGTGAACTGGTCGATCTCTTGGAGCACGCCCGCCACCTCGGGGAGGACGTCCCGAATCCTGGCGGCCGCTTGCTCGGTGAGGTACTCAAGCGGCATCTGGGACAGGTCGCGACCTACGGCAAGGACGAGTTCGATATCTCGCGCGGCGGTCTCGAATGTGATGTCGCCCCAACTTCGTCGCTGGATCAGTTCCGACTCGGTGAAACGGGTGACCGTGTGCAGTCCCGCGCGCAACTCCGTGACGATCTCTTGTGAGGCCATGACCTTCTCCTTTTGTTGGCAGTTGGAAGTGCGGCGGAAGACGCAATTCTACGCTGATGGCGCGCGGCTAGGTCCGGCAACGCGGCACCGAGAGAACTTACTAATGGTTGGTCGCGCTGACGCGGCGCCGCGAATCTCGCATCGGGCCGCGTTGGGATGGCGCCGGGCGCGGCGGCACTTGAGGTTGTCGGGAATGGCATCATGCCGTACGGTCGTGGCGGTTTCGATTGGGAAAGGAAGGCTTCGAGGCGCCGTGAGAGGACGTGTCGGGGCTGTGCGTTCGATGCGACTATTGACAGGAGGCTAGGGCTGGGACGGCAAACAACTGCGGTACTGGGCGCGGACCGCAGCCGGAAGTCCGGCTTCGCGACGGAGCCGCGTGATCCGGCTTTCGATGCGCTTGTCGCCAGCTGCGTCTTGGTCGACCTTGAAATCGAGGGCGACCGGATACGGGACGTCGGCGCGCTCCGCGGGGAACGCGTGTTCCGGCTTCCCAATCCGGATTCGTCCGGGGATGCTGTCGATCGTCTGGGGGAGTTCGCTCGCGGGGCGCGATTCGTGGTCGGGCACAACCTCGTGGCCCACGACCGGCGTTTCATCGAAATGCACCGGCCCGGCGCCGAGCTGCTGCGTTTACCTGTGGTGGACACGTTGTACTTGGCGCCGCTGGCGTTCCCGCAGCGGCCGTACCACCCGCTCGTCAAGGACTACAAGCTCGCGGGGGAGCGAAGCGACCCGGTCGAGGACTGCCGGCTCGCGCTCGAGGTGCTCGGCGAATGCTGGCGCGAGCTCGGCAAGCGGGAGCGCGAGCGGCGCGGATTGGTCTCGATCTACCGGAGCTGCTTCGACGATTCGGACGCGCCGGGGGGGACCTCGCCGCTGCGGCTGAACGGCGCCGGGCAAGCGCTGGAAGCGCTGGGCGCCCAGCGGCTGCCGCGCGAACGCCTGCTGCGGGGATTCGAGCACTTCGCCTCGGACAGGGCCTGCATGCGGGCCGTGCGGAGGGAACTTCCGGCGCTCTTGGACGACCCGACGTCGAGGCCGGCGGCGGCGTACGCGCTCGCCTGGCTGACCGTGCGCGGCACGGAGTCGGTGCTGTCGCGGTGGGTGCACCGGTCGTTCCCGGGAACGTCGCGTTTCCTGCAGGCGATTCGGAGCGTGGACTGCGGGGACACGGAATGCGCCTACTGCCGGAAGCAGCACGACCCGGTCGGGAAGCTCGAGGAGTATTTCGGCCATCGTAGCTTCCGTGCGCGGCCGGCGACGAGCGACGGCGAGAGCCTGCAGGCGCGGATCGTGGAGCGGGGCCTCGCGGGCGGGCCGCTGCTCGCGATCATGCCGACCGGTGGCGGCAAGTCGCTGTGCTACCAGCTCCCGGCGATCGTGCGCAACGAGCGGACCGGCGCGCTGACGGTGGTGATTTCGCCGTTGCAGGCGCTCATGAAGGACCAGGTGGAGAACCTCAACCGGCAGATTCGGGGCGGTAGGCTGGCGGCGGCGCTGAACGGACTGTTGACGCTGCCGGAGCGCCACGACGTGCTGGAAGGGATTAAGCTCGGACGCTTCGCGATGCTGTACGTGTCGCCCGAGCAGTTGCGCAACGGTTCATTTGAGGCGGCGGTGCGCCAGCGGGAGATCGCAGCCTGGGTGTTCGACGAGGCGCACTGCATCGCCAAGTGGGGTCACGACTTCCGCCCCGACTACCTCTACGCTGCCCGCTTCATCCGCGAGTTCTCCGCCCGGGAGGGAGTGGAGACGGCGCCGGTGGCCTGTTTCACGGCGACCGCGCGCGTCGACGTGCGCGAAGAGATCGTGGCGCACTTCCGAGAGGAGCTAGGGCAGGAGGTCGAGGTGCTCGCC
Source organism: Pseudomonadales bacterium (assembly GCA_965116625.1). Lineage (GTDB taxonomy): Bacteria > Pseudomonadota > Gammaproteobacteria > Pseudomonadales > Azotimanducaceae > VXNE01. Next base: position 2,707,245 of record OZ220717.1, read on the forward strand.
GCCGATCGGGTGGACCGCTCGAACCTTCGGTACGCGGTGGAGGAGGTTGTCGAGGCGCAGAAGGAGCGGCGCATCGTCGAACTTCTGGAAAGGACCCTCGGGAGCCCGGCCGCGCCTCGGGGCGCGGCGATCGTGTACGCGAGGAGCCGTCGGCGCGCGGAGAACTTGGCGACCGCGCTCAGGGGACAGGCGTGGCCGGCGGAGCATTTCCACGCGGGCGTCGAGGCGCCCGACAAGAAGCGCGTCCAAGAGGGGTTCATCGCCGGCGACGTGCCGGTGATCGTGGCGACGAACGCGTTCGGCATGGGGATCGATAAGAGCGACGTGCGCTTGGTCGTGCACGCTGACGTGCCGGGCTCGATCGAGTCGTACCTGCAAGAGGCCGGACGGGCGGGGCGCGACGGCGAGCCGGCCCATTGCGTGCTGCTGTTCGCCAAGGGCGACCTCGAGAGGCAGTTCGATCTCGAATCGGAGAACCGCATCTCGCAACGGGACATCGGGCAGATACTCAAGGCGATCCGCGGAGCGCGGCGGCGCGACGAGAGCGAGGTCGTGCTGTCGCCCGGAGAAATCCTGCGAGTTCCGGAGACCGAAGTGTCGTTCGACGGCGACGACCGGTCGGCGGCCACGAAGGTGAAGACGGCGATCGCGTGGCTCGAGCGCGCGCGCTTCCTGTTGCGCGACGAGAACAGGACCAACGTGTTCCAGGGCGTTTCAGCCGTGCGCGACCTCGACGCCGCGCGGCAGAGGATCGAAGGGCTCGATCTTTCCCCCTCCAAGCGGCGCCGGTGGCTGGAGGTGCTGCGCGCGCTCCACACGGCCGACCTGCGCGAGGGCCTCGATGCGGACGGCCTGGCGCATCTGCCGGCGTTCAGCAGCATGGTCTCGCGGGTCGGCGACGACGCGGAGCGGGACCGCACGGCGACGCGGGAGGTGCTGCGCGCGCTGCACGAGATGACGGATGCGGGTCTGCTTGAGAAGGGCATCTACTTCACGGCCTGGGTGCGCCGCGGGACGAGGGATCCCTCGGCGGCCCACTTCGCGCGGGTGGTGCGGGCGGAGCGGGCGATGGCCAAGGTCCTGCAGGAGGCGGATCCCGACGCGGCGGCGGGCGTCGAGGTCGAGCTGCGGGTGGACCATCTGGCGGAGCGGCTGCGCGAGGAGGACGTCAAGATCACGCGCGACGCGCTGCTGACGCTGCTCCGGGGCTGGACCAGGGAGGGGGTCGACGGGCGCGCGGCGCTGCGGTTGCGGGGCGGCGGCAGGCGGCATCTGGATGTCGCGCTGCTGGTCGAGTGGGCGCAGCTGCGGGAGCAGCTGGAGGTCCGGGCGCAGATCGGACAGGCGGTGGTGGAAGTGTTTGTCGAGGGGGCCCGCCGGCTGGGGGCGGGGGAGCGCCTGGTGCGCTTCTCGCTCGCGGACCTGCAGCGCGGTCTCGACGGCACGCTGGGGTTGGCGGAGCGGCTCCGCGATCCGTTCGACGCGCTGGAGAAGGCGCTCTTATTCCTCGACGAGAACGGGATCGTCAAGCTGGAGAAGGGACTGGCGGTGTTCCGGCAGGCGATGCGCATCCGGGTTCTCGACGAGGCGCGGGGCCGGCGTTACGCCGGGCCCGACTACCGGCCGCTGGAGCAGCATTACGACGAGCGCGGGTTCCAGATCCACGCGATGGGACGCTACGTCGCCGAAGCGGGGCGGGACGCCGCCGATGCCGGCGGCAGCTACGTGCGGGACTACTTCGGGATGGCTTCGGCGGAGTTCCGGCGGCGCTATTTCGCCGAGGAGCGAGGGGCGGTGCGGCGGGCCACGTCGCGGGAGCTATACGCGGCCATCGTCGAGGACTTGCGCAACCCGGCCCAGGAAGCGATCGTCACGGCGCCCTCGGATGTCAACATGCTGGTGCTGGCGGGTCCGGGCTCGGGCAAAACGCGGGTGGTGGTGCATCGCTGCGCGTACCTGGCGAAGGTCGCCCGGATCCGGCCGGAGCGGATTCTGGCGGTCTGCTTCAACCGCGGCGCGATGAACGAGCTGCGGCGACGGCTGCGGGACCTGATCGGCGCGCCCGCGCGGAGGGTCGCCGTGCATACCTACCACTCACTCGCGCTGGCGCTCACCGAGCGGTCGATGGCCGCGCGCGCGGCGGCTGCGGGCGGGGAGCCGGTCGACTTCGACGGGATCATCGAGGAGGCCAACCGGCGGCTGCGTGGCGAGGAGGAGATCGTCGGCGCGGCGCCGGACGAGCTGCGGGACAGGCTGCTGGCCGGGTTCGAATACGTGCTCGTGGACGAGTACCAGGACATCGACGGGGCGCAGTACGAGATGATTGGGCACATCGCGCGCGGGCGAGGAGAGGACGGCGACGAGCGGGCGACGATTCTGGCCGTGGGCGACGACGACCAGACCATCTACCAGTGGCGGCGGGCGAACGTGAAGTACCTGCGCCAGTTCGAGGAGGAATACGGGGCCGAGCGCCGATACCTGGCCGAGAACTACAGGTCGACGCGCAACATCGTCGAGGCGGCGGAGGCGCTGATCGCGCGCAACCGTGACCGGATGAAGACGCGCCACCCGATCCGGGTGGACGCCCGCCGCGCCGGCGACCCGCCGGGGGGCGACTGGGAGTCACTGGACCCCGAAGTCCGCGGTCGCGTGTCGGTGCTGGATGTCCGGAGCGCCATCGAGGAGCCGCGCGCGGCGCTGGCCGAGATCGAGCGGCTGCGCGGCCTCGATCCGAAACCGGATTGGCAGAACTTCGCCGTGCTCGCCTGGAGGCGCTCGGAACTCGACGCCGCGCGCGCGGTCCTGGAGCACGCCGGCGTGTCCTGCCGCCGTGCGCTCCCCCGCGGGAAGCTGCCCCCGCTGCCCCGCATCCGCGAATTCGCCCGCCTGCTGGCCTTCCTCGGCGAGCGATACGCATCGGACGTCGCGTTGCCCGCACTCCGGAAACGGCTGCCCGCTATCTGCGGCTGCGACTCCATGTGGACGGCGATGGCGCGCAGGATGCTGGTTGACGTCGAGGCGGAGCTCGAAGACGAACGTTGCCCGGCGTCGCAGGTGTTGGAGTCCCTGCACCGGGGCCTGGCCGACCGGCTGCGCGACCACCTGGTGGGAGACGGGGTGCTGGTGGGCACGGTTCACGCCGGGAAGGGCCGGGAATTCGGACACGTGCTCGTGCTGGGAGGGGGCTGGAACGGCCGTCCGGGAGACGCGCGGCTAGACGGCGGGGAGGTCGAGGAGGCGCGGCGTCTGTACTACGTGGCGATGACGCGAGCAAAAAAGACGCTGACGCTGGTCAGCCGGCGAGACGACCCCGTGGCGTTCTTGGGCGAGATCGGACGCTCGCGCCTGCGGCGTCGCCGCGTGGGCATCGCGAAGGAAACCGCCGGCGTGCCGGCGACCCGCTATGCCACCCTCGGAAAAAGGGATCTGTTCATCGACTTCGCCGGCTGGAAGGCGCAGGGCGACCGGGTGCACGGGGCGCTGGCGGCACTTCGGGCCGGGGATGCGGTGACGCTGAAAAGGCATGGGCACGGGGTGGGCGCGTTCGACCGGCGGGGGGTGGAGGTCGGCCGGTTGTCCGAGTCCGCGGCGGCAAAATGGCCGGATCGGCGCCTGTCGCTCGTCGAGGAGGCGCGGGTGCTTGGCCTCGTGCGCCGGGAAGTGGCGGACTGCGAGACGGAGGCGTACCGGGAGAGGGCGGTGGTGCCGGTCTGGGAGTACCCGATTCTGGAGTTGTGTTTTCGCGCATAGGTTCGCGCGCGGGGCCGGATGGCGGCTGGCCCGGCCGGGGCGGCGTCCGGCTGCGACGCCCGAACGCGGTCCTGCAGCGGCGGCTGGTCAGAATCCGAGACCTCGCATCAATGTTCGGCGGTCCGCGGGACTGGCCGCCCGTCGTCCGCGTCGTCGGGTCACGCCTTTGCGGTGGTGCCCGGCGCCTCATAGACGACGCTGTCTCCCCGGAGGACGATGACATTGCGGCGCGTCAGGTTGTTGAGAAGCGCCGCGAAAGCCGCGTCGCTCAGGTTCTTGTTGAATCGGCTGTTGACCCAGTTGCGCAGTCGGGCCGTATTGCGCGGCCGGTTCTGCACAGCTCGCAGGGCCTTGCGCACCGTGGCCACCGGAGGCAGTTCCCCCGCCGCCTGCGACTTCGCCGCCTCGGTGCTGGTGTTCGGTGTCGGACGTTGGCGGCGGGGGCTCGGCGGCGCTTTGGATGCGAAGCTCGGCGCGAGCTCGACGCGACGAACATCCGCGCCCGTGCTCTTCAGGTGTTCGATGAGCGGGTCGTAGCCTTTGTCCTTGGACAAGACGTAGAAATCGTCGTTCGGATGCTGAGCGGCCAAGCGCCCGAGGTAGTAGGTCAGGTGGAAGTCGAGCGCGTTCTTGCCCGTCTTGGTACAGCGGACAAACTCCGTATCGACGGAGGCTAGTTGGGACTTCAGTTTCGCCGGGGCGTCCCGCTGCTGCGCGCCGTGAAAGACCACGACCCGGGCGTCGGACAGGCGTTCGGGCCGGAAGGCCGGTTGGACGTTTTCGTAGTCGACGAGCAGCCAATGGGTCACGGAACGCAAGCTTGGCTTGTCCGGCCTGGAGCTGTCAACGCGTTGATTGGCGGACAGGCGTCGCGCCGGCAGTGCGCGGAGCGCGCCGCCGCGGCGGTTGTTTATCGCAGGGTGGCGTCGAGCAGTTGCTGGATGACAGTGGTCACGTTGCGGCGGCGGAGGGCGCGGAGGTCGGGATCGGGAAGATCCTCGCGCTCGAAGGCGGCGACGGCGACCGGACCGTCCTTGTCGTGGCCGTCGATGTGGCGGTCCGTCACGAATCGCTCCCTGAGTATGCCGAGGGCCGCGCGAATCGTGTCGCCGTGGGCGGTCCGTTCGATCGCGTCGCGGATCGACCGAGCCAGACCGGCGACTCCTCCGGGACCGTTCTCGACGCAGTAGAGGAGGTCGTAGGCGTCTTTGTCTTCAAGCCGGTCGTCGAACGCGAAAGCCTTCAGGCAGACGAAGCTGACGAGGTTGGCATGGCGGATTCGCTCGCGGGCGACGCCGCGGTTGTCGAGGAGTTGAGCCTGGATTTCCGCCTCGTCGTAGAGATTGTGGACGATGGACGCGTGCGGGATGTGCATGGCGGAAACCTCGCGCTGGCCGGGGAGCGAGGCGGCGCGCCGGATGGTGCCTTCGGCGTCGTCGCTCAGCAGCTCGACGATGACGAGGGTGTGCGGGTCGGCGCGACGTTCCCAGCGCCACGACGAGCGGCGGCCGCTTTCGCCGACGGCCCGGCGTAGACCCAGGTCCCGGAAGTTCCGGGCAAGGGTTCGGTAGGCGTCGACCTCGACGAGGAGCGGGAGGTCGACGACGAGATCGACGTCGCGGGTGCCGGCGTGCGGCCTGACGCGCGGCGGCGGCTCCGGGACGAGGTAACGCGGCACGAGGCCGCCGACGAGGTAGACGCAGCGCTTCCAGGGGCCGAGGCCGCGCAGCAGGGTGACGAGAAGACGCTCGCACGTCAGGGTGGCGTGGGGGTCGTAGTCGGCGTAGCTGGTGGGCATGCGGTCAGTAGCCGAGCCGTGCGCGGCGGAGGTGGCGGGCCATCTCGCGACCGCGGCCGCCGGAGCGCAGAAGGTCCAGATAGACGAGCACCGGGCTCGCGAGGCGGAGGCCGTCCACGCGTTCGCCGGACGCCAGGGCGCCGAGGAACGGGGCCTGCGCGACGGACAGGTTCGCGCCCTGGTCGACGCGTCGCGCGTCGATGCTGCGGAGCGCGGCGGCCACCGCCCCGTCGCGGCGGGCGACCAGGCAGTGGATCCGGGAGACGTTCGACAGGAACGGCGCGTAGCGCTGCGCGGCGGACTCGCCGGTGAGGGCGTAGTCGACGCCGTGGGCCTCGAAGGCGCGGTGCAGTTCGACGGCGAGCGACGGTTCGGGGACCACGGGGACGTAGTAGTCCCGGATCGAGAAAGGACGGAAGGATTCGAGGCTGTCGGCCCAGGCGTCGAGCAGCCGCCCGGCGTCGGCGACGCGCCGCTGTCTCGTGGGACCGCGGCCGCGGGCGTCGACCCACTCGTGCCGCTCGAGGTGGCGGAGCACGACGGAGGCGGTACTGGGCGAGACGTTCGCCTCTTCGGCGAGGCGCGTGGCGCCGAACCACGTCTCCGGCGCGAGCAGGAGTTGGTGGACGACCTGGGCGCGGCTGCCCCGGAACAGGCTCCGGATGCGGCTGGCGAGCGGCCGCGGCGTCGGCCGGTCGATGTGGACGTAGAACGGCTCGGAGCAGAGGAAGAGGCTTCCGCCGCCGTCGTGGTAGGCGGCCCGTTCGGCGCGGAGCAGGTCCTTGGCGGTGGCGGATATGGCTTCCGCGATGAGTACCGGAACTGCCCCGGGATGGTCGGCCCGGAGGGCGTCCATGCGCCAGACGATCTCGCGGGCGTCGCGGGGATAGACGGTGGCGCGGGTGAGCAGGACGAGGTCTACGGGGCGTCCGGCCCAGACGCAGTGGACGAGCGCGTCCTCGGGAGTCGGCACCGTCAATCCGTCGTGGGGCCGCATGGCGGCGGCATGGACTCCGTCGCAGAAGGGCAAAGCTGCGAGCGTGCCCAGGAAGTCGTCAACGCGTTCGCGCTCGCGCTCGGCGTGGGGTCGGTCGGGCTCCATATCTCTCATGGACGCATTCTTTTCTGTACAGAGAATTATGTCAAATAGTGATATAGATGCCAAAAATACATTATTTCCTGCGCAGGAAATAACTATCTGAGCCGATACAAAAGTTCTTGCGATAGTGGGACGGAGTATGCCGGTCATCGTCAAGCGGCCGGGTCTGCGTCACCGGGTCCCAACGCGCCAGGAGACGCCGCAGGACGGATGACGCGGGTGTCGTTGTCGGGAACGCCATGCTGGAATCATCGTATGGTTCGACCCGTTTCCCGCGCAATCGGAACCGTTGGTTTCGTGTCGGCGCGGTGCGTCTCGACGGAAGACCGACCGGCCGCTGGGATCGGAGTGCTGGTGTAGGATGGCGGCGCCATGACTTTCTACGTGTACGAGAACTGGCGAGCGCGAGGCAGAAGAGCCGTCATACACCACGGCGATTGCGCGTATTGCAACGAAGGTAGCGGCCTGCGAGGCGCGTACGACCGTTCCAATGCCGAGTGGCACGGACCTTACGAAACGCTTGATCGCGCGCGGGAGTTCCAGCGAACGCTCCGGGTCGAAGAACGGACGGAACACGCCTGCGTACACCGGTAGGTCTGAAGGCGGCGAGTCCGGCCTTTTGTTTCCCCGGCCGAAAGGCAGAGGAAGTTGGACTACTCCGCCGCGAAAGGCTGGAAGGCGCGAAAGTACTCCGGGTCGCTTCTTCTTTCTGGCGCGAAGTAGCCTAAATGCCGCGATCTTGCAGATCTTCTGGTCGTTGCGGAGAAGGGCATTGGCTGCGGGTCTGACCTAGACCGGCGTGAACAGTGCCGGAAGCGGCGGATTGGATTCTCCCTAGAAGGTCGCAGCGGGGTTGGCGCTGGGTAGCGTTCCGGGCAGCGTATCAAGCGCTGCCGGTGGCGAGGCGGAAACCTAGCTCCGCGTGATCGCATTTGCTGAGGAATGCGGACTCTAAGACCGTGCGCGCGCAAGCGGGGCTGAGGGACCGTTAGGCGTTGGTTGCGCCCGCCTGTCACTACCTCGGTGGCGACGGTAGAGATTGCGGCAAGGGAGTAGTGACAGGCGGCAGAAGCGACCTTCAGGCCTGATGCACTGAGGGGTTTGGTAAGAATTCTCGTAGTGCGGCTTTCGTGACGCCGTGCTAGGGTCCGCCTCGTTCCCTGCCGCGCATGGCGCGGCGTGGTCGGCGAAAGCCGACGTATGGCGCCAGCAGGCGACCCAGTGCCACATCGCCGTAATGGCGGTGCCCGGGCAGACGCACCGAGAAGGCACGGCGGGCCACATCGCTTCCGATGGGGGCTCGATCAAACCCACGGCCAGGCGGCTGCCCCGCGGATTCCTCTTGATCGCGCGGGCGACCGGGCATAGCCCGGCGCACGGAGCGGCCTGAACCGTGGCGCGACGACTCGCGGCGGGCGGGACTGAGTCCCGGCCTTTCCCCGGCAGGGGAGCCTAAGAGCGCGTCGCGCCGAAACCGGGCTCGCGGCCAACGTCGGGAACGATGCGCCGCAGCCGCCGCAATTGGACGGCAGCGCAAATGGCGTTATGGGCTACTCGCAGCAGTGCTGCGGCTCCGCAGGTCTCGGAAGAGGCGGCGGATCGCCCATTACAACTGAGCTTCCACGCCCGCCCCGCCCGCCTGGCGCGGCCGCGGGGCGTGGCCGTATATCTTTTCCGCCCAATTGAATCGAGCGACGGGGAACGCCTCGACCGTGCTGCGGGCGACGATACAGCGTAGCGGTAACCGCTGTCGTTGATGGCATCGCCTCGGCAAGGGGCGGAACGCCGCATGTTCGGAGCCGCTCCCCACGCCAGCTTCGAAAACGCGAAGATCAACAGAGAAGGCCCTGCGAGGACGAGCGCCGAATCCAAAAAGTGCGTGTGGTAGGGGCGAGATAGTGAGTGTGGCGGCTGCATCCATGCATGGGAACCGAGGGGTTCCGTACGCTACGGCATCATAGTACATTCTTGGCTTTGCCCGCCGTCCGACTATCGGTACGCCATGCGTGCGTGCGGCTCCGGGTCGGCGAAAACGCGGCGTTCGTGTGCAGCGAGTGATTTGGAGATGGAGATGGTAGAGGCTCGGACATGACATCCGCCTTTCTCTCGGATCTGGCCGAGCGGATCAAGCGCCTCCAGGCGGACGGGCTGTTCAAACGGGAGTACATAGTCGCCTCCGCACAGCAGAGCAACATTGTTCTAGATCCCAGTGACGACTGCATCAACCTCTGCGCCAACAACTACCTGGGGCTCGCCAACGACCCGCGGCTCATAGATGCCGCGAAGGAGGCGCTGGCGGTCTACGGCTACGGAATGTCGTCGGTGCGATTCATATGTGGCACCCAGGTTCCCCACAAGCGCCTGGAGCGGCGTTTGAGCGAATATCTCGGGACCGAAGACGCGATCTTGTTTCCCAGTTGTTTCGACGCCAACGCTGGACTCTTCGAAGCCCTGCTCGGTCCCGAGGATGCGGTCATCTCAGACGCGCTCAATCACGCCTCGATTATCGACGGCATTCGCCTGTGCAAGGCAAAGCGTTTCCGCTATGCCAACAACAACATGACCGAACTGGAAACGCGGTTGCTAGAGGCAAGTGACGCCCGTTACCGTCTGATAGCAACCGACGGCGTTTTCTCGATGGACGGGCATATGGCGAGCTTGCGGGAGATATGCAAACTTGCAGATCGTCACGACGCCTTGGTCATGGTCGACGACAGCCACGCGGTCGGTTTCGTCGGAGCGTCCGGTCGCGGTACGCCGGAGCACTTCGGTGTAGCCGGACGAGTCGATATCTTGACCGGCACTCTCGGCAAGGCGCTCGGCGGCGCGGCAGGCGGCTATGTCGCCGCCCGGCGCGAAATCGTCGAATGGCTACGGCAGCGCGCGCGCCCCTATCTGTTTTCGAACGCGGTTGCGCCAGTCATCGCGATAACGAGCCTGGCAGCGCTCGACCTCGTCGACGATGCGCCAGAACTGCGCGAACGTCTTTGGCTCAACGCACATTACTTTCGCGACAGAATGACGGCGCTCGGGTTCGACCTGTTGCCCGGGGAACACCCAATCGTACCGGTGATGATTCGCAATCCGAATCTGGCGCAGACCGCCGCCACGGCGCTGCGCGAGAATGGCGTCTTGGTGACGGCCCTTTCGTTTCCGGTCGTGCCACGCGGGCAAGACCGGATTCGGGTCCAGATTTCGGCGGCTCACGATCTCGCGGATCTGAACCGTGCCGTCGATACGTTTGCGAAAGTGGGCCGGGCTCTGAGCATTATTCCGGAAGGCGGATGAGCCCGGGAATGACCGCCGATTCCCTCGCGGGGCAAACCGCCATTGTCACTGGAGGCGCGAGCGGCATCGGGCGGGCCACCGGATTGACACTCGCGCGGGCCGGAGCGCGCCTCGTCATAGCTGATATCAATGAGGAAAGCGGGCGCGGTTTCGTCGAGGAACTGACCGCCAATGGCGCCGACGCGTCGTTTGTACGGACCGATGTGTCTGATCCGGCGGACGTGGACGCGGCAGTCGCAGGGGCGACGACCCGTTTCGGGTCCCTTGAGATCCTGATGCATTTCGCCGGAGTCGGGCTCGAAAAACCGGCCCTGCAAACGACACGCCGGGACTGGGACCGCATCATCGCCGTAAACCTCACCGGCAGCTTTCTGATGATGCGGGCGGCGGGCGCCGTCATGGTCAACGCGGGCTACGGCCGGATCGTGTCGATGTCGTCTGCGGCTGCTCTGCGGGGCGGTACGGGGCGCGTCGCTTATGGGGCGTCCAAAGGCGGAGTGGATGCGATGACGCGCGTAATGGCAACGGAATGGGCGCCGTCGGGCGTGACGGTGAACGCGCTGGCGCCGGGCGCCATCGACACACCGCTCGTCAAGCGGATGCACGACCAGGAGACTCGCAGGTCCTACCTGCAGGGCATTCCGATGAACCGCTACGGTGTCGCAGAGGAAGTCGCGGCCGCGGCGGTCTACTTGGCATTGCCGCAGTCGGGTTACATCACGGGCGTTACGCTGCCTGTGGACGGCGGCTTCGTCGCCAGCGGCGTGATCAAACGCGACCGGCCGGAGCCCGAATAAACGAACTACTGGGCCGAGGGCAAGACCTGACGGACCAGGGAATGGAATTCCCCGGCTCGAATCATTTCAACCACGATGCCGACATCCGGGGAAACCGGGCGGTCAGCGAGGTACTTCGGGACTCTCGTTCGAACGCTTGCGAACACCTTTCGGAGGGGGGCCGAGGTTTGCAGCGGCGCCAGAAAGTCGATCGCCTGACACGCGGCAAGCAACTCGACGGCGACGATCCCCATGGAGTTGCTGGACATGCTACGAAGCCGACGGGCCGCGAAAGTGGCCATGCTGACGTGATCTTCCTGATTCGCCGATGTGGGAATACTGTCGACGCTCGCAGGATGGGCGAGACTTTTGTTTTCAGACGCCAAGGCGGCCGCAGACACCTGCGCGACCATGAAACCGGAGTTCAAACCGCTGTTTTCGATCAGGAACGGCGGTAGACCGCCGTTCATGTTGGGATCTACCAGCAGCGCGATCCGGCGTTCGGAAATTGATCCGATCTCGGCGATCGCGATAGCGAGAGCGTCGGCTGCGAAGCCCACCGGTTCGGCATGGAAGTTCCCGCCGGAGAGGACTTCGCAATCTTCGGGGAAAACCAGCGGATTGTCAGTCACCGCATTGGCTTCGCGTTCGAGGATGTCGGCGGCATGCCAGAGCGAGTCGAGGCATGCCCCCATGACCTGCGCCTGGCACCGGAGGGAATAGGGATCTTGCACCTTGTCGCAGTCGACGTGGTCCAGGACGATGGAGCTGCCGTTGAGAAGCGATCGGTACGTCGCTGCAACCATACGCTGACCGCGTTGCCGCCTGAGACGATGGATCCTGTCGTCGAACGGCACGACGCTTCCCTTGAGCCCGTCGACCGACAGGGCGCCCGCCACCACGGCGGCGGCAAAGAGATGTTCGGCCTCGAGCAGGCCGGCGATGGCGAGGGCACTTGATACCTGCGTGCCATTGACGAGCGCCAATCCTTCCTTCGGCGCCAAGACCAGAGGTTCCCTGCCGATCGCCCGCAGGGCGTCCGCAGCTGGGAGGGTCTCGCCTCGATAGCGAACCTCGCCGATCCCGATCAGGGCAGCGGCGAGGTGTGCCAGCGGCGCGAGGTCGCCCGACGCACCGACGGAGCCCTGGGCTGGAATGCAGGGAGCGATATCTTCGACAACGAAAGCCAGAAGCGTTTGGATCACTTGGGACCGTACGCCCGAGTGGCCCTGCAGCAGGCTCAGGGCTTTCAGGAAGATGACCAGGCGGGTCACTTTCTGGTCAAGACAATCACCCAACCCGGCACAATGCGACAGAACGAGATTGCGTTGCAGTTCGGAGAGTTGGTCGTTCGGTATCCTTTTCTGCGCGAGGTTGCCGAATCCAGTGTTCACGCCGTATACCCGCCTGCCCGAAGACACAATGTCCTCCACGGCGGCGCTCGCTCGCTCGACCTCACGCCAGACCGCGGCATCGACCGCGATGTCGGAAGGGGCCTTCAGATAAATCTGCCGGAGCATGGCCAGGGAGACATTGCCCGGATCGACGGCGCCGACGGCCGACATGGCGTCAGGTTCCGGCACGGAGGACAGTCTCAGCCATTGATCATGGGGAGCCGCAACCCATGCGCGTTGGCGCAGTCAATGGCGGACCGGTAACCCGCATCCGCGTGCCGGCAGACGCCCGACGCCGGGTCATTCCACAAGACGCGCCGCAGGCGCGTCGCCGCCGCGTCGGTACCGTCCGCGACGATCACGAGACCCGCGTGCTGAGAGAACCCCATGCCGACGCCGCCGCCGTGGTGGAAAGACACCCAGGTGGCGCCGCTCACGGCATTCAGGAGGGCGTTCAGCACAGGCCAGTCCGACACGGCATCGCTGCCGTCCTTCATCGACTCCGTTTCCCTGTTCGGACTGGCGACAGAGCCCGAATCGAGATGGTCGCGGCCGATCGCGACCGGCGCCTTCAGTTCCCCGCTCGCCACCATTTCATTGAACGCGAGGCCCAGTCGATGGCGCTGGCCGAGACCGACCCAGCATATGCGCGCAGGCAACCCCTGGAACCGAATGCGCCGGCTCGCCATGTCCAGCCAGTTGTGCAGGTGGGGATCGTCCGGAATGAGTTCCTTTACCTTCCGGTCCGTCCGGTAGATGTCTTCGGGATCGCCGCTCAGGGCAACCCAGCGGAACGGACCGACCCCGCGGCAGAAAAGCGGGCGGATGTAGGCGGGAACGAAACCCGGAAAGGCGAAGGCGTCCTCCACGCCCGCTTCCAGTGCCACCTGGCGAATGTTGTTGCCGTAGTCGAACGTCGGAATGCCCATGCGTTGAAACCCGAGCATCGCCTGCACATGGACGGCAATGGATTTCCTCGCTTCGCGGGCGACGCGCGATTTGTCCGACTTCTGTTCATCTAGCCATCGGTCCACCGTCCAGCCGACGGGCAGGTAGCCGTGTGCCGGATCGTGCGCGGAAGTCTGGTCGGTGACCGCATGCGGTCGAATACCCTTCTCGAGGATGCGAGGCAGCACCTCGGCCGCGTTGCCGAGCAGGGCAACGGACACGGCGTTTCCGGACCGGCAGCCGGAATCGATGATTTCCATGGCACGTTCGAGGGTCTCGACCCGGTGGTCGACGTAGCCCGTGCGGTGGCGAAAGTCGATGCGGCTTTGCTGGCACTCGACGGTCAGGCTGGATGCCCCGGCAAGTGAGGCGGCCAGGGGCTGAGCGCCTCCCATTCCGCCGAGCCCGGCAGTGAGAATCCACTTGCCGCGCAAATCGCCGCCGTAGTGCTGGCGCGCCATTTCCACGAACGTTTCGTAGGTTCCCTGGATGATGCCCTGCGAACCGATGTAGATCCACGAGCCGGCCGTCATCTGCCCGAACATCATCAGGCCGAGTTGATCGAGCCGATTGAACTCCTCCCAGTTGGCCCAATGCGGGACGAGATTGGAATTGGCGATCAGGACACGCGGCGCATCGGGATGGGTTTGTGCGACCAGAACGGGCTTGCCGCTCTGCACGAGCAGCGTCTCGTTCGCTTCCAGACGCTCAAGCGTCTTGATGATCTTGAAGTAGCAATCCCAGTCGCGGGCCGCTTTGCCGATGCCGCCATAGACGACCAGTTCGTCCGGGTTCTCGGCGACATCAGGGTGGAGATTGTTCATCAGAAGCCGGATAGGAGCTTCCGTCGTCCAGTGTTTGGCGGTGATGGAGGCGCCGGTCGGCGGTTGTATGTCCGTGGCGGGCGATGACATCTGGGCGGCCGTGTTCAACTCCTCTTCAGGGCCGCGACCAAGTACGCTCGGAGCGATCTTGGCGGCACCCCGCCGAACCCGAGAGGCTTGCGTCCTCTGCAGGTTAGGTCTAGTAATATCTAGAATTATATAGGCAATAAATCGGGAGCGTCTACCACCCGGTACGGGTCTGGACGGGGGTGAACCGCGGCGGGCCCGAAGGGCCCGCTTGCGTCATGGCGCTACGGCGTCCAGCGGCCGGAGACGTCGTACCGCGAACCCGGGTGATAGAGGCGGACCAGCGTGGCTACCGAACCCTGAATCCAGGTGCGCCGGTTGATGACGAGGCACGGCTCGCGGGCGGGCATTTGCAACAGTTTCCGCTGCTCGGAGGTTGGCATGACCGCCTCTATGCTCTGCTCCACCTCGTGCGGGGGCGAAATCTCCATCAGGTATGCGGAGGGGGTCGTCCGGGAGAGATCCGTTCGCATGAAGTCCGGCGCCACCCGAGGGTTGATGTAGCGGTCCTCCAGCTGAATCGGAATGCCTTGGCCGCGGTGGACGATGATCGAGTGGAATACCTTGGTGCCGGCCGGCAGGTGCAGCGCCGCGCCGATATCCGCATCGGCTGGTTCCGCGCACAACTCGATCACCCGATTGTCGTATTCGCGACTGCGGCTGCGGATTTCCTCTGCGATATTCGTGACCCGCAGCAATTCGCCATGGGACCGATGTTCCGCCACGAAGGTGCCGACACCCGGCGCCCGTTCGACGAAGCCCTCATTGGCTAGTTCGGACATCGCCTTGTTGGCCGTCAGCCGGGACACGCCGGACTGCGCCGCCAATTCGATGTCGGGCGGAACCCGATCGCCGACCTTCCATTCCCCGGAAATGATCTTGTCGAGGATCTTCTTCTTGAGTTTCAGGTACGGCGGGGCGGGCCGGTTCGCCATTGCGGAAACCCCGAAGCTGTGCTGGAGGACGGGTCTGTGGCTGCGGCCGGATAGCGAGCGGCTCCGCCGCCATGCAGATCACTATATCCCATCTCACCGTGGCGTCACAGGCGCCCGGAAACCCGCCTCCAGCGGACCGGACTTCTATACATATCTAGATGATAGGATGCGGCCTTTGGTGTTCGACGAAGGTGGAACGAGCCCATGCAACTGCACTTCGAGTCGGCCCTGCTGCCGAACGGGTGGCAAGACTCCGTCGCGGTGCGCGTCGATGCCGACGGCATCATTCTCGCCGTCGAACCGAAGCGGTCGTCTCGCCGGTCCGCGCCGATCCGGGGCGCCGCCATTCCCGGCATGCCGAACGTGCACTGCCATGCGCACCAGCGTGTCTTCGCCGGGCTTGCCGAGCGGTCGGACCGTCGCGACGATTCCTTCTGGTCCTGGCGCGAGATCATGTACCGGTGCCTAGCCGGCATGAATCCGGAGCTGCTCAGGTGCGTCGCCGGCCAGCTCTACGTGGAACTACTGAAAGGTGGCTACACCCACGTCGTCGAGTTCCACTACCTGCACCACGATCCCGAGGGGTCGTGCTACGGGAACCCGGCCGCCCTTGGGATAGCGATTCTGGAGGCGGCGGACCTCGCCGGCATCGGGATCACCTGCCTGCCCACGATGTACGCCTATTCCGACTTCGGAAGCCTTTCCCCGTTGCAGGCGCAACGCCGCTTCGTCAACGACACATCGAGCTTTCTGGAAATCCACGCGCGCCTTGACCGTCTGGCCCGGGACAGGCCGGCTGCGCAAGCGGGTGTCGCGTTTCACTCGTTGCGCGCCGTCGACCGGAACATGATGGGCGAGATTCTCGCCGCGGTTCCCGAGGTCCCCGTCCACATCCACGTTGCGGAACAGCTCGCGGAAGTGGAGGCGTGCCGGGCCTGGTCCGGCCGCAGGCCCGTGGAATGGCTACTTGGGTCGTTTGAAATCGACGGGCGATGGTGCGTTGTGCACGCTACCCACATGACCGATGCGGAGGCGCGGGCGCTGGCTGCATCCGGTGCCGTGGTGGGGATTTGCCCGACCACGGAGGCGAATCTCGGGGACGGCGTATTCAATGCCGAACCGTATTTTTCGCGCGGGGGAGCCTTCGCGATCGGTTCCGACAGCAATGTGGCGACCGAGGCCGGTCAGGAACTGCGTTTGTTCGAATACGGACAGCGACTGCATTGGCGGCGCCGCTGCGTGCTCACCAACTCGGCCACCGGGGTTCCCTCGGGACTTTTCCAGGCCGCGCTCGCCGGCGGTGCCCGGGCCTCGGGTGCGAAGGTCGGGGCCATCGCGCCCGGTCATCGTGCCGACATAGTCGTCCTCGACTCGGCAGACGCACGACTTGTCGGGCGCACGGGTGACGACCTGATCGACTGTTGGCTGTTTTCCGGGACCGCCGACGTTGTTCGCGACGTCTATGTCGCGGGCAAGCGGGTGATCAGCGACGGCCACCACGAATACGAGCGGCAGATCTACGAGGACTATTGCGCCGCTATCCGGAAACTCACGTAGCGACCGACCGCTCCACGGCAACGGTGAGCGCGCCTAGGATGGCCCGCAACGCGTGTCGAAGGGGTGTTGCCCGCGTTGCATTGACCGTTAGTTTGCCCCTGTCGAGGTAGGCCCGCTGCGAGATCTCCATCTGCATCGCGTGACAACCCTGTTCCGGCCGGCCGTAGTGCCGGGTGATGTAGCCGCCGATGAACCGGCCGTTTACGGCGTAGGAGAAACCGCCACGGGAGACGGCCTCGCGGATCGGGCGCTCGAACTCCTCGCCGCAGGATCGCCCGTTCGCCGTACCGAGGTTCAGAACCGGCAGTTCGCCCTCGAACAATCTGGGGACCACCGGCGCGATCGAGTGCGCGTCATAGATGACCGCTAGGCCGAAACTGCGAAGGGTGGCGTCGACGAGTTCAGCCAGGGCGTCGTGGTAAGGGTTCCAGAAGTGTTCGATTCTCTCGTTCGTCTCCCCGGCGCTGGGCTCACGCCCTGGGCGATAGATGGGGTCCCCGTTAAACGTCGAGGTCGGACAGACGCCGGTCGAGGGATGATCGGCGTAAAGTTCGGCATCCTGTGGAGGCCGGTTGAGGTCCACGACGTAGCGGGACAGGTTGGCGACGATGGTCGTGACGCCGATGGCGGGCAGGAAGTCGTACAGTTCAGGGACACGCCAGTCCGTGTCCGGGAGCGTATCCGCCGCGTTGGTCAATCGGCTGCGCAGGTCCGGCGGGAGCACCGTCCCCGAATGGGGAAAACTGGCGATGATGGGTGATTCGCGGCGTTCGATCCGGCAGATTTCCACCGCCGATCAGGTCCTCTCCAGGCCGTCGACCCAGACCCGTTTGCATCGGTTCTCACCTATCCTGTAGGCAAGTTCCGCCGGGTCGCGGATGTCCCAGAGCACCAGGTCGGCGCGCTTGCCGACTTCGATGGTTCCCTTGGAATTCCCTTCGCCCAGCGCACGCGCAGCGTTGCGGGTCACGCCGGCCAGTGCCTCGTCCGGAGTCAGCCCGAACAGGACGCAGGCCATGTTCATTGCCGTCAGGATGGAACAGACGGGCGAACTCCCGGGGTTGCAGTCGGTGGCGATGGCGATCCCGACTCCGTTGGCGCGGAGCGCCTCGACAGGCGGTTTCCTGGACTCCCCCAGATAGTAGAAAGCCCCGGGCAAGAGCACCGCGGTCGTCCGCCGCTCGGCAAGACAGGCGGCGTCCGACGGGTCCAGATACTCGAGGTGATCGACCGACAAGGCGCCGTGATCGGCAGCCATCCGCGCGCCGCCGGAATCGGACAGCTGTTCGGCGTGCAGCCGAACGGGGAGTCCGCAATTCCGGGCAGCCGCGAACACCCGGCGCACTTGATTGACCGAGAACCCAACCGTTTCGCAAAACGCATCCACGGAATCCAGTTGCCCGGTGGCATCGAGTTCCGGAAGCATCTCCGCGCAGACGTGGTCGATGTAGGCGTCCGCCTTGCCGTGCATCTCGGCCGGCACGGCATGCGCGCCGAGAAACGTCTTATGCACGTCGATCCGGTACCGCCTTTCCAGTTCGCAGGCGACTTCCAGCATCTTCAGTTCCGACTCGATATCGAGGCCGTACCCGGTCTTGATTTCCACGGTGGTCACGCCTTCCGCCATCAAGGCTTCGAGCCGTGGCGCGGACTGCCGATAGAGTGCCTGGGCGGCGGAGCGCCTCGTGCTGGAAACGGTCGCCTGAATACCGCGCCCCTGGGCGGCCAGTTCCACATAGGTCCGTCCCGATATCCGTTCGCTGAACTCCGCCGACCGTTCGCCCGCGTGAACGAGATGCGTGTGGCAATCGATCAGTCCCGGCGTCAGCATCATGCCGTCGCAGTCAACGATGGCGGCGTCCTCGTCGATCGGGATTCGCGATGGGTTGGGCTCCACGTGCGTGATGACGCCGTTCCGGCAACCCATTGCCGCATTGCTGAGAATTCCATACGGTCCGGCATCTTCGACCATGGTGGCAAGGGTGACGTTGCGCAATACGGTTTGGCTCATCGACGAATCCGGCTTCGGGGTCTATTCGACTTATTATCTATATAATTCTATATGTCTCAATGGCTGTCGGGACGGAGTGAGAGTTCGATCATCAGCCTGAAGCCACGCATGGCGACCATCGAACTCGGTAGAGGAGACGCCTGACGCTGCCGCGACCCGTTCGGTCATGTTCACGCCTTCGACGAGGACATGTCCGGATTCCTGGACTGGTTCCGTAAGGTGGCGTTCTCGCTGCGCTACCTTGTTCGTTCGGGGACCACGATTTGGCCCAGGCGGCGCGTATGGGAGGCCTGATCGAAAAACTTCAGGAGAAAAGCGGCCAATCCCAGCAATCCTCCAATGACCAGGAAGTCCTGGCTGAAACTGAGATGTTTCCCCACCTCCGCGAATGCTGCCCCGCCGGCTGTGCGGCTCAGGTTCGCAAGCGCCATGTAGACGGAGAACTGGGTTGCGGCCACCCCGGTCCAGCAGAGGTTCATGAACAAGGCGATGGTGGCTATGAAGATGAGTTGGGTCGCGACGAGCATGAGAAAATACAAGGCGAGGACAATGGTCTGGTCATGAACGTGTTCGAAAAGCACACTCGCCACGACGTGGACGGCCGCACTGGCGACGAGGGAGCACATCAGGAACCGCTGTGCCCCCACCCGGTCGATGACCGGGCCCAGGGCGATGCCGGCAACTGCCGCAATGAGCCCCATCCCGCTGATGAACTGACTGTATTTCGCGGCTGTTATCCCGACTACGTCGATCGCGAAACTAGGGAACAACGGCACCGCGATGCCGTTGCGCATGCTGTTCAAGAACTCGACGCCCATGAGGAGCAGGCTCATCGGGAGGGGCAGGACGCGAAGGAGGTCACGGAAGATTTTGACGATACCGGCGTCGGATACCTCTTCTCTTTCCACAGCGCTGCCTGGTGTCCAGGGAAGCCTCCGCTCGCCCGGGCGCTCTCGGACGGCGGCGACAAAGAGAAAGATGGCAGCTACCGTCACCGCGCAGACCAGTGCGGCGACCGAGAGACCGACCGCAGGAATCAGCGTCCCACACAACGCGCCAGCGGAGGCGGATCCCGCCACCTGCCCGGCCGCCATGAACGCATTGGCCCTGCCCCGCTCGCCCTCCGGCAGGATATCTACGGCCATGCCGTCCACGGCGACATCCTGGGTCGCGGCGAATGTATTGATGATGAGACAGATCGCAGTCAACGGGACCAGGGATTCGAGGCCGGGATCTCCCATAAACGCCAGCGCCATGAGAGACAGGATCAAACCGCCCTGCGCCGCCATGACCCATGGGCGCCGAAACCCCATGGGCAGGAACTTGAACCGGTCCATGAACGGGCCGGCGACCAGTTTCAATGCCCATGGCAACGAAACGACCGTCGTGAACCAGGTCAGGTCGGTGAGGCTCGTGCCCTCCTGGACGAGCCATGCGGGGATCGCTACGGTCATGAGCCCGAGGGGTACCCCCTGGGCAAAATAGAACGCGCAGAACGCGCCGAACCGCAGCCGGCGATGTTCGCTCAGGATCAGGGAGTCCCGTCCATCGGGGCGTTGGTAGGAAGATGACGACGGTCTGTCTTGCACGCTAATTGCTGAGCCGCTGATCGTAGAGAGTCATGCATCCAACCTGGACGCGTTGTTCATGGGGTGGGGCAGGGATTGTAAGCTCTTTGGCCTTGTTCTGGGGAGGCAGTGCATCAAGCTCGGACTGGGAGACGGACGGCTCGGACCGGCGGGAGGCGCTCGCATCGCCCAACTCGCGAGGGAAGCAGAGTGGCTGGGCTACGACGCGATCTGGACGTCGGAGATGTACGGTCGGACTGCTTCTGGCCCCTGGCGCGGGTCGGGGCGAGCACGGAGCGCATAAGGCTGGTCATGTCCATCATGCAGGTCTCGACGCATCGGCGCAGGGAACGCCGGCAACGCCGCTTCCCGAGCCGCCGGACAACTCCCCCGTGACTTCGGCCTCGTGCGTCTCCTGTCCGAACAAAGCGGATTCGCCCCCCAACAGCGGCTTCCGTAGGCGACCGTCCTTCGGACCGCGGTCGCCGCCTCCAATAGCGCCGCACCTTCTCCCTCGAATCGCTCGGCCGCGAACGGTGCCGGCAACGCGTTCGGGTCCGGGTTGTCTCCTTCGGCCAATGCGGGTTTACTCACCGATCAGCTTCCCGGATTCATCCCGTGTGGACAACCTTCGCAGAATTCACAGCTAACCCGGCTCGAATGGCGAAGGCGAGAGTTCTCCCACGGCCTGTAGAAGCGCATACTTCCAGTTGGCGTTCTGTTCCGGATTGATTTGGTGAACCAACCTCCCGACCCGCAAACTTCGCTGCTTGTCGAGCTTCGCGGCGACCGCCCGGGAGCCCTGGAGGAGGCGCTCAAACCCTTTGCCCGCCACGGCGTCAGCCTGACCCACATCGAGTCGCGCCCGCGGCGCGCGGAGACCTTTGACTTCTACGTGGATTGCGTGGGCGAGAGCGGTGATCCGGCGATCAGGGCGATCATTGCCGAACTCCGCGATGTCGCCGTGGCGGTCGTCGTCCTCGGCCAGAGGGATGTCGCCTGGTTTCCGCGCCACGCGGCCGAGCTCGACCGCATTGCCAACAACACCCTGGAGGCGGGCGACGCCCTGCAAGCGGACCACCCGGGCTTCGCCGATCGGGCCTACCGTGACCGGCGGGCGGAAGTGGACCGTCTGGCCCGGGACTACCGTCACGGTGGCGAGTTTCCTGTCGTCGAGTACAACGAGGCAGAGAATGCGACGTGGCGCGTTGCCTACCGGCGGCTCGCCGTCCTGCGTCGCCGATACGCCTGCGAGGAGTACCGCAGGGCCCTGGCCGATCTTGAACGCCACTGTGACTTCGGAGACCAGCGCGTTCCCCAAGGCCGGGACGTCAGCGCGTTCCTGGAGGCCAGGACAGGTTTTCGGCTGCGGCCCGTCGCGGGATTGCTGAGCGCCCGGGACTTCCTTGCCGGTCTCGCATTCCGCGTGTTTTTCTCAACCCAGTACATCCGCCACGGATCGAAACCCTTCTATACGCCGGAACCCGACGTGTGCCACGAACTGATCGGCCACGCTCCGATGTTTGCCGACGCAGCGTTCGCCGAGCTGTCCCAGGAAATAGGGCTTGCGAGCGTCGGGGCGACCGACGAAGACATCGAGCGTCTGTCCCGATGCTATTGGCACTCGGTGGAATTCGGCCTCCTGCGCGAAGGCGGTGAGATGAAGGCCTACGGGGCCGGCCTGCTGTCGAGTTTCGGCGAGCTGGAACATGCCTGCGCGGGGACGTCGGACGCGACCTTCGTGGAGTGGGACCCGGCGGTCGCCGCCATGCGCGCGTATCCGGTGACGGAGTACCAGCCCGTCTATTTCGTCGCCGAGTCGCTGCAGGATGCCAAGATCAGGATGCGCGGTTTCTGCGAAGCTCTGCCGCGGCCTTTCTACGCCCGTTTCCACCCGGCTACTGACAGCGTCTGGGTCGATCGCGCCGTGCGCCGACATGCGGGATAGCGACATCGGGACAGGAGATCTCCGGGAACCCGACATTCTCGTCGCCACGGGTTTCGGCGTCGGCTTGTTGACCGGCGGACGTTTTTCGCCGACCGAAACGGGACGGGCGCGCGCCGAAGTCTTCAATGAACACGGTCGTTTCCGGGCGCGGATGTCCGGACTCCTGGAAACGGCCAGCAGTTGGGCATCATCGGCAGCACAGATGGCCACTGGGGACCGGGCTACGGATAACTGTGGCTGCGTCAACGCGGCGTGTTGCCGGATTGATCGGTACGTTAGATTCCGATCGCCCCTTCACGCCGCGCCTACTCCTCGTCGATAATCTCGTCTGGCTGATTGCGGGTGATCGCGAGCACATGGGCGCTGGAATTCTTGAAACGGATGCTGGGTCGTACGCGGTCTGGCCGGATCATGGTTCTTGGAACTCACGCTGCACCAGCCGCGTCGACATTTCATTGACCGTTGACCAAGCCCGGATGTGAATACTCAAAGGCCGGGGCGAGGTTCCGGTGTCCGTGCCCCGAAACTCGTTTCCCTGCCGGCCGCGGCGGCCCGTCCCAGGCAAGCCGCTGCCCCCGACTGGGAAAATCCGTCGATCGTGCAGATCAACCGCGAGGCGCCTCACGCGAGAATGTTTTCGTTCGAGTCGCCGGACATCGCCGCGTCCATGGACCCGGCCGCGTCAAGCCGCTTTCTTACGTTGAACGGCGCCTGGCATTTCCATTGGGTCGACAAACCAGCCGACCGGCCGGCCGACTTTTACCGGGACGGTTTCGACGTCAGCGGCTGGGACGAAATCGATGTTCCCGGCAATTGGGAGCGCCGGGGCTACGGCGTTCCGCACTATCTTGACGACTCCTACGTCTTTACGGAGAACCCACCGTACATTCCGCACGACTACAACCCGGTCGGCTCGTACAGGCGGAGTTTCGAACTTCCCGAAAACTGGATCGACAACGAGATTTACATTCATTTCGGCGCTGTGCGTTCGGCCATGTACCTTTGGATCAACGGGAAGCGCGTCGGCTATAGCCAGGGTTCCAAGACACCGGCTGAATTCAACGTCACGAAATACGTGCGCGCCGGAGGCAATACGGTCGCGGTCGAGGTCTATCGGTGGTGCGATGGCAGTTATCTCGAGGGTCAGGATTCCTGGCGCCTTGGCGGCATCGAGCGGGATGTCTACCTGTACGCGGCGCCGAAAATACGCATACGCGATTTTCATGTTGGGGCCGGACTGGATGAGTCCGTGTCGCGGGGGCTGCTGCGGGTTGAGATCGAGCTGGTGCGCGCTGACGAGTCGGCGGACGAATTTCAGCGACATGTAAGCGTTGGTCTTTCAAAAGCCGGGACGCAGATCTGGAAGTCCTCCAAAGCGGTGGAATCGGCCCAGGGAACAACAGCGATTGCACACTTCGCCGCCGAGCTTGACGAGATTGCACCCTGGACCGCGGAAACACCCAATCTCTACACGTTGTCGATCGAGCATCGCGATGCAAACGGAGCCTTCATTGAGGCTATTCCCCATCGAATCGGTTTCAGGAACATTGGCATCGACGGGGGTCAGCTTCGGGTAAACGGCGTACCGATCACGATTCGGGGAATAAACCGCCACGAGCACGATCCGATCACCGGACATGTCATATCCCTTGAATCGATGCGCCGGGACATCGAGCTGATGAAGCGATTCAACATCAACGCGGTTCGTACGGCCCACTATCCGAATGACTACCGCTGGTACGAGCTTGCCGATGAATACGGCCTGTATGTCATTGACCAGGCAAACATCGAATCGCACCTTTGGGCGCTCGGTGACGAGCAAGCCAGGCTGGGCTGGAAACCCGAGTGGGAGCTCGGGCACATGGATCGTGTCGAACGCATGGTCGAGCGCGACAAGAACTACACGTCGGTGATCGGTTGGGAACTAGGCAATGAAGCCGGCAACGGCCCGACATTCAGCAGGATGTATGACTGGATCAAGCAACGTGATGGCACGCGGCCGGTACTTTACGCCGATTCAGGTCTACCGGACTCGAGCGATGTTTACTTCCCGATGTACAAGTCGTCACAGCTTGTCGAGCAGTACGCCCTTACCAGTCCGGAAAGGCCGTTGATCTTCAGTGAGTACGCGCATGCGATGGGCAACAGCGTAGGGAACTTGCAAGACTATTGGGATCTTTTCTATCGCTATACATCGCTCCAGGGCGGGTTCATCTGGGACTTTTCCGACCAGGTCTTCCTGGAGCATGGTGAGGATGGCACACCGTATTGGGCTTATGGCGGTGACTATCCACACGGGCGCAACGACGGCAATTTCTGCGCCAACGGCGTTTTCGACGCCAATCGATTGCCGCATCCGCACGCCTGGGAGGTCAAGAAAGTCTATCAGCCGATTCACTTCGAGCCGGGCGATCTGGCCGGCGGCACGATCGTCATAGCCAACCGCCACGACTTCATCGACCTGTCCGGTTTCGAATTCAGTTGGCAAGTCGAAGCGGACGGCACGGTGATCGCAGAGGGAACGCTCCCAATGCTCGCGACAGCCGCCGGCTTCAACGAGACCGTCAAGATCCCGCTCCCCGTGATCGAGCCCGAACCGGGCAGCGAGTACTTCCTGAACATTCGCGCACGCAGCCGAATCGACGCACCGTTGCTCGGCAGAGATCACGAAGTTGCCTGGGAGCAATTCAAATTGCCCGTAGAGGCGTCGACTCCGCCGACTATTGCACCACACGCTCTGGCCCTGGAAGAATCGGAAACCAACGTCTTCCTGTCCGGCAAGAACTTCAGCGCGCTGTTCGACAAGGGAGCTGGCCGTCTGGTCTCGCTGGTCTATCGCGGCACAGAGTTGGTTCGCACCGGGCTTGTCGCAAACTTCTGGCGCGCGCCAACCGACAATGACGTCGGCAATAGGATGCCTGAGCGTTTGCAACGCTGGCGCAACGCGACAGACGATGCAGAAATCACCGGCATGAAGATCGCGCGCATCGACCCCAATCGTGTTCGCGTGCGGGTCGATTCAACGCTGCCGGGCGTGACAAGCGACTATCGCACGACTTACACCGTACATGGCTCCGGCGACATCACAGTGGAGCACCAGCTCTTGAACCGATTCGTCGACAGCCCGGATCTGCCGCGCTTCGGCATGACCATGACGTTGCCCGGCGAGTTCACCAATTTGCGCTGGTTCGGCCGCGGCCCTCACGAGAATTATTGGGACCGGAAGACATCGGCAGCCATCGGTGTATACGAAGGTACGGTCTGGGAACAGTACCACCCATACGTACGCCCACAGGAAACCGGCAACAAGACGGATGTACGTTGGTTGGCCGTAAGCGATAGCAACGGCACGGGGCTGATGGTCGTCGGTATGCCGCTGCTGAGCGCCAGTGCATTGCAGATCGAGAACTCGGACCTGGCGTATCGTCCGGGCGAGCAGCGTCACGGCAGCGACGTAAAGCCGCGCGACCTGGTCACGCTGAACCTGGACTTCAGGCAAATGGGGGTTGGCGGAGATGACAGTTGGGGAGCACTCACGCGCCTCGAATACACGCTGCCGGCGCTACCGTACAGCCACCGCTTCAGGCTCAGGCCTTTCGGTCGACAGGACCCGCCACCGATGGCGCTAAGCAAGCAGGCAATGCCTTAAGACCGCACGGGAATCGTGGGCGCTTCAACGTGATCGCGCTGATTCCGCAGCGCGGAAGTTGCGTACGCTACTGGTGTGTGTCGTGCTCTGTCTAACCAGGCGTATCGCACGTGTGTGCGGGCGTCTGGTCATTCTTTTCCTTTCTGTCTGAGATGCCTGTCCAGAAAATCAACGATGGACTCGTAGGCCACAACGGCATTTTTCTTCTTGTTGAATCCATGGCCTTCGTCGTCAAACAGCACATATTCAACAGGCACGCCGTTTGCTCGAACCGCCTCCACGATTTCGTCGGACTCCTCCTTCACAACCCGTGGATCATTCGCCCCCTGCAGAACCATCAACGGTTTTCTGATCTTGTGTGCGCTGTACAAGGGAGATTTCTTGCGCCAGTAGGCTTCGTCGTCAAGGTCCCCCATGAGTGTGTGCATTAGTACCCAGTGGGCATCCCACCAGGGCGGACGCGCCTTGAAGGTGCGCGACCAGTTGGTGACGCCAAAAATGTCGACACCAACGTCAAACA
Organism: Pseudomonadales bacterium; assembly: GCA_965116625.1. GTDB lineage: Bacteria > Pseudomonadota > Gammaproteobacteria > Pseudomonadales > Azotimanducaceae > VXNE01. Next base: position 2,733,397 of record OZ220717.1, read on the forward strand.
CGTCCGGATAGTCGATCATCGCCGCCAACACCATGTAGCCGCCATAGGAGGCGCCTAATACACCGATCCGGTCCGAATCCACATAGTCCTGGCCGGCCAGAAATTCTTTTGCCGCCACAACGTCCTTGAGGTCCCTGTTGCCGTGATCCTGGTCGTCGAGGTGCCAGAAGGTCTTCCCGGAGCCATTGCTGCCGCGGTTGTTCACGCCATACACGACATAGCCCCGATTCACGATGTACTGGATCCACGGTTCGTAGTTCACCTGCGTTTCGCCGCCCGGGCCGCCATGCACATAAACCAGGGCCGGCAGTCTGTTGTTGACGCCGGCATGGTGGGGCTTGAACAGAACCCCCGGAATGCTCAGGCCGTCGAAGGACGTGAAACGAACCACTTCGCCAAGCACAAGGTCCCTCGGATCGATGCTGCCGCTCAGCGATCCGGCCACCGAATGGGATTCGCCAGTGTTCAGATCGAGCAGGAAAACATCGCCCGGCATCTGGCCGCTGCTTGCGATCATCGCCAGTTTGGTGCCGTCATTGGACAGGACATATGAACCGACCGAGCCTTCCGGCGTTTCGCTGCCGGCCACTCGCGCCATGGTTTCGGTATCGAAGACGTGCAACACCCGGCGCGCATTCTCGTTGACTATCACGATCAACCGCTTGCCGTCCCTGGAGAACTTGACCGCCGGTATTTCGTAGGGGTTCGTGGTGGATCTGCCACGGATATCCCAGTCATATTTCAACACCTCTTCGTGCTTGCCCGTGGCCAGTTCGTAGCGCGCCAAGTACTGGAACTCGTGCCATTTGTCCGTGGTGTAGTAGAGATGATCTCCATCCGGGGCGAAGGCGTAGGCGGTACTGTGAACATTGAGGCCAACCGGTGTGAGCGGTCGGGTTCGACCGGTTTTGAAGTCAAGGAGTTCGATATGGTGACTGCGGTTGTCCGTCCACTTGTTCAGCGCCAGATAGCGCCGGTCGGGGCTCACCGGGCCCAGCACATACAAGCCGTCATTCTGGTAGATCAACTGGCGCTGGTAGGTTTCGACAGATACTTCGTAGAGGTCCAGGTGGCGTTCATTGCGGGAGTTTTCCCGCAGGTAGAATGACTTGCCATCGTCGGACCAACCGTGAAATTCAGTCACCGCTCCGTGGTCCTCGGTCAGCTTGGCAACCGTACCGTCCAGTTCGCGAACATATAGATGGAAGCGCTCGTCGCCTCCACGATCGGAGCGAAACAATATGCGCTCGTCGTTGGGAAAATAGCTGACGACGAAATTGGATTCAGTGGTGGAGGCCGTCAGGGGAGCCGGCTCGCCGCCCGCGACAGGCAACGCAGTCACGTTGAAAATGCCGCTCGCATCGCTGCTGGCAATCAAGGTGTTTCCATCGGGAGAAAAAGACAGCCCCCTGTAGGACACAGAGTCCATCAGATCGCTGATCGGATAGCTCTTCACTTGGCTGGTTGCCGCTTGTTCGCCGGACAACTCCTTGCCGTTTGGCAATTCGTCACCCGAATCACAACCAGCAACACAAGCAGCGGCAACAACGACAACGGCAGAAAGGCATTTGCCAATGGTCACGGATTTCATTGTGACCTGGCCCCGCAGTCCTGTAGTTGGTTTCATTCCTGAACCTGATAATGCCATTGCCATTGTCCCGGGTCTGCCTGGTGATCGCCCTTTTCTTCGGTGCCGGCTAATCAATGTGTGGGCCAATTGATTGAATGGCCCTTCGCGGGTACTCGGCCTCCAGATGAAGCAGCTGTTCTCCATCCAGAGTTCGATAGCACTTCATTTCATGCGCAGTCATACAACTGTGAACGGGCAACACCAGCAAAACACTTCCAATGTCGTACTCGTCCAATAGTTCATCAGGGCCGGAAACTATTCCGTGCTCCTGGGTTACGGCTGATACGTTCAAGCTCTCAACAATGCCCTCCCAGCCGGAATCCCGCGTTTCGGCGATCCGGCCGAAACAGTCGTCGCCAGCCTCTGTTCTCAAGTAATCCTTGGACAAGTGCACACCCCCGCCATGAATTACCAGCTTGCCGCTGTGCCTGGCGACCACCGGGCACGCAAGGACCACGGCAATATCCTCCAACGCGCAGCTACCCAGTTGATACTGCATCAGGTCGTAGAAGACGAAGTTGCCGGGACGCATTTCCGTAACGCCGTTGAAATCTTCCGCGATACTGCAGGTAGGGGTGTCACCCAGAGAGATCTCCAGCGCACCGAACCTCTGGAGGAATCGCGCCTGAAGCATCGCCATCATGTCTCGCGCCTGACGGTCTATGGCCGCAATCTCCGCTTCGGATCCGGCCGTGTAGCTATGGCCGGCGTGACCCAGAAAACCCATAAAATCAATGCGTTTACAGTCCCTTAGACTTTCAGCTATGGCATCGATGCGCGCGTCATCGGGATGCAGCCCCGTCCGATGGAAACCCACGTCAACCTTGATATAGACGCCAACAGGACGCTGGAGATTGTTCTCGAGGAAACTGGCAGTTTCGCTGGACTCCACGCAGAGATTGAGCCGGCAACTTTCCCGAATACGATTGATGCGCTCAATTTCAAGAATGTTGAAGGGAAAAGCAATAGTGATGTCGTCCCAGGCCTCGCTGAAGTAGTGGGCCATCTTCACGGAGGATACGGTGATGGCCGTTACGCCAAACCGCTTGAACCATTCTCCGATCGCAAGGGATTGGTGCGTCTTGAAATGCGGCCGGAATCGAACCTGGCTGGCATCAGCCTTGGCCGCCATACGCTCGATATTGCGCAAGCACTTCCGTTTGTCGAGAAGCAACGTCGGTTCAGAAATTCGAATCATGTGACCATGCTCAACAGATTCTGGAAGCATTTCCGGCACGAGTCGCCCGCGGGGGGTGCGCTGGCGGCAGGTCTGTCGCAGCGCTGATTTGTCCGATGGGCCACGCGATACGTTATAGTCGCCGAATCGGGCATTTTCAACAGTCTGCCAGATTGAGAACACCAAGAATCGGAAGGCCGTTGGAGGCGAAAACAAGACGATTCGCTTTTCTCATTTCTCTGCTTGGTTGCGCCGGATTCGCCTGCGGCGCCGGGCAGGCCACCGTGCACCAGGCACTGGGTAGCAAGATCCAGGCCGCGCTTGACGCGGTTCGCAAGGACAACGGCTACCCCGGGGTCACGGCCGCTTTTGTGCTCCCAGACAACAGCGTGCTGTCTTTCGCCAGCGGATTCGATGACGTGGAGAGTGAGATTCCCATGCGTCCGGAGTCGCGGCTCCATTCCGGGAGTGTCGGCAAGAGTTTCGTTGCCGCCGTTGTTCTTGCCCTGGCCAATGACGGCAAGCTGAGTCTTGACGACAGAATTTCGAGGTGGCTGGGCGACGAAGACTGGTTCGAGCGCCTGGAAGGTGCCGATCAATTCACCGTGCGCATGCTGTTGACACATAGTTCCGGCTTGCCTGACTACCTGGGCGACGACGATTTTCTCTCGGCCATCGGCCCCCTGTTCGAGGATGTCGAGAAAAACCCCAATATCTATTTCAGTCCACGCCAGCTTGTCGGCTTTCGACTGGACAAACCAAACGCTTTTGCCCCCGGGCAGGGGTTCCTCTACTCCGATATCAATTACATACTGGCCGGCCTGGCGATCGAACAGGCGGCCGGTCGGTCCTACTACGACGAACTCAAGTCGCGCTTTCTCGAACCGTTGCGGTTGGACAAGACTGATCCAGCCATCGGGCTTGAGTTTCCTGGTCTGGCCGCAGGCTACATCAGCGATGACAATCCTTTTGGATTGGCCGGGATGAAAGCGGCTACGGCCGGCATGATGTTGTTCCGGCCAGACATGGAGTGGACCGGCGGCGGCCTGATCACCAATTCCGTGGACCTCGCCCGCTGGGCAAAATTGCTGTATGAGGGGTCTGCCATGGCTGGACCCTACCTCGAAGCGCTACTGGAAGGCGTCGATCGGGATGAAGAAGGGCAATACGGCCTGGGGGTATACATCGATCAAACGCCTTTGGGCACCAGGTACGGACACGGCGGCTGGATGTTCGGTTACGTGTCCCGCATGTCCTACTATCCCGACTACAGGATCGCGGCGGCCATGCAGATCAATGCTGACAGCGCCACCAACCGAGCGGCGATGCGCGCACCGCTGGAAGACCTTGTGCAACTGATCGTCGAGAACTCGGGAGAACGCTAACGTATTGCCGATTCCGGATCCTGGCGTCTGCCCGATCCGATGCGCATCCGTCATCGAGCCTTGGCTGTGTGCGGGGATCTCTGCCGCTCCGTTCGGGTGATGCGTTCTAGCCCGGCGGTCAATTGCGCCCGACTGGCCGCGCGTGCTTTTTCGGGATCACCGGCAACAATCGCGTCAAAGATGGCTCGATGGTCCTCGAGATTTCTGCCTCGCGAGCCGGTCCATCCAGGATTCCCGGGCGCACAGTGCTCGATGAGAATGGCGTCGTAGTATCCGAAACGCGCAAAAAACCGGTTGCCCGACGCGCGACACAGTGCCGTATGAAAGGCGACATCGGCCTCCACCGGGTCTTCCTGCCCATCGGCGGCCCGTTCCATCCGATCGAGCGCGGCCCGCAGGTCTTCGATGGCATCCGAATCCTGCCCTGCGGCAGCCATGGCGGCCGCGGCGGATTCATTGGCAATCCGAATTTCAGTGATTTCGCGAAATACGTCGGGAGACGAGCGGCTCCTCAGAAACCAGCGCACGACGTCTTCATCGAAGATCGCCCAATTCTCTTCAGGCTCAACGCGGGTCCCCTGACGCGGGCGCGCGCTCAGGAGTCCTCTGGCCGTGAGCATCTTTACGGCTTCCCGAACGACGCTTCGGCTCGCGTCATAGGTCTTGCACAACTCCGCTTCGGTCGGAAACCCGGCTTGATCGTCGTATTTGCCGGCCACGATCACGCTACCGAGGTGTTCGACAATACTGCGTGTCAGCGTGGTTCCCGCCCGTAGTCTTGCCATACGCGCTTTCCTTCAAGGAGATTGAGGTCGTTCGCCGTCTCTGCCCCAGAGTAGACTTTACTTTCTTCGCGCTATCTTTCAACAAGTGCCTGTCGGTCGATCTTCCCGGTGGGCAGTAGGGGAAGCGCCGCTTGAAACACGAATTCGTGCGGCACCAGGCTCCGAGGCAAACGATTCAGGCAATGTCGACGCAACTCCTGCCGGTCGAGGCCCGCACCGACTTGCGCAACGACATGCGCTGTACCGGTGCCAACGACCGCGGCCATGGCGACCAGAGGATGGTCCGCCAGCACGTCTTCCACCGGGACTCGTGACGCGCCCAGCGAGAACCGTTCGTCGGTCCGGCCCTCCATGGACAAGTTGCCGTCTTCGGCCAATCGCACGAGGTCACCGGTTCGATACCAACCCTCGCTGCTCATGACTCTCCGAGTCATTTCGGGACCATTCCAGTAGCCCAGAAATACTCCCGGACCGCGCAGCCAAAGCTCTCCGACATTGCCTGCCGCCAGGTCGATGCCTGCCTCGTCGACTATCCGGTACTCGTAGTCGGGAGGCATGACGCCAAGCGTTTCGGCGAGCAATCCCGTGTCTGTCTCGGGCGTCGTGACGGACACCAGCGTTCCGGCCTCGGTCGCGCCATATGAGCCCCAGACATAGGCGCCGGTCGCCAGCATGTGGCGGATCAATGCATGGGGTGCGACCTCTCCTGTCCACGCCATCGATGTCGCGCTGGACGCATCGGCCTTGCGGAAATCCGGATGCATGAATCGAAGTTGATGAATCATCGGGGTTGCGTAGAGCAAAGTCAGCTTTTCCGACTCGATCAGGCGTATCCACCGTGCCACGTCCACTCTTTCGTCGAATACAACCGTGCCCCCCAACATCAATGGAATGCAAAGCAAATCGGACTGTCCGCCGTTGTTGCTGATCGGCAGCGGATTGTAGACACGCAGTCCCTCCAGCAACTCGTCGCGCCGGCGGTACGCGCGCCGAAACGCGCGCATGGCCGAGACGAAGTTTCGTTGCGAAAGTAGCGCTCCTCTCGGTTCTCCAGTAGAACCGGATGTGTAAACAATGGTGAACGGTGCGTCGGGATCGGGCGGGCGGTTGCTCTCGCGACCTGAACGTTCGTACGACCTGCCGCGAGCGATGAAAGTGCTCAGCGTCGTGACGTGACAGTCCCCAGTGCCCGTATCGACGGTGGCGCCGGCAATGACCTCACAAGGACTGCCGTTGCGTCTCGTGAACGGATCGATCTGGTTGGTCGGTGTATCCGGCAGAACAAACACCACCGGGTCCGTGTCCTCAATCCGGCGTGCGAGGGTCTTGGGACCCATATCCGGATCGAGGCCCACAAAGATTGCTCCGATCTTTCCGCAGGCGAGCAGCACAATGGCGGAATCAGGTCCGTTTCGGCCACAGAGCGCTACGCGGTCGCCTCTTTTAACGCCCGCAACGCGCAGGCTCGCGGCCCACTGCCCTATACGCGCGTCGAGCTCTCGATAGCTGATGCGGGCATCACCAAGCACCACTGCCTCGTTTTCCGGCGAGTCATGCGCATGGTGCTCGACGTACTCGAGTATCGTTTCGTAGCTCGGGATTTGCGCCCCCGGCACGTTGCTTCCTCTAAACCTCGCGGTTGTGCACCCGTAGTGTCGTGTCACGCGCGTTCTGGCGCTTCAGTTCTGCAATCCATGTTCCAGGCTCGGCCAGACCTCGATCGGACCAAGATCCAGTTCACGAATTTCGGTCTCTATGGATTGAAGATCGCCGACAATCAACCACGAGAGTTCGTTGCGCGCGAGAACTCTTGCGGCGGTGCCCTGCACCTGCTCCCGCGTCAGCGTGCCGATCCGGTCGGCGAACCACTGATTGTACCGGTCGTCGCGGCCGAGCCTGCGGTTCTCGAGCAGGTCGTCCAACAGGTTGCGGGAATTCTGCAGCCGCGAAAGCACCTGTGCGCTCCAGGTATCCCTCGACGTGGCAACCTCGGCTCCTGTTATCGGCCTGGTCGTTAGCGCTTCGCCGAGCTCCTTGACTATCTCCTCTATCGATTGGACCGATTTGTCCGACTGCACTGCCGTGAACACAAACCACAGGCTGCTGCCCCGCGCAGGCATAACCATGCTTCTACAACCGTAGCTCCATCCCTTTTCTTCGCGGAGGTTGAGATTCAGGCGCGACATGAACTGGCCGGAAATCAGGTCGTTGAAGACAAACAGCGAAGGGTGTTCCTCTATGGGCAAATCACCCAATACCCGTCCGGCCACAATCACCGTCTGCGAAGCGTGGGGCATGTCCACGAGGACTACGCCCGGTGCGGTCGGCGGAGTTCGAGCGTCGGAGTGCGTGCTCGCAACACCGGTTGCGTTCCATGAACCGAACGCGTCTTCGAGGAGCGGTTCAACGCCATCGCGGCTGGCATCGCCGACAACAAAGAGCGTCACGTTGGTTGGCGTGATCCACTGGGCGTGATAGGAAACAAGCTGTTCCCGTTCGATGGATTCGATTGCGCCCGCAGTCCCAAGGCCTAGCAGTTTTTGCCCGTACGGATGGTCCCTGCCGTAGAACACTACCGGCAAGTAATAGCGTAGGCTCTCGATCTGATCCGCCTTGGCCACGGCAAGCTGGCCCAGCCTCAGGCCCCGAACGCGGGCGATATCGTCTTCGCGAAACGATGGATTTCGAACCATGTCGGCGAAAAGCGCCACCGCAGGTTCGGTATTGCCACTCAAAACCGTCAGATCGACGGATACGGCATCGTCGTTTACGGCGGTTGCGAGCGTTCCGCCGAGTTGACCGATTGCATCGGCGATGTCCTCGGCGGACATCACGTCACTGCCTTCATCGAGCATGTCCAGGGTGAATCCGGCGAGGCCAGGCGACTCAGGCCCCCCGCTTGCCGCGCCACCGTCAAACTGAGCCCCGATTCTGAAAAGGGGCACAGCCGGGCGTTCGACAAGAACCACCTCGATCCCATTCGTCAAGGTGAACGTCTGCGGTGCGGGGAAATCGAGTTCGGTCGTTGGCCGCACCGCAGGCAAACTGCTTCGATCGACCCCCGTTCCACTCGCCTGGTAGCTCGGAAAGGGCGTCGCCGTCAGTTGGTAGTGAGGGGCGTCCAGCCACCGTTGGACCACCTCCCGAATATCCCCGACCGTGGCGGATTGCGCCCAGTTGTGCCGCTTGGAGACGCGCGCTGGATCGCGGGCCAGCACTTGCCCTTGCGCGAGTTCCAGGCTCCGATCCAACAGGTCTTCGCGCCCGTTGACAATGGCGACGCCGAGGCGGGCTTTGGCGCGCTCGAGTTCCCGGGGCGTGGGCCCGTCCGCGAAGAATGCCGCCAGTGTCTCGTCGAGCGCGGCGGAGAGTTCATCGGCTTCGACGCCGGGGGCCGCCGTGACTTGAAGCCTGAATTCACTCAACAGTTCGCGCCCCCGGTGCGTCACTTCAGCGCTGGTGGCGAGCTTGCGGCGTTCGATCAACTCCGCGTTGAGCCGGGAATTCTTGCCTTGGGCCAATATTTCCCGTGCCAGTTCGAACAATGCGGACTCTTGCGACGCCCAGGCCGGCACGATCCACCAACGGGCGATGACGGGCTGTTGCACGTGATCGAACGCGTGGTCGCGGATTGTGCGCTCCGGCGAGGCAATCCAGGCGCCCAGGCTGGCGATCGGCGGACCGGGACGTATGTCGCCGAAGTACTTTTCGACAAGGGCGCGCGCGTTCTCCGCCGTCACGTCACCGACGATGACGATGGATGCGTTGGCCGCGCCATAGTATCTGTTGAACCAGCTGTGCACCTGGTCAAGATCGGCCGCCGCCAGATCCCGCATGCTGCCGAGTGTGCCCCAACTGTACGGATGGCTCGCCGGCACCAGCGCGCGCATGGCCCGGCCCTCCAGCGTCCCGAGCGGCGCGCTGTCCACGCCGAGTTTTTCGTTTCGGACGACGCCCCGCTGTTCATCGAGCAGTTCCTGTGTAATGGCGCCGGTCAGGTGACCCATGCGGTCCGACTCCATCCAGAGCGCTGTCTCGAGACCTGACGTCGGAACGATCTGATGATAGGCAGTAAAGTCCTTTGTGGTGAAGCCGTTGACGTTGCTGGCGCCCACTTCGCGCAGAGGTTCGAAATACTCGCCCTGGAAATTCTCCGAACCTTGAAACATGAGGTGCTCGAAAAGGTGCGCAAAGCCGGACTGGCCGGACTCCTCGTGGCGGGAACCGACGTGATAGAGGACGACAACCGCGACCAGGGGCACCGTTCGATCCTCGCTGACAATGACCTTGAGCCCGTTGTTCAGCTCGAATTGCTGAAAAGGCACGGGCTCCAGGTCCGCCGCGCAGACCGGCGGGGCCAGCAGGAAAACGGTGATCGCGAGCATGCTTGGTGCGAGTTTCGTCATTTTCTTTCCTCCGCTTTATCGCTCGTCGAGTTGGGAAGCGCACGATTTACGCCGCCGGCGCGCGCATCGGGCCGGCGCGGGTCGGCCGCACCGAAGAAAAGGTCGTTCTTGAGCATGATCGCCTGCACGCTGCACGATGCCCAGTCGAGCAACTCGACCTCGTGACCGCGCCCGGTCAGCAGCTCGACGGTGTCCGGGCTGAACCCGGCTTCCATCTGCAGCCGGTCCGGCTGCCATTGGTGGTGAAAACGTGGGCGGTGAATCGCTTCTGCGATGTTGAGCCCATGGTCGACCACGTTGACGATCGTCTGCAGCACCGCCGTGATGATGTGGCTTCCGCCGGGAGTACCGACAACGAGAAAGGGCTTGCCGCCCTGAAACACGATGGTCGGACTCATCGAGCTCACAGGCCGCTTGCCGCCCTCGACGAAGCTTGTCTGCGCCGCAAGCAGGCCGTAGCTGTCCGGCAATCCGGGTTCGAGCGCAAAATCGTCCATTTCGTTGTTGAGCAAAATGCCGGCGCCATCGACCATCAGGCCGGTGCCGAAGGAGTAATTGAGCGTATAGGTGTTCGCAACCACATTGCCCATCGCATCGGCGATGGAGAAATGCGTCGTATCGGAGCTCTCGTAAGGCAAGGGGTCGCCGGGGCGAATCTCCTCCGATGGTCTCGCGCGACCCGGATCGATACGGGCCCGCAACTCGTCGGCATAGGCTTTCGAAGTCAGGCCACCGACCGGTACGTCGACAAAATTCGGGTCGGCGATGTGTTTGCTGCGGTCGGCATAGGAAAGCTTCATCGTTTCCGCCATCACGTGAATGCTGTCCACTCCGCCGTAGCCCATGGCTGGCAGCGGGTATTCCTCGAGGACATTGAGCATTTGCACGAGGTGGATACCGCCGCTGCTTGGCGGTGATACCGAGACGATGTCGTAGCCCCGATAGTTGCCCTTGACCGGTTCAGTTTCTAGCGCCCGGTAGTTGGCGAGGTCTTCGTGGGTGATGAGTCCATTTCCACGCTCCATCTCGGCGACGATCTTCTCCGCGACGGCCCCATCGTAAAAGCCGTCGGCGCCCGCCTCGCGAATCTGCCGCAAGGTCCAGGCCAGGTCCTCCTGCACGAGAATGTCCCCGACTCCGAGAGGACGACCCTCCGGGTAAAAGACAGCGGCCGTCGCCGGGTCTTCCTGCAGCCAGTCTTCGTATCTGAGCAGCGCGTCGGCGAGAAAGGGCGTCACGGGGAAGCCTTTCTCGGCGAGGCGAATGGCCGGGTCCAGGAGGGTTGCCCAGGGAAGCGAACCGTAGCGCTCGTGCGCCAACGCGAAGCCGGCGACGGAGCCGGGCACGGCCACCGCGAGATGTCCGAATCGGGCCAGGTCTGGATTTGCCTTGCCGTCCTCGTCCAGAAAAGTCTCCCGGGTAGCGTTCGCGGGCGCGACCTCGCGATAATCGATGACGGTGGCGCGATCATCGCCGGCGAGATAGGCCGTCATGAAACCGCCGCCGCCGATATTGCCAGCGCGCGGCAAGGCAACGGCGAGCGCGAATCCGACCGCGACCGCCGCATCGATCGCGTTGCCACCCCGCTCGAGAATTTCCACGCCGACTTCGGTTGCAAGGCCGTTCTGCGTCACGACCATGCCTGCTTTGCCCATGACGGGTTGATGCAACGCGTCGTAGGAAAAAATCGGTACGTGGGGCGCGGAATCCGCGATCGTGGATTCGCTGTCGGCCAGGGCGCCGGATCCAATGAATCCGGCCAAGAGCGTGAAACCACCTAGCAATGCGCGAACGGGTCTCTGCAACGTCAATACTCCACTCTTCGCGCCGACCGAGCGAAAAAAGGGAAAGGCGACGGCCGGCTGGAAAGAATTATAATACTTATGTGACAATAAAGTTGAATGCCGTCGGGCAACTGAGCTAAAGCGACCACACAGGGTTCATGGACAGAGCAGCTTGCATTGGCGAACCGACGACTGTCCCCCGGTCGAGGAGCCCATCCGGATGAAACCTACGGCCATGTTCTGGCTTGTTCCGCTGCTGTTCGCCGCGCATGGCGGTTTCGCGGATCCTCGAGCCCGCGACCTCGGCGTGCCGTTCGAAGGGACACCGGGCCCGCTGAACGCCATCACCGACGTGGGCGGCGTCGAAGTCGGGCACGCAACGATGATTTACGGGAACGGGCCGCTCGTCGTGGGAAAGGGTCCGGTAAGGACCGGGGTCACCGCTATCCTGCCGCGCGGCAAGTCTTCCACATCGCCGGTGTTCGCCGGCTGGTTCACGCTGAACGCGGCCGGTGAAATGACGGGTACGACCTGGGTCGAAGAACGCGGGGTCATGGATGGACCCGTAATGATCACCAACACGCACAGCGTCGGCACGGTAAGGGATGCCGTTGTCGCGTGGCTCGTCGAGAACGAATGGCCCGGGGCATGGCACGCGCCGGTCGTGGCGGAGACGTGGGATGGTCTATTGAACGACCTCAACGGCTTTCACGTAACCGCCGGCCATGCACGCCTGGCGATCGAGAACGCGCGCACGGGGCCGGTGCGGGAGGGATCTGTCGGAGGCGGCACTGGCATGGTCTGCGGCCGGTTCAAAGGCGGCATCGGAACCTCGTCCCGGCGGGTGGAGTCCTGCGGTGAGCACTACACGGTGGGAGTCCTGGTGCAATGCAACTACGGGGCGCGCGAACACCTGCGCATCGCCGGCGTGCCGATTGGACAGGAACTCGCGGACGCCTATTTGCCCTGCGGCGTGAACGCGACCGATGTCGACCGGCGTTGCCCGGACGATGGCGATGGCTCGATCATCGTTGTCGTGGCGACCGACGCCCCGCTGTTGCCGCACCAACTGCGGCGCGTTGCGAAACGGCCCGCGCTGGGCATAGGTCGTCTCGGCGGAGTTGCCCGCGCCGGTTCCGGTGACATTTTCATCGCATTTTCCACGGGCAACGCCGAGACCGGAGATCGTGGCGCCGGTCCGACGAGGGTGACCGTATTCCCCAACGACGGGATGACGGACCTGTTCGCCGCGACCGTGCAAGCGACCGAGGAAGCCGTCGTCAACGCGCTCGTGGCGGCCCGGACCATGACCGGCGCCGATGACATTCGCGTGTATGGGCTCCCGCACGATGAGCTTCGGCGGCTGCTGCGCAAATACAATCGACTGGCCGAATGAATGCATGACTCACCGCACTTCGAGGAAGTCACGTCGATCACTTCTTGGAACGGGCGCCATGGCTGAAGGGCTCCCCGTCGTCCCGGCTAGGACAAGCCCAGCTTCCGAGGTCCGGAGAGATGCGTTCTTTGACCCCTGGGTCGAAGTGAGAGGCGACCACGTCAGGCACAACCTGGGACAAATACGATCACGGGTTCAGGGGCGTCCCATCCTGGCGGTGGTCAAGAACAATGCCTATGGCATGGGCATTCGCAACATGGCGCGGATACTGGAGCCGGAACCTGCCGTTGCCGGACTCGCGGTCATCAAGCTGCAGGAGGCTATTGCGCTTCGCGAAGCGGGGATCGCAAAACCGATATTGCTGATGGGCCCGTTCGACGATCGTGATCTCCTGGAGGCGGCGGCACAAGACGTCACGCCGATGGTATATACGCCGGTCGGCAAGACACTTGAAGAAGCGTCCGCCAGGCTTGGGAAGAGAATTCCAGTTCATGTATGCGTCGACACCGGCATCGGTCGGGTCGGCGTTCCGCACCGGCAGGCACTTGCATTGATCGAGGACCTCGCGGCGCGCAAGTCGGTCGACATTCAGGGGATGATGATGACCTTGACGGAAGACGTGGCGTTCGAAAAAGAGCAATACCGCCGCTTCGTGGCGTTGCGCGACGCGTTGCGTCAGAGGGGAATTCCCATTGGCCGCAGCCATGCCGCGTCGAGTCGCGGCCTGTTTCAGTCGAGCTTCGCCTTCATGGACATGGTGCGTCCGGGAATGGCCCTGTACGGATGCTACCCGGAGGAGAGATTCCGAACGGCGGGCATCATGGATTTACGACCGGCGATCGGTCTAAAAGCCAGGGTCGCCTACGTGAAGCAACTGAAAAAAGGCGAGAGCGCCGGCTACGATCAGGCCTATAGAGCGTCCCGCGATGTGTGGATTGCGACACTGCCCTTGGGTCACGTGGATGGCGTTCCGCGAATCGCTGCGGCGGGGGCAAGAATTCGTGTCGGGGATCAGCTCTATCCGATCGCCTGCGTATCCTCGAGCCATACGCTGCTCGAAATCGGTGCGGAGCAAACGGTCGGCGTGGGCGACGTTGCCACCGTATTCGATTGGCGGGATGGTTCACGGCCGGAGGACCTGTCGGCTGCCACGGGTGCATCGGCCTATGACCTGATCATGCACTTGAGCCCCTTGCTGCCGAGACGTATCGGCGCGTGAGGCGCCTTACATGTGGATTTGCAGAAACTCCAGCATCTTCCGGTACGCCAGGATCTTGTTTTTCTTCTTTTCGATTCCGTGTCCTTCGTCCGGAAAGATCAGGTATTCGACCGGGATGCCGTTTGCCCGGACCGCCTCGACAATCTGATCCGACTGGAATTGTTTCACTCGCGGATCGTTGGCGCCTTGAATGACCATTAGAGGTCTGACGATATTGTCCGCGTGGTAGAGCGGCGAGACCTTTCGCCAATAGCTCTCGTCGTTCTTGTCGCCCATTTCGACCTCGGTCTGGCGGCCGAACGTCGTCCACCAGGTCGGCAGATTAGCGAACAGATCGTACCAGTCGGAGACGCCGTAGATGTCGACCCCAGCATCGAAGATCTCGGGATACTGCGTCAAGGCGGCCAGGGTCATGAATCCGCCGTAGGAGTGGCCGAAAACGCCGACGCGGTCCGGGTCCACATACCCCTGGTCGATCAGAAACTGCTTCGCGGCGACAACGTCTTTCAGGTCTCCTTTGCCATGAGCCTGATCATCGAGGTGATAGAACATCTTGCCATAGCCTGATGTGCCTCGATTGTTGACGCCGAAGACGACAAACCCGTGATTGACCAGGTAGACGAATAGCGGCCTGTACCCGATGCGCTCCTCTTGGCCCGGTCCGCCATGTACCCAGACCATCGCCGGCGCCTTGTTTTCCGGTGTGGCGCCGCGAGGCTTGTACAGGATGCCGGGGACCGTCAATCCGTCCCAGGACCTGAAGCTGACCAGTTCGCCCGCCACCAGGTCATCGGGTTCGACCTGCTCGCTCAGGGAGGCCGCCAATCGGCGCGGCGCACCGCCGCCGATGTCCTTGACATAGATGTCTCCGGGCGTCCGGCCGTTGGTCACGACCATCGCGAGCGCACTTCCATCTTTCGACAAGGCGTAGGAAGCGACAGACATGTCCGGCATGTCGCTTCCACCGACCTTCTGCAGCGACTTCGTGTCATACACTTCGACGGCCTTGCGGGCATCGCGATTGACTACGATGGCGAAACGGCTGCCGTCGTCGGCAAATGCGAGGGTCGCAAGCGACGCATCCGTATAGAAGCCCTGGATGTCCCAGTCGAATTTCAGCACTTCTTCGTGCGCGCCGGATTCGAGATCGTATCGGGCGAGATATTCGAACTCATGCCATTTGTCGGTGGTGTAGTACAGGTGGTTGCCGTCGGGACTGAACGCTCTCGGCACGGAGTACACGTGGCTGTCCACAACCGTTATGGCTGAATGTTCGCCGGATTCGATGCCATGGAGCTCGATGTGCGCGCTGCGATTGTCCGTTACCTTCATCAGGGCCAGCCAGCGCCGGTCGGGGCTTACAGGGCCGACGTAGTAGTGTTCGTCATTGTGAAAGATCAGTTCGCGCTGGTAGGTCCTAGTGGACAGCTCGTAGATGTCGAAAGCACCGTCTTTGCCGGAATCAGCCAAATACAGTGACTTGCCGTCCGGGGCGAAGCCATGAAAGCGGCCAATGTTGCCCTCTCCCGGCGTCAGGTCCCTGATCGTGCCGTCGGATTCGCGCAGATAAATGTGGAATACCTCGTCACCGTCCTTGTCCGCCGCGAACAGCAAGCGATCGTCATTGGGAAAATGGCGGATCAACCGTTGCGTGTCCCCAGACTCGGTCAACCAAGACGGTTGTCCGCCATCGACGGGGAATGCGACGAGATTCGCGGTTCCGTTCGCATCGCTGCTCGTGACAAGGGTCTCTCCGTCGGCGGAAAACGACAATCCGCGATAGCTCACCGACCTCATCAACTCCTCGATGCCGTAGCGGGTGGTTTCGGCATCAGGTGTTTTTTGCGGGCTTGGCTCGCATGCGAACAGCAGCAACGCGAATGGCATCGATACCCACAGGTGGCGCTTGTTCATGTCTCTTTCGGTTGCATGAATGGACCGTTCAGCTGGATCAGCGTTCGGAACCAGCCGAAGAACGGTCTTTGCGCTTTTCCCGCAGCTTCGTCCAGCGCTCCGCCAGAATCGGCGCGCGTCCCGTGGCCGACCACGGGCAAACGGCAATACAGATGCCGCAACCATTGGTCTCCGCGAAGTACGGGAAGCACTTGTCAAAGTCGACGTACCACTTGTGTTCGCCGCGAACCATCTGCTTTTCACTCGTGATCGCATCCACCGGGCACGCGTTGGTGCAAACCTGGCACCCCACGCAGAAATCGTCCGCGGCAAACTCGTCTGGCCCGTCGGCGACCAGCGGCAGGTCGGTGAAGACGGCCGCCAGCCGGAATGAAGACCCGAACTGCCGATTGATCAGGGACCCGTGCTTGCCGAGTTCGCCGAAGCCGCATTCGATGGCCGCGGGCAGAAGGTTGATCGGGCCGGCCAGTGGGCCGCCGCGCGGCTCCGCCGGATATCCCTGGGACCGTATCCAGTCCGAAACCGGCCTTCCGACCACCCAGCCCTTCGTGTACTTGTCCACGACCTCGATCGCCGAAGTCACTTCGGGCGCCGTCGCGAGTTTCTCGTACTCCATGGCGACGCCCAGCATCACGATCCAGTCGTATTCGAAGGTATAGCCTTCGAACACCCACTCGGGTCGCGGTTTGACGATTCCGACCAGGTCCGCATTCGCTTCCAGGGCGAGTTGTTTGATCAGGCGCGCGTTGTCCAGGGCGGATCGCTCGACCTTGTGATCGGCGATCGGCGCCCATTCGGCATCGATGACCTTCTGGCGGGCGGCTCGCTTTGCGGCAAGCGCCGGCTCCTTCACCCCCTGTGCCCAGAACCAGTCCTGGAGGTCGCCGTGTTCGAGCATCCCGGAGTCGTGCCACATGATCGGTGTCGGTCGCCTGACGCCGGTTTCGCCGAGTCCATTGATCGCGTTGCCTGATCTGTCCGGCCAGAGCGCGGTTTGCTCCGGGTTCGGAACAAACCGTGTGCGAGATTTCTTTTTCCGTCGCATGGTCTTGGCCGCTCAGCGTCCAGCTACGGTGGGTCGCTCAAGAGTGAGAGGCGAATCGCGCCCTTCATGTTTCGAGTTGCGATTCGCCTAGAATCGCGCTCTCAGGGTGACGCCATAGGTTCTCGGCTGATTCAGGTAAAACCGGTCACCTGGAGCGACAAGGTGAGGCGGGAACGCTGCCGCATTGGCGGCGGCACTGATCAACAGCTGGCGGGCGAGGTTGTTGCCGATATTCTCGGCAAACGCATAGGCCTGCCAATTCTCGGCCTCTAGGCCGAATCGGATATTCGCCAGTTTCTGCGCGGGATGATTCGTGTCGTCCCTCAGGTTACGCCGGTTCTCACCCTGATAGGTGTAATCGGCCCGGAACATCGCCGACAGGCTCCCGGTAATCGGCCTTACGTACTGAACGGCGGCGTAGAAAGACAATTCCGGTACGCTCGAAAGTTTCGTACCCGTGGTCAATCCCGTAAACGATCCCATCGTGACGTCCTCATCGGCCTCTGCCTCAATGACGGAACCGCGGAGATTGACCGTCAATTCGGGGGTGACCGCGACCGTGAAGTCGAGCTCGACCCCGGCAGTATGCGCGCTGAAGAGATTGTCGACTGCATTGAACGCAATGACCTGATTGAGCCCGAGTTGCATGTCCTGCCAATCGTTGTAGAAAAGGGCGCCGGTCAAGTGCACCCGGTCATCGGCGAAAACAGACTTCCAGCCGAATTCATAGGACCTCAGCGACTCCGCGTCGTAGGACACGGGGACTGGAATGCCCGAAAACGTCTGCATCAGGCTGGCGAACACATTGTCGCCGCCGCTGCGGAAGCCATGCGTATAGGTGGCGTAGAACAAATGATTGTTAACGGGCAGAAAGGTGAGCGATACCTTGGGTATCAGGACGTTCTCTGAATTCGCCTGTTCGAACGGCGTGTCGAACAACCCGGGCGGCGGTGGCCCGCCGGTATTGAAGAAGAACAGTATGGTATTGAAGAGGCCGCCTTGCGTGGATGTCGTCTTGCGGTCTTCCGAGAAGTATCGTCCACCCAGCAGCAGTTGCCACTGGTGGGAGAAGTCGTAGGTGACTTCGCCGAACACTGCGGATTGCTCAAAGGTCGTACTGGTGACGTCCTGGAAAAACGCACTGGCTCCCGGGTTGCCGAAGATGGCGCCGGTCATTCCGACCAGTGCCGCCGGCAAAGGCATCGCGTCATTGCCCAACACGTTGCCCGGGCCACCGGTACCGCGCTCGGAATCCTTGCGGAAAACACCGACGGTCCACTGGAGAGGGCCACCATGGGTGGATACGAGCCTCATCTCGTGGGTGAGGATGTCCTGCGCGAAATCGTTTTCGGAGAAAACGCCCAGAATCGGCAGGTACGGCAGCGGAAATGGCAGGGCACCAAGGGCTCCATTCAATAGATTGACCAGATAGTCGATCTGGGTGACCTGGTACAGCTGGCGGTCGAACAGGCTGGTCGATGAAATGAAATCCATGTGGGCGCCCGAATAGTCGATCTGCAGATTGAACAGGTCGTAGGCATCCTCGAACGCCTCATTGGTCGAACTCGCGGTCTGAAACATATCGTTCGCATCGTTGACGCCGTCGCCGGCTTCGCCGCTGTGAGTCATGAACGTGCCGGTGACGGTCAAGGCGTCGGATGCTTCCCAGCGCATCGAAACGCGCCCTGACTGCATTTCGTAGCTGTTTACGCCCTCCTCATCGCGAAAGATATTGTCGATGAATCCGACATCGTCTCGAACCTGTACAACGGCACGGACCGCGAAATTGTCCGAGAGCGGAATGTTGAGCATTCCGTTGACCAGGGAGTTGGCGCCGCCATTCGCCGTGTTCGAAAACGTACCTTCCACGGCTGACGCAAATCGAGCCGAGTCCGGCTTGTTGGTGATGACTCTCAGCGTACCGCCCATCGAACCCTCACCGTAGAGGGTTCCCTGCGGTCCTCTCAGCAGTTCGACCCGGTCCACATCGAAGGTCCCGAACTGGGCATTCCAGATACCGCCGGATATCGGCGTCTCGTCAAGATAGTAGCCGGTAGCCGCATTGTCGCCAAAGAACGTATTGACGCCGCGAATCGAGATTTCGCTGGCGCCGGGTCCATTGGATTCCCAGGTCACCGCCGTCAAGGTGCGGATGTATCCTGAAATATCGGTAGCGCCCATATCGCTGAGCGTCTGGCCTGTCAGTGCGGTAACGCCCATGGACAGGTCCAGTATCGAGGACTCACGCTTGGCAGCCGTGACAATGATTTCCTCGATACGCGCGGATGCATCAACGGATGGCGCTTGTGCGGACGCATCATCGGGTGAATCCTGTGCGAACACGCCCGCAGCCGGAGCAATCAACAGCATGGCTGCGGCAGTTCTCGCACAGCGATCAAGTAGCAATCGAGACATTCGGGCCTCCCCCTTTCTACTCGTCCTAGATCGGTCGATAGACTTATTATTATTATTTATATTATTTATCGGGGAATGAGGATGCAAGCTCTACTCGGCACGAATTGACCCGACCGAAAAGATGACCATCCCGGTCTCGATGCCGAGCAGCGGCGGGCGGCCCGGGACCTGTTCAACGAGGGTAGTCGGACGTCCAATGGAGCGGGGCGAAACCGGGCTGACATTCGATGAAGAAACCTGATCGAAGGGCATCGTGCCCCGCCGGCGACCTGGCCGGGTCAACCGGCGGCCGCGAGTAGCGATTCGATACCGTTTGCCACCGCCAGCAGGTCGCGGTCGCTCAGGGTCGCGCCCATCAGGTTCAAACCCACCGGCGCATCGTCCTGTTCGTGAATGGGGATGGATACGGCGCAGCGGTCGAGAAAGTTCGTGATGCTCGTATTGCGCAACGCCAGCGTGTTGATGCGCACGTAATCCGTATCTTTCGCCAGCGCCTCGATGGCAGGTGCGACGAATGGCACGGTGGGGTAGATCACCGCGTCGAGTTCCCGGGTGGCGGTATTTGCCGCGCCGATCAGGCGCTGGCGGTGGTGAAGCAGGTCGATGTAGTCGGCGGCGCTCTGGCGAGCGCCCTTCTCGATGCGCATCCGCACCCGTTGATCGTATTCCTCACCATGGGCCGCGAGCATGGGCCGGTGCCAGGCGAATGCCTCCGCGGATGCCAGCCCGCCCTTGGCGTTGATGGCGGGAAGGTCGTCAAGTTCGACAATTTGCACGTCGGACACGGACGCACCGCTTGCAGATAGCGTCGACAGGGCTCGTTCGAATGCTCTGGCGACCTTGTCGTCGATGTCGTCGAGAACCTGGTTGCGAAGGACGCCAAGGCGCATCGATCCGGGTGTCCTGCCGGGCAGATCCGGCGCTGGTTGACAATCCGCGATGACCGAGTCGATCGCCGCGCAACAGGCAACGGAATTGGCCAGCGAACCGACCGAGTCCAGGCTGAACGACAGCGGATACACGCCGCTTCGCGATATCCGCCGCGCAGTCGGCTTGAACCCGACGGCAC
The DNA here is from genome assembly GCA_965116625.1 of Pseudomonadales bacterium. GTDB lineage: Bacteria > Pseudomonadota > Gammaproteobacteria > Pseudomonadales > Azotimanducaceae > VXNE01. The sequence continues at coordinate 2,753,622 of OZ220717.1, forward strand.
CGCACATGGCGGCGGGAGTGCGGCACGAGCCGCCGGTGTCGGTGCCGAGCCCGGCCGCCGCCATCGCATCGGTTACCGAGACGGCGGCGCCCGATGACGAACCGCCGGGAATCCTGCCATTGACCCGGTCGTATGGGTTGCGGGGCGTTCCATGGTGCGGATTGAGACCGAGCCCGGAGAACGCGAACTCGGTCATGTTGGTCCGCCCGATAAACACGAATCCGGCGGCCCGGAGCCTGGCGATGACGGGCGCGTCCCGGGAGGCCGGCGGATTGTCGCCGAGCACGGTGGACCCGGCGAGCGTGCATTCGCCACGAACATCGAAAAGGTCCTTGACGGAAATCGGGATGCCGGCGAACGGCGAGGGCGGCTGCCCGGCCTTGCGCAGGGCGTCCATCCTGTCCGCCGTCTCAAGGGCCGCGCCGTTTGTCAACGTGAACGTACGGGACCCTTCGCCCGCGGGATCGGTGATTCGCGCCAGGCACGCCTCCACGAGTTGGCGGCTGGTCACGGAACCGTCCGCGAGCTGGCGGGCAAGCGGCGTCAGACCGACAACCCCCTGATCCTGATCGCCCGGCGGGGTGTCCTGGCGTCCGGTCACCGCCCGTTCCCCCGCCCGGGGCATCGCCCGGCCAGCGAACGCTTGCGCATCCGGCCGCGCATCAAAGGCTCGGTTGTTGTGGTTGATTTCGGTTCACTCGATCACCTATCGGGCTTCATATCAGGGAGACGGCTCGTCTTCTGTGCTCGGCCTTGTTCGCGGGATCTCTCTGTCCACATCAATGCGTTGATGGCCCGTGCCGCCTGGGCTTGGCCGAGAGCAGCGTAGCGCCCGCGCAGCCGTTGCATGTGGTCACGGTCCACGATGTACCGTCCGGACTCGCTCAGCCGCTCGAATGCGGCTGCCGCAGAGCTCGCCCCGTGTTCTTCGATCGCCGCTGCGAGGGGGAACACTACGGACTGCCGCGGCAACTCGTATGCCAAGCCCGCGAGAATGTTGTCGATCGCTGCATGAATGGCGTTGATCGTGCTTGGGGCCGTCTTCATGTTCGTGAACACGATCACCGTCGTGTCATTGTCGCGCGCGCTGAATTTCACATTGGTCCGGAATCCGGCGGTGCAGCCGTCGTGGCGAACGTACCGCCTGCCGTTCCTGAACTCCACCCGAAAGCCTGAACCGTACCTGGCGGCAGTACCGTCGGCGAGACGCGCCGCCTGCCGCATTTGCTCCAGCCGGTCCGCCGGCAACAAATGGCCCTGCCTGAGCGCGCGGTCATATGCCAGCAGGTCGTCGAGGGTCGACGCCAACTCGTCATCGCCGTACGTGATGCCGTATATCCCCGGTTCCGCTCCGGGGTCCGGATCGCGCCGAATGCCCGTCACCGGGTCGTGCCGGTACCCGGAAATCACGCGCAGGTTCCTTTCGTCATCGTGCGCGCTGATGAGCAGCGAATCACGCATGCCGACGGGATCGAATATCCTGGTTTGCAAGACTTCATCGAAGCGGCGATCCGTCACTTCTTCGATGATCAGGCCGAGCAACACATAGGCGGTGTTGCTGTAGGCGTCCAGCTCTCCCGGCCCCGCCGGCAACGGGGGCTTGTGCCGCTCGAGATATGCGAGGTAGTCGGGGTTGCTGTACGGTACGCCCGGCGTGCCGTAGTCGCTGTAGAACGCGCTGCGCAGAGCCGAGTTCCCATATACGTCGAACAGGCCCGACGTGTGGTTCAGCATTCCTTCCAAGGTCACCGTCCGATAGGGCAGATCCGGAAAAAAGCTGCTGACGCTATCGTCGAGTTCGAGTTTCCCTTGTTCCGCCAACTGATGAATCAGTACCGCCGTGAATGTCTTGGAAACGGAGGCGATTTCGAATATCGAATCGTCTGCCATCGGAGTCCCGGATTCCCGGTGACTCGATCCGAATGCGCGACGGTAGACGACTTCTCCCTTGGCCGCGACCAGCACGCCGCCGCTGAACTCTTCAAACTCGGCCACCGCGGCGAACAGGCGGTCCAGGTTCCGCGATGCGGGCATCGTACTCATCCGATGGTTGCCGGTCGCATCCGGGCGCCCCCGGCATGCCGGCGACAACCGTGACCAGCAGCAGCGAACGCATCGAACGCGTATGGCGGGAGAAACCCAAGCGTAGATTGCCAATTGGTGTCAGATTTATAATACAAATATTGTATGGTGTCGCGGTTCATTCCGCCGTCCGCATCGGTTTCGGAGGTCATCGTCGTGTATCCGGTCACATCGCAGTACCCGCGTTTCGCCGCCTGTCTTGCGTTTGCGGCGGTCGTGGCATCCAGTGCGACCGCAGGTTCGGTCGCGCCGGGCATCAAGGACGTGCTCACCGTTCCGGTGGCCCGCAGCCCCGTCATTGCGCCGGACGGTTCCGCCGTGGCCTACACGCTTCGAACCAGCGACTGGAGCGACAATCGTTTCGACACGGAGATTCATATTGTCGACAACAATGCCTCATCCCGGGCGCTGACCGATGCGCAAGGCGACAGTTCGTCGAGACCCAGGTGGTCGCCTGACAGCCGCTGGCTCGCCTATATCACTGGAGGGTCGCAGATTCACCTGGTCCCTGCGGACGGCGGCGAGTCGATCCAGTTGACCGCATTCATGGGCGGCGTCATGGACTACGCCTGGTCGCCCGACGGAAAAACCATGGGAATCATCATTCCCGACCCGCCGGCGCACATGATGCGCGCAGCGCGGTGGGGCAAGTTCACGCATGAAGAGGTCGATACCATTCGGCCCCGCCTGTGGTTGCTCGACGTGGAGGCGGCACGAGCGTCGGAAGGCGGCATCAGGCGCGGCTCCCCGGCATTGCGGTCGCTGACCGGCGGCCACGATTTCGTCGTCCGCAGTTTTCTCGGCGCCAATTTTGCATTCTCGCCCGACGGCGGTGAAATCGTGTTCACACATGTCCCGGCCCCAGACATGGCCTCGATGTTCAGCGCGGACATTTCGATTGTGGACCTTGCGACCGGCGAGATTCGTCCGCTTGTGGCCGGCCCTGGTTTTCAGGGCGGGGCGGTCTATTCCTCCGACGGCGAATGGGTGACCTTCTACGTTCTGGACGCCGCTCCCAAACCGGATGGCCCGAGTCCATTTACGTCGAATCATGAATTGGCGCGTGTTCCTGCGGAAGGAGGCGAGCCCGAAGTCCTGACCGAGGATTGGGACGAGCACATTGTCCTGATCGACTATACCGAGCAAGGCGTACGCTTCGTGGGAAACGTCCGCACGACGCAACACATCTATCGGCTGGACCCCGAGACTCGGGAAATCGAAGCGGTGGTGACGACCCCAAACGCGATAGATGCCTCGGTCTCGGCCACGCCCGACGGCGGTGCGCTCGCCTATGCCGGCCATGACGGTGCGACCGTCAACGAGATTTATCGCGTTGCAGCTTCGGATCATGAGCCCGTGAAGCTGACCGGCATCACCGATGCCTGGATGGCGGATTGGGCGGGATACGCGACGGAAATCATCCGGTGGGAGAGTTTCGATGGCGTCGAGGTCGAGGGCGTTCTTTACAAGCCGGCGTCGTTCGACCCCAACAAACGGCATCCGCTCATCGTTCAGCTCCACGGTGGGCCGGTTGTTGCCGACAAGCCGCGACGGTTGCACAACTGGGAATACCCTATCGAGCAATGGCTGGACAAGGGTGCCCTGATCCTCAACCCGAACTACCGTGGCTCGAACGGCTACGGCGAGCGGTTCCGCTCGCGCACATACCGCGCCGGCGGACTGCCGCTGGCAAAAGATGTCGATGCCGGGGTGGACCATCTTGTAAGCAAGGGCATCGCAGACCCTGAGCGCGTGGGCGTATGCGGCTGGAGTCACGGCGGTTACGTATCCGCGTTCCTGCTCGGCACCAGCGATAAGTACAAGGCGATTTCAATCGGGGCGGGCCCGACGCATTCGATTGTTGGGTTCGCGACATCGGATACCTATGTCGCCGCAAAGGCGGGACATGGTGCCTGGCCGTGGGAAGATCCGGAACTCTACCACTACATGTCTCCGATACACCTGATGCAGGACGCAAGGACGCCAACGCTGATCCAGCATGGCAGGAACGATGCGCGCGTGCCTTTTGCAGAAGCGTCGCTGCTGTTCCGCACGCTCAAGCACATGGGCAACGTCGACGTGCGCTTGTACGTCTTCGATGAAGCGGGCCACATGCTCGGCAAACCCCGGGAGAGGCTTGCCGCGCAATGGCAGAACTATTATTGGTTCTCCAAACACCTGTGGGGCGAAGAGACCGAACTGCCCTGGGAGTAGCCGAAGTTGCGATCGGGGTTGGGACGGCCGGTCCGCGTCGCGGTGGGGACGTTGTTCAACCCGGGTGGACACGTTCTTCAATCGGGTGGGCATGCTGGTCTCCGCCGTCGAGTCCGCCGTCGTCGGGATTTGGAGCACGGTAGCCGACGTGCTGTCGCTGGCGAAGCCGGGCGCAGGTCTAAACGGCGAACTGGTAGATTCCTGCATGTCGTGCCGCGACGGGCTGCGGCGTCAAACGGGCGGCAATCTTAGGGGAGGACGGCTGGGCTGGAGATCCGGCGAAGCGTGTGATTGTGACGACACAAAGGGAGATTCACGTCACCGACGTGGGTCTGGTGTCGCCGCGACAGCTCGGGTCGCCAAGCCGCAACGTTCGTGTCGGGAAATGCGACACCAATGAACCAGCCGGCCGCAAGGGCCTGGACATCCGCTCGGTTGGCGCAGGGGCACATGTGCAGTCGCAGGATGGCCACCGTGCTGGGTGCGGCGATTTAGTCTAGCGATAAGAACACGGTCGTTGACGGCGTCGCGGCCACAAGCATAGGTTGCGCTGCCAGGGAGGACGCGCCCGCGGAGGAATGCCGCGGGACCTTGGGACCGCGCCCGCCTGAGTAGCGGCGGCGAACAGACCGGGCGGACCCCGCACCGCTTGGCCGGCCTGCCCGCGGGTGGCGCAACCGACGCGGGGCGTCGCATGCGGCAGTTGAACTACGACCTGAAGCGGCTGCAGGACGACCAGCCGAAACGGCGGTACGCCACGCAGCGAGACCGTTCCTACGTGCTCGCGCAGGCGGCGAACCTGCTGCACGAGCTCGGTTTCCGGCGGCTGCGCGCGACGGGGCTGCGCCGCAAGCACGTCAACGCGCTGGTGCGGGAGTGGAAGGCGGCCGGGCTATCCGTCGGCACCATCAAGAATCGGATGGCGGCGCTGCGCTGGTGGGCGGCCGCGGTGGGACGTCCGGGCGTGGTCGGCTCCAACGCGGAGCACGGGATCGGGAACCGGCGCTACGTCACGAACGAGGACCGGAGCCGGCGCCTGGAGGCGGAGAGGCTGGCCGCGGTGAAGGACGCGTACGTCAGGATGGCGCTCAGGCTGCAGGCCGCGTTCGGTCTGCGGCGCGAGGAGGCGATCAAGTTCCGGCCGGCGTACTCGGACCGCGGCGACCGGATCGTGCTGAAGGCCTCGACGACGAAGGGCGGTCGAGCGCGCGAGATTCCGATCTGGCACGAGGGCCAGCGGGGGGTGCTCGACGACGCGCGCCGACTGGTCGGCGGCGGGGCGATGATCGCCCCGGGGCGCAACTACGTCGCGCAGCGGAAGGTCTACGAGAAGCAGACTAAGGCGGCGGGCCTGGCTCGGATGCACGGTCTGCGCCACGCATTCGCGCAGGACCGCTACGAGCACTTGACGGGGTGGAAGGCGCCAGCGGCAGGGGGCCCGCGGCGGAAGTCCCTGTCGCCGGCGATGCGGCGGATCGACACGTCGGCGCGGCTCGCGGTCGCGGGCGAGCTTGGCCACGGTCGCATGGAAGTGGCTGCCCAGTACTTGGGGTCGTAGCAACGAGCGGGGGACTCGAGCGCGGCGCGATCGGACGGAAGGACCCGGCCGGTTTGACTCCGCCGGCCCCTGCGGCGCATATTCCCTCCCGCGCATCAGCCGCGGAACCCGCTGCGCCGGGTTCGCCGCTGAATAGAACAGTCTCGCGAAGGGCCAGGGTAGCTCCCCGGCCCGGGACGAATAGGCGGCACGTCAACCGCGATCCGCGGGCTGATGCGCAATGGCCCGGCACCTGTGGTTGCCGAGGCGCCGGGTGAGGCGGCCGCGCGCGGCCGGAATGCCCCTGGCGGGCAGGGAGGCGAACATGAGGATCCTCGAGGACGGGCCGGACGCGGGCGCCCACGAGTTCGCGGTGGAACTGGAGATCGAGGACGACGGCGGCGCGCTGCGCTGGCTGTGGGAGTCGGCGGAGGACCGTGGCGGGTACGGCGTCCCCTACGCGCTGGTGCGCTGCGAGGGCGGCAGGATCGGGACGTCGGCGGTGCGGGCGGCGCTGCGGCGGTTCAACGAGCCGTCCGACGAAGGCTGGCGGTGGACGGTGGAGGCGCTCGCGGCGCACCTGCTGCAGGACCTGTGCGGCGTCGCGCTGCTGGGGTTTCCGTTTCCGCCGAACCGCGGGCTGTGTCCGCACGGCAACGGCTACGAGAACGACGGCGGGACGCTGCGGTGGCTCGGCGGAGAGTGCGCGCCGTGCGTCGCCGGCGGCGGGCCGGAGGCCTTCGGCCCGGGACATCCGGGCGTGTAGTTCCGGGGCGGGCGGCCAAGCTTCGCGCAACCCAGCGGACACCGCGCTCTTAGCGGTTCGGTAAGAACGAACTCTTTGACTGCGCCTTTGCGCACGCCTACGGTACGCGGCGATTGGAAGGGAGGCGCACCCCCCGCGTTCCAGTCCCGCCTCGCGCCGTCGGCGCCCGGCGGCGAACTAAGACACCGTGTTGCGATGCGGGGGGCCGAGGGACACGCGAACCTCATCGAGGAGCGTTGACCATGCCCCAGATAGCGATCTACCGCCTGCCGGCGGTGTGCGAAGTCACCGGCCTGTCCAAGGCCACCATCTACCGGCTGCTGAACCGCGGCGAGTTCCCGGCGAAGGTGCAGCTGTCGCCGCGCTGCGTCGGCTGGCGCGTCGCGGACGTCGAGGCCTGGCTCGCGGCGCGGGCCGGCGAGCCGCCGCCGGACGGCGGCGCCGCGATGGCGGCCGGATAGCCCTTCCGGCGCCCGCGTCCGCGGGCGCTACAGGATCCTGCCCTGGAAGACGGCGACGCCGCACAGCGCGGCATCGTCGTCCATCCGGGCGATGCGGTCCGGCCACTCGGGGTTGAGCGCCTTGAGGTAGCGCCGGCCGTCCTCCTCGACGAGCTGCTTGAGCGACGCCGCGCCGGCGTCCGGCCGGCGCACCACCACGATGCTGCCGCTTCGCGGCGTCCGGTCGGGATCGACGAACACGAAATCGCCCGGCCGGAAATGCGGCTCCATGCTCTCTCCCTTGACCCGCACGACGAATGTGTCGGCGCCCGAGCGCACCGGGCACGGCATGTGCGCCTCGGCGAGCGGAAACCCTGGCGCCTCGGTCCAAACGCCGGCCTGTTCCCAGGAGATGACGGGACAGCCGGTGCCGGTGGACCAGTCCGCGGTCCCGGCGTCCTCGCCGGCGGGCGCCGGGGCGTCCATCCAGCCGTGCGGCTTGTCCATGCCTTTCTCGAGGGTCGCCGCGAGGCGGTCGCCGACGCGCCGCGGGCGGCCGGTCTTGTACGGCAGTCCGGAGCGGATCTGGCTGATGTAGGGCCCGCTGGCGCCGGTGCGGCGCGCCAGCGCCTCGGCGGAGCCGGCCTCGGCGATGAGGCGGCCGAGGTTGGCCAGGCGGATGCGGTCGATTTCGCGCGGCATGGAGTCCCTTGCTTATTAAAACGATAAGAATAAAGTTAGAGGTCAATGCTTGCAAGATTTTATTTTCGTCTGGTAGGTTCGCCCGCCATGACGTTGGACGACTTCATGCGGGCGGCGACCAAGCGCGAGCACCACGAGGTGGCCCGCGTGTGCAACGACTCGGTGAACTACCTCTACCAGCTGGCCGGCGGACACGGCCGCGCGAGCCCGCAGAAGGCGACGCTGCTGGAAGCGGCGACGCGCCGCGTCGCGGAGGGCACCGGCGGCCGGCTGGAGGCCGTGCCGCGGGAGACGCTGGTGCGGCACCCGGAAATCTTCGATCCCGAGGCGTCGCTCAAGGTGGAGCTTCCGTATTGAACTCGCAGGGACCGGCAGCCGGGCTGCGCGCGATGGTCTGTGCGCTGCTTCTGGTCTTGGACCCAGTCGCGGCGGGCGCCGAAAGGATCGACGGGGAAACCGGCGAAAGCGCGATCGTCGAAAGCCAGCGCCGTGCCGTTGCCTGGGATCTTTCTGCCGACGACTGGATCCGTTACGAAAAACTGATGCGCGGCCGGCGCGGCACCTGGACGCCGGGAGCCGATCCCCTGCTGGTGCTCGGCGCCCACGCGCGCACCGAGTCCGAACGGCGGCGGTTCGCCGAGGCGTTCGTGCTCGCGGAGCACGAGCGCGTGGCGGGGGAGCTCGCCTTCGAGCGCGCCGTGCAGGCCGCCTGGACGCGGCTCTTCCCCGGACGGCTCCGCATCGCGATGCCGACCGTCTCCCGGGCCGAGCGGTACGCGCTGGTCGTGGACCGCGACTGCGCCGATTGCGGCCGGACGCTGCGCGGCTACTTGAAGGGATCGACCCCGGTCGACATCTACGTGCGCGGCGCGACGGACGACGCCGATCTGCGCGCCTGGGCGGCGGCGCAGGGCGTGGGGGCCGCGCACGTGCTGGGTGGCCTGGTGACCGTGAACCACGGCGACGCATCGGTGCCCGGCGAGGCGCCGGCGGCGTGGGTGCGGCGCGGCGGGCGGTGGTCGCCGGCCGCTGCCGATTCGCGCCCGGTTTCCGCGGAGCGTCCGGAGTGATCGGCGGGCATCCCGTCGAGGCGTTGCTGCGGCCGCCGGCCGAACTGACGGCGGGCGCGGTGGCCGTGCTGTGCGCGGCGGTGGCGGCGCTCGGACCCGAGTACCTGATGATGACCCCGAGCGTGGGGTACGCGTCGGCGATGGCGCTTGGACTGTACGGCGCCTGGTGGATCGCGCGCGGCGCGCGGATCGTGCGCTACCAGCGCAACCTGCGCCGGCAACGCCGCTGGACGATGCGCGCGAAGCGGATTCCCGTGGGCCGCGGGCGGCTGTTCCTCGGCCGCGGCTTCCGCTGGGGCGAGCGGCATACGCAGCGGCTACACGACTGCCGGCGCTCGAAGTTTCGGAAGTTCGTCGAGCCGGGCCGGTCCCTCAACCCCTTCCGTGCGCCGTCGCCGGTGGGCGGTTCGTCCTGGCTGCACGGCGTGGAGATGCGGGAGGAGGACGTCTACCTGCCGCTGCGCGACCGGTCGGGCCACGCGCTGGTGCTGGGCACCACCCAGGTCGGCAAGACGCGCATGCTGGAGGTGGCGGCGACGCAGGACATCCGCCGCGGCGAGACGGTGGTGGTGTTCGACCCGAAGGGCGACGCCGACCTGCTGCGGGCCGTGCACGACGCCTGCGCTGCGGCCGGGCGCGAGGACGACTTCGTGCTCTTCCATCTGGGCTACCCGGAGATCTCGAGCCGCTACAACGGCGTCGGCCAGTTCCACCGCGTCACGGAGGTGGCGACGCGGGTGTCCGGCCAGGTGTCGGGCGAGGGCCAGTCGGCCGTGTTCCGCGAGTTCGTGTGGCGATTCGTCAACGTCGTTGCGCGCGCCGTGACGGCGCTCGGCCAGCGGCCGGACTACCGCACGATCCAGCGGCACGTCACCAACATCGACGAGCTGTGCCTGTCGTACGCCGAGTCCCACTTCGCGGAGCGGCCGGACGTGCTGGAGGCGGTCGCGGCGGTCGAGCGGCGCCGCGACGACCCGCCGCGGCACATGCAGGGCCGGCCCCGCAGGCTGGTTGCGTTCGAGCGGGTGATGGCGGAACGCGGGCTCGGGGACGAGGTCCTCGACGGCCTGCGCTCGGCGATGCGCTACGAGCGCAGCTACTTCGACAAGCTCGTGGCGAGCCTCCTGCCTTTGCTGGAGAAGCTCACGACGGGCAAGGCGGCGGAACTCCTGAGCCCCGACTACCTCGACATGTACGACCCGCGGCCGGTGTGGGACTGGCGGCGGGTGGTCAACCAGAGGCTGGTGGTCTACGTCGGCCTCGACGCGCTCTCCGACGCGCCCGTGGCCGCCGCGGTCGGCAACTCGATGTTCGCCGACCTCGTGAGCTACGCCGGAGAGCGCTACAAGCACGGCGACACGCATGGGCTGCGCGCGGGCTACGAGACGCCTCGGCACCCGGTGGTCGTGCACATGGACGAGTTCAACGAGTTGATGGGCGACGAGTTCATCCCGCTCTTGAACAAGGGCGGCGCGGCCGGCGTGCAGGTCACCGCCTACACCCAGACGTTCTCCGACATCCAGGCGAAGACGCGCGACGCGTCGAAGGCGCGCCAGGTGTCGGGCAACTTCAATACGCTCGTGATGTTCCGCGTCAAGGACGTGGACACGGCGGCGCTTCTGACCGATCAGCTGCCGACCGTGAACGTCGTGGAGCTGACACAGATCGCCGGCTACACCGACTCCAGCGACCCGGAGTCCCCGGTCGACTTCAGCTCCCGGCACGAGGACCGGATCACGAGCTCGAAGGCGACGATGCTGGAGCCCCACGACGTGACCAAGCTGCCCAAGGGCGAGGCGTTCGCGCTGCTCGAGGGCGGCGTGCTGTGGAAGGTGCGGCTGCCGCTGCCGGCGGGCGGGAAACGCAATCCGTCGGCCGCGTTCGCGGAACTGACGGCGGACATGGAGCGCCGCTACCGCCCGGGCGTGTCCTGGTGGGCGGGCGCCGAAGCGGCGCCGGAGGCTTCGAATGGCTGAGGGGGCGCGCATCCGCGAGCCCGTCCGGGCCGAGCGCTGGCGGGGCCGCGTGCGGTCCGTGGCCGGCTGTCTCGCCGTGTCGGCGGTCGCCTCGGTCGCGGTCGAGTGGATCGGCATGACGTTCTGGTGGCCGGAGGCCGGGGCGGAGCACGCCGCCGCCGTGCTGCGGCGCGAGGCGGGCTACCTGAACGCGGACTTCCGCCCGTCGGCCGGGCGCATCCTGCACGCCGCCGAGCGCGGCTACCACTACGCGTTCGAGTGGACTAGGCTCGCCGCCGCGCTGCGCTGGCTGGGCGGGACCGTGCGGCTCGACGAATACGTGCGCGCGGCGCTGGCGACGGTGCAGGTGCTGCTGGTGCGCATGGTGCTGCTCGCGTTTTCGGCGCCGGCGTTCGCGCTGTTCGGCCTCGTCGGCCTGACCGGCGGCCTGACCCTGCGCGACATACGGCGCTGGTCGGCGGGCCGCGAGTTCGGCGGTCTCTACCACGCCGCCAAGCGCGGCGCGCCGCGCGTGCTGGCCGCGGCGGCGGTGGTCTATCTGGCGATCCCCGTCTCGGTGCACCCGAGCGCGGTGATCGTCCCTGGCGCGGCCCTGTTCGGCGCCTCGGCGCTGGTCGTGGCCGCGTCCTTCAAGAAGTACCTGTAGGAGGGGGACGCATGGATCCGGACCAGCAGGCGGCGTTCCGCGGCGCGAATCCGGGATCGCCGGTGACGGAGGCTGACCTGCTGCTGCTGTGCGCCGGTCTGGTGTGCGCGCTGATGGTGGCGTGGTGCGCCTGGGTGGTGTTCCACGCCTACAAGAACTGGAGCGCGGGCGGCTCGCCGCCCGGCGAGGCGGGGGGCCACGTGCTCCGCGCGGTGTTCCTGACGGTCGTCGTGCTGGCGGTCGTCACCTGGTGAAAGAAACGAACGGAGTCTCAAGTGATTAGGAATCGGATTCGGAATGGGTGGCGGAACCTCGTCGCGGCGTGCGCGGCGGCGGTGGCCGCCGGGGCGAGCGCGGGCCTGCCCGAGGTGGCGGACCCGTCGACGGGGGCTGTCGACGAGGGCGACTTCATCGGCATGCTGCAGGCCTACGGGCTGGACATCGTGGTGCTGGGCGGCCTCGGCCTCTCGGCGATCGCGCTGCTGGTGGTCGCCAAGAACGTCATCGCCAAGTACTCGATGGTGGCCGACGGCCGCGCCACCTGGGGCGAGGTCGGCATGCACGGCGCGGTCGGCGTGGTGCTGTTGGTGATCGTCATCTTCCTCGCCACGCAGTCGGCGACGGTGCTGACCTGATGGACGAGGAGATCGGCTTCCTGCCGGACCGGCTGAATCGGCCGCCGCCGGTGTTTCTGGGGCTCTCGGACGTCGAGCTCCGCATGGCGGGGCTGGCGAACCTGGCGGTCTGGATCCCGGCCTGCGCGGCGCTGGCCGCGCTCGCCGGGCAGGCGGTGCTCGGCATCGGCGCCGGGGCGCTCGCCGCCGGCGGCGGCATCTGGGTCACGGCCAGGATGCTCAGGCGCCTCAAGCGCGGCCGCCCGGAGGGCTACCACGCCGACGCGGTGGCCGCCTGGCTCGAGGACCGCGGCCTGAAGCCGAGGACGATGCTGCGCGAGAGCGCGGTGTGGGACATCCGCGCCCGGCGGTCGAGAGGAAGAGAACATTGAGCCGCTATCGCAACGTGCTGGCCGGTCAGCGGGAGGCGATCCGCGCGCTCTGGGGCGCCGTCGGCGTGGCGCTCGTGTGCGCGCTGATTCTCGGCATCGGCTGGATGACCGCGCCAAGCTCCTTGCGCATCCACATCCCGCCGGACTTGACGGCGGGCGCGACGGTGCGGCCGGACGCGCCGGCGCCGCCGCACATATACACGTTCGCGCTCTACATCTGGCAGCAGCTCTACCGCTGGCCGAGCGACGGCGCGCGCGAGTACCGCGGCAAGCTCGACGGCCTGGCGCCGTTCCTCACCCCGGCGTGCCGCCAGGACCGCCTCGACGACTTCGCCGAGCGCAACGCCCGGCGCGAGCTGGCCGGCCGCCAGCGCGCGGTGTGGGAGATCCCGGGCCGCGGGTACGCGGTCGAGCGGGTGTACGACGAGGGCGGCGGCAGCTGGGTGGTCTCGCTGGATCTCATGATCGAGGAGACGGTGCTCGGCGAGCGCGTGAAGAGCCGGGCTGTGGCCTACGCGGTGCGGGTCGTGCGCTACGACGTCGACCGCGAACTGAATCCCTGGGGACTGGCGCTCGACTGTCTGGCCGGCGTTCCCCGCGCGATCGAGCTCGAGGAGGCGGTGCGGTGAAGAAGATCATGCTTGGACTGTTGCTGCTGTGGCCATCGGTCGCAGCGGCGGAGAAGGTGGAGTGGGACCGCACGCCGATCGCGCTGACGCTCGCCGTCGGGGTCGAGCGGCAGGTGCGCTTCGAGGGCCCGGCGACGGTCGGCGTGCCGGCGGATCTCGTCGCCACCGGGGCGCTGCGCGCCGAGTTCGCGAACGACACCGCCTACTGGCTGGCGACGGAGCCGTTCGGGGCGCGCCGCTTCAAGGTGCGGCTGGAGCGAACCGGGGAATTCGTGCTGTTCGACGTGCGCGCGGTGGCCGCGGGCGGCGGCGTCGCGGAGCCGCTCGAGGTGGCCGTCGCGAGGCCGGAGCAGGGCGGGGCGGCGACTCCTGACGCGGGCGCGGAGGATCCGCGCGGCGCGCTGGTCCAACTCGTGCGCTTCGCCGCGCGGCGGGACCTGGCTCCTCCCCGGCTGGCCGCGATCCCTACCGGGATCGTCGCCGTCGAGACCGCCGCGGTGGATGTCACGGCGCTCTACCGTCACCCGGATCGGGATCGGATGCGTCTCGCGGTGCTCGGCCAGTGGTCGCGCGGCGGCCTGTTCGTGACGACGGTGGAGGCGACAAACGTCTGGGCGGAGGTTCTGGAACTGGACGTGCGGCTGTTGAGGCACGCGGACGGCGCCCGTAGCGGCGTCGCCGAAGGAATGTTGGCGGTGGCCTGGACGCGCTCGACCCTCGCGCCGGCGGGAGAGCCCGGGTTCACGGTCCGGCTCTACGTCGTGACCCGCGAGCCATTCGACTTGGCGGCGGGCGTCCGATGAATGCGAACCTGCTGGTGAAGGGAGCCGCGGCGGTGGTGCTCCTTGTCGTCGTGATGGTGGTCGTCGTGCGCTGCTCGCGCGATGACGCGGCGTCGGTGGCGACGGCGCCGGTGGTCGGCGGCGAGGCGCTTTCGCCGGAGACGGCCGCCGCCCTCGGCATCGAGGGGGACACGCCCGACGACACGGTCCGAACTCTGATCGCCAACGTGCGCGAGACGAACGACAGGCTGGCGCGGCTGGAGGACGCCAACCGGTCGCTGCGCGACGAGAACGCGCGCCTTCGGGACATGCGCTCGAGCGTGGTCGCCGAGGTGACGCGCGACCTGGGCGACGAGGCGGCGCGGCTGCGCGAGGAGAACCGGGACGTCGTGGCGGACGCGCGCGAGGAGGTCTCGGGGCTCAAGGCGGAGATCGAACGCCTGCTGCGCTCGACGCCGGTCGGCGGCGCGGCGCGCCGGGACGGGCCGCGGGAAACCGGGACCGTGTGGCTGGCGCCGATGGAGGCCGCGCCGGAGGGCTCCGGGCTCCTGCCGTGGGGCGAAGGGCCGACCGGGGCGATCCCGCTGAGGAAGGAGGACGAACGCGCCGAGGCGCAGCCAGTGCGGCCCGTGTACACGATCCCGAAGAACGCGACCCTGGTCGGCGCGCGCGCGTTCACTGCGCTGATCGGCCGCGTGCCGGTCGGCGAGGAGGCGCGGGTCACGGACCCGTACTTCTTCAAGCTGCTGATCGGCCGCGACAACCTGGCCGCCAACGGCCACGAGATCCCGGAGCTCGCCTACGCGGTGGCGTCGGGCGAGGCGATCGGGGACTGGACGCTCGGCTGCGTGTCGGGGGACGTGACGTCGATGACGTTCGTGTTCGCGGACGGCCGGATCGTGACCGTGCCGGGGGCGCGCGACGTGTCCGAGGGCGGCGCCGGCACGCGCGCGGTGCGCCTGGGCGGTCTTTCCGACGACTACGGCAATCCGTGCGTCGCCGGCGAGCGCGTCGCCAACGCCGCCTCCTACCTCGGCCAGAGCGCCGCGGCGCTGACGCTCGGCGCGGCGGCGGAGGGACTGGCGGCGGCGCAGACGCGGACCTACGCCGGGGGACTTGCCGGCGCGGAGACGGTGGTGGACGGCGATATCCGCCGGTTCGCGGCCGGCCGGGGCCTGTCCGGGGCGGCGCAGGAGGTCGCGCGCTGGCTGCGCGAGCGGCAGGCGCAGGAGTACGACGCCGTGTACGTGGCGCCGGGCGCGCGCGTCGCCGTGCATGTCGACGAGGAGCTGCGCATCGACTACGACCCGGCGGGCCGGCTGGTCCGCCACGAGGAAGCCCTCATGGGCGGGAGGCATCGTGCACTGGATTAGAACAATGGCGTGGATCGCGTTGGCGGCCTCACTGGCCGGCTGCGCGTCGAAGCCGGCGACGGCGCTGCGGGAAGGGCTGCGGATGGTGGACCTGTACCGCGGCTCGGCGGCGAGGCAGGAGAGCGGGGCGCCGGACGCGTCCGGCGCGGAATCGCGGCAGGCGACGTGCCGCTGGTGGGTATTCCGCTGGCCGTGCGACGCGCCGGAACCGGTTCGGGAGACGCCGGAGAGGACGAAGGGCGAGCGGTCGTACACGCGCACGGCGGCGAACGAACTCGAGCTGTTGTTCCCGCGCCTGTCGAACCCCGATATCTACATCCACGTCCTGCCGCACCTCGCGACCGAGTCCCGCGTCCCGGTGCCGGGCTACACGACGGCGGTGCCGCTCTACGACCGGGTCGAGTACGCGCTGCCGGGCGAGACGGCGGGTTCCGAGGACGGCGTCGCGCCGGAGACCGCGCCGTGAGCGCGAAGACGGCGTTCCTGGACGTGTTCGGCATCCGTCCGGCGAAGCGAACCGCGGCGGCGGAGCCGGGCGCGGCGAAGTCGAACGGCGAGGGCAAGGCGCCGACGCGCCGGGGCGTGCCGCCGGCGGAGGCGGCCTCCATGTACCGCGCGGCACGCTCGTTCGTCGATCACCTGCCATGGGCCGAGGCGCTCGACGACGGCACGGTCCTGCTCGAGGACGGCCGCAGCGTGGGCGCGGTCTGGGAGATCGAGCCGCGCGGCACGGAGGGCCGCGGCGGCGCTTGGCTCGCGGAGGTGAGGAACGGCCTGCACGACGTGCTGCAGGACAGCTTCGAGGAGCTCGACGCGTCGCCGTGGGTGGTGCAGACGTACACCTGGCGCGAGCCCGACCTGACAGAGGCGGTCGAGGCATTCCGGGAGTATGTCGCCGAGGGCGCTCGGGACAGCGTCTTCTCGGATCGCTACGCGGCAATCCTGGCGGCGCACTACCGGGGTGTCGCGAAGCCCGGCGGCCTGTTCGCCGACCGGCTCTCGCAGACCCGCTGGGCCGGCGCGCGCCAGCGCACGCTGGTGGTGCTGCACCGCTGGACGCGGGAGACGCGCGGCGACGGCGCGGACGCCGCCCCCGGGGCGGCGGTGCTGGAGGCGGGCGGCAAGCTGATGGGCGCGCTGGAGGGTCTGGGCGTGCGGCAGCGGCGGCTGACCGGCGACGAGTTCCACGCCTGGCTCACGCGCTGGTTCAACGCCTGGACGGAATTGACGCCGGACAACCCGGCGGCGTTCGCGCGCGACTTCCTGGACGCGGAGATGCCCTACGGGGACGGCTTCGCCGAGTCCCTCTTCTACTCCCACCCGCGCTCGGACTTGGCGGAGGGCGCGTGGGTGTTCGACCGCACGGCGATGCGCGTCGTGACCGTCGAGGGGCTGCGCCGTCCGCCGGCGATCGGGCACGTGACCGGGGAGACGCGCCACGGGGACGCCGTCAACGCCGTGCTCGACCAGCTCCCCGAGGGCACGGTCTACGTGACGACTCTGGTGCCGGTGCCCCAGGACACGGTGGACGCGCACGTGGACCGGATCGCCTCGTCGGCGACCGGCGAGGCGGCGGACGCCATTCGCGCGCGCGCCGACTGCCGGGCGGCCAAGGAGATCATGGGCGAGCGCCACAAGCTATACCGGCTGGGAGTCGCCTTCTACCTGCGCGCGCCATCGATGGACGACCTGGCGCGGCGCACGGCCGAGGCGCGCACGGTGCTGCTGCGGCACGGATTCCGGGCGATCGCGCCGAAGGACGACGTGCGCGCGCTGGACAACTACCTGCTGCATCTGCCGATGGCCTACGACCCGGATGCCGACCGGCAGGCGGGCTGGCGCCAGACGCGCCTGGCCTGGGTGCAGCACGCGGCCAACGTCTGGCCCGTGTTCGGCCGCTCGACGGGAACCGGACACGCGGGCCTGTCGTTCTTCAACCGGGGCGGCGAGCCGCTCTGCTTCGATCCCCTGAACAAGCTCGACCGCCTGAAGAACGCGCACGGCCTGCTGGTCGGTCCGACCGGCGCGGGCAAGAGCGCGACGCTCGGGGGCATGCTGGCGCAGCTCATGGCCGTGCACCGGCCGCGGCTGTTCGTGATCGAGGCCGGCAACTCGTTCGGTCTGCTCGCCGACTGGTTCGAGTCGCTCGGGCTCACCGTCAACCGCGTGGCGCTTAAGCCCGGCAGCGGCGTGTCGTTGCCGACGTTCGCCGACGCGGCGCTGCTGCCGGAGGCGGCCGAGGTGGCGCTCGACACCGAGACGCCGGAGGACGCGGAGCTGCCCGAGCTCGGCGATGTCGAGGACGACGACGAGGACGAGCCGCGCGACATCCTGGGCGAACTCGAGACGGTGGCGACGCTGATGGTGACCGGCGGCGAGGCGAAGGAAGTCGAGCGGCTTCGGCGCGCCGACCGACGCGTGATCCGCGATGCCGTGATCGAGGCCGCCAAGAACGCGCGCGCGGAGGGGTCCGCGCCGCGCACTGAGCACGTGCGACGCGCGTTCCACCTGCTCGCCGAGACCCGCGAAGGTCTGCTGGACGAGGCGCGCCAGCGCCTGCGCGACATGGGCGACGCGATCGGCCTCTTCTGCGACGGCTTCGCCGGCGAGGTTTTCAACCGCGACGGCGACATCTGGCCGGAGACGGACGTGACGCTGGTCGACCTCGCGCACTTCGCCCGGGAGGGCTACGAGGCGCACCTCGCGATCGCGCTGATCTCGCTCCTGAACGTCGTCAACAATATCGCCGAGCGCGACCAGCGCACGGGGCGCGAGATCGTGGTCGCCATCGACGAGGCGCACATCGTCACCACGCACCCGCTGGTCAGCCCGTACCTCGTCAAAATCGTCAAGATGTGGCGCAAGCTCGGCGCCTGGCTCTGGCTTGCGACCCAGAACCTCGAGGACTTTCCGGGGGCGGCCCGCAAATTGCTGAACATGATCGAGTGGTGGATCTGCCTGGTCATGCCGAAGGAGGAGGTCGGCGAGATGGGCCGCTTCCGCGACCTCTCCGAGGCGCAGCGGGAACTGCTGCTGTCGGCCACCAAGGCGCACCTGCAGTACACCGAGGGCGTCGTGCTGGCCGGGACGGTGGAGACGCTGTTCCGCTGCGTGCCGCCGTCCCTGGTGCTGGCGCTGGTGCAGACCGAGCGCCACGAGAAGGCGCGGCGCGCCGAGATCATGGCCGAGCACGGCGTCACGGAGGTCGAGGCCGCGGCGCGGATCGCCGCCGAGATCGACGCCGCCCGGGGGATCGCGGTGTGAGCGCGCGGATGCTTTGGCTCGTCCTGGCCATGCTCTGGACGCAGGCCGCGTCTGCCGCGGAGACGATCAGCTCCGCCGACATCCTCGCGGCGTCCGCCGACACGGACTGCCTCGACTACCGGGTCGCCGGCGGCTGTCTGTGGCTGCGGTGCGCCGGCGTCCCGCCGTCGTGTTCGACCGTGACGAGCGTCAAGTATCGGCACTACATCCCCGACCTTGTGGTGACCGCGTACCCGGCGGCCGGCCAGGGGCCCTGGACCGAGATGCGGGCGCTCTCCGGGAACTCCGAGGGCGGCACTTACGCGAAGGGGTCCGGCGCCCGGGCGGCGACCGGGCTGCGGTTCAAGCTCGCCGAGGCGGTCGGTTCCCCCGGCATCGCCTGGATCGAGGGGCTGGACCTCGGGACCACCGTGTGCGAGCCGTCGGCGACGCCGCTCGTGCCGTACTACGTCAGCGCGCTCGATCCGCTGTGGCGGGCGCCGGAACTGCAGGCCCCGGCCACGCTCGCCAACCTGCCGCGCGCCGTGCGCGAGCCGGGTCCGCTCGGCTCGCTCTGGGGCGAGGTCTATCCGCGCACCGGATTCGTGCAGCAGGGCCACGACTACAAGGCGGCGGCGGTGGCGGCGCAGCGCGTCGCCGATATCGTGACGCGCGCGGGCCAGCCGCACGTCTACCGCCACCCGGACGGCGGCGGCGGGACCGGCGAATGGCCGCCCGGCGCGGTGGTCGAGGGCGACTCCGGCACCCACAAGTGGCAACTCCTGGCCCCGCGCACGGGCTCCTGCTCGGTGTTCGCGGCGTCCGCCGCGCCGCCCGTCGGCGTCGTCGACCCGCTCGGCGCGAGCGTGTCCGAGAGCGGCGGCTACGCGTGGAACCTGTGGCGCCCGTACCAGTGCTGCGCGCGGCGCGGCCAGTGGTTCCTGGGGCATTTCTGAGGGGAAGAGGAAGGATGGAAGGGAAACAACGAAGAACAGGTCGCGGCCAGCTGGCCGCGTGGGCTGCCGTGGCCGCTCTTTTTTGGGGGACGGACGCGCAGGCCGACGACGAGTTCATGTACCGTCTCGGGGGCGGCGAACCGATCAGCCTCGGGCCGACCACGCGGGCGTCGACGCTGCGGCTCGGCGTCAGCGCGCAGTGGAACTCGAACTTGGTGTGCGGCGAATTCGATGTCGCGCACTCCGTCGCGCAGCAGCTGAACGGCATATCGGGGGCGTTCCAGGACGTCATGGGCAACGTCGTGCAGACGGCCCAGGGCGTCGTGGCCTCGCTGCCCGCGCTCGCCATCCAGCGCCTGAACCCCGGCCTCTACGACCTGCTGCAGAACGGCGTGCTCGAGGCCGGCCAGGAGTTTCGGGTGGCGAAGCTGCGCTGCGACGAGATCGCCGACGACATGGGCGACCGCGTCGCGCACGAGGGCTGGGCGGCGGTGGCGAAGGCGGACTACTGGCGCCGGCAGATCGATGTCGGCGGCCGCGACGTGCTCGAGGTCGCCGAGGAGGCGGACGCCTCCGGCGCCGACGGCGGCGTGCCGTGGATCGGAGGAACGGCCGCCGGGGGCGCGGGCCAGGAGCCCATCGAAGCGGTGGGGGATGTCGCCGCCGCCGGCTACAACCTGCTGCTCGGCCGGGCCGCGGCCGACGACTCTCCGGTCGGCCCGGCCGCCTGCGGCGACTCCGACATCTGCGCGGCGTGGGACGATCCCGGCGAGATGGCGGCGTGGATGCGGCGCGTGGTCGGCGAGATCGAGGTGCGCACCTGCGACGGCTGCCGCAAGGTGAGCTCGCAGGCCGGCCTCGGGCTGCCGTCGCTCTACCGGCGCGAGAAGAGCGACCTCGTGAACATCCTCCAGCCGCTCGCCCAGACCGACGCGGTGCCGGGCGAAGCGGTGCTGGCGGGACTGACCGGGGGCGGCGGCTTCCGGGTGACCCGGCGCCTGATCGAGGCGATCCGCGAGGAGCCGCGCCCCGTCGATGTCGCCAACCGCCTGGCCGGCGAACTGGCCGTGGGGCGGGTCATGGAGCAGGCGGCGATGGCGCGCCGCGCCATGCTCGCCGGCATGCGCGAGCCGCACGTCGCCGGCAATGCGGCGGCGCTTGAACAGGCGGAGCGCGCCTTGGCGGAGCTCGACCGCGAGATCCGCCAGATGGAGGTGGAGCTGCGCGTCAAGGCGATCGTCGCCGGCAACAGCTCGGTCGCCGTCCTGCAGCGCGCCGGAATCCGGAAGCGCATCCCCGTCTGGGAGGCCTCCCCGGCGGGCGGACTGCGCGAGGGGGCGCCCGAGTGACGCGGGCCGGATGGGTATCGCTCGGCGGTTCCGCGGCGGCGGTGGCGGCGGCGCTCGCGCTCCTGCCCGCCGAGTGGATCGCGGCGGCGGACGCGCGCCTGGCCGGCTGGCGGCCTTGGCTCGGCGGCCTGCGGGCGGCGGCGATCCTGGGCGCCTGGATCTGGTGGCACGGACTCCTGGCCCGCATTCCGGGACTGAGCCCGGAAGCGTCCGGGTACCTGCGGGCGCGGCGGCATTTCTGGTGCGGGGCGCTCGCGGCGGTCGAGCTCGTGCTGGTGCGCAACGTGTTCGGCGCCCTGTGGCGGCTCGCGGCATGACGCTTCCATTTTCCCCGCGGCGGGCCGCGCGGGCGGGCCCCTCCCTCCCGCCCGCGGTGCGGCCCGCCGCGGCTTTCCGTGTTGCGCCAGGCGCGTAATGGGCGTCTCCAGCTATTTCGAGTTCGTCACCGTGCTATTCGGCTGGGTGCTCTACGACCGGCTGTGGGCGGTGCTGAACGACACCGGCATCGTCTACCTGCCGTTCTTCGTCATCGTGATGAAGAACATGCTCGAGTCGCGCCGCGCCGGGGACGACGAGGGCTCCGCGGCGGTGCAGTCGCTGAAGAAGAGCGAGACCGACGTGGTGGTCGCGATCGTCGTGATGTTCCTCGCGGCGGTGCCGTTCACCGAGGTGCGCCTGGGCGAGATGAGCTACGTGCGCCCGCAGCTCGACTGCGCGGTCGCCGAGCGGATCAACCGGGGCGCGGAGCCCGCAGAGGTGAACGGCCTCGCGACCGGCACCGCCTACGACGCGCCGCTCGCGACGCTGTCCGGGGAGACCGGGCGGATCCCCATCTGGTGGGGGTTCGTGCACGTCGTCTCGAAGGCCGTGGTGGCGGCGGGCACGGCCGCGGTCCCCTGCACGGGGGACGTCGTGCGTCTGTCGATGTCGCTCGGCGGCGACACGGTCGAGGATCCGCTGCTGCTGCGCGAGGTGGCCGACTTCACCGCCGACTGCCACCGGCCGGCGGTCTCGCGCATGTACACCGGCGGGCTCGGCGGCGCCACCCCCGAGGCGCGCCGCCACATGGACTACATCGGCTCGCCGCATTTCCTCGACACCCACGGCTACTACAACCTGCTCTATTCGCGCCGCGAGCGACCGGCCTTCCCGCCGGACCCGGCGCGGGACGCCGGGCTGGACGGTCCGCACCCGACCTGCCGGGAGTGGTGGCGGGACGGCGCCGCCGGCCTGCGCGCGCGGCTGCTCTCGGAGATCGCGCAGGAGACGCGCGACGAGCTCGTCTACGACGCGAACGCGGTGTTCCGGGAGGAGAACCCGGGCGCTTCTGTGGCGGAGCTCGAGGACATGCTGCTGCGCAAGTACCTCGCGCACCGCTCCGGCGACCGTATCGGCGTCTCGTCCGTCAGCTACGAGCCGGGCGTCGCGGAGAACTACCGCATGGGCGCTGCGTCGCACTACGGGTCGGTCGGCGGCGTGATCCATGCCACCGCGGACGTGATCGACGACGTGCTGTCGATGGGCGCGGCGGGTCTCGGCATGGTGCTGCAGGGGCCGGGCAACATCGCGGCGGGGGTCGCGATCCGGGAGGGCATGCCGATCTTCCTGGCGCTGCTCTTGATGGTGTTCGTGGCGGTGCTGCCTTTCCTGATGGTCTTCTCCAGGTACGACGTGTCCGTCCTGGTGACCCTCACGCTGGTGTTCTTCGGCCTGCAGTTCTTCTATGTGCTGTGGGGCATGGCGTTCTGGGCCGACAACCACCTGCACGAGGCGCTCACCGGCCCGGCCTCGGCGCCGAAGTCGAATCCCATCCAGGGACTGGTGGGCCTGTGGGTGCAGCGCTTGCTCTACATCGTGTTCCCGATGGTGTGGCTCACGGCGATCGGCTGGGTGGGGGTCAAGGCAGACGCCCTCATGGGCGGCATCTCGAAGATGGCGGACAGCGCCGCGCGCGCTGCGCAGTCTGGGGGCGACGCGGCGGTGGGCGTCGCCAGGGCCGCGGCGACCAAGGGACAGGGGCGGTGACGGGGCCGTCAGCCGGTCTCGCGGTAGCCGCGCGCGATGCAACTGTACTCCGGGCGCAGACGGCACTGGTCGTCCTCGGCGGCCCGTACTTCGTCGTCGAGCCGGGTCTGGCGCAACGCCTGGTCGGCGTCGTCGAGGAACGCGAGGAGGAGTCGGCGCCCGAGCCGGGGCTTCGGGCGGGGCGGGGACGTGTTTTGCCGTTCGTTTCTCATCTGTTCGACCTCTTGTGTGGTGGCTCGGAATGAGTTCCCGCGCCGGTCGCCCCGACCCCGCGGCGCGGGAACTCGCGCGGCAGCTCCACGCCCTGCCCGCCGCGCGTTACGAGTTCGCCGTGTTCGATGGACGCACGGTGCGCCGGATTCTCGGGGCGAGGCGGGCGCTCGCGGCGGTCGGCTGGATGAAGCACCGGAACGGTCGGGGCGGTCATGTATACGTGCGTCCCGTCACCACCGCCTGCGTGTTCGTCGAGGGCCTGACGCCGGAATCTCTCGCCCGCGCGCTCGGCGACGGCCTCGCGCCGGCCGCCGTGGTCGAGGCGGCTCCCGGGCGGCTGGAGGCGTGGTTCCGGCTCGGGGTCGAGGCCGGGCGCGAACTCGGCCTGTGCGTCGCGCAGATCCTCGCTGCCCGCTACGGTGGCGGTCCCGGCGAAGCGGACCTGCGGCGCCTGGGCCGCGCCGCCGGGTTCTCGAACCGTACGGCCGGACTTGCCGCCGCCGACGGGCGCTACCCGCGTGTGCGCGTGCTCCATGCCCCCGGTCGGGTCACGACCGGCGCGGACGACCTGCTGGCGGAGGCGGAGGCGCGGCTGCGGGCCAAGTCGGAGCGCCGTGCGGTTGCCCGCGTGACCGGCGCGGCGGCGGGTCGTGCACGCTCGGCGCCGCACGACCCGCATCGGGCTCTGGCGCGGGAGCTCGGGCGGCTTTCCCGGCGCTACGGGGCGGCCACCGACCGGCGCCGCGCCGAGGCGGCCGCGGCGCGGCGCATGGCGCTCGCCGGCTGGTCGCGGTCCGACGTCGCGGCGGCGCTCGCGGCGTGCCCGGAGACCGCCCGCGAACGCGACGGCGATGCGGACCGCCACACAGCCCGAATCGTCTCCCGGGCGTTCGGGAACGCTCGGCGGTAGCGGCGATGGCGGGTGGAAGGCCCGGCGGTCGTCGGTCGAGGGGTCGGACCCGAGGGGTGGGGAGCGGACCCTCGGCCGCGGCGACGACGCCGTCCAGGCCGTCTGGCGCGTCTACGGCGTGCGCGACGATGGAGGCCGCTGCACACCGGATCGGCCAGCGCGCAGCGACCGCCCTGCTGCTGGTGGAGGGGTACTGCTCGCTGGCGATCGAGATGATCGCCCTGCGCGTGCTGGCGCCGGTGGCCGGGCAGTCGGTCGGCGTGACGAGCATCGTCGTGACGGGGTTTCTGGCGGCGCTCGCGCTCGGCTACCGCGACGGCGGGAGGCATCGAGGACCCGCGACGGAGAAGGTCGCGCGGAACCTGGCGGGCGCGGCGGCGTGGTCGGCGGTCTGGCTGTCGCGTTTCGGGGTCGAGCTTGCGTTCTGGGCGACCGCCCGCCTGCCGCCGCTCGGGCAGGTTGCCGTCTACGCCCTGGTCGCCGTGGCCCCGGCAGCCTACCTGCTGGCTCAGACGGTGGTGCTGCTGGTCGCTTCCCAGCGCGCGGGCGGCGCGCCCGGCAAGGCCGGGGCGGCGTTCTCGGCGAGCACGCTGGGGAACGTCGCGGGCGGACTGCTGACGGCGCTTTTGGTCATGCAGCAGTTGGGCGTGGCGGCCGCGGCGCTGTCGGTGGCGGGACTGCTGGTGCTCGCGTCCCTCGCGGTATGGCGGCGCCTGCGCTGGCGTCTGTGTGCGGCGGGGCTGGTGGCGGCGTCGGTCGGCGGCGCCAATCTCGCCGTGGAGCGGAACGAGTACGCGTTGTCGACGGCGCACGCCGACTACGGAATTGAGCAGGATGCCGAGGGCGTCCGGTACCTGCGGGTCAACGGCCAGAACGCGAGCCGCGAGGACGGCGGAGGCATCGGCCACCCGTACATCGAGTGGATCGAGGACGCCGTCTACGCGAACGCGGCGGCGGGCCGCCCGGCGCGCGTGCTCGTCATCGGAGCGGGCGGGTTCACGTTCGGCCGCGGGCGCCCGGAGAACGCCGCCGAGATCGTCTATTCGGACGTCGATGCGCGCCTGGACGAGGTCGCCCGCGCCTTCCTCGGATCCCCGCCCCGCGGCGGCGCCTACGCGGCGATGGAGGGCAGGGCGTACCTGCTGCGCCACGAGGCGGTCTACGACGCGATCGTGCTCGACGCGTTCGCGGACCGCGCGACCGCGCCGGCGCACCTGCGGACGCGGGAGTTTTTCGCCTTGGCGCGGTCTCGGCTCGCCGCGGAGGGCGGGACGCTGTACATGAACCTCATCGTGCCGCCCGAGCCCGACCGGCTCTCGGTCCGGGTCGACCGCGCGCTGCGGTCGGTGTTCGCCTGGTGCGCGACGGAGGATATCGGGGAACCGCCGGGGTGGCGCAACCGGGTGTACGCGTGCCGCCGCAGCCAGCTCGACGGCGACGAGAGGGTGTACTCGGATAGCGGCGCGCGCGGCGAACTGGACGCGCTGCCGGGACGGCCCGGCGGTCGGTGAACGGGAACCGGTGATGGCGGCGAGACGGGTCGTCCTGCGGTCGATCACGGCGCGCCTGCTCTGGGACGGGCGCACGCGGGGCGGCGGGTTCATACCCGGGATCGCGCACTTCCAGTCGGGAGTCCTGGTTCTACGCCGGATGGGCGACGTTGTCTCCGGCGACTGGCTCATCGAGATCGACGAAGCGATGGCGAAGGCGGAAGTAGCGGTCAACCGCTGGGCGCTGGGCGTCGCCGCGTTCGCCGAGGAGACGCTCGGGGACGCGGTCGCGGAACGGCCGGAGTGGGCGGACGTGGAGGAACGGCGGCTCCGCGTGCGGACGCCCGAAACGGAACGGCTCGCGGTGCTCATCTGCGCGTTCGACGCGGCGTGTGCGGTGACCTCGGCGATCACGGCCCGGGCCGGCGAGCGCCGCGTGTTCAACCCCCACCACGCCTCGATCGCCGAGCGCGCGCGAATGATCCGCCGGGTTGCCGATTTGGGCCACGCCGGGGGGCTGGCGTGCCGGGCGGAGCTTGGGAGGAAATCGGGCGGTCCGATTCGCCAACGGTCCGGGACGGGCCGACAGCCGGGCGGTTAGCGGAACGCTAAGGATTTGGAGCTTGCATGGCGGCGGCCTGCGAGCTATCAATGATCATGCTTAGTGCCGGGTTTGACCTGGCGTGGCCGCCCGCGAGGGTGGCGTGTTAAGCAGGCTGCCGCGCGAACGCGCGGCGTGAAAAAGACCGGGCCTCCTGGCCCATCCCGTCGGGGAACCTCCCCCGGCGGGCGAGGTTCGCTGGCGGGCTTCTCATCGGAGGAAACCGCAGTGGACCGACGCAAGTCGGTGTGGGCGCCTAGTGACACCCAAAGGCTGCTCGAACTGATGCACACGGCGATCGTCGTGGGCACGGGGCTGGCGGCAATGTGGGTGCTGATCGACATACTCAGCTGGGCGTGACGCACCATCGCAGCGGAAGGACCCCACCTGTTCGGGGAGGGTCCTTCCGCGTTCTTTTCTCGCTGGCAGGTTCGACTTCGCGCGAGAGCGCTGGCTGAGTTCTGGAGGAAGTTTCCGAAAATCCAGCGGTTGCGGATGGATCGATTTTTTTTCAGGCCGAAACAAGCGGCTTCCTCTACGCGGAGAAGGAGGGAGATTTTCGGGTTGAAGACCAGAATGCGGGACGCGGGCCTGGGAGCATCCAGGCTGACAGTGCCCGGTAGCTGGTGCCTTCGGCTCCGGTCCTTTGCTTGCGAGAGCGGCGGAGATCCGCAGAGGTGAGACGTTGGCCACGAAAATGCCAGATCACTCTCTAATACGACCACGCACATTCCATGAATGACTCGGTATGTTGTGTGCATGGTGGTCGGACGTGATGGTTTCGCGTCGACGAAACGGGAAACACGCGTACGCCAGAAGAAAACAAGCGACGCAGGAAGGACATGACACAACGCTTGACCAGGGGCTTGGGGCAGAGACGACTCGGTTCGATGGCCGGTGTTGCGGCCGATAACGCGTCGGGCGTGTTCTAGGTGCGCGGATGCCACGCCAGCCGTTCGTCCTGGTCGCAGCGCCGGCCCGGCTTCCGCACGATGCGCCCCGCGCTGGCGCCGCTACGCGGGTCGAGCTTGGCTACAGCTCTGACGCGGGGCGTGCCGGATAGCCCGGCCGTCACGACCTTGATCGATGTCGGGGGCAGGGACAGCTCGTGGCTGACCAGGTGACCAGCATGCGTGGATTCGCCGTAGCCGCCGCTGTTGTGCTCATGATCGGGGCAGCGCCGCCGGCCGTCGCGACAGAGGAGCTGTTTGTGCCGCCGGACCGCCTCGCAACCGCAGTGACCGCATCGCCGGAACGCGTGCTTCGCAGCCGGATCGTGGGCATGAATCTCGGCGCGGTGGACAAGGCGCGCGCGGCGTCGGCCGGAGTGCACGAGCGCGCGCCTAGCCGGGGCCTCGACCGTTTCGCGCAGCCGTCGGGGGAGGCCAAGCTTCGCCTGAACCTGTTCCAGGACGTCGAGGTCACGGCTCTGGTGGAGCGGGCGGCGTCGACCTTTTTGGGCGGCTACTCGATCTCGGGCGGCATCGCTGGCGACCCCGCGGGCTCGATGGCGCTCGTGGTGAACGGCGACACGGTCGCGGGCACCGTGAGGACGGCGACGGGCGTCTACAGCATCCGTTCGGTCCGCGGCGCCTACGTCGTCAGCGAGATCGAGGAACTGCCGTTCCGATGCCTCGCGGCGGATGCGGCGGCGGCGGATGCGGTCGAGATTCCGCTAGGCGAGGAAACCTCCGGAGTGGCGGGAAACGGCGCCCGGCGCGGGCTGGTGCAGGCGGATGCGTTGTCTGCGGCGGGGGACGAGGCGAGCGACCGGGCGGCGCTGGTGGCGCTTTACGAGGCGACGAGCGGCGCGAGTTGGGGCACCGATACGAACTGGGCGACGGACGAACCCTTGTCCTCGTGGCATGGCGTGAACGTGAACGGTGACGGACGGGTCACGGAAATCAACCTGCCGAACAACAGGTTGCGGGGCGAGTTGCCGGCGGCGCTCGGCGACTTGAAGGCGCTCAATCGGCTGGACCTGCAGTGGAACCCGGGTCTCGGTGGCGCGCTGCCGGCGGGACTGCCGGATCTCCCACTGCGGCGCTTCTGGATCCTCGGCACTGACCTTTGCGCTACGAGAGATGATGCCTTCCTGCGGAAGCTTGAGTCCATCTCCTTCCGTGGTCTGGCGTGTCCGCCGCCGGATCCGTCGGTGATCGACGTCGCCGTATTCTACACGGCCGCCGTCCGGAAAGACGCGGGCGGAGAGCGGCAAGCGGTGACGCAGATCGAGTTGATGGCCGCAGAGACCAACGGCGCCTATGCCACGAGCGAGGTCAGGCAGCGGATCCGGCTGGTGGCGGTGCAGGAAGTGGACCATGTGGAGACAGCCGCGTCGGGCTCGCAGATGGCGGGCCTGCGGCGCCTGCGCGATCCGAACGACGGTCACATGGATCACATCCCCGGCCTTCTGGACGACGTCGCGGCCGACATGGTCATGCTGATCGTGAAGAGGCGAGACGACTGGAATACGGGCATCTCCTGGGTCCAGATCATGCTGCCGTGGGAAGCAAGGGTCGAGGACGCGTACGGGGCGGCGCCCATGAATGCCAAGGCGTTCGCGCACGAACTGGGTCACCTGATGGGGTTGCTGCATGACCGCTACCGGGACTGCGATTCTCGAGCGAGTAGCAACTGGTGTCCACACCCGGGCCAAAGGCGGCCCTTGAAGAACGCGTTTCCCTACGGTTTCGGCTATGTGAACCAGCGGGCGTTCGATGACGGTGCCGCGCCCGAGGCCCGGTGGATCACGATCATGGCCTACGATCAGCAGTGCCGTGAGGAGGGCCGGTTCGAATGCCGCGAACCGATGATCTTCTCGAACCCGGATGTGCGCTACGCCGGGGATCCTCTGGGCATCCCCGGAAGGCATCTGACCGGTGCAGTCGACGGGCCCTCGAACGCGGCGCGAGCGATGAACCGCATGCGGGAGACGATCGCTGCCTTTCGCACTGCGCCGTCTGTAACCGCGTCCTTCGGTGACGGACCGTACACGGCGGACGAGGGAGGCGACGGCGTCACTGTCAGCGTGAGCCTCAGCGAGGCCCCGAGCCGTCCGATCACGATACCGCTCGTCGCGACGTCCGCGAGCGGGGTGGCTGGCTATGACTACGAGGTGCCGCGGGTAGTGCGCTTCGGCGCGAACGAGACGACGGCGGAGTTCACCGTCCGCGCGGTAGACGACGAAGCGGACGACGACGGGGAGTCGGTGACAGTGAGCTTCGGCACGCCGCTGCCGGCGGGCGTGTCGGCGGGGGCGCCGGAAAGCGCGCTCGTGAGTCTGGTCGACGACGACGCGGCGACGGACGCCCCGTCGATCCTGCGCGTCGAACTGACGTCGAGCCCGCGTGGCGTGGCGTACGCAATAGGCGAACGCGTTGAGGCGAGCGTCAGGTTCGACCAGCCCGTAGTCGTGTCTGGCGTGCCGCGGCTTGCATTGCGGGTCGGAGGCGAGCTGCGCCACGCTAGCCACCGGCGGCGGATGGGCGAAGTGTTGTTGTTCTCTTACGTCCTCGTCCCCGGGGACGAGGACGCGGACGGGGTCAGCATCGGCGCGAACGCGCTCTCTTTGGACGCCGGATCGATCGTCGATGCCCAGCAGCGAGATGCGAACTTGGGCCACAGCGCGATCGATGCAGACGCTGCCCATGCTGTGGATGCGGTGCGGCCGACGCTGCGGACAGCGTCGGTGAACCTGCGGGTACTGACGCTGACCTACTCGGAATCGCTGGACGAGGAGTCGGTGCCGGGAGGCGACGAGTTCGCGGTGAGGGCGGGCGGCGCGGAGCGCCGGGTGGACCGCGTGGACGTGGACGACACGCGGGTCGTCCTCACGCTGGACGAGGCCGTGGCGTACGGCGCGGGCAACGCGACGATCGACTACACGCCAGGGACGTCGCCGATCCGGGATCAGGTCGAAAACGCGGCAGACGGCATCGCCGGCCGACGGGCGCATGTGCTGAGTCCGCCGTCCGACGACGCGGCGCTCAAGTCGCTGTCGCTGACGGGCGTCGACATCGGTGCATTCGACCCGGAGACGCTCGCCTACACAGTCACGACCAAGGTCGAATCGACGACTGTGGCCGCGACGCCACGCGATGCCGGGGCGAGGTCCAAGATCGCGCCACCGGACGCTAACGGTAGCCTGGCGGGACACCAGGTGGAGCTGGAGGTCGGCGAGACGGTCGTTGCGGTGACGGTGAGGGCGGAGAACGGCCGCACCACTCGGACCTACACGGTGACGCTGACACGGGCGGGCTCGGACGATGCGGCGCTCGCCGGGCTGTCGCTGTCGGACGTGGACATCGGCGCTTTCGATGCGCAGACGCTCGCCTACGTCGGCACGACGCGGGCGGAGTCGACCACGGTGACGGCGACGCCAAGCGACCGGAATGCGGCGGTCGCGATCACCCCGGTCGACGCCGACGGGTCGTTGGCGGGCCACCAGGTGGCGCTTCGGACCGGCGAGACGTCGGTCGGCATCGCGGTGACCGCGGAGGACGGCGCGACTACGCAGACCTACACGGTGACGGTGACACGCGCGGCGTCGAACGACGCGACGCTCGCCGCACTGACGCTGTCGGACGTGGACATCGGCACGTTCGAGGCCGGCACGACTTCGTACGCGGCGGAGGTTCCGCACGCGGTCGAGTCGACGACGGTGACCGCGACGCCGAACCACGCGCGGGCTCGGATCGAGATCGAGCCGGCGGACGCGGACGCGGACGCGCCGGGCCACCAGGTGTTGCTTGGCGTCGGGAACACGGCGGTGACGGTGACGGTGACGGCCGAGGACGACGCGGGCACTCGGACGTACACGGTGGCAGTGACGCGTGCGAAGTCAGACGATGCGACGCTAAGCGCCCTGTCGCTGTCGGGTGTGGATATCGGCTCGTTCGCGGGCGAGACAACATCCTACGCGGCGGATGTCGCGCACGCGGTTGAGACGACGACGGTGACGGCGACGCCCAGGGACGGGAACGCTGCGGTTGCGATCGTTCCGGCCGACGCGGACGGCGTGGCGCCCGGCCACCAGGTGGCGCTGGCCGTCGGCGACACGACGGTGATGGCGACCGTGACGGCCGATGACGGCGCCACGACGCGGACGTACGCGGTGACGGTGACCCGGGCGCCGTCGGACGACGCGACGCTGGCCGCGCTGTCGCTGTCGGACGTGGACATCGGTGCGTTCGCGAGCGGCGCGACGTCGTATAAGGCGGAAGTCGCGAACGATGTCGAGTCGACCACGGTGGCAGCGACGCCGAGCGACGACAACGCCACGGTCGAGATCGCGCCGGCGGACGCGGACACGGCGCCGGGCCACCAGGTCTCGCTGACGGTGGGCGAGACGGCGGTGACGGCGACGGTGACGGCGGCGGACGGCGAGACCACGGCGACGTACGCGGTGGCGGTGACGCGGGCGGCGTCGGACGACGCGACGCTTTCGTCGCTGTCGCTGTCGGACGCGGACATCGGCGCGTTCGACCCGGAGACGCTGTCGTACGAGGCGACGACGGAGGCGGAGGCGACCATGGTGTCGGCGGAGCCGAACGACGCGGAAGCGACGGTGTCGGTGGGGGGCGCGACGCAGGACGGCAGCGGCAATTGGGAGGTCGCACTGTCGGAGGGCGACAACGCGGTCGCGGTGACGGTGGTTGCGGAGGACGGCGAGACGGTGCGGACGTACGCGGTGGCTGTTCGCCGCGCACCGGCGGGTACGGCGGCGTGCCGAGACGGCACGGCGCTGGCGGACCCGGCGGGCAGCCCGGGGCTGGTGCGCGACTGCGAGACGCTGCTCGCGCTGAAGGATGAGCTGGATCCGACCGGCGAAATGTACTGGGGCGACCATCCAGAGTTTTCGCGCCTCGATCTGGGGGAGTGGGACGCGGTGGTGGTGCGCGACGGCCGGGTTCGCGGGATCGCCTGGGACGGCACGGACTCGATGATTCAGGTGGAGGGCGTGCTGCCGGCGGCGCTGGGGGAGCTCGACGCGCTGGAGGTGCTGCGTCTGGACCGGCAGTCGCTGCGTGGGACGCTGCCGGAGTCGCTGCGCCGGCTGAAGCGGCTGGAGGTGCTGAGCCTGCAGTACACGGACATGGACGCGGAGCCGTTGCCGGCGTGGCTGGGGGATCTCGGGTCGCTGCGGGAGCTGCGGCTGATCCAGCCGGCGCCAGGTCCGATCCCGGACGCGTGGTCGGCGCTGGCCGGTCTGGAGGAACTGCGCGTGGGCGGCGGTCGTGATCGGGGCGGCGCGACAGGTCCTGTGCCGGACTGGCTGGGGGAGCTGCCGGCGCTGCGCCGGCTGCGCTTGGGGCAGCAGCGGCTGACGGGGCGCATCCCGCTGAGCCTGGCGCGGGGGTTCGACGCGCTGGACCTGCAGTTCAACGCGCTGGAGGGCTGCGTGCCGGCGCAGCTGGCGGAAGCGGAGGACGTGGCGAACGTGGGGGTGTCGACGCAGGGGCCGTGGGGCGAGCGCTACCGCCTGCCGGACTGCGCGCTGGCGGTGGAGGCGGTCGCGGGCGCGGTCGCGGAGCCGGGCGAGGCGGTGACGCTGTCGGCGGTGGCGAGCGGCCATCACGAGGATGCGACGTTGGCGTGGAGCTGGAGGCAGGCGGACAACGGCGCGCCGTCGGTGGCGCTGACCGGGTCGGACACGGCGTCGCCGTGGTTCGCGGTCCCCGAGCGCGGCGCGGCGGACGCGGAGCTGGCGTTCGAGGTCGCGGTGTCGGATCTGGAGGAGACCTCCGGGAGCGCGGCGGCGACGGTGGCGTATCGCGTTCCGGGATTCGCGGGCACGGCGTCGCCTGTCGTGTCGGGGCCGGGATCCTACGAAGTCGAGGAAGGCGAGACGGCGGTGGCGACGCTGGAGGCGACGGATCCCGACACGGCCGCCGAGCACCTGTCGTGGCGTGTGTCGGGCGGCGCGGACGCGTCCCGCTTCGCGCTGGAGGCGGGGGGCGCGCTGGCGTTCGCGGCGGCCAAGGACTACGAGGCGCCGGACGACGCGGACGGCGACGGGACGTACGAGGTGTCGGTCCAGGTGAGCGATGGCCTGCGGTCGAGCTCGGCGGACCTGTCGGTGGCGCTGACGAACCGCAACGAGGCGCCGGCGGCGGACGCGGGCGCGGACCAGGCGGACATCGAGGCGGGGTCGACGGTGACGCTGTCGGGCTCGGCGACGGACCCGGACGCTGGGGACGCGCTGACCTACGCGTGGACACAGCTCGCGGGTCCGGCGGTGGCGCTGTCGGACGCGGGAGCGGCAGAGACGACGTTTGAGTCGCCGGCGGCGGGCGGTAGGTTGACGTTCCGGCTGCGGGCGACGGACGCGGGCGGTCTGTACGGCGAGGACGACGTGGGGGTGGCGGCGCTGGGGTCGGACGACGCGGCGCTGTCGGCGCTCGCGCTGTCGGGGTTGGACATCGGGCCGTTCGACGCGGACACGACATCGTACGCGGCGGACGCGGCGGCGGAGGTGACGTCGACGACGGTGACGACGGCGGCGCGGGAGCCGGCGGCGCGGGTGGCGATCCGCCCGTCCGACGCGGATCCCGATGCCACCGGCCACCAGGTGAACCTGGCGGCGGGTGAGACGGCGGTCGCGGTGACGGTCACCGCCGCGGACGGCGAGACGATACGGACGTACACGGTGACGGTGACGCGAGCGACAGCGGCCTGGGGAGACAGGCTACCGGATCGCGACATCGACCTGGACGGCGACGCGTTCACGCCTTCGGGGATGTGGTCGGACGGGGACACGCTGTGGGTGTCGTCGTGGTACGGAGACGGCGAGGTGCGGGCGTTCGCGCTGGACGGCGCGCGGCGCGCGGGCAGGGACATCGCGGTGGACGGGGAGCCGATGGGCCTGTGGTCTGACGGTTCGACTCTGTGGGTGGCGGACTACGACGGCGGACGCCTGCGCGCGCACCGGCTGTCGGACGGGACGGCGCTGCCGGACGAGGACGTAACGGCGCTGAAGGCGGCGGGGAACAGGCGGCCGACGGGCCTGTGGTCGGACGGCGCGCGGCTGTGGGCGGCGGACTACGGCAGCGGCGGCGTGTACGCGTACCGGCTGTCGGACGGCGGTCGGGACCCGGACCATGGATTCACGTTCGACGCCGAACAGGCGCGGCCAATGGGCCTGTGGTCGGACGGCGAGACCGCGCTGCTGGCGGACTGGGCGAAGGGGCGGCTCTTGGCGTATCGGCTGTCGGACGGGAGGCGGCTACCGAACCTGGACATCGCCACGGTTGGCAGCGGCGGGCCGCTGGGCCTGTTCTCGGCGAACAGCCTGCCGGAGACGGCGGAGGAGGATGCGCTGCCAGCGGACGTGTTGTGGGCGTCGGACGAGACCGACGGCAAGCTGTACGCGTACGCGGTGCCTTCTTCGTCGGCTGACGGCGCGCGCGGTGTGGCGCCGGAGGCGGTCCCGGACCCGGCGCTGGCGGCGGAGCTCGGCGTACGGGACGGCGGGGATCCCGGCGCGCTGACGGAACTGGACATCGCCGGTCTCGGGATCGCGGACCTGACGGGGATCGAGGCGGCGGAGGGGCTGCGGACGCTCGACATCTCGGGCAACGCGATCACCGACCTGGGACCCCTGGCGGGCCTCCATGCACTGGAGGAACTCGACGTCGGCGGCAACCTTTATCTGGACAACCTGGCACCGCTGTCGGCGCTTCGGAATCTGCGGGTCCTGCGCGCGGCGGACAACGCGATCTCCGACCTGGGGCCGCTGGCGCGCTTGCCGGGACTGGTCGAGCTGGATCTGTCGGGCAACATGATCCGCGACGCGGTGCCGCTGGCCGCGCTCGGCGGCCTGCGCCGGCTCAACATCGGCGGCAACGCGGTGGCCGATGCCGCGCCGCTGGCGGGCCTGTCCGACGCGGCGGTGGTGGGCCTGGACGAACAGCTCGCGCTGCCGGCGTCGTCGCCGACGGCGTACCTGCCGGACCGGCGGCTGCGCTCGGCGGTGGCGGCGGCGCTCGGCAAGCCGCGCGGCGCGCTCGTGACGGAGGCGGAACTCGGCCTGCTGACGGCGCTGGATGCGCCGGCGCCCGGCCTCGTCGATTTGCGCGAGCTGGGCGGCGCGTCGCGGCTGCGGGCGCTGCGCCTAGAGGGCGGCCGGATCGACAACCTGTGGCCGCTGGCGGAGGTGGGAGGCTTGCGCCGGCTTCACCTGCGGGGCAACGCGGTTGCCGATGTCGAGGCGCTGTCCGGGCTCGCAGGCCTGCGGGTGCTGGAACTGGGCGACAACGCCGTCGAGGACCTGCGGCCACTGGCGGAGCTGTCGTCGCTGCAACGGCTCGATCTGGGCGGGAATCCGGTCGGGGACCTGACCCCGCTGGGCGACCTCGAAGGGCTGGTGTGGCTGCGCGTCCCGGACGCCCGGGGCGTGCCCGTGGGGCGGCTCGTGCGCCTGCGCTGGCTGATGGACGGGGGCTGCGACGGCTGCCGGCTGGGCGAAGAGGATCGCGCGGAGAGAAGGTAGAGGGCGCCCAAGCCGGCTTAGCGGCAAGATCGAATGAGTGACGGGGCGCGGGTGGGCGGAACCGTGGGCTTGGGCGGAGGTGAAATCCGGCACACCCGTTCAGGCGCGACGGATTTCACAGTCTAGTCCCGGAACGAAAGGTACCGGGTCAGGTTCTTCAACGTCGGACTCTGGCGCCAGCCGTCGATCAAGTTCGACGCCAACGCCCGGTTGGAGCCGAAGAACACCGGCATCACGGGACACTGCGCGGCGACTTCCGTCTCCGCCTCGCGAAGCAGCCGGCGGCGTCGCTCGGAGTGCCGTCCGTCGCGGCGAGCCGCAGCGCCGCATCCAATCTGGGGTTGGCGTCGTGCACTAAGTTCATGGAGGAGTCGAGCGGAGGATGTCGAGAAGCGCCAATGGATCGGAATAGTCGGGAATCCGAGGTACGGCTCGAGGCGGGCTTCTCCGGGCAGGTTCTCGAGCGCCCAGCGCGTCTTGGTCATCGAGAACCCCGACACGTGCAAACTCGCCTGCGCGAAAGCGGGTGAGCGCGACGTCTTGGTCGGACACGGGAACGTAGCTCACCCGATGGATCTCGACCTTGTTCGCGTTGCGGTACTCGGGATTCAGGCGAAGCTCGATTCGGGTCTTGGGCAGTCCTTCGAGGAGCCGTTAGGCGCCGCTGCTGACCATCACGCCGCTGGCGGTCCAGCCGGGGCCGTGCCCCTCGACGACATGTCGGGGCACCGGCATGGTTTCTGTGTTGACCAGCAGGCGGAGAAAATGCGCCGTCGGGTTTTCGAGCGTGCTCTCGAGCACCTCCCCGCCGTCGGCCCGCACGCCGAGCGTAAAGAGGAAGGGGGACATTGCTGTCCCCCTTCCGGCCGTCACGGCATCGACGCGCTGGGCTCTGTGGCCTAGCTCTGCTCCTCGCGCGGACGCGGGGGCAGGGCGACGAGTTGTCCGCTGACCGAGATACCTTCGGTGATCTCGATGTTGAAGCCGCACCCCTTGCGATGGGGGAACGCCGCTCCTACGCGGGTGTAGCTCGTCTTCTCCTCGCCGTCGTTGCCCTGGTAGTTCTCGGTGACGAAAACGCCCAGGTACTTCGGCATGGCCGGAGCCTGATCGGACTTCTGTGTCCCTCGAGCTGCCATGGTCTTCTCCTTGGTTGGTTGAAGAAAGACCCGTCGTAGCCAACCTCCCCTCGGGGGCGGTTCGCCCCTTCGGGTCGGTTTGACGTGCTCACACGCCGCGGTTTCCCGCGGCAACGTCGGCGGAGCCGACAGGTAAGCGGGAGCGATGGAACGCTCTTTGGAAGGGGGCGTCAAGCACTAAGTTCTTACCCCGGCGGTAAGCGCGAAGCATCGCCAGGCGCCGCCGAGCGGCGGCGAGTTTCAGGCGGTCTCGGAACTTTTTTTTGGAGTTGGTGGCGGCCCACCGCGCGGGGCGAGTTCCGCTGCGTGGCAGGGTTGGGTGGCACCAGCAGGCCAGACCGCGGCCGTCGAGCGCGGCAAGCTTGCCCAGGTCGATC
Organism: Pseudomonadales bacterium; assembly: GCA_965116625.1. Lineage (GTDB taxonomy): Bacteria > Pseudomonadota > Gammaproteobacteria > Pseudomonadales > Azotimanducaceae > VXNE01. The sequence goes on from OZ220717.1 coordinate 2,790,641, forward strand.
CATTCGGCCCGGCCCCCGGCGTAGTTGGGGATGTCGGGTGAGAGGTGAGGCGCGACGTGGCGGTCGAGGCGATCGACGACGGTGCGGACGGTGTGCGGGTCGATGTGCGGGGCGCGGCGGATGCAGGTCATGGCGCGTCTCGCCACGAGGATGGCGGTGTTCGCGGCCGGGAGGGACGGCGCGATCCGGAGGGCGCGCGGGGCCGCCGTGTGGAGCCGGCCGCAAGGCCGGTTGGCTTGCGCAACGCTTGGCGGGCCGTCACGGTGGGGACTCCACCCCGAGCGGCGGATACGGGTCGGTCGCGGCAGGCGGGTGCCGGGATTGTCAGGCGGGTAGCAGGTCGGCGACGGTTACGCCCAGGGCGTCGGCCAGGGCGCGCAGGGTGCGGACGGAACCGGCGGCGCGGTCGGCCTCGATGTCGGCGATCTGGACACGGTTCACGCGGATGCGCGCGCCAGGGCCGACTGGAACAGGGCGCGGTGCTCGCGCCAGACCTTCAAAGGGCTCGCGCCCTCGATGAGGCGGTCGGCGACAGCGGCGGGAACCAGCTCTTCGGTGCCGGCGTCGATGCGCTCGCGCACGGTCAACGCGGCCCGGATGTCGGCCAAGTCCTCCTCGGCGGCGCGCAGACGGTCGTACTCGGCGCGTGAAATGGTGACGGTTTCGCTCATGGTTTCATTCTCGGTAGGCGTGGCCGCGGGTTGCTATATGCAGGATCTCCAGCGTATCGGCTTCGCGCATGAGGACGCGCCAGTCTCCGACGCGCAGGCGGCGGACGTTGCGGGCCTGGGACGCCGGATCGACGGCATAGGCGCGGATCCTTTGGCGGATGCGGTGGGCGAGGTTCCGAGGCATGCGGGCGAGCGTTCTCACGGCGGCGCGGCTGTAGGCGATCTCTTCACGGTCGAAGTGAAGTGGTGCGCTACAGTCGCGTCAAAGGCGGCGGGATCGGATGGACGCGGCGAGCACATCGGCCCAGTCCGTGCGGTGCCGCGACGGCAGGTCGATGCGCACTTCGATGCCCATGTCGCGACCGCGGCGCTCGAGCTGCTCGGCGGCCAGCAGTCCTGGCCCGTCGAAGTCGGCGGCGACGGCGAGCCAACGGAGGCCGTCTGGGAGTTCGAGGTGTTTCATGCCGGAGCTGGAGAGCGCCGCCCAGGTCGGGGTGCCGGTGAGCGCCGCGTAGGCGAGCGCGGTCTCGATGCCCTCGGCAATGGCGAGGAAGCCGCTGTCGATGGCGGCCAGGCGGACGGCCGCGCCCCGCACCGGGCCGTAGGTGCGGCGCTCGCGGCCCGGGATGGAGGTGGCGTGCAGGCCGCGCAGGTCGGCGCCGAGGGAGACCCGGGCGAGCATGCGGCGGCGCCTGCGGTCCCAGCGCAATTGGTCCGGCCACGGGGGGCGCAGGCCGCGGGAGCGCAGGTAGCGATTGGCCGGGGTCCGTCGGAGGGGCGAGGCGGAAGTCCAGGCGCCGGCGATCCATGGCGGCGGCGAACGTTGGTCGCGCGGAACCGGCTCGATCCGGGGGTGCCGCCCATGTCGCCGCACCAGGATCCCGGCGGCGAGCAGGCCGTCGCGCACGGCGACGGGATCGCAGCCGGCATGGCAGTGCCACAGCGGCGCCCGGTCGCCCCGGCGGATCGCCAGGGTTTCCGGCGAGCTGTCGTGGACCGGGCACGGCAGGCGGAGTTCGTTGCCGCGGCTGACGGCGCCCGCAGCGCGGGCGGCGCGCTCGTCGATCTCGTAGGGGGAGTTGCGCACGACGGCTACCTCGGCAGATCCGCGAACCGGTCGAGGATCGCGCGGCGGATGGCGGTCGGCACCGCGGCCAGCGCGTCGGCGTTGCGTGGCGGCGGCGTGCGCTCCGAGAGGTTCACGACGGGAATGCCGAGTTCGGCGGCGACGCGCAAGGTGTGTCCGGTGCCCCCTGCTTCGCGTCCGAGCGCGCTGCCGTTCGGGGTCCAGGCGATCGCCGCGCGCACGGGCAGCACGGCGCCGTCGTTGTCGAGCGCGCCGGCGAGGATGGAGACGTTGCGGACGAACAGCGCGCGCGCTCCCCGGCGGCAGCGGTGCCAGGCAGGGTGGTGGCTGCGGGCGAGGTGGAGGAAGGACATGCCGCCCACGGTGTCGCTTGGCTCGGGGTGGATCACGTCGATGCCGGACTCGGGATCGCGCCCGGGGCGGTAGCCGTTGTAGCCGGGCCAGGGCGTGTGCACGGTCACGGGGGCGTCGGTGCGCAGGGCGCCGGTCTCGAACGCCAGGTCCGCGCCGTCCGCGCCGCCGGTGGACAGGGCGAAGCCGGCGTCGCCGAGCGCTCGTGCCACGTCGGACATGCCGGCCAGCACCTCGGCGGGGGTGGCGCGCGCTCCGACGCCGGCGTAGGCGACGGGACGCGGGCGGGATTGCGGTTCGGCGAGCGCGGCGCGCAGACGGTCGACCAGTGCGGGATCGAGATCGGCCGGTTGCAGCTGCCCGGAGGTCAAGCAGCGACACATGCTGGCGAGGGTCTCGTTCGCGGCGGCGACGCAACGGCCGCGGTCCGGGGACGCTGTGGACGGGTTTTGGATCATTTCGCTCTTCTCCTCGAAGGCTGGCGGTTTCCGTCCTGTTGGGTTCGCGCCGCAAGCCGACGGTCAAGGCTGCCGTCGACATCGCGGCCGGGGAGTTCGGGAAGCGGTACTGCGGGTCGGCGGCACGGTAGGCTCGCCTTGACGGGCGGCTGGCGCGGACCAGGCTCGGCGGAAGGCGCCCGCCGCTGGCCTTGCGTCAGGAATCGCCGTCGGGACGGCAGGCGATGGTCTGGCGCACCCGCACGCGGCGGTGAGCGGCGGTCGCGACAGGCTGCGGACAGCGGTCGTACATCCACCCGCTGTCCGCGATCTCCCCGCTCCCGACGGCGACGAAGTGGTGGCGCACGACCAGCACGAAAGAGTCCGCGAAGGTGTCGTGCGCGCGCAGCCAGGCGGCGAGGGTCGGACACGCGGCGCGGGGATGGACGGTGCGATCGCAGCGCCATCCGGCGAGCGTCATGGCCGCCATCAGCTCGTAGGCGTGCACGCCGTGGATTGTGGGGAGCGTAGTCTTATGTGGAGATCTTGGATAAAAGCTGTCTAGACCAACAGGTTGATCTCCGTTTGCTACACATAAAAGTCGATGATCGGTCTCCCGGCGGCCACCCCGGCCGCCTTTCGACAGGAGAACGATCTTGGGCTCACACCAAAAGGCAACACTGGACTACCTGCCGTTGGAGCGTCTCGTTGAGCGCGCGCTGCGGCATCTGGAACACATCGGATACAAAGAGCGATCGCTATCGCGGTACAAGGCGATCTGGGGCCGTCTCGTCAGCTTCGCCGAGGAATGCGGTTTCGGGGACGAGTTTTCGGAGGATCTTGCAGCGAGCTTCGTGGAGGCCTGCCGCTCCGACGACCGCGGGTGGCCCAGTTGGCAACGCCACGCCGCTTTCGCCGTCAAGGTCCTCGGCGATTTTCGCCGCGACGGGCGCATCGAACGGTCGATAACCGACAGGAGCACGCTCAGCATCCCGCCGGCGATGAAGAAGCCGCTGCGGGACTACGAACGCTACGGCATCGAGCGCCGCCACTTGCGGGCGTCGACCATGGACGAGCGGACCAGGGAGATCGCCAAGTTCCTGGACTTCCTAGGCTCCAGGAGCGTGCAGAAGCTGCGTGAGGTCCGGTCCGATGATCTGGCCGCTTACGTGATCCGTCTTGAGCGCTATAGCCCCAAGACCGTCGTGCGCATCCTGTCCGGCTTGCGGCAGTTCTTTAAGTTCCTGGCCATGCGCGGCACTGTGCGGCAGGACCTCGCCGAGGCGCTGCCGAAGGTTCGCGTCCCGCGTGACAGCGCCATTCCGTCTGTTTGGGACTCAGAACTCGTCGTCAAGTTGCTCGAGGCCGTCGATCGCAGTTCGCCGGTGGGCAAACGCGACTACGCGATACTGTTGCTGGCCTCGCGGCTGGGCCTGCGATCGGGCGACATCCGGGCGTTGAGACTCGACGATCTCGATTGGGGAACGTCGACCATCACGGTCACACAATCGAAGACGGGGGCGGCGCTGAGTCTTCCGATCTCGGAAGAGGTCGGCGAGGCGCTGATTGACTACCTACGTTTTGGCCGCCCGGAGACGGAGCATCATCGGGAAGTGTTCCTGAGGCTCAAGCGACCGCTCGAGCCATTCTCGGAGGACGGCCAGCTGTATCACGTCGTCAACCGGTGGCGGACGCTGGCGGGCATCCAGTTCCACAGCCGACAGCGCGGCGGGCTCCAGTCGCTGCGCCACACCCTGGCAACGCAGCTCCTGCGCGAGCAGACGCCGATTCACGTCATCTCCGGGATCCTCGGACATGCGGACAAGGAGTCGACCCTGATCTACGCCAAGCCCGACACCGAGATGCTGCGAACCGCGGCGCTGGATACCGAGGAGGTGCCCGATGTCGAGTAACAAGCCCAAGGCCACCTTCAAGAGTTCGTTGGCACCGCTCATGGAGCGGTTTGTGCAGGAGAAGCGCGCTGTCGGGTACCGGTACAAGATCGGCGCTGGCGACCTGATGCGCTTCGATCGGTTCCTGGCCCAGCATCCAACGGACGGTGCGGGGCTGACCCGTTCCGCCGTCGTCGAGTGGCTTGCCAAGCGGCCGATCGAGACGCCGTCCACGCAAAGGCATCGGTTCGCCGTGGTCCGCGATTTCGCCGAGTTCATGTGCCGTATGGGGCATCCGGCCTTCGTGCCGGGCAGATCCCTTACGGCCAACGGCCCCTCCAGTTTCGCCCCGCGCATCTTCACGCACCACGAAGTCCGGGGCCTGTTGCAGGAGGTTGATGGGTTGACGCCGGCGGCGAACTCCCCACTCAGGCATCTGATCATGCCAGAGATCTTCCGCCTGCTTTGCGGTTGCGGGTTCAGGGTCGGCGAAGTGCTGAAGCTGCGGAACGACGACGTGGATCTGAACAGCGGCGTTATCACCGTCCGCGAGGGCAAGTTCGGCAAGGACCGCCTAGTGCCTCCCGCGCTGCCGCTCGTCGAGCGTCTACGTTCGTACGACGCGGCCGCCACTGCGGTAGTTGGCGGAAGACATGGCGGTGCGGTCTTCTTCCCATCCGAAGCAGGGGGTCGATACCACAGCAACTCGGTCTATGAGGTGTTTCGACAACTGCTGGCGCGCTGCGGGATCCCCCACGGGGGAAGGGGCAAAGGCCCACGCGTCCACGACCTTCGGCACACGTTCGCCGTGCACACCATGCTGCGCTGGTACCGCGAGGGCGCGGACTTCGAGGCCAAGCTGCCCGTGCTGGCAACTTACATGGGCCATCAGTCGATTCGGGGCACCGCGCGCTACCTGCATCTCACGGCGGAACTGTTCCCCGAAGTCGCCGCGCGCGTCAACGCCGCCTTCGGCGACGTCATTCCACGGAGCGTGCCGTGATGAAGCCGACCGATCTCTCCGTGCATTTGACAGCCTTCCTCTCTCACCACCTCGCCGCGCAGCGCAACCTGAGTCCGAACACGATCCGAGCCTATCGCGACACGTTCACGCTACTGCTCCGGTACTGCCGCGACGAGCGAGGCATGCGCCTGGAGCGCCTGCGCCTCAGCCAGATCGATGTCCCGCTGGTCGAAGCGTTCCTCGATCACCTGGAGCGGGACAGGCAATGCTCGATCCGTACGCGCAACTACCGGCTTGCAGCGCTGCACGCGTTCTTCCGGTACGTGCAGTCGGAGGTGCCGGACCACCTGCTGCAGTGTCAGCGCATCCTGGCGGTGCCGCGGCGCCGTCATCCGCATGCGAACGTGGGCTACCTCGCGAAGGAAGACCTCGCCAGGATCCTCGCGCAGCCCGATGTGCGCACACGCGCCGGTCGCAGGGACGCCGTTCTGCTCAGCACGCTCTACGACACCGGTGCGCGGGTACAGGAGTTGATCGACACGAGCGTCGGAGACGTTCGGTTGGAGTCGCCCGCCCAGGTCCGGCTGTTCGGCAAGGGCCGGAAGATGCGCGCTGTGCCGCTGATGGACGCGACGGCGGCGTTGCTACGCGACCATCTGCACGAACATGGTCTGGACCGGCCCGAGTGTTTCGAGCAGCCGCTGTTTCATAACCGGCAAGGCGCGCGGCTGTCCCGCTGGGGCGTCCGGTACATCTTGGACAAGCACGTGCAGGCAGTGCGCAAGGCTGATCCGGCCTTCACCCAGCCGGTCACTCCGCACACGCTGCGCCATACGAAGGGGATGCACCTCCTGCAGAGCGGCGTCTCGCTCGAGATCATCAGGGACTTCCTCGGGCACGCGCAGGTCGTGACCACGCAGATATATGCGCGGGCGAACCTCGAGATGAAGCGCGAGGCGTTGGCGGCCGTGACGGAGGACTCTAACTTTCCGGACATCCCGTCCTGGCAGAAGAACGCCACGCTGCTGGAGTGGCTTCGCAACCTGTGACACTTCTCGAACCTCAGGTTGCCCCGAACAGTCGGGATCCCCCAACCACCCAGATGTTATGTGTAGCTCTGCAACGCCACGCCCTTTGCTGTCGGCCAGTTGAGAGGGCCTACTCCACATAACCACTGACTCCCCACAATACACGATATGTGTAGCTCCACATATCGTGGATCTGCGGGCGTCCCGTTACCTCGCGCAGGAGCGCGGCGCAGTCATGGGTCGGGATGCCCGTGACGGCGGCCATGGCCGACGGCCCGCACATGCCAGCGCGGCCGACGATGCGGTGCAGCTTCACGGCGTGCGGCCCGCCGTCGCCGAAGCTTCGAGCGCGCGCATGAGCGGTTCGTCGAGGCCGTGCCCGAGCCGGACGCTCTCCACTGCCGCGGTTGCAAGATCGCTTTGGACTCCGGTCAGGTAGGCGACCGTGTCGGCGAAAAGACGGGGATTGCGTTCGGCGAGGTCGCGCAGCGCGGCGCCGGTGCGGTCGCCGGACTCGGCGGATTTGGCGAAATCCTCGCGAGCGGTCTCGCGGCCGTGCTCGTAGCCGTATTCGTAGCCCTCCTCCTGGGCGGCGTCGAGCAGCGAGGCGATGACCGCGTGCGGGAACTCGATGACGTCGTAGTCGATGCGCGGGTGGCTGGCTGTCCGGCGCCGAGAGCGGGCGGCGTATACGAGCAGAAGGCGCTCGCGGTCCGTTTCGGCGGCGTCCCGGATCGGATGCAGGGACACTACGACCGGCGGGCGGTCCCGCGGCGGCCGCGGCGCGGCGACGATAGCGAAGCTGGTCTGATCCTCGATGACCGGGATCGGGACCCGGCGGTCGGGTTGGTGCGGGCACTGCCGCCAGGGGCAGGCGTCGGCTCCGGCGCGCTCGGCGGTTTGGCCGAAGTCGGCGCGGTCGAGGCGGCGCGCGACGCGGCGGCTGCTGACAGACACGCAGGTCTGGCCGCACAGGTGGCAGGGGGCGGGAAGCCGGATGGGTTTCATGTCGTTGGTCTCCTTTTGGTCGGGTCGAAGCCCGATGCCTACGCCTCGCCGCGGTCCGGCCCGGAGGGTCAAGGCCGCGACCGGCCGAAAGGCCGGCGCGCCGGAACGGTCCGCCTTGACGGGACGGGCGGCCGTGGCAGGCTGCCGGGCGGGCTTCGGTCCTCGGGACGGAGCGGCGAGGTCGCCCCGGACGGCAGCTAGCCGGTCCGGCAGCGGACCGCCGTGCCGATACCCGCGAGTTCGGCCCGGGGACGGATGGACGGGGTCGCTGTGGGACGGGTCGACGACGGACGCGGCGATGCGGCAGTGCGCGGTTCGGGCACGCGTCGGCGAGGGGGGTGGGAGTGCGGAACATCGGCGGTTCTCCTTCGGGTGTGTGGGTTTGACAAGTCGTGGCGGCTACCGCAGCGCGGAGTTACCGCGTCGGGGCGGCCAGCGCTCCACCGCGACTCGGCGGGGTTCGGTGCGGCGGATGTCGGGCGGGGCGCTGCGGTAGCCCGCGAGGCGTCGCGCGCGGGCGTGGCGCATGACGGCGCGGAACCCGTCGCGGGCCTGGCGGCGCAGGACGCGCAGGTCGCGGCCGGCCGCTAGTTGCGTGAGCCTTGCATGCAACGCGGCCGCGAGCCGCGCGGGCGGCAGGTCCGCGGGCAGCTGGATCGGCGCGTCGGCGTCGACGGACGGCGCGAACTCCGGCGGTCGGTAGGGCGGCGTGCGGATGTAGGGATGCATGGCGGTCTCCTTGGCGGCCCGGCTAGAAGCCGTTGGACTCGTCGTCCGCGCGCAGCGGGTGGCGCTTCAGGACGCGCGCCAGCACGCGGGGCTCGTCGGCGAACACCGCGGTCTGCCAGGACACGATCTCGGTCTCGGCGCCGAGGCGCTTGAGGCCGGCGATGTCGCGCGGTCCGGTACCGCGGACCTCGAGGCGGGCGCGGCCGAGCACGAGGCGGCGCGCCAGCTCCCAGCCGTTGGCGAGCCGGAACCGGGCGTGGCGCTCGCGCACGGCGCGCGCGACGTCCTCCGCGGAGAGGTCGAAGGCGACGGAGCGGTCGGCATGGCGGCGCAGACGGATGGCCTCCTCCGGCTCCAGCACGCGGCCGATGAGCCGTTCGCCGTCGTCGGTCGCGAGGCGGCGGATGCGCAGGTTGTCGTCCGGCAGCAGGTGCCAGGCGCGCAGCAGCATGCCGGTGGCGAGGTGGAACGTGCGCTCGCGGTGCGGCGGAAGATCCGCGACCTCGGCGTCCCACAGGGCGCGCCAGCGAGCTTCGTCGGCGGCGCGCCAGTGCGAGGAGGCGAACTGGGTTTCGGTGACGATCGAGGCGTCGTTGGGACGGCGCAGGCGAATGCGTTGCTCCAGGGAGCCGTCGTCGCGCACAGCGGACGGCGCGGGCAGCGCCACGGCGGGCCGGCCCGAGCTGCCGTTGACGAGAAGCTGGCCGCCGGCGTCCCGCGCGCGCCGTATGGCGGCGCGCGCCGCGTCGGACGTGAACGGCTTGAGCGCGTCGCGGCGGGCGATCTCGACGATCTCGGTGCCCGCCGGTCCGGGATGGCGCGCCTTCGCGACCAAGGAGTCGGCGACGATGGCCTCGACGCCCTGGTTGTAGGTGCCGGCGTCCTTCGCGGCCTGGATGACGGCGTCGAGGCGCGCCTGGAAGTGGCCGAACAGGTCGTTCTGCTCGTCGATGGGCAGCGCCAGCAGCCGGTTCAGGAACCGCGGCATCGGCGGCAGCGAGTCCTTGAGGCCGCCCTCGGAGTCGGACAGGACGAGGCCGGTGGCTTCCGTGAACCGCTGCTCCGTCCAGCCCGCCACATGGTCGTTGTGGATGGAGAGGTACATCAGGCGCAGCGCCGAGAGCGCGTGCGGGCTCTCGAGGTTGTCCTCGGCGCGGAACAGGGACTCATCGCCCATGGAGGCCTGGCCGTCGCGCTGGCCGCGGGTGATGGCGCCGAGACTGTCGAGCCGACGGGCGATGGTGGCGATGAACCGCCGCTCGCCCTTGACGTCGGTGGTGACGGGACGGAAAAGCGGCGCGGACGCCTGCCGCGTGCGATGCGTCCTGCCCAGGCCCTGGATGGCGACATCGGCGCGCCAGCCGGGCTCGAGGAGGTAGTGGACCCGGCGCGCCTGGTTCGGACAGGCGGTGTCGGCATGGTAGCTGCGCCCGGTGCCGCCGGCGCTGGAGAAGATCAGTATCCGCTTCGTGCCGTCCATGAACGCGGCGGCTTCGGCGAGGTTCGCGCTCGGCGGTCTGGCGGAGACGGCGTGGCGCGTGCCGCCGTTCGGCGCTGTCAGCGCGAGGATGCGGCGCGAGCGCCCGGTGACTTCGGCGACGGCCTCGTGCCCGAACCGGTGCAGGAGGATGTCGATGGCCGACGGCATGGCCGGCAGCGCGCCGAGCTCGGCGATCAGGAGGTCGCGCGCCTCGACCGCCTCCTGCGACTCCACGGGCCTGCCGTCCTCGTCGCGCGCGGGCACGGCGATCACCTTGCCCTCGTCGTTGACGGTCTCCTCGTGGAGCGTGGTCGGGAACGAGCGGACCAGGTACTCCATGACGTACTCGCGCGGAGTGAGGTCGATGGAGAGGTCGGCATGCTCGGCGGGCGGCAGTTCGGCGAGCCGGCGGTCGAGGAGCGCTTCGCCCGTCGAGACGAGCTGGATCACGGGCGCCCGGCCGGCCGCGAGGTCAGCCTCGATGGCGCGGATCAGCGTCGGGCACTTCATGGCCGCCAGGAGGTGGCCGAAGAAGCGCTGCTTGGCTTGTTCGAACGCGGACATGGCCGCCGACTTCGCGCCCGGGTTCAGCGTGTCGCCGTCCTGGGTGACGCCGGTGGCCTCGAGTGCCGCCTCGATGTTGCGGTGAATGATCCGGAACGCGCCCGCGTAGGCGTCCCAGATCTCGCGCTGGGGCTCGGTCAGGGCGTGCTCGAGGATGTCGATTTCGACGCCGTGGTAGGCGAGCGCGCGGGCCTGATAGAGTCCCATGGCCTTGAGGTCGCGGGCGACGATCTCCATGGCGGCCACGCCGCCGCGCTCCATCGCGGAGACGAAGTCCGTCCTGTCGTTGAACGCGGTCGCGTCGCCGCCCCACAGGCCCAGGCGCGGCGCGTACGCGAGGCCGTGCACGGTCGTTGCGCCGGTGGCGGAGGCGTAGAGCACGCGCGCATTGGGCAGGGCGTGCTGCAGGCGCAGGCCGGCGAGTCCCTGCTGCGACGGCTTCGCCTCGCCGCGCCGCTTCGCGGCGGTGCCGGCGGCGTTGGCCATGGCGTGCGCCTCGTCGAACACGATCACGCCGTCGAATGCGTGCCGGGAGGCTTCGTCGCCGCCGCCCGCGAGCCAGGCGATGATCTGGTCGAGCCGCGCCGGCGCCTCGCCGCGTGCCGGAGAGCGCAGCGTGGCGTAGGTGGTGAACAGGATTCCGGTCCGGCGGACGATCGGCTGCGCGGGGCGGTAGTCCGCGAGCGCGAGGATGTCGCGCTCGTCGCGCCCGATCTCGCGCCAGTCGCGGCGCGCGTCCTCGATAAGGCGCGCCGACTGGCTGATCCAGAGCGCGCGCCTGGAGCCCCGGAGCCACCGGTCGAGGACGATGGCGGCGGCTTGCCGGCCCTTGCCGCAGCCGGTGCCGTCGCCGAGCATCCAGCCCTGGCGGAAGCGGACGGGGTCGGAGAGCGGGGCGTCGATCTCGATGTCGGACTCGACCGTGTCGCCGCGGTCGTCGACGGCGAACGCGCGGGTGAACTCCGGGTCGATGCGGTAGCGGGCCGGCAGCAGCCTGTCGTGGGCGTTGCCGGCGAGCGCGACGCTCTCCAGCTGGGCGTCGGACAGCAGGCCGTCCTCGACCAGAGCCGGCGGCAGCGTGGGACGGTAGTCGGGGACCGGCGGCGCGATGTCGGCCATGGCGTCGGACTCGACCAGCGGCGTCGGGTGCTCCGTGGCGCCCGGGACGCGGAACGAGACGGTGGACCAGGGCGTCCAGCTGGAGGAGCCGTCGGCATGCTTGACGGCTGCCGGGCGCTCGATCGGCTCGATGTCGAGTTCGCGCGGCTCCGGATCGAGGACGAGGCGGTCGGGCAGGGCGGCGACGCGCCGCGCGAGGTCGGCGGCGTCGTCGACGACGGCGAAGGGGTCGAGGGCGGGATAGCGGTCGGCGGGCGCCGCCGGGGCGCGCTCCAGAACCACGAGGCGCGTCTCGACACCGGTGCCGCGGCGGCGGTACAGCGCCGCGGGGATGCGCGCCGCGAAAAGGATGCGGGGCGCGGCCGCTCCCGTGCCGAAGGCGTCGCGCCAGGCGGTCGACTCCGGGATGCAGTTGGCGCCCGTTACGGCCACGAGCCGTCCGCACGGCGCCAGCGCGGCGTAGGCGGAACGGAGGTGCTTCAGGTCGACGTGGCGGCGCCGCTTGCCGATGGTGGGGCGCGCCGCGAACGGCGGGTTCATGAGCACGAGGTCGGGCCGCACGCGCGGCAGGCGGTCGCTGATGTGCTCGGCGTTGTGCTTGGTGACGGACGCGTCGGGGTAGATCGCGGCGAGCAGTGCGTGGCGCACCGGCGACAGCTCGTTGAGGTGCAGCCGCGAGGCGTCGTCCAGCGCGGTCGAGGCGAGGGCCGCGAGCACGCCGGTGCCCGCCGACGGTTCCAGCACCGTGTCGCCGGGCCGGACGTCGGCCGCCAGGAAGGCGGCGCAGGCGAGCGGCAGCGGCGTCGAGAACTGGTCGAAGGCGACTTGGTGCTCGCTGCGGTGGGAGTGGGTCGGCTCCAGCGCGGCGACGCGCTCGATCATGGCGAGCAGCGCCTCGGGCGAGTCGGCGGCGTCTCGCATGGCGGCGCCCCACTGGCGGAGGAACAGCACCGTGGCGGCCTCGGCGGCGTCGTAGCAGAGCTTGGAGTTCCACGACCGGCCCCGGGCATCGGTCGGGCGCCAGGCTTCGCGCATGGCGGAGGTGAGGGCGGGCGCCGAGAGCCGGCGACCGGCGGCGAGCTGGCGGGCAAGCTTGTCCGCGGCTTCGGCGAGGGCTTGGCCGGGATCGACAACCGGTTCCGGAACGGGGCCGGCGGCGGCGCGGGCGTCGTCGACGAGATCGAACAGGGAGGCGGTTTCCGGGGGCGTCATGTCGTGTTCCTTCCACAAGCGGGGGCGATGCGCCGTCCACGGCGCGCGGACCGGGGGCGCGCAACGGCCGGCGCGAAGCGCCGCCCGCGAGGGTCGCCTTGCGCGACGCCGGGACGGGCGCGACGATCCGGGCGCTCCGCCGCCGCGCGGCGGGTGGTCGCCCCGGCGCTGTCGGAGCGTGTCAAGGGCGACCTGGGGAGGGCGGGCTGCGGGAGGAGGAGAGGAGCAAAGAAAACGGCCCGGCGCGCCTTGTGTGGCGGCCGGGCCGGAACATCCCGCGCCTTCCCCGGCGCGGGCGGAGGATGCTCAGGAGGTGAGGAACGCGGGGAGGGCGCCCTCTCCGGCGGGCGAGTCGTCCGCGCCGTTGCCCGACGCGGACGTGTCCGCGGGCTCCGCGGAACCGCCGGCGGCCGACGCTTCGGCGGGGGTGCCGTTGCCGCCGCCGGAAGCGCTCGCATCGTCGGCCGGGTCAGGCGTGGCCGCGTCGGCGGACCGATGGGGCGCATCGTCGGCGCTGTCGCCGGCGGGCGCGAACCCGGGCGGGAGCCAGCGCACCGCCGCCTGGTCCGCGGCGGCGTCCCGCGCCGGGTCGTGGCGGAACGCCTCGGCGGCCGCGGTGACGAGGTCCATCTTCTTCAGGCCGCGGTGCTTCGACGCCCAGTCGTCGCCGAGCGCGTCCGATGCGGCGCCGAGGATGAGGCCCTTGTTCATGCGGTTCCAGACGAGATCCGAGTCGAACGGCCGGGCGCCGATCGCGGCGAGTTCCGCCGGGAAGTCGATGTCGAGATTGCGCACCGCCTCCTCGTGCGCGCCGGAGGCGTCGCGGTCGTCGGCCAGGCGCGGCACCGTCAGCGAGGCGACGGCATGGGCGAGCACGCTGGCGCGGTCCTCGTCGGGCAGCGCGCGGTAGGCGCGGAACGACGCGGCGGCGTCTTCCTCGGCGAGCCAGCCGAGGTCGACCGCGGGCAACGGATCGAGGTGCTTCATGGTCTCGCTCGCCTTCATGGCGTCGGAGGCGTAGACGCCCTGGTACTCCTTGCGGATCGCCAGGATCGGTGACTCGTAGCCCGGGTGGCGGCGTCCGAAGCCGACCGCGCGGGCGAGCACGAAGCCGATCAGGTCCGTGGCGACGGCGGGATCGCGCGCCAGGGCGCGACGCACGGCCGCGGCGCGCATCACGCGCAGGTCGTTGCGCAGCGCCTCGGTGTAGCCGCCGTTCTTCTTCGCGGGCGGAGCGCCGTCGGCGCTGTCGGGGAGAGTCGGCGTTGCGTCGGCGCCGTTGCCGGATTCCCCGGCGCGCGCGGCGCGGTAGGCGGCGGCGTCCTCTTCGCGGACCAGGCCCCGCTGGATGTCGAGGTTGCCGTCGCGATCCAGGGCCACGATCACGCCCGCGTTCGCGCGGACGGTGTCCGAGAACGCGTCGCGGTCGGCGCGGCCGCGCTCGATGTCGGCGTACCGGTTCTGCTCGCGCGTGACGATGTCCCACAGCTCCCGGCGCCCGGCGGCGTCGAGGTCGCTGTCGAACGTGTCGAGCCGGGCGTGCGCCTGCTCGATGCGTTCCTCGGCTTCCGTGAGCGCTGCGGTCTCCTCGTCGGTGAATTCGGCGCGCGTGTCGGCATCGGCGATCAGGTACTGCTGCTGGTCCATCCAGGTGAACTCGGTCTGGGCCGCGGTCCACTTCCAGTCGTCGGCGTACTTGGCGGCGGCGGCGTTCAGCTTCTGCAGCGCGAGGTCCTCCATGAGGTCCGGGTCGAGGATCGAGACGTAGTCGTCCTCGAACAGCGGGTCCTCGGTCGCGCCGCCGGCGGCGCGGTAGGCGTCGAGGCCGACGAACAGCGCGGTGGGCGCGTCGGAGCGGGTCCGGCGCTGGCCGATGGCGTGGCGCACGGCGTGGCCGTAGAGCTGGCCGGAGTCTTCGAGCGCCTTGAAGATATTGCGCTGGAACTCGGTGTCGGCCGTGACCGCGAACGCCTCGGCGGTGTCCGCGTTGATGCGGCCCTCGCGGTAGGCGTCGATGATCTCGCCCGGCAGGCCGCCCAGGCGCACGCGCTTCTGCACGGTGCGCTCGGCGACGCCGAACCGGGCGGCGATCTGCTCGGTCGTCGCCCCTTCGCGGGCGAGCCGGCCGAACGCGACCACCTGGTCGGCCGGGTGCATGGCGATGCGCACGGCGTTCTCGGCGAGCGAGGACTCCGTGGCGGCGTCCTTCTCGACGACGAGGCACGGCACGGGGTGGTCCTTGGGGACCGCGCCGTCGGCGGCCAGCGCCTTTAGGGCGCGCAGGCGCCTTGCGCCCGCGGCGACCCCGAACTGGGTCTTGCCGCGCGGCACGACGACGAGGTTCTCGAGCAGGCCGTGGGCCCGGATCGAGGCGACGAGCTCGGCGTCGGCCTGCACCCTGGCCGGGTCGCCGGAGGCCGAGCGCACGTTGCGCTCGTCGACGCGGAGCTTGTTGAGGGGGATGAGCCGCGTCTCGGGGGAGGCGGCGGTCGGGGTTGCCTTCTGCATGGATGTCTCCTTGTTGCAAAGCGGAATGGCCGAGCCCGCCTGCCGCGCCCCGCCGCGGCGGGGTCAAGGACGGCGCGTGAGCGCCGCCCGGCAGGGCCTCCTTGACGCCGGCCGCGGGCCGGGCGCTAGGTTGAACGGCGAGCCGTTTCGCGCGCCTGCCGTTAGGCAGGGTCAGGCGTAGGGGGGAGAGAGGCGGAGAAAGGGGTGCTCGGAGCGACCGGCTCGGGGGGCGTCAGGCCGCCGGCGCTGCCGACGGGGCGGTCCGCGGAGAGGAGTTGGCGGCAGCGGGAGCCGGTCGCGGCGTCGGGAACGTGGCTTCGGTGGAGGTCAGGCGACTTCGAGTTCGCGGCGCGCCCGCGCGAGGTCGTAGGCGCCCTGCATGCGCACCCAGTGTCCGGCGTCGCTCCAGCCGAGGCCCTCCAGGGCGATGGCCAGCCGCGGGGAGACGCCCGCGCGGGCGTTGACGACGCGCTGCAGGGTGACGCGCGCGACACCGAGACGCGCGGCGGCCCCGGTGACGGTCCAGCCCTCGGCGTTGATCGCCTCTCGGATGATCTCGCCGGGATGTGCGGGGTCGTGCATGGCAGCCATGGAAAGCCTCCTCGTTAGTGGTAGTCGATCAATCTCACATCTACCGCTTCGCCGGCCTCGAAGCGGAAGACGATGCGCCAGTTGCCCGAAACGGAAACGCTCCAGTGACCGCGCAAGCGCCCCTTGAGCGGGTGCAGTCCGAAGCCGGGAACGGCCAAGTGGCGCGGCTCGGCGGCCTGGTCCAGCAGCGTCAGCACGCGCCGGATGCGCGGCACCCAGGCGGGGTTGAGTCGGCTGGCGTCGCCCCGTTCGTGGAACCGGCGAAGGCCCCTGTGTGCGATCTTCACGGACCACTACTATATCATGTAGCGATACTGGATACTAGGCCGTCCCGGCGGGCCGTCGAGTTCGACGATATCCTCGTCGAGGTCCGCATGGCGGATGATTGGGTGGATTTGCCAGCCGGCGTAGGCGGCGCGCGGCATGGTCCGCGCCTTCCACGGGAACTGGGCGACGAGCCAGCCGTTGGCGAACCGCGCCGCCTCGGCGCGGGCGTGGCCGCCGGAGGCGCACCAGAGGCAGCCCCGGTCTACCCGGTACACGCCCAGGCATTCCGGACAGCGCCGGTGGGCGACCGGCAGCTCCTCCGGCCGCCACAGTTCCATCTGGCGGGATCGTTTCGGCATGGCTTGTCTCATGGTTCGGTTGGCTGGAAGGGGAATGCGCGGCGGCCTGGGGAGACCGCCGCGGGCAATCGGGGCTAGGCGACGGACCGGACGAACTCGCCGCGGTTGATCCGCGCGGACCAGTGGTCCCAGTCCTGCGCCAGCGCGATCGGCTCGATGTGGGTGTCGAAGTCTTCGCGCGGCGTGTCGGCCATCGGGATGTCGCCGAACTCGCGCGGGTGCTGCTCCGGCGAGATGGCGCAGCGGCCGGTGATGCCGGAGTCGCACGCCGTCGTTCCGCAGACCGGGCAGGCCGCCGTGACGCCGTGCGCCGCCTCGAACCGCGGCTCCCGGCTGCGGCCGTTGTCGCGCTCGACGATCTCCCCGATGGCCTGGCGGTCGCCGTGTTCGTTCTCGACGATGTCGGTGACCCGCGCCTTGACGTGCGCGACGCGGCCCGACTTGGCGGTCACCGCCACCTCGACGGTGTCGCCGACGCGCGACCGCCGCGACGCCGAGGCGTGGAGCCGCACGCCCCAGTCGCCGCCCGGCAGCATCGCGAACGTGTTGCGCTCGTCGCTGGCGCGCCCGGCCCGGAACTCCTCGATGCGGCAAAGCGCCCTGGGGGTGCCGTCCGGCATTACCTGGGTGCGGATCACGGTGCCGGACCGCGTGTAGCGCTTCCCGGCCTTTGTCTCCACGTCGCAGGTGACGGTGGTGCCGACCTGCACCCGGCCCGCGAGGCCCGGGGCGAGCGACATGTGCCACTCGTCCTTGACCTTGACGAAGCGCGCGCACGTGCCGTCCGAGACGAAGGGCTCCTCGCCGTGAAGCTGGTTGGATGGTTGGGTTGTGTACATGACCTCCTCCGATGGTCTGCTGTCGATTCCCGACGGAACCGAGTCTGCGCCACGAGCCGCCGGTCAAGGCTCGCGTCAGCGACCGCGCGAGCGGCCCCGGCCTTGACGGGCGGCGGCGCGGACTAGGCTGGGAGGGATCGACGGCAGGCGCGGGGGCAGCACGAAGGAGATTGCGGGGAACGGTTTCGGCGCCCGGGTTAGTCCCTGGTCCGTAAGCATGGGGAGGCCGGGAGGAGTGGGAAGCCGGCGTCAAGCGACGTGAGTCGACCGGGATGGTGTCCCGGCGGCCCGAGGCTAGGCGGCGGAAGCCCGGCGACGCGCCTGGGCGAGGTCGTACGCCGCCTGCAGGCGCATCCAGAAGTCGGCGTTGCTCCAGCCCTGGGCCTCGAAGGCCAGCGCCATCTCGGGCGAGATCCCGGCGCGTCCGTTGAGCAGGCGCGACAGGGCGGGGCGCGAGCAGCCGAGCAACCGCGCGGCCTCCGTGACGGTGAGGTCGCTGGCCTCGATGCAGTCGTAGCGGACGGTCTTGCCGGGATGGGGCCGATTGAGCATGGCGGTCATGTCGGTCTCCTAGTGATAGTCGACGAGATCCACCTCGACCGGCTTGCCGTCGCGGAACCGGAAGACGATGCGCCGGATGCGGAGGACGAGGTCCTGGGGCAGTCCGTGCGCGCGGTCGGTGTCGTGGAGCCTGCGCAGCGCCCTGTGCGCGAATCTCAAGGGATGACTGTAACCTGTAACGGCACAGTCTATTAGATGCCGTCTACGCCGCGACGGAACCGGGCGAGTTGGCGTCGTGCAGCGCGTGCAGGAACTCGACCGCCCGCTGCGCCTGCGTAGCGGCGTCGAACACGGCCCGGGGCTCGTCCTTGAGGAGTTCGAGCCACGAGCCGACGTAGCTCGCGTGGTCCGCGCGGGGAGCCGAGGCGATGCCCAGATCGGCGCAGAGGAACGCGCTGCCGAGTTCCGCCACGAGCTCCTCGCGGGCGTACTTGGGGGTCCCCTGCGCGCCGAACTCGCGGTCGAGACGGTCTGGGTGCCCGGTGCTGTGCACGCTCTCGTGGGCCAGCGTCGAGAAGAACGTCTGGGCGGACTCGAACGTCTGGAACGGCGGCATCTGGATGCGGTCGGGACCGGGCGCGTAGTAGGCGCGCTCGCCGCCGTAGCGGATGTCGATGCGCAGGCGCTCGAACCACGCGTCGCAGGCCGCGTCGCGCGCGTCGGGATTGACGTCGGGGATCTCGGGGACGTACCTCTCCGGCAGTCCGTCGATCTGGTCGGCGTTGAACACGGCGTACACCCGCCTCACGTGGAGCGGCACCTCGGTCTCGTCGCCGAACTCGTCGGTCTCGGTCTTCTTCGCGGTCTTGGCGAACACGATGTGCGTGGCGCGCTCGCCCCTGCGCACCTGGGCGCCGATCGACCGCGCCTGCCGGTAGGTCATCCAGAACGGCGAGGCGTAGCCCGCCTCGATGGCTGCGCCCCACAGGATGAGCACGTTGATGCCCTGGTAGGGGACGGCGTTCTCGCGCAGCGGCTTCGAGACGCGGGCGTCGGGGTTCACCGCCCAGGGGCGGTGCCAGGGCAGCACGCCCTCGGCGAGCTGGGCGCGGATCCGCGCGGCTATCTTCTCGTAGAGTTCGTTGATGCGGGCCATGGCCGGTTCTCCTTCGATTCGAGCGAACGGCGCGGCCCGCCGCCGCCGGGTTACGCCGCCCGGGGCAGGGCCGTCGCGGGCCGGAGGCCGGAGACGCCCGCAGGGCCCCGGCCTTGCCGCGGGCGGTCCCGGCGGCGAGGCTCGCCCCGGTGCCGGTCGACTCGACGGAGAACCCCCGACTTGTTTCGCTGGGGCGGCATGGAGGAACCGAAAAAGGGCGGTCGCCGACTCGCGAAGCCGCCGTCGGGAGGCGCGGGGAGCGTCACGACAGCGCACGCGGTATCGCCCGAGGAAGTGTCTATATCTATATGAAAATGCTAGTATTTAGAGTGCTTTCAAGCCGGTGATCCGGCGTGGCCCGGGCAACCGGGCGTGGGCATTGGTGCCGCCTTCGGGCGGCGTGGCAACAACGGGCCGGAAGGCCCATTCGATCTCCCGCCGGGAATCCTCCCGGGGGGAGGGGTCCTCGAGGCGGGATCAAAGGAGAGACCGTCATGACGGACCTGAGAGGAGTCGTCGACGTGCGCGGACCCGGGCAGCCGTCCGAGTTCGCATGCGAGGCGAGAGTCGGCAGCGACGTGGTCGCGGCCTGCGGCTTGCCCGAGGAGCAGATCCTCCGGCGGGCGGCGCGGGCCGTCGAGTTCGAAGTCGGCATGGCCGAGATCCATGCCGGCACCGCCGCCGGCGTCGACCGGGCGGTGTTCCCGCTCGCGCGGAACGCCCTGGCCGCGGCGAGGCTCGAACCGGGCCCCGCGCCGCGGGTGCTGGTCGAGCTGGCTTAAGCCGGCGCCGCCGACGATGCGGGCGCGCTTTCCTTCGGGCGGCGCGCCCGCGGACTTCTCCGGTGGGTCCCGCCCGGCGGACGGAATCGGCGGCATGGGCATCTTCAAGCGAACGAAAAGGCGGACCGGGACGACGGTCGGCGGCGATCTCTTCACCGACGGGGAGCGGGAGCGCGTGAACGCGCTGTGGCGGCTGACGGCGCTGCCCCGCGACGAGTTCGAGGCGACCTACGGCGTGCTGCTGGGCCGCTTCTGGCGCTACGTGTCGGCCGCGCCCGGGGAGGCGTGGTCGGCGCTCAGGTCGGAGGCGCTGACCTGCGCCGTGGCCGCGCTGAAGGCGCGCCAGGCGCGGGTGCTGCCCCGCTTCGCCGCCGCCGAGGACGCCGCCCGGCTGGCCGAGGTGATGAGCTTCGCGCTGGCGGCCGCGGTGGTCGCCGAGCGCTTCGGCCTGGTGGCCGGCCGCGCGTCCGCGCCCGGCTGGTGCCCGCTAACCGCCGACGTGCCCCACTCGGCGACGCTGGTCGGCGATCCCGCGCCGACGGCCTACGGCGCGCTGCTGCTGCCGCGGCTCGCCGGCGACGCGGGTCTCGCGTGGCTCGGACAGGAGCCCGCGGCGCTCACCGCGCTGGCCGCCTACTTCGGCCCCGGGCCGAGCGAACTGCGGGCGATCGCCGAGGAGGCGGAGCGCCGCGTCGGCCACGCGCTCGACCGCTCGCCGGTGCCGCCGGGCACGACCGCGCAACAACCCGACGGGCAGACCGAAACGGCGGCAGGAAAGGACCGGGCGGAAGCGCCGGTCCAGCCCGCCCGGATCGGCGGCGAGGGCGCCGGGTGGCGCTGGATCAACTGGGCGCGCGGCGGCCTGCGCGACGGCACGGTCCCGGTCAACGCGGAGGGCGGCTGGCTGCACAACATCGCCGGCGAGGCGTACGTGGTGGTGCCGGACGGATTCGAGGAGTTCGCGGCGCTCGAGCAGGTCGAGGCGAAGACGGTCAGGAACCGCGTGGCCCGGCTCGGCCGCCACCGCGAGCGTAGCTCCGGGTCGGGCGCGGCGAACACGTTCCGCGCGGAACTGGCCGACGGCCGCCGCGTGGACGGCATGGTCTTTCCGGGGGAGCTCCTTTGGGACGACCGTCCGCCGCCGGAGGCGGCCGGGAAACGCGGCCGGAGGCGGCGCTGAAAAGGTCGTCCGCTCCGGGACTGGCCCCGTCGACGCCTCGTTCGCCGCCAGGGCGCCCGTCGCGCCCGCGATAGGGATGGAAGCCCGCGGGGCCGAGACTCGGAACGAGGCTCGGTGCGCAGCACGACAGCCCGGCCCGAAGGGATCGCCCATCCCCGGCGGCGCGTGGCCGGGAGGGACGGCTTCGAGGCGGGGACCGCGCCAAGTTGGATCCGCCCGCCCGTCGCAAGGGTTCGGGCACCCGTCCGCGGGCGGCGCAGCGTTGAAATCCCAGCGCCGAAAAAGAAAAAGCCCGCCATTAGTTGGCAGGCTCTTCTCGGCATAACGCGCCGCCGCGTGTATATTCGCGGCTACACGTTCGGCCATCCCCGCATGGCACGCGGGGCAGGACCGGGAACGCTGCCGGAATCGTATGGGCCGTCGACCGGTCTTGTCAATTGCGCGCTCCCGCGAACGGAGCGCCGCGACGTGTCCGGCCAGGATGGAAAAGACCCGCTGGACGTGACCGCGCCGCGCGGAAAGGCGCGAAGCGAGAACCGCGAGCCGGCCAAAGAGGAGCTGCCGAAGCGGTTGCGGCTGGATGCGGCGCAACAATCTCGCGGGCTGCGGAGGCCGGGGCGGGACGGTCTGTGCCGAACGCGCCGGTTGTGGGTTCCGTCGCAATCGGTACTCTACCGAAACCCCGGGGACTTCGTCCGCCAGTGCCGCCGGTTGCCGCCGAGTCCCGCGCTCCAGCAGGTCGCCAAATTCCCGTGGACGCGGGAGGACGACAGCAGCGGGGAATACCGCGCTTCGAGTCCAAGGTCGGGCGGCCAGGACCTAAACCGGACCCCGTCGCTTGACCATAAGACCTTGATCTAGATTGAGAAGACGAACGGCAACTGTTCGATCCCTACCAGTTTCTGCACCCTGTTTGGGATTCGTCTCCGATTCAGAATCGCTCGCCAAGCGTCACGGGAGGGTGCCAACATGTAAGGCGAGCCCGCCTAGACGCAACGAGCAGATTGCCAACTCGCCTACCAGTCGCTGCGGGCCCCACGAGCTGGCGCACGGTTTCCACTGGTCCGAAATATGCCTACAGATGACCTTACTGTAGTTACCCTACAACTGGACAAGCGCACGCTGCGGGAGTTGGAGCGAGTGCTGAACTTCGGGATTGTGTCTAAACGCCCTAATCTCGCAGAGTTCGCCGAACTCCACCGCGAGTTGCACGAGCTTAATCAGGAGGAACTGAATCAACTTATAGTTGACGCGATCCTGACGGGAGCGCACTACGTCAAAGTGCTATTGTCAAGGCGGCTCCACGATGACGTAGATGAACAGGTCTGCGGCAGCTGCCGAATGTAGCTTCATTCGGCAGCGCTCTTTCTGTGGTCTTTCACGTTGCTGGCTCCGCACGCGCCTAGAAACAGGCTGCCAGCGCAAAGTGCCATCAGGCCGAGCCAGCCCCGGTTCGAGTATTTCGCCCAGTACTCCATCCGCGCTTCCCGCCCGGATTCTCCCAGCAGGTTCCACATGGCCAGCGTCGCGTAGTCGGACGAGTTGTGGCCTATGGATTTGCTGAAGCCCTCCCAGCCCGGCCAGAGCGAGCCGCCTATGCACGCGACCACTATCAGCATGGTGTGCCACACGCATACCCACATGAGCCAATAAGACCACTTGGCATCGCTGACCAAGTACTTGAAGCGCGAACAAGATGGCGAATGCTGCCGAGAAGAAAGGAACGTCGTTGCCGCCATCTACTATGCGCAGCTCGTACCCGTGAGGGTACCCCACGGTGCTACCGGCGGGAGCGTTGTCGAAGCTCATGTACGGCAGGACGTAACAGACGAGAAGTCCGACCGCTCCCGCCACGACGAGCCGCATGGAGAAGTTTTCGTCCGAGAGGTCCGAGAATCCAGCCGGGAGGGATTGCTCTTCGCTCATGCTTCGCCGTCCTCTTCGTCGCCGTCGTCTATGTGCTCCTCGACGCCGTCGGGACCAATGCGGAACTTGCTCATGTCGTCGGACAGGTCGCTGAGGTCCCACGTGTCTCCCCACTCGGGCGGGTCCCAGTCGCCGGGGTCGTCCTCCTCGAAGTCTCTGTCCTCCGCAGCCATGCTTTCTCGCGCGCAGCGACCAGCAAATTCGATAGCCGTGTTCACGGCGTGGTTCAGTCTTGTGTTGTCGCAGTCTGGAGGTAGGGCCGGACCTGCGCTACGTGCCCTGCGTCTACGGGAGCGCTTGTATTCGAGCACGACACGCAGGTCGGCCAGTTGGGAGTCTTTGAGCTGTACAGTCAAAGACCGTGTGGGTTGGTTACGCATTTCATAGGGGGGGATTATATAGGGCAGTACCCGACGGGTGGGGCGGTTCCGGCTCCTTGGCTCAAGTTCGGCCCGTGGTTCCGTGCAGCACCTCCCGTGAGGCCATGCGCGCCGGTCCCGCCCCGTCGAAAAAGACGAGCTACGTCACCTTGCTCTTGATCGTGCCCACGCCCGTTGTCATTTCCGTGCTCAGGTCTTGGAACAACTGGTCGAAAGCATCTCCCAAGAATCCCGCCGCGATCGCGAATGCGGCGATGGCGGCGACGACCAGCAGCGCGTATTCCACCGTGGACACACCCCGCAGATCGCGCAGAAAGGCGGTGACATGGACCGCCAGACGCGAAACTGGGTTCATTGAATTACCTCCACTGATTCAAAGAGTGCGGGCCGGGGTCGTCCTTGCGCGACTACGCCCCAGCCAGCCTTGCCCGACCGAAGCCGGGCGCTACTTCCGGGCTTCTCCCGCACTGCAACTGGACTCAACAGCGACTACGCCAGTTGTTCCGGCGATGCATTGATCCTGAATTCTTCTTCGAGCTCTGCCTTCGTCGGGGAGTGGGTCGAAGGCTCGTCCTCAACGATTCACGGTTTCGATTCTGGTTTGCTCATTGCTCGAAGCATACTACATCCACCGCAGTCTGTCGCAGCGCGACCATAAGCGTATTTCTAGAAATTCTGCCCGACTACTGATCTCTACCCTATGCCCACTACAGGGTTTCTGTAGCAGGTTGTGTGCTTGCAAGTCAGCGTGTGTTCCCCGCGATGCCGGGTCGCCGCTTGAATATCAGAGCCGATCCCGGCCAATAGAGCGGGAGACACGTTCATACGTAGATTTGCAAACGGCCCCGCAGCCCCGTGGCGCTGGACCAAAAAGGCGAACCCGGGACAAGCCGACAACTTGACCGGGGCTCTTGCCGCGCATTGGGAGTTTTGAGCACCTAGGGCGGTCGCCGCCGAGTCTATCTGCGGTTGCCGTCGATTGACTGCATTGAACTCCCTTTGCGCACTTTGACGGTGCGCCTCTTTGCCTAGCGGGTTGTGGCGCGCTGGAGGTAATGGAATGCGCAGGAACAGTGTGGCCGTCGTCGCGGTTTCTTTCCTCGCCCTTGCCAGTCCTGTCCCGCTCGTCGCGGCCGAAGGGCAACTGACGAGGGAGCAATTCATGGAACAATCAATGAGGCGTTTGCTTCACTCGGGGTACGAGTTGTCGGAATGGAAGCAGCGACCGAGTGAATCACTAGCGCAGCAATTTCCATCCTGCGAGCAATTTGACATCGGGATTAGGCAAGGAGCGGCATAGTGGATGTTGTCCACTCGCAGGCGCGTCGTCATTCGGCCTAACTGACGGGTTCCGTCCGCATCGGTCGAGTAGGGCGCCGACCCATTTGTTGTGCATGCACAACAACGGGGCGATCTCCTGCGCCGGCAGCGGTCGCCCCTATTCGCTGCTGGCGTCTTCGCCGCTGCCGGCGACGGCCCTGACCACCGCGCGCTCCCACCCCCCGCGCTGAGAATGCAGCGCCTCGGCCACGGACATGCAGCGCCAGCGGTCCCAGTCGAGCCCGCTCGCCCGCGCCGCCGCGAACACGCAGCCCTCAAGCCACGACCGCTCGGCGGCTTTGGCCTCCTCCGCGCTCACGAGGCCGACGATGCGCCGGCCCAGGCGCACGCCGCTGCCCGGAGCCGTCTGGGCGGCGACCAGCGCCTCCACCTCCTCGGCGAGCTCCGCCATCTCCGCCGGCGACTGCTCATGCGGACGCACCAGCACCGACCAGCCGCCTTCCTTGTCGCGTTCGATCTTCGCCGCCACCACGGGTCCCGCTCCGCGCCCCTTGCGCCGCACGAACACCGTCTCGCGGTTGGCTGCGTGCGCGCCGAAAAGGGCGTCGTGCAGGCCCGCGACGCTCTGATCCCCGGGCGTGAGCCTGGCAGCCCGCGCCTCGGCACGGAGCCTGGCATCCTCGTCCGTCAGCCTCTCGGCCAGCCGGTCCGCCTGACGGCTCGTGAACCGGTGCATCACGGGACGGACCAACCGTTCGATCCATTCCTCCCCGAAAAGCACGGTGGCGTTGCGCACGGCGCGCGACACAGTGCCGCGATGGCAGCCGATGGCATCGGCGAGCGCCGACTGGCTCGGGAACACCTGCGCGTCCAGCATCGCTTTCCACTGCACCGCGTTCTCGAGGTGAGAAATCCCTTCGGTCCATTCGTTCTCGCCGTGGGTGAGCGACGCGCATTCGGCGTCCGTGAGCGAAGCGTCGCGCACCTCGGCCCGCCAATGCACCCCCGCTCGCCGACATGCCTCGAGGCGGCGCAGCCCGAAGATCGCCTCGACCGCGTGGGTGTCGCCCGGAGGCAGTCGCCGCGCGAGGCCGAGCTGCTGTTGGCCGTGGCGGCGGATCGACCAGGCGAGACTCGCCAGGGCCGACTCGTCCATCCCGGAATCCGTGCGGTTGTGAAAGCGCCAGGGGCGGACCCTTTCCGGATCGAAAGCCTCGACCCGCAGGTCGATCGGGTCTGACGCCGCGTCTTCAGCTGTCGCCATCGTCGCTCCTTACCCTGGGGCCACAGCGCTATCCCGCCCACACAAAATCCGCGCCGCTGTCCAATATCATTTGTCAAGGTTTCAAGTATAGCCACAAAAACTACCAACTACTAATACACTCTGATTAGTAGTTCATCGCACTTGATAACCCGAATGGCGCGCCCCAAGGGCTCGATCCGCGGTCGGCGCAGGTGCGCAGGCGCCGGGGCTAGGTTGCGGGCGGCAAGATCCCGATCGCCCGCGCGCGCCGCACCGCCTCACGCCGTCTGCGGCTGCCGAGTTTCCGGAACAGGTTCCCGATGTGATAGCGAACGCCGTGACGCGAGATGCCGAGCTCCGCGGCGATTTCGGCGTCGGGCAGCTCGTCCAGGCGCTGGAGGATTTCAAGCTCCCGTTTCGAAAGGCGCGGGACGCGCGCATCGCGCAGTTCCGCCGCGCCCACGCCGGCGGCGCGCGCCTCGGCGGCCGCCAAGAGCGCTTCGGCGGCGCCGCGCTCGGAGGCTCGGACCCGGCCGGACAGCAGCCGCGCGAGCACCGCCGCCGCCGCTTCGCCTTCGCGGACAACCGGACGGGCGTAGTCGGTCTCCGAGAACAGCGCCAGGAACTCCCGCAGACGCGCGAGCGCCGCGCCGTTCTCGCCGGCCAGATGCTCCAGTTTCATGGCGAGCGCCAGCGCCCGCATCTCCGTGCGCCGCAGCCGCCGCCCCCGCGCGACGTCGAGGATCGCTTCCGCCAGCGCGCGACCGGCGTCAAGGTCGCCTTTCGCCATGAAGAGCCGCAGGCGGGCACAGGACAGCGACTCGACTTCCCGCCAACTCTGGTTGCCCAGATCGACGCAGTCGGCGTCGCTGCCGGGAAGCGCGGCGGCGGTCCACGTCCGTTCGGCCTGGGCAACGCGGCCCGCCTCCGCCAACAGGCCGACGCGCAGCGCGGCGAGGTGGCGAGCGAGGGCCGGCAAAGCCGCCTGCCGCGCGTAGGCGACCATGCCGTCGACCATGGCGATGGCGATCCGCGGGCCGTCTTCCTCGAGAGCGGTTTCCACGGCGATGTCGACGGCCGCGAAGTACGCGCCGAGGGTCGCGCGGCAGCGCAGGTCGGGAAGGATCGGCGCCGGCCCGCCGTCGGGCCCTTCGCGCTCAAGACGTATTTCCCGGACCAGCAGGTTCGACGCGGTGTTCAGGATCGGTCCGTGCACGAATCCGGGCTGGGCGAGGCGTTGTCCTTCGCCGTAGTGGAACAAGGCTTCGTCGACGCGTCCCTGCGCCATCGCCGCGAGACCCAACTCGATCTCAACCGCGGGAGCCAGGAACGGCGCCATGGCGTCGGGGACGCCGCGCACTCGGTAGCCGTGATCCATCGCGTCCTCGAAGTCGCCGCGGATGTTCGCGCCGACGCACCGCAGATAGTCCATCCCGATGCGCGCGGCGGGGTCGGGGCTGTTCGCGGCAAGCGTCCTGGCGCGGGCGAACATCCCTCGGGTTTCGGCGGTGAGCCCGGACTCGCAGCCGAAGTGCGCGATGATCGCGCGGGCCAGGCAGCGGTCGAGGCAGAGTTCGGCCCCGTCCGGGTCGTCGGCGCTCGGCCATGGCTGCGAGGCGAACAGGCGCCGCGCCTCGCCGATGGCGCCGGTGACGGCCAGCGCGGCGCTCCGCGCCGGGACAAGCCTGGGATTGCGGCGGACGCCGGCGTCGTCGACCAGCCCGTCCGCGTCCACAAGCGGGTCGAGGCCTTCGCGCAAGCACAGCCGCACGCCCCCCGCTTCGGCCAGGATGGTCGCGGCGAGGGCGCGGTCATCGGCCTCCGCCGCGTGGCGCATCGCCTCCACGGTCCGATCTCGCGCCGCGAGGGCGCGCGCGATGCGGATATGGACGTCGCGGTAGCGCGCGGGCGTTTCGCGCCGCCTGCGGCGAGCGCAGTGCTCCCGGATCAGGGGATGCAGACTGCGCGCGTCCGGCCCGCCGCCGCGCACCGTCGCGAGCAGCCCGTCCAGCGCGCGCATGGCGGCCAGCCGCCGCATCGCGCCGTTGTCGACGACCTCGTCGAGCAGCGCGGCGTCGAACCAGTCGAGGAGGCCCGCGTCGAGCAGAAAGTCGCGATCCGCCGCATCGAAGGCGGCCCACAGCCGGGCTTCGATCCAGTTGCCGAACGCGTCCTGCAGGACGCGCCTGCGCGACGCGGAACCGACGCGCCGCTGGTCGCGTCGCATCCGCAGGGCGATAGGCCAGCCGGCGGACGCCGAGGCGACCCTCGCGAGCTCCCGCCGCGACAGCCGGTGATCGAAGAATCCAGCGATTTCGTCGCGACTGAATCGGAGATCCTCGGCGGTCAGGATTTCCGTGGCGTCGGCCAGCGGATGCGACCCGACGTCCAGGCGCGGGGGCAATTCCCTGGCCGCGAGCGCGACGCGCAGGTTCGATGGCGCCGCTCTCAGAAGGTGATTGACGAGGGTCGGCGCGGGAGCCGCCAATGTTTCGGCCTCGTCGAGGACGAGTACGAACGGCCCGTCGAGCCGTCCCACCGCGGCCAAGAGCAGATCCGTTCGCGGATGCGCGCTGGAGACGTCCGCGCCCGCGCGGGGCGGCTCGCCGACGTCGAGCCCGGCCCGACGCGCCGCGATCGCGAGATTCACGTCGAGCGCCGCGCCGTCCTCGCCCGCGAGGGTGATCCAGGCGACCGGGACGCCGGCGTCGAGGGCGTCGCGGCAGCAGTCCGAGAGCAGGGACGTCTTGCCGAAGCCGCCGGGCGCCACCACCAATGTCAGCGGACGCGCCGTCGGCGCGGCGCGAGAGGAGAGCGCCGGACGGCGGAAGAAGCGCTTGGACCGCTCCGGTAGCGTGATCCGGCTGCGCAGGTGCCAGCCGAGCGCGGCCGGCATGGTTTCCGCCGCGCTCGCTTCGGATCCGGACCGCCGTGACCCGGGTTCGCTACTCATGTAAATCGCGGTTGCCCATGCGTCGCCGCAAGGGCCCGTCGCGGATCGCCTCGCCGTTCATGCGCAACGTGCCAAACACCCTCGCCCCGGGACAATCATGCGGCGATTTCCGTGAACTTTGCGTGTTCGTTTGGCGCGATTTCCGTGTTCTTTCCGGGACATGCGCGGTAAACTACTTTTGCATCTGCGTCACGCGAAAGAAGTCAATGTCCACCATTCGCCCGCCGGCGGACTCCCCGCGTCGGCGGGCGGCACGCTCCGGGTCGAACGACCTCTCCGGCGAGGCCTCGCGCACGCCGGATCGAACCGCCTGCCAAACTCAGGCCTCTCCCGAGGGCGTCTGCGATCTTGCGGCCACCGTCGCGCGCATCAACGCGACCCTCGACCTCGACACCGTGCTGGGGGAAATCGTGGACACCGCGCGCGCCCTCACCGGAGCCCGCTACGGGGTCATCACCACCATCGGCGATCCCGGCGAGCCGCAGGACCACGTCCTCTCCGGCTTCACTGACGAAGAGCGGCGGCAGATGGCCGACTGGATGCCGAGCGCGCTGCGCCTGTTCGATCACCTGCGCGACCTCCCCGCGCCCCTCAGGATGCCCGACCTGCGCTCCTATGTCGCTTCGCTCGGCCTGTCCGAGGGCATGGTGCCGTGCCGCGCGTTCCAGGCGATGCCGATGCGGCACTCCGGCGAGCACGTCGGCAGCTTTTTTCTCAGCGAGAAGGAGGGCGGAGCGGAGTTCACCGACGAGGACGAAGAAGTGCTCGTCCTGTTCGCCTCGCGGGCCGCCAGCGCCGTCGCCAACGCCCGCACGCTGCGCGACGAGCGTCGCGCGCGGGCGGACCTCGAGACGCTTGTAGACACGTGCCCGGTGGGGATGGTGGTTTTCGAGGCCGCCACCGGGCTGCCCCTGTCGTTCAACCGCGAAGTGACGCGCATTACCTCGCGGCTGAGCGTCCCCGGCCGGGCGCCGCTCGAACTGCTGGAGATGGTCACCGCGCGGTTCGCCGATGGCCGAGAGGTCAGCCTCGACCAGCTTACCGCGGCCGAGACCCTGCGCGGCGAGGAGGTGGAAATCTCGGTGCCGGACGGGCGCAGCCTGAGGATGCTTGTCAACGTCACGCCGATTCGCTCCGACCGGGGAGATATCAAGTCGGTGGTCGTCACCATGCAGGATCTCGCGCCGCTGGAGGAACTCGAACGGTCGCGCGCCGAGTTCTTGCATCTCGTCAGCCACGAGCTTCGGGCGCCCCTCACATCGATCAAGGGCTCAGCGGCGAGCGCGCTCCGCCCGGGCCGCACGCCGGATCCGGCCGAAGCGCGCCAGTTCTTCCGCATCATCGAGGAGCAGTCCGACCGCATGAGCGACCTGCTCGGCGACCTGGTGGACGCTGGACGCATCGACGCGGGCGCGCTCTCCGTCGACCCGCTGCCGGCCGAAGTCGCCGACCTCGCGGACAAGGCCCGCAACACGTTCCTCAGCGGTGGCGGCCGGCACCGGGTGCTCATGGACCTGCCGCCCGACCTCCCGACCGTGTTGGCCGACGAACGGCGCGTCGTACAGGTCCTGAACAACCTTTTCGCCAACGCGGCACGGCACTCTCCCGAGTCGTCTCCGATCCGCGTCGGCGCCGAGCCCGACGGCCTCTTCGTCGCCATCTCGGTCGCCGACGAGGGGGACGGCGTTCCGCCGGAGGTCCTGCCGCGCCTTTTCCGCGGCCAGCCCCTCGCCCTCGCGCGCCGTTCCGAGCGCCCTGTCGGTTCAGGTCTCGGCCTGGCCATCTGCAAGGGCCTGGTCGAAGCCCACGGCGGACGCATACGCGCCGAGAGCGCGGGCGCCGGCCGGGGCACCCGGCTCACCTTCACGCTGCCGGTGGCTGAGGCAACCGTCCTCGAGCCGCGAATCAAGCCCGCGGCCGCCGCATTCGCGCGGCGCGGCCGGTCGAAGATCCCCGTGCTGGTCGTCGACGACGATCCCAATACGCTCCGCTACGTGCGCGGCGTCCTGTCGGAGGCTGGCTATGCGCCGATCGTCACCGGCGATCCGCAGGAGGTGCCCGACCTGGTGCGTTCCAGGCGGCCGGCCCTCGTCCTGCTCGACCTGATGCTGCCCCGAACCGACGGCATCGAACTGATGAAGAGCGTTCCGGAACTCAGCGACCTGCCCGTCGTTTTCATCTCGGCCTACGGCCGCGACGAAACCGTGGCGAAGGCGCTGGAGAGCGGCGCCGCCGACTACATCGTCAAGCCGTTTTCGCCGACAGAACTCACGGCCAGGGTGCGGTCGGCACTGCGCCTGCGCGGCGAGCCGGAGACATTCGCTCTCGGCGGTCTGGCAATCGACTACGCCCGGCGCCGGGTGACGCTCGCAGGCAGCCCGGTGCAGCTTACGCCCGCCGAATACGAGTTGCTGCGTCTGCTGTCGCTCAACGCCGGCCGGGTGGTCACCCACGCGTCGCTGCTGCGCCAGGCGCGGCCCAGCGGCGCCGCCGGCCAGACCGAGCCGGTGCGCGGCTTCGTCAAGAGACTTCGCCGCAAGCTAGGCGATGACGCCGCGCGGCCCGCCTACATCGTCAACGAGCGCGGGATCGGCTACCGCATGCCCAGCCCCGACGGGGACTAGCCGCTCGGCACTCTCGAACCCGGGCTCGCGCGGCAGCCGCGGGGCTGCGCGGCGTCGCGGAGTGAAGGCTTCCGCGTAGGACGTTTGTCAGATCCGCCTCGCGCGATCACGGCCAGCCGATCCGACCGAGGTTGTTCGCCCAGTCGCCGGTACGCTTCCAGGTATCGGGACGACGCCCTCGCCGGGCCGCTTCCCGGAACCAGGGTGGACCTCCTGGGTCTGTTGTGCGTGCACAACGCCATGCGCGCTGCGCATCCCAAACCCCGAGCGAGTGGCCAGGGCTTGGCGGCACCGCCATCGCCGACAAGCAGGTTGTCAAGCATCGACCGCGATACCGCGCCGAATATCAAACTGGATGAGTGGCCGCTCCGGCAACCGCCGCGAATGTCGGTCAATGAGCGGTCGATGCCCCGCGCGTCGCGGAGGCGGTGGGCCGCGGGGAAGTTGCGGCAGTTCTCGGAACAGCCACCATAGCCACAGAATGAACTCGGAGTCGAGGAACGCCAGCACCGCCGCAACGGCGACGGCGAGTATGGTCATGGCTGTGTCGCGGCGTCTTCATTCTTGGCGGGAGCGTCCCCGATCCGGCTTCGGTCTTTTGGTCGCCACTAACCGCGAACGCCGGCATCGGGGGGCGCCCCATGGGACTCATGGACGTTTTCGGTCGGGCGCGGGCGCGTGGTAGTAGCGGTTGTGCGGCTCCTGGCACGTCGCGCACAGCTGCCCTGGCGCCGGCGGCGTGTCTTGCCGCCCGTATGCGACCTTTCGCCAATTCGGGCAGTCGCCCCTCCAATGCCAAAAGGTTGATTTGAGCCTTCTTCAATTCCATCCCGCTTGGCCTGTTCGCGGAAGGGGATGTCCTCCACCGAAGCGAATTCTGACCACGCTCCGCGCCCGTCGATCTCGACATCGACGATTCCCCGGTTCGGCCCGTCTGGTACGAGTCCTCGAGCGCGTTCTTCATGTCCCTGTATTTCATCTCGCCGAGAATCCGGTGGTACAGGCGACCCAGGTCGTGGCCCTGGTTGATATCCTTCTCTATGGTCCGCTCGGCCACTCCCGGGTACTCCCTGCGCATGACCCAGTCCGCGCCGAACGCATAGATCAACTGCGTGGCGAGTTCGACCGCCTTGCCAGCATGGAAGGCGATTCGTCTTGCGCGGGTCGGCAGCGGTCGCATGATCGGGGCAGGCCCAGATGTCCTGGGGAGGGCGCCGCTCAACGCTTTGGCGGCGCGTGTGCCTGCGCTTCGCGTTCTGCACGCCAAGCGACTGTTCCCCGCGAGCCGCGCAGATCCGCGCCGGCCAGCGTTGCGTCGACGCCGTGCAGATCCGCTTCGACAAATCGGGTATTGTCGACGTTGGCGTCTCGGAGGACAGCATTGCGGAACGTGGAACGGAAGGCATCCACTCCTTCGAGGTTCGCGCCGGTCAGATCAGCATCCACCCACACGCTCCGCCTGGCCGTCGCCCCCGCGAAACGGGCGCCGGTAAGCACCGCCCCGGGGAAGAGGACTTCGTCCAGGCACGCCCGTTCGAATCGGGCCTCCACCGCCCTCGACTTCGCGAACAGGGCGCCTTTGAGCGCCGCGCCGGCGAAATCCGCTCCCCCGAGCTCGCACTGCGCGAAGATCGATCCCTCGGCTCGGAGAAAACGGCACTCGCGAAACGCGCTCTGGTACAGATTGCAGGACTCGAATCGGATCTTCGAGAAATCCACGGCGGTCGCGACCGCGCGGATGAAGCTGCACTGCTCGAAATGGGCGTTGTCGAAGGACCCCGATCCGAAGTCGATCCCGACGGCGCTGGCGTGCCGCCAATGGGCGTTGTCGGCTTCAAACAGCCCGAACGTACAGCCCGAAATGGTCAGTGCGCGCTGTTCGCATCCGGCGCCCCCGAGCGCGAAGCGATCGAACTCGCTCTCCGCGAGGACGAACTGGTCGCCGGCCTGCTCCACCTCGACGCGGGACAGGCGACTCTGCGAGATCAACGCCCGAGACAGCTCGCCGCCGGAGATGCGCATGCCGGACCCCGTGCACCCGATCCAGCGGGTATCGACGATGCGGCAATCGTCGAGGACGCAATCGTCGAACCGGCAGTTCAGAAACATCGTCTGCCACAGCGCCGCGCGCACCAGGCTGACGCGCTCGAAGACGCAGTCGTGAAAGATCACGCCGGCGATATCGTCGTCTTGGATGCGCTGATCGCTCCAGGTTCCGCCCGCTACCGGGATCCCCGCATTGCGATGGGCGCCGATCGGATCGCGAAACGCCATTCTCAGGAACCGGTCGGCGCCAGCAGCGACCGCGCGGCCTCGGCGACCCGCGCTCCGGCGCCCCTCCAGCCCGCGCGCGCATCGGCGCGCACGACCCGCAGGCCGGACCACACCCGCTCCGGGAGCGGTCCCGCCCAGAAGGGATCGCCCGGCGGCGCGACCACGACGATGGAGCGCCCCAGATGCGCATTGGCGAGCGCTTCGTCCGCCCCGAGGACCCACACTGCCGCGTCCTTGCGGCAGGCCGCGAGGGGCGTGGACGCCCGGATCGCCTGGGTCTCTTCCTCCGGCCAGTCGTGACCGATACCGAAACCACGACACAGCAGGGGCGCGATCCACAGACCGGCACCGCCGCCACGCCGGGGCGCGCTTACCGGCGGCAACATGTCGAGCAACGCGCCGTCGTCCAGCACCACCTGGGGAATCGTCCGGCTATCCGGCAGCGCGTTCCCGGCGAGGTCGAAGACCGCGACCTCCGCCGGCGTCCGCTGCGAGCCCTCGATCCAGGGCTGCCAGCGGTGGGGGTGGGTCCGCCAGACATGCACCGAGACCCCCTCGCGAAACACCGCATCGTCCGGCATGTCTTCCCTGACGACGCCACTCAGGAGACGGAGTGCCGCGGCAGCCGGCGCGCCGAGTGGTCCGGCTCGCTGCATGAGCCGCGACGCCAGGGCCGCGTCTCCGGCAAGCACGGCCAGCTCCAGGCGGGCCGCCGCCATCCATGGGTTGTCCTCGGCCCCGAAGCGATCCCAGGCCTGGGCCGAGAGCCCCGCGGTCCAGGCGACGCGAGCCGCCGCCGGCATCATGTCTTCGGGTAGGTCCAATGCGTCTAGCAGGCCCCTGGCGAAGCCCTGCAGCTGCGCGAACTGTCCGCGCCGCGCCAGGATCGACGCCGCGACCACCGCCACGGCACCGGCCACTGACGGCTCCGGCAGAGGCGCCATGCCGCCGAGGAAGGGCTCGATGAAGCGAAACGCCGCCGCCGCCCGGCCATTGATCAACGCCGCGCGCGCACCGATCACCGCGGTCTGGACGTGCATGGGCAAGGCCGCCGCCGCCCGCTCCGCCCCGGCATGGTCTCCGAGCATGTGCCGCCGGCGCGCGAGCGCGAGGCTCGCGGCCGGCTCGCCCTCGTGGTGCAGCGCATCGAGGCGCTCGAGTCCGGCCCTGATCGCTCCCGCCGCCAGCAGCGCCTCGGCTTCGAGCAAACGCATGGCCGCATTTCCCGAGCGCCCGCCGCGAGCCGCCCGGAGGGCACCGACCGCGTTCCCCTCGGCGAGCTGTTTCCAGCCGTCCCCACCGCAGGCGCCCGCGAGCTGCAGGTCACCCCTGGCGACGGCCATCGCGGCGCGCCGGTCCGGCGGCGCTCCGGACCACGCATCGAGCAGCACATCTGTGCCGGGGGCGCATGCAGATCTCGCGCGACCGGCGTCTGCCAAGGCCTTGTCGATCAGCACCGGGGGCGACTCCCGCGCAAGTCTGATGGACCCCTAGTCGAACAGGAAGGTGCGGGCTCGCAGCCGCGCCTCGCGTGCCGTATTGGAGATCCAGGTTCCCGCACGTTGCAGAAATGTTTCCTCGATCGCGTCGTCGACCGTGTTCACCCTCCGGATGTCGGTGCCGATTTTGGCCACTCGTACCCGGGCGGTCTCGGTGCGCGTCTCCTCCACGGCGTGCCGGTTGCGGGTACTGGTGAGCAAGTCCTCGGCGACGATGTGCACCGCGCGCGCGGATATCCCGACGCGGGGCGCCTCGATCACGAGCGGGCCGGGGGCGGCGAGGAGTGCCGCCGCGTCGTCCGCCGTCCGCACGAGAACGCTCAGCACCCAGTTCCGGCCATCGTCCCCCGACCAGATCAGGACGCGATCGCCGGGCGCCGGGCGCAACAGGCACGATGCGCCGAGGCGCGCCGTGCGTCCATCGGAGAGCGCTCCCGTGGCGCCCGTCCAGGCCGACACGCTCGCCTCGCGAAGCGAGCCGCCGGCCGGCGCCTCGTCACTACCGCGAGCCAGCACGCGTTTCAGGATCGAAGCCGGATCGGCGACTCCATCCGTCCCTTCGGCCGTGGCCGGCCCGGGAATCCCCTGCGCCGCCCGAGCGGCGGCGGTCTGTTCTCTCCTGCTCATGTCTGCGCTAGTCCGTCGAACTGGTCTCTTAGACCACGGGAAGCGACACGGATTCCCCGTCGTCGGCACGTTTTTCGGAGGTGGCCGATCGGGCGAGGTTCGCCCCGGCGATGGACGATCCGGATCGGTAGCCTCCCGAGCGTCCAAGCACTCCTCGAACTTGATGAACCATTTGCGCCCGGTGTCACTCCAAATCAACAGAGACTGGACTCGGACTTGTGGCATGGATCCCGGACAGCACGCAGGAGCGACAAATGGCCGTCATCGTCGTTGAGTTTGCCGACATCCTTGGTGAGAGCGCTTCCGTGGGCGACGAGTTGGGCCGCGGGACGCTGTCACCGGTTTCGCCTGGAAGGTGGACCGCACTCGCCGGCCGTCTGGCTCGGTGTCGTTCCGCGTCGAAGCCCCCTGATTGCAGGCCCGGATCTCCATGGAGGCAAAGCGAGTGACCAGCGACTCGCCGGACGGTACCCGCCTCGCCAGCGGCGTGGGCAGGGGCTACGTGGTGATCCTTGAGGTGCTGACTCCCTCGGATGCCGCGGGGAACTCACTGCCCGTCTCCGCTCTTCGGCTCGATGAGAGGTACGGCTCCGGGTGGGAAGGCCGGGCCGTGATCGCCTTTTCGTCGCGGAGCCCCATCACCGGGGGGGCGGCATTGGGTTTGGCGGGCGGAACAGGCATCAAGCCCGGGCACGGAGTGGCGGTGCATCTGGCGCTCGCCGGCACCGGCGGGGGCGACCCGCATCGGGGCCTCATCGTGCGTTCATGGCCCTGCATCGTCAGCAAGCTGGAGCCGTTCACGGGACTAAAGAGCGCGGGGTGCCATGTGGGACTCATCGATCCGGTCACCTTCCTGGTGCGCCGCCCCATCTGGGGCGCGTATCGGGCGTGCTCCGCGGGCATGATGATCGGCGGCGCCCTCTCGTCGGCTGCGGGAGGGAATGCAAAGCCCGCGCTCCAGCCGATCCTGCCGGGATTGCCGATCGTCAGGATCGTGGAGGACTACCGTGAGGATCTTGAGGAACTGCCCTATGCGATCGCCGCGGGCCAGCCGATGCGCGAGTGGCTGGACGCCTTCACGGGCCTGCTGGGCTTGCGAGTGGAAATGCGGGGCGTGATCGAGGACGCGAGCGTGGAGGTGAAGCTATCGGATCGGAAACCGAGCGGGCGGCCGTTGTGCATGACTTTCGGCCCCTCTTCCACGACTTCCAAAAACATCGGGGGATCGGGCCCGTTGCTCGTGACCGGATACACGGCCCGGCCCGGCATGAACGCACGAGGGGGGGTGCTGGACGATCCGGCGCATGGAGAGTTCACCCCCTTCGGGCGGCGGGGGGCGATCGAACGGATCTTCTCGGAGCCCGAGGTCGGTCTGGACGAGGCGGCCCGGCGACTCGGGTTCCCCCTGGTCGGCGCTTTCGCCGAGATGCTGGCCGCAGATGTCATATCGCGCCAGCCCGGCTTTCGTCCCGGACGAACGATCAGGTTGTCCGGCGGAGACATCCGCGGACTGGATAACTGGCAACTGGCGAGAGTGGCCCATCGGGTCGACGCCGGCCGGTACGAGAACCGCGCGACGATGATTCGCGGGGACGTGGCATGGCACCCGCCGCCGCCGCCCCCCCGGGCGCCGTTGTTCGTCTCGGGAACTATCGACGGCGGGACCGGGCTGCTCACCCATGAGCCGGTGCCCCGCGACCGTCTCGGACGGATTCCGGTCACCTTTCCCTTCGTGCCGACCGCGCTCGGCGACGAAGACAGTGACGAAGGTGTCTTTGAGGGCGATCCGAAAGCCTCCGCCGAGTTCGACACGGAGGTGGCGCAACAACGTTGGCCTCCGCGGATTCCGTTGACGATCATCGAGCCGATGGCGGGAAGCCTGCACGGCTTCATTCCGGCCCACCGTCACCGCGATACTTGCCGCGTGGTGGTGCACGATCCGTTCCGGGCCGAGATCGTCGGCTTCCAGTACCGTGCCGACCGACGGATCAACGCCGGGATCGCGGAGGCGACCGCGGGCCTGGTGGTTGAGCATGACTACTCCAGATCTTGGTCGGGGTGGGTTTTCCGGTCGACCGACGATTTGGAATCGGCGCAGGACAGGCAGGACAGCTGATGATGGCTCCCCGCGGAAGACGTGACCTATCGGCATCCCTTCGTTCGGAAGGGGTGCCCGACGGGATACGGGAGTTGACGCGGAGGGGTGGGTGATGGCCGACGGCGGCGGCTTCATCGAGAAGGACACGCTCGAGGTCCGCGCGGAGACTCTCATCATCCGGTCTGCCGGCACCGCGGAGCGCGGGGGAGACTCCGACCGTCTCGAGATCGGCAATACGGCAGCGCTCGACGTGGTCGCCGGACAAGAATCGCTCGATGCCGAGGGGCTGTTCAAGGAACGGATCGGGGGCTCGGCCAGCACGCAGGCGTCGCATTGGAAAACGACCGTGAAGGGTCGTCTGAAAGTGTCCGGCCGCACGGAGAACACAATGCTCGGCGGCGCGATGGCGGACACGCAAGCCGGTGGGGTGCTCCTCGCGGCGGGAATGAGCGATGACCTGGTGATCGGTGGCGGGGCGCGGGCGACGGGGCCCGCGGACATCTGGCTGGCCGGTCTGATCGGTATGGAGGAGAAGATCGGCACTGCGGCGGCCGACGGCGTGTTCATGGAGGGCTACCGCACCCTGTTTGAGCGCGAGTACGGCTCGGGGACGCACGTGACCGGGACCGCAGTTTTCTCGGGCGCGCTGCATGTGACGGCTAGGGCGGGGTTCCGCCCGATGATCAAGGTACTGCGCGGGATCCGGAATCTCACCCCGGGCGGCGGGGGCGGAGGTGGGAGTGGAGGTGGATCGGCTACCCCTCCGCCGGCCTCGCCGCCCGCGCCGTCGGGCGGCGCCGCCACCGGATTGCTCGGCACGTTCCGCAGCGTCTCGGATGCGGAGGATGCCGACGATCTGCCGCGCTTCTCCGAGCGCTTCGCGCACGCCGAGGATCTCGCGAACGCCACCGAGACGGCCAACGCCCGGGATGCCCGCACCGCGTCGTGGCTTGAGGATCTGCAAGTTCTCCGGCGCGCATCCGAACAGAACGATACCGAAGAGGCGGCGGCCATCCTGCGCCGCCTGCGCGGCGACGACACCGCCGCCTTGCCGAGACCGACGTATACCGACTTCAACGCCCGCTACTACCTCTCGATGGACGCCGACGGATGCTACGTGCTGCTTGAGGACGCGGGAGGCCCATATCGGCTTGCGGAGGGACCGGACGGAAGCCGCCGCGTGATCCAGGATCCGGAGGCCGAGTTCACCGGCGCGAAGGACCTCAGCGGATACGACATCGAGGCGAGTCCTGGGGGCCGGTACCGGCTGGTCAACCCGAACGCGTCGGATTCCGATCCGGCGCACTGGCTGCGCAGCGTCGGCTTCGGCGAAGGCGTCGACGACACGGGACACTCCTCCCGCATCGACGGAGACGCGCCGCACCGCCTCGGCGATGCCGCCGATCCGGGCCATGCCCGGAGCCCCGGTCTCCACCCTGAACCGGGGCCTCTCGATGGTCCCGGCGCCGGTGACTTCCGCGCTGGCCCCATCGCGACCGTCGAAACGGTCGACCAGCGTTGCTACGTGGTGCCTCAGCAGGGCGGCGACCTCACCCGCTATCCGGTCGGGCCGTCCTCGGGCGCCGACGAGGCGAACCAGGGACAGGTCTACGCCGCCGTGATCCAGGATCCGACACCGAATCAAGGGGGCACGACGCCTCTTGTGGAGCCGGTCGACGACGACCCGTCGCGTGTCCTTCTCGACATCGAGGTCGAGCAGATCGATCTGGAGGGCGCGGGCGGCGGGCGAGACCTCCCATCTCCGGGCGGGCTGTCCGACAGCGCCGGAGATGGCGCCAGCCCAGGCATGCGGTTCGGCGATGAAGGCCCCAGGTGGGAAGAACC
Source organism: Pseudomonadales bacterium (assembly GCA_965116625.1). GTDB lineage: Bacteria > Pseudomonadota > Gammaproteobacteria > Pseudomonadales > Azotimanducaceae > VXNE01. The sequence continues at coordinate 2,830,116 of OZ220717.1, forward strand.
CGATCTGCCGCCGGCGCGCCCCGACGCTCGGGACGACGCGCCCGGCCACGCCGACTTGCCGTCCGCAGACATGCTCCGCGGACTGCCCGACGACCGCCCGAGCCAGCCCTCCGAGCCACCGGCCGTCAGCCGCTTCCACGGGGGCGGGGGCGAGCGGGTCGAGGCTCCTCCCCCGGCGACGCCGGCCGGCGAGGGCGCCGGCCACCGCCTGTCGGCGCGCACAGACACGACCGGCGCCATCCAGCGGATCAGGCAGGAGATCGCCTTGCAGACCGAGGAGATCCGGCGCGTGCGGGACGGCGGCGGCACGGCCGATGTCCTGCGTCACCTGGAGGCCGAGCGCGAAGCCCGCCAGTTAGCGCTGAGCGAAATGCAGGCCGGCCGCGACCCGCGCCCGGCGTTGCGCACGCAAGCGGCCGAGGCCCCGGAGCCGCACCGGACGGAAGCCTTCACCGACCTCGTCGACTACTTCGGCGGCGCGGGTCAGTTCTCCCCGGATGGTACGTCGCCCACGACCGGGGGGCTCCACGGCCGGATCCCGTCTGCCCTGGACACGAGCGAGCTGATCGCAGGCTGGCGGGAGCAGGTCGGCGCCCTCAGCGAAACGGTGGACGCTCTGGACCCGCGCACTGCGGCCGAGATCAAGCGCGCCGAAGCGCTCTCCGACACCGAGTTGTGGATGGGCCGCGCGATCGTCTTGGTTGCGAACCGCCAGGATCCGAGCGACGTGCTCCTGCGCCAAGCCTCCGATCTGGAGGCCCGCACCTTCGCCGACGGGACCACCGGCGCGGGCGAGGCTTCCATGCTGCGCGCGATGGCGAACGAGTACCAGGGTCTCCTCGAGGAGTTGCTCGCGAGCTTCCCCGTCGCTCCGCTGCAGCTCGACGAGGTCGAGACGCTGCCCGGCAGCTCGCTGCGGAGCCTCGACGACGGCGCCGGCGCCGTCGAGCCGCCCCCGCTCGATTCCGATCGGGATGCCGCGCTCAAGAACGCGCGTGACAACCTCGGTGACGACATTTACGACGCTTTCGGTGCGTCCAGCCCAAGACGTGACACGCCAGCTGCCGATCCGGGATCCGAACTCGAGCGACACCCGATCCGGGAGGACTATTGGGGAATGCGGCAGGACGTCTCGCCGCCCGCGCCGAATTCGAGCGACGACGTGGCGGGCGCCGCCACCGATCCGGTGCGCGTGCCGAGGCGGGGCGAACATGGCGAATCGATGTCGGATTCCCGCCACGTTCTCGATGGCATGGAGGCAGGACTCGACGACAACGCACGCACACCGTCGCCGACCTCCGATCGCTACCGGCTCTCCGCGGAGACGGTCGACAAGGCCACCGTCCGCATTAGTACGGACGATCAGGCGGTCGACGCTATCCGGTTGCTCGGCATAGAGGACTTCGAGGAATTCTTCGGCATCGGCGAAAGCTCGGAAGGTGCCATGCCCGCGCCCACGGAGCGGCGAAAAGGCGGGGAAGTTCGGTGAACGTACACGTGACGCTCCAGCGCATCTGCTCGCAGGCGTCGGTGCCGGCGGACGATGTGGAAGTCCACGAGAGTCGCGCCGGCGGCTGGTGGGGCCACGCGCGCTTCATCCCGTGGCTCTCCGCCGAGCGCAGGATCTCCGCGAGGCAGGCGAAGGCCGCGGCGTTCGACATCGCGCTGGATTCCGGCCTCGTCCCGGGCAAGTCGGTCGAGATTCGCCTGGCGATCGAGACCGCGGGCACGGAGAAGGCCCGTGCCCTCCTGCGCATCTGGCCGTCGGTGATCACGAGCGTGAACGCCGACGTCGGCACCGGGAACTGCGATGTCTTCTTCTGCGACCCGTTGACCTATTGGGCACGCAGTCAGATTTGGGGCGCTTACCGGAACTGTTCCCCGGGCGAGATGCTCGGCGGCGCGATGTCCCTGGCGGCGGGGGGAGACGGCAGGCCGACGCTTACGCCGGCACTGCCCGGGATGCCCGTCGTGCGCATCTCCCAGTACCTGCGCGCCGCGCTGGAGCGGGTACCCTACGCTATCGCCGCCGGTCAGGCCCTCGTGCCGTGGACCGGCGACGTGCTGGGACGGCTCGGTGTTCGCATCGAGATGCTCGGCTATCCCGGGGGACAGGTCGCGGTCGCGCTGCGCGATACGGCGCCGAGCGGGGCGCCGGTCGAGATGACGCTCGACTCCGGCGAGGCTAGCGCCATGAACGCCGCGGCCGTGGCTTCATGCACCTATCCGGGCCGTTCCGCCCGCGCCACGGTGCTTGACGACCCGGGGTTCCCGGCCACCGGGCCCATCGGCGGACCCGGGGCGGTCGAGACCGTGTCCAGCATCGCGCAGATCGATCTGTCGGAAAGTGAGCTCGTGGCCGGTTTCGCGCAGCAAAAGATCGACCTCGGGCGCTCGAGGATGCTGGTGAAGACGCGGCGCACGGGTTTCGTGCCCGGTCGCCTGGTGCAGTTCACCAACTGCTCCGTCGGCGGGGAGACGCTCTGGCAGACGGGCGGCACGACGCATTTCTTCTCGACCGGTCGCTTCTCGGCAAGCAAACCCTCGGCCGTCACCCGCGGCGTCTACGCCAACTACGTCGTGCTCGAATCGGGCAGATTGCCATGGCGGCCTCCGGCCCCGCCGGACGACGGGCCGGTCGTCGTCTCGGGCGTCGTGGACGACGGCGCCTCCGACGAGGGCGCCACGGTGGCCCGCGATCGTCTTGGCCGGATTCCGATCCGCTTCTGCTTCCTGCCGGAACTTCCCGGCGCGCCGGCGGTCGGGGAAACTCTCCCGGCTGAAGGCGTCGGCGCCGCCGGAGAGGATGGCGGCTCGCTGGGGGAAGCATGGCCGCCCCGGATTCCGCTGTTCGTGGTCGAGCCGATGGCGGGGGGCGTCCACGGATTCGTGGCTGCCCACCGCAGCGGCGACGTCTGCCGGATCCTGATTCGGAACCCGATGTACGCAGAGATACTCGGCTTCGGTCGATACGATCACCAGCGCATCGGCCAGGACATGGCCGGCATCTCGACCGGCGTGATCGTGCGGAAAGGGGCCGACGATCGGTGGTCCGGGATACTGTTTCTCTCCGAGCAGGACCAGGGGCCGACGCGGGCGGCGTCGGGGGCAGAAGGGGAGGACGATGAACGCTGACCATCGACGCTCGGAAGTGAGACGCCCGCTTCCGCCAGGCGGCCCGTAGCCGTGTCCGACGGGCGCTCTCTCGTCTATCCGCAGGCGCTCGCGTTCGGCGCCCGCCTGCTCTCGGTCCCCGACCGGGGCGCGGTGCTGTGCGCTTCGGCGCTCCTCCCGTTCCGGCTCTCGGATGGCGAGTGCGTCACTCCGGCCGACTGGTACGGAGCGGTCTCCGCCCACGGCGGACCGGGCGCGATCCCGGATTCGATGGCCCCGCTGCCGGGCGCCGAGGTGCTGGTTCTGGGCGTGCTGCCGCCGGTCGTCGATGTCTCGCGCAGAGCCTCCCTGCGTTGCGGTTCGATCGCGCGGCGCTTTGTTCTGTACCGCGATCCGAGCGCCCCCGATGCGGCGCTGCTCGCGGATCCGTCCGCGGCGCTGTGGCACGATGCCGACAATCCCGCCGGGCGCGGAGGGCCGGACGACGAGCGTCCGCCCCTGATCGTCGACGAGGCGGCGCCGGGACGGCCCGTGTGGCTCGGACCCACACCCTTCGATCATCCCGTGCGCCTGCGGCGGGTGGGCGTTCCCGACGAGCACTCCGGGGCAGGCTGGCCGGCCGGTGCGCATGCCGCGGCACTGCACGACGCGCACGAGGCGTTCTGGGCGGAGGCGCTCCATCCGGGGGAGCCCCTGGCGTGGGAAGGTCTTTCGGAGCATGCGCTCGAAACCCGCCTGCCGCGCTACCGCGTCTCGATCACCTCCGGCCGCCTCGACAGCCGCTGGATCGAAGAGAACACCCGCATCCACTGCGTGACCCTGATCCCCGCCGCGGATCTCGCGGCCGTCATATGGCGCGCGGGCATCGATCTGGGTGGCGACGTCCTGGGCGAATCCGTCGGAGCGCTCGTCGCTGCGCTCGAAGATGCCGCCAGCCCGGCGAAGGACGCGCGGCACTGGGGCGGAATCGCCGCCGACCGCTGGGAGGATCCGATCCTCGCACTGGACGATCGGCCCCTGCTTCCCGCCGCGATGGCGTCCGCGGTGGTCTTGCCCTTTTCGACGCCCGGCGGCGAAGACCCGATGGACGCGCGGCGGGCCGCGACCGAGGCGTGGATCCGGGAAGAGGCGGGGTTGCCCGAAGAGAACCCGTTTGCGAGCGCCGCTCCGGAGGAGGCGAACCTGGCCGAGAAGGCGCGGGAAGCCATCGCTGGAGACGCTCCGCCCGACGCCAACGCGGTCGAGGCGCTTGCCGGCGCCGCCCTCGCCGCCGGCAAGCGGCGGCACGAGGAGGCGGGATTCCCCGAGCCCTCGGCGGAGCGGCAGCGCGAGCCCGTGACCCGCGGGGCGCGACTCGACGCCGAGACCGACAAGCGTCTCTCGGTGCCGTACTCCACGCCGCACGAGGTCGCTGTCGCCCGCCAGATCCGGGCGAGCGCCGCGCCGGGGCTGGACCCGGGCGAGATCCTGGGCAGGATCGCCGATGCCCGGATCCAGAACCCGACTCCCCCCCTTCTCTGGCCGGCCCTCAACGAAGGGGAAGCGGATCGCTTCGGCGAGAAGCTGGCCGAGCGTCTGGCCGACGGCGCCCTGGAGCGCCACATCGACGTTTCCGGAGCGATCGTTATCGCCGGTTCCGAGCGGCGGGAAATCTCGGGCCGGCGGCTGGACGGATTGCTCGCTGAGGAGACGACCTGGCGGGGAATGAAGTTCGCGAACTGCGCGTTCACCGCTTCGAGCTTTGCGGGGGCGCGCTTCGAGAGTTGCGAGTTCCTCGACTGCACCTTCGAGCGCGTCAACCTCTCGCGGGCCACGCTGACCGGATGCACGTTTCGGGCCTGCACGTTCCGCGATCTGCAGGTAGCCGAGCCGGTATGGATGGAAAGCCGGCTTGCGAGCTGCGTCTGGGAGCGGGTGTCGATGACGGATCCCGCGATGCGCGACGTGACGTTTTCCGGCGGCGCGTGGCGGGAAGTGCAGTACAGCGAGGGCCTGCTGATCGGCGTCGAGCTGCGGGAGACAGCGCTGCGCGAGGTGACCTTTGCCAACACTCACGCCCCCCACAGCCGCTTCGAGCGGCTCTCGATGCACAAGGTCTGGGCGCTGGCCAAGGGGTTCCCGGGCGGTGTCTTCGACGAGGTCGAAGCGACCACGTGCGGGTTCCTGGGCACGTGCCACTTCGACGAAGCCCGTTTCAATCGGACCCGCTTCGCCGAGACCGGCTTCGCCAACGCGGTGTTCAAGGACGCGCAACTCGCCGCAGACTGCCGCTTTGATGCCTGCGACCTGAGCGGCGCAGCGTTCGAGAACACCACGCTGCGAGGGGTTCGCTTCCTGCAGTGCGCGATGACGATGAGCCGGTGGTCGGGCGCGAAGGCCGCCGATGCCTGGTTCTTTGGCTCGATCCTTCGAGGGGTCGATTTCGCGGACACCGAGTTGGCCCGGGCGGTGTTCACGGATGCGGATCTCGAAGGCGCGAAGCTCCACCCGGACAGGACGATCGGCGCGGACTTCCGCGGCGCGCTGGGGTCGCCGCCGTGAGCCGGGCCGGGTCGGACTGGAAGGCGGCGCCGGCCGTGCCGCGGGATTGGCGGCACAAAGTGAGGGGGCGATGACGGTCGAGACTCCGAATTCCGACCCCGGCCCGAGCGTGCTGGAGCGTCTGCTTCAAGCCGAAGGCCTGGTTTCGAATGCGGAGCTCCGGGTGGATGTCGCCGCGACGCTGTCTCGGCTGGTCGGCGGCGACGAGTCCGTTGCGCTGAAGAGGCAATCCGTCCACGCGCGGGGCGACTACGAGATCTCGCGCAGCGGCCGGAGCCGGCGGGTCGACGGAACATACGAACGGACCGTCGACAAAGCGGATCTGTACCGGATCGAGAGCATGATCGAGGAACGTGTCGATGGCGCGGTCGATGCGCACGCCAGCCTGGAGAGCGAGATCATCATGGGCGGCGCCTACGTCAACACGATCGCGGGCGCCTATCTTCGGGTCACCGCCTGGACGGACTTCCTGGCCTGGGGCGGCTGGGTGGAGGCCGACCTCGCCCGCGTCGAGATCGCGGGATTGATGGTCCGGTCCCACATGACCTACGGCCACGTGGCAGGGGCGCGGCTGGTCTGCGCCTCCAGTATCGTGGACGACTTCACCACGCGCACCGAGTCGTTCGGGGCGTTGAACGACAACGCGCTCACGAGATTGGATCTGGGATGCCCGGGGGGAGGCATTACGCTCGAATCGTGATCGCGATACGAACCGGCGACGGGAGAATGTATCGATGAGCAACACAACCTCTGACGACGGCAGCCGGGTCGTCATCGACGATCGGGAGAAGCTGAAGGAGCTTCTGGATCGGTTTCTGAGCGAGGAAGATGTGAGCAGGCTGCTGGGAGACGAGGAGGCCCTGCGATCGGTGCTTGGGCGCTTCGTCGCCTCGACCGGCAGCAACCGCAACGTCACGGTGAGCGAACTGCTCGAACTGGTCGAGGAGTTTCCGGAGCCGACTTGGGAGCCAGACAAGGCAACGCTCTTGGACTCGTTGATCGCCGTCGCCGGTCAGCCGGAATGGAAGAGACGCCTGGTGACCGGCTCGCCATGGCGGGCGGGCCACGAGCTGACGCTCTCCACGATGGGCGGCCTGAAAAACCTGGAGCAGCGGCGGGTGATGGTGTTCGCGGACGGATACCGCAACTACCGGAGGGGGAATCTGGCGGTCGACGTGTCCGACCGCTGCGAGATCGGCGTAGACGGAGACGTTCGGGCGTCGATCGGACCGATCGACGCAGGCGGCGGCAACGCGGCGGCCAATCCGGGTTTGGACGAGCTGACGGTGAACGGCGACGCCGATGTGCGCTTCGAGGACAGGACGACGCTGATCTCCGGCGCGATCAATCGGGTCTGGACCGGTCCCGTCACCCGGCTGGCGGGCATGGAGGGCGTGATCTGCGGCGGCATCTTCGCCCGCGTGCACGCCGGGCCGTCTATGACGGCCGCGGCCGTGGTGTCGGGCGACGTCTATGGTGGAGCGGCGCGCGCATCTGGGGCGAGGATTTACGTCGCGGGCATGCACTACCGCGCCGCGCGGACGGCTCACTGGGTCATGCCGGGCGCCTACGTGCGCACCGCAGGTGTGGTGCTCGAGCCCTTGGTGGGCTCCCCGAGCGGGAATACGCCCGCGAAGAGCTTGGCCGCCAAGGCCGCCAAGCTCTCGGTTGCGCTGTGCCCGTTCCTGGAGATCGGGATCGGAGTGGTCATGTTGCCGGTGTCGTTGGTCCGGATGATCGCCGGCCTGGTGAGAAAGCGGCCGCCCAGACCTGTGGGAGGACTGCCCCGGACGAGGACGCGCCTCGTTGCGGGCATCGAGGTGTCGAGCGCCAGTTCCGTGATCGACACTTGAGGAGGGCACGCCGATGCTGGTCACCACTTTCGGAGCGGGGATGTCCATCGCGACACCCGACGTGTGCAAGACCCCGCCTTTCGCGATTCCGGCGCCGTTCCCGAATATCGGGAACAACGCAATGGCGGTCCCGACCTATTACACGATCATGATCAATTGCATGCCGGAGCTGAACATCGGGGGCATGTACGCGATCACCAGCGGCGACGAAGCGGGAACGCTCGGCGGCGTCGCCAGCCAGGTCGTCATGGGGCCCGGCCGCGCCATGATGGGCTCCTCGACCTACTTCGTCGCCGGTATGCCGTCGTGGCGCCTCTCCGCTCCGACCCTGCACAACCTGACCAATGCGCCGGGCACCACCCTCGTCCCCGGCCAGACCGTCAAGCTGGTGCTGCGGTAGCGGCGCCGCTTGGGCAGCACCAGCCTCTTCGGAGCACTTGGGTCTGGTGGGCGCTCGACTCCCTTCTGGACGAGAGGAGCCCGAGCCTCGGCCAGGGAAGGCGGCAATGATGAACGACGACATCGCGGTGAACGGCGGCCTGGGCACAGTTGTCCGATAGATGGAGAACTATCTGATGCTGGATTCGGTCTGATTGCCATGGTCGCCCCCTTGCGGGGCGAGCGGAAGGCGGACCGGGACATCGCTGGTCCCGAGAACGGCGAGACCGCCGAGGGTCGTGTCCTTGTCGAGGGCGGCGGGTGGCGCATTGGCGCCATCGAGCCACAGGAACAGCCGGGTTTCGGGCGAGACGGCGCCGATGTAGGCCATCGCCAACAGGTGCAGAGATCTTCGGCGCACCGCTGACCGCGCCCAATCCGCCGCTGTCCGCCGCGTGCCGCCTTCGATGTGGATCTCGACCCCCGCGGAAGGAAGTTCGCTGCTCATGCCGAGGATCAACCCCATCGGAGCTCCAACGCGGGCCGGTCGGGCGGTGACGGTCGTAGCACCCGCGAATTCCACTACCCTCGCGGGCAGCCGGGTAAAGGCCTGGACCAGCCCGCGCAGGCCAGACGCCGAGACCGGACCGAGGAACAGCGCCGCCAGGGCGAGCGCGCCATCGGGCTCCTTGTCGTTCGCGGCGTCGAGGGCGCCATCGCCGCGAGCGTTCAACGGCGCGGACCGCCCGACCAGGTCGCGGGCCAGCGCGAAGATCTCAACCCGTCCACCTGCCGCCAGGGCGAAGGCCGGGTCGCTCGTCATCTGCACATCTTCCAGAAGATGCATGAAACGGTCGCCGGGCCCATCGAGCCAGGCGCCTAGTGCTCCGCCTTCGTGGTGATCCGCGATGATTCGTTCGATGTCCGACGAGGGCAAAGGGGAACCGGCCGTCGCCAGTCCAGGCGCATTGAGCACGAGGTCAATGCGATCGCCGCCAAGGCGGAGGTCGCGCACCTCCGAACTGGCGAAGCCGAGAGATGGTTGCGAACGGTAGACGAGCCGCGGTGCGTTGGACATGCGTCGTTGGAGCCAGCGCAGAATGGCGACAGCGGGCCAGATCTGCCACCGGTGGGGGCGGAGGAGAAGATCCCGGACCAGCGGGTGTCGGTGCGGATGTTTGCCGCTAGCGTGAGTCGGTCCGGCTGGGTCGTTCTGGTCCATCGCAGACGGTGTCGCGCGCGGGCTAGCTGTTGACCAGCACGACCCGTTCGACGCGATTCAAGCTTCGCTGGCTGTCGAACAGCTTGGCGAGAACACGCTTCACCACGGCGCGGCTGGTGGTTCGCGACCTGGTCGGATCGAACGATAGGAATACCCGGAGTTCCGGTCTCGGAATGCCGTCGTGGTTCGCCGCGACCGGTTGCACCGCGACGCGCCCGATGGCGTCGATCCAGGCCGCGGCGTCGGCGCCGGGGAACTTTCTCAAGAATTGCCTGAGCGAACCGCTGCCGTCGGTCGACGCCATGCTATGGAGGGAACTCTGCATATGACCGATTAGCGTTCGCATGGCTTCGGCATCGACCACGGCGGGTCGATACGTGGTCGGCACGGTTGCCAGCCGGGCGTGCCAGCCGCCGAGACCGTCGACGGGATGCAGCGAGTCGCCCACCCGGGCGCGCCGCGGCAGGTCTCCGTTGCTTGCCAGGAGGCGCGGCGCCGCCAGGTGCCCTTGCCGGCCCAGCTCGCGGTAGTCCAACCCCCTGAAATAGACCATCACCTCGCCGCCAGCTCGCGACACGGTGCGACGGATGCCCCAGCGAATGGCGGTGTCCCGGATATCTCCGGTGGCGTGGAGCGGATCGAGCCGAACGGCCCGGCCGCTCCCGGCCCCGTACAGGTGCATGTCCTCAACGGAGTGGCACTCGGCGACGCGATAGCGTTGCGCATCGACTCGGATCGCGTACTCGAGCTGCCTGCCGTCGATGTTGAATGGCGTACCGGGAGTGGGCCATAGATTGATCAGCGGCACGCGGTTGACGGCGATCAGGTCGTGGGGCAGCTTCCGCTCGAACGGCAATGGTTGGGAAAACCGGAACCGGATCTCGGTACCGTGCTCGAAGCGCGCGCCGGTCAGGGAGACGAAACTGAACTTCTCCGGGAAGGCCATGAACTCCGTGACCAGTCGATGCGCCTGGTGAGACGCTGGGCGGACCGGGAGCGCGGCCTCGTCGGGGCGGAAGCCGAGGATCCGCAGACTGCCGGCCGGCAGAAGCGTGGCGACCCCGCCGCCGGGGGGAACGACTTCGACGGAGACCAGGTCCTCGGCGAGCGCATCGAGGAGCAGCGCGGCGTTCAATGGGTTGTTGCCGATGAACAGATCGAGCGCGGCCGGCGGCTTTCCGAAGAGCCGCACCGATATTCCGTCAGGGGTATTGCCGGACGCGTCGGACCGATCGATCCGGATGGTATAGGGCGCCGCCGTGACGGCCATCGTGGTCGAAAGGCAGACCAGCGGGAGCTGGCCGAAACGGAGGTCGAAACGCGTCCCGCGGGCAATGCGTTCTGCTTCCGAACCACCCTGAAGGTCGGCGATCGCCATGGCGGGCACGGGCTCCTGCAGCGTTGGAGCGAGGATCGACAGGAGCCCCGTCGGCAGCTCGGCGGATTGGTCCTCCAACTGCAACCGCAGGCGGGCTGCCAGGAAGGCCGCGCTCTCGACGACTCGTTCGACGTGCGGATCGCGTGACCGTCGCGGTCCGATGTCGAGCCGGGCGGCCACGTCGGGAAACGACTCCGCGAGTTCGCGTCCATGCGCGCGCAGCGCTTCCAGTTCGCTGATGTAGGCATTCAACAGTCGATGGTCGATCACGGCATGGCTCCCGATTGGAGATCGTCGCCGATCTGGACGATTTCGATCCGGGCGCCGAAACCACCTTTTGCGCATGGCGAGAAGATGCGCAGCCTAACGGTCGACGACTCGGCCGCCAGGCTCGCCGTGATCTGAAACGACAGTTCCCCGGCGTCGTCGTTGGGCGTCACCTGGACGCGTGAAAGCCGTGGCTCGAATTGCTGGATGGCATCCGCGATGCACTCCGCGATGTGCAGGCGATCTGCCTCCGCGGCCCGGGCCGGGTCCGATAGTGGTGGCATACCCCACGAAAGCACGCCGAGGCCGCGCTCGGCGAAGATCCGTCGCCCGCCGAGCAGGTCGGCAAGTTCGACCGCTAGCATGCGCGGGTCGCCCTCGTCCACCCTGGCGAACCGTTGGAAGAGGCCGGCATAGCTGGCGTTGCGCGATCCTGCGAGTGGGGCCATCGCTGTGTCGTCTCGAGATTGAAACCGGGACTAATCTCTTTGACAGCGTTGCGCATGGTCCGTTCCAGCGGGATTCGAGCCGCGCCTGTCGCCAGTCCGCGCGGCAGCGGCGAACCAAACACGCCGCATGGCAGTCAGAGAAGTTAAGAGTGCAGCAAACCGCCGGTGCCATGTGAACCTTCGCAGGCTCTACGAACATCTCGATCCCGACGCGCGCCGGGTCCTGTCCGACGCTGCGGACGCGGCGGCCCGCGATGGGCGCGGGAGCATCACCATCGAATTGTTCCTGCTGTCGCTGCTCCGCGACCGGACCGTCGGTCCCGAAGTCGCCGATGCGCTCTCCGGGGCGGGCGCGGACGCGCCGGCGATCGAGTCGTCGCTTGCCGGGCGAGTCGCGGACGAGCCGCGGCGCACACCCGGCGCGTTGCCTTCGTTCGACGAGTCGCTGGCCCACCTGCTCCGCGAGTCGTGGGCGCTGTGCTTCGACGAGTACGGGGACCGTTCGATTTCGCCGCTGCGGTTCTTCGAGACAGTTGCCCGCCGGGGCGATGCCTGGCCGCGGCTGGTGGACACGCTGCCGAGTTTCGACCGGATCGATCCCGGTCGCCTGGCGTCGGCGGTCGGTCGAGGAGACGAGGAGGCCAACGGCATCGCCAAGACTCCCGCGGACGATCGATTCCCGGAGCTTTCCCGGTACGGCCACGACATGATCGCGATCGCGCGGGAAGGTCGCCTCGATCCGGTGATCGGCTTCGCCGCGCAGTTCCAGGCGATCTCGTCGATCCTACTGCGGCGCCGTCAGAATTCGGTAACCGTCGTGGGCGAGGCGGGCGTGGGCAAGTCGGCCTGCGCGCTTGGTTTCGTAACCGCTCTGGCCGGGGAATCGGATCGGGTGGGCGCTGCCCTGCACGGCACGCCGGTGTGGTCGCTCGACGTCTCCGCGTTGCGGTCCGGCGCCCTCTCGCGGGGTGCCGTGGAGGAACGGCTGCAGGTCATCCTGAAGGAGGTCGAGCGGGCGGGAATGATCCTGTTCATGGACGATCTCCATCTGCTGTTCGGCGAGCAGGGGCAGGGCGGCGATGCATTGCGCGGCGTCCTCTCAAGCGGTTCGGTGCGCATCCTCGGCACCTGTGGCTGGCGCGATTGGAGACGCCACATCGAACCCGATCCGGGGCTCGCGAGAAGGATCGCCCCGGTGCGCATACAGGAACCGGACGATGCCCGGACGCTCTCGATCATCGAAGGGATCGCGCCGGTTCTGGCGGACCACCACGGCGTTCGGTTCGAGGACAACGTGCTCGCGTCGGCGGTTTCCCTGTCGCGCCGGTACATCGTCGGCCGGCAGCTGCCCGACAAGGCCGTCGCGGTGCTGGACTCCGCCTGTGCGCGGGCGCGGATCAACGGTTCGACGGAACCGGCGGAGCCGATGACAGTCGAAGTAACAGACGTGGCTGCGGTCGTGTCGGACCTGACCGGGGTCCCAACAGGCGGGATGCTATCGAACATGAGCGGGATGGCGAATCGACTGGAACAGGTGCTTGCCGAACGTGTCGTCGGCCAGGACGGCGCGCTCGAACGGTGCGCCTCCCAGGCGCGCGCCTATCTCGCCGGACTTTCCGACCGCCGGCGCCCCGTTGGAGCCTTGATGTTCTGCGGACCTTCCGGGGTCGGCAAGACGGAGACCGCGCACGCGATCGCCGACGCGCTCTTCGGCGGCCGGCTGATCAACATCAACCTGTCCGAGTACCAGGAATCGCACACGGTTTCAGGACTCAAGGGAGCGCCCGCCGGCTACGTGGGATATGGCGAAGGCGGTGTCCTGACGGAGGGGATCCGCCGCACGCCCTATTGCGTGGTCCTGCTCGACGAAGTCGAAAAAGCCCATCCGGATGTCATCGAGATGCTCTACCAGGTGCTCGACCGCGGCTGGATGGAGGACGCGGAGGGTATCGAGGCGGACTTCTCCAACGCACTGATCGTTCTGACCACCAATGTGGGCGACGCGGTCGTGGAGCGGGCGGCCAGGGTCGAACCACCGCCTTCGGAGGAGGTTCTCCACCGGTCGTTGACCGATGCCCTTGCACGGCACTTCCCCGCGGCGTTCATCGGACGCCTGCAGCTCGTTCCCTACTGGCCGCTCGACGGCGACACGCTTGTCCGGATCGCCGGAATGCGCCTCGACCGGCTTGCCGATACCTACTTCGCCTCGCACCGGTCCGGATTGACGTTCGGGGACGACGTTCGCGACTGGATCGCGGCACGGGTCAAGTCGACGCCCCAGGGGGCGCGTTTCCTCGACGGCATCATCGCCCGTTGGATTCGCCCCGCGGTCGCCGAGTACGTCCTCGACCGGCTGGATCGGGGCGAGGCGCCCGGAGCCGCCACGGTGGAACTCCGCCACGGCGAGTTCGCGGTCCGCGCGGTGCCGGCCGGCCACGTCGAATCCGAAACTGCCGTCGCGGAGCGTGAAGCCCGCGATGAAGGGACCGCTAGCGGAGCCGGCCCATGAAGACCTGCGCGCAGATCGCCCGCGTCGCCATGGTGGTTCTGGTGTCGTTGATCGCCGCCGCATGCGCGGGCAGGAATCCGTATGAGATCGACGACCCCGTCAAGCTGAAGCGCATGTCGTTCGTCATGGCGCCGGGCGCCAATGGCAATTGGCCCGCACGCGTCGAGTTGGTCCGGGTGGAGGACAGTCGCCTGGTAGCCGATCTCATCGCAACGGACACGTCGGCCTGGTTCGGTGAAACCGGCGATGCGTTCCGCAGGGCGTATCCAGGCGCGTCCTATGACGCCTGGGAGCTGGTTCCGGGCCAGTCCGCAGGACCTGTGGACGTGAAGCGAAAGGGCAAGTTCGCGGGCGTTCTGTTTTGCGACGCGCAATCGGGATCGACCCCTTTCCGCGTACGGCGGGACGGCCATCTGACCGTCGTCATCGACGACACCGGTTGCCGGCTTGAAGGCATCGCGCGGAAGAACCGCCGCTCGCGTCGTTCGAAGACGATCGAGGTGACCTTCGCGATGAGCACCGCGTCCAATGGCAATCGTCCGCTGCGGGTGGAACTGGTGCACGTCGACGACAAGGACTTGGTCTCCGACCTGACCCGGATGTCCGGCGCCGCCTGGTTCAGAGCCGGTGGACGGGCGTTTCGCCGAGAACACCCCGACGTGTCGGTCGACGATTGGGAGCTGGTTCCGGGGCGCCACCACGGGCCTTTCAGGGTTGCCGTCAATCGAAAGGTAAACGGCGTGCTGTTCTGCGGGCTGTCGCAGCCGCTCGAGTTGCGCTGGCGCCGCAGGATCGAGGTGGAAGTGGACGGGCAGGGCTGCAGGATTGCGGGAGCACCCCGACAGTCCGATGGCCGGCAGTCGTGGGACGCGCGGCGATGAACGCGCGGGTCGTTCCGGCGGCTGTAGAGTGGCGCAACGGCATGGTGCTCGAGCCGGCGCATTTCCTCCAGTCGGACGCCCGGGCGGCGTCGCTGGCGCACATGGCGGCGCTGGCGGCGGAGCCTTGGCCCTGGGGTTTCGTGCGGGTGGCCGTCGACCAGACGGCCCTGGCCTCGGCGCAATTGCGCGTCGACTGCGAGGGAATCTTCCCCAACGGCATACCTTTCTCCCGGTGCGAGTTGACCCGAGGGTTGACCGCCGGTGAGGACGGAGATCGAAGGGCCTTCCAGGTCGCGATGACGGATGACGGCTCGGTCACCCTTTCCGAAGGCGAGGGTGCGCCAGCGGAAACCGTCCTGCCGGTCGCAAGGCTCGTATTCCGAAGCGGGGTCTGGAGCGAGACCGCCGATTGGTCGCCGCCGGTCCATCTTCTTGGCCCGGATCACCCCCTGCGCCTGGACATGGCCCGGCAACTCGGTGCCCTGGCAGCATTGACGACGGGATTCGCGACAACCCTCGGACTGCCGCGCGCGGAGAATCGACCCGCAGCCCGGATGATCAGCCACGTCGCCGCCGCGATGGCGCAGGGCGTTGGCGTCATGGGCGCCTTGTTGGCTGCCCCGGCGGTCTCGCCTGGCCGTCTCGGTATCGAAGCCTTGCGTCTGGCTTTGGGCGTACGTGCCGCCGCCGGTATCTTCGAACGCCTCGATGCGGTTTGGGATCCAGCCGACCAGCGCGGTTCCATGCGGCGCCTGCTCCATGCCGCGGAGTCGGCGGCTTCGGGCATCGGCCTGCCTTTCCGCGCGAGTATCTTCCGCAACCTGGAGGCGGGAGAGCCCTTGCTGGTCGAGGATGTTCCTCGAGGGGTCCTGCTGCTCGCCATCGAAGCATCGCGTCCAGGGGATCTGATCAACGCCCGAGCATGGTTCGAGGGTGCGGCCCTGGCGGCGCCGGAGCGCATCCAGGAGGCATTCAGTCTTCGCGTAGCGGGTTGCCCGCGGCACCCATTGGATCGGGACCCGCGTACCGGCGTGTCCAGCGGTCCCCTGCTGGCCCTGTACCAGGTCGAGAAAAGCGCCACCTGGCGGGACGACAGTCACGCCCTGGCCTTGGGAGCGAAAACGCCGCCGCCGCCGAATACGAGCTTTTCCATCTTCATTTCCGAGGATCTCGACGAAGATCCCGACCCGTCTCCAACCGGTTCGGCTGATCAAGTTGGCCGGATCGCTTCCACGCCCTGGTACGGCGCAACTGGCACGGGCGGCCCGGTCGTCCGGGAGGGTAGGTAGCCATGAGTATTGGATTCCAGGTCGCGGTCTGCGCGGTGCCGTTCTTCGATCTCCTGGACGAGGAAGAGCAGTCGCTCGCGGCCCAGGTGGCAGAGGCATCCGATGATGCCACCGCGACTATCGCGATGCAGGCGAGCCGGCAACGGCTTGCCCAGGGCGTGGACTGCGTCGTCCGAACCCTGCCGGCGACCGTGCGCAGCGACCTTACCGCTTCCCGGGCGGTCGCCTATGCGCTCGTCGGCCTGGCCGATGGACGCATGCTGCATCACCCGGCCGGTGGGCTCGAACGATGGCGGGAGCGGCTGCTGGAGTTCGAACTCTATGGCTCGGCGCTGGCGGGCCAGGAGGTAGTGGCGCAGGCGCGGGCCGCGGTCTCCATCTCGGAAGGCGCGCCCTCCGAGCCACTTCATCTCTCGTTCCTGGCACCGTTCTACCTCAGCGTGTTCCGAGCCGGATTCGAAGGCTCCCTGCGAGGCGACGCCATCGGCCTTTCGTCGTTGATCGCAGCGCTGGAGGAGGTCGTGGGTGCGTGCGGGCAGGACACCCTGGAAGTGGCCCCGGATGACAGGCCAACGCGAAGGGGACTGGCATCGCTGCCACTCGCCGCCCTGGGCCTGGCGGCCTGGCTGGTTGCCGGTTTCTCCGTGTGGTTTGCCGTGGGCGGTCAGTCTCTTGAGGAAAGTGACCGGATGGCGCAACGGCTAGGACGTGGCTTGCCCGCCACAGCCATTATCGATCCCCTGCACCACACCGTCGGTCCTTCGAGACTGACTTCCACCGAGCGCGAGGAGAACTGATGTCGGATACGCTGTCACACATCGGCGAATTCGCCGCCGGCCTACTGGCGGGAGGCGTGTTCGAGATCGTCGTTCTGATCGTTCTGATCGTTCTTGCGCTGGTTCTTCTCCTCGTTGCGCTGTGGGTGCTGTGGAAGGTTCTCGTCCTGTTGGGCAAGGGTCTCGTCTGGCTGATGCGGTCCGGATCCGACACGGCCAGGAAGCGCACCGCCGGAAAGCGGGCCGCGCGGCTTGCGGCGCCTCCCCGGGTTACGACGGGATGGGACTCGTCAACACGGATCCGGTTGGGCAGCGCGCTCGCCGAAGCGCGCCGACGGGCGGGAAGCGACGCCCTCATCATCCTCGTAGTGGGCGGCGAAGGGTCGGGCGATCTGTGCCGCAGCCTGGCTCTGAATCCACCGGCCGCTGGCGAGGTGGCGGTTGCGGCGGGCGATGGCGTGATTCTCATCGAGGCCACCGGGGCTGATCCGCGGACGTTGCACTCCCTTGCGGCAAGACTGCCTTGGCGCCGACCGGTAGATGGCGTCGCGGCAATCGTCGGCAGCGACGGCATTCCCGGTGACGCATTGGTGCGCGCGGAGACGTTTGCGCGTGCCGCCGGCTCGCGGGTCGCGCTCCACTTCGTTCTGGCGCCGGGTGCGACCACGGCTGCATGGCGGGTGGTGGACGCGGCGAACCGGGACAGTGCCGAACTGTGCGCGCAACTGGCGCGGGACGCCACGCGCATTTGGCTCGGCGGTGGACCGCGGGAAGGACTCCGGGATTTGTTGATCGCCCAGTCGACCGAACTGTCGACGGCATTGGCGCGAGCGTTGGCGTTGGCACCATCGTCGAGAGTCGATGTCGCGTCGGTTTGCCTGGGGGGGCGTGGTCTGCGATCGGCGGTCGCCCAGACCGTGGCTCGCACGAGGCCAGCGCAGACACCCGGGCTCACCAGGGGGCTGGGCTATGCCGGTCTCGTCGCCGGTGTCACCCTGACCGTCCTGGCCACCGTGATGGGGCTTGCCAATGCGGACCATCTGCGATCGACGCTGGCCCTCGCCGCCCGTGAAGCGACGCTCTGGTCCGCGACGGACATCGATGCGGTGCCGAGCGCGGGCCGCGTGCGACGCGTCGCTGGGATCGGCGCGCGCTTGGCGGAAGTCTCGGAATTCTCAATGCTGACGCCGTTGTCCCCGCTGGTGCCAAACTCCCAGTCGCCTGCGCGTCTTGGCGGAGCCCTTCTCGACGCCCACGTTCTCCAGCCGCTTGGGTCGGCCCTCGACCGGCAAGCGCGGGACAGACTGGCGCCCCTGGACGATCCCCTTGCGTGGGTCGGCGGTGCGCAGGAGGTCGACGAGTGGATAGCAGCCTGGGAGGGCTTGGCTGACGATCCGGAGCAGGTCGACTTTCGCCGCCTCCTCTCGGATGCCTTTGGCGGCGAGCCGGACGCTTGGCCGACTGGCCTGGAGACGGCATTGGCAGCGACGACCCTGCGGTTGCCGGAGCCTGCGCGCGGTGGCATGGATGTGGATGGTCTGGCCGATCTGGCACGGCAGAACTTCATCACGACGATGCAGCGCTGGGCCGATTCGGTCTACGCCAACGGACCGGTGGCCAATGCCGCCCGCCGGGCGGTGGACCGCAGCGCTGGGTGGCGTTCGCAACATGGGGCGCTTTCCGCGCTGCGAACGGCGCTACAGGACCCTGGTCAGGCCTGGATCACCGCAGCGGAAGACACGCCTGACCATCGCTACGAGATGCGGGTCCTCGGACGTGCCCTGACGCTCTCCCTGCTCGGTCAGACGACGGCGCTCTCGGCGAAGGCCGCCGTCAGCAAGATTCGAATCGACGCCCGCGAAGCGGCCGAACATTTCATCCTTCCCGAGATCGGTCCACTGCTCGTACGTTCGAGCACAGGAACGCGCGGCGGCGGCGGTCGACCCTCGCTTGCCCTCTCACCGGGGGCACAGGCGTGGTCGGCCTTCCTCGATCGGTTGGCCAGCGCCGGATTCGCGGACCTTCCAACGACGCCCCGGACCGTCATTGCAGGTCCGGTCACGATCGACCCGGCCACGGTCAGCGGCATGCTCTCGAAGTTACACACATTCGATCGCCTGGCAACGGACCTGCCTGGCGATTTGCCACCGGCTGTCGCCCGCGATCTGCTGGAGCAGGTGGTGCGTGAACTGGTCGTTGGCGTAGCCGCAAGCGCCGAGCTCGCGCTGCGACCTGCCGTGGATCCGGTCGTGGCAGGCGATCGCGCCGCTAGGGTCGCGCGGGTAGCATCGGCGCTCGACGACCTTGGTGAGATCGTCTCCTGGTTGCAGGCCCACGAAGCCGAAACCGAGGCCGACCGGGTCCTCGCAGTGCGTTCGTCGGTCGCTCTGAACATGCTCTTGGCCGGCACCGAAGCGCTGGCTGGGGAAGACCCGCTGGGGATGTATCTCGACCCGGCCGCGGATGCTAACGCGCTCGTTCGCCGGTTCGGCCGCGGCGTCGAACGACTGCGCCGCCTGTACGAGTACTACGGCGCTCCCTACGTGGACGCTGCGACGTTCGGCGGCACTGCGGTTGCCTGGCGATGGCGCGAAATCCGGGAAGACATGGCCCGCTACGACCGGGGGGATGCCGGCGCGGCGCTCTCCGGCCTCGAAGGAATATTGCGTGCCTACGCCGCCGATCCGCAGGCCGCCTGCAAGGCACCCCGGCCGGCCCTCGCGGCGGCCCGCGACGACTATGTGGCCCGTGCGCTTGACCGATTCCGGGCGCAGGTCGATGGCGCTTGCGCTGGCCTGGACGCGCGTCAGGGAGAGCATCTCTATGCGCGCCTCGAGGAGTACTTCGGACGCAACGTTGCGTGGATGTGGCCCTACGCGAACGATGCGAGCGCCCCGGAAATGCCCAGCGCGACGTTGGGTGAGTTCGTTGCACGGCTCGGCGAAGCCCGGGACGTGCTGGACCGTTTCGACACCCCCCTGGCCCGCGTATTCCGGGAAACCGCTGACTTCTGGGACCGGGACATGGACGGTAGCACCGTGCTGCGGTTCCGTGTCGACTGGCGCACCAGGCCCGAGGAGGAAGCGCTTGCCGAGAACATCATCGCGTTCGAAATCGAAGGCGCCGAGCGCGACGAGGATGGCGTCTACACGTGGCGATACGGAACGCCCGCCGCGTTGCGGGTCCGACTGGCGAAGAACTCGCCGTATCGCTTCGCGTTCCCGTCGGACCCCGGGGGCCGCGTGTTCGCCATGGGCGATGCCGTCGCGGGTGAACGCGCCACGACGGACACCAGCAATGGCTCGCTGCTCCGCGTCTTCCACGGGCTGGCGAACGGCGCGTTCGCGGTCCACACCGAGGTCGTCGATGCCGATGGCGTCCGGCACCCGTTGGTGGCAACGGCGCGGGTCACCGACGATGCCGGAGCCCCGTTGACGCTGCCACGATTCGACGACCACCCGCCGAGCGTGGCGTATCAGCGTCCGTCGCGCTAGCGGGACTCCAACGACGACCTCCGAATGCGCACGGGAGACGACCAGGGAACCGCGGTCATGCCGAACCCCACAATCCTCGAGCCCGTAGCGCAGCAGGACCCATGCGGGCCGGACTTGCGCTGGGATGGCGAGTTCCTTGGGCTCATGGACGCGTTCGCCGCCGCCGGGACCCGGGGCGCGGCGTGCATCGTCGAAGGCGAGTTGGCGGAGCTGCCGGGGCGGGCGTTCGACGAAGTGATCGACCGGGCCGTCGCCCTTTCTGCGAGGTCGAAGGACATCCGGATTCTGGCCGCCTACGCCGAGGCAAGTTGGCACCAGGGCGGTCTGGCCGCCTTCGCCCCGGCGATGGAGGACCTGGTGGCCGCCCAGCAGAGTTGGCCCGGCGCGGACGACGGCGTGCATCCGCGCGCCGACTGCCGCGACGGGGACCTTGGCGAGCGCATCGCCGCGATGGGCAGATTGCTGAACCGGGTTCCCGCCCTGGCGGCAACGATCGGATGGGGCTCACCACCCCCGGACGTCGCCGGCCGGCGCAACTGCGCCGCCACCCTGCAGGGGGTCTTCGGCGCATGGGACGAACGATTGAAGGACGCCTTCGGCGGCCAGCCGCCGTCTGCGAAGAAAGCCTGGCGGGAGCTGGAGCGACTGATCGAGAAGGACTCGGTGACAAGCGGTCAGACGGACGGCGACACCGCTTCGGGATCCATGGCGGCGCCACGCGAGATCGACGCCTGGGATCTCATCGACCAGGCGCGCTGCCGCATGGCGGCCCAGGATCACCACTCGCCCGCGTTGCCGCTTCTGCGTCTCCTCTCCACCTGGCGTTCGCTCGGCATCATCGAAATCGTCGACCGCATGCGCGGTTCCGGCGTGACGCTCGAACAACTCATGGAATCCGTAAAGCGGCAGTTGTAGGACGATGCTTGCGGTCACCCGCCTCACGTTTCCGCAGGGTCTCCGCCACGGGGTCAGCCCTTGCGGCCGCCCGTGCGGAACGGGTCGAGCAAATGTGCTTCCGGGGCGCAACGTTCTCTGGTTGCTGCTGTCTAAAACGGTAACGCAACAGAGAGAACTGGCTCCCTGAAGTTGTCAAATCCCGTGTGCAATCGGAGGCAATAATGGCGGATTCAAGTCAACAGCGCATTGGCCGGGTACGGCCTCCGCGCGTTCAGATCACCTACGACGTCGAAGACGGCGGCGCCACTTCGACACGCGAGCTGCCGCTGGTGGCCGGTGTCGTCAGCGACCTGTCCGGCGACGGGAACGACCCGGTCGACTACGCCGAACGGAAGTTCGTCGAAGTCGAACAAGGTGGCGTCGAAAAGCTCATGAAGCGCCTCGGCCCCACGCTGAAGTTCTCCGTTCCGGACGAACTCTCGGCGGAGGAAGGAGCGGAAATCGGCGTCGAACTGAAATTCGAGGCCATCGACGATTTCTCGCCGATGGGCGTCGCCGCTCAGATTCCCCAAACGGCGAAACTGCTTGAAGCGCGTCGATGGCTTGCGGACCTGTACGGCAAGATCGAGTCGAACGAGCAGCTCGACGGGATTCTCGGCGAGATCCTGTCGGACGACCAGAAACAGGCGCAGCTGCGCGTTGAATTGGGCCTTGACGGAGACGACGACTCGTGATGTTCCCCTGGTTCTCGCCAGCGGCCGTCGCGAGTCGACAATCAACGGAGGAAACAGGAATGTTGGATACAGTGAAGGGAAACAACGGGCCGGCGAAAGCCGAACCGACGATACTCGAGCGAATCTTCGACGACGGTCGCCTCGTGCGAGACGAACACCAGGTCGACGGCGCCCGGCGCATGCTGCGCGGTTTCGTGGAAGAGGCCACCAAGGCCGGCGGTCAGGTCGACGGCTCAGCGAAGCGGGCGCTCGCGGAGCGGATCGTGGCCCTGGACCGACTCATATCGGAGCAGGTCAACCAGGTCCTGCACAACCGGAAGTTCCAGCGCCTCGAGGCGAGTTGGCGCAACCTCGACAAGCTCGTCTCGGAGAACGACCTGACCACCTCGCGGGTGAGGGTGTTCAACTGCCACCGCGAGGAACTCGAGCGCGACTTCCGACGGGCTCCGGGCTTCGACCAGTCGGTCTTCTTCAAGCACGTCTACGAGAGCGAGTACGGGACCCTCGGCGGTTCGCCGTACACGATTCTCGTGGGCGACATGGAATTCGGACGCTCGCCGATGGACATCCAGTTCCTGCGCGACATTTCGGCGGTGGCCGCGATGGCGCACGCGCCGTTCCTTGCCAGCGCCGCCCCGAGCCTTCTGGATCTCGACAGCTTCACGGAGCTCGACCGGCCGATCGACATCGCCAAGATCTTCGAGACCAGCGAGATGGGAAGCTGGAACGCCCTGCGCGACAGCCCGGATTCCCGCTACCTGGCGCTGACGGCGCCGCGGACCCTGGTGCGGCTCCCCTGGGGACCGGACACGGCTCCCGTCGAAGCTATGGACTTCGTCGAGAACGTCGACGGCGAAGACCACGGCAGGTACCTGTGGGGGCCATCGTCCTGGGCGCTGGCGGGGCAGATCATGAAGTCTTTCTCGGTGTCCGGATGGCCGTCGGCGATCCGCGGGCTCGAGACCGGCGGCAAGGTCGAGAACCTGCCGCTGCACACCTTCCCATCCCTGACGGGAGCGAGGATCACCAAGTGCCCGACGGAAACCTCGATCACGGACCGGCGCGAGAAGGAGTTGTCCGACCAGGGAATCATCTCCCTCTGCCACGCCCGCAACACCGAGTTCGCGGTGATCTTCTCGGGGTCGACGGTAAACCGGCCGCAGAAGTACGTGGAAGAGGAAGCCAACGCCAACGCCCGGCTCTCGGCGAGCCTGCCCTACATCCTGGCCTGCGCGCGGTTCGCCCACTACTTCAAGGCGATCATGCGCGACAAGATCGGCGGCTTCACGTCCCGCGAGGAGGTGCAGCGGTTCCTGAGCGGCTGGATCGCGCAGTACGTGACGTCCGACGACTCGGCATCGCACGCGACCAAGGCGCGCTATCCGCTGCGCGAGGCCCGGGTGGAGGTCGAGGACATACCGGGCAAGCCGGGCGCCTACACCGCGGTGGCCCACCTGCGGCCACACTTCCAGCTGGAGGAACTGACCGCTTCGCTGCGGTTGGTGGCGGAGCTGCCAAACTGAGACAGGTGGGCCGGTCGTGTGCGCGGACCGAAAAGACACGGAATCCGGAATTTAACGCTCGCGAAAGGGTCCAATCAGGTACGAGTCAAACGAACTGCTTGCTGAATCCAGAGGAGGAGTCATGGCGGACATCACAGTGAGAATCGAGAAAACCGGCGGTACGATCTCGATTGCCGGCGAAGCAACCCAGACCGGGCACGAAGGAGAACTCGAAGCGATCGCCATTCGCGATCTCATCGAAGCGCCGACCGGAACGGGAAAGGCGCAATTGTCGGAGATTTTCCTGACCCGGTACCGCGACAAGGCCAGCCCCAAGCTCGCCGAAGCGTGCTCGATGGGAGAAAACTTGGGCACGGTGACGGTTTCCCTGTTCAAGAACACGGAGACGGGGCCGCAGGTGTTCATGAAGTACACGTTGACCGACACGTTCGTCTCAAGGATCGAACACGAGACCGCAGATGCAAACGGCGGCGCGTTCCTTCCGCACAGGGGCTACAGCAACCATGCGGGCCATGCGTTTCGCGGGCAGTGGAATCTCGCGGGCATGGCGCAGAACACCGACCGCGGCTATTCCCGGGCCCGGGCCAATCCCGTGCCGGTCTACCCCCAGCCCGTCGGCTCGATCACGACCGACGAGGTCGAACGGGTCTGGCTCAACGCGGCGACGATCAAGTGGACCTACACGCCGTACGCCGCGGGCGTGGCTGGCGGCTCTATCGAGAAAGGCTGGGATTCGCAGACCAGCGTCGCGCTCTAGCGGGCGGTCTGAATCGGTTTCGAAGAAAGGAGAATTGACATGTCCCATTTCGCAGTGGAAATCTCAGGCATCGACGGCGAGGAAACGTTGTCGGACTACGAGGGCAGCATAACCTGCCGGTCGTTCAAGCACGGCATCGACCTTCCCGTCGTGGCCAAGGGTTCGGATCGCACGGACGGAGCATCGATCCACGGCAGCATCGTGCTCGAGCACGACATCGATGCCGCCACGCCGGCGCTTCGCGAAGCGTGCGCGAAATCCTCGAATATCGACGATGTGACGATCACCCGAACCAAGATGATCGGGGGAGAAGTCCAAGCGGCCGATATCACGAAGCTGAAGAACGCCAAGGTCGTCAACGTGTACGTCGATACGCCGATGGATCCCGCATCGGGCAAGCCGGCCGACATGCCTGTGGAATTCTTCGTGCTCGACTACGAGGAGATCAAGTGGGAGCACAAGGTCTACGCCAACGGCGTGGCGAGCGATACGCTCGCCGGTAGCTACGACACGACCACGATGTCGACCGCGGTCACCATCGCGTAGCGGTCGCGAACGCCCTGGCCGGGGGCGGAGCTCGCCGGACCGGGACGGCGACCTCGTAGCGGAGGCGCTTGCGGGCTCGGCGGCCGGACCGCAGGACAATTCGGTCTTCCCGCTCCTGCCCACAGCTGTAGGCGTAGCCCCAGGATCGCGGCAACTTCGTTGGTCTGTTCCTTCGGTCTGTTTCGTCAGACTGCTCGCCGCGCCGCGGTCGGGAAGCGTTCGGCGAAGAGGGCCAGGGTCTGTCCGTAGTGGGCGGACCGATTGTATGCGACCTTGCGACTTTGGGGACTACGCGGGCCATCCATGTTGCCGTCGTGTTGAGCGGAGGGGGAGGAAGGTCATGCCGGGTCCTGGCGAACCGCCGGTGGGCCGGCGTCTTTCATGGCTCTGCGGAAAGCTCGTAGCGTGCGTAGCTCTTTTGGGAAATGGCGGCGGCAGTCCGAGACTTTCGCTAGGCGTCCTGATTTCCCCGGCCAGTGGTGTGAGAGATTGCGCCACTCGTTGACGAGGTGGCGCGCGCGGCCGACGGCGGCACGGGCCTGGGGATGTTCTTGGTGGAGGGCGGCGAGGACAGTGGCAGGCCCTTGCGGGACGGCGGCGTCGGAGACGCCGCAGGGTCGCGGCCGTGGTGATCATGCCTTCGACGGCTTCGGAAGGCGTCTTGACGCCGTTGGAAGGTTCGTTCCGGTAGTGCTCGCGCCGGGACCGTCGGCAGTGTCCTCGGCAATAAGCAATCTAGTCGCAGAATGGCGTTGGTGGTGGCGGGAGAGCTCCGCGAGCCTCGCCGTCGTCCAGGAGGCTGCAATCGGCCCGAGTTGCCGCAGCCCCGCTGGGCGCGCCGGGCGAGACTGCGGAGTCCTTGTCGGTCTGGGGCCGCCACCGGAACCTAAACCCCGACGGCGCCACCGCTGTCGACATACGCGCGGGCGCGTGCTGCGCGGTCCTGGACTCGACGAGCACCGGCATCGCAGTGGCGGACGACGGAACGGTGACGGGATGCCTCGGAAACGCGCCGCACACGCCTCCGCCTCCCGTCAGGAGATGGAACTACGACTGACTGCCGCCTCGCCTTGAAGGGATCGGCCATAGCGCCACGCCGTCTGCAGCCGCCGTCGGACGGAGACACACTGCGCGAGCCTTAGCGAGAGACTAAGAACGCGCCGCTGGCGGCGCGGGTGCGCCGGTTCTATTCTGCCGGGGCTTTACTGCCGACCCGGTCGACGTGGCCGCGCAACGAACGCGGCGTGAAGCGAGGAGCCGGAGCGATCCGGCGTATCAAGACCGGGTGGCAAACCGCCCACTCCCGCAGGGGACCGAAGTCCCTGCGGAGGCCGGCGCATGTTCGTGGGAGTCGTTCCAAGGGGCAATCCCATGAAGGAGGACGACAACAGGTTCGCCGGCCTGGGCGCGAAGGCGCTGAACGAGGCGGAACGGGAAAGCGTCGTGAAGCTGGCCCTGCAGGTGATGGCGGAGGAAGTGGCCGACGGTCCCGTGATGAGGGGCGACACGGCCGCGCCCAGATACCTGCGGCTCGAGGCCGGAGGCCGCGAGCGCGAGGTGCGGAGCCGAGCGCGAGCGACATGAACCTCACGAGCCGCATGAAAGACCTCCTGGGGGAGGTCGACGTGCGGTTCCTGGACCACATCGTCGCGTCCCGGACCGAGACCGTCAGCATGGCCGCCTGCGGGCTCATCTGACGGACGGCCGCGCCGGCCACCCTTTGCCGAACCCGCACCCTGTGGCTGCGTGCCGATGTCTCCCCATCTCTGGAGGGAAGCCGTCCAAATGCTCCTCGGCGCGGGGTCGGGGAGTGAGTAGGGGCGGCCTCCCGCCGGGGTCAAGCGAATTCGGCGGCTGCGCGACCGCCCGGAAAAACCTATCCGGCGGCGGTCCGCCGCGCCGCTGCGTTGCGGCGATTCGGGGTCGGCGGAAAGCCGGAGCGAGTGAGAATGGCCGTTATCGGGGCAAGGAACTTTGCCGCGCATCCGCAGTCGATAAAAGTATGGAAAAACAATTGTTTCCGACGCAAGTCTCGCAGTATGCACTCGCCGGGCGCGGCGCCCAAACACTCGCGATAACTGTAGTTATCGAGAGTGTTTGAGTCAATCCGTATCATCCCGCGAACCGTTGGCGATGGCCCAACCGTCGGCGCCTCGGTGCGCCCCGTGCGGCGCAAACCGTTGATGGGCTTGACGATTGCGATCCCAGTCCGCCGTCAAGCTTCATTCGCCGTTCGCATTGCGCGAGCCAAGTCCCGCGCGCGAAACACTCGCGATAACTGTGCGGGCATCGGCGGGTTTCCACCAGGTATGGAGACAGCGGAAAGCCCCGGCGGGCGGTGCTCGGTCCCGCGCAGCGGCCACCACCGTAGCACGGTCTGGAGCGTTACGCCCTCTTCTGCAGGCGCGCCAGCTGCGCGGCGCCACTGCGCCGCGCGAGCAGCCGGTCGCCGTAGCGGTTCACCATGGCCGTGGTCCGCCAGCGACCCGCCTGCAGGATGGCGGGCAGTTCGATGCCCGAGGCGATCATGTCCTGGGCCGCGCCGACGCGGGCGCTGTGGCCCGACAGCCCGGCCGCCAAGTCGTCCGGTAGGCCGGCGCGGCGCGCCATGCGCTTGAGGATGCGCGGGATCTGGCTGGGGTGCAGCTTTTCGCCAAGCGCGCGGCCCGGGCGCAGCGACCGGAACAGGCGACCGCTCCCGATGCCGCCCCGTGCGAGCCATTCCCGGACCATCCGGACGGTGTCGGGTGCCAAGTAGACCATCGCGCCGACGCCCTCTTGATCGGTCTTCGCTCGGCGCACCAACAGGGTGGCGTCGCCGCCCATTTCCTCGACCAGGTCATGAACTTGCAGCGCCGACAGCTCCGAGCGGCGCAGCATGCCGTCGTACGCCACCGCGACCAGCGCCCGGTCGCGCGCGTCGATTAGCGCCGTCCCCGCCGCGTCCAGAAGCCGCTGCCGCAGCGGCCATGTGAGTCCCTGCGCCTGGTCCTGGCGGCGGCCCCGGGCGCGGTGCATGCGCCGCAGCGCCAGCGCCACGGCGGCGCTCTTCACGGTCCTGGCGCGGCCCACGGCCCGGTGCGCGGCCGCGATGCTCGCCACGTAGCGGCGCACCGTTGCTGGGGCGCGCACTGTCGCCATGGCGTCGACGAACGCGGCCACGGTTGTGGGGCTCGCGGGCAGAGCCGCGAGTCCGCAGGCGCTGCACCAGGCGGCGTAGATGCCGAGATCGGACCTAAGGGCGCGCTCGGTGTTTTCGCTGATCGCGCCCTTGGCGGCCGCCACGCAGCCGTCGATCCAGTCGGCGGCGGCGAAGTCCTCGGCGGAATCCGGCAGGGCGCGGAGCGGGCTTTCGTTGAGCATGGGCCGGCCTCCGTGCCAGTCGAACACAGGTAGCCGTTGTACTCGCGATTCCTACAGTTATCGCGCGTACTCCGTGGAGCATCTGCATGGCCATTTGCCAGAAACGAGGGTCGGGGGCGGGAATCCCCCGTGGAAATGCCGCGCGGCGGTGCCGGAAAGGGCGGGCGGGGCTGGCGGCGCTGCTGCTGGCCGGCGCTGCGGGATTCGGGGCCCCGGCGCAGGCCGAGGACAGTCCGGCCGTGACCTTCGTGGCGGAGGACTACGTTCTCAACAGGCTGGTCCGCATCGGCGGCGACGATGAGTGTTCGTACGATGCCAACGACGTCGTGTGGGAGACCGACAACGGGCCGTCGTGGAGCGACGGACGCTTCGCCCGGGTGCGGGTTCGCAAACACGACGGCTCGGAGGGCCCGGTGCTCATACGGGTCGAGGGCCAGCCCGACAAGTCAACATTCGTGGACAAACGTGGTCGCGAGGTGGGCGTCTGCGCAGAGGCGAACAACGGGTTGTTGAAACTGAACATCCCCGAGAGGGACGGGCGCGGCGAGCACTATGTCAACGACTTCGTCGCACAGCGGATGGAACTCTCGGCGGCCGACCCGGACTCAACCTTGACGGTGTATCGCGATGTCCGGATTGAACCCCCTCGCGGCCTCCCCGATTGCAGCGACTATCCCGAACCGGAAATCGACCGCTATACGTGTCTGTTTTCCGGCGAGACACTGTCGTCGACCCCTGTTCCGGCGACTGACGACTCGCTTCGCGACGCGCTGCCGAAGTTGGTCCAGCCACCGGAGAACTACGAACTGGCGTTCGCCGAAGAGTTCAACGGCGACACCGGCAACTACCCGTCCGGCAACTGCCGAGGCGGGCTGTCCAATCTCGACGCGGACAAGTGGAACTTCGCGAACTACTGGTGCGAGGATGTCGACGCGGCGGGCGACCCATGTGAACGCATGGAGAACGGACACTACGAAATGGCGTGGACGACGCTCTGCACCCCCAATATCAACACGGCTGGCAAGTACCAGTACAAGTACGGGTACTTCGAGATCAGATACACGGTCGATTTTGATGAGGATGCATACAAACACCTGTTCGCCGTAGTGATCGGCAACCCGTTCAAGCCCAAGAGGAGCGTCAACTCGAAGTACGGGACGCAAGTGCGCACTCCGAATGGCGACCTTACGAGATGGAGCACGTACGAGGGTCTGAGCCGTTTCGCGGAGGTGGAGATCGACGTGGTGGAGCACTATCCGGAGCAGCTCCGAGAGTCCGCGTTCAGGTTCTTCAACTACTGGCCCATAGTTCACTCGCTCGACACTCCGCCGAGATTTTTGCAGCAGTACAGCAGGTATTGCGAGTACGAGGAGGGCAGCGACAGGTATCTCGATTTCCTGACGGAGGAGCAGTGCCGCGAACCGGGGGAGTACACCATCACGAGAGGGCTGGAGTGGACGCCGAGAGGTTACCGGACGTTCATGAAGGTCGAAGGCATGCATGACGACTTCATTGTCGTCCCCAAAAACTCCTCCACCGTCAAGTACGTCCCGGGCAAGCGGGACAGCCAAGGGCGGTGGAGGTACGGAAACGGTCCGTTCAGGGACTACCGTCGGGGCACGGCCAGCCACGACCAGTTTTTCGAGTATCTGGACGACACGGATGAAGACTCGGTGCTCGAACAGGTTGCCATCAGCCACACGCCGCTGGACATAAGGATCGGGGCTTGGGGCGGGTTCGGAAATAGTAGACCCGCAGCGAGAGCGAACCAGATTCGGACGAGGATGAAGGTTGACTACGTTCGGGTGTTCCAGCCCCGGAACCGCTACGCAGACATGGAGCCAGTGTATCAATGACCATGAGCCTGGGGATGGGCTGTTCGTCGGAAAAAACCTGGGCCCGACATTCGTTGTGCGGCGCGGCTCGCCGCATTCCGGCAGCATCGTCGCCTCGCTTGCTCCACTGCTGGCCGCGGCATCTGCGGGCACTTGGCAGTGCGGTTGCACTGTCGGCGGCTACCGCCGCAGGTGCAGACGCGGTGGGCGAGTTCTCGCTCTCTTGCGATGCCACCGCAGTGGAAGGCGGCACGGCGACGTGTACGTTGACCAATGGCGGCGACGTGGGGGCGAACTGGCCGGTGGCGGGCATCTTCCATCTGTTGAGCGACCAGGACCGGGCCCTGGTGCGGGGCGTGCCGCTCGACGTCCGCCTGCGGAACCCATCGCCGGCGGCCTGGGCTACCAAGTCGGAGACCCGTTGGATCGGCGAACAACTCGTGTCGTACGCGCTGTTCGACTGGGGGGGGCGGGCGGCTCCCGGCGCGGCGCGGACGTTTTCGATCGATATCGTGGACGACGAGGACCACGAGGGCGCTGAGCGATTCCATGTCGCCCTTGCCCCGAGCGGCAGCCGCCACGCGGGCTTCCTGATGATCTACCCTCAGCGGCAGACCGTGGAGATCGCGGCGAGCGATGCGGCGAGCGACGACGCCGGCCTGGAAGCGCTGGAAGTCTGGCTCGGGGCCGGCTCCCCCGTGGACTTCGACTTCGCCGGCTCGACCCGGCGTTACGAATTCGACGCGGCCTACGAAGAGACGTATGTCTTGGTGAGGCCGACGGCCAGCCATGGGCGCGCAACGGCCACCGTGGCGGGCCGGCCCGTGCCGAGCGGCACGACGAGCGTCGAGGTCCCCCTGGATCCCGGAACCCAGACGATCGCCGTCGAAGTGACCGCTGAGGACGGGACTACGGGCACGTACGACCTGGTGGTGACGCGCGCCGAACGGCCGGAGCAGGTGACCGTGAGCGCAGGCGGGTTCGCCCTGCGCTGCCCATCGGTCGTAACTGAAGGGACGTCGCTGACGTGCACGCTCCGCAACGAGGGCGATGCATCCGCGGACTGGCCAGTGGTGGCGACGATCCACGGGTCGATGGACGCGGAACGAGCCTACGTGGCCGAGGACACGACGTCCGCCGGCACAGCGTTCTCGAGGGACGCTGACTTGGCACAGGCGCAGACCCCGGTGGCCGACGCCTACCGGCACGGCTACGGCGAGCTGTTCTCGGGGGGTTCGTTCTCGCATCGCGAGGTCTACGGGTTTCAGAAGTTCGACTGGGAAGGTCAGGCGGCCGTCGGCGCTGAACGCCAGGTAACGGTGGCGGTGGCGGACGACGGGCTGGAGGAAGCGACCGAAGTGTTCTACGTGGCGCTGGCGCCGAGCGGCTACACGGGACTATCGGAACTGGTCGAGAACCGCGTCCCGGTGCTGGTGCAGGATGCGGTGTCGACGGACGCGACGCTGGGCGAGCTCGCGCTGTCGGGTGCCGACATCGGGACGTTCGCCAGCGATACGACGGTCTATGCGGCGAGCGTTCCGCACGCGCTGGCCTCGACGACGGTGACGGCGACGACGAGCCATGGGGGCGCGGAGGTTGAGATCACACCGCCGGACGCGGACGGGACGCTCGATGGCCACCAGGTTTCGCTGGCGGTGGGCGAGACGGTCGTGGCGGCGACAGTGACCGCCGAGGACGGCGAAACCACGCAATCCTACACGGTCGCGGTGACGCGGGCTCGGTCGAACGACGCGACCCTGAGCGGCCTCGCGCTGTCGGGTGTGGACTACGGGGCTTTCGCATCGGGGACGACGACGTACGCGGCGGAGGTCGCGCACGCGGTCGAGTCGACGACGGTGAGGCCAACGGCGAGCCATCCAGGGGCTCGGTTCGCGATCGCGCCGGCCGATGCGGACTTGCAGACGGGGGGCCACCAGGTGTCCTTGGCGGTGGGCGAGACGGTGGTGTCCGTGGCGGTCACCGCGGCCGACGGTATCAGTCGGCAGACCTACACGGTGACGGTGACGCGCGCGGCGTCGGGCGACGCGACGCTCAAGTCGCTGGAGCTGTCTGGCTTGGACTACGGGGCTTTCGCATCGGGGACGACGACGTACGCGGCGGAGGTCGCGCACGCGGTCGAGTCGACGACTGTGGAGGCGGAGGCGAGCCACGACGACGCCGAGGTGTCGATCGCGCCGGCGGACGCGGACGCGGCGCCGGGCCACCAGGTGTCGCTGGCCGTCGGGGAGACGGTGGTCGCAGTCGAGGTGACGGCGGCGGACGGCGAGACGACCGAGACGTACACAGTGACGGTGACGCGCGCGGCGTCGGGCGACGCGACGCTCAAGTCGCTGGAGCTGTCTGGCTTGGACTACGGGGCTTTCGCATCGGGGACGACGACGTACGCGGCGGAGGTCGCGCACGCGGTCGAGTCGACGACTGTGGAGGCGGAGGCGAGCCACGACGACGCCGAGGTGTCGATCGCGCCGGCGGACGCGGACGCGGCGCCGGGCCACCAGGTGGATCTGGCCGTCGGGGAGACGGTGGTCGCGGTCGAGGTGACGGCGGCGGACGGCGAGACGACCGAGACGTACACAGTGACGGTGACGCGCGCGGTGTCGGACGACGCGACGCTGAGCGTTCTCGATCTGACGGGCGCGGATATCGGGACCTTCTCTAGCGGCACGACATCGTACTCGGCGGAGGTCGCGCACGCGGTCGAGTCGACGACTGTGGAGGCGGAGGCGAGCCACGACGACGCCGAGGTGTCGATCGCGCCGGCGGACGCGGACGAGGCGCCGGGCCACCAGGTGGATCTGGCCGTCGGGGAGACGGTGGTCGCGGTCGAGGTGACGGCGGCGGACGGCGAGACGACCGAGACGTACACAGTGACGGTGACGCGCGCGGTGTCGGACGACGCGACGCTGAGCGTTCTCGAGCTGACGGGCGTGGATATCGGGACGTTCTCTAGCGGCACGACCTCGTACTCGGCGGAGGTCGCGCACGCGGTCGAATCGACGACTGTGGAGGCGGAGGCGAGCCGCGACGACGCCGAGGTGTCGATCGCGCCGGCGGACGCGGACGAGGCGCCGGGCCACCAGGTGGATCTGGCCGTCGGGGAGACGGTGGTCGCGGTCGAGGTGACGGCGGCGGACGGCGAGACGACCGAGACGTACACAGTGACCGTGCTGCGCGCGCCGGCGGACGACGCGACGCTCAAGTCGCTCGAGCTGACGGGCGTGGATATCGGGATGTTCTCTAGCGGTACGACATCGTACTCGGCGGAAGTCGCGCACGCGGTCGAATCGACGACTGTGGAGGCGGAGGCGAGCCACGTCGACGCCGAGGTGTCGATCGCGCCGGGGGACGCCGACGGGGCGGCGCCGGGCCACCAGGTGGCGCTGGCGGTCGGGGAGACGGCGGTGACGGCGACGGTGACGGCGGCGGACGGAGAGAGCACCGCGACCTACACGGTGGCGGTGACGCGGGCGGCGTCGGACGACGCGACGCTCAAGTCGCTGTCGCTGACGGGCGTGGACATCGGGACGTTCGAGAGCGGCACGGCGTCGTACGCCGGGGCGGTCGCGCACGCGGTGTCCTCGACGACGGTGTCAGCCGCGGCAAGCCACGCGGAGGCGACGGTGTCGGTGGCCGGGGCGACGGCCGTCGCGGACGGTTGGGAGGTCGCGCTGGTGGAGGGCGAAAACGAGATCGCGGTGACCGTGACGGCGTCGGACGGCGCGACGACGAAGGCGTACACGGTGACGGTGACGCGGGCGGCGTCCTCCGACGCAACGCTCAGCTCGCTGTCGCTGACCGGGGTGGACTTCGGGACGTTTTCGAGCGGCACGGCGTCGTATTCCGCGAAGGTCACGCACGCGGTGGAGACGACGACTGTGGAGGCGGAGGCGACCCACGACGACGCCGAGGTGTCGATCGCGCCGGCGGACGCGGACGCGGCGCCGGGCCACCAAGTGTCTCTGGCGGTGGGCGAGACGGCGGTGACGGCGACCGTGACAGCACCGGACGGCGAGACGACGCGGACGTACACGGTGTCCGTAGCGCGCGCGAAGTCGGACGACGCGATGCTCGCATCGCTTGAGCTGACGGGCGTGGATATCGGGACGTTCGCTTCCGCCACGACGACGTACGCGGCGGACGTCGCCCACGAGGTTCAGTCGACAACCGTGGAGGCGGAGGCGAGCCACGACGACGCACAGGTGGACATCGCGCCGGCGGACGCGGACGCGGCGCCGGGCCACCAGGTGGATCTGGCCGTCGGGGAGACGGTGATAGCGGCAGAGGTCACGGCGGCGGACGGCGAGACGACGGCGACGTACGCGGTGACGGTGACGCGGGCGGGTTCGGACGACGCGGCGCTGAAGTCGCTGTCGCTGACGGACGTGGAGATCGGCGCGTTCGACGCGGAGACACTGGAGTACGCGGGCGCGACGGAGGCGGAGTCGACCACGGTGAAGGCGGAGCCGAGCCACCCGGAGGCGACGGTGTCGGTGGCCGGGGCGACCGAGGTCGCGGACGGCTGGGAGGTGTCCCTGGCCGAGGGCGGCAACGAGATCGCCGTGGAGGTGACGGCGCAGGACGGCGAGACGGCGCGCGCCTACGCGGTGTCGGTGCGCCGGGCGCCGGCGGGCACGGCGATCTGCCGCGACGGCACGGCGCTGGCGGGCCCGGAGGACAACCCGGAACTGGTTCGGGACTGCGAGACGCTGCTGTCGCTGAAGGACGAGCTGGATCCGACGGGCGAGATGTACTGGGGGGTTGCGGGCAACGAGCGCCTGGATCTCGGCCAGTGGGATGCGGTGGTGGTGCGCGACGGCCGGGTTCGCGGGATCGCCTGGGACGGCACGGACTCGGTGATCAGGGTGGAGGGCGTGCTGCCGGCGGCGCTGGGGGAGCTCGACGCGCTGGAGGTGCTGCGTCTGGACCGGCAGTCGCTGCGCGGCGTGCTGCCGGACTCGCTGCGCCGGCTGAAGCGGCTGGAGGTGCTGAGCCTGCAGCACACGGACATGGACGCGGAGCCGCTGCCGGCTTGGCTGGGGGAGATGACGTCGCTGCGGGAGCTGCGGCTGATCCAGCCGGAGCCGGGTCCGATCCCGGACGCGTGGTCGGCGCTGGTCGGTCTGGAGGAACTGCGCGTGACCGGCGGTCGCGATCGGGGCGGCGCGACCGGTCCGGTGCCGGGATGGCTGGGGGAACTGCCGTCGCTGCGTCGTCTGCAGCTGGAGCAGCAGCAGTTGACGGGCCGCATCCCGCTGAGTCTGGCGCGGGAGTTCGAGTTGCTGGACCTGCAGTTCAACGCGCTGGAGGGGTGCGTGCCGGCGCAGCTGGCGGACCGGAAGGGGGTGAGCGTGTCGCGGCAGGGCTCCTCGGATGAGCGCTACCACCTGCCGGCGTGCGCGCTCGCGGTGGACGCCGGCGCGGGCCGCGAGGTGTCGCCGGGCGAGACGGTGGAGCTGTCGGCGGCGGCGAGCGGCCACCACGGGGACGCGACGCTCGTGTGGTCGTGGACGCAGGCGGACAACGGCGCGCCGGCGGTGGCGCTGGCGGGCGCGGACACGGCGGCGCCGTCGTTCGCGGTTCCGGAGCCTGCCGGCGCGGCGGACATGGAGTTCGCGTTCGAGGTCGAGGTGTCGGACGTGGAGCAGACCTCCGGCAGCGCGACGGCCGCGGTGACCTACCGGCTGCCGGGGATAGCAGGCACGGCGGCGCCGGCGGTGTCGGGCGCGGGGTCGTACGAGGTGGAAGAAGGCGAGACGGCGGTGGCGACGCTGACGGCGACCGATCCGGACACCGCCGCCGAGCACCTGTCGTGGCGGCTGTCGGGCGGCGCGGACGCGTCGCACTTCGCGCTGGCGGGTTCGGGCGCGTCAAGTTCACTGGAGTTCACGTCCGCCAAGGACTACGAGGCGCCGGACGATGCGGACGGCGACGGCGTGTACGCGGTGTCCATCGAGGTGAGCGACGGGCTGCAGTCGGGCGCGGCGGACCTGGCGGTGGCGCTGACCAATCGCAACGAGGCGCCGGCGGCGGACGCGGGCGCGGACCAGGCCGACGTGCCGGCGGGATCGACGGTGACGCTGTCCGGTTCCGCGACGGACCCGGACGCCGGCGACACGCTGACGTACGCGTGGACGCAGCTTTCGGGTCCAACGGTGGCGCTGTCGTCGTCGACGGCGCCTGAGACCACGTTCGTGGCGCCAGCGGCGGGAACGCTGCGGTTCCGGCTGCGGGCGACGGACGCGGGCGGGTTGTGGGGCGAAGACGAAGTGACAGTGACGATGCTCGCCTGGGGCGACCGGCTGCCGGAGCACGACATCCAACTGGGCGGCGACGAGTTCACGCCTTCGGGGATCTGGTCGGACGGCGACACGCTATGGGCGTCCTCGTGGCCCGACGGAGGGGTGCGGGCGTTCGCGCTGGACGGCGCGCGCCGCGCGGGCCGCGACATCGGCGCGGGCGGGTACCCGGTCGGTCTGTGGTCGGACGGCGACACGCTGTGGGTGGCGGACTACCAGGGCGGGCGGTTGCGCGCGCACCGGCTGTCGGACGGCGAGGCGCTGCCGGACGAGGACGTGGCGACGCTGAAGGCGGCGGGCAACAGCCGTCCGACGGGGCTGTGGTCGGACGGCGAGCGGTTGTGGACGGCGGACTACTCGAGCGGCGGCGTGTACGCGTACCGGCTGTCGGACGGCGGACGCGACGCGGACGCGGGCTTTTCGTTCGATGTCGAGGAGGTGCGGCCGTTCGGACTTTGGTCGGACGGCGAGACGGCGCTGCTGTCGGACCTGGCCGGCGGTCGTCTGCTGGCGTACCGGCTGTCGGACGGCGCGCGGCTGCCGGATCTGGACATCGACACGAAGGCGGCGGGCAACGCGCGGCCGATGGGCCTGTGGTCGCCGGACGGCCCGCCGGAGACGGCGTCGGAGGACATGCCGGAGGGCGTGCTGTGGGTGTCGGACGAGGAGGGCGACAAGCTGTACGCGTACGCGATCCCGTCCGCCGAGGCGGACGCCGCGGGGGGCGCGGCGCCGGAGGCGATCCCGGACGCGGCGCTGGCCGCGCGGAGCGAAGGCGGCGGCCCGGGCGCGCTGACGTCGCTGGACCTGTCGGGCCAGGGCATCGCCGACCTGACGGGGATCCAAGCGGCGGCGGGGCTGCGCAAGCTGGACGTGTCGGGCAACTCCATCGTGAATCTCGGTCCGCTGTCGGGCCTGCGGGTCCTGGAAGAACTCGACATCGGCGGCAACCTGTATCTGCGCAACCTGGCGCCTCTGGGCCAGCTTGCCAACCTGCGGGTGCTGCGCGCGGCGGACAACGCGATCGCCAACGTGGCGCCGCTGGCGCGGCTGGCCGGCCTTGAGGAGCTGGACGTGTCGGGCAACATGATCCGCGACGCGTCGCCGCTGGCGGCGCTGGTCGGGCTGCGGCGGCTCGACATTGGCGGCAACGCCGTGGCGAACCTCGCGCCGCTCGCGGGGCTGGCCGGCGCGCGTGTGCTGGGGCTGGACGACCAGCTCGCGCTGTCCGGATCGTCGCCGGCGGCGTACCTGCCGGACCCGCGGCTGCGCGCGGCGGTCGCGGCGGCGCTCGGCAAGGCGCCGGGGGCGGTCGTGACGGAGGCGGAGGTCGGCCTGCTGACGGCGCTGGACTGGCCGGCTGCGGGCATCGCGGACCTGCGCGAACTAAGCCGGGCCACGCGGCTGCGGGCGCTGCGGCTGGAGGGCGGCCGGATCGAGAACCTGTGGCCGCTGGCGGAGCTCGATGGCCTGCGCCGGCTGCATCTGCGCGGCAACGCGGTGCGCGCCGTCGCGGCGCTGGAGGGTCTCGAAGGCCTGCGGGTTCTGGACCTGGGCGGCAACGCGGTGTCGGACCTGCGGCCCCTGGCGGAGTTGGTGGCGCTGGAGCGGCTGGACCTCGGCGGAAACCCGGTCCGGAACCTGGGCGCGCTCGGCGACCTCGGCACGCTGGTGTGGCTGCGCGTCCCGGACGCTAGCCGCGTGCCGGCCGACCGGCTCGTGCGGTTGCGCTGGCTGTGGTCGGACGACGGCGAATGTGTGGTGTGCCCCGGATCGGCGGACGAGCGCTGAGCGGGCGCGCGGCCCAATGAAGACGGAGCTCGAGCCCGGGCCGAGGACGTTCGTGGTGCGCGCGGCTGGCGACGCGATGGCTCCCGACGTCCGCGACGGCGACCACGTGCGGGTGGATCCCGACGCTCCGGTCGAGCCCGGCCGCGCGGTGGCGCTGCGGGACGGGGAATCCGGCCGCGCGGTGGTGCTGCGGCTCGCGGAGGAGGAAGGGCGGCTCGTGCTGCGCGGGACGCTGGCTGGCGTCGCGGACCGCCCGCTGGACGCCGAGGCCCAAGCGGCCATCCTCGGCGTGGCGGTGTTCGCGGGGCGCAGGATCTGAGCGCCGGTCCCGGCCGCGGCGGACTTGCCGGCGAAGGGATCGCAACCGATACCGTTTCCCGACGGGCGGCGCCGGCGGACAAGCGCGCGGCCGCGTCCCCGGTTGGCGCGATGACGGCCGGGCCAGCCGGCCATGTGCGTTCCGAAGGCTGTCGGTCGCGGTTGCCGACGTCCGGCGGAACAGGCGGGGCGGTGCGATTCGAGTCCCAACAGGCGAGGGAGGCCGGCGGCAGAGTTTGACCGAATGAGTGTCGTCGGGATATTGCGGTTCAATTGTTGACCGCGAGCTCGGCGATGGCGTCGAGGTCACGATGATCGTCAAGCTCTGCAAGGAGCGAGCGCGGCGGCTCCGCGGCGGATAGGCAGATGGCGCGCTGTCTGCACCGGAAGTTCCATGGTGATCCGGCGGTTTGCGTGCTGCACCAGTTGAGAATCGAGGACGCGGATCAGCACGAGCAGGACGGCGCCGCGGGCGCGCGCCAGACAGACCATCTGGTGGTGCATCGATGGGGGTTCTTCCTTGTCGAGCGCAAGTCGGTCACGGAGGCGGTGCGGGTTCGGTCCGACGGGGACGGGGGCGAAGGGTGGAGCCGGACGCACCGGGGCGAGCGCAAAGGGATGCCGTCGCCCATTCGCCAGGCGAGACGACAGTCGGAGTTCCTCAGGGCGTTCCTGCAGCGCCACAGAACGGAACTGGTCGGCAGGCTCCCGTTCGGGTTGCGTTCGGTCGGCAGGGTTTTCGGTTCGGGCGATCAACGGGGATTCGGGAACGCGCCGATGCAGCTGGTCATCGCGGTGTCCGACGGCGGCAGGATATGCCGCCTGGGCGGATGGAGGCCGCCGGAGAAGCCGTTCCGAGTGTTTGTCAAAAAGGCGGACCTGGTGCCCGAGCGGATCGAGGAGGAACTGGATCGGCACCGGACCGGCGCGAATGTGCTTCATGTCCGACCGATGGGCGACTACGGGTTGTGGAGCATGAAATCGGAGGAGGTCCGCCGGGTCGCGAAGTTCCTGGCCGGACGCCACAGGGACCGGCGCACCGGTTCGTCGATCGCAGCCGGGCGGCCGGTCGCGGCCGCCAAGGCCGGGTTCGACGAGATTCGCGCGCGCTACCGAAACGCCTACGAACGATGGTCGCCGGAAGAGGAACGCGAACTGCTCCGGCTGCGCGAAGACGGATGGGACGACGCGAAGCTCGCGGAGCGGTTCGGGAGGCAGCCGGGCGCGATCAGGTCCAGGCTCCGGAGACTCGGGGGCTGACGGTCCCGCGTCGTCGCCGCGCGCTACGCGGATAGAGCCTTGGAAGGGCCGAGGTCAAAGGCGATCCGCACGCATCCGATCAGTCGGCGCCAGCCGGTCACTGGTGGCAGCGCTTCGAGGTCGACGGGGCAGGCCACGGACGGGCGCGCCTTGAAATGACGCCGCGCTAGGCGCCCGTCGAGCGGTCGCACCCCAAGGGCCGACA
The DNA here is from genome assembly GCA_965116625.1 of Pseudomonadales bacterium. Taxonomy (GTDB): domain Bacteria; phylum Pseudomonadota; class Gammaproteobacteria; order Pseudomonadales; family Azotimanducaceae; genus VXNE01. The sequence goes on from OZ220717.1 coordinate 2,869,813, forward strand.
CCCGGTGCGGAACGCGAGCGCCCGATTCGATGGCCGGCCGCGCGGCCCCGGGCGGGACCGCATCCGGCATATCGCTCACGGCCTGAACCGTCTGCGGTTCCCCTTCCCGTCCGACGGTCGGGGGCGGCGATGGCCCTCAAGGGGAGGATATACACGAATTGAACATGAAAATTTTCATGCTAACCGCGGACATTCCGCGGAAAAATCCGGATAGTAGTCATCGCGGTTCCGCAGCTAGCGCTATCGGCATGATCTTCATCCCCCATTTGGCGAACGTCGCGCGCGAAGCCGCGAAGCGGGAGGCGGAGTTCATGCGACGAGCGCGCCGCGCCGTCGACAAGCGGCACGAGGAGCGAGCCGCGCGTAGCGAGGCAAAGGGGCGCGCTAGTCTTTTCCCAGACGAAGTCTCGGGGAGTGTTGCGGATTTCGCTACGCACTTCGGTATCCACGCAGATGGCGGGCAGTTGTCCCCGGCCAAGCGAGCGGGAGATTGGCGAACCGGGCATCGGGCGCGAGACGACGAACGTTGAGGACCCGGCGCTTCTCCGCAAGCACTTTCGACACGATCAGCGCTCGACTCTTCGGGCAGGTTCTAGCCTTCTTGTGAAGGTTCGCGCGGTTGCGTCCGCTGGCTAATCAGCTTCCGGGATTCATCCAGTGGGAAAGACCTTGGCGGAATCCATAACTCAGACCGTCTATTCCAAAGAGGTCAGAACCTGCGTGGCGGAAGGACTGACGAAAGCAGAATCGAGTGACTGGCTCGCGGGGTGGTGCCCAGGCGCGCTCGTGCATTACGCGGCGTGCCACGCGTCAGGCAAGGCGTTGCAGCTCCTTCCCGAACCGTCTAGGACCGTCGCGCGCCTTGCAATCCGGAGTCCCGCCAATGCGTTGCCATGTCGCGGGCCGGGGCCGCGAAGTCCGCGCAAGGCACGGTCACGCCCAGGTGCCGGCGTCCTGCAGGTCGTTGACGACGTCGGACATCCTTCGTCGACCGACTTCGCGATGAGTTCGATGGTGAGCCTCGCGCGGGCGTCGAAGGAGGGCGCGACGGCCATGATGTTGTAGTCGAACGCATCCAGCCCGCCCGCGAGCGGGGCAGGCCGCCGCAAGGGCGTCGGCGTCGTAGAGGCCGTTCAGGGTGAGGATGGCGGACAGGTGCCCCAGGGCCCGACTGCGCACGTTGGCGTCCAGGTCGCCGAAGGTATCGGCCGCCTTCGGGTAGTGGAGGAGCAGGTTCGCGGCGATCATTGAACGCCACTTCGAGGTCTTCAAGGTATCGCTCAGGAGCGCCTTGGATGTTCGCCCGGGCATCCTCGCCTCCGCCTCGTGCGGGGATCGGCCCTGTCGGGATTTCTGGAAGGAAGGCTTGGGTGACGTCCTCGTCGCGCCGCACGACCCCGAGCTTGGGGCTAGTATCGTCCAGCGTCGAAGGGGTCGGTGACAAACGGAGCAGGCGGCAAGGGGCGGCGGACATCGCGGCGGACGCCGTCCGGGCCGCGGAGGAACAGTCGCCGGGCGGCCCCGAGCCGTTAGCGAAAGGCTAAGTACGCGCGGCTGGCGGCGGGCGGCCGCCGGTTCTATTCTGCAAGGGCTTTGCTGCCGACCTAGTCGGCGTGGCCGCGTCGCGGACGCGGCGTGAAGCGAGGAGCCGGAGTGATCCGGCGTGTCAAGACCGGGCGGTAGACCCGCCCACTCCCGCAGGGGACCGATGTCCCCTGCGGAGGCCGGTGCCTGTCGTGGGAGTCGTTCCAAGGAGCAAATCCCATGAAGGACGACGACAACAGGTTCGCCGGCCTGGGCGCGAAGGCGCTGAACGAGGCGGAAAGGGAAAGCGTGGTGAAGCTGGCATTGGCGGTGATGGCGGACGAGGTGGCCGACGGGCCCGTGATGACGGGCGAGGCGGCCGCCGCCAGATACCTGCGGCTGAAGGCCGGCGGCCGCGAGCGCGAGGTGTTCGGTTGTCTGTTCTTGACGACGAGGAACCGTCTCATCCGAGACGAGGAACTCTTCTACGGATCGATCGACCGCAGCGCGGTGTACCCGCGGGTGATCCTGCAGAAGGCGCTCAAGCACAACGCGAGCGCGCTGATCTGCTATCACAACCACCCGTCGGGCACGGCCGAGCCGAGCGCGAGCGACATGCAGGTGACGTGCCGCACGCGGGATCTCCTCGGCGAGATCGACGTGCGGCTCGTGGACCACATCGTCGTGTCCCGGACCGAGACCGTCAGCATGGCCGCCCGCGGGCTGATCTGACGACACGCCGGCGCGGAGGAGCCCATGGCCCCTTGCGCGCCGGCGGACCTCTCCCGCCCGAACCTCCGGAAGCCGATTTGCTCGCGCCGGAGCCCCCTCCGCGGCGGTCGCGTGCTACTCCTCGTCCCGCGCGGGCATGCGGTAGCCGACGCCCCGTTCGTTGGCGATGTAGGCGGGCCGTGTCGGATCGTCGCCGAGCTTGCGCCGCAGCCGCCTGGCGAAGTCGCGCACCGGCGCCGCGTCGGTGCCGCCGTCGGGCCACACCTGGCGCAGCAGGGAGGCGTGGGTGACGATGCGGCCGGCGTTCAGCGACAGCACGCGCAGGAGATCGTACTCTGTGGGCGTGAGCCGCACGGGCCTGCCGCCGACGGTGACCCGCCGCCGGCCGTAGTCGATGGCGAGGTCGCCGAGCGCGAACGGCTCCGGCTCGTCGCGGCGGCGGAGGGCGGCGCGCACCCGCGCGGTCAGCTCCGTCGCGGAGAACGGCTTGACGATGTAGTCGGCGGCGCCGCGCTCCAGCGCCCGGGCCACCTGCTCGTCGCCGCCGTAGGCGGAGATGAAGATCACCGGTAGGCCGGCCGGCAGGAAGACGGTCTCCATGAGCTCGAGGCCGTCGGCGCCGGGGAGCACGAGATCCAGGAGGACGAGGCGCGGCCGCCCGCTGCGAGCGAGGTCCTCGGCCTCCCCCGGGTCGCCGGTGGCGAGGGTCGCGTAGCCGGCCCCGGCGAGCGCGCGGCGCACGTAGCGCAGCGTCTCCGGGTCGTCGTCGACGACCAGGATGGACTCCCGCTCCCGCTCGGCGGGCACCGGGGATGCGCCGGGCGGGACCGCGTCCGCCGCCTGGGGCGCCGCCGGCAGGGTGAACGTGAACCGGGCGCCGAGCCCGGGCCCGGCGTTGGCCGCGCGGATGCGGCCGCCGTGCGCCTCCACGATGCCCTTGCAGATGGCGAGGCCCAGGCCGAACCGGCCCCCGTCGCCGCCGCCGCGGGCGGCATCGGCGTAGCTCCGGAACAGCTCCGGCAGCCGCTCCGGCGGCAGGCCCGGGCCCTCGTCGGTGACCGACACCGCCACCTCGATGCCGTCGGGCGCGGCGCCGACGTGGATCGGGGCCGACGCGGGCGAGTACCGCGCGGCGTTGGCGAACAGGTTGTGCAGCACCTGGGCGACGCGCGCGCCGTCGGCCAGCACCGGCGGCAGGCCGGCGGGCAGCTCGACGCGCAGCGGCCGCCGCGCCGGACCGGCCAGGAACGCCGTTCGCGCGCGCTCGACTAGCGCGGCCACCGCCACCGGCTGCGGATCCACGGTCAGCGTGCCGGCGTCGATCCGGCCCGCGTCCAGGAGGTCGCCGACGAGGCGCGCCATGTGGTCCGCCTGTGCGTCGATGATGCGGTGGAACTGGCGCTGCTCGGCGGCGTCGAGCGGACGCTCCGCGCGGAGCAGCGTCGCGGCGGAGCCCTTGACCGCGGCGAGCGGCGAGCGCAGCTCGTGGCCGACCATGGCGAGGAACTCGGCGCGCTGGCGCCGCTGCTCCTCCAGCGGCGCGAGGTCCTGCACGGTGACCATTACCCGCTCGACCGCGCCCGCCGGATCCCGGATGGGCGTGACGTTGACCAGAACGCGCAGGCTGCGCCCGTCGGGCACGGACAGCTCCATCTCCTCGGCGCGCAGGGCCCGCGCGCGGCGGATGTCGCCGAGGCCAATCTCGCGGTCGTCGGCGAGGCGGGAGGTGAGCACGCCGGGCAGGTCGTCCGCCGGGCGTCCGGGCGGGCACAGCGCCTCGGCGATGCGCCGCGCCTCGCGGTTGATGCCGAGCGGCGCCCCGTTGGCGGCGTCGATCACCACGACGCCGACCGGGGCCGTCTCCACCAGAGCCTCGAGGTCGGCCCGGGCGCGGCGCTCGTCGCGGTGCGCCCGCGCGTTGGCGAGGGCGATGGCGGCCTGCGCGGCGAACAGCACGAGGAGCTCCTCGTCGCGGCGGTCGAACGGCGCGCCGCCCGCCTTCTCGCCGAGGAAGAAGCTGCCCGCGTCGACCGCGCCGTGGCGCAGCGGCGTGGCGCAGAACGTCGAGCAGGGAATCAGGCCCGGCGCGAGGCCGAGGCCCCTCACGTAGCCGCCGAGGTCCGGCAGGCGCAGCGGCGCGTCGAGGCCGCGCAGGTGGTCGAACAGCCGCATGGCGTCGGGCCACGCCGCCATGCGCCGCTCCTCGTCGCCGGTTAGGCCGGAGCAGACGAACTCCCGCGGCCTGCCCGCCTCGTCGACGGTGGCGATGACCCCGCAGCCGGCGCCGGTGAGCGCGCGGGCGGCGTCGATCACCTCGCGCAGGACGGTCGTGACGTCGAGGCTGGCGTTGACGCGCAGCGCCGCGGCGCCGAGGCGCGAGATGGCGTCGCGCAGCGTCGGGGGCCGCGGGCCGCCGGACGGATCGGATTGTTGCATCGGTAGTCCTCGTCTCTCGGCTGTCTCGTGCCGGGCTCCGGCGATGTGGGAGCGGGGCGCCAGACCCGACAGGGTACGACGATGACCACGGAAATGCCAAATAAGTCGTGGCTATATCCATGCACATTCCATGCACGGTTCTGTATGGTGCCTGGTAGAGGGGCGAACGTGAGGCAGGGCCGTCGGAGAAGGAGCGACCGCGTGGGAACCGCGAAGAACATGCAGAAAAGTCTTGACATACCAGCGCCGGGCTCTGCGACGCGGACATCGCGCCTCTCGCCTGGCCCGCGGACCTGCGCGGCGTGGACCTCTACGGCGACGCGCTGACTGACCTGTCCGCATTGGGCGCCCTCGGTGGAGAGGCTCGACCGAGTTGTGGCTGCTGGCGAGCCTCGCCGACCTGGGCCGCCCCGACGTCGGCGGCAACCTGGCGCGGGACGCATCGCCGCTGGGCGATGTCGGGTCGCTGGTGTGGCTGCGCCTGCCGGAGGCTGTGCAGGCGTCAGCCGGGCGGGTCGTGAGGCTGTGTTGGCTTTGGTCCGACGACGGCGAATGCCTCGCGGCCCGGCGGACGGGCGCCTCGTGCTGCGCGGAACGCAATCCGGCATTCCGGACCGCCCGTTCGACGCGGATGCGGAAGCGGCCGCGCTAGGCGTGGCGGTATTCGCCGGGCGCCGAATCTGAGCGGCGAGGCGCTTGGGATTCGCAGGGACGGACCGCGATACGAACGGCGCTGCGACACGCGCGTTGCAAGGCGAAGCGACGACGGGCACACTCGCGGGCCATGGACGAAAAGCACAGCCAAGACAAGCGGGCGAGGACCCAGGACATCGCAAACTATGCGAGCTTGGGCGAACCTAGAGCGTCGGTGAAGGTCGAGGTGGTCCCGCGCGAACCCGAGGACCCGCGGAAGCCGCCGCAGCACAAGCGCGTCATGGACGCGGCGAACTGGATACGGCTCGGCGAGTGGGTCGGGCAGAAGTTGGGGGAAGGTTGGGACTACGTCGGCGGGATGTTCTGTCGAAGGCCTCCCAATCCGGCTTAGCACCCGGGCCGAACCCGCCGCCCCTGCGGATAGTCGAGGCCCCACGCGCCGTTTCAAAGCGCGGTGTTCGGGCGGGGCCAAGGACCGGCGCAGCGCCGCGAGCATCCCGTACGGCGCTCGCGGCTGAGGCTCTAGCGTCCGAAGCGTTATGATCGGCGTCGGTTTCCGGCTGCGCGCGTTTGCAGGCCGCTGGCCGGTCGTTGCGTCGCGGTCGGGCCTCTCGCGCCCGCGATAGGGACGGATGCCCGTGGGGCCGAGACTCGGCTTGCCGAGGCTCGGTGCGGAGCGCGACACCCCGGCTCGAAGGGATCTCCCCGCCAGGGACGGGGCGGGGTGTTCGGCGGACACGGCCGAAAAAGACGGCGGGTCGCCATGGACGCGCGGGGGAAGGCGGGTTGAGGGAATGGCCGAAAAGGGCGCGGAAGTGGCTCTGCGACCGCGCCTCGGGGCTGTTGCCGGCCTTGGTGGCGGCGGCGCTGCTCTGATTGCTGGCCGTCTGGGTTTGGCCGGCGCGCGGCGCGTCGTTCGCGATGGCGACGCTCGCCGGGCTGGGGATCGCCCCGCACTTCGAATGCTGCTTCACGCCGGACCTGCCCGAGACGAGCGACGCCGTTCCGGGCGAAAGCGCGTCCGTCAGTCGTCGATGAACCGCAAGGTGCGCCGGATGTCCACAATGTCTTCGATCGCGTCCTTCAACTCTTGGGCGGTGGGCGTGGCGTGCACCTCGTCCGCCCTGGGGTTGCCGCCGTAGCCCCGGTCCACGCAGTCTTCGAGCAGGGCTATCGCCGCTTGCTCCACGGGGCGCGTGTCGCCGCCGATGTAGATGGCGTGGATGCGCACGCCGCGCTGCCCGGCGATGTCGCAGGCCTCCCGGAACCAGTCGTCGAGCCGGTCGACGAGGGGATCCTTCAGGTCGTCCGGCGAAGAGGAGGGCAGCCAGGTGGGGACCGAGAACGGCGCGACGTCGGCCGCCGGGGGGCCGTCTCCGACGCGGACCAGGTCATCCGGTCGGCCGTATGCGCTGAACACCTCGTGCGGCCTGCAGTAGTGTCCGTTCCCCACCGGCCGGCCGCGGAAGCCGAACGCGTTCGCCGGATCGACCAGCACGTCGATGGCGTCCGTGTCCTTGGTAGGCGAACCGCCATCATAGCCCCGGAAGAGCTGCCAGGGCGTCATGCCCTTGAGCGCCTCTCCCCACAACGCCCGGTACGCGTCGATGACCGCCTGGTCCGCCGGCAGCGCGGGGTCCAGGCTCGACAGGACGGGGTGCGTGCGCCGGAAGCCGTCGAGCACCTGGGACAAGCTGGCCGGGGCGAAAACACCGCTCGCCTCGACGTCGAAAAGACTCGCGAAGGCCGCCGGATTGTCCGCCGAAACCGCCGCCCTGAAAGCGGCATTCCTGGAATGGCGGAAAAGACCATCGCACGAGCCGTGGTCGGAAGGCGGGTTCGAGGTGATCGCGTCGTCCGGCTCGTAGAAGCCGAACGACCGACCGCGCTTGGGGACAGACAAGTAGTTGGCGCCGTCGGACACCAGCACGATGGCCTTTTGGACGGATTGAGAGCAGCCCTCGGTCGTCTCTCCGGCGAGGCACGGCGTGCGCGGCAGGTCCTCGCCCGCCACGTTCTTCGTCTTCCACACGTCGCGCCACAGGGGCGACAGCGTTCTCAGGCCCCAGACGATGCCGAGGTGAAGAAACGTCTGGGCTCCCGAACCCTGCGAATGCAACGCCACGACATCGTAGTCATTGGCCGCCCGCAGCCGGTCTGTTTCGTCCGTCAGCGGAACGATGAACGCTTCTGGACAGAGAAGACTGCCGCCCCGGTCCACGGCCCGCAAGTGCCAATGGTTCTCCAACGTCCCGAAGAAACCCAACGGATCGTAGGCCGTCTCCAGCGTTAGCCGCATGACTTCATTGAGCCGATCGTCGCCGAACCCGCCGACGCGTGCGTCGGGCCAGGAGTACGCGGTGAAACGGGTGTTGGGATCGCCCGCCTCGGGCGGCGCGTCGGAGAGGTGCAGCGGCAAGCCGGCGATGCCGGCGGCGCCGGGTTCCCAGCCGGCCGCCGTTGTCGCGGCGGGCCAGTTGCCGGCGTTCGAAGGGTCCCAGACGGGGGGCCTCGCGGCGGCGTCCCAGTAAGCGCCCCACCGCGCCATGACGCAGCCGTTCCAGAAGTCCTCCCCCTCGAAGTCCCATGTGCCGATGGCGGGCGCCTGGCTCGATACGTCCTCCGTTCCCGACCGGCGCAGGTTCCAGTCGTCGGCGGCCAGGAAGTCCGGCAGACTGCGCGATGCCAGCGGTCCCATGTCGCGCCCAGTGCCGTAGACATGGAAGGTGTCGACCCAGTGCCCCTCGGTGTCCCGGGAGGTCTGGGTGCTGTACTCGGCGCCAGTGAGCATGCGCACATAGCGCTCCTTGGCATCCGTCTGCAACATCCCGGAGGTGTCCGCCACGTTGACGACGTTCGAGTAGGGGACGAGAGACACCGCCAGGATGCCGGGGTTCGTGGTCGACACGTCGTCCACCACTGCCGCGATGGTGGCGATGGCGTCCTTCAATGCGTCGAGCTTCGTGTCGGTCCACCCCGCGGGTTTTCGGCCCATCGATCTTGATACGTCGAGGGCGAGGGCGAATTCGAACTGGCTGACATCGAACTGCACCGTGAGCTGTTCCCGCAAGCTCACGGGATCTCCCCGGCCGCCGCCCCGCCAAAGACTCCTGTAGGCGAAAGTGGCGCCTCCCTCCACTCTGACGACCGTCCGGTTCGTCGAGAAATCGTGTTCCACGACGACGTCGTCCTTCGCGATCGTCAACCCGTCGAGCAACCCTCGCATGATGCCCGCGACGCGTTCCTTGATCTTGTCTTCGGCCGCCGTCAGGTCGCCCCTCATGAAGTGGGCCGCCGTGCCGACCCCGGCGCGGAGCGCGGCCCGCACCTCCGCCTCCTGCGCCTCCCGCCAGCCGTAGTCCAGAATCATGCCGCCGGCGCCCGCCATCGCGAGCATCGCCAGGCTGCCCCCGATGAACATCGCGCCCGCGCTTCGGGCCGACGCGAACGCGAGGACCAAGCGGCCGAACCGTCCCGCCGGCGGTTTTCGCGGGCCGGTCTTGTCGCATGGCGTCATTTGACCGCCGGAATTGTCGTTCGAGGGCAGGGACGGGCGACCCGGAATCGTCCGGGGAAATCCATCGCGCGCGAGGAAGTGTTGGGGCCGAAATCCACGTTGCCCACCCGCCATCTGGCGGCGCCGCCCTGAATCAATGAATCATATGGGACGGATCGTTAACAAAACGTCAATTAACTGATCTAATTGATTGCTGTTTAGTGAATGGCGTTGCGATCTCGTGGGTGCTTTTCGCTTCATTGCTTGCGGTCGGCGGGCTGGCGGGATTGCGGCGAGGGCCCGGCCGACGGGAAAGAACGCGGCGAAAGACGCACGCCAGGAAGTCGAGATCCGCGACCCGCGGCCAAGCATCGCGATTCGGGGGTCCGGACCGCGGGCGGCGGATCGCCCGGGGAGCAATGTGCTCCGCGGCCGGGTCGAAGCGGCGGAAGCGGCGCCGGTGAGGCCGAAAACCGCGAGATCGAGGAATCGGGCGATCGGAGTCGCGTTGCTCGCGTCGTCGGCATGCTGGGGCGCGGCGTGGCAAGAGAAGGACGGCGAGATCGCCGAAGCGGTCCGCGTCGCCGCCAGCGACGGCGCTCCGGCGTCCCTCGAGGTGCGATGCCGACCCGAACCGGAAGTGACTTTGACGCATCCGGCCCTGGCGGCGATGCCGGCGGACGAGGCCGGGCGCCTCGACTGGTACCGCGGCGCCCTCATATACGACGGCTGGGGACTGGACCTGACGCGGCCCGATCATTTCGGGCATCTCGGGGTCTGGATTCGATGCGCGCATCGGTCCGATTGCGTGCGGCCCAGACGGTCCGACACCGCGCGGATCCTCGAACGGCTGAGGAAAGAGTGGTCGTGGTTCATTCGCATCCAGCCGCCGGACGCCGAGGCGGTGGACCTGCGCGTTCCCCTCGGGGGCTCGGCGCGGGCGATCGACGCCGTCTGCGGGCCGGCCGGCGCCGCGGAGCGAGACCGGAAGCCGGGACCGGGCTCTCCGACCGTGACGTTCCCGGGAGCCGCCGGCGGGAAGCTCTGAGGACAGCCGCGCGCCATGAGCGAAGGGGAAAGCCGGCGTCTTCCCGCATGGCGAGATGGCCGTCCTCAGTCAGGAGCCGATTCGTTCAATGTTAAAGGAGGTGAGTCTCAATCAGCGCTTTCAAGAACGGCCAGGCCAGCCATAGAACGCCGGCGAAAGCGGTCACATAGACGAGATAGATCAACACCAGCAATCTGGTGCCCCTCGCTTTGGCCCGCTCGATCCGTCGGTCCTGGGCGCGAAACATCCGAGCCCCCCTAACCGAGTCGCTTTTCGATCAGCGGGGACGGGCAGGGCCATGCGCGCGAGTTGTTGCACTTTGGCATTGGGCTTCACCGGAGAAGTCCGATTGGTTCGGACGGTGGCCGTAGAACTTATAGCATCTATCATTAATTTTTCATTCTTTTTATAATTTAAGTTATTACTTTTTCGAGAACGAGCCGCCGGATGCGGCTTCGCGCATGATCGCGATGCGCACTCCCCGCGGCCGGGCCAGCTATTCGAGAGGATCCGCCCATGGACAGTCGAGATCGGCTCGAGCGCGAGGTCGACTCCCTTAGCCAACGACTCAACAGGCTTAGCGCCGCCGTTCTGCGCGTCAGCGCGAGCCTGGACGAGCCTACCGTCCTGCAGGAGATCGTGGACAGTGCGTGCGCGCTCACGGAAGCGCGCCACGGGGTCATCACCACGCTCGGGGCCGACGGCCGCGTCCGCAACTTCGTGACGTCCGGCCTGACCGGCGAACAGCGGCGGAAACTCGATGAGTGGCTTCCCGACGGGCTGCTGCTGTTTAGGCACCTGCGCGACCTCGCCGCCCCGCTCAGGCTGGCGGACCTGCCGGCGTACGCCCGCTCGCTCGGCTACTCCGACGACCCGATTGTGGCGAAGACTTTCCTGGGCACGCCGATGCGCTGCCGCGACGCGCATGTCGGCAGCTTCTTCCTCGCCGGCAAGGCGGACGGAAACGAGTTCTCGGCGGAGGACGAGGAGGCGCTGGTGCTGTTCGCGTCGCAGGCGGCGGCCGCGATCGCGAACGCGCGAACGCATCGCGCGGAGCAGCGCGCGCGCGCCAACCTCGAGACGCTCGTCGACACGTCCCCGGTGGGCGTCGTGGTGTTCGACGCCGCCGCCGGCGAGCCGATCACCTTCAACAGGGAGGCGCGGCGGCTCGTGCGGGGACTGGGGGAGCCGGGCGGCTCCCCGCAAGAACTGCTCGAAATCCTCGTCTGCCGCTTCGCCGACGGAAGAGAGGTGTCCCTCGGCGAGTATCCCATGTCGCGGGTCATACGCGACGCCGCCACCGTGCGGGCCGAGGAGGTCGAACTTTCGGTCGCCGACGGGCCGGGCGTCAGGGCGCTGATCAACGCCACGACGATCCGGGACGCGGAGGGCGAGGCCGAGTCGATGGTCGTCACCATGCAGGACCTCGAGCCGCTCGAGGAGATGGAGCGCCTGCGCGCCCGGCTCTTCGGCACGGTGAGCCACGAGCTGGGCGTGCCGCTCGCGGCCATCAAGGGTTCGGCCGCCACCGTGCTGGGCGCGCCCGAGGATGTCGACCGCGCGGAGATGCTGCAGTTCTTCCGCATCGTGGAGGACCAGGCCGACCAGATGCGCAACCTCATCGGCGACCTTCTGGACGCGGGCCGCATCGAGACGGGAACCCTGTCGATCGCGCCGGAGGCGCATGACGTGGCCGCCCTTGTGGAGCGCGCCAGGTCCGCTTTCGTCGGCGCCGGCGCGCGGCACGCCGTCCGCGTCGACACTCCGAGGGACCTGCCGCGCGTGCTGGTCGACGGGCAGCGTATTGTGCAGGTGCTGAACAACCTGTTGTCGAACGCCGCGGCGCATTCGCCGGAGTCGTCCGAGGTCCGGATCCAGGCGTCGGCGGCCGAGCACCACGTCGAGGTTTCGGTGGACGACGACGGCCGGGGCATCGCCCCGGAAGCGCTGCCGCACCTGTTCCGCACGCACGGCGGCATGGCCGAAGACGATCGGGGCGCGGCCGCGGGCCTCGGCCTGGCGATCTGCAAGGGCCTCGTGGAAGCGCACGGCGGCCGCATCCGGGCGGTCAGCGGCGGCCCGGGCCGCGGCACGCGGATCGCCTTCACCATCCCGGCGGTCGACGAGCCCGCCGGCATGCCGTATTCGGGCGCCGACGCGGCGCGCCGTTCGCCGCTCGCCGGGGAGGCGCATGAGCGCCCGCGCGTGCTCGTGCTCGATGACGATCCCGAGACGCTGCGCATGGTTCGCCACGCGCTCGCGGGCGGCGGATACGCGCCGATAGTCACGGGCGTTCCCGAGGAGTTCGCCCACCTGCTCAGGACCGCGCGGCCGGATCTGGTCCTGCTCGACCTGGTCTTGCCCGGGGCGGACGGCATCGAGCTGCTCGAGCGCCTGCCCGAACTGGCCCACATCCCGGTGATATTCATATCGGCGTACGGCGGCGACGAGAGCATCGCCAAAGCGCTCGAGACGGGGGCGGAGGACTACATCGTGAAGCCGTTCTCGGCGACCGAGCTCACGGCGAGGGTTCGGGTCGCGCTGCGCAAGCGGCTCGGGCCCGGATCCTTCGCGCTCGGCGACCTTTCCATCGACCACGGGACGCGCGAGGTGACGGTCGCCGGCCGGCCGGTGCCGCTGACGGCCACCGAGTACGAAGTGCTGCGCGTGCTATCGGCCAACGCGGGCCGGGTGACCACCTACGAAGCGCTTCTCCAGAGAGTGTGGGGCGGTCGCGCGCATGCCGGACCGTCGCTGGTGCGAGCTTTCGTGCTGAAGCTGCGGCGCAAGCTCGGCGACGACTCGGATTCGCCCGCCTATATCGTCAATGAGCGCTCGGTCGGGTACCGCATGCGCGCCCCCGGGGACCCGCGGGCGGCCTCCTAGGGCGTCGAAGACCGCGAGCGCGGACGCGGACGCGGATGCCGGCGCGCGTCAAGTCAGATTCGCCGACGGCGACGCCGAACCGGGGGACGGCACTGCATCCGGAAAGGAATGTCGTGATCGCATCGCCGATGCGACGTTCCGCCTGTCGGCGTCCCTTCTTGGAGGGGGCAAGGGAAGCGTTGGGAGCATCATGAATGGCGCGGCTGAGGCCGGCGCATCGGAACGGTATGATGGGCGTCGGCTCTGGCGCCGTCGGCGCCGGAAGCCGCTGGCGGCGGGTAGACGCAGTTGCCGCCAAGCGGCCGATCGCGGCTGCGATCGGGACGAAAGCCCGCGGGCCGGGAGCCGGTCGCCGAAGGGCGATGCGATTGGCTGAATGGTCTCGGGGGCATCGATGGACGACAGCAAGGCGGCGAGCCCCGTCGCGACGGGGGGAGGCGGCGAGCAGTTCGAGCAGCACGTCGCCGCGCTGGCCCTCGGCCTCCTGCTCGTGCGGGGAATGCCGCCGATTCTGACGGACACGTCCGTGGTCGAAGTCCACCTGCAGACCCGGCACCGCGGATGGCGCACGGACGACCTGCTCGTGGTCGGCGAGCGGAGCGACGGGTCGCGCCGGAGGCTGGCGCTGCAGGTCAAGCGCAGCTTCCGCGTCGCGGCGGGCGACGGCGAGTGCCGCGAGACGGTCGCCGCGATGTGGAACGACTTTTCGTCGGATCGATTCGACGAGGCGCGCGACCGGCTCGCGGTGGCGACGCTGCACGGGACGTCGGTGCTGCTGCGGGACTTCGCGGCGCTGCTGGAATGCGCGCGCGCGTCCGCCGGCGCCGGGGACTTCGCGCGCCGGCTGTCGCTCGACGGCTTCCTCTCGGCGAAGGCGAAGGAACAGGACCGCGCCATCCGCGGCATCCTGGCCGACGAGAGCGGGGGACCGCCGGCCGAGGACGTGTACTGGCGGTTTCTCAGGGTCGTCAACGTGTTGAGTTTCGACCTCGGCACGCCGACCTCGCAGACGCAGGCGTGGGCGGTGTCGCTGCTGGCGGCGTGCACGGCGGACGGGAGCGCGTCCCCGGAGGCGGCGCGGGCGGCATGGGCGTCTCTGCTGGCATGCGCGGGCCAGGGACGGCCGGCGGCGAAGAGCTATTCGCGGAAAGACCTGCCGCGGCAACTGCGGGCCCGGCACGCGCCGGTGCGGGGCGGCGACCGCGCCGGCCTGGCGGCGCTGATAGAGCACGGCGAGACGGTGCGGGACGGCATCCGCTCGACGGTCGGCGAGGGCTACGCGGTCGATCGCTCCGGCGGCGTCCAGGCGCTCGGGGAGAAGCTCGCGGACCACCGGGTCGTGATCGTGTCCGGCGCCGCGGGGTCGGGAAAGTCGGCGTTGGCCCGAGCGCACCTCGCGCTGGTGGACGATCGGATTCCGGTGCTGGCGTTCCAGGCGGTCGAACTGGCGACCGCGCACATCGACGAGACGCTGGCGAACGCGCAGACCGCGCTGAACGCGCGGCGGCTCTTCGCCCTGCTGGCGGGCGCGGACAGGAAGATCGTTTTCGTCGACGGCGTCGAGCGCCTGCTCGAGCGCGAGGTCCGCGACGGGTTCGCCCAGCTGCTGCAACTCGCCGGCGGGGATGCGTCGATTCGGGTGCTGCTCACGGTGCGGGACTATTCGCTGGAAACGGTGAGAAACGCGCTGATTCCAGCCGGGCTCGAGGCGGATATCTTGGAAGTGGCCGCGCTGACGGACGCGGAGCTGGACGGCGTGGCGGGCGGCGTGCCCGCGCTTGCGGAAGCGCTCGATGACGCGCGCCTGCGCGGGTTTCTCCGGACCCCCTATCTCGTGGATCTCGCATCGCGGCTGCGCTGGGGGGAGGCTTCGCTGCCGGCGACCCTGCGCGAGTTCCGCGGGAAGGTCTGGCGGGATCTGATCCGGGACGACGGCCGGCGGGCCGGCGGCATGCCGGCGCGGCGAGAGCGGGCGTTCCTCGACATAGCCTGGCGCCGGGCGGTGGAGCTGCGCCCGTTCGTCGCGCCCCGGGCGGACGACCTGGAGGCGCTCGACGCGTTGCGCGGGGACTCGCTGGTGGCGCAATCGCCGGACTCCCCGGCGGTGTGGGCGGTCGCGCACGACGTGCTGGAGGATTGGGGCGTGCTGCGACGGATCGACGAGAGGTTCGCGCAGAGCGGCGGCTCGCCGGCTTCGCTGGCGGCAGCGGTGGGCGGCTACCCGGCGCTGCGCCGGGGGCTGCGGCAATGGCTTTCGGAACGGTTCGAGGAGCGGGCGGACGAAGCCCGGGCGCTGGTGCTGGAGGTCATCGGCGACGGCGGCCTCGCGGCGCACTTCCGGGACGACTGTCTGGCCGCGGCGCTGCTGTCGGACTCCGCGGCGGAGTTCGTCGAGGCGTGCCGGCCGCGGATCGAACGCGGGGATCTTGATCTGCTGGACCGGCTCGCGCAGGTCCTGCGCGTGGCGTGCAGGGAGTCGCCGAAGTGGCTCGACGTGCCCGGATTGCCGTCGCAGATGCTGGTGCCGACGGGGCCGGGGTGGGCGCCGGCCCTCGGGCTGGTTCTCGACCGGGTCGACGCGCTCCTGCCGGAGGGGGCGCCGATCGTGCTCGGCCTGGTGGAGGACTGGGCCAGGCAGATCGATTGGCGCAAGCCGGACCCGGCGGGGACGGCGGAGGCCGGGGCGATCGTGGACAGGCTGCTCCTGGAATTCGACGACTACGGATTCGAGGACGCGCGGCTGCGCGCGCTCAAGGTGGCCGTGAAGATGCCGCGGGCGGTGCCGCGGTTCGAGAACCTGATGGACCGCGCGCGGACATGCAGCCATGCGGACCGGACGGCGTTCGATCTGGCCGATGTGATTCTCACCAAGCCCGAGGGCGGTTCCGTGTGCCGGCATTTCCCGGACGAGACGGTGGCGCTGCTCGACGCGCGGTTCCGGCTGCCCGACGTGGACCGGGCCCGCGAGCGCGCTCATGGGGTCGGTGATAGAGGAGATCGACTACGTCTTCGGCGTGCGCGACTTGCCGATGGGCTCGTACCATCCGCCGGGCGCCCTGCAGGGCCCGTTCGGCGCGCTTCTGGCGAGCCACCCCGGGAAGGCGGTGGCGTTCATGGTTGGTCTCCTCAACCACGCCGGGCGGTCGTACGGCACGGAGCAATGGCCGGGGCGCGGTGGAGCAGTGGGCCAACGCGCGCCTGTACGGCCTGTACCGCGGCAACCAGGTGGGGCCGGACAGCCTTGTCTCGGTGCTGATGGCGCTCGAGTGGTGGCTGCTGCGGATCGGGGAGATGGACGGGGTCGATCTGGAGGCCTGGCTCCTTCGCGTGCTCGGCGACAGCAACAATGTCATGGCGACGGGCGTCGTCGCGAGCGCGTGCGCCGCCTATCCGGACAAGGCCGGGCGGGCGGGGCTGGCCCTGCTGTCGAGCAGGGACGTCGTGCAGCTCGACCGGGAACGATTGGCGTTGGAGTCGAGTTCGGCGTTCGAGGCGTTCTTCGGCCTGAATCCGCTCCAGCGGCCGTTCGAAGAGGAACGCCGGAAGTCCAATGGACTGGCCCACCGGGGCGAGGACCTGGAGGCCCTGGCGATCAGGATGCAGCTCGGCGAGCATCGGGAAGCCGTGTGGGAGATCCTCGACCGGCATTGGCAGGAGGTTCCCGACGACGGCAGCGAGGAGAGCCGGGTCTGGCGGGTGGCGCTGCATCGCATGGACGTGAGGGGCTACGAACTGAAGGACGACCCGGAACGGGTGGAGAACGACGGGAACGGCGGCCGGGGCAAGCGGATCTACCTCGGGCCCGGGAAGATGGAGCCGGACGTGCGGGAGATGGTCGACGAGGCATCCGCGTCGCTGGAGGTCCTGCACCGGCACATGGCGCTCAAGAACCTCGCGAGGAAGGTCTGGGCGCGGGACGAGTCGATCGGGGAGGTGGACTGGCGCACGGCGCTGCTGGCGGAGGCGCGAGCGGTCGAGCGCGAGCTCGACGAACCCGAGGAGTTCGCCCGCGACGGACCGGGAATCGTGGCGGCGGTGTGCGTCCGCGACCATGTGGACGAACTCGACGACGCGGAGTTCGGGTGGTGCGCCCGGCGCGTCGATGCGGAGGTCCGGCGCAAATCGGAAGCGGCGGATGTGACGGACCGGGTGGGCCGGATCGAGAGAGCGGATCGGTTCTGCGCGAGCGTGGCGCCGCTGCTGGCCTCACAGACGAGGCGGGTCGAGGGGATCGACGCGATGGACCTCCTCGCGCTGGCGCTGACGCACCCGATCGACGAGGTGTGCGACTACGCGTTCGGGGGCCTGGGCGCTTTCGTTGGCGAGCGCCAAAGGCCGCTCGTCCTGCAATGCGTGGCGGCGGCGGCCTACCGTTGCCGACTGGCGCGGGAGACCTGGGAGAAGGCGCGTCGGCGGCGCGGGGCGTTCGACGGGCCGGATCCGTTCAGTGCCGCGGCGCCGACGGCGCGGAAGGCGATCGAGACGGGGAGCCTGGACGTCGCCGCGGAATTGGAGCGGCTTGATTTCGACAGTCCGATGGCGGGGAGGGGCGTGCGTGCGGCGCTGACGGTTTTCGAACGCCTGCCGGACTGGGAGGAGTCGCGCGGCTTCTATTCCAGGGTGGCCCATTGGCTTGCCGGCGCGTGGCGGTCGGGCAGGTCGCGGGA
Organism: Pseudomonadales bacterium; assembly: GCA_965116625.1. Lineage (GTDB taxonomy): Bacteria > Pseudomonadota > Gammaproteobacteria > Pseudomonadales > Azotimanducaceae > VXNE01. Next base: position 2,887,256 of record OZ220717.1, read on the forward strand.
CGATTCGCGGACGCGGGACCACAAGCTCGAGGCCGCCGCCTGCGAGTCGCTTGCCAGTTTCGTTCTCGGTGTCCCGGGCGATGTGGCGTTGCGTGTGTGCGCGCCGGTTGTGGAGGAGGCTGCCGCCGTCCCGGATCAGGGCCAGTGGTTCGTATCCAAGTTGATCCTGGGCGCCGACCGGGGCGTGGACGACTGTTTCTGGGACGTCTGGCAGGCCATCGCCGACGTCATCGTGCGCTCGACCTGGGGAACGGGACTGACGAACGAGACCAGGTTCGGCCTGGGGCTGCTCCACATGATCTTCCTCGGCCCGTACTGGAAGGAGGATGCGAAGGGCTGACACCGGCTGGACGGCCACGCCGGGCGCGTGGACGAACTGGCGCTGCGCCTGCCGCCGACGGTTCCCGTCGCGCGGGCGTATTGCGACTACCTGAGCAGGATCGGGCACCAGTCGCTGCCCGGGTCGTTCGCGGCGGTGGGGCGCTTGTTGGAGAACGGCGATGCGGCGCGTATCGCGTCGGACTCCGGCGTGGCGTTCGATCTTGAGACTGTGCTGCGGCCGTTCGTCTATGCGGAGCCGCATCGGATCAAGACGGACGCGCGGCTTCGCAAGGCGATCCTGGTCATCCTGGACGCGCTGGTGGCGGGAGGGTCGGCGTCGGCGTACCGGATGCGCGACGATTTCGTGACGCCGTCGTCGGGAGGATCCTGAGAGGACGGCAATCGCGCGGGGCCGCTGCCGCCCGTGGTGCCGAAAGCGATTGGGCGGAGCTGACGCTGGCGAGTTCCACGCTGGGAGCCTTGCGCCGGGCGTTCGATGTCGACGACGCTCGAAGTGCCGTATGGCGGCGTCGAACTTGTCGCGGCAGCCGGGGTTGTGGAAACGGACGACGCGCACGCGGCGTGGTTTGGCGCGCAGGGGCGGTATGATGGCGGTGGCTTCGGCGGTATCCGTCCAGTGGCCGCTGGCCGGTCGATGCGGTGCGCCAGACCGCGGATCGCGCACGCGATGGGGATGGAAGCCCGCAGGGCCGAGACTCGGCTCGCCGAGGCTCGGTGCGGAGCACGACAGCCCGGCCCGAGGGGATCGCTCACCCCTGATCGGGGACGAGGCGGATCGGCGTCCTCGGCGGACCGGGATCGGGAAAGCGGCGGGCGCGCCATCGACGAATGGAGGAAGGGCGATGGGATTCTGGAGAACGGCGTGGAGATGGGTCTCCGATCACGGCTCGGCGTTGCTGTTGGCGTTCGTCGCCGGGGTGGGGCTCTATCTCTTGGCTGTCCTGGTCTGGCCGGCGCGCGGCACGGCGTTCGTGCTGGCGATGCTCGCCGGGCTGGCCGCCGCGGTGCACTTCGGGCACTGCTTCACGCGGGACCTGCCCGGGACGAAGGGCGCGGTCTCGAAGGAGCTGCGCTCGGTATTCCGGTACGCCTACCTGTTCCTCGGGTTGGCGCTGCTGGCGTCGCTGTCCCCGTTCTTCGCGCCGAAGGATTTCTTCACGGCGAGCGACACGTGGGCCGGCGTGGCCGACGGCTGCCTGGTGGCCGAGGACGGCTACGGCAGCGAGCTGACCCGCTGCGACGACGACTTGACCGACCAGCAGTGGCTGCTCCACATCGGCAGCCGTTCGAGCCGGGAGCGGGTCTTCGACGAGGACGCCCTGGCGGAGCTGGCCGAAGCTGCGCGGTCGGCGTGCGCGGCCGCGGACGGATGGTCGGCGGTGCGCGCCAAGCTCGAGGCGTTGGAGCGAGAGGACGGGGCGGCGCTGGTGGCGGAGCTGCAGAGCGCGTGCGGGGACGCGGCCCGGGACATGGCCGCCGTTCTGCGCGAGCGGGGCGCGACGGCGCGCGAACGCGCGGAACTGAGCCGGGGCCTGGTGGTGCCGCTCTACGTGGTCGTGCTCGCGGTGTTTGGCGGCGCGGTCGGCATGAGCCGCCGCGTCCCCGAGATACAGCGCGGAGCCGCGGCGAGCGCAAAGCACGAGGATCGGGCGATCTCGGCGATCGAGGCCCGCGAGCGCGTGGTATTCCAGATCATGCAGGTGCTGTCGGCCCCGCTGATCGCCATCGCCGCGTTCGCGGGGTTCGAGCCGGACACGATGACGGCGGCCGTGCTGATCGGATTCATCTCGGGATTCGCTTCGGAGACGATCCTCGTTAAGCTCCGGCAGGCGGGCGAGGCCGTGGTCGGCAAGCCGCCGGCGCCCAAGACGCCCGAGGACGGAGGCGCGCCCCCTGCGACCCCGGGATCCGGCGGGCAGAAGGGGAACGGATGACGCCCGCGGCGGGCACCTGCTCGAGGCGAACGGGATTGGTTGGCGATGGAATCGGAGTACGAATGGATATGGTGAGGGGCGGCAAAGCGGTCGCGTTCGCGCTGGCGGCTACGCTCGCGACGGGCGGGCTCGCCGGCGAGCTGCATGCGGAACTGTGCCCGCACGGCTGCCCGGCGGGCGCGCCGCGGACGAACGACGTGGTGGTCCGGGAGATCTACGTGCTGAGCTCCAACGACACGACTAAGTTCGCCGACTGGGTGGCGTACCGGGTGACGGCGGGCTCCATCGGGCGGACGGCGCAGCGCCGCTGGAAGGCGGACCCGGCGCTCGCCGGGGACGAGACCCTCGAGCCGGACGACTACCGCGGCGCCAACGCGGCGCTGGGGACGGATCGCGGCCACCAGGCGCCGCTGGCCAGCTTCACGGGCACGGACGCCTGGGAGACCACGAACTACCTGTCGAACATCACCCCGCAGCGCAGCGCGCTCAACCAGGGTCCGTGGAGGGGGTTGGAGGAGGCGGTGCGCAGCCTGGCAAGGGACCGGGCCGGGGCGGGGGTGCACGTCATGACGGGACCCTTCTACGAGCGCAACATGGGTGTGCTGCCGGGGGCCGATGAAGCCCACGTCGTGCCTAGCGGGTACTGGAAGATCGTCGCCGCCGTAGACGGCGGCGGCATCCGCGTGGCGGCGTTCGGTTTCGGCCAGGACACGCCGAGGGACGCCTCCCACTGCGACGCCGACAAGGCGCTGAGCGTGCGCGAGGTCGAGCGCCGCACCGGCCTGGACTTCTTCCATGCGCTCGGTCCAGACGACCAGCGGCGGCTCGAAGCCGGGACCGGCGATCTGTACGGGGACCTGGGTTGCTCCGGATCCGGCTCGGGCTGAACGACGCGTCGATGACAGGCGTCGTAGGCCCGGCGCGAACCGAACTGTCCGTAAGCCGGTTCGCACTACGTCCGTGTGCTTTATCGCACGCCGGTTCGGGACGATTTCCGGTTGACCGACTGCTGGCGACGTGAGGTCATATTCGGATCGTCGGCAGGCCGGCCCGACGGCGGCCCGGATGGTTGAACGGAGCGCAGTGATGAGGAGCATTGGGGAATGACCGAGCCACGGATGCCGACCACGCTGCCGAGCCCCGTGGACCGCGGCGAGTTCCGATTCGTCGCGGTGGACGTGGCCGGAACGGAGTGGCGATGGCTCGACGACGAGTTGGTCTGGGCGCGCGTGGAGGGTGAGACGGAACGGGGAGAGCCGCAGCCCCCCGGAAGCCGCATGGTGCATTGACCGGCGCGCCGGCGCGGCGGACTCGACCCTGCGGGACAGCGTGCGGGATGTCGGGCGTTGGACTTGTCGGAGGGCCTGGCGGGACTGCGTCGCACGGTCTAGTCGCGGGTGGTCGACGTCGCCGACCGCTCGAAGTGCCGGATGGCGGCGTCGAACAGGTCGCGTAAGCCGGGGCTGCAGAAGCCGACCTTGCCGCCGTATGTCGTCAGAGAGTCCGGCTGGACCGGGTTGCCCGACCACGGACAGGTGTTGTTGACGCAAGCCGCCATTGCGGGAGCGTCGTGGGAGGGTCCGGAGCCGGCGCGTTTCTCCGCCAGCGGGTCGCGTCCGTCTGCTATTGCCCTGCGGTTCGCCACCGCGAGCGACCGCGCCTTGCCGAGCGGGATGGTCGGGAAGGAGCCTAGGCCGAGTTCGCGACGGCGGCCGTCGACTACGACGCGTTGGATCCAGGACTTGGTTCCGGTCTTCGAGACCTTGAGTTAAAGCGTGGCGCCGTCGCCGTGAAGGCCTGGTTTGGTGATTGCGCGCGCTGCGGCGGCTGTAAGTCGGCCCATGGCGATCCAGCGTATTTCGGTCGATAGGAAGTGATTCTAAGGGAGAGCCCGCCGCGAGGCTTGTGCGCGCGCTTTTCGCATGGGGTAGCGGACTCGGGAGGTTCGGAGAGAGACAGGAGGCCGGGTATCCTCAGCGATGCAGCTGCTCGGCGGTGGCGGGGGTTGCGGTGGCGAACCTCGCCCACTGTTCCATGAGGTCGCGGCGCTTCTCGAGGAGATCGGAGCGGGCGTAGGCCTGCTCGACCGCGGATCCGACCGTGTGCGCCAGCGCGAGTTCCATGACGGCGTGGGGGGCGTTCGTCCGCTCCGCAGCCCAATCGCGGAAAGCCGACCGGAATCCGTGGACCGTTGTGCGTTCCGCCCATCCCGTGTCGCGCAGGACCTTGGTGAGCGTCATGTCCGACATGGGCTCGCCGGGGCGTCGGGGCGACGGGAATACCAAGCCGGAGTCGTCGCTCAACGACTCGACGGCCCGGAGCGTGGCCAGGGCCGTATCGGCCAGCGGGACGCGGTGCGGCGCCCCGGACTTCATGCGGGATCCAGGAATGCGCCATTCGCGAGCCTTGGTGTCGATCTCCGACCACCGGGCGCCGCGGGCCGTGCCTGATCGCGCCGCCGTCAGCACCAGGAAACGCAGGCAGGAACGCGCGGCGAGCGAAGCGCGGGACTCGGCGATGGCCGACAAGGCCTCGGGTAGGTCCGGGTAGGGCAGGGCGCGCAGATGCTGTTTGACTTTGGGCATGCTCGGCAGTGCGCCGTCGATGACCTCGCCCGCCGGATTGCTCTCCGCGTGGCCGCGGGCGACGGCCCACTGCATGACGGTCCGGATGCGTTGGCGGACGCGGCGGGCGGTTTCGGGCTTGCTGGTCCAGATCGGGGTCAGCACGTCGAGGACGTCGAGGCGGGAGATTGCGTCTACCGCGAGGTCGCCGAGCGTGGGGAGCGCGTGACGTTCCAGCGTTGCCCACCAATCCGCTGAGTGCTTGGCGCTGCGCCAGCGCGGCTGGTTCAGTTCATGCACCTGTGCGGCGGCGTCCCGGAACCTCGGTGCCTTGCCCCGGCGTTTGTCTGCCAGCGGATCGCCGCCGTCGGCAACCGTCGCGCGGTTCGCGGCTGCGACGGCGCGGGCATTGGCGAGCGAGACGTGCGGATAGCTGCCGAGACCCAGGTCCCTGCGCTTGCCGCGGATCGTGATCCGATGACACCACGACTTGGCGCCGCTGGGTTTGACGACGAGGTAGAGGCCGCCGCCGTCGCCGTGAAAGCCGGGTTTGGCTAGCGCTTTGCACTTCGCTTGGGTGAGCTTCGACAAGGGGTTTGACCCCACGATCGTTCCATCAATTTATGATGGAACGATAGCGTATCGTTGGGCTTCATGCAAGCTCGATTTTCTTACCGAAATAATAATAACCTATTGTTAATATTGGTAATTTTGTACCACTTGAGCGTTATTGAGGCGTGGTGACAAAAGGGAAGTTGGCGGAAGAGGTAGGAGTCGAACCCACCAGACACGTCTGCGCGTCTCAACGGCTTTGAAGGCCGCGCGCCCCACCGGAGGCGATGCTCTTCCGCGTGTCAGTCTAGCACCTGGCCAGGATCGCCCACGACGCGGCGGGCGTCGCCTTGGCGGCGGGTGAAACGCTTGCGGTCGAAGTGCTCCAGCACTTCGATAACGACGTTGCGACCCATGCCGGAGGCGTCGCGGAACTGGCGTACCGTGAAGCTCTCCTGCAGACCTAGGGCGATGTCGGCCATGGCGCGCAGACGCGCATTCAAGAAGTATCGGTTCGGGCTGACGCGCTGGCACAGGCCGATGGCGGCCAAGGCGCGCATGTCGCGCTCCAGTGCGGGCAGCGGCATCCGAAGCCGCTTGGCCATGTCGCCTAGGCTCGGTGGTTGCTCGGAGTCGAGGAGCGGTTCGATGCGGTCGAACAGGGCTGCCAGGGCTTGCGGGATCTCGGCGCTGTGTTCGGCCAACGCGTAGCTACCGGACTGGGCGCGGACTTCGCCCGATTCGGTCAGGTTTTCGATGGCGATGCGGGTGATGGTTGGCGATGCGCCTAGCGTGTCGACTATGGACTCCAGCGACATGCCGCCGCTTTCGCGATTCGTTTCGTGGTGTTTGGCCAGCGCGTCGACGACTGCGCGCTGGGTTGCGCGTGCAAGTTCCGGACACACGATGTAATTGCCGTACTCCATCAATCCCGATCGCTGCGCGAGTTCGCGCATGGCATTCGCTGTGAGATTCCAGTTGTTCCGGAACGTATTCGCATCCACGGCATCGCGGCGCGCCAGCGCGGCGAGGGCGCTGTCCGTAGACGCGCCGCGCAACGCGCCAATGCGTTCGAGACGATCCGGCGCCCGACGGCGGCCGTGTGGTGCCTCGACATCGATGACCGTGCCGCCCCCGAGAGTCCGGTCGAGGTCTTGGTCGCGGAGGATGAGTCTGTCACCGACCTTCACGTGCGCTGGTTCTGTCAGGACGATGTCTGCCGCGGCGTTCGCACCGGGTTCGATAGGCGAGGCGTCCAGCAGGCTGATTCTTCCCTGGCTGTGGCTGGTCGCGGCATAGACGTGGACCGGTGCCCAATGACGCACCGCGCGCGGAAAGTCGCCCAGGACCTCTAGTTCCACAGTTGTGTGTCCTGTAGTGCCCGCGGTGGACTCGGCGACGATCCAGTCGCCCCTCGCAAGGTCATCCAACCGCGCGCCGGTCACATTCAGCGCGACGCGATCGCCCTCGGCGGCCCGTTCGGCGGGGTTGTCCTGAACGAACAGTCCGCGTACGCGTAGTGGTTGGCCGGTGGCCGCTATCGCCAGGCGGTCATCGGTTCGCGTCGCGCCCGACACCACTGTCCCGGTGGCGATAACGCCGACCCCCCGTAGAGCGAAAACGCGGTCCACGGCGAGGCGGAATGCCCGGTCCTCGACGGTGGTCGCGTAGGTCTCGCCGGCCTGTTGCAGATGCGAGCGCAGCGTATCGATGCCACGGCCATCGGTGCATGAGACCTCGACGATCTCGGCATCGCGCAGAAACGAGTCGGACGTCAGGCCCTGGATTTCGCGGCGTACAGCGGCGATACGGTCAGGCTCGCTGCGGTCGATCTTGTTCAATGCGACGATGCCCTGGCGCAGGCCGAGCAGCTTCAGAATCTGCAGGTGTTCCACCGTCTGCGGCATGACGCCGTCGTCGGCGGCGACGACGAGGAGCGCGTACTGGTTGCGGGCGACGCCAGCGACCATGTTGTGAATGAAGCGGCGGTGACCCGGCACGTCGACGAAGCCGATACGTACGCCGTCGATGTCGGCGTATGCGAATCCGAGGTCGATGGTGAGCCCCCGTCGCCGCTCCTCGGTGAGGCGGTCGGTGTCGACGCCGGTCAATGCCCGGACGACCGCCGTCTTGCCGTGATCGACGTGACCCGCGAGCGTGACGATCACGTCGACAGGGTCTTGAGCGAGGCGATCAGTTCGTCCAGCGGCTCGGCGCAACGCATGTCGAGCCAAAGCCGCCCGGATTGCCGGCGGGAGATGACGGGGATGGGCAGACCCCGAAGCTTGGTAGAGAGTTGCTCGATGGCCTTTCTTGGGCCGGAGATCGCGACGGCGCGGCTCGGTACGTGCTGACCCGGCAGGGCGCCGCTGCCGAGCTGGCACAGTGAAGCCACGACGGTGACGGATAGCGCGTCGTCGAGGCGATCTACCAAGGCACCGGACACGGCTGTCGCGCGTGTGTCCAGTTCCTCAAGCGGCGTCGTCAATGTGGCCAGTAGCGGAATGCGCTCGGTCACGGTGGATTCATCTTCGTATGCGCGCAGTGTCGCATCGAGTATTGCGAGCGTGATCTTGTCTGCGCGCAGCGCGCGCTTCATTGGGTTGCTGTCGAGCATTGCCACGAGGTCGGCGCGGCCGACGACGATGCCAGCCTGGACACCCCCGAGCAGTTTGTCGCCGGAGAACGTGACGAGATCGATGCCCGCTGCGATCATCTCGCGGGGCGTCGGTTCATGTGGCAGGCCGAACCGCTCCAGGTCGAGGAGGGTGCCGCTGCCGAGATCGATGCAGACCGGCAGGTCACGCGCCCGGCCGAGGCGGACGAGTTCTTTCTCGCTCACCGACTTGGCGAATCCCTCGATGTGGTAGTTGCTCGGATGGACCTTCAGGAGCAGTGCGGTGGAGTTGTCGATCGCGTTCTCGTAGTCGCTGAGATGCGTGCGGTTCGTTGTGCCGACCTCGACCAGGCGGCTGCCGGAACGCGCCATGATGTCGGGAATGCGGAAGCTGCCGCCGATCTCGATCAACTCGCCCCGCGATACCGGAATGGATCGGTCGAGCGCCAGGGTGTTGAGCACCAGCATCACGGCGGCAGCGTTGTTGTTGACTACAGTGGCAGCTTCTGCGCCGGTCAGGAGCTTCAGCCTGTGCGTGACGATGCCCTCGCGGGTGCCGCGCCGGCCGGTGCCCAAGTCGTACTCCAGCGTGACGGGTGCCGTGGCCGCCGCTACTGCCGCATTCATTGCCTCGGGACTCAGGACCGAGCGGCCCAGGTTGGTGTGGATCACCGTGCCTGAAAGGTTGAAGACCCTCCGGTACCCATGTCCGACTTGGGTGGTGATCCAGTCTTCTATCGCGGGGGCGTAATTCGACGATCGGGTTGCCCAATCGGGAACCTTGCTTCCGCGGGCTTCCCTCTGGAGCTGTCGCACGGCGTCCTTGACCACCTGCAGTCCCCAATGCGCGATGACGGGCGCGATGGACGCGTCCGACAGTACGGCGTCGACACTGGGTAACGATCTGCGCGACATGGCCCGTCGATTATCTGGATTCGGGACACACATAACCACCATGGCTGGATTTGGATCGTCCTTGGCTGGATTCGGGACACACACAACGGCTGGATTCGGGACACACGCTGGATTCGGGGCACACACAACAACCATGGCGACGACTTGGTCATGTGGAATCGGGGCAGGTCTACAGGCGCCTGGAACGGTGGCACCAGGGTTCAGAACCGCGCGAGGTCACTCGTTGGCTGGATTCGGGACACACAACAACCATGGCGACGACTTGGGTCATGCGGAATCGGGGCAGGTGGAACGGTGGCACCAGGGTTCAGAACCGCGCGAGGTCACTCGTCGTCGACGGGGAAGGCATGGGGATGAGTCAGCTCGGTTTGGTGCCGAAACCGGGCTCGGGAGTGAAGATATGTTCCGATGGCGTCCGGGAACGGCGTTGAAGCCGCTGGCCCTCAGAGCGAAGGGTCAGGCGGGCAGGGGTGTCTCGCGCATCTGAAAGCCGCGCTTTTCGGTCCACTTTTGGAGAGATCGAAAGGTCCCATATGCGCGCTGCCGCTTGCGTAGCGAGGCAGTTCGTGCGATCCAGCGGGCGACTCGGTCCGTCGGTTGCGGCGATGGTGCTGCCTGGGCCGCGGCCAAGTCGCGAAGGAGATCGAGGTACTCGGCGAGTGTGACGTCGAGTCGAGTCGCGGCGTTCGGTTTGAGGCCCGAGGCGAGAGGCTGCAGGTAGGCGGCGAGACCCGCCGCGCTATCTTCGCGCAGGCGGTCTCGGACGGAGGCGTCGCAGCACTGCTCGATGCGTCGTGCCAACCTGGCCCGCACGGGATTCAGATCGACGTATGCCATGGCGGCGAGCACGGCTTGCTCACTGAGCAGGGCGCCAGAGTAGAAGCGCTGTTCGAAGAAATGGCCGTCGCAGCCGTCTTCGGCGTTGGCGCGGCGGGCGATTGGCTGCTTAAGGTGCTTCATAAAGCAATCAACGTGATCCGGGAAGCCGCACCATGTCGCATGGCGGTGCTTATTGCTCCGGTAAACTGCTATTTTTGTTACCAAAAAACTAAGAGAGAGTCGATCCGGGGCGTGCGGGACCGCAGTGGCACGCGAGCGAACTGTTGTAACGATTTGTTGTAATGAAGGCACCGGAGGCGTAGGATGACTGCCTCGGCTCGACGACATGGAGGCAGCGCTGAAACTCAACGCCAAGGCCATTCCAAACCTGCCTGCTGGCCGTCACGGCGACGGGCACGGACTCTACCTCATGGTGCAGAAGCGCGGCACCCGCTCGTGGACGCAGGTGGTGCGCGTAGGTGGCAGGCGCCTCGACCTGGGGCTGGGCGCATACCCGGACGTGACGCTGAAGGACGCCCGGCGCATTGCGACGAACAACCGCGCCCTGGCCAAGGGCGGTTTCGACCCGCGGCATGGGACGGGCGGCGCGCTGACGTTCGCCCAGGCGAACGACGAATACCTGCGCTGGAAGCGCTTTCCACCGCCGGTGGCGAACAACCGGCTGTCGAACCAGCGCTACCGGTGGGACTACACGATGCGCAAGCACGTGCTTCCCCGGATAGGGACCGTGCCGGTGGCGGAGGTGACCGTGGGGCAGGCGGCGGCGATCGCCTCGGCGATGATCGATACGCCCTCGGCGGCGAAGTTCGCCTTGTCGTGCATCGAGCGCGTCTGCCAGTGGGCGATCGACAGCGGCCACCGGGAGATGGCGAACCCGGCGAGCGGGCCGAAGCGGCAGATCGACGTGCCGCCGCCGACGCACGCGCGGTTCCTGCCTGCCGAGGAGGTCGCGGGCGAGCTGGCCAAGCTCGACGCCTCGGGCTGCGCGGAGGCGGTGAAGCTGGCGGTCCGGTTCACGGCGCTGACGGCCAAGCGGCTGTGCGAGGTGCGGCGGGCGACGTGGACGGAGATCGACCTCGATGCGCGGACGTGGACGATCCCCGGACGCCCGAACGCGAAGATCAAGGAGGACCACGTCGAGCCGCTGTCGGACGCCGCAATGCAGGTGCTGCATCGTGCGCTCGAACTGCCGCGGTCGCACGGCGTGGTCTTTACCAACTCGGCCTCCGGAGACGGCGTGATTCCGGACTCGACCATCCGCCGAGCGATGCGGCGGGCGGGCGTTGCGATGTCGCCGCACGGGTTCCGCTCGACGTTCCGGACGTGGGCGCAGGAGCGCGGCGAGAACTGGGAGGCGGCGGAGATGAGCCTGAGCCACAGAGTCGGCAGTTCCGTCGTGGCAAGCTATGCAAGGTCCGACATGCTGGCCGTGCGCAACGACCTGATGGAACGCTACGCGAACGCTCTCGGACTTGCGCGACAGGTTGGGTAGTCCGCAACATGGCCAGCACCGTCAGTGGCTTGGCGTTTATGCACGTCGCGGCAGATCGGGCGAGCTGTTTCAAAGGCCATGCGTCGGCGGCCCCTCGTTGAATTCGACTCTGGCCCAGGCGGGAAGCCTTCGCGCGCCACTGGCTCCGGACGTTCGCACAGGCGGAGACCGCGGCGGAAGCGCACGCGGCATGACGGCTGTTTCTGGCCTGCGTCGACCGGCGCGCGTGGGCCCGGGTCGACACCGCGCTGGATCGACATGAGGGGAAGAACGACCGCCTGGAAACGGTGAAGCGACGCTTCGTCAGCCGCAGAAACGGCAGCTCCAGCGGGTCATGGGCGAACAACGGCAAGCTGTGGCGCGCGAACTGCACGCATCGGCAGTATCCGAAGGTCGTGCGACCTTGGAACAGCCCATAGCCCGTCGACCATTGCGCCAGGAGCACGATCCGGCAAAACGCTCACCAGCATGGTGTAGTCCGGTGCACGCTACGGTCAGGGACCCGCGGCCACATGGCCAGCACCGTCAATAGCCGCCCACTGGAGTCCACGGGTTCGGGCGTCGATCACGTTCTAGGAAGAGAACTAAAAGGTCTTGGGGAGCATGGCCCGTGCCAGGAAGGTGTCGCTGGCATGGGTCGTCCGCGACGCTGTCGGCCGCTACATCGCCGATCAGTGGCCGTTTCTTCAACAGACAGGGAATCAGCAGCCTTGAGCAGCGCGTGGAACTTGGCTGTTCTATCCCGACGGGATGCCAACGGGAATCAGCGTCGACCCCGAATGGAGCACGATCGAATCTTTTCTATCCTTTCGCGGCGGGCCGACCGAGAATTTCGCCAAGCCGTTCGCTAACATTCCGGACTGCTCCGGGCACGACAACGAAACCGAATGAACAAGAAGCCAGACCACTCCGCCGACGCGGGTACGAACGGTGCCATGGCTGTCCTGATCGACGGCGACAACGCACAGCCGACGTTGATCGACGCCATGCTGGCCGAAGCGGCCAGATACGGCACGACCAGCGTCAGGCGGATCTACGGCGACTTCACCAGTCCGCAGATGGGCGGCTGGGCGCGAGCGATCAACGAATTCGCGTTCCATCCGCAGCAGCAGTTCGCGTACACCACCGGCAAGAACGCGACGGACAGCGCCATGATCATCGACGCGATGGACCTCCTGCACTCTGGAAGGCTCCGCGGATTCTGCATCGTCTCCAGCGACAGCGACTTCACGCGTCTGGCCACGCGCATCCGCGAGCAGGGCGTCTTCGTCATGGGCATCGGCGCACCCCACACCCCGAAGTCCTTCGTCAACGCATGCGAGATATTCGTGCGCACCACCAACTTGGTCGGCGACACGGCCGACGATGCCGCGCCACCTGACGGGCAGTCGGCCGTCGAGGACGACGCCGCGACTCCCGACGAACAGTCGGCAGTCGAGGAGGACTGGCAACGGATGGTGGTCAATGCCGTCTCCGCTGCGGCCGGAGAGGACGGTTGGGCCTTCCTCGCAAACGTGGGAGACCTACTTCGAAAGCTCGACCCGGCTTTCGACCCCCGGACCTTCGGGCACAAGCAGCTTTCCGCACTCGTCCGTTCGAAGCCACACATCTTCCGTCTTCGCGAGTCGAAGAACGAGCTGGGCTCGTCGGTCATAGACGTCCGGGTTCTGGAATGAAGGGTTCGCGGTTCAACTCCAGCGGTCCCGTCACACGTCGTCCAACAGCTCCTTGACGCAGGAAGCATGAGAAGAAACCCCGGCGAATGGCTCCGCGACATGCTGCTCGATCGACTGATCGAGGCCGCGCTGCTCGGTACCTTGGGAATCGGCTTGCTTGGCGGTACGGCACTGACGCTTTGGATCGCCCCCGTGCCTTTCCGGTGGACCCAATGGACGCTGGCGCTGTTTCCCGGCGCCGTGTTCGCAGGTGCCGCCATCTACAAGCTGAAGCGCGGCTGGCGGTTGTCCGACATGAAGAAGGGCGCACTTGCCGAGGAACAGATCGGGCAGGCCATCGAGTACGGGCTAACCCGGCCCTCGTGCGCCGTGGCGCACCATGTGCGCGATGTCGCCGAAGTCGGCGATATCGACCACTTGGTGGCAACGCCGCGCGGGCTCTGGGTCATCGAATCGAAACACGGCCGGGTGCCTTCCGCGGAATTCCGCGAGACTCTGCGGCGCATCGTGCACAACGTCTCGAGAGTCCGCGACTGGGCGCCAGAGACGCAGGTCACCGGATGCCTGGTGTTCGCCACCAAACCCGACAAGCGTCCAGCACCAACCTTCGAATACGGAGCGGAGACAATCAGATGCTTCGAGGACCGAAAGGCGCTGATGCGCGAACTCCGCGACGACGCTCGCGACGAAGCGGGTTCCGCTGACCTCGCGCGAAGGGTCTGGGGCCTCGCAAAGTTGGAGCCGCCGACAGCTCAAGCCGTCTCGGACGCCTAGCGCGGTTGTCGATTTGGCGCATGTCGCAAACCGGCACCCATCGGCGAGACCAGGGCCATCGGATAAAGACGATCTGCGGCGCTGTTCCAATCAAGAGTCTATTCCTCCTATGGACATGCTTTGAGAGCGGCCGTCAACGCCGCGCTGCATGCCAGCGCTTTCTTCTTGTCCTTTATCCTGCCGCACGGCCGTGTAAGCGGCGCCAAAAAGGTCCACGTTGACACTTCGATATCGCAAAGCATAGGGTGATTCGCCTTGTGGAAAAGATTCGAACAGCATTCGTGATCGCTTGGAACCGATGGCCCTTGCCTGCGGGCGTCGCCATAGGGGCGGGCGTCTTAGGTCCGCTGGACGACGCGGTGATATGGACGGGTGCCATGACGGCGATAGTGTTGATCGAGGGGTTCTGGAAGGCTTTCAACAGGAACGGGTCTACGCCGCCGCCCTATTGACATTCAGAGCCGCATCCAAGTCCTCCTCTGAGTTCAAACTGACGCACTGCCGGCGTGGCGAGGGCCAAGTAGACGAGTTCTTCACAGCGTCCAGAGAACTAGCCTGAACACTGTAGTTCATCGCGCGATTGGTCGGCGCAAAGTTGAAAATCCCAAAGCAGGTGCCCCGTCACTACCCCGCTACTGGTTCTAAAACGTCGTGCTCCCGATGCGGTGTCTTAACGGAGTGCGCGCGGAATCCGTTAGTGACGGGGCGCTGAACCGGCCCCCAGGCCAGTGACGCCAAGCGTTCGGTAAGAAAGTGTTAGTGCCGGCGTGGTGACGCGATGCTGGAGCACTTGTTGAGGCCTGTACGGAGATTGAGGAAACGTGCAGAGCACCATTGCAACCACGAAATAGCCAAATACTAATGGTGATTATCCACGCACATTCCACATACGTTTCGGTATGGTCCGGCGTAGGACGGAGAACGCAAGGCAGTGCCGCCGGAGAAGGAGCGACGAGGGTTGGAGTCGACGAAGAACGCTCAGAAAAGGCTCGACATGGCAACGAGCCGGTACCCTCGGAGCGGGCCGCCTGATGTGATGGGCTGCGCCGACCGAGCCGGGAAGGAGCGCATCGGACGCCCCGCTCGACTGGCTCGTCGGGCTGCACTGAACGTGTCGCGTCGACGCGGGCGAATGCCATCCTATGTCCTGCCCGGAGGGGTGAGCGGTGAGCCTCGCGTGCGTCCGTTTGAGGCGGTATTGGAGCTTGGTCCGCAGACGTTCGTCGTGCGCGCAACGGGAGACGCCTTGGCTCCGGATGTCTGCGACGGAGAGGTGCAGGTAGATTCCGACGTGCCGGTCAAACTGGGGCAGGCGGTAGCGCTTCGCCATGGCGGTGCGGGCCGAGTGGAGGTACTGCGGCTCGTGGAGGAATACGGGTGCCTGCTGCTGGGCGGGACGCGGCCAGGTGTTTCTGACCGCGTGCTGGATGCGGAAGCCGAGGCGGACATTCTCGGCGTGGCGGCGTTCCGGGGCCGCGCAGTCTGAGCGCGATGGCGGTCGCCAGCGGGCTGGCAAGTTTCGGGACTTATGCAGCCTCGTTGGGAGTCGTCGGCACGACGGCAGGGCGGGAGCGGCGCTGGTCACGGCGGAGTACAGCAATATTGCGGAGTTCCTTTGGTCCGCTATGGATTCGGTGCGGAGAAAAGGGTCGTAGCTGCGGCTGCGAGGCGAGCGGCGTGAGCTGGACCCCGTCGTGGCGCCTTCGGGGCGGTCGTTCGGGAGGCTCCGTGGTTGAGCCCTGCGTCCGAATCGGGCTACGCGCGTTGGGGCGCAATTGGCGCCGTGTCAGGGGCACCGGGTGGATCCTGGCGTTGCTCGCGAGTATCGGCCACGCTGCCGAACAGCCGCGCAATCCGGTTGCCGGTGACATCTTCTACCTGCATGTCGTCTCGGGAAAGGCGGGCGGACCAGATAACGGAGCGGCCATCGCGTTCGCTGACGACGCGTGCGAGTGGGAAGATCCACCGCTTGGCGCGACGGTAGGGTGCGTCATGGCAGTGGTGGAGGGCGCCCGGCAACGCATCGCGGTGCGCCATGTCGACGCGGAAGGAGAACCACTCGCCGCGGAGGACGATCTCGAGTTCCAGTACAGCACGAGGCCGATTTCGGCGATGGCCGGGGCGGACTACGTCAGCGCTACCGGAACCGTGACCATCATGGCGGGAGAGTTCGAGTCCTCGCCCTCGAGCTTCACGACAATCGACGATGTGATTGACGAGCACGAGGAATCCTTTGCGGTCGAGCTCAAGGGCGATCCTGAATTTCCGGTCGATCTGGAATTCGACTTTGTGGTGGTTCCGATCGCCGACAACGACCCGGAGGTCAGGCTATCGGTCGAGGGAGGGGACGCCGCCGAAGATGCGGGCGTCCTGTCTTTCGAAGTCTCGCTAAACGGGCAGAGCGGGAAAACAGTGACTGTCGACTTTGCAACGACCGATGGCACCGCTACGGCCGGCGCGGACTACCATCCTGCCGTAGGGACGCTGATGTTCGAGCCGGGCGAGGTGACCAGCACGGTTGACGTGACCGTCATTGACGACACGGTCCAGGAGCTGGTGGAGTGGTTCGAGCTAGAGCTGAGCAATGCGCAGAACGCGCGCCTTCCGCGCTGGCCGGGGCGCGGGACGATTCGCGACGACGAGGTGTCGCTAACGATAACGCCGGCGAGGACGACGGAGGGCTCGGGGCCGCTTGAGTTCACCGTGAGCGCGACCGGGCTGGTGGCGGACTCCGCGCAGGTTTCGGTGCGTTATGCCACGGCGGACGGCACGGCAACAGCGGGTGCCGACTATGAGGCGGTGTCGGGGGTGCTCAGGTTCACAGCGGCACATCCCGCGCAGGTTGTCGCCGTACCGCTGGTCGACGATGCGGTCGACGAGCCGGACGAGACGCTGAGAGTCGTGCTGACGGATGCGGTGAACGCGTCGATTGCTAAGGCGGACGTGGTCGGCGTCATCGAGGACGACGACCCGCTTGCGGAACTGCGGATCAGCGGTGGCTCGGGCGAAGAGGGCGAAAGGGTCGGGTTCGTGGTGGAGCTCTCGGGCTCGACGGCGCGGACCGTGACCGTGGAGTATGCCACGCGAGACGGCACGGCGGCTGCGGGCGGGGACTACGTGCCTGCGTCAGGGAAGCTCACATTCGAGCCGGGCAAGTCGAGCGCCTCGGTGGCGGTCGACACCGTCGACGACGAGATCGTCGAGCCCGAGGAGACGTTCCTGGCGAGGCTGTCGTCGCCGGTGAACGCCGTCATCGTCGCGGGCGAGGCTGCGGGAACGATCATCGACGACGACGAGGAGCCGGCCGCGGTCGCGACCCGTCCCGAGGACCCGATGCTGTGCGTGGGCGGGGCGCCGGCACGCATCGACCTGTCCCGGTACGTTTCCGGCACGAACCTCTCCTACGCGGTCGCCGCTCCAGACCCGACAGTCGCGAGGGCGAGCCTGGAAGGCGCCGTCCTGACATTGATGCCCGTCGCCGAGGGCACGACTTCGGTGATGGTGACGGCGACCAACTCGATCAGCGATGCAGCATTCGAACTGACAGTCACCGTTGTTGCCGATCCTGCGGAACTGGCGGCGATAGAGCGAGGGCTGGCTGTCACGGGTGGTCTAGTGCTGGCCGACATTGTCGACGCGATCAGCGACAGGTTCGTGGATTCGGAGACGTCCGGCGGCAGTTCGAACGCGCCGGCATCCGCGCCGAGCACGTTTGAGGATGGGGGTCCGCCGGGTGTTTTCGCCCACGGTCGGGCGAACGATCTCCGCAGCTTGCCAGCGCGGAAGTGGTCGGCGACACGGCCCCCCGCCGGTGCGCCCGACAACCTGTTGTTGGGGGCCGGCTCGTCAGCGTTCTCGGCCAATCCTCCGTCGGACCTGGGCCGATGGTCGGTATGGGGGCGGGGCAGCGCGCGCCGCCTCGATGCGGGAGAGGCCCTCAGGGATGGTTCCCTCACCACGCTCCAGGTGGGGGCGGATACGCGGATCGGAGGGTGGCTGGTCGGCGCCGCGGGCGCACTGGGGCGCGCCGACGCGGAGTATGGGTTCATGCGCTCCATGGACGCCTGCGGCGGGGATGGAGAAGGCGCGGGCGTGCTGGAAGCGGAGATGGTCAGCGTCCACCCCTATGTCGGGCGCCAGATGGGCCGCGGCTGGCTTTGGGGGACGGCAGGCGTGGGCGGCGGCGAGGCGGTCGTGAAACGCTGCGAATCGGGCCAGCGGACTGCGGCGGACGTGTCGATGCGTATGGGCGCGCTGGGCGGGCGGCACGTGATCCGCGGTGGTGACCGCGTTGAGGTCTCGCTGGTGGAGGACTTGGGCATGCTTCGCGCGACGACCGGGACAGCCGGGGGACCAGTGGGCGATCACGATGTTTCGGTGGGTCGAGCGCGTCTCGGTGTCGAGGCGCGGGGCGTGTGCGCCACGCGGGCCGGAATCATAGGTTGGGCCCGGGCGTTCGCGCGCCACGACTGGGGCGACGGCATCGAGGGATCGGGGGCGGAGGTCGCGCTGGGCGCGCGGCTGAACGCGCCTCAAAGGCGGGTTCGTCTCGAGGCGGCGGTGCATGCGGTGGCGGTGCACACGGAGGACAGCTACAGGGAACACGGCGCCAACGTCGCCGCCGCCTACTTGCCGCGGGTCGACGGGACCGGACTGCAGGTGTCGATGGCGTTGCGGCGGGGCGCGCCCGCAGGGATGGGCCGCTTGGAAGATGGCTGGCAGCCGCCGCTCGGGTCGCGAAAGGCGCGGAACGCCGTGCGCGGGGATATGTCCGTCGGTGTCGGTTTCCGAATCCCGGGCGGGCTGGCGCGTCCTTTTGCGGAACTCGGCATGTCGAATCGGGGAAGGAGCACGGCAGCGGGGCTGCGCTACGTGTCACTGGCCCGAAAGGCGAGGTTCATAGGCGAGGTCTCGATGGGGCACCGGCGGGGTATCGGTGACGGCAGGTTCGTGATTGGGCGCTTTGAAGCGCGGTGGTGAAGCGCCGTGGGCCAGGCATGACTGAAGCGTTGGTCGCGGTCTGGCGGCACCCGCACCTGTTCTGGTTGTTGTCGCTGTTCGGCCTGTGCGCGTGGGCCGCGGAGGAGGTCCACACGGTGCCCTACGTTCCGTCGGCGTCGTCGGAGGGCCACGTCGGCGTGGTGCGCATCGAGAGCCGCTCGGCGGACGCGGGCGAGGTGCGGATCGCCGCGGTGGACGACGCGGGCAGGCGCACGGAAGCCGGCGCGGTGGCGCTGGGCCCGCGCGCGGCCGTCGAGTTCGATATGGAGGCGCTCGAGTCGGGGGACGCCGCGCTGGGCCTGGCGGGGACGGGCCCCGGCGAGGGCGACTGGCGGCTGGAGCTGACCACCGAGCTAGACATCGAGGCCCGGGCGTACGCGCGGTCGGACGGATTCCTCACGGCGCTGCACGACGCGGTCCTGGTGTCGGCGGAGGAAGTGGAACTGCCGCTGTTCCACCCCGGCGGGGACGCGCCGCGCAGCATTCTGCGGCTGTCCAACGCGGGCGGCGAGTCGGCGACGGTGTCGGTGCGCGGGATCGACGACGCGGGCGGGTCGGGCGGCCCGGTGACGGTGGAGCTGGGGGCGTGGGAGTCCCGTGGCTACGGCGCGGCGGAGCTTGAGAGCGGATCGGCTGCGGGGCTTTCGGGATCGCTGGGCGACGGCGAAGGCAAGTGGCGGCTGGTTCTTTCGGCAGACGGCGGAACGGCCTGGGCGACCAACCTGCTGCTGGACGGGTCGGGGATTCTGTGGAGCGTGCCCGGTGGCATGTCGCGGGGCGCCGGCGGTGTGCACCGGGTGGCGCTGTTCCCCTCGGCGTCGGACGGCCTGGGCCGCCTCGGCCTGGTCCGCGTGGTGAACCGCGGGCCCGAGGCGGCGGAGGTGTCGGTGGACGCGTTCGACGCGACGGAGCGGCGCTACGAGACCTTGGGGCTGTCGCTGGGCGCCGCTTCCTCTTCGGAGTTCGGCTCGATGGACCTGGAGCAGGGCAATGAGGACAAGGGTCTCTCGGGGAGTACGGGCGCGGGCGAGGGCGACTGGTGGCTGGAGCTTTCGAGCGGCTCGGACATCGAAGTTCTGTCGTATCTGGGGGCGGGCGGCGGATTGCTGTCTCCGGTTCGGGGCGCAGCCGGCGCGGAAACGTCTTCGGGGATGCGCTACGAGGCGCTTCTGCTGGGCGATTCCGGCCAGCTTCGGCTGCTGAACGCGGGCGGCGAGCCGACCACGGTGCGGGTGACGGGGACGGACGACGCGGGAGCGCCGGGCGGCGCGGTGCGGCTGGCGCTGTCGCCGTGGGCGGCGCGGACGCTGGCGGCGCCGGCGTTCGAGGCGGGCGGTTCGCCGGGACTGACCGGGGCGCTGGGGACGGGAACCGGAAGCTGGCGGCTGGTCTTGGAGTCGGACGTCGAGATCGACCTGTTGAGCTTGGTGTCGGGACCGGACGGGAAGCTGTCGGACGTGTCGCGCCGGGGCCGCCCGACCGGCGCGCCGGCGCGCGCGGAGGTGGTGGACGCGACGGCGGCGCTCCGCCCCGACCTCTGGGTGTCGGCGTCAGCGAGCGAGTCGGAGGTCTCGCCGGGAGAGTCGTTCGAACTTTCGGCGACGGTGGGCAACCGGGGCGCGCGCGGGTCGCCGGCGACGACGCTGCGCTACTACCGCTCGGCGGACGCGGCGATCACCACTTCGGACACGGAGTTGGGAACGGACGCGGTGGCGGCGCTGGCGGCGTCGGCGGCCCGGGTGGAGTCGCTGACGCTGAGCGCGCCGTCGACGGCGGGCACGTACTACTACGGCGCCTGCGCGGACGCGGTGGCGGACGAGTCTGACACGGCGAACAACTGCTCGGTCGCCATTGAGGTGGCGGTGCGGGTGCCCGCCCCCGACCTGGTTGTAAGCGCGCCGACGCTGAGGTCGGACCCGTCGGTCACCCCACCGACGTTCACGTTGTCGGCGACGGTGACGAACCGGGGCAACGATGGCGCGGCGGCAACGACAATGCGCTACTACCAGTCAACCGACCCGACCATCTCCTCATCGGACGCGGAGGTGGGCACGGATACCGTGGGGCCGCTCGGTGTGGCGGCGAGCAGCGGCGAGTCGATCAACCTGCCTGTGCCGGCTGCGGCGGGCACCTACTACTACGGCGCGTGCGCGGACGCGGTGGCGAACGAGTCGGATACGTCGAACAACTGCTCGGATGCCGTCGGCCTGACGGTTGGAAGACAGGTGCCCGTGCCGGACCTGGTCGTGGGGGCGGTGTCGGCGAGCGAGAACGCGCCGGCCGCCGGAGCGACGTTCACGCTGTCGGCGACGGTGACGAACAGTGGCCGCGGGGCCGCGCCCGCGACGACGCTGCGCTACTTCCGGTCGGGCGACGCGACCATCACGGCGTCGGACGCGGTCCAGGGTACGGCCGCGGTGGCGGCGCTCGAAGCATCGAACGGCAGCGAAGTGTCGATCGAGGTGACGGCGCCGTCGGCGACGGGCGTGTACTACTATGGCGCGTGCGTCGACGCGGTGGCGGACGAGTCCTCCACGGCGAACAATTGTTCGACGTCTGTGAAGGTGACGGTGGGCGCGGCGCCCGCGCCGGACTTGGTCGTGAGCGGGGCGTCGGCGAGCGAGAACATGCCGGTCACCGGAGCGACGTTCACGCTGTCGGCGATGGTGACTAACAGTGGCGGCGCGGACGCGCCGGCGACGACGCTGCGCTACTACCGCTCGGCGGACGCGACCATCGAGACATCGGACACGCCCCAGGGCACGGACGCGGTGGACATGCTTGCCGCGTCGGGCGCCAGCGCCGAGTCGATCGAGGTGATAGCGCCGTCGACGGCAGGCGTGTACTACTACGGCGCTTGCGCGGACGCGGTGGCGGGAGAGTCGGACACGGCGAACAATTGCTCGGCCGCCGTCGAGGTGACGGTGCAGTTGCCGCCGGTGCCGGACCTTGTTGTCGGCACGCCGACGGTGAGCGATGGCGCGCCGGTTGCCGGCGCGACGTTCATCCTGTCGGCGACGGTGACAAATCGGGGCGGCGCGGACGCGCCGGCGACGACGCTGCGCTACTACCGGTCGACGGACGCGACCATCGAGACATCGGACACCGCCCAGGGCGCGGACGCGGTGAACGGCCTTGCCGCGTCGGGCGGCAGCGCCGAGTCGATCGAGGTGACGGCGCCGTCGGCGACGGGCGTGTACTACTACGGCGCGTGCGTGGACGCGGTCGCGGACGAGTCCTCCACGGCGAACAACTGTTCGACGTCTGTGAAGGTGACGGTGGGCGCGGCGCCCGCGCCGGACTTGGTCGTGAGCGGGGCGTCGGCGAGCGAGAACATGCTGGTCACCGACGCGACGTTCACGTTCTCGGCAACGGTGACGAACCGGGGCAGCGCCGCCGCCGACGCGACGACCCTGCGCTACTACCGGTCGGCGGACGCGACGATCGAGATATCGGACACGGCGGCCGGGACGGATTCGGTGGCGGCGCTCGACGCGTCGGGCAGCAGCGACGAGGACATCGAGGTGACGGCGCCCTCGACGGCGGGCACCTACTACTACGGCGCCTGCGTCGACGCGGTTGCAGACGAGTCGGACGCGGCGAACAACTGCTCGGCATCGGTGGAGGTCACGGTGGCGGCGCCGCCGGCGCCGGACCTGGTGGTCGGCGCGCCGACCGTCAGCGAAGACGCGCCGGCGACCGGCGCGACGTTCACGCTGTCGGCGACGGTGACCAACAGCGGCGATGCCGCCGCCGCCGCGACGACGCTGCGCTACTACCGGTCGGCGGACGCGACGATCGAGACATCGGACACGGCGGCCGGGACGGATTCGGTGGTGGCGCTCGACGCGTCGGGCAGCAGCGACGAGGACATCGAGGTGACGGCGCCATCGGCGGCGGGCACCTACTACTACGGCGCCTGCGTGGACGCGGTTGCAGACGAGTCGGACGCGGCGAACAACTGCTCGGCATCCGTGGAGGTCACCGTGGCGGCGCCGCCCCCGGCGCCGGACCTGGTGGTCGGCGCGCCGACCGTCAGCGAGGACGCGCCGACGACCGGCGCGACATTCACGCTGTCGGCGACGGTGACCAACAGCGGCGATGCCGCCGCCGCCGCGACGACGCTGCGCTACTACCGGTCGGCGGACGCGACGATCGAGACATCGGACACGGCGGCCGGGACGGATTCGGTGGCGGCGCTCGACGCGTCGGGCAGCAGCGACGAGGACATCGAGGTGACGGCGCCGTCGGCGGCGGGCACCTACTACTACGGCGCCTGCGTGGACGCGGTTGCAGACGAGTCGGACACGGCGAACAACTGCTCGGCATCCGTGGAGGTCACGGTGACGACGACGGCGGTCCTTCCGGACCTGGCGATGGTCTTCCCAATATCGATAGCGGGGGACGATCTCGAGAACCTCGCTACTGGCGGTGCGTTCACCCTTACGGTTTCTGTCCAGAACGTGGGCGGCGTGGACTCGGATGCCGTTACTCTGCGCTACTACCGATCCACGGATACGACGCTTACCGATGCCGATACGCTAGAGGGTAGCGATACAGTTGACGCGCTTGCCCCCCTTGCGACTAGCACCCACTCGATTGAGCTAACGGCGCCGTCCGCAGGGAGCTACTACTACGGCGGATGTGTTGATGCTGCGACTGGCGAAACCGACACCACGAACAATTGCCTTTCGCTCGCGGTCGGCGTGAAGGCGCCGCCGCCGGCGCCGGATCTGGTGGTCGGCGCGCCGACGGTGAGCTCGGACACGTCGGTCACCACCACGACATTCACGCTGTCGGCGATGGTGACGAACAGTGGCGACGGCGCCGCGGCGGCGACGACGCTGCGGTATTACCGGTCGGCGGACGCGACGATGACGACGTCGGACACGGCGGCGGGGACGGACCCGGTGGATGCGCTCGATGCGTCGGACAGTAGTGACGAGGAGATCGAGGTGACGGCCCCGGCGGGGACGGGCATCTACTACTACGGGGCCTGCGTGGACGCGGTGTTGGATGAGTCGGACACGACGAACAACTGCTCGCCATCGGTGAAGGTAACGGTCGGGGCTCCCAAGTACGGGGCATCGGCCATAGGTGCCTTCAATACACCTGACTTGGGATGCCACTTCTCATGGGGCCTGGTTTTTGACGAGGACTCGGAGGCGACAGCAAAAAACCGCGCGAGAACAGCCTGTACAAGCGCTGCCCACCCAGACGATCCTTCTCCCGACTGCTTTGATCATTCATTTCGCTATTGTGCCGCCATCGCAACGGGCGAGAGCACGTCTCAACCGTATTGTAGGATTACAAGCGCGGGTGAATCGACAAAGGAGGCGGCGGAGACCAAGGCGGTGAACATCTGCAATCGTTCAGAGCATGACTGTCAGGTCGTGGCGTCGGGCTGCAATTCCACCTCGCTATAGGCGGGCGGGGCATGTCTAGAAATTAGCGTTGATCCTGCGCCTTTCGACAGCTTTGCGACGCTGCGGCATGGCGCTGGTACGTCCGATGGCTTGCCCGTGCCCGGAACGCCATGACTGGATCGGCAGTCTCAGTCGAGTTCTGGGCGTCCGGCGGAGGCGATGGTGATGCCTTCGGAGGGTTTTTCAGGGGCATGGCTGCGCGGCGGGCAGCATTACTGGAGGAGCGCAAAGCGCCTACGGCCCGGGTTGCTGGCGGCGTTTCGCGCATTCGCGCTCGCCGCTTGCGGAATCGCCACATCGGCTGTCGGGCAGGGCAATACAGTCGGGTACATCCTTGGCGAAGTAGCTTCTGATTCTGAATCGCTGCCGGGGGTTTCCGTTACGGTGCGTAACGTCGATACCTCCGTGAGCCGTACGACAGTGACGGGAAGCGACGGTCGATACCGGTTCTCGGCGCTAGCCGTGGGGCGCTACGAAGTCACGGTGGTGGTGGACGGATCGGGCAGCAAACCGCTGCTCGCCGAGGTCAACATCGGCGAAGGCACCGTCTGCGACATCCGCCTCGACGAATCCCGGCTCCATCGAGGAAGTCGTGGTCACTGCCCAAGCCCTACCGCCGGTGGATGTCCGGCAGTCTGAGACCACGACTATCGTCACGGCCATGGACATTGGGCGCGATGCGAACGCGATCGCGTTGATGGGCCCAGGAGCGGTGTACGGCGACATCGCCTGGCATGAACGTCACCAATTTCCGAAACGGCCCGGGGGCAGCACGGTTCCATTCGAGTTCTACGACCAGTTCCAGATCAAGACCGGGGGCTACGGCGCGGAGTTCGGAAGGTCTACCGGCGGCGTGGTGAACGCCGTCACCAAGCGCGGGACGAACGAATGGAAGTTCTCCGTCGGGGCAAGCTACACGCCCGACGATTTGCGCGGAAAGGCGCCGAACGTCCCGGACCCGAGCAACCCTAGAGAGTACGACTCCGTCTACGAATTCGACCGCAAGGACGAGTTCGAAGGGTTCGTGTCCGCGCGCGGCCCCGTCGTTCGCGACCGGCTGTTTGCCTATGCGATCTACAACCTACGCGACGTCGCCGAGGACAACTACACCGGCGGTAGCGAACTGCTGAACGACATTGACGATGGCGGTTTCTGGGGTCTCAAACTCGACTGGCTGATCTCCTACAGCCACCAGTTGGAATACACCGGCTTCTCGGACCAGCGCGCGATAATGCGGACCACCTTCGAATGGGACGAAGCTAGCAACGTGATTGGCACGAACGTGGGCGACACTTTGATAAAGCGCGGCGGCGGCAACCACATCCTCAAGTACACGGGCTTTTTCGGGGAGGGACTTACTGTGTCCGCGCTGTGGGGTACGAGCAGGTACGATCTCAGCCGCGAGGCGCCCGCCGACAGTACCTGCCCCGCAGCATACGACTCCCGAGCCGGCGGTCTGATGCGCTTAGGCTGCTGGACGAATCTGGTGCCGGACACGGGACGGGATGAACGTCAAGTTGCGCGTCTAGACGTCGAACGTTGTTTCCACCGCCACCTGCTGCGCCTCGGGATGGACCGGGAGAAGAACAAGTCGATCAGCACGCGGATGTACTCGGGGGGAGTATTTCCGCTACTACGCGGCGACACCCGGCGACGTGCTCAATAATGGCGGCGTCGTGCCCGAGGGCGTGAACGAACTGACGCGCTACCGGCAGTTCTTCGGCGGTGGCGAGTTCGAGGTCATCACCACGGCGTTCTACGTCGAAGACGAATGGGTCGCCACCGATGACCTGACGTTACGCATCGGAATCCGTAACGAACGCTTCGACAACCGCAACGCCCAAGGCGAGACGTTCATCAAGATCACGGACCAGCATGCCCCCCGGATCGGCTTGGCGTGGAACGTCAGCGACGAAGGAGGGGCGAAGGTCTTCGCCAACTATGGCCGATACCACCTGCTTGTCGCCAGCAACACCAATATTCGGTTGGCAGGTTCCGAATTGTTCACGCAGGAGTGGTACACGCGCGACGCTCCAATCTCGGCGGACGGCGGGACTAACGTTAGGAACCGAACGGACCAAACGACCGTGTACGGCGACGGAAGCGTGGAGGATGTACGCACGACTATCGATCTCGATATCGAACCGATGTTCCAGGATGAAGTCATTTTCGGCTACGAGCGGCAGATCTCCGGTGAGTACGTCGCGAGCGCGACCTATGCATTTCGCGATTTGCGCCGTGGAATCGAAGACATAACAATCGACGAGGCTATTGGGGAACCGGGCGCGTTCCACTACGTGCTTGCGAATCCGGGACGTGCCGTTCCCACGTTCTACGACGTGGATGGGAACTCTGTCCTGGACGAGTTGAACCTTTCGGCCGAGGACATCGGGATGGCCGCTGTGAAGCGTCGCTACCACGCCCTGACGCTAGGCCTGGAGAGGCGGTGGGACGGCGTCTTTTGCTTCAAGGGTCTCTACACGTTGTCGCACAGCTACGGGAACTACGAAGGTATGGTGCGAAGCGACAACGGGCAGGACGACGCCGGCATCACGACGCAGTAACGATTTCGCCGGGCTGGTGGAGGGCGCGAACGGCAACCTACCGAACGACCGCCGTCACCAATTGAAGCTCTGGGGTGCTTGGGGTTTTGCCGCCTCGTGGCAAGCCAGCGCGGCGTTCCAGTACGTAAGTGGCCGACCGCGTAATGCCTTTGGCATTCATCCCACCGATCCGTACGCGGCGCAATACGGAGCGGCGTCGTTCTATAACCAGGGGCGGTTCGTTCCGCGCGGTACATTGGGGACGACCAGCGATACGTTCCGGCTCGATGTGGGCCTCAAGTACGCCAGCGACCTGGGTCGAGGCACGCTGGAGGCTCGGTTGGACATCTTTAACGTCTTTGACGGGGAAGCCGAAACCGAAGTCGACGAACGCGCCGACACGGCATCCGGCCAAGCTTCGCCGACTTTCGGTCTGCCGACGCGGTTCCAGCAGCCCCGCACGGTGCGCCTGGGACTTCAGTATGAGTTGGAGCCCGCAATGCCCGGTCGAGACGGTTAGTTGGGACGACGCGCAGGCGTTCATTGCCAGGATCAACGCGACGGGCGGCAACTGCTGCCCAGCGGGTTGGAGTGGGAATTTGCTTCAGGGGGCGGGATCAGCACCGATGGACGGCAGTACGCGGGCAGCGACCAGTTGGCCGACATTGCCCGACAGTACAAGAATACGACACCAGTCGCAGGCAGCGAATAAGGCGCGGTGGCGTAGGCAGGTGCCCAGCGGAAGCGGCTCATCGCCGCAGAGGCCCCCCGGATGGACCCTCCGAAGGTCCGGTCCGAGAAACTGGAACAGACGAGAGTTTGGCCAATCGTGCACGATGTCGGGTCGCGCCCCTCGCGGGCGCGCGGATTGAAACTGGGATAATCGGTCGTCCTTTGGCAGGCGTGGCCGTCGCGCCCCTGGCGGGCGCGGATTGAAAGATCGTGGTGCGCCCGCGGCGCGCCCCTCAACGGTGGGGCTATACGCCCCGTCACTACTCCGATTGTCGCAGGACACTGCAGCGAGGCTGCCCGGCGCCGACGGTCGTGGCGGCGTTCCGGTAGTGACGGGGCGCTGAATCGGCCTCCGGGCCACCGGCGGCAAGCGTTTCGGTAAGAAAAAAGTTGGTGCCGGCGTGGTGACGCGGTGCTAGAGTGCCCCGCGTCACGTTGTCGCTACAGGCGACGTGCCGGGACGAAAGAGCCCGGCGTGATGGCGTCACCCGACCTAGGGTGACGACCCAGTGCCATGCTGCAACGCTGCAGCGTAGGCGGTCGACGCATCGCAAGGCACGGTCCGCCACATCCGCGGTAGCGCGCGGATGGGGGCGATACCACCAACGGCCAGGAAGCCGCAAGGCGCGGAAACGCGCACTGCCGGGAAACCGGCGTGGCGGCGGATGGATCGTGGTGCGACGCATCGCGCGGGACGGGGAAACCCGTCGTGCCCGAAGGACGGGCAGCGCGCGGCGCGGCGCGTGCCGAACAAGGCTGGCGGGCCAGATGTCGCGAGACACGCCGCGGCCGCCGCAGGAGACGGCGAGGGAATACGCGTCGACGGGCATTGCCGCACGAGAGTGCGGGGTCCGGACACCCCGACGGGTGCCGGGTCGCCCATTAGAACTAAACGAACCACGCTTCGCTCCGGGCCGCGATCGCGGCCGCGGGGCGCGGCCGAAGCGGCCCGATCCCCGAATCCCTTGAACCCGCCTCCGCGCGCAGTGCGCCAGGGGCGGTCTGGACATGGCCACGCCCGTGCGCAACGAGCTAGGATACGGCCATCGCCGCGACGGCCGCGGCCCTGGTCGCTCTGGAGTCGACCGGTTTGACAGGAGGTGCGCGATGTTCGAGCGATACGTCAACGTGACCGAGAACATCCGGGTGGAGCGGGACTGGTGGGTGCTGTTGAAGTACGGCGTCGGCCTGTCGCTGCTCGGGATCGTGCCCACCGTCATCGTGTTCTGGCTCTGGATACTCTGACGGGGCAGCGGCTTCCCTCCCGGGGAGGGGCGCCTCCCGCATCGAAACCTCCCCCGATCAACCCGCGCCGCGGCGATGGCTGCGGCGGGCGCGCTTACCGTTTCGGTAAGAACGGCGTCGTTGACGCCGGCGGACGCCCTCTCTAGCTTCGGAGCGATGCGCCAACTGCACTTCGATCTGCTGCGGCTGCTGGGGGACGACCGGCGGGGATCGCACGCCACGCGCCGCGCCCGGCGCCACGTCCTGGCGCAGGCGGCGGAGACGCTGCACGGCCTCGGCTACCGGGGCCTGAAGGCGCGCGGCTTCAAGGGCCGGCACGTCGACGCGCTGGTCGCGGAGTGGCGGCGCCAGGGCCTGTCGGACGGCACGGTCAAGAACCGCCTGGCGCACGTGCGCTGGCTCGCGAAGAAGATCGGCAAGCCCGGCATCGTGCGCAAGGACAACGCGAGCTACGGGATCGGCCGGCGGTGCGCGACCTGAACTGGGATCTGCTCCAGCTCCAGCGGCGCGCCGGGGACGACGGCTCGCACGCGACGCGCCGGGACCGCTCCTATGCGCTGGCGCGGATGGCGGACGCGCTGCACGAGGCGGGCTACCGCGGCTTGCGGGCGAAGGGGCTCAAGGGCAAACATGTCGAGGCGCTGGTGCGCCGTTGGCGCGCCGGGGGCGTCTCGGACGCCACCATCATGAACCGCATGGCGCACCTGCGCTGGTGGGCCGAGCGGGTCGGCAAGGCGAACCTGGTGAAGGCGAACGCCGACTACGGCGTCCTGCCGCGCAGCCACGTCTCCGACGGCGCGAAGCGCCGCGACCTGGATCCCGAAAAGCTGGCGCGCGTCGCGGACGCGCACGCGAGGATGGCGCTGCGCCTGCAGGCGGCGTTCGGGCTGCGCCGCGAGGAGGCGATCAAGTTCTCTCCGCGGCGCGCGGATCGCGGCGACCGGATCGTCGTCAGGGGCTCGACCGCCAAGGGCGGCCGGCCGCGCGAGGTGCCGGTGCTGACGGACGCCCAGCGCCGTCTGCTCGACGAGGCGCGGGAGCTGGCGGGCGGCGGCGCGCTGATCCCGTCCGCGCGCAACTACGCCGAGCAGAAGAAGATCTATGAGGACCAGACCCGGGCGGCGGGGCTCGACCGCATGCATGGCCTGCGGCACGCGTATGCGCTCGACAGGTACGAGGATCTGACGGGCTGGAAGGCGCTGGCCGCGGGCGGTCCGTCCGGGAGCGGACTGGCCGGAGCGCGGCGGCGCATCGACCGGGCCGCCCGGCTCGCGGTCGCGGCCGAGCTCGGGCACTCGAGGCGGGAGATCTCGCGGACGTATCTGGGCGCGTGAGGCGTCGCGGCGGAGTTCCCCGCCGGCGGCTGTTGACTTGGCCGCCGCCCGCCGCTACGTTCGATTGCGCTTGAACCGACAGATGCGCCCGCTGCGCCGGGTTACCTGTCGAATAGAACAGCCGAACCCGGCGGGGAGTCGCTCTCTCCGCTCCGGCGAATAGGCGGGGGTACTTCACGATCTGTGCGGTTCAAGCATGGCCCGGCACCGGGGCGGTGCCGGCGGCGCGCTTGGCGCGGAGCGATTCGACCCCGGGGAAGACATGAGGATCCTCGACGATCTGGCCATGGGCGGCGACAGCCGCGCGTTCGCCGTCGAAATGGAGCTGGGCGAAGAGGCCGGCGACGCGGCGCTGCGGGCGGAGTGGGCGTCGGTGGACGACGGCGAGTACGGCGTGCCGCACGCGCTGGTGCTGTACGGCGGCGGGAAGGTCGAGCCGGCGGCGCTGCGGGCGGCGCTGGAGCGCTTCAACGAGGAGCCGTCCGGCGACGGCTGGCGGTGGACCGTGGAGGCGCTGGCGATGCACCTGCTGGACGACCTGTGCGGGATCGCCCTGGCGGACCGCCGCGCCCCGCCGCGCTCCGGGAACCGCGGCGGAACCTGAGGAGGAGTGACCATGTGGGAACCAAGGAAACCCTCGAAGGGGGGCTGCGCATCGACCGTTGGTGGTGGGTGATCGTGAAACTCGGCGCCCTTGTCGGCGTCAGCGCGCTGGTGGCGATTGCGACCGCGTTCGCGTTCCTGTAGTCCCGCCTCGGGCGGCCCTCCTTCGGGGAGGGTCGTCAGATCCTGCCGCGGGACGCCTACGATACGATCCGGAGCGGTCCCGGTGGCCCTCGACCGGATCGGCCCGACAGGAGGCGCGCGATGTTTGAACGGTACGAACAGGTGTCCGAGAACTTCCGGATGGAGCGCACGTGGTGGATGGTCCTGAAATACGGCGTCGGCCCGTCGCTTCTCGGAATCGTGCCCACCGTCCTTGTGTTCTGGCTCTGGATACTCTGACGGCGCGGGGGCTTCTTCCGCCATCGCGGGAAGCCGCCGCCCGCTTGCTTTCGCGCGGCCAAGCGCGGTCGCAGTCGAATCGCGAGAGGAGGATCGCGTCCCGCGGTTGCCAGAGCGCCAGGTCCGGTCAGGGGATATGCGGTTGTCGTCGCGGCGATGATTCGCGGCCGGAACCAATGAGCGCGGTTGGACGGTCGGAGCGGGTTACCGCCCGAGCGGTCTTGTTCCAAGGTGGCGTCCGGCGCAGGCGGTTGCTCAAGGACTCGCGGAGACGCATGGTCGGAACGCAATCGCAAAAAGTTGCAAAAACGTTGTAACGGTCCGGACTTGAAGGCGGCGCTTTCGGTTGACTCTATTCGAATAACAGATGATAAAACAATGAGTTATCGAACGCAGTTGCACGCGGGACTACGCCGCGATGCGCAGGTGCTTCATGAAGTGGGATAGCGAGCCGAGGGTGCGGCGGGCGCGGTCGAGTCGGGCAGGGTCGCCGAGTAGTGTTGCGCGTAATTCTGCTTTGGCGACGTCCGGGTCTTGGCGGGGTCGGGTTCTCGGCGGGAAGGCCTTTATCCATCGATTGGCGACCTCGTCGTCGCTCCAGGCAAGGCAGGCATTGGGATCGTAGTGCAGCACGATGTGGAAGTGGTTGCTCATGAC
This sequence comes from Pseudomonadales bacterium, assembly GCA_965116625.1. GTDB lineage: Bacteria > Pseudomonadota > Gammaproteobacteria > Pseudomonadales > Azotimanducaceae > VXNE01. The sequence continues at coordinate 2,918,905 of OZ220717.1, forward strand.
GGCGTAGGCGTAGATTTCGACGGCGAAGCACCGAGCAAGCATGAGAAGCCGCTCGATGAGCCATCGGCGGCGGTGCGAATAGTCCTTGCCGGAGCGCTTGTCGCGGCCGCAGAGCCATGCGCCACGGACGCAGCGGGAGGCGATGTGGTAGTCGCAGGGATGCTGGTTGTCGACGAGCATGTATCGAGGGGTCGCCATGGAGGAAGTGTGGCCGGATCAATGTCGCGGCGTCGATGGCTTGGTTCGCGAAAGTGTGTAGTCGATCGACGTCGTGGGACTGTGGATTCTGCTGCCACTGGTGTGGGATCTCCTCCGCATCCCCGTGGACTAACGCAATCCGGTGGCCTTTCCAAGACAAGGGTCAGGGACGTGTGTCCGAAAAAGACGAGGTGTGTGTCCCGAACGCCGTGTGTGTCCCGAACGTCGAAGGTGTGTGTCCCGAACGTCGATGCACGCCCCGATGCAGTGCGTACGGTGGTCAGTTTGTGATTGCGGTCGGACTGAGGAAGTTACTTGGCGGGCTGATCGGTCGGCCCGTCCAGCGTGCCGAGCGCTCTCGCCCGTCGAACCCGGTGGCGCTGCGCCAGCTCCCGCATGTCCGTCGTTGCGTCCGTTTCGTCCACGATCTCAAGGCCGATGAGTGTCTCGATGACGTCCTCCATCGTGACGATGCCCGCCATGCCGCCGAAGTCGTCCATCACCACGGCCAGGTGCTCCCGGCGCGACCGCAGGGTCGTGAACAGGTCCGTGATGGCGTAGGACTCGTCGACGGCGACGATCTCGCGGCGCAGGTTCGCCAGGGGGTCGTCGCCGCGCCCGTCCACGAGGGCGGAGAGCACGTCGTCCTTCAACACGTAGCCGGTGATGTGGTCTATCGAGTCGTTGTACAGTGGGATCCGCGAGAACCGCTGCCGCTTGGCATTGCCGTAGTACTCGGCGATGGTCTCGGTCTCGGACGCCAGCGCGACGACCGTGCGAGGCGTCATGACATCGCGCGCCTGGATGGACTGGAACCGGATCAGGTGGCCGATCATCTCGCTTTCCTCGGCCTCGAAGACGCCTTCCTCCGCTCCGAGCTCCGCCATCGCCAGCAGGTCCGTGCGGGTCAATACGGGTTGCGTCGACTCGCTCTTCAACCCGCGCGTAATGTGCTGGCTCAGCCACACGAAGGGCGTCAGCACGATGGTCAGGATGCGCACCGAGTGGACCGTGAACGTCACCAGGCGCCGCCAGTACAGCGCACCTATGGTCTTCGGCACGATCTCGGAAAACACCAGTATCGCGATGGTCATCACAACCGGAACCGCGACCCTCGTGATCCAGGGACTCGCCTGGCCCCATATCGTGGCGGCTTCTCCACCAACGCCAAGGGCGCCGACGGTATGGGCGATGGTGTTGAGCGTCAGAATCGCCGCCAAAGGCCGGTCGATATTGGCCTTGAAGTCCTCAAGGTACTTTCCGGTGAGGGTGCCCTGCTGGGATTCGAGCTTCGCATGGCTGGGTTGAATGCTTAGCAGCACCGCCTCCCAAAGCGAGCAGAAGAAGGAGAAGGCCAGTGCCAGCAGGAAGAACGTGGCCAGAAGCCAATACATACAGTCGAGGTAAAGCGCCCCTCTGGGTCCCCAAGTGGGAGATTACACGAATCGAAGGCGATGCGGCATTACGTTTTTGAAATGTCTGTCCGCGGGTTGTGTGTCTGCGGGTCGGACGTGAATTGCCTGTCCGCTAGTTGTGTGTCCGGCGGGTCATATGAAATGTCTGTCCGCAAGGAGGACCGCGGGTCGTGTGTCCGCAGGCCGGAGTCGGTCGTGTGTCCGCAGGCCGGAGTCTCATGGTCGGCCGCGGGTCGTGTGTCCGCAGGTGATGATGCGGGTCGTGTGTCCGCAGGTGATGATGTGTGTCCGCAGGTGATGATGCACGCAGGTGATGCACGGTCGTGTGCCCGCAGGTCATGCAAGGTCATACGGCGCGCGGGTCGTCCGCCAGGGCGCGTTCGATGGTCGGTTCGACCCCCATGACTGGCCCCGGAGAGAATCCACTACGTGCGCCTGTGCGGTGGGTTCCGCGGTTTTGCGGTAAGGTGAATGAGGGATTGGCAGGCAGATCACTAATGAGTAACAAAAAGAAACTGGCATTCGTGGGCTTGGGCATCATGGGTTACCCGATGGCTGGCCATCTCGCTGCCGCGGGACACGACGTTCGGGTTTACAACCGGACGACTGCGCGTGCCGATTCGTGGGTGCAGGACCACGGCGGAGGGTCAGCGCCGACGCCCCGGGAAGCGGCAGAGGACGCAGACATCGTGTTCATGTGCGTCGGTAACGACGACGACGTCAGGAGCGTCGCGCTCGGCGATGACGGGGTGCTGGCGGGAGTGAAACAAGGCGCGATCGTGGTGGACCACACGACTGCGTCTGCGGATCTCGCCGCTGAACTCTCGGGCGAGGCGGCGGAGCGGGGCGCCGGGTTTCTCGATGCGCCAGTGAGCGGTGGCCAGGCGGGTGCGGAGAACGGCCAACTCACCATCATGGTCGGCGGCAAGGCCGATACGTTTGCCGGTGCGCAGCCTGTCATGCAGCACTATGGGCGCGCTGTCACGCTGATGGGCGATGTCGGGTCGGGCCAGCTCACGAAGATGGTCAACCAGTTGTGCCTCGCGGGAATTATCGAGGGCATTTCGGAAGGCATGCACTTCGCCGAAAAGGCGGGACTCGACGTCGGCCAGGTGATCAGCGTCATATCCCAGGGAGCGGCGCAGTGCTGGCAGATGGACAATCGCGCAGGGACCATGGCGAAGCGGGAGTTCGACTTCGGTTTTGCGGTCAAGTGGATGCGCAAGGATCTAGACATGACCCTCGCCGCGGCGCGCAAGTTCGGTGCGCGATTGCCGGTGGCCGCGCTGGTGGATCAGTTCTACGCGGAGGTGGAGGCGCTCGGCGGCGAGCGCTGGGATACGTCGAGCCTGGTAGAACGCCTGCGGCGCGTCGACGGCACCTAGTGCCGCGTTGGGTCAGCGCTGTTCGATCGGAACGAAGTCCCTGCGCGAGGCGCCGGTGTAGAGTTGCCTCGGACGCCCGATCTTGTATGGCACGGCGACCATCTCGCACCAGTGCGCGATCCAGCCCGGAGTGCGGCCCGTGGCGAAGATGACGGTGAACATGTCCTCCGGAATTCCCATCGCCCGCAGAATGATGCCCGAATAGAAGTCCACGTTCGGATATAGCCGCCGGTCGACGAAATATTCGTCCTCCAGCGCGATCTTCTCCAGGCGCTGCGCCATCTGCAGGGTCGGGTCGTTTTCGACGCCGAGTTCGTCTAGCACCTCACGGCAGGTCTGTTGCATGACCCGGGCGCGGGGATCGTAGTTCTTGTACACCCGATGCCCGAATCCCATGATCCGAAACGGGTCGTCCGGATCCTTTGCCCGCTTGACGTACTTGTCGATATTGCCCGGTGTCCCGATCTCCGCGAGCATGTTGAGCACCGCTTCGTTGGCGCCGCCGTGGGCAGGTCCCCACAGGGCCGCGATGCCCGCGGCGATACAGGCGTAGGGATTGGCTCCCGTGGAGCCGGCGAGGCGCACCGTCGAGGTCGAGGCGTTCTGCTCGTGATCGGCGTGGAGCAGGAAGATGCGGTCGAATGCGCGCGCGAGGACCGGGTTGACTTCGTAGTCTCCATCGGAGGACGCGAACATCATGTGCAGGAAGTTCTCCGCGTAGCCGAGGTCGTCTCGCGGAGGAATAAACGGTAGCCCCAGCGTGTGCCGGTAGCTCATGGCCGCCAGGATGGGCATCTTCGCGATCAGGCGATGCGCCGTGACCTGCCGGTCGGAGGCCTCCGTGATGTCCAGGGAGTTGTGGTAGTAGCCCGCTAGCGCCCCGACCACGCCACACATGATCGCCATGGGGTGTGCGTCCCGGCGAAATCCGTTGTAGAAGTTGAGGAGTTGGTCGTCCACCTTGCGGTGATGCCTGATGGCACTAACGAAAGCATCCTTTTCGGCGGCCGAGGGTAGTTCGCCGTTCAGCAGCAGGTAGCACAGTTCCAGGAAATCCGAGTGTTCGGCGAGTTGTTCAATGGGGTATCCGCAATGCAGGAGGATCCCCTCGTCGCCGTCGATATAGGTGATGTTGGAGTTGCAGGAAGCCGTGGAGACGAAACCGGGATCGTATGTGAAATATCCCTGGCTGGTGAGTCCGCTTACGTCGATCACGTCGGGGCCGACGCTTGCCGCGTGCACTGGTAGCTCGATCGGAACCCTCGAGTCGACAGTCAGGCTCGCCATCCGTTCTCCCATAGTTGTTGCGTCCTCCGGGGGTGGAACCTGTGCCCCAGTGAGCCGGTCATTGTCTCGGCAGCCGCGTTGGATTGTCAAACCCGGCCGGGGTGATGCCCACCCGAAACGGCCCGGAATTCGAGCGATGCCATTACCGGCGGATGGCCAAGGGCGATGACGTGCTCAATGGACAGTGGTCGTCACATTTTTTCGCATTTTTTCAATATCTTGCACCAGTTCCTTGGCGCATGGGTTCAATGTCAGGACGCGCTCGGACGCGAGCAGGGCCGATTTCATGTCGCCGCTGCTGCAGGCAGATCTGGTCAAACCCGCTCAGTGCCCCGAAGTGCTGCGGTTCGCGCTGCAGGGTGTCAATGATGTCACTCAGGCTCTCGGCGTCGGGTACTGGCATGGAACAAACGTCTTCGGGAGCGTAAGCGACCGGGGGGCGGCTGTTCCATGGTCGACGAGTTGGGCCGGGCCACAGACGGCGCCAAAGGCGACGGCAGTGGGGCATCAAGGAAGCGCAGGGTCGGGGGCTTGTTCCACGCTTCCGCCCGATCCGGCCGGCGGCGGATCATCCTGTTAAGTGTCTTGGCCGCGCGCACGAAGTCGTTGCCGTTGAGCGCGCGGATGGCCGAGTGCATGGCCCGCGCGGCGGCGTCGTCCTCGAGCTAACCGCCTCCGGACACACGAACCGCCTCCGGACACACGACAACATTGCGGACACACGACGACAACATCGAGCTAACCGCCTCCGGACACACGAACCGCCTCCGGACACACGACAACATCGAACCGCCTCCGGACACACGCACGAACCGCCTCCGGACACACGAATACTCCGTTGGACACACGACGGCCGGCGGTATGGCGCAGCCGGGACTGCCAATTGGGATTGAGCGACAATACCTGCGGACCAGGAGCAGGACATGGGGGAGGAACGTATGCCCACGCCGCATAGTGAGGAGTGGTACGCCGCGGTCGAGGAGGAACCAATCGACCCCGGTCGGCCGATTGTTGATCCGCATCATCATCTATGGGACACGCCGCGGAGGTTGGGCCCTTACATGCTGGACGATCTGTGGTGCGATACCGAATCGGGGCACTACATCGAGAAGACCGTGTTCATCGAGTGCCGTTCGGGTTACCGGGAGGCTGGGCCGGAACACCTCAAGCCCGTGGGCGAGACCGAGTTCGTGGCCCGCATCGCGGAAGAAAGCGCCGCGAAGGAGGGAAAGGCGACCATCGCCGGTATCGTGAGTCACGCCGACCTGCGGCTTGCCGAAGGCGTCGAAGAGGTGCTGGCGGCGCACGAGGAAGCCGGCCGAGGGCTGTTTCGCGGCATCCGCCATGCGGGCCCAAACGACACTACGGGCACGCTCACCAATCCCGGAAGAGGGCGGCCGTGTCCTTACGGCCAGGACGATTTCCGTAGCGGGATGCGCAGGCTGGGGCAGCTCGGCTACACCTACGACACGTGGCACTTCTTTCACCAGAACCGGGACTACCTCGCCCTCGCCCGGGCCGTTCCCGAAACGACGATGATCCTCGATCACTTCGGTACGCCCCTGGGCGTCGGCCACTACGCGGGGAAGCAGGAAGAGATCTTCCGGGGGTGGAAGGACGATATCGCCGCGATCGCGGAGTGTCCCAACGTGATCGCCAAGCTCGGTGGCCTCGCGATGCCGGACAACGGCTTCGGCTGGGACACGCGGGAGATGCCGCCGACCTCGGACGAGTTCGTGGAGGCGCAGAAACGGTACTACCTGCACACCATCGATTGCTTCGGGCCGTCGCGGTGCATGTTCGAGAGCAACTTTCCGGTGGACAGGATGTCCATCTCTTACCACGTGATGTGGAACGGGATGAAAAAGATCGTGGCGGACTTCAGCGAGGACGAGAAACAGGAGATGTTCTACGGCACCGCGGCCAGGGTGTATCGGCTTTGACGCTAGAGGGGCGAGCCGACTGGCTGCTAGACTCGCTTTCCATTCAGACAGAGCGGAGACCCCATGGCGCGGGCTTCGGCTGATCGCCCCATCGATCTGTCGCCGACGAGTTTTCTCCCGGTAACGGCAGTCGCGTCGATCACGCACCGTATCTCGGGCGCGTTGCTGTTTGTCGGTTCGGCATACCTGATCTGGCTGCTCGACAGGGCGCTCGGGTCCGAATCCGGTTTTGCCGAGGTGCAGTCGCTGCTCGAAACGCTGCCTGGGAAGGCTGCCCTGTGGGCGGTGCTGGTGGCGCTGAGCTACCACCTGCTGGCCGGTGTCCGCCACCTGTTGCTCGACTTCCACCTGGGCGATTCGCTCGAAGCGGGCCGCAGGAGTTCCTGGGCCGTGCTCGTCCTGGCCGCGCTTGCGGCGGTCGGACTCGGAGCGTGGCTGTGGTAGCGAATGCCGAGAGTCCTGGCCGCCGAGGGCTTGTCGATTTTATCGTGCAGCGCGTGTCGGCGGTGATCCTGGGCCTGTTCGCCCTCTGTGTCGGAGGCTGGTTCGCCGTCAACCCGGGCGCGGGACATGCGGAACTGGTGGGATACCTCGGCACGCCCGTAATGTTGGCCTTTGCTTCCCTCGCCGTCGCGGCGCTCGTTTTGCACACGTGGATCGGCATGTGGACTGTGGGCACGGATTACCTGCGTCCGCATTACTTCGGCCGCATCGCAACAGGCGTTCGCCTGGCCTACCAGGCGGGCGTCGGCATCGTACTGCTGGTATATGCGGCCTGGGCGATCTCGGTGATCTGGAGGCTGGCGTGACCGGCCTGCGGGTAATGGAGTTCGACGGCGTCATCATCGGTGGCGGCGGCGCCGGTATGCGCGCCGGTCTGCAGCTTGCGCAATCGGGCTTCAATACGGCCGTGCTGTCCAAGGTGTTTCCGACGCGTTCGCACACCGTCTCCGCCCAGGGCGGCATCACCTGCGCCATCGGCAGCGAGGATCCCGACGACGACTGGCGCTGGCACATGTATGACACGGTCAAGGGGTCGGACTATATCGGCGACCAGGACGCCATCGAGTTCATGTGCTCCACGGGTCCGCAGGCCGTCTACGAATTGGAACACATGGGCCTGCCGTTCTCGCGCAACGAGGACGGCCGCATCTACCAGCGGCCGTTCGGCGGCCAGTCGAAGGACTTTGGCAGGGGTGGCCAGGCATCGCGCACGTGCGCGGCGGCGGACCGGACCGGACATGCCCTGCTGCACACGCTGTACCAGGGGAATATCCGCGCCGGAACGGTGTTCCTGTCGGAGTGGTTCGCCGTTGATCTCGTCACGAACCAGGACGGTGTCGTGGTTGGCGTGATCGCCATCTGCATCGAGACCGGCGAGGTCGTGTTCGTCAAGTCGCGGGCGACCGTTCTTGCCACCGGCGGCGCGGGCCGGATCTACGCGAACACCACTAATGCGCACATCAATACCGGCGACGGCATTGGCATGGCGCTGCGCGCGGGCGTGCCGATGCAGGACATGGAGATGTGGCAGTTCCATCCCACCGGCATCCACGGCGCCGGTGTCCTCGTGACCGAGGGTTGCCGCGGCGAAGGCGGATACCTGGTCAACCGGGACGGCGAGCGATTCATGGAGCGCTATGCGCCGAACGCCAAGGACCTGGCCAGCCGGGACGTGGTAGCCCGTTCGATGATCATCGAAATGCTCGAGGGCCGCGGTTGTGGCCCGGACTCGGACCACGTGATGCTGAAGCTCGATCACCTCGGCGAGCAGGTGCTGAACAACCGCCTGCCGGGCATTCTTGAACTGTCGCGCACCTTCGCGCATGCGGATCCCATAAGGGAGCCGATTCCGGTCGTGCCTACGTGCCATTACATGATGGGCGGGCTTGCGACCCGCGTGACTGGACAGGTGCTGACCCGCGCCGAAGGCAGCGACGACGATGTCCCGGTGCAGGGCCTGTACTCGGTGGGCGAGGCCGCCTGCGTATCGGTGCACGGCGCCAACCGGCTGGGGGGCAATTCGCTGCTTGATCTCGTCGTGTTCGGCCGCGCCACCGGCGTGCACCTCGAAGAGGTCATGCGCCAGGGCACGAGCGCGCGGGAGCCGGGCGACTCGGACGTCGATGCCGCCTGCGAAAGGCTGCGCCGTTGGGACGCGTCGACGGCAGGCGAAGGCGTCGCGGAACTGAAACGGGAACTGCAGGAAGTCATGCAGGCGAATTTCGGCGTATTCCGCACCGAGACAAACATGCGCGCCGGCATGCAAACGCTGTCCGAACTGCGGGAACGCATCGGCAACGCGCATCTGCCCGACAAGAGCGCCGCGTTCAACACCGCGCGCCTCGAGGCACTGGAACTCGACAACCTGCTGGAGACGGCGGAAGCGACCGCCATCGCCGCCGAGGCGCGCACCGAAAGCCGGGGCGCGCATGCGCGCGAGGACTACACGGAGCGCGACGACGAGAACTGGCTATGCCACTCGCTCTATATTCCGGCCAGCAGGCGGGTCGCCAAGCGCCACGTCAATTTCACGCCTGAGCTGGTCGAACCATTCGAGCCGACAGAGCGAAGCTACTAGGAGGAGTGCACATGCAGGTCAGCGTATATCGCTTCAATCCCGAGCAGGACGAGACGCCTCGGATGCAGGACCTTGACGTAGACCTGCCCGCGGACAGGGACATGATGGTCCTTGACCTCCTGGAGATGCTGAAGGCGAAGGATCCGAGCCTGAGCTACCGGCGCTCCTGCCGGGAGGGTGTATGCGGTTCGGACGGGATGAACATGAATGGCAAGAACGGACTTGCCTGCATCACGCCCCTGTCGGAAATCGTGAAGCGCGACCGGCTCGAGCTCCGGCCGTTGCCGGGACTTCCCGTGATCCGCGATCTCGTGGTCGACCTGACCCAGTTCTACAAGCAGTATGAGCGCGTAAAGCCCTACCTGATCAATGACTCGCCGCCGCCCGACCAGGAGCGGCTGCAATCGCCGGAAGAGCGCGAGAAGCTCGATGGCCTCTACGAGTGCATCCTGTGCGCGTGCTGCACCACGTCCTGCCCGTCGTTCTGGTGGAACCCGGACAAGTTCGTCGGTCCGGCGGGCCTGCTGCAGGCATACCGCTTTCTCGCCGACAGCCGAGACACGGCGACGGCGGAAAGGCTGGCCGATCTCGAAGACCCCTTCAGCGTTTTCCGCTGCAGGGGCATCATGAACTGCGTGAGCGTCTGTCCGAGAGACCTGAATCCGACCCGCGCCATCGGCAAGATCAAGTCGATGATGGTGACGCGCGGTACTTGACCGGGCGTTCATTCTCATGCAATAGAGGTGCCGAACATGCCGTACACGGCGGTCCCGGGGCGTTCGTGCATCCGGGAACAGCGGGCTTGAGCGAAAATGGCGGATTCCTTCGTTGATCGGATGCGCAAGAGCAGCCACCTTTCGGGCGGCAGCGCGGCGTACCTGGAGTCGCTTTACGAGTCGTTCCTGAACGACCCGGGTGGGGTCGCCGAAGAGTGGAGCGACTACTTCGACGGGCTGCCGCGGCGGCGGCAGGCGCCCGACATCCCGCACAGCCCCGTCGTCGAACACTTCGGACGGCTCGGGCGCAATCGCTTCCGCGCCCGGCCCGCCCGGCCGGAGCAGGTCAGCACCGAAATCTCGAACGAACACGAGACGAAGCAGGTGCGCGTGCTGGAACTGATCGCGGCGTATCGAAGTCGGGGTCATCGCCGCGCGCGTCTCGATCCCCTGGGAGTGTGGCGGCGGGCCGACGCGCCGGAACTGGATCTTGACTATCACGGACTATCTCCGGCCGATCTCGACACCGTGTTCCAGACCGGATCGGCGCACTTCTTCGACGAAGGCACGGCGCGCCTGCGCGACATCCTGGATGCGCTCGAACACACCTACTGTACGTCGATCGGGGTCGAATACATGCATATCGCCGACGCCGCCGAACAGTTGTGGGTGTGCCGGCGGGTGGAAGCGGCGCGTACGGACCCCGCGCTCGATGCGCAGGAGAAGCGCGTTGTGCTGGAGCGGCTGACGGCCGCCGAAGGACTTGAGAGGTATCTCCACGCCCAGTATCCCGGAACCAAGCGGTTCAGCCTCGAAGGTGCCGACAGCCTGATACCAATGCTGCATGAAACGTTGCAGCGGATGGGCGCTCACGGCGTGGTGGAAACGGTGATCGGCATGGCGCACCGGGGCAGGCTGAACGTGCTGGTCAACATCCTCGGCAAACAGCCGGGTGACATGTTCGACGAGTTCGAGGGGCAGCTGGTGGAGACGGCCGCGATGGGCGACGTCAAGTATCACCAGGGCTTCTCGTCGAATGTCGAGACGTCGGGCGGCGAAATGCACGTCGCTCTCGCGTTCAACCCCTCGCACCTTGAGATTGTCGGGCCTGTGGTCGAAGGTTCCGTACGCGCCAGGCAGGACCGTCGGCACGACCTGGCTGGCGACCTGGTCATGCCCATCGTCATCCACGGAGACGCCGCGTTCGCCGGCCAGGGCGTCGTGATGGAGACGTTCCAGATGTCGCAGACGCGTGGATTCCGCACCGGCGGGACCCTGCACATCATCGTCAACAACCAGATCGGCTTCACCACCCATCGCATCGATGACGTGCGGTCCACGGAATATTGCTCCGAAGCGGGAAAGATGGTCCGGGCACCGATATTCCACGTCAACGCGGACGATCCCGAGGCCGTCATCTTCGTCACGCGGCTGGCGGTCGACTACCGCATGCAGTTCAAGAAGGACGTGGTCATCGACCTCGTCTGCTATCGGCGCCGGGGGCACAACGAGGCGGAGGAGCCGATGAAGACCCAGCCGCTGATGTACCAGGCGATCCGGCAGCATCCGACGCCGCGGGCGATCTACGCCGCTCGGCTGGCCGAGGAACGCGTGATGACGGTCGGGGAAGCCGACGCGCTCGCCGACGAATACCGGAACGCGCTCGACTCCGGCGATCACGTCGCCATGAGCCTGGTGCACGAACCCGACGAGGAACTGTTCGTGGACTGGCGCCCGTACCTCGGTCACGAGTGGACCACGCCGGCGGACACGCGCGTCGACCTGGCTCGGCTGCAGGAATTGGCGAGCAGCGTGAACACCGCCCCCGACGGATTTGCACTGCACAGGCAGGTGCAACGGCTGCTCGACGACCGTAAGCGCATGGCCGCTGGCGCCGCCCCCATCAACTGGGGGTTTGCCGAGACGATGGCGTACGCCACGCTGTTGGACCAGGGGCATGCCGTTCGGCTGACGGGGCAGGACACCGGCGTGGGCACGTTCTCTCACCGCCACGCGGTGGTCTACAACCAGAAGAGCGGCGATGGCTACGTGCCGCTGCAGCACATTCTGGAGTCGCCGGACGCGCCGACATTCGAAGTCTACGATTCGCTGCTGTCGGAGGAGGCCGTCCTCGCATTCGAATACGGCTACGCCACGACCACGCCCGGCGCGCTGGTGATATGGGAGGCGCAGTTCGGCGACTTCGCCAATGGTGCCCAGGTGGTGATCGACCAGTTCATCACTAGCGGTGAGACCAAGTGGGCGCGACTGTGCGGTCTCGTCATGCTGTTGCCGCACGGCTACGAGGGGCAGGGGCCGGAACACTCGTCGGCGCGGCTTGAGCGCTACCTGCAACTCTGCGCGGAACACAACATCCAGGTGTGTCTGCCCACGACCCCGGCGCAGATGTTCCACATGCTGCGGCGCCAGGTCATGCGGCCGTTGCGCAAGCCGCTCGTGGCGCTGACGCCGAAGAGCCTGCTGCGCCACAAGCTCGCCGCGTCGTCCCTCGAGGACCTGGCCGAGGGCAGTTTTCAGGCCGTCATTCCGGAGGTGGAAGACCTCGACCCCGACAACGTGAGGCGGTTGGTGCTGTGCAGCGGCAAGGTGTACTACGACCTGCTGGAGGAGCGGCGCGAGAGGAACCTCGACGATGTGGCCATCGTGCGTATCGAGCAGCTCTATCCGTTCCCCGAACAGGAACTCGGCGACGTCATCGCGCCGTACAAGCGGCTGAGGTATGTCACCTGGTGCCAGGAGGAACCGGCGAACCAGGGCGCGTGGTATTCGAGCCAGCACCACATGCGTCGCGTGCTGGCGCGGCATGACGTCTCGCTGTACCTGTTCTACGCGGGAAGGGTGGCGTTCGCATCACCGGCCAGCGGGTATTTCAGCCACCACATCGACCGGCAGAACCGGCTGGTGGAAGAGGCGCTCATAGGGTAGGCGGTGATGGAAATCAAGGCACCGACGTTCCCGGAGTCCATCGAGGACGGCACGCTGGCCGCGTGGCACAAGCAGCCTGGCGAGGCGGTCCGGCGTGACGAAATGCTGGCCGAGATCGAGACGGACAAGGTCGTGATCGAGATTGTCGCGCCTCGCGACGGCGCCCTGACGGATATCGTCAAGGCCGAAGGCGAGACGGTAGAGAGCGACGAAGTCATCGCTCGGTTCGATCCGGGAGCCGCGGCCGATGCGCCTCCGGCTGAGTCTGCCGGCGAAGCGGCTGGCGAACCGGCTGGCAAACCGAAAGCCGCTCCCGCGGCGGTCGAAGTGGGTATTTCTCCGGCCGCCCGCAAGCTTGCCGAAGAGGAAGGTATCGACATCGCGACGCTGAACGGTTCAGGCCGTGGCGGGCGGATCACGAAGGCGGATGTCTCGCGGGCCGCGAGCATGTCGGCCGCCATGACTCCGGCGCCGACACCCGCGGCCCCGGTCAGCGAGACCGCGCCGACGCCCGAGTCCGGGGGCGACATTCCGTCACTTTCCGATCGCGTCGAACGCCGGGTCCCCATGACGCGGCTGCGCGCTTCCATCGCCCATCGGCTCCTCGAAGCGCAACACAACGCCGCCATGCTGACGACTTTCAACGAAGTGAACATGGAGCCGGTCATGACCCTGCGGGCGCGCCACCGGGACGCTTTCGAGCGTGCCCATGACGGGACGCGTCTCGGCTTCATGGGATTTTTCGTGCGCGTGAGCGTGGAGGCGTTGAAACGCTTCCCCCTGGTCAATGCCTGTATCGACGGAGACGAGGTCGTCTACCACGGCTTCTACGATGTCGGGGTCGCGGTCAGCACGGAGCGCGGGCTGGTGGTGCCCGTGCTGCGCGATGCGGATGCGCTCAGCATCGCCCAGATCGAGGAGCAGATCACGGGCTTCGGTGCCAGCGCGCGCGACAACAAGCTCACCATCGAAGAGATGACCGGGGGCACTTTCACGATCTCCAACGGCGGGGTCTTCGGCTCGTTGCTGTCCACTCCCATTTTGAATCCGCCGCAGACCGCGATCCTCGGCATGCACAAGATCGAACAGCGGCCGGTGGTGGAAGAAGGCGAAATCGTCGCGCGTCCGATGATGTATCTTGCGCTCACGTACGATCATCGACTGATCGACGGCCAGGAGGCGGTGCGTTTCCTGGTCACCATCAAGGAACTGCTGGAAGACCCGGCCCGAATACTGTTGGAAATCTGAATCTATGCCGAACGAATACGACATCGTGGTGATCGGGGCAGGACCCGCGGGCTATGCCGCTGCCATCCGGGCCGCGCAACTCGGCATGCGCACCGCGTGCATCGACAAGGCCCTGGACGGGGAGGGTAACCCGACGCTCGGGGGCACCTGCCTGAACTGGGGCTGCATTCCGTCCAAGGCGCTGCTCGACGCGTCCCACAAGTACATGGAGGCCGCGCACCAGTTCGACGAAGTGGGCATTGGTGTCGAAGGGCTGTCCGTCGACGTGTCGAAAATGATGCAGCGAAAGGATGGCGTCGTGGCGAAACTGACGGCCGGCATCGGCATGCTGTTCGATGGCAACGGCGTCGTTTCATTGCCTGGCAGCGGCAGGTTGCTTGCCCACAAGCACGTCGAATACACGACGCACGACGGGGAAGTCTCGGAACTTGCGGCGGATCACGTGATCCTGGCGCCCGGTTCCGTCCCCATGGAGATCGATCCGGTGCCCCTGGTGCCGGGCCTGGTCGTCGACTCGGCCGGCGCGCTGGAGTTCGACGCGGTGCCGCCGCGCCTCGGCGTCATAGGCGCGGGGGTGATCGGCCTGGAACTCGGCAGCGTCTGGTCGAGGCTCGGCGCAAAGGTGGTCCTTCTGGAGGCCCTCGAGGAGTTCCTGCCCATGGCCGACCAGCGCATCGCACGCGACGCGTTGCGCACTTTCGGCCGCCAGGACCTCGACATCCGCCTCGGAACCCGCGTCACGGGCGCGAAGGTGAAAGGCGAGGGCGCATCGGCCAAGGTGGCGGTCGAATACCAGGACAAGGACGGAAACCACACGCTTACGGTGGACAAGCTCATCGTGGCGGTGGGGCGCCGGCCTTACACCGAAGGTTTGCTGGCGCCGGACAGCGGCGTCAATCTCGATGAACGCGGCTTTCTCTACGTCAATGACCTGTGCGAGACCGATGCGCCTGACGTCTACGCCGTGGGCGATGTCGTGCGAGGCCCCATGCTCGCCCACAAGGGTGCCGAGGAGGGGGTCATGGTCGCCGAGCGGATCGCGGGCCACAAGCCCATGGTCAACTACGAGTGCATTCCGAACGTCATCTACACGCATCCCGAGATCGCCTGGGTCGGCAAGACGGAACAGGACCTCAAGGCGGACGGCGAGGCGTACAGCGTCGGAACGTTCCCCTATGCCGCCAACGGCCGCGCGCTCGCCGCGAACGACGCGGAGGGGATGGTCAAGATTGTCGCCGAGGAGGAGACCGATCGAATTCTCGGTGTGCACGTGTTCGGCCCCCAGGCGTCCGAACTCATTGGACAGGCGGTGATCGCCATGGAATTCGAAGCCAGTGCGGAGGACATCGGGTTGACCATGTTCGCGCATCCGACCCTGGCCGAGGCCGTCCATGAAGCCGCCCTGGCCGTCGGGGGCCGGGCGATACACATGGTGAACCGCAAGCGGCGGTAACACGGCTCGCCAGATGACCCGTGATGCCGTAACGCCGCGAGACGACGCGAAGCCGGTCGAGCAGGGCGACCTGTCGCTCTACCTGCGGCTGCTGGGCTACCTGCGGCCGCATCGGTTCTGGTTTGTCGTCGCCATACTCGGATTCCTGGCCGCCGCCGGCGCCGAGGCCTCCTTCGCGATACTCCTTGGCAACATCATAGATACGTTCAGTTCTGCGACGGGTACGCCCTCGAGCACCCCGTCCTCCGACGTGGCCGACACCAGCGCGATCTGGTTCTATCCGGCGCTGATGGTGGCGGTAGCGGTCGTAAGGGCGGTGGGAGCGATTGCTGGAGAAATGCTCCTGGCCCGCATCTCGTTCGGCATCGTGCACGTCATCCGCTGCGAGCTGTTCGACCGCCTGCTCGTGGTCCCGAGCGCCTATTACGACCGCAGCGGCCGGGGCCAGCTACTCTCCAGGCTGACCTACTCGGCAACGCAGTTGCGCGACACGGTGACCGAGGTCGCCCGCATCATCCTGCAGGACGGCGCCAAGGTGATATTCCTCGTCGGGGCCATGCTCTACGTGAGCTGGCTCCTGACCGTCATTTTCGCCGTGGTCGCGCCGATCATCGCGTTGGCCGTGCGTTCGGCCTCGCGCCGCTACCGGCGCGACAGCGAACGCATCGAGGTGTCGATGGGCGAAGTGACGCAGGTCGCGTCGGAAGTCATCGACGGCCAGCGCGTTGTCAGGGCGTTCGGGGCCGAGACCCGGGAGCGGGACCGTTTCGTCGGCGCCAGCGACCGTATCAGGCGACGAAGCGCGAAGTTCGCGGCCACCAAGGCCATGAATACCCAGGGAATCCAACTGATCGTGGCCTGCCTGCTCGGCCTGGTGGTGGCCCTGGTGCTGATGCCAGAGATCGGCGGTTCGCTTTCGGCCGGCAATGTCGCCTCCTTCATCGCCCTGGCCGGCATGCTGGCCAATCCTACGAAACGCCTGTCGGAAGTCACGGCGCGGCTGCAGCGCGGCCTGGCCGCGGCCACCAACATCTTTTCCCAGATCGACCAGGATGCCGAACCCGATAGCGGCGAACTCGAGGTGGAGCGTGTCGAAGGGAACATCGAGTTCCGCGATGTCTGGTTTCGATACGGGAACGGCGGCGACGACGTACTGCGCGGCGTTTCGTTCTCGATCGCCCCCGGCGAGACGCTCGCCCTGGTCGGCCGTTCCGGCAGCGGCAAGTCGACGCTGGCGAACCTGATACCGCGCTTTTACAACCCGACGCGCGGCGAGATACACCTGGACGGCCATTCGCTCGATACGTACACGTTGCGCAATCTCCGGGACCAGATCGCCGTGGTCTCGGAGCACGTGATGCTGTTCAACGACACCCTGCGCAACAACATCGCGTACGGTCAGCTTGCGGGTGCGGCTGACAGCGAGGTCGAGCAGGCCGTCAGGCGCGCGCATGTCGACCAGTTCACGGGCGATCCGGCCGGTCTCGACATGGCTGTTGGCGATGGCGGATCAGGCTTGTCGGGAGGCCAGCGCCAGCGGGTTGCGATCGCGAGAGCCCTCCTGAAGGACGCGCCGATCCTGATTCTCGACGAGGCGACATCGGCGCTCGACGTGGAAAGCGAACGCCGCGTCCAGGAAGCCCTCGACGAGGTGATGCGCGGCCGCACCACGGTGGTTATCGCGCACAGGCTGTGGACAGTGGAACATGCCGACAAGATCGCCGTGCTCGAGCATGGCCGCATCGTCGAGATGGGTGGACACCGGGAGCTTCTCGATGCCGGCGGGGCCTACGCCAGGTTGTACCGGTTGCACTTCGCAAACGGTGACGAAGCCGGCGAGTCGAGCGCGGCGAAGGTGGCCCGGCTGCCGGTGCCGGCCAGGGAAGGGACCGAGGTGTCGAATCCACTCGTCGAGGCGTGGTACGGGAACCGGTTCTGGCCGAAGCTGCTGTGGCCGCTGTCGATGGTCTATGCGTACGTCGCCCGGCGCAGGAGGGAACGATACGGGACGGGACGCGTGCCGGCCTGGCGAGCGCCGGTGCCGGTGGTGGTCGTTGGCAACATTACCGCCGGCGGCACGGGCAAGACGCCCCTGGTGATATGGCTTGCCCGATGGTTGAAGAGCCGAAACCTTCGCGCAGGAGTCGTGTCCCGGGGATATGGCGGCCGCGCTTCCTATCCGCTTGATGTGGGTCCGGACACACCGTCCTCCCGGGCCGGCGACGAGGCGGCAGTCATCGCTGACCGTACCGGCTGTCCGGTGGTGGTCGATCCGGACCGGGCCACGGCGGTGCGGCGCCTGCTCGAGGGATCGGACTGTGACGTCGTGCTCAGCGACGACGGCCTGCAGCACTACGCCCTGGCGCGGGACGTGGAGATCGTGGTGCTGGACGGGGACCGCGGCGTCGGCAACGGCCTGCAACTGCCTGCCGGTCCCTTGCGCGAGCCCGTGTCACGCCTGTCCGAAGTCGATATCGTCGTCGCCAACGGCGCGCCGACGGGGCTCGCCCCCGCCGAACACACCATGACCGCCCGGCCAGTCCGGTTTCACAATCTCGCGACGGGCGAATCGATTCCCGCGACGCAGTTCAGGGCGCGTGTCGACGGTGCCCTGGTCGCCATCTCCGGAATCGGCAACCCGCGCCGCTTCTTGCGGAGCCTGGCCGAGGTGGGTCTCGCTCCGGCTGTCCGGTCCTTTCCCGATCACCATGTGTTTTCGCCGGCGGATCTCGATGTCCCCGCCGGGGCCTGGATCGTGACCACGGAAAAGGACGCGCAAAGGATCCGGAGCCATTCGTCCGTGCCCGAGATTTGTTGGTTCCTCGAAATTGCCATGGAGCCCTCGGAGGGATTTCAGAACGCGCTCGCCGCGGTATTGCGCGAGCGTGGTGTCGACGTGTGAGCGCCTTTTCCGTCGTTGTCCCGGCGCGGTTCGCGTCGACACGGCTTCCCGGAAAGCCGCTCGCGCAGATCGCCGGCAAGCCGATGATCGCGCATGTCGCCCAGAGGGCCAGCCAGTCCGGTGCTGCGGAAGTCATCGTGGCAACGGACGACGAGCGTGTGTGGCGCGCCGCAGCGTCCGAGGGCGTACACGTGGTGATGACGCGCGCGGACCATGCTTCGGGATCGGACCGGGTCATGGAAGTCGCCGAATCGTGCGGCTGGTCTGACGATCACATCGTGGTGAACGTCCAGGGCGACGAGCCCCTGATCCCGCCCACAGTGGTCGACCAGGTAGCGGGACTCCTGCAGGGGTCACCGGGTGCCGGGGTGGCGACGTTGAGCGAGCCGCTTCGCGATGCTGAGGATGTCGGCGACGAGAACATCGTCAAGGTGGTCGCAGCGAGGAGCGGACGCGCGCTCTACTTTTCTCGGGCGCCTGTTCCCTACGCACGGGGCGTTCCGTCTGCCGTGACCGGACCGGACAGGCAATACCGTCGGCATATCGGCATCTATGCCTACCGCGTGGCTGCGCTGCGCCGGTTCGTGGCACTCCCGGTCGGGCGCCTGGAAGCGACGGAGTCCCTCGAACAGCTCCGGTTCCTCGAAAACGACATCGACATCGTGGTAGAGGAGGCATCGGCGCCGGTTCCCGGAGGGGTCGATACCCCGGCCGATCTCGAGCGGGTGAGGCGCGCTTTCGACCAGAGAGTCGCGGGCTGAGGCCACATGTCGTGCGGCCTTGTGCCGAGGGTTGACCCCTTTACTCCCTTTCCTGCGTTTCAGACCCCAGTGACAGATCTCACCGGGAGGGACAAGACATGCGCAGGCACGCGAGGCGCAACGAAGAAGAAGACACGAAGATCAAGCTGACGCCCATGCTGGACGTCGTCTTCATCATGCTGATCTTTTTTGTCGTGACGGCCACGTTCGTGAAGGAAGTGGGCCTTGAAGTCAACCAGCCGGAGGACGCAGCGGCAGAGCCCGAATCAAAGGAGCGCAAGGTCATTGTGCGTATCACGAGCCGCGACCGGATATTGATCGCGAAGCGCGATATCGACTGGCGTTCGGTGCGCGCCAACCTCGAACGCCTGCACGCGGAATATCCGGAGGCGCCGGTGATCGTTCATCCGCACCCCGATTCGCGCACGGAGACCACGGTGCACGTCATTGACTCTGCACGGCGGGCAGGCGTGACCGACGTTGCTCTCGCGGCGGGGGACTGACCCGGCGGCACGGTTGCCCGTCCGGGGCTATCGTGGCTGCATCCGGATCCCGGCGTCGAGACGTATGGTTTCGCCGTTGAGGTAGGGGTTCTCGACGATCTGCCTGACCAGTGACGCGAACTCCGGGGCTTCGCCGAGCCGTTTCGGATGCAGCGTCGCCGCCACCAGTGGTTCGCGCACGCTCGGCGGCGCTGCGGCCAGCATGGGCGTCCCGAACACGCCCGGCGCGATGGTGCAGACGCGGATTCCCGACCGCGCCAGGTCGCGGGCGACCGGTAGCGTCATTCCGACCACACCACCCTTCGACGCGCTGTAGGCGGCCTGTCCGACCTGGCCCTCGAATGCGGCGACGGAGGCGGTGTTGATGATCACGCCGCGCTCTCCATCTCCGTTGTCAGGCGTGTTTTCCTGCATGTGCGCCGCGCACAGCCGCAGCGTGTTGAAGGTGCCCACCAGGTTGACCTGGATGACCAGGTTGAAGAGATCGAGCGAAAGCGGACCGTCGCGGCCGACCGTGCGCCCCGGCGGGCCGATTCCGGCGCAGTTGACGTCGATGTGGATCTCGCCGAAGGCGTCCATGACCTCACCGATGGCAGACTCGGCAGACTCCGCGTCGCGGACGTCTACAGCGAATGCGCGTGCCGCGCCGCCGAGCGTCCCCGCGGTCTCCTGGGCGAGTTCAAGGTTTCGGTCCAGCAACGCGACTTTGCCGCCGCGATCCACGATCATCTTCGCCGTGGCGCGTCCAAGCCCCGATGCGCCGCCGGTGACTACGGCGACCTTTCCCTCGATGTCCATTCGCGTACTCCCGTGAACGGCTAGTATACAGAGCAGCGCTGCGCCTCCGAGAATGTGCGCGGCTGCACTCAGATGACATCGGATGACACATTGGGCAACGCTTCGCCACGCGTCCGTCGAGAAGTTCCCTTGCGGGAGGCGAACAGCTTTCGTGTCGAGAGCGTTGCCGAGCAGTACGTTGACGTGCACGACGAGCGGGAACTGCTGGATGCGCTGGCACAGGCGCAACGCGAGTCCGTGCCGGTGACGCTGCTCGGTGGCGGTACGAATGTCGTGATGCTGGGACGCATCGACGGGCGGGTGATCCGAGTCGCGAGTCGGGGCGTCGTATTCGACGAGGACGACGGCGGCGCGCGCGCAACGGCGGCTGGCGGCGAGAACTGGCACGATCTGGTTCTCGCCTGCCTCGACCGGGGGTTGTCGGGACTCGAAAACCTGGCGCTCATTCCCGGTACTGTCGGTGCGGCGCCCATGCAGAACATCGGCGCCTACGGGGTCGAACTGTCTTCGCTTGTGATCGGCGTGGCGGCCATCGACACCCGTGACATGCAGCCCACAATTCTCGACCCGCCGGCGTGCGCATTCCGGTACCGGGACAGCGTATTCAAGTCTGACGAACCCGACCGGTACGCCATCACGGGACTGGTGCTGCGGCTCGGTGAGCGGGGACTCGAGACGGGATACCGGGATGTCCGCGAGGAGCTGGGCGTGATGGGCCGGGGCGATTCGCCGCAGTCGGTGGCCGAGGCCGTCATTCGCATAAGGCGCCGCAAGTTGCCTGACCCGAAGGAGACGGGCAACGCGGGCAGCACTTTCAAGAATCCCACGCTGTCCCGCCTACAGTTCGACCGCCTGCGGGGCCGTCTCGACATCGATGCATACGCGGCCGGAGACCACTACAAGGTTCCCGCCGCCAGGCTCGTGGAAGCGGCGGGCTGGAAGGGTTACCGGTGTGGCGATGCCGGTGTCTGGCCACGTCACGCCCTCGTCCTGGTGAACTACGGGCGTGCCACGGGCCGGCAGGTATTGGACCTGGCCCGGCGAATTCGCGACGACATCGCAGACAGATTCGAGGTCGAACTGGAACTCGAACCCCAGGTGCTGGGGCACGATTGATTGCGGGGAGGGCGCCCCGCTCTCAATCGCGGCCCCGTACTCACGCGGGCTGCTGCTCCGTTGACCTCCTGCGCCTTTCGCGCGGATCGTTTGCTGCCCTGCCGCTTGGCTTGGCAGGCTGCGGCGCTTCGGCCGGCGTGTCGGTCTCTTCCTTTCCGGCTGCGGAGATCTCGCTTCCATCCGGCGGTGTGGTTGGCTGAGTCTTCCGGGCATCGCCCTCAACGGAAGCCGCTTGGGCATCCGGATTGGGCTCCCGCTGTTCCACGGCAGCATCCTTGTCCCGGGGTGACGACTGCTCATCCATCGCGAGCATCGCGGCGGCAACGGACATGTCACCCCCGGCATCGGGCCGCGCGTCCTCGGCGGCAGGACCGGTATCGTTGCCGGCAGCGGCGATCGTTTCGCGGTCCCTGCGGGGAGCTCTTTCCCTTCTGTTGTCACTTACGTCCTGGCGGTTACGGCGGGGCTTGCGCTTTGGCGCATCGTCACCGTTCTTGCCGGCCGTTGCGGCTTCCGGTCGGCGGCGCTGGCCGCCGCGGCGCGTTCGGCCGCGGCCGTCACCTCGTCCGCCTGCCTCTTCGCGTGCCTGCCTTCCGCCCTGGCCCTCATCTCGTTCCCGTGCTTCTTCGCGCGGCTGCCTTCCGCCCCGGCCCTCATTTCGTTCCCGTGACTGATTGCGTGCCTGCCTTCCGCCTCGGTCCTGGTCGGCCCGCGGCCTTCGCGGTGCGCGCTTCTGGCGTTCGCCGCTGCGGCCGCCATCGCGCCGCTCGCCGCCGCCGCGCGCGCGGCGTTCGTTCCTGGCGGGCCTGGCATCGCGCTGCCTGCGGTTGGGCCTGTTGTCCCTTCCGCGGTTTCTGCGTTTGCGCTGACCGTTCGCCTCGGCCCGTTTTGGTTTTTCCTGCTCTGCCTCGGATGCGGTGCCCTTTCCGAACAACGCGGCCAGGAGCCGCTTCAGGAGAGATGGAGCGCGAGGCTCTTCCGGAGGAGAAGTGGACGGGGGCGCGGCGGCGGCGGGTTTGATCACCGCTTCCTGTGCCGGACGGCCGTTCCTTCGGCGATCATTGTCGCGTTCGCGCTGTTCGGCTTCGCCGGTTGCGTCGGCGAGTTCGTAGCTCAGTACTTCGGCTTCCGCGCTGGCGCTATCCTCACGGATGCGCTGGATTTCGTATTGCGGCGTTTCGAGGTTGGCGTTGGGCACGATCACCAGGTGCGTGCGGGTGCGCGCTTCGATCTCCGCCACGTCGCCGCGCTTCTCGTTCAGCAGGTAGGCGGCGACGTTCAGCGGCACCAGGGCCCGGACGATACGGCTGCGCTCCTTGAGCGCCTCCTCCTCCATGACCCGCAGGATGGTAAGCGCCAGCGACTGGATGTCCTGGATGCGGCCCTGGCCGCTGCAGCGCGGGCACACCTCCGTCGTCGTCTCCTGCAGCGATGGCCGCAGACGCTGGCGAGACATTTCGAACAGGCCGAACTGCGAGATTCGGCCGAGCTGGATTCGCGCCCGGTCAGCTTCCACGGCCTCGCGCAACCTCGACTCCACCGCGCGCTGATTCCGCGTGCTCGACATATCGATGAAGTCGATGACTATCAGGCCGCCGACGTCCCGCAGCCGTAGCTGACGCGCGATCTCTTCCGCCGCCTCGAGGTTCGTGTTGAGCGCCGTCTCCTCGATGTCGGCGCCCTTGGTCGCGCGGGCGGAATTGGTATCGATGGCAACCAGCGCTTCGGTCGGGTCTATCACGATGCTGCCGCCGGAGGGCAGCTTCACCGTATGACCAAAAGCGGTTTCGATCTGGCTCTCGATCTGGTAACGGCTGAACAGCGGGACATCGTCGGAATACAGCTTGATGCGGTTGCTGTAGTGGGGCATCACCTGCTGCACGAACGTCTGGGCCTCGTCGAAAGCCTTCTGGCTGTCGATGAGCAGTTCTCCGATATCCTCGCGCAGGCAATCCCGTATCGCTCGTACGACGAGGTTGTTTTCCTCGTAGATCAGCGTGGGGGCGGAACACTCCTTGCCGGCGCGCTGGATGGCCTGCCAGAGTTGCAGCAGGTAGTCGACATCCTTCTGCAGTTCGTCCTGGGCACGGCCCACGCCAGCCGTGCGTACGATCACCCCCATCCCCTCGGGAATGTCGAGCTGGCTCAGTGCTTCGCGCAGCGCGTCGCGGTCTTCGCCCTCCAGGCGCCGGGAGATGCCGCCAGCCCTCGGATCGTTGGGCATCAGCACCATGTAGCGCCCCGGAAGGCTGAAAAACGTCGTCAGTGACGCGCCCTTGGTGCCGCGTTCCTCCTTGTCCACCTGGACGAGGAACTCCTGTCCCTCGCGAATAAGATCGGAGATCTCGGTCTTGCGGGATGCGCCGTCGCGATTTCCGCCATCGGCATCGATGTAGCTCCGGGATATCTCCTTGAGCGGCAGGAATCCGTGGCGCTCGGCCCCGAAGTCAACAAATGCCGCCTCGAGGCTGGGCTCGACCCGGGTCACCCTGGCAAGGTAGATGCTTCCTTTCTTCAGCTCGCGGCCCCGGCTCTCTATGTCGAGGTCCTGCAGGCGCTGTCCATCCACTACCGCAACGCGCACCTCTTCGGGCTGCGTCGCATTGATAAGCATGCGTTTCATAGTGCGTTCGTCCTTAGGTTTTTACCGAGGACGCGTTGGGACTCGACTTCCCGAATGATCAATGACCCGCGTTGCGAGGGGCTCGCCATGCGTGCTCGCGCACGTACAACTGCGGTAAACCGCGACGCCCTCAGGCGGGATTTCGGCTGATCCCGTGCAGGGTCACTCTGCTCCCACGAGCTTGCAGGTATCCATACGGTCTTTACGTGGTTCCAAAAACACTGCTCCGGCGGCCCTTAAGCCGCTCGATACCGCTTGCTGGCGGGTGGTCAACACGCGCGTGGCGTGTCGGGTGGCTCGGGGCATCCCGTCATTCACCCGTGGTGGGCGTGGCGGGCATGCCCGAACATGCCGGTTGCCGGTCGTTCCTTAAAACGCGTCCGTCTGTTTGCGTCTACGTTCGACGTCTACATACAACTTAAAGCGCGGCCAATCTATTGCCGCCGTTTCGCGGCATTGCAAATGCCGCGCGCGTCGGTCTCACGGACACCCGACCGGGCCTGCCCGGCGCTGTGTGGTCGCCATACCGTCTTGTTGACGCACGGTGACACCGCACACTTGATGTCCTGCCGAGGCGGCGCAACTATACCACGTAGCAGGCCTCTCCGGGCGCGGCGTCACACCGGGAGGCCATTCCACACCTGGTGAGCGGGGCGCGAATGGAGCCGGACGGCAGGTCGTCTGCAACATATCGAGTCATCACGGAGAACGCGGGCCAACGGCTCGATAACTTTCTCCTGGGGCTATTGAAAGGTATTCCCCGCTCGCGCATCTATTCCATGCTGCGCAAGGGGGAAGTACGCGTGAACGGTGGCCGTTGCCGTCCTTCGAGGCGGCTCGTGGCCGGCGACGTGGTTCGCATTCCCCCGGTTCGCGTCCCCCGGCGTGACGACCGGTCGCGCTCGGCGGGCGCCCCGTGGGCCGGCCTCCGCGCGCGCCTGGAGGACGCGGTGCTGTTCGAGGACGAACACCTGGTGGTGCTGAACAAGCCGGCCGGCGTCGCGGTACACGGCGGCAGCGGTGTTTCGCTTGGCGTCATCGAGGCGCTGCGGGCCGCCCGTTCCGGCACGTTCGAACTCATTCATCGGCTCGACCGGGACACTTCGGGCTGTCTCGCCATTGCGAAAGACAGGCCCACGCTGCTTCACCACCATGCCGCGTTCCGAGACGGGCGGGTCAAGAAGCGTTACGACCTCGTCGTGCACGGCCGTTGGCCCCGCCGGCTGCGTTCGGTTCGCACTCCGCTGTCGCGGTACGTGTTGCCGAACGGAGAACGGCGCGTGCGGCCGGCTGCCGC
Organism: Pseudomonadales bacterium; assembly: GCA_965116625.1. Taxonomy (GTDB): domain Bacteria; phylum Pseudomonadota; class Gammaproteobacteria; order Pseudomonadales; family Azotimanducaceae; genus VXNE01. The sequence continues at coordinate 2,944,077 of OZ220717.1, forward strand.
GGGCATGCCCTCGCGGACAGACTTCGAAAGCGTCGACGCGTGCGACGGCGCGACCTGGCTGCGGGCGTTTCCGCAGACGGGTCGCACGCACCAGATTCGCGTGCATGCCGCGAGTGCCGGACATCCGATCCTCGGAGACCAGAAGTACGCCGACCGGGGTGCGGCACTTCCCGGGGTCAACCGCCTGATGCTGCACGCTTCGTCCCTGGTGCTCGTGGTCGGGGATGAGCGGCGGCGGTTCGAGGCGCCGCTTGACGCGTTGTTTCGGGAAGTCTGGGAGATGGTGGCAGCGTCTGCGGCGCAGAACCCTTGAGCGTTGTCAGGGTTCAATGCCCTCCGCGCGCAGCATCGCGCCGAGCCGGATCAACGGCAGCCCGATCAGCGCCGTCGGGTCTTCCGTCTCGATGGCTTCGAGCAGCAGGACGCCTCGGCCCTCCGACTTGATGGCGCCGGCGCAGTCGAGCGGCTGCTCCTGGTCGACGTACCGCCGGACTTCGTCGAACGAGTAATCGCGCATCCGCACGCGTGTCGCGTCCACGTGCTCCTGTGTCGCTCCCCGGGTGTTGACCAGGACGAGGGACGTCAGGAACGTCACGTTCGCCCCGGCGATCGACATCAGGTTGGCTATGGCCCTTTCCCGTGTTCCGGGTTTGCCGAGAATGCGTCCGCCGGTGGCGGCTACCTGATCCGATGCAATGACGAGAGCGGAGCCGCTCTGCCGTGCGCCGCTCGCGGCCTTTGCCCTGGCAAGCCGCAGCACGAGGTCATCGGGAGGTTCGCTGGCTCGGGGCGTTTCGTCCACCTCCGGCGCCATGGTCTCGAACGGGAAACCGAGCCGGCCGAGCAGTTCCTTGCGGTAACGGGACGAGGATGCCAGGACGATCTTCAAGGGGGCAGCATTCTAACCCGCATATCTCACCAAGGCGCTTGTTGAATCAGCAAAGGTCATTGCATTTCAATGAGGTATGTTCGGTTTTCGACGTTCGGGAAGGTAACAGACCGCGCTGCCGCGCCCTCGCTGGTCTTTTTTCCGTGTGCGCGCACATACTCGCTGCACCATAAGGCATGGCTATGCTTCCGCTCGCGAGCACGCGCACACGAAAAAAATCCTGCGCGATCATCGCGGCCCTTGGTCAGATATGCGGGTTAGCTGGGCCCCACCGGTTTTTGACACCCGGCAACCGCGTCCCTATGATGCGCGGCGCTGCGCTGCGGGAGGCGATGGGCGCATGGTGGAAGGCTGGCAGAAGGTGGGAACGGCATGGCTGTACAGAAGAGCAAGGTAACGCGCCGGCGACGGGGCAATCGACGTTCTCACGACGGGCTGTCGAAACCCGTGCTGGCGGTCGACCCCACCACCGGCGAGACGCACCGCCGCCACCACATGACCAGGGACGGCTTCTACCGGGGCCGCAGTATCCTCGAACCCGACGACTGATCCGGTTTCCGCGCCGGAGACCGTCCCGGCGCGGCCCGAACTGCCGCGCTCCATCGGAGATATCCAACATGGCGATCGCTTTCGTGTTTCCGGGGCAGGGCGCCCAGCGGGTCGGCATGGGAGGAGATTTCCTCGAGACGGACCCGGTATTCAGGGAGCGCTTCGAGGAGGCGAACGACGCGCTGGGCTTCGACCTTGCCAGCATCGTTCTGGACGGACCCGCCTCGCGCCTGGTGGAGACCGAGGTGACGCAGCCGGCGCTGCTTACCGTGGGCGTTGCACTCTGGCAGGCCTGGCGCGCGCGCGGCGGAGCGAGGCCTGCGGTGATGGCTGGACATAGTCTTGGCGAGTACACGGCCTTCACGGCGGCGGGTAGCATCGCTTTCGCGGAAGCGGTTCGCCTGGTAAACGCGCGGGGTCGCTTCATGCAGGAAGCCGTGCCCGTGGGCGAAGGTGCCATGGCTGCGATCCTCGGGCTCGACGACGCGGTGGTCGCGGAGTGCTGCGAACAGGTCGATGGCGTCGCGCAGCCCGCGAATCTCAACGCGCCCGGTCAGGTAGTGATTTCCGGCTCCGCGCCGGCGGTCAAGGCGGCTGCTGCGGCCTGCTCCGAAGCGGGCGCGCGGCGCGCGGTGATGCTTGACGTCAGCGCCCCGTTTCATTGCGAACTCATGCGGCCGGCGGCGGAGCGGTTTGAAGCCGTGCTCGATGCCGTGAACCTGCGCGCCCCCGACGTGCCCGTCGTGCACAATCTCGATGCGAGCGTGTCAGCCGACCCTGGGACGATCAAGCAGAAACTGATGCGGCAGATCGACTCCCCGGTGCGATGGACCGACTGCGTGACCACGATTCGCGTCCGGGGCGCGGACCGATTGATCGAGTGCGGACCGGGCAATGTCCTGGCCGGACTCGTCCGGCGCATTGACAGGTCCCTCGACGTAGTGGGCATAGGTACGCCGGCAGGGATGGAGTCTGGACTCGAATCGACTGCGCCGGCATGACCGTCCGGTGGGGGTAACCAGGCGTCATTCTCGATTGCACATGGATGGAGCCCTGCTTACACTACCGCCTCGCCCTCCGAGCAGTCGGCCGTGGTCCGCGAATTCGGGAGCAGGCGGCGCGGCTTAGCGCGGAAATTTCAACAGGCCATGGATAGACGACATGAGTAGCGTTGACGAAAGGGTGAAGAGGCTTATCTGCGACCAGCTTGGTTTGAAGGACGAACAGGTCAAGGACGAAGCGTCCTTCGTCGAGGACCTCGGCGCGGACTCGCTGGATACGGTCGAGTTGGTGATGGCGCTGGAGGAAGAGTTCGAGACGGAAATTCCCGACGAGGAAGCGGAGAAGATCACCACCGTCAAGGAAGCTATCGACTATATTCTCGCGCACCAGTAACGCGCGAGAGCGCAAAGGCAAGCGCGAAGGCAAGCGCGAAGGCAAGCGAAAAGGCAAGCGAAAAAGTGCCTCGCTCCTGGTGTCTGAACGGAGCGTTGCACCATTTCAACCAGTCAAGTGATCCATACGGCAGGGTTTGAATGCCACGCGGCGGCGAACGCGCGCTGCCCTGCCATTGACCCTGTACTGCCGTGAGCGAAAGACGTATATCCCTTGTCACCGGGGCAAGCCGCGGGATCGGCCGCGCGATCGCTTCCCGCCTCGCGGCCGACGGATTATTTGTCGTGGGAACGGCCACCGGCACCGAGGGCGTGGAGCGGATTCGCTCGCTGCTGGGCGATAGCGGAACGGGCGTCGTATTGCAGCTCTCGGCCACGGATTCGATTGCGGCTGCGCTGCATACCGTGGAACGGGAGTTCGGTGCGCCGTCGGTGCTGGTCAATAATGCCGGCATTACCCGTGACGGCTTGTTGATGCGGATGTCCGGGGATGAGTGGGACGAGGTCATCGATGTCAACCTGGGCGGCCTCTACCGGCTGACGAAACCGTTGCTGCGGTCGATGATGCGGGCACGCTGGGGCCGTATCGTCAATATCGGTTCCGTGGTCGGGCGCATGGGTAATGCGGGCCAGACCAACTACGCTGCCGCCAAGGCGGGGATCGAGGGCTTCACGAGGGCGCTCGCGCGCGAAGTCGGCACACGGGGCATCACCGTGAACACGGTCGCGCCCGGCTTCATCGATACGGACATGACCGCCGAACTGTCGGACGCGCAGCGCGCCGAGATGATGCAACGGATTCCCCTCGGCAGAATAGGCGACGCGAAAGAGGTCGCGGCCGCCGTTTCCTTCCTTGTGAGCGACGAAGCCGGGTACATCACTGGTGAGACCGTGCATGTCAACGGCGGATTGCAGATGCACTGATGAAACAGGAGAACAGATGGACAAGCGACGGGTAGTGGTCACCGGGGTTGGCATGATTTCGCCGATCGGCAATACGGTGGAGAACGCCTGGGAGAACGCGTTGGCCGGGGTAAGCGGCGCCGCGAGCATCGATACCTTCGACACATCGGCGCACAGCGTCAAGATCAGCGCGGCGATCAAGGATCTCGACATTACCGAGCACCTTGATCGCAGGGAGGCGCGGCGCATGGATGAGTTCATCCAGTACGGCCTGATTGCCGGCAGCCAGGCTGTCGAGGACGCGGGTCTCGAGGACCTGGACGAGGCCGCCCGGGGCCGGGTGGGCGTTGCCATCGGCTCGGGGATCGGTGGAATCATCACCATCACCAGGACGGAAGGGGACCTGAATCGGGGTGGGCCAAGGCGGGTGTCGCCGTTTTTCGTACCCGCCAGCGTCGTCAACATGCTGGCAGGGAACCTGTCCATGAAGTACGGCTTTCGCGGCCCGAACCTGGCCATCGTCACTGCGTGTACGACCGGCGCGCACAACATCGGCTACGGCGCGCGGACGATCCAGTACGGCGATGCGGACGTCATGGTGGTTGGCGGATCGGAGAAGTCGATTTCGCCCCTTACCGTGGCCGGATTTGCGTCGATGCGCGCACTGTCCACGCGCAACGACGATCCCGAACGCGCGAGCCGGCCGTGGGACAGGGACCGCGATGGTTTCGTGCTGGGAGACGGGGCGGGCGTCATGGTGCTGGAGTCGTACGAACATGCCAGCAGGCGGGGCGCGAACATCTATTGCGAAATGGCCGGCTTCGGCATGAGCGCGGACGCACACCACATCACCAGCCCCCCGGATGACGGCGCAGGGGCCATCGCGTCGATGGAGAACGCCATCCGCGACGCCGGGCTGACACCGGACGACATCGACTTCGTCAATGCCCACGGTACGTCCACGCCCCAGGGAGACGTGGCGGAGACCCTTGCGGTCAAGGCGGTGTTCGGCGCGGATACGCGTGTCCCGGTCAATTCGAGCAAGTCGATGATCGGCCACCTGCTGGGCGCCGCAGGTGCGGTGGAGGGGATATTCACTGCGCTCTCGCTGGAGCGCCAGGTGATCCATCCCACCATCAACCTCGAGCATCCCGGCGATGGATGCGACCTGGACTACGTCCCCGGCGAGGCCCGGGACATGTCCGTCAACGCGGCGCTTACCAACTCCTTCGGGTTCGGCGGCACCAACGGCACCCTGGTCTTTACGCGTATCTGAACCCAGGCTCGCCGCCCCGGTATTGTTGCTGGTGCTCCGTCAGGCCCAAATCTACGGGTATCTGCGGGTCTTTTTGGCCCCTGGACTTTGTTGCTCCTCCTTGTGTGGTGCCTGCCACACGGCGTCGTCGCGCCTCGCCAGGAACCAAAAATCCCTCGCAGCTACACTCGCATATTTGGGCGTGACGGAGCACTAGGGGCGACGGACGGAGCCAGGGGCGTCGGCTGTGAGTAGAATCGGCGCCATGTCCCGGCGTTCGCAACTATCGCTTGTCGCCATCACGCTGATCGTTGCGCTGGGGGCGTTCTCGGCATGGAAGTTCGTTTATGCATGGGCGGACCGGTCCGGTCCGCTGCCCGAACCGGTGGTTGTCGGCGTCGAGCCCGGAACCGGCTTTGGCCAACTGGCGGGCGAACTCGAACGGCTTCGCGTAGTGTCGAGCGCCGCGTTGTTCTCCGCCCTGGCGCGGTTCGAGGGCGCCACGGAATCGGTGCGCGCGGGAGAGTACCGGTTCGGCAGGCAAATCGAACCGAAAACCGTGCTGCGGCAACTCGTGAACGGGGATGTGGTGGTCTACAGGCTGCGAATCCTGGAGGGCTGGTCGGTTTCCGATCTGCTCGCCGCGGTAGGAAAGGCGCCGGCGGTCGTGACCACGCTTGCGGGCGCGGATATCCGTGAACTCCTGGCGCAACTGGATCTCGGTTCCGGGCATGCGGAAGGACAGTTTTTCCCGGACACCTATCACTATGTCCAGGGTGCGACCGATGCGGAAATCCTGCGCAGGGCCTACCGGAAGATGCAGTTTGTTATCGAGTCCGAATGGAATGAACGCGCCCGGAACCTGCCGTACCGCGAGCGGTCCGAAGCGCTTGTCATGGCATCGCTGATCGAAAAGGAGACGGGCGTGGCCTCCGATCGGGCGAGAGTCGCCGGCGTTTTCGTGCGCAGACTTGAGCAGCGCATGAAGCTGCAGGCCGATCCGTCCGTGATCTACGGCCTGGGAAGCGATTTCGACGGCAACCTGACCCGCGCCCATCTTGCCCTGGACACCCCGTACAACACGTACACCCGGAAAGGGCTGCCGCCCACGCCGATCGCATTGCCCGGGCGCGCGGCGATCCATGCGGCGCTGCACCCGGCGCAGGAAGAGGTCATGTACTTCGTTGCGCGGGGCGACGGTTCGACCGAGTTCTCCGTCACGCTGACGGAGCACCGGGAGGCGGTCAGGCGGTTCCAGCTCGGCGAGGTTCCGTGATGGGGCGCGGCCGGTTCATCACCCTGGAGGGCTCCGAGGGCGCCGGGAAGTCGACGAATATCGAAGTTGCCCAACAGTGCCTGTCCGCCATGGGTATCGACGTGGTGGTCACCCGGGAGCCCGGCGGCACGCCGCTGGCGGAGGAGATTCGGGGCGTGCTCCTCTCCACGCGCGAGGAAGCCGTCGATCCGCTGACAGAGACACTGCTCATGTTCGCGGCCAGGGCACAGCACCTGGCGAAAGTCGTCAAACCGGGGCTAGCCGCGGGGCGTTGGGTGCTTTGCGAACGCTTCACCGACGCGACGCACGCGTACCAGGGAGGTGGGCGTGGGCTCGAGTCCGGTCAGATTGACGCACTTGCAGGCCTCGTGCACCCCGGCTTCGAACCGGACCTCACGCTGTATCTCGACCTGCCCGTGGAGCAGGCGCTGGCGCGTATCAGCGCGCGGGCGCTCGACCGCTTCGAGCGCGAGCGGGTGGAGTTCTTCGAACGGGTCCGTGCGCGCTACCTCGAACTTGCCCGGGCCAATCCGCGCATGCGCGTGATCGATGCCGCTCGATCGCCCGCCGAAGTAGCGGCGGAGATCGAGGCGCATCTGCGGGACTTTGGGAACGTGTCGTGAATCTCCCCCCCTGGCTGCTCGCGCCCTCGCGCAGGTTCGAACGGATGGCGACGGGTGGCCGGACACCACACGCGGTGCTTGTGCACGGTCCCGGAGGATGGGGAGAGGAGATGCTCGCCTCTCGATGCGCACTGACACTACTCGGGCTGAAGGCGGAGTCTGGCGCTCGCTCGCTCGCGCATCCCGACCTGCGCTGGGTAGAACCCGATGGGCAGACGGTCAGGATCGACCAGGTGCGGGACATCGGGGAGTTCATGCACCAGACCGCCCGGCGCGGCACGGCGAAAGTGGCCGTGCTGAACCGTGCCGATCGCATGACGGTCAACGCGGCGAACGCGTTGCTGAAGACCCTCGAAGAACCGTCATCGGGAGGTTTCCTGATCCTGGTGACGGATGCGCCGGACCGATTGCCGGCCACCGTGCGCAGCCGTTGCCAGCGGCTTCCCGTATTCGCCGCAGACGAGACGGCCGTGCTCGCGTGGCTGGCGGGGGAGGGGCTGGATCCGGATCGCGCCTCGGCCCATGTGGCGGAACTCGGAGGCGCGCCATACCGGGTCCTCGAAGCGATGCAACGCGGCGAAGCGCCCATTCGCGACGTGTTGAATGCGGTGGCGTCCGGCGAACAGGCGTGCCTCGTGGCGGCCGAGAACTGGCGTGACGAAGACCTGGTCGACCTCGCCAGCCGATGGGTGCGGATCGTTCACGGCATGGCACGCGATGCCGAGGACCCCAGGGCCCTGCTCGACTTCGCGGACGATCTCACGGCGTTGCGGATGGCCGCTTTGACCAACAGCGGTCTCGGCCGCCAGGTTCAGCTCGAACGGCTGCTGCTGGCCTGGGCGTCGCTTCCGGTCCCGACGGGGCGTTGATCACCGGGATCTCCCACGAGAGATAGCGCTCCTGTCCTACTGACGGGACACCTCGCGGCCTGTGAGAATACGGCTTCATGCCAGGTGAAGCCCACATCGAACGGGAGTCCGGCCGGAATGACGGCATCCTGTCCCTGTGGATCAGGGACAGGCGTGTTCTTCGTGCCGCGTACATGCCGTTCCTGACCCACGGCGGGCTTTTCGTTCCGACGGACAGGCAGTTCCGCCTCGGTGACGAGGTCTTCCTGCTGCTGCGGCTGCTGGACGAGCCCGAACGGATTCCGGTGGCGGGGACGATTGCCTGGGTCACGCCGCGGGGCGCGCAGGGCCAGCGCGTGGCGGGCGCCGGCATCCAGTTCAGCGTCGACTCCGGCTTCGCCCGGGAGAAGATCGAGAACTACCTGGCCGACGCGCCGGCAACGGACTACCGCACGCATACCATGTGAGGCGCGGCCCGGTCAGGCCGGTGTCGTGTCCAGCCGCTGGAATGCCGGGCGCGTCAGGTTATCGCAGCCGTCGTCGGTCACGAGCACGTCGTCTTCCACGCGAATGCCGCCACAGGCGAGGAACGACTCGACCCTGGGCCACGCGATTTCGTTCGCGTACGGCGCCTTGGCGGCACGTTCGAGCAGTTGTGGAATGAAGTAGATCCCCGGTTCGATGGTAAAGACCTGCCGGGCCTCGACCCGCCGCGTGAGGCGCAGCGCGGGATAGCGTCCCGGCGGCGGCGAAACGCGGCCATCGGGTGCCGCCAGCCACCCGCCCACGTCGTGCGTCTGGAGTCCCAGCAGGTGCCCCAGGCCGTGCGGAAAGAAAACGTCCGTGATGCCGGCTTCGAACGCGGTATCGGCTTCGCATCGGACCAGTCCGAACCGGGCCAGCAGCTCGCCTATGCTGCGAGACATGCGTTCGTGGAGGTCGACATAGGAGATTCCCGGCCGGATGCCGTCGATGAGGGCACGCTGTTTCTGGTCGAGGGCATCGATCAACTCCGCGAAGGCATCCTGCTCCGCGCTGTAGGTGCGGGTGATATCGGACGCATAGCCGAGGTGCCGGCCGCCGGCGTCGATGAGAAAGCTGCGGCGTTTCGACGGTGGATGCGGGTCCCGATGCTGGTAATGGAGCACGGCGGCGTGGTCGTTCTGGGCGATGATGTTCGGATACGGGAGTTCCGCGTCCGTCTGCCGGCTGGCGTTGAGATAGGCGAAGTGGATATCCAGTTCGCTCGCAGCGTCGAAAAATGCGTCGCGGGCGGCCAGGTGGCCGGCCACACCGATATCGGTCGCCTGGCGAATGGCGCCGATCTCGAAGTCGCTCTTGCAGGCGCGGGCATGGTAGACGTGTGTGACGAGGCTCTCCGGGTTGACCGCCAGTTGCCCGGTGTCGCCACGCAGCTGCTCGGGGGGGCCGACGTACGCGACCCGGCCCGCCCTGGCGGCGGCGTTGATGGCGGCGGCCGCGAGCGCGTCGGCATCGCCGCCGACATGGACCTCGAAGTGTGCCCCGGCCCAATCCGGCGCCGACGCGGGCAGATGCCAGAAGTCGGCCTCGCGGTGAAAGAAGAGCCGCGGTTTTTCGCCTGGACGGTACACGAGCAGGGAGTTTTCGGTGCGGTCGTCCGGCACCCATTGCGCGAAGTTCGGGTTGGGCCGGAAGGGCGGAGCGATGTCGTCCTCGTAGTAGAAGCTGGCGCTTCCCGCGGGCACCACTGCCGCGTCTACGCCTGCGGACTCCATGCCGGCGGTCCAGGTGTCGGACAGGGTGGCCAGGTGGCGCGCGAATGCACGACTGTCGAAACGTGGGGGCGAAACCGGTGATTCAGCCATGCGCAATTCCAATTCGGTCGGACAACCAGCGATGCGGCATGGCGGCCGGGCCACATCCTGCCCGGCCGCGGGGAATCGCCGCCGGTCGAAGCATAGACCAAAGACACGTTCCGGCGCAGGCGGGTTTCGTGATATACATACGGCCATTCAACTGGGTATGGGAGAACCAATGGAGGCTTATGCCTACGCCAGACCGACGACCGTGGACGAGGCGGTATCGGTCCTTGCGGCACATGCGAAAGAGGGCCGGCGTACACAGCTATTGGCTGGCGGCACGGATGTGCTGGTGCAGATGCGGTCGGTTGATCGCGAGCCGCGCACGCTGGTCGATGTCAAGCACATAGCGGACACGAACCGGCTCGACATCGACTCGGACCCCGTATTCATCGGGGCGGCGATTCCCTCGGCCATGCTGAACGAGAACGACGAACTGAAGTCGTTGTTTCCGGGACTGATCGAAGCTGCCGACCTGATTGGATCGACCCAGATCCAGGGACGGGCAACGATCGGCGGCAATCTCTGCAACTCGTCTCCCGCCGGGGACACCATCCCGGCCATCATCGCCGCCGGTGGCGTCTGCGTCATAGCGGGTTCCGGTGGCACGCGGCGCGTAGCCTGCGAAGACTTCCTGACCGGGGTCGGCACCAACGTCCTCGAAGCGGACGAACTGCTGGTCGGGCTCGAGTTTCCAAGACCGAAGGGGCGCACCGCCGACGGTTACCTGCGTTTCATTCCCCGCACCGAAATGGATATCGCCGTCGCCGGCGCAGGTGTCGCGCTGACCCTGGACGACGGCGGCACGTGCACTGCCGCGCGGGTCGCCATTGGTGCCGTCGCGCCGACGGCCCTGCTGGTGCCCGAGGCCGCGGATGCGCTGATCGGCACGAAGGTGGACGACGAGGCCCTCGCCGCCGCCGGGGCGGCCTGCACCGCCGCTGCGTCACCGATCTCGGACAAGCGCGGGACCGTCGAGTACCGAAACAAGGTGGTGGCCGTGCTCTGTCGACGGGCAGGGGCGAACGCCAGGGACCGGGCGCTTGCGCGCTGACGCGGCGAGGGTCGGCAAGAACCAGCAAGAAAACGAAACATCCGAACATGAATACAGGTATGAGTACACGCTATGAGTAAGGTACATGTCGTAACAAGCGTTAACGGCGAACCGCGGGAGATGTTGTGCGAACCGCAACAGTCGCTGCTTGAGGTCTTGAGGGACGAACTCGGAATGACGGGGACCAAGGAAGGGTGCGCGACCGGAGACTGCGGCGCGTGTTCCGTGCTGGTGGACGGACGCCTCGTGTGTTCCTGTCTGATGCTCGGTGTCGAGGCGCAAGGCGTCGACATCACGACGATCGAGGGCATTGCCGAAGGGTCCACGCTGCATCCCGTGCAGCGCAAGTTCCTCGAACACGCCGCGCTGCAGTGCGGCATCTGCACGCCGGGATTCATCGTGGCGACGAAAGCGCTGCTCGACAGGAATCCCGATCCCGACGAGAGAACGATCCGTTACTGGCTGGCCGGCAACCTGTGCCGATGCACCGGCTACGACAAGATCATTCGCGCGGTGCAGGACGCCGCGGCGGAACTGGCCCACGAAGCCTGACGGGAGAATCCTCATGGCAGAAGCACGAGACTATAGAGCGATCGGCACGCGCCCCGTCCGTCCGGACGGCGTGGACAAGGTCACCGGGCGCGCCAACTTCGGCGCGGACATGAACCTGCCGAACATGATCCACGGCAAGGTGCTGCGCAGTCCCCACGCCCACGCGCGGATCAAGAGCATCGACGCGAGCCGGGCCTTGCAGTTGCCTGGTGTCTACGCGGTGATTTCGGGGGCCGACTTTCCCTCCGGAGCCGAAGGCGAGATCTCCGGCGAAGGGGGCGGGACGGTTTCGGACCTGGCGATGAACATCATGGCCCGGGACAAGGCCCTCTACCATGGTCACGCCGTGGCGGCGGTCGCGGCAAAGACGGCTTTCCTGGCCGAGACCGCACTCGAAATGATCGACGTGGAATACGAAGTGCTGCCGCCCGTGCTCGACGTGGATGTCGCCATGGAGCCGGGCGCACCGCTGGTGGACGAGAATCAGCGCACGCGCGGGAACGAGAGCGCAGGTCCGAGCAACATCGCCGCCATCACGAAGTTCGAACGCGGTGACCCGGAAGCCGGGTTCGCCGAAGCTGATGTGGTGGTCGAGGGCGACTACCGCGTGCCGACGGCCCACCAGGGCTACATCGAGCCCCACGCCTGCACGGCGTCCCTCGACGAGCAGGGCAGGGCCACCGTCTGGTGCTGTACCCAGGGTCACTTCGACGTACGGTCGATGACCGCTGGCGTGCTCGGCAAGAGCGTGGGCGAAATCAAGGTCATACCGTCGGAAATTGGTGGCGGTTTCGGCGGCAAGACGGTCATCTACCTCGAACCGCTCGCGGTGAAGCTGTCCGAGCTGACGGGTCGCCCGGTCAAGATGGTCATGTCCCGGGAGGAAGTGTTCCGGGCAACGGGGCCGACGTCCGCGAGCCACTGCAAGATCAAGGTTGGCGCGAAGCGCGACGGCACGATTACCGCGGCCACGGCCTGGCTGGCGTACGAAGCGGGCGCCTATCCGGGCGCGCCGGTGGGTCCGGGTTGCATGTCCGTGTTCGCCCCCTACGACCTCGAGAACTTCCGCATCGAGGGCTTCGATGTGCTGGTCAACAAACCCAAGGCCGCCGCTTATCGAGCGCCCGGAGCGCCGCAGTCGATGCACGCCATGGAATCGGCCATGGACGAACTCGCCCGCAGGATCGGCATGGACCCGATCGATCTGCGGCTCAAGAACTGTGCGGAGGAAGGTACCCAGGCCCCGTACGGACCCGTTTATCCGCCCATAGGCATCCGGAAGTGCCTGGAAGCGGCGAAGGTCCATCCGAACTATACGACACCGAAAGCCGAAGGCACTGGCCGGGGTATCGCGGCGGGCTTCTGGTTCAACATCGGCATGCAGTCGAGCGCCGAGGTGCGGCTGTCGGAAGACGGCACGGTGACGGTGATGGAAGGCAGCCCCGACATCGGCGGCTCGCGCGCCTCCATGTGCCTGATGGCGGCGGAGACGCTCGGCGTGCCGTATGACGTCGTGCGCGCCCACGTCGGCGACACGGAGTCCACCGGGTTCTGCAACGTCACGGGCGGCAGCCGGACAACGTTCGCCACCGGCCTGGCCGTGGTACAGGCCTGCGAGGACATCATCGCCGAGTGCAAGCAGCGTGCGGCCGCGACATGGGATATCGACGCGGACCAGGTGGACTGGACCGAGGGCGAAGCGATTCCGAAGCCCGGCGTCAACATCGATGTCCAGCCCCTGAGCCTTGCCGACATCGCCGGGAACATGGGTCGCACCGGCGGCCCGATCCTCGGGCGGGCGAGTCTGAACGCGCAGGGTGCCGGTGCCGGATTCTCGGTGAACTTCGCGGACGTGGACGTCGACCAGGAGACGGGAAAGGTGGATATCCTGAGTTTCACCGCGATCCAGGACGCCGGAACGGCGATCCATCCCTCCTACGTGGAAGGCCAGATGCAGGGAGGCGCCGTGCAGGGCCTCGGCTGGGCACTCAACGAGGAGTACATCTACGACGACAACGGCGTCATGGAGAATGCGGGATTCCTCGACTACCGGGTGCCGGTGGCATCGGACATGCCGATGATCGATACCCAGATCATCGAAGTGCCGAATCCTTCGCACCCCTATGGGGTCCGGGGTGTCGGTGAGACGCCCATCGTGGCGCCGCTGGCGGTGACGTCCAACGCGGTGAGCGATGCGGTGGGATTCCGGATCAGTGATCTGCCGCTGTCGCCGCCCAGGGTGCTGGCGGCCATAGACGAACACGAGGACTCCCCGACGTCCTGACGAACGATGCAGGTCTGCCATGGCTAGGGTCGTATTCCCCGACCACCTGTTGACGCATACCGGCGGCACCAAGGAGATCGAGGTGCATGCCTCGAACTACCGGGCCGTCGTGCGCGCCGTCGACAAGCAGTGGCCGGGAATCGAAGAAGTGCTGATCAAGTCCGCCGTCGCCATCGATGGCCAGATCTACCAGGATGCCTGGCTCGAGCCTGTTCGGGAAGACAGCGAGATATTCTTCATGCAGCGCATCGAGGGCGGGTAGCTCGTCTACCTTCAAAGATGCCCAAGCTGGTCAACCTCGGGTCGCTGTGCATCGACAACGTCTACAGCGTGCCAAACATCACGGCTGCGGGGGAAACCGTCGCCAGCCTTGAGTACGCCGTATACGCTGGCGGAAAGGGTCTCAATCAATCGCTTGCGGCCGCCCGGGCCGGCGCGCGCGTTGCTCACGTCGGCTGCGTGGGTCCCGACGGCCGCTGGCTGCGGCAGCAGCTTGCCGAGGCGGGCGTGGACGTGGCGGCGTTGCGCGAAGGGGACTGTCCGTCGGGCCACGCAGTCATCCAGGTCAACCCCTCGGGGGAGAACGCCATCGTCATCTCGGGAGGCGCCAACCGGACGCTTGAAGACGCCGATATCGATGCGGCGTTCGATCTATGCGACGCGAACGATTGGTTACTGTTGCAAAACGAAATCAATAAGATGGAAGATATTTTTGAAAGGTCTTCCAGGTACGCGTCGAAACTTGCGCTGAATCTCGCGCCGGTCGACGACCGGATCCACGGCTACGACCTGAGTGCCGTGGACCTGCTGATTGTGAATGAAGTCGAGGCACAGGCGTTGGCAGGGGAAACCTCCGTTGCAGATGCCCTTGAGGCGCTGTGCGTCCGCTACCCATCATGCGAGATCGTCCTGACCCTCGGCAGGGATGGATTGCGTTATGGCAATGGAGACGAACGGCGTTCACTCGGGGCCTTCACCGTACAGGCGGTGGACGAGACCGGCGCGGGGGATTCGTTCGTCGGGTATCTCATGGCGGCGTTGCTTGCAGGACAGCACATGTCGGATGCGCTGCCTTGGGCTTCGGCTGCCGGCGCCCTGGCGACGACCCGAGCCGGAGCCGCCAGTTCCATTCCGGATCGCGAGGCGGTGTCCGCCATGGTCGCCGCACACGAACCCGATCCAGCAGGCTGATCACAACCCCGTCGCAGTCGCCTATCCCCGCAAACGGGGAAGTTGAGCGCGCAGGTCGGTCGCCGGTAGAGCGCGGATTCGAGACTCCAATTGGTAGCGTTCTGTACCGGCATGCACTACATGCAGCCGTGAAGCGCGCAGAGGCATCCCGGCTGACACGAACGATACGCTCAGCGCTAGCAGATCGAGCACCCGTATGGATTCCCGGAGCAGCAGGCGACGCGGCGCAATGACGTTGTCTGGCGATCTCCCTGCATTGAAACATGAACTTGGTACGTTCAGATTTCAATGCAGATGTGTTGACGCTGGCAGCCTGTCGGACTTGCCGCATTAGCGGCAAGCTCGACGGGATGTCAGGTGGGCCAAATGATCCCGCGCCTCGATCGGGACTTGCGTGCCGTTCTACGGCGCTGTCCTCCATGTATGTCGAACGGGGCCGGGCCACGGGCGAGGCCGAAGGCGCGGCTGTGAGGCCCTGCTAGCCGAAGCGCAAACCGGTGACTTCCGACAGTTCGGCCAGCGCCTGGTCTTCGTCCAGCACCTTGATCGTGTGCATGCCCATGGCGCGGGCGGGTTTGAGGTTGATGCCGAGATCGTCCAGGAACACCGTTCGGGCCGGCTCCACGCCCAGGCGTTCGCAGGCGATGCGGTAGATCGCGGGGTCCGGCTTGCGGACGCCCTCGACGCTGGATTCCACGATGACCTCGAATAGCGACATCGCGTCTTCCATGATCGTTGCGCGTTCCGGATCCTCCACGGCTGGTGAGCTTTCGCCGGAGGGTTTCATGTTGTTCGTGATGGCGCCGACCCGGAAGTGCCCCTTGCAACTCCGCAAGGCTTCGATCATGCGCGGCCGGGGCGCACCGCTCAGGATTTCAAGCACCCGTTTGCCGCTCACCGGATGGCCGAGTGCCGCAGTTTCGGCGCGGAACAGGGCATCGAACGCATCGACATCGACCTGGTTCGACTCGAATTGCGCCCAGGCGTTGGTTTCGGGATTCGTTGCGTTGACGCCACGAATGAAGTCGCGGGGGAGGCCGTTCGCCGCTTCAAACTGATTGAAGGCTTCAAATGGGCTCGCGGTCAGTACGCCGCCTATGTCCCACAGAACCGCTTCGATGCCTCGACGCATGGGAATCTTCCCTGCACTTGCTCATTGGCGAACCGGGCCGCCCTCGCTTCGCGGCGTGACCTTATCATAGGGTCTCGAACTCCCGACGCCGAAAGCCGCGTCGGATACCCGGTCGCAGAAAAGGGACAGTGCAACATGGACATTCAGGACGGCGTAGCGATCGTCACGGGCTCTTCTTCGGGCGTTGGCGCTGCTTGTGCGCGCCAACTGGCGGAGAAGGGCTGCCACGTGGTCATCAATTTTGCCCATAACGAGGCGGGCGCGAGAGAGACGCAGGCGGCGTGCGAGGCATTCGGCGTCGAGACGGCGGTGGTGCAAGCGGATGTTGCCGACGACGATGGATGTCGAGCGCTGGCGCGCGCGGCGGTCGACAGGTGGGGCCGCATAGACGCGCTGGTCAACAACGCGGGCACGACGAAATTCAATGCCCACGACGACCTCGAGGGCTTGACCAAGGAGGACTTCCTTCAGATCTACGCGGTCAACACCGTGGGCGCGTACCAGGCGACGCGTGCGGTGGCGCCCGCGATGCGCACCGGCGGCCGCGGCAGCATCGTAAACGTGTCGTCGACGGCGGGCGTGACCGGGGGCGGCAGTTCGGTCGCGTACGCGGCGTCCAAGGGCGCCTTGATCACCATGACCCTGTCGCTCGCCCGCGCGCTCGGACCGGAGATCCGCGTGAACGCCGTGTGTCCGGGGTTCATTCAGGGCAGTTGGCTCGAGAGCGGCATGGGCACGGAACGCTATCAGGCGGCGAAGGCGGCCCTGGAGGCGAGTGCGCCGCTCCGGCTTACGGCGACACCGGACACGGTGGCCGAGAGCATTCTCTACTTCATCGAAGGCGCGGACCTGGTGACGGGCGAGACCTTGATCCTCGATGGCGGCGCGCGCCTCTCGCAGATCCAGCTCGCGCAGCGCTAGCGCGGGCTCTCAACCGTCGCGGAGCCTTTCCGGCAGACCCGTAGCGCGGGCCGTCCGACGGCGTATGGCGGCGGCCACAGTGCTTTCATCGGCGCGCACGGTCACCCTTCGGCGGGCGCGCGTGACGGCGGTGTAGAGCAGTTCCCGGGTGTTGACCGGGGAGTCCGCCTCGCCGGGTATGAAGACCACTTCGTCGTATTCGGACCCTTGCGCGCGATGCACCGTGAGGGCGAAGAAACTCTCGTGCTCCGGCAGGCGGGAAGGGGAGACCAGGAACCGTGGATCGTCGGCATCCTGGCTGGCGAGATCCGGGAACCACACGCGTCGGCGATCCTGATCGTCGACGACCACCACGCCGGTGTCGCCGTTGGACAGGCCGGTCGGACGATCGTTGCGGGTCACGATAACGGGGCGGCCGGGAAAGAACTCGTCGTTGTCGCGGATGACCTCCATTTCGCGCAAGCGCCGTTCCACAAGGCGATTGAAGCGAGTGGCGCCGAACGGGCCGTGGCGGCGGGCGCAGAGGACGCGCCGGGCCGGGAACGCATCGCCAGCGGTCGAGTCCCGGATGTGAGCGGCCCACTCCGCCGCCGTTTCGTTCGCCAGATCCCGGAACGCGTCCGGATCTGCAAGATCGTCGAGCGTGGTGTCCGGGTTGTCGGCGAACACGGCGAGCGCGCCCTGGACATCCCTGCGGCGGATGGCGGTGGCAAGCAGCCCCACGCCACTGGCTGGACCAAAACGGTAACTTTTCTCCAGCCGCACGATGCACCGGGCCAGCGATGAACCGTCATCGTCAGCGGTCGCGCAGAGATCGCTGAAGACCGAGCCGGGCTCCACGGACGACAGTTGTTCCGCATCGCCGAGCAGAATCAGGCCCGTCCTGTCGCCGAGGGTCTCAAGAAGCCTCGCCATCAGCGGCATGTCGACCATGGAACACTCGTCCACCAGCAGTGCATCGAGAAACGGATCGGGTCTTGGCAGCAGCCGGTGAACCGTCCCGGCGACGGGGGTGAATCCACGCAGTCCTGGCACCTTGCCGGCAAGCGCTCTTTGCTGGAACTGCATCCGCACTGATTCCTGCAATCGCGCCGCCGCCTTGCCCGTCGGGGCGGCGAGGGCGATGCGACGCGGCTCGGCGACGCCAGAATCGACCAGGAGCGCAATCAGGGTTGCGGCGAGCGTGGTCTTTCCGGTGCCGGGTCCTCCGGTGATCACGCAAAGGCGGCGCTCGACGGCGGTTTTCGCGGCGCGGATCGCTTCCGGCGAGTCCACTTGCCCGACCTCGCGCATCCAGCTCGCGACGTCGCCGGACGGTGACGCGGTGTGCTGCGCCAGGTCCCGCATCCGTTGGGCCAGCCGGGATTCTGCGGCGAACATGCGATAGAGGTAGAGATTGTCGCCGTCCAGGACCAGTGGACGCCTGGCATCCAGGCCGGTGCCGGAAGCAATGACCGGACTCCGGGACAGCGCGCCTCGCAGGTCGGCGAGCGGCGGCAGGCGTGCCTGGCGGAGCCGCTCCGGCAGATCGGATTGGCCGTTTCCGTCGTCAGCCGGAGACCATTCCAGGATATCCACGACAGGTTTGCCGGCGGACCGGGTCAGTGGAAGACAGGCGTGTCCGCCCCGGTGCATCGCGCTCGTGACGGCTGCCGCCAGACCCGCCGCAGGGTCCGCGCCGAGTGCCGAAAGCAGGCGCGCGAAGTAACGGTCGATGTCCGCAAGCGCACCAGCTTCGCACAGGTCACAGAGCAATGCGTCCTGGTTCATCGCGTAGCGCCCTCGAAACATGCGTCGATCGCCTCTATGCAGGCGCGGCTCGGCGCATCGCGGTACACCCCCTGACCGGGAATCTCCGGCGACATGCCGCGCACGAACAGGTAGAACACGCCGCCGATGTGCCGCTCGTAGTCGTAATCCGGCAGGCGCAACCGCAGAAAGCGGTGCAGGGCGGTGAGGTAGAACAGGTACTGCGCCGCATAGCCGTGCGCGGCCATGGCGGCCCGCACGGCCTGTCCCGAGTAGGCGTGAATGTTGTCGCCGAGCCAGTTCGACTTGTAATCCATTACGTACCAGCGCTCGCCGTGCCGCGCCACGACGTCGATGAAGCCGTGCAGGAAACCGTCGATCCCGCCTGAACTGTCGGGAATGCCGTGGCTGTAGCCATGCGCGGCGAAGCAGCGGGCGAGGCTCGCGCGATCCATGCCGTTTAGCGGCAGATGGAATTCCATTTCCGCGATGGGTCGTTGCACTTCGCCGAGGCGGAACACACTGCCGTCAACCGGGTTCTCGAGAGGCGCGTTGAGGGTGTTCTCGACCATCGTTCGCGCGACCGGCACCCACTTGGCGTCGATGCGGTACTTCGCGAGCGCGTCCCGGCAGATTTCGTCGAGATCGGCTGCCGGTTCGAAGTTCCTTTCGAGAATCTCATGCAGGCAATTGCCGGGCCGGAAGCCGCTGGGGAACGTGAACACGTCGAGCCGGTCTTCGGGCTCCTCGCCTGGCGCCGCGGTCTCGTCTTCGATGGCCACTTCATCCTGGTCGTGGTCCGGCTGGTCGACGTCCTCGTGATCTGCGGATGTCACGGCGGCGCCCATGTCGGAGGTGAGCGCGGAGAAGCTGGTCCGCTGGCGGATGTGCTGGAGGGTGCGGCCGAGCGTACGCGCGGCGAGTGGCTCGAGTCCCGGAAGCTCCAGGTTCTCGTTTACGAGCCGGGGAACCGGTGCCGCGCCATCCAGCGCGGTTGTGGCGATGGCGTCGGCCGCACCGTTGGCGAATCCCCGGACCTCCGCGTCCCATCTCTCGCGGCCCAGGTTCTTGACATGCGCAGCGTTGGCGCTCAGTTCATCTTCGAGCGTGCTTTCGGCCAGCTGTTCGGGACGGTGAATGAGCCATGCGAGCGGTGAGTTCTCGCCGTAGGTCACCCTGGCCCACGTGACAACGCAACGGTATTTTGCACGCGTCAGCGCCACGTAAAGCAGGCGCAGTTCGTCGGCCTGCGCCTCGATCCATTCCATCGCGATCGCGTCTTCCGATGGGTCCAGATCGAGCACTGCCTTGCCGCCATCCTCTTCGTGATACTCGGCGGTTGTGGCGGTGCTCGGTTTCCGGCGGCCGTCCCAGGCGAACGGACAGAACACCACGGGAAACTCCAGCCCCTTGCTGCGGTGGATCGTGACGATCTTCACCAGTTGCTCATCGCTCTCCAGGCGAAGCTGCGTGCCTTCGTCCCCCGGCTCCGGGTGCGCCGAGGCGCGGGAAAGCCATTCGACGAGACCCTGCGGCGACAGCCGCTCGCCGGTCTCGGCCTCCTGCATCAGCTCGGTCAGATGCAGAACGTTGGTCAGGCGGCGCGCGCCGTCGGGATACTCGAGCAGGTGGGCGGCGCAATTCGTACTCTCGGCGAAGAGCAGCCGTCGAACCAGCGTCGCGACACCGCGTTCGATCCACGTATCCCGGCAGTCCTGCGCCCATGCGGTCCAGCGCGCCCAGGTGTCGTCGTCATCCTGGAGTTGCGCGAGATCGGACATGGTGAGGCCGAAGAGATCGGTCGCCAGTGCGCCGCGCAACAGCGATGGGAAGTTGTACTCCGCCGGGTCCGCCGCCAGTGCGCGCAGGAGGTGCTTCAACTGGGTGGCTTCGAGCGTCTCGAAGACGCTGTCTATTCCCATCTCGACGCTTTGGACGCCGCGTTCACGCAGCTTGCCGGCGATGATGCGGCCCTGTTCGCCGGTGCGAACGAGGACCGCGATATCGCCGCCGGCAAGGACTCGCGTGATGTCATCACTGCGGATGGTCGCCTTGCCGTCCCGCGCCAGCGCGAGCAATTCCGCGATCTCATCGGCGGCCTGATCGGCCGCCACTTCCTTCAGTGTGCCCTTGGCCCAGCGCCTGCCTCCTGGCGCGCCGGGGAAGAGCCGCAGCTGGAAGGGTTTGGGATCCACGGCCTGGTCCCGTATTCGCAAGCGGTCGGCGCGGCGCGGCGCGGCTTGCGCCTGTTCGAACCTGATCTGCTCCGGTCGCAGGAACGGATTGCCGCGATCAAAAAGCGCGTTGACGGCCCGCAGGAGGTCGGGGCTGGATCGGTAGTTGTGCTGGAGCGAGAGCTTGCGCATGTCGCGCCTGTGCGCCGTCGCGCCGAGGTAAGCGAAGACGTCCGCGCCGCGGAAGCGATAGATGGACTGCTTGGGATCGCCGACGATCATGAGGCCGCCCTCGGCGGCCACCGCCTCGCGCCCGGCGCTCCCGGACGGATAGATGGTCTCGAAGATCCTGGCCTGCAGGCGATCCGTATCCTGGAACTCGTCTATCAGGGCCACCGGGTACCGCGCGCGGAGGCGTTGCGCCAGCGTCTCGCCTGCTTCCCCCGCAAGCGCGTGATCGAGTTCCGTGAGCATGGCGTTGAAGCTCAGGCGGCGGTACTTCCAGGTATCGTGGCGCAGCGACTTCCTCGTCTCGTCAAGGACGCGCCGCCGTCTGTCCGGGAGCCACAGCTGGCATACCTGGTCGGAGCTGGCTCCCAGTGCTTCGAAGTGATCGTAGAGAGGGATGTCGGGCAGTTCCTGGGCCCGCCGCATGTTCAGTTTGGTCGAGAGCGCCTGTCGCCCGAAATAGCCAGCATGTCCGAGCGGCAGCAGGTCGGGATCGTTGGCGTCGAACGCGCGGCGGACTTCGTCCAGGCGATCCGCGTTCTCGTTCTGCTTCCAGGTCAGGGTATCCAGTGCGTCGAGGAAACGCTCTCGTTGCTCCGGCTCGCCCCAGGCCTCGCGGGCAGCCTGGAATGCCGCGAGCCGCGCGTCGTTGGCTGACGCGTAGCTCCCGGCGAAGTCCGCGCCGCCCCGAACCACGCTCGGCTTGGCGTGATGCCTGCCGACCCATTCGCTCAGCGTATCCAGTTTGAATCCGTCGGCCTGCGCGGCCTCCAGAAGCGGAATCGGCTCGGGCGCGATGTGTGCACGCCAGAAGTCGCGCACCGCAGCGGCCACATCGCGCGCATCATCGCCGCTGACCCCGAAGCCGAAAGGAATGCCGGCATCGAAGGCGAACTCGGTCAAGGCACGCTGGCAGAAGCCGTGGATGGTCATGACATTGGCGCGGTCAAAGTCGCGGATGGCCGACGTGAGGCGCGTCACGATCTCCTCCTGGTCGATCCCCTGTTTGCCCCAACGCTGGATCAGGTCTTCCGCCAACCCATGGCCCTGGCCATTGCCTCGTGCGAGGTCGAGCGCGTCGCGTATGGCGCTGCGAACCCGCGTGCGCAATTCGCCGGTGGCGGCAACGGTGAAAGTGACGATCAGGAGGTCGTCGATACGCCAGCCGGATTCCACGAGCAGGCGCGCGACCAGCGTGGTCAGCGCGTAGGTCTTGCCCGTGCCGGCGCTGGCTTCGACGAGGAGGTCGCCATCGAGCGGCACATCGAGCGGCCGTGCGCCTGCGGGACGCCTCATTGGATGGCCTCCACCAGGGGCTCAAGCAGTTCTTTCGCGAGAGAACGAAAGGCGCCGGTGAAGGGATCGTCACCGAAGGCTATCCGGTGGTAGTCGTCCTGGCCCTCGCCGTACTGTCCGAACCAGGCACCTTCGACCTGGTAAGGGGTCCCCGTCAGGAATTTCCAGGAGGTCGTCGGGAAGAACGGCAGAGGTTCCCGCTGGCCGTCTATCCATGCCTTGAGCCATCGACGCAGGTGCGCCCGTGCTTTCTGCGGTGCCGGACCCCGCACGATGGTCGGCGCGTTCGTTCTGGAGCCGAGCAGGACCGCGGTGACGGGACGTTCGACCGCGCAGGTCGCCGCCAGCAGGAGGAGCCAGGCCTCCACACTGTCCTTCTCGCGCACGTCACCGATGCGCTGCCACAGGAACTGGGCCTTGTCCTCGTGGAACTGCCCAACCGAGCCCGTTATTCGCAGGCCATTGATCGAGACGTCGACGGCCACCTCTTCGCAATGGTCCTCGTACGGCGCCAATGCCGCGACGATCTTCGCGACGTCCCGCTCGGTCTCGCGATACTGGATGCGGCCCAGGTTCTCCGGCGGTAGCTGACCCGTGGCGGCCACCAGCGCGTGTCCGCTGGCGGACCCGTTCCGTTGCCGTTCGAAAAGGTCGGTTTTCAGTTGCCACGCCTCCAGGTGATCCAACTCGAACGGCTCGTCATCGCCCGTCTCGTCGTCGTACACATCGAGATACAGGCCAAGACGGTTGCGCAGGAAGTACTTCGCGGGGCTCGAGGAGAAACGGATGAGTTCGTGAAGCGGGATCTCTTCGCCTGGCGTGGCCGGCGCCGGGGGCAGTTCGCCGGCGAAACGCCTCGGCGGCTGGGGAATGCGTTCAACGGCGCGGGCGGCATTCTCCATCGCTTGCGCGTAGCTGAACAGGTTCCGATCCTCCAACGTGAAGTATCGGCGGTTGAACGGCTGCAGGGGGTGGCGAATCTCCCAATCCTCGTCCGCCGGGAAGCGCCCCCGGAGGTGGTCCGTCAATTCGCTCACCACCACCGATGGGGGGATCGGCTTGTCCTCCATCAGGTCTCTGCCCGTGTGGCTGACGACGAAACACCGCCGCGCGGCGAGCAGCGCTTCGAGAAACGCGAAGCGGTTTTCGTCTCGCACATCGCGATCGCCAAGTTGTCGGGCATTCTCCCCGAAGAGGTCATCCATGAAGCCGAACACGGCGGGTGGCGGCACCCGCGGAAACGCGCCGTCGTTCATGCCGAGGACGCAGACCACTTTTGCCGGGAAGACCTGACCCGTGGCGAGGCCGGCGACCGTCACGCCGTCCGCGAGCCGCGGGATGGCGCGGGAATCGACACGCGCCCGTTGCGCAAGCGATTCGCGAAGCACCTCGAAAGGAACCGGCAGGTCGCTGCCGGCCACCGCACATTCCCGGGCGAAGTCGTCTATCAGGCGTGACACGGAATCGATTTCGCGCGCCGACTCGGGATCGAAATGTGGCGCGCGGACAAAAAACCGATCGAGAACTTCGGTGTGCAGACGTTCCGCCCAGGCGTCGGGGGTGCGCTCATCTGCGGTCCAGTCATTCAAAGCGGAGGCGAGTTCGCAGTAGTGGATGAATGCACCTAAGCGTTGGTAGTCGCCCGCACCGGCCTGGAATCCCCACCGGTCCAGGGTGCACGGCACCACGCCGTCGAGCAGTACATTCTCGTCCGGAATCGCGTATGCGAGCAGAAGCCGCCGCAGGCCGTGCTGCCAATTGTTGTGGGTGGGGGCGGACACGCCCTCTTCGGTGCAGTGCGTGTCATCCATGCCCCAACGGATGCGAGCGCGTTGCACCCACTCGCTAACGCGGCCGAAGTCTCCTTCCTGGAGGCCGAAAGCCTGCCGCACGGACGCAGCCCGCAGCGGCGCGAGCACTTGGCTGGCGGTGTAGCGTGATCCGGCGAGCGCGAGGAGGTCGAGAAACGCGTTGATGGCGGTGCCGACCCTGGCGCGCTGCCTGCCGATGTTGAAAGGAACCCTGTTCGCCGCCCCGAACACCGCTTCAATGACGGGCGCATAGGCATCCAGGCTGGGCGTCAGTACGAGGACATCGGCGGGCTGGATGTCCGGATGATCGTCGAACAGGCCCAACAGGCGGTCGTGGAGCACTTCGACCTCCCGCGTGGCGGAGTGGCAGACGTGGACCTGGATCGTGTCGTCGGGACCAACTCGCGGTGCGGCATTGCACGCGCCGGTGGAGAACCCTTCAACGATGTCTCGTTGCACTGTCCCGAGGCATGTTTCGGTGGCATCTCCGTAGGTCTCGCGTTCTGCGATTGCCGGTGCCTTCTCGATGAGCGCCTGCATGTTGCGCGCCAGCCGGCCCCAGGTGGTGACCAGTTCGTTGCTCTCGGCGTAGTAGCCGTCGGCATCGGCGTGCGGGTGGTCGGCTTTCCAGAAGTCGCGGGAGGGGCTCAACAGGAACAGGTGGACATCCATGACGGTGGAGACATGGCGCAACAGCTCAAGATAGGAGGGCGAGAGGGCGGCGATGCCGAACAGGTACACAATGGGGCGTCGTGACCGGGATTTGCGGGCGCCAACGGCTTGCCCGTACGCAGCTACGGCGTCAGTCCAGTGGGTCGCATCGGGTATTTCGCCCTTGAGTTGCGACCAGAGGCGAACGTGCCAGTCCTCCGGGTTGTCGGCGCTCCAGGCACGGTTTCGGAAGACCATGCAACGGTCGTAGGCGGCAGCCAGCTTGTCAGCGAATTCGAACCTTTTGCGCGAATCGCCGTCCGCGAGGTAGTCGTTGACCGGATCGTCGCCGTCCCATCGACCGAGCAGGTCGAATATCCGCCATCGCAGTACGGCCGGTTCGAATGCCGACTCGAGCGGGAGGTCGGGCACGGCCTCGCGCATCACGGACCATGCGAACTCGGCCGGGAGGTCGATCCTGAGGTGCGCGGCCACGCCGAGGCGCGTGGCCAGTTCAAGCCGGAGCCATTCGCCCAGCAAAGGGTGAGGCACCACGATACGTTCGGCATCGAGGGGCTCTGCGGGGTGTTTGCGCATGTCCTCCGCCAGCCATTCGGCGAGGAGTTCCATGCGGTTGGACGCGTGTATTCGAATCATTCGTAGAGCCGTAGCATCTGTCGCGCCTGTCGCTGAAACTCCTCGCGCAGCGCGACGGGTTCAAGGACCTCTACGGCGCTGCCGAAACTGAGCAGCCACCAGCGCAGGTCGGCGGTGTCGGGCACCGTCGCTTCAATCAGCACTCGCCCATCGTCCGTCTCCGTGATGCGCTGGTCGGCGGCTAAACGGCTCTCGGTCAAGTGAATCGCAGCACCGGCGGCGAACAGGACGCGAAGCCGGAGCCTGCCAGGGTTCAGGGGATAGGAGAACCGGCGATCCTCCCTTATGTGCTGGGAGAGTCGAAAGCCGGGCAACCGATTGGCGGCAGTATCCAGGACTTCCGGCCTTCGCATCCGGTGGAGTACGTAATGACGGATGTCCTGGTAGCCCCACGCGGTGGCGGCCAGGTAGACAACCCCTTCGCGAACGACCAGACCCAGGGGGTTGATGACGATCCGTTGAGGCCGCGCTCGTGCTCTGCTCCGATAGTCCACCTCAAGCTGGCGGTTCTCCATGAGCGCCTCGTAGACCGCGTCACGCACATCGTCGGCAATGTTCGGCGGTTTGAGCACCGGGCCGCGGCCGATGATGGCCACCTTTTCGATCCAGCGCCCAAGCGCGGTTCCGTCGAGGATTTCGGAAGCATGCGTGAAGTACGCGTCGAGTTGACGGAGCGCCGATCCCGGCATGATCGGTTTGAGGTACTCGGCGGCAAGTCGCAACGCGAATGCGGTGGAGGTGCTCATGGTTGGCATTTGTATCAGCGCGTGCTTGTCGATCCAGTACCAGTGATTGGCGCGGCCGCGCATATCAGAGGTGATGGGGAAAACGGCAGATAGCTGCTCCAGGCTGCGCTGCACGGTGCGCACTGTCACGTCGTAGTCTGGATTCTTGTCCCGCAGTTCGTTTTGAATCTGCCTCGTGCTCTTGCTTTTCGGATACGCCGGAATGGTCGCGAGCACGGCCAGGTTGCGGAGGGTCGTGTCGGTCGCTCTTCGCATCGGGTCATTGTATGTCGCGTTGGCACGGGTAGTGGATACACTCGGGCTTCTCGTGGAGCAGTCAGACAGGTGAACTCGGTCAGACCCGAGCGAGCTGTCAGCAGTCCGGTCGAGTGCCTTCTGGCTTATGGCTCTATGGCCGACGCTCCCAAGTGGCTCAGCTACGCGGGGGTTGGATCGACTTGAGCAGATTGCCAAGCCTTCTCCTTTCTCCACGGACCGACGGATGGTCGCTTGTGTGCACCTTTGCGATTTCCGACAGACGGTCCAACAGATTCTTGTGGTAGCTGTGGCGAAAACCGGCGCTTTGCATGACGATGATTTCCGGGTTCAGGATCTTCGCCTCTGTCACCAGAAAATCCTCTTCGGCTTGGCGGCAAAGCTGCACGCGCTGTCCATTCCACATCAGCATGAACTTGTAGTAGTTCGTGAACGCGATGTACGAAAGCGGGTTTGGACACGGCTGCCGGTTATTCAGCAATTTTTGGGGAACAAGGTCGTCACATGACTCGTCCAACCACCGCTGCCATTCTGTATGCTGGTCTTTCAGTAGGTGCATCGCCGTCGCGCACGTTCCGGACATGTGGGCGTTGAGCGCGTCTAGCTTGGCATCCTCGATCCAAGACCGCCTTCCCTCAAATGACTGTACGGCGCCCGGTGCTGGGTCGCGTCCAATATCCATGCCCACTATCATCACCTTCGGCATCTCGCCATAGCGCGAGCCGATATATGGGTAGGCGGGGAACTTCAGGTATGGCCCGGTAACGACGCCGGTTTCTGGGTCGACTTCGATGCGCTCAAAGAAATTCTGGTGGGCTCCAAGAAGGTTCGCCCTCAATTGCTCTCTCATGCTATCTCCTACGTGTTGTAGCTTGTCTTCTGTCTTCGCTCCACTTTAGGTCTGACTCGGGCTATTCGCCATACATGGTGGGCGAATGACGGGGTGTCACGGGCTACCGAACCCGATCGCCGTCCGGCGGTCCGGTTTGGCATCGCACTCGGCGCGCAGCATGTTGGTCAAGGCGTGTGCTTTGTCCAACTCGCCGAGCACTTCCGCTTTGCGCCGCACTACCGCGAAGTCGCCAGGCGTCAGAACCTGCAACGCGGCAAGTTCGCGCGGGGGTTCGAGATCGAAGTAGCTGCGAAACGCCGTGGCCGCCTGATCGGGGCCCAAGTAGCCGAGGGTCACCTTGAACACGAACCTGCGCAACACCGCGCTGTCCAGCTTTTGACCGTAGTTCGTCGTGCAGGCGAACGGCAACGGGTGGCTCTCCATCCAGGTCAGCATCTCGTTGACCTGGCTGATCTCCCAGCTCTGGAACGCGCCGCGCCGGTCCGCCAGCAGTGAGTCGGCCTCGTCGAACACGAGGAACGCTTCGTCGTCACGGGCTTCCGCGAAGGCCTTAGCGATGTTCTGTTCGGACTGGCCCACCCACATGCTGAGCAGGTCTGACGCACGCTTGTGCAACACCTCCAGGCCAAGTCGATCCGCGAGATAGCGGACAAAGGCGCTCTTGCCGGTGCCGGGCGGGCCGTCGAGGCAGATCGAAAACCGACGTTCGTCGTTGCGTTCCAGACTATCTGCTAACGCGGCGACGTTCATGTCCGCCGAGAGTAGCGAGGTATCGAAACGCGTCGGCAACTTGAAACGCGGCCTGTCGCATCCCAGCACCCGCGACAGGCTGCGGACGCTGCGTCGTACCGTGGCAATGTCACCGGTGCAGAGATCTGCGGCCGCCGTCGCGCCAGCGGCGACGCCCGGGGAGGCGTCGAATTCGTGCGCCAGCGCCAGCGCATCGGCAGGCGTAGCTTCAATCCGGTGGCGAGACAACTGCCGCTCCCAGATTCGTGCACGGATACGCGGTGGCGGTTGACGCATTTCGACCGCATAGGTCACCCGGCGGAGTATCGCGCGGTTCATGTGCCGGGCTTCGTTGGTGGTCCACAGGATCGGTACGCTGGTTTCTTCGAGCAGGCGGTTCAGGAACACTTTCGATGGACTGCCCAGGTCCCTTCGACGCGATCTTGGCGCGAAAAGAAAGCTGAAATCTTGCGAAAGCAGATCGTCCATCTCGTCGAAGAGGAGTACTGTGTCCTGATCCTCGCCGAACAGGCATTGCGCCATCTTCAGTTCGTTGAGACGTTCGCTGCGAGAAGGTTCGGCGCCATCCTCATCGCAGTTGCCAATGCCGACCAGCTGCGCACCGATGCGCTTCGCCAGCACGCTGCAAATCGTGGTCTTGCCGGTGCCGGGTGGCCCGTGGAACAGAATGTTGACGCCCCGGGCACGGCGTTTCAGAGCGCCTCTCAACAGGTCCTCCACGTCGCCAAGACTTTGGCCAAGATGATCGAAATCCGTCCGCGCGAGGTCGGTAGCGGGCGTTTCGCCGAAGAGCAGGCGGCGCACATCTGTCTGATCGTCAACTGCCGATGCTAGTCGTTGCAAGCGACGCACCAACTCTATTTCCCCGTCGTTGTCGACTGACACCAGGCCGTGCCGAACCAACGGCGCATCCTTGGCCAGACGGGATCTCAGACTGTTGACGGACAGACCGAGAATGATCGCAAGCAGGGGACTTCTGAGGCTTATCCGGTGCCGGTGGTGCTTGCCGAGATCGCCGGAAAACTCGTCGATCATGTCCTCGAATACGCTGTGCGTTTCGTAGTAAAGCAGCGCCTCCAGTATCCGGACATCCTCCGCTGTCAGGCCTGCGGCGTCGCCGAGGCCTTGCAGGCACCGTGCGGTTGGATCGGGCTGTTCGGCATTCGCGGCCCTCTGCTCGCTGTTGAAGATCTCTCTCAATCGACGCCACAACTTTCGATGTTCTGGAGCCATCGCACGAGATCCGGATCGGTGTCCGTCATCGGTATTGCGGGCAATCGCCCGTGCTGCCGCCGCGATCTGGTCCTCGACGGTCATCTTGCGGGGGTCGGGCTCAATCTCATATCCGGCCAATTGATGGGCGTTTTCTTGCAGCCATTCCACCAGTTCCAGACGGACATCGCGCCGGCGTTCCAGGTATCCAAGCGCGTTAGCGATGTAGGAAAAGATGAGATGACGTTCGTAGGCGTTGAGCATCCGTGAAATTCCGGCAGGGATCGGGATGCGACAGTCTCGCGCACGAATGCGACTATTCGCGTCGCATTGCTTGCTCTTGTCGCAAGACTTCTGTACGGACGCTTTCGCCGAGGCTCACGGCACATTCATCCACGCGTCAAACAGCGCTTGTACGAACTCTCACACGCCGCCGTGACAGCGGACTATTCCGCCCTTAGCGCGCGAAGCAACGGCTGGATGACGCTTGTCTTGACCTCGTCGATTGTAGACTTGCTCCGGCCCGCACCATGTATGCTGGGATAGAGATACCGGTTCAATTCGCGAGCCAGATCCAGGATCGGATGGCCGTACCGGCGTCCGATCCCGGTATCGCGTTCCCGATCCAGCACCCTCGCGAGAACATCGATCACAGTGTCCAACATAACTTCGACGTTGCGCACATCCACGACTTCCTTGACCTCATCCTGAGCTTTGGCGATCACCTTTGACCTGCAGGGGTGCGGAACCCAGTTGGACACCAGTTGAACCGTGAGCTTCTTTACCGATTTGCGGCAATTCTTGCGGCAGTTGGGGAAGATCACACTGTCTTTGTAATACTCGGGCAGCCTGGAGGTGAGTCGACTCCAATAGTTGGAGTTTTCGCCAGCGTAGATGACATTCTTTGGACCTTCTGCCTTGGACTCGGCAATCACGAGATGCTCGGATTCGGGACAATAGGCCAGGACGTCAATGTCACTCCATCCGTTCTCCACCTTGACAGGGACTCGGAGCTTCGTCCAGTAACCCTTCAGGCGCCATTCGGCTTCAACGATGAGTTCGGTGGTCATCGGTTCAGACATGGTGCTCCTCTTTCAAAACAGCCCGAATATGGGGAGGAAGTAGACAGTCGTTTGGCACCTGGGTCTAATCTCGCCGTCGGGAGTCCAGCAACAAACTCAACTCGTCAGTCCATTCTTTGCAGCACATTCGCCGGCGAGTACTGGTCGGTAAGGGGCCGCCGGTCCCGGTTCCAGTCCTGGGTGCGGTCGAACCGGCGCGGATAGCTCGTGGCGGGGACGCCGTAGGGTGCGAGGCGCTGGCGCCAGGACCGGGCCGCCTGCCTGAGCGTCGCGTTGTCCGGTAGCGGCATGATCGAAGCCAGCACGATGCGGTTGGCACTCTCCCGGACGGTGAAGTTCAGGAACGGCCCGAACGCGCGGTAGTAGGTCTCCGACTCGTGGTCGTAGAGCCGGCTGGTGGCGAACGTGTTGGCGGCGAGTACCCCGTCGGGTGTGAGCAACTGCCGCGTCTCCTGCAGGTACTCAAGCGTCATCAGGTGTTCGGGAATGTAGTCGCCGTCGAAAGTGTCGAGCAGGATCAACTCGTAGCGTTGCCCGCTGCGCAGCGCCCGCCGCGTGAAGACACGCGCATCCCGGACGACCACCGTGGTGTTCCCGGCGGCCCGGAAGCCGAAGAACCGCTCGGCGACGGATACCACCGCCGGGTCGATCTCGACGACGTCGATGCGCGCGTCGGGCAGCAGTTCAGCGAGCGCCCTGGGCAAGGTGCCGCCGCCGAGTCCCGTGACCAGGATGCTCTCGGGCTGTGGCGCCAGCAGCAGCGAGGCCATCATCATGCGGGTGTAGTGCAACGCCATCTTTTGGGGAGCCTGCTCGTCCACGCAGGACTGTCTGCGCCGTTCGCTCCGGACGGCGAACTGCATGCACAGGTAGCCGTCTTCCCGGGTCACCAGGATCTTTCCGTATAGCGACGGTTCCTCGTGGATGATCTCGGCCTGCGGGAATACGCAGGCGAGGCCCAGTGCGAGCGCCAGCGCTGGCTTCATTCGCTCCGTCCGGCGGCGAAAGCCAGGCACGCGAGCAGGGCGAGGGCGCCTGCCAGCATGGCCACGATGGTGTTCAGTTCGAACCAGAGCACGAAGTAGAACGAGGTCCCGAGCGTGCCGAGCGCGCTGCCGAAGGTCGAGACGAAATACAGCGTCCCGGCCACGCGGCCCGACTCCTCGGTCGCCTTCACGAGCAGGCGCACGGCGTAGGGAGAGATCATGCCCAGAATGATGGTGGGGGGCATGAACAGCACAAGGGAAGCGAGCAGCGATCCGTAGCGGGGATCTTCCACGCGGTCGAAGATCCAGGACATCGCGGGTTCGGCGATCAGCACCAGCGGGCAGACGAGGACACCGGCGGCGATGAGGATGATCCCGAGCTTGCGCAGGTTCGGACGCCTGAGTGAGAGGTATCCGCCGAGCAGGTAGCCCGCGGAGAGCGCCAGCATGAATACGGTGATGATGCTGCCCCAGACGTAGATGCTGCCGCCGAAATACGGCGCAAGGACCCGCCCGCCCAGCAGTTCGAGCGACATGATGACAAAACCGCCCCCGAAGGCGAGGACGTTGACGGCCATGGTTTTCATCAGGCAAACCGACGCAATAGGGGATCAGGCATTCGTTCGCCGATGCGATCCGCGATTCGGTCGAATCAAGCGTCGTCGCATGGCGGTTTCAAGTCCTTCCGAGCGGGAACACGTTGGGTTCGTGGGCTCCAGGTCAATCATCCTCGTCTCGCTCCAGGAGCTCGTCGACCTCCTGGCTCAGAATCGGGAGATTCCGTTTAACCACATCCCATACCAGCCGGTCGTCCACGTCCGCATACCCATGAATCAGAATGTTGCGAAAGGCGATTATGCGTTGGTAATGGGTGATCACGTTGACCACCGCTTCATCGATCCTCGCAAGGTTGGCCATTGCTTCGCCGATGATCTCGAACTGACGCTCAACGCGGACCGCAGCAAGGCGTCACCTTCATAGTTCGCAAACGTCTTGCCGCTTGTGAAGTCTGCCAACTGGTGGGAGGCGCGCTGGATGTCGTACAGGTATTTGCGCGCCTCAAGCCTCATAAACGGGGATCCTCGTCTGCTGCACCGACTGAAGGAAATAGGGATTCCTGATGGCCGACTCCACTACCAGGTCCACAGGCCGCCTGAAAAGCCGCCCGAGAGCTTCCAATAACCCGAAGTAGGTATCCGAGTAAGCTCCGAGCGCCGCTGGCTGGAATTCGACCAGAAAGTCGAGGTCGCTCGCGTCCGGATCGTCGGTGCCGGTCGAGGCAGACCCGAACAGATCAAGCCGACGAACGCCGTAAGCGAGGCAGATGCGCTTCAGTTCGTCGGCCTGTTCTTCGTTGGCGGGTATCATTCCGAGACCCCGTTCCGGGAAGAATGTAGTGGTCCATCATAGACCACCGTATTCGTTCAGCGCCAAGAGCAATGTGAAGGCACGCGCGGGCGCCCGGCCCGCCTACCGGCCCTTCCACACAGGGGTCCGTTTTTCCGAGAACGCCTTCGCCCCTTCCGCGAAGTCTTCGCTGTGGAGCATCTCCCACACGGACTGGTAGCGATTCGCCATTGCCTCGGCGAGCGAGGGGATGTCGAGACTGCGGTATACGACATCCTTGCTCGCCCGGACGGCCAGCGGCGCGCATCGCACGATCTGCGCCACCCACTTGCCGGTCTCCTCCATCAACTGGTCGTGGGGCACCACGGCGTTCACGAACCCCAGGTCGTAGCCCTCCCGGGCGGTGATGTGGCGCCCTGTCAGTATCATTCCGAGCGCGCGTTTCGACCCGATCATCCGGGGCAGCCGTTGCAGGCCGCCGCCGATCGCGCCGGTGCCCACCGTGGGCTCCGGCAGTCCGAGTACGGCGTCCTCCGAAGCGATGATGAGGTCGCAGGCGAGTGCCACCTCGAGACCGCCGCCCAGGGCGAAGCCGTTCACGGCGGCGATGAGGGGCTTGGTCAGGTCGAACCGGGAAGTCAGGCCGCCGAAACCGCCCGATGTGCGAAAAGGCTTGTTGCCCTCGGCCACGTAGCGCAGGTCGTTCCCCGCGCAGAAGGCGCGTCCGGCGCCGGTGACCACGGCCACCCAGAGGTCGTCATCGGCCGCGTAGTCATCGAACACCGCACCGAGTTCCGCGCTGGCGGGAGGATGCAGCGCGTTCAGCCGTTCCGGCCGGTTAAGGGTGACCGTCAGGACATGATCGGCCTTTTCGACTGTGCAGAATTCCATATGCTACTCTCTTGCTGGATCGGATGGGCAAACCGGCTGCGTGTACGATCGTCGATTCGGCCGACTTGGCACAGACAGTTCTTGAGGTCGCTAAGTTTGTCTGCGGGGTTCGATCAACGTCAACCGCCTCTACGGGACGGACGGCGCCGACAGGCGACGGTCGTGGGCCACTGGTACGCGATAGCTCTGGCTGCGGCAGTGGTGGCCGGTTGCGACGGTGCCCGCTACCAATCCCTGGATGGACAGACGATGGGGACCTTCTATCGTGTCGTAGCGCGATGTCCGGCCGGTCTCGATCCAGCCGGAATAGAAGCCGTCCTCTCCCGTGTCAACGCTTCCATGTCGAACTGGGACCGCGATTCGGAGGTGTCGCGGTTCAATGCGTCGCCCGTCGGCGAATGGATGACGATGTCGCCGCCGCTGGCCGAGGTCGTGGCGACGGCGCTGGCGCTGAGCGGCATGTCCGGCGGCGCCTTTGATGTGACCGTAGGGGCGCTGGTCGATGTCTGGGGATTCGGTCCCGCTCCGGCCCGCGGTTTCCCCGGCCGCCTGGAGATCGAAGCGGCGCTCCTGCGCACCGGATACCAGCACCTGGAACTCGAGGGCAACCGGTTGCGCAAGAAGCGGGACGTGGGCATCGACCTGTCGGCCATTGCCAAGGGCTACGGCGTGGACGCCATCGTTGACACCGTTGCCGGCCTGGGATGTACGGACTACCTGGTCGAGATCGGCGGGGAAGTCCGCGTACGGGGGAAGAGTCCCCGGGGGCGCCCGTGGAAGCTCGGTATCGAGTCGCCGGACGCAAACGGTTCGGCGCATCGGGTCGTGGCGCTCGACGAGGGGGCCGTCGCTACGTCGGGGGACTACCGGAACTTCTTCGAGCGAGATGGAAAACGGTACTCGCACACCATCGACCCGCGCCTGGGAACCCCGGTCGAACATGTCCTGGCGTCCGCGACGGTGGTACACGCCTCGGCGATGTGGGCGGACGGGTATGCGACCCTGATCGCCGTCCTTGGCCCGGAGGCGGGTTTCGCGTTCGCAGAGTCCAGGGACCTGGCGGCATACCTGCTGGTGCGCCGGGAAGACCGTCTCGAGTCGCGCGCGACGACGGCGATGACCGCGCTTCTCGCGCCCGGAGACTGACCGCCCAACGCACCACCGCTCGTTTTACAATCCGCCCGAAGCACCCTCAAACAAGGACTTCCTTTGTTTCGCCCCCTCGCGGTCAATGTCGGGCTCCGCTACGCGGCGAGCCGGCGCCGTTTCGTTTCCTTCGTCGGCGTCGCGGCGCTGGCGGGCCTGGTGCTTTCGGTCGGTGTCCTCCTCTACGTGCAGGCCGTGGTGCGCGGGTTCGAGCGCGAACTGGAGGACCGCGTGCTGGGCGTCGTGCCCCATGTCACGCTGCTCGGGCGCAATGTGATTACGGATTCGGATGCGGTCGCGGCGCAACTCCTGCGGGTGCCCGGGGTGAAACACGTCGCACCGGTGACTTCAGGCGGGGTTCTCCTCTCTACCGGGACGGGTGTCGCCGTGGTCCGGCTGAAGGGTATTGTCCCTGCGGACTACGAACCGGTGATCGGGCACTTCTTTGAAGCCGGGAGCCTGGATGTCCTGCAGCCGGGGAGCTTCAACGTCGTGCTCGGGCGCGGCGTCATGCAGCGATTGGGGCTCGAGCCGGGCGATGCCTTCACCGCGGTGATGCCGGACATGACGCCGACTCCGCTGGGAGTGTTCCCGGCGCGCAAGCGGCTGCGCGCGGCGGGCACCCTGAGAACCTGGTCGCAGCTCGACGGAGAGGTCGCCTACACGCACATACGGGATGCGCAGCGGCTGTTCCGCGCGCCCGGCCACGCCGGTGCCCTCGAGTTGCGCATCGACGCTGTTCTCGAAGCGCCGGACGTGGCTTCGAGGGCGCTTGGGGTGGTCGGCACGGACAGGTTTAGCGCCGGTACCTGGCTGCGTTCGATGGGCCCGGTGTACCGGGCGATCCAGGTGACGAAGGGCATGCTGTTCCTGATCTTCTCGCTGCTCGTCGCCGTCGCCGCGTTCAACGTCGTCTCCGGCCTCGTCATGATCGTCAACGAACGCCGGGCGGACGTGGCGATCCTGCGAACGCTGGGCGCGCGTTCGGGCCTGATCGTGGGCGTATTCGTTGTCCTTGGCCTGATGGTCTCGCTCGCTGGCGTCGGACTCGGGCTGGTGCTCGGACTGGGGCTCGGGGCCTTGACCGAGGACGGCTATCGCTGGGCGCAGGAAACCTGGAACATCGACCTGATGGGGGAGTACTTCGTGCACCAGTTGCCTGTGGAATTCGCCGTCTCGGATGTCGTTCGGGTGCTGGCCACGGCGTGCGGTCTCAGCCTGCTGGCGACCCTGTACCCGGCCTGGCGCGCGGGCCGTCTGCGGCCCGCCGAGGTGCTGCGCCATGAGTGAGGCGACGCCACTTCGCGGCAGGAACCTTGCCAAGGCCTATTTCCAGGGCAGTGCGCGGATCGAAGTGCTTGCCGCCGCCGAGATCGATGTCGCGGCCGGCGAGCGGCTGGCCATCGTGGGCCAGTCCGGTTCGGGCAAGAGCACCCTGCTGCACATCCTGGCCGGTCTCCTGGATCCCGATGCCGGCAGCGTGCACGTGATGGGCGAAGACCTCACCGCCGCGAACCCGGCACGGCGGGCGGAACTGCGCAACGCCCACATGGGGTTCGTTTACCAGTTCCACCACCTTTTGCCGGAGTTCACGGCCCTCGAGAACGTCGCCATGCCGCGGCTAGTCGCTGGCGCGGCCATGCGCGACGTGACCGACGATACGCTGGCGCTGCTTGACTCCGTGGGGCTGTCGGCGCGCGCGGGCCATCGTCCCCACGAACTCTCCGGGGGCGAACGCCAACGCGTGGCAGTCGCCCGTGCGCTGGCGGGGGAGCCGCGGGTCGTGCTTGCCGACGAACCGACGGGCAATCTCGATCGCCGCAGCGCCGAGCGCGTACTGGAAGCCATCGACCGTCTCGTGGCGGCCACCGGGACGGCGTTCGTGGTGGTCAGCCACGACGAGGCCCTGGCAGCGCGCGTCGACCGCACGCTCGTGCTGCGGGACGGCGTCCTGCGCTGAGGTGCGGGCCTTGTGACGAACCTGCGCAACATGCTCTGGATGGCGCGCCGCTACCTCACGTCGCGTCGCCACCAGTACGCGTCCTTCGTGAACTGGGTGTCCTTCACCGGCCTGGCGCTCGGCGTGATGGTCCTGACCGTGGTGGTCAGCGTGATGAACGGTTTCGACCGCGAGTTGAAATCCCGGTTGCTTGGTTCGATCCCTCACGCGGTGGCGCTTCCGCCCGTGGAGGCGGGGTTTGGTGAGCCGTACCGGCCGGCGCTTTCGGATGGGGTCGTTCACGTCTCCCGGTTGTTCCAGGGGCCTGCCATGATTTCCCGCGGGGGTGTCGTGACCGACCTGGCGCTGCTCGGCGTGGACGCGGGAGAGGCGGGCGGCCTGGACCTGATCGCTGACAGCGTCGTCGAGGGATCGCTCGACGAGGCGTTCGAGGGCCACGGTGGAATCATGCTTGGGGCACCCCTGGCACGAGCCCTGGGCCTGGGGCTCGGGGACGGCGTCGCGCTGGTCCTGATGGTCCCGGCGGCGAACGGGGCGCTTCCGCGGATCGAGCGGTTCACGCTTCGCGCCACGTTCGAGGTCGGCGCGGAACCGGATGTGAGCCTGGCCGTCGTTCGATTCGACGACATCGAACGGCGAGGCCTCGCCTCGAGCGGCGTCGCGGGTTGGCGCATGGTGTTCGCGGATCCCATGGACGTCCCCATGATCGAGGCAGACCTGCGCGCGGCGCTGCCAGCGGGCTGGAGGCTCATGACCTGGATGGACGGCTACGGCGAACTGTTCCGGGCAGTCGGATTGGAAAAGACCTTGATGTTCGTTTCTCTCGCCCTGGTCGTGGCCATCGCGGCCTTCAATATCGTGTCGGGCCAGACGATGCTGGTCAACGACAAGCGCCGCGACATCGCGATGCTGACCACCATGGGCGCGCCGTCGCGGTTTCTCGTTCAGGTGTTCCTCGTGCAGGGGTTCGCCGTGGCGGTCCTCGCGATTTGCGCAGGGCTGGTCGCGGGCGTGCTGATCGCCTGGAATGTCGATCCGGTCGTCTGGGCCATCGAGTGGCTGACCGGGCAGAACATTCTCTCCGGCACGGGTTTCGGACGGATGCCCTCGGTGGTGCTCGCCAGCGACTTGGCGGTTATCGCGGCGCTGTCGCTCGGTCTCTGCTTCCTCGCGGTATTGCGGCCGGCGTTGAAGGCCGTCGACGAGAATCCGGCCCAGGCACTGCACGAGGGCTGAAACCGCCGCCTTTCCCGGCCACGTCAGGGCGGGCGTTTCTGGACCCGTCAGCGTGCGGTGTGGGGTGTCGAAAGGGCGTTTGCGCGCCGGCGTTCCCGGCGCTGGCGCCAGCGGCGCACGATATGCAGCCGCCATGTCAGCCGGGCGATCACCGCCAGCGTAAGCCCGCTCACCCAGCCGCACACCAGGCAGCCGGTGATCAGCGGCAGCCACAGCGCCGAAAAGCTGGCGCGCAGCGATTGCCATGACAGGTCGAGTTCGGTGAAAACGGGATCCATGTCGAGCAGCCATGCGCCGAGCCTGTAGGCGAACAGGAACATGGGCGTGAACGTGACGGGATTCGTTACCCAGACGAGCGCCACGGCCAACGGCAGATTGCAGCGCGCCGCGATGGCAAGCACGGCCACGATGAGCATTTGACCTGGCAGCGGAAGGAACGCGCAGAACATGCCGATGAAGCATGCGCCGCCCACCGAACGCCGGTGCAGATGCCATAGTTCGGGGTCCTGTAGGAGATGTCGCAACGGCCGCAGTATCGGTGTCTCACGAATACTGTCGGCGGTTGGCAGGTACCGCTGGAACAAGGGGTGTGGCATACCCCAATTATGCCAATGCCCTGTGACAAATTCGCATGCGCGTACTGTTGGCGGCCTTTGCCGCGGGCGTAGTCGTTGCGCATGCGGCGCCCCAGTCCGAGGCGGTCTCATTGCTCCTGGGATTGGGCGGCGCCGTAGTACTGTGTGTCCGGCCGCTGCGCGCGTTTGCCCTGCTCGCGATCGGCCTGGCCTGGGGTTCGTGGGCCATCTGCGATGCGCTATCGAACCGGATCTCCCACTGCGACGGCCCGATCGAACTGGAATTGACCATACGGGGCCTTCCCGCACCGAGCGGCAATGCCAACCGCTTCGAAGGGGAACTCGCCCGCGGCTCGGACTGCGGACTCGACGCGGGCGACAGGGTCCGGCTGTCCTGGGAGAGTGAACAGGTGCCGCGTCCCGGGCAGCGATGGCGCATGGTGGTAAAGGCGAACCCGGCGCGCGCCTATGTCAATCCGCACGCCTTCGACTACGAGCGCTGGCTGATGCGCCGCGGGATCGTCGCCACGGGATACGCCGCCGACGCCGAACTTGTGACGGACTCACGCGATGCGGTCGCCGACTTCAGGCTGCGCCTGCGCGAGCGCATCGAAACCATGTCGCTGTCGCATGGCGGCCTCATCATCGCGCTGAGCACGGGTGATGCGGCACTGGTTCCGGCGTCTGACTGGCGGCTGTTCCGCGACACCAGCACGGTACACCTGCTGGTCATATCAGGACTGCACATCGGCATGTTCGGCGCGCTGGGCCTGGCCTTCGGGAACCTGGCGGGGCGCGTTCTGCCGCTCACGCGGCGCTTTCGGGCGCGCGCCGTTTCGGGGTTTGTCGCGATCGGGGCGGTGTTGGCCTATGCCACCCTCGCGGGATGGTCGCTGCCCGTCACGCGGGCAACCATCATGGCTGCCGTCGGCATATTTGCGGCGACCATCGGTCGCCGCGTCGGCGCGACCGGCGGACTCGCACTGGCCCTGGCGGCGGTGCTTGCGGTGGATCCCATGGCACCCCTCGATACCGGGTTCTGGCTATCCTTCTCGGCGGTTGGCGTGCTCATCGCGTTCTTCGCACCTCGGGGACGCGCACGGGCGGGGCGTACCGTCTTGTCCCGCCTTCGTGTGCGGGCAGGCGGACTCATCCTCGCGCAGCTCGTCATCTGCGTCGGGTTCGCCCCCTGGCTCGGAATCTTCAGTGGCGAGATACAGCCCTTCGCGCTGTTCGCCAACCTCGTGCTGATCCCCCTGGTGGCCTCGGCTGCGGCTCCGCTCTCGGTCATGGGTGTGCTGGCTCTGCCCATTGCACCGTCGGTAGCCGGGATACCGCTGGCAGTCGCGGACTCGGCGCTTGGCGTGGTGATGTGGATCGTAGGCCGAGTGGGCGAAGTGCCGACCGTTCCGGCAAGCGGCCGCTTTGGAACACTGGCCGCCGCGATGGCCTTGTCCGCGACTTTCCTGCTGCCGTGGTCGCGCGCCGCCCGTTGCGCGCTTGCGGGTGCCATGTTCTCGGTGCTGCCATTGATCGATCGCGTCCCGGTGGGTCGTTTCGACCTGCTTTCCCTGGACGTGGGACAGGGCACATCGGCCCTGGTCAGGACGCGCAATCATGCGCTCATCTACGACGCGGGGCCACGCTACCCGTCGGGTTACGACGCCGGCGATGCCATCGTCGTGCCGGTTGTGCTGCGCGAGCATGGCCGCCGGATTACACACCTGGTGTTAAGCCACGCAGATATCGATCATGTGGGTGGCGCGAGAGCCGTGCTGGCGCGGCTGGATGTCCGGGGCGTCAGCGCGGGCGAACCGGAGGAGAGGGTTGCAGCGCGCCCCTGCCGAACCGGCGACGCATGGCTCTGGGACGGGGTGCGATTTCGCGTCCTGTGGCCTTCCGGCCCGGAAACGGGCAACGATGCGTCGTGCGTGATCGAAATCGATGACGGCCGTCACCGGGCCCTGCTCGCGGGAGATGTCGGCAGCGCCGCCGAGCAGCGCATCGACGTGCGTCCGGTGGACCTTGTGGTGGCGCCGCATCACGGGAGCCGCACGTCCTCGTCGTCGTCTTTCGTCCGGCGGGCGTGTCCCGGCGTGGCGGTCTTTTCGGCGGGCTTTGAGAACCACTTCGGCCATCCGCATCCGGAGGTGGTCGAACGCTACCGGTCCGTTGGCGCGCACCTGGTCACGACGGGGGATATCGGGGCGATCGGGTGGCGCAGCGACGCGCCGGGAACATTGACAGCGGCCCGGGACGACGGGCGTTACTGGCGATCCGGGCGGCGACCGGCTATTCACCGCTTGGAGCTGTCCGCATCTGACTTGGAGTTCGTCCCGGACGACAGGCTCGCAGCTTGCCGAATCGAGGGTCCGCACCAATGACGACCGGGGATCGTCGTTGGGCTATTGCGCGTGGAACCCGAAACTCTGGTATGGCTCCGGTTGCAGTGTCTTTAGTAGTATCATTTTCGGGTAGTAGACGGCCTTGAACCTGGATGCACTTCGACAGAACCCGCAGGGAGTCCGGTACCGGGATTTGTGCAAGCTATGCGACAAGTACTTTGGCAAGCCTCGGCAGAGTG
This sequence comes from Pseudomonadales bacterium, assembly GCA_965116625.1. Taxonomy (GTDB): domain Bacteria; phylum Pseudomonadota; class Gammaproteobacteria; order Pseudomonadales; family Azotimanducaceae; genus VXNE01. The sequence continues at coordinate 2,984,978 of OZ220717.1, forward strand.
GCACGAGTCATCGTGTGTACCAAACACCTTGGCAAGGGGCACCTCGGGTGAACATTCAAAGTAGTCGCGGGATGGCCAAGGCGTATCAGGTCCGGCAAGTCATTAGAGCGATCGAAAAACTGGGAGAGACGCAATGATGGACCACTATACGTATCGAATTACGTGGTCGGGCGAAGATGGCGAACACGTGGGGCTTTGTGCAGAGTTCCCTTTGCTCAGTTGGCTTGCACCAACGCCTCGGGAGGCGCTAGCGGGGATTCAGAACTTGGTCCAGGAGGTTCTGGCGGACATGAGACACACGGGGGAATCTCCTCCTAAACCGCTTGCAGACCGTCCGTACAGCGGCAGGTTCGTGGTGCGTATCCCGCCCGAAACACATCGCGATCTCGCAATCCAGGCGGCGGAGCAGGGCGTGAGCCTCAATCGGCTGGTCAGTGCGCGCCTGAGCGGTTAGGTCGCCGCCATCGGCGGATCGTCTGCGCTATTCGGCGGTTCCGCGTTGCAGGAGGTGGACGCGATCCGCTGCGAGGTCCGTCCAGGTTTCCGTTTCGCCGTCGGGCCAGGTGACGGTCACCGAATCGACCTGTTCGCTCGCGCCCAGTCCGAAAGTGAGCACCGGCTCCACCTGGGAGAGGTAGCTGCGGGTCGGCATCATGGTGCGGTGCTGCGGGGCACCGGAGGCTTCGAGCGTGACGCGCGCGCCGATGGCATGCACATTGGGCGGCCGCGCCCCCAATACGAGACGCAGCCAATGGTGACCGAGTCGCTGGTCGTTGCGCAGCAAAACCGCCGGACCGCCCACCTGGGTCAGCGCGAGATCGAGGTCGCCATCGCCGTCGATGTCGGCGTAGGCCGCGCCACGCGCAACGAAGGGAGTCTCAAGGGCGCCGGTGAGATGAAAGGGACGTGCGCATCCAGCGCCGCAGTTCCAGAACAGTTGCACGCGCTGCGCGTAGCTCTGGCTGGCCTGGACGCTGGCGATCTCGGGCTCGACATGGCCGTTTGCGGCGAGGAGGTCCACGCGTCCGTCGAGGTCGGCATCGAGGAACAGCAGGCCGAAGGTCAGCGCGCGCCGGCTGTCGGCGCCGACGCCGGCAACGATGGCGTCGTCGCTGAACAGGTCCGTCCCGGCGTGGGACACGTAGAACGAAGTCATCTCGTTGGCGAAGTTGCCGATGGCGATGGCGAGGCGTTCGTCGTTGGCGAAATTCGCTGCATCGATGCCCATGGCCCCAGTCGCGAGGCCCGCGGGGTCGAATGCGAGTCCGAGGTCGACGCCCGCCTCGCGGAAACTGCCGTCGGACTGGTTCAGGAAGAGGAAGTTGCGCACGGTGTCGTTGGCGACCGTGATGTCGAGCCACCCGTCCCGGTTGACATCCACGGGTAGCACGGCGAGGGCCTTGCCTACCGGCAGACCGGTGGCGGGATTGCCGACCTGAATGCCGGATTCGGCGGACACATCCGTGAACCGCGAGCCGTCGTTGCGGAACAGGTAGCTGTGGACGCCGGGGAAGTCCGTGGGGGGGCCGTAGGCGCGGCCGACACCGGTCAGGCGGTAGTCGACCTCGCGATCGATTTCAGGGGACCAGCGAACGTAGTTGCAGACGAACAGGTCGAGGTCGCCGTCGCGGTCGTAATCGAAGAACGCTGCGCCGGCGCTCCAGGCGTCGGTCCCGCCGGCCACGCCCGCGGCATCCGTCACATCGATGAAACTCCCCGCGGCGTTGCGCATCAGGCGATTCGCGCCGAGGGCCGTGACGTATACGTCCAGGTGACCGTCTCCGTCGTAGTCGCCGACGGCGGCGCCCATGCCGTACAGGGTCAGGTCGAGACCGGCGGCGGCGGAGACGTCGTCGAACGTTCCATCGCCCAGGTTGCGGTACAGGTGTGAAGTCGGTGCCGACGGCGGGGTGGGGCGCCAGGGCCAGTGATCCGAGTTGATGAACAGGAGGTCCTGGTTGCCGTCGCTATCGTAGTCGAGGAAGGCGACTCCACCGCCCATCGTTTCCGGCAACAGGCGTTCTCCGTACGCGCCGTTCTCGTGGACGAACCGGATGCCGGCCTGATCGGTGATGTCGGTGAACTCTACCGCTGGCGGCTCTACCGCCGCCCGAGGCAGGAGTGCGGGGCCGGGAACGTCCGCTTCTTCGATCGTCTCCTCGAGATCGGGGGGCCGGGTTGCCAGGAACACGGCAACACCCGCTGCCCCGAGTAGGGCCACTACAGCGAGCGATTTCAGCAGCGCGCGCCGGATACGCGCTTCATCGGCAGAGAGCGGGCTCAAGGGAAGCCGCCGGCGCGCTGAAGGTCGTAGACGACCACCGCGTCCGCAGCGAAGTTGGCTACGGGATCGCGCCGCCGCGCGGCGCTGATGGCGCGGTCACGCGCGTTGTCGTCGGGTCGATAGGTGGCGTGCAGCGCCCGGTGGCGGTTGGCTGTCTCCGCGTCGCCGAGCCGTGCGTAGACCTGGGCAAGGCCGTAGTGGGCGGCCACGTTCTCCGGGTCTTGCGACAGCGCCGTTTCGTGCCGGTCCGCGGCAAGCCGGAGCAGCCTTTCCTCGTCGGCCGGCGTCGGTGCCGTCTTTGCGCTCTCGAAGAGCGCCTGTGCCAGCGCGTTCTGCACGCGGTAGTCGCGCGAGAAGTCGAATCCGCGCCGGCGGGCCTCTTCGAACCGCGTATCGACGAGATCGGTGAAACTCGTGATCGCGGCGTCGAATTCGCCGTTCTGCATGTCGACGAGCCCGCCGAACCATGCCACGGACCAAGGCCAGGCGCCGTTGGCTGCGGCCCGGCGCAGTGCATCGGCTGCCTCGTCCAGGCGGCCTTCGCGAATCATCACCCGCGCCAGGTTCACCTCTCCTTCCGGCTGGCCAAGGGCCGCGACGCGGCGAAACGCGCTCTCGGCCTGCCGCAGCGCGCCCCGGTCCGGCTTGGCGAGAAGACCGATGCCGTAGTCGTTCCAGCGTTCCCACTCGGGCATGTCGGGCGGGCGCGACTCGACCGGGGCGCCACTGATGGGAAAGACCAGCGTGTCCTCGGCGATAGTGACGATGGGGAGATCATTGCCGCGAAAGTCCGCACCCTGGAAAGCGCGCATGTAGGTGGTGTCGAACTTGCGATAACGCAGCGCCACGGTGAATTCCACTGGAGCAATGGCGTTTTCCGGAACCGTCACGCGATAGTGTGCGGTGGCGGCGGCGCCAGGAGGGATCTGGTGATCGTAGAGCCTGGTGAATATGTCCTCCGCGTTTCGACGGTCGATCCGGTTGCCTTCCCGGTCGAGCACATAGGCGTTGACGAAATGCGACCAGGGGTCCACCGCGCCGTCGCTGTCGCGCGCGCCGCTGCGACCGATGACTTCGTCTCCACTCGTGACCGTAACGTCGAGCCAGACCTCGTTCGAGTCCGCCGTTCCTTCCGTGAACAGGTGGCCTAGACGCAGGGTCCGGATGACCACGTCGAACACGTAGGTCTCGCCAGGCGTCAGGGCGGGCACCTCGGGACGCAGCGGCGCGATCGGTTCGCCTTCGATGTCCGTGCCCGCCCGGACGGCGAACACATCGATCCTGAGCGACGCTTCCAGCATGGCGCGGTGGGCGTCGATCACTTCCCGGGGCCATCCGAGCAGCGCCGCCAGCGCCGTATTCGCAGCGGGGAACTGGTGTCCACGGATTGCCGGCGCACCGAGTGCCGGGTCGAAGTCGGCGGCGAAGTCCTCCGAGGCCACCGGCTGCATGTGGCAGTCGTTGCAGTTGGGCTCCGCGCGTGACGGATAGTAGAAACTCTGCACCCCGTGACCCGACACGCCGCTCAGCAGGAACGAATCGTAGTGATTCTGGCCCCGGAGCCACTTGTAGGCGTTGAGCGCCTCCGGCAGATGCACCTTGTGGCAGGTGCCGCAGAACTCCGCCGTCTTGTGCAACGGCGCCAGTAACGACCGCTTGTGCAGGTCGGGGTTGCTCTTGATGGACAGGCCGTTGATCCACTGCAGGACGGCGTTGTCGGAGAAAGCGAACGGATAGTGCTCCGGCACTCCGATGACGTAGTCCGCGTTGCCGCGCGTGGCCGGGGGATTGGGCCGGGCCACAGGCGACGCCGAAGGCGCCGGCCGTGGGGCGCTTCCCACGCTCTCGATGGCGTGGCAGGCAAGGCAGGTGATCCCGGCGTGCGCCGTGGGATCACCCGCGTCGTCGAATTCCGGGTCGTCGAAAGCCCCCGAAAAGAGGGGTACGGGGTCGTGACACCCCGCGCAGAATCGCGCCGCCGACACGTCCCCGTCCCGGGCGAGGACCATGCGGCGGGTATTGCGGACCGAGAACAGGTACGCCGGGTTGTTGAAAGATGCGAGACGGTGCGCGCTGTGGCGCCACTGCGCGTGGATATCGGCATGACAGCGGGCGCAGTAGTCGTCCTGCATGAGCGCTTCCGCGGGAATGAAGTGGCCGTTGGCCGTTCTTGCGAGCGACGGGGAGAAGTCGGCCGCCACATGGTCAGTCTCGAACGCGGCCGGTCTGGCGAGCCAGACGCCTCCCAGGCCGACAACGATGCCGACAAGAGCGATAGCGCCGCCGGCGGTCCAGCGAATGCGCGGTCCTGCCAGGCGGTGCAGGACGAACAGCCAGCAGGCGGCGAACGGCGCCGCGACATGCAGCCAGTAAGCGATGGAGCGCGTCTCGGCGCCGCGCAGTTCGACCAGTGGAATGCCGCGGGTCAACGCGAAGCCGGTACCGATCAGCAGCAGGACGATTGCGAACAGCGTCAACCCCAGCCGTATCGCGAGCCTGTTCGGTTGATGGATGGCGCGGCGGAGATGGAGCACGGCGTAGACGATCACGGGCAGCGTGATGGCGAGTCCGAGTGCGAGATGGACCAGGAACATGGACTGGTACAGCGGCCCCTCCAGGCTCTCGCCCTCGAACCACTGCAGCAGGGAAACCGCGCCCAGGTAGATCGAGTTGACGACGAGCAGCGCGAAGAGCACCAGCACGGCCACGAGGAGCTTTCGCAACGCCGGCCCGACGACTTCCGGAATGCTCGTGTAGTTCATGCGATGCTCGCGATCATCGCGTCAGCGTTACCTCAAAGGCCCGTCTGGAAGCGGACGTTGTAGCGGGCGTGAAGCCGCGTGCGTCGATCCAGCGCCTCGGCGTCGGTGTCGTCCAGCAGGGGCAGGGGCGCGACGGTTTCACCGTGTTGGGTGTAGAGGTCCATGTCCTTGGCCCAGCCGTAGAACTCGACGGCGATGAAGCGGCGATCGCCCGCGGCGGGAGGCAGTCCCGCGCGGAACTCGAGATGAATCTCCTCACCGCTGCCGATGATCGCAACAGCGCTGTCGATGTGTGAGACGAGCGGCACCGCGTCTCCGAACGCGGTGTAGAAACCGCGCTGGTACTTCGCGTCCCAGTACGGCGCGCGCTGCGCGTATTCGTAATGGGGCACGCGCTGGGGACCGGTGGTGCGCCTGGCGAACCCGGTCCGTCCGATACGGGCGGCGAGCGGCCGCTGTGCGGAGGGCATGGCGATGGGCAGCGGTTCTTCCACGACGACCCGAAGGCGGTCCCAGTAGATTTCCATGTTCGAGGATAACCGCAGCGCATCCGTTCCGGCGGGGAGATCGGGTAGCGGTAGCGCCATGGCCCTGGGCATGCCCGCCGGATACCCGAATTCCGCCGCGACCAGGTGCCATCGGCCGTCCCGGCCGCGCGCCTCGAGGCTTGCCGGCCGGTAGCGCAGACCCGCCTGCCAGGCGGCGAATACGGTTTGGGAATAGGGATACTCGATCCAGCCATCCGCCACCAGCACGGCGCCGCCGGCGTCAATGGCGGCATCGAACTCGAGGGTGAGCACCTGGTCCCGCTCCAGCAGGCCGATGAACCGGCCGTCCACCGCGCCGGGTGAAGGCGCCGCGAGATCGCGTTCGGCAACGAGCGCCAGCACGTCTGTCCCATCCCCGTCGGTCGCGCGCACCGGTGCGAAGCTCTGGCGGTAGGAGATGGGCCTGCCCGTAACCGGGGGGTCGGCCGTGCCCATGCGCTCGTCGAGCACCATGGACCAGCCGGGGGGCAGGTCGAATACGCGCAGGCGGGCGGCGTCGAGGTACGCGTTCTCTTCCATGGGCTCGGCGAACTTCAGCCGGTAGCGGCCGTTGTGCGGGGAAAGGGCAGCGGTGTCCAGCAGGAAACTCTCGAAAGGCCGCGGAGGTGCATAGCGGCCGGGCGTGTCGAAGAATCCGAGTCCGCCGACGCCGAGCACATCCGCCACGAATTCATAGGTTTCGCCGTTCCAGGCGAACAGGACCGGGCAGCTCGCCAGTTGACGCTGAGTCTCGGTGATTTCGTGCAGGCGGTTGGCGTCGAGATCGAGTTCCGTCTGGGAGACACCGTCGGTCCATTGCAGCGCCACGAAGTCGGCGCGGGGATGGCCGTGCAACCCCACGCTCACGGGGACAAGACCCTGTCCGGGCCCGGAGTGGGAATCGAGGGCGTCGAGCACGGTCCAGCGACCGGCGGCCCGAACCTCTACGAGGGTGCCGATGCCGGAAGCGTTCGAGCGCATCTGGTCCGCTTCGCTGCGGCCGGTGAGGACGAGTGCGAGGAACGGAAAGCGGCCAGGGCCGGGAGGCAACAGGTCCATACCCCGGCTGCCGGCCACGATCAGCGCCGGGCCGGCCGCGGGATTCAGCGGCACGGGCAGTGCGGTCGTGACGCCCTCGGCACTCCGCTGCCAGGCGATGGTTCCGGTGCGCGGATCGATGATGGATATGCCCCCCGCTTGAACGGCCAGCAACTCGAGGGCGCCGTCGCCGTCGAAGTCGACCGCCGCGAGTTCGCGTGTCCCGGCCGACATCTCGGCGGGGACGAGGCGTTCCCGCTCCCAGGAAGTGGTGCCACGGCGCCAGGCAATGATCTCCCCAGCCGCGGAGGCGCCGTAGATTTCCAGTCTCCCGTCGGCATCCGTGTCCGCGGTGGTGACCGCCACCAGTGGTGCGCTACGCAGGTCTTCAAGGCCGGAAAACGGCTCGTAGCGCCACATTCGGTCGTTCTGCCAGATATCGTGGGGCGGCGTCGCGTTCAGGACCAGGATGTCGAGATCGCGATCACGGTCGAGATCGGCCACAAGCACCTGGCGTCCCGCCGCACCGCCGATTCCCGCCTCGCCGGCGAGCGGCCGGAACGAGCCATCGCGGTTGTTGTTCAACAGTTCGTTGCCGTCAGGACCCGTGACGAAGACGTCCAGGTCGCCATCGTGGTCGGCATCGAACACCGCACCCGCGTGGCACGGCGCATCGTGCCCCGCGTCCTGCGCCTCCCAGGCGCCTCCTTCGAGCTGCAGCCATAGCCGGGTGCCGCCGGTGGAGCAGATCCACACGTCGACATCGCCGTCGTCGTCCATGTCCCCCCAGAGGCTCGCTCCGGAGCCCGCTTTCCCAAGGGGATGATCGGTGTCGCGGACGAAAGTTCCGTCGTCCGACCCGAAGAAAAGACCGTTCCCGCGAGGGCCGGAAGCCGCGAAGTCCAGCGTCCCGTCGCCGTTGATATCTGCGGCGGCGACGGACGACCACTCTCCCGCGCCGACCCGCACGGCATCGGCGAACAGGGCTCCGGCAGGACGGCCTGCGGGTGCCGGGAGCGCGACGCCATCGGCGGTTTTCGCTTGCGCTTTCGGTCCCATGCGGCCGTAGCTGAAGGCCGCGGACCGGGCGGCTGGATTGTCCTCGAATCGCTGGTAGTCGGCGAGCAATGCCTCGGATTCCTCGATGCGGTCTGCCCGCCGGAGCGCCTGCGCCCCCGCCCAATAGGCGCTGCGCAGGTACGGGTCGAGCTCGACCGCGCGCAGGAACCATGAAGCCGCCTCGGCATGATCTCCGGATTGCAGCAGGGTCTGGCCGAGGAAATACGCGGGGAAAGCGTCGTTGGGGTCGGCTTCGACCGTCCGCCGCAACATCGTCTCGGCCGGTTCCGCCTCGCCGAGGTACAGGTGCAGGATGCCGCTGACATACAGCGCGCGTGCGTGGTCCGCATCCTGGGCCAGAACACGGCCGAGGATCTCGAGCGCGCGCCGTTCGTCGCCCTCCTGCTGGCGGTTCAGCGTGCCGATGGCCCAGTTGACGCGCGCATCCAGCCATTCGGGAACGCGGCCGGCGACTTCGGAGAACGCCGCTTCCGCCGCCGCGTACTCGTATTGCCCCATGAGAGCGACACCGCGATCATTCAGGCTGACGTCATCGGGAGAAGGCACGGCGTTCGGCGTGCAGCCCGCGAGCACAAGAGCCGCCACGCAAGCCGCTGCCGCACAGCGGGACGCGTGGAGGAGGGCGTCGCCGATCATCCTGAAATCGGTCGCGCTTTGCGGTCGTGTCTGCATCGACGAGCCGGCGCGACGAAACTTACCGGGTGGGCAAGCGGACAGTCGCAGTTCCGAATACGCGCGTTTCCTTCGCTTCGTTGGTGATCGTGATGTCGATCTCGACGGTCCCGGCGTCTTCGTCGATGTCCGTCACCACTCCGGCAATGGTGTGCGGCCTGTCGGCGAACACCGGGGCCCGGAACACGGTATCGATTGCGACGATTTCGGACGCCGGCGCCCACCGGTGGATCATCGCCCCAAGGAATCCCTGGCTCATGACGCCGGGTACCAGCGCGCCCGGAAAGCCCTCCCTTCGGGCGGCCTCGTGATCCGTGAAACGAGGGCCGCCCCAACCGACATGGCGCCCGAAACGCTTGATGTTGTCGACGCTCGTATCGGGTGAAAACGCGGGCAGCTCGACGCCGAACTCGACGTCTTCGATCGTTGCGACCAATGCGCTCACGAGGACCGCTCCCTTATGACGGTGCGCGTGTCGGCGTTCGCGACATGCGTGCCGTCCTGGTCGTACAACTCCATGCGCCGCACCAGGAACACCATGCGGCCCGACCGCCCGGTCTTCTCGTAGATGTCGTGGAGGTGGGACTTGCCGGTCAACGTCGCGCCGTCGCGTATCGGGGCCATCCACTCGACGGCCTTGCCAGCGTCCATGGTTACGCCATTGACCTCCGGGAAATCCGGCGGCAGCGAGAGTCCGCCGACCAGGGTCGACACGAATGTCGGTGGCGCCTGGAAATCCGGGTCGGCCGGATCCGTAAAGCGGGCGTCGCGTTCGCCGCAGACGAGGGCGTATTCTGCAAAGCTCTTGCCGTCGATTTCGAACTCCGCCTGGTCGAACTCGCGGTTGAGAAAGGATGCGCGCAACGCTTCGATATCGGCTTCCAATCGATTATTTCCCGGAACGCTTCGAACACGGCCAGATTGACAGATGCGCCGCGTTTCGGCAATACGCCGGGGTCCGGGCGGGGGCCCGGGACGGGAGCGGCATTGCCCTATCTCTTCGGCGTTGCGGTGGATATAGTAGGGATCGATTGGGGAGTTCCCAGCCCCCATTTTGGAGTTTCGCAAAAGTTCCCGGACCGGTGAGGCACGCGTGAACCTGCACGAATACCAGGCCAAGAAACTGTTCGCCGACTACGGAATGCCCGTGTCCGCGGGCATCGCTGCGGACACCGCGGACGATGCTGTCGCGGCGGCAAGGAAAATCGGCGGCTCGCGCTGGGTATGCAAGGTGCAGGTGCACGCGGGCGGACGGGGCAAGGCGGGTGGCGTGAAGGTCGTCGAGTCCCTCGATGGCGTGCGCGAGTTCGCTGAGACCTGGATCGGCGAACGCCTGGTGACGGTGCAGACGGATGCGGACGGGCAGCCGGTAAACCAGGTCTACGTCGAAGCCTGTGCCGACATCGCGCGCGAGCTTTATCTCGGAGCCGTGATCGATCGCGCCTCCCGCCGCGTAGTGGTCATGGCGTCGAGTGAGGGCGGCGTGGAGATCGAGCAGGTCGCGGCGCAGACGCCGGAAAAGATCCTTCGGGCTGCGGTCGACCCCCTTGTGGGCGCCCAGCCGTACCAGGGACGGGAGATGGCTTTCTCCCTCGGGCTCGCGGGGGAGCAGGTTGGAGAGTTTGCCGAGCTTTTCCTCAACCTGACGCGGATGTTCCACGCACTGGACTGTTCCCTGGTCGAGATCAACCCCCTGGTCGTCACCGGTGACGGCCATGTCCACTGTCTCGATGCGAAAATGAACATCGACAACAACGCCCTGTACCGCCAGCCGGCGTTGCGGGCACTCCGTGACCCATCGCAGGAGGATCCGCGGGAAGCGCAGGCCGATGCCTTTGGTCTGAACTACGTTGCCCTGGAAGGCAACATCGGCTGCATGGTCAACGGCGCGGGCCTCGCCATGGGCACGATGGACCTCGTAAAACTCCATGGGGGCAATCCGGCCAACTTCCTCGATGTCGGCGGTGGCGCGACCAGGGAGGCTGTCAGCGAGGCGTTTCGCATCATTCTGTCGGACAGCAACGTCAGCGCGGTGCTGATCAACATCTTCGGCGGCATCGTGTCGTGCGCGGTCATCGCCGACGGCATCATCGGCGCGGTAACCGAAGTGGGCGTGGATGTGCCTGTCGTCGTTCGCTTCGAAGGCAACAACGCCCGGACCGGTGCGGAGCGGCTCGCGGGCAGCGGCCTGAACCTGATCGCGGCCGACTCCCTCGCACACGCCGCAGAGCAGGCGGTGAAGGCGGCGGGAGCGGGGGCATGAGCATTCTGGTCGATGCCGGGACGCGCGTAATCTGCCAGGGCCTCACGGGCTCCCAGGGAACGCTGCACAGCCGTCATGCCATCGACTACGGCACCCGGCTGGTGGGCGGCGTGACACCCGGCAAGGGCGGCACCGAACACCTCGGTTTGCCGGTATTCAACACGGTCCGGGAAGCGGTTGCGGCGACCGGGGCCACGGCATCGGTGATCTACGTCCCGGCGCCGTTCTGCAAGGATTCGATCCTGGAAGCGCTCGACGCTGGCATCGAACTCATCGTCTGCATCACGGAGGGCATTCCAACGCTCGACATGCTCGCCGTGAAGGCGCGGCTCGACCTCACCCGGACGCGCCTCGTCGGTCCGAACTGTCCCGGGGTTATCACTCCGGGCGCGTGCAAGATCGGCATCATGCCCGCGGACATTCACATGCCCGGACGTGTCGGAATTGTCTCGCGCTCGGGTACGCTGACCTACGAGGCGGTCAAGCAGACCACCGACATGGGGTTCGGCCAATCGACATGCGTCGGCATTGGCGGCGACCCGATCCCGGCCAGCAGCTTCGTGGACATCCTGGGACTGTTCGACTCGGACGCCGGCACGGAAGCCATCGTCATGGTCGGCGAGATCGGCGGCACGGCGGAAGAAGAAGCGGCGGAGTACATCCATTCCCACGTGACAAAGCCCGTGGTGGCGTATATCGCCGGGGTCACCGCCCCGCCGGGCAAGCGGATGGGCCACGCCGGCGCCATCATCGCGGGCGGCAAGGGGACGGCCGAAGAAAAGCTGTCCGCACTTGAAGCGGCGGGCGTCCGGACGGTCCGGAGCCTGGTGGAAATCGGCGCCGCGCTCGCGGAGGTCACGGGGTGGGAGACTGGAGGAGCATAGTCGCGACGCCCGTTGTGTGCGCGGGCCAGGATTGAAAAATGCCGGGCCGCACCCATATAGGCACGCCATGAGCCGGTGCCGGACAGACCCATGACGATCGAGACACGCGGATTCCAGACCGAAGCGAAGCAACTGCTTCACCTCATGATCCATTCCCTGTATTCCAACAGGGAGATATTCCTGCGCGAACTCATTTCCAATGCCTCGGACGCCATCGACAAGTTGCGTTTCGAATCCTTGAGCGACGATGAGCTGATTGCCGACGATCCCGAGTTCAGGATCCACATCGACTTTGATGCGGACGCAAAAACCCTCTCGGTTGCCGACAACGGCATCGGCATGACCCGCGAGGAGGTGGTCGAGCAGCTCGGGACCATAGCGAAATCGGGGACCGCGGAGTTCTTCGAGAGCCTCACCGGCGATCAGCGCCAGGACGCGCAGCTCATCGGCCAGTTCGGCGTCGGTTTCTATAGCGCGTTCATGGCCGCCGACGAGGTGGAAGTGCTGACCAGGAAGGCGGGCACCACGGAGGGAACGCTCTGGAAGTCAAGAGGGGAGGACGAGTTCACGGTGGAGGACGCCGAGGCGAACCGCGGCACGCGGGTCACGCTGCACCTCAAGTCCGACGCCGAGGAATTCGCCGAGGCGTTCCGGCTGCGGACAATCGTGCGCAGGTACTCGGACCACATCGGCGTTCCCGTGGTCATGCCGGCTGCGGCCCCGGACGACAGGGATGATGACGCTGAAGACGCCGGAAGCGCGCCCGCGGAGGAGGTGATCAACTCCGCGACGGCGCTCTGGACCCGTTCCCGCAGCGAGATCAAGGACGACGAGTACCAGGAGTTCTACAAGCACGTCTCCCACGACTTCGAAGACCCGCTGGCCTGGAGCCACAACCGGGTGGAGGGCAGGCTCGAATACACGAGCCTCGTGTTCATTCCCCGCCGCGCGCCCTTCGACCTGTGGAACCGGGAGTCCCCGCGCGGCCTGAAGCTGTACGTGCAGCGCGTGTTCATCATGGACGATGCCGAGCAGTTCCTGCCGCTGTACCTGCGTTTCGTCAGGGGCATCGTCGATGCGGGCGACCTCCCGCTCAACGTATCCCGCGAGATCCTGCAGCAGGACCCGGCGGTCACAACGATCAGGAACGCGCTCGCCAAACGCGTTCTCGACACCCTGGCAAGACTCGAAGGAGACGACTACGACACGTTCTGGGACGAGTTCGGCCAGGTTCTGAAGGAAGGGATTGCCGAGGACTTCGCCAATCGCGATGCCATCATGAAGCTGCTGCGCTTCTCCTCGACCAGGGACGAGGATGAAAAACAACGCACTTCGCTGTCGGACTATGTCAGCCGCATGCAGGAGGGTCAGGACAGGATCTACTACCTCGTCGCCGACAGCCTGGCGGCCGCGCGGCAGAGCCCGCACCTCGAGGTGTTCCGGCAGCGGGACATCGAGGTGCTGCTGCTCACCGACCGGATCGACGAGTGGTTCATGTCGTTCGTCAACGAATTCGATGGCAAGACCCTGCAGGATGTCACGCGCGGAGAACTCGACCTCGGCGGCGAGGAGAAACCGGAGGAAGAGGCGGACGACGACGCGTTGGCCGGGCGCATCAAGGACGCGCTGGAAGGGCGCGTCGAGAGCGTGCGCCGCTCGACGCGTTTGACGGACTCACCGGCATGCCTGGTGCTTGGCGAACACGACATGGGCGCCCAGATGCGCAGGCTGATGGAGGCCACCGGCCAATCGGTGCCTGACTCGAAGCCGCACTTCGAATTCAATCCGGACCATCCGCTGGTAGTGAGACTGGACGGCGAGGCCGACGAAGCACGTTTCGGCGACCTGGTGAAGTTGCTTTTCGACCAGGCCAGTCTTGCCGAAGGCCAGTCGCTCGCCGACCCCGGAGACTACGTTCGAAGAGTCAATTCGCTGCTGCTGGAACTGCTCGCCTGATTGAGCGGTTGGCAGCGTGTTTTTGGTAGTTGTAACTACAAAACAATAAATTAAGTTCATAACCTTCAAACTGGTTTAAGATTTGGGGATCCCGGCCATTGTTCGGCTTTTCTGAAGTCGCTGGCCATGGGGCGTTTGCTAACATAGCCGGCGTCACGGATGAGACCTCCCATATGCGAGCCGCTATTGTCGGTGCGGGGAACTTCGGCACGGCCATTGCGAACATCATCGCGAAGAACGGCCATTGCACGCATCTGTGGATGCGCGATGCCGAACAGTTGGCCGACATGCGGGCGTACCGGGAGAACAGGCGCTACCTGAAGGGCTTCCCCCTGGAACGCAACGTGGTGCCGACCTGCGACATGGCGGCCGCGGTCGGCGCGAGCGACATCGTGTTCCTGACCGTTCCCAGCGCCTCGTTCAGGGAGGTGACCCGGGAAGTCGCGCCGCACATGCGGCCGGGCACACTCGTCGTCAGCGGCACCAAGGGCGTCGAGGCGCAGGGGTTCCACCTCATGAGCCAGATCCTCGACGAACTGTTGCCGGAGTGCGTGACGGGCGTCATCAGCGGACCGAACCTGGCGGAGGAGATCGCGGACAAGCACTACGCGGGAACCGTCGTGGCAAGCCACAGCGCAACGCTGCGCGATGCCGTGCAGACGGTGCTTCGCAGCGCCGAATTCCGCGTCTATTCCAGCGCCGACGTCTACGGGGTCGAACTGGGCGGCGCGCTCAAGAACATCTACGCCATCGTCTGCGGCATGGGCGCGGCACTCGAGGTGGGGCAGAACACCGTGGGCATGCTGATCACCCGCAGCCTGGCGGAAATGAGCCGCTTCGCGGTGTCGCTCGGGGCGAATCCCTTTACCTTTCTCGGACTGGCGGGGGTCGGCGACCTGTTCGTCACGTGCACGTCACCGCTCAGCCGCAACTTCCAGCTCGGCTATCGCGTCGCCAGCGGTGCAACGCTGGATGAAGCAATGGATCAGCTCGGCAAGCTGGCGGAAGGCGTCAACACGCTGGCTGTGGTCCGCGACAAGAGCATCGAACTCGATGTGCATATGCCCCTGATCGAAGGGCTGCACGACGTGCTGTTCAACGGTGCGGACATCGAAGCCGTCATCGCCGGGCTGATGACGGGGGAGGCGGTGGCCGACGTGGAATTCGCCGAGCCGAAGACCTGGAGTTTCCAACGTTGAAGTGGGTCGGTTTCGGATTCGCCCTGGCCGCGGCGTCGATAGCGGTCGCGCAGGATATTCCCGGCGCGCGCGATCCTGACGGAATCGAACGGTATCCGCGGTCGTGGATCGTGGAGTATGAAGACGTCGCCGAGTCCCTTCCGTACCGGTTCGTGACGGCGCCGGTGGACAAGATCCGCCGGGACCTTCGCATCGAGGGCATGCGGGTTTCGGGTCCCGTGCAGCGCGTGACATATCGCGTACCGGACGGAGAGGGGCTGGACGACATTGCCGCGCACTACCGGGAAATCCTGGATGCGGGAGGGACCGGGATCGTGTTCGAATGCGAAGGGCCGGATTGCGGCCGCAGCACTATCTGGGCGCACGACGTGTTCGGTATTCCCATCCTTGTCGCCCCGAACCGCAGCCAGAGATTCCTGGCTGCGCCGATGACGATCAACGGTGCGACGAAGCTGGTTGCCGTGTACGCCGTACAGCGGGGCAACCGCCGCCTGTATGCACACGTGGAAGTTGTCGTGCCGGAGGAAGAAGTCGTCTTCGACACCAACCGAGCGCTCGCGGAGACACTGGCGCGAACCGGCTTCGCGGTCATCGATGGCGTCGTGCCTGACGCGGTGGGTGCGCTGACTGCGGAAGAGATGGCGACAATCGAGGCTGTCGCGTCCACCCTGGGACCGTTCAGCAGGGAGACCATTCACGTGGTCTGCCACCTGTACGGCTCCAAGCCGGTCGACGAATTGAGGCAATTGTCGGAGCGTTGCGCCGCGACTGCGGCCGAAATCCTGCAGCGCGTCGGTGGCGTCACCACGCAGGCTTACGGGCTGGGTCCGCTCGGTCCCCGGGAAGCGTTGGCGAAACCTCGGGTGGAGCTGGTGCTGCCGTACCGCCTGCGCAGTGAATGAAGGCGTCGATGCGCTGATCAAGCGATGCGCGGACCGCCTGGCCCGCGAATCCATTGCGTTCGGCCACGGCGGGTCGGACCCCTGGACCGAGGCGGAATTACTCGTGACTGGGTTTCTCGAGAACCACCCGCTGGACGAGAACGTTCGCGACGCGCTTGACGGCCTGCTCGAACGCCGGATTGTCGGGCGCGTGCCTTGTGCATACCTGACCGGCGAAGCGTGGTTCGCGGAGCGGTGGTTCGCCGTCCGGCCGGGAGTGATGATCCCGCGCTCGCCCATCCAGGAACTCATTCGATACGGTTTCCGGCCCTGGCTGCGCCGGACGCCGGAAACCGTGCTCGACATCTGTTGCGGCGCGGGCTGCCTCGGCATCGCGACGGCGCTCCAGTTTCCCGGGGCGCGCGTGACGCTCGCCGACATCGATGAAGCGGCCGTGGCGAACGCCCGGATGAATATTGAGCGGGTTGAACTTGGAGACCGGGTGGAAGCGCGGCTGTCCGATCTCTTCGACGGGCTCGACCGCGAGGTATTTGACCTGGTGCTCGCCAATCCGCCGTATGTCGGGCAGTCCGAGTACCGTGGGTTGCCGCCGGAGTACGCGCACGAGCCCCGACATGGGCTGGAGGCGGGAGTGGACGGCCTCGACTGTTGGCGTCGACTCATGGCCAGCGCCGGTCCGTGGCTTCGCTCCGATGGCCTGCTCGTCGGAGAGGCGGGGAATACATCGCAGGGCCTCGCTGCCGCGTTTGCCGATCTGCCGTTCGTGTGGCCCGAAATGACGCGGGCGGAGCGCTTGTCCGACGGTGGTTTCGGCGTGTTCGTGCTGGATGCCGTCGCCTTGACTTGTCAACCGGAAGGCGACTCCCGATACTTCCCGCAAACCTGACGAGCATAAGCCCATGCCCGGCAACACCTTTGGACAAGCGTTCACGCTGACGACGTTCGGCGAAAGCCACGGCGTCGCCATGGGCGCCGTCGTGGACGGCTGTCCGCCGGGCCTCGCGCTGTCCGAGGCGGACCTGCAGGGCGATCTCGACCGGCGCCGCCCGGGACAGTCGAAATACACGACCCAGCGCCAGGAACCGGACCAGGTGAAGATTCTCTCGGGGGTGTTCGAAGGCGTGACCACGGGCACGCCGATCGGGCTTGTCATCGAGAACGTGGATCAGCGCTCGCGCGACTATACGGCCATCAAGGACCAGCTCCGGCCGGCGCACGCCGATTACACTTACCTCAAGAAGTACGGCGTGCGCGACTACCGCGGCGGGGGCCGCGCCTCCGCCCGGGAAACCACGATGCGCGTCGCGGCCGGTGCCATCGCGCGCAAATACCTGGCCGAGCGGCACGGGGTGCTGGTGCGGGGCTACCTGGCCGGCATCGGCGACATCGCGCCTCGCAAGCTCGATTGGGACGCCCTCGGCAGCAACCCGTTCTTCTGTCCGGATCCGGACATCGTCGACGACATCGCGGCGCTGATCGACGAACTGCGCGCCGCCGGCGACTCCATCGGCGCCCGGATCAACGTCGTCGCGTCCAATCCGCCCGTCGGCCTAGGGGAACCCGTGTTCGGCAAGCTCGACGCGGAACTCGCCGGCGCGCTGATGGGCATCAACGCGGTCAAGGGCGTCGAGTTCGGCGCCGGGTTCGACGTCGTACACCAGCGCGGTAGCGAACACCGCGACGAGATCACGG
Organism: Pseudomonadales bacterium; assembly: GCA_965116625.1. Classification (GTDB taxonomy): domain Bacteria; phylum Pseudomonadota; class Gammaproteobacteria; order Pseudomonadales; family Azotimanducaceae; genus VXNE01. The sequence goes on from OZ220717.1 coordinate 3,002,237, forward strand.
GCAGCGGCTTCCTGAAGAACGATGCGGGCGGCGTGCTCGGCGGCATCTCGTCAGGCCAGGACATCGTGGTCAGCATCGCCCTCAAGCCGACCTCGAGCCTCGCCATCCCCGGCAGGAGCATCGATACCTCCGGCAAGGAGGTGGAAGTGGTGACGACCGGGCGTCACGACCCCTGTGTCGGCCTGCGCGCGACGCCGATCGCCGAAGCCATGGTGGCGATGGTCCTCATGGACCACCTGCTCCGGGACCGCGCCCAGAATGCTTCGGTGACTCGGGAGTAGGGACGGGCGGGCGTATTCAGGTCAGCCCGCATCAAGTCAGGCCCGTCTGAAGATCGCCATCTGTGTCGGTGTCCCGAAGTCCGGGTGCGTGTCGCCGATTCCCTGGTACTCCGCTGCGTAGCCGTGGCTCCGGCAGATTTTCGCGCACCACGCCTCGAACTCTGCCCGGGTCCACTCGAAGCGATGGTCCGGATGCCGCATCTGGCCGGGTTCCATGCGCTCGAACGTCGCGTTGTATTCGGCGTTGGGCGTGGTGACGATGACGGTACCCGGCTTTGCAAACTCGAACACGGACCGTTCGAGGGCGCCGAGGCGGTCCGGATCGATGTGCTCTATGACTTCGGCGGCTACCGCCACGTCGAAGCCGTGCAACCGCGCATCCCGATAAGTGACCGATCCATGCATCAGCGCCACCCGTCTTCTCTGGTTTTCCGGCATCTCCTGCAGGCGAAGCCGCCGTTCCGCGAATTCAAGTGCTGCGCTTGAGACATCCACGCCGACGATCTTCCTGAGTCGGGGCAGGCGCAGAAACTCCCTGATCAGTCTCCCCTCTCCGCAGCCAAGGTCGATCACCGTCTCCGCGCCCGTGGACTTCACCGCGTCGACCACGGCGGCAATGCGGCGGTCGTTCAGACGGAGCGGCGCCTCCAGGGCCTGCTCCCTGTCAGGCCGCCCCGCCTGTTCCGATACCGATGCCTCCTCGCCGTCCATCAGGCGGCGCAGGGCCGCGCGGGCAAGACTGCGCCTCTGCTTGAGGTAACGCGATGCGATGAGTTCCTTTTCCGGGTGTGCCTCGAGCCAGTCCTCGCCGTGACGAAGGAGCTTTTCCACCTCGTCGTCCCCAACCCAGTAGTGCTTGTTGCTGTCGAGCACGGGGATCAGGACGTAGAGATGGCGCAACAGGTCGCGCAGCCGCTTCGATCCGGCGAGCGTGACGGTGAAGTAGGGGCTCCTCCCCCATGCCTCGAACTTCGCATCCAGTGGCTGCGGTTCGGCTGTGACCTCATACCCAAGGGGCTCGAACAGCCGCCGCAGCACAGTCTCGCCGCCGCGGCTGGGAAGGCAGTGAATGACGGCTTCCAGCGGGATCTCGGACTGCGCGAGTTCCGGGCGTTCGCGGCAACTGCCGATCAGGGCGGAGTGGAACACCCTGTTCAGGGCGACGCTCACGAATGACGAGGCCACATAGGGGCGGTCGTTCACGTAGTCCTCGAGCAATCGCTGCCGGTTTGCCCGCCGGTTGCTTCGGACCAGGCCGATGGGGTCGATTTCGAGCTGAAGCGCCGCCGTGCAGCGTTGCGGTGTCGCCTCCGGGTAGAACACGTGTGCCTCGCCGAACGGCACGTCGAACGACTGCAGCCTGTCCGGATGCTTGTGCAGCAGGAAGCCGAGGTCGGTGGCCGGCGCGTGGGTCGTCGATATCGTCAACAGCACGGTCACAACCTCGGATCGATGGGTTCGGATTCCAGCGCCAGGACGCCCAGCGCGCACTCATGCACCCTTCGGGCGGGTTCTCTCCGGACAAAGCGCTGAAGCCCTTCGAGACCGAGGAAGAACTCGCGCAGCGCCAGTTGTCTCTTGCCGCTCAGGCCCCGCGAGCGCAACCGCTCGACATTCCTTTCCCGCGCGTACTCCGGCCCATAGATGATGCTGAGATATTCCGGCCCGCGACACTTGAGTGCTGGCTGCACGTATCCGTTGCGGCCCCGTGCGACGAAATCCAGCGGCTTGACCACCATGCCCTCGCCGCCATCTGCCGTAAGGGATTCCCACCAGCTTGTGACGTCACCGCGCTGGCCGTGGTCATCGAGATTCACGGTCCTATGGGGTGTGGCTATGAAAAGGTCGTCTGCCGGAGAGGAGAGGCGCGCCAGGATGTCCATGTGCCAGACGTGATTCTTGTCGACGTGCGTCCCGCCCTCGCTGGCCAGGAGGTGGAACGGCGCCAGCCGCAACTGCTCGATGGACCCCACCTCCCAGCAGTAGCCGCGGTACGCGGTGACGTACCGCGCGACCATATCGAGCCTCTGCCGCTGCGCATCCAGCATTTCGTCCACGGCCATCCCGCGTGCCTTCGCCCGGGCGAGCAGATCAATGCTGGCGGACAGCGATGCATTGGCCGCGGCGCCCACCGCCGCATACTGCGTTCGAATGAGGTCCATGGCCTTCATCGACCACGGCATCATTTCACAGTCCAGCGTGAGCCAGGTCGTATCCAGTTCTTCCCAGAGCCCGGCCCTTGAGACCGCCGCGCAAAGCCGGTCCAGGAATTCCTCCTCGAGGGAACGGGCGGTGAAGAAGCGCCGCCCGGTCCTCGTGTAGCAGATGCCGATCTCGCCGGTCTCGATGCCGAAACGGTCGCGCGCCGCCGCCGCATCCTTGCAGATCTGGATCACGGCGCGGGAGCCCATGTGCTTCTCTTCGCAGACGACGGTTTCCGTACCCCGCCTCCGGTAGTAGTCGAGCGCCTCGTCGGGGTGTTCGAGCAGGTTCTCCTTGCGGCTGGTTTCCGAGGGCGACATCGTTGGCGGCAGGTAGTTGATCCACTTGGGATGCACGGCGAATCGGCTCATGGCCTCCAGGGCGGCAAGCGTCCGGTCCTGGTCGAGAATGACCGTTCTGTCCCATTCCGTATGGATTCGGCGCCTGCCCAGGACATCCTCGATGTCGAGCATGTCGTCGTACTCGTGCTGCACGGAGACGCCGGGCGCATCTCTCGCCGCGAGCGGTCTGACCGGTTCGTAGTGGCATCGGGTGGCCGGCACGCAAACCAGTTCCTTTTCCGGGTAGCGCAGCGCCGTGAGGGTGCCGCCAAAGACACAGCCCGTGTCGATGCATATCGTGTTGTTGAGCCACTCGGCCTCCGACACCGGTGTGTGGCCGTAGACCACCATGGCGTCTCCGCGATACTCCGAGGCCCAGTCGTAACGCACTGGAAGGCCGTACTCGTCCGTCTCGCCCGTGGTCTCACCGTAGAGCGCGAAGGCGCGAACCGTGCCCGAGCCGCGTCCCTGGTAGGCCTCCTTCATGCCGGCATGGGCAACGACCAGCCGTCCTTCATCGAATACGTAGTGGCTGATCAGTCCGGCGATGAACGATTTCACCCGGTCGATGAACGCTTCGCTCTCGCCTTCGAGTTGCTGCATCGTTTCGGCGAGCCCGTGCGTCAGCTTGACGTTCCGGCCGGACAGTTTTCGCAGCAGCTTCGTGTCGTGGTTGCCAGGCACGCAGATCCCGGCCCCGTCCTCGACCATGTCCATGACAAGCCGAAGCACGCCAGGGCTGTCGGGGCCCCGATCCACGAGGTCGCCGACGAAAATCGCCTTGCGCCCGTCTGGAGGAGTCACCGAGTATCGGGTCCCGGACTCGCCGGTGGATTCAGAGACCGCGTAGCCCAGTTTCGCGAGCAATGACTGCGTTTCCTCGCAACAGCCGTGGATGTCGCCGATGATGTCGAAAGGCCCCGTTTCGGTGCGCTTGTCCGTCCACATGGGCTGGCGGACGAACGTGACCGCATCGACCTCTTCCGGTGTCTTGAGTACATGTACCTGGCGGAACCCCTCGCGCCGCAACGAGCGCAGGGAGCGGCGCAACTGGCGCACCTGGTTGCGGACGACATGCGACCCGAAGGTGCGGTTGCTCCGGTCGGCGTTCCGGTCGCGGCACAGGCGTTCCGGGAGGTCGAGCACCACCGCCACCGGAATCACGTGGTACTCGCGGGCAAGGCGCAGCAACCCGCGCCGCGCGTCCCGCTGGACGTTCGTGGCGTCGACAACCACCAGCTTCCCGAGGGCGAGGCGCTTGCCGGCAATGTAATGCAGAACCTCGAATGCGGCCCTGGTGACCGTCTGGTCGTTCTCGTCGTCGGACACAAGCGCGCGGCACGCATCCGAGGAGAGGATTTCCGTCGGTTTGAAATGCCTCAACGCGAAAGTCGACTTGCCGCTTCCGGAGGCGCCGACCAGCACGACGAGCGACAGTTCAGGTACTGTGATGTCCACGATCTTCCAAGCTCACGATCACTGCGGTTGCCGGGCCAGGCCTTCCCCGAGGCGACCAATTCTCCCAGAACCGGGCGCCGCTGTCGGCGGTGATCTGTACCGCCGGAAGGCCTATCGCACGCGCGCCGCGCGCCAGAACTCGACGAAGAAGCGGACCGGCCCGAGGTTCTCGACCCGGTGCGGAATGCCGGGGACGATGACTGCGGACTCCGGCGCTTCGACAGGAAAGGCGTGGTCAACGGGTGGCCCCACGTGATATTGCAACGCTCCGGTTGTTACATGGATTCGCCCCCACACCCCGCGTCGGGTGGAGTGTTCCCTGGTGAATCCCGGCGGGATTGTCGTCTCGTCGAACTCCCGGGTCCGCCGGTAGGCGGCGAGATCCTCCGGCCACTCCATGCGGTCGCAGCGGACGCAATCGAGTTCCGTCCCGAGCATCCCCGCTCGGGTCGTCTCGCACTCGACCCACGGCCGGTTGACGAAGGGCGGACGGTGGCGCACGTGCTGGCCGTGGCCGCAGTCGAGATCTGCCACCCAATCGCCCTGCGCGTCCCGGCGAAAGCCGAGAATTGCCCGTTTCACGGGGGATTCGTGGCCCCGGAACGGGCGCGGGGTGCGGCGAACTTGCCGCCGGGAGCCTTCAGCCGGCGGGGCACTTCCATGGAAGTCCGGGCGCCAATCATGCAATCCTCCTTCCCGTAGTATTGGTTCGTCCCGGAGGCGGTAGGCGCCTGGCGGGGTGTTCCGCACAGAGTACCCGAGGCCGCGCAATGACGTATTTCGATGATGTGACCGAGCTTGAGAACGGCATTCGGGTTGAGGCGCTCGTCATCCCGACGGCCAACCCGGCGGGTTTCTTCCAGGCCATGTCGGCCCCGGACTCGATGCCGCTGGCCGAGATCGCCGCAAGACTCTTCGTGCCGGCGGGGCAGGGGAGCCGGCCGGTTGTCATCGTCGTGCCGGGCAGCCTCGGTGTGGCACCTTCGCACCTCGCGGTGGCGCGGCTGCTTACGGACAGGGGAATCGCGGCCTGCGTCATCGATCCGTTTGGCATGCGGGATGTCGTGTCGACGGTTTCGAACCAGGCCCAGTACTCGTTTGCCGCCAGCGCCTGGGATGTGCTCGCGACGGTCCGGGTCCTGGCCTCGGTAAGCGAAGTGGACGCCGCCCGCATTGGCGCGCAGGGTCATAGCCGGGGCGGCTCCGCGGTGTTGTCCGCCGCCTGCATGGCGCCGCTGCTGGATGCCGCGCCGGCCCGACTGCGTGGCGTCTACGCGGCGTATCCCTGGTCGGGGCTGCAGTTCCTGAAACCCGATGTCGGTTCCACGGTGGTGCGGTCGGTGATCGGCGACAGGGACGAGTGGTGCGCCCCGCAACAGGTGCAGTCCCACATGCACGCCATGCGGCTATGCGGGGGAAGGGCGGCGTGCCGGATATTTCCGGGCGCCCACCACGGCTTTGACCGGGACACTCACGTGGAACTGATCGAAGAGGCGGCCGTCGCGCCGGGCGCGCCCACCGTGTACATCCGCGAAGACGGTGCCCTGCTGCATCCGCTCGCCCGGGAGGCGGACCCCGATCTCAGCGAACGCGACGTCATGGTCTATGCGATGAAGTCGGGCCACGGTCGGCGGGGGGCGCGGATGGGGAGCGAGGGCGACCAGGCAGAGCGATTCCGCGGGGACATGATTGGCTTCTGGGAAGCCGTGATGTTCGGAACCGCCGATTGATCAACTCTTCAAGAGACTCTGACGTGACTCGAAATTCCAGCGCTTTCGAGTGGAGATCGGGCGCCGCGGTTCGACAAGAGCCTGTTCCTGGACACCTGCAAGGAGCTGTTCGAGGGCAACGAAGCTCTGTTCCGAGGGCTCGCCATCCACGGCCGCTCGGACTGGTCGGTTCGCCATCCGGTACTGCGCCTGAGTTTCGGCAGCAGCCACTTTCAGGGCCCGGACGACCTGCGCCTCGAAGTGGACGACCGGCTTCGGGACCTGGAGGACGCAGCAGGGATATCGGCCCGGCATGTCGGCGCGGCTTCGCCACCTGATCGAGGCGCTACACGGCAAGACCGGCCACCGTGTTGCCGTGCTGACCACGGCGAACCACCGGCGACGGGTGAATTCGCCAAGCTGCGGCTTGATTTTGGCAAGGCGGGAATCGATGCCGTTCGCGCGTCGTCGCAGCCCTACGGGCTGGTTGCTTCGCTCTCTGCGACGAGTTGCCACCCCAACGCGGTTTCGTTCACTTCGACCAGCGGCATCGCGGTGATTCTATCTGTGATTGGAAAGCGAACGCTGCCTGGGTAGACGACCCACAGGTGCTCGAGACTGAGATCGTCGATGGCAATGTGCATCGACTTCGTCGTGCGCGGGGCGTCTGTGCATTTGAACTCAAAGCCCCAGCGCCTGCCCCTTCGCAGCAGCATCAGGTCCAACTCGGCGCCGCGCTGGGTGGCGTAGAAGTAGGCGTCGCGGGAACCGAGGGCAACCAGGGTCTGCTCCAGCGCGAATCCTTCCCAGCTTGCGCCGTATCGCGGATGCATCGGCAGTTCGCTGGCTTCCTCGATCCCGAGCAGGAAGTGCAGGATGCCGCTGTCACGGAGAAATACCTTCGGTGACTTCACCAGGCGTTTGCCGAGATTCTCGAACCACGGAGGCAGAACGCGAATCATGAACGTGCCGGCCAACAGGTCGCGGTATCTGTTCACGGCGGTGGGGCTCGCATCCATGGAACGTGCCAGCTCCGATGCGTTCCAGACCTGGCCGTGATAGTGGGCGAGCATGCGCCAGAATCTCCCGATCGCGGTGGGCGATACGCGAGACCCCAGCCCGGGGATGTCGCGTTCCAGAAATGTCTGCGTGAATGCCTGCATCCATCGCGTCCACGCCGCAGATGAGGAAGCGAGCCAGGCGCGCGGGAAACCGCCTTGCATCCATAGCCGACGTTGATGGTCAGCACCCACCTCCGAAAGCGAAAAGCCGGCCACGTCGACAAAGAGAACCCTGCCTGCAAGGGTTTCCGATACGCCCTTGATCAAGTTCCACGAAGCGCTGCCCAGCAGGAGAAATACTGCGTTGCGTGATGGATCGTCGCAGATTGGACGCAGGATCTCGAACAGGACCGGCATCCTCTGGACCTCGTCGATCACCACCAGGCCTTCACTATCGCCCAGAACTGTTTCCGGAGCCTGAGCGAGAGCTTCCCGCACGGCTGCGACCTCGAGATCGAGAATCCTCGTTGATCCCGGCCATGCGTCTGCCACCTGCCGCGCCAGCGTGGTCTTGCCGACTTGCCGAGCTCCCAGCAGGGCAACGACTGGCGCTTCGTGAAGGCCCTCCGAGACTGCGTTAAGGAGATGTGAACGATCTAAAAATTGTTGCATATCAGATCATATGCTTTGGATATACGACAATAAAAACCTGCTACAGGGGTCGTGTCAACAAACGTCGACATGCAGAACGCCGCCCATCCAGCGTAAAATCGCCGCCTGATCCCTCGATTGACGGCAGGCACGCATGGGCGGCAAGACGCTCTACGACAAGATATGGGAGTCGCACCTGGTCGGCGAACGCGCGGACGGCATGAGCCTGATGTACGTGGACCGGCACCTGCTGCACGAGGTTACCTCGCCCCAGGCGTTCGAAGGCCTGCGCCTGGCGGGCCGTGCTCCGTGGCGGGTGGACGCCAACCTGGCGACGCCGGACCACAATGTCCCCACCGTGAGAGATGAACGGGTGGCGGGCGTCGACGGCATCGCCGATGAGGTGGCTCGCATACAGGTGCAGACCCTCGACGCCAATTGCCGCGACTTCGGCATCGAGGAGTTCGGCATCAACGACGTGCGCCAGGGCATCGTGCACGTCATCGGTCCGGAGCAGGGCGCGACGCTGCCGGGGATGACCATCGTGTGCGGCGATTCGCACACATCCACGCACGGGGCGTTCGCCGCGCTGGCGCAGGGTATCGGCACCTCCGAGGTCGAGCATGTGCTCGCGACGCAGTGCCTGGCGCAGCGCAAGAGCGGCAACATGCGCGTCGTGATCGACGGCGAGTTGCAGCCGGGAGTACACGCCAAGGACCTGATCCTTGCGGTGATACGACGTATCGGTACGGCTGGCGCGACCGGACACGTCATCGAATTCACCGGTCCGGCGATTGCGGAACTGTCCATGGAGGGTCGGATGACCGTCTGCAACATGGCGATCGAAGCCGGGGCCCGCGCGGGGCTGGTCGCCGTCGACGACACGACCCTCGACTACGTGGCGGGGCGTCCCCTGTCGCCGTCGGGCGACGACTGGACGGCCGCTGCTGGCTATTGGGAGACGCTGCGGTCGGATCCTGACGCGGTATTCGATCGCGAGGTGCGGATCGATGCGGGCACACTGTCGCCGCAGGTGAGTTGGGGTACATCGCCGGAGCTGGTGGTGGACATCGACGAAGGCGTGCCCGACCCGGTGGCGCTGGATGATCCGATCAAGGCGGAGGTCGCGTCCCGCGCACTGACATACATGGGCCTCGAGCCAGGTACGCCGATGACGCAGATCGCCCTGGACAAGGTCTTCATCGGATCCTGCACCAATGCGCGCATCGAGGACTTGAGAATCGCGGCTGGCATCGCCGAAGGCCGCAAGGTCCGCGTCCCCCAGGCGATGGTGGTTCCGGGTTCCGGCCTGGTGAAGCGCCAGGCGGAGGATGAGGGCCTCGACCAGGTGTTCATGAAGGCCGGTTTCGAATGGCGCGAGCCGGGGTGTTCGATGTGTCTCGCGATGAATGCGGACCGCCTGTATCCGGGTGAGCGTTGCGCGTCGACGTCGAACCGCAACTTCGAGGGCCGTCAGGGACACGGCGGCCGCACGCACCTGGTGAGCCCGGCAACGGCGGCCGCGAGCGCGGTAGCCGGATACCTTGCGGATCCGAGGGAAATCGCGGCGTAGCCGGAGGCCTCATGCAGAGTTTCGACATCCACCGGGGATTGGTCGCGCCCATGGACAGGGCGAACGTCGATACGGACCAGATCATCCCGAAACAGTTCCTCAAATCGATCCGGCGCACCGGCTTCGGAGACAACCTGTTCGATGCATGGCGCTATCTCGACGAAGGCGACATCGGCAAGACCCAGAACGAACGGCAGTTGAACCCGGACTTTGTTCTCAATGCCGCGCGCTACCAGGGCGCCAGCCTACTCATCGCGCGGGACAACTTCGGATGCGGGTCCAGCCGCGAACATGCGGTATGGGCCCTGATGGAATACGGCTTTCGCTGTGTCATCGCGCCGAGTTTCGCGGACATCTTCTTCACCAATAGCGCCAACAACGGGTTGCTGCTGATCGTGCTCGACCCCGACGCGATCGATTCGCTGTTCGAGCGTGTCGCGTCGCCCGGGTTCGAGCTCACGGTGGATTTGCCGGGCCAGCGCGTGACTTCGGACGACGGGGCATCCTGGACGTTCGACATCGACGCCGAACGCAAGCAGCGGTTGTTGAGCGGCCTGGACGACATCGGGCTGACGCTCGCGTGCGCGGCAGCGATTCGCGAGTTCGAAGCGCAACACAGGCAGCGTGCGCCGTGGGTGTTTCGGACATGAGCGCGAATGTCCTGGTGCTGCCTGGAGACGGCATTGGCGCAGAGATCATGCCCCACGTGGTTCGGGTGCTGGAGCAGGTGGATACCGCGATCGACTTCGAATACGCGGAGGTGGGCGGAATCGCCATCGACCGCTACGGAGATCCGCTTCCGCCCGATGCGCTCGAGGCGGCGAAAAAGGCGGATGCCGTGTTGCTCGGCGCCGTCGGCGGTCCGAAGTGGGACGACCTGCCGATGGACCAGCGTCCGGAGAAAGCCCTGCTCGGCTTGCGGTCCGGTCTTGACGTGTTCGCCAACCTGCGTCCGGCGATCCTGTTCGAGCCCCTGGCGCAGGCTTCGTCCCTGAAGACGGAACTCGTCGCCGGGCTCGACATCCTGATCGTGCGTGAACTGACCGGCGGCATCTATTTCGGCGAGCCGCGCGGGGTCGAGGTGGGCAACCGCGGCAGGAGAGGGTTCAATACGCTGGTATACGATGAGCGTGAAATAGAACGGATCGCGCGCGTCGCGTTCGATCTCGCGCGCAAGCGCCGGCAGCAGGTGACCTCGGTGGACAAGGCCAACATACTGGAAGTGACCCAGCTCTGGCGCGATGTCGTCTGCGAGGTGGCGCGTGACTACCCCGACGTGGAGCTGTCGCACATGTATGTCGACAATGCCGGGATGCAGCTCGTGCGGGAGCCGAAACAGTTCGACGTGGTCGTCACCGGGAACATGTTCGGCGACATTCTCTCGGATGTCGCCGCCATGCTGACGGGATCCCTCGGCATGTTGCCCTCGGCGTCGCTCAACGCCGGCGATCAGGGCATGTATGAACCGGTGCACGGGACCGCCCCCGACATCGCCGGACGCAATATCGCGAACCCGCTCGCCACCATCATGTCGGCGGCCATGATGCTGCGATACAGCCTCGATGCGCCAGCCGCGGCGGATCGCGTCGAAGCGGCGGTGGCCACCGTGCTGGATGACGGGTTGCGCACCGCTGACATTCTTCCCGAGGGTGGCGGGGAGCATCTCCGGCGCGTCGGCACCGACGAGATGGCCGATGCGGTGATCGCCGCACTGGTCGGCGACGCTGGCATTGGCCATCCAGACCGGTAGAAGATCGAATGGAAAAGGTTAACGTTGCCATCGCCGGCGCCACGGGGGCCGTAGGAGAGGTGATTCGGGAAGTACTCGAAGAGCGCGGCTTTCCGGTGGATCGCCTGGTGTTGCTCGCCAGCCCGCGCTCGGCCGGCCGGCGGCTGCAGTACTGCGGCAGGTCGCATCGGGTCGAGGTGCTTGACGAGTTCGACTTCGAGGACATCCAGATTGGCCTCTTCTCCGCCGGCGGGCCGGTCAGCGGGGAGCATGCGCCGCGCGCTGCCGAGGCCGGCGCGGTCGTCATCGACAATACCTCCCGGTTCCGCTACGACGACGACGTGCCGCTTATCGTGCCCGAGGTCAACCCACACTCCATCGACGGGTATGCGGCGCGGGGCATCATAGCCAACCCCAACTGCTCGACGATCCAGATGGTGGTGGCGCTGAAGCCGATTTACGATGCCGTGGGTATCTCGCGCATAAACGTGGCGACTTACCAGGCCGTGTCGGGTGCTGGTGCGCGCGGCGTGTCGGAACTCGCCAGCCAGACGGCCAACCTCCTGAACGGCAAGGATGCGGAGGCGGTCGTACACCCCGTGCAGATCGCTTTCAACGCGATTCCGCAGATCAATGATTTCCAGGAGAACGGCTACACCATCGAAGAGATGAAGATGGTCTGGGAGACGAAAAAGATTTTTGACGACGAGAACATCCGTGTGAATCCCACCTGCGTGCGGATTCCGGTGTTCTACGGCCACTCCGAGGCGGTGCATATCGAGACGCACGAGCAGATCTCGGCCGAGTGGGCGAAGGAACTGCTGGCCGCCGCCGACGGCGTGACAGTGATCGACGAACGCGATGACGCCGGCTATCCCACCGCATTCGGGGATGCGGCCGGCCATGATTCGGTCTACGTGGGCCGGATTCGAGAGGACATTTCTCACCCGAATGGACTGAATCTATGGATAGTCTCAGACAATGTGCGAAAGGGCGCCGCGCTGAACAGCGTCCAGATCGCAGAACACCTGTTGCCGAAGCTGGCGGCATAGCGGCCTGCGCCAAGGAACGGCGCGCAGCGGGCGGCATCGCTCCCGCGATGCGGCCAGCGGTGTGGCTGGGCGTGCTGCTATGCATCGCCACCTGGCAGTCCGCATTCGCGGAAGAAGCACCCGCGGACGCGGACCCGGCGAGCGCCGACTCGGCGGACGCAGAAGAGATGTACGGGCCGACAACGCGGAACGATACGCTCTGGTCCATCGCAAGGGCGGTCCGGCCGCCCGGCATGTCGCTGGCGGAGACGGTTTCTGCCCTGCAAAGCATGAACCCGCATGCCTTCGTCGAGGGTGACCCGAACGTGCTGATGCGGGGCGTGATGCTCCACGTACCTACGTCCGCAGCGGCGGTCGAGACCCCAATGGACGACGCGGCGCCGGAACCGGCCCTTTCCGCCGACGAGCCTCCGCAGGAGGTCTCGTTTCGGGATGTGGTGCCCCTGCCCGAACAAGGCGGCACGGACGCCGAGAACCTGGCGATGCGCAACGCGGAGCTGGAAACACGCCTGGAGATGGTCCAGGTGGAACTCGACGTGGCGACGGACAAGATCCTGGCCCTCGAGAGCCAGATCTCGACGATGCGGCGCCGTCTGAACGAGAGCCAGGAGCGGGAGGCCGCCCTGCAAACCACGGCTGCGGCAGATGCTCCGGAGGTCCCGACCAACGTGATCATGGGCGTCATCCTCGCGGTGCTGCTCGTTGGTGCGGTGGTGATCGTTTTTGCCAGGAGCCGGCGGGCAAGCCGGGCGGACACCGGGGAATCGCCGCAGCGGCCGCTTGGCGCACGGCGGGTCGGCGCCGGGAGGCGCGCGCCCGAGCCGGAGCGGGATGCGGACCCGGACCCCGATGAGATCGGCCCCGAGACCAAGCTCAACCTGGCGCGCGCCCTCCTGGACCTGGGGCGCACGGACCAGGCCCGCGAAGTCTTGAGGGAAGTGATGGCCCAGGGGACCGATGACGAATCACGCGAAGCGGCACAGCTCCTCCAACAGTTGGAGTAACAGCGGCCACGCGTGATCATCGCACTGGGACTCGAGTACGACGGCGGCGCCTTCCACGGCTTCCAGGCGCAACGGGGCGTTCCGACGGTCCAGGAAACCCTGGAGGCGGCGCTCTCGGAGATCGCTGGGGAATCGGTCCGCGTCACTGCCGCCGGACGGACGGATGCCGGCGTGCACGCGACGCAGCAGGTGGTGAGTTTCCCTACCGATGCCGAGCGACCCCTCGAAGCCTGGCGCCGGGGGGTCAATTCGCTCGTGGACGGCGCGGTTTCAGTCACCTGGTCGCGCCGCGCGGCGAACGGATTCAATGCGCGTTTCGATGCCCTGGAACGCCGCTACGTCTACATCTTTCTCGAGTCGGAGACGGCGCCCGCGCTGCTGCGCGGAAAGGTGGCCTGGTCCCGGGAACGCCTGGACGAGACAGCCATGTCCAGGGCGTCCCGGTGCCTGCTCGGCGAGCAGGACTTCAGTTCGTTCCGGGCTGCGGGATGCCAGTCGAGCACCCCTTACCGTTGCGTGCGTTCGGCCAGCGTGTACCGTCGCGGCCGCCAGGTTGTCCTGGACATCGCCGCGAATGCGTTTCTCCTGCGTATGGTGCGGAATATCGCCGGCAGCCTGCGTCGCGTTGGCCTTGGGCAGGAAGATGCAGGATACCTGGCGCGGTTGCTTGCGGGCCGGGACAGAACCAGCGCGGCGCCGACGGCGGCGGCGGAAGGCCTCTACCTCGTGCGTGTCAGCTACGCGGATTTCGATGTCGCCTATCGTCCGCCGCCGACGCTGGAATCCGCCTGACGTAGAATCAACGGTTTCGCCGGGTGAATGCGTGGTGCGCGTAAGGGCCAAGATCTGCGGGATTACTACCGTACGCGATGCCGCGGTTGCGGCGGCCGCGGGGTGTGACGCCATCGGCATCAACTTCTACCCGGGAAGCCCGAGGTGCGTTTCGGCGCCCCTCGCGCGGGACATTGCCGCCTCGCTGCCGCCGTTTGTCACCCCGGTCGGAATATTCGTGGACGCTGAGCCGGAGCGGATCGAGGCGATACTGCGTGACGTGCCCCTGGGTCTCCTGCAGTTCAACGGCGACGAAGCGCCGGCGGCGTGCGAGCGGTTCGGCGTGCCGTACGCCAAGGCGATTAGCGTCCGGAAACCCCTCGACGTCACGGCTCTGGAGCAGCACTATGGCACCGCGGCCGCATTCCTGCTCGATACATTCGATCCGGTGGCCCGCGGAGGCACCGGCCGGACTTTCGACTGGTCGCTTTGGCCGGCGAAAGCGATCAAACCCCTGGTGCTTGCCGGGGGGCTGACCCCGGACAACGTCTGCGACGCGATTCGCAGGTTGCGTCCCTACGGCGTCGATGTCAGCAGCGGCGTCGAGAACGAGACAAAGGGCGTGAAGAGCCCGGAGAAAGTACGCGCGTTCATGGACGAGGTAAGGCGTGGCGGGAACGAATAAGAGGCCCTATCGCGAACCCCGGTGGGGAGGGCGGTTCGGCCCCTACGGCGGCCGATTCGTCTCGGAAACGCTGGTGTACGCGCTGGATCAACTGACCACGCTCTACGATAGGCTGAAGGACGACGGCGAGTTCCGGCGGGAACTCGACCGCGACCTCGCGAGCTACGTGGGCAGACCGACGCCACTGTACCTGGCAGAACGACTTACCGCAGAACTGGGCGGCGCGAAGATCTACCTGAAGCGCGAGGATCTCAATCACACGGGCGCGCACAAGATCAACAACACCGTGGGTCAGGCCCTGCTGGCGAAACGCATGGGCAAGCCGCGCATCATCGCGGAGACCGGGGCAGGGCAGCACGGCGTCGCCACCGCGACGGTCGCGGCGCGCATCGGCCTCGAATGTCGCGTCTACATGGGTTCGGAAGACATCACCCGGCAAAGCGCCAACGTCTATCGCATGAAGATGCTCGGGGCTGAGGTCGTCCCGGTCGAATCCGGATCCAGAACGCTGAAGGACGCGATGAACGAAGCGATGCGGGACTGGGTCACCAATGTCGACACGACCCACTACATCATCGGCAGCGTCGCGGGGCCGCATCCGTATCCCATGATGGTGCGGGACTTCCAGGCGGTGATCGGCCGGGAGGCCCGTGCGCAGTGCCTGGAACTCGAAGGTCGCCTGCCGGACCTGCTGGTGGCGTGCATCGGCGGCGGTTCCAACGCGATGGGACTGTTCTATCCCTTCGTGGATGACGAGAGCGTCGACATGGTGGGCGTGGAGGCGGCGGGACTTGGCCTCTCCACCGAACGGCATGCGGCACCGCTCAACGCGGGAACCCCGGGGGTCCTGCACGGCCAGCACACCTACCTGATGCAGGACGATGACGGCCAGATCATGCAGACCCACTCGATTTCGGCCGGGCTCGACTACCCCGGCGTCGGGCCGGAACATGCCTACTGGAAGGACATCGGCCGCGCACGCTATACCGCGGTCACGGACGACGAGGCGCTGGAGGCGTTCCGGTTGCTGAACCGGACCGAAGGCATCCTGCCCGCGCTGGAGTCGAGCCACGCAGTGGCCTGGGTCGCGCGGCAAGCGCCGAACATGGCCGCTGCCGACATCGTCATCGTGAATCTCTCCGGCCGCGGCGACAAGGACATCAACACCGTGGCCGAACTCGACGGTATCGGCCTGTGAGCAGGCTGGCCCCAACGCTGGCTGCGCGTGTTGCCGGCGGCACAAAGGCGTTGACGACCTTCATCACCGCCGGAGACCCCGGCCCGGAAGCCACCGTGCCCGCACTGCAGGCCCTGGTGCGGGGCGGTGCGGACATCGTCGAACTCGGCGTGCCGTTCTCGGACCCGGAGGCCGAAGGGCCGTCGATCCAGCGATCGTCCGAACGTGCCCTCGCGAACGGGGTGACGCTCGCGTCCGTTCTGGACATGACCCGGGAGTTCCGGAACTGGAATGACGCGACGCCGGTGGTGCTCATGGGATACCTGAACAGCGTCATGCGCATGGGATACGACGAGTTTGCCGGCCGCGCCCGGGAAGCCGGCGTGGACGGTCTCATCGTCGTTAACCTGC
This sequence comes from Pseudomonadales bacterium, assembly GCA_965116625.1. Taxonomy (GTDB): domain Bacteria; phylum Pseudomonadota; class Gammaproteobacteria; order Pseudomonadales; family Azotimanducaceae; genus VXNE01. Next base: position 3,018,282 of record OZ220717.1, read on the forward strand.
CGCCCGAAGAGGCCGCCGAAGCGCAGGAATCGTTGGCTCGCCAGGGCATCGACCTGATCTTCCTGGTGGCGCCCACGACATCCCTGGTGCGGGCCGTGCAGATAACGGAGCGCGCCCGCGGCTTCATCTACTACGTGTCACTGAAAGGTGTGACCGGTGCGCGCCATCTCGACACGATCGATGTCGAACGCAACCTCTGGACGTTGCGGAAAGTAACTGACCTGCCCATTCAGGTGGGCTTCGGCATAAGGGATGCGGAGTCGGCCCGTGCCGTGGCCCGGGTAGCCGACGGCATAGTCGTGGGAAGCCTGCTGGTGGACGTCATGGGAGACCGCCGGGACGATCCGGCCAGCATCCCGGCTGCGCTTGAGAAGCAAGTGGCCCTGTTGCGGGAGGCCATAGACACGTTGTGAAGACCGGGACACGGGACGGGCGAAATAGCACGGGCGGGATGGGCGAAATAGCACTGGCGGGATGGGCGAAACAGTACGGGTGGGATGGGCGAAACAGTGGGCCTGGGCGGGGCTGAATCACGTCGCGCCGGAAGGGAGGGCGCGGACCTCGCAGGCTGGCTGGACCGCATCGGCGTCGAACACCCGAAAACCGTGGTGCGGGGAGTCGGACACGTGGCGGAGGTGGCTGCCCGTGCCGGTCTCAATCCGCCAGCACCTGTCAACTTCGTGGTGGCTGGCACAAACGGAAAGGGCTCGACGGCGATTTTCCTGGAACGCCTGCTGCTGGCCTCGGGCCGGACCGTGGGGACCACGCTGTCGCCACACCTCGTGCGCTTCAACGAGCGTATCCGCGTCGATGGCATTGCAGTCGAAGACGAGGAGATCGTCGCCGCCTTCGAAGTCGTGGAGGCTGCCCGGCAAGGCGTGGCGCTCACCTACTTCGAATACGCGATCCTCGCGGCGTTCGGGGTTTTCCGCGAGCGCAAGGTCGACGTGTCGGTGCTTGAGGTGGGGCTCGGGGGACGTCTTGACGCGGTCAACGTCGTCGATGCGGATGTCGCGATCATCACCAGCATCGGCCTTGAGCACCAGGACTACCTCGGCTCCGACGTCGAGGCCATCGGCGCGGAGAAAGCGGGAGTGATGCGCCGGGGACGGCCGTGCATATTCGGTGCCTGCGAGATGCCGAACTCCGTTCGCGCGCGGGCAGCGGAACTTCGCGCACCCCTCGTTGCGAGCGGAGTCGACTATGCGCACGTGGTCGACGGTTGCGGCTGGGATGTGAAGCTGGTCAATGGTCGGCGAGTAAGGGTCGGTGAACGCCCTAAGGTGGCGGCGGCCAATGCTGCGGCGGCGTTGCAGGCCCTGGCCATGATCGAGCCGGACTTCGACCAGGCCGCGGTTGCCGAGGCCTGCCGTGTTGCCACTATTCCGGGGCGCTTCGAACGCGTGGATGCCCGCGGCCGGCGGTGGATTCTCGATGTCGCACACAACCCGCATGCGGCGCGGTTCCTGCGCGAGAACCTGGACGGACGCATCGCCGTCGCGATTCTCGGCATGCTGGAAGACAAGGACCACGCCGGCGTCGCTACGGCTCTCGCCGGCCGCGTCGACCGCTGGGTGGTCACGGACAACATGGCGTCTCGGGGATTGAGGGCCTCGGAACTGGGCAAACGGCTGCCCGTTCGACACACGCGAGAGCCTCGAATGCGGGACGCCATCGCGCATGCCGTATCTACTACGGAGGCAAACGATGGTATCCTCGTGCTCGGTTCGTTCGATACCGTGGCCCGTGCGCGACAAGAACTGATCCGTGCAACGTTCTAGCCCCCGATCTTTCGCGGTAACTCCCGGCTACGGCCAATGCTGAGCGACCAGACCCGATACCGGGTTACCGGAACCATCTTTCTGGTCGCCCTGGCGGCGATCTTCTTCCCCATGCTCTTCGACGGTGACGGGCTCGAACCGTTGGAATTGCCGCCGCTGGAGGAACAGCGCATTGACGTCAGTGCCGTGGAGGCGGTGCAGGACACGCCTGTCCCGGACTTCGCCTCGACCATCGCCGGGCGCGATGAAGTGCTGGCCGAAACAGACGCCGAGGGCTATCGGCTCGAGACCGGTGTGAAGATCGGTGAGCCGGTGCTTGCAGAAGAGGACGAGCCGCTCGAGATGCCGGCGGACGCGTGGGCCGTCCAGGTTGGCAGTTTCGCTGCGCATGAACGTGCCATTGCGTTGCGTGACCGGCTGCGCTCGGATGGCTATCACGTGCTGGTATCGCAATTGAAAAAGGCGGACCAGCGGCCGGAAAAACTGACGCGCGTCGCCGTTGGTCCAATGATTGACCGGGAAGATGCGGATCGCCTCAAGTCGGAGCTGTCAGACCGCTATGGCGTCAATGCCATGGTGGTCAAGTTCGGATATTGATGGGAATGGCCTTTGGCAACACAGACGCCGCCCACCGCAGGGCACAGCCTTGATACTGCCCACTGCCGACATCGTAATCGTGTGCCTCATCATGCTGTCGGCCGTGATCGGCCTGTTCCGGGGGTTGGTCAAGGAAGTCGTTTCGCTCGTTATCTGGGTTTGCGCCATCGCTGGCGCAATGCTGTTCGCGCCGCTGCTTGCGGATCACCTGTCGGCTGCCATCGAGGCGAGTCGGCCGATCCGCGTCGTCATCGCCTTTCTCGCGGTCTTCTTCGGGGTGCTCATCGCGGGCGGCCTGTTGCAATGGTCGTTGGCGAAGCTGATCCAATCCACTGGCCTGAGCGGCACCGACCGGTTTCTCGGCTTCATATTCGGCGCGTTGCGCGGCGGCCTGGTCGTGGTGGCCGGGCTCATCCTGGTGCGGCCCTTCGCGGAGACGAGCATCTGGTGGGACGAATCCGTGCTGCGGCCCGAGTTGCTCGTTTTCGAGGACGATATCCTCAAACTGTTTCGCTTGACGGACGCGGAACCTCGGGACCTGGGATCGCTGGATGCCGGAACACGGGACCAGGGCTCGATTGAAATCTGATGTGCGGCGTTGTCGGAATCGTTACCAAGGGCCAGGCGAACCAGGCGCTGTATGACGCATTGACGGCGTTGCAGCACCGTGGCCAGGACGCGGCGGGCATGGTCACCTGCGACGGCACGCGAGTTCAACTACGTAAAGCCAACGGCCTCGTGCGCGACGTCTTCGAGCAGCGCCACATGCAGCGCCTGGTCGGGAACCTCGGAATAGGGCATGTACGCTACCCGACTGCGGGGACGTCGAGTTCGGCTGAAGCCCAGCCCATGTACGTCAACTCGCCCTACGGCATCGCTCTGGCCCACAACGGCAATCTCACGAACGCCGAGGAACTGGAGCGGGACGTTTTCCATGCGGACCGGCGCCACGTCAACACCGATTCGGATTCGGAGATCCTGCTCAACGTCTTCGCGCACGAACTTGACCGGACCGGTGCCCAGACTCCCGACGCAGACAACGTGTTCGCTGCCGTCCAAGGGGTGCACCGGCGCTGCCGCGGGGCCTATGCCGTGGTCGCCATGATCATTGGCGGAGGCATCCTGGGTTTTCGCGACTGCTATGGCATCAGGCCGCTGGTCTTTGGACGGCGGGAGACGGACGCGGGCACCGAGTACATTGTCGCCTCGGAAAGCGTCGTGCTCGACACCCTCGGGTTCGAGTTGATCCGGGACGTGTTGCCCGGCGAGGCCGTCTACATAGACGTTGAGGGCAACCTTCACACGAAGCGCTGCGGTCCGGAGCGCGCATACTCCCCGTGCATTTTCGAACATGTCTACTTCGCGCGCCCGGACTCCATCATGGATGAAGTCTCGGTCTACAAGGCCCGCCTGCGGATGGGGGAAACGCTGGCGGACCGCATCGTCGACCACTACTCGCAGCGCGACCACGACATCGACGTGGTGATTCCCGTCCCGGACACCGCACGCACGGCGGCCCTGCCGCTGGCGCATCGCCTGGACGTCAAGTTTCGCGAAGGCCTGGTCAAGAACCCCTACGTGGGCCGGACCTTCATCATGCCGGGCCAGAGCCAGCGCCGGCAGTCCGTCCGGCAAAAGCACAACGCTATCGAACTGGAGTTCAAGGACAAGAACGTGCTGCTGGTGGACGATTCAATCGTACGAGGAACGACCACTACGCAGATCATCCAGCTTGCCCGTGACGCTGGCGCGCGAAAGGTGTACTTCGCCTGCGCGGCACCGCCGGTCCGCTACCCGAACGTCTACGGCATCGACATGCCCGCGGCGCACGAGTTCGTCGCGTACAACCGCACGGAAGAGGAAGTCGGCCGGATCATCGGCGCCGACTGGCTGATCTACCAGACCATCGAGGATCTCGTCGCCTCCGCCCAGGAGGGTAATCCCGGGCTCCAGGCATTCGACTGTTCAGTATTCGATGGCCACTACGTGACTGGCGACATCGACGAGGCCTATCTCGACCGCCTGTCGCTCGACCGGAACGATGCGAGCAAGCTGCAGCGCGAGACCGAACTCGACGGCGACCAGATCGCGTTGCACAACCACGATCTGTAGCTGGGTGCCTGAGGGTCCGACGGCTTGAGGGTGCGGCAAACGCCGTGTATCGGTATCTGCTCGACGACCTACGGCGACCTGATCTGCCGTGGCTGCAAGCGTTTCGCCCATGAAGTGACCGGGTGGAACGGGTATGCGGATACGCAGCGCGCGGCGGTATGGCGGCGCTTGAGAGACCTGCGCGACGCCGCCGTCGCCGAGTTCCTGATGGTCGAAGACGAAACGGTTGTGCTTGAAGCCGCCGCAGCCCTGAAGATCGCCCCAGCGCCCGGCTGGTCGGGTCTGAGCGCCGCCTACGAGATCCTGCGCAGGACACGGGGCACGCCGGACCTCGCATCCCTCGGGCTCACCCGATCGCGTTTCGCCGCCGAAATTCCAGCGCAGGACCTGTTCGGCGCCATAGACCGCGAGTTCTATGCCCGTGCTACCGCCGCCTACGAGCGGAACTTCCGTATTCTCGCCCAATGACCAACACGGACATCGCACCGGTTCGCGCATTCCTGGCCTGCGACACGCCCGACGCCTGGGTAGACGCCGCAGTGAAGTCCCTCGATACGCTGCTGATCGACCACGCCAACTGCGAGAAGAAAGCGGCGGGCACCGCGCTCAACATGCTGTTCCGATACGTCGACCGGCCACGGTTGCTGACCGCGCTGTCGAAGCTCGCCCGGGAGGAGTTGCGGCACTTCGAGCAGGTGCTCAAGGTGATGCGGGCGCGCGGCGTGGCCTATCGGCACCTGTCGTCGTCGCGCTACGCCGGCGGGTTGTTCTCCCACGTCCGCCAGCGCGAACCGGGACGCGTCGTCGACAGCCTGATCGTCGGCGCCATCATCGAGGCGCGCTCGTGCGAGCGCTTCCATCGGTTGTCACTTCGGATCGACGGCGAGCTGGGGCGTTTCTATCGAGACCTGCTGGCTTCGGAAGCGCGCCACTTCCAGATCTACCTGGGCCTGGCCCGCCATTGCGCCGGGTCGCCTATCGATGATCGCGTGCAGGAACTGCTCCAGGAGGAGACGGCGTTGATCCTGGCGCCGGACAAGGACCTTCGGTTCCACGGTGGCCCTCCGGGCTAAAGCGGAAAACAGGCGAGTTCGGGCGTCTCCTCGAAGCGGATGAACCAGCCGCACCGGTCCCAGTCGCCCAGCACGTAACGCGTCCCCACCGTGTCCCCGAGAGGCACGTCGCTCACCCCCGGCCGATGCGTATGCCCGTGAATGAGCGTCGTGCAACCCGACCGGCGCATCAGTGCGGCGACTTCGTGCGGCGTCACGTCCATGATGTTCTCGGGCTTGTTCGCGTTCGCCCGCCGGCTTTCCTGCCGCATCTGCCGCGCCAGTTCGCGGCGTTCCTCGAGGCTCTTGCCGAGAATGTCCTTTTGCCACGCCTCGGAGCGAAACAACTGGCGGGCGAGCTGGTAGGCGGTGTCCTCGGTGCAGAGCGCATCGCCGTGGGTCAGGAGGACCCGTTGTCCGTCAATTTCGGCGATGTGCGGGTCGTCGATGAGTTCGCCTCCAACGTCCCGGGCGAACCGCTCGCCGAAAAGGAAGTCACGGTTCCCGTGCATGATCCGCAAGGGGCAGAGACGCGCCGCCCGGGACAGGGTTTCGCGCACCGCCTCGGCCGTTTCGGAGTCGTCGTCGTCCCCGACCCACACTTCCACGAGATCACCCAGAATGTAGAGCGCGTCGGCCGATGGTGCCTCGCGCTCGACGAGGTCATTCAGTCCCTGGAGCACGTGGGGCCTGTCGGCGTCTATGTGCAGGTCCGATACGAATAGCGCCGTCATGTCGCTTCGGCGGATTCGAGCGCGTTCTCCAGCATGGACACCCGCGTCATGGGGCCGACGCCACCGGGCACCGGCGTGATCCAGCTTGCGCGTTTGCGTGCCGCCTCGAAGTCGACGTCGCCGTAGAGCTTGTTGTCCTCGCGGGTGATGCCGACATCGATGACGACCGCGCCGGGTTTGATCCAGTCGCCGCGAATGAGACCGCGCTGGCCGGTCGCGGATACAACGATGTCGGCGGCCGCAACGTGGCTAGCCGTGTCCTTGCTGAACTTGTGCGCGGAGGTGACCGTGCAGCCGACGAGGAGCAGTTCGAGCGTCATCGGCCTGCCGACATGGTTGGATGCGCCGACGATGGTGGCGTCGAGGCCGCGCAACTCGCGCCCGGTGTGCTCGAGCAGCGTCATGATGCCTTTGGGCGTACAGGACCGCAGCGTTGGCCTGCGCAACGCCAGGCAGCCGATGTTGTAGGGGTGCACGCCGTCGACGTCCTTGGCGGGGTCGATGCGTTCGAGGATTCGGGAGGCGTCAAACTGTGGCGGCAGGGGCAACTGCACGAGGATCCCGTCGATGCTGTCGTCGGCGTTGAGTTCGTCGATCATCGCCGACAGTTCGGAGGGCTGGGTATTGGCCGAGAGGTGGCGGATGTCGTGCTTGAAGCCCACCTCACGGCAGTCCCGCTGCTTCAGCCGGACATAGATTTCGGAGGGAGGATCGTCGCCGACCAGCAGTACCGCGACTCCGGGCGGTCTGAGGTCCCTTTCGCGGCGCGCCGCCACGGCCGCCGCGATCCGTGACCGAATGGACGCTGCGATCGCGTTGCCGTCGAGAATTCGGGCGGTCATGATGTCAGCCTTGCTGTGGCTGGGACGTGCCGTTGCCGGAGAGTTTGACACGCTTCAAGTTTGACCGTCCATACGGCGGGCATCGTTGGTCGGTTTGCGGCGCGGGGAGGGCGATGGACCACGGCAACAGCCTTTGCATGACGACCGGCACGCTCGATCGTGCCCACGGCGTCAGATCATGAAGGCGAGAGTTCCCAACATCGTGTGTCTGTATTGCTCGGTCCTCCAAGCAAGATCCTGTGCCGCAGAACGGCGCGCAAGTGCCGTTCTGCACCGCGGTTTCCTGGCGCCACGAAACCGGCCTCCCTCTTCGGGTGCGCCGTGTTGCGTTCCGGAGTGAACTGACGCCGCCGCGATGTGCGCCAGCGCCGAGGTGGATTGGCCGCGATACGCGTTATGACCGCTCGCGCGGTCCCCATGAACCCCGTCGCCACTGAACCTGTTTTCGGCGCAGGATTGGAGTTCGCCAGGTCCCGCTTTTCGGAGACGTTTGTTCCATGCAATGATGTCCGGATGACGGCTGGGATTGCAGGAATCCTCCCGCTTCGCGCGTCTTGCGCTGGCGCAACCATGATCCTTGCGGCCACGGCAGTGGCGCTTGCCGCATGCAGTTCAACTCCCGTGTCCAGCATCGGCGTCCTGGATTCCCGCTTTGCCTGGCCGTGTGACCGGCTCATCGTGGAATGGACCGTCGACGCCGCGCACCTGCAGCGGATCGTGGGCGAAATGCCCAGCGTGCGGCAGATCAACGGTGCGGGCCGGCTGCAGCTTCGTGTCATGCATTGCGAGCCCCCGTCGCTTGCCATGCGAGATTCCGAGGCACTGGCGTTTGCCTACCTTCTCGCTCCGGTCTCAGGTGACGAGGCTGCGGTCGGGATTACCCGGATCGACAACGATGGGTTGTTTTGGTTGCTGGGAGCCGTCGCCAGCGCGAATTCACAGGCGCTGTTCGAGGACTTTCAACTGGACGTCATGGTGGCGGCGCAGGACTTCGTGATTGACGAGGCAAGCGACGATACCTCTGTTTCAGTGCGATTGACGTTCGATAACGGCCACGTATCGATTGACGCGAATACTATCGGCGGCCCATCGGCACACGCTGCCTCGACTGCTTTTCTCGGCAGCGGGGACGGGTTTGACTTCGCGTATTTCGGCGAAGAAGCGTCGCTGCGGTACGCGGCGTCCGCCACCGTGATCATCGTGGGCGACACGCCGCTGGCGCCCTTCGATTTGCCAGCGGCACCGGCGCAGATCACGTTTGACCGGGGTCTCGTTTCCGATCGGGTATATTGGCGCGTACCCAAGCCTCCGGAAACAGGTGCCCGAAATCCACTGCATTTCACTCCTCAATCAGAGTAGGCGACAACAGGGTGATCCGTCTGCGTAACAGCGAGGAGCAGCTCGGTCGTGGGCCGGCAGCCGCCGAGACGCAATACGTTCGAGTGTTGCGGTTCCTCGGCGCGCGTCTGGCAAACGAGCAGGACGCGCAGGATCTGGCTCAGGAGGCTTACCTGCGGCTGCTGCGCGCGTCGAATTCCAGGTTGATTCACGACCCGGTTGCATACCTGTTGCGGATTGCCCGCAATCTCCTGCACGAATGGTATACCTCGAAGCCGCCGTCTCGTGTGCCCCTGGAGGACGTCGAACTCGCTGACGAGGGCATGTCGGCAGAGGACTGGACCGAGATTTCGCAGCAGATGAAGCGGCTGGAGGACGTATTGCGGCATCTGTCGCCAAAGTGCCGAGCGGCGATTCTCATGCATCGGCGCGACGGCATGACCTACGATGAGATCGCCAGGACGCTTGGCATCTCGTCGTCAATGGTCAAGAAACATCTATCGCAAGGCTTGGCGCGATGCCGGTCGAGGCTGCGCCGATTTGATGAGCAATGAGAAGCACTGAAAGATGAACGAGGGAAAAGCGTCAAGGCGCGACGACATCATTGCCGAGGAAGCGGCTGGCTGGCTTGTCGCCCTTGCCGATGCTGATGCGCAAGTAAGAGAGGCGTTTGCGGCCTGGCTGCGCGAATCGCCCGCGCACGTCAGGGAGTTTCTCTCCGTCTCGGCCATATGGGGCATGCTGCCCGAGCTTTCTTCCGAACCCTCGATCGAAGAACTCGTTCGCGCGGCGGCAACGGAGCCAAACGTCGTGGCGCTGCCGGACAGGAGCCTTCAACCGGGGGAGCTTCCCCGGCCGCTAACGCGTGAGGAAACGCTGGCAGTTCCCCCATCGCCGGAGGCGGACTTCCATGCAAGCCAGCCTGAAACGAGAAGTACGCCGGGACGAACCGGTTCCCGCGCGCGCTGGATGGGACGCGCCGCCGGACTGCTTGTGGCGGTGGCCATTGTTGCGGGTGCGTTCCTCGCGATCTCGCCTCCCGCCGAAGAACCAGATCTCTATGCGACGGTGACGGGCGAACAGTCGTCCATACCGCTGCCGGACGGGTCGCTGGTTACGCTCAACACCCGGTCAATGATGCGGATCGCCTATTCGGACGAATATCGCGACATCCATCTTGGCGATGGCGAAGCGCTGTTCGATGTCGTCCAGGACACCAGGCGACCGTTCCGCGTCATCACCGAACATGCGGTCATCGAAGCCGTAGGCACGCAATTCAATGTGCGCAAGGGTATCGGTGAGGTCACGGTCACGGTGGTCGAGGGCATGGTCGACGTATTGCCCAAGGCTGGCGGGGCTACGGCTGAAGTGCTCGTGGACGGCCAGCCGAACGCAAGGCAGGCATCGCAACCGGTGCGGCTCGAGGTTGGCCAGCAGGCGCAGGTGAAATCAGGCGGTGGCAAGCCGGTCGTTGCCGATGCATCCGTCGAGAAGGCGACGGCCTGGCGGCAGCACCGGCTGGTGTTCGAGTCCTTGCCGCTGAAGCACGTGATCGAGGAATTCAATCGCTACAACGATCCACCGACGCTGATCTCGGACAAGGAACTGGAGTCGCTGCCCATCAGCGGCGTCTTCCGTTCCATCGATCGTGACTCGTTCCTGGAGTTCCTTACCCAGATGCAACTCGCGGAGCATTCAACGCGCGCCGACGGCACCGTCGTCCTGAGAGGCATGTCGGGCGACATGCCGAGTCAGTAGACTTCCATGTTCGACGAATAGGGTCGGGCCCGGGGAGCGCGAGGGGGCATCCCTCGCAAGAAAGGAGCCCTCAGCCCCGGGAGCGCGAGGGTGTCCCTCGCAGGAGAGCGCGCGAGGGTGTCCCTCGCAGGAGAGCGCGCGAGGGTGTCCCTCGCAGGAGAGCGCGCGAGGGTGTCCCTCGCAAGAAGACAGGCGAAGCCGGAGGCGCCGGCTGTGGGCACTTGGGTCAGTATTTCAGCAAAGGTGCCCGATTCCGGCGGTATTCCCCTCTTATCTCCCAAGGGAATCCCCCTTTTGCACAATGGAGACTGTAACCCATGAGTTTCAATCATCGCGCCATGCCCCTGCTTGCCATTTGCGCTTCGCTGGTGGCACTGCAAACTGCCGCGCAAGACCCCGCTGACAGTATTGACATTGAGAGTCAGGCGCTGCCGGACGCCTTGCGGGAATTCTCGGATCAGACGAAGCTGCAACTTGCCTACGTCGCCACGCTGGCGAAAGGCAAGCATTCGCCGGGAACACGGGGCGAAACCCGGCCGGATGCGGCACTTGCCGAAATTCTCGATGGTACCGAACTCGAGTACCAGTACGTCAACGCGAGGACGGTAGCCATCGGGGCCCGGCGGGCGGAAGCCGGAGCGCAGGATTCTGCGCCGGGAGACCAGTCGGCGTCCGAGCCGGTCCTGTTGGCGCAGTCCGAGGAGCCGGAACAGGACGAGACGGGTAGCGACAGCGACGCCTCGAGCGACGATGCCGAAGTGTCGGAGACCCGGGACGTCGAGCAAATCATCGTCACCGGCACGCGTCTGGCGCGTACGCCCAGCCAGATCGCGGCCAACCTTGTGACTTTCGACAAAGGCATGCTTCAGGCCACGGGCGAAACCGGTCTCGACAAGGCGTTGCGTGCGCTGCCTCAAAATCAACTGGCGGCAAGTTCGAACGCGTCCTATGCGAGGCTTGGGGGTCAGCACTTCAACGGCGCGGTCAATTTGAGCGGCGCATCGGCGATCAACTTGAGAGGTCTGGGGGATGGCGCGACCCTGGTGCTGGTGGACGGAAAGAGGATTGGCTCCTCGGGCCTCACCGGTGGGGTAACGGATATCTCCGGTATCCCGACCGCCTCCATTGAACGGGTGGAAATCATGCTGGACGGCGCATCCGCCATCTACGGCTCCGATGCGGTGGGCGGCGTGGTGAACATCATTACCCGCAAGGACTATGAGGGCGCGGAGTTGGAGGTGATGCACTCGGTGCCGGGCCGGGGCGGATTCGACGAAAGCGCGCTGACGCTGTCCGGTTCATGGTTGTGGGGTGAAACCCGGTGGCGAGGCAACGTGCAGGCCAGTAGCCACAGCCACTTGTATGGCCGGGACCGCCCGGGCAAATACGATACGAACACCTTTTGCAAGAAGGGTTGCTACTACCGCAACATCTACGAGTACCAGGGAACACTCTACCGGCCAAGTCAGCTTCCATCTGGGATAACCACCAGTTCCCCCGGCGTATCGCATATCTATTTGACGGAACTGCAACCCGATGGCTCGCTGGCAATCAAGGTGCGAGATTTGGCTGACAATTGGATCGGGCAGGAGTCAACGGTGGACGGTGCATCGCTCTTGCCGGAGCAGGACCGGATCAGCGTGATGCTGGGCTTCGATCATGATCTAGGCGCCACGCGCCTGTCGGCGCAAGCCTACTATATGGATCGCACCACAACGACGGATCAGGGCGACGCAGACTTTATCCAATGGCTTTGGCCAGCGGCCGACGGTGACCGAGCGTTCATGGGTTGGTCGGTGCCGGGGATCGATAGGGACTCCATCGCAACACAGGAAGTCTTTCGCTTCAATTTCGATCTGACCGGTTCCGTGCTGGGCATGGAGTGGGCGGTTGGCGCCGGCACTACCAATGACCGCAGTGACAATCGGCACACGGGTAACTTGTATGCAACCTACGATCCTGACATACCGCCACACTTGGCGGAGCAGTTTCAGGCGTGGGCACAAGCTTCCGTCCGGCCTGACTATGTTGAGTTCGTGGGAATAGATCTCTTCAGGGAATTTTGGGGCCAGGAGCTGTCAAGCGCTTGGACGAATACCACCGACTGGGCCGAAGCGACGCTGTCAGGCTCCTGGCTGAGCTTGCCGGGAGGCGATGCGCAGTTCGTGGCGGGCGCTGCCTGGCGCTCGACGGGGTTGCGGACCGACAACAAGCAGAATTCCTATGGTCACAACAGCAACAATGGCAGTTATTGGACCGAGGAGCCAGGTTTGGGGATCCGATTCGGCATTTGGGACAACGAATTCGTAAATGACAACATCGGGCTCTTTGCCGAGTTCGCGGCGCCTGTTCTGGAATCGCTGGATCTGTCCGCGGCGGTAAGGTGGGATGACTACGATAATTATGATTCCGACACCACCTGGTCGATAGGCGCGGTCTGGCGCCCGATCGGCTTGGTCAGACTGCATTCGAACGTTTCGACCTCGTACATCATCCCAACCGCCCGGGACGGGTTGGAAGATCCCAATAATTTCTGGATCGGGCAGGATTGGCGTTGCAATTACCTTAAACCAGAGTGGGATGAACTGGAGCCAGGGGGCGTTTGTCTCGGCGACCCGACCAGACGGCAGAACCCGGACGGCTCGTTGGCGACCACGCCCGGGGAGTCGTTCATCTACTTCTCTCACCTTGTGTTCGGAGGGAACCCGAATCTGCTGCCTGAAGAAGGGGAGAGCATTTCGGTGGGTGTCGAACTGACGCCTGAGGCCATACCAGGACTGTCGATAGACCTGACCTGGAGATCAGTGGACTACACGAACAAGATTGTCGGGGCAAGCAATCGCGGTGACGTTCCTCATTATGTTGGCGTGGACCCGGCCGAAGTGTATGCCTTCATTTTCCCTGATCCCAGTGGCAACGGCGCATACTACGCGGATCGCAGATCGGTCAACGCCGCCGCATGGACCAACGAAGGGCTGGACCTTCAAGTCCGCTACGATTGGTCGACGGATCGGGGTAGATGGAGCATCGACGCGCTGACAACCCAGACAGACTCGTTCTACAAGGACATCGGAGATGGCAGTGAGCCATACGATTATGTCGGCGATGTCGAAGCCTTTCGCCGTATCTGGGCTTTGGTGCCCGAATACCGCAGTACGCTGAGTGTGGGGTTCGAATCCGCCGATCAGCACTGGTCGGCCTGGCTGGGCGCTGTTTACGCATCTGTGGTGAGTACAACCTTTGAGGAATGGTACCTCCCCGGAGAAAAACTCAAGGTGATTCACGATGAACCGCTGTACGTGAATCTGAGCGGTCAATATCAACTCGGCGAGCGGTTCGGCCTGTTGTCCAATTCGGTGCTAAGCCTGCGGATTACCAACCTGTTTGATGATCTTGCGGAGCACAAGAACATCAAGGCCGCTACCGGCGAACTGTTTAGCGATGGTGTAGTCAACGCCAAGTTCGATGATCCCCGGGGCCGAACCTTTACCCTGGGTTTGAAGATGCAGCTCTAGCCCGCACAGGCTTCCCGCAGCGCCGGAGCACAAGGCCTCCGGCGCTCGGAAGTCTCCAGGCGCTGCCGCCCAGCCCGTCCTTGCCACCGGCCAGCGAGAGGGACTCGATCTCATTCGTCCGAATCCGGATGCCCGGATGCGACGGAATCCACCTCCGGAATTGGAGCGGGGTGCTCTGCGCGGCTTGATGATATCCTGGACTGGCTGGGAATCCTGGCAGCGGCGCGTCCTTGCTGAGGATTCGCAATCCGGTGCCGGTGGTGGCCGTCGCCAACCAGGAATGCCTCGCGTCGACAACTGAGCCTGGAGTATGTGCGTGTCACTGTTGGTAGCTGGCCTCTTGCTGTTCACGGCGGTCCACCTGATACCGAGCGCTCCGCGATTGCGCGTTGCCTTGGTGGAACGTTTGGGAGAGAAGCCCTATCGCGGCGTGTTCAGCGCCGTCGCGCTGCTCTCTCTGGCGGCCGTTGTGTGGGGCTACTCGCGCTCCCCCCTCGAATGGCTTTACGCGCCCCCGGCTTGGGGCCACCAAGTCTCGATGATCCTGGTGCCGATCGCGCTGGTGTTGTTCGCCGCGGCCAACATGCCCACCCACATACGCGCCCTGGTCCGGCATCCGATGCTGCTCGGGCTGCTGCTGTGGGCCTTCGCCCACCTTCTCGCCAATGGTGAAGTACGCTCCGTCGTGCTGTTTGGCGGCTTCGCAGTGTTCGCGGTGGTCGGGATCGTCAGCGCAGTGGCGCGCGGCAAGGGGCCGCCGACGGAGCCAGCGCCCCGCTACACCATGGACATCGCTGCTGTCATCGGTGGTTTCATTGTCGCCGGGCTCCTGGCGGTCCTTCACGGCGTGCTTTTCGGTGTGCCGGTGATGTGATGTCGTCAGGGAGAGGAGACGCTGCGTGAACGGCGGTAACATGGCGCTGACTTGTTGCGACATGCAGGCGTACGCGGCCGTCCGTGGTACGCGGCGGCGAAGCTCGCAAAAACCGGCCCGAAGTCGATCATGTTGGGCCACCGTCGGCCCTTGCCTCGACGGCGTATGGGCGGAGCGATCCTGGAGGCGGACATGACTGCGCATTGGACAAGATTGCCGGTCCGCAAGGGCGGGCATATGTCAGCCCGGACGCGCGTTGAACAGAGTCCGGGCCTGTCGCGGCTGCTCGACGAGCGCCTGTCCACGCTGGTCGATCCCGTCCGCGGCATCACGACCGACGGTATCGTGCGCGAAGGCCTGTACCCGCTGGCGTCGGCCGGCGTCTCGACGAAGCCGATTACCGAGGCGGCGCGGACGTTTCTGCAGGCGCTTGGCGCGGCGCAACGCGCGCGAACCGTGCATCTGCTCGATGCCGATGAGTGGCGCACCTGGAACAACATTCACCCCAATTGCTGGCGCCACGGGATGATGCTTGAGGATCTGCCCGACGCGACCCGGAAGCTGGCGCTGGACCTCGTCGCTGCGACACTCTCCGCCCGGGGGTTCGAGCAGGCCCGCGACATCATGCGTCTGAACGGCCTGCTTGCCGTCGTCTCCGGGAGTCCGGACGAGTTCGGCGAGTGGCCGTACTTTCTGTCCATCTTCGGTGAGCCGTCCGACGCCGAACCGTGGGGTTGGCAGCTCGACGGACATCACCTGAACATCAACTGCATGGTGATTGGCGACCAGCTGGTGATGACTCCGACGTTCATGGGCTCCGAGCCTTGCGACGGCAGCGATGATCTGCTGCCGGGTACCAGCGTCTTTGTCGCCGAAGAGCGCGCCGGGCTCGATCTCATTCGTTCGCTGAGTGACGCCCAACGATCGAGAGCGGTCACGCGCCCATCCATTCACCCGGACGATCTGCCACAGGAACTCAAGCATCCCTTCGACGGCCGCATGGTGGGCGGGACCGGCCACGACAATGCGGTGGTGCCGTACGAAGGTGTTGTGGCCGCCGATTTGAGCGATGCCCAGCGACGACTGCTGCTATCGCTGGTCGGTACGTATGTCGGCTGGACCCGGGACCGTCACGCCGACATCAGGATGCGCGAGGTGGATGCCCACCTGGACGAGACCTGGTTCTCCTGGATGGGAACGACCTCGGACGAGGGCCCCTTCTACTACCGGGTACACAGCCCGGTGGTCCTGATCGAGTTTGACCACCACCCGGGTGTGGTATTCGACAATCCCGTGCCGTCCCGCAACCACATTCACACGATCGTGCGCACGCCCAATGGAGGCGACTATGGCGTCGACCTGCTGCGCCAGCACCACGAGCGGTATGACCACTCCCACGGCACCCATGAGCCCCGCCGCCACTGACGCTGTCTTGAGGCATTTTTTGCCCTCCGGGAGGTTTGACCGCCCATATGGCCGCCAGTATGATGCGCGCGCTCAGCAGGGCAACGCTTGAACACATGGCGGGGTATGGCGCAGTCTGGCAGCGCGCCTGCTTTGGGAGCAGGAAGTCGGGAGTTCGAATCTCCCTACCCCGACCACGAATGCCGGGTTTCCCCGCGGAACGTGTGTCATGGAAGTGGGTCATGAGAAGCGGCGACGCCGATTGCGCCCGTAGCTCAACTGGATAGAGCATCGGCCTTCTAAGCCGAGGGTTGCAGGTTCGAGTCCTGCCGGGCGTGCCAGTTTCGTGGCCGACCCGGCGGCATGCATGAAAGTCACAGCACATCCGGCGACAATAGGCCGCATCGATGGTGGACGTAGCTCAGTCGGTAGAGCTCCGGATTGTGGATCCGGCGGTCGTGGGTTCAAACCCCATCGTCCACCCCAAATCACTGCGCCTGTTCATGCAACAGGCGCCGGCCGGCCGGCTGAGTTGCCCGTTTGCGCCCGAACAGACAGACTATGCGCAACGCGGCACTTTCGCGGCGCGTGAACCAGGTCCCTGATCCGATGGCACAAGCAGACTTGCAGGTTTCCCTCGAAAGCACTGAAGGCCTGAAGCGGCGCATAAAGTTGTCGCTGCCCGCCAGGTCGTTCGAGGATCGGGTCGCGGACAGAACACGCGTCGTGGCGCGGGAAGCCCGCGTCAACGGTTTCCGCCCCGGCAAGATGCCGGTGAAGGAGGCGAGCCGGAGATTCGGCGCGTCGATCCGCCGCGAGGTCGCCGCCGACCTGATGCAGGAGAGCTTCTTCCAGGCGGCCGAACGGGAATCGTACGACATCGCAGGTCCGCCGACGTTTGATCCGCCGGACCTCTCTACCGGGGCGCAGTTCTCGTTCGTGGCGACCTTCGAGGTCATGCCTGAAATAGAGGTGGCGGACCTTTCCGGCATCCGCATCGTGCAGCCGGAAGCCGAGGTCACCCCGGACGATATCGACGGGATGATCCAGACCTTGAGGGAACGGAACAGGAAGTGGGAATCCGTGGATCGTCCCGCGGAGGAGGGCGACCTGGTGGTGGCGGACTTCACCGTTTCCGGAGAGGCCTCCGGCGATCCACGTATTCCGGGGAAGGATGCGAGATTCATCATCGGCGCCGGCGGCGTGCTGGAGGATATCGACCAGGCCGTTCGCGGGATGTCCGTAGGCGAGACAAAGGAATTCTCCGCGACCGTGCCGGACGACTCGCCCGACGAGTCCCTGCGAGGCAGCGAACTCGATTTCGAGGTGGCCGTCACGTCCGTAGAGGAGCCTGAGCTGCCGCCCCTGGACGATGCGTTCTTCGGCGCGCTCGGCGTCAGTGAAGGCGGCGAGGCGGCTTTTCGCGAGGAGATTCGCAAGGATATGCAGGCCCGGCTCGACGGCACGATTCGTCAACGCATGCAGGAGCAGGTGCTAGAGGCGATTGCCGACATTCATGACTTCGCCTTGCCGGAAGCCCTGGTCGAGCGCGAACGTGCGCAGATGAGCGAGGATCTTCGCCAGCGCGTGGGACTCCCGGAGCAGTCGGAGCAGCTGGAACGGATAGGGGAACTCGTCGGCACGGAGGCTGAGAAACGGGTGAAGACCGGCTTGGTCATGAAGGCGATCGTCGCGCAGGAGTCCCTTACGCTTGATGCGAACAGGCTTCGCGAGCGGATCGAGGGCATGGCCGAGAGATACGAAAATCCCCAGGGGGTGATCGAGGCGTACTATGGCGACGAACGGTTGTTGCAGTCGGTCGAACAAACTACGCTCACCGAGCAGGTGATCGATCACGTCGCCGGCCTGGCGAAGGTGGAAACCGTGCAGAGCACGTTCCAGGACGTGATGTCCGGAAAGCCGGCTACGGAGGAAGGGGCGGGGGAACAGGCGGAACCGGCATAGAAGCCGTCCGGTCCCGGCTGGAGAACAGGCAGGCGCTTGCGGATGCATCGAAACAGGTTGAAGAGAGGTTGGCAGTGAACGATCAGGATCGGACCATCAGGAACCTCGGGTTGGTCCCGATGGTGGTGGAGCAGAGTCCCCGTGGCGAGCGTGCGTACGATATCTATTCGCGGCTGCTCCGGGACCGTATCATCTTCATCGTCGGGCCGGTAGACGACAACGTCGCGAACCTGATTGTCGCCCAGTTGCTGTACGTCGTCTCCGAGAATCCCGAGAAGGACATTTCGCTCTACATCAATTCTCCTGGCGGCTCGGTCACCGCGGGCCTCGCGATCTACGACGCGATGCAGTTCGTTTCGTGCGACGTGAACACCTGGTGTATCGGTCAGGCCGCCAGCATGGGCGCGTTCCTCCTGGCGGCCGGCGCGCCGGGGAAACGCTTCGCACTGCCCAATTCGCGCGTGATGCTCCACCAACCGTCCGGCGGCTCCCGGGGCGTCGCTGCCGACATAGAGATCCAGGCGAGGGAGATCGTCTCGATGCGGCAACGGCTGAACTCGATTCTGGCGCAGCACACGGGACAGCCGATCGAACGCATCGCCGAGGACACCGACAGGGATTACTGGATGAGCCCCGAAGACGCGGTGGGGTACGGCATCATCGACCGGGTGCATCACCCGCCGCCGAAACTCAAGGCCGCACCGGACGGCGAGCCGGGCGACGGCGAGCCCGGGACTTGAAACTTGGCGCATTTGCAAGCATGGTTGAGACCCGGATGACCTGTCGCTGACTGGCGCGGGCGCAAAGCCACACAACAAAAGCCACCTAAAGAGGCAAGCGAGCACTGTATGGCGGACCATCAACGGGGCAAGGGCAACGATTCGGGCAAGCCGCTCTTCTGTTCCTTCTGCCACAAGAGTCAGCACGAAGTGCGCAAGCTCATTGCCGGCCCGGAAGTCTTCATCTGCACGGAGTGCATCGAGCTCTGCAACGACATCATCCGCGAGGAAGTCCAGGACAATGAGCAGGGGAAAGACGCCAACAAGCTTCCCGTTCCCCGGCAGATCAAGGACATCCTCGACATGTACGTCATCGGCCAGGAGCACGCGAAGAAGGTGCTTTCGGTCGCCGTATACAACCACTACAAGCGTCTGAACTCGACGGGGAAAGGGAACGGTAGCGCGGGCAACAGCGACGACGTCGAACTCTCCAAGTCCAACATCCTCCTGATCGGTCCGACGGGATGCGGCAAGACGCTCCTGGCGGAAACCCTGGCGCGGCTGCT
Source organism: Pseudomonadales bacterium (assembly GCA_965116625.1). GTDB lineage: Bacteria > Pseudomonadota > Gammaproteobacteria > Pseudomonadales > Azotimanducaceae > VXNE01. The sequence continues at coordinate 3,037,539 of OZ220717.1, forward strand.
GGACGTGCCGTTCACGATCGCCGATGCGACCACGCTCACCGAAGCGGGCTACGTCGGTGAAGACGTGGAGAACATCATCCAGAAGCTCCTGCAGAAGTGCGAATACGATGTCGAGCGCGCGCAGGTCGGTATCGTGTACATCGACGAGATCGACAAGATTTCACGCAAGTCGGACAATCCATCCATTACCCGCGATGTTTCGGGCGAGGGCGTCCAGCAGGCGTTATTGAAGCTCATCGAGGGCACGGTCGCTTCCGTGCCACCCCAGGGCGGGCGCAAGCATCCCCAGCAGGAGTTCCTGCAGGTCGACACCGGCAACATCCTGTTCATATGCGGCGGCGCCTTTTCGGGTCTCGACAAGGTCATCATCGATCGCTCGGACCGCAGCGGAATAGGATTCGGCGCGGAAGTCCGAACGGAGGTCTCGGGCAAGAACATCGGCGAGACATTGCGCCAGGTCGAACCCGAAGACCTGATCAAGTACGGTCTCATTCCCGAATTCGTGGGCCGCCTTCCGGTGGTGGCCACGCTCGAAGAGCTCGATGTCGAGGCACTGATGCGGATCCTGACCGAACCGAAGAACTCTCTGACCAGGCAGTATGCAAAGCTGTTCGGCATGGAGGGTGCCGAGGTCGACTTCCGTGAAGGCGCGCTTCGTGCGGTGGCACAGAAGGCCATGGAGCGCAAGACCGGCGCGCGGGGCCTTCGCTCCATCCTGGAATCCGTGCTGCTCGACACGATGTACGACCTGCCGTCCTCGTCCGAATCCGTCGCCAAGGTCGTCATCGATGCGAGCGTCATCAACGGGGAGAGCAAACCCCTGTTGATGTATGAGAATCGCGCCAAGGCGTTGCCCAAGGAATGACTTTCGGGGTCGGCGAAGCGGAGCCGTGGGACAACTGAGGACGGCGCGGACCACGGGCGGGGCACGTGGTGTCGGCCTGCCTGTCTTTCCGGGGCTTCGATTGAAATGAACCAGGCGCCGCTACCGGTTCTCCCGCTGCGCGATATCGTCGCCTTTCCCCACGGCGTGCTGTCGCTGTTCGTCAGCACCGAGTCGTCCATCCTGGCACTCGAGGCGGCGCTGGCGGGAGACAAGCAGATTCTTCTCGTCGGGAAGCGCGATGCCGAGTGCGACAACCCAGGTCAGCCAGACCTGTTCGGGGTCGGCACGTCGGCCACGGTGCTGCAGTTGCTGAAACTGCCCGACGGCACGGTCAAGACGCTGGTGGAGGGCGTGAGCCGCGCGCGGATATCAAACGTGGCCGACAACGGGCTGCACCTGGTCGCGCAGGTCGAACTCGAGAACGAGCCCCTGGCCGAAACAGCGATGGCCGAAGCGGTAACGCGCGCGGTGTCGTCACAGTTCGACGCCTACGTGGAATCCGCCGCCCATGCCTCGAAGAAGGTCCCCCCGGAAACGGTTTCCTCGGTGTCCTCCATCGATGAGCCCGGCCGCCTTATCGACAGCATCGCGACGCAACTCCCGTTCAAGCTTGAAGACCGCCAGGCCGTGCTCGAAGCGGTAGGGTTGGACGAACGCATGCAGAGAATCATCGGCCTGATGGAAGCCGAGATGGCCCTCAATCGCCTGGAGAAGAACATTCGCGGGCGCGTCAAGAAGCAGATGGAAGACAGCCAGCGCGAGTACTACCTCAATGAGAAGATGAGGGCGATCCAGCAGGAACTGGGCGGCGAGGCCCTGCCGGACGAATTCGAGGAGTTCCGGCAGAAAATCGACGGCTCGGGAATGCGCAATGAGGCGAAAGACAAGGCAGAGCACGAGCTCCAGAAACTCATGCGCATGCCGCCGATGTCACCCGAGGCCACGGTCATTCGCGGATACCTTGACTGGCTGCTGGCGCTGCCCTGGAAGAAGCGAAGCCGTACGCGCCGGGATCTCAGGGCAGCGGAGGAGATTCTCGAGGCGGACCACTATGGCCTCGAGGAAGTGAAGGAGCGCATCGTTGAATACCTGGCGGTGCAACGGCGCGTCGGCAAGGTCAAGGGGGCCGTGCTCTGCCTGGTTGGACCGCCTGGTGTCGGCAAGACTTCGCTCGGGGAGTCGATCGCCCGCGCCACGAATCGCAAGTTCGTGCGCATGTCGCTGGGCGGCGTGCGGGACGAGGCGGAGATCCGGGGGCATCGCCGCACGTACATCGGCTCGATGCCGGGCAAGATACTGCAGAAGCTGGCGAAAGTCGGCGTGCGCAACCCGCTGTTTCTGCTCGACGAAGTCGACAAGATGGGCATGGACTTCCGGGGAGACCCGGCCTCGGCCCTGCTCGAAGTGCTCGATCCGGAGCAGAACCACACGTTCAACGACCACTATCTCGAAGTCGATTACGACCTTTCGGACGTGTTCTTCGTATGCACCTCGAATTCCATGGATATTCCCCCCGCGCTGCTTGACCGGATGGAAGTGATCCGGCTACCCGGCTACACGGAGGATGAGAAGGTCAACATCGCTTCGCGCTTCCTCGTGCCGAAGCAGAAAGACCTGAATGGGTTGGGATCCGCCGATTTCGGGATTTCCGAACCGGCCATTGTCGAGCTTGTGCGCTATTACACCCGCGAAGCCGGGGTACGGGCTCTGGAGCGGGAAATCGCCAAGATCTGCCGCAAGGTCGTCAAGGACCAGACCCTTGGATGCGAGGAGATCGAACCGCCGATCGGCAGGGAGCAGATCGAGAACTACAGCGGCGTGCACAAGTTCGACTACGGGCGGGCGGAGGATGAGAACCGGATCGGGGTGGCCACCGGCCTGGCGTGGACGCAGGTGGGTGGCGAACTCCTGAATATCGAGGCGGTCGCCGTAAGCGGGAAAGGACGGCAGACCAAGACCGGTTCCCTGGGGGATGTCATGCAGGAGTCGATTCAGGCGGCGCTCACCTTCGTGCGCAGCCGCGTGGACGATCTCGGCATCGAGCCCGACTTTCACGAAAAGAACGACGTTCACATACACGTGCCCGAAGGCGCGACGCCGAAGGACGGGCCCAGCGCGGGAATAGTGATGTGTACGGCCCTCGTATCGGTGCTGACGGGCATACCGGTCAGGGCGGACGTTGCGATGACCGGCGAAATCACGTTGCGTGGCCAGGTGCTCCGGATCGGCGGCCTGAAGGAAAAGCTGTTGGCCGCGCACCGGGGCGGAATTCGCCGCGTCATCATCCCCGAAGACAACGCGCGCGACCTGAAGGAAGTCCCGGACAACGTGAAGTCGGCGCTCGACATCCTGCCGGTCAAATGGATGGACGAGGTGATCCGCGCCGCGTTGGCACATCCCCCGGCACCCAGGACGGAACCTGGCCCGGAACCGGGGTCCGAGCCCGATTCAGAGATGGATCAGGACGTTCCTTTCGTCCGAATAGACCGTCGAGGCGATTCAGCCGTTGACAGCGTTTTTTAGCCGTTGATATAAGTCATGTGTTCAAGCAGCTAGCTTGGAAACACTTCCCAACCCGGTTTCAACCCACCAGTGAGAAAGACTGATAATGAACAAATCTGAACTAATTGACTCGATTTCCGATTCCGCCGATGTCTCCAAGGCTTCCGCGGGCAGGGTGCTGGATGCACTGTGCGATGTGGTGGCGGCATCTCTCAAGAACTCGGAGCCGGTGGCGATCGCGGGTTTCGGGACGTTTTCGGTGCGCGACAGGGCGGCGCGTACGGGCCGCAATCCCCGGACCGGCGAATCCATCCAGATTGCGGCCTCCAGGGTGCCGGCGTTCAAGGCGGGCAAGGCGCTCAGGGATACCGTCAACGGCTAGCCCTATCCTTCGCCAGGCCGCGCGGCGCCGCGTGGCCGGAAGTCCTGCCAGCGCCGGGCGAGCGCATCGACGCTGGCAGGCTGCGCCGTGGGACGGCACGTAGTGCCGATCAGGGCGCAGGGCGCAGGTGGGCCTGGGCCTTCGGCTCTGACGGACTTCAGCCGTAATGGAGTACTGATGACGTGATGCTGCAAAAGATGCGCGATGGTGCGCAGACACTGGGGGCCAAGGTCATGGTCGGCATCATCGCGTTTGTGCTGACGGTCTTCGGTTTCGGGGCTTTCAATCTGTTCGCCGTGGGCGAACCCGTGGCGGCAACTGTAAACGGGGATGAAATTACCGAAGCGTTTCTGACAGACCAAACGGAGCGACGCATGCAGTTCCTGCAGGCGGAACTCGGCGAAGGCGTGGATCCGAGCCTGATCGACCGGGAGCAGGTTCGGGAAACGACCTTGCAGACGTTGATCAATCGAACGCTTCTGCTCCAACTGGCCGATGATCTGGACCTGGCCGTGTCAAGGCAGGCCCTGGATCGCGAGATCACCTCCATGCCGGAATTCCAGGTGGACGGTGTCTTCGACGAACAGCGCTTCCGATCGGTCCTCGCGAGCGCCGGGTTTTCGCCGGCGTCGTTCCTCGACGACCAGGCGCGCAACGTTCGCCTCGACCAACTCACCGGCGCTGTCAGCGATACGTCCCTGGTGACGGAGAAGGAACTCCGGGAGGCTTCGCGGGTCCTCGGGCAACGGCGCGATGTCGCGTACCTTGAATTCCCTCCCGATGCCTTTGCCGCAGGTATCGAGGTGTCCGATGACGAGGTCGCACGCTACTACGACGAGAACGTCTACCTGTACCTCACGGAAGAGAACGTCGACCTCGAATATGTCGAGCTGTCGATCGAAGCGCTGATGGCGGACCAGGAGGTCGACGAGGCAGACCTCGTTGCGGCGTTCGAAGAGGAAGAGCGCATCCGGATCGAGTCGGGCGCGGGCGAGGAGCGGCGTGCGGCGCACATCCTGCTTCAGACCACGGACACGCGTTCCGAGGAAGATGCCATCGCGAGGCTCCTGGAAATACGCACCGAGATCGAGGCAGGCGCATCATTTTCAGACAAGGCGAGGGAACTGTCCGAGGATGCCGGGTCGGCGGCAAACGACGGTGACCTCGGATTCGTCGGCCGGGGCACGTTCGTGCCCGCGTTCGAAGAGGCCCTGTGGGGGCTTGCGGCGGGCGAGCTCTCCGATCCGGTGAAGACAGAGTTCGGCGTGCATCTCATCACCTTGCTCGAGGTCAGGCAGGCCGAGCCGCGCGTACTTGAAGACGAGCGGGAGCGGCTCCTCGAGACGATCAGACGCGATCGCGCCCAGCCGGCTTTCGAGGAAACCCTGCGGACCATGGATGAAATCGCCTTCGAAGAACCCGATACGTTGGACGGCATCGTCGAAGCACTGGGCCTCGTAATCCGGAATGTTCAGGGGGTGACACGTGAAGCTGGAGAAGGTGTCTTCGCTGACAGGGCGCTCCGCGAAGCGGTGTTCGAGCCTGATGTTCTCGTTGAAGACTACAACAGTCCGGCTGTGACGATCGACGATCAGGGCGCGGTGGTGGCCAGGGTCACGGCCCACCATCCCGCCATGGAGTTGCCCCTGGAAGAAGTGGCGGAGGGCATCAGGGAAAACCTGGTCGCGCAACGCGCTGCGGAGGCTGCTTCCGTCGCTGCGGACGCCGCGCTGGGACGCTTGCTTGCCGGCGAAGCTGCCTCGGATGTGGCGGGTGAGCACGCCTTGACCTGGGAGAACATGGAAGCGGCGGGATACCTCGATCCGGGCCTCCCCGGGCCGGTTCTTGAGACGGCGTTTCGGCTGTCTCCGCCGGTGGGCGAAGCGCGATCCGCAGCGACGGCCCGACTTGCGGACGGCGGTTCCGCCGTGGTTGTCGTGTCGCGCGTCGAGCCCGGCGACTACGGCGCCATGAGTGAAGGGGAACGCACCAGGTTGCGTGGAGACCTGGTACAGCTTGCGAGTCAGCGGGCAATCGGTTCGGTGGTCGTTTCCCTGAGAGAAGAAGCAGGTCTATAGGACAACCCCTCCCGGGCCAATGACGTCGTGGCGACCGCCCGCACGCGAGGCAGGTTAACCGTCAACGCTGGCTGCAGGCGGTCCGGCAGGGCGATGCCGTGTGCGGAGGGATCGGCGAAGATCGCCGCGAAAGCGAGCAGCCGCGGCACGTAGGCCGCTGTTTCCCTGGGCCACCTCAAATCGAAAAAGGACGCCCCGGCAGTGGCGCTTTCGAGTACCTCGGCGACCTTGGTTTCCCCGCAGTTGTAAGCGGCGAGGGCCAGGGTCCAGTCGCTGAATAGCCGCTGCAGATCGACCAGGTAGCGCAGCGCCGCATCGGTGGATGCGGCGGGGTCGCGCCGCTCGTCGACCCGCCAGCCGATCTTCAGTCCGTAGCGTTTGGCAGTGCCGGGGACAAGTTGCCACAGGCCTCGAGCTCCGCTCCGCGACACGGCTGCCGGGTCGACGCCGCTCTCGACGATCGGCAGCAGGCAGACTTCCGAGGGCAGGCCGCGTACGCGCGCCTCTTCGCAGATCCGCGGCAGGTAACGCTCGATGCGGGGCGAAAGCAGGGCGAGGTAGGACGGGCTGCGTCTCACTCGTTCTATCTCGTGCAGCACCACCGGTTGGTCAAGCCTGTGATTCAGCGCGAATCCCTGGCGCAACTCCTCGAGAAAGCCCGTGATGGACACGGGAGCGTCAATGAGTTCGTGCGATGCCGCACCCGCTCCGAACGCCGCGGCCACGAGGAACGAACCGAACAGCCGGCGAAAACACGTCGAGGAGGGAGTCCGGGCGCCGCGGGCACAGGCGACGTTAATGGAGAGTCGGCTGTTCAGGACGATTCCGGCAAACCGGGACGTGCCTTGCATTGCACCTATCCGGGCATTTTCTCTGGTTGCGGATCGAGAGCGCGCAGTACAAAATGACGGCGAATCTCGTGGCTACTTTGCGGGAAAATACGGTCATTCGCAACCTCGCCTCGCCGGTTTCTTCTCAACCACTCGAATTCATGAGGAGCTGGTTCTCAACAGAGCCGGGAAGACGGTTGCTCACGCGCGAAATCTCGGTGATTCGCAGGCATGTGCGCCGTTTTCACGGTGAATCCCTGTTATGGATGGGACCCGCGCCGCAGAGCACGACAGCTACGGCGCGTTGCATGGTGAAGAACCGCTTCTACCTGTCGGGTGATCCGGGCATTCGTGGGAGCGAACTGCCGTCCGCAGTCGCCGTCCCGGAAGCGCTGCCGTTTCCCGCCAACAGCCTGGATGGTGTGGTCGTTCACCACGCCCTCGAACATGCCGATGATCCGCGTGCCGCCATCCGGGAGATCACGCGCGTGGTCCGTCCGGGAGGCAGGTTGTTGATCTGTGCCTTCAATCCACTGTCGCTTTGGGCGCTGCGCCGTCCGCGCGGAATGACACTGGTCACCGCCTATCGGCTCAGCGACTGGTTGGCCGTCCTCGGATTCGATCGTGAAGAGCGGGTGAAGTACATGAACTACAGGGGATGCCTGAAACTGGGGCTGGACGGCGCGCGCTGGCGGATGATCGGAGACTGGCTGGCAGAAAGGCGCGTGCCCCTGGGCGGCGTTTACCTGGTGCTCGCCGCGAAGAACTCTGCCGCCCGTACCGGTGTCGGGCGTCTGGCCCCCGCGGCCGACAATATCGCACCGCTTGCGATTCCGAGACCCATGGCCCGTCAGTGAACACCGGGGCCATGGTCGAGATATTCACCGACGGTGCATGCCGGGGAAACCCGGGACCCGGTGGCTGGGCGGCCCTGTTGCGTTGCGGTGAACGCGAGACACTGCTGAAGGGTGCGGTACCGAGCACCACGAACAACCGCATGGAACTCGAGGCTGCCATCGAGGGCCTGGCCGCTCTCGGCAGCGCGCGCCGGCAGGTCCGCCTGACCACGGACTCGCAATACGTGCGCCTGGGCGTCACACAGTGGATGCAACGCTGGAAGACGAACGGCTGGCGAACCTCGGGCAGGAATCCGGTCAAGAACCGTGAGCTCTGGGAACGCCTCGACGCACTGGCAGCGATGCACGATGTGGAGTGGTTGTGGGTCAAGGGTCATAGCGGCGTCGAAGGGAACGAGCGGGTTGATCGAGCCGCCAACGACGCCATCGACGCGATGCTCGGAGGATCATGCGGCAGGTAGTTCTGGATACCGAGACCACGGGGCTCGAACCCCAACAGGGGCATCGTATCCTCGAGATTGGCGCCGTCGAGATCGTGGACCGCCGCGTGACCGACAACCGTTTCCACTGCTACATCAACCCGGAGCGTCCGATTGACGACGCCGCGTCGGAGGTGCATGGCCTGACCCTGGAGCGCCTTGAGAACGAACCCAGGTTCGCCGCGATCGCCCTGGACTTCATCAACTTCGTGCGCGGGGCGGAGGTGATCATCCACAATGCGCAGTTCGATGTGTCGTTCGTCGACTATGAACTTGGCATGTTGGAAGAAAAGGACGGAATCCCGGCCTCGATCGAGGACATATGCAGCGTAGTGGATTCCCTGGACCTGGCCCGCCGCAAGCATCCCGGTCAACAGAACTCGATCGATGCGCTGTGCAGGCGCTACGGCGTAGACGACTCCCAGCGCGAATTCCACGGCGCGCTGGTCGATGCGGAGATCCTGGCGGACCTCTACCTGTTGATGACGGGAGGCCAAACGTCGCTGTTCGATTCGGACTCGCGACAGGGCGCGCTGTCGCGCGACGAAGATCTCGAACGGCTTCCCGCCGACCGGCCGCGGCTCCCCGTTGTGCTGGCCACGCCGGAGGAGTTGGTCGCCCACGAGGGTATGCTGGACAGGATACAAGCCGGAACGGATAGCGCCGTGGTCTGGCGCGTGCCTGCGGAGTAGCCGGGCGCCGGCGCTTCACGGCTCAGGCGAAGGCAACCAGCCGGTCGATGAGCCAATACGCGGCAACGCAGCCCACTGCGTAGCCGGCCAGTGCCCGCCCTCGCTCCAGATCGAGACCTGCAAGCGCGGCTCCGCGGAGCAGCAGGACCACGCCCAGGGCAAAGATCACCTGGCCGATCTCGACGCCGACGTTGAAGAAGATCAGGCCGGTGATGACTTCGACCTGTGGCAGGCCGATTTCGTTGAGCACCGCAGCGAACCCGAGCCCGTGCAGCAGGCCGAACGCACTGGAAACCGTTATCGGGTAACGCCAGGTGAGGTTCCTGCGCGGCCCCTTGGCCACTTCGGTCGCCAGGAACAGGACGCTCAGGGCGATGACGGCCTCGGTGGGGGGCACCGGCAGCTGGACGACTTCCAGCGCGGACAGCGCGAGCGTGACCGAATGCGCCACGGTGAAACCCGTCACGGTAATGACGATCCGCTTCCAGTTTCCGGCGATCCAGATCAGGCAGACGAGGAACAGCAGGTGGTCGAGACCGGCCCAGATGTGTTCAGCACCGAGCCAGGTGTACTGCACCGCGACCGTGGCGACATCTTCGGGACCAGGCATCCTGAACCTGCGGGTGCCCGAGGACAGCGCCATGGTGTGGCTTTCTGCAGTCAGCAGGTTCACTCTCACCACCGACGGATTGGCCACCTCGCGCCGGGGATAGGAAATCGTCAGTTCGGCGCCATGCAGGGTCTGGGCGCAGCGGATCACCGTGGTGGCGCGCGTGGAGAGGGTCGTGCCGCAGGTCTCCGGCAACACGATCTGCGGGATGTTGTCCGCGCGCACCCTTGGCGGTGTCTTGATCCGCAGCAAATAGCGGTTCTCTCCCTCCTCGTCGATCTGTACGTACAGGGGACGCAGGTCATCGGCCGCAGCTGCGGATGCGATGGCGACGCAGAGAACGGTGGCCATGCCCCGCACCGGGTGCCGTCGTTCAGCGCGATGCTGCCTCACGGCATCGTCTCGGGCAGGTCAACAACAATGTCGTAGGCGCCGCGGGCGTCCTGGTAGAAGCTCTCCAGCCCTTCGCGTATGCGCTCGACAGCCAGATCCTGGACGACACGTTGCCGGACTTCGGCCATCGCCGGCGAACGGGCGGGCTTGCGCGACGAGACCATCACGAGGTGATGGCCGTGATCCGATTCGATGGGACCGACCCAGCGATCGGCCGGCGCGAGTTCGAACACGGCGTCGGTGAACCCGGCGCCGAAGTGGGAGGCGACTTCCTCGGGTTCCCTGGCGACGTAGTTCCTGTGATAGAGAAACAGGTCGCCGAGGGACGGTCCGTCGTGAAACGGCACCGCATTCCGGTTGAGTTCCGCCAGGGTGTCGATGGCCAGCGCCCGCGCATTGTCGTCCCGGCGCTCGGTGCTGAAATACACGTGCGTGAACGTGATCTCCGGCGCAATGACATAGCGTTCCCTGTTGGCTTCGTGGAACGCTTCGAGTTCATCGTCGGAAAACTCCATGGTGTCTTCCATGAACCCCCGGTTGATGTAGTCGAGTTGCGCGATCAGGCGGCGTCGGCCGACGTGATCGTACGGGTCCAGCCCGATTTCCCGCGCCTGCCGGAAGAGCACCTCCTCCCGGACGTAATCCTCGATCAGGGCATCCCGTCGCTCGCTGGTCATGTCGCCGAGTACAGTGGCGGCGGTATCCGCATTGAGACGCGGATCGCGGTTCGCCAGAAACTGCACGAGAGTGGCCTGGTCGACGCGAATCTCGTCGGCGGGCGCCGGCCTGTCGTCGTCGAGCCATTCAAATGCCAGGAACAGCGCGGCCCCGGCGAGCATGAAGTGCAGAAGCGGTTCGCGCAGGAAGCGTTTCACGAGATGCGACCGGTAGTGTTCGAAACGTGGGCCGGTTGCCGACCGATCCGGGTTGGGCGGGGAGCACTGCTGCGCGGTCCAACGCGGACGAGTCCGGCCGGCCCGGGCGAACCGAGGATATATTTGTGCATGCGCCGATATGCTATTCCACGAAACGTGCTTTGGCGCGGCAAAAACGTGCGAGCCCTTGGCGTCGGCAATGATCGTTTATAGTTGCTTTTTGCGCTGCCCCAGGAAGACCTAAGGATGTGGCCCACCGAGCCCGATGCCTTCGAGTCCGCCGTGACTGCGCCCCAGGGCGCCGATACTGACGACGCCCTGTACTTCATCTTCATCGAAGACCGTATCGTCTGCGTGAGCGAAGGCGGCATCCCGAGGGCCGTGACCCGGGACGAGTTCCGCTGGTTCGATGTCGATGTCTCGCTCAGGCACTACCTCGGGCGCTGGGAGGGGCGGTCGTGCTACGTCCTCGTGATTGCGGGGACGGTGCCCGATGGTTTCGCGACCGCCGACCTGCGCGACTGGATGGAGCGGGTCGATCCGGCGTTCTTCTACCTCGCGGGGCGGGCCAGGCAGGTGGTCGACTGGCATCGGAATCACCGTTTCTGTGGCCGCTGCGGCACCCGGACCCGCGACCACGAAGCCGACCGGGCGAAGCAATGTCCCAACTGCGGACTGCTCAACTATCCGCGGCTATCCCCGAGCATCATCGTGCTGGTGCGCAGGGGAGACGAGATGCTGCTGGCGCGCAACGCCCGGTGGAGGCATGGCATGTTCAGCACGATTGCCGGCTTCGTCGAGCCTGGCGAGTCCATCGAGCAGGCCGTCCATCGAGAAGTGCGCGAGGAAGTCGGTCTGGAAATATCCGGACTGCGTTACATGGGCAGCCAGCCATGGCCGTTTCCGAACTCCCTCATGCTGGGCTTCCACGCCGACTATGCCGGCGGCGATATCGTCTGCCAGGAAGACGAGATCGACGAGGCCAGGTGGTTCCACTATGCGCAGCGTCCGAATACGCCCACGCGCATGGCCATATCCGCCTGGCTCATCGACGCTTTCGTCAAGGAGAAGGAAGCGTCACGCGGCTGAAGACCTCCATGGAGAAATTGGCGCGTTTTTCCTGACGCGCCCCGAGCAGCGACCGTCCGCGCACGACGCCTCATTGCGTCTCCTGGTCCGGCCCTGATCGTCTCCCGCCGCCGACGGCCGGGTCAAAGGCCGCCAGCGTAGCTAGTGGGCGGTGCCCGATCGGTAGCGGTCGAGCTTCACGGGCACCTGTCTGACCGTATGGCATCTAGCGCGATTGTCTCGGGTTCGCTTTTTGCGCCCCGTTTGTCCTCGGCAACAACCTGAAACGTGAATTCCCCGTCGTCAACTTGGGGGAAACAGGCGGCGAACATTACTTCGCTGCCGGAGGCCTGATATTCGAAAGCCCCTTTCTCGCCGCCGATCGCGGCCCTGGGTGTATCCGGAGATGTTTGTGTAACGAGATATCGAATGGACTCTCCGTCGAAATCCTCCGCTCGAACATTGAACTTGCGCCAGATGATCGTATCGACCTTCGACTGCCCTCCTTCCGTGGTCCATTTGCCGTCTTTGTAGGTCATCTTGTCGGCGGAATAGGAAAACGAAGTAGGTCGCTCATCTCCCGCGTAAGCAACCGAAGCCAATAGCGGGGGACGGTTCCCGGATTCATCGAATGTCGTAGCCAGCTCCCAGTTCTCTATCCAGGTCTTGGCGCGGTCGTCGCCGCCATCCGCGGACTTTTGCATCCACGCCTTGGCGTGCGCAAGGTCTGTCCGCATCCCTGTGCCCTCAGCGAGCATCTTTGCCAGGAAGAACTGGGCTTGGACGTGACCCTGCTCGGCAGCGAGCCGGTACCAGTTCCCTTTCGCGTCAAGGTCTTCCTCCAACCAGCCCATGACGAACTGCGAGTGGGGATGTCCCTGTTCAGCGGCAACCAGATACCATTTTCGGCCCTCCTCGCGATTCCTCTTCACCCGGTACTTTCCGTTATAGAGAACAAAAGCCCATGAAGCCTGAGCCTTAATGTTTCCGTCCTCTGCGTGCGCGCGCAGCAGCTCCGTTCCTTTCTGCTCGTTCTTGAACACCCCGCTCCCGTTGATATGCGCGTACGCGAGCGCGTGTTGAGCGTCAGCATCTCCTTGATTCGCGGCCTCGCGCGTTTCGGCAAACCAGGACAATCGCGCCCATTCCGCTTCGGACGCGCAGCCGGCGGCATTGACGACGACCGACCTGGGTTTGCTCCTGGCGCCGCGCCTGTCGACGGCCACGACTTGAAGGGTGACTTCCGGTCCCGAAGGTGGAACACACAGTCTGATTCTTGCTGCCTGGCCACTGGGAACGAAGGAGTCGTCCTGTTCCACAATCGCAGCCGGTTCGCCAGGAGATACCTCGGACCAGACATACTGAACTTCATCGCCGTCAGGATCGCTGGCTTCGGCGGAGTAGTGGAGCCAAACCACATCTTTGTCGGAGCGGAATTCTGCAAGTTTTTCGTCCATCTCTTCCTCAGCGAGGCTCTTGCTGGAGGCGAAAGAGAAGCCGGACCCGGAGCCTTGGGAGTATCCGTGCGCTCCGTCACGCTTCACTTTCCCAAGGACAGGCGGCTGGTTGTTGTCGGCGGCAGCCGCCGATGTGTCTTGTGCCGAGACATACAGCGAAGTCGCGGCAGTGGTGACCGCCAGCAACATGGGAATGGCTCGAAGGAGGATCGGATTCCACGTGCTCGTTCGCATTGATTTGTCTCCCATTGGGTCGATTCGTATTGTAGAGAACGCCTCCTGACGATATCGAAATAGCTGCCTTGGTAGTCGAAGAAAAAACCTGTAGTCGGTTGTTGCCGTCGGGGACGGCATACGGCGCCCCGGTGTAGTCGAACGCGGTCATTGCGGAGTGGCGCGTGGGCTGGCGTTAGGCGTAGATCACTCCATCGGCGACCAGTGCGTCGACATCGTCGCCACTCAAGGAAAGGTCCTCGGCGGCGACTTCGCGCGAGTGCTGCCCCGGTGTGCGCAGCCGAGATGCACCAAGCCGGCACTTTGCTACGCGTCAGCGGTCGGGGAACATTCCTTTCCCCGCGAGGGACACCCTCGCGCTGCTGGTCCTTGCGAGGGAAACCCTCGCGCTGCTGGTCCTTGCGAGGGACACCCTCGCGCTCCCGGCTTAAGGCTCCTGAAAGACCATCAGCAACAGGAATATCAGCGTGATATGCCCGTCGGAGCGGAATGCGCCACGCATGAAGGCCGAGACGAAGTCACCGCCGCCCCCGAGCAGCGATAGCAGCGTTTCCTCGCAGTCGAAGTAGAACGTTGCTTCAGGCGCCAGGTTCTCGTCGAAGACGATTCCCGCCGCTGTCATGCGGCACACCAACGGTTGCCGGTCGGCGATGGCGAAGGCGACCTGGATGTCGTGTCCGGTCGCCGCCGCGCGCTGGTAACGGGCTTCAAGTTCACGCGCAAGCTCGTCGCGGTCCATGATGGCGTGGCGGTGCGCTCCCAAGTCTCTCGCACAACTGTCCTTGTGGTAGATTAGCGCGTCTTCCCCGTCCGTTCGCGAATCCTGATGGAATACGTATTCGACTACCTGAGCTTCCTCGCGAAGGCTCTGACGGTCATCGCAGCCGTAGTGGTGATCATGGTCGCCGCCGGAGCGCGGCGCAGCCACCGGCCGCCCGAGGGCCGCGTGCAGGTGGTCCGGATCAACGACCGTCTGCGGGGGATGCGTAGCGCCGTCCAGCATGCGGTCACGCCCGCGGCACGGCACAGGAAACTGACGCGCGAAGAGAACAGGGAACAGAAACAGGAGCGGAAGACGGCGTCGGACCGCGCGCGGGTATTCGTCGTCAACTTCAAGGGCGACTTGGCGGCGTCCCAACTGGATTGCCTGCGGAACGAGATCACAGCGATCCTGACCAGCGCCAGGGAAGAGGACGAAGTCGTCGTAAGGATCGAGAGCGCCGGGGGCCTTGTCCACGCGTACGGTCTCGCCGCCTCGCAGCTTGCGAGGGTCAAGGAAAAGGGCATTCGCCTCGTGGCAGCGATAGACAAGGTGGCGGCCAGCGGTGGCTACATGATGGCCTCGGTCGCGGACCGGATCGTTACCGCGCCGTTTGCGGTAGTGGGCTCCATCGGCGTGGTGGCCCAGATGCCGAACGTTCATCGCTTCCTGAAGAAACGCGACGTGGATGTCGAGCTTCTCACCGCCGGGGAGTACAAGCGGACGCTGACCGTATTCGGGCAGAACACGGACAGCGGACGCGCCAAGATGCAGGAGGAAATCGAGGACCTCCATGACCTGTTCAAGTCCTTTGTCGGTGACCACAGGCCGGATGTGGACCTGGATGCCGTGGGGACGGGGGAAGCCTGGTACGGTCAGCGCGCCATCGACCGAAAACTGGTGGACCAGCTCTGCACGTCCGACGAGTACCTGGTTGCGGCATGTGATGACAAGGACGTATTCGAGGTCCGCTGGATCGTGCCGGAAAAGCCCATAGACCGGCTCATGCGGCAGTTGTCGACATCCTTCGGCCGGCTGGTCGAACGCGTGATGGAGAGGTTCTGAATGGCCACGTTCAGGGCGTTCCGGGTCGAAACGAGAGAGGAGGCGTTTGCCCGATCGATCGTCTCCCGCGAGGTGGACGACCTGCCGGCAGGCGATCTGCTGGTCGACGTGCGCTACTCCTCCCTCAACTACAAGGACGCCATGTCTGCGGCCGGACGGCCCGGCGTCACCCGGAATTATCCGCATACTCCTGGCATCGACGCGGCCGGCACCGTGCTGGAATCTTCCGTCGACACATTCGGGCCGGGGGATGAGGTCATCGCGATGGGTTTCGACCTCGGCATGAATACGCCGGGCGGCTTTGGGCAGCGAATTCGCATCCCCGCAGGGTGGGCGACACCACTTCCTGCCGGGCTCACCCTCGAACAGAGCATGATCCTGGGCACGGCGGGGTTTACCGCGGCGTTGTGCGTGGAGAAGCTTGAGAGCGCCGGCATGACTCCGGCGGGCGGCCCCGTGCTCGTCACAGGCGCGACCGGGGGCGTCGGTTCAGTCGCGGTGATGCTCTTGAGTCAACGCGGCTATACGGTTCACGCGGTGACAGGCAAGTCCTCGCGGCACGATTTCCTGCGCGAGATCGGGGCGACCCAGGTCGTCGGACGTGACGAGGCGCTCGCCGGAGCGGATCGGCCGTTGCTCCGTGAGACCTGGGGTGGTGTCGTGGACACGGTGGGCGGGGACATCCTGTTCAATGCCGTCAAGTCGCTCAGGTACGGCGCAAGCCTGGCCGCGTGCGGCCTCGTCGCATCGCCCGCATTCCCGGCTACCGTGCTGCCGTTCATCCTGCGCCACGTGAACCTGCTGGGCATCGACTCGGTCGAGCTTCCCATCGAGCACAAGACCGCCCTGTGGCAAAAGCTGGGCGGAGACTGGAAGATCGATGGAGTGGAGGCGTTGAAACAGCCGCTGCGGCTGGAGGAGCTTTCCCCGGCCATCGACCGAATTCTCGCTGGCGAGATGGTGGGCCGCGGCGTCCTTAAGCTCGACGAATAGGACAGCCGTTCAGTCGCGGCGCAGCTTGTCGGAAACGGCGATCGGGCTCGGGTACCTGAAGATAACGAGGTAAGTTGACGCCACCAGGGTGAGCACTGTTGCGCCCTGGATGACATGGGCCGCCTCGCCGCCGACAAGTGCGCCACCGAGTGCCACCGTAGTCACGAGCAGCGAGAATTCGCTCGCCTGCCCGAGCCGGCAACCGATCTCCCACGACGTCTCGCGGGATTCTCCCTGCCACGCCAGCAGCCACCGGAAGACGGGAGGTTTGACCACCAGCATTGCGGCACCTAGGCACAGTGCTGGCCAGATGACCTTTGCCAGCACGGCGGGGTCGATGGCCGCTCCGACGGAAAAGAAGAACAGGATGAGGAAGAAGTCGCGCAACGGGCGCAGGTTATCGGTAACGAATTGGGCGATGGGCGAACTGGCGAGAGACACCCCGGCGATGATCGCGCCCACCTCGAGCGACATGCCGGCCAGGTGCGACAGGGTTGCTATCGCCAGGCACCAGCCGATGACCAGCAGGAATATGAACTCGTTGAAGGCGTCGAAGCGTGCCAGCAGGGGAGTGACGATGAACCTGACGCCGAAGAACGCGCCGGCAGCGATGACAGGGAAGGCCGCGACGACCAGTAGCGGATGGCCCGGTACGGAACTGCCGTGGTCGGCGCCGAATCCTGCCAGGGCGAGCAGGGCAACGATTGCGATCAGGTCCTGGATGAGCAGGAGACTGATGACGATCTCCCCGACGTGCCGGTGATGCAGCACCGTCGTCGGCAACATCTTGATGCCGATGATGGTGCTGGAGAAGACGCAGGCGATGCCGGCCACCAGGCATTCGATCCAGCCGAAACCGAAGCTCCACAGCACGACGAAGCCCAAAGCGAAGAAAACCGCCGTGCTGGCCAGGGCGGTAACGACGGACTCGCCGAGCATGTTGCGCAGCTTCGCCGGCGGCAGGTCGAGACCCACCAGGAACAAGAGGAAGATGATGCCAATATGGCCGATGTCGCTCACGAACTCGGCGGTTGGTATCCATGCGAGTCCGTGCGGGCCGAGCAGCGCGCCGATGGCCATGTAGGCGACCAGCAACGGCTGGCGGGTAAACAGCGCCACCGTTGCCAGCACGGCCGCGCCGGCAAAGATAAGGAAAAACGATTCAATGATGCCTACTTCCATGGCACAAACGTCTCCGGGAGCGTCAGCGACCGGAGACGATTGTGCCATGGACGACGAGTTGGGTCGGGCCCGGGGAGCGCGAGGGGGTCCCTCGCCAGAAAGCAACCGGGGCCGAAGGCGCCGGCCGTGGGGCATTTCATGGCACAAACGGCGGGAGCGTCAGCGACCGGAGACGATTGTGCCATGGACGACGAGTTGGGTCGGGCCCGGGGAGCGCGAGGGGTCGCGCCTCGCCAGAAAGCAACGGGCCGAAGGGGCCGACGGTGGGGCAGTGCCGGCGTTGCCCCCTTCGTTGGAGACGGAGTACGAGGTACTGCGCCCAGTGGCGCAACCATCAGTCCTGGTCGCATCGCCAATTCGGCGGGACCCGAAAGCAGCGAGAGGTCACTTGCTAACGCTTGGGGTAGGCCCCATATCTGATCATGGTTGCGGCGTTGAGACATACCATTGTCTCCGCCGGCATTGGGACAGCATGGAGGACGAGATGACTTATTCGCGCATACTTGTGGCAGTGGACGTGTCGGACGCTGGCGAGAAGGTCGCGCAACGCGCGCTACAAATCGGATCCGGCGCGGAGATCACGGCGATGCACGTCGTCGACTTGCCACCCTACGTCGGCGAACATGTCGCCTTCAGACCTGAGGTAACGCTGCGCGAACACGCAACGAGTCAGGCGGCCGAGCGCCTGGAGGCCGTGTGTTCGTCGGCCGGCATTGAGCGGCACGTGCTCCTTGAAGGCCACCCTGCCAAGGAGATCTGTGCCCGTGCCGAGGCCCAGGGCGCGGACCTTGTTGTGATGGGTGCGCACGGCCGGCGCGGTTGGCGTCGGCTACTCGGCTCGACCGCGAGCGCCGTCCTGCACGGCAGGGTCTGCGATGTGCTTTGCGTACACATTCCCGATGAACCGCAGCCGTTCCGCCACGTGCTGGCGGCGGTCGACATGACCGAGGACGCGCCCGCCGTGTTGGCGCGTGCCGCGGCGGTCGCGGCGATCAGCGGAGCGCGCGTTTCGGTAGTCACCGTTGTCCAGACGTATGAATACACCTATGCCGGCGCAGACTTGGCTGCGGGTCCGCCAACCTATTTCGACGATGCAGCCATGACGACGATGCAGACGCGTCTGGACGAACTGGCCACCAGGTTCGGATTGACGGGAGAGCGAGTGGTCCGCACCGGTCATCCCGCGGACGAAATCCATGCCGTGACTGACGAGCTGGAAGTGGATCTGGTCGTGGTGGGCACGCACGGACGGCATGGACTGAGGCTCCCGCCCGGCTCCACCGCCAGTGCGGTGCTGCACGGGGCGAAGCAAGACATCCTGGCGGTCCTGATGCCTGCCTGAGCCGGACCAGTCTTGAGGAAGAGGATCAGGTGATTCGGGATGCGCTGCTGACGCCATTCCGATGTTGCATTGCAGGACAGCAAAAAATGAACGTAGGACAATCAGGGGTACCTGTTGGGGAACGGGGTTCGCCCGACGTCGCCAGGTTCAACGTCCGACACGAAAGCGGCGGCATCCACATGGGGGAACTGATCGTCGCCGCCGAGGGTGTGGGATGGAGACACAGTCACGCCACACAGGTGACCTGGATGGCGTGGGACGACCTCGGCGCGGTGATGGACACGCACGGCAAGGAGTCGCCGTAACCAGGGGCCAGCCCACAGGTTGTGGGACAGACTATCTGCTTCGAATCCTCCGGAATGCGGGTTGTGCCTGCAGCACGGAAGCCTGGTAGTGGTCCGTGATGGAGCCGATGGAGGCGATGGCGACCTCGGCGGCACGCACGTCTTCAATGACGAACGCGTCGAAACCGGAGCGGTGCAGGTACTGGCCCAGGTCGGGGAGGATGTCTCCGAAGGCGCGCAGTTCGCCCCGGAAGCCGCAACGGGACCGCAGCATCACGCCGAGCGACAGGCCACGGCCGTCGGCGAACGCCGGGAACTTCACCGCCACGACGGATGCGCCCTCGAGGTGATGGCGGATCCGCTCCGCGTCGACTTCCCCGTCGACCCAGAAACCGACCCTGGGAGGGCGCAGCGCGTGAACACTGGCTCCACTCGCCGGTTGCATCTCGGCAGCCCAGTAATCGAATGGAAGGATGCATCCGTCGACCGACTCGGGATCGCAATCGCCCGGGGAGTCAATCAGCTTCCATGGATCGGGGGCGATCTCAAGGTCTTTAACCAGCACTGGCATAAACGCGCTCCTTGAACGGTTCGATGCCGATGCGGCGGTAACAGGAAAGGAACGGTTCGGTATCGATCCGCCGGTCCACGAAGACATCGAGTATCCGTTCGACGACTTCGGGCACATCGTCCCGCGCGAAGGACGGGCCGATGATCCGTCCCAATGACGCATCGTTCCCCGCATGTCCGCCAATGGACACCTGGTAGAACTCCGCACCCTTCTTGTCGACGCCGAGAATGCCGATATGGCCGACGTGATGGTGCCCGCAGGCGTTCATGCATCCCGAGATGTTCAGATCGATGGGACCCAGGTCATGCAGGTAGTCGTAATCGTCGTAGCGCCGCTGTATGGCTTCGGCGATGGGAATCGACTTGGCGTTGGCGAGCGAGCAGTAGTCGCCGCCGGGACAACAGATGATGTCTGTCAGCAACCCGACATTCGGTGTCGCGAGAGCCATCTCCGAGGCCCGCTGCCACAGGTCGTAGAGCTTCTCCTGCGGCACGTCCGGAAGCACGAAGTTCTGTTCGTGGCTGATCCGGATCTCCCCGAAGCCATAGTCGTCGGCCCAGTCGGCCACCGCGTCCATCTGCGCATCCGTGACATCGCCGGGCGGCACGCCGGTGTGCTTGGTGGACAACGTCGCAATCGCGTAGCCGGGAACCTTGTGGCCGGAGACGTTGTTCTGCACCCAGCTATTGAAGGCGGGCGACCCCAGGCGCTGTTCTGCCAGCCGGGCGGTTCGATCCTCGCAGACCGGATAGGGCGGCGGGGCGAAGCAGCCCTTCAAGCGGTCGAACTCGGCGGTGGTCAGGGTGCTCGGCCCATCCTTCAGGTGCGCCCATTCCGCGTCTACCCGTTCGGCGAATACCTGCGGCGTCATCGCGCGCACGAGGATCTTGATGCGGGCCTTGTACTTGTTGTCGCGCCGCCCATGGCGGTTATAGATCCTCAGGATTGCTTCCAGGTAGGTGAGCAGGTGCGGCTCGGGCAGTCCGCGCCGGATGACGCTTGCAACCACGGGCGTGCGGCCGAGGCCGCCGCCCACCAGGAAATCGAAGACCACGTTGCCCGAAGCATCGCGGTCGACGCGAATGCCGATGTCGTGCACGTGAATCGCCGCGCGGTCGGATTCGGCGCCGTTCAGGGCGATCTTGAACTTGCGGGGCAGCCAGTCGAACTCGGGGTGCTGGGTGGACCACTGGCGGATGATCTCGCAGTACGGGCGCGCATCGACGCGCTCGTCGTCGGCAACCCCGGCGAACTGGTCCGTGGTGACGTTGCGGATGCAACTGCCGCTGGTCTGGATGGCGTGCATCTGGACCCGGGCAAGGTCGGCAAGGATATCTGGAACGGATGCGAGTTCGGGCCAGTTGAACTGCATGTTCTGGCGCGTGCTGAGGTGACCGTAGCCCTTGTCGTAACGGCGCGATATCTCCGCCAGCGCGCGCAATTGCCGCGACGACAGCGTTCCGTAGGGGATCGCGACGCGCAACATGGGCGCCAGGCGCTGGATGTAGAGGCCGTTGCGCAGCCGGAGCTGCAGGAACTGATCTTCGGTCAGTTCACCGCTCAGGTATCGCTGCGTCTGTTCCCGGTACTGTTCGACGCGTTCCTCGACAAAACGCTGATCGAAATCCTGATATTGGTACATCCGGCGCACCCTACCAATTCCGGATTTGGGTGAGAACTAACCGTTTTTTCTATAGTTAGTACATTGCAGCCAGTACCTTCGGCCCGGTCGAGCGCGGTGAGCGCCTCCGGTGTGGAGCGGAACGTCAGCGGTCGAGGACGAAACTGATCCAGCGCCGCGCTGCCGCGGGGTCGGCCCCCTTGCGCTGACAGTAGGCTTCGAACTGGTCTTCACCGATCCTGCCGACGCCGAAATACCTGGATTGCGGGTGGGAGAAATACCACCCGGCAACGGCCGCCGCGGGCCACATCGCGTAGCTCTCGGTCAACCTGGCGCCGGTCGCAGCAGTCGCATCGAGCAGGTCGAAGAGGGTTTCCTTTTCCGAATGGTCGGGGCAGGCGGGGTAGCCGGGTGCCGGCCGGATACCCTGATAGCGCTCGGCGATCAGCTCGTCGTTGGTGAAGGACTCGTTCGCGGCATAACCCCAGTATTCCTTGCGGACGCGTTCGTGCAGATGCTCGGCGAACGCCTCAACGAGGCGGTCCGCCAGCGCCTTCAGCATGATGTCGCCGTAGTCGTCGTCCTCCAGGCGCCGGGCCGCTTCCGGCTGGGCCTCGACCGCCACGACGAAGCCGCCGACGTAGTCTTCGATGCCGCTGGGCGCAACGTAGTCCGCAAGACTGAGGCTCGGCCTGCCATTGTCGGTCTGCTGGCGCAGGTGGCGCGATGTCGCGAGGGTCACGTCCCTCGATTCGTCGCGCCAGATCCGCACGTCCTCGCCATCCCTGTTCGCTGGCCACAGCCCAAGCACGCCGTTCGCGGTGAGCCATTGCTCTTCGACCAGGCGGTCCAGCATGTCGCGGGCGTCCCGATACAATCCCGTGGCGGCCTCTCCGACGACTTCGTCCTGCAGGATATCCGGGAACTTGCCGGCCAGTTCCCACGTCCTGAAGAAGGGGTTCCAGTCGATGTGGCCGACAAGGTCTCTCAACGGATACTCGGGAAGGCGGGTGATGCCGAGCCGCGCGGGACGCGGCGGGCGGTACGCCGTCCAGTCGAATCGGGGCCCGTTGGCAACGGCCTGGGCCCAGGACAGCATGGGCCTGCGCCGGGCGCCGTTGTCGCGGCGCCTGCGGATGGTTTCGTACTCGCCCTCGATCTCCTCGACGAACGCTTCGCGTCCGGTATCGGATACGAGGTTTTGCGCCACGCCAACGCCGCGGGAGGCGTCCGGCACATAGATGGTGGGGCCGGAATACTCGGGCGCTATCTTGACCGCGGTATGCGCCTTGGAAGTCGTCGCGCCGCCGATGAGCAGCGGTATGTCGAGCTCCCGCCGTTCCATCTCGGCCGCCACGCGCGTCATCTCGTCGAGGGACGGCGTGATCAGCCCCGACAGCCCGATGAGGTCGGCGTCGACTTCCGCGGCCGTGTCCAGAATCGTCTCCGCCGGCGTCATGACGCCGAGGTCGAGCACGTCGAAGTTGTTGCAGCGCAGCACGACACCGACGATGTTCTTGCCGATGTCGTGCACGTCGCCCTTGACGGTGGCCATGACGATCCTGCCCTTGCTGGTCGGTTCGCCACCGGCGGGTCGGGAAGCCGGGGAGCCCGAGGGGGTATCCCTCGAATGATCGATGAATGGGGTAAGGTGCGCCACGGCCTGTTTCATGACGCGGGCACTTTTCACGACCTGGGGCAGGAACATCTTGCCGGAGCCGAACAGGTCGCCGACGACGTTCATTCCGTCCATCAACGGGCCTTCGATCACATCGATGGGACGCTCGGCGTCGCGGCGGGCCAGCTCCGTGTCTTCGACGACGTACTTGGAAATGCCCTTTACCAGGGCGTGAGAAAGCCTCTCCGCCACGGGCGCGTCGCGCCATTCCTCGGTCTCGACATCCTCGCTGGTGCGGCCGGCATAGCGTTCCGCAATGTCAACGAGGCGCTCCGTCGCGTCGGCGCGGCGGTTCAGGACGGCGTCTTCCACCGCGTCTCGCAGGTCGCGCGGGATTTCGTCGTAGATCCCGAGTTGGCCGGCGTTCACGATGCCCATGGTCAACCCGGCCTCGATGGCGTGGTAGATGAACACGGCATGCATCGCCTCGCGCACCGCGTCATTGCCGCGAAACGAGAACGAGATGTTGCTCACACCTCCGGAACAGTTGACACGCGGGAATTCCCGCTTGATCCATCGGCACGTCTCGATGAACTCGACGGCGTAGTTGGCATGTTCTTCGATACCGGTCGCGATGGCGAAGATGTTGGGGTCGAAGATGATGTCTTCCGGGGGAAAGCCGACCTCGTTCACCAGGATGTCGTACGCGCGTCTCAGCACCTGCTTGCGGCGGTCCAGGGTGTCCGCCTGGCCCGATTCATCAAAGGCCATGACGATGACGGCGGCGCCGTATGCGCGGCATAGGCGGGCATGGCCGATGAACGCCGCTTCGCCGTCCTTCAGGCTCAGGGAATTGACCACGCACTTTCCCTGGACGCGGCGCAGGCCCGCCTCGATGACTTCCCACTTGCTTGAGTCGATCATGATCGGAACCCGGGCGATATCGGGTTCGCTCATGACGAGGTCGAGGAATCGCCCCATGGCTTCCTCGCCCTCCAGCATCCCCTCGTCCATGTTGACGTCGATCACCTGCGCGCCGTTTTCCACCTGCTGTCTCGCCACTTCCAGCGCCTGGACGTAGTCGCCGCCCTTGATCAACCGGCGGAACCGGGCGGAACCGGTCACGTTCGTACGCTCGCCGACATTGACGAACAGCGAGTCCGAAGTGACTTCGAGGGGTTCGAGGCCGCAGAGTGCGAGGTGCCCCGGCCGGACCGGTGGACGGCGGGGCGCCAGGTCCCGCACGCGGCGGGCGACCTCCGCAATGTGAGCCGGCGTCGTGCCGCAGCACCCTCCCACCATGTTGACCATGCCCCGCCGGGCGAAGTCCTCGATGACATCCGCCATCGAATCGGGCGTCTCGTCGTATTCCCCGAACTCGTTGGGCAGGCCGGCATTCGGATGCACGCTCACGAACGCCGGGGAGATGCGGGAGAGTTCCTCGACATGCGGTCGGAGCGCTGCGGCGCCCAATGCGCAGTTGAGCCCGGCAAGCAGCGGTTCGGCATGGGAAATCGCATGCCAGAACGCGGCACAGGTCTGGCCGGACAGCGTGCGGCCGCTGGCGTCCGTGATGGTGCCGGACACCATGATCGGCAACTGCGTGCCGCATGTTTCGAGCGCCCGCCGGATGCCGAACAGGGCGGCCTTGGCGTTCAGGGTGTCGAACACCGTCTCGATCATGAGCAGGTCGACGCCGCCCCGGATGAGTGCGGTGGCCGCCTCTACATAAGCCTCTTCAAGACCACCGAAACGGATGTTGC
Organism: Pseudomonadales bacterium; assembly: GCA_965116625.1. Taxonomy (GTDB): domain Bacteria; phylum Pseudomonadota; class Gammaproteobacteria; order Pseudomonadales; family Azotimanducaceae; genus VXNE01. The sequence goes on from OZ220717.1 coordinate 3,062,081, forward strand.
GGAAACCGGGATCCTCGACATCCGGTGAGATGCTTGCCGTGCGGTTGGTGGGGCCGAGCACGCCGGCAACGAAACGCGGCCGGTCGGGAGTAGAGTGTGCGTCCGCGGCGCGCCGTGCTATCTGCGCTGCGGTCAGGTTCATCTCGTAGACCGCGTCCTCAAGGCCATAGTCGGCCTGCGCAATCCGGGTCGCGGTGAAGGTGTTGGTCTCGATCACGTCCGCGCCGGCGTCAAGGTAGGCGTTGTGGACGGACTCGACGACGTCAGGCCGCGTGAGTGACAACAGGTCTCCGTTGCCCTGAAGCTGCGTGCCATGGGCCTTGAACCGCTCGCCGCGGAAGTCCTCTTCGGTCAGTCCGTGCACCTGCTGCATGGTGCCGGTGGCGCCGTCAAGGATCAGGATGCGCTCTTCGAGCGCCTGTGCCAGGGGATGCTTCATTGCTTCAGCGCGTAGCCCGCGCAAGATGCGAGATTAATCCGGTCGAAGTAGAGCGCAATTGAAGTTGCAACGGTGCAACATGAACTTGTTTCATGCGATGAGGCGGTACACCTGATGCTCCTGGCGCGTACCGATGCCTCGAGTTGCGCAAGGCTGGAGGTCTCGTCCGGAACATTGGAGAGTGCAGACGCGGCCGATGCGATCCGCTAAGATATCCCGACCATTTTGATCGGAATTTGTCCCGTGATTGAGATTTCCGACGCCGCGAGGGACTACCTGAAGGAACTCCTGGCGAAGCAGGAAGATGGCTGCGGCATCCGCGTCTTCGTGGCCCAGCCAGGTACCCCGAACGCGGAGACCTGCATCGCGTACTGTCGCCCGGGTGAAGAGCAGGATGACGACGTGGCGGTGGACATGGGCGGGTTCACCGCGTATTTCGAGAAGCGCAGCGAGCCGTACTTGCTGGATGCCGTCGTGGACTTCCAGGAGGATCGGCTCGGCGGACAGCTTACGATCCGCGCACCCAACGCGCGTACGCCCAACGTGACGCCGGACTCACCGCTGGAGGACAGGATCAACTATGTCCTCTACAACGAGATCAACCCGGGCCTCGCAGCGCACGGAGGCATGGTGGCGCTCGTGGAAGTGGTCGACGGCGATACCGCGGTGCTGCAGTTCGGCGGCGGCTGCCAGGGCTGCGCTGCGGTGGACATCACGCTGAAGCAGGGTGTGGAAAAGGCCCTGATCGACCAGATTCCGGAACTCGTTGCGATCAGGGACGCGACCGACCACAGCTTTGCGGAAAACGCCTACTATCGGTAGCCGCCGGCCGGGGCAACGCTGGCTTCGGGCACCGCCGGATCATGCGGCCCGTTTCGTGAGTGCCGGCGACAGGCGCCCGGCGAGTTCGCGCAGCAACGATTCCGTACACTCCCAGCCGATGCATGCATCGGTGATCGACACACCGTAACGCAGGTCGCTGCTGAGCGGTTGCCCACCCTCGGCCAGGTTGCTTTCCAGCATTATTCCGATGACGGATGCATTGCCGTCTTCGATCTGTCGGGTCACCGCCCGCGCCACGGCGGGTTGCTTTCGATGGTCCTTGCTGGAGTTGGCGTGTGAGCAGTCCACCATGATGTTCGCGGGCAGACCCGCCTCCCGAAGGACCTTTTCGCAAACGGCGATGGACGCCGGATCGTAGTTCGTGCCGGCGTTGCCGCCGCGCAGGACGATATGCGCCTGGTCGTTGCCGCGGGTGTGGATCACGGCGACCTGCCCGGAAGGATTGATTCCGAGAAAACGGTGTGGCCTGGTCATGGACTTCAGCGCGTTGACCGCCACCATGAGGCTGCCGTCCGTGCCGTTCTTTACGCCAACGGCGGAGGACAGCCCCGACGCCATTTCCCGGTGCGTCTGCGACTCCGTCGTGCGTGCGCCGATCGCGGACCATGTGATGAGGTCGTGCAGGTACTGGGGCATGATCGGATCCAGCGCTTCGGTCGAGAGCGGCAACCCCAGGCGGGTGATGTCGATCAGGAGTTCGCGGGCGCGCCGTATGCCTTCCTCGATGCGGAACGTATCGTCCAGGTAGGGGTCGTTGATGAACCCCTTCCACCCGACCGTCGTTCGGGGTTTTTCGAAGTATGCGCGCATGACGACGTACAGGCTCTCTGAAGTCTCCCGGGCGAGCCGTTCGAGTCTGTCGGCGTACTCGAGCGCGGCATCGGTGTCGTGGATCGAACAGGGTCCGACGACGACGAGGAGCCGGTGGTCCCGGCGTTCGAGGATGTTCCGCACACACCGCCGGGCTTCCAGTACGGCCGAGGCGACTTCCGCCGTGGCAGGCAGGTTCTCTTTCACTGCGCGTGGGCTGGGCAGTACTTCTTGTGCCAGCACGTTGAGATTCTCCGTTTTGTGTTCCATTGACGCCTCCTTGATGAACGAAAGCCAAAAAGAAAAAACCCCGATGGACGCTGCCTATCGGGGTTTCACTCAAGAGGCAGCTAAGCGCTGCCCGCAAGCGAGCCGCGCTACTATTTCAAGTAGGTAAACAAGTAGGTAAACCTGTAGCGTCGCCAGCGAATGGGCGCCGTCTGCGCGATGTGCGCGCTTGCCTGACGCCGTATGCACTCCAACATTCGTTGTTCTCTCTGGTCGATTGATTTGACTCCGAGGGCGCCGATTTTCGCGTTCGGCGCGATAAAGTCAAGCCTTCCGCGCGATTGGCGGCATTTGTGCCTGCACGAGTCTCGGCAGGGCGGTGAGGTACAGCGCTGTCCTGATCGGGCGGGTGTCGTCCAGTTGGGAGAGGACCCTCGCGTACAGGGCGACCTGACCGGCATGCCGGTCCAGTTGCGATCGGATGAACCCGGTTTCGTCCTGGCTGTCCCCGGGACGGGCGGTCTTGTAGTCGACAATCCAGCGACACCCGGTATCGTCGACGAAGGTCCGGTCAATGACCACGTTTCGGAGTCCGCCGTCGATGTACGCGGTGTACGGTGCCTCGGATTCCGCATGCAGGCGCGCATGGTCGAGCAGCCACTGGCCGGCTTCGTCGTCCAGAACACCGGAGATCTGCCTTCGGATCTCGTCCAGCACTTCGGGCGCCACGATGCCTTCGCGGCGCAACAGGCGATCCCAGGACGGCTCCCGTGCCGCCAGGTACGCGCGCGGGTCGGAGGGCATCGAACCGGCAAGCCGCTTCAGTTCGGCGTGCACGATGTTGCCGATGGCCGTTTCGGGCTGATCCAGGATGAGGGTGCTGGTGGCGGTGACCTTCGGGCGGGGTGCCGCGCGGGCAACTTCCGGCAATACGATCGGGGGTGTCCATTCGTAGTCACGGGGCAAGGATCCGGCTCGTGGGGTGTCCTCGGCGACGTTCTCATGCCCGGTGTCGCGAGCCCCTGAGGGCGTGACGAAAGTCGACTGCTCCCCGATTAGCGGCCAGAGCATCGAGAGCATGGACCCGTGCGGAGGAGGCGTATCCACGCCCTTGTCGAGGCTGGCAAACCATGTCAGCGACTTTGCGGCGCGCGTGGCGGCGACGTAGATGAGGCGGCCGAGCTCGTTTGAATCGCGCATGCGTTCCTCGTGGAGTAGCCAGCGGTACAGCGAGCCGTTTTCGCGCGAAGTCGCTGTCGCCATCAGCAGGTCGTCCCCTTCGGGGCGCCAGAGCACCAGCGCCGGGTCTGGGCGGCGTGTCGCCTTCTCCAGGCCCGGCACGATGACATGATCGAATTCCAGGCCCTTGGCCTTGTGAATGGTCATGATTTCGATGCCGTCCCCCTCGGCCGGGGAAGACGCGTACAACCGGCCGACGGCCGACCAGAGTGCGCTTGGCACCGTTGGCTCAATCTCTTCCAGGAGCTCCAGGTAGCGCTCGGCGTCGTCCAGGTGCGTATCGCTGTCGTAGGCGTCCACCCCGCCAAGCCGCAACCAGAGCCACTCCACCTTGCGGCGCGGGGAACCGTCCCTCGGCCGCCGCGCCAGGGCTTCGGAAAGACGGGAGATTCTCCGGCCGCCGTCACCGGAGTAGCCCGGGGCATGAAGCATGTCGTCGATGCTGCGACCGTTCGCGGCACGTTCGAGGTCGGGCAGACGCATGCCGATGAGCGGTGAACGCAGTACGCAGAGCCACGCGAAACGATCGCTCGGATCGGTCAGCGCGAGCGTCAGCGCATGCAGGTCGCGTACCACCCCGGTGTCGGCGAGGAGCTCGATGTCCTTGCCATGCCACGGAATACCGGCGCGGCGCAGCGCCGGCAACAGGCCGGTGAGGGCGGTTCGCGCCCGGACGAGGACGGCAATGGTGTCCCCCGGGCTCTTCCGCCTGATCTCAAGGATTCTGCGAACCACCTGCGCGCACTGCTCGTGGCCACGGGCATCTTCGAGGCACACGACAGCGCGTACTTCCCCGCTCCCTTTCGTCGCGGGTATGGACGGCTGGTGGTCGACCTGGTCGATGGAATCGTCACCGAAGAGTGCTGCGAAAGTCGAGTTGCACCATTCCACCAGGGTGGCGCACGACCGGAAGTTGGTTGTCAGTTGCAGCGCCTTCAGTGGCACCTGTCCGATCCCCCGCGCAAACGTCTCCTGGTACAGGCTGACGTCCGCATCCCGGAATCGGTACACCGACTGCATGGGATCGCCGACCGCGAAGAACGAATTGCCGTCGCCTTCATGCCACGACTCCATCAGCGTCTGCAGGAGGCGGTATTGACCGAGGGACGTGTCCTGGAACTCGTCCACCAGAACGTGCGTGATCCGGTAATCGAGCGCAAGCGCAAGGTCCGTGGGCGCACCTTCTCGCTCGAGGGCGGCGCGCGCATTGATGACAAGTTCGGGGAAGTCGACTGCGCCAAGATCGTGGAATACCTGGTCGAGTTCGACTTTCAGCAGCGAAAGCGCGACAGCGAAACAGTTGATCGCTTCGCGCTCGACACCGGGCAAGGTGTTGTCGGGCATTGCGGCGATGGCGGCGAATCGCGGTGCGGCGCCCTGTGCGCCGAGAGCCTTGATCACCTCCAGGGCATGTGACTTCTCGGCCCTCGCCTGCCTCGGAAAGCCATCCCGCGCGGTAAGAGACCGGCGGGGCGTGCCGGCGCCTGTCACCACGAGTCGAGCTGCGGCACGCCATGCATCGACGTTGTCCGCATCGAGACGTCCGGGTGGCGGCCTGTCCAGTTGATCGGCGGCGAAGGCGATACTCATCGCCAGTGCATCGAGCAGTCCCGGGGGAAGTGCGTCCAGGATGCCCTCGATCATGGAACGGTTCAGCGCGCGGATGGCGCGTTCGACGCTCGCTCCCACGACCTCGGGACGCGCCGCGTGTCGCGCGACGGCGACAACGGGATCGAGCCACTGATCGCGTCGCGCGAGCATCGCCGTGAGCAGCGTGCGCGCCTCCTCGTAGTCGTTGTCGATCAGTGCCAGGAAGTCGGCAAGCAGCGGTGCGGCGGGATCGCTTTCCAGCCTTTCGAACAGCCGATCCACGGCCATGGCGTAGACGGACTCGGCGTCCTCTACGAAGTTGGCGTCGAATCCGAATCGACTGCCGGCGGGCATCCGGCGAGCGAGGCCGAGAGCGAAGGCGTCGATGGTCTGTATCTTGATTCGCTGGGGCTGTAGGAGCAGGTGCCAGCCCTGGCGCTCGTCCCGCGCAATGGCGGCGGCGGCTTGCTCTGACCTGTTGGACAGCGCACGCGTGACACGCTCGCGCATCTCGCCGGCGGCCTTGCGCGTGAACGTGATGGCAAGAATCTGCTCCGGACGCTCGACATGGCCGAGGAGTGCCAGGTAACGGCGCACCAGCAGGGACGTCTTTCCCGAACCGGCGGGGGCCTGGAGGATGACGGAATGCCGGGGGTCGACGGCAATGTCGCGTGCCCTGCTGTCGTCCAGCACCGCATGGCCCGGATGCGCGCTGGTTCCCGGTACGGCAGTCATCCGGTTTCGAACACCCTGCAGAGGGAATGCAGGTGGCAGGCCCGGCAGTCGGTGGGTCTTTGCGGCTCGACGGTCGCGAGGCCGTCCCGGTATTCGCCCGCAAGCACGAGCAGTGCGTCGCGCCAATTCGCCTTCAGGGTCTCAAAGTCTTCGGCGCCCAGCCGCTGCGGGCTGCGGAAGCCTTCCATGTCGTCGGCAACGCCCACCAGGCGGGCATTGCCGGGTACCAGTTGCGCGAAGGCTGCGCCGTTCGTTCCGGGTCCAGCGACAGCGTAGAGGGGCAGCTGCGGTTCGCGCGGGCGGGGCGGTCGCCAGTCCATGATGGATGCCGGGGAAGTCTTGAGGTCGAGTACGACCACTTGGCCATCGCTGGCGCGGTCGCGCCGGTCCGGACGAAGCCGAAACCTGAGCCCGCCGAGGTCGATGGAGGTGGTCCCTTCTACGGTTTCCACTTCGAACCCAGGCCGCTGGCGCTCGATTCTCAGCCATTCCTCGAGCAGCGCTGTCAGCCTCTCAACCTCTCGGTCGCGGAACACGCCGGGCCAGCCGGTCCCGTGGGCCTCCACTGCGGCAGCCACGACATCGCGCACCTCTTCGGTTGACAGGGTAGTCAGCATGGTCGAAACCCGGTGCGATCGGAGCAGCCGCGCCAGCGCATCGTGCGCCAGCATGCCGCGGTCGATCGCGTCGGGGAGGGTGTGGGGGTGCCTCGATGACCCGATGTCCAGCCGGTGGATCGCGTAGGCCCGAAAGGGACATATCGATTGGTCTCGCAGGACGGATACGCCACCCGCCACGACAGCGGGCGATTCAAGTTTTGTGCCGCGGTCATCGGGCGCCTGCTCAAGCTCGACCGTCCCGCGTCGCATGTAGGGGTGCCGATATCGGGCGAGGAGGGGATCGCGGAGTATTGAATGGGCGCTGGTGGAAGAGACAGGCGGCAGCAGGGGGCTTGGCCCCCGCTCGGTATCGCCATCGGTTTCGGCGTAGCTGAAAGTCGTTTCCCTGGCATTGGCGAGCCAGGACTCCGTGGCGTTTCGAGCCCAGTTCAGTTCGTCTTCCTGGGTCACGCGCGGTACGCCGGCGTCCTTCTGCATGCGTGTCGGTATGAGGGGATTGGGATCGGACGGTCCCGGCCAGGCCGCTTCGTCAACGCCCAGTACCCAGATTCGGTCGAACGTGAGACCGTGGGAGTCCTCGCGACTCAACACCTGGACCGGCGCACGCCCCGAACGTTCGGTGAAGGTCTGGGTTGCGGCGATCATCCTCAGCAGGCGGAAAGCCTCGGTGCCGGAACATCGGCCGATGATGGGATCCTGCTCGCCCAGGCGTAGCAATATCGTGTCAAGTTGCAACCGCGCCTCGTGTGATCGCCGCTCAAGATCCATCTCGTGCCAGCGCGCATGGCGCAGTAACCGGCGGAAGTGGCGGCCCCATGCCGACGGATACGCGGAGGCAGGCGCAGTGTGGCTCAGCCTCGAGAGGGCGTTCGAGGGATTCGCGAATCGAGTCAGGTCAAAGAAAGTCGGCAGCGAGGAGGGAAGCGGGCCTGGCGTTTCCGTCGTCGGGCGCACGAAGGGGGACCGGAGCAGCGCGGCGACGATTTCGAAGTGCAGGGGACGCAGCGACCATTCGATCAGCCGCAGCGCGTCCCTGCATACGGCTTCGCCCGTGAGCCTGCCGCCACCGCCGAAGTTGACGAGATCATCGAGATCGTCGACATCGTCGTACGCTGCCTGGAACCCGGTGCGAAATCGGACAAGCGTCCGGTTCAGTGTGGGCGCGACGATGCCCACGGTGGTATTCGGATTCGAGGCCAGGGTCTCCCGGGTCCAGGCCGCCACGAGAGCGAGTTCCTCGGAGGATGTCTGTGCTCTGACGATGCGGGACACGGCTCGGATTCGCGCGGACGGCAAGGGTAGATTCTGGATTTCCGTACCTGATGCCCCAAGGGCTTCGATCCAGTCTCTGCGGGCCGGCGTGAGCCGGTCGACGCCGACCAGCGTCAGGCGGCGGGGCAGGGCGGTTCCCTCCCGGGCGGACCGTGCGAGTGCCGCGGGCAACTCGGGTGTGGTGATCCAGCCGTTGTCCCGGCACGTGTTCGCGAATCGCCTGGACCAGTCCAGAAAGGCACGGCCGTTCTCGGAGCGCTCCAGCTCCGAGTGATCGAACAGGTGCCACTCGTGGGCGAGACCCCAGGCCGTCATGAAGAGTTCGACATGCCGCGCCAGGCCTTCGTCCGGAGCGGCGCGTTCTGCCGCAACGCGGAACGAGTCCCGGGACAGGAGGTACCGCTCGGCACCCGCCCATCCCGCATCGGCGAGTTCCGCATAGCGTCGCGAAATCAGTGCGTCGATGGGCAACACGTCGGCGGATCGCCAGCCTGTCCTGCCGGCTTCGACCATGGCGCGGTCGTGAGCTGACTTCAGTTCCCGGGCCAGCCGCGCCCGGGACGCCGCCACGGTAGTGTCCGACAACGCCCGGCGGAGCTTCGCATCGAGAGTGACAAGCCGAGGGAGCACGGTTGTCTATTCTATGCCCGCAAGCGGGCGGGATGCGGTTGTTTTCCTGTCCTTGCGCGGCCGGGAGGCCCCGCGGAGAATCACCGGGTCAGGCGGCCGAGCCGGTGTTTCACGGTGACGGAAATCGAACAGTTGCGGGTGGCGTCAAAGGTGTTGTGATTGCTGAATCCCGGGTCCTGCCCGTGCATCGGATGGCGGGAATAGGCGCCGGTATCTTCGGTGCCTTCAATCAGGGAACAGGTCAGCTTGGCGCCAACAAGCGACTTCCGGCTCACCGCGTAGTCGACGCCAGTGTGAATCTGCCCAGCGACGACAGTATCGCTATGGTCGACGTTCTGGGTGCCGCCATAGAAGGACAGCGGCGGGTCGTAGGCTTGCGGCGCGGGCGACGTGTCCCGGTATTCCGCAGAGAAATGGACATCCCCCACCTTCGTGAGGGCCGCACCCAGACCGAACCCTACGTAGGGAGTGATGCGCGAGCCGGATGCGGCGAGGTCGCGGTATATGTCGAGCGATACGACGCGCACCGTGAGGTCTCCGATCGAGGTGTCTACATCCGCGACCACCGGCCCTTCGCGCGGCGCCCGAGCGCTACCGTCGAGATACTCGATGTGGACGAACTCCTGTTCCACATCGTTGCGGCTGTGCGCTGCGGAGACCTCGATACGGACACCGCCGAGCGTTCGGCCGAGGGCGATCGCGAAACTCGCGCCGGGGTCCGCATCGATCGCGTAGCGCCACCGATAACCCGGAACCGAAGGCACGGGTTCGAGATCGAAGCACGCGTCGGTCGGATAGCAGATGTTGTCGCTGTTCCATCCCACCTGTTCCGCGCCGGAGTGTCGCCCGATGCCGGTTCCGGCGGTGACGTACCACTCGGCCTGGGCAACGGCGGGCACGGCGAAACCGGCACAACAGATGGCGAACCGGCTCAGTAACGGTACTTGCATCGAATATCGTCCTCAGCGAAGGCCCTGAATTAGATGCGTCCGCAAGCACAGGTGCAACCGGGGCGAAGAGCCTCGCTCGTTGGCGGATGCTCGGGGACGTGTGGCCAGGGGCGCTGTGATATTCTCGCGCTTTTGCCGGACCACGACCCCGATGCGCCAACTGTTCGATGACTTTCGCCGCCAGGCATGGCCGATGAAGCTGTTCCTCCTGTGGGGTTGGCTGGCTGTCGTGATCATGGTATCGAGCTTCGTGGCGACGGTTATGCCGGAATACGAGGAACCTGCTCCGGAGGAACAGGTTGCACAGGATTGAGGACGCGCCCGCAAGGCGACGGCCGTAGGGCACCCGTGGCACTGACGGACGGAAATTCCGAGGATGTGGCTCTCGTCGCTTACCGATGAACAGCGCAAGGCGCTGCTTGGGCTTGCGCACAATGTAGTGGTGTCCGACGGACTTCTCGATCCCAACGAGGAAGTCATGCTGGATGAATTCAAGCGCGAGATGGCGTTGCATCCGGCTACCGAGGCGGACTACCTGGAACTCGAAGGCATGGGCGAGGTGTTTTCCACCCGCCGCGCGCAGACCGTCGCCCTGCTGAACCTCTTGCGGCTCAGTTACGTGGACGGTGCCTTCGAAATCGAGGAAGAGTGTTTGCTGAAGGACCTGAGTGAGACCTTCGGCTTCAACGCCTCGGACTTCCTCCTGCTCCACAACTGGGTGAAACGTCTCGTGGCATTGGAGAAGGAAGCGGCCGGCCTGATGGCGCCCTGAGACGACGCCTGTCCGCGAGCGCCAAGAGACCGTCGCCAGCTTCGCCTGCGCCGCGTTTCACCCCGTCGAGGCCCACTTAGCGTTTCAGCAGCACGCGCTTGGCCTCGTTCAGTGTCGCCGCGAGGAAGGTTGATCCGCCCCGGTCGGGGTGCAGTCTCTGAATGAGCCGGCGATGGGCTTCCACGATTTCCTGCTCGGACGCGCCTGGCTCGAGGCCAAGGATCTCAAGGGCCCGGGAGTCGGTCATGCCGGCGTCCGCCGTTGCCCCGGTGCCCTGATCCTGCTCCTGTCCCGCCCCGCCTTGCGCCCTGCCGAAACGCCGTTCCATGTACGTGTCCAACAGGGGCGCGGACTGCGCATCAGTGAGCGTCGCGCGCAGCGTTCGCAACTCGTCGGCACCCATCCCGGAAAGCCGGCGGCCCTGAAACTGGCCGGCCAGCACCTCTCCATCCATCTCGCCGGAGGCATGATGCAGGGTCATCCTGAGATCACCGGTTTGCACATCGGAGTGTTCCGGCCCACTGCCGGGTGCCGCGCCCGGCGCCGCCCCCGGGGCATGGGAGAACGTCTGGCCGGCCATGGGAGCGAAACGCCGCAAGATCTGCCACCAGGGCATGAACGCAAGCAAACGTCGGAGGAACGGGAATACGGCTGCTCCCAGGGCCACCAGCCAGTGCAGGCGGCCGGTTGCCGCCAGCAGGAGGAGTCCCACCACGAGCGCGATGCTTGCCGCCGTGACAAGCGCTACGTGACCTTTCGGCTGCGCCTTGAGCCATAGAAGCCGCACGAGCAGAAAGAACCCGACCGCCGCCAGGATGCCGGCCAACGCGACGATCATCGATCGATTTGCGTCAGCAGCTTGTGCGCCATCGGATTGTTCAAAGCCGTTTCGAGCCCGGAACGGCCCCGGGCCGCATAAGCGGCGACCGCCCGCAACAGTTCCCGCAATTCCTGTGCGCTTCCCGGCCGAAAGGGTACATGAGCGCCCCGCGTAATGCGCGCAAGTTCCGCAAACGCCCGCGCGGCATCGCGATCGTTCCCCTCCTGGAAAACGAACATCGGCACGCCGTGGACGGCAAGCTGGCCCGCGGCGGCCACCACTTCGGTCGGGTTTTCTTCGAAACAGTCGCCGACGAGCACCAGGGCGCGAATCGGGTGCGCCGCGCACTCGCGGCGCGCGTGCTCCACTACCCGCAGGACCTGCGTCCTGCCCCCCAGGCAGCGAACGCCGAGCATGGTATTGAGCAGCGCATCCGGCGTGGATTTCCAGGGAGAGGCCCGGAACTCGTCAAAGCCCCGAAAGTAGACGAGTTGTACGAGGATGTTGCCGATATCCCGAACCGCGCTGAACAGTTCGGCATGCAGCGAGCAGGCGAGGTCCCAGGTCGGGGACCGGCTTGCCGTGGCGTCCATGGCAAAGATGAGCCGCTGCGTGGTGCCCTGCACCGGTGGCTTTATCGCTGCAGCTTTGGCCAGGAACTGGTTGATCTTGGCTTCAGATGATGGAAGTTTTTTCATCTTTTGTGATCAACAGGGGACAGCGGGCATCAACAGCCCTATCATGCCAATGACAGCTTGCTCATGGAAACGAATTTGGAAGAAGCGGATACAGTGAAATGGCTGGAGGAGCTCAAGGTCGAGCATCGAGACCTGGACGAAGTGATTCGTTACCTGATCGAGACCGGCCACCACGATCTCATGCGAATTCAACGATTGAAAAAGAGGAAACTGCGCCTGAAGGACATGATCAGTCGGCTTCAGAGTGGCCTCATCCCGGATCTGGACGCCTGAAACTTCCATGTAAGTACGCCTTCGGCAACGGGGCAAAATGCCGGCACGTCCTTACGCGTCAGCGGTCGGTGAGCGAGGGACACCCTCGGGCTCCGGTTCTTGCGAGGGACACCCTCGCGCTTCTGGTTCTTGCGAGGGACACCCTCGGGCTCCGGTTCTTGCGAGGGACACCCTCGCGCTCCCGGACTGAGGGCTCCTGGGGCTGAAGGTTCCCGGTCCACCGACACGCGGGTGGATGGCCTTGAACACCCGCGTGACCCTGGACGGGCGGAAACCCGGCCGTAACGAACCGGTGCGCGTTTGGCGCGACATGACAGGCAGCGGAGACCATGCGGACGGAACATTCACTCACGGTCGCGATTTCGTCCAGGGCACTGTTCAACCTTGACGAGAGCAACCGCGTCTTTGAAGAACAGGGCCTCGAAGCCTACCGCAGGTACCAGATCGAGCGGGAAGACGAGGTCCTCGATCCCGGCGACGCATTCCCGCTGGTCAAAAAACTAATAAATATCAATCGACTATTGGGACAAAACAGAGTTGACGTCATATTGCTGTCACGCAACTCTGCGGACACGGGCTTAAGAATCTTCAACTCCATTCGCGCGCACGGCCTGGACATTCAGCGAGCCGCGTTCGGCGGCGGCGCGGACCCGTACCGCTATGTGCAGGCGTTCAATTGTGACCTGTTCCTGTCCACGGTCGCGGAGGATGTTGCCCAGGCCCTGACGAGCGGGGTGGCAGCGGCGACGATTTTTGGAACCACCTGGTCAGACCGGGAGCCGAGCGAACTCAGGATCGCGTTCGACGGTGACGGAGTGGTTTTCTCTGACCAGGCGGAGCGCGTGTTCCAGACGTCGGGACTCGATGCTTTCACCGAAAGCGAGGCCGCCGCCGCGGACGAACCGCTGGAAGGGGGGCCGTTCAAATCGTTTCTCGCTGGTCTTGAAGCCCTGCAGCGCGAATTCCCCCAGGAGAACTGCCCCATCCGCACGGCCCTTGTGACGGCGCGGGGCGCGCCAGCCCACGAACGGGTCATCAAGACCCTGCGCGCATGGAACGTCCGCCTCGATGAATGCCTGTTCCTCGGGGGACGTGACAAGACGGAGTTTCTGAAGGCGTTCGCGGCGGACGTGTTCTTCGACGACCAGGCGCGCGTCTGCGACGAGGCGCGCGGCCACCTGACCACGGGTCACGTGCCGCACGGCACGATGAACGCCAGCGACTGACCCAAAGCTGGATATGCTTTGAAGGCGTATTCATTGCATTTATAAGTCTGTTGGGTTATATGAAGTTCCGTGAAACTTCAACAACTGCGATACGTTTGGGAAATCGCGAACCATGACCTGAACGTGTCGGCAACGGCAGAGAGCCTCTACACCTCCCAGCCGGGCATCAGCAAGCAGGTCCGGATGCTCGAGGACGAACTCGGCGTTCAGATATTCGCCCGCAACGGCAAACGCCTGACCCATCTGACGGCGGCGGGCGAAGTCATCGTCCAGATGGCGCGGGACGTTCTCTACGACGTGGAGAACATCAAGCGCGTCGCCGAGGAATACAGCAACGAGCGACGGGGAAACCTGTCCATCGCGACTACGCATACGCAGGCCCGGTATGCGCTGCCGCCGGTAATCGAGGCATTTCGGGCCGAATACCCCGAAGTCGCGCTGCACATGAACCAGGGGACGCCCGAGCAGATCGCGAGGCTGGCGGAAACCGGAGAGGCGGAGTTCGCGATCGCCACCGAGGGACTGGAACATTTCAACAACCTGATCATGATGCCCTGCTACCGCTGGACGCGCACGGTCGTGGTCCCGAACGACCATCCGCTGGCTTCGAAATCGTCCATCACCCTGCAGGATGTCGCCGAGCAGCCCCTGGTGACGTATGTCTTCGGGTTTACCGGCCATTCCCGTCTCGACGAGGCGTTCATTGCCGCGGGATACGAGCCCAATATCGTCTTTACGGCCACCGACACCGACGTGATCAAGACGTATGTCCGACTGGGACTGGGCATCGGCATCATCGCAACGATGGCCTACGACCCGGAACAGGACAGCGATCTGACGGCCATCGACGCCAGTCACCTGTTCCGGCCCAGCGTGACCTACATCGGGTGCCGCAAGGGAACCTTCATGCGGCGATTCATGCTGGACTTCGTGAGCCTGTTCGCTGGCCATCTGACGGACGACCTGGTGCGGGCGGCACTCGCGACGAGCAACAAGCCCCGCCGGGAAGCGCTCTTCAAGGATGTGGAACTACCCGTCCGTTGAGGTTCAGACCAGGTCCAGGTCCGGATTCGCCCGGAGTATTTCCCGCGCTTCGTCGACCGCCGGCGGGGACCTGTCGCGGTCGCCGAGCACCTCCTTCGCGAACTTGAAGTAGACCCTGTGCACGACGGTCGCGCCGTCGTCCTCCACCAGGAAGAACGGTGCCACGTCTACGCCATGAAGACGGGCAAGTCGCATGCCCTCGGAGTTCGGTTCGCGTTCGTCGGCCACGGCCACGTGATCGATCCTTGCCATGAGACCGCTCGCTTCGAGCCGCCGCTCGACATCGCCGCACTTGGGGCAAGGCGCGCCGTTCGCCAGCACTTTCTTGACGAACGTGATGCGCACTGTCCGGTCAGGACGCGAAGGCGATGGGCTTTACCGGAATGACGTTCTGCGAGTGCAGGCCGCATTCCTTGTCGTCCGCGTTCTCCCACCACCAGCGCCCGTCGCGTTCGCTGTCGTTCGGTCCGATGGCGCGTGTGCAGGGCTCGCAGCCGATGCTGGGCATTCCCTGGTCATGGAGGGGATTGTAGGGGACATCGTGTTCGTGGATATAGGACCAGACATCCGCGGCGGTCCAATCGGCGAGGGGATTGAACTTGATCAGGGCTCGCGCGGGCGAGGAGAAGGCCGTATCGACCTGTTCGACCGGAAGCGCCGTGCGGGTGACGCCCTGGTCGCGGCGCTGACCGGTGACCCAGGCGTCGAGGCCAGCCAGTTTCTCGCGCAACGGCTGGATCTTGCGCACGGAGCAGCACTCCTGGTGGCCGTCGCGATAGAAGCTGAACAGCCCCTTGTCGCGCACCAGTCGCTGAACAGCCCCGGCATCCGGGAGCCGAACCTCCATGTCGACGCCGTACCGCTCGCGAACGGTTTCGATGAAACGGTAGGTCTCCGGATGCAGGCGCCCGGTATCCAGCGTGAAGACGGGAACGTCCCGCCCAAGGATCGAACTCGCCATGTCGATCAGGACGACGTCTTCGGCGCCGCTGAAGGAGATGGCGATCCGGTCAAAACGCGCAAACGCATCCTCGATCACCCTCTGCGGCGCATCCCGCGACGCATCCGGGACGACGCGCGATATTGTGTTCGGGTTTGTCATGAAGCGATCATTACAACGAAACGGAATAAAGACTAGCAGTCACCAGCCGGCAAAAGTAATACCGTCTGGTCATATGCATAAAGCGCGTGGCGGATGGCGGGAAGCCGTACTCCGCGTCGCCCGGAAGGGACACGGTCGAACGGGAAACGTTGGCGACCGTTTCCCGGGAAACTTGCCAGGTCACCGGTCAATCCGCGATGTAAATCGGGACGTCTCGGTCTAACATACGCGCGCCACGTTGCTTTAGGGACTCAGTTGAACATCCTTTGCCTTGATCTTGAGGGCGTGTTGGTGCCTGAGATGTGGCAGGCGATCGCAACAGACCGCGGCATCGAGGAACTGCAGAAAACCACCCGCGATGTCCCGGTCTATGACGACCTCATGCAATTGCGGCTGCACGCGTTGGCCCGCCATAACGTGCCGTTCAGCGCGATGCTGGAGGTCATCGGGTCGCTTGAACCCCTCCCCGGGGCGACGGATTTCCTCGCTTGGGCGCGAGAGCGCTTCCAGGTGGCGATCCTGTCCGACACCTTCTACGAGTTCGTCATGCCGCTGGCCCGGAAGCTGGGCCATCCCCTGTTGCTGTGCCACACGCTGCAGGTCGAAGGCGATCGGATCGTCAGCTACCGGCTGCGCCAGGAAAACCCGAAACAGGCAGCGGTGGAGGCGTTCCAGGGCCTCGGCTACACCGTTTGTGCGGCCGGAGATTCCTACAACGACATCGGCATGCTGCGTGCCGCAGAGCACGGATGCTTCTTCAACGCGCCGTCGCAAGTCACTTCCGACTATCCGGCCATCGAGGCTGTCCGCGGTTTCGAAGCGCTGACGGCGACGCTCTTGCGCTACTGCTGACCCTGTCGCCCTGGGTGGGACAAGGCGGGCGCGCCCCATGAGGCGCCGTTGCTGCCGTTGCGCGTTATTTTTCGCGTTTGCGGACCTACCCCTGTGCCTGCCGGAACTGCTGCTCTTCGGTCGATCCGGTCAACGCCGTGACTGACGATTCGCCGCCCTGGATCACGTTCGCCACTTCGTCGAAGTAGCCGGTGCCGACTTCCTGCTGGTGGCTGACGAACGAATAGCCGTTTTCGGCCGCCGCGAATTCTTTCTGCTGCAGTTCGACATAGGCCGACATCTGCCGCTCAACGTAGCCGCGGGTCAGTTCGAACATGCTGTACCACATGCTGTGGATGCCGGCCAGGGTGATGAACTGGAACGTGTAGCCCATGGCCGCGAGTTCTTTCTGGAACCTGGCAATGGTTGCATCGTCGATATTGGCCTTCCAGTTGAACGATGGCGAGCAGTTGTAGGACAGCATCTGGTTCGGATACTCCCGGTGGATCGCCTCGGCGAACGCCTTCGCCTCGTCGAGGTCGGGCACGGCGGTTTCGCACCATATGAGATCCGCATAGGGTGCGTAGGCCAGGCCGCGGGCAACTGCCTGGTCCATGCCGGCGCGCGTGCGGTAGAAACCTTCCGGCGTACGTTCGCCGGTCAGGAACGGCTCCTCGCACTCGTCGACATCGCTGACGACCATGTCCGCCGCCATCGCGTCCGTGCGCGCCATGAGGACGGTGGGCACGTCGCAGACATCGGCCGCGAGACGGGCGGCGATCAGTTTCTGCACCGCTTCCTTGGTGGGCACCAGCACCTTGCCGCCCATGTGCCCGCACTTCTTGACGGAGGCGAGCTGATCCTCGAAATGCACGCCGGCGGCGCCCGCCCCGATCATCGCCTTCATCAGTTCGAACGCATTCAGTACTCCGCCGAATCCCGCTTCGGCGTCCGCCACGATGGGCGCGTAGAAGTCGATGCCGTCGTCGACACCGTTCGCCCACTGGATCTCGTCGGCGCGCCGGAACGCGTTGTTGATGCGGTTGACCACCTGGGGCACCGAGTTCACGGCGTATAGCGACTGGTCCGGATACATGGTCTCGGACGTGTTGTTGTCTGCGGCTACCTGCCAGCCGGAGAGGTAGATCGCCTTGATGCCGGCCTTTACCTGTTGCACGGCCTGGCCGCCGGTCACCGCGCCGAGCGCGTTGACGTAGTCTTCGGTCTGCAGGTATTCCCACAGTTTGTCCGCCCCGTGGGCCGCGAGCATGCTTCGATGCGGGATCGTGCCACGGAGTTTCACGACATCCTCGGCGCGGTAGCCTCGCTTGACGTCCGCCCAGCGTGCATTCGTTTCCCACTCGTGCTCCAGTTCACGAATTTGTTCCTCCCTCGACTTGCGGGGAACATAGTGAAGTGCCATTCGGGTCTCCTCTCCTAAAAAGCAAGGGCCTTCGGCGCGGTGCCGCGCCGAAGAATTGTTCACATTCGGGGTGTAGGCGTAATTTTGCACCATGCGGGGCCATGGTGGTGAAATTTCTCGCGGCGGATGTCGGCCGGACGATGGGCTGGTGTCGCTTTTGGCCCCTTGAACGGGCGTGACGAATGCGGGAGAAAAAGTTGACGGGAACTTTTCAGGGGCCTGATCGCGAACCCGTGGAAGGACCTCCGGGCTGCGCCGGGGGCCAGCTACAGGGCCAGCGGCACGAGCAGCAGGACAGCTATGGCTGGGTCGTGGATCCCGGCTTCCGGCGCATCGGCGAGCAACGGGTACTGCTCGTTGCCGATGGCATGGGAGGGCATGCAGGCGGGGCGATGGCGAGCCGTACCGTCATCGAGGCCTTCGCCGAAGGATTTCGTGACACGCGGGGCGCGATATCGGAACGCCTGGAAGACAGCCTGTGGCGCGCCAACCGGGCCGTCGCGAACGCCGTGCGGGATAGCCCATCGCTGCGCGGCATGGGCGCGACCCTGGTCGCCGCGCACATCGCCAGCGGCCGATTCCTGCGCTGGCTCAGCGTCGGTGACTCCCCGATGTGGCGCCTCTCGAACGGAAAGCTGATGCGCCTCAACCGGGACCATTCCATGACGCCGCTGCTCAGGCAACTGGTGGAGCTTGGCTACATGACGCCTGGGGACGCCGCGATAGACGGGCGCCACAATCGGCTGCGTTCGGTCGTCATGGGTGCGGATATCCCGTTGATCGACTTGCAGGACGACGCGGTCGAACTGGAACCAGGCGATGTCCTGATCGTGGCGAGCGACGGGATCGAGACCCTGGACGAGAACGAGATCGCTGCCGTCGCCGGAGCGAATGCGACTTCGTCGACGGCGATGGTCAGGGCGTTGCTCGATGCGATCCGCGTCAGACGGATGCCCCGCCAGGACAACGCGACGGTAGTGGTCTACGTCCATCAGCCACGGGGTATGCGCGCAAACCCATAGTCGGAATGGCGTTTCCAGTTCCGAGAGATCGCGGCACGGTCTCGTGCCGGGACGAGACCGTTCCCGCCCGAGGCCTGTCGCACGAAAAGTTGCAATTTCGGAATGGAGTTCCGTAATTGCAAACATGTCGATGAGGGCAATCACTCGGGCAGGTCGGCTCACGGGCGGCGCCGAAGCCCGGTCGAGGTCGCTAACCCAGGTCGCGCTCCATCCCGATGTGCAATATTCCCGCCTCCATGAAGCGTTCGCCGACGAAGCGGAACCCGGCCTGCAGATAGAGGCCGGTCGCGTCGTGTTGCGCGTGCAGCCAGACGCGCCGGTCGCCTCGCGCGCGGGCCGAGTCCATGGCCAGGCCGAGCAGACGGCGGGCGATCCCCCGGCGCCGGAACTCGGGCAATACGGCGATGCGCCCGATCTGACCGTCGGCCAGCAGGCGCGCCGTGCCAACGGGATTTCCGGCTTCGTCCGTGGCGAGGAAATGGTTGGCTTCCGCGTCGCGTCCATCCGATTCCAGTTCCGGCGGAACGCCCTGCTCATCGACGAACACGGCGTTGCGGACCGCCATCAGGTCGGTTTCCCGGACACGCCAGTCCGCCTCGGCGACGCGAAACTCCATCTGTCGTGCGTGCGCCGTCAGGAATCCGGCTGGGTGAGCATTTCCGCGAGGCGTTGCGCGAGTCCCGTATAGTCCGCCGGGGTCAGGCGCCGCAACGCTTCCAGGGCGGGGGCGGGCAGATCAAGGCCTTCGATCAGCGTCTTGAAGGAGTCCCCGTCCAACTCGCGCCCGCGGGTCAGTTCCTTCAGGCGCTCGTAAGGTTCCTCCAGTCCCTCCCTGCGCATCACGGTCTGCACAGCCTCGGCCAGCACCTCCCAACTGCTGTCGAGGTCCTGTTGCAGCCGTTCGGGATCCAGTTCGAGCTTCCCGATACCCCGCAGGGCGGAGGTGTAAGCCACCAGGGAGTGGCCGAGGCACGTTCCCACGGCCCTGAGTGCCGTCGAGTCGGAAAGGTCGCGCTGCCAGCGCGACACGGCGAGCTTGCGGGCAAGGTGCGACATCAGCGCGTTGGCGATGCCCAGGTTGCCTTCGGCGTTCTCGAAGTCGATGGGGTTGACCTTGTGCGGCATGGTGGAACTGCCGGTTTCTCCCTCCACGCGCCGGCTCCTGAAATAGCCGATGGAAATGTAGCCCCAGACGTCCTGCGCCAGGTCGAGCACGACCTGGTTGAACCGGGTGAGTGCATCGAAGTACTCGGCGATGTAGTCGTGCGGCTCGATCTGCGTGGTGTATGCATTGAAGCTCAAGCCCAGACCCTCGACGAAACGGGCGGCGAGGGCGGGCCAGTCGATTTCGGGGAAGGCGGCGAAGTGCGCGTTGTAGTTTCCGACGGCCCCGTTCATCTTGCCGAGGACTCCGACGCTCTCGAATCCGTTGAGTTGTCGTTCAAGCCGGGCGACGAAGACCGAGATCTCCTTGCCGACCGTGGTAGGCGAAGCTGCCTGCCCGTGGGTTCGGGCAAGCATGGGCACATCCGCCGTCGCTGCTGCGAGTTGCCTCAGGTTCTCGATGAGTTCGCGCATGGCGGGCGCCATGACCTCTTCCCGAGCGCGTTTCAGCATCACGGCGTAGGCGAGGTTGTTGATATCTTCGGAGGTACAGCCGAAGTGGACGAACTCCAGGTGCCGGGGTGCCATGCCTCCGATGCGTTCCTTGACGAAGTACTCGACCGCCTTGACGTCGTGGTTGGTGGTGCGTTCGATGTCGCGGATGCGTTCCGCGTCGGCGACCGTGAAGTCCTGCCAGATCGCGCGTGCGGTGCGCTGCCCCGATACACCGGGTTCCGGCAGTTCGGCAATCTGCTCCTCGGCCGCGAGATGCAGGAACCACTCGATTTCCACCATCACGCGGTTGCGCATGAGGCCGAACTCGCTGGTGAGTGGCGCGAGCGCGGCCAGCCGCGAGCGATAGCGCCCGTCCAACGGCGAGATGGCGGTCATGGAACCCTGGTCCATTACGCCACCGCTCGCGCTGGGCATGCCTTCGCCTCCGCGATCACGCCGCCGCCGAGGCACCGGTCACCGCGGTAGAGGCAGACGTACTGCCCCGGGGCGATGGCGCGCTGCGGCGCCTCGAAGTCGACCCGGATGCCGTGACAGCTCGTTGTCACGAAACATGCCTGGTCGGACTGCCCGTAACGCACCTTGGCCGAGCAGCGGAAGGGCGGCTCGACGTGGGCAAGCCAGTTCATTTCTTCGGCGGTGAGGCTCTGGCTCATGAGGTCAGCCTGGTCCTGGCTTGCCACCAGTTCGTTGTGGCGGGCGTCCTTGGAGACCACGTACCAGGGCGCTTCCGGCCGGTTGGCGCGGCCTCCGATGCCGAGTCCCTGGCGCTGGCCGAGCGTATAGTAGGCCACACCCCGATGCGCGCCGAGGGTTTCCCCTTCGGCGTCCACGATGCGCCCTTCGCTCTCGGGCAGGTATCGCGCCAGGAACTCGGCGAAGCGGCGCTCCCCGATAAAGCAGATTCCGGTGCTGTCCTTCTTGTCGTGGACGGGCAGGCCAGCCTCCCTGGCCATGCGCCGTACTTCGTGCTTCTTCATTTCGCCGAGCGGAAAGAGGCAAGGCGCAAGTTGTTCGGCCGGGACAGCCTGCAGGAAATAGCTCTGGTCCTTGTCCCGGTCCACGCCTTTCAGAAGCTGGAACTCGCCGTCGACCTGAGATGACCGCACGTAATGCCCGGTGGCGATCATGTCCGCCCCCAGCAACCGGGCATAGTCGAGAAAGAGGTTGAACTTGATTTCCCGGTTGCAGAGCACGTCGGGATTCGGCGTGCGTCCCGCCGCGTATTCGGCGAGAAAGCGGTCGAAGACGTTGTCCCAGTACTCGGCTGCGAAATTCGCCTCGTGCAACCTGACCCCGAGGTGCGCGCACACCGCGCGCGCATCGTCGCGATCGATTTCGGCGGTGCAGTACTCCTCGTCGTCGTCCTCGTCCCAGTTCTTCATGAACATCCCCTCGACGCGGTATCCCTGGCGCAGGAGGAGGAGGGCGGCGACGGCCGAATCGACGCCGCCCGACATGCCGATGATCACCTTGGGGGCCGTCACCGAGTATCTTGTCCCACATCGGAATAGGGACGGATATTGTACGCGTGCTTTGGACTTGCCGAGAGGCGCGCGGTTGCGCGGGGACTGTGCCCTGGTTTGTAATCGCGTGCATGGCGCGGCTCACACATATCGGCGACGACGGCGCGGCGCGCATGGTGGACGTGTCGGACAAGGCCGTGACCGTGCGCACGGCACGCGCGCAGGCGATCATCGAGATGCGTCCCGCGACGCTGGCCGAGATCCGGTCCGGCAATGTGCCGAAAGGGGACGTCTTCGCCGCCGCCCGAATCGCCGGGATCCAGGCCGCCAAGCGTACCAGCGAACTCATACCGCTTTGCCACCCGCTGCCGCTATCCACCGTGACGGTGGACTTCGAGTTTGTGGGCGAGGACCGGCTCCGCATCGAGACCCTGTGCAAGGTGAGCGCCAGGACCGGCGTCGAGATGGAGGCATTGACGGCGGCGAGCGTCGCGTCCCTTACTGTCTACGACATGTGCAAGGCCATGGACCGCGGCATGCGGATCGAGAGCGTGCAACTCGTTGCCAAGGAGGGCGGCGCGAGTGGCGCCTGGCACCGATGAGGGTCCGGGCCGTCTTTTTCGCCTCGCTCCGGGAGGCCGTAGGCAACGATGTTCTCGACGTCGATATCGACGATGGCGCGAACCTCGCTGACCTTCGCCGATGTCTCGCAACGCGTCTGCGCGCCGATCAGAGGGCGGCGATCGACGCGGCCGATGTGCGCGTGGCCGTCAACCGCCGGCTCGTACACGATGGTGAGGCGTCGGTGCTGTCGGCGGGTGACGAGGTCGCGTTCATGCCCCCGGTGACCGGAGGCTGAGCATGCGGGTGACCGTTCGCATACAGGAGGAGGACTTCTCCCTGGCGGGCGAATGGGAGGCCCTTCGACAGCGTATTGGCGGCACTGCAGGCGGCATCGTCGCATTTGCCGGCCTCGTCCGGGATCGGGCGAGGGCCGGGGAGGAGGAGCCTTCAGCCGGGGAGCGCGAGGGGGCACCCCTCGCAAGAAAAGAGCCTTCAGCCGGGGAGCGCGAGGGGGCACCCCTCGCAAGAAAAGAGCCTTCAGCCGGGGAGCGCGAGGGGGCACCCCTCGCAGGAAAGGTCTCGCGGCTCTTTCTCGAGCACTATCCGGGCATGACCGAATCGAGTATCAAGGAAATCATCGGCCGGGCGGGCGAACGCTGGCCGTTGCAGGATGTGGTCGTCGTGCACCGCGTGGGGGATCTTGAGCCGGGGGACCAGATCGTGCTGGTGCTCGCGGCATCCGCGCACCGGGGAGCGGCGTTCGCGGGATGCGAGTTCATCATGGACATGCTCAAGACGAAGGCCGTGTTCTGGAAAAAGGAAGTGCAGACTGGATCGGAAGGCACCTGGATTCGTTCCACCGGCGACGATTTCGAGCGTGCGAAGCACTGGCAGGACGATAACAACTAGGGACGGGGCCGGACGCCGGGCCGTCCCTACATCTCCGCGATGATCGCGTCTCCGAACTCTGAACACTTGAGCAACGTGGCACCCGTCATGAGCCGTTCGAAATCGTAGGTGACCGTGCCCTTGGAAATGGTGGCTTCCATCCCCCTCACGATCGCGTCGGCGGCTTCGCGCCAGCCGAGGTGACGCAGCATCATTTCCGCGGACAGTATGAGTGAACCCGGATTGACCTTGTCCTGGCCCGTGTATTTCGGCGCGGTGCCGTGGGTAGCCTCGAACAGCGCGACGGTATCGCCGATATTGGCGCCGGGGGCGATGCCGATGCCGCCGACCTGCGCCGCCAGGGCATCGGACAGGTAGTCGCCGTTCAGGTTCGGCGTCGCGATCACGTCGTACTCGTCCGGTCGGGTGAGGATTTGCTGGAGCATTGCGTCGGCGATCATGTCCTTGATGACGATCTGCCTGCCGGTGTTCGGGTTCGTGAGTTCGTGCCAGGGACCGCCGTCGAGGAGCGTTGCGCCGAATTCGGAGGCGGCAAGCTCATAGCCCCAGTCCTTGAAGGCGCCCTCGGTGAACTTCATGATGTTGCCCTTGTGCACGAAGGTCACGGAGGCGCGGTCTTCGGCGATCGCGTACTGCAGCGCCTTGCGCACGAGGCGCTGGGTGCCTTCAACGGAAATGGGTTTCACGCCCACCCCGCAATGTTCGGGAAAACGGATTTTCTGCACTCCCATTTCCTCCTGCAGGAAATGGATGACCTTGTCGGCCTCCGCCGAATCCGCCTCCCATTCGACGCCCGCGTAGATGTCTTCCGTGTTCTCGCGAAAGATCGTCATGTCGGTCTTTTCCGGCGCTTTCACGGGACTCGGTACGCCCTTGAGCCAGCGCACGGGACGCTGGCAGACGTAGAGGTCGAGCACCTGCCGCAAGGCAACGTTGAGCGAGCGGATTCCTCCCCCTACCGGGGTCGTCATGGGGCCCTTGATCCCCACGACGAACTCGCGCATTGCGTCGACCGTCTCGTCCGGCAGCCATTGGTTGTCGCCATACAGGCGCACCGACTTCTCGCCCGCGTACACTTCCATCCAGGAGATCGAGCGCTGGCCGTCGTAGCTCCTGCTCACGGCCTCGTCGACCACCTTGATCATGACAGGTGAGATGTCGATGCCGATGCCGTCGCCCTCGATGAAGGGAATGATGGGATGATCCGGAACGTTCAGGTTGCCGCCGCCGTTCACGGTGATCTTCTCGCCTTTGTCGGGCACGACAATGTGCTGGTAGCCCATTCGAATCTCCAATGCGCATCGGTCGCAAGAGCGGACCGGCAATTATAGGGACCGCGATACGCGATTACATGCCCCACAGCTGGTGCCTGTTGGCGTCGGCCTGTTCGTTGCGAGGGGTATCCCCTCGCGCTCCCCGGCTGAAGGCTCCGCCCCAACCCTGCTCGTCGTCCACGGAACAACGATATCCGTCTCTGTCGCTCCCGGGTACCGTTTTTCCATGGAAGTGACATTTCGTGGCACCATCTTTGAGGTGAAGATCCATGCGCGCAACCCGGAGGGCAGATTGACCCCCGTGGCGGGAAAGCTGATCACGAACGGTGCGCGAGCGGGCGATCATCGCAGCCGATTTCGCTGGCGGACACCGGGAGTGCCGATCCTCCTTTTCTGGGCGTTCCTGGCCATGGCTCCCTTGGCACGGGGACAGGACGGCAGCGCTGACGCGGAAGTCGATATACCGGACATAGGCCTCCGCAACGTTGTCGGGTCCGCCCTGGGCAAGAGGACGGATGAAGCAATCACCGAGGCAGAGATGGCCAGCCTGACGCAGCTAACCGGGATCGGTCATGGCATCGAGTCGCTTTCGGGTCTTGAGTTCGCAACGAGTCTCACGAGCCTGAATCTGGGGGGCAACAGAATTGACGACATCTCTCTTCTGGCGGGCTTGACCAAACTGACGGAACTCGACCTGCGCAGCAATCACATCGAGGATGCCTCGCCCTTAGCTGACCTGACCGCTCTGACACGACTGTTTCTTCACGGCAACCGGATCTCGGAGGTGGCATGGCTGGGTGATCTGGCGAGCCTTGCCGAATTGGACCTGGGCGGTAACGACATCGTCGATATCGCTCCTCTGATCACCCTTGCGGACCTGGAGTGGCTGAACTTGCAGGGCAACCCTCTGGATGACCAGTCTGCGGAGACCCACATTACGGACCTTCGGGAGAGGGGGATCGTGGTGCTGTTTCATGACGACCATGGGAATCAACTGTCGACCGCGACTCCTTTTGTTCTGGGCGCCACCGCGGCGGGCAAAATCGACCCGCCCTACGATGTCGACTACTTTCGCTTCGAAGTCGGCGAAGCGGTCGATGTGGGCATATTCGCCACGGGGGACTATTTCCGAGCTCGGTTGCTGGACGAGTCGGGTACGGAACTCGAATCGGGGGGCGTGAACTACTACACCGCATTTCTCATGCGACGTCATCTCGACCCGGGCTTGTATTTTCTGGAACTCCGCGGGTCGGGAGAGGACGACTACCTCGTCGGGGCCGTGGTGGACGTTGCCGTTGACATTCCGGATCCGAATCTCCGTGCGTCTATTGAGCAATACCTGGCCAAGGCGTCGGGGGAGACGATCACCTCGGGGGAAATGGCGGCTTTTTTTCAGAGTTTTAGCGCCACCGATAGACAAATCCGTGATTTGACCGGTCTCGAGTACGCGATCTCCCTCAAGGACCACCTGTGGCTCCGGGAGAACGAGATATCGGACCTTGCCGCACTTTCTCGCTTGACCAACCTTCAATCCCTGGTCCTGTTCGACAACGCCGTCACCGATACCTCGCCGTTGGCGGGTCTGACGAGCCTGGCCCGACTGTCTCTTTCCAGGAATCGAATCACGGATGTCTCGCCCCTTGGGGATCTGCCGCGCTTGACGGGCTTGTCGCTGTCGGACAACGAGATATCCAATGTCGAGCCTTTGGCGAATCTCGCCGGGCTGACCGGGCTGAGTCTTGGCGCCAACAATATCGAGGACATCTCGGCCTTGACGAATCTGGCCAACCTCCGGCGACTCGATGTCCGGAACAACCCGTTGAGTGCCGAGTCGATCGACGTTCACATACCGGCCCTTGAAGCAAAGGGCGTCGAGGTCCTGGCGCTCGGCGACGATCATGGCGACTCACCTGCGACGGCGACCCCCATCGTTCTGGACGAAGTTGTCCCCGGCAAGATCAATGCATATTTTGACGAGGATTACTTTCGCCTGGAGATCGAAACGGCGTCAAGCGTCGATATTTTCACGACAGGCGTCTCAAACACGGATGGTCGGCTGCTCGACCACGATGGAATGGAACTCGCGCAAGACAACGTCGAGGGTGACAGCGCGAACTTCCTCATTCGCCGGCATCTCGTCCCGGGCGTGTACTACGTGGTGGTAGGCGCTCCCCGGGGCGAACGCTTTTACCGGTTGCATGCGGCGGCGGGCGCAATCGATGCCGACGTCCCGGACTCCGTACTTCGCGCGGCGATGGAGCAGGCCCTGTTCAAGCGGCCGGGGGAAGCCATCTCCTCCGCCGAACTGGCGACGCTGACGGAACTGACGGTATTCAGGATTGGTGTCACGGACTTGACGGGTCTCGAGTTCGCCACGAACCTCACCGCGCTCCGCCTTACCGACGGCGAGATCGAGGACCTGTCTCCCCTGTCGGGCCTGACCAGCCTGAAACGACTGGTACTCATTAACCACGATATCGTCGATCTGTCGCCGCTTTCGGGTTTGGAAGATCTCGAGGTGTTGACCCTCGCCAGCAATGACATCGCGGATATTTCTGTCCTTTCTGACCTCATGTCCCTGACGCACCTGAATCTCCAGGACAACCGGATTGCGGACATCTCCGCACTGAAAGACCTGACCAACCTGCAAGTGCTGCATCTCGGCGGCAACGAGATCGAGGACATCTCGCCGTTGACGGAGCTGACCAATCTGAAACAGTTGAACGTCGGAAACAATCCATTGAATGCGGAGTCCACCGACATCCATATCCCGGCCCTGGAAGCCAAAGGCGTAGTCGTTGCGGGACTCGATGACAGTCACGGGGACTCTCGACAGAGGGCGACAGATATTGCCGTTGGTGACACGCTGCGGGGCGAGATTAGCCCTTACTACGATGAGGATTATTTCCGGTTCGAAATCAGCGAAGGAACGGAGATAGCGGTCGTCGTAGGCGGCGTCGCTGATGGCGCCCGGGCCATGGTCCGTTTGCTCGATGCGGAGGGTGTCGAGATTGCGCACGGCAATGACGATGAGACGCGCGGCCATATCCTCATCCAGCGCCGGCTCGTACCGGGCGTTTACTTTGTGGAAGTCAGTCTAGAGTTCACTGCCACCAACGTGTACATCTCGTACGACTATTCGATCACGGCATTGGAGGTGGTCGACGTTGACATCCCCGATGTGAATCTTCGTAGCGACATCGAGCGGCTGTTTCGCAAGGCGCCCGGGGAAGCGATCACTTCAGCCGACATGGCCACCCTCACGCGACTGCGGGCCGTCGGAGGCATCGTCGATCTGACCGGCCTCGACTTCGCCATCAGGCTGACGTACCTGAACCTGGCCCAAAATGCCATCAGCGACCTGTCGCCGCTCGCGGAACTTACCGATCTGGAGCAGTTGCTCCTTGCCAATAACCGAATCGCGAACCTCGCTCCTCTTGCGGGATTGTCCGGTCTGTGGGAGTTGACCCTCAACGACAACCTGATCGCCGATCTTTCCCCGTTGTCGCGCCTGCGCGGCCTGGCGTTGCTGAATCTGGCTGGCAACGGGCTCCGGGACATCTCCGCTCTCGCCAGCCTGACCAACCTGCGCGACCTCGATCTCTCGCGCAACAATATCGTGGACATTTCGGCCGTTTCGGAGCTGGCAGAACTGCGGTCCCTGAACCTCGAAGACAACCGGATCGTCGATGTCTCGCCGCTGACGGATCTGCCCACGCTGTGGCACCTGGAACTTGGCGGCAACGAGATCATCGATATCTCGCCGCTACTGGAGATTCCTTCCCTGCACACGCTGGACGTTCGCAACAACCCCCTGAACGAACAGTCGATTGACCTTCACTTGCGCGACCTTCGGGACAGCGGCGTCACGGTGTGGTTCGAAGACGACCATGGGAACACGCGCGAGGCGGCGACGGTATTCGTCTTTTCGGAAGCGGTATTCGGCGCGATCCGCCCGTACTACGATGAGGACCACTTCCAGTTGGACGTCACGGTCACGAAGGATGCAGTCATTACTGTGGGATTCGAAGAGCGATGCACCGTCGAGCTGAGGGATGAGTCGGGCAGATTGCTGCAACGGGCAACCGATGACGAGCGACTGGTGCTGCGGGAAGTGCTGGCTCCGGGCGCCTACTATTTCAAGATCACCTGCGAGACGGAAAGCGACTACTGGATCGCCACTGCCGAGCGGGTCAAGTTCCTCGACGCCAGGCTCGAAGCAATGGTCAAGGAATCGCTTCGTAAGGTTCCCAGTTCGATCATCACCTCGGTCGAGATGGCTTCGCTCAACAGCCTGGAGGCTTTCCGCGAGGGGATCACCAATCTCAAGGGGCTGGAGTTCGCCACCGGCCTTACCAATCTGGTTCTGTCCGAGAACCGGATCGAGGACATCTCACCCCTCGCTGGCCTGGTCAATCTGACCCAGTTGGATCTCTCCCACAACGCGATTGTCGACATATCGCCCCTCGAGGATCTGACGAAACTGAAGGTGCTCCGTCTCCAGCACAACATGATCGTCGACATCGCGCCGCTTGCGGGCCTCGCCGATCTGCAGTACTTGTGGCTTGAGCGAAACGAGATCGTGGACGTTTCGTCGCTTGGCGGCCAGAACAGGCTGGAAGGGTTGTACCTTCGCGGAAACAGGATCGTCGATGTCACACCGCTTGGTCGCCTGCCTCACCTCATTTGGCTGGATCTCCGGGAGAACGAGATCGTCGATGCCTCGCCGCTCGCTGGCGTGACGTACGTGCTCGAGCTCTATCTGGCCGATAACCTGATCGTCGACGTCTCGTCGCTGGCGGAGGCGGAGATGCCTCAACTGTACGTATTGGACCTGCGGCGCAATCCGCTGAACCGCGAATCCACTCGCGTCCACGTTCCCGCGCTCCGGGAGCAGGGGGTTAATGTGGCCCTGGACGACGCGCACGGGGACACCCTGGAGACGGCCACCGCGCTGCGTCTTGGCGATGTCGTGTCCGACGAACTCAACCCCGCTTTCGACAAGGACTACCTCCGTTTCGAGTTGGTCAGCTCCACTGATGTGGTGATCTTCTCTGCGGGGATCCTCGATACCGAGGGTCGCCTGCTTGATGCTGCGGGTAACGAGCTTGCAGTCAGCGACGATGGCGGTGCCGGCTTCTTCAACTTTTTCATCCAGCGCCGGCTTGATCCCGGCACCTATTACGTGGAAGTGAGCCTGGTATACGGCCGGACGGGCCAGTACTCGATCGGCCTCATCGAGAATGTCGAGGTCAGTATTCCGGACAGCAACCTTCGAGTCGTGGTGAAACAAACGTTGGGCAGGGCGCAGGGCGTGACACTCACCTCCGCCGATATTGTCAAGTTGAACTACCTGCAAGCATCGGATGCCCGGATCGTCGACCTGTCAGGACTTGAAGCTGCGTTTAGTCTGCGCACACTGATTCTCCCCGACAACGCGATCACGGATGTCTCTCCGCTGGTCGATCTTCCGAGCCTGGGGTTTGTGGACCTTCGGCGCAATCCGCTGAACGATGGTTCGCTCAACCGGCACATCCCCAGTCTCTTGAGTCGCGGCGTTTTTGTCGTGCTCTTCGATCTCCATGGAGACACGCCGGACAAGGCTACGTCCCTGGCTCTCGGGAGCGCGGCAAGAGGGCTGCTCAATCCTTCTTACGACAAGGACTATTTCCGCCTCGAAATCGGGTACCGGACGAAGGTCACGGTGTTCACCGCCAGCCCATTCGATCCTTATGGGCGCCTGCTCGATGAGGTGGGAAGAGAACTGACGGCCAGCGAAGACGAAGGCGACGACAAGAACTTCCGCATCGAACGCGTCCTGGAACCTGGCGTCTACTACGTTGAGGTGTCCAGTCGCAGTACGGGTCGCGATTCCGTCGGGCCGTATCTGGTTCACGCGAACGGGACGCCGGTAACGCCTCCACCGAGCGTCTTTGCGGAGATCGATGAGAACGTCCTGACCGTTGGTTGGGGCGCCATGCCGCGTGCGGGCATCACCGGTTACCGTGTCGTCGCCACGCCCGTGGATGGGGGGGAAACCCTCACCTGTGACGTCCCTGCCGAACAGACATGGTGCGTCTTCGAGGGTATCCCGACCGACGCGGTGTACAACGTTACAGTGCAAGCGATCGGCAGCGGAGGGGACGGTCCCGTAGTGACGATCATTTCGGAAAAGGCAGAGATCTTGCGAACCATGTGGCGCGGCTGGCGGCTGGACATGTTGAACCAGGCGGCGGAGAGCGCCGAACCGGAAGAGGCAGCGGCTCCGGCGGCTGCCAACGAGTAATGGCGGTAGAGATCCCGTTCCGCCGGGTACTGCAGTTCGAATATGGCGAAGTCGCCGAGTTGTCGGCGAACATTCGGCGTGTCATCGCCAACAACCCCGGACCGTTCACGCTTTACGGCACCGGCACTTACATCCTGGGGCGGGGCAACGTGGCGGTCATCGACCCGGGCCCCCCTGACCCGGCGCATATCGACGCCATCGTCGCCGCAACCGAAGGAGAACGCATCACGCACATGCTGGTGACGCATACGCACATGGACCATTCGCCCGGATGCCGATTGTTGCGCGAGGCGACGGACGCGCCCACCTACGGATACGGACCGCACGGCGCGGGAAAGATCGAGCAGGGCGTGCCGGTGGAGGAGGGTGGAGACATGGACTTCTCGCCGGATTTCCGGGTCGTTGACGGCGAGGTGATCGAAGGCGATGGCTGGTCGGTCGAGTGCGTGTATACGCCCGGACACACGTCGAACCACATCTGCTATCAGCTGCGGGAGGAGCGGACACTCTTCACGGGTGACCATGTGATGGGCTGGTCCACCAGCATCGTCTCGCCGCCGGATGGCGACATGCAGAGCTACATGGGGAGCCTGCGCGTTCTGCTCGAACGCGACGACGCCGTCTATTGGCCCACCCATGGGCCGGCGATCACGCGACCGGGACCGCATGTCGAGGCGTTCATAGCGCATCGCCTCGAACGGGAGGCCGAGATTCGAGCCTGTCTCGCCAGGAATATCCGTAAAATCACGGAGATGGTACCGATCATGTACGCCGCATTGCCGGAATTCATGTACCCGGCGGCGGCGCGTAGCGTCTTTGCCGCGATGATCTACATGGTCGAGCGGGGCGAAGTGCATTGCGACGGCGAAGTCTCCTTGGATGCCACCTATAGCCTGGAGACTGACTGACAGGTCGATCCGGAACCTGGTCGGACTGCGACGCAATCCCGACGCCAAACTGTTTGTTGAATCCCCCGTGTTCCGTTAGTGTGAATAGGGCGTCTCGATCAGAGGCGCCATTCAAGAGGGAAGCGAGTGAAGATCGCCGTAGTGCGGGAATGCCACCCGCAGGAGCGTCGTGTTGCGCTGGTTCCGGAGTCCTGCGAAAAGCTGGTCCGGGCCGGGTTCGACATGGGCATCGAATCGGGCGCCGGCGCAGCCGCCGGATACGCTGATGAGGCCTACCAGGCGTTGGGTGCGGATATCGAAACCGATCCCCGGGCCCTGGTTCAGTCCGCGAACATCCTGCTGAAAGTGAATCCCCCGTCAAACTTCAAGGGCCGCTCCGAAATGGACTGGATCAATCCGTCCACGATCGTGGTGGGGTCGCTCATGCCGTTGCGGTATCCGCTGGAAATGCAGGCCCTCGCCAGGAGCGGCGCCACGGCCTTCTCCACCGATGCGATACCCCGCACAACGCGCGCCCAGGCGATGGACACGCTGTCGTCCATGAGCAGCATCAGCGGATACAAGGGGGTGTTGCTCGCCGCTGCGGAACTTCCCAGGTACCTGCCCATGCTGAGTTCGGCGGCCGGCACGGTCTTTCCCGCCAGGGTCTTCGTCATCGGCGCCGCGGTCGCCGGCCTCCAGGCCCTTGCCACCGCCAAGCGCCTGGGCGCGATGGTGACGGCGACCGATGTGCGGCCGGAAGTCAAGGAGCAGATCGAGAGCGTAGGCGCCAGGTACGTCGGCATCGAGCTGGAGGAAGAAGCCTCTGCCGGCGGCGGCTATGCGAAGGAACTCACGCCGGAGGATCGAGAGCGCCAGCGTGGCATGCTGGTCGATGAAGTGGCGAGATCGGATGTCGTGATCACGACGGCGCTGATCGGGGGCGTCTTCGCGCCGAAGATCCTCACGGAGGAGATGGTCCGGTCGATGCGTCCGGGCTCCGTGATCGTCGATCTCGCAGCCGACGGCGGGGGCAACTGCGAGGTCTCGGTGCCGGGAGAGACCGTAGACGTGGACGGCGTACGGGTCATCGCCCCGCTGAACCTTCCGGCGACCATGCCCGAGCACGCGAGCCTGCTGTTCTCGCGCAACGTGACCCATTTCATCGAGACGTTTTCCAACGACGGCACCTTCGGAATCGACACCGAAGACGAGATCCAGGCTGGATGCCTGATCGCGAAAGACCACGATATCGTGCACGAGGGCACCCGCGACGCGATCGATGCGATGCCGAAGGGCGCCGAGGCATGAAACGTCGCCGTTACCTGCCGCAGCGCGTCATCACCATCCTGTCCGTAGCCGTCGGCGTGCTGGGCCTTGCTGTCGTCGTATGGTCCGACCCTGTGACCGTGGCGGAAGCGTCCGGACACGCGGCAGGCGAGACCGACTACTGGCCCATGGTATTCGTCTTCCTGCTCTCCACGTTCATCGGGCTCGGCGTCATCCGGCGCGTCTCGCGACTGCTGCATACGCCGTTGATGTCCCTGACGAACGCGATCTCGGCGGTCGCCGTCGTGGGCGCGATCCTCATTGCGGGGCCGGACTATCCGCCCGAGATCCGCCTGCTCGGGGGCATCGCGCTGTTCGCTTCGGTCACCAACATCGTCAGCGGGTTCCTGATCACCGACCGCATGCTGAAGATGTTCAAGCGGGACAGATCCGAATGAGCCCGGGTTACGTAGAGCTCTTCTACCTCGCGGCGACCGCGCTGTTCATCTTTTCGCTGCATTGGATGAACGATCCGAGGACGGCGCGCAGGGGTGTGGCGGCGGGTGCCGCGGCCATGTTCCTGGGCGTGGCGGCCACCTGGGCGCAGCCGTTCGTGGTCAACCACGGCTGGATGGTGCTCGCGGTCGTGCTGGGGATTGCGGTCGGCTACCCGCTGTCACGCGTCGCCCTCACGGCGGCGCCGCAGCGGACGGCCCTGTCGCACGCGTTCGGCGGTCTCGCGGCAGCGCTCGTCGGCACGGGCAAGTACTACCTCTGGCTGTCCGAAGGCCCGGAAGAACTCACCACCTTCCGCATGGTCGCGATCATCGCCGAGGTCATCCTTGGTTGCATCACCTTCACCGGCAGCCTTTTCGCCGCCGGCAAGCTGCAGGAACTCAAATGGATTCCGCAAAGGCCTGTCACCTATCCGCTGCAAAACGTGTTCAATATCGCATTGCTGCTCGTCGCGGTCGGGATCGGCACATGGCTCGCGCTCAATCCGGCTACGCCGGAGGCCGCCTATCTCTTTCCGGTCGTCATTGTCATCGCCCTCATGTTCGGCGTTCTCCTGATCGTGCCGATAGGCGGCGCCGACATGCCAACGGTCATCGCCATCCTCAACTCCTACGCGGGACTCGCCGCCGTGGCGATGGGTTTCGTGCTCGAGAACAACCTGCTGATCACCGCCGGCGCGCTGGACGGGGCAAGCGGCCTGATCCTGTCGATCATCATGTGCAGGGCGATGAACCGGTCGTATCTGAACGTGCTGTTCGGGGCCTTTGGTTCAGCGGGGCAAACCGCGGCGCAGGAGGGAGGCGAGCAGGGCGAGTACAAGGCGGATACGCCGCAGAGCGCGGCCCTGATCATGGAGCAGGCCAGCAACGTCGTGATCATCCCGGGCTACGGGATGGCTGTGGCCCAGGCACAGCACCGCGTCCGGGAACTCTACGACCACCTGAAGAAACGGGGCGTCACGGTGCGCTTCGCCATTCACCCGGTGGCGGGACGGATGCCCGGCCACATGAACGTGCTGCTTGCGGAGGCCGACGTGCCCTACGGGGACCTGGTGGAAATGGACGACGTCAACCGGGATATGCCCCAGTGCGACGTCGCCCTGGTGATCGGGGCGAACGACGTCGTGAACCCGGCAGCCGCCCTGGACGACTCAAGTCCCATCTACGGAATGCCGATCATCGAGGCGCGCAAGGCGCGGACGATCTTTGCCATCAAGCGCTCCATGAACCCCGGTTTCGCCGGTATCGAGAACGCACTCTATTTTGACGACAAGACGTGGATGCTGTTCGGCGATGCCAAGCAGGTGGTGGGAGAAATCGTCAAGGAGCTGTCGGGGGACGCTGGCGCTCTGTAGGGAATCCACTCGCGATTCGCGATGGTTGTCATCCCCGTAGACGATCCCCATCCCCTGCGAAGTCGAAGTTCTTGAGCAAGGACCAGGCAAAACGAATGTCTGCATCCGTTACCAGGCGGACCTTGACGATCTTCACATCAGTGCCACGCAAGACCTGTTCTTCCTCGATCCGGAGCCTCCAGGCTTTTTGCATGAAAAAGCACTTCTTTTGCGTTTGAAGCCGCTCAACTGTGGCGAAGTCGTAGAAGCCGAGCGCCGAATGCACCGCCCTTAGGTCGGAAACACTAAAGCAGGCGAACCCGCTGGCATCGTTGGTGATTCGTGGAGTTTGTGCATGCGCCTGGATTGAAAGAATGACGATGAAAGTTACCACCCACAGAATGGATCTGGGCATTGGATCGGCTTCCCCGGGGTAAAGGGAGAAACGCTACTACGATCATCGGGCGGCAGGTATGACTTGTATTCGTGCCGACTACCATAGCCGCAGGGATGCTTCTAACGGGATCTGGCAATGAGAGACGAGCCGGGTCGCCAGTTTTCCGCCTGATCGGTACTACGCGCCGTGTGGCGGCGCGGAGCACTAACCCGACCGCGCGGCCTGCAGTTCCTCGTTCGCGGCAACGGATGAAAGGCGCGGCAGCCGCACCATGATGGCGACGCCGGAGCTATCGGCCAGGTTGGCGGCGCGCACGCTTCCGCCGTGGTATTCGGCGATGACGCGCACGACGTAAAGACCCAGGCCGAAATGCAGTCGGCTCTGCGGTCCCCGGTGACTGACCATGGACTCGAACAAGGCCTCGCCGTCGATCAGGGGCAGCACGGGTCCCCGATTCGCCACCGTGATCTGCAGCGAGTCTCCGTAGTCGTCCAACTGGACCTTGATGGGGCTCCCGGGGTGGTGGAAGTCGATGGCGTTGTCGATGATCTTGTCCAGGAGTTGCTCGACCCTGAAGTCGGCGATCCGGGCGAGCACCGGGTGGGAGATGCCCCGGAATACGATTTCCCGGTGTTTTTGGGTCGTCTTCAGGTTGGCGACGTAGCGCTCGAGGAACTGCTGCATGTCTATGACTTCGAGTTCCTCTGCCTGCAGGGACTCCTCGAGGTTCGCGGCGTCGGCAAGGTTCTGCACGATGGAGCCTATCAGCATGACCCCGCGTTTGGCGCTTGCCAGGTACTTGGCAGCAGCTGACGGGCTCTCGTGCTCCAGGTGTTGCAGCGAAGTGCTGAGCGTATTGAGCGGATTGTTGATCTCGTGGCGCAGCGTGCGTGGCATGTTCTCAAGGAACGTGTTGTGCTGGTGCAGGCGCGTAAGGACGTTGGATACGCTGCGCGACAGGTCCCCGATCTCGTCGCCCGCGCCCTGTTCTGCCTTCAGCGACAACGTTCGCAGGCGCCCGTACTCGTCGATCGCCGCCGCCGCTTCGCGGCGCAGGTTCCGTATGCGCCACGCAAGCCGGGCAGAGAAGGCGAACAGCGCCAGGAATACGAACAGCAGGATCAGCGCGGAGACGAGCATCACGCGTTCGATCGCTTCGTACTGGAAGGCGAGGATCTCGTCCATGTTCTGCTCGACCAGCACGGTGCCGAGGATGCCGTCCTTCGAAACGATGGGATACGCCGCCGTGATGACCTCGATGCCGTTTTCCAGCGTGCGTGGCTGTGCGATTGGCTCGCCGGCGAGCGAGTTGTCGATGATCTCGTCGACAGTTCCCCCTTCCGGTACCGTCGACGAGAATCTTCGAATCCACTGGCCGACCTGGTACACCCAGTCGGCTTCGCGCTGCGGGTTGCTGGCAATGAGCTGGGTTCCGGTCTCCGCGCGCACCCTGCGCTGGGGATCTATGACCAGGATGCGCGAGCCCGAATATCCGAGGCCCTCGATGACCTTCAGCAATTCCGGCGAACGCAGGATTACCAGGTTGAAACCTTCCTTGTCGGCGGTCGGGAGCGTTTGGGTTATGGCGCGCACCTCGCGCGTTGGCGAATCCACATCCGCGAACGCGACGCCGAAGTATCTTCGCGATCCGAGTAGCGACAGGGGAAGCCGAAACTCGATGTTGTATCCCCGGTCGGTTTCCACCAGGTGACCTGGAATCTGCTTTTCCGGTGCGCCAGTTTCGGCATAGCGCCAGTCTTCCTGCATTCGATACGCTGTCGTGACGCCAGGGCGGGGAAGGGTAATCGCTGTGCGCCCCTCTTCGCCGTCGGTGCGGATGAAACTCAGCCGCACGTGGTCTGCGTTGTCGAGTCGCAGCGACGAAGGTTCGCGATACATTCGCGAATCGTCGCGGATCTTCATGAATCCGTAGAGAAAGCCGCCCTGCTCGCCGAGTACGAGATTGAAGCTGCCGTCGCGCGCCTCGCCGTCCTCCGCGCCGAATCGTTCCATTCGCGTTTCCACTTCGCCCCAGTCGTCGATCCTTCCATCGAGGCGCACGGGGCCCTGAATGGGATGCGCGAACAGCGATTGGTAGTCCTCAAGGCTTACGGGAAGGTCGTTGAACAGATCCGCACGGTCATTGAACAGCGTCGAGATGCCCTCGGCGGTGAGCCGCTGCGCATGGGACTGGCCCTGGATGAGGAAGCGTTCCATCTCCACCAGTTGAAGATAGGAAATGTAAGGCAGCGCCAGGACGCCCAGCGCCAGCAGCAGCAGCTTGGTGCGCAGGCGGGGACCCCGGATCCTGGAACCGATCTTCATGTCACCGACCAGCGGTAGCCGAAACCGTACTCGCTCTTGATGCAGGCGAACTGCGGATCGACTTCCCGGAATTTCCTGCGGATGTTCCGCATGTGGGTGTTGATTGTGTTGTTGGTCACGAAGCTCTGCATGGTGGCATCCATCAGCGTTTCGTAGCTTACGGCGTGGCCCGGCCGGCGAACCAGCATCGCCAGCATGCGGAATTCCGTGCCCGAGAGGTTGATGCGCTGTCCTTTCCAGGAGACGAGCAGGGCTTCCTGGTTGAGGTCGAGTTCCCCCACCTGCCGGCTTCGGTCCGAACTGTTCGCCTGGTTCGTCGTCCGAACCTCGTCGATGCGCAGCAGCGAGGAAATGCGCTCGGCAAGGTAGTCGAGGGATATGGGCTTCGGGAGGTAGTCCCAGGCACCGAGCCGCAAGCCAGAGATCTTGTCGATCTCGTCGATCCGCTCGGTGAGGAAGATGACCGGTAGCGACGGCGCGCGCGCAAGCAGGTCACGGCAAAGCTGGAAGCCGGCGTCGACTTCGTTGCCGAGCACGATGTCGAGAATCACGAGGTCGGGAAGCTGCCGCTCGAACCCGGCCAGGGCTGTCCCCCGGCTGTCGTACTCGGTGACTTCGTAACCCTTCCCAGTGATCGCGTCCACGTAGTTGGCACGCTGGTCGGGATCGTCCTCGACGATGGCGATGGTCTTGGTCATGCAGCACCTGAATGCGGCTCGGGCGGGATTTTACCAAGTCACCGGCCCATCGACCCACGCCCGCGCAGACTGGTGCCCCCTGATCTACACTGGAACGGTGACGCAGATCATCTCCATCGTCGGTCCCGAAAGCTGTGGCAAGACGACCCTCGCGCGCGCATTGGCGGAGCGGTTCGGCGCGCCCTGGGTGGAGGAATACGCGCGCGCGTACCTGGCCGGCCGGCCGGACTACGACGAGACTGATCTCGAAGCGATCGCCAGGGGCCAGATGGCGCTCGAAGAAAGGGCGCTGGACGACGAACCATCCGTGCTGGTGCTGGACACCGACATGCTTGTGATCCGGGTCTGGTGGCAGGAGAGATTCGCTTCGGTGCCGGACTGGGTCGACTCGGCGCTCTGCGCGCAACCCGCCCGGGCCTATCTGCTCGCGCGCCCGGACCTGGACTGGGAGCCCGATCCGTTACGCGAAGCGCAATTCGATCGCGAACGGCTCTTCAGTGTTTACCGGGGTGTCCTCGAGGAACGCGGGGCGGGGTTCGGCATGGTAGGCGGGACGGACGGTGCGCGACTGCGGTCGGCGCTTGCCGCGTTGAGGCGTCAGGGAATCGCGGCCCCGGTCGACTGAGCTCTCCGCTATGGACGGCGGCTCGCCAGCAGGCGCGCGAGTTCCTGTTCGGTTGTGCCTACCTGTGCGGCTACCCCGGCGTGGGTGTTGCCCAGGCGCAGCTGCCGTACCGCCCAGGTGTGTTCCCGGAGCAGGTACAGGATGCGCATGTCCAGGAGGCGTTGGTCTCCCGGCCGGTCCCGGTAGTAATCACCGACCAGCGCGTCGAGGGCTTCGTCACTGTACGACATGCCGTAGGCGAGGCCCACGAGGTCGAACAGCGGGTCGTTGTCGCCGGCAAACTCCCAGTCGAGCGTCCGCCAGGATTCGCCGCAACGCAACACGTTCCAGGGGTTGAGGTCGTTGTGGCAACCCGCTGTCGCTTCGTTGGGCAAGTCGAGCCGTTTCAGTGCGATGGCGGCGACCCTGGAGACCGGCGCATCGCGCGCGTAGTCGCGAACGGTCCGAACCGGGTCATACCGGCGAATGCCGCGCGGAACGGTGGCGTGCAGTTCCTTGAGGTACATTGCCGCCTCCGCGGGTTCGACGGGGTTCTCGGCCAGAAGGGTGCCGTCGACCCAGCGCGTGATCAGGTCGCCACTGACACGGTCCGCGGCGACCACTCGCGGGGCGATTGGCAGCTCCAGGTAGCGCATCTCGGCGTCGCGCGGTACTGCGGGCCCGTTGACGACACGGACAACGAACGCCTGGCCTGAATATTCAAACCGGTAGTTGTCGTTGGCGTAGCCGCCCGTGAGGTAGGTGATGCGCTCAATGCGCTCCGCGCGCCAGGCCGGCATGAGCCTCGAAATGGTCTCGGCCACATGGTGCATCTGATCCCTCCGAAATGGCACTCCCCGGGGGAACGAAATCCCGCCTGAGGGGGTCGATATATTGGCGCAAGGGCGCCAGTAACTATGCTACTGTGCGAATCACGACGGGATAATGGAAGTGAAGGAATGTTGATCACCCGTGTAAAGGACGCGCCCCGCTCGATTACCCGGTTCAGGCGCTCGAACCGGGTCGCGCAAAACGGTGCCGACAGCGTTGCATCTACGGCGAGCGGCCCGACGGAGGCGATGAGCCCCGAGGAGGTCGAGCATGTCGCCGAGATATTCAGGACGCCCCTTACATGCAGCTACAACTGGGACTATCGCGTCGCCGAAGATCGCATACGCAAACTCTACGAACTCGGCAAACGCCTTAACTGGAACGCGAGCCTCGATATTCACTGGGACCAGACCCCCGATTGGCAGGACGCCCAACCGTGGGGCGAGGAGCAGATCGAGTCGTGGCTGGAAGAAAATCCCTGGAACGGCTATCCGCCGTGGGATGCGATGTCCGTTGAACGCAGGTGCGAGTACTTCTTCCAGAACCAGTCCTGGTCCCTGTCGCAGTTCCTCCACGGCGAGCAGGGCGCGTTGCTCGTCGCATCGCAGCTCGCGTCCAGTGCGCCGACCTTCAACGCGAAGCTATACGCCGCGTCACAGACGTTCGACGAGGCCCGCCATGTCGAGGTGTTCAATCGATTTCTGAAGACCAAGGTGGGATTCCGGTATCCGGTCACGCGGGGCCTGAAGGATCTGCTGGACAAGATACTCACGGACGAACGCTGGGACCTGAAATTCATCGGCATGCAGATCATCCTGGAAGGGCTGGCGCTTGCCGCGTTTCACACGGCCCGAAACGACACCAGCGACCCCGTGCTGAAGGAACTTCTGTACCTCGTCATCCGTGACGAGGCGCGTCACGTCACGTTTGGCGTCAACTACCTCGAAGAGTACATCGAGACGCTGTCGGAACAGGAACGGGAGGATCGGGCGCGGTTCGCGTACGAAGCCTGCGTCGTCAGCCGCGACCGCTTGATCGCCACCGATGTCTTCCGTTACTTCGGCTGGGACGCCGACGAGGCAAAACGGGTGCTGGTCGAGCGCGGCATCAACGCCGATTTCCAGACGCGGCTCTACGAGCGGGTGATACCCAATCTCAAGCGCATAGGCCTCCTGACCGATCGCATCCGCCCGAAGTTCGAGGAAATGGGCGTGATGGATTTCGAGAACCTGGCGACCGACGGCGATATCGACTGGCGCGAACTGGAGAAACCGCTGGAGCCGGACATAACGGAGTAGGTTCCCCGCGCCGGATGGCGTCTTCCGCCATTGGCTGGCGGAAGCGGAATGGTCTCTCAGATGCGTTCCCTTTTCCCGAAGGGATCGGCGGTGTTCGCGCGCCTGAAATGCTTCTTGAGGCATCACGCGTGGATCTTACTGACTTGACGTCCTTTGTTTATGTAAAAAATATTCTTTTGGTGAGCTTCCACACGTAAATTTTATGTAGTGCTTGCTACGCTCTTTCGCGTCTTGATTGCGAAAGTTGTTTGACTGATCCGGACGGCACGGCGGCCTGTCGAGCGGATTCACGAATGACATAAGTGAGGGCAAGCGCGTGTCGCGAATAGTTCCGCGCAATGGGGCGGGGACAGGGTGCGTTCTGGTGCTGCTGGCGGCCATCTGCCATGCCGAGGTGCCGTCGCGCGAACCGGTCAAACCTGGCGTCTTCTATGTGTCCGTTGTATCGGATGACGCTGGCGTACCGAAATGGCGCGAAGCGGCTGTCGCGGTCGCGGACAGTGAGTGCGGGTGGGAAGATCCTCCGGCTGGAGCGACAGTGGGAT
This sequence comes from Pseudomonadales bacterium, assembly GCA_965116625.1. Lineage (GTDB taxonomy): Bacteria > Pseudomonadota > Gammaproteobacteria > Pseudomonadales > Azotimanducaceae > VXNE01. The sequence goes on from OZ220717.1 coordinate 3,103,467, forward strand.
GCGTTCCTCCCGTGGTGGAGGGCACACGGCAGCGTATTGTCGTTCACCATGTCGACGCCGAGGGCGAGCCCGTCGCTGCGGAGACGAATCTCGAATTCCGATACAGCACGATGCCGATTTCGGCGACCGCCGACGTGGACTACCCGAGCGCGGAAGGAACCATGACGATCAAGGTCGGCGAACTGGTGTCCTCGCCCGCGACCTTCGCCACGATCGACGACACGCTTGACGAGTTCCAGGAGGCATTCGCCGTCAAACTCGACCCCCAGTCTCCGGTGGATCTGGAATTCGATTACGTCGTGATTCCGATAAACGACAACGACCCCGAGGTCAGGGTCTCCCTGGCGGGGGCAGACATCTCCGAGGACGGGGGTGTCCTGGCTTTCGCAATTTCTCTTCGGGGGGAAAGCGGCAAGAGAATCTCGGTGGACTATGCGACATCCGACGGCACGGCAGTGGCGGATGCGGATTACCGGGCCGTCGCCGGAACGCTGACGTTCGAGCCGGGCGACCTGGCGAAGACCGTCGAGGTGAGCGTCATCGACGATAACGTCCATGAACCACTGGAGTGGTTCGAGCTGAGGTTGACCAATGCTCACAATGCACGCCTTCCACGCGCCCCGGCCCGCGGCACCATTCGAGACGACGACGTAGTCCTGTCGATAGCAGGTGCGAATTCGGCGGAGCCCTCCGGAACACTCGACTTCGCCGTGACGGCAACCGGCCTGACGACCGCCAGCAGAACCGTCACCGTGGACTACGCCACGCAAGACGGTACGGCGACTGCCGACGCCGACTACGAGCCGGTATCCGGCACGCTTACGTTCACGGGGGACCAAGCCACACAGATCGTCTCCGTGCCCCTGATAGACGATGAGACCGACGAGCCGGACGAGACTCTCTCGGTGTTGCTGACCAATGCCGTGAACGCGATGATCGGCACACCCGACGCTGTCGGCGTTATCGAAGACGATGACCCGCTTCCAGAGTTGCGGATAAACGGGGGCTCCGCTATGGAGGGAGAACCGGTCAGGTTTGTGGTGGAGCTCTCCGGCTCGACGGCGCGTACAGTGACGGTGAACTACGCCACCGAGGACGGAACGGCGACGGCAGGGTCGGATTACAGGTCGGAATCCGGCACGCTCACGGTCGCGCCGGGCGTGTCGACCGCCACCCTGGTGGTCGACACGATCGAGGACGAGGCGTACGAGCTGGATGAGACGTTCCGGGCGAGGCTTTCGTCGCCAGTGAACGCCACCATCGTCACCGGCCAAGCCAGCGGGACGATCATCGACGACGACGAGGAGCCCGCAGCCGTCACAGTCCGGCCGGCAGACCCGATGCTCTGCGTGGGCGGTGCACCGGCGACCATCGACCTGTCGCGGCACTTTTCCGGCGACAATCTGTCCTACACCGTCTCGGACCCGGACCCGAGCGTCGCGACAGCCAGCTTGGATGGGGTGGTGCTTACGTTGACGCCGGTTGCAGAAGGCACGACGACAGTGACCGTGACGGCCGCCAACATGGGCAGCCAGGCCGCGTTTGAACTCACCATCACCGTCGCCGCCGACCCTGCGGAAATCGCGGCGATCAAGCACGGACTGGCCGTTGCGGGAGGCGTAATGCTGGCGGACGTGATGGATGCGATCGGCCGCAGGTTCGCCGATACCGGTGCGTCCGCCCACCGGTCCGGCGAACCGCCGACGGCGTCAGGCGTGCCTCTGGATCCGAGTGCAGCCTATGTGCTCCCCCACTGGACTGAGGATCCGGGCGGCTTCCCCGCGCGGGAAGTGTGGCCGCCCTTACGCTCTCCGGACAGGACGCGGTTGGCCCCTGTTTCGTCGGCCTTCTCGGCGGCGTCCTCCTCCGGGATGAATAGCTGGTCGGCATGGGGGCGCGGCGGCGTACGGCGTTTTGGCGACGGAGAGCAGATCAGGGACGGATCTCTCACAGCGGTACAGGTCGGCGCGGACACTCGGTTTGGAGACTGGGTGTTCGGGGCCGCTGGCGCTTTGGGGCGTACGGATGCCGACTACGTGTTTCTCCGTTCCACGGACGCTTGCGGAGGTGGCGGCGAAGGCGAGGGGGTGTTGGAAACGGAGATAGCGAGCGTTCACCCCTATCTCGGGCGACGCGTGGGTCGCGGTTGGTTGTGGGGAACCATTGGAACGGGCAGTGGCGAGGCCGTGGTGAAGCGCTGCACTTCGGGACGCCACACATCCGCGGACCTGTCCATGCGGATGGGCGCGGTGGGCGGACGACACCTGATTCGAGGCGGAGAGAAGGTGGAGGTATCGCTGGTCGAGGACTTTGGGGTGCTCGACGAAAGCGTCCATGGGCCCAGCGAGCAATCATGACGTGTCGATCGGTCGCGCGCGCGTCGGCGTGGAGGCAAGGGGCGTGTGCGCCACCGGCGCCGGGATTGTGGGATGGGCGAGGGCGTTCGCCCGCCGAGACTGGGGCGACGGCGTCCAGGGTGCCGGGGCAGAGGTCGCGTTGGGCGCTCGGCTGGACGCGCCGGAAAGGCGGATACGCCTCGAAACGGCGGTGCACGCGGTCGTTGGGCACACCGCGGACGATTACGAGGAGTTTGGAGGCAATGTATCGGCGGCCTACCTGCCGCGGTCTAACGGGACGGGGTTGCAGCTCTCGGTAGCGTTGCGGCGCGGCACGGGGGGAGAGGCGACTGGATTGGGCGAGGACCGGGATTTCTCGGTGGGACTGAGGCCCGCCACGCAGGCCGTGCGCGGTGACATATTCGTCGGATTCGGGTTTCGGGCGCCGCACGGACTCGCGCGGCCGTTCGCGGTGGTAGGAAAGTCCAATCGGGGGAGACGCGTCGCAGCCGGGCTGCGTTACGAGTCCCTCGGCGGGCCGTCCGGGTTGGTCGGTGAGTTTTCGATTGGACATGGTCAGGGTGTCCATGACGGGAGTTTCGTCCTGGCCCGGCTCGAAACGCGGCACTAAGGTGACGACAGGGGGAACATGAGCGCGACCGCCACGCCTGTACTGTCCTTCGGGGCGCTCGCTCCCCGGGTCCTCGCGCTGGCGTCGGCGCTGTTCGGCGTGCCCGCCTGGGGCGCGGAAGAGGTCCACACGGTGCCGCACGTTCCGTCCGCGTCGGCGGAGGGCCATGTCGGGCTGGTGCGGATCGAGAGCCGCTCGGCGTTTCCGGGCGAGGTGCGGATCGTCGCGGTGGACGACGCCGGCCGGCGCGTGGAGGCGGGCCGCGTGGCGCTGGGGGCGGAGGCGGCGGCGGAGTTCGACGCCCGGGCGCTGGAGTCGGGGGACGCGGCGCTGGGGCTGCCGGGGACGGGTTCCGGAGAGGGCGGCTGGCGCCTGGAGCTTACGACGGATCTGGACATCGGGGCGAGGGCGTACGCGCGCTCGGCGGGTCTCGTCGCGGCGCTGCACGACGCGGTCCTGGTGTCCGGCGGCGAAGTGGAGCTGCCGCTGTTCCACCCGGCGGGCGACGCGCGGCGCAGCATCCTGCGGCTGATCAACGCGGGCGGCGGGCGGGCAGCGGTGGCGGTACGTGGGATCGACGACGCGGGCCGCGCCGGAGGTTCGGCGACGGTCGAGCTGGGCCCGTGGGAGGCGCGGAGCTACACCGCGCTGGAGCTTGAGAGCGGCTCTGCGGCGGGGTTGACGGGCTCGCTGGGGGACGGCGAGGGCAATTGGCGGCTGCTGCTCTCGGCGGAGCGCGGTTCGGCGTACGCGGTCAACCTGCTGCTGGACGGGTCAGGGACTTTGTCGAGCGTGCCGGGGGGCATGTCGCGCGGCGGTTTCCACCGGGTGCTGCTGTTCCCTTCGGCGGCGGATGACGACGGCCTTCGCGGCGTGGTCCGGGTGGTGAACCGCACGGCGTCGCCGGCGCCGGTGTCGATCGAGGCATTCGACGAGACGGACCGGGCGCACGAGGAACTGCGACTCTCGCTAGGGGCCGGCTCGGCGGTGGAGCTCGACTCGGCAGACCTGGAGCACGGCAATGCGGACAAGGGTCTCGAGGGGAGCACCGGGCCGGGCGAGGGCGACTGGTGGCTGGAGCTCTGGAGCGCCGCGGAGATCGAGGCGCTGTCGTACCTGGAGACGGCGTCCGGGATGCTGTCACCGCTGCGAGGGACGGCGCGGATCGAGACGGCGTCGGGGATGCGCTACGAGGCGCTGCTGCGCGACGGGTCGGGGGAACTGCGGCTGTTGAACGCGGGCGGCGAGCCGGCGGAGGTTCGTATCTCGGGCGTGGACGACGCGGGATCGCGCGGGGGCGCTGTGGAAGTGTCGCTGGCGCCGTGGTCGGCCCGGACGCTGACGGCGTCGGCGCTGGCGGAGGGCGGGGCGTCGGGGGTGGCCGGTGCGCTGGGAACCGGGACCGGGAGCTGGCGCCTGGCGCTGGAGACGGACGTCGAGATCGACGTTCTGGGCCTGGCGGGGGGAAGCGGCGGCGCACTGTCGGACCTGTCGCGCCGGGGCCGTCCGGCGGGGGCGCCGCCGCGCGTGGAGGCGGTGGACGCGACCGAGGCGGACGCGGATCTCTGGGTGTCGGCGTCGGCGAGTCCGGCGGAGCTGTCGCCCGGCGAGGAGTTCGAGCTGTCGGCGACGGTGGGCAACCGGGGCGGCCGGAGTGCGTCGCCGACGACGCTGCGCTACTACTGGTCGGCGGACGACGTCATTTCCAATGCGGACGCGGAAGTGGGGGCGGATTCGGTGATGGCGCTGGCGCCGGATGACGATGTCCGAGAGACGCTCTCGGTGCGCGCGCCGCTGGAACCCGGCACCTACCATTACGGAGGTTGCGCCGACGGGGTGCCGGAGGAGTCGAATGCCGCCAACAACTGCTCGGCGTCGGTTCGGGTGGTGGTGACGGATCCGGGACCGCCGGCGGAGCCGCCGGAGCCGCCGCCGGAGCCGGCGAACCTGGTGCTATCGGCGTCCGCGGCGGAGGAAAGATGTGGTCGGCTGGCGGTGCGGAGCCGCACAACGGTGCGCAACGAAGGTCCCGGGACTGCCGCCGCGACCACGCTGCGCTACTACCGCTCCTCGGACGCGGCGATCTCGTCGAATGACGAGGAGATCGGCACGGCGCGGGTGCCGTCGCTCGCGCCGCAGGAGATTTCGCCCGGCTCTCTGTTGGTCAAAGTGGGCGCGGGCACTGGCCACTACTACGCGTGCGTCGATCCCGTGCGAAACGAGACGGACGTCGGCGATAACTGTTCGGTCGTCTCGGCCGTCACGACTGCGTCCGGCCCGACCGACGTGATTGCGTCGGACTTTGGCGTTAAGCCCCAGCCGTCCGGCGATCCATACGTGCCGGGAGATCGTCTGGGGTTCGCGTATGGGTACAAGCTGGTGAGCGATACGTCCGTCGAGGCATATACCGGCATCTACCGTTCCGAGGATTCCACCATCACAACCGATGACACCCGGTTAGAGTACAAATACGATGGCCCGTTGTCTGGTTGCCACATATCGTTCGGAACGGAGTTCACTTACGACGTTATCCCGAGCAGTCCGGGGGTCTACTACTTCGGGGCTTGCGTCGACGCGGTGGAGGGCGAGTCCGACACGACGAACAACTGCACGAATGGGGACGGGATCACCGTGCGGTAGATGTCCCAGCCCCGCAAATCGCACCAGGCCCGATGCTCCCTGCAGGCCACGCCTTGTATTGACGCGCATGGCGACCTCGGAAGCCTCAGGACGCGCACGACGCGAGATTTTCGACGGGGCGGAGGATCGGACGCCGCGGAGCGAGCGCGGCGGGATTGCTACCGCTTCAGTTTATCCCGACGACGTAGGACAACGCGCGACCGATCTCGTCATGGACGACGAGATCGGCAATGTCGTCAAGCGGCGTCGCTTCGCGGTTCAGAATCACGAGCCGCGCGCCGAGTTGTTTTGCGTATTCGGGAAATCCCGCCGCCGGATAGACGATGAGGGTTGAACCGGTGGCCAGCATCAGGTCGCAGGACTCCGTGTATTCCCGCGCGCGGCGCATGGCGTCTTCCGGCATGGCCTGGCCGAAGGAGATGGTCGCGCTCTTGATGATGCCGCCGCAGACCTTGCAGGGATCGATCCGTTCCCGCTCGCTGAACTGCGCCTTCAGGGTCTCCATTTCGTAGCGCCATCCGCAGGTGAGGCACGCGGCGTAGCTGGCGTTCCCGTGCAGTTCCACCACCTGCTCCTCCAGGATGCCGGCATCCTGGAAGAGATTGTCCACGTTCTGGGTGATGACGCCGATGACCTTGCCTTCCTCCACGAGTTTCGCGACCGCCTGGTGGCCCTTGTTGGGTTTCGCGGACTCCATCTCACGGGCCCCGCTGAACCGGCGGCGCCAGGACTCCTGGCGCACTTCGTCCGAGGCCACGAACTGGCTGAACTCGATGGGTTTGACCCTGTTCCAGAGCCCTGTACCGGGGCTGCGGAAGTCGGGTATGCCCGACTCGGTGCTGATCCCGGCGCCCGTGAACACCACCGCCCGGCGCGCCTCGTCGAGCATCCGCCGCATTTCGTCGAGGAGACCGATGTTCTCCATGTCGTCCTTCGTCCCGACCGTCCCGTGCATGATAAGCGAACTCCGACAGGGGGCTCCCGCCCGTCCTGCCAGCGTTCGAGTAATTCGCGGCCTCAGGTGTCCCGCAATCTGGGATCGAGGGCATCCCGCAAGCCGTCGCCGATGTAGTTGACGCTGAGGACGGTCAGGGAGATGGCAAGCCCCGGCCACAGCACCCGCGCCGGCGTGATGGAGATGAAGTTCGCGCCGTCGAAGAGCAGGCGGCCCCAGGTGGGGAAGTCGGGCGGGAATCCGAGCCCCAGGAACGACAGCGCGGACTCCGTGATGATGGCATTGGCGATCCCGAGGGTCGCCGATACCATGATGGGGCTCAGCGCATTCGGCAGGATGTGCCGGCTGACGATGCGCCGCTCGCGGGTGCCGATGCTGCGGGCGGCGGTGATGAACTCGCGTTCCTTGATGGCGAGCACCTCGCCGCGGACGATCCGCGCGGTCTGCATCCAGCTCGTGATGCCGATGACGAAAACGATGAGCAGGAAGATGCCCGTCTCCGGCCCGAAGGCGTTTCGAAGAGTGTCGCGGAACAACATGATGATGACGAGGAGGAGCGGCAGCAGCGGCAGCGCGAGAAAAAGGTCGGTAAACCGCATCAGGGGCCCGTCCAGGCGCCTGAAATAACCCGCCAGCGTGCCCACCGCGGTGCCGAGGACCAGCGACAGGAACATCGCGGCGAAACCGACGGCCAGCGAAATGCGTCCGCCGGCGAACACCTGGGCGAGCGTGTCCCGGCCCAGGTTGTCCGTACCCAGCGGGTGGCTCAGGGAAACGCCCTGGTTCCGCGCCTGGAGGTCGAGGTACTGCGGGTCGACATCGTGGACGAAAGGACCGAGGAACACGGCCATCACGATGGTCGCGAAGACCCCGACGCCGATCAGCGCGCCAGTGTGCTGCCGGAAGGTCAGCCAGACGTCCACCCAGAGGGAGCGGTGCGCGCGGGGGGTGTCGGGTATCTCGGTGGGCATCGGTTCCGGCTCAGTCGTAACGAATGCGGGGATCGAGAATCCCGTAAAGGACGTCGGCGATGAGGTTGAACAGCACGATCAGCACCGCGAACAGGAACGTCAGCGTCTGCACCAGGGGAATGTCAGCCCCCTGGATCGCGACGATCAGGAGCTGTCCGAGTCCGTTCACGCGGAATATCTGTTCGGTGATGATGGCGCCGCTGAAGATGGTCGGTACGCCGAGCGCGATCATCGTCACCACCGGAATCATGCTGTTGCGCAGCACGTGGATGAGCAGCACGGCGCGCTCTCTCAAGCCCTTTGAGCGTGCGGTGCGTACATAGTCGAGGTTCAGGTTGTCGAGCATCGCCGAGCGCATGAAGCGGCTGAGCTGGGCGGCGTTGTACAGCGCCAGCACCATCACCGGCATGAGCATCTGCTTGACCTGTACCCAGAAGCTCGACAGGTTGGTGACTTCGTGGGTCGTGTCGTAAATGGATGGCAGCCACTGCAGCATGACGCTGAACAGGATGATTGCCAGCAGGCCGGTGAAAAAAGTAGGAACCGAAAAGCCGACCATCGAGACGAACGTGCCGATCTGATCGAACCACGAGTACTGCCGATACGCGGAGATCACCCCGATGGGCACCGCGATGAGAATGCCGACCACGTAAGAAAGTCCCACGACCCAAAGCGTCTGGGGCATCCGCTCGGCGATGATGTCCACGACGGGACTGCGGGTGGCCCAGGAACGAATCCGCGGCCGCGCGCTCGAGTCGCCGATCTCGATGTCGAAGGCTTCCTCGATCAGATTCAGCGGCTCGTTGATGAAGAACTGCTCCATCCATTTCCCGTAGCGCACGTGGAACGGCTGGTCCAGCCCCAGCGACTCGCGGATCTGTGCCCGCACCTCGGGAGGAATGGTCAGCGGCAACTGGCCGGTGGGATCGTTCGGCGCGAGGTCGAGGAGGGCGAAGATCGCGAAGCTGATCGCGACCAGGGTGGGCACCGCGAACATCAGGCGGCGCGTGATGTAGCGGATCATTTCACCGGTGCCAGTCCGCGACGTTCCAGAGTTCGGAATCCCACGGATTCATCCGTACGCCGGCAAGCGAATTCGACCGCGCCGAAACCGCGGCGCGCCAGATCAGCGGGATCATGTAATGGTTTTGCACGATGATGTCGTTCATGCGTTTTGCGATGCTGGCACGATCCTCCCCGGGCGGCGTGATCGAAAGCTGTTCGACCAGCCCGTCGTACTCGATTGAACAGCCGCGCGGAACGTTCGTGCCAAGCCACTGGTTGTCGGGTCCGGGGGCTTGGTCGCACACCCAGCCGGCCATGTACACCTCGGGATCCGTACCCTGGAAGCTGTTCGTGTACATCTGTATGTCGGCATAGAACTTGCGGAGGGTATCGGGGCTGGCAGGGTCGTCGCCGAAAAACACTGCCGCGTCAATGTTCCGCAGTTCGGTTTCGATTCCGATTGCCTCCCACATCTGCTTGATCAACGCCTGGGTACCCTGGCGCACCGAGTTGGTGGAGGTCTGGTAGAGGATCGACAGCCGAATGCCGTCTTTCGCGCGCACCCCGTCTTCGCCCCGGACCCAGCCAGCTTCGTCGAGAATGCGGTTCGCCTCGGCCGGGCCGGGCGTCTTGCAGGCCTCGTTGGCGACGGATGCGTACCTCGCGGGCGCTGGGACGACGTTGCACGTCGGCCGGCCGGCGGCGCCGTAGCCGGCCTCCACCAGCACGTGGCGATCGATGGCGAGCGATAGCGCCTGCCGCACGGCCGGGTCCGAGAGAAACGGATGCGGGTTGGTGCCGTCGAGGTAGAGCGAGCGGCGCTCGCCAAGACTCGAGTCGTCGTTGGTCTGGTTGACCATCAACCGCTCCACCTGGCTGCCGAATCCCATGAGGACCTGGCCTTTGCCCGCGGCAACCATCTGCGCGAGGACCTCAGGCTCCACCTGCAGGTTCCAGGCGTAGTCGTATTCGCCGGTCTCCAGCACCGCGCGCGCCGCGGAGGCGGCATCGCCGCCGCCCTTGAACGTGGCGGTACGGAACCAGGGCTTGCCCGGTTCGCGGTAAAGCTCGTTGGCAGAGTAGTTGATGACGTCGTTGGCGCGGAACTCGTCGACCTTGAAGGGCCCCGTGCCGATGGGGCCGAAGTTCTGCGCCGTGCACTCCTGCGCCCTGGCCCCGAGGCAGTCCCCGAACTGCTCGCGCTGGATGATGGGGGAGAGTGAGCCCACGAATGGGCCGTAAGGCCAGGGCTTGGCTACGTCGAATGTGATCCTCACGGTGTGATCGTCAATCGCTTCGACGGCCGATACGTCGGCGAATGAAGCAACGGAGGCGCAGCCGGACTGTTCATCCAGGCAGTATGCGCCGGAGAAAGCCACGTCATGCGCAGTCAGCGGCGTGCCGTCCGACCAAACGATGTCGGGCTTCAGCTTCCAGGTGATGCTGCGAAGATCCTCCGCAACGCCGCCATTCTCCAGCGTGGGTATTTCGGCTGCCAGAATGGGGACCATCGCCGTAGTCTCATCGTAGTGGGCGAGGGGCTCGAGCACCATCGAGGCAGCTTCGATGTCCTTGGTGCCGCCGGAAAGATACGGATTCACTATCGACGCCGCCTGCCAGTAGAGGATGTTGAGGTGCCGGTTCTCGACCGTTTCCTCCGGGACTGGTTCGGCATCATCGGGCGCGCAGCCCGCCATGAACATGATCATTGCGATGACGGGCGTGCTGTGGCGTGGCTTCATGGTGGTGCCTTTGGTTGGGTGTGCTGTCTCATGCGGATTCCAGGTTACTCGGCCAGGTGGCAGGCGACCCGGTGGTCGGGACGCAGTTCTCGCCACTCGGGCGCGCGCGTTGAGCACTCGGGCTCAGCCAATGGGCATCGGGTGTGGAACGGGCACCCCGGCGGCGGATCGGAAGGGCTCGGCACGTCGCCACGCAGGATGATGCGCTCGCGCTTTGCCTCGAGTTCCGGGTCATGCACCGGCGCGGCCGACATCAGGGCCCGCGTGTACGGGTGCAGGGGCTCGTGATACAGGCGATCGCTGGTGCCGAGTTCGACGATCTTGCCGAGGTACATCACGGCGACACGATCGGCGATATGACGCACCATGCCAAGGTCATGGGAGATGAAGAGATAAGTGAGGCCGAGGCGCCCCTGCAGCTCTTCCAGCAGGTTCACCACCTGGGCCTGTATCGAGACATCGAGCGCCGCAATGGGCTCATCGCAGATGACGAACTCGGGTTCGAGCGCGAGTGCCCGGGCCACCCCGATCCGTTGCCGCTGCCCGCCGGAGAACTCGTGCGGGTAGCGGTTGGCGAAACCCGGCTCAAGGCCAACCGACTCGAGCAGCGCATCCACCCGCGAAGCGATGTCAGTGCCCTTGCCCAGATCGTGCTCGAGCAGCGGCTCGCCGACGATGCTGGCCACGGTCATGCGGGGGTTCAGGCTCGCCTGGGGATCCTGGAATACCATCTGCATCCGCCGGCGCATCTGGCGTAGCGGCTCGCCGTCGAGACGCGCGATGTCCTCTCCCCGAAAACGCACTTGTCCCGCGGTTGGCTCGTAGAGTCTCAGGATGGCGCGCGCCACGGTGGACTTGCCACAGCCGCTCTCACCGACGAGTCCCAGGGTCTCGCCCTCGCGGATGTTGAAGTCGACGCCATCTACCGCCCTGACGGTGCCGACCTGGCGCCGGAAGACGCCGGCCATGATCGGAAAGTGCATGGTCAGGCCTTCGACTTCCAGCAATAGCGCGTTGTCAGGCACGGGCGGCCCCGGCATCGATGTCGTACCAGCAGGCGACATTGTGACCGCCGCCGACCGGGATCAGGGGCGGGTTCTCGCGCCGGCACATGTCGAAGGCGTGCGGACAGCGCGACACGAACGGGCATCCGCGGATGGGCTCGGCGAGATGCGGTGGCTGGCCGGGAATGGTGGCCAGGCGATCGGAGCGCGTGCCGTCCGTCCGGGGCAGGGTGCCCAGAAGACCTTGCGTATACGGGTGCTGGGGGCGGCCGTAAAGGGAGCTGACGTCGGCGTGCTCCACGATCTGTCCGGCGTACATGACCACGACGCGGTCCGCGAGTCCGGCCAGCACCCCGAGGTCGTGCGTGATCCAGATGATCGCGATGCCGAACCGGCGGCGAAGTTCCTTGATGAGATCGAGAATCTGCGCCTGGATGGTGACGTCGAGCGCCGTCGTGGGTTCATCCGCGATCAGCACCTTTGGATTGCAGGCCAGCGCGATGGCGATCATGACGCGCTGTCGCATGCCGCCGGAGAACTGGTGCGGAAAGGCGGAGAGTCGATCTTCCGCGGATGGAATCCCGACATGGCCAAGCAGTTCCACGGCGCGTCGGCGGGCGTCCGCGCGGTTCATGCCGAGATGCGTGCGCAAGGGTTCCGTTAGCTGGTAGCCGATGGTGAGCACCGGGTTCAGCGAAGTCATGGGGTCTTGAAAAATGAATCCCACCTCGGCGCCCCGGACGCTTCGCAACTCCTCGGCGTCGAGCGCCATCAGGTCCTTGCCGTCGAGCAGCGCCCGGCCCGAGACGACTTCTGCGGGCGGCATCGGCAGCAGCTTCAGCATGGACAGCATGGTCACGCTTTTGCCGCAGCCGCTTTCCCCGACGACTCCGAGCAGTTCGCCTTCTTCGAGTTCGAAGCCCACACCGTTGACGGCGTATACCGTGCCGTCCCGCGTATGGAAACGGGTGTGGATGTCCTCGACCTGGAGCACCTTTGTCCGCGAGACACCCGGATCAGCAGACACCGAACTTGTCCCGTAGCTGGTCGAATGCGCTCGGCGTCTCCCGGGCGGCACGCATGATCTGCTGTGCGCATTGCCTGGGCGTGGATTCCGACGTGTCGACTTCAACGTCGTAGACGCAGTGTGCGTGCACGGTATGGAAATGGGATGTCGCCGTCCCCGGAAAACGCCCCGGGCGGACGGCTTCCCGTGCGTTGACAACCGGCAGGTCGCAGCGAATGCCGGCGAACGTGACCGTGAGCCCCTTCATGACGTCGAGATAGTCGAGCAGGAAGGACTTCTCGAACATGAGGTCATCCACGATCACGTGGTTGCCCTCGCGGGCGAACACCGAGATGGCGCGTCGCATGCCGCGCAGTACGCGCCTTCCCACGTCGCCGAATTGTATCTCCGTCATCACGTCGCCATCGTGTTCGACGGGAACCACGTTCAACCCGAGAGCCCCGGAATCCCCGGGCGGAGAGTTCAATCCGCGAAAGCGTTCCGACATGCCGTCCCGGAACTGGTCGAGGGCGATGTGCTGGTAGGGCTCGCTGTAGAGCTGTTGCAGCATGCGCGCGATGGTCGTCTTGCCCGCACTGGACGACCCGTTCAGCAGAATGACCTTTCCTGGAGTCATGGGAAGTCCTGTTCCCGACCGGTTCCGGGTGCGCGTCCTGGCCCGTGATCGGCAGGCGATGCACCCCGCCAGCATGGTAGCTGCGAGTTCCGGTGGTCACAATCACAATGGCCGGGGGACCGTGTCAGCCACCGGGGCCAACGTGGACATGGGCCGCAAGCCATCCGGGCACATCGTCCCAGGCCGCACGGTAGCGTTCGGCATAGTCGCGGAAATCGTGCGACTGCGTTCCCTCGTGCTCGATATTGATGGTGGCGGCACAAGCCCCCGCGCGCATGGCATCCCGCATGCCGGCGCCCCGAAGGCGCGCGTCGACAAACCCCGTGCGATACGCATCGCCGCAACCGGTGGGATCCCTGACGGTTGTCGCGGGCACCGCCGGAACGACGATATCTCCGCTCCAGGACCCGGATTGACCGGTCGTCACGACGACACGTTCGAGGGACCGCAGTTCGGCTTCGCACCGCGACTTCACGGTCTCGAATTCATACTGGTTCACGATCAGCGCATCTGACAGACGGATGAGTTCTTCCGTTTCGGGCGCACTGAAGTCGGTCAGCCCCTGTCCCGGGTCGCAGAGAAACGGGATGCCGTGGGCGCGCATCACCCGTGCGGCATCGATCATGTTCACCGCGATGTCGGGCGCCAGCACGGCGTAGTCGGGTGCGCGGTCGAGCACGAATGCGGACAGGCGCCGCGCGAAGTCCCTGACCCTCGCGGGGCCGGGGAAAAAGCCGGTGAACTGATTGCCGCCGGCGTCGGTGAAAACGAACGCATGGGACGAGTACCCCGCCCCCGACAGACGCGTGATGCCGCTCAGGTCGATACCGAGACCTTCGAGATGGTGCCGATAGTCCTCGCCGTAGTCTTCACCCACGAACACGAAGGGCACGGCGTCCTGGCCGAGCCTGCGCAGGCCGCAGGCGATGTTCATGGCGCAGCCGCCGAAACGGCGCGCGATGCGGTCGAGCTGAATCGAGAGGTTGACGCCGGGGTGGCGGGGCAGTTCGGAAAAGCGGCCGCCGTAGTCGGCCACGTAGTCTATGGCCAGTGTTCCGGTAACCAGGACGCGAGACACGACACCGAACGGGCAGCAGGATGTTTGGCCGCGCTGCGTTGCCGCGCGGCCCGCGTCAGCTTCCCGCAGCGAGTGAGACGTTGACCACTCCCGCCTGCCGCGCCGAGTCCATGACATGCACCATGACTTCCGTGCGCGATTCGGGATGCGGCTGGATGATGACCGGCGCCTCGGGGTTTTCCGCGTGCATGCGTTCGATGTTCGCGCGGACCGAACGCCAGTCGACGTCGCGCTGGGCGATGAGAATGCGGTCCCGGCTGGTGATGCGCACGACGATGCTGCGCTTGTCCGGGTCGACGGTCTTCGGCTTGTCGTCTTCCGGCTGGTTGACGTCGAGGCCCACTTCCTTCACGAACGTGGCCGTCACGATGAAAAAGATGAGCATGATGAAGACGACGTCCAGCATGGGCGTCAGGTTGATCTGTGCGCCTTCTTCTTCGTCGCGTCTCGCGTACCTGCGCATGTTCGCTCCCCCGTGTCGTCGGCTCGCCGCCTGGGACTTGCCCTATGTTAACCGACGCGGGAACGAAGTCGAGGCCCGTTCACGATGTCGTCCGGCCGCGGGGCCTGTTCCGCCACCATCGAACCGCCGGGGCCAGCCAGATCGCGGCGCAGGCGATGGCCAGCACCACCGTCGCCGGACGATGCAAGAGCATCGAGAACGATCCGTCGGCGAGGTAGAACGTACGCCGCAGGTTTTCCTCCAGCATGCCGCTCAGGATGAAACCGAGCAGCAGCGGCGCCAGCGGGAATCCCCATGAACGCAGGATCAGGGCTGCGATGCCGAAGCCCAGCATGAGGTAGAGGTCGAAGACGTTCGAAGTCGTGAGGTACACGCCGACAAGCGAAAACGCCGCGACGAACGGGATCAGCACCGGCCTCGAGACCTGGATCAGCCGGGAGATGTAGGGAATCAGCGGAAGGTTCAGCGCCAGCAGCACGAGATTGCCGATGTACATGGAGACGATCACGCCCCAGAACACCGCCGGATCGGTCTCCAGCAAACGCGGCCCGGGCTGAATGCCGAGACTCAGCATGACACCGAGCAGCACGGCGGTCGTCCCGGAACCGGGAATGCCGAGGGTCAGAAGGGGTACGAAGGAACCCGTGCAGGCGGCGTTGTTGGCCGCTTCCGGCGCGGCGATGCCACAGGCGGGATTGCGGTTGAAGCGTTTCTCGAAGTCGTAGGCAAAGAAGCTGGCAAGCGTCGCCCCGGCTCCGGGAAGGATGCCGACGAGGAACCCGAGCGCGGAATTGCGGCCCACGGTGGGGGTGATGGCGCGCGCATCGCCTTTCTTGAGCCGCACGCTGGCTGCGGGCCGATAGTCGCCGCCGGGCTCCCGGGTAGTCAGCATGTGAAACGCCTCCGCGAGGGCGAACACCGCCATGGCGAGAAGGATGAAACTGATGCCGTCCATGAGATCGAGACGGCCAAACGTAAAGCGCTGGACACCCGCCGACTGGTCCGTCCCGACGGTGCCGAGCATCAACCCGAGCAATGCCGCGACGCAGGACCTGGCGACCCGCCCCCGCTCGGCGAAGGCGGCTATGCTCGACAGGGCCAGGACCAGGATCAGGGTGTATTCGGGGGACTGAAAGGCCGTCGCCCAGGAGGCGAGGGCGCCCGCGAACAGGAGCAGCGCCAATGCCCCGACCGTACCTCCTGCGAACGAGGAATAGGCCGCGATGGCCAACGCACGCCCTGCTTCGCCAGCGCGCGCCATGGGATAGCCGTCAAAGGACGTCGCGACCGTGGAGGCGACCCCCGGCGCGTTGATCAGGATGGAAGAGGTGGACCCGCCGAACACTGCCCCGTAGTACACGCCCGCCATCATGATCAGGCCTGCCGCCGGGTCCAGGGTATAGCTCACCGGGATCATCAGGGCGATGGCCGTAATCGGCCCGAGTCCGGGCAGCATTCCGATCAGCGTCCCGGCACAGCAACCGGCGGCCACCCACAGCAGGTTTGCGGGGTCCAGTGCCGTGCCGAGACCTTGGGCGATGCCTTCCCACATCAGGACCACCAGGCGCCGGGATGTATGTAGACGCCCAAACCCACCTCGATCAGCAGCCAACCGGCAAGGGCGGTGGCAAGCGGCGCGACAGTGAGCACCAGCGGGCGGCGTTCGCCCAGCAATGCGAGTGACGCCGCGAGGAAGAGCGCAAGCGCGGGCCATAGACCCGCGTTGGGGATCAGTGCGGCAAGGCCGACGATGCACCCGGCCATCATGGCAAGGGGTTTGTATCGCCGGCCGGTTTCCGTGGGCGTGAGGCCACGAAGCAACATGGCCGTTGCGAACAGCGCGAGCAGGACCCCGCAGAAAAGCGGCAAGGCGCGGGCATTTACCAGTTCGTCCGCAGACCACGGGTCCAGCTCGATGCGCAGGGTGGCCCAGAGATAGATGCCTGCCACCAGCAGCAGGCCCAGGGGCACGATGCGGCCGGTCACCTCGTGAAACCGAGCTTGGCCATCGTTTCCTCGAGCAATGCCTCCTGCTGCTCGAGGTATCGCGTGAAATCCTCCCCGAAGAGGTTCAGTGGTTCCCAGCCGTACTGTTCGAGGGTCTCGTCCCAGGAATCGGAAGCGACAAGGGTCTGAAATCGCTGGATGAGGCGCTCCCTCACGGCTTCATTCACGGCGGGTGAGGCGAACAGTCCCCGCCAGTTGGCGAACCGCACCGGGTAGCCGAGTTCGGTCAGCGTCGGAACATGTCCGATGGCCTTGACGCGCTCCGGGGCGGTGATGGCCAGCACGCGTACCTGGCCTGCCCGTATGAAGGGGAGGGTTTCCCCGAGTCCCGTGGACAGCAGTTCCACCTCGTCGCCCAGGAGGGCGAGCATGGCCTTGCCGCCACCGTCGTAGGGTAGGTAGCGAACGCGGCGCGCATCGACACCGGCGGCATCCAGCGCGAGTGCGGCAACGATGTGGTCCAGGCTGCCCCGCGCCGAGCCCCCGCCCATGATCACCGCGCGGGGGTTCTCCCGAAGCCGTGCAACCACGTCCGGCCAGCTATCGGCGGGTTCCTCGTTCCTGACGACGAAGATGCCGTAGTCGGCGATCAGCCCGACGATAGGCGTGAGGTCCCGAAAGCTAAGCGGATACAGGTTCTGCAGGCGCCGCAGGATGAGGGGCGTCGAGTTGACGATGAGCGCTTCCCGAAACCTGGCCTCGTTCTCGACGAATACGCTCAAGCCCCGGCCACCACCGGCACCGGCGATATTCTCGAAGGAAACGGTCCTGGCCAGCTCCATGGCGGTCAGTGCGCGGCCGGCGGCTCGTGCCGTGCCGTCGAGGCCGCCACCCGCGGCGGCGGGTATCACGATGTGGAGGCGTTCAGCCGTCGCCGTAGTGGAGAACAGGCTGGCGCAGAGGGCCAGCCAGACACTCGCCGTTCCACGCCCGGGACCAGGGAGTTTCACTTGTTCAGGAAATTGAGCGGCAGGCCCGGCTGCCCCCATGGCATGGAAACGAGTTGGCCCGTGGAGGATAGGGTGATGTACGCCGTTGCGAGGTCGGGTCCGCCGAAACAGATGTTGGTGGTGAGGGGGTCGGGCATCGGCACGAAACCCGGTTCGTCGCCACGGGGCGACAGAACGGTGATGCCGCCCTCGCGCAATGTCGCGACGCAGATGTTGCCGGATGCGTCGAGTGCGAGCGAGTCGAACAGGAAGTAGCCTGGCCGGCCGGGAATGAGCTGGCCGCCGTCGGGTTTGTCGCCGCGGCCGCCGGCCAGTTCACCCGGTCCGCTCAAGGCATACGACCACAGGCGGCCGGTGGGCGTCTCGGCCACGTACAGGGTGTCCTCTTCGGGCGACAGGCCGATCCCGTTCGGGCCTTCCAGGGGAAAGATCACCTCTTCGATGTGGCTGCCGTCGGGCCGGGCATAGAAGACGCCGGTACGGTCGCGTTCCCTTGGGCGGGTCTTGCCGAGGTCGGAGAACCAGAACCCGCCCGTCGCGTCGAAGACGATGTCGTTCGGGCCCCGGAGCGGGACATCGCCGGCGTGCGTGTACAGCACCTCGACCTCGCCGGTATCGAGATCGACGCGTTCGATGCGCCCGCCGCTGTAGTCTGTCGCCTGGCCCTGGGCACGCAGGCGCCCCCGGCTCTCCTCCCAGTTGAAGCCGCCGTTGTTGCACACGTAGCACTTGCCGTCGGGACCGATGGCAGCGCCGTTCGGGCCGCCTCCGGTTTCCGCGACCACCGAGATATCTCCGGACGGGGACACGCGCGACAGGGTGCCGCGTGCGATCTCGACCACGAGGACGGTGCCGTCCGGCATGGCGATGGGCCCTTCCGGAAAACGTAGCCCGGAGGCGACGACAGTGGGTGCGGAATGCATGCGGTTTCCTGTTCTTGGCGTCAAGGTAGGGCGAATGTTAAGGTCGGTCCCATCCAGGCGCCACAGAAACCGACATGTACCGAGCCCTTTGCCTGCTTGGCCTTGCGGCGTTATTGAGTGCCGGCTGCAAGGCCTACGTCGAAGAGGACGCTGGCCGGACCGCCGGAGAGGTGATCGATGACGTCAGCATCAAGACCCGAGTGAAAACAGCCCTGATACGCGACACGGAACTCAGCGGGTTTCGCATCAAGGTCGATGTGGACAAGGGGGTAGTTCGCCTGCGCGGCAAGATCAAGCGGCCCGAATTGCGCCCGCGCGCGCTCGAACTGGTGCGCGGAGTACGGGGTGTCGTTGATATCGTCGACAAGCTGGAACTCGTCGAATCGGAGGCGGAGGAATCGAAAGAGGAGGACTCTTCCTCCTGACCCGCGGGCGCCGGCGCTTCAGGCGCTCTGGTACATGCTGTTGATCAGGTCGCCGTATTTCTCGTTGACCACCTTGCGTTTCAGTTTCTGGGTTGGCGTCAGCTCGTCGTCCTCCGGGTCCAGCAACTGGTCGATCAGCCGAAACTGCTTGATGGTCTCCACCCGGGCGAATTTTTCGTTGACCTGCTCGATCTCGGCGCTGATCAGGTCTTCGACTTCGCGAGTGTGGCAGAGGCTCGTGTATGTTGTGAAGGGCACGTCGTTGTCCTGGGCGAACCGCGTGACGTTCTCGTCGTCGATCATCACGAGGCAGGTGAGATAGGGCCGGCGGTCGCCGACGACCACGGCGTCGGTGATGTAGGGGGAGAACTTGAGCTGGTTCTCGATCTCGCTTGGCGTGATGTTCTTCCCGCCGGCGGTGATGATGATGTCTTTCATGCGATCGATGAGGTAGATGAAGCCGTCCTCGTCGATCCGGCCCACATCGCCCGTGTGCAGCCAGCCCTGGACGAAGGTGTCCGCCGTCTGTTCGGGCTTGTTCCAGTAGCCCTGGATGACGCCAGGACTGCGGATCAGGATTTCGTTGTCTGCCGAGAGCGTGACTTCGGTGCCGGCCGTCGGCTTGCCGACGCTGCCGATCCTGAAATCGCCCGGCAGGTTGGCGGTCGCGATGCCGGTGCACTCGGTCTGCCCGTAAACCTCGTACATGGGTTTGCCCAGTGCCCAGTACCAGTCGATGAGATCCGGCGCGATGGGCGCGGCGGCCGTGGACAGCCAGCGGCAGGAGTCGATGCCCAGCATCCTGCGGACGTTCTTCAGCACGAGCCGGTCGAGGCAGAAAAAGGCCAGTGCCAGCGGCAGCGGCACGGATCCGTTCTCCTTGAGGTGGCGCGCCCGGCGCGCGCCGACGGCCATCGCGAGATCGTACGCAAGGCGCCCGATGGCGGTCGCTTCCTTCAGCATGATCCGCACCGCCGAGAACTGTTTTTCCCACACCCGCGGCACTGCGAAGTGGACGGTAGGTGACACCTGCTGCAGGTCCTGGACCATGGTTTCCGGGCTTTCGACCAGGTTCACCACCGAGGCCACGGCGATCCCCAGGAACGTGTAGAAAATGCGCCCCGCGACGTGCGCCAGGGGCAGGAATCCGAGTTGTTCGTCGGAATCGAAGACGGTGTAGGAATCCGTCATCGTCGCCATCATGAACATCACGTTGGCCTGGGAGATCATTGCTCCCTTGGGCGGGCCCGTGGTGCCCGAGGTATAGGTCAGGATCATCAGGTCGTCGGGCCCGGCCCGGTCGATCTCCCGGTCCCAGGCATCCGGGTGCGCCGCGCCGTACTCCCGGCCGAGATCTTTCAGTTCCTCGAAGGACATGCACATCGGATCGTTGAGGTCGCGCAGGCCCTCCATGTCGAAGATGACGACCTTTTCGAGCGTCGGGGTGCGTTCCCGGACGGCCAGCACCTTGTCTAGCTGTTCCTCGTCTTCGGCGAAGTAGAATCGCGTGCCGCTGTCGTTGATCAGGTACTCCACCTGGGACGGCGAATCGGTGGGGTAGACGCCGTTGGTGACGCCGCCCGCGCAGATGATTCCAAGGTCGGCGAACAGCCATTCCTTGACGGTCTCGCCGGCGATGGAGCAGATGTCGCCGCGTCTGAGGCCGAGCGCGAGCAGTCCCAATCCCGCCAGGCGCGCCGCTTCGCCGTAGTCCGCCCAGGTGTATTCGTTCCAGATACCCAGGTCTTTCTCGCGCAGCGCCACCTTGTTCGCGCCGAGTTCGGCGACGCGCTTGCGGAACAGCACCGGAATGGTGACGCATTCATCGATTGCCGTGTGGTTCGCGTTCATCGCCATGTCTTGCGCTGCTTCCATCGTCGCCGTCCGCGTACGCCCCGGTCCTTCATGCCCAGGTAGAACTCCTGGATATCCGTCGCGTTCTTCAGCCTTTCGCACGTATCTTCCATGACGATACGACCCGTTTCCATGACGTAGCCATAGTCCGAAATGTCGAGTGCCATGCGTGCATTCTGCTCCACCAGCAATATGGCCATCCGCCGTTCGCTCCGGAGCCTGCTGACGATGGTGGCGATTTCCCGAGCCAGGGTGGGTGCCAGTCCGAGGGAAGGCTCGTCGAGCAACATCAGCTTCGGACGCAGCATCAGTGCGCGGCCGATGGCGAGCATCTGCTGCTCGCCCCCGGAAAGATACCCTGCCGGTTGCCTGCGGCGGTCGCGAAGCGCCGGGAAGTAGCCATATACCATCTCCAGGTCGTCGGAGAAGTCGGCGCGCTTGCGGGAGAAGGCGCCCACCACCAGGTTCTCCTCTACGGTGAGGAACGGAAAGACCTCCCGTCCCTCGGGTACGTGCCCGACGCCAAGCTGGGCGACGCGATCGGGGTCGAGGCCGGTAATGTCCCTGCCGTCGAAATCGACAGTGCCCTTGCGCGGGTCCATCGCGCCGCAGACCGTCTTCAACACGGTGGTCTTGCCGGCGCCGTTGGCGCCCAGGACGGTGACGATCCCGCCGTCGTTGACCTCGAGAGAGACGCCCCGGATCGCCATGATGGGTCCGTAGTAGGTCTCGACGTTCCTGACCGTCAACAGTGCCACTTCAGTCTCCGAGATACGCCCGCAGAACCTCGGGGTGGTCCTGCACCTCGGCCGGCGACCCGGTGGTGATGGCGGCACCGTCCGCCATCGCCATTACCCGGCTCGAGACTGCCGTGACCAGGTTCATGTCGTGCTCCACCATGGCGATGGTGACGCCGAGGTCCGCGGAGATGTCCTCGATCCAGAAGGACAGGTCTTCCGTCTCTTCGGGGTTGAGCCCCGACGAAGGTTCGTCCAGCAGGAGCAGTTCGGGCTCGGCGCACAGCGCGCGGGCTATCTCCACTATCTTTCGCTTCCCATAGGGGAGGGCGCCGACCATCTGGTCCCGGCTGCTCTGCAGGTCAAGCAGGTCGATGATCTGTTCGGCATAGGTCCGGAAGGCGATTTCCTGGCGACGGACCATCGGCAGGAACAGGAATTCGGCGAGGATGTTCGTGCGGCGATGCACGTGGCGGCCTATGAGCAGGTTGTCGAGCACCGTGGCGCGGTCGAACAGCTCGGTGTTCTGGAACGTTCGCGTGATGCCGAGTTCGGCAACGCGATGTCCGGGCATGCGGCTCATTTCCGTGCCGTTGAACCGCATGGTGCCCGCATCCGCGTCGTAGATGCGATTGACCAGGTTGAAGACCGTGGTCTTTCCCGCACCGTTGGGGCCGATGATGCTGAATACTTCGCCCCGGCGAATCTCGAAGGACACGTCGCGCACCGCCCTGACGCCGCCGAAACTGAGCGACAGGTTTCGCGCCTCGAAAAGCGCCCCCTGGTCCGAATGCGCGCCTGATTCCGTCACTGCACCCGCTCCGTTCGAAGATAGGCCTTCTGGCGCTTGTGGGTCGCCTTCCGATACAACGGAAACAGGCTCAGCCAGGAGCGGATCTTGAGCCAGCGGCCGTAGAGCCCCAAGGGTTCGAAGACGAGGAACAGGGCCAGGATCAAGCCGAAGATGCCGAGTTCGAGTCCGGGGATCTGACCGACGGTGGACGGCAGGACGTCCCGCGCCAGGGCGATCACCTGGGGCAGGTAGCCGACGAAGATGGCGCCGAATACGACCCCGTGCAGGGAACCCAGCCCGCCGACCACGACCAGCAGCAGGAGTTGTATCGATGTTTGCACGGTGAACGCGTCCGGCGCCAGGTAACCGATCCTGTGGGCCAGCAGGACGCCGGCGAGGCCGGTGAACGCCGCGGATACCGCAAAAGCTGTCGTCTTGGTGCGCGCCAGGTGAACACCCATGCTCTCGGCCGATATCTCGGAGTCCCGCACCGCAACGAAGGCGCGTCCCGTCGGGCTGCGTAGCAGGTTCGACGCCGCGAACAGGCCTGCCGCAAGCACGCTCAAGGATGCGTAATACAGTACGTAGCTGTCCGCCAGGCTGACGCCAAAAAAGTCGGGTTGGGGGACCGGCATGCCGCGCAGGCCGCCGGTGACCGGCTCCCAGTGTTCGATCCCGTACGCCACGATGCGTTCGAAGGCCAGCGTTGCGATCGCGAGATAGACGCCGGTCATCCGCAGTGCGGGTATGCCTACGAGGGCGCCGACAAGCGCGGTGAAAGCCACGGCGGCAGGCGCCGAGAGGGCGAAGGAGACGCCGTAACCGAGGAGCACCGCGTGACAGTACGCGCCGAGGGCAAGGAACGCCGCGTGACCGAGGCTCACCAGTCCGGTATAGCCGACCAGGAGCATGAGTCCGATGCCGGCGATGGCCCAGATGAAAACGAGCACCAGTTCGCCGACGTAGAACGTACCCAGGAACAAGGGCGCCACGACCACGCTCACCGCCAGCAGCGCATACCAGAACCGCTGGCCGTTGTGGCGGAACAGGTTGACGTCCTGGCCGTAGTGGGTGGTAAGGACGAATCGCATGGCTGGGTGCTAGACCTTCTTCTGTTGCATGGAAGCGAAGATCCCCTGCGGGCGCGCCATGAGCATCACCAGCAGGATCACGAAGGCGCTCACCTCGCCGAGTCCTGCCGGCAGGTAGAGGCCGGCGAACTGCTCCACGACGCCGATCAGCAGGCCGCCGACGATGGCGCCGGGCAAGCTGCCGAAACCACCCACGATAGCCGCGGCGAACGCCTTGATGCCAAGGAATCCCATCATGGGATCGATCAGCATCACCGGGGCGACCAGCACGCCGGCGGCGGCCGAGATCGCGGCGGAGATGCCCCAGACCAGCGAGGTCACGCGCTTGACCGGGACGCCGCAATAGTAGGCGGCGAGCTGGTTCTGGGACGCGGCCTGCATCGCGATCCCGATGCGCGAGTATCGAAAGAACGCCCACAGGGCGATGCAGAGGAGGGCGGTGCCACCGATGACCACGAGGTTCTCGTAACCGAGCACGACGCCACCCACTTCGAGCACGCTGCCCGCGAACGGCACATCCAGGGTGCGTGTGCCGCTACCCCAGATCGCACCGGCAACGGCCCTGAGTATGAAGCCGAGACCGATGGTGAGCATCAGCACGGCGAACGGTGGTTCTCCGATCATCGGCCGGATCACGGTGCGCTCGAGGCCCATGCCAAATCCGACCATGACGGCAAGTGTGAGCAGGAATCCGACGAAGAAGGGAAGTCCCGCCAGGTTGACGAACGTGATCGCCACGAAAGCGCCGAGCATCATCATGTCGCCCTGGGCGAAGTTCAGCATCTCGGTGGCCTTGTAGATCATCACGAAGCCGAGGGCGATGAGTCCGTAGACACACCCCTGTGAAAGGCCGCTCAGCAATAGCTGGAATACTTCCATTGGCTTACGCTATCCGTGCGGTCCGCGGTCCGGTCGTCGCCGCGTTCCGCCTCGTCCTCTGACCTCCCGCGCGAGCAGTAGATTACCGCTTGCCCGGCGATCCCGAAACCCGAATGTCCGGTCGGAACCGGAGGAGATTGTTGTCAACACGAAGGGTTTCAGAGAGTTAGTGAATCCGTGCACCAGAGTGGGGCATAAGATTTCCGGGTAGGAACCTTTACGTATGGGAAGGGTACTTTTATTCACAAGCCGCACTGTTCGGAGGTGCTTGAAATTACCGCCAAAAGTGAATCTATCAAATTAGAAAAATGTCCTATTAGCCTGTTATATCTAAATAAAGTGAACAAATTCACGATTCCGTAACACTTCATCCCCACTCCGTCGATAATCAGTCCCCAGACTTATCCACAACGTCCAGCCAGTTTCGCGGCCGGAGAAAACGGCTGGTGAGGGCTGCCTCCGGCGAGTTCGGCGGCGGCCTGTAGCCGTACGTCCAGCGCGCCCGCGGGGGCAGGGAAGCCAGCACGGATTCCACGTTCCGTCCCGATTGCAGGCCGTACCGGGTTCCCCGATCCACCGCCAGGTTGAACTCCGCATACCGGCCGCGCCGAAACAGCATGAAGGCCTCTTCGCGTTCGCTCCAGGGCATCTTCGCGCGGCGCTCGAAAATAGGGGCATAGGCGGGCAGGAAGTGCTTTCCGACGCTGGCGGCGAGGGCGAGGCTGGCGTCGAATCCGCCCTCGGTCCAGTCGTCGAAAAAGATGCCGCCGACACCGCGCGGTTCGTCGCGGTGTGGCAGGTAGAAATAGCTGTCGCAATTGGCCTTTAGCCGGGCGTGGACATCCCCGTGGGGACGGCAGGCCTCGTAGGCCGTCCGGTGCCAGTGCACCACATCCTCCGTGAATGGGTAGTAGGGCGTGAGGTCGAAACCGCCGCCGAAGTGCCAGTGGGGATCCTGGTCGATACCGGTGGTTTCGACGAGAAAGAACCGCAGGTTCATGTGGGCCGTCGGCACGTATGGGTTGCGGGGATGCACTATCAGCGAAATCGCGGTCGCCTGGAAGGGCTGTCCCGCCAGGTGCGGGTTGCGATCCGTGGCGGCGGCAGGGAGGCTGTCACCGATCGCGTGGGTGTACAGCACCGCGGCCTTTTCGATGTTGGCACCGTCCTGCAGCACCCTGGGCCGGGAAAGGCCGCCGTGGGGCAGGGCGGTGGCTTCACCCTGGAATGCCCCCTCGCCGTCCAGGGCCGTGAATTTCGCCTCGATCTCGTCCTGCAGGTCGCGGAAGAGCTGGCGCACGGGCTCGATTCCTATTCTCACGGTGGGTTTCGCCCTGAAATCTCCGACAACGATGCGCGCGGGCTGCCGCCACGGGTGGATTGGCCTTCCTTCATGTGCAGATCGCGTCTCGTGGCAGTCTTGCGGGTCGCAGGTCTGGCCGAAATTATGCAGTAGAATCCCGCGTTTGCTAGCCCCCGAAGTCACGCATGGACAGATGCGAGCGCGCGCGGGAGATCGTGGCCGATGCGCGCCGCGCGCTCGACAGCGCGGCGGCCAACCTGAACGAAGAAGCGCAGATCGAACTCTACGACCTGGCGTTCTCCAGTGCCGAACTCACGGCGGCCGAAATCATGCTGGACTATGCCGCGCAGGACGCGCCGCCGGAGGAGCTGGCATTCAAGCAGTCCCTGGCGCTGACGTTCTGCGCCGAAGCGGCCAGCAACCTGCACCACAGGCTCCGGCTGCGGCCCAGCGCCTACGGATTGAGCGCCGATCAACTCCAGAACGACTACGTGGAACTCGCCGACGCGTACCTGTCTCCCGGTCACCTGTGCGCCCTTGGACAGGCGTGGCGCGATCGGAGCGGGCGGTTGCCGGACGACGACCTCGACGAGGAAAAGTCGATGATCCGCGAGACGTTCCGCCAGTTCGCGGACGAACGCGTGGCGCCGTTGGCCGAATCGATCCATCGCGAGGACGCGATGATCCCGGACTCGATCATCGAGGGGTTGAAGGAGCTTGGTTGCTTCGGATTGTGCGTGCCGGAGCGATACGGCGGATTGCAGCCGGACGGGAGCGAGGACCGGCTCGGCATGGTGATCGTGACCGAGCAACTGTCGCGAGGCTCGCTCGGCGCCGCCGGCAGCCTGATCACCCGGCCGGAGATCATGGCACAGGCGCTGCTGGAAGGCGGTACCGAAGCGCAGAAAAAGCGCTGGCTGCCCGGCCTGGCCGCAGGGGATCCCCTGTGTGCCGTCTCCGTCACGGAACCGGGCACGGGGTCGGACGTGGCGGCGGTATCCCTCAGAGCGGAGAAAGCCGAAGGCGGATGGCTGCTTAACGGAGGCAAGACCTGGTGCACGTTCGCGGGCAAGGCGGGCGCGATCCTGGTACTGGCCCGGACCGATCCGGATGTTCGGCCCGCGCACCGCGGGCTGTCGCTTTTCGTTGTCGAGAAGCCCGCCTTCGATGGGCACGACTTCGATTACGCCGAACCGCGGGGCGGGAGGGTCTCGGGGCGCGCGATCCCGACGATCGGGTATCGAGGTATGCATTCGTTCGAAATGTTCTACGACGATTTCTACGTGCCCGATGACGCGCTGGTGGGTGAATCCCAGGGACGCGGCAGGGGTTTCTACTACACGATGCGCGGTTTTTCGGGCGGTCGTCTGCAGACCGCCGCGCGCGCAAGCGGCCTGATGCGCGCGGC
Source organism: Pseudomonadales bacterium (assembly GCA_965116625.1). Classification (GTDB taxonomy): domain Bacteria; phylum Pseudomonadota; class Gammaproteobacteria; order Pseudomonadales; family Azotimanducaceae; genus VXNE01. The sequence continues at coordinate 3,130,305 of OZ220717.1, forward strand.
CTTCGAGGCGGCACTCGATTACGCGGAGAACCGCCAGGTTTTCGGCCGCGCCGTGGCGGACTATCCGTTGACCCTGCAGAAGCTCGCGCGCATGGGCATGCACATCGTCGCTTGCCGGCAGTTCTCGTACGCGGTTGCCGAGCGCATTGACGCCGGTGGGAGCCTCAAGACGGGAAGGAACGGCGCGCAGCTTGCAGCGAGCCTGGTCAAGCTGTTCGCGTGCAAGGTGGCGGAGAGCGTGACCCGGGAAGCGATGCAGATCCACGGCGGCATGGGCTACGGCGAAGAATCCGCGGTCAGCCGGTACTTCGTGGATGCGCGCGTGCTGTCCATTTTCGAGGGCGCGGAGGAAACCCTTGCCCTCAAGGTCGTTGGCCGGGCCTTGGTGGGGCCTTAGGCGCGAGGTTGTAACAACCCCGAACACAAGTTCGCATAATATATATTATGTTAAATAGCGTCTTTTATGGCCGTCCCCGGATCCGAGGGGTCGCCCTACCGGATACTCAATCTCGCGTTGACCATTCCTTCGGCATCCTCTGCATCGATGGCCGCCTGAAGGATCCGGAGGTCCTCACCGACAAGCAGTGCGGTCCATCGCAGCACGTCGTTGAATGGCTGCTGGCGGATCACGACGTTGACGCTGCCATCGCTCTCCGGCCTGTATCGCGTGAGACGCACGTTCGCGTCGCGTGCCGTAGCGTCGATCAAAGTGAGAAGTGAACGGTTCGATGTGACGGGGGTCGAGTCGTCCCGTCTCTGTCGCGCTTCGACTTCGTGGGCGAGCATCCAGTCGAGCCGGGACTGCTGCTGTTCATGGCGCGCAAGTGCCGCAGTGCGAAAGTCGTATGCGGGCGCGAACGCGGCGGCGTAAAGAACCGCCACGGACACCACGGCGCCGGCGACCTGCAACAGGAGCCGCTCGCGTTGCTCAAGGGCCCGGTATCGCCGTTCCATGCCCGTATCCCGGAGGGCGGTCTGCAATCGCTCGAGAATCATCGTTCAGAGGCGCCTTCGGGGATTCGAATGCGCAGGCGCGCACGTACGACGTTGTCGCGCTCTTCCGCGCTGCTAATGTCTACGGTGAGCCCCTGCCCTTCGAGTTCGCGCTTGAGTGCGTCGATCTCGGCGTAACCACGTAACCAGAGTTCGCTCGTGAGCTCGCTCCGGGAATCGTTGAAGGTAATCGACCTGACGTTGACGTCCGTGTTTCCCTGGACCGTTCCTGCCGCGAGTTGCCCCAGCAACAGGTGGAACGCGCCGCTTCCCGCACCGGATTCACGCAGCTTCGCCCGCATCTGGGCATATGCGTTGGGAACGCGCCGCTCGTTGGGATAGATGCTGCGATAGAGGTCCGTCGATTCCGCTGCGATGGCGTCGGCCCGGTGGTTTGCCACGTATCCCTCGGCCATCAGCACGCCGAGGGTGACGATCAGCCATAGTGCGGCCAGAGCCGCCACACTGCGCCAACCCCCACGGGACGCGCGCGCCCGTTTCGCGGGGGTAAACGGTCCCTGCAGCAGGTTGACCTGTTCCCGGTCCCGTTCCCATCGCGAGGCAAGGAAGTCCAGCACGGTTCCTTCAAGCGGTGTGCGCCGAACGGTGAATCCGTTGTGGTCCGCCTGTGGCCCGGACGGGTCGCCGCCTATCAGGAGCAGGTCAAGAGGCTGGTCCGTTTCGTCGAAACTTGCGCGGACCGACTCCAGGACGTTGCCAAGCGTCGACGTCTCCACGCTGACGATGTCCTCGGGCGTCCTCACCAGCGCCTCGCCGTCCTCGAGGAGCACGCTCGCTGAACTCGCATCGCAAGGAAGCAGGCACGCGTCCGGCACCATGTGACCTGGACGCAGGCCGCTATCGGCGAGGCACGCGAGCCATCGGGCAATCAGTTTCCTGTCGATCAGCGCGCAGCGGACAGGCTCCCCGCGCGAGATTGGCCCGTGCGCCAGGTGCAGGGTCTCGACATCCTGGGTAAGGAACTCCTCCACCGCGAACGGCAGTGCGCGCCGTATCTGTGCGGCGCGGCGGCCGGGGACCGTGCGGGACAGCCAGGCCACGTGGGCGCTGGGAACGAGGACCACGATGTTGTCCGGGTCGGCCAGTATTCCCTCGGCGTCGGGCACCGCTTCCGCTTCGAGGATACGAGCGGCGTCCGATTCGCCCTGCGCTACCGTGTTGCCGAGACCGTCGTGCACCAGCCACTGACAGCGGATGGTGTCCGTAGTCTCATTCGCACTACGGTCCGCCGGTCCCGGTGCCGACAGAATCCGGATGAACAGCCGCACGAGGTATCTCCCCTACTTCGACGAACCTAAAGCCAGGAACATTCACTAACTCAACTGGCCGCCCGGTGCAAGACGGCGAATCAGGTGTTGCCGGCAGTATCAGTGCCGGCCGGGACAGATTCGTAGGTGGACGGAACGCGACGGCCGAAGTCCCGGCCAAGGAGCCAGATCCGGCCCGTAGCCGGGTCGCGGTAGAGCGTCGAGACCAGTTCGGCCCGGGCATCGCCCAGGTCGACGCGCACCCGCACCTCGAAAAACGCGCTGGTCACCGTCAGTGCTTCGGCACTGTCGCGCAGTCCTGGGTACTGCGTTACGGCCTCGGCAATGTCCTTGAACTCCCTCGCGGACTCCGCCAGTGCCTGGGCTTCTTCCGTTGCGAACGACGCGCCCAGGCTGTACAGGACAGTGCCTCCCGCCGTATTGGCGTTGACCCTGAGTTCGCTTACCGGGAGCAGCGCGACATGCGGTATCAACTGTTCGTACGCAGCCTTGGTAAACCCCTTTACGGCGAGCATCGCGCTGGCGCTGGCGGCAGGTTGGTTGGCGGCACGATACGCGGGTTGGGCGAGCAGGTAGTCCTCGTCTTCCGCTCCGTATCCGTACACGGTTTCGTCGTCGTCTATCCAGTCGAGCCAGGCATCCGCCAGGTTGGGATCGAGTTGGAGTTGTGCCAGCAGACGCTTGAACCGCTGCAGGTGTTCCGGGGACCTGACCGCGTTCAGGTTGAGACGCCGTTCCAGGTCCACGATGGCAAGTTCGATCCGCCCTCCCTCGATTTCAAACGGTCGGATCGGCAACGCCCAGGTCTCGAGGAGCGTGTCCACGGTGCTGTCATTTGACCAGTCCTCGAACAGGAGCTGGCGCGCATAGGTCTCCGCGCCGAAGGCATGTTGGCGTGCCTGTCCGCCTTCGAAAACGTGTCGGGCGTGGGCAATGGTGAGCGACTGTCGCGAGATCATCTGGGATGCAATCGCACTGGCGAGCGCCACGACCAGCAATACGCTAACGAGCGCTACCCCGGATGCACGACGGACGCCTTCGCCAGCATGGCCAGCAAATCCGGAACTCGCGCGGTGACGCTCTTGAATGAAATTTATTGCCTTATATAACAAAGGAATGAATACCCTATTTCAATTCACTTCGAGATTACGGTCGGGGTCTGCAACAAGGACGTGGGGTGCCATGTTCGTGGGGACCGTCCACAGGCGCTCGATATCGCCGTATGGAGGCAGCGTCATTTGCACGACCACGGCCGCGAGTCCTTTTTCCGCGGCGACGGAGTCACCTTCCGGCGGCCAGAACCTGTGCTCGACCCCGGCGGCATCCACCGCCAGGACTTCCATTTCCGTGATGTCGGCGAGCAATCGCTGTCGGATCGGGCGACTGTCCCGGGCGCGGTCGAGAACCGGCCAGTAGAGGCGAAACAATGCGTCTTCCACCCTCGCGTACGCGACCCGTTGCAGTTCCGACCGGCCCTGTCCCAGCGGATTGGCCCAGCCCCGCCTGGTCAGATGCAGTACTCCGAACTCGTCGATCTCGAACGCGGGATGCGAATCGCCGAATTCGTCACGCACGTCCCGATACGCGAGTTGCTGTACGTCACGCCGGATGATCTCGATGGCGCGCTGCACTTCGACGAGGCGTTGCGCCCGATCCTCGATGAGCTCCTGCATGTCGATGATCTGTACCAGCAGCCGATTCGACATGAGGCCAATCACGGCGAACACCGCCAGGGCGACCAGCATCTCGATCAGGGTGAATCCGGACCGCTTCACGTCAGTGTCGCCCGATGAACGCGGTCAGGGTATCGACGGGCCCCACTTCGCGTCCGTCTTCCACGGCGAAGACCGAGTATTCGGCCCGCCACAGCAGGGGATGATCCGTCTCGAGAATCTCCTCGACGACCAGCCACTCCCGGGAACCGAGATTGACGCGGCGGCGATCGGTGCCGGTGGACACCGGCGTACCTTCCACCACCTGGCCCAGGCGTACGCGCTCGATTTCGTTCTCCGCCACCCACCGGGCGAGCGCCCGGCGCTCTATCGAGTAGGTCTGCGCCGCCGTGTCGCCTCCCCTGACGAGCACGGCGGTCGCGACGATCGACACGACGGCCAGCGCGACCATCAGCTCGATCAGCGTGAAGCCGGCTTTTTTTGGAAAGGACGCATCTGACGACCGAGGAAACCCCGGCACTTCCTCGCGCGACAGCGGTGGGAGACACTTCCCCGGCTGAAGGCTCTTTTCAGGGTAGTCCGCGTCCCGCGACGGTGGAAACCCCGGCACTTTCTCACGCGTCAGCGGTGGGGGATACTTCCCCGGCTGAAGGCTCCTCACGCTCAAGTTCGTTCGTCCGATTGATCCGCACGGGACGCCCGCGTACGGGAGATTCCGTCGGAAGTCACCGACCACGGGGTATGTCCACCAGCACGGATACTGATGTGGAACGGAGTCTGCTCGCCGCTTGCCAGGATCAATACCTGGGGAGTGTGGGAGCTCGCATCGCCCTCCTCCTCCGGGGTCCCCTGCCCTTCCTGCCTTCCGGCCAACTGACCCGGTGCAGCATCCCAGTCGGAGAGTTGCAGGGACAGGACCACGCCTTCCGGAGCACTACGGGTTCTGAAAGTGCGCTTCGATGCAGCCCGCCAGGTGCCCACGAGTTCGTCGTGGACCAGGAATCCGTATCGCGTCTGGTCGACGAACACTCCCCAGGACTCGTTCCGGCTGACCGATTCGGCCCGCGCGAGTTCGATCAGTTCCGCGAGCCGCCTGGCTTCCGTCTCCACTTCGCGCGCCCGGTCGGCACCCATCGAATGGAGTATCACGACGCCGGCCAGGACGCCGATGATTGCCATGACGATGAATATCTCGATGAACGTGAACCCGGCGTGCGTCATGTGCAGCCGCACCGGACACAAGCGTCGTGGTAGCCCGGAACTCACGCGAGCGGCGCCCGTCAGAGGTCGCGATAGTGGATGTCCGCCGCGGACCCTTCGCCGCCCTCCTTGCCGTCGGCGCCCAGCGAGTACAGTTCGAACGTATCACCTGCATTGATGTAGACGTAGGGGTTCTGCCACGGGTCGGTCGGGACCTTTCTGGCATAACCCCCCGGGGTGTAGTTCATCGGCTCCGGGAGCCCGCTCGGCTTGTTCACCAGGGCTTCGAGACCCTGGTCCGTGGACGGGTAATGGGCGTTGTCGAGGCGATACATGTCGAGGGTTGCGCCGACGCTGCGCAGATCGGTCATCGCCGCGGTGCGGCGGGCCTGGTCGCTGCGGCCGATGAGGTTGGGCACGAACAGCGCGGCGATCACGCCGATGATGACCACCACCAGCATGATTTCCACGAGGGTGAAACCGGCGCGCCGTCTGTTCATGGTTCAGGCCACAAGTTCATGGATACTGAGAATCGGCAGGAGTATGGCCAACACGATGGTGACAACGACGAGCCCCATGATAACCATCATCGTCGGCTCGAACACGCGTACGAGGGCATTCGTCAGCCTCTCGATTTCGCTTTGCTGAAACCGCGCCACCTTGCGCAGCATCGTGTCCAGTTCGCCGCTCGACTCGCCGCTTGCGACCATGTGCAGGAACATCGGCGGGAAGTGCCCCGAGGCACCCAGCGCTGCGCGCAGGCTTGCGCCTTCACTCACCCGCTGGACGGCATCGCCCAGGCCCCTTTTCAGCCACTGGTTGGAGACCACCTCCCCGGCGATGCGCATGGCTTCGACCAATGGGACGCCGCTCGATGTCAGTATCGAAAGCGTATTGGCGTAGCGGCTGGCGTTGCTGCCCCGAACGATCCGGCCCAGCAACGGCAGGGCGAGCTTGCGGCGATCCCATTGCAGGCGGGCGCCGGGGTTTGTGAGCAGGCGGCGAAGGCCGATCCAGACCGCGAGGAGGCCGATGGCCAGAGCCCACAGGTAGCTTTGCAGGAACTCGCTCAATGAGATCATGAACCGCGTCAGCAGCGGCAGTTCGCTCCCGGTGTCTTCGAACACCTGCACGATTTCCGGCACGATGTATACCAGCAGGGCGCCGACGATCAGCATGGCGAAGACCAACAGGACGACGGGATAGAACAGTGCCATTTCGACGTTCCTGCGCGACTCGAAACTCGCCTCGGTATAGTCGGCGAGGTTGTCCAGCACGGCGTCGAGGTGGCCCGACTGCTCGCCCGCGGCCACCGTGGACCGGTACATGTCGGAGAACGTGGACGGAAACTCGCCGAGGGCCGCGGCGAGTGTGTGTCCTTCCCGCACCCTTCCGCGCACGGTCATGATCATGGCACGGGGGCGGCGTTTCTCGATCTGGCCGGCGACGGCGTCGAGTGATTCCTCGACGGGCAGCCCGGCGGAGATCATCGTGGCCATCTGGCGGGTGAACAGGGCTTGATCGAGCGCCGACATGCCGCGGGGAAGCGCCCAGCGGAACCCGCTGGGACGCTCCCGGGTCTTGTCGACGGAAAGCGGCGTGAGCCCGGCGTCGCGCAACGCCTGGCGCACCTGGCGGCTGCTGTCGCCTTCGGTGACCCCCTTTTTCCTGCGTCCCCGTGAATCGAGGGCAAGGTATTCGAAGGCAGCCATGGGGCGCTATGGGCCTGCGCCGTTGAACCGCACGTCAGTACCGATCGAGGTGCGGGGTGCGGGATGGGTGGGATGGGCGAGAACAGGAGGCTTGGGCGGGGGTGAAATGCGGCGCGCGCCTTCGGCTCCGACGGATTCCATAGCTACGTGCTCCCGTCGTCCAGGGTAGCCCGCATCACCTCTTCCACCGTCGTAATTCCCCGTTGCACCTTCGCGCGTCCGTCCTCGCGAATGCTGGGGAAGCGCTCCCGGATGTGGTGGAACAGCGTCTGCTCCGACGCGCGGTCGTGGATCAGTTCCCGCATGGGGTCGTCGGCAACGATGAGTTCGTAAATACCTGTTCGTCCGCGGTAGCCGCTATGCCCGCAGGCGTCGCATCCCCGGGCGCGATAGATGGTGGTGCCATTCCCGGCATCCAGGAAGCGCCGTTCGAAGTCGTTCGGCTGCCGAGGCTCCTTGCATTGATCGCACAGTACCCTGACCAGCCTTTGCGCCAGAACGCCGGCGAGGCTCGAGGCCACGAGAAACGGCTCGACGCCCTGGTCCACCAGGCGGACCACCGCGCCGACCGCCGTATTGGTGTGCAGCGTCGACATCACCAGGTGGCCCGTGAGGCTCGCCTGGATCGCGATCTGCGCCGTCTCGAGATCGCGAATCTCGCCCACCATGACGACGTCGGGATCCTGGCGAAGAATTGCCCGCAGGCCCCTGGCAAAGGTCATGTCCGCCTTCTCGTTGACCTGCGTCTGCCCTATTCCGGTCAGGTTGTACTCGATCGGATCCTCTATCGTGAGGATGTTCATGGTCCGCGTGCTGAGTTCGGTCAACGACGCGTACAGGGTCGTGGTTTTTCCGGAACCGGTCGGTCCGGTCACGAGAAAGATGCCGTGGGGCCGATGGACCACCTCGCGCAGCAGTTCAAGGACTTCCTGGCTCATGCCGAGGTACGGCAATGTCAGCCGTTCCGCCTGCTTGTCCAGGATGCGCAGGACCACCCGCTCCCCGTTCGCCGAAGGCAGCGTCGATACGCGGACGTCCACTTCGCGGCCCCCGATGCGCAGCGTGATCCTGCCGTCCTGGGGAATTCGCTTCTCTGCGATGTCGAGTTTCGCCATCACCTTGATGCGCGACACCAGGAGCGGTGCGAGGGCGCGTTTCGGCCGCACGATCTCGCGCATGACGCCATCGATGCGGAAACGCACGGACAGGTCTTTCTCGAAGGTCTCGATGTGCACATCCGAAGCGTCTGCCCTGATCGCCTCTGCCAGGAGCGCGTTGATCAGGCGAATGATGGGCGCGTCGTCCTCCTGCTCCAGCAGGTCACCCACCTCGGGCACCGATTCCGCCAGGCGCGCGAGGTCCATGTCGTCGCCGAGGTCCTCCACCATCTGCTTCGCCTCGGAGGCGTCCCTGGCGTAGACCTCGGTGAGCAGGCGCTCGAATTCCCCGTTCGAGACCCTGCGCAGGGCGAAACCGCTTCCGGCAAACCGCCTGACCTCTGCCAGGGTGGTCAACGCCGGCACCTCCCTGCACACCAGCGTGATGCCCCCGTTCGATTCGGGACCATCCGTGATGGCGACGCCGAACCTTCTCGCGAAAGCGAACGGCAGTCGTCTGGCGAGTTCACGCGGTTCCTGCATCTCTTTGGCAACAGTTGGCGCAACGATCACCGGATAATAGCGCCCTTGCGTGACAACCGCCTGATTTGCGTCGTCAATACTCGACGGCGCCGTGTTCGAAGGTGAAGCCGTCCGCCGGCATCCAGAGCCTGTGTCGTCCACCCTCGGCGTCCAGGTTCCAGTGATCGTAGCCGGCATCTTCCCGCCACATCGCCACGCGAACGTCGTCGCTGGAACGGGCGATTCGTGTCTCGTAGAAGCGTGCGGGACGGGCACGCAGTCTCTCGAGCAATTCCGATACGGTCGCATGCTGCGCCATCTGGTACAGCGTGACCCAGGTGGGCGCGACCAGATCGATCTCACCGGCCGTGTGCCTTGCCAATGCATCGGCCGGCTGTATCCACCGGTGCGCTTCTATTTCGCCCCCATCGACGTTGATCGCCTGCTCCCCGCCCGGGCCGGCGAAGAACCAGGTGGCGAAACGCGCCGGCACATCGGGTGGAGGTGTCCAGTGGGAGAACCAGACGAACTCGCTCGCATCGAGATCAAGGCCTGCTTCCTCCCGCGCTTCGCGTGCCGCGGCGTTTCTCGCACCGGCGTGCCTGTAGTCCCGAGATTGCGGATCGCCCTCCTCCGGATAGTCGTCCGGATCGATACGTCCGCCCGGAAAGACCCACATGCCGCCGAAGGCGATGCGTGAATTCTTGCGCAGCATCAGCACCTGCGGCCCGCTACCGGTGTCGCGCAGCAACACAACGGTAGCGGCAGGCACGGCAGGCCGGACCGTGTCGCTGGTCTGCGGCCCGGCGGTGCCGTACATGTCGTTCCTGTGCCTGGGTTGGTGCGTCATTGGCTATCTGTTGACCGGCTACGCGGGGTATGTTCCGCCGTTAGGTGGCACAAGACAAATCTATTATTGCGAATATTTCTCATTTAGATTAGCGTATACGTCTCATTTACCAAAGGGCACCGCAATGAGGCGACGACATCCCGCGAGGAGCATCCGGCTGACCGGTGCATGCTTGTCCGCGCTCCCCGCGTTCGTCGCGGCAGCCGGGTCCGGCGCCGTTGCGGAGGAGGAACCGCCCGCGTTCCTTGAAGAGGTCATGATCGTCGGCACGCGTGACGATGTCAGGAACATGCCGGGAGCAGCCCATGTCGTCGGACCGGAGGACCTCGAACGGTTCGCCTATACGGACATCCAGCGCATGGCGCGCCAGGTCCCCGGCGTCTCGATTCAGGTCGAGGACGGATTCGGCCTGCGGCCCAACATCAGCATCCGGGGTGTGGCGAGCGAACGCAGCGGCCGCATCACGTTGCTGGAAGACAATGTCCTGATCGCCCCGGCGCCCTACTCCGCGCCATCCGCATACTACTTTCCCACGGCCGGGCGCATGCATTCCCTGGAGGTTCTCAAGGGTCCTGCGGCCATCACCCAGGGTCCGTATACGATCGGCGGGGCATTGAACCTCGTCTCGACGCCCATCCCGTCGGAGGTGACCGGATCGGTGGTGGCCGAGGGTGGCCAGCACGGTACCTGGCGGCTGCACGCGACCTACGGCGGTTCGACTGACCGGGATCTCGGATTCCTGATCGAGACCCACCAATGGGTATCGGACGGATACCAGGCGGTGGATCGGGGCGGCAATAGCGGTCTCGTGCTTTCCGATTACACCGTCAAAGCGCGCTTCGCGCCGAACGACTCCCGGCACAGGTTCGATGTGAAGCTGCAGTTCGCGGACCAGGTTTCCGACCAGAGCTACCTGGGACTGACCGATCAAGACTTCGCCCATGATCCTTTCCGGCGCTACGGCGTGTCGTCGCTGGACGAGATCGAAACTGATCACGAGCAGGCGATCCTCCGGTATACCTACGCGCTTGGCACGTCGGCGGAATTCTCTGCGGTTGCCTACAACAACACCCATGCGCGGAACTGGTTCAAGACCGAAGGCATTGATTTCGATGGCAGCGAAAACGCGCAGGGTCTGTCGCGCACAAGCTGGTCGAACGTGATTCGCGCGGCAAACATGGGCGCGACCCTGTCAGGACTGGACCACAACGAGCTGCTGGCGATCCTGCACGGTACCACCGACACCCCCGCCGGAAGCATCCAGGTACGTTCGAATGCGCGGGAGTACTACTCGCGGGGCCTGCAACTGGGGCTGGCATGGAACCCCGCCTTCGGCGACACGGAACATGCGATCGACATCGGGGTGCGTCTGCACGCCGACGAAGAGGATCGATTGCAGCGAAACAGTGCCTATAGCCAACGCAACGGTGCGCTCGTGCTGGACGACGCGGGTTTGCCTGGCAACGCCGGCAACCGCATACAGGAAGCCCGTGCCGTTTCGTTGTTCGTGCAGGATCGCATCGACCTCGATCGCTGGTCGGTGTCGGCCGGATTACGCTACGAGGACATCGAACAGGAGAGAACGCGCTACGAAACGCGTTCCGGCCGCACTGCCGACCCCTCTGCGCGTTCCGCCGACAACCTGCGTGACCGCCGGGAGAACACGACCCGGGTGCTGTTGCCCGGCATCGCCTTGAGCTTCGATGCCACTGGGGACGCGCAGTTGTTCATTGGCGTACACAAGGGCTTTACCGCTCCCAGCAATGCGCCCGGCGTCAAGGAAGAGACGGCGCTCAACTACGAGGCCGGCGCGCGGATTCATGGCCAACGCTGGCGCGGCGAGCTGACCGCCTTCTTCAGCGACTACGACAACCTCCTGGGCGAATGCACGGCCTCCTCCGGGGCTGACTGCGAGATTGGGGACGCTTTCAATGGCGATGCGGCGACGGTGCGCGGCCTCGAAGCGTCATTCAGCACCGATCTTTCGGCCGGAACCGATTTCCAGTTGCCGTTGACGCTGACATTCACGCACCTCGATGCCAGGTTCGACTCCGACGTGGCGGATACGGATTTCTTCGGTGACGTGCGCCGCGGTGACCCGCTGCCGTACCTTCCGAAGCAACAGGCGCACGCCATGCTCGGCGTATTGCGCGGCCGGACCGAGGCCAACATCGCCTTGCACTACGTCGACGAAGTGTGCGTCCGTGCTTCGTGCGGCGACCTTGAGAAGACCGATTCGGCCCTGACCGTGGATGCCGCCGCGTCATGGCGGCTGAATACGCGCGTGACGCTATTCGCCCGAATCGAGAACCTGACACGCTCGACGGGCATTCTCGGCCGGCATCCGTACGGTGCGCGCCCGAACAAGGATCGCTCGATGGCGGCGGGCGTGCGGGCGAAGTTCTAGTCGTTCCGAGAACCCTCAGCCGGGGAAACTTCCCAACCGCTTGCCGCGTAAGGAAGTGCTTGCATAGCCCCCGTCAGCGGAGGCGTGCCTACGTGGAAGATGACTGACCACCCGTCGATCCTGTGTGATACTTCTCCTTGGATTCTGCGCCGCTGGGAGGGCCCTCATGTCCATCACACTCTACGATGCTACCGCCCTCACCTTTCTCCAGATCCTTGGCGGAGCTGAGCGGGTTCTCCAGAAAGGTCGCGACCACTGTGAATCGAATGACATCGACCTGGACGATGTCGTCGGGATGCGGCTGATCGAGGACATGCATCCGTTCCGGTACCAGGTCGTTGCCATGACCCACCATTCGCTGGGTGCGATCCGGGCCGTGGAAGCGGGCACCTTCAGTCCGCCTCCGTCAGACACGGACCAGGACTACGGGGCCCTTCAACAGCTCGTTGCCGACACGCGCGAGGAGATTGGGGGGTACTCGGCCGACGCCATAAACGGCCTGGCGGACAACCGGGTCGAGTTCAGGTCCGGAAGTTTCAGCCTGCCGTACCGGGGCGCCGACTTCCTCCTGTCGTTCTCGTTGATGAACTTCTATTTTCACGCGACGACCGCTTACGACATGCTGCGCATGCGAGGCGTGCAGATCGGCAAGCGGGATTTCGCGGGCAGGGTCCGGTTCCTGAAGGAGTAACGCCCCGGCGCCGGCGGGCCGCCGGCTTGGGTTCAACTGGAGAGGCGCAGCAGTTCCGCGTTGCCGCCTATGGCTGCCGTATTCCGGGTCACCGTCCGTTCTACCGCGAATCTCGGCAGATAGTGGGGACCGCCAGCCTTCGGACCAGTTCCGGAAAGTCTCTCGCCGCCGAACGGCTGGACACCCGGAACGGCCCCGATCATGTCCCGGTTGACGTAGCTGTTGCCTGCCTTCACCGTCGCCATCACCCTTTCCGCCCGCTGCAGAATTCTTGAGTGGATGCCGAGGGTCAGGCCGAAGCCGGCACCCTGGATGTCCGCCAGTGCGCCTTCAAATCCGCCGGCGGAAAACCGTGCCACGTGCAGGATGGGGCCGAAGTGCTCGGCATCGAGATGCCTGATGGAGGGGACTTCGATCAGCGCGGGACCGATGTGCCAGCCCTTGAGGCCGTCCGGAAGGTCGCACTGGTACACGACTTGTTCGCGATTCGCTTCGATGTGGGCGGTCAGGCGCTCGAACGCCGTCTGGTCGATGACCGGCCCGATGTCGGTCGCGGGACTTGCGGGGTCGCCGATAACGAGGGTCTGCATCGCATCCGCAATCATGGCGAGCAGTCGCTTTGCGATGTCCTCCTGGGCATACAACACGCGCAGGGACGAGCACCTCTGCCCGGCGGACCGGAAAGCCGACGCGATGACGTCGTCGACGACCTGCTCGAGCAGTGCCGTCGAGTCCACGATCATGGCGTTCTGGCCACCCGTCTCCGCGATGAGCGGCACGATGGGACCGTCCTTCGCGGCGAGCGCGCGCTGAATCTCTTTTGCGGCCGCAGTCGACCCGGTAAAGGCTACGCCGGCGATGCCATCGTTCGCCACGATCTCGGCGCCGATGGCGTCTCCGCCAATGGCCAGGCAGACCACGTCCTGCGGGATCCCGGCCTCGTGCATCAATGCGGTCGCGAGTGCTGCGATGTTCGGCGTCTGCGGCGCGGGCTTGGCGATAACGGTATTGCCGGCGGCCAGGGCCGCGACGACCTGGCCGGTGAAGATGGCGAGCGGGAAGTTCCAGGGAGAAATACAGGCAAATACGCCCCGGCCATGCAGCGTCAGAGTGTTGGTCTCTCCGGTGGCCCCGTCCAGCAGCGTTCCGGTGCCGAACAGGCGTTCGGCCTCGCGACCGTAGTAGCGGCAGAAGTCGGCCGCCTCCCTGATCTCCGCCACGGCATCCCGCAGTGTCTTGCCGGCTTCCTGGGCGAGCACGGTGACGAATCGGGCGCGGTTTTCCTCGATCAGGTCCGCGAGCCGGTCGAGGCACGCCCGCCGCTGCCCAGCCGGGGTTGCCTCCCACGCCTGGAATCCGCCAGCGGCCCGCGCCACCAGGGCTTCGACACTTTCGGTGCCTTCCACCATCGAGACTTCGTCGCAGCTTCGGGCAGCGGCGACCAACGCCTGGACCTCGCGACGGTCCCCGAGATCGAGCCCCACCGAGTTTCTGCGCGTCTCCCCGAAGAGGTCCCGCGGCAAGGGTATCTCGGGATGCGCCTCGCCACCGTATGCCGCCACCACGGCGACAGGATCATGGACGACTTCCGACGGTACCACTTCCTCGTCGAGGAACCGGTTGACGAACGAGGAATTGGCGCCGTTCTCCAGCAGGCGGCGCACCAGGTAGGCGAGCAGGTCCTTGTGCGGGCCAACCGGGGCGTATACGCGCACCGGCGGCAGGTCTTCGTAACGCCGCCGCGCCTCGTCGTAGAGCAGTACGCCCATGCCGTGCAGGCGCTGGAACTCGTAGGCGGCACCGGATCGCGATGCCAGTTGCAGCACCGCCGCCAGGGTGTGGGCATTGTGGGTGGCGAATTGCGGAAACAGGTGCTGGCAGCGAAGCAGTTGCGCGCTGCAGGCGAGATAGGCGAGATCCGTATTGGGTTTGCGCGTGTAGACCGGGTAGCCGGTCAGCCCCTCGACCTGGGCGCGTTTGATCTCGAAGTCCCAGTAGGCCCCCTTGACCAGCCGGACCATGATCGGCCGGCCGAGGTCCTCGAGCCAGTCGATGACAGCAGGCGCCCTCTTGGAATATGCCTGGACCGCGATTCCCAGGCCGTCCCAGGACTTGAGCTCCGGTGCACGCGCCAGGCGTTCGAGCAATAGCAGCGACAGCTCCAGGCGCTCCGCTTCTTCGGCGTCGATGGCAAAGTGCAGGCCCCGGTCTGCCGCTTCGCGGGCGAGGTCGAGCAACGTGCCGCCAAGTTCATTCAGGACGCGCTGTTCCTGCAAAGGTTCGAATCGCGGATGCAGCGCGGACAGTTTGATGGAGACCCCCGAGGCTCCCCGCGGGGTCGCATGCGGATAGGCCGCACCGATCGACCGGATCGCGTGCAGGTAGGACTCCTTGTAGCGCTCGGCGTCCGGGTATGTCCGTGCGCCCTCCCCCAGCATGTCGAACGACGACAGTCCGCCCTGGGATTTCTCCCGCGTCAACGCCTCCTCGATGGTCCGTCCCTGCACGAACTCCGCACCCAGGATGCGCACGGCCTGCGACATGGCGGCGCGCGCGACGGACTCCCCTACCCGGCCCGCCAACTGGTTGATCCAGCCACGGACATCGCCGGTAATCTCGGTGCCGAGACCGATGACGTTGCCCGTCAACATCAACGCCCAGACAGACGCGTTGAGGAACAGGGAGTCCGACTGTCCGACGTGGTCCGCCCAGTTCGCCGTGGCGATCTTCTCCGCGATCAGCGCCTCGGCGGTATCGTCGTCGGGAATCCTGAGAAGCGCCTCGCTGATGCACATCAGCGCGATGCCCTCTTCGTTGCGCAAGCCGAACTCGGACAGGAACACGTCGAGCACGGAGCGTTCGTCCGCGCGAGACCGGCAACCTTCCACCAGGCCGATGGCGCGATCGAGCACGCGACGGCTCTCGGCATAGGAGAACGGGACCTCGGCGAGCCGTGCCTGCACTGCCTCGCGCTCCGCCTGGGCGCCTGCCGCGGCGATAGCGGCCCATCGATCGGCACTCATCGATTCACTCCCGGGACCGGCCAATCAGCATGCGTGGGGACATGATTTGGGCTTCCTCGCGTCTGCGTCGAGTATAGCGGTGCAATCGCGGCCGTCACGGCCCGTCTCCATGGATTTGCGGATGAAAGTCCCTGCCCCAGGAAGTATGATTTCGGCTCCAAGGGGGGCCCTTGGACTTCGTCGGCCAGCACATACTCTCTGTCGATCAGTTCGAACGGAACGATATCGAACGCCTGTTCGAGGTCGCGGACGAGATGGAACCGTACGCGCGCCGAACGCGAATCACGCGCGTTCTCGAAGGCGCGATCCTCTCCAGCATGTTCTTCGAGCCGAGTACGCGAACGCGCATCTCATTCGGCTGTGCGTTCAACCTGCTCGGCGGCGAGGTGCGGGAGACGACGGAAGTCAAGGCCCTTTCTCTCGCCAAGGGCGAGTCCCTGCACGATACGGCGCGCGTCTTGTCCGGCTACAGCGACGTCATCGTCTTGCGCCATCCCCGCGAAGGTTCAGTCAACGAGTTTGCCGAAGCATCGCGCGTGCCGGTCATCAACGGCGGCGATGGCGCGAACGAACACCCGAGCCAGGCCCTGCTCGACCTCTACACCATAGCCAAGGAGATGCGTGAACAGGGCCGCGGCATCGACGAATTGCGCATCGCCCTGGTCGGCGACCTGAAATACGGGCGCGCGGTGCATTCTCTGTGCAAGGTCCTGGGACTGTTTCGCTCCATCACGTTCCAACTGGTATCGCCGCCCGGCCTTGAACTCGGGGGCGACCTGGTGGATGCGCTCCTCGCGCGGGGTCACAGCGTCAACGTGATGCACGACATGGAGGCGGGCATCAGCCATGTCGATATCGTCTACGTTACGCGAACCCAGGAAGAGCGCTTTCCTTCCCCCGATGCGGCGCGGCGGTACCGCGGCCTGTTCCGGTTGAACCAGGCGGTGTACACGGAACACTGCGAACCCAACACCGTCATCATGCATCCCATGCCCCGGGATTCCCGCAGGCAGGCCCGGGAACTGGACGAAGACCTCGACGCGAACCCGAATCTCGCGATCTTTCGCCAGACGGACAACGGCGTGCTGCTGCGGATGGCGCTGTTCGCCATGGTGCTGGACGTATCGGACCGCGTACACGCCGGCGCCCAGGCGGTGCACTGGTATACGGCCAGGAGGACGCCGCAGTAGCGCCGCCCGACGCGTTACAGGGCGTCTTCGAGCTCCGGTACGGCGGTGAAGAGGTCCGCCACCAGTCCGTAGTCGGCGACCTGGAAGATGGGGGCCTCCTCGTCCTTGTTGATGGCGACGATGACCTTTGAGTCCTTCATGCCGGCGAGGTGCTGGATCGCCCCCGAGATGCCGACAGCCACGTAGAGTTCCGGCGCGACGATCTTGCCTGTCTGCCCGACCTGCATGTCGTTGGGGACGAATCCCGCATCCACCGCGGCGCGCGATGCGCCAACGGCTGCTCCGAGCTTGTCGGCCACGCCCTCCAGCAGTTTGAAGTTGTCCCCGCTCTGCATTCCCCTGCCGCCGGAAATGACGACACGGGCCGCGGTCAGCTCCGGACGCTCGGACTTGGCGAGTTCGTCCCTTACGAAGTCAGAAATGCCGGCATCGTGTTCGCGTCCCGTCGCTTCGACCGAAGCTGAGCCGCCGTCTTCCGGCACCGGGTCGAAACCCGTCCCGCGCACCGAAACCACCTTCTTCACGTCGTTGGACTTCACCGTCGCAATGCCGTTGCCGGCGTAGATCGGCCGTTTGAAGGTGTCGGGCGAATCGACGCCGATGATGTCCGAGATCATGGCGACATCGCACAATGCCGCTACCCGCGGCAGGAAGTTCTTCCCCGTGGTCGTGTGCGCCGCGAGGATGTGTTCATGGCCGGCGCCTACCTCGACGATGAGCGGTGCCATGTTCTCGGCCAGTTGATGCGCGTAGGCGGGAGCGTCCGCGCACAGCACGCGGGAGACGCCGCCGATTGCCGCCGCGCTCCGGGCCACGTCTTCGCAATCGCTGCCGGCGACCAGCACATCGACGTCGCCGCCGATCGCTGACGCTGCCGCCAGCACGTTGAGTGTGACGGGCCGGAGTACGCTGTTGTCGTGCTCCGCGATGACCAGGACGCTCATTCGATCACCTTCGCTTCATTCCTGAGTTTGTCTACCAGTTCCTCGACGCTCTCCACCTTGATGCCCGCGCTCCGTCCCGGGGGCGGCTCGACACCGAGGACTTCGAACCGGGGTGCGGCATCCACGCCCAGTTCCTCAGGCGTCGTGATGTCGAGAGGTTTTCTCCTCGCCTTCATGATGTTCGGAAGCGAGGCATAGCGGGGCTCGTTGAGCCGCAGGTCCGTCGTCACGACTGCCGGCAGTGACAGCATCACGGTCTGCAGCCCGCCATCGACTTCCCGAACCACCTCCGCCTTGCCGTCCGCCACGGTGAGGTTGGATGCGAACGTGCCCTGGGGAAGGCCGGTCAGTGCGGCAAACATCTGCCCTGTCTGGCCGTTGTCGCCATCGATGCTCTGCTTGCCGAAGATGACGATTCCGGGTTGC
Source organism: Pseudomonadales bacterium (assembly GCA_965116625.1). Lineage (GTDB taxonomy): Bacteria > Pseudomonadota > Gammaproteobacteria > Pseudomonadales > Azotimanducaceae > VXNE01. Next base: position 3,148,322 of record OZ220717.1, read on the forward strand.
TCCCTGTCGTACACAGCCTTGAGGATCTTGGCGACAGCGAGCGGCTGCGCCTCGGTCTCCGTCTGCACGAGGATCGCGCGGTCGGCACCCAGCGCCAGGCACGTCCTCAACTGTTCCTGGCAGTTCGATCCGCCCACGGAAACGGCGATGACTTCCGTCGCGATACCGGCCTCCTGCAGCCTCACGGCCTCCTCGATGGCGATTTCGCAGAACGGATTGACGGCCATCTTGACGTTGGTCAGGTCGATGCCGCTGCCGTCGGGCTTGATGCGCACCTTGACGTTCGCGTCGACAACACGCTTTACGGGAACCAGTACCTTCATGAATCTTCTTCCGCGTGGAGACAGTGATCCGGGAGTCGCGCCGTCCGCTGGCCGCAGCCGCAGCTCTCGGCAGCCAACCCGCCGCATCCCGGATCGGGGCGCGTATTTTCGCCTTTTTTCGGATGCTGCGACAAGCAGGACAGGCAGTTGCCCGCGCCCGCAGCGCTCCTTTTGCTCCTTATCCTTGGGGGGCCGTGCGCTACAATCGGGAGCGTCGTGAAAGTGGCCCTAAAACGCGGACCGGAGAACGAGCACAACGGCGTGTGCCTCGTGCCGCGCATCGACGGCCGGTAGCAAAGCAGGAGCATTGGAAACCGTACGTGGCTGAAGTGCAACACGAATCCATGGATTTTGACGTCGTGATCGTGGGCGGCGGACCCGCGGGACTGGCGGCAGCTATCCGCCTGGCGCAACTCGCGCGGGAGGCGGGTAGCGAACTCATGATCTGCCTGGTCGAAAAGGGCTCCGAAATCGGCGCCCACATCCTGTCCGGGGCGATCTTCGAGCCGACGGCCCTGAATGAACTGCTGCCGGAATGGTCCGAACTCGGCGCGCCGCTCAACAATCCCGTCACCCAGGACACGATCTACTACCTTCCGAACGGCAAGACGCAGGTGAAGGTTCCCCGGGTATTCATTCCAAGGGCGCTGCACAACGAAGGCAAGTACGCCCTGAGCCTCGGCAACCTGTGCCGGTGGCTCGGCGAGCAGGCGGAGGCGATGGAGGTGAACATCTTCCCCGGCTTCGCCGCCTCGCAGGTGATCTACGAGGAAGGCCGGGTGGCCGGGGTACTGACCGGGGACATGGGTGTCTCGGCATCCGGCGAACCCAAGCCGACCTTTGAGCCGGGCTATGCGCTGCGGGCGAAGTACACCCTGTTTGCGGAAGGTTGCCGGGGCCACCTGGGCAAGGAACTCATCGACAGGTTCGGGCTCGCTGGAGGCACCCAGCACTACGGGATCGGGCTGAAGGAACTGTGGGATGTGGACCCTGCAAGGCATGTCCCGGGCAAGGTGATACACACGCTTGGCTGGCCGCTCGGGCATACCGCCCGCGGTACGGGCGGCGGCTCTTTCCTCTATCACCTGGAAAACAGCCAGGTCGCCGTGGGACTCATCGTGGACCTGTCGTACAGCAACCCGAACTTGAGCCCCTATGACGAGTTCCAGCGTTTCAAGCACCATCCGCTGATCGCCGGCCAGCTTGAAGGTGGATCCCGGGTCTCCTACGGCGCGCGTGCCGTGATCAAGGGCGGTATCCAGGCCTTGCCGAAGACGGTCTTTCCCGGGGGAATGCTGATAGGCGACGACGCCGGTTTCCTCAATCAACTCAAGGTGAAGGGTTCGCACACCGCCATGAAGTCGGGAATGATCGCGGCGGAAGCGGTATTCGCCGCGCTGTCGCAGGATTCCCCGCCAGCGGAGATCGACGACTTCGACGCGCGGTTCCGGGCGTCCTGGCTGTACGAGGAACTCCAGTCCTCACGGAATGTCGGTCCAGCCGTGCATCGACTGGGAACCTTGCCGGGCGCGGCCTATGCCTGGTTCGATCAGACCATCGCCCGCGGCCGCCTGCCCTTCACGCTGCACGAGGACACGCCCGACCATGCCCGGCTGCGTCCCGCCGCTTCGGCTGCACCCATCGAATACCCGAAACCTGACGGCGTGCTGTCGTTCGACAAGCTCTCCTCCGTGTTCCTCTCCAACACCAACCACGAAGAGGATCAGCCATGCCACCTGACGCTCGCCGATCCGGATGTCCCGATCCGCGACAACCTGCCGATGTACGACGAGCCCGCCCAGCGGTACTGCCCGGCGGGCGTTTACGAAGTGGTTGAACAGGATGGCGAGCCGCGCTTCCAGATAAACGCCCAGAACTGCGTGCACTGCAAGACCTGCGACATCAAGGACCCGGCGCAGAACATCAACTGGGTGGTTCCCGAAGGTGCTGGTGGGCCGAACTATCCGAACATGTGATTCCTTGGCGCCCTGCGGATCCGACACGAATTACACGTCGCCGAGCACGAACCGCGCGCCGGAACTCCACACTTCGAGCACGCCGGCCCGAACTTCCCCGAGGTCCACCAGCCGATAGAACACGCTGCGGGCGATCAGGGCGCGCAAGCCGCCCCGAACCTCGACGTAGGGACGCGGCTCGCCCTCGTTGTCCTCGACCGTGATCGGATGTGCCTCGTCCACCATCACGTGGTCGCCGACGTTGGTGGTGAGGATTAGCCTGCGCCCGCGCCCCTCGCCGGCGTATTCCATGTCCACCGCCACGAAGGGAGCGTCATCGACCCGAATGCGCAGCTTCTCTACCGGCGTGACGAGGCAATAGCCATCGGCATCGCGACGCAGGATCGTCGCGAACAGCGCGACCAGCCGCTGCCGCTTGATTTCGGTCCCCTCGTGGAACCAGCGGCCGTCGGCCCGGATCCGGATATCGATTTTCCCGACGCGTTCCGGTTGCCACTGATCGACCGGCGGCAGCTTCCTGTCGCCCGCCGCCTTCAACAGGGCGTCGAAAGCAGTCTCCATGCGGGAAATACTACCGGCTTGGAGGTCGCCGGCGCGAGGCGTTCACACCGGCCCGCAGATACAGTTCAGCCGCCGATGAACTTCATCACGGTGACTTCCCCGGTGAACGCCGTCTGCTTGTCGGCCAGGGCCTTCTCCAGCACTCCCTGAAGCCGCATGAGGGCTTCGTGCTCCGGCGCTTCCAGCAGGCCGTTGATGTCGTGATGGTTGGTATTGGACAGGCAACCGTAGAGCAGCCCGTTGGAAGACAGCCGAAGGCGTGTGCAAGAACTGCAGAACGGCTCACTCTCGTTGGCGATGATGCCGAAGTTGCCGTATCCAGGCACGCTGAAGCGTACTGACGTCGAGTCGTAGGGAGCATCGGTCCGAACGAAGGTGAAGCGGGACCCGATGGTGGAGAGCAGTTCGTCCATGCCGATGAAGTCGCGCTGATAGGCCTGGTTGTATTTCAGATGCCCCATGTTCATGAGTTCGATGTAGCGCAGTTCCACACCCCGGTCCAGGCAGAACTCGAGCATCGGCAGGACCTGGTCGGCATTGGCAGTGCGCATGGGGACCATGTTGATCTTTACCTTGAGGCCGAGTTCGATCATCGCGTCGATGCCGGCCACCACCGTCTCGAGGTCGCCGGAGCGGGCGATCGGGCGGAAGCGGCTCGGGTCAAGGGTGTCCAGGCTGACGTTGATGCGCTTGAGACCGGCGTCCCTGATGATGTCGGCCTTTTGCCGCAGGAACTGTCCGTTCGTCGTGACCGCGACATCGGACAGCGGCAGGGCCATGACGGCCGGAAGAAACTCGTCGAACTTGGAGGACAGGAGCGGCTCGCCACCGGTGATCCGGAGCTTCTCGATCCCGGCGGCCCTGATCATCAGCCTGACGGCCTTCACCAGCGCTTCGGAGGACAGCTCCCGGTTCGCGGGCTGAAGCCGCTTGCCGTCAGCGACGCAATAGGTGCAGGCGTAGTTGCACGCCGCCGTCAGGCTGACCCGCAAGTTGCGAAAACTGCGCCCGTGGCTGTCAACGATCATTCGTGAGTTCCAGCAGAATTCGCCGCCGCTCCGAATGACCGGGGCGACGGCAGCGACCCGCCATACTACCGCAAGGACGCATTTCCGGCATCTTCAGGGCCGCTGAACGCTCCCCGAGACCTTTGTTCCATGCAAGTCACTTTTGCCCGATGCCCGTCACTTCCTCGATTCGGCGGCCAAGTGCGCTGGCGAAGTTCCGCGACCAGAAGACACGGTTCGATCCCTTGATCAATACGACATCACCCGGTTGCAGCGCCTCGATGATCACGTCCGTGTCGATATCTTCGGGGGAAGGAAAGAACGCAACGCGTCGGTCCTCCGGCAATCGTTCGTTCAGAGCGCCCATGGCGTCCCCGACGCAGACCACCTTGTCAATTCCGCGGCAGGCCGACGCCATCTCTGCGTGCAGGCGCCGGGCGTCGCCGCCGAGTTCCAGCATCTCTCCCAGCACGGCTACCGTTCTGCCCGGTTCACTCCTGAGCGCGTGCAACGCGGCGGCCATGCTCGCCGGATTGGCGTTGTAGCTGTCGTCAATCAGCGTGATCCCGCCGACCCTGATGCGGTTGCCCCGGCCTGCCGGAACGGCCGAAGGGCCTATGCGCCGTATCGCTCGGGGATCTTCGCCCAATGCGATCATGACGGCGGCCGCGGCGGCCAATCCCAGCGCGCGGTGCTCACCGCCGCCGGGAATGTCCGCCTCGATGCGGCCGGATGGCGTATCCACCACGGCGACGCCTCCGTCCGAACTTGCCAGGCGCACGTCCGCGTTCGGACCGGCGCCGAAAGTTAGCACGCGGATGCCGCGGCCGGACCCGCTGGCGTTGAGCGTGTCGAGACACACTAGCGTACCCCCGGGCCGCAACCCGTCGGCAATGGACAGCTTCTCGCTTCGCAGCGCCGTGATATCGTCGAAGTACTCGATGTGCGCGGGATGCACGTTCAGCACGACCGCAACATCGGGCCGGGCGAGGCGGGACAGGGGCGCGATCTCTCCCGGATGGTTTGTGCCGATCTCGTATACGGCGAACCTTGCGGCCGCCGGTGTACGGGCCAGCGAGAGCGGCACACCCAGGTGGTTGTTCAGGCTCCCCGACGTGGAGAACGCGTCCAGGGCGTGGGCAACGAAGGTCTTGACGGTGGTCTTGCCGCTGCTGCCGGTTACCGCGATGACCCCACCGTCGAATCTTGCGCGCGCGGCGCGAGCGAGATCCCACAGCGCATCAATGGTGTCTCCCACAACGATGCAAGGGACTCCGCCGTTCGGATCCCTGCGCACCAGGACGCCCGCAGCGCCTGCCTTGAAAGCTGCACCCACGTAGTCGTGACCGTCACGATCAGACCGCTGGCTGACGTTGAAGCGCCGTCCCGGATCGCCGGGCAGGGCGACAAACAGGTCGCCGCCGGCAAGCGTGCGCGAGTCGATGCTCACGCCGTCGATGTCCGGACCGTCCACCAGGGGCGCGCCCACGGCCGTGCAGACGTCGGACCATTTCCAAAGACTCATCTGTCGACCATCATCCAATCAGCGCCACCTGCGGCCCGGCCCCGCTCGTCGGCCATGCAACAGACACCCCGGCTCGCTGCGCTCCCCGGAGCGCTTGTTCCACGCCATGCCCCACAGCCGGCGCCTTCGGCCCCGCCCGTGGCCCGGCCCCGCTCGTCGGCCATGCAACAAACACCCCGGCTCGCTGGCGCTCCCCGGAGCGTTTGTTCCATGGCATGCCCCACAGCCGGCGCCTTCGGCCCCGCCCGTGGCCCGGCCCCGCTCGTCGGCCATGCAACAAACACCCCGGCTCGCTGGCGCTCCCCGGAGCGTTTGTTCCATGGCAGTCTGTGGGACAATCGGTCTCCCTTATACCATCCGGTGTGGACATGTTGCTTGGCGATATCCTGCGGAAATCGTTCGCAGTCGTTTCGCGCACATTCGCGTTCCTGCGGGCGGCGTTCGCGAACGTGCTCATAGTGTTGCTGTTGCTGGCACTGGTTGCGGTGATCCTGTCGAAACCGGAAAGCGTGGAAGTGCAGGACGGGACCGCGCTCGTGGTAGCGCCGAGCGGTGCCATCGTCGAACAGCCTTCCTATCCCGTATTTCCGTCCCCGCTCCTGACGGTGGCGGACGAGACCAGGGCGGCGGACATCATCGAGTCGATCAACAAGGCGGCTTCCGATGAGCGAGTCGAGTTGCTCACGCTGGAACTCTCGGATCTTGATTTCGCAAGCGTCGCGCAACTCGATGCGATGGGCGAGGCAATCGAGGAGTTCCGCGATGCCGGCAAGAGCGTGATTGCCACCAGCGACTATTTCACCCAGGCACGGTACTACCTTGCGAGTTTCGCGGACGAGGTCTACATGCATCCCTACGGCGAACTCATGCTGCCGGGATTTGGCGCATACAGCGACTACTACGGGGGCATGCTCGAGAAGCTCAAGGTCAACGTCCACGTGTACCGCGTGGGCGAGTACAAGTCCGCCGTCGAACCCTATACCCGCTCGGACATGTCCGAGGATGCCAGGAAGGCGAACCGCGAACTCGTGGATGACCTGTGGCGAAGCTATATCGAGCGGGTGGCGGAGAACCGGCGCCTCGATCCGCAAGCGCTGCAGTACTACGCCGATCAATACGATGTCCTGCTGCGGGGCGTGGACGGCGATGCCGCGCGGATAGCGCTCGAGAGTGGAATGGTCGACGAACTGTTGACCCGGGATGCCTTCCGGGACCGGCTAAAGGAACGGCTGGGATCGGACAAGGAACTGCGTACGGATGTCGCCCGCTACCTCAGTGCGGTGCGTCCCAAATTGCCGGCGGCAGGGCCGAAGGTGGGGGTCATCGTCGCAGATGGGCTGATTCTCGCGGGAGACCAGCCGCGTGGCGTCGTCGGCTCCGAATCGACAACCCGCCTCATCCGACGCGCGCGCGAAGACGACAGCGTCAAGGCCCTGGTGCTCCGGGTCGATTCGCCGGGGGGCAGCGCATTCGCTTCCGAAGTGATTCGCCAGGAGCTGGAACTGGTGCAGGCCGTCGGCAAGCCTGTCGTGGTGTCGATGGGCGGTGTGGCCGCTTCAGGCGGCTACTGGATCTCCGCGACGGCTGACGAGATTTGGGCATCACCCACGACCATTACCGGTTCCATCGGCGTGTTTGCCATCCTCCCGACTTTCGAGGACAGCCTGTCGACCATAGGGATAACGCGAGACGGGGTCGGCACGACTTCCCTCTCCGGTGCCCTCGACCCGGTGAGCGGCGTCAGCGAACGCATGGGCAACGTGCTGCAGTCTGCCGTGGAGCATACCTATTCGCGTTTCGTGAACCTTGTCGCACGAGGCCGCGACTTGGCGCCCGAAGACGTGGAAGCGATTGCCCAGGGGCATGTGTGGAGCGGGCGCAAGGCGCGGGACCTCGGACTCGTGGATGAACTGGGCCACCTCGAACATGCCATCGAAGCAGCGGCGGAGCACGCCGGAATCGACAGGTACAGGGTCGTGACGATCAAGGAACCCCTGTCGACGCAAGAGAAGATTCTCATGCGGCTGTTCGACGAAATGGGACTCTCGCTGCGTCCCGCTGCCTGGTTCGAGCCGATCGTCGCCGGCTTCGAATCGCTCGCGTCGCTGAACGACCCGAGACACGTCTACGCCATCTGCGAGTTCTGCGGGCGCGGCGCCCCCTGGTAGGTAGCGCTAAGCCAAGGTAGCGTGGCTAAAACAACCTGATTCGGGTCCGCCCCGAATGCCGCGGGCTGCGGGAGTTGCGTCGTCGGCGCATGCGCTGATGGAGTTCGCGCCGCTTGGCGCCGAGCCAATCCTCCCGCGTCACGTTCGGGTCGAGGTTTCTCGATGCCACCTCGCGCTGGTAGCGGCGAAAGTCGTCGAACGCCTCGATCTCGTGTTTGAGCTCCCTCAGGATCAGTTCGATCATGATCGCGTCGTCGATGTAGCCGAGAACCGGAACATCGTCGGGAATGACGTCCTTCGGTTCGGCAAAGTACGCGAGCGCCGTGACGACGTTCGTCCGCTCGCTCCCCGACAACTGCCATTCGCCATCCCGCAGCATATCGATGAGGCCCCCGAGGCGAGCGATCCGCTGCGCCGCGAACGCGGGCAAGTCGGCGCCCTTGACGTTGTTGATCAGTTCTTCCGCGTGCCCGACCACTTCCTCCTCGGAAGCGCTCCTGGCACTGGTTCCGGCCTTTCTGATGATCGAGCGAAAATACTCGAGGTCCGTCTCTTCCAGATCGAAGGCGACCCGCAACGACATTTCAATCCCCAGCAGAGTGTTCGAGGGCGCTCACTATACCATCGCCGGACTGCTGTATTACCTGATTGCAGGACCCGGCCGGGTACAGGAATGGCCGGCTCCGCCCCGGATCGAGACGCGTCGCGAATCCGCCGGAAGGATGCAGCTCACGCCAGGGCCTCCCGCATCGTGACGAATTCCTCGGCGGCGGTCGGATGGATGCCGATGGTGCGGTCGAAGTCGGTCTTGGTCGCCCCGGCCTTGATGGCGACGCCCAACCCCTGGATGATCTCGCCGGATTCGGGACCGACCATGTGCGCCGCAACCACGCGGTCGCTGTCCCCGTCCACCAGCAACTTCATCATGGTTCGCTCGTCACGCCCCGTCAGGGTGTGCTTCAGCGGGCGAAACGTCGACTCGAACGCCTGGAGGGCGGGAAAGTGCTCACGGGCCTGTTCTTCCGTTGGACCGACGGTGCCGATGTTGGGCTGGCAGAAGATCGCCGTCGGAATGTCGTCGTATTCCACTTCGCGGTCCTCTCCGCCGAACAGGTTGTAGGCGATGCACATGCCCTCGGCGATGGCGACGGGCGTCAACTGCACCCGGCCAATGACATCCCCGATGGCGCGTATGCCTGGCGTGCTGGTTCGATAGCGGCTGTCCACGCGCACTTCGCCGGATGGACCCGGTTCGACACCGGCCCGATCGAGGTTGAGGCGGGCCGTATTCGGACCCCTGCCCGTGGCACAGAGGACCGCGTCGGCTTCGAGCACATCCCCTGCCCGTGTCCGAACGGCAAGTCCACCGGCCACACGCTCGACGCTCGCGACTTCGGTGTCGAACCGCAACGCGACGCCCTTTCCGCGCATCTCCTGCGCGATGAACTCGCGTATGCCTCCGTCGAACCCCCGCAGGAACAACGGACCCCGGTACAGCAGGGTCGTATCGGCACCGAGACCGTTGAATATCCCGGCGAATTCGACGGCGATGTAGCCGCCGCCGATGATGACCACGCGCTCCGGGAACGTTTCCAGGTAGAAGGCGTCGTCCGACGTGATGACCAGGTCGTCGCCGGGAAACGGCGGCACGCTCGGCCGGCTCCCGGTGGCGATGAGGATGTTCTCCGCAGTGACCGTCTCTCCCCCGACGGAAACACTATGCGCATCGGAGAGGACAGCCCGTTCGCGGATGATCTCCGCCCCGGGACTCTCCAGGAGGCCCTGGTAGACGCCGTTCAGGCGCTCGATCTCCCGGGTCTTGTTATCGCGCAGGGTCGGCCAGTCAAAGCTCTCGCGCGACGTGGTCCATCCATAGGCCGCCCCGTCCTCGAACTCCTCGGCGTAGTGCGATCCGTACACGAACAGCTTCTTGGGTATGCAGCCGACGTTGACGCAAGTCCCGCCCAGGTAGCGTTCCTCGGCGATCGCGACCCTGGCGCCGAGGGCCGCGGACATGCGGGCGGCGCGTGTCCCGCCGGAACCCGCACCTATGACGAACAGGTCGTAGTCGAAGGTCAATTGCATCCCCTTTCGATGGAAAGCCGTGGCCGCATTGTACGGGCGGCGGGTGCACGGGTGGGAGGGCACGGGAGCAAGGCTGGGAGGACACGGCCCCTGTCTCGACGAAACAGCGCGCATTGCGCTGCGTTAACCCGCATATGTCACCAAGGGCCGCGATGATCGCGCAAAAGACCAGCGAGGGCGCGGCAGCGCGGTCTGTTACCTGTCCGCACGTCGAAAACCGAACATACCTCATGGAAATACGATGACCTTTGCTGATTCAACAAGCGCCTTGGTGAGGTATGCGGGTTAACATCGGCCCCATGGCGAGGACCCTCCTGTACGACTGTTTCAGCGGAATCTCCGGTGACATGCACATCGGCGCGATGGTCGACATCGGCGTGCCGGAGGATTACCTGCGGGGACAGCTCGGAAAGCTCTCCCTCGATTCCGAATTCGAACTCGAAATCGAAACGGCAACCAAGATGGGCATCGAGGGCTCCCGGGCGACCGTCGTCCTGCGCGACGACGCACCGAGGCCTCACCGCCGTCTCGCGCAGATCGTCGAAATCATCGAACGCGCGGGTCTCGACCGTGCCACGGAAGATCGGGCGGTCGAGATGTTCCGGGCACTGGGAAAGGCAGAAGCCGAGGTCCACGGCATCGACGTGGAAGAGGTGCATTTTCACGAGGTGGGTGCGACGGATGCGATCGTCGACATCGTCTCGGCAGCCCTTGGCCTCGAGTACCTGGAGGTCGACGAGGTCCTGTCCCGGCCCGTCGAACTCGGCGGCGGCACGATCGTCTGCGAGCATGGACGGATGCCGGTGCCGGCTCCGGCGACCGCATCGTTGCTGCGGGGCGTGCCGTGCCGGTATGGCGGCGTGGACGGCGAGGCGACCACGCCGACGGGCGCCACGATCCTGAAGTGCGCCGTCAGTGCATTCGACGAGCCTCGTGACTTCGTTGCCGAACGCATCGGTTACGGGGTCGGACAGAAGGACTTCAGCCTTCCGAACGTATTGCGCCTCGTGCTCGGAGACTCCGCCAGCCGCCGGACCGCCGGCTATGACGTCGAAACCAACGTGCAGATCGAGTGCAACATTGACGACATGCGGCCAGAAGCATTCCAGCCACTGGTCGACGGCCTGTTCGCCGTCGGCGCGAAGGACGTGATGGTGACGCCGGCCCTGATGAAGAAGTCCCGACCCGGGCACAGGGTCTCCGTCCTCGCCGCGAAGGATCGGCTCGAAGCGGTGGTAGAGCGCCTGATCGATGACTCCACCACCATCGGCGTGCGATTTCACGAAGTTCAGAAGTGGATGCTGCCGCGGCGCACGGCAACCGTATCGACCACGTTTGGCGAGATTCGGGTCAAGGTGGTCGAACTGCCTGGTGGCCAGAAGCGCTGGAAGTCCGAGCACGAGGACATCCTTGCCCTCGCCCGCGCGCGCGGTGACAGCTATCTTGCACTCAAGGACGCGGTCGACCGGGAGATCGCCCAATGGATGAACGACTAAGGAACCTCGCAGCCATCCTCGATGCGTATCGGTCCGGCGATGTTTCCCGCCCCGATGCGCTCGAGCGAATCGATGCCTCGTATTTCGAGTCCCGGGGGGACGTGACCGTCGACCACGACCGGCGCCACCGCACCGGAGCGGCGGAGGTCATCTACGGCGAGCACAAGACACCGCATCAGATCCTTGCGGCTTTTCGGGCACTGCGCGAGCGCGGGGAAGATGTCCTGATCACGCGGGTGGATGCGGACAAGTTCGCCGCCCTCGAGGGTTCGCTCGGCGGTGCCGAGTACCATCCGACCGCCCGCGTCGTCACATGCAGGACGTCTTCCGGTAGCCCCGCGCCGACCACTGTCGCCGTCGTCACGGCCGGCACCTCCGACGCGCCAGTCGCCGAGGAAGCCGCGGTGACGTGCGAGTTCTACGACACGCCGGTTGAACGTATCAGCGATGTCGGCGTGGCCGGACTGCATCGCCTGCTGGCGCGCATGACGACCTTGCGCGAAGCGAAGGTGCTGATCGTCGTGGCCGGCATGGAGGGAGCGCTGCCCAGCGTCGTTGGCGGCCTCGTGGACAAGCCCGTAATCGCCGTTCCGACAAGCGTCGGCTACGGGGCATCGTTCGGCGGCGTCGCGGCCCTGCTCGGCATGCTGAACAGTTGCGCTTCCGGCGTCTGCGTGGTCAACATCGACAACGGGTTCGGTGCGGGATTCCTGGCGAGCCAGATCAATCGGCTTTGATGCGCGTTAGAATGCCCGCATGAGCTCGGTAGTCGCGAAGTACCACGAACTGAAGTCGTTTATCGGCGGCTTCGGCTCCGCCGTCGTGGCGTATTCCGGCGGGGTCGACTCATCGCTTGTGGCCTACGTGACCGCGCAGGTATTGGGGTCGCGGTCGTTGGCCGTGACATCCGGTTCGAAGAGCCTGAAGCGGGAAGACCTCGCCCTATCCAGGGAACTTGCGGATCGGTGGAACATGCCGCATCGCGTCATCGTGACGGACGAGCTTGACGACCCCAATTATCGCGCGAACCCCACCGATCGCTGTTTCTATTGCAAGACCTCGCTCTACACGCACCTGGCGGAAATCGCCGAGGCCGAGGGATTTGACGCGATCTTCAACGGCACGAACCTGGACGACCTGGGCGATCACCGGCCGGGGCTCATCGCGGCCAGGGAGCATGGCGTCAAGGCGCCGCTGGCGGAAACCGGGTTTACCAAGGCGGACATTCGGAGCCTCGCGGCGGACCTCGGGCTCGAGAACGCGCAGAAGCCGCAGTCGGCCTGCCTTTCGAGCCGCGTGCCCTACGGCACGGCGATCGACGCCAGCCTGCTGGGTCAGATCGAAAGGGCCGAGAGCGCCCTCCTGGCGCTCGGCTTTTCCCAGTTCCGTGTCCGCCACCACGGTGATGTCGCCCGCCTGGAGCTGGTTGCGTCGGAGTTCGAAAAGGCGCTCGCGCGGCGCGATGTCATCGTCGAAAGGGTCAAGGCCTGCGGCTATCGTTTCGTTGCGCTGGACCTCGCGGGATTCCGGTCGGGATCGCTTAACGAGGGAGTGGTCGACTAGGGCGGCCTGCGATCTCCCGCAGGAGCGTCTTGTCCCGGAGCAGTTCCCGCACCGTATCGACCACTGCCTGTGTCCGAAAGTCCACTTCGAGGTTCAGGCGATCACCCACAACCCTGTCTTCGAACCCGGCGCGAACCAGCGTCTCCGGAATCAGCTTCACCGTGGCCGTCTGGGCGTCCCGGTCCAATTCGGCGATCGTCAGGCTGGCGCCGTCAAGGGCCACAAAACCTTTGTGCATCATGTAGTTGCACCAGGGGCTTGGCACCGAGACTGACATCGACGCAAGACCTTCGGCGGTTTCGATAGACGTGACGCGGGCTGTGCACGCGATGTGGCCGGACAGCACGTGTCCGCCCATTTCGTCCCCGATCCTGAAGGAACGTTCGACGTTGACGCGATCACCGGCCGTGAGCTCACCGAGATTCGTGAGGTTCGTGGTTTCCTGCACCAGGTGGAATGTAGCGATGGGATCGTGAATCTCCACCGCCGTCAGGCAGACACCATTCAGTGCGACCGAAGCGCCGGACTCGAGACCAGAGGCGAGTTGACCAAGATCGACGGAAAGGGTCGTCAGCGCCCCAGCGCGCTCCGCCGCGACGATATCGCCGCGTCCCTGGACTATGCCTGTATACACCCCTGGGCGCGTCGCGTCGTGCCTGGATTGACTAATCCGCCGCGGCGAGTGCGTCCCTGCGCTTCTTCTCGTTGTCGATGTGGGCAATCCAGCGAGAACACATTCTTTCGACGGCACGGTCCTTGGCGACACGTGCGCCTGTTCTCGCCTCGACGAATGTCCGGCGCGCCTGGGTCAGCCGGTCCCGATTGAAGAGGCACATCCCCTGGATGACCTCCGTGCTGTACGGTTTCCTCAAACCACCCTTGGTCAGCGCGCTATCCGCGGCCTCGGTGCACTTCACGTGCTCGTCCTTTTCAAGGTACAGCATTGCCAGCCGCGCGTAGATCTCCCCGTCGTCCGACTTGGTGCCGGCCTTTTCGAAGACCTCGATCGCCTCGTCCACATCCTGCGCAAGCTGGTAGGCCTGGCCGAGCGACTGAAGGTTCTTGGACGTGTCTTCGACGATCTCTTCGTCGATCGCCTGTTGCAGCCACTTCGACGCGCGGTACGGCACGGCGCTCTGCATCAGGAGACCCGCGTAGTTGCGCATGTCGGTCTCGCGGTCCAGGTAACCCAGGGCGTGGGCGGCCTCGTAGGTATAAACCTGCTTGTCCTCGTGGCCTTCCTGGCCGTACACCTGCGCCAGCTGTACCCAGTAATCGCGTTTCGAGAAGTCGCGCACCAGGATCTCCAGGATATCGATCACCTTCACCCAGTTATCCTGCTCGAAATAGAGATACTTGAGCAGTCCCCACCAGGTTTCCTTGACTTCCGTGCCTCTTTCCTGGGCGATGCCGATGGCCGTCTCCACCTGGACAATCGCCTGGGGATAATCGTTCATCCGGTAGTAGACCTGGGCCATGAAGATATGTGGCTCCGGGCTGGGGTTGTCCGCCTGGGAAAGCCACAACCGCATGTAGCGCAGCGCGTCGTTGAAGTTCTCTTCCGTGTAGTGCAGTTGCGCCAGGCTGTAGATGACCTGTGTTTCCAGTCCCTCGGCGATCTGGTCGCCCTGCGCCAGCACCTGTTCGTAAGCCGTGATGGCGAGATCGTATCGCTCGATGTTGTAGTAAACGAACGCCAGCATGTTGTGTATCGCGCCGAGTTCATTGCCGTTGTAGCGCCGGGACCGGTCAAGCATGCCGTTCAGCGTGTTGAGGGCGCCCGTGTAGTCCTCTGCATCGATGAGCTCCTGTGCCTCGGCCAGCTTCTTGTAGGTCGATTCGCTCATCGTCGGGATGCGGCGCGTCTGCTTCTTTTTTTCTTCGGCGGCGAACGCCGCTTCACCGCCTGCACCGAGTGCACCCAGTTGGGATGCAAGTTGCCCCGACAACCCCGAAAACGCGGCGAGGAGAACCCCTGTGAACAATGTCCTGGCGACTGGTCTGAAACGCATCCTCGCCTCCTATCCGTCTTCGAGTTCGAACTTGATGAGGTTGCGCACTCCCGCGACCTCGACCGGTTCACCGTTAACGACCTTGGGTTTGTACTTGAATTTCAAGGCGGCCTGAATTGCGGCCCGATCAAAAATCCCCGGTGGCTTGGCATCTATCACGACCGGCTCCCGCACTGCCCCCGTGGTCGTCACGATGAACTCGAGCAATACATAACCCTCTATGCCCCGTGTCTGGGCTCGCCGGGGGTATATCGGCGCCACCTTGACGATAGGCAGGTACTCGCCATCCGCTGTGAACCCGCCGGTTCCGGAGAGATTATGGTCTACGTTGACCTCCACCGAACCGATCTCGACCCCCTGGCTGACCGTGGAATCGAAGTCGGGCTTCGGCATGTCCGGCGGCGGCTCGTCCGGAGGTGGCGGCGGTTTGGGCTTGCGCTTCTTGGTGATGAGTTCCTGGTCTTCCTGCAATCGGACGAAGTCGAGAAGCTGCCCCTTACCGGGATCGGAGAACGGACTCCTGTCGCTCTTGATCAGGGCCTGCATGAGAAGGAACAACAGGAATGTGACAACCAACCCGGCCGCCACACCAACGACGTAACGCGTGATCATGGGGACTCCTCCTTCATGGCTTTCCGGCTTACTCTCTAGTGCTTGCTACTGCTCCGTGGCTATGGCCACTTCGTTCAGGTTGACGGCGCGAGCAGCATCGAGGACGGCCTTCAGCACCTCGTACTTGGCGTCTCGATCGGCCTGGATAACGAGCCCCCCCTTCGGGTTCTCGATATGGAGGCGTTCGATATGAGCCGCGACGGCGGCTGCATCCACCTGCTTCTTGTCGATCCATATCTCGCCGGACTCGCTGATTGCAACCAGCACGCTCACCGTGGGCTTCTGGGCGGACGTCAGGGCGTCCGGCCGGAACACGTCGATCCCGGCCTGCTTGATGAAGGTCGCCGTAACGATGAAGAAGATCAGCATGATGAACACGACGTCCAGCATGGGCGTCAGGTTCAGGTCCGATTCGTCGTCGGACCGGGCGTGGGTTCGAATCTTTCTCACCGGTTATCCCCTCGTCTACCCTGCCAAGTTGCGATGGCGATAGTCCCTCGCGGCGTTCAATTCAATGGTCCATTGTCAGATGCTGCTCGAAGGCCTCGATCTCGTATTCGATCCGTCGCCGCACCACCGTGCTTGCCATGAGGCCCGACAGCGAGGCGATCATCCCCGACATCGTGGGGATCGTGGCCATGGACACCCCGGCCGCCATCGAGCGCGCGTTGCCGCCCTGCGTCGCCATGGCGTCGAACACGGTGATCATGCCGGTTACCGTGCCGAGCAGACCCAGCAGCGGGCACAGGGCCACGCAGGTCTGGATGATCGGCAGCGAACCCGTGATGCGGGCCGATGTCTGTGAAATGATGGCCGCGCGGATTTCGCGCGCGCTCCAGGAGCGGCGTTCCGGACGTGCCTCCCACGCATCCGACGCCTCGAGGATGATCCGCTTGTGCTCGGTCTGGAAGTACCAGAACCGTTCGATCAGGAGCGTCCACATCAGGAACGTGACGATCGCGATCAGGTACAGGACGTTGCCGCCCTGCTCTATGTAGGCGACGATCGCGAGATACGCGTCACCAATCACGGCCTACCTCCGGTCAGCGGTCGGGGAAACGCCCTTTCTTTGCGAGGGACACCCTCGCGCACCCTTTCTCTGCGAGGGACACCCTCGCGCACCTTTTCTTTGCGAGGGACACCCTCGCGCACCCGGGGCTGAAGGCTCCTAGTCAAGGGGGCGTCCCGCCGCCTCTGCGCGTTCCGCGATCAGGCCGGCGCTCTCCTCATCGAGCACGTGGATGATCGACTTGCTGGCGGTATTGACGATCGAGTGCAGCAACACCGTGGGTATTGCCACGCACAGCCCGAGGACGGTGGTCATCAGGGCGGTGGATATGCCGCCGGCCATCGTCTTGGGGTCGCCCGTGCCGAACAGCGTGATGGCCTGGAAGGTCAGGATCATGCCGATGACGGTACCCAGCAGGCCCAGCAGCGGGGCCACCACGGAAATCACCTGGATCAGGGTGATGTTGCGCGTCAACCTGGGGGTTTCGTTCAGTATCCCCTCCGCCAGCTTCAGATCCAGCGTGTCCACGTCGATGTTCTTGTTTTCCTCGTAGATATTGAGCAGCCGCCCCAGCGGGTTGTCGTTGCTCAACGTGTCCGACCGCTTCTGCTGGTTGACCTTGCCGCGCACGATGAAGAGCGTGACCAGGCGCTCGAGCGCCAGCAGTACGCCGATGATGCCGCCCAGGATGATGACGGAGCCGACATATCCGCCCATCCCATCGCAGAACGGGAGCCAGCACTCGCCCTTGGCGATTCCGCCGAAGAACGAGCCGACGCGCTCTCCGACCGTTGCGGCCTGAATCAGCAGGCTGAGCATCGACCCGCGGGACGGGTCAATTGCGAATGCGACCAACTCGCCGGCGTCAGCCTCGTAGAGGTCCTCCGCCGTATTCGAGAAACGTGCGGAGGGCTGGCGGCCGAGTTCCACGAGTTCGCCGGAGTTGACGTCGTAGTTGACGTATTCGCCATCGGACACCACGTTGAACGCACCGACGCGGATAACTTCAGTATCGACGCGTTCGCCGTTCAGCATGTTGACCGTGGCGGGGAACCGCGAGATCTTGCCTGACTCCGTCATCTCGCGCTGCATCTCGTACCACAGGCGCTCCATCTCTTCTATGGTCGCGAGCTGTGTCGAGGTTCCCATCTTGGCGGCGAATTCGCCGAGCCAGTCACCGCGGTTTGGATACTGGGCGCTGATGACCGAGCCCTCGAACTGTCCACGCACGTCACCGGAGACCTGTTGCAGCACCCCGAAGAGTTCGCGCAACGATCCCAGGCGCTTGTCGAGCTGTTCCTGACGCTCGCCGATGAGGATCTCGTTCTCTTCGAATTTCGTTTCGAGGCGTTCGCTACGCTGTTCCTCCCGCCGGCGCTCGGCGCGCGCGTTGTCCAGCATCCGCTGCTGCTCGTCCTTGCGTTGCAGGAACTCCCGCTCTCTCCGGGCGTGCTCGCGGTTCTCGACGACCCGTCTGTCCTCGACGTTCTTCAACAGCTCGTCGAGAGTATTGGCGGGGACCAGCTCAAGCGCGGAATCGGCAGAAGCGTCCCCGGCGTCCTGCGCCACCACGCCGGCCGCAAGAAGTACGGCGAGGCAACAGCACGAGATCGTTGACATCTTCGTCTTCATTATTGTGCCTCCGCCGGGTTGATGATCGGTAGGATAAGGAGCCCCGGAGCGAGTTGCTGGCGGGCCATGCGAATGCCGTTGCGCACCGGAGACGTGTGCTCATCGCCCAACGTCTCCCAGCGGCGATCCACGTCATTCCACATGCCGGTCTGCTCGCCGTCGCTGGTCTGATACACCAGGGCGATGCGGCCCATCTTCAGCACGTCGACGATGTAGCTGGTGCCGTCGACGTCGATGGTGTCTCCGTAGGCTTCCATCGTACGGCCGTACTCGTTCTCGATCTGGTAGGCCTGCAGAACCTGCGAGAATTTCTCGGACACAGCGACATCGGCGCGTTCCATGATGTCCCGAAGGCGTTCGACACGGTCTTGCCGCTCGGTCAGCAGGAACGGCAGGTCGAGTTCCACGAACTGCTCCAGGTTGTCGATCATACGCAGCATCAGGGGCGTGATCTGACGTTCGATGAGGGTGACCCGGTCGATGGAGTCGGACAGCTGCGCAAGCTCCTGCTCCTGGTTGGCGATCTGCCTCTCCAGTTGCCTGTTGTAGACTCGAAGCCCCTCGATTTCGTCGAGCACAAGCTTGTAGTCGGTGTACAACGCGCGCGTTTCCTCTGTCAGGGCATCGACCTTGCCCTGCGAAGTTCGCGCCTGCGCGTTTATGCGCTCGGCAACGGCGAAAATATCGTCCAGCGTTGCGCCGCTGGCGGTCACGCCGAATGCACAAATGGCCGAAACGGCTGCGCGTCTCAGATGTCTATTCATTGCAGTTCCTACGCGATGTCCGGTGGATGTAATGACTGACACCGCTCCCGACGAGTCGGATTCAGCGCCCCACTCTACCCTCCGACAATCCTCCCTCTCGACGCGGCGATTGCGTGTTGATGCTACGCCGCGTCTCTTCCGTGGCCGCGCAAAGGCGGCGGTCGAAGCATCACGAAACCCCGATGGCATGTCAAGGACGACGTCGCCGGGGGTAACCGCGATACCGATACATGGACCCGGTCGCAAACCGGACCTCTATCGACGTTAACGCGGGAAACGGGCGGGTGGGGTTAACCCGAGGCGCGACGCCAGGACTCGAGGAACCGGTTCCGTGACATTCATCTTGTTGTCATATTTCATAGTCACATTGCCAGACACGTGCCGTTTGCCGATTCGGGCCCTCGCCGACTGGCCGGCAACGTGCAACAGGGGAGCGCATGGCCGACTCCATACTGCTCGTCGAGGATGAGCCGGAAATCCGGGAGATGCTCTCGTTTTCGCTCGTGCGAGCCGGGTTCGACGTCGTCGAGACCGGCAGTGCCGAGGCGGCGCTGGAGCGGCTCCAGGGTCCGCCGCCGAAACTGCTCATCATCGATTGGCGACTGCCCGGCATGAGCGGCGTGGACCTGGTGCGGCGCCTGCGCAGGGATCCCCTGACTTCGGAACTGCCCTTGATCATGCTCACGGCCCGGGGCGAGGAATCCGACAAGCTGACGGTTTTCGACGCCGGTATCGATGACTACGTGGTCAAGCCATTCTCGCCCAGGGAGCTGATCGCCCGGGTCAAGTCCCTGCTGCGCCGGGCCGGGGACTGGGCCGACGGCAAGGTCGTCGCGGGTCCAATCGAAGTCGATACCCGCGCGCACCGCGTGACGGTGAACGGCGCTCGCGTTCGCCTTGGACCCCTCGAATTCCGGCTGCTTGAACAGCTCATGCGCTGGCCTGACCGCGCATTCGATCGGGCCCAGCTTCTCGATCGCGTCTGGGGCCGGAACATCTTCGTCGAGGAGCGCACCGTCGACGTCCACATCCTTCGCCTGCGAAGGGCTCTGCAACCCTTCGGCGCCGATCGGTGCGTCGAGACGGTCCGCGGCATAGGTTATCGCTTTGCCGCCGAAGAGCTTGATCGGGGAGCGCGTGGCGATTAACGGCCGCGTGCGCCTGTTGCTGATCGGGGCCATCACGGCGATTGCGGCCTTGGCTGCCGGCAGCATCGCCTGGGGCCTGGTCGCCGGGCTGGGCGCCGCCGTGCTGTACGGCGCCCTGCAATATCGCCAGTTGCTCCGCTGGTCAGAGCGGCCGCTGACGCGGCCGGGAACGCCGGACAGCGGATGGCGCGTTGCCGCCTTCCGCGTGTACCGGACAATACACGCTGGCAGGAACCGCAGCCGCAAGCTGCTGCGGTCGCTGCGCGCACTGCAGCGCACGGCGGAAGCCGTCCCGGATGGCTGGGCCATGATCCGGCAGAGCGGCGAGATCGAGGACTTCAACCAGGCCGCGGCGCGCCTCCTCGGCCTGTCTCCCGGTGACCGGGGGCAGAATATCCTGACGCTGGTGCGGAATCCCGCAGCGGGCGCCCTGCTCCGGGGAACCGCCGACGGCGAAATCGTCGAGATCGCCGCGCCCGCCGACAACGCGCGCCGGCTCGAACTGCGCCGCATCCCCATCGATGACGACCGCACGCTCATCGTCGTGCGCGACATAACCGAACTGAATCGCGCGTTGACGATGCGGCAGGATTTCGTCGCCAACGTGTCCCACGAACTCCGCACGCCCCTTACGGTGATCGTCGGTTACCTGGAGCAGTCGACGGATGCGGACTACGACACCCTGAAGACGATCTTGTCCAAGCTGACGAGCCCGGTGCAGCGAATGCAGGCGCTGGTGGACGACCTGCTCACGCTGACGAGGCTCGAATCGGGGGACATGCCGAACGAGTCCGACATCGAGCATGTCGACGTGGCCCAGATACTGCACATTGCCCTGGCCGAGGCGCGCGGCCTGTCGGACGGGCGTCACACGCTGACGCTGCAAGCCGACAAGCGCCTGCGCATCCGCGGCGTGTCCAGCGAGCTCTACAGCGCGTTTGGCAACCTCATCGCCAACGCGGTCCGCTACAGCCCCGAGGGTGGCGCCATCGACGTGCGCTGGTTCGACGGCGATAGCGGCCCGCGTTTCGAGGTTGCCGACCAGGGCATGGGCATCGCGCCGGAACACCTCACCAGGCTCACCGAACGCTTCTACCGCATCGACCTCGCACAGTCCCGGGGCAGGGGCGGCACCGGGCTCGGGCTGGCGATCGTCAAGCACGTGCTGCGGCGCCACGGTTCCGTACTGCAGGTCGAGAGCGAACTCGGCCGGGGTAGCCTGTTCTTCTGCGAGTTTCCGGCCGATGCCGCCGATACCGGCGAGGAACCTGGCGTCGAACGATCCCTCCCATGAATCGAGCGCTGCCGGCGCTTGGCGCACTGACCTTGGCTGCCGCGGCCGCAACGCCGGCCGGGAACTCGGTGGAGCTTTCCGGCTATGAGCGCGTCAGCGGAATATCCGGCAACCTCTCGAGCACCGGTTCGGACACGCTCGCGAACCTCATGACCCTCTGGACCGAAGCGTTCAAGAGGCACTATCCCAACGTTAACATCCAGGTCCAGGCTCCCGGCTCCTCCACGGCCCCGACAGCCCTGACGGAAGGCACTTCGACCCTCGGGCCGATGAGCCGGTTGATGAAAGACAGGGAAATCGAGGCGTTCGAGTCGCGGCGGGGCTACAAGCCGACCGCCATCCGGGTCGCCGTGGACGCCCTGGCGGTGTACGTGCACAAGGACAACCCGATCGAGTCGATGTCACTGTCGGAGGTCGACGCGGTGTTTTCCGTTTCCCGTCGCTGCGGCAGGGGGAAGGACATTCGCACGTGGGGCGACGCCGGCCTGACGGGTGCCTGGACGACCCGGCCCCTGCAACTCTACGGGCGCAACTCGGTTTCCGGCACCTACGGCTACTTCAAGCAGAAGGCGCTCTGTTCCGGCGACTTCAAGAACACCGTGAACGAGCAGCCGGGCTCGGCGTCGGTGGTTCAGGCCATCACTTCTTCGCTGAACGGCATCGGCTATTCGGGGATCGGCTACCGGACTTCCGGGGTGCGCGCGGTGCCGCTTTCCCGGAGCGATACGACCACGGCCTTCGAGGCCAACGCGGCCAATACCCTGGATCGATCCTACCCGTTGACGCGCTTCCTGTTCATTTACGTGAACAGGCGGCCGGACTCACAGCTGCCGCCGCTGGAGACCGAGTTCTTCAGGTTCGTGCTGTCCCGCGACGGGCAGATGATCGTACAGAAGGATGGATACATACCGCTGACCCACGGCCAGGTCATGACCGAGCTGCGGTATCTGCGCGAGGGACACAGGTGATTGCGGGGCTGTCCTGGCGGCGGCGCATGGTCGATGCGGCCACGGCTCGCGTCGTCGGTCTGGGCGGCGGCGCAGTCATCGGGGCGATTACCCTCATCTTCTTCTACCTGTTGTGGGTCGCAGCGCCCATTTTTCGCCCGGCGGACCTCGGTGAACTCGGCGCCACAGCCCTGCCTTCGGGCAACATTCTTGCCTTGGGCAGCAACGACAGCGTCGAGTCGCTGTATGCCATTGACGCCGACGGCAGCATTTCCTTCGTGGACCCGAATACCGGCGCGCTCCAGCGGTCCGAACCATTGACGCAGTATCCGCTCGCCGCGGTCCGGCGGGTATTCCCCACCAGCGATACCTATGGGCTGGTTGGCGAGAACGGTACCGTGGCATTCGTTCGCGTCTGGTTCCGCCGGCGTTTCGACGGCGATGTCGGCTATCTCGAAAGCCACGTAGACCACCTGTTCGGGGGCGCGCTGCTGCATCCCGGCTCGGTGCCTGCAATGCCGACACATGATCGCGCCGCGCCGCAGGGAGACAAGCGGTTCGACTTCTATCTTGACGAGTCCGTGTTGCGGGTGGCGGCCCTCGACGCCAACGCCGGCATCCGGTTATGGCAATTCGAGCGGGTTGGCGACGCCCTGGCGCCTCCCCGCAAAGCTGAACTGACACCCCGGGGCCCGATTGACCGACTTGACTTCGGTCCCCGGGGGCGTTGGCTCTTCGCCACGAACTTCGATGCAAGCGCCCCTGTGGCGCAGCCCCGCCCGTCGGCCATGCAGCCGGCGCCATCGGCTTCGCCCGTGGCCCGGCCCCGCTGGCGTGGAAGCGCGATGCTTTATGACGTTGCCGTCCTGAACACAGCGACAGAGGCCTGGTCCGGGCGCCTGGCTGGGGACGGCGCCGAACTCTCCGTCATGGAGCCGCTCCTGGGCCGCTACTCGCTGATGGCGGGAGACAGCAACGGGCTTCTGATCCAGTGGATCCTGCGCGGGGGCCCGGAGGGAACCACGCTGGTCCCGGCCCGCCGTTTCGAGTTCGATGCCCCTGTTGCGGCAGTGGTGGCCGAATCGCGCCGCAAAGGGATGATGGTGCTCGACGACGAAGGCGCGATGCACCTGGTGCATACGACGTCCGAGCGCTACCTGGCATCAATCCCGACCGGACTGGCCGCACCTTCGGTGGGCGTCTTTTCACCGCGCTCCGACCGGATCTTCCTGGCGATGCCGGGCGGCGACCTGCACCGCTACGCGGTCACCAATCATCATCCCGAGATATCCTGGTCGGCGCTGTGGCACAAGGTCTGGTACGAGAGCTATCCCGAGCCGGTCCACGGTTGGCAGAGTTCGTCGGCCGACAATGATTTCGAGCCCAAGTTCTCCTTCTCTCCGCTCCTTCTCGGGACGTTGAAGGCGGCCTTCTACGCGATGCTGTTCGCAACCCCCATCGCGGTAATGGGGGCCGTTTACACGGGACACTTCATGGCGCCTTCGATGCGGCGCTGGGTCAAACCGGGGATCGAGATCATGGCGGCCATGCCCACGGTGATCCTGGGTTTCCTCGCAGGACTGTGGTTCGCTCCGCTGGTGGAGCAGAACCTGACCGCGGTGCTTTCGCTGTTCGTCGCCGCGCCGGCCTGCATGCTCGTGTTCGCGTGGGTGTGGCACGTGCTGCCCGCCCGGGTGACGGAGCCCTTCGATGGCTGGTTCGCCGCGATCAGCATCCCGGTGCTGGTCCTGTCCGCATGGGCAGTATTCGCGCTTGACGCCGAACTCGAACGACTGCTGTTCGCTGGCGATGCGCAGGCGTGGTTTCTCTCAAGGCTCGGACTCGACTATGACCAGCGCAATGCGCTTGTGGTGGGGATAGCCATGGGACTGGCCGTCATTCCGGTCATCTTCGCCATTTCCGAAGACGCGATTCACGGCGTGCCGCGCCACCTGACGACAGGTTCCCTCGCGCTCGGCGCGACCAACTGGCAAACCCTCACGCGCGTCGTCATCCTGACCGCGAGCCCCGGCATCTTTTCCGCGGTGATGATCGGGCTCGGCCGCGCCGTGGGCGAAACCATGATCGTGCTCATGGCCACCGGCAATACGCCGCTGATGGATCTCAATATCTTCCAGGGCATGCGGACCTTCGCCGCCAACATCGCGGTGGAACTTCCGGAAACCGAAGTGGAGAGCAGCCACTATCGCCTGCTGTTCCTGGCCGCCGTGGTGCTGTTCCTCATCACGTTCTTCGTCAATACCTGCGCCGAACTGGTTCGGCAACGATTGCGGGCCCGCTACGGCAACCTGTGATGTCCTCCGAAGCCACGATCAACAGTTCTCCGGGGCCGCAGACGGATCATCGGTCCGTGCCGCCGGAAGCCCGGAACGAGGGCTGGTGGAGGTCCGGGGCCCCGTGGATCTGGCTCAACGCCATGGCCGTGGGCATCGGCCTTGCCGCCGTCGCCGGTTTGCTGGCGCTTATCGCCGCCCGCGGCCTGGCCCATTTCTGGCCGGCCGACGTGGCGGTGCTGCGTCTCACCGACGGCACGACGATGATCGGCGAGATTGTGGATGTCGAGTCCATCGACCCCACCCGCTTCGAACAGGCGGGCGATCAGAGCGCCGGGCCGATCGAGCGTTGGCTCGTCAAGACCGGCAATCGACGCGTCAACGGCCCGGACTTCCGCTGGGTGCTTGCGGCGAGCGTGGTGGAAAAGACTCTCCCGCGCGACGTGGCTGTTTTCGAGCGCACCGAATGGGGCAATGCCTACGGTCGCATCGCGGCGCTTTACGAGGACGGCGCACTGGTTGCGAACGGAATGCGCGCCTGGGATGAATTGCAGTCGCGCCTCGACCGCGTGGTGGAACTGCGCGAGGAGATGGCGGCCACACAGGCGACGACGATAGACCCGGTCAACCACCAACTCGAACGCCTGCGGCTCGAAAGGCGCAGGCACGTCCTCGAGGGGACGCCCGAAGCACCGGACATCACGCACCAGGAACGCCAGCTCAGGGCCACCTACCAGGAAGCGGAGACTCGGCTCCGGGCGCTGTCGGAGGCCATGCGCCGGGACGCGGTCGAAGTCGTCATCATGGACGGCCGCACCGTCGTTCAGCCATTGAGCGACGTCATGCGCGCATGGCAACCCAATGCCATGTCCACCGCCGACAAGTTGCTGCACTACATGAGGAGCCTGGGTGTATTCCTCACCGGCGAACCGCGTGAAGCGAATACCGAGGGCGGCATTTTCCCGGCGATATTCGGTACCGTGATGATGGTTCTCCTCATGGCCGTAGTCGTCGCACCGCTCGGTGTGGTTGCCGCCGTTTACCTGCGCGAATATGCCCGCCAGGGTTTCGTGGTCAGGTTGATCAGGATCGCGGTCAACAATCTTGCCGGGGTGCCGAGCATCGTCTACGGCGTTTTCGGGCTCGGCTTCTTCGTGTATCTCGTGGGAGGCACGATCGACGACCTTTTCTTTCCGGAAGCGCAACCCGCGCCCACGTTTGGAACCCCGGGACTCATCTGGGCATCCCTCACCCTCGCCCTGCTGACCATGCCCGTGGTGATCGTGTCCACCGAGGAGGGCCTGACACGGATTCCGCGTGCGCTTCGGGAAGGCAGCCTTGCGCTTGGCGCCACCAAGGCGGAGACACTGTTCCGCCTGGTGCTGCCCGTGGCGAGCCCGTCGATCCTCACCGGTATAATATTGGCGGTGGCGCGGGCTGCGGGTGAAGTTGCGCCGCTGATGCTGGTCGGGGTCGTCAAACTGGCGCCAGCGTTGCCGGTAGATGCCATTCCACCCTTCATTCACCTTGAGCGGAAGTTCATGCACCTCGGCTTTCACATCTACGACGTGGGGTTCCAGAGCCCGAACGTGGAAGCCGCGCGACCGCTCGTCTACGCGACGGCGCTGTTGCTGATCGTCATCGTCATCGTCCTGAACCTGGCGGCAATCACGTTGAGAAATCGATTGGAAAGCCGCTACGAGATCGCCGAGGCCTGACCCGCATGGCAGAGCAGCACACCGACAACTGGAACGCCTGGCGCGGCGGCGGGACGGGAACGCCCGATAACCTCACCCGCGACCCGGGCGCGCGGCAGGACGCCGGACGGCGTCAGGCGGCGGCGGGGCAGAAGATCTGCCTCGACGTGCGCGGCGTATCGCTTTTCTACGGCGAAAAGCAGGCGCTGAACGACATTTCACTCAGCATTCCGCAGAACCGGGTGACGGCCTTCATCGGACCGTCGGGATGCGGCAAATCCACGCTGCTTCGATGTTTCAACCGCCTGAACGACCTGATCGACGACGTCGTCGTGACCGGCGAGATATCGCTGAACGGGCAGGACATCCATGATCGGTCGATCGACGTGGCGCAGCTCCGGCGGCTCGTTGGCATGGTGTTCCAGCGCCCGAACCCGTTCCCGAAGTCCATCTACGACAACGTTGCCTACGGACTGCGGCTGCAACGCGGCATGGCCCGCTCGGAGATCGATGACCGCGTCGAATGGGGACTGCGGAGCGCAGCGCTATGGGAAGAGGTCAGCGACCGTCTGAAGGAGTCGGCCCTGGAGCTGTCGGGTGGACAACAGCAGAGGCTGGTCATTGCCCGGGCCATCGCCGTCGAGCCGGAGGTGTTGCTGCTCGATGAACCTGCTTCCGCGCTCGATCCGATCTCGACGCTGAAGATCGAGGAACTGATCCACGAACTGAAGAACGACTACACGATCGTGATCGTCACCCACAACATGCACCAGGCGGCGCGCGTGTCGGACTACACCGCGTTCCTGTATCTCGGCGAACTGATCGAACACGACGACACCGACACGATCTTCACGAATCCCTCGCGGCAGCAGACGGAGGACTACATCACCGGCCGCTATGGCTGAGTGATGAAGCGGAGTCGATGAACCGTCACATCTCGGGTCAATACGACAGCGAACTGGATTCCGTCCGGCTCGGCTTCATGGATATGGGTGGCCGCGTCGAGAGACAGGTGCAGACGGCAACGCGAGCATTCGTCACCCACGACACCGAAGCGGCCGCGGCGGTTCGTCAAGGCGAGGAGGAGATCAATCAACTCGAGCGCGTTCTCGACGACCGCTGTATTCACATCATCGCGCGCCGGCAACCCACGGCGGGTGACCTGCGCCTGCTCATTACCATCATGAAGGGTTGCATCGACCTCGAACGCATCGGCGACGAGGCGGAGAAGATCGCCCGCATGGCGGCGAAGATCTCTCACCTCCCCGTGCCGCCCGACCGGTACGCCGATGTGCAGCACATGCGCGACCTCGTCATCCGGATGGTCGCCGATACGCTCGACGCTTTCGCCAGGCTGGACCTCGAGGCGGCGCGATCGGTAATCGGCACCGACGCCGAAGTCGACAGGACGTTCAGGGCGATCGACGAGTCGCTTTCCCGGGGCCTGCACATGCACGCCGACAGTGTCATGCAATCGCTGAAAACCATATGGACGGCGCGGTCACTAGAGCGCATTGGCGATCATGCGAAGAACATCTGCGAACACACCGTCTACCTCGTCGAGGGGACCGATGTACGCCACCTGGTCCGCAAGGACGCCGACACGCCCGAGTGACGGTGGGGCAACGCTGACGTTCGTCTGGAGTATCATCGCCTACCATTTCTGGAAGCCGGCAAATCCGGGAGACGATGAAACGCGACAAGGAGAAGGTGGTCGACGAGGTCTGGGACGACGAGCAGGTGGCGAGCTTTCTGCACAAGGTTCCACCCGATCTGCCAGGTGACCCGGACTTCCATGTACTGCTGTTCGCCTACCGGAGCATGCGCCCCGGCGACTTCGGACGGTTCCTGGACTGCTACGTGGCTGCCGGACGCGATGTGACAGTACGCAACGGGGAAGGCATGACCGCCGCGCACTACCTGTCCCGCCACGCCAACGCCGGCCCCTACATCGACCTGCTTGAATCCGCGGCAGCGCGCTCTTGCATGGAGGTCCGCGTCGGGCGACGGGGAACATGCCGCGACTTCCCTACGCGTCAGCGGTCTGGAAACTCCCCCGGCTGAAGGCTCCGATCGATGAATCGACACAAGCTCATTGTGCTCGGGTCCGGGCCCGCCGGCTACACGGCGGCGCTTTATGCGACGAGAGCGAACCTTGCGCCGGTTCTCATCACGGGTGTGGAAGTCGGCGGACAACTCACCACCACCACCGACGTCGACAACTGGCCCGGCGACGCGGACGGTCTGCAGGGGCCCGAACTGATGGAGCGCATGAAGCACCATGTCGAAAAGTTCGGGACGTCGGTTCTGGAAGACCACATCAACGCGGTGGATCTTGCGGCGCGTCCCTTCACCCTGGTCGGCGACAAGGATGAGTACCGTTGCGAAGCGTTGATCATAGCGACGGGGGCATCGGCCAAATACCTGGGGTTGCCGAGCGAGGAAGCGTTCCTGGGCCGCGGCGTCAGCGCCTGCGCGACCTGCGACGGGTTCTTCTTCCGGGGGCAGGACGTGGCCGTCATCGGTGGCGGCAACACGGCCGCGGAGGAGGCGCTGTACCTGTCGAACATCGCGAACAGCGTGGTCGTGGTGCACCGCCGCGATACCCTGCGGGCCGACAAGGTGCTGCAGGAACGCCTCTTCGAGAAGCCGAATATCCGGTTCCTCTGGAGCCACACGCTCGCGGAGGTGCGCGGCGACGACCAGGGCGTCACGGGCATCGAAGTACGGGACGTCCGCGACGGCGCCACCCATGAAGTCGCCGTGACCGGCGTTTTCATCGCCATCGGGCATACGCCCAACACCGCATTGTTCGAGGGCCAGCTCGAGATGACGGACGGCTACATCGAAGTCGCGAGGGGCACCAATGGCAATGCCACTGCCACGAGCGTGCCGGGCGTTTTCGCCGCCGGCGACGTGGCGGATCACGTCTATCGCCAGGCCATCACGTCGGCGGGATTCGGGTGTATGGCCGCGCTGGATGCGGAGAAATTCATCGACGCGCCATGAGCTTTTCCGCCAATTCCGGCGACGCTGACATCGATGCCGCGTTTCCCGATCCGAGGTACGCGGGCCGCGAAGGCCTGGTGGCGGTCGGCGGCGACCTGTCTCCCGAGCGCCTGCTCAGCGCATACGGTCACGGCATCTTTCCCTGGTTCGACGACGACCGGGGGCCGGTGCTCTGGTGGTCTCCCGACCCGCGGGCCGTACTGACCCCCGCCGGCATGAAGGTATCGAGGAGCCTTGGCAAGCGGCTTCGGCGGGGCGACTACATGGTGACCATGGACACCGATTTCCGGGCGGTGGTAGAAGGCTGCGCGGCGCCCCGAAAGGGTGGCGGCACATGGATCACGCCAGCGATGCAGAGCGCATACCTGCAGCTTTCGGAGCTGGGTTTCGCCCACTCCGTCGAGGCGTGGCGCGATGGCGCTCTCGTCGGCGGGCTGTACGGCGTCTCCCTCGGACGGATGTTCTTCGGAGAGTCGATGTTCTCGAGGTGCCCGGACGCTTCCAAGGTCGCCCTCGCCTGCCTGTCGCGCCAACTGACGTCCTGGGACTTCGAGTTGATCGACTGCCAGATCATCAATGCCCACCTGGAGTCGCTTGGAGCCCGCCCGATGCGTCGCGGAGAGTTCCTCGACCGGCTCACGAGAAACCGGCGCCTGTCGACACGGCGTGACCCCTGGCGTTTCGACATCGCCGTCAACGAAGCCTGAAGCTCGTTGCGAACCCTTGGGACCGGGCTGCCCGCAGCCTGTCCGTGCGCGACCGGTGCCCGCCGGGAGCGGAGCACTGCCCTTCCGAGTAGCACTTCCGAGTAGCTCCGGATGACTTGATGGGCCACATCGTGCAGAATTGAACAGTCTTGCGGCAACGCTGTCGCGGGACGACTCACCGTGACCGTATACCGGTCGCTGAACACGGGCAGATGCCAAAGGACATATGCCAAAAGAAGAACAGATCGAAATGCAGGGCAAGGTGATCGATACCTTGCCGAACACCATGTTCAGGGTGGAACTGGAGAATGGCCACGTCGTGACGGCCCATATTTCCGGCAAGATGCGCAAGAACTACATACGCATACTGACGGGTGACACGGTGAAGGTGGAGCTCACACCCTACGACCTGACGAAAGGCCGTATCACGTTCCGCGAGCGTTAATGCACCGGGAGCGTCGCCCCGGAAAGAAAACCGGCGTCAGGCGGGGTGCTTTTCGGTCGCCTTGGCCTCCACCGACAATTCGCCGTCCCGGACGGTCACCGTGACGACTCCACCGCGTTCGAGTTCTCCGAACAGGATGTCGTCGGCGAGGCGGCGCTTGATCTTCTCCTGGATGAGCCGTTGCATGGGACGCGCTCCCATCTTTTCGTCGTAGCCTTCCCGCGCGATCCATTCGCGGGCGGCCTCGTCCACCTCGAGTTGCACCTTCTTGCTGTCGAGCTGCGCCTGCAGTTCAACGAGGAACTTGTCGACAACCGTCTTGATAACCTCCAGCGGCAGCGCATTGAACTGCATGATGGCATCCAGCCGGTTGCGGAACTCGGGCGCGAACATTCGCTTGATCACTTCCAGGGCATCGGTGGAATGATCCTGCTCGACGAATCCGATGGATGCCCGCGACGCTTCCCGGGCACCGGCATTGGTGGTCATGATGAGCACCGTGTTGCGGAAATCCGCCTGGCGGCCGTTGTTGTCGGTCAGCGTACCGTGATCCATGACCTGCAACAGGAGATTGAAGACTTCGGGATGCGCCTTCTCGATCTCGTCGAGCAGGATGACGCTGTGCGGGTGCTTGGTGACGGCCTCGGTCAATAACCCGCCCTGGTCGAAGCCCACGTAGCCGGGAGGTGCGCCGATCAGGCGCGAGACGGTGTGGCGCTCCATGTACTCGGACATGTCGAAGCGCAGCAGTTCTACGCCCATGATGATGGCGAGTTGACGGCAGACCTCCGTCTTGCCAACCCCGGTGGGCCCCGCAAACAGGAAGCTGCCGATGGGCCTTTCCTCCACCTTGAGGCCGGCGCGGGACAGCTTGATCGCCGATCCGAGCATCTCGATCGCCTCGTCCTGCCCGAAGACCACCATCTTCAACTTGTCCTCGAGGTCCCTGAGCGCCTCCTTGTCGGACACCGTGACCTGGGTCGAAGGAATGCGCGCGATCTTCGCCACGACCCGTTCCACGTCGCCGGCACCGATGGACTTCTTGCGCTTGGTGGGCGCCAGGATGCGTTGTGCCGCCCCCGCTTCGTCGATGACGTCTATGGCCTTGTCCGGCATGAACCGGTCGGTGATGTAGCGTTCGGCCAGTTCGGCGGCCGTGCGCAGTGCGCGGTCCGTGTAGCGGAGTTCGTAGTGGTCCTCGAATCGGGCCTTGAGGCCCTTGAGGATCTTGTAGGTGTCGTCGACGTCCGGCTCGACGATATCGATCTTCTGGAACCTCCGCGACAGCGCGCGGTCCTTGTCGAATATCCCCCGGTACTCCTGGTAGGTCGTCGACCCGATGCAGCGAACGTCGCCGGAGGCCAGCAGCGGCTTCAGCATGTTCGATCCGTCCATGACGCCGCCCGAGGTCGCTCCGGCACCGATGATGGTGTGGATCTCATCGATGAAAAGGATGGCGCGCGGCTCCTTCTTGAGTTCGTTCAGGAGCATCTTGAAGCGCTTTTCGAAATCGCCCCGGTACTTCGTGCCCGCCAGCAGGGCGCCGAGGTCCAGCGCGTGAACGATGCTGTCCGCCACCACTTCCGGCACGTCTGAATCGACGATGCGCTTGGCCAGTCCTTCCGCGATAGCGGTCTTCCCCACCCCGGACTCGCCGACCAGCAACGGATTGTTCTTGCGGCGGCGGCACAGTATCTGGACGACACGCTCCAGCTCGGTTTCCCGGCCCACCAGGGGATCGATCGCGCCGGCACGCGCGAGGTCGTTCAGGTTGGTGGTAAAGGTCTGCAAGGCGCTTTGCGACTTGCCTTCGCCGGATTCGTCCCCGCCGCGCTGCTCGGCGTTCTCCTCCTCATCGACGCCCTTGGAGATGCCGTGCGCGATGTAGTTGACCACATCGATGCGCTCGATGTTCTGCTGCTTCAGCAGGTACACGGCGGTCGACTCCTGTTCGTTGAAGATCGCCACGAGCGCGTTCGCGCCGGTCATTTCCTTGCGGCCGCTCGACTGCACGTGGAATACCCCGCGGCGAATGACGCGCTGGAAACCCAGGGTCATCTGCGTGTCCTGGTTCCGGTCCCCGGCGGGAAACAGCGGCGTCGTTTTCTCGATGTGCTCTTCGAGCGCCGCCCGCAAGCCATCCAGGTCCGCGCCCACATTGACCAGGACATCCTTGGCAACGGTGTTGTTCAGGAGCGCCAGCAGCAGGTGCTCGACGGTCAGAAACTCGTGGCGTTTCGCCTTGGCGTTCTGCAGCGCCTCGGCGATCGTCGCATTCATGTCCTTGCTGAGCAGCATGGTTAATCGGTCATTTCCACGGTGGACAAAAGAGGATACTCGTTCTCCTGCGAATACGCGTTGACCTGTTCGGATTTCGTTTCCGCGACATCGCGCGGATAGATACCCACCGTTGCGCTACCGGTGGTATGGACTGTCATCATCAGCCGCCAGGCCTTTTCGTAATCCATTCCGAAAAATATCTCCAGGACATGCACCACGAAATCCCGGGGCGTGAAGTCATCGTTCAGCAGGATCACCCTGAACATCGGCGGTCGCTTCAGTTTAGGCTTGGCAGTCTCCGTCAGGACAACCGTATCGGAACCGGGAGTCGCGGGCGGAGAATCGATTCCTGCGTCGCCCGGGTCGCGGCGTTCGAGTTTGACCGGCATCAACACCCCAGCGTGATAGCCGATTGCATCGATACTCTGCGCGATCGGCTTCAGGATCGCCGCTTCGTACTCAAACATCTCTCGATCAATTGCGTTCGCCGTTTCGTTCATCATACTTCAAGGTCGAAATCATGTCCCCCTGCACGCCCTGGCCGGGTCGAATGACCCCGATTCGGCCAACGGCACCGGGGCTCGTTCACGTCATGTGCCGGCCGGGTGCAAACACGTCGCGTCGGCGATATTCTGGCGCCCGCGCCCGGGTGGTGAAACAGGTAGACACAGGGGACTTGAGCAATTTGGGCACGCGGGTCGGAAACGCCCGCCGTGAATAGGGTCAAACTCGGGGAAACCTCAGCGCTTCGGGCGGTGGCGATCCCGAGCTAAGCCGTGCCGCGGCCTTACCCGCGGCCGGAAAGTGTAGAGACTTGACGGCCCTCGTCTAAGTCGTCCCGGTGACGATAGGACGAAGAGAAAGTCCAGACCACAAACCGCCGCCTGCTTGCGCGGCGGCGCGGCGAAAGCCGTAGCTGGTAAGAAAATCCCCAGGAGGCAACTCCGTGCCGGTTCGATTCCGGCCCCGGGCACCAGGCAAGACAAGGCACTGCGTGGCGGCGAAACGCGGCGGACATTCAATCCAGGATCGCTTCGTCGGCCCTCAGCCCTCAAGGTGGTTGACCACGTCGATGCGATCGATGTTCTGCTGCTTCATCCGAAAAGGGTTTCGGGTACATGTACCGCGAACGCTTCGGTACTCGGGGCGCCGCACGCCGGGCCAACGCCGGCGATCAATCCTGGCCCTGATATCCGTACGACTTTTTCGCGCTGGCCTCGGTGACCAGTTCCGCCTCCAGGTCTGCGCGCACCGCCTCGGGATCGCGGGATTCCGGATCGCCGATACCCCCTCCCCCCGGTGTCTCCATGACCAGTATCGCGCCGGGCGGCACGGTTTCCTTGCCCTTGCCCCTGAGTGTCTTGCCATCCTTGATATAGACGCGCCCAGCCCGGCCCGGTTCGCCTCCCCTTCGCCCGCGGGCGGGATGCTGGATGCGGTCGAACATCTTCGATATCTCGAACGGCGCTCCCCGCGCATGCGCGATCTCGATGACCTGCCCGAGACCGCCGCGCAGCGTGCCCGGGCCTCCCGAGTCGGCGAGGTACTCCTTGCGCCAGATCAGGATCGGGGCGGTCACTTCGTTCACCTCGGTGGGCGTGGTGCGCACACCGGACGGAAACGCCGTGGTCGACAGGCCGTCCTTGCGCGGCCGCGCCCCGGTGCCGCCGTTGAATATCGGGTTGGTGACGAAATCGCCACCGCCCCAGTTGGCGCCGGCGCCATCGTCGGCGGACGAAAGCAGCACCGGATTCCATATGCATGAAGCGCCTTCGGCCGGGACGGCGTCAGGCAGGATCTGCTCCAGGCAACCGAGGATCACGTCCGGCAACATCTGTCCGAGGGCGTGGCGCGCGGACACGGCCGCCGGCCGGCTGGCGTTGAGGATGCAACCTGCAGGCGCCGTCACGCGTACCGCCCGCAGCGACCCGGCGTTGTTCGGCACGTCGTTGCCCACCACGCAACGCACCCCGAAAGACGCGTACGCCCGCGTGTAGTTCAGCGGAACGTTTATCCCGTAGCGGGACGGGCCGGAAGTGCCGTCGAAGTCGACCCGGATCGACTCGTCTTCCACGGTCACCGCGCAGGCGATGTGGACCGGCTCGTCGTAGCCGTCCACATCCATCGCGTGGCGAAACGTGCCGTTCGGCAACGCCGCGATTTCCCTGCGCATGGCGTCTTCCGACGCCGTGACGATTCGTTGCCCGACGGCATCGATGGAGTCGAGTTCGAAATCCGACATCATCCTGAGCAGTTGTTCGCCACCGGTCTGGTTGCTCGCCGTCAGCGAGTACAGGTCCCCTTCGGCCACGACCGGGTCCCGAACATTGGCCCGCACGATGTCCATGAGCGTCTGGTTCAGTTCGCCGCCGCGAAACAGGTAGCCGATGGGAATGTTGATGCCTTCCTCGAAAACCTGGTTGGCATCCGGGCCGAACCCGCGGCCACCGACATCCGCGATGTGGCTGGTACTGGCGAACAGGGCCACGGGCCGTTCCCCAAGGAAGATCGGCGTGACCACCGTAAAGTCGTTCAGGTGCCCCGTTGCATGCCACGGGTCGTTGGTGAGGAGAACGTCCCCTGGTACCAGCGTCGCCAGGGGATACCGCGCCAGGAAGATCCCGACGGAAGCCGCCATGGCATTGACATGCCCCGGTGTCCCGGTGACGGCCTGCGCCAGCATGGACCCGTCCGTTGAGAACACACCCGCGGAAAGGTCGCCGGCCTCCCGCACCACGGTGGAGAAGGCCGTCCGCATCACGGTCTGGGCCTGCTCTTCGACGATGGCGAGCAGCCGGTTCCAGGCGAGTTGGGTCCGAATGGCGTCGAGGCCGGTTTCTGTCTTCATGGTTCGCCCCTTGTCATGAGGATATCGCCGCCCGGGGAAACGGTGGCCGTGAACGTCGAAACCACCACGGTCGTGGTCTGGGCCTCGACAATCATCGCGGGCCCTTCCACCACGGTGCCCGGAACGAGGGTTTCGCGAGCGAACCGCGGTGCCGTTACGGTGTCGTTCAGCACCGGATCGTACATCGATCCGTGCGGAGTGACGGCCGGGTCCCCCACATCCTCGCCGGGCACGAAACGAAACGCCGGTGCGGCGGAACCGAGGAGCAGGGTCCAGCTCAGCACTTCGACATCGAGGTTCGGAATGGTGCGTCCGTATAGCTGGCGGTAAGCCCTCTCGAAGGCATCCCGGAGGACCCCGGCCCGATTCGTTGGCTCCGGCAGCACCACGGCGATCTCGTAGCCCTGGCCGACGTAGCGCATGTAGGCGCGGCGCGTCTCGGCAAGCGGTGCGGACGTGGCCGACCCGACCACGGCCCGGGCCTCGGCACGCATGTCCGCGCTGACCTCTTCGATCAGCGACGCATCGAATTCGGACAGGCGCATGTATCGGCTCCGCACGACTTCGTAGGAAACCGGCGCCGCAAGCATGCCGATCGCCGATCCGACGCCGGCGCCGAGCGGAACCACCACCGAATCGAGGCCGAGTTTCAGTGCGACCTGCGCCGCGTGCTGGGGGGCGGCGCCGCCGTATGCGATCAGAACACGCTCCGCCAGCGGTTTGCCCCACTCCGCGGCGTGCGAACGCGCCGCGGCGGCCATGTTCTCGTCCACAACCTCGCCGATGCCAAACGCCGCAGTGACCGTGTCCATGCGCAGTGCGTTTCCCACCCCGCCGTCGACCGCAGCGGTTGCGGCCTCGATATCGAGCGTCATGGCGCCGCCGCCGAACCTGCGTTCGTCGAGCCGGCCCATGATGGCATCCGCATCGGTGACGGTGGGGTTTCGGCCGCCGCGTCCATAGCACGCCGGGCCCGGTTCGGAACCCGCGCTCTCGGGTCCGACGCGGATGCGGCCGAGATTGTCCACCGATGCGATGGAGCCTCCACCGGCGCCGATTTCCACCATCTCGATCACGGGAATGCGAACCGGCAGGCCGCTACCCTTCTTGAACCGGTAGCTGCGGTCCACCTCGAACGACCGCGACAACTGCGGCGCGCAATCGTCGATCAGGCATATCTTCGCAGTCGTGCCGCCCATGTCGAACGACAGCACCCGATCCAGGCCCCGCTCCTCCGCCATCCTGCCGGCGAGGATCGCGCCGCCGGCCGGACCGGATTCGACCAGGCGGATCGGGAACCGTGCCGCGGTATCGACATCCGTGAGCCCCCCGCCCGATGTCATCAACAGGAACGGACAGTCGAACCCCCGCGCGGCCAGTTCCGCCGCGAAGCGGTTCAGGTAGCTGGACATGAGCGGTTTCACGTAGGCGTTCGCGCAGGCGGTGGACAAACGCTCGAACTCGCGTATCTCGGGACAGACTTCCGAGGCAAGGGTCACGGACAGGTCGGGCAACCCTTCCTCGAGTATCGCGGCGATGCGCCGCTCGTGGACAGGATTCGCGTAGGCATGCAGCAGCCCCACGGCCACGCTGGTCACCCCGTGCTCCGACAACGCCGGCACCAGCGCCTCCACGGAAGATTCGTCGAGCGGCACCAGGACCTCTCCCTGGGCGTTCATGCGTTCCGTCACCACGAAACGCAACTTGCGCGGCGTCAGGGGCTGCGGCCGGTCGATGTCGATATCGTACTGTTCGAAGCGGTTCTCGTATGCCATCTCCACCGCGTCGCGATGACCGTCGGTGGTGATCAGCGCCGTGACCGCGCCGGTGCGCTGAATCAGGGCATTCGTGGCCAGCGTGGTGCCGTGGAGAAGGATCCCGGCATCCTCGGGCGGCCGCTTTCCGAGCGACATGACCCGTTCCAGTCCGGCCATCACCGCCTGCACGGGGTCCGCATAGGTCGTGAGCACCTTGGCCGTGTAGTGGCGTCCCCCGCTCTCCAGCACCACGTCGGTGAACGTGCCTCCCACGTCCACCGCGATCCGGCAACTCGACCTGTCCCGCCGCATCGATCAGGCCATTTCAAAGTAGAGATGATGGTGGCGCGCGCACCCGGGGTTGAACGGCCCCGCACATCGGGGGCATTGGGTACCGGAATCGAGATACTCCGCGATTGCGAGGCGCGCCCCACAGAACCCGCAGAGGACAGCCGCGTCATCCCGGCGATCCACGGGCCAGACCTCTGCCGGATGGTCGGCAAGCGCTTCGTGACAGTCGAAACACGCTACCCAGCGCCCGCAGCATTTCATCCGCAGCGCGACGATATCGTTCGGTCCCCGCCAATGTGCGCAGCGTCCGTTCGCATCGACATCGATGCCGTGCACGGTTACTCCGTGGACACGCCTCGGCCCGGTCACGCGATAACCGTCGGAGACCGCGCTGCCTTCTCCTGCCGGACCGGTCAGTTCTCGAATACGATGACGTTCCGCGCGACTTCTCCGGTTTCCAGTGCCAGCAGGGCGTCCGTCACCTCCTCGAGCCTGATGCGTCCGGACACCATGTCGTCGAGATGGAGTTTCCCCTGCAGGTAGAAGTCGACGAACCGCGGCATGTCCACGCGGAACCGGTTGGAACCCATCGAGGAGCCCTGGATCTTCTTCTCGCGCAGGAAATCGGGCCCGTGAATCTCCACCATGTCGCCAGGGGGGATCATGCCGATCACGGTCGCCGTACCGCCCGGCCGGAGCATCCTGAACGCCTGTTGCGCGGTTACCTTGTTGCCGATGGCCTCGAAGGAATAGTGAACGCCGCCGCCGGTCAGATCGCGCATCTGTTCGACGACGTCGCCTGCGGTCGCGTCCACGCCGTCCGTTGCTCCGAACTTTCGCGCCAGCTCGAGCTTTGATTCCACCGTGTCGACCGCGACGATCCGCGCGGCGCCGGCGATCGCCGCGCCGTTGATGCAGGACAGGCCGACGCCGCCGCAGCCGATGACGGCAACGGTCGATCCGGGTTCGACGCCGGCGGTATGGATCACGGCCCCGACTCCGGTCGTGACCCCGCACCCGATCAGCGCCGCGCGATCCAGGGGCATGTCGTCGCGGATCTTTGCGACGGCATGCTCGTGCACGAGCATGTTCTCCGCGAATGACGAGAGATTCGCGAACTGGATGATGCCGTCTCCGTTCTGCGACAACCTCGGGGGTTGGCCGGGGCCCCGCTGCAGATCGGGCGATTGGCAAAGGGAAAGATGGCCGGTGAGACAGTACTCGCAGTGGCCGCAGAACACCGACAAACAGGTGATGACGTGGTCTCCGGGCTTGACGTAGGTCACGTTGGAGCCGACCTCCTCGACGATTCCCGCCGACTCGTGGCCGAGAACCATCGGTCGATGCGCGGGATACGTGCCGTTGTAGAAGTGCATGTCGGAGTGGCACACGCCGGCCGCTGCCGTACGCAACCGGACCTCGTTCGGCCCGGGGTTGTCGACGGTGACTTCCTCGACTTCCATGGGTGTGTTGATTTCCCGAAATACCGCAGCTTTCATGGCACCTCCTTACAAGGCTTTCTTACAAGGGCTTTCTTACAAGGGCTTTGCCTGCGAAACGCCTGGGCGTCCTCGTCCGCAGTGTGCCTAGTCGCGCGATAGATTGCCAGACGCGAGCATCACCGCGGCGTCGAGCGCCGCGACCGCTCCGGATGCATCGGCCACGCCGCTTCCCGCGATGTCGAACGCCGTGCCGTGATCGACGGATGTACGCACGAAGGGAATGCCCAGGGTCGCCGTCACGCTCTGGTGAAAGTCGTGCACCTTGATGGCGATGTGTCCCTGGTCGTGGTAGAGCGCCAGCACCACGTCGAACTCCCCCTCGATGGCGCGATTGAAGATCGAGTCTGCCGGCAGGGGGCCCACCGCGTCGATGCCCGCCTCTACCGCATCCGCCACTGCGGGTTGAATCTCGTCGATCTCCTCGCGCCCGAGCAAACCGCCCTCCCCGCCGTGGGGATTCAGCGCCGCGACTGCGATTCTCGGCGCCTTGAGGCCCCAGTGCGAGAGCGTCTCGTGCGCGAGCTCGAGCTTTGCGAGAACGTTGGCCCGGTTCACATACCGGGCTGCCTCTATCAGGGACTTGTGGGTCGACAGGTGGACGACTTTCAGCCCCGGCGTCATCAGCATCGTTGCCGTGTACTCCGCGTTCGCAACCCGTGCAAGGATCTCCTGGTGCCCTATGTCGTCGACGTAGCCCGCCAGGTGGATCGCCTCCTTGTGGATCGGGCACGTCATCATCGCCGAAATCCGGCCCCGCAGCGCGTCCCGCGCGGCAGCCTCCACCGCCCGGACCGCCACCTCACCGCACACCGGTGAGATTCGGCCCATCTCAAAGGCGCCGGGTGGTTCGATTCCCAATTCGATCAGCGGCCAGGCATCGGCGTCCCAGTCGATTTCATCGACGTTGCCGTAGCGTGCGTATCGCACGGTTTCGCCCGCGAACCGGGCGCCGAGATCGAGGGACCACCCCACCCCGTAAAGGACAAGTCTCGCCCGGCTGCGGTCGAGGGAATCCAGGGACTTGACCAGCACTTCCGGCCCGATGCCCGCCGGGTCCCCGAGCGTGACGCCGACGACCGGAAGGTCAGGCATCGCTCACGCCCGGGGCGTCCACCAGGAGTTCCGTACCGTCCACCCGCAGTCCGAATCCCTCCAGGCCGACATACTCGATTTCGCGCCCGGCAAGGATGCGAATGCTGGTCAGGCCCAGGTTCTTCAGGATCTGGGCGCCGACACCGATCTCGAGCCATTCCGCCTTGCGCTCGCTTTCCCGGCTCACGCTGGCGGCGTCATCGAGGCTTCCGTGCGGCACCCCGACGAAGCCCGTTCGCAGGTAGATCATGACGCCTCCGCCAAGGTCGTCTATGCGCTGCAGGGAAAGGTCCAGCAGCCTCGACTCGTGGTTCGACTGCGGACCGAATATGTCTTCCACCAGCCGCTCCCGGTGTATGCGCACGGGGACACTGGAACCCGGGTCCAGGTGTCCGAACACGAGTGCCAGGTGCTCCGCATCTTCGAATTTTGTCCGGTAGGCGTACGCCCGCGCCCAACCGACCGGGGTCTGTACGCGAAACTCGTGCGTCAGCTCTACCAGGACTTCCCGCCGCTGGCGGAAGGCGATGAGATCGGCGATGGATATGATCCTGAGGCCATGTTTGCGGGCGAACGTCAGCAGTTCCGGCAGGCGCTTGACGGAGCCGTCGTCATTCACGATCTCAGCCAGCAGTCCGACGGGCGGGCATCCGGCCGCCGTCGCGAGGTCAATGGCCGCCTCCGTGTGACCCGAACGAACCAGGACGCCCCCTACCCGGCCGACCAGGGGAAATATGTGGCCAGGACGCACGAAGTCGTCGGCAGACGCATTGCTGTTCGCGAGGGCAAGCGCCGAATTCGCGCGCTCCTCCGCCGAGATTCCCGTCGACAGGCCGTGCCGGTAGTCGACGCTGACGGTAAACGCGGTGGCGAGAGGCGCGTCGTTGCGCGCAACCATCGGATCGAGATGCAGGCGTTTTGCGTCATCGACCGTCAGTGGCGCACACAGGATTCCGCTCGTATGGCGAATCATGAACGCGACCTGCTCGGGCGTCGCCCTGGAGGCCGCCATGATCAGGTCGCCCTCGTTCTCGCGATCATCGTCGTCCACCACCACGACAAGTTCGCCCGCTCTCACGGCGGCGATGGCGTCATCCACGCTGTCGAATCTTGTTGGCCCGTCGGTCATGGCCGGATGGATTTGCTTTGAAGGCCTCAGGGTATCACTCTTGATGGCCCGGGTCTGAAGGGCGAACTACTCTCAATGGATTTGACAAGCATGACGCTTGACCGCCGATTTGCGATCGGAGCCGTCAGTCCGTTCATTTACGGCGGATTTCTCGAGCACATGGGTCGCTCGATCTACCAGGGCGTCTACGACCCGGAATCCGGACATGCCGACGAAGACGGCTTTCGGACCGACGTCATCGGCGCCTTGAGCGAACTGGCCATGTCGATCGTGCGCTATCCGGGCGGAAACTTCGCCTCCGGCTATCGCTGGCGCGACGGCATCGGCGACAGGGAGTCCCGGCCGACCGTGCGCGAACTTGCCTGGCAGAGTATCGAGACCAACGAGTTCGGCACCGACGAGTTCATTCGGCTGTGCCGCAAGCTGCGCTGGACCCCCATGCTCGCGGTCAATCTCGGCACCGGCTCCCCGGAGGAAGCCCGCGACTGGGTCGAGTATTGCAACGCGCCCACCGGCACGCTGTTCGCCGACATGCGGGCGGCCGGCGGCTCCGAAACCCCCCATTCCGTGCCGGTGTGGTGTCTCGGAAACGAGATGGACGGGCCCTGGCAACTGGGCCATGCGCCCGCCAGCGAATACGCGCTCCGGGCCAGGCAGGCTGCCCGAATGATGAAGGCGTGCGACCGGAGCATCGAGACGGTTGCGTGCGGTTCGTCGGGGCCTCGCATGCCCACCTGGCTCGAGTGGGACCGCACCGTGCTGGAGAGCATGCGCGGCGCCGCCGACTACGTCAGCCTGCACCGCTATGTCGGGAATCCGGATGGAGACAGTCCCGGCTACCTCGCCATCGGACACAGCATCGACCGGCAGATCGAGGCCGTGAACGCCTGTTGCCAATACGTCCAGGCAAAGGCTGGTAGCCGCCGCCGTGCGTTTCTCTGTTTCGACGAATGGAACGTCTGGTACCGCACCCGTGGAGCCGGCGACACCGATGGCGGCGGCAAGTTCGCGCCCCACCTTCTTGAGGAACGCTACAACCTCGAGGACGCCCTCGTGGTGGGCGCGTTCCTGATGAGCTTCATCCGCCATGCGGACTGCGTGAAGATCGCGAACCTCGCACAACTGGTGAATGTCATCGGACCGCTGCTTACCGATGGCGATGAACTGCTCAAGCAGTCGATCTTCTACGCTTTCAAGCTGTTTTCGGACCGCAAGGGAGGGGCTGCCCTTTCCGCTCACATCGACGGGCCCCGTTACGAGACCGAGTTCGGCGCGGTCCCGTACCTCGACGCCGCCGCCACAGTTGACGGTAACTCATTGAATCTATTTGCGATGAACCGCAACCTGGACGAACCCCTGCCGCTTGTTGTCGAGTTCGGCCCCGGCGAGATTGCACGAGTCGAATCGAGCGAGATGGTGCACGCGCCCTCCCTCGATTCGGAGAACACCTTCGAGACTCCGAACACGGTGGTTTCGAAGCCGTTCGAGGGCTGGTCGACCAGGGACCGGGTGGTCGTCGAACTGCCGCCGCATTCGCTGGTCGCGACAACGTTTCAACTCGCCTGAGGTTCGGCGTTAGACGCTTCCAAGTACTAATCCATTTCAAATTAGTACTAAATTAGTAGTTCGCGGGCGGCGCTACCGTGACTACGCGTCCGGTTCCACCAACCGTTCCAACCTCACCTCGAGTTCGCCGGTGTCCGTGAATACGAACGCGCGCCCGCGCTTGGTGCCGTCGACCAGGCCCAGGTCAGCCAACTTGAGGAGATCCGTTCGCGCAGTCTGGTAGGTGACGTTATGAGACCTGCGGTGGCTCTTGATCGTACATGCCCCGTCGGGGTGTCTGAACAGGTAGGCCAATAACGCCCGCTGGCGATAGTTCAACATCGCCGCGAGCGTTGATCCTTCAAGCAGCCGCTGGATGTCGCGCATTTCCCGCGATTTGCGTGCGAGGTAGTCATGCAGTTGGCGTATCGAACGCAGGATGACCCGCAGGTTGTAGTCGAAGAAGTAGGTAACGTCGTTGTCATCGATCTCCGAAAAGACATAGGCACGCACGTACTGTGCGGGTGCCCTGCGAAGGATCGACGAGATCGAGAGAAACTCCGTCATCCAATATCCCGATCTTGCCATCGCCCAATAGAAGAGCGCGCGTGCGATGCGACCGTTGCCGTCGACGAACGGGTGCTCGTAGCCGATCATGAAGTGCAGCAGCACGGCGCGTAGCACCGGATGGACGAAGGGTTCTTCATACCGGGCGTTGGCGAACGCGAAAAGCCGGTCAAGCCGCGCGTCGAGCGTGCGTGCGTCCGGTGGCTCGTGCACGACGGTGCCATCCCGCTGATCGACGACAGCTACAGGTTCTGAAGCACGTCGGATTCTTCCGACCTCGTCCGGTGCCAACGTGTCTTCGGTAAGGATGCGGTGGAGTTCCAGGAGCAGGGGCAGAGATAGGTCCGCTTCGGTGTGGCTGCGGAGAAACTCCATGCCGATGTAGTTGTTGACGATCATCTGCTCGCTCTTGTTGCGCGGCGATCGCCCTGAACGCAACATTTCTTTGGCGACCCGACGGGTCGTCGCCGCACCTTCCAATTGGCTCGAGGTGATGGCTTCCTCGATCAACGAATTCACGAGATAGCGATCCCGAGAGTCGACATTCACCAGGTCGGCGGGCAGTTCGATGCGACCGCCTGCATCCCTGTCGACGCGATGTAGCATGCGGTTCAAATACGCGGAGTCCGTGAATGCGAAGGGCTGTCCGTTCCTGTCTGCAAATGGGAGCACATGTCGGGCCGACAACCTGGCCAGCTTGGTGGCAAGCCACCAGTCCTCGCTGGAAAGCCCTTCAGGTGGTTTGCGATATCTCAGGTCTGACCAGTGAAGGTATTTGTCGTTCGGTTGGCTTGGCGCGCCCGAGGACATGATCCGTCCGATGTCTCGCGGAGAGCGGAGAAGTTCCTCCAGAGGCGGAGGGACGGCGGGCATTCGCATCCTGATATGGGCCGACGACGGTGTTTGCCCAAATGTAAATTAAGTACTAATCCATTTCAAATTAGTACTTAATTGGTAGTTGCCCCACGGTCGTCGCCTATCGGCGGCCGGCTCTTTCTTGCGAGGGTGCCCCTCGCGCTCCCCGGGCCCGGCCCAACTCGTCGACCACGCAAAAACTGCCCCGGTTCGCTGAGCGCTCCCCGGGACAGTTGTTCCATGGAAGTCGTGGGCGAAGCCCCACAACGCGTGTCAGATGGCGCCCTGTTCCTTCAAGGCCTGCACGTCCTGCTCTGTGTGGCCCAGGAATTCGCCGTAGACGGCCACGTTGTCCTGGCCCAGTTTCCGCGGGAATTGGGGTGTCGGGGGTTTGACATCCCGGATTCTGAGCGCCG
Organism: Pseudomonadales bacterium; assembly: GCA_965116625.1. GTDB lineage: Bacteria > Pseudomonadota > Gammaproteobacteria > Pseudomonadales > Azotimanducaceae > VXNE01. Next base: position 3,192,878 of record OZ220717.1, read on the forward strand.
TCGTGGGTACGACAACATCGCCGAACACCGGATGCCGAGCCCTGTGCAGGGCGCCGCGCGCGTGCAGGTGCGGATCGTTCACGACATCGTCCAGGGACTGCACGGGCGCGCAGGGCACACCGCCCGCCTGGCATAGCCGGAATACCTCGTCCTTCGTCAGGCCCGACGTCCATTGTTCGACGGCGGCATCCGTTTCTTCCATGTGCTCGGCACGGGTTTGCTTGTCGCCGAATCGGGGATCGCCCACCATCTCGGGGCGGCCCATCAGATCGGTGAGCTTGCGCCAGTGCCCGTCCCGCACGCAGATGATCGCGACATATCCATCGGAGCACGGATAGAGGTTGTACGGCGCGACGCCGAGGGCCTGGTGCCGATTGCCCGTGCGTGGAGGGTTGGTGCCGCCGAAGCGGTAGTAGGCACCCAGCGCAGAGGCCAGCGTCGGCAGCACCGAATCCTGCATCGCGACGTCGATGACGGCACCCTTGCCGGTCTGCTCCCGGCGGTAGAGCGCGGACACGATGGTGGCATAGAGGTGGATCCCGCCAAGCATGTCACACAGGGCGGGGCCCGACTTCAGCGGCGGTTCGCCGTCGTTGCCGGTGATGCTGACGACGCCGCTCATGGCCTGCACGGTGATGTCCATGGCCAGGTAGTCCCGATGCGGACCGCTGCTCCCGTATCCGGTGGACGCGGCGTAGACCAGCCGCGGGTTTTCTTTCAGCAACGCCTCCGCGCCGACGCCGAACTTGTCCATGGTGCCAGGGCGGAAATTCTCGAGCAGCACGTCCGCCTGCTTTGCCAGACCGACCACGAGTTCGCGTCCCGCTTCCGACTTCAGGTTGATGGTGATGGTTTCCTTCAGGCCGTTCAGCATGGTGAACGGGAAGCTCTCCGAACCCGTCGCACCGCGCAGGCCCTCTCCCAGTGGCGATTCGACCTTGATCACCCGGGCGCCTGACATCGCCAGCAGGTAACCGGCATAAGGACCGTTGTAGATTTGACCGAAGTCGAGGACCGTCACACCGGCAAGCGGCTGTTCACCCACGTGCTGCTCCCTAATGAATGCGCCGTAAAAGTATGCCACGAAGCCGCGCGCGGACGCCGGACGGCGCCCTGCCCCGCGTATAATCGCGTCTTCGCGCACCCGTAGCTCAACTGGATAGAGCACCAGGCTTCGAACCTGGGGGTTCGGGGTTCGAGTCCCTGCGGGTGCGCCAATGAGACCCGGATTGCGACCGCCCAGGGTCAGCCGTCACCAGTTGGCTGGTGTGGGCAGGCTGGCAATTCCGTCACACCCAAAGACAGGAAGGCGCACAACAAGCGCTCGAGATCGAGAACAGCGCTTTTCAGTGCCGTGTCGATTTCGGTGCCCGTGATGGGTCCGTCTCCCCTGCCCGCCGCCACGTTGACGACGAGACATACGCCCGCGTAGGGAACGCCCAACTCCCTGGCCAATGCAGTCTCGGGCATGGCGGTCATTCCGACGACCGTGCAGCCATCGCGCTCCATGCGGTCGATCTCGGCGGCGGTCTCGAGCCTCGGGCCCTGGACACACCCGTATACGCCGGTTCGATGCAGCCGGCCGGAGAGGCCACATCCATCTCCGGCTGAAATCAGACGGGTCCGGATATCGACATCGAAGGGCTCGGTGAAGTCGACATGGCGGATTTCGCTAGGCTCGACGTAGGTGTGCTGCCGCCCCCACGTGTAGTCGATGACCTGGTGCGGAATGAGGAGGTCGGCGTTCGGAATGTTCGGCGCGATGGCGCCGACCGCGTAGGTGGCGACGATCGCGTCCGCCCCGAGTTCCTTCATCAGCCACATGTTGGCCCGGTAGTTGATGAGGTGCGGTGCAAATTCAGGAGGGTTGCCATGGCGTGGCAGGAGCAGGATTTCGCCCGAATCGGTCGATGCAACCTCGGGGATGGCGGAGGCTGGCCCGTACGGGGTCTTTGCCGAATTCGTGGCCGGCCGCCAGTCTCGGCCGATGCGCGCCAGCGGCTGACTGCCCGTGCCGCCGATGATGCCGAGGGTCACGGCGCCGGCGGTCCCTGATCGGGAAGCGCGTAGATGCCGTTCAGATTTCGGAACCAGCCGTCACAGTCCATACCTGAGCCGACCAGGTAACGATTGGGTGCATGGAGCGCCACGTAGTCGGCCATGAAGGACCTTCCCGGGACGCGCTTGTTGACCAGAACCGCCGTGCACACCCGAGCCGCACCCGCATCCGAGATCCGCGCGGCGACACGTGCGAGGGTGGTTCCCCGGTCCAGCACGTCGTCCGCGAGCACCACGACGCGGCCGGCGACATCCCGCGTCAGGTCGACGCGCACTTCGAGCTCGCCGCCCCGGGGTGCCTCGACCTTGCCCGATAGGGCTGACCCGCCCCAATAACGAACAGCATGCACGTAATCGAGTTCCAACGGAAACGCGAACCTCCGCATCAGTGCCGCCGTGAATGGGAGACCGCCGTTCATCACGCAGACGAGGATGGGGCGGACGTCCTGCAGGTCGACCGTCATCCGCACCGCCAGCCGGTCGATGGCGTCGTCCACCTCCGATTCATCGTACAGGCGATCGGCATCCTGGAGGAGGTCCGGCGAACTCACGTCCGGCATGTCAGTCGTCCCGCAGGATGCGCCGTCAGGTCACGGTAAAAGTGATCTTCCCGAGCACACCGTAGTCGGCGACGTACTCTCCCGGTTGGGCGGGCTGGATGCCACCGACGGCGCCCGTGATCATCAGCAAGCCGTCTTCCAGCGGCATGCCAAGTTCCCTGGCGGACGATGTCATCCACTGCAGCGCCGGCAGGGGACCGCCAAGGGCCTCGTGGAGCGGCGCCTGCGTGACGGTCTCGCCGTCCCGTGTAAGGGTCACGCCGAGGTCGTCATAGTCGTCGCGTATCTCTCCCTGTTCGCCGGTAATAAACCGGTAGGCGGCAATGTTGCAGGCGGCCATGCTGATTCCGGTGGCGTCCTCCGGGCTGGCCCACGCCGCGCGCGGAACCTCGATCACGGGACCTGCGGTCCTGGCATTGCCGGCGGCGTCGATCACAACCCCGATCTCGCACTCGAGCATGATCCCGGGACCGCTTGAAAAGGACGCGCCCGACTGCATGCGCCCGGCGCTATACAGCGCGCCGATGAGCGGATGGTCAATGCCGAACTGTGCCTGACCCGCGGGTGCCGTGAGCCCGGCCTTGTAACCCGCGATGGCGCCTCCCGACACCGCCTGGACGACTTCCGCCTGCATGGCGTAGGCGGCGTCCAACGTCAGGTTGGCCGGCATGGGGGGAAACGTGGTCCGATCCCTGATTGCTCGCGCCAGGTCTTCCACAAATTCGCTCACGGGTTTCTCCTCAACAGGTTTCTCGCCGGTCATGATAGCCGCCCGCGAGCCGCGTCCGCCACGCGGTCGCCGCGTGAGAGGTCGGCGCACGAGTCAACCACCTCGCCGTTCCGGGCAATCCTGCCCCATACGATGATTCTGCTCGACGCGGTAGTGAAGGAGCGGCTGTCCTGAACATGAAAGTGCAGGTGGGGCTGGGTTGAATGGCCGGAATTCCCACATTCACCAATCTTCTGACCTCTCCGGACGCGCTCGCCCACGGTTACCGCCAAGGTGCCTCTACGCAGATGGGCAAGCAGGCTGAACTCGTCTTCCCGGTGCTGGATCAGGACATGGTTCCCCCGGACATCGCGGCACCACATGTCGACGGCACCGGAACCGGGAGAGGGATAGTCCCTCTGTCCATCCCCGACGCACACCACTGTGCCGCCGGCCGGCGCCAGGACGGGCTGGCCGAAGGTCCTGAAGCGGGTTAGATCGCGATGGTCGGACTTCCCGGTGCCAACGGAAACATCGGCCGGCTTCACGAGATCGTACGCGTAACGCTGGTTCGGCATGTCCCAGGAATGTGATGTGTCGGCCGTTACGCCACCGTTGGCCACCAGCCACCCGCCGGAGACCGGCAGACTGTAGCGCACGGCGGTCGGTAATCCGACGGCGCGTCCCCGTTCGCGAAACCGGACGCGGAGTTGACCAAGATTCAAAAGGATGAACTGAACGAACAGACGGGGGTTCACCAGGGGCGAGAGGAGCAAGGTCGCGAAATATCGCAGGTGGGCCCGGGAGGGAGCCATCAGTGGCGCGCGCCCTCGGCTCTGACAGATTCCATGGCGCTATTTCATGGCGCTATTTCATGACACTAAATGGCGTTGGTTTCCCGCAGGCGTTCCCATTCCATCTTGAGCCAGGGGGTGTAGCTCTCGGGGTCTTCGCGCAGCGCGATGTCCAGGTCGGCGGGGCGCACCCACTTCCAGGCTGCGATCTCGGCCGTGTTGACCACCGGGGCTGCCTCGGTTCGACCGATATAGACCCAGCAGAGTTCGTGCTCGGTACCGATGTCCCCGAATTCGGCCCGGTACTCGAACTTGTAGATGAACTCGACCGGGGCCTCGACACCGAGTTCCTCCTCCAGGCGGCGCGCCACGGCTTCTTCCATGCCCTCCCCCGCCCGTGGATGGGAACAACAGCTGTTGGACCAGTAGCCCGGCCACAATCTCTTGCTCTGGTGGCGCTGCTGGAGCAGCACCTCGCCGGGCGCGTTGAGGACGAACACCGAGAACGCGCGATGCAGTACACCGGCGCCGTCGTGGCAAGCGCTCTTGTCGAGAGTCCCGAGCGGTTCGTCGGCGTGGTTCACGCAGATCAGCGGATCCGAATCGGAGGAGACGACCTGGTGCTTGGTGGGGGGCGCAGTCACGGTGACATTCTAGCGCCATGAAACCCGTCACCCTAGGGGTGCCGTCTTTCACCCCCGCCCAAGCCCACCTACGACCCTCCGCCTTGATCGGCACTCACGTGCCGTTCCGCGGCGCAGGCCCGTAGCGCCATGAAACCCGTCACCCTAGGGGTGCCGTCTTTCACCCCCGCCCAAGCCCACCTACGACCCTCCGCCTTGATCGGCACTCACGTGCCGTTCCGCGGCGCAGGCCCGTAGCCCGCACTCGCAGCGCGTGGATAATGCGCCGATAGCGACCAACGGAGGGACCCCGCTTGAACGAACCTCGCGAGCATCGAGTGCAGGTGCGAGACATCCAGATCGCCTGGTTCGAGTGGGGCGATCCCGCCGGCCAGCCCGTCGTCCTCGCGCACGCCACCGGGTTCCATGCCCGTTGCTGGGATGCCGTCGCGACAGTCCTCGGATCCGGCTACCGGGTGATAGCGCTCGACCAGCGTGGCCACGGGCGCAGCAGCAAGGCGGGGCCATACGATTGGCGGGCATTCGGCACGGACCTTGCCGGCTTCATCGACCAACTGGACCTGCGTGAAGCAATCGGCGCGGGCCATTCGATGGGAGGGCATGCCGTCGTGCAGGCTGCCTCCAGCCGCGTCCATCGGTTTGAACGCCTGGTGCTCATCGACCCCGTGATCCTGGCGCCCGAAGCGTACCGAAGCTGGCCCGTCTTTCCCGCAGACTCGCATCCCGTCGCGCGGCGCCGGGCGGATTTCGGGACCTGGACCGACCTGTACGACCGTTTGCGCGATCGCCCGCCGTTTACGCTCTGGCGCACGGATGTACTCCGTGATTATTGCCGCCATGGGGTGGTTGCGAGACCGGACGGTGGCGTCACGCTCGCCTGCCCGCCCGCCGTGGAGTCGGCCATATACGCGGGAGGCGGCGGCACGGATATCTACCGGGAGATTCGTTCGCTTCCCCACGAGGTGCTGGTTGTCCGCGCACCGCCGGGGGAGGTCTCGCCGGCGCAGATGGATTTCTCCCGCTCGCCCACGTGGCACCGCCTCGCCAACGCTTTCCCGCGGGGGCGGGATGCCTATCGAGCGGATCTCACCCACTTCATGCCCATGCAGGAGCCCGATTTCGTGGCGCGCGCAATCGCCGAACCTGACGTAGTATCGTGCGCGTGACGGAACGTTTACGCGAATTGAGATGGGTATTCTGAGCTGGATCCTTTTCGGCCTGATCGTCGGCGCATTGGCAAGGGTGGTCACCCCGACAGGCAAACAGGGCGGCGTAGCGGGCATTTTCGCCACCATGGTGATCGGCATCGTCGGTGCGGTGGTGGGTGGCTTCATCGGAACGCAACTCGGAATTGGGGCCGTGACAGGCTTCAACCTCATCAGCCTCGTGCTGGCGACAGTGGGTGCAGTACTGCTGCTGCTCCTGTTCCATGCCATCAACGGCTCGCGCGACCGTTGAGAGGGCGCCGTGTTACCCGGCGGTCCTGATGCCCGCTAAAGATGGCGCATTGGCTGCGGCGAGGCGTCTCGTCATACTCCTCCTGCTGGGACAGACCGGAATGATCCAGGCAAACGAAGACGATCCGTACCTCTGGCTCGAGGATGTCGATGGCGACAGGGCCATGGCATGGGTCAATGCGCAGAATCTGGAGGCCCGCAAGGCACTGGCCCAGGGTGAATCCTTCGAAGCGTCCGAGCGACGGCTGCTCGCGATCTTCAATTCGAGCGACCGGATCCCCCATATCTCGAAGGCCGGACCCCACTACTACAACTTCTGGCAGGACGCCGACCATCCGCGCGGCCTCTGGCGGCGGACGACACTCGACGAATACCGTAAACCGGCTCCCGCGTGGGAAACAGTTCTCGATATCGACGCGCTGGCGCGGGACGAGCAGGAGAACTGGGTGTTCGCGGGCGCGGATTTCCTCGAGCCGACCTACGACCGCTGCCTGATAGCGCTTTCCCGCGGCGGCGCGGATGCGGATGTCGTTCGTGAGTTCGACATCTCTACCAGGTCATTCGTCGCCGATGGTTTCCGGCTTGCCGAGTCCAAGGGGTCGGCAACCTGGGCTGGAAAGGGCAGCCTGTTCGTCGCGAGGGATTTCGGGCCCGACACCCTGACGGAATCCGGCTATCCCCGGATCGCAAAACTCTGGCGGCGGGGCCAGTCTCTGGCGGACGCGGAGGCTATTTTCGAAGGCAGAAGGACAGACATATCCGTCGGTGCCTACGCCACGCTCGAGCCCGGGTACGAGGCGGAATTCGTTTATCGAGGCATCGATTTCCACAACACCGATATGTTCATCCGCCGGGAAGGCACGCTGCAGGCCATCGAAGTGCCTTCCGACGCCAGGGCGACAGTTCACCGAGGCAGGCTCTTCGTCACCCTCGATACCGACTGGACGGTGGGCAGGAAAACCTACGCCGCAGGCAGCCTTTTGGTGGCGGACCTTGAAGGTTTTCTTGCTGGCGAACGCAAACTCGACGTGCTGTATCGCCCGGCTCCAGGCACTTCCCTCGAGCAGTACAGTCCGATGAGGAACCACGTGCTCATCAACGTGCTGGACAACGTCCGCAATCGCGTCTATGCCGCCACGCCGACTGCGGGCGGCTGGGTGCGAAAGGACCTGACGGAAGCCAGCGGCATGCAGACCATCAGCGTGAGAGCCGTGGATCCACACGTGGACGACCGCTATTTCATGGATGTTGCGGACTACCTGACCCCCACGACCTTGTCGCTCCGTTCTGTCGGCGGGCCTGGCGCCACGTTGAAACGCATGCCCGGAATGTTCGACGCGGAAGGCCTCTCGATTGCCCAGGAGTGGACGACCTCCGAGGACGGCACGCGGGTTCCCTATTTCGTCGTGCGGGATCCGAAGGCCAAGGGACCGCAGCCTACGCTTCTATACGGCTACGGCGGGTTCGAGATATCGATGACACCCGGGTATTCGCCAGGCGTGGGCGCCATGTGGCTGGAACAGGGCGGCGTGTACGTGGTGGCCAATATTCGCGGCGGCGGGGAGTTCGGTCCCGAGTGGCACCAGGCGGCACTGAAGGAAAACCGTCCCCGTGCCTACGAGGACTTTATCGCCGTGGCCGAAGACCTGGTTCGCCGGAAAATCACCACGTCCGGGCAACTTGGGGTGATGGGCGGAAGTAACGGGGGCCTGCTGGTGGGCAACATGCTGACCATGCGCCCCGACCTGTTCGGCGCGGTCGTGGCACAGGTTCCCCTGCTCGACATGCGGCGCTACCACGAACTGCTCGCCGGGGCGAGCTGGATCGCGGAATACGGCGATCCGGACAAGCCCGAGGAATGGGCGTTCATCCGGAAGTTCTCGCCGTACCACAATCTCGACCCGGACACCCGGTACCCGCCGCTATTGGTCATGACCTCAACGCGGGACGATCGCGTGCATCCGGGCCACGCCCGAAAAATGGCTGCGAAAATGGCCGACCAGGGACATCGGGTCTTCTACTACGAGAATATCGAAGGCGGCCACGCGGGCGCCGCCGACAATGCGCAAAGGGCCTTGATGTGGGCACTCGCCTACGGGTTTCTCCGACGTACGCTCGACGTTTCGAAATCCGGCATGGCAGAGGACCAGGCGACGCAAGGTCCCGCTCCCGGCGATTCTCCGGGTCACTAAGGCTGCCCCATAGGCGCGCCCCGGCGCGGCCCAACACGTCGTTGATTGAAGAAACCGCCCCTGAACGCTTGTGCGCGCAGGGGCGGTTCTCCAAATAAGTGTAGGCTGGAGAAACCGGGGAGGTTCCTACGCAGCCTACAGGGGGGAGGGAACGAAACTGGCGCTAGTGTTACCTAAAGTAACGATATGTGCAACATGCGGATATGCAACGCGGTGTTGCAATAATATGGACGCTCGATCGATACTTGTGTAGCCGCGATCGCTGGATTCAACCATGGCCGATCTCCATTGGGACGATCTCCGCATGTTCCAGGTGCTCGTCCATGCCGGAACCGTGCGCCGTGCCGCCCGGGTACTCGACGTACATGCATCGACCGTAACCCGCCGGCTTGAACGTTTCGAAAAGGAACTCGGTGCAAGGCTTTTCCATCGGAGCCCAGGCGGCCTGACGATCACGGACGCCGGCAGGGATACCCTCGGAAGGGTGGAAGCCATTGACCGACAGATCGCGGACCTGCGGCGCGTCGTCGCAGGCGCCGACAACCGGCTTGCCGGCCGTATCGTCGTCAGCTTGCCCTTCGTGGTCGCAGGAATAGCGTTACCTGCGATAACCGCATTGTCGGCCGCGCATCCCGGCATAGATGTCGAGTTCGTCCCGGCATCCGCGGATCCCGACATAGCGCGGGGAGAGGCGGATTGTGCTCTCACGATAACGGATGACCCTCCGCAGCACCTCATCGGCCGACGCGTGGGAGAACTGGCCCTCGCCGTATACGCGACCCACGGAATCGCGAACGCGCATGACTACTCCGCGGCCGGATGGGTGGAATCGGTGGAATTGCCGCGTGATTTCAGGCTAGAGGCGTTTCCGGACGTCCCGGTACGTCATCGCTGCGCCGACATTTCCATGCAATACGATGCCCTTCGCAACGGGCTGGGATTGGGGCCACTACCGTGCGTGCTCGGGGACTCTGATCCGCGGCTTGTCCGCATCGAGCCGCCCCACCCTGCCATTGTCCGGGAGATCTGGTTGCTGGCGCATCCGGATCTTCGTTCCGCCGCCCGCATACGCGAATTCATGCAGGTGGTCGGCGATGCGTTCGGGGAAGCGCAGGCGTTGCTGGTTGGCCGCGGGGCGAAGCGCATCAAACGGATCGAAGCTGACGTATGAGGCGCCGACCACCTTCCCCCGATGTTGCATCACGTCGAATGACGTTCAGTCGTCTTCGCTGATCGCATCGGTCCAGGTCTCGACAACGAAGCTGCCCGACGCCTCGGCAACCAGCGTCCCGTCGTCGTGCCTGATGGCCCGACCTTCGAGCATCGCCACCCGGCCGCGCCTTCGCAGCAGCTTGCCTTCGAGTTCGACTCGCACCCCGACCGGCAGAGGCTGGCGATAACGGATATCAACCCGGGCCGTAGTACAGCGCTCCCCGCGCAGGAAGACCCAGTTGGCCATCACGTCGTCCAGCAGGCTGAAGAGGATGCCGCCATGGGTGACGCCTTCATAACCGACGCATTCGTCGTCGGGCGTGAACTCCGCGCGGCAGACCTCCCCGTCAAGGCGAAAGCGGACGTGCAGGCCCCTTGGATTTCCCGGGCCGCAGACGAAACACCTGTTGGCGGAAGATGCGAGGGTGGCGGAGGATGCGCGGGACATGGGCGCGCGTATCATAGCCGAGTGCTTCCCATGACGGACATCAAGGCGCGGCTCGCCGCGCACCAGCCGATGCGGTACGCGCCCAAACCCGGGACGCTTCAGGCGGCGGTGGCGATAGTGTTGCGGGAACGGGCGGCCGACACCGATGTCCTGCTGATCAAGCGCGCGGAACACGAAGGCGACCCCTGGTCGGGCGACATGGCCTTTCCCGGCGGGCACCGCGAACCGCAGGATGCCGACCTGGCCGCCGCCGCCCTGCGCGAAACCCACGAAGAAATCGGGCTCGTCGTTGATCGCGCGAACATGATCGGGGAACTGTCGCAACAGCGCCCGTCGCGGCGCTTCCATAGAAGTACGCCACCGCCGACGGGGGAAATGCCGGCACTTCCTTACGCGTCACCGGTCGGGCAAGCTCCCCCGGCTGAAGGCTCCTTCGACATGCTCGTTTCACCGTTTGTCTTTTTCCTCGACGGCGACCCGTCATTCGATCTCAGCTCGGAGGTGGACGCGGCGTTATGGTCGCCCCTCGCACCGATGCGCGCGGGCCATAGCCACGACAACGAGCATCGACTTGTCGCGGGCGTTCCTACACCCTTCAGCGGTTACCGGGTTCCCGGGGGACACTTTGTCTGGGGACTGACTTACCGGATGATCGAAACGCTGTTCGAAGCGCTGGATCCAGGGTACCGCCGCCGCCGATAACGCCGTCGGTTTCCTCAGGTGGCCAGCCCCTGGTACCGGGCGATGGCGAGCCCCGACGCCACGCCGGTGAAGGGATCGTGTTCCACCACGCGGCCCGGGAACCGGCCGTCGAGGATGCGGCGCACCGCCGGAATGAGCGATGAACCGCCGGTCCCGAGGACGATGTCGATCTTGGACAGGCCAAGTCCCGCCCGTGAGAGGGTGTCGTCAACCGCCCGTTCGAACTCCTCCAGCAGGTCCGCGATAAGCGTCTCGAACTGCATTCGAGTCACCCGCATCTCGACGTCGATCTCGGGAATGTCGAGGACGGCTTCCTCGGTGCCGGACAGTTCGACCTTGAGAGCCCTGATCGCCTGGAATACGCGGTAGCTGTAGTTCTGCTGGATGAGATCCCGCAGCCGCCGGAACTTGAATCGGGCCGGACCGCCCTGCGCGATACAGTCGAGTACCGGCGTGGTGTACCGGTTCTGGCTCAACATGTAGGTGACTGCCCAGTTGAGGAGCAGCCTCTCGTAGCGTTCAAACGGAAACGGCGTCTCGATGACCCGGCCCGTTCCCCTGCGTTTCCATCGCTCGCCCTTGCCGAGCAGCGGAAACAGCAGTTCGCGGAAGACCCGCTGGTCGATCCGGTCGCCGCCGAGTGCTATGCCATGCGTCGCCACGGTCCGGAAGCTGGCTCCGTCGCCGGTTCGTTCCAGCACGCAGAGATCCAGCGTTCCGCCGCCGAAGTCGACGGTGAGGATGCGGGTTCCGCTCGCGCCCGGGTTCGCGTGCAGGTATCCGACCGCGGCCGCCACGGGTTCCGGAAAGAACTGCGTGTCGTCGAACCCCGCGTGTCCGTATGCCTCGCCGAGGCGGGACAGTGCCAGCGTATTGCGGTCCGCGCCCGTGCCTTCGAAGTTGACCGGATGACCCATGCAGCCGCTGCGAGGATCATCCCCGCCGACCTCGCCCAGCGCCTCGCGAATGCGCAGGAGTATCGGCGTGACCAGCGCCACCAGGCGAAACGGGTGATCGAACACCATCAACCTTCGCACGTCCTTGCGGCCAAGCAGCCGCTTGGTCCCCCGGAACAGGCGGCCCTGCAAGCCGATGTCCCGAACCGGTTGCCCATAGACCTTGCGCGTCAGCACCTGCGGCCCTTCCCGCCCGCCCGAATCGCCGCCCAGGGCAAGCGATGCCTCGCCGATCACCTCCGGTATGAGTTCGACCGTGCGCCCGGTGTTGTCACCCACGTAGCTCTCGATGGCATGGCGGCCGGTTTGCGTGCGCAGGTCCCGGTCGATGTACGTCGCCGACGGAAGGATCGGGGACTCCTCTTCGAGGTCGACCAGGCGCACCGATTGCCCGTCGAAGACCGCCGCGGCGGAGTTCGTTGTACCGAAGTCGATGCCGATGCCGAGGCGATCTCCCATTGGCTCACACCGGAACGATCAGCTCTGACGGACCAGGGGAGTCGGACGGTCAGCCGCCGAACCCCTCCAAGGTTGCCAGCGGCCGAACGTCGTACGTAACGCCCGTACCACCCAGGCCGCAGTAACCGTGCGGAACCTTGGCCAGGTACTGCTGGTGGTATGCCTCCGCGTAGTAGAAGACCGGCGCCGGCTCGATCTCCGTCGTGACCGGGCCGTATCCAGCAGCTTCGAGCGCCCGCTGATACGCATCCCGGGATTGCTCCGCAAGCTGTTCCTGCTTGCTGTCGAACACGTAGATCCCGGACCGGTACTGGGTGCCCAGGTCGTTGCCCTGGCGCATTCCCTGCGTCGGATCGTGGCCTTCCCAGAAGACTCTCAGCAGTTCGGCATAGGTCACCGCACCGGGATCGAACACCGCCAGCACCACTTCGTTGTGACCTGTCAGGCCCGAACAGACCTCCTCGTAGGTGGGGTTCGGCGTGATGCCGGCCGCGTATCCGACGGCGGTGACGTGAACTCCCGGCGTCTGCCAGAACATCCGCTCGGCGCCCCAGAAGCAGCCCATCCCGACCATGATTCGCTCCATCCCGCCCGGAAAAGACCCGACCAGGCGATTGCCGTTGACGAAATGCTGCGCCGGCACGGGTATCTCGCGATCACGCCCCGGAAGGGCTTCGGCCGCCGTCGGCACACGCAACTTGTACTGCAGATCCATGCGTTTGGAACTCCCCGCCTGATCGAGGAATCTTAGCCCGGATTCATACCCGGATCATCCGGCACTGACGGTGCCGGAATCCAGGAGCGCGGATATCTCCGCTTCGGAATAGTCCAGTTCCCTCAGCACCTCGACGGTGTGCGATCCCAGTTGCGGCGCCCCCCGCCGCACCGTTACGGGCGTACCTTCGAACCGAGCCGCGTTGCGCGCCTGGCGCAGCGGGCCCGCCTCCGGATGGTCGGTCTCGATCACGATACCGCTGGCCTTCACCTGCGGATGTTCCACCACATCCGCCCGTTTCAGGACGGGGGCGCAAGGCACGCCGGCGGCGTCGAGCGTATCGAGCCAGTACTCCGCACTCCTTTCGATCAACGCCGACTGCATGAGCTCGAGCCGCTCGTCGGCATGGCGGTCGCGCCCCTGTGGCGTCTCGAAGCGTTCGTCGCGAAGCCATTCCGGCTTTCCCACCGCCCGGCAGAATCCTTCCCACTGCGGGTTGGTCATCACCGAAACGCTGATGTAGTCCGTGCGGGTTTCGTAGATGAGGTCGATGAAGGTGGCGGCGCGCTGCACGCTGACCTCCTTGCCAACGAAGGTCAGGCCGCCCATGTCCGACGACCACATGAAGGCGATGATGGCATCCAGCATCGATACCCGCACGTGCTGGCCCTTTCCTGAGCGTTCGCGCGCAAGTAGCGCGCTCGATACCGCCTGCGCCGCAGTGATTCCGGTCAGCTTGTCCGGAAGGATTGTCCGGATGAGACGGGGACGCGCGGAGTCGGAACCCGCCTGCACGGAGGCGAGACCCGACAGCGCCTGGATGATCGGGTCATAGACCGGTTTGTGCGCGAGGGGCCCGGTCTCGCCCCAACCGCTCATGGAGAGATACACGAGCCCGGGATTCTCCGACCGGAGATCCGGCTCATCCAGGCCGAGCCGCGCCATGACGCCGGGACGGTAGTTCTGCGCGAAGACATCCGCCGTCCTGGCCAGGCGCAATACAGCCTCCCGGCCTTCGCGACTCTTTGCATCCACGGATATGGAGCGCTTGTTCCGGTTGTTGTTGACGAACGCAGCGGTAAAGTGCCTCGGCCCATAACCGGCCCGGCGGGCGTGATCGCTGGCCAGCGGTGCCTCGACCTTGATCACGTCCGCTCCCTGGTCGGCCAGGATCATGGTCGCGTACGGGCCCGCGATCATCGTCGTGAAGTCGACGACGCGGATACCGTCGAGCGGTCCCGACATGACCTGGAACTCCGGGTCAGCCCGCATATCTCACCAAGGGCCGCGATGATCGCGCAGGATTTTTTTCGTGTGCGCGTGCTCGGAGCCCTCAGCCGGGGAGCGCGAGGGGGAACCCCTCGCAAGAAAGAACCGGAAGCATAGCCATGCCTTATGGTGCAGCGAGCACGTGCGCGCACACGGAAAAAAGACCAGCGAGGGCGCGGCAGCGTGGCCTGTTACCTGTCCGAACGTCGAAAACCGAACATACCTCATTGAAATGCAATGACCTTTGCTGATTCAACAAGCGCCTTGGTGAGAAATGCGGGCTTAGCCCGCCACCTGGCTGATTTCCGAATCGCCGGTCATCTCGCGGCCGATTGCGCCGGCCGCGCGCAGCCGGGCGATGTCGGCGTCATTGAAGCCCAGGTCCTCCCGCAACACCTCGTCCGTGTGCTGGCCCAGCAAGGGTGCGGGAGAGATCGCGACGCTGCTCTTCGACATCTTCGCCGGCCAGCCCAGGAGCTTGATGTCGCCGTGATGCGCGTGGTGAATCTCGTGCACGAAACCGCGCTCGAGCAGATGCGGGTCGGTATACAGTTCGTCCAGCGCATAGACCGAGCCGGCGCATACGCCCGCTTCGCCCCAGGCTTCCATGGCCTCGCGCTTGGTCCGTTGCCGCGTCCATTCCGCGATTTCCTCGAACATCGCCGCGCTGTTCTCCGTCCTGGCGGCGGACCTTGCGAAACGCGGGTCCGACAGGAGGTCCTTGCCGATGACGTCACAGGTGGCCTTCTGCATGCGCGGATTGGCCGCCATGAGGAACACGTAGTCGTCGGGACCTCCGGGAGCACACGGGTACAGGCGCATGAACGGATTCCGGCCGCTGCCGGAGCGCCGTGACGGCTGCGTGCCGAAAAGCGTGCCGCCGGTTGCGGTGCGCAGGTAGTACGTGACCGCCTCCTGCATGGACAGTTCGACCAGTTGGCCCTCCCCCGTGCGCAGTTTCTGCGCCCATGCCGCGACGATGGCGAGCGCCGCCTGCACGCCGGTGCCCGCATCGCCGATGGTCGGTCCCGGACGCATGGGCGGACCGTCCGCGGTGCCCGTGATCGAGAACGCACCGCCCGTCGCCTGCGCCACCATATCCATGCTCTTGTAGCCGCCGTAGCGGCCGCTCGTGCCGAATCCCTTGATGCGCGCGTAGATGATGTCCGGCTTGATCGAATGCATGACGTCGTAGTCGATGTCCAGCTTCTCGACGACCCCCGGCCCGTAGTTCTCCACGAAGGCGTCGTACTGCGGCACCATGGAAAGCAGCAGTTCGCGGCCCTCGGGGACGCTGAGATCGACGGTGACGCTGCGCTTGTTGCTGTTCCAGTTGACGAAGTACGGAGCGTCGACGGTGTCTCCGCGTGGCCGGCCCCGGCCGGGGTCGCCCACCTCCGGCTGCTCCACCTTCACCACGTCCGCGCCGAGCCAGGCAAGACACTGCGTGCAGGACGTTCCCGCCTCCCATTGCGTCATGTCGAGAATGCGAAACCCATCCAGAGCGGCCATGGGAACTCCTGCCATACCCGTTGCCCGGGGGCATCATCCCCCGTGGAACCGAACGGGGCAAGTGGCGGCTCGAAGGCCGCGCCGCAAAGCGCTCGGCGTGCGTCCTTGATGCTGCCGATACGCGCGAAGATAATGGCGCGGTGCTGCCCGTCCGACACCAGATCGAGGAGATGATCGAACTGTGAAACTATGGCAATGCATGACCTGCGGGTATATCTACAACGAGGCCGAGGGTGAGCCGGAAGACGGCATCGCACCCGGTACCGTCTGGGAGGATGTTCCCGAGGACTGGATCTGTCCCGAGTGCGGAACCCCGAAAAGCGACTTTGAAATGGTCGAGGTTGGTTAGTTTCGTGCGAGACGCAGTGCCGGTGGACCTCACGGCATAGAACCATGATTTCGCCGTAGCCACCGGCTCGCCACCATGACGGGTTTTCGTGAGATTCCCCTCCCGGATGGCAGGCTTCGCCTCTATCCGCAACTCTTCACCGCCGAGGAAAGCAGGCGTTTTCTCGAAGAACTCAGGCGGGAGGTCGACTGGGAGTCCGTGCGCATCACGATGTTCGGGCGATCCATCCCCCTGCCGCGATTGACCGCCTGGTTCGGGAACCCCGGCGCGCGTTACACCTACTCGGGGATTACCGCCGAGCCCGGCGATTGGACACCCACGTTGCTGAGTATCAAGGCCAGGGTGGAGAATGTCTCCGCCTCGACGTTCAACAGCGTACTGCTGAATTACTACCGTGATGGGCGGGACAGCGTCGCCTGGCACAGCGACGACGAGCCTGAACTCGGCCGGGATCCCGTGATCGGTTCCGTCAGCTTTGGATCAGAGCGGCCGTTCCAGCTCCGGCAGCGAACCAACGGTGGCCCAGACTCCATCCGCGTGCAGGCCCGGGACATACTCACGCTGGGCCTGCCGAACGGCAGCTACCTGGAGATGGGCGCGGGCACGCAACGCAACTGGGTGCATCGATTGCCGAAACGGCCGCGGCTGACCGGGGACCGGATTAACCTGACCTTCAGAACGATCCTCGGTCGCCGCGCCGAACGCGTTAGCGCGGATTATTGATCCGTCTTGCTGGCAAAATCGCCCGCGCGGAACACGGAAATCCGTGCCGGATCGATGTGCCGCCGCATGGCTGCCAGGACATCCTCGGGTGACAGGGATGCCATGGCCGCTTCGTGCGCCTCGACGAACTCCATCGTCCTTCCGATGATCAGGTTGCTCACGAGTGTTCCTGCCACGCTACCGTCACTCGACCGGCCGTTCTGGACGGCGTCGAGATAGCCTCGTTTCGCGGCCTCCACCTCTTCGGAGGTGAAGCCCGATTCAAGCACCTTGTCCACCTCTTCGCGGAACGCCGCAAGCACTTTATCGCCGTTCTCCGGCGCGAAGATCGCGTATCCGGAGAACGTTGCCCGTTCGTCCAGCGCGGATGCGCCGAGTTGCGATCCCACGCCATAGGAAAGCCCTTCGTTCTGGCGAATCCGGACCGCGAGCCGGGAACTCAGGAATCCGCCCCCGAGCATGTAGTTCCCGAGCACCAGCGCCGGGTAATCCGGATGGTCGTCGCGCACGGGCATCACTGTCGCGGCCAACATGAGGGCATTGGCCTTGTCCGGCGTCTCGATGACCTCGGACACGGTCTCGATTTCCCTGTACGGGCGGGGCATCCGGACAAACTCCTCGTTGGCGGTCCAGTCACCGAACAGTTCCTGGAGAATCGGAACGATCTCCTCCGGGTCGAAATCCCCGACGATCGAGAGCGCACCGTTCTGGGTACCGTAGAACGTTCCCCAGAAATCGCGCGCCTGTTCCAGCGTTGCCGACTCCAGCCGCGAGATCTGCTCGTCGAACGTCGGGACATAGAACGGATGGTCCGCGGGATAGTCGCCCAGGTGCCTGCCCAGCGCCTGTTGTGCGAGCGGCTGCGGTTCGGACCGCTGCGATTCGATTCCCGCCAGCCTCTCCTCCACGATGAGTGCGAATTCCTCGCTGTCGAATGCGGGCTGTTGCAGGACCTCCGCCATCAGCCTGAGAGCGTCCGGCAGGCTCTCCCGCACGGTCGAAAACCCTCCGGAGGCGGCCGTGAGGCCACCGGATGCGCCGCCCTGGACCTTCAGTCGATCGAGTTCGTCCTGAATCTCCTGGCGGGAGCGATTGTTGGTACCGCGCATGAGCATGGCGCCCGCGAGTCCCGAAACGGTCGCCTTACCCATGAGTGCAGCTTCGTTGCCATGGCGGAACTGGAAGCTCACGTTCACCGCGTCGCCACGGTTCTCCTTTGGCAGAAGCGCCACCTGGAGCCCATTGGGCAGGACGAGTTTCTGCGTTCGCGCCTCGATGTTCGCCGGCGTCGGATCGAAGGCCTCGCCCTCGGCGATGGCCGCGCGACCGACGTAACCGTCCAGCAGGGCGGCCACGTCCGGCGGCGCCGGAATCTCTGCCCTGGCCGGCGTCTCGTCCGCCGGATAGTAGTACCCGATGGTGCGGTTCGACGGCTCGAGGTATGCCTGGGCCACCCTGTGGACATCTTCCGGCGTCACCTGCTCGAGGCGGTCCCGATGGAGGAACAGCAGCCGCCAGTCACCCATGGCCGCCCATTCACTCAACTGACGGCCGATTCCCTGCGGGTTGTTGAAAGCGAGTTCGATCGCCGACAGGTAGTCGGTCTTGGCGCGGTCCACTTCTTCCGCCGTTGGCGGCGAGGCTTTCATCGCGTCCAGCGCGGCGAACATCGCGTCTGCGGCCGCCTCAAGCGAGTCCCCCTCACGCACCTGGGCCATTGCGCTGAACATGCCCGGCTCCTTCAGTTGCAACGCATAGGCCGAGGCCCCGGCCGCCAGACCTGGCTCGACCAGCGCCTTGTACAACCGGCCCGCAGGCTGGTTGCTGATGATGTGCGTCATGATATCCAGCGCCGCGAAATCCTCGTGCGATCCCGCCGGGACGTGATAGGCGGCCATGACGAGTTGCACATCCCCTACCCGTCGAAGCGTGACGCTGCGCTCGCCATCCTGTGCCGGTTCCGCCGTGTAGGTCGGAAAAAGCTGATTTGCTCCCGTTCGTTCCGGCCTTGGAATGCTGCCGAACTTCTCGACGATCAGTTCCAGGGCGAGTTCCGGGTCAAAATGGCCGGCCACGACGAGAATCGCGTTGTCCGGCTGGTAGTACTTGCGGTAGAACGCCTGCAGCCGGTCGATGGGAACCTGCTCGATATCCGCTCTCGCGCCGATGGTGGAATTGCCGTAGTTGTGCCAGTCGTAAGCTGCGGACATCACCCGTTTCTGGAGCACGCCCCCGGGGCTGTTCTCGCCACGCTCCCACTCGTTGCGGACGACAGTCATCTCGGACTCGAGATCCTCCGCCGCGATGAAGGAGTTGATCATCCGGTCCGCCTCGAGGTCGAGCGCCCATTCGAGGTTGTCGTCCGTGGCGGGAAAAGTCTCGAAGTAGTTGGTCCGGTCGAACCAGGTCGTGCCGTTGGGAAACGCACCACGTTCGCTCAGTTCGGCGGGAATGTCCGGGTGGTTCGGCGTTCCCTTGAATACCAGGTGCTCCAGCAGGTGCGCCATGCCCGTCTCCCCGTAACCCTCGTGGCGCGAGCCCACGAGGTAGGTGATGTTCACGGTGATCTGCTGCTTGCTCTGGTCGGGGAACAGGAGGATCCTGAGTCCGTTGTCGAGTCGGTATTCAGTGATCCCTTCGACCGAGGTGACCAGCGTCGGTTCTTCCGCCGCCACCGGTTCGTCCGCCTGCGCGGGCGGAACTGCGGCGCAAGCGCCGAGCAGGCCGAAAAGCGCAACCACAACCGCGACCGCGGCCACTTTTTCGGGTCCGATCCGTTTCATGTTCGGTTCTCTTTGGGAAAGTTGGGTGCGGATTTGACACCCTAACCGGGGTAATGTTCAAGAACCCCGATTCGCGAATGTGGAGCGGGAAACGGGACTTGAACCCGCGACCCCAACCTTGGCAAGGTTGTGCTCTACCACTGAGCTATTCCCGCTCGACGGATATTCTTGCACGAAGGACGGGCTGGACAAAGCCCCTTCCCGCCAAATCCCCCTTCGCGCTAAAGCCGTGCCGATGTTGCATCGGCGCGGGCTCGATCAGCTCCCGAAGTACTTGCCGTCCTCGTGCCGCACTTCGCCAGCCTTCTTCAAGGCGGACAGCGTATTGCTGACGGACTGTTCGGCCGATTTGTTGCCTTTCACCTTGAGCGCCAGTATGACACCCGCGCGACCGATGCCGTCGCTTCCGCTCTCACCGATGACCTTGACGATTTCAGCCCGGCGGGACGACCGCCGGCGCCTTCTCGTCTTCTTGGCCGGCGCCGCCCCGGGAGCCGCACTGGCGGGCCCGACCGAGTCTTCATACGCCTGGATAGCGTTGTCCAGCGCCTGCAGCTTGCGTTCAATTACGTCGCGCTCCGCGATTAGCCGGTTCTTTTCCTGCGCCGCGTAATCCTTAAAGTCCATAACAACCCTCCGCCTCAGATGGTTAGCGCGTAAGCGCCGCGCATGATTCAAGCATGAAAACAAACAACAATCGAGGGGTTATCCGTTAAACCGTAGATGCATGGTGCGTGTCAGTGGCCGGATTCGCGGGTAGCAGCATAATCGATTAGCCAATATTTCAATACGTTGCATGGAACAAATGTCTCGGGGAGCACCTAGCGACCCGGGGCACTTGTTCCATGGACGGCGAGCGGGGCCGGGGCGGAGCCCTCAGCCGGGGAGCGCGAGGGGGAACCCCTCGCAAGAAGAGCCCTCAGCCGGGGAGCGCGAGGGGGAACCCCTCGCAAACAAAAGTCCGGAGCCGAAGGCACCGGCTGTGGGGCACTTGCATGCATTACCCGCCATGAAATCCGCCAGGCCTTCCGGCGCGCCGTGTTTCACCCGCGCCCAGGCCCACCGTCGCACCCACCCGTCCCGTCCCTGCCCCTTGATCGGCACTCCCGTGCCGCTCTACGGCACAGGCCCCTAGTGCCATGAAACCCGCTGGCCCTTCGGGCCGCCGCGTCTCACCCCCGCCCAAGCCCACCTAGTGCCCTGCCCCTTGATCGGCACTCCCGTGCCGCTCTACGGCACAGGCCCCTAGCGATTGCGCGGCCGATTCTGCGATAATCCGCCGGGCCGCGGGACTGCCGGCCGGATTCTGGTCGATGCCGAAGGGCTGGTCAGGCACGTCGGGCGGATCCGGACACAAGGAAATGGGAACAGCCGAGTCGATCGTCTCGGGCTTGATAGAGCCTGCATCCGGTGCTTGTTCGCGAACACACAGAAATCGAGGGAGGACACGCAGGACCGTGAGGTTGAACGCAGAAAGGTTGCCCGCAACGGCCAGGCCGGGGTCTGGGTCTGGGTCTGGGTCTGGGTCTGGGTCTGGGATAGTCGCGCCATGATCGTAGCGGTCATGCTCCTGATCATCGTCCTCGGGTCGTTGATCTTCAACTTCCTGAGTCCATGGTGGTTTACGGAAATCGCTTCGAACTGGGGCGGCATCGACTTCGCCGTCTTCGTGACGTTCTGGATCTGCGGTGTCGCCTTCGTGCTGATCGGCCTGTTCATGGTCTACACGACCTGGAAATACCGCCGTCGCGAAGGCCAGACCGCCGTCTACGAGCCAGAGAACAAGCGGCTCGAGTGGATTCTCACCATCCTCACGACGATCGGCGTCGTCGGCATGCTGGCGCCGGGTCTTTGGGTCTGGGACGCATACGTCAACGTGCCGCCACAGGCGCGCGACGTCGAGATCGTGGGGCAGCAGTGGTCGTGGAGCTACCGGCTTCCCGGCGAAGACGGCTACCTTGGCGCGGTCGACGCGAAGCGGATCACCGTCGACAATCCGTTCGGCATGGACCCCGATGATCCCCGCGGACAGGATGACGTCCTGATCGAACGCGCCGCCCTGCACCTGCCGGTCGACCGGCCCGTGAAGGTCCTGCTCCGCTCCAAGGACGTGCTGCATGACTTTTACGTCCCGGAGTTTCGCGCCAAGATGGACGCGGTTCCGGGCATGATCACCTACATGTGGTTCACACCGACGCGCGTCGGCACCTATGAGGTACTGTGCGCAGAATTCTGTGGCATCGGCCACCACGTCATGCGCGGCACGGTAGTCGTCGATACGGCGGGGGATTACGAGACCTGGCTCAGGGGCCAGTCAACCTTCGCGCAGATAGCCGCGCGCCCCAAGGGCGATCCCGCAGCCGGGCAGGTAGCCTACGCGGTATGCGCAGCCTGTCATGGACCGGCGGGCGAAGGCATGGTGGCATTCAACGCGCCCAAGCTCTCGGGTCAGGACGCCTGGTACCTGCGGCACCAGATACTCGCCTACAGGCAGGGGCTGAGGGGCGTCCACGAACAGGACACCTACGGCAAGGAGATGGCGCCCATGGTGTTGCCGCTGATCGATGACGCGGCGGTCGAGAACGTCATCGCGTACATCGGCACCCTGCCGGACGATCCGGCCCCGCAGACCGTGGAAGGCGACATCCATCGGGGTGCCAGCCTGTACAACGGGTGCACGGTGTGCCACGGCTCGGACGGTGGGGGCAGCTATGGAACCTTTGCGCCCCGGCTCGCCGGCATGACCGACTGGTACCTGGTCCGGCAGTTGCGGAACTTCCGCGAGGGCATCCGCGGAAGCGATCGCAAGGACAATCTTGGCAAACAGATGGGCATGATGTCGAAACAGTTGGGCGATGACGAGGCCATCAACGACATCGTCGCCTACATAAACACGATGAGTACACGCACGGCACAAACGGCCATGCGCACGATCGAGGATCGAGGAGATACCGATGGCGGTTGATGCACAAGTTCCGTACCAGGAAGCGATCGACGTCCACCATCCGCATAGCTGGCTCACCAGGTACTGGTTTAGCCAGGACCACAAGGTCATCGCCATTCAGTATGGAATAACCGCCATCGGCGTGGGCCTGGTGGCGCTGGTCCTGTCCGGCATGATGCGGCTGCAGCTCGGGTTCCCGGACACTTTCGACTTTATCGATCCCGAGGCCTACTACCAGTTCATCACCATGCACGGGATGATCATGGTGATATACCTCCTGACGGCGCTCCTGCTCGGGGGTTTCGGAAACTACCTGGTGCCGCTGATGTGCGGCGCGCGGGACATGGTATTCCCGTTCGTCAACATGATCAGCTACCACGTGTACTTCGTGTCGGTCCTGATTCTGCTGGCCAGCTATTTCGTTCCAGGCGGCCCGACCGGTGCGGGGTGGACGCTATATCCGCCACAGGCGATCCTGCCGGGTACCCCCGGCGTCGACTGGGGCATTCTTACCATGCTCGTGTCGCTGGCGGTCTTCATCGTCGCCTTCACCATGGGTGGCCTGAACTACGTGACGACGATATTGCAGGCGCGCACCCGCGGCATGTCCCTGATGCGCATGCCGCTTTCCATATGGGGCATCTTCATGGCGACCGTGCTGGGCCTGCTGGCGTTCCCGGCACTCTTTGTCAGTGCAGTCATGATGATCCTCGACAAGACCATCGGAACCAGCTTCTTCATGCCGGCCATATCGTCGCTCGGTGAGCAACTCGACTATAGCGGCGGCAGCCCCCTGCTGTTCCAGCACCTGTTCTGGTTCTTCGGCCATCCGGAGGTGTATATCGTTGCCCTGCCCGCGTTCGGCATCGTGTCCGACCTCATCAGCACCCATGCCCGCAAGAATATTTTCGGCTACCGCATGATGGTCTGGGCGATCGTCGCCATCGGCGTGCTGAGCTTCATCGTCTGGGCGCACCACATGTACGTCAGCGGGATGCATCCCTACTTCGGGTTCTTCTTCGCGACCACGACGCTCATCATCGCGGTACCGACCGCCATCAAGGTCTACAACTGGACGCTGACGCTACTGCGCGCAAACATCCACATGACAGTGCCGATGCTGTTTTCCATCGCATTCGTGATTACGTTTGTCGTCGGAGGCTTGACCGGCCTGTTCCTTGGCAACGTCATCGTCGATGTCCCGTTGTCGGACACCTACTTCGTGGTAGCGCATTTCCACATGGTGATGGGCGTGTCGCCGATCCTCGTGATCTTCGGGGCGATATACCACTGGTACCCGAAGATGACAGGCAAGATGCTGGACGACCGGATCGGACAACTGCACTTCTGGATCACGTTCCTCGGTACTTACGCGATCTACTACCCGATGCATTACCTCGGTTTCGTGGGTGTGCCGAGACGCTACTTCGCGAACGGCGAAATGGCGATCATCGACGAAAGCGTACTGTTGCTGAACAAGGGCATCACGATCGCTGCCCTCGTCGTCGGCGTAGCGCAGATCCTGTTCATCTGGAACCTGGTCTACAGCTACTACAGGGGCCGAGACTCCGGACCCAATCCATGGAAGGCGACCACCCTCGAATGGCAGACACCGGAAACGCCACCGAGGCATGGCAACTGGGAGTCGAGACTGCCGACGGTCTATCGCTGGGCATACGACTACAGCGTGCCGGGGGCAAAGGACGACTTCATTCCGCAGTCGGAGCCCCGGGGCACGGAGCGCTCTGAGCACAGCTGACCAGACTGCCGCGCGCGACACCCATCCACGCTGCACCAAGAAGCTACATCCAGAAGAAGCCACCAGAAATAGGAGCATAGGAACCGAATGGCCGAGGCAACCAGCACGCAGAGACTGCAGCTAGTCGAAGACTGGGCGGCGGATGTCGCCGTCTTCAGGGGCGTGCCATGGGGCAAGGCCATGATGTGGATCTTCCTCCTGTCGGACACCTTCATCTTTACCTGCTTCCTGACGTCGTACATGACCGTGCGCATGACGAGCGCCGAGGCGTGGCCCAATGCGAGCGAAGTATTCGCGCTGGAGGCCTTCGGTGTACCCGTGCCGCTGCTCCTGATCGCGATCATGACGTTCATCCTCATCTCGTCGAGCGGCACCATGGCAATGGCCGTGAACATGGGCTATCGACGCAAACGCGTGGCAGCGGCGCTCTTGATGGTCGTGACCGCCCTGTTCGGAGCGTCGTTCGTGGGCATGCAGGCGTTCGAGTGGTCGAAGCTGATCATCGACGAGGGCGTGCGGCCCTGGGGCAACCCCATGGGCGCGGCGCAGTTCGGCTCCTGTTTCTTCATGATCACCGGATTCCACGGCCTGCACGTATCTGCAGGAGTCGTATACCTGCTCGTCGTCGCCTGGCGCGTGTGGCGCGGCCACTACGAGGAAAAGGGTTACGATATCGTCGAGATCACGGGGCTTTACTGGCACTTCGTCGATCTCGTATGGGTATTTATCTTCGCGTTCTTCTATCTCTGGTAAGGCAATGGCAGAAACCGGTCAACAACATCCAATCTCCATCTATTTCTGGATCTGGGGACTGCTGTTCGTCTTCAGCGCGGCCTCCTACATGGTGGACTACGCGGGGTTCCAGGGCTATCTGCGCTGGTCGCTCATCATCATCTTCATGATGCTGAAAGCGGGTTTCATCGTCGCGATTTTCATGCACATGCGCTGGGAACGCGTCGCGCTCATTACGGCGATAATGCTCCCGCCGGGAGCGTTACTGGTCTTGGTGAGCCTGATGGCCTGGGAATCCGATTACACGTGGGCGACTCGCATCGTCTATCTCGGGGCCGAAATAGCGCCCGAGCCTTTGCCGCCGCCATCGCACCACTGAGCGCGGCTCTGTCCGCGGCGATCCCGCGACCGACGCCGGACTGAACGGAAACGAATCTGACCCGCGGCGACCGTCAGGTCGTCGCCTTCACCCACACGTTGCACCAACCCTTCGCGGCCACAACGAATCCCGGGAATATCGCGCAGGGTCCCCAGCCCTCTTCCTCAGAAGGCTTGTAGTGCAGGCAGTTGTCGCAGAACTGCTGCTTGCCTTCCTCGGTAGCCCGCTTGGCAAAGCGGTCGACATCAACGTCGTTCGCATCGTGCTTGTATCCCAGGGCGACGGCAGTCGGGTTGCTCTCGTCAAGCTTTGCCATCGCTGCCGCATCTTCGCCAAATGCCCGTTCCCCCAAAATGGTGACGAGGGGGATCGTGGCCAGAGTTCCGGTGGTCGTCGAAACGAACTTGCGGCGACTGATTTTTTGTTCTTCTGTCATGGTGTCCTTAGCCCCAGGTTGCCAGCGCGCGGAATCATACCGTAATTGGGGGGCGCTTCGGCCCCGCCACGGCGCGCTTCCCCACGCCTTATCGACCCAGGTCGGACACCCCCTCCGCCGACCCCCGCGAGGCAACAGCGAGAATCCCCAGAACGGTGAGCATGCCGCACATGGCAACAATCAGGGCGTTGCCCGGTCCCCACCACCCTGCGATCGCCCCGGCCAGCAAGGCACCGAATGGCCCTGCACCCATCAGGGAGAACGAAAAGAACGCCATCACGCGCCCCCGCTGGTCGTAGGGTGCCTGCTCCTGCATGATCGTGCGCGCCATGCTCATGGCGACGCCGCCGCAGCCGCCCCACAGGAAAATGCAGGCTGCGAAAACGGGAAAATCGAAACCGAACCCTGCCGTACCCAACGCCACGGCGCCCAACGCCTGCGCCAGCAGCAGCGCTCGCCGCGGCCGGCGTATATGTCCCACACGCATGAGCAGGAACGATGTCAGCGCCAGGCCGAACGCATTCGCCGCGTTGAGCATCGCCAGGTCCGCCGCCGAACCGCCGTATATGTCGCGGACCGCCACCGGAATCGTCACGATGTAGGAACCCATGAAGAACATGCCTATGGCGACGTTCTGGATCGCGACCATGCGCATCGGTGCCGACCGCATCACGGTCACGAGGCCGGCGGCAACCGATGCGGACAAGTCGCGCCAGAAGGCACTGTCCGACGGCCGCCGGGCAGGCCCGGCAACGGGGATGCGCCGCATCGCGACCGTGCCCAGGACCAGTACCAGCGCCTGCACCCCGATGACCGGCGCGGGCCCGACCCGATCCGTCTGTCCCACGATGACGAATGCGATCAGCATGGCACTGAACTGGATCATCGTCGCACGCACGACGGTGTGCTGAATCCTGCCCTCGGCGACCTGGTTCAACAGCCCGTCCCGGGCAGGGGTCACGAAGGCCTGGGCAAGCCCCATCAGGACCGCGAAGCCGATCATGATGCCGAAGCTCAATTGATCCGCCGCGAGCACCGCCATCAGCCCCAGCACGGGGAGGACCGAGAACGCCTGCGCCAAGACTGCGACGCGACGTCCCCCGAAACGATCGGCCAGGCTCCCGCCGATGAGCATGAAGAGCAGCGCCGGCAACAGCATGGCCATCTGGGCGATGCCCACCATCTGCGGCGACTCCCGCAGCACGATGGTGACCAGCCAGGCGAACATCACGCTCTGGATGCCGTGATTCACGAACCAGCTTGCAGTACCGGCGAGGTACAGGTTCAGGGGCCGCATAGGCCCTCCCCTCGGAACAGACTGTGCACTGTAGACGGCGCGGCTTCGTGTTGAAACCACTTGCCGCGGGTCTTAGAATCCGCGCCTCCGCGCGTCCCCTTCGTCTAGAGGCCTAGGACACTGGGTTTTCATCCCAGTAACAGGGGTTCGACTCCCCTAGGGGACGCCAAATTCAGGATGTAACGTGTTGTCTTGAAGTGCTGGGTTGCCCGGCAGCGCCTTGACGGGTGTCGCCGGTGGAATCGCAAGGATGCGCATTCTCGTTCGAGGTAGCGGCATGGGCACCGTCGGAACACTTCCCTGACCCGCGAAATCGCGTCACCCCTCGGGATTCCTAAGGGCGCCAATCCAGCGTTATTCAGCGAACCCGGGTCGGCTGGATCAACTCCCGATAGGTCTTTGTCCGCAACGTACGTCCGCCCAACCGTAGGGTATCCATCGACTCATCCGTTTGTTCTTTGATTAGCATGCCTTAACCCTGGTGCCCGAGCCTGTCGGGGCGCCCGGGCAGCGGAGGATCGTGGACGTGTCGGAACCAGGAGGGCCCAAGCTCGTTTCGCTGACCCATGTCAGTCGCGAGACGCGTGAACAGGCGCTGGACCGGCTCTATGACGAACACGCTGCCGCACTGAGAAGGTTTGTCGTTGCGCGTGTCGTCGGAAACCTGGATGTCGATGACATTGTTCAGGATGTCTACGCGCGATTGGCGGGTATGGATGCGCTGGCCGAGAAGCTGCCGCCGGGCAACCGCAGCACCCGCGCCTTCCTCCTGACCATGGCCAACCGCCTGGTAATCGACCGCGAGCGGCATCGCGGCGTTCGGCGACAGCACCGCGAGCGGCTGCAACTGCTCCAGGACCGGGACCGTGCACCTTCGCCCGAAAGCATCGTCCTGGCGCGGGACGACCTAGATGCGGTGGCCGCGGCGATCGATGCCATGAAGCCCCAGTGGCGTCGCGCCTTCGTGCTCAACCGGTTCAGTCAATTGAGCTACAGGGATGTGGCCAGGACCATGAACGTGTCGACGAAGACCGTCGAGAAGTACATCAGCAAGGCCTTGCTGCACCTGCGTGCAGCGTTGTTGGGCGACCGAGGCCGATAACGAAGTCACCATGAATAGTCGTACGTCGCGAAGGATCACAAAGGAAGCCACGGCTGCTGCGGTCCGCATATACAGCGAGGACCTCAAGGAACCGGAACGCCTCGCCATCGCGGCGCGCTGCGATGAGGACCCGGTCTTCAAGGCGCGGTTCGTGGAAGCACACCAACTGCTCGGCGCGCTGGACGACTGGCGGGACGAACTGCGCGAAGACTCGGCGTACCGGTCGATCTCGGGCAGGCCACGCGCCCGTGGTCGCCGCGCTCGAAGCATCGCCGCATCCGGTATCGCTGCCAGCCTGCTGGTGTTGACCGCCATCCTGTTGACGACGTCCTCACGGCTCTTCACGGAGCCCGGCAGCGAGGTCCCCCGCTACACCACGGTGATCGGGGAACAGCGCCTGGTCACCCTCGAAGACGGGTCGAATATCACGCTCAATACCGACTCCCAGGTACTTGTTGAAATGACGCCTGCCGCGAGAAGGATCGTGATGGACCGTGGCGAGGCCTACTTCGAGGTCGCCCCGGACCCGTTACGGCCATTCACGGTGGAAGTTGGCGGGCAGGCCATGACCGCCTATGGCACGGCGTTCAACCTGCGCCGGTTCGGTGATGGTTTCACCCTCGCGCTGATGGACGGCCGCCTGGCGCTGCATCGTCAAGGCCGCGAACCGCCCCTCGATCCGCCGTGGGTGGACGCGAAGGGAGATCCAGGCGGCGTCGAGCAGACGATCGGCGAGGGCCTCGGGCTGCGCGCGGGCACCGTGGTTCGTTTCCATGCACACACCCAGACCATGATGGCGCGCCACGAACCCGACCTGGGACAAAGGCAACATTGGCGGCAGGGACGACTGAGCTTCAGGGACCAGCCGATGTCCGCCGTCATCGCGGAGTTGAGCCGGTATTCCGAGAAGCCGATTCGCATCCACGATGCGCACATCGGCGACACCCGCGTGTTCGCCACGTTGCAGCTCGATTCCATCGACGGGGCATTGGCGACCCTCGAGAATGCCCTGCCGATACGCGTGGTCCCGAAAGTCTCGGAGATCGTGATCCTGGCGGCGGATGAAGAGTCCGCAATCCAGGAACCATGAGCGCCGCCCCCTAACTGAACTATAGAAGCACTGCCTCAGGGAGAGTAAACGTGACAAGCAACAGTCTTTTCGTCAGGCGGCTGGTCGCCGTATCGATGGCGTTGACGGTGACGGCGGTAATGGCCAACGAGGCCAATGAGCGCGAGGTGGATCTCGCGATCGAACGCCAGGGTGCCGGAGCCGCGCTGGTCGAGCTCGGCGAGAGCGCGGGAATCCAGGTGGCCGTGCAGAGTGACGTGTCGCGCGAGATTGAGCTCGGTCCCGTAAAGGGACGCTACACCGTGACGGATGCGCTCGACTTGATGCTCGAGGGGTCTGGGCTCGTCTACCGCTTCGGTCCCGGCGACTCGGTAACCGTCGGCATCGCAACGGCTGCGGAAGGCAGCGGGAACGGTGGCGGCGGGTCAGCCGGCACTGCCGCCGATGCGGACGACCCGGGGTCGGAAGAGGACGACAGGATCCCGGAAGAGATCATCGTCACGGGCACGCGACTGAAGGGCGTCGATCCGGCGTCGCCGCGTATCACGATTGATCGCGAGCAGATCGAACGCGGCGGCTATGCGAGCGTTGAAGACGTGTTGCGCAACCTGCCGCAGAACCTGGGATCGGCGAACGCGGCAGCGACCCAGCTCTTCCAGGGCGAGTACGGCAGCAGCCGCGTGCCGTTCGGCGCGACGCTGGGCGCCAGCGGTATCAACCTCCGGGGTCTCGGCACCCGCTCGTCGCTGGTGCTGATCAACGGCCGCCGCAAGGCGCGCTCGTCGCTGGACGTTCAGGACCTGCTGACGGACACGTCGTCGATCCCGCTGGCGCAGATCGAGCGCATCGAGATCATCACCGACGGCGCCTCGGCGATCTACGGCGCCGATGCCGTGGCGGGTGTGCTGAACATCATTCTGCGTGACGACTACGACGGCCTTAGCCTGGGTGTGCGCACCGAGGCCGCGAGCAACGACTCCAGCCGTGACCGGATTGACCTGGGCCATACCTTCAGTTGGAACAGCGGTTACTTCACGACCTCGGTCAACCTCGAGCAGACCGAGCCGACCAATCCGAACAAGCTGATCCGCGTGGGCCCGGACGGCGTGGGTGATTTCACGGATGTCGGCGGGCTCAACCGGCGCGTTTACGGCATCGGCCCGGCAGGCCAGGGGTCCGTGCTGTCGGTGGCCTCGATAGTGCGTTGGGGCCGCGTGACCCGGTATGCGGGCGAGGTACTCGACGGTCCGAACCCGTTCCTGCCGCGCAATCCCGCAACGGGCGACATCCTCGGGCCTCGGGACCCGGGCGTGCCGTCGGTTTACAACGAGGAGGACCTTGGCCCGGCAGTGCAGCGCCACTCGTACCGCTTCAACGGTGAGCAGCGCTTCGGCGCGTCGCAAACGCTGAGTTTCGAGTTCGGTTACGACAATCAGAAGGACGACAACAACATCGGATTCAATACCGTGAGCTTCAACGGCACCAACCCGGCCTTTTGGCAGGGCAGCCTGTTGGTCCCACGGGCCGGTGGCGGATCGCAGCGGCTCAACGGCGCGAACAATTACGTGTTCCTGACGGCCACCAACCCGAACAACCCGTACGGCCAGGAGGTGCTGGTGGGGTACGACATGCTGGCCGAGACAGCGCTGATCGCGGCGGAGGCGCTGCCGATCGCGAGCGAACTCGACAACACGTTTGTCGACCTGGGGTTGTCCGGTGATCTGCCGTTCGATGGCTGGACCTACGACGTGAGCGGCAGCCTGAGCCGCGAGGAGACTGTTTCCCGCAACTATCAGGGCGAATTTGGCGACAACGCTTCGGTAAACGCGATCGCCGAGCAGTTCGATCCGTTCTCGGGCGATGCGGCTGCGGTAGCGAGCAACGCCTCGCTGTTGACCTTGCCGCTGGACATCAGTGACAGCGATGCCGTCAACGAGACTTACCAGTACACGGCGTTTGCCTCGGGTCCGGTCTTCAGCCTGCCGGCCGGCGACGTGCAACTTGCCGTGGGCGTGGAGGTTCGCGAGAGCGAGGCCGAGAGCGTGTACGTATCCACCAATTTCGACGGCAGCCCGGTTCTGGACTTCTTCGGCGAGCCTCGCGAGCCGTTCACGATCGGGCCCAACAAGGAATCGGTGGAGGCGGCGTTCGCGGAAATCGCGGTCCCGCTGCTTAAAGATCGCCCGGGGTTTCGCGAGCTGACGCTCACCGCTGCGGCCCGTATCGAGGACTACGAACGCTCCGGATTCATCAATGCCTCGAACTTCAGCGCCATCAGTTCGATCGACGGCATCGACCTGGCGGACCTGGTCGGGGCCGCCGCAGCCGACGCGCAAGGCTTTATCAGCGACGTGGAACAGGGCGTTACCTTCGACAACACCTCGCCCTCGTTCGGTCTGACCTGGCGGTTGACGGACAATCTTGCGCTCAAGGCCACCAACGGCGAGTCGTTCCTGACGCCGCTGAGTTCGCAGTTGTACGGCACCGTTACGATACTCGATGTTACTTTCAATCCATTTTCCAACCCGTTCTTCCTCAACCCCGTGCCGCCGTACACGAGATTCATCGCCCTGTGGGGCGTGAATCCATCACTGCAGCCGCAGACGGCGTCCACCACGACCATGACGCTTGAGTACTCGCCCGCGGGGATTCAGGGTCTGGACATCGCGGTCACCTGGTCGGATCTCGCTTACGACAACTTCATTTCCACGCCGCGCGCGGTCCCGGAAGAAGACCTCGTGGCGAACTTCGAGCGCCTGCCCGACATCTTCGTTCTCGGCGACACCAACACGATCATCTACGATAGCCGCGAGCTGAACCTGTCGAGCAACGTCTCGAAGACCATCGATTTCCGCGTGGACTACCGCTTCGCTACGGGCTACGGTGACTGGGGCATCCACCTGAACGCGGTGCGCACCCTGGAAACAGCGCGGCAGCTCGTACCGTTCATTCCCGAGGTCGATATTTCCGACACCGAGCGCGGTCCCAGCCGCTGGGCGTCCAGCCTCCGGGTGAACTGGGACTACGGCGCCTGGAACGTAACGACGGAAACGTACTACACCAGCTCGACCAGATTGCTGGATCCTGCCAGCGCGTCGGTTGTCCTGCCGGGGGAGCGTTTTCGCAGATATGACGGTCTGCCGATCAACCAGAACCCGCAGACCCATGCCGCTTCGTACACGCGCACGGACGTGCAGGTCGGCTGGACGGCATCGACCAATTCCGGCTGGCTTCAAGGCCTGCGGGTGGTTGTCGGCGCACAGAACGTGTTTGAGCCCAACCCACCGTTCGTCGACAACTTCAGCGGCTTCGCGGCCAATCGGGTGTTCACTTCCGGCCGTGTCCTGTACCTCAACCTCCACAAGGATTTCTGACTGTGATCGCCTCGGTGCCGGCCGCTCAGGGAAGGGCGACCGGCTCGGGTTTGGAGGCCAAGAAGATGATCCGCACCGCAAGTTCTTTCGCCGCGGCTGTGCCGTGCTGGACCGCGTTCGGGGTTCTCCTCGTTGCATGCGGCGAACCGCCTGTGGGATCGGAGGAACCTGACAGCGCAGAGTCCCCGCCACCGCAATTCACGCTCGAAGTCAGGGATTCGCGGAATTTTGACGACGACACGGTCGTCGCCAAAATCGTCAGGCTGAAGATCGTCGAGTCCCCGGACCGCACGGAGGAACTCGCGAGTGGGCCAATGGCGGGAGGGAACTTCACCGCGTCCCTGCCTGTTGACGAGGCTCACTGGGGTACGGTCGTGATGCAGAAGGCCGACACGGAAACGTACGTCGGCCAATTTCGCGTCGTCATCGAGCCAGGAGACGTGGTCCTGCATGTCGACGAGGCCGAGGGTGGATTTCCCACTGCGAGCGTCGAGGGCGGCCACTACAACCAGATTGTCCATGAGTCCATTGAGTCCCCGAGCTAATCGCTTTGCGCAAGGAAATGAACGCGCTCGCCCAACCCTACGACGAGATGGACGAGGACACCCGGAAGCACTGGTCCACGGCTCTGACCGGTTGGAACGAAAGGAAACGCGCACTCACCCAGGAGATCGCGCTCCACCACGAGGATCCGGTTGCACGCGTCCTGGCATGGACCAACGGCGCCTACTATGGCGAAGACCGGGAACATCGTCTCGCGAACGCCATGGCACTGGCACAGGAGCTTGGCAGTCATCGCCAGGCAATCCTGAACCTTCAGGGCACACAATGGGCGATCGCCGCCAGCGACGCGCAGTCGAAGGTCACGGTCGGGACGGCCATCCTTGACTTCCAGGCGCGTGATCTCGAGGGCAACGAATACCGGCTGGCAGACACGTTCGCAGAGAACAACTACGTCCTGGTCGAGTTCTGGGCGTCCTGGTGTGGCCCGTGCATTGGCGAAATACCGCACATGAAGGAAGCCTACGAGCGTTTCCGGGATCGCGGGTTCGAGATCGTATCGTTCTCCCTGGACCACGAGGAAGAGGCGTGGCTCGACGCCTCGGCCGAACACGGCATTCCCTGGGTCAACACCTCGGACCTGCTCGCCTATACCAGCCCGGTCGCAGGACTGTATGGTGTCACGGGCATACCAAGGAACTACCTGGTGGATGCAACGAACGGCGAGATCGTCGCAATGGACCTGCGGCAGGAGAAGCTTGATGGCAAGCTCGAGGAGTTGTTCGGAGATGTGTAAGTGAGGACTTCGGCTGGCAGATGCACCAGCTTTCAGGCTGCGGTAAGTTTTGCGCTGAACACTACGGGAGTATTTCGGATCAATCGGGAGACATGATGGCAAAGATCAGAATTGCCTTGCAGCTAGGGTTCTTGGTGTGGCTCGTTGGCGTTTCGCAGGCCGTCGAAACGACGATTACGGCCACGGGCTTTGAGCAACACGAGGGCGAACTGCTCGAGTTCGGCTATGCCGATCCGCGGAGCGACGGCGGTTTCGAAGTTCTCGATCTCGCGTTCGTCGAGAATGGCGCGGCGACCGTCCGTGCCAACATCGAAGATCCGTTCGTGGCCGAGGTAAGGCTACTCGTGGAGGACACAGAGGATACGGCCGTGCGCGGCG
This sequence comes from Pseudomonadales bacterium, assembly GCA_965116625.1. Taxonomy (GTDB): domain Bacteria; phylum Pseudomonadota; class Gammaproteobacteria; order Pseudomonadales; family Azotimanducaceae; genus VXNE01. The sequence continues at coordinate 3,227,187 of OZ220717.1, forward strand.
TCGTCGAGCCGGCCGGTCGATTCCAGGTCGCAAGCGCCGCGGGCGGCAGCCTTCGGTTCACGGGTGGAAACTACAACCGGCTGATCTTCCCCGGATCGGCAGCCGCCGAGTCCGAAACCGAAGCGGACGAGCGTCTCAGGGGAATCTACCTGAATCACGACGATCCCACGGTTCGCCTTCTCGCCCTTCAGGCCGCATGGCTCGAAGGCGACGACGATGACCAGAACGCGACGTTCGAAGAGCTGCGCGCCGTCCTCGGCGACTACCGGGCCGTCGACCTCATGAACGCCCTGCGGGACCGGAGGGTGGAGGAGATCGCCAGGGTCATGAAGTACTTCTCGGCACTGACGCTCGACGGCGAGGAGATTCGCCTGGAGGACGTCCTCGAGGAGAACCGGTACACGCTGGTCGAGTTCTGGGCTTCCTGGTGCGGTCCCTGCATCGCGGAGATTCCCTATCTCAAGTCCGCCTACGCCAGTTTTCGGGACAAGGGTTTCGAGATCCTCTCGGTCAACCTGGACGAGGATCCTGAAGCCTGGAAGACCGCATCGGTCGACGACTACGAGATCCCCTGGCTGAACGTCTGCGATGGCGAAGCCTTCGACAGCACCATCGCAAAGCTGTACCGCGTGAAGGGCATTCCAGCCAACTACCTGATTACGAGTGACGGCAAGCGGGTGGCGAGACATCTCCGCGGCGAATCCCTGGAGAGGAAGCTGGCCGAGCTTCTGAACGAATAGCGACAGCAGTTCAGGTTTCCGTAAGCTACGGCAATCAGATTGCCGCAGTATCACTGACGTCTTAGCCCTCCCGATGCGGACGACCACGGCAAACACTGCAACTCCAACTCACGCCGTGCGTTCGGCTGGCAAGACCGTCGCCCGGTGCCTGGTGGCACTCGCGGCCGGCATGGTCGCCAGCACCTCCAACGCCCAGAACTCCGGAGGCCAGATCGGGGCGAAGTCACTTGGCGACCGCGTCCTGATCCGCGCGGTGTTGCAGACCGAGGCGTTCCAGAAGGAAACAAACGTCGTCATCGACTACGCGGCCCCGGAAGCCTTTGCCATGCACCGGAACGTGTTGGGGTCCGTCGCGTACGGTGATGACGAATCGACGCTCAAGGTGATCTCCGAAGGATTCCGGCTGGAAGTGCCCCGGGACGCCATCAGCATGGCGGCGGGACCTTTTCTCGACGAGTTCACCGCCCGTCACTCGAACGACCTCGACAACGTCGACGTATCGGCGGTCATGGGCTGGCCAGTACTGCAGTCCTTTGCCTTCGGCGTCGATTTCGAGGCGGAAGTACTGACGCTCACACCCGCCGCGGACGCGGACGCCGAGGAGGCCCGGGAGGGGTTCTCCGCCGTCGTCGAGGGGGTCCGCGTAGTCGGCGATCAGGTTCACGTGCCCGTCTCCTACGATGGCGGCAAGACCGCCTCGATGACGTTCGGCACCGCCGGCTATCACACCTATCTCAACCAGGAGATCGCGCAAGCTCTCGGCAAGCCCGCCGGGGATGTCGCGGACATCGCCTTTGGTGCGCCGCCCGCCCTGGGCCTGTCCGGAATGGTGGCGCTGTTCCCGCAGCCGTTCGAGGATCCGCCGGAGGATGCAGGTACGGACTGGCTCCTGCGCTCGGGACTCGGGCTCTGGTCCGCGTACCGCCTGGAGATCAATCCGACTGCCGGCTATCTCGCATTGACGCCGCAAAAGGACAGCAACTATTCGGAAGGAGACGCCGCCTTCTACGCCGCCGCCGCGGCTGAAGACGTGGACGCCCTGCTGGCCTATACCGGGCGCTGGCCCGAAGACCGCAACATCGAGGAAGCGGCCGGCCTGATGTTCGGGCTCGGCCTGGAAGCGGGTATCCCGGACGAAGCCCAGATGCGGAACGTCGCCATCGGCCTGTCGGTGACCCCGGAGCCGCGCAAGACCCACTACGTGTCCAGTTTCGCGTTTCCCCTGTTCAACTCCGATCGCAAGGACGAACGCTCGGACCTCGTGATCGCCCTCTGCGAGGAAGCCCTCGCCTACATCGGCCGTTCCGACCGGCCGTCCCTGCGCCAGAACATCCAGCTCATGCTCGGCGACCGGTACCTGCACGCCGGCAGGGCCCACGATGCCTGGAAGACCTTCCTTTCGGCAGCGTTCTACGGCGACCCGCGCCTGGACGGCGTGGTCAGACACGAGCTTGGCCGCGCCTACGAGGCACTGGGCCGTAATCGGCGGGCCTATTCCAGCTACCAGCGCGCGGCATCGGACCTGACTCCGGCCCCGCCCACCATCAAGGAAAGCGCCCTCGAAGGCCTTGAACGGATACGGCCGTTGCTCGATCCTGACGATCCATTGCTTGCCAGGGAGTCTTCGGATGGCTGAGCGCGAGACGGACCCGGGCGGGATCGGCGCCGACCTCGACCGAGTCGTGTCGCGGGGCCGGCAGCGGCTGCGCCTGTGGGCCGCGAAGGAAGCGCTGTCGAAGGCCTTCGTCCACCTGTTCGCCGCGGCCCTCGTCGTTCCATGCCTCGCGTTGATCGGCAACCTGGCCGGCCTGGCCGGTCCCTCCCTCTGGCCATTCGCCCCGATGGCCACGGTGGCACTGGCCCTCGTTGCGCCGTTCGTCATCGTTGCCGTATACGCACTGGTGGTCATTCTGCGCGAGAAGACCGACCGCCGCGTTTGCCTTGCCCTCTTCGATACGCTGCTGGACCTGAAGGGGCGCCTGCAGGCGGCGGACGAGTTCGTCTCCCGCGGACCCTCCGGCCCGTTCGAACAGGCCGCGGTAGAGGACGCCGCGCCCTTCGCCCAACGGGCTATCGACACGGAATTGCCCGCGGTACGCACGCCGCCACCTGTCCTGCGAGCCCGGCGCTGGCCGCTCGGTGCCGTTTCGGCACTGCTTCTTGCCGGTGCGGTCCTGCTTGGGGAACTCCCGCCCATCACGGGGAGTTCAGTACTCGCATTGGCGGACGAAAGCGCTGCCCGACTCCCGGCCACCGCCGAAACTGTCTTGGAGGACAGTACGGAGCCGCCACTTCCCAAGGAGTCCTCCCGGCGAAGCCTGGACGGTCAGCGACCCACCGACCCGAGCCAGGGAGAGTCAGAGGGTGAGTCCGAACGCACCGCCCGTTCCCAATCGGGTACCGGCGATGCGCGTTCGTCATCCGCGAAGAGCAGCAAGGCGGCTTCGCTGGCCCAGCAGGCCGGCAAGGCTGCCGCCGGCGCATCCGGAGAGGGGTCGTCGAAACAACAGCCCCCGCGCGAACGGCCGGCCAAACCCCGCAAGGAGAACAAGAGCCGTCCCGAGGAAACAAAAAAGGAACAGCCCGAGGCGTCCAAGGGAGTGAGCGGTGGCACCGGGCGCAGTTCGGGCAGCCGGACGTCTGCTTCCGACCAGGCCGCCGCGGACGACAAGGCCCGCAACGACGAGGACGAGGGCGATGCCACCGACGACGCCGACGAGGAAGAGGACGAGGAACAGAAGGCCGCGTCGGCGAGCAAACCCATGCTGAACAACCGCAAGGCGGCGGTAGACCGGTCACTGAGCCCCTCGGGCCTGAGCGACCAGGAAAACGAGCAGGCCAACGGCCGGGGCGGACCCAGCGGCCTGAAGAAGACGCGCGGCGTGGCTGCCATGCTGCTCGGGGTGCCGATGCCCGACCACCTGCGCGGCAAGTCCAACCCTGGACGCATCAAGGTGGAGCGCGAACGCGCCGAACCCGAACCCAAGACTTCGGTCGCCGCCAATGCGGCCGACCGCGGCAGCAGAAGCGAATCCATCGGCTACCTGCCCCATCCGGCGCTGGCGCCCTGGATGCAGGAGACGGTACGCGACTATTTCCTGGCGGAACGCGCCCGCGATCTCGGCGATCTCGCTAGGGCCGATTCCACATCCAACACGACAGATTGAACGAGGCAACATGACGACAGCAGACGAAGCGCGGGAACGCGCAGCGGAATTCAAGGCGGTATTCGCCAGGGTCAAGGCGGAGGTCGGCAAGATGATGGTCGGCCAGGAACACGTCGTGGACGGCGTGCTCACCGCGATGATGGCCGGCGGCCACGTGCTGCTCGAGGGCGTCCCGGGGCTCGGCAAGACCCTGCTGGTCCGGTCCTTAAGCGATGCCGTGAGCCTCGCGTTCTCCCGCATCCAGTTCACGCCCGACATGATGCCGGCGGATATCCAGGGCACCATGGTCCTCACCGAGACCGCTGGCGGCGGACATGAACTCACCTTTCAGCAGGGCCCGCTCATCGCCAACCTGATCCTCGCCGACGAGATCAACCGGGCGACGCCGAAGACCCAGTCCGCCCTGCTCGAAGCCATGCAGGAGAAGCAGGTGACCGTGGGCCGGCGCACGATCGAGCTCGAGGAACCGTACTGCGTCATGGCAACGCAGAACCCGGTCGAGCAGGAAGGCACGTACCCGCTCCCCGAGGCCCAGCTCGACCGCTTCCTGTTCAAGCTCGTCGTCGGCTATCCCGCCGAGGACGAATACCACGCCATTCTCGACCGCACCACGGGCGCCGACGAAGTCGATATCCAACCGGTCACCAATGGTGACGAGATCCGAAGTCTCCGCAATACCGTTCGCTCGGTGGCCGAACCGGAGGCCGCGCGAACCTTCGCGATCCGCCTGGTCGTCGCAACCCAGCCCGACAATGCGCTCGCGCCGTCAAGCGTGGCCGAATGCGCCTCCCTCGGATCGAGTCCCCGCGGCGTGCAGGGCCTGATCCTCGCGGGCAAGGTCCAGGCTCTGCTCGACGACCGCTTCGCGGTGAGCCCGGACGACATCCGCGCCGTCGCGTTGCCCGTCCTGCGGCACCGGATCCTGCTCAACTTCCGCGCCCAGGCGAACAACGTCTCGTCCGACGAATTGGTGGAAGACGTGCTGAAGTCGGTGAAGCCACCCCACGCCGTGGCCGCCTGACGGCAGCGGACCGGAACAGGAAGGACCGCCCGTGGCAAACGCCCCCACGTTCGCCGAACTGTTCGACCCCGACTTCCTGGCGGCGTTGCAGCCCTTCAGCCTGCATGCCCGCCGGGTGGCGCGCGACGGCCGGCCAGCGGAGCAGACGTCCCGCGACCGGGGCTTCGGACTCGAGTTCGCGGACTTCAAGTCCTACGTGCCCGGCGACGACCTGCGCGCCATCGACTGGAACATCTACCGGCGCCTCGGACGCCTCTTTGTCCGCGTCTTCGAGGAACGCAAGGACCTGCCCGTCTACCTGCTCGTGGACCGCTCGCGCAGCATGTACCTGGAAGACCCGCCGCGGATAGGCGCCGGACTCCGCGCTGCCCTGGCACTCGCTTCCATCGCGCTCGGACAGCACGACAGCGTCGGTCTGTTCTCGTTTTCCGGGGTACTGAACATCGAAGCGAAGGCCGCCTCCGGCAAGCATCGGCTGGTGTCCTTCGCCGAGCGCCTGGCGGCGCTCGACGAGCGCGACAGCACGGATCTCACCGGCTCCTTGAACGAACTCTCCGGCCACCGCCTGCGCCGGGGCCTGCTCGTCGTCATCTCGGATTTCTTCGATCCGGCGGGCGCCGAGGAGATCGCGCAAGCGCTCGCCCTGTGCCGCCACCGCCTGCTCCTCGTGCAACTCGTCAGGAAGACCGACGCCGACCCTGCGCTGCACCCGGACCTGCACGGCGACATCCGTCTGCTCGACTGTGAATCCGGCGACGCCGTGGATCTCACCGTCACTCCGGCGACACTCGCCCGGTACCGGGAATCGTACCGCGAGTTCAACGAACGCCTGACACGCTTCGCCGCTGACTACGACGCGTGCCTGGTCCGGATCGACGCCGACGAGAACGTTCTCGATCAGCTTGGCGTGCTATTCGAGAGCGGGAGTCTCGTGGTATGAGCTTCGCCAACCTGCCTTTGCTCGGGGTCCTGGGGGGAATTGCCGGGATCGCCGCCCTCCTCTTCCTTCTGCAGCTACTGCGAATTCGCCATGTCCAGGTCGCGGTCCCCACCACGATCTTCTGGCGCGCGGCGGCCCGGGAAGCGCCTGTCCGGGTTCTCCGGGGCGTGTTCCGCCATCCCCTCGCCTACCTTCTCGTTCTCGCCATCTGCACGCTGCTCTGGCTCGCTTTCGCCGGTCCCGAAGCCCACGACGACCGCACTTCCGCCTACCGCGTGCTGTTCCTCGACGGTTCCGCGCACACCGCCCCGGGGGACGAATTCGACGCGGCGGTGGACGAACTCAAAGCTGACCTCGCCGGCTTGCCGGACGATGCCCGCGAAGTGATCTGGGGTGGCGCGCGCAACCTCAAGCTGCTGAAGGCGGGCGAGGACCGGTTGCTTCTCGACCACCGGCTGGCGGGCCTGGCGCCGGAAGCTGCGCCTTCAGCGCTGAATGAACAGTTGCGGCTGCTGTCCTTGCCGGGTATCGCGCCAGAGTCGCTGGAAATCGTCGTATACGGCCGCGCTCCCGCCGACCCTGTCGTCCTTGACGGGCTGCCGGCTGGCATGCGGGTCAGCCGCGCCATGGAGTATCCCGCAAGCGGACCCAATCGTGGCGTGGCGTCGCTTGGCGTCAGTTCGGCCGCATCGGGACGATGGGATCGGCTGGACCTCCTGGTCCGGATTGGCGGAACGCCGGACGCGGTTCCCGTGGAAGGCATTGCAGTACATGTGAACGGCCAGCGGCTCGACGACGACCGCCTGGAATGGCTCTCTGCCGATATTGCCTCGGTGCGCGATCTTCCCGCGGACGGCAGCTCCGTCGAGGTGCGAATCGAGGCGGGCGATCAACTCCCGGTGGACGATGCTGCCCGGCTCACACTGCCGGTTCGGCGCGTGATACGGGTCGCCCTCGCCGGGGACCTGGATCCTGCCATAGCGCATGCAATCGAAGCCGACCCGGGTCTGGAAGCCGTGACGGAGGACCCATCGATCGTGATCCGCCGGCGCGGCGTCGCAACGTTCGGCGATCTTCCCGCCCTGGAATTCACACCCGCCGCCGACCAGGAGACTGCGTTCGAGATCGCCTACACCGGGGACGACAGCGCGGAACTGGCACTGCGATCCAGCATCACCGCCCTGGGACTTGACCAGGTCGATGCCGCCGGCATCGCGGCCGAGGCACGACGCCCGGTGGGCGTTCAACTCCGGCATGCCGAGTTGGCTGGGATTTCCGTCTGGGACGAACTCCTCGCCAACTACAACTTCACCGGGTCCCGGAGCTTTCCCCTGTTCGTCTCCCGGGCCGCCCGGTGGCTCGCCGGGGAACCTGCCTGGCACCCATACCTTGCCGCCGGCAGACCCCTGCCTGCCGCAACCGTGTGGTCACTTGCTGCCACCGTTGATCCAGCGCTCGATGCCCTCGGGGCCGAATACGTTCTTGGCGCCGCGGGGACAGTGACTTCGGACAGAGGTGTCGCGGATGTCGCACTGTCAAGCGACGCCGTCACCGCAAGGAGCGCCGGTACGCCGCTGGCGGCATCCCAGGCCGGCGGCGGGGTCGCCGCGACGGGGATAGTCACCTGGCTGATCCTCGCGGCCTTCCTTCTGCTCGGCGCCGAGTGGTACCTCTACCAGCGGGGGATGGTGCCTTAGGTATGTGGCTTTCCTTCCTGCAGCCGTTCATGGCGCTGCTGTTCGCGGCCGTGCCCCTGGTGTGGTTCCTGCCTTCACGGCCGGGGGTGGTGCACGGCGTCATCCGCACCCTCGTGCTCACGCTTGTCATCCTCGCGTTGATGCAGCCGGTGATGGTCCGTAGCGCCGTGGAACAGCACCACGCCATCGTCCTCGACCAGTCTTCGAGCCTGTTTCCGGGCGAGCGCGATGGCGCCGTCGCCGTGGCCGGCGATCTGCTCGGCCGGCTCGGGACCGGTCAAAGCGCCACCCTCGTCCAGGTCGGCGGCGATGGCCCGGTTCCGCTCGACGCGGACATCGAGTGGATGCGCGCTCCCGCCGGGCCTGTGACCGACGGCCGTTCACCCCTGGGGGACGCGCTGGAACTCGCCGCCCAGTCGATACCCGCGGGACTGAGCGGTTCCGTGATGCTGATCTCAGACGGACGCAGTACGGACCGCCACTGGGGAGGGCCGCTCGCCCAGGTGCTGGAGCGCGAGATTCCCGTACACACGGTGCAGCTCCAGCCTCACGATGACCCGTTCCTGGTCAATCTTCGATCGAGTACGGCGAGACCCGGAGAGTCCGTTCGCGTCACCGTCGACGTCGTCGGGACCGGAACGGCTTTCGAGGTCGTCCTCACGAGCGGCGACGACATCCTCGGCACTTCGGCGCCGTTCGACTGCGATTCCCGGTGTCCCGCCGCGATCGAGTTCGAGGCCGCGCAAGCCGGGTTCCTCGACATCACCGCGGAACTCCGTGCGCTGGCCGGAGCGGATGGCGACCTCTCGAACAACCGGCTGCACGGCGTTGTCGCCGTCCAGGATGCCCTGCGCGTGCTCCATGTCGGCGATCGCCAGACCGGGGCCGTCGAGGCGCTGCAGTCCCTGCTCGGGATCGGGTTCGATCTGACCGCGATGCCTGCCGACGGGATTGGCGACGGGTTCGACTTCACCGGCTTCGACGTCGTGATGGTAGACGACGCGCCCGCGCGCCTTTTCTCCGTGGAATCCCAGCGCCGTCTCATCACCGCGGTTCAGGACCACGGGGTTGGCGTCCTTGCGAGCGGCGGCGGCGCGGCCTTTGCGGACGGTGGCTACCATGGCACGCCGGTTGCGGACGTACTGCCCGTCGAGATCACCGGCGAGGAGGAGAAGATCGATCCGAGCGTCGGCCTCGCCATCATCATCGACACGTCCGGTTCGATGGCCGGGTCGCGCATCGAACTCGCCAAGCAGGTCGCGCGGATCGCCGTGCGCCGCCTGCAGCCCCATGACCGCATCGGGATCGTCGAGTTCTACGGCGCCAAGCACTGGGCGGTGCCGATGCAACCGGCATCGAACAAGATCGAGATCGACCGCGCCATCGGCCGCATGAAGGCCATCGGCGGGACCATCCTCTACCCTGCCATCCAGGAGGCCTACTACGGCCTGAAGAACGTCAACACCCGCTACAAGCACATCCTGCTCATCACCGACGCGGGCGTGGAGGACAGCAACTACGAGCGCATGGTGCGACGCATATCGCGGGACAACATCAATGTGTCGACTATCCTCGCCGGGCAGGGCGGGCACAACCTCATCATGTCCGACATCGCCAACTGGGGCCAGGGGCGCTTCTACTCGGTGGGCGACCAGTTCAGCCTCGTCGAACTCATCCTGAAGCAGCCTTCCACCCGCAAACCGCCCCGTTACAAGCGTGGTGTGTTCGAGGTCACGGCCCTCGGCGGACAGGGCTGGTGGGGCGGCGCCGACCCGCGCGTTCCGTCATTGCTCGGATATTCGGAGGTGGAACCGCGCGAGGGAGCCGAGACGCTCCTTGAAGAGGCTACGGGACGTGATCCCATCCTCGCCAGTTGGCATTTCGGGCTCGGAAGGGTCACCGCACTGATGACGGAGCCGGTCGGAGAAGGGACGGCCCGCTGGAGTGACTGGCCGGACTACGGGTCCTTCCTGGGAAGACTGCTTGCGCGCACCGCGGCGGACAATCCGCCGTTCCGGCTCACCCTCAAGCGACGCCGCCACGCGCTCGAATTGACGGCCGAACGCACGAGTCACGACGCCAGGCTTTCCCCCCGGGCGGATGTGGTGGATGCCCGCGGCGATTCCTTGACGTCCGGCCCCATCGAATTCCGGGAGAACGCACCGGGGCTCTTCGAGTCGGAGATCGTTCTGCCGCCCCGGGAAACGGCGCGGGTAGAGGTAACCACCAGCCCCGGTCACGTCGACCAGCGGGTCCAGCGCATTGCCCTTCCTGCGGCGTCCGACATCGCGAACGAAAAGCAGGTCGACCCGGCAAGCGCACTGGATCTCGAACGCCTGGCCCAACGCACTGGAGGCGTTTACTTGGCGAGCGTCGGCGGAACTCCACCGTCAGGCCCGGTAGGCGATTGGCTCGCCGGAAACCAGGGAGAGCTTTCCTACGTGGTGACGCGGCTGTGGCCGCTCCTGCTGTTGTTGGCATTGGCCGCCTACATCGGCGAACTGCTTTACCGCCGCTGGCCACGGGAAGTGAGACTATGAAGACGTCGAGTTACATGGCCGTGATCCTGCTGGCGCTCGGCCCGCTTTCCGGCAACGCAATGGCCGCCAGCGCACTCGCCGAAATGGTGAAATCCAATGCCCAGTCCAGCCGCGTCGACCTGCAGAGAATCCATGCACTCTACGACGAGACCATTCTCGATGACGGCAGCATCGACCTCGCCGTCAGGCGCATCGGCGTGTTCGCCCACGATCGGGACAATACCGCGCAGGAGCGGGCCAATCACCACCTGACGATCGCCCACATCCACTGGCGGCACGGCGACCAGGACCGGGCACTCGGTGCCGTCGACACCGCGCTTGCGCTTCGGGAGACCGCCGATGCCCTGTTGCTCAAGGCCCGGCTCCTTGACGCGACGGGCAACCCGGCCGACGCAACCGAGTGGTACCGAAAGGCCGCTGAAGCCACCGGGGTTGCGGCGGAGAAGCAGTTCATTCGCATCCGGCTGACGATGGCGGAAGCCAGCAACCGGAACATCGACGCGCTGGTGGCGTTGGCCGATCAAGGCGATCCCGCGTTCCGTAACCGGGCGGCGATCACCCTGGCGCTGCTCGGCCATGCCGACCAGGCGCTGGCGCTCTACGACCCTGCAGAGGCTTCCGGCAATCCGTTCCGGCAGCACGTCCGCGTTGCCCAGTGGGCCATCGATGCCGGCGATTTCGATCGCGCCCAGCAAGCGGCCTGGACCGCATACCAGGCGACGCAGGTCCGGGCAGATGCCCTGTACGCGCTGGCGCTGCTTGCGGAGTCGTATCGAAAGGACGATGCCCTCGACGAACTGCTTGCGCATCTCGCCCGGCAGACGGTGGCCAACGGAGAACCCGATCCGATGCTCGTGCAGGCCCGGGTCGACGTGCTCATCGAAACGGAGAACTACGACGAGGCTATCGCTTTCTACGAGGCTGCCGACAATGCACGCGTCGACATGGACGCCCGAATCCGCCTGATCAAGCTCTACGAAGCCGCCGGGCGACCGGACGACATGGTCGCCGAGTACGAAATGCTGATGGCCAGGGAACCGGATGTCGTCGCGTGGTTCGCCGGTCTCGCCTCCCACCACCTGAACATGGCGCGGCCGGAAGAGGCCCTCGCCATATGGCATGGGTTGGCGGCAGATAATCGTGACCGAATCGAGGTCCTCGCCGAAGCGGGCGAAGCGATGGTGCAGATGGGTTTCGTCGAGGAAGCGGTCGACATGATCGAAGCCCAGATGGCAGCGTTCGGGGAAACTCCCCAGGCGCTGATCTTCCTCTTCGACCTGCGGCTGCGCCGCGGCGAGACCGAGCAGGCGGTCGCCGCGGTAGAACGGCTCGAAGCCGTCCTGGGCGACGGCACGACGGGAGTCCGGGACCTGGCCGATGCATATGAACGGCTCAACAGGCCCGAGGCGGCGATTCGCATACTCGAGCGGCTGCGCGACCGCGAGGGCGAACTCGGCTACGACGAACGCATGCGGCTCGCGTGGCTCTACAGCGTAGCCGGACGCAAGGAAGACGCCATGGCAGCCTGGCGGGAGCTCTGGGTGAGCGTCGAGAGCGCCGCGCGGCGAAGCCTGGCCGAAAGCCAGTTCCTGCTGCTCGCGACGGAACTCAACGTCCTCGGCGACGTCGTCGTGGAACTGGAGGAAAAGCTCATCCGGAAACACGCCGACCGCAACGAGGTTGGCCTCCTCGTGCGGGTATACACGGAGGTCGGCGACCACCTGTCGGCCACCGAGGTCATAGAGGAATACGCGCGTTACAGCGACGCCGGCGAGACCGAACGCCTGCGCCAGCTCGGCAAGGTCCACATGATGCTTGCCGACTACTCCGCCTACGACGAGGTGCTGCGCGAACTCGTGACGGTGGACCCCGAAAACGAGGTCGAGCATATCCAGAACATCGTGCTCAACATGCTGGCCTTCGACCTGGCCGAGCAGTCCGATGACCGTTTCAGCGAGATCCAGCACTGGCTCGCCCGCCTTCGGGAACTCGACGAGGAAGGCGTCAGCGGCGAATTCGAAGCGGGCATCTACTCCATGGGCGGGTTCAACCAGCAGGCCATCGCGAGCTACCGCCGCGCGCTGGTGATACACCCGGAGATCAGCGACAACCTGCTGTTGATGGCGGACCTGATGAAGAGTTCGGGCCGGCGGGACGAAGCGGTCGCAATCCTCCAGTACGTGGCCGAGCACGCCGCGGACGATGCCGAGTTCGTGGTCGCGATCGACGGCATCATCAACATGATCGGGGCGCGCACGTTCACCGAGGAACTGACGCCGGCGATGCGCAGGACGTTTCGGTGGACGCAGCGGATCATCCTGGAACGTATCGCCGGCCACAACGACAAGTTCTATCTCTACCAACTGCTCGGGGACATTGCACAGGAGGTCGGCGACAGGGACGCGGAGTTTCGCGCCGTCGAGAACTCGCTTTCCGAGGCGGGTGTACGGCGCCCCTCGGTGCTGCGCGAACTGGTCACGCTGGCGACAGCGGAAACCGGTTTCGCAGGGTTCTCGACCGGCGCCGGCGATCCCGAGCGGCAACTCACCCACGGCCGCCGCCTGATCGGGTTAAGGCAGGAACTGCCACCGGAGGTCTTCATCAATCTCGGCAAGGTCCTTCTGGAGGAAGAGGCTGTCCAGGCAGCGGTGCAGGCATTCGACCTGATCAACGACATCACCGGCCTGATCAACGTGGATCAGACCAAGGCTGACCTGTTTCTCGACACCGGGTACCCGGAGGAGTCGCTGAACTGGTACACGCGCGCGCTGAACGTGAGCCGGGACGACCTGGCGCTTCTCGCCCGGACCGCGATGCTGCGGGAAACCCGGGGACAGCACGACGTTGCCAACGCGCTCTATTTCCGGGGGGTCGACAACGTCCTGCGCACCCTGGCCACGAAACGCGTGGAGGAACGCCCCGGCGCGAACGCCTCTCCCTTCGCATTTTTCGGCCGGGGTCCCGACACGAGCGTGACGCGGGACTACCGCACCTACTTCGAGTACCTCGCCCAAGGATTCCTCGCGACCTGGCCCGAAGACCGCAACCTTGCCAGCGCCCGCATCGATGCCATCAAGGCGATGTTCGACACCGAGCTTTCGGCCGTACTCGCCGGGGCTTCGGAGGATGCCGCGGCAGCTCCTGCGGAGGATTCGGATGGGGAGGGCAGGAAACTCGATGAATACACGAGGCTCGACCGCATCGCGGATTTCGCGCGCCGGGTGGCCGAACGAGCGGAGAACGACAGCCTCAGCGAGCACCTGGATGCTGCCCTCGATGAGCATTTCGCAGCCGAGAGCCTCGCCGACATCCAGGCGGACGAGCCGCTGCTCCGCCGCCACATGGAGAACGCGAAGCGCAACGACGACTTCGAAGCCGCCGTGCGCCTGGCCCGGCTTGCCGGCGACGACGAGGACCTCCTGGCCCTGTTCCGGGACCGGATCAGCGAGGGCAAGTACCGCGAGGGGCTCGCCTACGCGCGGGCATTGCTGGACGCGAGCAACTTCAGGCGCCTGGTCGCGGCGATCGCGGTGACGCTCAAGGACGACGCCAAGTCGTTCCTCGAACTGCTTCGGGCGGATGCCGACCTGGTGCTCGAGATCGAGTCGGACCTGGGCCGAGAGATCATTACCGTCGAGGAACTGTTCGACATTCTTGCCGACCCTGCCACGCAGGACGATCCCGCCATCTACTTCTTCTCCTCCGGCGACGGCGTGTGGAAGTACCTGAAGGCCAAGGCATCCGTCGACGATCAGCTACGACACCTCGCGGCGACGGCGGCCCGCCAGAAGCGCGGCGAATACGGTTCCCGGGGCTTCGTCTCCATGGCCCACGACCTGCTGGAGCTGGAGTTGACGGCGCCCCAACGCGAAGCCCTGGCGGAAGCGGCCACCGACCACCTCTCCAAGCAGGACCTGACGAGCGAGTTCACCCAATCCACGATATTCCGGGTATTGCTTGTGCCCGAGGCGCATCCCACGAACCGTGGCGTGCTCTACGAGCTTGCCGGTCAAGCCCAGCGCATGGCGCAGATGACCATCGATATCGCCACCATCCTGGAGGGCATCCTGGAAGGCACCGACGAGGAGGCTTTCGCGAAGATGCTCGAAATGGAACGCGCCGGCGTCCGATACTGGGGTGCGTTGTCCGGCACGGACGAGAAGTATGCACCGGTCCGGGCGCGCATCCTGGACTCGGTCCGGCGCGGCGCCACGGAGCACGACGCCGAGACTGTGCGCATCGTTTATCGATTCGAGTTCCTGAACCGGTACTACGGCGGTCCGACACCACGCGAGAAGGTGGAACGCCTCGCGGAACTGCTGCCGATCCTGGTCGAGCGCTATCCGGACGACCATCGCTACCTTCGGGAACTCGTACTGGCGCACCTCGAACTGGCGCAGTGGGACGCGGCGGAAAAGGCGCTCTGGGCCTGTTACCAAGTCGACCCCGAGGATGAGATCCTGCGTGCGGCGTTGTATTACCTCCTGACTTATCGGGAGCGATACGACGCGGCGCTTGCGCTCGTGACGGACGGCGGCGCGGACCTGCGCGAAACGACCGCGGTCGAGGATCTGCTCGGGAAAGTGCAGGCCGAGCGTGGATTCTCGCTCGCTTCCAGCGCTCAGCTCTTCCGCGCGATCTACCGCGGCAGTCTCGAACCCCGCTACCGTCCCCTGTCGCCCCACGTCGACCGCAACGTCGACACGCTGCGGGAGTTCGCCACTGCCGACGGGGACCCGGACGACGATACGGCCAGACAGGCGCTACGGACCGTTTGGCGCGCATCCCAGGCGCCAGACGAAAACCGCTCCTTCGGGCTCCCGGCGGGGTACGCGATGAACATGATCCTGTCGTTACCGCTGGACCCGGAAACCGACGACCCGTTCCGCTACTACGGGGATTCCAACCGCGATTTCCGGCTCGATGCCCTGCTTGAGGGGGACGGTGCGGCAGATCCGAAGACCCTGTTCGAGGCCATCGCTGCGCGGCCCTATGCCGCTACGGAGTTCGACCTTTATCTGCGCGCCCTGCCGGACGAACAGCGGCGGAACCAGCATCGCTTTTACCGGCTGCTGGGAGAGGCATATGCCGGCGACGGGCGGGCCGAGGCGTTGGCTCCCCGTATCGGCAAACTCGGCGATCACGACTTTACCGTCTGGATGCTCCTGCGCCATCAGCACCCCGAAGAGCTTGCCGAGTCCGAGCACGATGCCCTCAGGGAACGGGCCAACCGGATCGAGGATCCCACCGCGCTCCAGGTCCTCGCCATGGCGAGGCTGCACGCCAGGGCGGGGGCGTTCGACGAGTCCTCCGAACACTATCGCCTGCTGACGGCCAAACTCGCGCGGCACGGCGAGTTCACTGGCCGAGGTGGGGGGATCGTCATGATTGGGGGAGGTCCCGCCGGAGCCGTCATGGACCTCTCGGAGCTTGCCCGGGAAGTTGCCGGGACGCTGCCTCCGGAAGCGGCGCGCGACACGGTGGAGAGCATTCTCGTGGCAGCGCGGCGCGCCGACCGCCACGATGCCTACACTGCCTATTTCGATGTCTTCCTCCTCCGGGTCCTCGCCAGCATCTACACGCCGCAGGAGACGCTCGCTGAAGCGGCCAGGTTCTCCGAGACGGCGACAAACGCGGAGATGCCGCTCGGGGACTGGCAAAGTGCCAAGGCGATCGAACTGTTGCGTCTGAATGCCATGGCCGGAGACACCACGCGCGCCATCGAACTGCTACGCGGCCTTCTTGGCTCGACCGGGTCCGGGGCCGATTCCATCGACGCGCTATCGGACTCACAACAGCAAGATCGATACCGGCTCATCAGTGCGCTCGGGACGCTGGGACAACTCTACGGCCTGCGGCGACTCGACCTTAACTTCGGCACTCCCGCTCCACTGCACGAACTGATCCTGCGCCGCGAGCGCCCGTTCCCAGCCGAGGCCGAACACCATTGGCCAGGCGACGTCGCCTGGATGACCGCCGCCGGGGACGCCATGGTTTCCTGGCTGGACGACCCCGGCCTCGACCGCGCCGGCGTGCTCGAAGCGGCGTTCGTCGTGGCCTGGCAATTGCACTCACGCGGCGAGGACGACCGTGCCAGGCGCATCGTGTCGAAACTCGCCGACAGGATCACCGCCGACCCGAGCCGGCTGGGTCTGCAACACCTGGTCCTGATGGCCCTGCGTGTCGGCAACGCGCTGCCGCCAGAACTCGCGGCCGAGGCGCTGGCCCAGGGGAACCTCAGCGTCGAGCAGGAAGTCGAGATCATCGAGGGACTTGAGCGTGCCAGCGATCCCGCGACGGCGCTCCGGGTCGGCCGCGTGGCGGACAAGGACGACAAGCTGGCGGTGATGCGGGTGCTGTTCCCGCTGGCGGATGCGGCCGGCGACGGGGACTATGCCGAAGAACTGAAGAACCGGATCAACGCTTCGGAGGATGCTCGTCGAAGCCTGCGACTGGAAGATTCCGCATGATCCGGGAGTGAGTCGGTTCGAATCCTATACGCCTACGCCCTTTTGCCCTCCTCCAGCAAAGACTTGCCTACCCAGTGGCGGGCGAAGTAGTAGGCCATCCTGCCGTTGCGCGTGCCTCGGCCGAGCGCCCACTGCAACGCCGCCTTGCGCACGTCTTCGTCCCAGGCGCAGTCCGTGCCGTGGTCGCGGGCCAGGCGGTCGAGCCAGTGCCGCACCACCTCGAGGTACTCGTCCTGCCTGAACGGGTGGAAGGACAGCCAGAGGCCGAACCGGTCTGACAGGGAGATCTTCTCCTCCACCGCCTCGTCCTCGTGCAGTTCCCCTTCGTGGTGACGGGCACCGAGATTGTCCGACATGAACTCGGAAATCAGGTGGCGTCGATTGGAAGTGGCGTAGATCAGTACGTTCTCGCTCTGCCGGAAGACAGATCCCTCGAGCGCACTCTTCAGCTCCTTGTACGAAGCATCGTCCCGCTCGAAAGACAGGTCGTCGCAGACCACGATGAAACGGTAGGGTTCGCGGCGCAGTTCCGAGACGATCCTGGCGATGTCTCCCAGGGCCCGCTTGTCAACCTCGACGAGTCGCAGTCCCCGGTCGCGGTAACGGTTCAGCAAGGCATGAATCAGGGACGACTTTCCCGTTCCACGCGCGCCCCACAGGAGCGCGTTGTTTGCCGGGTACCCGGCGATGAACTGCGCGGTATTGGTTTCTATGCGTTCCTTCTGGAGATCTATCTCGAGCAGATCGTCGAGCGCGATCTCGTCGAGGTCATCGAGGGCGACAAACCGGTCCCTCCCGCGCCACACGGCTGCCGAGGTGGCCGACCAGTCGACGGGCTCCGAAGCGGGCAGCAGCGCCGAGATCCTCTGGATCAGCCGCTGGCCGCTGGATGCCAGGTTTTCCAGCACGTCATTCATTCGAGATCCGTCAGGACCCCTGCCGGAGTTGCACGACGTTGTCGCGCCGGCGGAGGTAGACGCAACGCTTGTGGCCTGGCCCGTCAATACCGATGGAGTTGTCGCCGAACGAACGCAACTCGTAGTCGACTGCCTCGCCGCCGTCCGGAGTCATTCTCAGGGTCTGGCCGTGCAGTCGCCACTCGCCCTCCTCCTCACCGCCATCCTCTCGCCAGGTATAGCGGCCTTCGCCGAGGTCGCCTCCGAATGACAGCGTGCTTAGCGACTCGGCGTTGCGCAGCACCCATGTGCCGGGCAGGGAGAGCGTACTCAGCCATTCGCGCCGGTTCGCCCGCGTGCTTCGAACCAGAAGTACCACGAGCAGCGCCACGGCTGCGGCGGCAGCCAGCAGTGTCACGGCAAGAGTCTTTTCGTGATCATGCGGCGAATATCTCCCTTTCGATGTTCACCAGGGTGGCATCCAATCCTTCCTGTACCCAGCGTTCGACGTCGCCGAGCGACCGCTCCACCACCCGTTGGCTCGACGCGACGGCGACAACGGACCACCGCGCACGGTGCAGCACGTCCTGGTATCCGCTTTCGCAAACGGCAAGACTGGTCGACCGCCCCAGCTTGTCCCGCAGGCGTTTGAGCCGGCTGCGCTTTTCCTTCAATGAACGGCAGCCTGCCAGGTGAAAGTCGAGCCCCAGGATTCCTACGTGCATCATTGGTCCCGGAACTCCTCGGCCGTCAGGGCGTAGAAGACCGTATCGAGGCCATGCCATTCGCGGCGCGCCTCGAACGACATGCCGAGGCGCATCAGGAGCCGAACGGAACGCTGGTTCGGCGTGTCCGCGGCCGCAATGATCCGCGTGATGCCGGCTTCCTCGAAGCCGTATCGCAATACCTCCCTGGCCGCCTCGGTCACGAAACCCTCGCCCCAGTATTCCGGCAATATGCCGAACAGCAGTTCGATCTGCTCGCCGTCTTCGAACCGCCGAAAACCGCAGAAGCCGACGATCTTCGTCTCCGTCACCTTGAGGTCCAGCGAGAAGAACCCGAAACCGTGCGCCTCGAAGTCATCGATGCTCTGTCGAATGATCCCGCGAACCGTCTCCATCGGCAGGATGATTCCATCCCAGAGGTAACGGCGAACATCCACGTTCGACCAGAATGCGTGAAGCGCCGGGGCGTCCTCCATTTCGAAGGGCCGGATATTGAGGCGGTCTGTCGCTAGCGTGGCCATCGTTCGCGAAGTCTCGAGCAAGCCGCTACGGCCTGTCAGGCCGTCCGAGTGTGCCACACGAGCGCGCGCTGCGCCCGAACGATGCGATTTCAGAGCCTTCAGCCGGGGAATGTTCCCCCACCGCTGACGCGTAAGGAAGTCCTGGCATTTCGCCGTCGCAGGAGGCGTACTTCCATGCAGGCTGTCAACCGTATCCGGTCTTGCTGACGTCTCCCGGAATGAGCGGATAGCTGATACCGGCCCACTTCTGCACGACGCGCACCACCTGGGCGGCATAGCCCATCTCGTTGTCGTACCAGACGTACAGCACGGTCCAGTTCTTGTCGACGATGGTCTTGTTGCCATCGATCGTACAGGCGTAACGGCGGCCGACGAAGTCGGACGAAACGATCTCCGCTGCGTCCATGTATTCGATCTGGCGCTGCAGGGCTGAGTGCAGCGCGGTGTGGCGAAGGTATTCGTTCACTTCCGACACGGTGGTTGCCCGGCCAAGCGTGAGGTTGAGGATCGCAAGGGAAACGTTCGGCGTGGGAACGCGGATGGCGTTGCCGCTCAGTTTGCCGTCGAGTTCCGGCAGGAGCTTCGCGACCGCGTCGGATGCGCCGGTCTCCGTGATCACCATGTTGAGCGGCGCGCCCCGACCCCGGCGATCCTTGGGATGGAAGTTGTCGGTCAGGTTCTGGTCGTTCGTATACGCATGAACCGTCTCCATGTGACCCCGCACGACCTCGAACTCGTCGTTCATCGCCTTCATGACGGGAACGATGGCGTTGGTGGTGCAGGATGCGGCCGCGAGGATTCGGTCGTTTTCGCTCACCAGGTGCGAGTTCACACCGGAAACGATGTCCTTGATGGCGCCCTTGCCGGGCGCGGTAAGGATGACGCGCCCGACACCCCTGGCCTTGAGGTGCCGGGCGAGGCCTGCCTCTTCCCGCCAAACGCCGGTGTTGTCGATGACAATCGCATTGGTGATGCCATACTGCTCGTAGTCCACGTCGGCCGGCTCATTCGAGTAGATCACGCGAACAACATTGCCGTTCGCGATGATGCAGCTGTTGTCCTCATCGACCCGTATGGTGCCCTTGAAGCCGCCGTGCACCGAATCTCGACGCAGCAGGTTGGCCCGTTTCACCAGGTCGTCATCCGCCCCCTTGCGCACGACGATCGCACGCAAACGCAGTTGGTCTCCCCCGCCGGTCTTCTCGATCAAGAGCCGCGCCAGGAGGCGCCCGATCCTTCCGAAACCGTAGAGGACGATGTCCTGGGGCCGCTCCAGGGGCGGCACGTGGCGACCGATGATCTCGGCGCATTCCCGTTCGACAAACGTCTCTGGCGTCGCCCCGTTGGACCCGAATTCCTCCATGAAGCGCACCGTCAGCTTCCCGACATCGACGTGGGAAGGCCCCAGGTCGAGCCTCGACAATGCCTCCAGTACCGGGTAGCTCTCGAACTCCGACAGCTCGTTGTGCTCCACCTGGCGCACGTAGCGGTGGGCAGACATCAGCTGCGTGACGCTCTGGTTGTAGAGCGCCCGGCCGTAACAGTAGGTCACGACGTTGTTTCGGTAGAGGCGCCCGATGATGGGAATCATCGCTTCCGCCAACGCTTCGCGTTCTTTCCAATCGGGGAAATAGTCGTCGAGACTTGGTAATGCCACCGTGTTAGGCCTGTCGGTCAAGTGAAGCGCGTATTATCGAGTTCACCCCCATCGCGTTCAAGATGCGACAGCCATCTGACTCGGCAAAAAACTCGCTCGACAACACAATCCTGTGCCTGGAAACTCCCCTGGGCCGCGCGGGTCGGAGCATGAGGATGCGATACACTAGCCCCGCTACGGGAAGACCCGCACCATGGATCAACTTTCAACGACACCGGCCAACGACCACCGGCGCCGATACCATCGCGCCGCGGCAGCGGCGCAACGCGTTGCCCTTCTCGCGGGAAGCCTTGCGTTTTGCGCCGGATGCGCTTCAAACAGCGCCGCCACTTACGATGAACTTGCGGCCGGGATCAGGGCCGGCAAGGATGCGGACATGGGGGCCCTGCGCGCAGCGTTCGTGACCGCGCCGGATTATCTCGAGCGGCTGGAGGCCATCTCTGCGCTCGAAACGCAGGCCGTGCGCCTCATTGGTGAAGAACCACTGCGGTTGGGTCCTCTCGGCTCTGCGATAGTCGACCGGAATCCGGGAAGTCTCGCCGGACACCAGGCGCTGGCGGCGTTCTATTCCTATCTTGACCGTGAAGATACGGCTGCCAGACACCGCGAGCGGGTATCTGAGATTCGCGCCGTCATCGATGGGGCCGGTTCAGGCACGCCCGAGTCTCCGCTGCCTGTCATATCTCCGGCGGAACCGAACGCCTACCTGGTCGCGACGGGCCGCACTCCTGTCGGTTCCATGTATGTTCCTACAGACAGGACTCCTTTCCTCCTGAGAGTCGACGCCACGCGCGGAGAAGGACGACCCGTCGAAAGCGTCTATTTCGACCTCGCGACGGTCTACAACGATTGGCTGCGCTCGGCGCAGGAGCAGGAAGACGGCCTCCATGCCTTTCGCGTCCTCTATTCGCTGGCGGAACGCGGCGACCCTGCTGCGCAAACGCTCCTCGGTTCAGTCAGCTTGCGCGAAGACCGGCTCGATCATGCTGCACGGTGGCTGACCAAGGCAAGCGCGGGCGGCAACCTGATCGCGCACCTCATGCTGGCGCGGCTCTATTGGTCCCAGGCCATGGACACTCCGGTCGGGCCGGAGCGCGAAGGCGCGCAGCGCGCAGCCGCCCGCACCTACGAATACGCGATCGACCTCGGTTCCGACGAAGCCATGTACGAACTGGGCAGGCTGTATGCCTCGGGCTACTACGGCGAGGAGCGTCGCGAACCGGGCCTGGACCTGCTGGTTCGGGCATCCGGTCTCCACAACGCCGACGCCTGCTTTTTCCTGGCCCGTTGGTTCGAATTCGACTGGCCAGACTACGACCGGAGCGAGAAGTACTACCTGCTCGGCGCAACGCTCGATAATCCCGGCGCCAAGGTCCAGTACGCACGCTTCCTGATGCGCGAGGATGTGGGCAAGCAGTTCACCGACCAGGCCTACCGGTGGCTCACCGGACTGGCCAGGAGCGATCGTCGCTGCGAGGACCTCGGCGTATTCTGCGCGGAGGCCAGGATCCAGCTCGGGCACCTGTTCGCAAAAGGCATCCATGTCAGGCGAAATTTCCGCAAGGCCCGATCATGGCTCAAGTCGGCGGTGGCCGCGTCTCCGGACCACGCCGGGGTCGTGAACGATGTCGCGTGGACATTTGCGGTATCGAACCTGGAGCGGCTTCGCGACGCACCTTACGCGTTGCGAATCATGGACCAGGTGATGTCCAGCAACGAGCGCGCGCGCGGCACGCCAGCATATATCGATACCTGGGCAGCCGCTTACGCCGCCAACGGCGACTTCGAACGCGCCGTGGAATTGCAACGGGAGGCGCTGGATCACGCGCTGAATGGCGACAGCGCCCCGCAGACCGACGACGAGACCATCGAGATCCTGCGCGAACACCTGCAGGCTTTCGAAGCGGGGCGCACGATCACCGACGTGATCCCCTGACGACCGAGAAGCTGTCAATTGCTCTCGGTTTCAGACTATGCCGCGGCACTCACCCGGGGCGCACCACTCATGGACCTGCGGTCGCCGGCCGAATTCCAGCGCGGCGCGTTCCCCGGCGCTGTCAATCTGCCGCTGCTGACGGATGGCGAACGCGAGAGGGTCGGCATTCGCTACAAGCACCGGGGACAGGATGCCGCGATCGAACTCGGCAGCACCCTGGTTTCGGGGAAGGTGAAAGCAGCACGCCTGGCAGCCTGGCAAGCCGTGGTCGACGGCAATCCAGACGCGATGCTCTACTGCTGGCGAGGCGGGTTGCGATCCGAAACGGTGCAGGCGTGGCTCGCCGAGACCGGCCGGCACGTTGCACGTATCGACGGCGGTTACCGGGCGCTGCGAAGATTCTGCATAGACACGCTTGACCGGGAACGCGAGTGGCTTGTCGTCGGCGGTCGAACCGGCGTCGGCAAGACGGACGTCGTGAAGCGCATACCGGGGAGCATTGACCTCGAGGCGCTGGCAAACCACCGCGGCTCCGCCTTCGGCAAGCGCGCCACGCCGCAGCCAACGCCGATCGGCTTCGAAAACGCGCTGGCAGTGCAACTGCTGGTGCAGGATTCCCGGCCAGCACCTGTCGTTGTCGAAGACGAAAGCCGAACGATCGGCCGGCTTGCGATTCCAGAAAGCGTCTACCAGGGCATGCAGTCCGCCCCCATCGTGCTGGTCGAACTCGAGCAGTCAAGGCGGATCGAGAACATATACCGGGAATACGTGGTCGAAGCCGACGATCCGGACCGTCTCCAGGAATCGCTCGAGACCTCGCTGGACAACATACGCCGCCGCCTTGGCGGCGACCGCCACGGGAAAGTCCTGGCACGGATGCGTGGTGCCTTCGAAAACGCGGACGCGGATGCGCACCGCGCCTGGATCGGGATGCTGCTCGACTGGTACTACGACCCGCTATACGACTACCAGATCGCCAGGAAACAGGATCGCATCGTTTTCAAGGGCAACGCCGACGCCATCCGCGACTACCTGAACGGAAAGGTCGGGCCGGACAGCGGCGTTCGGGACGGGCGATTCGCCCACTCCCGTGCAAATCCGGAACCATAGCCGGGCTGGTCCGGGACGAACACGTCGCACCCGAAGGGAAGTTGGCCCTACTCGGAAGCCAGTTGTTGCTTCAGCAACCGGATCTCGTCGTCGACGGCTGAGGCATCGGGCAACTCTCTCGCGGCCCGCCCATACCAATGCCCGGCGTTTCGCATGTCGCCTTCCATGATGTGAGCGATTCCGTGTGCCCAACAGCCCTGCTGGGTCGAGTCACCCTGAACCATGCGATGTGCCGTCTGCCAGTCCCCCGACTCCAGGAGGTGGATCACGTCGGATAGTGTGCTCATGCCCGTAGCTTAGTGCGCGTCCCAAGCCATGACAACCCGCCCCGTGAACGCCCACGTCGTTGCGCACTCACGAGAATCGCGCCGGGGAGTATGGCGTCGGATCGATGTGGGTGGCTGTTTCGCCGATGATCTCGGCCACCAGCCTGCCGGTGGCAGGCGCCATCGTCACGCCGAGCATGTGGTGTCCCGTAGCCAGGACTCCGTTCGCGAGGTCCGGCACCGGGCCGATGACGGGCAGGCTGTCCCAGGTCATGGGCCGCCAGCCGCACCAGGTCTCGAGAACCTCATTACCCACGGGTTGCTGGAGATAATGCCCGGCCGAGTCGATCAACTGCTGGATTCGCCGGGATGGAATGCCTGCGTCGAATCCCGCGAACTCCATCATTGAACCCAGGCGCAGGCCTTCGTTGAACGGCGTCGCCGCCACCCGGTGCTCCGCGAACAGCATGGCATGACGCGGACAGTCACGGGGCCGGGTTGTGGTAACCGAGTAACCCTTTCCGGGCTCGATGGGAACCCGACATCCAAGCTCCGCCGCCACTGCCGTGCTCCAGGCGCCGCTCGCGAAGACGTAGTGGTCGGCGGTGAATTCGCCGGTTCCCCCGGTGAGCAGCCGCATGATCTTTCCGTTGGTCGTTTCGACGCCCTGCACATGGCACTTTTCCTCGAACCGAACGCCGCGTGATGCGAGCCAACGGCTCCAGTTGCCGGTCAGGGCATCGGGACGCAGAAAGGCATCGCCCCCGTAGAAGAAACCGCCCGCAAGATCGTGGCGCAGCGCGGGGTCGAAATCCGTCAGTTCGCCAGCTTCGATCCGCGTCGCCGCAACGCCGAAGGTGTCGCGAAGCATCCCGTCCTGGGCAGCGAACCGCCGCACGCCACGCGGGCTGCGAAGCACGTAGAGAAGCCCGAGGGGCTGCCATTCCGCCTCGAACTCGGGCGCCTGGAACAATGCCTCGTACTCACGGATCGAGGCGTCGAGGATCGATTTCATCGCACTGCCCGCCAACAGGCCGTACCGATGGTTGCAGCGTCGCGCAAACTCCCAGAACCAGCGCAGGAGCGCCGGCCGCCATTGGGGCCGGACCCTGAACGGCGCCCGGGGGTTTACCAGCGATCCCAGCGCCGCAAGGAGATTTGCCGGTTCGTTAAGGGGCAGCACGTGGCTGGCGCAGATGTGTCCGCAATTGCCGTGAGAACAGCCGCCGCCGACGCGACCCTGGTCGATGACCGTGACCTCGTACCCGGCGCGCGAGAGGTAATGGGCGCAGGCGATGCCAATTATGCCTCCGCCCACGATGGCAACGCGCTCGGCCACGTCACCCGATTCCGTCGCGAAACGGGTCCTGCGGGTGGCGGATAAGGACCGTGTCGCCACAGACGAACGCTTTGCCGGTGATGCTGGGAATGACCTCGCCTTCGGCACCCAACCGGTAACGCGCCACGAAACGCGAACCGATCACGCTTTCCTGCACCCAGTCCTCCCCCGGCTGCAACTCTCCCTCGGCCGCGAGGCAGGCGACCTTGGCGCTCGTTCCCGTGCCGCAGGGCGAACGGTCATAGGCAGAACCGGGGCAGAGCACGAAGTTCCGACTGTCGGCGTCGGCATGGATGGCGGGTTCGAACAACTCGATATGGTCGATCTCGGCCCCGTCGCGACCCGTGACGCCCTCGCGGACCAGCGCCGCCCTGATGCGCCTGGTGGCGTCGGTCAGTTGGGGCTCGGCGCCGAGCGAGATTGGTGCCAGGCCGGGGATCGAGTTCGAGTCAACGAGAAAAAACCAGTTGCCGCCCCACGCCACGTCTCCCCGCACGGTGCCAAGGCCTTCCACGCCAACGGCAACACCCGATCGAAAGCGGTAGCTCGCGACGTTCTCGATGGTGGCTTCATTTGGCGTGCGCAACAGGACGGACACGATCCCTACCGGGGTTTCAAGTTGCAGCTCGCCGAGTTCGACCCTCTCGAGGTACGCCAGGGTGACGGCCACGCCGATGGCACCGTGACCACACATGTTGAGGTAACCCGCGTTGTTGAAGAAGATCACGCCCGTGGCGCAGCCCGCGTCGGTCGGTTCCGAGAGCAGCGCACCCACCAGGGCATCGGACCCGCGAGGCTCGTGGATCACCGATCGCCGGAAGTCGTCGTGGTGTTGCTCGAAACGCTGCAGCCGCTCCGCCATGGGACCGCCACCGAGGTCCGGACCGCCACTGACCACTGCCCGCGTAGGTTCGCCCGCGGTGTGGGAGTCGATCACCCTCAGGTCGCTCACCCATGTGCTCCATGCCAGGCATCCCACCAGCGTCGAAAGCGCGCCCAGTGCGAATCGACGTATCCAAGCTGGGGGCCGCTCAGCTTGTCGTCGGGATTCAGGGCGGTCGCGTACCCGGGGTTGCCTTCGAGAACCATCAGGCGCTTGAAGTACAGCACCAGGTCAGGTCCCTCGTCGAACGTGGCCAGCGCGCCAAGCGCCTCGTCGAGATCCCTGGCCGAACGCAAGGCGTCCTCGTCGCCGTCCCTCGCCTTTTCGCAAAGCTCGACCAGGCGCAGAAGCGCTGTCGGAAAAACGTTTCCGATGCCGGTAATCACGCCGCTCGCGCCGCAACGAACGATGCCGTGCACTACCTGGGTATCGACGCCAACGACCAACTCGAGGCCAGTCCTGCCCGACGTGATGTGTTCAGCCGCGTAGTCGAGGGATGCCGAGCCACCGAACTCCTTGAAGCCGACCAGGCTCGAGAACTCGCGGGCAAGGTCGAAGAACAGCTCAGCCCTCGTCTCGAAACCGTAGTAGGGACTGTTGTAGATGACTGCGGGAAGTTCGCCCCCGGCGCGCAGCACTGCGGCGAAGTGCGCGCGTTGGGCGGCGGCCGAGGTTGCCCGCGAAAGGACTCGGGGAATGATCATGAGGCCCGCGGCGCCGACCTCCCGGGCATGGCTCGCGAGCGCCGCCGCCCGCGCGGTGCTCTGGGCACCGGTACCGACGACCACCGGAACTTCCCTCTCCACCAACGCCTCGACACCTTCCCGCCGCTGCCCGTCGGACAGGAGCGGCCATTCGCCCATGGACCCGCAATAGACGACGCCCCGCATACCGCTGGCAACCAGTTCCGCGCCCTTTTCCGCAAGCGCATCGAAATCCGGTTTGCCGCCAGCATCGCAGGGCGTCATGAGAGCCGGCAGACAACCGGCAAAAACGGAATCCGGGCCAGACATGATTCCTGACGTCTCGACTACTCTCAAGGAGCTGGTGCCGTGTTCAGGAAGGTCATGTCGCTTCAGTTTGCGCGTGACTCGCTAGTCGAGGTCCGCGATCACCGGTGCGTGGTCAGACGCCGTCAGACCTTCCTTTTTCTTGCGAAAGTCGCGGTCTATCTCGACCTGGTTGACGCGCGCCAGCACCCGCGGCGTGCCCAGCAGGAAATCGATCCTCAAGCCATGCCCGAAGCGGAATGCACCACCCCGATAGTCCCACCAGGAGAACGCGCGGGAATCGGGGTTTTGCTCGCGAAAGAGGTCCGCGAGGCCGGCACCAAGGAGCGCGTCGAACCGGCTCCTTTCTTCCACCGTATGAAAGATCTGCCCGTCCGCATCCTCGCCGTGCCAACTGTCGACCGCCTGCGGGACCACGTTGAAATCGCCGCAGAGAACGCCCTCCCCCACGTTGCGGGCAGACCAGAAGGCCGCGAGATCGTCCAGCCAGGCGAGTTTGGCGGCGAAGTCCTCGTGTTCCAGCGACTTGCCGTTCGGGCAATACACGTTGACAAAGGTGAGTCCGCCGATGCTCGCGCCCACGAGTCTCGACCCCATCTCCTCCTGGCCGGCCAGGCCGCGAAAGCTGTCTTCGACCGGCAGGCGCGACAGTACGGCGACACCGTTCCATCCCTTCTGACCATGGAGGACCACCTCGTACCCCAGTTCCTCGAAGGCCGAATGCGGGAAATCATCGGCTTCCGTCTTGATCTCCTGCAGACCTACTATGTCGGGGCGGCGCTCCTGCAGCCAGATACGGACAAAATCGAGGCGCGCGCGCACGCCGTTCACGTTCCAGGTCGCGATACGCATGGCGGCATCCTAACCGGTTTCGTCCGGCAAAGCGCCCTCGCCCCGAGCCGGCCTGCATGTAGAAGCCGGACATCACGGGGCGGTGGTTTGCCATCCCCCAGCGTAGCTGACACACTTTGTTGGTCGAAGCGGCGGGCCGCAAGGTTCAAGCCTATGAAGGGAAGGAAGTAATGGGGTCGAGGCCTGCCACTCTCGGGGAACTCCGGGCAGCCAACTACTCTGTTTCGTCCGTCAAGACGGAACTCCGGCGCAACCTCATCGAAAGACTTGCCAGCGGCGACACCCTGTTTCCCGGTATCGTTGGCTACGACGAAACCGTCATTCCCGAGATTCAGAACGCGATTCTGGGCGGCCAGGACCTGATACTCCTCGGCGAACGTGGCCAGGCAAAGTCGCGCATCCTGCGCGCACTGACCACCTTGCTCGACGAATACACGCCGATCCTCGACGGCACCGAGATCCCGGAGAATCCCGAGAGTCCCATCACCGAAGCGGGCAAGGCCATCGTCGTGGAGCGGGGCGAAGACGCGCCGATTCGATGGCTGCACCGCGACGAGCGTTACGGGGAAAAACTCGCAACCCCGGACATCACCATCGCGGACCTGATCGGCGAGGTCGATCCGATCAAGGTGGCGGAAGGCCGGTACCTTTCCGACGCGTTAACGATCCATTTCGGCCTCGTGCCGCGAATGAACCGGGGCATCTTCGCGATCAACGAGTTGCCCGACCTGACCGAGCGGATCCAGGTCGGCCTGCTCAACGTCATGGAGGAACGCGATATCCAGATTCGCGGCCACAAGGTGCGCCTGTCTCTCGATGTGTTCCTCGTTGCGACGGCCAACCCGGAGGACTACACCAATCGCGGCCGCATCATCACGCCGCTGAAAGACCGGTACGGCGCACAGGTTCGCACGCACTATCCCGAGTCCGTGGAACAGGAGATCGCCATCATGGAGCAGGAAGCGTCCCGGTTCGACATGATGGGGCGGGAACTTCACGTGCCGGGATACATGCGCGAGGTGATCGCGGAGGTGACGCATCTCGCGCGCGAATCCCCCGATATCAACCAGCGCTCCGGCGTATCCGTGCGCACGTCCATCTCGAACTACGAATCGCTCCGTGCCAACGCGTTCCGGCGAGCACTGCGCCTGGGTGAATCCGAGGTCGTGCCACGCATATCCGACCTGACTTTCATCGCCCCTTCCCTGCGTGGCAAGGTCGAGTTCGAAGCCATGGAGGAAGGCCAGGAGGACAAGATTCTCCAGCGCATCGTCAACGCCGCCGTAAAGACCGTGTACGACCGTCATGTCAACACGGACAAGCTCGAAACCGTCGCCATGGCCTTCAACGACGGGCTTTCGGTAGAGACCGGCGAGTCTGCCCCGATCGACGCCTACATCGAAACCCTGGGCCGCGTCGACGGCCTGCGGGAGGCCGTCGCAGGGTTGGCGGGCGAGACCGGGCCGGGCCAGGCGGCCGCGGCAGTCGAGTTCATTCTCGAAGGCCTGCACCTGCACGAATTGCTGAACAAGCACGGCGTCCGCGGCCACGCCGTCTTCACGGGCTAACGCCATGAAATCCGTCACCCAACGGGTGCCGTGTTTCACCCCCGCCCACGCCCACCTATGGCACTGGACCGCCGCGCTTAAGGATTGACCGCCTTGCGACACCACGCAACACGCTTTCGATATTCGCGGTGGGACGGCACCCAAGCCCTTGACATCGCGGCGGACGACGTGCTGGCGGCCATCGCCGACGACCTCACTGAATATGGCGACCTCCGATGGGCATTGCGCAACCTCATGTCGCGTGGCATGCAGACAGGCGGTCGCCGGGTGCAGGGTCTCCGCGACATCATGCGGAAGCTGCGGGACCGCAGGCGCGAGCGCCTTGAACAGTTCGATCTGTCCAGCGTCATGCGGGACATCGAACAGCAACTTTCCCGCATCCTCGAGACCGAGCAGGACACCATCGACGAGTGGATGGACCGCGACGACGACGAGTACGCGGACCAGGTCCTGAAGGAAATCGCCGACCGCAACCAGGAAGCCCTTGACGACCTCCCGGACGATGTAGGGGGCAGGATGAAGTCACTTGAGGACTACGAGTTCCTCAATCCGGACGCCCAGCGCAAGTTCCTTGAACTCCTGAACCAGTTGCGCAAGGCGATGACGCGCACCTTCTTCAACGACATCGAGCGCATGGTCAACCAGATGTCCGGCGAGGACATCGAGCGCATGAAGGACATGGTCAAGGGGCTGAACGACATGCTGGCCCGGAAGATCGCGGACGAGGACCCGCGTTTCGACGATTTCATGCGGGAGTTCGGCGACATGTTCGGCGACGATCCCCCCGGGTCGCTCGACGAGTTGCTCGACCAGATGCGCCGGCAGATGGCGGCGGCGCAGTCGCTGCTCGCCTCGTTGTCGCCACAACAGCGCGAGCAGTTGCAGTCATTGATGTCGGATCGCTTCGGCGACCCGGAACTCGAATCAGAACTTGCCAGGCTCGCCAGCGAAATGGACTTCCTCAACCCCGAGGGCAAGCGCTACGTGTTCGGTGGCGGTGACGAACTGGACCTCGAGGCCGCGATGCGGCTCATGGGCGAGATGCGCGATCTCGACCAGCTCATCGACCAGGTTCGGGAGGCGGAACGCAGCGGGGACCTCGAACGCATCGACGAGGAAGCCCTCAAGGCCCTGCTCGACGACGAGGCTGGCGATTCCCTCGACAATCTCAAGGAACTACTGAAGTCTCTGCGTGACGCGGGCTATATCCGCGACGGCGACCGCTGGGAACTCACCCCTCGCGGCGCCCGCATGATTGGACAGAAGGCGCTTGGCGAAATCTATGCGCGCTTGCGCCGACAACGGCTTGGCAGTCATGCGCTGCCGGAAGAAGGACGTTTCGGCGACCGCCTGGAGCAGACCAAACCCTACGAATACGGCGACCCTTTCCACCTGCACATGCCGCGTACCATCAGGAATGCCATCGACCGCGAAGGGCCGTCGACGCCGGTTCGCCTGCAACCGGATGACTTCGAGGTCTACCGGTCGGAACTCCGGACATCGACCGCCACGGCCATGCTGGTGGACCAGTCCTGGTCGATGGCGCTCCGGGGCGCGTTCCAGGCCGCGAAGAAAGTCGCCCTGGCGCTGCACAACCTCATCACCTCCCAATACCCCCGCGACGACTTCTACATCATCGGTTTCGCCGCGTACGCGCGCGAACTGAAGGCGCATGACCTGCCGCTCCTGCAGTGGGACGAGTACGTGCTTGGCACGAACATGCAGCACGCCATGCTGCTGGCGGAAGGGCTGCTGTCGAAACACGACGCGGGCAGCAAGCAGATCATCATGATCTCGGACGGCGAACCCACCGCACACCTGCTTGCCAACGGTCGCCACTACTTTTCGTATCCGCCGACGCAGGAGACCTACCGGGCCACCTACGGCGCCGTCCGGCGATGCACGCGCAAGGGCATCGCAATCAATACCTTCATGCTGGATTCAAGCTACTACCTGAAGGAGTTCATGGACCAGATCGCGCGCATCAATGGGGGCCGGGTGTTCTATACGACCCCGGACCGCCTTGGGGAATACGTTCTGGTTGACTACGTTGAAGGCAAGCGGAGGAAGCTGGGCCGCCGGTAGCGTCCGCTCTTGAAGACAGGGAAGTGAGGCGTATGGAACTGAAACTCGAAACCGACAAGATGCGCGCCTGGATCCGGGACGGTGTCGGCTGGATGGAATACAACAACCCGGCGCGCCGCAATGCTGTCTCGCTCGAAATGTGGCAGGCCATCGGCGACATCATGGGGCGGTTCGAACAGGATCCCGGCGTTCGCGTCGCCGTCATGCGCGGCGCCGGCGGCAAGGCGTTCGTATCCGGCGCGGACATCAGTGAATTTGACGCCAAGCGCGGGAATGCAGAACAGATGGCCAGCTACAGCGCCGCCTCGGCACGCGGCAGCAAGGCGCTGGGAACGTTCTCGAAACCGTTGATCGCCTGCATCGAGGGTTACTGCATCGGCGGCGGACTGGCTGCCGCATTGAATGCCGACGTGCGTTTCGCCACACCGGATTCGCTGTTCGGTATTCCCGCGGCCAAATTGGGGCTTGGCTACGGCTACGAGGGACTTGCCAAGCTCTCGCGCCAGGTGGGCCCCACGGCCGCCCGGGACATCCTTCTGTCCGCGCGATTCCTCGATGCCGCCGAGGCGCTTCGAATCGGCCTGATCAACTTCATCGAGGAGCGCGACGCCATTCGGGATGCCGTGGCCAGCTACACCGACCGGGTGGCCGCCAATGCGCCGTTGACCCTGAAGGCCGCCAAGGCAGCCGTGGACGCCTGGGAACGGGGTGGCCGCAAGGAGGACCTGGAGAACGTGCGGCAGCTCGTGGAAGCCTGTTTCGACTCCGACGACTACAGGGAAGGCCGCCGCGCTTTTGCCGAGAAGCGCACGCCGCAGTTCGACGGTCGCTAGGCCATTTGACCCCGCGAATGACCGATCGAATCGTCACCGCAAGCGTCGTCATCATCGGCAACGAAATCCTGTCCGGACGCACCCAGGACACAAACCTGGCGTACATTGCGCGCCAGCTCAATGAATGGGGTGTACGGGTTGAAGAAGCGCGGGTGATTCCCGATGTCGAGGGAGTGATCGTTGCCGCCGTCAACGATGCAAGGTCCCGTTTCGACTACGTCTTCACGACCGGCGGCATCGGCCCCACCCACGACGACATCACGGCGGACTGCATGGCCAGGGCATTCGGCGTACCGCTGGTGGTCAGCGACGAGATTGCCGGGCGCATTCGCCGGCGGCCCGCACCCGAAGACGTGATGGAAAACCGGTTGCGCATGGCGCGCATTCCCGAAGGCGCAACACTGGTCGACAATCCAACCGGCGGGCCTCACGGGTTCCGCATGGAGAACGTCTTTGTCATGGCCGGCATTCCATCGGTGATGCAGGCGATGCTCTCCACCGTCGGCGGTGAGATCGAAGGTGGCGACATCGTGCGGTCACGATCGGTCACGGCGTATCTCGGCGAGAGCCAGATAGCTGCCGCACTCGCCGATATCCAGGCGCGATATACCAACGTGGAACTCGGCAGCTATCCGTTCTACAGGGCGGAAAGATACGGTACGACGCTGGTGATGCGTGGTACCAGGCGTACGGATCTCCGAAGTATGCTTGAAGAGGTCAAGGCCGCAATCATCGCCGCTGGCGAGCAACCGATCGTCGACGAGTGAACCTCGCTGGCCCGCGAGATCAATATCCGAACGATAACTTCATATTTCAATAAGATACATAACTAACCTATGAACATTCCGAGATTATTGTCCCGCATTCGGGGGCTCGCCTGCGTTGCGTTCCTAGTTGCCGCTCCCCAGGCCGCATCCGCTACGCTGGAGGATGCGCTTGGCGAGTACGAAGCGCTGCAGGGAAACAGGGCCATGGCGGTGTCGTTCTCCGACGACCCGGTCGCCTTCAACGCGGGCGGACATGCCAGCAACGCCGGTGCCGTCCAGGCCGCGCTCGACGGATGTGACCTTGCACGCGAGGAACAGGGGTCGGCACAGCCATGTGAGACATACCGCCTGAACGAGGCGACAGCCGTGAGTTCGGTAGAGATCAAGGCAGGATCCGAGGCACCGCATCCACTCTTCATGTGGCGCTACGAGGACGGCGCATCGCGGGTAGATCTCGTCGGAACGATACATGTGCTGAAATCCAGCCTGCATCCGCTGCCTCAACCGATCGAAACCGCATTCACCGAGGCGGACCACGTCGTCGTGGAAGCCGATATCGTCAACGCCGACCCCGCCACGGTCATGCAGACGTTCGCGAAGTTCGCGCTCCTTCCCCGCGGCACTCGAATTGAAGAGCACCTGGATGCCGGGCAGCTCGAGCGCCTGAAAGGTGTACTGGGAAGCATCGAGCCCGTCGCACGGATCAAGCCCATGTTCATCGCTTCGCAGCTCACCGTTGCCCGCCTGGCAGAATTCAGCTATCTGCCGAACTACGGCCTGGAAGCGCATTTCCTCCATCGCCGTGGGGACCGGGCCGTCCATGAACTCGAATCCGTCGAGCAGCAGTTCGCTCTGCTCGCAAACGTGCCGATGCCGGACCAGGTTGAAATGCTGGTCGATACAGTGGACAAAATGGCAGAGATCGAGCCGACGGTCGCGCACCTGGTACGCTCCTGGTTCCTTGGCGACGACGATGCGATGTTACGGCTCTTCGAGGAATACACCGTCGGGACGGCGGATCACGCGTTGCTGGAAACCCTCATCTACGAAAGGAACGTGACGATGGCAGCAGGAATCAAGGACCTTCTGGGCAAGCCCGGCAACTGGTTCGTGATGGTGGGCGCAGGACACCTGCCGGGACCCCGGGGTATCGTCGCCCTTCTCGAGGCGCAGGGTGCCAGGGCCCACCGGGTGATGTCGGACGAAACCCTGCAGAATCAACCGTCGGAATCGACCACCAACGGGCAATCGTAATGGGCTCATGTTCGTCATCATCGAAGGCACACATGGGCGGGCGGGCGCCATTTCCGTTGGTCCGCGGGGTTCCCGGAGTTCGGCTCCCGGCCATGCTGGGCCTCGCTTTTCTCCTCTGCGGCTGCGCGGTGATGTCGGAGTCCGAATGCCTGACCGCCGACTGGTACCTGGTGGGAGAACGCGACGGCCGCGAAGGCAAGCCGCTGGCGCATCTTTCCCAGTACTACGACGCCTGTTCCCAGTACGGTATCTATCCGGAGGAGGAAGCATACCGGGACGGACGGGACCAGGGCCTCACGGTCTATTGCACCGAGGATGGCGGTTACCAGGAAGGCCGTGTCGGCCTGGGTTACAGGGGAGTCTGCCCGGCCGCCCTGGAGCCTTACTTCCTGCAGGGCTACAACGTGGGAATCGCCGTGCGCGAGACGCTCGAACGAGCGCACCAGCTTGACTACCAGATCCATTCGGCAGAGGAAGAGATCGAGGATCTCAGGGCGGAGATCGATGCGCTCGAGTCTTCCGAAGGTTCAGGAGAGGAAGACCAGCCGGCAGCCGAGACCCTGAAACAGAAATACCGCGAACTCGGCCGGCTGGAGGCGGAACTCGAAGGGCTGCACGACCAGAAGGTGGGTGCCGTGGTGTCGTACCGCCGCGCCGTCGATGTCGCGCGAAGCATGGGGTTCTACGAGCACTACGAATATTGACCGGCAGCCGTGCGTGAAGGAAGCGTTCGAGACAAGGAGCCTTCAGCCGGGGAATGTTCCCCGAGCGCTGACGCGTAGGGACGTGTCGACGTGGCCCTCCTCGCTGGAGGCGTACTTTGTAGGAGCCTTCAGCCGGGAATGTTCCCCGACCGCTGACGCGTAGGGACGTGTCGACCTGGCCCCCTCGCTGGAGGCGTACATTTATAGGAGCTGAGCATGTTTTACGAACTTCGACAGTACAGGATCGTTCCGGGCAAGATGGACGCTTGGGTGAAGGTGATGGAAGAGGAGATCCTCCCGTTTCAGATCGCCTGCGGGATGGTCATCACGGGAATGTTCCGGGGCGAGGAGGACGAGACGGTGTTCGTCTGGATGCGCCGCTTCGAATCGGAAGAGGAGCGCGAGCGGCTGTATGCCAGGGTGTACGACAGCGACCACTGGAAGAACGAAATCGGTCCCCAGGTGTCCGGCCTGATCGAGCCCGGCGGAGTGCAGGTTCAACGTATCGTGCCGACTCCGCACTCGGCGACACAATAGGCCCGGGGGCGCGTCACGTTGCCCAGGACCAGGCCATGAGCAGCAGAAGCATGGCGGCCGCCCCCGAGAGGTACTGTCCGCTGTGTCCCAGGCGCCGGATGTCGAAGCCCGCCGCCAGGTAACCCAGGACCGCGCCGCACGAGAACCCGGCGACGTGCGCGAAGATGTCGGTATTCCCTCCACCGAGCCCCGTGAAGACGAGCAGCGCGACGCCGGCGAAGACCGGCGCCAGCCCCCGGCGCAGGCCGCGGCCCCGAAAGTAGCCGCGCCGCCAGACGAACGCCGAGATGAGTCCTACGGCGGCGAAGGTGGCGGTCGAGGCCCCGAGGGACCGGAACTCATCCGGCCGTGACCAGGCGTTCAGGAGGTTGCCGAGGACGCCGGCCAGGAGTATCAGGAGCCAGGCGAAGCCGGAGCCGAGATAACGCCCCGCCATCAGCCCGAACACCGCGCCGAACAGCGAATTCGCCACCAGGTGCGCGAAGCTCGCGTGGAGGGTGAGTGCGGTGACCGCCCGCCACCACTCTCCCTCCCCCACCAGGCCCGCCTGCATGATTCCGGCGCTTTGCCAGTCCGCTCCCAGCATGCCCCAGGAAGCCAGGGCGGGCACCGACCATATCGCCAGCAGGTAACCGAATACGCCCGCCCATCCGCTGTCGAAGATGATGATCCGGGGAACACGGGCCCGGGGCGGCAGGTTCTCCACCCGGTAGCGCTCGAGTTGGTCCATGGCTGCGTGACGGTGCCCCTGGCGGATGAACAGGCACCACTCGCCCGACTCCATCTCGACGTAGTTGTCGATGCCCATCGCCGTCAGCACCAGGGCGGCCTCGTTGATCGGCCGGCGCGAGACGTGCGAACGCAGGCAGACCCAGCGGAACGGATCGTCGTCGTGTACGGTCATCCTGCCAGAAGTTCCAGGGCCTGGGCGTGCACCCTCGGATCCCCCGCCGCCACGATTCGGCCCCCGTCTTCCGGCGAACCGCCATCCCAGTCAGTGATGATGCCTCCCGCGCCCCGCACCACGGGAATGACGCCCTGGATGTCGTAGGGCTTGAGCGAGGCTTCCACGCACAGGTCGATGCTTCCCATCGCGAGCAGGCAGTACAGGTAGCAGTCGCCGCCATAGCGGGACAAGCGCGCGCGCTCCCGTACCGCGTGGAACGCTTCGAGGTCGGCCGCGTCGGAAAACACTTCCGGATGCGTACAGCACAATACGGCGTCCTCGAGTCCAGCGCAGGCGCGAACCGACAACGCTTCCTTCCGACCGCCGTTCTCACACCAGGCAGACCGTCCGTTACCAGTGAAGAGTTCGTCCACCACCGGTTGATACACGCCCCCCAAAACCGTCCTTTCACCGTTGAACAGTCCGGCGACAACGCCCCAGTGCAACATGCCGGCGACGTAGCTTCGCGTCCCGTCGATCGGGTCCAGCACCCACGTCAGCCGACTCTCGCCCGGTTCGAAGCCGTACTCTTCGCCAAATATCCCGTGCCCGGGATAGCGGGACTTGATAGCCGCCCGCATGGCCTTCTCCGCATCGCGGTCCGCTACCGTAACCGGGTCATAGCCGGACTGGCCCTCCCGTTTGTCGTCCACCGGTATGGACTGCCGGAAATGCGGCAGGACGGCCGCGCCGCCGAGCCGCAGCAATACCTCGAGAAACGCCGTCAGACGCTCGATATCGCGGTCGCCGACTGGTACGGCCCGGCCTTTCGGCAACCGGTCCAAGTCAGCCCGCTCCGCAAACCGCCGCGCGGTTGGAGATGGCAACGCCGCGACGCCCCAGCCGCAACGGATTGCGGTCGTGGCCGTTGGTGCAATAGCCGATGGAGATGCCCGTTGCGGGGTCCGCCCAGGCTATCTGCCCCCCGGCGCCGCCGTGACCGAAGGCCAGGGGCGAGTTCATGCGGCCGAAACCGCGAAAGTTGCGGTCGGCGTCCCCCGACACCACGACGCCGAGCGCCCGGTTGACGCGCTTGCCGTAGAGTGGGTCAACCAGGTCGCCGCTTCGCACCTGGAGACCCATGGCCAGGGTTTCGGAAGTCCACACCTTGGGGCCATGGACCGCGCCGCCGTGCAGCAATCCCTGGTAGAACAGCGCCAGTCCCGCCGCCGTCGCGAAACCGCCGCCGCCAGGAACTCCGACAGCGCGGTATTCCGGGCGATTGAATGTCAGGATCGCCTCTTCGGTCACTTCCGTGACTGGCGGCTCGGGCAAGCCCAGGCGGGCATAGTCTTCGCTGGTCAACCCATCGCCCACGTGCATCAATTGGGACACCCGATGGTTCTCCCCGGCCGGCAGGCCGACGTAGAGGTCCGTCAGGCTCAAGGGTTCGATGATCCGCTCGCGAATGAAATCCCGGAAATCCTGCCCAGTCCGGCGTTCAATGATCTCCGCGATGACCCACATGCTGGATGTGGGGTGGTATTCGAAGCGTGACCCCGGCGCCCAGTTGAGCCGCCAGCGCGAGAAACGCCCGAGCCGGGCCTCCCGATCCTCCCACTCCAGCGGCCGGAACGGCGCGCTGGGAAACCCGGAGCTGTGCAGAAACAGCTGTTCGACCGTCACGACCTCCTTGCCGTTGGTGTCGAACTCGGCAACGATGTCGACCACGCGCTCCGTCACGTCGAGCTTGCCCTCGGCGATCAGGAGCCAGGCAGCGGCCGACGTCACCGCCTTGGTCGACGAGAAGACGCAGTACATCGTGTCGTCGTCCGCGTCGCCGAAGGTCTCGAACAGGCCGACCCGGCCTTCTCTCGCGACGGCGATCTGGGCGGAAGGCAACAGCCCCTCGTCCACTTCCCGTCGTACCCGCCGTACGAGTTCCTCGAGTTTTTCAGGGTCAAGACCGACAGTCTCGGGATCCACCATGAACTTGCGATCCACGTTCGCCCTCCCAGGCCTTCAGGGGTTTTACGGCGCAGGCCCCTAGCGCCATGAAATCCGCCGGCCCTTCGGGCGCGTCGTGCTTCGCCCCCGCCCAGGCCCACCTACGGTCCTCCGCCTTGATCGTCACTTCGTGCCGCCCCACGGCGCAGGCCCTAGGTTCCCGTTTACGCGGCCGATATGCAAATACAGGCAGCGGTGCGCGGTTGACGGAGACCTCGGAGGTTACGGGTTAAGATTGGTCTTTTCGCCACCGGCAAGTGCATGGACACCCGCAACGGCTTCGTGGAAGCGATCGGCAACACGCCCCTCATCCGCCTGGCCGACCTGTCCGAGGCCACGGGATGCGAGATCCTTGGCAAGGCCGAGTTCATGAGTCCGGGCGGGTCCGTCAAGGACCGAGCCGCCTGGTGGATCATTCGGGAGCACGAGAAGAGCGGCGCGCTTCGTCCCGGCGGAACCGTCGTCGAGGGCACTGCGGGCAATACCGGCATCGGCATCGCGCACATCTGCAATGCTCGGGGCTACAAGTGCGTCATCTACATGCCGGACAACCAGTCGCCGGAGAAGGTGGACATCCTGCACACCCTCGGGGCCGAAGTCCGGGTCGTCAAGACCGTCCCTTACGCCGACGACGCGAACTACCAGAAGCAGGCCGGCCGCTACGCCGCCTCCCTCGACAACGCGGTGTGGGCGAATCAGTTCGACAACACGGCGAACACGCTGGCCCACTACGAGTCCACCGGGCCGGAAATCTGGCGGCAGACGGCGGGCAGGGTGAACGCCTTCGTCTGCTCGGTGGGAACCGGCGGGACCCTGGCTGGCGTCTCGCAGTTCATGAAGGAGCGCGACGCCGGCGTGCAGCTCGTGCTTTCGGACTGCATGGGTAGCGCGCTCTACAACTACGTGACGTCGGGCGAAACCGTGATGAGCCCGGGTCCTTCCATCACGGAAGGGATTGGCAGTTCCCGGGTCACCGACAATTTCGCCTGCGCCGAAGTCGACTGGGCGGTACAGGTGTCCGACCGGGAAATGGTCGACATGGTCTATTCCCAGTTGCGGGGCAGCGGGTGGTTTCTTGGCTCCAGCAGCGGCATCAATCTATGCGGCGCGGTGAAGGTGGCAAGGGAACTCGGGCCCGGCCACGTGGTGGTGACCATGCTCTGCGACGACGGCAGCAAGTACCGGTCAAGGCTCTTCAACGCCGAATGGCTGGCGGAACGCGACCTAGCCGTCCCCCCGGAATAGTGCCTGCTGGCATCCCATCCCCGGTCCCTGTATAACGAATCTCCTTAAGAGTCGAGGTGTCGCATGGTTGATCGCCTGGCCGCCGCGTTCCTGTTCGTCTGCCTCGCCCAGCAGGCAGATGCGGCGAACGTCTGGCTGATGGAGATCGACGGGGCCATCGGTCCCGCGTCGGCGGATCATTTCATTCGCACGCTGGAAGACGCGGAAGACGCCGGGGTCGACCTGCTGGTCCTTCGGCTCGACACCCCCGGCGGCCTCGACAAGTCCATGCGGGACATGATCAAGGTGCTCCTCGCTTCGAAGACCCCGGTCGCCACCTACGTCGCTCCCAACGGCGCGCGGGCAGCGAGCGCCGGGACATACATCATGTACGCGAGCCATATCGCGGCGATGGCTCCGGCAACGAACGTCGGGTCTTCCACGCCCGTGAGCATCGGCGGAGGCAACCCGCTGCCCTTCCCCAAGCCGGACGAACCGAAGGACGGCGAACCCGAGGCGGACCCCGCTCCAGAGGACGGCGAAGCGTCGCCGCCCGCCACGGCAATGGACCGCAAGGTTGTCAACGATGCGGTCGCCTACATCCGAAGCATCGCCGAGCTGCGCGGACGCAACGTCGAGTGGGCGGAGCAGACCGTCCGCGAAGCCTCCAACCTCCCGGCCAGGGAGGCGTTGGAAATGGGTGTCATCGACCTGGTGGCAGAGGACATCGAAGACCTCCTCGCCCAGATCGACGGCAAGACCGTGGAACTGGAAGGCGGCTCGGTTACCCTCGATACCGCGAGCAACGAGGTCCGCCGTATCGAGACGGACTGGCGCTACGAACTGCTGAGCGCCATCACCGATCCGAACGTCGCCTACATTCTGCTGATGATCGGGATCTACGGCCTCATATTCGAGTTCTACAACCCCGGGACGGGGGTTGGCGGCATCGTGGGCGTGATCTGCCTGCTTGTGGGCGCCTACGCATTGCAGATGCTGCCCATCAACTATGCCGGACTGGCCCTCATCGTCGTCGGGATCGGGTTCATGGTGGCGGAGGCGTTCACGCCGAGCTTCGGCGTGCTCGGAGTCGGCGGCGTCGCCGCGTTCGTTATCGGTTCGATCATCCTGATGGACACCGACCTGCCGGGTTACCAGGTCTCCACGCCGATCATCGCGGCTGTTGCCACGGCGAGCGGAGGCCTTGCCCTGCTTACCATCGGCGCCGCCGTGCGTGCCCGGCGCGCATCGGTTGTTTCCGGCGCAGAGGCCATGATCGGGGCCGCGGGCGAGGTGCTCGAGGACTTCGAGCGCGATGGGCGCGTTCGCGCCGCGGGCGAGGTCTGGCACGTGCGAAGCCGCGAGCCCCTGGAAAAAGGCGCGCGTGTCACTGTCGCCGCCGTCGACGGCCTCACCCTTGAAGTCGTGAGGGCGGACCAGGACACCAGGTAATCAATCGGCCGAAGCTACGCAAGGAGCAACACATGACGCAGATTTTCGTACTAGTCATCATCGGTATTCTGTTGGCGCTTCTCGCGAGCGCCTTTCGCGTGCTGCGCGAGTACGAGCGCGGCGTCGTCTTCATGCTCGGCCGCTACTACCGCGTAAAGGGTCCGGGCCTGATCATCATCATCCCCGTGCTGCAGCAGATGGTTCGGGTCGATCTGCGCACCATCGTGATGGACATCCCGAGCCAGGATCTGATCACGCGCGACAACGTCTCGGTCAAGGTCAATGCGGTCCTGTACTTCCGCGTCATCGACTCGCAGAACGCCATCATCAACGTCGAGGACTACATGGAGGCCACGGGACAACTTGCCCAGACCACCCTGCGTTCCGTACTGGGACAACATGAACTCGATGAACTCCTGGCAGAGCGGGAGCGGCTCAACGCGGATGTCCAGAACATCCTCGATCAGCAGACAGACCAGTGGGGCATCAAGGTTGCGAACGTCGAGATCAAGCACGTCGACATCGACGAGAGCATGATTCGCGCGATCGCGAAGCAGGCCGAGGCGGAACGCGAACGGCGCGCCAAGATCATCCATGCCGACGGCGAGTTCGAAGCCGCCGAAAGGCTCGTGGCCGCCGCGCAACGCCTGGCCAGCCAGTCGAACTCCATGCAGCTCAGGTACCTGCAGACACTGACGGAGATCGCCGGCGAGAAGTCATCCACCATCGTCTTTCCGCTACCCATGAACATCATGGAGTCGATCAGGAACCTGCTCACGGACGATACGGAACCCGAACCCTCCTCCACGTAAATCGTCCCGGGGGAGCAGGACGCACATGCAGTGCCCCAACTGCGGCAACGAACGCGCCTCGAGCTTCTGCGCCCACTGCGGGCAGAACGACCGGGACTACCTGCGCTCGCTGCCATCGCTGGTCCGGGACATCGTGCGCGAGCTATTCGAGGTGGATTCACGAACGTTCCGCACGCTCAGGCTGCTGGTACTTCAACCGGGAGAGCTGTCCGCAGAGTTCTCCCGCAATCGCCGGTCGAGCTACTCCTCGCCAATACGGCTCTACCTGTTTTTCAGCCTGCTCTTTTTTTTCGTCCTGTCGGTGACCTCGAAGCCGGAGTCGCCCGGGGAAGACGGCCCCGTGGTCCACTTCGACGAAAAGCAGGCCGAATCGGTGGATTTCACCGCCTTGAAAGAGGCGCTTTCACCGCAGCGGGGCCGCAAGGTCGACGAAATCCTCTCCCGCGAAAGCTACCCGGGAACCAAATCCCCCGCCTACGGACTGGCGTTCTGGGCCGACCGCCGCCAGGACG
Organism: Pseudomonadales bacterium; assembly: GCA_965116625.1. Classification (GTDB taxonomy): domain Bacteria; phylum Pseudomonadota; class Gammaproteobacteria; order Pseudomonadales; family Azotimanducaceae; genus VXNE01. The sequence continues at coordinate 3,269,598 of OZ220717.1, forward strand.
CCCTCACCGATGTCGAGAGGTTCTACATCTCCCAGGGCGTGGACTGGCTGCACACGCCGCAGCTCGCGGCGGAAAGGCTGGAGAACAACCTGCCGATCACCATGTTCTTCATGCTACCGGTGTTCGCACTCATGCTCGCGCTGTTCTACAGGAAAAAACGGCGCTTCTACGTCGAACACTTCGTGTTCAGCGTCCATGTGCACGTGGCCGTGTTCGCTGTATTCACCTTGCTGGCCCTCGTGCCGGAAACCATGATCGGCGGCATCCTCGACCTGGTCCTCCTCCTGGCCCTGGCCGCGTACAACGTGCTGGCGCTATACCGCTACTACGGTGATGGTCCGTTTCTCACGACCGTCAAGTGGGCGTTCCTGACGGCAGGCTACGCCATCCTCCTGGTCCCCGGCATCCTGCTTACGGTGTTCGTGACCCTGTCCGCCCTATAGCGCCGTCTGGCCCGGACCGCTATTCGTGCATCAGGCGCCTGACCAGGGGTGTCGCCAGCATCACCGCGACGCCGATCCCGACGCCCGCGTAGCCGATGGGCTCAAAGACCGACACATAGGTAGGTAAGGACGCCAGCGCGTCCACCTCGGCGCCGGGCGCCCGTTCCACCGCCGCCCAGCCAGCGATCTCTCCCGCGAGGTAAGTGGCGGCCGCGCTCGACAGGAACCACACCCCCATCATCAGCCCGAGCATCTTCGCCACCGACAGCCGCGTCACCATGGACAGCCCCACCGGGGAGAGACAGAGCTCTCCGGTCGTGTGGAGCAGGTACGCCAGCACCAGCCAGACCACGGCCACCTGTCCCGCCGTATCGGCGTGGCCGGCGCCGTAGACCAGTACCAGGAACCCCAGTCCGGCCTGTACGACACCCAGCCCGAACTTCATCGGGGTCGACGGCTCCCAGCCGCGCCGCGCCAGTTCCCTCCAGGCAATCGAAAAGAGCGGCGCGAGCAGAATAATGAACGCCGGGTTCAGGAATCCCATCTGCGAGGCCTGCATTTCGACGCCCAGCAGTTCCTTGTGGACATTGCGCTCCGTGAAGAAGGTCATGCTGGTACCCGCCTGCTCGAACAGCGTCCAGAAGACGACCGAGACCATGGTCAGGAACAGCACGGCGAACATCCGGTCCCGCTCCACCGGGCTGCACCGCAGCACCGAGTAAAGTACGACGCCGACGACCGCCGCAGCCGCAACGACTCCGAGCAGGCTGCCGACGATCTCGCGGTGCTGAAGGAGCCACCACGTCGCGGCAATCGCGGCGATGGCGCCGAGATAGATCATGTTTTCCCGCGTGACGCCGGCAAGGCGTTCCCGCAGGACGGATGGCGCGGGTGGTTCTCCCGCGCCCTCGAACCAGCGTTGGCCGCCGATGAACGTCGCCAGTCCCGCCAGCATGCCGACGCCCGCGAGGCCGAAACCGTAGCCCCACCCGTAGCTCTGCCCAAGCCATCCGCACAGCAGCATCGCGGACAGGGCGCCGAGATTGATCCCCATGTAAAAGATGGTGAATCCCTGGTCGCGACGGACATCCTCGGCCGCATACAGTTGGCCGACGATGTTCGAAATGGCGGGTTTAAGGAAACCCACGCCCACGATGATGAAGGCCAGCGCCAGATACAGCACCCAGACGGCGATGCCGTCCCTGACCACTTCGCCATCAACCAGGGTTGCCGGGGCGCCTTCGAAGGCCATCAGGCCGTGCCCGCAGCAGAGCAGGACCGCGCCCGCCACCACCGCCTTGCGGAACCCGAGGTACCGGTCCGCGATGAAGCCGCCAATGATGGGCATGAGGTACACCATCGAACCGTAGGTGGCGACAAGTCCCGCCGCAAAGCGATCGTCGAACAGGAAGTGCTGCGCCAGGTAGAGCACCAGCAGCGCGCGCATTCCGTAGTAGCTGAACCGCTCCCACATCTCGGCGAAAAACAGCACGAAGAGCCCGCGCGGATGGCCCAGGAAGGTGACCTCCCTTTCGGCAGGCGGTGTTGACGAGGCTGGCTGGATGTCGGTGTCCTCGCCTGCGCCTTCGTGCGTCACTGGGCCAGGGCTTCCTCGTCGGTCGCCATGTCGAGCGCAGCCGCGAACAGCGCGCGCGAATACGGGTCTTTCGGCCGGTCGAAGACCTCGTCCGCCGGCCCCTGCTCCACGATCTCGCCATCGCGCATGACGATGAGCCAGTTGGCGAGCGCACGCACGACCTTGAGATCATGGCTGACGAACAGGTACCCGAGGTTGTGCGCCTTCTGCAGGTCGCGCAGCAGGTCCACGATCTGCGCCTGGACCGACATGTCGAGCGCCGACGTAGGCTCGTCGAGCACCACGAACCGCGGCTTCAGAACCATCGCGCGGGCGATCGATATGCGTTGCCGCTGGCCCCCCGAGAACTCGTGCGGATAGCGCTCCAGGTGGTCCGGGTCGAGGCCGACTTCCGCCATGACATCCCGGACCTGCGAACGCCGCTCCTCTTTCGTGACCTCCGGATAGTGGACGCGCAGTCCCTCCTCGATGATCTGTTGCGCCGTCATGCGGGGGGACAGCGAGCCGTAGGGGTCCTGAAACACGATCTGCATGTTCTTTCGAAGGCCCACCAGCTCGCGTTTCTTCGTCGCGCCGATGTCCTGGCCATCGAACCGCAGTTCTCCCTGGGCCGAAAGGAGGCGAAGCATGGCGAGCCCCAGCGTGGTCTTGCCCGAACCGGATTCGCCCACGACTCCCACCGTCTGGCCCGCGCGGACGGTGACGGCCACGTTCTTGACGGCGGTGAAATACCGGCCGCCGCCGCCGAGCCAGCCCTTGCCCAGCGCGTACTTGACCGTCAGGTCCTCCGCCGAGGCCACAACCGGCGCCATCGTATTGTCGCGCGCCGGGTCGCCCTTGGGCTCCGCCGCCAGCAGGTGTTGCGTATAGCGATGCGTAGGTTCGGTGAATACCCGTTCGGTCGGACCGGTCTCGACGATCTCTCCCTCCGTCATGACGCATACCCGATCCGCCATGTTGCGAACGATGCCAAGATCGTGGGTGATCAACAGCATTGCCATGCCGAGTTCGCGCTGCAGTTCCTTCAAAAGCCGGAGGATCTGCGCCTGGATGGTCACGTCCAGCGCAGTGGTCGGCTCGTCGGCGATCAGGAGTTTCGGTTCGTTCGCAAGGGCCATCGCGATCATCACGCGCTGTCGCTGTCCACCCGAAAGCTCGTGCGGATATGCGCCAAGGCGGCTTTCCGCCTCCTGCAGGCCGACACGCTCAAGGAGTTCCAGCGTTCGCTCACGGGCATCGCGCTTGTTCAGGCGCTTGTGCACCACGAGTGATTCGCCCACCTGCTTGGCGATGTTGTGGAGCGGGTTCAGGGACGTCATGGGCTCCTGGAAGATCATGCTCACCATCTGGCCACGGACATCGAGCAACCTGGCCTTGTGCGCGCCGATCATCTCTTCGCCGTTGACCAGGACGCTCCCCTTCGGGTGGCTGGCCAGCGGATAGGGGAGCAACTGCAGGATCGACAGGGCGGTGACGGATTTGCCGGAACCCGACTCGCCCACGAGCGCGACCGTCTCACCGGACTCGATGTCGAAGGAAACGCCGCGCACGGCTTCCACCTCGCCGAAATTCACATGCAGATCACGGACTTCGACCAAGCTCACGCGTTTCCTCCCCGCACCCGTTGTTCAGCTCCGGGCCGCCGTTTGCGGACGACGCCGGTACCGCATGTCCGTTCGCCCCTGCGGGGCGCCGCGGCGATCGTCATTGTACAGTGTCATGCCGCCCGGCTGGCCGTTCGCAAATACTGGACGAACTCCGGGCGCGATAGTACCTTGACCGCACGGACCAGCGGAGCCCGAGATGCCGCAACACAATCTGAAAGAGGCCGGTCTCAAGGTCACCCTGCCGCGACTCAAGGTCCTGCAAGTCCTCGAAAGCGCCGAGCCGCACCACATGAGCGCCGAGGATGTCTACAAGCACCTGCTCGAAACCGACGATTCCGTCGGGCTTGCGACGGTCTACCGGGTACTTACGCAGTTCGAGTCCGCCGGCATCGTCGAGCGGCACAACTTCGACGACGGCCACGCGGTGTACGAACTCGCGGACGACGCGCACCACGACCACATGGTGGACGTGGACACCGGAACCGTGACCGAGTTCGTGAACGAACGCATCGAGGCCCTGCAGGAAGAGATAGCCGAAAAGCACGGCTTCGAGCTGGTAGACCACGAACTGGTGCTCTACGTGCGCAAGCGCGAACGGGCGTAGCGCAACCTGGCTTTTATGGAGTACGCGTCAGCGGTCGGGGAACATTCCCCGGCTGAAGGCTCCTTTCATGGAAGTACGCATCCACCGACGGGGGGATCGCCTACACTTCCCTACGCGTCAGCGGTCGGGGAACATTCCCCGGCTGAAGGCTCCTTCAAGGGCCACGTCACCTCCACTCCAATCCGCCATCAGAAGGGAAAAAATCGTGTCGAACTTCAGACTTGACGGCAAGACCGCCATCGTCACCGGGGGTGCCGGCGGCCTCGGCAAACCCACGGCCATGGCTTACGCGGCCGCCGGCGCCAACGTAGTGGTGGCAAGCCGCAACGCCGAGAACATCGAGCAGGTGGCCCGCGAGATCAAGGAGAAGGATCAGAGCGCGCTGGCAATCCCGGTCGACATCACCGACGAGGCGGAGGTAGACGCGCTGATCGCCGGAACGGTCGACGCCTTCGGGAGGGTCGACGTGGTCGTCAACAATGCCGGACGCTGGGGCCGGGGTCGTGCACCGGAAGACACGCCGCTGGACGAGTGGCGCCACATCGTGGAACTGAACCTGACCGGCTGCTTTCTCGTCTGTCTTGCTGCCGGCCGGCAGATGATCGCGCAGGAGGGCGGCAAGATCATCAACGTCTCCTCCACCGCAGGCAGCAAGGGAAACCCCGGCCAACTCCACTATTCCGCAGCCAAGGCGGGGGTCCTGAGCCTGACGAACAACCTTGCCTGCAGGTGGGCAAAGCACAACATCAACGTCAACTGCATATTGCCCGGCCTTATCGCCACGGAAGAGTTGAAGGGCTACGGCATCATTCCGCCGTCCGTGGACGACGAGGGCAACCCCGTCCCGCGCCTGGACCTGCCGCCCAACCCGGAAGACGTGGCGAACCTCGCGCTGTTCCTGGCCTCATCGGCCTCGGATGCAATTACGGGCGAACTCATCCCCGTACGGTCCTGGCTGAAGACCGAACGATTCTGGCTATGAGCCCCGGGTCACAGGACGCTCCGGGGCCTTACGCCTGCGTAACTCCCGCCAGGTAGTCATCCACCGCCTGCCAGAATTCCGGGGCGTAGGGAAACGCACCGTGGGGCACGTCAACAGTGCGAAACTCCACCGGCGGACCGTCCTCCACCGCTTCCATCGCCTGCACCATCGCCTCGCTCTCGGCAAACGGGATGACGCCGTCCACCGATGACGCGATAACCAGGGTCGGCGGCATGTCTGCGACCACGGCTTCGGCGCGGAACGGATGCCGCAGCAACCAACGTACGGGGAAGATCCGAAAGAACCTCTGCGCAATGCGGTCGATGCCCCGGTACGGACTCACCAGTATCGCCGCGTCAGGTTCGGCCTGCGCCGCGGCCAGCGACGCGACGCCGGTGCCGAGGCTCGATCCGAAAAGCACCAGGGGACGGTCCGGAAACTGCTCCCTTGACCACTCTGCGACGGCCACGGCATCCCCCACCAGGTCGCGTTGCGACGGCTTTCCGGTGCTTTCGCCGTACCCGCGATAGTTGAACAGCACGGTGGTTGCGCGCCGCTCGGCGAACCATTCGATGTTCATCGACACTTCCTCCGCGTTCCCGCCGAAATAGACGACGACCGGCCCGGTCTGGTCGCCACTCACGACCCAGCCGCGCAACACCGCATCGGAACGGTCGATTTCCGCGGCGACCGCCGCAGGATGCGTCGGCTGGTCCGCCAAGGACCGCGGATAAAAAAGTAGTCCGTCCTGCGTCGCCCACAGCAGTGCGCAGGAACCCAGGTAAGCCAGAAACAGGGCGGCGGCGAACGTCATAGCGAATATCGCCCCTCGTCGCAATCCAACACTTGCATGCGTCAAGACTTCCTTTCCCGCCCGCGCCTGATCCCGGGATTATATGCTGCGCTCGTACGCAGCCCAGCCCGCGCCGTCAGGCGGGCACTATTCCCCCCGCAGGGCCGTGGTGATCGGTAGCCGCGCGGCGCGGACCGCCGGGAACATCCCGCCGACCAGGCCCAGGCCCACCGCCCAGACGATCCCGAAGAAGAGCAGTTCCGGCGTGACGGCAAAGTCGAAGGCGACCTGGGAAAACGACCCGCCCAGGGTGGAGACGGTCCAGCCGTTGAAACCGAAATACGCAACCGCCGCTCCGACGGCGCCGCCGAGGAGCGCGAGAAGCAGCGCCTCGATTACCACGGATGCCACCACCGGCGTGCCACCGAAGCCGAGCGCCCGCAAGGTCGCGATTTCCACCGTGCGCGCCGACACCGCCGTGTACATGGTGTTGAGCGCCGCGAAGATGGCGCCGACGGCCATGATGGCAGCCACGCCGTAACCAAAGGTCTCGATCAGCGTGGTCAGTTGCTGGGACTGGTTCCTGAAGTACTCGTCCTCGCCGGTGAGCGTCAGGTCGAGGCGCGGATCGTCCTCCATCCGCTGGGACAGCACGTCCGCCGCATCCGGCGATGCCAGCCGGACGCGCATGGAACTCACTCCACCTTCCCTGCGGAATATGGACTGGGCGGTCGCAAGATCGGCCCAGACCTCGGACTCGTATACGGACCCATCCGCTTCGAACATGCCGACGATGGTCCAGGTGGAGTTCCGCAGTTCAATGGTGGATCCCGTTTCAACACCCTCGAACTCCGCGACGGCACCGCGGCCGGCAATCATCTCCGTCCTGCCGGTCTCGAATGACCGGCCTTCGACGATGGAGATCTCCGGGCGGATCTCGAAGGCGTCCTGTTCCACGCCGCGTATCGCGAGGTTGGCGAGCGATTGGTTGGAGCGCTTCGGTACGTCGGCCACCAGGTAGAGTTCGCCGCTGGCTGCCGTTACCTCGGACCAAGAACCGACCACTGCCATCTCGCCCGGGCCCATTCCGCTCGACAGTTCGCTCGTGGACCCGCCCCGCATCACGATCGCCCGGTCGGGCTGCCCGGCGCGGGACATGGATGCCTCGAAACCCTTGGCCATCGCCAGTATGGCGACGAGTACGCCGACCACGCCGCCGATACCCACGACGATGACCGACGAACTGCCGAGGCGCGACGGCAGGTTGCGAAGGCTCAGCAGCGTGATCTGGAAGATCTGGCCAATCACGCCTGGCGCTCCCGCAGCGCGTCCACGATGGTCAGCCGCCATGCGCTGAATGCCGGCACGAGACCGACGATGGCGCCGAGCAACACTGCGAGGGCAAGTCCCTGCGCGATGATCGGCCAGTCGACTTCTATCGGGCCTATGACAGGCTCGAGGTAAACGCTCAAGAACCCCTGCACTCCGGCCGCCAGGCCGATTCCCAGGGAACCCCCTGCGACACACAACAGAATCGCCTCGGCCAGCACGAGAGATCCGACAGTCCCGTCGGTAAACCCGAAGGTCTTCAGCACCGCCAGTTCGGGAATGCGGTCGCGCAGGGCCTGGGCCATGGTGTTGGCGGTCAGCAGCAGGATGGTGAAGAACACCGCGCCGAGGATTCCCGTCGTTATCAGTCCGATGTTCCCGAACTGCTTGGCGAATTCCCGCTGGGAATCGTCTTCCGTCGCGGTGCGCGTCGCGTTGATGGAGTTCTCGAACATCGCATCGATCGCGCTCGCGATCTCGGCGGCCTTTTCCGGGTCACCCACGCGCACCACGAACCAGCCGACGCCGCCGTGCCCGAACTGGCGCGCCTCGTCGAAGTACTCGTGCTGGAACACGAACACTCCCGGATCCGGGTCGTCCGGCTGGCCCCGGTAGATGCCGACCAGGTCGAACTCCCACAATCGGCTACCGTCGCGCTTAGGATAGATGTCGCCCTCGATGGGGATCCTGTCACCGATCTTCCACCCGAAACGTTCCGCGAGACCCGCGGACGCCACGGCACCGGTCCGCGTGTCGCGGAATGCCGCAAGCTGCTCTGGCGCGATGACCAGTTCGGAATAGATCGCGAAGTAGCCCTCGGGATCGACCGGGAACTTCGGAAAGAAGTTGCGCGGCTCCTGGTATATGCCACCGAACCAGTCCGCATGCGTCACCGCCTCGACGCCGGGGATGGCCGCGATCGAGCGCTGGTGACTGACGGGGAGCGGATCGATGATGGAGTACTTCGGCGAGACCACCAGCCGGTCGATCCCGGCTTCGCCGAATCCCCCGGATGAAAACGCCACGGCGATAGCCCGCAGATACGTGAACAGCACGAAGGCGACGAGCAGCGACATCAGTGTCAGCACCGTGCGGACCGGCTTGCGCCCGAGGTTCGGCCAGACGAGGCCCATGGCGTTCATGCCGCCTGCTCCACCAGTTGTCCCTTGTCGAGGTGCAGGATGTGACTCGCATGGTCGGCCGCCTTCGGGTCGTGGGTCACCATGACTACGGTCTTGCCATGCTCCCTGTTGAGGATGCTGAGCAGGTCGAGAATCTCTTCCGCGGTCTCCCGGTCGAGGTCGCCGGTGGGTTCGTCGCAGACGAGGAGCGCCGGGTCCGCGACGATCGCCCGCGCGATCGCCACGCGCTGCTGCTGGCCACCGGAGAGTTCTCCGGGCCTGTGGCTGGCGCGGTCGCCCAGACCCACGATCGTCAGAGCAGTCTGGGCATTCTTCCTTCGCTGCGCTCCCGTGAGGTTTGTCAGCAGCAGCGGCAGTTCGACGTTCCGCTGCGCATTGAGCACCGGAAGCAGGTTGTAGAACTGGAAGACGAAACCGATGTTCCGGGAGCGCCACCTGGCCAGGGCCCTGCCAGACAGGTCGCCCAGCGCCTGCCCGCCGACAACGACGGAACCCATGGTCGGGTTGTCGAGGCCTCCAATGAGGTTCAGGAGCGTGGTCTTGCCGGAGCCCGAAGGCCCCATGAGCGCAAGGAAGTCGCCTTCTTCTATGTCGAGGTCGATGCCGTCGAGGACATCGATCACCTCGCGGCCTTTCCTGTAGGACTTTGCGACTTCCTTCAGGCGGACTATGGGCATGGGACGGCTCTCCAGGTTGTCGTGGCTATGCGGATTCCAGCGGGTTTGCGCGGCGCTTTATATCAGACTTGTCGTCGCTTACGTTGTTTCGCGCGGGTCACTGAAGATCGCGCGGGCGGGACTCACCCATCCGCCGGTAACCCGCGGGGCATCGAACGGACGGTCATCAGTTCACGACTTCTACGAGGTCGCCGTCGGCCAGGCCCAGGTCGCCGGACGCGTCGGACGGCAAGGAGACGACCCGTTCGCCGCCCGCAAGCCCGGCGACCACGCGCAGGCGCGCGCCGTGTGGCCCGGCGACGACGACCCGGCGACGTGCCACGCGGTCTTCGCGCACGACCCACACATAAGCCTCGTTGCCGGTATCCGTGACCGCATTCCGGGGCACCACGACCCCGGTCGCGGCGACCGGTGGCGGTGTCGGCTCGTCGTCCAGGAAACGGACCTTGACCCCCATGTCCGGCAGCACGCGATCGTCACGGTCCAGGATGCGGATGCGCACCCGGACCGTCGCCTTGTTCCGGTCCGCCGTCGGGATGATCGCGATGACCGACGCCGGTATCTGCACATCCGGATAGGCGTTGAGCGCGACCGTTGCGGGCTGCCCCGGAAACACCCGGTTGATATAGGCCTCGTTGACATCGACTTCCACCTCTAGGGAATCCATGTCCACGATGGTGCAGATGCCCGTCCGCGTGAAGCCGCCCCCGGCCGACACCGGCGAGATCATTTCGCCGGGCTGGGCGGCCTTGGCCACCACGACCCCGGCGAAGGGCGCGCGGATCTGCATGTCCGCCAGCATCTGGCGCTGCACGTCGGCATGGCGCTCGGCAACGTTCATCTCCTGTTCGACGCGGGCCAGCCGGGCCGTCAGCCCCTCGACCGCAAGCGTGTCGCGATCGAGATCCGCCTGGCTCGCGAGTTTCCGCTCCGCGAGACCCGAGGTTCGCTCAAGGTCCAGTTGCGCCTGCCTGAGCTGCACCATCATCTCGTCGAGGCTCGCCCGCGAGGCGCGAAGCTGTGATTCCGACAGTTCGAGTTGCGCGCGAGTGATGCTGTCGTCGAGTTGCGCCAGGAGTTGTCCCTCCTCGACGTGCATGCCCTCCTCCACCAGTACTTCCACGACCTTGCCGGTGGTCTTGGAACTGACTGTCGCCTGGCGCCGCGCGACGACGTACCCCGTCGCATCCAGCACGCTGTCGCCCGCGGGGGCCGCCGCAAGCGCTTCCACCACCGCGGTACGAACCTCCACCGGCGATGCCTCGATGGGCAGGACCCACGTGAACGCGGCGAAACCGACGCCCCCGGCGACAGCGATCAGCAACAGCCACTTGAGCGGGCGGGCGGAAGACGGCGAAGCATCCGAATCCCGATCGATCGCAAGTTGGGAGAGAAGCGCCTGCTTGTCCATTCGCGCATTCTAAGGCCCGCGACGCGGCGATGCATGCAGCCCGGTCGACCGCAGCGTCCGTTAGAATGCTCTACACGCGGGGGAGGAGCATTGAGCGAACTCACAGCGGGCGTCTGCAACGATATCTCCGGTATTTCGGCCGGAGCCTGGAACCGATGCGCGGGTGCAGGCGACGAATACAACCCATTCCTCGACCATCGCTTCCTGCATGCGCTGGAGGCGAGCGGCAGCGCGTCGCCCAAGACCGGATGGCAGCCTTTTCACCTGGTGCTCCAGGACGGCGACCGGCTTCTCGGCGTCGCTCCCATGTACCTCAAGTCGCACTCCCGGGGAGAGTACGTCTTCGACGGCGGCTGGGCCGAAGCCTGGTATCGGGCCGGCGGCGAGTACTATCCGAAGCTCCAGGCCGGCATCCCGTTCACCCCCGCGACCGGCCCGCGCCTGCTTTCCGCCAAAGGCGAGCGCGCCGCCGTCGTGGAGGAGCAGCTTCTCCGGGCGAGCGTCCAGGTCGCCGAGAAGATCGGTGTCAGTTCGCTGCACTACACCTTCATGCCGAAGGCGCAGTGGAAGCACGCCGCAAAGCTCGGTCTGCTGCAACGGGTAGATACGCAGTACCACTGGGCGAACGCCGGTTTCGACACGTTCGATGAGTTCCTGTCGCAACTGGCCTCGAAAAAGCGCAAGAACATCCGCCGGGAGCGCCGGGAAGCGATTCAGGACGACATCGAAGTCGAGTGGGTGACCGGCAGCGACCTGACCGAACGCCACTGGGACCGGTTCTATGCCTTCTACATGGACACCGCGAACCGAAAATGGGGCACGCCCTATCTCAATCGGCGTTTCTTCAGTCTCGTGAACGAGGCTATGCCGGAGCGAACCCTGCTCATCATGGCGCGCAGGCGCGGACGCTACATCGCCGGGGCGCTGAACTTCATCGGTTCCCACGCGCTGTTCGGGCGCAACTGGGGCTGCATCGAGGACCACCGCTTCCTGCACTTCGAGCTCTGTTACTACCAGGCGATCGACTTCGCCATCGCGCACGGCCTGCAACGCGTGGAGGCCGGCGCGCAAGGACCGCACAAGGTCGCGCGCGGATACCTGCCCAGGGAGACCTACTCCGTACACTGGATCCGGGATGCCGGCTTCCGGCAGGCCGTCGAGCGCTACCTGGTCCAGGAAAAACGCTACGTCAGGCAGGATGCGGAGTGGACCGCCGCCCGTGCGCCGTTCCGCAAGGACATCGACCTCTCCCGCTACGTGGCGCGGTGGGAGGAGAACTCAGCCGAGGGAACTTCCCCGACCGCTGAGGCGTGAGGAGGGGCCGGCAATTCTCCCGGACGGCAATATGCTCCGCCCTCCAGGATCACCACTCGCGACGGAGTTGGTCAATGTAATCGGGGACGTTGCCATAGCAGCCTCCCGCCGACCCTCGCAAGGCCGTGAACCTCGGCGCGACCGCCACCGAGACGTGCGACATTGGGACAATTGCGGCCCTTGGCACCCCTCGCTTGCTGGTGATCGTCACCGTCCCTTCCCGCTCCGCCTCACCGATCAGTTGCGGTAACTTCTTTTGAGGTTTTTCAGCACTCACCTGATTCACGTCGCAACCCGTCACCGACAGCTTAGTGTCGATCTGGCCTCTCGGCAATCCGCATAACCCCTATGCTGGACTGCCAGACTGGCTAATTCACACCAGTCGCATCCCGCTCCGTACGCTTTAGCGCGGCTTGCACTTTCGTCGCATGGCCTTGCAGTCTGGCGAGATTGTCGGGTCCGACCCGCACGAGCTGCTTCGCGAGGGCCGACGCGGCTTCGAGATCGGGGTCGGCAAACCTGTACGTCACGTTGGTTGGCACGACCTCGATCGGCAGGGCCGGAAACTCCACCGCCAGCACCTCCGCCAATGCCGCCTGGATCATGCCATCGATGTCCGCCCCGGGGAGTCCGAACTCGCCCATCGCCTGCGCCAGCAGTGGCTCGAACAGCCTCAGGAGCGACGCGACGCGTTCCGGCTGAATACAGGTCAGCGCATCCACGATGGCGTCGTAGCGGCGGAAAGTCGCTTCATCGATGAAATGCCGTTCTCCCAGGGTCCGGACCCTGAACGGGCCCGGCGGTGACTTGATGACGGCGAAACGGCCGCGGGTGACTTCGCCGCGGGAGGCGTTCTCCAGTATTGCCGCAACGCGCCGCAGGACATCGTCCGGGCTTTCTTCCGGGAACAACGCCGCGAGACAGCCGTCCATCCGCGTCCTGACAAACTCGTCGCTGTCGTCGATCGGCGGCAATTCCGGCGCGTTCGCCGGCACCCCGACCGATTCCGGAGCTGGCGGCGCGGGGGGCGGAATCTCTTCCACAACTGTCGGCGTGGTTGGTTTGGGCACCGGAACGAAGACCGGCGTATCCGGTTCCCTGGGCATCAGCGCGTTCCATGCCAGGAAGCCGAGTCCGATGATCGCCAGCGCCGCCGCCCCTGCGATGAGATGTCGCGTCATGGTCTCAACCTCTTGCCCTCTCACCTCCCTTCGTATTGTCCGGTTCCGGCGCGTCCACCTATAATCGTTGTGTCTTCCGGCACGCGAGCTTCGGTTGCAACATACGCCGGTTTCAGCCGTTATTCACGAACATGTCGCCGTCGGCGATGCCGTTGCCATCGCTGGCTGGGTCCGGTCGCGGCGCACGTCGAGGGGCGGTTTCTCCTTCATCCAGGTGCACGACGGTTCGTGCTTCGACGCTGTGCAGGTCGTCGCGGATCAGGACCTTGAGAACTACGACGAGATCGTCGCCCTCACGGCGGGCTGCGCCGTCGAGATCAGCGGTGTCGTGGTCGCTTCCCAGGGCCGGGGCCAGAGCCGGGAGATTCAGGCCGACGGCGTGCGCGTCGCCGGCTGGGTCGAAGAACCCGACGCCTACCCCATCGCCAAGAAACGCCACACCTTCGAGTACCTGCGTACCGTCGCGCACCTGCGTCCGCGCACCAACACCTTCGGCGCAATGACCCGGTTGCGCAATGCGCTCTCGCAGGCGATACACGGGTATTTCGACTCCCGGGGCTTCTTCTGGGTCAACACGCCCATCATCACGGCGAGCGATTGCGAAGGCGCCGGCGACCTGTTCCGCGTCAGCACGCTCGACATCGCAAACCGTCCTCCTGGCGGCTACGGCGACGACTTCTTTGGTCGCGAGACGTTCCTCACCGTCTCCGGCCAGCTCAATGTGGAGTCCTATTGCCTGGCGATGAGCAAGGTTTATACGTTCGGTCCCACGTTCCGGGCGGAGAACTCGCATACGGCGCGGCACCTGGCCGAGTTCTGGATGGTGGAACCCGAAATCGCCTTCGCCAACCTCGACGACAATGCCGATCTCGCAGCCGATCTTCTCAAGACCGTGTTGGCCGACGTGCTGGAGCGGTGCCCGGACGACATGGCTTTCTTCGCGGATCGCATCGACCGGACCGTCATCGACCGGCTGCAGCGGGTGATCGACGCACCGTTCGAACGCCTGTCCTACAGCGAAGCCGTCGACATTCTCAAAGGTTCCGGCGAGTCCTTTGAGTTCCCCGTGGAGTGGGGGCTCGACCTGCAATCCGAACACGAGCGCTACCTTACGGAGCGGCACGTCAATGGCCCGGTCGTAGTAGTGGATTACCCAAAGGAAATCAAAGCCTTCTACATGCGTCTTAACGACGATGCCAAGACCGTTGCGGCGATGGACGTGCTACTGCCCGGCGTCGGCGAGATCATCGGCGGAAGCCAGCGCGAAGAGCGAATCGACGTGCTTGACGCCCGCTTGGACGAGTCGCTCGCCAAGGACCTCTGGTGGTACCGGGACCTCAGGCGTTACGGAACCGTGCCCCACGCGGGTTTCGGGCTGGGGCTCGAGAGGCTGCTCCTGTACGCGTCCGGAATGGACAACATTCGCGACGCCATCCCGTTTCCGCGGGTGCCAAACAACGCCGCGTTCTGACCGGAATGCCGTTCGAGCCCATCGATCAGGACTCCGTGCTCGTGTCCATGGAAGACGCCAACGATCCGCTGTCCGCCTGGTCCCGGCACGGCTTCGAACTGGACGGCGAGACATGGCCGTCGGTCGCCCACTACTTCGAGGCCATGAAGTTCACCGATGCCGATCTGCGCCGCACGATCTGCGCAGCCGACACCCCCTACACGGCACGGCGGCTGGCCAGGCGCAACAGGCGACGCATCCGGGACGACTGGAACAGCCTCAGGGAGACGTACATGACACGCGGCGTATACCGCAAGTGCCGCACCTCCGAGGACGCCGCAGCGGCCCTCCTCGAAACCGGGGAGCGCCGCATCGTCGAGACCAGCCAATACGACTATTACTGGGGATGCGGCCGCGATACCCGGGGACTGAATACCTACGGCAAGGTGCTGATGCGGGTCCGGGGCAGGCTCAGGGCCGAAAGGCGCTCGGCGTAAAGACGCACTACAATCGGATCCATGACAAGGAGCGGCGTCAAGTTTCGCAATGCCGATGGCATCCGCGCCATCAAGGACGGCATCAAGGCCGATCCGTCGGCGCAGGCATCCGGTGCCGGGCCGAAGCCGCCCTGGCTGCGGGTGCGGCTCGGTGGCGGCGCTGGATTCCACAAGGTTCGCCGCACGGTTGCCGAGCATCGTCTGAGCACCGTCTGCCAGGAATCACACTGTCCGAACATCGGCGAGTGCTGGAGCCGCGGCACGGCGACCCTGATGCTGATGGGTTCGGTGTGCACCCGGGCGTGCCGCTTCTGCGCCGTCGATACGGGGAATCCCAACGGCCGTCTCGACCCCGGCGAGCCGTGGCACGCGGCAGAGTCGGTGCGCCTCATGGGCCTCAAGTACGTCGTGCTCACCTCCGTCGACCGGGACGACCTGGCCGATGGCGGCGCCGGACACTACGCGGCATGTGTGCGCGCCATCAAGCGGTTGAACCCCGGCACCGGTGTGGAAGCGCTGACACCGGATTTCGGCGGCGATCACGCGTCAGTGGATACGGTGGTCGCGAGCGGGGTCGACGTCTTCGCCCAAAACCTGGAAACGGTGGAGCGCCTGACCCACCCGGTGCGCGATATCCGCGCCGGTTATGGCCAGACCCTCGACGTACTGCGCCGTGCCAAGGTTGCCCGGCGAACAGTCCTGACCAAGTCCAGCCTGATGCTGGGCCTCGGCGAAACCGACGACGAGATCCGCCAGGCCATGGACGACCTCCGGGACGCTGGCGTGGATGTCCTGACCCTGGGGCAATACCTCCGGCCCACCGCGAACCATCTGCCGGTGGAGCGGTGGGTGCATCCGGACCAGTTTGCCGCTTACCGGGAGGACGGCCTGGCGCGCGGGTTCACCGAGGTCGCATCCGGACCGCTCGTAAGATCCAGCTATCGTGCCGAGAGAATCCTCGAGGGCAACAACCTCGGACTGATCCCCGCCATACCGGTCTGACCCGGCCCGAGGACACTCCCGCCGCGCTATTCGACCCGATCGACCTCGCCCCTCGCGGGTGACCTCGCCGAGAACTCCACGGTGAACCCCGTGTTCCGCCACATCAGCCACGTCAGGAAGGGATAAAACGAGATTGCCGTGCTGACGTGCCACTCCGTCAGGTTCTCGAGCCAGTCGTCATCCTCGATCAGGTTCGTGAGCACGACGAGCACCAGTCCCTCGATGAGCACTCCCAGGCAAAGCCAGACCTTCACCCGCACGAGCGGCGTGTCGCCCAGCGCGGCCTGTGCGCGGTACGCCAGCAGCAACTGCGCCAGGTAGGTCATGCCGAAGAACATCACCGTGCCGTAGCGGCGCAGGGTCCGGTAGATGTCCCCTACGGACCCCAGAAACGTCGTGTAGAGCACCAGGAAGGCGGCGCCCACAAGCCCCACAAGGACGATGGTCCAGCGCCAACGCGCGGAGGTTTCTCCGCAGCAGCGCAGCCACTGGCCGCACAACACCCAGTACACCATGAGGAAGGCCGCCGCCGGCAGCATGGTCGCCTTGAACAGGAAGAACCCGGCCCCGTGGCGGCCGGAGGAACTCACGCTGGTGCAGCCGGCCAGGTGAGGAATGCAGCCAGGAATGTGGTCCTGCTGCGCCGACACGATGTACGAGACGAACAGGCCAACCCAGCTCAGTATCCAGATGACAACGGCGACGCGACGCAGATCCACAGCCCGACGATACCCGGCGCAACTCGTCGAGTACACCGGGCCAGTTCGTTCGACGTTGCAGTGCCAATCGGCTACCGACAGAATCCGGGTTACCGGCCATCGTATCGGAGTAACGCAATGTCCATCTCTCAGACCGCCGACAGGCTCCTGCGTAACGCCATCACCGACGGTGCTGTTCCCGGCGTTGTTGCCGGCGCGACCGACCGCAGCGGCAACCTCTACCTCGAAGGATTCGGCGAGCGCGTGCTGGGCGGCGGCGAAGAGATGACCCCCGACACCGTCGGCTGGATTGCGTCAATGACGAAACCACTGACCGGTACAGCCGCCATGCAGCTCGTCGAACGGGGACAGCTAGACCTCGACGCGCCTGCCCGGGAAGTGGTTCCCGCCGTCGGCGAAGCACGTGTCCTCGAAGGCTTCGAGGAGGACGGCACCCCGCGCACGCGCGCGCCCAAACGCGACATCACGTTGCGCCACCTCCTCACCCACACCGCCGGATTCTCCTACGAGACCTGGAGCGCAGAGATCCTCACCTACCAGGCAGCCACCGGCACACCCGGGATCATCAGTTGCCAGGAAGCAGCCCTCGGGACTCCCCTGCTGTTCGATCCGGGCGACCGCTGGGAGTACGGCATCAGCATCGACTGGATCGGCAAGATGGTCGAAGCCGCAAGCGGACAGCGCCTCGGAGCGTACCTCCGGGATCACGTTCTGCTGCCGCTCGGCATGCGCGATACGGCCTTTCGTATCACCGATCCGATGCGGACTCGGCTGGCGAAGATTCACCAGCGTGTCGACGACGGTTCCCTGGCCCCTCTGATGGACCTCGAAATGCCACAGGATCCGGAGGTGGAACTGGGCGGCGCCGGACTGTACGGCACGATCGGGGACTACCTGTGTTTCGTTCGCATGATGCTGAACGAGGGTCGCATCGACGGTGAGCAGATCCTCGCGCCGGAGACCGTGGCAATGATGTCCCGCAACCAGATGGGGACCTCCCGCGTCACGCCTCTCAAGACCGTCATCCCGCCGTTTTCGAACGACGCAGATTTCTTCCCGGGGATGCCAAAGACCTGGGGTTTCACGTTCATGATCAATACCGAGGATGCGCCGACCGGCCGCTCCGCGGGCAGTCTCGCCTGGGCCGGCCTCGCCAACTCCTACTTCTGGATCGACCAGGCCAAGGGTGTCGGCGGCGCCTGCCTGACGCAGGTCCTTCCTTTCGCGGACGAGAAATCGCTGCCGCTATACCTCGCCTTCGAAAGCGCGGTCTACGGGAACCTCGACTGACGGGATCTGGTCATTGCGGGTCGAATTCGCCAACGAGTCTGCGCGCTTGACCCGCCATGTATATCGGCAGCGACAACAGGTGATAGTCGATTGCGGTGCCGTTCGAGAGCTGCTTTGCGTCGCGCAGCAGGCTCGGCACATCGGCATTGAAACGAAGCCCGAAATCGCGCTGTTTCTCTTGCAGGAACTGGTGCAACGAGCGGAGCGAACCCGTCGTTCCCGCCTTGATCTCAACGGGCACTATTCGCCGTCCCGCCGTCATCAGGTAGTCGATCTCGGCCGCCGCGTTCCTGGCTTCCCGAACCCAGTAGTACAGCGACGGCGCCTGGTAGCGCGGTCCGCTGAAAAGCAAATGCTGGCCAACGAACTGTTCCGCAAGCGCACCGCCATTGATCAACGTCAAGTCCTCCTTGGCCAGATCGAGCACATTGAGATGCAGCGCACCGCACATGAGGCCGACATCCATGCACAGGCATTTGAAATGACGCTCGTTGGCCTCGGCCGCCAGAGGCACACCGTTAGCCGCCGTGTGCGGAATCCTGGTGGCAACGCCAGCCAGGCAAAGATGCCGCAGCGCCTCGTAGAGTTCGGCGGCCCGATGATCCCGGCTGACCTGCACGTACTTGAACTTGCGTCCCACCATGGCCGGGAGCCTGTCGAATACCAGCTGTATTCGATCTCTCAAGCGGCCATGGCCGTATTTGTGGAAATCATCCCTATACGCGGAGACGATACCCTGTTGCACGCGGCCGACTCGCGCAAACACCTCACCAGCGTTGGTATCCGCATCTACGTATGCCGCGACCGCCTCCGGGAGACCGCCCACCACGCAGTATTGCCGGAGCAAGTCCAGGCATCTACGATGCACCGCCGCCGGGAACGCCACGTTTTCGCCCTCAGACAGGTCCGACACCGAGAAGTCTCGCAAATGTGCAGCGAGCACCGCATTTCCCGAAGCCTCGAGAAAGTCCTCAAATTCCATGGGACCCAAATGCAGGTACTCAACCCGACCCACCGGCATCGAGAATCGCGCATCCGCGAGCGCGAACTCCATCAGCGATCCCGCTGCCACGACACGTAACTGGGGCATCTCCTCGTGGAAATACCGCAGCGCAACCAACGCCTCCGGCGCCGCCTGGATCTCGTCAAGGAACAGCACCGTGGCCGCAGGCGTGATCTCCTTCGCGGTTAGCAGGGACAGAGTGGAAACAACCCGCGTCGGATCCTTCTCGGTAAAGGCCTCGCGAAACTCCGGATTGCGCTCGAAGTTGACCTCCACCATCGGCATGTCCGCCAGTCGAGCGAACTCGCGCACCAACGTCGACTTCCCAACCTGCCTCGCACCTCTAATCACGAGAGGCTTGTGCACGCGACGGCTGGCCCACTCTTGTAAATAGCTGATTTCTTTTCTTTTCAGGAAATTCTGCATCGAATCAGGCCCATCATCTGGGGCGGAAACCAAAGCGCGCCCAAGTTTCAAAAGAGCTAAGTTTTAGCAACGTAAGTGATATTTTACAATGCTTGTTTATGCATTGACTTGTCAAAATACTACTTAATTTGACAAGACCAGCTTGTTCGATCCAATCTCAGTGCCCATTCACACCTGCTATAGTTTTCTTAAAACGATCAAGGGAAGAACATGCAGGACTTCCTGCGCTGGCGCATTGGCGACGTCACGGTGACCCGGGTGGTGGAACTCACGTCGGCCACCATCGGCAACCACATACTGCCCCAGGCGCCGTCCGACCTGGTGGAGGCCCTGCCCTGGCTTGCGCCCTTCACCAACGCTGAACGCAAGCTCGTTCTCTCCTTCCACAGCCTGATCATCAAGTGCCCCGACCAGACCATCGTCGTCGATACCTGCATCGGCAACGACAAGCCGCGCGGATATCCGCGCTGGAACATGATGCAGTCCGATTTCCTGCGTGATTTCTCCGACGCGGGGTTCGCGGTGGACGGCATCAAAACCGTGCTATGCACCCACATGCACGTCGACCACGTGGGATGGAACACGCGCCTCGTGGAGGACCGCTGGCAGCCAACTTTCGTGAACGCGCGCTACCTCTTCGCCGAGGAGGAATGGAACCACTGGCGCGAGCCGGACCGGGCCGGCCGCTACGCCGACATCATCGACGATTCGGTGCAGCCGATCCTGGACGCGGGACTCGCCGACCTTGTCGACACCGGCCATCGCATCAATTCGGAGGTCCACCTCCTGCCAACGCCGGGACACACCCCCGGACACGTCAGCGTACACATCGAATCACGGGGCGAGGAAGCGGTCATCACCGGCGACCTGATGCACCACCCCTGCCAACTGGCGCATCCCGAGTGGTCCTGCACCGCCTGCGTTGACCCGGTGGAAAGCGCCGCGACCCGCCAGACCTTCGTCGAGCGCTACGCCGACCGCCCCGTGCTGATCATCGGCACCCACTTCTCGGGCCCGACCGCCGGGAAGATCGTCCGCGACGGGGATGCGTACCGGCTCGACTATTAGTTCACGCCCGCTATCGGGCAATGCATCGGAAGCGGATGTTGGACCGTCCGTCATTGATCGCGGCCAGACGTGCCTCGACGGCGGCGAGGATCGGGTCCGCCGGTGACAGGGCCGCCGCAATGCGCTTAAGACCTTCAACCACGGAGGCCCTGTCTCCACAGGCGCAGGTTGACCTGGTGATGTTCTCCGCGACCCGGTCCTTTTCGCGTGCCACTGCCGACACGTAGCGGTCCGGAAAGTCGCGTTCCATGGCCGACCACGCGAGATAAGTCTCAAGGAGCCTTCAGCCGGGGAATGTTCCCCGACCGCTGACGCGTAGGGAAGTGTAGGCGATCCCCCCGTCGGTGGATGCGTACTTCCATGCAAGCCTGTCCTCGTCGAATACAGTGCAACCGGCGTAGTCTATCTGCGGTTCGACGTAGACAGGCCACTTGGGGTTGCGATACGCGGCAGCCAGCGCAGAGGCGAATCTCCGGTCGGCGTCGTCTCCGGCCCGCACGGAGAGTGCCAGAAAGAAGTCAGGCTCGGGGTTGACCACGAGAACCTCGATGCGCTGGGCGAACACCCCCGGAAGTTGGGCAAGTCGAGCGAAATCGCGTTCCGAAAGACTCTCGAGGACCGATAGCGTACCGTCCGGGACATCAGCCTGGAGCATGGCTCTCAGGTCATCGATCGCTGCCAACGCCAGTTCGATCCCTCGGCGAGTATCACCGGCCTCGGCGGCGGCAATCGCGTTCCTGTACCCGTCCACCGCCTCGAAGACAGCGGAAAGTGTCTGCGCGAGGGGACATGCCGCCCAGAACAACAGCGCCCAGATGGCGGCGGTACGCGCGCGTGTCGGCATTGGAATTGCGGCCCTTCCGCGGACTTCGGCCACGATGCCACAGATTCCGCCGCTTTCGTACAACGTCCGCGTTCCAGTCTTCCATGACGCCCGGAGCGGCACGCCACGTTAGTCGACAGGCGTAGTAGTGCGCGGGACCCGAATGCGGGATAATCGCGCCCGATGTTCCATTTCGCCGCACATTGCGCTTGTCCGGGCCAACTCTCCTGAGCCTCTCTGCGGGCGCCTGTCCGCAATCTCCAATCACTGCGGAATACCCCATGGACATCCATATTCACGACACCTTTAGCGGCACCAAACGGCGTTTCGAACCGCGCATACCAGACACGGTGTCGATGTACGTCTGCGGCCCCACGGTCTACAACCTGGCGCATATCGGCAACGCCCTGCCCGAGGTGGCGTTCGATGTCCTGGCGCGCGTGCTGAGGCTCTACTTCAAGCACGTCAAGTACGTCCACAACATCACGGACATCGACGACAAGATCAACGCGGCGGCACTTGCCAACGGAGAGCCGATCCGCGCACTGGCCGATCGTTTCGCCAACGAATACCGGGCCGACATCACAGCCCTCGGCGTGCTCGAGCCCGACGTCGAGCCCCGCGCGACCGAGCACATCAGCGAGATCATCGACATGATCGGCATGCTGATCGACCGCGGCCACGCCTACGAGGCCGAGGGACACGTGCTGTTCCACGTGCCATCGGACCCGAACTACGGAAGCCTGTCCAAGCAATCCCTCGAGAACATCCTCGAAGGCGCCCGCGTGGAGGTCGCTCCGTACAAGCGGGACCCCAAGGACTTCGTGCTCTGGAAGCCGTCGAGCGACGAGTTGCCCGGCTGGGACAGCCCCTGGGGCCGCGGCCGGCCGGGATGGCACATCGAGTGCTCGGCGATGATTCGCAAGCACCTGGGACCGAGCATCGATATCCACGGCGGCGGCAGTGACCTCACCTTCCCGCACCACGAGAACGAACTCGCCCAGGGCACGTGCGTGGAAGACGACGAGGTCTACGTGCGCTACTGGATGCACAACGGCCTGCTGCGGATGGGCGACGAAAAGATGTCGAAGAGCCTCGGCAACATCGCGACCATACGATCGCTGCTGGCCGAGCATCCCGGAGAGGTGCTGCGCTACGCCCTGCTCTCCGGACACTACCGCGGCAGCCTCGAGTGGTCCGACGACCTGATCCGCCAGTCCCGCGCCAGCCTGAACGGCCTTTACCAGGCGCTGGTGGATGCCCCCGGCAACATGTCGGCCACGTCCGCCGATTTCCGGAACGCTGGCGTCGACGCCTTTCCCGAGTCCGTGCTCGCGGCGCTCAGAAACGATCTCAATACGCCGCAGGCACTGGCGGCGATGCACGGTATCGCCGGGGACATTCACAGGTCCAGCGATCCCGCGAGCGTGGAAACGTCCCGCAACCGGCTCCTCGCCGGGGGATGGCTGCTCGGCATCCTGGGCACGCCCGCAAATGCCTGGTTCCAGCAGGCGGCCGGCGTGGACCCCGGCTGGGTCGAAGCGAAGATCGAAGAACGCGCCGCCGCGCGCGGCAGGCGGGACTTCGAGAGCGCCGACGCCATCCGGGACGAGTTGGCCGCGAACGGCATCGAACTTGAAGACTCTGCATCCGGAACCCGCTGGAAAGTCCTCCAATAGCGTCTGCCCGGGGCAACCTGGTCCGGCGCCTTCCCGCTATACTGGACATCCCGAATCTGGTGTACGGGAAGCCGGTACGAATCCGGCACTGCCCCCGCAACGGTAATTCGAGGTTTTGCCACCCCATCGGGTGCAACGTCGCCGTTTCAAGCCACTGTCGTCAACGGGAAGGCTACGGCGACGGGTGTTTACACCACCTCATGAGTCCGGAGACCGGCCAGGTTCGTATGTTCCACGCCGCGCGGGGTGAGCGGACCGACCTGGGGTACATACCGTGAAAAGACTTGTGCTTCTTATTGCCGCGGCGCTGCAATGGCCGGTGCAGGCGGCTGAACTTGAAACCATCGTCGTCTACGCCAGCCGGCTCGGTGCGAGCACGCAGCAGCCGACCATCCTGACCGGCGACAACATCGACGCCCGCCACGCCCACCATGCCGGAGACATCCTGCGTGCGGCGCCCGGTGTGGCCCTCAGCCCGGCCGGCAACCGCGGCAGCCTGACGCAGGCGCGCGTCCGGGGCGCCGAGGCCAACCACGTGCTGGTCATGCTGGACGGCATAGAGATGAACAACGTAGCACTCGGCGGCGAATACAACTTCGGCACCCTCGACCTGACGGGTGCGAGGCGCGTGGAGATCATGAACGGTCCGCAAAGTGCCATCTGGGGCAGCGATGCCCTGGCCGGACTGATCTACATCGATACGACACCGAAAGAAAATGCCGTCACCGTCGACGCTGCGGGGGGAAGCATGGCAACCCGGGATGCGAGCATCACCGCATCGCGCTCCAACGCAAGCGGACACGCGGTTTTCAGTGCCAGCCATTTCGCGACCGACGGCAACAACCTGGCGAGGATCGGCGACGAAAAGGATGGACATCGCGCCACTACGCTGCACGCGAACCTTTTCCAGGATCTGGGATCATGGAGAGTCGGCGCGGTGTTTCGCGGCGTGGAGGCGGAGGTCGAGTACGATCCGACACCCTTCCCCGCCTATACCCCCGCTGACGGCGACAACCTCACAGTGTCGGATCGACGCTACATGAAGTTCGAAGCGATCCATCCCGGCACGGGGTTCTGGGAGCCGCGCCTGACCATTACCGGTGCGCGCGCGGGAGACGAGAACATCGAAGCCAGGGGCCGGACCGAGACCTTCGGCGAGAAGGCGGCCATCACGTTCAGCAACAACTTCGCGCTTGCCGATGCTCACCGGCTGAACGCCACCGCCGAACTCGAGCGGCAGCGCTTCACGCAGCGGGGACAGGCGACCCCGTTCGGTGATCCGAACCAGGAGCAGGACACCCGGACCGCCAGCGTCGCCGCAGAATACCAGTACCGCTCCCGCAACATGCTCGCATCGCTTTCGGCCCGGCATGACGCCAACGATCAGTTCGACGACTCCGTTGCCTACCACGCCGGCATCGCCTGGGCGCTGGGCGCGGGCCGCGTATTCGCTAACGTCGGAACCGGCATCAAGAACCCGACCTTTACGGAGCGCTACGGGTATTCGCCCAATACGTTCATAGGCAATCCCGACCTCAAGCCGGAACGGTCCGTCGAGTACGAAGCCGGGTACGCCACGGGGCGCTTGTCCTTCACCTACTTCGACAACAGGTTGACGGACGAAATCAACGGATTCGCTTTCGATCCTGCACGCGGTGGTTTCACCGCCGAGAACCGCGCGGAAAAGAGCCACCGGCGTGGTGTTGAGGTCGGCTACCACGATACGTTCGGTCCCTACCGAATCTCGGCCCACTACACCTATGTCGACTCCTCGGAGGCGGACGATGCCGAGATTCGCCGGCCACGCCACCAGGGCCGCGTGGACCTGGCCGGCACCGTCACCCCGTCGCTACGGTTCAATCTCGGCATCGCCGCCGTCGGCGAACAGTACGACAACGACTTCTCCAGTTTTCCGGCCAATCGGGTGACGCTGGATGCCTACCAGCTCGTGCATGCCGGTCTGGACTTCCAGGTTTCCCCTCGCGCAAGGATTTACCTGCAGATGGAAAACGCGTTAGATAGGGACTATGAAGACGTGTTCGGATACGGGACTCCCGGCCGGAGGGCCATGTTGGGATGCACGCTACGCTTGTGAATACGCTGTGAACGCGCTTTGAACACCCTGGATACGCACAGCTTCGTCGATAGGGTCTGGGACGACGAAATCGTCCCGGCGCTCGAGGACTACATTCGCATCCCCAACAAGTCGCCCGCGTTCGACCCGGACTGGGAGAGCCGCGGCCACATGGCCGAGGCCGTGGAACAGTTGCGCCGGTGGGCGGAGTCGTTCCCTGTCGAACGTGCCCGGATCGAGGTCGTGACCCTGCCAGGACGCACCCCTACCCTCGTAGTTGACATAGAAGGCGACGCACCGGGAAATATCCTCTGGTACGGACACTACGACAAGCAGCCCGAATTCACCGGCTGGAACGAAGGCCTTTCCCCCTGGACGCCGGTGATCCGCAACGGCCGACTCTATGGACGCGGCGGCGCCGACGACGGATACGCCATGTTCGGGAGCCTCACCGCCATAGCCGCCGCACAGCGCCAGGGCATACCCCATGCGCGCTCGATCGTCCTGATCGAAGGATGCGAGGAGAGCGGGAGCTTCGACCTGCCCTTCTACATGGAGGCGCTGAGCGACAGGATCGGCACGCCCGACCTTGTCATCTGCCTCGACGCCGAATGCGGAGACTATGACCGACTCTGGGCAACGACCTCCCTGCGCGGCATGCTGTCCGGCACCCTTACCGTCAGCGTGCTCTCCGAAGGCGTGCACTCCGGGGCCGCCGGCGGCATCGTGCCGTCGAGTTTCCGCCTTTTGCGGCAGGTGATCGAACGCGTGGAGGACGCCACGACCGGGGCCATTCCCGAACTTGAAGTGGAAGTTCCCCCGGACGTGCACCGCCAGGCGGAACAGGTTGCCCGGACCCTGGGAGCCGGCGTGGTCGAACGCTTCCCCTGGACGGCAGCTTCACGGCCTGATTCCGGGCTGGCGGATCTCGTCAAGGCCAACACCTGGGGACCGAGCCTCGGCGTCGTTGGCCTCGGCGGCGCCCCCGGCATCAGCGATGCGGGCAACACGCTGCGTCCGTTCACCTCCGCAAAGCTGGTCTTTCGCCTGCCGCCGAGCCTCGATGCGGAATCAGCCTCGCAGCGCATCAAGGCGATACTCGAAAATGATCCGCCGCCGGGTGCCGAGGTGCGATTCGAACTCGATCCGGCCCACACGGGTTGGCACGCGCCACCGACGGCCCCCTGGCTCGGCGAGTCGGTCGACAACGCCTCCCGCGACTTCTTCGGTCAGCCCGCCCTGACCATGGGCACCGGCGGCACCATACCGTTCATGAAGATGTTGGGAGACCGGTACCCCGATGTGCAGTTCGTCGTGACGGGTCTGCTTGGTCCCGGCTCCAATGCGCACGGTCCGAACGAGTTCCTCGACATCGCCACTGGCAAACGGGTCACCGCGTGCATGGCCCGGATACTGGCAGACCACGCCTCCCGGTAAGGAGTTGACGGCACCCAGCCGTCCATGCAGGGGCCCGACCAGCAGGCAGCCCGGGCCTCTTACGCCAGCAGGCGGCTGTCCTTGCCGAACTGCGCCCTCAGGAGATCCATCTGGTCGCCGAGAATCCTGCCCCCGTTGGTGAGCGCAAGGTATTCCGCGAAGTTCGGGAGGTAAGGCAGCGCGATCAGCTCCAAGCCGCACTCGTGGGGCAGCCGGCTGCCCTTGAAGTGGTTGCACCGCTTGCAGGCAGAAACGCAGTTGTCCCATCGGTCCTCGCCACCGCGCGCACGCGGCACGACGTGATCCCGGGTCAGTTCGAAATCGACGAACTCACCGCCGCAATAGAGGCATATGTTCCGGTCGCGCCGAAACAGCGCGGCGTTCGTCAGGGGTGGCACGCTTCGGGAAGGTTCGACGATGCGTCCCCGGCAGGCGACGATGCTGTGCACATCGAGCAGTGACCGGGTGCCATCGACGCGCGAGTGGCCACCGCGCAGGCGCAGGATGGCATCGCCCCAGGTCCAGACGACGAGGTCCCTGGCATAGGCGCACACAGCTTCCCGCCAGTGCATCCAGTCCACCGGCTGCCCGGCTACATTGAGCCGGAGGATGCGAGGCACGCGATCGAATTGTTCGAGCGTCGCCAACATGGCCAAGGTCCCCAAAAATTCGGCGCATTCTGACCAATCACCACCGTCAACGCAAACCCTTGTCGGAACCAGGACCGCAACAGAGTGAAAATTCTTCGATCGAATCGTACAATTTGACATATGTGGATCGAACGTCATGTCGAATCTCTGCTCCTGCAGCGGGCAGCGACCCGTCCTGTAGTGGTGCTGACGGGGGCGCGTCAGACAGGCAAGACGAGTCTCGTCCGGCGCCTGTTTCCGAGCCATTCCTTTGTCACGCTCGATTTGCCCAGCGAAGCGGAACAGGCGGAAAACGATCCGGGGTCCTTCCTCGCGCGGCATCCGCCTCCCGTCGTTATCGATGAAGTGCAGTACGCGCCAGGCCTCTTCAGGCACCTGAAGGCCGTCGTCGACGAGCATCGTGACCGGGCCGGCGCGTTCATTCTGACAGGATCGCAGCCGTTCGGACTGATGCGCTCGGTGTCCGAGTCCCTCGCGGGGCGCGCCGAGATCACGGAGTTGGAACCGTTGTCCTATGCGGAAGCGAAGTCGGCACTTCCCGACCTCCGCGTGGAAGAGTTCCTGGTACGAGGGGGGTTTCCGGAACTTCACGGCAACGCGGATATAGACTCGCGCGGGTTTCTGCAATCCTACGTGGCAACATATCTCGAGCGCGACTTGCGCCAGCTCCTGCATGTCTCAAGCCTGCGCGACTACGAACGGTTCCTGCGGGCAGCGGCGCTGCGCACCGCGCAGCTACTGAACCGAGCCGACCTCGCGCGGGACGTGGGTATCAGCGGTTCGACCGCGGCGACGTGGCTGGCAGTGCTGGAGGCTTCCCATCAACTTGCGCTGCTCGAAACCTGGTACGGCAACCCGACGGTGTCCCTGGTCAAGAGGCCCAAGCTCTACCTTCGCGATGCCGGCCTGGCGGCATTCCTCTGCGGCATCCACACGGTGGACGACCTGCGCTCGTCGCCCCTCGCCGGCCCTCTGTGGGAAACCCTTGTATGCGCAGAGATTCGCCGCGCGCAGTCGAACCGGTACGGGCGCTGGCAGTTGAATTTCTGGCGCGACCGCAGCCGCGAAGCAGACTTTCTCTTCCACCGCGGGGGCCGATTCCGACTCGCCGATGCAAAGTGGACCGAACAGCCCCGGGCGCGCGACGCCACGGTACTGCGCAAGGTGGCGGCGATGCTGCCCACCGATTCCGTCGTCGACCTTGCCGTGATCTGCCGCGCGCCAAACGCCTACCCGCTGGACGATCGCGTTACCGCCACTCCACTCGAAGACTTGCGGATCGATTGACACGACGCGCCCATGTGTCGATCCAGGCTATTGGCCGCCGCCCTGCAACTCGACAAACCTCCGATAGCGGCTGGCGGTGTCCGCCATCAGCGCTTCGTGGCTTCCGATGCCCCTGATCTCGCCTTCCTCCAAGAAGACGATGCGGTCCGCCCGGCGCACGGTGGAGAGGCGGTGCGCGATGACGATGACCAGCCGCCCCTTGCTGGCGTCTCGCAGAGCCCGTACCAGCGCGTTTTCCGTTTGCGGGTCGAGGGCGGCGGTCGGCTCGTCCAGTATCAGGACGGGCGTGTTGCGGATCAGGCCACGCGCGATGCAGAGCCGCTGCTTCTGGCCGACTGACAGGGTATCGCCGGACCGGCCGAGCACCGTGTCGATACCGTCGGGCAGCGCGCGCACGAACTCCAGCGCGCCAGCAGTCGCCAGCGCTTCAAGCATGTCCGCGTCGGTCGCATCCGGTTTGACCATCAGGAGGTTGTCGCGGATGGACTCCGACATCAGCATGTGTTCCTGGAACACGTAGGCGACCTGGTCGCGCAGTGAATCCACATCGACCTCCTGGATGTCCCGGCCGTCGAACAGCACGCGGCCGGCGTCCGGCCGAATGAATCCGGGGATGAGGTAGGCGAGACTGGTCTTCCCCGCGCCCGTGGGGCCGACAATGGCGACCAGTTCCCCCGATTCAAGCTCCAGGTCGATGCCCTTGAGCGCTTGCCGCCCATCCGGATACGTGAAGTCGACGCCCTCTATCCGCACGGCGCCGGCGAAGGCCTCCAGACGAGACTCATCGCTACCGCGATTCTCGTCCGGCTGATCAATGAAGAAGAACACCCGCCTGACAGCCGCTGCGTTACCCTGCAGTTCGATCCAGAACGTACCTACGCTGAGCGCAGGGAATCCAAGCGACAGGCCGAGGCCGAACAACACGCCCCAGTCGCCCGGCGTGAGCACCCCGTCGATGACCTGGTCGGTGATGAAGACATAGGCCCAGAAGCCGAACACGGCCAGCGCGCCGAGGCCCGCGAACCCGACGATGATCTCCACCAGCTTGACGAAGCGGTAGCGCCGGAATGACTCGCGGCTCCGCGCATCGATCCGTTCCTTCTCGCGCGTCATCCCCCCCAGGCTCTGCACCGCCGAAACGTTGCCCATACTCTCCTCCAGGGCATTGGTCGTGGCGGCACCGGCGGCGCGGCTCTCCTGCTGCACGCGTCGTGCGAGCCCCGAGAACGGCACGGTGATGAAGAGGCCCGCGGGAATCACTGCACACGCCGCCCAGACCAGTTCCGGTGCGATATCGCCATAGGAATAGCTGATCATGTACAGCGAAATCGCCGCGCCGACGAGCGCAAAGAGCGGTTCCAGCGTGGCGCGGTAGCACATCTGCGGCAGCATCGGCGCGTCGTACATGACGCGATACACGGCGTCCCCGATGCGGTGGTTGTCGAGCACCGTCATTGGCAGCCGCCCCATGCGCCGAAACAGATCGGTGCGCAGGCGGTTTGTCAGACGCTGCGAAATGCGAATGTGGACCAGTGTCTCGATGATGCCGAAGATGCCGGATGTACCGCTGCCGCCCCGGCTGATGTCGTTCTCGGATTGGGTCGCGCTGTCCTCGCCCTGGGAAAATGACGCCGCCGTCTCCTCGCGGCCAAAGAGGATGAGCAAAACGAAGAGAAGACCGGTGACCGCGGCCATGATCCCCATGGGCGACAGATCCGCAATGGCATCGACAAACGGCGCGACATGCGGCGGGAAAGGCACCTCCGTCTGATCGAACGGCTGTTGCAGCAGGACCTGGTCGATGATGATCTTCGCGAGCCACGACAGGTACAGGCCCGGGATCAGGGCAATGAAGCTCAAGGTTATTTTGCCCAGGAACAGACCGCGCGCCGCGGAGACGAGTTTCAGCGCTCGCCACAGGATCCCTGCCACTTCGAGGTTGGTGATCCTGGTGCGCGTGTCAAGACGGTCGTCGAAGTAGGTATTCGACGTATCCTGGGCGGCGACGTCGCTCATTCCGGCAACCCCTGCGTATCAACTTCCACTTCCGCGTTGACAAAGCGCCTGTAGCGGCCATCCGGGATCGACATCAACGATGCATGGTCACCGAGTTCACGGATCTCGCCCTCTTCGAGAAACGCGATCTGGTCGGCATTGCGAATCGTGGACAGGCGATGGGTGATGAGAAATACGATCCGCTCGCGCCCCCATTCCGACAGGTTCTCGAGCACCGCGTGCTCGGTCTGGGCATCGAGCGACGCGGTGGGTTCATCGAGGATGAGGATCGGCGTGTCCCGGACGATGGCCCTGGCAATGGACAGGCGCTGGCGCTGGCCGGTGGACAGTTTGCCGCCGCGCTCTCCGAGTTCCGTGTCGTAACCCTGCGCCATCTCCCGAATGAAGGCGTCCGCGCAGGCGACCCTCGCCGCGGACTCGATCGCCTGGCGGCTCGCGTCCGCCTCGGCGTAGGCGATGTTGTCCGCCACCGTGGTGGCGAAGAGCGTGTTCTGCTGCAGGGCGATGGCGACCCCCGCACGCAGGCTTTCCATCCGTATATCCGGGAGAGGCACGCCATTGATGCGAATCGTCCCCGCGTCGGGGTCGTAGAGCCGCAACAACAGCGACATCAGGGTCGATTTGCCCGAACCGGTGCCACCGACGATGGCGGTGATGGTGCCTGTTTCCGCCTTGAGATCGATCCCGCCGAGTACAGGCTGCGCCGGGTCGTAGCCGAACGCCACGCGTTCAAACCGGATCTCCCGGATCGGCGCGGGCAGCGGTACGGCATCGTCGGCGTCGACGATGTCCGGCTTCAGGTCGAGTAGAAAGAACGCGCGGTCGAGGCCAACCCCCATGTCCTGAATCACGCCCCACATGCCGATCAGGTGCGAGCCGTTCTCGACGTATTCTCCCATCCGGCTGCCTGCCGCTTGGAAGGCGCCAAGGTTCCAGGCCGAGAACCCGACCAGCGCCACGGCCCCCGCAAGGAAAGTCGGCGTTTCGGCAATCGTCCAGCCAGCCATCAGGTACTGCGCGCCGATGATCAGGGCGCCGGTGATGACGATGACCAGCACTCGCATGAGGATGAACTCCGTGCGCAGCCAGAAGGCCGCATCCAACGCCCGCCGGGAGTCCTCGTCGAAACGTGAAGCCATCACGCGCTCGGCCCGGTTCGCCTTGATGATGCGGATCGCAGCGAAAGCCTCCTGGATCCTCGAAGTGAGCGCGCTATTCGTCGTTCGGGCGCGGCGGGACCGTATCTGCAACCGGGGCGTAAACCAGGCCACGAGCACAAGGACCGGCAGCATCCCCGCCAGGTACAGGCCACCCAGGATCGGACTGAATAGCCAGATGACCAGGAAGCTGAACACCACCTGCCCGATCGCGACCACCGGCTCAAGTACGGCCCGCTCAATGATGCTCGTGATCATCGCGCTGTCCTGGTAGATGCGATAGATGGCATCGCCGGTGCGGGCGTGGCTGTGATATCGCAATGAAAGATGTTCGGCACGCTCCATCATCGTCACCCGCAGGTACTGGTTCACCCTTTGCAGGATCCACGTGCGGTAATAGTCGATCGTTGGGCCGAGCATGAAGAACACCAACGCCGTGAACGCGAACACCGCGCCCAGCCGATTCCGGACCACGCGCCGCTGTTCGGCGTTCATCGTTACCGCGGGGTCGAACGGCGCTTCGGCTACCGACTCTGCGCTGTCCGCATCCTCGAACCCTTCATCGCGGGCGGACGCCACTTCGTCCACCAGGTCCACGCCCTCGGTATCCGGCGCTCGGACATAGCTTTCGTCCAACTGCAACAGCACCGCCTGGTCATGTTGCAGCTTCTCGCCCAGCAGGATCTTGTTGTTGAACAGGTCGTACGCGATCAGGGTCGATACGATGAAAACGAGTTCAAGGGCATAGCGCGCCACGATCCAGGCGACGAGATGCCGAAGCTGCGGCCGCATGTACGGCCACGTCCGCAGTACAAGTCGGCCGAGTTCTCGCGGCGATAGCGTGCTCCGCTCCGCCGCAGAGGCTGTTGCAGGAATCGCCTCGCTCACAATTCGGTACCCGGAGGCACGCAGGTCCCGGCGATGCCGCAGCGGGCACGGCGACGCACCGACCTTGTTCTCAACAGGCGACGCACTGACCTTTGACAGATGACCTGGTGACCGGCAAAGTAGCGCGCCATGCCGACAGCCCCTGTCAAGCTTGCCCTGATGCTGGCGCTCTCCCTGGTAGCCCTATCGGGATGCCGCTCCGGATCCACCGCGAGCGGTGAGGCGCCTGCGTCATCCGACGACGAAACAGACTGGTTCTGCCAGGAGGATGGAGATTCGGGGGAGTGGCATTGCATCCAGGACGACGAGTTGGCACGCAACCCGGAAAAGGCGGAGCACGGTTCCCAATAGGCTTCCACGGTAGTACGCACCCGCCGATGGGGAAATGCCAGCACTTCCTTGCGCACCAGCGGTCGGGGAGCATTCCCCGGCTGAAGGCTCCGTAGCGAGCCGACGACCCTCCAGCCGGCCCGCTGGGAAACGCCACCTACAGCGCTTCGAGGATGGCTTCCGCCCTGCTCACGTCGAACTCGCCGGGACCCTCCACCGCCAACGTGGTGACCGTGCCGTCCTCGACGATCATGGCGTAGCGCTGCGAGCGCGTCCCGAGACCGAAGCCCCTGCCGTCCATCTCGAGGCCCAGGGCCCTGGTGAAATCCCCGTTGCCGTCGCTCGCCATGGTGAGATCCCCGGCGCCGCGGTCCTGGCTCCACGCGTCCATGACGAACGGATCGTTGACCGCGACACAGACGATGCTGTCCACGCCCTTCTCCCTTATGGCGTCCGCATTGGCAACGTAGCCGGGCAAATGCTGTTCCGAACACGTCGGCGTAAACGCTCCCGGCACCGCAAACAATACGACCTTCTTGCCGCCGAACAGCTCGCCTGTACTGACCGGCGCCGGCATTCCGTCACGAATCGTATGCACAGTCGCCTCGGGGAGTTTGTCGCCTTCCTGAATTGCCATCTGGTATTCCCTGGTGGAGTGGTTGCTTCGAGATAGCCGGCGAGTGTAACGGCGAAGACGGAGGCGATTCAATTGCAGGACAGGTGGCCGCTTGTCGCGCAATGCGCCCGCCATATAATCCTCCGCCCACCCTCCTCCCCGAAGGCTCTCCATGACGGATCAACGAACCGTGCTCATCACCGGCGGCGCACGCGGTATCGGCAAGGGTATTGCGAAGAGTTTTCTCGAGGCCGGGCACCGGGTCATGATCGCTGATCTCGACACTTCCCCGGAGCCGGGAAAGGACTGGAATTACCGGCTCGCGACCGCGACCGAGATGGACGCCACGGTGGACGAACTCTCGGAGTTCGGGAACGTGCGCTGCACGCCCGTGGACGTGACCCGGGCCGATTCCTGCGCATCCGCGGTAGCGGCCACCGTCAACGCGTTCGGGCGCCTCGACGTGCTGGTCAACAACGCCGGCGTCATCGACACCGGCCGCATCGATGCCTTCACACAAGCCCAGTGGGACCGGATCTTTGCCGTTAACGTCAGGGGCATCTTCCTGATGACGCAGGCCGCCCTGGAAGCGCTGCGCGCCTCCCCCGACGCCGCGATCGTCAACACGTC
Source organism: Pseudomonadales bacterium (assembly GCA_965116625.1). Classification (GTDB taxonomy): domain Bacteria; phylum Pseudomonadota; class Gammaproteobacteria; order Pseudomonadales; family Azotimanducaceae; genus VXNE01. The sequence goes on from OZ220717.1 coordinate 3,303,720, forward strand.
TTCCGTCTCGGGCAAGCGAGGCGGGCCGTTCATCGCCGCTTACGCCGGCTCGAAGTTCGCCGCGATCGGCGTCACGCAATCGTTCGCCCTGGAACTCGCGCCCGACGGCATCCGCGTCAACGCGCTATGCCCGGGAATGGTCGGAACCGCCATGTGGCTGGATCACCTCATGGCGGACCAGGGCGCCGGAGCTTTCGAGAGGCGCATGAGCGAACGCATTCCGCTTGGCAGGCCGCAGACCGCGGAGGACATGGGCCAGGCGGCCGTTTTCCTGGCGACGGCGCCGAATGTCACGGGCATTGCCCTGAACGTCGCCGGCGGCGTGGAAATGCGTTGATGGCAGGCTTGCATGGGAGTACGCATCCACCGACTGGGGGATCGCCGACACTTCCCTACGCGTCAGCGGCCCGGGAACATTCCCCGGCTGAAGGCTCCTTTCATGAAAGTACGCATCCACCGACTGGAGGATCGCCGACACTTCCCTACGCGTCAGCGGCCCGGGAACATTCCCCGGCTGAAGGCTCTTCCATGGAAGTACGCATCCACCGACTGGGGGATCGCCGACACTTCCCTACGCATCAGCGGCCGGGGAACATTCCCCGGCTGAAGGCTCTCAGAGCACCGCTTCGATCAGGTAGGGACCGTCCTCTGCAAGCGCGCGGCCAAGCGCTGCGTCGAACCCCTCGCAATCGGCCGCGCGGGACCCGGGTACTCCCTGGGCCGCTGCCAGGCCCACCCAGTCGATTTCCGGGTTGGACAGGTCGAACATGCTCGCCGCCGCGGCACCTATGTCGTTGACGCCCATCCGCCGGTACTCCACTTCCAGGATGTTGTACTGGCGGTTCGAATAGATCACGGTCACGATGTTGAGATTCTCGCGCGCCGCCGTCCACAGGTACTGGAGCGTGTACATGGCGCCTCCGTCCCCGACCAGCGCGAATACCTGCCGGTCGGGACACGCGGCCGCGGCACCGACCGCCACCGGCCCGCCGTCGCCAATGGAGCCGCCCGTCAGGTTGAGCCAGCTATGGCGCACGCAACGCTGCATGAGCGGAAAGGCCGCGCCACCTCCGCCTGAATCGGACGCCATGATGCTGCCCTGGGGCGCGCGGGCCGTCAGAATCGCAGCCACATTGCCCCTCGACAGCCGGCCCGATGGAATCTCCGGCCGCGCGCCGTCCGGACCGGGCATCGACGGTGCATCCAGCGCATCGGCGACATCTGTCAGCGCCTGCGTGACGTCCTCGTGGCGGTGGGCGAGACGGACCACCTCGCAGCCCTCGGGAACGAGGTCGCTGGGGAGACCCTGGTAGGCGAAGAAGCTCACCGGCCGCTGCGCTCCCGCGAGGACCAGTGTCTTCACGGACTTCAGCGCATCGGTGACCTGCTCCGGAAAATACGGCAGGCGATGCACGAGCGGCAGGTCCGGACCCGCCTCGGCCCGCGCCGGAAACGTGGTACTGCCGAGCCTCGAGCCCCGGGCAGCCGCAATTCGGCCCGCCTGGCGAATTCCGTCCTCGGTGAGTCCATCTCCATCGATCAGGATCAGGGTGTCCTCGTCGAGTTGCGGGACAACCGACGCAATGACATCCGCGCTGACCCGGGACGGCCGGATGGAATCCTCGAAAGCAGGAACCCGATCCCGTGCGCGGCCTGCTCCCCACGCGCAGTCCGCGGGAACGATCAGGGTCGCAATACCCCCTTTGGGCTGCGGGTTCGGCGACCTTGCCGCACGCACCGCATCGACCGCGTCGAGACCCAAGCCCTCCGGGGTCCGCGCGGTCCTGATCCACGCGGACACGGGTTTCGCGACGGCTTCGATGTCGGATGTCAGCGGCGCGTCGTAGGCCACGTGGTGGATCGCGTGGTCCCCCACGACGTTGAGCAGCGGCGCGCCGCCGCGCCGACAGTTGTGCAGGTTCGCGATGCCGTTGCCGAGACCCGCGCCCAGGTGCAGCAGCGTCATGGCCGGTTTGCCCGCCATGCGTGCATAACCGTCGGCGGCGCCGGTGCACACCCCCTCGAACAGGCACAGCACGCTGCGCATCACGCCGGTCGCGTCGATGGCCTGCACGAGGTGCATCTCGGAGGTTCCGGGATTGGCGAAGCACACGGCCACGTCATGTGCCGCCAGGGTCCGTACCAGGCTCTCCGCACCGTTCATGACATTCCTCTCAAGCTCAGGCGCGCGGGAGCCTATCACGGCGTGGCATCGCGACGACCGCCTGGGGCACCGAGACCGGTCAACCTGATACGATCACCGCCCCGCCCGCGATGGAACAGCCATGGCCGATACGTTTGCATTTCTCCGGCTCACCGCACACCAGGGTGGTTGGCAGCGCCTGCACGAGTCGCTGACCAACCAGCTCGCTCCGCAGCAGATCTGGGGCGCTTTCCACGGCCTCTTCGGCATCGGGGCCAACGAACTGATCGCCGTCACCGTGGGCAGCGACGATGCCGTAACCGAGTCCATCGAAACGGCCCGCCGCCTCGATGTGGACCGGGTCGACGCGCTGATGCTGAAACCCACGGCGCGGCCGACGAGCACCGCACCGTTGACGCGCGAGGGCCTCTACGTGTTCCGCTTCCTCGATGTCGCGCACGCCGACGTCGAGGAGATCGCTTCGCTGTCCGCCCGTGCGTGGCAGACCTTCGAAGGTTCCGGAGACTACCGGGCCGAAGCGCAGGCGCTCTTCTGCCAGCGCGACCGCTCCGAGGTGCGCGGCCGCATGCTGCTCCTGACCTGGTACGACGGCCTTAACTCCTGGCAGACCTCGAGGGAACCGCCCGCCGAAGCGGCATCGTATTTCGCAAGGCGGCGCAGGCTCACCCCAGGCTCGATCGCCTACGCTACGCGCCTGATCACCTGAGTCGGCGCAGTCACGAACTGCAGGAGAGCATCGAACAGCCGGGCCGGTGGCGTGCCCAGTCCGGCCGCTTTTCGGCAAACGCTTCCTGCCCCGGCTGATCGGCATAGGGGTTGCGCAGCACGGCGAGCAACTCCCCGATCATGGAGTAGTCGCCCTCCTCCGCCTTGTCGATGGCCAACTGCGCCAGGTAGTTGCGCAGCACGAAACGCGGGTTGACGGCGTTCATCCGCTCGTTGCGGACCTCGTCGGGGCATCCGTCGAGTTGCACGCGCCTGGCATAGTCCGAGAGCCACGCGGCGAGTCGCGCCCGGTATGCCGCGTCAAGCTGCGACGGCTGGTAGTACGCCTCGGCGAGAGGTTCGCTCACGGGATCGTCCGGATCGACCTTCGCCAGGTTGCGGAAGAACAGTGTCATGTCGGTCTCGACAGCGCCCAGCAGCGCGAACAGTTCCGCGGACAGTGCTTCGTCGTGCTCCGGAATGAAGCGCGCAAGGCCGAGTTTCGCGGCGGTCATCGACTGCGCGGCCTCGGTATAGCGCTTCGCGAATCCGCCCAGGGCCTCGTTCAGCGGATCCGCCTCGCCGATCACCGGGTAGATCGCGTTCGCGAGTTGCAGCAGGTTCCACTGCGCCACGGCCGGCTGCTGGCCGAAGCGGTAGCGCCGGGTACCGGCATCGGTGGTATTCGGTGTCCAGTCCGGGTCGTAGTCCTCCAGCCACCCATAGGGACCGTAGTCGATGGTGAGACCGAGCACCGACATGTTGTCGGTGTTCATGACGCCATGGACGAAGCCGACCCGCATCCAGTGCGCGATCATGTCCGCGGTCAGCGCCGTGACCTCGTCGAACCATTCGAGATACCGGCGCTTCGGTTCCGCGTGGCGGACATGGGGGAAGTCGGTGGCGATGGTGAAGTCCAGCAACTGCCGCATCAGTTCGACATCGTGCCTCGCGGCCAGGATCTCGAAGTGTCCGAAGCGGGTGAACGAAGGCGCGACCCGGCACACCACGGCGCCAGGCTCGGGCGCGGGATGGCCGTCGTAGAGGATGTCGCGCACGACCTCCTCGCCGGTCAGCACGAGCGACAGCGCACGTGTCGTCGGCACGCCCAGGTGGAACATGGCCTCGCTGCAAAGGAACTCCCGTAGCGACGAGCGCAGCACCGCCAGGCCATCGGCGGTTCGCGAATACGGCGTCGGACCCGCTCCCTTGAGCTGCAGCGTCCAGCGCTCGCCCCGCGTGTTCACGATCTCGCCCAGGTTGATCGCCCGCCCGTCTCCGAGCTGGCCGGCCCAGTGGCCGAACTGGTGTCCGCCGTAGCACGTGGCGATCGGGAGCATGCCCGGCAGCACACGGTTACCCACGAACACTTCCGCAAGCGACTCGCCATCGCCCGGGTCGGCCGGCAGATCCAGCAGCGTTGCGACTTCCGGCGACCAACCGATCAGACTCGGACGCGACACAGGCTTCGGATCGACCCGTGAATAACAGGCGCCCGCCACCTGCCGGCGGAAATTGGCAGGTTCGGGATCCGCCGGCAGTTCACCAGCGAAGCGGTTGTCGAAGCGCATCGCAGCGAGCTGGGCCTCGATGCCATCCGGTTGCGTAGAGATCATCCGGATATCCTATCGCGCGAGCGCCAGGTGGATACACCGAGAAGCACGGCTGGAAACAGGCCCAGGGCCACGATGGTCAATGCCGCCGTAGACGCTTCCGCCAGGCGTTCGTCCGAAGCGAGCCGATAGACCCGTGTCGCCAGCGTTTCGAAGTTGAACGGACGCAGGATCAGCGTTGCGGGAAGTTCTTTCGTCACGTCGATGAAGACCAGCAACACAGCACTCGCGACGGCCCCTCGCATGAGCGGAAAGTGGATGTCGCGCAGCACCCTGCCGGGATGTGCGCCGAGGACCCTCGCGGCATCGTCCAGGCGACGGCTGACTTTCTCGAGACCGCCCTGGCAGGCGTTGTAGGCAACCGTCAGGAACCTGACCAGGTACGCGAACACCAGTGCCGCCGCCGTGCCGGTCATCAGAAGCCCCACGCCGAGGTCAAACTGGGTGTTCAGGAATCGCGCCAGGGACTTGTCCAGCGCTGTGAGGGGCACCAGGACGCCGACGGCGACCACCGCCCCGGGCAAGGCATATCCCAGGGTTGCGAAACGCAGCGCATACCGGTTTGCGGGCCGCGGGTCCAGCCGCGCGCCATAGGCCAGTCCGAGAGCAAGGAGCGTCGCGAGCACCGCAGCCGTGCCCGCAACGCCGAACGTCGCGCCGGCGAAATCCGCGAAGCCGCGGCCGAGGAGCGGGTCGCCAACCAGAATCGCATAGCGTGCCAGGACGATGAGCGGCACGATGAGGCCGAGGATCAATGGCAAGGCGCAGCCAACGGTGGCGAGGAGCGCGCGGAACCCCTCCAGGCGTTTCGGGACTGGCGGTGCCGTGCGGGCGATCGGGTTGCCGTACCCGCCCCGCCGCGCCCCCTGTTCGGCAACGATCAGGACCGCGACCGCCAGAAACAGCCAGCCGGCGAGTTGCAGTGCCGCCGCGCGATCTCCGAGCGCGAACCAGGTCCTGAAAATGCCCGTCGTGAAAGTCGATACGCCGAAATACTCGACGACGCCGTAGTCGGCCACCGTCTCCATCATCGCCAGCGCCACGCCGCCCGCGATGACCGGACGGGAGGCCGGCAGGGCCACGGTGAAGAACGCCCGCGTCGAACCCGCGCCAAGCACGCGGGCCGCGTCGACAAGAGACGCCGCCTGCGTCTCGAAGTTCGTTCGCGCAAGCAGGTAGACGTAGGGATACAGCACGAGGCTCAGCATCAGGGCCGCGCCGCCCAGCGAGCGGATCGGCGGGAAACGGTAATCGCCGCCTTCCAGTCCCGTCACAGCACGCAGCGCCGTCTGCACGGGCCCCGCGAACTCGAGCAGGTCGGTATAGACGTATGCCACCACGTACGCCGGCGCCGCGAGCGGCAGCACCAGTGCCCACGACAGGATCCGCTTGCCCGGGAAATCCCGTGTCGCCACGGTCCACGCACAGGCAATACCCATGACCGCGCTCAGGAAACCCACGGCGACCGCCAGCACCACGGTATTGACCACATAGCCAGCAAGAACGGTTTCCCGCAGGTGCGGCCAGTTCTCGCTCGGCTGGGCAAGGAGCGCCCACAGCACAACCAGCAGCGGTGCGCCAACCAGTGACGCGACCAGCCACGAGCCGATGGTCCAGGTTCGGTTCATCCGTGCCGTTGAAGAAAAGAGTCCTTCGATTGTGGCGCGACTCACCGGAAGAAGCTAGCCGCAACCAAAATGTACGTCAAGTGATTGACAATAAGGACATTTTCCATTCCCGGATCGGTTCGCGCAAGAGTGTTTCGGCGACCAAATTCCCCTTTTTTGGCCCTTTTTGAGTCCTTTCCGGACAACATGAATTCTCTTCATGTCGGCGGCGAAACCGCGCCCGGTCAAATGTTTTTCCGGGCGGGTCTTGCGGGTATGGTGGGGGTCGCCGGGCGCGGTGAGCAGCCGCCCCGGTGCGGCGATTCGTTTGGTTTGATGGACCCCAATCGCGGGATGAATTCTCCCCGATCCAGTTCCATCACGCAACCGAACTGCCTATAGCCTGCTGGGGGATTCCAGCCGGGTGCGGTTCTCAGAACTTGACGCTCTCGGTCAGCGCCGAAAGGCGGTGCCAGTGGCGGCAGGCCGAGAGAAGCCCGTACCATGCGGTGGAAGCACCATAGCGGGCACTGGAACTGGATCAGGACGCGGCATGCGCGAGAGCCCCCGCCCCTGAATCGCGCCGACTAGGGTGTGTCCCGGTATGCGGGAGAAGCGGCGCTAGCAGCGAGGGCATATCCCAACGCCGCCGCCCTGATGCTCCGAGCTTGGCTCCGGCGATCAGATGCGCGAACAGGCCGACCCGTCAAACGAATTGCGGGAAGGCTTGTTCACGCCCGATGCAACCGGCTTTCACCAGCGATCATGGCATGCAGAAGCGTTCCAGCAAACGCCACAAGTCCCCCGCCCTGCCGAAACTGCCATTGTCGGTCAATGGGTTGCGGGCACGTTTTCGTTTTCCGTTGACATTCTGTAGGGTTGCCGCACCTGATCGTCTACCGGGGGTACTCGCGATTTGGACCTTCTTCACGTGCTTGCCTGGTTTTCTCCTGTAGCACTCGCCTTCGCCCTGTGGGCGTATTTCCATCCGCGAAAGCGATTGAAGCTCGAATACCAGACGGGATCGACCCGCTATTTTGAGAAGGAGAGTGTTCCGCTGCCGCCCGAGGCTGTAATGACCTTTCAGGGCGAGGAGGTCGAGAGACTCGCAAGGACCACCGTAGTCGTCTGGAACGCGGGTACGGAAGTCCTGAGAGGAGAGGACATTGTGCCGGATGATCCCCTCCGTGCGCGTTTCGATCAAGGCTCGAAAATACTCGTCCATGCGATCAGCGACACGACGAATGAGGCGAACCAGGTCGCCGTGAAGGCGCGCGAGGAAAAGCCCAATGAACTGGAACTGACGTACGACTATCTGAATCCGCGAGACGGTTTAGTACTCCATGTAATTCACGATGGACAACAACTGCGACCAACCCTCGTTGGTACCGTGAAAGGGTTGTCTGGGGGTCCCCGGAGCCGAGGAGGCGTCGATATGGATGATCAACCAGTGACCCGTGTATTGAACCGCGTTATGCCGTGGTGCCTTGTAGCGTTCTTCGGAGGTGCCCTTGTTTTACTTATGGCACCCGTGCTGGGCTACCCTGAATTGCTTGAGCTGCTCAAGAAAGATGACAGTCCCCCGGGACCAGTCAAACAATTCATCAAGTCTGTAATGCTACCGATCATATTTGCCTTCATGTTCATCGTTACGACGATAGCTGCTTACAATACCCCTCGCCGAAAGCACCCGAGAACGCTCGTCTCCGATGTTCGATCCAATAACTCTGATTGAACTGCTAGTTGTTACCAACTAACTCCCTCACCAGCGCCGCCCACGCCTCCTCGGCGGGGCTTCGCGGGGGGCATGCTCCCGGATGTGGCAAGCCCTGCAGCGCGTTCGCAGGTTCGCCACAGCGTACGGATCGCCGCCGTCCCGCAGCTCGACGACATGGTGAGCTTCGAGCCGCCCGGCGGCCCCGCACCGCTGGCAGCGCCAGCCGTCCCCGGTCGAAGCATGCCTGCCGCGCGGCCTGCCAGCGGCGGGGATTCAGGGCCGCGTGATGGCGTGATCCGGGATGACGTCTGCTCACATCGAGTTACCATGACGTAGGTGTTAGGAGGTTCCAGATGGCTTTGATCGGATGCCGCGACCAACGTCTCAGTGACGGGCAGAACGCGGTTCGGAGGCAGTACGTTGCGGACATGTTTTGCAGGTATGGTGTGGAGTTCGATGTCGATTCGAATGGGAGATCGTGTTACTACATCCCACTAGTCGACCTGGGGCGTTGAGGCACTTCCACATGATGACCGTGCTGCCCCTCGCGCGGATACTCGAAACGGAATTGACCACGCGGCTTGAGACGGAAGTGAAACTCAGGTTCGACAACTACGCGCTCGACATCGCTGGCCGCGCTTCATCGTTCAGGAACCTGGTCGCTGGCGCCATGCAGATAAGCGAGGCGCTGGCTACATCCGGGCTGCTGGCGGATGACGATGGCTAGAGACTCGATCCTCTCGGTCGATGGGTGTTCGTGTACTGCATATGCTTTCCAGCGCTCGCAAGTTTCGGCCGGCAAAAAGACGCAGAGGAAACCCATGGCGAAAAAGACCATCGACTTCAAGGACCCATTGTGGATGACGGGTTGGCTGGACACGGCATTGAGGAAGGAGAAGGAGAAGTACGCGCAATGCCCGATCAAACCAGATGCATTTCCCGGTCACAATGAGGCGCAAGCATGGGGGTATGTTGTCGCGGGGTACTTCCTAGTCGAGGAGTCGTTCAAGGCCCTCCTGCACCTTCGCGGTAAGACCGTCCATCCCATGCACTCGTTGACCATGCTGTTCCAGAAATTTGATGATCCAGACGATCAGAACCTCCTTCGGGAGTACTACAGCGACTACAGGGAAACCATCGGCTGGCAGCGCAAGTTCCCGTTCGAGACGCTGGACGCGTTTCTTGCCAACCTCGACGGGGAACCCAATCGCAAGGGCAACAACGACGTCGGCTCATTCGATTGGCGTTACTACCTCGTCGAGAAGAGCCAAGGCGCGAAGTTGCCAATGGTCGGCGTGGAATTCCTTCATGAGATTGCCTACGGATGTATCCGCATGGCCGAGCACGCGCACAGTGGCAACGACGAACCGTCCAGGTATACGCATAGTTGGCGATTGCACGATAGACGTCGCCGGAGGTGCTCTGATTGGCTCATGGTGCGCATGAATTCCGGCGGATGGAAGGAACTTCGCGACCGGGTCGAAATCCTTTGGGGGCCTGACTACAAGGGGCGTCACGATCTTCTGCTCTTCAAAGGCGACGGGGTGCGACCGTATTTCTCCAAACTGCCGAACGAATTCACTTTGCCAATTGTCGACAAGCGTGACGAATACGCCTCGTTCGATGTGGACGATGGACTGCGCAGCATTGGCGTAACGCGGCTTAAACGACCGTGGGACGATGGGTAGAGGCCCGCGCTGGACCGATCCCGAGGACCGCTTGATACTGGAAGCAGTGCGTCTGAACCGCGAGGAAGGACTACGGGTTTCTACAGCCCGACACAAGCGACGGGCTACCGCCGCCGACTTCGAGTGCCGCCTTGCGGGGGTGGCCGTCCGGATCGGGCGAACCTACAAGGCCACACGCCAGAGGGCGCTGCGGATCGGGGCGCGCTCGCGATTAACAACGAATACCGAACGGACGCTGAAGCCAAGGCCCTGCGGGCCAATCTTAGGCGCGACGTGGCGGCTTTCCGGCGCAGCGGCGGCAAGGTCGGGCGGGTTCCGAGTGGCCAGAGCGGCTTGCGTCCGGGGCGCGCCATCGCGCCGGGCGGATCGCTGGTGATCATCCGAAAGAGGCGCGCGCCCGCCGTTGTGCTGCCAGACCGGCCGTGACGTACCAGATCGCCCGCGAACATGGCGCGAGGTTCACCGAATCGCGCCAGTCGGAGCACTGTCCAAGGCGAAGTGCGGCTAAAGCGAAGGTCGGGTTCCAACGCGAAGTGAGGGTGAGCAGGGTGTTCAACGCATCATTCAATGATGTTCGTGGGCGGCTACTAATCTGGTAACGCTCCGGTTACCATTGGAGAGTGGTCCAAGTCACCGAGTACGTTGATGCCCAAGGTCGCCGCCCGTTTGAACGTTGGTTCAACCGGCTCGATGGTCAAGCGGCAATCAAGGTCACTGCCGCTTTGGACCGAATAGGCCGAGGAATCGTATCCAACGCCAAGAGCGTTGGGGCGGGAGTTCTGGAGTACCGAATCGACTCTGGTCCGGGATATAGGATCTACTTCGGGCGAGACGGTGAGACCTTGATCATATTGCTCGGAGGTGGCACGAAGAGACGCCAACAAGCGGACATTGAGAGGGCGAGGCGCCTATGGCGCAACTACCAACGCAGGCGTCAGGAGGATTGAGAGAATGGCTTTGACCCGGGATTTCAAGGTGACGGTGCGGGAGCGGCTCCAGCGCGATCCCGCTTTTCGCGAAGCGCTTCTCGCGGAGGCGGTGGACTGCCTGCTGTCCAGCGACGTAGAGACAGGCAAATCGCTGCTGCGGGACTACGTCAATGCCACTATCGGATTCGGCGAACTCGGAGGACTCACGGGTAAGTCGCCAAAAAGCCTGATGCGCATGCTCAGTGCGACCGGAAATCCGCACGCGCGCAACCTGTTCGAGATCATAGATTGTCTCCAGCAACGGGAAGGCGTTCACCTGAGGGTCCAGGCGATCCGTTGAATTCGAGGCTGCCGATCGTCGGACTGCTTGAGGGTGGGCGATCGGTGGTTTGGGTCGGACGGAATTGATGGCGTTTGCGGGATCGGCAGGAGCCTCGCATCCCATGCCTCGGCGGCTTCGCCCCACAATCCCCAATTCGACGCTGACGGGAGTGTCGAAACGGCAAACTGGTGATACGCGTCATCGTCGCGACGCCTCAGGAAAACCAGATACTTGACGTCCTAGAAAACGGGCCCGGCTTCGTAGAAGTAGCGGAACCGCCGGTGTGCGTATACTGCGTGCGCCATGAGCTTGGAATTCCGGGGCGTCAGTCACCGCTTTGGACGCGATGAAGTCCTCAAGCGAGCGACGTTCACCGCCGAACCGGGCGAAATCACCTGCCTGCTCGGGGCTTCCGGCAGCGGCAAGAGCACGCTGTTGCGCCTGGCCGCGGGTCTCGAGCGCATCCAGGCCGGCGAGATCCTTCTCGACGGCGACGTCTTGAGCGGACCCGGCACGGCCACGCCGCCGGAGCGCCGGCCGGTGGGACTCGTCTTTCAGGAGCAGGTGCTCTTCCCGCACAAGACCGCGCTGGAAAACGTCGCCTATGGCCTGCACCCGCTGGATCCGTCCCAACGCCGAACCGTCGCGCAGTCGAGTCTCGATGCCGTGGGCCTGGGCGAGTTTTCCGGGCGTTATCCCGACACGCTTTCCGGTGGGCAACAGCAACGCGTCGCCCTGGCTCGAGCACTTGCCCCCGCTCCCCGCGCGGTGCTGCTTGACGAGCCATTCGCCAACGTGGACGCCACCCTGCGCCGGGAGCTGCGCGAGGATGCACGCCGGGCGCTCCGGAAGTCCGGCGGCATTACGGTGATCGTGACCCACGACCCCGAGGAGGCGCTTGAACTGGCTGACCGGATCGCGGTAATGGACAACGGACGCATCGTCCAGGTCGGGACGCCGGATGAAATCTGGCACCGGCCGGCAGGCCGGGCGGTAGCCAGCCTCTTCGGGCAGGCGCAGCACCTCGAGGGCACGGTGGAACCAGGCGGCGTGGCGACGGCATTCGGGCGGCTCGACCGGTCGTGCGAAGGCACCTCGGCAGGCGACACCGTGGACGTCCTGGTACGGCCGAACGCGGTCGCGCTGGAAAGGGTCGCCGGACCGTCCGCCGCACACGGCCGGGTCGAGGACATACGCTTCCTCGGGGACCGTTACCTCGTCCTGGTCCAGTCGGCCGGGCACACGTTGCACGCAAGCATCGACGACAGGGACGGCATCAGTGTCGGGGATCCCGTGACCGTGCGTCTGGATCGGTCAGGTACCTTCGTCTACGCGACGAGCGACGGATAGGCGATCCTGGGACACGGCCCTCCCGGACAGCGCGCTCGCATGAGGGCTGACGGGTCTCCGGGCACTCCAGACCGATAATCAACGGTTCCCGTTCAGCAATCGTTGGACTAGAATCAGAATCACTACCAAATGCGAATGACTATCAGTATGCGAGTGTTTCCCGTTTCTGCAGCAGTCTCCCTACTCATTGCCTGCCCCTTCGGCGCGGTGGCTGGGACGGACTCTTCATCCAGCCAGGAGGTGGTAAACGTCTATTCCGCCCGCCACTACGATACGGATCTCAGGCTCTACGAGCGCTTCACCGAGGACACCGGCATCAAGGTGAACCTCATCGAGGGCGGGAGCGACGGCCTCATCGAGCGGATCGTCAACGAAGCCGAGTTCAGTCCTGCGGACATGCTCATCACGGTGGATGCCGGCCGGCTCTGGCGGGCGGCCCGCGAGGGCGTGTTCCAGAGCGTCGACTCCGACGTACTGACTGCGCGCGTTCCCCCGCATCTTCGCCAGCCGGACGGCCTGTGGTTCGGGCTGTCGAAGCGCGCCCGCGTGATCGTCTACAACAAGGCGCAGGGCCTGCCGGACGACATCAGCCGCTACGAGGATCTCGCCGATGCCCGCCTTCACGAAAAGGTCTGCATGCGCTCGTCGGGGAACATCTACAACCTGTCGCTCCTCGGTTCGCTGATCGAGCACGATGGCGAAGATGCCGCGCAGCAATGGGCGGCCGGCGTGGTGGCCAACTTCCGGCGTCCGCCCCAGGGCAACGACCGGGCCCAGTTGCGGGCGGTGGCAGCCGGCGAGTGCGACGTGAGCATCGCCAACACCTACTACATCGGCCGATTCATGGCATCCGAAGATCCCGCCGACAAGGCCGTGGTCGACGGCATCGGCGTGCTGTTTCCGAACCAGGAAGACCGCGGCGCCCATGTCAACATCAGCGGAGCCGGCGTTGCGCGCCATGCCCCCAACCGCGCCAACGCGGTCAGGTTCCTCGAATACCTGACGAGCGACTATGCGCAGCGTCTCTTTGCCGAAGGCAACAACGAGTATCCGGTCGTAGGCAAGCCAACGGGTCCGGTCGCGCAACTGGGCTCGTTCAAGGAGGACGCCGTGAACGCCTCGGTGCTCGGTGCCAACCAGGCGCTGGCGGTCAGGACCTTCGACAGGGCCGGCTGGCAATGAGCCGGCTGGCAACGAGCCGGCAGCAACGCATGGTTCCGACGCGCTGGTCCGTGGCCGTCATTCTGCCCATCGGGCTATGGGGTTGCGGCGAAGCGGTCTCCCCCTCCGAACAGGCCCCGGCGCAGCAGGCGTCCGCCGTCCGGGTGCAAGCCGCCCTGAGCGATACGGAGTATCTCGTGCGGCTCGGCCTGATGCGCGGCCACCTGCTGGTCGGCCACGAACTCTACGGGCTCAAGGCACTGGACGCGGCACGCAGTCACTCCAAGCACCCGACCGACGAACTCTATGCGGGCATGGAAAACGAACTCGCGGCTCGAAACACGACCGGATTCGGTGACGAACTCACGGCACACGCCCTCGCCTCGCAAGGCGAGGACGCCGCCGCCGTCAGCGCGGCGTACGCGACGCTTGCGGGCGCGATCGCGCGGGCCGAAGCCGCCGTTGAGACCTCCCCCGCAATGCTCGTCGACGTCATTGTCGCGCTGTTGCGCGAAGCCGCGGCCGAGTATGCGATCGGAATCGTCGACGGCAGGCTTTCGAACGCCCACGAATACCAGGATGCTTACGGGTTCACGAGAGTCGCGCTGTCCTGGGCCCGGAGCGACGGCTCAGACGAAGTCCTCGGCCGGATCGCCGACCGAATTGAGGCGCTGAAGGACATGTGGCCGAGCATCGTGCCGCCTGACGAACTTCAGCAGAAAGCCGCGCGCCTGTACGGGGCTGCGGCCGAAGTGGAGATTCTCGGACTCGACCTCACACGGCCCTGATGCGCCCGACCGCGTCGCGGTCAGCCTTCCGCTATTCGATGGTCCAGGTCAGGAAACCACTTTAACCTGTTGAAATTGTGCTTGAAGTGCAAAGCACTCAATAGCCTTCCAGCTCACCGTAGCGGTTGCGGTGGTAGTTGACGTCGCCAAACGTCTGTTCGGTCACGGCCGAGCGCTTGATGAAGAAACCGATGTCGAACTCGTCGGTCATGCCGATGCCGCCGTGCATCTGGATGCCTTCGCGGGAAACCGTGTGGAAGGTATCGCCCACCTTCGCCTTGGCGAGACTCGCGAGCTTCGCCACTTCCTCTCCGTCGCGTTTCTCGTCGAGGGCCGTCAACGCTTCGAGCACCACGGATTTCGATAGCTCGATCTCGCAGAACATGTTGGCCGCGCGGTGCTTGAGCGCCTGGAACGAGCCGATCGGCACACCGAACTGCTCGCGCTCCTTGAGGTACGCGATGGTCCGGTCGAAACACTCCTGGGTCGAGCCCAGCATTTCCGCGGCGATGCCGATGCGGGCGATATCGAGGGTTGGGTCCAGCACGTCCGCTCCCTTCCCCACTTCGCCGACGACGTCATCGGCACCTGCGGAAACGTTGGTGAAGGCGATATTGGCGGCGTTGCGACTGTCGACCATGATCGTCCGGGTGATCTCGACGCCTGGGGCGTCAGGTGCGACCAGGAACAGCGTGATGCCGTCCCGTTCCCCGCTGGCGCCCGAAGTGCGCGCCGCGACGATGAGGCGGTCGGCGACGTGCCCGTCGAGAACAAAGGTCTTCGACCCCGTCAGGGCATAGCCATCGCCTTTGCGCTCCGCGGTCATCCCTATGCCGTACGGGTCGTGGCGATGCGACTCCTCCAAGGCAAGCGCCAGCAGCAGTTCTCCGGATGCGACCCGGGGCAGCAGCGCGGATTTCTGCGCGTCGCTGCCACCGATGTTCAACGCGGTGCCGCATACCCAGACGCTTGCGAACAACGGACTTGCCGCCAGCGTGCGGCCTGTCTCTTCCGTGACGACCCCCAGCCCCTTGTAGCCGAAGTCAAGCCCCCCGAACTGTTCCGGAAAGGGTATTCCCGCCCAGCCGAGTTCCACCATCGACGCCCATACGCCGCGATCAAAGCCGTCGGCGTCGGCATCGTCACGCAGCTTCCTGAGCTGGCCGATGGGTGCCCTTTCGGTGCAGAACTCCTTCGCCGTGTCTTTGAGCATGTTCTGCTCTTCGTTGAGGATCATCGGCATGGTGTGAGACCTTCTGAAAACGCGTGTACGCGGCGGCATCCGCGCAGGCTATGACAGCAGAATCCTTCTGACGAGGTCAACCGCAGCCGGAGCCTGCTTGGAGCAGCACCCTGAGCGTAGTAGTCTCACGCTCGCGCGTTGTGGAAGTACCACGACCGGCCTTGGTGGAGTAACCGTATTGCCGGCGATTGTTGGTCGGTTTCCGCAATGATCGACCGTTTCCTTGAATTGCTGCTCTGGACCACGCTGGCCGGCGCATGCATACCCGTTGGTGCCGGGCTCGCGCACATCGAGCACATCCGGCCCCGGTGGCTGGAAGAGGAACTCCGCCACTTCGTCATCGCTTTCGGCGGCGGCGTGCTGGTGGGCGCCGTCGCCCTGGTGCTGGTGCCGGAAGGGATCGAACGCCTGCAAAGTCCGCTCGCGGCCATCGCGCTGCTGCTTGCCGGGGGCATCGCCTTCATGGCACTCGACCGAATCCAGGCGGAGCACCATCGATCCGCGCCCCAGTTCAGCGCCATGGCGGCCGACTTCCTGCCCGAGTCGCTGGCGCTCGGCGGCATGTTCGCGGCGAACGCCGAAGGCGCTGTCCTCCTTGCGCTCCTGATCGGCCTGCAGAACCTCCCCGAGGGCTTCAACGCCTGGCGTGAACTCGGTTCCGGTCAGTTCAGCCGTCCGCGGGCGCTGGGCCTGATGATCGTGCTTGCCCTCCTCGGCCCGATGTGCGGCGTCGTCGGCTGGTTCTGGCTGGCCGATCAGGATGCGCTGCTCGGTTCGATCATGCTTTTCGCGTCCGGGGGCATTCTCTATCTCACGTTCCAGGACATCGCGCCGCAGGCCTGGCTCGAGCGCCACTGGGCCCCGCCACTGGGCGCCGTGCTCGGGTTCGCGCTCGCCCTCGCAGGCGAGATGCTGTTCTGATTTGTCCAACACTGTGCAACGACAGCCGGACGCGGCATGAATAACGGGAGGACCGCCATCGCCGCGCACGTGCAACTGTGGCTGTTCACCGCAACCATGTTCGTGGGGGCCGCGCTCTTGTTCTGGATGCAGCCGCTCTTCACGAAGATGGTCCTGCCCCTGCTCGGCGGGTCCCCGTCCGTCTGGAATACCGCAATGGTGTTCTTCCAGGCGGCACTGCTCGCCGGATACGGCTACGCGCACCTGCTGACCCGCCACCTTGGGTCCCGCAGCCAATGTATCGCGCATTTCTGCGTGCTTGGCGCGGCGGCAATAGCCCTGCCCATCGGTATCGCCGAAGGTTGGCAACCGGACCCCGACACGACTCCCTCGCTATGGCTCCTGGGTCTGCTCGTGCTCTCGATCGGCGCGCCGTTCTTCGCCGTCGCCACCACCGCGCCGCTCATTCAGCGCTGGTTCTCCCGCACGGGCCACCCGCACGCCTCGGATCCCTATTTCCTGTACGCGGCGAGCAACCTCGGCAGCGTGGCGGTCCTGCTGGCGTTTCCGTTCGTGATCGAACCACTGGTCGGGACGCGGGGCCAGGCCCTTGCATGGACGCTCGGTTTCGCCGTCCTGGCCGCCTGCATCGCGGGCTGCGGCGCCAGCGTGTGGGGCGGGCCCAGGCGGACGCGGCCAACGATTTCAGAAAGAGACGCCGCCCCGCCCGGCTGGCGGCACCGGGCAGCCTGGCTGGCATACACCGCCGTTCCATCGGCCCTGCTGCTCGGCGTGACCGCGCACATCAGCACCGACATCGCGTCCGCGCCGCTCCTGTGGGTCGTCCCGCTCGCCCTGTACCTGCTGAGTTTCGTGAACGCCTTCGCGCGCCGCCCGCTCATCCCCTCCGGGCTTGCGGTTCGCTGCATGGCGTTCGGGCTCGTGATACTGGCGGCCCTGTTCCCATGGCGAGAGCCGGCAAGCGTATTCCTGCCGCTGCATCTCGCTGCCTTCTTCTTCATCGCCACGGCCTGCCACCGAGCGCTGGCCAAGCGGCGCCCCGCCGCCAGGTTCCTGACCGAGTTCTACCTCGTCGTCGCTGTCGGCGGACTGATCGGCGGCGTGTTCGTGGCCCTGGTCGCACCGCTGCTGTTCGATGCGGTACTGGAGTATCCCCTGAGCCTCGTGCTGGCAGCGGCACTGCTACCGAACCGGAGTGGGGGAACAGCCCCGCGGGTATCCGTCTCCGCTGGCGACAGCGCACTTCGCGGCATGGGGCGGGGAGTGCTCTGGCGCGAACGCGATGTCGTTCTCGCCGTGCTCATTCTCACCGTCCTGGTGGGGGGCAGATGGTTCACTGAATGGGCGGAGCTGCCCCTGCCCTTCATCGTCTTCGCCGGCGCGCTCGGCGTCTTCGCCCTGTTTGTCCTGTCGCGCCAGGTTCGTCCGCTGGGGTTTGCGCTCTGCATCGCGGCATTGCTGATCGCCGGCCAGAAGGAATGGGGTAGCGACGACACGGTCTGGAGCGGGCGCAGTTTCTTCGGCGTGTACCGCATCGTCGAATCGGAAGACCCGCGGACGCGCAGCCTGATACACGGCACTACCAACCATGGCGGCCAGTGGATGAAAGGCGACGGTTCGATCGAGCCGACCAACTACTACACCCCGGCAAGCCCCGCCGCCAACGTCATCGCCGCAACGCGAACCGGGGCGGACAAACAGCGTGTCGGCCTCGTCGGACTCGGCACCGGCGCCCTCGCCTACTACCGGCGCCCGGAGGACGCCTGGCGCTACTTCGAGATCGATCCGCTGGTCGCACACCTTGCCGCGAAGAGCGGCCATTTCGACATCCTGACAAAACACGACCCGCAGGCCGCCATCGTGGTGGGCGACGCCCGCCTGACGCTGGCACGGGAACCGGATCGGGGTTTCGATCTGCTCATCGTCGATGCCTTCTCGTCGGACGCGATCCCCATACACCTCCTCACCCTGGAAGCCGTCATGCTCTACATGCGGAAACTCGACGAGGGAGGCGTGCTCCTGCTGCACACCTCGAACCGGATGCTCGATCTTCAGCCGGTGGTGGCCGGCATCGCCGAGGAACTGGAACTCACCGCCATGCTGGGGAAACTCGAAGAGGTGGACAAGGAGGTGGATCCCGTGAGCGCGCCGTCGCAATGGGTGGCCGTCGCGCGTGACAGCGCAGTTTTCGACGGACTCGAGCTCAACGACACCTGGACACCGCTGGACCCCGGGAGCCGGCGCGTGTGGCGCGACGGTTTCTCGAACCTTGCCAGCGTCATCCGGTGGCGGGTGAAGTGAACACCGGGAAACCTGTCCGATGCATCCGGCGGCTCCGTGGCTGAGGGCCGCAATGTCGCCTTGCCCGTCGCCATCGCATACCATGGCGAGCAGGTCCTTCCGGACCGGCATCTTCCTTAGCGCAAGGTCACGCCATGTACAACACGGTCAAGCAAAAGCTCGCGAACGGCGAACAGGTGATCGGCGGCACCATCGACACGCCGGACCCGGACATCTACCGCGCCATGGCGCGCGCCGGGTTCGACTTCATCTGGATCGAGATGCAGCACAGCCCCCTCACCTACCAGGAGGTCGCGCGCATGATCTGGGCGGGTCGCGACCTGCCCGCCATCCCCTTCATACGCGTGCCCGATGCGACCGAAGGCGATGTCCAGAAGGCAACCGACATCGGCGCGCTGGGCGTCATCGTGCCCATGGTGGTGGAGCCAGCGAAAGTCGAGGCGGCGATCCGGTTCGCCAAGTATCCGCCGGTTGGCGCACGCAGCCTCGGGGGCGGCCAGTACGGCGAACTGTGGGGTAGCAACTACCGACAGACCGCCAACGACAATGTCATGGTGGTCGGCATGATCGAGTCGCCAGCCGGCGTGGAGAACGTCGAGCGGATCGCCGCCGTACCGGGCATCGACGTGATCTTTACCGCCGCGACCGACCTCTTCAGCTTCTCGGGATTCGCCCAGGGTACGCCGGAATACGAGGCCATGGTGAGCAGGATCAAGGACACTACCCTGGGTGCCGGCCTTGGCCTCGGCGGCCCCGTGCAATGGCGGAACCGGGAAGGGTTCAACTTCTTCCAGGCACCGACGGCAACGGTTATGGTCGGGCGCGGCGCGAGAGACCTCCTGAACGAAAGCGAAACCGTCGCGCCGGTTGAGGGATCGGAGCGCTAAGGGAGCTTCCGCAAGAAATCGCCGATGGAGCCCGTTCGACTCCACCGGCAATGTCCGACTATTCCCGAACCCGGCGCGGAGCTATCCCCCGCCGAGGCTGTACTTCAACTCCAGGAACAGCACGCGTTTGCGGACGTTGACTCGATTCGAGTCGTACGGCCTGCGGCTCGAACTCAGCATGAACGGGAAGTCGCGGTCGAAGATGTTCCGCCCGCCCGCGCGGATCAACAGGCCGTTGTCCATCTCGTAGGCGGCCGTCAGGTCCACCGTGGTGTACGAGGCCACCGGTTCGGTCGGAAGCGGCGAGAAGGCGTTCTCGAAGTCGTTGTTGATATACCCCGGGGTGTGGCGGATCCAGAGGTCCGCAGTAGTCCGCCCCGAGATCAGGCTGACGTTGGCATTCACCTTGTACTTGTCGACGCCGATGGACTCCCCGAAGAAGGAGAACTCGCCGGTCCCGGGCGCCGCCTCGTCGAACATGTCGAGTACCCGGTGGTAGACCACGCGCGGCCGAACCGTACCGAATGGGGTGTTCATGCTATAGGAGACTTCGAGGTCCAGCCTCTCATCCGCGCGGCGAGAGATGTTCACCGAGCGGCTGATGGACTCAAGCAGGTTTCCGTTCTCGTCGCGCACGAAGAACTCCGGCAAGTTGCCGTACACCTCCACCGGCAGCAACCCCCTCAACTGATTGCCGGACGCAATCCTGTTCTCGAAGTCGATACTCGACCAGGACGTCCTGATTCGCAGCCCTTCGATGCCGCTTGGATTCCACTCCACTCCGAGCGTCAAGTTTGTCGAGGACTCGGGCAGCAGGTCGGGATTCGGGCCGAAGCTCAAGGTGCCGAAGACAAAGTTCGGGGTCGCCAGCGGATCATAGATGAACGTCCTCTCGATCCTGCGATTCGTCCCCCCGAACAGATTCGTCACCGTCGGCGTCTGGAATGCTTCCGAGCGCGAACCGCGCACGATCACGGTCTCCGACGGATGCCAGGCGAGCCCTACCCTCGTCACGGTGTTGGAATACTCCGCGTCGATGAGGATCGGATTGCCGTCGGCATCGTTCTCGATCGAACCTTCCACAGCGTAGTTGTCGTACCTGGCCTGGACGGACAGGACGAGACGTTCCAGCAGGGGGCGGCTGTTGCCTTCTCCCACCAGGGGCAGCGTGCCTTCGAAGAAGTACGCCGTGAGATCAACTGTCGGACGATCGGTTCCAATATAACCTTCGATGAAGTCATCCTCCGGCTCTTCTACCCAACTGGTGCGCCTTTCGGTGCCCACGACGAAGCCGACCTGGCCGCCCGGAAGATTCCAGAGCTCCCCGATCACCTTGGGCTCGACAATACGCGTATGCGTATCGTCACGGTCGTTTGCGAAGCTGCGGTAGAACTCCGAAATGGTCGAGTTCTGTCCCGTGCCGTCGCCGAACAGGTTGAGCGCAACCGACGGGTCCGGACTTGCGATCAGCTCCGTGAGTCGTTGATATCGGGCGGCGTCGTCCACGCGCGTCGATGGCGGGGCGAACATGTACTGATCGCCCTCCGACGACGACTCCGACTTCGTGTAGTCGATTTCCACGCGCAGGTTGTCGTTGAAGGCGTAGGTGGCGCTCAGGACGTAGCGCAGGGCACTTTGCAGATCCCTCTGCTCCACCTGGGGAAGCAGGCCCAGCTCCGTTTCGGTGTCGGCGTAGTAGCCAACGTAGACATCGTGGCCGAAGTTGTTGAAGGCGTTGCTCGCGGGCACCTGGATCGAACTGAAGCCGAACGTCGACACGGCGGACGTGGTCTCCGTATCGGACATGAGCAGGTCCGCGCGCAACTGGAACTGGTCCCGCGCGCCGAAATTCTGTAGCAGGCTCGCCGTGACGGATTGGTTGTCCCGTGCGGGGTGAACCTCCTCCCGAATCACATCAAGGTAGTCGGAACTCTGGGGCGCCACGAAATCTCCAGGCTGGGCATTGCGGCCGTCGTTGCCCTGCGGAAGGATGAGCGAGGCGGGGCCCCACCGCGAGAGCGCGACGGTGCCGGATCTCGCGAAGCCCGTGCCGACAAAGTTGTATCTCTGGTCGCCTCCATAACGGGCGCTGTAGTCGTTCGAGGTATAGCCGGTCGCGGCGGATTTCACCGGATCGGACTGATGCATCGTGAAGATCACCGAGGCGTTACCGCTACCCCAGCCGATACCGCCGTACAGGTTCCCTGAACTCGCATCACCACCGGTGCTGCTGTCCTCGACCTTTGCGCCAAAGCTCAATCCCTTGAAGTCGCGCCTGGTGATGATGTTGATCACTCCAGCAATGGCGTCGGATCCGTAGACCGCCGAGCCCCCGTCATGCGAGATTTCCACCCGTTCGATTGCACCGGCGGGGATGTCGTTGAGGTTGGCCGCCAGTTGTTGTGCGTTACTCGCGATACCTGCCAGCCGCTTTCCGTTCAACAACACCAGCGTGTTCTTGGAGCCGAATCCACGAAGGTTGGCGGTGGCGGCGCCAAGGCCCAGGGCGCCGAGATTCTCATCGAGGAGATCACTCCCGAAATGGAGGCTGTTCGAGCTGTTGATGGTGGAGAAGTTCTGAGGAATCGAGCGAATGACGTCCTCGACGCTCGTCAATCCCTGCCTCGCGATGTCGTCCGCAGTGATCACGTCCACCCTGGCGGTGGGATCGCCACCCTCGAGCCGCGTCCCGGTGACGATGACTTCCTCCACTACCTCCTCGGCGTCGGCGTCGGCATCGGCGTCCCCTTCCTCCGCCTCCTGCGCTGTCGCCGTGCCTGCAGATAGCGCCAGGGCCGCCAACAGCATCACAAATCGATCTCGCACGCGATATTCCTTCATCTCGATCATCCCTCCTTGAAAGAGCTCCCTCGTGGCTTTCGGCGAGGGTGTTCCGGTCTCCCCCAAATTGGGGTGGAGACCCACTCCGCCGCCACGCGAACGTTGGTCTGCAATCCTTACCGGAACCTTACCAAAACCTTGCAAGGACGGACGCCAGCCGCCGCGGCCAAGTCAGCTTTCGGTAAGATATCCCCCATAACGTGGTGGCAAGCGAAACTGCCGGAATTTCCTACGATATGAGCCTCCTGCCCGCGTGAAAATCCTGCTGGTCGAAGACGATCCCAGCCTCGCCGAGGCGATACGGCGCCTGTTGCAGAAGGAAGGCCATGTCGTCGACATTGCCGAGTCGCTGGGCATGGCCGAGGCAGCGATCACCGGCAGTCCCTACGCCGTCGTCCTGCTCGACCGGATGCTCCCGGACGGAGAAGGCACCCGGCTCATCTACCACGCCCGCGACCACGGCGTGCAGACCAGGTTCCTCATACTGTCGGCGCTCGGCGACATCCACGAGCGCGTCGAGGGTCTCGACATCGGGGCGGACGACTACATCGTCAAGCCCTTCGAACCCGACGAACTGTGCGCGCGGATCCGTGCCGTCGCACGGCGGCCGGTGACCGGCGCCACGCGGATCGTGAGCCTCGGCAACCTGCGCATGGACGGTGCCACGGGCGATCTCACGACCACGGCGAACGGCGCCGAGGACGGCGAGCCCGTGCTGCTGCCGCGCCGGGAGATGACGCTGCTACAGAAGCTCATGGACCGGGCCGGCCGGGTGGTGACCCGCGACGCACTGGAGACCGCCATGTACGGCTACGACGACGTGATCCAGTCCAACACCCTCGAATCCCATGTCTCGCGGCTGCGGAGGCACCTGGCGGAAACCGACGCCGGGGTCGCCATCCATACCATCCGCGGCGTCGGCTACATGCTCAAGGACGAAGCATGAACCTCAATCGGTTCAGGTGGCTGTCGCAATCCCTGATCGGACGCATGACCGTCCTGTCGATATTCTTCCTGGTGCTCGCCCTCGGATGGTTCGCCATCGTCCCCTACTGGAGTTACGCCACGCAGGAACCGCTGTCCATGACGACCAGCCGTGTACTGGATGAGGTGTACGAGGCAACGCGCGACGACCAGGTGCCGCTTGCCTCCCTCGCGGACTCGGCGCTCCTGAAGGAAGTCGCGGCCGCCAACGACGGGTTTCGACTCTACGTCCGTCACGGAACGGAAGAGACGCGCTTGGGAGAAGCGCCCCGTTACCTCGCGCACGCCATGGCACTCAGCGAGTCGTTCAAGGCCACGCAGACCGAACCTGACCGGGTGTACACGAGCTTCAGGATCGAAGAGGGGGACGCCACTGCCAGCATCTCCTTCAACCGATGGGCAGACCGCGATCTCTACTACGAGATTGGCGGCATCACGACCCCCGTCGACAGCGTTCAGGACATCTTCACGGCGGTGAATCCGATGACATTCTGGCTCACGAGCAGGAATCCCCTGATCGCTGGCGCCGGCGTGCTGTTGATCGCCTTCGTCGTGCTGCTGCTGGCAGCCCGCTCGCTACGGACGCTGACCCGTGCTGTGCAATCCTTCGACGAGCGGACGGCGGAACGCCGGCTCCTGCCAGTCGAAGGCCTCCCCACCGAGGTCGCCTACCTAGTCCGGGCTATCAACGAGATGATCGAACGGGTCGAACAGACCCACGAGGAGCAGGAACTGTTCCTCGCGACCGCGGCCCACGAACTGCGCACGCCGATGGCGGTGCTGAGAACACGGCTGGAGGAACTGCCGGATTCGGACACGAAGGAGACGCTGCGCGACGACATCCGGCGCATGTCATCGCTGGTCGATCAACTGCTGCGTCTCATGCAGATTCGCACCAACCGCGACCTGACCGACCAGGTCGACCTCGTAACCATCGCGCGCGACATCGTGGCCGAGCGCGCCCCGCTGTCCATCGATCGCGGCGTCGACATCGAACTCGAGAGCGAGCCGAAGACGCTGACCGTCAACGGCCACGCCGGACTCGTGGGGGTAGCGATCGCCAATCTCGTCGACAACGCGATCTCCTTCAGCAAACCCGGCGACACGCTAAGGGTGAGGGTCCACGGCACCGGGCGGGTCTCCGTTCGCGACGGCGGTCCCGGCATCCCGTCCGCCGAAATGGAACGGATCTTCGAACCGTTCGCCAAGAGCCCGCCCAACCGCCAGGGACACGGACTGGGGCTCGCCATCGTGCGCGCCATCATGGCGGCACACGGCGGCAAGGTCTCCGTACGAAATCTGGAGGGCGGCGGCGCGGACTTCTCCCTCCAGTTCAACGACGTGTCACTCAGCGCGACAGCTTAGCCTCGACCGCGTTGAACAGGTATTCGTGCTCGGCCTGGGTGGCCAGCGCCTCCAGCGGCCGCCAGTAGAAGCGCGGGCGCAGCACGGAAGAGATCCTGGTAGTTCTGC
Source organism: Pseudomonadales bacterium (assembly GCA_965116625.1). Taxonomy (GTDB): domain Bacteria; phylum Pseudomonadota; class Gammaproteobacteria; order Pseudomonadales; family Azotimanducaceae; genus VXNE01. Next base: position 3,328,414 of record OZ220717.1, read on the forward strand.
GAACTCTCGTCTCTCCCGCCAGGGTTGAATTCAACTCGTAACCCGCATCGATGAACCTGAGCCAGTCCCTTCCCGGAAGCGTAACGTCCGTTATTTCCATCACAAGGCGGCGTGGCGGCCGCCAGACAGACACGCGCTCCCTGATAACGCCCCGGTCAAAATGGCATATGCGAACGGCCCCCACGCCCGATCCCTCGATGGTGCAGTACTGCGGTACCGGGAGTCCCAGCTTGAGCAGCCACGGCTTCTGGGCGGTGATCTGTTGAAACGAAAGCAGGGCCTCCCATGCGGTTGCGGCGTTCACCGGAAGCGTGCGCACGGTTTCGACCGTGTGCACCGGTGCCTGTCGACTGGTCGACCCTTCCAGCATCGCCGAACAGCCGACCAGCAATAGCCCCATCACGATAGCGAGCGCCGAGCCTTTCCCGCCAGGACCGGTCCGCCCCACGCGCCTGATTGCCCGGCCCGCCAGGGCGCCGGTGAAAGCCAGCCCGATGATGAGCGGCATCGCCATCATGACGCAGACCACCGTTTCCAAACCGAAGTACAGGAGCATCGCCAGGCAAAAGCCGAAACCGAATGCGATCGCGAAGAGCGCAATCCTGACGGTTGGCGTGACCAAGCCCGCAATGACCCCGGCCAGGGCCGGAACGACCATGAATATCGTTTGACCGTACGGGACTCTCAGCATTTGGACCAGCAGGAATGCCGCCACGCAAAATGCGACCACTCCCATGGCCGCGATCAGCAGCGACAGCACCGTTCTGGACATTGCCGAATCTCTCCCCGTCAACGGCGACACTAGAAGCGCCCGGACAATCGGCGGCGATCTGCCTCAGCCATAGATCGAACCCATCTCCCAGACATCGAGCCGGGTCAACGCGCTGCCGGCGCCTTGAGAGCGAAACGAGACCCCGGTGCTGTCCCCCCGGTCAGGGTAGACCCGCGCCGCCACGCACTGCCTGTCGTTGACGAACACCTCGACGATGCTTCGGTCCACGAACACCCGCAGTTCCAGGGGCTCTTCAGGCCCGACCCGCACGCTCGCGGTCTCCGGCGCGCGCGACCGGACATCCCCGGCGATGGACGAATAGGAGGTGTCCAGTGTGACAAGGCTTCCCACATGGCGCTTGCCAAGCACATGGTCGCGGTATCCGCGGTCCCGGTAGAACGCGATACGCGTGAATTCCTCCCGGCTCGGTGAGCGCAGCACGTCGAGTTCGATCATCGAAGCCAGACCGGGCGCGACTGTGGCCCGGATCTCCAGCGCGTCGCCCCGCACGCCTTCGAGGACGGTTTCCCGGTTGGCCGGGAGTTCGCGTGCGCCCCCGCCCAATCGCGACTTGCGGCATGACTCGACCGCTGCGACTGGCGCCATCCTCAGTTCCCCGTCGTCGTCGAGCCATAGTCGCCGGGGCAGGCTCATGATCTGATCCCAGCCCGAGGTGGGCCTGGCCGGGTTCATGTTGAAGATCACGACGATGCCGGAACCGTCGGGCGTCGCGGATGGCGCATGCACGCCCCCCGGTCCGACCGGGCCCATGTTGAACTTTCCGGCATCGGTCACCATGAGCTTCTGGCGGGCCGTATCGTAGTCGCCGAGCAGGTACTGGCCTCCGCTCATGTGGCTGAAAAAGAGCAGCATGTGCATGTCGCCGATCGGCCAGAAATAGGGACAGGCACCGTCGTCCCCGAGCAGCGTGAAGCGGTCGCCCTCGGTGAATGGATGCAGGTACTCCCAATGTTCGAGGTCAGCGGACCGAAACAGGAAGTCCGCCGCCACCGGCGCCCCTCCGGGACCTTCCGGGAGCTTTCCGCCCGAGAGCGAGTAGTAGAAGTCCCCTTCCTTCCAGATGCACGGATCGAATACGGCATACGGCAGCGTCTCACCGGGACCTGCCATCGGGATCACCGGCCCACCGCCCAGCTTGGTCCAGTTCAGGAGCAGCGGATCGCTCGCGGTGGCGACCATGTTCCCGGCCTTGGTGCCGTGGTACATGGCGATCACGCGGTCGTCCTCGACCAGCGTCGCGCCCGAATAGCAGCGATCCTCCGGATCCGGGTAGATGCAGTACGGCAGGTCGCGCCAATGGATCAGGTCGTCGCTCACCGCGTGTCCCCAATGCTGGCGGGGGTCCTCCGGCGGGTAGCCCTGGTAGAACAGGTGCCATCGGCCCTGCCAGAAACACAGGCCGTTGGGATCGTTCAGCGTCCCCTCGGGGTTCACGTAGTGGAACAGCGGACGATAGCGGTCGTCCTTCAACGCCCGGCGCGCCCGCGCGAGGCGTTCGATCATCGGGTGCGACGCCAGCGCTGCCTCCTGCGCGGCCAGGGTCTCCGGGAAGGTGTAATGCGGGACCCTGGAACGGAAGTCAGGCATGGATCAGCGACTTGGGAAAAACGGGATCAGCGCTGGATGCTACCACCGGGCATCGCTACCGGTATCGCGCCTCGATGTCGCGCAAGCCCGCGTCGAGGGTGGCCCGATCAAGCCACCGCCCCCGGACCATGACCCCCTCGATGCGGCGCGCGTTGGCGATGTCCAGCAACGGGTTGGCATTCAGCAGCACCAGGTCCGCGTCGCGTCCCACCTCGATAGCGCCCCACCCGGATGTGCCGAAGAACGCCGCGGGCGCCGTCGTCCCGGTGGCCAGCGCCTCGTACGGCGTGAGGCCCGCAGCCACCATGGACGCTAGTTCCCGGTGGATCGAGAACCCCGGCACGTTGAGTATCTGCGGCGAGTCGGAACCGAGCAGCACGGGGACCCCGCCATCGTGGAGCGCCTTGATCAGCGTCTTGCGGATACCCAGGAACCGGGCGGCCTTGTCGGCGTTCGCGTTCGGTGCCATCTGTTTCAGGTACCCGATGTCGCGCTCACGAATGTCCTTCGGCACGTAGGCGAACTGCGGGCGCTGGGCCATCGCTTCCCAGTCGTAGGCTTGGGCGGTGTTCTCGAGCAGCGTCTCCGTGGGCACCACTGCGCCACCCGAGGCCTTCGTATATGCGACAGCGCGCGGGATCAGGCCCGGATCGGCGTGCGGCGCCAGCGCTTCGCCGAACCAGGTCAGGTAGGACTCCGGATACGACCCGGCATCCGGCGTGATTGCGTGCATGTAGCCATCGAGGTGGTCGACGGTCGTCTGCCCGGACTCGAGGCTCGCCCGCAGGCCGACTGAAGCCGTCACGTGGCCCGCGAAGCTGATCCCGACCCGGTTCGCCTCGGCGGCAACAGCTTCGAACGCCCCTCCGGGGAGCCCTCCGATGATCTTGAGGAAGTCGTAGCCCGCGTCCTTCTGCTCCCTGACGCGCGCCGCCATTTCTTGCGCGCTGGACAGCCGTCCCGACAGGGGTGGGCCGGAGGTCAGGAGCCTGGGGCCAAGCGTGCGGTGGGCAAGCAGGTTCTCGCGCAAGGCCAGGTGGGTCGGATGCCCGATCATTCCACGCGCCATCGTCACCCCGTTCGCCACCCAAAGGAAAAGCATGTCGTCGCGGTACGGGTTCTCGACGGGCACATGGGCGTGCATCTCGGCGAGGCCCGGGATCAGGAAACGGCCGGTACCATCGATGACCCGGGCGTTCTCCGGGACCTCGCCCCGGCCGATCGCAGCGATCCTGCCCTCGCGAACGGTCACGTTCCGCGCTTCCTGCACGCCAGGCTCGAGCATCGAAATCACGCCAACATCGACAATCACGGTGTCCCCGGCCATGGCTGCCCAGGAAAGCAGCGCCGTGACCGATGCCGCGAGCGCGGGTCGTTTCGACATCATCAACGCAGGGGCCGGAAGAACTTCCTGATGTCGTCCACCATCATCTCCGGTTCCTCGAAGGCCGAAAAATGGGCACCGCGGTCGAACTCGGTCCAGTGCACCAGGTTGGACTCCCCGGCAAGTTCGTCGCGCGTCTGCCTGAGCCACCGGCACACCGAATAGCCGCTCGGAACCTCGATCCGGCCGCCGATGCGATTGACGCTGTTGTGGGCGTTCTCGTGGTACAGGCAGGTGCTGCTGTAGATGGTCTCCGTGAACCAGTAGAGCGAGATCGTGGTCAGGAGTTCGTCTTTCGTGAAGCGCGATTCGATGTCTCCGCCACAGTCGCTCCAGGCATGCCACTTCTCGACGATCCAGCCGGCCAGTCCCGCGGGAGAGTCCGTCAGCCCATAGGCCAGCGTCTGCGGCCGCGTGCTCTGGATATGGCCATAGCCGCCTCCATCGGCAAGCCGGATCCGGCGTTCCTCATCGGTCTCGTCCGGTTTCGGGGGCAACCGGGGGATGCCGCCCACCAGGCGGTGAATGCCCACGACCCGCTCCGGGTACTTCCATCCGATCAGGCCCGTCACCAGTCCACCCCAGTCACCGCCGTGCGCGCCGTAGCGATCATGGCCCAGGTCCGTCATCAACCGGTCCCATAGCTCGGCGATACGGGCAGGACCGTAGCCGGTCACCGTGGGGCGCTCCGAGAACGCGTAGCCCGGCATGGACGGGACGATGACATCGAAGGCGTCGGCAGGGTCACCGCCATGCGCGCCCGGATCCGACAGCGGTTCGATGATCTTGTCGAAGTCATAGAAGGTGCTCGGCCAGCCGTGGGTAAACACGAGCGGGAAGGGATCCGGACCCTTCCCCGGCGCATGAATGTAGTGCAGGCGGAAACCATCGACTTCGCGCAGGAAGTGGTCATGGCGGTTGAGGGCAGCCTCCTGCGCCCGCCAGTCGAACCCATCGGCCCAGTACGCACAGAGTTCTTTCAGATAGGCGTTGTTGGTGCCGTACGTCCAGCCGCACTCCGGCATCAGGTCCGTCGGCCAGCGTGTGCGCTGCAGGCGCTGGCGCAGATCGGTCAGCGCCGCATCGGGGATCTCAATCTCGAATGGTGTTGCCGTCATGCATCGTCCGTTCTTGTCCGGGCAGCGACAGAAAGTAACATGGCAACTGTCTCCCGCATGTCGGAGGAACCATGACCCCGCCCGCCTTACCACGAGCACTGCAGGGGATTCGGGTGCTGGACTTCACCTGGGTCCGCGCCGGTCCCTGGGCGACGCGCTGGCTGGGCGCCCTGGGCGCCGAGGTGATCAAGGTGGAGTGGCCCGAGAACGAGCGCGGCAGACAGTCCGGCGGGAACACGACCCCCCGGGGCCATGCGCAGGACCTCAATACGGGCGGCAACTTCAACGACACGAACTGCAACAAGCTCAGCGTCACGCTGAACGTTCGATCCCCCAGGGGCATGGACCTCATCAGGCGCCTGGTATCGGTTTCGGATGCAGTCATCGAGAACTTCAGTTCCCGGGTGCTGCGGAGTTGGGGCCTCGGCTATGAAGAGCTATCCAGGCTGCGGCCCGGCATCGTGTACGTGTCCATGTCCGGTTTCGGTCACACCGGGCGCCACCATCACTACAAGACCTTCGGCCCGGTGGCACAGGCGATCTCCGGCCTGACCTTTCTCTCGGGGCTGCCGGACAAGCCGCCGGCCGGCTGGGGGTGGTCCTACCTCGACGACACAGGCGGCCTCTACGGCGCGATGGGGGTGTTGACCGGCATCTATCACCGCAACGTGACGGGACAGGGCCAGCACATCGACCTGTCGCAGATGATCGCCGGCATCACGCTGAACGGCCCGGCGATCCTCGACCACACCGTGAACGGCAGGCGCTCGCGCCGGGAAGGTTTTCCACCCGGCAACCGCACTCATTGGCCGGGCACGCCGCTACTGGACAACTACCGCGGCCCACAGGCCGCGCCGCACAACGCGTACCGGACGAGTCCGGGCGGCTACAACGACTGGTGCGTTATCGCCTGCTTCTCGGACGAGGAATGGCAGCGCCTGGTGCAACTGATGGGCGCACCAGCCTGGGCTGCGACCGCCGAATACGCCGACCTGGACGGCCGCCTCCGCCACCAGGCAGAGATGGACCGTGAAATCGAGGCATGGACGTCATCGCAGGACAAGTACGAGCTGACCGCGAGGTGCCAGGAGGCCGGTGTACCCGCCATGCCGGTGCAGAGCTCCGAAGACCGGGTGGAGCACGATCCGCAGCTCCGTCACCGGGACATGTACCAGGCATTGGAGCACCCGGAGCTGGGGCCAAAAAGACTACAGAACGCACCGTTCAAGCTATCTGCCACGCCTGCCGTCAACCACCGGCCCGGCCCGCTGATCGGGCAACACAACCGGCAGGTGTTCGAAGACCTCCTGGGGCTTCCTCACGAGGACCTCGTCAGCGGTTACGAAGACGGCACGTTCTGGCCGGTCAACCGCCCACGGTATCCGTACATGGAGGAAATGCTGAAATGACCGGTCCGCTGTCGAATCTCCGCCTGCTGGAACTCGCCGACGAGAAAGGCCAGTTCTGTGGGAAGCTGATGGCGGACCTCGGCGCCGACGTCATCAAGATCGAACCACCGGGCGGCGACGCGACCCGCTCGGTGGGTCCGTTCCTGGACGATGTCCCCGATCCGAACCGCAGCCTCTCGTTCTGGCACTACAACACTTCAAAGCGCGGCGTCACGCTCGACCTCGAATCGGACGAAGGCCAAGCCCTGTTCCTCCGCCTGGCATCGACGGCGGACATCGTTCTGGAGACATTCGCGCCGGGATACCTCAAGTCTCTCAACCTCGGATACGAGACGCTCAGCAACACCCACCGCAAGCTGATCATGTGTTCCCTGACCCCCTTCGGCCAGTCCGGGCCCTGGCGCGACTACCAGTCGAGCGACCTGCTGCACATGGCTGCGGGCGGCCAGATGGCCTCCAGCGGTTACGACGAAAGCGACGTCCCGGACGCACCGCCCATTGCCCCCGGAGGCGGCAATGCCTGGCACACCGGCGCCCACTACGCGTACATGGCCATGATGGCTGCGCTGGTCCATCGCACCGCATCCGGCGAAGGCCAGTACATCGACGCGTCGATACACGACGCCTGCGCACTGTCCACGGAGAGCGCCGTCGCTTCCTGGATCTATCGTGACGAAGTCGTGATCCGGCAAACCGGACGCCACCACGCCGCCAACCCGACGCCGAGGACGCAGTACCCGACGAAAGACGGGAAATACGTCAACGCGCTGACCGGGGGCGGGCGCCTGGACCCGGCCTACGTACGCACCCTGGCGGAATGGTTCGAGCCCCACGGCCTCGCGGGCGACCTTAAGGACGAGCGCTACCGCGACCCTGATTTCATCGCGGGAAACGCCCACCACATCGTCGAGGAGGTGCTCGCCAACTTCATCGCGAACCGCACCGCGGACGAGGTCTACCACGAAGCCCAGGAGCGCGGATTCCCCTGGGGCGCCGTGCGCGCACCCGATGAACTACTCTCGGACGGGCACCTCGAAGACCGGGAGTTCTGGACCGAGGTGGAGCATCCCGAACTCGGCCGGACGTTTACCTATCCCGGGGGCGGCACCATCTTCAACGGGTCGCCGTGGCGCATCTCGCGCCGCGCGCCGCTCATCGGCGAGCACAACGAGGAGATTCTTGGCGGAGAACTCGGGCTGTCGTCTGAAGAACTTGCGCGCCTGTCCAGAAGCGGCGTGACCTAGGAGCCTGCGCCGTAGAAAACGGGATGGGATAATAGGCGCATAGTTGTTTTGGGAAGCTTCGATGCCGACGACGTTTCGCCCCTACCAGCCGGATCAGACGCTATTGCTGGCGCCGAGTTTGCGGGAGTGGCTGCCGGAAGGCCACCTGGCGGACCATGTGAGCGACCTGGTGGACGGACTGGACCTGTCGGCGTTTTATGAGCGCTACGAGGGCGATGGCCGGCGCAAGTCGCCGTACGAGCCGGCGATGATGCTGAAGGTGTTGATCTATGGCTACGCGACGGGGGTGTTTTCGTCGCGGGGGATCGCGCGGCGGCTGGAGGAGGACGTGGCGTTCCGGGTTCTGGGGGCGGGGAACTTCCCGAGCCATCGGACGATCTGCGAGTTTCGGCGGCGGCACCTCGAGGACTTCAGGCGGCTGTTCGCGGAGGTGGTGACGCTGGCGCGCGAGATGGGCGTGGCGAACTTCGGCAAGCTGTCGGTGGACGGCACGAAGGTTCGGGCGAACGCGAGCAAGCGCAAGGCGATGAGCTACGGGCGGATGCTTGCGGAGGAGCGGCGTCTTGAGGGCGAGATCGAGGCGCTGGTGGAGCGCGCGCGGGAGACGGACGCGGCGGAGGACGCGCGTTTCGGGGAGGCGTTCCGGGGCGACGAGCTGCCGGCGGAGCTGCGCCGGCGGGAGGATCGCCTGGCGGCGATCGCGGCGGCGCGGGAGCGGCTTGAGGCGCGGCAGAGGGAGGCGGACGAGGCGCGCGGGCGCAAGCCGGGCATGAAGCGGAACCCGCGGGGCGGGCGGCCGTACAAGCGCGACTACGGCGAGCCGGACGAGAAGGCGCAGGACAACTTCACGGATCCGGAGAGCCGGATCATGAACACCTCGCAGGAGGGCTTCCAGCAGTGCTACAACGCGCAGCTGGCGGTGGAGGGGGCGAACCAGCTGATCGTCGCCGCGGAGGTGTCGCCGAGCGCCAGCGACCAGGGGCATCTGGTGACGCTGCTGGACGATGTCGAGGCGACCCACGGAGAGCGGCCGGCGACGGTTCTGGCGGACGCCGGCTACTGCAACGAGGCGGACCTCGCGACGCTGGAGGATCGCGGGGTGGACGGCCACGTGGCGTTGGGCCGGGAGGGCCGGAGCGAGGTCGCCGCGGACCCGGAGAAGCATCCGGCGAAGGCGCGCATGGCCGCGAAGCTGGCGACGGCGGCGGGGCGGGCGCAGTACGCGCAGCGCAAGTGGCTGTCGGAAGCGCCGCACGGATGGATCAAGGAAGCGCTCGGCTTCCGCCGCTTCAGTCTGCGGGGCCTCGACAAGGTGCGGGGCGAGTGGGACCTGGTCTGCCTGGCGTTGAACATCAGGCGGCTGCGGGGACTCCAGGCGGCCTGAAGGCGAGCCCCATGGTCCCAATGGCTATGAACCCGAGCCCTCTCATAACCACCGGTTATGGCCGCGGGACCGAGCGAATCGCCCGCCGTCCGCCGGAACACGTCTGTCGCTGTTCGCCAGCGTTCGCTTCGCGGCGTTCGAGCGCTGCGCGCGGCCGCGAACCATCCTACGGCGCAGGCTCCTAGCGCCATGAAATCCGCCAGCCCTTCGGGCGTGCCGTCTTTCACCCCCGCCCAGGCCCACCTACGGTCCTGCGCCTTGATCGGCACTTCGTGCCGTTCGACGGCGCAGCCCCCTAGCGCCACAAGTGCCTCGCGACCGGCGACCGAGAAATGAAGAGACAAGACATCCTTATTGCCCTTGGCGTAGCGTTGTTCAACTGGATTGTGCTAGTGATCGTCACTGACCACTTGGGGTACAGCGTGGCTGCGGCCCTCGGCTCGTTTGTTGGAGCGTTGCCAGTGGGACACCTGATGCGCAGGCGCGCGGCCCGGCTCAAGAACCGCCGAACGGCCTGATCCCGGTGCGAAGAGACCCGAGCCGCCCTGGGCCTGGTCTGCCCCGTGAATATACGGCCCGGATGACCTACCGATTTACCCCAGGTTGCGCCGAAACATGGCGTGCACCCGCTCCCAATGCTTCTCCGCCGCCTCGCGGTTGTACCGGTCGCCTCCCGGCGGCGCGAAACCGTGCATGGCACCCTCCATGAAATCGATGCGGTAGTTGATACCCGCATCGGACATGGCCTGGTCCATGATCTTCATCTCGTCCACGGTGGCCGTGGGATCCTCATCGGCCCAGCCGAAATAGACCTCCGCCTTGATCTGGTCAATCTGCCGGTGCGGCGAGTCATCCTCGTGCGTGACGACCCAGGCGCCGTGCACCGAGGCGATGGCGGCAACCTTGTCCGGCCAGGTCTGGGCCAGGGACATGACGAGCGGCCCGCTCATGCAGAAACCGACGGCGCCGATCTTGCCGTCGGAATCCGCCTTGTCGTTCTTCGCCGCGAAGTCGAGCAGCGCTTGCGCATCCGGGATGATCCCGTGGCGCGTAACGCTTTGCATGAGGGAGCGGCGGTCCTCGTCGGGGTCCAGCTCGTGGTAAGGGGTGACGCGATAGAAGAGAAACGGCAGCAGTACGTAGTAGCCCGCGGTCGCGAGCCTTGATGCCATGTCCCGCAGGGCGGGCCGGATACTCGGCGCATCCATCAGGTACAGCACGATCGGGTAAGGGCCGCCCTCTTCCGGGTGGTACTCGAAGGTCGTCATGCTGCCTTCCGGGGTCTGGATTTCGACTTGGCGTTCGATCATTTCTTCATCTCCTGGCTCGTTGTTTCCGTCCCCACCCCTTGCGTCGCCGGGCGAAGCGGGGATCCCTGCCGCAGTTGGTTACGAGCCTTGCCCAAGACGGCGCCGCCGTCAACACGGTGGACGGCAATCGTAGGAAGACACCCGGCACCGATAGGCGAGGGCCATCAGGCACTTTCATTGGGGATGCGACTGCTCGTACACCATTCACGGTTACGACGGCCAAGCTACGCTCGAGGTCGAGCCGCGATCGCACTCAGCCGATGCCGCGGGCAATGTGGGCGTTATGTGCCTTGCGTTCAGCCCGCACGAACTCACGGATGTCCACCGAAGTCCGGATCGAGCCATGATGGACGAGAATGCCCTGCTTGCGAACGAGCGCTGATCCTTCGTCGGCCCGGCGAAGGGTGATCCCGTTCGAGCTGGCTTCGATCTGTATTTGACACCCGGGAGTCAGGTTGAACTGCTCCCTGAGGGCTTTCGGCACGACCAACCTTCCTGCCATATCAATGGTAACGAACATGCCGAAATGGTATTTCACATGGCAGTTGCGATCCATGAGGGCAAAGGGGGCCGTTACAAGGGGATGGTTGACCTCCCCGCCCTTCTCGCATTCAATGCAGTGTTTATGTGCGAGAAGATGGGGTGGGAATGAAACAGGGCGTTAATCCCGACGACTTGACGCGGCCGTTCTGGGAAGCCGCTAACGAGGAGCGCCTCGTCATCCAGAATTGCGCGAGCTGCGACCGGCTCCAGCACCCGCCGGCGGAGACCTGCTCGAAGTGCGGATCGGGCGCCGCACTGGAGTGGAAAGAGATGAGTGGCCGGGGACGCATTTACCACTACGGCGTCGTGCATGACTGTCCCATCCGGCTGCTGCAGGACGACCAGCCCTTCAATTGCGCGGTCATCAATCTCGACGAGGATCCCGGCATCCAGATGTATTCCCACCTGCCAGGGACGCCGGTGGACGAGGTGCCGGTAGGAGCCGCCGTCGAACTGGTGTTCGATACCGCGGCCAACGGGCAGAAGGTCCCGGAGTGGCGGGTGGTCACGGAGAGCTGATGGCCACCGAGAACGCACCCCAATCGATGTACCGGGCCCGGGAGGGGCTGGGAGTCTGGGAACACCGCGGCCAAGTTGCGGCGGTGGGGATTGGACACGGCCCCACATCGCGGCGCTGGGACGGCAAGGCTGACTCCTCGGTAGGCGCGATCAGCCTCCTCGCCCTGCGCAAGGCGATCGAAGACGCCGGGGTAAACCCGGAAGACATCGACGGACTCGTGATGGATGAACTCACGACCACCGGCGCCTTCTGGCCCCGCGACCAGGAACTGCCCTGGGACGTGATCAATGCCTACAACCGTACCGACGCACCGCTCGACGGCATCACCCAGTTGAGTGCCGAGTGGATTCTCAAGAACATGCCCGAGCTCACCGGGGTCCATTTCACGATGTACGGCCGGGTCTGCATGTCGAATGCGATCGTGGTCGCCGCCCAGGCTATCGGCGAGGGGCGCGCGCATACCTGCCTCGTCCTCAAGGCTTGGCACAACCTGCCCGGCCGCTACTACCAGACCGGTCCCAACGCCGAGGACGCCATTCCGGGCACCTCCGCGATGCGCTCGCTGTGGGGCGCTCCCGCCTGTTACGGCACGGCGATCCAGTTCGCCGAGTACTGCCGCAAGTACGGCAAGAACCACGACATGATGGCCCCGTTCATCTCGAACTCGAGGCGCAACGGCCTCAAGTTCCCCGAGGGGTACTGGGCGCAGCACCGCCCGGAGGAGATCACCCCGGAGGACTACAAGGCCGCGCGGTGGATCGCGAAGCCCGCGAACCTGTTCGACAACGACATACCGATCATGTGTTCCTCGGCGTATCTATTCACCACCGCCGAGCGTGCCCGGCACCTGAAACAGAAGCCTGTCTACATCCTGGGTCACGCATCGAGCCGGGGGCAGGCGCGCAGTTTCATCCCGACGCTGGACGAAGTCGAGGCAGAGTGCGCATCCAGCGGCCGCAAGCTGCTGGAAGCCGCGGGCATCACCGTGGACGATGTGTCGTTCGAGAACCTCTACGACGGGTTTCCGCAGTTCCACCAGTTCCACATGGAAGGGCTTCGCTACCGGGGGATACAGCCCGGCGATGCGCTCGATTTCTACCAGACAGACATCAGCATCAGCGGACCCAACCCGGTGTCGCCGAGCGGCGGTAACATCGGCAGCGGGCGCAGCCGGTTCTGGATGCACACGGATTGCATACAGCAGATTCAGCGTCGCGCCGGCGAACGCCAGGTGACGGGAGTCGAGCCGGTGATCGGCGTGTCCGGGGGCCCGATGCCTACAGGTGGAAACTTCACGTGCTGGAGCGCCACACCGGACTACTGATTCCAGAAACCGGCATCTGAAACCCGAGCCCGGTCGGAAAGCTCCCGAGCGGCGCGTGGCAGGAGAGAACCCATGAGCACCGAGAACGCACCCCAATCCATGTACCGCTCCCGGGAGGGCCTGGGAGTATGGGAACACCGCGGCAAAGTCGCGGCCGTGGGAATCGGACATGGCCCGACATCCCGGCGCTGGGATGGCAAGCCGGACACGTCCCTCGGCGCCATCAGCCTCGTTGCGTTGCGAAAAGCGATCGAAGACGCGGGTGTCGATCCCGGGGACATCGATGGACTCGTGATGGACGAAAAAACGACCACCGGCGCATTCTGGCCTCGCGGCCAGGAACTGCCCTGGGACGTGATCAACGCCTACAACACTACGGATGTGCCGCTGGACGGCATTACCCAACTGAGCGCCGAGTGGATCCTCAAGAACATGCCCGAACTCACGGGCAACAGGTTCACCATGTACGGCCCGGGCTGCATGTCGAATGCCATCGTTGTCGCCGCCCAGGCGATCGGTGACGGCCTCGCCCACACCTGCCTCGTTCTCAAGAGTTGGCACAACCTGCCGGGACGCTACTACCAGACCGGGGCCAACGCCGATGACGCGATACCGGGAACGCCCGCCTTGCGTTCCGTGTGGGGCGCCCCTGCGTGCTACGGCACGGCGATCCAGTTCGCCGAGTACTGCCGCAAGTACGGCAAGAACCACGACATGATGGCACCGTTCATCTCGAACTCGAGGCGCAACGGCCTCAAGTTCCCCGAGGGCTACTGGGCGCAGCACCGGCCGGAGGAGATCACTCCGGAGGACTACAAGGCGGCACGCTGGATCGCGAAGCCCGCGAACCTGTTCGACAACGACATACCGATCATGTGTTCCGCGGCGTATCTCTTCACCACCGCCGAGCGCGCCCGGCACATGAAGCAGAAGCCGGTCTACATCCTGGGCCACGCGTCGAGCCGTGGCCAGGCGCGCAGCTTCATCCCGACGCTCGACGAGGTGGAGGCGGAATGCGCCGAGAGCGGCCGCAAGCTGCTGGAAGCGGCGGGGATCACCGTGGACGACGTCTCTTTCGAGAACCTCTACGACGGCTTCCCGCAGTTCCACCAGTTCCACATGGAAGGGATCCGCTACCGGGGCATCCAGCCGGGAGAGGCGCTCGACTTCTACCAGACGGACATCAGCATCAGCGGTCCCAACCCGGTGTCGCCGAGCGGCGGCAACATCGGCAGCGGCCGCAGCCGCTTCTGGATGCACACGGACTGCATCCAGCAGATACAGCGCCGGGCCGGGGAACGCCAGGTGACGGGCGTCGAACCCGTGATCGGCGTGTCCGGCGGCCCCATGCCCACAGGCGGCAACTTCACCTGCTGGAGCGCGACACCAGACTATTGATAGAAGGAATCAACAGGATGATCTTGATCAGCTTCGACATCGACGGGACGCTGGAGGAAGGCGACCCGCCTGGGGTCCTGACCATGGACTTCGTTCGCGAAGTGAAAGGCCAGGGTTACCTCGTCGGTAGCTGTTCCGACCGGCCCATCAGCGCCCAGCGCGCCATGTGGGAACGCCACGGCATCGAGGTCGACTTCACCGTGTCGAAACACATGCTCGAAGACGTCAAGGCGGACTTCGACGCCGAGGTCTACTACCACATCGGCGATCGGGAGGACCTGGACAAGCGCCCTGCGGAGAAGGCCGGGTTCGAGTTCCTGTGGCCGCACGAGGCCACGGACAGGCCCTGGTCCGAGGGCACGTAACGCCCCAAAAAGCGAACCTGAAGCGAAATGTATGCGGCGACCAGTGCTCGCCGCCACGGCGTCAGGCGATGCCGTCCATGAATCCCGCAAGCTCGATGTCGAGGGACGTGACGCCCCCGGCGTCGTGCGTGGACAGGCGCACCTCGACCCGGTTCCAGACGTTGAACCACTCCGGATGGTGATTCATCTGTTCCGCTTTCAGCGCCGACCGGCTCATGAAGCCAAAAGCGGCGTTGAAGTCGTCGAACCGATAGGTCTTCTCGATCCCGTTGCCCGCGTCGTCGAGCGCCCATCCGTCGAGCCCGGCGACCGCGGATTGCAGCGCATCGTCAGTCAGTTTGTCCGCCATCGATGTCCCTCCACTATCGCGCGCGATGAACCGGCCGTCATGCCGCCTCGTCGAGACGCTTGGTCATCTGCTCCATGTACAGGTCGTTGAACTGTTCCGGGACCGAGTCCCGTACCCGGGGATCGCCAACCAGGGCGTCCATCCATCCGGAAACCAGCGGGAAGTCCGCCATCAGCCCGCTCTCGATCATTGGCTCCACCATGCTGAAACGCTGCAGGAACGGCGCATAGGCGGCATCCACCAGGCAGAGGTCGGGTCCGCAGAAGAACGGGCCGTCTCCTCCATTGCGCTCGACGGAAATCGCGTCTTCCAGCTTGCCCACATGCTGCCGGGCGGTTTCCATCGCCTTTTCGCGCTTCTCCGGTTCCTTCACGTAGACCCCGCCCAGCCCCGAGGCGAAGATGGGCACAAAGTCGGTCCAGGCGCGATGCCTCGCGCGAGTGAACGCGTCTTCCGGATGCAACCGCGGCGGAATCTTTTCGTCGAGGTACTCGGCTATCGCGTTCGACTCGAACAGCGGACGACCGTCCACCTGCAGCATGGGAACCTTCCCATGCGGCGATAGCTCGAGGAACCATTCGGGTTTGTCGCGCAGGTTGATGTAGGTGACTTCAAAGTCGACGTTCTTGGCGCGCATAACGATCACGGCGCGCTGCACCCAGGGTCAGGTATACGAACTTGCGAGATGGTATTCGGCCATGCGATGAATCTCCCCTTCCAACCCCGGCGACCATAGGTTTCGACGCGGCTGCCGTCAAGCGGGAACCTTTGGGCGTGTCCCTGGACCGAGGTCAAGTTTCCCCGGCCAATTTCATAAGTTCCTTCCGAAACCTTAAGTTTTTCTTCCGGCCCCAGTCTTCGCGATGGTGCACCATGTCGATGACTTCCCGCTCGGAATGTGTCTTGAGCACATTGCGGCGCCGGGTCGGCATCGAATGATCGGGCCCGGCTGATACTGGCGGGATTTCCGCGGAAACACCTGAGAACTGCGGGCTCAGCGCCGGCGGCATCACTTCGCCGTCGCGGCCGACGAAGACGACGTCGCCGTCCTCCACCACGATGTGGTAGGCGCCATGATGCAGCAATCGGTGATGGGCGCTGCACAGCAGCACGAGGTTCTCGAGACAGGTCTCCCCGCCGTCGATCCAGTGTTGGACGTGATGCGCCTCGACGTAGCGCTGGTGCGCGCAGCCCGGGAAGCGGCAGCGGTTCCTGTCGCGCAGCTTCAGCGCCCGCAGCAGCCGCGCCGGCACGATCCGGCTGCGGCGCTCGTAGTTGAGCAGGTTGCCCTTGGCGTCCTCGATGTACTCGGTGAGATCCGCGTCGCAGGCGATGTGCCGGGCGTCCTCCTCGTCGATGCCCCAGTCGCGCTCGACGTGGTAGCGCGCGCCGCCCGCGGACTGCTTGGCCAGCTCGTTGCGGCCGATGGTCAGCATCACCTCGTAGCGCCGGCCGGTGCGGCGGCGCTTCCAGGCCCCCGCGCGCGTCGCCAGGCAATGCTCGGCCATGTCCACCAGCGCGTCGGCGTAGCGCTGCTCCCGGCTCGACCACGCGAACTCCAGCCAGTCCGGCAGACCGTCCGCTTCCGCGGAAACATCTCCGGAAGCGTCCACGTCGCTCAAGGCGGCGCTCGAATCCCGCGCGAAGACGTCCTCGCCGCTCGCGCGATCGGCCTGCGTTTCCGCGGATACGTCTCCGCAAGCGTCCATATCTGTCACAGCCGCACTTGCATCCCGCGCACAGACTGCCCCGCCGTCGCGAACGCCCGCGCGATCATCGGGCGTTTCCGCGGAAACATCGGTCGCGGCCGATTCGACCTGCGGGTACGCCTCCCCGCCGTTGTCCTCCCCGTGTCGTCGGCCGGGGCTTCCGCGGAAACATCGGCGGGAACATCCGGCGCCCGTTCGGACTGCGCCGGCAGCGCTTTGCCGTCCATCGCACCGGCGCCGTCGACCGGCGCCTCCACGAATCCATCCACCGCCGCGGGTTCCGCATTCCCCGGCTGGCACATGGCCGCCAGCCACTCCCCATCGCGCGCCTCGCTCTCGTCCCTCCTGCCGTCGACCACCTGCTGCAATGCGTTGATCACCAGCGCGCCCCGCTCCGCCGGCACCGCCGCGGTGATGACCAGCATGCCGTCCTCGTAATACCAGTTCAGGCTTCGACGCTCTTCGCTGCTGGCGCGCCTGCGACGGCTGCCGCCGACCCGCTCGCAGGTCCGCACCAGGCTCTCCAACTGCGCCGCGCTGCTGCCCTCGGCGATCGCCAGCAGCATCGCGTCGGTGTGCGGCGTCGCCACCCGGGTGATGGCACGCACCTTGGAATAGCTGATCGCGCCGTCGCGAAAGGCCGCGTCGATATGCGGCAGCCGCGCAAGCGCCCGGCCGATGCGGATGCGCTCGCGGGAAGCGCAGGGCCCCAGGCCGCAGCGGTGGTCGAGCCAGTTGCCGAGACTGCAGTAGCCGCCCTCGCGCCAGGACCGGATGCGCTCCATGGCGGCGATGAGCTTGACGAAGCGCCAGTCGGCGAGGTTGATGCGGGCCGCCATGTCGGTGACGGCGCGGCGCAGCTCGCCGGGGTCGTCGGGAATGAAATCGAGGCGATCGGGGTCCGCTTCGGGAAGGACACTCTCGGTGGCTGGATCGGGCGTGAAGTCGACATGCTGGACGATTTCTTCGGTCGGGACGGACATGCTGGGAGACCTTGATGCGGAGGCTTTCTAATACTGTCTATATTACCAGTATCACAGTCCTTTATCATTGTTTTTATTGAGTAATATCGGAATTCTCTCCTGCCGGTCCGCCCCTGGATCGAGGCGATGCGTTCGGCGGGGTTGTCCACGCTTTGTCCACGGCGCCGGACCCCGACACTGAAGAGGCGCGGTGGTCAAAGGGTGGGCAACCCCACGACCACGGCCTCTATGGGAACACCAGGTATGGGAACACCAGGGGGGCCTCAAACCTGAGCCGTCAAACAGTGACACCCGTAAACTATTCGCTCCGCCACCCTGGAGGGACCCCGTCCATGAGCAAGACGATCGCATCCGACCGTACGATCCACGACTGGCCCGCGCTGGTAGACGGCCTCAACCGTTTCCTGCGCCTGCGCACCACCCCCATCGGCATGAAGCTGTACGAGTCGGTCGAAGAAATGGAGGCGGTCCCCCGCATCCGTCGCCCCAGCGCCATACATACCACCGACCAGATCGTCGGCCAGGCCTGCCGCAATGGCTGGACCGTGGGGATCACCGCCGAGGACCTGGTCGGCGCGCAGTGCTCCACGGTCATCGGCCTGCACCCGCGCAACGACAAATGGCTGTCCGGAGAGCACATGGCCGGCGTCTGGTTCGAGACCGTGGAGGACTCCAGCCGTCACCAGCACCAGATGGATGTCGTCGACTATGGCAGGTACCAGGCCATGGCGGTGAGTCCGCTTGCGAACGGCCGTCTCGACCCGCCGGACATCGCCCTCATCTACGCGACGCCCGCCCAGATGATCCTGTTCATCAACGGGTTGCAGTGGACGGGCTTCAACAAGCTGAACTGGAGCTGCGTCGGCGAATCCGCCTGCGCGGACTCATGGGGCCGGGCGCTCAGGACCGGGGAGCCGAGCCTGTCCATACCGTGCTTCGCCGAAAGGCGCTACGGCGGCGTGATGGAGGACGAGTTGCTGATGGCGATCCCTCCCGGCTACCTGCCCAAGGTCATCGACGGCCTCGACCACCTGTCCCGCAACGGGCTGCGGTATCCGATCGCGCCCTACGGCGTCAATAACGATGCCCGCGCGGGCATGGGGGTGAGCTACGGGTCGTGACGCCAGCGCCACAACCCTGTGCGCGCCTCCCGCTTGATTGCAGGGCGCGCGTCTGCACAATGGTGGCCGGAACACGTACCGGAGCGATTCATGGCGATAGAAGAAGGAAAAGCCGCACCCGAGTTCACGCTGCTCGACACCGACGGCAACGAGGTGGCGTTGAAGGACCAGAGGGGCAAGCACGTTATCGTCTACTTCTATCCGAAAGACGACACGCCCGGCTGCACCAAGGAAGCCTGCGGTTTCCGCGACCTGTGGGGCGAGATCGAGGACACCGGGGCAGTCGTATTCGGCGTATCGCCCGATGGGGCCGCATCACACCGCAAGTTCGTCGACAAGTACGAACTACCGTTCACGCTCCTTTCCGACCCGGACCGCGAAATGATGGGGACTTACGGGGCTTACGGCGAAAAGAACATGTACGGCAGGAAGGTCATGGGCGTCATCCGCTCCACCGTGTGGATCGATCCCGAGGGAAACGTCGTCAGGCACTGGCGCCGCGTCCCGAGGGCGGCAGACCACCCGCAAAAAGTGCTCGAGGCGCTGCGCGGAAGCTGACGGCACTCCGCCGCCACCCGGCGGACGAAACCCCGTTAGAAGTGCGCCTGGCCTGACAGCAGGAACCGCATGATGCTGCCGTGGCGATCGCTTTCGGTACTCTCGCCGGAAAGCTCCAACCGATGCGGCATTCCCGCAAAAGGACTCGCCAGTTCATAGCTCACGCCCAGGCGGGCCTGGCGATGGGCGTCGCGCGACAGGTCCAGCTCCCAGTACGGCATGATGGTGCCCGGTCGCCGCCGCATGTCGAAGCCATAGCTTATCCGGGTACCGAGGCCCCAACCCCGATCTACGCGGTGAAGGGCGCCTGCGAACGGTTGTCCGCGGTACGAGAAGATGTCCATGGCCTCCGCGGTACCGCCCCACCTGGGCGACAGCAGCACCCGGAAGCCCCGTCTCCCGTCGGGACCGACGATCAGGGTCGCCTTCACGCCCTCCTCCGAGTAACTCTCGTCCGTGTGCATCGCCAGCGCGCGGGCTTTCATCTCGAAGCCGACCATCGGGCCCCGGTAGCGGAAGCCGCCCGCCATCTCCAGGCCGCCGCCGGTGGCACCATCGCCGCCGTCGTAGCGGCCGGCCACGTCGATAAAGGGCGACACCGGGATTCCTACAAACGCCATGGGAAGCGACGCCTCCACGCCCATCCGTACCCGCTGCACGTTCACCGTTAATCCCTGGATCGCTCGCGGGCCTTCGTCGGTCTCGAGCTGGGCGAATCCGGCATCGCCCCTGACGGCGAAATCAAAGCCAGCCCACGGGCCGAAGGCGTACCGCATTCCGCCCAGTCCCATCAGCATCGAAAGGTCACTGGTTGACTTCGAGGCCTCCTGTCCCTCGCGTTCGGCTGTCGCCTCGCCCGTGCCGAATCCAAAGATCGCCCACACCTTCCCGCGTTCACGCAACGCCCATTGCAGGTATGGATGGATCACGTTCAACTCCGTCTGAAGGCGGCCCTTGCCTCCAAAGTCACCCCCGAACTCGTAGGATGCGTCGGCTATGGCGTGGGATACCGCCGCGCCACTGATCCATCCATTGCCCCGCGCGTCGACGCCCAAGTACACGGAGGTGAGCGAGCCGTCATACAGGCCACTCTCCGGCTCGCCCTCGAACGCGTGCCAATCGCCCGCGCCCCAAACGGACCAGGAGTTTATGGGATTGCCGAAACCACCGAACGGCATCTCGAACCGCGCCCCCCGGAGCCACTGCGCCAGCGTGTAGCTCGTGGATCTCTCCAGGTAGGGATCCTCCCCACCCCAATGGCCATGGCCGAACGTGCGTCCCAGTTGGTCGATCCTGTCAAACGCCGACCACTGCGAGTGCGGCCGGACCGACGTGGGCGCCAGGTGCGGCCCGGCCCAAACGTCCTCGGAACCCGAACCGGTCGTTTCCAACCGTCCGCCGATCGTACTGCCAGCGCTCGCGATCATGCCCCGGCCTACCGCGGCCAAAGCGCCTTCAAGCACCGCCGTCTCCGCCGGGCTGGTCTCCACCGTCACCCCGAAGAACAGGTAGATCGCCGCGTCGACTGCCTTCGCGGTGATTGTCGCCGCCCCCTCGGCCACCGACGCAATCGTCAACATGCGGCCCGAAAGGGAGGCTTTCACGATGCTGGAGTCGTCGGAAGTCACCTCGAAATGACCATCGTAGTCGACTTCCAACAACGCCAGTTGGTCCGTCAGGTTGACGATCTCCTCCTGTCCCACCAACAGCGTGAGCGAAAGCGGGTAGAGCATCAGTTCGGCACTGACCTTGTGTGAAGGCTGCGCTGCCAACGCCGGAAGCGTCAGGTCCACCCCGTTTCCGCTTCCGTCCTCGATATTGCCAACCAAGGCGTTGGGGCCGATGCTGATGCCATCGTCGTCGGTGTCGCCCAGTTCTACCGTGTACTGGAACTTGAGAACCCGGGTGCCGCTCCCCTCCTGGAAGGCCGCGTCCCGCTCCACCGAGCCGATTGTCAGACTCAGGACCGGCGCATCTCCCCGGACGTGTACGGGCACGTTGAACACGACCTCGATCCGGATATCGTCGTCGGTCGTATAGGTGTCGTTCGACCCCGCATCCGATGTGAGGTCGAGCCTCACGACCGCCGGCACGAGAGCCACGCCAGCTTTGACCTTGTGACGCATGTCGGCCGCCAATCCGGCGAAACTGCGCTCGACGACGTTGCCGGCCGCGTCCGCGATCGTGCCCCCTTGCAGGGCGCTCGGGCCGATACTGATACCGTCCTCGTCGGAATCGCCAGCCTGCACCATGTAACGGAAGGTCAACGTATCCGTCCCGCTGCCACTGACGAACGTCGCGGCTCGCAGGTGTTGGCCGATCGAAAGCATAAGCGACAGCTCTGCCTCACCGCTCGTGACGTGCACTTCCTCGCCGAACTCGACCTCGATCATGATCGCATCGCCGAGGCCGTAGTATCCCGTCGCGTCCGGCGTGGAGGCGAAGCGGACCGCCGTCAGTTCCGGACCGATGCCGTCAACCTTGTGGTCACTGTCGGCCTCAAGGCCGTCGAATGTGGGCGATACGGCGTTGCCCGCCACGTCTTCGATGCCGTCCCCGGTCAGGGCGCTCGCGCCGATACTGATGCCGTCTTCGTCGGAGTCGCCGGACTGCACGACGTAGCGGAATGTCAGCGTGTCGGTCCCGCTGCCGCTGACGTAGGTCGCCGCGCGCAGGTGCTCGCCAATGGAGAGCGTAAGCGACAGATCGGCGGTCGTGACATGCACTTCCTCGCCGAACTCGACCTCGACGCGGATCGCTTCGTTCCAGCCGTAGGTATCGTTGTTGGCCGGAGTCGAGACGATGCGGACTTCCTCCAGCGAGGGGCTGACGCCGTCTACCTTGTGCCCGCTGTCGGCCGCCAGGGTGACGAAGGAGCGATCCACGTCATTGCCCACCACGTCCTGGATCGTGCCTCCCCGCAACGGATTGGGGCCGGTGCTGATGCCGTCATCGTCGTAGTCGTCCGTTTGCACTACGTAGCGGAACGTCAGCGTATCCGTCCCGCTTCCGCCGGTCATCGTCGCCGAGCGCAAGTGCTCACCGATGGAGAGGACCAGCGTCGGCGGACCGGCCTCCACGTGGACCTCCTCGCCGAATTCCACCTCGATCCTGATCTCGTCGCCCAAGCCATAGAAACCGCTCGCACCCGGCGTCGAGACAATGCTGACCGGCGTCCTTGATCCGGACGAGTCGCTGCCGTCCACCTTGTGTCTGCTATCCGCCGCCCGGCCAGCAAAAGTACGATCCACTTCGTTCCCTGCCTCATCCTCGATGACGCCTCCCCGCAACGAGGTGGGACCGATGCTTATACCGTCTTCATCGTAATCCTCTGCCTGTACGACGTAGGTGAACGTCAGCGTATCGGTACCGCTGCCGCCTTCGAACACCGCCTCGCGGGAGTGCCGGCCGATAGAGAGAAGAAGCGACAGATCGCCCTCGGTGTTGGTGACGTGCACTTCTTCGCTGAACTCGACGGCCACCTTGATCTCGTCGCCTAGCCCATAGGTTCCGTCCGCCCCCGATCTCGACGCGAAGCGGACACTCACGAGCGACGGGTTTTCGCCGTCAACCTTGTGTTCGCTGTCGGCCGGCAGGCCCGCAAACGAGCGCTCGACGGGATTCCCCGCCACATCCTCGATGTCGCCTCCCTGCAGGGCGTTGGCACCGATGCTGATGCCGTCGTCGTCCTTGTCGTCCGACTGCACCACGTAGCTGAACGTCAGCTTATCCGTACCACTGCCACCGGCGAGCGTGGCGGCACGCAGGTTCTCTCCGATGGAAATGAGGAGGGTCGGGGCCTGTTCGGCATCCGTCACGTGCACCACCTCGCCGAACTTCACCTCCACCATGATCTCTTCGTTGAGCCGGTAAATACCGCGAGAGCCTGGATTCGAGACAATCTCGACCCCCGACAGCGCCGGGCTGATGCCATCGACCCTGTGGCCACGATCCGGGTCCAGGCCCGCGATGCTGCGGCTCACCGGGTCCCCCTGACCGTTCAGTATCGTCCCCCCTTCCAGGGCGTCGGCGCGGATACTGATGCCGTCGTCGTCCTTGTCGTCCGACTGAACCACGTAACGGAATGTCACCGTACTGGTCCCGCTGCCCCCTACGAAACTCGCTTCACGGTCGTTCGCGCCGATGGAGAGGATGAGCTTCAGTGCCCCCGTGACATGCACCGCCTCACCGAAGGTGACCTCCACATTGATCTCTTCGTTCAGGCCGTAGGTGGCATTGGCAACAGGCGTAGAAACGATGCGGATTGGCGCCCGCGATATGATCCTGCCGTCCACCTTGTGGTCCGGTTTTGCCGCGACGCCAGCAGACGTGCGATCCACCAGGTTCCCAGCCGTATCCGAAATGACGCCGCCACGCAGCGCGTTGGGGCCGATGCTGATGCCATCGGTGTCGAGATCATCCGCCTGCACCGTGTAGCCGAACACCAGCGTGTCGGTGCCGCCGCCGTCCAGATACGCCGCCGGACGCGAGTGCTGGCCGACCGAAAGCACTAATGTCAGCTCGTCATCCGTTTCGTCGACGAACACGACCTCGCCGAAATCGACCTCGACCCTGATCTGTTCGTTCAGGCCGTAGGTGTCGTTGGCGAGCGGCGTCGAGGCGATATCGACACGCTTCATCGACGGGCGGACCCCGTCCACTTTGTGCGCGCTGTTTGCCGCCAATCCTAGGTACGACCGGTCCGCCCGATTCCCCGCCTTATCGTGCAGTTCGGCCCCCCGCAGTGAGCCCTCGTTAGCGTTAATACCGGGTCCGATGCTGACGCCGTCGACATCGTAGTCTCCTGACTGTACGACATAGCTGAACTTCAGCGTCTCTGTGCCGCTACCTTCAACGAACGTCGCTGAACGCGAGTGCTGGCCTATCGCAAGCACCAGCACTAATTCGTCTTCCGTCTCGTCTACATGTACCTCCTCGTCGAAATCGACCTCGACCCTGATCTCTTCGTTCAGTCCGTACTCGACGTTGGCGGGGCTAGAGACGATTCGCATCACCTTCAGCGACGGCTCGACACCGTCCACCTTGTGATCGCTGTCGGCCGCACGTCCTCCGAAATTCCGATCCACCGGGTTTCCTGCTGCGTCCTGGAGGATGCCTCCCTGCAAGGCGGTAGGACCGATACTGATGCCGTCGTCGTCTTCGTCGTCCGACTGCACCGTGTAGGCGAAGATCAGCGTCATGGTGCCGCTGCCGTCGGCCAGCTTTGCCGAACGCGAGTGCTGGCCGATCGAGAGAATCAACTCAAGGTTGTCGTCAGGATCGGTAGCGTGAACTACCTCGCCAAAGGCGACGGCCACTCTGATCTCCTCGTTCAGACCGTAGGTATCACCCGATTCTGGGGCCGAGGTGATGCTGGCCGCGTTCAGCGACGGGGTAACGCCGTCCACCTTGTGGTTGGCATTCTCCCCCACGGCATCGAACGTGCGGTCCGCCGGGTTCCCCGCGAAATCCGCGATAGTGGCGCCCTGCAGTGCGCCCGGGCCGGAACCTATGCTGATGCCGTCGTCGTCCTCATCACCACGCTGCACCGAGTAGCTGAAGCTCAACGTCGTGCTCCCGCTGCCGCCTACAAACGTCGCCCGGCGCGAGTGCTGGCCGATGGAGAGGATCAGCACCAACTCGCTGACCGTTTCGTCGACATGGACGACTTCATCGAAATCGACCTCAACCTCGATAGTCTCGGCCAGACCGTAGGTGGTGCCACTGTCAGGCGTCGACTCGATCGTTACACCACCCGTCGTGACCGTCGGGATGATGCCGTCGACCTTGTGCGACGATTGGGCACCAAGTGCGGTAAACCCTCGCCCCACGTCCATGCTGTCGCCATCCACGAGCACGCCGCCTACCAGGGAATCGGTACCTTGCGCGATGCTGATCCCGTCTCCATCTTCGTCACCAGACTGCACCGTGTAGCGAAAGTGCAACTTCATGTCGCTATTGCCGCTGCCGTCGACATACGTTGCCTTACGGGAGTGCTGGCCGATAGAGAGGATCAGCTCCAGTTCACCGCTGTCTTCGTCCTCCTGGACATAGACGACACCGTCGAAAGTGATATCGACTTCAATGTCCTCGCCCACCTTGTAGGTGCTCGCGGATTCGGGTGTGGAAGTGATCGTTGGCGTGCCAGTTGCGTCAACCGCCCACGCCCGTTCACCGGCAAACCCGCCCATGGCGAGCAACAACGCACCTACAATCGCTCGCCGATATCCCGGCCGAGCAGGTCTTGGCAGTGTCGCGATATCAGCGCTCTGTGCGGTGCAAATCAATGTCCATCCCCCGTCCGCGCCGTAGGCGAAGAGCGAGGATCACTTCCTCAAAAAGCCTGGCAAAACGAGCGATTGGACTCGCCTCCACCGGCCTTCCCCAACCGGACGGGCGAGCCTAGCACACTAATACTTCAATCCGCACAATGCCTTGCAGTGGTTATCCACAGGCTCGCGGCGCCCACGGCGTTGCAGTCGCGGTGCTGTACTGCCAACATGGCCGCTGGCTCGGGCAGGGGCAGGCGCGTGAAATTCGGCATCTTCTACGAACACCAGTTGCCGCGGGACTGGCAGGAAGACAGCGAGCACCGGCTGTTCAAGGACTCGCTGAAACAGATCGAACTCGCCGACCGACTGGGCTTCGACTACGCCTGGGAAGTCGAGCATCACTTCCTCGAGGAGTACTCCCATTCCTCCGCCCCGGAGGTCTTCCTCGCCGCCGCCAGCCAGCGCACCCGCAACATCCGGCTCGGCCACGGGATCGTGCAGCTCACCACCAACCATCCGGCCCGCGTCGCGGAACGCGTGGCGACGCTGGACCTGATCTCCGACGGGCGGGTCGAGCTCGGGCTCGGCGAAGGCGCCTCGGTTACCGAACTGCACCCGTTCAACCTGCGTTTTCGCGACAAGCGCCTCATCTGGGAGGACGCCGTGCGCTGCACCCTGCCGATGTTCTGGAACCACGGCTGGGAATACGAGGGCGAGTTCTTTCACTTCCCGCATCGCGCTGTCGTGCCCAAGCCCCTGCAGAAGCCGCACCCGCCGCTATGGGTCGCCTGCTCGCAACTCGACACCATCCGATACGCCGCGCACCGGGGCATGGGATGCCTCTGCTTCAAGTTCGTCAGCCTCGACGCCGCGCAGGCCTGGGTACACGCCTACTACAACACCTACGTGCACGACCAGGAGAAGCTCTGCGAATACCAGGCCAACCCAAACATCGCGGTCGTCTCCGGTTTCATGTGCGCGGAAACCGACGAGGAGGCCTGGGAGAAGGCGGATGGCTGGACCTTCTTCCAGTTCGCCCTGCAGCTCTATAACAAGGAAGGACCATTCGAACCCGGCGGCGTGAACTTCTGGGAGCGATACCAGGAGTGGAAGAAGACACCGGCCGGGCAGAAACGCTCTGGCAGCGAACTCATCGGGTCCCCCGAAACCATCGCCGAGCGCCTGCGGGAACTGGAGAAGGCCCATGTCGACCAGGTCATCCTGCTGAACCAGGCGGGCAAGAACTCGCACGAGGACATCTGCGCCAGCCTCGAGCTCTTTGCCGAGACGGTGATGCCCGACTTCCGGTCGAACGACGCGGAACAGCAAGCCTGGAAAACGGCGGTGCTGAACCGCGAAATCGAGTTGGAGGAAATAGATACCGAACCCTTCAACTTCGCCGCGCGCCTCAAGCCGACCAAACCACCGAGCCGCGAGGGCCGGGACATGGTGGGCGGGGTCAGCGGACGTCCGGCGGCGCAGGCGATCCGGAACTAGATCCCGTCAAGCCGCGGATGCCGACGGTTCGTCAGCATCCAGATAGTCCAGGTTCACGCCGTCCATAACCGTTTCCGGGTGACCCAGGTCTCGTGCGCGCATCACCGCACCGCGGCCGAACCGGGCAACGACGTCGTCGACGGTCGTCTCAAGGTTTCGCCGCCGCGCGTCTTCGAACAGGTCAAGCTGTCTCGGCCCCCTTCGCCAGTCGAGGTCGAACGCGGCCATGCCGACCAGCCGAAACGGGCCTGGATGATCGAACTCGTCGAGTAGCCCCCGACCCACGGCAAAGAACTCGGAAGCGAGATCGGCCGGCTTGCCGAGCGTACGCTGGCGTGTCAACAGCTCGAACCGGCTCGTCTTCAGCACCACGCGCACGCCGCCGGCAACATAGCGCTTGGACCTGGTGCGCCGGGCGATGCGGTCCGCCGCGCGGCGCAGGTGCCGCTCGATGTCCTCCCGCCGCGAGACGTCTGCGCTGAGCGTCCGGGTCGAGCCGATGCTCCTGGCTGTCCTCGCGCGTTTGACCGAACGCGGATCCGACCCGTGCGCCAGGTCGTGGATGCGCCCGCCCACACTGCCGAACTGCCGGCGGAGCAGGCGAACGTCGGTGCCTGCGATGTCGCCGATGACCCTGTAGCCAAGTGCCTCAAGGCGCGGCGCGGTCTTCTTTCCCACACCCCAGAGTTTCGTTATCGGCAGTGGCGCGAGCCACGCCGTCGCCCGGTCCGGCGGCACCACGGTGAGTCCATTCGGCTTGTCGTGGGCACTCGCGACCTTGGCAACGTATTTCGTGGCGGATACGCCAACGGAGATGTGCAGGCCGGTCGCCTCGAATACCGCGTCCTTGATCTGCCGGCCCATCTCGCGCGGACTGCCGAATATCGCTTCCGCGCCGGTCATGTCGAGGAAGGCCTCGTCCAGGGACAGCGGCTCCACGCGGGGCGAGAAGTCGCCGAGGACGCGCATCGTCTCGGCCGAAAGCTCCTGGTAGCGCTCAAAGCGCGGCGGGACGATGACGGCATCGGGACATCGCCGGGTCGCTTCCCCGACCGGCATGGCGCTCCCCACACCATACTGCCGCGCTTCGTAGCTTGCGGTCAGGACCACTCCGCGGGGGCTGTTGGGACCCACGAGCACCGGCCGCCCCGCAAGGCCCGGATCGTCCATCTGTTCCACCGCGGCATAGAACGCGTCCATGTCCGCGTGCGCCACGATTGCGGGCCACCTGTGCATCGCAGCCACAATACTGTATATACCAACAGTAACGCAATGCCCGCGACGCCACTGGCCGTCACGAGTGGGCGCGGATGGATGCGGGCCGGTCAGTTCAGCCGGCCGGTCCCCGCAGTTACGAGAGCGGCTGCCAACGCCTCAGGTTCGTTCGGGACAGTACCGAGGGGTTCACCGCGCTGCGGGGCCAAAGACCCAGCAATACCATTGCCAGCTCCCTGCCGAGTCGGCGGCGCGACTCGGGCCCCATGCGGGCCGAGGCCGAGGCCATGTGCGGCGTACAGGCCACGTTGTCCATGTGCAGCAAGGGGTTGTCGGTCGAAACCGGCTCTTGCTCGAATACGTCCAGCGCCGCGCCGGCGATCGCCTTCGATTGGAGCGCCCGGATCAACGCTTCTTCGTCCACCGTCTTGCCACGCCCGTTGTTGATGAAGAGAGCCGAAGTCTTCATGCGCGCGAAATGCTCGTCCGACAGCATGTGGTGGGTTTGGGCGGTGTGCGGGGCGTGCATGGACACGAAGTCCGACCGCTCCAGGAGTTCGAACAGGCTTGTTACCGGCTCCACATTGGCCTTCGTCATCTCCAGCTCTCCAACGAAGGGGTCGTAGGCGATGACGCGCAATCCGAATACATGGCAGCGCCGAGCGACCGCCCTGGCAACATTGCCGAACGAAATCAGGCCGATCGTGCAGCCCCACATTCTCGGAATGTCGTCGTGGTATGGCCGCCCCTCGCGCCAGCGCCCGTCCCTGGTCATCTGGTGCATCAGCAGAAGGCGCCGGTGGGCTGCCAGCAACAGCATCATGGTGTGGTCGGCAACCTCGTCGATGAAGAGATCGGGGACGTTGGTGACCACGATGTCATGGTCGGTGGCCGCCTCGACGTCGACGGGGTCCGCCCCGACGCTGCCGAGGCCGATGACGACGCATTTGTTCAGGCTGGAAATGATGTGGCGATTGAGATAGCGGCCGCGTGCGATCAACGCGTCGGCATCGTCCCTGGCGGCCTCGATGAACTCCTCGTCGCTCTGGGCCGACACCTCGACGATCTCGGCGCCGATGGGATCCAGCGCCTCTCGTTCCAATGCGTATCGTGCCTCGGTCCCCTCGTGGGTGCTGCCGGATTGCCCCTGGACCATTACCGTGTAGTTGCGGTCAGCCATAGTTTCTCGCTCGTCTTCAAAGGGTAGGTAGGACCGGATTCCGTTCCGGAACGCCGGCCGCGCTAAAGCGTACTGCGACACGGCCAGACAAAGCCAGCGCTCCGGTCAGGCGGCAGTGGGCGTCCCTGCACTTATCCGCGTCGATGGACCAGAGCACGATGGTCGGCAGCGCGCCGACCAGAAATCCCATGAACGCGGCCTTCTACTTCCAGCGGGCTGCCGGCCTTTTTCAGCGCGTTCGCGTCGCTGTTCGGCGCGCGCCTGCCGGCGGACGCCATGCCGTTCAGTTGGCGCTTGGTCGGCTCGGATTCCTCGACCTCGCCTGTGGCCAGATCGACTCTAGCGGGTTGATGTCGGCGGGGCGTTTCATTCGAATAGGCCTAAACCCCTTGCGCACCGCCCGCAATACGCAGGCCGTCGCCAGCAGAGCGCAAACCTCGCTGCATGGTGTCAATGCCCTGCTCCAGAGTTTCGAGGCGAGCGTTCACGGGCTTCAGCTTCTCGTCCAACGCGCCGTCCACGATGTTGGTCACCAGTTCGATCAGGCCGGGTTTGTTGACTACCGCCGCCGCAGTAGCACTCGCTATGGCCTGGACGTCAGTCTCGGTCAGCGTCCGATTCCGACCGTCGAAATCTATAGCCATTTGTCGTTGTCCAGTCTCTCGGTTCCGCGCCCTCGTCCACGGACGGGGCCATGGCCCGGCAATATATGGCGCTCCGCCTATGTGTCAAGGACCAGGCCCGCAAGTCCATGATTATCATGGGTAATGTTGGCTTCGGATGCACTCTCTGGCTGATTCCGTGCGAGATTTCCGCCATGCCCGTTGACGCGGGCCCGCACATAGGATGCGAACGGCCTGGCGCACGGCAGCGGGCAGGTGGCCCGCCCCGACACTTGGTGTTGACACCCCCTGGTAGCTCCCCGGATTCCAAACTGTCCACTACACGTCAGGGCTGGACCGGCAACGGCCCCGACTGCTTGATCTCGGAGAGGCTGAAGCTCGACTCGAGGTTCGACACGCCCGGGTAGCCCAGGATGTCGCGCATGACGAGTTCCGAAAAATGGTCCATGTCGCGCGCGACGACCTTCATCAGGTAGTCGTGGGTGCCGCTCATGGCGTGGCATTCGACGATGTGGGGTTCGTCCTGCACGCGCCGGTGAAACTCGGTGCGCTGCGCGAGGCCCTTCTCCAGGGTGAGATGCACGTAGGCCGTGACCGTCAGGCCGAGCGCGCGTTGATCCACCCTGGCCGCGTAGCCCTGGATCACCCCATCGCGCTCCAGGTTCTTGACCCGGCGAAAGCACGGTGATTCCGACAGCCCCACGCGGTTCGCCAACTCGACGTTCGCCAAGCGCCCCTGCCGCTGCAGTTCCTCAAGTATCTGCCGCTCCACTCTATCCAGCGTCATTAGAAGATTCCCATGAAAAAATGATGGATATGGCAAAAATACACCTATTTATCCGCATTACACGACAAGATAAGGGAATTCTTGCCACCCACATCGTTTACGATCAGGGCATGGCCACAAATGCACAAGCCGTCACGATCGCGCAAGACAAGGTCACGAAAGCGGCCAATCCCATGGGGCTCGACGGCTTCGAATTCGTCGAATTCTCCGCCCCCGAACCCGGGACCCTGGAACCGGTTTTCGAGCTGCTCGGATTCGAGCGGGTGGCACAGCATCGGTCCAAGGCCGTCGAGTTGTGGCGCCAGGGAGACATCAACTTCGTCGTCAACTACGAGCCAAAGAGTGCCGCGTGGTATTTCGCCCGGGAGCACGGTCCATGCGCCTGCGGCCTGGCGTTTCGCGTTCGCGACGCGCGCTACGCCTATGCGCGCGCGATCCGGCTCGGTGCCGAGCCGATCGACAATCCCTGCGGCCCCATGGAATTGCGCCTGCCGGGCATCCGCGGAATCGGCGGCGCGGCGTTGTACCTCATAGATCGTTGGGAAGACGGTCACAGCATCTACGACATCGACTTCTCGTTCCTCCCCGATGCCAACCGGCGGCCCCTGGGTGTTGGCCTCGACCTCATCGACCACCTGACGCACAACGTCTATCGCGGCCGGATGGACCACTGGGCCGGCTATTACGAAAAGCTCTTCAACTTCCAGGAAATACGGCGATTCGAAATCCAGGGACAGGAAACAGGCCTGGTGTCCCGGGCCATGACCGCGCCGGACGGCAAGATACGCATACCGCTCAACGAGGAAGCGATCGCCCTGGCAAGGTCGGGACGCAGCGGCCAGATCGAGGAATTCCTGGTTCGCCACCTCGGCGAGGGCATCCAGCACATCGCCTTCTCCTGCGACGACCTGGTGGAGACCTGCGACCGGCTTCGCGCGCGGGGATTGCCGTTCATGGACCCGCCGCCTCCCACCTACTACGAAGCCCTCGACGAGCGTCTGCCGGGGCACGGCGAACCGGTGGCGGAGCTGGCGCAACGCGGGATTCTGGTGGACGGCTCCACGGAGGACGGACCGCGGCTGCTGCTGCAGATCTTCTCCGCCGACCTCATCGGGCCCACGTTCTTCGAGTTCATCCAGCGCAAGCGCGACGACGGCTTCGGCGAGGGCAACTTCCAGGCACTATTCGAGGCGATCGAACGCGACCAGCTTCACCGGGCAGACCCGGCACCGCCACCCGCAATCCGGACATCCGCATGAACCTGAAACGCATCCACCACGTCGCTTACCGCTGCAACGACGCGAAGGAGACCGTCGACTTCTACCGCGGCGTGCTGGGAATGGAATTCCAGCTCGCCTTTGCCGAGGACACGGTGCCTTCAACGAAGGCGCCGGATCCGTACATGCACGTCTTTCTCGACGCCGGAATGGGCAACGTGCTCGCCTTTTTCGAACTGCCGAGCGCGCCGCCCATGGGAAAGGACCCCAACACCCCGGCCTGGGTGCAGCACATCGCCTTCGAGGTAAACGATGCAGAAGCCCTTGCCGAGGCCAGGGACCGTGTCGAGGCGGCTGGCCTCGACGTCATCGGTCCCGTGGATCACGGGCTATTCGAATCGATCTATTTCTTCGACCCGAACGGCCATCGCCTGGAGATCGCCGCCAACAAGGGAAGCGACGAGGACCGGGCGCGGGCACACGCCGTCGCCGAAGACATGCTGGAAGAGTGGACGAGGACCAAGCGCGCACCGAAACATGCCCGCTGGCTGCATGCGCCGACCGGCGAAGGCCAGCCGGAGACCGCCTGACGCTCAGTCGGCCAGGGACGCCCCTGTCTGCTCCACCACCAGGTCCACCACCGCGCGCAGGGCTTCGTGCTCGCTGTCGCCTTCCAGGAGGCGCAGACGGTACAGGTCGATCTGCTCGTCCGCGCTCGCGCCTTCCCGCACGATGTCGAGGGAGTGACGAAGCTCCGCCTCGCAACCGAGTACCCGGGCGTCGTCCAGGAGCAACTCCACCAGCGCTTCGATCTCCTCCGCGATATCGATCCGGCCCCCGCGGCGGGTATCGCCCAGGAAGGCAAGCATGCCGTAGCGCTGCGCGAGCCACTTGTTCTCCACGATGATCTCCGTCGGCGGTTCGCCCGGCAGGGCATCGTCACGGTCAAGCCGCAACAGCATCCGGATCAGGCAGGCGTATACGGCGGCGATGCACAACGCATCCTCGATACGCGGACAGACATCGCAGATTCGCAGTTCCACCGTGGGATAGGCCTTCGAGGGCCGAATGTCCCACCAGAGTTCGCTGCCGTCGCCGATGAACTCCATGCGCTGGTATTCGCCCACCAGCGCATCGAACTCCGCGCGGGAATAGAGCGGTCCGGGAATGCTCGTGCGGGGCATTGCCTCGAACAGGTTGAGCCGTCCGCACTTGAACCCCGACTCCCGGCCCTCGTTGAACGGCGACGAACCGGATAGCGCGTTCAGCAGGGGCAGATAGCGCCGTAGCGCCGTCATGACACGGATGCGGCTGTCCGGGTCGCCGAATCCCGCGTGCACGTGCATGCCGTTCACCACCAGCCGCCGGACCGTGTCCTGGAAGGTGACCGCGAAGTCCTCGTAGCGTTGGCTCGCCGTCGGTAACTGCGACTGCCAGGCCGCGAACGGGTGCGTCGATGCCGCCATGACCTCGGCGCCGCAACTCCGCGCCGCTTCGGTCACCAGGCGCCGCGCTCCCTTGAGCGCCTCGCGCAACTGCGCCACCGAGTCGCACACTTCGGTGTTGGTCTCGATCTGGGCACGGAGAAACTCGTGCACGACCTTTTGCGCGCCGGCGTGGGAAGAAGCCGCCTCGAAGATGCGCGGGTCAGGGTCGGCCAGCAGATCCCCCGTTGCGGGATCGACCAGGAAGAACTCCTCCTCGATGCCGAGGGTGATGGTCAGGTCGTCGTCGCGGTCGGATGGGCTCATGGTCGGGCGTCGTATGGAAGTCGGCGTTGCGGGCAGCGGCAAGAAGGCGGTGCGCATCATACATCGACTGCGCTGGCCCGGCGTCTGACCGCGGAGGTTCCCGCGACACACTGAAATGTCCATGTTGCCGATAGCAATCGACGGCGCGTGTTGGTAAAACCCCATCTGTCAGTCCAGCGCCGGCTTAAGGGAGGCAAGCAGACATGAAGATCGGCATCTATGGCGGCAACGTCAGGCGCAATGCGGCGCTCACCAGCCTCGTCGACGAGGTCGCTCGATTCGAGGACACGGGGTTCAGCAGTTACTGGATGCCCCAGGTGGGAACCTTCGACGCCCTGACGATGATCGCCCTGGCCGGCCAGCGGACCAGCACCATCGAACTCGGCACGGCGGTGGTACCGACGTACCCCCGGCATCCCAACGCCCTCGCCCAGCAAGCCGCCACGGTCAACGCGCTGACCGGCGGCCGGCTCGTGCTGGGCATCGGGCCGTCGCACGCGCCGGGCATCGAGGCGCTCGGACTGCAATACCAGAGCCCCGCGCGGCATATCCGCGAATACGTGACGATCCTGAGGTCGCTGACCGCCGACGGCAGCGTCGACTTCGAGGGCAGCATGTATCGCATCAAGACCGGCTTCGCCTGCCCCGACGCCCAGCCGTTCCCCATCGTCGTCTCCGCCCTCGCTCCCCTGATGCTCAGGGCGGCGGGGGAAGTGGCCGACGGAACGGTCACCTGGATGGTGGGCAGGAACACCATCGCCAGCCACACCGCGCCCAGGATCAGGGAAGCCGCGGCCGCCGCGGGCCGTCCCGACCCCAGGATCGTCGTCGGACTGCCGGTCTGCGTACATGACGACCGCGAACAGGCGACGGTGCGGGCACAGCAGATCTTCGCCGGTTACGGCAACCTGCCGAACTACCGGCGACAACTCGACGCCGAAGGTCTCGAACAGGCCGGGCAGATGGCCGTCGTCGGCAACGAGGACCAGGTATCGGAATGCCTGGCCGCCTACTTCGAAGCGGGTGCCACGGAAGTCATCGCCAGCGTGTACCCGTCCGGAGATGACAGCCGCGGTTCATTCGCGCGCACCCACGCGTTGCTGAGGCGCCTGCTGAAATAGAGGCGGCGGTGAACGTCTCGCGGATTGTTCCCCGCCTGTCGACGCTGGTTCTGGTACTCACCTGCGGGTCAAGTGCGGAGGACGCGAATCCGGACACCGCGCGGGCGCAAGACCCCATCGTTCACGAAGCCGGAACCGTGGTCGAGTTCCATCGAAAGTGCGCGGATGCGGAACCCTACCAGGTGGCGGCCTACGCAGCGCTCCGTTCGGAAGACGACCGTGCGCGGGCCCTGGCAACCATCTACGTTCGGCGGGACGCGGTCCGACGCGAGGAGGTCTTCGTCGGCATGCGGTTGGTGGCCCTCGAACTCCAGGCGGGACCGGAGTGGGCGGACGCCCCGTTCGCGATCCACCTCGCGGCGAAGTCAAGCGCAAGCCAGGTCACGGGGCCGGGCCACACGACCTACAGCGCGAACCCCGAACCCGGGACGGGAGAGGAACGGGCGTTCCGGGCGGATATCGACGGCCGGATGGAGTGGCTCGACTTCGTGGAACCCACCGACCCCGAACGCGAAACCGACCGCGCGTACAACTGGTCGCCGATGCT
The DNA here is from genome assembly GCA_965116625.1 of Pseudomonadales bacterium. GTDB lineage: Bacteria > Pseudomonadota > Gammaproteobacteria > Pseudomonadales > Azotimanducaceae > VXNE01. The sequence continues at coordinate 3,363,723 of OZ220717.1, forward strand.
GGAAGCAACCGCCACGGATCTCGGTCTGAACGAATCTGACCGGCGCGTGGCACTCGGCCTGACCCTGACGCATGGCGAAACCGGTGACGAAATCCGGATGACGGGCCCGGCGCTCCGGGTTCCAGACAGGGTCTGGCACCAGGTTCCGCCGAAACCGCGAAGGCTCGGCCTGCTCGCGACGCTGAATCCGTTCGACAAGGGGAGCGTCTGGGCCGCGCTCGGAAACGCGGCGCGTTACGGACACTGCGTCGACGAGCGCCGATATGCCAAGCGCTGGTTCAGGGAGATTTCGTCCACCGAATCCTGAGATGTCCTCCCGAAACGTCGCGTCGACGGTCTATAGTTTGTGAGTCAAACGCCCTCTCTGTTGACCATCGTGGCCGCCACCTGGGCCTTGGGGTCCCTGCCGACTTTGGCGGTCGGGCTTGCGGGGTGGGATCCCGTACGTCGTTTGCAACAGAGCGACCACGGCCGCGGGATGCGCGCGCGGTGGGCGTGGTTCCTGTTCGAACTGCCGGCGCTGGTGACCTTTCCCGCGATTTACCTGGCGAGCGGCAATCCCCATGTGGTCGGCAACGTCGCGCTCGGCCTCTGGCTCGCCCATTACGTCCACCGCAGCCTCATCTGGTGTTGGCTGGTACCGAAGCGCGACGCCACCGTGTCGTCGTCGATGTGCGCCTCCTCCGTCGGTTTCAACCTGGTCAACGGCGGCCTGCTGGGCTGGTTCATGGGTTATGCCGCCTATTACTCCGCGCAATGGCTGACGGATCCCCGCTTCATTGTCGGCGTTGGGCTCTTCATCGCCGGCGCTGCGCTGAACGTCTGGGCCGACTATCGCCTGCTGTACCTGCGCAAGAAAGCGCGGGACGGCCGCGTGATTCCCGCCGGCGGACCCTTCAGCTTCGTCTGCTGTCCCAACCTCACCGGCGAGATCATCGAGTGGATCGGCTTCGCGCTGTTGACGTGGTCGCTGCCGGGCCTCGCATTCGCGCTCTGGACCGTTGCCAACCTGGTGCCGCGGGCGCTGTGGCGACGCAACTGGTATCGGCAGAACTTCGAGGAATTCCCCAAGGGGCGGGCTGCATTGATTCCCGGGGTGCTGTAGAGGGCCGGAACCGACTACCGAGCAGAGCTGCCAACGACTGCGCGGGGAGGTCTCAAGGCTGGAGAGGGAATCGAACTACAGCATTAACTCATTGTTTTTACATAACTTATGGGAGCATGAACCGAATCCACACCCCGTCTTGACCCTCGTAGGGGAACACTAAAAATCGGCCTGAAGGTCTAGGTATCGACGCGACTCGCCCGAAGGTCATGCTTGAGTTTGGCGCGCACCGCCTCAGTCGCCTTGGTGGCATCCTGAACGGCCTGTCGCTTCAACTCCTCGCGAAAACGCGCGTGTTGAGGGTCGAGCAAGTTGTTGTACTTGCTGGACGAGATGGTCGGGCGAACTTGTGACATTCGGCGAACTCCCTCTCAAAGTTCAGTCTTAGGCAATTTAACTACGAATTGATTGCTGGATCAAAGTGGTTCTTGCGGCGAATCCAAGTGAATCCATCGCCCTTGGTGATCACAGCGACGTCGATCGGCCCGCCGACAGTCTCGGCTTCAAGCGAGACTCGGCGCTTTAGAGCTGTAAGGTTCACCATGGCTTCTGCCATGTTCGCAAGCTCCTCCTGCGGCAAGTGTCCCACGATCTCCATGATGGGATTGACGAACTCTCTTTCCTTGAACTCCTCCGCTTTCTTGAGGTACTCCTTGGCCTGATCAAGCGCTGCGGCTCGCACAGCTTGTTCCTGCTCCTTCGTGCACTTGACGCGTAGTGCCTTGAGCGTCTCCAGAGTTAACTGGGTCGATGCTTCGCTCATCGTGTGTCCGACATACTCAAGGAACGAGGGATCAATCCCCTCCATGAAACGTTCCACCATTTCACGTTGTGCAAACGGCATGATCGATGCACTCAAGCCACTCCGAGCTATATCCACACCATGAAACCCGCCGTGCTTGAGCCTTCCGCCTACGGTACCTTCAACAGTCACCGCAACCAGTGTCGGGAAGATCTCTTCCTGTCCGAACCCCGCCACCACCAAGCCTGAGTAGTGCGGCGTAGGAACGTCCCGCTTCAGGAGATGACCCACCAAATTGACTGTCAAACGCTTAATTTCCGTAGTCGGATCAAAATCGTCGAATATGTGTTCAATGCGTTCGTGCAAACGAGGCCGCACTTTTCTGAGAAATTTCGTTACGTGGTCATTAGTCATCGATCGAACGCGTTCCTCTTCCTGAAACATCTTCCCAAAGCGTTTGATTTCCGCCTTGAGCGAATCGACACCATTGCCTTGCCCTTTTGCATTATCGCGAATCCTGACGAGCAAGCCCTCCACCATTCCCCTTAGGTTCCTGAATTCCTGCTCAGGCGTTATGAAACGTTCTTGAACGATAAAACCCAAGAACTCTTCAACATATCCCTCAATAGTCGAGTGCGACTTCTCGCCAAGCGATCCGCCGTACATCTTGACGAGCGTCTCCCAAGGAATTCCCATGAACTCCGCGTTGTTGTAGACCATCACCCCCACTGCATGACCGTTAGGGAGCGCAAACAGTTTCTGAGTCGGGTAAACCTTGCCCGAGCGTCCAAGTGTCATTGCACTATCAGCCGCCAGCGCAACGCCCTTCCTATTCAGTAACGCTACTTCCGCCGTCATTTGCAGTAACCCCGTACGGATTTCAGTCAGACTTTATCACGGTGACCAATCGGCTCGCGCAGGCCAGTCAGCTAACGCGACCGCGGGCCCTCGCGGCTGGTCAATGCGTCGTTTTCGCCTGCGGCGGGTCGCCGGTGTCAAAGAACGATTTGGCAACGCAGTTCGGTGCGCTCAATCAGAACCGGAGTCCTCTGCTACCGTGACGGTGACGGAAGTAGAGCAGTTGTTCCCGACGTTGCTCTCGTCGGTCACGCTGTCAACGCAGGCTCCGTAGTGGTAGGTACCGGCATCGTCGGGCGCTGTCAGCCCGATCGAATGATCGCTTGTCGCCGACGCCGCAATAGCGGCGACTGCAGTCGAACCGACCTCCGTATCGTAGCTGGCGATCAAGGCATCTACAGACCGGTAGAACCGCAGCGTCGTGTCCCCGGATTCCTGGTCGCCCCGGTTGCGGACCGTTGCGCTCAGCGTGAAGCTCGCTCCGGATTCGGGATCTGCGCTGTCGACCGATGCATCTACCACCAGGTCAGGACCGGCGGACGCGTCGTGGGGCGCGGCGCCACGTCCAAAGGTCAGGATGCCGTGGCCGGGCGTGGCGAGATAGACGAACCGATCGTCGGGGCTCACCGCCAAACCCGTGGGAGAATCGAAATCGGGTATCGATACGCCATTAAAGCGGTCCGGCTGAACCGCGCTCAGGAAATCCGTTCCACCAAGCTCGCCGACTTCAGGATCCCAATTCGCGGTGTATGCCAGACCGGGACACAAGACGTCGACCACGGAATCTTCGGCCCGGGTGTCAGCGAACCGGCACCGGTTCGTTCGGGCCACGCTAGTCCCCGACCAGATCTGCCAGAACTGCGGCAAGGCGGACAGCCGTTCAGGGTTCAGTGGGTCCTCGAGCGAAAAGAGGATCGCCCGGGCGCCATATCTGTCGAACGCGAGCAGGTACGCGTCGTCATCGGTAATCGCCAGGGGCCGCCCTGGCGGGCCCGAAGAAAGCCCATAGTGGGTTAGTGCCGATTCAAAGTCCGTCTGGGTGAGTTCGCCGGATTCCGCGTTTCTCTCGAATACCAGCAGTCGATTGGTCACCGCGTACATATGCTCTCCGTCGCCGGAAAGTACTGCCGCGTGGACTCGATTGCCAACATCGGTTTCTTCCACAAACCGAAGTCCCCCACTCTCCTCGAAATCGAAGTGCTCCAGGTGATTCGCGCTGACCCGGTACAGGTTGGAACCATCGGCGCCCATCAGCAGATAAATGGCGCACCTGGCCGGATCATCCTCGACCGACAGGTCCCCCAGGTCCTCGAGTTCCGTGTCGTCTCCGTCCGGGGCGAACGAGCGCCACATTCCGCAGTTGTCGGCGAGCAGCCGGTCTCGCGACGAGTCCCACAAAAGCGAACTGGACGCAAGATCGAATTCGGTCTCGACCAGTTGTACGTAGTTGAGTTCGCCGGTGGCTGGGTCTGGCTCGAAAACCTGCAGGCCGATACCCGAGGCCAGGTAAAGCGCATCGCCATTGTCGGGAGTCGCCAGGTCGCCGGGGGAGCGTATCTCGACCGGATTGCCGCTCCCGTCCCGATCGCCGTCTGCCAGACGGCCCACGTAGCGCAGCCAGCCCGGATCGTCAGCTTCGTCCCAGCGCAGGGTGAACTCGCCGCCGCGTTTACCACCGCTGACCCCTAGCGAAATCGTGTAGCGGACGCCCTCCCGGGCCTCGAAAAGGACTTCGCGCCCGTTTCGTTGCCACCGGTTGGACGCCACGGTGTCCAGACCACCGAATCCGCCAGCGGCGTCGCGGTGGACGGTCAGCGCCCACGAACCAACCCCGTCCACCGCGAAGCGGACCCAGCCGGTCGCTGGGGCTTCATAGGTCCACCACAGGGTCGACCGGCCGAGGACGTCGCTTCGCTCTCCCCTGGCCCCCGTGGCGAACGCGTTCGAGCCTGAGACTGACCCGGACGCACCGGAGATCACCGCGGCGCCCGCAACCTCGTCATTGTCCGGGGTGGCGCCCCAGACCAGCTTGCCGGAAACCCGAAACAGATCGTACGCCGCCGGATGGCCGTTCCCGAGCCCTGCGGTAATCCAGTACCGCTCTCCTTCCGTGGCGTCCAACAGGAAGTCGAAAGGTGCCCCGGGTCCGGTCTGGGCAGCCAGTTCGAGATCTTCCAGTTCGGAACCCGTGAACAATGCGATGCGCAGCTTGGGATAGGTTGGCAACACCTCGCCCAAATCCTCAACGCGCCACGTGTAGAGATCGTCCTCCGGGGCTTCCCACGACCACCACCTGGTCCTTACGCCAGTCTCAGAAGGTTCATCCGGTTCGACGGTGGAATGCGTGTCGACGTGAATACGGTGCTCTGATGAAGTCTCGTTCCCCATTGGCTCCGCATCTTCGAACCAGTCGTTACCGCGCCAGGCGTCTTCGTTTTGGGTATACCAGGAGAGCCTGTACGAGCCCCGGGGAGCATTGAGGTCGGTTTCGGCAACCGCGATACGGTACTCGCGCCCGTCACGGGCCATGACACGGGCGTTCGATCCTGGCCAGTTGGAAACGAGGCGCAAAGCGGAAAGGCTTTCCCCTTCGAAAACGAGGACTTTTTTCGGATTCGGGACCCCGAATAGCCAGAGCCCGTCGCGGGGGGCCGTCCATCGGAACCAGGTCGTCGCCGTCATTCCACCCAGCGATTCGCCCGGTTGCAGGGTCGCGCCTGCACTGCTGCCATCGGTGCCACCCGATTCGCCATCCAGTACTACGGCGTCCGCGAAATCGTCGTTCGCGGGGCGGCCGCCCGGTGACCACCTGAGGTCCAGAACGGCTCCACGCGAAGAACCGCCTACACGTATGTGGTACCTCTGCCCCTTTTCGGCGAAGAACGATACCTCCCAGAGCGAGGAGGCCACTGGGTGAAGACTCACCAACTCGTCGCCCTGGAACACCTGGACATGGTCGTAGCGCGCGATGTCGTCACGTGCGCGATAGTCCCGTGCAAGGCGCGGGACGTTGAAGCGATACGGTCCGTCGCCAGGTGCCGTCCACGTGTACCAGACGGAACTCGTGGGGCGGCCTCGCCCGGAGTTGAGATCCGGTTCTCCCGGCTCCGGAGTGGCGTGCAGCAGATCCAGCGTTTCGGAGCCTTCTTCGTCTTCTATGGCCTTCGCCGCGGCGAAGTTGTCGTTGGCGGGTCTCTCGATCTCCGGGACATCCGCAGACCCGACGCCGACCGACACCGATCCCGCACGGCCGTTCCAGGCACTCGCGGTGAAATGTAGTGCGGTAGCCTCGCTGCCAGGGTCCGCGTCGACGGAAACATCAAGATTGACCTTCCGCTCATCTCCTGCAGCAATCTCGCCGACCGGGATCCACGTCCCAAGACTGATTGGTTTGGCCGCCCACGAATATCCCGCCGGAGCCGGGGTCTCGGATTCATCCACCAGGTTCGACTCGAGACCATCCGCGCGCAATACCGTCACGCGTTCTATCGTGACAAGTTCATTACAGGTCGACTCTCCGTCGGTCCGACAGTCGAACTGCAATCGCGTTCCTGCCGCGACATACGCGTCAGCCGTTATCGTAAGGTTCAGTTCGTGCTCGCCGGCCCCCTCGATCCGTTCCTTGTCCGCTTCAACCGACAACGTGGGCGTGGACGCTCCCCGTATCACCGTCCATGCAACGGCAGCCCGCGGGGCGGCGGTGTACACGCGATGGGCGAGCACCTTCGCACGGTAAGTGCCCGCCTCCGGGTTCCTGACGATGATCCACTCGGCGTTATCCACCCGCGAACGGGACGAGTGCTCGCCGCACGCCTCGACCTCGCAGTCACCATCCCGGTCGAGCCAAAGATCAAGATCGTTGAGGACCGTGCTTGCCACCGCATCTGCGGGCGGTTCGTCCCAGGTCATCACCACATCCAGTCGACTCGTCCCCTCCGGCACCTCTATGTCGTGGTAGGCGTACTCGCCGTCTTCCAGCTCCGTCGTCGCACTTCCACTCCTCCATCCTTCGGACCCCTCTCGGCTCAGCGCGGCGGTACGGGCAGAAACCTTGCCCATCCCGTACAGAGCCTGTAGTGGTCCCGGCCCGGAAGTGTTGTCCGATGGGAATGCGGCCTCGTCGGCAAGCCACGGATCAGGCCGGATGGCACTTGCCATCAGTAGGGCCCTGGTGAGTGCCGGATGTTCCTTGTGCGCAGGCACGGCATCCATGAGCAGAGCTGCGATGCCCGCAACTGCAGGGGACGACATGCTCGTCCCACTGAGGCTGCGGTAGCCTCCGCGGCTTCCTCCACCCCGTGCGGAGTACACGCTGACGCCTGTACCGACGACGTTCGGGGCCAGCCTGCCGTCCGCAGTAGGCCCATGGCTGCTGAACCTAGCGATTCCACCATCATCTTTGGCAGCTCCGACCGCCAGCGAGTTTTTCGCCGCACCGAAGTCGGAAAACGCGGTGGGGCCAAAATTTGACTGCGCGACGACGTAGAGCTGCCTATGGTTCCAGACGGTAGAGTCGAGTTTGCGGGCACTCAGGTCGCGCCCCTCGAAAAACGGTGAGGATTCGGAGAGGCTCATGTTGACGATCAGGGGCTTGACCCGCTCGGACATTCGGCCCGCCTCGCTGCAGCCGGACGCGGTGGCGAGAAAGTCCATCCCCCGCTGCACGCTATCGCCGAAACCCGCACCGAGGGAGTCCAGCACCTTGGCGAAGCGAATGTGGCGCACGCCGGGCGCCATGCCCGCAAAGCGCGGCTCGGCAAACCCGTTGCCTGCGACCGTGCCGGTGACATGTGTTCCGTGGCCGTGGGTGTCGATCCATAGGTCATCCGTCTGGTTCAGCGGCCCTTCGTTGCCCAACCAACGAGAGTTGTAGGCGAAATTGGCGCCGCAAATGCTGGCGCGATGGGTCGCGATGTCCAGATGGTTGATGTTGAGCCCCGTGTCCATCACGGCGATTGGTACCGAGGTGCCAGAGAAACCAGAGAAGACTCCCCGCGTGCCACCATTCGCACGAAGGGCATCCGCGCCCATGGCAGGGACCGCAGTGTCATGGCTGGCCTCGACCAGGGGAATAGGCTCAACCGCGAGCACGAAATCGGTTACCGCCAGCGCTTCGATCACCTCAGGACTCGCGTTCGCTCGATAAACCCGCAGTACTGGGTCATAGCCGCCGACAACCGCCCCCAGATCCTCCATGCCACGGCGCCAGCGACCGTCTGGATCGTCCGGCAACAGCGTCACGTAGACAGGTGTCTGGCCGGAGGGATCGCTGATCGAATCGTCGACGAACGCCGCGAGCTTCGCTTCCCGTGGGGTCGCGCCGATACCGTCGACCGCATCAAGGGACGCAATCGTATCCAGGTAAGCTGCATCGCCAGGGAGGCGTGCCCGGATCATGCGTCCCGATGACCCGAGAATCTCCGCTCTGGTGCCTTCGAGAGCCTGGGCGAGTTCTGCGCGCGTGGAATCCGCTGCCAGGCGGATCCAGCCGAACGTCCAGTCGCGCCCTGCCGACTCCGCCTGGCGCGTCAGGTCGTAAACGGAATCGAGTGGATCCAGCCAGGCCGGACGCGCCAGGTCCTCGGGACCTTGCGCGGTTCGCCGTTTGATCGGGGCGCTGTGCATGTCGCCGAAGTGTTCGACGAACGAATAGCCATCCGGCGGCGTGGGCGCGGGGTCGACGTCCGTGTGCAGGCTGATCAGGGTAGTCTCGTCTTCCTCGTCGCCCCGTGCACCATGCACGAGGGGAGGCGGAAACACACCCTGGCTTTCCGCGACGATTCGAGCTGCTCCGGCAGCGATGATGTGCTCTGGTGACGTTGCTGCGAGTGGCGGCGTGCCACTTCCAGGGCGCGACATTGCGATCCAGACCAGGGAGGTAACCGCGGCCAGCGAGACTGCCGCGGTTACCAACCGCGCCCAACGACGGCTGTTCACGCCGAAAATGACCGCCGTTGGTCCGGCTCCATGCATACGCCACACGTCACGCCTGCGGCCAACTCCAGTGTCACGTCCCCTGCTCCCGCAGCGTTACACGCCCAATGCGTGCGAACCGCCTCCAGGCGCCTCAGCGAATACTGATCCGCGCCCTCGACCCAACCCTGGCGTCGACAACAACGAGGTCTTAAGATCGTCAACCCTTCGGTCCGACGCCTCACCGGCTGCACGCGACTCCAGCGAACGGCATCCGCATCGCGCAATGCCCCGAACTATAGGCACGGCCACGCGGCACCGCGTCCCCAACATTGGGGTGGTTTTGTAAGTGTCTTGTGGGCCCGAGCGATCCCAGGAGCGGGCACGTGCGGCCAGCGGTGCCCGGTCTCAGGTCAATGGGTCAAGTTACGTACTGATGCTGTACTTGAATCGTACGGGTCAGCGGGGCCTGGAGGCTGGAGACGGAATCGAACCGACGTACACGGATTTGCAGTCCGCTGCATAACCACTCTGCCATCCAGCCGTGCCCAGTGAAGGCGCGGCGATACTAACACGCGACCCCGCGATTCAGGCCGTTGGGTCGTGTCTCATGCCGTCGAGCAGGGTCGGCCACGCCGCGCGCAGGTAGGCGACCATTGACCAGAGCGTCATCAGCGCCGCCGCATAGAGCAGGACGTATCCGATGATGACCCAGGGCCGTCCCAGCATTGGCGGGTTGGCGAGCAGGATAACGATCGACAGCATCTGCAAAGCCGTCTTGAGCTTGCCTATCCAGGTGGCGGCAACCAGCCCGCGGCGGTTGACTTCCGACATCCATTCGCGGAGCGCCGAGATCACTATCTCCCTGCCGATGATGACGACGCCGGGAATGGTCAGCCACAGGTTGGCATGGCTGCCGATAAGCAATACCAGCGCGGTCACGACGATGAGTTTGTCCGCAACCGGGTCCAGGAACGCACCGAAGGGCGTCGTCTGGTCCAGCCGCCTGGCGAGGTAACCGTCCAGCCAGTCCGTGAAGGCGGCTGCCGCGAACAGCAGCGCCGCCAGCCAGTGCCCCGTGTCGGCGAACACGTACACCATCGCGAAGATTGGAATGAGGGCGATCCGCGCGCCCGTGACGATGTTCGGCAGGTTGATTTCCATGGCGGACATTCTACCGGCCCAAGCGCCCGAACGGGTGAATCAACGGCCAGAACCAGGGAAATGTCGCCGCCGGCGCGGCGCGGTGTCCTCCTCCCGCGCCGTTAGCTCGTGTGCAGCGCCGCGTAGACGTTCTGCGCAAGCCGCCGACTGATCCCGGGAACCTTCGCGATCTCCTCCTCGCTGGCCCCCTTCACGGATGCGACGGAGCCGAAGTGCGCGAGGAGTTCGCGCTTGCGCTTCGCTCCCACCCCCGGAATCCCGTCCAGCTCCGACCTGCGCTGGCGTTTCTGCCGCCGGCCCCGATGTCCGGTGATTGCGAAACGATGCGCCTCGTCGCGGATGTGCCGCAAGAGATGAAAGGCGCCCCCGCTCGGTGGCAACGTCAGCACTCCCTCCCCCACCGCGAGGACCCGCTCGAGCCCCGGCTTGCGGGACCGCCCCTTGGCGATGGCAAGCAGGCGCACTTCGTCGATCTGCAGTTCCTCGAGCACCTGGGCGGCCCGGTTAAGCTGGCCGATGCCTCCATCGATGATCAGAACGTCGGGAAACACCGCTTCGTCATGCCCGCCGGCGGCACTCTCCTGCGCGCTTCCGCGTCCCGAACCCCGTCGATAGCGCCGCCGCAGGGCCTGCTCCATCGCGGCAAAGTCATCTCCGCCGGCGACACCCTCGATGTTGAAGCGGCGGTAGTCCGACTTGAGGGGACCGCTGGTGTCGAACACCACGCAGGACGCCACCGTCTCGTCCCCACCGGTGTGACTGATGTCGAAGCACTCGAGCCGTTGCGGCAGGTCCTCCATGCCGAGCGCTTCCTGCAGATCGACGAAGCGGGCGAAGACGTTTCTGCGGTCTGCGAGATAGGCGCCGATCGAAAGGGATGCGTTCTCCCGTGCCATCTCGACCCAACGCGCCCGTTGACCGCGGACGCGGACCGAGAGTTCCACCTTGCGGCCTGCGCGCGCGGTCAGCGCATCCCGCAGGACATCCCGGTCATCCAGCGGCTCCGACGCGATCACGCTCCTCGGGACTTCGCGCTCCACGCCACCGAAGTAGTACTGCGACAGGAACGCCGACAACAGTTCGCCCGGCCCAACGCCGAGTTCGTTCTTCGGGAACCAGGTGCGTTGACCCAGGACCCGCCCATCACGAACGAAAAGCCCCTGGACACAAGCAGACCCGCCTTCGATGGCGATCGCGAATATGTCCGCATCGCCGGCGGCACCGTGCACGTACTGGGTCTCCTGCACGCGCCGCAGGTGAGACACCTGGTCGCGGTACCTGGCCGCCCGCTCGAACTCGAGCTCGGCCGCCGCGGCATCCATCTTGCGTTTGAGTTCGTTCAGGACCGACTGGCTGGAGCCCTCGAGGAACAGCACGGCGAGGCGAACGTCCTCCGCGTACTGCTCGGAGTCGATCAGGCCCACGCAGGGACCGCTGCAGCGCTTGATCTGGTACTGCAGGCACGGCCGGGACCGGTTGCGGAAGAACCCGTCGTCGCAGGACCGGAGTTGAAACAGTTTCTGCAGGATATTGAGGCTGTCGCGCACGGCGTAGGCGCTCGGAAACGGCCCGAAGTAGCGCGAATCCCGCAGCTTCGCTCCCCGGTGGAACTTGAGCCTCGGGAACTCGGCGTGGTCGGTCAGGCAGATGTAGGGGTACGACTTGTCATCCCGGAGCACCACGTTGTAAGGCGGCCGCTCCGCCTTGACCAGGCTCTGTTCGAGCAGCAGCGCCTCGGTTTCGCTCTGGGTGGCCGTGACCTGGATATCGTCGATCCTGGATACCAGGGCCATGGTCTTCGCGGAAAGTCCCGAGGCACGGAAGTAGCTCGTGACGCGCGCCTTGAGGTTGCGCGCCTTGCCGACATAGAGCACCTGGCCATCGGCATCGAGCATGCAATAGACGCCGGGCTTTCTCGTGAGACCCTTGAGGTAGGTTTCCGGGTCAAACCGTTCGGTTCCCGCCATCGCCGAACTATAAGGCGATGCTCCCCGCCGGGGCAACGCCGCGCGGCAAGGCTCTACCTGCCGGTCCCCGATCGCGCGCCGGTCAAGCGTCCTTCGGGTCGTGAGCCACAGCCGTTACCCCGACATGTTCGCTACCGTCGCGTCCGTTGGCTCCTCCGGGGCCTTCTGCGCGCGTACCGGGCCACTCCGAGCCTCCAGCAACTCTTCTTCCTCATCCGAGGGCGGCGTGCTCGGAGAAAGCGGCAACGACGGGTGGATCATGCCGTGCTTGACCGCGAGCAACGCCAGTTCCACGTCGCTCGACACCTTCAGCTTCTCGAAGATTCGGTAGCGGTAGCTGTTCACGGTCTTGGGACTCAGGTGCAGGTTGTGCGAAATCTCGTGCACGCGATGACAGTTGATCACCATCAGCGTGATCTGCATCTCCCTGCTCGACAGTTGTTCGAACGGACAGATCTCTTCGTTGTCGAGGGTTCTCAGGGCGAGCTTCTGCGCGACGTCGCGGCTCACGAACCGCTGTCCGGCGAACGCCCTGCGAATCGCTGTCACCAGTTCCTCGATGCTGGAACCCTTGGTCACGTAGCCGCACGCGCCAGCCTTGAGTGATTGGGACGGATACGGTTCGTCCCGACAGCCCGTGACCATCACGACGTTGATGTCCTTTTCCAGGCGAACGATCCGCCGCGTCGCTTCGAGCCCGCCAATGCCCGGCATGACGATGTCCATCAGCACGACGTGGGGCAACAACTCCCGGCTGAGTTCGATGGCCCGTTCGCCGCTGTCGGCGCGGCCGACGACATCCACGATTCCGATGTCTTCAAGAACGCGGCCCAGTCCGATGCCGAACAACTCGTGATCGTCCACGAGGAGCGTTCGAATCATCTCCCATCCCCCTGCTGATAATCGCCGCTAGACCCTAGAACATATTGAAGCGGGACTGACGATGAAAGGCGGGCATCGAACATCCTCACCTCTTTTCATCAAAACTCCACTATCCAATAGCGGTTTGATATCACCACCCCCGACTTTGGCTGACGGCAGCGGTTGGGGATGTCTCCCATCAATCGCCGGTAAAGGCTTGCAACCCCGTCTGCGCCCGCCCAAGGATCAACGCGTGAATATCGTGTGTACCCTCGTAGGTGTTCACCGTCTCGAGGTTCATGACATGGCGGATGACGTGAAACTCGTCGGAAATGCCGTTGCCGCCGTGCATGTCACGCGCCATGCGCGCGATGTCCAGTGCCTTGCCGCAGTTGTTGCGCTTCATCAGGGAGATGGTCTCGACGGGCAGGCGATCCTCGTCCAGCAGGCGGCCGATGCGCAGGCAGCCCTGCAGGCTTAAGGAGACTTCCGTCTGCATGTCGGCGAGTTTTTTCTGGACGAGCTGGTTCGCCGCAAGCGGCCGGCCGAACTGCTGGCGGTCCAGCGTGTACCGGCGCGCGGCATGCCAGCAGAATTCCGCCGCGCCCATGGCGCCCCAGGCGATGCCGAAGCGGGCGCGGTTCAGACAGCCGAACGGCCCGCCGAGACCCCTGGCGTCCGGCAACAGGTTCTCGCCGGGGACCCGCACGTCGTCGAGCACGATCTGTCCGGTGACCGATGCTCGCAGGCTCATCTTGCCCTTGATCGCCGGCGTGGAAAAACCATCCATGCCGCGCTCCACCAGGAATCCCCGGATGACCCCGTCGAGCTTCGCCCAGACGACGGCCACATCCGCGATGGGTGAATTGGTGATCCACATCTTGGCGCCGTTCAGGACGTAGCCGTCGCCGTCGCTGACCGCCCGCGTGACCATGCCGGCGGGATCCGAGCCATGGTCCGGCTCGGTCAGGCCGAAGCATCCCACCAGTTCGCCGCTGGCGAGTCCGGGCAGGAACCGTTCCCGCTGCCGCTCGGTGCCGTAGGCGTATATCGGGTACATCACGAGGGACGACTGGACGCTCATGGCGGACCGGTAGCCGCTGTCGACGCGCTCTATCTCCCGCGCGACGAGGCCATAGGACGTGTAGGACACGCCGGCACAGCCGTACTTCTCGGGCAAGGTCGCGCCCAGAAAGCCGGCTGCGCCCATGTCGTTCATGATCCCGCGGTCGAAACGCTCGTGCCGGTTGGCTTCCACCACACCGGGCATCAGCCGCTGTTCCGCGAAGCTGCGCGCCGAGTCGCGTATCAGCCGCTCTTCGCTGGACAGTTGGTCGTCCAGCAGGAATGGATCGTCCCAGGCAAATGGAGTACGCGCCATCGTTAAATCCTCCGAGTATCCGGCCAGCCAGCCCCGTCAGGCGTGCGCCGGTATGCGAACCATTTCGTACAACCGCTGCGCACTCGCGCGTGCCGCCTCGGCGAAGTCATCGGCGCCCCCGGAGTAGATGATGCTGCGGGATGCACTCACCACCAGGCCGCGGCCGTTCGAGGCCACGCAGCGCCGCACCGCCGCCGGATCTCCCCCTTGGGTGCCCACGCCCGGCACCAGCAGCGGCAGGTCGCCCGCGGCTTCGCGCACGGCAGCCAACTGTTCTGGATACGGCGCCCCGGTCACCAGCATCAGGTCGCCCTCGTCGCGGTCGGCCGCGGCGCGTGCAATGCGCAGGTATAGCGGGTCATTCGCCGGATAGTCCTGCAACCAGCCACTGTCCGGATTGCTGGTGCGGCAGAGGAGCGCCACACCGCGGCCAGCAAATCGTCGGTACGGTTCGATGCCTTCCCATCCGACGTAGGGATTCACCGTCACACAGTCCGCGCCGTAGCGCTCGAATGCCTCCCTCGCATACTGCGCCGCGCTGGACCCGATATCGCCGCGCTTGGCATCGAGGATCACCGGGACGCCCGGATGCGTCTCGTGGATGTGTGCGATGAGCGCTTCGAGATCACGCTCGGCGCCGCAAGCCGAGAAGAACGCGATCTGCGGCTTGTAGGCGCAGACCAGGTCCGCCGTGGCGTCAACGATGGCCCGGCAGAAGTCGAGTATCGGGTTCTTGCGCCCGGGCACGAGGTTCCGAACGCGTTCAGGGTCAGGATCGAGTCCCACGCAGAGGAATCCACCGGAGCGTTCCCAGGCCGCTTCCAACTGCTCGCGAAAGGGAGAGCGCACGGCGTTGTCAGCAGGCGTATTCATACGGGAAGCCGGGGCCACGGGACGCTGCCAACCCGATCATTGATTCCATTGTCTTTCCGGGATATGGATGACGATGCCGTCGAGAGCCTCCGTCATGCGCACCTGGCACGACAGCCGGCTGTTGTCGCGGCTGTCGTCGAGGTAGCCCAAGAGTTCCTGCTCGTCGTCGATCATCGATGGCAGCTTGCCGAGCCAGGGCGTTTCCACGTAGCAGTGGCACGTCGAACAAAGGCACGCGCCGCCGCACTGCGCTTCGATTCCGGTGACGCCGTTGTCGAGCGCGCAGTCCATGATGGAGTCCCCGATGTTTGCAGCAAGTGTCTGCCGGCGGCCGTCCGAATGGACGAAGACAATCCCGGGTCGTTTCACAAGTGCATTGTAACCGCTAAGATGGCTTCTTTTCTGGAGTCCGGCTTGGTCATCGGCCTGACCGGCGGCATCGCTTCGGGGAAGTCCACCGCCGCCCGCTACCTCGCATCCCTCGGCGCGCACGTGATCGATGCCGATGCACTCGGCCACCGCGCATACGAGCCGGATACCGATGCGTACAAGGCAGTCCTGGCGACGTTTGGAGAGGAAGTGCGAGGGGACGATGGCCAACTGGATCGCAGAGCGCTCGGCGCCAAGGTATTCGGCGACCCCGCCGCAATGAAACGCCTGACCGACATCATGTGGCCCGAGATCCGCCGGCTCGCTGAAATTGAGATCGCGGCCGTTCGGGATGCCGACCCCGGCGCCGTGGTCGTCCTCGAAGCAGCGGTACTGTTCGAAGCCGGCTGGCAGGACGCGGTCGACGAGACCTGGGTGGTCACCGTCGAGCCGGATATCGCCGTGCAGCGGGCGATGGCGCGCGACGGCCTGGACCGTTCCGCCGTGCAGGCACGCATGGACGCGCAGTTGTCCAACGCGGACCGCACCGCACTGGCCGACGTGGTCGTCGACAACTCCGGCACCGAAGCCGCGATGAGGGAGCGGCTGAATGACGAATGGAGACGCGTATCGTGATCCTCGATCTACATGCACACTCGATCAAATCCGACGACGGGCGCGCGAAGGTGCGCAACTACTGCCAGTGGATCCGTTCCCGCAACATCGGCATCGACGGATTCGTGCTCACCGAGCATCGGCAGTTCGACTTCGAGTCCGACTATTCCGGTCTCGCCAAGCAGTTCGGGCTGGTCATTCTGAAAGGCAGCGAGGTGGAGACCGAGTACGGCCACGTGCTTGTCTTCGGCGTGACCGAACCCCTGACCCGGGAGTTCGACTTCGCGTCGGTAGACCTGCCACTCGAAAAGGTCATCGAGGCCTGCAACCGCCACGAGGCCGTTGCCGTGCCATGCCATCCAGGGCGCAAGCGCGTTGGCATGAGCGCGCATATCGGATCACTGGGCGCCCCGAGGGGCGTGCGCATCGTCGAGGTCAGGAACGGCGGCAGCCGCGGCGACGAGGACGACATCGCCCATCGGATGGCGGATCGCTTCGACTACCTCGGCATCGGCGGCAGCGACGCCCACATCGTGAGCCAGATCGGACGTTGCGCGACACGCTTTCCGAATCCCGTCACGTCGGAAGCGGAACTGGTCGAAGCGTTGCGCGCCGAGGAATTCGAAGCGATATCCGTGGCCGGGTAGCCGCGCCCGTCAACCCGCCCGGCCCCGACTCACCCGGTCACCCCACACGGTCGATCAGCCGCGCCAGGTTCACGACATGCCGCCTGAGATTCGACCGGCCCGATTCGGTCAACTCGTACCAGGTCACCGGCCGCCGGTCGCGGAAGCTCTTCTCGACCGCCAGGTAGCCGCTGTCCTCGAGCTTCCGAAGGTGAGTTCCCAGGCTTCCGTCCGTCTCTTCCAGAACCTGCTTCAGCCGGCTGAAGGACATGGCGTCATGTTCCGAAAGCAAAACGCAGATCGCGAGGCGAACGCGGTGCTCAAGCAGCCCCTGCAGCGATCCGAGCTCTTCCAGGCCTTCAACGTCCGCGGGATCAGTTCGAGTCATGCCGCTCACGCGTTCCGCGCACACCCTGTACCACCAGCGCCACCGCCACGAGCACGCCAGCGGTCGTGAAACGGTATTCCGGCAGGTAGAGCGTGAACAGGTACCCGGCGGCAAGAATCAGGCTCACCGGCACCAGGCGGCGGTCCAGATGAAGTCCCGCCAGGAAGTATGTCAACGCCAACAGCAGGATCCACAGCGAACTCAGACCTGGCCAGCTCAACTCCCCTGTCGCGGCTAGAAGGCAACCGAGCAGGCCAACACCGAAGAAGCCAAGGAAGTGGCCCGCCCACCGTTTGCCGGTACGCCGATCCGCCTGACCGTCACGAACTCCCGCCCGCGCGGCAAGCCACCAGGTGACCAGGCCGCCAACCGGCCCGGCCGTGAGCCAGTAGATTCCTATCCAACCCGATCCCGGGCCGACCAGGTCGACCAGGGGAAACCCGCACAGGCAGATCACGGCCCACAACACATAGATGGTGGGCACGTGCCCCGGCCCCGTACGCTCGGCCACGGCACGGACATAGGCGATATCGTCCTTGATCGAATCTGTATCCGTCATGCTTTCTCCTCCACTGCATTTTTCTCTGCATCTTTCACAGAGTTCTCGTTAATTCAATGTACTCTGTTTTTTAGAGTATTGAGATTGCGATGTCAAGCCCGGAATCGAATCTGGTCGAACGACCTTCCATCAGAACGGTCAACTGAATAGTTGTATCGTGACCTTCGTCTTCCTTGACTCGCGTCCAGCGCACACGGACCACCCGGCTCGCCCATGCACAACGACCGCTTCGAGCAACCCATCACGACGGACTCCGCACGCGCCGTGGAACGCTACGACGAGGCGGTGGACCTCCTGTTCGCATTGCAGCCCGGGAGCGGCCCCCTGATCGACGAGGCCCTGGGCATCGACCCCGAGTTCGCCCTTGCGTATTGCGTGAAGGCGCGCTCGATGGCGGCGGCCGGAGATATGCCGGAAGCACGGAGATACGCCGCGCTCGGCCGTGACCTGGCGGTCGAGCGCTCCGCACGCGAGCGCGGCCATGCGGAAATCGTCTACCTAGCGCTACATGGCGAGTCGGTGCCTGCGCTTCGCGCCGTGCGTGAACACGCCGCCACCTATCCGCGCGACGCGGTGCCCCTTTCGTTCGCCCTCGGTGTGTATGGACTGCTCGGCTTCGGGGGGTTCAGGGACTTTCATGCCCGCCAGGCCAGACTGCTCGAGCGCGTGGCGCCCGCCTGGGGCGACGACTGGTGGTTCCTGGCGGCCTTCGGCTGGGCCCTGGTCGAAGCCGGGGATGGCGCAAGGGGCATACCCATGCTCGAGCGGGCAATGGAACTGAATCCCCGCAACGCCAACGCCGTGCACGGACGCGTCCACGCCTACTACGAAGACGGCGCGGCGGCACAAGGAGAGGCGTTGATCGACGCGTGGCTGCCGAACTATGACCGTTCCGCCGTGCTGCACGGACACCTTTCCTGGCACCAGGCGCTCTTTGCCCTGCAGCGGGGCCATGTCGATCGCGCCCTCGCCGTCTACCGGGACAGCATCCGGCCAGCGGCCTCCCGCGCGCTGCCCATGTTCACCACCATCGACGCCGCATCTTTCATCACGCGCGCCGCGGTCGCCGGACATCCGCTCGGCGCCGGGGAAATCCGGGAGGTCGCCACGTTCGCCCGGATGCACTTCCCGAAACCGGGCGTGCCTTTCCTCAACGCGCATCTTGCCATGGCCCATGCCGCGGCGCGGGACGTTGACGCCCTTTCCCGCCTCGAGCGAGACATCGCCCTACTGCTCGACGATGCGGCGCAACCGTCTGGTCCCGTAATAGCGCTCGTGTGCCAGGCGATCACGGCTTATGGCCTCGGCCACTTCGGGACTGCCCGGGAACGGATGGCCGAAGCCATGCCGGACCTGGAACGGCTGGGCGGCAGCCATGCGCAACGCGACGTGTTCATCGACCTCGCGATCTCCGCTGCGATGCTCGCCGGCGGCGCGAGGGAAGCAGAACGTATTGCAAGGAAGCGATGGACTCGGCGGGCGCGTCACCTGGATGCCGGCTGGCTGGCGCGGCTTGCCGGCAAAACGCTTCGCTGACGCGCCTGGCCTCGCAACGAGCCAGGCGATCCTACGCGCCGGCCGCGTTCAGCACCGCCTGTTCAATCTCGGCCCTGAAATCGGCGTTGAACGCGCCGGGAAACTTGTTGATGATCGTGCCGTCGGGACCAATCAACACGTATGTCGGATAGCCGGTCACGCGCCACCGGCGAACGAGTTCGCTGTCGTCGCCGACATGCCAGACCACCCATTGCAGGGGCTCCTCGGCCAGGTAATCCAGTACCGTGCCGAGTTCTGCGTCCACACTGACGCCGATGATCTGAAAGCGTTCTTTCGGCAGCTTGTCGACCATCTCGCGAAGCTTGGGGAAAGCGTCCTTGCAAGGCCCGCACCAGGTAGCCCAGAAGTCGACCAGCACGACGCGGCCCGCGTAGGCCGCCAAGGAGTCCTCGGTGCCGTCCACCCTTGTTGCGCGGACGTCGGAGACGACGCTGCCGACCATCGTCGAGTCGAGGCTGTAATTCAGTTCCGCCTCGGCATCCGCGAACGTCATCGGCAGATCGGCACCGTCCGCTCCCTGCCTCGTCAGGATGAACGTCTCGTTCTCTATGCCCGCGCTCAGGCCCGTGGCGAGTTCGTCCGCACTTGCCCGCAATGCGCGGCGCTCTTCGGCATCGAGTTGTGGGTTATTCGCCGCCTGGATCAGGTAACTGGCCGCGAAATAACGGGCGGTTGCCCGCGCCAGCGGGTCTTCGAGCGTTTCGGCGAGATCGCTGATGAACGATTTGCCCGGCTGGTAAACGGACGACAGGCCGTGGACCTGCGAGAGCCGGAGCGGCCATCGATCGTAGTCCGGGAAGTGTGCGGCCAGTGCCTGCGCGCCCCGGAGCGCCTTGGCGGCCCCGCCCCTGGTGGGGTTATCGAGCAGGAATTCCGCTGCTTCCCGAGTCTTCTCGTGCGTGCCTCCAGCGTCGACAATGGCGAGCGCGGCGGCGGTGGCGCGGTAGACTTTCGGGGCTTCGCCCAACTCCTGCAGGCGGCGCGCGCTTTCTTTTTCGTCGAGGTCGGCCGCGCGGATTGCCTGCTCCCGTTCCTGCCATGCCTGCAGTTCTTCCAGGCTGTTCTGGACGACCTTCCAGTCCGGGCCGATCAACTCCGCGAGCGTGGCTTCGCCAAGGTCCCTGCCGGAAGCGAGCCACCACGAAGACAGGAACGCCGCCGAACTTCCCGGGACAAGGGAATAGGTCTGCTGCATGAGAAACTCGGCGGCGTCGAGGGCACGCTCGTGTTTCGACTCGATGACGGCTCTCGCGGCGGCGACGGCCTGCCACGTGGGGAGCGAGACGCCCTGCTGAACGATGCGCCGCGCCGCTTCGTCGCTGCTGTCCGCTCCTGTCGCGGCCAGCCACGCCGCCTGGGAGTCCATGTAGGCCTCGACCAGCGACCAGTCGGGGCCGAAGTGTGACGTCACCGCGTCCAGGGTCGATCGCTGCTCTTCTTCAGACGGACGCACCCGATCCAACATGAGGAACTGGGCAGCCTCCGTCGAACGTTCTCCATTCGACTCGATGATGGACACCGCGGCGTCAACGGCAGGACCACCGTCGGGAGCCGGGGCAAGATCCTGCAGGAGACGTTCCTTCTCTTCGGCCGAGACATCCGAATTGCGAATCTCCCACTCCTTCGTCCGATGCTCCCGGATCGCTTCCTTGTACGCGTCCATGACGCTCCAGTGATCGGTCGAAGGCGAGGGGTTGGCATGGACGGCACCCGCGGCAATCAGCGGGAGCAGCACGGCAGCCTTGATGAAATCGAACAGGCCGCCGCGTAGATGTGCCTGGGCGGATCGCGCCATCAGGGCGAAGACACTGCCGACGCCGCTCGGCGCGCCAGCACGTCTTGCGCGCCGGGCCAGGGAATCCTCAGCAACATACATACGGTCGATCACAATCGCACCCCGCTTCATCCTTTCGTTCCGATAGTAAACGAAGGGAGGACGATAAAGGGGTTGTTTCCCGCTTGATCCAAAGGCCGAAGGCGCCGGCTGCGAGACAAACAGCACGGCGCAACGCCATGAGTATTTTCATACGAAGTCTATTTTACTCATGAGTAATTTAGAGTTAGCATGACTTTACTCATGACGCATCCAGGCTCCGCTCCTCTTGGGAACCAACACGCTCGCACGGTACCTCGCCGATCCTGTTCGGGATGACCTTTCCCGCAAAATGGTATTTCTCGGCGGTCCCAGGCAGGTCGGCAAAACGACCCTGGCCCTGACGCTTCTGGGTGCGAACGACACGCGCCACCCCGCGTGCCTGAACTGGGACAGTCCGCGAGTGCGGCCGCGACTCCTGCGAGGCGAACTGCCCCCGGGAGAGAGCCGCGTCGTGCTGGACGAGATTCACAAGTTTCCCCGCTGGCGGAACCTGGTCAAGGGCCTTTACGACACGGAGGGCGATCGCGTCTCATTCCTGGTAACGGGTTCCGCACGACTGGACCGCTACCGCAAGGGCGGGGACTCGCTGCAAGGGCGCTACCACTACTACAGGCTCCATCCGCTGACGTTGGGGGAACTCACCGCCGATTCGTCTCCGGCCGACCTCGATGCCTTGATGCAGTTTGGCGGATTCCCCGAGCCATTCCTCGCCGGTGACACCCGAACGTGGCGGCGATGGCAACGCGAGCGGCAATCCCGCGTTCTGTACGAAGACCTGCGCGACCTCGAAAACGTGCGCGAGGTCGCATTGGTGGAGTTGCTTGCCGAGGCGCTGCCGGATCGGGTCGGCTCGCCGCTGTCCATCAGGAGCCTGAGCGAGGATCTTCAGGTTGCCCATGAGACCGTTGCGCGCTGGCTGGCGATACTGGAGAACCTCTTCGTGTGCTTCCGCATTCCGCCATTCGGCGCGCCGCGCATCCGCGCAGTCAAGAAGGAAACCAAGCTCTATCTCTGGGACTGGTCACAGGCGCCGGGCAAGGGTCCACGATTCGAGAACCTCGTGGCCTGCCACCTGCTCAAGTACTGCCACCTGCAGGAAGATACGCAAGGCCATCGGATGGAACTCAGATTCGTTCGGGATACGGACCGACGCGAAATCGACTTCGTCGTGGTCCGCGACAACGAACCGCTCTTCGCCGTGGAGTGCAATTCGGGAGACGCGTCGCCGAGTCGGGCAATCGATTACTTCCGCCAAAGAACACCCATCGAGAACTTCTACCAGGTGCACCTTGGCAAGCGGGACTACGTCTCGAACAGGACTCGAGTCGTCCCCTTCACGACGTTTTGTCGAGAACTGAATCTGCCCTGACTTTCGCGAGCACCAAGATTCACATCGGCAGCAGGCGCATCGTCCGTCCACATTAATGCGCCAGATGAATAACACTTCCTAACTGTTTGGTTTATATATATACCTGACGAGAAATGGTGGAGCCAGCCGGGATCGAACCGGCGACCTCCACAATGCCATTGTGGCGCTCTCCCAGCTGAGCTATGGCCCCAGGACACGTCGTGCGTTGCACGCGACGTCAGGCGCGCGATGATATGCGCCCCGCTCGTGGTGTCAATTATTCGTCCGGTCCTTCAACCCTTCGCGCGAGCGCCGCGAAATCCTTGTCGAGCCGCTTCGTCGCCTTTTTCGATATCCCGCCGAGGGCGGTCAGCGCAGAGCGCAGGCGGGTGCGGGTCAGGTCCGGGCCGAGGAATGCCATGGAGTCGAACAACGGGAGCGCGGCCGCGCGACCCGAAACCGCGACGAACAGCGGGAACAGGAAGTCACGCAGCCTGATGTCCATCGCCTCGGCGAGCGCCCTGCACTCCCCCATCAGTTCGCCGCTTTCCCAGGCACGCACCGTCGTCATCATCGCGAGCGCGTGGTGCAGGACGCGCTTGCAGTCCTCCGCGGCCAAGGTCCTGTGCTGGAACTGGTCGGGCGACAGTTCCCGGCGCTCCCCGAGCAGGTAGTCCACCTGGGGAGCGATGTCGATGAAACGCTCGGTGCGCGATTGAATCAGCGGCACGAGTTGCGCGAGCCTGTCGCGGTTCAGCGTCCACTGCCCAACGCGGTCAGCGAACTGATCGGGTGTCAGTCTCCGGATGTACTGCCCGTTCAGCCAATTGAGCTTCTCGAGATCGAACACCGGACCTCCGGTGGAGACGCGGTCCAGGTCGAACTCCGCGACCATCTCGTCAACGCTGAACAGCTCACGCTCGTCCGGCATTGACCACCCCATGAGGCCGAGATAGTTCAGGAGCGCTTCGGGCAGGTACCCGACATCGCGAAAGTAATGCAGGCTGGTGGGATTCTTGCGTTTGGACAGCTTGCTCCGATCCGGGTTGCGCAGCAGCGGCAGGTGCGCGTGCTCCGGCATGTCCCAGCCGAAATGACGGTACAGGAGCACATGCTTCGGCATCGAGTTGATCCAGTCATCGCCGCGCAGGACATGGGTGATGCCCATCAGGTGGTCGTCTACAACGACAGCGAGGTGATACGTAGGGAAGCCGTCACTCTTCAGCAGGACCTGCATGTCGACCTGTGACCACGGGATCTCGATGGTGCCGCGCAGCCGGTCCTCGAAACGGCAGACGCCGTCCGGCGGTACGCGCATGCGCACGACGTGGGGTTCTCCCGCCTCCACCCGGGCAGCAGAGACCGCCGGATCAAGACCAGCGCACAGGCCGTCGTAGCGAGAGGTCTCACCGCGTTCGCGCTGCGCGCGCCGCAACGCATCGAGGCGATCAGGCCCGCAAAAGCAGTAGAAGGCATTGCCCCCATCGATGAGATTCCGCACGTGGCTGCGATAGATCGCTCCCCGCTCGCTTTGGCGGTACGGACCGCAGGGCCCTTCCTGGTCCGGCCCTTCGTCCCACTCGATGCCCGCCCATCGCAGCGCCTCGACGATCATGGCCTCCGAGGTGGGGTCAGAACGTTCCCTGTCGGTATCCTCGATGCGCAGGATGAACTGGCCGCCGTGGTGGCGGGCGAAAACCCAGTTGAAAAGCGCCACGTATGCGGTGCCGACATGGGGGTCGCCGGTGGGAGATGGCGCGACGCGGGTGCGAACAGTCATCCGGAACACGGACAGCGGACTCGGGCGATATTATAGGGGAACCCGCCTCGGCGGCTGCGGCGCAGAGCACCGCCCGCGTCGCGCGAGCGTCAGGACGGCAGGGCCCTGCTGGCCCTCACGCGATTCTCAGACGAAGCTTGCGGCCGCGGCTTCGCCGTTTGCGTACGGCTCGTCCGCCGTCACCAACTCCCATGCGTCGTCCACGCGCAGGATCGCACGGGCAAGCTTGTTGTTGAGTGCATGGCCAGACATGTAGCCTTCGAATGCGCCGATCACGGGCCTGCCAAGCAGGTAGAGATCCCCGATCGCGTCGAGCAGCTTGTGCTTGACGAATTCGTCCTCGTAGCGCAGGCCGCCGGAGTTCATGACACCCCGGCCGTCGATGCCGACGGCATTCTCGAGGCTGGAGCCGAGGCACCGGTTGATGGCATGGGCCTGCGCCAGCTCCTCGACTTCGCCGAACGATCGCGCCCGGCTGACGTCATTGATGTACGAACTGTGCGCGAAGTCGACCTCCGCGTACTTCGGATAGCGCCGGTAGACCGGATGTTCCTTGACGAAGGTATAGGCCGCCTTGAACCCGCCGTAAGGTGCGAGAGACGCCCAGGCCTCCCCTTGCGACACCTTGATCTTGCGCGTGATCCGCAACAGTTTCTTGGCCGCGGGCAGTTCCTGGAGGCCAACGCTTCGAATCAGGTTCACAAACGGCGCAGCGCTTCCATCCATGATCGGTACTTCCTCTCCGGAGAGTTCGACCAGGAGATTGTCGATTCCGAGGCCCCACAGGCCCGACATCAAGTGCTCGACCGTGGCGACCTGCACACCATCCTGGATGATGCTGGTCGACAACGTGGTGTCCGAGACGTTCTGTACCAGAGCGCGGACGGGTCGGGAGTTCTTGATGTCGGTGCGAATGAACCGGACCCCGGTATCGGCATCGGCAGGGCGAAGCGTCATGCGCACGTTTTTCCCCGAGTGCACGCCAATTCCAATGGCGTATACCGGGGCACGAATGGTTTTTTGACTTAGCATTATTCGTTCTGATCCAGTCGGCATGCATGGCTTGGGCCGAATTCGCGCATCATAAACACATGCGCCATCAAAATGAAGGAAAAATGGAGAAAAATGAGGAAAACGATGGGGAGTTCTCCGGCACCCGCTGAACCCGTCGGCACCAGGTTGGTGCGACAGTTCCGCAATCACCCCTCGATGCCTGCGAGTGCAATCCACCCGGGACACGTTCTCCACGATGTTTGAGAAGCTGAGACACCTCCTGGGGCAGCAATCGGACGCTTCGGCCGTGCCCGATGAAGCGGTCTCCGTGGCCCAGGCTGCTGCCATGCTGCTCCTGGAAGTGGCATGGGCGGACCACGAAATAGAAGCCTCCGAACTGGATGCGATGCGCCAGGCGCTCAAGTCGCTCTATCGGATGGAAGATACGGCGATAGAGGCGCTGATCCGTCGCGCCAGGGCCGACCACGACGAGAGTACCGGCCTCTTTCCGTTCACCCGAACGCTGAACGACGCGCTCACGCCCGAGGAAAAAACCGCCCTGCTCACCGAGTTATGGCAGCTCACCCGATTTGGCGGAGACCGGCACCACTACGAAGAACACGCCATCCGGAGGATCGCCGATCTTCTGTATCTCGGCCACGAGGACTTTATCGCGGCCAAGCTGGCCGCGAGGAAACGTCTCTAGCTTCGACCCCTGCGGCCCGGCCTCCGTTCATTGCTGCTGCCGATCCGGCGGCTCAACGGCCTCCAGCGTCGCGACGAGATCCCGGAACTTCTCGCGGTTTGACTCGTTCAATCCCATCAGCGCCCTGTGCGCCTCCAGGACGCGCCTGCGCAGGTCCTCGATCGTGCACTCTGCCTGCGGCAACTCCGCGATCTGCGCCTCCTCCTCCAGCGGCTTCTCGATGATGTGGAACACGTCATCGAAACCTACCGTTCGCAGAATCCGGGTGATGTCGGCATCCGTCGACACCAGGGTCGGCACAAACCCATAGAGGTCCGAAGCCTTGATGGACAGCTTGGCAAGAATACCGAGGGAAGTGCTGTCGATGCCCTCGGTGGCCGTCAGGTCCACCAGTACGGACTTGAAGTTCTCGTCGCGGAACATTTCCGCCAGGAAGTCGTCCACCGCCGCGCACAGGTTCACGCGCACGTCGCCGACGAACTTGACCAGGTACATGCCGTCCTGGTCCGCGACGAGAATACGCCCGGGGGTTCCGGCGCGCGCCGGCGAGCGCTCCGATAGTTCGCGCGCTGTCTGCCGATTGGTCATCCGCTAGCCCTCACAGCCGACCATGAGGCAGGTCACGTCGTCGGGCCCGACGACCGTCGTATCGATACCGACCGCGCTCCAGAACCGATCCATGTCCGCCTCGCACGCTACCGCACTGCGCCGTAGACGGGATTCCTTGTTCGCGAACCCTGTCTCAGGCATGACCTCGAGGACGCCATCGGACAACAGCACGAGGTTGTCTCCCCCCTCCAGTTCGGCCGCCGCCGACTCGTATTCGACCTGGTCGAACAGCCCCACCGGTTTGCCCGCCAATTCGAGCAGGCGCGACTCGCCGTCCCGGACATGGATGCCGTGGATCAGGTGCCCACCGTTGGCGTAACAGAGTTCGTTGGTCCTCAGGTTCACGACACCGATGAACATGGCGACATGCTTGTCGATGCGATTGTCGAGAATCTCGCGATTCAGCGCCACGAGAATCTCGCCCGGCGCCCGCAGCATGCTGGGCCGGTACTCGCGCCTCAGGCGGCGCGAGAAGTTTTTCAGTATCACGGTCACGAAAGCGGACGATGCGCCATGGCCGGACACATCGGCGATGTAGAAGACGAAGTGGTCATCGGTGATGCGGAAGTAGTCGACGAAATCACCGGACAACAGCAGGGACGGCTGGATGCGGTGACGCAACCGATAGTGGTCTATGGCGACAGGATTCGGCGGCAGCATGCCCATCTGGATGTAGCGGCCCGCCCGCTGGTCCTGTTCCAGGTCGCTTACCTGCTGAAACAGCGAAGGATCGTTGGTGCGGCGAACCCGTGACCGGCGGATGTTGCGCTCGACAACTGCAGCAATCGTCCCCGCCCGGGCAGGCCAGGGCAGCACATCGGTGAATCCCAGGGCCATTGCCAACTGGAGGTCTTCCGCGGAAGGCGAGGACAACGCAACGAGCACCGCTGGAACGCGCTCCATCTTGCGGGCCAGCGGCCGCGCCAGCGCCGCCAGGGACGCCGCATCGCGAAACCCCAGGACGAACATGTCGGCAGCGTTCAGAACAGCCGGCTGATCCGCACGACCGCGGGTCGAGTCGTAGCCGAGTTCACTTAGGCGCTGGACCAACGACGCGGCAACCGCGTCACCGTCATCCATCACCACGATGGACATTGGATTTCCGCACGTGGTGGCGATAGGGCGCGCACACTACTCCTTTCGCACGCCTGCGACAAGACGGTTCGATGAATCGTTCAGCCCGGATTCATGGCGACACCGCCGGGCGTCGGGTCGCGGGCTAATCGCGGGGCGTCCCAACGATTCCCAACGCGGCCAGGCGTCCGATCATGTCGACACCGAACTCGCGTATCCGTTCCGGGTCCCGCTCGAGCTCGCCAGCGACTTCGTGGAGCGCATCCCGCGCTGTTGGCGCCTCTCCAAGAAGCTGCAGCAGGCGCACCGTCGCCTCGTTGGACGACATGCACTGCACCCGTTCTTCCCCGTCCCGGTAACAGATCAGCCAGGTGGCTTCTTCCGGCGGCACGGCGGGCTGGCAGTCCGGCCCTATCCGATGCACCGGGAAGCGATACCGCAGTGGCCAGGCCAGCGGCGAAATTGCGAGGCGCTGGTCAAGGGCCGGGGCGTCCGAACACGCTCCGGGCGGCTGGGCATCCGACAGGTCGAGCGCCAGCCTCACCCACTCGAAGTGACACAGTTCCAGCAGGAACGGGGGGTCCTCGGCGCAGTCGCGCTCCGCCTCCAGGTAGGCGAGGAACTCCTCGGGAATCTGCCGGAAATACGGGGAATCCGAGACATGCCGGTGCACGAAGTCGCGCACCATTGCGTCCCAGTGGGCGTCGCCCAGGATGTCCCGCGCCGTCCGAAAGGTGCTGCCAAGAAAATTGTCGATATTCTGGTAGACAAGGCCGACGTAAACATCCATGCGCCGGGACGGGATGCCCTCGGGTGGCGGGTTGCGGTCGGGATGGCGAATGTGCGCCGCGAAGTCGTACTGCAGGGCGCGGAACTTCGGCAGATTGCTGCCGCGCACGGCCTCAGCTTCTCGCTTGCCCCGAGTCGGCCCGGGAAAGCGCGCTCTCCTGGATCGATCGAATACGCTCGACCTCCGAAAGGAGCGCGGGGACCGGGGGGAAATTGAAGTCCCGCTCAAGCAGCGTCGGAATCACGCCGAAGTTCTCGTACGCCCGGTCGAGCAACCCCCAGACGGGTTCGATCACGTCCGCCCCATGGGTGTCGATGCGCAGGTCCGCCGCCCTCACGCTGTGGCCCGCGATATGAATGTACACCGCGCGCTCGCCGGGCAATCCGTCCAGGAATGCCTCCGGATCGTAGCCGAAGTTGACGCTGTTGACGTAGACGTTGTTGACGTCCAGCAGGAGATCGCAGTCGGCACGCTCGATCACCGCCCTGATGAAGTCCAACTCGTCCATTTCCCGGCCTGGCGCCGCGTAGTAGGAGATGTGCTCGACCGCGATGCGCCGTTCCAGGACATCCTGCACCTGCCGGATGCGGCCGGCGACGTATTCCACGGCCTCCCCGGTGAAGGGGATCGGCATGAGGTCGTAGAGATGGCCGTGATCGCTGCAGTAGCTCAGGTGCTCCGTGTAGCAGCGCACGTCGAATTCATCGAGAAACATCCGGGTGTTGCGAAGCAGATCCCGATCAAGGGGCGCGGGGGAACCGAGGGACAGGGAGAGTCCGTGACAGACGAAAGGGAACCGCTCGGCGTACTGGCGGAACTGACGGCCGAATCGGCCACCGACGCCGATCCAGTTTTCCGGCGCGACCTCCATGAAGTCCACGGCGGAATCCACTTCCGCCGCATGGTCGGCCAACTGGGTAAACATACCCCGCCGCAAGCCGAGCCCAACGCCCTGCACGGGATATTCCATGATTAAAGGAGTGTGCCGGGCGCCTGTACGGCGCCCGGCACAGAGCACGTAGCTTGCTTAGCCGTCGGCTGGAGCTTCTTCGGCGCTCTCGTCGTCGCCTTCGCCTTCGCCTTCGTCGCCGTCGCCGCCGTCGTCGCCGCCGTCGTCGCCGCCTTCGTCGCCGCACTTGCCTTCACCGCATTCGCCTTCGGCTTCATCGTCTCCAGCGAGGAGTTCGTAGCCGTCGCCGGCCGCTTCGAGGGCGAATGGATCCTCTTCCGTGTCAGCAAACGCTGCGCCCGCCAGACCTGCGGTCATGACCGCACCGACTGCAACAGTAATCGGCTTAACCTTGTAGTTCATCGATTTCGTTCCTTCCAATATTGTGTTCCGATCACGCATCGTAAAGGGTACGCAACCACCACTCGAACGCGGGTAAACCGTGCGTTCGAGCCGATTCTATCCACATACTACGGAAAGCGGTCAAGAGGATTTGCACAGTTTTTTCACAGTCTGGAGAAATGCCACAGCGTTTTTTATGGCCCCTGCCGCAGCCGGGCTCGGGCCTCCAGCGGTTCCAACGCCCGCGCGAGCCGTTCCGGGGACACCCTCACCTTCGTCCCGATCCGCTGGCTGAAGAGCGCAACCCGGTACTCCTCGACAAGGAATCCGAGTTGAACGGCCGCCGGGTCTCCGGGCAATGCATCCGCAACGTTCGCCACCCGTGACTCCCAGCGCGTCGCCTCGGCCAGGTTCTCCCGGTCCTTGCGCACGCGGCCGGGAAGATTGTCCGCCCTGTGTTCCAGCGCACGCAGGTAACGCGACAGGTCAGGGAGTCCTTCCAGCGGAGTTCGATTCGGAAAGTTGGGGGGCACGAGACGTTCGAGATGCGCCATCATGTCGTCGCGGCTTGGTGCGAACGCGGGCGAAACGAGCGCGGCGATCCGGTTTGCCGCCGCGAAACGCCGCTCCAGCACTTCGCGGCAACCCTCCAGCACCGAGGCGAAGACAGCGGTCAGACGGGCTCGATGTGCACCGATCGCGGAATCGAACGCGGCCG
Organism: Pseudomonadales bacterium; assembly: GCA_965116625.1. Lineage (GTDB taxonomy): Bacteria > Pseudomonadota > Gammaproteobacteria > Pseudomonadales > Azotimanducaceae > VXNE01. Next base: position 3,393,886 of record OZ220717.1, read on the forward strand.
CAGTCTGCGGCAGAGACTGTTTCTCCGCTCCCGGCATGGCAAAAAAGCACGCCCAGGCCGATGCCAGGAGCAGTTCGTCCGCCAACATGTCCCTGGTACCGAGAACGGCGTAATGGAGCGCCATGGCCTTCTCGGCATTGACCTGCCGGCGCAGGTAGCGGCTCGTCCTGGGGTCCGACAGCAGCGCCAGGCGGCTGTATCCCCGCCTGTTGGTCGCCGCCCGGCTCGATCGATGCGCCAGCATGACCAGGTCCACCCGGTCGCCATCGTCCCGGAGTGCGGGATACACCACGGCCTGCGTGTCGCCGTCTTTGATCACCCGGCTTTCCGGCACACCGGCGGACGGGAACGCATGCAATCCCCGGGACTCGAAGCGCGTCCTGATGTCTGCGGCCGCGCGCCGCTCGACCTTGGGCAACAACCGGTCCTTGAGTGCACCGACATCGCGGTCCTGGTCCACCGTGCGTCCCGCGCCATCCAGTACCTGCACGTTCATGCGCAGGAACGGGCTGATCCGGTCGTCCCGAAAGTCCGCCGCCGCGAGACGAAGCCCGAACTCCGCTTCGATGCACTGCGCCAGCGCGATGCGCAGAGACCCCCGGCGATAGCGGTCCGGGTGCAACAGGCGCGCGGAGATTCCGCGCGCCTTGTCGCCCAGCGGCAGCAGCCGGCGCCGCGCCGACTTTGGCAGCGCCCGGAGCAGCGCTTCGCACTTTTGCTCAAAGAAGCCCGGCACCAGCCAGTCGAGTTCGTCCCGTTCCAGGTGTGGCAGGGCTCCAAGGCCGACCTGGACCGAGACACCATCGTCGATGTCGCCCGGCGCGAAACGATACTTCAGGTCGAGTTCGAGACCATCGACGGCAAGCGACGATGGGAAATCGGCATCAGAGATTCCAAAATCGGTTCGCGCCAGCAGGTCTGACTCGGTCATTTCCAGGCGGGCGGCTGTTTTCGGGTCGGCCTGCCGGAGCCATGCGGCAAGCGTCCTCGTGCTCAGCACGTCTCCCGGCAGGCGCTCGAGGTAGAAGGCCGCCTGCGCCCGATCCGTGGCCAGCAGGTCAGCGCGGCGGGACTTCGCCTGCAATCCGGCGATCCTGCGCGCCACGGCGCGGTTGTGATCGAGGAACGGCGCGGACACCGCGCTCGCGGGTCGCAGCAGGCCGTCGCGGACGAATATCTCGCGGCTTGCGTCGGGATCGATCCTGCCGTAGCCGACCCTGCGCCGCTCCACCACCGACAGGCCGTAAACCGTGACGCGCTCGAACGCGACGGCCTCCCCCCTGGCATCGTCCCAATGCGGCTCGGACCAGGTGCGGTTCAGGACATTGCCGGCGGCCTTTTCGATCCAGGCGGGCTCCACGGCCGCGACGCAACGGGCATAGGTCCGCTGCGTCTCGGCGATTTCTCCGGCGACGATCCAACGCGGCTGCCGGCGCGCCATCGCGGATCCCGGGAAAATCCGGAATGTCAGGCTTCGCGCGCCCCGGTACGTTCCCTTGTCGTCATCACGCATGCCGATGAAGCTCAGGGACCCCGCAAGGAGCGCCCGATGCACGCTCGCGTAGTCGGCCTCGCCTGCGCTGACCCGCATTCCCTGGCGCTTCACGGCGAGCAGCAGTTGACGATGCAGCGCACGCCATTCGCCCACCCGGGACGGCGAGAGGAATCGCGTCTCGAGCATGCGGCGGAAAGCGCGCCTGGTCATGTCCCGGCGCGCGGTCTCGAGGGCATTCCAGAGATTCACGAAGGTCAGGAAATCCGACTTCGGGTGCGCGTATTCCCGGTGTTTCCGGTCTGCCGCCTCCCGCCTGTCCGGCGGCGATTGCCGCGGATCCTGGATGGACAGCGCCGACACGATGATGAGCATCTCGGCGACGCAACCCAGACGATGCGCCGCCACCAGCATGCGCGCCAGCCGCGGGTCCACCGGCAGGCGCGCCATGGTGCGGCCGACGCGGGTCAACCGGCCGTCTTCGAGGGCGCCCAGTTCAACGAGTGTGCGCTCCGCATCCTTGACCACGCGCGGGTCCGGCGGGTCGATGAACGGAAAGGTTTCCGTCCTGCCGAGACGAAAGGCCCGCATCTGGAGTACGACGGAGGCAAGATTGGTGCGCTTCAGCTCCGGGTCCGTGTACTGCGGGCGACCATCAAAGTCCGCCGCAGAATAGAGCCGGTAGCAGGTGCCCGGGGCTACACGCCCGCAACGCCCCTTGCGCTGTTCGGCGCTCGCCTGGGAGATCGGCTCGATGGGCAGCCGCTGTATCTTGGATCGGTAGCTGTAGCGGCTGATCCGCGCATTGCCCGCATCGATGACATAGCCGATGTTCGGAACGGTGAGGCTCGTCTCCGCCACATTCGTCGCCAGCACCACGCGCTGGCGGGGGCCCGATACGAATACGCGGCGCTGTTCGGCCGCCGGCAGCCGCGCATAGAGCGGCAGTACGTCGTAGCGGTCGCCGTACTCCCGCTTCAGCCACCGCGACGTATCGAAGATCTCGCGCTCCCCGGACAGGAACACCAGGACATCCCGTGGTCCCGAACCACCGGTCCGGGCGATTTCCTCCAGGCACCCCTGCAGCCCTTGCTCGAACCCGTCCTCCTGTTCGCGATAGACGACATCCACCGGATAGCCCCGCCCGCCCACGGCGACGACCGGCGCACCGTCGAAGTGGGCGCGGAACGCCTCGACGTCGATCGTCGCCGACGTGATGATCAGCCTGAGCTCGGGACGCCGCCGCAACAGCGTCCTGGCATAGCCGATCAGGAAGTCCACGTTCAGGCTGCGCTCGTGGGCCTCGTCGATGATGAGCGCCTCGTAGTTGAGGAGGTTGCGGTCGGAGCGGACCTCGGTCAGGAGCAGCCCGTCGGTCATCACCTTGACGAGGGTGTCCTCGCCATACCGCTCCGAGAACCGCACGGCGAATCCGACCACACCGCCGAGGGGCGTTCCGAGTTCGCTGGCAATGCGTTCCGCGACCGCGCGCGCGGGCAGCCGGCGCGGCTGCGTGTGGCCGATCATGCCCCGCCTGCCCAGACCGGCGGCAAGACATGCTTTTGGCAACTGCGTGGTCTTGCCCGAGCCGGTTTCCCCCGCCACGATGACGACCTGGTGCGAACCCAACAGGCCCACGATCTCGTCGATGTGTTTCGCGATGGGCAGTTCGCGGGGAAAGTCGATGCGCGGGACCGACGCGTCGCGCCGGGCGTACGCTGCCTTCGAGGCCTCGAGGCGCGCACGCTGGCGAGCCGGGAGCCCGCGGTTGCCTTTCCCGGTTCGCCCCAGGGCGTACGCATCCCTGATCAGGACTTCATCGAAATCGAATGGCGTCATCCGATCGCGTGCTTCGCGTTACTTCGAGAGGTAGGCCATGCCCTCTTCGAGGCCGCGGATGGTGAGCGGATACATCTGGCCATTCATCAGATCGCGGGTCATGCCGACGGAAGTCGAGTACTCCCAGGTTTCCTGGGGTGTCGGGTTGATCCACACCATCCTGTCGTAGTTGTCCTGGAAGCGCTCCATCCATGCCACGCCCGGTTCCTCGTTCCAGTGCTCGACGCTGCCGCCCGCGTGGGTGATTTCGTAAGGGGCCATGGTGGCGTCGCCGACGAATACCACCTTGTAGTCGCGATGGTACTTGTTGAAGACCTCCCAGGTCGGAATGCGCTCGCTCATGCGGCGGTGATTGTCCTTCCACACGGACTCGTAGATGAAGTTGTGGAAGTAATAGCTCTCCATGTGCTTCAACTCGGTGCGCGTCGCGGAGAAGAGTTCCTCGCAAACCCTGACGTGCGCATCCATCGAGCCACCGATATCGAGCAGCAACAGCACCTTGACCGTGTTCGTGCGCTCCGGCCGCATGCGGATGTCGAGCATGCCGCCGTTGTGGGCGGTGGACCGGATCGTGTTGTCCATGTCCAGTTCCTCGTCCTTGCCCGCGCGCGCGAACTTGCGCAGGCGCCGCAACGCCATCTTGATGTTCCGCGTGCCGATCTCCACAGAATCGTCGAGGTTCCGGTACTGGCGCTGGTCCCAGACTTTCCTCGCCCGCTTCTTCCTGCTCCTGCCCATGCCGCCAGGGCCGTTTCCGGGCCGGTCGTTCTCCTCCTCCCCGTCGCCGTCTTCCCCGTCCTGTGATTGCTGCTTCTCAAGCTCCTCCCTGGCCTTGCGGAACGCCTCTATCAGCTTTTCCAGGCCGCCGAGAGAATTGATCTTCTCGAGTTCCTCCGGCGTCAGCGCCTTTTCGAACTCGCGGCGCAGCCACTCGTCGGGGATCAGCGTCGCCAGCAGTCCGGACAGGTCCTCCAGGCCCTTGAAGTACGTGCCGAACGCCCGGTCGAACTTGTCGTAGTGCGTCTCGTCCTTGACCAGACAGGCCCGGCTCACGAGGTAGAAGTCGTCTATGTCCGCGTACACCAGGCGATGGCGCAGCGCCCGGATCAGGTCGAGCAGTTCGCGGATGGTGACCGGAACATCGTACTTGCGCAGCGTCAGGAAGAAGTTGATGAGCACCGGCGGACTTCCCTTCGGTCAGTGTCCGGTCAGCCGCGGCTGTCCCGCCGGTTCATGAACGCCAGCCGCTCGAGCAGGTGCACGTCCTGTTCATTCTTCACCAGTGCGCCGTAGAGCGGCGGAATCGCCTTGCTCGGATCCCGGTTGGCCAGGATCTCGTCCGGAATGTCGTCCGCCATCAGCAGCTTGAGCCAGTCGATGAGTTCGGATGTCGACGGCTTCTTCTTCAACCCAGGCACCTTGCGCACGTCGAAGAAGATGTCCATCGCCTCCTTGACCAGGTCCTGCTTGATCGAGGGAAAGTGCACCTCGACGATCTCCTGCATCGTCTCGCGATCCGGAAAGTCGATATAGTGGAAAAAGCAGCGGCGCAGGAACGCGTCCGGCAGTTCCTTTTCGTTGTTCGACGTGATCATGACGATGGGCCGGTGCCTGGCCTTCACCGTCAGGCTGAGTTCGTAGACGAAGAACTCCATGCGGTCGAGTTCCTGCAGCAGGTCGTTCGGAAACTCGATGTCCGCCTTGTCGATCTCGTCGATCAGGAGCACCACGCGTTGGTCCGACTCGAACGCTTCCCACAGCTTGCCCTTCTTGATGTAGTTCCTGATGTCGCCGACGCGCTCGTCGCCAAGCTGCGAGTCGCGCAGCCGTGACACCGCGTCGTACTCGTAGAGACCCTGCAGAGCCTTCGTCTGCGACTTGATGTGCCATTCGATCAGCGGCAGTCCGAGGCTTTGCGCGACCTCTTCCGCAAGCAGTGTCTTGCCCGTGCCCGGCTCGCCCTTGATCAGCAGCGGCCGTTCGAGTTCGACGGCCGCGGTGACGGCCATCGAGAGCTCGTCCGTTGCGATATACGTGTCGGTGCTCTCGAAGATCATTGAGTGTCCTGTTCCAAAACGGTGGGCTTGCGGGCGGCAGCGAAACTGTGCCGCCAACGACAGGCGAAGCGCCCTACCATACCGCATAGAGGCCTTTCAGGCACACACCCGTGGCGGATTGGCAGCCTGGCAGATCCATGGGTTGACGCGTCGACGGACTTGCCATTACCGTATGTGTAACTGGATGTGTGGAAGTTCACACCGTGGCAACAAACCTGGCGATCGACCCGGAACTGCTGGACAGGGCGCTGGCAATCGGCGGTGAGAAAACAAAGAAAGCCACGGTAAACAAGGCACTGCGGGAGTTCATCGCACGCCGGGAACAGCGCGACCTCCTGGACCTGTTCGGAAAACTCGATTGGGATGGAGGTTTCGACTACAAGGCCGAGCGCGCCCGGCGGTGACGCTGTTCGTCGACACCAGTGTCTGGTCGACCGCCCTGCGAAGGGATGCGACCCCGGAGTCCGCCGAGGTGCACCGGCTGCGGGAAGCCTTGAATGTTGGCGAGGTGGTCCTGTCTACCGGAATTGTCCTCCAGGAACTGCTTCAGGGGTACACAGGTCCCAGGGCGGCAGCGGAAATCGCGCGACGGTTCCGGGCGCTTCCCATGATCACTCCTACCCTTGACGACCACGTACAGGCAGCGAATCTCCGCAACGAATGTCGTCGCCATGGCATTCAGGTCGGAACCATTGACGCGCTGCTGGCGCAGCTCTGCATCTCCCACCAACTCACGATGCTGTCCTCGGACCGCGACTTCGTATGCGTGGCGAATCGCACGCCGCTTCAGCTCTGGAGTTGACGCAGGCCCCGATCAGTTCGGCCCGCCGGCGCGCGTTCTCCGCAATGCGAAGGTGACGCCAACAACGACGAAGTACAGCACCAGGACGATCGCCGTAGCCAGCAGCAGTCCGGCGGCCACGGCGGCGGGTTCTCCATCCGGTTCGAACAGTCCCCGAAACAGGAGAACGATGAAGGCCGGCGCGAAGTGCCCCGAATCCTCCGCGATACGCCAGGGCAAGAGCGCCCACACGGCGACCAGCGCTGGCAGCAGGTACCGCACCGCTGCCGCTCGCCTATAGGCCCGAAGCGCCATGTACAGGCCGGTGGACGCACCGGCACCGGCCACCAGCGCGACGGCCCAGGCGATCCAGGCGCCGCTCAAGCCTCCACCCATCGAATGATGTGGTTCTCCAGGTCGTCCGGATGCACACCCGTCTCCGAGACGACCTTGCCCCGCACGCTGATTCCCGCCGTGTGGACGGTGTCCGGCGAGCCCGATACCAGCGGATGCCACCAGGCGAGGCCCCGTCCCTCGGCGATGCGGCGATACGCGCAGGAAGTCGGCAGGAAATTCAGTTCAGCCACGTTTCCGGCATTGATTTCCACGCAGTCTCCCACCAGTTTGTGCCTGTCGGGGTAGTGCTTGCAGCGGCAGGCTTCCTGGTCGAGCAGCCAGCACACGACGCTGGTGAAGAACACGTGGCCGTCCTCGTCATCGAGTTTCAGCGTGCAGCACCGCGCGCAGCCGTCGCACAGCGACTCCCACTCCTCGTCGGACATTTCGGCGAGGGACTTGGTCTCCCAGAAGGGTCGCTGCTTCATGCGCGAAGCCTAAAGAAGCCGGCGCGATGGCCCAACAGTAGCCGTTGGCCGTCTGCATGCGCAACTCGTCTTGCCCCGACGAGAGAAGTACTCATCCCCTGCTGGCCCGCAACAGCTCAACGAGACGTTCGCCTATTAGCGGCGCGCGCCAGCCGAGCAGTGCTTCCGGCAGCTCGCCGGTCGCGTTGAATCTCCGCACGCAGGCCTCTATGAGGCGCCTGCGGCCGAGTAGTTCCGGCGCCATCCCCAGCCTGTCCGAAACGGCGTGAACGACATCACGCATCCGCTTCGCCACCGTCCGCTCGCGGCCGGAAAGCGGCCTGGGCAATGGGTCCGGCGGCGCCCTGTCACGCGCCTCCCAGCCTTTGGCGCAGGCCGACAGGATGGCATCGGCGTAGCGGCGCCGGGCGCCCCGCGGCAGCATCCTGAGCAGGCCGTCACGCCTGACCGGGGCGGCCGCGGCGACGGCCACCAGGTCCTCGTCGCGCACGACATACGCCCGCGGGATGTCGCGGCGTCTCGCCTCGTGTTCGCGCCAGGTCGCGATGCTCCGCAGTACCGCGAGGTTCGGAGGCCGCAGCCGGCCGGCTCCCTTTATGCCGCGGTAGTACTCGCGCGGGTCCGGTTCGGGCCTTGCCAGCATCGTCGACATTTCGTCCTCAAACCAGGACAGGCGGCCGCCCGCCTCGAGTCGCTCGCGCATGCGCGACCAGAGCGGCACGAGATGCGCGGCATCCTCTTTCGCATAGGCGAGCTGCCGCTCGGACAGGGGACGGCGCAACCAGTCCGACCGGGTCTCCCGTTTCGAGATCACGAAACCCAGGTACGTCTGTACGACCGCCGCGTAACTCTTCGAGATGTCCGCGGCGAGGAACGCATGGGCGACCTGCGTATCCACGATGGCAACGGGCCGGAACCCGAGATGGCGGTCGATCATTTCCAGGTCTTCCGAGCAGGCATGCATGACTTTCGTTCGCGACGCGTCCGCAAGGAGTGCCCGAAGCGGCTCGAAACCCTGCCTTGCCTGCGCGTCGATCAGTCGAACGCCGTCTTCGCCGCCGATCTGGTACAGCGCGGGAATCGGATAGAAGGTCCGCGTGCGCATGAACTCCGTGTCGACGCCAACGACGTCGCCACAGGGACCAAAGTCCCAACGCGGGTCATCGTCCGATTCGATGAGAGGGCTGGCCTTCATTGCCGTGCGGTGTTGATCCAGGGTGACCGAAAGCTAGTCGATGGCGCGCCGGCCGTGCAGCGCATGGGCGATGGTGCCGCCGTCGATGTATTCCAGTTCGCCCCCGAGCGGCACGCCATGCGCGATACGCGTCACGCGCACGTCCATGCCCGAGAGCGCCTCGACGATGTAGTGCGCCGTGGCCTCGCCCTCGACCGTCGGATTCGTCGCCAGGATGACCTCGCTGACGCCGCGCTCGCGCACGCGCGCACCGAAGTCGGCAAGCCCGAGTTCCGAGGGGCCAATGCCTTCGATCGGCGAGAGCCTCCCATGAAGGACAAAGTAGCGCCCGCTGTAGCCTCCCGCCTGTTCGATGGCGATGACGTCGGCCGGCGATTCGACGACGCATAGCGTACCCGCGTCCCGCCTGGGGTTTGCGCAGGCGGCACACAGCTCGGTCTCGCAAAGCGTGCGGCACTCCCTGCAGCGCTTCACCTCGGCAACCGCGGCGGAAAGAGACCTCGCGAGCGTTTCCCCGCCCTCGCGGTTGTGCTGCAGCACGTATAGGGTCATCCGCGTAGCCCATTTCGGGCCGACCCCGGGAAGCATCTGAAACGCGTCGATCAGGCGATCGATCAGGGGGCTGATACGTATCAAGACGGGAAGTTGATGCCGAACGGCAGCCCGAGGCCCTTCGTGAAGGACGACATCTTTTCCTTTTGCATGCGTTCCACGCGGCGCGCCGCATCCGTCACGGCCGCCGCGACCAGGTCCTCCAGAAGGCCCCGGTCGTCACCGGTCAGGCTGCTGTCTATCTCCACCTTGCGCGCCTCGTAACGGCCGGTCAGCGTTACCTTGACCAGCCCGCCGCCACTCTCGCCCACCACCTCCGCATTGGCGAGATCCGCCTGCGCCTGTTCGAGGCGCGCCTGCATGTCCCGCGCCTGCTTCATCAAATCGCCGAGATCCTTCATGGGACCATTGCCTGTTCGGCGCTCATGGACTGCGATACTCCCGATCATCCAGGGGTTGCACGGAACCGACCCGCCCGCCAAAGACGCGAAGCAGCGACTGCACCGTCTCGTCCGACTCGATGGCGTCCTCCGCCGCGCGCTGACGCTCCGTATCGAGCCGGCGCCGGCGCTCGGCCGGAGTTTCCCGGTCGGTCTTGCCGACCACGATATCGACCCGCACTTTCCGGCCCATGTACGAAGACACCACCTCCTGCACCGACGAGGCGCTGTCGTCGCGCAGCAACAGGTCGTGCTCTTCGGCCAATACCAGTTCCCACCGGTCATCCGTATGCGACACCAGTTGGGAGTTATCGAGCACCATCCGCGTGACACCCGAGGGTTGCATCCTTTCGATGAGTGCGTAGAGATCGGGTTCTGGCTCCCCTCCCGCAGGCCCGGCGGCGGGTCTCTCGGCGTCGGGCTTCTCGACCGGAGGTTGCGCCGCGGACGTTTCGGGGCCAGGCTCTTCGGGAGGCCTCACCGCGGGTCTTTCGGCCGGTCGTTCGACCACCGGCTTCGCGGCGCCGGCCTGGTCAGCCGATGCCTGCCGCGCTGAGACCGCTGCCGAATCCGGCAACTCGCCCCGCCCCGCCACCGAACGCCCGCCGCCCGAACCGGCCTTTTCCGGCGCGAAGACAAGCATTCGGATCAACGTCATCTCGAACCCGACCCTCGGGTCGGGCGCGAACTGCAGGTCCCGGCTGCCGCGAAGCGCGATTTCATAGAAGAGTTGCACGTCTTCCGGCGACATTCGTTCCACGAACGGACTCACCGATGCCGCCACTTCGCCACCCACTGTCTGTGCCAGCGCGATATCGTGCAGCGCGCGCTGCATCCCGGCAAGCACGTCCGCGAAGTCCGTGTTTCTCGCCGCGAGTTCGTCCGCGCAGCGAAACAGGCGCTCCCGGTCCGCATCCGCCAGGGCGTCCAGCAACGCAGACACCTCGTCGCGGCGCACGGTGCCGAGCAGGCTGGCCACGTCTTCCGCGTCTACCCGGCCGCCGCCGAACGAGATCGCCTGGTCGACGACCGAGAGGGCGTCCCGCATGCTTCCCTGTGCCGCATCGGCGATGATATCGAGCGCGTCCGTTTCGAATTCGATCCCTTCCTTCTCGAGAATGTCCGCAAGGTGCGCGGCGATCCGTTCCGGCAGGATGTTCTTCAGGTTGAACTGCAGGCACCGCGACAGCACGGTGATCGGCACCCTTTTCGGGTCCGTGGTCGCGAGCAGGAACTTCACGTGTTCCGGCGGCTCTTCCAGCGTCTTCAACAGGGCGTTGAAACTGGACGCGGAGAGCATGTGCACCTCGTCGATAAGGTACACCTTGTAGCGTCCCCGGCCCGGCAGGTACTGCACGTTCTCAAGCAGTTCACGGGTATCGTCGACCCGCGTGCGCGACGCCGCGTCAACCTCGATCAGGTCCACGAAGCGGCCTTCCAGAATCTCGACACAGGCGCCGCAAGTTCCGCAAGGCGCGGAGCTGACCCCCGATTCGCAGTTCAGGCAGTTCGCCAGCGCCCTTGCGATGGTGGTCTTGCCCACGCCGCGCGTGCCGGTGAAGAGGTACGCATGGTGCAGCCTGCCCGCATCGAGCGAATTCACCAGGGCGCGGACGGTATGGTCCTGGCCAACCACATCCTGCAACTGACGGGGCCGGTACTTGCGGGCGAGAACTTGGTAACTCATCGGCGTTCGCATTGTAGCCCCGCCGGGGACAAAATGGCTGCTGTCATCAGCGCAACTCCACGAGTCCAGAGGGCCATGAGCTTCGACGGCAACTTCCTGATCATCGGCCACCGGGGCGCGGCGGGGCTCGCGCCGGAGAACACCATGAAGGCTTTTCGCGCCGCGTTCGCCTGCGGGGTCGACGCGGTGGAACTGGACGTGCATGCGGTGGATTCACGCCTCGCGGTGATTCACGACCCGACCGTGGACCGGACGACCAACGGCCGCGGGAAGGTGTCGGATTACAGCGTCACAGGTCTCAGGAAACTCGACGCCGGGGACGGCGAATCCATACCCCTGCTCGACGACGTGATGCAGTCGCTTCCAGCGCGTATGGGAATCAATGTCGAACTCAAGGGAGCGGGGACCGAGAGGTTGGTGGCGGCCACCTGCTTCGACCTCGAAAACACGCTGGTGTCGAGCCACGATCTGGGGCGTCTCAAGGCCTTCCGGCGCGCGCGGCCGGACGTGAGGTGCGCGCCGGTGTTCAGGGTGCCCTACCCCAACATGACCCGCGCGGCGCGAGCCGTCGATGCGTGGTCGATCAATATCCGGAACGACCTCGCGACGCCGCGGCGCCTTGGACGGCTGATCGACGCGGGGTTTCGCGTGATGGTCTACACGGTGAACGACCCGGAACGCGCGTTCGAACTCAGGCAGCAGGGCGTTTCCGGCGTGTTTTCGGACTTTCCCGACCGAGTGCGGATCTAGCTGTAGCTAGTTCTGCTACCGCGCCCCGTTACTCGTCTTCGAGTTTCTCGATTTCGCGATCAAGCGTGTACTTGCCGTCGGTGACGATCCGCTCGAGCGTCTCGACACGTTCACGCAGGGCGTCCACCTCGTCTTCCAGGGTGTCGGTTCTCGCCGAGGTTGCCGATGCGTTGCGGCGGATCCAGAGCTTGGTCAGGTGAAACGATCCGATGATCAGCGTGATGAGTATGACGAATACGAAGACGTCCATCTTGGCTACCGTTCCTTCTATTGACCCTTATTCGTCCCGGGGGGACCCTGTGCCCGGTGAGGATCGGCCCATAGTGGTGGCACCGATCTCCGCGAACCCGCGCTCGAGCGCGTATCTGTCGGACGTCACGAACGCCTCCATGCGCCGCAACCTTAGCTCGATCTCGGCAAAATCAGCCTTCGCCGCGCGCAGCGCCTGTCTTGGCCAGAACCGCGTGACGGCCTCCTTCGCCGAGTAATGATCTCGCTTCCTGTCGGCGCGCCGGCGGCCACGCCGCGCTTCGCGCCTTCTCTTGTCCGCACGCCTTCGCAACCTTTCGGCGCGCTTTCTTGCGTGGGGACCGCCCTTCCAGGCATTCCTCCGCGCGGCGTCCGCTCGAGCAGACGGACGATAACCCATGACGAAGAAAGCAACCCAGTAGGCGGGGAATACGACGCTCGGCAGGAATAACAGGCCGGTCAGTGCGGCGCAGCGGGCCACCCACGCCTCGATGCCCAGGTAACGTGCCACGCCAGCGCACACGCCAACGATCTTTCGGTTTTCCCGATCAAGGTAAAGGCCACGTGAACGACGCAGGAAATCCTCGTAGTCGTCGTAGTGGATGCGCCTCGACCGTCGTTCGCGCCGCCCCCCGGCGCGTTCGGCCTTGCCGTCGGTTTCGCCTTTGCCTGCACCTGGGCCCGACTCTCCCCGGACACGCGCCGCGGCCTCGTCGAGCAACCTGGCGGCGCGACCGGATACTTCCTCTGTGGCCGCCGAGGCCAGCTCCTCCACCGCGCGTTCCAGGTTCCGCGTAGCGTCGTGGATGCTCCGCTTGTTGTTGGGGGAATCACCGCTCCCGTTACGGCTCATCTGCAGCCTCCCGTCACGACGCCGGATCGCGCTTGCGCCAACCCGGCGTCTCGGCATCCAGTATGGCTTCGAGCGTCTCGATGCGCTCGCCCATGCGGTCCGCCAGGTCGGTCAACCGCTCCAGCTCGGCTCGCTCCTCACCTGACAATGCGGCCTGCCCGCGTCGCTTGCTCCGGTAGTGCATGACGAGCCAGATCGGCGCGACAACCACCATGAACAGGACTGCGGGGACAAGGAAGACCGCAACTGCGCCATCACTCATCTGCGCTTCTCCTCAATCTGATTTCAGTTGGCGTCCTGCGCCCGCTCGTCCTGCTCCACACGCTCTTTCAGGCGGCGCAGTTCCTCGTCGACCTGCTCGTCGCCCTCAAGCGCATCGATCTCCGCTGCGAGCGTCTTCTGGCCCATGTCGTAGGATTCGACCTCGCCTTCGAGGTCGTCGATCCTGCTCTCGTACTGTTCGAAACGCAGCATCGCGTCGTCGACGCTGTGATCCGTTAGCTGCCGCCGTATGTCGAGCCTGCCCTTGGCGGCCTTGCCGCGCATGACGATGGCGTTCTGGCGAGCCTTGGCGTCCTTCAACTTCGCCTGCAGCGTTTCCATGTCGCCATTCAGCTTGGCCAGCGTCTCCTCCAGTGCCGCAGACTCCTTGGAAAGTGCCTCCACGGCGGCTTCAGCCTTGGCCCGCTCCGCCAGCGCACCCCGGGCGAGGTCGTCGCGACCCTTGCGAATCGCAAGTTCCGCCTTGTGCTCCCATTCGGCGGCATCCTTTTCGAACGACGCCTGGCGCCGGGACAAGGTCTTCCGATCGGCGATCGCGCGCGCCGAGGTGGTGCGCACCTCGACCAGCGTCTCTTCCATCTCCTGGATGATCAGTCGGACCATTTTCTCCGGGTTCTCGGCCTTGTCGAGCAGGGCGTTGATGTTGGAGTTAACGATCTCCGTAGCGCGAGAGAATATGCCCATCAGTGTTGCCTCCTTTCGGTGTGCGTGGCGTCTCCTGTCAATAGGCACATCACATTCCGTGCCAACCCCGGCGACTCACTTAACCCGTTGTTTTTCCGCAATACTGGCAAATTGTTCCCGAGAACATTCCCGATTCCTGTGGCTGGTCTCGCTAACTATTGGTTAAATGCGCTCATGCCAGCCGAGCCAGACAGACTGATCGGAGAGTCCGCCGCCTTCCTCCAGGCACTGGACGACGTCTCTGCCGTGGCGCCACTCACCAAGCCGGTGCTCATCGTGGGCGAACGCGGCACCGGCAAGGAACTCGTCGCCGCGCGCCTGCATTACCTGTCGAACCGGTGGGATGCGGAATTCCTCAAGATGAATTGCGCGGCAATTTCCGACTCGCTGCTCGAGAGCGAGCTGTTCGGCCACGAGGCGGGTGCGTTCACGGGTGCGGCGCGCATGCACCAGGGCCGCTTCGAGCGCGCGAACGGCGGCACCCTGTTCCTTGACGAACTCGCGACCACCTCGGGACTGGTGCAGGAAAAGATCCTGCGGGTCATCGAGTACGGCGAGTTCGAGCGGGTCGGCGGCAGCCAGACACTGCGTGCCGATGTGCGCCTCATCGCCGCAACCAACGCCGACCTACCGGGGCTGGCGGACATCGGCAAGTTCCGCCGCGACCTTCTCGACCGGCTCGCTTTCGACGTCATCACCCTGCCGCCGCTGCGCGAACGCGGCGACGACATCCTCCTGCTCGCCGAGTACTTCGGCATCAACATGGCCACCGAACTCGGCCGCGAGTATTTCCCCGGCTTCGCCGATGCCGCGGTGCGCCAACTCGTCTCGTACGAATGGCCGGGCAACCTGCGCGAACTCAAGAACGTCGTCGAACGCGCCGTCTACCGGACTGACGACGACGCCAAGGTGAAGGAGATCGTGCTCGATCCGTTCGACTCGCCCTACCGCCCCCGCAACGAGCCCACCGAGCCGAATACTCCGGCGCCACCCGTTCTGCCGCTGGACCTCAAGGAGGCCGTGCGCGATTTCGAGACCGAACGCGTCGAGGCGGCGATGGACCAGGCACGGCACAACCAGCGCAAGGCTGCCGAACTCCTCGGACTCACCTACCACCAGTTCCGGGGGTACCTGAAAAAGCACGGCCTGCAGCCTAGCCGCGAAGAGAACTGACGCGCGCCCTGCCGCAGTCTTGTCCTGTCGGCGCGGGACCGAACTGATCCCGTGATCAACGCCATACGATCAAGCGGATCTCCCACGCCCGGCAGGGCTTTTCTCCGCTACGCAACCCTCGCCGAGAATCCGATACTGGGACATCGCCGCCCGACACCCGGAGACCACTGTGAGATGGCTACCGTCGCCGATACCCCGCCTGGACGACCAGGTGTCCATCTGGAGTGTCACGGCGCGGGACGCTCGAACCTTCTTCCGAATCGTCATCCCGCTCTGGCTTGTGGCTCTCGCGTACATTGGCTATAAGACCCGAGGGTCCTGGTCGGCGGACGATGCCTTCGCACAGCCGGCCTGGCGCATCGCGGGCGACCACGCCCTCGCGATGCTGACCGAGCTTGGCGGCGTCGGCATTGGCATCGTGATCTTCTCGGTGCTGATGACCCGCGTACTGAACACCACGGGAGGAATATTCATGACGCTGTACGAAGCCATGGCGAACCGGTTCGTCATTCCGGTCATCGAGAAACACGAGGCCCGGGGCTATGCGAAGGGCCGAAAGGAAACCGAGGCCAAGTGGCGCGCCTGGAACGAACGGCGCCTCGCCGCTGCGCGCGAGGGCCGCGAGTTCGACGAGCCGCCCCCTGGAAACTGAAACCCGTGTCGTGACGACACTAGGAGGCCGCGCCGTGGAACGGCACGTAGTGCCGATTCAAGGCGGGGAATCCGGGATGGGGGGATGGGTGAGATAGTGGGCCTGGGCGGGGGTGAAACACGGCACCCGCAGGGTAACGGATTTCATGGCTCTAGCCGCCACCACACCACTGCAGCCCGTTCTGGACCACCGTGCGGAAGGCGGGGTGACTCCAGGATTGGGGGTCGTGCCCGAGCTGCAGGCAGAAAATCCGCGAGTCTCCCTCCATGCGCGTCCACGCGATCGTCCGCATGGAGTTGGGCCGGTCCGTCGTCAGCAGCACGTCGCAATCGTCCTCGCAGTCGCGCACCAGGTACGTCTCGTCTTCGATTTCGAAGTCGGCGAGACCCGTCGAGAGCGGATGGTCCGGATTGACCTTGACCGGAACCGTCCCGAACCAGACGCCGTTCACCGGTCCGCCGCAGTCCACGTCCTGAACCCACCGAGCGCCCCCGAGCCCCATGATGGATCCCCAGCGGTCGTCGTATCGCCAGTGCAGCACCGCGTGGTGCAGGACGAAGATGGACTGGCCGTTCTCGATCAGCCGTTCGACGCAGGCCCTTTCCTCTTCGTCGGGACCCTGTTGCGTCATCGTATAGAAAACGGTGACGTCGAAACCGTCGCGCACCTCGTCATGGACGGCCCTCGTACCCGCAAAATAGCGACGGTCGTCTATACCTGAGGGCGTGAGCCAATCCTTGATGTTGAACACGTAGGCGTCGACGCCGTCCAAGCTCGTGAAAAAGTCGATGAACTGTAGGACGTGGTGTCTGTGCCCTCCTGTGAGCACGGCTACTGAAAGTTCGCTCATGTGGTTTTCCCCTCCCTGATTCGCGTTCGAGTATAGGTCGGACGGTGCATCCATTCGATGCGAGCCGTTGAACCACCGCTGGCCATTGGCGATGATTGAGGCCTTGGAGGAGGACCAGATGAACGCGCAAGCAGCACCAAACGCCGATTTCTATGTGGCCACAGACGGTGACGATGCCTGGACCGGCACGTTGGATAGCCCGAACGCCGACGGGACGGACGGCCCGTTCGCGACGCTCGCGAGAGCACGCGATGCCGTGCGGGAACTGAAGGGCCGCACCAACGACGACATCCTGGTCCGGATTCGCGGTGGCAGGTATTACCTGACGGAGACCGTAGTGCTTGGTCTGGAAGACTCTGCAGAGGCAGGCCAGACCATCACCTATGCCGCTTACCCCGGCGAGGAACCGGTCTTTTCCTCCGGCGTCAGGATCGAGGGATGGCAGGAGCTGGAACGGGATATCCCCGAGGGCCTTTCCCACATGTCGCGGCCTCACGTGTGGGTCGCCGACGTACCGGCGGAACTCGGGACTTTCCGAACCCTCTACGACGGAGACCGGCGCCTCTCCCGCGCGCAGACCGACGGTTTCAACCCGACGACCGTGCGCCTGCGGCGCACCGTGCCGCCCCCGGGGGAATTCAAGCTCGGCCAGGGCGACATGACCGACTACGAGGGGGCCCTCGATCCCCTTCGATACGTCGGCTTTCCCGATGGCGCCATGCGGGACTGGGACAACCTGGAGGACGTGGAACTCATCATCCGCTTCGGATACGCCATGGCGATCCTGCCGCTCGAGTTCATCGACGAGGAGTGGCACCTGGCCAAGACGGCGGCGCAGAGCGGCTACGTGCTGAAGGCCATGGGCGGCGGCATCGACCGGGGCGAGACGATCGCCGCGATCGAGAACGTGCCCGAGGCCCTGACCCACGCCGGAGAGTGGGTCCTCAATTCAAAAGAAGGGAAACTCTACCTCTGGCCGCTGGACGAAGCGCCCGGCGACGAGATCTTCGCACCGTCCCTGATGGAACTCGTGCGCGTCGAGGGCGACGTCGATGTCGAAGGACCGACGGACACGCCCGTCAGGGGCATCGTGTTCGACGGCCTCGCCTTCACCCAGGGCGACCGGTACGTCGTCTCGGACGACTACATGTCGATCCAGCACGACTGGGCGATGATCGACCAGGGCCACGGCCTGCTCCGCCTGCGCGGAGCGGAGGACTGCCGGATCGAGAACTGCAGGTTCTTCAACAGCGGCGGCGAGGCCATCCGGCTCGACCTGCACTGCCAGAGAATCGTCGTCACCAGGAACGAACTCAGCCACCTCGGCTGCTCGGGCATCCTCCTGCTCGGCTACGGCCCCGGCACGAAGGATGTCAACAGGAACAACGTGATCTCGAACAACCATCTCCATCACCTGGGAGAGATCTTCTGGCATTCCCACGGGATCATCGTGCACCAGAGTTCGGAGAACCATATCGCGCACAACTCCATTCACAACATGCCCCGCAAGGCGATCTGCCTGTGCGGCGTGCGGCCGCAGTTCTTCATTCCGGAAGAGGCCTACAACGTCCTCAACATGCGGGAGTGCGCACCGTGCATCCGCTGGCACGAGATCGAAGACCCGGAGGCGGTGCAGCAGGACGCAAGAGACTCGAAGGTGCGCGGCGTCATCGACTGGCCGCTGGTCACGCAGTACCTGCACACGAGAGACAACGTCGTCGAATACAACGACGTCTTCCGCGCGAACCAGGTGTTCATAGACGGGGCGTCCATCAACATCTCGGGCGCGGGCGAGAACAACGTCATCCGGCGCAACTACGTCCACCACATATTCAATCCGCGCATCGCCGGCGCGATCCGCATCGACGACTTCCAGCGCAAGACCACGATCGCGGAGAACGTCATCTACAAGACCAACTCCTGCGGAATCATCCACAGGCACGAGACCTACGTGGAGAACAACGTGATCTGCGATGTCTATCCGGGTTGCTACATCTGGATCGGCCAGCGGCCCATCAACGGCTCGCGGATCACCGGGAATGTCATGCTGTCTACCGGGGAAATGAAGGAACCGCGGCGGGGATACCGCTACGACGGGATGTTCTACTCCCTCGCCGGCCGCCTGATCCAGGACATGGACATCTGGGAACACCTCAGTCACATGGAGAACACGACAATCGACGGCAACGTCTATTTCGTCCAGGGTGTCTCCGAGGAGGCAGCCGAGGTGCTGGAGAAGCTCCGGGCGCTTGGCTATGCCGAGAACAGCATCTATGCGGACCCCCTGCTCGAGGACTGGGACAACGAGGACTTTCGCCTGACGGCGGATTCGCCCGCCCGCAAGATGGGCATCAAGTCCCTCGACGTGCGCGAAACGGGGCTCACGGACGACTTTCCCGACCGGCTCAGGTAGGCCGGCCGGTTGTCTTAACGAAGCCGAGGAACGCGAAGCGATGGGAACAACGGGGTCCATTCAGTTCGCCGCCATGGGGCTCGCGACGCCCGGGATCGCGGTACCGGCGGCGGAAGCCGCGGAGCGCAACGGCTTCGACATCTTCCTGCTGACGGACAGCCAGAACCTCCGGGGAGACGTCTATTCGCAGCTCGCGCTGTGCGCGAAGGCGACGTCTACCATCATGCTCGGTACGGGCGTGACCAATCCGATTACGCGCCATGCCGCCGTTACGGCGACCAGCATCATGAACTTGCAGGCAGAGAGCAATGGCAGGGCCATCCTGGGCATAGGACGGGGCGATAGTGCAGTCCTGCATATCGGGCGAAAGATTGCGTCCCTGAAGGAATATGGAGCCTACGTGCGGGACCTGCAGGGCTACCTCTCGGGGGGCGTCGTCGACCAGAACGGCTTCCCAAGTCGCCTGCGCTGGCTCGACTTGGTCGAAGTGGAAAAAGTGCCCGTAGACATGGTGGGATCGGGACCCCGGTCCCTCTCTCTGGCGGGGAGCCTCGCGGATCGCGTGACGCTGGCGGTGGGCGCCGATCTCGATCGCCTGTCCTGGGGGATCGATACGGTCCGCCGGGCCGCGGAAGCCGCCGGGCGCGATGCCGCCAACATTCCCATCGGCGCATACCTCAACGTCGCCGTCGGGAACGACAGGGATAGGGTTCGCGAATCCATCCGAGGCGGGGTCGCGACATTCGCGCACTTCAGCGCCGGCGCCGGAACCGACTTTTCCGGTCAACCAGAAATCATGCGCCGCATTACCTCGCGGCTGCAGACCGAATACGACACCGCACACCACTCCCAGGGCGATGCGGCCCACGCGAAAATCATCGACCAGGACTTCATCGACTGGTTCGCCATCGCCGGAACCGCGGAAGAGGTCATCGAACGCCTCACGCCAATCGTAAAGCTGGGCCTGAGCCACATCTATTTCGCGGGCGGCCGTGCTTTCGGCACGCAGGAGGCACTCGCACAGGAAGTGATGCCGGCCCTGCGCGCGCTGTAGTCGGGATCATCGACCCCGCCGATTTGCCTTCAAGGAGCAGCGGTGTGAGGAAGCCCCTGCATGGCCGTATCGAACGTGAAAATGACCTTCAATTCCTCACCGGAGTCCGACGCCACTTGCATAGCCTTGAACATGATCAACGCGTCCGCGATACCGGCGCCTTGCGCTGACGCGGCCTCGCCTTCCGATTCGGGGTCCCGGTACGCCTGCAGAGCACGCCACACAACCTGATCGTCCTCGAAACGGATGTTCGGCTCGCTGAATAGCCGTTCGAGGACCGCCACCAGTTCGGCTTTGTCGAGCCGGTACTTGCGTCCCGCAAGCGTCCAGACAGTTTCCACCAGCACGACATCGGTGATCAGGACGGTCTCGGCAGCATCGAAAACGAGAGCAGCACGTGTCGCCTGAGCCTCGTCGTCGTGCAGCAGATACCGAAGCAGGACGTTGGTATCGACCGCAATCAAGGCGTCGACTGGTCCAACGCGTCTTGCAGTGACTCCTCGTCGCTAACGGTGGCATCGCCAGTGACGTGCCGCAGGAAACCCTTGGCCGCGCCAGGGATCTTTCGCACGATGGTGATCCGGCCTGCGGCGACGAAACTGCGGTATTCGTCTCCTGGCCCGATCCCAACCTCTCTGCACTGATCGATGGGGAGCGTAATCTGGCGTTTAGCGCTCACTCGCGGCATGGAAGTTCCTTTTCGACATGGCCGATGCAAAGTAACGGTATCCCATTCTTTACTCGCCATCAATAAGTAAAGAACATTGCGGGTTCCCGTGCTATCGCTGGACCTCGGTCAGCATATTTGGTTATCTGCGTTCGAGGGAGGGGCAACATGACGGACAAATTCAAGCTGGCGATCATTGGCTGCGGTGGCCACGCGAGGGGCACGCTCGCGCCGCTCTGGGCAGACATCCCGGAAATCGAGCCGGTGGCGGCCTGTGACGCCCACGCGGAGTCGCTCGCCAACTTCGCGGAACTCTTCGGCATCGAGAACACCTATTCCGACGCCCGGAAAATGCTGGCGGAACAGCAGCCCGACATCCTGATCGTCGGGTCGTGGCCCGCCTCCCACATGGAAAACGTGCTGGACGGCGTGAACGGCGGCGTCCGCGGCATCTTCTGCGAGAAGCCGATCGCCCTCAATGCCGGCGAGGCCGAGCGGATGTTCCAGGCGGCCAGGGACGCCGGCGTGATCCTGGTGGAAGGGTTCATGCATCTCCATCACCCGCAGACGCACGCGGTGAAGAAGCGCCTCGACGACGGCGCGGTCGGTGAACTGCGTTGCATCCGGGCCAGCTTTTCGTCGGGATCCTCGAATCCTACCAACTGGCGCCGGCGCGGCGAACTCGGGGGCGGGGCCGCAATGGACCTGGGATGCTATTGCCTCAGCAGCATCCGTTACCTCGTCGGCGAGGATCCCCTGTGGGTGTCTGCCAACGGAAATTTCGACGACGATGCCGAGATCTGGCACACCCTGCTGGGAACGCTCCATTTCGAGAACGGGGTGATCGGGCAGTTCGACACCAGTTTCGGATGGCCGAGACGAGGCTCCTGCGAAGTGGTCGGCACCGAAGGCACCGTCTGGGTTCCGAGAACCGCCTGGTCATGGCCCAGGGACGAGTCGTCGACCTTCACGTGGGCCAACGCCGACTATCGCGATCCCCGGGAGGAGACAGTCGAAGTGGCGGGACTCAATCCCTACCGCGCGGAACTCCTCGACCTGGTAAACGCCCTGTCGACGGGAAAGCCGACGCTTCTCCCGGACGAACTCTCGGTGGTGACCATGCATCTCATCGATGCCGTCCACGAGTCAGCGCGCACAGGGCGGCGCGTCGAGATAGGGTAGCGGCTGGCCTGGCAATGGCTGCGCTACCGAGAATGGGTGACGCCATCGAGCCCCGATTGCAGGAGGTGTTTGGCACGCACGTCCGCAGCGAAGGTCCCTTCGCGCGCGGCGGCGCGGGGTTCAGGATCACTGGAATCGATCTCAGCGAACCGCTGGAACCGCCCCAGGTAAACACCCTGCTCGACGCGCTGGGCCATTACCGCATCATGACCCTCGCAGAGCAGGACCTGGACGCCTTTTCCGCGGCGCATTTCGAGCGATTTGCCAACCACTGGGGCGCGCCACTGCCGCATCCGAGCAATTTCAGGCGTCTCGGCAACACCCGGTACTACAAACCCGAACTCCTGCCGCTCGAGGAGCGCCCTTCCACGCGAGTCAACGCCGCCTTTCCCGGCGAACTGCGCTGCCTGCCGGGCTCCGACTCCCCCGCCGTGTTCGTCGTAACCAATGTCCGGGACCTGAGCGACGAAGAACGCAAGGCCGGGCCGACGCTCGTTCCGGCGACGACCTGGCATACGGACATCGAACACCACGCGATACCGCTGCACGTATCCATGTTCCTGGTCCACAAGGCGCCGGTCGCGCGCGACGCGCCGGGCGGCACATGGGTCCCCGAATGGGTCCCCGGTCCCGATGACTCGCAGACAGACCGCTATTTCGAAGACTCGGATCCCGAGTTGTTGCGCCTGCGCAGGTCGCTCCCGCTGAACGGCGAGACGTCGTTCGCCGACACAGCCGCAGCATTCGCGGCCCTGCCCGTCGCCGAGCAGTCACGTCTTGCGCAAGTCCGGGTGCGAAGGCATTCCTATACCAGGAACGACGGAGCCAACCTCGCGCCGCTGGTTCGCACCAACCCCCGTTCCGGCATCAAGTCGCTGCACAGCCCGCTGTGGTGCCCGCGCCCACCTACCCAGATACCCCTGGAGGTGGAAGGCATGTCGGCCGACGCGTCCCGCACGTTCCTCGACGAGATCGAGGCCCACGTGCTGCAGCCGGAGTTCCGCTACGACCACGCCCACACGCCGGGCGACGTGACGCTGTGGGATCTCTTCATGACCCTCCACGTCGCCCCACCGTCCAAGGACAACATCCAGTCGCTGGACGACGCCCGCCTGCTTTACCGCATCAGTTGCAAGGGCGAACCAGCGCTGACGCTGCCCCGGCAAGACCCGCCGGAATGGATCAGCGATCACATCTTCCTCGAATACACGACGCCTGCGGAAGTCCTCGAGGCTTGATGATTCGACCTGACCGGCGTTTCGGGCCAACGACGGGTTGGCGCCGGTTCCCGTGGTTGCTCGCGACGATCGCCGCGATTTGCGCTGGCGCCCCAGCCACGGCACAGGACACTGCCACGTACAGCGTCACCTTTACCGGCAACTGGACTGATGCAAGCACGCCCGACCTCAGCCTGCCCTCCGGCGCGCATTTCACCACCCTGATCGGGGCGATCCACAACAGCAGTGTCACTTTCTGGGAGCCCGGCGGCACGGCTTCCGCAGGCGTCGAATCGATGGCGGAGATAGGGGGAACGAGCACCCTCCGGGGCGAGATCGAAGCCAGTCCCCATCATCACGCGGTCATCGAGCGAGGTGTCGGTGGCGGCGGAACGGGTACCGCCACGTTCAATATCACGGTCCCAAAGGACCATCCCCTGATCACCCTGTCGTCGATGATCGGCCCGAGTCCGGACTGGTTTGTCGGCATCTCCGGACGGTCGCTGCTCGACAGCCAGGGCGACTGGCTGTCCACAGTGCGGATCGACCTGTATCCCTACGATGCCGGAACCGAGGACGGCGACACGTTCTCGCTGAGCAACGACGACACCGATCCGCAGGGAACCATCACCAGCCTCAGGGGGGTGGACCCGTTCACGAGCGAACGCATGGCCAGGCTCTCATTCGTTCTCGATACCACGGACCAGCCGCCGGGCCAGGTGACCGGCGTTACCGTCACACCGGGCGTCGGCGCACTGACCGTATCGTGGAACTCAGTGAACGATGCCGACAGCTACAAGGTGCAATGGAGATCCGGTGGCCAGACTTTCGGTAGCGCCCGGCAGCGCGTCGTCGGCAGCTCCGTCACGCAAACCACGATCCCGAACCTGTCGGCCGGAACCCGGTACTTCGTGCAAGTCATCGCCACCAAGACCGGCGCGAGCGACGGCACGGCCTCGGCTGTCGAGAGCGGCACACCGCTCGCCGTCGTGAATCAACCCCCCGAGGCCAGCAGCCAGATCGCCATGCAATTCCTCGAAGTCGGCGGCAGTGTTCGGATCAACCTGTCCAATCACTTCCGGGATCCGGAAGGCCGCACGTTGACGTTCAGCGCCGTTTCGGACGATACGGCAGCCGTGACGGCATCGGTTCAGGGCAGCGTACTGACGGTTCGCGGCGTCGCCGGAGGCGGTGCTTCCGTGACGGTGACAGCCCGCGACAACGGCGGTCTGACCGCCACGCAGAGCTTCCGTGCGATGGTGGGCAGGGTGGCTTTCTTCGCCAATACCTCCGCCTCGGCACCGGAGGGTGGAACGACCAGCCTGACGGTCCGCCTCAGCCGAGCATCCAATGCGTCGACGTCCCTCGAATACGTCTTCGGCAGTGACAGCAATCCGAACACCAGCGATGCGAACGCAGCGGACTATGTTGGCACGGGAGGCGCGGTCGACATACCGGCCGGCGAGACCGAGGCGACCATTGAAATCACGATCCACCAGGACACCGACATCGAACCGGCGAGGGAAGTGTTCACGGTCGCGCTCGTGGTGCCCTCCGAGCACGCGAGCGAACTGGCATTGGGGTCGGCAACCGCAACCGTCACCATCGAAGAGGGAGTCTGCGATCGCACACCCGAGGTGCGCGACGCGCTGCGCGGCGCAAACGCCTGCTCCAGGGTATCCACAACCAACCTCGACGGGCGTCGAGCGCTGACGCTTGCAAGGAAGGGAATCGACGCACTGCAGCCGAAAGACCTCGACTACCTGCCGCGCCTTCGGCACCTGAATCTCAGTGGCAACCTGCTTCAATCGTTGCCTTCGGACTTGCTCTCGGGACTCGGCAACCTCGCGACATTGCGGCTGAACGGCAACCGTCTCGAAGCGCTCCCGGACGGACTGTTCGACGGCGTTGCAAGCCTGACGGAACTGCAGTTGCACGACAATCCGGGGGCACCTTTTGTGCTGACCCTCGAGTTGGCGCGTACCGATGCCGCCGTTGAGGCATCTGGTCCGGCAACGGTCGTTGCGACTGTCGCCGAGGGCGCGCCGTTCGCCATGCGCGCGAGCGTGTCGGCAAGCAGCGGCGACCTCTCCTCGGACTCCGTGACGGTCCCCGCGGGCATGACGGCGTCGCTTCCGATCACGGTGACCAAGACCGGCGAAGCTGCCGTGCGAGTGACCCTGAATGCCCGGCCGCCGGTTCCAACGACCCGGTGTGGCACGGACAATCACCCCTGCTTCCAGGGTATCGATACGGCGGCCGGCCCGCCGCTGGTCCTGTTCAAGAAACCCTTGCGGGCAGCGGATTCGCCGCCAACACTCAACCTTCTCGCAGACGGCGACGCGGTAACGACCAACCTTTCTGCCCTGTTCACGGGCTCCGAAGGGGAGACGCTGACCTACGTGTCGGAATCCAGCGACCCGGAACTGGTTACGGTACGTGTGGACGGTACCGACCTGGTCGTGGTGCCGAACGATATCGGCGAGGGAGGCACCGCCACCGTGACCGTGACCGCCACCGACGAAGACGGCCTGACGGCGACCGTTTCCTTGCGTTTGATCATCGAACCAAACCCGCGCGGGTTCCTGCGCGGCTGGCGCAGGGCGCTGTTCGAACGGTAGGCGGTGTTTGAGAACCACCGGAGCTGCTAACCGCGGAGCAACTCCCAGAACTCGCCCAGGTCTTCACGATTCTCGAGGTCCTGGCACCAGGCGACGAGCTGATCCGCGATACCCGATCCCAGCAGGGGATCGACCAGCGAGTGGAACTTCCCCTCGAGTCTGCGCCACTGCAGTTCCAGGTCGCGCTCCGGAATGGCCACGTTCTTGTCGAGGGACATGACGCGTCCATCGGTTGTCGTGATGGTCACTCGCGTATCGTCCGCCGGCTCGTCGAACGCGACCACATGGGCCTTGTCCCGCGTCTCGATCAGGGCCGGGTCCCTGACAATGTCGTCATTGAAGCTCTCGATACGGGCCGTGTCGACGCCGTGCAGCGCCATGGCAACAGCAAAACGCAGGCTGAACTTCGCCTCGAGGCCGGTGCCAGGCGCCGCGATGTTGACGGTTGTGAAGTGCCCGCTGTCCACCTTGATCTCGATGCTCTCGACATCGCTTGTAGCGAAGCCGTGCTCGGCCTGCAGCGCCTTGGCGGCTTCTATGGCCGAGTGCACCAGGTATCCGGCGGCGTGATACTTGTAGTTGGTGTCGGGAACGAATGAACCGACCGCCTCGATGTCGCGCTCGAATTGTTCCGCGGATACCTCGTCGCTCTGCGTGGCGCCAAATCCCTGGGCGGCTTCCAGGATGTTGGACCGGCTCGAATAGCCGCGTTTCGCAAGGCTGGCCGCCACGATGCCCGTCGCCGCGGCGTGTCCCGCGTGCAGGGGTTTGTTCATGGTGCCAAACACGGCTTTCAGGCCACCTGCCTGGGTACCCGCAATGCCGAATGCCTGCGCGGTGGTGCCGGCATCGAGTCCGAGAAGCTGGGCTGAAGCCGCAGCAGCGCCAAAGCAGCCGACGGTTCCCGTCGAATGCCACCCGCGCCGATAGGGCGAACGTCCCGTGTAGCTCACCACCAGGCATTCGGCGTCGATGCCGCATGCAAGCGCCCGAACCACGTCCTGCCCCGATGATCCATTGCGTTCGGCGAGCGCGAGGACCGCGGGGGCGACCGGAACCGTAGGATGGCCGTTGCACGCGCTATTGACATCGTCGTAGTCCAGGGCATGGCCGGCAGCGCCATTGACGAGCGCCGCCTGGCTGAGGCTGGCCTTCCTGCCGGTACGGAACATCGACGCCTGCGGATGTCCGCCCTGGTCTTCGACCTCCTCGAGAAGGATCCGTGCCAGCGGCTGCCCGGTCCCCGCCAGCGCGACACCGATGAAATCCATCAGGCATTGCTTGGTGACGGTGACCGCTTCCACCGAGAGGTCTTCAAAACGCGTGTTGATCACGCGCTCAGCTATGCGCGCGGTGGGGCCGCTTGTCTCCTTTGGCATACGTGCCGTCTCCTGGGTGACCAAGGATGCCCCTAGAGTAAGCGAACGGGTTTGCGGGTAGAAACCGCCGCCCGCCCAAGCTCGCTGCTGCTTGCCACATTCCCCACGCGCTGGCTACGATACGCCCCGCAACGATGGTGACCCCGCCGGTCCCCTCGCGACGACAAGTTGTGAACCCCGTCAGGCCCGGAAGGGAGCAGCGGCAGCAGCGGACTCGGGCGCCGGGGTGTGGCTGGTAGGGTCGCCTCCAGTTGCCACCGGAGAGGTGTCCGAGCGGCCGAAGGAGCACGCCTGGAAAGTGTGTATGGGTTAATAGCCCATCGAGGGTTCGACTCGAGCCGCCGCCAGGCGGGGAGAGAACGCGCAGGCGACGCAGTCGCCGAGCGGCCCCGAAAGGGGTGAGCCGCCGAAGGCGGCGAATAATCCCTCCCTCTCCGCAAGCGTTCCGCCACCACCATCCCTTGCCACAATCACCGCGCGCTGGCTACGATACGTTCTGCGATGACCGCGTCCCCGCCCGTTGCGCCGGGTCGCCTTCATCCGTCACCGGAGAGGTGTCCGAGCGGCCGAAGGAGCACGCCTGGAAAGTGTGTATGGGTTAATAGCCCATCGAGGGTTCGACTCGAGCCGCCGCCAGGCGGGGAGAGAACGCGCAGGCGACGCAGTCGCCGAGCGGCCCCGAAAGGGGTGAGCCGCCGAAGGCGGCGAATAATCCCTCCCTCTCCGCAAGCGTTCCGCCACCACCATCCCTTGCCACAATCACCGCGCGCTGGCTACGATACGTTCTGCGATGATCGCGTCCCCGCCCGTTGCGCCGGGTCGTCTTCATCCGTCACCGGAGAGGTGTCCGAGCGGCCGAAGGAGCACGCCTGGAAAGTGTGTATGGGTTAATAGCCCATCGAGGGTTCGAATCCCTCCCTCTCCGCCATTTTTTGAATAAAAACAATCAGTTATATTACTCATACCACGATTCGTACCACAAAATGTTTGGGCTTGAATGCGCGTCACTGCACCTTTTTGACACGAATTCCAGCGCTTTTTGGCGGTGCAGCGTGCTTCTAATTGCGAAGATGAGAACCGCGAGCGCGCCATGGGAAGTCGATACGCGGACCTTTGGCCCCCCCTAAAGATCGTCTGATTGGGTCGCCTTCATGGCCGAATTCCAGCACGCCATTCGGGCGCAGTCGGAAGAATGCGAAGCGTGGACGCTTGCCTTCGGAAAACCAGCGTGCAAACCCCTCATTGTGTTCCAGAGCGGCCGATTCGTGACTTTCGGCTTGGCGCGTTGACTGTTCTGCGAAATCAAGTGAGCCAAACACATAGAGACCATGATGAACACGAAACCATGGATGCTGAGTGCGCTCGCTTGCCTATCACTCACCTACGGCTCGAAGGCTGCACTCTCCGTTGAAACCGTCCAACGAGCCCTCACGTTTCCGTACACGGCTGGAAGAGGGAGAGGGCGCTGAGCGAGGAGTTCCTAAATCGCCTGTTGCAGGCTGTCCACCCTAGTTGGAGGGACTTGCTCAGAGAGCAACTGCAGAACCTTGACGAGGCTTTTGCGGAGGAGTTAGAAGAGGATCCAGCGTGGTTGCCGGGAGCCGACAGGTGCCTTGCTGCCTTCTCGATTCCGCGTTGTGACGTTCGCGTAGTTTGGCTTGGGGAATCGCCCTACCCGCGGGAGGAAAGCGCTACGGGTCTGTCGTTCCAGGACGGTGCCGTGAACGAGATGTTCCGAGACGATGGCAGACTTGCAGTTCAGATCAACCGAGCCACATCATTGCGCAACGTGCTGAAAGCGTGGTTCGTAGCGACCGATAGGTTGGCTGTTGGACAGACTTCGTCAGACCATGTGAGGCACATGGACCATGATGGGCTGGTAGCTAGCTTGGACGAAGTCTTCGGCCGAGGTCGGCAAAACGGATGGCTGTGGTTGAATGCGGGATTGAGCCTCCGTCCTGGGCGGGCCAGGGCCGCACAAATTCGGCCATGGGAGCGGATAGTGAATGCGGTTCTGCAGGATATCTCAGATCAAGGGGCTCGCGTAGCGCTGATGGGGAAGTTCGCAGAGAGATTTCAACCTGCGTGCCACGCCCCCCTCGTCTCCGTTCATCCACGAATGGAGGGCTATATGGCGAATCAAGATGTGACGAACTTGCTGCGTCTCTGGCGGCATCTGATCGAGATTGACTGACTCGAACGCCGGAATCTAGGCGGCGCGTCCGAGACACCGATTTCGTCAATCAGGGCAGTGGCGATCCGGGATCAGGTAGCGGCCCGCCATTGCCGCCGGCAGCGGATAGCGAGTCCAAGCGGACGGGATGGCTGTGTAGACTTGGCATCTTCGCGCTTGGGTCGATGCTGACGCAAGCAGTTGTGCTCGAAGTGGCGCTAGCTAGGCGGGAGCTGACATGAATCGGAATGGCTACGCGGCGGCAGTGGTGGTGGTGATCGTCATGACGTTCGTAGCCGATATGCTTGGCGTGGGCGACACGACTGGGAGAGCGTATTGCTCGATCCGCCATCCTGTAGAGGCGTTGACGACGAATCGCCAAAGTACGTGCGAGCGCCAGCACATTCTGCAAAGGCAAAGTGGTGGAGGTGACAGGGTCAACACCATTTGGATAAACACGGTCGAGCACGACTACGTGGACAGGATAGGCAGTAATCCACCTTGGGAGGTGTCCGAAGAGGGGATGTGGGGCGACTGGGGTGACGACAACCTGAAGCGCGCTTACAAGATGGGTCTGTACGCAAATGGCTACCACTTCATGGTGTACGACTATCGAGGCGACGGAGAGATGACGCTACTTGAGTGGGACGGTGCGTCCCATGTGACGTACATGATCGCCAGCTTGTTCAACTTTATCACGAAGGAGCTCAGCTACATCGGTTTTCAGTGGCAGAGGGGCGGCGGACAGACCCAATACACCGACGCTATCTTAGGCGTGTTCGTGGACCTCGCTGAAGTGGTGGTCGGCATCGGCTACGGTTCGGTTGGCGTCGTCGTTGGGACGTTGCTCAATCCAGTGGACACTTTCTTCAACTTGGCTGGAATGTTGGTCTACTCCCTCGAATCCGCCGCGGTCGGACTTTGGAACACGGTCGCCGATGTTCTGTCGCTGGTTACGCTCGGATGGGTGCAGGTCCAAACCGCAAACTGGTAGGTTCCGCCCATCGTCCGCGCGCGAGGCTGGCGGGTGGAAACGAGCGCTGACTGGCTTTGATTGCGGGAATACCCCAGTGCAGGTGTCGTCGGACCTCTCGGGAGTCGCCCGCGGCGGTGGGCGGTCCAGTCGCGGAACGAGAAGCGGAACCCGTGCGGCACGGCGTCGATCTCCAGCTCCCGCATCAGGTCCGACATGGTGCCGTTGCGCTGGATCTCGCCGGTCTGGGACGGGACAACAACTAGCTGGCGCAGTTTCGTCCAGTGCTAGGCACGCCGCACGTCGTTCCAGATCGGTATCTCCCGCGTTCGACCTTCGTGGTCGACGCCTTGAGCACGATCCAGTCGCCGCGGTCCGAGTGCGCTCGCTGGATCTTGATCGCCTCCTCCCCGGCACGCCAACCCATGCCCCCGGCGGCGACCACATCAGCAGCCGTGTTCTTACCACCAGCCCCGCAGCACGGCCTCGACGCGGTCCCGGTCGCTGCATTCGATTGGGTAGAAAAGAGATGCGGCCGCGCCCCGCGGCCGCGCCAGGCGGGCGGGGCGGGCGTGGAAAGCTCAGTTGTAATGGGCGATCCGCCCGACTCTTCCGAGACCTGCGGAACCGCAGCATTGCTGCGAATAGCCCATGACGCCATTTGCGCTGCCGTCCAGTTGCGGCGGCTGCGGCGCGTCGTTCCCGACGTTGGCCGCGAGCCCGGTTTCGGCGCGACGCGCTCTTAGGCTCCCCTGCCGGGGCAATGCAGGGAGTCAATCCCCGCCGCCTCGAGTCGTCGCGCCACGGTTCAGGCCGCTCCGTGCGCCGGGCTATGCCCGGGCGCCCGCGCGATCGCGAGGGATCCGCGGGGCAGCCGCTTGGCCGTGGATTTGATCGAGCCCCCATCGGAAGCGATGTGGCCCGCCGTGCCTTCTCGGTGCGTCTGCCCGGGCACCGCCATTACAGCGATGCGGCACTGGGTCGCCTGCTGGCGCCATACGTCGGCTTTCGCCGACCACGCTGCGCTACTGCGCGGCAGAGAACGATGCGGACCCTAACACGGCATCACG
This sequence comes from Pseudomonadales bacterium, assembly GCA_965116625.1. GTDB lineage: Bacteria > Pseudomonadota > Gammaproteobacteria > Pseudomonadales > Azotimanducaceae > VXNE01. The sequence goes on from OZ220717.1 coordinate 3,424,995, forward strand.
AAAGCCGCACTATGAAAATTCTTACTAGAAGCCTCAGCGCTACTGGTCTGGAGGCCGCCTTTCCCGCCTGTCACTACCCCTTTCCGCAATCTCGGCTGCTCGCCGCCGGGGTAGTGACAGGCGGCAGCGCTTGATGCAATCGAACTCTGTGCGGTCTTGGAGTCACGCGTTGATCTGGTGCTTTCAGGATCTATCGGTCCATACAGCGAGTACGAATCATCCATTGCTCCGAACGCTATCTCGGCGACAAAGCCTCCCAAGCAAGGCAGGAACTCTCCGATAGATACATCACTCTTGTCTTCAGCCCCGAAGGCCCATCTCCCTTCTATCGCCCCGTTGCGACGGAATATCAGCCTCATTGTACCCGTCTTCTGAGCGCCATCCATCGCGTAGAGTGTGAGCGCACATTCGCCGGTCAGCACCGGCGGATGGCAAGCATCGGCCGAATGCGGGTAACTTTCGCTGTCCGAATCCGCGCTTCGATCTTGAACGAGCAACCGCGCTGCATGACAATGCCATGCAAAATCTCGGCTACCACGGAAAGACCAGCATGGCGAACCATCTTGTCCAGGCCCGCATCGACCGCGAGGTCAAGGAAGAAGCCGCTACCGTGCTCGCGGCAATGGGGCTCACTGTCTCCGATGCGGTGCGCCTCCTGCTTACCCGCGTTGCCCGGGAAAAGGCGCTCCCTTTCGCCCCCCTCGTACCCAACGACGAGACCATCGCCGCCATGAAGGAAGCGCGAGCCGGCGACCTGCCGCGGTTCAAGGACGTCGACAGTCTGCTCGACGACCTGCATGCGGACGATTGAACGAACGAGCCGGTTCAAGCGCGACTACAGACGCGAGTCCCGAGGTCGTCACCGGAACGACCTGGATGAACGCCTCGCCGTCATCGTGAACGCCCTCGCCTACGACATCCCCCTCGACGCGCGCCACCACGACCACGCGCTGAGCGGTCCCTGGAGAGACTTCCGTGACTGCCACGTCTGGCCGGATCTGGTCCTGATCTACGAGAAGCCCGACGACTGGACACTAAGACTCGTACGCATCGGGTCACACGCCGAGTTGGGTCTCTGAACGTGACGTCGCCGTCAGCTACATGGCCCAGGTCAGCACTCATTCGACCAATACAGCCACTCGCGCGGGTGCAAACTCAAGAGACTCACCCACGGCCGACCGACGATCAGTTCCAAAATCGATGACGGTCCGCCGTTGGGAAGATAACAAGGCCATCGGTGCCCGTTTCGCCTCGCACCGCCTTACCGGACTCCTGTCCCTCGACCTCGAAGGCGCCACAACCATCTCCGCCATTGGCGCGATAGGCACCGATCGCGCCAACACTTTCGCGTGGAAGGGCGGCAACCGAGGACTCGACAAGGCCCTCGCCGAACTGGAAGAGTTCGCCCGAGACGCCTCCTGCTTGGTCGGCCACAACATCATCGAACACGACCTCCCGCTTCTCGCCAAGCACGCACCGGATCTGGAGCTATTGAATCTCCCCGCCATCGACACGCTCTACCTCAGTCCCCTTGCCCGCCCGGAGAATCCGTACCACCACCTCGTCAAGCAACACCACGACCCCGGCCTCGCAAGGACGCAGGTCAACGACCCGCTGCTCGACGCCGAGCTGACCCTCGAACTCCTTGCGGACATCGTCGACGATCTGCAAGGCAAGGACAGCGACTTCCTCTTGGCCTGGCACGCACTCCTTGCGGCGGGGGTCAAAGCCCACGCTTTTGACGCACTCTTTCGGACTGTTCGCGCCGTCGACTCCGCGCCGCCACTGTGGCAAGCCCTCCCAGTAGTCGAACAGCGGCTCACCGACTACGGATGCCGCAACCAAGCCGCGTCCATCATCCGCGATGCTCCTTCGGACCCGCTTCCGCTCGCCTACCTCCTAGCCTGGTTGCCCGTCGCCGGTGGCAACTCCATCATCCCGCCATACGTCGAGAAGCGCTTCTCCCCGAGCCTCCTTGCTGCGAGGCTGCGCGACTCTCACTGCGGCGACAACGGTTGCCCATGGTGCTCCGAACGCTTAGACCCAGTGAAAGCGCTGGGACGCTGGTTCGGCCACTGGTTCGAACACGACCCTCCGGCCTTTCGCAAGAACCGAGAGGGCGACAGCCTCCAGCGACTCATCATCGAGCGCCACCTCGCCCGCGCCCACGTCTTGGGCATTCTCCCAACGGGAACGGGCAAGTCGCTCTGCTACCAGCTTCCGGCGCTGATGCGCTACGAGGCCAGCGGTGCGCTTACGGTGGTGATCTCACCGCTGGTGGCGTTGATGGCCGACCAGGTGGCGGCCATGCAACGCGACAGGATCGTCTGCGCCGTGACCATCAATGGCCTGCTGTCGTGGCCCGAACGCGCCGACGCGCTCGCGCGCATCCGTTTCGGCGACGCCGGCATCGTTCTCGTCGCTCCGGAGCAATTGCGCAACCCGACATTTCGGGGTGCCCTCGCCGGTAGGCGGATCGGCGCATGGGTGATCGACGAGGCGCACTGTCTGTCGAAGTGGGGTCACGACTTCCGTCCCGACTACCGTTACGTCGCGCGCTACATCGCCGAGCACCACGGCGAACAGGCCGCACCGATCCTCTGTCTCACCGCCACGGCCAAGCACGACGTTGTCGACGAGATACGCGACTACTTCGATGAAAGGCTGCAGGCTCGACTGGAAGTCATCGACGGCGGCGCGGAGCGGACCAATCTTGATTTCGTGGTCATGCCCACCACGCCCGCCCAGCGTGTCGAACACATCCACCACGCCATCGAGGATGCGCTCGACAACTCAGAGTCCGGCGGTGCCATCGTCTACTGCGCCACGAAGAGAAGCACCGAAGAGACCGCCCAGGCCCTTGCCGAGCGAGGAATACGAACGGAACATTTCCACTCGGGCCTATCGCCTGAACGCAAACGCGAGGTCCAGCGCGGCTTTCACGAAGGCGACATCGACGTGGTCGTCGCGACCAACGCCTTCGGCATGGGTATCGACAAACCGAACGTCCGCACCGTGATCCACGCCGAGATCCCCGGGTCGCTCGAGAGCTACCTTCAGGAGGCCGGCCGCGCGGGCCGCGACGGCAAGGAGGCCCATTGCCTGCTGCTGTTCGCCGAAGACGATCCGGAGAAGCAGTTCTCGCTGACCGCGAGATCCCGGCTCGAGCGCCGCGACATTCAGGCCGTGCTACGCGCCCTGCGGCGCCTCGACACCCGCCGGCGGCGCCACAGCGAGCACATGGAGGACGCCGTCGTGGCGACCGCCGGGGAGATTCTCATCGAGGACGCCGATGGCGAGTTCACGCGCGACAGCGCCACCGACGACGACCGCGTGCGCACCGCGATCGCGTGGTTGGAGGAGGCGCGGCTCGCCCAACGCGACGAGAACCACACGCGCGTCTTCCCTTCGTCCCTACGCGTCAGGACCCTCGCCGAGGCCAGCGAGATCATCGAACGCGAAGGCTCGTACAAGCGTATCCGCGAAGACGTCCGCAACCGGATGATCACGGTGGTCCGCGTCCTGACGCAGGCCGATCCCGACTCCGGCATCACGACGGACGAGTTGATGTCGCAATGCGGGTGCTCGCTGCCCCAGCTTCGTGCCGTGTTCAGCGCGTTAGAAGCCATCGGTGTCGCCACCAACGACATGCGCATCACCGTCTATGTCCATGTGGGCGTGGAGAACGCTTCCGGGAGGCGCCTCGCGGCGGCGCGGGAGCTGGAGACCGCTCTCATCGGCGTACTTCGCGAAGAAGCGCCAGATCAGGAGACGGACCAGTGGACGCGCCTGGGACTCCGCCAGCTCGCACAGCGCCTGCGCGAGAGGGAGATCGAGAACCCGCTTCCCGAACTCCTCGTGCGGATTCTGCGCGGCATCGCGGCCGACGGTCGGGACGAACCCGGTGCGCTCCGCAGTCTTGAGGTCCGAACCCGCGACATGGACACCGCGGTGGTGCGACTGCGACGGCCGTGGAACAGCGTCGAACGGCTCGCCAGGCTCCGCCGCGATGGCGCCGTCCGCCTGCTCGACCATCTCGTCGCAAGGGTCCCGGCGGGGGTGCGCGGCGTGGACATCCTCGTCGAGACGACATACGGCGAACTCGAGCGCGCCATCAAAGCGGACATAGTCCTGACCGCCGAATTGAAGCGACACAACACTCAGGCTCTCGTCGATCGTGCCCTGCTCTGGATGCACGAGCAGGAGGTCCTCACCCTCAACCGGGGACTGACCGTCTTCCGACCGGCCATGACCCTCAAGGTGACCCGCGACGGCCGGACGTTCAGGGTCGCGGACTTCAGCCCGTTGCGCCAGCACTACGCGGAACAGACTGCGCAGATTCACGTGGTCGCCGAGTATGCCCGCCTCGGCATGGCGGACATCGGCCTTGCGCTGCGGTTGGCCATGGACTACTTCGAACTTGACAGCGAGTCGTTCGTCGCCAATTGGTTCAAAGGCAAGGAGTCCACCCTCCGCCGCGACACTCTCCCGAACCACTACGACGAGATCGTGACGCAACTCGCCAACCGGAGCCAGGAGCGGATCGTCGCGGACGACCGGGAGCGCACCAACGTACTGGTTCTCGCCGGGCCCGGGTCGGGCAAGACGCGGGTGTTGGTCCACCGCATCGCCTACCTGATCCGCGTCCGGCGAGAGAATCCGAGGGGGATACTTGCCCTCACCTACAACCGCCATGCCGCCGTGCAGGCTCGCCGACGGCTCCACGACCTGATCGGTCCCGATGCCCGCGGCGTCAACGTCATGACCTGCCATGCGCTCGCCATGCGCGTTCTCGGCATATCCTTCGCGCACGCGGCGGCCAACCCAAGCGATGCCATGTTCGAGGACATGCTGCGCCACGCCGCCCTGGCTCTGAGGGCGGACGGCGAAGCGTCCACGACTGTCAACCGCGACCAGATGATCGGGCGACTCGCGTGGATTCTCGTGGACGAGTACCAGGATATCGGCGAACCCGAGTTCGAACTCATCTCCGCGCTGGCCGGACGGACGCTCTCAGAGGACGACGCCAGACTCAACCTTTTCGCTGTGGGAGACGACGATCAGAACGTCTACAGCTGGAAAGGCGCCTCCGTGCGGTTCATCCGCCGTTTCGAGGTCGACTACCATGCCAGTCTGGACTATCTCGTCGAGAACTACCGATCAACCGGCAACATCATCGACGCTTCCAACCGCTGCATCGACGCGGCCACGGATCGACTGAAACGCGACCACGCGATACGGATAGACCGAGGTCGACACGACGAGCCGCCTGGCGGGCGCTGGACCGCGCTCGACCAAGTCGCGAAAGGGAAGGTCCAGGTTCTTCGCGCGCAAGGCGGTCAACTCTCCCAGGCCATCGTTGCCATAGACGAACTCAGACGCCTCGCCGCGCTCGATCCCGAGTGGGAGTGGGATCGATGCGCGGTCATCGCAAGGAACTGGACGGACCTCGATCCGGTCGCAAGCGTCTGTGTCCAGCGCGGCATCCCTTTCCAGAGCGCGCAGGAGGAACTGGGATCCTTCTGGCGTGCCCGCCAAACTCAGTCCCTGCTCAGTGCACTCGAGACCGCCGGACCTACCTCCACGAGAGGCGCCATCAAAAAACACCTGAAGGACGCAACGTCCGGTCCATGGGAGCGGCTTCTTGGCCAAGCGCTGGAGGAGCTGTTGCTCGAGGAACCCGATGCTGCCGTGCTTCCCGCCGCTTACGTCCGGAACTGGCTCGGCGAGTGGAGCCGCGAGGTGCGTCGCCGGCAGCAAGGGCTGCTTCTGACGTCCGCCCACCGCGCGAAAGGTCTTGAGTTCGACCACGTCGTAATCCTCGACGGCAAGTGGAACGCGACCAATCCGCGCGAGGACGAAGAAGCGCCGCGCCGCCTCTACTACGTGGCGATGACCCGCGCGAGAGAAACACTCGCCTTAGTCGATCTGGACTATGACAGCGAGCGCGACTCGGACGATCCGCCACTTGCGGCGTCCAGCCGACAACGGGCCGCCACGCTGATGCAGCCGCTCAGAGACCGACCGTGCACACTGGAACGCCAGGTGCCGTCTCCCGACACGACCGATCCGCGACTCCAGGACAAGACCGTCGTCTGTACGATGGGAGATGTCTTCATGGACTTTGCTGGACGATTCCCCGCCGACGCCGAAAGGCACGAAGTAATATCCACGCTCAAATCCGGCGACGCATTGTCACTTGCCCGCCAGAACGCCCGGTGGAAGATGCTCGATAGGCATCGGCGCGAAGTCGGGCGAATGAGGGCGGACTGGGATGTCGCAAAAGGCATGGAAATCGTCGACGCGACAGTCCACGGTGTGTTCGTCCGATGGCGCAAGGACGTAACGGACGAACGCTATGCCAGCAAGCTTCGGGCCGACACTTGGGAGGTGGTCGTACCCAAACTCACGCTTGCACCGGGAGCGACAGACGGACGCACTCGTTGAACATCGAAAACCATGTGCGTCGGCTCTTGTCTCCGACATGGCCGGGTTCCGGACTCGCACCCAACTGGACGAATAGCGTCCGCCTAGGAGTTTCGCGCTGGAGGACCTAAATGCTGCTCCCTCTCGAACGAGGCGTCCCGTTGAACTCAATTGACGCTTCTAGGTCGTCGACTCCAGACGTCTAGGCTTGGCCGTCTCAACCCGCGAGATAGCCTGCCCATGACTCCATCAGCTTCCGGCGCTTCTCGAAAAGGTCGCTCCGTGCGTAGGCAGCCTCCGCCTTGTCCTTGATCGTATGCGCAAGTGCCGCCTCCATTACCGCGTGCGGCGTGTGCGTTTGCTCGGCCGCATAGTCCCGGAAGCTCGACCGGAAGCCGTGCGTCACCGCATCGAAGCCAAGTTCCCGCAGCAGCTTGGCGTGGGTATTCTCGCTCAGCGGACGGCCCGGACGTGCGCCGGGGAACACCAGCCTAGAACCGTCCGACAGACCCTCAGCCTCCGCCAGCACTTCGAGCGCGCGAGCCGACAAAGGTACGCGATGCTCACGGTTCGCCTTCATTCGTTCCGCTGGCACGGTCCACGTCGCGCGCTCGAGGTCGATCTCGTCCCAAGTCGCCTTGCGCACCTCCGATGACCGCGCCGCGGTGAGCACCAGAAACTCCAGCGCAAGCTTCGACGACGCGCTAGCGCGCTTGCTGGCCTTCAGCTTGGCCATGCAGTCCGCAACCTCGTCGTAGGGGAGCGCTGGCATGTGTCTCCGCTCGACTCCGTTGCGCGGCAAGGCCGCGTCGATAACGATCCCCGCCGGGTCGTCTGTCCGGTGGCCCTGCGCAACGGCCCATCGGCAGATGGCCGAGATGCGCTGCTTCACCCGCCGCGCGGTCTCGCGCTTCTCGTTCCAGATCGGTTCAAGGACTGCCATAACATGACCGGGCGTGATGTCGGCCACCGGCAACTCGCCCACTGTCGGGTACGCGTAGGTTTCGAGGCTAGCCCGCCACTGCGGCCCGGACTTCGGACTCCGCCAGGTTGGCTCGTGCATGGCGATCACCGCCTCGGCCGCCTCGGCGAATGTCGGTCCCAGGACCGCCTTGCCGTCCCCCTTGCGCGGATCGCCGCCCGCTTTGGCCACTTTCCAGCGCTCAAAGGCCGCGACACGCGCCTCCGCCAAACCCATCGAGGGATAGTGGCCGATCGCGTTGTCGGTCCGCAGCCCCTGGATGTTGAGGCGCTGGATCCACGACTTCGCGCCTCTCGGCGACACCCGCAGGTACAATCCGTGCTCGTCCGTCAGCTTCGCGGGGCCCTTGGCCGTTTCGATTCGTCTTACCGTGAGCTTCGCCAATGTCGTACCCCAACTCGTACCCCGAATGACGTGAGTATGAGGGGTGTTTCGCGAGTGGTCAAGACTCGCCATGAGATTGATAAATGTTTATTTATCAATTTGTTAAATAAGATCCGGAGGACGCGGAAATAGGCTGTGGAGAGTGCCAGTGACGGACTCCCTCTCCGCCACCCACCCCCGAGAAGCGCCAACAGCGGGCGCCTCGGTGTAGTGGCCGGCAAGCTCGCGGGCATCCCCCGACAGCACGGAACGCACCGATATCGGTTTGCTCGCCATTCCATCAGACCTTGCCTACGAGCACCGCTCTTAACGTAGGCTATTCTGATTGGTCCAGTGGAAACACTGTGCGGAATGCTGCGCCATCGTTGCCAGCGTCCGCATAGGGTGTAAAAACAAACTTCATACGTTCTGTAGTTCGCCGGTCGTCAAGATCAATACCGTATCTTCTCCTTTCCGGCGTTTTTCGGAATCCAGGCCACGGATCTATCTGATCTACGGGTTGTAGCGAAATCTCGTCTGGAATTGAAATCAGGTCCCTCTTGCCAACCCAGGTATCGTTGTTGTCGCGCACATCGATTGAGAGTATTTCAGGGCCTCTCTTTAACGCATAGTTGTTCTCGGAAAGAAGCACCGTAGTGAGTGGGATACTGAAATTGACTTCTAGAACGTACTCGCTGGATCCGTGGATGTCTAACGATGCGTAGCCATTCCTCAAAGTGGGCGTTAGATCATTTCCATCCAGCTTGATCGTAAAGTCATCGCTCCATTTCGGCACTCGGATGTTGAGCACACCGGTCCAGTCTCGTGGTGTAGTCAACGAAATCACCGTGATGCCTTCACCCGGGAACTTGCTTTCCTGTTTGATCGTAACGGCCCCATTGGGGGTATCAAGAATCGCAGAACTTGAGTCAAAGAAATTAATGAAAAGCTCATTGTTACGAGATGCATAGATCATGGATGGTATTCGAGCGATCCCCCGGGGGCCGGACCAGAAACAGCACCTGGTCGGACCGTGGAAGAAGTGCTTTGAATAACGCAGGGGCGTGTAGTAGCACCACTTCATACCGTCATCAGATTGGGCGCCCAGTAACGCGTTATAGGTGGTTCTCTCCAAGGCTTCTGCGAATTCCGCGCGGCCAGTTATCTCGTATAGCCTCTGATTAAGAAAAATCCACTCAGTTGTCGCGCAGGTTTCTTGTAGCTTTCCATCGGGGTTATCGTTCAGGGGGCCTTCGTACAGGTTCTCATTCTCGCCCAGAGAACCCGTGGGAAACTCGTGTAGGTTGACCAGCTCTCGCCAGATACCAAGCAGGACATCGAATGACTTCTGATCGTTCCTGGCTACCGCTAAATCGACCATGCCTGTGAGGGCAGCGCCCAGCATGTAGGGGTGAACGATATGCGGGTGTCCCGTCTTATTCATATTCCGCAGAGGTTCGAAATGCTGAACTACACTTTCCACGAATCCACATAGTTCTTCTTTTCCGGTGTGCCTATACAGGCGCATCATCTGATTGATAATGGCCACATTGGTGAAACCTCGACCCTGAGCAAGAAAATCCGCGTGGTCGTTGTCGATGGGGTCGTAGGTGTGAAGGATCCAGGCCCCGATACGTGTTGCACATTCCAGAGACTTGGGTTCGTGCCGGAGTTCGTAGTGCGTCAGCAGTCCGATCAGGCAGGTCCACTGAACCCATACATTCCATCCAAGTTCCCAGTCATTCAGGTCGCGATTGCTGGGCAGCGGCTCGCCCATAAAACCATCTGATTGTTGATAACCGCGTAATTTGCGCGCAAATTCATCAACCATTGTGATGAGGTCCTGGTCACCGACATTTAGCGCAGCCTGTGTCGCGGCATCAAGCCATTTACCCGCATACTCGCCATCCCAGATCCGCTCCAGGAGTTCGCCGGGAGAATAGTGCCGGGATGCGAAAGCCTCGAGCATGAATTCGCCGGAGTGATCGTGCAGGTGTTTCAGGTAGGCAATATTTCCCTCGTATCGCTTCATGAAACGGCTGGCAGGTAGCAGCGTCACTTCCTCAGGTAGTGGAATAGTGAGTGGATTGTGGAGATTCATACTTGCTCGTTCCCCCCATGCCGAACGTCATCGTGGTCGGTTAACATACGCACGTTCAGATTCACAAGATATCGCGTGGTCGAGGCCCCAAACAACACCTATCTACCTCAATAATGCAAGTTGCGACGACTAGATTGGTCGATCGCCGCTGATGGTAATACGCTCGACCACACGACGGTGGGGAAAGAAGTCCGCGACAGCATAGTGCTGTGTGCAGCGATTATCCCAGAAGGCGATGGTGTTTTTCTGCCATCGCAGTCGGCACTGGTATTCAGGAATCGCAGCCTGTCGGTACAACAAAGCTAGCAGCTCATCGCTTTCGGGTTTCTCCATACCCACAATTTTTCGGGTAAAGGCAATATTCACGTAGAGACATTTGTTACCGGTCTGAGGGTGAGTACGTACAACTGGGTGCTCCGGATCGGGGAACTCACGTCGGAACTCCTTGCGATCCGTCACTCCTTCCTGTTTCATGGCCAAATCAATCCACCTCGGCGGCCAGGCATTTACTGCGCGGGCACCATCAATGCGTTCCTTAATGTCGTCGCCGAGTCCAGAGTAGGCTGCCTCCATGTTAGCCCACAGCGTATCACCTCCCACGGGGGGTACTTCTCTCGCTCGAAGAATAGAACCGAGCGGCGGCTCAAGTTTAAAACACACATCGGAATGCCAGAGGTTATTGTGCGCGCGTGTTTCCTCGTCTTCCTCGATGCGAAGTGCTACCGGGTTTTTGCTGTCTTTCGGGGTAGTGGGATGCGTATCGAGTTCGCCAAACCAGGATCCAAGGCGTTTCTGATCATCAATGTCAAGATCCTGGTCTCTGAAGAACAGGACTTTCCATTGTAAGAGCGCCTGTTCCAGGTCTTTCATGGTGTCTTCCGACAATGTCTTCCTGAGATCAATATTGCTGATTTCAGCGCCGATCGTGGGGGTGACTGGGGTTACTGCAAATGCTGTCATGCCAGCTACTTTGGTTGCTGAAGTCCGAGGCGTGCATATTGCTCGATTGGTGCGTCCTTCTCAACCATGAAACGCGATGTCGAAGTTGACGGGCGGCGCCCGTTCCGAGTAACAATGCAAACCCCGTGTCGACATGCTCCAGCGGGGTGGCAGCTTTGCTCCGGTTTGGCCGGCAGCCCTCAAATGGATTCGGTGGCAGACTTCGGCGGATTACGCACCGTCCAGGGGTGTCGTGTACTGGCCGCTGTCAAAACCCCACAACACCTCGGGCAATCGGCTGCCGGTCTACGGCGCTCGCCGATGACAGACGAGCAGCCAGGCTTCTCCCGACCTCATCAACCCAGGTTGGTGCAGGCGCTGATGAGTGTCACAACCCGGTGGAGTGAATTGATTCCAGTCACGCTCAGAGAAATCACCAGCCACAATCTGCATGCGATTCTGGAACTTTCCGTGGCCGAAGATCAGGTTCCGGCCTACCCTCGCTCGAATGCCTACTCCATCGCCGAAGCACACTACCCACCCGACAACGACCCCGTGTGGCTGAGAGCAATTTATGCCGGGGAAACGCCGGTGGGATTCATGATGACTTCTGAAGCCCCGGAAAAGGGAGAGTATTTCCTGTGGCGGCTGATGATCGATCAGCGCTTCCAGGGCCGCGGCTACGGGAGACACGCGGTGCAGTTGCTGATCGAACGCATTCGCCGAACCAGCAATCCCAAGAGCCTGATCACTAGCCATCTCAGGGTAGATGCAAACAGCGGGCGCTTTTACGAACGGATGGGCTTCAAGTTCAGCCGACTATTGAAGGGTACTGACGAAATCGAAATGATCCTCACTTTCTAGCAAACCCCATGCAGCGACGGGTGTCCGCCACCGTCCATCGCCGTAGCGGCCGGGAACATTGACGGTGCTGACGAAGTTGGCCAAGAGTCGCTTTGGGCGTTTGGTCCCACAACAGGATCCTGGCAGCCGCCCTCGACAATACGTACCGTTCTACGACTCGCGCTGCTAGATTGTCGCCATGGACCAACGCGGACGCCCGAGTGCTGCAGGATTCCTCCCTGTCGATGGCGGCAATCTCTACTATGAGGTCGAGGGGACGGGAGAAGCGCTGGTGCTTATCCACGGGTGGCTCGGAAACCTGCGCATGTGGGATTTTCAAGCCCAGTCGCTCGCCGGCAGCTACCGCGTTGTCCGCTGTGACATGCGCGGGTTCGGCCGCAGCACGACCGAGCATGCCGAGTTCGCCTATTGGGCGGATGTCGCCGCACTCCTCGACCACCTCGGAGTCGATCGGGCTCACGTTGTCGGCCAATCGTTCGGAGGTTCGATAGCGTTGGATCTCGCGTTGGCTCGGCCGGCTTGTGTAGCCACGCTCACGAGCGTTGCCGGTGGTATCAGCGGCTACCGCCCTGACCTCGATCCCGAACAAGGCAACCTGCCCTGGAGTGACCTGGACCGGCTCTGGGACGAGAAGAAGTGGGTCGAGCTGGCCGAGCTCGAGACGCAGACCTGGGTCGACGGCTGGGGCCAGCCGATCACGCGGGTGGACCCGACACTCCGAGACAGCATCAAGAGCGATGTGCTTTCGACGTACCAGGCGGAGAACGAGGAAGGTCTGCCGCAGCCACTCGAGCCTCGGGCGGCAGATCGTCTTGGGGAGCTGACCGTTCCGGTCCTCGTGATGATCGGGGCCTTGGATGAGGCCCGGAGTCGCGCCACAGCGGCTCACCTGGTGGCCTCCGTGTCCGAGAGCCGGTCTGTCGAGGTCGCCGGCGTGGCCCACATGATCCAGCTCGAAGCGCCCGAGCGTGTGAGCGAAGAGCTGCGCGACTTCATCCAGGATCATCCGCTCTGAAACCCTTCAATCTGTTGCCTAATTCCGGATGGGAAACACCGATTCATACCTGATCTGCACGACCCCGCGCACAGGCAGTACCTTGTTATGCGGATTGATGGCGTCCACGAAAGTCGCGGGTCTGCCTGAGTCGTACTTCCGCATACCCGACGAGCAATCGTGGGCTGCCCGATGGGACATCGTCCGCTCGTCCGATGGGGTCTTCGAGTATTCCGATTTCGTTCGAGCTGCCCTTGCCGCGGGCAGGACCAAAAACGGAGTGTTCGCCGCAAGGATCATGTGGGGAACCATGGACTACTTGGTCGATAGGTTGGGTTCCATCTACCCTGCTCCCACGCGTGGCGATCTCGGCCTTCTTAACCTGGCATTCGGCCACACGAGCTTCGTTTATCTGCATCGCGACGATGTTCTCGCGCAGGCTGTATCGTGGCACCGAGCCGAGCAAACCAATGTCTGGCACCAGACCGACCAGGAGGAATCGAAACAGCCGGAACAGGAACCACGCTTCGACTTCGATCAGATCCGCAAGTTCGTGCAAATGATTGAAGAGCACAATGCGGCATGGTGGGAGTGGTTTGCTTCCGTTGGGATTCAGCCGCACATCGTGCGGTACGAAGACCTTGACGCCGACCCCGTTGGTATCGCCTGTGAAGTCCTGGACTTCCTCCGCCTGAAGCTCCCACCCGGGCACCAGATCAAGACACGCCACAGGCGTCTGGCTGACGCACTCAACGCAGAATGGATCGGCCGCTACCGGGCCGAGTTGACACAACGATTGGCTGCATCCACATGACCCGCGCCGCACTTTCAAGACGGGCTCCCCGGTCGAACCGGTTATCCGGAACGTGTCGCGGGGCGATCACCAAGCGGCGTTTAATCGGCCAGTGCTATTGCAAATGCCTGGTCCTGTTATCTCTTTCCATAGGCACTGCTTCCGGCACCGTTGCCAACGACCCTCATCACGATGCTGCGAGCCCGCGGTGCGCGTTCACGCCGGCGGCACACGCGAACGAGAGCGCGTCCGGCCTGATCGTCGGCGCCGAAGTCCTGCTTCCGGAGGGAGCCAGAGCGAACCAGGGCGTACACGTCCGCTTCAACGGCAGCCTGGGCGCCGTGGGGGGATTTGACGCCGTGCGCGCGGCATATCCGGACGCCGCCGTACTCGACTGCCGTGGCGCGGCGGTGCTGTCCCCCGGGTTCGTCAACGCGCACGAGCACCCCGGTTACAGCTACGCGTTCCCAGACGCTGGACTCAACCCTGGCTACGTTCACCGCGACGAATGGCGCCTCGGCACCAATGGCGCGCTGCCCCTGCCGATTCCGAAGCGGATCGACTACAGGCCGGACGATCCGCGAAGCGCCGCGATCCTGCTGGCCATGGAACTTCGCCACCTTCTCGGCGGCGCTACCACGATTGCCGGTCCCGGCGGCTTGCCGGGGGTGGTCCGCAACATCTACCGTCACCGCCGCCCCGGCGATGTCGAACTCTACGATTACGAAGCGGACACCGAAGTCTTCCCCTTCTCCTTTCAGGTCGTGGAGGACCTGAGGGAGGAATGCGCCGGTGGCCCCGCTCACCGGTTCGCGCGGGCGGCCGGAGACGACCTGACATTCATGGCCTATGCGCCGCATGTCGGCGAGGGAAGGAAAGCGAGTTGCGCGGCCCGGGCCGAGGTGGCGCGCTACATGAGTAGAGTACAGCGCCGCGACCGGCGCTATTCGCTGGTCCACGGGGTCGCGACCGACCCCGAGGACTACGCGGTCATGCGCGAGTTCGACGTGACGCTGGTCTGGTCGCCACGATCCAACTTCGCGCTGTATGGCGAGACCGTCGACATCCGCGCCGCGCTGGACAGCAGCCTGCGGGTTGCGCTGTCGACGGACTGGTCGCCGAGCGGCTCGTTCAACATGCGCGAGGAGGTCACATGTGCCCGACGGGCCGCAGCCGCGGCGGGTATCTCGCTGTCCGCCGATGCGCTGTGGCGGATGTCCACTGTCAACGGCGCCTACGCGCTAGGGCTCGAGGACCGTTTCGGAACCATCAAGCCGGGTTTGCGGGCGGACCTGATCCTTGTCGCGCACGCGGGTGAGGATCCGCACGACGCCGTGCTAACGGCGACGCACCGCGAAGTCCTGGCGGCATGGATCGACGGCCGCGCCATCCTGCTGTCGGAGACGCTGCCCGAGTCCCTGGGCGCCGGGCAGTGCGCCGCGCTCGAAGGCATGGCACCGCGCGTCTGCGGCGTGCTCTCGGCATTCGGCCTTTCGCCATCAACTTTCGCCGAGCATGTCGAGGGGATGGTGCCCGTGAACGATGCCAGCCGGCAGGCGCCTTGCGAAGCGCCAACACCCCACGGGTACCGCCGCCGATGATCGAGGTGAGTTGGCCACTCCGGCCAAAGTCCGGTGTCCCGGGAACTCGGAGCGAACCACTGACGACGCCAAGGCCGCAAATATTGGGTGAATTCGACAGAACGGAATCTCGACTGCCCCCCCAACGGCGATAGGATTGGCTCCCTCGCCTCTGCCAATTCTCGCAAGGTACTCCATGGACCCTCGGACCCTTCCGTGCTCCCTACCCTTCGTTCTAGCCGCTTTGCCCGGACTCGCTGCTGACCAACCCCCCGAATCAAGCGCCGCGGACAGGCTCATCGAGGAGATCATCGTCACGGCGGAAAAACGGGAAGAGAGGCTGCTCGACGTGCCACTCACCATGTCCGCGTTCAGCGAGCAGATGATCGAAGAACTGGGCATGACGAATCCAAACGACATCGAGCAGCTTGTTCCGGGTCTGCAGTTCGGCGACAACGGCGAGCAGGTCGGCCAGGGAACCGTCATTCGCGGAATCGGCTCCCGCCTGGCCGGTGAGACCCACTCGGACCTGGCGGTGGCGACCTACGTGGACGGCGTATACACCATCGGCACGTACGGTGTCGCGCCGAACCTGTTCGATGTCGAACGGATCGAGGTGGCGCGCGGCCCCCAGGGCACGCTCAATGGGCGAAACTCGATAGCCGGCTCGATCAGCTACTTCACCAAGCGACCATCGGACGAGTGGGACTCGCTGTTTCAGGCGGAGTTCACCGACCAGACGACGCAACGCTACAACGGGGCTTTCGGTGGACCGATTGTGGGCAACCTGAGCTTCCGCATCACGGGCGGTTCCTACACCGGCGACGGCGCGCAGGAGAACATAGGACCGGGCGGCGACTACGCCGCGCCAGACCAGACGACCTTCGCACCCCAGTTGCGGTACAAGTCCGATCGCCTGGACGTAAACGTACGCATCGCGCTCGTCAACGACGACGGATCTCCCCGGATGCAGGTGCCACTCTCGGACAGGAACCGCACGACGGAGTGCATCGGGAACCCGCTTGCGCTCGCGGGACTGTCCGACGAGGAAGAAGAGGAGGAAGAGGAGGAGGAAGAAGAAGAAGAGGAGGAAGAAGAGGAAGAAGAGGAAGAAGAGGAGGCCGAATGCGAAATCAACCCTTGGTATCTCTACGC
Organism: Pseudomonadales bacterium; assembly: GCA_965116625.1. Classification (GTDB taxonomy): domain Bacteria; phylum Pseudomonadota; class Gammaproteobacteria; order Pseudomonadales; family Azotimanducaceae; genus VXNE01. Next base: position 3,441,192 of record OZ220717.1, read on the forward strand.
GGAACCTCTACCTTCCATACCCGCTGATTGCCCCCCTGGCACACCCGGCTTTGAGTGCGGAGACATTTCGAACAAGCTGAACGTCAATCGTCCCGGGATATCGGGTAGCGAAGGCGACCAGAGGACTATCAGTGTCGATTACCAGCTCACGGCGTCGTACTCGCTACGTTACAACTACGGCAGTACCGACAACTTCCAACAGGTAACGCGCGATCGCGACTTCACGAATCGGGTCGGCGGCGCAGCCGACCCGCTCCTGTCCGCCGATGCCGGTGTTCCTTTCGAGGACAGCGTTCTCGGCGTTACCTACGACTACACCGAAGAGTCACACGAGTTGCAGCTCATATCCGAACTCGACGGCAGGGTGAACTTCATTGCCGGACTGTTCCGATACGAGAACCACACGACCTGGAGTGTACCGACATGGAACTACGGGAGTTCGTTCCGCTTCCAGAATGCCGATGAGGCGGCCGTGGAAGCCTCACCGATTTTCGGCTTCATACCCGTTTCCAACTGCCAGGATGTACTGACCAACGTCGTCGAGGGATTCGGCTTTGGCGTAGCCCGGGGCGGCCACGACTTCACCCAGGGCTGGGACTGTCCGCAGGGAAACGACCACACCCACAACTTCCTGTTCACCACCAACGGCGCCTCGACGACGATGGCGGCATTCTTCAATGCCGATTACCAGGTCAATGAGCAGTGGCATGTCTCCGGGGGACTGCGCTACACGGAGGATGAGAAAGAACAGCTCTTCGATGGCGGTTGGGTCATCTTTCCCATTGGTGGCGTACCCCTGATCCTGTATTTCGATGACTCGGATCCGAAGACGCGAACCTGGGGAAAGACGATCGGCCATGTCAGCTTCGAATATGTGCCGGCTCCCGACCAACTGATCTACGGTCGTCTTTCCACGGGCTACCGGGCAGGCGGGTTCAACACGTTTTCGCCGGGCGCGCCGACCGACCCGATCAAGGAGGAGACCCTCGTCAACTACGAGGTCGGCATGAAGGGCCTGTACCTGGACCAACGGCTTCAGCTCACGGCGGCGGCGTTCTTCAACGACTATACCGACTACCAGATCAACGGCACCAAGGAGAATCCCAACCCGTTCATCCCGCAGACTGTGGACTCCCCGCTGATCGAGTTCACGGACAACATCGAGGACAACCGGATCTGGGGCGCCGAGGCCGAGTTCGTCTACCAAGCCAACGACAACTGGCGCTTGAGCGGCTACTACGCCTTTCTGGGCTCGGAGATCGGCGAGCACGCAGAGGTCGTACGAGGCGACCCGAATCCGCGATACGACACCTGGGAGCATATCGACTTCGACACCGGTAGACCCACGGTCAGTGCCTATGTCCTGCCGACGGACATGACCGGCAACGAACTGCCGATGCAGCCGAAGCACAAGTTCGCATTGACCGGAGCGTACACGAGACCGCTCGACGTCGGTGGCGAGTTGCTGCTGCTATCGACCTACAGCTGGACCGGAGAGCGGCACGCAGACTTGAACAACTCGCCGACGGCTGACCTCGACGCTTATGGCCGTTGGGACCTGAGGGGTACGTGGACCTCGCCCAATGGAGAGCTCTCGGCAACGCTGTACGTCAAGAACGTACTCGACAAGATCGGGCTGATCGAATATCTCCAGCAATCGACCAACGGCGACGCGCCGCATATGGGTACCTTGACGGATCCGCGCCGTGTCGGGCTGCAGGTGCGCTGGCGGCCTTGAGTTTCAGGGTCTGCTGATACCCGTGTTCGGGCATTGGAAATCATGGCGAGCCCGATGAGCCCCGGTTGAGGACAAAGACCATTCGGACCTTGGGGGCATGCTTTCGGTATCGCGGCTCGCGCTCTGGCAAAGCGAAGCGCCGAACCCCCAACAGGCCGTCAACTTGACCCGGTCGGGATCGGTCCGGCACTTTACCGTCACCACAACGCATGCTTGGCGCCATGAGGGACATCACCGAGCAAGAGCACCGGCACTACCACCGCCACGGCGTAGTGCACCTGCCGGGTTTCCTCGACGACGATTGGCTCGGGGGGCTGGAAGCGGCGTTCGCGGAGGAGATTTCCGCCGACCAGGCCCAACTGAACCTCGCAGACTTCAAGGCCCTCACGCCGATGATCAAGGCGAGCGGGGCGGAATTCGTCACCCCGGGGGTTGAATCCGCAACGGGACGGTTCCGCGTCAGCAGCTTCAACTGGCGCCATTTTCCCGCGCTGGCCACCCTCTTCTGCGGTCCGCCGCTGCCGGAAAAAGTCGCCGGGCTGATGCGGTCGAATCGAATCAACTTCTACGGCGAGCAACTGTTCCTGAAGGAAGCCGAGTCCCTGCACCGTACGGCTTTTCACCAGGACTTGTCCTACTTTCATGTAACCGGCGACAAATGCTGTACCGTCTGGATACCCCTCGACGCCGTCGGCGCCGACAACGGCATGATGGGATATGTCAGGGGCTCCCACCGCTGGCAGACCCACGCCGCCAGCGGGTTCGTGACCCAGACGCCGTTTCCCGGATCACCCCTTCCGAAGCTGCCCGATATCGAAGGCGCCGAAAGCGAATACGACATCGTCTACTACCGCGCGCAGCCGGGCGATGTCATCGTCCACCACGCCAATACGGTGCACGGTGCCACCGGCAACTCCGGCCGGCGGGACCGGCGCGCATACTCTCTCCACTACCTCGGAGACGACGTCCGCTATCGCGAACGCGAAGGCGTGGCCCTGTATTTGGGGAAGTCGCCCTCTCTCAAGAATGGAGACCTCACGGACAGCGAGGAGTTTCCCCTGGTCTGGACCAGCGGCGAGGGGTACGTGCCGCGCTCTCAGGTGGCGCCGGCGTTCCGGCGAACGCGCAAGGCCTCTCGTTCATCACCGTCGGCCTGATCGCGCACGACCTTGGCGCAAGGACCAACGCCTGCCCAAGACCTCCATCCTCAACACGGCTGCGAGGGACACGGCTACTTGCGTTGACACACTGCGCCAACATCCTTGCGCTGATGCCCAGCATCGCCTATCTTACGCCGGTTCCGTGCAACCTCCCTTCAGGGGGCCAGATATCCGCTGAATCGCCGGTGACTCGGAGTGCGCGGACCAGCGAGAATCAAGGTTTGAGATGAGATGACAGGAGCCTTCCTTAATTCCATGTCATGTAGCGCCCGTGTACCGGTCCTCTGTCTGCTCTACGCGATTGCGACTGCCGGCGTGGCTGGCGCCGCAGAGGAGCGCGATTGGCTGGACTCGTTGCTGGAAGGCTCGGACGCGTTCGCCCAGGAGGTTCAGAACGACGTCACGCCGAGTCACGTGTTCCAGGCGACGAGGGACCTGATCGCCGAAATACGGATACTGAGAGATGAACTTGGCGCGCAGGACTATCCCATGGAGGCCGAGCTTCAGACGGACCGCGCGGCGGTACATGCCTATGCCAAGATGCTGGAACTGCAGTTCAAGGTATCGGGCGTGCAGAACCGGTACGGGGTGGCGCCTGTCGACGTGGGTCAGATACCGGTCAAGGAGATTACGCCTGCCGACGTGCTTCAGGGCGTGAATGGACTGATCGACGCAGCGCGCCAGATCAAGTCGCGCATGGTTATCGAGACCGAGATCGTGCCCGCCCGGCTTGAGGGCGGGAAGACCCTGTCCATGGTCTACAAGAACCTGGCGGATGCTTCTTTTCTGCTCGATGGACTGCGTGGTCGACCGTTGACGCCCACCGATGTCTACAGCAATACGCTTGCGATCCTTGACGAGATAGAGCTCATCGCCGCCAAGCTCAGGGTACCGTTGGCAATCGATCCTCCTGCCGTGGAGGGAGTCAAGAGATCGAGGGATCTCGCCCAGCAGGTGCTGAGGGCCACGTACAAGGTTGTAAGCCTGCAGACGAGGCTGGGCATGGAAGCATCCACCGTACCGTCGATGACACTGGTGCGTGTCACGCCTTCCGAAGTCTACGATGCGACCAACCTGCTGCTGGCCGAAATGAACCGGATCAAGGTGCATCTCGAAATCAACCTTCCGCGCGAACCCCGCCCCGACCAGAGAAACAAGAGGCCGGAAGATGTGTTCGCCCAGGTCATGCTGATCATCCAGAACCTGGATACCATGATCGAGGCCGCGTCGGCGTGATGGTCGGCGCAATGTAAGACACCTGCTTTCGACCCGGGCGGCCGGAACTTGTCGGGCCGTCCAGGCACCGTAGTTTCCAATGAACATCAGTTCCCGAAAAAGCAACAGAACCACCGCCATGGCGGGCCGTCGAGGGGTCAGCCATGCCGAAAAGCGATTCATCGGCGCGGCGCGCGGCCGCCGAACGAACAACTTTGCGACGGCACCCCACACCGGTCGGACCGATACGCCACCGGCCCCACGAAGTGTTGGTTCGCCGTCACCTGCCCGCCCCGGTTTCGAGGCTGGCGTCAAGTACCCACGTGTGTCCAGAACCTATTCCGGAGGAACCTAATGCGACGCGTACTCATCACGATCCTGACTCTCGGTGTCGCCGCTTCCGTCACCGCACAGACCAGCGGCGATGCCGAAGTACCGGTTCGGCAGGTAGCGGACATGCTCTACGAACTGGCCTTCGCGAATCGCAAGACCTATACGCGGGATGTCGTGCAGCGGCTCACCCTCGAGGAGTCCGTGCTTACCGCTTCAGAGCACTACAAGGCCGAAAAGGGATTGCCGTTGCCGGCGCAGATGTTTCGCCTCGGCGCGGATGAACTGCTGAACAACACCGACGCCTTCTGGCTCTCTCTGCGGTCGCTCGACCCGATCAACTTCGCGAGCGGGCCTCTGACGCCTGCGGAGGAGGAAGGCCTGCAATTCGTCAAGGACAATCCCGAGGAACGTTTCTATACCGAGGAGAAGGATCTCAGCGGTCGGCGAGCGCTCGTCGCGGTCTATGCGGATGTCGCGAGCGTCCAGGCGTGCGTTTCATGCCATAACGGTCACCCCAAGTCGCCGAAGACCGACTTCAAGCTGGGCGATGTGATGGGTGGTGTCGTCATCCGCATCTTCTTGGGGGAGTAGCCTTCGCTGCTTTTTTGGACATCCACGAACCCACGCCGAGGCACGGCCATCGACAGGGGATTCTGGACGGATAATTGGAGGAATTGGAAATGAAACACCGTCCATCGAGAGGACGCATCCAAATTGCGACGGTGGTGTGCTCGGTTCTTATAGTTTCGGCTTTTTTGGGTGAACGGGCTTTCGCTGAAGAGGAGGAAGGCGGCCTCTTCGACTGGTTCTTTGAATGGCTGGACAGCGCGCCGGACTCAACGGACGACACCCGGTACGAAGGGGCGACACACAACGACGTTGCCCAGGCGGCCCAGGACCTCATGGCGGAGATTTCCATAGTGCGGGACGAACTCGGTGTGTTCGACTACCCGGCGGAAGCGGAACTGCAGGAAGATCGCTCGCCAGTGCACGTCTATGCCAAGACGCTCGAAGTGCTGTCCAAGGTTGTAAGGACCCAGCGCCGATTCGGCGTGCCGGAGGCCGAGAGTCGCCAGATACCGTTCAAGGAAGTCGACTCGGGCGACGTGCTTGCCAACATCAACTACATCATCGATGAGATCCGCAAGATCAAGGTCCAAATGATGATCGAGCGCGAAATCGAGTCGGCCCCGGTCGCGGGCGGCCTGTCGCCCTCGTACGCCTACAAGAGCCTGGCGGACGCTTCGTTCCTGCTCGACGGACTCGGGGGCCGGCCGCTGACGCCCAATGACGTGTACAGGAACTGCGTCTCGATTCTCGACGAGATGGAACTCATCGCAAGTGAACTCGAAGTTCCCATGGACCTTGACTTGCCCGAGGTGAGCGAAGAGAAAAGGCCGAAGGAAGTGGCCCAGCAGGTATTGCGGGCAACGTACAAGGTGATCAACCTGCAGACCAGGCTGGGCATGGATGCTTCCGGCGTACCGAGTCTGACCCTGGTGCGCGTCACGCCATCGGAGGTCTACGACTCGACCAACATGCTCCTCGCCGAAATGGCGCGCATAAAGTTCCATCTCGGCGTGAACGAGCAGCGCGCCGAGCGCCCAGAGCCGAGTGGCAAGACACCGAGAGATTCGTTCGCCGTCGTCCTGGGCATTATCAGGAACCTGGACACGATGTCGGCGGGTATAAGTACCTGAACCGGGGAACCAGAACGCTCCAGCGGCGAATGCGCTGAAATGACGGAATGAGGTTAAAGATGAAGAGCCCGTTGCTGAATATTGTCGGTGGCACGATGATCATCGCATCCGGTCTTGTGCCTTCGCAGGCGTTTGCGGGATTCGCAGAAGGACTGCAGCAGACGAAGCCCTCCTTCAACATTCGCTACCGCATGGAAACGGTCGACCAGGACGGCATCGACAACGAGGCGCGCGCGTCGACGGTGAAGGCGCGCGCGTCGTGGATCATGCCGTCCGACGACGGGTTTTCGCTCGGGCTGGAAAGCGATGTCGTATTCCTCATTGGCGATGAACGATACAACTCCACCACCAACGGACTCACGGAGTACCCCGTGGTGGCCGATCCGACGGGCGTTGACCTGAACCAGGCGTATCTCCGCTACCGCGACGGCGGCCTGATGGTGACCATGGGCCGGCAGCGCATTCTCCACGGCTCCCAACGATTCGTGGGGGGAGTGGCCTGGCGGCAGAACGAACAGACGTTCGATGCCCTGCGCGTGCAGTCCATCCACGACACCGCCAGTTTCGACTACAGCTACGCGGTAAACGTAAACCGGATCTTCGGACCCGAGGGCGGCGCGCAGCCGGCCGACTGGGAGGGGAACTCCCACCTGTTCCGGCTGGCCGTCAAACCGGCCGAAGGGCACGAGTTCGGCGGCTTCGTCTATCTCATGAATTTCGAGAACGACAACGGCCCACCCAACGCGAACAGGACCTACGGGGTCGACTACACGGCTTCTTTCGGGGCCTTCAGTCTGTTCGCTTCCGTCGCGCGGCAATCTGACTGGGGCGACAACCCGAACTCCTACGATGCGGCCTACCACACGTTTGAGGGCCGGGTGAAAGGCGGGCCCGTGACGTACACGCTCGGTTACGAAGTGCTCGGCAGCGACGAGGGAATGGCCGGTTTCCGCACGCCGGCGGCGACGCTGCACAAGTTCCAGGGCTGGACGGACAAATTCCTGGCTACGCCAGCCGGGGGGATCAGGGATTCTTACCTCAAGGCCGCCACCAAGGTCGGCCCAGGCGCCTTCGCCATCGCGCTGCACAACTTCCGCGCGGCAGAGGGCGGCGCGGACTACGGCCGGGAGGTGGACCTGTCCTTCTCCTGTCCCATCGGGAAACGGCTCAACCTGCTCTTCAAGTTCGCGCAGTACAACGCGCAGGACCACGCGACCGACACGACCAAGGGTTGGCTGGTAATCACGTACAGCATCTGATTGAGCGCCCTGTGTGGCGCGCCCGAGTGTGTTCCCGGGCGAGGACTTCGCCAATAGGCCATCCGCTGACGGTGGGACCGCCGGCAGTTCATTGCGCGTCAGCGGGCGGGGAAGACCTGAACAGGGGGTAACCATGTCGGTCGATACGAGATCGTGAAGCCCCGTAATGGCTTATAGTGGTCGCCATGAAACCCTCCCGCGCCAGCGTCGGATCCAACGTTCGCCAGGTGTTCCGGCTGGGAATGCTTGTGGCGCTGGCGGCAGCGATGCCAATCGAGGCGCAGGGTTCGAAGGCCCGGCCGCCCGTGCCCCTGGAGCTTCGCATCGTGCAGGCGGAAGGTCGCGACCTGGTTGCCCTGCCCGCCCATGCGGGCGTCCCGGACCTGCTGCAGCCCGCATCCGGCGGGCTGGCCGCATACTCGTTCGAAGCCGGTTTGCGGCGGATTCACGTCGTCGAGTTCGAAGGCGAGACGTTCAGGGCGGCCACGCCCCTCGAGGGATCACGGTCATGGATCGCCTTCGATCCGGGCCGCCGCGCCTTCGCGTCGTTGTTGCCAAGCATCCGCATCGAACTCGAACCGCGCCCGCAGCTTGACGCCATCGCGTCGGAACTCGGCGCGACGGGCGTCACGGTCTTCGATTCACTGGGGTTCGCGATCGTCGATCTTCCGGAGGATCTCCACCCCGCCGACGCTGTCGCACGCGTCCGAAACCTCCCGGGCGAGCCCCAGGCGGCAGTCCGGCTGCGCGGCCCGCGGATTGAATGGCGGTGAAGCCGGACGGCACCATCGATCCGACAACAAGGGCATGGAGATCCTTGCCGAAAGCCGTGACCCCGGCTGTCGCGGTCCTGTACCTGCTCTGGGCAGGCGGCTGCGGAGGAGGCACCAGCGAGCCGCCGCCTCCCCCGCCTCCAGCGACGATATCGCTCGCCGTCTCCGAGGACACCAGCGTCGAGGAGGCGGCGAACCCGAAGGTGCAGGTGAACGTGAACCTCGATGCCCCCGCCAGGGGATCCATCGGGGTGCGGTTGCACTTCGCCGGGACCGCCGAAAGGGACCGCGACTACGAAGTCGGTACAGACAGCTTCACGATACCGAACAACGCCACCTCCGCGACCGCGGAGGTGGACGTGTACAGGGATTTCGACGAGGAAGGCGACGAGACTATCGAGGTCTCGGTCAGCGCGTTCACGGGACGCGCGCAGTTGGGCACGGCGTCGTCGCTCATGCTGACTGTGCTCGACGGCGACGTCGCGACGGTGGACAAGACGCCACCCCTGCCACCGGAGAGTGGCGCCATGCTGCTGCCGCTCCTGTTCGGGGTGACCGAAGACGCCGTCACGCTGGTGGTGATCGCGCTCGCTCCGCCAGACGCTACCGAGCCCGTGCCACTGGTCGCGGAATGGTCCACGGACATCGACTTCGACACCGATGTACACAGGATCGGCACCTACGAGATCACACCGATCACAGATCCGTTTGACCTGTTCCTCGGCAGCCTGCGGGAGTTTCAGCTACCGCTGGCAGAACTGGCGCCAAACGGCTACTACCTGGTCCGGGCATACCTGGGAGAGCGGCCTTCGGACGGACTTGAGAGCCTGGGCCCAAACGTGTACCTGAACGGCTTCGCGACCAACGCCGATGGCCTCGTCACGGTGAGATGCGAAGCGCCGCATCGTACGCCCGACGCCGGGGGTGGTGACCCGCTGTTCGCCGAGCAGTGGCATCTGCGCAACACCGGACAGACCGCGTTCTCGGATCGCGCGGGCACGGCTGGCGCCGATCTCCGCATGGCGGATGCTATTGACGCGGGCCGCAACGGCGCCGGCGTAAAGCTGGCAGTCGTAGACTCGGGGCTCGAAATCTGCCATCCAGACCTGGCGCCGAACACTGCGGCGGGCGGGTCGTTCAACTTCGGCTTCCCTGGCAGACCCGGTGCGTTGCCGGCAGATCCATTCAACTTCAGCACCCTCGGCGATCACGGCACCAGCGTCGCCGGAATCGCGGCAGCCGCCGCGAATAACGGCTACGGCGGACGAGGCGTGGCGCCGGAAGTCACGCTGGTGGGGTTCAACCCGCTCGAAGCCGCATTTGGCCCCGAAGATGATCCGGAGGCCGCGGCACCCACCGCAATGCTGCAGAGCCTCGGAGCCAGCGACCGGAATCCGGATTCCGCCAGCGTGGACATCTTCAACATGAGCTTCGGGTACGAGGCCCCGTCGGAGAACTCCCAGGAAGAATGGGTCCGCCTTTTCAGGATGGGCAGCGAACAACTCCGCTCGGGCCGCGGCGCGCTGTACGTGAAGGCGGCCGGCAACTCATTCGGCGAGTGCGGCCAAGCCCATCCTTTCAACCAGGAGGTGGGCTGTATCAGCAGCAATGCGGACCCGGACCAGAACCTGCCCTGGCTGACCGTGATCGGCGGATTCAACGCCGACGACGTGAAGTCCTCCTACTCCAGCGCCGGCGCCAACCTCTGGGTGGTCGGTCCGTCCGGCGAGGACGGCGCCGAGTCTCCCGCGATGATCACCACCGACCAGGCCGGCCCGCTCGCGGGATTCAGTCAGTTCGTTCCGTACGGCCTGACGAGCGAGCATCCGCTCAACCGCGATGGCGACTACGTGAGCGCTTTCGGCGGAACGTCCTCGGCCGCACCCGCCGTCGCCGGCGCGATCGCCGTTCTCCTGGGCGTCAACCCGGATCTGACCTGGCGCGACGTGCGGCACATCCTCGCGACTTCGGCACGAAAGATCGATCCGGATATCGCCGAAGTCCGGGCTGCCTTCAACGGCACACCCCATGTCGCGCAGCATGCCTGGCAGACCAATGCCGCCAGCTACGACTTCCACAACTGGTATGGATTCGGCGCGGTCGACATCGACGCCGCCGTCGCGATGGCGTCCGGCTACGCCGCCGACAACCTCGGGACCTTCGTCGAGTCGGAGTGGTTCGATGCCTCCGTGGACGCGGAAATGTCGCTGGCCATCCCCGACGCCGACGGAACCGGTGTCAGCGCCTCGCTGGAAACCGCCGGTCTGCCCGACACGGCGAATATCGAAGCGGTGGTCCTGGAAATCGCTGTCGAACACACCAATGCCCTCGACCTCGGGGTCACCCTGCACTCACCCGCAGGCACCGCCAGCGTGGTCAACCCGCCACTGAATACGCTCCTCGAAGGCTTCGAGGGGATGCACGACTGGCACCTGTTGAGCAACGCGTTCTACGGCGAGAATCCCAACGGCGAGTGGACCGTACATGTAGCCGATATTGCCGCCGAAGACACCGGAACCCTGGTCGGTTGGCGGCTACGCTTCTACTATGGGGAACATCCCGGCAACTGAACGGCGGTCCGCATGCGGATGCGCCGGATGAAGGCGGCATTTCCACTTATCGAGCGGCGATCCGGCATTCAGTGGAGAAGGACCAAAAGAAGACATCCCGCGTCAGGGCGATTTCTGTGGAGTACGTGTCCGCCGCCGGCGGGTTCGCATTTTTCGCCTGGATAGGCGACGTTCCCATGGGCGTAGTAGCGATCGTTATTGCCTTCCTGGTGGCCGGCTGCATCGCGAGCGTGCTGTTCGAGCAACTCTCCGGCATGCGCGAGTTGCCCGGCAAGTCCCGCAGTGTGATCGGTGTCGTGCAATCGAGCATCATCGGGATGTCCATCGGAGCTGGCAGTGTGTGGGCCGACGAGTACATCCACGACATTGGTTTGGGCATTGGCCTCAGCTTGGCTTCCATTGCGGGAGTGTCCACTGCACTGATAGGCACCGCGTGGCGCCAGCGCTGGAGCGAGCGTCAACTGTATCGAGAGATTCTGTTGCAGGCGGAATCGGGAAGCTGACCAGCCCTCACCGCGACTCAACGGCGCCACGCCGAAGCAGACGGCCGTAGCCCGTAGGCAAGCCTTGCATCTCACTCCAGCTCAGACGCCCGTTGACGAAGACATGATCGATGCCTTGAGACGCTTCCGTGGGGTTTTCGTAGGTAGCCCGGTCCGCGACAGTCGCCGGGTCGAAAACGACAAGGTCCGCGTAGTTGCCGACAGCCAATACTCCCCGGTCACGCAGGCCGAATCGGTCCGCCGGCAGGCTCGTCATCTTCCTTATCGCCTCCTCGACAGGGAAAAGGCCGTGCTCAATGGCGTACCTGCGGATGACGCGCGGAAACGTCCCCCAGAGCCGCGGATGCGGATGCCGGTCCATGGGCAGCCCATCGGACCCGATCATGGCCGCCGGATGCTGGATGATGCGCCGGACGTCCTCTTCGCTGATAAAGAAATAACAGGCGCCGGCAGGTTTCAGGGCCTGGCCTGCCTTTCGCTCCGAACAGCCCCACTCCAGCGCGATGTCGTGCAGGTATCTGCCTGATGCCGAGGGGTGTGGAATCGACCAGGTGATGAGGACCCGCATCCCGTCTTCCAGGAGATCGAGGTTCAGCACGCTCGATCCGGCGTCGTAGGGATACAGGTCAAGACTGACGTCCTGCGTAGTCCGGACATCATCGAGAAGCGCCAGGGTTTCCCTGCTGCGCCCCCAGTTACGCGCGCCGGCGCACTTGTGGTGCGAGATGAGGAGCGGCGCCCCACCCACGCGGGCCGCCTCGAACGCTTCCCGCATGGAATCGAGCACGGCGTCGTGCTCGTTGCGCATGTGAGTGGCGTAGATGCCGCCATGATCTCCCGCCTTGCGCACGAGCGGCACCACCTCGGCGCTGTCAGCCGCGCGCCCCGGCGGATAGAACACGCCCGTCGAAAGACCCGCCGCACCTGCCCGCATGGCGTCATCGAGGATGCCTGTCATGGCGTCCAGTTCCTTGGGGTCAGCCGGCCGCTCGAGGTCCCGCATGGCAGCGACCCGAAGCGAACTGTGGCCGACAAGGGCGACGACGTTTGTGCTCGGCCGCGCGGCGTCGACGGCATCGAAATAGGAAGAGAAGTCCCGGAACCTGAAGGCCTTCGGCTCACCCAGCAGGTTAATGGGTTCGGGGACCGCCGAAGGGTGGTCGAGTGGCGCCAGGCTCACCCCGCAGTTGCCCACCACTACCGTCGTCACACCCTGGCTGATCTTGGGTTCCATTGTCCCGGCCGCCATGCATGCATGGTCATCGTGCGTGTGCGTGTCGATAAACCCGGGCGCCAGGCACCTGCCCTGAATGTCGATCTCTACCGCGGCACGCGCCCCGCGCAGCTCGCCGATCGCTGCGACCCGATCGCCCTTGATGGCCAGATCCGCCCTGTAGGCACGACGGCCCGTGCCGTCGATAAGGCTGCCCCGTACGAGCAGCGTGTCGTATGGCGGCGAAGCGCCGATGGATTGCGCCATCGGTTCAGGCGCGCTCGCCGACTATCCCAAGGGGCTCGGTGGTTTTCCATGCCCCGCGCGTGAAATCGGGTATCGGCTTGCTGTTTCCCCGGTCGGCCACCGATTCGGCGCTCAAGGGGCTGATCACGGACCAGGCCGCGGCATCGTAGACATCCTGGTCCAGCGGCTGGCCGTTCCTGAGGCAGTCGACGAGCCGCCAGCACATCAGGTAGTCCATGCCGCCGTGACCGCCCTGCCGCTCCGCCTGGCGGCCCATCTGCATCCAGAGGGGATGATCGTAGCTGGCACGCCACTTCGCCATGTCGTAGTCCCACTCGTGGAATGATCCGCTGCCTCCGTGCTCCAGCGCGATCCGGTTCGGGAACCCGGCGAAGACGCCGTTGGTGCCCTGGATCAGGTTGTGGCGCGAATAGGGGCGCGGCGTGGTGGTGTCGTATTGCACCATGATCGTGCGCCCCTTGCGGGTCTTGATCAGGCTGGTGTTGATGTCACCGGTGATGTAGTCGAGCCGGTTTCGGGGATGGTCCTCGGGGAACTCCCGCCGCGCGTACGCCGCCCGGCCGAGGGCCGGGGAACTCATCGAGCTCATGTAGTCGAAACGGTCGCCCCGGTTGATGCCCATGTACTGGGCGACGGGGCCAAGGCCATGGGTCGGATACAGATTACCGTTGCGGCGCGTCTGCCAGGGCGTGCGCCATGACCCGGTCTTGCGGTCGATCTGCTTCATCTGCCAGCGCAGCTCATGGATATACGCCGCCTCACCGTGCAGGAGTTCCCCGAATAGACCCTGTCGCACCATGTTGAGCACCATCAGTTCGTCGCGTCCGTAGCAGACGTTCTCGAGCATCATGCAGTGCTTGCGCGTGCGCTCAGACGTGTCGACGAGTTGCCAGGCTTCTTCCACTGTCGTCACTGCGGGCACCTCGACGAAGGCGTGCTTGCCCCCTTCCATCGCCTCGACCGCCATGGTCGCGTGCCAACGCCACGGCGTTGATATCACGACGATGTCGACTTCGCTCCAGCCGAGCATTCCGCGGTACGCGAAGTCGTCACCTGTGAAGCGCGCCGGTTCCGGGGCGCAACTTTCGGAAACGATCATGGCGGCCCGGTCGAGCACCACCTTGTCCGTATCGCATACGGCCGTGACCCGGGCACCCTCGATATTGCAGAAATGGTGGACAAACCCGGTTCCGCGTTCGCCAACGCCGATCAGCCCGACGCGCACCGTGTCGAGCGGAGGAGCCGCCAGGCCCATGACGGAACGGCCCCCCGCGGGACGGGGGCGGCTGCCACCGGCGGCTCCCGCAAGGGAGTTCAGCCCCGCCGCCGCGCCGATCGCCAATGTCGTCGTCAGGAACCTGCGGCGGTCCGGGTTTCGCATCTGCCCGCTTCGGTTTTCGTCGTGCATCAGTGACGTGGCTTGGAACCGCCGGCCAGGGAATCTACCCAGCTTCTTCATCCTCGGCCGGTTCTCCTTCCTCGGCGGGCTCTTCTACCTCGGCTGGCTCTTCTGCCTCGACCAGTTCTCCGCTCACGATGCGAAATTCGGCCTGCTTGAGGACCGGTACCATCTCCTCCCTGAACGACGGCAAATCCCGACTGCCGAATACTTCGTCGATGGAGCGGGAATAACGCCAGCGTTTCACGTACTGGTTCACGAAGATCCCTTCCCCGAACTTTCGCCGTTCGGCACGCAGGTAGTTCCACTCGACGTATCCATCCGTCCGCTTGGAACGGTCATACATGATGAAGTCGATGTCCCACGCCTGGGCACTTCCCACTCGAGACGTGGCGAATCCCATGTGCGGCATGGACATTCGGTATGCCTTCGCCAGATTCTCGATGTAGATTCGGGGCCCATGCTGTTTCTTGAAGTGCCTGACTGTCACCATCGTCGACCAATCCTTGATGGTCTCGCCCGCCGGGACGAATTCCTTGGTGGTCGCTTCATCCGTCGATTCGGAAGAAGCGATGTGGAAGATATCGCCGTCGATCTCGACAACCTCCTCCGCGGCCAGGGTGCCGCAGCAAATCGATGCCAGGAGAATTGCGGGGAGGGTCTTTTTCATGATCTTCGTCGATGACGTCCAGGGGCCAGGAGCGCCAGGCGTCGACATATCACGAAACTGACGCGCCCGACGGACGACACATCCATGCTACACGCGCCCTGAGGCACATCAAACCTGGGCACAGGAACGCATCAATGCTGTCATCGCGACCCGCGACCCGCTGTGTCGATGCGGGATCGCCAACCTGGCGGGCTGTAGACTTCTGAGAGGATCTCCGCCCGCGCCAACGCCCGACCGCCGACAAACACAGTCAACAGGATTGCTCCGATCAACGCCAAGATGAGCGTAACGTAGCCTATCGCATGGTCGTGTTCCGCCAGGTATGCGCACGGACCCCAGGCCAATCCAAGAAGCACCAAGCAGATGCCTGTGCGACCGAAAAACGAAGGTGGCAAACGCCGGGTCACGTGGCACAGCAGCGTGGCGACAAGCAGCGTCGCTATCTGCGCCAGCAGCACTTCCTTGAGCAGTAACGCCTCCGCCGATGGCGCCACGAAAGCATGGATGACCGACCCACCGGCTCCGAGCACAAGCCACGGAAGCGACATCAAGACGACCCGGGCGGCCGCTCGCCGCCCCAGATCGCGACGATCCCGCGCGATACCGTAGATCCAGTTCCGCGAAAGTTGCACATGCACAGTAGATTGCCACCATTCGAGAACCCACATTCCCAGTGAGACGAACCACAAGATCAGGAACGCAGCTTCCGGCCCGTTGGGAAAGAAGTACCAGAGGAGAATGATCACGCCGAGCGTGAGAGCGGCCAGCCAAGCTGGGTATCGCATGTCTTCAAGCGGAAAGTTCCCGTGTCCGCTCGGAGACGAGACAGCCCGGTCGACGACAATCGTCTCCCGGACCAATGCGCGGTATGTGCGCGGAACGATCAAACCCGCACCTATCAGGGCCGGGAGCTGTATCCAGGCGTGAGAGAGCAGGGACACGGCATCGGCCACAAGAGGCTGGCGTTCTCCGGCGAAACTCCCTCCGGACACGTTGGCAAACACCAGGATGAGAAACCAAATGCCGCCGACGAGATGGGGGAGGCGAATGGCCTGGTGCACCATGGCAGCGCCAACAAACATCGCCGGCGCCAACGCGGGCGCCGAATTGCCCAGGGACCAGCACACGAATCCCGCCAGAAGCGTCGCCAGCACCACAGCCGCGACGCACAGGACAAACAACGTCCCGTTGTAACGGGGAACAAGGATGCCGCCTGGCCAGGCCGCCAGGTAACCGACGCGACTTCCGACCAGGCATGCCACGCTCCCGACGATGAGCACCAGCATCGCGTTGCTGGCCGCGAAGGACGGATGTACCACTGCCGGCAACAGCAAAATGCACAGCAAGAGGAGGACTGCCCAGAAGTCAACGTCAAGGCGAAATGATCCCAATATCCGGATGGCTGTCCCGAGGGCCACAGTCCACCTGCGAAAACCACCGTTCGCAGCACGACCTCTACGGGAGACGGTGTCCGGAGAGGACGTCATCGAGACGTGATCCCCATGAACAGGTCCTCCAGCACGACTTTGTCCACCGATACGTCCGGAGCGAATTCGTGTCCCTCGGGATCCCAGACCCAATACCGGTCTCCATGGGACGCGAGGACTCTCTGCCCTCCTGACGGCGGTTCTCTCAAGGTCACGAAGCCCACCCGCTCCCTGATCTCATCGAGGGCTTCGTGACAGACGATGCGTCCGTCGTGCAGGACCGCTACGTGAGAGGCGACGCGCTCGATATCGCTTGTGATGTGACTCGACAGCAGCACGGTCTGGCCAAGGTCGGCGTTCAAATGCACCAATGCCTTGAGGAACTCGCGACGGGCCGCCGGATCGAGACTCGCGGCTGGCTCGTCGAGAAGCAGGAGGTCCGGCTTGTGACCGACCGCGAGCATGATGGCCACCTTCTGCTGGTCGCCGGGCGAGAGCTTGACAATCCTGCGGTTCTGCAACTGCCACTCCTGCTTGAGGCCATCGATGAGCGCCTGGTCCCAGTAGTCATAATGGTCCCCGATCATGGCGAGGCATGCGTCCACGTCCATCCATTCGAAGCCCGAGAAACGTTGCGGCACGTACCCTATCCGCTTGCGGACCTCGGCGGGCGAATCCCAGGCATCGGCGCCGAACAGCCTTGCGGTGCCGGTGCGCGCCCGCATCAGTCCGATGGCGACCCGCATGAGCGTCGTCTTGCCGCTGCCGTTGCGTCCCAACAGCCCCGTGATGGTTCCGGGCGCCAGTTCCAGGTCGAGCCCACGGAGGACGCGATCCGTTTCGTCCCGCTCGTACCCTGCGGACACGCCATTCAGCGCGAGCGGCGCAGGTTGATCGGTCGATCCGTCCATTCCTCCTCCCAGATCCTGTTGATTCCAGCGATGACTTCGTTCCGCAGCAGGCCAACCTGCTTCGCGGTCTGAACCAGCGCCCGCACGTCGTCGTCGATGGCTTCCGCCGGGTTCATGCCGGCATCCGATACGACCATGCCAATGCCCGGTTGCCGCAGGACCACCCCCGCCTGCTCAAGCATCGAGTAAGCCTTCGACACCGTCATCGGGTTGATGCCGAGCTCCGTCGCAAGGGCGCGGACGGACGGCAGCCGTTCACCGGGCTTCACCCGGCCGACCGCAATTGCATGCCGGGCCTGCTGGACGATCTGACGGTAGATCGGCACGCCCGACGAGGGATTGAGAGCGAACATCCCGAGACTCATGAGAAGCGTACTATCAGAATTAATACACCTAATACACCTTTACCGTCAACCGTATCTTCGGCCACCGGTTGTCGAACCGCGTGCCACCGCGAGATATGATGACCACACCACCAGATCGAGCTGGTTGCATCAAGCAGAAGCTGCTGCAGGAGGAATTCCAATGGTTAGACCCAAGCGCATAGGCCACGTCGTCCTCAACGTCCGGGACCTCGCGGTCTCCGAGAAGTTCTACACGGATGTGCTGGGCTTTCAGGTCTCACTGAAGCGCGGCAACGGCACGTTTCTCACCTGCGGGAAGATCCATCACGACCTGGCCCTGTTCCAGGCACCGGAAGATGCCGCGCCCGCCGGCGACCTCGGCCTCAATCACATCGCGGTGCAGATCGAGAACATCGACGAACTGAAGGAGGTCCATCGGCGGCTCAAATCCTGTGGCGCCCACATCGATCACCTTACCGATCATGGGATGACCAAGAGCGTCTACTTCCGCGATCCCGACGGCAACCGGATCGAGTACTTCTTCAACACGACGGAAACGGCGGAGGAAGGCCTCGCGATGATGAAGGCGCCGGACCGTGTCCTGACTGAATTCGTGCTTGAGGACGCGTAGTTCAAATATAAGAACTAAAGCAAATATTCAAGGGTAACTACATGGAATATGTGAATTTTGGAAAGGCTGGCGTCCGGGTCAGTCGACTTGCGCTCGGCTTGGGATTGCGGGGGCAGAACGACGCCGCCGAAGCCCAGCGAATGATCGAGCACGCGATCGCGAACGGCATCAACCTCATCGACTGCGCGAACATTTACGGGCTGATGGATGACCGGGCAAACGTGCGGATGTCGGAGGCCATCCTGGGCCGTGCGCTCAAGGGCAAGCGGGACGACGTCCTGATCACTTCCAAGGTCGAGCAGGTCATCGGGCCGGGGCCGAATGACCACGGGGCGTCCCGTTACCACATCATCCGGGAAGCGGAGAGGTCGCTCAAGAACATCGGCACCGACCATATCGACTTCTACCTGATCCACCGCTACGACCCCACCACGACGATCGAGGAGACCGTCCGGGCGATGGACGACCTGGTCCGGTCCGGCAAGGTCCGCTACATCGGGTGCTGCAACTTCCAGGCATGGCAGGTCTGCAAGGCGCTCTGGACGGCGGACCGGATCCACGCGACCCCGTTCATGGTCGTACAGCACCGCTACAGCCTGATCTATCGGCAGATGGAGCGGGAGATGTTCCCGATCATTCGGGAAGAGGGCCTCGGCGCCATGGCGTTCAGCCCGTTGGGCACGGGACTGTTGAGCGGCCTCTACTCGCCCGACATGGACCCGCCGCAGGGAACGCATTGGGCATCGCGCGTCGAGGAGTACCACCGGAACATGGCGGGAGACAGGGGCAAGGCAATCTCGACCCTCATCGAACTCGCACGCGAACTGGGCAAGACGCCCGCGCAGGTCGCCCTGGCATGGGCCATTTCGCACCCGGAACTCACGGTCGCGATCACCGGCGGCGACACCGTCGCACACCTCGACGACAACCTGGGCGCGGTCGGCTGGACGCTGGAAGAATCCGTACGCGAGAAGCTCGACGCAGCCTCCGCGAACCTCTTTGGCTGAATCCGGCCCCGTCGCTCCTCTGCCTGTCGGGGCCAAGCTCCCGCGCCGGCAAGCCGTTGGCAAGCCGTTTGTCGCCAAGAGTCGCCGCATATACACTAGCTAGACTAGCTAGATGAAGGACGACAATGCTTGTAAACGTCCACAATGCAAAGTCCCAGCTCTCGCGACTCATCGCCGCCGCCGAAGCTGGCGACGACGTGGTGATCGCACGCAAGGGCAAGCCGGCGGTTCGGCTCGTGCCCGTGAAGCCGGGGGGGTTCCAATTCGACACCCTGGCAAACCTCGTCGACGCCGTTCCGGATTTCGACGAACCCATGGGCGAGGACGAACTGACTCTCTGGGAAGGCAAGGAGTGAGCGCGGTCCTGCTCGACACGCATGCGTGGATTTGGGGCCTCATGGACTCATCTCGTCTCGGCGGCGATGCGAAAACGGCCATCGTCGAGGCAGACGCCGTTCACGTCAGCCCTATCAGCGTCTACGAGATCGTTCGCAAGGCAAGTCTCGGCAAATGGCCGGAAGTCGTGCCGCACATCGATGCGCTGCTAACCGAGACCCAGACGGTATCCGCTCCCTTCACGCGCACGGTCGCGGCTCGGGCCGGAGCCCTAGCCCGGATCGCTCACCAACTTGGCGGATCAGGCTGAAGGAGGCGGCCAGGGATCATTCTCTTCGTTCTGGGGAGTGGCTGGCCCTGCGGATGGTCGGAACAGTGCCGGGGTTGAGCGGTTTTCGGGCCTCGAGGGGGTTGGGAACGCCCATTCGGCGGCGGCCGGCGCGGTCCCGGGCGAGTGTCATCCCCGGCGGCGGGCGCCGGTCGGCAATTGGTCGTCGGAAGTCAGGTTGCGGCGGGCGGCGCGCGGGCCGGACCGGCGCATAGCGCGGCCGCGGCGGCCGCGAACTCGCCGCGGTGCGGATAGACCGAGGAGAACGACAGCCACACCCTGCGCGCGGTGATGCGCACCCGCGCGGCGACCTTGAGCAGCTTGGTCCGCAGGGTTCCGCATTGCGCCCTGGCCAGGCGCGTGCCCGCCAGGCCCAGGCGCCGCAGGCCGTGCATCAAGACGTAGGCGAACGACGCGAAGTGCAGCCGCAGCTGGTTGGCGCGCATCGTCGCCGCGCTGGTGCGGTCGGCGAACATGTCCAGCTGCTGCTCCTTGATGCGGTTCTCCATGTCGCCCCGCGCGCAGTACAACTCCTCGTACAGCCGTTGCGCGCCGGCCTTCTTCCGATCCAGGCTGGTCGCGACGAAGCGCGGGTTCGGCCCCTTCGCCAGATGCTCCGCCTTCGCCACCACCCGCCGCGTCCGGCTCCACGAGTCGCGCGTGCGGTAGCGGAACTCCCGGAACCGGCGCGACGCCGCGCCCGTGGCCGCGCAGCGGCGGCGCGACTTGCGCAGCGCCTTGCCGATCCGCTTCACCAAGCGCGGGTTGCGCGCCAGGCCGAACACGTAGTCCACGCGGTTGTCCTCGCACCAGCGCATGATCTCCTCGCGGCAGAAGCCGGAGTCGCCCCGCGCCACCAGGCGAACCCCGGGCCAGCGCCCGCGCAGCCGGCCGACGATCCGCTCCAGCTCCCCGACGCTGCCGGCGCTGGCGTCGCTGTCCGAAGCCCGCAGCCGCGCGCACAGCAGGTGCTCGCCGCAGAAGATGTACAGCGGCAGGTAGCAGTAGCCCTTGTAGTAGCCGTGATAGAAGCGGCCCTCCTGGCCGCCGTGCAGCAGATCGTCGGTGGCGTCCAGGTCCAGCCACAGCTCCTCCGGCGCCTCCGCGAACGACTCCAGGAAGATGTCCAGCAGCACGTCGTCCAGCGCCGCCGGATCCGCGACAACCTTCTTGTAGCGATCCCCCGGCGAACCGCCCAGCTCCAGCCGGTTCAGCGTGCTCGAGCCCGCCAGCGGACAACCCCGGTCCCGCGCCCGCGCCCGCCGCTCCCCGGTCGGGTCCGCCTTGCCGACCATCAGCGCCAGCAGACTGTCGCCGCGCAACGCGTCGTGATCATTGAGATCCTCGTAGCCCAGCGCGATCCCGTACACGCGCTGCGCCACCAGCTCCGCCGCCGTGTGCTCGACCTTGCGCGGGTCGCGATAGTCCGCGAAGCAGCCCGCGATACGATCCATCAGGCCGAGCCGGCGGTCCGCCTCCCGCAGCAGCACGCCGCCGCCGTCCGAGCTGAGCCGGCCCCCGTCGAATCGAGCAGCGACTTCGCGGCGGCCGAAGGCGTGAAATTCAAGTTGCGCGGGCGTACACTGTGTGCTCAAGGGACCTCCCTTGTCTATTGATGTAAGTGTTTGACTTGACTCACATTATCCGACAAATCGAGGTCCCTTTCCATGTGCTTGTGAGATATCCGGGCTAGATTGGACGCACCGGGACCCATTCGACAGATTCATCGCCGCAACTGCGATCGAAATGGGTTGGGTACTGATTTCCAAAGACGCCGAGTTCGATGAGCTCCACAGGACTCGGGGATGGCTGGGACGCGTGTGGTCGTAGGAAACCGCAAGCGCATCGCGCACATCGTGCTCAACGTCGGGGCCCTCGCGGAGTTGGCCCTAACCCTGACCTGACCCCTACCCTTTGCCCGCCCCCGGAGCCCGGATGGACGGCAAGCGGAGGGCAGAGTACACCGGGGCTGCTGACGACCATCGGCGCCCTGCTCAGGCCCTACGGGTACCGGACTGCGACGGGAAATGGCACCTGGGCGTGGAAAGCTGACTCGCGGCGAACAGGCCGGCGTTCCCCTCCTCATCCGTGTCCTTCAGCCGCAAGCGACTCGACCTTCGCGTCGTCGACCCACCAGGTGTCAATGACTCGGGCCAGGCCGTCCAGGAGGTGCTCGTATACGGCCGCAGACGCATCGGGATGGCCGAACTTGTCCCAATACAGGATGCGCTCATCATCGGTCGTGTTCAGGGGAACGTGGTAGAAGCCCCACGTCAGGACGCGATCCAGTGCCCGGCACGCGACCGCCGCGGTCTCGATGTCCGGAGCACTCTGGGCGAGTTCGATCAGGGTGTCGACGACCGGGTCCCGAATTCCCGCCAGGTTGCCGCCCAGCTCGCGGCCGGCGCCCTCGGAACCGAAATAGGTGTGCAATTGACCCATCGGGGGATTCACCAGGTCGTGGCCGATCATGAACACGTCGAACCGGCGCTGTCGCTTGTACTTGACCGCGATGACGTTTTCGATCAAACGAAAACTGGCATCGACGCCGAGCACCCGAAGCGATTCGACATAAGGCAGCAGCACGCGTTTGGCCCACGCCCACTGCGTTGCCAGCTCAAGCTCGAAAGGCCGTCCGCTGGCGTCCTGGAGCCTGCCGTCCACGAAAGTCCAACCGGCCTCGGCCAACAGGCGACGCGCGCGTTGCAGCGCCTCCCGATGCGGGCCCCATCCGGTGGAGCGCGGCAATTCGAACGACTGTGTGAAGACGCGACCCGGAAGCTGGTCGCGGTACGGCGCCAACAGCGCATTCTCCGCCGCCGAAGGCAATCCCCTGGCAGCGAACGACGAGCCGTCGAAGTAGCTCAGCGCGCGGCGCTGGGAGTTGTGGTGAAACACGCGATTCTGCCATTCGAAATCGAACGCGAGGGTCAGCGCTTCCCGGACCCTCGGGTCGCGCAGCGTTTCGCGGCGAAGATTGAAGACCAGTGCCCGCGCCCGGCCGATGTACCTCCTGATGCTGCGGATATCCTTGCGTATCCGGCCCTCCTCCACGGCCGGTATGTCGTATGCACCGACCCAATACCGAATGTCGGTTTCCAGGAAAAGGTCGAACAGTCCCTTGCGGAAGGCTTCCCGCGCCACGGTGGCGTCGCGGTAAACCTCGTAGCGGATGGTCTGGAAGTTGTAGCGCCCCCTGTTGACGGGGAGATTCCGGCCCCAGTAGTCCTCCACGCGCTCGTAGACCACATGGTTGCGATCGAACGCGGCGATTCGGTACGGGCCGCTGACGAGCGGCGGCTCCAGCGTGGCCTCCCCCGGATCACGGTCGGCGTAGTAGTGCGCCGGACGCACGGGAAACGAGGTCAGCGCCAGCAGGTTCGACTGGGTGAAGACGTCCTTGTGGCGGATCACCAGTTCGCGGTCATTGATGATCTCGAACGCGTCGACCCAGGACTTCAGGTAGGTTTTTCCAGCCAATGACGTAGACCCCATCGCGTCGTAGGAGAACCGGATGTCCTTCGTCGTTATCGGCACCCCGTCGCGCCAACGCGCCTTCTCGTGCAACCTGATGAAGAGCGACTTTCCGTCCTCCGAGAGCGCGACGCCATCCGCCAGCCATCCGTAAATGGCCGAGGGTTCATCCGCCGACCTGGTGAACAGCCGGTCCATCGTCCTCTCCAGTCCCGCGGCATTCGAGACCCCGGTGCCCCAGGCGCCGGAGAAGTTTCGGATCGTCCAGGTCGTGGACAGGTTCAGGGTTCCGCCTTTCGGCGCCGACGGGTTGGCGTAATCGAAGTGTTTGAAATCCGCCGGGTACTTGAGGTCATGCAGCAGGGAGATGCCGTGCTGATACAGCGGTTGTTCGGCAAGGCCAGCCGATGCCACCAGGAGCATGACCGGCGCAAGCAGCCAACGCCTCGAAACGCGACCGGGCGTCGAAGCGGTGTTTCGGGACCGAACTGTCATGATTCGTGTATCTTCTCATCAACAGCCGCTTGATCAAAAAGTGACCATCAGGAGAACAGGATGCAAACACGTTTCAGTCCGCCGGATTTGTCGAACGCGGTGGAAAACTCTGTCGGCCCATACAAGCTGGCGCTGGCGTATCGTGAGGTTACTGTCGACGAGGGGCTGACGATTCACGTGTTCGGGCCGGTAGACGGAGAGGAACAGGAGATCCTGCGGTTCGATTGCTTCAGGAACCGCCCCCACTACCACGTCGGGTTTTCCTATCTCGACGCGCCAAGGGAGAAGATCGACGATCCAGACCCGTTCAACTGGGCGGCGGCGGAACTGGCGCAGAACTTCCCCGACTACCTGGCGCAGGCGCAGGCCGGCTGCGAACTCCCGGAGAACTGGCGGGAACTGACCGCCAGTGCCATCGAGGACTTCAAGTCCAGATCTCCTGCCCTGCTCCCAGGCTGATCGACATGAAAATCACTTCCGTAAAGGCGTTTCCGGCCGGGGTGCCCTTTTCACCGATCGCCACCCGGAACCTCGTGTTCGTCCGCATCGAGACGGATGAAGGCATCACCGGATGGAGCGAGGCGACTTCCGGCCCGCTCGCCGTGGCCACGATGGTGGAGGAGTTCGGCAGGGAGCTCGTGGGCAAGGATCCCGGCGAGATCGAGAAGCACTGGCAGACGCTCTATCACCACTTTCACGTCCGCGGCGGCGTCGTGCAGATGACGGCCATCAGCGGTATCGAGATCGCGCTATGGGACATCAAGGGCCAGGTCCTGGGAGCCCCCGTGTACGAACTGCTCGGCGGCAAGGTGCGGGACCGGATCTGGACCTATGGACGCTGGGATGGCCCTACGCCCGAGGCATCCGTCGAGAACGCGATGAACCACCTCGAGAAGGGCCTGACAGCCCTGAAGGGCGATCCGTTCGACCACCGCGGCATCTTCATCGACAGGGCATCCGAGGACCTGGCGGTCGAGAAGCTGAAGGCGGTGCGCGAGGCGGTGGGCGACGATGTCGAACTGCTGGTCGAGGTGCACGGCCGCCTCGCACCTTCCGATGCGGTGCGTATCGGCAACAGGATGGAGGAGTTCAGGCCGTTTTATTTCGAGGAGCCGGTGCCTCCGCAGAACCTTCACGCGCTGAAGAAGGTGTCGGACAAGGTCAACATCCCGATCTCGACCGGCGAAAGGCTGCTGACCAAGTTCGACTTCGCCGAACTCCTGCCGCTGCACGCCGTGGACCTCATCCAGCCCGACGTCATGTATGCGGGCGGGATACTGGAAACGAAGAAGATCGCCGCCATGGCCGAGGCCTACTACGTGGGTTTCCAGCCGCACAACTGTTACGGCCCGCTCTCCACCCTCGCGGCGCTGCACGTCGATGCCTGCACCCCCAACTTCATCATCCAGGAAGGCGGCATCCATCCCTGGTTACCGGATGCCGTAGTCGGTGACTTTCCGGTGCAGAAGGATGGCTATTTCGGCCTGCCGCCGGGACCGGGACTCGGCGCGGCGATGGACGAGCAATGGCTCGCGGCGCACCCCTGGGACGACAACGCGAGAACGTGGGCGCACCGAAAGGGAAACAACCGGTCGAGGCAGGACATCGAGTGGTCGTAGGGTCAGGGTCCACCCGGTCGGGGCGTACCTGAGGACAACCTCCGACTGCCCTCGCCCTCCTGGCACAACACCGGTCCGAGGCCCGGCCAGCCAACTGGTGTCGCGTCAGGACACCAGGCTGCGCCCGTCCGGGTCGGACTACCGCTTCACCCCAGTATCGATCTGAAGCCCTTTCCGCCACCCCTTTATCGAAAGTGACCTGCCACGGTTTGACAACGTTGTCATAACAGGCGTACCGTGCACCTCTCATCATGTTCGAGGGGGGAGGACCACGTTCATGGTTTCCATCCTGGCCAAGCGCTTGCCATTCACCGCAGCCCCGGTGGCACCACATGCCGAAAACCGCCCACATGCGAAGGTCCGGCAGGATACCGCGTGGGATCGCCTGCGGGCCTCGATCGGGATGTTCGCCGCGGCTACGGTGCTCGTCGCCTGCTCGGGCGGCAACGAAGATCCGGCTGAAGGCAGGAACCAGCCCACCGTTCCCCTGACGCCAAAGGGCTGGAACCTGGTCTGGTCCGACGAATTCAGCGGCAGCGCCCTGGATGCCGCCAAGTGGAACATACAGACCGGCGACGGCACCGCCGAGGGTATTCCCGGCTGGGGCAACAACGAGTTGCAGAGCTACCAGCCGGCCAACGTCTCCGTCGTGGACGGAAATCTCATCATCACCGCCAGGCAGGAGAACGCTGACGGCCGCGAATATACGTCCGGGCGCATCAACACGGATGGCAAGCTGGACATCAAGTACGGACGCATCGAGGCAAGCATCCATGCCGCCGCTGGCCAGGGGATGTGGTCCGCGTTCTGGATGCTGCCCACCGATTCGTCCTACGGCACCTGGGCCGCCGGCGGCGAGATCGACATCATGGAAGTGTTCTCCCGCGATCCGAGCCCCTTCAACCAGGCGGCAATTCACTACGGCATGGCCTGGCCGCTCAACACCTTCAAGTACGAGAAACACATGGACGTGGATCCGGCCGACGGCTTCCATGTCTACGCTCTCGAGTGGGACGCAAACGAGGTCCGCTGGTTCGTCGACGGTACGCACTTCTACACCGTCCGGAACTCGACCTATTGGAACTACTACCTGGATGAGGCGACGAACGCCCACTTCGAGGGCGGCGATGCCGCACCCTTCGACCAGCCGTTCCACCTTCTGCTCAATCTCGCCGTGGGCGGGAACCTGCCCGGCGCCCCCGCGCCGGAAGCGCTGCCGGCAGAGCTGCGCGTAGACTACGTGCGCGTCTACGAGTGCACGATCAATACCGAGACCGGCGCCGGCTGCGACGGCTTCACCGACCACACGGATCCTTCCGTGATTCCGCCGCTGGGAGAAAACGTCTACCGGGCCGTCTACGACCTCTACACCGACGCCGTGGGCCCGCTCACGTTCCCCAACGCCGAGGATACGGTGCCGCTCGACTTCGGCGTCTACGACGCGGGGGGCGCCCTCGCGTTTTCGGAAACAAGTGACGGCGACCGCGGCATGGTGATCGACGTCAACACCACGGGCGGCGGCAACTTCTCCATCTTTCCCGCAAACCTCGCCCGACAGACCCTGTTCGGCATGGGCAGCGCATCCGACCCCGGCAGCTACGCCGGAGAGGTCCAGTTCGATCTCTACATATTCGGCGACGAGACCGACCCGGACAGCAGCCTGCAGGTCAAGCTCGACAGCGGCTTCCCGGACCTCGGCTTCGTCGACCTCCCGGTCGCCACCCTGGCCACGGACGAGTGGACCACCGTCACCGTGCAGATCAGCGACATCGCGCACAACCCGAGCAACTTCGGCGGCGGCCCCGTCGACCTCGACCAGGTGCTGAGCCTGTTCGTGCTCGAACCCACCAGCCACGCCCATCTGCGAGTGGACAACATACGGATCATTTGCGGTCACGTCGGCCAGGGCGACTGCGGCATCATGCCCCCCGCGCCGCCGCCGCCCGCCGCCGGTGAGCCACAACCCGTCTACATCGACGCCGTGGATCCGATCTGGGACGCGGGCATCGCGGCGGCCGACTCAGGCACCAACTGGGCCAACTACTCGGACGGCACCAACCCCGCGAACAAGGTGCAGTGGAAGGAAATCGGAGATGCCACCCGGGGCAATATCCTCGAAGTGAGCTTCTCAGACAGCGAAGCGTTCGGCGTCTGGTTCATCCAGTCCAGCATGGGCGTGGACCTGAGCGCGTACGCCCCCGGCGCGGTCAGTTTCGACATCAAGGTGAACGACTACGGCGACAACGAAGCCGGCATGACCATGAAGATCGACTGCATCTTTCCGTGCACCAGCGGCGACCAGCGGATCGGCAAGGTCGGCGACGGCGAATGGGAGACCGTGGAAGTGCCCGTGGCGCAATTGCTTGGCGGTGGGCTCAACCTCGCCACGGTGAATACCGGCATCGTCATATTCCCCACGGAGCAGGGCGCTGAACAGACGTTCGAACTCGACAATGTCCAATGGCTGCCGGGCGAAGGGCCAAACGGCGGCGGCCCCGGGGGAACCGCAGCCGTCGAACTGTACGGCGACAGCGTCGCGGAAGGCTGGTTCCTGTGGGACTGCTGCGGCGGCGCAACTTTCGGCGAGGTTGACGATGACGCCGAACATGGACGCGTGGTCGAACTCTCCTTCGGGGCGACCGGCACGGTCACCGGATTCCAGGCGACCGAGGGCGTCGATGTCAGCGGTCTCGCATCCGGCACGCTCACGTTCGACTTCAAGGAGGTATCGCCACCGCCGGAAGGTTCCGTCTGGCGGCTGAAGCTCGAGAGCAGCAATGCGGCGACGGCGGTCGAGGTGGTTCTGACCCACGGGGGCAACCCGGAACCCGGGTCCGACTGGCAGCACTATAGCTTCACCCTCAGCGGGGATCTCGCCGGGCTCGATCTCAGCGACGTGAAGCTGGTGATGATCTTTCCCGACTGGGCCAATGCCGATGGCGCCGTGGGCCGGATCGACAACGTCCGTTTCGTACCGGAAGTCGCGTCGATCGAACTCTACGGGGACGCCCCGGCCGAAGGCTGGTTCCTCTGGGACTGCTGTGGCGCCGCGACCTTCGGCGAGGTAACCGACGACGAGGACCACGGCAGCGTGATCGAACTGTCTTTCCACGCCGGTGCCACCGTGACCGGCATCCAGGCCACGGCCGGGCTGGACGCCAGCGCCATGGCCGGCGGCACGCTGGAATTCGACTTCAAGGAGGTGTCGCCGCCCCCGGAGGGGTCGCAGTGGCGCCTCAAGCTTGAGAGCAGCGGCGCGGCGAGCGCCGTAGAGGTCCTGTTGACCGCGGCGGGCAATCCGATGCCAGGCGAGGACTGGCAACGCTACAGCTTCGGCCTCGGCATGGAGCTGGCCGGCCTGGATATTTCGGATCTCAAACTGGTGATGTTCTTCCCCGACTGGGGCAACGCCGAAGGCGCCGTGGCGCGCATCGACAACATCCGCCTGGTACAGGCGCAATAGCGGCGGGGGTGACGAGATGGATCGAAATACAATGCAGATAGCAGTTCAGCGGGTCTTCGTGGCGATAGTCCTTTTGGCCGTGGCACCACTCTCGGTCGCAGCAGAGGCGGGCGAAGAGGCCGAAGAGGAACCCATCGCCTACGACGAAGAGATGGTCGTGACCGTCGAGCGGCGCGAACAGAATATCCAGGACCTGGGCGCCACCGCCTACAACTTCCAGGGTGACGATCTCAAGATGCAGGGTGCCCAGGACCTGACGGACCTGAGCGAACTGGCGCCGGGCCTCGAGATCGGCAACAAGGGCGGCAACGTCGAGGTCTGGATTCGGGGCGTGGGATCCTCCAACAACACGGAACTGGGCGACCCGGCGGCCGCGACGCACCTGGATGGCGTCTACCTTCCCCGCACGGCCGGCATCGGCTCGGCCTTCTTCGACATCGGCCGGGTGGAAGTCAACGTCGGACCCCAGGGTACCCTGCGCGGCCGCAACGCGACCGCCGGCTCCGTCAACATCATTCCCTGGCGGCCGGGGCTCGGACGCACGGAACTGGCCGTCGAGGCCGAGATGGGCGACTACGACCAGCAGGTCTACCGGGCGGTCGTCAACCTGCCCCTCGGCCAGAACGCCGCAGTGCGCCTTGCGGGGTATTCCCTGGAGCACTCCTCTTACTACAACGATGTGGGTCCCCTCGACCTCGACACGGCGGAAGCTGCGGACAACACCGGCTATCGCCTGCAGTTCCTCTACGACGTCAGCGACCGGCTGAGCGTTCTCCTCGCCTTTGACAGCGTGCATGAACAGGGCACCGGCTGGACCGGGACCAACTACGCGAACCCGCTCGGCAACGGCGTCCATCCCGAGGACATAGAGGATCCCAGGGACGTCTATGCGCGGGCATTCACACCGATCCTCGATACCACCCACTGGGGCGCGAAGCTCGAAATCACCTACGACTTCGACTGGGGCACACTGGAATACACGGGTAGCCGCCGCGACCTCCTGTACGACTACGACGCGGCGACCCCGCTCTCGCCGGACTGGCGGGGCGTGGCGGACACCCTGCAGCCCGTCGACGAGGTCTACGACAACTGGTCCCGGTTCCAGTTCGTCACCGACAGCGTTTCCGACATCCAGGAACTGCGGTTCTACGGCGACACCGGTCCGTGGACGTGGACGGCGGGGCTCTTCTGGTTCAAGGAAGACCAGTACACGTTTCTCGGCTCCGCCGGCGACCGGGGACTGTTCTTCCAGGGCATCGAGTTCAACCAGCCGAACACGGATTCGAGTTCCACGTCGATCTACAGCGATGTCACCTACCATCTCACCGATATCACGCGCCTGACCGTGGGACTGCGCCTCACCGAGGAAGAGAAGTCGCGCATCGGCGTGAACGCGCGCTACGCCTTCGCCCTCGGCGGGCGGAACTTCTCCTGCTGCGGCGGCGTGCGCGTCGGCACCGAGGGTTTCCGGTTCGCCGCCCGCGACCGCACGATCTTCGACCCTGACACCGACGGCGACGGCAACGTGTCCGACGAGGAATACCTCGCGTTCTACTACGACGGCATCGCCCGGTTCGGTGCCCGGGACAACGTCGAGGCGGTTTTCTCGAAGGGAACCTACGGCGGCGGCGCCGCGCAGGAAGACAAGGTGCCCTGCGTCGACACCCAGAACCAGGACGACTTCTACTGCCCGCCGGACGGACTTTTCAGTTTCGTCGCGATCATCAACCCGAACACTTCCATCACGCCCCAGTTCGGCGAGATGCAAAACGACTTCATGGACTGGCGCGTCCGCATCGAACACGACTTCGACGGCGCACTCGGCTATGCCATGGTCTCCACCGGACACAAGTCGGGCGGTTTCAACGACACCTTCAGCGGCGAGACCGGCCTCCCGGTCGCGCCCACCTACGACGAAGAGCAGGTGGTCGTCTACGAGGCGGGCTGGAAAAACGAGTTCAACGTCGGCGACGTGCCTGCACGCTTCAACGCCTCCGCCTTCTACTATGACTACAGCGACCAGGTGTTCACGTCGCTCCTGTCGGTCGAACAGGCCCTCGACTTCACGGTGGGCGGCGCGACGCTGGTGGATCCCGAGGAGACCGGCGCCGGATCATTGGTGGTCTCGTTCAGCTACAACGCCGCCGACTCCGAGATCTACGGCATCCAGCTCGACGGCGGCTTCCAGTTGCCGATGGGCTTCAACTTCAACTGGACCGCGCTGTGGCTGGAGGCCCAGATCCAGTCGGCGCTGCCGATCCAGGACTTCCGCTTCCAGGCGGACGTCGCGCCCGACGAAGCCGTGTTTCGGTCCATCGATGGCCGCCGACTGCCGCATACGCCCAAGTACCAGGTCAACGGCTCGATCTCGCAGGCCATCGGCACGCCGTGGGGCATTCTCGACTACGTGATTTCCATCGGCTGGCGCGACGACCAGTACCGCACGATCTTCAACAGCATCGACTTCCTGAATCCGAACAATCCACGCCTGCGCCTGAACGACGAGGTGAAGGGTTTCGTATCGATCGATGCCGGCGTCGGTTTCTCGCACAGCAACGGCCGACTTCGGGTGGAAGGGTTCATGAGCAACGTCACGGGCGACGTGCACGAGGCGGCGCAGATCATCACGCAGTTCGACAATACCCGGTTCTTCACGCGGCCGCGCCTCGCAGGCATCCGGGCGAGTTACCGCTTCGGCGACCTGTAGGGAAGACATCCGGGGCGAACCGGGCTACGGTAGCTCTCGTTTCGTCGTCAGCGCTGCCATGTGGTGTCACCGCAAATTGAGTACTTTTGTTAAAAAATGATTGTATCTATTTGAAAAAATGATAACTACTTACGAAAAGAGGCACCCTGCAAACCATGCCTGCTAGCAGCGGCGGCGCAACTATCCGTGAAGTCGCCGAACGTGCCGGCGTCTCGATCAAGACCGTCTCCCGGGTCGTCAACAACGAACCGAACGTCCGCCCGGCGACCCGGGAACGGGTAATGGAAGCCGTCTCCGCCCTCGACTACGAACCGCACCCCGCGGCGCGCGGACTCGCCGGCCGGCGCACCTTCTCCATTGGAATGCTCTACGAGAACCCCCACGAGTTCAGCTACATCCAGAAGCTGCTGGAGGGCGCTTACGCGACCTGCGAGGCGACCGGTCACGCGCTGATGCTGCGTCCGTGCAACGAGGACCTGACGCCCGCCATGGTTCGCCAGTTCGCCCGCCAGACCCGCGTCGACGGTCTGCTGCTCACCGCGCCCATCGCCGACCGCCCGGACATCACCTCGCTGCTCCTGGAAAGCGATATCGCTTTCGCCCTCATCTCGCCGCGGGAGACGAACCCGGCCTGGATGTCCGTCAAACCGGACGATGTCGAGGCCTCCCGAACGCTCACCGAACACGTGCTGTCTCTCGGACATCGCCGCATAGGGTTCATCAAGGGGGACGCGAGGCATGGCGCCACCGACAGGCGCCTGGAAGGCTACCGGGACTGCCTTCGCGACCGCGGCCTCACCGTCGACCCCGCGCTGGTCGTCGACGGGCGGTTCGACTTCGAGTCCGGCAAGCGCGGCTTTCACGCCCTCTGGCAACTCAGGTCCAGGCCCACCGCCATCATTGCCTGCAACGACGATACCGCCGCGGGCGCGGTAGTCGCCGCCCACGAACACGGCATTCGCGTCCCGGACATGCTGTCCGTCGCCGGTTTCGACGATTCGCCAACCGCAACGCACACATGGCCGGCGCTGACGACGGTAAGGCAGCCCATCGCGGCGATCGCCTCCAGGGCCACGGAACTCCTCATTGCGGGCCTCGCCGGAGAATCCCCCCGGCAGGAGACCTTCAAGTGCGACCTGGTGACCCGGGCTTCCATGGCGAAGCCCGCGCAGACCAGGACATGAGACGGCCCAGCCGGTGTGCCGGCCTGGCGCTGGTCTTCGCTACGCTTGCAGCCTTCGGCGACCAGAATCCGGTTCGCGTCGTGGTTGCCGCTTTCGACGGCGGCTACACGCTTGTACGCGAAGGCAAGCCCTACCTCGTCAAGGGCGCCGGCGCGGCCGGCATCGACCTCGCAACCGTCGCCGCCCGCGGCGGCAACTCCATCCGCACCTGGGGGATCGAAGAAGCCCGGGAGACCCTGGACGCCGCACACAGGCACGGTCTGACGGTCTCGATGGGGCTGCCCGTGGCGGCAGAACGCTTCGGCTTCGACTACGACGACCAGGCCAGCATCGCCGCGCAGCGGCAGAACGTCGAGAACGCGGTCCGGCGTTACCAGGACCACCCCGCGCTCCTCGCGTGGATCATCGGCAACGAACTCGACATGCGCCACACGAATCCCCGCGTCTACAACGAGGTCAACGAACTCTCACGCCTGGTCCACGCGCTCGACCCGAACCACCCGACCACGACCACCATCTCGGCCCTGGACAGGGAAACGGTCGAACTTGTGCGCGAACGGGCTCCCGACCTCGACTTCATCAGCCTGCAGGCCTACGGGGCGCTCGCGCTTATGCCGAAGGCCATCAAGTACCTGCGTGAGGGGCCCTTCATGATCACCGAGTGGGGGCCGCTCGGGCACTGGGAAGTCGGCAAGACCCGGTGGGGCGCGCCCATCGAGCAGGACAGCACCGAGAAGGGCCGGCACTATCTCCAGAGCTACCGGACCTTCATCGCGCCGTTCCTTGAACCTTGCCTCGGTTCCTACGCGTTCCTCTGGGGGCAGAAGCAGGAGCGGACGCACACCTGGTTCAGCCTATTCACCGACGCCGGCGAGTCCACCGCCGCCGTCGATGTCCTCGAGTTTGTATGGACCGGTCGCGCCCCGGCGAACCAGGCGCCCGCGATTCGATCGATGCGGCTCGCGCGGCGTCCTGCCGCCGACAGCGTCCGTCTCGCCGCCGGCAAGCGCTACGAAGCCAGGGTCGAGGCATTCGACCCGGATGGCGATCCGGTCACCTTCCGCTGGAGCATCAAGCCGGAGAGCACCGAGACCGTGGTGGGCGGCGACTTCGAGGCATCGATCACCGACCTCGAGGGGCTGTTCATCGGCGACTCCTCGCAAGCCGAGGTGGCCTTGACGGCACCCGATTCTCCCGGCCAATACCGCATTTTCGTCATGGCCTACGACGGCCAGGGCCACGCGGGGCACGCCAACATCCCGTTCCTGGTCTACGGCAAACGTCGGTGAGGCCACCCCACTCCCATACGCAAACCGCGCCCGAAGACCGCATCCATCCCCTGAAGATGGGTGTCTACGGCGCCGGCGGCCTGGCCAACAACCTGCTGGCCGCCGGCAGCGGCAACATGATGATCGCGCTCAACCTCGGCTACGGCATGAACCCGGCCCTGGTAGGGCTGCTCGGCGCCCTGCCCCGCCTGGCGGATGCCATCACCGACCCCGTCATGGGCCACATCTCGGACCACACCCGGTCACGCTGGGGAAGGCGCCGCCCCTACATCTTCTGCGGCGCCATCGCCGCGCCCCTGCTTCTCGCACTTCTCTGGCAGCTTCCCGATGGCCGCAGCGAGACGTTCTACTTCAACTACTTCCTGGTTGGATCGTTCGTCTTCTATCTCGCCTACACGGTGTTCGCGACGCCCTGGGTCGCCCTCGGCTACGAACTCACGCCGGACTACAACGAGCGCACGCGGCTCATGGGCGTACAGAACTTCATCGCCCAGGGGGCATGGATGGTCGCGCCCTGGTTCCTGTGGTTCATGGAGCTGCCGAGGTTCGGCGACATGCGCGGTGGCGCCAGCGCACTGGCCATCGTGCTCGCGCTTGCCTGTGCAGGCCTCGGCGTGTTGCCGGCGATCTTCCTGCGGGAGCGGCACGCCCAGGGCGCACCTGACCATACGGCGGCGAGGCGCAGGGACGCGGCCACACAGGTGTTGGCCATCGCCATCAAGGCCGTCACCGATTTCATCGTCGGATTCGGCAAAACCCTCGGGTCCATCGATTTCCTCAAACTCTGCGGTGCGACATTCCTCGTCTTCAACGGTTTCCAGCTCATTGCCGCCTTCCAGGCATACGTGATCATTTTCTACGTTTTCGCCGGCGACCAGGATGCCGCCGCCATCTGGATCGGCTATGTCGGCATGCTGGGCGCCATCGCCACCTTCGGCGTCATCGTCCTGACGACGTTTCTCGGCACCCATCTCGGCAAGCGCCACGCGTTCTTTGTCTGCGTCGGAATCTCAACGGTGGGGTACGGCCTCAAGTGGTTCTGTTACGACCCCGACAATCCCTGGCTGCTGCTGCTCCCCGCCCCGCTCATGGCGTTCGGGCTCGGAAGCCTCTTCACCCTCATGGGTTCCATGATCGCGGATGTCTGCGACCAGGACGAACTCAGGACCGGGGAACGCCGCGAGGGCATGTACGGTTCCATATTCTGGTGGGTCGTCAAGCTCGGCATGGCAGTGGCGCTCGCCGCGGGCGGCTTCCTGCTGAACGCCACCGGCTTCGACATCGAACTGGCGGGCGCGCAGTCCGAGCGCACGCTGTTCCTCATGCGCGTCTTCGACGTCGCGGTGCCGTTTGCGACATCGCTGCTGGCCATGGCGCTGATCGCGACCTACGGCATCACCGAGAGCCGGGCACGGGAAATCCGCGCCGCGCTCGAAGAGCGGCGCGGCGTGCGATGACCTGGAAAAAAGCCGCAGCCATCGTCGCCAGGATGACGCTGACCGAAAAGGCAGACCTGTGCTCCGGCGCCGACGTCTGGAGCCTGCCCGCGATCAACCGTCTCGCCCTGCCCTCGATCATGCTCACCGACGGCCCGCACGGTCTGCGCAAGGCAGCACCCGGAACCCACTCCGGCCTGTCCCGCAACCTGCCGGCGACCTGCTTCCCGACCGCGTCGGCGCTGGCTAGCACCTGGGACGTAAACCTGCTCCGAGAAATCGGCGCCGCGCTCGGCGACGAGTGTGCGGCGGCGGATGTCGCCGTGCTGCTCGGCCCGGGGATGAACATCAAGCGGCACCCACTCTGCGGCCGGAACTTCGAGTACTTCTCGGAAGATCCGTTGTTGTCCGGCCACCTGGCGGCCGCCATGATCGACGGCATCCAATCCCGAGGTATCGGTGCCTGCATCAAGCACTTCGCCGCCAACGATCAGGAACACGGGCGCATGGTGGTCGACGTGATCGCGGACGAGCGCACCCTTCGGGAAATCCACCTGCGCGGCTTCGAGATCGCCGTGAGGCAATCCCAACCATGGACGGTCATGTGCGCCTACAACCGCCTGAACGGGGTCTACTGCAGCGAGAACGACTGGCTGTTGAACCGTGTGCTGCGTCACGAATGGGGATTCCGCGGCGCGGTGATGACGGACTGGGGCGCGGCCAACGACCGGATTCTCGGCATCGAGGCGGGGAATGACCTGGAAATGCCCGCCAGCGGCGGCGTGAACGACCGCCGCGTTGCCGCGGCTGTTCGCCGCGGAGAGCTTTCCGGGGAGGTGCTGGATCGGAGCGTCGCGCGGGTCGTCGATTTGGTGTGGAAGAGCCGGGAGCGGTCCTCGGGCACGATCGCAATGGACCCGCTGGACAACCACGCTCTCGCCCACCGTGCCGCCGCCGAAGGATCGGTCCTGTTGAAGAACGACGGCGGGGCGCTGCCCCTGCGGCGAGACGCCCGCATCGCGGTGATCGGCGCCTTCGCCAGGCAACCCCGGTACCAGGGCACGGGCAGTTCCCGCGTGACGCCGACCCGAATCGAATGCGCGTTCGACGCCATGCAGGAGATCGTCGGGGCCGCGCATCCCCTCCTCTACGCTCCAGGCTACGATCCGGAGCTCAGCGAACCCGATCCCCAACGCATCGACGAAGCCTGCGCCGCCGCCGCCGAGGCGGACATCGCCGTGGTGTTTGCCGGGTTGCCCTCGGTATACGAATCCGAAGGCTTCGACCGGCCCCACATGCGACTGCCGGAACAGCATGATCGCCTGATCGAAGCCGTCAGCCAAGCGAACCCGGACACGGTCGTCGTACTCGCCAACGGCGCACCGGTTGCAATGCCCTGGGTGGAAGCCCCGAAGGCGATTCTCGAAACGTACCTGGGTGGCCAGGCCAGCGGAGCCGCTGCGGCCGACCTCCTGTTCGGACGCCGGTCTCCCTGCGGCAAGCTGGCGGAGACGTTTCCCCTGCGCCAGGCCGATGTCCCATCGGATCAGTGGTTTCCGGGCACGAGTCGGCAGGTGCAGTACCGTGAGGGACTGTACGTCGGCTACCGCTACTTCGACAGCTTCCAGCGACCCGTGCTGTTTCCGTTCGGACACGGGCTCAGCTACACACGGTTCGACTACGCAGACCTCCACGTCATCCGGATTGCGGGACAACCCTGCCGGGTGGCGCTGACGCTCACCAACTCGGGAGATGTCGACGGCGCCGAGATCGTTCAGGTCTACGTCCACCGCCTCGACGACTCCGGTCCCTACCGCCCGGAGCAGGAATTGCGGGGGTTCTGCAAGGTCAGGCTCAAAGCCGGCGAAAGCCATGCGCTAACCATCGAGCTCGATCCGAATGCCTTCGCCTTCTACGACGTCGAAGCGGGAGATTGGACAATCCCGCCAGGCGAGCATGAAATTCGAGTCGGCGCATCCAGCCGGGATATCCGCCTGCGCCAGCGGCTGGCGGTAGATGCGTCCGGCGGCGCGCGACACCTCTCGGAGTCGCACATCACTGATCGGCCCATCTTCAAGGACGGACGACTGGACCTGGACGACGAGACTTTTGCCGCCATGCTTGGCAAGCCGGTCCCGCCGCCCGAGGCCGTCCGTCCGTTCCATCTCAATTCCACGCTGTCCGAGATCGAGACAACGCGGCTCGGCCGGCTTGTCGCGAAGCGTTACAGGGCACGTTTTGTCGAACGCATGGGCGGCAGCGACGCCGCCACGCGGAAAATGATCGAACGCATGGCGGACGACACGCCGCTGCGTTCGCTTGTCCTGTTCTCCGGCGGCAAGGTCAGTTTCGCCATGGCGGAATCGTTGGTGGCCGTGCTGAACGGGCGCTTTCTCAGGGCACTTGGCCTGTTGGCCCGACGACGCTGACTGCGTGGATCCAACTGCGGTGACGTCTGCAGCCCGTTCCGCCGGCACAGGAATCGCACCGCATCGCTTGACCGATGAAGTGCCGCGGCTCACGCTCGGCTATCGGCCGTATTCTCAAGAGACACCCATGGCAGACGAAATCCGCGTATCCATGCGTCCCGGAAAGATCTTTCGTCCCAGCGAAGACTTCCGCTGGCCTTCGACGACCCTGGAATCCGCGGGAATGGACCCCGCTCTTGTAACGCGGGCCGCCAACATTGCCGCCGACTACAACTCCGACAGCCTGCTGATCCTCCGTGGCGGCCGACTGGTGCACGAGCAGTATTGGAACGGCAAAACGGCCTCGGACCTGCAGCAGACCTATTCGGGCACCAAGTCGATGTTCAGCCTGCTCGTCGGGCGCGTGATTCGGCGAGGCCACGTTGCGAGCTTCGACCAGCCAGTCCGCGATTTCGTGCCCGAGATGCCCGACGCGCAGGCACAACTCACATTTCACAATGTCCTCGCGATGATGCCTGGCACCCTCAACGTCACCGCAGAAGTGGAATCCGCCGGACAACACGGGATCACGCAGCTTCAGACCGCCCTGACGAGACAGGTCGTCGCGCCGCCGTTTACGCGCTACTCCTACAACAATTCGGCCTACCGGCTGCTGTTCACTGCCCTCGAACGCGCCTCCGGCAAGAGCCTG
This sequence comes from Pseudomonadales bacterium, assembly GCA_965116625.1. Classification (GTDB taxonomy): domain Bacteria; phylum Pseudomonadota; class Gammaproteobacteria; order Pseudomonadales; family Azotimanducaceae; genus VXNE01. Next base: position 3,479,763 of record OZ220717.1, read on the forward strand.
GAGGACCTGACCGCCGAAGAGATATTCGCGCCGCTCAGGTTCGCGGCCGGCACACATTGGGTGATCAACTACGCCACGGGCACAGAAAAGGGCGAGGTCTTTCTCGGTTACCAGTCGATCAAGATGGTGCCCGCCGACTTCGCCAAGTCGGCCCAGATCATCCTGGATCACGGCAAGTGGCAGGGCGAAGAATTCGTCGACGCCGACTATGCCGACGACTTGGTCCGGGTGCAGGCCCCACAAGTCAATCCTTCGTTCGCGCTGTTCCACCACCTGAACGGGGACGCCTTTTGCCAGATGGATGGCCGGAACATCCCGCACAAGCTGCTTCCCGGCGCACCGGACGATACGTTCCTCATGTACGGTACGCGGGGGCAGGTCGTTTCCGGGATACCGTCGCGCGATCTTGTGGTGGTGCGTACCGGCGATCACGAGGAGTCCATCTACCACAAGGACAACTTCATCGCTCGGATGCTGTCACTCATCGCCGACGCGGCATCTGGCTGACGGGTCATTCTTCCGGTCGACACTCCTTATCATGGCGTCTGGAACGCTCCAGGTTGGACACGTATGAAAACCGAATTTTGGGTAACGAACTTCGCGGCGCCCGGCCGCGCCGGGCGCATCGCGAAGATGTACGAGGATGACGGCTGGGACGGGATGCTCTTCACCGACAGCCAGCATCACAACGGCGATGTCTACCAATCCCTGGCCATTGCCTCGATTTCGACCGAGCGCCTCGGCCTCGGCACCGGCGTCACCAATCCGCTGACGCGCAACGCCGCGGTTACCGCAGCAGCGATCCTCTCGGTGCAGGTCGAATCCGATGGCCGCGCGATCCTTGGCATAGGGCGCGGGGACTCCTCGCTCGGCCACCTCGGGCTTCGACCGGCGTCAGTTGCGGTGCTGGAGGACTACGCCGCAAAGGTGCAGGGCTATCTGCGCGGCGAAGCGGTCGTGCAGAACGATCACGCGGCACACCTGAAATGGATAGAGGGCATCCCCAAACCGCCCGTCGACATCGCGGCCACGGGACCGCGCGTCTCAGAGCTCGCGGGCCGCGTGGCCGACTCCATCACCGTTGCCGTCGGCGCGGATGCCGAGCGAATGCAGCGCAACATCGACCGCGCCCGGACAGCGCGGGAGGCCGCTGGTCTCGATCCCGCCACCCTCGCTACCGGTGCCTACCTCAACGTCGCCGCACACTCCGAGGTGGATGTCGCGCGTCGCGTCGTGCGCGGCAGCATAGGCACCATGGCGCATTTCTCCAGCATGCGAGGCGCGCCGCTCGAAGAAGTCGCGGCAAGCGAGCGAGGCGTGGTGGAGAACGTAGGGGAACACTACCAGTTGTCACTCCACGGCGACGTGCGCGCGGTCCATCTGCAAAAGGTCGACGATGCCTTCATCGACCGGTTCGGGGTGGTCGGCAAGCCGCAACAGGTGGTCGACCGGCTCGGCGCGATGCTGGATCAGGTACCGCTCGGCCGAATCTGCATGATGCACGGCTCACGCGGCGCCGACCCGACAGAACTCCGCGAGGTTCGGGACTGTCTCGCGCGCGAGGTCCTGCCGAAACTGCGGTAACGCCGATTCGGATCAGATCTTGGGCGGCGCCCCGCGATGGGCCCGGTCCGGCGGGCTCATCAGTCCGACGTGGTTGCCGTCCGGGTCGACGACGATGGCATAGCGCGATCCCCAGAACGTGTAATACGGCGGTTGGGAAGCGCCGTGCCCCAGGGACACGACGTGTTCGAAGACCCGGTCCACCTCGTCGGCATCCCCGAAACGGAAACTCATCACGGACCGGTTGCCCTCGCCCTTGAAGGGGCGCCAGCCGGCGTTGTAATCCTCGGCCAGGGCGTGGCTGTCGAGCGCCAGTTCAAACCCGTCCGGCATCTTCATGACGACATGGTGCGCTCCCGTATCCGTGCTCCAGACCGTGTCGTCAGGGATCTCCAGGCCGATCGCGCGGTAGAACTCGATCGACTGCATCATGTCGCTGACAACGAGGTTTAACTGGTCGAGGAATGGGCCGCTCACGTGATCTTCTCCGGTTGTGTTGCCTGGTGACCTCCTTCAGTGTCGCACGTTCGGACGGCCGCGATCACGCGGCTCGCGGCTCCCTTGGCTTGATCTCGCGCGCAAACAGCCACACGGACAGCAGGGCCAATGGGACCGCCAGCGCGCCGACAACGAAAGCGGGCTCAGCGTTTCAACTCGAGTCGGCTGTAGTCACTCCGTGACGGAAACCGCATCCAGGATCTGATCGGCCCGCCAGTCAAGCTCGCGCGCCTGCCGGCCAAGAAACACGTGGAAGGCAATGACCGCCAATGCAAACTCGATCATCGATACGACCAGGTACAGGGGAAAGCCATGGCCGTCCTCAGCGAAACCCTGTTCGACGATGACCGCCGGCCAGGCGATCAGCAACAACAATGCGGTCACCGCCAGTTTCGCCACAGTCAACAGGAAGGCGGTAGCGCAACCAGCCCGATTCGTTGTCGAGGTGGGGGACACGGCGTGCGGCGAACTCATCGAGAAGGCGCCGCCAATTGCGCAGCAAGCCAGAAAAACGATGCCTCCCTGCAGGACCGTCCCGAGAACGTGTGTCGGCAGCATCGACGCGAACACCGCCGAGACGGTCAGCAGGGCTCCAGCGAGCAGGATGAACACGGGCAGCAACGCCAGGTACTTGCCGAGAAGCAGTGTTCTGGCGGGCACGCCCGCAAACCGGTAGACACGGAATCCGCGACCGTCCAGGCCAAACAGGTTGCGCGCCAGTTCGGTGGGGGCACAGAACATCGACATGAACGCGACCACTGTTATGGGCACCGTGTACGGATCGGGTTCGTCGGGACTTCCGAGCCAAATGAACCCGATCAGGACCAGCAGCACCAGGGCTGGCAGACCATCTATCAAGCCACGCACCGAGCGTAACCAATGCTTGATCGTGATGCGGGCAATCGCCACGACGGGCGACGCCCGCGCCCTTCGCGAGATGCGCCTTCCCTGCCGCTCCGCTGCCACGCGCGGACGCGCGCTTGCGGTCTGACCGTCCCGGCACCTGGCAAGGGTGACGCCGTATCCCCCCCGGAGGCACAGGATCGCGATTGCGATGAAAACCGCCGTCCCAACCACCGACAGCCAGGGGAACGAGCCGCGTCCATCCGACGAGGCGGGCGTCACCCAACCGCGCGACAGCCAATGGCTGGACACCTCCAGCTCTTGCACGATCACCTGGCCGGCCTCTCCGAGGGGAACACCCTCTGATCCCGATTCTGAAGAGGTGACCTCCGCTTCAGTCACCTCCGTTTCCGAGTCGGATCGTTGGGTCAGGTAAAGGATGTAGGCCGTCTGCATCGCGACCATCAGCAACATACCCACCAGGGTGCCGATCAGGACGCGACGCCGCTTGGTCACCATCGCCGACGTGACCCACTGCTGCACGTGTTGCATGACGGCTGCCAGACAGACGAAAAGTGAAAGCGACGCGGGAATGAGAACGAAATTGCGCGCGTCGAGTGCCACCGTGCATGCGACCGCGAGCCCAAGGAATGCGGGCACAAAGATGATGGTGGTCAACGTCAGTTGTGAAACCACGAAGTTGAGCACGAACACCTGGCGCAGCGAGAAAGGCAGGTGCAGCAGATTGTCGAGCGGCAGTTTCTCGCCCTGCTGCAGGCTTCCAGACACGCCCAACAGGCTGCACAAGACGAACGCTCCGATCAGCCCTGCCCACGCAAGCAGCGCCGTGTCATGGCCGGCCTGCGGAAGGTGAGCCCATCCAAGGGCCAGTGCGATCACGAACGACAGGCACCCCGCCACGACCGCCAGGAAAGCCGCGAGGCGGGCCAGATCCCGCATGAGCGGACCCTGCCGTTCCCAACGCCGTTGCGCGAGTCGCCAGCACAGCCAGACAACCGTGCGCAGATGTGCCGCCCAGACCCTCGCCTCGCCGCCCCTGCGGGACTCCGGCAGCAATGCCGCAATCGTCCTTGCGAGATCGGGTTTCCGGCGCTCGGTCAACGGTCGTCCCCGGTCAGCCAACTCAACCCCGATCGCGTCTCTTCCGTGGATCCGACAAGCTCGAGGAATACGTCCTCCAGCGGCTTGCCGTCCATCGATGCCACGGGCCCCTCGAATACCAGGCGTCCATTGTGGATGATCCCGACATCCGTGCAGAGCCGCTCCACGACATCGAGCACATGCGAGGTGACGAAAACCGTCGACCCCCGCGCCACGTGACTGCGCAGAATGTCCCGCATGATCCGTGATCCAACCGCGTCGACGCCCTCGAACGGTTCGTCGAGGAACAGGATGTCCGGGTCCGGCAGGAGTGCCGCGGCGAGAGCCAGCTTCTTGCGCATCCCGTGCGAATATTCCAGAACGAGCTGCGAGTGCCCGGCGCCCACCTCGAGCACCGAAAGCAGTTCTTCTATTCTTGGCCTCAGAATCTCCTCGCCCAGGAGGTACATCCGCCCGACGAAAGTCAGGTATTCGCGGCCGGTCAGCAGCTCGAACAGCGCCATGTCCTCCGGCACCACTCCGGTTCGGCGGCGGACGGCCAGCGCCGCATCGTCATCCGAGAGATCGGTCCCGAGCAGGAACATCTTCCCCGCCGTGGGAGCAAGGATGCCCGTGAGCATCTTGATGGTGGTGGATTTGCCAGCGCCGTTCCGGCCCAGGAACCCGTACAGCGAACCAGTCTTCACCCGGAGGTCCAGCGAATGGACCGCTCGCAGGCCCCCAAAGTTGCGGGTCAACTTCCGGGTTTCAACAGCGAATTCCACTGTCGGCATCTCCTTGCCGAGGTCGCTTTCGGTCATGGGTACCGTCAGGGTTCCGTCGCAGCCCCGCCTTCACCGGCCGCGTCGTTCCTCGGACTGATGCAGGCGAGCAGCAGGTCTTCCACCCGCGCCGGGCGAATGTCCAGGTCTGCCAGCGTCAATGCTCTCTCCGCGACGACATTGTCACTCCTCAACAGGTTTAGCTGGTCGCGCGTCAGCGGCGGATCAGGATGCCATGCCATCCCGCGTGACAGAATATCCCAGACGCTGAAAGGGACCGGGATCAAGATCCTTCGCCGGCCCATCCGTTCGAGAAGAAGCCTGACCAGATCGCCGTACGCGAAGACCTCGGGACCGCCGAGTTCATAGATCCGGCCAGCGGTCGAGGGATCTCCCAGAGCCTTCACGCAGGCTCTGGCGACGTCCTCCACGAACACCGGCTGCAGTCTCGTTCGGCCGTCCCCGAACAAAGGCAGAACCGGACTCAGCCGCACCATGTCGGCCAGCTTGTTCAGCAACGCGTCTCCGGGGCCGAATATCGCGCTCGGACGCAGGATCGTCACGCCGTCGAAGGCGTCCCGGACGAGATCGTCCCCGACTCCCCGGGATCGGACATACAACGAGTCTGACCTCGCATCGGCGCCGAGTCCCGAGATCTGGACCAGGCGTTCGATGCCCGCCTGCCGCGCCTCCCGGGCGATGCGCCGGGCGCCCAGCGCGTGGATCTGGTGGAACGTGGCACCCGGTTTCTCCACGTAGTGGCCGACCGAATTGACGACCGCCCCCGCCCCTGCCACCGCCCTGGTGACCGTCGACTCGTCCGACACATCCGCATGCACGAGCTCGACATGGCCGTCCGGCCCAAGCCGCCGGAGGGACGATGCAGCATCGGGATGGCGCACGGCTACGCGCACACGGTGATCGGCAGCCAGGTGCTTGACGATCTCCCTGCCGAGGAATCCCGATCCCCCGAATACCGTTACAAGGTTTGACGCCATGTGCCGATTCGATCCCCTATACGACGAGAGACCGTGCCGGGGTCACAGTTCCACGACCAGCGAGAATCCACCGTAGATCATTCGCTTGCCGTCGAACGGGACCGGGTTGTGTTCCTCGTCGAACCGGCGGTCGGTGTCCATCATTTCGTGCATCCGGACGCTGGCCTCGTCACGCGTCGCCTTGTCCGGCCATTCGACCCAGGAAAAGACCACAGTCTCGTCTTCTCTCGCATCCACGGCCTTGCGAAAGTCCGTATGCGTTCCGCCGGGCACGTCATCACCCCAGCATTCGATGACGCGCGTGGCGCCGAGTTCCTTGAACAGCGTGTCGGTATAGGCGGCGTGGCGGATGAAATGCGCCTTGTTTGCGGTCGGAACCGCGATCACGAAACCGTCGATATAGGCCATGTCGCATCCTCCTACGTGGCTTCGGCCGCAGCTTCCAGCGCGGCGATGTCGATCTTCTTCATCTGCATGAGCGCCGGCCAGACGCGTGCAGCTTCCGGCCCGCGCAGCAATTCGATCGACCGCTTCGGCACGATCTGCCAGGAGAGTCCGAACCGGTCCTTCAGCCACCCGCACTGGCTCTCGGTGCCGCCGTCGGCGGTCAGCCCCTCCCACAACCGGTCGGTTTCAGCCTGATCCTCGGTGACGACGGAGACCGAAACGGCCTCGTCGAGCTTGAAGTGTGGCCCGCCGTTGATCGCCTGGTACGGCGTTCCGGCGAGCGCGAACTCGACCAGCGATACCTTGCCTGGCTCGGCCATGTCCTGACCTTCGGAATAGCGCTCGATATTGTCGACATGGCTGTCGGCCAACAGCCCGCAGTAGAACCGCGCTGCTGCCAGGGCGTTGTCATCGAACCAGAGACAGGTTCGGACCTTGGGGATTTCCGTCATGGGGATTCTCGCTATGGGCTATGGGACACGGGGTTCAGACCGACCTGGCGAGCGCCTCAAGCTGGTCGGCGGCCTTGCCCCAACCCTCGTGAAAGCCCATGTCCTCGTGTTCCTTGAGGGACGTCGCATCCCAATGCATCGCGCGGGCGATGTAGTGGGTCCTGCCCTCCCCCGCGTCCCGGAACAACGTCTCGGTGACGATGAAGGCGCGCTCGCTCGGAATCCACCCCGGACGAAACGCGTCCGTCATCACCAGCCGGCGCTTCGGCTCAATGGCGAGAAACACGCCGACCTCAGGATACTTCTCGCCATCCGGGCCATTCATCGTCAATGAGAACTCGCCGCCGGCCCTGAGTTCGATTCGAGCATCGGTGACAAACCAGGGCTTCGGGCAGAACCAGCGTTCCAGCAGATCCGGCTCGGTCCAACAGCGCCAGACCTTTTCGACCGGCGCATCAAGTGTGCGCTCGATCGAGAGTACGTGCGCGGGACCTGTCGTGTTTTCCATCACCATCGTCTTGGTTCTGTTGCCTGCAGAGATTCTCGCTCGGACTGGTCCGTACATCTACACTAGCCCGCAATGACGAGACCTTCGTTCTTCACCCTGTCATTCCTCGGGGCCCTGGCCATCGGCTGCGTCGCCACGCCCTCGATGTCTTCCGCGAACGAGATGTTCGCGATCCACGAGTTCGCGACCGGGGCAGCCCGTCACCAGACCGTTCTTGCTGGCTCCTTCGGCGGCAGCACCTCCCTGGCCATCGCAGGCATGGAGGAAACCGGGCTGCAGCACGTACAGTTCTACGGATTTGACGGAGATGACTGGTCGCGGGCCCTGGGCGCAGCGTTCGGTCCCGGCATCCTGTTCGTCGACGTTTTGCATGGCGCGGACCGCGATCGCCTCATCGCGTACCGCCACGGACGCATCGAATGGTTCGATCCGGACAACGCGACGAGTGAGGTGCTCGCAGAAATGTTCACGACCTACCGCGCGCCGGACCATGGCGGAATACCACGGATCGACATTACCCGCGACCTGAACGGCGACGGCCTTGACGACCTGGTCGTGCCCGACGTCGACGGATTCCGGGTGGCGGTGCAGTTGCCCGATGGTTCGTTCGCGACGCCGGTCAAAGTCGGTCCCCCGGAGCCGTTCCTCGACGCCAGTGCGCATGGCGAAAAACGCACCTACCGCCAGGTCGGCATCACGCCGGAGAACATCCCCTGGTACCTGGCACGCATCCACCAACTGGACTACGACCGCGATGGCTTGCGCGACCTCGCTTTCTGGAACGGGAACCGGTTCGATCTCTACCGACAGGACGAAACGGGCACTTTCCAGACCACGCCGGATACCTTCCAGGCCGGTGTTTCGTTCGACTTCGACGGCTCCTACGCGCTCGCGTTCAAGATCGGTGATGCGAATCCCGTGTCAATGGTGCTCGGACTTGGCAGATCCACAGCGCACAAGGTTCTGAAGGGTTTCCGGGATCTCGACGCCGACGGCCTGGCGGACCTCATCACCCTGACGCTATCCGGCCGGAGTCCGCTGCGGTTCCGAGGCCGGTTCGAGATCCATTTCGGACGTCCGGTGCCCAACGGCACCGCATTCTCCGCCGAGCCCGACACCACCGTCGAGACGCCGGGGCGATCCGCCGGCGGAGAGCCATGGGGCTATGCGACCCACCGCTTCGGCGACTTCGATGGCGACGGGGACCTCGACGCGATGTTCGGCGCGGTCAACACGAGCGGCGGTGGCATGCTGCGCGCCATGGCCGGAAACGCTGTCTCCATCGACCTGGCCCTGTTTCGCCTGCGCGGCCGGACCTATCCGGACAAGCCTGACGCGAAACGGCGCGCATCGAGCGCGTTCCGGCCGCTCTCCCGGCGAGGCCCGCTGTTCCCGGCGGTCCTGCTCGGCGATGTCGACGGAAACGGCCTCAAGGACCTTCTGATCGGTGATCGCTGGGACAGGCTCTCCGTGTTCCTTGCCAGCGACGGTCCCGATCCCTTCAAGGCACCCGCTGTCAAGATACCCGTCGCCATGCCCGCCGCAGGCGACCTGCACGTCCGGCTTGCCGACCTCGACCGTAACGGTCGTGAGGATGTGGTAATCCACCATCCCTCTTCGACCGGTCCACACCGCGTTATCGTCCTGATGGCGCGGTAGGCGATGGCCAAACCAGTACCGAGCCGTCGGGTTCCGTCGACAAACGGACTCCAGATCGTCTGCCGGTAACGTGGTGAGAGCGCGACGACGGGTTTACCCCTTTCCTAAAAGACGGTTTTCCCATTAATATTACCTGATATGCCGTCAATCCATACTCGTCATGAATCCCGTTCTTGAAGCTGCATTGGGCAATCGCACCGCGGCGTGGGCGCTGTTGTTCCTCGCAGCCTACGGCGAAGGTCATGCCAGCCGGATTGCGAACACCTTCGACCTGGCCGTCAGCATTGTGCGGGACCAACTACTCCGGTTGGAGGCAAACGGCGTCCTGGTCAGCCGCATGGTCGGCCGATCGCGCGTCTTCCAGTTTAACGAACGAAACCCCACGGCAAGAAACCTCCGTGTTTTCCTGCGAGAAGAGGTCGAATTGCTGCCGCGCGATGAAGTGAAACAACACTTTCGACAAAGGCAACGGCCTCGACGCACGATCAAGCCGCTGTCCATCATCGACAGATGATCAGCCGGGATACGACGCTGGAAGAACTCGCCAACTCGTCCAGGGTGGCAATGTCATCAAGTGGCGGCAATCGGGGAAGCTTGTAGCGCGAATCTCACGGGCCACACGACTTGACCGAAGAGACCTTCGCACAGGCAGCAGCCGCCGCCCGCGACGGCGACGTCGATGCCCTCAGCGCCGTGCTGGCACATTCGCCGGAAGCCGTCACCGCCCTCGACGCTGACGGGCGGACGCTGTTGGATCTCGCCTGCCGCGCAGCTACGGGGAACATCGCGATTCCCCTCGATCCCGGAACGCCCGGCCAGCATGCTGCAGTCGATCTGATATTGCGGGCCGGCGCGGACCCGTCCGCTGCCGACAGCAATGGCTGGACGCCACTGCATACCGCAGGCATGGCCGGTCACCGGGACCTGGCGAGACGGCTCCTCGTAGCCGGTGCTTCTCACCGCACCGATGCCTATGGCAAGAGAGGCGGGTCGCCCCTGTCATACGCCCTGTTCTACGCCAAGGCCTACATGGGAGAGGTACTCACGCCGCCATATCCGGACAACCTCCGCACCGCCGCCGGGCTGGGAAACGATCTCGGCAGGTTCATCAAGGAAGGCGAACTAACACCCCATGCGTCATTCGGCCTCGACTTCTACGCCCCGGAGTTCTTCCCCACCTGGAGCCGCACATTCGAGCGCCAGGAGGTGCTTGACGAAGCGTTGACATGGGCAGCGCGAAACAACCAGTGCGAAGCGATGGCCGTGCTGGTGGGCCTCGGCGCCGATGTCAATGCAAATCCGTTTCGGGGCACGCCGCTGCTGTGGGCCTGCTACAGCGACAAGGTGGAGGCCGCCACCTGGCTGCTCGACCACGGCGCGGACCCCGACCTGCGCCACGACTGGGGCGGCGCGGGCCACGGCGTCGACGCGGTGGCCATGCACCTTGCGGCGCAGCACAACTGCGTCCGCTGCCTCAATCTGCTCCTCGACCGAGGCGCGGACCCGACTGTTGTGGATGGCGCACATGGCGGGACGCCAGCGGGCTGGGCGGAGTACGGCGGGGCAACGGAAGCTCTCGACGTATTGAGACGGCGGTTCAAGTGAGTTTCAGAACGCCGATACGAAGCCGCCGTTCCCGCTCCTCCGCAACACCGCTACACACCGAACAGGGCTTCGGCCAAGTCATCCAGAGTTGCGATATCTACGAGTTCCAGCATCTGCGGCAGTTTGTGGAACACGTCCATCGTTCGGTGCTGGGCGAGACCCACGGCCTGCCGGCGAAACGCTTCGGTCAACGCCCTGCGCGCGAAGTCGCGTTCAACCGGCCAGTCACTGTGGTCAAGGAGCGTCCGCAGCAGCGTCTTGTCGCCGTCGAACAGATTGAGCTGGATCTGTGCCAGTTCGTAGTGTCTGTCGGCCACGACTGCGTCACCCCAGTCGATGACGCCTGCTAGCCGACCATCCTCAACGAACACGTGACGGAACATCAGGTCGCCGTGGACGAATACCGTGTTTCGCTGACCCGTTCTTGCGACGAAGTCATCGATCTGCGAGATCAGGCGTAGCGGCAGCACAGACTGCATGGCCGCCTCCACAAGGCGCGGAGGGGACCATGTATCCGGTGTCGCAATGTCAGCAGCCGGCGCAAGCGCATGGATGGAACGCACCTGTTCGCCGAGTTGGCCGGCAATCGCGTACTTCGCTTCCTGGGATAGCGCCGCCTCTTCCCATGCCCCTCCAGGCATCCGACTCGAGACAAGGTATGGCCACGGGGTCGTCGGGTGGTCGAACAGCCACCCGTGGAACAACAGCTTCGGGGCAAGGATGCGAGGGTTTTCAGCAACTTGCCGCGCAGCCGCCAGTTCGGCGGCGTGCGCCCTCCGCCAAAACGGTAGATGCCCGAGCAGCTTGATCACGACTTCACCGCAGACAAGTGTCGGAAAGGTCCCGCCGCTCCCGGTACCCGCGCTGTCGATGTCAACGTCAAAACGGTGTCGCTCGGATACGCGAGTCGCGAGCGGCCACCAGTACTCAAGGTCGTCGAGCCGCTCCAGGTAGGCGTCGGTGGTCGGAAAAGCCGGAGGCATCCCGATCTTGCTCATGTCCTTTGGGACACTACACCCATGTGACCAGACAGCACACGTTGAGAGTTCCGATTTACCTGCGCTTTGCCCTTGCCATGCGAATGGATCTTCTGATTTCCCACAGCCATATCCGCCACCCCTGTAACGCCATTCTGTAGCGCCCGCCCCTGCGCGCACGGTACTTGCGCGACTCAAAGGCTGGCGGCAACGTCAGGTTGGGGGGTGGCTGAACCACCGGGGAAAGAACGTTACCCAGATGCGGCAAACGGTCATCCGGAGACACTGCCTGTACTTCAAGACCCGGTTCATCATGGATTGCGGAGATGAGTTCCCCGCTTCCTGCGATGAGGGTGCACTGCGCGTCGATTTCCGTCGCCAGGCACCAGCTCCGGTCTTCCGGCCACACGAGGTTCGCGGACTGGGACCAGGAGCCTTCAGCCGGGGGTGCTTCCCCGACCGCTGACGCGTTAGTAAGTGCCGGCATTTGGCCCGTCGCCTTAGGCGTACTTCCATGGGAGTGAAACGAATTCGTGAGCTGTTCCACCGCACCCCTATACAGAAGCCAACGGCGATGCGGCGCGGCGATTGAGACTCCAGCGCGTTGGGCCTCCGAGAGGAAGCCGAACCCATCCCAGAGACCGAACCAGCAGGCAGCGGGCGTGTTAGTGGCGGTCCTTAGCAGTCCGACCAACGGCAGCGCCAGGTCCGGGGAAAACGATCCTTCTTCGGGCCCATCAATCCACGTATCGCCGATACGGATCAGCGGAATCAGGTCGTTGTCGCCCCCTATCGGCTCGACGATCCAACCACCGTCATGCAGTCGACGGTACTGGGTCGGGCGCGACATGGGAATCCCGAGGACGCGTTGTGAAGCGCTGCCGTAGATGACGGGAACCGAGGTAGCCGCGACATCCGACCACCGCACTGGCAAAGGCTGTTCCGTTCCGGCCCGGATACCCTCCAGATTATCCGCAGTGCAGATGCACTTCCGTGCCGGGTGGAGGATGGCCACACAGGCTTCAAAGTCCAACGGAACGACGCCGGAAATCCTGCCGAAGTCACCGCGTCGCAGCGCTTCCTGCACCCATCGGGCGTCCCGGGCGTTCTTCGCCGTTTCAAACTCCACCATGCCTTCCTTATCGAAATGGGCGTTGGAACAACCAGCTTCCAGCCTGATCGGTCGCTGCTGCGACAAACGGCCCGTCAACGCAGACCACCGTCAGCACTTTTCAGTGGCTCCAGAAGGGCGCGAGAGACAGATCGGAAATCCATCATCGCTCGATGCTAATCAGCCGCCATTGGCCCATCAAGCCACCAACAGGTCGCGCGCCCCCTTCACGATGCAGAGCGCGCCTAGGCCGAGAATCACCCAGCCCGTCACGCGCCGAAACTGCCTGTCGTCGAACTTCTCGAGCAGCCGCGTGCCGATCCTGGCGCCCAGGACGGCGAGCACGACCCCGGCACCGACCAGCCAGATGGGCACGTCGGCTATGGCGAACCCGTCGAGAACGGCGTTGGATACCCAGGCGTAGTACCCAATCTTGACGACGTGGCCGGCCGCCTGGGTCAGGGCCTTGGTCGCGACAATGCTTCGACGGTCGACCTCGGTGCGCAGGTAGAACGCGTCTAGCAGCGGGCCGGAGGCCCCGGCAAGCAGTTGCGCGGCTGTGACCGTGACCCCGCAGGCCACCCCGGTGACCGGACGCCGTACATCCAGCCCCCGGAGGGTCGGGACAATCCGTGCCAGCCAGGGAAAGGAACCGACCAAGATCAGTACGAGGGCGGGATCCGGGACGAATGCCAAGGTGACGAATAGCAAAACGGCGACCAAAGCGCCGATGGCGTAGAACGGCAGGATTCCCCACATCACATGTTCCCGCAGGAACAGGAACCGTGCGCCGTTGGAGGCGGCCTGCACGGCGCCGTGGAGGATCATGGCACTGGCCACCGGCAGCAGGGTGACCAGCACCGCCATCAGCAGCACGCCGCCGGCCATGCCGATGACGCCCGAAAGCACGGCAGTGGCCAGCACCGTGGCCAGGATCACGAAGGCGGTCATCGCTGGAGGGTCTTCACCCGCCTATCGCGACGTCAGCAAACCGCTCACCCTATCCCGGTCTATCGACCGCCTCGAAGTACTCCCGCGTCACCTTGAACACCATCGGCGCCAGCAACAGCAGGCCGACGAGGTTGGGGATCGCCATGAGGCCGTTCAGCGTGTCCGACAGGTTCCAGACGAAATCCACTTTCACGTTGGCGAAAGCCAGCGCCGCCAGCACCCAGAGAGTCCGGTAGATCCACAGGCTCTTTTCGTGGAACAGGTACTGCCAACACCGTTCGCCGTAGTAGGACCAGCCGAGAATCGTCGTGAACGCGAATACCGCGAGCGCGATGGTGACGATGTACTGACCGCCGGGGATGGAATTCTGAAATCCCGTGGACGTGAGGACCGCTCCCGTCAGGCCACCGCCGTCCGCGCCCATCATGGTCCATGCGCCCGAGGTGATAATCACCAGTGCCGTCATCGTGCAGACGACGAGGGTATCGATGAATGTGCCGAGCATCGCGATGATGCCCTGGCGCACCGGGCTGTTGGTCTGCGCCGCCGCGTGCGCAATGGCGGCCGACCCAAGTCCGGACTCGTTGGAGAACACGCCCCTCGCGACGCCGAAACGAATCGCGGCGGCAACAGCGGCACCGGCGAAACCGCCTGTCGCCGCGGCCGGCGTGAAGGCGTGGGTGAAGATCAACCCGAACGCGGCAGGAACGTCGACGATGTTGATAAGGATGATGATCAGGGCGGCGCTGACATAGAGCACCACCATGATCGGCACCAGTCTGCCCGCCACTTCGCCGATCCGCCGAATGCCGCCAATGACGACGACGCCTACCAGGGCGGCGACCACGATGCCGGTCGCCCACGCCGGAACCGAAAAGCTGTTGGTCAGCGCCGCCGCCATCGAGTTGACCTGCACCGCGTTGCCGATTCCGAAAGCCGCGACCGCGCCGAAGATCGCGAATGCCAGACCAAGCCATTTACCGAGTTCCGGCGCGAATTCCCCCACGCCGTTGCGCAGGTAGTACATCGGGCCGCCAACATGCTTGCCGTCCTGGTCCACTTCGCGATAGGTCACCGCGCACACCGCTTCCGCGTATTTCGTAGCCATCCCGAAGAGCGCGATCAGCCACATGTAGAAGATTGCGCCCGGGCCGCCAAGCGCGATCGCGGTAGCGACGCCGGCGATGTTCCCCGTACCGACGGTGGCCGAAAGCGCCGTCATCAGCGCGTTGAACGGCTTGATCTCTCCCGAGCCGGACGGGTCGGACCGGTCGAACAGCAACCGGAAACCGTAGACGATCTTGCGCCACGGCATGAATACCAGCCCAAGGGTCAAGAGCAAGCCGGTGACACCCAGCATGCCGAGCATCGGCGGCCCCCAGACAAAGGCGTTGACCTGGTCGATGTAAGAGTTCAGTTGGTCCATGGATCTATCCTGTTTGCTGCGGGCAGAGAAGTTTGGGGAGCGTCTGCTTGAAGCCGCCCGCCCGCCGGGCCGACGACTCGAGCCGAGCGTCTAGGCCGAGTTTGAGACCCCCGCACGAAGCTCGTCCGTCACCCATTGGTTCAGGCTCTTGCCCTCAGAGGCGGCCGCGACTGCAATGGTTGCGTGAAGTGTCGGTGGTATGCGCAAGTTGAACTTGCCGGAGAACCTCTTGCGCGGCTCTACGTCATCTTCGCGGCACATGTCGAGAAATACCTTGAGCGAGATGGCGCCCTCCCGCCGCAATCCCGCGACGTCCTTCGCGTAGAAGTCCGCCCCGCCATTCAGATCCAGGAACTCGCCCCGGAACATGTCAATGTCAGGATCGAACTCGATGACGGCCCGGTAGCCATCGATCTCCATCGTGTTTCTCATGGCTCAACTCCGTGTTGGCTTAACCATTCCCGTATGCTCTGTACCGCGCCCTTGTCCGTGTCCGGTCCAGGGTGAGGGCGATGGAACACCCGCCGTTCATCAAACAGTCGCACGCCAATACGAGAACCCTCTCGCTCGCTTATCTCTGCACCAAGTTCAACGAATAGCGCTTCAATATCCCTCCATCGGACATTGCCGCTAACTGGATGGCGGAATATGGCAGCGAGGGTCCTCCTGTGACGACGGTTCACGGCGACATAGTACCGAAAAGCGATACTATGTAAACCACAAAGTCAGTTCGCCCCAGCATTGCTCGATGGCCTGTCGGCTGCGACATCGGCGAGGCTGACGTTCAGATGAACCGCGCCCTCGGCAAGAAACGCCCGAAAACGCGCCTCGACCATGCTGTCGCCGTTCAGGTGCTCCTCTGCGATGCCTTCGGGAAGTGTCAGGAAAAGCTCCCATAGCGTCATGCTCTCAAGGCCGCGCCCTAGCGCCCACGCCTTGTTCTCCGTGGGTCGCAGCCAGCGGCCCTCGTGCAGCACATCGAAGACACGGGCCCGCTCGGTCCGCGTCATCGGCACCGCCTGCAGGATGTCGGCATCCGTGACCGCGTGCCCGTCCAGATGCGCCCGATGCAACAATCCCAGCACTTTCGCGCACTTGACCGCCGCCGGCACACCGTCTGGCTCGTCCTCCCAGGGGATCAGGGAAAGGGTGCGCACGCAGATCGCCCCCACGAGGATCAGCACCCAGACGAGATACAGGCCCATGACGAAGAGCGGCAGTGCCGCGAAGGCCCCATAGACGAGTTCGTTCTGGAACCACGGAACCGCCCAGGCGAAGACCTCCTTCGCAACCGTCAGGAGCACGGTGGTCACGATGCCGCCGACCAGCGCGTGGTCGAACCGGACCCGGCAGCTCGGCACCGCGTAGTAGAGCAACGTGAACGTCAACGCCGTCGCCAATGGCGGAACCGCCTCGCGGACGCCTTCCATGACCGAGGAGCCCCGCAAGCCGGCCAGGTAGTCGACACCGAAGTCGTAGCTCGCGGCCGTGACAGCAACCCCGATCATGGGAACGCCGAACGACACGATTCCCCAATAGGAGAGGAATCGCGCCATCCCGGTGCGGGTGTTCGCCACGTGCCAGATGCGGTTGAACGACTCTTCCATGCGCATCAGCATGAGCATGGTGGTAACGAACACCACGCCGACGCCGACCAGCGTCAGCTCGTTCGCCTTGGCGGAGAACTCCCGCACCTTGTCGAGCACGGCTTCGCTGGAACCGGGCAGAAACGTCTCGAAGACGAAGCTCGTGATCGTGTCGCCCACGCCGGCGAATTCCGGGAGAAGCGACAGGATCCGATAGACCACCGCGAAGAACGGCACCACGGCGATCATCGTCGTGAACGTCAGCGCAGCGGCGGCCATGGTGCAGCCGTCGTCGCGAAACTGGCGCGCCACCTGCCGCAGGAACCAGCGTCCGTATCGCCATGATTTAAGCCCGAGATCGAGCACTACCCCACCACTCGAAAATGCGCCTGTGCCTTTTAGCACCGTTGGCGACTGCGCGCCATGAACGCCGTTTTTCTATAATCCCTCGCAACCGACTCGCAGAGCTCCGTGATGGCCGAACCCGCATCGACACTTGAACAGCACACCGTACCCACATCCTTGGGCTACGCCACCAACGAAGGCGACAAGTACTACTACGAGATCGCGGCGCCGGATTCCGACGGGCGGAACCTCGGCAGCGGCACCGCCCGGCACGACGTTTCGATCCTGAACGCCCGCGAATGGCCCGAGTCGATCACGCTCGACGTGCACGGATTCGAACTTCAACGCGATGCCCTGCCGCCGATCGACTTCCTGGACGCCGAATGCGTCAGGCGAATCTACTACCCGGCGATGGAGCAGATCGCCAAGCGATGCACCGGCGCCTCTCGCATCCACATCTTCGATCACACGGTGCGTCACGGCGACGAGGAAGTCCGCCGGTCGAAAGGGCTCAAGGGTCCGGCGAGGGGCGTGCACAACGACTATACGCACTGGTCGGCCAGGAAGCGCGTGAGGGATCTCTTGCCCGACGAGGCCGATACGCTGCTCAAGCGCCGGTTTGCCATCGTGCAGGCATGGCGGCCGATCGGCCATCGGATCGAGTCCGATCCCATCACCATCGCCGATGCACGCACGGTGGACGAATCGGACTTTATCCCGGCGCCGAGGCCCGCGCCAGGACGCGTGGGAGAGATCTGGCGGGCTCGCTACAACCCGAATCACCGGTTCTTCTACTACCCTTACCTGGCGCCGGAAGAGGCGGTGTTCTTCAAGGTCTACGACTCGGCGACCGACGGACGGGCGCGATACACGTTGCACACCGCATTCGAATTACCGGATGCGGGCCGGGAGACCGCGCCCAGGCACAGCGTGGAGATGCGCCTGTTCGCGTTTTTCTGATCGAGGCGCATCCCCTCACGCAGAAACAGGAACAAGTCGAATGGTCCTGAGCGACCAAAGCCCCATCTCTTTTCAGGACGAATTGCCTGAAAGCGCCGATGTGGTCGTCATCGGCGGGGGCGTGGCCGGCATCTCCACGGCCTGGTTCCTGGCAAAGCGTGGCATCGACGTGCTGGTACTCGAGAAAGGCCGGGTAGCTGGAGAGCAGTCCAGCCGCAACTGGGGCTGGATTCGCAAGCAGGCGCGGGATGCGGACGAACTGCCCATCGTCATCGAGAGCCAGGAGATCTGGGCGGGGTTAGCGCAGGAGATCGGCGAAGACATCGGCTTCGCCCGCCGGGGCGTCGCCTACCTGGCCGACACGGAAAGCCAGATGGCGAAGCACGAGGAGTGGCTCAAGGTCGCGGAGCAGCATCAACTGGACACCCGACTGCTCACGAGCAGCGAAGTCGATGCCTTGATCCCCGGCCTCCCGGGCCGCTATGCGGGCGGCCTCCACACGCCGAGCGACGCGCGCGCCGAACCCTCCATTGCGGTTCCAGCGCTGGCACGGGCAGTACGTCGCGCTGGAGGGCGGATCATCGAACGCTGCGCGGTTCGGGGCATCGAGTTCCAGGCGGGCACCGTATCTGGCGTCTTCACCGAACTCGGACGTGTCAGGACACAGGCAGCGGTCTGCGCGTGCGGTGCATGGAGTTCGCTGCTGTTGCGCCACATCGGGCTCGACCTGCCGCAACTGGCGTTCCGGGCGACCGTGGCGCGGACCGCGCCCGCGCCCGACTTCTACGACGGCAATGCGTCGGCTCCGGGGTTCGGATTCCGCCGGCGCCAGGACGGCGGATACACCGTCTCCGCCGCCGGGACAAACGACCACTTGGTGAGCCTCGACTCATTCCGCTACTTCCCACGTTTCCTGCACATCCTGAAAGCCAACACCGGCAACCTTCAACTACGGTTCGACGGACTGCTCGGCCGCATGAAACCCCGGACCTGGCGTGACGACGGGGAAAGCCCTTTTGAACGCGACCGCGTGCTGAACCCGCCGCCTTCCGACCGCGCGTTGCGCAGGCTCGCCGAGGCCATCCGGAAGCGCGTACCCGTCCTCGAAGCGATCCCGCTCGTGGAGTCCTGGGCCGGCATGATCGACATGACGCCGGACGTCGTGCCGGTACTGGACGAAGTAGATGATCGTCCCGGACTGTTCATCGCTAGCGGGTTCAGCGGCCACGGTTTCGGCATCGGACCTGGCGCGGGCAGGGTCATGGCGTCGCTGGTGCTGGGCGAGCCACCGGGACATGACCTGACGCGGTTCCGGTTCTCCCGCTTCCACGACGGCACGCCGCTACGCGTCGGGCCGGGAATCTAGCCCGCATATCTCACCAAGGCGCTTGTTGAATCAGCAAAGGTCATTGCATTTCGATGAGGCATGTTCGGTTTTCGACGTTCGGACAGGTAACAGACCGCGCTGCCGCGCCCTCGCACGGTGGGGTCGGGCCAAAGGCGAAGCCTTTGGGGCACTTTTTTCCGTGTGCGCGCACGTGCTCGCTGCACCATAAGCGACGGCTATGCTTCCGGTTCTTTTCTTGCGAGGGGTTTCCCCTCGCGCTCCCCGGCTGAGGGCTCCGAGCACACGCACACGAAAAAAATCCTGCGCGATCATCGCGGCCCTTGGTGAGACATGCGGGCTGGCCCCGGGCGGGCGGGCAAGCCTCGCCTGATAGACTGTCCGCCTTCAATCCACTGCGGGTCGCGAAATGCCGCACCCTGACCCCAAGCTGCCGAATCCGGATTCAGCGGCGATCCGGACGAACGTCGAGGAGCTATTTCGCCGACTCCTTCAATCCGGCCGCCTCCAGGGATTCCCGACGCATCCGGAGGAACTCGATGCGGTTCTCGCCGTGGCGGCCGGTTGCCTGACCCGGAGACGCCCTCTCGCCGAGTGGGAGGTCAACGAGGCACTTTCCGACTGGCTGGCATCGGTACGGGCGGAGTTCGACCACGTGACGCTGCGGCGGCGGATGGTGGACTACGGTTTCCTCATGCGCCGGATGGACGGTTCGGTGTATTTCCTGAACTACGGCCGCGTCGCGGAAGTCCTCGGCGACCCCGCCGTTGAAATCGAAGCCGGCGCGATCAGCGACGAAGTCCTCCGCGAGCGAAAAGCGCGCAAGCGATCCCACTTGCGCAGGGCGTAGATTCAGTCTTGGACGGGCGCAGGGTTCTCGCGACGTTGGGTATCCTGGCCTATGTCTGGCCAGGTGCCTTCATCGTATCGGCCCTCCCGTTCTTCGCGGTTGGATACCATCTGGATATGCTGAAGCTGGCACATCCCGCATTGGGTGCCCTTGTCATCCTGATCTGCGGAACCGCCGCCACCTGGGTCTCCATCCGGGTGTTCCGGAGGGCGTTTCGGAGGGGTAGCGGACCAGGCGAATAGACTTCGGCTAACGCAGTCCGTCAAGAATCCTGGCAATGGAAGCACCCCGCAGCCCCCGCTTCGTTCCCGCATAGGCGGAACCGTCCAGGTCCACCATCTGGCGGGCCGCGTCGAGAGCGGACTCCCGGAGCTTCTCCGGTGCAACCACTTCGTCCAGGAATCCCGCGTCCCTGGCACCCGCCGGGGAGAATATCCTTGCACCGAGGGTTGCGCGGGCCAGATGACGCCTCGACAGCCGCTCGTCCGCGAGCATCACGGCGAAGGGCGGCAGGGCCAGGCCGATCGCCGTCTCGTTCAACCCGATGCGGAAGTCGCCGTCTGCACCGATGCGGTAGTCTCCGGTCAGAAGGCACAACGCGCCCAAGGCCACAGCGTGGCCGGTGCATGCAATCACCAGCGGCTGTGGCAGACCGTAGAGGCGCATGAGGAGGCGTGCGCCCCCACGGGTCATGTTCCGCGCAACGTCCTCGTCATCGCCGCGAATCACCCGCAAATCGAAACCGCCGGAAAACAGACCCGGGCGTCCCGTCAGCATGACGACCTTGCCCTCGTTCGCCGCGCGGTCGAGATGGCGGTTCAACGCGGCGATCATGTCCGGGCCGAAGACGTTGGCTTTGCCGTCGTCCATGGTGACCACGGCCACATGGTCGATGAGTTCGTAGGTGGCAAGCTCCGACATCAGGTCATTTGACTCGGTACCGCTACCAATCCCTTTCCCGGGCTTTGGGCCAGATGGTACCGGTGACCTTGGTCCCCGGTTTCGTGAACGGCCACATGCCGCTCCAGGCGACGTTGGTACGCACCATCTGAAAGCGCGATTCCTTCCAGTCGTCGTCCGGCCGGAAGATCCCCTCCATCTGGGCGTCCGTCAATTCGACGATGTTGCGCAGTTCCGTTCGCTGCTCGCCGTCGTCGGAACGGGTCGCGAATACCACGTTGAACGGGAAGATGAACGCCTCGGTCTTCCACGCCTCGAATTCGAAGCGCTTGGTGAAGCCGCCACCAGTCATCGCGACCTCCACCAGGGTCCCCGCGCACTCCACGCCGTTGATCTCCCGCGTGCCCAGGTCAGTCCGCGAAATCTCCCGGACGTTCGGACCGGCGAATGATCCCGGCAAATCGATCAGCGGAGTGCCCATCGGCGCGGTGGCGACCCTTCTTCGCGCCTCGCTATATCTGCCGCGCTTCGAGTTGGCCCTCCAAACGATGCCTTCGATCGGGTCCACGATCTGGGTCCAGTCGTCGATATCGTGCCGGCTGCGCCCTTCCTCGTCCTGGGTCCACCGGCCCGCCTCCACTCTTTCGTGATCGCCACCGAAAGGCGTAACGTCACGGTGGGTTTCGATGTGATCGGCCTGGATCCCCGCGCCGTGGGCCGCGAGACAGCCAGTGGCCAACGCCGAAATCGCCAACTTCCTCACCATGGCCCTGATCCTCTGCCGTGTCCTTTGGAAGTATGCCACCTCCGGTCCCACGTTCGAAGGCTCGTCATGCAACGGAATGCGACCCACCGCTGGCCTAATCCCGAGCACCCGAGTAGCCTTTGGAACCATCCAGCAGGCATCCAGGAGGGCGGCCCGGATGGCAACCAGACCAAGGATCAATCAGTACGAAGTATCCAGAGTCTCACCGAGTCTCGGCGCGGAGGTCCGAGGAATATCGCTGGCACAGGCCGGCCCCGCCAAGGCGGAGGAGATCCTGGATCTGCTCCACGAGCATCTCGTCCTGTTCTTCCCCGGGCAGCACATGACCACGGAGGAGCACATCGAGTTCGGCAAGCACTTCGGGCATATCGAGGGGCATCCCAACGTCAGGAACCGCACGGCGCACCCCGAGATACTGGAACTCGTCGGAAGCCGCGGAGGCGTCGCCGACGAGTGGCACAGCGACCTGACATTCCAGTCGGAACCGTCCATCCTGTCCATCCTGCGAGTAGTGACGTGCCCCGACGTGGGCGGCGACACGATGTGGGCCAACATGTACAAGGCGTACGACGAACTCTCGGCGCCGCTGCGCGACCTTTGCGAGGGCCTGACGGCGCTGCACGACGCCCATCCCCACAACCGGGCCGACGTGATGGCCATGCACCCGGTGGTGCGCGTCCATCCCGTCACGCGAAGAAAGTCACTCTTCGTCAACGAGCACTTCACCCGCCGCATCGTCGAGATGAGCCATGAGGAGAGCGAACTGCTCCTGAACTATCTCACTCGGTGGGTGTCGAGTCCGCGGTTCACGGTGCGCTATCACTGGTCCGAAGGGACGGTCGCCATCTGGGACAACCGCTGCACGCAGCACTTCGTGCTCGACGACTTCGACGGCGAACGCATCATCCAGCGCGTGACCGTGGTGGGCGACGTGCCCGAAGCGGCGAGTTGCCCGCGCTGGGAACCGTACATACACGATAAAGGCGCAACGCGGCGCCACGACCGACAGCTCCGGGATTTCCTGAGGAGTGCTTCCGACGCCCCTGCGGACAACACGGTACAGGGCATGTAGCCCCGTCGGGTCTGGTCGACCCGCGATCCCTAGGCCGCGCTCTCCTCGATCAGCCGCGCCCGCTCCAGCAGCGCCCGCGCCCGGCTGAGGTGTGGCATATCGACCATCTGGCCGTTGAAAGTAAACGCCATGCGGCCTTCGGCCTGTGCTTCGTCGAAGGCTTCGATCAGTGCCTGGGCCTCGGCGATGAGTTCCGGCGCAGGCGTGAAGGCATCGTTGATCACGTCGATCTGGTTCGGATGGATGGATAGCTTGCCGGTGAAGCCGAGCCGGGCCCCCTCCTCGCACTCCGCTCGAAGGCCGTCGATGTCGCGGAAGTCCACGTACACCGCATCGAGTGGTTGCACGCCACCGGCAGCCGCGCTCAGAAGCGTTACCACGCGGGTGTGCTGGTACACGGACAGGTAGTTGCCGTCCGCATCCCGGTTGCCGGGCACGCCGAGAACCGCAGACATGTCCTCCCCACCCCAGGTCATCGCCTCTACGCGGGGACATCCCGGGAAGGTCGGGTTGTTGAGCGCGCCCAGCGGTGTTTCGGCGATCAGGATGAGGCCCACTCCCCTGTCCGGATGCCCGTACAACCCCTCGAGCCGCGACAGCTCGGCGTCTATGGCGTTGAGACCCTCCAGTGTCTCCGGCTTCGGCACCACGTAGGCGTCCGGCGGCGAGACCATGGTCACCTCGAGATCCGCGTGGCCCCAGGGCGTATCCAGCGGGTTCATGCGCACCGTCTTTTCCTTGCTGCCGAAATCGGCCTCGGCGATCCACGACGCCACGACGCCGCGCACTTCGTCCTTGCGATCCGGTGTGACCGCATCCTCGAGGTCGAAGATCAGGCTATCCGCGCTGGTCCCCAGCGCCTTGACGAGCATCCGCTCGTTGCCGCCCGGGACGAAATGTACGGAACGACGCAGGCATGTCACCTGAAACGCGTCCTCGATCAAGAGTTGGTGCGACGCACACTCCGCGATTGGAGCAGAATAGTCAATACGGGTTTCCGGCAGGGTTTCAAACTGGGGGCACGATCTTTGGGCTTTGTTGCGTGACAAAGGTGGATGAGTTTCAGCAACTGATCGACCGGCTGGCGTCCGACCCGACCGCGCAGTCGTTCACGCTCGCCGAGATTCACGACTTTCTCCAGCGCTGTAGCGCGCGGAATCTACACCGGGCAGTCCGGTCTGCTGACCTCGCTGGACTGGACCCATGGGCTTCGAATTACCTCGCGGCAATGGTCGAATACGCCTGTGGAAGAGTGGGCGTACAAGTGCCGGATTGGCCTCGGGAGGTCCCACCGCTGACAACCCCCTGGTTCGCCTCGCAGCTCGAATCCCTGAGACTACATCTGCTCACGTCATCCCCGCCGCCTTTCCGCCGCCGTAACCTGTTCGTGGACAGCACCCTCGGCGACAGGGTGTAACGGCGGTCGATCGCGCGATGTCCGGCCATCCGCTCGACCGCGTACTTTCAATGCGATCCAGTCCGGGCGACTGTCCAGACGTTACGGCTGCCGCATCATCATGGCCCCGCGCAGACACGAGCAGACGACCTCGCCGCGCTGGTTGGTCCCGACATGCTCGAAGGTGACGATCCCCCGGTCCGGCCTTGAGCGGCTTTCGCGGCGGTCGACGACGGTGGTGGTAACGCGGATGGTGTCGCCAAGGAATACCGGGTTGGGGAACGTGGTCTTGTCGAATCCCAGGTTGCCGATGGTCGTGCCCAACGTCGTGTCGCCCACCGACAGACCCACCACGAGCGCCAGCGTGAAGAGGCTGTTGACGAGGATCTGGCCGTGCTGGGTGCTCCTGGCGAACTCGGCATCGAGGTGCAGCGGCTGCGGATTGAGGGTCAGGGCGGTGAAGAGCAGGTTGTCGGTTTCCGTCACCGTGCGGCCGGGCTCGTGCTCGAACGTGCGCCCCACTACAAGCTCTTCGAAATACTTTCCGGCCATCGAATGATCCTCCCCGGGGCCATGCTAACCTCTGGCAGATGGACTTTGAAACGAACGGCGAACACCAGCTCATCCGCGATGCGATCGGCAGGCTGTGCGCCAACTTCCCGGACGAATACTGGGCTGCATGCGACCGCGAACACCGCTTTCCCTGGGATTTCTACAACGCGATGGCGGCCGACGGCTGGATCGGCGTGGCCATCCCGGAGAAGTACGGCGGCAGCGGCCGCGGCATCACCGAGGCCTCCATAGTGCTGGAGGAAGTGTGCGCCTCCGGGGCCGCGATGAACGGTGCAAGCGCCGTCCATCTTTCGATCTTCGGCATGCACCCGGTGGTCCGCCACGGATCGGAGGAGATGAAGCAGAAGTACCTGCCGCAGGTCGCGAGAGGCGATCTTCACATCTCGTTCGGCGTGACAGAGCCCGACGCCGGCACCGATACGACGTCCATTGCCACCACCGCGAGCCGCGACGGAGATCACTACGTCGTCCGGGGACGCAAGGTGTGGACCACCAAGGCGCTCGACGCCGAGCGAGTGCTGTTGCTTGTGCGCACACAATCACGTGATGCGGTCGAAAAACGCACTCAGGGCATGACCCTGCTACTCGCCGAACTGCAGCGCCCGGAAGTCAGCATATCGCCGATCGAAAAGGTCGGCCGAAACGCCATCGCCACCTGCGAGGTCGTATACGACGACTTGCCCGTGCACGTCACCGACCGCGTCGGCGAGGAGGGCATGGGGTTTCGATACCTGCTCGACGGCCTGAACGCCGAACGCATCCTGGTTGCCGCCGAATCCTTAGGCATAGGTCGGGCCGCGATGCGGCGGGCAGTCGCCTACGCCAACGACCGCGTCGTCTTCAACCGGCCCATCGGCATGAACCAGGGCGTGTCGTTCCCGCTCGGCGAAGCCAGGATGCGCCTCGATGCCGCCGAACTGATGATCCGCAAGGCGTCCTGGCTGATGGACCGGGGCGAGCCCTGCGGCGCGGAAGCCAACATGGCGAAGTGGCTCGCCGCCGACGCCTGCTTCCAGGCTGCCGACCAGGCCGTGCAGACGCACGGCGGATTCGGCTACGCCAAGGAGTTCCACGTCGAACGGTATTGGCGTGAGGCGCGCCTGCAGCGCCTTGCCCCGATTTCACAGGAAATGGTGCTGAACTACGTGACGGAGCACGTGCTGGGCCTGCCCCGGTCGTACTGAAGATTGCCGAACCGTTTCATTGACGAGCGCACCGTGGGTCATTTGCTGGCGTTGTCGCTGGCGGCCTTGCCCGCGGCCTGTTCCCTGGCGCCCACGGCCCCGGTTCCCGAACAGGTCGCAGAGTTCGAAGACGCGGCCGCCAGCGCCCGTCAGCCGGCCAGTTACCAGCCGGTCGACTGGTGGAAGGCATTCGACGACTCCGCGCTCGATCAACTCGTTGAAGCGGCCCTCGGCTCGAATTTCGATCTCGAAGGAGCGGTGGCCCGGGTCGACCAGGCGCGGGCCAGGGCGCGCATGGCCCGCTCCGCGCGGTTACCCGCGATGCAGGCGGCAGTTGGTCCGAGCGAAACCCGCATGCCCACCAGCGCCGGTCTCGGCGCGCAACTGGACCAGCTCGGCCTCGGCTCCGATGTCTTTGAAGCGTTCGGTTACGCACTGCCGGACCGCCTCGACCTGACAACCTACTCGGTCGGCGCGGAATTCGCCTACGAGGCCGACTTCTGGCTTCGGGACCGCAACGCGGCCCGGTCAGCGAGGGCGGAAAGCCTGGCTGCGGAGTCGGACTGGCATGCCGCTCGCATCGGCGTCCTCGCAGACACGGTCGGGACGTACTTCGAGGTCGTCGACCTCAGGCACCAGCGACGGCTGGCAGTGGAGATCATCCAGCTCCTGAAGGAGTGGGAGTGGCTGATGGAAACGCGCTATGACAGCGGGCTGGTGGAGGCACAGGACGTTTACGCCGCGCGGCGGCAACTCGGCGATGCTGAGGCCGAACTGCCCCAGCTCGACGCCTTGCTGGCGAATGCCGAGGCACGACTCTGGATACTGGTTGGAGGATACCGGGAGGAACTCGAACAAGTGCTCCCGGATGAACTCGCGAACGCGGCTTCGCTAGCGTCCGGCTCCGCGCAAGTTCCGGCTGATCTTCTGAACCAGAGACCAGACGTCAGGGCCGCACGGCAACGGGTGGAGGCGGCCCGATACCACTTGGGCGCCCGCCGGGCGGAACTGTTGCCTTCACTGTCACTGTCCGGTTCGATCGGTCTGCAAAGCTCGGAGTCCGCCGATTGGTTCGATCCGGACCAGTGGTTCCGCAACCTGAGCGCGAACCTGCTCGCGCCGGTGCTGCAGCGGGGGCGGCTGCGAGGCAATGTCGAGGTTGCCGAAGCCACGCTCGACGAGGCGGTCGCCCGGCTCGGGCGCTCCGTCCTGACTGCGGTCCACGAAGTGGAGAGCGCGATTGCCGGCCTCGCGGCCAGCCGCCGCCGCGTGGAAATCCTGGCCTCGCTGGAGGAAGCGGCCCGGGCCGAGGCGAACCTGCGCCACGACAGGTATGTATCCGGGCTCGACGACTACGCCGTCTACCTGGCCGCGTCGCAGATGATGCTGGGCGCGAAGTCCGCCCGGGCCGCCGGCGAACGCGAACTCGGATATGCACGACTGGCGCTGCACCGCGCCGTCGGCGGTGCCGGGAACCTGGGTAACCCTTGACCTTCACTTGCCGTTCCGCCATCTTCGCCTTGTGATTCAGGAAGCTACCGCCAGCGCCATGAAATCCGCCGGCATTTCCGGGGTGCCATGTTTCACCCCCGCCCACGGCCTACCCGCGACTCGTCGATCTTGGCGCCACCGCCCCAAGTCCTGCAGTCTGCCAGGCCAGAAGTCGAAGGGCGCTGATTAGCGCTACGGTTCCACGGGATAGCGCCATGCCGGAATCCTTGTCCATGCGCCTCACTGAAGAGCTGATCCTGTTGATGCTCAACGAGGAGAGCGGGTACCTGGAAATGGTTCCCGGCTGGGACTTCGCCTGCGTAATGGCGGGCACAGTCGTCGCCGACCTCGCACTCGAGCATCGAATCGACACCGACCTGCAGGCGCTGTATCTCGTCGATGCCACGCCAACCGGGGACGAGCTGCTTGACCCGACGCTGGCGGAGATCAGCGAGGCGAAAGGGACATCGTCCCCACAATACTGGATCGAGCGCAGTGCCGCCCGCTCCGAAGACATCGTCACCGTGGCGCTTGATCGACTGGTAGAGAAGGGAATACTCGACCACGAGACCGGCGGTTTCTGGACGCTATCCCGCCAGGTATCCCGTTCGGGCAATTACCCGTCCACCAATGGCACAACGCGGTTGGAGGCCAAGGCGAGGATCCTCAACACGATACTGAACGACGAGATTCCGGATCCTCGCGACGCGATCCTGATCGGGCTCATGCATACATGCGACGGCTTCAAGCTCCTCCTGTCGGAGGAGGACTACGAGGAGAACATCGAGCGTATCGAGACGCTCTCGAAACTGGACCTGGTGGGGCGCACCGTATCCGAAGCGGTCACGGAAAGCGCCTACAGGCCCCTGACGCGCCGGACCCTGCCGACAAAGCCCATCCCCAAACTCCGGATCATCGACATTCTGCGACACCGCGACTTCCGCACGGGCAACATCCCCAAGGCGATGTGGGGAATCTACGAGAAGTACGGCTCCGTGGTCGAAGTCCCCTTTCGGATGGGCGGACAGCGCCTCGTCGCCCTGATGGGTGCCAACGCCAACCAATGGGTCAACAAGCACGGGCGGTTCTATCTGCGGTCAAAGGACTACATCGACAATTTCGCAGGGGCCTTCGGAGCTTCCCGCACCATGCCCGGCATGGACGGCGCCGAACACCACAAGATGCGCAAGTCCCTGCGGGGCGGATATTCCCGCGCTCTGCTCGCGCAAAGACTGCCGGAACTCTTCAGCCTCGGCAAAGACAGCATCGGCCATTGGAAGGAAGGCGACGTGCTCGAAGCGACCAAGACCTTCCAGAGCGCCGTCAGCAGCCAGGTCTCCCACCTGACCATGGGCGTGGATTGCAGCCACTATGCCGACGAACTGTTGGCCTACCAGCATCGCGCCCTCATCACCTATGTTCAGGGCGCCCTGCCGAAATTCCTGATGCGGACACCGAAGATGAAGCGGGGACGAAAGCACGTAGCGAGGCTTCATCAGGCGATCCACGAGTCGCACACGCCAGCGCAAAGGGACGGCAAGCCACCGGACATCGCCGACTATATTCTCGAATTGCATCGGACCGATCCGCAGTTCCTGCCAGAAACGGATATCGTGTTTCCGTTCGTCGCAGCGATGGTCGCCAGCCTGTATCTCGGCAGTTCGCTTGGCTTCGCCGCCTACGCGATGGTTCGCCAACCGGAACTGCACGAGGCGGTCCGGCGGGAGGCAGATGCGCTATTCGGAAACGGGCACGAACCGCAGGCTTCGGAATTCACCCGCGAAAGCGTGGACGTAACGCATCGGATTTTTCTCGAGTCGGAACGCCTGTATCCCGTGATTCCCTGGCAGTTGAGAACGGCGATGAACCAGTGCGTGGTGGACGGTTTCCAGATACCTCCGCAAACGCGGCTGCTTATCTGTCACACCGCACCACACTACTCGGGGAAGCTGTTCAAGGATCCGCTCAAGTTCGATATCGATCGCTACCTGCCCGACCGGGAAGAGCACATGGCCCCCGGGGCCTATGCGCCGTATGGACTCGGCACGCACACTTGCCTGGGGCACCGGTGGCTGGAGCTTCAGATGGTCGTGAACCTGCTGATGATAGCCCACCACGTCAGGCTGGAGATCGTGCCCGCGGACTACCGGCTCGGGATCAACCCGTTCCCGACGGCCGCGCCCGACAAGAAGCTGAAGTTCCGCGTGGCAGAAGTCAGGAACCCGGTCTAGGGCCGTGCGCGTAGAACGGCACGTAGTGCCGATCAAGGCGCACGGCCGTAGGCGGGCTTGGGCTGGGGTGAAACACGACGCGCCCGAAGGGCCGGCGGGCTTCATGGCGCTAGGGGATGCCCCAAGACGGCGGGCGGTATCGAGGGCCTGTGGGCCCTGCAGCGGCGGCGACGAGATGACATTGATTAGCAACCGCATCGGGTTCGTCACCCAAGGCGTGACCATCGGTGCCGCAACCGCCCGCCGACAGTGAGCATGGACGACGTTTACCGAGGAGAGCCCGGCGGTCCAATCGCCTACATGGCGAGCAACCGGGTTGCGGCGAATCTCTTCATGTTCGCAATCCTGGCCGCGGGTCTGGTGTCGCTCACCGGACTGGAGCGCGAGTCGTGGCCCGCGATCCGCTTCAACCACATCGAAGTCTCCATGGCCTATCCCGGTGCCAGCCCCCACGAGGTGGAGGAGTCGATCATCGCAAGGGTCGAGGAGCAGGTGAGTTCCCTGGACGACGTCATCGCCGTGAAGTCCCTCGCCGCCCCGGGAATCGCATCGGTTCGCATCGAACTGAAGTCCGGCACGGACATCAGCGAGGCCCTGGCCGAGATTGAATCCGCGGTTGCGCGGATCCAATCGTTTCCGGCCGGGGCCGAGCGTCCTGAAATCCGGGAAATGACCAGCCGTCAGAGCATCATGCGCCTCGTTGTGTACGGCGACATCTCGGAGCGGTCGCTGAAGGAGTTGGCTTACCAGATCGAAGACGACATCGCTTCGCTTCCCACCGTGTCACTGGTCGAAACCACCGGTGTGCGGAACTACGAGATCTCGATCGACGTGCCCCTGCGCGAACTGCGCGCCCTTGGGCTGACGCTTTCGGACATCGCGGATGCGGTTCGCCGCAGCTCTCTCGACCTGTCCGCCGGGAGCATTGACACGCGCGATGCCCAGGTGCGCGTCCGTACGATAGGACAGCGCTACGATCAACACGATTTCGAGGAAGTCGTTGTCCTCAGCCGCAACGACGGAACGTCCGTGACCCTGGGCGACATTGCCGATGTGGGCGACGTCTTCCAGGACATCGATCTGATCGTCCGGCATCAGGACCAGCCGGCCGCGTTCGTCGAGGTCTATCGCGTCGAGGGCGAACAGGTGATGGATGTCGCCACGGCCGTGCATCAACACGTCGCCGATGCCATCGTTCCGTCCCTGCCGCCGGGCGTAAACCTCGAGATCCTGAACGACGAGTCCCAGGTCTATTCGGAGCGCGTCAATCTGCTTCTCAAGAACGGACTCCTCGGACTGCTCCTTGTCTTTATCGCGCTGTCGCTATTCATGGAACTCCGCCTCGCCATATGGGTGGTCGCAGGCCTGGTGACCTCGTTTGTCGGCGCGCTGGCGGTGATGCTGGTCCTTGACATCACGCTTAACCCCGTTTCCCTGCTGGTGTTCGTGCTTGCCATCGGCATCATCGTCGACGACGCCATCGTGGTCGCCGAGCACATCCACCTGGAGCGCAAGCAGGGCACGCCGGGCGTTGTTGCCGCCATTCGGGGCACGCGCCGGATCAAGGTGCCGCTGATCTTCGCCGTTCTCACTTCCATCGCAGCGTTCACTCCGATCCTCTTCATACCTGGAGGCATCGGCGAAATATGGCGCGCATTGCCGATCATCATCATCGCAATGCTGCTCATCTCTCTCTTCGAATCGCTATTCATCCTCCCCAGCCACTTGTCCCACCTGCACGGACCCGACTGGGAACCGAAGAACGCGGTCGACCGATTCTTCGCACGCACGCAAGGGCTGGTCGACCAGGGCCTCAACCGGTTCATGCACGGCCCGCTGGATCGAGCGCTGCGTTTCGCTACGGACCAACCTGCGATAACCATCGCGGGCGCTATCGGATTGCTCATCCTGAGCGTATCGCTCCTGCCTGCGGGAATCGTCCCATCCAAGTTCGCCGATACGGTAGAGGGAGATTTCGTGTCGGCGAGCCTGGAGATGCCCGAAGGCACAACCGCGCAGCGAACCTACGAAGTTGCGAAGGAAGTCGAAGCCGCTGGCAAGCGGGTCATCGAACGATTCTCACGAGAGCGCCCCGAGGGCGAGCCCCCCTTGCTGTCTGGAGTAACCCTGACCGTCGGCGAGCCGCCGCGTGTCGAGGGCGGCGGTCTCGCTCCGCAACCCACGCTGAATCCGGAAGCCAACCTCGCCGCCATAGATTTCAAGCTCATTGCGTCCCAGCAGCGCGAGGTCTCCACGGAAGCAGTGGCGCAGGCCTGGCGCGAGGAAGTGGGCCACATGCCGCATGTGCGCGGCATCTCTTTCAGCGGCCAGGTCATCAACCTCGGCAATCCCGTCGAGGCCGTGCTTTCGCATCCGGACCCAGATCGCCTGGTCCAGATCGCGACCACCGTGGCGAACGGCCTTCGCGGGATAGAGGGCGTATTCGACGTGCGCTCCGATCACGCGCCAGGCGTTCGGGAGATCCAGCTTGAACTACGACCGGAAGCGGACACCCTGGGGCTCACGGTGGAAGATCTGGCGCGGCAGTCGCGGGCCGCGTTTTTTGGCGTGGAAGCGCTGCGGGTACAGCGCGGCCGGGAAGAGGTTCGCGTCTATGCGCGCCTGCCCGCCGACGAACGCAACGCCATCACCGATATCGAAAGCTACCTGATCCTCACGCCGAGCGGGACGGAAGTTCCGTTAAGCCAGGTCGCGGTGCTGAAGTCCGGCACGTCGCCACCCGCCATCAAGCGCAGGGACGGGCAACGCGTCGTAACCGTCACCGCCAACGTGGACCTGGCGGTGATCTCGAGCGCCGAAGCCAACACCGTGCTGAGGGACACGATCCTTGCCGAACTCACTGCCTCGGACCCCGACCTGACCTACACGTTCGGCGGCGAGCAACAGCAACAACTGCAATCCCTGGGCGCACTGTATCGCGGGTTTGTGCTGGCCATGTTCATGATTTTCGTGTTGCTCGCAATTCCCCTGCGTTCTTACACGAAACCCTTCATCATCATGGCGGTGATCCCGTTCGGGCTCGTCGGGATCATCTTTGGCCACCTGATCATGGGGATCGCCTTCAGTACCACAGCCATCATGGGATTCCTGGGGCTGAGCGGGGTGGTGGTCAACGACTCCCTGGTCATGATCGACTTCATCGACCAGCGCATAAAGGACCGCGGTCCCACGCTGGAGGCGATCGTCGAAGGCGCCAAGGGCCGCTTTCGACCCATACTGCTCACTTCGGTCACCACGTTTCTCGGCTTCACGCCTCTTATCCTGGAACGGGCAATCCAGGCGCAGTTCCTGCTGCCCTTCGCGGCGTCCCTTGGCTTCGGCATCCTTGCAACAACGTCCATACTCATGCTGCTGGTGCCCGCACTGTATTCGGCCCGCCTGCGTCTGGTGTCGCGCCGCGAAACCCTGTCCTCGGCTGTTGAACAGGGAAGTACCGCGACAAGCGCGCCCTAGTCATCCGGTGTAGTCATCCCGTGGCGTTTTCGCCTGGAGGATCCTCGTCCCCGGTGGGTCGAGCAATGGGTTTGCGAGCCAGGAAGCAATACAGCGGCGTGAAGATCCCCGCCTTCGCACCGCGCACGTAGGCGTCTGCAGTTTGGTCCATGAACTGAATCACCTTGTGGGAATTACGCGGGAATATCCGCACGGCCTCGGCAAGCCGGATGGCCACGCCTATCGCCTTGCGGCCCCATGGCGTCCTTCCGATGAAATTTCGGAACGAGCCGGTGCGGCTCTCCATGGGTCCCCACCATGACGCGGTCGGCCCGCCGTTGGCGCCCAGGTCCGCCGCTCCTACCACTTCGAATCCCACCGCCTCAAGCGCCCGGTCAACTTCCCCGAAGGACGCAATGTGGTTCAACGCGATACCGCGCATCAGTTCTTCCTTAGTCGAGACGTGATCGGGATCGCTCGGATCGAAGGCGTTGGTCAAGCACATCTCCTGCCCCCAGAACAGGGCACCCGGCTTCAGCAGCCGGTATATCTCGGCAAATGCCCCGGCCTTGTCCGGCGCGTGGCATGTGGACTCTATGGCGTAGGCGGCGTCGAAGGCATCGGCTTCCAATACGCCCATGTCCATGAAGTCGCATCTCACGTACTCCGCCATGTGGTCCACCCCGGCTTCGACATTTTTCGATTTCGCCTGGGCCAGCTGGTGTTCGTTGATGTTGACGCCGACAACGGTGACACCAGCCTCGCGGGCGACTCGACGCATCGGGCCACCGACACCGCAACCGACATCCACCACCCGCATGCCCTCTTTCAGTTCAAGCTTGCCGATCATGAGCCGCTGATGCCGCACAACCGCATCCTCCAGCGTCTCCCCGGGGACAAGCGGCGCAAAGTGCAGGGATTCACCCCAGCCGAATTCCATGAACTCATGGCAAAGGTCATAGTAGTCCCGCACCGTTTCGGCGTGGTCGTAGGCCCGCCCACCGGCATCTCCCGGTTCGCGCCTGTCGAACCAGCTGTTCAGGCGGTCCAGCCGGCTGTCAACAGACCAACGCCGATAAGCGCGCCTGACCCGGCCAGGCAAATCCAGGAGGTTCCTTAGCATTGCGCGGCAGGTGCCAACCGACGAGACGAATCGTCACGGGGGTGACGCCGGGTACTACCCAGGCAGGTATCGCTCAAGATCA
Organism: Pseudomonadales bacterium; assembly: GCA_965116625.1. GTDB lineage: Bacteria > Pseudomonadota > Gammaproteobacteria > Pseudomonadales > Azotimanducaceae > VXNE01. The sequence goes on from OZ220717.1 coordinate 3,514,041, forward strand.
TGGGGTTGCGGCAGAACTGGTGCGTACCGTCATGCCGTTCGTGGCGTACCGGAGGCCGCCCGTGACAGCCGCCTGTCCATCTTCCAGCTCACCCGTCACGAAGACCTCATCGTCCAGGCGCTGCAGAACCTCAACGGGCACGATGCCAACGGTGCCATCGATGCCCACCGTCCAGATCTCGTTGTCAGCCTGGAGCGCGGCGCGGCGTATCCTGAAGTAGCGCTCAGGCACGATCCCGTCTATCGCCACTTCCACGAACTTGCCCACCAGGAGCGGCGGGCTGGAGACGGAGCTGCCCACGAACCCCACGGGGGTCCCCGCCGAGAGCGGGTCCGGCACCCGCACGATCACATCGATGGTCCGCGTCTCGACGTCAATGGATGCATTGGCCCGGTCCACGTAACCCTGCCAGACGTAACGACCCTCGCCGTACTCGGCAAACACCCGAACCGCAGTGGGCGCCTCGACGTCCGCTCCCGACTCCCAGAGCCGGGGAATCAACGCAGCGGTCGTGTCAGACAGGGAGACCACCACTTCCACCGCATCCGAGGAGAACAATTTCCCGACCGGTTGCCCGGCCGTCAACAACTGTCCCATGTTTACGGATTCGTCGCGCACAATGCCATCGAATGGTGCGGTGACCCGGGTACGCGACAATTCCAGGGAAGCTTGCGCCAAGGTGGCCTCCTCCCGCTTCACCGCGGCCACCGCTGCTTCCAGCTGAGGAATTCGCAGGGCCAACGGACTGGGCTCGGCCGCAGCCTCGTCGGGGCGTCTTTCGGCAATGCGCGTGTGCTCGGCGCGGGCGATCTCGGCGTCCTCACGAGCTTCAAGGAGCGCTACCCGCCGCGCCGCCAGGGCAGCCTCCGCCGCCCGCATGCGGTATTCGTAATCCGCCTCCTCAATGCGGAACAGCGTTTGACCTTCGTCAACCGGAAGACCGCTGCGGAAACCGGGGTCCACCCAAACCACCCGGCCGCCGACCTGGGGAGCAATATCGACTTCGACGCTAGGCCGCACGGACCCCGCCCCATACACCGGAATCGGTCCGGCGCCAGCGACGATTTTTGCGACGTCCGCATAAGGTAGCTGGGATGGCGGCGGCCGAGTCGAAGGCTCGGGCGCGAGTGACACGAGCAACGTGGCCACGCCGACGGACCCAACAACCAAGGCGGCGGCTATCAGATAACCTGTGCGCCTACGCATCTCATTGTCTTTTGGTGTGCTTCAGCTACGCGCCGGCGTGCGGCGATCATCCTGTGCTATCGACTCGGCCGCGCCAGCAGCCGACTCCCGTTCCGTAGGTGGCCGTCCGACTGTACCAGAGAGCCTTCTGAGTCGCACGGTTGTGCTATCGCTCACGACGATCACGTCACTGGACAATGATGCGAGCCGCAGCCCTGGCGCTGGTCGAGACCCTCAGCCAGACAGTCTGTTGCTGCAGATCGGATGGACTCAATTGTTCCTCTCACCGGCAGTCGGAAAAGCCTTGACCTCCCCATCCCGTTCCGCCATGTTCGCCTTGTGATTCAAGAACGGCATCAAGCGGGTTACGTTCCGAATCGCCTTCCCCTTGCGCCCGGGCGCGTAGCGCCATGAAGGCCGCCCTCGATCCGTCCGGGAACGGGCCGGATCCACTGGTTCACGTCAACCGGATTGTCGCGCAGTCGAGTTCATCGTTCCTTTGGGGCATGCGTATCCTGCCGGAGGAGCGCAGGCGCGCGATGTTTGCCATATACGCGTTCTGCCGGGAAGTGGACGACATCGCGGACGAACCCGGAGACCTCGCCGACAAGAGACGCGCGCTAGCCGGTTGGCGGGAGGAAATCCGCCGGCTCTATGCCGGCGAACCCACGCGCCCGACAACCCGGGCACTGCTGGACCCGGTTCGGCGCTTCGACCTGCCGCAAGACGAATTCTGCGCGGTCATCGACGGCATGGAGACGGATGCGGCGGCCACCGTGCGGATGCCCACGATGGAGGACCTGCTGCGTTACTGCCGCAATGTCGCGGGCGCCGTCGGCCTGTTGTCGATCCATGCCTTCGGTGTGCCCCGGGAGCCGGGACCGCGCATCGCCCGTGCGCTCGGGAATGCGTTCCAGTTGACGAATATCCTGCGCGACCTCAAGGAAGATGCCGGTCTGCAGCGGCTCTACGTGCCGCTCGACCTGCTCGAAAAACACGGCATCGCGACCAGTCCGCTCGACGACGTATTCGTGCATCCCCGATTCGGGGATGTCTGCTCGGAACTGGCGGAACTCGCCAGCGCGCACTACGACGAGGTCGACACGCTGATGAAAGAACTCCGGTCACGCCGCATGCGGCCCGCTGCCGTCATGATGGCGGTGTACCGAGAGACGCTTGAGAAACTGCGGGCCCGCGGTTGGAAGAGGCTCGACGAACCGGTCCGCCTGACACAGACGCGAAAAATCTGGCTTGCCGTGCGCCGCGGGCTGCTCTGACCATGCCGGCCGGCCAGATACCACCCGGCCGGCTTCCGCCAAATGCCCTGCCCCGGAGCGTTGCCCGAGCACTTCAACCCGAAGTCAGCGGACCCGCCTGAGCCCTGTCTGGCTGAAGTCGCCAGCATCAAGGTCGTTTCCGAACTGGTAATCCGACCAGTTCAATACCGTGCTCTTGCCCGTGAGATGGTTGACCATGGCCATCTCGCCCGCGTGCCAGTACTTGTCCAGGTAGATCTGATAGTCGCGCACCGTGAGCGTCTTCAGGTGCGCGTTCTTGCGGTCGTAGTACTCGACCTTCCACAGGCGCTGCGCGTCGCGGTCCTGCCAGACCACTTGCCGGAGATACCCCGACCGCTTGTCGACGGGAAAGCGCTCCATCACCGCGCACGTCAGTGTTTCGCCATCGCCACCATCGCCGCATTGCTCGTCGCGCAGATACCGGTACGTGAACTTCTCCACTTCCTGCGCGCTCATGTCCTCATAGGCGAACTCGCTGCCCATGAAGGAACCGGACCGGCTGGCTGAACTGATGCGCTTGACGCGCTTGAGCGCAGGCAGGTACAGCCACTGTTCGTCCGCCGCTTCCCTGTGCGAATAGATGAGCAGGGCGGTTCCCTCGACATCGCGCGGCTGATCGAAGACGAACATGCTCTTGTCCCCGTCGTCTTCGACCTCCAGCACCTTCACGCGGAGTTCGCGCCGGCTCTCCCGCCCCTGCTTGTTGCGCAGGACCATGGTCTGGCTCGCGGTGAAATTGCCGAATCCCAGCTTGGCTTCGCGGGCTGCACGCGCCAGCGCAAGGCCAGCCTCCTCGGGGCTTGCGCCCTCCGACGCCGAGACGGGCACACCGCCCGGGCCAACGAACAGGATCAGGGTCAGGAATTGCGCCGACCGAATCGAAGCGCGGACGCGGATCATTGTTTTCTCCTTGGCAGTACGCTGCCATCAATGGCCATCAACAGCGGCGGGAGCAGCAGGAAATCGGCGAGAAGCGCGAACAGGATCGTGATCGTGACCAGGAGGCCGAGCGCCCAACTGACTTCGAAGCCGGAGGAAGCGAATACCAGGAATCCCGCCGCCAGCACCGCGGTCGTCGTCCACAGCGCCTTGCCAACCGCGCGGAAGGTCGTGCGAACGGCGTCGGCCGCGGCGAGTCCATCGCGGCGGGCCCTCTGGTACTTGGTCAGGAAGTGCGTCGTGTCATCGACGACGATGCCGAAGGCGATGGCGGTCATCACGGAACCCGCAAGACCCACCTGGCCGACGAGGTACCCCCAAAGGCCGAACGACATCGCCGCGGGAATGAAGTTGGGCACCAGGCTGACGATACCGAGGCGGGGACTTTTCAGGACCCAGACCAGGATCAGCGAAATCAGGGCCATGGCAATGATCGTGGCGCGGAGCATGCTCTCGATGTTCCGCTGCGACAGGTGCGCGAAAGTCATGCTGAAACCCGTCGCCTCCGTCGCAAGCCGGGGCGCGTTGTCGTGCAGCCACCGTTGCGCCCTCGCATCGAGCTGGCGCTGGTCCTCCGCCGTCAGGTTGCCGCGGGTCGCAACGGTCATGCGGGTTGCCGACTTGGCAATGTCGATGCGGTCGTTGAGGTCCCGGCCGAATGGCAGCGAAAGCTCGTAGAGCAGCAGGTACTGCGCGGCCAGCGAGGCGTCTTCGGGCAGCCGGTAGTAAGCCGGGTCGTCGCCGTGCATGTTCCTGTTGAGGCGTTTCATGATGTCCGGAAACGCCTGTACGTAGCTGACTTCCGGTTGCTCCCGGAACCACCGGGCGAACGCGTCGACCGTACGCAGGTAGTCCGGATCGGTGATACCGCCTTCGCTCCCCGCATCGAGCGGGTACTCGAGGGATTCGAGCCCCGTCAGGTTCGCGATGATGAAGTCCGTATCGCGCCTGAACTCGTAACGCTCGTCGAAGTACTTCGTCCAGTTGTCGGTCAGTTCTATGCGCCAGATGCCGGATACCAGGACGATGGTGCCGAGGGAGACGGAGACGAGCAGGACCCTGCGGCGTTCGATGACGAAGTCGGCGAATCGATCGAAATAGTCCGGCTTTTCCTCCTCCTCGCGCGCCGCGCGTGTGCGCAGGGGCAGGATCGACAGCACGGCGGGCAGCAATGTCACCGAGAACAGCAGGGCGCAAATCACGCCGAATGCCACGAGGTTGCCGAGAATGTGGAACGGGGGCGAATCCGAGGCGTTCAGGCTGAGGAAGGCGATGGCTGTCGTCACGGACGTGAGGCACACGGGATTCATGTTGCTGCGCAGCGACTCCGCGATCGCCACGTTCCTTTCCAGGCCCCGGCGCAGCCCCGCCAGGACAGTGGTCACTATGTGGATCGAGTCCGCGACGGCGATGGTCATGACGATGATGGGAACGCCCGCGTTGATCGGGCTGAACACCGTGCCGATCCATCCGGCGACGCCCATCGTCGTGTTTATCGTGAAAATGAGCGTCAGCATCACGGCGATGGTCGCGAGTACCGAGCGCAGCAGCGCGATGGTGGCGACGAGGATGACGAGGAACACGACCGGAGTGAGAGTCTCCAGGTCGCTCTTCGTGGCATCGGCGAAGGCCCGGTTCATCACGATGTCGCCGGTCGCGTAATAGGCGATATCCGGATGGCTTTCCCGGGCTTCGTCCAGCAGCAGATCGAGATGGTCGGTGATCTCCACCACTGCCGCGTCGGCGTCCTCGGGCAGCGCGAAATAGATCGCCAATCCCCCTACGTGCCCGTCGCGGGAAACCAGCCGGCCAGCGATCTCGACGGCGTTCAGGGCGATCTCCTCGATGCGCCCGAGATCGGCATCGCTCAGGCCCGGCGCGTCGTAGACCAGCGGCTCGACGGCGAGGTCGTCTTCGAACGCTTCGCTGTGGTCGTAGTTGGTGAGGGAGTCGACGCGCGTGGAGTAAGGTACCTGCCAGGCGGCTTCGGTCAGTTCCTCGATGGCGCCGAGCGCCTCGCGGGTGAACACCGAGCCGTCCCTGGGCGCGATGGCGATGAGCGCCGTCTTGGATTCGGAGAAGGTCTCCTCCAGGGCTTCGAGTGCGGCGAGTTGCGGGTTGCCTTCATCGAACAGGATGCGGTGGTCGTTGGTGACGCCGATGCGCGGCACGCCCGCCGTCATCGCCAGCATGAGGAGGGCAGCGAGACCGACGACAGGCCACCGACGGCGCAGGACGAAGTCGCCGTAGCGATCGATGAGGGTTTGCGCTTCAGCCATTGCGAAGGTCACGCGTCTGGCGGGGCCGCGTCTGGACGGCCGCACGCGGTCCGGCAGCGGAATGAGATTTTCTGGACCTGGACATACTGGTGACGTTGGGGCCGATGGCTTACCAGGGGTTCGATTTCGAGGCGCGGACATGATCGGGCAACCTGTAGCTCAATCCGGCCTCGTCATACGCCGAGATTTGCAGAAGCTGCGTAAAGTTCCCCGACCTGACGGTATGCTCCCGCTTCAAGAACCTCTGGAGACGATGTCTCGCCCGGAAAAGGAACAAGGTTCCCACAGTGGATTTACTCGGATACTCGAAACTGTCGGCGAGCCGCTTCCCGATGAGCGCCCGCGACAGGCGGAATGCCAGGTCCAGAACCTTCTCCTTTTCGGCCGGGTCCGTTATGTCCGCCACTCCCGGGATGGCTCGAATCAACGCGGTCGCCATTATCGCCGAATCGGCATCCGGTGGCGGCTCGCACTCGAAACCGACGGTGTAGACCCTCTGCGCCGACGCACCATCGGTGTAGAGAATCGACTCCGGTATCCCCATGACATATCCGGCGTAGCGCCATACGTCGAGGACACTCGCCCTTTCCTCCTCTCCGAAATCCGCCCCCAGCAGGGATGAATAATCCAGCAGGCGCTTGGAAAAGACGGAAATGGCCAGACCGAGGTGCGCTGCGCTGACCGGCACACCCCAGGCTTCGTGCCGCCAATCGTCAGATTTTGCCAGCAGGGCCCTGATCCGGGCGTGAACGATGCGAACCCGGGTGGACAGCTTCCAGCCATCGCCGTCCCTGCGTAGGCCACCCGGCATGAAGATGTCGAGCAACTGTCGGTTGTTTTGCTGGAGGCGTCTGTTGGTCAGCGCCACGCGGCCGGTCATGTTGAAGGACTTTGCGATCAGCGTCGAGAATCCTTCCACGAGCACTCCGGCCACGAACGCGACCAGCATGAGGTCGGCGTTCTTGTGGAAGGCGCGATTGCCCAGACGAAAGCGTTCATGATCGAGCCAGGGGGGCTCTTCCAGATTGTCGAAGAACTCCCGCAGCGGCTGGGGCGCTTCTCGGAGAATCTCGCGCTCCTGTTCGATGCCGGCACCGACGAAACGGTGTAGCTCTGTCGGCGGCAGGGAAGCCAGTTCCTCCATCACAGGATCCAGCTCCGGGTCGCCTATGCCGGTGTGTTCCAGGTAAACGTCGGCCAAAGCGGGATCGCGGACACGCGCCCTGGCATAGCCTTCGGTATACGCGCTTGGTATTTGCATCATGCCCGGTGCCATACGCCTCGCCCCACTGCAGCGTCAGGGCACCCGAAATCCTCGCTCCTTTCGACGGCGTGCGGATGAACCGATGCCTTATACCATCGCGCCCCCGCCGAAGAAACCGTTGAGCGCGTAGGAAGACGCGGAAGGCCAGGCGCCGTACGCGGCCCCGGTCAATAGCGAATCCGGACTCCCAACTCGACAGTGCGCCCGGGTTCGGGCACGAGGTCCTTCACCACCGACGTGTGCTTTCGCTGCTCGTCGTCGGTCAGGTTCCTGCCCTGGACATACAGGCTGACCGACATGTCGCCCACTTCCACATCCCAGCCGACATGGGCGCGCAGATCGTTGTAGCCATCCGTTTCAAATTCGAGATCGGCCGCCTCGTCCTGGCTGAACACGCGCATGTAGTCGAGGTGTGCGGAAATCGGCCCCCTGGTGAACGCCATGCCAACACCCACGCGGGCCGGCGGGATGCGCGGCAGATTATCGTTACCCTGCACGTCGACCTTCGCCGAGACCGTATCGAACAATCCACTGAGTTCGAGCTGTCCCCCGTCCCAGGTGACGACCTCGACCGAGGCTTCAAGGTCCAGTCCCGCGAATGTCGCATCCGCCTGGTTGAATTGCCGAACGGCAAGGCCTTCCATGTACTCGCCCGTCGTCGCCTGGAAGATGAAGTCCGTAAACGACGTGCGATATGCGGTCCCGAGCACTGTCCAGCCCTCTCCGCGCCGGGTCAATGTTCCGGAGAGGTTTAGCGCCCGCTCCTCGCCGAGCCCGGCATCCCCGATCTCGAAACTTCGGGTGGCGAAATGGGGGCCGTTGGAATAGAGCTCTTCTCCCACCGGCGCACGGGTGGAGTAGTCCGCGAGCAAGGTGCCCGTCCAGTCGCCGTCAAGCGGAATCACCATGCCGAGTGAGGCGCTGATGCCGCCGAAACTCTTGCTGGCGCCTTCGGCGGGATCGTGTTCCACGCTGTCAAAGCGAATGCCCGACTCGAGTTGAAACCCCGGGAAGGACCGCTCCCCCACCCAGAACACGCCGAAGGTCCGCGTGTCCACCGGCGGCGTGAAGGCTTCTTCCCCGACGACGGAGAAGCGCCGGTCGCCCATCTGCGCGCCGGCCACGCCTTCCCATCCCCCCACGACGTGGTGGGTCATCTCTCCCCGTGCCTCCCAGGCATCGTTCTCGAACGCCGAACCGATCTCTCCGGACGGCTCTATCTCGTTGTGCGCGTAATTGTTCACGCCGAACCGCAGGTTCAGGCTGGAGAAACCCGGGAGCGGATTCGCGACCGCCGCCTCGAAGTCCACCCGCGTCTGGTCCAGATCGGCGATGGGGGTGCCCTCCTCTCCGTGGTGTTCTTCTTCCTCTTCCGCGTGATGCTCTTCCTCGCCTTCTTCGTGATGTTCTTCCTCGTGATGTTCTTCCTCGTGATCGTCGTCATGGCCGTGGCCGTGCCCTTCATGGCCATGTCCCGGTATCCCGTACTCCGCCGCGATCTTGCTCACGGAAACACCGACAATGAAGCCACCATCGCCGATGAGGGAGAACCCGGCAGATCCTCCTTGCACGTCGAAACCGCTGCCGGGCAGTACACCGAAGAACTCCTCTTCCTCCTCGTGTTCGTGCTCCTCCTCACCTTCCTCGTGGTGCTCCTCTTCCTCGTGATCTTCCTCGTCGTCGTGATGTTCCTCCTCTTCCGCCGCGAGTTCCCGTGCGGAGGCGGCGAAGCCTGGAATCTCGTAATCACCCGCGCGGCGCGAGAATCCGTCCAGGTGCCAGTTCAGCGTCCCGGCACCCCCGTTCATGCGGAACGAGCCGTTCCTCCCGTCGCCGTTATCCGACGACTTGATGTCCAGCCTGCCGCTGACGCCGTCGAACGCGTTGTGCGGTATTCGTCCCGTGTGCACGTCGACAACACCACCGATCGCTCCCGAGCCGTACAGCAAGGTGCTGGAACCCTTGAGTATTTCCAACTGGTTCGCAATGTATGGGTCGACGGTTACGGCGTGGTCCCCGCTGGTGACGGAGACATCCAGCGTATCGATGCGATCCTCCATGATCCGCACCCGCGCTCCGTCGAGCCCATGGATGACCGGCCGGCCAACGGCGACGCCGAAAGAACTATTGTGGATTCCCGCCTCGTTGCCGACTGTCGCACCGATGCTGTCCGCCGCCTTGCGGTCCAGTTCCGCCCCCGACACAACATCGCTGGCCTGGGCGAGCCCTGCGCCCGACAGCGGATGTCCCAAAACGATGATCTCCTCGAGGTCGCCCGGCTCTTCCTCCCCGGGAGCTTCTCCAGCGAACGCGACCGACCCCAGCCACGGCACCATACCCAGCAAAAACAATTGCTTGCAGCTCATTACCTGTCTCCAAGATGTACGAATACGCGCACGACCCGCGAGGGCGGCCGCACGAACCTGCTTGCGTTGTCTAGGAGAAGGAGACGGGAGGGGCGCGGCGGCGGCAGACCTCGAACGGACGGGGAGCGAGGATGGCCGAGAACACCGGCACGCTCTCTGACGGACACCATTGGAACGGTCCCCCGTCAACACAATCAGCGTCAAGGAGGTGTCCCGGATCGGAGATTGCACAGAGTGTGCAGACCTCCTCTTCGTGTTCATCGAGGTGCAGGTGAACGTCCGCCACCGACTGGCCGAGAAAAGGCGCCACAGCCACTAGCAAGGCCAAGCGTTGCAGCAAGCGATGACGGTTCAACGGCGGACTCGACACGGTCGCAATACTATCAGATCACCCGGCTTCCCGACGCTCGGGAACCGATGCGTACCCGGACTCCGTCCGTTCCTAATGCGCTTCGAGTTCGTGGACCGTGCCCCCCTCGACAAAGGACAGTCCATACGCGAGACCTATACCGACAAGGAAGGCCAACAGGAGCTTGCCGCGGTCATGGCTATGGAACTGTATTTCCGGCAACAGATCGCTCAGGGAGATGCACAGGAAAGCCCCGGCGGCAAAGGCCAGGGTGTAGCCGATGACTGTGACTTCGTCCGGGAGACCCATCATGCCCACACCCCAGAAACTCGCTGCGGCGACCAGGGGGCAGAGCAAGGCAAACGCGACGTTTGCCAGGTTGCGTGCGCGGCGATCGTATCCGGCCGCTTGCATGATCCCAATGATGGAATACGCATCGAGCGGCTTGTGCAGCATGATGGCGATGAACACCGCGAGGCCGGGCAGCAGCCCTTCGTCAATCGTGACACTGGCGCCAAGGGCCACGCCTTCGGTCACGGTGTGCAGGCTGAGCCCCAACGCGATGCCGAGAAGGCTGCTCGAACTGATGCCGGGGTGGCCGTGATCGTGTCGGTGGCCGTCCCCATGCCCATCGTAGAGATCGACCGCCTCGGCACTCAGGTCGTGCTGATGGAACTGGAATACCCGCAGAAGGATGACCATCACGACCATGCCCAGGACCATCCACCCGGCAGCTGCGACGATGCCTTCATGTCCCTCGATACGCTCCAGGCTGTGCGGAAGCAGGTGAAACACGGCCATCCCGAGAATGAACCCCGCCACGAAGCTCATGACGATCTGCATGCGCGTGTGCGTCATCCTGGCCAGTTCAGAGAGTTTGCCTCCGATGATCGCGGCCGCGAATACGCCGACCGCATACCCGATCAGCAACAGTGGAGGGTTCGATTCCATGGCCTGCAGTTACCAGGCAGGGCGCGCTGTACGGCGGCGCGCAATACCGATCGAGGCGCAGAGTGCGGGACGGGCGAAACAAAGGACATGGGCCGGACGGTGATCGCGATTGCCCCAAGGACGATCGCCGGGGCGACCAGAAACCCGATTCACCCGCTCAACGCCGTGGGCGGACTGCCGCGACAGCGTTCGGTGACCCTGCGCACACAATTGGCAATGACGAGGGCGCCGTAGGGGTCTTCCAGATTGGGCAGCTACCCATGGGGGGTTCCAACTTGCTCTGTCTCGAGTGGGCTTCGCGAGTATAGCAATCCAGCCGGCGACGAATTGAATCCTCGCGTAGTGCTGCCTGTACCATACCCGCGGATGACGAGCAGCCGGACAATGACACGCACAGCCGCCCGCGCGCTGGTCGAGGGTCTCGAAATCCAGGGTGTCGACCGGGTCTTCTGCGTTCCCGGAGAAAGCTATCTCGACGTGCTCGACGCCCTGCGGGACTCGTCCATCGAAACCGTGGTCGCCCGGCAGGAGGGCGCCGCCGCCATGATGGCGGAGGCGGACGGCAAGCTGACCGGGCGCCCCGGCGTCGTCTTCGTCACCCGCGGGCCCGGCGCCACCAACGCGAGTTCCGGCGTTCATGTCGCGCAGCAGGACTCGACGCCCCTGGTCCTGTTCGCAGGCCAGGTCGCGCGCGGGGCGAAGGGCCGCGACGCCTTTCAGGAATTGGACTTCGCGAAGTTCTTCGGTGGCATGGCGAAATCTGCCGTCGAGGTGACAGACGCGCAGAGGGTCCCCGACGAGGTCGCGAGGGCCTTCCACATCGCCCTGTCGGATCGGCCGGGTCCGACCGTGATCTCCCTCCCGGAAGACATGCTGAGCGATGCCTGCACCTCACCTTCACCGGCTCGCGTTGAGGTCAAGGACGACCCGCCGGAGACCACCGTGGTGCGGGAGTTCGACGCCCGTCTCCAGGCCGCCAGGCGACCGCTGGTGGTGGTCGGCGGCTCGCTCTGGCGCGCTCGGGACATTGCGGCGCTCGCGGTCTTCGCCGAGACCGCCGGCGTGCCCGTGGCCTGCGTGTTCCGGCGCCAGCAACTGTTCGACCACGCGCATCCCCACTACGCGGGAGACATCGGTATCGGACTCAATCCGGCACTGCGCCGCGCCGTGGAGGAAGCCGACCTCCTGGTCCTCCTGGGCACGCGGTTTTCGGAAATACCCAGCCAGTCCTACGCCCTGCCCGCCCCCGGAACGCCCGTAGTCCACGTCCACCCGGACCGCCGGGAACTGCGGCGCGTACACCCGGCGGAACTGGCGATCCAGGCGCGGCCCGGGCCTTTTCTTCGCGCGAGCCAGGCGCGCGGCGAACGTCCGATGCAAGTCGGCGGCCTGCACGCGGGCTATCTCGAGTGGTCGAAGCTGCCGCACCCGTCACCTGGAACACTGACCATGGGGCATGTCATGGCCACGCTGCGCGACGTCGACGACCCGGAGATGATCGTGACCAACGGCGCCGGCAACTACTCGGCGTGGATTCACCGATTCCATCGCTTCCGCCGGTTCGGCACGCAGGTGGCGCCCACCTCCGGCTCCATGGGCTACGGCCTCCCCGCCGCCATCGCGGCCAAGCTGCGCCGGCCGGAACGCACCGTCGTCTGCTTCGCCGGCGACGGCTGCTTCCAGATGACGGGGCAGGAACTCGCCACCGCCGCCCAGCACGATGCGCACGTCATCGTACTGGTGGCCGACAACGGCATGTACGGCACCATCCGGGCGCACCAGGAACGGGCGTTTCCGGGACGGGTTCACGCCACGTCGCTTGCCAATCCCGATTTCGCCGCGCTGGCGCGCGCCTGCGGGGCCTACGGCGAACGGGTCGAGCGCGACCGCGATTTCCCCGCCGCGTTCACACGGGCGCGAGAAGCCCGCGCTCCCGCGCTGCTGCACCTGGTAATCGATCCAGAGGCCATTGCGCCCGCAGACACCCTTTCCGGTCTGCGCGACGGTTGACCCGCAACTCGCGGTGTGCACAGCGACCCGCCCGGGGACCACTCATCGCGGCGGGCAAATTGAGAGATCTCGCACGGGCACAGGTGGTATTGTCCCGTGGCAAGCCGCATTCGCTTCAGGCAAGGTCGGGTTCCGGTATTCGGGCAGTTCGTCATGCACCCACGCAAGAGCAGTCACACCATGCCAAATTGGCTCGACGGCAAGACCGTCGCCGTGCTTACCACCATGCTCACGATCGCGCTGACGCTCGGTACCATGATGCAAACAGCGCATTCGCGTCTCGGCAACGACATCCTGAATGTGCGCACCGAACTCAGCAGTGACATCCAGAACCTGCGCATGGAACTCGGCAATGACATCAACCGACTCGATGATCGCGTCAACAGGCTCGACGACCGCCTGCGCTCGGTGGAAGTGGGAATTGCGACCATCCAGACCACCATGGCCGGTTCCGACACCCGAATGCGGGTAATGGAACAGCACGCGCGCCATACGGACGAAATGCCCGGTCCCGATCAGGACGGCGGCTGACGACGCCGGCCCGATCATTGCGGGCTCGGTACCCCCAATTCGTCCGGCACTCGCAGGAATACTGGATTACGACGTTCCTTGTGCCCCTCAGGTCACCAGGTCGTCGTCCAGGTGATCCACCCGGTTCAGGTAGCGGACCATAAGGCGGTCCCCCTCGAAATCCAGGCGGCTGATTGCAGTGTTGTGGCAGCTGAATCGGCAGCCCGGCACGTGAGTGCCGAACACGAGGTGCTGCACGAGCAGGTTGAGAAAAGTCCCGTGGCTGACCATGGCTATGCGACCCGTCGCGCGCGGCACCATGTCCCGAATGTCGCGCGCCACCTGCGCTGCCCTGGCGACAAGCTGCTCCCTCAGTTCGAACGTCCGGTTCCACCAACCGTCGCCAGTGACGGCGTCGGGAATCTCGAATCCGGGGAACCGGGTCGCCATCTCCGTCCGGGTCAAGCCACCGTCGCCCACCCGGCCGCGGCCGTCCTCCCGATCGAGCCAGACGCCGCCACCTTCATGGGTGTCCACCCAGACTTGCGGAGACAGACCCAGTGCCTCGCCGATGGGCAGGGCGGTCTGGAGTGCCCGCAGCATCGGGCTGCAGAAGAGCCTGCCGATCCGGTAGCCGCCCTCTCCAACAAGCCCGTCCCGGACATCCGTGCTGTCCGCCTCGCGGGTCAGGTGCGACGCCAACCTCACGGCCTGCACCTGGCCGGTGTGCGTCAGCCCGGGATCCGCCGTTCGCGGACTCTCGCCAGCGCGCGCATTGTTTTCCGACTGGCCGTGCCGAATCAGATAGAGTTGCGGCATTCTTTCCAAATCCCAGGTCTTCGGACGCCAGAGGATGATCGGCGGTCTACTGCGTGAAGCGCAAGTGAACGAAACTGCAGGCAGGACAATGACCAAACGCACCGGGAAACGCCCCACAGCCGGCGCCTTCCGGGCGACTGCGATCCTGGCCATGACGGCGTGCGCTGTTGCCGTGGCGGCAGACGAGACCCAGGTCCAGGATACTTCGGGCACCATCGAGGAGATCGTGGTGGTCGGCGATCTGGGCAGCCTTCCTGGAGAAGCCGTGAAGACCGTCTTCGGCTTCGACCAGTCGCTCTTGGAGACGCCGAGGTCCGTTTCGACCGTCAGTTCGGAAATGATGGACCGGTTCAACATGCGCGACATCGACGAGTTGATCGCGCTGGCCCCCGGGAGCTTCACGCAGTCTTTTTTCGGCGTCGCCGGGTCACTCGACATCCGCGGTACGCCCGGGGAAACCTACTTCCGGGGAGTTCGCCGGCTCGACAATCCCGGCAACTATCCCACTCCCATCGGCGCGTCGGACCGCGTCGACATCGTGCGCGGTCCCGCGTCTCCCATCTACGGGCCAGCCAAGATCGGCGGCTACCTCAACTTCAACCCCAAGTCCGCCCGGATCGAGGAAACGCAAGAGTTCATCGCCCGCAGGACCGGGGCGGTCAGCGTGGATTTCGGGAGCTGGGACAAGCGGACCTTAAGCGCCGAGATCGGCGGAGCGGACCCGTTCGGTGGACGTCATTTCGGATACTACTTCTACGCGGAGACCGAGGACTCGGGCAGCTACTACGACGACAGCGGCACGCGCCAGACGCTGCTGCAGGCATCCTTCGACACCGACCTGGCCGAACGCTGGCACCTCGAGTTCGGCGGCATGTACCACGACCACCTCGGCAACCAGGTCGGGGGCTGGAATCGCCTGACGCAGGAACTCATCGATCGCGGCATCTACGTCACCGGCCATCCCCTGCCGCTGGATGCCGACGGCGACGGCCGCATTTCGCACCAGGAATTCGACATCGACGACGACGGCTTCACGGACCTCAATCCCTTTGCCGCCGGCCTGGTCCCCGGCGACACCGGCGCCCTCCGGCACCCCGGCCCGTTCCCCGGGACCTGCGCCATCGGAGACATCGCCGTATTCGGTTGCCGCCCCGACCTCCTGCGCCTGGTGGCCCCGGGCACCGCGCAGCTTCAGCCCAACCAGGTCCTGGTCGACCCCGACGATGTCCTCGACAGCCAGGTCCTCACTCTCTACTTCGATGCCATCCTGTTCGCGGAGAACGGCTGGGAATGGAAGAACCAGTTGTTCTTCGAGTCCGCCGATACCCTGGCGGAGTCCGCCTACGGATTCTCCCAGTTCCACGACACCTGGGTGCTGGAAGAAAAGCTCGTCGTGTCCACGAGCTTTCAGGCCGGTGGCGCAGAAGCCTCGATACAGGTCTCTCCATCGGTCCGCTACACGGACTTCGACCACGCCGACGACTACACAAACGAATACTTCGACCGCCGGGACCTCACGCAGCCTGGCGGGCCGCTCGACAGGCGGCTGCTCGCCACCCGCATCGATGGCGACTACACCGAGTACTACATCGGCGACTACCTCGATCTCGGATTCGCCGTGCTGGCCAACGCCGACTGGAGCAATGGCGTGAGCCTGCTCGCGGGCGCACGCTACGATGTCGTCGACATGGAAAGCCGCCAACCCGTCGACAAGCTCCTGCTCCCCAGCTCGAACAACTTCTGCCTGCCGCCCGGCGACTGCGTTCGAGCGCAGGCGGCCGACGAGGTGGGCGGTCTTTCATGGACACTGAGCGTGAGCTACGAGAGTCCCCTGGGTCTACGCCCCTACGCCACCTTCTCCGCCCAGTCCACCGTGATCGCCGGCCAGGGATCCGAAATCACCACCGCGAACATCGCCGACGGCACCGCTTTCGATGTCTCCGAACTGCGGGAGCTGGGCCTGAAAGGAAGCCTGCTGGACGACTCCCTGTACTTCGCGGCCGCGATGTACGAACAGCGGCGCACGGACTTTTCGGCGCAGTCCATCGTCACCAACCAGGCCACCGAGACGCGGGGCGCCGAGTTCGAAGCCAGGTGGGTGTCAAGCGAAAGACTGGTGACGACCCTCGGGTACTCGAACATCGAGGTGGTCAACCTCAATACGCAGGAAACGGGTTCCCGCTTCAGCTTCATCGGCGCGGACGACATCCCCGGCGTCGCGCCCGAGGCCTTTTACGGCGGTACGCTGGGAGGGATCCTCGTCCGTCCGGGCACGCAAGGAGCGCGGCGCGCGGGCATACCGGAGAACATCTGGTCCCTGACCGCCACCTACGATTTCGGCAACGGGTTCGCCGTCAGTGCCAGCGCGGTCGACGCGGAAGCCGTGCACTCCGGTTTCTCCAACTCGGTGACGCTACCGGGTTATACGCTGCTGAACGTCGGTGCGGTGTTCGAAACGGACCACTGGACGTTCAGCACGACTGTCAAGAACCTCACCGACGAGCGGTACTTCCGCTCGAACTTTCCCAACCTCTTCGGCGGCGTCATCGTCCTGCCAGAGTTGCCGCGCCACATCCAGGCACGAATCCGGTACAGGTGGTAAGAAAGCCTTAAGGCGTCTTTCAGTTACCCATGATCGCGTCGTCCAGCTCCCCGGCCCGCAGGTAGGCTGCCCGGTTGCGCAGCCGCGCCCAGTAGTCGACGAAGACAGGCCGTTTCTCGAGCATCCCGGTCTTGTCCATGCCCCATTGGACATGCGAGCCGACATAGACGTCGGCGGCGGAAAAACTGTGGCCCGCAACGTAGTCGGTATTCGTCAATGCATGTTCGAGCGCGCCGACGACGGTCTGCGCATTGCCGTATCCCACCATCGGCTCCTGTTCCGCCGTCGGCGTGGCGCTCAGCACGCGATCAGTGGTTGCAGCCTCGAACGGACCCGCAGCGAAAAAGAGCCACCGGTAGTAGGCGCCGCGCGCATGCGCCGGGGGCGCCAGGCCCGCCTCCGGAAACGCATCGGCCAGATACGCGCAAATCGCGGCGCACTCCGTAACGACCACGTCTCCGTGGCGAATCGCGGGCACCTTGCCCATGGGGTTGATCGCGAGGTAGTCGGCCGACTTCATTTCCGGACCGTACTGGATGACTTGCGTGCGATATGGGGCACCGACTTCCTCCAGCATCCAGCGCACGATGCGCCCGCGCGACATCGGGTTGGTGTAAAAGACAAGTTCCTTCGCCATGGATGATGTCTCCGTCGTCGCGGGAGGTCCGCCTGTCAGGTGTGGGGCGAACGCAAGTCTGCTGTTCAAACGTTCTCGGCGCAAGTTCGGTGGGAACCTCCTTGGGGATCGTTAACATAGCGGGCGTGGAAGGTCCCCGAAGGGCCAGGCAAGCACGGGAAGGATGCGTATGGCGACTGTGGAAACGATCGCGCACGACGGCTGGGCGGAGCTGGTCCTCAACCGGCCCGAGCGGCGCAATGCGATCGACGGGGACCTCGGCATGGCGCTGGCCGGGGCGCTGCGCGCGCTGGACACCGACGACGCCGTGCGCACCATTCTGCTCCGGGGCGCCGAAGGCTCGTTCTGCTCCGGACTCGACCTGAAGGCCTTCAGGGCCGAGCCGCCGCCCGAGTGGCTGCCGAAATTCAACGTCATCTGGCGCGCCGTGCACACTGCGCTGTACGACTGCCGCAAGCCGATCGTCGCTGCCCTCGAACGCTTTGCCATCAACGGGGGCGCGGCGCTGGCGCTGGCGGCGGATCTGCTGGTGGCGGGAGAGACCGCGTTCCTGCAGGTTGGCGAAGTGCAGATGGGAATGCGCGCGCCGTTCAACATCGCCTGGCTGCGCCTGCGCCACCCCGAATCGGTGGCGGCGAAACTGGCGCTGACCGGACGGCGGTTCACGGGTCCGGAGCTGACAGGCATGGGCGTCGCCCACGCATGTGTTCCCGATGCGGAAGTACTCGCTCACGCCCAGGAACTGGCCGCAGAACTGGCCTCGTATCCGTCGGGAGCGGTCGTGGGCACCAAGGCGGCGATACGCGCCTACAACGACATGTCGGCCAGCGAGTGGTTCGACAAGGCTGCCGCCGCAGGTCCGGTCACGGGTCCCTTGTCCCCCCGCGCTGCGGGAAGGGGCGAATGACCCGCGAAACCGGTTAACCGGATCCTCGGCGCAAAAGGACCCTGACGTCTCCTACCATGAACGGCTCGCCGTGATGCCGAACCTGCGCGGCTCTCCGAGTTGGGTGAAACCCCGGTCGGTGTAACCGTCCCGCGGATCGTTACCGAAGAAAAAGCCACGCACCAGGTATTCCTCGTCGGCGAGATTGCGTGCCCAGGCCGTCACGGACCAGTCGCTGCCCCGATAGCCGACGCTGGCGTTCAGCAGCCGGTACGGACCCGATTTCTCGCTGTGGCTGTCGGAAAAGTAGAACTCGTCGCGCCCATCCATCTCGACTTGCGCGAAATACCCCTGGCCGAACCCGAATCTGGCCCCGACGCTGAACTGGTACCCCGGCGCGTGGGCCTGCTGCCGGCCGTCGAGATCCATCCCCTCGCCGTTGATGTAATCCTCGTACTCCGACCGGAGAAGACCAACGCGCGCGTACAGCGAGACCGCATCCGAGGGCGTGATCTCCACATCGAGTTCCGCGCCGCTGTTCGTGCCCTGGGCCGCGTTGCCGACGAAGTCGATGAACTCCGTGCTGCCGTCATCGTGAAATATCACGATGGAACTGTCGATCTGCACGTCGTCCCGCTGCATGCGGAAGACCGAGCCCCGGAAGCTCAGGCGCCCGTCCACCGCCCGCGCCTTGAGCCCCGCCTCGAAGTTCCACAGGACCTCCGGATCGTACTCTCGGAGATCCGCGCGCAACGTTCCGTCGATGTTGAATCCGCCAGCCTTGTAGCCACGCGAAATCGAGCCGTATCCGACGATTCCTGGCGCGAGTTCCCGGCCATAGGACACACGACCGCCGACGAGACTGTCCTCCGGTGCGGAGTTGACATTGGCGCTGTCGTCATAGGTGGCCGAATGCCGCTCCAGGCGGAGACCCACCGTCAGGGTCGAGCTGGCATCCAGCATCGTCTCCGTCTGACCGAACAGGGCAAACCGGTCTATGCCGTAGTCGCTCGTGAAGTCCGAGTCGATGAAGGTGGATTGCCGCGTCAGCGCCACGTCCTGGCGCAACGTGTACGCGCCGACGGTCCACGCCGTGGCGCCACCGAAAAGTTCTCCGCCCTCCTTTGAGACAAGACGAACCTCCGCCGTCAGGGTGTTTCGGTCGCGCAGGTAGCTGTCGGTGCCGGAATAGCCCCAGGGATGGAACCCGACGTAGACCCAGTCGGCGTCATAGCCGTACGCCATGTCCGAAACCGCCGCGCCGACGTGCGCCTCGACCGAGAACGCTGGATTGTCATGCCACCTGATGCCGGCGGAACCGTAGAGCGTCTCCTGCGTGTCGTAGCCCGGTTCGTCCGCCAGCGTGGTGCGGATGTTGTCCAGCGAGAACGCGTCATAGCCGTTGTTGGCATCGATGTAGCCAGCGGAGATGTCGACCGTGGAGGACTCGCCCGCATCCCAGGAGAGCTTGCCCCGCAGCAGCGTCTCATCCGTATTGTCGGTATCGTCGACACCCAGGTAGTCGTTCTCGATAAACCCGTCCGCCCGGTCCACGCGGGCCGCAAGCCGGCCGCGCGCGCCTTCGGCCAGCGGTCCAGAAACGACGGCACCGGCGCCAAACGCGCCATAGTTGCCGGCGAACAATTCCAGTTCTCCTTCGTTCGTATCGGTCGGCGCCCGAGTCACCACGTTCACCAGCCCGGCCAGCGCGTTGGCCCCGTAGCGCGTGCCCTGCGGCCCGCGCAGCACCTCGACCTGCTCGACGTCGAACAGCATTGCCACCGTACCGATGCCGGACAGGTCCACGCCGTCCACCACCAGCCCGACGGACGAATTGAGCGGCTCGCTGAACTGCCCGCGCTCGCCGATGCCGCGAATCTGCAGAAAGCGCGCCCGGGACGCCCCCTTGGCGTAGTTCAGGTTCGGGATCATGTTGAGGATTTCCTCCAGATGCGTCGCGCCGCGCCGCGCGATGGCTTCCGCGGGGACCACACCGATGCTCGACGGCACCTGGTACAGCTCGTCGCCACGAAACGTCGCGGTGACGACGATCTCCTCGATTTCCGGCGCGTGCTCCGATCCCTCGTCGCCCGCCTCCTGGGCAAAGGCAGCCGGAGCCCCAACGGCTAGTGCCAGCAAAAGGGTTCGTCTGGTGGAAAGTCTGGTCATCTCGTCCTCCTGGAGCCGGAGGAGAGATGCTTCGTGAATGCGCCCTATCCCTCCGCCGGTATTGTCCGGATCAGGTTCAAAGGGTCCGCGGATCGCATCCGCGTCTCAGGCTCGAGGCCACCCCTTGGGTTCGCCGCTATTGTAGCAGGCATGCCGAACGGGTGTGGATGTCCGGCTGGTCACTTGCCAACGCCACCCCGTCATGTTCCGCTGTATCCATGTTCCCGCTCCGAGACGAGAACCCCACCGTCCGCAAACCCGTCGCGACCATGGTGCTCATCGGGGCGAACGCCGTCTGCTGGGCGCTGCTGCAGGGCTTCGGCACGGATCCGAGCCTGGCGGAGAGCTTGTGCTACTACGCCCTGATCCCGGGCGACCTGTTCGGCAACGTACTCCCGGGCGACACCATCCGCGTGTCCGATACCCGTGCATGCGTACTCGACGGCGCCGCCAATCCGTCCACGCTGGTCACGTCGATGTTCATGCACGGCGGCTGGTTCCACATCCTCGGCAACATGTGGTTCCTGTGGGTGTTCGGCGACAACGTGGAGGACGCGATGGGACCGTTTCGCTTCGTCGCCTTCTACGTGCTATGCGGCCTCGCGGCAGCGTTCGCGCAGATCGCCACGGACCCGGCGAGCCCGGTGCCCATGGTCGGAGCGTCCGGCGCCATCGGCGGGGTGATGGGCGCATACGCCCTGCTCTACCCCCGGGCCCACGTGCACACGTTCGTGTTCCTCGGTTTCTACATGACCACGATCGCGGTGCCCGCCGTGTTCATGCTCGGCTACTGGTTCCTGATCCAGCTCGTGAGCGGAGTGATCGGACAGGGCAGCGGCGTCGCCTTCTGGGCACATATCGGTGGATTCGCAGCCGGACTTGCCCTCGTGCTGCTGTTTCGGCGTCGCGACTACGTCGCCGCCCACCGCTCGCAGGCCGAGCGGCGCGTTTCGAGGCACAGGTGGATGTAGGGCTGCAGGCTCTGGCCGCGGGGGGGGGGGGGGGGGGGGCCAGAACAGATCGCAGAGGCGCCAAAGCCACCGACCAGACGATTATCCTCCTGACCGAAACTCGGTCCCGAGGCACGTCATCGGCCACAAGATTCGTAGTTCGAGTCCATGCACCTGCGTGCGCGTTTAGTCGCACGACGCACCTGGGCGGAGGTCATGTTGATCTCAGCGACGCGTTTGACAAGCCCAGCCTGACTCGACCCATTGGCGATGGCGATGCTCAACCACATGTGTGCGAGCACGTAACTCTGGCGTACTCCCCCGCGCCCGTTGAGATACAAGCCCCCGAGCCCGAACTGCGCGTCGGCGTGGCCCTGTTCGGCGGCCTTTCGGAACCACCGTCCCGCCTTCGCTTCATTTTTTGTCTCGCCCTTGCCCAGGGAGTATGCCATTCCGATTTGAGCTTGCGCGTCGGCGTGGCCCTGTTCAGCGGCCAGATGGAGCCACCTCAGGGCCTCCTTGTGATCCTCTTGCACTCCGTCGCCATACATGTGCATACGCCCGAGCTCCGCCTGCGCATCGGCATTCCCTGCTTCGGCCGCCTGATGGAGCTCCTTAGCCCGTCTTTGCGTGTACTCGTCATGCTTGGCCGCCAGGAACGTTGCCACCTCCCCATGGCCCTCGGTCTTCGCGGTCTTTAGTGCCGCCTCGATACCAACCAGAGTTCCAGGCTCATAGTTGCTTGACGCTACCAACATAGTGACGATATCGAGGTGGCCCAACCGTGCCGCTTCGGTCAGAGCAGACATGTCTTTGAAACTCAGCATCACGTCAGCGCCGCGTTCAATCAATACCTGGGCCACGCCGACATGACCATTTCTCACAGCCACCATCAGAGCTGTTCCGAAAAACTCGAACAATGCGCCCCCCTCGTCGTTCCCAATCGTCATTGCATCGACATTCGCGCCAGCATCGATGAGGGTTCTCGTCACGTCAACGTGACCCCCTAATGCAGCCGACACTAAGGGTGTGAGTCCTCGCAAACCCACTTCGTGCAATTCTTCTGCTGACACTCCTTCCACACTCACTGCCTTTTCGACGTTCACGTCCACGCCAGCATCGACTAATGATTGCACTTCCGTTACATCACCCCGTTCAATCGCAGACCACAGCCGCGATTCCAAGGAGCTGTCGTCAACACCACATTTCGTTTGTTCCGGGATTTCCGTCGGCCCGATCTGTGGCGTACTCAGCCCATCGTCGCCCAGAGCTGGGATACCAACCCAGGCCACCAGGACCGCTGTCGCTGCCGAGAAAGTTGCAGAGCCCAACCACGAAGATTGCATGAGCATATTCAGTTTCCTATGTAGTGTGTGAAACGCTAGCGTTTGCTGGACGGCTAGTGCGCACCACAATCTGATGCCTTGACGCAGGTGTCGCCCACCTCCGCAAGCAGCGTACTCAACAATTCCGCCTGCTGCGCGGTCAGCCGCTCGACGCGCTCCCTCGCGCTCTCTTTCTGCTGCTTTCGAAGTTCGTCCCGCGCCTGCGACCATGTGTCGTCCGTATTGACCTCATGCAGGATTTCCATTTCACCCACCGAGAGCACATACGTCTCGCCATCCCAGGCCGCCGTTTCGTCCGCGTCGGACGCTGCCACGCCGGAGGCCAGACAACCGCCGATGAGAGTCGACCATATGACAATCAAGAGGCATGCATTGCTTCCGCGCACCGTGACGGAACGTTCCGTCACGGCGTTCGCCGCCCAAACAGTTGGCGAACCCTCGACGACCTCCGTCCGGGCAGGCACGATGGACGCAAAGTACTCATCGATCATTCGTCACCTGTAGGCATCAACAGCCCGTTCGCGTCCACTTCCCAGTCAAAGAAGTCGCGATTGTCTGCACGGTGGACGATCATGCTGTCAAACTGCTTCACAAGTTCGTCCGGCGCGTCATTCGACTCCAGGTACCGGCGAACATCCCGGGTCTCGGCACTGAACCGCGCGCGCCAGGGAGGCCACGCGCGAAGCGCCGCTGCAAACACCCCGAAGTTCCGGCACGAATAGAGATAGTTTGCCTGTTCCGTTCGGTTTTCAATCATGTTCTCCCGTGAGTACTCGTAGCGCCGCCGGTGAAGATCGATTCGAGCCTCCATTGCTGAACGCAGGGTGTCAAAGCGCGCAAGAATCCCGTGATATCGACTTTCAGGGTTTACCTCTATCCACTTCGCCAGCGTCCACTCATCCATGGTGTACCCGCCGTTAACGAGATCCGACGCGATGTAGTAGCTCACGTTCGGGCAGAAGGTCTCCAGATCCCGGAAACCGCCCTTGTTGCAAGGGCCGCCCATGTCAATCACGCCCAGCGGGCGACCAAGGCTCTTGCGCCAATGTGACAGGAACCTGCCAGCGTCCTCCCGGTGCATCTGGGCACCAAACAGCTTGCCGCCGGGGCCACCATGACCGGAGTACATCAGGTGGTGGCCAGAGTCCGGAAACCGCTCTACGATATGCGTGGCAAAGCTCTCGAACGCCGCTCGCAGGAATGTGCTGCGTTCTTCCGTCCACGCCCGCGGCATTCCGGTGAATTCCTGAATCCGGTAGGCCTCCCGGTACTCGATCTTCTCTTCGTCCGTCCAGCCTTCCGCCCCACGCGGGCTAGGGTCGAAGTCGTCGTCGAACTCGTAGAGATGGACGGATTCCGTCTCTTCCCATATCGCCGCTTCGAAGTACTTGAGGTGATCGCTCTCGCGACGGTCTACCGCGGCCGGCCAGCCGCCGTTCACTGTCGCGTAGGACATCCAATCAGGCGTTACGCGCACAACGCGCAGCATCACGTTGTGGGCGTAGACCGGCACCATCGGGTCCAGGGGAAAGTGGTCATCACCGTCAGGAACGCCGTCGTTGTCATCGTCATCGTCCGCGTTGTCGCCGATCCCGTCGCCGTCGGTGTCGATGGACTCGTTCGGGTCCAGCGGAAAGGCGTCGTCGGCGTCGTCAACGCCATCGTTGTCGTCATCGGGATCGGCGTTGTCGCCCACGCCGTCGTCGTCGGTGTCCACTGTCTCCGACGCGTCCAGCGGAACGTCATCTTCCAGGTCCAGGACCCCGTCCCCGTCAGTGTCCGCGTCGACATGCGGCTCGTCCTGTACCTTGATGCGGCTAGCGTGGCAGGAGTTGCCGTGCTTCTTGTCGTCGGTCACGCGCATTTCGACGGATTTGCCCGCGACCACCGCCGTACGCACCGACTCGAACACGCGCACCGCGTCTTCCTTCTCCGCGTGACCGCCAACGCAACTGAACGTCACCCAGTTTCCGGAACAGTCGAGGCCGGCGTCCGAGACCGCCACGTCCAGCGCAGCCATGCAGCCGCCGAAGCGCCCGTCGCCTGTGGCGAGAACCTGAACGACCTGACCCTCGACCGACGCCTCGGCGGCGTGGAGCACGGTTCCCGGCAACAACGCGACCAGAACGAACATCAATGTCGTGACGTCGGGACTCGCCGACGTCAAGGACGCTGCGACACGTCGACGAAATCCTGTAAAGGGCGTCCGCATCAAGGTCCTCGCTCACGTCGCCGTGTTCGTGCGCAGACCAAGTCAGCACCCTTGTATCACTTGCGGCCCGAGTTGCCGCATTACTGCAGCCTACTTACGGACACGAGCACTGACCGGACGAATTACAGGCTTGAACGAAGTAAAAATAGTGGTTTATGGGCGCTGCTCTGAATGTATAGGTATAGGAAGTGCGGGTTGTAGTGCTCGAGTGATGTGAAGAACGAACAGTGCATGCATTGCCGCGTTTGAAATAGGTGATGGGGACAGCATTATTGACATATACCTTGTAGTTGACTGCGCCCGAGACTCGATTCCAGGAGAGAATGAGGTCGACCGATTGACCAACAAAAAAGTTCGGAGGAGAAAACCTGCCGCTCGTCCTGGGGTGGGCGGGAACGGGAATCTCCGGCGCTGGCGAGACAACGACCTTCACCCCCGTGGAGCAGTTATTGCTCGTATCGGCTTCGCCCGACACCGAATCGACGCATGCGCCGTAGTAGAACGTACGCGGATTCTGGGGCGCGACAAGGTCGATTGATTCGTCGGAGGATCCCGAGGCCCCGAGTTCGGCGACAGCATCCGTTCCGACCCTTGTGTCGCTGCGCGAGATCGTGGCGTCCGTCGAGCGGTAATAACGCAGGGTGGTGGCGTCCGATCGGCTGGCACCTTGATTCCTGACCGTTGCGCTGAATGTGAAAGACTCGCCTTCGCGCACCGCGTTGCGGCTTGCGGAGGGAGACTCCACGGTCAAATCCGGCCGCACACAGTTGTCGTTAGGATCCAGCGGGCAGGGATCGTCGGTATCCAGCGTCCCATCGTTGTCGTCGTCGGGATCCGCGTTGTCACCGATGCCGTCGCCGTCGGTGTCGACCGACTCCTTCGGGTCCAGCGGAAAGGCGTCGTCGGCGTCGTCAACGCCGTCGTTATCGTCATCGGCATCGGCGTTGTTGCCCACTCCGTCGTCGTCCGTGTCAACAGTCTCCGACGCGTCCAGCGGAACGTCGTCTTCGAGGTCCAGGACCCCGTCCGCGTCGCTATCCTCATCCGCATGGTTCTCGTCCTGTATCTTGATGCGGCTGGCGTGGCAGTAGTTGCCGTGCTTCTTCTCGTCGGTCACGCGCATTTCGACGGATTTGCCCGCGACCACCGCCGCGCGCAACGACTCGAACACACGCGCCGCATCTTCCTTCTCCGCGTGCCCGCCCACGCAACTGAACGTCACCCAGTTGCCGGAACAATCGAGTCCGGCGTCCGAGATCGCCGCGTCCAGCGCGGCCATGCAGCCGCCGAAGCGACCATCGCCGGTCGTGAGAACCTGAACGACCTGACCCTCGATCGACGCCTCGGCAGCGTGAAGCACAGATCCCGGCGACAGCACGACCAAGGCGAACATCAACCCGGTTATTCCCGCAGCCAGCCTCGCGACACTCGGTGTGCCTGACGCGTCTCGCCTCGCAGTTGTTCGGCGACGGATCATGGACCTTTTTCCGGCGCGAGGTAGGCGCCGACATCCAATCCGCCCTCAGCGGGCGGCGGCGGTGCGATGTCTTCGTCCGGGTCCAGGAACTCGCCCGCGTCGATCACGCCGCCGAATGTCGGCGAAGCTGGGTATAGAGCGTCCGGGTCAAGATACTCGTCAGCCGCAGCGTGTTCGTGGGACGCCGGACGTTCGGTGCGCGGTTTCGGCGTTTGTACCGCGTGCCCGATCAGGTAGTCATGCCGCGCAACCAAACGGACAGTCCCATCCCGGATTTCGGGGAAATCCGCCGATTCGGACATGATCGCCGCCTCGACATCGTCATCGGATTCGACCTCCGCTCCTGTCGGACGCAACAGCAGGACCGACGCAACAACCGCCACCGCCGTCGCCGCCGACAGCGCCATCACGACCAACCTGGAGCCGGACACGGTCGAGTCTCCACTCCGCCGATCAGTCCTTCTTCACATCGACCCGTCGCGCATAGCAGTGACCGTTGTGTTTCTTCTCGTCGTTCACCTCCAGCACGATGGTCTTGTCCAGGGCGAACGCCATCTGCGCGGATTCGAACATGCGGAATCCGTCGTCTTTGGACGTGTGGACCCCGGTGCAACTGAACGTCACCCAGTTGGTGCAGCTCAGTCCTGCGTCCGCCAAGCTCTGATCGAGCTGGACCATGCAGCCGCCGAACCGACCATCGCCCGTAGTCAGCGTCCGTATGGCTTTCGCTTCTATCCTCTCGATCGCCGCACTCGCGTGAACCGCCGAAAGCAGAACGAGAAAGATCCCTAACACGCCGACATGTTTCCCGGTGATTGTGATCATGATTTCAACCTCATCTGCAGAGTCTCCCGCTCAGCTTCGTTTGCTCGCTGCGCGCCATTGATTCGCAACGCAATTTCCATTTTCCTGCTCGCTATTCGTCCGGTTCGGGCTCCACATCGTCGATGGTCCAACTGTCGTCGTCATTGCGCGAGGCGACGAACGTGATCCTGATGCCGTTGACGGTCCAGTTTCTGGCCG
The DNA here is from genome assembly GCA_965116625.1 of Pseudomonadales bacterium. Taxonomy (GTDB): domain Bacteria; phylum Pseudomonadota; class Gammaproteobacteria; order Pseudomonadales; family Azotimanducaceae; genus VXNE01. The sequence goes on from OZ220717.1 coordinate 3,541,313, forward strand.
AGATGCTATTGCCGCTACAGCTGGTAACGCCGCCGGCGCGCAAGCAGCCTCGCCCGCTGCTCTCGACCTCGAAATAGAACGTCGTGCTGTAGACGTCGCACCGCTTGCCGGACTGAACTACATCGCCGTCCCGGCAGTAGGAATCGCCGCCGCCGCCGTCAGAGACTTCGACCTTCGCGCCTGCCGAGCAGTTGTTTCTCGTGTCCGACTCGCCCGACACGGAATCCACGCAGGCACCGTAGTAATACGTCCCAGCGTCTGACGGCACCGTCAGCGAGATCGACTCGGAACTAACAGCCCCGGCGGCGAGGCCGGCCACCGCGTCCGCGCCGACCCCCGTGTCGCTGGACGAGATCGCCGCGTTCGACGAGCGGTAGTAGCGAAGGGTCGTGGCGACGGATCGGGCATCGCCCCGGTTTCTGACCGTCGCACTGAACGTGATCGATCCACCCGGATTAGGGGCCGCGTCGTCCACGGCCGGCGACTCGACGACGAGATCCGCGGCCTCTTCTGTTGACACGGTCGCGTCGAAAGTCTGTTCTGCCTTCAGGCCACCCGGATCGCTAGCCGTAACCGTGATCGTCGCAGTGCCCTCCGCCACCGGCGCGACCGTCACGTCCCTGCCCGCGACAGTCGCGGTTGCGATCCTGTCGTTGGACGACGATGCATCGTAGGTCAGGTCGTCGCCGTCGGGATCAGTGAAAAAGGGCGCGACATCCACTACGGCAGACTCGCCGCCAACGGTCAGCGCCTGATCGTTGATCGAACCCACCCGATTGGGCGCCCGATTGTCGACCGGATCTACTGGATCCTCGACCGGCTCGGTATCCGACGCGTCCCCTTCGTCTCGGGACTCCGTGGCCAACAGGATCACGCGCCAGCCACCGAGGCCACCGCAATTGGACGCCACGCCGCAGTCCTCCGGGGTCGCCTCGTCACTTTCGTCGGTCTCAGTGGCGAATGCCGCGGTGGTCGTCAGCGTCATTGCACACGCCAGCACGAACATATTGATCGGCGACCCCAGAATGGCGTTATCCCCAAGCCGAGCGAGGTGGGACCGAGAAGGCTACAGCCTATCGATCGTGTAGTAGGCCGAGAATCGTGTAGCTGGTCGGAGCTGGAGTGAGGGGCGATCTTCCGATTGCGCGACTCAGGTGTCGTCTGCGATCAGGCCCAGTTCCCTTGCCCGGTGTACGGCCTCGGTCCTCGTGACCACACCCAACTTCACGAAGAGCTTGCGCAGGTGATACCTCACGCCGTGCACGCTCAGCCCGAGGGCGGCCGCGATCTCCTTGTCCTTGCGGCCCTCCAGCCACCGAAGCACGTCCCGCTCACGCTCGGTGAGCGGAAGGTTCCGGACATGGTCCGCCCGATGCATAACGTCCAAGAGCAAATACGCAGCTTGGCGGTATGGGGAGTTCACCTTGAGGCGAAGGAACGTTGTCACCAACGCAGGGCTAATCGCGCGTTCCCGCGCCAACGACCGGGCGTAGTAGGGAGATTCGGCAAACAGCTTCAGGAACTCCGTCAGCAGACCTGCGCCCGCCTCCGCGCTCCCAACTCGTCGTTCCAGCATGATCGACAACGCCAGGGCGCGCATCTCGATCCTACGGAGTCCCCGATCCACGGCAACCGCCCGCAGTTCGCGGAGCAGGGTGCTGGCCTCGTCAAATCGTCCCCGCGCGATCAGCAGACGCGCGCGCGCCTCCGATACAGCCTCCATTTCACGCCAGCTCTGAGCCGAAAGATCCACGCAGGCCGCGGGTTCTTCCGGCAGCGTCTCCCGCCGCCAGGCCCGTTCGGCGTCTTCGATGCGCCCTGCGATCACGAGCACCGACACCCGCAACGCCACTAATAACCTCCGGAACATGGTCAATTCCGACCGACGAACGTAGGCCAACAGTTCATCCGCCACCGCTATCGCTTCGTCGAACTGCCGAGACCCCAGCCTGGTGCTGATCAACACGTTGATGGCCGTGGCAAAGAGCGAGAACGGCACGCCGCGGCGCATCAACAGACTCCGCATGCCGGACGGTTCAATGACGGTCGGAACGAGGCTGCGCTCCAGCGCCAGCTCTTTCATCACAACTTCGCAGCTCGCGACCGCGACCGGGTCGAGCAGAAAGTGCTTCCGGGCGACCCGACGCGCCTTGCGCCAATGCGACTGGGCATTCGCTACCCGTCCCTTCACGAATTCGACCTGGCCGTGCAGCACTTCCCCGTACACCCCCAGGTACTCGGTTCCCGCAACCAGCTCCCGCGCCACGGAGAGCCGTTCGAGAGCAGCATCGAATTCCCCCTTCAGAAAGTGCGTGACGCATCGCGAGTACTCAAGGTGACCACGTGTGAGGACATCTACACGCGGCGACCGTGCCAGCCGGGCAAGTTCGCCGGGGCGGGTTCGAAGCCATTCAGAGTTGACCGAACCTGTCCCGTACAGCGCCATGCCAATGCCAACGATGCAATAGTCTACGGAGTATTCGAAGTCAGCATCGTCCTCCTCGTCGCAACGGGATGGGCGTGGACATTCGCGGTAGAGGCTCCGGGCTTCTTCATGGTGTCCTGACAGGGCCAGTGCAAGGCAACGCACGAGTTTCAATCTCGGCCGTTCGGAGACCACCTCGTCGGTCAACTGGCGGTTGGCGGCCTGCAACTGCACCACCCCCTGGCGGCTCCACAGGCGAACGCCGCCCGCCTCCTCGACAATCGATCCTGCCAGGAACGGATCGTCCCCCTCGATGGCGTGGCGCATGGCCGATACGGTCTCACCCCGCCTCGCGAGGGCGACCGCGATCCGCCGATGGATGACGGCAAAACGCTCCGGGTCCTCCCGGAAACGTTGACTGGCGCAGTGCTCACGTACCAGGGGATGAAGTCGCCAACGCTCGAGCGCGCCTTCACTCGTCCGCTCGATCAACCCGACCAGCACAGCCAGGGACTCCAGGCGGCGCATCGCATCGGTCATTTGCAGGACCTCTCCCATTAACGCCGAGTCGATCCAGTCAAACAGCCCCAGGTCCAGAACAAGGTTCCGGTCATCGCGCCCGAGGTTCGCGAACAGGCGGGACTCAATCCAGTTACCGACCAGATCCTTCTCCGTGCGACCGCCAACCTCTGCTCCGCGTTCCGTTCCGATGCGGGCCACGCACAATGCGAACGGCCATCCGGCCGAACGGCCCATCTCTTTCGCCAGTGCGCGGCGCGACAGGCGCAGGTCGAAAAACCGAGCCGTATCCGCCCGTGAGAACCGCAGGTCTTCCGTCCCCAGCACCTCGGCACGGCCTTCCAGCAGCGCCGTCGCCACGTTGAGACTGTTTGGGAACATCCGGCAGGCGATCGCCAAATGCAGATTCAATGGCCCCCTTTGCAACAGGAATGCCAGGAGGTCTATGGAGGCGGGATTCCCCAGCCGCTCCACCTCGTCGAAGGCGATGACGAAAGGCCTGCGGAACGACTGGATTTCGCGCACCACTAGTCCGATTCGGCTTTCCGGCCCAACGGGGGCGTTGTCTGCATCCGATACGTTGAAAAGGTCCAATCCGGCGCTCGCACACGCCAGTGCGATGTAGGCGTCGAGCACCGCCGGTTCGTCCTGCTCATCGAGCGAAATCCAGGCCGTAGCTATCCCTTCCCGGCGCAGCCGGCGGCAGCACTCTGCCAGCAGGGTCGTCTTGCCGAAACCACCCGACGCCTGCAGCACCGTCAGCCGACGGCGCGTGGGGGTTGCCCGATCCACGAGCGCGGGACGGTGGACGTATCCCGGCACGGGTTCCGGAATCGCAACCTTCTGCCCCAATAGCCAAGGGAGCGGGGGCGACGCAAACGTGTCCCGCGTTTCTTCGGGCGCTTCGAAAATCTGATGCGCCTGACTATGTCGAGACATCGGTAAGAATGGTAGACGATGCTTCGTGAACTAAGCGTGTGTGACTTGGGACATTTCATGTGATTTTCGTGACTTCCGGCTATTCGCAGGAGCCCTAGTTCGGAGCCTCGTCCCAAGTCTTCGGTAGGCTTGGGCGGGGGCGAAACACGGTGCTCTTCGGGGCGACGGACTTCATGTCGCTATCCCGGGACCGAACGCACTACACAATTCTCCCACCGCTACACGACTGAAGAGGTATTACGCTCTGTCGCCAATGGTTGGGCTGGCACTGTGTGGTATGCATCCGCGACGGGGGAAACGCCGGCACTTCCTAACGCGTCAGCGGTCGGGGAACACTCCCCGGCTGATGTCTTCCAGGGAGAAGTCGTGTCCGCGCGCTAACCGGTTGCGGCGAAGATGAGCAGGTTCGTTCAGGACATTCGCCACGCCCGATCGCGAGGACTATTGCCAGAACGCTTCAGAAGCCCTGACGTACAACGGGCTTGCCCCAGGTGGTCCGAATCCACCTACCGGGTCTTTCTTCCCAAGCATCGCCGCGGGAATCCGGGCGGCTGCACGGAGCATTTCGTTAGGCACGAGGATGGGACGTACAGCCTCATCGACGATGTCGGACGATGCGATCAGGGCTGAATCGCCCGTCCCGGTCAAAACACGAATCGGGCCAGGCTCTCCGCCACGCAGCAGGGCTTCTCCTGCCCCTCGACCTCCATCACGACCTCGTTCATCACCTCGATCATGCCGCCCTTGATCTCGACGGTCTTTAGCGTGCTCTGCGTTCTCACCCGCGCGCCCACCGGCACCGGGGCGGGAAACCGTACCCTGTTGAAGCCGTAGTTGATCGCCATTTTCTGGCCTTCTATCCGACGCGCCGCGGTCGCCTGGGCCGGGCGCGGCAGGTGGCCCATGATCGACAGCGTCAGGTGACCGTGGGCGATCGGGGCGCCGAAAGGCCCTGCCTTCGCGCGCTCGACATCGACGTGGATCCACTGGTGATCCATCGTCACGTCGGCAAAATCATTGACGCGTTGCTGGTCTATTTCGAACCAGTCGGAGTGCGGCGTCGATTCGCCGATCCGCGCGGTCAACGTCTCATACGCGGCTTGCAGGTTGTCGGCCATGGTCTTCTCCTTGTCGCTGTTGCGGTTCGCTACACGCCGGGCGCGTGAGATTCGCGCCCACAACTTCCATCCTACCCACCCGACGCGCCTTGACGCTACCCTGCAGGGCATCCAGCGCGAGCGTTTCGATACCACATCGCGGGGGATCGCATTTAGACTGCCCTACCCATGAATTTGATCAACCATCCCCTGACCGGTACGCCTTTCGGCACGGCACTCGACCTGTGCCTGATCCTCGCGGCGCTCACGTGGCTCTTCTCCGTCATCAGCCGCGAATACTCCTGGATAGACCGCCTATGGTCCCTGTGCCCGCCCGTCTACTGCCTGCTAGTGGCGTTTGAAGCGGACTTCGAGTCCGCGCGGCTCAACCTCATGACGGTTCTGGTCGTGTTCTGGAGCGCGCGTCTCACCTTCAACTTCGCGCGCAAGGGCGGTTTCGGCAAGGGCGGCGAAGACTACCGGTGGGCGTTCGTACAGAAGAGGCTCGGCCCGGTCAGGTTCCAGATCCTCAACCTCACGTTCAACTCTTTCGGGCAGATGCTCCTGATCTGGCTCTTCACCTCGCCAGTGCACCAGGCATGGGTGTGGCAGGACACTCCGCTGACGTGGATCGACGGCGTCGCCGTCACCCTGTTCGCCGTGCTGTGCATCGGCGAGGCCATCGCCGACGAGCAGGTCTGGGCCTTTCAACAGGACAAAAAACGGCGGATCGCGGCCGGCGAAGACGTCGAGCAGCCCTTCATAACGACGGGGCTCTTCAGTTATTGCCGCCACCCCAACTACTTCTGCGAAATAGCCATGTGGTGGGTGTTCTATCTCTTCGCCGTCGGGGCATCCGGACAATGGCTGCACTGGACCGGCCTGGGATTCATCTTCCTGACGCTGCTGTTCGTGGGCTCCATTCGGTTGACCGAGGAGATTTCCCTCGGCCGATACCCAACCTATGCGGACTACCAGGCAAGTACGCCCTGTGTCATTCCGTTGAGAATTCGCCAGCGAACAACGGCCTCCTGAAGCCGCAGCGTGGCGAAACTGCGCCCGGCTCACAGACCATCGGGCTTGCCGTGTTGAACCTCAACAGCCAGGTATGGCCTTAACTTATTGTTCTACGACGGTTTTTGCGAGAGCTTCGACGCTCTCGCCCGCGACATCGAGCACGCCGAAGGGCATGAATCCGTGGAATGCGGTCGCAAAGTGGGTCGCAGTGACCCGGACGCCGCTTCTCTCAAGCTTCTCGGCAAACAGTCTCCCCTCATCCAGATTCGGATCGTGTCCGGCCGTGATGATCGTGGTCGGCGGCAGCGATTCGAGGTCGGGGATGAACATCGGTGAGACCAGGGGGTCTTCGGCGCTGGCACCTTCTTTCAGGTACCACTGCTTCGCGGCCGACAGACCCGCACGCCCGACCAGGTAGTTGCCGTCGCCAAACGTGATCCGCGATGGGTAGGCCTCGTGATCGTCTCGGAGGTCGAGGAATGGGTAAAGGAGATACAGCGAGTTCACGCGGTAGTTCGTCTGACGCGCAATCTTCCATGAAACGGCCGTCGCGAGGGCCCCGCCGGCGCTGTCTCCCATGGCACCGATCCGGGCAGGATCGATTCCCAAGGCTTCGTAATTCCTGAAGGCCCACAGTGCGGCCTCGTAGCAGTCGTTGTGGGCGGCGGGAAACTTGTTTTCCGGCGCCCGCCGAAAGTCGACCGAGAGATAGTGTGCTCCGGTCTCCACGCACAACCGCCGCACGAATCCATCGTAGGTGTCGATGTCGCCGACACTCCAGCCGCCGCCGTGAAAGAACAGCACCAGTTTTCCTTGTGCGCCGGGACTTCCTCGGTAGAAGCGGGCCGGGACTTCCGTGGAATCTGTCTGGATCCTAAAGTCCCGCGTTTCCACGCCATCGGCCCTGGCTCCCAGAAAAGTCTCCATCAGGTCCGCCGTGTACCTCCGGCCGATGGCGACCGGGTCGCTTTCGGAAACCAGGATTTCCGCCAGGATGCCCTGGGCACTTTCGAGCAGATTGACACACTGCCGGTCGATCATCGCTTTGGTCCTTCGCGGCGCTCAGTCAAAGCGCAGCAGAAGCCGTACTTCGTACAGGCGGGGAGCACCCATAAAGGCGGTCTCCACGCCGGAGAACTCGGCAGTATTGAAGCTCTGGGCGGCGCGCGCCTCGTCCGTCAGGTTTGTGCCTCCCAGGCGCACTTCCCAACGCTGATCACTGGCTGAAATCGATACGAAAGCGTTCAGGTAGGTCGCTGCGGCAACGGCGAGGTTCGGGGAGTCCGACGACTCGTTGGCGTGATCGCCCTTGTAGGCGATATCGACATGCACGGTTCCGGCGATGCCCGGGGTGAGCTGATCCGAATAGGTCATGCCAAGGAAGCCGGTCCACTCGGGTGCATTCGGCAGACGCCGCTCGCTGACATCGGTAAGCACGCCGTTCACCAGCGTTTCGAATTCCTCGTATTCGGCATTCAGGTATCCAATCGAGGCGTCGATCGAAAGACGGTGGCCAGGCCGATAGGAAACCACACCCTCCAGGCCTCGAGTTATCGCGGACGCGGCGTTGGTGAACAGGCTGACGAATTGCCCGGTCACGGGATCCTGGCCAAAGCCGTTCAACTGCAGGTCGTTGTAGTCGTTGTAGAAATACGCGGCCGAGTATGTGAAACGGTTACCCGGGTCTCTGCCCTTGATGCCCGTCTCGAAGGTCCAGACCGTCTCCGGATCGAACGGCTTGAACTCGCTGCCCGCAAATGCCCGCCCCGGGAAACCGCCGCTCTTGAAGCCGCGAGAGATGGACCCATACAGCGTGAGACAGTCGTTGGGCTGGTGCGACAGGACTGCGCGCGGTGTGACCGCATTCCAATCCTGCGTATCCTGCAGGTTCTCGCCGGGAAACCCGATACCAGCCAGAAACGGTGGCTGATCAAGGCTCAGGGACAACGTCGGGTCAAAGAAAAACTCGCCGCGCCGCGTGACCTCTTTCTCATCAATGGTATAGCGCGCACCGATCTCCACGCTGGTCGTATCCGAAATGGGAAACGTAACGTCGGCAAACGCGGCGACCGATCGCGTGCGCTGGTCGCTTTCGCCGTATCCGCCCGACGGAATTCCGACGCTGATGATCGGGAAAAAGAATCCGAAAAACTCGAATGATGCCGATGCATCATCGAATCCCGCGAGCACGACATCATCGTCGATGAAGTAGAAGACACCGCCCGTAAACGAAAGGCCGCTATCGCCTTCAAACGCCACCCTCAGCTCGGTGGAATACTGGTCGTCATCCTCATAAACCGGAATGTCCAGGACCGGATGCGGCGTGCTGTCGGCGTCCAGGACGAAATCCCAGGACAGCCTGCGGTATGCGGTGACGCTCTCCACGTACCAGGCGTCACCAAAGTGCCGCTTGATCTTGAACGAGGCTCCGTGCGTCGTCAGGTCGGCAAGCACATTCGCCGTGCCTTCGACGACATAGGGCGAATCGAATGCTTCCTCCGTCGGCAGGTAGGTGACCGGGCTGAACGGAGCACCGACCGGGTCCGGAAACAACGTGAGCGGCGTTTTTCGGATCGGTGTCAGTGAACGGTCAGGCCGCTCGAATTTTCCTTCGAAGCGGAGCACGAAACTCAGGTTGTCGCTCGACTCGAAGTTGAGGCCCGATCGAAACGACAGCGTATTGGTGTCGCCGTCAGTGCCCCCAAGCACCGCATTTTCGGAGTGCCCGTTGCGGTTGATTCCAGAGAACGCAAGCTTCCCTTTCCAGCGGCCGTCGCTGCTCAATGGTCCGCTGATGCGCCCGTTGTACATCCTGCCCTTGAGACTTCCGGCGCCAAGCTCCGCGTGAGCCTCGAATTCGTCGGAAGGCTGGCGAGTGATCAGCTTGACGGCCCCTCCGGGGGAGTTGCGCCCGTAGAGCGTTCCTTGCGGCCCGCGCAGAACCTCGACGCGCTCGATGTCGAACAGTTCCACGAAAGCGGCCTGGCTGCGCGCCACGTATACGTCGTCGATATAGATCCCCACGCCGGACTCGACAAAAGGCAGGGAGTCGTTCTGCCCGATGCCGCGCAGGTAGACCGCGGCGTTGGATGAATCGCTTCTCTGAAAGTGAAAGTTCGGCACCGCGTATTGTACCTGGCGCATGTCGGTCGCCTGCAGATCGCGAAGCCGGCTTTCACTGAAAGCCGAAACCGAGCCCGGCACGGCAAGTAGCGACTCCTCCCTGCGGCGAGCGGTAACGATGATTTCCTCGATTGCATTGACCTGCACATCGCCGGCCGCCTCCTGGGCGACAGAGACAACATTCGCGTCGAGAAAGATCAGGACTGCGATGACGCTCGAGACGGTAACCGGTCGAATACGGCGAACTGTATGGCTGGTCCACATGGTGCAATTCCTCGCGATGCGTACAGCGGATCGGAACATTCCCCCAATCCGAATTTGACGACCGCCCGAGGTGCTCCGCAATGACACAACAGGTCACGAAAGGGGGACAGTTGTGGCCAGCACCGTGGTACTGTACGAATATGCCGAATGTCAGCGACCACCCAGGTTCGGCGAATGCACCAGGCATTCCTTGCGTGGACAATTCCCTGTTTGAACCGCTGGCAAGAGCTGCCATGTCCAGCGGTATCGATCTGGCCGTCGTATTGCGTGAAATACGGCGCCATGGAACAGCTGCAAACGATGCGTCGGAACCCGTGGCGGTTTCGGACTACTTCAGGCTTCTCGGGAGACTGGCCGACCTGACCAGCGACGAGATCGTGCGAATGTCGAAGCGCCCGCTATTGCCCGGCGCGTTCCATTTCGTGATGTCCCAAGCGGCTGGCTGCAACCGCTTTGACGACATGCTGCGCGAGTTTGCGAACGGGTTCAGTCTCTTGCACGGCCGCGTCTACAACCACGTAATGACCCAGGGTGACAGGCTGATCTACGCCATCGACAACACCGACTTCCCCACACCATTCGAGTTGACGGCCAGCCAGTTGCACAGTTTTCTCGAGTGCATCGTCATACTCATGCACACGCTGTTTGGCATTTGCGCGGGCACCGAAATCGATTCATACCTCCTGAAGGTAACGACGAAACGGCGCTTGAGCGACTCTCTTGCGAGGGGTTCCCCCTCGCGCTGCTCTCTTCTTGCGAGGGGTTCCCCCTCGCGCTCCCCCGCTGATGGCTCCTCTCTCAAACGCGCGGGGAACCGGCTCAACCAGCTGGCGTACTGGGGCGTTCCGACCGCCTACGGAAGCAGGAACTATGCGTTGATCTACGACTTCTCCGTCGCCGCCCTACCGGTGAAACTGAAGCCTGACGACCTGCCCCGGCCAGACGCAATCTTTGGCGCGGTGGCTAACGTGATCGAGAGCAATCTCCGGGTGTCGCCCGCAAACGTGCCGATCGTGGACAGGGTGGTCGACCTCGTATCAACGCAAACCGTGTCAGCCAATGAACTGGCATCGCAGCTCAACCTTAGTGCCAGGACCTTGCGGCGCCGTCTCGCCGAATCAAACACATCCTTTCAGCAGGTCAGGCAACAGGCGCTGAACGCACGCGCAAAGCGCCTCCTCTCCCAGGACCACCTCGCCGGCGAAGTCGCTGAAGAACTGGACTATGCGGACGAGAGGAGCTTTCGACGCGCATTCATCCGCTGGAACAATATCTCGCCTTCGGAGTTTCGCTCCGGATCAAGGGCATGAAGCTGCCGCCGACACTTCGCTCGGCGCCTTCACCGACCCGTTTTCAGAAGTGCGAGACGCCGCCGTCGATCGCGATCGTGTCGCCGGTGTGGTACGCGCTCTCGTCGCTGGCGAAGTAAACCGCGATCCCTCGAAAGTCCGCCGGTTGCCCCCAACGCCTTTGCGGTATGCGCTTCATCACGCGCGTCTGGAACACTTCGGTCTGGAACGCCCGTTCGGTCATCGCCGTCTCGATCCAGCCCGGGATGATGGCGTTGGCGCGAATGCCGTAGCGCGCCTGGCCGATGGCAAGCGATTGAATCAGGGCGATCACACCCGCCTTGGTCGCGGAATAGTGTTCGCTGCCGCGCGCCCCGAAGCGCGCGGTCCCGCTACTCGTCACGACCAGTGAGCCACCTCTTCCGCTCTGCTTCATGTGCTTGACCGCCTCACGGAAGGTGAACATCACCCCGTCCATGTTCACCTTGAACACGCGGTGCCATTCTTCCGGCGTCATGGCCTCGAAGTTCGCCCCGCCGCCACCCACGCCGGCATTGGCGAAGCATGAATCGACGTGCCCGAATGTCTCGACGGTCCGGGCGAACGCGTCCTCCACCTGCTTTTCGTCGCTGACATCGCAGCGCAGCGCGGCAACCTTGCCGCCGTAACTCTCGAGCTTTGCCTTGGCCGCCGCGTTTTTCTCTTCGTTCGTTCCCCAGATGCAGACGCCGGCGCCGTGCTCGGCCAATCCTTCGGCAAACCCGAGCCCGATGCCCCCGTTGCCGCCCGTCACCAGCGCCACCTTTCCGCTCAAATCGAACATCCTGTCCTCCGTTCGTCGATCGCCTCTATGTTATGGCGGCCGTGCGGCCTGCGCCCCAAAAACTGTCAGGGGACGCCAACCATCTCGGTGCCCGCGCGCAGCATTTCCATGCGCTCGCGGTCGATCCACGTTTCCATGCCGTCCGGTTGGATGTGCTCCCTGTAGCCCGCCCAGCCGGCATGGTCGCGAAAGTAGAGTTCGGCCATTCCGGCGTACGGAGCGTTTTCGGGATCGAGGCTGTGGCTGATCACGTAGCGGAATCCGCCGCCTTGCTCCACCGCCTGCTTCACGTTCGGCGCGTGTACGTCGAGCCAATGCGCGAACAGCGCCTTGTAATCGGTATCCGGCTTCACCGCCACCAGGAAGGTCACCTTGAAGAACCCGGACCGCGTCATCGGATAGGGCGCGTTCAGGGTCAGCGGCTCGTTGCTCAAGTGCTCGGAACCGTCGATCACGACGTACTCGCGCGTCGCCCACGGCATGTAAGGCTCCACTTTCTGCTGGAACGTGTCTGTCGGCGTGGTTCCGTGAGGCTCGTCCGGCATCGGCGCTGGCTTGTCCCACCAGAGCTGGGCGACGCCGTCCCAGGGGTGGTTGCCGTCCGCGTCCGCGTCATAGAGCGTCGCGAAGTAGCGCCTCGGGTGGGGTTGCCCCCGCTGCGCCTGGTCCTTCGTGCGTTGGATCACGTTCGGCATGTGGCTGGCGAACCAGTGCGCCACCAACTCTTCCCTGGACGTCTCGGGCCTGCGCCTGATGAGATACATCATCTTGGCACCGGGGACTTGCTCAACCATGTCTGGTCCTCAAAGGCTATCGGGCAGACCCCGACTATATGCCGCCGCGCCGCGAGTCGCCAAGATGCACGCGGCAAAGCTATGATTGCCGCCCTATTCAATCGACGGTCGAACTGACCCCAGGAGACACCCATGCCCGCCCTGGACGGCATCAGATCCTCGACATGACGCAATACGAGGCCGGTACGTCATGCACCCAGGCGCTGGCGTGGCTCGGCGCTGACGTCGTCAAGGTGGAACCCCCCGCCTACGGCGACCCCGGCCGGGGTGTTGGGCGCAGCCCCGAATACGAGGACTACACGCCCTATTACTGCGCCTGGAACTCGAACAAGCGCAGCCTGGCGCTCGATCTCCGCACCGACGAGGGCCGCGAGCTGTTCATGCGCCTGGTGCCCAGGTTCGATGTATTCGTCGAAAACTACGGTCCCGGGGTGACGGAGCGACTGGGGATCGACTACGAGACGCTCTCCGCCGCCAATCCGCAACTGGTCTACACGCGTATCAAGGGCTTTGGCACCACGGGTCCCTATGCCCACTTCCGCTGCATGGACATGATCGCGCAGGCCGCCGCCGGGGCGTTCTCGATCACCGGCGAGCCGGACGGCCCGCCCATGCGGCCAGGTTCGACGACGGGTGATTCCGGCACCGGCATCCAGACCGCGATGGCCGTGCTCGCCGCCTACATCCAGCGCTCACGCACGGGCAAGGGCCAGTTCGTCGAAGTCTCCATGCAGGAAGCGATGATGTATTACACGCGCACCCGCACGTTCATGGCATCCGAATGGGGGACCAAGGCCGCGCCGCGCCGGGGAAATTACGGCGGACGGGCGCCGGTCAACATCTATGCCTGCAAACCGTTCGGCCCCAACGACTATATCTACCTGATGCCCGTAAACCAGGAGCACTGGGACGCCCTGTGCGTGGCTATCGACCGGAGCGACCTGCTTATCGATCCCCGGTTTGCGACCGTCGCCACGCGGACGGAGCACGGCGACACGCTGTACCAGGAGATCAGCAACTGGACGCGGGAGCACACGAAATACGAGGCCATGGAGACCATCGGAGACGCCGGCGTGCCCTGCTCCGCCTGTCTCGACACCGCCGACCTGCACCACGACAGGCACCTGCAGGCGCGGGGCTTCATTCATGAAATGGACCTCCCGGTACACGGCAGGGTGCCCATGCTCGGCTTCGCGCCGCGCCTGTCGGAATCCGAGTTCGAGATCAAGCCGCCACCGCGACTCGGCGAGCACACCGACGACGTGCTGAGCTCGGAACTGGGTCTGGATGCCGAAGCGCTGTCGCAGCTCCGCGAATCCGGGGTGATCGGCGATCCCTCGCGATTCTCCTGAGGATCCGATCGAGGTAACGCTTCGGCCTATTCGGCGCGCCGACGGCCCGCTGTACCGAAGCTGGCTCCGCGACCCGTCACTGACCGGGTGGCACGGCGGGGATCTCGATCCAAACGCCGAGTTCCGCCGTGTCCTGAGGTCCCGTTACACCTTCATCATCGAAGCGGAAGGAAAACCCGTAGGCCATGTCGCCATCGAAGCGGACTGGGAGCGCGATACGTCCGCCGAACTCGGCATCCTGATCGATCCGTCGCAGCAACGGCAGGGGTTCGGCAGGCACGCGATATCGCTGGCACTGGATTTCGCATTCGGGGAAAAACGCGTCCACCGCGTGTGGGCAGGGGTTCTCGGCAACAATACGCCGGCGTTGCGTTTCTTCGAAGCCGCGGGATTCGTGGAGGAAGGACGGGCCCGCGAGGCTCGGCGCGAACGCGACGTATGGGTCGATCACGTCTACTTCGCCATGCTGCGCCGCGAGTGGGCGCGACGGCCGTAGCCGGCGAACGCCGCCGCTACGAGATCAAGTTGCAGGAACGATAACGCCGCAACCCACTCGTCCGCCCGCGCCTCCGATCGGTTGGGTCACGTGATCGTCGCCCTTGGCGTGAATTACCAGCGCCGACCCGTCTTCATCCAGTAGCGGTGCCGCATCCGGGGTCGCTTCAGCTATGAATACGGCTGTCGTGTAGAGCTCTGCCTGCGCGGCGCCCGTCGCGCTTGCGTAGATGTTCGGTAGATCGCCGTTGTCCGGCCCTTCCGGGTTGAGCAGACCGTGCTTTGCGCCCCAAGTGTTGATGTGCCCTTTCGACGCTCCGAAGTCCGGTTCGCAAGCGCCCACGGAGTGGAGGTGAATCGCGTGTTTGCCCGGAGAAAGGCCGGTCAGTTCCACGTAGATCAATACGCCGCGGGGGCCCTGCCAGAGGCTGGCTTCACCGATTGATTCTCCGGCCGGATTCTTGAACTCGGCGGTCGCCGCCGGTTGCTGTTCATCCGCAATCGACGGTCCTGACAGCAGCACCGCCGCCATCCACATCCATGTCAGCTTCCTGAGCATCACCCATAACTCCTTCGTCGTCGCTTCCACCCGACCATAGGGCTACCATATCCGCCGCGCAACCAAAAAAACCTGCCAAGCATGGAACATTTCGATGTGATTATCGTCGGCGCCGGCGTATCCGGCATCGGCGCCGCGTGTCACCTGCGCACCAAGTGTCCGGATCGGACATTCGCCATCCTCGAAGGGCGCAGTGCCATCGGCGGGACCTGGGACCTGTTCCGCTACCCGGGGATCCGGTCCGACAGCGACATGCACACCTTCGGTTACAGCTTCAAGCCGTGGAAGAGCGAGAAGTCGATCGCGGACGGCGAGTCCATCCTCGCCTACCTGGAGGAAACGGCCACCGAATACGACGTGACGCCACATATCCGGTTTCGCCACCAGGTGACGAGCGCGGCCTGGTCCTCCGGGACAGCGCGCTGGGCCGTCGAGGCGAAGCGGCTGGACGACGGCGAGGCCGTTCGCTTCACCAGCAGTTTCCTGTTCATGTGCAGCGGCTACTACAGCTACGCCGGTGGCTATACGCCGGAGTTCGCCGGCATCGAACGGTTCCAGGGTCCCGTGATCCATCCCCAGGCGTGGCCGGAGGATCTCGACTACGCCGGCAAGCGCGTGGCGGTCATCGGCAGTGGGGCAACCGCCATGACCCTCGTGCCGGCGATGGCGGAGAAGGCGGCCCGGGTGACGATGATCCAGCGCTCCCCTACTTACGTGATCTCCCGGCCGGAGCGCGACGCTATCGCCAACAGGTTGCGACGGCTGCTGCCGGAACGACTCGCCTACGCCATCACCCGCTGGAAGAACGTGCTGATGCAGCGCTACCTCTACCGCACGACGCGCGTCAAGCCCGAAAAGATCAAGCGGTTGCTCCTTGACGCCGCGCGCAAGCAACTCGGCGACGAATACGTGGACAAGCACTTCACGCCCGCATACAACCCCTGGGACCAGCGCCTCTGCCTCATTCCGGACGGAGATCTCTTCAAGGCCATCAAGCACGGCAAGGCCGACGTGGTGACCGGCACGATCGCCGGATTCGACAGCGATGCCGTGCGGCTCACTTCCGGAGAAGAAGTCCAGGCCGACATCCTGGTGACCGCGACCGGGTTGAACCTCGAGGTCATGGGCAGCGTCGGCATCAGCGTGGACGGCGACCCGGTCAGGTTTTCGGAGACCCTCTGCTACAAGGGCATGATGTACGCCGACGTGCCCAACTTCGCCAACGTTTTCGGCTACGTGAACGCGTCCTGGACGCTGCGGGCGGATCTCACCTGCGAGTATGTCTGCCGCGTGCTCAACCGCATGACGGAGACAGGCACGCGTCAATGCACACCGCGCCTGCGGGAGGAGGACCGCATCATGGAGCGACGCCCGTGGATCGTCGACTTCTTGCCGGGCTACATGGCCCGGTCGATGCATCTTTTCCCCAGGCAGGGGGACCGCGATCCCTGGCGGAATACGCAGAACTATCTCGAGGACAGGAAAATCGTGTATCGCCAGCCGCTCACGGACGGCGTGCTGACTTTCGGCAATCCTGGCTCCGCCGAAACCAGCGTGGACTCTGAACGACCCAAGGCTGCGGGGGCACGCGACGCGGCCTGATTCAAAAGCGGCGGCCCCGGGCCGGTCACGCCGAGCAACGCACAACATACATGGAGGAACCTCACCATGAGCACGGATTCACTTCGCATTGGTTTCATCGGCGCCGGCGGCATTTGCCGCAGCAGGCATCTGCCCGGACTGGCGGCCATTGACGGCGTCGACGTGGTCGTCGTGTGCAACCGGAGCACGGAAAGCTCCGAGCGCGTGGCGGGCGACTTCGGCATTCCCGAGGTCGACACGGACTGGCAGCGTGTTATTGCCAGAGACGACCTGGACATCATCTTCATCGGCACCTGGCCCTACATGCACCGGGAACTGTCGATCGCGGCGCTCGAGGCCGGCAAGCACTGCTTCTGCCAGGCGCGCATGTGCATGAACGTCGCCGAAGCGAAGGAAATGCTCGCGGTGGCCAAGGCGCACCCGGAGTTGGTCAACATGATCTGCCCGGTCCCCTTCCAACTGGAGCAGTACATCCGCGACCTGGTGCAGTCCGGCATGGGCCAGATCACTTCAGTGGAACTGTCCGTGGTCAGCGGCGCGAACCTCGACCGCTCTTCCGTGCACTGGCGCGAGCGCACGGACTACAGCGGCTACCAGATCATGTCCATGGGCATATACGCCGAGATGCTGAATGGGCTGGTTGGGCCATATGAGAGCCTGACCGCGCACCTGTCGACGCCTATTGCCGAAAAGACCGACGAAACAGGACAATCGGTGGCCATCGACGTTCCGCAAGTCGTTGCGATCAGCGGTACCCTCGCAAGCGGGGCGCTCATCGTCGAGCACCATTCGGGCCTGTCCGTCGACACTTCCGGGAGATCGTCGTCGATCACCGTGCGGGGAACCGAGGGGACTTTCCGTTACGACTATCAGACCACCCTGGAACTCGCTCGGCCAGGTGAGTCGCTGCGAACGGTCGACGTACCCGAGGACAAGCGAACCGTGTGGTCGGTGGAGTCCGACTTCGTCGCCGCCGTACGGGCAGCCCGCGAAGGCGCCCCCCCGGAAGCGCGGCCCGTTCGATCGGACTTCGAGGAAGGGCTGCTCTACATGCGCAAGGTGGAGGCCGTGCACCTGTCCGCCACCACCGGTCAGGCCGTGGCGCCGCATACCCTGTGAGATTGGCACCACAACGCCCGCAGCGCGACGTCCCGTCCATTGCATCCTTGGATTGAACTACCTATCGCGGTTGCGACGTAGGTCTGACCATGGGACGGACATTCGGATCGTGGCACTGGCGCGCCACTCCGCAATGCCTTGCAAATATAAAGATAGGTTTTTGATATTCTAAACCCAATCTTCATGTTTGGCGGTCAGATGGCGCGATGGACCTGATTGAGCGGAGTTTACGCAAGGGCGTCTTGCAGGCGCTGGGGGACTGCCCAATCGTCTATGTCAACGGACCTAGGCAGGCAGGAAAAAGCACACTGGCGCTGGAGCTTGCCGCCAACGAGTGGCCTGCAGACTATGTGACTTTCGATCAGGCAACCATGCTGGGGGCGGCGGAAGCCAATCCGGAGAGTTTTCTCCGAGCCTATGAAGGCCCCTTGATTCTTGACGAAATACAAATGGTGCCGGGCCTCTTCCGGGCGCTCAAACTGCTGGTCGATGAGGCGCGTCACGAGAGCGATCACGCCGCCGGTGGCCATTACCTGCTGACGGGCTCGGCCAACGTCATGTCGCTGCCGGAACTTTCCGACGCACTGGTGGGCCGAATGCGTGTTCTTACGCTCTATCCCTTGTCAGCACTGGAGATTGCGGGGGGCAAGGGCGATTTCCTCACGTGTCTGTTCGAAAACGGCTTTAAGCCGGGCACGTACCGAACGGAAGTCGTTCCGGCAGACATGATCCAGCGGGCCACCTTTCCAGAGATATGGGATAAGGAAGAGGCCACGCGCCGGCATTGGTTTGAAAGTTACATTGCCACCTTGCTGCAAAGGGATGTCAGGCAAATGGCCAGTATCGCCAAGCTCGGCGTTCTACCCAACTTGCTGAAGGTGCTCGCGAGTCGGCCGGGAGGACTGGTCAATGAAGCGGATATCGCCAGATCTATAGGACAGAATGCCGTCACGACAAAGAGCTACCGCGTTCTTCTGCAAATGATCTTCCTGACCATGGACGTGAAGCCGTGGTTTCGGAATATCGGCAAGCGTTTGGTGAAGTCGCCGAAGAACTACATCATGGACACGTCGCTGCTGTGCCACCTGCTTCAGATCGATCTCCAGCGATGCCAGATCACCGACCCGCACATGTTCGGGCACATCTTCGAGAATTTCGTTGCCACGGAACTGGCCAAACAGCTAGCCGTGTCGGACGGAATCGCCGACCTGCATCACTTCAGAACCAGCGATGGGAAAGAAGTGGACTTTGTGCTGGAACGTTCCGATGGAAAACTCGCGGGAATCGAGGCGAAGGGCCGGGACGCCGTCAGTGACGATGACTTCAGGGGCCTGAAAGAGCTGCGGCGACAGGTCGATGATGATCTTGTCTGTGGAATTGTCCTCTATCGAGGCAATAGCATTGTTTCGTTTGACGAACGCATGTGGGCGGTGCCCGTTAGCGCCATGTGGGGGTAATTGATACTCCTGAACACAATCGGCAACGGGTGAGTGTGGCATGCATGCCGTCGAACCGACCGCACTACCTATCTGGCTGGGTTTCACGCAAAATACCGCGCGGTTGAGATAAGGGGGAAGCGTGGCTACACAACCTACCGACGAAGTATTGCTGGACATTCACCGGCGCATGGTGCGCATTCGCACGTTCGAGGACGAGGCCGGCCGAATGGCGGAGAACGGCTTCATTCCCGGCGCCCTTCACCTCTATGTCGGCGAAGAAGCGGTCGCCGTGGGGGTCATGGCGCACCTGACCGACGAAGACCAGATCACCAGCACGCATCGCGGCCACGGCCATCTCATTGCCAAGGGCGGCGAGTTCGACCGGATGTTCGCGGAGCTGTTCGGGCGCGTTGACGGCTACTGCAAGGGCAAGGGCGGCAGCATGCATGTCTCCAACCTGGAAATCGGGATGCTTGGCGCCAACGGCATCGTCGGCGGCGGGCCGCCGATCGCCATGGGCGCCGGATTCGCCAACAAGTACAAGAAGAACGGCAACGTCGCCGCCACGTTCTTCGGCGATGGCGCGAGCAACGAGGGCGCGTTCCACGAAGCCGCCAACATGGCGGCGCTCTACAAGTTGCCGGTGCTGTTCGTCTGCGAGAACAACGGGTTCGGCGAATACACGCCGCAACGGGACCACCAGGCCATCACCGACGTCGCCGACCGCGCCCCCGGATACGGCATGCCGGGCGTCATCGTCGACGGCATGGATGTCATGGCCGTGTACGAAGCAGCCGGCGCGGCCGTCGAGCGCGCGCGGAACGGCGAGGGTCCGACCCTGCTCGAGTGCAAGACGTACCGGTTCTATGACCATGTCGGCCGGCGCGGCATGGGCCGCACGTACCGCACGGACGAGGAACTCGCCGAGTGGATGAAACGGGACCCGATCGAGATGTTCGAGGCGCGGCTCGCGGAACAGGGCGTCCTGTCCGCCGAAGCGGCGAAGGAAGTGCACGAGGAAATCGCCGCCGAGGTGGAAGCCGCTGTCGAGTTCGCCAAGGCGAGTCCGATGCCGGACCCCGACGCCCTCCTCGACGACGTATACGCTTAAGCGAGAGAAACCATGGCTGAAACAGAAAACGGAAAACGCGAACTCTCCTACGTCCTCGCCGTCAAGGAGGCGGCGGAGACCATCCTGAACGAAGAACCCGACGCATTCATCGCCGGCGAGGACGTCGCCGGCGCCGGCAGCGTGTTCGGCATATACAGGGGGCTGCTCGACGATTTCGGTCCCGACCGGATCGTCAACACTCCGATCAGCGAGGAAGGCATCATCGGATTGGGCGTGGGTGCCGCAGCCGCTGGCCTGCGCCCGATCGTCGACATCATGTTCATGGACTTCCTCGGCGAGTGCATGGACGAGGTCACGAACCAGATGGCGAAGATGCGCTACATGTTCGGCGGCCGCGCGACGCTGCCGATCACGATCACGACCATGTGCGGCGCCAGGAACTCGATGGCGGCCCAGCACTCGCAATGCCTCGAGTCGTGGATATGCCACATCCCCGGTCTCAAGGTCGTGATGCCATCGACGCCTTACGACGCCAAGGGCCTGTTGATCGCCGCGTCGCGTGACGACAACCCGGTCTTCGTGGTCATGAACAAGGCTTCCTTGGCGCTGACCGGCGAAGTCCCGGAAGAGGCCTACACCGTGCCCATCGGCGAAGCCAACATCGTGCGGCCTGGCACGGACTTCACCATCATCAGCTACAGCCGGATGGTGCACGAGTCCGTCAGCGCCGCGGAAACCCTGGCGGAACAGGGAATCGACACCGAAGTGATTGACCTGCGCTCACTGCAGCCCATGGACACGGATACGCTGGTCGCCTCCGTGGAGAAGACCCACAACGCCATGGTCGTCCACGAGGCGGTGCGCTTCGGCGGCATGGGCGGCGAGATCGCGGCACAGGTGCAGGAGTTGGCGTTCGACTATCTTGACGCACCCGTTGGCCGTGTCGGCGCCCCGTTCTCTCCGGTGCCTTTCAGCCCTTCCCTCGAACAGAGCTTCGTCCCCAACGCAGACAAGATCGTTGCCTCGGCCAGCGAGTTGCTCGGGCTTTGAAGATACGCGTCATATGACCTGTCTCGTCGGCCTCGCCGCGAATCCAGATTCCGGCAAGGACATCCGCCGGGTCGCCGCCGGTGCATCGGTGTTCGACAACCAGGAGAAGCGCGCCGTCGTCGCGCGCTGCCTGGCGGGTATCGCAGCAGCGGATGCGAACCCATCGGTCCTTTATCTAGATGACCTGCGCGCCATCGCCCACAGTGCTGTTGCGACCGCGGGCATCGCCGGCACACCCGTGGCCGGGCCACGCTATGGCAACGCCCAGGATACAGTCCATGCGGCAGCCGCCATGCGCGAGGCATCCTGCGGCGCGGTCATTTCGCTGGGCGGTGACGGCACCAACCGGGCCCTGGCAAAAGGTTGGCTCGACGCGCCTCTCGTTCCCATTTCGACCGGCACCAACAACGTATTTCCGGGCATGCAGGAGGGCTCCATCGCCGGTGCCGCCGCCGCGCTCGTAGCGTCCGGCACCGTCGCGCTGCGCGATGTCGCCCCCCAGGTCAAGGTCATCCATGTGGAGATCGAGGACGAAGAAGACGATATCGCCCTGATCGACGCGGTGGCGACCAACGACCGTTTCGTCGGCGCCCGGGCGCTGTTGTCCGGCGACCGGCTGATCGCGGCCGTGCTTACCCGCGCCATCCCGTCCGCGGTGGGAATCACCTCCATCGCGGGCCTGCTCCACCCATTGTCGGACGAGGACGAAGGGGGCCTGAACGTCGAGTTCACCGCCAGAGGGAAACCGGTGCAATGGCATGTCCGCGCGCCGATCGCCCCGGGCCGGTTCGACGACATCGCCATTGCAAACGCCCACCGGATCGGGTTCGGCGAGACGGTTAGAATCGTCGGACCCTGCGTGCTTGCCTTCGACGGCGAGCGCGAACGCGTCATGAAGCCGGACCAGCGCGCCACGCTCACAGTGCGCCGCGACGGTCCACGCGTCATCGACATCAAGTCCACCCTGGAAGTGGCCGCCCGCGAAGGCGTCATGATTTTTCCAACCGAAGAGGGAGTTCGTCATGCCGGTTGAAGTCCGATTGCTCAAGGTCGGTATGACCATGACCGAAGGCAATGTCGAAGAGTGGTTTATCGCCGACGGCGACCCGGTGGAAAAAGGCGAAATGCTCTACCGCCTCGAGACCGAGAAGGTGAACATGGATGTCGACGCCGAGGCGGCCGGCACCGTCAAGCACCTCGTCAGCGCGGGAACGGAGTTGGGCCCCGGCGATGTCATCGGGTTCATATTCGCGCCGGACGAGACGATTCCGGATGTCCTTCCAACTCCGACCCCATTGCCCGGGGAAGAGCCGGTCGAAGAAAAAAGGTCGCCTCAGCCGGCAGCAGCAGCGCCAGCCCCGAAACGCGCGGCTGGCCGGCGTCCCGCGGCCTCCCCCGCCGCACGGCGGCTGGCCGCCGAACTCGACGTCGATTTGGCCGACGTCGAAGGGACCGGTCCGCGAGGCCGCATCACCGAAGGCGACGTGACCGCGCAGGCGGCCAAGGCCAAGACCGAAGCCCAGCCCAGGCGCCGTCAGCCATCATCCCCGGCAGCCCGCCGACTGGCCGGCGAACTGGGTGTCGATATCGATTCCGTGAAAGGCACCGGTCCCGGTGGGCGCGTCACGAGGGACGACGTGGAGCGCGCCGCCGAAGCGGCCGAGTCCCAGCCCGCCGCGACGCCGATGCGCGGCATGCGGCGCACCATCGCGGAACGCATGTACGCGAGCCTGCAGAACTCGGCCCAACTCACCATGGAGATGGAAGTCGACATGGAAGACGCCGTGAAGCTGAGAACCCAGCTCATCGCCGAGTGGGAGTCCGACGGCGTGCGTCCGAGCTATACCGACATCATCATCATCGCCGCCGCCAAGGCCCTGACCAAGCACCCGCGCATGCATGCGACGCTCGCCGATGACGCCATACTGCACCACGGCGCCGTGCACATGGGCATGGCCGTGGCCCTGGAAGAAGGGCTGGTCGTCCCCGTGATTCGCGACGCCGACTCCAAGGATCTTAAGACCATCGCGGTCGAGTCCCGCGAGTTGGCCGAGCGCGCCAGAACTGGCGGGCTTGGCCTGGACGACATGAGCGGCGGAACGTTCACCGTCACCTCCCTCGGCATGTATGGCGTCGACACCTTCACGCCGATCCTGAACACGCCGGAGGCGGGCATTCTCGGCGTCGGCCGCATCTATGACGGTGTCGCCTGGCATGGCGAACAGCCCGTGCCGCGCAAGTTCCTGCGCCTGTCGCTCACATGGGACCACCGCGTGCTCGACGGGGCGCCGGCAGCGGAGTTCCTGGCCGAGGTGCGCGGGTACCTGGAGGCGCCTTTCCGGCTGCTGGTCTGACCGGCGAGCCGCACGCCCATACGTGCGAGACTAACGTCTCCGCCGCCCGGAGACCGCCATGAAAATCATCGCAGAAGTCAGCATGTATCCGCTGAGAAGCGAGTACATACCGCCTATCGATGACTTCCTCGCGCAACTCAACGCGGAACCCTCGGTCGAAGTAAAGACAAACCGCATGAGCACGCAACTCTACGGCGACCACGACACGGTGATGGACCTGCTCAAACGGACAACCCGGAGTTCGCGGAAACGATTCGGCGATGTCGCGTTCGTCCTGAAGTTGCTGCCCGGTGCGGAACGTGTCATCAATGGCTACGAGTAAGCCGCCGTTCGTGCCAGGCACTGCGGAGGACGTTCTTCATGGTTCCGCGCAATAGCAGACCGTTATCCGCGTCAGCGCACGGCAGCGCACCGATCGGCTGGATCCTGCCGATCGTTCTTGCGGCGTTAGCCGGAGCATGCGGCGGTGGCGGATCGAGCCCGGCGCCACCTCCAGAGCCGCCGCCTCCCCCACCGGCGACCATTGATATCCCGGCAGGGCGCGCCGCGCTCGGGTTGGTCTCCGCCGGCGACGTGCGGGTCCTTGCCATCGCAACAGGCGGCGAAGAGAGCGAACTCGCCGCGGCAGAAACCGGAGACGACGGCCGGTTCGCAGAGCGCGAAGTCGAATCCGAGCACACCGGGCCCCTGCGCATCAACGTCGCGCCGAACGAAGAAGGAACGAGCCGCTATCTCTGCGACTTGCAGGACGGGTGCGTGGACCGGGACGGCGTGCAGGCGGATTTCGGGGACACGCTGCCGTTGTCCACAACCCTCTCCGCGGCAGTGTCGTCCGCCTCCGAAGCATCCGGCACGATCAACATCACGCCCTTCACGACTGCTGCGGTGGAGCGGGCGATCGCGCTCGGTGGCCTTACTTCAACAAACATCGACCAGGCGGATCGTGAAATGGCGGAGGCGCTGGAGGCGCTGCTGTCGCAGATCCTGCAGCGCGAAGTCGATCTCGAGAACGATCCCGCAGCCATCAGCATCGTGGACCTTACCGACGCACCGGATCGCATCGCGGCCGACCATACGGACATCGAGTTCCTGGTCGCAATACTCCACGCCAGCCTGCTCGCAATGGTGGACGACCAGGCAGAGGACGACGTGGTCGAGAGGCTCGCCGCGGCGTTCGCCGAGTCGGGCGCTCTACCCGAAAACGACACCGTGGCCGGCGAAGACACCGTCGATACCGCTCACCTGCTGCGCGTCGCAACCGGGGAGATCGAAGCGGTGCTGGCAGACAGGGAACGCGGGGACGGTGTCCGCCAACTGCTAGGCCTTGGCAACGCGGCCGACGAAGATGCGTTACTGGACCGCATGCACGACCTCGTCGTCACCTACGAAAGCGTGACCGACACCGTAGAACTGGCGCAGGTGGACAGCGACGGCGACGGTCTCGCGAACCTGGACGAAATCGAGGACGGGCTCGACCCGCAGAACCCGGACAGCGACGGCGATACCGTCGCCGACGGACGGGACCCGTTCCCCCTGGACGGAAGACGAACGGTGGAGCCGGATGTCTTCCCGCCCGC
The DNA here is from genome assembly GCA_965116625.1 of Pseudomonadales bacterium. Taxonomy (GTDB): domain Bacteria; phylum Pseudomonadota; class Gammaproteobacteria; order Pseudomonadales; family Azotimanducaceae; genus VXNE01. The sequence goes on from OZ220717.1 coordinate 3,566,222, forward strand.
CCGCGACTATGCAGGGCTTTGCGCCGACCCGCGCCCGAACGATCCGGATGACAGGCAGGGAACCTTCGTCGACGAAAACAACTGGCTGCGCTCCTGGAGCAACAACCTCTACCTCTGGTACGACGAGATCGACGACGTCGACCCGGTGCTGCACCCTACACCGCGGTATTTCGACCTCATGAGGACCTTTGCCACGACCCCATCCGGCATGGATCGGGATCGGTTTCACTTTACCTATCCCACCGACGAGTGGGAGCGGCTTTCCCAGTCCGGCGTTTCGGCCGGCTACGGAATGGCGTTGGCAGCACTGGCCCGGCGGCCACCTCGCGACTATCGGATCGCGTATGTCGAGCCGGACTCGCCGGCCTCCCGCGCCAACCTGGGCCGTGGCGCGCGATTGATCGCCGCAGATGGCGCTACCGTGGCCTACGGCAGCGCGTCCGTATTGAACGCCGCGTTCTTTCCCAACGACGCCGGGGAGACACACGAGTTCCAGATCCAGGACCTCGGCGCCAGTGAGCCGCGCACGGTTTCCCTCACGTCGGCCGTCATCACGTCCGATCCCGTGCAGAGCGACCGCGTCATCGAGACAGACTCCGGCCCCGTCGGCTACATGGCCTTCAACGATCACATTGCGACCGCGGAGCGGGAGCTGGTCGACGCGATGACCGAACTCGAACAGGCCGGCGTCGACGACCTGGTGCTGGACCTGCGCTACAACGGCGGTGGATACGTGGCGATCGCGAGCCAGGTCGCCTACATGATCGCGGGACCGTCATCCGACGGCCGGACTTTCGACGAACTGCGCTTCAACGACAAACACCGGACAGTCAATCCGGTCACCGGCAGGACCCTTGCACCGATACCCTTCTACAACTCGACGGTCGGGTTGTCCGTCCCCCGCGGTCGAGCACTGCCAAGCCTCGACCTGTCGCGGGTGTTCGTGTTGACAGGCGGTGGGACGTGCTCCGCCAGCGAGTCCATCATCAACGGACTGCGCGGCATCGACGTGGAAGTGATCCAGATCGGCACCACCACCTGTGGCAAACCCTACGGCTTCTACCCCGCCGACAACTGCGGCACGACCTATTTCTCCATCCAGTTCCAGGGCGTGAACGCCAAGGGATTCGGCGACTACCCGGACGGGTTCTCGCCCCAGAACACGGCGCGCACCGAGGGCGTCTCCATACCCGGCTGCGTCGTCGGTGACGATTTCGGTCACGCGTTGGGAGACGTGGACGAGGCGCGGCTCAAGGCAGCGTTGCAATATCGCATCGACGAAACATGTCCGGCGCCCGCCGCTCTCCGATCCGCCAGGCCTTCCGCAGGTACCGGCCTCCCGCCCCCTGTGGACGCAATCGTGCCGAAGTCCATCTGGTTGCAGAACCGATGGTGACGTGGGCGCACTTCGCATCGCTTTGGCTCGCCGGCGCCCTGTCGGCGACGCCGCCTGCCAACGCGCCGGCCGTCATCACCGATTCGACGCCGTCGGTCCGCGCCGACATCCGCGGGGCCGTCACGACGGCACTGGGCAGGAAGGCACTGCTCGCCGACGACGCCTTGACGACTTCGAGCCTGCTGATCATTGAACGGCGCGAGCCGCGAACCATCGACGGCCGCGTCGGCCGCGGGCGAACCCTCGATCCTCCAGAGACCTTCGAGCTCGTGCTGGACGGAGACCGATGCGTCCTCCTGCATCGCCGGACGGATACGGCCTATCCGCTCAGAAGTGCCCGCTGCCGCCCTGCGCCGACCACACCCGAAAGCGCCTCCTCACCGGACCAGGAACAATAAAGCCCTTGCTTTGGCGCACTGCAATCGCATAATGGGCACCATGTTTGACTGAGTAAAGGAGGTGATCTGTGAAATCTACGGTTGGGGAGTGTATTAGCTCCTAAATCGGGGCGGGGACGCCCGGCGTGTCCTGGATCGCCATCAGCGCTGATCGCGTAGGACCACGGACGTTCCCGCCAAATCGATAACCCCCTTCCCGCCTGAGGTGTCTTGAGAAGCCCCTTGAGTAGGCGGGTTTCCTTTTTGTGACGATCTCTAGCGTTGACGATCTCAATGCATGGGATCATGTGCCGCACCCACCTGGCACAGAATCCACAAAACCACGATAACCAATTGTTCTACCATCGGTTATCTCATTTCAAACACGACGGAGATAACACATGAAACTCGCGGTCGAGTTTCCCAGCGTCGCCTATCGCGAAGGCGGCGAAGGCCTCGTCAGACTGGCGCGCGGGATCGAGGACATCGGGTTCGATCAGCTTGACACGTTCGATCACGTCATCATGGGATTCCCTACGGATTCCCGTCCGCCACCGATCTATCCTCCGAAGATGCCCATCATGGAAGCGCTCATGACCCTGAGCTTCGTCGCGTCGGCCACCTCGCGCATTGGCCTCGGCACCGAGGTGCTGGTGCTTCCCCAACGCCAACCCGTGCTGGTGGCGAAGCAGGTGGCGACCCTCGATACGCTATCCGGCGGACGTGTGCGCCTCGGCGTCGGCGTCGGCTGGCAGGAATCCGAGTACGACGCGCTGGAAGAGTCGTTCCGCAACCGCGGCAAGCGGATGGACGAGGCGATCCGGGTAATGCGCGCATACTGGCGGGATGAGCAGGTGGACATCGCCGGCGACTACTACACGTCTTCGGCGATGGCGATGGAGCCGAAGCCGCCCCAGGGCGGTGACCTGCCGATCTGGATCGGCGGCGCCTCGGAAGCCGCCCTGCGCCGGGTCGGGGAACTCGGCGACGGATGGCTTGCCCTGGCGATTCCCGATCGAGCCGTGGCCGACAGGTGCAGGAACAGGATCGCCGCCTACGCCGAGGCCGCAGGCCGCGACCCGGACACCATCGGTTACCAGCAGATGCTCGCCCCGCCACCCAGGGACGAGGCCGGCAAGCGTTTCTATTCGGACACGGACGCCGTGGTCGCACGCGCGGTCGAAGCGAAGGAAACGGGATTCGAGTGGGGGGCGCTCAACGCGACCGCGATCTTCCAGTCGGGGGCGCGCAGCGTCGATGCGATGCTGGACGTCCTTGGAACACTCCATGAGGCGATCCGCAGGGCGACGGACTAGCCCCTGCGCGGTCACGCAATGACGGCGCCTTCCCCAAGGTGTTTCTCGAGCCAGCCCTTGAGCGGCACGTCCTCGTCGGTGGGCGACGTATAGCCCATTCCGCCGCTAGGGCTGGCCCCGAGCAACTGCCGGCGAATGGGATCCGCGTCCGCCAGGTAGTGCTCCACCGTCATGTCATCGCGGGGGCGCAGCCACCGATAGCTGTAGCCCAGGAACAGTATCTTCCGCGTGAACCTCGATACGTTGCGGCCGGACGCGTGCCACAGGCGACGGTCGAAGAACAACGCATCGCCGGCTTTCGCCCGCACGGGCGTCGCATCCGGGTGCTCCGAGTCGTCCGCCGGCAACTGCAACCGATTGAAGCGGTGGCTACCCGGAATGACGTGGGTACTGCCACGATCCGGGGTCTCGATATCGGTCAGGACAAAGGCCACCTTCAGCGACACGCGCGGACGCGGCTCGGTTTCGAAATCGATGTTCAACCGGCCGCTGTCCTGGTGCCAGCCCAGGCGGCCCGTCGGTGGCGGGTCACCCTGGGGCGGCCCAGGCGTGATGATCAGGTGGCTGTGGTAGAGCTGGATGTGCCAGCCGAGGATGTCGATGACCTTGGCGAACGTGCGAGGCCAGTCGATGAGTTCCAGGAACGCTTCGTCGAAGCCGATGCAGTCCAGGTGGTTGAGCCGCTCGTGGGAGTTCAACCCGTACTTCGGCCGGTAGGCGACGTAGAGCCGGTCGGCCGCATCCAGGACCCGACCCAGGGTAGCCGGCGGCAGCACGTCTCTTACGATGAAATAGCCGTCCTCGTCAAAGCACCTGCGCTCCTCGTCGGTCAGCCGGTAATCCAGACATTCGGCGTCCATGCTTCGCGAGTCTACACCCGCAGGAGGATGGCGCTGTCTTGATCAGCTCCTCACCAGCGATTCCTTCATCCACGACAGTATTTCGTCGAAGGACGAGTCGCCGGCATCGAGCATGCCCACAATATAGTGGTGGGCAGACGCCGCATCGGCGGAGAGTTTCCAGCCATTGAGACGCAGAAATGTATCGGTCACGAAGAAGGCCGCCCGTTTGTTGCCGTCCAGAAACGCGTGGTTCAACAAGAGTGACTGGAACAGGGCCGCAGCCATTTCTGACAAGTCCTCGTAGTATCCCGTCTGCGGACGGTACAGGGCACTTTCGAGCAGGCCCTTGTCGCGAATCCCCGGCGTTCCTCCGAATCGCTCGATGAGTCGTTCCTGGATCGCGATGGCTTCGTCTACCGACAGAAACTGGACCGCTTCACTCTGCAAGGCGCCGGCCCAATTCCTCGTTTTCGGCCATTGATGCTTCCAGATGGTCCAGCACGACGGGCCGCAAGCGGCGCTTGCGAACATAGTCGGCGATCGCTTCGGTCAACAACCCGGAGATGGTCTGATGCAACTCGCGGGCAAGTTCCTGCAACGCACGCCACTCGGCCTGTTCGACTTTCGAACTGATCTTGATGGTAGCCATCGCCCAACACTATATGGACGCGTCAAGATCTGTCAAGACGCGAGCACATGGTAGCCTGACTGGAACTTCGCCCCGGCCAAACGAATGAAATTCGGTCTCTTCGTCTACTGCACGGTGGGACGCCGCCATGAGCTCGAAGCGGGCATGGCCGGCAGGAACCCGGTGCTTTACCGGCGAATGCTCGACGAACTCGGCGACTACGCACGTTTCGCCGAAGCGCGTGGGTATTTCGGTTTCGGCCATCCCGAGCACCACCTGCAGATCGAAGGATTCGAGATCGCGAACGATCCGGCGCTCATGGCGATGTGGCTCGGACAGCATACCGAGACCATGCGAATCGTCACCTGCGGCTTCGTGTCCACCGCGAACAATCCCCTCGCCACCGCCGAGAAGATCGCCACCATGGACCACATGCTCGGCGGGCGGTTGGGGATAGGACTCGTGCGCGGCTACCAGGCGCGCTGGGTAGAGAACTTCAAGGTCCTGCCGGAACTCAGGGCCGTGGGTCCATGGACGAAGGACACGCCGGACGACGATCTCAACCGGCGCTATTTCATGGAGTTCGTCGAGGTGGTAACGAAGGCGCTGGCCAACGAGACGTTCTCGCATAGGGGCGAGTTCTGGAACTTCCCGCCGCCGGGTTTCGTCAACCCGCATCCGCACCCCGTCTACACGCGGTTCGGCCAGGGCGTGGACGCCGACATGCGCGTCGACGAGATCGGCATCGCCCCCAGGCCCCTGCAGAAGGAAATACCGCTCTATGGCGGTTTTTCCGCCAGTCTGCGCACGGCGAAGTTCTGGGCGAGGTACAAGGGCCGGCCCATCGTCCTTTCCGGCAACACGGATTTCCTGCAGCTACTCTGGCGCGAATGGCGCGAAGAGGCCAGGGCCCACGGTCACGATGTCCCTCCGGGCCAGGAAGCCTGTTGGGGCGGCGTCATGATCTGCGCCGAGACCGACGCCGGGGCCCAGGCGCTGTTCGAGGACATGCAGTGGTTCTGGGACACCTGGGCGACGCCTTTCGGGCAAGGCGTGCCGGAACTGCTGGTCGGGTCTCCCGACACCTTGAACAAGCGCATCGAGCGGATATCGCGCGCGGTCCCCATCGAGGAAGCCTTCCTCCTGATTCCGGCGGGCATTCACACGCCGGAACAGATTCACGACTCGCTCGACCTGTTCTCGAGGAAGGTCATGCCGAACTGGGGGTGAATTGCTACCCGGGCGTTGCGCGCTCGGTGATCGCCTCGTACGTCAGGGCCTTGAGCCTTTCACGAAGCTGCCACGGCGAGCCGAAGAGCTGGATCATCCCGATGACCACGATCTCCTCCACGGGATCGATCCAGAAGATGGTTCCCGCGGCACCGCCCCATGAGTACTCGCCCACGGAGCCGGCGTCTCCGTCCTTGAGACTGGTCACGAGTCCGAAGCCGAGGCCAAAACCGAATCCGGGAACGTCCTTCTTGTGCCTGTCCGCCGGGGTTTCCCCCTGCCCCCCGCCGGATAGCGTCGAGGGAAGATGGTTCTCGATCATGAGACTCACCGTTTCGGGTCGAAGGATGCGCACCCCGTCCAGTTCGCCCCCGTTGCGGAGCATCTCCGCGAACCGCATGTAGTCGCGCGCCGTAGAGACGAGTCCGCCCCCTCCCGAGGGCATGGTGTCGGTCTCGGTGCCTTTCGACCTGTCCTCGAACGTGACGAGCTTGCCCTGCTCCTTGTCCCAGCCGTGGTTGGGAAGCAGCCGGGACAACTTGTCCTCCGGAACGTTGAAGAACGTGTCGTGCATGTCGAGCGGGCGAAAGATCCGTTCGCGCAGGAAGACATCGAACGGCTGGCCGCTCGCCCGCTCGACGACTGCGCCGAGCACGTCGGTGGCAACGCTGTAGTGCCACCGTTCGCCAGGCTCGAATTTGAGCGGCAGTGTTGCCAAGCGCTCAATGAAGGCGTCCAGGTCGGCCACGCTCCGCGGCTGGACCTCGTTGTAGAGTGCGTCCACCGGATCACTCGGATCGAAGCCGTAGGAAAGTCCCGCCGTGTGCGTCAGCAGGTGCTTCACGGTCATGGTCGATTTCACCGGAACGCGGTTCCCATCCTCTCCGAGCACCTCGAGTTCCTTCAGTTCCGGCAGGAACCCCGCCACGGGATCGTCGAGTCCCACGGCGCCCTCCTCGTACAGCATCATCACGGCGACCGACGTGATTGGCTTGGTCATCGAGTAAATGCGATAGAGCGCGTCCTGCGTGAGCGGCCGATCGTCGTCTACCCCTCGCTGACCCACTGTCGAGACGTGCACGACCCGGCCGTCGCGGGCCACCATCGTCAGCATGCCGGCGAGCTTGCCCTCATCGACGAATTCCTGCGTTGCGTCGGTGATTCGCTCCAGCGACTCGGCTGACATGCCGACACTCCCGGGGTCGGCGACGGGGATCTCCCCCGCAATGGACGCCAGGGAAAAGAGCGGGGCAATGATGACTGTCAGGGCAAATCTCATGGGTGTTCCTTCGCGAAGAATCTCTAAGCGGCCTCGAAGCGGGACCCGCCAGCGCCCGCGCATTCTACGCAAACAGGTCGGCGAAACGCTCTCGCAATGCGTTCTTCTGCACCTTGCCCATGACATTGCGGGGCAGGTCGTCCATGCAGACCACGTGCTTCGGCTGCTTGAACCGCGCCAGCCTGTCCTTCAGGGCCGCCTCGACCATGGCCGTGTTCACCGGTTCATCCCGCGGTACGACCACGGCAACGACCCCCTCGCCGAAGTCCGGATGCGGCACGCCTATGACCGCGCTCTCCGACACTTCGGGCATATCGTCTATCAGCGTCTCCACTTCCTTCGGGTAGACGTTGTAGCCGCCGGAAATGATCAGGTCCTTGGTTCGACCGGCGATGGAGACGCGACCTTCACCGTCCATCACCCCCAGGTCGCCGGTCCGAAAGAAGCCGTCGGGCCCGAACTCCTCCGCCGTCTTGTCCGGCATGCGCCAGTAACCGCTGAAGACGTTCGGTCCCCGAACCTCGATTTCCCCGACTTCCCCCGCCCCCAACACGCGATCATCGCTGCCGATGCGCACTTCGATCCCGGGCAACGCGAATCCGACGGTTCCTCCGATGCGCTGGCCGACGAGGGGGTTCGACGTGTTCATCAACGTCTCGGACATGCCATAGCGCTCCAGGATCCGGTGTCCCGTCCGTGCCTCGAAGTCCGCGAACGTCTGCGCCGCCAGAGGAGCCGAGCCGGAAATGAAGAGGCGCATCGCCCGGCAGACATCCCTGGTAAACGCGTCGCGGGCGAGCAGACGCGTATAGAACGTGGGCACGCCCATCATCACCGTGGAAGAAGGCAGATGCTCAACCACGGCGTCCACGTCGAATTGCGGCAGGAAGACCATCGAACCGCCACCGACGAACACGCAGTGCAGTGCCACGAACAGCCCGTGCACGTGAAAGATGGGTAGCGCGTGCAGCAACACGTCATCGGACTGCCAGCCCCAGGCATCGCAAAGTGTCCGCGCGTTGCTCTCGAGATTCCCATGCGTGAGCATCGCCCCTTTCGGGCGGCCTGTCGTGCCGGACGTGTAGACGATGGCGGCGATATCGCCCGCCTCGCGAGGGACCGTCGACTCGTAGACGGCTGCCGCATCCATCCGTTGCGCGAAAGAGCCTCCGCCGCTGGCGTCCAGCGTTTCGGTCGGCACGCCGGACTCAACCATTTGCGACGGGTCGCAGACCAACAGCGCCGGCTCGGCATCCGACAGGAAATACTCCATTTCGGCGGCTGTATAGGCGGTGTTGAGAGGGACATGGACGGCGCCGGCCTTGAGACAACCGAGATAGAGCGCGAGCGCTTCGGGCGTCTTCTCCGTCTGCGTGACCACGCGATCCCCCCGCCTGACACCGAGATCCGACAACGCCCCCGCCGCGCGGGATGCCTGGGCTTCGAGATCCGCGTAGAGCCAGTCGTCCCTATCCGGCAGCCGCAGGCAGGTCGCATCCCGATCCGCGCGAAGCCTTGCCTCGAACAGCGCATAGACGTTTTCGTTCATCCCCATTGACACGTCCTGAGGCAAGACCGAAGCTCGACAGGCATCACAGGCGATAAGGATGGGGACCGAAGTTGGCCTCGTAGTACGGGGAGACCATGCGCCCGGGCGGGATCACCGCGTCGACGGCCCTGCAGTCCTCCTCGGTCAGCGTATAGTCCGCGGCGTCCAGGTTGTCATCGAGCTGTTCCATCGTGCGCGGCCCGATGATGGGGCTCGTGACCCCGGGCTGCGCCATCACCCATGCCAGCGCGAACTGCGAAAGCGCCATGCCCCGGTCGTCGGCGATCGCCTGCAACCCGTCGATGACGTCGAAGATGCCCTGGTGGAAGCGCGCGCTCACCTGGTTGCGCTCCTCGGCGAAGCGCGTCCCCGGCGGCGGGTCTTCGCCGCGCGTGTACTTGCCCGTCAGCATGCCTCCGGCCAGGGGGCCCCATGGAATGGTCGCGACGCCATAGGTCTGCGCCATGGGTATCAGTCCGCGCTCGACACGGCGGTCGAGCAGGTTGTACGGCATCTGTTCGCAGATAAAGCGATTGAGGCAGTACCTCTCCGACACCCAGAGCGACTCGACAAACTGCCACGCGGCGAAAGTCGAGGTCCCGATGTAGCGCACCTTGCCGGCGTGAACCAGGTCGTCCAGCGCACGCAGGGTCTCGTCGATGGGCGTCTCCGACCGCGGCCGGTGGACCTGGTAGAGATCGATATAGTCCGTCTGCAACCGCTTGAGGCTCGCTTCGCACGCCTCGAGGATGTGCCTGCGGGACAGGCCCTGCGCGTTCGGGTCGTCGTCCGACATCGCGCCGTGGAACTTCGTCGCAAGCACCATCCGGTCACGCATTCCGTTGCGCACCAGCGCCTCCCCAACGACCTGCTCGCTGAGTCCCCGGCCATAGGCGTTGGCCGTGTCGATGAAGTTGACGCCGCGCTCAATGGCGCGGTCCACCATCGCGTACGCATCTTTCGGCTCGGTCCGCCGTCCGTATGTCATGGCCCCCAGGCACAGGTTGCTCACCCTGACGCCGGTACGTCCCAGCAATCGCATTTCCACAGGCACGGAGTTCTCCTTCCATTCGTCGGCACACCATTCTCTCCCCATAGGACCGAGGCGTCCACGACGCCCGGACGGCACCTGGAACGACAATCCCGGATGTGGGCAGCGCGGGCCTATACTCGCCTGCTGCAACCAACGGATGAGTAAGGACGATGAAGGAATTCACCGGCAAGCTCGCGGTCATCACCGGCGGCGGATCAGGTATCGGCAGAGCGCTCGCCCGGCAACTGGTGGCCGAGGGTTGCAGCATCGCGGCCTGTGACATTCTCGAGGACAACCTCGCGGAAACGAAGGCGCTCTGCGAAGCCGAAGCCGCGCAGGGGTGCACGGTCAGTACTCACCGCTGCGATGTGGCCGTCGAGGACGAGGTCCTCGTATTCCGCGATGCGGTCAAGTCGACGCACAACACCGAACATATCGATCTCCTGTTCAACAATGCCGGCGTCGGCGGCGGCAGCAGTTTCGTCGACGAAAACCGCGAAGAGTGGGAGCGTACGTTCAACATCTGCTGGTTCGGCGTCTACTACTGCGCCCGTGCCTTCGTGCCCATGCTGGTAGCGAGCGACGACGCGCACATGGTCAACACCAGCAGCGTCAACGGTTTCTGGGCGACGCTTGGACCGGGGAGCACCCACTCGGCCTACAGTGCCGCGAAGTTCGCCGTCAAAGGGTTCACCGAAGCGTTGATCACGGACTTCGCCAACAATGCGCCCCACGTCAAGGTGTCCGTCGTCATGCCCGGCCACATTGGCACGTCGATCGGCATCAACGTGCGGAGGATCATGCACGGCGGCGAGGTCACCGATGAAGCGCTGGCGCGTGCGCGCGCACGCTACACGGCGCTGGGAGTGATCGACCGCTCGGCCAGCGACGATCAGGTGCGCCAGGTGCTCGACGGAATCGGCGAATGGTTCCGCCAAAACGCCCCGACCACTGCGGAGCAGGCGGCCTCGATCATCCTGGACGGCGTCCGCGAAGAGCGCTGGCGCATCCTGGTCGGGGACGATGCGCACCACCTCGATGAAATGGTGCGGGCAGCGCCGGAAGAAGCCTATACCGAGCAGTTCCTCGCAACGCTACGCGAACGCACGGAGTGGAACCTCGGCTAACCGGATGCGCCGGCCCGACCCCGGTCACCGGGTCCGGGCACTTCCATGGAAGTACGCATCCACCGACGGGGGATCGCCTACACTTCCCTACGCGTCAGCGGTCGGGGAACAACCTTTTCTTGCGAGGGACACCCTCGCGCTCCCGGTTCTTGCGAGGGACACCCTCGCGCTCCCGGGGCTGAAGGCTCCTTTCATGCGAGGGGTGCCCCCTCGCGCACTCTTTCTTGCGAGGGACACCCTCGTGCTCCCGGGCTGAAGGCTCCTTTCATGCGAGGGGTGCCCCCGCGCGCTCCCCGGCTGAGGGCTCTTTTCGTGCGAGGGGTGCCCCCTCGCGCTCCCCGGCTGAAGGCTCCGATCAGTCCTCCGACAGCGCCGCCAACAGGCGCGGGGGCGAAATCGGCAGGTCGTGCACGCGCACCCCCGCTGCGCCCCGGACCGCGTTCGCGGTCGCCGCCAGCGGCGCGACGATGGGCGTCTCGCCACATCCCCGCACACCGAACGGATGGGTAGGATTGGCGACCTCGACGATGTGCGTATCAATCATCGGGAGGTCCGATGCTACCGGGACGCGATAGTCCAGGAACCCCGCGTTATCCAGCCGGCCTTCGGAATCCCAGATGTACTCCTCGTTCAACGCCCAGCCGATGCCCTGGACCGCCCCGCCCTGCATCTGGCCTTCGACGTAATCCGGATGCACGGCCTTGCCGGCATCCTGGACAGCCGTGAACCGCAGCACGTCGGTCTTGCCGGTGTCGCGATCGATCCGGACATCGGCGACATTCACCGAGAACGCGGGTCCCGGACCCTGGGCGTTGAGGGATGCGGCCGCGTTGATCGGGCCCCCGGTCCGCGCCATGTCACCGGCAATCTCGCGTAGCGAGAGCGGCTCGACATCCACGTTGGCGCCCGGCTTTGGCACCGCGCGGCCGTCGATCCAGTCGACCTGCTCCACGTCCACGTCCCACGTCGCGGCAGCGCGTTCCCTTAGTTCGGCGATGACCTTGCGCGATGCCTCGATCACCGCCATTCCCGTGGCGAACGTCGTCCGGCTGCCGCCGGTGGCGTTGTTGAAGCCGACACTCTCCGTATCGGCCACCACCACCTGGATGTCCTCGTAGGGAATGCCCATTGTCTCGGCGCATTGCAGCGCCATGGATGCACGCGAGCCGCCGATGTCGGGATTACCCTCCACCACCGTCACGGTGCCGTTCTCGTTCACCAGCACCTCGGCCGACGACTGGTTGCCGCCGTTGAACCAGAAGCCCACGGCAACGCCACGGCCCTCGTTCTCGCCAAGCTTCGCCGCGTAGTTCGGATGCTGCCTGGCCGCCTCGAGGCACTCCTTCAGGCCCACCTTGGAGAACCTCGGGCCGTACGTCGCCTGGCTGCCCTCGCTGACAGCGTTCTTCAGCCGCAACTCGATCGGGTCCATGCCAAGCTGGCGAGCCAATTCGTCCAGCGTCGACTCTCCCGCAAAGTTTGACTGCGGCGAACCCGGTGCCCGGTACGCGGCGACCTTGGGCTTGTTGACCACCACCGTGTAGCCCTCGATGAGGAAGTTCGGACAGGTGTATCCGGCGAAGATGCACATGCAGCCGGGCCGCATGGGTCCGCCGCCCCGATAGGCCCCCGCCTCGTACCACAGCTCCGCCTGCATCGCCGTCAACGTCCCGTCGCGTTTCGCGCCGATCCTGACGCGCGAGCGCGTGGCCGACACCGGACCCGAGGCGCGGAATACTTCCTCGCGCGTCATCACCATCTTCACGGGACGCCCCGATTGCCGGGACATCACCACGGCCAGCGGCTCCAGGTACAGCGTGAGCTTGCCGCCGAAACCGCCGCCGATCTCGCTGGGTATGACCTTGATCTTCGACACTTCCATTCCGAGCACCCCGGCCACGGAGCCGCGTACGCCGAAGTGGCCCTGGGTGGAGCACCACACCGTGGCACGCCCCTCCTCGTTGATGTTGGCGACGCAGGCGTGCGGCTCGATGTAGCCCTGGTGCACCGTGGGCGTCGTGTACTCGCCCTCGACTACGACGTCGGCCGCCTCGAATCCAGCCTCGAGATCGCCTCCGGCCAGCATGTACTTCTGCGGAATGTTCGAAGGCCTGGTCGGCGTCTCGGGCAACCCCTGGGTATAGATGTCGTCGTGAATCAGCGGCGCGTCCGGGGCGACCGCTTCTTCCAGCGACATCAATGCCGGCAGCACCTCGTATTCCACTTCGATCGCTTCCAGCGCGGCGTCGGCAACGGTCGTCGATGCCGCGGCCACCGCTGCCACCGCGTGGCCGTGGTAAAGCACGCGGTCGCGAGCGATGACATTGACGGCGAGATCCGCATCCCGAACCTCGCTCAGCGCCGGCAGGTCGTCTCCGGTCACAACCGCCATCACACCATCCATGGCGAGCGCCCTGCTCGTATCGATACGCAGGATGCGCGCGTGGGCATGGGGGCTCCTCAGGACCCGGCCCTGGATCATCCCCGGAAGGCTGAAATCCGCGCCGTAGTTCGCGCGTCCGGTGACCTTGTCGACGCCGTCGGGCCTGACGGGCCGCGTTCCCACATATCGAAAGTCGATAGCTTCGCTCATTGGTGCTCACTTGCCAGTTGGGTAGACGCATAATGATGCCACAGCGCGCCAGCGAACTGGCGGACCCGCCGCCGTTGGCAACGCCAGGGCTTCGGATAAGCTACGGCGCGCTCTTCACCAGTCCACTGATCGCCGGCGACAAGACCCCGGCCATTCGAGGTTACGGAGCACACGTCGTCGACCGCATGAACTCGCAACCGAAGCAGTCCCCACGCGCCGTCCTCGGGTGGATGTGCGTGCTGATCGCCGTCAATCAACTCGGCTTCGGCGCGGTGATCCCGGTGCTTCCCCTCTACGCGCAGTCGTTCGGTGTGCCACAGGTCGCCATCGGCGCGACCATTGCCGTATACGGCCTCGCAAGATTCCTGCTCGCGGTGCCCACCGGCCAGGTGGCAGACCGGCTCGGCAGGCGCAACGCCCTGGCCATCGGCGGCGCGTTGTCCGCGCTCGGCAACCTGTGGTCGGCGTTAGCCGGAAGCTACGCAGAACTGGTGCTGGCACGTTTCGTGTCCGGGGCCGGCGCCGGCGTCGTGCTGACCGCCGGCCTGATCGTGCTCGCCGACATTACGCGCGCCTCGACGCGGGGCCGCACGCTTTCCATCTACCAGGGCGTATTCCTGTTCGCCGTCGGCATCGGCCCACTGCCCGGGGGCTACCTCGCCGAACGGTTCGGGCTGGAGGCGCCTTTCCTGGTCTACGGTGTGGCCAGCGCCATCGTCGCCGCCATCGCATGGTTCGGCGTGGCCGAAACGCGGGCCATGGCCGACACGGAACGGGGCGAAAGCACGGCGGTCCTGCCGTTTCGACGCCAATTGCTGACGCTCGCCCGCAACGCCGGCTTCCTGCTCGTATGCCTCATGAGCCTGACGGGCGCGGCGGCGCGAACCGGCGCACTGTTCAGCATCGTGCCGGTGATCGCGCGGGACCGGCTGGGACTGGACCCGAGCGACATCGGCTTCGGTCTCGCGCTCGGCAGCGTCATCGGTCTTGCAGTCACCTATCCCGCCGGCGCACTCGTGGACCGCTATGGCCGCAAGGCCGTCATCGTGCCGACGACCCTGCTCACCAGCGTGTCCATGCTCTGCTTCAGCCTGGCGCCCGAATACGCGTGGTTCCTGCTCGCATGCGCCATATGGGGAGGCGCCAGCGCGGCCAGCGCCGCCGCGCCGTCTGCATACGCGGCCGACTCCGCACCCCCCGGGTTGAACGCGGCGGCCATGAGTTCCTACCGGACGATAAGCGACATCGGCTACGTGGTGGGGCCGATCCTCCTCGGTTGGCTGGGGGACGCAGCCGGCCTCGACGCGCCTCTCTGGACTTCCGCGGCGGCACTTCTGCTCGTGACGATGCTGTTCGCCTTCATCGCCCCGGAAACACACAGGAACCGCTGAACCTGGAGCCTTCAGCCCCGGGAGCGCGAGGGTGTCCCGGCGGCAATTCGATCACCCCGTCTCTGCGTCCCTGCCCGGCTTCAGGGATTCACAAGCGGGTCTTGCACATCCAGAAAGTCGAACCGGCGGAAGTCCCGGTCATGCGTGTACAGCCTTCCCACGCCATGAAGACGCAGCAACGCGGCGAGGTGCGCATCTGGGACCAGGTTCCCGCGCACTGGCGTCTCGTCGACCAGCCCGCACCATGTCTTCCAGAATCCCTCGTTCTCGGCCAGACTGCGGCAATGAGGCAGCCCGAGCAGCGTCTGCACGTTCGCCACCGCCTGCTTCGTCGTCAGCGGCTCATCGAAGATCGAGGGATGCGTAGCGATACGCAGGTAGCCCATGATCGTGGGCCAGGCGATATAGAAGAGGTCGCCTCCCCCGATGCAGGATTGCAGGAAATCCCGCGCGGCCCCGTGCATCGGGCTGGAGGTGTCCGATGCATAGAGCAGGATGTTGACATCTATCGAATAGCTCATGGCGGACCTTGCCGGGGCACCTTCATCCGTCCAACGCGCGGTACAGTGCCTCCTTGTCCAGGAGGTCGACCCGGGCCCCCATCGGCTTGGCAATCCATTCGCGCGACGGGGCCTGGTCTTGCAAGGCCTCAGATCTCAGCGCACGTGCGAGCAGATCGGAGACCAGCCGTCCCATCGCCTTGCCTTCCCGCGCCTGGAGCGCCTTCAACTCGCGGAGAATCGGCGCGTCTATGTCCACAGTCGTCCTCATCGGATGCCGCCTTTTCGCATCAAGTAGCGCATCAAGTGTCGCATCAAGTGTCACATTGATTCATCATCAGATGCTAATCTTGGCGGCATCGAAATGCAACGCGCTTTCCCGTCAATCACAACCATGCGTTTAGCCCGGTACCTCGGGAACCGCTAGCCTGGGCCTCGCACGGGTTATCGGGCGAATCATGAAGTCAGGAGCCCTGAGCCGGGGGAACATCCCGGACCGCTGACGCGTAAGGAAGTGTCGGTGTTACCCTTGTCGCTGGAGGCGTACTTCCATGCAAGATCGCCGGGGGACGGGGCTGGCGGTGCTGGCCACACTTGTGGGCCTGTCCACCCACGCCGTCCAATGGAGCAATACCGAACTGCAACTCCAGTACGGCAACCTGGACATCCCGACATTCGCGGGCGGCGGCGATTCAGTCCATCTCATCTACACGCTGCAGCACGCCAGCGGATGGAAGTACGGCGACAACTTCTTCTTCGTCGACGTGCTCGACGCCCGCGACCCGGGGTTCCAGGACTTCGACCTCTACAGCGAGTGGTACTCGAATTTCAGTCTCGGCAAGATCCGGGGCAAGGAAATGCGTGCGGGGTCCGTTTCGGACATCGGCCTCTTGCTTGGGGTCAACTGGGCCGACGACGCCAACGTGCGGAAGTATCTCCCCGGCCTGCGCCTGTCCCTCGACCTACCCGGCTTCGCGTTCGCGAACCTCGATATCGCCGCCTACATCGACCGCAGCGCCGGGGCCGCATCGGGGGGCGCGCCGATTGAAGACGACACGTTCATGGTCGACTTCAACTTTGCGCGGCCGTTCACGATCGGCGAATCGAACTTCAGCATCGAGGGCCACGTGGAATACGTCGGCGAGCGCGTCAACGAGTTCGGCGGCCAGGTCGAGGCCTGGGTCCTCGCGCAACCCCAGTTGCGCTGGAAACCGAACGATCGCATCTCGCTCGGCATCGAGTACCAGTTCTGGATGAACAAGCTGGGGGACGGCGCCACCGACGAGAGTGCGCTACAGGCCCTGTTCGTCTGGAAGCTCTAATGTCGTGTCATACGACACCAGGGGGCCCGAGCATCTCGCGCTCAGCGCGCCCGCTTGAGGTGGTTCTCGAAGGGACAATTGCCTACCGAACTTTCGGCGATTGCCCGTAGCGCATTCGCCCGAGTTTGCCCCATCCTGAGGGAAAGCAGACACGGGCGAAGCGCATGGCGGACGCGGTCAGCCACGACCAGAACTTCAAGAACCTCATCCTCGACTATCCACGCGATGCGCTTGCGTTCTTCGGTGCCGATGAAGCGCCTCTTGCACAAGACGACGTGGGGATCGTCCCGATTCGACAGGAACAGCTCCAGGAACGTCTCGGCGAACGCTTCCGCGAACTCGATACGCCGCTCCTCGTGGAATGGACCGATGGTCGCCGCGAAGCGATCCTTTTCGTGCTGGAGGAAGAGTCCGACTGGCGGAGATTCAACCTGCACCGGCTGGCGCACTACTGCCTCGACCTCGCCGACATGTTCGACACGGACCGCGTGGTGCCAGTCGCGATTTTCCTGCGCGCCGCCGACGCCGCGCCTCAGGCGCTCGTCCTGGGCACCGAGCGCCGCACCTATCTGACGTTCAACTACCTGAGCTGCAAGATCGCAGAGATGTCCGCCGAGCGCTGGTGGGACAGCGACAACCTGGTGGCTCGGGTGAATCTGCCGAACATGAACGTTCCCGAGGACAGCAGGGTTGAGGTCTACGCGCAGGCGGTTCGTGGCGTGCTCGCACTGGAGCAGGACACCGACATGCGGGAAAAGTACGTCGACTTCATCGACATCTACGCCGGCCTGACCGAAAATCAGCGCAGGCGCTATCGACGACAATATCCCGAGGAAGGTGCAACGATGGCAGGAATGTTCCAAAGAGCCCGCGACGAAGCCATGCAACAAGGTCGTGTCGAGGGGGAGCGGGCAATGCTGGAGCGACAGCTCCGGCGTCGATTCGGCCTCCTGTCCCCTGAAGTCACCGAACGGCTGGGTGAAGCGGCCGCAGGCGAACTGGAGGCATGGGCCGACAGGGTGCTGGACGCCGGCACGCTCGACGACGTTTTCGATCCGGACGCCTGAGCCCCGGAGGACTATCCAGGCGCAGGCGCTATCGACGACAATATCCCGAGGAAGGTGCAACGATGGCAGGAATGTTCCAAAGAGCCCGCGACGAAGCCATGCAACAAGGCATGCAACAAGGTCGTGTCGAGGGGGAGCGGGCAATGCTGGAACGTCAGCTCCGGCGTCGATTCGGCCTCCTGTCCCCGGAAGTCACCGAACGGCTGGGTGAAGCGGCCGCAGGCGAACTGGAGACATGGGCCGACAGGGTGCTGGACGCCGGCACGCTCGACGACGTTTTCGATCCGGACGCCTAAAGCTCCGGAGTGTGATCCAGGCGCGTCATTCCACCGGGCTGCCGCGACCTTGAGCCAAGCGATGGGTGCGTCCCGCCTCGAAACCCCCGAAGGCTTCTTTCTCGCCGCCCGGCCAGGTGACGGTAACGTCGCCGATACGGGCCCGGGCACCCAAGCCAAAGTGCACCCGCGGGTCGTTTGACGCCAGGTAGCTGGCCCCTGGCTGCACATCCCGGCGCATGCGGACGTCTCCGACCGTTGCCGAAACGCTCGCCCCGTGGGCGTCGCGGCCGATGGCCGCGCGCACCTCGAATCGGACCCAGTTGCCTCGCTCGACGCGGTTCATCAGCAGGTATGGCGCCGCATCGCGGTTCACCACCAAAAGGTCAATGCCGCCGTCATTGTCCACGTCTCCAACGGCGAGGCCGCGGCTGGTGTGCAACAGTGGCGGGCTGACGCCACCCTGGGGCGTGACTTCCTCGAAACGGAACGACGTCGATTCCATCGTGCCGCGATACAGCGTGTTGGGCTCCGCGAAATCCTGCAGGACCGACGGGTCCGGCGACTCGATCCGGCCGTTCGCCTCGTAGAGGTCCAGGCGGCCATCGTTGTCGAAGTCCACCAGCGCCACGCCGAAGCGCGTATGCCGCAAGCTCGACGCGCCGAGCCCCACGACGCGGGTGGCGTCGACGAAATAACTGCCCTCGTTGCGGAAGAACGAGTCGGTCTGCTGCTCCATGTTCACGACCAGGAGATCCGTATCGTCGTCGTCGTCGAAATCCACCGCGGCGACGCCCATCCCGGCCTTTTCGATGCCGTGTTCGTCCACGGCGCAACCCCAGAGCAGCGACTCGTCCTCGAAGCGCATGTTCCCCCGGTTCAGCCACAGTTGGTTGACCAGCATGTCGTTGGCGACGAAGACGTCCGTGAGCCCGTCGCGATTGAAGTCCGCGCCCGCGATGCCCAGTCCGTTGCCGAAAGCGACGTTGATGCCGGCGTCGTATGTGATGTCGGTGAAGGTCCCGTCGCCGTCGTTCCGGTATAGCCGGTCCATGGCCGGAAGGGCGTACTGGCCGGGACCGCAATACGTGATGGCCCCGCGCACGTAGCAGTCCCGCTCGATCTCCGGCGTCCAGTTCATGTAGTTGACCACGAACAGGTCCAGGTCCCCGTCCGCGTCCAGGTCGAGGAAGGCGGCCGCGCTCCCCCAGCCCGGATCGTCGACGCCCGCCGCACGCGACACGTCCTCGAACCCTCCGGCGCCGTCGTTGCGATACAGCACGTTCGGTCCGTAGTTGGTGACGTACAGGTCGACATCGCCATCGTTGTCGTAGTCGCCTGCGGTGGCTCCCATGCCGTAGCCTCGATCATCGGCGCCGGACGCTCCAGGCGCTTCGTCGAAATACCCGTCGCCGCGGTTCAGGTAGAGCCGGTTGGGCGCATCGGCGTTTGGCGACCCGATCCGGCCGCTCTGGACCAGGTACGCGTCGAGGTCACCGTCACCGTCAAAGTCGGCCAGTGCGGCGCCACCGACCAGGATCTCCGGCAGCAGCGGCCGGTCCGCATAGCCCGACCGGTGCTCGAATTCGATACCACGTTCGCGAGCCTCCTCGCTGAACCACGGGCCGTCCTCCGCCCCGGATCGGGAGCATCCTGACAACGCCGATACGAGGAGGACCGCCACGGCGATCACCGATTTCACTCCCATCAGAGCGCAGCCTCCAGTTCTTTTAGTCGTTGCTCGGTTGCTTCGAGTTCATAGGCTGGCGCGTTGTTCTCCTGTGCCATCCGAAAAGCTCGCCAGGCCTCTTCGGTTCGGCCGGTTTCAGCCAGGCCGCGGGCCAGGTAGGCATGGCCAACCGCGAATTGCGGGTCGAGGCGGATTGCACGCTCCAGGTATTCGATGGCCTGTGGCCAGCGCGCTCGCTCGCCCTCGACCATGCCCAGGTACAACAGCGTCACCGGCCTTTCCGGCGCAAGCCGCACCGCCGTCTCAAGAGCCATCATGGCCTCGTCGTACCGGCCCAGGCCGATCAGCAATCGCCCGCGCTGCTCATAACCGTACCCCAGCGAGGGATTCAGGGCGATGGCGCGATCGATGTGGCGGAGCGCGTTATCCAGTTCCCGACGGCCACGGTAACGGTCCGCGATGTTGAGGTGGAAGGGGAAGAAACCGGGATTGATCGCGAGACCCCGCTGCACGAGGGCGAACGCCTCGTCGACGCGGCCCACCCGGACGTATGCGAGGCTCAGGGTGTTCAGGATCTCGCAGGTTCGCGTCCCATGGTGACCTGTCTCTCCGCACGTCTCGTCGGGCTGCTCGCCGCGCAACGTTTCCAGAATCGCAAGCGCCTCGTCGAGCTTGCCCGCGCCCAGCAGGTTCTGGGCAAACGAGAAACGGCCGATGCCCCCGACGAAGGCTCCCTTTTCGGCGGCGCGCGGGTCCCTCCAGGAAAGCGGGTCCGCCGACCGGCCGAGCGCCACGGCCGTGCGCGCCTCGTCCACCCGGCCGAGCGCCCGCAATGCAAATCCCAGCGTGCGATAGATGTACGGATGCCGGTAGTCCCGCGCCAGCGGTTCCAGCAGCGTAACCGCCTCCGCGTATTTTTCCTGCGCGACCAGCACCCGGGCCCGTCCAAAGGTCGCTTCCGTCTCCGCCCCCAGGGCGTCGGCCCGCTCAAAAGCCGTCATGGCTTCCCCCGGCTGCTCCACGTCCAGCAGCCAGGTTCCGCGCCAGAGCCAGGCCGTCGCGTAGCCGGCATCGATGGCGATCGCGCGCTCGAGGTCATCGAGGGCCGCCTGGTACCGCCCCTGCCTCCCCTTGAGCAGCGCACTGAAGTACGGCCAGCGGAAATCTCCGGGGTCGAGCGCTGCCGCCTGGGCGTAGCTCACCAGCGCTTCCTCCGGGAACAGGTTGTTCTCATACGCCATGGCCAGGCGGCCCCGCATCAGCCCCGAGTCCGGCAACGAGCGGGCGTTCTGGATCATCCCGTCCAGGAACCGTGCAAGCTCCTCGTCGGGCGACTCGATGCCGGCGACCACGGGGGCACCGACGGCATCGCTCCCACCGTTGCAGGCAGTCAGGGCCATGCCCGACGCTGCCCACAGGGCGATACCTGCCACCACCGGGCCCCATGTCATCCCGCGTCGATCATCCATGGTAGGTGAAAGACCCTCAATCGAAGCGAGGCGCAATTCTGCTCCGATCGGACGGTGTGCCGCCAGCGTTTCCTGAAGTTCAGGGGTTGCGCGGTCGATGCGAAGGGCGCGGCGCTCGGAAGTTTGAAAACACCACGTCTTTGGTGTAGCTTCGGTAATGTAGTTACGTGAGAGGACACCGTCGGCGCGGCATCGCGGGCCGGCGAGTGGTGTAACAACCATTCCCTCGGTGATGCAATGTCGCCGGTTGCCTTTTTAACAACCTATAAGGGGGAATGCATGACTACCAATTCCACGAGCTGGCGACAGCTCTCCATTGCGGCATTGGCCGCGATCGGCATGACGTTCTGCTTGCCTGCGGCGGCCCAGGATGACGACGAGGGAGACGACGACGATTCGCTCGTCGAAGAGATCATCGTCACGGCCACCTACCGCGACACGCAGTTGATGGACACGCCGTTGACCATCACCGCGTTGACCGACATCGAGATCGAGCAGCGGGGTGTCGAAGACATCACGGACCTGTTTCTGTCGGTCCCGGGACTCAACTACGGACAGGCTGCGCCGACCTGGCACTACGTCAACGCGCGCGGCATCGCCCAGTTCAGGTCTCCGACCGGGCCGGTGTCGATGTACATCGACAACACGCCGGTGCAGGGCCTTGGCGCCCGATCGCCACAGCTTCCCAATTTCGACCTCGAGCGTATCGAGGTTCTGAAAGGACCGCAGGGCACACTCTACGGCCAGGGCAGCATGGCGGCGGCGGTTCGCTACATCACCAAGAAACCAAGCCCGGAAGGGTTCGACTGGGCCCTCTCCGCGAGGGTCGAGAATCCGTACCATTCCGATGACACGGGGCACCGCATCGACGCCATGATCAATATCCCGCTCGGGGAAACGATCGCGGCACGCATCACGCCCTATTCGCGGAACAAGCCCGGCATCATCGACAAGTACGGTCCCCGCATCATTCCGGATGTCAATTTCCGCGACGAGTTCGGATTCCGGGCGCAACTCGCCTGGTATGCGAACGACAGGGTCACGGTCAATCTCACACACCACTTTGTCGACTCCATGCACGGCGCTCCCGGGACCGCCCATCACTGCTTCGTGGACGGCCGTCCCGCTGCAGGCAATCTCGCCCCCGGCGATTTTGTCGCCCAGATACCGCGCTTTCCCGTAACGGCAGGCCTGGCTGCGGGCGCCGACTGGATCGACCCGGAAACGAATTGCGAAAGGGGCGAGAACGGCGCGTTGGACGGGAAGACCGCGAGATTCGAGGCGGGCCCGGAGCACGTCTACGTGACGCACATGGCCTCCCCGCAATGGAACGACGGCGGATGGTCGAAGTCTTGGATCTACAACCTCAGTGTCGAATGGGAGCTCGATTTCGCGACCCTGACGTGGTCCTCGGGGATGTACGAGCACCACATCGCCCACTCGGAGGAGCAGAGGGTCGGCGGCCGATTCGGCACCCTTACCCCCGACAGCCTTCCCTACGACAGATTTCATGCGTGGCTTTCCCAGTCTGTGAACCACGGCCTGATACTGACTGGCCCAAATGGCCGCAGCTCACGGTTCGCAGAGTGCACGTCGGGGCCGTTGTCGCTCGATCAGAGGATCAGGTGCGACTGGTACGGCTACACGGATTGGCACTGGCGGTTGATTGACGTATGCAAAGCAGCGATACCGGAATTCGATTGCGATTCCGGCGTCTTCTGGGGTCGCAGCAGCAGCAGGGCTGGCCTGAATCTCTACGACCGCACCACCCACGAGGTGCGTCTGGTGTCCAACAACCCGGAGAGCCGGTTGCAGTGGGCCGCGGGCGCCTATCTCGAGACAAACGCGGACGAGGACGATCCGCGCTCCTGGATGCATTGCGGCGCGGTGGGGCACCAGAACAGGTCCATCTTCGGTGGTGCCGCCTACCCGGATATCACCTGCCAAAACAGCCGGTCCGCGGGTATTACCTGGAACCCGGCGTTGACGCACGACCAGATACGGACAATGCACCGGCTCTTGCAAACAACCGGCTCTGGACGGCCGGGCTCCGCCTCAACTCACCAGCGGGAAGAGTCTGCCATCTTCGGCGAGGTGACCTATGCAATCACCGACCAGTTGGAGATCCTGGCTGGCGCCCGCCTGGCCAGGAGCGAGTTCGCCACCTTTGCCGGCCCCAGCGGCAGGTGGTCCTCGTTCGACGAGATGACGCAACGCGCCGAAACACAGACCCAGGAAAAGCTGGCGCCGAAGGTCACCCTGACATGGCGGCCCAACGACTCCACGATGGTCTACCTCATGCGGGCGAACGCGTTCCGCGCCGGAGGCGTGAACACGCGGCTCGTATCGCGGCTGGTCCAGTACGAGGAATTCGCCGCGCGCGGCGTTCCCGGCGCTGCGGAGAACCGTGACGCCGCCCAGGACCTGCTGACGTTCGAAGGCGACGACGTAACGTCCTGGGAGTTGGGAGTCAAGGCGACGGTCCTGGATGGACGGCTCGACTTCACCCTGGCGGGGTACCAGATGGACATCGAGAACGCGGTGGTGACCACGTCATTCGTGTTCCGCCCACTGGTGGATCCCGATTCCCCGGTCGGGGGAGCCCCTGCCTATCCCACAAGCGTCAGTAACAACATCGGCCAGGCACAGTCCCGCGGCCTCGAATTCGAGGCTCGGGGACAGTTGACCGATTCGCTGAGCCTGCGGGCGGGCGGCTCGTGGATTCCCGATGCGGAGACCCTGGCGCAGGAAACCGGCGGCACTATCGCCGGGGCGGGCGTGGCCATCAACATCGCTCCCGGCAACCGCATTCGCCTGACGCCGGTACTGGCTTACTTCGCGTCGGTGCAGTATGACTTCCAGATCGCTGGTTACGACGGCAATCTGCGCGGCGATTACTACTATCGCGGCAAGGAGGTGTACAGGACCGAAAACAACGAACGGGAGACGCCCACCTACGGGTTCCTGAATGCGAAGCTGATGTTTGCCCGCGACAACTACGAGGTCGGTCTCTATGTCAACAACGTCATGGACGAGATCGCACCGTATTCGCTCGGCGACAGCGGCTACCACGGGTTCCACCCGCCGCGGTCGATCGGGTTTGAGTTCCGGATGAATCGGTAAGCTCTTGAGCAACTGCTCGGCAGCTTGCTGAGCTGATTCTTGGCACAGCCCGCACTGAAAGGTGCGGGCTGTTTTTTTGCGCGCTTGATTACCAAGACTCCCGCGAGACGGCTCCGTCGCGCGGATGTGCAGTGGGTCTTTCTAAGCCACGCGGCGTGCCGGCGCCGCGTGCGTGCCAGACACGTCGTCGGAGCAAGCAATTCTCCGGAGGCCGGATTTCGTTAACGCAGGCGCGCCTCCAGTTCGGCGATGCGTGCCTCGGCGGATCGAAGGGCTGCCGTCGCCTCATCCCTCGCCGACCTCTCCTGCTCCAGGGCCTTCGCCATATCGGCCCTCGCGGCCCGTTCCGCTGCCAGAGCCTCCGCCAGGTCGGCCCTCGCTGCCCATTCCTCCGCGTGGCTCTTCAAGTACTGCCCGGTCGCGGGGTCGCGAAAGCGCAGCACGCCACGGTTCGCGCACAATTCGAACCCCAACACTGCGCTTCGAATCGTTCGGGCACCGTTCTCGACCAGCGCCGGCAGCGCATGATAGGCGCGACCCCGCAGGACAAGACCCTGCAGCGTTGGATCGAAGTACTCGTCCTTCGGATCGAACAGCCAGTATTCGCGCACGCCCAGTTCCGCGTAGAGCGCCCGCTTTCGACCCAGATCCTCCCTCCAGGTGTTCTCGGACGCCACTTCCAGAACGAAGTCCGGCGCCTTCGGCTCCTCCCAGAGCTTGTACACATTGCGTTTGTGATTCGGCGCCCCGAAGACGACAAAGATATCCGGTGCGACGGATTTGCGCGGGTTCCCCTCCTCGTAGTAGATCAGCAGGTCCCCCGACACGTAGACGTCTGACCGGTCCCGATACCGAATCTTCAGCACGCCGAGCACGTCGAGGATCGCCTCCAGTTGCCAGTCGTTTTCAGCCAACGGCAGACCGTCCGAACTCGGATACAGCGGATCCTCGGCGGGAAGAAAGGGATTCTGTTTCATCGATACGCGCTCTCGTCGAGTGCGACCGCGCCGTTCGGCGCATCGCCGTCGAAAATATCATGGCCCCGTCTACGCATCCAAACCGCTTCGATGAGCGTCATGCGCATGAAGGGAATGGCGAAAGACGTGCAATCGGCCATATCCGAAATTGCTGTAGGACGATCGCCTCGTGGACCGTGCCTGTCCCTACTGAAGATCGTCCAGTTCGACAGCCTTGCCCGTCCGGGACGACTCCCAGATGCCATAGATGATCTTCATCGTCTCGATGTTGTCCCGGCCGCTGCTGATCGGTTCCCTGCCGGTCCGGATGCACTCCTCAAAGTGCAGGATCTCGTTGACGAAGGGCTTGACGGTCGGCAGCCCGACACCGCTCGTGTCGATGGGCTCGAACGCCGGGTGGATCCAGCGTTCCGCGTCGGCGGGGATGCTTCGATCAATGGGCTGCTTCTCCGTTGGCGCAAACATGATTCTTCCGAAGTGGTGGTGTTCGCGAAGGGTCTCCGGCGTCGAGTGAATGGTTCCTTCGGTGCCGTACAGCATGTATGACCTGGTCGAGGCCGTGACGGGCCTCCCGTCCGAAGCGTCCTCGGGGGTTTCGCCCGGGCCTGCGAACAGGTTGCCGAGGACACCGTTCTCGAATTCAAGGATCGCGGCGACAAGGTCTTCGGCGTCATTGACCATCCGCGGGCTCACCGACCTGCACTGCGCCGTCAACCGTTTGACGTTTCCAACGTAAAAACGCAGCAGATCGATGTGATGCACCTGGACCGACATCAGGGTGCCGCCACCCTGCCGGCGATCGGCGTACCGGTCCTGGCGCGCGCGGCCGATACGGGGCGGCACGCGCGGCGCAAGCAGGTTGGTTCGAACCGCGAAGATGTCGCCCAGCCCTCCCTCGTCGATGAAGCGTTTCACCGCGAACGCCTCGGGCGAATAGCGCAGGTCCTGCGCGATCATCAGGGTCACGCCAGCCTTGTCCGCGGCCGCAACCATGTCTCGGCACTCCTGCAGGTTGGTCGCCATCGGCTTTTCGACGATGACATGTTTCCCGGCTTCGGCGCAGGCGATGGTCAATGGCGCGTGCGCAGGGTGGAAGGTGCAGTTGTCCACCGCATCGATGTCCGCCTCGCGCAACATCTTGTCGAGGTCCGTATAGACCGTCTCGACTCCCGCTTTTTCCGCAAGTGCGTTTGCGCGATCCTCAATGAGGTCGCAAACTGCCACGAGCTGCACCCGATCGGGATGCTCCAGGTAGGCGGGCAGGTGTGAATTGGTGATGCCTCCGGCCCCCAACATGCCGACTTTAAGCGGGTTGGCCATTGTTCCCCCTGTCCCATGCGGGCATTTCCTGTTTGTCGGATCGAAGAATAACCGATGGTGCGGAGCCACCTGCCGGCGCCCGGACAATGGCCCGATGCCGGCTGGAGAATGGCGGACGATGACGCCTCGGGGATTGGTGCTACCCTACCCGCCCGGCACCGGTCACGGAGGCGCTTATGTGGCGGTCCGTCTTACTACTTCTTGTCATCACCGTTCCCGCGTTCGGCCAGGACGCGGACATGACCTTCTCCGAGGCCTACGCGCAGTACCAGTCCCACGCGCAGGCCGGCAATCTGGATGAAGCGCTGCCGTACGCCAGGCTCGCCTACGAACTGGGCGAGGCGGCCTACGGGTCCGACCATCGAAACACGGCCAGCCTGACCTACAACTACGGATATGCATTGCTCGAAACCGGCCACTATGACGAGGCGGCGGAAGTCCTCGAAATCGCTTACGGGCGTTACGAAAAGACCTATGGCAGGAATGCGCCGGAACTGATCGAACCGCTCATGATGCAGGGCCACGCCTCGGCGGCACCCGACGGACGGCCGAAACTGCGGTTCTATGACAGGGCCATCAGGCTGGCCAGGTCGGAAGGAAACCGTGCGCTCCTGGCGACCCTGAACTACGACGCCGGCGTGCGGCTGACGGAACAGGCGAAGTCCCTGGAAGGCCACAAGTACCTGAGAGCAGCGCACGACATCTATGCAGCCGATCTCGGATCGGACCACGCGCAGACCCTCGGCGCCGCCTTTTTCCTTGCAAAGGTCGAGATGGGCCGGCTCAGAAACGACACCGCCAAGGAACTTTTCCTGCAGGTAATCGACGGCCTCCCGCCAACCAACGGCTTCGCGATCACCTCGCACGCCTTTCTCGTGCAACTGTACATGCAGGAGGGAGACGCCGACGGGATCGCCAGGCATTGCAAGGCAGTGGGCCACCTGCCGAACCTGAAGCACATCTGCGGGCCATACGCCGAAACCGCCGCGCCGGAGCCAACCGCAGCGAAAGTCACGCAGGTGGGCCAGCCCCGGACGGTTTTCGACCCGCCGGAACTGGACGAACACCGCGAACGACAGCTCAGGGCCGTGGCCGAATTCAAGGTCTTCCATGGGTTCGAGTTCACCGACAGGCAACCGGAGAGCGGCATTACGTTTCGCCACCGCAGCGTCGCGGACACCGCGAGGACCTACAAGGCGGTGCACTACGACCACGGCAACGGCATCTCGGTCGCCGACGTCGACGACGACGGCTCGCTGGATGTCCTGTTCCTCACCCAGGCCGGCGGCAACGAACTGTGGAGGAATATTGGCGGCGGCAAATTCGAGGATATCACCGGCAAGGCCGGCGTCGCCCTGTCGGACCGCGTCTGTGTCGCCGCCTCCTTCGCGGACATCGACAACGACGGCGATGCCGACCTCTACGTTACCGCCGTTCGCGAGGGAAACCGCCTGTTCGAGAACGTCGGCGGCGGGGCCTTCCGGGACATCACGGAGGCGTCCGGCACAGGCCACAGGGGCCACTCCTCGGGTGCGGTGTTCTTCGACTACGACAACGACGGCCTGCTCGACCTGTTCCTGACAAACGTTGGCCAGTACACGTCAGAGGAGTTGCGGGAGGCGTCCCACGACGGTGTCGAGTACACGTTCTACGACGGGTTTCCCGACGCGTTCGCCGGCCACCTGAAGCCCGAACGCTTTGAACAGAGCATCCTGTATCGCAACGAGGGCGGCAATCGGTTCAGGGATGTCTCCGGGCTAACCGGCCTGCAGGACAGGGGCTGGGCCGGCGACGCCGCTGCCGGCGACATCAACGGGGACGGCTGGCCGGACCTCTACGTGCTCAACATGCAGGGCGATGACCAGTACTACCAGAACGAGGAAGGCAAACGTTTCGTCAATATGGGCGGGCAAGTCTTCCCCAAGACGTCCTGGGGCGCCATGGGGATCAAGATATTCGACTGGAACAACGATGGCCTGATGGACATCTTCATCACCGACATGCACTCCGACATGGGCGAGAACATCGGCGTCGCGCGCGAGAAGGACAAGTCGGAGATCAGCGCCGCCGCCAAGGTCATCCGTGGTGGTTTCGGCACCGGAGGCGAATCGGATGAAGCCCTGAGCCATGAAAGCAGCATTTACGGAAATTCCTTCTTCCAACAGGAGAGCCCAGGCGTTTACGACGAGGTCTCCGACCGGATCGGTGCCGAGAATTACTGGCCCTGGGGATTGAGCACCGGCGACATCAATGCCGACGGCTTCCAGGACGTCTTCATCGCCTCCAGCATGAACTTCCCCTTCCGCTACGGCGTGAACTCCGTCCTGCTGAACGAAAACGGCGAGGGGTTGCGCGACGCCGGGTTCATCGTCGGCGTGGAGCCCCGCCGAGACGGGCAGTCGGCGGTGCACTGGTTCACGCTGGATTGCGACGACGAGGCGGACGCCGGGTACTGGGCCTGCGAAGGCCGCAGCGGACCGGTGGAGGTCTGGGGCGCCATGGGAACCCGCGCTTCCGTCATATTCGACCTGGACAACGACGGGGATCTGGACATCGTCACCAATGAGTTCGGTGCGGAGCCGATGGTCCTGGTCAACGACCTGACATCGGTGGTCCCTGGCATCCGCTATCTGAAGATCCGCTTGAAAGGCACCACGTCAAACCGATCCGGTCTCGGCGCGCGGGTGGAAGCCAGGACCGACGCCGGCACCTACGTGCAGGTGATGGACGGCAAGTCCGGCTACCTGTCGCAGAGCAGCATGCCGCTCTACTTCGGCCTCGGGGATGCCAGCAAGATCGAGGAGGTCCGGGTTTCATGGCCTTCCGGCAGGGAGCAGGTCCTCTCTGAACCCGGCGAAATGAACACTTTGCTGGAAATCGAGGAGCCTTCAGCCGGGGAATGATCCCCCGACCGCTGACGCGTAAGGAAGTGCTGGCATTCCCCCCCTTGCCGGATGCAATGGAATGGTTCGCCCCGCTCCCCGACGCAAAGGCCTCGATGGGCCAGAATTGCGTCTTTCAATTCGACAATCGAGAAACGGAGCGAACCCATGACCGAGATTACCCGAGTAGGCATCGACCTGGCCAAGAAGATCTTCCACCTCACCGCGATGGACAGCGACGGCGAGATCGTCGAGCGCAAGCGGTTGCGGCGCGCGGGACTGCGGTCGTACCTGGCGCGCCTGCCGAAGGGCTGCGTGGTGGCGATGGAGGCCTGCGGCGGCGCACACCACTGGGGGCGGCTGGCGACGACGCACGGCCACCGGGCGCGGTTGATGGGTGGCCAATTCGTCGCGCCGTACATCAAGTCGAACAAGAACGACACGCTCGACGCGGACGCGATCGCGGAGGCGTCGTCTCGGCCGACGATGCGGTTCGTGGGGTTGAAGTCGATCGAGCAGGAGCATGTCCAGCACGTGCACCGCGCCCGCCAGCTGGCGATCCGGAACCGGACGGCGCAGACCAATCAGCTGCACGGGATGCTGCTGGAGTACGGCATCGCCGCGCCGAAGGGCATGGGAGCGCTGCTGAGGCGGCTGGCGGAGGTGCTCGAGGACGGCGACAACGAGTTGTTGTCCGCGACCCGCGCGCTGCTGTGGGATCTGGGCGAGGAACTGCGCCGCCTCGACGGGCGGGTGAAGCGGTTCGATCTGGAGATCGCGGCGCTGGCGGCGCGGATGCCGGCGGCGCGGCGGCTGATGACGATCCCGGGGATCGGCGAAAAGACGGCGACGGCCCTGGTGGCCGCGGTGGGCGACGCGTCGGTGTTCCGCAACGGGCGGGAGATGGCGGCCTGGCTTGGGCTGGTGCCGCGGCAACACCACTCGACGGGCGGGCGCGCGACCCTGCTCGGGATCAGCAAACGCGGCGACCGGTATCTGCGCACGCTGCTGATCCACGGCGCCCGCGCGGCAATGCGGGTCGCGCCGCAGCGGACGGACCGGCGCAGCCGGTGGGTCGTCGAGTTGGCGGCGCGGCGCGGCCCGAACGTGGCGTCGGTGGCGCTGGCGAACAAGAACGTCCGCGCGGCGTGGGCGCTGCTGGCGCGCGGCGAGTCGTTCGATGCGGCGCGCATGGGAGAGGCCGCATGAGGGCCGACACGACGAATCGACGCCCGGGAACGCCACCGCCGGCACCGCGTCAAGGCGCTGCGCGCCTTCTTCGCTTCGCTGCGACCCCGACGGGTGACCCGGCGCCGCCGGCGACGTCGGAGGTGGAGATGGCCGAAAGCAAGCTTCCGGCCATCTCCGGCCCGGGCCCGACCGGGCCGGTCGAACACCGGCGGTAGCGAAAGGATCACCAAGTTGCGCAAGTGAAGTGGCAGTGATGGCAGACAGGTCGGACCGGCACGCCAGGAGCCTGAGGAAGTACCCGGGTCTTCGAGACCGCGGATGCGATGAGGCGGGCGTGTGCGGAATCCATCAGGGCCCGGGAGTTCGAGAACTCCCGAATCAGAGGCCGGATATACGTGAGCAACTGAACCTGCTGTCTTCTTCAACCCTTCACTTGGCAAAGCGGGGCGAACCATATACGTACTTCCATGCAAGCCGTAGCGCCCTGAAGAGGCCGCATCCCCACCCGGGGTAGTCGCACACCTTGAGCGCGCATGCGAACGGGCGTCGCCACCTGCCCGAGACCATTGCACATGGCCAACAGCTCGCCCACCATTAGTCCATGATCAGGATCAGTATTTCTGAGGCCAAGGCACACCTCTCCAAATACCTGGAGCGAGTGGAAAAGGGGAGCTCGTCACGCTCTACCGGCACAACGTGCCCATCGCAGAAATCCGACCACTGCCTCGTCCGCGACGCGAAGAACGGCCCGTCGGCATCGACCGAGGCATGGCGGTACCCGCGAGTTTCTTCGATCCGTTGCCGGACGAATTGCTCAACGCCTTCGAAGGCGCCGCTGAAAAGTGAGGCCGCTGCTCGGCACCACCGTTACACCCGACGCTTTGATCGCCCACATGCCCTCGGGAAAGCCTGTTGGTCGTCAAGCGCCACAGAACACCGTTGCCAGACAGGATCCTGGATCAGTCGCCCTTGCGGGGCCGGAAAGGCCGGTAACCTACTCCCGAGTACTCCAGCGCCGTCGGCACGAAATCCTCGTCGAATCGCGGGTCAGGCGCATCCAGGGTATTGCGCGACGCGTCGATGCTGTCCTGCACGTCGGCCAGGTCGCCGTTGACGAAATTCCCCGTCACACCACCCGACTTGACGATATCCATCTCGTAGCGTGCGCCCTTCGCTATTCCGCCGGGCAGGTTGTTCTTCCAGAAGATGTTGTTGCGGTACCCGCTACTATCGGAACGATCGTCGACGCCCGCCCAGTTGTTGGTGAACGTACTGTTGCTGACGGTCGCCCTCCCCGTCTCGAACACGGTCAGCGCACCCGATCCGTGCTTCGCGTTGTATGGCTCCGCCCCGCTGATCCAGTCCGGCCCGACGTTCGCGACGTTGCCGACGAACAGGCAGTTTCTGATCTCCGCATGACCCAGGGGCAGGACGTCGATGGCCGCGCCGGTGATCTCCGCGCGGTTGTTGCGCATGATGCAGTTCTCGATGAGGACCGGCGTTCTGCTGAGTGGGTACGGCCCGTGTTCGATGGAGACCCCGCCCGCGCACGGGTTCGCGTAGTTGTCGTAAACCTCGATGTTCCGGATCGTCGGATACGATCGGCCGAATATCTTGATGGCCCCGCCGTCCCGGTAGAAGAAGAGCGATCTGGGCAATTCCGTGCTCGACTCGATGTTCGGCCCGCCGTAAGTCAGGAAGCCGTTGGCGCCGGTGATCCTGAAGCCGTCGAACACGGTCCCGCGGCCAATGCCGTCCCCGAAATAGACGACATGGTTGACCACCGCCGGAAAACTGGCGTCTCCCGGGTTCGCGATGTCAGGGTTGGCAGCGGTCAGGATGACATCTCCCTCGGCCCGCAGCACGATGCCGTCGTGGCGCCGGTTGAACCAGATCAACGCCTGCCTTGCGCTGTCCGGCCGGTAGGTTCCAGCGTGCACCGTGATGGCCTTGTATTCGGGGTTCTTTGCGGCGGCCTCAAGGGCGGCCTGTATGTCACCGCCCGGATAGACCCGATAGCGGTTGGTGGAGTCGTCGAAGACCACCCCAGGCGCATAGGACTCTCCCGCGGCTGCGGCTTGCGACAGGGCCAGCAGGGAAAACAACGCGTAACGCGACAATCTGGAGGTCATGCGCATGGGCAATCTCACGACTCGGTTCCCACGTCAATCCTGCGCGTTGAGTCTGCAATCAGAGACGAGCGCATCGGCGCACTGGCAGGTGTCCGACCATCGGCCAGACCAAGATCCTACTACACCGGCTTGCGTTGCTCCGAAACAGTCCCGAGCGTCGTGCCTGCCTCTGCACATCGCCGCCGTCGTCAATAAACGTCAAGGACAATCGCCTTGATCACGAGGCCGGAGTTCGTCGAGCAGCGCACGCCCCTGTACTGCGGTTGATTATCGCCCATCGCATAGGCAATAATCGCCAATGTCATGAGCAACCATGCATACGTTCCGCGTTTCGCTGCCGGCCTGCTGCGCAAAGCGCTGCGCGCCTCGCCCGTCGTCGTCGTCATGGGTGCCCGGCAGACGGGCAAGAGCACACTCGTGCGATCAGAGCCCTCGATGGCGGACCGCCTTTACTTGACGCTCGACCACATGGATGTTCTCGAGCGCGCCCGGCTGACACCGGACGATCTGGTTCGCAGCGCATCACGCCTGACGCTGGACGAGGTACAACGGATGCCCGACCTGCTGCTTGCCGTCAAGCGCGCGGTGGACATGGACCGACCGCGTCGCAACGGTCGTTTCGTACTGACCGGTTCGGCGAACCTGCTCCTGATGCGCAGCGTCTCGGAGTCCCTGGCCGGTCGCGCAACGTACGTCAACCTCTGGCCCCTCGCCCGACGCGAACGGCTTGGACGCGGCACGCCCGGAATCTGGTCGGCCTTGCTGTCGACGCCCATGCCGGAGTGGCAGGGTCTGGTCGATTCCCAGGACCATACGCCGGTGTCATGGCGCGAGTCCGCACGCGAGAGCGGCTATCCCACCCCAGCCCTCGAGTTGAACGACCTGGAGTCACGCGCCCTCTGGTTCGACGGCTATGTTCGCACCTATCTGGAGCGCGACCTCCAGATGCTGTCGGCGGTTGCCGATCTGGTCGATTTCCAACGCCTTATGCGGGCCGCTGGCCACCGTCTCGGCGGCTTGGTGAACCAAGCCGAGATTGCACGGGATACGCGCATTCCCCGGGCCACCGTGCAACGCCATCTCAACCTGCTGGAGACCTCGTTCCAGACCATCCGACTGCCAAGCTACTCGGTCAACCGCACGAAACGCCTGATCAAGGGCCCGAAACTGTATTGGAGCGACCCGGCGCTCGCACTACGCCTGACGGCCTCGGACGACCCGACCGGAGCGCATCTGGAGAACCTCGTATTCGTCGACCTGCTTGTGTGGCGGGACGGCCAGACGCCGGCGCCAAATCTGTTCTACTGGCGCACGACAACGGACCGCGAGGTCGACTTCGTGATCGAATTCGGCGATCAACTGCTGGCCATCGAGGTCAAGGCCGGACCTGCCCGCTACGCGGACACCACCGGATTGCGCCTGTTCCGGTCGGAGTACGCCGACCGGTTCGCTGGCGGACTGCTACTGCACGGAGGCACCGAAACGCAACAGATGAGCGACGGCATCCTGGCCGTGCCTTGGTGGCGAATACTGTAGGCGTCGCGACGAATCCTGGAATGCCGCAACGGCATCAGCAAGCGCTCGCCATCTCGTCAACGGGGCACGGCTTGATCCTGGCGTGGCATCGCCGCGAATTTGCCGCGCTCCACTTTAGGGTCTGATCTTTCGTCGGTCACGGCTGCTCCGCGTCTGCGCTCCCGAGCTTACCAAGAGCGCCTCGACCGGTGGCAGCACGGCCGCTTCAGAGCAGCCGGAAACTGCGCCGGGACCGGCTTTCACATTGACACGATGGCGTCTTTGGTGTACTTCTTCCCTCGGTCACGTGAGAGGGCAGCGTTGGTGTGTGCGCCAGCGGTGTAGTGTGACGAAATCAGGAAATCCATTTGGAGGGATTTAATGAGTAACTTTTGGAGGAGCCGGGGACGGCTCGGAATTGCGGCATCCGCCGCGATCGGCATGGCCTTCAGCCTGCCCGCGGCGGCACAGTCCGACGACGAAGAAGAAGGCGGCTCGCTCGTCGAGGAGATCGTGGTCACGGCCACGTACCGCGACACGCAGCTGATGGACACGCCGATGACCATCTCGGCATTGACCGACGTAGACATCGAGCAACGGGGCGTCGAGGACATCAAGAACCTCTTCCTGGCAGTCCCCGGATTGAACTACGGAAACGCCACGCAGACCTGGCACCGGGTCACGGCTCGCGGAGTCGCCCAGTTCAGGGCACCGACGGGACCGATCGCCATGTACGTGGACAACACGCCGGTTTCAGGCACAGGCTCCCGGGCGCCGCTGCTTCCGAATTTCGACCTGGAGCGCATCGAGGTGCTGAAAGGGCCGCAGGGCTCACTCTACGGCGAAGGCAGCATGGTGGGGGCGATCCGCTACATCACCAGGAAGCCCAACCCGGAGGGATTCAGCTATGCCATCCAGGCGCGGTTCGAAGACTCGACCCAATCCGATGACCTGGGACACCGTATCGACGCGATGGTCAACATCCCCCTCGGAGATAAACTGGCCGCGCGCATCACCCCGTTCCATCGCTACAAGGCCGGAGTCATCGACAAGGTCGGACCCTCGATCATCAAGGATGTCGATTTCGTCGCCGACCAGGGGTACCGGGCACAACTCGCCTTTTATCCCACCGATCAACTGACGATCACCGGAACGGCTTCCTATGTCTACGCCGATATCGGCGGCCCCGGGATCGCCTTTCACTGCTACCACGACTGGCGTCCCGCAGACGCCAACCTCGCGCCCGGCGATTTCCCGCCTGCCATACCGAACTATCCCGTCCAGGGTGGTTGCGAAGGCGGCCCCAACGGCGGTCACGACGGCGAGACAGGACGATTCAAGGACGGCCCCGATAGCGTCTACGTGACCCACATGGCCTCCCCGGACTTTGACGACGGTGGAGAGTCGGACACGTGGATCTACAACCTCACCGCCGAGTGGGATCT
Source organism: Pseudomonadales bacterium (assembly GCA_965116625.1). GTDB lineage: Bacteria > Pseudomonadota > Gammaproteobacteria > Pseudomonadales > Azotimanducaceae > VXNE01. The sequence goes on from OZ220717.1 coordinate 3,601,891, forward strand.
GGGTTGGGCTGGCCTGACTTTGTCCAGCTCGTTCTATGAGCACAACATCACCTATGCGGAAGAGCAAAGGATCGGTGGCCGTTTCGGCACCATCAGGATTACCGCGGAGGAAATCGCGGCGGGCGTCGCCGCAGGCCAGAGTCTGATTACCGGTAGCGTCGAGGGAGATGTCGATTCCTACAATGGCTGGAACAACCGGGTGGATGCCATCTGCGAGGAAATCGGTTGCGGCAAAGGTGGATTCTGGGCCCGCAGCAGCGTCCGGTCCCACGGGGACATGAACGAACGCACGGCACATGAAGTGCGTTTGGTCTCCACCACGGACAGCCGGTTGCAGTGGAGCGTCGGCGCCTATTTCCAGGACGTCTACAAGCCGCCCGATCCGCGCGTTGGGCTATGGTGCGGCGCATCGGGGCATAACGCCCAAGTTTCCTACGGTGGTCCGCAGTACCCGGACGTGCAGTGCCAGTGGGGTGGCTTCACGTTCAATCCCAACGTCATGACGCCGGACCAGATGCGGGAGGTCCACCGGCGTCTGCTGCCGCCGATCCAGGGTTCTTCGCGATATCAGTTCCGGGATGAGCAGGCCGTATTCGGCGAAGTGAGCTATCGCATCAGCGATCAATTCGAGGTTCTGGCCGGAGTGCGCTATGCGGAAAGTTCCTTCGAGCAATATGCCAGCCGGGAGCGCCGTTGGCAGCCATTCGAGAACACCGTCCAGCAAGGTGACACGCAGACCCAGGAGAAAGCAGCGCCGAAGCTCACCCTGACCTGGCGACCCAATGACAGCGTGATGATCTACGGCCAGTGGGCGACCGCGTTCCGTTCGGGCGGCATCAATACGCGGCTGTCCGACGCGGCTCTCGAGTTTGAGAGGCTGGCGGGACTGGGCGTTGCGCGCGCTGCGGAATATGCTGCGGCCGCCAACGACCTGGCGACGTTCGAGGGCGACGACATCGAGACCCTGGAACTCGGAATCAAGGCGACGATCCTGGATGGACGGGTCGACCTCACGCTGAACGTGTACGACACCGTCATCGACAACGCCGTCGTCACCACTGCAGTCAACTTTCCCGCGCTGGTCGACCCCGACAACCCGGACAGGTTTCAGCCGTACAACTACTCCGTCACCGATAACGTGGGCCGGGGCGAGTCGCGCGGTCTCGAGTTCGAGGGGCGGGGCCAGTTGACCGACGCGATCAGCCTGCACTTCGGCGGCGCCTGGGTCCCGGACGCCGAGACCCTCAACCAGGAGGCCGGCGCGCCCATCGGCGGTGGCGCGCGGAGCGTCAACATCGATCCGGGCAACCGTATCGAGCTGACGCCCGTCCTGAGCTACTTCGCCTCGTTGATGTATGACTTCGAGCTCTTCGGTCGGGACGCCACGTTGCGTGGCGACGTTTACCACCGAGGTGACGAGGTCTACAGGACGCAGAACAACGAGCGGCCGACGCCGACCTACACGTTCCTGAACCTGAAGCTCCTCGTGAGGGATGACAACATCGAGTACGGCTTCTTTATCAAGAACGTCAACGATGCGATCGGCATCTACGCGGTCGGCGATAGCGGCTATCACGGCTTCAACCCGCCGCGTACCTACGGGTTCGAGTTCAACTACACCCCGTAGTGCTCAGCAACTGCTGAGTTGATCCTTAGCAAAAGCCCGCACCAGATGGTGCGGGCTTTTTTTTGCGCGAGCGGTTCGGGATTGAAGTGACGTCCCCTCTCGCCTGCGAGGGTGGCCACGCGCTATACAATGACTACCTCTTCCACCGCCAGCGCCACTGTCCGGGACATGTCCGTCAGGGACACTTCGAGCGGCACGATACGGTGCCCCTCCCCAGCCAATGAGAACGGCTCCCGGTACCAGAGGCTCGCCATGCCGTCGTATCGCGGCTCCCGCCCGGTGCCGTAAAATCCCAGTCGGCAATAGTCCTGAACGTAGCGGCCAACCCCCGGAAGGTCGGCCACCTGCGGGCCAATCCCATCCCGCCACTCCCGCTGGAATTGCTCTGGAGCAAGGCCAGGGTCGCGTTTGACGAGGGCGAGAAGCTTGCGCATCGCTGCGGCGGGCGATTCGTCCGCGAAGGCCTGTTCGGCGGTGACAATCGAGACCATGCTCCCCGCGGCGATGAAGTTCGCCTCGTCGGCGCGGATGTCGGCGAGCACCGGGTTTCCGGCGTTGGCCCGCATGCTCTCGATGTCGTTGAACCACACTTCGGCGATGCCGTCCCAGGCCGGCTCTCCTCGCAGCGTCTGGACCACGTGGTTCTGGACATAGCGGCGGATACCCGGCAACCGCGTCACGACATCGGGGTGCCGGTGGCGCCAGTAGTCACGGAAGGCGTCCTGCGAGAGATCTTGCCGCTTTCGAAAGATACTGAGTTGTTTGAGCATGCGTGATGGCTCCCGACCCCGTGGCCCTACCTTACAATGATGCGAATCTCGCCCGACCGGACCATCATGCAGCCGAAGGGTTTTCGCCGGCCCACCCCCAAGCTCGCGTGGGTGATTTCGTTCGCGGCCGCGGCTGTGTTCGCCCCGCCGGCAATGTGCCGGGAACCAAGCCATGGGTTCGCGTATTTCGGCGACCTGAAATACCCGGCGGACATGCCTCACTTCGACTATGTCAATGCCGAGGCCCCGAAGGGCGGGCGCGTCAACGTCGGCAGCATCTCCACGTTCAACAACCTGAATCCGAACGTGGACAAGGGGAACCTTGCGCACTACATCGACCCCAGGTACGGGTCGGGCTCCTACATCTACGATCCGCTGATGCGGCGCGGAGAGGACGAGCTGGCGTCGTACTACTGCTGGCTCGCCCAGACCGTCGAGGTTGACGACGACTACAGGTGGGTGACCTACAAGCTGCGCGAGAACGCCCATTGGCACGATGGCCGGCCGGTGACCATGGAGGACGTCCTGTGGACCTTCGACATGATCAAGCGCAGGGGCTCCATCACGTGGCGCAAGGAATACGAACACATCGTTCGCCTGGAGCAGATCGACGCCTGGTCGTTCAGGTTCCACTTCAGCGAAGACGCCGAAAAGACACCCTTCCTGGTCATCCTGACCGCCGCGTTCGCGCCCCTGCCCAAACACTTCTGGGAGGACCGGGCCTTCGACGAGACGACCCTCGAAATCCCGCTGGGCAACGGCGCATACCGCATTGCCTCGGTGGTTCCCGGGTACAAGGTGGTGTTCGAGCGCGTGTCCGACTACTGGGGCCGTGACCTCAACGTCACCGTCGGTCATTTCAACTTCGACGAGATCCATCTCACGTATTACTTCGACAAGCGGGTCATGCTGCAGGCTTTGCGGGCCGGCCTGCTCGACTTCTACTTCGAGGAGAACGAGAACGACTTCGCCACGGCCTACGACTTCGACGGCTATCACAAGGGGCTGTTCAAGAAGGAGACCTACAGGATGGGTTATTCCTACGGCATGCACTTCGGCCTCGTCTTCAATACGCGGAGGGAACCGTTCGACGACATCCGCGTTCGGGAAGCGCTCACCCTCGCCTACAACTTCGAGTGGGCCAATCGCGTCTACTGGCACAGCGGCATGAAACGCAACAACAGCTATTTCATCCGCTCGGGGCTGCAGTCACGCGGATTGCCCTCCGACGAGGAACTCGCATTGCTCCGGCCACTCAGGGGACAGGTTCCCGATCGCGTCTTCACGGACGCGGTGGAACTTCCGGAGAACACTGCTCTTGGCCGCAATCGACAGACGCTGCTCCAGGCCGGTGCGCTGCTCGAAGATGCGGGTTGGGTGGTCAGGGACTTTCAGCGGGTACACGAGATCACTGGCGAGCCTCTTTCGCTTGAGATGCTGGTCACCTACCAGGACCACGAACGGATGCTGGTCCCCTTCGCGGAGAATCTCTCGCGCTTAGGCGTTGACGCGCGGTTGCGCCGCGTGGAGCGCAACATCCTGACCAACCGCTTGCGAAGCTACGACTTCGACGCGACCGTGCGCAAGCTGCGCGTGGGGGAGATGCCGGACCGCCATCGCCTGCGAAGCCAGTTCACTTCCCAGTATGCGGATCTGCCCAACATGCGGAACTACGCCGGCATCCGAAACCCCGCGATCGATCTGCTGGTCGAAAAGATTCTCGAATCGGACACGGAGCAGGAGATGAACACCGCCGGGCGCGCCCTGGATCGCGTCTTGCTTCACAGCTACTACGTGATTCCCGATGGCCATCCGGCCGGACGCCACGTCACCCACTGGACCCGTATCCGTCATCCGCCGCTCGGGTTCGAGCACATGAACTGGACGGGATTTCCGCACCTGTGGTGGGCAGCCGAGGATACGAGCACCAGAGCCGACCATGCCGTTCCGGGGTTGGACGAAAGGTAACTGGGCTCATCCGTCCGTGACCACAGCAAGCACCATCACTCAGGGTCCAGTACCCGAGGCCTGGAGCGTCAGCAGACTCCGTCTCAATCCGTCTTGTCCGCGTCCTCTGATCCGCTTTTCGTGCCATCCTCACTCTTGGCACCCATCCCCGCCAGGATTATGTTCAGGTGACGATTCATGTGTTTCTCAACATCCCTGAGTTCTGCATTCAGACGCTCATCGTGGTCACGACTCCACCGCTTGATCGCAGTCACATTGCCGGCGAGAGCTGTCAACTGTTCGGCAAGCCTGCCCGGGGGCGCCTCCGGCTTGCCCTTCTCATCCCGCTTGACCACCTCGCACTCGCCCATCCTGGCATGGCAGACGACAAGTGCCCGATCCATCACGAGCACCAGATGATTCGGTCCACCGCCGCCAACGCACGTTTTCTTCCCGATGCCAAACGACGTTGCTACGCAACTTGCCGCCTGCTCCAGGCTTGGTGGATCGACCTTCACCGACGTCGCCGATTCCTTCATCTGCAGAAAGATCGCCGTTCGATCCGTGGTGCCCACCAGGTAGACATTGTTCAGGACACTTAGATCCATCACCGTAGCCATTTGCCTGTTGTCGATATTGTCCGGGTTCATCGTTGTCTCGAATTCCTCAAGCACCTTCGTTCCCGTTAGGTGGCCTTCGATGGAAAGTGCAACCGCCATGACCAAGACGAATGCAACGGCCATCTGCAAAGGGTGCGCCAGTATTACGCCATGCCACCTGTAACCTCCAGGACCTCGAAAAACCTGCCTTACAATGGCAAACACAATCTCGACGACGATCAGCGCTGCAACAATCCATGGGAGGACAAGCACGCCCTGGATGATCAGGTCCTCAAGCGTCCAGTACGCATTGGCAGCTTGACCTGCAACTGTCGCGTAATAGAACGCCATGTTGATCGCCCCGAGCGCCATCAGGACCGCAATGAACAGCGAAGCGACCTCTACGCCCGTACTGTCGGACAGTCGAAGGAACGCATGGCTGACAAAGACTGGGGGCCGAACTCGTTGTACGTCCTCAACGAGTCCACGCCAGGGAGACGAGCGCTCTTCAAGTACCTTCAACAATTCGTCCAAGCTGGACGCTTGCTCGCGTCCCAGCTCCAGCGGCTTAGCGAAGCAATCGAACAGCGACTCTCTGAGACTATTGCGGCTATCGTCGTCGAGCCTCATGGCGACGGCGCGTCGGACCAGCTTGCAACAGTTGTCCAAACGCAACGCCTGGTCCTGGGCCATACGGCGGGTACGAATGAGCCATCGCCATGAGTCCCATCTTTTCGCCCCATCGATTTGGCCAACATGGCCTAGTACTTCCCTGGCTCGGCCGACCACCTCACTCTGCGGAAGTATGCCGGTCGCCAATTCCCTTGCCTCGGTGAGCAAACGGTCCTGGCGACTCGCGCGAATGGACGACCAGCTTCGTAGTTTCGTAAGAATCCACATCTATCTATCTCCCCCTGAAATCCCCTTGACCTGCTGCCGTTCTGTTTTTCAAATGGAAACACCCATGACCCCAAGGATTACCTAATAGGAGGTCCGCGCTAGAGTGATTTCTGGTGCCAACTACCCTTTGTGGGACAATGACTTTCGGTGCGGACCGCCAACCGGAATCCCCCGCAAGACCATCCCGGACGACGGCTGACACTTGGGGAATCCGGTCACACAATGTCCGTCGTGTAGTCTCACCTGACCATCAGGACAGGACGTTCGCTTGCCAAGATTCGCCGCCAACATCACTACCATGTTTCCCGACCTGCCCGTTGCCGAACGCGTGCGCGCTGCGCGGGATCTGGGTTTCTCCGCCGTGGAGTTCCTCTCGCCCTACTCCACCCCGACCGCCGAGCTAGAGCGCTGCCTTGAGGACGCGGCCCTGCGAATGATCCTGCTCAACACACCACCCGGAGACACTGCGAGAGGCGAGCGAGGATTGGCCGCGGTCCCCGGCAGGCAGGCGGATTTCAGGGATCACTTCGAACGGGCGCTGGAGTACGCACTCGCGCTCGACGTCCCGATGATCCATATCCTGGCGGGCGTCATCGCCGACAGTGATCGCGAAGCGGCGCGGCCCGAGTTCGTCGAGAACGTGCGCTTCGCAGCGGACCGGGCGGCGGGACACGACATTCGCATCCTTCTCGAGCCCCTCAACAGCCACGATACGCCGGGCTACTTCCTGACGCGCACCGATGAGGCCCGCTACTGCATCGAGGCCATCGGCCGGGACAACGTGCGGCTTCAGTTCGACTTCTATCACCGCCAGATCATGGAAGGAAACCTGGCACGGCGCCTCGCCGACAACCTCGACATCATCGGGCACATCCAGTTCTCAAGCGTCCCGGGACGGCACGAGCCCCAGCACGGCGAAGTGAACCTGCCCTACCTGTTCAAGCTCTGCGACAAGCTCGGATACGATGGCTGGATCGGATGCGAATACCGTCCGAAGACGACCGTGGTCGACGGATTGACCTGGGGCGAACCCTACGGGCTCGGGCTGCGCTGAGCGGCGGCCTGGCAGCTACCAGACGCGAGTGAGGCCGTATGGCTTCCATGGAAGTACGCATCTCCCGACGGGGGTAACCCTGGCACTTCGTTGCGCGTCAGCGGTCGGGGAGCATTCCCCGGCCGAGGGCTCCTAGCGCGCCAATCGGGTGTCGTGGCTGACGAGGCTCGCTCGCAGGCGAGCGGACGAATCATCCCTCCTGGCCGAGCAACTCCTCTTCGCTCGTGTCGAAGTCGCCATGAAGGCGATCCTGACCTTTCCGTCGAGGAAGCCCACGTCTCTCTCGGGCAGATCGACCGGCTCGAACGGCTCGAACGGCACGATCATGGCAACGGGTTCCCTCGACTTTCCGTACAACACTCCGACCCGCTCGCCCGCGCGAACTGCGTCAAGCACCTTGCAAAACTGCGCCTTCAGTTCGGCAATCGGAATGGTGATCATGGCCGCACTCTGTTCTTTGTGTGTCACTGCGTCAAGGACAACATGTCTGTTGTCAGATGTGCGGTCGTCAGCTCACCGCCTGAGCGCCAACCCTACGCCGGCCAGAGCTGCATTCCGCCATCCACCCGCAGCACCTGCCCGGTGATATACGACGAATCGCTGGTGACGAAGAACTCCACCGCCCTGGCAACCTCGTGGGGCCAGCCGTATCGGGTCAATGCGCCCGTCTCCACCTTGCGCTCGTCCCGCGTCGGGCGGCTGGCTTCGAACCGGGGCGTGATGATCTCGCCGGGAGCGATGACGTTGGCGTAGACGCCATGGGGACGAAGCTGCGCGGCGAGGCACCGCGTATATTCGTGCACGGCTGCCTTGGCGACGCTGTAGGAGACTTCGCTCTGGCGTCCGGCGAGGCCCGCGATGCTGCCGATGGTGACGATCCAACCCTCGTTCCTTTCCATCATTTCCGGCACCACCTGCCGGCAGACGAGAATGCACGTGCGCAGGTTGCGGTCGAGGATCGTCTCGACATCGGTCAGGGAGATATTGACCGCGTCGTTGACGATGGGCTTGCCGGCGTTCTCCCCTGTGACGCCCTTTGATCCGATATCGCCGCCAGCATTGTTGACGAGGATGTCGATCCGGCCAAAGCGATCGCGTATCTCACGGACGTTGTGCGCTACCGTATCGACATCGGTCAAGTCGCCGTGCACCGCGAGCACGTCCGTTCCGTGCGTCGCCGCGATTTCCGTTGCGACGGCATCAAGCGACTCGGCCTCCCCGAGTTGTCGCGTCGATGTGGGTGTCGTTCCATGGACTGCGACCTTCGCGCCGAGGCTTGCGAGATGCTCGGCGACAACGCGGCCGATTCCGCGCGAGGAGCCCGTCACCCAGGCCACCCTGTTCTCCAGACGTTTCATCGATATCTCCTGACCTTGATCCTGGCGAGAACGTACCTCGGACTGATAAGGCGGGTGCCGCAGGCTGCAAGTCAGCTTGCCCACTCCAATCGCAGCGTCTTTTTCTCCGCAGCACAGTCTCGAAGATACAAATTGATCAGGCTCTGATACGGGATACCACTCTGCTCGGCAAGCGAACGAAAGTAGTCAATCGTGTCTTCATCCAACCTGATCGTCAGCTGTTTTTTGGGTCTGCGCAGATAAGGGTTCTTTACCGATTTCGAAAAGTCGCAGGATTTCTTCACAACAAAAACTCCGAATACTGTTGGCGTTCCGAGCGATCAGCCCTCCGAGCAGAGATGATCCGGATCACATTGTAGTGTTCTCTCGCTACTCTCTCCAAAGGGGCACGGGCCTTCCATCACTTGCTATAGTCGGTCGCGCTATGGGGCGTGGAGCGTATTGTGTCGGTTACTCGTGGCCAAAGTCAGACGGGGGAGTCATTGGACAGGGTGGAAGGGAATTCGACCAGGACGTTGGCGACCAACATCAAGGAGCGCGTACTGACCAAGAGAACGCTGCTCGCATTCACGGTCGGCTGCGTTTCCGGACTGACCGTCGTGGTCGGCGAGATCTCCCTCGCAACGGTCGTCTTCTCGGGTCCCATGGCACCGTATGCCGCCCAAGGGGTCGGCCTCGTACTGTTCGGCAGTTTCGCTGGCTGCCTGGTGATCGCGCTGACGAGCGGTTTTCTGGGTGCGGTCTCCGCGCCGCCGGTTCCGACGCTGATCGTGCTTGCAGTGATCGGGGGCGCATTGGCACTGGAAGGCGATGCGTTGTTCGCAACGATGGTCGCGATCATCGTGCTGTGCGCGTTCGCGACCGGCCTCATCATGTTGCTGATCGGACGTTTCGACCTGACCAACCTCGTCCGGTTCATCCCCTACCCCGTCTCATCCGGCTTCGTCGCCGGCACTGGAGGCGTGGCGTGCCTCGTGGCCCTGTCCCTGATGGGAATCAGGTTCGATCGGGAGTCGTTGGCCGTCCTCTTCGATCCGTTTGTCGCAGCCAATTGGGGTATCGGCATCGTTTACGGCGTCGGGCTCTACCTTGCGACGAAACTCTGGAACAGCTTTCTGCTGCTGCCTGTCAGTTTCCTCGCCACTGCCGCGTTGTGTCATGTGGGGTTCATGGTGCTGGGGATCTCGGGCGACGAAGCCAGGACGGCCGGACTCCTGTTTGCCAGCATTTCCGACGGCCATCTCTGGCCCGCCTTCGGCCTGGAAGATCTCGCTCTCGTGGATTGGGGGTCGGTCGCGGGACAGATTCCCAACATGCTGACGCTGCTGCTTGTCACGTTTCTGTGCATCGTCATGTACATCGGCGGGCTGGAGCTTGCCGCCAATCGGGACCTGGACTGGAACCGGGAATTCCGACTCGTAGGACTTGCGGCCTTCGTCGCCGGTCTGGGCGGCGGACCACCCGGTTGCCAGGTCGTGCCGACGTCCATGCGCAGCCTGATGTTCGGTGTCGACATGCGATTCACCGGTGTCGTCGCCGCCCTCCTGATCGGTTCCACCCTGCTCTTCGGCGATGCGCTGCTGAAACACCTCCCCGTGCCGCTGTTGGGCGGCGTCCTGCTCTTTACAGGCATCGCCATACTCGAAGAATGGCTGGTCAGGATCAAAAGGCGTGTCCCCGCTACGGACTACGCGATCATCGTCGTGATGTTCCTGACCATCACGATCTTCGGCTTCTTCGAGGGCGTCGGGGTCGGCATGCTGATCACCATCGCCTTCTTCGTCGTGCGCCTCGGCCGCATGGACGTGATCGAGTCCCGGTACACGGCCCGCGAGCGCCGCAGCAATCGGAGCCGCCCCATCCCCGATCGCGCGATCCTTCAAGCGGAAGGTGCGCGGGCCCAGGCTTACCGGCTCCAGGGGTACGTGTTCTTTGGCAGCGGCTACCCGCTGGCCGACCAACTCAAGGAGTCGCTCAATGACGAACCGCGACCAAAGTGCATCCTGCTCGACCTCGAAGCAGTCTCCGGCTTCGACTTCTCGGCCGTAAACGCGCTGTGCCGTTTCATGCACGCCGCCCGGAGCGAGGGAACGCGGATAGTGATCTGCGCCGCGTCCGACCGGTTTGCAGGCGAACTCAAGCGCAATCTTCCCGCCCCCGTCTTCGACAACCTCCATTTCAGGGCGGACGCCGACCTCGGTCTCGAACTATGCGAGGACATGCTCATTGAGGACTACCGGGGAGACGACGACACGGAAGCCGGCGCATTGCTGGATAGGGTCGCGGACGCGATGGAGCGGCATCTCGACAGCCAGTCCGAGTTCGAAGCGCTGGTCGAGGCGCTTGGCGACTGGGTACAGGTGCGCCACTACGGGCCCGACGAGTCCATCGTCGCCGCCGATGCCGCGTCCGCAGGCCTTCAGTTGATGACCACCGGCCGCGCTTCCGTATTCGACGAGCAAGGCGAGCGAGTCGGCCAGCGCGGTCCAGGCGATGTCGTCGAGGCACGTATTCTCCGCGGACCGCAAGCGCCGGCACGCGACACCGTGACCGACGTCGCCTGTCAGACCGTCGTCCTTAGCTCCGCGGCCTTGAGCCTGCTCGAAGAAAGCGACAGCGCACTGGCATTGCGGTTGTATCGTTATATTCTGGCAACTGATCGCCAGCTACCGGCACACGCCGGCTCGAACCAGCAGGAGTAGACATGTCGTCGTCCGAATCCAATGCCGACTCCACCGAGCAGATGACCAGCGAAACGTGGCAGCCGATCGCCATCGTCGGCATGGCCTGCCGATTCCCGGGCGGACCGGACCTCGAGACCTTCTGGCGCCTCCTCGATTCCGGGCAAACGGCCGTAACCGAAGGCACGCCCGGATCCGGCGTCGGCCGCGTCGGCCAGCTGTTCCCGGACGGGCCGGTGGAATGGCCCGCCTGCCGGTACGGCGCGTTCATCGACGACATCGACCAGTTCGATGCGGAGTTCTTCCGCATCTCGCCACTGGAAGCCCAGTTGCTCGACCCGCAGCAGCGCATGATGCTGGAGACCTGCTGGCGCGCCCTGGAAGATGCGGGCATCGATCCCGAAAACCTGAGGGGCACCCGCACCGGCGTATACGCCGGCATGAGCAACAACGACTACCGCCACCTGATCCTGGCAGGGCGCGAGAACACGGAACGTGCCGCCGGCCTGTATTCCGTCACCGGAAGTTCGCTGAGTCCGGCCATCGGCCGGGTGTCGTTCGTGCTCGGGTTCGAAGGGCCGGCGATGGTCGTGGACACGGCGTGCTCGTCTTCGCTCGTCGCGGTGCACCAGGCTGCGGCGGGCCTGCATCGGGGCGATGCGGACCTCGCGCTGGTGGGCGGCGTGCAGGCCATCCTGTTCGGCCGCCTGAGCGCGTTGCGCGCCAAGGCGGGGATGCTGTCGCCCAACGGCCGCTGCAAGACCTTCGATGCCGCCGCGGACGGCTACGTACGGGGCGAAGGCTGCGGCATCGTGGCCCTGAAACGCCTGGACGATGCGATAGCCGACGGCGACCGGATCTGGGCCGTGATTCGCGGCTCGGCGGTGAACCAGGACGGGACCGGACCGGGCCTGACGGTGCCCGAAGGCCCCGCCCAGCAACGGGCTATAGAGGCAGCGCTGGCGCGCGCAGGCATCGAGCCTTCCGAGGTCGACTACCTCGAGGCACACGGCACCGGGACCCCCGTCGGCGATCCGACCGAATTCGAGGCAGCGGGCACCGTGTACAGCAAGGGGCGGGATCCGGATCATCCCCTCCTCATCGGTTCGGTCAAGACCAACATCGGCCACCTGGAATCCGCGGCGGGCGTCGCCGGTCTGATCAAGGCCACGCTGGCACTGAAGCGCGGCATCATCCCCAAGCACCTGCATTTCGAAACGCCAAGCCCGGAACTGGACTGGGATCGGCTCCCTGTGCGGGTGACTGCGGAGCCGACACCGTGGCCAGCCGTCGACCGGCCATCCCGGGCGGGGGTGAACTCGTTCGGATTCTCCGGCACCAACGCCCATGTCATTCTCGAGTCGTATGGAGAGCCCCACTCCCCCGAACAGGGCGCGATGCATGTCGCGGCGGGTCCGAGGCGGGCGGTCGCGCGGCCGGACGTGCCCCAGCACTCGGCTCCGGACGAGAGCCTTCAGCCGGGGGATGTTCCCCAACCGCTGACGCGTAAGGAAGTGCTGGCATTTGCCCCGTCGCCGGATGCGTACTTCCATGCAAGGCGAATCCGACTCCTGCCGCTCTCCGGCAAGTCGGAAGCCGCCTTGAGCGAACTGGCGGGCCGCTATCTCGAATGGCTGGACGAACGCGAGTTGCCGGATACCGACGTCGATTCCCTCTCGGACATGGCCTGGACAGCCAGCGTGGGACGCAGCCATTTTTCGCACCGGTCTGGCCTGGTGTTCCGCGACGGCCCATCCTTGCGCAAGGCGCTCGAAGAGCTCGTTTCGGGAGACGAGACATCGGACGGCCAGGTCGCCCGCGACAACCCGAAGGTGGCCTTCGTCTACACCGGCCAGGCAAGCCAGTGGATCGGGATGGCCCGGAACATCTACGAGAGCGAGCCCGTCGCGAGGGCGGTGATCGACAGGTGCGATGACCTGCTCGCCGCATCGCGCGGCATTTCGCTCAAGGACGTCATGTTCGGTTTGCCGGAAGGTGATTCCGACGCAGCCAATGTGCTCGACGACCCGATGTGGACCCAGCCCGCCATCTATGTCCTCGAGTGCGCGCTCACCGCGCAGTGGGCCAGCCTCGGGCTCCGGCCGGATGTCGTGATCGGCCACAGCCTGGGCGAGATCGCCGCGGCTCAGGCCGCGGGCGTATTCGGGCTGGAGGAAGGACTGGGGTTCGCCGCAAGGCGCGGCGACCTCATCTCCGCGCTGCCCGAAAAGGGCGCGATGGCGGTGGTGTTCGCTTCCGAGTCCGACGTGGCGGCGGCCCTTGCGGAATACAACGCCACCTGCGACGGCCCGGGTCTCTGCCTGGCCGCATACAACGGCGCCAACCAGGCGATCAGCGGTCCGGAGCGGGACGTCGTTTCCATTCTCGAGCAATTCGAAGCAGGCAACATCCGAACGGCGCGGCTGAGAGCGAGCCCCGCCTACCACAGCGCCCTGGTGGACCCGGCGCTGGACGGACTCGAAGCCTATTTCGATGACGTGGCCGTCTCCGAACCCGACATCGCGATGGTCAGCAGCCTCGCGGGGGAGCGCGTGGATGCCGGGATGCCCCTGAACGGCCTCTACTGGCGCAGGCAGGCAAGGCAACCCGTGGCTTTCACCCGCTGCGTGGAGGCATTGGCGGAACTCGGCGTCGATGTCGTCGTCGAAGTCGGTCCCCACGGCGTGCTCAGCCCCATGGTCGCGCTCGGCTGGCCGGAGGGGACCCGGACGCCGGCAGTGATTTCGAGCCTCCGCAGACCGTCCCGGGAAGAGTCGGTCGACGATGTCGAGGCCTCGTTCATGGAGGCCGTTGCCGGCGCCTATGAGGCCGGCGTTCCACTCGCCTTCGAGGGGTTGTTCTCGGGCGAGGAGCGGCGGCGCATTTCCCTGCCGGCCTACCCGTTCCAGCGTCGCCGGCACTGGATCGAGGCGACCCGGCAGAGACGGCGCGAAGCGGGCGATCCCCTGCTCGGCGTCCGCCACGAGTCGCCCCGTGGCGAGATCGACTTCGAAACGGAACTCTACGTCTCGGATCCCGCTTGGATAAACGATCACCGCGTGTTCGACCATGTGCTGGCACCCGGTGCCCTGTACGGGGCGATGGCCGTGTCCGTCCCGCTCCTCGAAGGCGCACCGTCCGCCACCGTGAAGGACCTGCAACTGCACAATCCGCTGGTCCTTCCGACCGAAGGAGCGAGCGGGGGATCTGACGAGGAAGAGTCCGCGCCTTCGGGCCGCAAGGTGCAGGTCGTCGTCGACACGTCGAAGGGCCTGCCCGAACAACGCGTCGAGATCTTCAGCAAAGGCGACGCGGAGCCGGACTGGACGTTGCACGCACAGGCGCTGGTGTCCGAGGCGGTAACGCCGCCCGGCGAATCCGCCACCCTCGACCTGAACGGTCTGCGCCGCAGGATGTCGCCGCGAGACGTCGACGCCTACTACCGCGCCAAGGCAGAGACCGGCATTCAGCTTGGGTCCTCGTTCCAGTCCCTGCAGGCGGTATGGTCGGCGCCCGGCGAAGCGCTGGGCGAGGTGGCGCTGCCGGACGGCGTCGATCCGATCGATACGTGCGTGCATCCGGTCCTGCTCGATGGCTGCTTCCAGGTGTTCTCTGCGGCGCGCAGTCATGCGGACACCGGAGACAACATGCCGTACCTGCCGTTCGGCTGGGAGCGGCTATGGCTGGCCGGTCCCCTATCCGACCGGGTGATCTGCCATGCGCGGCTCAAGACGCAGGAACGACCGGACGACGACGATGCTCAACCGGAAGTCGTGACCGGCGAACTCGCCATCTACGATCAGAACGGCGCGCTGCTTGGCGGCCTTGAAGGCTACACGGTCAAGCGGGCGACCCGCGCCGCCCTGCTCTCCGCGGTCGAAGGGCTGGACGATCTCCTGTACCAGGTGGTCTGGCGGGACCAGCCGCTCACCCCAGGCATCCTGCCGGCCGATTTCCTCCCTGCTCCCCGAGCGGTAGCGGACCAGTCCGGGATATTCACCGACTACCTCGCGACGGAAGGCGTCGGCGCCGAGACGCGATCCGGCCTGCTCGCCGATCTCGAAACCCTGTCGCGCCGCTATGCGCTCACGACGATGGACCGGCTTGGCTGGCAGCGCAACGCCGGGGACCGCGTCGTTCCGGAAACGCTCCGCGGGAACTTGAGGGTTCTGGAGGAACACGGGAAAGTGTTCCGCAGGATGCTCGAGATGCTCGCCAGGTCGGGCGTGCTCAGGGAAACCGATGGCGTGTTCGAAGTGCTCGTCGGTTCGGGCGAACCGCTGCCGGCGGAACTGCCGGAGGACGCCGACGCATACGCGAAGCGGATGGAGGACGCGTATCCGCATGGACTCACCGAGATCGGACTCTTCTGCCGCTGCGGCGGCGCCCTGTGGCAGGTGCTGCGGGGCGAGGCCGACCCGCTCACACTGCTCTTCAGCAGTGGCGAACCGAGCGCGGCCGACCTCTACCTCAAGGCGCCGGTGGCGCGCGCGGCGAACCGCATGCTGGCGGAGGCCGTGGAGACCCTCCTGGCCGAAATGCCCGACGGCCGGCGACTCAAGGTAATCGAGGTTGGCGCCGGCACGGGATCGGCGACGGCCTCCGTCCTGCCGGAGCTTCCGCCCGGACGGTTCGACTACACCTACACCGACATCTCCGCCGGGTTCTTCGCCGAGGCGGAAGGCCGGTTCGGCGGCGCCGAGGCGGCCATCGACTACCGGGTGCTGGACATCGAGAAGGACCCCGTGGCGCAGGGATTCGACGTCCACGGTTACGACCTCGTGATCGCATCCAACGTCCTGCACGCGACCCGGTACCTCAACGAGACGCTTGCGCACTGCCTGGATCTCCTTAGCCCCTCGGGTCATCTCGTGGCGCTGGAAAACCTCCGTGGCCAGGGCTGGCTCGACCTGACGTTCGGGCAGCTCGATGGCTGGTGGCGATTCGCCGACGACTATCGGCCGCACCATGCCCTCGCCACACCCGCCGTATGGCGGCAGGCGCTCCATGATGCAGGCTTTCCGGAAGTCGCCTTCGTCGGGGTGGACGAGGACGGCGATCCTGACCGGGGCGTCATCGTCGCCCAGGGTCCTTACCATGTGACGGAACCCGCTGGCCTCTGGGTCCTGGCCGCGGACAGGAGCGAGGCCGCGGATAGCCTGGCGGCGGCGCTCGCCGCGCGGAACCAGACCGTCGTGCTGGCGCGCGAAGATGCCGAAAGCCTTACGGTGACTGCCACCGCCGGTGTCTTTCCCGCCAGGGTCCAGGCGGCGCATCGCGACTCCTGGCAGGCGCTCTTCCAGGGGTTGCCGGAAGACCTGCCGCTCGACGGCGTGGTCCACCTTGCGGCACTCGAAGGTCATGGCATGGACGCCACCACCGAGCAGATGGCGCTGGACACTCGCCGGGTCACCGAAACCGCGCTCGCAATGTCACAGGGTCTGTCCGACGCCGACGCCGTGCCCGCGAAGGGCGTGTGGTTCGTCACGCGGGGGGCGCAGGTGCTGGAGCGGGAGCGTGACGGGGAGCTTGCCGGCGCCGCCCTGTGGGGATTCGGCAAGGTCGTCGCGCGGGAAGCGCCCCACTGGCAGGCCAGGATGATCGACCTTGATCCCGGTCCCCTGTCGACGTCGACCGAGCTCGCCGACGAACTGCTGGCTCCGGATCCCGAGACGCATATCGCCTACCGCGGCGGACGCCGGCGGGCGGCGCGTTTCGTCCGTTCCGGCAATGGACCGGCCCGCATCGATTTGCCGCAGGAACCGGGATGGCTGCTTGACGCCGACGAGGGCGGTGCCCTCGACAAGGTGGTCGTCGCACCGCAGCCGGAAGCTCCACTCGCGCCCAACGAGGTACGGGTTGCCGTCGAAGCGATCAGCCTCAACTTCTGGGACATCTTCCGTGCCATGGGCGTCTTCACGGAAGGCCTGTTCGGGGAAGAGTTTGTCGGGCGCGTAGTCGAAACGGGAACAGCCGTCACGCGCGTGTCGAGCGGCGACCGCGTGGTCGCACTCGGCGACGGCACCTTCGGGTCCGAGGCGGTCACACTGGAGGCCCTGGCTACTCCTGCTCCGGCAAGCATGTCGGCGACGGCGCTGGCCACCGTTCCAAGCGTCTTCGTCTCGGCGGCCCTCGCTTTCGAGGCATCCGGCCTCAAGGCGGGCGAACGCGTATTGATCCACGCAGGCGCAGGCGGTCTGGGAATGGCCGCGATCGAGTTGGCCCATGCCGCCGGGGCGCAGGTGATCGCGACCGCAAGCGCACCCAAGCGCCCGTTCCTGCGCTCGATAGGCGTCGCCCACGTTTTCGACAGCCGCACCACGGAGTTCGGCCAGCAGGTGCTCGAAGCCACCGGTGGCGCGGGTGTCGACGTGATCGTCAACAGCCTGACCGGGGAGGGATTCATCGAGGCAAGCCTTTCCTGCCTTGCCCATGGCGGACGCTTCGTGGAGATGGCCCGCCGCGACATCTGGACCGAAGCGCAAATGGCCGAAGCAAGACCGGACGTCTCCTACTCCATCATCGAACTCGACGTCCTCAAGAAGGAAGAGCCCGAGCGGGCCGGCGCGATACTCACGAGCCTGGTCGACCGAATGGCCGCGGGAGAAATCAAACCCCTGGTGCATTGTCGATGGCCATTGGCGGAAACGGGCGACGCGATGGCGTGCATGCAGGCGGCGCGTCACATCGGCAAGATCGTCCTGACGTTGCCGCCGCTCACAGACGGCGGATTGCGCCCGGATCGAACGTACCTGGTAACCGGCGGCCTTGGCGGAATCGGCTGCGTGGTCGCTGAATGGCTGGCAGACCACGGCGCGGGCGTCATCGTATTGAACGGACGCCGTGACCCGGACGAACCCGCCGAGCAGGCGATCCGTGAGCTTCGCGAACGAGGGGTCCGGGTCGAAGTGGAACTCGCGGACGTGACCGACGCGGCAGCCGTCGACGCCATGCTCGCCCGGATGGACGCTTCCCTGCCGCCGCTCGGCGGCGTGATCCACAGCGTCGGCGTGCTGTCCGACGGCGCGCTGTCGAACCAGAACTGGGACCGTTTCGAACAAGTGCTCATGCCGAAGGTGATCGGCGGATGGCACCTGCACCGGGCAACGATGCACCGCGACCTCGACATGTTCGTGCTGTTCTCCAGCGTCACGGGTGTGCTCGGCAACGCCGGCCAGGCGAACCACGCCGCCGCCAACGCCTTCCTGGACCAGCTCGCCGGGCATCGCCGCGCCCTCGGGCTGCCGGGGCAGTCCATCGCCTGGGGCGCGTGGTCCGGTCTCGGCGAGGCGGAGGAACAGCGTGAGCGGATCGCCCGCCAGCTCGAGGCATCGGGAACCGGCTGGATGACACCGCAGAAAGGCCTCATGGCGTTCGATCGGCTGGTACGGGAAGACCTGACCACGGCGACGGTGACGTCAGTCGACTGGCCGGTATTCGCCGACGCGCACGAAAGCCAGCCACCCTTCCTCGAGGAGGTGCTGGCGACGGTGGGCAGCGAGGCTGCCGAGACACCGTCAACGCCAGTCGATCTCCTCGCCCAGCTCCAGTCCACGCCCGCTTCCGAACGCGAAGCAACGCTGGTGGCGTTTCTTCAGCAGGAACTGAAAGCGGTACTGCGGATGCCCTCGGAGCCATCGCCAACGGTGGGTTTCGTCGATCTCGGGATGGATTCCCTCATGGCGGTGGAGTTTCGCAACCGCCTGAACCGGGCTCTCGCGGACGCCTACGTGGCGCCCAACACCGTGGTCTTCGACTATCCGGACATCGCGAGCCTCGCCCGTCACCTTGTCCGGGAACTGGGCAGCGACGACGGTATCGACGCAGCCGCGCTTCCCGCATCGTCCGAGAGACCCAGCGTTCAGATCCGGGGGGAGCAGGAGGCGGACGCGATCGCGGTCGTCGGCATGGCCTGCCGCTTCCCCGGGGCGCCCGATCTCGACGCCTTCTGGCGGCTGCTCGAGGACGGTGTCGACGCGGTGACCCAGGGGCGCCGGGACAGCGGTCCCTGGCCCGGGGTCTTTGGCGACCCTGCGGGAGACGGTGCCTACCGGTGGGCCGGGTTCCTCGACGGCATGGACCAGTTCGACTCGAAGTTCTTCCGCATTCTGCCGATCGAGGCACGGATGATGGATCCGCGCCAGCGGCTGCTGCTGGAGACAGCCTGGCAAGCGCTCGAGGATGCCGGAATCGATCCCGCGACGCTGGTCGGCAGCCGGACCGGCGTCTACGCCGGCGTGGGCGCCAGCGAGTACCGGGACCTTATCGACGCAAGCGGCGAACAGGGAGGCTACCTCGGGACCGCCGGGAGCGTAGCCGCGGGCCGCGTGGCTTTCGCGCTCGGCCTCATGGGACCCGCGATGCCGGTAGACCTTGCCTGCGCGTCGTCACTGGTCGCGGTCCACCAGGCCATGGTGGGCCTGCGGCGCGGCGAACTGGACCTCGCCCTTGTCGGCGGCGCGAACGCCGTGCTGTCGACCGGCATCACCAGGTTCATGGTGGAACTGGGCATGTTGTCACCCCAAGGCAAATGCAGGACTTTTGATGCAGATGCAAACGGTTTCGTGCGCGGCGAAGGCTGCGGAATCCTGGTCCTGAAACGGCTCGCGGAGGCGGAGGCGGACGGTGATCGAATCTGGGGCGTGATCGTGGGCTCTGCCGTGAGCCACAACGGCGTCAGCGCGGGCATGACCGTACCCAACGGCCCCGCCCAGGAGCAGGCGATCGAGGAAGCCGTGGCGCGCGCGGGAATAGACCCGGGCCAGGTCGACTACCTTGAAGCGCACGGCGTGGGAACGAGCCTCGGCGACTCCATCGAGGTCCGCGCCGCATCCAATGTCTACGGAAGAAACCGGCCCGAGGACCGTCCCCTGCTCATCGGCACCGCCAAGACCAATATCGGACACCTCGAGTGGGCGGCGGGCGTCGCCGGTCTCATCAAGACGATGCTGGCGATGCAGCGTGGCGTGATCCCCAGGCACCTGCATTTCGACAACCCGAATCCACGCGTGGAATGGGACGACTTGCCGGTGCGCGTAACTTCGGAGCCGACGCCGTGGCCGGCCAGCGAGGATCGGCCACCGCGCGCTGCAGTGAGTGCTTTCGGTCTTTCAGGCACCAATGCCCACGTGATCGTGGAGGGTTATCGGTCGACATCGGACAGCGCCCCCGAAAACGGCGACGCTGGCTGGGGTTCCGGGCCCGCCTTTTCCGTTCCGGTTCCATCCGTCTCCGCCCTGGGTAGTGCACCGGAAGCGGCGCTCGACGATCGACAAACCCGATTCCTGCCGTTGTCGGCAAAGTCGGACGATGCCCTCAAACACCTGGCACGGGGGTATCTCGAATGGACCGCGGCACAGAAGGACGCACGCGGGCACGACCTGTCCAGCCTGCTTGCGGACATGGCCTGGACCGCCGGTATCGGCCGCGGACACTTCGCGCATCGCGCCGGCGTGGTATTCGACGATGTGCGCTCGCTCGAAGCCGGCCTGCAAGCGGTCGCCGCGGACGGCAGGCCCATACCGCAACTGGTGGAAGGCAGCCAGGCCAGGGTCGCCTTCGCCTGCACCGGACAGGGTCAACACTGGCCCGGCATGGGACAGGAACTCTATCGGGCGGAGCCCGTGGCGAGAGCGGTCCTTGACCGTTGCGACGCCCTCGTCCGGAATCAGCGCGGCAGTTCCCTGCTCGACATCATGTTCGGCGCCTCCAGTGGCCTCGACGATCCCGCGTGGTCGGGACTGTCGGTCTGGGCGCTGCAGTGCGCGCTTGCGGCGGTGTGGGAGAGCGTCGGTGTCCGGCCAAACGTCGTGGTCAGCGATGGTCTCGGCGAGATCGCCGCGGGACAGGCCGCAGGCGTGTTCGGCATCGACGAGGGGCTGCTGCTCGTCACATCCCGCGACATGGAGTCACCGCCGGTCAATGTGGCCGTGGCGCCGCCGAGGCTTGCCATGGTCAGCGCCGAAACCGGACAGGCGGTGGCTGCCGATGAAGTGCTGGACGGGGCGTACTGGCAGCGGCAGAGCCGCGCCGTCCCGGCGCTCGACCGCTCGGTGGCAACGCTTGCAAACCTCGGAGTCGAAGTACTGGTGGAGATCGGGCCCCAACCGGTGCTGGGACCCAAGCTTGCGGATATATGGCCGGGAACTCCACCGACCATGCTGGCAAGCCAGGAAACCAACGCTCCAGGCCAGGACAGCTTCGTGGCCGCGGTCTCGCGCGCCTACGAGGCGGGGCTCCCCATCGCGTTCGAGGGCCTGTTCGCCGGCGAAGCACGGTCCCGAATCTCGCTGCCGCACTATCCCTTCCAGCGCCGGCGGCACTGGATCAGCGGACCCACGCGGACGGGGTAGCGCTATCTGAGCCGGTCGAGGTACTCCCGCATCGCGGCGACGCACTCGGCCGGCTTTTCCAGTTGCAGGTAGTGCGTCGCCTCCGGCAGGAAATCGTAGTCCACGGTCTCCATCTGCATCAGGTCGAAGGTGGGCAGGTACGCAAACGGCAGCGTCGGATCCGCGCCGAGCACCTTGATGTGGCAAGGAAGACTCTCGAAGTCCACCATGCCCGCATAGCCACGAACGTAGTCGACGATCCGCGCCTCGTACTCCGGTGGGCAACAGAGTTCGTAGTGCGCGCCACCAGCGGCCTTCCGCAGTGTCGTTCTCGCCATGAGTTCATGAACGCCCGGGACGACACGGGCAAGGCTCGGGGAATAGCTCACCAGGTCCACGAAACTCGCAAGCGTAGGAAACCGATTCCCCCGCCGCCGCGTTCTTCGGGCCAGCAGTTCGGCCAACTCGTCGAATTTCGTCTCGCTCACGCTCGGCCTGTACAGCGGCGGGTCAAACAGAACCAGGGTGGAGAAGTCCGGTCCCCTGGAACCCGAGGCCTCCGCCATGATTGGAGACAGGGAGAGCAGCGCGATCAGGGCCGAAAACGAATGATATACGCCGATTCTGGGCTTCGGACCAAAACACTCATCTACCCGGTCAAGTATCCTATATAAATCACTGATAAAAGTTGGGATATTGTGTCTTTGAACCGACGTTACGGCATTTCTGCCGTGATTCCTGAGGTCGTAGACAATCAGGTCGAAGTCGTCTGCAAGCAGCGACCAGAACGGGTAGTAAAAGTCGATCGCCAGGCCATTGCCATGGCTGAGAATGAGTCTCCTGCCCTGGGGATTGCCATATCTCCTGAGCGTCGTGACGGTGGTGTCGTCGAGACGGACTTCACATGCCGATAGCGGTTCGGGAATTTCCCAGGCGACTTCTGACGTCATGGAACTCCGGTGCCGAAACCGGGGTTACGAGGCACTTCGTGCGCGACCGCCGCCGCGAATTCCCTGTTGCCGAGGTCTTCGAGCCGCCAACTGAGGCCCGGCAGGTGCGGCAGTTCGAAGACGGTCTGCCGCTCGCTCGAAAGGTACATCGACGGCGGGATCTCGAAGGTGGAGGTGTCCAGGGAGAACCCCGTGCCCAGTGCCTTGATCACTGCCTCCTTCAAGGTCCATAACCTGAAAAAAATCGAGATCTTGTCCTCGCCCCTGGCAGCCGCCAGGGCCTCCTGTTCGCGGGGTGCAAAGACCTTCCTGATATGACCGTCGGGATCATGGCGAAGGCTGCGCTCTTCGACGTCCACGCCCAGGCGCCCGCGCGGCGCAAACGCAATGAGACCGTGGTCGCCCCCATGGCTGACGTTGAAGCTCGCCCGCACCGGCTCTCCCCCGACAAGTGCGCCGGGTTTCCCATGTTCCAGCAGGACAAACCGGAGATCCCGATTGGCGCAGCCAAGGCGTTCGCGGAGGACACCGCGCAGCGCCGCACGGCACAGGGCGAATTGACGCCGGGGCCGCGGATGCCGATAGCGATGCCACCTGGCCAGTTCCTCCTGGTCCAGCGACCTCAGCGCTTCGGCTTCCCGCCCCTCGTCGGGTCGAAGGTCAACGTGAACGATGGCGGCACCGCCGGCATCGCCGATCGGACGCCACCATGAGCCTTCAGCCGGGGAATGTTCCCCGACCGCTGACGCGTGAGGAAGCGCCGGCATTTCCCCCGTGGCGGGATGCGTACTTCCATGCAAGTCATCCGCCGGGACCTGGGCAAGTGCCATCACCGCGTCTCAACCCCGCATTGGACCTCGAGTTGATGAATCCGCGCTCGCGGGGGCCCGGCGGACTATTTGCAGCGTGTCCAGCGCGTCCAGCGCGCTCTAGGCGGCGGCCTCGATGTACTTCGCGAGTGCCCGCATCGTATCGATTTCACCCAGCGCTTCCGCCGGAATATCGATACCGAACTCGTGATTGACCAGCTTGATGAACGCCACCGCATCCATGGAGGAAATATCGGACTCGCTCAGCTTCAAGTCCCAGTCGGGATCGCGCCCGAGTTCCAGGTTTTCCTGCGCGAGGGCAAAGAGACGTGTTTCTACTGACATTTGGTATAGCTCCGTGTGGGAAATTTGATCCGAGGCGTGCGTCCGCCAATCGGCTTCAAACTAGCACACCAGAGAAGGCCTAACCAGCCCACCGGCAGCCCATGGACTTTCGTTTAGAATCTGGCATCAACAACGCACCGGATGAGCGAAATGCAAGGCGTCAGAGAACCGGACCAGACCATTATGCGCTCCGCGGATTCCCATGTCGTCGAACCGGGCGACCTGTGGCAGGAACGCGTGCCGGCGAAGCTTCGCGACCGCGCGCCCCGGATAGTGGACAGCGTGGAATCCCTCCGGGGGCCCGTAGAAGGAGAGTGGCTGGTCTGCGACGGCATCGACCCGCAACGCGTTGCCGGCTTCGCCGCAGCCGACGTGGAGAGTCCCGAACAGCGGGCTGCCGCCGACGAACGCGGCTATGGGCAACTCCTCTCCGGCGGCTGGGACCCCGTGGAACGGTTGAAGGATCAGGATGTGGACGGCGTCGGTTTCGAGGTCCTGTACCCCTCGATGGCCCTGCCGATGTTCGGAGTCCCGGATTTCGAGCTGCAATCCGCGGTGTTCCGTGCGTACAACGACTGGATCGCCGAATTCGCTTCGCATGATCGGGCGCGCCTGCTCGGCGTTGGCCTCCTCTGCGTGGACGATGTCAGCCAGGCGGTCCAGGAACTCGAGCGGATCGCCCGGCTGGGCCTCGGCGGCGCGATGATCCCGGTCGACCCCGGCAGGCCGAACTACTCTAGCGGGCGCTACGACAGGATCTGGGCGGCCGCCTGTGCGCTTGGGCTGCCGCTCAGCATGCACATCCTCACCGACCGCAGAGGCGCAGGCTACAACCAGCGGCCTTTCCTGATGACCTGGATTCGCCAGGTCCACCCGATCCAGTTATCCCTGACGTCCATGCTCGTCTCAGGTGTGTTCCATCGCTTTCCGGACCTCAAGGTCGTGTCCGTCGAAAACGACATCGGTTGGGTCCCGTACTACCTGCAAAGACTCGAGAACAGTTTCGAGCAGTTTCGATACCTGGTGGGATACGACTTTCCCGACACCCCCGTCGACTATTTCCACCGCAACGTGTGGCTCACGTTCCAGGACGATCCCGTCGGGGTACAGAACCTCGAGACCATCGGCGTGGACCAGGTGATGTGGGGCTCCGACTATCCACACGGCGACTCCACCTGGCCGCATAGCCGGGAGGCCGTCGCACGCAATTTCGACGGCATGCCCGGGGAATACGTGGAAAAGGTCACGCACAGCAACGTGACCGCGTTGTACAGGCTTGGCAGCTAGCCCTCCGGCGGCGGGTCCTTCAGCCGTCCACGCCGAAGTCGTAGATCTTTCCGCCGCCGAACATTCCCGCCGTCGCAAACGGTCCTCCCGAGTGGTAGAAGCCATATTCACCCTGTTCCAGGGGGGATCGAGGTGTGATTCGATAGACGCCAAAGCCCACGTTCTCGAACGTGGCGCGCCGGATCGAACGGGATGGAACGCCGGTCTGTCCGCCGAATCCTGTGCCGCCCACGTCGAGCGTGCGCTCTTCCCGGCTGTCGCTGGACTTGAGCACGACGAGCATGAACTCCCTTGGATCGAAAATCGCCCTCGGATCTACCCGGTAGTCCAAGTCCTCGGGGCAGTACCAGAAGGTCGGTGAGCGATCGTGTGTACGCATGTCGGACCTCGCGCCCCGTATCGCCGCCTTGGCGCCGGTCGGGAAGACTCCCCCGGTAACCACGGTCAGCAGCCTGTTGCCGACGCGGATCTGGGGAGTCACCGGGTTGATGCCGCGCAACGCCCCCTCCTCCTCCACGTATAGCCCCGGGCCCGGACACGGCGTGCCTTCGAACCGCTCTGCGTACGTCTCCGGCGACCGGCGCGACGCGGCCGGAACCGTCTTCAGGACCATCGCTTCGAGCACCGGGCCTTCGACCCCCGCACGTGAAAGGGCCACGAGTTCTTCCCGTGTGATGTCGAAGTCCCCATCGGTCGCCATGATCTTTGCGACGATGACGCGCGCCTCAAGCCCGGCCTCGGTCATCACCAGGATGTCCTCGTTGGTGAGCACTTCCTGCGCATCCTCCGCCACGGCCGGCAGGGCAATGAAGATTGCGAGGATGATCCGAACGACTGCCGCTGCCATGACTCCGGTCCAGATTGCGAAACGTCCTATTCCAGCAGCTTCACTTGCACGGCTCAACGAAAAGGCGGCCAAAAGCTGAACAGGGCCTGAACGCGAGCCCCGAGGGCCGCCAGGCGGACTGTTCGCCGAGCCCACCGTCTCCCGATGTAGACTAGCGAAAGTCAGAAACCTGCCGGACGGAGGCGACCTTGTCCCGATACACCACCACGCTCGACGCGCAAGGAATCCTCCACGACGGGGCGCTTGAACGCCTGGGGGGCAAGGGCAAGTCCCTCGCCGCCATGGCCCAGGCCGGATTCAACGTGCCGCCGGCGTTCCTGGTGACCGCATCCGCCTATCGTCGATTCGTGTCGGACAACGGGTTGCAGCCGAAGATCATCGAACTGGCAAAACCCGCGGTTGTCGGCAATCGCGTATCGTTCGACGAGGCGTCGGAAGCTGTCCGGGCGCTCTTCGAGGCAAGCGGTCCCGGCGCGGAAATCGTCCAGGAAGTAACGAGCGCCTACCGGGCGCTGGGCGACGACGTGCCCGTCGCCGTGCGCTCGTCCGCCAACGCGGAGGACCTGCCCGACCTGTCCTTCGCCGGCCAGCAGGAGACCTTCCTGAACGTGCGTGGCGAAGATGAGGTCATGGCGGCCGTGAGAGCCTGCTGGGCGTCGCTCTGGACGGCCCGCGCCATCGACTACCGTCACCAGAACGGCATCGATCAGAATGGCGTCGCCATGGCCGTCGTGGTCCAGGTCATGGTGCCGTCGGCGGTGTCGGGAATACTGTTCACGGCAAATCCGGCCACCGGCGAGCGATCCGAGATGGTCATCAACGCGAGTTTCGGTCTCGGCGAAGCCGTCGTCAGCGGCGAGGTGACGCCCGACACCTATATCGTCGATCGCGCGACCCGCAGACCCACGGAAACCGTCATCGGCCCGAAGGAACAGAAGACCGTTTCGGCGGGAGCCCAGGGCACCAGGATGGAAGACGTTTCGGCAAGCGAGCGCGATCGGGCCTCCCTCTCCGATGCCATGGTGAGGGAACTGACCGAGGTGGCGCTCGCGATCGAGAAACTCTACGACGGCGTGCCCCAGGACATCGAGTGGGCGTTCTCCGGGGACGGCAACCTGTACCTGTTGCAGTCGCGCCCCATCACCAACCTGCCGGTGCAGCCGATCGAGGTCACCTGGGAGCCGCCCCCGCCCGCCAGGATCCTCTACCGCCGGCAGATCGTCGAGAACATGCCCGATCCCATCTGCGAGTTGTTCGAGGAACTGTACCTGACCGAGGGCCTGGAGTATGCGCGCCGGGGGCAAGAGAGCATGGTGCGCGGCGGGGGTGCGCACTTCGTCACGTGCAACGGCTACGCCTATTGCCGGGCCGATCACAAGGGAACGCCGGACGATCCGAACATGGCACCCGAAGAGATGGAGGCCATGGCGCAGCGAATGCTCGACGAGATACGTCAGAGGCAAGGCCCCATGGCGGAGAAGGAAGTGCACGATATGGCTCTGTTCCTTTCGGAGCTGTCCGAGGAGGATCGGGCCGCGTTCCAGAAAGTCGCGGACGACTACCAGGGCGACAACCTCGCACACGACCTCACCATGCCCGAAAGCGACAATCCGACCTACATCGCCAACCACAAGACGCAGGACAATGACCGGAGGTGGAAGACCTGGCAGGACGAGGCCATGCCGCGACTGGTCGCCACCGCCGAGAAGTGGCGCAAACTGGACATCTCCGCCGCCACCGACGAGCAACTCCTGGCCGGCATACGGGAGATGGCCATCGAGGAAGGGTTCTACTGGAGCGGCAACACCAGCCACACGTTCGGCATCGCCAAGTCCACGGACGATCACCTGCAGTGCTTCCTGCGCGAGAACCTGCCGGACCATCATTTCATCAGCGGCCAGTTCCTCACCGGCCTCGAATCGAAGACCATGCAGGCGAACACGGACCTGTTCGAGATCGCGAAGATCGTCCGCGCCAGCGCGGAACTCTCCCATGTCGTTATCGTGACGCCAGCGAAGTTCCTGATGGACTCGCTGCGCGAGCATCCGGAAGGCGGGCCGGTGCTGAAGGCCATCGATGCCTACTTCGAGCAGTACGGGCACCAGGGCTACAGCCTCGATTTCATCGAGCCCACCCAGGAGGAGGATCCCTCCGCGTTGCTCACCACGCTCAAGACGATGGTGCAGGACGCGGACTACGACCCGAAGGACCAGGAACGCCGAGCCGACAGGATTCGCGAGCAGAAGTACGGCGAGGTTTCGGCACTCCTGGAAGGGCTGACCTTCTGGCAGTTCCGCTACCGGCTGTGGTTCGCCCGCAAGTACAACCACATCAGGGAAGAGACCGCGTTCTACTTCGGCTACACGTGGCGCGTCCTGCGCCCCATGGCGTTCGAGCTGGGCAGACGCATGGTGGAGACAGGCACCTTCCTGGACCCGGAAGACACCTTCTTCCTCGTCACCGAAGAGCTGAGAGAGGCCATCGCCGCGCGCCAGCAGGGCCTGGCGCGGCCGGAATTCGGCCGGATCGCCGCAGAACGCAGGGAACTGCGGGAGGCCCGCAAGCGGCATCACCCC
Source organism: Pseudomonadales bacterium (assembly GCA_965116625.1). Classification (GTDB taxonomy): domain Bacteria; phylum Pseudomonadota; class Gammaproteobacteria; order Pseudomonadales; family Azotimanducaceae; genus VXNE01. The sequence continues at coordinate 3,629,972 of OZ220717.1, forward strand.
CCGGGCACGATCCCGCCGGAAGCGAGCAACATTCCGACGGTCAGGTTCAAGGAAACCCAGATCAGGAACGATCCGGCGAGCGATACGCTGAACGGATTCGCGGTGAGTTCCGGCACCGTGACCGCCCCGGCGAGCGTCGTGCTTTCGCAAACGGACTTCGAAAAGATGTCTCCCGGCACGATTCTCGTGGCACCCAACACCACGCCGGCCTGGACCCAGCTCTTCTCCCACGCGGTAGGCGTCGTCACCGACATGGGCAGCATCCTTGCGCACGCCTCCATCGTCGCCAGGGAATACGGCATTCCCGCGGTGCTCGGCGTCGGCAACGGCACGACGCGAATACGTCATGGGCAGATGCTGACGATTAATGGCGATGCGGGCACCGTGTTCATGCACGAAGAAGAAGGCGTCCCGGAACTTGCAACCGGGTAGCATTCGCCAGACCAACGAGGACCCGTTATGGCCGAACAGCAAAGCGACATCCCCGACGAGAACCTGAAGCGCTGGCTTGGGCAAACGCCCGAAGACGCGATCGACCCGGACCAGCCGATCATCGATCCGCACCATCACTTGTGGGATCGCCGGTCGCAACCAGAATTACCGCCCGGCTCCCGCCAGCACCGCGTCTATCTCGAGGATGAACTGATCGAGGACATCCAGGGCGCGGGCCACAACGTCATCGACACCGTCTTCGTCGAGTGCCGCTACAGGTACCGCAGGGGCGGTGGGCTGGACGCGCCGGTTGGCGAAACGGAATTCGTACAGGACTTCTCGGACAGGCTCGCGTCCCGGGGCGTTCGCTGCTGCGGCGCCATCGTCGGTTTCACGAATCTCACCCTGGGCACGCAGGCCAAGGATGTGCTCCTCGCACACCAGGCGGCGGGGCGCAACTTTCGGGGCATCCGCCATGCCCACGGCTGGCACGCGTCTCCGGACATGCCGCAGTCGCACCATCCCACCGCAGGCACCGAAGGCCTCCTGGGGTTGCACCCATTCAGGGAAGGTTTCGCCGCGCTCGACGAACTCGGACTCACCTTCGACTGCTGGGGCTACCAGAGCCAGCTGGGAGAAGTGGCGGACCTGGCTAACGCCTTTCCCGGCGTCACCATCGTTCTCAACCACATCGGCGGCCCGATCGCGCTGGGTCCCTACGCGGGCCAGCGCGAGGGGCGCGTGTTCGAGGAATGGAAGCGCGGTATCGAGACCGTGTGCCACTGCCCGAACATCGTCGTGAAGACAGGTGGTTGCGGGATGGTGAACTACGGGTTCGGTTATGAGAACTGGGACGTCCCTGCGGATTCGGCGACCCTGGCCGAGTTGTGGCGACCCTATTTCACACACCTGATCGATTGCTTCGGGGCGTCCCGGTGCATGTTCGAGTCGAACTTCCCGGTGGACAAGATCTCGTTCTCCTACGGCAACATGTGGAACGCCTTCAAGCGCATCGCGAACGATCTTGGATTGTCCAGGGACGAAAAGGACGACCTGTTCTATCGGACGGCGGCCCGCAGCTATTCGATGGATGTTTCGCCGTAGGCCCGACCGGCGATTTCACACGCAACCCGACATTCTGTCGTCGTTTTCCTACGGACATTCGGGTTACCGTCCGCTTTTCGGAGCCATCTGCAAGTTTCAGACTAACCTTACCCGGTGCGCGTCCGGACAATGGTGTGGAACTCGAAGACGAGCAAGCAACGGCCGAGTTGAGGCGACTCAATGCCGAGGCGATGAAACTCGAGGCTGAAGCCCGCAGGTTTCGCCATAGCACTATGATCGAAGGTGGCAAGTTGGTACTGGCTGCTTTTGCAGCGGGCGTAGCAGCGCTAAAATTTGCCGAGAGTCAGGGCTGGCTATAGCAGGCAAAGATGTTCGAACGGCATGAGATTCTTCCGAGCGGCCGAAAAGCAGACCGCGACTGGTGGTTCGCCACCAAGCTGGGTGCCATGATCGTGGGCGCGCTGGTGGCAGCCTACGTGGTCCACGTAACGGTCCTTTAGATCGACCCTCTCCGCACGGCGAGACTACCCTCCTCGGTGCGGGCGGGTTCCTCCCCAAACGCCGCGGGAACTACTCGTCCCAGACCTTTTCCGGCACCGGAAGGCCCGCAAGATCGTCGGCCCCTAGCGGCCTGTCCGGCTCGATTCCCAAGCTCTCAAGCACCATGGCGAGCTGACGCGTGTGCTGCGCCGTATGCCACGTGCAGCGCTCGAGGGCGCCATGCATGGTAAACGGTCCCTGGTAGGTGCTCACCCGGCGGGACGGGTCCACGACCAGGACGGAAAGCTCGGCTTCTACAGCGCGCGACCGCTGCGCCAGGGCATCGCGATCAAGTTCGGTCCCCGTACCCGCACGCACGGTTTTCTCGCGTCCTGCCGCCATCTCCACGAACCCGACGGCGATATGGACGATATGGTTGGCGAGAGCAAGCAGCGTGCGATCCCGGTTGGGCAACTTGTCACCGAGGTTCCCGGATGGAATCTGGCCGGTCAGGCGCGTGGCGGTAGCCAGGTTGTGCCGCAGGCGGCGCTTGAGTTCCTCGACAGGTAGCGCCGGTTCGGGATCATAGGAAATCTGCAGGAACTCAGAGACAAGGCCGAGGTCGATGCCGGCGACGAAACGGCCACCCGAGGCGACGATCGGCACGCCGTCCGCGCCCAACGCGTCGAATGCCGCCCTCGCCTCCTCGTCGTTGGCGATGTCTCTCGAAACGAAGTCGACCGCACGGGCCGACAGGAACTCCTTGAGCTTGAGGCAGCCGGTTCAGCCGGGCTGCCAGTAGACTTCAACGGCGGTCATTACGCCCTCGCGCGCGCCTCGGGCGCGGCTGTCCCCTTGTATCGCTTGTCCTTTGCCTCCTCGCGCAAAAAGACCATTTCCGCTGCGAGGGCATCTCGGCCGGCCTGTGCCCTGGGGTCGGCCGGGTCGTACGCAAACTCCGTTTCCGGGTCGCCGGCGACGCGAACCGCGATGAATTCCCGTAGCTGAGAATAGTCGTAAGGCCTGGCGCGATGCAGCAGCGAGCGATTGTCCCAGATCACCGTGTCGCCTGGCTGCCACTTATGGCTGTATACGCGGGACGGGTCGGAGACCACGAAATCCCGCAAGGACGTCAGGAGATCGATGCTCTCTTCCCGGGACAGGCCCTGTACGCCGAAAGCATGGCGACCGATGAACAGGTTCTTGATGCCTGTCTCCGGATGCACCTTGACGATCGGACGCAAGTACGCCTCGTCGTGGAAGATGCTCTTCCCGTCCTCCGGCGGCAAGTCGCCTAGATCGCGGGCCGCGGACTGCTTGGTCGAATGATAGGCATACAGGTTCTCGATGCGGTCCTTCGTCTCCTGATCGAGAGCGGCGTAACCGGCCCGCATGTCCGCGAACTCCGTTTCTCCGCCCCATTCGGGGACAGTGACCGCGGACAGGATCCCGCACTTGCTGCTGATGGGCATGTACGACGAGTCGGTATGCCAGTTCTGATTGCCAAAGACGCCGCGCATGCGCTGCGACTGGTAAGGAACCGTGTTGCCGTAGCTCCCGTCCTCCCGCCGTTCCTTGTTCGCCATCGGGTGTGCATCGTAGTGCAGCTTGCCGAAACGCTTCGCGAACGCCGTGTTGCCCTCCACGGACAGGAACTGCCCGGGAAACACGAGGAAACCGTATTGGTTGAAAGCGGACCTGATCTCGGGAAATTCGTCGTCCGTCAGGTTTTCCAACGAGACGTCCGTAACCACGGCGCCGAATGTCTTGCCTTCTATGGGGGTGATCTGCATTTCGCCCTCTCCTCCGGCCGATCAAACTGTCAGGACAAGGATACTACGGGCGTGGATATGAGAGCAGATCTTGACGGCCGGCCATGTTCCCTGGCGATCGCATTCCATCTACGCTTGCGCTATCCGTAGCGGTCTGACCAGTCATTGGGGGAAAACATGTCCGATCTCGCGTTCAAGCCGGCGCTAGAACTTGCCGCAATGATCCGCAACAGGGAAATCCGCTCGGCGGAACTGACGGAACACTACATCGAGCGCATAGAGAAGCTCGACGGCCAGGGCATCAACGCCGTGCCCGTTCGAACCTTCGAGCGCGCACGAGAGGACGCAGACCGCGCCGATGCGGCCACGACGCGTGGCGAGCAACTCGGCCCCCTGCACGGCGTTCCGATGACCATCAAGGAGTCCTACGTCATGCAGGGCACGCCGACGACCTGGGGCCTCGATGCGTTCCGCGACAACATCGGCCGGGCAGACGGCATCGCGGTCAGCCGGTTTCGCGCCGCTGGCGCGGTTTTCCTCGGCAAGACCAACGTCCCCGCGAACCTGGCGGATTTTCAGACCTACAATCCGCTGTACGGCACGACCGGCAATCCCTGGGATACGGACCGCATTCCCGGGGGCTCCTCCGGCGGCAGCGCCGCGGCACTGGCGGCGGGGCTCAGCGCCCTGGAAGCGGGATCCGACATCGGCGGTTCGATCCGCAACCCGGCGCACTTCTGCGGCGTCTACGGCCACAAACCGACATGGGGGATAGTACCCATGGCCGGGCACGAGTTGCTGGAACACACGCCCGACGCGGACCTCAGCGTGTGCGGGCCACTGGCGCGTAGCGCGGAAGACCTGGCAGTCGCCCTCGACACGATGGCCGGCGCGCCCGGGCGCGAGCGGCGGGGATGGCGGCTGGAGTTGCCGCCACCCGAATTCAGTCGGCTGGGAGAACTCCGCGTGGCTCTATGGCCGGACGATGAGTTGTGCCCTGTCTCCACCGAGATCTCCGACCGCGTGGTGTCCGTCGGTGAGACGCTTGGCCGTCTCGGCGCAACGGTTTCTGATACGGCTCGCCCGCCGTTCGACGTCAAGCGCGCCCACGACACGTACGTCAGCCTGCTGAACTCCGTCATGTCCTCGGCACAGCCGGAGGACGAATACGCGCGCAACGTGGCGCGGGCCGCCGAGTTCGATCCGGCCGACATGTCGTTTCGCGCGGTGAGCGCCCGCGGAATGGTGCTGAACCACCGCGAGTGGATCCGTTTCAACTTCAAGCGCGAACACCTGCGCTTCGCATGGGACGACTTCTTCGAGGACTGGGACATCCTTCTCTGCCCGCAGATGGCAACGCCGGCGTTTCCCCACGACCACCGGCCATTTGGGCAGCGGACGATCGACGTCGACGGGGTGCAACGGGACTACTTCGAGCAGTTGTTCTGGTCGGGGCTCGTGACCAATGCCTACCTGCCGAGCACGGTGTTTCCGACGGGGCTCTCGCGGCAGGGATTACCGATTGGGATCCAGGCTGTCGGAGCGGCCTATCGGGATCGTCGGACCATTGAGTTTGCGCGGTTGATGGCGGAGAAGTTAGGGGGATTCCAAGTGCCGGCGGCGCTCTTGGAGTTGGCTCGCTAACTCGCGGGATATGCTGGACTCGCCGGGAATCTGACCGGCAGGGCCTTCATCTCTTCACGTAGGCCCCGGCGGCGAGCGCCTGGCCGACAAGTAGCAGGTCGCCGCGTAGGCGGCGTCGTCCTGGGTGTCGTCCTGGGGTTGCCCACCCTTTGACCACCGCGCCTCTTCAGTGTCGGGGTCCGGGGCCGTGGACAAAGCGTGGACAACCCCGCCAAGGGGGTCGCCGCGATCCAGGGGCGGGGACCGGCAAGAGAAAAACCCAATATTATTCAATAAAAACAATGATAAAGGTCTGCAATACTGGTAATATAGACAGTATTAGAAAGCCTCCGCATCAAGGCCTCCAGACATGTCCATCTCCACCGAAGAAGCCGTCCAGAAACTCGACTTCACGCCCGATCCAGCCGCCGAGAGTGTCCTTCCCGATGCGAACGCCGGCCGCCTCGATTTCATTCCCGACGACCCCGGCGAGCTGCGCCGCGCCGTCACCGACATGGCCGCCCGCATCAACCTCGCCGACTGGCGCTTCGTCAAGCTCATCGCCGCCATGGAGCGCACCCGGAGCTGGCGCGAGGGCGGCTACTGCAGTCTCGGCAACTGGCTCGACCACCGCTGCGGCCTGGGGCCCTGCGCTTCCCGGGAGCGCATCCGCATCGGCCGGGCGCTGGAGCGACTGCCGCACATCGACGCGGCCTTTCGCGACGGCGCGATCAGCTATTCCAAGGTGCGTGCCATCACCCGGGTGGCGACGCCGCACACCGACGCGATGCTGCTGGCGATCGCCGAAGGCGGCAGCGCGGCGCAGTTGGAGAGCCTGGTGCGGACCTGCGAGCGGGTCGGCGGGAGCCGCAGGCGCGCCAGCAGCGAGGAGCGGCGAGGCTTAAGCTGGCACTACGAGGACGGCATGCTGGTCATCACCGCGGCGGTGCCGGCGGAGCGGGGCGCGCTGGTGATCAACGCGCTGCAGCAGGTGGTCGACGGCAGGAGGGACGAGAGCGAGGCGCGCAATGGGGAGTGGCTGGCGGACATGTGTCGGCCGGGGAATGCCGAACCCGCGGCGGCGGATGGATCCGTGGAGGCGCCGGTCGAAGGCGCCGGAGCGACAGACGGCAAAGCGCTGGCGGCGCAGTCCGAACGGGCGCCGAATGTTCCCGCCGATGTTTCCGCGGAAGCCCCGGCCGACGACACAGGCGCGGACAACGGCGGGGAGGCGTACCCGCGGGTCGAATCGGCGGCGACCGATGTTTCCGTGGAATCGCCCGATGATCGCGCGGGCGTTCGCGACGGCTGGGAAGTCTGTGCGCGGGATGCGATTGCGGCTGCGACAGGCATGGACGCTTGCGGAGACGTTTCCGCGGAAACGCAGGCCGATCGCGGGAGCGGCGAGGACGTCTTCGCGCGGGACTCGAGCGCCGCCTTGATCGACGTGGACGTTCCCGGAGATGTTTCCGCGGAAGCCCCGGCCGACGACACAGGCGCGGACAACGGCGGGGAGGTCTCCCCGCAGGTAGGAAGCGCCGCCCTCACCGATGTGGATGTTTCCGCGGAAGCGGACGGTCTGCCGGACTGGCTGGAGTTCGCGTGGTCGAGCCGGGAGCAGCGCTACGCCGACGCGCTGGTGGACATGGCCGAGCATTGCCTGGCGACGCGCGCGGGGGCCTGGAAGCGCCGCCGCACCGGCCGGCGCTACGAGGTGATGCTGACCATCGGCCGCAACGAGCTGGCCAAGCAGTCCGCGGGCGGCGCGCGCTACCACGTCGAGCGCGACTGGGGCATCGACGAGGAGGACGCCCGGCACATCGCCTGCGACGCGGATCTCACCGAGTACATCGAGGACGCCAAGGGCAACCTGCTCAACTACGAGCGCCGCAGCCGGATCGTGCCGGCGCGGCTGCTGCGGGCGCTGAAGCTGCGCGACAGGAACCGCTGCCGCTTCCCGGGCTGCGCGCACCAGCGCTACGTCGAGGCGCATCACGTCCAACACTGGATCGACGGCGGGGAGACCTGTCTCGAGAACCTCGTGCTGCTGTGCAGCGCCCATCATCGGCTGCTGCATCACGGCGCCTACCACATCGTGGTGGAGGACGGCGGCGTCGTCTTCGTCGGCCGCGACGGCGAAGTGATGCCGCCGGCCCTGAGCCCGCAGTTCGCGGAACTTTCCGAAGATGTTTTCGCGGAAGTCCCGCTGCCGGGCTCCGATGCCGTCGATTGTCCGATGCCGACCCGGCGCCGCAATGTGCTCAAGACGCATTCCGACCGGGAGGTCGTCGACATGGTGCACCATCGCGAAGACTGGGGCCGGAAGAAGAACTTAAGGTTTCGGAAGGAACTTGCGAAATTGGCCCGCGGAAATCTGGGGACGATCTGGGAGCCTTCAGCCCCGGGAGCGCGAGGGTGTCCCTCGTAAAACCGGGAGCGCGAGGGTGTCCCTCGGAAAAAAAACAGCTTCTCCGACCGCTGACGCGCAAGGAATCGACGGCATTTCCCCACGGGCGCCCGTGATATGTTGTCTTGACTGAACCGAGGCTGCCACCCCATGGCGAAAGTCCTGTCTATTGCGCTGGCCACGATCCTGTTCCTCTGGGCGTCGACGGCGCTACCGGAGCCTCCCGCGCCGCAGACGGATGGTGCCGATACGTGGACAGGTGATTGGGAACACACCCTGCGCCTCGTTCGCCAGGCGTTTCCCGAGGTACCGCAGATGTCGACGCAGGAACTTGCCGCCATGCGAGCAGACAACACTGCGCCAGACATCGTCCTGCTCGATGCCCGGTCAGCAGCCGAGTTCAAGGTCAGTCATTTGCCCGGGGCCGTATTGGCCAGCAACACGCGCATGGCGCTCGAAGCACTTGAGGCGAGCGATCCGCCACGTACCGTCGTCGTCTACTGTTCCGTCGGTTACCGTTCTTCTCGACTGGCCGAGAAGCTGCGGGCGCGCGGAATCGAGAACGTCTACAACCTCGAGGGATCGCTGTTCCAATGGGCTAACGACGGACGCCCGCTCTATCGCGGCGACGAGCGCGTGTATGAGGCGCATCCCTACGACGAGGAATGGGGACGGTTGCTCGACAGGCGGTTGTGGGCGGATTGAAGTCGACCCGGACCAAGATCGCTACGCCCTTTGTTCGTCCGGTTCTTCAACTCCGGACGATCCCGCCGCCAACCCCCGAGCCTTCCACAGGTAATACACCACAGGATAAACGCACAGCACGACGATCCCGGACGTCACCACGCCGCCCACCAGCGGCGTTGCAATCCGCTTCATGACGTCAGCGCCCGCGCCGGCGCTCCACATGATGGGGAGCAGCCCGATCACGTCGGTGGCGATGGTCATGAGAATCGGCCGGACCCGTTTCACCGTTCCGTCCTTGATCGCCTCCATGAGGCCGGCGCGATCATTGAGGAGGCCGCGCTCGCGGTAGTCCCGCACCGAGACATCCAGATACAACAGCAGGACCGTCGCGGTCTCCGCGTAGAGTCCCGCCAGCGCGATGATGCCGACCCAGACGGCGATGCTCAGGTTGTAGTCGAGCACGTAGAGCAGCCAGATGGCTCCCGTCAGGGCGAACGGCGCGCCGAGCAGCACCAGCAGCGTCTCCGCGACGGATTTCCGGCTGATGTAGATGATCGCGGCGATCAGCAGCAACGTCGCGGGAATGACAAGGGCCAGACGGCGCTCGGCGCGCTGCATGTACTCGTATTGCCCGCTCCAGGAGATGGTGTAGCCCTCCGGCACGTCGATGCGGTCCGCGACGGCTTCCCGGGCGGCGTCTACGTAGCTGCCCACGTCGACATCGTGAATGTCCACGTAGACCCAGGCGTTCGGCTTGGCGCCCTCGCTCTTGATGCTGGGCGGGCCGACGACGTACTCCATGCTGGTAAGACGGCCCAGGGGAATCTGGGCGCCCGAAGGCGCGGGGACGAGGACCTCCCGCAGCGCTGGCAGGTCGTCGCGCAGTTCGCGGCTGTAGCGCAGGTTCACCGGATAGCGCTCCAGGCCTTCGACGGTGGTGGTGATGTTCATGCCGCCGATGGCAGTCTGGATCACTTCCTGAACGTCGCGGACGGTGAGGCCGTAGCGGGCGATGGCGTCCCGGTCCACCGTGAAGTCGAGGTAGTTCCCGCCCATCACGCGCTCGGCGTACGCGCCGAGGGTGCCCGGCACGTCACGAATGACGGCTTCTATCTCCCTGCCCAGGCGCTCAAGTTCGGCAAGGTCCGGGCCCGCGATCTTGATCCCGACGGGCGTCTTGATGCCGGTCGAGAGCATGTCGAGGCGGGTCTTGATCGGCATCGTCCAGGCGTTCGTCAGGCCGGGGACCTGGATCGCCTCGTTCAGCTCTTCGGTGAGCTTCTCGGGGGTCATGCCTGGACGCCATTCGCTCCGGGGCTTCAGCATGATCGTGGTCTCGATCATGGACAGGGGCGCGGGATCGGTGGCGGTTTCCGCGCGCCCGATCTTGCCGAAGACCTGTTCGACCTCCGGGAAGGTGCGGATGATGCGGTCGGTCTGCTGCAGCAGTTCACTGGCCTTGGTGATGGAGATGCCCGGCAGCGTCGTCGGCATGTAGAGAAGGTCCCCTTCCCAAAGCGTCGGCATGAATTCCGAACCGAGTCGCGTGAAGGGCACCACAGTGACGGCCAGGAGCACGACCGCAAGGCCCAGGACAAGCGACTTGAATCGCAGGGCGGCACCCAGGATCGGGCGATACACCCAGGTCAGGAACCGGCTGACGGGATGCCTTTCCTCCGGCAGGATCCTGCCTCGCACCCAGTAGCCGACGAGGACCGGGACCAGCGTCACCGAGAGCAGCGCCGCCGCGGCCATGGCATAGGTCTTGGTGAAGGCGAGCGGCTTGAACAGCCTCCCTTCCTGCGCCTCGAGGGCGAATACCGGCATGAACGAAACAGTGATCACGAGCAGGGCGAAAAAGAGTGACGGGCCGACTTCCTTGGCGGCCTCCCCGATGACCACCCAGTGCGGGCGACGACCGCCGTCCCGCGCGAGGTGCTTGTGGGCGTTCTCCACCATGACGATGCCGGCGTCGACCATGGTCCCGATCGCCACCGCGATGCCGCCGAGCGACATGATGTTGACGTTGAGCCCCTGCATCCCCATCACGATGAAGGCGATGAGAATGCCGACCGGCAGCGTGATGACGGCGACGAGACCGCTCCGGACGTGGAAAAGGAAGACCAGGCAGATGAGCCCGACGATCAGCAGTTGCTGGCTGAGGCTGATCCCGAGACTCTCCACCGTGCGTTCGATCAGCGCGGTGCGGTCATAGCCGACCTCGATCTCGACGCCTTCCGGAAGTCCCGCCTTGACCTCCTCGAGCTTGGCCTTGACATCGCGGATGACCTGCAGGGTGCCCGCGCCGTGGCGCACGACGACGATGCCGCCCACGGTCTCGCCCTCCCCGTTCCACTCCGCCAGGCCGCGGCGCATCTCCGGCCCGACGCTGACGGTCGCCACGTCGCGCAGCAGGATCGGTGTGCCGCGGGCATCCACCCCCAGCGCGATCTTCCTTATGTCGTCCAGGTTCTCGATATAGCCGAGCCCCCGGATCATGAACTCCTTTTCGGCCACCTCCAGCAGACGTCCGCCGACATCGCTGTTGCTGGCCTGGACCGCCGAGCGAATCCTGGAGATGGGTATGCCGTAGGCGCGCAGCCGGTTCGGGTCCACCGTGATCTGGTACTGGCGCACGAAACCGCCGACGCTCGCCACTTCGGCGACGCCCGGTACGCTCGTCAGCGCGTACTTCAGGAACCAGTCCTGGATCGAACGCAGTTCGCCGAGATCATGGCGGTCGGACTTGAGCGCGTACATGAAGGCCCACCCCACGCCGGTGGCATCCGGGCCGAGGGTCGGCGTGACCCCCGGCGGCAGCTTGCCGGACACGTAGTTCAGGTACTCGAGGACGCGGCTTCGCGCCCAGTAGAGGTCCGTGCCGTCCTCGAAGATGACGTAGACGAAAGAGAAGCCGAAGAACGAGTATCCCCGGACCACCTTCGCGAACGGCGCCGCAAGCAGTTGCGTCGTCAGCGGGTACGTCACCTGGTCTTCGACGATGCGCGGCGCCTGGCCCGGGTATTCCGTGTATACGATGACCTGTACGTCGGACAGGTCGGGGATGGCGTCGAGCGGCGCCCGGGCCAGCGAGTAGACGCCGGCTGCCACAACGGCGAGCGTCGCGAGCGCGACGAGAAACCGGTTCTCGATCGACCAGTCGATTATCCGTTCAAACATCGTCGCGCGCTCAGTGATGGTGGTGATGGTGTTGCATCGGCTCGTCCGGCACGGGTTCTTCCTCCGTGTCCGCGTCTCCCCGCAACAGTTGCGAGATCGCGGCCTTCAGATTGCTTTCCGAATCGATGAGGAACTGGGAAGAGACGACGATCTCCTCGCCCGGAGCAAGACCGTCCGTTACTTCCTGCATGCCTTCCGCTGCCATTCCGAGCTTGACTTCACGGGGCTGAAACAGGCCGCCGCCCGAAGCGATGACAACGACCGACCGCTGCCCGCTGTGCAGGACCGCCTCGGCGGGCACGATGACCGCATCGGTCGCCCCCTCGGCCCACACCGAAACGTCGATGTACATCTTCGGTCTCAACAACAGGTCCGGGTTGGCCACTTCGACGAATGCCGTGAGGGACCGTGTCACCTCGTTGACGGCGGAACGGAAGAACAGGATTCGGCCTTCCCATCGCCGCCCCGGAAACGCGTCCACCTCGATCGTCGCGCTGCTACCCTCGCGGACGTGCCGCAGGTCTTCCTCGTAGAACTCCGCCTGGGCCCACAACGTCGAGTGGTCCGCGATCTTGAGGACCGTCATGCCCGGGCTCAGCTTCATCCCTTCCAGCGAATCGCCCATCTTGTCGACCACGAATCCCGAGGCCGGCGAGAAGAACGTCACCGTCCGGGCGGCCGTCCCCGACGCTTCCAGGGCATCGATCTGCGCCTCGGTGATATCCCAGTAGCGCAACCGTTCGCGCGCCGCATCGAGCAGCGACCGCGCACGGTCAACGGCCTCCGGGTACGCACCGCTCTCCTCGAGGCGCGCGAGGTATTCCATCGCCGCGAGATACTCGCGCTGGGTGGTGACCAACTGGGGGCTGTAGATGTCAAACAGCGGATCCCCCTCGTCCACCGTCTCGCCCACGTTGTTGACGCGGGCCTTCTCGATCCAGCCGTCGAACTTGGTGTTGACCGAGACGACCTTTTCCTCGTTGTGGGCCAGGACGCCAACCGTGCGGATCGAGACGGGCAAGGTGCCTCGCGTCACGACCGTCGTCCGCACGGCAAAGTTCTGCAGGAACCCCGGGCTGACGCGGACCCCGCCATCAGCGCCGGCTTCGTCCTCGTAGACCGGCACCAGGTCCATTCCCATGGGCGACTTGCCCGGCCTGTCGGAGCGATAGTTCGGGTCCATGGGTGCGCGCCAGTAGAGAACCTTCCGCGATTCCGCGCTCGGCTCGGTCTCCTTTCGGACCAGCTTCATGCCGCAGATCGGACAGTTCCCGGGGTCTTGCCGAATCACGTCCGGGTGCATGCCACAGGTATATACCGTATCGGACGCGGGGGGCGTTTCGGCATCGCTTTCCCGCGCCGCTTCGGGGAGCCACGCCAGACCGAGCGGATTCCAGAGGAGAAACCCCGATGCGCCGGTCCCCAGGGTCAGGCCAGCCAACAGGAACCACCATTTTCCAAGCCGCTTCATGTCGAATCCTCCACCGGAAATGCCGATCCAATGGCACGTTCCACTTCGGCCAGCGTCTTCATGTAGTCCGCCTCAAGACGTGCCAGGCCGAGCCGCACGTCCAGCAGCACTTCTTCGCTATCCAGCAGTTCGAGCACGCCGGTGGTGCCCGTCGAGTACGCCTCCTCGGTGGAGCGCAGCGCCTGTTCGGCCTGGGGCAGCAGCGCGTTCCTGAACAGGGCGACCTGGTCCTCTATCATCTCGAGCCTGAAGGTCGCCGATCGAACGGCGACATCCACTTCGTTGACCAGGTTGCGATACGCCTCTGCCGCCGCCGAATGGCGCGCGGAAGCCGCCTGGACGCCCGCGTCGTACCTGGATCGGTAGAGCGGGATGTTGATGCCGACGGAAACGCTGTACACATCCTTGCCGTTCCGGGGCGGCGGTTGCATGCGTCCCTGCGCATCCCGGCGGTCACCCACGCTTCCCCAGGCAGCGCCCACGACGATGTCCGGCCAATACTGCCGCCGTGCCAGGCGAACGCCGCCATCTTCGCTTTCCATGCGGAGCACGGCAGCCTTGAGCTCCGGCCGGTCCGCGCGCGCGATCCGCTGAAGTGCTTCGCCATCGAACTCCACCACCGGGCGATCCGGGAGAACGATGGTGGGCACACGGACATGCACCGGCTGGTCGCGCAGCGCATTGAGCGCCGCTTCCGCATCCGTCCGCTCGCGCAGTAGCTCCTGGCGGCGAAAACGCACCCGGGTGATTTCCGCCTGCAGCTTGACGACGGCCTGCTGCAGGCCGACACCCTGGGAATACCGGGCCTGGGCGAGGGACTCGTAGTGCCGCAGCAGTTCCTCTTCCTCCGCCGTGATCTCGAGCGCCCGGTCCAGGTACGAAAGGTCGTAGTACGCGAGCTTGACCTGGCGGACAACCTCCGCCCGCCTGGCTCCGATCATCTCCTCGCGCGCTGCGGCCTCGCGCTCGGCAACCTTGCCCTGGTCAGACCGCTTGCCGAACCATGGAATACGCTGGTTGACCGAGATTCCGCCGGTCTGTGGACCGACACGCGTCTCCGGCGTGCGCAGGTGCCGTGTCACGGACAACGTCGGATCCGGCAGCGAGGTGACCTCCCGGACGCGTTCCTGCGCCGCGCGATGTTCCCACTGCGCTTCCCGAACCCGCGGGTTGCGTTCCAGCGCCTCGGAAACCATGGCAGCCAGGGTCGAGTCGCCGTTGGTCGCATAGTCCAGGGCCGACACGTCCGCCTGGACCCAGAGCAGGAGCCATGCCACCACGTTCAATATCTTCATTGCCTTCCTTCGAGAACAGGTTCTCCAACCTCGCCCACTGCCAGCGGGAAATCCCGGCGCCAGGACGAACGAGAGCGTTGTCGCGGACCTCCGCGACAAAAAGGAAGATGGCTAGTTCAGGAGCTTGTCGAAAAGCCGAACGGGGGTGTCGACTACGCGCGCAAGGCGGGGAATCGGGGGATCGCAGGCGAAACCGCGCAACGGCGAAGCGTTCGCGGCGAACCCGGCCACAAATTGGACATCGTCATCCAGAAACGACTTCGGCAATTGCGGCGCTTGATCGCGCAACGTCTCGTTCTTCGACACGGCCTCATCGGCCATGCAGTCGCCACAATCCGTGTGCTCACAGACCATGGCCGCGTCAGCATGATCATCCGCGTGGTGCGCGTGATGGGTACCCGCCGCCGCAAGGGTATCGACTGTCGGCACCGCACACGCACAGGCAACACCCGCGAGCGTTACGGCGGCCGCCAGCATCGATACCAGGACTGTTTGCCGAAAGTGCATGGGAGCCGTATACGCCTCCCGATGCTCAAGGTCAAGCGGCGACGGCAGCCGATACGTCAGGGGGGATTCCAATCCGTCGCGAACATGTACTCGGGCGGCGAGACCGACCGCACGGAGTCGCCTCGGCTCGGCGGCGTCAGTATCGACAAGGCCTCGGCGATGCTGAACCTGTCCTCAACCCGCGATACCTGCACGGTGCCGACCGTCTCTTCCAGGACGCCAAGGTCCAGGCCCGTCTCCGGATCTACGAGGGACTCCCCGACCGATGTCACCTCGAGCGTGTCGCCAACAGATAGCGAGTCCCTGCCGAGGTTGATCCACACGCGGTCGCCCTCTGCCCTCACGACGCGGCCAGCCAATGGCAGCGGCCCGACGGCCCTGACCATCTCGAATGCACCCTTGTTCACAGCCGCCAGGATGGCCTGGCCGATCGACTCCGTCCAGATACCGCTGGGGAGTCCTTCCACCTCGCCGACCCCTGCCACGCCCGGTCGGGGTTCGGATACGGCCGCCTCGAACTGACCCGCGACCACGACTCTTCCGGCCGCGTCAACCAGGCGCAGATCAATCGCGAATCGACCGTGCTCGGTGGCGCGCGCGCGATTGCGCACCGCGCGCGGATTGGTCACCGGTTCGGCAACCTGGACGGCGTACTCGGCAAGTGCGACATGCAGGACATAACCGTCCGCACCACTCTCGGTCGCAGTGCCGCCCCCACCCACAACGAACCGCCCGGTGCGTCGAATCGCTTCGGCGACGACCTCGCCGATACCGGCGAGGGATACGTCTCCCGTGCCGTCACCGCGCGCGTCCTCGACGGACTGGACCTCGACCATCGAGCGTCCGCCCCGATAGTCCCACTCCAGATCCACGAGGTAACCCGCTTCGATGGCGCCGATCGATTCGGGCAACGGCGACCTCGCGCCGTCAACGACTGCGTAGGCCAGGTATTGCGCCTGCGCGGCATTGCCCGCCACCAAGCCGCAGGTGAGCAGGATGCATCCAATGGTCGACGCCGGTTTCAACCGGCCGGTCCTCGTCTCTTTCTTCATGTGGCCTGGGACGGCCCTTCCGGCGGGTCTTCCGGAATCACGTAGCCACGCTCGCCGTGAAACGCCACGTCGAGGCCTTCCGCCTCTTCTTCCTCGGACACGCGGGGCGAAGCGAAAACGCCCACGACCTTCAGGAGCACCCACGTTACCGCGGCCGTGTAGCTCGCGGCAGCAAGGACGCCGATCGCCTGAACGCTTACCTGGTCGGCAATCTCGATGTTGTGCTGGCCCGCAAACATGCCGAGCGTGTCGCTCGCGAAGACCCCGACGAGTATCGTTCCGATCCCGCCTCCGACCGCATGGATGGGAAAGACGTCCAGCGAATCGTCTATCTTGAGCGAGCGCTTGATGATCCCCATCGCGGTGAAACACGCGATGCCGCCGATAGCGCCCATGACAAGCGCCCCGCCCGGACCTATGAAACCGGATGCGGGAGTGACGATGGCGAGGCCGGCAATCATGCCCAGGACCGCACCGACCACCGTGGGCTTGCCGTCGCGCATCCACTCCAAACCCATCCAGACGAGCGCACCCACCGACGCAGCCGTCTGGGTGGCGACGATGGCCATGGTCGCGTCACCGTTGGCGGCCAGCGCGCTGCCGCCATTGAAGCCGAACCAGCCGACCCAGAGCATCGCCCCACCAACGAGCGCAAGCACGGTACTGTGGGGAGGCTTCGTCGCCTCGGGGAAACCCCGGCGCGGCCCGAGCACCATCGCGGCGACAAGCGCGCCTGTCCCCGCCGTGACGTGGACGACGGTGCCGCCAGCGTAGTCCAGCAGACCCATTTGCCCGAGCCAGCCGCCGCCCCAGATCCAGTGGGCAACGGGCGCATAGACCAGCAGCGACCACCCGGCCGTGAACAGCAGCACCGAGGAGAAACGCACCCGCTCCACGAAGGCGCCGACGATGAGCGCCGGCGCGATAATCGCGAAGGTGAGCTGAAAGGTCGCAAAAATCGATTCGGGGACGGTGCCGATCAGTACGTTCTCGCCCATGCCCTGGTAAAGGACCCTGCTCAAATCCCCAATGAACCGCGACTCATAGCCGCCAAACGCCAGACTGTAGCCCGCGACAAGCCACAGGACGCTGACCAGGCAAGCGATCGAGAAGCACTGGAGCAAGACCGAAAGCACGCTGTTCGCTCGCACCAGGCCGCCGTAGAGTAGCGCGAGACCCGGTATGGTCATGAACAGCACCAGGGCGCTGGCCGTAGTCACCCACGCCGTATCGCCGCTGTCCAGGGCCTGGCCGAACACTGGCATCGCGCCCATGGACAGCGCCACGGCCACGGCCGTTCGCATGGTCTTGGTGGGTGTCATCCGTTTCTTCCGAAAGCAGCTCGGATCAGGCTGTTCGCTCCGTTCAGACATCCTAGTTCCCGGCGCCAGCAGTGAGTTGGTCCAGGTTCCTGATGATCAACAGCGTCTGGGCGAACAGGTCCGCACGGTCACTGCGCGACGGGGGTTGATCCAGGACGACCGGGACATTGACGCCAAGATGCCACTTGATTCGCGCCACCTCGGTCCACAGCAGGCCAGCCAGGTCATAGGTCTCCGTGGGCGTCACCCGGACCATCGTCAGGGTGGGCACCATGGAGGCTTCCATGCCCAGCCTCCCCTGCAGCGACACCGACTTATAGATCGCCCGGAGCAACTGTTGCGCGATATCGATCGTCCGCTTGGGGGCATCGACCGCAGGCATCTCGGTATCCAGCACGACCTGGAGTTTCGTACCGATCAGGTTCAGTTCTTCGACAATGGCAGATGTGTTGCCAAAGACGTCACCGCTGTTCAGCGGATACCCGATCAGCCCATCGAGCAGGTACGAGGAGTCCGCGAGATTCTTGTACACCCCTGCCAGCGTGGGAAACCCGGACAGGACCGCTGGATCGACTTCGGTTTCGATGATCATCTGCGTCTTGATCGCACGAATGCCGTCAAGTATGTCGGTGACTGACGCGAGTACGTCAACCGCAGAGGGTTCCGTCAGCGGCATCTCGCGCGACGAACCCGTGGGAACGCCGAAACGGCGCTGCACGGCGGCTACCTTGGCCATGACTTCCAGAGATTTGACGTATACGTGTGCGGGAAGGCGGTCCAGTTGCAGTTCGGCTTCCGGCGGCTCGTCGCCGACACCGAGTTCGACGCGCAGAACCTCGATCTCCCGGAGCACCGTCGCGGCAGCGACAGCAGTCTCGCCCCAGGCCGAATCGGGCACGGCCACGGGAGTCGTCGCCTGTCCGCGACGCATTGGAACGTCGATGGTACCGGCCTCGCTCGGCACCGGAGCGGCCACGCCGCACAGAATGATCGCGACCCCGCACACACGGCTCCAGGCCCGGACACCTCGCGCCGTGGCTTGGCAAGTATTACCGGCGCGCCGCCGCACCGGACGCTGCAGCCCCTGCCCGAATGAGATCATTTGGCAATACCCCCCAACACCTGTACTCCCACCAGGACGACGAACGATGCAATGCCGTCAGATGTGATTCAACAGCATCGAATCCGATCACCGAACGGTAACGCACACCACCGCCATGGATGGGGCTGTATACGCACAAGAACCCCCGAACATGCCCATGTTCCCCAAGCTTGTCAAGCGAAGCACGCTCGGCGGGCTTGACTACACTAACGCCAAGAAATCCGTCACCCTGCGAGTGCCGTATTTCACCCCCGCCCAAGCCCACCTACGATCCTGCGCCTTAGACGGCACTTGCGTGCCGTTCTACGGCGCACGCTCCTAGACATAATGTTTTGACCTGCCCGTCCTCAAGAGCGTGGATTATCTTGGGGCCGGTCATTATGGCCACGAGACAGAGCCAGAATTGAGGAGGGCAGGCGATGAGAGACTTTAGACAAAACGGAGCGGAAGGGCTATCGGGGTCGTCGACGGGGAGTTCGGGGAAGGCCTACGCGTGTCATGTGGGACTGGACGTGCACAAGGAGAGCATCGCGGTGGCGGTGGCGGAGTCCGGTCGCGGACCGGCGTCGTATTGGGGCGAGATCGCCAACCGTCCGGCGGCGATCGCGCGGCTGGCTCGGGACCTGTGCGAGGCGCGGGGCGGCGAGTTGCCGCTGTTCTGCTACGAGGCGGGGCCGTGCGGGTACGAGGCGTATCGGCAGCTGACGGCGATGGGATTCGATTGCGAGGTGGTGGCGCCGTCGCGGATCCCGAGGGCGCCGGGCGAGCGGATCAAGACGGACCGTCGGGACGCGGTCAAGCTGGCGCGGCTGTCGCGGAGCGGGGAGCTGACGCCGGTGTGGGTTCCGGACGAGGAGCAGGAGGCGATGCGGGACCTGGTGCGGGCGCGGTCGGACTTCAAGCGGGCCGAACTCCAGGCGCGCCAGCGACTGGGCGCGTTTCTGCTGCGCCACGGTCGGCGCTGGCCGCGGACGCGCTGGACGAAGGCGCACTGGGAATGGCTGGACGGGCTGCGCTTCGAGCGCGACTGGGAGGAGTGGGCGTACCGGGAATACGTCGAGGCGGCGCGCGCGGCGAGCGATCGGGTGGCGGCGCTGACGAAGCTGCTGCACGACGCGCTGGCGGGTTGGTCGCTGGCGCCGGTGGCGCGCTCGCTGGCGGCGCTGCGCGGCGTTGACGTGATCACGGCCATGACATTGCTTTCGGAGCTGGGCGACGTGAGCCGCTTCGACTCGCCGCGGCAGTTGATGAGCTATCTGGGGCTGGTGCCGAGCGAGCACAGTTCGGGCGGGCGCCGCCGCCGGGGCGGGATCACGCGGACCGGCAACGGCCACGCGCGGCGGGCGCTGGTGGAGTCGGCCTGGAGCTACCGGTTCCCGGCGCGGCGCACGGCGCATATCGAGCGCAAGGCGGCCGCGGCGTCGGACGAGGCCAGGGCGATCGCCTGGAAGGCGCAGCGCCGCTTGTGCGGTCGCTACCGGCGCCTGATCGAGTCGGGCAAGAACAGCAAGCAGGCCAACGTGGCCGTGGCGCGGGAGTTGAGCGGCTTCGTCTGGGACATCGTCCGCCGGGAGATGCGCCGGATCCCGCCGGCCGCCGGCGCTCCGCGAGCCGACGACGCGATCGGCGCCGGGTAGCGAAGAGGCGGGGGCGTGTTGAGTCGGGGCAGGATCGGGCCGGTGTGGAGAACCCTTGGAGGCGCTATAACCGGTGCCGTCGACACGATCCCCGAGGGGCGCGTCGGTCGGCGATCCCTGCCGCTAGAGAAAGGCCAGCTCCGCGACGCAGTGAAGTCCGGTGGTACCCAATCCACGCATATCAGCATGATCCACCGTCGCGATCAGCCCGGCCTTGTCCCGACTCAACACGCCCGTTGTTCGCGAGGCGTCCGACCGCGCGGTGGACATGTGGACGAGTCCTTCGGACCGGCGCGCGCCCTTCGGGACGTGTGGACAGCCCCCGGACAACGCGCTGAACGCGCGTTGCCCTCCGGCCTGCCCACACTCGCGCGCCTCTCGCCCACATGTCCACCGCGCCAACAACAACCTTGTTACATCGAAAGGAGGAAGCGAGTGTTCCTTGGCCAACTTGACAGGTCAAAACATATCAGCGCCTGATCTCCAGGATCAATCGCAGTCCTTCCTCGACTTCCCCGAGCACGGCATCTGAGACGCGGTCTATACGCCGTGTGAGGAACCGTTTGTCCAACGTAGCGACCTGCGAGACATTGATCACCGATCTCC
This sequence comes from Pseudomonadales bacterium, assembly GCA_965116625.1. Taxonomy (GTDB): domain Bacteria; phylum Pseudomonadota; class Gammaproteobacteria; order Pseudomonadales; family Azotimanducaceae; genus VXNE01. The sequence continues at coordinate 3,650,610 of OZ220717.1, forward strand.
TTCTCAATGCCGTCGCACGCCTTGCGAGGGACACATTGCCCGGTGCCCGGGCCAGGTCCAGGTTCGTTGTAATCGCCAGCGCGAGGACCGTCCGAATCCGGCTCCGATTGAAGTCTTCGGACTGTACGATCGGGACCGGATGCCGATAGCCGGGTTCGGAGCCTTCGGGCACCGGCAACTCGGCCCACCAGATCTCGCTGCGCCTCACCACTCCTCGTTCGTGTTCAGCGAGCGGAACTGCAACGCCTCCAGCCCCTCGTCGAGCGACGACGCGGACTCGTCAGCGCCGTACACGCCATTGAGGCGATCTGTGATGTCCTTCCCCGAATGTCGGGCGACGAACTCGCCAACCGCCTTCGAATAGAGTTCGCTTCGCGACATGCCCAGCGCGGTCGCCATTCGCTCCGCAGCGTCAAATATCTCATCGGGGATGGATATGGCCGTCTTCATGGCGAGAACATGACCCGGGTTATACCCGCGGTGCAACACGAATCGGTCAACGATCCCATCTTGGGTCGCGAGGCCTTTGGTTTCGCCGTCGGGCCGACTAAGGGGCTGTATCGAGGCCGGCAACGTCCTCGTCAATCACCGTAACGGCAACCGTGACCTGCAAACGCTCCGGCGGATAGCAGTATTCAGCGTCGCACACCTGAATGCGCAGCTGTCCCGATACGTCAAGCTCCCCGGGACCGGCATCCTCTTCGACGGTCAGGCGAGCCTGTATCACGGCACCATCCTCAAACACCGACAGCGGATCTTCGGAGTACCACTCGATCACCTCGGTCGGTTGCGGATAGCTCACCTGTTCCCACACGACGCCATCAACCGAATCGGGGAAAAATGTCGTTGGAATAAACGCGGAATCCGTCGGCGAATCCGAGTTTGCGTGCGTGCCGGGATCCAGGTCCAACTCGATCTCCATGAGGGCTTGCGCTCCCGCGGCCAGCTTCCTGGGGCTGACAGTTGCAATTGCACCGGTAACAGGCGGTTCCCCGTTTCCCGCTGGCTCAGAATCCGGACCCGTAGTGTCTGAACCGAGCCCGCTTGCCTCGCTCTCTTCAGGCAACAGCGATTCTATCTGCAGTTCCAGCGTCCTGACTCTCGTCCCCGAGATCGGCGGGAGTCTGAGGACTTTGCGCCCCGCCACGTCCAGGAGGAAATTCGTCGGCATGCCACGGGCCTGGAACTCGGCTTTCGCAAACTCCATATCGCTTCGCAGCTGGATGAAATCGAATCCGTTGCCCCTGGCATAGGGCAGGACGAACTGATCTTCTTGGGGGTGTACGTTGAGCGCAAGAATCTCGAACCCCCTGGGGCCGTACTTCTCCAGGACCTCCTGCAACTCGGGGTTTTCGCCCCGACAGGGCCCGCAGAACGGGTACCAGAAGTTCAACAGCACGACCTTGCCGTGGAAGTCCGACAATGACACCCGCTCGCCGTTGTCGTAACGCTCGAAGGAGTAGTCCTCGATTTGCTCCGCGTCCTCTTCCAGCGTATTCCTGATCTCAGCCCTGACCGTCCTGCCGTCCTTTTCGAGTTTCTCGGCGTAGACGCGTGTCGCCGCCCTGATCCTGTCCGTCGGCTCCCTCGCCGCCAGGGGAAGCAGATACCCATAGGCTTCGACGGTCTGACCGGCCCCGTCCAGCGCCCTGGCCCGGGTCTCATGGAAGACATTGGCGTTGACGTAACGTGGGAGCGTGGTGGCCTCCAGCAACTCCACGGCCTGCTGATACTGTCCGTCGGCGATCAGTTCGTCGCCCTGCATCACGTTTCGTTGAAACGTCAGCCGGTCGTTCCAGATTCGTGCGCTCCAGCCATCCGGTTCTTCGGCCGTTGCCGCCACCATCTGCTCGGCAAGCGCGAGGGCCTTTTCCGGCTGCGACTCGGAATACAGATCCGCCAGCACGGTCATTCCGGACGCAGACCAGCCAAAGTCCTCGGGCGGATAGGTCGTGCGCAGCCGCTCATACAGTGCAATCTGCTCGTCCCGGTCCCCTGTTCGGTACGCGAGCCAGTACAGCGCCTGCGCGCCGCGCTCACTCTCGGGAAACCGTTCGGCAACTTCGAGGGACGCAATTCGCCCCAGCGCCGGGTCGGTCTTGTTCAGTCTTGCCGCGTAGTAGAACGCCTTGTCAGGACTCTCTGGCGCTGTCTCGACCGCCTTCCTCAAGAGCTCCAGTTCCCGCTCCCTGTCTCCACTGACATCGGCCAGGAGCGCCAGGGTGCTGTAGCCGTCGGCAAGGCCCGGATCCAGGGCTATCGCCTCGTTCGTGTACTGCCTGACCTTGTCGTAGTCCCGATACATGTATAGCTGGCCAAGCGCCCACTTGTAGGCTGCGACTTCGGGCGAATCCTGTGACCACTCCTGGTAGACGGCGAGCAGGTTCTCAAAGGACTCGTCGCCGGCGGCCTTCATTGCCGCATCTCGCGCGTCTTCATCCAGTTCGGCGCTGATTTCCGATCTGCCGAGGTCCTGAAACACCCAGATGAACTGCCGATGTGCTTTGGCGTTGTTGGGATTGAGTTCGATTGCGGCCCGGAAATGCGCGACAGCGTCAGCCAGGTTTCGCTCCCTATAGGCCCGCTCACCCTCGCTGTAGCTGACCTCGGACGCGGCAGCAGCGCTACTCGACGGTTCGTCGTTGCCGACTTCCTGCGCGCGAGGCGTGGCAGCAAGACAACCGCCCGCAACGATGAGCGTGGCGAATACTATCTTCCTGTTGAGCATGTGCATGCTTCCCTGCAAGTACGTCGCCCGCGAGAGAATCAGGTCTGCGCGCCTTCGAGCAGCGCCAGCAACCTGTTCGATTCCTCCTGGTAGTCGCGGAACGCCGCCTGCTGTTCCGGCGTGTCCAGCATCCCGCGCTCCTTCCAGGTTTCTTCGCGCCGCTGCTGCCGGTTCCGCACCATTTCCACGGCGGTCTCGCCCTCGCCGTTGGTCGTCGACGGGTCCATGCCGTGTTCCAGCAGAACTTCGACGAGCGGAAGATACCCGTACATGGTCGTCAGGTGCAGCGTATTCATCCCCCGTTCGTCGGTCTCGCCCGGGTCCATCCCGCAGTCGAGGAATGTCCGCAGCAGGTCTGGATCCTCGTAGAAGATCACCGCCCTCGGCAGGTAGAAGGATGCGCTGCTGACCGGTTGTGCGCCCGCGTCAAGTAGCGCGCGGGCGCAATGGCCGTCACGTTCCTTGACGCTCCCCATCAGCCCCAGCCAGAGCGGCGTCGCGCCGTCCGGGTCGGGCTGGTTGGCGAGATCGGGATCCGCCTCCACCGCCGCCAGGAACTCATCGCAGCGTCCGATGCCCATGAGGTCGTGCAGGGCGATGTCGGGATCGTGCGACAGGATCAGTTCGATCAGCGCCTTCTGGCGGATGCTCGAGCGCTTGATCGCCACGGACAGCGGTGTGCGCCCGTCGGCAAAGGGTTCGACCAGGAGATCCGGCCGGTGGGCAAGGATTGCCTCGATATCCTCGAGTTCGCGCGAGACGATGAAGTGCTGCCGGTATTCGTCCTGCGACAGCATCTCGAGGCGGGTATCGAGCATGTCCCGGCCCTCGACCATGGTGGTCAGGTATTGCTCGTAGATCTCCCGCCTCTGCGGGCCGCCGATACGGTCCTCTTCCCGCCCTTCGTTGAAGAAGATGACGGTGGGAACGCCATTGACCCGAAGCTGTTTGTAGATTTCGGGCGAATCGTCGATGTCGAGCTTGACGACCTTGGCCTTGCCGGCCATCTCGGACGCCAGTTCGTCCACGATCGGGTCCACTTCCTTGCAGGGCCCGCACCAGGTGGCGGTGAAGTCCACCAGCACCGGCAGGGCAGACTCGAACACCTCCTGGCGGAAGTTCCCGTCGTTTACGTAAGCGGCCCCGCTTGCGGCGCCGGGCACCCCATCATCGGCCGACGCACTGCCAAGCGCAGCGAGCAGGCAAACGCCCGCCAGGACCGGACAACTCACAGCACGATTTGCCAGGAACATTCCTAAAAGGACAACTCCATCACGAAGTCGACGAAGGCGATGCGGCGCCGAAAATCAATGTGCGCGGAATCCACACCGTAGTAGCCGTCGAAGAAGGGGAAGTCCGCGTCGAACACATTCTGCACTCCAGCCGTAACGCGCCAGGGGGACTGGGGACGCGCGTATGTTCCTTGCAGGTCGACTGTGGTGTAGCCGTCCACATCGGTTCGCGATACTCCGGTATTGATGTTCTCGTAGGAGCCTGCGCGATTGATCGTCAGGTTGGCGCCCCATGGTCCGAGCGACCAGTCCATGTATGCGCTGCCTTTCAGTTCGACCGGTCCCTGGTTCGTGCCTTCCTGTTCCACGGGATCGACGCCCGGCCCCGAGACCGTTTCCAGCGTCAGCGTATTGGTCCCCAGAATACCTACCGCGAAGTCACCGAGCGTTGTGTCGAATGCATATCGCACATCGAAGTCCAACGCCTCACTGGTCCTGGAGGACAGGTTGATGCTCTGCATGGACACGTACGTCAGAACTCCGTTCGCATCGCGCTTGACGTGATCGGGGAACTTTTCCCAATTCTCAAAGGCATACACCGGCGGCCAGCCGAAGGCGCTACTCAGGCTCCCTATCAGCCCATCGAACTCCGTCTTGCTATACGTCGCGGAGAGATGCAGGCCGGGCATGTCGGTGGGCGTGAACTCAAAACCGATCGTCGTGGTATCGGAAGTCTGGGGTTGCAGGTCGGGATTTCCGCCAAGAACGGTGGCAGGAAATATTGACGCGAACGGCCCGCCGTTTTCGACGGGGTTAAGCGGATCAAGAAACCGGAAGAAGGTATAGGTGTTCACTGGCCCGAACAGTTCCGGCAACGTTGCCGCCAGGAAAGCCTGGCCCCAGGTGGCGCGCAGCTTGAGGTTCTCCACCGGGTAGTAGACGACGCCAAACTTGGCTACGAAGTCATCGAACGTTCGTTGGCTCGCGGGTTGCAGAATGCCCTCGAACGGTCCTTCTATCTCGTATTCGTCATAACGGCCGGCCGCATACAACCTCAGTCCATGAATCCCGGGGCGAGAATTCGCGTCGCCGACAATCGGCGCCGAAAGTTCGAAAAACCAGGCCATGTTCTGTGACTCGGGAACGATTTCCGGTGCATCCGGAACACGGAAGGTAAACGGATTCAACAGGAAGGAATCGAAGTCGAGCGTATCGGTCCGCGTCTCACCTCCCACGGCCAGTTCGACGGGCCCGCCGGCAAGTTCGAAAAGCGGACCGGACAGGCTCAGGCCGACGACATCCTGAACGCCCTCTCGCGCTCCCCGCGTGGCGTAGTTCGAAAACTCGGCGAGCGTCGCGCGCTGCACGCTGCCATCGCCGAACGGATTGATTGCTTCCGCCGGATCGCTACTGGCAAGCGCTGCCTGAAATGCGGCGCCCCTGTAGTCGAAGGAGCCTGGATAGCCGCCGTACGGATTGTCCTTGCCGTAGTTGGCCGACAGGACGGCGGTCCAACCGTCGATTGGCGTTTCCCAGGTCAGGGACGTGCTTAGGTTCACGCGGTCCAGGTCGGTCGTTCTCGCAAAGCCCGCGAGCTTTCCATCGGCGATTTCGCGCTCAAACCTGTAGGCCATGTAGACGGGCTCGCCAAATGGGTTGTAGTAGTTGCTTGCCGGAACCGGACCGCTGAACGATGCGCCCACGGCTTCCTGGATAGAGTCCTGCCGCGCGTACGTTCCGGACACGCTCACCGTCAGACTCTCCCCGATGTCCTGCGTCACGCTCAGGTAAGCGGACAGGTGTTCCGAATAGGGGATCGCCTCGCCGTTCGCGGTGGCACTAAGCCCCTTTTGAAGAAGATTGAAGTTCCCGGACTGGGTCGCGACCTCCTCGTTGGACACCCATATGACGTCTTCGGGACTGAAGTTGGTGCCATCGCCGGCCGGCAGGATCCCGTAGGTCGTGTTCGGCGGTGCGTTCGAGGGAAGTCCAAACCGCAGGATAACGCCGGGTTGCCCAAACGTGTTGGGGTAGAGTCTGCCGCCCTGCGCGCGATAGTCCCCGTCGGTATCGAGTCCCGCATCGCGCGCGAATACCGGATCGTCCTCGCGATAGCTCGCGGACGCTGTGACGTTGCCGGTGTTCCAGGAGAATCCGAAGGTCTGCTCGACGACCCTCCGGTGTCCGCCGGAACTGCTGTCTTCGTAGCGTACCGACGTTTCCGATCCCCGGTAGTCCTTCTTCATGATGAAGTTGACCACGCCTCCCACGGCGTCGGAGCCGTACACGGCGCTGGCGCCGTCCGTCATCACTTCCACCCGCTCGATCGCACTGAACGGGAGCGTGGAAACGTCCGTAAAGGTGCCATTCTCGGAGGGCGAGGCCGCAAGCCGCCGGCCGTTGACCAGGACCAGCGTGGACCCTTCTCCCAGGCCACGGAGATTGATCGTGACCGAACCGATCTGGAACCGTGGTGACCGATTGTCGTAGCTGCCCCCGTTGGTAATCGTGGAGAAGTTCTGCGGCAGGTAGCGAACGATGTCCTCGATACTCGTCAGGCCCCGGGCATCGATCTCGGGGCGGGTGATTACGGTGATCGGAGAGGCCTCGGGGCCGGTACGCAACCTGCTACCGGTCACGGTCATGACCTCGAGTTCCCGAGCCTCCTCTTCGTCCTGATCCACTTCATCGCTTTGGGCGTCCTGTGCGCCTGCCGGCATCGCCACCGCGAGGAGGGCCGAGGCCAACGCCGCACCCACCCGTTCCAGCAGCGGCTTTCTCGCCGGCGCTTGAACTGGCGCAATTTCAGCTACCTGTCGAGATACGATGACCGCCTCCCCTTTCGTCCGGTATTCGAGGCCCGTGTCGGCCAGCAGCCGGCCGAGCGCGTCGGCAACCGTGAACTCACCCCGAAGACCCTCTGTCTCGATACCGATGACGTCCTGGTGGACCATCACCGACAGGTCGGCCTGTTCGCCGAACTGGATCAGCGCGTCGGCAAGATCCTGCTCCGCGATGTCGAATCGCACTTCCCCCTGCGGGAATAGCCACGCCGCCGTTTCGTTCGTATGTCTCTCCACTTCTTCCCCCATTCCGGATACGTCGTCACCGGCGGCACCCGCATGGACTGGACACAGCGCCAGCCCTGCCAGAATCACCGCCATGTACCGAAAACGACGCACGGTGACGTCAATACCCTAAGCCGCCGAACGTAATCAGGCGGAGACTCGCCATCCGTTGCTGCCCAGACGACATTCGTGACTTAAGCCGTCACCGCCGGCGCGCGCGGTTCACGAGGATGCATCCCCATCCAGCGCCGCATGCAGCACGGTAACTCCCGCGCCCCCCTCCACCGCGGTCAACGGCACGACCTCGACCAGGTAGCCCACCATGGTTTCCCTGTTGCGGATATGGATGATCCCGGTGACGGGATGGTCGGGGACGCTGTCGGCGACGCGAACCTCGCCAAGCGTGTAGCGGGATATCTCCCTGGCCACCTCCCGCAGTGGCGTTTGCCGGAACTTCAGCATTCCGGAGTGCCATGCGGTGTCCTCCGCAGCATCCGTCTCTTCCTCCGCCAGGACCTTCCCGGACCGGTCGATCCGGGCTCGCTCGTCCGCGCCGAGCATGACGCCACGCTCGTAGGTGCTGGAGGTCAACGACGACAGCAGGGCCGCGAACTCCTCCGGATTCGAGGGATTCCCCGGCACGACGGCAACCCGGCCCTCGACCACCGTGATGGCCCAGTCACCGTCGTGCTTGAGCCGGACCGCGAAACGCGTGCCGACGGCGATCACGCTGTGGCTGCCCGCCCGCACCACGAAGGGGCGGTCGCCATGGTGCTTCACGTCGAACAGGCTCTCGCCTGAATTGACGACGATCTCCCGGATATCCGCGGTATAGCGAACCTCCAGGTCGGAAGCCGTGTTGACGTGCAGGCGGGAACCGTCGTCAAGCGCCAGGTGCCGCTGTTCAGCTTTCTCGGTGACGATTCGCATCACCTCGGCGGTCTCCGGCGACTCGCCGGACCATCCCCACCAGACGGCCGCCAGCGTCAGCGAAGCCGCCACCGCAACCATGCCGGCGACCGAGAGGCGCACATGCCGTCCCGCCCGGGTTCGCCACGCCAGGCCCATTCGGCGAAGTTCGGCACGCCCCCAGGACTCCAGTTCGCCCATGTCGTGCCAATGCTGTTCGATTCGCGCATAGGCCAGTTCGTGGTCGACATCCGCTGTCAGCCACTCGGCGTGTGCGCGACGGTCCTCGTCGGTCGCGGCCGGCGCGCGCAACCGCACAAACCAACGGATTGCCTGTGCGTCTATGTCGTCTGGCATGCCTTGATCCTTCACGGGCGCGAATCGACCGCCGCCGTGATGGCGGTGAGCGCCCGGTTCATGTGGTACTCGATGGACTTCTGCGACAGCCCCAACTGCCTCGCGATCTCGATGTAGGTATACGATTCGAACCTGTGTAGCAGAAACACGTGGCGGGTCTTCTCCGGCAGGGCCGTCAGCGCCCGCCGCACCGCAAGCAACTGTTCGCGCCCCATCGACACCCGCTCCGGATCGTCTCCGGTAGCGGCGTCGTCAGGGGCAAGCTCCTGTTGGCGCAGGTACCGGACCTTCACGCGGCGGCGGCGCAGCACATCGAGCGCGAGCCGGTTCGCCACGGTGAAGGCCAATCGGCGTACGTCCCTGATGTCCTCACGCTCGGCCTGACGGAGCAGCTTTTCGAACGTGTCCTGGGCCACCTCGCGCGCCTCCTCGGCGTTGCCGAGCTTCTGCGCGAGCAGGCGGTGCAGGTCCGGCAACGCGTGGTCGTACAGTTGGACGACCTCCGCACGCTGCTTCTCCTTACCCGCGTGCCCAGACCCCGCCATCGGCGCACTCCCAAACAAAGACTCTATCCGCCATTTATACGACGATTCATCTCGACACTTCCCCCAAAACGATCCGGATTGCCCTGGATTGCTCCGTATGACACCCCCGGCACGCCGTGATACGGTCCCGACAGGATGAGAGCGTTCGATATACCCGTGCGGTGCGAATGCGGCTCGGTGCGCGGGACGCTGCACGCGGTTTCGCCGTCCCGCGTCGTGCGGGCGGTCTGCTACTGCGACGATTGCCAGGCCTTCGCGCACTATCTGGGCCGCGCGGACGCCGTGCTCGACGACTATGGCGGCACGACCATTTTCCAGGTCTCGCCCAGTCGCCTGACGATCGCGGAAGGCGAGCAGCATCTCGCCTGCGTTCGCCTCACCGGCCGCAACCTGCTGCGCTGGTACGCCGCCTGCTGCGGCACGCCCATTGGCAACACCCCCGGCTCGCACAAGCTGCACTTCCTCGGTCTCATCCACGCCTTTCTCGACCTTTCCGATCCGGAAGTGGCCGTCGACAAGGCGCTCGGGCCAGTCCGGTCACGCGCATTCAAGAAGTTCGCTACCGGCGACACGAGCGTCATCATTGCCATGCCCGAACAGGGCCTGCCGTTCCTGCTTGGCGGCGTGCGGCGAATACTCGGCGCGCTCCTGACCGGCGCCTACAGGGTCACGCCATTCTTCGACGGTTCCGGCAAGCCGGTCGCGGCGCCGCGAAGCCTGTCCCGGGAAGAACGGTCTCGACTGCCGCCCTACGCCAACGCCTGACGCGTTCGGGGCCGCGGCTCCATAACCCGAGCGCTCGGCGCACCTCGGAGAAGGACACGAACTTGAAGTTGGTGCCCGCGCGGGCTGGCGCCGTCCTGCACGACCAACGGCGCCCGCCACAGGACCAACCTACGGCTGATAGCGAATGCCCAGGGCAAATGTTCTGCCGTAGGTCTCGTACTGCGCGTTGTAGGCCCGGTCGCCGAAATAGGCGTAGTAGGGCTCGTCCGTCAGGTTGTTGGCGTCGAAGTAGAGCTCCCACCGACTGCTTACGAAGTACTTCACGCCGAGGTCCACCTGCATGTGGGCGTCCTGGTACACGTCGAAGGCCGGATCGTCGAGCTCCTCGAGCCCGATCAGCCGTTCGCTCTTGTGAGCGACCGCGATGCGTGCGCTCAGCCGCTCGCTCTCGTAGCCGAGGGCGAAGTTGGCGACGAGATCCGCCTGGCGCGGCATCGGGATCGTCTCGTCGCGGAACGGGATCGTCGCCTCGCCGCTGGTCAAGGTCAGGTTGGTGCTGACCAGCAGGTTCCGCAACAGGCCCGGCAGGTTCGACAACTGCTGCACCCAGGCGAGTTCCAGGCCCAGCAGGCTGGCGTCGTCGCCGTTGATGGGCTGGATGATCTCGGCGTCGTCCACGCGATTGTCGCCGACGAACTGGGTGAAGTCGCTGATGCTGGCGGTGTCCGCCAGTACCACGAAATCCTTCAGGGCCTTGTAGTAGGCGCTCGCCGAAAGAAGGCCTACGTCCTCGCGGTAGTACTCGATGCTCACGTCGAAGTTCCGGGCCTGCAGGGGCTCGAGATCCGGATTGCCCACTTCGGCCTTCAGCACGTACTCGCCGTCGTCGTCCTCGAACTCCACTTCGCCGCCGGGCGCGAGGTCGCCGAACTTCGGCCGGGCCATGGTCTGGTAGAAGGCGGCCCGCAGCAGCAGGTCCTCGTTGATCTCATAGCGCAGGTTGACGCTCGGCAGAACGCTGGCGTAGTCGTTCTCGAATCCCACCGTCATCGGCGCCGGATCGCCGTCGGCGCCGACGTCGTCGTAGACCACCCGCATTCCCTCGGCGCCGAACGCCGTCCGTTCGTAGCGCAGGCCGTAGACGACGCGCAGCGCGTCGATATCCAGCCGGTTCTTGATGTAGAGCGCGTCGACATCCTCGCTCATGTTGTAGTCGCCGCCGGTAGACGCCGCCAGCGTGTCGTCATCGTTCAGTTCGAATCCGGAAAGGTTGCTCCCGATGAAACGATCGATGGCATCTTCCGACACGCCGAGCCCGAAAGCGCCCAGGCTGTAGTCAATGGAGCCGAGCGAGAACATCTCGAACGTCGGATCGCCCGGGAATCCGTCGAAGACGCGAACATCGATGTCGTTGGACTTCTCGCGGCGGCGGAGCTTGGCACCCGCTTCCACGTAGCCCTCAATCCCTTTCGCGTCGATGTCGCGTCTCAGATCGATCTTGAAACTGTGCTCCACATCCTCGGTGAAGTTGTCCTCGATGGTGATCTCGTCCAGCATGTAGTTGTCGGGATCGCCTGCGGACGAGTCCATGAACAGGGCCGGCTTTTCCCCGTGGCTCGAATATCCGATGTCCACTCCCTTGATTTCGAATACCGTATCCAGGCGATTGGGCTCCGCTTCGCTCGCTTCCGAGTAGCCGACGCGGTATTGCAGGTTCCACTGGTCGAATGTCTGCTCGCCGCCGGCGCTCAAGCTCAGGATCCGCTGCTCTTCGTAGCGATCCTTCAGTTCTTTCTGCAGGTTGGCGTCTGCCCAGGTTGCGATGCCCTCTCCTCCTTCGATCGCATCGCCCTTGTCGAACTTGAACTCGTTGCGGGTGCGGTATTCCTGGTCAGAGAACGCACTGTAGAGCGTACGCAGGTACCAGCGTCCTTCACTGCTGGGCCGATAGTCGAAATTCGCGGCCATTCCGAGCCGCTCGCGGTTGACGACGTAGTCCCGCTGTTCGATTTCTTCCGCGCCCTTGAATTCGACGCCGTCCTCGCGCTCGAGGTCGTCGAACCAGCCGCCGTCGGTTTCGACATTCTCGGATCCGAAGTCGCGGTCGTACCAGGACACCGCCGCGGCGATGCCGAAGTCGTCCTTGCCCTCGCCCAGGGCGAAAGTGTCGGAGTAGATGAGCGCGAGCTTGGGACTCGTCTGGTCCTGCAGCGGGTTTGCGCTGCCGTGCAGGTTGGCACTCAGTTTTCGGCCGGCGGAATCGAAGGCGGAGGCGCTCTTGATGTTGACCGAGCCGCCGATGCCGTCCCCATCCATGTCGGGGGTGATCGACTTGCTCACCTCCAGCGCCGACAGCAGTTCCGATGGGATGACGTCGAGCGCCACCGAGCGCTTGTCGTTTTCCGGCGCCGGCACGTTGACGCCGTTGATGGTGGTGACGATCAGGTTTGGATCGATGCCGCGAATGCCGACGAACCGTCCCTCCCCCTGGTCCCGTTCCAGGAATACGCCGGAAACGCGCTGCAGTGCCTCGGATACGTTCCGATCCGGAAACTGGCCGATATCGGTCGCCGAAACGACGGAAACGATCCCGTCCGCCGCACGTTGCTGGTTGAGTGCGGCCGCGGTGCTCGCGGTCTGCTTGCCGTAGACAACCATTTCTTCGAGCGGCTTTTCAAAGGCCACGGCGTGGACAGTGGTCTCTTCGTCCCACACGTCGATGACCGCGCTATGGGGCGAAAATCCGATGTAGTTGACCGTCAGGTCGTAGCTGCCCGACGGCACGGACAGGAACGTGAAACGGCCATCCGCTTCAGTGACGACCTCGAGGTTCAGTTCGGCGATTCGAACCACGGCCCCCTTGAGGTAGGCGCCGCCGGCGGACGACGAAACCTGACCCTCGATTCGACCATCCGCCAAAGCGGTTGCGCATGTCCAGGCCGAGATTGCAGACAGCAGCAAACCAAACCTGCCCCAACGTGACGTGCGGCCCATAGAAATCTCCAGGAAGTAGTGCATGGAAGCACTCTACGCCCGGTACATGACAGAATTGTTGCAAGCACGGTTGATCCCTGAGGAAAAAGATGGACGTACGGAACAAGATCACCCTGGTGACGGGCGCGGGGTCCGGCATAGGGCGCGCCCTTGCCCAGCGGTTGGCCAGGGATGGGGCACGGGCCGTCGTGTGCGCGGACATGAATGGCGACACCGCCGAAGAGACCGCCCGCAGCCTCCACGGGGTTGGTTCTGCCGCAATCCTGGACGTGAGCGACGAAGCGGCGGTCAATGCGCTGATCGAAGAGACGGAGCGTACCCAGGGCGGCATCGACCTCCTGGTGTCCAACGCGGGTTACGAGCTTCCGAGCGGGCTGGAACTCCCCACGCCGGAATGGGAGCGGATGATGCGGGTGCATGCCTTCTCGCACCTGGCGGCCGCGCGTGCGGCGCTGCCGGGCATGATCCGGCGCGGGGGCGGGTACCTGCTGAGCACCGCTTCTGCGGCCGGGTTGCTCACCCAGATGGAGTCCGCCGCCTATTCCGTTTCAAAGCACGCCGCGGTGGCGCTGGCGGAGTGGATCGCCATCAACTACCACGACGACGGCATCCGGGTGTCGGTGCTCTGCCCGCAGGCGGTGCGCACCAACATCTCGCCCAACTTCCCGGCCGCGGACGACGGGTCGCACCCGGCCCTGCTCGACGGCGTGCTGGAACCCGACGAGGTCGCCGAGGCGTGCATCGAGGCGATCCGGGAGGAGCGGTTCCTCGTGCTGCCCCACCCGGAGGTCGCGACCTACTTCCAGCGCAAGGCGAACGACTACGACCGCTGGCTACGAGGCATGCGCCGGCTCAAGGCACGCATGGCGGGGCACTAACCCGCATATCTCACCAAGGCGCTTGTTGAATCAGCAAAGGCCATTGCATTTCAATGAGGTATGTTCGGTTTTCGACGTTCGGACAGGTAACAGACCGCGCTGCCGCGCCCTCGCTGGTCTTTTTTCCGTGTGCGCGCACGTGCTCGCTGCACCATAAGCGACGGCTATGCTTCCGCTCGCGAGCACGCGCACACGAAAAAAATCCTGCGCGATCATCGCGGCCCTTGGTGAGATATGCGGGCTAACCCGATTCGCTGGCGGCCGTGTTTCGCCCCCGCCCAGGCCCTGCCACTCCGTCTACCTCGCCGCCAATGCGGCAAATCCGACGGTCTGGTAGCTCAGACGCAGGTACGCGAACCGGCCAGCGAGTCCGTAGGGCGTATCCGTCGGATAGCGGATCCCCCAGAGAATGTTCGAAAGGTGCGTCTTGTCGAGTTCGGTCGGTAACTCGTCGAACAGGTTGTTGACACCAACGGCCGCCTGCAGGGCCCCCCGCTCAAGCCACGCCTGCAGGTCCACGGTACTGGCGGGGTCGACCGTCACCATGCCCGTGTCCAGCGGGTGCTGGGTCGTCTCGCCGAAGTGGTTCACGCGCAGCAGCGCGCCCCACGTGTCGCGACGCCAGTCGGCGCTCAGGTTCGCCTGGATGCGAGGCTGTCCCTTCTCCAGGAGGTCGGCGCCCCATCCGCCGAAATAGTCCCCGAAACTCAATCCCGCCGGCGCGTCGGCAGGGAGGTTCTCGTCCGTGATTTCGGTCTTGTTGGAGTGCCCGTTGGCCGAAATCCAAAGATAGCCACCCGCGGCCGGCAGGCCCCAGGACGCGGAGACATCGAATCCCCGGGTGCGGGTATCGACGCCGTTGAAGAAGAACGCGGCGGTGCCCGCCTGCTCGGCATCGCAGGCGGGAACGCCCGCGCAACCGATCCCCTGGGAACGCACCACGCGATCCGCGATGTCCGTGCTGTAGACGTCGGCCGTGATCCTGACGTTGTTCGCGGGCCACTGGCCCACGATGCCCGCACTCCAGTTCCTGGAAGTCTCGTGTTGTAGCGCCTCGACCCCGAAGGCCCGGGCGATCGCGTGGCCCTCGTTAGCCGAGAAAGTCGTGGTCAGGCCCTCATCGCTTCCCACGAACAGGATGGAATTGAATCGGCGCTGCGAGAGGCTCGGCGCCCGGAATCCCGTCGACACGGCGCCCCGCAGCGCGATGGTGTCGGTCAACTCGAGCCGAGCGGCGAGTTTGCCGGTGGTCTTGGCACCGGCATCACTGTAGTTCTCCGACCGAAGCGCGGCCCAGAGGGAAAAGGCATCGCCAGGCCGGACCTCCAGCTCCCAGTACGCGGCCCAGCTCTGCCGGTCGCCTTCGCTTAGTTCAGCGTTGCGCGGGCTGTAGCCCGGGTAGCCCTGGAATCCGCACGCAGCGACGGTGCCTTCGATCGGCGTGCCGTCGGGGCCAACGGCGAAAGCGCTGAAGTTGGATACGTGCGGCAACCCGCAGGACCACGCGGCCTCGTCGCCGGCCTTCTGGCCGTAGCTCTCCGCCCGGCGCTCGAGGCCAACCGCAACCGCGGTCAGTTCGAAGGTGCGGCGCAGGTCCAGGTTGAGCGTGAGCTGGTCGAACTCGATGCCGCCGCTGTCGCCGGAGCGCGGTCCCGCGTTGGCGATGATGTCAGAAACGCTCGCGCCCGGATTGCTCTGCAGGTAGTGGGCGCCGATCGAGGCGTTGATCGTATCGGAGGCCGCGAAATCGAAGTTGTTCCGGCCGTAGGCGGCGCTCAGGTCGAGATCCCATTCTCCCCACGGACCGCGCCAGCCGACCGCGATCGAAATGTCGCCGACTTCGGACTCCTCGTACGGGAGGAAACCGTCCGGATATACGGGGTGCGTATTGCGCTCGTGGAAGTTGATGAAATTCGGAACCACGAAGTCCCAGGTCGCATCACCCGTTTCGACGCCCTGCCAGTAGTTGTAGCGAAACCGGTAGGCGCCGCTGGAACGCCCTTCCCGCTTCGAGGCGCCGCCGAATGCGTAGATTTCCGCCGCGCCGCCGACGGGCAAGGCCGCGTTCACGAACAACAGCCTGCCGCCGTGCGATGGCGAACTGAACGTGATCAGTTCGTCCTGGTAGTCGGGGTCGTGCCCCCCGTTGCCGCCATTGCGTTGCAGCGGGTCGCTGTCGTACCACTCGCCGGTGACATTCAGGAACCCGTCCGCGCCCAGCGACACGCCAGCATTGAACGACATGCCGAAGCGCGTGGCATCGGCCCCCGCCGTGCGGCCAACGTGTGCGATGAGTTCGCCGCCGGTGTCTTCCCTGAGCGCGATATTGATGACGCCGGCAATGGCATCGGAACCGTACTGCGCCGCCGCGCCGTCCCGCAGCACTTCGACACGGGCCACCGCCAGCGAGGGGATGGCGCGCAGGTCGGTCCCGCCGGTGCCATAGCCGATCACGCCGTCGAGTACACGGATCCACGCCATGTTGTGGCGGCGCTTGCCGTTGACGAGCACCAGGGTCTGGTCCGGCGCCAGGCCGCGCAACGTGGCGGCATTCAGCAGGGCGCCGTCGCCCACGGAAAGGCGCGTGTAGTTGAACGAGGGCGCGAGCTTGGTGAGCGCCGCGCCGAGGTCGATCTCTCCCGTGTGCTCGAGGTCGAGGCCGTGCTGCACGTCGACCGGCACCGGCAACTCGCCAGCCTCGTTCGTGAGGCGCGCGCGGCTGCCGACGACCACGATCTCCTCGATGCTCCGCCCGGCTTCCTGGGTGGTATCCGTGTCCTGTCCACTCACGGGTAAGGCGAGCAGGACGAGCACGCAAACGGTGGAGACGGAACGCTTCATCATGACCATTACTCCCGATGACGCGATCAACGGATTATGCCGGTTTAGGGTGCAATCAACGCATAGAGCCAAAGAAGAACTTATCCGGACCGAGAGACTCGGTCCATTGCTCCTATCAGGGCGCAACCGACTCCTCGCCAAGGTGCTCGACAAGCCAGGATCTCAAGGGGACATCTTCTTCACTCGGCGAGGTATAGCCGAATCCCCCCGTCGGGCTTGCACCCAGCAACTGGCGCCGGATGGGATCGGCACCCGCCAGGTAGCGATCCACGGTCATGTTGTCCCGGGGACGCAGCCACCGGTAGCTGTAGCCGAAGAAGACCACCTTGCGCGTGACATCCGAGCGGTTGCGGCCGCGCGCGTGCCAAAGGCGTCGGTCGAAAAAGAGGGCATCGCCCGCAGCCGCGCAAATCGGTGTCGCATCCGGGTGCTCCTCAACGTCTGCGGCGGGGAATTCCAACGTCCTTTCCCGGTGGCTACCGGGGATGTAGTGGAAGTTCCCGCGATCCACATCCGACGTGTCGGTCAGGAAGAAACCCACCTTGAGGGAAACCCTCGGGTTCCCCTCAAGGTCGAGGTTCAGGCGGCCGCTGTCCTGGTGCCAGCCCATGCGCCTCGGCTTCGACACGTAGCCCTGGGGCAGCGGCGGCGTGACCATGACGTGGCTGTGATAGAGCTGGATGTGCCAGCCGAGAATGTCGATCACCTTCGCGATCGTCTTCGGCCAGTCCAGGAGTTCGAGGAACGCGTCGTCGTAGCCGATGCAGTCGATGTGGTTGATCGGGCGCGTATCTCCGGGCGGTCGATGCTCCGCGTCCAGCCGATCGGCCGCGTCCTCCAGGCGCGTCACCAGGCCGGGCGGCAGCACGTTCCTGACGACGAAGCAGCCACGTTCGTCGAACTCCCGCTGTTCCTCGGCGCCAAGCCGATGATCGAGGCATGCGGCGTCCATGCGCACAGTTTACGGTCACGCCGAGCCCAGTGCACCGCCCCCGAGGGGCGCGAGGGCAACTACGAGTTCAGCAAATCCGCTTCCGTGAGCCGGGGATGGTCGCCAGCCAGGCTGTAACCTCCGGGCTTGGCCTCGACGTAGATCTCGCCGACGAGCCGGCAATCGGCCTGGTCGTCGAGGGTGCCCAGCCAGAGGATCGGCGTGCCCCCGGGTTTCAGTCGATAGAAAAGGTTGGAACCGCACCGCGCGCAGAATCCCCGCTCCGCCCACGCGGACGAGTCGTACCGGCGAATGTTCTCCTCGCCCCGGAACTCCACGCCGCCTGCGTGGACCGCGAACGCGGGACCGCCGGACCAGCGCCGGCACATGCCGCAGTGGCACGCCCTGAATTCCGTCTCGACGTCCCGGGCCGTATAGGTTACGGCGCCGCATAGGCAGCGCCCGGTCATTTCAGCCATTGGAGTCTCTTCCTCGTTGCTTTCGGATTGCGCCGACGGGGCGGCGGCGCTTGTGGCTACCGCCATAAGATCCGTCGCCCTTGCGGGCGCCGTGTCTTATCCCCGCCCAAGCCCACTATCCCACCCATCCCACCCATCCCGGATCCCCCGCCTTGAATCGGCACTTCGTGCCGTTCTACGGCGCAGGCTCCTAGCCCGCGTCGAAAGCGCGGCCGAACCGCGCCAGGTAGTCCTCGTGGAGCATCCGCTCGTAGGAAGTCATGCCCTCGATCGGGAGCCTGACCGGCGCCGTGCCGTTGAGCGAGGATTCGTAGATCGCCATCGCCATCTCCACGTCCTTTCGTCCTTCGAGGCCGTACTCCGGCGGATCGCCGTTCAGCGCGGCGTTGGCGAGGCTCATGATCTCGTCGGCGTGACCGACGCACCAATCGTCGATGGCGTACTCCCGGAACGGATTGACGTAGACGATCTCGGGGTTCGTATGCGCCACGATCCTGGAAATGACATCGACCCCGTCCACATGATGACGCTCGAACTCGACGGCGACATCCTGCATCCCGTCACCGGTCTGCAACCGCAACGGAATCCGCCGGCCTCTCCAGTCGTCGTCGCAGATACTGCCCTTCGTGCCCGTGACCTGGTAGTAGTGCAGCGATTCGCCCAGGCGCGATGTTTCGTAGACGCCGACCGCGCCCGACTCGAAGTCGATCATGGCGTGCGCCCAGTCCTCGTGTACGATCTCGGGATCCGATCTATACCGTCTCACCGTACCCGAAATCTGCCGGGGCTCGCTCCGGGCGAACAGGCGCAACTGCGACAACCGGTGCGCGCCCATGTCCATGCACATCCCGGAAGAGTTGCCGAACTTCGACAGGGGCCGGGTCAGGCCCCGGTGCGTCGCCGTCGGCTCGAACGGGTTGTGCGCCTTCTCCTCGACGTAGTAGACGCGCACGATATCGCCCAGCACACCCTGCTCGATCAGGTTGATGATGGCCCGCTGCTTCGGCATGCGGAAATAGTTCTCCGCCACCTCGAAATGCACGCCGTTGCGGCGGCACGCATCGACGATCACATCGCAGCAGCCACGTGTCATCGCCATCGGCTTTTCGACCATGACGTGCTTGCCGTGCTCCGCGATCTGCCGCGCGATCACGTGATGCGTGGGGTCGCCCGTCACGATGTCGACCGCCATGATGTCCCCGTGACGGTCGAGCATCTCGTCGATGTCGGTGTAGTGCGGAACGCCGTATTCCCTGCCGCTCTCGGCGGCGAGCGTTTCGTCCAGGTCACACAGGGCCACGAACTCGATCGCCCCTCTCCTGGCCAGTTCGGCGAGGGTCGGCAGGTGCCAGCGCCGTGCCGGATTCCCGCAACCTACCAGCGCGATCTTCGCGACACCCATTCTCTTGCCTCGCCGCCTTTGTATGCGTCGTTTCAGTTGAGGGGCAGTATCCCGGATCTCCGGAACTCGGCGACCGGCTCCGCGGCGGAGTGCGCCCCGCCGGCCGGGTTCGGTACGCCGTAGTCCGGAATCTGCGTCCCGACCCGAAGGACCCTGGCCGCCATCGAAATTCTCCTCTCGCCATGGCCGAACTCCAGGCTGCGATGCAGCAACTGGCCGTGAAACAGCACGAACTGGCCGCGTTCCAGGGGCAACGGAGTCACTCGGTCCTGCACGACCTCCGGCACCTCGTCAATGTGACGGGGGATGTCCCGGTCCCAACCGTCGATCGGCCGGTGCGATCCCCGCACGTACTCGATTCGACCCGCGTTCAGGTCGATATCGGTCAGGGCAATGGTGATCGAATAGTGATTGCTCGTGTCGAACAGTCTGAGCGGGGCATTGCCGTTCTCGAAGTGCCGGTCGTGGTGCCACTTGTTCTGCCCTGTGCCATCGCTCTTGACGAAGAAGTTGGTCCGCCAGATGAAGAGGCCGTTGCCGAAGTGCTCCGCGAGCGCCGCCTGCAGGTTGTCGTCGAAGTACAGGTTCCGGATGACGTCGATGTCCATGTGCCTGTCGATCAGGGGGTTCGGGGCCTCGTTCGGGAGGCCCGTGAGCCTTGCCACGATATTCTGCTGCCGCTGCAGCGCCTTGAGTTCCCGGACAACTTCACACGCGGCCTCGAGTCCGGACTTGTCCGCCAGTTCGTGCGGGCCCGTGATCCCGTCTCTTTGCAATTGATCCATGGACATCGTTGATCCTCCTGTCGTGTCTCTACGCCCGTGTCGGCATCCTTGAAAACCCGGCGATCCGCCAGGCATCGGCTTCCCTCCCTACCACCAGCACTGACCGCTCACCCGGGCCCGAAGCGTATTCGGCAGTCAGCGCCACGATAGCACCGTCGGCACCGGACTGCGCCGCACTCACCGTGAGATTGCGGATACGGACCGCTTCGCGATCGACCCGCCGCGCCAGTTGCTCGCCGTCCCCGATGCGGGCAACCTCGCCAACACCCACCGCGATCATCGGAAACCGGCAGAGTTCGGCACACGCCCTGCCGTCGTTCCGGTCCAGTGCATCGTAGTACCGCCGCACCTGGCCGACTGCGGACTCGGCCGCGGCTTCCGCGACCTCCCGGTCGTCACGGCCGTCGTACGCTCCCACGGCGAAACGCGCCTGGATACCCCACGAACCGGCGGGCCTGGTGGCGATATAGGTGACCCGGTTCCGCAGGATCGGTTCATCCCGGGCGTTGTAACGCGTCCACCCCCCGACCAGGTGCACCCGGTCGTCCGACGCATGCAAACGTACCGGTTGCCGGCCCACCGTCCGCACCCATCCCGTCGCCACACGCTCCGTCCAGTCGGCGGCGGCGGCGTAGTCCCTCGATGTCTCGAAGTAATCGGTTCTGCCCGCCGCCGCGACGCGCACGTGGGGATAGCGCATGACCCCGGCCCACGCGGCGGCATCCTTCGCCCGGTCAGCCTCGAAGAAACCGAAATAGGCGTCTTCGGGCGTATCGAAACGAGTCTGCAATTCGCTCAACCGAGTCTCCCTTTGGGTGGAACCCGAGCCACGCGATCACCCGCGGGTTGCGCAACGCTCTCCTCTCTTTCGACGCGACAGCGCACGGAATCCTGACGCATGGCGGCCGGCAATTCGCCCGCGCAGCCAGCCGTTCGCCATCCCGGCTTCGCGTCAGGGGGAGAGCGACCCGTTTTCACCAGCATGGTTAATTGGCAGAATCGCCAGGTGCTTATGGTCGGTGAATCCCCGTTGAAAAACCAGGTTCCGGTATTCGAAACCAACCGGTGTCGGCGCCCCATGGCCCGCACATGAACGCGTCCCCCGGGTTCTACCTGGTCCAGGACGCCGCGGGAGCGCTGCTCAGTGCCGATGGCGCCGCACTGTCCACCACCGCCGACGGCGATGACGACTGCCTTTGGCGACGCGAGGGCGACCACCTCGTGCACGCCGCCGGACTGTTGCGCCTGGTCCCCGGGCCGTGCGGGACCGGGGGGGCGTGCACGATGGCGTTCGAGGACGGCACGCCGGTGAACGGCGCCCGCTTCCGGGTCATCCAGGGGCCTCGGCAGACGCCGTCCTCGCACCTCGACGAGCTACGCTCCCAGGGCTTTACCGTGGTGCGGCACGTGATGGACGACGCCGCGATCGCGCGTCTCAAGGCCGGGATCAGCAGGGAACGGGCCGAACACCATGCGCATGAGACCAGCCATGACGGCTCCTTCTGGATCGTCAATTCGCTCATCTGGAGCGCGGAAGTCGCACGCGCGGCCAGTCATCCCGTGGCGCTATGGATCATCCGCCAGTACCTGCGCACCGAAGAGATCCATTTCTGCCATCAACCTGTGATCACGACCGTCAAACCCGCCGACCTGCTCGCGGGCACGTTCCCCGACGACGGCTGGCACACCGATTACCCCTACCACCCCAAGCTGCTGCCGGATGACTTTTGTGGAAGTACGCCTCCGCTGACGGGGGAACGGCCAGCACTTTCCTACGCGTCAGCGGTCGGGGAAGATTCCCCGGCTGAGGGCGCCTGGCCGGAGCACCCGCCATTGGGCGTACAGTTCAATATCTGCGTCGATGCGTTCCGGGCCGACAACGCCGCCACCCAGTATGTGCCCGGATCGCACCTCAGCAGGACCCGTCCGCCGCGCGACTTCAACGTCGGCGGCACGCGCATGGGGCATGGTCCGCACGCCGGGGTGCGGCAATGGCTGGCCCCCGCCGGCGCCGCGATCATCTATGACGCGCGCATGTGGCACCGCGCCTGCAACGAACTGAATGCCAGCGGCCGCGATCGCAGCGCCATTCTGAACGCCGTCGCGCCCTCCTGGGTCCGTCCGATGATGGACAAGACCGCACTGGCCGGGGCTTTCACCGGTTCACCCGCTGCCGACGGTCTCAACGAGCGCGAACGCGCCGAAATCGAGCGTCTGTGCTGCAGGCCGACACGGCCGACGCCGGCGGGAATGCCCCGTCTGAATCCCCGCCGACCTGATATGATCGATATCGACGCCGGGAAGCGGAACGCGGATGGCCGCAGGGCAACAGCGCCAGGCGCTGACAGGAAGGACCGGACGGCTTGAGACGCTGGCGCGGGAGTATCGTCCGGCGCTGCGGCGTTACTTCAGCAAACGTGCGGACCAGCATGCCGATGTAGAGGACCTGGTCCAGGAAGTGCTCGTGCGTCTGGCCGTTCGCGGCGACTGCGACACCATCGAACAGCCCGAAGCCTACCTGATGCGTACCGCCACGAACGTGTGGCGGGATTTCCTGCGCAAGAAGAAAACGCATGCCCAGGACGCCCACGAGGAGTACATCGAGGGGTACCTGCTGGAGGAAAACGGCCCGGCCAGGGAACTGGAGGGCCGGGAGTCGGTCGATGCCGTCCTGGCGGCGCTGGCTGCGCTGCCGCAGCGCACGCGTCAGGTTTTTGTGCTGTGCCGCGTCGAAGGTATTAGGCAGAGGAACGTTGCAAAAAGGCTGGGTGTCTCCGTGAGCGCGGTAGAAAAGCACATGATCAGGGCGATCGCGCAGCTGGCATCCGTGTTGGGCGAAAGACGAAAATGAGACTGGTCAGTATCGACAGGGTTTCGAAGCGCCCGGCAGAAGAAGAGGCGGCGTACTGGGTCGTGCGGCTCGACGCGCCGAGTTGCGGGCCGGCCGACCGGGCCGCGTTCGAAAAGTGGCGGGCCGGACACGCCTCGCATGCCGAGGCATTCGCGCGTGCGCAGCGGGCCCTGGCGATCGTCGATCAGAACCTCGGCAGCCCGGAAATGATGGATCTCGGTGAACGCGTGTTCGAGGAAGTGGGAAGGTCGCGCAGGCGATCCTTCCGTTCCGCGGGGATTGGACTCGCGGCCTGCTTCGCGCTGATCCTGGGTGCCGTGCCCTTCCTGCAGAATGCGCCGGAACCCGATGTAAAGCGGATCCCCGAGAGCAGCTTCGAGACAGCGGT
This sequence comes from Pseudomonadales bacterium, assembly GCA_965116625.1. Lineage (GTDB taxonomy): Bacteria > Pseudomonadota > Gammaproteobacteria > Pseudomonadales > Azotimanducaceae > VXNE01. The sequence continues at coordinate 3,673,724 of OZ220717.1, forward strand.
CGGAGAGCGTTCCACCGTCATGTTGCCGGACGACTCCGTCGTCACGCTCAATACCGACACGCTGGTCCAGGTGCCTTTTGACCAGAATTCCGATGTTCGCCGACTGATCCTCGTGCGCGGACAGGCGCACTTCGCCGTGGAGAAGGACTCGCGTCCGTTCGAAGTGTTTGCGGGCGGTCAGCGCATTATCGCGCTGGGCACGGCGTTCGATGTCCGGATCGACGAGGATCTCGGCGTGCTGGTGACGCTGGTCAAAGGTCGCGTCGCCGTCGACGGAGGCGATGCACCTGTCCCTCGGACGACGCCGGATGCCACATCGGTTCGCAAGGCGACCGCTCGAACCGTCCTCAGGGAAGGAGAGCAGTGCATCGCCAAGCCCGATGCGCCGCCCGAAGTGATCGTCGTGGACGTGGAGCAGGTCATCGGATGGCGCGAAGGCCAGCTCGTGTTCCGGGACGATCCCCTGCGCGACGTGGTCAGGGAAATCAATCGCTACAGCACGGACAAACTCGTCGTCGACAGCGATGAGCGGCTCGATGGCATTCAGATTGGCGGCGTTTTCAGGGCTGGCAGCACGGAGTCGTTCGTCGCGGCGGTGGAGGAACTCTATCCCGTCCAGGCCCACCGGGTCGCGGCAGACCGGGTCGCTCTGGTCTGGTTTGACGGAATGCCTGACGGAAAAGCACCAGCAGACCCGCTACACTGAATCCCGCGTCTCGGCGCAGCTACAGGGGGTGCAAGCAGTGGTTGCGGCTGTCGGATCAAGGACGGCTCTCCTCGCATCGATTCTCGTGCTGATGGCCGGGTCCGTCAGCGTCTCGGCGTCGGAGGCCGCCGAAGCCGTCCAGTTCCGCATAGAAGCGCAGGATCTCGGCAGCGCACTCAATCAGTTCGCATTGCAGAGCGGCAAGGAAATCCTGTTCGTCGAGGACGAGATTGCCGGCAAGTCGACCGCCGAGGTCTCCGGTACGTATCACCCCCTTGCGGCGCTCGACCTGCTGCTGGCGAATACCGGGCTGGAATACCGAATCTCCGATCTCGACACGATCCTGGTCGGCAACCAGATCCAGATCACATCGGGCCAGGAGTCCGAAGCGCCCGGATCGGAGTCCGTGAGCGAGTCGGAGGCGGCAACCTCCGGCGTTGCGTCGGCGCCGGCGGCGGCAAACGCGTACCCCGCCAGGGCGGGCGCCGGGGAGCCGGGCGCGATCGAAGAGATCATCGTGGTCGGTATTCGCGGAAGTCTGCGGCTGTCCCTGGACCGGAAGAGAGGCGCCGATCACTTCGTCGATACCATCACCGCCGAGGACATCGGCGCGTTCCCGGCACAGAACCTGGCCGAGTCCCTGCAGCGGATCAGCGGGGTCGCCATCGACCGCAAGAGCGGCGAAGGTGCGTTTGTCAGCGTTCGCGGCCTCGGTCCGCAGTTCGTCCAGACCACCATCGGCGGGCGCGTGTCCGCGTCCAACGTCGCCCCGGGAAGCCACGACGGCAGAGGTGCCACGAACACCAAGTCGCGTGCGGTCGGGTTTCACGCATTCCAGTCCGGGCTGGTGCAGGCCGTGACCATCCACAAGTCGCCGCGGGCGGATCACATCGAGGGTGGCCTCGGCGGTTTCGTCGACATCGAACTGCGCAAGCCCTTCGATCTGGGCAAGCGGCATATCGCCCTGTCGCTCGAGACCACGCGCAACGAACTGGCCAACGACACCGCACCCGGCGTATTCGCGCTGTTCAGCGATGTCCTGAGCGATACGGTGGGCCTGATGGCGTCGGCGCAGTGGGACAATCGGGTCTTTCGATCAGACTCGCTGGAACAATACGGGTTTCTGGGGGATCCGCGGACCGTCACCATCGACGGCCTGGAGCTGGGTCCCGGATATTATCCTTCCCAGCTCCTTGGGGAGCTGCACCTCACGGACCGCGATCGCCTGAACGTCTCCTCTTCCCTGCAGTGGCGGCCTTCGGACCGCGTCGATGTGACCTTCGATGCGCTGTACACGAGGAACGCGGCTTTCGAGACGGATTACTGGCGGTCCTTCCGCATAGCCCAGGGTCATCAGCAGATCACTGCGGCAACGCTCGCGGACGACAACGGCACCGGCGTCTTCACCACGATCTCCACCTCCGGCGCAGGCGCTTTCGTGCAGCACGCCACGGAGGATGTCGACAACGTGTTCGTGAACTACGCCGCCAACCTGCGGTTCCAGGCCACCGACCGGCTGTTCCTCAACCTCGACATCACGGTCTCCGACACCGAGGCGCCGATCGAGAATCGGGATGCCCTGATGCGCAATACCCGCACCCAGATGACCTACCGCAAGAACGGTCCGGGCGGGCTTCCGTCGTTGACCTCGTCTTCGCCGTTGACCGACGTCGATCACTGGAGCGTCGTGAAACAGTCGGTGCAGGAACACCTGGTCGATGACCGGATATCCCAGTTCAGGGCCGACGCGACCTACGCGTTCGACGGCGGCTGGCTCGACACGGTCCAGGTGGGGGTCAGGACCTACCGGCAGGAGCGCCGAGACCGGTCCAGGTACCTGAACAGCCGGGCTTTCATCGATCGCCCCATCACCGAGTTCGGCGGCGGCCTGCCATTCCCGGCCGAATCGGATTTCCTTGACGGGCTCGGCATCGAGTTTCCGTCGCCCGTCCTGAGCCCCAACTTCGATGCGCTGCAGCAGACCTTCATTACCCGGGCTGACGAAATCCGGGCGGGCGGCGGCTTCAATACCGGCACCGGAAAGTCCCTGGACGAGTTCACGTCCGGCCGTTTCAACGAAGACCTCAACCACGAGGACGACGGCAACGCGGTCTATGCGATGGTCACGTTCAGCGGGACCCTGGGCGACACGCCCTACTCCGGCAATGTCGGCGTGCGGTATGTCGACAACCGCACCGGGTCGGAAGGGGAAATCACGCAACCGATCGCCATCGATTACTCCGACCCGTCGTCGCCGGAGGTCGTCCTGTCCGCCCCCGAGTACGTTCTCATCGGCCACGGCTACACCCGGCTGCTGCCTTCCCTGAACCTGCGATTCGAGCCGCGGGAGGACGTCGTCGTGCGGGCCGCGGTCGCCAGGGTCCTGAGCCGGCCCAGGTATCTCGATCTCAGTCCCCGGCTCACCGTCCAGCCCAATCCCCGGACCATGCGGGGCGGCAACGGTGAACTCGACCCGACGACCGCAGCACAGTTCGACCTGGCGGTGGAATGGTATTTCGCGGACTACTCTATCGCCTCGGCGGGCCTCTTCACCAAGCGAATCGAGAGTTTCGTCCAGTCCGACGTCGAAGTCGTCCCGTTCCCCGGCGTCATCGATCCGGAAACCGGCCAGCCGCTTGTCCTTACCGCCTTCCTACCCCTGAATACCGGAGAATCGAGCCTGGTCGGCATGGAACTGGCATTTCAGCGAACGTTTGCGGACGTGCTGCCGCCGCCCTTCGACGGTCTCGGCGTGATCGCCAACTACACCTACATCAACTCCGGCTCAGACTTCAGGAACGAAAAAACGGGTGCTTCCTACAGCATTCCGGGACTGTCCGAGAACACGATCAACCTCACGCTGTTCTACGAGAAGGGGCCGTGGAGCGGCCGGCTCTCCTACAACTTCCGCGACGACTTCCTGGATGACATCAACGGCGGCTTTTCGGGACACCCCTATTTCGTAGACGCCTACGACCAGTTCGATGGGTCCATTGGCTTCACTCTGAACGAGAAGGTCTCGTTCGCCCTCGAAGGGATCAACATTACCGACGAGAGCGTCTACTACTACAACCGTCTGGGCACCGGCATGCAGGAGCACGTGTCGAGCGCGATCCATGCCGGTCGCCGGTTTCAACTTGGCGTGCGAATGAAACTATAGCGCCATTGCCCAGGCAGCGCTCCCGAAAACAACCCATTGATATTAAGTGGTTTTTCCGTTCCATACGGATGGCCTTGCCAACGTCCGGGCCGGCTGTTGCGCAAAAAGTCGGAATCCGGATGAGGGAATCCGCCTCGGCGTCGTCTACATGTCAGGAGAGAGGTGTTTCTGTAGAGGCACATCCCGAAAACAACCTGGGAGCGCTCGAGTTCCTTGCCGGCGCCAAGCTGGTGCTGGCAGGCTCGATACCAACCCGGGTAAGGCACGTAACCACAGTGGAGAGAAATTCCATGCCAAGGAATACGAGACTGAAGAACACGCTGCGGCTGGTCGCCGCGGCGTTTGCCGGCGCGTTGCTATGCGGCACGGCGTCTGCCCAGGAAGCGGACGCCCAAGCTGCGGAACAAGCTGCGGAAGACGACGACGGCATCGTCGAAGAGATCGTCGTGACCGGCATCCGCGGCAGCATGCAGCAGTCGCTGGAACGCAAGAGAAACGCCGACCACTTCGTCGATGCGATCACCGCCGAAGACATCGGCGCATTCCCCGATCAGAACCTCGCCGAGGCCCTGCAGCGAATCAGCGGCGTCGCCATCGACCGCAAGAGTGGCGAAGGCGCCTTCGTCAGCGTCCGCGGCCTGGGTCCCCAATTCGTGCAGGCAACGATCGCCGGGCGCGTCTCCGCGTCCAACGTCGCCCCCGGAAGCCACGACGGCAGGGGGAATTCGAACCCGAAATCCCGCGCGGTCGGCTTTCACGCCTTCCAGTCCGGACTCGTGCAGGCGGTGGAAATCCACAAGTCGCCGCGGGCCGACCACGTCGAGGGCGGGCTCGGCGGCTTCGTCGACATCCAGCCGCGCAAGCCCTTCGACATCGGCGAGCGGCGAATCGCGCTTTCCCTCGACACCACGCGAAACGAGTTGTCGAACGACACCGCACCCGGCGTATTCGCGCTGTTCAGCGATGTCTTGACCGACAACATGGGCGTGATGGTCTCGGCGCAGTGGGACAACCGGGTCTTCCGGTCGGACTCCCTGCACCAGAACGGCTACATTCGTAATCCCAGGACCGTCACGATCAACGGCGCGTCAATGACCGGCTACTCCCTGAATCACCTCAATGGCGTATTGCATTACACGGACCGCGATCGCCTCAACGTTTCCGGATCCCTGCAATTCCGGCCTTCGGATCGCGTCGACCTGACATTCGACGTCCTGTATGCCAGCAACGTGGCCGACGAGACCGAATACCTGCGGTCCATGCGGATATCGCAGGGGCTTGGCCGGCTCACCGACGCAACGGTGACGGATGACAACGGGACCGGCATCTTCACCACGCTTTCCACCTCCGGCGCGGGCGCGTTCATCCAGCACGCCACCGAGACGGTCGACAACGTGGCGGTGAACTACGGCGCCAACCTGCAGATCCAGGCCTCGGATCGCCTTTCCCTCAATTTCGACGTGGCGGTGTCCGATACGGAAGTTCCGATCGAGAACCGGGACGCCCTGATGCGGAACACCCGCACCCAGATGACATACCGCCAGAACGGCCCGGGGGCGGTGCCGTCGCTGACCTCGTCTGCGCCGTTGACCGACGTCAACCATTGGAGCGTCGTGAAACAATCTCGCCAAGAGCACGTCGTCGATGATTCGAACGTGCAGTTCAGGGTCGACGCAACCTATGAGCTTGATGGCTGGTTCGACACGGTCCAGGCCGGTGTCCGGACCTACCGGCAGGAACGCCGTGACCGGGCGAGATACCTGAACAGCAGGGCCTTCATCAACAAGCCGATTACCGAGTTCGGCGGGGGTCTGCCGCTTCCGGCGGAGGACAACTTCCTGGACGCGCTGGGCGCCGAGTTCCCCTCGCCGGTCCTGATCCCGAACCTCGATGCGCTGCAGGAGACCTTCATTACCCGCGCCGACGAGATCCGGGCAGGCGGCGGTTTCAACACGGGAACTGGCAAATCCCTCGATGAATACACATCGGGCCGCTTCAATGAGGACATCAATCACGAAGACGACGGAAATGCGCTGTATGCCATGGTGACGTTCAGTGGTGACCTGAACGGCACGCCGTACTCCGGCAATGTCGGCGTGCGCTACGTGGACAACAGCACGGGGTCCGAGGGGCTGATCGTGCAACCCCTGTCGATCGACTATTCCGACCCGACGGCGCCGGAGCTCATCCTGGCGGATCCCGCGTATCTCGAGGTGGGCCACGAGTACACCGAAGTGTTGCCTTCCCTGAATCTTCGATTCGATCCCCGCGACGACATCGTCGTGCGGGTTGCCCTCGCAAAAGTGTTCAGCCGGCCGGCATTCCGGGAGCTGAATCCAAATGCCAGCGTGCAGCCAAACAACCGAACCATGTCGGGCGGCAACGGCCAGCTCAACCCCACCGTGGGGATCCAGTTCGACCTCGCGCTGGAATGGTATTTCGCGGACTACTCGATCGCGTCGTTCGGCCTCTTCACGAAGGAGATTGAGGGATTTGTTCAGAATGACATCGAACTGGTCCCGTTCCCGGGTGTGACCGATCCCGAAACGAACCAACCCCTGGTGCTGGAGGCCTTCAGACCGCTGAACACCGGAGAGTCCGGCCTGGTCGGCTTCGAACTGGCGTTCCAGCGGACGATGGAAGGCCTGCTGCCGGCGCCGTTCGACGGGCTCGGCGTGATCGCCAACTACACCTACATCAATTCCGGGGCTGACTTCGAGAGCGCGAAAACAATGGCCTCGTACAGCATTCCGGGGCTGTCGGAGAACACGATCAACTTCACCGTGTTCTACGAGAAGGGGCCGTGGAGCGGTCGGGTCTCCTACAACTCCCGAGACGATTTCCTGGACAATATCGGGGTCGCGTGGCAACCCCATCCCTATTTCGTCCACCCGTACAAGCAGTACGACGCGTCCTTCGGCTATGCGCCGAACGACAACTTGTCGTTCGCCCTGGAAGGGATCAACCTGACCGACGAGAGCGTCTACTACTACAACCGGGTCGGATCGGGCCAGCAGGACCACTTCTCCAGCGCGATCAACGCCGGGCGCCGGTTCCAGTTTGCCGTGCGCTACAAGCTGTAGTCCCCCCTCCCCATTGCGATATCGCCTCTTCACGAGGCGGTGTCGCCTGGGGTTCTGTTCGCTGGGCAAACAACCGGGCAACCCGCGTGGTCCAGGCGAACATCGGTCCCCCGGTGATTTCGCCCTACCTCTCACACAAGGTGATGTCATCGGGGGATTCGTTTTTTTTGCGAGGAGCATGATGGGCCAGCATCATGAGTTTCGGGAACGACCCGTGACCTTCGAGCGGCCGGAACACCACTTCGCGTTCCTGGTCGCGCCCGACGGCGCCATGCTCGGCCTCGGCGGCGATGGCGCGCTTGCGCTGCATGACGAAGCGGATGATCGCGTCATCTGGGACAGGACACCGGAGGGCGTCAGGCATGTTGCCACCGGCAAGGCCGTACCGGCCGTTGTGGACAACGGCACCTGTACATTGTCCGTGGGTTCGGATGAGGTCGCGTTCACCGTCGCCCACGGCCCCGAGAAACTGCCCTCCGAGTACCTCGAACACCTGAAGCGCGAGGGCTGGGTATGTCTCACCTGCATCCTGTCGCCGGACATCGTCGACGGGCTGCAGCGCGTTGCCGGATCGGACCGCCACGAAGGCGTACCGACGACAAGGGACATACCGATGGTCTGCCAGCACAGCGCCGTTGGCAGGGCCATCTGTGAACCCGTCTCGCTCTGGCTCATTCGGCAGTACGTAGAGACGACGGACCTGCACCTGGGACATCCGCCCAACTGCAACTCGCTAGCGCCCTGGGAGGGCGAGAGACCGGTACAGGGCTGGCACTCCGACATCCCGTATATCCCTTCCGAGGGAGGAAACGTCGTTGCAGACCGCAAGGGGCCCATCAAGGCCGTCCAGCGCAACGTCTGCGTATCCGACTTCAACAAGGGCAACGGCGCCACGGCGTACAAGCTGGGCTCGCACCTGGCGGATACGTTGCCGCCGCCGGAGTGGAACCCCGCGCGCCATGGACCGGACCCCACCGCGCGGCCATACAGTGGTCCCGATGCCGACGTGATCGAAGCGCCCGCCGGCAGCATCGTCCTGTACGATGCCAGGACCTGGCATCGCGCCGGCTTCAACCACAGCGACCGTAAACGCGCCGCCATGCTGATGTCGTTCCAGACGGCGGACGTCAGACCCAAGAGGGATACCCGGCCTGTCTGCAGGCGACTGCACGAGAGCCCCGTCTACCAGGAACTCGATGCCAGGCAGCAGCGGGAGATCACCGAACTGATGATGAACCAGCCAGATGTTGCGTAACGAGAGAGCGCACTCCCTGGCCAACTAACCCGACGCAATCACCTGGGGAGCAGTAATGGCAGGTACCGATAGCGAGAAGCGCTTGCGCGAACAATTGGTCACGCAATACAGGAGGGTCGAGGCACTCGGCCTGAACGAAATGTCGTCCGGCAACCTGAGCGCAAGATTCGGCGACGGGATGCTGATCTCCCCGAACGGGGCAACCGCGGAATCCATCGCCGTCGACACCGTCGTCGAGACCTCGTTCGACGGAAGCTACAGGGGCGAGCGCCTGCCCTCATCGGAGTGGCCCATGCATGCGGCCATCTACCAGAAGTACGCCGACGCCCACGCCGTGGTGCATACCCATTCAGACTACTGCGTCGCCGTGGCGAGCCACGTGATGCCGCTGCCCGGCTTTCACTATCTCGTGGGCGTTTTCGGTGGCGACGATGTCCCCTGCGTCCCCTACTCCACCTTCGGCAGACAGCAGCTTGCCGACGATGCGTCCGAGGCGCTCGCTGACCGTACGGTGTGCCTGCTCGGAAACCACGGAATGATCGGCCGCGCACCGAACCTGCAGCGCGCGGTCAACCAGGCGCATCGCCTGGAGATCATGTGCCGGCAGTACGTGCTGGCCCGGCAACTGGGAGAACCGAAACGGCTGACCAGCGCCGATTGGGAAGACTTCTCGAAAAAGGCGGAGGAAATGGCGTACGCCAGGAACGGCTGACAGTCTGTGGTCCTGGATCACCCAGATGAACGAATACCCGACACACTTCGATACTCCGGAAGACGCCTGCCACAAGTCTTGCGAAGCCTATGGCCAGTCGTAGTCCCGACCGGCCGAATCTCCTGTTCGTCCTGACCGATGACCAGGGCGCGTGGGCCATGGGTTGCGCCGGCAACGCGGAAATCAGGTCGCCCAACCTGGACCGGCTTGCGCGGGAAGGAATCCGCTTCGACAATTTCTTCTGCACGTCGCCGGTCTGCTCGCCGGCTCGGGCGTCGATCCTGACCGGCAGAATCCCATCTCAACACGGGGTGCACGACGCCCTGATGTGGCAGTCGGACACGAGCCCGGGCGGGCTCGACCACGAGGTGCCGGCGGACCGCGTCCAGTTCCTGCTCGGGATGCCGACCTACGCCGAACTGCTTCGTGACATGGGCTACGACGCCTGCCTGTCGGGCAAGTGGCATCTCGGCGACGGCCTCGAACCACGGTGCGGTTTCGACACCTGGAACCCGATGCCATACGGCGGCACCAATTATTTCAACGTGCCCGTCGTGGCAGACGGTCACATCGACAAACACGAAACCTATGCAACGGAGCTGTTCACCGACAACGCGCTGAAGTTCCTCGAGGAACAGGTGAGCGAAGAACGGCCGTTCTGCCTCGCCGTCCACTACACGGCGCCGCACAAGCCATGGGGACGCGAGCACCATCCGCCGGCGACCTGGGACGAGTACTACGAACGCTGCCCCTTCGATTCGGTTCCGGGCCCGGACGAGCCATTGCCGCTCGGCTTCCACGCCGGTCCCGTCGATGGCGAAACGCGAAAACAGCATCTTGCGGGCTACTTCGCCGCGATCGAAGGGATGGACCGGCATGTCGGCCGGCTGCTGGACTGGCTCGAAGCGCAGGACCTGAGGGGCAATACGCTGGTGGTGTTCATGAGCGACAACGGCATGAACATGGGGCACCACGGCCTCTACGGAAAGGGCAACGCCACCTGGCCGCAAAACATGTTCGACACCAGCGTCAAGGTACCCTGCCTCATCAGCCGGCCCGGACATGTCCCGGAAAACCAGGTCGCGACCGATCTCCTGAGCCAGTACGACTGGCTGCCGACCCTCATGGAATATGCCGGCGCCCCGGAGCGCGTCCCCGGGGGCTTGCCGGGACGCTCGTTTGCGCCACTCCTTGACGGCCGGCCCATCGGCGAGCGGAAGAGCGTCTACGTGTTCGACGAGTATGGACCCGTTCGCATGATCCGCTCGCGGGAGTGGAAGCTGGTCTGGCGCCACCCCGCGGGGGCGCATGAACTCTACAACGTCGAGGAAGACCCGGCGGAACGCGTCAACCTGTTCAGTCAGCGTGGCCACGCCGACCGCATCCGCGCCCTGCGCCGCGAGCTCGACGACTGGTTCGCCAGTTACGTGGACCCCGAGCTTGATGGATCCAGGCTCCCCGTTACCGGTCGCGGTCAGCTTGATCACGCGACACGGGAAGGCGCATTCGCCTATCGGTTTCCCTGGATTGACCCATGAACCATACTCGCGTTATCCGGAGGTAGTCGTCAGTGGCCAGAAAACTCAACGTTCTTTGGATCAGTTTTGAAGACTGTTTGCCGCTGTACGGCTGCTATGGCGACAAGATAGCCAGAACGCCGGCGGTCGACCGGCTGGCATCGCAGGGGTGCATCTATCCCAATGCCTTCTCGACGGCCCCAATCTGTGCGCCAGCGCGAGCGGCGGTGATCACCGGGATGTATCCCACCAGTATCGGCGCTCACCACATGAGGACGACCCGCGGGCAGGCCTACGACGCACCGGTCCCGCACTACGCCAAGTGTCTTGGCGAGTACTTCCGGAGAGAGGGCTACTACTGTTCGAACAACGTCAAGACGGACTACCAGTTCGCACCGCCTTTCGCCGCCTGGGATGATTGCTCCAACACCGCGCACTGGAGAAACCGGCCAGATCAATCGGCGCCTTTTTTCGCCGTGTTCAACCCCGAATACACGCACGAATCCGGCATGTGGGAGGAAGAGCGCACGTGGCCGTTCAACTACATCGTGCCGAGCCTGCAAGAAACCACCGATCCCGATTCCGTCGAAGTGCCGCCCTACTTTCCGGATACGCCCAGGGTAAGACGGAGCATCGCCAGGAACTACGACAACATGGCCCTGTGCGACCAGGTCATGGAAGCGTTGCTCGGGCAGCTTGAGGAAGACGGTCTGGCCGACAACACGATTGTCGTGCACTGGAGCGATCACGGGCCGATGCCCAGGGGCAAACGCCACCCCTATGACCAGGGGATACACTCGCCGATGATCATTCGCTGGCCGGGGGTGATCGAGCCGGGCACGACCAGTGACAGGCTGGTCAGCACCGTTGACCTGGGCCCCACCATGCTCAGTGCCTGCGGAATCACCGTGCCGCCGCATATGCAGGGACGCGCCTTTCTCGGCACGCAGACCACGCCCGGGAGGAAGTACATCCATGCGTCGGTAGACCGTTCCGATGCCGACAACGACATGGTCAGGGCGGTCAGGGACAAGACGTACAAGTACATCAGGAACGGGTTCCCGGAGAAGCCGTATCTCCTCTGGAATGCCTTCCGGAACCGCCATCCCATCATGCAGGAGTGGTACCGCTGCTGGATGGAGGGCACGCTCGACGAGACGCAGTCGATCATGTTCGCCGAGAAACGACCCGTGGAAGAGCTCTACGACACCCGGACCGACCCCTGGGAGGTCCACAACCTCGCCGAAGACGATCGTTACGGCGACGTGCTTGACCGCATGCGGGAAGAACTCGAGGCCTGGCAGAAAGAGACCCGGGATCTTGGGCTGCTCGATGAAAGGGTCATGAAGGCCATCCACTATCCGAATGGAGAAAAGCCGGTCTGCACGGAGGCCCGATGCCTGGTTTTCTCAGCGGACTCGTACGGGGAGGGCCCGGCGCCGGATGCGTTCAGCCTGCCGCAACACCACCGGCTGCAGCTCTTCAGTCCGACCCAGGGATGCAGTATCTCTTTCACCCTGGACCAGGGTGGGCAGCCATCCTGGCAGCTCTACACGACGCCCGTCCGACTGCCCGTCGGCAGCCATCGCTTGAGGACAGTCGTCTCGAGGATCGGGTACCACGACAGCCTTGAGGCGACATTTGAGATCACTGTGACACCGGAGTAGTCAAAATGCGCAGCTTTATCGCTCAGTTAGAACGGGATGGCCTGGCGGGGCCGTTCGAGTTGGCCGACAAGTCGATACTCGACGCGGTGTCCGAAGTGGCTATCGGGCTACAGGCACTGCAACGGGCACAGAATTCGCTGGCAACGCTGGCTGGACAGGAAGATCAGCTCCGCCACACCACGCTGATCAACAGGCACATGGCGTTCGGCGCGGTGAGGGAACTCTTTCTCGACGCCAACCTGCAGTCCGTGGTGTCCGACTGTTTCGGCAAGGACCTCGTCCTCTGGCAGACCAAGTTCTTTCCGAAATACGCAGGCGTCGGGGAGAACCGCTGGCACCACGATCGCATCATCGAGAACGGCAACGACCCGGTCAGGATCTATGACACCAGCAATCACTTCTCCTTTGTCGTGGCCCTGTCCGACCTTGGCATGGAGCACGGCAGGATCGAGTACATCAGGGGATCCCATCTGCCCATCGACGGTTTCGACAGGGAAATGCCGCGTCTCTTCGACGAGATGCCGGAGGTGGTCCATGACAGGATCACCCCACTGACGTTCAGGAGAGGCGAGTTCGCGGTATTCCATTCCGCGTTGCTGCATCGCAGCCTGGCCTACGAACACAGGGAGGAAGACTGGCGCCCCGGCTACTTCGGCGCCCCCAACCCGGACCTACGAAGGGACGCCGACATACGGTCCGGGAGAATCTCGCTGGCCGCAAGGCTCGCCAGGAAAGGCACGGTCATTCCAGAAAGATGGGGTTCGAATCCGGCCGGGGCGGCGCACGCCATCGCGGAGCCGGTCCCCTATTGCGATGCCATCGCGGACCAGGACCGTGGCAACAGGTCCGTCGTGGTGGATTTCAACTAGCGCCACCCAAGTCCCCGTCCGAGTCGACAACCAAGGAACACATCATGCAGGTAGGAATCATGTCGGGTCACTTCCAGCGACCCACCCTCGAGGAAGCACTCGATGCGATTCTCGGTCACGACATCCGGCATCTTCAATTCAACCCGGGCTCGGTGAACGTCGAGGGACCGCTGGCCGACAAGCTCGCGAAGGCGCCAATGGTCCGCGAGGAAACCCAAAAACGTGGTATGACGATTTCGGCGGTGGGCGGCCCTGCCAACATGGTGGCGGCCGACGAGGCGCAGCGCCACCAGGCGATCGAGAAACTGAAGCTCCTGGCATCCGCGTGCGGTCCCCTGGGCACTTCGGTGATCGCGACCTGTACCGGGTCCCGGGATCCCGACAGCATGTGGCGCAGGCACCCGGACAACGAGACGGAAGAAACCTGGCGGGTGTTGCGGAACACGCTGGAACAGGTATTGCCGGTCGCGGAAGCGGCCGATGTCGTCATCGCCTTCGAACCGGAAGTGAACAATGTCGTCAACACGGCGAAGAAGGCTCGCCGGCTGATCGACGAGATGGGCTCGCCGAGTCTCGGAGTCGTCATGGATGCATCGAACCTCTTCGGCGAGGGCGATCTGCCGCGCATGACCGAGATACTCGACGAAGCGTTCGAGTTGCTGGGTGATCACATCGCCATCGCACACGGCAAGGACCTCGATCGGGACGGCGATGCGGGCCACCTGGCGGCCGGAACCGGCAAACTCGATTACGCACGCTACGTCTCGTTGCTCTGCGCCCTGCCCTTTGACGTGCCGGTCATTCTTCACGGGCTCAGGGAGGACCAGGTGGATGCCAGCGTCGCGATGCTGAGAGGCCACGCCGCAAGGCACCAGGCAGGCGCATGAAAGCAGGTCGATGGACCGCGCGACCGCCTGGACTGCACGCCGTTCCAGGAGTGCGGGGATAGATTCCGCCGCGGCTGATGGAGACGGGCGTCCTGAAACGGCCCTCGCTGCACAAGCGTTGCCTGGCGGGCGTGATCCTGCTGAATGCGCTCGCATCCATGGCGGAACAGCCAGCCTATCAGCACGGTATCTCGCTGCTGCATGAACTGAAGTATCCCGCCGACTTCAAGCACTTCGAGTACGCCAACCCCCACGCGCCGAAAGGCGGCGAACTGAAGCTCTCGGCCACCACGCCCATTCGGAATTTCTCGGGTGTCCCGGGAACGGGTATCCCGGGGGTACAGGGTCTCGGCAGGACGGTCGACCGGCTGATGATCCGCTCGGCGGACGAGCTGTCCGGTCTGTACGGCCAGCTTGCCGACGGCGTTGCACTGTCCGCCGACGGGAAGTCCCTCTTTATCCGGATCCACGAGCGCGCGCGCTGGCACGATGGCGTGCCGGTGACGACCAGGGACGTGGAGTTTTCCCACGACGAACTGCTGAAGCTCCCCTTCGGCAAGGTCTACCTGCAGTCGTGGATCGAGTCGCTGCAGATCGTCAATGACAAGGAGATGATTGTCCATCACCGGGGCGTGTTCACCAATTCGAACCTGGTGGCACTGACCTGGTTCCCCATCCGGCCGGCGCACTATTACGCGGGCAAGGACTCCACCCGCACCCTGGTGCCGCCGGTGGGTAGCGGCCCCTACCGGGTCGCAGACTTCGACAGTGACTTTGTCCGTTACGAGCGCGTCAAGGACTATTGGGGACGGGATATCCCGGTTAACCGGGGACGATACAACTTCGACGTCATCCAGTACGACGTCTACCGCGACGCGACGGTGGCCAGGGAGGCCATCCGCAAGGGACTGTTCGATATCTACTTCGAGGCCGACATTCGGCATTGGAATTCGTCTTACGACATCCCGGCGGTGGAAGCGGGAGCGCTCCTCAAGGAAACCCGGTCCCTGCAGAAATTCATCGGCCTCGCGTTGGCGATCGCACTGAATCTCGATCGCGAGAGATTCCAGGATGTGCGGGTCCGCGAGGCGCTGACACTGGCGCTGGATTTCGAGTGGCAGAACCGGGTCTTTCAATACGGATCACAAGAGCGTGCGCTGAGCTACTTCGCCAACTCGGCTTTTGCGGCAAGCGGACTGCCCACGCAGGCCGAACTCGCCCTGCTTGCCCCCTACCGCGGCCGTCTGCCGGAGCGGGTCTTTACCGAGGCTTTCGAGCTGCCGGTCTCGCACGGCGCCGGAATGTACCGTCCGGCCCTGGAACGGGCGCGCGAACTGTTCGCCGAAGCTGGCTGGACGATACGGGACGGACGCCTCGTCAATGCCGCCGGGCAACAGTTCCGGCTGGAGTTGACGACCCAGAACCCGTCCCAGCGCCGCATCCTTCTGCCGTACATCGAGTCCCTGAAGACGCTCGGCATAGACGCGCGACTGCGACTGCTGGACAACGTTGCGTGGGTAAACCACCAGCGCATACGCAACTTCGATGCATACGTGCGGGGGCACGACTTCCTGAATCCGCCGTTAGGGGAGCTGCAAAGCTACTTCGGCTCCCGCACGGCAGACCTGGAACTGGGCGGAAACATGGCCGGGATACGCGATCCCGTCGTCGATGCGCTCATCGAGAAGGCGGAGCAGGAGGCGGCGACAGTCGAGGAAGCGATGACCGCCTGCCAGGCCCTCGATCGCGTGTTGCTGTGGGGCTTCTATCACATCCCGTTGCACGTCCCCGACGAGGAGCGATTCGTTCACTGGGACAAGTTCGAGCGGCCGGAGCACGAGGCCGTCGCGAAGTACGAGTACCTGGTGGGCAGCGCCGTGCGCGTACTGGATAGCTGGTGGATCGATCCTGATCGGGCCCGCACGCAGACACCGGCGGGGAAGTAGCGGTGCGTGCTCGCGCCACAACTGGCAACCGGCAGGCACCCGCACAATAATGGCGTCACACGACCAGCACAGCAGATTCAGGGGTTCAGATGAAGCACCGCACGTTAGGAACATCCGGTCTTGAAGTTTCCATCGTCGGCCTTGGTACCGACACCTTCAGCCGCCGCCGTGTAGACAAGCAGACCGTAAACGAGATCATCGGCGCAGCGAGCGATATGGGGGTTACGCTCATCGACACCGCGTACCTTTATGGTGGTGGAGATTCCGAAGAGTTCATCGGCAGCGCCATCGCGGGCCGCCGGGACGAATTCGTGATCGCAACGAAGGGTGGACACCATGCCCACGGCATCCCGAACCGGGTCAATCTCACCAGACAACTCGAGAGCAGCCTGAAACGGTTGAATACCGACTACGTCGACCTGTACCAGGTGCACGTCCTGTACAACGCAACATTTCCCATGGAGGAGATGATGCAGACGCTGAACGATATGGTGCGCAGCGGCAAGGTCCGCTACGTGGGCCTGTCCAACATCTATTGCTGGCAGCTCTGCCGCTGCAACGACTTGGCCGAGTTCCATGGCTGGGACAGGGCCATCAGCGTGCAACAGCACTATCACATGTTCGAGCGGGAAGTTGAGTCGGACGTCAGCCAGTATTGCCAATGGGCCGGCGTTGGCATATTGCCCTTTTTCCCGCTGGGTTGCGGACTCCTCGCCGGAAGATATACGCGCGGAGAGGCACCCCCGAAAGATAGCAGGGCAGGATCCGGGCGGGGCGGTTCGACGCGCTATTTCGATTACTACGGCACAAAAGCCGGCTACGACACCATCGAAGCGCTGGAGGAATTTGCCCGGGCTCGCGGTCACACCCCCGCACAACTCGCGATTGCCTGGCTGCTGCACCGCCCCGTGGTCAGTTCGGTCATCGCCGGTGTCAGCAGGCTGTCCCAGTTCGAGGACAACGTGGGAGCAGCCGAGTGGGAACTCACTCCCGATGAATTGAAGGAGCTGAATCACCTGATCGGCGCGCCACGGCGTCCCGTGCCCACAAGCTGGGAGTGGACGGATAGGGAGTTGGACCGGGTCTTGCCGTCTTACCACCCCGACTATGACCCGTTGGAGCCGGGTGTTTAGGCTCACGGGACACGACACTGGGCCCTATGCACAACATTCTCTTTCTGATGACCGACCAGCAGCGCTGGGACGCGATGGGTGTGAGTGGCGGCTGGGTGAATACGCCGAACCTGGATCGCATCGCCGGGGAGGGAGTGCGTTTCAGCAACTGCGTCACGACATCGCCGCTGTGCGTGCCGGCGAGAGTGACCCTGGCAACCGGCAGATACCCGCACAACAATGGCGTCTGGGGCCACATCCCCTACGCCGTCCCGGCGGACGCCGATCACTGGATTCGCGAAATCAGGGACCTTGGGCTTAGAACAAGCCTGTTCGGCAAGACCCATCTGCACCCGCACGGCCCATCGGACCTTCGGGACAAGGAGGATCTCCTGCACGCCCTGGGTCTGGACGATGTGGACGAGATCGGCGGTCCCCGCGCGTCCACGGTTGGGATGAGCCATATGACGGCGATCTGGGAGAAAAAGGGCCTGCTCGAGCCGCACCGTGACGACTTCCGGGAGCGGGCTTCCAACAAGCCACACGTGGTTCGCCCTTCCGTTCTGCCGCTCGAGGACTACTACGACGTCTATGTTGGCCAGCAGGCCAAGCGGTACCTCAAGTCCTATGACAGGGACGAATCGTGGTTCTGCTGGGTCAGTTGGGGCGGCCCGCACCAGCCCTGGGACACGCCTGAGCCCTACGCGGGCATGTACGATCCCGAGTCCATGCCCGCGCCCGCGAAGCACGTTGACGGCTTGCCGAGGCCAAGGGGATGGATTGACCGAATGTTCGAGCAGAGGCGGAGCTTTCCGGCTTTCGAGGCGGGTGAAGTGGGCGCGATGCGCGCCGACTACGCCGGCAGCGTTTCCCTGATCGACGACCAGATCGGCGAGATCCTCGCCGTTATCGAAGAACGCGGAGAAATGGACTCCACGGTCATCGCTTTCACCTCGGATCACGGGGAGATGAACGGCGATCATGGCCTCATCGCCAAGAGCAACTTCTACGACGGCGCGGTCCGGGTACCTCTGATCGTCAAGACGCCCGGCGCCGAGCATTCGGGGATCGTGAACGACAGTCCAGCCGAAACTGTCGACCTGGGGCCGACGCTGGTGGAACTCGCCGGCGGCGAACTCGGGTATCGCCAGTTCGGCAAGTCCCTGACCGGTGCGCTCGACGGCAGCCCCCATCGTGAGGACGCCCTGTCGGAGATCGAGGGTGAGTTCATGCTGATGAACGACGAGTGGAAGATCGCGCTCAACGGGGAAGGCGAGACCTATATGCTATTCGACCGCAGGAACGACCCCGGCGAGGAACACAATCTCGCGGGCTTGAGTGAGTACCGCAGCGTCGCGGATGCAATGCGGCTCAGGATTCTCGAGCGCATTGCCCAGAGCCAGGTATCCGAGGGTTAGCTTTCGCAAGTGAAAACAACCACGATCAGGAATACGGACCTTCACGTCAGCATGTTCTGCCTCGGCGGCCAGAGCTTCGGTTCCCGAGACGACAAGACTGTCTCGTATGCCATGCTGGACCAGTTTGTCGACGGTGGCGGCAACTTTCTGGATACCGCCAACAATTACGCCATCTGGAATGGGGAAGGCGGCGAAAGCGAAACCATGCTGGGCGACTGGTTGGCCGATCGCGGCAACCGGGACCGGATGGTCCTTGCGACCAAGATGGGCGGGCGCGCAAAGGACGCCCCCATGTCATCGAGACCGGAACACATTCGCCGCGAGTGCGAGCGCAGCCTCAAACGGCTGCGGACCGATCGCATCGATCTGTACTACTTCCACTGCGATGACCGTTCCGTGCCCCTCGCGGACCAGCTCGGCACCATGGACGAGCTCGTCCGGGAAGGGAAGGTGCGTCACGTCGGTGCCAGCAACTTCCGCGCCTGGCGGCTGGCGGAAGCCGCCGGGGTGAGCGCGGCCAACAACATCACTGCATTCTGCTGCGTGCAGCAGCGGTATACGTACCTGCGGCCGCGGGTGGATGCGGATTTTGGATTTCAGAAATCCACCAACGACGATTTGCTCGAATACTGCAGGGAGCGGGGTTTTCAATTGATCGCTTACTCGCCTCTATTGGGTGGCGCGTACATTCGGGAAGACCGCGACATCCAGCGGCAATATCGGCATCGCGATTCGGATGTGCGCAAGGCAACGCTGTTTCAGATCGCCGAAGAGATCGGCGCCACACCCAACCAGGTGATCCTCGCCTGGCTTACCGGGCGCGGTGTCATTCCAATATCAGGCGCCAGCAGGGCGCACCAGCTAAGCGAGAGCCTGATCGGTTTCGATCTGACCCTGTCCGACGAGATTCTCGACCGCCTGGACGCGGCGGGGGCGGACAACGGGTAGCACAAGCACAGGGTGCCGGAAGCCAGTTCAGCTTGAGGGAGAGAACAACCATGCCAGTCGCCCGGTTGCAACAGGATGGCCTGGCCGGCCCATTCGAACTGGCGGACAAGTCGGGACTCGACGCGGTGTGCGAGGTGGCCGTGGAACTGAAGGCGCTGCAACGGCAGCAGAACCGGTTGGCCAGACTCGCGGGACAGGAAGACCAACAGCGCTGGACCACGTTGATCAACCGGCACATGGTGTTCGACGCAATGAAGGAACTCTTCCGGGACGCCAACCTGCAATCCGTGGTGGCGGAGTGTTTCGGCACGGATCTCCTGCTCTGGCAAACCACTTTTTTCCTGAAATATGAAGGTGTTGGAGAGAACAAGTGGCACCATGACCGCCAGTTCGAGAACGGCAGCGACCCGATCAACATCTATGACACCAGCAATCACTTCTCCTTCGTCATCGCGTTGACCGACCTGGGGATGGACCAGGGCAGAATCGAGTACGTGCGGGGATCGCATCTGCCGATCGATGGATTCGACCGCGACATGCCGCGTATATCGGGTGAACTGCCCGAGGTGGTGCACGACAGGATCACCCCGCTGGCATTCAAGCGAGGCCAGTTCGCGGTGTTCCACTCCTCCGTGCTCCATCGAAGCCTGGCTTACGGACACGCCGAAGAGGACTGGCGCCCCGGCTTTTTCGGTGCGCAGGCGCCCGAGACCTGGCCAATGAAGGACGGGAGAATCTCACTCGCCGCAAGGCTCGTACGAAACGGCACGGAAATCCCCGAAAGGTCCGGTTCGAATCCGGCCGGCGCGACCCGGGCCATCGCGGAGCCGGTCCCCTACTACGACGCCTTTCCGGAGCAGGTCCAAGCCAACAGGTCGGTGGTAATGCCGTTCAATTAGGCTGCCCTGCCCTTGCGCCGGTTTCACCGAGTAGACTTGCAGAACACGACACCACGGAGGTGACGACCCCATGATCACGCGCCGAACCATCCTCGCCGGCATCTCGCTGGCACCCGCAGTTCCGTTGCTGACCCGCGCCGCATGGGCCGGGGAGGTGGCAACCGCCGAAGACAAACTTGAAACCTCGAGGCTTGTGTATCTCACGCCGATCAAGAGCGACGGCGATGAAAGCCAGTGCAAGGCCGAGATCTGGTTCGCCCACGAAGCCGGCAACGTCTACGTCGTCACGCCGCCGGACGCGTGGCGCGCCCAGGCCGTGAGCCAGGGGCTCAACCGGGCCCGAATCTGGGTCGGTGACTTCGGCAACTGGACCCGCTCCAACGGTGCCTTCCGCGACGCGCCGGAATTCATGGCGACAGCATCCATCGAGACGGACTCTGCCGTGCATGCCCGTATCCTCGACGTAATGGGCGGCAAGTACGCGGAGTCCGGATGGAGCAGGTGGGGACCCCGTTTCCACGAAGGCCTGGTCGACGGTTCGCGCGTGATGATCCGCTACGCGCTCGACGCCTGACGAGGGCGCCGCCCGCCAGAAACGGCTTGGCGAACCTCAATATTCGCCGCGTGGCATCGTGCGGCGCACCTTCGGATCGAATCCCGACGCGACCCATTCGCACTGGGCGGTGTTCCAGTGGGAAAAGAACAGGCGTTTTCGGGGATCCGGATGCAGGGCCAGGCGTTCTGGAAACAGGTTCCAGTCGGTCAGGACCGGCGCGGGCGGACGCACGTAATCGCCGACGTCCGGCCGCCAACTCTTGAGCCATCCCCCACGGGCATAGTACTGGTGCCAGGTGCGGCGCCGCTTCCTGCCGTCGCCATCGAGCCGGGTATGGTAGATCGCCGTGTCGTACAGCACGCAGGTACCGGCCGGCCCAAAGAGAGGCACCTCGTGATAGTCGGCGCCCAGCCCCTCGAAGGCGTCCCGCAGTGTCGTGTAGCGGTTGCTCTTGGGGACGACGCAGAACGCCGGCGTGGTCTCATCCACATCGGTCAGGTAGTGGATCGCGCATAGCCAGTCACAGGGGTTATAGGGCTTGCGATCAAAGCGATCGGGCGCAACCCGGTCATGGTGGAAGTTCATGGCGCCCCTGCCGGCATCCGTCGGGGTTTCGCGGAAATTGAACTCGCTGAAGCGGATGCGGTCTTCGCCGCCAAGGACTCGCGCGACTATCTGAAACGATCGCGGGTGCTGGGTGTAGGGATCGAGCTCCGGATAGTCGAGTAGCGGCTGCGAAAACATGATGCCCGCGTTCTTGTGGAAGCCCTTCCTTTCGCCGGAGATTCCCCAGGCTTCGGGCCTCTCCATTTGCGTCCGGTCATAGAACTCGTTCAGGTGCGCGATTTCCCCCGGATTCAGGCACCTATCCAGCACGACGAACCCGTATTCCCCGAAGAAGGCGAGCGCCGAGTCCCGCTGCACTTCCGGATCAAAATGCTGTGCCAGGGCAGCGTTGATCCGACCGAAGCCCTGGCTCGCGACCTTCCGGTCGCCACTGACATTCTCCTGTCTTTTGACCTTCACCATCACCCCGCCACCGACATCAGCCGTCGCGAACGACGCAGCGAAAGCCGATGTGCGATGTCGCCGTATCTATCATCTGCGGAATACGCGCGGCGGGACGATAGCGAAGGCAGTAGCTCGGAGCGCAGAGGTGCGAGCCCCCTTTGAGAACCTTGCGCGGAATCCTGATCTCGGGTTGCGATGGATCGAAACTGTCACTTTCCGGCCCACCGCGTGGATTGGTTCGCCTGATGGTTCGCTGGCCGACTGGTCCGCAACAGGGGAGCCCGACTCCTTCATGCGACGTGCTCCACCAGTCCTGCGTCCACTCCCATACATTGCCCACCATGTCGAACAGGCCGTAACCGTTCGGCGGATAGGTTTCCACGGGGGAAGTACGGGTGTAGCCGTCGCGCCCGGTGTTGCTCCACGGGAAATCACCCTCCCAGGTATTCGCCATGGCCTTGCCGTCAGGGCAAAAGTCATTGCCCCAGGGGTACGTTGCCCCGTCCAGGCCACCTCTTGCCGCGCACTCCCACTCGGCTTCCGTGGGCAACGATTTGCCGCACCAGTCGGCATAGGCGCTCGCATCTTCGTAGGCGATGTGCACCACGGGATGGTCGGGGAGAGCAAGCTGTTCCCGCCAGTTGGCACCCTTGACGAATCGCCACCAGTTGCCCGGATTGTCCAGATCCACGGGGCCGCGAGTCTCAGAGAACACAAGCGAACCCGCCGCAAGATCCGCTTCGTCGAGACCGGGATAGTCCTCGGCGACCAGGTCCCTCTCGGCCACCGTCACATAGCCCGTCGCTTCGACGAAACGCGCGAAATCCCTGTTGGTCACCGGCGCCGGATCCATCCAGAAACCATCGACCCGGACCTCGACCACGGGGCGCTCCTCCGGATAGAAGTGCTCGCTACCCATGTGAAATTCCCCTTCGGGAATCCACACCATTTCGTCACTCATGGGAACCAATAATACGCCGCAACATTTCCTAGACCCGGTCACTGCTCACGCCTCGAGGTCAGCGCCAGACCTGACCAGACATCGTCAATAGTCTCTCCCCGGATATACTGCGCCACTGGACACCCGGAGACTCGAATGGCCTACGAAACAATCATCGTCGAGAACAGGGACTTCGTGACGACGATCACGCTGAACCGTCCGGAGCGCCTGAACGCGTTGAACCTGCAGCTTGCGAACGAACTCTTCGACGCGCTGCACGAGAAGGACCAGGACGACGACACGCGGGTATTCATCGTCACCGGCGCGGGCCGCGGATTTAGCTCGGGCGCCGATCAACGGGGCGGAGGCCCCAGCGAGCCCAGGGCCAGCAACGCGCCCGGCCTTGCCGAACGCATGTTCCAGTGCTTCCACGACATCGAAAAACCCGTCATCGCCGCGATCAACGGCTGGGCCGTCGGTGGCGGCTGCACCATGACCCTGCTCTGCGACCTTCGCATCGCGTCGGAGGAGGCGCGCTTCCTGCTTCCCTTCACGAGACTCGGCATCCATGCCGAGCTCGGATCGACCTATACGCTGCCCCGCCTGATCGGGCAGGGAAAGGCGTCCGAAATGATCCTGTTGTCGAAAACCGTCGAAGCGCAGGAGGCCCTGGAGATCGGATTGGTGAACCAGGTCGTGCCCGCCGATCAACTGGCGCAGGTGGCCTGGGAAACGGCAGTCACCATCACGGGTTTCTCACCCATGTCCGTGCGCGTGAACAAGCAGGGCCTCAAGCAGGGCCTGCAATCCGACATAGAAACCCAACTGCGGTACGAGACACTGGCGCTCTCGGTGCTTGGCAAGGCCGAGGACACCCAGGAATTGCGAGCCGCAGTCCGCGAGGGGCGCGACCCGGTATTCAAGGGGCGTTAGCACACCAGAGTCGCGCGAATCGTTAACGCTCCAGGCAGCGATTCCGGAGTTGGGAACCGTGCGCGTGAATCTGGGTGACTTTGGGAAGCTCCGCCTTGACCGTCTCAGGAGGAACCATACCGTAGGCGTCCCCGGCAGGACGCTCCCGGGCGAACACCAACGCGGGCCGCTGGCTCGCTGCAAGGCGGCGAAATGAACGATCTCCGATTCATCGGCGGCTACACGGACAAGGGTGCCGTGGAAGTTCCGCCGACGATGACCTTCCGGAGAATGTTCCAACTGGGGCTCAAGACCTGGCCCTTCATGCGTCCCCTTCTGAAGCACCTGCTGGTGCTGCTTGCGCTTGCATTCTCCGGTGGTCTTACCGCCCTCGTTGGCGCGTTCTTCGGTACGGACCTGTTCTATAACAAGGTCCTGATCGGCGAGAAACTACAGCCCATTCAGGCAACCGTGCTGTTTGTCGGGGAGGAATACGTCACCACGGATCCGTTGAAGCTGGGCAAGAAGACCTCCAAGGATTCCACGCCAAACGATAAGCAAGACTCCGAATCTGACGATGTCAAGCCGGAGTTGACCGAAGCGCAACGCAAGACCGTGCGCAATCGACTCTTGATCTGGGGGGTGATCGCCGGCGTGTTCGGCGCGATTTTCGGCGCGGCCGCCTGGTACTACAGCACCTGGGTCTGGCAGAGCATCAACCAGAACCTGCGCGTGGCCATGGTCGAACGCGCGGAGTCCCTGTCGCTTAAGTTCCACAACGATTCCCGGGTCGGAGATGCCATCTTTCGCGTCTACCAGGACAGCGCAATGATCATCAATCTCCTCGAGGAAGGCGTCATCGCCCCGCTGATGGTGCTCTACGGGATTCTCTTAGGCGCAGCGTTCGCCGCCGCCTTCGACCCTAGGCTGGCACTCATCGTCGTCATCGTCGGCATACCTATCGGCTGGCTGACGGTGGCATCCACGCCCCGCATACGCCGGCGCGCCCTGGCCAACCGCATCGCGAACAGCAACCTGACATCCCGCCTGCAGGAAGCCTTCGCCGCCATCAAGGTGGTCAAGGCCAATCGTGCCGAGGCCCGCATCTTCGAGCGCTTCGACCGGGATTCGGTCCGTGCCCTGGACGCGGCGTACTTCCTTCGCCTGGACATGGTTCTGCTGGTTCTGGCGGTGGCAATGTTGGGTGGCGGCATGTTTCTTGTTGCCGAGTACATCATCGTCTCCTGGGTGGTCGACGGGCGGGAGACCTTCCTCGGCGCGCTGGTCGCGGCGTTCATCGGTTTCGTTGTCTGGAACGTGGGAGCAGCGCAGATCGCGAGTGGCCGCATGGAAGGGCTCGCCGGCAGCGCCCGAGGGCTGCTCGGCGTGTGGATGCGAATGCAGGACCTCTTCCTCGCCCTGGAGCGCGCCTTCTATCTGCTCGACCAGGAGCCCGAAGTCGTGGATCCGAGCGATCCGGTGCCCTTTCCGAGCCCGATCGAGCGGGTGCGCTGGCGCGGTATCCAGTTCGCCTACCAGGCCGACAAGCCCGTGCTGCGGGACATCGACCTGGACGCGGACGCCGGCACCGTCACCGCGATCGTCGGCGCCACGGGGACCGGCAAGTCCACGCTGATGACCCTGCTACTGCGGCTGTACGACCCCGACGCCGGCTCCATCGAGATCAACGGGGTCGACCTTCGGGACATGGCCATCGACGATATACGCGCCAACGTCACGGTCGCGCTGCAGAAGAACATCCTGTTCGCGGACACCGTTGCCAACAACATCAGTTTCGGTACGCCGGGCGCGCGGCGTGCCAACATCGAGACCGCAGCCAGGATTGCCTGCGCCGATGATTTCATCGAGACGATGCCCAAGGGGTTTGATACGGAGTTGGGCGAACGCGGCGGCAAGCTGTCGTCGGGACAGCGGCAAAGGCTCTCCATCGCGCGGGCCGTGGTGCGCGACACGCCGATCCTGATCCTGGATGAGCCCACGGCCTCACTGGATGCCCGTACTGAGCAACAGGTGCTTAAGAACCTGGCGGACTGGGGCCGGGGCCGGGTGATCTTCGTCATCACGCATCGTCTGTCGACCATCAGGAACTCGGATCAGATCGCGCTGATTGAAGGAGGACGGATCGTCGAGCGAGGCGCCCACGACGCGCTGATGGCAATTCCCGACGGACGTTATCGTGCCTTTGTCAGTGCCGAAACCGTGGAGCAGTCGGGTTCCCGGTCGGGTTCCCGGTCGGGTTCCCGGTCGGGTTCCCGGTCGGGTTCCAAATCGGGTCGCGAAGATGAGTGAAGAAGCGCTACCTGCTGCCTCGCCGGGATCGCCCCCTGGGACCCCGCCCGCGCCCGGGAAATCCGGGCTGCGAAGGATCGCAGGGTTCCTCAGGAACGTATTCGGCAAGCCCCGTTTCGATGACCGGATAGACACGCAGCCGGACATCAGGACGGCTGCCGCGCTCGTCATCATCGGCCGGTCGGTACAGCTTCTGGCCGAGGTGAAGCGGCTGTTCGTGCTGAAGGCCGCGCTGCAGTTGCTGATGATCTTTCCGGGATTGCTGTTGCCCTGGATGGCAAAGATCGTCGTCGACAACGTGATGCTGGGAGAGCCCTTTGGGCAGACGGAGGTTCTCTATCCTCCCTTCATGCATCCGATCCTCAAGCTGGTCGAGGGACAGGATCCGCTCGGCATCATGCTCATCCTCACGACCCTCTACTTTGTCATGCTGGTGATTGCCGGCAGCCGGATGGGCGGGACAGGCGCCGGCCTGTGGCAGGGACGCGACGCCGCGACGCAGGCCGAAAACCAGGTCAGCGCCGGCGGAAGCGAAGGTGGCGGGCTGCTGGGCGTGGCCGAGTTCATGGCGCACGTCCGCCTGACCCAGTCCATCGCGAATCGCCTGCGTTCGCGCCTGTTCGACCGGCTTACGCGACTGCCGATGACAGTGCTCGACGACCAGCGCACCGGGGACAGCGTCTTCCGGGTCCTCTACGACACGCCGCTGGCGCCGGACCTCGCGTATCGGGCGACGCTGCTGCCGTTCTTCATGCTGCTCGAGGCGCTGATCAACCTCTATGTCCTGCAATACTCATACGGCGAAGTATCGCCGCAACTGGTCGTGATCGCCTGGCTCGCGGTCCCGGCGGCCTTCATCGCCACCTTCCCGTTTTCCGGGGCGCTGCGGCGAACCAACCAGAACAAGCGCGCCGCGGGGTCAGCCACGACCAATGCCATGGAAGAGTCCATGAGCAACGTCGCCGCCGTGCAGAGCCTGGGCGCCGGCAAGGAGGAAAACCGGCGTTTCGCGGAACGCAGCAGCGAGACCTTTCTGCGGGAACGCTACTCCATGCTCGTGATCATTGTTGCGTCGGCCGTCGTCGGCGGTGTTTTCGGCATGGCAGTCATATACGTGACCATCCTCTTCTCGAACGGCGTCATCGAAGGTTCGATGTCGCCCGGCGATTTCGCGGTCCTGTTCGGAATCTACTGGAGCATCTCCTCCGCCGCAGGGTATTTCGGCGCCTGGTGGATCAAGCTGCAGGAAACCATCGCCGCCGTTCGCCGGGTGTTTTTCTTCCTCGACCACCCCTCGGAACATGACCGTCTCGGCGGCGTCGAACTCGACGACATCCGGCGCGGGGTCGAGCTCGAGGGCGTCGGGTTCTCCTACCCGGACGGGCAGCAAGCGCTTCGCGGCATCGATCTCAGGCTGCCCATGGGAGAACTGGTCGCCATCGTCGGCCCCACCGGGGCGGGCAAGACCACCCTCGCCTACCTCGTTCCTTCGCTCCTGATCCCGACGAAAGGCCGGGTGCTGATCGACGGCCGGGACGCCACCGAACTGGATATCGACAGCCTGCGGCGTCACATCACCTACGTCTTCCAGGAACACGTCCTCTTGTCCGAGACGATTCGCGAGAACCTCCTGCTCGCCAATCCGGAAGCCAGCGAAGCGCGGATGATGGCGGCCCTCGAAACGGCGGGCTGCATGGACTTCATCAACGATCTACGCGATGGCATCGACACGAAGCTGGGGCGTTCCGGGGACAGCCTGTCCGTCGGCCAGCAGCAGCGCCTGTCCATCGCCCGGGGTCTCGTCCGGGACGCGAAGATCCTGATCCTGGACGAACCCACCGCGGCGCTCGACCCGCAAACCGAGAACGCGCTGGTCGCTTCGCTGCGGGCCGCCGCCGAAGAGCGTCTTGTCATCGTGATCGCGCATCGGCTATCGACAATCCGCCACGCAGATCGCATCGTCTTCCTGGAAGACGGCGAAATCAGGGACCTGGGCAGCCATGACGAACTCATGGCCAAACCGGGTAGTGCCTACCGCGACTTCGTCGAACTACAGAGCGGCTGACCGTATCGCTCCCGTCAATCCATGACCGAGCGGACCACGAGAGACAAGGCGCGCCTGTTCGGCTTCTGGCTGGGAATCGCGGCCTTCGCGTTGCTGCTGATATTCCCCGTGGACCCCGCCAACCTGGCTGCGAGCCGGCTCGCCGCAGTGGCGGCACTCATGGCCATCTGGTGGATAACAGAAGCCATCCCGCTGTTCGCCACCGCGCTGATGCCGCTGGTCCTGTTCCCCCTGCTCGGCATCATGGCGGGGCGCGAGACGGCGCCGGTCTATATCAACAGCACCATCGTGCTGTTCATCGGCGGCTTCATGATCGCGCTCACGATGGAGAAGTGGAACCTGCACCGGCGCATTGCGCTCGCCATCATCCACTACGTCGGCGGCGGGCCCGCCCGAATCGTGCTCGGCTTCATGGTCGCCGCGGCGTTCCTCTCCATGTGGATTTCGAACACCGCAACGGCTGTCACGATGGTGCCGATCGGCCTCGCGATCGTCTCGCAGATGGAAGAACGCGCCGGCGACCGCGCGCGGCAGTTCTCCACCGGGCTCATGCTCGGCATCGCCTACGGCTGTTCGACCGGCGGCATGACCACCCTCGTGGGCACGCCGCCCAACCTGTCGTTCGTGCGCATCTACCAGATCATGTTCCCCGATGCGCCGGAGATCGCATTCGGCCAGTGGCTGATCGTCGCGTTCCCGGTCGGCGTCATCATGCTGCTCCTGGCCTGGTTCCTGATCACGCAGGTGCTGTATCGGGCACCGGCGGAGATCGCGGCCGACCGTACGGTCATCGACCGGGAGCGGGCGCGGCTGGGGCCGATGTCGTTTGAAGAACGCGCCGTTCTTACGGTCTTCACCACCACAGCCCTGCTCTGGGTATTTCGGGCGGACCTCAACCTGGGTGCGTTCACGCTTCCCGGCTGGTCCGGTCTGCTGCCGTGGCCGAAGCTCATCGACGACGGCACCGTCGCCATCGCCATGGCATCGCTCATGTTCTTCATTCCGGCGCGCAACGCGGAGGGACGCCGGGTGCGCTTGCAGGACGCCGGTGTCATTCCCCGATTGCCCTGGAACGTCGTCCTTCTGATCGGCGGCGGCTTCGCCCTGGCGACCGGCTTTCAGCAAACGGGCCTCGCCGAAATGATCGGGGGCCAGTTCGGCGCGGCGGGCGAACTGCCCACGTTCCTGCTTATCCTGCTGGTCTGCCTGTCGCTCACATTCCTGACGGAGCTGACGAGCAACACGGCCACCACCGAGATGATCCTGCCGATCCTGGCCGCCGTGGCCGTGGTTTCGGGTACGCACCCTCTCGTGCTCATGATCCCGGCGACGATGTCCGCCTCCTGCGCGTTCATGATGCCGGTGGCTACGCCGCCGAACGCCATCGTCTTCGGCAGCAACCGGATCAGCATCGCGCAGATGGCCCGGGCGGGAATCTTCCTCAACCTGATCGGCGCGCTCGTCATCGCGAGCGTGGTCTATACGCTGGGCCTGGTCGTGTTCGACATCGACCCGGGCGCGCTGCCGGAGTGGGCTACGGCTATCGCTGGCGAGTAGCTTCGGTCTCCTGACCTGGCGGAATCTAGCGGACGCTGTCGGAGTCAGGCCACAGGCGTTAGCTGCTCGGGTCGGGACCCGTTCCAGCAGGTGTGCTGGCATTTTCAGAAAACGCTGGCATCACGCCAATCGAAGAGAAACTGGTGCAGCAACACGTGGCAAACCTGAGCATACGCCGTCTGGAAGACGAGACCCTGGCACGACTCAAGGCCCGTGCGAAGCGTGATTCCCTTTCGCTGGAGGAAACCGTACGACGCATACTGCGAGCCGCAGTCGTTGATGAGGAACCTCTCGGCACAGCGATCCGCCGAATCGTCGGACAAAATGGAATCGACCTCGAACTCCCGAAACGCGAGGCCTACGACCCGATCAACTTCACGTCCGACGACTACGGCCCAGACCAGGCCGAGAGGTTGTATTAGCCCTGCTGCGCCTTCAACTCCCGGCGCCGCGCGTGCAGGATCGGTTCCGTGTAGCCGTTGGGCTGGTCCAGTCCCTTGAAGACGAGGTCGCAGGCCGCCTGGAAGGCGAGGCTGTCGTCGAAGGCCGGCGCCATGTCCATGTACTCGTCATCGTCGGCGTTCTGCCCGTCCACCACCGCCGCCATGCGCTCCATGGTCGATCGCACCTGGGCGTGGCTGACGATGCCGTGGTGCAGCCAGTTGGCGATGTGCTGGCTCGAGATGCGGCAGGTGGCCCTGTCCTCCATCAGCCCCACGTCGTTGATGTCCGGCACCTTGGAACAGCCGACGCCGTGGTTAACCCAGCGCACCACGTAGCCGAGAATGCCCTGGGCATTGTTGTCCAGTTCCGCCTGCACGTCGTCCGGCGACAGGTTCTCGCCCATCAGCAGGGGTATCTTGAGGATGTCGTCCACCGACGCGCGCAGGCGAGACGTCAGCTCCCGCTGCCGGGCGGCGACATCCACCGCGTGGTAGTGCAGCGCATGCAGCGTTGCCGCCGTGGGAGACGGCACCCAGGCGCAGTCGGCGCCGGCGGAAGGATGGTTGGACTTCGTTTCCAGCATCTCCTTCATTTCGTCGGGCTTCGGCCACATGCCCTTGCCGATCTGTGCCCTGCCGGGGAAGCCGGTGGCCAGCCCCGCGTCGACGTTGGCGTCCTCGTAGGCGGTGATCCAGGTCTCCTGCTTCATCGGTTCCTTCCGGACCATGGCGCCCGCCTGCATGCTGGTGTGGATCTCGTCGCCTGTGCGGTCGAGGAAGCCGGTGTTGATGAACACCACCCGCTCGCGCGCAACGCGAATGCACTCGCGAAGGTTCAGGCTCGTGCGCCGCTCCTCGTCCATCACGCCGACCTTCAGGGTGTTGCGGCCGAGGCCAAGGAGGTCCTCCACGCGGTCGAAGAGTTCGCATGTGAAAGCGGTTTCTTCCGGGCCGTGCATCTTCGGTTTGACGATGTAGACGCTGCCGGCGCGGCTGTTGACGAAACTGCCGTTGCGCTGCAGGTCGTGCACCGCCGCCAAGCCTGTCATGGCCGCATCGAGAATGCCCTCGAACACCTCGCCGCCCTGGCTGTCGAGGATCGCGTCATTGGTCATGAGATGGCCCACGTTTCGCACGAGCATCAGGCTGCGCCCGGGCAACGTCAACGACTGGCCATCGGGCGCCGTGTAGGTCCGATCCGGCGCCAGCCGGCGCACGATGGTCTGGCCGCCCTTGTCGAAAGTCTCGGTCAGGTCGCCCCGCATGAGCCCGAGCCAGTTGCCATAGACGAGCGCCTTGTCCTCGGCATCGACCGCAGCCACCGAATCCTCGCAATCCTGGATGACGGTCAGGGCCGACTCGAACACGACGTCCTTCACTCCCGCCGCGTGCGAGGCACCCACGTCGTGGTCCCGATCAACCTGGATCTCGATGTGCAGGTTGTTGTGGCGCAGCAGAACGACCGACGGTTCCTCTTCACCGACGAAGCCGGCGAACTGCGAGGGATCGGCCAGGCCTGTCCGGTCGCCGGACGACAGCGTCACGCTGAGCGCGAGATTCCCGTTCGAGGCATCCAAGCCATAACTCGACACGTCCGCGTGCGACCCTTGTGCCAACGGCACGATCTGGTCCAGGACGCCGGCAGTCCGTTCCACGACCAGTTCGCCCCGGGCCGGGTTGTAGCTGTCGCCTTTCTCCCGTCCCGGTGTCTCGTCAATGATGTCGGTGCCGTAAAAGGCATCGTAGAGGCTCCCCCAGCGCGCATTGGCCGCGTTCAGCGCGTACCGCGCGTTCATCACCGGGACCACGAGTTGCGGTCCGGCCACGGAGGCGATCTCCGGATCGACGTTGTCGGTTGCGATCTCGAAGTCCTCGCCTTCGGCAACGATGTAGCCAATCTCCGAAAGAAAGGCCTTGTAAGCGTCAGGGTCGTGCGGCTGTCCCCTGCGGGCCAGGTGCCACGCGTCGATCTGCTGCTGCAGCGCATCGCGTGTCGCGAGCAGCGCCCGGTTCTTCGGGGTCAGGTCGTCGACGATGGACTCGAACCCTCTCCAGAACGCGTCCAACCCGATGCCTGTCTCCGGCAACATCTTCTCCGCCACGAGATCGTCGAGTGCTTTCGCCACTCGCAATCCGCC
This sequence comes from Pseudomonadales bacterium, assembly GCA_965116625.1. GTDB lineage: Bacteria > Pseudomonadota > Gammaproteobacteria > Pseudomonadales > Azotimanducaceae > VXNE01. The sequence goes on from OZ220717.1 coordinate 3,705,835, forward strand.
CCGCTGAACCCGCTCCGTCATGATGCCTCGCTGTCGCTGCCTGAAGGATTAAGCAAAATACCGTTTCCGTCCGCGCGCCCGCAAGCCGCCCGCGGAAGCCGCCCCTGCGGCTATGCGCCGGAAAGACCGCCGTACTCGCCCCTGAAAAACAAGAGCGGGCTCCCCGATCCGTTGAGAATGTCGACATCCAGAACGCGACCGATGGCGATGGTGTGATCGCCCGCGTCATGCTCCGCGTCCAGCGCACAGTCCACGTATGCCAGCACGCCGTGGAGTATCGGAGCGCCTGACACGCCCGCGCGCCAGCCGATGTCGGCAACCTGGCCGCTCTGCGCGAATGTTTCGCTGACACGGCGCTGATCGTCCGACAGCACGTTGATGCAGAAATGACCCGTATCGCGGATTCTTGGCCAGCTCGTACTCGACTTCGCCGGGCAGACCGCGATCAGCGGCGGTTCCAGCGACAGCGACACGAAAGACTGGGCTGCGAATCCAGCCATTTCGCCCTCGTCCAGGCCGGCGACGATGACGACGCCGGTACAGAACTGGCCCATTGCGTCGCGAAACTCCCGCTCGCGGAATTCCGTCATGTGTCCCTCCGGTATGGGCGCCATGTTACCGCACGGCCGACGCGCGGGTGTCCCGGGCATGCCGGCCAGCGGGTCTGGCATTCCACGAACTGTGTCGGCATCTGCGGCAAGGGGGTAGAATTTCCCCGGATGGCCGAAGTCAGCGCCCGTCCGCAAAACGACGCAAAGCAAACCTACGCAGCGCTGGACCTCGGTTCCAACAGCTTTCACCTCATCGTCGCCCTCGACTGGGGCGACCGCCTCCAGGTCGTCGACAAGCACCGCGAAATGGTGCGCCTGGCCGAGGGACTGGGCCCCGCCAACATGCTCAGCCCCAAGACCATCGCCCGGGCGCTGGAATGCCTCGAACGATTGAGCCAGCGTCTCCGGCTACTGCCGGCGCGCAACGTGCGCGTGGTCGGCACCAATACGCTTCGCAAGGCGCGCAACAGCCAGCAGTTCATCGCCCGCGCCGAGGAAATCCTGGGCCACGAGGTCGAGGTCATCAGCGGCCGGGAGGAAGCGAGGCTGATCTATCTGGGCGTGTCGCATTCATTGGAAGACAACCACGACACGCGGCTCGTTATCGACATCGGCGGCGGCAGCACCGAACTGATCCTGGGGCAGCACTTCCAGCCGCTGCTCGCCGAAAGCCTGTACATCGGTTGCGCGGATCTCTCCGACAGGTTCTTCGAGGGCGGCCGCATCGACGCCGACAGCATGGCGGCGGCCGAGCGCGTCGCGCGGCAGGAATTCGAGATCATCGAGCGGATATTCCTCGCCCACGGCTGGGACAACGCCGTCGGGGCTTCCGGCACCATCATCGCCGTACACGACATCATCGAAGCGGAGCTCGGCAGCAAGGACATTACGCCCGACGGCCTGGATCACATCATCCGACGCATGATCGAGGCAGGCCACGTCGATAACTTTGACTTCGTCGGCGTCGACAGCCAACGCGCCCCGGTATTCCCCGGCGGCGTGGCGATACTGCGCGCGCTGTTCGATGCCCTCGGCATCCGCAGCTTGACCGTATCCAATGGCGCCTTGCGCGAAGGGCTGCTCCACGATGTCCTCGGAAGGATCCACGACCAGGACATCCGCGAGAAGACGGTGCTCGACCTCGCCCGCCGATTCAACGTCGACGCGGACCACGCCGCGCGGGTCGCAGCGACGGCACAGGATCTATTTGATCGGGTCGCGCCCTACTGGGACGACATCGATCCCCACATCGTCCCCCTGCTGCGCTGGAGCGCCCTGCTGCACGAGATAGGACTCGATATCGCCCACAGCCAGTACCACAAGCACGGCGGCTACCTGCTGGACAACATGGACATGCCGGGTTTCTCGCGTTCCGAGCAGCACCGGCTGTCGCTCCTGGTGCGCGCGCACCGGCGCAAGTTTCCGGCCGAGGAATTCGTCGATGCACTCGACCTCGCCAAGCTGTGCGTACTTCTCCGCACCGCCGTGGTTCTGCACCGCAGCCGGTCGGAAATGGCGCTGCCGCCCTTCGAGGTCCGTGCCGAAGACGACTTTATCCGGCTGTCTTTTCCCAGGAACTGGATCAGCCAGCATCCGCTGACCCAGCTCGACCTGGAACAGGAAGCGGAGTACCTGCAGTGGTCGCCCATCCGACTCACGGTTCCGAAGCGATAGGCTGAGGCCAGCGGCGGCACCACGAAGACGGTCCGTGATGGGTGCTCGGCCCGCCTGGGAGGCTAACGCGCCGTTTCCAGCAACTGTTCCTGGGCGATGAGAGGCCTGGCTCCGTTCTTGCGGCGCTCGTAGCCTCCCTCGGGCTTGAGTTCCCAGGCGGCGGTATCGTCAAGGTATAGCTGCAGGTCGTCCATCAACCGCTCACGCAGTCCCTTGTCCTCGATCGGGACACACGTCTCGACACGGTCGACGAAGTTCCTCTGCATCCAGTCCGCGCTGGATATGTACACGAGCGGGTCACCGTCGTTGTGGAAGTAGAACACGCGCGTGTGCTCGAGGAACCGGCCGATCACGGAGGTCACGCGAATGTTCTCCGAAACACCCTTGACCCCAGGCCGGAGCGCACAGAGGCCGCGCACGATGAGGTCCACCTTGACCCCCGCCTGGGATGCCCGATAGAGGGCGCGAATCGTCTCCGGGTCGATCAGCGCGTTCATCTTCGCGATCACCCGGGCCGGGCGGCCCGCTTCCGCGGTCGCCATCTCGTTTTCGATGTGACCATGCATGGTGCTTTGCAGCGTGAACGGCGCCTGCAGCATTTTCTTGAGCTTGCCGGCGCTGCCCATGGTCGTGAGCTGCTTGAAGACGCGCTGCACGTCCTCGGTGATCTTCGGATCGCAGGTGAACAGCCCGTAGTCCGTATAGAGCCGCGCCGTGCGCATGTGGTAGTTGCCCGTTCCGAGGTGGACGTACCGCGCCAGGCGCTTGCCTTCACGTCGAATCACCATGGACATCTTGGCGTGGGTCTTGAATCCGACCACCCCGTAGACCACCTGCGCGCCCACTTCCTGCAGGCTGTTGGCGAGTTCGATGTTCGCGGCCTCGTCGAAACGGGCGCGCAGTTCGATAACCACCAGGACCTCCTTGCCGTTGCGCGCCGCGTCGATCAGCGCGCTGACAACCGCCGAGTCGGCGCCGGTGCGGTACAGCGTCTGGCGGATCGACAGCACCGCCGGGTCCGACGCCGCCTGGCGAAGGAAGTCGATGACCGGCACGAACGAGTCGAACGGGTGATGCAGCAGGATGTCTCCCTCGCGGATGGCCGAAAACAGGTCGGAGGCGCGCTGGATCCGGCTCAGCGTCCGCGGCGTGAAGCCGGCGTACTTGAGGTCCGGACGGGCAACCTCGTCGGGGATCGTATTGAGCCGCGTGAGGTTCACCGGGCCGTCGCACCGGTACACATCGTCGTCGCCGAGGTTGAACTGCACCTGCAGGAAATGCGCGACCTCAGCCGGGCAGTCCTCGTCCAGCTCCAGGCGCACCGCATCTCCGAACCGGCGCGAAAGCAGTTCGCCTTCGACGGCGCGCAGGAGGTCGTCCACCTCCTCCTCGTCCACGAAGAGATCGCTGTTGCGCGTCACCCGGAACTGGTAGCAGCCGGTGACCCGCATGCCCGAGAACAGTTCGTCGACATAGGCGTGGATGATCGAAGAAAGGAACACCAGCTCGTAGGTGGTCGCACCGTTGCCTTCCGGCAGGCGCACGACCCTCGGCAAGGCCCGCGGTGCCTGCAGGATCGCCATGCCGCTGCTGCGTCCGAACGCGTCCTTGCCCTCCAGGGTCACGATGAACGTCAGGTTCTTGTTCAGGAGGCGCGGAAACGGATGCGCCGGGTCGAGTCCGATAGGCGTGAGGATGGGCTCCAGTTCGTAGTTGAAGTATCGCTTCAGCCACCGATTCTGCTTCTTGTCCCACCGCTCGCTCCCGAGGAACCGGATGCCCTCCTGTTCCAGGACAGGGAACAGGATGTCGTTGAGCACGCGGTACTGCTCGGCCACGAGGTCGTGCGCTTCCGCCGAGATCGCGCGCAACTGTTCCGCAGGTGTCAGGTTGTCGGGGCCGCGCTGCGTGGATCCAAGCGCGTTCCGCTGTTTCAGGCCCGCCACCCGGATCTCGAAGAACTCGTCCAGGTTCGAACTCGTGATGCAGAGGAAACGAAGCCGTTCAAGGAGCGGTACATCGGCGTTCTTGGCCTGCTCCAGCACGCGCCGGTTGAAATGGAGAAAAGAGATCTCCCGATTGATGTACAGGTCCGGATTGGCGAGATCGACGTTCGCGGGCATCATGCGATCAAGATACCAAAACTTGCATGCGAGTACGCCTCCGCCGACAAGGGTAACGGCCGGCACTTCCTTACGCTTCAGCGGTCGGGAAGCTTCCCCGGCTGAAGGCTTCCGGACGATACCACGGCACGCGCCCGGCGTGACTGTCCCGGCGCACGCCGTACCGCTATCATCGCGCCCATGAAGAAACACTCCCCGACGGCTGCCGCCGGCTGCGCGCCATGCTGACGCCGCGATACTGGGGCAAGTCGCGCCGCATTCTCGCGATCCACCGGGCGTTCCGGGAAGAGTCCGGCGTCGCCCTGCACCCGCAACAGATCGCGCGCAGCACCGGGATTTCCATGATCGAAGTGAAGGATCGCCTCGACGCAACGCCCGAACTCTTCGTCCGCCTGCCGAAACGCGACGGTCTGACGCGCTATCGACTGACCTCGGCGACGTCCGCGCAGGAATCCGAAGAAGTCGAGGCGCGCGTGCAGCGATACGCCACGCGGGAGGCGTACCTGGTCAGCGCATTCACCGCCATGGTGCTCTTGAGTTTCGTCATCATCGCCCTCCTGATGTGGCAGACGTCGTAGCCGCATGACGTGCCCGAACTGCTGACGCCGGAACTGTCGCGACTGCGCGACGAGGCGGATGCCTTCGCGCGGGACGTGCTGGCTCCCCTTGCAACCGAGTTTCCCGCCAGCCGGAAACGGATCATCGACGCCTCGAAAGCGGCCGGGCTGTTCTTCATGACCCAGCCAAGGGCCTTCGGCGGCAGTGAGGCGAGCACGTTGGCCATGACCGTGGCACGGGACACGCTGGCAAGCCACAACCTGTCCCATTTGCCCGTCTTCGGTCCCGGTCCCGGCGTGCTGGCGGGCGTGGGCGAACCCCTGGCGAGCAGCCACCTCGCCCCGCTCATGGCCGGTGAGAAACGCAGTGCCTTCGCCTTCACCGAACCCGACGACGCCCCCCATCCCACGAGCGGACGCATCCAGGGCGACACGTTGACGATCGATGGCCAGAAGTCCTATGTGACCGGCGGTGCGCAGGCGGACTTCCTCGCCGCGCTGGTGGAAGTCGAGGGCGGAGGCCCCGCCATGGTTGTGATCGACACCGACGCGGGAGGAGTTCGCACAAAACAGGTCTTCGACTCGCTCGACGGCACGCACCATGCCTGGTTCGAGTTCGACAACGTCCAGGTCCCCGCAGCGCACATAGTGGGCAAACCCGGCGAGGGCCTGCCCCGCGCCCTCCGGCAGATCGGCGACACGCGCATCGCCTTCGCCGCAGAGTCCGTCGGCCTGATGCGGTGGGTGCTCGAGCACCTCACGGCGCATCTGACCGCTCCGCATCGCAGCGGCGCTTCCCTCGGCAGCCGCGAGGGCGTCCGGCTGCGCTACGCCGACCTGCGCATCAAGGCCTACGCCGCGCGCAGCATGGTGTACCGGACCGCCAGGCTCGCGGACGCCGGCGAGAACACGGTGAACGAAGCCATCGCGTGCAAGGTCTTCGCGACGGAAACCGTAGGCGAAGTCGTCGACACGGCCATTCAACTCGTGGGTGGCAGGGCGCTGACGGTGGGGCATCCGCTGGAGACGCTGTATCGCCGCGTTCGGGCCATGCGCCTGGCCGAGGGCGCGAGCGACGTGTTGCGCCTGAACCTGTCCCGAGGTCGGCTGGATCTCGACAAGGGAAGGATCTGACACCAGTCCGGGTCGAACCCTGTCGCGCCGTCCAGGAACAAGGCCTGGAGTCCGAATCCGTCCTGTCCAATCCCCACGGGTCGAATCACTGGTATTGGGTGACACCAACGATCATTGATCGCGGCACGGCAATCTGACTGACCTTTTTGGCTATCATTCAGCGTTCGGCGAATTCCGCCTGGAGACCGCAATCCCCCTCAACATGACGCGCATATTGAAGATCATCCTGCCGGTGGCGTTCATCGTCGCGGCGGTCGTCGCGTCGTTCGCGATGATCCAGGGCCGGCCGGACTCGGCGAAGGAAGCCGCTCCGAAACCCGCGTTGCTGGTGACCGTGGCGACGGCCAGGCGGGAGCCCATTGAGTTCGTCGTCAGGTCCCGGGGCCTGGTGTCGCCGCGGACGCAGACGACGTTGGTGTCCGAGGTGTCCGGCCAGATCTCCGAAGTGTCTCCCGCCTTCGTCAGCGGCGGCTTTTTCGCGCGGGGGGACGTGCTGATCCGCATCGACCCGCGCAACTACGAGACGGTGGTGAAGCGCGCGCGTGCCGAGGTGGCGAGGGCCCGCACGGCCGTCGCCACCGAAAACGCCCTGGCCGGCTATGCATTCGAAGACTGGGAGCGCCTGCGGGAACTCAACGCCGCTTCCGGACCGGCATCGGAACTCACATTGCGCAAGCCGCAGCTACAGCAGGCGCTGGCCGAACTGGAATCGCGGGAAGCGGAACTGGAAAAGGTCGAGGAGGACCTGCGGCGAACGGTCATCCGCGCGCCCTACGACGGCATGGTGCGCGAGAAACTCGCCGACGTCGGCCAATACGTGAACGTCGGCGCGCAGCTCGCCCGCACGTTCGCCGTGGACCTCGCCGAGGTTCGATTGCCGGTGACGCAGAAGGACCTGCGCTTCCTTGACCTCGGAGAACTGGATGCCGGCGGCGAATTGCCCGTGTTGCTCGCCGCCACGATCGGCGATCAACTGTTCGAGTGGGACGCGCGCGTGGTGCGATCGGAGGGCGTCTTCGACGCAAGCAGCAGGGTGCTCTACGTCGTCGCGCAAATCGACGACCCCTACGACCTCGCGGGTATCGGACGGGAGCCGCTACGCATGGGGACGTTCGTTACCGCAGCGATCGCCGGACTGCCCGGAGGCAACCTGATCGCTGTGCCCAGGCACGCCCTGTCCCGGGGAACGACGTTGTGGGTGGTGGACTCGAACTCCACCATACAGCCACGCACCGTGGGCGTGGTACGCACCGACGAGGACCTCGCATACCTGGACCGCGGCGTGGCGGACGGCGAGATCTACGTGACCACGCCCATCGACCATCCGTTGCCCGGAATGAGAGTTCGCCTCGATGGCTGAAACCCAGGCCCCGCACGTGCCGCCCGAAGCGCGCGGCCTGATCGGATGGTTCGCGCGCAACCACGTGGCGGCGAACCTGCTGATGTTCTGCATCCTCGGCGCGGGTATCTGGTCGCTCTTCATCGTCAAGAAAGAGAGCTTTCCGGAGATGGGCTCCGACGAGATCACCGTATCCGTGCCCTATCGCGGCGCGGCGCCCCAGGAGGTCGCGGAGGGCGTGGTGGTCAAGATCGAACAGGCGATCGAGTCGATCCCGGGCATTGCCGAGATCCGATCCTCCGCCATGGAAGGCACGGGTCGGGTCGTCGCCGAAGTCGAATATGGCTACGACATCAATACGGTCGCCAACGACATGAAGGTGGCCATCGACAGCATCTCGACATTCCCGGCGGAAACCGAGAGACCCGTCATCTCCAAGCGCCAGCACAAGTTCGGAGTCCTGCTCATCCAGGTCCACGGGAACCTGGACGAGCCTTCGATGAAGGAACTGGCGGAGGATCTGCGCGACGAGATCGCGGCGCTGCCGGAGGTACCCATGGCCGACGTGACCGGTTCACGCGCGTTCGAGATATCCATCGAAGTCCCCGAGCAGACGCTGCGCCAGTACGGACTGACCCTGGGCCAGGTCGCCCAGACCATACGGCAGTGGTCCATCGACATGCCGGGCGGTTCGATCCAGTCAGAAGCCGGGCAGATACGGCTCAGGACCAAGGGCCAGGCGTATACCGGCGCCCAGTTCGAGGACATCGTCCTGCTGACGCAGCCGGATGGAACCCGGGTGCGGCTCGGCGACATCGCGACCATTCGCGACGGATTCGTCGAAGTCGAGATTTACTCGTTCTTCAACGGCGAGCGCAGTTTCGGCATCGACGTGATGGGGGACAGGACCAGCAACGAGATAGCGATCAGCGAGGCGGCCCACCGTTTCATCGAAACACGGCAATCGACCCTGCCGGACGGCGTCGAACTCACCGCTTGGTCAGACAGGACCTACTACCTGAAAGGCCGGCTCAACCTCATGCTGAAGAACATGGCGCTCGGCGGCCTGCTCGTGCTGGCCATTCTCGGCATCTTCCTGCACATGAAGATCGCGGCCTGGGTGGTGGTCGGCCTTCCCGTCGCGTTCCTTGGCGCGATGGCGATGCTGCCGCTTCCGTTCGTGGACGTGTCCATCAACATCATGAGCCTGTTCGCGTTCATTCTCGTGCTGGGGATAGTGGTGGACGACGCCATCATCATCGCCGAGAGCGCCTATACCTACACCGAGGAGCGCGGCTACAACCTAAATGCCATCGTCGCCGGCGCGCGGCGGGTGGCGATTCCCGCCACCTTCGGCGTATTGACGACCATGGTCGCCTTCGCGCCGATGCTGCTGGTCCGCTCGCGCATGGAACCCCTGTTCGAATCGCTCGCCTGGGTGGTGGTCTTCTGCCTCCTGTTCTCGCTGATCGAGTCGAAACTCATCCTCCCGTCGCACCTCGCCGTCATGCGATCCTCCCACGGGCGCAAGGCGGGTGTCGCCGACTGGGTGGACCGCAACCTGAAGCGGTTTTCGGAACGCGTCTACAAGCCGTTCCTTCGCAGGGCGATCTCGTACCGCTACGCGACGCTCGCGTTCTTCGTCAGCCTGCTGATCCTCGTGTTCGGCGTGGTCACGAGCGGCACGTTGCGCTACGTGTTCTTTCCGGAGATCGACAGCGACTTCGTCAGGGCCGAGGTCGAACTGCATGAAGGTGCCCCCGATGCCCTGATCCTCGACATCGTGCAGCGCATGGATGGGGCCCTGCGCGAAATCAACGAGGAGATCAAGGCCGAAACCGGAACCGACATCGACGTGGCCGAGAACATGTTCGCCTATGTCACCGACGGGACAAGAGCGTCCATACAGGTGGAACTGGCCAAGGGCGGCCAACGGCCCGTGACGCTGAAGGACGTCGAAAACAGGTGGCGGGAAAAGGTCGGCGAAGTCGCTGGAACCAAGGAATTGAAGTTCTCTTCCTCCATGCGAATGGGCGGCCAGGCGAACATCGAACTGGCGTTGCTGGGCAACAACTATCAACGCGTCGAGGCCGCCGCCGAGGAACTCGCCGATCACCTGCGCACCTTTGAGGGCGTCTTCGAAGTCCGCACCTCCTCCGCAGCCGGGCCCGAGGAGATCAAGCTCAGGGTCAAGCCGGAAGCGGAAGCCATGGGCGTCACACTCGCGGACGTCGCGCGCCAGGTGCGCGAGGCCTTCTACGGGGCGGAAGTGCAACGCATCCAGCGCGACAGTCACGAAATAAGGGTGATGGTGCGCTATCCGCGTTCGGAGCGCCAATCGGTCGGCAACCTCGAGAACATGTGGTTCCGCATGCCGGACGGCCGCGAACTCCCGTTCGACGCGGTCGCCGAGTACGACACGGCGCGCGGCTACAATGCGCTGCAGCGGCTGGACGGACGCAACTCCATCACGGTGAGGGCAAACGCGGATACGAATGTCGCGGAACCCACCCGGATCGTCGACGAGATCAGGCGCAATTTCATTCCGGACCTTCTGCTCCGCCACCGCGGGGTCAGCTTCGAGCTGACGGGCAGCTCGATGGCCGAACGCATGGGACTGAACGAACTCGGCTACGCCTTCCTGGCGGCGCTGTTCGGGATCTACGCGCTGCTCGCGATTCCCCTACGCTCCTACATCCAGCCGCTGATCATCATGAGCGCCATCCCGTTCGGCATCGTCGGCGCCGTGATCGGCCACATGATTCTCGGCCTCGCCCTCAACTCGGTATCGATCATCGGTTTCATCGCGCTGTCCGGGGTCGTCGTCAACGACAGCCTCATCATGATCGACTTCGTCAACAGGGCGGCAGCGAGCGGCATGTCGCCCATGGAGGCGGCGATTCAGTCCGGCGCGGCCCGCCTGCGTCCCATTCTGCTCACTTCGCTCACGACGTTCTTCGGACTGGCGCCGATGATCGCCGAGACGTCCATGCAGGCGCAGATGGTCATTCCGATGGCGGTGTCGCTCGCGTTCGGCATCCTGTTCGCGACCGTCATCACCCTGGTGCTGGTGCCGTGCGTGTACAACATCGTTGCCGATATCCGCAGAACGCCCGTGGAGGGTTTGCAGCCGTCACGCGCCTGACCCACCGGGATCACGCATCGGACACCGCAAGCCCGAAAGCGGGCTCCTCGAGTACCCTGTCGCCGTTCACCGCGACCTCGAGCCGGCCATCCCGAAAATAGCGTGCTTCGACGTACCGGTGCTCTTCCCAGTACAACTCGACATTGGTCCACACGTACAGCGGATCCCGATCGGAGCGTTCGCGCCGCTTGCGCAGGCAGCCGTTGAGCCACAATTCGAGCCCACCGTCCGCCGTCACGGCGACGCGGACGGTCTTGTGTCCTACCGGTAGATCGACGGCCCCTGCGAAGGGCGAGTCAGTCAGCCAGGGCCTCCTCCGGTTCCCGAAGCCTGAGCGGAAATGATCCGCCGAACGGGCCCGATCTCTCCGACCATTGCCACTTGGACCTCGGCAACTCGTAGTAGATCTCGATCTCGTTGTCGTCGGGGTCGAGCAGGTAGACGCCAAGGGAGAGTCCATGGTCAGCGATGTGCTTGATGCGGATCTCGTTTTCCCTGAGCCTGTCGTACAGTTCCTGCAGGTCTTCGAACGTCTTCATCTGCCACGCCATGTGCGCCTGGCCGACCCGCGTCTGGTCCGGTCCGGGGGCGTCGGGCCCCAGCTCGAAGATGGCCAGTTCGTGGGACTTGTCGGTGTTGGCAGACATGAAGCAGGCGCGTTCCGACTTCACCATGATGGTAAGGCCCATGATTCGCGTGTAGAAGTCGACCGAACGTTCCAGTTCGCGAACCCGCATGACCACGTGGCCCAGGTGCATCGGTGTGAGTGACATTGATTTTCTCTCTTCCTCCAAGCCTCTCTAGAATAACTCCATCTGCCGCTGCCGTCTCTTGGGGCGGAAAAGGTCGGTCCTGAGTTCCGGCAGTGCCTGGTCCACGCCGTGCTTGCGCGTCGCGATCGCATGGCGTTTCGCCAGCAACTCGGCAAAGGCGCCCTCCCCCCGCATTCGCGTCCCCCATTCGGACTGGTAATCCCGCCCGCCGCGCATATCGCGCACACGGTTCATCACGTGCTCCGCCTTCAGGGGGTAGTGTTCGCCCAGCCACTCCCTGAAGAGGTCCTTCACCTCGAACGGCAGCCGCAACAGGATGTAGCGGATGGTGCCGGCCCCGGCGTTGGCCGCCGCTTCGACGATCGCTTCGAGTTCGCGGTCGTTGATCATCGGGATCATCGGCGCCGCCATGACGGCAACGGGCACGCCGGCATCCGCCATCGCCTCGACGATGCGCAGCCGGGCCGCGGGTGATGCGGTTCTTGGCTCAAGCTTCGTCTTCAGCGCATTGTCCAGCGTGGTGATGCTCACCATGACCGAAACCAGGCCCTGTTCCGCCAGTTGCCGCAGGAGGTCGAGGTCCCGCAGCACCAGCGAACCCTTGGTCGTGATGCTGACGGGATGGCGATAGGCGAGCAGCGTCTCGAGTACCTGCCGGGTGATGCGAAAACGCCTCTCCGCCGGCTGGTAGGGATCCGTATTGGTGCCCATGGCAATGGTTGAGCAGACGTAGCGCGGATGGTCGAGGGCTTCCTCGAGGCGCGCCACGACGTCGGTCTTGTAGAAGATCTTCGTTTCGAAATCGAGTCCCGGCGACAGGTCCAGGTAGGCGTGCGTGGGCCTCGCGAAACAGTAGACGCAACCGTGCTCGCAACCCTTGTAGGCGTTGATCGACTGGTCGAAAGGAATGTCCGGCGAAGTGTTCCTCGCGATGAGGTTCTTCGTTTTGTCCGGGAAGAAAGACGTCCTCGGCGGGGATGAGGGAAACTCCTCCGTTTCCGGCGAGGACCAGCCGTCATCCACCACCTCGCTGCGCTCGGCGTCGAAACGGCCGGCCGGATTGGATACCGCACCGCGACCCTTGTGGAACTGTTTTCGATTCATCGCGCCCTGTTTCCCACCGCATGTACAACGGTATATGTATGTTCATACAGGTGCAAGTGCGCTCCACCCGGAGCAACCGGATGGCTAGGCCGTGCCGGCCAGCCGGTCGATCAGCAATCGACGGAACGCCGGCAGATCGCGCCAGCCCATGGCGGCGTTCACAGGCCGGCCATCCGCGGACTCGAAGGTCAGACCGTCATCGCGCACGGCCAGGCGAATAGTCTCCATCTCAAGCAGGTGGTCTGCGAAAGCGAGGTAGACGGCCACGGTGTCGAACAGCGTCGTGCTGCGTTGCTCGGCCAGTTCAGGGCGGCCCATCGCCTTCGCCCACGCCCGGTAGTTCGCCATCACGCTGCGCATCGGCGCCGTATCCGCGTCGCGGACGGCGGCGTATTCGTCGCCATCGAGCGCCACGATGCCGCAGGTGTCGAGAGGTGTCAGTGTGACCGGCCAGGGCGCGGCCAGGACAGCTCGGAAAGCGGCGACGTCCTGGAACACGTTGTATTCGGGCACCGGGTTGGGGCTGCCGCCATAGCCGCGGCGGACCGCGCCGTGCATGCCGACGAAGTGCGCCCTGCCGGCGATTTCGGGCGCCATTGCCAAGGCGGCGGCCGTCGTGCTGGCCGGACCGATGCACAACACCGTGACCGGCTCCGGCGACGCCATCACGGTCTCGACCAGGAGCTGTGCACCCTCGGTTCGAGAGGACCCATCGTGGTTTGCCGGCTCGTAGCCGGCGAGCCACGCTTGTTGGCCGCGGCGATCAGCGGGGAGCAGGCCGTCCGCGACGCCCTCCCCAACGGGCACGTCCCCGCGGCCGACGCTTTCCAGGAACTTCCGGGCGAGCAGGGCACGGTAGCGCGCATCCCCATGACTGGCGACAACTGCCCGCAGTTGAAGCTCGGGCGAGTTCAACAGCATGGCGAGCGCCCAGGTGTCATCGATGTCGGTGCCGATATCCGTGTCGAGGACAACGGGGATCAATTGGCTACCTCCGCTGGTACCGGGGATTGGTGGTAAACGGACCTGACCGTCCGTGAGCGTCTCAGTTTGAGACACTACCGCAGGTGCGGCAAGGCGAACCTGTTAACCTCCCGTACCCGGCCAGGCGCAGGGACCGCCCATTGAACCCGAATTCACCACCACCCATGGCTATCACGATGGGCGATGCCTCCGGCGTCGGGCCCGAGATCGTCCTGCGGCGGTTCTCCGAGGGGCTGCTGGATAACGCCGCTGTCGTCTACGGCGACGCGGCCATTCTCGACGCCGGCGCGGACCTGCTGGGCCTCGACCTTCGCTGGCGCGCGGTCGCGCATCCGTCCGATCTGCGATCGGGGTATCTCAATGTCGTCGACCTCGAACGCCTCGATGCGGCCGACCTGACGCCGGGACGGCTCAACGCCAGGGCCGGCGCCGCGGCGCGGGACTACGTGGAAGCGGCCACGCGGGACGCACTCTCGGGCCGGGTGGCCGGTATCGTTACGATGCCGATGAACAAGTACGCGACGCGCGAAAGCGATCCGGATTTCATCGGCCACACGGAGCTGATCGCCGCATTGTGCGGCGCCCGGGAGTTCTGTCCGATGCTCGCGACCCGGGACGTGGCAGTAACCCACGTCAGCACCCATGTGCCGCTGTCTGAAGCGATCCGTTGCGTGAGCCTTCCGCGGGTGCGATCCGTGATCGGATTGACGCACCGCACGCTGTCCCGCTTCCTGCCCCAGCCACGTATTGCCGTGTGCGGCCTCAATCCCCACGCGAGCGAGAACGGCCTGTTCGGCACGGAGGAATCCGAGATCATCACACCCGCCATCGAGGCGGCGCGGCGGGACGGCATCGACGCCTCCGGTCCCCATCCTGCCGACACGGTCTTCTACCAGGCGATTCACCGCGACCGGTTCGATGGCATCGTGTGCATGTACCACGACCAGGGCCACGGCCCGATGAAGCTCGCGAGCTTCGAGTCCGCCGTCAACGCCACCATCGGACTCCCCATCGTGCGCACATCCGTCGATCACGGCACCGCCTTCGATATCGCATGGCGGGGCGAGGCGTTCACCGAGTCGCTGGGGCATGCCGTCGACTATGCCTGGAAGCTTGTCGGGGCTGGCGTCGGCCAGGTCGCGACTGGCGCTTGACAGTCTCACCGACGCCGCCATTATCCCTGCCTCTGAACTACGGGAGCGGCACGCCATGAATCAGGTGGCCCAAGATGGTTCGAACACCCCGGGGGCGCGCTTCAGGGGCGACGGCTTTCTCGCACCCGTACACATCATGGGAGAGAGGCCCGACCAGCCATGATCGTCTCCCATCGGCACCGCTTCATGTTCTTCGCCGTGCCGAGAACCGGCACCCATGCGGTGCGTGAAGCCCTGCGGGGGTGCCTGGGCGACGATGACTGGCAGCAGCAGTCGCTGACGGAGCGCATACGGTTACCCGTCGCCGCGCTCGCGCGTGTGGGCCATGGCCACCTCACCCTGCGGCAGGTGCGGGCCCACCTGCCCGAGGCGATGTGCCGCGACTACTTCAAGTTCGCCTTCGTGCGCAACCCCTACGACCGATTCGTATCGGTATGCGCGATGCTCAACCGGCGAAACCGCGACTACCGGGGCCGCGAAACGGCGTTCATGAAACGGGCAATCGAAGTGCCCCGGTTTCGGGCACGGGCACTGGTTCGGCCGCAATGGGACATGCTGGTCGATGCGGACGGCGAACCCGGCATGGATTTCATCGGTCGGTTCGAGGACCTGCAGCGGTCGTTCGGCGAGGTGTGCCGGCGCATCGGCATCTCCCCAGGGAGCCTCCCGCACAGCAACGCCACTGACCATCGCGACTACACGACCTACTATGACGACGAGTTGCTCAGCCTGGTGAACGACTTCTACCGGTCCGATTTCGACGGTCTCGGCTACGAGATCCCGGTCTCCGCGAAGGCGATGTGATGCGCCTCGGCAAGCCCTTCATCCGCCTTCCGTTCCGGTTCGACGCCGAGAGGCTGGCCGAGGAGGTCCGGCAGTTCGGACCGGATCGATGGATGGCGCACCCGAGTGGGTTGCCCGGCAACTCCGCGATCGCGCTCATTTCCAGCGACGGCGGGGACAACGACTCGTTCGAGGGCGAGAAGAAACCGACGCCGCACCTGGCCGAATGCGAGTACATGCGGCAGGTGATGGCGAGTTTCGGGGAAGTCCTCTCCCGCTCCCGGCTGATGAAGATCGACGCCGGCTCGGAGCTCAACCTGCACGTCGACTTCAACTACCACTGGTTCAGCCGCGTCCGCATTCACATTCCCGTCATCACGGACCCGTCGGTGATATTCCATTGCGGGACGGCGAGTCTGCACATGCGCCCGGGCGACTGCTGGATCTTCGACTCCTGGCGGCGCCACCGGGTCGTCAACCCGAGCGGGCGGGACCGCGTACACCTGGTGATCGACACCGGGGGCTCGTCGCGGTTCTGGAACATGGTGCATGCCGTGGAAGAACGCGACCCGTCAGAAACGTCCAGGAACGCCACGTTCATCGCCTTCGAACCCGGCAAGCCGGTCTCGCTCAGAACCGAGAGATTCGCCAGCCTGCCGGTGATGGCGCCTGGAGAATGCGCTGCCCTCATCGAGGACCTGATCGCGGACTTTGCGGGGAACCCCGACAACGATCCGCAACTCGTCGCCACCTATGTCTCACTGATGCGGGGTTTTGCGACCGATTGGCGCGAACTATGGCTCCTGTACGGTCACCGCCCGGAAGGCCTGGAACACTACCGCGCACTGATCGCCAACACGCGCCGCCGCCTGCATCCGAACATGCGTGCGCTCACGGTCAGGAGCAACCGCATCGGCGTCAATGCGATCTTCGCGCAGCGCGTCCTGAACGCCGCGCTCGCACCGGACGTACGGATGGAGTGACGCCGATCACACGCTGTGGGCAGAGATCCCGGATACGGATTCTGCGGAGCGGCTCACTGTAAAGGCTGCGGGCTAGTCGATCCCGTAACGCGCTCGCACCTCCGGCCCCAGCGCCTCCTTCAACGGGTCGAGCCAGGCTTCGTAGTTCCGCCACTGTGCCAGCCCCGTGCGATAGATGGGCTGGCGAACCTGCTCGGCACTGGGCGTGCGGATGCTGCGTTCGGTCTGATGGTAGTCGACGCAGGCCTGCTCGAACGGCAGGCCACAGAAGTCGAGAATGCGTCGCACCTGTCCTTCGAGGTCGTCGACCACGGCCTCATGCTGCACGCACAGAACAAAGCCAGGCAGCACCTCATCCCAATGATCCATGAGCTTGACGTATTGTCGGTAATAGTTGCCGATCTCGTGCAGTCCGTAGGAAAACTCCTGGCCCTCCCCGAATAACTGCTTGTAGCCGCTGAAGCAGCAGGCCATGGGATGCCGCCGTGCGTCGATGATCTTCGCGTTGGGCAGGATGAGCCTGATGAGGCCGATGTGGAAGAAGTTGTTCGGCATCTTGTCGACGAAGAACGGAGCGGTTCCCCGGTAGACGCGCGTGTCCTCGATGAACTGTTCGCCGAACCTGAGGAACAGATCGTCCTCGATCTCGTCCAGGATGCGGGGATACCTGGGCGGCGCATCCGGCACGTCCCGGCCCCGCAGGCGCTTGGCGAGATTCAGGATGTTGTGAAGCTCCATCGTGCCGTCCACCGCCGAATGGGACGACAGGATCTGCTCCAGCAGGGTCGACCCGGCACGTGGCAGCCCCACCACGAAGATCGGATCCGGCGCGTCGAACCCAACGCCCTGTCGGCGGGCGAAGAGTTCTCCCGTGCAGATTTCGATCTGGCTGTCGATTCTTACCTGCAGGTGCCTGGCATCGTGATAGGTCGCCGGCCGCTTGAGGTCGTTGCCCTGCCGGTAAAACTCGAATGACCGTTCGTAATCCCGCTTTTGCTCATAGGCGTCCCCGAGGGCGAAACAGACCTGGATACGGTCGTTTTCGCCAGTGGCCGCGTCCGTCGCCAGGGATTCCATCCGCGCCAGTTCATCGTCTGCGAACTCGTGGGACTTCGTGTTCGCCAGGCTCCAGTAGGCGTCGCCGTGGTCCGGCTTGATCCGGTACGCCTCCCGGTAAAGCGCCACGGCCTCCTCGATCTGGCCGTCCGACTTGTGCACATGCGCGAGCGAAACCGGGAAGAAGTGGTTGTCCGGGTGATGCCGCATCAGGCGCTCGTAGGCTTCGATGGCCGCGGCATTCCTGCCGACGCCCGCGCAGGCGGCCGCATACAACGCGCGAACATGGTTCTCGTCGTCGGGGTATTCGGCCAGCAGTTGCTCCGCCTGTTCGAACGCTTTCGCGAACTTCTGCATTCGCATCAGGATGTTGGCGTACTGGATGCGCGCTTCCCGGTGCGACGGGTGGAACTCGACGCAACTCTCGAGCAGGAACTCGGCCTCGTCGAACGTCCTGTTGCGTGTCGCGATTTCCGCGAGAAGCCGCATTCCCTCGACGTGGGTCCTGTTGGATTGCAGGAAGTGCTTGCACAGGCGCTCGGCGTCCGCCAGGCGGTTGTCGGACAGGTAGCTGATGACGGCAAGAAGTTCGGCCGGCAACGATTCCAGGAAGGCGAGTTGTTCCACGACAGCCTTCAGGCGTTCCGCGTTGCCATCGTCGTGGTAGAGCTTGGCAAGACACTTCCAACTGTTGACCAGCGACGGGTCGGCGGCGATCGCGCGCTCGAACGCCGCGCCGGCACGGGAGAAATTCTCGAGGGCGATGTAGTTGTAGCCCGTTTCCTGGTGCGCGCGACCGAAGCTGGGCCTTGATTCAAGAATCCCGGCCAGCGTCGCGAGCGAGGCAGTCCACTGGTGCTGATGGCGCTGGGCGACGGCGAGCGCGTACTGCGCCTCGATGTTGTCCGGTTCCTTCGCGAGAACCTGGCCCATCAGGCGCGCCGCCCGAGCGGGCGCGCCATCACCGAGCAGGCGCTGCGCCTGCCGTACGACCGGATCGCTTTCGGACACGCTGACAGCAGCGGAAGGGCTGGGCACCTGTCGCCCGGCCGCCGACTCGCCTCCGCTCGTTACGTCCCGCCGGCCGGGCAGCGGTCAGTCGAGCTCATAGAAGATCCTGAAACCGATGGTGCGCGGTCTCTGTACACTCACAAACGGCGTGTAGTGGGCCGCGACCTGCGCGATCTGCCCATCTTCATTGGTCAGGTTGTTGACGAACAGCTCGGCACCCCATCCTTCCCACTGCTCCTGCTCAATGCCGAAGGCCACGTTCACGGTCGTTGCGGCGGGATTGACGAAACGCGAGTTCCTCGGCAACCGAGAGTCAATCTCGACGGTGCCGAAGGTGCCACCCTCGTCCTGCCACTCCAGGCCCGAGTAGCTGCCGGACTGTTGAAAGATCGTGTCATCCATGAACTCCGCGTTGCCGACGATGCCGGAGAGGTGTTCGGTTCGATAACTCAGGCTGCCAAGCAGATAGGCACTGCCCCCTATGGCGTTGACATCGAAGCTGTAACGCACCCTGATGTTGCCGGCGAAAGCTGGCGCCAGCGGCAGTTCGCTCCCCACCGGGACGGCGATCCCCTGAAGTTGCGGGTTCAGGCGCGTCAGTTCGGTGGAAAGCAGGCTGAAGGAACCCGACACCATTAGCTGGTGGCTGACCGCCCACTGGAAGTCCACGTCCAGGCCGCTGCTCTGGGCATCGCCCACATTCTCGATGAAGTAAAGGAACGCGACGTTGGACGGGTCGAAGCGCGACACCTGAAGTTCATTGATCGTGTTCCGGTACACGGTCGCGTGCAGGTGGAGGAACCCGTCAAGCAACTCGCCCTTTGCGCCGACTTCGAAACTGGACAGTTCGTCACTCAGCGCCACCACGGGCACCACGTAGTTCTGGTAGACCCCCGACTGGTTCGTCGAGAGCTGACCGGCGTTGCGGTTCGCAGTGGCCGGACGGTAGCCCTCGGCGTAGGATGCGAAGAGCATCATGTTTTCCGTCGGCTGAAAGCTGATCGACGCCTTCATGATCGTGTCGGTCTCATTGACGGAGCCGTCGGGCTGCAGGTGCTCGATGTCAAGGTGGCCGCTCTTGATCGCGGCCAGCGTCGCCTGGTTGCTGCCGCCGCCCCGGAACATGTCCCGGGCGCCGTTCGGGCTGCGGGCGTTCAGTATCACGCTGTCGTTGCCGCTCTCGTTGTACTGGCCCAACGTCACAAGGCGCGCCGTCACGTCGTTGCTGAACGCGTGGCTGTTGCAACGCCCATCCACCGTCCTCACCGAGTTGCCGAAACCCTGCGGCTCGATACCGTAACGGCACCCGAACGAGAAGTTGGCCGCACCGGCCAGCTTCGTGGAGAGGTCGTAGTATCGGGCACTGAGAGATACCGACACGGTATCCGAAATGTCCATTGCCACTTCGCCGAAAAGCGCTACCTGTTCCTCGGTGCGGGTGAAATCGTTGAAGAACGTCGTGAACGGGCTGCGCGGCCCGGACGTGTTGACTCCCTCCGTGGGAACGGTGACGTTGCCGAGCTGGAATCCGTCGCCGGAATTGTCGTTGTAGTAGCTGCTGACGTGCTCGGCGAAGGCCGGATTGGAAGAGGCATACTGGAAATCGCCCACGTGGTTGGTTTCCACGTCATTGACGTACAGGCCGCCCAGCAATCTCATCCGTCGATCGGGATCCGTGGTGACCCGGATCTCGTGGGTGGTTCGGGCGTTGGTGCTTACCTCCGTGTACTGCTTGGTCGGGTCGTAGCAGTTGTTGACATCCGTGGCATCGTAGACGTTGCCGCTACAGAGGTAGTAGGTGATATAGCCGCCACCGTTGTTGTAGTGCGTATAGTCGATGATGCTATCGATATCGCGGCTCAACGTGCCCCCGGTGTAGATCAGGTCCAGTTGGCCGAGACGTCCGTTGAGCGTCCACGTGGTCAGGCCGAAACTGTCCCGGTTGTACTCGGGGGAAAACCGCGCCGTGGCGTTGTCCTGGTCCAGGTTGGGATCGACAATGAACGACCCTTCCGCCTCGAGCGTCTGCGACGTGTGCTGAACCAGCACATCCCAGTTGTCGCTCAGGGCCCAGGCGGCGCCAATGCGGCCGCCGCGATAGGACGCCTCGTTCCAGTCGTCCTGCACGAGGGCGTCGTTGCGCGCGACCGCGACCGAGTCGGCACCCGTGAGAGGCGGACCGAACCCGGCGACATTGTTGCGGTCGACCACCTCGCCGCTGGGCACGAACGTCGCGGGGACATTGTCCACCCAGCCTCCCTGGGTGTCGCTGTAAACAACGGCACGGATCGCCAGCGCATCCGATATGGGCAGGTTCAGCCAGCCGCTGGCTCCGCTCGTGTCGGCGCCGTCCGCGGTAGTGGCGAACTTGGCATTGAATCCGGTAGCAACCTTGCCCGGCTGCGGCTTGCGGGTGATCAGGCGCACGGTGCCGGACTGCGAACTCTCGCCGAACAACGTGCCCTGGGGCCCGGAGAGCACCTCGATGCGTTCCAGGTCCACCGCGTAGACATCGAGATTGCGCGCGCCAAAAGATACCGGTAACTCGTCCACGTAGAGCGCCACTCCAGGCGTCGAGCCCTGCGCGGGGGCGACGGTCGGACCGGTCTGCTCCGTGGCGCTGCCGCGGATATAAAGCTCCTTCTTGCCAGGACCATTTCCCGCACTCACGACATTCGGCAGGTACTCGACGTATTCGTCGAACGTCTCGATACCGAGTTCCTGCACGGCATATCCGGTGAGCGCCTGCACGGAGATGGGCACATCCTGCAGACTCTCCTCCCGCTTGGTGGCCGTGACGACGATCACTTCGGGCGCGAGTCGCCGCTCATCCTCCTGCTCGACCTCTACGCCAGTCCCTTCAGCAGCAGACGCTCCTCCGGCACTCGCGACGACGGCCGATATGGCAATCCCCAACGGCTTTCTCTTCCATGTTGCGGGACCGGTTGCGTTGCGCCCTCGCTTCCTGTCATACATACGTTGCGTCTTCATCGAGCAGTTCCCTCCAAAGCCAGGAGCCTTTAGCCGGGGGCGTTTCCCCCGACAGCTGACGCGCAAGGAAGCGATGGGACGCTCCCCGTCGCGTGACAGCGTACTTCCATGGGTGAAAACCCTATTACTAGCAGCGTCCCATTGCAAACGTCCGAACGACGTCAGGCTGAAAGAAACAGGTCTCAAGATCATTGTCCGGGAGGCCCGAAAGCGCGAAACTCGGGGGCAACGCTTCCATAGCAGCTACCTGGATCCGGTCATGAGCGGGAATGAGCGCTCCATCGGGCACCACGAAAAGCAGACGCGCATCGCGTTCCTGATGACGCGCGACTACACCATCGTAACGCTCACCAGCGCGATTGCCGTGCTGCGCATGGCCAACCGGCTGAGCGAGCGCCACCTCTATCACTGGACCTGTCTGACCCTCGACGGCAAACCGGTGCCATCCAGCGACGGCCTGCGACTCGTGCCCGACGGGGATGTGGGTTCCATCGGTCAACTGGACATGCTGTTCGTCTGCGGCGGCTACCACTGCGAGCGGCACTGCAGCGGGGCGCTACTCGACACCTTGCGCGGCTTCGCCAGGCGCGGCCTGCCCCTGGGCGCGCTCTGCACCGGTTCGCACTTCCTCGCCGCCGCGGGCCTGCTGGACGGCTACCGCTGCGCGATCCATTGGGAACACCTGTCCAGCCTGCGCGAGCAGTTCCCGCGCGTACAGGTATCGTCCCGGCTGTTCGAGATCGACCGTGACCGTTTCACGTGTTGCGGCGGGATCAGTTCCATCGACATGATGCTGAACCTGGTCCGCACTGCCCACGGCCAGGAACTGGCGCGGAACATAACGGAGCAGATCATCCTCGACAGGGTGCGCACCGAGAACGACATGCAGCGAATGCCGCTGCACCACCAGCTCGGCGCCGTAAACCAGCAGCGGCTGGTCGATGCCGTGGCCCTGATGGAGGCCAACATCGAGGAGCCGCTCACTCTCGGCGAGGTGGCGGAATACACGGACATCTCGCCGCGCCAACTCGAGCGCCTGTTTCACGTACACCTGAATTGCACGCCGTCCCGCTACTACCTGAACCTGCGATTGGACCAGGGACGCCTGCTGTTGCTGCAGACCAGCATGTCGGTCACGGCCATCGCCTCGCGATGCGGGTTTTCGACGGCCGCGCGGTTCGGCAAATCCTACCTCGCGAAGTACGGGAAACGGCCCACCGACGAGCGTCGACCCGCACCCTGAAACAGACGTGATTCGACCCGCTTCGGCGTGTCGCTTTTCGACTATTCAATGTCGCCTGTTTTGGGTTCGTTCGACACGGATTTACGCTCCGTCCGACATTCAAACGGCCCTTCGACGCGAAGGCGCGAATCCACACGAAATCTGCCGGAAGAAGCACTCTCGCCGGGTCGTCGTTTCTCGACTACTGGATGTCGCCTTTGGCTGAAATGCGTCGCGAAAGTTCAGGCAAGCTGCCGCCGTTGCCGCGGTGGAGGCCGGTCCCGATACGGCGGCCTCGAATTCCGCCCAAGGGGAGTCCAATGATTACTGTCACGAGCGACAACGGAGCCGTCCGGTATTCAGACCTGCGCCAATGCACAAGCGTCGACCAGTCGGACCGAAAAGTCCCGATCAACCTGCGCCAGTCCGGTCCCACGCCGGTCGGACTGCTCATCTCGAACCGGGTGCGCAAATCGCCGTACTGGCACCTCTCCATGGAAGCCGGCTGCTGGCGGGCGACGGTCTACAACCGCGTCTACCACCCGAGGGGTTACGTGCGGCCGGAGGCCGGCGGCGCCATGGCGGAATACGACGCCCTGGTCAACCATGTGACGCTCTGGAACGTGGCGGTGGAACGGCAGATCCAGGTCAAGGGTCCGGACGCGGAGAAGTTCGTAAACCACGTCATCACGCGCGATGCCACGCAGATCGCGCCGATGCGCGCCAAGTACGTCATCCTCTGCAACGAGGAAGGCGGCGTGCTCAACGACCCGGTGTTGCTGCGCGTGGCCGAGGACGAGTTCTGGTTCTCGCTCGCCGACAGCGATATCGAGATGTGGCTGAGAGGCGTCAACCTGGGGCTGCGATGCGATGTTTCCATCGCCGAGATCGATGTCTCGCCGGTGCAGATCCAGGGCCCTAAGTCCGAGGCACTCATGGTGGACCTGTTCGGCGAGCGGGTCCGGGAGATTCCGTACTACGGCCTCATGGAAGGCCGGGTGAACGGGCGGGACGTCGTGGTCTCGCAAACAGGGTTCACCGGCGAGAAGGGCTACGAGATCTATCTCAAGGACGCAACGCTCTACGCCGAGGACCTCTGGTACGGCGTGCTCGAGGCAGGCAAGCGGCATCAGCTCATGGTTACCGCCCCGGCGCATCACCGCCGCATCGCCGCCGGCATCCTGTCGTGGGGCCAGGACCTGGACCAGGAGACCCTGCCCTTCCAGTGCAATCTCGGCTACCAGGTGCCGCGGCGCAAGCAGGCGGACTACGTCGGCAAGCAGGCGCTCGAAGCGGCGCGGCGCGCCATCGAGGCAGGCTCTCCCCCATTCCGCAACGTGCTGGTCGGCATCGTCTTTGGCGGCCGTCCGGTAACCGACTACGCCAACGACTTCTGGCTCATCCAGGCAAGCGACGGGAAAGACCCCGTGGGTTATGTCACCTCGCCCTGGTTCTCTCCGGAACTTGAGACCAACATCGCGTTGGCTTACGTCCCGTGGGATATGCGCGACGTTGGTACCAGGCTGAGCGTCAGCCTTCCCCCCGAGTACGCCGAACGCCCCGGCGAACCCGTGGCCGGCGAGGTGGTGGAGGTGCCGTTCCGGCCGTCGGTGAATCCGAACATTCGGGAAGTCGTTCGAAGCCGGGGCCGGGACAGCGCCGACTGAAAGCCATGGATGCGTTACACGACAGCGCCAACACGCTCAATGCGATAGACGTGCTGGACACGCAGCGAGAGCTGGTCCGGCATGCCTCGGTAGAGCTATCGCCGCGCCAACTGGGTTCCACCGGCCCGCTGACGGACTACCTGTCCCGCGGAACGCGGGTCTATATCCCATCCATCCCTGGCGTGGCGTGGCGCGAGACCATGGCCGCCTGCCAGCGCCTCGGCGCCGAGGGCATGCTGCCAGTGCCACACCTGCCCGCACGATTAATGAAGAGCGAGGAGCAACTGGACGAGCGCCTGGGGGAACTTGCCGAGGCCGGCGTGAGCGACCTGTTGCTGGTAGCCGGAGACCACAGGCGCGCAGCGGGCCCCTACCACGACACGCTCGATGTGCTCGAGTCCGGCAAGCTCGTCCAGCACGGCTTCCGCCGTCTTGGCGTCACCGCGTACCCGGAAGGGCATCCCGTGGCGGCGCGCGGCGACCTCGAAACGGCCCTGTCGCGAAAGATCGCTTATGCGAACGCAACCGACACCGACATGTGGATCGTCACGCAGTTCACCTTTGCGTCCGCGCACGCCATCGCCTGGCTCGCGGCGATGCAGGATCGGGGCTGTCCGCTGCCGGTCTACATCGGCCTGCCGGGGCCTGCCCGGTTACGCACGTTGTTGGCTTATGCCTCCCGCTGCGGCGTACGCGCCTCCGCACGGGCGCTGACCCGGCAACCCAGCGTGATACGGTTGCTGAAGAGCTGGTCACCGGACGATTTGCTGCAGGGACTGGCGCAATACCGGGTGGAGTCCGCCGGCACGACCCTCGCCGGGATCCACCTGTTCACCTTCGGCGGGCTGCCCCGCACATCCCGCTGGCTGCGCGCCAATGGGGCGACAACCCGAGAAGTCGCCGCTTCACCCGCGACGACCCCGGAAGTCGCGCGCAACGCTCCCGGTCTGCGCCCCATCATTCCCCTCGCCGAATCACGCCTCGGCATTGGGCCGCATCTGCTGACACCCTATGGGCACCACAAGGCAAAGCTGTCGGTTCCGGAAACCGGCACCGCGTCGACGCGCGATGGCAAACTGGTGCTGGTTACCGCCATCTCGCCCACCGCGGCCGGCGAAGGCAAGACCACCACCAGCATCGGGCTCACCGACGCGCTCAACCTGCTCGGCGTGCGGGCCACGGCCTGTCTGCGCGAACCCTCGCTCGGCCCCTGTTTTGGAATGAAGGGCGGCGCAACCGGCGGCGGCCGGGCCCGGGTCGTGCCGGAAACGGACATCAACCTCCATTTCAACGGGGACATGCACGCCGTCTCGACCGCGAACAACCTGCTCGCCGCCGTTGTCGACAGCCACCTCTACTGGAAAAATCCGCTCGACATCGACCCGGAGACGATCTCCTGGCGCCGTGTCATGGACCTCAACGACCGTGCATTGCGCGAAGTCGAACTCAACCTTGGCCGCGGTGCCCACCGCGCTGGCGGTTTCGACATCACCGCCGCGTCCGAAGTCATGGCCGTGCTGTGCCTCGCGAGCGACCGGGAAGACCTGCAGCGGCGCCTCGGCCGCATCGTCGTCGCCCGCAACCGGGCGGGCAACCCGGTCACGGCCAGGGACCTCGGCGTCGACGGGGCGATGGCCGCCGTGCTCACCGATGCCCTGCAACCGAACATCGTGCAAACCCTCGAAGGCAACCTGGCCTTCATTCATGGCGGCCCCTTCGCCAACATCGCCCACGGCTGCAACTCCGTGATCGCAACGCGCACGGCCCTCGCACTGTCCGACGTGGTGGTGACCGAAGCGGGATTCGGCGCAGACCTGGGGGCGGAAAAGTTCCTCGACATCAAGTGCCGCCAGTCCGGCCTGCGCCCGGACGCGGTGGTTCTGGTATGCACGGTTCGGGCGCTCAAGCTGCACGGCGGGACCGAACAGCGCAACCTGGATGAACCGGATGTTGCCGCGGTCCGTGCCGGGGCGCCGAACCTCGCACGGCACATCGCCAACCTCACAGGGTTCGGCTTGAAGCCCGTGATCGCGATCAACCGATTCGACACGGACACCGACGAGGAGATCGCGGCCATTCAGGCGATTGCGAACCACTACGCTGTCGAAGCGGCCGTCGCCACCCACTGGGCGGACGGCGGCGCTGGAGCCACCGGGCTGGCGCGCGCCGTGATGGACAGGCTGGACGAAAGGCCGACGATCAAGCTGCTCTATCCCGACGAGATGCCGCTGCGAGACAAGATCGAAGCGATCGCCACCGGCTTCTACGGCGCTTCCGGGACATCGATAAGTCCGGACGCGTCACGCCAGCTCGATGCGTTCGAATCACTGGGTTACGGCCACCTGCCGGTCTGTATCGCCAAGACGCAGTACAGTTTCTCGGCCGATCCGAAGGCGATGGGCGCGCCGCAAGGCCACGTGCTCCCGGTCCGGGAAGCGCGACTCGCCGCCGGTGCCGGATTCGTCGTCGTCATCTGCGGAGACATCATGACGATGCCCGGCTTGCCGCGCCGCCCCGCCGCCCTCGATGTCGGGGTTGACGCGCAGGGGCAGGTCATCGGACTGTAGCGCCCCGGTTCTCCCAACGTGAACACGGCGGCGTTCGAACGATGGAAACCCGGGACCGCGCCCCGCGCCCTGAGTGAGGCGCTGTTCGACGGTGCACTGGTGATCTTCGAGGACCTGAGCCCGGTCACGCGCCTGGTTGAACGCGTGCGGGCAATCCTCAACCGAACCTTCGAAACCGACGAACCCGGCCTGGCCGAGCGCCGCCTGTCCGCGCCGGAATTTCGCAGTCTCGCGATGCGGGCACGTGAGGCGGTCGCCCACGATGCGACCGTCGCACGTCACTGGTGGGACGCGATGGCGGTGATCGGCTACCGTCAGGATGCAACCTGGCTCGACCGAATCCGGTTACGGGTGGTACCGTCGCGCGGCGATATCGAGCACCAGCGGCTGCAGACCGTACCGCCGCACAGGGACACCTGGGGATCCGGGATCATGGCGCAGATCAACTGGTGGTTGCCGCTCTATCCGCTGGTCGAGCGCAGCACGATGCTGCTCTGGCCCGACGCCTTCAGTCTTCCCATCGCGAACACCAGCGGCGAATGGAGCTTCCAGGCGTTCAGGAACAGCGCGCAGGACGGTTATCCACTCCTGCCAGTTGCCTGCCGCCGCCCGGTTGAGTCCGGCGTGCCCGTGCTTATCGAACCGGGCCAACTGCTAGGCTTCTCGGCAGCGCACCTGCACGCCGGCGTGAGCGATGACTCGGGCTGGACCCGGTTCGGCGTCGACACGCGTTCCGTGTGGGACCCCGACCGCATCGAGGGCCGCGGTGCGCCGAACGTGGATGGTGCGGCGCGGGCCGAGATGTGGCGCTGGTTCCGCGAACCAGGAATTTCCCCGCCGCAGGAGGCGTACTTCACATAGAAGTCCAGGGAGAAGCTTAGATGGCACAACATGCCCGCGTCGTGGTCATCGGCGGTGGGGTCGTCGGCGTCGCCACCCTCTATCATCTGGCGGCCAAGGGCTGGTCGGACGTAGTGCTGTTCGAGCGCAAGGAACTGACCTCCGGGTCGACATGGCACGCCGCCGGGCTGTTGCCGCTGTTCAACATGAGCTATTCCGTTGGCCAGATCCACAAGTACTCGGTGAACCTCTACCGCCGGCTCGCCCAGGAGACCGGCGCCGACGTGGGACTGCGCACCGTCGGCAACATCCGCCTCGCCATGACGCCGGACCGCATGGACGAATACCGCCAGTACGCCGGCGTCGCGACAACGATAGGCGTCAACGTCGAGTACCTCACGCCCGACGACGTATGCGAGATCTGGCCCCTGGCGGTCACCGATGGGCTTATCGGCGCCATCCGCCATCCCGACGACGGCTACATCCAGCCGGCGGACCTCACCCAGGCCCTGGCCCGGGGCGCCCGTGCGAAGGGCGCGGTCATCCATCGCCAGACCTGCGTGACGGCTATCGAACAGACTTCCGGTGGCGAATGGCTCGTGCGAACCGACCAAGGTGACTGGGTCGCGGAGCACGTCGTCTCCGCAACGGGCAACTTCGCGCGCCGCACCGGCGCCATGATCGGCCTCGACATCCCGGTGCTGCCGGTGCAGCACCAGTACATCGTCACCGAGACGCATCCCGACATCCTTGCCCGGCACGCCGAGGGTTTGCCGGAGATGGGCGTGCTGCGCGAGTCCGACGGATCCTGGTACATGCGCGAGGAAGCCGGCGGGCTGCTGCTCGGGCCATACGAGAAAGGCGCGCCCGCCTGCTACCTGGACGGCCCGGACGCCGAGAGCGAGTACGAACTCTTCAACGACGACCTCGACCGCCTGACGCCGCACATCGAATCGGCCATCCGCCGCGTGCCCGCATTCGCCGAACTTGGCATCAAGCAGGTCTACAACGGCGCCATCGCGTACACCCCCGATGGCAGCCCCATCATCGGCCCGGCCTGGGACAGGCGCAATTTCTGGCTCAACGAGGGCCACAGCTTCGGCATCACCGCCGCCGCCGGCGCCGGCTGGCAGCTTGCCGAGTGGATCGTCGAGGGCGAACCCACCATCGACATGCTCGGCGTCGACCCGCGCCGTTTCGGCGACTACGCCACCGGCGCCTATCTCAGGGCGAAGAACGAGGAGGCCTACGCCAACGTCTTCACCGTGCACTACCCGGACGAGGAGCGCCCCGCCGGGCGCCCGCTGCGCACGGCCCCGTGCTACGGGCGGATGCGGGACCTGGGAGCGGTGTTCGGCCAGAAGTTCGGCTGGGAGCGGCCCAACTGGTTCGCGCCGGACGGAGTCGCGCAGGAAGACCACTGGTCGTTCCGCCGTTCCCGCTGGTTCGAGCCCGTGGGCGAGGAGTGCCGCAATGTCCGCGACAACGTCGGCCTGCTCGACATGACCTCCTTCGCCAAGGCCCGCGTCAGCGGTCCGGGCGCCGCGGCGTTTCTCGACGGCTTCGTCGCCAATCGATTGCCCCGGACAGGCCGCATCGGCCTCTGCCACGCGCTCAACAGCCTCGGCGGCGTGCACTCCGAGTTCACCATCCACCGCGAGGCGGCGGACCGCTTCTACCTCGTGTCGGCCGGCGCCTTCCAGCGGCTGGACCACGACTTTCTGCGGTGCCAGATGCCGACGGATGGATCGGTCATTTTCGAAAACCTCACGGCCGCGATGGGCGTGCTGGTCATCGCCGGACCGAAGTCCCGGGAACTCCTGTCGCGCGTCTGCGACGCCGATCTCGGCAACGCCGCATTCCGCTGGCTGACGGCCAGGGACGCCAACATCGGCCTCGCGCCCGTGAAGCTCATGCGCCTCAATTTCGTCGGCGAACTCGGCTGGGAGATCCACCACGGCATCGAGTACCAGAACACCATCTTCGACGCGCTGATGGAGGCCGGCGCCGACCTGGGCCTGAAGCCTTTCGGCATCCGCGCCATGGACTCGCTCCGCGTCGAGAAGTCCTACCGCATGATCGGCACCGAAATGTCCATCGAGTACGCCGCCCTCGAGTCCGGCCTCGACCGCTTCGTGCGCCTCGACAAGGGCGAGTTCATGGGCCGCGCCGGACTCCTCGAGTGGCACCAGCGGGGATTCGCCAACTGCTTCGTCACCCTGGCAGTGGACGGTCCGGAAGACGCCGACCCCATCGGCAATAACCCGCTATACGTCGACGGGCGGATGGTCGGCCGAGCAACCAGCGGCAACTACGGCTTCCGGCTGGAGCAGTCCCTCGCGCTGGCAATGGTGCGCCCGGAGCTTGCCGAGATCGGCACCGCGGTCGACATCGAGATTCTCGGCGAGCGATACCCCGCACGCGTGGTGCAGGAAAGTCCCTGGGACCCGGAAAATGCAAGGCTGCGCGCATGACCTCCACGTTCGGGAATCGGTAAGCTATGCCTGAAGCGTCCTGAGGAGAGCTGCCATGGCAAGACGATCAGGCGGTAGACGGGCGCGCCAGGCCCAGCGCGCCGCGCCCCTGGCTGAAGCGGCCAAGCCGGTTCGGCCGGGACACACCGGTGGACAGTTCCAGCCCCTGTCCGCAGCCGGCGTTGAGGCCATCGTGGACAACGCCTTCAGGATCCTGGAGCAAGTGGGTTTCGCCGACGCCACGCCCCACTGCATCGAGACCTGCATCGCTGCCGGCGCCGTGCTCGGCGATGACGGGCGTCTGCGCATGCCGCTGGAACTCGTTCAACGGACGCTGCAACTCGCCCGGCGGAACCTGGTGCTGCATGGACAGGACCCGCGGTGGGACCTGGACCTGAGTGGCGCCAGGGTGCACTTCTCCACCGCCGGCGCCGCAGTCATGGCAGCCGACTCGGAGAACGGGCTCTACCGGGATTCCGAGGCGCAGGATCTCTACGACATGGCGCGCATCGCCGATACCTGCGAACACATTCACATGTTCCAGCGGACCTGCGTCCCCCGGGATATCGCCGACAACTACGCACTGGACATCAACACGCTCTACTGCTGCGTGATGGGCACCAGCAAGCATGTCGGCTCCAGTTGGACCTTGTATCCACACCTTGAGAAGAGTCTCGAGATGCTGCACATGATCGCCGGCAGCGAATCCGAGTGGCGGGCGCGCCCCTTCGTCAGCCAGTCCAACTGCTTCGTGGTGCCGCCGCTCAAGTTCGCCACCGACGCCCTCGAGTGCCTGCGCGTCGCGGTAGAGGGCGGCATGCCGGTATTGCTGTTGTCGGCGGGCCAGGCCGGCGCGACGGCGCCCGCCTATCTTGCCGGGACGGTCTCCCAGGCGTGGGCGGAGTGCCTCGGCGGACTGGTCTACGTGAACGCGATCGAACCCGGCGCACCGGCGATTCTCGGCGCCTGGCCGTTCGTTTCGGACCTGCGCACCGGGGCGATGAGCGGCGGCTCGCCGGAGCAGGGCCTGCTATCCGCCGCCTGCGCCCAGGTCGGCAACCATCTCGACCTGCCCTTCGGCACCGCCTGCGGCATGAGCGACGCCAAGTTCCCGGACTTCCAGGCGGGCGCGGAACGTGCCGCAACGGTGCTGTCGGCCGCGTTGTCCGGGGCGAACATCGTCTACGAATCGGCCGGCATGTACGCCAGCCTGTTGGGCACGTGCCCCGAAAGCCTGATCCTGGACAACGACCTCCTCGGATCCGTCGGACGCGCGACCCGCGGGATCGAAGTCAACTCCGACACGTTGAGCTTCGCCGAGATCGAACAGATCTGCAGCAGCGGAGAAGGTCACTACCTGGGATCCGCGAACACCCTGCAAGTGATGCAGAGCGAGTACTTCTATCCGGACTTCAGCGACCGCACCAGCCCGAACGTCTGGGAGGAACTGGGCAAGCCGGTGCTGCTGCAGGAGGCGATCAAGAAGACACGGGATATTCTCGCCCAGCATGTACCGCGCCATGTCAGCGACGAAATCGACGCTCGAGTGCGGGCGGAGTTTCCGATCTTCCTCTCCCCGGAGGCGATGGGGCGCTGACCGGTTCCGGAGTTGCGAAACGGGGTTGAAAGCGGCGCTACGGCTGTCCCGAACGAGGTTCCAGTCCAGCTTCCACGACTGAGCAGCCGAAGCCACTGGGCTCCGCGCGAGGTCTGCGAACCCATGCGGCAGTGGAACGACTACATCACGATACAGGGACTGACGGACAGGGGCCTCCGGGTCCGCACCGCTCAGACGGCCAGGGACTTGTCGGAGCCCTCGACGATCCGGCGCGCAGGGTACTCGACGTACTCGCGCCCGGACTCGTCCTGCATGTCGCGAATCCACCGGAATATCTCACCCACGTCGTAGTTGGATCGCGCCGCGAATCCATCTCGCACCGCCCTGACTTCGGCGATGACAGGGTCAGCCTGTGTGGTCTCCATGCCCAGTCTCCATCAATTCGTTGGGCGTACAAATCACCGGTGGCTCATAGCCCGCCTGCCTGCACGCGCGTTCGATCCGCACTCTCATCGCCGCATTGGCGATATGACGGAAATTCCACGTCACCAAGTAATCGACGCCGTTGGTCACGGCGATGGCGATGTGCGCGGCATCCGCCGCAGCTTCGCGCGGAACCGCCCCAAGATCAAGGAGCTGGCGTGCGAGATGCTCGGCATTGCGGGAGGCGCTCAAGAGCGCGACGCCTTCGAGCACTTTCAGACGATCACGGGCAGCGGTCGGGTCGCCAGCGCCAGATTCTGCCAGAACGAGCTCCGACGCGACCAGATGGAATCTGGCGGCAGCATCTCGCCACCACTCCCGGGTCACCTCCTGATACGCCGCAACCACGACGTCCCGCGATGGCCGCGCCGTGAGGTAACTGACAACCGATGTCTCGATGTAGGCGGTTGGATTCATCTGCCGCAGGTCTCCCGTTAGTCAGGCTTCCTGTTCGCACGTGCCATCACGGCCAGCCTGCGCAATATCCTTCGCGTCGTCGCTCTTTAGAGAGCATCAAAGAAGCCAGTATCCGGTGTCACCCGCTCGACCGTCTCAGTGATTACCCCCAGCTCCTTTTCCCTGAGCAGCCGGCACAACTCGACACCGTCAATCAGATCGATCGCCATAGCACCGTCCCTGACCGCCTCCCGTTCGGCATCCTTCGTGAACCTGCCCGTAGTGATGAATAGACCTTTGTCCGCTCGACCCGCCAAGGCTCCGCGGAAATCACGGATGCTGCTTGGGCCAACTGTCCCCGCATATCGCTTGCACTGGTAGTTCACGTGAAACGAGAGCAAATTCACGCGCAGCACGCCCGTACCGTCGATCCCGCCGTCGCCCGAACGCCCAGTCACCTCGACCCTCGTGAAACCGTGCTCCCTTAGCAGCCGCTGGCAAAGTCGCTCGAACGCGTCCGGCTCCATTTTCCGCAGTATTTCGAGCAGGGCGGCCTGCCACGACTCCTCTTCGGAGGGCTCTTTCGTCGCGTCGTTGACGCCGTTCGTGTCTACGCGCGCATTGCGCGATCCGCTGCGATACTCCCTGCGCTGGCGGCGAAACAGCTCCCGCATCCGGTCCGGCGATCCGATACGCCGTCCAGACTCCGTCACCGTCCACACTCCGCGAGCCGAGTTTTCCACCGCCCCGATACTCCGCAACCGGGTGCGCGCCCAACCACATCGATTGGCGAATTCCGTCTGTGGGCCGTCGCCATGCAACACATCCAGAATGTCGTCCGTCAGCCCCAGATTCGTCGACACGCTGTCGTCCAGTTCGCGGATAGACGCCGATCCCCCCAGACTCTCCAGCGCCCCAAGCGTCGCCCACATCAGCTCCTCAAAGCTGGGCATTCTGGCCGGTTGTGCCACGAATCCGCTCCTTCCGCCACTCCGGTTTAGTTTCCCACATCGGCATGCCGCGGTGCGACGCACTCGTCCCATCCCGCCAAACGACATCCACCTAATTGACATCCCGCAGTACCGGGTGAGAGAGTGATCGAACCGACCGAAATTCCCACGCATGATCGAACGCCAGAACAAGAAACCCATCGGTATCGCCGCGCTGCTTGACTTCAGCCGCCGTCGCGCCGACCGAACTCGTCGCCATGACCTGCTTCTACCGCCGCCCAGCACTGCGTGCGTCTACGTGGACATAGAAAACCTGAAAAACGCGGAACACGCCCGCGCCGTCATAGAGACCGTCGTCCGCGACTGGCCTGATGGTCTACCGCGCATCGGCCGTCTACGCCTCTACGCACCGGCAGACAAGACCGGCTTGTGGGGCGCCTGGGCCCCAGCCAGGTTTTCGGGTTTCGACATCCGCGTACGCGGTGTCCAGCGCTTCGCCCGCGACTCCAAGAATTCGGCCGATATGGCCATCGTTGCGGACGCGATCGCCGACTTCACCAGTGGGACCACCAATCACATCGCCGTCGTTAGCAACGATAGCGACTTTGGCGCGCTGTTCGTCAAAATCCAGGAACTTGCCTCCCGCTCAGGCGACGCGGAACAGCCGCCATTCCTGTGGATCAACCTAGCGGGTGGAAGCGGATTGTCCAAGGAGATCCAAGACTTCGTTCCCGAGCAGCTGCGGTGGGTCGTGACGCCGCCCCCAGGCCCGCGCGCCAAGACCGCTTCGAAACCTGCCCAGGGCAACGGCGCGGGCCTGCCGGCGAACCCGACGATCGTCCGTTGGCTGTTGAGCGAACTCCCTCCCGGTAGATTCAGGGCTGCAGATGTTGAGAAGATCATCAAGCGCCACTGCCCAGACCACCCCGCCGCGCAAACCACAGGCACCTGCGGAGCATTTCTCGCCCGGCAGTTAATGCCGCTTCTGGGAGACAAGGGAGTGACAGTCGTGCGCCAGAACCCAAGGACCTACGAACTCGCCGGTTGACCGGTCCTCTGATCGCCCTTGCGGAGCGGTAGCCTGGGCCGACCTGCCTTTCGGCACCGCATGCGGCATGAGCGACGCCAAGTTCCCGGACTTCCAGGCCGGCGCGGAACGTGCCGCAACGGTGCTGTCGGCCGCGTTGTCCGGAGCGAACATCGTCTATGAATCGGCCGGCATGTATGCCAGCCTGCTGGGCACCTGCCCCGAAAGCCTGGTGCTGGACAACGACCTCCTCGGATCCGTCGGGCGCGCGACCCGCGGGATCGAAGTCAACTCCGATACGTTGAGCTTCGCCGAGATCGAGCAGATCTGCAGCAGCGGCGAAGGTCATTACCTGGGATCTGCGAACACCCTGCAGGTGATGCAAAGCGAGTACTTCTATCCGGACTTCAGCGACCGCACGAGCCCGAACGTCTGGGAGGAACTGGGCAAGCCGGTGCTGCTGGCCGAGGCGATCAAGAAGACACGGGACATCCTCGCCACCCATGTGCCGCGCCACGTCAGCGACGAGGTCGACGCGCGATTGCGGGCAGAGTTCCCGATCTTCCTCTCCCCGGAGGCGATGGGGCGCTGACCGGTACGGCGGAGCGCTGGTCCGGCGGTCGGTTACTCGGGCCCAGACGCGTACCGATCGGCCCGAACGGTCCTGTCAGCTGCAAGCGTGACCTCCAGAACCTCCCCGGCAAGGCCGGTATCCCCGATGGTTTCCAGCGCGTACTCAGACAGGTTCCGCTGGATGTCGAGGCGCATCAGACGGTGCGCCACGTTCAGGCAGACCAGTCCCGGATGGCGTGGCTCGCGTTTCATCAAGACGGTGAAGTCCGTCCTGTTGTGTGTCACCAGGACGTATCCGCCCATCCACCGCGCGCCGAGCCAGGGCCCAATCCTGACGAGACCGGAGACCGAGCCAGGTCACATGTGTCGATGCTGGGAATCCGCGCTCGCGGGCGATGGCTGCGAGGCTGGGGCTCAGACACTCGTCAATGAGGAACTTCAACGCGTGGCGGGCAGGTCATCGAGGGCGGTTTCGCTCGTCATGGCCGGCTTGCGTGTGCGCCAGTAGGGCTCCCTGCGCGGCCGCCCGCGGCGGGGATAGGCGCGCGCATAGATCGTCGCCAACTCGATCTGCGACTCCGAGAGCTGCGGAAACGCTTCGTGGATTGCGCCTGCACTGTCACCGTTCGCTAGCATGTCGGCGATGTCGTGGACAGGAATGCGGGTTCCTTTGAAGCACGGTGCCCCCAACAGCACGGCCTCGTCGCGCTCGACCGCGTCGCGAGCGCGCGAAAGCATGGAAAGGCCTCTGCTCACCTCGCCCTTCATCACCCTTACGTCCACGGACACGTTGCGCTCCCGTGCCATACCCGTATCAGGATGGTCGAGAAGATAGCGCACAAGGCGCCGCCGTCCGTCGAGCGTGAGAAGGTCCATCGTGTTGTGGGCGAGCTTAAGCCCCACCAGTGCGTCGCAATGGACCGCGCGGCCACGCCCATCGCCGCTCCCGCTGGCACCCAGCAGACCAGCGTCAATGATGCGATGCACCTGCTTGAGGGGCACCTCAGTGACACAAGCCGCCTCATTCGCCGACAAGGTGGGATTCATAACGGCCCTCTGTTTATCTTTCCTTGATGTTGGAAAGAATATATCGGGGAGCCACGGCACGTCCACCGCCTGTACCGCCTGTTTCGGTGAGCGTGCGGATCGCTTGTGACCGGTCAGGATGCGTTTCACGTTGATTCGTCATCTTGAAATGTATCCCATTTGTGGTACGTTTTTTCTGAAAGGAGGAGTCCATGGCCAAGACCGACATGATCCGCGCCCGCGTCGAACCGGACCTCAAGCGTGAAGCCGAGGCGGTGTTCTCGTGGCTGGGGCTCTCGGCGACCGAGGCGATCCGGTTGTTCTACAGGCAGGTGACCCTGCAGCACGGCCTGCCGTTTGCGGTGAAGATACCCAACGCCGAAACCCGCGAGGCGTTGCGGCAGGCCTACGAACGTGAGGACCTCACTGAGTACGAAAGTCTGGACGATCTCAAGTCCGCGAATAGGTGATCCATGCGCCTGCTCACGACGAAGCGCTTCGAGCGGGATCTGAGACTATGCAAACGACGCGGCAAGAACCTTGTCTAACCCGCCATCAGCAACGAATACGCCTGTTCCCGGGGTCGTACATCGGCCTTGACGAGACCTCCGCCGGAATACGCTCCCCGGCCACCTCGATGCTGAAGCCCGCGTCTGGCACGTTCGGAACCTTCGCCGTATCGATGTAGCCGAGGCCGATGGCGCCTCCCAGCGTGTGGCCGTAGGCGCCGGACGTGACGTACCCGACCAGGGCGTCGTCGTGGAAGATGGGCTCGTTGTGGTAGAGCAACGGCTCCGGGTCCAAAAGCCGGAACTGCAGCAACCGCTTTGCGGGCCCCGCCTCCCTGTCGCGGAGCAGCGCCTCCCGTCCGATGAACCCGCCGGGCTTGTCGAACTTCACGGCAAAGCCCAAGTCCGCTTCCAGCGGGGTGTCCTCGTCGGTGATGTCGTGGCCCCAATGCCGGTAGGCCTTCTCGATGCGCAGCGAGTCCAGCGCGTGATAGCCGGCGTGGGCAAGGCCAAAGGGTGCGCCCGCAGCGACGATGGTGTCGTAGACGCCTGGCGTGAACTCGGTCGGGATGTAGAGTTCCCAGCCGAGTTCGCCGACATAGGTGATCCGGGAAGCGCGCACCAGCGCGTAACCGACTTCGATTTCCCGACTGTTCGCGAACGGGAAGGCCTCGTGCGAGAGATCGTTCGGGGTCAGTGACTGCAACAACGCCCGGGCGTTCGGCCCCATGATCGAAATCACGCCCATGGCCGAGGTGACGTTGGTCAGCACGCAGTGGGCGTCGGGCGGGATGTGCCGTTGCAGCCAGTCGAAGTCCCGCACTTCCGTGGCCGCGGCGGTGACGACCAGGTAGTCGTCTCGGGTAAGCCGCGTGACGGTGAGGTCCGCCTCGATGCCGCCCCGGTCGTTCAGCCATTGCGTGTAGACGATGCGGCCCGGGCGCACGTCCACATCGTTCGTGCAGACACGGTTCAGCACCCGGGCGGCGTCCCGTCCCTGCAG
The DNA here is from genome assembly GCA_965116625.1 of Pseudomonadales bacterium. GTDB lineage: Bacteria > Pseudomonadota > Gammaproteobacteria > Pseudomonadales > Azotimanducaceae > VXNE01. The sequence continues at coordinate 3,743,492 of OZ220717.1, forward strand.
CCGGAACTTGCCGAAGGACGAAAGGTCGAACAGCCCTACCCGCTCACGCACCGCCCGGTGTTCCGCGGCGGAATGCTCGAACCAGTTCTGCCGTCCGTAGCTGTACTCGTAGCGGGCCAGGCCCGGTTCCGGCGCGTACCAGTTGGGCCGCTCCCAGCCCGCGAGTTCGCCGTGGCACGCCCCGATGGACTGCAGCCGATCGTGGAGCGGCGATCGGCGGACTCCCCGGGCGGTGTCGTATTGACGGTAAGGATAGTGCGTGGCGTACAGCAGGCCGAGGCTCTCCGAGACCCGTTCGCGGAGGTATTTCCGGTTGCGCTGGAAGGGATGATTGCGGCGCACGTCCACTTCCCACAGATCCGACGGCGGGTGCCCGAGACGAATCCACTCCGTGACCACGCGGCCGATGCCGCCGGCGGACTGCAGGCCAATGGAGTTCAGTCCGGCCGCGACGAAACAGTTGTCGAGCTCTGGCGCTTGGCCGAGGTGGTAGCGCACGTCCGGGGTGAAACTCTCCGGCCCGCAGAAGAACGTCGAGAGCCCGGCGGACTCCAGCGCCGGGACCCGCACCATGGCCTGTTCGAGGATCGGTTCGAAATGCTCGAGGTTGCCGGCGATCTCGTCGAAGCTGAAGTCCTCGGGGATGCCCTCCATGCCCCAGGGGCGGGCGTGGGGTTCGAAAGCGCCCACGAGGAGCCGGCCCGCGTCGTACTTGTAGTAGGTGCAGGCGTCGTAGTCGCGCACCACCGGGAAGTCCACATCCAGCCCCGCCACCGATTCGAACAGGGCGTAGTAGTGCTCGCAGGCATGCAGGGGCACGTTCACCCCGACCGTCGCCGCCAGCTCCCGGGTCCACATGCCGGCGCACAACACGACGCAGTCCGCATCGATATCGCCGTGTTCGGTGGTCACGCCGGTGACGCTGCCGCCTGCGGTACGGATATCCGTGACAGTCAGGTTCTGGAAGATGCGCGCCCCGGCGGTTCGGGCGCCCCTGGCAAGTGCGTTGGTGATGTCCACCGCGTTGGCGTAGCCGTCGGAAGGAATGTGAATGCCCCCGAGCACGTCCGCTGTTTGCAGTAGCGGAACCCGGGCCGCGATGGCCTCGGGCGTGACGACTTCCACCTCCAGCCCGAACACCTTCGCCATCGACGCGCCGCGCTTCAGTTCTTCAAACCGCTCCTCGTCGGTCGCCAGCGAATAGGAGCCGCAGCGCCGGTAGCCGGTCGCCTGGCCGGTTTCCGCCTCGAGGCGCCGGTAGAGGCTGCTCGTATAGCGCGCCAGCTCGGTCATGTTGATGGACGTGCGCAGTTGCCCCACCAGTCCTGCCGCATGCCAGGTGGTGCCCGAGGTGAGTTGCCTGCGTTCGAGCAGCGTCACGTCCGAAACCCCGGCCCGCGCCAGGTGGTAGGCGACCGAGCAGCCGATCACGCCGCCGCCGATCACGACCACGCTGGCGCGATGTGGCAGGCCGTCAGGACGAGGCGCCATGAATCGTCAGGCGCGCAAGCGGTGGTTGGCCGAATCGTAGACCGGGTCTTCGCGGACGGTCACCTGCCGCCGTTGCCCGAGCACGTCGACCGTCAACCCGTCACCTGCGTCGGCCAGCGACGGCGGAACGTAACCGAAGCCGAGACTCAGGCCCACAGCGTGGCCGTAGCCGCCGGAAGTGGTCACCCCGACGCAGCGGTCGCCGGCGAAGATCGGCTCGCCCCCCTGCACGTCCGCATCGCCCGCATCGAGGCTGAAGTAGATGAGTTGCAGCGGGCGGTCCTCCCCTTCAAGCGAGCGCAGGGTCGCCCCCCGGCCGATAAAGTCACCCTTGTCGAGCTTGATGAAGCGTTCCATGGCCGCCTCGAACATCGTGACCTCGTTGGTCAGTTCCGCGCCCCAACTTCGGTAGGCCTTTTCCAGCCGCAGGCTGTTGACCGCGTAGAGGCCGAAGTTGCGAATGCCATGCCCTGCCCCCGCCTCCACCAGCGCGTCATACAGCCCCTCCATGTGTTCCATGGCCGGGTGCAGTTCCCAGCCAAGTTCGCCGACATAGTTCACCCGCAGCGCCCGCACCGACATCCCGGCGATGTCGATTTCCTTGCCGGTCAGCCAGCGAAAGGCGCCGCTGTCCAGGGGCGCGTCCGTCAGCCGGGCCAGCACCGAGCGGGCGTGCGGCCCGGCCAGCACCAGCACGCCGCGCCGGTCGGTGACGTTCTCGATGTGCACCTGCTCTCCCGGGCGCCGGCCCTGCAACAGGTGGTCGAGATCGCGCAATTCGGCACCGGCGGCGGAAAGCACGTAGAAGGTTTCGTCGTCCAGGCGGGTGATGGTCACTTCCGCGCCGATGCGCCCGCCCTCCGAAAGCAGGTGGGTGAGCGTGATGCGGCCGCGTCCCGGCACGCGGTTGGCGCACAGCCGATCCAGCATCGTCCGCGCATCGGGGCCCGTCACGTCGTACTTGGCGAATCCCGAGAGGTCCAGGATGCCGACCCGCTCGCGTACGGCCAGGCACTCCTCGCGCACCAGCTCGAACACGTTGTTGTGGCGGAAGCTGTACTGTTCCTCGCGGCCGTCCGGCGAGAACCACTTGGGCCGCTCCCAGCCGAAGGTCTCGGTGAATACGCAGCCCTGGGCCTTGAGCCTGTCGTACAGGGGGCTGGTCCGACAGGCGCGGGCCGCCGGCAGTTCTTCCCCGGGCAACGCCGTGGCATAGGTCCTGCCGTAGTCCTGGCGCCCCTTGGCCCGCATGTAGTCGACATCGGCAAACACGCCGAAGCGCCGGGGGTCGAAGCCGGTCATGTTGATCTCGGAGTCGCCGTGCAGCATCCACTGCGCCAGGTACTTGCCGCTACCCGCGCCCTGGGCAATGCCGAAGGACGAGCCGCAGCAGAGCCAGAAATTGCGAAGCCCGGCCACCGGGCCGAGCAGCGGCAGCCCGTCGGGGCTGTGGGATATGGCGCCGTTGACGATGCGCCTGATACCCGCCGGTTCGAACACGGGCATGCGTTCCATGGCGCGCCCCAGCCAGGGCATCAGGCGCTCGAGGTCTTCGGTAAAGAGTTCGCTTTCGGATTCCCAGTGCGGCAATCCGTCCGGTGGCCAGGCTTCGGCGGGCACCGCCTCGTAGATGCCGATCAGGCCGGACTGCTGCTCCTGGCGCATGTAGGCGGAGGCGAAGGGGTCGCGGGTCACGGGGAGTTCTTCGCTTCTGTCCGCCAGTTCCGGCACCGGCCCGGAGACCAGGTAGTGGTGCTGGATGTTGCAGATCGGGAGGTCCGTTCCCACCATCTGCGCCACCTGCCGGGCATAGCAACCGGCGGCGTTGACGACGGTTTCGGCAACGACGGACCCCTGTTCCGTGACCACTTCCCATTCGCCGCCCGGCAGCGCATTGATATCGGTCACCCGGTTGCCCCGCACGATGCTGGCGCCCATGTCGCGCGCGCCCCTCGCCATCGCCTGGCAGAGCCCCGACGGGTCCGCGTGGCCATCATTGCGGGTCCAGGCGCCGGCCAGCACGCCGTCCGTCGAGATAAAGGGATTGAGCCTCGCGATCTCGCCGACATCGACGATCTCCATGTGGTAGCCGACGTTGTCGGCGATTCCGCGCAGGTAGCGGAACCAGTCGAGATCCCGCTCGGTGAGCGCGAAGCGGACGCTGCCGCAGCCATGCCAGCCGACGGCCTGACCGGTCAACTGCTCCAGCTTCCGGTACAGGGTGACGCTGTATTCGTGAATCTTGGCGAGGTTGTAGTTGCCGACCAGGTTGGGGCATTGGCCGGCCGCGTGCCAGGTCGAGCCGGACGTCAACTCGCCCTTCTCGATCAGCAGGACATCGCGGCATCCCTCTGCCGCCAGGTGGTAGAGCAGGCCAACGCCCATGATGCCGCCGCCGACGATGACAATGCGCGCCTGGTTCTCCATTGCATGCTCCGGCCGCGGATGACCGGATTCTCATGGCATTTGGGTTGGACATGCAATATGCACAGGACAGCCGTCGGAAGTCTCGCCGCTACTGCGCGTTGACGCGGCAGGTCTTAGTCGTGAAACGACATGAGCATGCGCCAAACCGTCACGGCGGGATTGACCCCTACCCACAACGCAGGAAGAATTCGAGCAGGTAGTCGACACCGCCACACGGCCCGGTATTTCCATTGGCCCTGGCGTTCGGGCGGAGGCGAGCCTTCGGGACGGCACGGCAACCTTCGCTTCAGGATGTTTGATGGTTTGAGGCGGTTTCCATGAGCGACGATGTTCACGGTCAGGACGTGAATGGAGAGGAGGAGGACGATCTCGTCCTTTCCGAACTCGACGACGACGAACTGGTCGAGCAGATGCACGACGATCTGTACGACGGCCTCCGGGACGAGATCATCGAGGGCACGGAGATCCTGCTCGAGCGGGGCTGGGCGGCGGACAAGGTCCTGAACGACGCCCTGGTCGGCGGCATGACCATCGTCGGCATCGACTTTCGCGACGGCATCCTGTTCGTGCCCGAAGTGCTGCTGGCCGCCAACGCCATGAAGGGCGGCATGGCCGTCCTGCGGCCGTTGCTGGCGGAGACGGGCGCCAAGCCAGTGGGCAGGATGGTCATCGGCACGGTCAAGGGCGACATTCACGACATCGGCAAGAACCTGGTCGGCATGATGATGGAAGGCGCCGGCTTCGAGATCGTCGATATCGGCATCAACAACAGCGTCGAGGACTTCCTGGAGGCGCTGCAGGAGCACAACCCGGACATTCTGGGCATGTCGGCCCTGCTCACTACGACCATGCCTTACATGAAGGTGGTCATCGACGAACTGGTGGCCCAGTCCATCCGCGACGACTACATCGTGCTGGTCGGCGGCGCGCCGCTGAACGAGGAGTTCGGCAAGGCGGTTGGCGCGGATGCGTATTGCCGCGATGCCGCCACGGCGGTGGATACCGCCATGACCCTGATGCGGGCCAGGCATAACTACTGATGATGTCGTCCGGGGACGGCACGCTGACCCGATTCGGCAAATGCGGCCCAGCGATCAGGCGTACTTGTCGCCCACGGTTTCTCGCAAGGGGTGCGTGTCGTAGAGGATGGTCATCCTGACGATTTCGCCGGCAGCGTTGAAATCGAAGACGTCGGCAGCATCGAAGTGGACTCGCGTGCCATCCTTCAGGGTCCAGTCGTAGCGAAAGTAGCCAATCGCGCGGGGCTGGCCCCGGATGCTGGCAAGCACGTCGAAAAGCGTGATGTCGGAAGCCGAGGAGGCGGCAAACACTTTCGGGAAGAACTCACGGGCGGTGAGGTCGCCCAGGAACGGCGAACGCACCCGCGCGTCTTCGGCGAACACCTCCAGGACGCCTTCGAGATCCCCGGCGTCCAGGGCCTCGAAGTACTGCTCCAGCGACCGTTCGAATGAACTCATCCCGTCTCCGCCTGGTCAACCATCCTGCAACTGGCTCTTGTCGAACTGAGCGGTCTGTCGGTACTGATCGCAGATAGCCTTCAGTTCCTCTTCGCTCGCCACATCCCGAATGTCGTCGAAGCCGTCCGGCGCGCGCCGCTCGGCGATTTCCAGCACTTCGTCATGGGCATTGGCGCGATTGGCCAGCACGACCCGCGCCGTGGCCGGGCGGCGCTCGGACTCGTAGGCCGCGAACCCCTCGACGATATCGTCGTGTTTCGCAATGCTGTCGGCGAGGCATCGGCAGTCGAGCACTGCCTGGGACGCGCCGTTGGAGCCAATCGGCCACATGGGGTGGGCGGCATCGCCAAGCAGGGTCACCCGCCCGAAAGTCCAGCGGTCGATCGGGTCCCGATCGACCATGGGAAATACCCAGACCTTCCCGGTGCGGCGGGCCAGGTCGGGAACATCCAGCCAATCGAAGCGCCAGTTCTCGAAGTAAGGGAGGAACGCATCCACGCTGCTCTCCCGGTTCCAGTCCTCGCGCTCCGGCAACGGGCTGCCCGGCTCGCCTAGCCGCGCCTCGGCAATCCAGTTGAACAGGGACTTGCCGCGTTCCTTCGCCGCGCGGGAAATCTCATAGCCGACGATCTTGGTGCGGGCATTGCCCACGGCGATCATGGTCTGGCCGCCCAGTACCGGATCGGTCTCCACGGTCATGCGCCACAGCATGTTGCCGCTCCACCGTGGCGGCCCTTCGTCGGGATAGTAGCGGGCCCGCACCGCCGAGTGGATGCCATCGGCCCCGATCAGTGCATCCGCCTCGCAGGTACCCACGGTCGCGCCGCTGTCCCGGTCGACGAACGTGGCCCGGACCCGGTCGCCGATCTGTTCGACTGCCGCGAGATGGTGATTCCAGTGCTGTGCGCCGGCACCCAGGCGCTCGCCTGCCGCGTTGGACAGAATGGCCTGCAGGTGGCCGCGGTGAATGGAGATCTGTGGCCAGTTGTAGCCGGCGTTGCGACCCCTCGGCTCCGACCAGATCAACTGGCCGAACTTGTTGAACCAGGCGTAGGTCTGCAGTTCGACGCCGCTCTCGAGCAGCCGTTCCACCACGCCCAGGCGTTCGTACTCCTTGGCCGCGTGGGGCAGCACATTGATCCCGACGCCGAGTTCCCTGAGGCCGCGGCTCGATTCGAAAACCGACACCCGCACACCGATTTCGTGCAGGCACAGCGCTGCGGTCAGGCCACCGATACCGCCACCGGCAATCATCACGTGCATGCGGCCGTGTCCTCGCCCGACCCGACCGGTTAGCCGTGTTTTCCGCGCGACCAGCCGGACGCCTGCAGCAACTCTTCGCCGAGCTTGCCCGGTTGTGCTTCCAGCACGGTGCCCATGCTGTCGTTCCACCGGTTGAGAAACCCCATCAGCGCCACTTCCGCCAGAATCTCCACGATGGCATCGTCGCTGTAGTGCTTTTTCAACTCCGCCGCGATTTCTTCGGTGACGCCGTTGGGTACGCTGGCCGCCGCCAGGGCAAAATCCAGTGCCGCCCGCTCGGCTTCCGAGAACAGCGGACTGGTGTGGTACTCCCACAGCGCCGCCACCTTCTCGTCGCTGGCACCGAAGCGGCTCGTACCCAGCGCCAGGTGCGCCTGGCAGTAGCGGCAGCCAGCCGCGAAGCTCGCCATGTAACCGATCATGCGCTTTAGCTGGTTGTCGATGTGCACCGGCTCGGTCACGGCAATGTTCAACTTGACGAAGGCACGGGCAATCTCCGGCCTGCGCTGCATGGTCAGTACGCTGTTCGGCGTAAAGCCGAGCGGGCCGCCGAAAAACTCGGAGAGCTTCCTCACGCTCTCATCGGCGTCGGCAGGAAGAGGTTCCACAAGCGGCATAGGTGCTCCCGAGATCTGTGGCCGAAGGGTTTCTGACGTATCGGGGTCAAGTATAGGTGAGGGTTTGCGTGGATATTATGTGACCGTATTCGGATACCTTTGCGGCGCGTCGGTTCCGACCCGGGAATCCCGGCGCGGCTTGCCGGCAAAGTCGGGTCAACCGCAAAGAACCGCGCGCCGCGGCGGTGGCGGAATTCGGCATCGCCACGGAATGCGGCTTCGGCCGCCGGCCACCGGAGACAGTCCTGCCCCTGCTGGAGCTGCATGAGCGCATAGCGAATCGAACGGACGCATAGCCGGGCAAGCGCAAACGATGCAGGGGCCACAATGGACTGATCGTAGTCCTACTACCGCTCCCTCTGCATCGCTTTGCGCTGACGCCAGCATGCGTATACAGTCGCAGTCAACACGTCGGCGATCGCGGCGATCAGCCGCAGGGAGTCCGAATGAACGTTGCGGTGCGCGTGGACGTCGAACCGGACCTCCGGGACGAGGCCGTCCAATCCCTGTCCCCCAGCCTGGAGCACTACGGATGAGGGACCCCGTCCTGGTCATCGCTTGCGGTGCCCTCGGTCGGGAATTGCACGCGATTCGGCAGGCCAACGGCTGGGACCACCTGCGCATCCGTTGCCTGGACCCGGTGCTGCACCTGCGTCCGGCGCAGATCCCGCCCCTGCTGCGTGCCGAGATCGCGCGGTCCCGGGGACAGTACCGCCGCATCTTCGTCGGCTATGCGGATTGCGGCACCTACGGCGGGATCGACCAGGTACTCGCGGACTATCCGGGCGTGGAGCGCCTGCCTGGGCTACATTGCTACGAGTTCTTCGCCGGCGCCGAACGCTTTGAACGCCTGGCCGACGACGAGCCGGGCACGTTCTACCTCACCGATTTCCTGGTGCGCTTCTTTGATCGGCTGGTGTTGGAAACCCTGCAGATTGACGGCCATCCGGAACTGGCTGACGAGTACTTCGGCAACTACCGGCGCCTGACCTATCTCTCGCAGACCCGGGACCCGGAACTCCTCGCCGAGGCCAGGGCGGCCGCAGATCGGCTGGGACTCGAATTCACCCACGTTCATACCGGCTACGGCGCATTGGAACCCGCCGTGGTCCAGATCGCCGAAAGAAAGGGCTAACAGGTGAACGCGATCCTCATGAGATGGCGCGACATTCCGTCGCAGATCATCGTCAGGCAGGGCAGAAGGCGTGCCAAGGTACTGTTGAGCCCGCGCTTTCAGAACGCCATCGACCGCGCCGCCATGCGGGCCAAGAAGCGCAGCGCCGATGCCTACATCAGCGAGTGGGAACGTGACCCGATCAGGCCGGAGACGGACGACGCGGCAGCAACCAACCTGCAGGCCGTCGCCGACCGGCTGGCGGAACAAATCGAAACGGACTATTCCGACGAACGGCTGCTGGCGCTTATCCGCAATCACGGCCTGCAGGGTCCCGCGACCGGCAATCGCCAATCGGCGGTCAAGACGTGACTGACACGGTTATCGCTTCCGCGAGCCAGGAGGTGGTGATCGGTTTCGAGCGGCCCTTCGTGGTCATAGGCGAGCGCATCAATCCCACCGGGCGCAAGGTCCTGGCCGCGGAGATGAAAGCGGACGACTACCACCGCGTGGTCGACGACGCCCTCGCCCAGGTCGCGGCCGGCGCCCACATGCTGGACGTCAACGCCGGCATCCCGCTGGCGGACGAACCCGCCATCCTGGCCGAGGCCATCAGATTGGTGCAGTCCGTAACCGATGTGCCCCTGTCCATCGATTCCTCCATAGTCGCTGCGCTGGAATCCGGCCTGGCGGTCTACAAGGGCAAGGCGTTGGTCAACTCGGTCACCGGCGAGGAGGACAGGCTGGAATCGGTGCTGCCGCTGGTGGCCCGGCATGGTGCCGCGGTGGTGGCCATCTCCAACGACGAGACCGGCATCTCAGAGGATCCGGACGTGCGCTTCGAGGTGGCGAGGAAGATCGTCGAACGAGCCCACGATCACGGCATTCCCCACAGCGACGTGGTGGTCGATCCGCTGGTGATGCCGATCGGCGCGATCAACTCCGCCGGCCGTCAGGTCATGCACCTGGTCAGCCGCCTGCGCGGTGAACTGAAGGTCAACACCACCTGCGGCGCGTCCAACGTGAGTTTCGGGCTGCCCAACCGGAATGGCATCAACAGCGCCTTCCTCACCATGGCGATCGGTGCCGGCATGACGTCCGCGATCACCAACCCGCTGCATGCCGAGGTCATGCAGGCGGTGCTCGGCGCCGACGTCATGATGGGCAACGATCCCGACTGCATGCGCTGGATCGGAAAATACCGGGAACCGGGCGCGCCTGGGACGCGGGGCAACCGGCGGGACCGTCCCCGCCGCCGCCGGCGCACGGGGCCCCGAGGGGGTCCCTCGCGAGAAAGCTGAACCCAGTGACTGCGCGGGGCATAGAAAAGGAATCCGAACGCCAGGCTCGGGTGGTCTTCACGCCTTCCGGCCGGCGCGGCCAGTTCGCTCTCGGCACACCGGTGCTGCAGGCGGCATGGGAACTCGGCGTGGACATCGCCTCCATCTGCGGTGGCCGCGGGCTCTGCGGCCGTTGCAGGGTCGTCTGCAGCGAAGGCGACTTTCCCAAGCATGGCATCGTCTCCAGGCAGGAGCACCTGTCCCCCGCCGGCGCCGTCGAAGACCGATTTGGCGAACGCAACCAGCCGCTGGCGCCGGGCCACCGCCTGAGCTGCCAGGCCGTCATTCAGGGCGATCTGCTGATCGATGTGCCGCCGGAAAGCCAAGTTCACCGCCAGGTCGTGCGCAAAGACGCCGACCCGCGACCGATCCGCCTTGACCCGGTGGTCCGTCTCTACCTCGTGGAGGTGGCGCCTGCGGATCTTGGGGGCTCCGGCAGCGACCTGACGCGCCTGCTCGACGCACTGGAGACGCAATGGGACCTGCGACCGGCGTTTCCCCCGGCGCTGCTGCCCGAACTGCAAGGCCTGCTGCGGGACGGCGAGTGGTCGGTCACCGTCGCCGTCCACCAGGACGCGGAAATTCTCGCAATCTGGCCAGGTTTCAAGGAGTCGGTCTACGGTGTCGCGATCGACGTCGGATCCACCACCATTGCCGCCCATTTATGCGACCTCGGCAGCGGCGACGTGCTCTGCTCGAACGGCATGATGAATCCCCAGATCCGCTTCGGCGAGGACCTGATGAGCCGGGTCTCCTACGTCATGATGCACCCGGAGGGCGCTGACGAACTGACCCGGGAGGTGCGCCGGGCGGTCAACGAACTCGTGGCCGGAACCGCGGCGAACAGCGGCGTCGACACGCAGGACATCCTCAGCCTGACGTTCGTGTGCAACCCGATCATGCATCACCTCCTGCTCGGCATCAGCCCGGTGAAGCTGGGCGAGGCGCCCTTCGCGCTGGCGGTGGACGACGCTGTCCGGATCGCGGCCCGGGATCTTGGCCTCGAGGTCAATCCGGGCGCTACAGCCTACGTGCTGCCCTGTATCGCCGGTCATGTCGGCGCCGACACCGCCGGCATGGTGCTTTGCGAGCAACCCCACGGGAGCGGGGCGGTGACCCTGCTGGTGGACATCGGCACCAATGCGGAAATCGTGCTCGGCAACGACCAGCGGCTGCTGGCCTGCTCCAGTCCGACCGGGCCGGCCTTCGAGGGCGCCCAGGTCAGCGCCGGCCAGCGCGCCGCGCCCGGCGCCATAGAACGGGTACGGATCGACCCGGCCACCCTCACGACCCGGATTCGCGTCATCGGCTCCGATCTCTGGTCCGACGAGCCGGGATTCAGCGAAGCACTGCCCGCGCACGGCGTCACCGGCATCTGCGGTTCCGGCATCATCGAGGCGGTGGTGGAGATGTGGCTCGCGGGCATCCTCACCAGCGACGGGGTGATCGACGGCAGCCAGGCGAGCCGCTCGCCCCGCCTGGTTCGCAATGGCCGCACCTTCTCTTTCGTCATCCACGGCGTTGAGGACGACAAGCAGATCGCGGTCACGCAGAACGACGTGCGCCAGATTCAGCTCGCCAAGGCTGCCCTGTTCGCCGGGGTCAGGCTGCTGATGGATCGACTTGAAGTAAGTTCGGTGGATCGAATTCGCCTGGCCGGCGCCTTCGGCAGCCACATCGACGTGCGCTACGCCATGGCCCTCGGCATGATTCAGGACTGCCCGCTCGATGCGGTTTCGTCCGCAGGCAACGCAGCCGGGCACGGGGCCAGAATCGCCCTGCTGAACCTGGCCTCCCGGGGCGAGATCGAGTCGGTGGTCAGGCGCGTGGAGAAGGTGGAGACCGCCGTCGAGCCGAACTTCCAGGCGTACTTTGTCGACGCCATGGGGATACCGGGTGGGACCCACGCGTTCCCTGATCGGGTCCGTGCCGCGCCAGATCGGTCTTTTGGGCGTCCGCCGAACCGTCGTCGCGTGCGGAATCGAAGACGACGGAATGTATGATCGCACCGATGAAGATCCAGGTTCTGTCCGACCTGCACTTGGAGGCCGGCAACCCCATCCCGCCTCGAGTACCTGGGGCGATCGTAGTGGCGCTGGCAGGCGATCTCGCGCCATTTCGGCCCCACCTTCTACAGGCCGCGGCGAAGGCGTGGGAAGGAGCGGCACGCATCTTCTATGTCCCGGGGAACCACGAGTTCTATCACGGTGAGATCGACGCCGTGCGCGCGGCGATGGCCGACACCTGTGCGGAGGTCGGCATCGAGTTGCTTGACCGGCGATCCATGGTCGTCGACGGCGTCCGTTTCGTCGGCGCAACGCTTTGGACGGACTTCCACCTCGAGGGTCCAACTCGCGCGCCCCGCGCGCGGAGAGTCGCGCAGCAGTACATGTCGGACTTCATCGGCGTGATCCGCCACGGCAACGACACGTTCACGCCCTCCGAATCCGAGCGCCGGCATGCCGCCGACCGCGCCTTCATCGAAAGCGAACTCGAAACTGCGGCGCGCCTCGGCCAAACCGCGGTCGTGATGACGCATCACGCGCCGACGCCCCGATCAATCCGACCATGGTTCCAGGGCAATCCTTTGAACCCCGCCTTCGCGTCGGACCTGGAGCCCGTCATCCGCCGCTACGCGCCGCCGCTGTGGATACACGGCCACATGCATGACAGCATCGACGAGCAACTCGGTGCTACCCATGTGGTCGCCAATCCGGGCGGATACTCGCCGGCGGAAAACCCGCTTTTCGACCCCGCACTTTGCGTGGAAATTGGTCAATAGCAGCCAGCGCGACCGACGCCGAGGGCTGCTGAAGCGCTGACCTGTCAGTCCTTGCCGGGCCAGTCGCAGTTCGTGTGCTCCCCCCACGGCTTGCGCGCAAAAATGTGCTCGACCATGGGCACGAAGTGATCGATGGCGAGCGTGTCGTAGTCGGGATCAAACGAATTCTGGTCGTACGCGTCGCAGAAGTGCACGGTCATGTGGAAAGCGGGATGGTCCCGATAACGCAGGCGCGCGTCGGGATCCAGCCCGATCTTGTCGAAATAGTAATAGCCCTGGAACAGGCCATGCTGCTGCACCATCCAGTGGGTGTGCTTCGCCACGTAGGGCCGCAGCACCGAGGCGCCCAGCTCGGCATGGTTCTCCGGCGACAGGTCGTCGCCGATGTCGTGCAGCAGGGCGGCCACGACGTACTCCTCGCACTCTCCGGCCCGCAACGCCCGAGTGGCCGTCTGCAGCGAGTGCTGGTAGCGGTCGATGGGGTACCCGGGAAAGCCGTCGGCGATGTTCTCGAGATACGAGAGCACGCGCTCGCCCGTCTTCGCGATGTACGGCTTCGCGAGCCTATCGAGCAGCGCGTAGTCCTCTGCCGTGCCCTGGTCCATGCGGGTGAAGGTGACGATTGGCGACGCTTCGGAATCCGCATGCGACGCTGCGCTTGCGTTGTCGCGGGCGGGCGGGCTAGAGGTGGGTCGGACCGTCATTGGAGCACTCCTCAAACCCGTTCTGGATTGCGGAATTATGGTCAAATACGCCCCGCGTTCAAGACGCTGAAACCATGGAAAAATACTCCCTCCTGCGCCTCTTCAGGCATGCTGGCCGCCACCACGAAGACTGGCCACGAGCCTGGCGCGACCCGGCCCCCAAGGAGGCCTATGACACGGTGATCGTGGGCGGCGGCGGGCACGGCCTGGCGACGGCCTACTACCTCGCCAGCAAGCACGGCGTCACCGATATCGCGGTCGTCGAGAAGGGATACCTGGGCGGCGGGAACACCGGCCGCAACACCACCATCGTGCGCTCCAACTACCTGCGCGACGAAGCGGCGCATCTCTATGACTTCTCGCTTAAGCTCTGGAAGGGTCTGAGCCAGGAACTCAACTTCAACGTCATGTTCAGCCCGCGCGGGGTGATGAGCCTCGGCCACACCCTGCAGGAGATGCGCGACATCGAGCGGCGGGTGAACGCCAACCGGCTGAACGGCATCGACGGCGAGATCCTCACCACCGCCCAGGTACAGAAGCGGGTGCCCCTGCTCAACTGCTCGCCCAAGTCCCGCTATCCCGTGATGGGCGCGTCCTGGCAGCCGCGCGGCGGCATCGCCCGCCACGACGCTGTCGCCTGGGGCTTCGCGCGCGCTGCGGACGCGCATGGCGTGGACATCCTGCAGCAAACGGAGGTCACCGGGATTCGGCAGCGCAACGGCGCCGTTGCCGGCATCGAGACCAGCCGGGGCTTCATCGGCGCTCGCAAGGTCGCCTGCGTCACCGCGGGCAATTCCGGCGTCCTGGCGCGGATGGCAGGGCTGCGCCTGCCGATCGAGTCGCGTCCCCTGCAGGCGCTCGTCTCCGAGCCCCTTAAACCGTGTCTCGACACGGTGGTGATGTCCAATGCCGTGCACTGCTATATCAGCCAGGCGGACAAGGGTGACCTCGTCATCGGCGCCGGCGCCGACGGCTACAACGGCTACGGCCAGCGCGGTTCGTTCCACATCATCGAACACACCCTGTCCGCGGTCTGCGAACTGTTCCCGGCATTCAGCCGCGTGCGCATGAACCGCCAGTGGGGAGGCATCGTCGACGTCTGTCCGGACGCCTGCCCCATCATCGGCAAGACGCCCGTCGAGGGGCTCTACTTCAACTGCGGCTGGGGCACCGGCGGCTTCAAGGCGACGCCGGGGTCCGGTTACGTGTTCGCCGACACCCTCGCCAACGAACGGCCGCACCCCCTCGCCGAGCCCTTTGCGCTGGAACGGTTCGCGAGCGGCGCCCTGATCGACGAGCACGGCGCCGCCGGAGTGGCCCACTGATGCTGCACATACGCTGTCCCTACTGCCAGGAGCTGCGCAGCGAGGAGGAGTTCAGCAACGCCGGCGAGGCCCACATCCAACGCCCGCCGGACCCTGCCGCGCTGTCCGACGCCGAGTGGGGCGACTACCTGCACTTCCGCAAGAATCCGCGCGGACCGCACCGCGAGATCTGGGTGCACACCGCGGGCTGCCGGCGCTACTTCAACGTCCTGCGCGACACCGTGAGCTACGAGATCCTCGAGGTCTATCCGGCGGGCATACCCGAGTCGGACGCCCCCGGCGAAACGACGCCCTGATGGCCGCCCAACCACGACGCCTGGCGGAGGGGGGCCGCATCGATCGCGACCGCGTGCTCGACTTCTCGTTCGATGGCCGCGCCCTGCAGGGTTACGCCGGCGACACCCTGGCATCGGCACTGCTCGCGAACGGCGTCGATATCGTCGCGTACAGCTTCAAGTACGGGCGGCCGCGCGGCATCGTCGGACACGGGCCGGAAGAGCCCAATGCCATCCTGCATCTCGGACGCGGGCCCGCCAGGATCCCGAACCTGCGGGCTACCGAGGTCGAACTGTTCGACGGACTCGAAGCATGGTCCACCCGTTCCGGTCCACAGCGCCTGTTCGGTGCTTTCGGCAGGTTCCTGCCGGCCGGCTTCTACTACAAGACCTTCATGCAGCCGCCGCGCCTGTGGATGACCTGGGAACGCCTGCTGCGCCGGGCGGCCGGGTTCGGCGAAGCGCCGGAAGGGCCGGATCCCGACACCTACGACAAGATGAACCATCACTGCGACGTGCTGGTGATCGGCGCCGGACCCGCCGGTCTCGCCGCCGCGCTCGAAGCTGCCCGTTCCGGCGCGCGCACGCTGGTCGTCGACGAGGGGCAGGAGTTCGGCGGCAGCCTCCTGGCAGAGACACGCAACGTCGCCGGTGGGAGCGGAGCGGACTGGGTGGAGGACGCCGTCGCCGAACTCTCCATCTGCCCAGACGCAACACTTCTGCCCCGTGCCACGGCAAGTGGCTACTATGACCACAACTTCTTCACCATCCTCGAACGCCGCACCGATCACCTCGGTCGCGTGAACGGCGGCGGCTCGCGCCAACGCCTGCATCGAGTCCGGGCACGGCAGGCCGTGCTGGCCACAGGTGCCATAGAACGGCCCCTCGTGTTCGCCAACAACGACCTGCCGGGTGTCATGCTGGCATCGTCCGTCGCAACCTATGTCAACCGCTACGCCGTGGCACCCGACGACAAGCTGGTGCTGTTCACCACCAACGACGGTGCCTACCGAACAGCCATGGACTGGCAGCGGGTGGGACGCGAAGTGGTTGCAGTCGTCGATGCACGTCAGCATCCCGAAGGCGCGCAGGTGCAGGCAGCGATGGATGCGGGCATCGAGGTGATCCCCGGTCACGGGGTGATCGAAGCCCGCGGACGCGGCCGGGTCAGCGGTGCCGTCATCGCGCCGCTGGATGAAGGGGCCGACGTGCTGACCGGTCCGCCACGGCGACTCGAATGCGACCTCATCGCGGTATCCGGCGGCTGGAGCCCGACCCTGCATCTCGGCTCCCAGACCGGTGTGAGGCCCCGGTGGAGCGATGCGGCGGGCGCGTTCCTGCCCGGCGACCTGGGCGAGCGCGCTCTCTACTCTGGCTCGGTCACGGGCGCCCAATCGTTGCGGGACTGCATGGAGGAAGGCGCCTCGGCAGGCGCTACGGCCGCGTCTCGCGCCGGTTTCGGCGACGGCGGTCGCACGCTCGACATTCCCGATACGGACGAGCCACCGGAGTCGTCGACCCAGGCGCTGTACCTCGTACCCCACCACAAGCCGGTGAGCCGGGCCCCGAAGCAGTTCGTCGACCTGCAGACGGACGTCACCGCGGCGGACATCCACCTTGCCGCCCGCGAAGGCTACACGTCCGTCGAGCACGTGAAGCGCTATACGGCGCTGGGCTTCGGCACCGACCAGGGCAAGCTCGGAAACGTCAACGGCGTCGCGATACTCGCCCGGGCGCTGGGACAGGACATCGACGCCACCGGCACGACCATGTTCCGCCCTGCCTACACGCCGATGACCTTCGGCGCGGCCGCGGGACGGGATACCGGCGGCATGTTCGACGCCGAACGGCACACGCCCATGCATCGGTGGCATGAAAGGCATGGCGCCGCGTGGGAGGACGTGGGCCGCTGGAAACGTCCGCACTACTATCCGCGACCCGGGGAGACCATGCAGCAGGCGGTCAACCGCGAGTGCCTCGCGGTCCGAGACGGCGTGGCAATCTTCGACGCGTCGACCCTCGGCAAGATCGACATGCAGGGTTCGGACGCCGCGGTATTCCTCGACCGCGTCTATACGACTGGTTTCAGGAGACTCGGCATAGGCCGATGCCGATACGGACTCATGCTGCACGAGAACGGCTACATATTCGACGACGGCGTGACCGCGCGCATGGCAGAGAACCGCTACCTGATGCACACGACCACCGGCAATGCGGAGGCCGTGTATGCGTGGCTGGAGTTCTGGCGACAGACCGAGTGGCCGGAACTCGACGTTCATCTCACGTCGGTGACCGACCACTGGGCCACGGCAGCGGTGGTCGGACCGAAATCCCGGGACGTGCTTCGAAAGCTGTGCACGGACGTCGACTTCGACAGCGATGCTTTCCGCTTCATGGATGTGCGCGAAGGCCACGTTGCAGACATCCCGGCGCGGGTATTCAGGATCAGTTTCAGCGGCGAGCTCTCGTTCGAGGTGAACGTCCCTGCCAACCACGGTCGCCGGGTCTGGGATGCGCTGATCGAGGCGGGAACCGAGTTCGACATCACCCCTTACGGTACCGAGGCCATGCACGTGCTGCGCGCCGAGAAGGGATTCATCATCGTCGGCCAGGACACCGACGGTTCCGTGACGCCAGCGGACGTCGGCATGGACTGGGCGGTGCGCCGCAACAAGGCGTACGGCTTCCTCGGCGACCGTTCACTGACGCTGGCCGATCACCTGCGCGAGGACCGGTTCCAGCTCGTGGGCCTCGCCACCGCCGACCCCGAAACGGTACTGCCAGAGGGGGCGCAACTTGTCGAAGAGCCGAGACACCGCCCCCCGGTGGCGATGGAGGGACACGTCACGTCCAGCTACTACAGCGCGCGGCTTGAGCGCTCCATCGCGCTCGCGATGGTGAAGCGCGGCAGCAAGCGCACCGGACAGATCCTCTACGCGCCGCTGGCCGACGGGCGTATCGTCTCCGCGACCATTGTCAGCCCTGTCTTCTACGACCCCGAGGGAGCACGCCAGAATGTCTGAAGCACCCGGCGTGGAGTATCGCGAGATTACGGGGCGGGGATGCCTGAATCTCCGCGGCGACGCGGACGACCCTACCTTGCTCGACGCGGTCTCGACCGCGACTGGAGCGGCCCTTCCAATACACCCGGGCAGTTGGTCCCAGGTCGGGGAGACCCGCGCCTGTTGGCTCGGCCCGGACGAGTGGCTCCTCATCGTGCCGGACGGCGAGCAGCCAGGCGTCGAGGGGCGATTGCGCGAGGCAGTGCGCGGCCCGCTCTCCGTGGTGGACGTGAGCGGCGGCTTCGTCCACGTCAATCTCTCCGGCCAAGACGCGGGCAAGGTGCTGCAGAAATCGAGTCCCTATGACTTCCACCCGAGCAATTTCCCGCCGGGACGTTGCGTCCAGACGGTGTTCGCGCAAGCCACCGCGCTGGTAGCCGCCGCCGAAGACGGCAGTTTCGACCTGGTGTTTCGCCGCAGCTACGCGGACTACCTGGTGCAGTGGATCACCGACGCGGCGGAGGAATACGGGATGGCCGTGAGCGGGGTGTGAAAAGCACGGGGCGAATGGCGTCGTCTGCTCGCTCCCTGCCTAGCAACGAATCGTAGAATGGAGGAAGTCGTCAAACCGAGCTTGGAAATGCGTGACGAACCACCGTATCCGCACTGCTTTTGTATTGTCCGTTGCCGTTGGCCTTGCCTCATTGGTTGCAAGCGCAATCACAATCCTCGGCTACACCGGATCGCTTCCGCCTTGGGAGCAAGTTCGGCACTACGACTTGCGGACTACGCTAGCGGCGATGGCAAAAGCTCTGCTGTCCAATCCGTGGGTAGTGTATCCAGGAGCCTTCAGCCGGGGAATGTTCCCCGACCGCTGACGCGTATGGAAGTGCCGGCGTTGCCCCCTTCGTTGGAGGCAATGGAATGGTTCGCCCCGCTCCCCGACGCAAAGGCCTCGATGGGCCAGAATTGCGTCTTTCAATTCGACAATCGAGAAACGGAGCGAACCCATGACCGAGATTAGCCGAGTAGGCATCGACCTGGCCAAGAAGATCTTCCACCTCACCGCGATGTCACGCGAGCCCGGCTTGATAAACACCACACTCAGTGCTATAGAAAGATCAATGGCCACACGTATTCTCAGGGTACAGATTGCAGACGTTCAAGACCAAGTCGTTCGCACGCTTCGCGGCCCGGGCGAGACTGGCGGATGCCGAGTTGTGCGAGGCTGTCCGCCGCATTGGAGGCGGTTTGATCGATGCCGATCTCGGTGGTGGCGTAATCAAGCAGCGTATTGCCCGGAAGGGAGGCGGCAGGTCCGGCGGGTTCCGCACGATTGTGCTGTTTCGCCGAGGCCAACTGGCGTTCTTCGTCTACGGATTCGCCAAGAGCGACCGAGACAGCCTGCGTCGGAACGAGCTTGAAGCTTTCCGGATGCTCGCGGACGAAATGCTTGGGATGACTCAGGCCAACCTCGCGGCGGCCTTGGCGAACGGAACGATTATCGAGGTGAAATGCAATGACTAAACAGTACAAGAGCGAGGCCTTGGCGGCTGCCCACGAAACGGCGCTCGGGTTGACCGAGGCAGGGGTGATGACGAAACGGACCATGCGAGCGTTCAATGAGATGTGCCTCACGCCAGTCGAAGAAATGACGCCGGAGGATATTCGCGAGCTTCGGCTCCGGGAGCATGCAAGCCAAGCGGTGTTTGCACGCTATCTCAACGTGACCACGGGCCTCGTAAGCCAATGGGAGCGGGGAGAGAAGCGACCTCGCGGCGCGTCGTTGAAGCTATTGACGCTGGTCGCGAAGAACGGCTTGAGCGCGGTCGCGTGAGGACATCTAGCCCTTGCCGCCAAGCTGCGGTGAGCACAAAAGTCCGAGTTCGAGACCAACCGAGGACGGCAAAGCTCTGCCCGTGGGTCCAGCCGATCATCGCTGACGCGACGATGCCCGCTCCGAATGCACGGCAGGTGGTTCGACATCGTTGAGCCGCCAGTTGAGATAGTGGCCGAAATCCGCAACCACCCGCTCGACGGGTAAGAGCTGCCCGGGAGCGAAGTCGCCCGAGAAGCCGCGCTGGATGCGCTCGCAGATCGCCTTGTCCTCCTTGAGGAAGTCCGGCTGCGCGTCGCCGCCGCCAATGGCCCAGTTGAACCAGTTGCCGAGCCCGCCGAGCACACCACCCTCCCCCGGCGAGGCAACGCCGGTGCGGACGGCGCAACGGTCCACCCCGACGGGATGCACGGCCTGCCAGACAAGGCTGTCCTTCGTGAAGACGCCAACGAATCCTGGCGGCAGGCTGACCAGCAGGTAGTCGTCCTCGCCCTTGTAGGCGCCGCCCGTGGCGGTCGCGTGGGCGGAGCCCGTGATGTAGTACGCCCCCCGGGTGGGCGTGTAGGGCTCAAGGGTCGTGGGGTGAACCTTGAACAGGTGGTAGCTCTCCATCGCGTTCGTGATCGCGACCTTCCAGTTGCAATTCCATACATCCGTAGTCTGCCAATCGGACTGGTGGCGCAGCCTGTCGATGCCGCGTGTGACGACATGGGGCTCGATGGCCGCAAGACGCTCGGCGAGCGGCTCCACCTGGTGATTGAGACTTACGAACACCAGCCCGTGCCAGGACTCCACTCGATACCTGGTGAGGCCGTGAGAAGCCCTGTCGAGCGCTTCAGGCGGCCCGAACGGCACGCCGATCAGGCGGCCGGCATCGTCGTAGGTCCAGGCATGGTACGGGCACTGGATCCGCTGCGCGTTGGTGCGCTCCTCGACGAGCAACGTGCCCCGATGCGCACACAGGTTTGATAGCGCCACCAGCTCGCCCGTCTGGTTGCGCAACAGGAGCACGGGCTGGTCCCCGATCAGGACGGGAAGCTGGTCGCCGGGCGCACCGAGCGAATCTTCCGTCGCCGCGAACACCCAGTCGCCGTGCCAGATGCGCTCCTTCTCGGCGGCCAGCCATGCCGGATCGCGGTACGCGACCGCCGGCAGCGCCCGTGCGGGATCGAGGTCCATGTGTCGTCCTCCCATGCCCTGGACGGAGTCAGTTCAGCACGAAGCCTTCGTACCCGTTTTCCGCCACCTCGGCGCACGTCTCGGCATACGGCGGGAAGCCGATCAACGGCATGAACACCTGGGGCTTGCCGGGGATATTCCTGCCCAGGTACCAGGAGTTGCAGGTCGGCATCAGGGTCTTGTCCGCGACAGCGTTGACGTGGTCCACCCAGGCGTCCTGGGCCTCCCGTGTCGCCTCGATGGTCGCGAGCTTCTCGCGCCGCAGGTATTCCAGGCAGTCGCCGATCCAGTCCACGTGCTGCTCGATCGCGACGACCATGTTGGTCAGCACCGACGGGCTGCCGGGGCCGGTGATCATGAACAGGTTCGGGAAACCGGCCGTGCCGAGACCCAGGTAGGTACGCGGTCCGGCGGACCACGCATCGGGCAGGGTCCGGCCGCCGCGGCCCGAGATGTCGACGCCGAGCACCGCGCCCGTCATGGCGTCGAAACCCGTGGCGAAGACGATGCAGTCGAACGAGATCTCGCGGGAGCCTTCCTGCTCTCCCGTTTCCGGGTTCAACACACGGACCATCACGCCCGCGGGCGTGATGCGCTCGATGGGATGGGTGCCGGCGGCCAGGAGTTCGACGTTCGGCCGGTTGTAGGTCTCGAAGTAGCGCGTGTCCAGGCAGATCCGCTTGCAGCCGATGACGTTGTCCGGACACAGGCGCTCCGCGACCTCCGGGTCCTTGACGGTGTCGCGAATCCGCCCCCGCACGAAGTCCGCCGCCGTCTCGTTCGCGTCGCGGTTGAGCAGGAGATCGTTGTAGGCACCGAGGAAGCCGAAGCCACCGTGCTGCCAGCGCTCGGCGAACCTGGCCTCCCGCGCGGCAGGATCGTCCGCCAGCGCGGGCCCGTCATTGCGGCCCAACCCCTTCGACCCGAAGGCGGCCGGCATCAGCCGGTTGCGCACGCGGAAATCGGGGTACTCGGCCTTGATCTCGCGGACGAATTCCGGATCGAGGGGGCCGTTGCGCGCCGGGACCGAATAGTTCGGCGTGCGCTGGAAGACCGTGAGGTGTTCCGACTCGGCGGCAATGATCGGGATCGCCTGAATGGCCGACGATCCGGTACCGATGATCCCCACCCGCTTGCCGCCGAAATCGACATGGTCGTGGGGCCAGCGGCCGGTGTGGTAGGTCTCGCCAAGGAAACTGCCGCGCCCTTCGAACTCGGGCAGGTTCGTGGTGGACAGGCAGCCGGTCGCCATGATCAGGGCTGTCGCCTCCACGGTCTCGCCGGTGTCCGTTTCGATCCGCCAGCGGCATGCGGCCTCATCGAAGTCCGCCTTGACGACCCGGGTCTCGAACGTGATGTCCCTTCTCAGGTCGAACCGGTCGGCGACATGCTCGATGTAACGCAGGATTTCCGGCTGGCCGGCATAGCGTTCGGTCCACTCCCACTCCTGCTGCAATGCATCGTCGAAGCTATAGGAGTACTCCATGCTCTCGATGTCGCAACGTGCGCCCGGGTACCGGTTCCAGTACCAGGTGCCGCCGACATCGGTCCCCGCCTCGAACACGCGCGCGCTGAAGCCCGACTGCCGCAACCGGTGGAGCATGTAGAGCCCGGAAAAGCCCGCGCCCACCACCACGGCGTCATAGCGCGTCCTTGCCTCGTCGGACATCGCGTTTCCATGCCAACAAACGGCGCAATTCTATACGGGTGCGGCGACTCGCAACGCCTGGATGGCCTGGTATATACCGGTATACTCCAGACATGACTTTCCTGGAGCGAATCTGTGCGGCCTTGCGCGATGCCGATGTGCACTATGCCGTCGTCGGCGGTTACGCGGTGGCGTTGCACGGTGCTGTTCGTGGCACCGTCGACATCGATCTCGCATTCCCCTGGACAGAACGGACCCTGGTCCTGGCGGAAGCCGCATTGAACGGACTCGGCCTGGTGTCGGCGCTGCCGGTGAGCGCCCGGGAGGTCTACGCATTCCGGGACGAGTACCTCAAGAACCGCAACCTGATCGCCTGGAAGTTCCACAACCCGGACGACCCGTTGCAACAGGTGGACGTCATCATCAACTATGACCTGACAGGCAAGCGGACCCAACGGGTGGAACTCGCATCCGGCCCGGTGGAGGTGCTGTCGATCGCAGACCTGATCGACATGAAGCGCGAGAGCGGCCGCCCCCAGGATATCGAGGACATTCGCGCGCTGGAGCAGCTCAGGTGAAACCCGGGCCCCGCCCCGTGCAGCGATTCACCGCGGGGTATCTCGAGCGCTGCCGCGCGCTGTCGCCCGACGACGTCGTGCGGTTTCTCGAGGACTTCAAACGCATCCAGGGCGCGGCAAGCTCTCGTTCGCGCCTCATCAGCCTGAAGGTCCCCGAACCGTTGCTCGCGGCGTTCAAGATCCGGGCACGGCTCTCCGGCGTGCGCTACCAGACGCAGATCAAGACACTGATGCGCGACTGGCTGGACCGGGCTTAAGCCGCCACGGCGTCCGGCCGCTCCATGCTAACCTTGCGCCCTTTCACGCATCCCCGGGGAGGAGAATGAACGGTTTCGATTTGATCGCGCGCTGCCTGAAGGCGGAAGGCGTGTCCTGGATGGCGTGCTTTCCCGCCAACCCACTCATCGAGGCGGTCGCCAAGATCGGTATCCGTCCCATCGTGTTCCGGCAGGAGCGGGGCGGCATCAACGCCGCCGATGGCTTCAGCCGGCAGACCTCCGGCAAGCACGTCGGCGTGTTCGCATCGCAGGGCGGACCCGGTGTCGAGAACTCGTTCGGCGGCATTGCCCAGGCCTGGGGCGAGGGAGTTCCCCTCGTGTTTCTCCCCGGCAGCGCGGGTTTGCGCGGCTACGACGTGAAGCCGAATTTCTCCGCCACCAGGAGCTACGAGTCCGTCACCAAGCTCGCGCTTTCCATCGACCGCCTCGACCTGGCGACCCGGCAGGTCCGACGCGCATTCCACGCGGCAAAGAACGGCCGGCCCGGTCCCGCAGTGGTCGAACTCCACGGCGATGTCCTGGGCCAGCAGGTGCCGGAAAACGCCTTCGACTACCGGCCTTCCCAGGTCATGAAGTACGCGCCCAACCGCTCGGACGTACGGGATGCGGTCAACGCGTTGCTCAACGCCTCGAATCCCGTGATCTGGGCCGGACAGGGGGTGCTCTACGCCGAAGCTGCGGAGGAGCTCCGCACGCTGGCGGAACTGACGCAGATCCCGGTCATCACCACCATGCAGGGCAAGAGCGCGTTCCCGGACGACCACCCGCTTGCCCTCGGCTCGGCGAACAGGACAGCGCCAAAGGGCGTATTCAAGTGGCTGGGCGCCTCCGACACGATCCTCTGCATCGGCTCGGGCCTGACGCGGACCAACTTCGGCATCGACATTCCGCCCGGCAAGTTCATGATCCACTCGAACGTCAGCGTCGAGGACATCAACAAGGACTACGGCGTCGATATAGGGCTCGTAGGCGATGCCAGGCTCACCCTCGAACTGATGATCGACGAGGTGAAGGCAGCCGTGGGCGACAACGGGCGCGAAACCAATACCGCCCTTGCCGCGGACATCGCCGCCACGAAGGCGGAGTGGCTCGCGGAATGGTCACCACTCCTCAACTCCGACGAGACCCCGATCAATCCGTATCGGGTTGTCAACGAAATCAACCAGGCGGTCGATCACGCCGCGAGCGTGGTGACCCACGACGCCGGCAACCCGCGCGACCAGATCATGCCGTTCTACAAGGCGACGGTCCCGCACGGGTACATCGGCTGGGGCAAGACGACGCATCTCGGGTACGGCATTCCGCTCGCGATGGGTTCGAAGATAGCCAACCCGGACAAGTTCTGCATGAACTTCATGGGAGACCTGGCATTCGGCCATACCGGAACCGACATCGAGACCGCCGTGCGCGCGGAAATCCCGATCACGAGCATCGTCATCAACAACCGCACGATGGGCGGATACGACAAGAACATGCCGGTCGCCATGGAGCGCTACGGCGCGGGCAACCAGGGCGGCGACTACGCCGGCGTCGCCCGCGCACTCGGCGCAAAGGCGATCAACGTCAACGAGGTCGCAGGAATCGGGCCGGCAATCAAGGAAGCGCAGATCGCCAACAAGGAAGGCGAGGTCTGCGTCATCGAGGTCGCCACGCGCCAGGACACGCGGTTTTCGAAGTACGAGGATCTGCTGAACGGGGGTTAGGTCGACAGACGAACGGAGCCGTCAGTGCCAGAAAGGCACATGACCCAGGTGGAATTCGGCATCGGCCTGCGGCGGCTCGACAACCTCGCCGCAAACGCGCAGGAGGCGGAACGGCTCGGCTACCAGTTCGTGTCGACCGGAGAGCACGTCTTCTTCTACGGTCCGGTCAACAACGGGCTCATCGCCCTCGCCGCGGCCGCCGGGGCCACGTCCTCGATCAAGCTCATGAGCGCGATCACCCTGGTGCCGCTGTACCCGCCGCCGCTGCTGGCCAAGATGGTCGCCACGCTGGACATCGTCTCCCACGGGCGTTTCCATCTGGGCGTCGGCGTGGGCGGTGAGTTCGCCCGGGAATTCGAGGCCTGCGGCGTGCCGGTGCGCGAGCGCGGCGCCCGAACCAACGAGTCGCTCGCGATCATGAAACGCCTGTGGACCGAGGACGAGGTCAGTGTCGAGGGACGCTTCACGCGGCTTTCCGGCGTGACGCTCGCGCCCAAGCCCACGCAGCGGCCGCATCCGCCGATCTGGATCTCCGGTCGCAGCGAAGCCGCCATGCGCCGCTGCGCCCTGCACGGCAATGGCTGGCTGCCCTACATGTACACGCCCGAACGACTTGCCGACAGCCTTCAGGCCATCGCAGCGTTCGCCCAGGCGGCGGGCCGCGAAGACGCCGTCATCCCCGGCCTGCACATCTTCTTCGCCGTCCATGAGGACCGCGACGCCGCCGTCGAGATGGCAACGCAGCGCCTGTCACGACAGTACAACCAGGACTTCTCGACGCTGGTCGGCCGGTACGCCCTGGCAGGCAATCCCGACGACTGCATCGCACGGCTGCGGGAATACATCGATGCGGGCGCGCGCACCATCATGCTGAACTCGGCATGCCGCTCGGATTACATCGCCGACAACGAGCGCCTGCTCGCGGAGGCGGTCCTGCCCGCGCTTTCCTGAAAATGCCCCCGTTGCGGGCAGCCGTTCAGGGCCTCGCGTGGCGCTTGTCGTGGTGGTTCAACTACGACCGCAAGACCGAGAGGGGACGAAGTCGGGTTAGCAGTGCATCAAGGAGTCAACGTTGAGCAGTAGCCACGTTCTACCATTCACCGCGAATACCGCCGACCTGGAGACGGTCGGCGGCAAAGGCCTGTCGCTGGCCAGTATGAGCCGCGCCGGTTTCGATATCCCGCCTGGTTTCACCATCGCCACTTCCGCCTATCGCGAGTTCGTTGCCGCAGGCGATCTGCAGCAGAAGATCATCGAACTGGCGAGGCCAGAACTCGTTGGCAGGGCCGTGGCATTCGAGCCCGCTTCGGAACGTATACGGGCCCTGTTCGCCGGCGCGGAACTCGCGGATTCGCTCAAGGCACAGATCGCCCATGCCTACGGCGAGCTGAGGGAGCCGCCGGTAGCGGTGCGCTCGTCGGCCAACGCGGAAGATCTGCCGGATCTGTCCTTTGCCGGCCAGCAGGATACCTATCTGAACGTGTGCGGTATCGATGCGATCGCTGCGGCCGTAGTGAATTGCTGGGCCTCGCTGTGGACGGCGCGGGCGATAGGCTACCGCCACGAAAATGGTATTGCTCAGGATTCGGTCGCCATGGCCGTTGTCATCCAGTCCATGGTGCCGTCGGAGGTCTCAGGCATCCTGTTTACCGCCAACCCGGCCACCGGTGATCGCTCTGAGATGATCGTCAATGCCAGCTTTGGCCTCGGTGAGGCCATAGTCGGCGGCGAGGTGACTCCCGACACTTTCATCGTCGAGAAGGACACGCTGGCGGTGAAAGAAACGATGATCGGCACCAAGGAGCATATGATCGTCTCCGCCGAGGGCCAGGGCACCGATACCCGGGAGCTGACGGCTGTCGAGCGGGAACAGCCCTCGCTGTCGGAAGCAGTTCTGAAGTCCCTCGCGGCGTTGGCAATCGAGGTCGAAGAACATTTCCAGGGTGTCCCCCAGGACATAGAGTGGGCGATCGCTTTCTCATCGGGGGGTACCCCCTCGAGCTCTTCCGCGGAGGGCTCCGGATCTCTTTTCTTGCTGCAGTCCCGCCCCATCACCAACCTGCCACCGCAGCCACTGAAAGACGTGGAGTGGGGTAAACCCGAGCTGCCGGATTACGCCGATTCGGGACCGATGCTGCGAAAGAACCTGGTCGAACATATCCCGGGGCCGGTCTCGCCGCTGTTTGAAGACATTTACGTGTCCGACGCCATCTCGTTGCACAATGTGCATTCCGTCGTTAACGGTTTTGCCTATTGGATCTCGGGCAAACCGCCGGGTGTAATACCGCTGCCGGGCCCCGTCAAGGTACAGCCGGGGTCGCGACCCCGCGGGGTCATGAAAAGTGCACTTGCTGACCCGGCTCTGAGAGGTGTGGTCGACCTTGGCACGGACGCATTCGCCAGAATGTACGCCTACAGGTTGAAGCTTTGGCGCGACGAAGTCATACCTGCATATCGGGCAGTCGTAGACAAGTGGCGCCAGGTCGATTCGGAGACGGCGTCCGATGAATCCCTGCTGGAAGGAATGGTCGCTCTCGCACGGGCGGATGGCGAAACCTGGTTTTCCCGGAACCTCGGAGGCACGGTGATGCTGATGAACGCGCTGCGCGGCGCTGAAGGTACGTTTCAAGCGTTCCTGGACGAGGCCGCGCCGGGGAAAGGCTTTTCCAGTGGCCAGTTCCTGAGCGGCCTGCGTTCCACCTCGATGGAAGCCCAGAACGAGATCGGCGACATCGCCGAGATGATCAAGGCCGACGACGCGCTGGTGGCCCTGGTGGCAACCACACCGCCCCGGCGGCTGCTGTCAGTGTTGCGGGAGGAGGAAACCGCGGCGCTCATCGTGCAGGCGATCGATCAGCACCTGGAACGCTACGGCCACCAGCTCAACACGCTGGATTTCGTCGCGCCCACTCTGGTGGAAGATCCAACCCCCTTGATGCTCAATCTGAAGGCGGTGGTGCTGGATCCCGATCACGACCCCGCTGCGACGCAGATGGAACTGGCGAGAAGGCGCCAGACCGCGCTCAGGGAAGCGAAGGAAACCTTCAGCGACGCCGACTGGAAGGAGCTGTGTGAGTTTCTGTGGATCATGAAGCGCATCTATCCCGATCGCGACGACGCACTCTTCTACCTGGGGCTGGGGTGGCCAACCTTGAGACGTTTCGCGCTCGAACTCGGCCGTCGCCTGGTTGAGGTCGGCTCGCTGCGGACGCCGGACGATCTGTTCTATCTCAGGCGCGCGCAACTGGAAGACGCGATTGCCGCACATCAGGAAGGCAAAGCGATGCCGGCGCTGCACGAGAGCGTCGCAGAGCAGCGCGAGCTGCGCGCCGCACGGATGCGCCTAGTGCCCCCCGACACCGTGCCGCCGGAGGAAGGCGAGGGCCCGGGCTGGGGCAAGGTGGCCAACAATGCGGACAGCAATGTCCTGAACGGCAACGCCTGCAGCCCGGGGCAGGTCACTGCCCGCGCCAGCGTCATCATGTCGCCGGCGGATTTCGGCCGGATGGAACCGGGAACGATTCTCGTCTGCCCCATGACCACGCCCGCGTGGACACAGCTGTTCTCCCAAGCAAAAGGTCTGGTGACTGACATCGGCGGCATTCTGACCCATGGGTCCATCGTTGCGCGGGAATACAACATCCCGGCGGTCCTGGGTCTCGGCATTGCCACGCAGAAGATCAGCCATTGTCAGATGATCACGGTCGACGGCGATGCCGGTACGGTGTCGCTGCTCGAGGACTGAATGATCGAACCATGGGCAAAGACCTGTGCGTCGAGGGTGACACCGAGCTTCCGGTTCAGCTGCACCCGCAATCGTCTTCGGGCGCCGGAGCGGGTTAACCCGCAAATCTCACCAAGGGCCGCGATGATCGCGCAGGATTTTTTTCGTGTGCGCGTGCTCGGAGCCCTCAGCCGGGGAGCGCGAGGGGAACCCCTCGCAAGAAAAGAACCGGAAGCATAGCCGTCGCTTATGGTGCAGTGAGCATGTGCGCGCACACGGAAAAAAGTGCCCCAAAGGCTCCGCCTTTGGCCCGACCCCACCGTGCGAGGGCGCGGCAGCGCGGTCTGTTACCTGTCCGAACGTCGAAAACCGAACATACCTCATTGAAATGCAATGACCTTTACTGATTCAACAAGCGCCTTGGTGAGATTTGCGGGTTAACCGCTACCGAAGTGCAGATGGCCAAGGGCGTTTCCGAACGCACGATCCGCCATGCCGATACCGGCGAATGCGCGGGCGTGGGCGACGACGGGTCCATGTCCGCTGACAAGGCTGCGGAGGTCGTGAAAGGCGGACAAAGCAGCCCGAGGAGCAGGCGGATAGGAACAATAACCGCTACGTTGGTAGCCGGTCAGCCGATGATTGAAGACGGCATACACACCGGGCATCGGTCCGGTAAGGTCATTCGCGAATTCAAGAGGGGCTAAGCCCTGCCGTCAGCCCGTGCGCAGGCTGGCAAGCTGGTCGTTGGACCAGATCTTGCGCCTGAACCGGGGGTTCTTCGAGGACATGTCGATCTGGTAGAAGTTCTCGCTCGGTTCGTCTTCGACGCCGGTGATTTCGCAGAGCTTGCGCGCGAGCCACTTCTCGATCTTCAGCACGACCATTTTCCTTCGCAGCCGGCCCTGCTCGTCCCGGTTGAGCACCGCGGGCAGCGTGTTGAGCGCCAGAATCTCGTCGATCGCACTGTCCGCCATTTTCTGGCGGCCCTCGTCGCTGGCGTAGAAGTGGGTGACCGCGAACACGAGGCGGCCGGGATTGACCCGCTTCAGGAACCGGCAGGTCTCCACCAGCGTGGAGCCGGTGCGCACCATGTCGTCGAACAGCACGATGTCGTGGCCTTCGAAGTCGTCGAAACTCGAACCGCTGCCCTCGTACAGCGAGATCTCCACGTCGCGTTCGCCGGAACGCTCCTTCTCGAGCAGGATGCACTTGACCTTCGGCAGCCCCAGTGACGA
The DNA here is from genome assembly GCA_965116625.1 of Pseudomonadales bacterium. Taxonomy (GTDB): domain Bacteria; phylum Pseudomonadota; class Gammaproteobacteria; order Pseudomonadales; family Azotimanducaceae; genus VXNE01. The sequence continues at coordinate 3,773,495 of OZ220717.1, forward strand.
GGCCATCTCCAGCACGAACTCGCGCGCGCCCTGGTCCGGCGCGCACAGCGCGAGCCCTTCTCCGTTCGGCCCGTACCGGACGATGTCCGAGTTCAGCAGGTAATCGACGTAGATCTCGTGGGGCAACAGGTGGTGATAGCCGCCGTCGAAGATCTGGGCGAACACCGATCGCACCGCATGGGAGTGGTTGTGCACCGTCACGACGCGGTCGACGCCGGCCAGCTTCAGCATCTGGGCATAGAGCATCACGGAGAAGGGTTGGCCGTCGAACTTCTTCAGGTCTTTCTGGTCGCGTTCAAAAGGGGTACTGCCGAGTTCCGGCCTGGGACCACGGTCCTGCGCGCTGTAGTACAGGTCCGGCTCCACCAGGATGACTTCCGCCGCGCCGTTCTCCTTGGCGGCGCGCGATATGAGCATGTTGCGCATGGCGAGGTTCTGGCGGCTCACGACGCGGTTCGAGGTGCTGACGATGACCACGGTCTTCCCGACCAGCTTGTTGCCGATATGGGTGAAGTCGTTCTCGTCGGAGATGAAGCGCGGGCAGAACTCCGAATTGGCGAACTGCTTCATGCTGATGAGGTCGGCGACATCGTCGGTCTGGCCGAAGGCAAAGGCCACGTCGATGGCGAAGGGATCGTCGGAAGTGTTGCCGACGACGATGACGTCCGATCGCTTGGGTCTCGATTCGCTCATCGTTGGCGCCACCGTCCGGAACTTCGATACACAATGTGAATCACGCGGGCGCGAAGGTCAACCGATAACGGCGCCAGTTGGCGTACGGTCCCGCCACCGTCTCCCAGACGCTCGTGTTAACTGGTTGACTGGCGGCGGGAAGGTGGCAAAGTGGCCGCAATCCTGACGCCTATCGAGAAGCCATGAGAACCAGCCAGACGAGCCGCCGAACCTTCGTACAACTCCTCGCGATGCTCGCCGCGGGCAGCCAGGCCCTGTGGCGGACGCGCGATGTCCATGCGGCCATCGAGACGGCCAGGGACACCGCCCCGGACGCGGTCCCCTGGCCAGAGATGACCTACCGGGTCCTGGGCCGCACGGGCTACAACGCCAGCCGGCTCGTGTTCGGGTGCGGCGCTGCGCTATCCAGGCAGCCGCAGGACGAATTGCTCGAACGCGCCTTCGAAGCGGGTGTCAACGTTTTCGACGTCGGAACCAGCCGCTACTACCGGGCAGCCGAGCGCAACATGCGGGGCTTCGTCGCGCGCCATCGCGACGATATCTTCCTGATTTCGAAGGCCATGACCGGGATCGATGCGGATCCCGAGGACGAGATTTCCGTGGCCGACGCGCGCAAGGCGGCAAAGACATGGACGGCGTTGATGGAGGAAAGCCTGTCGGAGCTCGACACCGACCACGTGGACGCGTACTACCAGATGGGCGCGAACAACCCGCGCATGGTCCGCTCCGAGGAGATGCACGAGGCCTTCCTCGCCGCCAGGCAGGCCGGCAAGGTGTCCCACTACGGCGTCAGCACGCACGAGAACGCGGCCCGCGTGCTCGAAGCCGCGACCGAGACCGGCTGGTTCAGTCTCGCCATGATCGCCGTGACCCCGGCCGGCTGGTACGACTGGAAGAGCCGCAACATCCTCGACGGCACGCCCGACATGAAGGCGATTCGACCGATGCTCGACAAGGCGCGCGCCGCCGGCATCGGCCTGATCGGCATGAAGGCCGGGCGCCTGCTCGCGGGCCGCGGATGGCTCGGGCAAGGCAATCTCAACGCGTTTGACCGCCACTACAACGACAAGCTGCTGCGCGCGAATCTCTCGGACTTCCAGCGCAGCTACGCCTACGTGCTGGAGAACGGTCTCGACGTCGTCAATGCGGACATGCAGAGCTATGCCGCATTGAAGGAGAACTACGCGGCGGCCGCCACGGCGGAACGATACGTCGCGTGAGCGACGACGATCTCTGTCTCGCCCCCGCGACGAAACTCGCGGCATGGGTCCGGGCGAAGCGGGTCTCGCCGACGGAGATCGTCCGCGCGGTGCTCGACCGCATTGATCGCCTCGACGCCGGAATCAACGCGTTCGCCCAACTGACACCGGACCTCGCCCTCGAGATGGCGAGCGAGGCGGAGAAGGCGTTGGCCCGGGGGGAGGCAACGGGCGTATTGCATGGCGTCCCGGTAACCATCAAGGACCTGTTCGATCTCGAAGGGTACCCGACGGAACGGGGCTCGTTCGCGCTCGCAGGGCACATCGCGGACAGCGACTCGCCGGTCACCGAGCGGCTCAAGGGCGCCGGTGCCGTGATCATCGGCAAGACCACCACCTCCGAGTTCGGCTGGACCGGTATGAGCCGTTCTCCCCGCACAGGCATCACCCACAACCCCTGGAAGCGCGGCTTCAATGCCGGCGGGTCGTCAGCCGGCGCGGCGGCGGCCGCAGCGATGAGTTTCGGCCCGCTGCACCAGGGTTCGGACGGCGCCGGTTCCATCCGCATGCCATCGCATTTCTGCGGCGTGTTCGGCCTCAAGCCCACCTGGGGACGGATACCGCACGTGCCGGTGCGCAACAGCGACAACGTCTCCCATGTCGGACCGCTCTCGCGGACCGTTGCGGACGCCGCCCTGTTCCTCGACGCGACCGCTGGCGTCCATCCGTTCGATCATACGAGTCTCGCGGATTCGGGCGACACGTTCTCGGCCGGCCTCGCCGGGGACCTCGGCGAACTGAAGATCGGTTTCAGCCCCGACCTCGGCCATGCCCGGGTCGACAGGGAGGTGGCCGACCTGGCCGAGCGGGCGGCACGCGATTTCGAGTCATTCGGATGCCACCTCGATCACGTCCAGCCGTCCTGGGGCAAGGACGGCCCCGAGATCGCCCGGTTCTTCTGGGCGGTCCACGAGTCGCCGCTCGCGGTACACATCGAAGGTTTCGAGGACAGAATGGACCCTGGTCTCGTCGCCTGCATCCGCGCCGGCAGCGGACACGGCGCCGAGACCTATCTCGCCATGCGCGCCCGCAAGCTCGATTACATCGAACGCATCCATCGGTTCATGGCCGACTGGGACCTTCTATTGACCCCGTCGGTCTCGGTTGCCGCATTTCCCGCCGAGAGGCTGCAGCCGAAACACTGGCCCGACCACCGGTGGGACTGGCTGTCCTGGTCGGAGTTCTGCTACCCCTTCAACATGAGCGGCTTGCCGGCAGCCAGCGTGCCTTGCGGCTTTACCGACGCTGGCCTGCCCGTGGGTCTGCAGATCGTCGGCAGGCGCGCTGCCGACCGCCTGGTGCTGCGCGCGGCGGCAGCCTTCGAGCGCACCCGACCCTGGGCGCAACTACCTTCGCTGGCCACGCACAACCCCGATCCGGAATGACGCCAAGGGATCCCGATGCCGAGCCTTGACCAGTACTTCAGACTGTCCGAACGCGGCTCCGACGTCCGCACTGAACTCCGGGCCGGGCTCGCCACCTTTCTCACGATGGCTTACATCGCCTTCGTCAATCCACAGATCCTCGGCGATGCGGGCATGCCCTTCGACGCGGTCTTTGTCGCGACCTGCGTCGCCGCCGCCATCGCCACGCTCATCATGGGTCTTTACGCCAACTACCCGGTGGCGCTGGCCCCGGGCATGGGCCTCAACGCGTTCTTCAGCTACGTCGTCGTACTCGAGCTCGGATACCCCTGGGAGGTCGCCCTCGGCGCCGTTTTCTGCTCGGGCATCCTGTTCGTCGTCCTGAGCGTACTGCCGGTACGGCGCTGGATCATCGACGCCATCCCGTTCGGACTGAAGATGGGCATCTCGGCGGGTATCGGGTTCTTCCTCGGCATCATCGCGCTCAGGAACGCAGGCATCATCGCGCTCAGGAACGCAGGCATCATCACCGCGAGCCCCGCCACCCTGGTCACCTCCGGCGACCTCCTGAGCGCAGCCCCCATTCTCGCGCTGCTCGGCTTCTGCCTGATCGTCGCGCTGGCTGCGCGACGTATTCCCGGCGCCGCCATCATCGGCGTGCTCGGCGTCACTGCGGCGGGGATCGCCATGGGCGTCTCCGAGTGGCATGGCCTCGTGGCAGCGCCGCCCAATCCCGCTCCCACCCTGCTGGCACTGGACGTTGCCGGGGCGCTGCAGGTCGGCATGATCAGCATCATCCTGACATTTCTGATCGTCGACCTGTTCGACACCACGGGCACGCTGATCGGCGTTGCCAAACAGGCGAACCTCCTCGACGCCGAGGGGCGCCTGCCCGGGATCAAGCGGGCGGTGATCGCGGACTCCGGCGGAACCGTCGCCGGCACCTTGCTCGGGACGTCGTCGGTGACGAGCTATATCGAAAGCGGGGCCGGCACGAGCGCCGGCGGACGCACGGGGCTGACGGCCGTAGCGGTGGCCGTCCTGTTCCTGCTCTGCCTTTTCTTCGCGCCCCTGGCCCAGTCGATCCCGGCCTACGCGACCGCGCCGGCCATCCTCTACGTCGCCTGCCTGATGGCAAGGGCGCTGGTGGACATCGACTGGCCCGAGATAACGGAGTCCGCACCCGCCGTGATCACGGCGATGGCCATTCCGCTGACGTTCTCCATCGCTGACGGCATCGGCATCGGCTTCCTCACCTACGTGGTCGTCAAGCTCCTGGCCGGGCGTTTCCGCGACTGCTCGCCCGCCCTGATCGCCGTTGCGGTGCTGTTCGCGGCGAAGTTTGCGCTGCTGGACTGAGGTCCAAGGGCAAGTCCCTATCGGGGGCCTATGGCAACACCACCACCGCGTGACCCGGACAGGTCGGGACGCCGTCCTGGTTGACCACGTTGATGTCCAGTCGCACGCGCTGCTCGCCGTCCTCGATCACCTTCTCCGTGACCTCGCCGACGACGGTCAGCACATCGTCCTTGCAGTTGAGCACGCGGTGCTGGCAGCCAGCTTCGCGGACGATGCCCTCGTCGCCGGTCCAGTCGTGCAGCGCGTTGACGATATAGGCGTAGCGAAGATTGCCCATGCCGAAGGCCCCCTTCGGGTTGCCGGCGGCGCGCCCCGCCGCGTCGTCCATGTGGAACGGCACGAACTCGTGGTTGACGGCGGCGTACCGGTTCCATTCCGGGAAGCTCGTCTGGCGCGACCACTCCGGAAGCCGATCGCCCACCTGGATGTCCTTGAATCGCAAGCTCATGGGCGTCTCCTCAAAAACGCACGCCGATGGACAGGCGCGTCCGCACGTGTTCGTCGTTCTGGTTGCGCCACTCGATCTCGGAGCGCACGAAGAGCGTGTGGCCGAGCCGGCCTTCCTGCTCCCACCAGCCGATGAGGCGGCTGCGTTCCGTGATCACGTCGCCCGCTCGCATCGGCACCCCGTAGGTGTCCGTCTGGCCACCGTTCATTCCGGTCACCGCAGAGCCGTCGGGACGCTGTCCCCGCATGCTCAACCTAGCGGATGGGCCGCGATCGAAGGACCACGCGAAGGGATTGAAGTCCGGCGGCGCGATGATCCCGCCCCAGCGGGTCGTCGCCGCGTATTCCGGATCCCAGTAGATGCGCGGGGGTTTCTCCGGATAGAACGTGGCTATCGACCAGCGCCGGATATCCGTCTCGGTGATAGGGGGCGAGGTGCGCTTCTCTCCCCACTTGCCCTGCGCCGCGCGCATCGTGTCCGTGACATAGGTCACACCGCCGATCATGGCGCGACCGCAGCCAGGACTATGCGTCCGACGACGCAGAAGTTGCTCAACCGGTCTTTCATTCGGGGCGAAAAGTCTACTGCATTCATCATGCCCCGTCCGTCACTTGACCCGCCGTCTCACCCCCCGGTCACATTGAGTTCACGAATACGGCCATGCTACGTTCGCCGCCAGCCTTACCCAATCGAGGCGCAGCCAATGCACGAAGCTGTTCCCGACCCCTCGGTCGTTGAGTACCCCACATCGGACGGCAAGCCCTTGGCGGAGACCGACCTGCACTTCGACCGCGTGACCTATGCGGCCCACGCCCTGAAGGTCCGCTATGCCGACACGCCGGACGTCTACGTCGGCGCGAACATGCTCGTATACGACGAGCCGGGCAATCCGCGCCGGCACCTGGCGCCGGACGTGTTCGTGGTGTTCGGCGTGCCGAACCACCGCCGCGACCTGTTCAAGATCTGGGAGGAGAAGCCGCCGTCCTTCGTGCTGGAGGTCACGTCCAAAAGCACCCGGCACGAGGACATGCGCACCAAGCGGCAGCGCTATGCCGCCTGGGGCGTGGCAGAGTACTTCCTCTACGACCCGCGCTCGGAATACCTGGCGCCACCTTTCCAGGGCCTCACGTTGCGGGAAGGGGTGTACCAGTCGATGCAGCTCAGGAGATTCCCGGATGGCCGACGCGGCTACTTGAGCCAGGTGCTCGGCATCCACCTGTACCTCAAGGGCTCGGAACTGCGGCTATTCGATCCTGCGGCGGGGCGTGATCTGCGCACCTACGAGGAGGCGGAACGCGCCGCACTGGAAGCGCAACGCGAAATTGCCGAGTTGAGAGCGCGGATCCGCGGCCTGACGGGAGAATGAACCGGCGCTTGCACTGACCGCCGCTCTGTCACGGCGGGGCAGGTCTTGCATGGATGTACGCCTCCAGCGAGGGGGGCAACGCGGGCACTTCCCTACGCGTCAACAGTCGGGGAGCATTCCCCGGCTGAAGGCTCCTATCTGAACCCTGCGTTGATCCCCTCCAGCGCGTCCTGGCCCGGGCAAAGCTCCGCCTCGCCCAGCATGCTGAGCGGCGTGTCCACCGTGTCCAGGATCTCGTGGCAGTCGGTGCCGTCGCTGTCGACGTACAGCAGCCCTGTCACCACCTCGCCGTCGAGGGCGGCCTGCTGCAGGTGGGTCAGTGCAGCCGCGCGGTTGTGCGGATCGTAGTCCTCTTCGAGTTTCCGCAGGTGCAGTTCGGAACCGTCCGGCATCCGAACGACCTCGCGTTCGCCAGGACCATAGTCCGCGGTGATTTCTTCGTGCGGCGAGACAAAGTCGGTCGCGACGACGCTCGCGGCATGACTCCGCGTGAATTCGTAGCTCTTGGTGGAACCGTTGTGGTTGTTGAAGGCCACGCACGGTGAAATCACGTCGATGAAGGAGAAACCCCGGTGCATCAGACCTGCCTTGATCAGGGGTACGAGCTGGCCCTTGTCGCCGGAGAAGCTGCGCGCCACGAAGCCGGCGCCGATATCCAGCGCCATGGAGACCAGGTCGATGGGCTCATACAGGTTCGGCACGCCTCGCTTGCTGGTCGATCCCTTGTCGTTGGTGGCCGAAAACTGCCCCTTGGTCAGGCCGTAGGTGCCGTTGTTGTCGACGATGTAGAGCATGTTGATCCGACGCCGAACGATGTGCGCGAACTGTCCTATCCCGATCGAGGCCGAGTCGCCGTCTCCGGAGACGCCGATGCAGTAGAGGCTCCGGTTCGCCAGGTTCGCGCCGGTCGCGACCGATGGCATGCGGCCGTGGACGGCGTTGAATCCGTGGGAGTTGCCCAGGAAGTAGTTCGGCGTCTTCGATGAACAGCCGATGCCGGAGAGCTTTGCGAACCTGTGCGGCGGGATCGCCAGCTCGGCGCAGGCCTGGATCAGGGCGGAGCTTACCGAGTCATGTCCGCAACCGGCGCACAGCGTGGACACGAGGCCCTCATAGTCGCGTCGGTTGAGCCCGATCTCGTTCAACGGGAGCTTCGGATGATGGACTTCCGGTTTGGCTACGAATGTCATGGTCGGCCAGCTCCTTCTGACTTACCCGCCCGACACTTCCGTCAGGCGCGCCAGGTTGTTCTCGTCAAAGTGCTTGACGATGCGTTCGCGAATCGTATCGGCCGTAATGGACAGGCCACCGTAGGAGAGCACCGACACGAGCTTTGCGGGATCGGCCCCCGCCTCGTTGACGAGCAGGGTCCTCATCTGCCCATCCCGGTTCTGTTCGACCACGAAGACGAAGTCGTGCGCGTCGATGAAATCCGCCACGGCGTCCGAGAACGGGAATCCGCGAATGCGCATGGTGTCGAGCCGTACGCCGTCCTGGGCAAGATAGTGCAGTGCCTCCGCCATCGGCACCGCGGTAGTGCCGTAGTAGGCGATCCCGACACGGTGACGCCGGCGGCTGATTTCCGGCGCGGGCATCAGGGTCCGCGCCGTGCGCCACTTGACGAGCAACCGGTCCATGTTCTCCGTGTATGGTTCTGCCGCCTCCGTATAGCGCGCATAGACGTCCCGGGACGTGCCCCGGGTAAAGAACGCACCCTTTGTCGGATGCGTGCCGGGGAGCGTCCGGTAGCCGATGCCATCGCCATCGACATCCATGTAGCGGCCGAAATCCCCTATAGAGTCGAGGTCCTCCCGCGACAGCACCTTGCCCCGATCGTACCTGCGGTCGTCGTTCCAGGTCAGCGGATCGGACAGGTTCTCGTTCATGCCAAGTTCGAGATCGGAGAGGACGATGATCGGCGTCTGCAACCGGTCGGCGAGATCGAACGCGGTCGCCGCGAACTCGAAGCTCTCTCCCGGCGTCGACGGGAACAGCAGCGGATGCCGGGTGTCGCCGTGGGACGCATAGGCCGCGGCGAGTACATCGCCCTGCTGGGTGCGGGTCGGCATGCCCGTCGAAGGCCCCACCCGCTGGATGTCGAACAGGACCGCCGGGATCTCGGCGAAGTATGCGAGGCCAAGAAACTCCGACATGAGCGACAGGCCGGGCCCGCTGGTGGCGGTGAAGGCACGCGCCCCGTTCCAGGCGGCGCCGATCACGATGCCGATCGCCGCCATCTCGTCTTCCGCCTGAATGACGGCGAACTTGTGCTGGCCGGTCTCCTTGTCCACGCGTAGCCGCGCGGCGTGCTTCTCGAACGCTTCCGCCATCGACGTGGACGGGGTGATCGGGTACCAGGCGCAGATCGTGGCGCCCGCGTAGATCGCTCCCAGTGCGCCGGCCTCGTTGCCGTCGATCATGATCCTGTCGCCGATGGCGTCGGAACGACGCGCCTGAATCGGCAGGGGACACTCGAGGTATTCGCGGGCGTAGTCGCGGCCGATTTCAAGCGCCCGGATGTTCGGGCCGATGAGTTCGTCCTTGCCCCGGTACTGCGTCGAGACCATCCCCGTGATCACGTCGAAGTCGATGTTCAACAGCGCCGCCAGAGCGCCCACGTAGACGATGTTCTTGAACAGTTTGCGTTGCCTGGGATCGGTGTACTCGGACACCACCAGCTTGGCGATCGGCACGCCGATGTGGTTGACGTCGGGCCGGTTCAGCCGCGGGTCGAGACCGCCGGAGTTGTCGTACAGCAGGTATCCCCCCGGCACGATGACGGCGACATCCTCTTCAAAGGTCTCCGCGTTCATGGCGACCATGAGGTCAACGCCCTGGCGGCGGCCGTGATAGCCCCGCCCGGAAGCGCGCACTTCGAACCAGGTCGGCAACCCCTCGATGTTCGAAGGGAAGATGTTGTGCGTGGAGATGGGCACGCCCATGCGGAACAGCGCCTTCGCGAACATGCCGTTGGCGCTGGCGGACCCCGAGCCGTTGACGTTGGCGAAGCGAATGACGAAGTCGTTGTAGGTTGTCATTCGGGTCCTTCGGGATACGTACCCAACTGGGGAACGTGGATCACGGATTTCTGCATGTCCCACGCGGCAGTCGGGCAACGCTCCGCGCACAGTCCGCAGTGCAGGCAGACGTCCTCGTCCTTCACCATCACGCGGCCCGTGCCGAGTTCACCGGACACGTAAAGGTCCTGCGCGAGGTTCTCGGCGGGCGCCATGAGACGGCTCCGGAGGTCTTCCTCCTCGCCGTTTTCGGTGAACGTGATGCAGTCCATCGGGCAGATGTCGACGCAGGCGTCGCATTCGATGCACAGGCTGTCGGTAAACACGGTCTGGATATCGCAGTTGAGGCAGCGCTGCGCTTCCTTCAGACCCAGGGCGCGGTCAAAGCCTAATTCCACCTCGACCTTGATGTTCTGGAGCGCCTTGGACAGGTTCGCATGGGGAACGATGAAACGTTTCGCCGGATCGTGCTCGGCGTCGTAACTCCATTCGTGGACGCCCATTCTCTGGCTGATGAGGTTGAGACCTTCGGGCGGACGGTCTTTCCGGACATCCTTGCCCTGGCACAGCAGGTGGATCGAGATCGCAGCCTGGTGCGCGTGGGCCGAGGCCCAGATGATGTTCTCCGGACCGAACGCCGAGTCGCCGCCGAAGAATACCTTCGGGTGGGTGGTCTGGAAGGTCACCTCGTCGAGCACCGGGCAGTCCCACTTGTCGAACTCGATGCCGATGTCCCGTTCGATCCACGGGCAGTGGTTCTCCTGCCCGATGGCCATGAGGATGTGGTCGCACTCCATGTAGACGTCCGGTTCGCCGGTCGGCACGTAGTTCAGGCGCCCGTTTTCGTCCTCTACCGGTTTGACGCACTCGAACACCACGCCCTTCAGCTTCCCGTTGTCGTGCACGAACTCCTTCGGCGGCCGGTTGTTGACGATGGGGATGTTCTCGTCCATGGCCTCCTCCTTCTCCCAGTCGGAGGCCTTCATGACATGGAACGCCGACCGCACGACCACCGTCACGGACTCAGCGCCGATGCGCTTGGAAGTCCGGCAGCAGTCCATGGCCGTATTGCCGCCGCCCATTACGATCACCTTGCCCGAGATCGAGTCGATGTGGCCGAAGGCGACGCTCGAGAGCCAGTCGATGCCGATGGATATGTGCGCGTCCGACTCCTGGCGCCCGGGCAAGTCGAGATCGCGGCCGCGGGGGGCGCCGGTGCCGACGAAATACGCGTCGTAACCCATGTCGAGCATCTCCTTCATGCTCGAGATCTCGTAGTTGAAGCGGGCGTTGACGCCCATGTCCAGGATCAGTTCGACCTCTTCCTCCAACACCTCGGCGGGCAGGCGGAAGGCGGGAATCTGGCTGCGCATCATGCCGCCGCCGGCGGGGTCGCGGTCGAACATGTCGATTTCGTATCCCAGCGGCAGGAGGTCGCGGGCCACGGCGAGCGAGGCGGGACCCGCCCCCAGGAGCGCTATGCGCTTGCCGTTTTTTTGCTTCGGCACGGGCGGCAGGTACGGGCGGATGTCACCCTTGTGGTCTGCGGCGACGCGCTTCAGGCGGCAGATCGCAACCGGCTTCTCTTCGGTCCGCACCCGGCGGCACACCGGCTCGCACGGCCGGTCGCACGTGCGTCCGAGGATGCCCGGGAACACGTTGGACTCCCAGTTGACCATGTACGCCTCGGTGTAGCGTTCCTGGGCAATCAGGCGGATGTACTCCGGCACCGGGGTGTGCGACGGGCATCCCCACTGGCAGTCGACCACCTTGTGGAAGTAGTCCGGATTACCGATATCGGTGACTTTCATTCGAGTTTGACCGGGAGAGGCCGTAAGCGCCGGTTCTTTCGGGAAGTTTCCAGGCAGGAACCGGCGTATTCTAGCTTTTGGCGAGCGTCGCTTCCAGACAAGCCGCCGCGCGCCATTCCCGGCCAAGATCGCCCCGAACCACAAATCGCGCAATTCGAGTTTGGGACACGAACCGCAGCGGCTAGAATAAGCGCCCGACCTCGCCCTAGCCCTAGCCCCATGGACCCGGCGCACATCGACGTTCCCCCGCCGCGTGCGGCACACAACTGGCAACGCCTCTTCGGCAGCGGACCGAGCCTGGCCGTGTCACGCCTCGTCGCCCGGTCGGACCGCTTCGTCCTGTACGTCACGCGCGACACCGAGGACGCCGTTCGCGTGCGGCGGGAAATCGGATTCTTCGCCGGCGGCGCCACCGAGCCGCTTGCCTTCCCCGACTGGGAAACACTGCCTTACGACAACTTCTCGCCGCACCAGGACATCGTCTCGGAACGGCTCGCGACGCTCTATGCCCTGCCCCGAACGCAGCGCGGCGTGCTGGTGGCGCCGGTGCAGACACTGATGCAGCGGCTGCCGCCGACGGCATTCATCGAGGCCCAGTCGCTCGTGCTCGAGACCGGAACGCATTTCTCCATGGAGACCCAGCGCATCCACCTGCAGCGCGCCGGGTATCGCAATGTCGGTACTGTCGCCGAACGCGGCGAGTACGCCGTGCGCGGTTCGCTGATGGACATCTTCCCCATGGGCTCCGAACTGCCGCTCAGGATCGACCTCGACGACGACGAGATCGATAGCTTGAGGACATTCGATCCGGATACGCAACGCACCGTCGAGCGCATAGACGCGGTAAGAATCCTGCCCGCCAAGGAGATTCCCCTCGACGCACGGGGGATCAGCCGGTTCCGGGAACGCTGGCACCACACCTTCGATGTGGACGTACGCCGCTGCCAGGTGTACCAGGACGTGAGCGATGGCATTGCGCACCCGGGCGTGGAGTGCTACCTGCCGTTTTTCTTCGAGAGCACGGCGACCCTGTTCGACTACCTGCCGGAGTCGACGGCGATCGTGATCGACGACGGCTGCGTCGAGAGCGCCGAACGTTTCGTCGGCAGCCTGGACCGCCGCTACGAGTCGCTTCGCCACGACATCGAGCGGCCCTTGCCGGAGCCGGCGGCGCTGTACCTCTCGAAGGAAGAACTGCTTGCCGCGCTGGCCCCCTATCCGAGGATCCGGGTCGACCCCGAGGGCAGTCGGCCCCGGCATGCCGTCGACTTCGGTGGCGGCCGGCTTCCCGACGTGATGGCAAGCCAGCGCGGACGCGACGAAGCGCGTAATCTGCGCCAGTTCATCGACACCGCACAATGCCCGGTGCTGCTGACCGCCGAAACGCCCGGGCGACGTCAGCACCTCGCGGAATTCCTCGCACGCGCGGGCATCCGCGCGATGGAGGTGGATGGCTTCAAGGCGTTCGTCGATCGCGGCGCCCCGCTCGCACTCACGGTCGCGGACATCGACCGTGGCCTGCGCCTGCCCGACTTCGCGCTCGTCACCGAAACGGAGATCTTCGGCCACCGCGCCGACGGCCCCGCCGCGCGTACGGCGCCGACCCTCGATCCCGAACTCGTTGTCCGCAACCTGACCGAGCTCACCATCGGCGCGCCCGTGGTGCATGCCGACCACGGCGTCGGCCGGTACCGGGGGCTCATGACCCTCGAGATAGACGGCTATGCGCAGGAGTTCGTCGCCATCGACTATGCCGAGGAGAGCCGCCTGTACGTCCCCGTCACGTCCCTGCACCTGATTTCCCGCTATGCCGGCGCAGACAGCGAGAATGCGCCCCTGCACCGCCTCGGCTCGGATCAATGGGACAAGGCGAAACGGCGTGCTGCCAAAAAGGTCTACGACGTGGCCGCCGAACTGCTCGACATATACGCCCGCCGGGAATCGCGGCCAGGCACCGTATTCGGCGCCCCGGACGACGACTACTACCGCTTCTGCGAGCAGTTTCCGTTCGAGGCGACGCCCGACCAGCAGCAGGCCATCGACGCGGTGCTGGCCGACCTCCAGTCCGAAACGCCCACCGACCGCCTGATCTGCGGAGACGTCGGCTTCGGCAAGACCGAAGTCGCCATGCGCGCCGCGTTCATCGCTTTGCAGTCAGGCAAGCAGGTCGCCGTGCTGGCGCCCACGACACTGCTCGCCCAGCAGCACTACGAGACGTTTCGCGACCGATTCGCCGATTGGCCGGCCGAAATCGAAGTCATCTCCCGCCTGCGCACCGACGGCGAGGCCCACGACATCCGCAAACGGCTTGCCAGCGGCGCCGTCGACATCGCCATCGGCACCCACCGCCTGCTCGCCTCCGGCATCGAGTTCTCGGACCTCGGTCTGGTTGTCATCGACGAGGAGCACCGATTCGGGGTGCGCCAGAAAGAACGCTTGCGGGAACTCCGCGCCGAGGTCGATGTCCTCGCGCTCACAGCCACGCCGATACCCAGGACGCTCAACATGGCGATCAGCGGCATGCGGGAGATGTCCATCATCGCCACGCCGCCAGCCAGGCGACTGTCCATCAAGACCTTCGTCATGCCCCGCCGCGACCATATCCTGCGAGAGGCCATTGACCGGGAACTCGCCCGGGGCGGCCAGGTCTTCTACCTGCATAACCGCGTCGAGACCATCGAGCGCGCCGCCGAGCATGTCGCCGAACTCGCTCCCAACGCACGTATCGGCGTCGGACACGGCAAGATGCCGAAGCGCGCGCTCGAACACGTCATGGCCGACTTCTACCACCGGCGCTGCAACCTTCTGGTCTGCACCACGATCATCGAGAACGGAATCGACATCCCCAACGCCAACACGATCATCGTCGATCGCGCCGACCGGCTCGGGCTGGCGCAGCTTCACCAGTTGCGGGGCCGCGTCGGCCGTTCCCACCGCCAGGCCTACGCCTACCTGCTCACCCCCGATCCGCGGGCGATCACCCCGGATGCGCGCAAGCGCCTGGAAGCCATCGTCGCCGCCGGCGAACTGGGGGTGGGGTTCACCCTTGCAACGCACGACCTCGAGATCCGGGGCGCCGGGGAACTGTTGGGCGAGGACCAGTCGGGACAGATCGAGAGCATCGGTTTTTCGCTCTACATGGAGCTTCTCGAACGCGCCGTCGCCGCGATTCGCGCGGGCGTGGCGGCGCCCGACCTCGATCAGCCGATGCCGAAAAACCGGGAAGTGAATCTCCATGTGCCCACCCTGATCCCGGACTCGTACCTGCCGGATGTGCATATGCGCCTGATCCTCTACAAGCGCATCGCGGGTGCCGAGAGCCCCGATGTCCTCGACGATCTGAAGGCGGAGATGTTCGACCGTTTCGGACCCCTGCCCCCGCCGGCCCGGAACCTGTTCCGCACCACGGAACTGAAACTGCTGAGCGAACACTTGGGGATTGACCGCATCGATGTCGGACCCCTCGCCGGCCGCGTCGTGTTCAGCACGCATACCCGGGTCGACCCCACCCGCGTCGTTCAACTGATCCAGGGCGACCCCGCCACCTATCGACTGCGGGACGCGACCCGGCTTTCGTTCACCACCGCGCTGAGTCACGCCGAGGCACGATTCGAATTCGTCGAACAACTGCTCGCGCAGCTCGCCCCGGACGACCGTTCACGCATGGCGGCCACCGCATGAGCCGAGTCGCCGCCCACTTCCTTGCGATGGCGTTCGCCTCCGCCACGCTCGCGGACATCGAGGAATACCTCGAGCACGACTGGTACTACGTCGAGACCCTGTTCTTCCGTCACGCGGCGCCTCCGGACGACGAGGACTTCTCGCGGCAGGGAACGCCGCAGCATCCACTGCGCGTCGCGGCGCTGGAGCCGGCACCGCCGGAGTACCTCGAGCGTATCGCCGCCGTGCCACCCGAACCCCTCGACTTTCCGCGGCTGGCACAGTTCGACTGCATCGCGCCAATCCCGGCGCCATGGATGCGCGACGAGGCCGAGTTGGCGCCACGACCGGATCCCCCAGGAGAACAGGAAGACGAAATCCCGGCAGAAGTGACCGTGGCGCCCATCCCCACGGGGCCGCCCGCGCCCACGCCGGAACAGCTTGCGCGCTGGGCCCTGGACGAGTTCGAGGACGGGCTGATGCGCGCGGGATGGCGATGGCAATACGACGGCCTCTCCCTGAGGACGGCAGCGAATCGCATGCGGCGTTCCGGGGATTACGAGGTGCTTCACCACGGAAAGTGGCTGCAGGCGGTGCCTCCCCGCGACCGCGCCGAGCCGCTGCTGATCCAGGCCGGCGCGCAGATGCCGGACGCGACGTTCGAACTGGAAGGTTCCGTCAGCGTTACCCTCGGCAGGTACCTCCACTTCGCTGCAGAGCTATGGCTGCGGCAGGTTCCGCAGGACAGCCGATCTGCCCTATCGCCCGGAAGCGACGCCAGCACGCCGGGCAATGCTGGCGGTTCGATGATCGGCAACACCCGCCACGTGGTCCTGTCGGAGTCCCGCCGGATGCGCACCGGAGAATTTCACCACCTGGACCATCCCTGGCTCGGAGTCCTGGTTCACATCGAGCCGGCGGAAGCCCCGGACGCGTTGCTGGCGCGCCTGGAGTCGCTGCCTCACGGCCTGCCCGCAACGGGAAGCGACTGACCGAGCCCTGGTCGCGCCTCGCGTCCCTGCCTGGCTTCAGTCGATGATCGCTTGCCGCACGGCGTTTTCGAAGTCGTAGATCGCGGGCCCGTAGGGTTGCTGCAGCATGATGACGCCAGCGATTTCCTCGGCCGGATCGGACCAGGACACGGTGCCGAACGCGCCGCCCGAGCCGAATGCCCCGGCACCGCGCCGGCTGTCCGCCGCGATCGGATCAAGGATCACCCCGACGGCATAGCCGGCGCCCCTCCCGGGTCCTCCCTTCCTCCCGGCGAAGGGTAGATGGCCCACGTGGTCGCTGGTCATCATCGTGACGGTACGCGGGCTGAGCAGGCGACGGCCGAAGAGTTCACCGCCGTTCAATAGCATCTGCTGGAAGTGGAGATAGTCCCTCGCCGTGCTCGAGAGGCCAACGGAGCCAGAGAAATAGGTCGTCTCGCCAAACCAGCCCGACATGTCGCGACCCTGGATGGCCACCCGCCGCGATGCCTTCGACGGCGGCAGGTTGTAGTGCGTGTCGTTCATCTCCAGCGGATCTAGAATCCGCGTCTGCACGAACTCGTTGAACGGCATCCCGGAGACGATCTCGATGATGCGGGCGACGACGTCAAGCCCGGTGGTGCCGCTGTAGGCCCGGCGAGACCCCGGCTGGAAATCCAGGGGTACCTCAGCGAGCGTGGGGACATAGCTGGCCAGCGTCCCGCGTGCTTCCTTGCCCCGCCCGCTGACGGCCGCTCCCAGGCCGCCACTCATGAGACCGGAGGTGTGCGTCAACAGGTGATGTATCGTGATCGGCGTCTTGGCGGGAACGAGCCGATGCTCCGGCGGGTTTCGGCGATCGACCCTGAACGGACTGACGTCCTCGTCGGCCGGGTCCTTCAGCACCGCCACCTGCATGTCGGCCAATTCGGGAATGTAGTTCCCCACCGGGTCGCTCGGGCGAATGAGTCCCTCCTCGATCACCATCATCGCCGCGACGCCGAGAACGGCTTTCGTCGACGACATCATGATGAAGATTGCGTCCCGCGACATCGGGCGCCTGGCCTCGACGTCCATCAGGCCGTGGCCCTTGAAGTGAACCACCTTTCCCCTGCGCGCCAGGGCGGTCACCGCGCCCTGGATCTTGCCGGCATCGATGTGCCGCTGCATCGCCGTGTCGATCCGTTGCAGCCGCTCGGTGGACATGCCGACCGATTCAGCCTCGGCGACGGGAATCTCGGTGCCGCAGACCGTGATTGCAAAGACCGCCCCGAGGGCCGCGGTGACTGCTCTAAGACGCATCGGGAAGGTCCTCGCGCCGATGCTGGCCGTTGAGGCAGTCACGCGCGATTTCCCGCGCTTCCTGCACCGTTTCCACCAATCGATCTCCCGGTATGTCCTGGAGGATGTTGAGCGTATGCAGCGTATGCGCGACCGAGCCCGAAAGGCCCATCACGATGACCTCCGTCTTTTCCCTCTCCGCGACATCCATGAGCTGTTCGATCACCATGGCGGCGCTGTCGTCGAAGTGCGTGGCGCCGGAGAAATCGAAGATGACCACCTCGTGATCCTTGATGTCCCCGCCGACTACAGCCACCAGGCTGTGGGAGGACGCAACGGTGAAGCTTCCGGTGAGGCGCACCATCCCGATACGCGCCGCAAACGGATCGTCCGTGATCATGTCGTCCTGTCCGGAGAAGAACTCGCGATCCAGGAACGGCACCGATACCACGCTGTCGAGTTCCAGGGACTCCAGTTGCCGTGCATGCGCCATCCCGGCGGCGATCAGGCCGATCGCGACGGCGGTGATGAGATCGACGAACACGGTGAGGCCCAGCGTGGCCAGCATGACCACGAGGTGTTCGCTGCGCAAACGGTGCACGCGGGCGAGTAGACGCCAGTCGATGATGTCGACGCCGATCTTCATGACGATGCCGGCGAGCACGGCATGGGGTATCGGCTCCACGTGCGGCGCGAGGCCGAGCAACACCGCGAGCAGGATCAACGCGAAGCAGACGCCCGACAGCCGGGTGCGCCCTCCGGCGCGGATGTTGGTCACAGTGAGCACCGGCGACCCGGCGCCAGGCAATCCTCCGAACAGTCCCGAAACCATGTTGCCGATGCCTTGCCCCACCAGTTCCCGATTCGGCTTGTGCTGCGTACGGGTCATCGAGTCGGCCACCAGCGAGACGAGAAGACTGTCCACGGAGCCCAGCAGCGCAAGGATGAGCGCCGGCTCCAGCGCGCTCGCCAGGAAGCTGGCCGATGGCAGCGCAAACTGCAGTTCCGGCATCCCCGTCGGTATCTGTCCGATCACGGGCGCGTCGTTCAGCCAGACAACGCCGAGCGCCGTACCGGCAATCAACGCCACCAATGGCGCAGGCAGGAAATGCGACAACCGGCGCGGCCAGAGAAAGCAGACCGCGAGCGTGACGGCCCCGATCGCGACGGCGCTGGCGTTTACCGTGCCAAGCGCCTCCGGCAACGCACCGATCGCGCCCACGGCACCGCCCGGGACCACCGCCGTCCCGAGAAAAGGCAGGATCTGAATAACAATGATGATGATGCCGATGCCGGACATGAATCCCGAAATGACGACATGCGGCGTGTAGGCGACGAAGCGGCCGATCCGGGATACGCCCAGCAGAACCTGTAGCAGGCCGCCCAGGACAACCACGGTCAGGGCTTCCGCCAGGTTCGTGGCATGGGTCGTGACAATGACCGCCATCGCCACGGTCATGGGTGCCGTGGGTCCGGAGATCTGCGACCGCGTGCCACCGAAGATGGCCGCGAAGAAACCCATCGCGATCGCGCTGTAAAGGCCCGCGGCCGCGCCCAGGCCCGATGCGACCCCGAAGGCCATCGCGACCGGCAGTGCCACCACGGCGGCGGTGACGCCGCCGAAGACGTCGCCACGAATCGTGGACAGGTCGTAGGTCATCTCGTGCTCCCGGAAACGATACGAGCCGCTATCCCGGGTCCTGCACCTCCTCCAGCAGCAGCGTCTGTGTCGGGTACGCGATCTCCGCCCCGTGGGACTCGATGATCTGCGCGATCCTGAGCAGAACGTCTTCCTTGATCATGTGGAAGTCCTCCCAGACCGTCGTCTTCGTGAACGTATACACGAAGAAGTCGAGGGAGGAGGCTCCGAAACTGACCAGGTTGACCATCAGCGTCCGCGAGGTGTCGATCTCCTGGTGTGTCTTCAGCATTTCGCGCACGTCTTCGATGATGGCCTTCAGGACGCCGATGTCGTCGTATCGAACGCCGATGGTCTCGTAGATGCGCCGGTTCCGCATCCTCGACGGATTCTCCACCGCGATGCTGTTGAAGAGACCGTTCGGCACGTACAGCGGACGCTGGTCGAAGGTGCGTATCAGCGTCAGGCGCCAGCCGATGTCTTCCACGGTGCCCTCAAGTTCACGGTCCGGTGAGCGAATCCAGTCTCCCACGGCGAAGGGGCGGTCCAGGTAGATCATCAGCGCCCCGAAGAAGTTCGCCAGCAAGTCCCGCGCGGCGAACCCCACGGCGATGCCGCCGATGCCGCCGAATGCCAGCACGCCGGCGACGCTGACGCCCATCGTCTGCAGCGCGATGAGGAAGGCCGTGATCACCACCGCGGCGCGCAACAGCTTGGCGCTGACCGCTGCCGTGGTGGCGTCCATCCGCCGGCCGGCCCTGCCCCGGTAGGCCGGGTCGGAGATGCTCTTTTCCATGTAGGACACGAACCGCAACGCGAACCACGCCATGAGCAGGATCGCAGCCAACTGACGCGCAACGCCAATGTAGTTGAAGATTTCCGCCTTGGACTGCCCGCTCGCGATATCCGCCGCCCAGGAAATACCCATGACGTAGATGGCCCACCCCACGGGCTTGCGCGCCGCGAACAGCACCGCGTCGTCGTACAGGTTGTGGGTCTTCTCGGCCTCGCGCTCGAGGCGGTCGAAGAACCGTTTTGCCGCGTACCGCACGACAAGCGTCAGCAGGACGATGCCGAATACGTAACCGGCCCAGGTGTGCGCGGTGATCAGTTCGAGAAAGTCACCCATGGTTCACGTTCCCCGCAACGAGGACGACAAACGTTTGCAATGTCGATGGATCAAGTCAAGTGCGGGCACGTTCCGGCGATTCACCCGGGTGTGTTCCGGACCCTGTGGTGGAATACACGCAAATACTGTATATAATCACAGCCAGGGTCGCCGTCAACAGGTCAACAGGAGCGCCGCCATGCAAGGTCTTACGCGCCGGCAAGCCGAAGTGCTGGATGTCATCCGGTCACACATCGCCGACACCGGGTATCCGCCCACGCGCGCCGACATAGCGTCGGAACTGGGGTTCAGGTCGGCAAACGCCGCGGAGGAGCACCTGAAGGCGCTCGCACGCAAGGGCGCCATCGAAGTGATCCCCGGGACCTCCCGGGGCATCCGGCTGCCGGGCGGCAACGGCCTGCCGATCGTCGGCCGGGTCGCCGCCGGCAGTCCCCTGCTGGCAGTGGAACACATCGAAGACACCTGCGACGTGCCGCCGACCCTCTTCAGCCCGAGGGCGGACTTCCTGCTGCGCGTGCGTGGCGACAGCATGACCGGCGCCGGAATCCTCGACGGCGACCTGCTCGCCGTGCACAAGACCGCTCAGGCGCGCGACGGACAGATCGTGGTTGCCCGCATCGAGGACGAGGTCACCGTAAAGCGGCTGCAACGCCCGCGTCGCGACCAGGTGTTGCTGCTGCCCGAGAACGATGACTACGAACCGATCGAGGTCGACCTCAGGCGCCAGGAACTCGTCATCGAGGGCCTGAGCGTCGGCGTCATAAGACACCACTAGTCCCGTCCCGGGCACTGCACCGAGACTTGCTAGCGGCGTCGACCCCGGCCTGAACGCGCGGTCTTCCGCGTCCTGCCGGTCCTGGCCGCCGGTTCGGCCTGCTCCCATCGCCCGTTGCGGTAGAAGGCGCGCCACTTGGTGGCCTTGCCGTCCTTCTCCGAGGCAAGGAACTGCTGGCGCGTCTTGCGGGCGAACCTGATCTGGGCGGGGTTGCCGTCGGGGTCGCTTTCCGGGGCCTCCAGCAGATATGCGAACTTCGGATCCAGTTCGTTCGCGTGGGGTTTGAGTTCCGACACAAGCGGCGGCCGGGTCTCCCGGTTGCGCGGGAATCCGCTTGCTGCGAGGAATATCCCGTTCGCGCCGTCGCGCAGCACGTAGTGGTCGTCCACTGTGACGCAGCTGAGTTCCGGCATCGGCACCGGGTCCGCCCTCGGCGGCGCCGGCTGTCCGTTCCGTAGCAGCTTGCGGGTATTGGTGCAGGACGCGTTGGTGCAGCCGAAATACTTGCCGAAGCGGCCGGACTTGAGCTGCATCTCGCCGCCGCACTTCTCGCATTCGACCACCGGGCCGTCGTAGCCCTTGATCCGGAACTTGCCGCGCTCGAGTTCGAACCCTGCGCAATCCGGATTCCTGCCACAGACATGCAGCTTGCGCGATTCGTCGATCAGGAAGGCGTCCATGGCCGTGTTGCAGATGCGGCATCGCCGTTTGGCTCGAAGGATCTTCGATTCCCGTTCGTCGTCTTCGTCGGCAACATCGACGACTTCATTGTCCGAAAGGAGATCCATCGTGTTCGTGCACCGCTCCTTGGGCGGCAGCCGATAGCCGGAGCAGCCGAGGAATACGCCGGTGCTGGCGGTTCGAACCTGCATCGGCCTTCCGCACCGGCCGCAGGGAATGTCCGTTTCCGTGGGCACGTTCGCGCGCATGCCGCCCTCGGCGCTTCCCGCATGGGAGAGCTTGTCGCTGAAGTCTCCGTAGAAGCTGTCGAGCACGGCGTGCCACCCGCGTTCGCCATCGGCGATCTGGTCCAGTTCGCGCTCCATGCCGGCCGTGAACGAGTAGTCCATCAGGTCGCTGAAGTTCTCGACGAGCCTGTCGGTCACGAGTTCGCCGATCTTCTCGACGTGGAAGCGCCTGCGCTCAAGCGTCACGTAGCCGCGATCCTGAATGGTGGAAATGATCGATGCATACGTCGATGGCCGTCCGATACCCCGGCGTTCCAGTTCTCGCACCAGGCTCGCCTCCGTGTACCGGGCCGGCGGCTTGGTGAAATGCTGCACAACGTTCGCGTCGACAAGCCGCAGGGCCTCTCCCTCCACGTATTCAGGCAACGGCTTGTCCTCGTCCCGGCGCGAGGCGGGCGGCAGAACGCGCGTGAAGCCATCGAACTTCACGTTGCGGCCCCGCGCGGTCAACTCGAAGTCGCCGGCCCGCACCGTCACCGTCGTGGACGTGTAGCGGGCGGGCGTCATCTGGCACGCGACGAACTGCCGCCAGATGAGCCCGTACAGGCGCCGTTCCTCCTGTGACAGCGAGGCCGGGCCGGACGGGCCGGATCCAACCGCCGTGGGCCGGATCGCCTCATGGGCTTCCTGCGCCGATGATCTGCTCCGATACGCATTTGGCCTGTCCGGCAGGTACGGCTGACCGAATTCCCCCTCGATGTAGGCACGCGCACGCCCGATGGCGTCCGCCGACAGGTTCATCGAGTCCGTGCGCATGTAGGTGATGTGTCCCGCCTCGTAGAGCCGCTGCGCGACAGTCATGGTCCGGCGCACCGTAAACCCGAGCCGCGCCGCCGCTGCCTGTTGCAGGGTCGAGGTGATGAACGGCGGGTTGGGTCTCGACTGCGTCGGCCGGTCCTCGCGTTTTTCCACTACGAATTCGGACCGCCGCAACCGTTCGAGGGCCTCGTTGGCAGCCTGGGCGTCGGTGGGACGGAAGCGCTTGCCGCCGTCTCTCGCGACGCCGAACCGATGCTCGGCATCGCTGGGTTCGGGTTGCCGGGCCAGGTCCGCGAAACCTTCCCAGTACTCCTCCGGGATGAATGCGCGTATCTCGCGTTCGCGTTCCACGATGAGCCGCACGGCGACCGACTGCACGCGGCCCGCGGAGAGGTTTCTCGCCACCTTGGCCCAGAGTAGCGGTGACAGTTCGAAACCTACGACACGGTCGAGGAAACGCCGCGCCTGCTGTGCATTGACACGGTTTTCGTCGACCTTGCCAGGGTTCCGGAACGCCTCTTCCAGGGCGGACTTGGTGATTTCGCTGAAGACTACCCGGCGGAACTTGTCGGGGTCGCCGCCGATCAATTCCTGCAGGTGCCATGCGATCGCTTCGCCTTCGCGATCGAGGTCCGTCGCCAGATAGACCTGCTCGGCGCGGTCCGCGAACCTGCGCAGTTCGTCGACCACCTTCTCCTTGCCGGGCAAGGTCTCGTATTCCGCCTTCCAGCCATTGTCGGGGTCCACCCCCATCCGGCGTACAAGCTGCGCCCGGGCCCGCCTCGCCTTGTACTCCGCCCTTTCCTTCGGCGGGAGTTTGCGGGTCCTGGCCGCTTCGCGCGTGCGTTCCGCGGCATCCGCGCGCCTCCCTCCGACGGGAAGGTCGCGCACGTGCCCCACGCTCGACTTGACGACGTAGTCCCTGCCGAGATAGCGATTGATTGTCCGGGCCTTTGCCGGAGACTCAACGATGACAAGCGATTGCGCCATCGAACTCCCTCATTCCCCTCTATGGAAATACGCTGCCAGCGACAGGTAGCGCACCACCAGGTTCTTTGCCCGTCAGCGATCGGGGAGCTTCCCCGGCTGAAGGCTCTCTGTGTCGCGCGAACCGAGGTTGCAATCCGCCCCAATCCCCGGCGACACGGGGGCACTTATAGATATTGCCTTGAGTCCCTGTCAACCGCGTCGTTCCCGCTGCGTCCTGTCGCTACCAGTGCGGCCCGGAGAAACGCGAAGCCGTCGGGGAGCAATGGTTCCACTCACTCGTCGGGGCTGCGGGACACCTCGAAACCGGCCTGCAACCCGGCGATCGCACGCAGGCGTTCGGCGATTTCGGCCACCAGTTCCGCCGCCTCCCGGCCCCTCGGGTTCTCCGACCAATACCAACTCGCCATGCTCTCGGAGGCTTCCATCCCAAGGCATTGATCTTCGAGGCCGGCCACCGCCCCGGCAACGTCACGCCAATACTCGGCGTCGACACCCGGTAGCGGCACCTCCGGATGCGCGGTCCATCCCGGAATGGGCACGGACCCGCGCACGTCGCGCAACAGAAACCAGCGGGGCGCCCCCCGCCAGGGCCCGGATGCCGGCATGCGGTAGGCGCAGCACGGCTGCGTGACGTCCCGGGCAACGCCATCCGAGCCGACGCGTTCCTCGGCCGGCGCGCCGCGCTTCGGCACCGAGGCGACCTCCACGACGAGCCCCTCGCGCCGCGCCCGTTCCCGCAGCCTTACGAGCAAACGGTCCCGTTTTGTCGGCATCAACCAAAGTATGGGTGCGAAGGCCAGGACCAGGAGCCCGCCCACGATCAGCCACGTCATGGGGCCGGCCCGGCATGTCGGCGCTTATTCGATGCAACGCAAATCATTGTGTTGTATCGTCGCCGCAACCGGGTCGCAAGGCAATCGCATGAGCGGATACAAACGTATTCTGCTTGCTGTCGACCTTGCCGAGGAGTCGAGCATCGTCGGCGAGCGGGCTGTCCAGTTGGCACGTCTTTTCGACGCCCAGCTGCATGTCGTTCACGTGGTCGAACCACTCAGCCTCGTGTACGGCGGCGACATCCCCATGGACATGTCTTCAGTACAGGACCAGATCCAGGAGCAGGCCCAGACGAGCCTGGACGATTTCTGTGAGGCGGCCGGCGTGCCGGACGCGCACCGATACCTGATTTTTGGACGCCCGGAGACGGAGATTCACCGCATCGCAATGTCCGCGGATATCGACGCCATCGTTGTCGGAAGCCACGGGCGGCAGGGTCTGGCCCTGCTTCTCGGCTCCACGGCAAACGGCGTCCTGCACGGCGCATCCTGCGATGTGCTGGCCGTTCGCGTTGGACCGGGGGCGCACCAGAGCGCCGACTGACGACCTTGCCGTACCAGCAACACGCGTTCGCGCCCCGTGCGCGGCCCTCCCCGAATGCCATGTGTCAGCGGCTGGCAATGAGGTTCGTGGTGATGATCCTCGCCCTCGCCGCAACGGCCGGTCCCGCCCGCGCCGACACCTACCAGCTTCGAACCGAATACAAGCGTGCCATCGCTGCAATCGAGTCGGGACACAGCAGCGACTTCCGCAGCGCGTTGGCCGCCCTCACCGACTATCCGCTGCACCCCTACCTCGTGTACTTCGACGCGCGGCGGCGCGTCAGCCGCATGTCCCCGAACGAAGCGTTGGTGCTCAAGGAACGCCTCGACGACACGCACCTGGGGCCGCGCCTGTTCGAAACGTGGCTGATCGCGCAGGCGCGGCGAGGGCGCTGGCAGACATACCGCGACCACTACGAGCCCATGGAGCGCGCCGACGGGAGGTGCTTCTACGCCCGATCGATCTACCGCACGGGGGACCGGGCCGAAGCGCTGCGCCTGGTGCCGGAACTCTGGGTCGTGGGCGTCTCGCAACCCAAGGAATGCGATCCCCTGTTCGCGGTATGGATGGCCCAGGGCGGACTGACCGACGACCTGGTGTGGGAACGCCTGCGCCTCGCGCTCGACGCCAATGAGCGCGTGCTCGCGCGCTATCTCCTGGGGCGCTTCACGAGTGCCAGGGCGAGTGCCGCCCGGGCCCTGTACGACGGCCACGTGCGGCCAGGCAACGTGCGCCGGCCGTCGCGTTTCCCGAATACAACCTACGGCTCCGAGGCACTGGGCCACGCGCTCGCCCGCTACGCCCGCACCGACCCGGTCGACGCCGCCAGGCAGTGGCCCGCGTATGCCCGACGCAGCATGTCAGAGGAGACGCGCGCATTCATCCTCGAGCGCCTGACCGCCGCGCTGGCGCTCGCCGGTGAGTCCGCCGCCGATCACCTCGACACGCCGGCAGACGCCCCCGGATCCGCCCGGTTCAACCGGGATATGGCGCTGGCGAGCATCATCCACCAGCGCTGGCGGGACATCGCCCGCTGGATCGAGGCGATGGACGAGGAAGAACGCGCAGCGCGGGAGTGGCGTTACTGGCTCGGCCGGGCGCTCTCCGAGGCCGGATCCCCGAAGGGCGATGCCCTGCTTGCCGACGTGGCGCGGTACCGGTCCTACTATGGCTTTCTCGCCGCCCAGAAACTCGGGCTCGAGCCGTCCCTCAACGCGCGCGACCCGTCGCCGGCAAGTCGGCCCGACCATCCCGCGATAGCACGCATGCTGGAACTCTATGCCGTCGGCGACCTCGTGAACGCGCGCCGCGAGTGGAACTGGATGTTCGAGAAGTTCAGCGCGGCCGACCAGGGCGCGCTGATCGAACTGGCCGCCGATATCGGCTGGATCAACCAGGCGATCTTCGGCGCCAACCGCCCGGAACTCATCGACCTCGTCACGCTGCGCTTTCCGACGCCATACCTGCATCTGTACCGGCGGCTCGCCTTCCAGACGGACCTGCCGCTCTCGCTGCTGCTCGCCGTGACGCGCAAGGAGAGTGCATTCAACCCGCGCGCGGTCTCGCCCGCCGGCGCTGTCGGCCTGATGCAGCTCATGCCGCCGACAGCGCGGCACACGGCCGCGCGCGCACGCCTCGGACAACCCTCGCAGCGCGATCTCTTCGACGCCGCCGACAACATCGAACTCGGCGCCCACTACCTCGCCGAACTCATGGACCGCTACGATGGCCATCGCGTGCTCGTGGCGGGCGCGTACAACGCTGGACCTGGCCGGGTGGCCGGGTGGCGAAAGGAGCGCCGCGACCTTCCGGCGGACGCCTGGATCGAAGCGATTCCAATCCGCGAGACCCGCGAATACGTTCAGGCGGTCCTCGCCTTCGACCTCGTGTACTCCCACCTGCTGGGCGAGCCCGTCTCCACCCTGCTGAATCCAGGCGAGGAGCGGGTGCCGTGATCGACATCGGCGCGAACCTCACGAACCGTTCGTTCGATGGCGACCGCGACGCCGTGCTGGACCGCGCGTGGTCCGCCGGAATCAAGGGTATCGTAGTGACCGGGACCAGCGTAGCCGAGTCCCGCGCCGCGGCGCGGCTCGCGTCGGGACACGCGGACCTCTGGAGTACCGCCGGCGTTCACCCACACGACGCAAAGTCTGTCCCGCCGGGCTGGATCGACGACATCGCCGCGCTCGCGGGCGAGCCGAAGGTCGTTGCCATCGGCGAAGCCGGACTTGATTTCAACCGCAACTACTCACCGCCCGCGGTGCAGCGCGAGGTGTTCGCCGCACAGATCGACCTCGCGGGGCGTCTCGACATGCCATTGTTTGTCCACGACCGCGATTCCGACGGCGAGACAGCGAGCCTGCTTGCCCGTCACGGCGCGAAACCGGAGCATGTCGTTATCCACTGCTTCACCGGTTCGGCCAAGGATCTCGACACTTGGCTGGACGCGGGCTACTACATCGGCATCACGGGCTGGATCTGCGACCCGCGGCGCGGGGACGAGCTTCGAACGCTCGCGCCGCGCATACCGGACGACCGGCTGCTGATCGAGACCGACGCGCCGTTCCTGATCCCCCGGACCATGCGCCCGAAGCCCCGGACGCGGCGCAACGAGCCGGCATTCCTGGTGGAAGTCGTCAACGCGCTCGCCGCCCTCAGGGACACCACGGCGGCTGCAATAGCCGAAACCACCGGGAACAACGCCCGCCGCGCGTTCCGGCTGCCGCCATTGCATGCCG
Organism: Pseudomonadales bacterium; assembly: GCA_965116625.1. Taxonomy (GTDB): domain Bacteria; phylum Pseudomonadota; class Gammaproteobacteria; order Pseudomonadales; family Azotimanducaceae; genus VXNE01. The sequence goes on from OZ220717.1 coordinate 3,801,102, forward strand.
GCGCAGGCAAACCGGTACCATAGGCAACCGCACCGGCTTCAGAGACGCTCCACGGGCATGGCAGCCGACCTGACATGGCGTATCGCCTTCGCGCCCGACACGCGCGGCTGGCGTTATCCGCTTCCTCTCTCCGGCGAACTCGAATGGCATGCGAACGGCATCCTCACGGCGGAAGTAACGCTGCCGGCGATACCCCCCGGGCACATCGTCGTGCCGAGCTTCGCGAGCCCGGACAGTCCCGACCACCGCTGGATGATGGTGTCGGGCGATGTATCGCCCGCCACTGCGGGCTTTGGCCGGCCGGCCGTTCAGTGCGGCCATGTCGGCGGCGCCGAGGGGATCGACGTCCGGGTCGACTACTTCGAGACCTCGCGGGCAATGTCGAACGCCAGGCTGCGCCTGCTGGTCGACGCGGCCGAGCCGCCGGGAGACTACCTGGCCGCCATCGGCGTGCGTCCGGCCCGGCAGGCTACGGACATCGCCCCCGCCGAGACCGCAATCCTCGACCTTCCCGCCAGGAGCCAGGCGGACGCGGCCCGGGCGGAACTCCGCCCCCGCATCTGTTCGCCGACCTGCGTGTCCATGGCAATGGAGCACCTGGGCGTCGACCACGCGTTCCACGAACTGGTCATCGCCGCCTACCATCGCGCGACGGACCTCTACGGCGTGTGGCCACAGAATCTCTGGGCCGCGAGCCGCTGGGGCGTCATCGGTGCGATCGAGACGACCGCGGACTGGAACGTGGTAGAACGCGCCGTCGACGGAGGGCATCCCCTGGCCGCAAGCATCGCGTTCGGCGAGGACGACCTTGCCGGCAGCGCCATACCCTCGAGCGCCGGCCATCTGGTCATCGTTCGCGGCATACAGAATAATCGCGTCGTGGTAAACGATCCCGCCGCAGACGATGTCGCCCGTGTACCGCGACACTACGACGCCGACGAGTTCCGCAATGCATGGCTCGGCGCACGGGGCGTGTGCTACGTGTTCGCGGTGCCAACATGAGATATCTCATCCGGTTTGCGCTGCTGTGCGTGGCCGCCGCGCTCACGTCGTTCGGCCTCGCGTACTGGCAGCACATCGGCTTCAGCATGGACGGGTTCTGGTTCGTGGACAACGACTACCGCCCGCACCCGCTGCACATCCTGGCACTCGGTCTCGCGATGATTCCAACGACCATCTGGGAGATATTCCTGCTCGACTCGCGGCGCGCCGCCGCCCGGCGTGGCGAGAATGCTTGAGACGAGTCCCGGCGCGCGCGTGTACCTCCGGAAGGTCCGCAACTCCGACAGGCGCGAACTCGTCGAACGCGTCGTCGAAGGACAGTCCTTCCTGCGCCCGTGGATCTCGGCGCCGACCTCATCGCGCGACTTCAGGCACTATCTCCGGCGCACGCAACGGGACGATCACGAGGGGCTGCTCGTGTGCCGCATCGACTGCAACGCGATCGCGGGCGTGATCAACCTCAACAACATCGTCTGGGGTTCATTCCTCAGCGCATCGCTCGGCTACTACGCGATGGTGCGCCACGCCGGACAGGGCTACATGCAGGAAGGCTTGGAACTGGTCAAGGACTACGCGTTTCGCCAACTCGGCCTGCACCGCATCGAGGCCAACATCCAGCCCGCCAACCGGCGCTCCATCAACCTGGTCAAGCGTTGCGGGTTCGTGCGCGAAGGCTATTCCCGGGCCTTCCTGCATATCGAAGGCGCCTGGCGCGACCACGAACGCTGGGCGGCCATCGATCCCCGCGGCACGCTGACCACGAAGCCGACATTCCCATGACCACGGTTCCCTACGGCGCCTGGCCATCGCCGCTGACAGCAGATGTCGCGGCGGCGCGGTTCGTGTCCTTTTCCGAACTGAAGTTCAGCGGCACACGTCACTACTGGCTCGAGCAGCGTCCTCTCGAGGGTGGCCGGTCGGTACTCGTCGCGGCGGACGGACAGAGCCGCCAGGACCTTGTGCCGGCGCCAATGAACGTCCGGAGCCGGGTATACGAATACGGCGGCGGCGCCTACGCGCTCTCCGATGACACCGCCTACTTCGTGAACTTCCGCGACCAGTGCATCCATGCGGCGCCGCTCGGCGGCGGTGCGCCGAGGCAGGTCACGACGGGCGATGACACGGAGCGATTCGGCGGCCTGCTGTGGGACCCGCACGGACGCGGTCTCGTCGCGGTACGCGAACGCCACCCCCCGGGAAAACCGTCCCCGGACGCGACCCTGAACGACCTCGTGCGGGTCGACGTCGAGACGGGGACGGTCCAGGTGCTGCACGAGGGCCATGACTTCTATGCCTGGCCCCGCCTCTCCCCGGGCGGCGACCGCCTTGCCTTTGTCGTCTGGGATCACCCGAACATGCCCTGGGACGGCACGCAACTGCTCATCGCCGACATCGGCGCCGACGGTGCGCTGAACCGGGAGACCCTGGTCGCGGGGGGCATGGACGAGTCGGTCTATCAGCCGGCATGGATGGGGGACGAGCGGCTCGTCTTCGTTTCCGACCAGCACGGCTACTGGAATCTCCATGTCTACGACCGGTCCGGCGTGCGTCTCGCGATTGCCGACGATGCCGAATACGGGCTGCCCATGTGGTCGCTCGGTTCCACGAACTACGTGGTTGCCGGACGCGACCACGTCGTCGCGCAGCGCATAGAAGACGGCGAGGCGGAACTCGTCATAGCCGACATCGAGCGGGGCATTACGACACCCCTGTCGTCCCGGTTCACGAGCTATGGGAACCTCACGCGCTCCGCGTCAGGCATCACCTTCATCGGCGGGACCGCGGACGATGTCTCCCGGGTAACGGAACTCGACCTCGCCACCGGAGACACCACCACCCTCGCCCGTGCCGGCCAGGTCGATTTCCCCGACGGAACTTTCTCCACGGCGCAGACGATCAGCTTCCCGTCCTCGGACGGCGCGCGCGCGTACGCGAACTACTACCCGCCCCGGCACCCCGAGTGCACCGGACCGGAAGGCGAACTGCCCCCGCTGCTCGTGACCACGCATGGCGGGCCCACCAGCAGTGCCGGACGGGGCTTGAGCTTCAGGATCCAGTACTACACCTCCCGTGGCTGGGCCGTTCTCGACGTGAACTACGGCGGCAGCACCGGCTTCGGCCGCGCGTACCGGGAACGGCTGAATGGTCAGTGGGGCGTCGTCGACGTACAGGATTGCGTTGCCGGCGCGCGGCATCTCGCCTCCGAGGGGAGGGTCGATATCAACCGCATCGCCATACGGGGCGGGAGCGCGGGCGGATACACGACCCTGGCGGCGGTCACCTTCGCCGACATCTTCCGCGCCGGCGCAAGCCACTACGGAATCGGCGACCTCGCTGCGCTGGCGCGGGACACCCACAAGTTCGAGTCCCGCTATGTTGACCGGCTCGTGGCCGAAGCCGATTTCGATGCACGCTCGCCGGTCCGCCACGCCGCGCGTGCGCGGTGCCCCATGATCTTCTTCCAGGGATCCGACGACCGCATCGTCCCGCCGAACCAGGCCGAAGCCATGTTCGCTGCCCTGAAAGCGAACGGCGTTCCCGTGTCCTTTCTCCTGTTCGAGGGGGAGGGCCACGGCTTTCGCAGGGCAGAGAACGCCGTGCGCGCAATCGAGGCCGAGTACCTGTTCTTCGCGAGAGTGTTCGGCTTCGAACCCGCCGAAGACCTTAGCGACATTCCGGTGGAGAACGCACCATGGAAGTGAACGTGGCGGTCATCGCCGGAGGCACATCGCCCGAAGCCGAGGTATCGCGGTCGTCCGCCGCGGAAGTGGCCAGGGCGCTGCGCCAGCGACACAGCCACGTGACGCTGCTGGAACTCGACGAGGGACTCGCCGGCGCGCTCGCCGACGCCGAGCCGGAAGTCGTCTTCCCGATACTCCACGGACCGCCCGGCGAAGACGGCACCGTACAGGGATTCCTGGAGACACTCGGATACCCCTATGTCGGCAGCGACGTGCACGGCAGCGCCCTCGGCATGGACAAGCACGCGTCGAAGGCGCTGTTCCGCGCCGCCGGACTACCGGTGCTGGAAGAACTCGTGGTCAGGCAGGACGACGACCTGCAGGAGGCGACCGCCGCCATCAGGGCGCGGTTCGGTGAAGCTGTCGTGGTAAAGCCGAGCGGCCAGGGCTCGGCGCTGGGCACGACGCCGTTGCCGAACGGCGGCGATATCGACGGGGCCATTGCCGGCGCCATGCGTTTCGGCGGACCGGTGATGATCGAACCATACGCGGCGGGCCGCGAGATCACGGTCGGCGTACTCGACCTCGAAGGCGAACCGCCAGCGACCTGGCCGGCAATCGAGATCGTGACGGCGGCCGACGAGTGGTACGACTACAGGAACCGGTACACGCCCGGACGAAGCGAACACATCGTGCCTGCACCGCTGCCGGAGGAAACCCGCGGCGAACTGGAGCGAATCGCCATGGCCGGTCACCGCGCGCTGGGTCTGCGGGACCTGTCCCGCGCAGACTTCATCGTCACCGGCGACGGAGAGATATGGCTGCTCGAGATCAACACCCTCCCCGGCATGACGCCGACGAGCCTTTATCCCGATGGCGCGCGCGCCGCGGGTTACGACTTCGAGAGCCTCGTCGACGCGCTGGTCCGAAGCGCCTTCCGCCGCGCCGAGTAGGCAGGGCTACAGGTCGTAGCCCCGCTCCTCGTGCTGGGTCAGGTCGAGACCCTCGGTCTCTTCATCTTCGCTGACGCGGATGCCGGTAACCATGTCGACGACCTTCAGGATGACCCAGGTCAGGACCGCCGTGTACGCAAGCGTCGCAAGCGCGCCAATCGCCTGTACGCCGACCTGGTTGCCAATGCTGATGTCGTGCTGGCCACTGAACACGCCGAGCATGTTGCTTGCGAACACGCCCGTGAGGATCAGGCCGACGATACCGCCCATGCCGTGAACCGGGAAGACGTCGAGCGAGTCATCGATCTTGAGCGTGCGCTTGAGGTAGTTCGTCATCGCGAAACACACCACCCCGGCGGCGATGCCGATAATCAGCGCACCGGCCGGACCGACGTAACCGGAAGCTGGCGTGATGGTCGCGAGGCCCGCCACCATCCCGGTGACCGCGCCGAGCACGCTCGGCTTGCCGAAGCGAATCCACTCCGCGACCATCCAGACAAACGCGCCGGCGGCTGCGGAGATGTGCGTCACCGCGATCGCCATGGCAGCATCGCCGTTGGCGGCCAGCGCACTGCCGCCGTTGAAGCCGAACCAGCCGACCCACAGCATGCCGGCGCCCATCACGGTGAGCGTCATGTTGTGCGGTGGTGTCATGCGATCCGGGAAGCCCCGCCGCGAACCCAGGGTGATGGCGGCGACGATGGCGGCCGTGCCGCAGGTGATGTGCACTACCGAGCCGCCTGCGAAGTCCATGAAGCCCATCTCACCGAGCCATCCGCCTCCCCAGACCCAGTGGCAGACCGGGGCATAGACCACCAGCAACCACACCGTCGTGAACAGCAGCACTGCGGAGAAACGCATGCGTTCCGCGAAACCGCCGACGATCAATGCCGGGGTGATGATGGCGAACGTCAACTGGAATATGGCGAAAGCCGATTCTGGCACGGTGCCCGACATGGCATCCTCGGTAACGCCGGCGAAGAGCGCCTTGTCGAGGCCACCGATGAATGCGTTGCCATCGCCAAAGGCCAGGCTGTAGCCCACGAGGAGCCAGAGAATCGAAACCAGGCAGGCGATGGTGAAGCACTGCATCAGGACGCTCAGCACATTGCCGGAGCGCACCAGGCCCGCATAGAAGAGCGAAAGACCCGGCAACGTCATGAACAACACGAGTGCCGTGGAGGTCATGATCCACGACGTATCTCCGGTGTCGAGCCCCTCTGCGGCGATCGGTACCGTAACCAATACCGCGATCGCTGCGGCCAAACGTTTTGTCAACTGGTGCATTCGGAAATCTCCCCTGCCTTGCCCCACAAGCCACCGGCTCTTGTCGCGCCGTTCCTCCTCCATGATACAACGCGAAGCGCAAGTTGCAGCGGGGCGCAGGACGGCTCGGCTCGCGAGGCGCGACGAACGCTCAGCCGAACCGCCCGAAAGTCGAGGCGGTCATTGACGCAACGCGAAAACCGTGGAGGACGGCGGCACGGTAAACGGTCCTGACAGACCCTCGCGCAGCACCGCGAGCGCGCGGCCCTCCCCGGTCGAGCCGGCCACTGCCACCACTGTGCCAACCCGCCGGCCGCTCGCCTCGACCCGCGTACCCGGCGATGGCGTATCACCGGACCAGTCCAGGGCGGCGAGCCTGCGCTTCACCTCGCCGAGGTGCTGCGCCCGGGCCACGACTTCCTGCCCGAGATAGCAGCCCTTCGAAAAACTGACGGCGCCGATCTCGTCCAGGCCGACCATCTGCGGCAGAAACTCGCCGGTGGTATCAGCCGTGAGCCAGACTTCCCGCCGCTCGATGCCGGCAAGATCCCAGGACGCCCTTTGCGCCGGGTCCTGTTCGGCAACTGCTTCCACGGACGCATTCCCGGGCAACACGGTCAACTGGCGCGTGTTGTCCAGCCGCCGAACCGGCGCCGGAAAACCTGCGATGGCCTGTCCGGCATTCTCCAGCACCCCAACCACCAGAGATTCATCCGACGCGTCGGAAAGCCTGGTCCTCGAAAAGGCGAGATAGGGCCGCAGGAACTCCCGCACGATCGGACAGAGCGAACGGTGCAGCGCGAGGGTGACCGTCTGCCCGTCCAGCCAGGCATATCCCGTGCACACCGCGCGGCCGCGGATGTTGCAGATCGCCGTGAAACGGGGTTCTTCACCGAGTTCGTCCGCGTCGGACGTCAGGTAGCCCTGCAGGAAACCGATCACGTCCGGGCCCTGGAATCGGAGCAATCCAATGTCGTCCAGCGGGACGAGCGCTGGCTCCCGGGAGAGGACGTCAGCTTCCATGACCCGATTCTTGCCCGCCTCGTGGCTCCTGTCGAGGGGCGTCGTCGAGGGCCGTCCGCAACGCCCGGACCAAACTCGGCCCGTCGAAAATCAGCCCCGTGTAGACCTGTACGAGGTCGGCGCCCGCGCAGCGCATCGCACGGCCGGCTTCCGGATCGAGTATCCCGCCGACTCCGATGATGGGCACTTCCGGACCGAGGGCCTCCCGCAGGTTGGTGACGGTGTCGAGCGCCAGCGGGGACAACGGTGCGCCGCTGAGGCCTCCCTCCTCTTTCGCAAACGCCGCGTCGAGGCCCTCTGGACGCGACAGGGTGGTGTTCCCCGCGATCACCGCGTCGATACCCGTCTCCCTGACGACCGCAGAGATATCGCGCAGGCCATCGGAATCAAGGTCTGGCGCGACCTTCACGGCGAGCGGGACACGCCGGCCGGAAGCCTGACCCAGGACGTCCCGCTCACGGACAAGGGTGGCGAGCAGGCGCTCTGCGGCGTCACCCGCCTGCAGGTCACGCAGCCCCGGCGTGTTCGGAGACGAGATGTTGACCGTCACGTAGTCCGCGACGTCATGTACGGCGGCGAGTCCCCTGCGGTAGTCGTCGAGCGCATCGGCCAACGGCGTGTCGCGGTTCTTGCCGATGTTCACCCCGACCAGCGTTCGCAACGGGCGCCGTCGCAGTTGCAGCAGCCGCTCCCGGACCACGCGCATCCCGTCGCTGTTGAACCCCATGCGGTTGATCAGGGCCCGATCCGGCGCGGAGCGAAACAGCCGTGGCCTCGGATTGCCCGGCTGGGGCCGCGGCGTCACCGTGCCGACCTCGACGAAACCGAACCCCAGGCCGGCAAAGCCGCGCACCGCAACCGCGTCCTTGTCGAGTCCCGCGGCCAGTCCCACGCGATTCGGGAAATCGAGTCCCATGACGCGCACCGGCGTAGCACCCGCCGGCGCCTTGGCCACCTCGCCCCAGGCTCGCAGGGCCGCCAACGCCAGCCGATGCGCCGCCTCCGGGGGCAGCATGAAGAGCAGGCGGCGTATGAGCGGAAACACGGCGCCGAGTCTACCGCACGGGGGACATACTCCCTCCAGCATGTTCGGCCCCGGCACAACCTGACGACGATCTGGTCCGCGCCTCCGGGCGCCGATAGGCTGTAGTCTTGTTTCTGACGCTGACTATTGCAGGGCTTTCGCAAATGCGTTTTGACAGTAACCCTGACAGGTCTCCCGGTGCCGGACACCTCCCGCTGGCGCGAACGTGCGCGCTGCTTGCCCTCGCGACGTCGTTGGGGTCCGCCGCCGCAGACGGCATGGCCGAGCAGGCGGCCATAGAAGAAATCATCGTCACCGCGAAGACCGGCAGCCGGATCGGACGGCAGGGCGACTCTCCTTCCCCGCTGTCAAGCTATGACGGCAGGACGCTGCGCGAAGCCGGACTCCGGGACCTGCGCGACCTGATCGGCGTGATCGCCATCAATGCCGGGGCGGAGAACAACGCCGACAACCTGACGCAGAACTTCACCGTCGGCACCGCCAACATCAACCTGCGGGGCCTCGGCGTCGCTTCCACGCTGGTGCTGCTGAACGGCAGGCGGCAGGTCCTGTCCGCCGTGCAGACGGACGACGGTTCGAGCTTCGTGGACCTGGCGGCGCTGGTGCCGGCATTGGCGCTCGAGCGCGTGGAAATCCTGAAAGACGGCGCCACGGCGATCTACGGTTCCGAGGCCGTGGCCGGCGTCGCCAACTTCATCACCCGCCGGGGCTTCGAGGGGATCGAGGTCGAGGCCGAATACCGCAGCCGGACCGGCAACGGTTCCCAGGACGACATCACCCTCGATGGCGTCGTGGGCGGGAAGATCGCCGGCGACGGCGAATTCCTGCTGGCGGCGAGCTACCTCGACCGCACCAGTCTCGTGCTCATCGAAGTGGATTGGCTGCGCCCCGCCACCAGCGGCTTCGGCAACCCCGGCAGTTTCAACGTGCCGTCTCTCGGACGCACGGTGGCCGACCCGGCGTGCGAACAATATGCCGGCCTGCTGCAGAACCTGGCGAACGGCGCCGCGATCTGCCGCTTCGACTACGGTCCGCAGATCACGGCGATACCCAACGAACAACGCGCGCAGGCCTGGGGCAGGGTCGAATGGCCGTGGAGCGACACGGCGACGGTGTGGGCGGAGTTCGGCCAGGCCCGAAACGATATCAGTCGGGACGTATCGCCCAGCTTCCCGGTGCTCAACACGCCGCGGGTGCCTGCCTACCATCCCGGCAATACCTTCGGCGAAGACGTCTGGTTCCAGGGCCGCCCGTACGGCTATGGCCAGCCGCCGGAAATCAATTACTACCAGCACGACACGTCGCGCTTCGCACTCGGCGCCAACGGCCGGCTGGCGAACGGCATGTCGTGGGACACGTCGGTGGTGCGTGCCATCAACGACGCCCTTCTCAATCCCCGCGATGTCATCGCCGCCAACTTCCAGGCGGCGCTGCTCGGTTTCGGCGGAAACGGCTGCGATCCGGACAACACCCTGCCCGGCCAGGGCGGCTGCCTGTTCTTCAATCCGTTCAGTTCTGCCTTCGCCGCGTCCGCAGGCAGCCCGCTCTCCAACGCGCCCGAACTGCGCCAGTTCATCATCGGAGACTACTTCGGGGACGGGGAATCACGACTCACGACCTTCGAGGCGAACCTGACGGGGTTCGTCCCGAGGTTCGGCGGCGCGTATGCCGTCGGCGCGCAATACCGCGACCAGGCGCTCGATTTCTCCTACGACTCCATCACCCGCCAGGACGGCTTCGCGTTTCTCATCGGCAACCCCAACTACGCTGCCCATGACGACGTGTTCGCCGCTTACGGCGAGGTATGGGCGCCGTTGGGAAACATCCTCGAGGCCACCTTCGCGTTGCGCTACGAGGATTACCGCGGCGGCACCGGCGATACGCTGGACCCGAAGGTCACGGTGCTGTTCCGCGCCACCGATTCGTTTTCGGTACGCGGTTCCTTCGGCACCTCTTTCCGCGCGCCATCGCCGTTCCAGACCAGGGGCGCGCAGACCAACTTCACAAACATCGTCGACCACGACGGCTCCCGGACCTTCGCCGGCCGCCGGACCCTGGGCGATCCGAACCTGAAGCCCGAGACCTCGCGCGCGATCAACATTGGCGCCACCTGGCGCGATGCGCGCCGGGCGCTCAGCGCGGATCTATGGCGCTACACCTTCGAGGACGTGCTGCGCAAGGAGAATGCCCAGGCCATCGTCAACGACAACCCCTTCGACTCCAGGGTCGAGCGGACCTCCGCCGGAACGATCTCCATCGTCAACGTCGCCTTCATCAACGCGGATTCGATCGAGACCACGGGCATCGACCTGGCCGCCCGCATCGACATGGACGTGGCCGGCGGCCTGCTCTCCACATGGGTCGAGGCCACCTGGCTCTTGTCCTACGACGTAACCAACGCCGGGGTGGCCATCGATGCCCTGGGCAAGCTCAACCGCGCCAACGTCGGCGCGCCCAATCAGCGGTTCAGCGCGGCTGCCAGCGGCGCCTGGTCCCGGGGCGCTGTCCGGATCGCAGCTACGGCACGGCACATCGGCCGTTACGAGGACGACTTCAGCGGCGAGATCGACAGCTTCACGACACTGGATGCCAACGTCGGCTGGTCGCTCGGCGAACTGTTCCGCGCGGGGTCGGAGGCTTCCATCACGCTGGGCGTCGCCAACCTTTTCGACGAAGACCCTCCCCATGTGGACATCGCGGGGAGCTACGACCCCCGGTCCTCGGACCCGCGTGGCCGGCGGGTGTTCCTGTCGGTTGGATTGGAAATCTAGCCCGGATATCTCACAAGCACATGGAAAGGGACCTCGATTTGTCGGATAATGTGAGTCAAGTCAAACACTTACATCAATAGACAAGGGAGGTCCCTTGAGCACACAGTGTACGCCCGCGCAACTTGAATTTCACGCCTTCGGCCGCCGCGAAGTCGCTGCTCGATTCGACGGGGGCCGGCTCAGCTCGGACGGCGGCGGCGTGCTGCTGCGGGAGGCGGACCGCCGGCTCGGCCTGATGGATCGTATCGCGGGCTGCTTCGCGGACTATCGCGACCCGCGCAAGGTCGAGCACACGGCGGCGGAGCTGGTGGCGCAGCGCGTGTACGGGATCGCGCTGGGCTACGAGGATCTCAATGATCACGACGCGTTGCGCGGCGACAGTCTGCTGGCGCTGATGGTCGGCAAGGCGGACCCGACCGGGGAGCGGCGGGCGCGGGCGCGGGACCGGGGTTGTCCGCTGGCGGGCTCGAGCACGCTGAACCGGCTGGAGCTGGGCGGTTCGCCGGGGGATCGCTACAAGAAGGTTGTCGCGGATCCGGCGGCGCTGGACGACGTGCTGCTGGACATCTTCCTGGAGTCGTTCGCGGAGGCGCCGGAGGAGCTGTGGCTGGACCTGGACGCCACCGACGATCTGCTGCACGGCGGCCAGGAGGGCCGCTTCTATCACGGCTACTACAAGGGCTACTGCTACCTGCCGCTGTACATCTTCTGCGGCGAGCACCTGCTGTGCGCGCGGCTGCGGGCTTCGGACAGCGACGCCAGCGCCGGCAGCGTCGGGGAGCTGGAGCGGATCGTCGGCCGGCTGCGCGGGCGCTGGCCCGGGGTTCGCCTGGTGGCGCGGGGCGACTCCGGCTTCTGCCGCGAGGAGATCATGCGCTGGTGCGAGGACAACCGCGTGGACTACGTGTTCGGCCTGGCGCGCAACCCGCGCTTGGTGAAGCGGATCGGCAAGGCGCTGCGCAAGTCGCGCCGCCGCTGCGCGGCCACGGGCGCGGCGTCGCGCCGGTTCCGGGAGTTCCGCTACCGCACGCGCGACTCGTGGAGCCGGACGCGGCGGGTGGTGGCGAAGGCGGAGCATCTGGCGAAGGGGCCGAACCCGCGCTTCGTCGCGACCAGCCTGGATCGGAAGAAGGCCGGCGCGCAACGGCTGTACGAGGAGTTGTACTGCGCGCGGGGCGACATGGAGAACCGCATCAAGGAGCAGCAGCTGGACATGTTCGCCGACCGCACCAGCGCGGCGACGATGCGCGCCAACCAGCTGCGGCTGCACTTCGCGTCGTTCGCCTACGTCTTGATGCACGGCCTGCGGCGCCTGGGCCTGGCGGGCACGCGCCTGGCCAGGGCGCAATGCGGAACCCTGCGGACCAAGCTGCTCAAGGTCGCCGCGCGGGTGCGCATCACCGCGCGCAGGGTGTGGCTGTCGTTCTCCTCGGTCTATCCGCACCGCGGCGAGTTCGCGGCCGCCGCGGCCGCGCTATGCGCCGGTCCGGCCCGCGCGCCGCCCGCCGCAACCTGACTTCCGACGACCAATTGCCGACCGGCGCCCGCCGCCGGGGATGACACTCGCCCGGGACCGCGCCGGCCGCCGCCGAATGGGCGTTCCCAACCCCCTCGAGGCCCGAAAACCGCTCAACCCCGGCACTGTTCCGACCATCCGCAGGGCCAGCCACTCCCCAGAACGAAGAGAATGATCCCTGGCCGCCTCCTTCAGCCTGATCCGCCAAGTTGGTGAGCGATCCGGGCTAGCGCTGCGTGATGGAATCAAGGAACGCGGCAACGGTCTGAACAACGATGCCTGAGGTTGCCTCGGGGTCGTCCATGAACCGGCCAAAGTCCCGAATGTCCCCGGTCAACAAGTGGGTCGCGCCCCACGCGGCGGCCGCCTGGAAGATTGGCTGGTCCTTCCGGGCCAGTCCCGCAGGGAACCACTGTTCAGGACGATGTTCCTTGATCTGGATGCCCTCCAGCAGGGATGTCAGGTTTTCGAGTGCGTCAGGGAACTTCCTTTCCAGGTTGCGACGTGCCTCCTCTGCAGCATAGGTACTCGTCGCAAGCAGCCAATGGCCTCGCTTGCCCAACTCGATGGTCAATGCCGCCTTGCCCTTTGGATTGTGGGCGGCCGTAAAGAGTAAGTTGGCGTCGAGGAACAGCCTCACGGCTTCGAACGGGTCACAGCGTCGAGTATTCGTCCGCGTTCCCGATCATCGAGTCGATCTTCGGCATCCCATTCCTGTATGTCATCGTCACTGTAGTGTTGAAGTTCCAGGACGACGGCGGCCTTGAGGACGATTTCGGTGCCGCGATCCTCCAGGATTACGACGTCGCCGCCCTTGATCCCCAAGCGTTTGCGGATGGCCGCCGGGAGCGTGATCTGACCCCTGTTGGATACGATGAGCGGGTTCGGCATTTCAAGCGTCCTGCACCGGAAATAAGCGCGGCCAAGTTAGCATATTTTCGGAATATCTGAAATTCTGTCAAACAAGATCACGCGAGGCACAAAGTTCATCGAAAGTTCGTCCGGCAAGCACCATCCTGGCAGCCATAGGCATCGCAGTACGCCCCGCGTTTGGGGGATACACTCAGGTTCCGAGTTCGTCGTGGAACTCGAGGAACGTCTTGAGGGCCAGGTCCGGGTGTTCGAGCATGCTGTTGTGCCCGACGTTCTCGAGTACCGCCAACCTCGCGTTGGGTGCCGTGGCCGCGATGACCCGGCTCGAGACGAGGTTCGGATCGTGGCTCCCCGTGCCGATGAGCACCGGCAAGGTCAGTTTGTCCACGATGGCCGCCAGGTCGAATTTTTGCGTCGCGGCCATGGTTGCGTCGACCGCTTCCGGATAGTCATGATCGAAGAATCCCTTCGGCGGCGGGCTTGACTCGATGCCGGCCTCGCGCCGTATGGCGGCGGCGACTCTGGTGCCCTCCCGCTGCGCCGGCACGTCGGCTTCGTCCGTGTTCGCCGCATACAGGGCAGCGGAGATGACCCGGTCCGGATGCAGGGCGCAAAAGGCTGTGGCGGGCCGAGTCCCCCAGGATTGCGACCAGACGTGGCAACGCTCGATGCCGAGGTGATCGAGCACATCGCAGGCGTCTTTCGCGAACTGCTCGAAGGTGCACTGGTTCTCGGGGTCCGCCGACGGCGAACTCCGGCCCAGCCCCCGGATGTCGATGCGGACGACGCGGAACCGCCCGGTGAGCCTCGGCACCTGGTCGTCCCAGACGCGCAGCGTGCACCTCCCCGGCGGCCACAGAAGCAGGGCCGGATGGGTCTCCCGCCCATCGACTTCGACGTACAGCGTTGCGCCATCAACTTCTACTTTCATGAATCGTGCGCCCTCCTTCGGAGCAATGCCATGTAACCCGCAGGTCCCTCCCGTCAGGGTATTGACCCCAAATCGCGGGTGATACACTACCGCTCATGCAAGCCGTTGACCAACAAGTACTCGACCAGGTCTGCCAATGGCTCGAATCCGACGAGTCCTGCTGGCTCGCCACGGTGGTGGAGACCTGGGGTTCTTCCCCCCGGCCCGTGGGCTCGCTGCTGACCTGCAACCGCGCGGGACAGGTGCGGGGTTCCCTGTCCGGCGGGTGCGTCGAGGACGACCTGCTGGAGAAGCTGACGTCCGGCGAACTCGCACGAAAACGGGCGCAGTACTTCCAGTACGGGATCACGCCGGAAGAGACCGAGCGGCTGGGGCTGCCCTGTGGCGGGCACCTGAACATCGTCGTCGAACCATTGCCGGCGGACGATGCGTATCGCGGCCACTTCGGGCATCTCAGGGATCGCGTGGTCGGCCGCCGTTCCGTTCGGCGGACCGTCGACCTGCGCAGCGGCGCAACTGCCATCGAGGACGTGGACGCGCACGCGCCGCTGCACTACGACGGCAACGCGCAGGTTCTCACGCACACCTACGGGCCGCAGTTCCAGCTCTTCATCATCGGCTCCGGCATGGTTTCGTCGTACGTGGCGGAAATGGCGCAGGCACTCGACTACCAGGTGACCGTATGCGACCCGCGCGCGCACCTGCTCGACGAGTTCTCCGTGCCCGGCGTCACCAAGATCAACGACATGCCGGACGACGCCATCCAGAATCATGCCAACGATCCGCTGACGGCGATCATCGCGCTGACCCACGACCCTCGCATCGACGACATGGGCATGATGGTGGCGCTCTCGACGGACGCGTTCTATATCGGCGCGATGGGGTCCACCCGCACGTCCGCCAACCGGCGCGAGCGATTGAAGGCACTGGAACTGACCGATGCCGAGATCGCGAGGCTGCACGCGCCCATCGGCCTGCCCATCGGCAGCAAGACGCCGCCGGAAATCGCGATCGCGATCCTCGCCGAGATCACTGCCGTACGCCACAGCGCTGCGGCCGAAACCCATAGCCAGCTCGACGCCGTGACCCGCGCGGCTTGATCGCCCAGGTCCCAACCCGCGCAGCAGCCATCTTGCTGGCGGCCGGTGTGTCGAGACGCTTCGGCAGCGACAAGCGCCTGCATCTGCTTGACGGAACACCCATGGTGGTGCGCGCGGTGGAACGCTTTGTTGCGACTTTCGGCAAGGTATTCGCCGTTCTGCGGCAAGGCGACGACGCTGTCGCAAGGCTGGTCGAGCCACTGGGAACGACGATCGTCATTGCCGGGGAGGCCGAACAGGGCATGGGACGCAGTCTCGCCGCCGGCATCGAGGCAGCCGCTGACCATCCTTTCGTCTTTGTCGCGCTCGCCGACATGCCGTTCACGCGGCCGTCCACGCTGGAGCAACTCCTCAAGCTGGCGGCACCCGGCTGTATCGTCCGGCCGCTGTACAAGGGCACGCCCGGACATCCGGTCGGTTTCGCGCAGGAGTACTTTGGGGCGCTCACGCAACTTGAGGGCGACCAGGGCGCCCGAGAAGTCATCCGCCGGCACTCCCGATCCCTCGTTCAACTCTGGACCGACGACCCCGGCGTCGTGCGGGACGTGGACCGTCCCCAGCCAGTGCCATGAATCCCCTCGGCCCTTCGGGCGCGCCGCGTTTCACCCCAGCCCGAGCCCACTTATCACCCTCTCGGACTGGCCGCTGACACGACATTAGCCCGACCGAGCCGTCGCGTCGCCCAGGCGGCTCGCCCAGTCGAGCTTGCTCCGGCAGGACTGGAAGAAACTGTGGTCCACCGGATACGCCAGGTGGAAGGTGCGCGGATGCTTGACGATCACGACTTCGTCACCCGGCCGTAGCGCATAGTCGACCTGCGAGTCGCAATACGCGTGGGGCTCGGCAGCGGCGGCCCCCATCACGACCCGGATTTCGGCGTCCCCCGGCACGACCAGCGGTCGCGATGTGAGCGTATGCGGAAACATCGGCACCACGACGATGGCGTCCAGGCCAGGATGCATGATCGGCCCGCCGGCGGACAGGGCGTAGGCCGTGGACCCGGTCGGGGTCGACACGATCAGCCCGTCCGAGCGCTGGTCGTAGACGAAGTCACCGTCCACGTACAGCCTGAAGTCCATCATTCGGGACGCTGCCCCGGCGTTGACGACCACATCGTTCAATGCCACGCAGGATTCCGCGGATTCGCCGGCACGAACGATGCGGGCTTCGAGCAGGGCGCGTTCGTCCACGGTGTACTGCCCTGCCAGCACCGCACCGATCTTCTGTTCGATCTGGTCCGGCGATACATCCGCGAGGAATCCCAGGCCGCCGCGGTTGACACCAACCACCAGCGCCGGGGTGTCCGCAAGGTCACGCGCGACCCCGAGCATGCTGCCGTCGCCACCCACCACAACGATCAGGTCGCATCGCGAGCCCAGGTCGCCACGGTCCACGGTCTCGTGGCCGTCGCCGGGCAACATGGGCGCGGTTTCCGTCTCCAGCACGAGTTCGACCCCCGTGCCGGCAAGAAAGCGCGCAACCGCGGCGACCGAATCGACGACCTCGGGATTGCCGACCCTGCCAACGAGGCCGACGGTATTGAATCTTCGGGATGTGGACATCTTCGAACGCGTTGCTGGTGTCGTGTCCCACAAGTCTATGTCACTCCCGAACGGTGCGTCCCGGAGATCGCGGCCCTGCGAGATCGTCGGCATCCCGGCTTCCCTGCGTCGACGGCATATGCTTCGACGAAACGGTACCTTGAAATCCCGAATCGGTGCGTTCACGCTACGTTGCCACCGCGGGCCGAAACGGGTACGCCCGGCAAACGGACAGACGGACCATGCACCAACAGAGCGACGACGCCGGGAACCCAGCAGGTCCGACCCCCGTGGGCGGTGCCAATGAATTGAAGGCGCTGCCCAACCTGTGGGAGACGGCGCGCGCCGAGGCGGAACTGAAGGTCAGCGAAGAACCCATCCTCGGCAGCTACTTCCACGCCACGATCCTCAATCACGCCTCCTTCGGTGCGGCACTCAGTTTCCGGCTGGCCAGCAGGCTCGACAATCCCATGCTTCCCACGATGCTCATCCGCCAGGTCATCGAGGAGGCGATCAGCGACGATCCCACGATTCTCGAAGCTGCGGAAACGGACGTGCTCGCGAGCTATTACCGCGACCCGGCATGCGACGACCTGACCACGCCATTCCTGTTCCACAAGGGCTTCCACGCACTTGAGGCGTACCGCGTCGCCCACTGGCTCTGGCTGCATGACCGGCAAACCCTGGCGCAGTTCTTCCAGAGCCAGATCAGCGTCGGCCTCGGCGTGGACATTCATCCCGCGGCGCGTATCGGGCGAGGACTCATGCTCGACCACGCCACGGGCATCGTGGTCGGCGAAACCGCCGTGATCGGGGACGACGTGTCGATACTGCATTCCGTGACCCTCGGCGGCACCGGAAAGGAGACCGGCGACCGCCACCCCAAGATTCGCCGGGGCGTTCTGCTCGCCGCCGGATGCAAGATCATCGGCAACATCGAGGTGGGCGAAGGGGCGAAGGTGGGCGCCGGCAGCGTCGTGCTGCACAACGTCCCGCCCCACGTCACGGTAGCCGGCGTTCCCGCCGTGATCGTCGGCAAACCACGCGAGGAGTCGCCCTCCCTCGGCATGGATCAGCGGATAGAAGAATAGAGAAGTAGAGTAGAAGAGTAGAGTAGAAGAGCAGAGTAGAAGAGTAATACCAGCATGGCCGAACCCACGTGCCCGAAGTGCAACGCCGCCGGCATCGAGCACTTCGCCTCGAAACGAAGCGTCCAGCAAAGCCGCGGGGGGGATCCCTGGTACTTCGTGATCTACTGCAACGAGTGCGGACACGTATACGAAGTCCTCGCCAAGCACGTGTTCATCCAGGGGCAGACCCACAGGTTCAGTCTTGCGCCCTCCAGGTGACCGGACGTGATACAGTACCGCACGACAAGCATGCTCCATGAGGTTGTTGCATCCCTGAAGATGCTGCAACCGTCGGATAGGAGGAATTCGATGCACCCGCTATGCAAACTCTTGCCCGCAGCCGCATTGACCCTGTTCGCCTCTGCCACGGCGGCGGACGCGGTCGTCGAGCCTCGGGTCCTTGACGTCGAGCAACTCCTCGAGGTCATCGAGGTGATCGACGTCACGGCGGAAAAGTCGATAGATGAGTCGATAGATGAGTCGGCCGGGGAGGCACTCGACCCGGAGGTTACGGCAATTCTCGAGGAAGCGATCCTCGAGGACGGCGAAGCAGCCCCCGAACAGGAAGAGTAAACCTACCGCCCTACTCGGACGCCCGTTCCTGTTCCGGTACGGTGCAGGTGCCGTACTCTACGAAGAGCGACGCCTCCGGCGTGTAGAACGTCCAGCCACCGATGGCGCTGCGGGTGAACCGCGCCCGCGCCGGATTGATCAGCAACATTTCCGACGGCGGATTGTTGACGCAACTGTAGCCCCGGTTTTCTCCGGTCCCTCGCACCGGGCGGCACTCGAACTCCATCTCGTTGCCGTCCCCCGAACGCATGGTGACGTAGAGCCGTGTCGAACCCGCGGCCTCCCCGATCCCATCCCGGTCATCGTCCCGCTTCGCCCCGGGCAGGTGCCGCATCAGGAACACGTTCTCGCGCAGGTCGAATGTCTGCTTCGAGAACACGGCGGGCTGGTAGATCTCTTCAACGTCCCCCGAAGACTGGTGCATCCCGACGGTCCGGTGCGCCTTGCAGGTCGCCGGCAACCAGTCCACCGCTCCCGCGGACAACGCGTACAGGACAACCAGGGTCATGGGTAGACGCATAACGGCAATTAGTCTAACCCTCGTGATGGCCGTTGCGGCAAACGGCAATGCCCGACACGACAACTGGCACCGCGTCACCACCCCCGATTTCGAGATGCTGAGCGATTTGGCACCGGCGGACGCCCTCGCGCTCGCCGACCGGCTGACGCGGTTCCGAATCGCGGCACAGGTGCTCCTCGGAGAGGAACACCTGTCCGGACCGCCGCCGCGCATGATCGCTTTCCGCAACACGCGGGGGTTCGGGCGGGTGTTCTCGCTACGCAACATCGGTGGCGTCACCCTGTCCTCGATAAGTCAGTACACGCTCGCATTCGGACCCGATGGCCGGCGCGGATACGCCTCGGGCGCCCTGACCGCCTTCCACGAGTACTCGCACTACCTGATGCAGAACAACCAGCAGATGAACTACCCGGCATGGTGGGAGGAAGGCTATGCGAACTTCCTGTCCACCATGTACCCGCAAGCGGACAAGGTCGTGGTCGGTCATGTGCCTTCGATCGAGCGACGCCGAATGGTGCGCTCAAAGCCGTCGCTAAGGGATCTGCTCGACGGTCGCATCGTCTTCGACTGGAAGCGCCGCGATCTCGAAGGCGTCTACCTCAAGGCGTGGCTCCTGGTGCATATGCTGCAACTCGGCCATCTGGCAGGCCTGCCGCCATTCCACGAGCGCGTCCCCGAGTTGCTCGCCAGGATCGACGCGGGCGAGTCCATGCGAGTCGCCATGGAGACATCCCTGGGAATGGACCTCCCGTCCCTGGAGCGCACCCTCAATGCCTACACCCGGCGCGTATCCCTGCCCACGCGCACCCTCGTTGTCGATGTCGAACACGAAACGCCAATGGACGTCCAGCCCCTGACCATCCCGGAAGTGCGGCACGCCCTTGCCAACGCCGCCGCCGCAGCGGGAAACGTCCGCCATGCCGCCCGGCTGTTCCGGGAAGCACTCGACGACGACCCCGACGACATCGACGCGCTTGTGGGACTTTCCAGTACCACCAACGATCCCGAGCACTCCCTCGAGACCGCCGAACGCGCACTCGCACTCGACGCCGAGCATCCGGGCGCGAACATCCGCATGGCTGAAGTCAACGTCACCCGGTGCAGCCAGGCAACCCGCGACGGGTGCCTGTCGATTTGGCGCGAGAGCGCCGAGTTCTACCGCCGCGCCGTGCGAAACGATCCCGACAACGTCGAAGCGGCTTTGGGCCTGGGCGTCATCTACCTGCACGTCGGGCAGCCGGGAGATGCCCTCGGCTACCTGCGCGTCGCACACGGCCGGGCGCCCTGGGTGCCGCGCATCAACCTGTTCCTCGGCGAAGGGTACCGATTGATCGGAGACGTCGAGCGCGCCCGCGTGCATCTCACCAAGGCCATGCACTGGCATCGTGACGAACGCTGGCGCAAACGGGCGGCGCTGGCGCTTTCGATGATGGAATCCGGAGGCGGCAACTGACGCCGGTTTTGTGCGGGCGATGGACCGTTATTTCCACTAACCCGCTTCGTCCCCCGTCGATCAGACCCGGCCTGGCGTTCGTCCGGTCACGGCGGGCCCGGATCGACAATCCGCTCTACGCTGCTCGCCCGGATCCATCCAGGCGTGCCATCCGCGAGCGCGATGCGCAACCAGCCGTCGCGGATCTCCAGGACGGTGACTTCCGCGCCCGACGGCAAGGGATGCGCAAAGGCGAGGCGCGCGCCCGTGCTGTCAGCGGCGCGCAACGGCGCGCCGTCGGCCACGACCACGCCCTCGGGAAGCGCGCGGTCGGAAAACACCGCCGACCCGGCCGCCAGGGCCCACGCGGCCATGGGCACAATCGCCAGGCGGCGCAGCAGGCCCATGCGCCGCGTCGGCCACGGGGCCAGCATCAGCACGGCGAGCGCAAACGCGCCGCCGGCAATCCAGTAACGTTGCGAGACGGAGAACAGGTCGCGCCAGAACAGCAGCGAGTCGAGCGCGCCGCCCGCCACGGGACGGGGAAGCCAGGGCGGCGCGCGGTCGCGCAGCCAGGCGAGGTTCCTGGCCGCCCGCTCGTGGCCCGGGTGCAATACCAGCGCACGCCGGTATGCGAGTGTCGCGCGACCGGGGTCGCCGGCGCCTAGCGCAGCATTGCCCCAGTCGCTGAGGAGTTCCGGCGTGGGTCGCAACGCCGCGGCCTGGCGCAGGGCACGTTCGGCCTCGGCGAAGCGGCGGGCGCGGCGGACGGGGTCCTGGTCTTCCAGCGCCTGGACATAGACGCGGCGCCCGTGCTCGAGCCCATCGGGCAGCACCGGTTCCCCGTTCCGGGAAGAAGCCTCGAGACCGGACGATCCCTGCTTTTCGCCGGATGCCCAGGCCGGCAGGGCAGCAAGGACGACGCACATCGACCAGGCCGCGACACCATGCGGGGAGACACGTCCGATCATCTCGCTCCCCGCCGTCCCCATTCCCGAGCGAGCGACCTGATCGCCTCCACCAATTCTCCATCGAGCGGTTCGCCCGCCGACGCGGGATCGAACGCCGAGGTCTCACACCTTTCCAGCGCGTCGGCGGCGAGCGCGTTCTCGTGCCCCGTCAGGCGCGCCAGCACACGCATGGCATTGAGTACCCGGGGCGCCGTCTCGCGCGCCGAACCGCCGGACTCGAGGACGTGTTCCACCTCCCGCCGGGCACGCATGATCTCGCGCCGCCGACCGCGCCCGGCCGCGGTGCGCGTCTGCCACACCCGCAGCCCGACCATGACCAGCGGAAGCAGGTACAACAGCGCCATCGGCAACGCTCGAACCGTCGAGCCCCACGGCAGGGCCAGTGTCCGGTTCGCCGCGCTCAAGGACATGTCGGCACCCATGAGAGCCGCGGAGCTCGCCCGGGGCCGTGCCTGGTCCGTCATCGGGACGACCGGCGGAGCGGCGGCGGTCACGTCAGCGGCGCCGACCAGGTTGCCGCCCGCCACGGAAAGTGCGACCGGACGGCTTGACACCGTGACGTACTCCCCCCGGTTCGGGTCAAAGTAGGGAAACTCGATAGGCGGAATCTCGCCCACCTGGGCACTCAAGACCCGGGCCGTGACGCTAAAGGTCTTGGTGTGGGTCTCAGGGTCGACACTGCCGACTGCTTCGTCGGCTGGAATCGAGAACAGCGCCGGCGGCAAACCACCCTCCCCCAGGAGCGGCGGCAGGCTCAGCCCTTCGAGTTCTCCGTCGCCCTGAATCTCGATCGTCAGCTCGATCGGGTCTCCCGCGCTGACCACGGTCCGGCTGGCCCGCACCTCGATGGAGAAACCCGCGCCCACCGCATTGACAAAGTTCGGCGGACGTCCGCGCTCCGGCAGCGGGCGCACGACAAGCTGTTGCCGCTCACCCAACGCCTGGAACAACGCACCACGGTCGCGGCCGAAGCTCGGAAAATCGAAAAAGCCCCGACTCCCGGGTGACTCCAGGCGGGCCACAACGCGCACCGGATCCAGGTCAAGCGACTGCGCGCGCGTCACCGTGGCGCGGAACGGGAAACGGATGCGCGTATAGTCGATTCCGTTCTCCCGCAATCGGTCCTGGTGCATGGGCAGGTCGACGGTGCCAGCCCCTGCGCGGAACGACCGCATCCGTCCGCCCTCCTCGGTGCCTTCGATTCGGACCGCATCCAGGTCGAACAGCGGAACGACCAGTTCGTAGCTCTCGACATCCCGCGCCAACAGCCACTCGACAGCCCCGTCGAATGTCTCGCCGACCCACACTGCCCGCTCCGGCAAGCGCATGCGCACGATCATGTCCGCGGTCTGCTCGAGATCGCCGACATCGAACGCGCCCGTGCGGCTGGTGACGGACTTCGCTCCCTGGGCAAGCGTCAGCGCGGGAACCGAGTAGCGGCCCGCGGACGGCGCCGTCACCTGCCACCGGTAGACGAACGTCACTTCCCGCCACTCCGAACGCCGGCCGTTCACGATCTGAATCCGCTGCGAGACACTGGGCGTCATCCCGATATAGGTCACGCGGCAGCCATCGATCTCGAGATCGGGCGCATCCGGCGGCGGCTCCTCCTCGAATCCCTTCGCCGACAGCACGAGGTTGAACGGCATGCCCGCGTAGAGCTCGCGAGACTCGACGCTGACCTCGAGCGTCTGTGCCCCGGCAGAAACGGCAAGGAACACCGGGGCAATCCGTGCCATGCGACACCCTCTCACCAGTCTTTCTCCACCGGCTCCGCCTGCTGCTGCTCGCGCTCTCGACGCCGCTGCCGCTCAGCTTCCCGATCCCGCACGGCCTGCAGCCTCTGCAAGGCCTGCTGGCGCGACATCTGTGCCTCCGGCTCCGGAGCGGCGCTCGCTTCCTGTTGCTGCTCCCCGCCGGATTCGCCGTCCTCTTCAGATGGCGGGCGCAACAGCCGGATCGCGCTCTCGATATGACCGAGGGCAGCGACCTGGTCATCCAGGGCCGGCTCCAGGTATGGCGACATGCTCCCCGCACTCTCGGCCGCAGCGGCGACCGTGGCGGAAGCGCTACGCATTCGGGCGGTACCCGCGCGCAGTTCCCGGGTCGCCTCCGCCATGTTCTCCGCGGCCTGGGGATTCTCGCCGGCGCGCGCGGCGTCCGTCTGCGCCGCCAGCGCTTCGCCGAGGGCAGCACCTGTGCCGGCATGGGCTTGCTGGCGCTCGGCCACGAAACCGAGCGGCTCGCTTTCCGGTTCGACCTGCACGGTGGCCGTCTGGTCGTGTGTATCCGCCTGCTCTGCCAACAGTTCCTCGAGATGTTCCACGATACTGAAGAACAGGCGCCGCAGGGCTTCGAGGCGTTCGAGCGCCCGTCGAGCCGGCACGTCGGCCTCGCCGCGCCTCGCCAACGCCTCGGACACCGCATCCAGCGCTTCGAGGGTCTCCATGCGCAGCGTCTCTGCAAGCTCCAACCGTTCCTCCGCCGCCCCATCATCGCCTTCCGGCGAGGTTTCCGCGAGGGTATCCCGCAACATCGCCTCCATCCGTTCGAGGCGCTCGCGGTTGTCGTCCACCACCGCCCCCGCCATGCGCTCCCGGAGGTCGGCGGGCACTTCCCCGGCATCGGCCTCGAGCACCGCCACGGCGCGCGACTGATCCGCGTAGGCGATCTCGATCAGTTCGCGCAACCCGGCGAAGCGTTCGATCGCCCGGGACAGCGCGGTCAGGGCGCGCGACCCTTCCCGCGACGCATCGGACACCGCTCCGCCGCCGAGTGCCGAAAGGGCCGAACGCATGGCATCGAGGGCCTCTTCCATGTAAGGCACCGCTTCCGCGACAGCCGCGCGCTCGCGCTCGGCGCCCGGCGCAGCCTCCTGGTCGGCCGAGGGCTCGCCGCCCGGTTCCGAAGCAACGGTCGCCTCGAGGCGGCGCAACATTTCACCGGTGCGCGCGGCCGCGTCCTCCTGACGGTTCGTGAGGTGT
The DNA here is from genome assembly GCA_965116625.1 of Pseudomonadales bacterium. Classification (GTDB taxonomy): domain Bacteria; phylum Pseudomonadota; class Gammaproteobacteria; order Pseudomonadales; family Azotimanducaceae; genus VXNE01. Next base: position 3,825,414 of record OZ220717.1, read on the forward strand.
CCGACGGTAAGCCAGGGCGGCGGGCCATCGCCGGCCGATACCCCCGCCAGCGCACCGGCGTGCGCGACCAGGGACGCCTCGTCGCTCGCTATCGCCTTCAGCACGGTGACAGGGTCCGCCAACTGCTCCCGGGCCCGCTTGAGTTCGGCGAGGGCCGTGTCGGCCCGGCGATGCGCGCGCTCACCCTCCAGGCGGCGCAACCGCCTGCGCGTATCGCTCATCGACTGCCTGGCGCGCTGCAGGTAGTGGTCCATGTGGCCAAGCTGGAACATCCGCGCGCGGGTTTCGGGGACGAGCGCATCCTCGCCCTGGCCTTCGAGGTGCGCACGCTCCTCGGCAGCCAGGTCTACGACATCGGCAGTCTCAGCCAACAGCGCGCGTTCCGATGCCGCGAGCGACTCGAAGCGGTGCCGGAACTCCGCGCCCCCGTCCGACTCCACGTCCGCCAACAGTCCCCGCAACTGGTCGCGCAGGCCGCGCTGGTCGTCGATGATCCGGTCGAGCCGGGCTTCGAGGTGCCCGTCCCGGTTGAGCTGGTCCGCCAACTGCTGGATACGGCGCAGGACGATCTCCAGGTTGACCCGCGCGTCCTCGTCCTCCTCCGGGGCGAGGCGCGCCGCGTCGCTGAACCATGCCGCGCTGGAACGCAACGTCTCGATGGTCTCCTCCAGCGCTTCCCCGTCCGAGCCGTCTGCCTGTGCGGCCAGGGCGAGCCCCAGGTTGAAAGCCGACCGGTAACGCAGTACCGGATCCCCCCTGGCGTCGTCCCGCGCGCCGAGGAAGGCTTCCGCCGCGCCGGCAAAGTCGCCGTTTTCCAGGTCTTCGAGCCCCAGGTTGTAGCGTGCGCGCGCGCTCGGCGCATCCTCGGACCCGGCAGGTTCCGATGCCGCCTGTTCGTCCGCGGGGGGAGGCGTTTCGCTGTCCGCGTTGCCGGCGGGGATCTCAGCCGAATTCCCCGCAGGGTCCGCCGCCGCCAGGAGAGCCACCATCCAGGCGACAAGACCGAGCCGGCGCAAGGCGTCCAGACGCGTCACGGCCGTCCAGCCCCGGTTGGTGCCGGCATTGCGCGCCTGGCTCCGGTCGATCCGACCCACACCGCGCCCACCAGCAACAGCAGGGCACCGAGCACGAACCACCGATAGTGCTCCGTCGGGTTCCTTCGCACAATGCGCGCCGAGGCGTCTGCGACCATCGGCCGGATGTGTGCCTCGACGATGGAATCAAGATCGACCGCCGAGGTCCCCGCCGGCACGTAGACCCCTTCGGCCGCCAGGGCAATCTCACGCAGGAGGTCCCCGTCCAGCCGCGTTTTCACGACGTTGCCATCGCTGTCCAGTAACACGCTCCGGGCGCCGGTCCCGGGATCGGTGAGCATGACTTCGCTGCCGGTCTCGCTGCCGAAACCGATGGCGACGATGCGAACACCGGCTGCCACCGCGTCCGTCACGGCTTCGAGGGGATACGAATCGTGGTCCTCGCCGTCCGTGATCAGGAGCATGATACGGGGCGTACCGCGGTCGGGCCCGAACACGGCAGTCGCCTTGCGAACCGCATCGCCTATGCGCGTCCCGCCGCGCGACACCGACCGGACACCCACATCGCGCAGCACGAGACGGAAAAAGCCATAGTCCGACGTCAGCGGTGACTTGACAGCCGCCCGGCCGGCAAACGCGACCAGGCCCACGCGCTGGCCGTCCACGCGTTCCAGCAGTTCGTTGATCTCCGCCTTTGCCCGGGCGAGCCGATTGGGCGCCGCATCTTCCGCGAGCATGCTCTTCGAGACATCCAGGACGATCACGATGTCCGCCGTGATGTTCTGCGACAGCACCTCGGTCCCCGTCGGAGACTGCGGCCGCATGAGTGCGACCACGCCCAGCGCCAGCGTCAGCGAGAACAGGGCCAGCCTGGCGATACGCCGCGCACGGGTCTGACGCCACGCCAGGCGCGCCTGCATCGATACCGACATGAACCGCGCCAGGGTCTCTCCGGTCCGCAGCTCGAAGTACCCGGCGGCGACCACCGCCGCCAAAACCGGCCAGGCGAGGTGGACCCAGTGCGGCGCGGCGAAATCCATCACGGCAGCCTCGCAAACAGCGTGCCGCGGCTTAGCCAGCCGACCGCGAGCAGCGCCAGCGCCAATCCCAGCGGCACGGCAAAGAGCTCGTCGTACTGGCGGAAACGGTCCTCCGTGATGCGCGTGCGTTCGAGACGATCGATCTCCGCGTAGACGCGCTCGAGCCCTTCGGCGTCCTCGGCCCGGAAATACCGTCCGTCCGCGACCTCGGCGATCTGCCGCAGCACCGCCTCGTCGACCTCGACGCGCATGGACCGCAGGATCGAGCGGCCGAACCTGTCCTCCATGCGCACCGGGGCGAGACCCGTCGTACCGGCGCCGATGGTGTACACCCTGACCCCCATGGACCGGGCCAGTTCCGCGGCGGCGGCCGGCGATTCCACCCCCGCATTGTTGACGCCGTCGGTCAGCACCACCGCGATGCGCGACCGCGCCGTCGACTCGCGCAGCCGCTCGACCGCGAGTGCCAGGGCATCGCCGACGGCAGTGCCATCCTCGGTGCGGTCGCGAACGGTGGAAAGGTCCCGCGCCACGGCGGCGAGATTGTTGTGATCCAGGGTCAGGGGCACGGCCGTGTCGGCGAACCCCGCGAAGGATACGAGGCCAATGGCGTCGTCGGGACGGCCCGCCAGGTCGCCACCACCCAGCACAAAGGCCTCGAACACGTCCTGGACCGCTTCGAGGCGGGTGCGCTCCCGGGCGGGCGTGGAGAGATCCAGCGCCCGCATGGAACTCGACACATCGACGACCATCATGATCGCGATGCCTTCGCGGTGAACGCGGCTGAAACGCTCGCCGATTCGCGGACCCGCAAGAGCGACCACCAGGGCGATCAGCGCCAGGCACAGCATGACGTCCGGGACCCACGCGAACCTTCGGCGCCAGCCACCGGCCTCCGCGGGAAGGATGCCCAGCGAAGAGAAAACGACGCGGCCGGGTGCGCGGCGCGCCAGCAGGTATAGCGGGACCGCCAGCACCGCCAGCAACAGGAGCAGCGGCTCGCGAAACTCTATGGAAGTGATCGCATCCATCCTCACGTCGCTTCGGCGAAGTCGGACTCCGCCTCCGTCAGGAAACGCCGCGCGGCTTCCAGCGCGCTGCGCGACTCGTCCTCACCGGGGCTGTAGCGCGCGAACTTGACCCGGTCGCAACTGCCAAGAAAAGTCGACAGGAGATCGCGGTGCCCCGGGGAAAACGCCACCGAACGGCGTGCTTCCAGCAGGAACTCCTCGGTGGTGAGTTCCGGTGCGCGCACGGCGTGGCGATCCTCGATGTAGCGGCGCACGATGTCGGAGAGTTCGACATACCACGCGTCCACCGCCGCAGCCACCGGCAGCCCGCGTTCCTCGAGCGCCCCGAGGCGCTGCAATGCGCGCTCGAAGGCAGTCGCCCGGGCGCGTTCCGCCGCCCGCCCGCGCCAGGTCAACACTCCCCACGCGATGCCGGCGACGACCGCCGCGCCGAAGATCAACCAATGCCACCAGCGCGACCACCAGCTCCCCCCAAGCTCGGGCAACTGTCCCCGGGCGGGACGCAGCGTGTCGACAACGGCTCCGTCCGGCAGGACCGACTCGATCTCGAACGCAAGCTCGTCGGTGATCAGTTCGCGCGGCGCCGCATCGCCGCCGCGCTCGTCGACATACTCGATGCGCAGCCCGGGTATGCGTTGCCGGCCGCTCGCCGGGCCGCGCAACGTGTATTGCTGTCGCGCCATCACCCCGCCATCGTCGCCGACCGAAAGCCGCGGCGTGAAGTCGAGGATGGAAAACCGTCCCAGGGCTTCGCCGAAATCGGGCATCTCAATGCGCACGCCCGGTCTGGCCTCAACCGTCAGCGTCAGTTCCAGGGGATCGCCGAGCCTGGGCGCGGCCGGCGCCAGGGTGACGGTGGCCGTGACCGGACCCTCCTCGGTGACACGGGAGAGTTCCGGCACCGCCACCTCCGGATCCGCGGGAGCGTCGTCCGTCGCCTCAGGTTGACAGGCGGCGAGCAGCCCCAGACTCAACAGGACGGCGAATCGTGTCAACGCCGGATCCTCTTTTCACGCATCCGGAAGAACGCCAGCAGGGGCTCGACCACGGATTGCGTCGCATCGATACTGACGACATCGATGCCGGCTCCTCTCAAGCGTCGATGCAGCGCCTGCGCGCGGTCATCCGCATCCCGCGCGAGTGCCGCCCCGAACTCGGCGGAGCCGGTATCGACCAGGCGACGCTCTCCGGTCTCCGCATCCTCGAGCATCAAGAGACCCGCACCGCCGAATTCCGACTCCCGCCGGTCGGTCACGCGAACCGCCACCAAGTCGTGCTTGCGGTTCGCGCCACGCAACGCATCGATATAGCCTTCGTCAAGGAAGTCCGATATCAGGAACAGCACGGCCCGCCTGGGAAGGACGCGCCGGCAGAACTCGAGCGCATGCGCGATGTCGGTCGAGCGGCGTCGCGAGCGCCGCCTTCGCTCGCGGAACTGCGCAAACCGAAGGCCCCACGCCCGGGGCAATGCGGCCAGACCCCGGTCCCCTGGAGCTGCCACCGCCGTCTCCTGGCCTCGCGCGAGTACTTCGCGCACGACCCGCAACGCGTGTTTCTGGCCCTTGCGGGGAGGGATGAACTGCTCGACGTCGCCATGGAACAGGAGCAGCCCCACCTTGTCGTCGTTGTAAATGGCCGAGAAAGCGAGCAGGGCAGAGAGTTCGACGGCCGCTTCCCGTTTCGACCGTCCCGCGGAACCGAAGTCAAGCGACGCGCTCATGTCCACGACCAGCAGAACGGTGAGCTGGCGCTCCTCGACATACCGCTTGACGTAGGGTGCGCCCATGCGCGCCGTGACGTTCCAGTCGATGGTCCTTACATCGTCGCCGGCAACATAGGGCCGCACTTCGTCGAATTCGACGCCGCGGCCCTTGAAGACGGAGACATAGGCGCCCGCCAGGACATCCGCGACCTGGCGGCCCGTTCGCATCTGGATCCGCCTGACCTGACTGACGATCTCCGCCGGCAGCATGTGGAAGCTCTCGCGTTAGCTATAGCTAGTGTCGTGTCACTAGGGCACTTCGACATTGGCGAGGATCACGTCGACCAGGTCGTCCGCGCCACGTCCCTCGGCTTCCGCCTCGTAGGTCACCACGACGCGATGGCGCAGGACATCCGGCGCGACGCTCTTGACGTCATGGGGACTGGTGTAGCTGCGTCCGGCCAGCAACGCGTTCGCCTTTGCCACCCGAACCAGGTTGAGCGAACCGCGCACGGAAGCACCGTATTCGATCAGACCCGTCAACTCGGAGATGCCGGCGGCCGCCGGATCGCGGGTGGCGGCGACCAGGTCCACCGCATAGCGCTTGACCTTGTCGTCGACGAAGATCTGCTGCGCCACCTTCCTCGCCGCCAGGATGTCCTCGCCGGTCATGACGCGCGAGGCCTTCGGCTCGCGTCCCGACCCCGCCATCCGGTCGATGATGCGCACCTCTTCGTCGCCGCTCGGATAACCGATGACGAGTTTCATCATGAAACGGTCGAGTTGCGCCTCCGGCAAGGGGTAGGTGCCCTCCTGTTCGATGGGGTTCTGCGTCGCCAGGACCATGAACGGGGCATCGAGGGGAAAGGTCTGCTCGCCCAGCGTCACCTGCCGCTCCTGCATCGCTTCGAGGAGCGCCGCCTGCACCTTGGCCGGCGCGCGGTTGATTTCGTCCGCAAGTACCAGGTTGCCGAACACCGGACCCTTCTTCACAGAGTACGTGCCGTCCTTCGGATTGAATATCTGCGTACCGGTCACATCGCCCGGAAGCATGTCCGGCGTGAACTGGATTCGGGAGAAGCCGCAGTCGACCGCATCGGCGAGAGTGCCGACAGCAAGGGTCTTCGCGAGCCCGGGCACGCCTTCGAGCAGCGCATGGCCGTCCGCGAGCAACGCCAGCAACAGGCGTGTCACGAGCTGGTCCTGGCCGACGAGCACCTTGCCCACCTCCGCCCGCACGAGATCGAACCGCTCCCGCACCTCCGAAACGTCACCGGTGACATCGACTGCCGCCATCGTACCTCCCGTTGTTTGCCCGGCTCGAGGAAAGCCGCTCGAAATTCTTCACATAGACCATGCCGGGACGCGAAGGTTCCCGACGCGTGCCCAGCGCAATGCTAGCCCGCCCGCCTGACCAGTATCCAACCCGCCACCCAGCAGACGGCAATGGATGCAAGCACTGCAAGCCAGGGCGGAATATCGAATACCACGCTCGCCGGTGCAAGCAGGTCCTGCAGGTACTTGAAGAGCAATCCCGCGGCCACCCCCACGGCGAGCCGAGCGCCCATACCCACCTCCCGGAGGGGACCGACGACCAGGCCAACGGCCAGCAGCGCCAGGCCCAGGGTCGCCAGAGGCTGCAACGTCTTGCCCCAGAACGCGACCCGGTAGGCGTCGGCGCGCAATTGCTCGGCGTCCAGCCGCCGGATCTGGAATGCGAGGTCAGAGATCGAGAGCTTGCGCGGATCGATGAGTGCGCGTGCTGCAAGCAACCGCGGATTGACATCGCTCGACCACGGCGTTTCGTCTCCGGACACCACCGTGGTCCCGTCTTCGCCGATACGCGTCGAGCGCACATGGATGAGCCGCCAGAATCCGTCCCGTTCGTCGAACACGGCCGACTCCGCGCGGCTTGCCGCGCGCAGCCGCTGGCCCTCGAGTTCGAACTGGTTCACGCCGATCAGCTCACCGCCGGTGCCGAGTGCATCGACACGCGTATACACGCCACCCTGCCGGTGCCAATACCCGTCCAGCCGGATCGTCGCCGAATCCTGAAGCGCCCGCGAACGGATCGCCTCCCCCGCCGCGTCGAGGCGCGGCGCCGCGTACTCCCCGAGGACTGCCGCCGCAAGGGACGCACCCAATACCGGGACCGCCAGCGCACCGAGAATGCGCCACAAAGACGTGCCGGCCGCACGCAATACCGTGATCTCGGAGTTCCCGGCCAGGGTCCCGAGGCCGATCAGCGCGCCGAGAAAGATCACGAACGGAGCCAGTTCGTAGATGCGCCGGGGCGACGTGTAGAGGACGTAGCGCAGCGCTTCGCCCGCACCGTAGGCCTGCTGTTCACGGCCGAGTTCCTCCACCATCGCGAACAGCGTCGTCAGGGCAAAAAAGCAGACCAGCACCACGAGCATGGCGGACGCCGCGGCCCGGCCGATATAGCGGTCCATGACGAAGAGAGTCACAGGGGCCGCGCGCTTCGGCGAATGAAATGCACCGCGACCGCGAGCATCACCCCGTGCACGGGCCAGAGCCCCACCGCCACCGGAAGCGTCCCGTCCGAAATCGCCCCCCGCGCAGCCGCACAGGAAAGAAAGTAGGCGGCGAACAGTACCGTGCCGGGGACGATCCGCGCGAAGCGTCCGGCCCGCTGACCGACGCGCGCCAGGCCGAACGCGGCAAAGGCCCCGATCACTGTCAGGAGCGGAAGGCCCAGGCGCCACTGGAATTCCGCCGCGTGCGCCACGCTGGCGGGGTCAAGTTCCCTCGACGGCAGCGCCCCCACCTCCGGGGGCAAGCCGTCCTGGGGGATCGACTCGATACGCCGGCCCAGGCGCTCGAACTCGACGACGCTGAAGTCGGCATCGCCCGCGGCGCCCTCGTATCGCGCACCGCGCTCGAGCAGCAGGAACCTGCTACCCGTCTCCGTATCCACGTACTGGCTCCCGGCCTGTGCCCACACGGTCGCGAAGCCGCCCTCGACACGATCGCTCATGAACACGCCGAGCAGCCGCTGCTCCTCGGGGTCCACTTCCTCCGCGTAAGTCACCCGCCTCCCATAGTCGAAACTGTGGAACACCCCCGGCGGGATGGAGGGAAGCAGAATCGTCGAACGCTGTTCGGAAATGACTTCCGATGCCGAGCGCATCGCCGCCGGCGTCACGACCATGGCGAGGCCCGCGACGCCGGCTGCAACAGCCAGCACTCCCGCAGCGAGCCATCCCAGGATGCGCAGGGAACTGGCACCGCCGCTCGTCAGGGCCGCGAACTCGCCCTCGGCGTGCAGGCGTCCGCAGGTGATCAACACCGCAAGTATCAACGCGAAGGGCGCGGTGAGCTGGGCGAACTCCGGCAGGCGCAGGCCCGCGAGCAGCCACAGGGCGTCCGCCGAATAGCGCCCGAGCGCGGCATCCTGCAGGTAGCCGATAAAGCGCCCGCCGAGGCCGATCGCGAGCAACGTGAAGAACACTACCGCGAATACCGCGGCCAGTTCCCTGTTGACGTGTCGAAACGCTACGGCCATGAGTCCCCGCTCGTCGTCCATGCGACGACCGCTTCGGCTCGCTGGCGCTCCCCGGGGCGGTTCGATGCGTGGAAGTGCTACACTGCCTGCCCTTCGGGGAGGCCCGGCCTTTCGGCCGGCAAACCTCGGTCCAAGCACAGATTATGAAGTACACGACGCGAACCGGGAATCCGGCGAACATGCGAACTGACTGCCTGGTGGTCAGCCGGGCACGGGCGCGGGAGATCGCGAGCGCACTCGACGTCGGTGAGTTCGTCGACCACGCGCTGGCGCAGAAGCCGAAAGGCATCGCCCTGATTCCGATCCCAACCAACGTAAAGAACCTGATGGTGGTCCCGGGCGACGACCCCGAAATCGATGACGCGGCCTTCCGCGGGCTGGCCCGGCGCGCGGCAAGCGCGCTCAAGACCCTCGCGGCGCGCAACGCGGTATGGTGCCTGAACGACCTCGACGTCACGGAACGCGACATCTACTGGAAGACCCGGGTCGCATTGGGCGCCCTGTCGGATGCCCTCTACTGGTACGACGATTTCCAGTCCAAGCCGTCGAAAGACACGCGCATCTCGCGCGTCGGCGTGCTCGCAGAGGCCGGCGCCCGCACCAGTACCGCGCTGGCGGTCAAGCACGGCCAGGCGCTCGACGACGGCATGGCCCTGGCGCGCAATTTCGCCAACACGCCGCCGAACGTCTGCAACCCGTCCTACCTCGCGGACGAAATCCGCGAGCTCGCCGACGGAGACACAGTCACCGTCGAGGTCCTGGAGGAAGAACAGATCGAGGAACTCGGCATGGGCGCCTTCATGTCGGTGACCCGGGGCAGCAGGACGCCCGGCAAGCTGATCGTCGCGCAGTACCGTGGCGGTGCGCCGGACGACGCGCCCATCGTGCTGATCGGCAAGGGGGTCACCTTCGACACCGGCGGAATCAGCATCAAGCCGTCCGGGTCGATGGATGAAATGAAGTTCGACATGTGCGGCGCGGCGACCGTGACTGCCGCCTTCGTCGCCGCGAAGGCCGCCGAGTTACCCATCAATCTCGTCAGCATCGCCGCAGCCGCCGAGAACATGCCGGACGGCGCGGCGTCCCGCCCCGGCGACATCGTCACGACCATGTCCGGGCAGACGGTGGAGATCCTCAATACGGATGCCGAGGGACGCCTGCTGCTGTGCGATGCGCTGACTTACGCCGAACGTTTCAAGCCGAGGTCCGTGGTGGATGTGGCGACCCTGACGGGCGCGATGGTGGTCGCCCTCGGAAGCCACGCGAGCGGACTCTTCTCGAACGACGAGAGCTTGAGCGATTCGCTGGTGGCAGCCGGACAGACAAGCGGCGACCGCGCCTGGCCGATGCCCGTCTGGCGCGAATACCAGAGACAGCTGAAAAGCAACTTCGCGGACATGGCGAATGTCGGCAACCGCGCGGCGGGAGCCGTCACCGCCGCCTGTTTCCTGTCGCGGTTCGCCGGCAAGTTCAAGTGGGCGCACCTCGATGTCGCCGGCACGGCATGGCGTAGCGGCGCGGCGAAGGGCGCCACGGGACGCCCGACACCACTACTGTTCCAATACCTCCTGGACCAAGCCTCCGCGTGACCCGCATCGACTTCTATATCCTGCCGGACGTAGACAGCGATTCGAAACTCCGGTTCGCCTGCCGCCTGGCCCACCGCGCGGTCGCGGACGGCGGGCGGGCGCACGTCCGGACCGCGTCGGCCGAGGCGACCGCCGAACTCGACGCCCTGATGTGGGCCTACCCCGAAGGCCGCTTCCTGCCTCATACCACCGCCGGCGAAGACGCCCTCGTGCGCATAAGCCACGAGGAACCGCCGGCCGGACCGGACGAACTGCTTATCAACCTGGGTCGCGACGTGCCGGCATATTTCGACCGGTTCCAACGCGTCTGCGAGGTGGTGCCGGGACCGGAGAGGGCCGCGGGACGGGCGCGTTACAGCCAGTATCGCCAGCGCGGCTATCCACTCCACCATCACGAGATGGACGACTGGGAAACGGCGACTTGAAAGTGCCCCACGACCGCAGCCCGCGGCTTCGCGAGTCTTCCCGGGAGGGGTACCCCCTCGCGCTCCCCGGGCCCGGCCCGGTGCGTCTTTCGTGCAACAACCGACTCCGGTCGCTGGCGCTCCCGGAGGCGTTTGTTCCATGAAAGTGCCCCACGGCCAAAGCCTCCGGCTCCGCCCGTGGCCCGGCCCAGCTCTCCGATCATGCAACAACCGACTCCGGTCGCTGGCGCTCCCGGAGGCGTTTGTTCCATGAAAGACAGTTTCGAACCCGACTCGCTCGAGCGCGAGCTGTACGCCGAATGGGAATCAAGCGGCCACTTCGCTCCGGCCGGCAACGGGCGGCCCTTCTGCATCGCCATTCCGCCGCCCAACATTACCGGCCGCCTCCACCTGGGCCATGCGTTCCAGCACACCCTCATGGACGCCCTGATCCGGTACCAGCGCATGAAAGGCAGGCAGGCGCTATGGCAGATGGGGACCGACCACGCCAGCATCGCCACCCAGATGATCGTCGAGCGACAGCTCGAGGCCGACGGGATCAGCCGCGACGCCATCGGGCGCGAGGAGTTCGTCAAACGCGTCTGGGAATGGCGCGACCGCTCCGGGGGCGAGATCTCGCAGCAACTCCGGCGCATGGGCTCGTCACTCGACTGGTCGCGGGACCGGTTCACCATGGACGAGGGTTTCTGCACCGCGGTGAACGAAGTCTTCGTGCGGCTGTACGAGGACGGGTTGATCTACAAGCGCAAACGGCTCGTGAACTGGGACCCGGTGCTCAAGACGGCGGTGTCCGACCTCGAGGTCGACAACGTGGACGAACAGGGGCGCCTGTGGCACATCCGTTACCCGTTGCTGGACGGCGTCCTGACATCCTCGGGCGCGGACCACGTCGTCGTCGCGACAACCCGGCCCGAAACGATGCTCGGCGACACGGGTCTCGCAGTGCATCCGGACGATCCGCGCTACCGCGGCCTGATCGGCGCCCGGGCGCGATTGCCCCTCGCCGGCCGCGAGATTCCGATCGTCGGCGACACGCACGTGGACCCGGAGTTCGGCACCGGCTGCGTCAAGGTCACCCCGGCCCACGACTTCAACGACTACGCGGTGGGCGAACGGCATGACCTGCCGTGCATCAACATCCTGAATGACGACGCCAGCATCAACGACAACGCGCCGGCCGCGTATCGCGGCATGGACCGCATGGAGGCGAGAGAAGCCGTCGTCGCCGACCTCACCCGGCTTGACCTGCTCGATTCCGTCGAACCCCACGCACTGACCGTGCCGCGCGGAGACCGTTCCGGCGCCGTGCTGGAGCCGTGGCTCACCGACCAGTGGTGGGTGGACGTCAAGCCACTGGCGGAGCCCGCCATCGAGGCGGTTCGGGACGGGCGTATCCGGTTCGTTCCCCGCCAGTACGAGAACATGTACTTCGCCTGGATGCGCGACGTGCAGGACTGGTGCATCAGCCGGCAGCTCTGGTGGGGGCACCGCGTCCCCGCGTGGTACGACGGCCAGGGCAACGTGTACGTGGGCCGCAACGAATCCGAGGCGCGGAACAAGGGCGGCGTGCCCGACGGCACGCCACTCACGCAGGATGCCGACGTCCTCGACACGTGGTTCAGTTCGGCGCTATGGACGTTCGCCACCCTCGGCTGGCCGGAGCAGACGCCCGAACTCGAACGATTTCACCCCACCGACGTCCTGGTGACCGGACACGACATCATTTTCTTCTGGGTCGCCCGGATGATCATGATGACGCTGCGCTTCACTGGCGACGTACCGTTCAGGACCGTCTATACGCACGGGCTGGTGCGGGATGCGCACGGCGCAAAGATGTCGAAGACCAAGGGCAACGTCCTCGATCCGCTGGATATCGTCGATGGCATCTCGCTCGAAGACCTCATCGCAAAACGCACCGCCGACCTGACCCAGCCGCAGATGGCGGCCGCCATCGAGGCCGCGACGCGGGCCGACTTTCCGGAAGGCATCCGCGCCTATGGCACGGACGCGCTGCGGTTCACGTACTGCGCCCTCGCATCCCCCCACGGGCGCGACGTCAACCTCGACCTCGGCCGGATAGACGGCTATCGCAACTTCTGCAACAAGCTGTGGAACGCGACGAAGTTCGTGCTCATGCACGTCGACGGCGACGATGCCGAAAGCCCAGCGCCACTCGGTCTCGCGGACCGCTGGATACGCTCGCGCGCCCGGCGGCTGATCGAAGACGTCGAGCGCGCGATCGGCGAGTATCGCTTCGACCTGTATGCGAACGCCGTGTACGAGTTCGCCTGGCGCGAGTACTGCGACTGGTACGTCGAGTTCACCAAACCCGCGCTGTGGCGCAGCGAAGACGACGCGCAAGCCGCCCGCGCCGCGCGCCGGACCCTGCTCGCCATACTCGATGTCCTCCTGCGGGTGGCGCACCCGCTCATCCCGTACATTACCGAAACCCTGTGGCGCGAAGCGCGCGCCGCATCGGGGCTTCCCGAGGGGACGATCATGCTGGAAGCGTTCCCACAGGCGGGCGACCTCGAGGACGACGCCGAAGCCGTCGCGTCTATCGAGTGGCTGAAGGCCGTGGTCGTCGGCATACGCAACATTCGGGGCGAGATGGGCATCGCTTCACGCGTCGGCATAGACCTCATCTTCCAGGCGGGCGACGCAACCGACCGGGAGCGGCTGCCCCTGGCCGAGTCCCTGCTGCGCCGGATGGCGGGCGTCGAGTCCATCACCTGGCTCAATGCGGACGAAGACGCCCCGCCCGCGGCCGTGCAGGTCGTAGGCAACCTCAAGGTTCTGGTACCCCTCGCGGGGCTGATCGACATCGACCGGGAATGCGAACGCCTGCAGAAGACGATCTCCCGGTTCGAGCGCGACCTCGCCCGCTCGCGGGGCAAGCTCGGCAACGAGAACTTCGTCACGAAGGCCCCGGCGACGGTAGTGGAAAAGGAACGCGACAAGGTCAGGGACCTCGAGACCAAGCTCGCCACGATGCGGGAACAACTGGCCCGGCTGAACGGCGCGCCCTGACCACGGACGAAGCAGGACGTGCTCGGTGCGAGCAAGCAACGCCATGTTGGACGCGTTTGCGATGGCAAAAGAGGTTTATGCGACACAAAACCCATTTTACGTCAAATAATTGACATTATTTGTCGCATAAGGGTTTTGCGACATATAATCCGCCACATGCCGAAGCGGATTCCCGAACAAGAGCTTGACGCCATTCTCACCGCCGTGGCGGCCCATCCGGGAGGTGTGCAGGTCAGTGGCATCCGCGAGAGACTGCCCTACAAGCTGCAGCCGCGGACGCTGCAGCGCCGCATCGCCCTGCTCGTGGAACAGCAGCGGCTGATCGCCGAAGGGAGAGCTAAGGGCCGTCGCTATCGCGTGCCCGTCACCATAGCTGGCAGAGGCAGTAGTCTGGTCGCGGTTGGCTCGCTCGGGGAGGCGATCGGTGAGGTCTATGTGCCCATCTCGCCAGAGGCGGAGGCGGTCAGGCAGGCGATTCGCACGCCGATCCAGGAACGGCAGCCGGTGGGCTACCAGCGCGCCTTCCTCGATGACTACCGGCCCAACGTCACCTGCTACTTGCCGGCCCAGACGCGCCAACGCCTGTCAGATATAGGCCGTCCGCCCGGCGGCGAGCGCCCGGCGGGAACCTACGCCCGGACTATCTACAGCCGCCTCCTGATCGATCTGTCCTGGAACTCCAGCCGTCTGGAAGGCAATACCTACTCCCTGCTGGAAACCGAGCGCCTGCTGCAGCTGGGCGAGGCGGCCGAGGGCAAGGATGCGCGGGAAGCGCAGATGATCCTGAACCACAAGGCGGCCATTGAACTGCTCGTCGAGGCGGTCGATGAAATCGGCTTCAACCGGCACACGATCCTGAACCTGCACGCCCTGCTCGCGGACAACCTACTTGCCGACGCGCAGGCCGGCGGCCGCCTGCGGCGCATTCCGGTAGGCATCGGAGGCACGGTCTACCATCCGCTGGAAGTGCGCCAGCTCATCGAGGAGTGCTTCGAGAGGATCCTGGATACCGCGGCCGCGATCACCGACCCCTTCGAGCAGGCCTTCTTCGCCCTGGTGCACCTCGCCTATCTGCAGGGTTTCGAGGACGTCAACAAGCGGGTCTCCCGCCTCGCGGCGAACATCCCGCTGATCCGCGGCAATCTCTGCCCCCTGTCCTTCGTGGACGTGCCGGAGCGAGCCTACATCGACGGCGTGTTGGCCATCTACGAGCTGAATCGCGTCGAGCTGCTGCGTGAAGTGTTCGTCTGGGCCTACGCGCGCTCCAGCGCGCGGTACTCGGCAGTGCGCCAGTCCCTGGGTGAGCCGGACCCGTTCCGCCTGCGTTACCGGGCGACGGTCGCCGAGCTGGTCGCCGCAGTGGTGCGCGGGGGAATGGACAAGAGGGCTGCGACTGCACTGGCGCGGCAACGTGCGGCGGAGCGGGTGTCACCGGTGGACCAGGCGCGTTTCGTCGAAGTCGTGGAGACCGAGCTCATGAGCCTCCACGAGGGCAACATCGCACGCTACCGCCTGCGGCCGGCCGAGTACCAGGCATGGCGGCAAACCTGGCGTTGACGGGGACCCGCGCGTCCGCGGCCGGTCAGAACTTGCGCGTGACGGTGGCCTGGAAATGCCTCGGCAGTTCCGGCAGCACGACGACCCCACCGAACAGGTTCGGGAAATTGGCGCGGAAATAACGTTCGTCCGTCAGGTTCTTTCCCGACACGGTGATCGACCACCGGCGTCCGTCGAACCGTAGCCCCGCGTTCACCAGGGTATATGCCGGCAACCTGACCCGGCGCGAAAACCCCGAGTAAACGCTTGCCACGTCCGCGACGCTCGCAAACACCCGCCAGTGGTCCCACTCGCGCAAGGCCGTGACGGTGGACAGGTGTCTCGGCACCCCCGCCCTCACCGCGTCGGGGTTGGACGCGAGCGTCACGAAACCGCCGACGGTCCCTCCGTAAAAGGTCGCGGGATCCGTGTCGGGAAGGTCGCCTGCCCCGAGAAAACTGAACCGGCCGCCGTTCGCGAGGGTGTTGAGATTGACCACCTCGAGATTCGTGTAGGCGGCAATCACGGACACCCGCTCGGTGGCCCGCCACCGCAACTCGAGTTCCAGGCCCTCCGCGCGGGAAGCCTGGTTGGTGACGATGGCCTGCGCGCTGAAGTCGGTCCGCTCCTGTTCGAAATACACGGCCTGGCCGAACAGCCGCCCGTCCAGGAAGGCGCCCTTGACGCCGAACTCACGCAGCCTGGAGGTGGCAACGGCGCGGTCCGCTGCGACGCTGGACGGGAGGATCTCGGCGCCCTGCCCGGCGATCACGGTCGTCTGTTCCGACAGCGTGGCGTAGGGCATGAGGCTTCCCGCCGTCCGGTACGACAGGCTGGCCGTCCAGGAGAGGAACTCATCGGTGCCGGATGCGGCCGCGGGCTCTCCCCCGCGCGTCAGCCCCGCGGGCTGGCGGCTATCGAGGTAGATGCGCTCCGGCCGGATCCCGATGACCGCGTTCAGGCCGTTGTCCCAATCGAGGTCCGCGAGCACCGCGAGGCCCATCGATGTATAGGAACCCTTGGAATAGTCCGAGTAGTCCCGATCGATCCGCGTGGCAAGCAACCGCCGGTCGCGAGCCGTGGACGGGCCGGTGAGGTCGCGGCGATCGAAATGCTCGTTCGCAAAGTCGTTCGCGTGCTCGAAGTCCGTGCGCCGGATGGAGGGAGACACGAGCAGCCGAATCCGCCCGCGCTGCATGGCCGGGGAATACGCGATGACGAGTCGTTCCTCGAACGCCCGCGAGTCGGCGAACTCGGCGAAACCGTAGGCGACCTCCGAGAGGTGGTCGTACCCCTCGAAGTACAGCTTGTTCGTCACCTGCCAGTTCGGCCCGGCATCGAAATGGACATCCGCGTAGAAAACGAAATCCTCTGTCCTGAGCACGTCGTCCGCGGCGACGAGCACCTGGTCGCCCCCGAGTCTTGCCGTGCCAACGGTGTCCGGATCCAGGCCGAAGTCGCCTCCAGGGACAATCGGCCCGTCGCGGCCAGCGGGGTCCACGACGAATTCGAAAAGCCCGGCGCCGCCGTTGGCCGCATCGTATTCAGCGTGGGAAACGAAACCGTCGCCATCGGTATCGAGCGGTCTGGCGAGTCCCGTCAGGTACGTTCCGTGGTCGATGAGATCCTGTGTGAGCCTGTTCCAGCCGCCGATCTCGTTACCATCGTAGTCGTGGTACATGCCGCCCCACACGAGTCGCAGCCGGTCGTTCGCCTCCACGTTGAAAGTGGCCTGCAATACAGCGTTTGCCGTGGCCGTATCCCGGTAGTAGCTGCCCGAGTCCTCCCACTCTCCGTACAGGTAGTAGCCGAACCGCCGATTCGCGAACTCACCGGGTCCGCCCACTTCCGCCGCCAGGACCGCCCTGTCCCAGCTTCCGGCCGACACGGACACTTCCCCGGTCGGCTTCTCCAGGAACTGGCCCGTGTCGGCGCGCGCGGACTTCGGCACGAAGTTCATGTAACCACCGATCTTGCCTGGCCCGTGTATCACGGAGGCGGGACCGCGCACGATGTCTACCCGGTCGGCGGCGCCGATCGGCGTCGCGTAGTTGCCGGGATTGTCCAGCCGGCGGACGCCGTTGAAGTAGTTCTCCCCCGAAGTGCCGCGCAGGTCCAGCGAACCGGAAACCCCGAAGAACGACTGGGTGAAGCTCGACGCCGAGAGCATGACGAGGTCGTCGATGTCGGTCATACCGAGGCTGTCCATGGTTTCGACGGCAATGCTGGTGGCCGACCGCGGCGTCTCGAAGAGAGACTTGTCGAGCCCGAAGACCGCATCCACCGGCTCGGCCGGAACGATGGACACCCGGTTAGCCGCGTCGCCGTGCACCGTGATCGTCTCGTCGACTTCGGGCTCCGCGGCGTCCTCCTCCGCTGACGCGAGCCAACCCACGGCCAGCCACGCCACGAGTACGCAAACCGTCAGCCTTCGCCCCTTCACGCGATCCGCCCCTAGCAACCGAGGCCTACGGCACCTCGAGGACGACCTTGCCGAACGTCTGGTTGCCGGCTATCAACCTGTGCGCCTCTTCCGCCCGATCCATCGGCATCACGGTGTCGATCACGGGGCGGATGGACCCGGCAGCGATCCTGGGCCAAACCCGTTCCCGCAACCTGTCCATGACGGCGGCTTTCCCGGCGATGCTCCGGGAGCGCAGCGTCGAACCCACGATCGAGAGCCGCTTCATCAGCACTGCCGAAAGCGCCAGCTCGGCGCGGGAACCGGCCAGCAGGCCGATGACGATGAGGCGTCCTTCGGTTTTGAGGCTCGCCAGGTTGTCCGCCAGGTAGGCGGCGCCCACCGGGTCGAGGATGACGTCTACGCCCTCCCCCCGCGTCCAGTCCCGGACCTGGTCGCGAAACGACTCCACATGCCTGTCGCACCCGTGGGCCGCGCCGAGTTCGATGCAGCGCTCCACTTTCTGCCGCGATCCCGCGGTCACGTAGCACGGGTTGCCGAACTCGCGGCACAACTGTATCGCCGCTGTCCCCACGCCGCTCCCGCCGGCATGCAGGAGGGCGGTCTCGGCCAACCGAAGCCGGCCTTCCATGTAGAGGTTCAGATACGCCGTCGCGAACACCTCCGGCAACGCCGCCGCCTCGGCGAAAGAGAGGCCCGCGGGCGCCTTCAACACCTGGCCCGCCGGCACGATCACGGATTCGGCATAGCCCCCGCCCGCGAGCAGGGCGCACACGGCATCGCCGACATCCACCCTCGAGACGCCGTCGCCCACCGCATCGACGATACCGGCACACTCCAGGCCGAGAATGTCGCTCGCGCCCGGCGGCGGCGGATAGTGGCCGGCCCTCTGGACGAGGTCGGCGCGATTCACGGCGCTGGCGCGGATGGCGATCCTGACATGCCCGGGACCCGGATCACCGAGGGACGCGTCGGTCCACACGAGGCGGTCGCCGTCAACGCGGATGGCCTTCACCAGGACATCCGCATCTTCACGCCGCGCCCGTCCAGGTGCCGCTTGAGACCGCTCACCGTGTAATCCCCGTAGTGGACCATCGACGCCACCAGCGCGGCGTCCGCCCTGCCCTCGGTCAGGACGTCGTAGAGGTGGTCTGGAACCCCGGCGCCGCCGGAAGCGATGACCGGAATCCGCACCGCCTCGCTGATCGTCCGCGTCAGGTGCAGCTCATAGCCGTCGCGGGTGCCGTCCGCATCGATGGAATTGACCACCAGTTCGCCGGCGCCCAGGCGTTCGCCCTCGCGCGTCCATGAGAGCGCGTCAATGCCCGTGGGCGTGCGGCCGCCGCGCACCACGATCTCGTAGCCAGACGGAAACTCCGGCGCAATGCCGACCCTGCGAATATCCATGGACAGCACGACGTTCTGGCTGCCGATCGCCTCGGCGCATTCGGCGATGAGCGCGGGCCGCTCCACCGCCGCGGTATTCACGTTGATCTTCTCCGCCCCCGCCAGGCGCAGGTCCGTCGCATCCGCCACGGAGCGCACGCCGCCGCCAACGGAAAGCGGGATGAACACCTGCTCGGCCACCGCCTCCACCACGTCGAGGATGATGCGGCGCTTCTCGCTCGACGCGGTGATGTCGTAGAAGACCAGTTCGTCGAGGCCGTCGTCGTAGTATTCGCGTGCCTTGGCGACGGGGTCGCCGATATCCTTCGTGTCGACGAAGCGTACGCTCTTCGCGAGATTCCCGTCCCGGACGTCGAGACACGCGATCAGGCGCTTGCTAAGCATCGCGCCCGTCCCAGCGCACGAAGTTCTCGATCAGGCCCAAGCCCACGCGGCCGCTTTTCTCCGGGTGGAACTGGGTCGCGAAATAGTTGCCGAACCCCAGCGCGCAGCAGAACTGCCCCTCGTAGTCCGCCACCGCGCGCACCGTGCGCTCGTCCTTCGGCACCGGGTAGTAGGCGTGCACGAAATAGAACTCGTCCCCGGGCTCGACGTGCGCGAGGAGCGGGTGTCCGCGCACGACGCGCACGGCGTTCCAGCCCATGTGCGGCACCTTCAATGCCGGATCGGAGAGCGCGAACCGCCGCACCTGGCCCGCGACGAGGCCAAGTGTGTCCTGGTCGTTCTCCTCCGAGTGATCGAGCGAGATCTGCAGACCCAGGCAGATGCCGAGCACCGGCGTGCCGCCGCGCATGACATCCAGGAGCGCGCGATCGAGACCGCCCGCCCTCAAGCTCCGCATGGCGCTGCCGGCGGCGCCCACGCCCGGGAAGATCACGCGGTCCGCCCGGCGCACCTCGGCCGGGTCGCTGGTGATGGCGGCGGAGGTACCCACTTCCGCGCAGGCGCGCTGCACGCTGCGCAGGTTGCCGGCGTCGTAGTCGACGATTACGGTCATGTTCTCAACGCGTCAGGTCGCTTCCAGGCCAGAAACCGCGGCCGCCCCGGGGTAGGCGCGCGATGGTAGGCGGTGACCGAAAGGTTGTCCATCGGACGCGGCCTTGGAACAATGCGGCAACATCCAAGGATCTGGCATTCCATGAGCGAGCGCGGCGTACTGATCGCCAATCTCGGATCGCCCGCTGGCTGCGACACGGCCTCCGTGCGGCGCTACCTGAACGAGTTCCTGATGGACCCCCACGTCATGGACATACCCTGGCCGCTCAGGCGCCTGATCGTATCCGCCTTCATCCTTCCTCTGCGGCCGCGGCAGAGCGCCGAGGCGTACCGCGCGATCTGGCGCGATGACGCACCCGGGTCGCCCCTCGTACACCATACGATGGCCCTGGCGAAGCGCCTGGGCAGCCTGACCGGCCTCAAGGTCGCTGCCGGCATGCGCTACGGCGCGCCGGGCCTGGCCCAAGGCATTGCATCCCTCGGGACGGTGGATGAAATCCTCCTCATCCCCATGTAT
The DNA here is from genome assembly GCA_965116625.1 of Pseudomonadales bacterium. GTDB lineage: Bacteria > Pseudomonadota > Gammaproteobacteria > Pseudomonadales > Azotimanducaceae > VXNE01. The sequence continues at coordinate 3,845,669 of OZ220717.1, forward strand.
CCGCAGCACGCGGCATCCACGCGCACCACCACCATCGAGCGCGTGAAGGCGCTGGCCACGGTTCCGGTCCGGGTCATGCCGCCCTTCTACGCGCAGGCGCCGTTCCTCGATGCCGTCGCCCGGCTGGTGCGCGAGACCATGGCCCCGGACGACCACGTCGTCTTCAGCTACCACGGACTGCCCGAGCGGCACCTCAGGAAAGCCGACCCGACCGGGTCCCATTGCCTTGCGGGTGCCGACTGCTGCGAGACGCCCTCCCCCGCCCACGCCACCTGCTACCGCCACCAGTGCCTCGAAACCACGCGAGCGCTGGTGGAGCGGCTCGAGCTTCTTGACGCGACGGGTGGCCCCCCCAACTTTTCCACGAGTTTTCAGTCACGTCTCGGCCGGATGCCCTGGCTGCGGCCCTACACCGACGAACTGCTAGCGGAACTGCCCCGGCAGGGCGTGCGATCCGTCACCGTCGCATGTCCCGCCTTCACGGCGGACAACCTCGAGACACTGGAGGAAATCGGCATCCGCGGCCGGGCGACCTTCATGGAAGCCGGCGGCGATTCGTTCCGCCTCGCACCGTGCCTGAACGACGACGAGGAATGGGCGAAAGGCGTCGCCGAATGGTGCGCCGAGCCGCCTGCATAGCTCCCGGGATTCGACCACTCCCGGCTGCGCCTGCTCCCCGCGCGGGGCTACCCCGCTTCCGCCTCCGTCAGCATGCACGATCCCATGGCGCCCATGAGCAGCGGCAGCGCCGCGTCGATGAGTATCCAGACCAGCGAATTGGTATCGCTCCCCGCCGCGCTGTACCCGGGGCTCAGTAGGGTGAACCAGTTCCAGAGGAACATGATTCCCACGAACAGGAAGCCATAGAACAGCGTGTTCGATACGAGATACGCGCGAGTGACCGTGACGCCGTCGCCGGCCGCGGCTCTCTTGTGCATGTACGCGGTTCTGATGCCCAGCAGCAGTGCCAGCGCCATCAGCGGGTTCAGGACCTCCCAGACCTGGCTGTACGGCTGTCCCGTCTCGGACGTGTGATAGAGCGGCTCGATCACCGTGTGCACGGCGATCAGGACAGCCATCGCGATGAGAAATACTCCGCCGATTCGATTGAACATGGGCTTTCGTCTCCTGCGTCGATAGGTGCGACAGACAATACCATCCACCCATGAGCGGGTCTCGGTGCAAAACGATTGTCGGAAAGGCGCCGGGCGGGCGCGGGCGACTCAGCCGGCTTCCGCCGCGTGCATCGGTTTCACCACGAACAGCAGGTCGCCGGCGTTGACCTGCTGGCCGCTGGTGACGTTGACGTGCGTCACTTCGTATTCGCTGTCACGATAGAGGCCGTTGTCGCCGGAGTTGTAGTCCTCGAGCCGCAGCGGGGTGAATATCTTGAACGCCTCGAGCTGACACAGGATGTCGTTCAGTCCGATGCGCTGGCCGGGCTGGACGTACTCCGGCTCGGCGGGTGACGGAGTGGCGAAGAAAATGCCCGCCGAAGGCGAGAGCACGCGCAGTTCGACGCTGTTCTCTATGCGGATGGCATCGCTGCCGATATCGCCGGCGCCGGATCCGGCGGCGCCCTCCATCTCCTCGATCAGCGTGTCGACATCCTCGTTTGCGAGGAACTTGGGCAGGTAGTTGGTGTCGTAGTCGCCCGCGAGGAACGTCCGGTCCCGCAATACCCGCTTGACCAGGGCGATGTTCGTCGCGATGCCTTCTATGCGCACGCGGTCGAGGTAGTCCGCGAGCCTGGCGGCGGTATCGGTCCGGTCCCTGCCGTGCGCGATCACCTGTCCGATCATGCTGTCGTAGTACGGCGAGATGAACTTGTCGGGTCCGGCGAGGCGGATGACGTCGATGCCCCGAGCCGCGGGGAACTCGCACGTGGTGATCGTTCCGGGGTTCGGCTGGAAGGAGCGGTCTCCGACCGCTATGCGCTCGGCGTTTATACGGGCCTCGATGGCATAGCCGTTCTCGCGCAACTCGATCTCGGCGATGCTCTCTCCGGCGGCGATCCTGAACTGCTCGCCGACAATATCGACGCCGGAGACCATTTCCGTCACCGGATGCTCCACCTGCAGCCGGGTGTTCATCTCCATGAAATAGACCTCTCCCGCGTTGAGGTCGTAGATGAACTCGACCGTTCCGGCGCCGACGTAATCCACCTCGTCGGCCAGCGCCGCCGCGTGCTCGCGCACGGCGCTTTCGAGTTCGGCCGGCAGCAGGGTCGATCCGGACTCTTCGATCACCTTCTGCTTGTCCCGCTGCACGCTGCAGTCGCGCAGGCCCAGCACCTTCGTGTTGCCATGGTAGTCACGCAGGATCTGCGCCTCGATGTGGCGCAGCGAAGTGACGTACTTCTCGAGATACACGTCGCCGTTCCCGAAGGCGGCACGGGCCTCTGCGGAAACACGCTGGAACAGTTCGTGGAAGCTCTCCCGCGACTCCACCACCTGGATCCCCTTGCCGCCGCCGCCATGCACCGCCTTGATCAGTATCGGGTAACCGATCCCGTCCGCCAGCTCGGCGGCGCGGTCCACCTCGGTGACGATGCCGTGGCTGCCGGGCACCACCGGTACGCCCAGGCGCATGGCGGTCGTGATGGCGTTCGACTTGTTCCCCATGATCTCCATCGTGACCGTGGACGGGCCGATGAAGTTGATCCCGCGCGAGCGGACGAGTTCCGCGAACTGGCTGCTCTCGGAAAGGAAACCGATGCCGGGATGCAGGGCGTCCACGCCCTCGTGTTCGGCAACCGAAATGACGGACAGCGCGTTGAGATAGCTCTCGTCCGGCGTGGCGCCGCCGATGCACACCACCGAGTCGCGTTCGGTCAGCATGTCCACCGGCAGCGACTCCATGTCCGGGTCCGACTGCACCAGCACCACCTCTATGCCCCTGCGCTGGGCGATGCGGATCAGCTTGACCGCGGTGCAGCCGCGCGCGTGGATCAGAACTTTCGACACCGGCCGGATCAGGTCCGCCGGGGCGACGGCCGGCCGCGAAGGCGCGGCCACGGGCCGCTCCTGGCTGAGCACGCCCGCCATGACGCGATTCACGACATCGGTCACCGATTCCACCGGGACGGGAATGTCCGCGTCGATCTTCCGCAGTTCGTCGTCCAGGTCGGGGAGCAGCGGGTGCTTGACCAGGCCCTGCATCGATCCCGGCGTGTCGCAGAGGTAGTTGGAGAGGATCGCGTCCATGGGCAGGTTGGACGGCACGACGATCTGGCCCGCGAACGGCATGCTGGCGCCGGAGAAGTAGTAGGTCTGCGCCAGCGGATGCGTGACGAAACTCGCCTGCGCGCCGCCGGTGCAGTCACCGAAGCCGAACATGATCACGGGCAGGTCGTAGTCCCGCACGAAGCGCGTGACGCGGTCGTTGATGGCCGCCATGGAGAACAGCGCGCCGGCGCCCTCCTTGGTCTGCATGCCCCCTGAAGAGATGAAGCAGATCACCGGGAGATTCTGCTCCGCGCACACCACCAGCAGCTTGCAGAACTTCTCGGCACTGGCCATATCGAAGGCCCCGGCCTGGAAGTCCGCATTGGAGATGACGGCGCCCGCCCGCAAGCCACCGTCGCCGTCCTTGAACCTGCCGATCCCGGTGATGACGCCGCACGGCGTGACGCCGTTCGACAGCGCGGTCTCTATGGACTGGCGCAGGCCCGGAAACTCGCACGGGTCGGAACTCAGGAGGTCGGCGAAGAGTTCCTCGAAATCGGAGAAGAAAAGGTCGATGAATGCCTGCGGTGCCGTGGCGCGCCGGGACTTGAACTGTGTCAGGGTGTTCTGGATGCGCAGGTCTCGGTAGGCGATATGGAGCCGGTTCCAGAAGTCCTTGCGGCCGATCTTGCGCGGCGCGATGCGGCCGTCGTAGCGGCGGCCGTCCAGCTCCGAACGCAGGTAGGACAGGAGCAGCCTCTCGAAAAGAAAGGTGACGACCACGAACAGCGTGTCCGGCAGGTGTGCGAAAGCCCGCTTTTTCCACTCTTCCACCGCGCGGAAGAAGTCGCCGGACCGGGGATTGTCCGAGATGCGCCGATACCAGTCGAAGAACCGTTCCTTGAGACGCGCGACGACCTGTTCCGGGGTCTCGCTCGCCGGCGAGTCGTAGGTGCCTCCCTTGGCCGCCGCGGCGAACGCCAGGTCCATCAGTCCGGACAGGGATCCCTGCGACAGGCTCCGGGTGCGGCCGGCTTCTTCGGCGATGGAGTCGAGACTCGCGATGGTGTGATCGTAGACCGCATCGAACAGCAAGAAGTTCTCGCATTCCGATGCAAAATCCTCGCGCAGGTCGTCTTCGAGCAGGATGTCGAGCACCGTGCGCTCCTTGTCCTCCTCCGCCCCCTCGGGCGCGCGGATGAACGCCGGGAACCGGTCCTCGAGGATCGACCGGTTGACGACCAGCGGCGAGGCGGACCCGCCAGCCCGCACCAGCGACTGGCGTGTACGCTCTGCCAGTTCGACGGTGCCGTCCATCGGACCCTCGGTCATCGCCAGGTTCAGCTCCGCCGTCAACTGCGAGCGCACGTACGAATCCGATTTGCCGTCGAGATGTTCCGGCGAGAGCAGCTTGCCGCCCTCGTGGGTAAAACGCTGCCGAAGCAGCGGTCCGAATGCGGGATCGGTCGCGATGGCGCGCAGGAAGGCGTACGGTTCGCGAATCGCGTCCACGCTGACCAGGGCGCCCACCTCCGCGTGGCTGGTCAGGTAGTGCTTCAAAGCCCCGAAGTTGCCAGTCGCATCGGACTTCCAGCGATTGAAGAGGTGCATGCCCACGTCGGAGATGAGCGTCGCTCGGGCTTCACGGTAGTTCTTTGCCGGCTCGCCCAGGAACAGCCGCGCGAAGCGGCCCCGCTCACCTCCGAGGGCCTCTTTCCTCGAGACGTAGTTCCTCCACGCGCGCGACAGCACATCTTCGTAGCGGACCTGGTCGGGTTCCTGCATCCACTTCAGGAACACCCGGCGGCGCTCGCGCGCCGCGCGGGCCGCCAACTCTCCTTCCGGCAGGTCCTGTCGCGCCAGGCGCCCGTACTGGTGCCTGGAGGTGGCCTTTATGCGCCGGCGGCAGCCGAGGTACCGGAGATAGCGGTTGGCGACTCCGAACACGTTCGGATACTCGGTGGGGTTCCGCGATATCCTGAACGACCCGCTCTCCTGTATGCGCCGCAGGCGCTCGGATGGCGCCAGGAACCGCTCCAGGCTGCGCCGGTAGTGATCGAGGATGTAGGGATTGTCCGCGACGAACGACTGGGTCCGGGCTTCGATCGACTCGATGCCCGTGACGATGGCCTGGCGGAGGTTGTGCAGGGTGCTCTCCTCGCCGGGACTGTAGTCGATGATGCCGTCGATGTTGCCCTGGGCGTACAGTTCGAACGGCGACAGGCCCACCTGCTTGGCGCACTGTTGCCACGACAGGTCCAGCCTGCGCGCGATACTGGCAAGGCCCTGGGGCTGGATGGTGCTGAACACCCCGTCCCGCACCGACAGCAGCAGATTGCTCGCCGCCAGCGGAATGGCGCCGCCCGAGTAACCGAGCCCGAAGATGATGCCGAGGTTCGGCACGTTGACGCCGGACATCTGGGTGATCAGCCTGGAAATACTGTGCGCCTGGTTATTGCGATTGGCGTCCGCCTGGGCGTCGGCCCCGGGCGTGTCCATGAAAGTGACGATCGGCATTGCCCGGTTGGCGGACTCCCCGACCCAGTCGGCCGCGGCCAGGTGGTGTTCCGGCCCCCAGACGCCATTGTTGACCGAACGGTCCTGGGCGATGAACGCCACCGGGCGCGGCACGCCATCGAAATCCATGCGCAGCACACAGGCGTAGAACGGCCCCTCGCGCACCTCGTCGCCGACCCTTTCGCCGAGGCGCCGGATCACGTCCGGCGCTGGCGTGCGGCGCGTATCCTCCGCGTCCGCCACGACAGCCTCGATGTAGGAGTCGATGTCCATGTTCGCCAGCGTATCCCGCCGGCGCGCAATTTCCGCCTCCCGCAGCAGACCGCGCATGGACCGGTGCTGACCGGTCTCGGGACTGGGAAACAGCGAGAAGTCCTGTGCCAGACTCTCGGCAATAAAATAGAGCCGGTCGTTGACCGACACGTCTTTATTCAATCCCGAACCCATATGCATCAGGGGGCGGCTACTGTAATGTAAACGCTCCCGAGTCCGCAAACTCTCGAATGGTTACCAAATGGCTGGCCAATCGGCAAGTAAATCCTTGCAAATCGCGGTGTTAACCGTTTCGGACACCCGCACCGAAGCGGACGACGCTTCCGGCGACCTGCTCTGCGGGCGCCTCGCGGACGCTGGACACACGCTGGTCGAGCGCGCGATAGAGATCGATGACGTGTACCGCATCCGGGCGCGGGTATCGGCCTGGATAGCGAACCCGGGAATCGACGCGATCCTCGCCACCGGCGGTACGGGATTCTCGGATCGCGACAGCACGCCGGAAGCCCTGCTGCCCCTGTTCGACAAGACCATCGATGGCTTCGGGGAGCTGTTTCGGCAGGTCTCACTGACCCAGATCGGCAGTTCCACCATCCAGTCCCGCGCGGTGGGGGGCCTGGCCAACGGTACCCTGATCTTCGCCCTGCCCGGCTCCACCAACGCCTGCCGCACCGGCTGGGACGAAATCCTGAAGTTTCAACTGGACGCCGACTTCAAGCCCTGCAACTTCGCGGAACTGATCCCGCGGTTCGGGCAGCGCCAGCCGGCATGAATCGCACGCCGGAACAACAGCGCAATACCGCGCCCCGGCGCACATAGACAAAAGGAACCTTCCATGAACGATGTCTTCATTCTCGGCGCGCAACGTACGCCCATCGGCAGCTTTCTCGGCGCGCTCAGCGACAAGGCCGCGCCCGAACTCGGCGCGCGCGCCATCGAGGCCGCCACGGCGGATTCCGGCGTGGACGCCGCCGCCATCGACGAGGTGCTCATGGGCTGCGTCATCGGCGCGGGCGTGAAGCAGGCCCCCGCGCGCCAGGCGATGCGCCTCGCGGGCATACCCGACGCGGTGGGCGCGACCACCGTGAACAAGGTGTGCGCCTCCGGCATGAAGTGCGCCATGCTCGGCACCGACCTGATCCGGGCCGGCAGCGCCAGTTGCGTCGTCGCCGGCGGCATGGAGAGCATGTCCAACGCGCCCTACCTGCTGGCCAGCGCGCGCCGCGGACACCGCATGGGTCACCGCGAAGCCGCGGACGCCATGTTCGTCGATGGCCTGGAAGACGCCGAGACCGGCGCGTCCATGGGCAGCTTCGCCCAGACGACCGCGGACACGCACCAGATCACGCGGGAAGACATGGACGCGTTCGCCATCGGCTCCGTCACCAAGGCCCTGCGCGCGATGGAAGGCGGCGACCTCGATCGCGAGATCGCGCCGCTCGACGACGTGCGTGAAGACGAGCAGCCGCGACGCTCCAGGGTGGACCGGATTCCCACGCTGCGCCCGGCCTTCGCGAGGGACGGCACGATTACCGCGGCGAACGCGAGTTCCATCTCCGATGGCGCGTCGGCGCTGGTGCTCGGCGACGCATCCGCGGGAGGACAGGCGCTCGCACGCGTCGTCGGGCATGCCACCCACTCGATTCACCCGTCGGACTTCACCATCGCGCCGGTCGGCGCCATCGACAAACTGCTATCGGAAATCGGCTGGAGCAGGGATGAAGTGGACCTGTTCGAGATCAACGAGGCGTTCGCCATGGTGACCATGCTTGCCATCTCCGAACTCGGGCTCGATCCGGACAAGGTGAACATCTACGGCGGTGCCTGCGCCCAGGGACACCCCATCGGATCCACCGGCAGCCGGCTGCTCGTCACGCTGGCGCACGCCCTCGCGGCGACCGGCGGCAGCAGGGGCGTGGCGTCGCTCTGCATCGGCGGCGGCGAGGCGACCGCGATGGCGATAGAGCGGGTGTAACAGCTTCCCGATTGCCTCTACAATCGAGGGCATCCCCGAGCCGGGTACCGCGTTGTCCAGACTCCCCGTCATCGTCGGTCTCGGAGGCATCAATGCCGCCGGCAGGGTGTCCTTTCACCACGCGTTCCGCCGCATCGTAATCGACGCGATCGGCGGCGACGCCGCCGCCGACACGTATGCCAGCCTCGCCGCGCTGATGCGGCTGAACGAAGATCCCGCGGAGCCGTCCACGCGCGAGTACATTCGCGACAACACCCTGATCCGGCGCATCGCGCTGTTCGATCCGGAGGACGTGACCCGCCACCGGCAGGCGACCATCAGCGCCGTCGATGGCCAGGGCATCAGGTTCGTTATCCCGAAGAGGCAGTTGCCCGACTGCATTCCACCGGGCTGGCGCGTGGAAACACTGGACAACCGGCGCGTTGCCGTGTGCGTCGAAGGAGACGCTTCGGTGCTCTTTCCCGAACGGACCGCATCGCGGGTCACGTCCGCCGGACAGGTCCCGACCGGGTTCAAACCCGGCCGGCTCTATGCCTCGCGCAGACACCCGCGGGGGCTGGAACTCGCCATGTTCGGCGCATCCGATGCCGTCCACTCCTTAGGGTTCGACTGGGGCGAACTGCGCGACCGGGTTCGCCCCGACGGTTTCGCCGTATACGCGGGCAGCGCCATGGGCCAGCTCGACGGCAACAGCAATGCCGGCCTGATGCAACTGCCCCTCACGGGCAGGCGCGTCAGCTCCAAGCATGTCGCCTTCGGGCTGCCGGAGATGGCGGCAGACTTCGTCAGCGCCTATACCGTCGGCAACCTCGGGGCGATCGGCGGCGTCATCGGCGCCTGCGCCACGTTCCTCTATAACCTGAGCCGCGCCGTGGACGAGATCCGCGCCGGACGGCTGCGGGTGGCACTGGTCGGCAGCGCCGAAGCGCCGGTCGTGCCGGAGATCATCGAGGGCTACCGCGTCATGGGGGCGCTGGCGGAAGACGAGGCGCTGATGGCTCTGGACGGCAGCGATACGGTGGACAACCGCCGCGCCTGCCGGCCGTTCGGCAACAACTGCGGCTTCACGGTGGCCGAAGGGGCCGTCTACGCCGTGGTCTGCGACGATGCGCTCGCGCTCGAACTCGGCGCCGACATCCACTGCGCGGCGCCCGCCGTCTACATCAACGCCGACGGCTTCAAGAAGTCCATTTCCTCACCGGGCGTGGGCAACTACATCACCGTGGCCAAGGCCATGTCCATGGCGCGCGCGATCCTCGGAGAAGACAGCCTGCGGCAGCGAACCTTCGTGCACGCGCACGGCACCGGAACGCCGCAGAACCGTGTCACCGAGTCCCGCATCCTGGACGAGCTTGCGGGCGCCTTCGGCATCCGGCGGTGGCCGGTGGCGGCGGTCAAATCCGTGCTGGGACACACCATGGCGCCGGCTTCCGGCGATCAGCTCGCCTGCGCGCTAGGCACGTGGGCCCACGGCTGGGTGCCCGGCATCACCACCATCGACGCCATCGCCGACGACGTGTCCGATGCACACCTGCGTTTCGAAACCGGGCATTTCGAGCTTCCCGCCGAGGAAGTCGATGGCGTGTTCGTCAACTCGAAGGGGTTCGGCGGCAACAACGCAACCGGGCTGTTCCTCGCGCCCGCCCTCGCGCGCCGCATGCTGGAGAAAAAACACGGCAAGCGCGCGATGGCCTCCTACGCCAGGCAGAACGCCGCGGTTCGCGAACGGGCGCTGGCCTACGATGCCGCGATGACAAGGGGCGAGACCGAGATCATGTACGCCTTCGGCGAGGGAGTGATCGACCCCGACGACCTCGGCCTGTCCGGGAGCGAACTGCGCGTGCCAGGGTACGCCCAACCGATTTCGCTGGACGCGGAGAACCCCTTTCCCGACATGACCGGCCAATAGCGTGCGCCACGGAACGGCGAACGGTGCCGATCAAGGCGCAGGATGACCCCCCGCAAGTCAGGGCGCTCGCGGCCGAAGCGTAGCGCCCCGCGCCGGGTGAGACCTGACCGCCCTGGCGCAGCATCGCCCACACTTACGTCACACGCGTTCCTCGAGACCTTCCTGCACCCCCACGCGGAAACCGGCAGGGTCTGGAAGTACCTCCCCCTCGTGCTCGCCCTGGCGTTCCTGGCGCGGGCGGCGGTTGCCCTCTCGGGCGACTTCACCCTGCACCCCGACGAGATCTTCCAGTACCTCGAGCCGGCGCACCGACTGGTGTTCGGGAACGGCGTGACGTACTGGGAGTACTACTACGGCGCCCGGGCCTGGTTCGTGCCGGGACTGGTCGCGGGCGTACTCAAGCTGTTCGACCTGATCGGTCTCGGTGAGCCGAGTTGGTACGTTGGCGGCGTCGAACTCGTGCTCTGCGCGATTTCACTGACGATCCCGGCGGGGATGTACTTCGTCGCGCGCAACCATTTCGGGGAGGCCGCCGCGCGCGTCGCCCTGCTCGCAGGCGCGTTCTGGTACGAACTGTGCGGGTTCGCGCACAAGCCCATGACGGAGTTCATCGCCACCGGCCCGCTGCTGCTTGCGCTCTGGATCGCTGCCCGGCCTGGCCACATCGGACTCGCCGCCGGTCTGTGCGGGGTCCTCCTGACGGTGCTCGCCGCCGCCATCCGTCTGCAGTACGCGCCGCTGGCCATCGTGCTGTTCGCAATCGTGGTCCTGCGCGCGAAGCCGAGGCCTGCCCTGCTGATGGCGGGGGCCGCAGCGGTTCTCGCGGTCGGCGCGTTCGACGCCGTCACGTGGGACGCTGGCATGTTCCACTCCTACGTAACGAACATCCGCTTCAACCTCGTCATAGACCCGTTCCGCGCCGGCGAGAGCCCGGCGTGGCAGTACCTCGCCTGGCTGGTCACGGCGCACGGGGGCTTGAGCGTACTGTGCGTGGTCGGGGCGGCGTTCGCGCCGCGCCGGTACGCCCTGCTGCTGGCCCTGGTCGCGCTGATCGTCGGCATCCACTCCCTGCAGGCGCACAAGGAGTATCGGTTCGTGTTCGCCGCGGTGCCGCTGCTGATGATGATCGGGGCGGACCTCGCCGTTCGGCTCCACGGCCGCGGCCTCCGGGGCCGCACCGCGGCGTTCGCGGCAGGTGCCGCGTTCGCGTGCGTGTCGGCGGCGGGCATCCTGAACGCGCTGCCGGGCCAGGAAAGCGTTTACCGGGCCTGGTCGAGGGAGGCGGGCGGCTTCACGTTTCTTGGCGCGCGCGCCGGCCAGGACCCGATCTTAGCGGCGTATCGCTACCTGGCCAGCGAGCCAGGCGTCGGAGCCGTGTGGCAAGCCGACCGGTTCTATTTCAGCACGCCCGGCTACTATCACCTGCACCACGACATCCCGCTGTACGACCGCCACACGGGTGCCCGGTTTGTCCGCATGCTGCCGGCGGCCATGGTGACCCACATTGTGACAGCCGACCCCGACGCTCACTTCCCCGACTTTTTCGAAGAGAAGAGATTCGGCGCGGTCCGCGTCCTCGGCGCCCGCACGCACACACCGGTTCCACGTTGGCGGCAACATGTGCCGGTGCTGGTCACCCCCCGTCAATTCACGGTGCTGCGGCAAATTGACCCCCGCACGCCGTTCCGGCCGGTGGATGCCGGAATCCGGTTCGAACCCGGCGAATCTCCGTCCCCACCCGAGGGCGGGGCGTCGGACACGGAAGGACATTGATCTTCGAACTCACAGCCCGAAGGCACCCGAACCCCTGCCCGCCCGGGGCTCGGCACCGGGTGCAGTGACTCCATTGCGCGTTCCGACGGGCCACACTCCACGGTCCGCCAGTCAAGTTCGCTGATGCCGCCCTCCATCATCCTTGCGTTGCCCCGCAGTCCCTCCCAAACTTAGACACTCAAGAGATCATCAGGTGGAGGGCAGCATGGCCATCGTCGAGACGCGATACGGCAAGGTGGAGGGTGCGCACATTGACGGAGTCCACCGCTTCAGGGCCATTCCCTTTGCGGCGCCTCCCGTCGGAGAGCGGCGCTGGCGCACGCCGGAACCCCCCAAGCCGTGGGCCGGCGTACGCGCCGCGGGCGGCGACTGGGGCACGCAGGCGTGGCAGGCGGCCCGCCCGGGCGAAGGTCCGCTGAAGTTCGTGTTCAACGCCGCCAACGCCGAGAAGCGCGACGAGGACTGCCTGCAGCTCAACGTCTGGACTCCTGGCCTCGACGACGCCAGGCGCCCGGTGCTGATGTGGATCCACGGGGGCGGTTTCACCGGCGGCACGGGGGCCACGCCGACCTACGACGGCGAGATCCTGTCCCGCCGCGGCGACGTCGTGGTGGTCACGATCAACTATCGAATCGGCGCGCTCGGATTCCTCAACCTGAACGAGGTGACGGGCGGGCGCATTCCGTCTACCGGGAACGAGGGTTTGCTCGACCAGGTCGAGGCGCTCAAGTGGATACGCGACAACATCTCGGCGTTCGGCGGAGATCCCGGCAACGTCACCATCCTTGGCGAGTCGGCCGGCGCGGCGAGTGTCTGCGCACTGCTGGCGTTCGCGCCCGCCCGGGGACTCTTCCACCGGGCGATGCCGGTGAGCGGAGGGGGCAGCAGCGCGAACTCACTCGAACGTGCGGTCAGTGTCTCCGAGGCGTTTCTCGAGAAAGTCGGCCTGTCCGGGAACGATGTCGACAAGTTGCTGGCGCTCGATCCGGAGACCATTACGGATGCCGGGCTGGGATTCTCGATGCCGGACGGGCTCGGAAACTTCCGCTCGGTGATCGACGGCACCGACCTCAAGGCGATACCCGTCGACGCGGTTCGGGCCGGGGCAGCGGACGGCATCTCGGTTTTCGCCGGCACGCAGCGGGACGAGTGGCGGCTCTTCACCTGCCGCAGTCCTCTGGCGGAGAACCTGGACGAGGCCGGACTGGTCGCCGAGGTTTCGAAGACCGTGGAGGACGCGCAGGGCCTCATCGAAGGGTTCCGGCGGATCCTCAAGTCACGCGGCCACTGGACCGATCCCGTGTCGGTGCTGGCGGCCATCGAGACAGGCCGCCGGATGCGCATGCCCTCGATCCGCCTCTGCGAGGGCATCGCGGCACGCGGCAACCCGGCGTACCAGTACGTGTTCACCGCGGAATCTCCGTGGGACGGCGGCATCCTGCGATCGTGTCACGCGATCATCATCGGTTTCATTTTCGGCACCCATGCCAAGAGCGACGAGAGCATCGAGTTCTTCGGCGGTGGTGAGGCCGAGGACACCCTCGCAGCGAACCTGCAGGACTCGGTGATCAACTTCGCGAGAACCGGCAATCCGCGAACGGAGGTGCTCGCCGACCTGGTACCGTACGTCGAGGAGACGCGCTCAACCGCCGTGTTCGGTCATCCAGCCCGGGTCGAGAATGCGCCGTTCGAAGAGGATCGCCTGCTCTGGGCGGAACATAACGTGGGTTGAGAAACTGGTGATCGCCGCGTCTTGCTGCCCGATCGCGACAGCATGGCGATCCAGGGATTGGTCAGTTTAGCGCCGTGGAACCGCTTGGCAGCGCATCCAGCCGCTTGCGGATGCGTCGGCGCATCTTGCCATGCGCCAGTTCCATGGCGCGCTCGAGTTCGCGCCGGGCCATGTCGAGAGACCCGAGCGACAGCCACAGGTCCGCCCGGTCCACGTGCAGCGAGAACGCGGTCGGGTGCAGGATGATCTGGTAGTCGGTCAGGTCGAGCGCTCGGGCGTGGTCGCCCCGCATGTTCGCCGCCAGGCGCAGGTTGTTCAGCATCCGGAGCACGATGTCCGAAGGCTCCGACGGACGGAACGCGGTATCGTCAACGACCCCGCGCCGCCCGTCGTTGCGTAGTTCCCGGCGCAACCATTTGAGGCAGTCCTGCTTGCTGGTCATTCGCATGGCGGTGGGATCGACCAGCCGGTTGTTGAGCGCGACCAGGAAACGTCTCGGAAAGTCGATACCCGTGGCCCGCACGTCGAGATGCGCCGCCGCACCGAGGATGACGACGCCGAGGCTGATGGGAATGCCCTCGCGATGGCGCAACACGTGCTCCAGCGCGCTGTTGCGGGACAGGTAGTAGCGCCGGGGAGACACGCCCCTGAATCCCTGGCTGTGCAGCGACTCCACCAGTGCCACCGGTCCCGCGTCCGTCCCTGCCACTTCCGCCAGGCGGCGCATCTCGGACCGGCACCAGCCCGCATCGGTGTCCGGATCGACCAGCCTGGATACCAGCAACGCGCCGTCCACGACGTCGTCACGGTGTTCCATGAAGTGCCGGAACTCGCCCGCCAACGGCGGCTCTTCCCCGCGAATATCGATCATGGAGCCGTCAGCCCCCGGAACACGTCCGCCGCCCGCTTCAGTAGCTGATGGACGTCTGGAGCTTCACCCAGCGGCCGTTCTGTACCTGGGACAGGGTCGACGAATCGACGCCCTTGTGGTCGTCCGGACCGAACGTCAGCACATTGCCGAAGATGTCCTCGTACTCCGTCAGCGACTCCAGGGCCTCGATCAGGCCTTCGCGGGTGAGGTCGCGGCCGGCGAGCTCGAGTCCCAGCACGGTGAGGTCCGCGGCACGTTTGCCGACCATCGCGGGCAGCCCGGGTATTTCGCCGAAACGCTCTTTGTACCGGTCGAACCAGTCGCGCAGTTCCGGCGTCATCTCGTCGTCTTCGTAGATGATCGCGACCGGCGCGAAGGCATAGTAACCCTCCCCCGATCCGCTCTTCTGCTCGGCGATCACGCGCCCGAAGGCCGCTTCGTTGCCGACGAAGGCGACGTCCTCCCAGCCGATCTTGCGGGCCGTCTCCAGGATCAGGATCGTGTCGCGGTGGACCGTGCCCATCATGACCAGGTCGCAACCCGCGTTCCTGAGCCGCAGGACCGCCGCCGTGAACTCGCTCTCGGTCGGCTTGTGCGCCGAGGTATCGCCGATCTCGATACCCATCTCCGCCGCCTGGTCCCGAACGCCTTCGTAGATTTCCATCCCGTAGTCGGAGTCGTGGTAGATGGCGCACGGCGTGGTCTTGCCCTTCTCTTCCACGAAGTACTTCACCCCGGCGCGCATTTCCTCGTAGTAGAGGCCGATCTGGCTGATCATCAGCTTGCGGAACGGCTCGACCATGTCCCGGGAACCGCTGGACGGGAACAGGTTGGGAACGCCGGCGCGGAACTGCTGATCCAGTACCGCATTGTTGGTCTGGGTCCCTACGGCCCCGACCATGGCGAATATCTTGTCACGGTTGATCAGCTTGTTCGCCGCCGAGATCGCCCGCGGCACCTGGTAGCTGGTGTCCTCGACGACAAAGCGGATCTGCCGGCCGTGGATGCCGCCCGCTTCGTTGACCGCGTCGAACCGCATGCGCAACCCGTTGACGACGCCTACGCCCCATATGGCGATGGGGCCCGTCAGGTCGCTGTGCGTGCCTAGTACGATCTCCGTGTCGGTAACGCCCACCTGGGGCGGTGAAGGCGGCGGGGCGTCGGGCGCCGTCTCCGTGCTTTCCGGCGCGCCGCACCCGGCAATCGCCGTGATTCCAGACAGGAAGACAACCGTGATGGCCTGCCTCATCGCTCATCCCCTCTTCAAAGCGTCGAATGCGAAAAGCTTACGGGATGCGCCGCGCACGCGCCACGGCAGCGACGGTCCAGGAAGTGTGCGTCTGCGCGTCGCCGCCGTAGACTAGCCCGCAATGCGCGCACTCCCATCTCCAGTCACCCCGTTCCAGACCCGGCACCTCGTGGACGCCGCCGGCGCCTTCTGCGCGCTCGGCTACGCGATGCTTGCCTACCTGGCGCGGGACGCCGGCGAACCCGGCCTGCCGGCATTCTTCGGCATCGTCGCATGGACCGGCATTCCGGTGTTCGCGCTGTACCTCCACGCCGTTCACCGAGGCGAGCCGATTCCGGTGGCGCGGCTGCTGTTCTGGGCCGTCGCGTTCCGGCTATGCGGACTCATCGGCGGACCCTTCTACGAGGACGACTTCTTCCGGTACCTGTGGGACGGCTACCGGTTCGCCACGGCGGGTACGCCCTACGGCGTCAGTCCGGAGGCGTTCTTCCTGGACGAGACCGTGCCGTCGTCATTGCGGGCGGCGCTCGATCAGATCAACCACCCGGAGTTGCCGACGATCTACGGGCCGACCGCCCAGGCATTGTTCCTGCTCGGGTACTTCATCCAGCCCGGCAGCGTCGCCGCCCTGCAGGCACTCCTGATCGCCGTCGACCTGGCGGCGGTCGGCCTGCTGCTGCGGCTCGCGCCAGCCCGCAACGTCCTGCTCTACGCCTGGTGCCCGCTGGTGATCAAGGAGATCGCGTTCACGGCCCATCCCGACGGGCTCGGCGTGTGTCTGCTGCTGGCCGCCATCGTGCTCGCCACCAGGAACCGTGAACGATGGGCCGCCGTGTGCCTGGGCCTGGCGGTGGGGGCGAAGATCTTCGCATTGGTCCTCGCACCGCTCGTCCTGCTCCGCGCCCGGTTCACGGCATGGTGCTGTTTCGCAGGCACGCTCGCCGTGATTTACGTCCCGTTCGCCATCCTGGGCGCCACCGAATTCGCGTCGCTCGCCGTGTTCGCGCGCGACTGGGAGTTCAACTCCGCCCTGTTCGGCGTGCTCACGGTCGGGCTCTCGCCCACCCAGGCGAAGGTCGTGCTCGGCGTCGCCTGCGGCACGTTATGGGTCTGGTACTGTCACCGCCTTCGCCGCGAGGACGTCGCGGTGCCGCGTGGCGACTGGGTCTACAGCGTATTTCTCGTTGCCGCACCGGTGATCAACGCCTGGTACCTGCTCTGGCTGTTGCCGTTCGCGGCCGTGTACCCGAGCCGCTGGGCGTGGACCGCTTCGGTGGCCGTACTGCTTTCCTACGTCACCGGATTGACCCTCGGCGAGTACGGGATGCAGCCCTATGCTCAGCCCTGGTGGGTCAGGCCACTGGAATTCGGCGCGATTGGCATTGCATTGCTCTGGGACGTCCTGCGCAACCAGCGTGACGCAACCGAAACGGGCTGATGGGCGAACGGGTTAGGGTCGGGGCGGTGATCCCCGCGCGCGACGAGGAGGACAACATCGGAACCGTGGTGCGGGCATTGCGGGCGTTGCAAACCGGCACGGGCGATCCATTGGTCGACGATATCGTGGTATGCGACAACGGATCGGCGGACGCGACCGCACCAAGAGCGCTCGATGCCGGCGCGCGGGTCGTGAGTCAGCCGACGCCCGGGTACGGCATCGCCTGTCTCACCGCGATCGCCGCCCTCACGGATGTCGACATCGTGCTCTTCGTCGATGGAGACCAGTCCTTCGACGTGGGCCAGGCAACGCGCCTGCTCGAAGCCATTGCCGCCGGCGCCGACCTCGCGATCGGGTCGCGCGTCCTCGGCCGCATGGAACCCGGCGCCCTGTCGGCGCCGCAGATCGCCGGCAACCGGGTGGCCGGCTTCCTGATCCGACTCCTCTGGAGAGCGCGCGTGACCGATCTGGGGCCGTTCCGGGCGATCCGGCGAAAGGCACTTGCCGCGCTCGACATGCGGGATACGGCCTACGGCTGGACGGTCGAGATGCAGATCAAGGCGATTCAACAGGACATGCGCGTCGTCGAAGTTCCGGTCGACACGCTCCGGCGGCGCCATGGAAAGTCGAAGGTCGGCGGTACCGTCCGGGGTGTGTTGGGTGCAAGTATCGGCATCCTCGGTATGATCCTGAAACTGGCTCTACGCCCTGCGCGCCCGACACCTGAGGAGTAATGCATGAGACGCTTCGTTCTGGCCTTGGGGCTATGCATGGCGTTCGGCACCCACGCCGCCCAGGAACCGGAGTTGATCCCGTTCTGGGATTCGGGCGACGACGCCAACGCGGCGACCATCGACCACGGCGCGTGGCAGGAACTGCTGGATGCGTATCTCTCCACCCATCCATCCGGCGTGAACCGGTTCGACTATGCCGGCCTGAAGGCCACGGCGGGTGACCGCGCGAAGCTGAACGCCTACCTGGACAGCCTCCAGGCCATGGACCCGCGGGCGTATTCGCGCACCGAGCAGAAGGCGTACTGGATCAACTTCTACAACGCGTTGACGGTCAAGGTGGTCACCGACGCCTACCCGGTGAAGTCCATCAGGCAGATTCACGAGGGCTGGATACCCCTGACCGGCCCCTGGGGAGACGTCCACGCAAATGTCGCCAGCCAGGAACTGACCCTCGACAACATCGAACACGGCATTCTGCGGCCTATCTGGCAGGATGAACGCATCCACTACGCCGTCAACTGCTCGGCCATCGGCTGCCCCAACCTCGCCACCCAGGCGTACACGGCCGAGAACATGGAGGACCTGCTCGAACAGGGCGCCCGCGAGTACGTGAACCATCCCCGTGGCGTCGACGTCGTCGACGAGGACTTCATCGTCCTGTCGAGCATCTACGACTGGTGGGTCCTCGACTTCGGCGACTCCGAGGAGGGCGTGCTCACCCACCTGGTCAAGTACGCCGATGACGCATTGGCGGCGCAACTCGAGGGTTTCGCCGGCGCCATCGACTACGAGTACGACTGGGACCTCAATCAGCCATAAGCGGCCCCCGCCACAGGGAACGCCTCAAACCTCCCCCGCGTCTCAGCCCTGCGCGGCGTCGGCGTGACCGGGTCCCGAACTCCGCCCGCGGCGCAGGCGGTGGAACCGCTCCACCCAGTCGAGCAGGTTCTCCGGCGCATGCTTCTTGCGCCAGGCACTCGCGGCGAACTTGTTAGCTTCCGTCAGCGTCGGGTAGATGTGGATCGTCCCCATCAGGCCCTTGAGCCCCTTGCCCCATTTCATCGCCGCGATGAACTCGGCGATGAGGTCGCCCGCATGGTGGCCGACGATGGTCGCGCCAAGAATGCGGTCCTTGCCCGGAGGGGTGAGTACCTTGATGAAGCCACGGCCCTCCTCGTCCGCCAGCGCGCGGTCGAGTTCCTCGAGTTCGTAGTGCGTCACCTCCACGTCGATGCCGCGGCTTGCCGCCTCCTGTTCGTTCAGGCCGACCCGGGCCACTTCCGGATCGGTGAAGGTCGTCCACGGGATGACCGAGTAGTCCGCCTTGAACCGCTTCAACGGGCTGAACAGCGGATTCACCGATGCGTACCACGCTTCGTGTGACGCGGTATGGGTGAACTGGTAGGGGCCGATGGCATCCCCGCAGGCATAGATCGTAGGGACGCTGGTGCGCAGGTACTCGTCGACTTCGACCTCGCCGCGTTCGCCGACAGTGACACCGACATCCTCAAGTCCCAGCCCTTCGGTATTCGGCTGACGTCCAACGGCAACGAGGATCGCATCGAACGGCACGCGAACCTCGGCGCCGCCTTCTTTCTCGCACACGAGGACGCGCTCGCCGCCCTCCGGCTCGACACGCACGGCGCGGTGGCTGGTCAGCACCCGGATGCCTTCGGAGGCGAACTGCCGCTGTATGAGGTCGATCACGTCCGCGTCCTCCCGCATGAGGAGGTGCGGCGCCTGCTGCACCATGGCGACGTCCGCACCGAACCGCCGGAAGGCCTGGGCCAGTTCGCTGCCGATGGGACCGCCCCCCAGCACGACGAGCCGCGACGGCAGTTCGCGGATCTCCCAGATGGTGTCCGACGTGTAGTAACCCGCCTCCTCCAACCCGGGGATGGGCGGTACGAACGGTGCGCCGCCCGTGGCGATGACGATGTTGCGGGTGGTGATCTCCCGGCCGTCGACGCGAACGCTGTAGGGCGACGTGATCCGCGCGTCCCCCATGATGCAGTTCACGCCGAGCCCGGTATAGCGTTCCACGGAGTCGTGGGGCTCGATCCTGGCGATGATGCGCTGCACCCGCTCCATCACCTCGCCGAAATCGAACTCGACGCTCGCGCTCCTGAAACCGAATTCCTTCGCGCGGGCGGCATAGGACAGCATCCTGGCGGAGCGCAGCAGCGACTTGCTCGGCACGCAGCCGGTGTTCAGGCAGTCACCGCCCATGCGGTGGCGCTCGACGAGCGTGACCCTGGCCTTGACGGTGGCGGCGATCAGCGCGGCGACGAGGCCACCCGAGCCGGCCCCGATCACCACCAGGTTGTTGTCGAACCGCTTCGGCTTCCTGAACCCGCGCAACACCTTGCGGGACTTGATGGCGTCGAGGATCTTCTTGGCAATCAGCGGCGCCAGGCCGAGGAGCGCAAAGGAGACCCACAGGGCCGGCGACAGGATGTCCCCCACGGACTCGATCTGGCCGAGTTCCGCGCCGGCGTTCACGTATACGATGGTGCCAAAGATCATGCCGAGCTGGCTGACCCAGTAGAAGCGCCAGGTGGAAATCGGTGTCAGCGCCATCGCGAGGTTGATGGCGAAGAACGGGACCGCGGGAACCAGGCGCATGGCGAACAGGTAGAACGCGCCTTCCCGCTCGACGCCCCGGTCGATGGTCGCGAGGTACTGCCCGAATCGCGCGCGCACGGCGTCCCGGAACAGGTAGCGCGCGATGGTGAACGCCATGGTCGCCCCCAGGGTGCTCGCGAACGACACCATGACCACGCCCTGCACGAGCCCGAACACGGCGCCGGCAATGAGCGTGAGCAGGGCGGCACCGGGTAGCGATGTCCCGGTCACCAGCACATAGATGACGAAGAACGCGACGGCCGTGGTCAAGGGGTTCGCCGATTCGTACGCGATGATGGCTTCACGCTGCGCCGCGAAGAACTCGAGCGTAATGAACCGCTGCAGGTCGAACACGAAGAACAGCGCGATGAGCGCCACCAACGCGATGAAGAGGATGATTCGGCTCGGTTTCATGTCAGCACACCTCCCTTGTCAGGTAGCGACGAGCGGTAGCCGAAGGCACCGGCTGCGGGTCAGAACCCGAACCTGTAAGTGAACGTACCGGCGACGGCATTGAAGTCCCCCGTGTTGCGCCCGTCCAGAACGTCGAACCATCGCAGCCCGATGTCCACGGGACCAACGGAGAGGGTTCCTCCCAGGGAAAGGCGATTGATCTCCTCGGCCACGAACGGGAGCACGAAACGCGTGAACCCGGGGCCGTGGATGTCGGCGTCGCCATCCGACCTCTGCAGGTGGTACTGCGCGCTCAACACGACGTGCGGCCCGGCAATGAGGTGCGCGTCGAAGTTCACGAAAGTCTCCCGGGGCACGTCGTTGGACCGGTTGCGTGTGCCCACTTCGGCGGACAGGGCCAGGCGATCACCGAGCACCTTGCCGACGATACCGGAAATCTCCAGGCCATCGGCTCCCTCGCCGATCGCCGTGGGCCAGTTGATCTCGTAGTCTCCCGCGATGATCGCGCCGACGCGCACGGCCATGCTCGGTATATCGCTTATCACCTCGTCGGCAAAGCGCCACGTCAGACCCAGATGCAGGTCCGTTCGACCGTCTTGCGTCGGGTGCGTGGAGCTGTACTTGTTTTTCGCTTCGGATCCGCCGACCTGCGCGTCCAATGCCCAGGCATCGGTGAGACCGTACGAGCCGCTGATGGATGTCGTGGTTTGCTCCAGGCCGGGCCCAAACGGCGTGTGTGCCATCCTCCCGTCCACGATGTGCCAGAAGTCGTCTGCCGACTGCGAGACGTGGGAGACCGTGACCGACCCGGAACCCGGCGCGGGTAGCCACACCGAGCCGTTCGCGTGGGCGCTGGTCGCGAATGACACCACCGGCGCGAGGATGAGGAGCGTGATTCGCCTTGTACAAAACTTCATCGTGATGTTCCCCTTTCCCGTCAGAGCTTGAAACGTCGCGTCAGGAAGTAGTGCACCATCTCCTGCTCGTCGCGCTCAAGCACCTTGATGTGATCGTCATCCGGGGTGCCCGGCTTTTCCGCCTCGTCACGCGCCTCGAGGCTGTTCTTGAGACTGAGCGCTCGCTCGCGGTCCAACGCCCCTTTCTGGATCGGGCAGGAAGCACAGACCAGTTTCTGGTAGGTCAGCGCCTTGCCCTGCGTGTACGCGTCCCGGGGGTTGACCGCCCCGCCCGCCGTGATGGAGCCGGAGGCAAGGGCCGAAGACTGCAGCAAGGCCACCATCACTGCGCCGGCCACCCAGGGGCCAGTAAACCGTTTCATCGCATTTCCCTATCGAACTCGTCAGTCTCTGACCCGGCTCCCCGGTCGGAGTTCCACGACGGGAGCCTTCAGCCGGGGAAGTTACCCCCAGCGCTCACGCGTACTTCCATGGAAGCCGGGACTCGGCCCGTAGGATAGCTTCCCGCACAAGATTGGTGCAAAGCACTCTGCACCAGTCCGGGGCAATCACTGGTGGTGCGGCGGAGCGGTTCACGCCCAGCTGTTCTCTCACGTCCCGTAACGCCGAAGACAGCCTGACCAGGAAGATGTCAGGCACCGCCGGTGTCAAGCCGAAGCGCCAGGATTTTTGCGTCCTCCCGGCCATTCGCCGCCGGATAGTAGCGCTTGCGCAGCCCGACTTCGTCGAAACCGAGGGAGGCGTACAGGCGGCACGCGATCTCGTTGGACGGACGCACCTC
The DNA here is from genome assembly GCA_965116625.1 of Pseudomonadales bacterium. Classification (GTDB taxonomy): domain Bacteria; phylum Pseudomonadota; class Gammaproteobacteria; order Pseudomonadales; family Azotimanducaceae; genus VXNE01. The sequence goes on from OZ220717.1 coordinate 3,868,044, forward strand.
CAGGAACATGACCCGTGCCCTGCGGCCGATGGCGCGCACGATCATATGCTCGGCGAGCGCGCGTCCGTGGCCCTGGCGCTGTGCGTCCAGGCCGATGCAGATGTTGAGCAGGTGCGCCTCGCGCGCCGCCACGGACAGCACGGCGTGGCCGATGACTTCGCCGCGGAACCTCGCTATCCAGCACTCGTGCCCCGCGGCCATGCAATCCACGAAGATGCTGCCCGCCCACGGAAACGCATAAGCGCTCCGCTCGTTTCGAACGACGTCTTCGACGTCGCGCAGGTGCATGACCTCGAAGGCGACTATTTCAGGCCCTGGATCCGCCGCCATAGCGATTGCTTCTCAGCCGGATCGCGCAACGCGCGGTCCAGGTAAAGGTATCCGTCCAGGCCGTCGCCGATCAGTTCCCGCACCCGCGCGCCAGCCGCCAGTACGCGCGTGCGCCCGTCGACCTGCGTCTCAAGGTACGCGCGAAAAGCCCGGCGGGCCGCTTCCATCCCCGCATCCCCCGAGCGCAGTTGGGGCCAGTCGAAGCGCAGGCTCTCGGGGGCGACGCGCCCCGGGCCATGCATGGCGCGCGCGACATCGAGAAAGAAACGCCGCTCCTGCCACAGGGGCGCGTCGATCAGGGCCAGCACGCGCCCGAAACGAACGCATCGGATGGTGAACGCGACAGCCTCGCCAACCGGTTGAGGGGCCTCCCCCGCATGCGCGACGGCGGGCCGGCCGGCAACCTCGCCCACCGGCGCGCGGCCCGTGGCGGCGTCCGTTTTCGGGGTGTGCCCCGCGTCCGCGCGCGTCCGCGCCGCAAGCAGTTCGCGCCGCACCCAGACATCGATGCCGAGGGCATCCAGGTATGCCAGGGACGCGGAAGGGAGCATCGAACAAGTGTACATCAGCGCTCCGCAGCCTTACATTAGGTCATCCGAAGGCTTCCGAACGGCTCCCAAAGGGGTCCCCGAAGCCGCAAGGAACAGCCCCGAAGGGGGTCGAAACAAAGAAGGACAGCATGCAATACCTCACCGACGACGTGCGCATCTCGGGCATGGAGGAAGCCGCCGCTCCCGCGGAAATGATCGAGGAGTTGCCCATCTCCCAGCGCGCCTCGCAGCTCGTGTTCAACCTGCGGCGCCGGCTCGCCGACATCATCGCGGGACGGGACGACCGCCTGGCGGTGGTGGCCGGACCGTGTTCCATTCATGATCCCAAGGCTGCGATGGAATACGCCGAGCGTCTGACCGAACAGGCCGACAGGCTGGCGGAGGACCTCTGCATCATCATGCGCGTCTACTTCGAGAAGCCGCGCACCACGGTGGGCTGGAAAGGCCTCATCAACGATCCGCACCTCGACGGCACGTTTGACATCAACCTCGGGCTGCGCACCGCGCGGCAACTGCTCCAGAACATCGTCGACCTGGGACTGGGAACGGGCACCGAGTACCTCGACCCCATCTCGCCGCAGTACTACGGCGACCTCGTGTGCTGGGGCGCCATCGGTGCGCGCACCACCGAGAGCCAGATCCATCGACAACTCGCTTCCGGCCTGTCCTGTCCGGTGGGCTTCAAGAACAGCACCAACGGCAATATCCAGGTCGCCGCCGACGCGGTGAAGTCGGCGACAAACGAGCACGTCTTCCTCTCGGTGACGAAGTCGGGACACTCCGCCATCTTCCAGACCCGGGGCAACGACGATTGCCACATCATTCTCCGGGGGGGCGGCGGCGAGACGAACTTCGACAACCCCTCCGTGCACTACGCCAGCAAGATCCTGGAGCAGGCCGGACTGCGGGACAGCGTCATGATCGACATGAGCCATGCGAACGCGCAGCGGGATCCCAACCGCCAGCTCAACGTGTGCGACGACATCTGCGGCCAACTGGAGGCCGGCGAGGGACACATCCTGGGCGTGATGATCGAAAGCAACCTCGTCGGCGGCTCGCAGTCCATCGACGCCGAGGAACTCGTCTACGGACAGAGCGTGACCGACGGCTGCATCGGCTGGGACGACACGGTCACGTGCCTCGACAAGCTTGCCGTAGCGGCGAGAAAACGCCGCGACGCCAGCCAGCCATAGCCAGTAGCCGGTTCAGGCCGGCCGGCGAATCCGCTCCACCAGTTCCCGCACGCTCGACGGGGGTCCGGGCGTGGCCGCGCTCACGCCGACGGCGACCGCCATGTTGAGCAGGGCGCCGAGGACGCCGATGCCCTCGGGAGATATTCCGAACAGCCAGTTTTCCGCCACGTTCCCGCCAAGCGGGGCCATGTAGCCCTTGAAATAGACGATGTAGCCAACGGTGAACAGGAGCCCGGTCAGCATGCCCGCGATGGCGCCCTCGCGATTGATGCGAACGCTGAATATGCCGAGCAGTATCACCGGGAACAGCGTAGACGCCGCGATGCCGAATGCGAGCGCGACCACCTCGGCGACAAACCCGGGCGGATCGAAACCCAGGTATCCCGCCACCATCACCGCGGCGGCCGCGCTGAGGCGGCCCGCCATGAGTTCCTGCCGCTCGGATATGCGCGGCATGACGACGCCTTTCAGGAGGTCGTGGGATACGGCCGCCGAAATGACGAGCAGGAGCCCCGCCGCAGTCGACAGCGCCGCCGCGATACCCCCGGCGGCGACCAGCGCCACGACCCAGTCCGGCAGCCCGGCGATCTCCGGATTGGCGAGGACGATGATGTCTCGGTCCACGGTCAACTCGTTGCCCTGCCAGCCGTACTCCCGGGCCCGCTCGGCAAATTCCGGGTTCGCGTCGTTGTAGTACTGGATCCGGCCGTCGCCGTTTAAGTCCGTGTAGGTCAGGAGGCCGGTTTCTTCCCATGTCCTGAACCACTCCGGCCGCTCCGCGTAGGCAAGGTTGGCATCCGCCTCCCCTACCGGGCCCGCCTGGATGGTCGTGGTGAGATTCCAGCGCGCGAGCGCGCCGACCGCCGGGGCGGTGGTGTACAGGATAGCGATGAAAAGCAGCGCGTAGCCCGCGGATATCCGGGCATCGCGCACCTTCGGCACGGTAAAGAAGCGCACCACGACGTGCGGAAGCCCGGCAGTGCCCAGCATGAGCGCCAGCGTGATGAAGAACATGTCCACGTGGCCCTTGGCACCGCTGGTGTACGCCGCGAAGCCAAGGTCGGTGACGACCTGGTCGAGCTTGACCAGCAGCGGAACGTCTTCGCCGGCAATGTCGCTGCCGAAGGCGATCTGCGGTACCGGTATGCCCGTGACCGAGAGCGAGATGAAGACCGCCGGCACCGTGTAGGCGAAGATCAGGACACAGTACTGGGCCACCTGGGTATACGTGATCCCCTTCATGCCGCCGAGCACGGCGTAGAAGAACACCACGCCCATGCCCACGAACAGGCCCGTCGACACGTCGACGCCGAGAAAACGCGAGAACACGATGCCGACGCCCCGCATCTGCCCGGCGACATAAGTGAACGAAATGACGATCAGGCAGATCACCGCGACCACCCGCGCGGTCCGCGAGTAGTACCTCTCGCCGATGAACTCCGGCACGGTGAACTTGCCGAACCGGCGGAGATACGGGGCGATCAGGAGCGCCAGGAGGACGTAGCCGCCGGTCCAGCCCATGAGGTACACCGAAGCGCCGTAACCCAGGTAAGCGATCAGTCCCGCCATTGAAATGAACGAGGCGGCGGACATCCAGTCGGCGGCCGTCGCCATGCCGTTGGCCACCGGGTGCACGTGCTTGCCCGCGACGTAGAAGTCGCCGGTGTCCCGGGCTTTAGACCAGAAAGCTATGCCGACGTAGAGCGCAAAGGTCGCTCCGACCACGAGATAGGTGAGCGCCGTGAGCGACATCAGTCGTCCCGCGACGCGTCGGGCTCGTCCGTTTCGCCCACGCCGTACTTGCGGTCAAGACGTGTCACCCGCCAGGCATAGAAGAAGATGAGGGGCACGAAGACGTAGATGCTGCCCTGCTGGGCGAACCAGAAGCCGAGGCGAAAGCCGCCGAAGGTGATTTCGTTCAGGACATCGACCAGCAACAGGCCGAAGCCGAAAGAGACGACGAACCAGACCGCGAGGCAGATCGCCACCAGGCGCAGGTTCTCCTGCCAATACGTTCTCTTCAAGGTATCCCTCTCGGGGATCAGCGGGCGCCGCGCTGGATTCTAACCCGCATATCTCGCCAAGGGCCGCGATGATCGCGCAGGATTTTTTTCGTGTGCGCGTGCTCGGAGCCCTCAGCCGGGGAGCGCGAGGGGGAACCCCTCGCAAGAAAAGAACCGGAAGCATAGCCATGCCTTATGGTGCAGGGAGCATGTGCGCGCACGCGGAAAAAAGTGCCCCAAAGGCTTCGCCTTTGGCCCGACCCCACCGTGCGAGGGCGCGGCAGCGCTGTCTGTTTCCAGCGAGAACATCAAAACAAGACGCACGTCATCCAAAAAACGTGATCTTTACTACTTCAACAAGCGCCTTGGTGAGATATGCGGGTGAACCCGGTGGACGATTCTCTCGCCCAGCAGCAGTGCCAGGATCGCCGAATAGGCGACGGCCTCACCGTACCCGCCCTTGGACAGCCACCAGAGGTGAATGCAGGCCAGCACCCCGATGACATAGACCAGCCGGTGCAGCCGGCGCCAGTTCCTGCGCAATCGGCGTTGCCAGCCCCGCGTCGATGTCGCAGCGAGGGGAACAAGGCACACGAGCGCCGCCATTCCGACGGTGATGTAGGGCCGTTTTCCGACGAAGTCGTTGACGAACGCGGACGGGTCGAACTGCCAGAAGAGCCCCCAGTAGCCGACGAAGTGCATCACCACGTAGGCGAACGCGAACAGGCCGAACATGCGGCGGAATCGCACCCAGTGAGGACGTTTGAACAGCCGCGATGCCGGCGAGACCGCCAGCGTCGCCATCAGCATCCGGATCGCCCATTCACCGAGATAGCGGACGACCTCCGATTCCGGGTCCGGACCGAAGACCGAACCCGGCGCGGCGATTTCGCGATACAGGTCGTACGCGAGCAGGACGAGCGGCAACGCGAGCACCACGAACAGCAGCGCCTTCGCCGCCGCCCACCGGAGGTCGGGCTTCGCGCGATGGGCTTCCTGGCTCACGCCGTCAGTACTTTCTGCGCAGGTTCATGCCGGCGTATAGCGGCGCGACCTCTTCGTCGTAGCCGTTGAACATCCGCGTTTCGATGCGGTTCGGCGAGAAGAAGGAACTCGGCAAGCGGCGCTCCGTCTTCTGGCTCCAGCGCGGATGGTCCACGTTGGGATTGACGTTGGCGAAGAAGCCGTATTCGCGCGGCGCCATCACGTTCCAGGTGGTTCTCGGCTGGCGCCGCGTGAGCCGGATCCTGACGATGGACTTGATGCTCTTGAAGCCGTACTTCCACGGCACCACCAGACGCAGCGGTGCGCCGTTCTGGTTCGGCAGCACCTTGCCGTACATGCCGACGGCGAAGATGGCCAGCGGATGGTTGGCCTCGTCGAGCCGCAGCCCTTCGACGTACGGCCAGTCGATGCTGGAAAAGAAGTCCCGCTGGCCGCGCATTTCCTCGGGACGGTGCAGCGTCGTGAACTCGACGTACCTGGCGCTGGCGGCCGGCTCGAACCGGTCGAGCACGCGTTTCACCGGAAACCCGATCCAGGGGATGACCATGGACCACGCCTCGACACAACGAAGGCGATAGACCCGCTCTTCGAGATCGACATTGGCGAGCAGGTCCTCGATGGCGATCCTGCCCGGCTTCGCCACCTCTCCCGTGACCTCGACGCTCCAGGGGTCGACGGTCATCTCGCCCGCGTACCGCGCCGGGTCGCCCTTGTCCGTCCCGAACTCGTAGAAGTTGTTATAGGCGGAAGCGTGCTCGAAGGGGGTGACCGCCTCGCCGGGGTCCTGGCCCTTGAAGACCGGGCCGTCGGCGAAACCCCGGCTCTTCAGCCAATCCTCGGACAGCGCAAACGCATTGAAGCCGGCCAGCGCCAGCGAGGAGGCGCCCAGCGCCATGATTTCCCGCCGGGAGCGGTAGACGCGCTCCGGCGTGATCTCGGACGGTTTCGGTTCGCTACGGGCCTTGACGCGAACGTGCATGGATGCCTCCTTACGCCTCCTCTGTCGCCCGCAGGCGCTGCCAGAGGTAGTGGCCGGGGCCGGATAGCGCATAGACCGTGAACAGCAGCAACAGCAGTTTCGGGGGATCGGCCAGCACCACTGCGAAGCCTAGCGTGACGCCGACCAGCGTGAAGAAACCGACGCGCCCCCGGAAGTTGATGACCTTCGGCGAGAAGTACTTGAAATTCGACACCATCAACAGGCCGGTCGCGGCGGTGATCGCTCCGACACCGATTGCGGTAAGAATGCCCGGCGCTTCGCCAGCCAGGGCTTCGCTCCATACCCAGACCGTACCGGCCACGACCGCCGCCGCCGCCGGACTCGGCAGCCCGGTGAACGTGCGGTGGTCCGTTTCCTGGATGTTGAACCGGGCCAGCCGCAGCGCCGCGCAGGCCATGTACACGAAGGTCACCACCCAGCCGACCTGGTCGAGACCCGACAGTGCCCAGGAGAACGCCACCAGGGCCGGCGCCACGCCGAAGGCCACCATGTCCGAGAGGCTGTCGAACTCCGCGCCAAAGTCGCTCTCGGACCTGGTCAGGCGGGCAACGCGGCCATCGGCCGCGTCAAGCAGCATGGCGACGTACACCGCGAGGCCGGCCGCGACGAATCGCCCATTCATGCCGGCAACGATTGCGTAAAAGCCCGAGAAGAGCGCACCGGTGGTAATCAGGTTGGGTAGCAGCGCGACGCCTCGCCGGTAGCGCCGTCGCCTGCCCGGCACGCCGTCGTCAGGCGTCTCGGTCGATGTCCTGATCGGCCGCAATCTCGATCTGTTGTCGTCGTCCGCCACGGTTACAGGCTATTGTTCTACGCACATTTGACCCGGCGAAACCCTCATTAGTTCTTGGCGCGGTCCACCAGCTTGTTTGCCTGGATCCAGGGCATCATCGCACGCAGCCGTTCTCCCACGCGCTCGATCTCGTGATCCTGGCTCATGCGCCGCATGGCCTTGATCGTCGGCGCCCCGGCCTGGTTCTCGCTGACGAACTCCCGCGCGAAACGTCCCGACTGGATCTCCTTAAGGATACGTTTCATCTCCTGCTTGGTATCGTCCGTGACGATGCGGGAACCCCGGGTCAGTCCGCCGTACTCCGCCGTGTTCGACACCGTGTACCACATGTTGCCGACGCCGCCCTCGTAAAAGAAGTCAACGATCAGCTTGAGTTCGTGCAGGCACTCGAAGTACGCCATCTCCGGCGCATAGCCCGCTTCCACCAGCGTCTCGAACCCGGCCGTCACCAGCGCGGCGGCGCCGCCGCAGAGCACCGCCTGCTCCCCGAAGAGGTCCGTCTCGGTTTCCTCCCGGAAATTGGTCTCGATGATCGCCGCCCTGCCCGCGCCGATGGCGCACGCGTATGACAGGGCGATCTCCTTCGCCTGCCCGCTCGGGTCCCGGCCCACGGCGATCAGCGACGGCACTCCGCCGCCCTCGGTGTAGGTGGAACGCACCGTGTGTCCCGGCCCCTTGGGCGCGATCATGACCACATCGAGGTCATCGCGCGGTTCGATCAGGCCGAAGTGGATGTTGAAGCCGTGGGCGAACGCGATCGCCCCGCCGTCCTTGATGTCGGGAGCGATCTCCTCGGCATAGATGCGTTGCTGGTGCTCGTCCGGCGTCAGGATCATCACGAGGTCGGCGCCGACCACCGCCTCCGCGACAGGCGCCACCTGGAACCCGGCGGCCTCCGCCTTGGCCCAGGAACCCCCGCCCGGGCGCAGGCCGACGCGGATGTTCGACACGCCGGAATCACGCAGGTTGTTCGCGTGTGCATGGCCCTGGGAGCCGTAGCCGACCACCGTCACCTGCATGTTCTGGATGATCGACAGGTCGGCGTCCTTGTCGTAGTAGACCCGCATTGCTGTCCCCCTCATAGACTCAGAATCTTTTCGCCCCGGCCGATCCCCGACACGCCGGAACGCACCGCTTCGATCACCGTCGATTCTCCCACCGCCCGCAGAAAGGCGTCGAGCTTCTCGCTCGGGCCCGTGAGCTGAACCGTGTAGGCGTTGTCGGTGACATCGATGATCTGCCCCCGAAATATGTCCGCGGTGCGCTTGACCTCCGGGCGCCGGGGGCCCTCGGCGCGAACCTTCACCATCATGATCTCCCGCTCCAGGTGATCGCCCTCGGTGAGATCGACCACCTTGAACACTTCGATCAGCTTGTTCAACTGCTTGGTGATCTGCTCGATAGTATTCTCGTCGCCGAAGGTGGTGAGCGTCAGGCGCGACAGCGTCTCGTCCTCGGTCGGCGCGACGGTCAGGGATTCGATGTTGTAGTTGCGCTGCGCGAAGAGCCCCACGATGCGCGACAGCGCCCCCGCCTCATTCTCCAGCAGGACCGCGATGATCCGGCGCGCGCTCATGCCGGCGCCGGCTGCCGCGCGAGCACCATGTCGTTCATGGCGCCGCCCTTGATCGCCATCGGGTAGACGTGCTCCTCAGGATCGATGCAGGCGTCCACGAAGACCAGCTTGTCCTTGTACGCCGGGCTGAACACCTCGGACATCACCTCGTCGAGTTCCGTCACGCTGCTCGCCCGAAAACCCGCGTGGCCGAACGATCCCGCCAGGTCGACAAAATCCGGGAGCGCGTCGCGGTAGGTGCTGTGGGAGAGGCGGCCGCCGTATTGCATGTCCTGCCACTGCTTGACCATGCCCAGCGCCGCGTTGTTGAGGTTGATGATCTTGACCGGAAGCGCGTACTGCATGCAGGTGGACAGTTCCTGCATGTTCATCATGAAGCTGCCTTCTCCCGTAATGCACACGACGGTGGCATCGGGATAGGCGAACTGGACGCCCATCGCGGCCGGCAGGCCGAATCCCATGGTTCCGAGCCCGCCCGAGTTGATCCAGCGGCGCGGTTCGTCGAACTTGTAGTACTGCGCCGCGAACATCTGGTGCTGGCCGACATCGCTCGTCACGAAGGCATCGCCCGAAGTCGCCCGATACACGGCCTGAACGACCTGTTGCGGCAACAGCGGCGAGTCGCCGCGATGGCGCTGGTCATGGTCGAGCCCGTGTTTTGAGCGCCAGCGGCGAATACGGTCCCACCAGTCGGCCAGCGCGTCCCGGTCGACGGCGTCCGGGTTCCGGTCCAGGGACCTGTCGAGCACATCGTTCATTTCACGCAGCACCGCCGCCGCCGGTCCCACGATGGGCACGTCGGCGCGAATGATCTTCGATATGGAAGCGGGGTCGATGTCGAGGTGAACGATCGTGGCATCCGGACAGAACTTCTCCGGATCGTTCGTGACGCGATCGTCGAAACGGGCACCCACCGCGAAGATCACGTCCGCGTGGTGCATGGCCATGTTTGCCTCGAACGTACCGTGCATGCCGAGCATGCCCAGGAATCGCCGGTCGGTGCCCGGAAATCCGCCGAGACCCATCAACGTGTTGGTGACCGGATAGCCGAGCTTGTCGACCAGCTCGCGGAGTTCGGCGGAGGCATTGCCCTGGACGACGCCACCGCCGGTATAGATCACCGGCCGCCTGGCCGCGAGCAGCGCGCGCACGGCCCTGCGAATCTGTCCGCTGTGGCCGCGCAGGGTCGGATTGTAGGATCGGAGCGCCACCTTGCGCGGATAGCGATACTCGAACGTCACGTTCGGGTCGGTGGAGTCCTTCGGGACGTCGATGACCACCGGGCCCGGGCGGCCGGTGGTCGCGATGTAGAACGCCTTCTTGACGACTTCCGGAATCTGCGACGCTTCGCGGATCAGGAAACTGTGCTTCACCACGGGCCGGGAGATGCCGACCATATCGGTTTCCTGGAAGGCGTCGGTACCGATCTGGGGGTTCGGGACCTGGCCAGAAATCACGACGATCGGCGTCGAGTCCATGTGCGCCGTGGCTATGCCGGTGATGGCGTTCGTCGCCCCCGGGCCGGAAGTCACCAGGACGACGCCGGGTTGCCCCGTGGCCCGCGCATAGCCGTCCGCCATGTGCGTTGCGGCCTGTTCGTGGCGCACGAGTACGTGCTCCACCTTCTGCTGTTTGAATATGGCGTCGTAGATGTGCAGGGAAGCCCCGCCCGGATAGCCGAAAAGGTACTCGACCCCTTCGTCCTGCAAGGCGCGAATCAGCATGTCGGCGCCGGACAGCATCTCCGCCATGGGACAGCCACTGAGAATGGATAAAAGGCGGGCATTCTTAACCCTGCCCCGTTACATGTCAAACGAGGCAAGGCCCTTCGGATTCATGCGACCCGGCGCCGGGCCGCCTGCGTTTACGCCGAACCCGCGCGCAATGCCGGCTCGGACCGGGTGAATCCCTCGAAAAGGCCTTCCAGCCGCGCCATCCGCTCGCGCAACTCGCCCACGTCCGCCCGAAGGCCACTGAACTCTCCTCGCACCTCCTCCTGGAAGGCGCTCATCTCCCCGCACACCTCCTCTCGGAATGCGCTCATCTCCCCGCGCATATCCTCACGGAAGGAGTTGAACTCCGCACGCATCTCGTCACGGAAGGAGTTGAACTCCCCGGGCATCTCCTCACGGAAGGCGTTCATCTCCCCGCGAATCTCCTCACGGAAGACGGCCAGATCGCTCCGAAACTCGCCGCGCAGGGTACCGGTCTCGCCCCGCAGCGTGTCAATCTCGCCCCGCAGGGCGCCGATTTCGCGCCGCAATGAACGTATGCCAGGCACGATGACCGCAGCCAGGGCGATGGCGGCGGCGATGATGGCAATGAGTTCCTGGCTCAGGCCTTCCACGTGTGTTCCGGCAGTCAGCGAGGCGACTGTAGCACAGGGGATTCGGTACGGCTGTGCGTGAAGGTCGCCAATCCCGTATGGACAAATGCCTCCGTCGCCGTGAGTAATCGTCTACGGCGCAGGCCGCTTGACCGCGTCGGCCTCGAGCGAGCGAATGAGCGCTTCGATGTCGGCCGGGACAGGACTCTCGAACCGTACCTCGCTGCCGAGGACCGGGTGTTCAAAGCCGAGGCAATGCGCGTGCAACGCCTGCCTGGGAAATGCGCGAACCGTTTCCACGAGTTCCTCGCTCGGCACCTTCGGCAGGCGACCCCGCGCGCCGTAACGCCGGTCGCCAACCAGCGGATGCCCGACGGCGGAGAGGTGCGCCCTCACCTGGTGCGTGCGTCCCGTCTCGAGCTTCGCGCGCACCAGCGTGTGGGCCCGGTAGCGGTCGACGACGCGCACGTGCGTCAGCGCCGGACGGCCGTCGTCGCGCGCGCGCCACCGCAGGCGTTGCCGGGAGTCCCGGCCGAGGGCGAGATCGATGTCCCTGCCCGAGATCATCAGACCTTCCACTACCGCCATATAGATCCTGTCGACCTCGCGGCGCTGGATGGCCCGCACGAGCGACCGGCGCACCTGCTCGGTCGCCGCCACCACCATCAGGCCGCTGGTGTCCTTGTCCAGCCGGTGGACGATCCCGGCCCTGGGCAACGCGGCCAGGTCCGGCCGCCTGGCGAGCAGGCCGTTGACGAGAGTACCGTCCGCGTTCCCCGCTCCCGGATGCACCACGAGTCCCGGCGGCTTGTCGACGACGATAAGGTGTTCATCCTCGTACGCGACCTCGAACGCCACCGGCTGCGGCAGGTCCCGCACGGCGCGCCGCGGTTCCTCGAGGCGGATGACGATCCGTTCGCCCCCGCGAACCCGGTACGCCGGCTTCCGGACGCGCCCGTCGAGCACCGCGGTGCCGGACCTGATCGCGGCAACAATCCTCCCACGCGACACCTCCGGCACCAGTCCCGCCGCCACGACGTCGAACCTCTCCCCCGCGCTCTCCCTCGGCACGACGCCGTCAAAGACGTGATGATCGGCCTGCATTGGTGGCTCCTTCGAGCGCCACGGCTATCGAACGGTTACACTAGCCCGCAAATCTCACCAAGTCGCTAGTTGGATAGTCGAATGTCACGGGTTTCAATCGCTTGGTTCCGCTTCTCCGCGATCATTCCAGGCACAAACCCCGCTGCCGCGCCCTCGCTGGTGTTTTTTCCGCGTGCGCGCACATGCTCGCTGCACCATAAGCGATGGCTATGTTTCCGCTCGCGAGCACGCGCACACGAAAAAAATCCTGCGCGATCATCGCGGCCCCTGGCGAGATCTGCGGACTAGCCCGCATGTCCAGACAAATACGAATCGCGTTCCTGCTCCTCGTTTTCGGCGCCAGTGGATGCGCCTGGATGCCTTTCATCGATCGCGACAAGGAGGAAACCGAGGCGCACACGACCGAGGAGATACTCTACAACAGCGCGCGCAACAGCATGCGCTCCGGCAACTACAACGCCGCGATCGAAAAGCTCGAGCGTCTGGAGGCGCGCTTTCCCTTCGGGCGTCACGCGGAGCAGGCCCAGCTCGAGCTCATATACGCGAGACTGATGGCGCACGCCCTCGATGATGCGGAAAGCGCCGCGGACCGGTTCCTCCGGCTGCATCCCCAGAACCCCAACATCGACTATGTCCTGTACCTGCGCGGACTGATTTCCGAGAAGTTCGACCGCAACCTCTTCGACCGCTTCCGGCCCGGGGACCTGGCCAGGCGCGACGTCACCAACGCCCGGCAGGCATTCGCGCACTATTCCGATCTGCTTCGCAACTATCCCGACAGCATCTACGCAAAGGATGCCCGGCAGCGAATGGTCCACCTTCGGAACCTGATCGCAACGTCGGAAATCAACATAGCCCTGTACTACATGTCGCGAGGCGCGTATGTCGCGGCGGCGAACCGCGCGCGCGGAGTCGTGGAGAACTACTCCCAGACCCCCGCGGCCTCCGACGCCCTCGCCATCCTCGTGGAGTCCAGCTATCAGCTCGGCCTGGCCGAGACGGCAAACGATGCGTTGCGGATACTGGCCCTCAACTATCCCGAACACTCGTCGTTCGACATCGACGGCAACTTCGCCTTCGCGCAGACGACCAGGCAGAACAAGCGATCCGTGCTGAATGTCATGACCTTCGGCCTCATCGGTCGGAGCAGGGTTCCGGAGCCGGTGCACGTCGGGCGGCCACGAAACTGAATCCTCGAAACTTCCCCTCAACCGGGTAGCGTCACTCAACCATCGTCAGGTTTCGGCATGCGGTAGCCGACGCCCCGCTCGTTGAAGATCCAGGTGGGGTCGGCTGCGCTGTCACCGAGTTTGTCCCGTAGGCTCTTGACGAATATCCGTACCAGGTTCGTATCGGCGCTGCTGCGGCCGCTCCAGACCTGGCGGAGCAGCGTGTCGTAGTGGACAACCCGACCGGCATTGAGGGCCAGCACCCGCAGCAACTCGTACTCGGTGGCGGTGAGATCCACCGGGCGGCCGGCCACCGTCACCTGCCGGCTCTCGAAACGGACGGCGAGACCGCCCAGCGTGAAGGGCGCGGGCTCTTCGTATCGACGCAGGGCCGCCCCCACGCGCGCCACCAGTTCCGTCGGTGAGAAGGGCTTGACTATGTAGTCGACGGCGCCCGACTCGAATGCGCGGGCGAGGGTTTCGTCGCGGCCGTAGCCGGAGATGAATATGACCGGCACGTCCGAGAGTTCGGGAATCTGCCGCATCAGATCGATCCCGTTGATGCCCGGCAGCATGAGATCGAGCAGAACGAGTCGCGGCCGTTCAGTGCGAATGATCCGCGACAGGTCATGCGTTGCTGCCGTGACGAGCGGAGCGTAGCCCGCCTTTGACAGCGCGTCGCGCACGAAGCGAAGCGTACGCGGGTCGTCGTCGACCACCAGGATGCGTGGCCGCTCGCCCGGGGCTGGCGACGAACTGGACGCGGCAACTCGGCCCGAGCCCGCCAGCTCTCCAGCGACGGGGAGGGTGAAGGTTATCGTGGTGCCCTGGCCGTCGCCGTCGCTCTCGGCCCGGATGCGGCCTCCATGCGCCTCCACGAGACCCTTGCAGATCGCGAGCCCAAGGCCGTGCCCCGCTGTGCCACCCGCGCCACCGCCGACGTGCTTTCGGAACAGATGGGGCAGCAGTTCCGCCGGCACTCCCGGACCGTCGTCGGAAACCAGGATCGCGACGTGCGTCTCTTCGCGTGCCGCCGCTACGCGAATTCCGGACGACTGCGGCGCGTGACGCACGGAGTTGGCAAAAAGGTTATTCAGGACCTGCGCGATGCGCCGCCGGTCAGCCAGCACCCGGGGAAGTCCGGCGGGCAGGTCGACGACGATGCCGTGATTGCCGCCACCGCCGATGAACGTATCCCTGGCGCGCTCCACCAGGTCGGCTACGTCAGAGGGCTCGGGTGCGACGGAGAGCGTGCCGGAGTCGATGCGTCCGGCATCAAGCAGGTCGGCAATCAGGGCGCGCATGAGGTCTGCCTGCTCGACGATGATCCGGGAGAACTCGTGCACCTCGGCCGGATCGAGGTCCGCCCCTTCCTCCAGCAGCGTGACCCCGGATCCCTTGATGGCCGTCAAAGGCGCGCGCAGTTCGTGGCTCACCAGGCCCAGGAACTCCGTGCGCATGCGTTCGATCTCGTCGATCGGGGCGAGATCCTGCATGGTCACCACGACAGAGCCGATCTCGTCGCCCTCTGCAGGAATGGGAGTTGAGTTGATCAGCGTCCGGACGCTGCGGCCGTCCGGCACCGAGAGCACCATCTCCTCCGAGTGTACCGTCTCGAGGCCTGCAGTGAACTGCTTCGCCAGCGGGAACTCGGCGAGCGACACCTGGCGGCCGTCCGCGCGGCGGCAGGCGATCACCTCCAGGAGATGCTCGGGGGGATGGCCGGGCATCCGCAGGTTCTCGACGATCCGCCTCGCCTCGCGGTTGAACGACAACGGCCGGCCGCTGCCGTCGAAGACGACGACGCCCACCGGCGAGGTCTCGACGAGGGCTTCGAGGTCAGCCCGGGCGCGCCGCTCGTCCCGATGCGTGCGGGCGTTGGCGATCGCAGCGGCTGCCTGGGACGCGAACAGCATCAGCACGCTCTCATCGCCGTCGGTGAACTCGGCACCACCTGCCTTCTCGGCCAGGAAGAAGTTCCCCACATTGACGCCGCGATAGTGCATCGGCGTGCCCTGGAAGGCCCGGGAGAGCGTTGGCGTGGGAGAGAGCCCCAGCGAGCGGACATAGTCCGCGAGGTCCGGCACGCGCAGCGTTGCTGGCAGTTCGCGCAGGTGCTCGAAAAGGCGCCCGCGGTCCGCCCAGGCACCGAGTTCACGCGACTCTTCGGGCGTGAAACCCGAGTAGATGAAGTCCCCCGGCGCGCCTGCATCGTCCACCGTGGCGATCATGCCGAGGCGGGCGCCGGTAAGGCTGCGGGCACCGTCGACCGCTTCGCTGAGCACCGTGTCGAGGTCGAGGCTCGCGCTCATGCGAAGGATCGCTTCGGTCAGGGAGGAGCCTTCAGCCGGGGGCCGCTCGAGGGGGCTTTCACTGTCGTCGGTCCCCGGTTTCCTGGATCGTGTCAT
Source organism: Pseudomonadales bacterium (assembly GCA_965116625.1). Taxonomy (GTDB): domain Bacteria; phylum Pseudomonadota; class Gammaproteobacteria; order Pseudomonadales; family Azotimanducaceae; genus VXNE01. Next base: position 3,883,502 of record OZ220717.1, read on the forward strand.
GGGTGCTTCCTCAAAGACCGGCGCGAGTCACGACGCCACACGCCGGATCGCGGTCGAGATCGAATTCGCCATCCGTCCACCCGTTCCGGCCTCACGCGGTTTACGTCAAAGAATTTTATGAAAAGAATATAAAAAATCTCGTTTTCCACACGGTTAATTAACTCAAGAAACAACCGATTGTGTCAACCTAGCCGCAACGGTGCCCAAGTTCAGACGGGGTGGCCCAATCCAATACGGCTGTGCAGTCGCGTCGACCAAGGATGGCGTGGAAAGCCGATTTGATCGAACTCGGAACGGGTTGTTGGGGCCGGGGCCGACGCAACCACCTCCTTCGCCTCACTGGTGAACGGCCTCGGCCCCAGTTAATCGGGAAGACAGCAGGTATGCCCAGAGCCAGGGATCTCGGGGTCGTTCCGCGCCCAATTCAATGAGCGAGCCCAACCGCGCCAATGGCGTGAAAGCCCGCCTTTCGGCGGCTGTCCGGGCATTCGCCCTATCCCGAAAGGCGGGAGCGATGTTGATCGGCGGAGGACTTGCCATGGTTTCCATGGCAACCGTAGGCGGCCTCATCGTGAATTACGGCTGGCGCGAAGCGCAGGAAGAAGAGGTCCAGGCCGCGCTCCGCGCCGGTGTGGCTGCGGCGGCCCACTTCATGCGGGGCAACCTTGCCGCCAACGAAGACCGGATCAAGGAACGCATCGCGGGCGTCATGCGAGGCCTGCTGGAAGACCTGACCATTTCCAACGACGACATAGTTGTCGTGCACGACGCGTCGACTGGCCAGACGACCATCAGGGTCGCGGGAAACGCGCTCTATGCGTTCAAAAGCCTGTGGGGGGGCGGACAGCCTCTCGACGCCGAACCCCTGCGAACACAGGTCACGGTGGAGTTCGACCAGAGCCAGTACGAGTTCGCCCTCGCGCTGGACGTATCGCCATCTATGGGTGACATCCCCATTGGCTGGTCGATCACGCGGCTCCGGGCGTTGAAGAATGCCATCTCGGCGATCGCGCAAACGGTGGAGGACCTGTCCACGACGAATCCCGGCCTCGTCGCAGTCTCTCTCGTTCCGTACGCCAATGTCGTCAATGTGGCCGATACCTCTGGGACAGCGCAGACGGACGACAAGGAACGCTACGTTCGGATGCTCACCGGGGCCAATTACGACACGCATGTCTCCCGGGACACCACGGGCCACTGGGTCGACACGTTCCATTCCTACGGCAGCGGTGCCGACATGGGGCCGCTGGCTTCGCGCGACCTCCCCGACTTCCTGGTCGGCACCGACTGGAACCTGCACCAGGCGGGAACGGCGAACATAGCCGCTCAGAGGCCCGGCGGGCCCACGTGGAATTTTCGGGGGCAGGACTTCTGGAACGGCTGCGTGATGGCGAGGTGGGGCGCGTACTGGCATCCGGCCGCGAGGCCCACGAACTGGGACCCCACCAAGAGAAGCAACTGGCCCGCCACGATGACCGTCGACGGCTGGGCGCCGGGCTCCGCCAGAATCAGAAACATGCCGCTCCACCTCTTCGACGCGCCCCCCGACCCGGCCAAACCGAGTACCCGTTTCACCGCGTATTCCTGGCCCGACGCGGGCATCCATGGTACCGCCGATGGTTACCTGGATGAGGTCCTGCGCGAGACGCTCACACCCGGCTACACCCCGACGACCACGACGCATCTGCCCAGGTCCGACAATCACTGGATCGTGCACCTCCATGATCGCGGGGGCAGCCTGCTCTGTCCCGAGGCGCCGATCGTGCCGCTGACCGACGATCTCAATACCCTGCGGGCCGCGAACAACTACCAGGTTGTGCAAGTACATTCGCAGACTGGCTTCGCCCAGACGTTCATGCACCTGGGCATCGTCTGGGGTCTTCGGACGCTGTCCCCGCTGTGGCAGGACGTGTGGGACACACGGAGCGTGTCGGGGGATGCCCTGCCCCGCAAGCCGTGTGCGCCAGGCGGAACGACCGTGGGCTGCTCGCCATTGGTGAAGAAGGCCATCGTGATCATATCGGATGGCGGGAACTTCTTCGGCCGGCCCCCGATTGGGCGGTCCTTCGGATCGTATGAGAGAGGTCGGCCGGTCGCCGCCAACCAGCACTTCGCCCGGGGACCATGTAACACCCTGATCACTACCGGCTGGTATCCGGACCTTACGTCAGCCAGGCGTTACAGGACAGCCATGTCCGCCGAGACTCCCGCGGCTTTCGCGGGCGGCTTCGATGTGGATTCGAACGGCAGGTTCACTGCAGCCGGCCTGGCGGCCGTGCTCGACGGCTTCCAGGCGTTCCATCCGACCACGTCAGGTCTGGATCCGACGCAACTAGCGGACCAGTTGGTCATCAACGCCTATCGGGCACGTTGGGACAACGCGCTCAATGACATGACGCCCTGGCAGCTCTTCCGGGGCTACGACACGAGACTTGACGCCACGCAAGCGGATGCGACAGATGTCCTGATGACCGCGGCGAACTGGTTCAACTTCGAAGGCCGGCCAGTCAGAAACAGGCACTATTGCAGGCCCCACACGGTATTCAGCGCGTACGGGCGGGCGGACGAACTGGTCCGGGTCGGAGACGGCCCTCCCGTGGAGGATGTCGCGCCCTTCTCGTTGCCCACCGTCACCGGGTTGAACAACTACACGGGAAGATACTATCAGCGCGACATTCCCATCCGACTCGACAACTGGTTCCGACGCGCCTGCAACCTCGCCGGAAGGCGTGGCGTACGCATCCACGCCATCTATATCGGTACCAATACATACGGCCCCGACATAACCAACATCAACCTGCTCGAACAGTGCGTGGACAGGGGCCACGACGGCAAGGCCGGTGTCGACGAAGTACGTGTCACGCCCACGGCCCAGGATCTGGAGGATGCCATCGAGGACATCATCAACATCCGGCGCACCTTGCGGTTTGTTCGATCCTAGTGTCGTGTCACACACGACCCTCGTGCCATAGAACGGCACCTACCCGAACGCGAAAAACTGCAGGATCAAGCCGTTATCGCCGTGAATCGGGCGAATGCCACCGTTGTGGCCGACGGAGACCGGTTACATCCGGGGATCCGCTGCGAGATATCGGACGGTAGCGCAAGCCACGTCGACCTCGCACAGCAGGAAGGTAAGAACGCGCACCCAGCCTCCGGCGATGTCCTCTATCGCGGGCCTCCCGTCACGCCTAGCATTCAAAACGGGTAAAAGCTGGAGGGGACGAATGGACGGGCCCGGTATCAGGAAACGTCACCGACCTCCGCTGGCGCCGTCGAAGGGGCGCCCCGCAAGACGCTGCAACGGGCTAACCCTGGTGGAACTGCTGACGACACTGGCCGTGGCCGGCATCCTGGTGACCGCGGCCAGCGGCGGCGCGACCCAACTAATGGAGCAGCATCACGCCGGCGCGGCCGTCAACCAGATGCTCGGCGCGATCCGTTTCGCCCGCCACGCCGCCGTCACGCACCGTGCGTTCGTTACGCTCTGCCCTGCGAGCAAAGCGCGCTGCGGCCGGCGCAACACCTGGCACAACGGCGCGCTGGTCTTCCTCGACAGGGACGCCAACGGCCGATTCGACGGCAGCGATGTCCTGCTTCGCCGCATGCCACCTCTCCGGGACGGCGACCGGTTCTACTGGCGTTCCTTCCGCAACAGGACGTACCTCATGATCAGGCCCAGCGGGCTGACCGACTGGCAGAACGGCAACATTCTCTATTGCCCCCAGGGCGGCGATCCGAGGTTCGCGCGGCAGATCGTCATCAACGCGCAGGCCCGCGTCCGGCACGCCCGTGACAGCGACGGCGACGGTATCGTGGAAGACGCGCGAGGCCGTCCGGTCGCGTGCCCCTGAGCGGTCCGTCACGGCACGTCCAGTTCCCGCCAGGACAATCGAATGGCCCGCCCGGGCCCTGGCGTCCCGTCTCCCCCGGCCGGTGACAACGTGAACGTGCACTGGAGCACGGCGATGGCGTGCCGTGTACCGCCGACGGCACGCGCGGTCACCCTGAATACCGGCTCGTCCGTGACGGAGGTGATCCGTTCGACGATGAGCCTGGGCGGCTCGGCAACGCCAGCCAGGGGCGCAGCCACACGGCTGCCGGCACTTCGCCAGGTCTCCGGCCGGACCCACGGCTGCAGCGCGCCGAAACCGGAGGTTCCGTAGAATCCCGGCCCCCCCGCGTCGAAGCCGGCCGAGGCAACGAGCCGTTCCCCCTCCCGCAGCGCCGCCTCCGCCGCCTGCAGGGCGAGCTGGCCATCGTGGCCGTTGCGCGCCATCCGCACCTCCAGCGACACCGTCTGGGAAGCAGACACCCCCGCCACGCCGAGCGCGAGCAGCACCACAAGGCAAACGAACAGCGCGATGCCCCGTCGTCTGGCCCGCCCGGCTGGCACCGCAGCGGTGATTGCACGGACCTGGCCAGTCGTCATCGCCGGTTCCTGACGGCGATCACGCGGGACATCGCGCGGCGCATCGGCTCGGTACCGTCGATCGCGTCGACGCTGTTCGCCGTGACGCGGACCTCGACGGACAGGATGTCCTGTCCCGTCGCCGCGCCAGGCGGCGCGTACCGATCCACGGCCCCGTCGCCGTCGCCGTCGAGGCCGAGGCGCAGTTGCAGATCATCGATCCCCTGTATCAGTTCCACCGGCGCGGCGATCGTCGTCTTTCGCCACAGGGACGCGGGCACCGACCCGACGTTGTTGCGGCCGGTGCCGCCCGCGACGAAATAGATCTCGGTGACGACGCTGAACACAGCCGCGCCTTCCGGCCCGAGGGAACTACCGTAGGGGGTGTCCGTCGCAGACAGCGAAACGCCGGCGGCGTTGTCGAACGGACCGGCGCCCGACCCGCGGACCAGCGTAGCGAAGCCCTCGCCCCGTTCAATTCGGGTAACCCGGAACAGCGCGGCTTGCTGGCAATCGGATATGACGGCGAAGTCGTCGGTGCCGATGTCCAGGTCGCCATCGTCTTCCACCGCGGGAAATCCGTCGGGTTCCACCATCTCTGCTATGCGCGCGCCAGGCGCGGCGAGCCGGCGCAACACCAGCACATCGGTGAGCGGCAGGACGGCGCCCAGATCGATGCCCCGGCCGCGTTCGAAGACGTTCCGGGAACCTCGCACGGCAAACCGTTCAAGACCCGGCGTCCAGCTATCGACAGAACCACGCGCATCGGTCCCGTCAAACGCTTCGACCGGCTCGGTCACGTCGATCTCGAAGATGTCGCCCCACGCCCTGTTCAACGTGTTCCGCACCGTGATCCCGGATGACCGGCAACCCAGGTAGCCGGCATTGCGGACGGATCGGCCGATGATATCGAGCGCCTGGCGGGCGGACTCCTGCATGCGGGTCTGGCCGTGAAGCAGCCGGTAGGTTCGCTGGCTGTCCGCGAACAAGCGCGCCGCGCCGGCCGCCACGAGCACACCAAGCCCCAGTGCCAGCATCAACTCTATGAGCGACGCCCCACGGGGCCGCCGCATCCGGTACCGCCTGCCGGCGTAGGCCCTCACACCCTGCTCGTCATCGCTACACCTACGCGAGAGCGGCGGCCAGGCGGCCGCCACGACACTGTGACGGTGACCACATCGCTCGTATCTCCCCCACTGCGCACGACAACCGAGCCGTCGCCTTCCGGCAGCCCGAGCGTCGTATCGGTGCCCGGAAACCCGTCCGCTTCCCGAATCTGCACGCACGCCGCGTCATCCCGCCAGGCGCCGAGCCCGCATTTCCACGCGGCAAGATCGAAGCGCGCCATCTCGCGCGCGCCACACGCGCCGCTCAGACAGTCCTGGAAGACCGGCGCGCCCGTGCCGACCTCGAACTCGACCGCCGGCACGGCGCGGTTCGCCCGGATCCGGTCCAACATGTCGGCGGCGCGCTGCACCGCCACCGAACGCTCCCAGGCTTCGCGGCCCGCCCGCAGGCTCTCCGCCTGCAGGCCCGCGAGGCCAAGGGCGCCCGAACTCATGACCAGGATCGCGACGAGGGTCTCCGTCAGCGTGACACCGATTGCCCTTGGCCCCGGGGCGCGCCGGCCCATGCCTTCGCCCGGGCTCACCAACTGTCCTCGCCAGGACCGAAATCGCCATCCCCATCTCGGTCCCAGAAATGTCTGCCCGCCTCGTCGAGTGCGAGGTCGCCATCCCCGTCCACCGCGTTGCCCGGCTGCGCCGCGCTCGCCCGGAGCAGGAACCCTGCGATCCCGGACTCCACGAGGTCGATGCGATACTGCGTGGACGTCGGCGTACAGACATTGGGTGTCACGGGACCTGCGTCCTTATCGCCGACACCGTCGGCATCCGAGTCGATCGCCGATCCATAGGAGAAGCGCAAGCTGGCGTGGCGCTCCATCCCCTGGGCGCAGCGCAGCAGGTCCGTCTGCGCCATCGCCCGGTGGGTGCCGACGCTGTAACGGGTGTACAGCGGCGTGGCGAGCACGGCCAGAATCGCCAGGATCCCCAGGACCGCCATCAACTCGATGAGCGTGAATCCCCTCCTTGCCATCTCCACCGCCGCTCCGTTGGCGAAGACCCAAGGTACAGCGAACCGGGGCGCGGGATCAGACGCAAAGATCCCGAAAATGCGTGCGACATTTCGGTCGAATTGCGTGAGCCGGCGGCGCGCCGGCCGACCCGATCAGGAGTTCTCGCGCGCCCCGGACATCGACCGTGTCACCAGCAGCACGATCCAGACGGCCGCGCCCACCGTCACGGCGGAGTCCGCAACGTTGAAGACCGGGAACCGGAACGCCTCGTAGTGCACGAAGACGAAGTCGACCACGTGACCGAGCCGCAGCCGGTCCAGCAGGTTGCCCACGGCTCCCGCCAAAATGCAGGCGCAGGCGAAGCCGTACCACCCGTCCGACCGCTGCAGCTTGCGGATCTCGTTCGCGAGGAAGATCGAGAAAACCGCCGCCAGCAGCGACAGGGCCCACCGTGACCAATCGCCGTCCGCGAACATGCTGAAAGCTGCGCCCTTGTTGTGTACGAGTTTCCAGGACAGGAACGGCAGCAGGTCCACCTCGGCCCCGTAGTGCAGGAACTTGCTCGCGAGGCCCTTCGTCAACTGGTCGATGCCAAGGACGAGGAGCGCGAATGCATAGCAGCCGAGCCTCAACCGAACCATTCCTTCGTTTCCCCGATGTCGACCTCGATCTGCGCCTTGAGCGCCTCCAGTGACGGAAACCTGCGTTCGTCTCGGAGCCTGTGGTGAACGGTCACGGTCAGGAGCCTGCCGTAGATGTCCTCGTCGAAGTCGAAGATGTGGACTTCGAGCAATGGTTCCCGGCCATCGACCGTCGGCCGCACACCGATGTTGGCGACACCCGTGTAGCGCCGGTCCAGGCCGTGGACGGAGACGCAGAAGACGCCGGTAAGTGCCGACCGGTATCGCTGCAGGCGGATGTTGGCCGTCGGCACGCCGATCGTGCGGCCGATCTGCCGCCCGTAGACGACGTGTCCCATCATGAAGTACTTGTGACCCAGCAGTTTCTCCGCCATCACGAGGTCTCCCGCGGCGAGCGCCGACCGGATTCCCGTGCTGCTGACACGCTCGCCGTCGAGTTTCAGGGTATCCATGTGGCTAACGCCGTAGCCGTAACGGTCGCCGGCCGCCTTCAGCGTGCCGTAGTCGCCCACTCGGCCGGCACCGAACCGGAAGTCATCTCCCACCAGGACGTATTCCGCGCCGAGAATATCGCGCAACACATCCCTGGCGACGTAGGACGCGGGCATGGACGCCGTCTCTTCGTTGAACGGAATGCACAGCACGCGGTCGATTCCCGTCGGCCGGAGCAGGTGCATCTTCTCGCGAAACCGCGTCAGCCGCGCGGGCACCTCCCTGCCCCGGAAGAATTCCCGCGGCTGGGGCTCGAACGTCATCAACAGGCTGGGCCGCCCCAGCTCCGCGCTCTTCTCGACCACGCTCGCGAGCAGCCTCAGGTGGCCGTGGTGCACACCGTCGAAATTGCCAATGGTCACGACGTTGCCGCGATGGTGCGGGGCAATGCCATGCAGGCCGCGAATCAGCTTCATGGTCCGGATTCTACTCGCCCGATCAGACACGGTGGCGCATGTCGTGGAGCCGCACGCCCAAGGCGTACGCGGCCGCAGCGTACACCAGCAGACCGACGACCACCGCGCAGGCAAGCACCAGCGCCCGCGAAGCCACGAACGTGCCGACAGTGAACGCCTCGCGCGCAAACGCGTGGGCGTCGAGCCAGGCTTCGTTCATCGGAACGAACCAGGCGAGCGCCGCCACCATCACGCCGCTGGCAACGGTGGCCGCGGCAATCGTCCGCCAGAGTGCGCGCGTGGGAGCGTAGTCCGACCGCTGCAGCAGGCCCCGTACCAGCAGCACCGCATTGACCGTGGCTGCGATACCGAGCGCCAGGGCGAGCCCGACGTGCTTGAGCCACCAGAAGAGTGCCAGTCCGGCCACGATGTTGACCCCGACTGAGACCGCGGCATAACGAAACGGCGTGCGCGTGTCCTGCCGCGCGAAGAACCCGGGCGCCGCGATCTTGACCACCACCAGCGCCGGCAGGCCGAGGGCGAATGCCTGCAGTGCAAGCGCCGTCATGCGCGCGTCCCCGGCGTCGAACTCGCCGTGGTGAAACATCGTCCCCACCAGCGGGACGGCAAGGAAAAACAGCGCCGCCGCCGCGGGCAGCGCGAACAGCACCGCCATCCGCAGGCCCCAGTCCAGCGTCGACGCGAACCCTTCTGGATCCCCCTCGGCGTGCAGCCTCGACAGGTTGGGCAGCAGCACGGTGCCGAGGGCCACCGCGACCAGCCCGATGGGCACCTCCATCAACCGGTCCGCGTAGTACAGCCAGGAAATGCTGCCGGTTACAAGCAGCGAGGCGAGAATGCCGCTGATCAGCCCGTTGAGCTGGTGGACCGACGCCGCGAACACGGCGGGGCCGAGCAGGCTCCCCACCTTGCGCACGCCGGGATCGCGCCAGTCGATCTTCGGAGCCAGCAGCAGCTCGAGGCGGCGCAGCGACGGGAACTGGAACAGCAGTTGGGCGGCGCCCGCGAAGAGCACCCCCCAGGCCAGGGCCATGGCCGGGTGCGAGAACAGCGGCGCGGCGAAGAGCGCCGCCCCTATCAGCACGAGGTTCAGCAACACGGGCGTGAAGGCGGGAACCGCGTAGCGATGGAAACTGTTGAGCAACGCCCCGGCGAAGGCCGTCAGGGAGATGAACGCCAGGTACGGGAAGGTCACCCGCAGCATGTCCGTGGCCAGCGCCAGGCGGTCGTCGTCGCCGGCGAAGCCCGGCGCGAAGACCACGACCAGGCCGAAGGCACCGAGGACGCCGGCGAGGGTCACGATCCCCAGCACGACGGCAAGGTTACCCGCCACGGCCCGCACGAAGTCGTCCAGGGCGCGGCGGTCACCGGTGCGGTATTCCGCCAGCACCGGCACGAACGCCTGGGCGAAGGCGCCTTCGGCGAACAGGCGCCGGAAGAAGTTCGGTATCCGGAACGCGACGAAGAAGGCGTCCGCCGCACCGGCGGCGCCGAGAAAGTGCGACAGCACGATGTCCCGGACGAAGCCGCTGACCCTCGACAGCGCCGTCATCGATGCGACCACGGACCCCGCCGCGGCGACGTCAGCCGTGCCGCCCGAATCCGCGTTAGCCCGTCCGGTTGACATCGCCGGACCCCGCGGGCACATTAGCGCGTCCTTCACGAGGAAGACGCAGTTGGCCAACAATCCACAAGCCAGGAAGCGCTCCCGCCAGGCCGAGTCCCGGCGGACCCGCAACGCGAGCCAGCGCTCGATGTACCGCACCTACCTGAAGCGTGTCAACACCGCGGTCGCGGCAGGCGACAAGGAAGCGGCAGCCGCCGCGTTCGATGCCGCCGTGCCGGTCCTCGACAAGCTGGTCCGCAGGGGCATCCTGCACAGGAACAAGGCGGCACGGCACAAGTCGCGGCTGCACGCCCAGATCCAGGCGCTCGGCTGAACCCGGTTTCGCTCTCCCGCTCCCCGCCCCCGGGAGCATCAAAGTACCGCCAGGTTGTCCCGGTGGATCAGTTCGGGCTCGTCGACGTAGCCCAGGCGCGATTCGATTTCGCCGCTTGACGCACCCAGTAGCAGCCGGATTTCGTCGCCGCTGTAGTTCACCAGTCCCTTGGCCACCTCGGCGCCCGCCACGTCCGTCACGCGGACCATGTCGCCGCGCCGGAAGGCACCGGTCGCCCGCACCGCACCGACCGCAAGCACGCTGACGCCCCTGTTGCGCACCGCCTCCACCGCGCCGGCGTCGAGGGCGATCTCGCCCTTGGCGATGAGCTGGCCCGCGATCCAGCGTTTCCGCGAAGCGAGCGGCTCGACGTCGGCCGCGAGCACCGTGCCGACGTCCGATCCCCGGCCGATCATCAGCAGCACATCGTCGAGGTTGCCGTTCGCAATCACGGTATGCGTGCCCGAACGCGCCGCGAGCCGCGCCGCCGCGAGTTTCGTGACCATGCCGCCCCGGCCCAGCACGCCCCCGCCCCCGGCGTAGCCGTCCAGCCTCGGATCGTCCGCCGACGCGTCGCTCACCAGCGGCGCGCCCGGGTCCACCCTCGGGTCGCGTTCCAGCAATCCGTCCTGGTCCGTCAGCAGCACCAGGACATCCGCGGCCAATGCGCTCGCCACCATCGCCGACAACATGTCGTTGTCCCCGAGCTTGATCTCTTCGGTGGCAACCGAGTCGTTTTCGTTGATCACCGGCACCACGCCGAAGTCGAGCAGGGTCCTGAGCGTGGTCCGCGCGTTGAGGTAGCGGCCCCGGTCGGCAAAGTCGTCGTGGGTCAGGAGCACCATCGCCGTGCCGAGCCCGGACCGGCGCAGCGCCCCCTCGTAAGCCTCCACCAGCCCCATCTGTCCGGCCGCTGCCGCTGCCTGCAACTCGTGCACGCTCTCCGGGCGGCTCGCGAGGCCCAGCCTGCGGCACCCTTCCGCCACCGCGCCGCTCGACACCAGGATCACCCGGCGGCCATCTTCCCTCAAGCTGGCGATCTGGTCGCACCAGCGCCCGATGGCGCCGTGGTCCAGGCTGCGGCCGTTCCCTGTCAGGAGCGCGCTCCCCACCTTGACCACCCAAAGGCCCGCCTCGCGGATGTTCTGCCGCACCGTCCTATTCATCGGCCCTCCCCCGGCGGATCATCGGAGACGGGGCCGGAAGCGCCGACGTCGAAATCGATATCGCCGTCCAGGTCGCCGGCCTCGCGCTCGGTCCTGATGGCACGCCGCTCCGCCTCCGAGCGCAGCAGCACGTCGTGCGAAATACGTTGTCGCAGCGCTGCTTCGGCTTCGACATCGATGCCGGCGAGCCCCGCAGCGAGCGCGCGCACGAGGGCGCGTACCCCCTCCCCCGTCGCCGCGGACACCGGAAACACGGCCCGATCCGGATAACGCGACCGGATCGCATCGGCCACCCGGGTGTCTGTCGTCAGGTCCATCTTGTTCGGCGCCATCCAGATCGGCCGCTCGGCAAAGGCAGGACTATAGGCGAGAAGCTCCCGCTCGATTGCGTCGATATTGTGCAAAGGATCGGATCCGTCCGGCGGCGCCACGTCGACCATGTGCAGGAGAATGCGCGTTCGCGCCAGGTGCCGGAGGAACCGGGTGCCGAGCCCGGCACCGGCGGCAGCGCCCGGGACGAGCCCCGGGATGTCGGCGACCACGAAACTCGTATCGGTGTCGATGCGCACCACGCCGAGGTTCGGCACCAGGGTGGTGAAAGGATAGTCGGCGATCTTCGGCCTTGACGCGGAAACGCGGGCGATGAGCGTCGACTTGCCGGCGTTGGGAAGTCCCAGCAGGCCGACATCGGCGATGACCTGGAGCTGCAGCCTCAAGGATCGCGTCTCGCCCGGCTCTCCCGGCGTGGTCCTGCGGGGCGCGCGGTCGGTGCTCGACTTGAAGCGCGCGTTGCCGGCCCCGTGGCGCCCGCCACGCGCCACCACAAGGCTCGAACCGGCATGCGGAAGGTCCCCGATGACCTCCAGGGTGTCCTCGTCGATGACGGTGGTGCCCGCCGGGACGCGCAGCGTCAGGTGCGCGCCGCTGGCGCCGGTCCGGTTCCTGCCTTCACCGGGATGGCCGTTCTCCGCGCGGTAACGGTGCTGGAAGCGAAAGTCCACCAGCGTGTTGAGCGCCTCGTTCGCGACCAGCACGACGTCGCCGCCGTCACCGCCATCGCCACCGTCGGGGCCACCCCGCGGGACCGATTTTTCGCGCCGGAAACTCAATGCGCCGGGACCGCCCTTGCCCGCCGCAACGGTCACCGCGACTTCGTCGACGAACTGCATGGCGATGGACGCCGGACGCTAATGCCCCGCCGTTCCCAAACCTTGAGGGTTCCTGGCCTAGGGGACTGCGCCGTAGAACGGCACGCTAGTGCCGACCAAGGCACAGGATCCGGGATGGGTGCGACAGAGGGCTTGGGCGGGGGTGAAAGACGGCAGGCCCAAAGGGCTGACGGATTTCATGGCTTAAGCCGATGTCGTCAGCGGGCTTTCCGGCACGGCATCGGGTGTGACGGTGAGGTACTTCTTGCCCTGGCGACCCTTGACGAAGAAGCTGACGTATCCGTCGGCGGTGGCGAACAGGGTGTGATCGCGGCCGCAACCGACGTTATCCCCCGCATTGAACTTCGTGCCCCGCTGACGAACCAGGATGTTGCCGGCGCGAACGAACTGTCCGGCGTACTTCTTGATGCCGAGACGCTTTGATTGGGAGTCGCGCCCGTTGCGCGTACTTCCGCCAGCCTTCTTGTGCGCCATGTTGCACTACCCTCCAGTAACCGCCGGATCAGACATCGGGGCGCCATTGTAACGCACCCTCGAAGCCCCGCCGGCTCAAGCGTTGATTCCCGTGATCCGGACTTCCGTGAACTGCTGCCGGTGTCCAGCGCGGCGCAGGTAGTTCTTGCGGCGCTTGAACTTGATGACGCGCACTTTTTCCGCGCGACCCTGGTCCACCACTTCGGCAGTGACCTTTCCACCTTCCACGTACGGGGTACCGACGGTGACGTCATCACCCTCGGACACCATCAGCACGCGATCGAACTCGACGCTCTTACCCGGCTCCCCGGACACCCGCTCAAGTCGGACCACGTCCCCTTCAGACACGCGATGCTGCTTACCGCCACTCTCGAAAACCGCAAACATATGCGCAAACCCTGAAACACCTTTGTACTACAATGCCGTGAGCAATCGGCTCACCGTAGATTCGCCCCGCAAAGCCGCAACGCCGTGCGCCGCCACCGGGCTGAAGCCGCGTAATTCTACGGACCGGGGACGGCCTTTACAACGCGCGGCTCACCCTCGGCAACGGCCGCGACAACACGATATGGAGCTTCGGCAACATGGCGTCAAATCCGGCAGTCGCACGCGCGCCGCGCCTCGACGCGACTGACCTCGCATCCATCTACCGGCTCGCCGCCAGCGACTTCGCGCAGGTCAACGCGCTGATTCCGACGCAACTGGCGTCGGACGTCGCCCTGGTCGAGCAGATCGGCGCCTACATCGTCAATAGCGGCGGCAAGCGGCTGCGCCCGCTGATCGTCCTGCTCACCGCCCGCTGCTGCGGCTACGACGCCTCGGACCACATCCGCCTGGCGGCGATCATCGAGTTCCTCCATACGGCCACGCTGCTGCACGACGACGTCGTGGACGGCTCCCATCTCCGGCGCGGGCGCGCCACCGCGAACGTGACCTGGGGCAACGCCCCCAGCGTCCTGGTCGGCGACTTCCTGTACTCGCGCGCATTCCAGCTCATGGTGGACCTCGACAACATGGACGTCATGGCCATCGTCGCCGACGCCACGAACGTCATCGCCGAGGGGGAAGTGCTGCAGCTCGACCACATCGGCAACGCCGCCTACGAAGAGGCGGACTACATGGAGGTGATCCTGCGCAAGACCGCCCTGCTGTTCCAGGCGGCGGCCCACACCGCCGCGGTGCTCGCCACCAGGGATCCGCAAACCATCCAGTCAATGCGCACGTACGGCAGGGATTTCGGCCTCGCCTACCAGCTCGTCGACGACTGGCTGGACTACGAGGGCGACAGCGACGTCATGGGCAAGAACATCGGCGACGACCTCGCCGAAGGCAAGGCGACCCTGCCCCTCATCCGCACCATGAAGTTCGGCTCGCCGCATGACGCAGCCCTCGTCCGCGACGCCCTCGAGACCCGCTGCGCCGACGCCCTCACCGCCGTGCGGGCCGCCGTCCGCCGCTCCGGCGCACTCGACTACACCCGCGACCGCGCCGTGGAATTCGGCGCCCGCTCCGCCGACGCGCTGACGCTCCTGCCGAACAACATCTACCGGGAGGCGCTCGAGGCGCTGACCAGTTTCGCCGTGGCGCGCATGCGGTAGTCCAAGGTTATTCGCGTAGCCGCCCGACGTGCCAATCGTCACGTCCAGGTCGGATGCCGTTTGGAAATGGCTTTCGGATTGGCGTGACCCACGCCGCCCGCATTACAATACGCCGCCCGCCGGCCCATGCCGCGCGGAGGGCGTCGGAGTGTAGCTCAGCCTGGTAGAGCACCGCCTTCGGGAGGCGGGGGCCCGCGGTTCAAATCCGCGCACTCCGACCAGTCCTTTTGGCGGCTTGACACCCGGCATGGCGTCGAGCTTAGTGGCTTTCCTCCGAGCCAAGGAGATAGGGGTCAAACGACCCGCAAATAACGATTGGTGTCACCACCCCTGCATTAATCGCAACCGGTTCTTCCATCCTCGACTCAACCGCGCCCTTGAGTGCGGAACTCAGCTCCCGGCAGTCGTCGCCCTCTGGTTCCAACGATGACCACACGTCAATTCGGACCTGCGTCGGGCTCCCTTCCCGGACATCGATTGAACATTCCTTGACGTGATACCAGTCGTCGGCGTCGGCTCTCCCGATCCTTGCGCGCCAGTCGGCGGCGATCTTTACGCAGTTCTCGATCTCCTCGTAGGTAGGGTCTCCGGGCATGTCGATGTCGACGAGGCCACAACCCGCCGTCAGCGTCAGCAACAGCGGCACACAGACTCCCGACGGGATCTTGCGCGCGCCACTTATCGCCGTTCGGCTGAAGCGGAAGGCGCTCAGGGCTCGTCCCCAGGATGAATCCTGACAAGGGCCGCGTCAGTGAAAAAGCATGTCGACGTTGAGTCGGAAAGCTCCAGTTTGACCGAGGCCAGCGGCGCATCCATCACCGAACGAACCGCGCTATCAAGGTCGTCGATGCCGAGGCACGCCTGGAGCGGGTCCGCCGCTCGCACATCCTGCAGCGGCAGCGATGACACGACGTGCATCCGGACTCTCGTCGGCTTCCCGTCTCGGGCGTCTATCGAACATCTCTTGATGTAGTACCAGTCTTCGGCGTCGGCTCTCCCGGCAGTTGAGAGCCATTCCGCGCCGATCTTCGTACAGACCTCCATCTCTTCGAACGTGGGCGACGTGCCCTTGGGTTGGAGTTCACAACTGAACGGAAGCGCCAGGAGCAGCGGCAGACCGCCAACTGCCAACATCTTGAGCATCCGCTCATGGTAGCAGGCTCAGCCGGAACATCCCGGGCATGACTGCCTTCGACACGTTGCCGTCATCCAGGACACACGGGTCGCGCCGGCCCGCCGAATTGCGATAACGTTGCGCACACCCGATTCATGGAGGGACTCCCAAATGGACGATAGCGAATACCGCACGGCACGACAGGTTCTGACCGCTGCCCTCGCGGACGAGAAAACCGCCATCGAGGCAGCGACGGCCATCGTGATGGCGAACGATCTCCGGCGCGTGGTCACCGCGTTGAACGAGCAGACCCTGCGCCTCGAAGCGATGATCACCGAGCTCCAGGGTCCGAAGCGCTGAAGCTGAACCGGCTCCCTCACCCGCCAACAGAATCCGGAACTGCCCGGACCGCGGTTGGCGGTCTTGATTCGCGCCCATGAGCTCACCAGGACTTAACGGTTTCGTGCTCGCCATCGCGGCGATGATGGTCGTCGTGGTGGGCACCGGCATCGGCTGGTGGATGGTGTTGCCGGAAATCGCGCCGAAGCGCATCGCCATCGCCGTGCTGCCGCTCGCCGAAACGGAATCCTCCGGCCGCGATGCACACCTCGCCCACGGCCTGGCGGCCGAAATCGTATCCGGCCTCGCAAGCGTCTCCGACTTCGACGTACTCGATTCGCGCGAGACGTACCAGTACAGGAGTGGCGAGACGCGCCTGCGGCAACTCGCCGACACCCTCGGCGCGACCTACGCGGTGGAAGGCAGCGTCCGACGCGAAGGCGACAGGCTCACCGTAACCGCCCGCCTCACCGACCTGGCGGACCTCGACGTGACCTGGCGGGACACGGTGAGCGGTCCAACGGACGACATCTTCGCCCTTCGCGACGCCATCGCCGACGGCATCGCCGAGAAGCTGCTACTGGGCGATGCGGAAGTGTCCGCCGGGCCCGCGATCGATTTCGGCGCCTACGAGATGTTCCTCCAGGCACGCACAAGCGGCGACGCGGGTGACTTTGCCGCCGCGCGCCGACATGCCGAGCGCTCCCTCGCGATCAGCGACGACAATCCCTACGCGCACTACTACCTCGGCTATCTCAGGCACATGCAGGGCCAAAGCGGCGCGATGCCGCACATCGAGGCCGCCCTGGCGGCGGAGCCGACCTACGCGCCGGCACTCTCGCTGGCGGATCTCCTGCGCGACGCCGAGAACCCCCGGTAGCCCCGTTGGGGGAGTCCCCGGAGACGTGGAGTCAAGTCCAGCGGCAAGGGTTAGGGAACAAGCGTGAAGTAACTCCCTCTTGCCGCCCGGTGATCGAACGAGTACGTCGTCGCGCAACCTTTTGAATGGTTGCGATGGGCGATCAGGCAGTCTGCGAAGTCCGCATTGCCGGTCTCGAACTCGCGCAGGGCCTGCCAGACCACATCGCCATCCTCAACAGTGAACTCGGTTGTCTGGAGAATCTGCCGCATCACGGCCACGACCACGTCTTTGCCGTACTCGTAGGAGGCCGCGAGAACCCACACAAGTTCTACCAATACCACCACGCTTACGAATCCCGTCGACTGCTCCGTGCACTGGTTCTCGATCAAATGCGTCGCCGCCAAGGCCTGCTCCTCGTCGTCCTGAACGATGTAACGGATCAGGATGTTGGTGTCGAGGCCGATCACCGGCGTCGCGCATACGCTGCAGCAATGGCATCGTCCATCTGTTCAAGCGTCACCGGTTGTCTGGGCTTCGGCACCATGCCCTTGAGTTGTCTCACGGACGCAGTTACGGGGACGACCCTGACCTCGTCCCCGGACTCCAGGATGAAGTCGATCCTGTCGCCCGGCTTGAGCCTAAGCCTGTCTCGTATCGGTTTGGGAACCGTGACCTGACCCTTTGCGGTGATTGTTGCCTGCATTACTATTGGACTTGTTCCTTACATATTGGTAATACCATAACGCCTGGACGACGAGAGTCAATCACCGGGCGGTGCTGGCGATGCCGTCGCAGTTGCGTCCCGTCAACATTTCCTGATCACGTAGACAATGTTGTCTCCGAGGTCCAGCGTGCCGGGGAGCTTTGACCAGGCGAGTTCCCTTTCGACGATGAGCGCCCACAGGTCGTCGTCCTTGCGCACGGCGTTGAGCGCCTCTTCCCCCGCCATGCCCAGCACTCCAGCGGCTCGCTTCTCCAACACGTCGACGGCCTCGTCCGCCAGCAGTGCGTCGATGTCCGCGCTGGTCATCATGTGGCAGTAGTGCTCGGTCGCGGGATGGTGCTCGCGGTCCTGGTAGCCGGTCTCGAGCAGCCAGCGCATGTTGTCGATGCCGACCTTCTCCGTCTCCGCCGGCACCATGCCCATGAATAGCACCAGCGTGTTGATCAGCGACATGACGCCCAGCACCACGATGCCGCCGGGCCTGACCACCCGGAGCACCTCCCGGACACCATCGGCTTCCCTGTCCAGCAGGTAACTCAGGGGGCCGCCCACGCAGACCACGGCGTCGAACGACTCCGCTTCGAGCGCGCCCAGGTCGGCCAGGTCCAGGACCCGGTATTCGTCCACCCGGTCGAGGACACCGAGATCCCGCATGTGGCCGCGGTTCAGCGCGAGCTGTACCTCGGAGATGTCCGAGACCGTGAGCCGCCCCGCCATGTGCACCAGTTCCCTGGTGTAGACGCCGCCACCCGCGCCGATCTCCAGCACATCCATGCCGGTGTTGATGTGACGCTCCAGCACGTCCATGTGCACGAGGAAGTTGAGTTCGCCACGGCGGCTGCGCGTCAGGCGCGTCCACTCGTCGTCCGCCAGGCGGTCGTAGTGCGCCCGCGGGATTTCCGGGTCGTATCCCAAGGGATCTCTCCATGGTTGGCGGGTAGTCCGGCACATTCTAGCCATCCATCGCGCCAAGGCAGATGTCTGCCTGCGCGCTGCTGGATCAGCCCTGTGTGACCGCAGTTGTTTCCAGGCCTCGCCGGGTAATGAGATAGGCGGCGAAGGTGCCCAGCCAGTGCGTGCCGGCATAGGTGAGCCCGTCCAGCGCGCCGAGGCCCGCATCGCGGTGCCGGGCCGCCATCCTGTCGATCTTCCCGGAGGGCGCCACGGAGGCGATGCCTTCAAGCATCCAGGCACGGCTGAAGTTGAGTCCCGCGAGATGCACCAGGTGTCCGTCGTCCTGGTCCGGGACGGTGACCGGGTCGAGTTCGAACGCTCCGAGAAAGCCGTCGAGCCACTCGCGGAAGGTATCCGGGGGCAGTACGCGGCGCATCAGGTCCGCCTCCGCGAGACTCGGCGACAGGAAGTCGTGGCCGGACGGCTCATACGCCAGCGGCGCGTCCCCGTCCGCGCCAAAGAACGCGAGGCTGCGGCGTTCGACGAGAGCCCGCAGTCCCGCCGCGTCCGTGATCCGTGCCCAGTCGTGCACCAGCCCCAGGGAGAACGCCGTCTGGTCGTGGGTTCCGGTCCGCACCGGGTACGGGAGCCTGGGGAGCCAGTCCTCGAATACCGAGGCGGCATGGTCCTCGAGGGGACGCAGCCGCTCGCGCCAGGCACGTGCGTCCGGGTCATCCCACTCGTGCAGTTCAGCGGCAAGCTGCAGCAGCCATGCCATGCCGTACGGGCGTTCGAACGCGGGCCGCGGCGCCACGTAGTCGAGTTCGGCGGCGATGTTCCGCTGCGTGAGTGCCCGTGCCAGCGCGGCCCTTGCCTCCGGCGCATGGTCCGCATCGCCGTCCAGGCGGGCGAGCCGCGCGAGCAGCCAGTGCGCGTGGACCGCGCTGTGCCAGTCGAAACAGCCGAAAAAGGCGGGGGTAAGCCGGCGTGGAGGCAGAACGTCCGCGTCGGATTCAAGGAGGTGACCGATACGGTTCGGGTACTCCCGGTGCACACAGGCAAGGGCCATGCGAACGAGGCGCCGCCGAAGCGCAACGGATCCCGGGGCCACCTGGTCTGCGCCGGTCATGCCATCACGCCCTCAGGAAAACCGTCCCTGAACGATTGTCATCGAACCTCCCACCGGTTCTCCACTACAGGCCGCCACGGTACGCCAACCCGCTCCAAGGCGTCCAGGCTTCCCTGCCTCTGCGCCGCACCAGGATCTCGCATGGATGACGCCCACGCGCTCCCGCCCGCTTGTGGTGCCCCGCGGGTTCTGGTACTTGAGTGGATGAAGGAGGATCGCGCATGACCGGCATACAAACCTCGCTCGCCCTGTTGTGCATCGTCTGGGCCGTCTCGTACAACGGCAAAGCGGCGACGGAATCGGACGCACTCGAACCGCAGTGCGCCGATGCGGCGGACAGAGAGCCATGCTGGCTGGAAGTGCAAGGACGCCCGCGCTGCCACGTGCTGCAACCCATCGGGCACACCGACGTGGTCCTCACGTTCGAGGGCTCGGCGGACTGTCCGAACGGCAGGCTCTCGGGAACCGGGCCGGCCACGCTGCAGCGGACCATGGGCGGCGTCTCGTATACGTGGCAGGCCCAGGCAACCTACGTCGACGGCAAGCGGGAGGGCCAGTGGTCGGTCATCGACCCCGCGGGCGCCCGGCACGAAGGTTCGTATGTCGACGGCCACGCCCAGGGGGAGTGGGTGATTCTTCGCAGGGACGGTTCCCGGCTCGAAGGCCCAATCGTGCGAAACAGGCAGCACGGCCGCTGGGTGCAACGGCATGCGGACGGGCACCGCCTTGAGCGGACGTACGAGGAGGGACGGGTGCACGGCCCCGCCGTACTCCAGTTCGCGGGTGGCCAGCGGCAGGAAGGACATTACGTGGACGGCAGGCAGCAGGGGCCGTGGGTGATCACGCAGGCGGATGGCACCCGGGAAGAGGGGCCATACCTTCAGGGCAAGCGCAACGGGCCATGGCTGCGCCGCAACCCCGACGGCTCGGAGGACCGGCTTGTCTTCATGAGCGACACGACCACCTGGACGATCATGCAGGAGTGCGACATCGAGGCGGTCAGGGAGGCGTTGCGCGCCGGTTTCGATGTCGGGGCGCAGGGCTC
Source organism: Pseudomonadales bacterium (assembly GCA_965116625.1). Lineage (GTDB taxonomy): Bacteria > Pseudomonadota > Gammaproteobacteria > Pseudomonadales > Azotimanducaceae > VXNE01. Next base: position 3,903,993 of record OZ220717.1, read on the forward strand.
GTTCGGCCTGACGGCGCTATGGGACGCCGCGACGGACGGCTGCCACGAGATCATTCCGGTTCTCCTGGAAGCGGGGTCGGACCCCAACGTGGAAGTGGACGATCCGGCACGGGCAATTGGGCAACTGTTCAGAGGGTACACGTCGTGCGACGATGACGATGCGTATCTCGATACCATCAAGGCGATGATCGACGGGGGGCTCGTCCTGCGGTCGTGGCACGAGCCGCCGGACACGATACTGCACAGCATGGCGCACGACCGTTCCCTGTGCAGCGAATCCGCCACAACCGCCGCGATCCGGATGATCATGGCCGAAACCGGTATCGCCATAGACGTCCCGGGAAAACACGGCCTGACGCCGCTCCACGTCGCGACGTACAAGGGTAACAACATCGTCGCGATGGCCCTGCTCGACCTGGGGGCGGACCCGGCGGCGAGGACCTCCACCGGCAAGACGCCGCTCGATATCCTCGAAAGCGGAAACCGCCCCTTCGAGGGCACCCGCCTTCATGTGCGGTTGCAGGAGGCGCAGTGATAGCGGGCGCGTCCGCCGCTCTTGGTGGTCGAATCAGCCAGCGTCGGCGGACGCCGCCCAGGCCTCGCGCAACACGCGCCACTCGTCGACATCCGGGGTGACCGTCAGGGCCAGGTCCAGGTAGAGGCGTGCATCGTCCATCAGGTTGAACGCATGCGCGTCCTGCGCGGCGGCCGCGAGACGCTGCGCCGTGCGGGTCAGGAGTTCCGCCGCCTCGCCGTTGTCCGGATCCAGCCGCAGTACTTCACGCAACCTGGCAACGACGCCGCCGTCCGCGGGCAGGGTGAGCCAGCCGTCGGCGAACAGTTCGTGCGCCTCGGCGAGCACGCGCGCGACGGTCTCGAGCCGCTCGATCTCGGCGTCGTAGCGTGTGCGCATCTCGTTGACCGGCACTTCTCCCAGGCTCACCACGGTGGCGCGGTCGGTGAGCTGCTTGGCCGCCTCCAGGTTGCCCGCGCGAAGATACTCCCCGAACTGCTCAAGGGCGCTGGCGGCGATTTCCAGCAGGCCCTGGCGGGCGATGGCATTGTCCTCGTCGGTTGCCAGGACGCGCTGGTAGATCTCTGCCGCGTTCGCCTCCGGCGGATCGACCAGCGCGGCGGCCGCCCGATAGGCGCTGGCCCGGTTCAGGAGTTCGTCGATTTCCGCCTGCACGGTAGCGGCCTGGGCGATCTGCGCGCGCACGCCGTCGAGGGCGGGGTAGTCCGGGTTGGCGGCCACCGCGCGGCCCAGCTTGTCCATGGCGCCGGCCACGTCTCCCTCCACCACGGCGCGCTCCGCCAGTCCCGCGTAGTGCCCCGCGAGTTCGTTCAGCCGCATCTGCGCCCCGGCGTGATCGGGCAGGCGCTGCAGCACCTCGTGGTAAGCCTGGGTGGCCGAAGACGCCGACGGTTCGTGCGACATGCCCTGGCTCGCAAGCAGCGCGTTGGTGTCCTGCATGATGGTGTCCGCGCGGCGCCGGTCGGACAACTGCTCGAACAGGTTCGCGAGTTCCGCATCCTGCGGGAAGACCCCCAGCGACTCGTTGAGCTTCGCGTCCGCCAGCGCCAGGTCGTCCGCCTCAAGCGCCGCATCGATGTCGCGCTTCCAGGCCGCGGCAACCGTCGATATGCGCCCCAGCGCGCCGTCATGCGCCGGGTCCCGGTCGAGGACGCGGCGGTAAGCGGCCACGATCGCCGCCAGGGACTGGTTCGGATCGAGGCGCAGCGCCTCCGCGGACTTCCATGCCGAGGTCAAAGCGACATCCTCGGTCAACCCCGTGCGTGCGAGGAAGTCCGCGATCGCCGCGCGCTCGGCGACGCCGAAATAACCGACCAGCGCGATGGCGGCCACCACCATCGACGCGATGGCCACGGAAACCGCGCGGCGCCGGGGGGCGCGCGGGACCGATGCGCGAACCGTCGTCGCCGCGAAGGCCGCTCCCGCCACGGCCTGAATCTCGCCGGTGTCGATCGGATCGATCCGCACCGCCGCGATCGGTGCCGGTTCCCGCACCTCGACCGCATCCAGCGCGCGGATCACTTCGGCGCCGGTCTGGAATCTCTCGTCGGGGTCTTTCCTGAGCCACCGGGCGAGAACGTCACGGTACGCGGAGAGCGGTTCCGGCAGGCGGATAGCTCCCCGGGCCGCGGTACTGCCGGACCCGGAAGGAGCCTCACCCGTCAGCATGAGGTAGAAGACGACCCCCAGGCTGTAGAGGTCGGACCGGCTATCCACAGCACCGCCGGCCGCCTGCTCCGGACTCATGTAACCGGGCGTGCCGGGGACCGTCCCGGACGGCGGCTGCGCACCCGTCTCGGCCGCGATGCCGAAATCCGTCAGCACCGCCTCTTCCCTGCCCCGGAAAAGGATGTTCTCCGGCTTCACGTCCCGGTGCACGATGCCGTGGCCGCGCAGGGCGTCGAGCGCCAGGGCGACCTGCTTCGCAACGCGCACGGCATCGGGCAGCGACATTCCCCGGCCCATGCGGGCGACCAGGTCCCCGCCATCGAGGTATTCCAGCGCGATGTACGGGCACATGCCGGCACCGGCCTCGTAGGCCTTGACGACGTGCGGATGGTCGATGCCGGCGAGAATTTCGGACTCATGCGCGAAGCGCCGCTGGACTGCCGGGTCCTGCGCCGCCTCGCCCACCGCGACCTTCAGCGCGACCTCGCGGCCCATGTCCCCCCAGGTGGCGAGATACACGATCGACGCCGCGCCGCGGCCGACCTCCCGCTGGACCCTGAAACCGGGAATCTCCACCTGGTGCTCCGTCCCTACCGCCCGGCCCCGTCCGGCGCGATGAGCCAGCGCATCTCGCCGGCGACCATGTTGCCGAGCACGAATCGCCCGGCGTCCACGTACGCCTGGCCGTCGAGGCGCACCGCTATGCCGGCGCCGTGCGCGAGACCGTTGATGCAGTCCGCGCTCGCGAACATCCACGCCTCCCCTTCCAGCACCAGCGCGCAGCGCGGGTTCTCCGCCACCGGCGTCTCGTCCACGAGTTCGCCGTCCTGCCAGTGCTGGAAGTAACGCTCGCCGTCCGGCGCGGACTTGACGCCGAACCCCTGCATTCGATTGTCCACGAACTGCCCGCGGTACACGGTCCCGTCCCGCCAGTAGTACGCGCCCAGGCCATGCCGACGGTTCGCGTCGAACTGCCCGACGTAGCGGTTGCCGTCGTGCCAGGTCTGCTCGCCCCAGCCGGTCCGCTCGCCGCCGACGAACTCGCCCGCGTAGACATCCTCGTTGGCCATGACGAGCGTACCCCGCCCGGTGATCGAGTTGTTCCTGAACTCGCCGGTGTAGACGTTTCCGTTCGGCCACTTGAGCCGCCCCATCCCCTCCCGGCGGTCGTTGACGAAGGTGCCCTCGAATACGCGGCCGTCCGGCCAGGTCAGGGTGCCCTCGCCGTTGCGCAGGCCGTTGACGAACGCGCCCTCGAAAACGCGCTCGTCCGGCCAGCGAAATGTCCCCTCGCCATGCATCCGGTTGTTCTCGAAATACCCCGTGTAGCGGTGGCCGGCAGCGGTGATGTAGGTCCCGAACCCGCTTCTGACACCGTTCACCACCTCGCCTTCGTAGACATCGCCGTTGGACAGTTCGATGCGCCTCTCGGCGGCATCGGCGACGGCAGCGAGCAATAGGGGAGCGGCCCAGAGCAGGGCGCCATGGGACGCGAAGAGGCGATTCCCGCGAAGCGGGGACAGCGTGCGTTTGCCTGCGATCAAGCGAAGTCTGCGCATGGCCATCGATCCTCGTCCGGTGCGGCTATCCTCCCACTGCACGGATCTGGATCGCATCGACGCGTTTCTCGGCGAGCACGTCGGAGATCACCACGACACGTTCGTCCGCGGGGATGTCCTCCCGCTCCTGCAATACGTTGAGCGCCGTCTGTATCGTCTTCTCCGGCACGGTCGAGAACGCGGTGCGATGCGAGAACACGCCCCGGTTCAGCATCAGCCGCCGCCGTGTCTGGCTGTTGTTCGAGAAAGCGAAGATCGGCACCGTCGGCGGCTGGCAACTCGTCACCAGGTCGACCATCACGCCGCGCCGCGTAATGACCACGATGCCAGCGGCGCCGATGGCCTCCGCCAGGCCCGCCGCGGCCTTGGCGACGTGGTGCTTGTCCGTGTCCGCGACCAGGTCGGCGGCGAATCCGAGGCCCGGAAACTGCTCGCTGGTGGAGGCGATGCGCGACAGTTGCGCCACGCAGCGCACCGGGTGGCGGCCGACGCTGGTTTCGGCGGAGAGCATGATCGCGTCGACACCCTCGTAGATGGCGTTGGCGACATCGGTCACTTCCGCGCGCGTCGGAATCGGGTTCTCGATCATGGACTCGAGGAGGTGGGTCGCGACGACGCAGCGCTTGCCGAGCCTGGCGCAGGTCCGCACCAGGTTTCGCTGTATGTTCGGCATGACGGCGATATCCACCTCGATGCCGAGATCGCCCCGCGCCACCATCACGCCGTCCGCGGCCCGGGTGATTTCCTCCACGTTGGCGAGACCCTCCCGGTCTTCGATCTTGGCGATGATCTTGAGTGTCTTGTTGCCCAGCAGTTCCCTCGCCGCCGCGATGTCGTCGGCGGTCCGCACGAACGACAGCGCCAGGAAGTCGAGGTCGTGCTCCATGCCGAACAGGATGTCCTCGCGGTCCTTGCCGGCGATCGCCGGCAGGTTGACGTGCACGCCGGGCAGGTTGATGTGGCGGCGGCTGCCCAGGTGGCCGCCGTCAACGATGCGGCAACGAAGCCCGCGCGCCGATTTCTGCAGCACCTCGAGATTGATGAGGCCGTTGTCCAGGGTGACGGTGTTACCCACCGCCACGGCCTCCGGCAATTCCGGGTAGTTGACATGGATCTCGTCCGCCGGCCAATCCGAGGGGCTCCCGTCCTCCTCGCCGGAGGCGGGGCTCACGGTCAGGTAGACCTCCTTGCCGGGTTCGAGACGCATCGGCGCCTCGAGTTCACCGGTCCGGATCTCCGGTCCCATGGTGTCGAGCAGCAGCGGCACCGGGTACTTGACCTTGCGGTTGAGCGTCTTGATCCAGGTGATGATCTTCTGCGCCTCGACGTGGTCGGAGTGCGACATGTTGAGCCGCACGATGTCCATGCCCGCCGCATACATGCGTTCGAGCATCGGATATTCCGCGGTCGCGGGACCGACGGTGCAGATGATCTTGGTGCGCCTGCGCATGGCGTGAGGTTACCACCGGGCGCGCCAAAAAGACGCCACGGCAGCGCCGATTTCGCAGCGCCCTGCCGCGACGGGCCGCCAGTACCGCGGGAAGAACGCGCTCCAGGGAACTTGCGCGAAGCGTGGATCGACCAGCACCACGACGCCGCTGTCACCCACGCCCCGCACGGCGCGGCCCGCCGCCTGCGCCACGCGGGTCATTCCCGGCTGGCGATAGGCGACGTCGAATCCGTCCGCGCCGAAGCGCTCACCGATGAGATCCCGCTCCAGCGACCGCGGGGCGAGGCCGACGCCGACCACGATCACACCCGTCAGGGCGCCGCCGTCGAAGTCCACGGACTCGGCGAACATGCCGCCCAGGACGGCGGCGCCGATGCGCGACGCATGTGCGCGAGGGGCGCCATTGCCGGCATGCGTTTCGTTCCGCTCCGATAGACGCCCGATGAACGCCCGCTTCTCCGCATCGGTCATGCCGGGACGCTGGGCGACGACCTCCGCCACGGCCTCGAGCCGGGGAACCACCAGGTCGAGGTACGCGAACGACGGGAATGCGACGAGGTAGTTGCCGGGCGCCGCGCCGATCACCGCCTCGACCACGCCCGCCAGCGCGTCCCTCGAAGCAGCGCGGTCCCGGTAGTAGGTCGACACGTCGTCGACGGTGAAGACCCCCAGGTTCGAACCCCATTCGGGACAGACCCGCGCGGCGCGGGAGCCGTCCGGCTTGTCCTGCCCATGGATGGCCTGGAACAGCGGCAGCGGCGACACGGTGCCGGAAAACCGCACGGCGCCGTTGTAGCGGCGCAGCACGGCGTCGATGTGCGGTGCGGGGGAAAGGCACACCATCCGTGCCTCGATGTTGCGGCGGTCCGTCACGAGCAGGTCGCAGTAGTTCTCGGTGTCGCGCCAGCCCTGCCCCTCCTGGACCCGAAAACAGTCGAACAGGAACTCGCTGGTCGCGGGATACGACCCGAGATCGGTCTGTACCGCGGCTTCGAGCAGCCGCCCGGTGGCGCGCAGGAGGGCCTTCGGCTCCGCGATCCGGGACTCCGCGTCCGCGGGATCGCTGCGAGACTGCAAGTCGGTATCGCTCGGACCGGGAATCCCCGTGAGGTCACCGCTTCCGCTTTCGGTGCCGGTGGCATCCCGACGCAGCTTGAGCAGCGCGCGGTCCACGGCGCGAAGCCGCCGGGCGATGTCCAGCGGCGGCGCTTCGGCGAGCGCGCGTTTCACCGCCCCGCGCTTCAAGGACGTGCTCAGCATCCCGCGTACGCGATCGCCCAACTGGTGCGCCTCGTCCACGAGCAGGCCGACCCGGCTGAACGGTGGCGCCGCGAGACGCTCCAGCCTGACCACCGGGTCGAAGACGTAGTTGTAGTCGCACACCACGACGTCGGCCCAGGCCGCGGCATCGAGGCTGATTTCGAACGGGCAGACGGTGTGGCGCCTGGCGATGGCCTCGATGGTCTCGCGGGTCGCCACGCCCGCGGCTAGCAGCGCGTCGCGCGCCGGCCGCATGCGGTCGTAGTAGCCGCTGGCGTAACGGCAGCGCGCCGGATCGCAGGGCTCCTCGGGGTTGAAGCAGATGTCCCGTTTCGCCGTGAGGACGACGGAGGAGGTCGGTTCTTCCTCGTGCCCCTGCACCTCCTCCCGCTTGTGGCTGTCCCCTTGGCCCCGCGTGTGCCTGTCCCCTTGCACCTCCTGCTCGTGGCTGTCCCTTTGTCGCTCGGGTTTGTGGCTGTCCCTTCGCCGCTCCGGCTCGTGGCTGTCCCTTTGTCGCTTCGGCTTGTGGCTGTCCCTTCGTGGCTCCGACTTATGGCTGTCCCTTCGTCGCTCCGGCTCGTGGCTGTCCCTTCGTCGTTCCGGCTTGTGGCTGTCCCTTCGTCGCTCCGGCTCGTGGCTGTCCCTTTGTCGTTCCGGCTCGTGGCTGTCCCTTCGTCGCTCCGGCTTGTGGCTGTCCCTTCGTCGCTCCGGCTCGTGGCTGTCCCTTCGTCGCTCCGACTTGTGGCTGTCCCTTCGCCGCTCCGGCTTGTGGCTGTCCCTTTGTCGCTCGGGCTTGTGGCTGTCCCTTCGCCGCTCCGGCTCGTGGCTGTCCCTTTGTCGTTCCGGCTCGTGGCTGTCCCTTTGTCGTTCCGGCTCGTGGCTGTCCCTTCGTCGTTCCGGCTCGTGGCTGTCCCTTCGTCGCTCCGCGAGCGCGCACCGCGTGAGGGTTTCCGTCGGAGACTGCTTGCCGGTGGTGCGCGCGGTCAGGTAGACGACGCGGTCAATCACGCCCTCGCCGATAGCGCGCAATGCCGAGTACACGGTGGCCGCCGTCTTGCCGCTGCCCGTGGGCGCTTCCACCAGCAACTGCTCGCGGTCGCGAAACGCCCTGTAGGCGCCCCTGGCGAGGCGCCTTTGGCTGTCCCGGAACTCCGGGTACGGGAACTGCAGCCCGCCGAGACGCGCGTTGCGCCGCGCAACCCGGGCCGCCGTCCGGGCGAGCCAGGCGGTGTAGTCCGCGATCGTGTCGACAAGGAACTCTGCCAGCTCGTCCCGGCCATGCACCTCTTCGAAATGCTTGGCGGCGCCATCGTCCGGGTGCAGGTAGATCAGCCGCAGCCGCCATGCGCCGCGGTTCACGGGTCGCGCTTCCATGGCGTTCACGAGGCCCGCGTACAGCTTGAGCTGGGCCAGGTGGAGATGGCCGATGTGGTCGTGCAGGTCCGCCACCTCGGAACGCGTGGTCTTGTACTCCTCGATCACGCCCGCCCCGTCGTCGATCCCGTCGATGCGGCCCCTGATGCGCAGCTCGACGCCATTGCGGGTGGCCGTCACCGCCACCGGCACCTCCCGCCGATAGCCCTCTCGCTCCGGCTGCGCCCGCCGCTGCGCGCTGATGCCCTCCTGGGCGGTGGCGCTTGCCGTGTAGCGATAATGGATGTCGCCCCGCCGGTGCACGAAGGCCGCCAGGTCCCGGACGGCCACGGTGGCGGATACCGGACCTGACGCGTCGGGGGCCGTCGTCCCGTTCGCCGCCGGTCCGGTTGCGTCGCTCACCTGCATCGCGCGACCCGGACCGGAAGGTCCACCGCGCGCAGCCGCTCGATCCACAGGTACTGGTCGTCCCGCAGCCGGTCGTTCGGCCCCTTCACCTCGACGAACTCGAAGCGGCCGGGAGCGTAGACGACGGTCAGGTCCGGAAAGCCCCTTCGCGCGTTGTCGAGGTCCGACGACGCGAACCCGACGAGCTTGCGCACGGTGTCCAGCCCCAGGCCCTCAAGCAGCCGGGCAAGCGTGTCCTCATCGAAAACGCGCCAGTCGACCAGCCGGTTCGCCACGCCCCGATGCGTGCGGCAAGCATCGAGCAGCGACGCCCGGAGCGTCTCGTCGTCGCTTTCGAGGGGATCCGGGCAGAGGCCGCGCCGGGCTTCGAGGAAGTCGGGCCAGAAGAGGTCGATGGGGGCGGTCTGGAACGCGTTGACAAACATGCCTTCCACGGGAGCGAAGACCCAGTCCCAGTAGGCGAGACCGAAGAGACCCATGGGCAGCGCGTTCTCGAGGTGCCACGCACAGCCTTCGTCGGCAGTGAGGACCGCAGCTGCCGCCGCTTCGACGCGCGCCATGTCCGGCACGTCCAGCACGACGGTTTCCCGGGGCCATGCGCGGCGTCGCCGCGTTCCAAAACGGGCGGCGAAATCCGCCTCCTGCGGGCAGATCGGGCGTTCGCGCATCTTTCGGCGAAGCCGATCCACGGCATGGGTGTCCATCAGGCGCTTGAGGATTCTCACCCTGCGCTCCCGCGCCGGCGGCATGCTGGAGCGCGCATAGCAGGCGAGTGCGGCGTCGAACTCGCCAACCCTTTCGAGCCCCCGGCCAAGCCGGTTGAGGATGCGGCTGCGGCGGCGCTCGAAAAGTCGGTTCCCGAATGGCTGCCACAGTGCCTCGAGCGCTGGCATCGCGGCATCCGCCGGTGGCCTCGCGCCCAGCTCGTCGATGTGGTCACCGAGGCCAATCAGCGCCCTGTAGGCGTCGAGCGCCGCGCGATCGGCGAACAGGCGCCGTTCGCGGGCCAGTTCGTACTCGGGATACCGGGAAAGACCCAGGTCGCGCAGGACGAAGGTCGAGAGGTCGCGATGCCTGTCCCCGAAAAACAGCAGCCTGTACAGATCGAGCCGCTCCACCCCGTCCAGGGCAACCCACGGGAAGCTCCGTTCGACGCGCCGATGCACGTCGGCGTCGGTGAGACTGCGCTCGATCCACTCCAGGTACTCGCGCTTGCGAGTTGCCGACCGCATCGGCGGGGCGCCGGCGCTGCGCCCGGGAACCACGCCCGGAGCCCCCGAACCGGATCCGTTGTCCGTTGCGGCCGGCTCGCCCCCGCTAGCCAGCGCATCGCCGAAACACTGTGCGAGCTCCGCGCGGGTCAGCAGCCGGGCAAGCTCTGCCGCGGGCGCTTCCGGGCACCGCGACACGAACCCTTCCGCGACGAGGTATCCCAGCGCGGCCGGCGTATCGTCAATCTCCCGAAAGTTCAGCGAGTCGACGCGCACCAGGGGACCCTTGCGCGACATCAAGCGCGCCAGCAGGCGCTGCGCGTTCGCCGGCATCGCGACGATGCCCTCCCCGAACTCCGCCTCCTCCGCCGTCAATATGTCCCCGTACTGCTGCCGCACGCCCTCGACCAACGCGATCAGGTTGTCCGCGTAGTAGTGATCCGGTGGCGGCTGACCAGGGCTGAGTTCCGGCAATGGCGTGCGACATGTCTCACGGGAAGGCGAACCGCATTATAGCGACTAATGTACGCATATACAGTCCACCCGCCTCTCCCCTCGGGGACACATGTTCTCCCCTCGGGGAACACACAAATCCTCCCCTCGGGGACACACACAAAATCCGGATGCACACCCACCAGGCAGATCTCCTACAGCGCCTTCAGCGATTGCCTGTGGCGGAGCCCGCACCCCACCGAATTGGACACCCATCGCCCGACCGAATTGGACACCCATCGTTCTGGGACACCCATATCTCCCCGTGAATTGGACACCCATCGTTCTGGGACACTCATGTCTCCCGGCGAATTGGAGACCCATCGTTCTAATCCTCCCCTCGGGGACACACACAAAATCCGGATGCACACCCACCAGGCAGATCTCCTACAGCGCCTTCAGCGATTGCCTGTGGCGGAGCCCGCACCCCACCGAATTGGACACCCATCGCCCGACCGAATTGGACACCCATCGTTCTGGGACACCCATATCTCCCCGTGAATTGGACACCCATCGTTCTGGGACACTCATGTCTCCCGGCGAATTGGAGACCCATCGTTCTGGGACACCCATATCTCCCGGCGAATTGGACACCCATTGTTCTGGGACAGCAGCACGGCCTCGACCAACGCGATCAGGTTGTCCGCGTAGTACTGATCCGGGGGCGGCTGACCTGGTCCCTCCGACTTGTGGCTGTCCCTTTGGGGCTGTGGCTGTTCCTTTGGGGCTTGGTCCCTTCGGCTTGTGGCTGTCCTTTTCGGTCCTTTTTGGCTTTTTGCGGCTGGTGCTCTGGCTGACGCTCGGATGAACCGGCTCACCCGCTTTGGGCAGATTGCCCACACGTTTTTCCGTGTCTGGCTATTACGCAGCGGGCACCACCTGACCCATTCTTTCGACCGAACACACAACAGGCGCAGTCATGGCCAACCCGGCCGGTCACGACCAGAACTTCAAGAACCTCATCGTCGACTATCCGCGCGAGGCGCTGGCGTTGTTCGCGCCGGAAGAGGCGCCAGCGCCGGAAGAGGCGGCGCAAGTCGTCCCCGTCCGGCAGGAGCAACTGAAGGAGCGCCTCGGGGACCGCTTCCGGGCACTCGATACGCCGCTGCTGGTGCAGTGGAGCGATCATCGCCGCAGCGCCATCCTGTTCGTCATGGAGGAAGAATCGGACTGGAGCAGGTTCTCGCCGCACCGGCTGGCGCAGTACTGCCTCGACCTCGCCCTCATGTTCCGGACCGAGCGCGTGGTGCCGGTGACGATCTTCCTGCGGGACACCGGCCGGGCGCCCGGATCGCTGGTCCTGCGCACCGAGCGGCGCCCCTATCTGACCTTCGACTATCTCGTCTGCGCGATCGGCGAGATGCCCGCCGCGCACTGGCTCGAAAGCGACAACCTGGTGGCCCGCGTCAACCTGCCCAACATGCGCTCTGGGGAGATCAGCAGGGTCGAGGTGTACGGGCAGGCCGTCCGCGGTCTGCTGGCGCTGGAACCGGACGGCAGCAAGCAGGCGAAGTACCTCGATTTCATCGACAAGTACATGTATATCCACGTGTCTAAACGTTTAGACACGTAACTAACTGTCCTACCACGATAAATGTCAATAGTCTCCAACTAAGCCACCTGACACCATGCTTTGACAATCCCACGTACTGTGGGGTAAAATCCGGGAAATCGAAACGCCGGACCTGCCGCCCATGACCCGCCTAACCGCCCGCTCCTGCCAATCCCTCAAACCACAGCCCCGCGTCAAGCGGTACAGCGACGGACAGCACGGACTCATGCTCGCCGTTCAGCCCTCCGGGTCGAAACAATGGATTCAGCGCCTGACCATCGCAGGGAAACGCTGCGACCTTGGCCTAGGCAGCTATCCCTGCATCGCGCTCGCGGAAGCCCGCAGGCTGGCACTCCAGAACCGAGCCGACGTCATGCGCGGCAACGATCCACGAACCCCGAAGGCTCCCCGCTTCGAAGAACTGTTGGACGAGTACGTAAAGCTCCACCAATCCAAGTGGAGTCCCAACACCGCCAAGACCAAACGCACCCAACTGAAAAAGCTCGCGCCCCTTCGCCGCATCCGCGTTGATGGCATCCGCCCGGAAGACTGTCTCTCCATCCTCCGGCCCATGTACCAGAACGGGAACACCACCGCCAAGGCGACCCGCGCACTCCTACGCGCGATCCTCGATCTAGCCATGTCCAAAGGCACCATCGAATCCAACCCCGCAGGAGAAGCACTGAACGCCGCATTACCGGCCATCAACCGCCAGACGCAGCACTTCAAGGCCCTCCCACCTAGCGAAGCACCAGCCGCCTACAACAAGCTCGTGGCGCGAAGCATAGGCGCGCTCGCCCTCCGCTTTCTCATGCTGACGGCCACACGCTCCAACGAAGTGCGCGGGATGCGATGGGATGAAGTGTCCGGCGACACATGGACGATCCCGGCCGAGAGAATGAAGGCCCGGAAACCCCACAAGGTCCCGCTGTCACAAATCGCCCTGGACGTTCTGCGACAGGCCCGCGAAAAGAGCCCGCACGGAACACACGTGTTCGCCACCAACCGGAAAGACATGCCCCTGTATGAACTCGCAATGGCACAGCAGATGAAACGCCACCGCATCGCGGGCACAGTGCACGGACTGCGTAGCACGTTCGCGGACTGGGCGATCACCAACGGCCACGCCCGCGACCTAGTGTCTCTATCCCTCGCCCATAGCGTGGGCAACCCGACCACACGCGCCTACGCCAGAGATACCCTGCTGGACCAGCGCCGCACCCTCATGGCCGCTTGGGGTGACTACCTCGCGTAACCCGCCGGTGGGCATCCGCCGCCGCCCTCAATCGCCTTGTGGAACCCCACCGGAACATATGCAGCGCCGCATCCTCCACAGGCCGCCTGATCCGCACCTTAGAGACCCCCACAGGGTCACTATTCCCATCCATACCCCACCCATCCTTATCCCGGCAAGACACGCGGGCATCGCGCTTGGAGCCTCTAAGATCGCGCCTAGGCCACTCGGCAGGGGGTTTCAGGGGTCCCCCTAAAGGGGCACCCCTTCCACTTGGCCTTCGGGTCGCTAGCCCGGATCGCTCACCAACTTGGCGGATCAGGCTGAAGGAGGCGGCCAGGGATCATTCTCTTCGTTCTGGGGAGTGGCTGGCCCTGCGGATGGTCGGAACAGTGCCGGGGTTGAGCGGTTTTCGGGCCTCGAGGGGGTTGGGAACGCCCATTCGGCGGCGGGCGGCGCGGTCCCGGGCGAGTGTCATCCCCGGCGGCGGGCGCCGGTCGGCAATTGGTCGTCGGAAGTCAGGTTGCGGCGGGCGGCGCGCGGGCCGGACCGGCGCATAGCGCGGCCGCGGCGGCCGCGAACTCGCCGCGGTGCGGATAGACCGAGGAGAACGACAGCCACACCCTGCGCGCGGTGATGCGCACCCGCGCGGCGACCTTGAGCAGCTTGGTCCGCAGGGTTCCGCATTGCGCCCTGGCCAGGCGCGTGCCCGCCAGGCCCAGGCGCCGCAGGCCGTGCATCAAGACGTAGGCGAACGACGCGAAGTGCAGCCGCAGCTGGTTGGCGCGCATCGTCGCCGCGCTGGTGCGGTCGGCGAACATGTCCAGCTGCTGCTCCTTGATGCGGTTCTCCATGTCGCCCCGCGCGCAGTACAACTCCTCGTACAGCCGTTGCGCGCCGGCCTTCTTCCGATCCAGGCTGGTCGCGACGAAGCGCGGGTTCGGCCCCTTCGCCAGATGCTCCGCCTTCGCCACCACCCGCCGCGACCGGCTCCAGGTGTCCAGCGTCCGGTAGCGGAACTCCCGGAACCGCCGCGACGCCGCGCCCGTGGCCGCGCAGCGGCGGCGCGACTTGCGCAGCGCCTTGCCGATCCGCTTCACCAAGCGCGGGTTGCGCGCCAGGCCGAACACGTAGTCCACGCGGTTGTCCTCGCACCAGCGCATGATCTCCTCGCGGCAGAAGCCGGAGTCGCCCCGCGCCACCAGGCGAACCCCGGGCCAGCGCCCGCGCAGCCGGCCGACGATCCGCTCCAGCTCCCCGACGCTGCCGGCGCTGGCATCGCTGTCCGAAGCCCGCAGCCGCGCGCACAGCAGGTGCTCGCCGCAGAAGATGTACAGCGGCAGGTAGCAGTAGCCCTTGTAGTAGCCGTGATAGAAGCGGCCCTCCTGGCCGCCGTGCAGCAGATCGTCGGTGGCGTCCAAGTCCAGCCACAGCTCCTCCGGCGCCTCCGCGAACGACTCCAGGAAGATGTCCAGCAGCACGTCGTCCAGCGCCGCCGGATCCGCGACAACCTTCTTGTAGCGATCCCCCGGCGAACCGCCCAGCTCCAGCCGGTTCAGCGTGCTCGAGCCCGCCAGCGGACAACCCCGGTCCCGCGCCCGCGCCCGCCGCTCCCCGGTCGGGTCCGCCTTGCCGACCATCAGCGCCAGCAGACTGTCGCCGCGCAACGCGTCGTGATCATTGAGATCCTCGTAGCCCAGCGCGATCCCGTACACGCGCTGCGCCACCAGCTCCGCCGCCGTGTGCTCGACCTTGCGCGGGTCGCGATAGTCCGCGAAGCAGCCCGCGATACGATCCATCAGGCCGAGCCGGCGGTCCGCCTCCCGCAGCAGCACGCCGCCGCCGTCCGAGCTGAGCCGGCCCCCGTCGAATCGAGCAGCGACTTCGCGGCGGCCGAAGGCGTGAAATTCAAGTTGCGCGGGCGTACACTGTGTGCTCAAGGGACCTCCCTTGTCTATTGATGTAAGTGTTTGACTTGACTCACATTATCCGACAAATCGAGGTCCCTTTCCATGTGCTTGTGAGATATCCGGGCTAGACGCTCCCCGATCGGCGCGATCCTCCAAGCGCGCTACCCGCTCAAACGTTTTGACGAACCAACGCAACCCCGGCCCCCCGGTCTGAACGAAAGGCACCGGGCGAACTGGGCAGGAGGAGGAAGTGAAAGAACCAGCAGGCTACCAACCTACCGGGGCTGCTGTCTTGACCCCCCGTAGAACACTTTCACTATTGGCGTCAAGGTAAGCACATAATAGCACATATGGAGATTTTTGTCAATTATATCAATCACTTACGTGCGTTTGTGATCGAGTCCAGACCGATCCTAGTCTGGGTTCCGTCCGTCGCACGGACCGTCGCCTATGGGCGACCCGGCGACGGACTCCCCCCGCGTCGCGGCGGGAGATGGAACCCAGAACCCTGTTTATGCAACACCCCGGCAAACTCCTGCCGCGCCCCTTGGGCACATGGGGTACATTGGTGTACCCGCAATCCCCCAAGCCCCCGCCAGCCGGGCGATCCCGCTCCCCTACCCTTGTCCCCCCGTGGGTTACAGCAAGGGATACCAAATCCGAGAATTGCATAAACACCTTATGAATCAATAAGTTATGATGACCCCGCCGACTCCATCGACATCTACGCCGGCCTCACGGACAATGAGCGCGAGCAGTACAGGGAGCAATATCCCGGGGAGAACAAAGCCATGGCAGGCATCGTACAGACGGCCCGCGACGAAGGGATGCAGCAGGGAATGCAGCAAGGAGTGCAGCAGGGAATCCGGCAGGGAGTGCGGCAAGGTCGCATCGAAGGGGAGCGGGCGGTCCTCGAGCGGCAGCTCCAGCGGCGTTTCGGCGTCCTCGCGCCACAGATCGCCGACAGGCTCAACCAAGCATCAACGGCCGAACTGGAAAACTGGGCGGAGAACGTACTCCAAGCCGAAACGCTCGACGACGTCTTTGATCGCGAGATCTAGCACGGCCGCCCCGCAGGTTGCGGTCACGCCTGCCCGCCCGCCCCGTCGCTCCGGTTAACGTGCGGGAACGGCCGGTCGGGAACGGGCATCGCGAGGAAACCGCACAGTTTCTCCCAGCCGTCCCCGGCGGTAATGTCCATGGTGAGGAGGCACTCCCTGCCGGAGAAGTGCTCGATGACATCCAAGTTGTGGCCACGATAGCGGTCGAGATAGGCACGCTCGTTGCCGCGGGGCGCCCCCAGCCCCGGCCCATAGATCCACTCGCGCATGGGTGTCCGCTCGTCCCCGAAGTGGCGAACCACGCTGGCGATCCAGGTTTCGGGGGCACGCCGCGTCAGGATGAACCTGGCGCCGGGGAACGCCGCGTCCATCTCACGGAACAGGACGGGCCACGGGTTGTCGTTGAACGCATCGAACCGGGACGCGATGTCCAGTGCCATGGGCAGGGCATGCTCGGCGATCCGGGGGTCGCGGGCACCGTTCGGCCCCGTCACGCGGTAGCCGAGAATCTCCAGTGCCCGGGCAAGGGATTTTGTCCCGGTCTTGTGGAAGCCGACGCAAAAGACCTTTGGCCTGTCGGTCTTCACAGCTAGCGCCACGAAATCTGTTGGCCCTTCGGGCACGCCATCTTTCGCCCCCGCCCAGGCCCGCCGACACGCGCAGATTCTAGCATCGCACTTCCGCAGCCTGGACGATCCACACCCTTTCCTGCCCCGCGGCAATCCCGGCTGCCAGCGCCGTGTCCGACGCGACGGCCCGCCGGCCGGCGCCAGCCGAATCGCTCCGCCCAAACGGCCCCCCAAACCGCCCCCCCCAAACCGCCCCCCCAAACCGCTCCCCCCGAACCACGCCGCCCGGTCCCCACCTCGAAATTGTAGCGTCGGGCCTTCTTTGCCAGAATCTGCCGCTCGCGCCCGATCGACCGGCGCGCACGCAACAGCAACCAACGCACGGATACCGGCGGATGACACTGGATGGATAGGACAGCGATCAGCGCAGCGGTGCGCGCGGCCACCGCGCCCGGTGAACCGTTCGAGACCACGGCGCGGCGCGTCAACGGCGTCGACTTCACGACCTTCGTCAACGGCCCGGAACACCTGCGCGACCTGTACGCCGAGGGCCTCGCCTACGCCGACAGGGACTTCCTCGTCTACCAGCAGGAACGCTACACCTTCCAGGACTCGTGGGACCTCGCGGCGAAGTGCGCCAACCGGTTGCTGGCCGAGGGGGTCAGGCCCGGCGACCGCGTCGGCATCGCGCTGCGCAACTACCCGGAATGGGCGTTCGCCTACATGGGGATCACGTCCATCGGTGCGATCGCCGTGGCGATGAATGCCTGGTGGACGGCCGAAGAGATGATCTACGGCATCGAGGACAGCGGCCTGTCGGTGCTGTTCGTCGACCGCGAGCGGCTCGAACGGATCGGCGGCGACGCGGAGCGGCTCGGCATCGACCTGGTCACCGTCCGGTGCAGCGACGAACGATGGCCCACCTGGGAAGCCTTCGTCGAGAACGTCTCGGCGACGATGCCGGAGGTGCAACTCGACGGCGACAACGACGCGATGATCCTCTACACCTCGGGCTCCACGGCGCACCCCAAGGGCGTGCTCTCAATCCACCGCTCGATCGTACAGGCGCTACTCTGCTGGGAAGCCAGCGGCACCATCGGCCGGCTACTCTGGCCCGAACTCGCCAGGCGCCTGGCGGAATCCGACGACGTCCCGGCGATCATCCTGGCCGTACCGCTGTTTCACGTCAGCGGCGTCGTGGTCCAGCTCCTGCAGTCGTTCCGCCAGGGCCGCAAGGTGGTCTGCATGTACAGGTGGGATCCCGAGGAAGCGCTCTCCATCATCGAGGCAGAACGCATCACGAGCTTCAACGGCGTCCCCATCATGGCCTGGGAACTCGTGCAATCGCCGAACTACGAGAAATTCGACCTGTCGAGCCTCAAGGTTGTCGGCGGCGGCGGCGCGCCCATGCCGCCGGAACAGTCGAGGGGCATCAACGAGAAGGTCAGCCAGGGAGGCGCCGGCACCGGCTGGGGCATGACGGAGACCCAGGGACTCGCCACCACCATCGGCGGCGAGGCCCTGATCGAGCGCCCGACGAGCTGCGGCCGCGCCACGCCGCCGCTGGCCAAGGTCAGGGTCGTCGACGAGAACGGTGACGAGGTCCCCCGCGGCGAAACCGGCGAACTCTGCATCTGGGGCGTGATGAACTTCAAGTGCTACTGGAACAGGCCGGAGGAGACTGCGCAGACGCTGGTGGACGGATGGGTGCACACCGGCGACATCGGGCACATGGACGAGGACGGCTTCGTCTTCATCACGGACCGGAAGAAGGACATGATCCTTCGGGGCGGCGAGAACATCGGCTGCCAGGAAGTCGAAGCGGTCCTGTATCAGCATCCCGGGGTGGCCGAGTGCGCCGTCTTCGGCGTTCCCGACGAGCGCCTGGGTGAAGCCGTCGCGGCGGTCGTGATGCCGCGTCTCGGTTCCGATCTCGGCACTGAGGCGCTCAAGCACCACGCGGGCGAACACCTCGCGCAATTCAAGATCCCCGAACACATCTGGCTGCACGACGGGCGCCTGCCCAGGACCGCGTCCGAGAAGATCTTCAAACGCCAGCTTCGGGAAGAGGCTATCGCGCGCCTACGCGACGAACGATCCGCGGGTTGACAGGAACCAACGCTCCGCCCGGCACCGCCAGCTGGCAATGTCCTACGCCGATTGAAGAGATGGCGCATTGCCGCCTGCACAAAGGCCGCGGGACAATCGACCGTGTGATTCCGTTGGCGAACGCAGTGCCGGACCGGCTCGTCCAGGCACCGTACCGGCTCGGTGGGACCGCCGTCTTGAGGGTGTCGAGACGGCTGTGCTACGGTCCTCGGGACCGACCTTTGGTCCAACGGCTTTGGGAGAACCCGCCGATGAGCGAACCCGGGCTTTCGCCGCGCGTCATCGACTACCCCTCTTCGGACGGCAAGCCGATGACCGAGAGCGAAGCACAGTTCCTGCCCCTCACGTACGCGGCACTGGCGCTCCGCGCGCACTTCGGGGAGCGCGACGACGTGTACGTGGGCGCGAACATGTTCCTCTACTTTGAGGAGAACAACCCGCGGGCGGTGGTGGCGCCGGACGTTTTCGTCGTCATCGGGACGCCGAAGCACGTGCGCGACTCCTACCTGCTGTGGAACGAGCCGAAGGGGCCCGACTTCGTCCTCGAGATCACCTCTCGCAGCACAAGGAACGAGGACCAGGGCCGCAAGAAACGCATCTACGCGTCTCTCGGCGTCGGCGAGTACTTCCTGTTCGACCCGACCGGGGATTACCTGCGTCCGAGGCTGCAGGGATTCGTTTTGCGCGGGGGGCGCTACGAACGCCTGCCGGAAGTGCGGCTGCCCCAGGGAGAGCCGAGCCTCGCGAGCGCCGGGATCGGGCTTCACCTCGTGGTCCGGGATAACGCGCTGCGGCTGTACGACCCGGCGACGGGGCAGGATCTGCTCACCTACACGGAGTCGGTCGAAGCGCACGCCCAGGCAGAAGATCGCGCCGCAAGGGAAGCAGACCGCGCCACAAGGGAGGCAGATCGCGCCGCAAAAGAGCAAGCTGCACGAAAGGCCGCCGAGGCCCGCGTCGCCGAACTGGAGTCGCTCCTGCGCAAGGCACGAACCGAGTAAGTCGTCCGGCGTGTCGACTAGTCGACGCGTTCCCAGTCCGCCACTCCACCCGACACGACCCGGAACAACGGGTGCACCACCGGCGATGCCGCGAGTTGCCGTTCGTGCCACTCGGGTGCCCGCACTTCAAGCTTTCGCATCAGGTGATTCCACTCGAATTCCACCTGGCCCTCGGTCACTTCAATTCGCCCTGCCCATCCACTGCCACCGATCTTTCCCACATCGAATCGATAGCCTCGCTCGACAGATTCGGCGTGCACCGCTCTCAGGTACTCGGCGATGCAATTGACTGCCGAAAGCTCGGCGCGGAATCGGATCAACTGGGTATGATGCCGATATCCTTTCGTCCTGCCCTGCAAGACGGTCTGCGCGAGCAGGCCCTCTCTCCAGACCGCGACCAGCCCGCAGGAATCGAGGTGCATGGGGTGGAGACTCCAGAGACGCATCCGCGGGATTCTTCGGTCCTGCAGCCCGTATAGCAAGCCCTTGCTGACTTCGCGTCAGCTCTGGCAGGGAAGATGACTATCGGCTTCCTTGCCGCAAATACCCACCCGATGGCTGTCCCCTCCATGGCTCCTGTCCCCTTCATGGCTGTCCCCTTCATGGCTGATGGCTGTCCCCTTCATGGCTGTCCCCTTCATGGCTGTCCCCTTCATGGCTGCTGTCCCCTTCATGGCTGCTTCATGGCTAATGGCTGTCCCCTTCACGGCTGATGGCTGTCCCTTTATGGCTGTCCCCTTCAGATGCATGGCTGTCCCCTCTTCGCCGATACGGCTTCGCGTCGGCTGTTCAACGAGGGGAGCCGCCGGGGTTTCCGTGGACTGGACTACGACCGCGCGCTAATGCTGCTCGATGCGCTTGATGCGGCCCAGGAACTCGCGCCACTTCGTGCTCTCCAGGCGGTGCAGCTCCACCGGCTGAGGGGGCCGCGGCGAGGCCAATGGGGCGATGACGGTGAACGCCCGCTGGCGCATCACGTTCCGGTTCAGGAGCGGGGAAGCGCACGATGTCGCCGTGGAGAATTACCACACAGGCTAACGTTCTGGAGAACGCTGATGACACGTATCAGAACACACCCCGGCCACACCCTGCGCGCGGAGCTTTCCGCGCGCGGAATGAGCGCCAACCAGCTCGCGCTGGCAATCCGTGTCCCTGCAAACCGGATCACGGCCATACTGCGTGGCGACCGCGCCATCACCGCCGACACGGCCGTCCGCGTCGGGCGCTATCTCGGCACCGGCGCGCAATTTAAGGATGAACCTCCAGACCCAGTTCGACATCTCTGTCGTGGAGGCAACCCACGGAGAGGTGATCGAGCGCGAACTCGCCGGCGGATCTCCTTCCTGAATTGCCCGGGGCGGCGTTCCGTCGATCTCCCCTCTGCAAGGCAGACCGACAGGCAACATGACCTGGGTCGGGGCGCGATCGCTACTCTAGGATTCCCCTCCTCTCCAGGGTCACGGGTGGATTACGGGTGGGGACTCCAGAGACGCATCCTACGCCAGGGCATCGCGGGGAATCAGAAACACGACCAGCCAGTGGGCGCGGTAGACAGCCCAGTATCCGCGACCGGCCGCCACGGCTGCGGCGGATCGGAAGTTGCGGCGGCAGCGGGCGCGGAACTCGCCGGCTTCCGGGTCGACGTCCAGTTCGACGTCGCCGAAGCCCAGGAACTCGCCGGCCAGGGGGTAGACCGCCTTGTAAACGGCTTCCTTGCCGCAAAAGACCATGGTGCGCCACTCCGGGGCGGGCAGCCAGGCGCGTTCGATGGGGGTGAGGACGCGCCCGGCCACCTGCGGAGATACGGCGGTCCTGGCCTCCACGTCGATACCGAGCCCACCGTGGCCTGCCGCCGGGCCGGCTATGGCTGCCGCAAGCGTCCGGGTGTGGGCGATGCTGCCGACGGCGGAAGGCGGCCAGACCGGAAGGCGGCCGCGCCTCGGGACTTCGCGGGCTGCGATGCCGGTTCGTCCGAGCGCGCCGCGGGCGACCATGCGGCCCGTGGCGAACTGCCATGCGCGGGTCTGCACGACGGAGGCCGCATATGCCGCTTCCGTGGGAAACAGGACGGAACGATGGTCAGCCACCTGGGCGACAACGACTTCTGCCGAGAGGGCGGCGAGGCGAGAGTCCGCCAGAACGGTCCCGGAGATGTCCGCGTCGAAGACGGCTATGACTGGTCAGACCGCGTGTCGTGGGTACCGGACATCAACAACCCTCGCGACAGGCGCGCCGGGCGACCCGGCGCGGGAGTTTCCGCGATCCTGCGCCCGGACGCAGGCGCCACGAGCCAGACATCAATGCGCATGCGCCCACCGCTCAGGGCAGGTACTTGAGCCAAGCCACCGCCGCGCTGGCGACCGCCACCATGCCGCCGAACAGCCGCCACAGCAGAGCCGCCGTGCGCCGCTCGCCCTCGGCGATTCGACCCATCAGTCCCCGCTCGCTCTCCGCGATCCGATCCACCAGTCCCCGCTCGCTCTCAGAGATCCGATCCACCAGCCCCCGCTCGCTCTCAGAGATCCGATCCACCAGTCCCCGCTCGCTCTCCGCGATCCGGTCGAGCAATTCCGTCTTGAGCCCGGCCATGTCGTTCCTGATCTCGCCTTTGAAACCGGCCACGTCGTTCCCGATCTCACCTTTGAAATCAGCCATGTCGCTCCCGATCTCGCCTTTGAATTTGGCCATCTCGACCCTGAGTCCGGACATGCCGGTCTTGAGCTCGGATACGTCGGACCTCAAGGTCGAGACGTCCGACTTCAGCACCGATACGTCGGACTGCAAGTCCGAGACATCCGACTTCAGGCGCGTGATATCGGTCTTGAGCGTCGAGATGCCGACATCCATGTGGCGGATGTCCGAACGCATCTCGGCGACGTTCTCGAAAGCCTCAATGAATCGCTGGTCGAACGTGGCGGGTTCGGGGGTCACATGCTCTCCGCAGGTTGGCGACCTGGACCTTGTCTGCCCGCATTATCCCCCGAGGCCGTTCCCGGTCAACAATGGGCAATCTCCGCGATCTGCGTGCGACTTCTGCCCTTTGGATGAAGCCACGGCATCGATCCCAGTCTTACGATCGGGGCCGTGCCGCACAGCACAGTTCCGCACCAGGGGACCATGATCGGACGCAAGTTCACGCCGTGATCTTGAGAAAGTAGCCCACCAGGCAACGGATCAGAACGGATCGCTATCCTCGAGGTGGGATTGCCGGAGCGGCGGCCGCCGCCTCGCCGACATGATTTTGCGGAACGGAACGGCGCCCACCGAGGAGTACTTCGAGCCAGACTTCGATGCGTGCCACGCGTTCACGCAGATCCTGCTGGTCTCGCGACAGGGCGTCCATCTTGCCACTCAAGCGTGCATCCAGAGAACGGACCCTCTGCCAGATCAGACACGCCAGCGCGCCACCAACCGCGATTATGCCTATAAGCTCCGGGCTCACGTTCCGCCTACTCCCCTACGCTCCGATCACCCCAATCAGGACACTCGTTCCGAGGAACATGTCGACCGTGATCTTACGCCGGACGACGAGTCCATTCAGCAGGAAGGGTGATTGTCCCACACGGGTTTCCGCATTATCCCTAGGCCCAAAAGGGCGCGCGGCGGGCGCATCGGCCAAGAGAGAACTATTCAAATGCGAACACTGGTTGAGGAGAGAAGAGGATTGAGGGCGAGCCAACGAAACGGTTTCTTCCCGCGCGCCGTCACGTCCCTTACGCAAAACCCAGACAAAAGAAAGCCCCTTCCCTTCGAAACCGAAGGGAAGGGGCTGGATTATTGAGCCGGGAAGGAAGGACCGCGGTCAAGCGATCCTTCCCAATGTCTACCCTTACGGGTGGTCGACGTAGGTGTTGTTGATCAGGGACTCTCCCGACCGTACCAGCACCTGGACCGAAACACTGTTGGCTGACAGCACGTCGCAGGACAGCCGCCCCGTCCAGTCGTCAATCCCGAGTACGTCGGCGATGTCTTCTTCCGTCAGGTGTGCAGTCGCGCCAGCGGCAATTGTGTCTCCCAACTCGCCGAAGCGGGCCATCCCGTTCTGCTCGTTGCAGTCCAGGAACACGGTGCACATGGCATCGCCGGTAGCTTCACACTTGAGGCGGACGTTGCCGTCGTCCATGTGCGACAGAGGCGGAATGGCGTAGGCACGCGCCTGCATTTCGACGCCGTTGTACACGAGGTTGCCGCCGCCCATGACGGCCTTCGGATCGACGACCGACGTGGCGTCGTATTCGACAGCAAACATCGCGGTCAACTTCCCGGAGGTCATCGCGGTTTCGCCGTCCGGCACGAAGTACACAGTACCGTCGTTGCGCCTGAAGGTTCCCGTGGCAACGCCATCCTCGATGGTAAGGCCTTCCTTGGCATCCATCTTTCCGTTGAGTGCCATCCCACCCTTTCCGTCGTCGGAGGGAATGTCGAAGTAGACGGTATCGGTGTCGCGGACCATACCTGTCACAGTGATGTGAATATCAGCTTCGGCTCCCTTGCCCGTTGCGAAGGATGTCGTGCCGTCTTTCTCCACCGGACCAGCGTCGTCCATGCTGGAAATGCTTCCCACAGCAACCTGTGTCTGGGGAGCAGCCAATTTCGCGCGATTTTCGAGGTCGATGTTTCCGGTATCGCCATTGGCACCCATGAATGTCACGGCCTTCTTGGAGCTGGCGATCATGCCAGACGTACCGCGAACGGCGGGTATGGCAGCCGCCGTCTCATCAGTACCTGTAGTGGTGGGATCGTCCGTAACTGCCGGCACTGCTGCCACGGCCTTGCGGGCCACCAGCTCGTCCGGGAAGTTGTTGTCCGGACCGTCGGTCACTCTGAACTCCGCGTCCACGTTGACCGCACCTGCGCCACTGTAGCCGTTCAACGACCCAATACCCAACCTGACGCCATAGTTAGCCGTGATGGCCGTCTTCATGAAGTCCGCGTTGCCTGACTCATCCGCCACTGTAATGGCGCCGGAGCCAGTGTACTTCACCTTCAGGCCAACGCTGTTGTCGTTCCTGCGTCCGTCCTGTTGGGAGCCCCCGACCTTGATAAGGTCTGCCCCAAAGGTCTGGATGTCAGTCCAGCTCACCGCCTGTCCGAAAGTCGCACCCGTGAGGGTAAACGTCACCTCAATCTCGGAGTTCGGTCCGACAGTGACGCTGGCGTCGTTGGGCAGGTAGAGAATGACATCAACGTTCGTCTGTTCGTCATTCTCAATGATCTGAGTGCCGGCGTCGTCCGTCGTGGCCGCATCATCCTCCATGAGGGTGACGCCGCCCGCAGCGGGATCATCCCCGCCAAAGACTTCTGCTGCATAGACCACAGGGTTGTTGGCGTATATCTCCCAGTGTGCGGCCCACGCGCCAGTTGCCAACCCGAGAGCAGCTACATAGGCAATCAAGCTCGCCACTCTGTTGGTGTTTTTAGCCATTGAAAATCTCCAATTAGTCATTTCGTTCCCGTCTCAATAGACGAAGGCTGCCTATGAAGGCGTGGGAAATCATAGCGTTTTCGTCCAGCATCGCAAGCCTTTTCTGCGGAAATATTCGGCGCCCGGCGGCAAAAATCCCCCGGATTCCGTCCAATTTCCGCGTCAGTTTGGATGGCTTTCAGCCCTCGATGATTTGCCCCGCGCCCGGATTGGCGCCCAAGGGGGATTAACGCAGAAATTCGCGGTGCAAGTCAAGCTGCTGTTTGAGCTCTTCGGTGAGTGCCGAACCCTCCGCGTGGGTGGCCACGACGTAGGGGATCACCATGATCAGAAGCTCGGTGCGATCTTCCTGCATGGAGTCGCTCCGGAACAGCCTGCCGAGCCCCGGAATCTGCCCGAGACCGGGGATGCCCGTCTGGCCGGCGCTGCGGTTATTGGCGATGAGTCCGCCCATGACCAGGGACCCGCCGTCCTTCAGCGTCAGGCTGGTGCTGATCTGCCGGTTCAGGATCGTCGGGGAGCCGGCGAGGCTCGTGTTGGCGCCCGGCTGCGCCTCGGAGAGCTGCTGGGAGATCTCGAGGTCGACGAGCCCGTTGGCCTGCACGATGGGGCTGATCTGCATGGAGACGCCCGTCTTGCGGTAGGTGACGTCCTGCAGGATGTTGGTGGAGCCGCCTACCTGGCGGGCCTCGTCGGAAATCTGCGTGATGACGGGGATCTCGTTGCCGACATCGAGGGTCGCCGTGCCGCCGCTCTTGACGAAGAGCTTGGGGCTCGAGCGGATCACCACGCGGTCGTCCTTGTAGAAGAGGTTCAGCATGGCGCGGGTCTGGCCGGAACTGTCGAGCGCCAGGGACAGGCCGCCGGCGCCGACGCCGATCCCGCCCCGGGTGCCGCCCTGCACGTTGCGGCCATCGACGTTGCTACGGAACAGGAAGTCGAAGCCCGACTTCTCCTCGTCTGTCAGGGTGATCTCGGCGATCAGCACCTCGATCAGCACGGAAGGCACGGGCTTGTCCAGCTTCTCGACGACCTGCAGGATATCGTCCCACTCCTTGCCGGAGCCCCGGAACAGGATCATGTTGCGGTTCTTGTCGACGACGATCCTGCCGACCGCGATCACGGTGGGAATCACCTGTTGTCCCGGCTGTCCCGGCGGCGCTCCGCCGGGTCCGCCTATCTCCGCACGCAGCTCCTGACCCAGCACGTTGTTCAGCGTCTCGGTGAGTTCCTCGGCCTGGGTGTTCCTCACCTCGTAACTGAAGAGTGCTTCCTCCACCGTGTCGCGGTGCTCGGCGTCAAGGATCCTGGCCCACTTCTCGAGGTGCTCAAGTTGGGCCGGGTCGTTGACGAAGACGACGAGCTTGTTCGAGGCTTCGAGCGGCAGCAGCGTCACATTGGCCGTGCGGCCTACGCCGATGTCGTAGCCCTCGTGGACCATCACGGTCGTCAGTTCGTTCGCGAGCGTGGAGACATCCAGAAACGCCGGGTGCAGGATGGTACCGTTCTTGCCTTGGAATATAGGCTGGTCCAGGACCTCGATCATGTCGACGACCTGGGCAATGATCGCCGCGCCGCCCTGCAGGAACAGGGCGCCGCGTCCGGACTCGTAGTCGATCTCCACGTCCCGGCCCTGGAACGCGCGCCTGATCCAGGCGCTCACGAAGTTCGGATTCGCGACGCGCAGATGCACCAATTGGAAGATCGTGCGGTGGGTGTCGGGCACTTCCGGCAGCGCCTTGCCGGTAATCAGGAGCGGGATTTCGGGGGAGGCGATCTCTTCGCTCTCGAAGAAGGTGAGTATTCCGCCCTCCTCCCGGATGTCGATGCCGTAAGTGCGCAGTGTGCGGCGTGCCCAGAAGAAGAGATCGGAGGGCGGGAGCGGCTCGGTGAGGCGTAGCGTGACGAGATCCTTCTTGTCCTGCAGGCCCGGGGACACGACGAAGGACAGGTTTAGCTGTTCAGCGAAGACCGCATCTATGAAGGCCACCAGGGGCGTCTCGTGAAAGGCGACCTTGATGGGTTCGCCGGTGAGATCTTCCCCGAACTGTTCGATGATTCCCTCGGCGACGGTACGCTGGATGACGACGCCGGGAATGTTCGACTTGATCAGGCTTCGGGGTCGGGCTTCTTCGACTGCCGTCGTCGCGCTATCGGCCGCCGCTGCGGCTTGCGGGTCTTCCTTGGGCGGGCGTATGGGTTCGGGGAAGGGCTCAACGGTGAGGGTGCTGCATGCGGTTACAAGGATAGCCGCTGCCATGACCAGGCAATATGCGACCGTAGCGGTGAAACCGAACTCTGCCGGCTTCGAGCCGGATTTCTTTGAGATCCGTCGCGTGGTCAATCTAGCTGCCCTTCAACTGCGGCTCGAACTGCACTATATGCTATCCGAAGCGCATTTCGAGCCGTAATTTGCCTCGAGACCAGAGCGCGCGCTCGCGCCACGGAACCGCGTATCGGCTAGGAGTCTCGTCCGTCTGTCGGATTCGTCTCTCCGCGCGGAAAGAGAAGCAGCACCTCCTGTTCGCCATCTGCGATGTCGGTGCCTTCGGACCTGCTTGTCAGGGTGATGCTGTTGTCGGTCACCGCTGTCAGGACGCGTCCGTCAGGCACGGTCTCGCCCGGCGCCACCTGGATGATGCCACCGCCGTCGAGTTCCGGGTCGGCCAGGAGCACGACTGTACCGTTTACAGTTTCGATGAAGCCCAGGAACCCCATACGCCGGAGTTCCGGGTTCAGTCCGCGCCGCTCCAGGTTCTCCGCCTCGATCTCCCCCAGCACGTCCTCCAGGGAGACGCCCCAGCGACCGCTGCTGGCGAAGTCACTCAGATCTTCGGGCACCACGGCGGGAAGACCCCCGGAGAAACCGCCACCACTACCTACACCGGGGTCGATGGCAGATACCCCGGGGGGAACGGCGAAAGCGGCCACAACCGTCACGAGGATCGCTGCGCAGGCGCCGATAGCCGCGCCCTTGGTAGAGCGAAGGTCCGGGATTTTCATTCGGTGCGCGAACTCCTTGCGGGCGTCTTGCGATCGGCTGATCGTCCGACGCTATCCCTGGCGTGTCAAGCGCCCTGTCCAGCGACCAGGGGCCACGTTCACGGCCTATTGTTGTTTCTGTCGCAGCACTTCGCGCATCTCCTCGATGCCCGTGTCAGCCAGGGCAGGGTCGAGGGACAGGGCGGTTTCGAGACTCCGGAGCGCGTCTGCGGGTCTGCCGAGGTAGTCCAGTGCCGCCGCCATGTTGACATGGACCTGCGCGTTGGCATAGCCGACTTCGATCAAGGTCTCGTAGAGGCCGAGCGCGTCCTCGTACCGCTCTTGTCGAAAACGCAACCATGCGAGGGCATTGAGCAACGTCACGTTCTTCGGAGCAAGCCCCACCCCACGCACGAAGTGGTTCGCCGCCTCCTCCGTTCGATCCAGTGCCTCCAGGGCCTGCCCCATCGCCAGGTGACGATCCACGGCGGCGGGAGACTCCGGTTGAAGCGAAATCGACCGCGCGAGCGGCTCCAGAGCCTCCTGGTATCGCTTCAACTGAACCAACGCGTACCCCACCCCCGCGTGGGCATAGTCGAAATCGGGATCCATCTCCAGCACGTCGCGGTACCGTTCGATGGCTTCCTCGTTCCGGCCCTGTTTCCGCAGTGCCTCGGCAAGGAAGTGACAAGCGCTGACCGACATCGCGTCCGGCGCCAGGGAAAAGGCCGTCTCCAGGGAGTTCAATGCCTGCTCGTGCCGACCCGAACGAAACAGCGCCTCACCCATGTCGGCGTGCAGCTCCGCGGACTCCGGATTAATGTCGAGTGCCCTGCGGTACCACCTTGCCGATTCTGCCCATCGACGCTGTTGCATTCGCGTCCTGGCCATGTTTCGGTTCGCCTGTTCGTGACCGGGGGCAAGCTCGGCGGCGCGGCGGAAACTCTCCGCGGCTTCGTCAAGCCGGTCGAGGCCGAAGAGTGCGACGCCGAGAGAGTTGTGGGCGCGGGCGGAATCGGGGCGTTGTTCTACCGCGATGCGGCTGGCGGCAAGCGCCTCCGCCGAACGTCCGGCGTCATTCAGCGCCAATGCCAGGTTCCGGTAAACAAGCGCCTCCGGATTGAGAGAGATGATGTGGTTGTAAAACGTGATCTTGTCGGGATAGATGCCGGCCTGATCCCAGGTAAGCTTTCCGAAAACAGCGAAAACGCCGACGAGCACGCACGATGCCGCGATCTTTGCTGGATTCGGCAGCCTGCCCGCGCCGTGGGCAGCGGCGCCGACGAGAACCGCAAGGACGCCGATGCCGGCAAGGTAGGCGTAGCGCTCGGCGACAAGGGAGTACCCCATGTAGCCGAAGTCCACGAACCCCAGCACCGGCGATAGCGTCACGGCAAGGAACACCGCGCCAGCGAGAGGTCCCCGACCCAGCCGATGGCGGCCGAACCAGAGCAGCGACGCGAGCCCGGCGGCGGCAACCAGGTAACCCCAGGCGCGCGGATCCGCTATGTCGATATCCCACAGTGGATAGATGACGGCCAGGTCCGTGGGCCACATCAGTTTGCCGGCATAGAACCACAGGGCCCGGGCCGCGATCAGCATCCGATCCAGAAGTGAGTAATCGAAGCTCAGTTCCCGCCTGGATGTGTAGTAGGACACGTCGGCAACCGCGACAAACAGGGCGACCAGCAAGAACGGAGCGATTCGCCACGCATCTGCCCATGTGACCCGCCCGTTCTTCCACCAGAGCAGGATTGCGAACGCGACCGGCAGCGTGACGGCCACCGACTTGGACAGCATGGCGGCCACGAACAGACCCAATGCCGCGACATATAGTCCTGGGTGAGGCACGCCGATGAAGCCAACGGACCGGCCCCGGCTTTCGCCCAAACCATCGATTGAACGGATCCAGCAAAGTGCCGCGGCCATGTAGAAAAGGCCGGAGAGCAGGTCCTTACGACCCATGATCCAGGCCACCGACTCGACATGCATGGGATGGACCGCGAATACCGCAGCGACGACCCAGGCGCCCGGCACCGGCAGACGCCGCAACAGGTGCCACAGCAACAGCACGTTGACCATGTACAGCAGCACGTTGACCACGTGATAGCCGAACGGGTCGAGGACCCAGAGCTTGTGCTCCAGCCAGAACGTCGTGTACACGACCGGCCAGTAGTGCCGTTCCCGCTCGATCTCGGCAGGCGAGAACCAGATGTCCCACAGGCCGGACCAGGTGAGAACCGCTGGCGCCTCCGTGAAGATGTCGTCGTCCATGACGAACCCGCCCGAGAGCGCCGGATAAAAACTCACGGCGACCATGGCGCAGAGTGCTGCACCGGCGAGGACAGGCCGTGGCGCCCACGCGGGAAGGAACGCCCAACGCGATGGAACGGCTTGCGATTTGGTGTCCATGTCGTTACGCACTATTGCGTTCCCCGCAGCAGTGCGTCGCGCATCTCTTCGAGGCCTGTATCGGCCAGGTCCGGATCGAGGGCCAGGGCGGTTTCGAGGCTCCGGAGCGCGTCTTCGGGTCTACCGAGGTAGTCCAGTGTCGCAGCCATGTTGACATGGGTCTGCGCATTGGCGGCGTCGATCCCGACCAGGGTTTCGTAGTGACGGAGCGCCTCCTCGTAGCGCTGCTGCCCGAAGTGCAGCCATGCGAGGGAATTGAGCGCCGTCAGGCTCCTGGGATCGACCTCCAACCCGCGCAGATAGTGTTTCGCCGCCTCCTCCGTTCGACCCAGCGCCTCGAATGCCTGGCCAATTGCGACATGACGATTTGCGTTGTCGGGCGAGTCCGACTCGAACGAAACCGACCGTTCAAGCGACTCGAGAGCGTCCTCGTAGTGCTTCAACCGATACAACGCGTACCCGACACCCGCATGAGCAGCGGCATGCTCAGGATCGAGGTCGATCACTATGCGGTACCTTTCGATGGCTTCCTCGTACCGCTCCTGCCTGTACAACGCATCGGCGAGAAACTGCTGCGCACCGATCGGCAGCGCGCCCGGCCTCAATGAAACAGCTTCCTGCAGTGATTCCACCGCCCGCCCGTACTGACCCAGTTCGTATAGCGCCAAGCCCATACCTGCATGCGCCGGCGCGAACTCCGGATCGATGTCGAGGACGCTTCGGTACCATCGCAGAGACTCCCAAAAGCGTTCCTGGCTCCTGCGCGTCTCGGCCATGTTCTGGCGTGCGTTCCTGTGGCTCGGGTCAAGCTCTAGGGCACGACGAAAACTCTCCTCGGCCTCCTCCAGGCGGTTGAGTGCCATCAATGCGATTCCGTGCGTATTGTGGGCCCTCGCGGAACCAGGGAACTGTTCCAACGCGATGCGGCTGGCGGTCAGCGCCTCGGCCGGTCGCTCGGCATCGTTCAACGCCGCTGCCAGGTTCCGGTAAAATGTAGGTGCTTGCGGATTGATGGACACGATACGGTTGTAGAACGTGACCTCGTCCCGATATATGCCGGCCTGGTCCCAGGTCAGCTTGCCCAAGACCGCCAGGACAGCGACCAGGATGCCCGCGGCCGAGATTCTGACGGAATCTGATAGCCCGCTCGTTCCGTGGGCGGCCATCCCGATGACGGCCCCGATTACGCCGAGGCCGGCCAGGTAGGCGTAGCGGTCCGCAACAAAGGAAATCTGCATGTGGGCGAAGTCCACGAAACCCAGCACCGGCGACAGCGTCACCGCGAAGAACAGCGCACCGGCGAGGGCGCCCCGGCCCAGCCGATGACGTCCAAACCAGAGCAGCGTCGCCACAGCGACCGCCGCGATCAGGTAGCCCCAGGCAAGCGGATCGCCAATGTCAATGTCCCGGAAAGGGGCGAAGACCGCCAGATCGGCAGGCCAAAACAGCTTGCCGACGTAGTACCAGAGGGCCTGTGACGCGATCAGGGTTCGCTCGGCAAACCCGTAGTCGAAGCTGACGTCGCCACCGGACCTGTAGTAGGCCAGGTCGGCAAGGGCGATCGCCAGGGCCACCAGGAAGAAAGGTGCGATTCGCAACGCATCCATCAACGTCACTCTTCCGTTGTGCCACCAGAGCACGATCCCCAGCGCCACGGGCAGGGTGACCGCAACGGACTTGGAGAGCATGGCCGCCACGAACAGCCCCAATGCGGCGAGATAAAGTCCCGGTCGCGGCACGCGAATCGCGTCCGGGGATCGGCCGGGGATTTCACCCAGGCGTATGGAACGAATCCAGCACAGAACCGCTGCCATGTAGAAAAGACCGAAAAGCAGGTCCTTGCGTCCGATTGCCCAGGCCACCGAATCGACGTGCATCGGATGGACCGCGAATACAGCAGCCACGGCCCAGGCGCCGGGCACCGACAGGCATCGCAACAGGCGCCACAGCAACACGACGCTGACCATGTAAAGCAGCAGGTTGATGAGGTGGGTGCCGAAGGGAGTGATGCCCCAGAGCTTGTGCTCGAGCCAGAATGTCGTGTACAGGATCGGCCAATAGTGGCCTTCCCTCTCTATGTCGGACGGCGAAAACCAGATGTTCCATAACCCTGACCAGGCACGAACTACCGGTGACTCGGTGAAGATGTTGTCGTCCAGGACGAACCCGGCGAAAAGCGCGGGATAGAAACTGACGGCCGCCATGGCGCCGAGGGCAGCACCCGCAAGGACAGGCCGTGTTACCCACGCGGTAAAGAACGCCCAACGCGATGGAAGGGCTTGCGATCCAGTGTCCGCGTCATTACGCACTATTGCGTTCCCCGAAGCAGCATGTCGCGCATCTCCCCGAAGCCTGTCCGCGCAAGGGCGGGATCCATGGAGAGCGCACGATCAAGACTCCGGAGCGCTTCCTCGGGCCTGTCCAGGCGGTACAGCGTCACGCCCATGTTGGCATGGGCCTGCGCGTTGGCTTGGCCGATCTCAATCAGGGATTCATAGAGCGACAGAGCCTCCTCGTAGCGCTGTTGCCCAAAACGCAACACGGCGAAGGCATCGAGCGATATCGCATTGTCCGGATCGATAGTGAGCGCAAGCTCATACTGTTCCGACGCCTCTTCCAATCGACCCAGCGCCTGGCAGGCGCGTCCCATCGCGGCATGGCGATCTGCTGCGTCGGGGGACTCCGGCTGCAGCGAAGCCGAACGCGACAGTGACGCGAGAGCCTCCTCGAATTGTCCGACACCGAGCAACGCATAGCCGATCCTCGCAAGGGCGGGAGCATGATCGGGATCGATCTCCAGCACGTCCCGATACGCGTCGATGGCTTCCTCGAGCCGCTGCAGTCTCCGCAACCCCTCCGCGAGCAAATAATGCACGGCGATCGGAACCAGGTCCTGTTGAAGGGCGACAGCCCGGGTCAGCGACTCAACCGCCTGTTCGTACCGGCCCAAGCGAAACAGCGCTTCGCCCATCCCTTCATGTGCCGACATGGACTCCGGATCGACGTCTAGCAATGTGCGGTACCAGCGGATCGATTCCTCGTAACGCCCCTGTCCCCTCAGCGTTTCCGCCATGTTTTGGCGAGCCTCCCCGTGATCAGAGTTGAGTTCCAGCGCACGCTGGAAACTCGCTTCTGCCTCGTCCAGGCGATCCAACGCAATGAACGCGCCACCCTGAGCGACATACGCGTCCGCAGAGTCCGGACGTTGCTCCACCGCGATACGGCTGGCAGCCAGTGCCTCCTCCCCACGCTCGCTGGCGATCAACGCATTGGCCAGATTGCGGTGAATCGATCTCGCCTCCGGATTGAGAGAGATGACGTGGCTGTAAAACGTGATGTCGTCTCGATAGATGCCAGCCTGATCCCAGGTCAGCTTTCCGAAAACCCCGAGAACGGCGGCCAGGATAACCAGTACCGCCGTCTTCGGAAAATCCGGATGGTTCTCCGCGCGATGGACAGCGGCGCCTACCATAACCGAGATGACACCGATGCCGGCAAGGTACGCAAATCGGTCAGCGACGAGGGAGAACTGCATGTAGTAGTGGTCCACGAAGCCCAGCACCGGCGACAGCGTCACCGCGAAGAAGACCACGCCGGCCAAGGGGCCCCTGCCAAAGCGATGTCGGCCGAACCAGAGCAGCGCCGCGACTGCGACGGCGGCGATGACATAGCCCCACGCGAACGGATCACCGATGGCGATATCCCATATCGGGTAGATCACCGCGAGATCTGTGGGCCATACCAGATTGCCGGCGTAGAACCAAAGGGCCTGGGCCGCAATCAGTACACGCTCCACCACCCCGTAGCCGATGCCAAAGTCCCGTCCCGCGCTGTAGAAGGATAGGTCGGGAAGGGAAATCGCCAAGGCAACTGCAAGGAACGGTGCGATTCGCCATGTATCCGCCCAGGTCACTCTTCCGTTTTTCCACCAGAGCAGAATTACGAAGGCGACAGGGAGCGTGACCGCGGCTGACTTGGAAAGCAGCGCTGCCACGAACAATCCCAACGCCGCCAGATAGAGTCCCGGGCGCAGCATACCGATGGGGCCAGGGGACCGGCGTCGCCCATCGCCCAGGCCACCGATAGAACGGATCCAGCAAAGTGCTGACGCCACGTAGAACAAGCCGGACAGCAGGTCCTTGCGTCCGATGACCCAGGCCACCGACTCGACGTGCATCGGATGTACGGCGAACACCGCAGCGACGGCCCAGGCGCCCGGCACGGCGATACATCGCAGCAGGCGCCAGAGCATCAGGACGCTGGCCATGTACAGCAGCAGGTTGACCAGGTGATAGCCGAACGGCGCAGTGCCCCAGAGCTTGTGCTCCAGCCAAAACGTCGTGTACGGGACCGGCCAGTAGTGCTCCTCCATCATTGCGGCCGGGGAGAACCAGATCGTCCACAGACCGGACCAGGCGTGGACTGCCGGCTCCTCAGTGAAGATCTGGTCATCCCAGACAAAACCTGCCGAGAGCGCCGGGAAAAAGCTGACCGCGACCATGGCGCACAGGGCTAAACCAGCGGGGACAGGCTGTCGTGTCCACGCGGGAAGGATCGTCCAACGAGATGGAATAGCTCGCGTGTCCGTGTCGTCACTCACTATCGCGTTCGCCGAAGCAGCATGTCGCGCATCTCTTCGAAGCCTGTACCGGCCAGGGCGGGATCCGAAGAAAGAGCATAATCGAGACTCCGGAGCGCCTCATCGGGTCTGCCCAAGTAGTACAGCGTCGCGCCCATGTTGGCATGGAGGCGCGCGTTGTCCTCCCCGATCCTGATCAGGGATTCATAAAGAGACAGAGCTTCCTCGTAGCGCTGCTGACCGAAACGCAACACAGCGAACGAATCGAGCGCTGTCGCATTGTCAGCATCGATCTCGAGAGCGCGTTCATATTGATTCGCCGCCTCTTCCCATCGACCCAGCTGCTGATAGGCGCGTCCCATCGCGGCATGACGATCTGCGGCGTCGGGAGACTCCGGTTGAAGCGAAACCGACTGCATCAGCGACGCAAGAGCGTCTTCGTATCGTTCGAGGCCAAGCCAAGCGTAGCCGATGCCCGAATGGGCCGCGGCGTACTTGGGATCGATCTCCAGCACGTTCCGATACGCCTCGATAGCCTCCTCGTTCCGGTGTTGTCTTCGTAGCCCCTCCGCAAGGAGATAGAACGATTTGATCGGCGCCGCATCTGGCTGCAAGGAGACGCCTTTCCGCAGTGACTCCACGGCCGGTTCGTACCGACCCATATGAAACAGCGCCTCGCCCATGCCGGTATGCGCCGGCTCGAACTCCGGATCGATATCAAGCACGCTCCGGTACCACGGTATCGATTCCTCGAAGCGCCCCTGTTCCCTCAGCGTTTCCGCCATGTTGTGGCGCGTGTTCATGTCATCGGGGTCAAGTTCCAAGGCCCGCCGGAAGCTCTTCTCAGCCTCATCCAGGCGGCCCAGGGCAAAGAGTGCTGCGCCTTGAGCGTCATGTACGTCAGCGGTGTCTGGCCGTTGTTCTACCGCCGTGCGGCTGACAGCAAGCGCCTGGGCAGGTCGCCCGGCATCGATCAGCGCCTTGGTCAGGTTGTGGTGAACGAACAACGTTTCCGGATTCAGGGACACGATGTGGCTGTAGAACGAAATCTCGCCCCGGTAGACGCGGGACTGATCCCAAGTCAGCTTCCCGAGAACCGCCAGAACCGCGACGAGGGCAATCGTTGCCCCGACCCTGAGGGGGTTCGGGAGCCGCGCCTCGCCGTGGACTGCGGCACCGACGAGAACGGCGATGACGCCGATGCCGGCCAGGTACGCGTAGCGGTCCGCGACAAACGAGACGCTCATATAGCCGTAGTCGACGAAACCCAGCGTCGGGGACAACGTCACCGCGAAGAACACCACACCGGTTAAGGGCCCTCGTCCCAGCCTGTGCCGACCGAACCAGAGCAACGCCGCGACCACGACGGCAGCGATCACGTAACCCCATGCGAGTGGGTCCCCGATGTCGACATCCCACAACGGATAGAAAACGGCCAGGTCGGTGGGCCACACCAGCTTGCCGACATAGAACCACAGCGCGTGCGCGGCGATCAGTATTCGTTCGACCGGCCCGTAGTCGATGTCGAGTTCTCCCTGGGACGTGTAGTAGGACAGGTCGGCGATTGCGATGCACAAGGCCACGACGAAGAACGGCGCAATTCGCCATGCGTCAGCCCCGGTCACTCGGCCGTGCTTCCACCAGAGCAGGACCGCAAACGCGACCGGAAGCGTGACCGCCATGGACTTGGACAGCATCGCCGCCGCGAACAGTCCCAACGCCGTGAGATAGAGTCGACGACGAGGCACCCCGAGGGAGGAAGCGAGCCGCCCCCGGATATCGCCAACGCCTTCCAGGGAGCGCGTCCAGCAAAACGCCGAGGCCACATAGAAGAGGCCGCAGAGCAGGTCCTTGCGTCCGATGGCGATGGCAACCGAGTCAACATGCATGGGATGGACGGCGAACACGGCGGCCACCGCCCAGGCTCCTGGCACGGTGAGACATCGGAGCAGGCACCACAGCAACAGGACGCTGGCCACGTAGAGCAGCAGGTTGACGAGATGGGTACCGAACGGCGTGATGCCCCAGAGCTTGTCCTCCAGCCAGAACGTGGTGTACGTGATCGGCCAGTAATGCCCTTCTCCCTCGAGGGCGCCTGGCGAGAACCAGATGTCCCATAGACCGGACCAGGAGAGAACGGCCCGCGATTCCGCGAATATTCGGTCATCGAAGATGAATACGGCCCCGAGCGCCGGGAAAAAGCTGACGGTGACCAAGGCGCATAGGGCCACACCCGCAAGCACAGGCCGTGGCGCCCACGCCGGAAGGAACGCCCAACGCGATGGGATCGGTTGCGAGTCAGTGTCCGTGTCGGCACGCACTATTGCGTTGTCCGCTGCAGCACGTCACGCATTTCTCCGAAGCCTGTTCGAGCAAGAGCGGGGTCCATTGAAAGAGCTCGATCAAGACTACGGAGCGCCTCATCGGGTCTGCCCAGTTCGTACAGCGTCGCGCCCATGTTGGCATGGGCCTGCGCATTGGCCTCGTCGACTGCGATCAAGGTCTCATAGAGCGACAGCGCCTCCTCGTAGCGCTGTTGCCCGAAACGCAATACGGCGAACGAATCGAGCGCGGTCGCGTTGTGCGGGTCGATGGTCAGGGCGCGTTCGTATTGTGTCGCCGCCTCGTCCGATCGACCTAACTGCTGATAGGCGCGCCCCATCGCGGCATGACGGTCTGCGGCGTCGGGAGACTCCGGTTGAAGTGAAACCGAACGCGCGAGTGACCCGAGAGCATCTTCGTACCGTTCGAGGCCGAGCAACGCGTAGCCGATGCCCGAATGGGCCGGGGCGTACTCGGGATCGATTTCCAGAACGTCCCGATACGCCTCGATGGCTTCCTCGTTCCGCTGTTGTCTTCGCAGCCCCTCCGCAAGCAAATAGAACGCCTTGATCGGCACCACATCCGGCTCGAGGGAGATGGCCCGCGCCAGTGACTCCACCGCCTGTCGATACCGGCCGAGGTGGAACAGCGCCTCTCCCATCCCCGTATGGGCCGGCTCGTACTCCGGATCGATGTCGAGCACCCTCCGGTACCACGTCATTGCCTCTGCGAAGCGCCCCTGTTGCCTCAGCGTTTCCGCCATGTTGTGGCGAGTGTTCATGTCATCGGGGTCACGTTCCAAGGCACGCCGGAAGCTCTTCTCAGCCTCATCCAGGCGGCCGAGGGCAAAGAGCGCGGCGCCCTCGGCGACATGCCCATCGGCGGCGCCTGGTCGTCGTTCCACCGCCATCCGGCTGACGTCAAGCGCTTCCGCCGGTCGCCCGGCATCGATCAGTGCCTTGGTCAGGTTGTGGTGAGCGGACAGCGCGCGCGGACTCAACGACAGGACGTGGTTGTAGAACGTGATGTCGTCTCGATATATCTGCGCCTGATCCCAGGTCAGCTTTCCGAAAACCCCGAGAACGGCGACGAGGACCGCCGATACCCCGACTCTTGGAAGATCCGGCAGCCTGCTCGCACCGTAGGCGGCGCCGCCGACCAGAACCGTGACGAAACCGACGCCAGCCAGGTATGCGTACCGCTCGGCGACGAGGGAGAGTTGCATGTAGCCGAAGTCTACGAAGCCGAGTACTGGCGAGAGTGTCACCGCGAAGAGCGCCGCGCCGGCGATGGGCCCCCTCCCCAGCCGATGTCGGCCGTACCAGAGCAGCGCCGCGACCGCGAGGGCGGCGACCACGTAAGTCCAGGCGAGAGCATCTCCGACATCGATTTCCCACAACGGATAGATGACTGCCAGGTCGGTGGGCCATATCAGCTTGCCGGCGTAGAACCACAGGGCGCGGGCGGCGATCAACACCCGTTCGAACGGGCCGTAGTCGATGTCGAGTCTCACCCCGGATGTGTAGTACGCCAGGTCAGCGAGGGCGATAACCACCGCGACGAGGAAAAAAGGCCCAATGCGCCACGCGTCGGTCCACGTCACTCGGCCATTCTTCCACCAGAGCAGGATCGCGAACGCCACCGGGAGGGTGATCGCCGCAGACTTCGACAGCATGGCCAATGCGAAGAACCCCAACGCTGCCAGGTAGAGGCCCCGCCGCGAAACGCCTATGGACTCAGGGGGCCGGGGCCGCCCGCCGTCGAGGCCGCCGATGGAACGAATCCAGAATAGCGCCGCTGCCACGTAGAAAAGCCCGGACAGCAGATCCTTGCGTCCGATGCCCCAGACCACGGACTCGACGTGCATCGGATGGACGGCGAATACCGCGGCCACGGCCCAGGCGCCCGGTATTTCGAGGCGCAGCAGCAGTTGCCACAGCAACAGGACGCTGACCATGTACAACAGGACATTGACCAAGTGGGTGCCGAACGGAGCGAGGCCCCAAAGCTTGTGCTCCAGCCAGAACGTGGTGTAGACGATGGGCCAGTAATGGTCTTCCCCCTCGATCTCGGCCGGCGAGAACCAGATCGTCCATAGCCCGGACCAGGTGCGAACCGCTGGCGACTCGGAGAAGATTCCATCGTCCCAGACAAATCCGGCCGAAAGCGCCGGGAAGAAGCTGACGGCGATGATCGCGCTGAGGGCAAAGGCTGCGGTCGCGGGGTGGCGCGACCACGCCGGGAGGGACGCCCAGCGTGCCGGGACGGGTTGGGCTCCGGTGCTGGAGGTGGCGTCTACCGGCGGCGGGGCATTCCGCGTCCCGGCCGCGCGTCGCCGCCGGCGGGCCCGCCTCGATTTCCTGCTTGGGGGCATGGCGGGGATTCTATAGGGACCGGGGCAGGCTTAGGGCTTCGCCTCGCTCCGCGAGGGGAAGAGTCCGTCTGTTCGATGTCGTGGGAACGCGTAACGGCCGGCGATGGCGCGCGCGACGGCTTGCCGCTACGCGCCGCGGGTCAGGAATCGGACCCCGCAATCTCGCTGGCGCGAGCCATCAGTTCGTCGCCACTGGCGCACTCGATGATGTGGTCTCCCACCTCGGCGAGATCCTCGGGATCATCGATCCGGGACAACAGACTCGCGAGGCGGTCGGACGTTCCCGTGTCGAACTTGCGCGCTGCCTGTCGGAGCAGCAGGTTCCGCTCGGCGGTGATGCCCTGCGCACGGCCTTCGGCGCGATACTTGTCCTGCCACGCTCGGGCGCGCGCCGCGTAGAACGCCTCCAGTTCGCCTGATTCCTGCAGCCCGTCCGTTTGCGCCATGTCTTCCATCCCAAAATCCAGATCGATTCGCTGCTCCGCCACCCGAAGCGCCCACAGCAACATGAGTTCCCGCAGGGCCTCCAACTCGGGCGCCGCCAGCCGGCGATGCAATGCCGCCAACTGCGCCGCTATGCGCTCCGGCGATGGGTTCTCCAACGCCGCCAGTAGCGCCGCAGCGTTGTCCAATCGCAAATCGTCCGCCGCCATCCGATGCCTGTCAAGCAGCAGGTAGCCGTCCCCCGAGAACAGCGGATCGCCCGCGACGCGACGTTGGCCGTGACGAGCCCCGACGCGCCCGGCGTCACCAGGTCGATCACACGCGGCGCGGCGCTCCACGGCGAGCTACCGTTGTAGATGACGATCGGCAGGACCGGGAGCAATCGACTCGTGGACCGGAACTTCCATGGAAGTACGCCTCCAGCGACGGGGGAAACGTCAGCACTTCCCTACGCGTCAGCGGTCGGGAAACACTCCCCGGCTGAAGGCTCCTGCCACGCCACTGCTCCATGTAGTGGTTGCCAACGTAGTTGCGAATGCGCAGCGGCATCAGGAAGTCGATCTCGGCCTGGAACTCGAGAACCAGGACCAGGTGAAGCCACGCGGCGGCGCCTTCGTCTTCGGGTCGGCCACGAAAGCGCACGCGCCAGACCATGTCATCGGCGTACAGGCGCGCAGCCGGCGATGGGGCACAGTGGCGTGCCCCTATCCCTCCGGGTCAGGAACCGGATCTCGCAATCCTGCCGACGCGCGAGATCAGTTCTTCACCGCTGGTGCACTCGATGATCCGGTCCCCCACTTCGGCGAGAGTCTCGGGATCATCGATCCGAGACAACAGGTTCCCCAGCCGCCCCGACGTTCCCGCGTCGAATTTGCGAGCCGCGAGCCGGAGCAGCAGGCCCCGCTCGGCGGCGATGCCCTGCGCTCGGCCTTGCGCGCGATACTTCTCCTGCTCTGCAAGGGCTCGTTCTGAAAACCGCACTTCCAGTTCGCCCGACTCGTGCAACCGGTCTACTTCCGCCATGTCCTTTATCCCCAGGTCGAGATTGAGCTGTCGCTGCGCCACCTGTTGCGCCCAAAGCAGCATCAGCACTTTCAGCGGCTCGAGTTCCGGCGGGTCCAGCCGCCGACGCAATGCCGCCACCTGCGCGGCAACGCCTTCGTTGCCCCACATCCGACGCCTTCGGCTTCGTCTGTGGCCCGGCCCAACTCGTCGACCATGGATCAATCGCTCCCGGTCGCTAACGCGCCCGGAAACGCTTGCTACATGGAAGGAGACGGGTTCTCCAAGCCGGCCAGCAGCGCCGCAGCGTTGTCCAGTCGCAAATCGTCCGCCCCCACCCGACGGGTGTCAAGCAGCAGATAGCCCTCTCCCGAGAACAGCGGATCGGCCCGCGACGCGACGTTCGCCCTCACGGAGGCCGACGCGCCCGGCGTCACCAGGTCGATCACTCGGGGCGCCGCGCTCCACGGCGAGCTTCCGTTGTATAGGACGATCGGCAGGACCGGCAGCAATCTACTCGTGGATCGGAATTCCTTGCCACGCCACTCCTCCATGTGGAAATTGTCGACATAGTTGCGAATGCGCAGCGGCATCATGAAGTCGGTCTCGGCCTGGAACTCGAGAACCAAGACCAGGTGAAGCCACCCGGCGGCGCCTTCGTCTTCGGATCGGCCGCGGAATCGCACGCGCCAGACCATGTCATCCGCGTACCGGCGGGGCGTTTCCGCATCCCCGGTCACGGACTGTTCATGCAGCCGCACCATCTCGGAAAAGTCGAGTGCGTCGACGAGTTCACGCGCGCCGTGGACATCGGCCACGAACCAGCGCATCAACTCCTCGACCATAAACTCGTGACCGAAGATCCGCTTGTAGGTGGGGTCCGGTTGCATCGCCGCAAAGGTAGCGCCCGAAAACGTGCCGGACCAAGGGACATAGACCGTTCCTCGCGTAGCAAATCGCTGCACTTTGCGTAGGAAATGGCGGGGCTGGGGAGCCGGGCACCCAATACCTGGCGGCGGGGGAGCCAGATTAACGCCCGCCCCGTCCGCTCCCTTCATCCAGCCGTTTCGAGCATGTAGTATGCGCGGCCTTCACCTGACGCCCGACACTTCCCATGAATCGCTGGCCCGTGCTCGCGGAGTTCCGCTCGCTCGGCGTCCTCGCCGTGCCCATCATCGTCACGCAGCTCGCGCAGATGGGCATGGGCGTGGCCGACGCCATCATGGCGGGGCGCGTGAGCGCGACCGACCTCGCGGGCATCGCCCTCGGCGGCAACCTGTACTGGCCGCTGATGCTGCTCATGTCCGGGATCGTGATGGCTGTGACGCCCTCGGTGTCGCAACTGCACGGCGCCGGGCGCGTCGGCGACGCCGGTGCGGTGGTGCGCCAGGCGTTGTGGATCGCCGTTTGCGGGGGCGCGATCCTCGCCGCGCTGCTGCAGAACATGGAGCCGGTCTATCGCCTGTTCGGCGTCGACGAGCGCGCCATCCCGGTGGCTGCCAGCTATCTCCGCGCCGCCAGCCTCGGGCTGCCGGCGATGCTGGCGTACGTCGCGCTGCGCTGCCTGTGCGAAGGCATGTCCTGGACGCGGCCGGCGATGTTCATCGGGTTCGGCATGCTGGGGCTCAAGGTGCTGCTGAACTGGCTCTTCATTTACGGCCAGCCGGCGCTCGGCATCCCCGCCATGGGCGGCGTCGGCTGCGGCTGGTCGACGGCTATCGTGATGGCCTGCTCGCTCTCGATCATGATCGTCGTGGTCGCGGTGTCGAGAATGCGGGAATCGGGCGTCTTCTCGTCGTTTTCGCGGCCGGAGCCGACGGAGATCGGGCGCCTGCTGCGACTTGGGGTGCCCATCGGCCTCGCGCTCTTCGTCGAAGTCGCGTTCTTCTCCGGCGCGACGCTGCTGATCGGGCGCCTGGGGGTGCAGACCGTCGCCGCGCACCAGATCGCGTTCAACATCGTCGGGGTCACGTTCATGGTGCCCCTGGCCCTGGGCATGGCGGCAACCATCCGGGTCGGGTTCAACGTGGGGGCGAACGACTTCGCCGGCGCCAGCAGGTCGGCCTGGGTGGCGACCGCCACCGCGACGGTCTGGGGCGTCGCCTTTGCGGTGGCACTCATGACCTGGCGGTATGACCTGGTCGCCCTCTACACGACCGAGGCGGACGTCATGCAGCTCGCTGCGGGACTGCTGCTGCTCGGTGCCCTGTTCCAGGTGTTCGACGGCCCGCAGGCGACCGTCATGGGGACGCTGCGCGGCTACAAGGACACCCGCGGGCCGATGGTGATCGCGTTCGCCGCCTACTGGCTGTTCGGGTTGCCGGTAGGAGCGACCCTGTGCTTCGGGCTGTGGAGCGTTGCGGGCATCGGCGTACACGGCATGTGGTGGGGGCTGGTGGTGGGGCTTGCCGTGGTGGCGGTGGCGCTGTTCGTTCGGCTGGCGCGGATCTCCCGCGACCCGGTGCGGGTGGCGCAGCTCAGGTTGAGGTGACGAAGATGATTGGGCGCAGGGGCGTCGAACCGAACGCCGAAACCGGAGCCGTGGTCAGGGCAACCGGATCGGGATGTCCCCGCCAGCGGCTATCACCAATGTCACCAGCTCAAGGCGTCAGCCCCACGAAGTACGCGGAGACGAGGACAGTGACGCGAGCCCGGGTCTGCCCGATGTCGAGGCGGTCGACCACGAGCTTCTTCTCGTGCGTGGCGAAGGCGTGGAGCAGCCGCAGTTCGGCGCCGATGCGGTGCCGGGCGGTAAGGCGCGCCTGCACGCGCCAGACGTCGGGGGCGTTCGCGACGGTTTGGGTCGTGCCGGGCTCGACGCGCGGATCGCGCAGCTCGACCTCGGCGGCAAGCTCGGTGAGGGCGTCCAGCAGGCGGGCCCGCGCGAGGCCCTCGGTCTCGGCCTCCCAGAAGCTGGCCGTGAGTTCGGCGCCCGCGCGCTTCTCTGCCTCGAGGAGGACCGGCCAGTCTTCGACCGCGCTGGCGCTCTGCGCGCGCTCCACGCGGGTGACCTCGCCAGCGTAGTCCGCGCGTGCCGCCTCCAGGTCATCGGCGCGGACGAGGGTCCAGTAGACCAGCACGATCGCCAGAACGCACCAGGCGCCGAAGCGCACCCGGATGTTGTTGGCGAACTCGGCGCGCAACGGAGCCAGGGCGCCTTGCAGGCGCGACACGGCGGCGGGCGTCATGGGCGCACCTCGAGGGTCATGACGATCTCGTTTTCCCTGCGGCCCTGTTGCGCCTCCACCTGGCCGAACATGGGCTGGGCCTCGAGCGAGCGGACGTAGGCGATGGGGTCCGGGCTCTCGTCCTGCACCACCACCGAGAGTTCGCGCTGCTGGTAGGACCACCGGCGAAAGCGTGCGTCGGGGCTTGGAATGGCGCTGTCGACCAGGCCCATGAGGTAGGCCTGGGACGGCTCGTTGAGGATTTCCGCCACCGCGAGATTCCGGTTTCTGAGCGCCAGCAGTTCGTTGCGCGCCGAGAGGATGGGGTCGAGGTCCTGCTGCAGGGCGGCGAATTCCTGCTCGGCCGACTGCT
This sequence comes from Pseudomonadales bacterium, assembly GCA_965116625.1. Lineage (GTDB taxonomy): Bacteria > Pseudomonadota > Gammaproteobacteria > Pseudomonadales > Azotimanducaceae > VXNE01. Next base: position 3,948,466 of record OZ220717.1, read on the forward strand.
GGAGGTGGCGGGCCTGCCAGTAGCGCGCCTCGTGCCAGGTCGCCGTGAGGGCGAGGACCAGCAGCACCGCAGTCGCGAGCGGGCGCTCGTTGGCTTCCAGCCACTCCTGCGGCGTCGGCGAACTCGACCAGGGCTCGTGGGTCGCGTCCTGCATGGTCGACCCGTTATCGGGAGCGGATGCGGGGCGCGGCGGCGCGGCGGTGGTGCCCCACTCGGCCAGGACGCCGGCCATGCGCGCCTGGTCCGGGCGTTGCGGGTACCAGTACGATCGTTCCAGCACCCGGTCGCGCCACTGCTGCAGTTCAAAGCCGTCGCGACACTCCTGCAGGCAAACACCGTCCGATATGCGGGGCAGGAAGACCGTCTCGGGACGGAGGCGGGGCGCGGGATTGGCGGGTGCGCCCGGGTTGGGGGCCGCGTCCGGATTGGCGGAAACGGCGGGGACGGCGTCGGCCGGGACCGCTTCGGCATCCCAGAACCAGACCATGGCCCTGCCGCCCTCCCAGACGCAGTGGTGGCCGGTTTGGGCGAACGGACTCCACAGTGGCAGCTTGAGGTCCAGCGCGGCGCGGCGCTTGTTGCGGGGCACGTTGCCGAAGTCCTCCGCGCGGTACATGCAGAGGCCGCGGCCGACTATCCAGTGGGGATGGAAGGACTTGAACGGCAGGCGCTCGGTGCCCTGCCGCGTCTGGATGACGTTGGGCTTAGTGGAGAAGCGGCGTCGCAGCCTGGAGAACGCCGGTATCGCTCGACTCGTTGTCAATCGCGGGCTCCGTGGGGTCTCGATTGGCTCCTGTGGGCTCTGGCCGGGTGCGCGCGGGCTCCGGTGCTTGTGTGGGCGCCAGTGGCTCCGTGTAGCGGTAGTCGATGCGCCAGGGGGCGTCGCCGAAAGGGGTCAGCGCCATGCCGGCGATGGACCGCAAACCGCTGGCATTATGCCAGATGGAGACTCTCAGGAACCGCGACGGCAACGGCCGCACGTCCGTGGGATCGATGTCCAGGTGAATGCCCGTCAGCAGGGCGATGCGGCTCAGGCTCGATACCGGGCGCTCGACGCGCTCGGCGACGATGTTGCCGATCGCCGCCGCGTCGAGGTCGAGGACAGCGGCGAGGACATCCGGCGGCATGGTGTTGAAGTTGTATCCGGCCGTCTGGCGGGTCGTGAGCATGGGCATGAGGCGGCGGCGCTGGTCCGGCGTGATGAGGTCATCGACGCCGAGCACGCGCCTGAGTTCCAGCGGCGTGGCCATGATCCAGTTCGATGGATTCGGGAAACGGAGTTCTGCAACCCTGCGGCGCGCCGTCCCCGGGGGGCCGGGAGCCTGGCTGCCTGCGGCCGCCGTGGCATCGGTTGACCGGTCCCGCGCGCGCTGGATTACGCTGGTTCGGTAGGTTCGGTCGGAAGGCAGGGTGGCCGGGGCGGCGCTGTCGTAGTCGAAGCGCTCCGCGCCGCTCAAGGACAGGTCTTCGTCCATGTCGACGTAGTCGCCCACCCTGGGAACGATGCGGTCGATGTCCGCGGATTGGACACCCACGTACGACAGCATGGCGGCGAAGCTCGCGGTGCGCGGGAAGTTGACGGAAACGAGGCCGTTCTCGTCCTGGATCGAGAAGCGCGTATCGCCCACGCCCCTGTAGGTCTCGCCCGCCAGCGCGATGACGCCCACGCTGTGGTCCGGACCCCGGTTGCCTTCAAAGTCGGAGAAGGACTGCTCCGGCTCCAGCATCAGGCCGCGATGATTCATGCGGCCCGTCGACATGAGGTAGGCGAGCGTGGCCTCCGTGCTGCGCTGCGCGAGTTCCCGTTCGAGCCCGGCCCGGGCGGCAGCGGCGCGCTCGATGTCCGCCGACGCGACACCGTCGATGTAGGCCGCGAAAACCGCCATCGCCGCAAGCGTCCAAAGCGTCGCGATGAGCACGAAGCCCCCGCTCCGAGGTGACGCCAGGTGGGGTGACGCCCGGTGGCTGTCCTTTTCGCACCATTCCGTAGGGCTGTCCCATTCCGTATGGCTGTCCCATTCGAGGTGGGTGCACTCCGTTTGGCTGTCCCATTCGACGTGGGTGGAGACGCCCGGTGGCTGTCCTCTTCGCACCTCGCGCTGTCCCATTCCGTATGGCTGTCCCATTCGATGGCTGTTCTTTTCGATGGCTGTCCCATTGTGGCTGGCTGTCCCATTGTGGCTGTCCCTTCGACGATGGCGGCTGTCCCTTCGACGATGCCTGTCCATTTCGGTATGGCTGTCCCTTTCGGTGTGGGTGTCCAATTTGCGATTGTCCAATTTGCGATGGGTGTCCATTTCGGTGTGGGCGTTCTCTTGGCCAGGGCTGTCCCAGAAAACGGGGCTGTGGCTGTGCCTTTTGGTATGGCTGTCCCAGAAAACATGGCTGTCCAAAAAAAGACGGGTCAACGGAAGTCCCTCGGGTTGTTGAGCGGTTCGGGGCTCAGGCCAAAGCTCGCAGTCCAGACGGCCTGGCTTTCGGCGTTTACCAAGCGGACCTGGCGGGGAATGGACTCCAGGATGCCTTCGACGGGCCAGCGATCGCGCCAGACGCCCCCGAGGCCCGTGTACTCGAAGGCGAGCGGGCCGTCGGATTCGAGGACCGTCCAGCCCCCGGTGTCGAGGAACGCAGCCCCTGCGATGCAGGCGATGTCGCTCAAGGCCGGGGCGACTGTGCCGGGTTGACTGTCCCCGACGCTAACGTTTGTGACGCTACGGGCGTGGTTGTCCCCTGGGGCACCCAGGCTGCTTCCATCGCGGCGGGCGGCTTGCGTGGCGCTACGGTTCCCGCCCTGGATGCCGGACGGGCATGGGGATCGCTGCTCGGCATAGATGACGGCGGTGCCCTCCTCGCCGTCGACGATCGACCAGCGTGCGGCGACCGGAACGCCCGAACGCGCGCCGAGCGGCTGCGTCGTGACGCCCTGGAAGGACGCGGAATCGCCCGCAAAGCGCCTGTCCTCCGCAAGGTAGGGCACCATCGCGTGGACGGTGGAAGCGAACCAGCGTTGCTGCAACGCGTCGGAGGACGCCTCGCGGCCGATGCGTTTCACGTTATCGTACTGGCCGAGGAAAAAGCCGGCGCCCTGGACCAGGAGCGTGCCCACCAGCGAAGCCAGCACGAAAACGACCAGCGTCTCAAGCAGCGTCAGGCCGCTCGCCGTCCGTCGCGTCGATGGGAGTCGCGAACGTGGCGGGCGCGCTGGCTGCATCGGTCCCCCTCTCGCTAGTCGAAGAACAGCTCGGACTGGCGCACCTTCTGGTAGCCCACAAGGCGCATGCGGTAAACGCTGTCCGAGACACCGTTCCGGCTGAGTTCGATATCGATGTCGTAAAGGCCGATTTCGAAGGCGCCTAGCAAGCCTGTGTTAGCCTGCCCCTGGCGCACGGGTTCGACCAGGCTCGACGTCCAGGCGATGTCGAAACCGCCTATATCGAGTTGGCCCTCCGGCTGCTCGCGAATGTTGATCGAGGACAGGTGCTCGACGGCGGCGAGCACGACAGGCTCGCGCCGCGACACGTCGGCCGCCTTGCCGAGTCCGGCCAGGTTGGTGTTGAAGAGTCCGTAGAGAGCCATGCCCCCCGCGGCGAAGATGGCGAGCGCCACGGTGGCTTCGAGCAGCGTGAAGCCCGCGATGCGACGATTCGGCTTGGAGGTTGGACTATCGGCCCACAGCCAGGGTTTGCTGCATGCGGAGCGTCGGCGTCGGCGAAACGCGCCTCCGGATCCGGCTGGCACATCGGCTTGAATGGTTATTTCCGTCTACGCTCCAGAAGGAATTGCTGGTGGACGCGCCGCCCAAAGTCCGCCGCGGACGACGAATCGAGGGCGGTTGAGACGACCGCAGCCTCGGGCAGATCCGAGAGCGCGGTAAACCTCTCCAGGTCTGCCTGGGAAATCGCAATCCCCTGCGACCGCATCAAATTCGAGCACAATTGCCGTACGTTCCTCTGCGCGGCCCGCCTCGAGACCCTGCCGCCGTTGCGATCGCAGAAGCGGATCGTCGGTCAGAACAGTCTTCGCCATACCGGGAATTCTAACCAACACCCGCACGAACCGCACCGTCGCCCACGCCTGTCGCCCACGGCCGAAGGCGATGCACCGTACTCCAGGGACACGGACCCTAACGACTGTATGTCGAAGCGCGGTGTATGGCCGCAGGTGTCGGAGCCGGCAACCCACGCGATTGGCGCCGCCGGGATGACGCCATAGGGACAGCCATGGCGATGGGACAGCCATCAGCCATGGGACAGCCATAGAGCCATGGCGATGGGATAGCCATCAGCCATGGGACAGCCATAGAGCCATCATGGGACAGCCATCAGCCATGGGACAGCCATAGAGCCATCAGCGGACCAGCCATCAGCCATACGGACAGCCATAACCATGGCGATGGGACAACCATGGCGATGGGACAGCCATCAACCATGGGACAGCCAATGGGACAACCATGGCGATGGGACAGCCATCAACCATGGGACAGCCATAGGGGACAGCCATAGCCATCAACCATGGGACAGCCATAGGGGACAGCCATCAGCCTTGGACAGCCATAGGGGACAGCCATCAGCCATAGGCAGCCATAGGGAAAGCCATGATGTCCCGACTGAGGAATGGCTGTCCCTTCCGGTATGGCTGTCCCTTTCAGGTATGGCTGTCCCTATTCGGGTAGGTGTCCCTATTCAGGTATGGGTGTCCCTATTCGGGTATGGGTGTCTCTTTCGGGGAGGACCGGTGTCTCTTTCGGGGAGGACCGGTGTCTCTTTCGGGGAGGACCGGTGTCTCTTTCGGGGAGGACCGGTGTCTCTTTCGGGGAGGACCGTTGCTCCCCGCCTGGTCGGGAGCGAATCGCAGTCCGGCGGTGATCGACCGGGCCTCGCTATCAGCGAACGTTGCGTCGCGCCGCGCGATGTCCCGTCCCGCGAACCAGGCTCACGCGTCCGCCGCGACTCTACAGTACGGCGGCGTAAGTTCCAGCCGCACGGCGGCCACCTCGTCGTCCTCCTGGGACAGCGTCAGCATCCCGCCGAGGCAGACGCCGTTCGCGAGCACCACCAGCGGGCTATCGAAGTCAAGGCGCCAACCTTGCGGGACATCCACCTCGTACGTCTCGTATTCCGCGTAGCGCGCCGCTTCGGCAGGATCCAACGACGGCGCATTGCCGAAGACCACGTAAGCGCGACCGTTCAGCATGGCTTCGCGGCCAAGTGCGGCGACCTGGTCGAGGACATAGTCCCGCTCGCTCACGCGGGTGGCGGCGGCGTAAAGCCGCTCAAGGTTTGGCATCGCGATCGCGGTCGCGAGGGCCAGCAGGGCCAGCACGACCAGCAGTTCGAGCAGGGTGAAACCGTGCCGCAGCTTAGGAACTCTCTTCCGGGGGATACCCGAGGTCCGCATTGTCGCCCTCCCCGCCCCTGGCGCCGTCCGCGCCGAAGGAATAAAGGAAGAAGCCCTGGAGATTGTCCACCGGCGCCTCGTACTGGTAGGGGTTCCGCCACGGGTCGTCCGGCAACTCGTCCTGCAGGTAGGGGCCGCGCCAGTACTCGGCGACCTCGTCCGGCGGTGCCATGAGGGCGGGCAGGCCCTGGGCGGTATCGGGATATGTCCCTACATCGATCCTGTACGTCTGCAGGGCGCTGCGTAGCATCTTGACCTGCGTGTTGGCGACATCGACCTTCGAGCCCTCGAGCCGTTTCATCAGCTCGGGACCCACCAACGCCGCAAGCAGGCCCAGGATGACCAGCACGATCATCAGCTCGATAAGGGAGAATCCCCTCACCCGGCGCTTTTCTGGTCCCTTTGCGCGGTTCCTAAAGCACAATTCTATTGACACTCGTTATCGCCAAAATCATGCCGATCATGATGGTTCCGAGGAACCCGCCGATCAGCAGCACGGCCGCCGGCTCGATGAACGTGAGGAGGCGCCGCATACGCCGCGCGCTGTTCTCCTCGTACAGCTTCGCCAGCGCCCGCATCATCTCCGCCAGCCGTCCGGACTGTTCGCCGACGCGGATCAGATTGTAGCCGGTCGGCGTCAGGGCGTCCTGTTTCTCGAGCGCCGCAGACAGCGCCACGCCGCTTCTCACGTCGTCGGCGGCCCGGTCCAGCATCTCCTTGCGGCGGCTGATCCGCACGCCCCGGGACGCGAGCCCCAATGCGTCCATGAGTTCGACGCGGCTTGCAAGCATCGCGCCCATGACGGAGGCCCACTTGGCCGTGTCGACCTCCGAGAACCAGCCGCGCACGAGGGGCAGGCGCGCGATGCCATCGGTCAACCTGCGGCGCACTTCCTCGCGCCGCATCAGCACCGCGACGACGGCCGCGGCCGCGACGATGGCACCGACCAGGAACCACGCATTGGCATTGAACCAGACACCGGCACCCAGCACGGCCGACGCCAGCAACGGCAGGTCCGAGTCGGATTCGAGGAGGTTCGAGAACTGCGGCACGACAAACGTGAAGACGACGATTACCGCCGCAATGCCGGCGACGATCAGCACCGCCGGGTACGCAAGCGCCCCGCGGATGTCCGAAGCGACCTTGAGGTCGTATTCCATCTGCTGCACCGCACCGCGCAGGGCCTCCGCCAGGCGGCCGCGGAGTTCGCCGGCCTCCACGAGCTGGAAGACGTACTCCGGGAGGGGCAAGGCGCTGTCGCGCAACACCTCGAGATAGCTTTGACCGCGCATCAGGTCCCGCGCCATCCCGTCGAACGCTGCCGCGAGGCGCGGATGGTGCGTACCCCGTGCCTGGGCCGTCACCGCTTCTCCCAGGGCCACGCCGGATTCGAGCAGGGTGGCGAGCTCATTGAAGGCGACGGCCACGTCCTGGGCCTTGAGGCCGCGGCGCCAGCCGCCGAGCGCGGGGGCGCGATGCTCGTCCACGGCGACCACGGTTCGGCCGCCGCTTGAGAGCTGGCGTACGGCTTCCGCCTGCGAGGCGGCTTCCAATCGGCCCTGGCTGGCCTGCCCGTTGCTGTCGACGATCTCGTAGTCGTATTCCGGCATCGTTCGGCGGCTAGGAGCCCTCAGCCGGGGAGGCCGCCCCGACCGCCGATGTGCAAGGAAATGCTGGCGCTTCGCCCCTCGTTTGAGGCGGACTTTCTTGGAAGGAGCCCTCAGCCGGGCGAGCTGCCCCGACCGCTGACGCGTGAGGAAACGCCGGCATTAGCTGGCCTCGGGGTCTATCACCATGGCCCGCATCAACTCTTCTACCGTGGTCTCACCGCGTGACGCCTTGATGAGGCCGTCCTCGACCAGGGGGCGGCAATGCGTGCCGAGTTCCCGCGCCGCGCGCTTCAGCTCGTTGACGTGCGCGCCCGAGACGATCAGGTCCTGCAGGGTTTCCGTCATCGGCACGAGTTCGTAGATGCCCATGCGGCCGCGGTATCCCGTGTGGCGGCAGTGGTCGCAGCCTTCCACCTTGACCCAGTTGTTGCCGAGCATGGTTTCCGGGAGCGCGTCGACGTAGCCGTCCACCAGGGCCGGGCGCGGGATCGATACGGCGCAGTTCGGGCAGGCCTTGCGCACCAGGCGCTGGGCCTGCACGCCGCGGACGGGGGCCGCCACGAGGAACGGCTCCACGCCCATGTCGATCAGGCGCGTGAAGCTCGAAATTGCGTCGTTGGTGTGCACCGTGGACAGCACAACGTGGCCGGTCAGCGCCGCGCGGATGGCGATCTCGGCGGTCTCCAGATCGCGAATCTCGCCGATCATGATGACATCCGGGTCCTGCCGCAGGATGGCGCGCAGGGCGCGGGCGAAGGTGAAGCCGATCTCCGAGTGGACCTGCATCTGGGTGATGTTCGGCATCTGGTATTCCACCGGGTCTTCCACGGTGATGATCTTCTTGACGCCGTCGTCGATCTCCTCGAGGGCAGCGGCGAGCGTGGTGGACTTGCCGGAGCCCGTCGGGCCGGTGACGAGAATGATGCCGTTGGTGCCGATGAGCCAGCTCCGGAACATCTCGAGGTGATCCGGTTCCATGCCGAGGTTGTTGAAGACGAGTTCGTCGCGCTCCTTTGCGAGCATGCGCAGGACGATGGACTCGCCGAAGGCGCACGGCACCGTGGAGACGCGGATGTCCATCTCGCGCCCGGAAATGCGCTCCGTGATGCGGCCGTCCTGGGGAAGCCGGCGTTCGGCGATGTCGAGGCCGGCGATGAGCTTGATGCGCGACGCCACGGCGGGGAAGCGGTCCATTGACTGCGTCAGCCGGGTGTGCAGCACGCCGTCCAGGCGCATGCGCACGGTGAACGACTCTTCGGTGGGCTCGACGTGGATGTCGGAAGCGCCAAGATCCACGGCCTGGGACAGCAGGTTGTTGACCAGTTCGATCACCGGGGCCTGCTCGGCCAGGTCGCGCAGTTGCTGCGCCTCGTCGCCGGCGAACAGGTTCTCCATCGCGCGCTCGCGGCGGACGTGGTCGAGGGCGCGGTCGAGGTGGTGGTTCGCCGTGAGGCAGAAGCGGACGCGTTGCTCGTCAGCCACCGGGTAGAAGTACTCCAGGGCCTCCGCGATCCTGTGGTCCGGAATGTCGCGCGCGAGGCAGTAGACCTGGTCGTCCTGCTGCCACATGAGGACGGCATTGTCGAGAAACCACTCGAGCTTGATCGGCGAGGTCGACATGAAGCGGTACATGTCCATCGCGTCCGGCAGGTCGTCAGTGTCGGCGAGATAGAGGAGGCCGATCTGTTCCGCCAGGGTGCGCAGCAACGCGTCCTCCGAAATGGCGCCCGTGCGGACCAGCAGCGCGCCGAGCCGACCGCCCACGGTGCGCTGGATCTGGAGCGCCCGGTCGATGTCGGCCTGCTGCACGAAGTTCCGCTCGACCAGCATTTCGCCGAGTCGCTTCGGCGGGCCGTGTTCCGGTTCCACCTGGTCTAGCTCTGACGCGGCCAAAGGCGTCTTCGACCTCTCTTTCGCATGCACGCGAATCGCGTTGCGGGCAACGGTACCAGACTCCCGTGCAAAAAACGCCCCTGCAAGCGCCACCACCCGGGCTGGTTTCTGTACAGGCACCAGGTGGACGGAGTCCGAGCCTTCCACGGGCGAGCACCAGTGGCAGCCCGAAATGGGACACCCCAGCCCAGCCCTCTGGATCAGCCCGAAATGGGACACCCAGCCCTCTGGATCGGACACCCGCTCCACCTCGAAAGGGACACCCACGTTCGAAAGGGACACCCATCCCGAAAGGACACCCACCCCGAAAGGACACCCACCTCGAAAGTGACACCCACCTCGGATGGGACACCCATCGCGGGACGAAGCGCTCTGACAGGAAGCACGAGAAACGCTCGCTCGAAAAATGATGAGTTGAGGCCGGAAGCCGGCGAGCCAGGAAGGCCCTCCCAGTCAGCCGTCTTTGGCCCGGCGATCCCGAAGCGTCGTCGACGAAATGTCGCTGCGGAACTCCGCCTCGCCGATGCCGTCGCAGAGTTCGCGCAGGCCTTCTGGCAGATCGAGGTCGTCCAATTCAAAGAAGTCTTCGCTTGCATCGGCGCCGGTCAAGCCGCCAAGGAGTCGACCGAAGACCAGGAAACGGCATCCGGTCGCGGCGAGTTCTTCAACCGCCGCGTTCACATCGCCGTCTTCGTAGTACCTGGGGTCCGCGACCCGCATGATCGTGTCCGCACCGACCACGAACGTCACGCCGCCGAAGACGCTCGCCTTCTCGATGAACGTCGAGGCATTCGTAAGCCAAACCTCCTCGGAGGTGTTGAACTGTTTGCTGCGCGCACGCATGTCGTGAAAGTTGAGTGGCGGTTTGTCTACGTTCCTGATGCAGAGCTCGTACGCGACGGGTTCGCCCAGCCGTGAGGCGGCGGCGGCCGCCATCTGCCGGTGTCCCTCGTGCAACGGATTGAAGGCCCCGGGGAGGATGGCCTTAGGCGAACTGGTGTGGGTGGGGATAGCGGAACAACTGCCGGACAGGAGCGCCTGCATGTCCGCATTGCCCTTGGCGATACAGGTCCTGAGAGTGTCCGCCTCCCGCAGCTTTGCGGTGGGAGGGTCAATGCCGAGTGCCTGCGCGAGCGCCGCGAGGGCGATGTCCGCCAGGAAACGCTCCTCCTCCTCCCGGCTGCGCGCGCCCTTGGCCAGGTGCAGCGAAGTGGTGTGCGTTCGCGCGGAGGTCTGCACAACACACCAGGCCCGATGTTCGCCGCGCTTCGGACGCGTCGACCGCAAGCTTGCGGTGATCCCAAGGCCGAACGTCTGCGCGTCCGCCTCAAGAGCTTTCGCACGCAGGAACGCGCACATGGCGAGATCCCGGGCAGTTCCGGCGCTGCAGGCCTGCTCCGGCGGCTCGCCCAAGAGCGACGTGAGCGCGGATTGCGCGTACGGGATGCGCGCTTCGAGCAACGTGGCCGACGCGCCGGGCACCTGCAGGAGGTCCGAAAGGATGAGGGAGCCGCCGCCCGTGACAAAAATGACGCCTTTGTGCGGCCCGTCATGGAGGCCTTCGATGACGGTTGCCCGGGTTGCTATCCCGCCCTCAGGCAAGGCTGCCCTCTTGCGAAGTGTCGTGCCTCGCGCTGTCCACGGATGGGACCTCTTGGGATGAGGACTCCTTGAGGAATCCTCTGACAATGGACAGGAATTCAGCCAGTTGGTCGTGGTGGACCCAGTGGCCCGCATCCTCGATGACAGCCAGGCGCATGCTGGACAGATACCTCGCGCGCTCGTCGTTGGCGGGACTTGGAACCCAGGACTCGGAGCCGTAGACCAGCAGGGTCGGACAGGTGATGCGCTCATAGAGGTGATGGATCTGTTCCGCAGTCAGTCCCACCGGCGCCGTTGCGCGAACGTAGTTGTCGAACTTCCAGCTATACGTGCCGTCCTCGTTCTGGTTGCTGCCGTGGATCGTGAGGTGCCGCGCCTGGGACTCTGAAAGGTGCGGGTTCTCCTCCTGCATGCGCTGGAACGCCTCTTCCAGCGTCGGATAACGGCGCGGCAGCCGGCCCGCGATCCGGCGCGTTCCCCGCACCCAGTCGTCCAGCAGGCGCCCCGTCGCCGCGCTGTCGCCGCTCGCGGCGCTTTCTGCGGTCCTCGCGGCCACCGACGACAGACCCATCCCCTCGATGGCGACAAGTTTCTTGACTGTTTCCGGATACAGCCCCGTGTAGAGCAGGGACACGGACGCGCCGAGCGAGTGGCTGATGATCGTCGCTGGCGTCATCTTTTTCTGATGCAGAAGCTGGGCGATGTCGTAGACGTAGTCGACGGTGTTGTAGCTGCCACCAATCATCCACTGCGAGTCGCCGTGACCGCGCAGGTCCGGTGCGATGACATGGTAGTCACGGCTCAGGTCCCGGGCGACCCAGTCCCAGTTCCGGCAATGGTCGCGACCGCCGTGCACCATCAGCATCGGCGGCGCCTCTTCGTTGCCCCAATCGACGTAGTGCAGCCTCAGGCGCTGCGAGAAGTAAACGTGCGAGGTCGGACCGCTCTCGATCATCCAACGATTATAGCGGGCGCATGGCCCACTCGAAGACCGGCAGGCGCATCGTGATCGAGAGGCGTGGCATTGTCTCGGCCCGCCATTCGTGGGGGGCCTCCGACCGATGGGTGTCCACTTGCCTTGGTGGTCCTCCGACCGATGGGTCCTCCGACCGATGGGTGTCCACTTGCCGTGGATGCACATTGCCTTCCTTCGACTGCCTTCGTTCGATGGGTGTCCACTTTCCAGCGTCGGTGTCCACTTTCCAGCGTCCGCCGATGCCCGCGTCATGCTCACTGCACATTGCTCACTGCACATGGCTGTCCCATTGCTCACTGCACATGGCTGTCCCATTGCCGGCTGCACATGGCTGTCCTGTCGGCTGCACATGGCTGTCCTGTCGGCTGCACACTGCCGGCTGCACATGGCTGTCCCAGCAGGTATGGCTGTCCCATTGCTGTCTGGGTATGGCTGTCCCATTGCTGTCTGCACATGGCTGTCGCAGCAGGTATCCTGTGAACCCGTCGACACGACCAGTACCCACACCAAGATGAGCCAGCCATTGATGACGCCAACTGCCGAAACGGCGGAACGGTCCAATCTGGCGAAGTTCATGCGACGCCAGGGATTCGATGACTACGACGCGCTGCACGCGTGGTCCATAGAGCACCGCGGGGCGTTCTGGCAGGCCCTCTGGGACTTCTGCGACGTCGTCTCGACGAGCCGGGCTTCGCGCGCACTGCAAAACGGGGACGACTTTCTGGGCTCCCACTGGTTCCAGGGCGCCGAGCTCAACTTCGCAGAGAACCTGCTGCGGCGGCGTGACGACCGCACTGCTGTCATCGGAGTGCTGGAGAGCGGCGGACGTCAGACGCTGACGTACGCAGAGCTCTATCGCTCGGTGGCCCGGGTCGCTGAGGAGTTCCGCGAGCGGGGCGTTGCGCCCGGCGACCGGATCGCAGGTTGGCTGCCCAACGTGCCGGAAACCGTGGTTTGCACCCTTGCCGGAGCGACCATTGGAGCGGTCTGGACATCGTGCTCCCCGGACTTCGGCGTTGAGGGCGCACTCGACCGGTTCGGCCAGACCCGGCCGAAATTGCTGATCGCATGCGACGAGTACCAGTACGGCGGCAAGAGGTTCGACGTCTCCGCCAAGGCCGAGGAAGTGCGGGAACGGATCGACTCGATCGAAGCGCTACTGTGGACGCGGGACATTCAACGTATTGGGGCAGAGCGCCGGGAAGAGACTGTTTCCTTCGAGCCACGCGGCTTCGACGATCCGTTATACGTGCTCTATTCGTCCGGCACTACTGGCAAACCCAAGTGCATAGTGCACGGCGTGGGAGGCACTCTGCTCCAACACATGAAGGAGCATCGTCTGCACACGGACCTGAAACCCGACGACACCCTTTTCTACTTCACCACCTGCGGCTGGATGATGTGGAACTGGCTCGTATCCGGTCTCGCCAGCGGCTGCGCAATCGTGCTCTACGACGGCTCACCGTTCCACCCTCGCCGGAGCGAATTGATCGACCTCATCGATACGGAAGAAGTCTCGATATTCGGTGTCAGCGCCAAGTACCTTTCGGCGCTGCAGAAGTTCGGCGTCAGACCGCGCGAGAGCCATCGCCTGACCAAACTGCGCTCGATTCTCTCCACCGGATCGCCCCTCGCTCCTGAGTCGTTCCACTACGTCTACCGGGACTTCAAGGAAGACGTTGCCCTCGCTTCCATATCAGGCGGCACCGATATCGTGTCGTGCTTCGCGCTTGGCAACCCGCTATTGGCGGTGTACCCAGGCGAACTGCAAAGCAAGGGGCTCGGAATGGCCGTCGAGGTCTTCGATGAAGACGGCAAGGCGCTACTCCCGGGAGAAAAGGGTGAACTAGTCTGCACCAAATCGTTCCCGTCGCGGCCCACGGGATTCTGGAACGATCCCGATGGTGCGAAATTCCGCGCCGCCTACTTCGAGAAGTTCGACAACGTCTGGGCGCACGGCGACTTCGCCGAGTTCACCGACCACGGAGGCATGATCATTCATGGGCGTAGCGACTCGGTGCTGAATCCAGGCGGCGTACGCATCGGCACGGCAGAAGTCTACCGCCAAGTCGAATCCATTGACGCAGTTGTCGAATCAGTGTGCGTGGCCCAGTCATGGCGCGACGACGTGCGGATTATCCTTTTTGTCGTACTGCGCGAAGGGCTGGTGCTAGACAAGATTCTGCGCGCCGAAATCAGGGACCGCATTCGCCGGAATGCGTCTCCACGACACGTTCCAGCGCTAGTGCTGCAGGTCAACGACGTGCCCCGCACACTGAGCGGGAAAATCGCGGAGCTTGCCGTAAGGGACGTCATCCACGGACGGGAACCCGGTAACGCTGCCGTGCTTGCAAACCCCGAATCACTGGACCAGTTCAGGGACATTCCATCATTGGGCCAGCAACCGCGATAGTCTCCAGCAGCTCGCGGCTCGCACGCGCTGCGCCACGAATCGACGAAACCTAAGGTACAGGCCCGATCTGGGACCGGCCCGATCTGGACAGCCATTCAGGCCCGATCTGGGACACCCGTATGGTCCATACGTCTCGGAGACCCACTTGCACCCGCTTTGGACACCCACACGTCATGCACCCGCTTTGGACACCCACACGTCATGCACCCGCTTTGGACACCCACACGTCAGGCAGCGTCAGGCGCCCCTTGGACACCCACATGCAGGCACCTCTTGGACACCCACATGCAGGCACCTCTCGGCGTAGTTCTGTGGGTGCCAGGTGGACGCTTAGAGCGATCACCCACACCTCAAAGCAGCAAAATCTCGCACGCCGGAGCGGCGAACGCCGCTATTCGCGAGATCGGGGGCTGTCCAAAATGTCCCCATGACGCGACCCAGATGCGACTTGGTTGACCGCGAAAACGGTGGCTTCTACCACCTCTACGACCGCTGCGTGCGCCAAGCGTGGCTTTGCGGAGAAGACCCCTACACGGGCGAGAACTACGACCACCGACGGGAGTGGATCGAACGTCGAATGCTCTTCCTTACCGAGATCTTCCCCGTCGACATCTACGCCTACGCTGTCATGTCAAATCACTACCATATGGTCGTCAACTATTGCCCCGCCCGCACACGCGAATGGTCCGACGCCGAGGTCGCGCGGCGTTGGTCGCGCGTATTCGGTACCCGATCAGAAGATCCGCGTGAGCGCGCGAGCTATGTGGCGGTTTTGCTAGAAGATCCGGTCCGTCTCACCGAGATCAGACAACGCCTGGGCGACCTGTCGTGGTACATGAGGTGCCTGAACGAACACATCGCACGCCGCGCCAACGCCGAGGAGGACCGCACGGGACGTTTCTGGGATGGCCGCTTCGAGTCACGTCCGCTCGCGGACGCACAGGCCATTCACGCGTGCATGGTCTACAACGATCTGAACCCGCTGCGAGCAGGAATGGTGAACACGCTCGACGCACCCCAGAGGACTTCGTTGCGGCGGCGGCTGGAGGAGATGGCGGAGGCACCAACACGGCTAGGAGAGCCACTGAGGCCGCTGCACCTTGAGGCCGGTTCGGGACGCGTGCTGACGGGCGGTGAACCCGCGTTGGAGACGATCCTGTCAGACTACGTAACACAGGTCCAATGGACGGCTTCCCGGTGTCAAGGCGAGCGTACGGGAACCGACCCACCGATAACTTGGCTCGGTAGTGACACTTGGCTGAAGGCGTTCGCCGCCCAGCGCCGACGGGGCTGGCGCCGGGGCAAGATACCAGCTTGGCTGGTCGCCATCGCCTGAGCCCTGCCGAACGCAATACTGCGGAATTGGCCACGCGCACCGCCACGTGTCGACGTCAGACGAAGATTGCGCACTTTGAGATCTGCCGCTCGTTTTCGAAGGGCGTTTCCAGTTGGTCTTCGCGTGTTCGGAGTTGGTCTTCGGTCGCTGCCGATCCCTGCGCCAACTCTGAACACGGGGCTCGCAAACCCGACTCATGCCGCACCGCTCCGGACATCGTCGTCCGACCTGGCGGGCCGCAGCGGGTCCTGGTGCGCGCGCATCCAGTAGCTGTTGCCGCGGATGTTGACGACGCGGCAGTGGTACAGCAGCCGGTCGATGAGCGCGGCGGCCATGATCTCGTCGCCGAGCAGCGCGCCCCACGCCTCGAAGCCCTTGTTCGACGTCAGCACAGTGGACGCATGCTCGTGGCGGGCGTAGATCAGTTGGAAGAACAACATCGCGCCCTCCTGGGTGACGGGAAGGTAGTCGATCTCGTCGACCACCAGCAGCGCAGGGTGGGTGAGCACGCGCAGGCGGCGGCTCAGGTTGCCGGCGGCCTTCGACTCCGTCAGCGACTCGATCAGGCCAGCCAGGGTGCCATAGTAGATGCGCTCGCCGCTCTTCGCGGCGGCGATCGCCAGACTGAAGGCCAAGTGCGTCTTGCCGACGCCGGGCGGACCGAGGAACACCACATTCTCCCCGCGCCCGAGGAAGCCGAGTTCGTGCAGGCTCTCGATCTGCTCGTGCTTGATGCTCGGCTGAAAAGCGAAGTCGAACTGCGCCAGCGTCTTCAGCTCCGGCAGCCACGAGGCGCGAATCGCCGCCTGCAGCTGGTCACGCCGGTCTCCTCCGGCGCTCATCGCGCCAGTTCCGCATAGGCGCGCACCAAGCGCCGCTCGACGCCGATCTTCGGCAGTCCCCGCGATGCCTTGCCGGACGGTCCGGCGGCGCCCACGCGCCGGTACGGATGCCGCGCCACCGGCTTCAGGGCAGTCCGCTCGTCGCGCTCGAAGCGGTCCAGCGGCCATTCGCGGGTGGTGCCGGGTCGGCCCACGTTGGCCACCTCGGCGAGCCAGCGCTCCGTGTGGTCGTTCACGTCTGAGTCGCGCGCGGCCGGACGCCCCAGTGCGCCGCAAAGCGCAGGAACTCCACGTTCAGAACTAGTCGCCGCCGCTCAGCCGGTCCTCGGAGACCACCATGGAGCGCATCTGATCGAACAGCAACTCCTTTGGAACGCCGCCGAAGCTCTCGAAGGCGCTCCCCAGCCTGTCGACCAGCGCCGCCATCGTCTGGCGCCCTGGAATGGGTGTCCAATTCTGATTGGTCAAGGTGGCTGTCCCGAATGTCGAGGTGGCTGTCCCAAATGTCGATCGAATGTCGAGGTGGCTGTCCCAAATGTCGATCGGGTGGCTGTCCCGAGCGTGTTTGGTGGCTGTCCCGAAGCGTCGGCCGGAGCATCAGAAGCGTTGGCGATGGCTGTCCGGAGCATCGGCGTCGGCCATGGCTGTCCGGAGCGTCAGCGATGTGCGCAGGGGTCGAGTCGCTGTGGAAGGCGGGGTGGTTGGCCAGCGCCACGCTAGGGATCGACGAAACGCAGGCTGCGGCGGATGTCCATGATGTTCTCGATGGCATCCTGCAACTCCTGCGCGGTGGGCGTGACATGCACTTCGTGCACAGTCGGATTGCTTCCGTAGCCCCGGTCCACACATTCTTCAAGCAGCGCGATGGCTGCTTGCTCCCAAGGTTGGCTGTCTCCGCCGATATAGATGGCGTGAATCCGCACGCCGCGCTGTCCGGCGAGATCGCAGGCTTCCCGGAACCAGTCGTCTAGCCGGGCGTTCAGTGGGGGTTCCAGGTCGGTGGGCTGATCGGACCATGGCCAGGAGGAAACCGACAATGGCGCCACGTCCGCGACCGGCGGGCCGTCTCCGACGCGCACCAGGTCATCCACCCGTCCATACGCGCTGAACGCCGTCGTCATCGGCCTGCAGTAGTGTCCGCTGTGCACGGGCCGGCCTTCGAGACCGAATAGGTTTGCGGGGTCCGTCAGGACGTCGGCCGCGTCCGCGCTCCTGGTCGGCGAATTGTCGTCGTAGCCCCGGAAGAGCTGCCAGGGCGTCATGTCGTCGAGCGCGTTCTCCCAGATCATCCGATAGGAGTTGATGACCAACTGATCCGCCGGCACCAAGGGGTTCAGCGTCGACAGGAGGGGATGAAGATGCTGAAAGCCGTCGAGCACCGCCGACAGGCCGGCCGTGGTGAAGACGCCGTTCGCATCGACGCCGAATCCGGCCGAGAACGTCGCCGGATCTTCCGCAGAGATGGCTGTCCTGAAGGCGGTATTGGCTGGCACCCTGAATTGCGCGTTACACCGCCCGTTTCCGAACGACGGGTTGATGAGGATGGGCCCGGGCAAATGGCGCCCGAAACTTCGGCCGCGCCTGACAGCGTCCAGCCAGTTGGCGCCATCCGAGACGATCACTATGGCCTTTTCCACGGACTGCGAGCAGCCTTGGACTGTTCCCCCTGCGGCGCACGGCGTCCGGGGGAGGTCGTCGCCGGACACGCTCTTCACCCTCCACACGTCCCTCCAGAGGGGTGAGAGTGCTCTCAGTCCCCAGACGATACCCAGATGCAGGAACGTCTGGCCGACAAAGGTCCTCGAATGGCTCGCCACAGGGTCATAGTCATTCGCTGCCTGTAGCGCGGTTAAATCGTCCGTCAGCGGCACGATCGGCGCATCCGGACAGAGGAGGCTGCCGCCCCGGTCCAAGGCGCGCAGGTGCCAGTGGTTCTCGGAAATCGCGAACAAGCGGTGAGGGCTGTAGCCGGGCTCCACGACCATCCGCATGACTTCGCTGAGGTGACTGTCAGCCATTCCGGCAATGCGGGCGTCGGGCCACGAATAGGCGGTGAATCGGGTATTCGGATCAGTCCAGTCCGGAGGCTCGTCAGAGAGATGCAGCGGCACGCCCTGGATGCCGGCCGAGCCGGGTTCCCAGCCAGCTACGGTCTTCGTGGCGGGCCAGTTGCCCGGGTCCCCGGGGTCCCAGACAACGGGCCTCGCGTCCGGGTCCCAATACGCGCCCCACCGCGCCATCACGCAACCGTTCCAGAAGTCCGACCCCTCGAAGTCCCACCTGCCGAGGACAGGCACCTGGCTGGAGACATTCTCCGCCCCCGGCTGGTGCAGATCCCAGTCGGTAACGGTGAGGAAGTCGGGCAGATCGCGGGACGCGAGCGGACCCATATCGGCGCCAGTGCCGTAATAGTGGAACGTGTCGACCCAGTGCCCTTCGGAGTCGCGGGATGCCTGCGTGCTGTACTCGGCGCCGGTGAGCATGCGCACGTAGCGTTCCTTGGCTTCGGTCCGGAACATCCCCGATGTGTCCGCCACGTTGACGACGTTCGAGTACGGCACGAGCGCGAGGGTGACTACGCCGGGATTCGTCTGCGACACGGCGTCCACCATCTGCGCGACCGCGCGAATGGCATCCTTCAACGCGTCCAGCTTCGTGACCGACCAGCCGGGCGGCGTATATCCCATGGATCTCGACACATCCAGGGCGAGGGCGAATTCGAACTCGCTCGTATCGAATTCCACGACGACCCGCACGTCGACAGGCTCCGGGGCGCCGGTCCCCCCGGCCGCCCACAGGCTCTTGAACAAGTAAGTTGCACCCCCCGCAACCGCGATGGTCGTCCGGTTCGTCGCCAAGTCGTGTTGGACGATGATGTCGCCGGCGCCTACGACCAGGTCGTCCATCAGGCCCCGCATGAAGGTTGCGACCCGTTCCTTGATCTCGTTCTCGGCCGCCGCCAGGTCTCCCCGCATGAAGTGGGCCGCCGCGGCGACTCCCGCCCGGAGCGCCGCCTCGATTTCCGCCTCCTGGGCTTCCCGCCAGCCGTGGTTCGCCATCAGCGCGCCACCGGTCGCCATGGCGAGCATGGCGATGCTGCCGCCGACAAGCATGGCGCCAGCCTTTCGGGACATGGCGAAGGTCGCGCCGGGTGGCGCGAGGCGTGCGACCCGGCGACTCAAAGCTCTTGTGCAGAGTCGACGCCTCAAATGCCATGCACCACCACGCCTGTCTCCACGATCCCGGCGGCGCGCGACGATCCGGGTGGCACTGTCAACGCCATCCGCACCGGTCTCCAAGTGCACCGTCGCCCACCTTGTCAAAAACGACCAGAAATCAATCGCCGCCGAAGTCAACTCGGCGACGGAGACAGACTCGCAAGATAGGTCACTCGCGTGCCGTCGCGCGCCCCCAACATTGGGGAGAACCGGTAAGAATTTCCTGAACTATCTCAAGAGACTAAGAAAGGAATACCCTGCCCTGCGGGTCTCCTCCACGCTCGGTGTCACATCTCCCGGGACCCGGCCAGAGAACGTACCAACCGAACGAGGTCCGCCTGCCGCGAGAGGCCGCGCTTGGCGAAGATGTGCTTCACGTGCGAGCGGATAGTGCTTTCCCTGCGGCGTGTCGCCGAGGCGATCTCGCGCACGTTCATGCCCCCGGCCAGCAGCACCGCCACCCGGCCCTCCATGCGCGTGAGGCCAAGAGAGGCCGCGGCCACGTCAGGATCGATTCCGACGCTGCCTGCGGGGTCGACGACGAGCACCAACGCCGCCACCGGCCACATCCGGGAGTCCGCTTCGCTCGGGCCAACCGGGTTGATGTGCAGGACCAATGGCGGCATACCGCCGGAGCGTCTCACCAACATCGAGCCGCCGGCACTCAAAGTGCCGAAAGGCGGCAGTGCCCGGTTGAGAAGCCTCTGCAAGTGGTCGTTGTCGTGAGTGGTGCTGGCGAACAGGGCACCGTCCCTGTCCAGCAGGCCATCGCCGGTCTTGAGCAGATCCCGCGCGGGATCGTTGGCGACCAGGATTTGCCCGCGCGCGTCCAGCTGCAGAACGCCCGCCCCCGTGGCCTCGAGCATGGTCCCCAACGTTGCACCCAGGGCGGCGGCGTTCGCCAGCACCTGCTGGATGCTCACGGTGTGACGGATGTGCGGCAGGAGACGCCGGATGGTGTCGAGTTGCGTGGACGACCAGTCGTTGCCGGCGACCGGGTCATGGATGAACCACGTAATGCGGGAACCTCCCGGTCCGTCCAGGCGGACATTGATGGCGTTTCCCGCACGCCCGTACTTCCGAACCGCGTGGTAGGCCTCCGAAGTCTTCAGTTCTTGCTCGGTGTAGAGGTCAGTGTTGTGGAACAGCTGACTGTCGGGGAGATTTCGTACGCGGGGAACCCGTTCGTCCAGGGGATAGTAGTTGTCGAAGTAAAGACGCTCGATTTCCCGATGCCTTTCCCCTCCGAAGAAGGTCCACGCAAAGTGGATCCGGACATTCTCCGGGGCGGTTCCCCCGCCAAACATCATGCTGCTGCCGCAGGTGCCGAGCATTTCGTGGATCAGCCCGTTTGCCCTGGGCCAATGCGACTGGTCCAGCGCCACTTCGTGCAGTGCGGCCAGGATTCGCTCGAACGCCTCCCGTTCGCTCATGAACGTGCCTTCACCCTGGGGTGTCGCCCCATTTGGACACCCACTGCCACCCCTTTCGGACACCCACAAATTGGGGAGGATACGACGGTCGCACGTCCCCCCACATCCCCAAATTAGGGGATAACCCAGGGCATTCCTGTCGCTCGTCAAAGCCCTATCCCGCTTGTTTTGGACAGACATTCGCGTTCGTTTTTTTGGACAGGCATGCATCGGTTCGTTTCGGACAGCCATCGTTCGTTTATTGGACAGCCATTCGTCCATTGGACAGCCATCGCTCCCACTGGCCATCGTTCCATTGGACAGCCACTGCCCATCGGGACAGCCATTCGTCCATTGGACAGCCATCGCTCCCAATTGATTGGACAGCCATCGCTCCCAATTGATTGGACAGCCATCGCTCCCAATTGGACAGCCATCGCTCCCACTGGCCATCGTTCCATTGGACAGCCACTGCCCATCGGGCGTTGCCTTCGGCAAGGGCCTGCGGGCAGCCTTCCAAACAATGCGGCGCGTGTGCTACAAGACGGCCCATGTACGAACTCGCCACCGCTCGGCATGTCTACTCGGTCAGCGAACTGACAGGTGCAGTCCGGCTATTGATCGAACAGGGCTTTCCCCAGGTTCTGCTTGAAGGCGAGGTGTCCAACTTCCGCAGTCCCGGGCGCGCGGGCCACTGGTACTTCAGCCTGAAAGACGGACACGCGCAGGTCCGGTGTGCGATGTTCGCCAACCGGAACCGGTTCGTGCGCAGACCGTTGAGAGACGGCGGGCTCGTCGTCGTGCGGTGCCGGTTGTCCCTATACGAGGCTCGCGGCGACTTTCAGGCGATCGTCGATGCTGTCGAACCGGCTGGCGAGGGCGAGTTGAGGGCCGCGTTCGAGCGGCTGAAGATCCAACTGGAGCGCGAAGGACTGTTCGCCGCCGATCGCAAGCGGCCGTTGCCTCGATTCCCGAGGCGTGTCGGCATCGTCAGTTCGCTCTCCGGCGCGGCGCTGCAGGACGTGTTGGCAGTGCTCCGACGAAGGTTTCCTTGTGTCCAGGCGACGTGTTACGCGGCTACCGTACAGGGGGCCGGGGCCGTATCCGAAATCCTTGCCGCCATCGACCGAGCCGAAGCTTCGAAGCCGCGTCCGGACGTGCTGCTGCTTACCCGGGGTGGAGGTTCCCTGGAAGACCTGATGGCGTTCAACTCGGCAGCGCTTGCGCGGCGCATGGCGCAGTGTCCGATTCCTATCGTCTCCGCGGTCGGGCACGAGACCGATGTGACCATTGCAGATTTCGTCGCGGACCAGCGGGCACCCACGCCCTCGGCGGCGGCGGAAATGGTGACGCCGGATCGTGCGGAACTCCTCCTTCGCGTCCGCCGCCGCGCCAGCGCGCTAGCCGGGCGCGCCCTGGACCGGTTTCGATCGGAGTCTCGCGTGCTCGACGCAACCCGGCGCAGATTGATCCACCCCGCCCGGTCGCTGGAGCAACGAATGCAAAGGGCGGACGAGTTGCGCGACCGCCTCATGCGGACAATGGAAGGTCGAATGGACGTCTCGGGAGCGCGCCTCGACGCCGCCCGGCGGTTGCTGGCACGCGCCGACCCCGGTGTTCTGATCGATAGAGCGGCTGATCGTGCCGCGCGCGCTCAGGAGGAATTGAGCGCGGCTACCCAACGCAGGCTGGACGCTTCGCAAGCGGACGTCGCTAGCCTGCGACGGGCCCTGCGCGCCGTCAGTCCATTGGATACGCTGGACCGCGGATACGCAATCGTCTCACGTCCGGACGGAACGCGTTGGGGCGCCGTGATTACAGACGCGGGCGAGGCTCGCGCGGGCGAGGCCATTCAGGCCCACCTGGCATCAGGGACCATCGCCGCAACGGTAACCGCGGGACCGCGACCTCCCGATACCCGATGAACCCTCTATTGCCGTTGCTGCAGTTGCTCGCCGCGGTCGTCGGTTCCGGCGTTCCGGGAGGCGTGGTGGCCATACCCTTGCCCGAAGACGCCGTCGGCGCCCACTTCGACGGCCGGCCCGCCGTGGTTCATCGAGACCACGCGCTGATCGGACTGCCCCTGGGAACGTCGCCGGGACAGCACAGCGTCGACATCACCACGCAGGCGGGTAGTTTCAAGGTCTCCTTCGATGTGGAGCCGAAGGAATATCCCGTCCAGCGCCTGACCATCGCAAACGATCGCTTGGTCAATCCGAGATCGGAGGATCTGGCCCGCATCGGCAGGGAAACAGCGAGAATGCGTGCCGCGTATGCACTGGCGAGCCCCGGCAGGGGAGACTTGCACCCGTTCCTGCTGCCCGTGGAGGGAGAGATGTCGAGCCCGTTCGGGCGCAAGCGGATACTGAACGGACAACCTCGTAGTCCCCATCAGGGCCTCGATATCGCGGCGAATACAGGGACGCCCATGATCGCGCCTGCCGCAGGGGTTGTGGTGGTCACGGGCGACTTTTTCTTCAATGGCAACACCGTGATGATCGACCACGGATCGGGCCTGGTGACGATGTATTGCCACCTGCATGAAGTTCACGTCCGGGAAGGCGATTCGCTCGACCGCGGCGAAACGTTCGGGTCCGTGGGCGCTACAGGCCGAGCCACCGGTCCACACTTGCATTGGACCGTGAGCATGCACGGGGCGAAGATAGATCCACTCGCACTGATTCAGGTCCTGGGCGACATCGAGCGCATCGAATAGCGCTTCCTTCGCGCGCTCCGTACCAACCCATCGCTATTCCTCCGCCGCAGGACGTGGCGTCCTTCGCCACGGCGGTCACCTTCTCGGCGGTCGAAGATGGCTGTCCCTTTCCACCCTCGGCGGTCGAAGATGGCTGTCCCTTTCCACCCCGCCGGTCGAGATGGCTGTCCCTTTCCACCCTGGCCGTCAGCTGAACGTGCCTGTCCTTTGCCGTCAGCTGAACATGCCCGTCAGCTGAACATGCCTGTCCTTTGCGGCCGCCCGTCCTCTGCCCAGCCCCAGGTGGCTGTCCTTTGCCGTAGCCCTTGGCCGGGTGCTGTCCTTTGCGGCAGTCGAGGTGGCTGTCCTTTGCGGCAGTCCTTTGCGGCAGTCGAGGTGGCTGTCCTTTGCGGCAGTCGGTCCTTTGCGGCAGTCGGTCGACGGCGGCCGAGATGGCTGTCCTTTGCGACGGAGGTGGCTCAGGCGACGGGAGGTGAGTGTGATTTGTGCCGAGACTTGGGGCGGGCGGGTGCTTAGCGGCGCCGGTCTCGGCGGATGACGCGCTGGCGGCGGGTGCGCTGGCGGCGGGTGAGTTCGTTGCGCTTGTCCGAAAACGGGTTGTTGCCGGTTTGGAGGACGATCTTTACGGGGACGCCGGCGAGCGACAGCGTGTCGCGATAGAAGTTCTCGAGGTAACGCACGTAGGACGCGGGCAAGGAGCCGGTGCGGTTGCCGTGTACGGCGATGACGAGCGGGCGAGACCCTACCTTGTGGGCAAACCTGAGCTTGATCGCCCGGCCACTAACGGCCGGCGGCGGATGCGCTGACGTCGCCTGGTCGAGGATGCGGGTCAACTCGCGGGGCGAGGCGTCCTGCCCAGTAGCCGCGTAGATGTCGTCGACGAGGCGCATGAGGCCGGGGACTCCCACGCCGCGCAAGGCCGAGATGAACTTCGCGGGGACCCACGGCGCGAAGCGCATGCGCCGGTCAAGGCCCTTGCGCACGAGGGCACGCTGCTCCGGCGAGAGTCCGTCCCACTTGTTCACGGCAAGGATCAGGCCCGTACCGGCATCGGCTGCGTATCGCAGGATGTTGAGGTCCTGGTCGACCAATCCCTCTCGCGCGTCAATCAGGACCAGGGCGACGTCAGCGCGGCTGAGCGCCTCGAGGGTTTTCGCCACC
This sequence comes from Pseudomonadales bacterium, assembly GCA_965116625.1. Classification (GTDB taxonomy): domain Bacteria; phylum Pseudomonadota; class Gammaproteobacteria; order Pseudomonadales; family Azotimanducaceae; genus VXNE01. Next base: position 3,973,042 of record OZ220717.1, read on the forward strand.
GAGAACTTCTCGACCATGTCTCGAACCCGCCCCCGGCGGCGAACGCCAGCCGTGTCGATCAGCAAATAGTTCGAGTCCCCGCGCCGGAATCGTGCGTACACCGCATCACGGGTGGTGCCCGGCGTCTCCGAGACTATCTGGCGGTCATCGCCCAGGAGTCGGTTGACCAGCGTCGACTTGCCGACATTTGGACGCCCCACCACCGCCACCTTCGGCACCCCGGAGGAGCTCTCCCCATCCCATTTCCCCGTAGACGCACGCGCGGCGCGAGCATCCTCCGGGACGTGACGATGGCTGTCCTTTTCGCCATGGCTGTCCGGGGTATGGCTGTCCCTTTCGCCACGGTGGCTGTGGCTGTCCCTTTGGCTATGGCTGTCCCTTCCGCTGTGGCTGTCCTTTTCGCCGTGGCTGTCCCCCGGGGTATGGCTGTCCAATCCGCTATGGCTGTCCCTTTCAACATGGCTGTCCTTTTCGCCGTGGCTGTCCCCCGGGGTATGGCTGTCCAATCCGCTATGGCTGTCCCTTTCAACATGGCTGTCCCTTGCGACATGGCTGTCCCTTGCGACATGGCTGTCCCTTTCGACATGGCTGTCCCTTTCGACACGGTCCCTTTCGCCACGGTGGCTGTCCAATCCGCTATGGCTGTCCCTTTCGACATGGCTGTCCTTTTCGCCATGGCTGTCCCCAGGGCTATGGCTGTCCCTTTCCATATGGCTGTCCCACGCTTCCGGGGCGGCGCATTCGGCCAGCTTTTCCCGGAAGGCGGCGATGCCGCGGCCGTGGGCGGCGGAGATGAGCAGGGGCGCGCCGAAACCGAGGCGGGAGAAGTCGGCCAGGGCGGTTTCGGGCGGGGCGCCGTCGATCTTGTTGGCGACGAGCAGCGTGCGCGCGCCGCATCGGCGGAGGTCGTCCGCGATGTCTTCGTCCGCGGCGCTAAGGCCCTCGCGGGCGTTGACCAGGAACACGACCCAGTCGGACTCGGCGATGGCGACGTTCGCCTGCCCCTCCACCAGGGACGCCATCTCGGCGTCATCGACATCGTTCGCCAATCCGCCGGTATCGATGAGGACGACGGTGCGCCCCTCGATATCGGCGACGCCGTATTGACGGTCGCGGGTGAGCCCGGGCCGGTTCGCGACCAGCGCCTCGCGGGCCCCCGTCAGCCGATTGAACAAGGTGGATTTCCCAACGTTCGGTCGGCCCACGAGGGCGACGACGGTCATGTCCTGCGCCTGATCTCCAGGGCGTTCAAGCGGCCGTCGTTGGTGAGCAGGTAGACGACGTTGTCCGAGACCAACATGCCGGACCGCAGGCCGTCGCCGACCTTGCGGCGGGCGACGAAACGGCCGTCGCTCTGGGCGAGCACGTGCAGGTACCCGTCGGCGTCCCCCACCACGACGTAGTTGCCGAACGCCACCGGGCTCGTCAGACGCCGGTTTTTCAGTCCCTCCTGCCGCCACATCAGCGTCGCGTCGGACTGTTCGATGGCGCTGACGACGTCTTCGTCCGAGACGACGTAGATCTGGCCGTAGCCTTCGGCGAGATCGAGAAACGACGACATCTCGACTTCCCACAACGCGGCGCCGTCGGTGGCCCGGAACGCCTTCAGGCGCCCCTGGAAGCTGACCGCGTACAGGACGCCACGCAGGAACAGGGGGGACCCGTCCACGTCCACCATGCGGCCGAGTTCAGACCGGCCTTCCGGCAGCATCACGCGCTGCTCCCATACGGTCTGCCCGTTCTCCGCGCGAAACGCCGCGACCTTGCCGGTGGCGAAACCCGCGTAGACCAGGCCACCGCGCATCGCCGGCACCGCGGTCCCCCGCAGGGTCAACGCCGGCGGCTGGGTATCGAAGGTCCACAGCGACTTGCCGTCGGTGCCGTCCAGGGCGGCCACCCGGCCGTCCGCGGTCTGAACAACCACGATGTCCTCTGCGCCGACGGGACGCGCCAGCACTTCGCTGCTGGCTTCCGCCCGCCATAGGGTGGATCCGTCCGCCGCGTCCAGCGCGATGACCTCGCCGCGGGTCGTGCCCACCAGGATCCGGCCCCCGGCCGCACCGACGCCGCCGGTGACGAAGGACGGGTCGCGCCGGTCCCAGAATTTCAACCCGGACCCGCCTTCCGGCTTGCCCACGCTGGTGCGCCAGGCGTTCCTGCCCGTAAACCGGTCAAATGCGGCGACGGTGCCGTAGGCGTCCGCCGCATAGATGCGGTCAGCGAGGATGGCCGGAGACAGCCGCAGGTGCTTGCGCCCCAGGCCCTTGCCGACCGACGCCTGCCAAAGCCGCACCACGTCCGCTTCTTCCGCGAACTCCACCAGGGCGGCCGGCTTGTCGGCGTCCTCCTTCTTCTTGTCGCCGCCGATCCCCGGAACCCAGTCGAACCAGGTGCATCCGACAACCGACAGCAGCGCCAGGACGGCCGCAAAACGCAAGGTGGATCTCATTGCCCCGCAGACTCCATTTCGTCACTGGGATCACTGGAGTCACTGGGGTCACCGGGATTACCGGGATTACCGGGATCACCGGGCGAGTCCGGCATCACGGTGGCCAACTTCAATTCCAGCAGAAACCTGCCGCTTTCCGCGACCGATTCCTCCAGCAGCGCGGACTCGTATGCCTCCCGCGCGCCCGCGCTGTCCCCCTTCTCCGCAAGGATATCGCCAGTCAGTTCCGCGACCTCCCGGGTGAACCCTGAACTCAGCACGCCGGAAAGGGTCTCGAGCGCTTCGTCCACCTCGCCGAGCTGCCACTGGACTTTCGCCAGCCGGACCGCCGCCCGGTCCCGAACGACGCCTTCACCCGCGTAGTCCATGCTCGCGGACAACAACGCCGCCGCACGTTCCCAGTCTTCGCCGTCGGCCGCTTCCTGCGCCTCATGCAGCAGGGTGAAGACGTGATAGGACGTTCCCTCGTGCGCCTCGGCGAGATCGGCCGCGAGTTCGGGTGCACCGCCCAGTACCCGAGCGGCCAGGTACTCACTGTAGTCGCTCGATGCGTTCTCCGCCTGTTCGGCCCGGAAATCCTGGTACCAGCGCCAGCCGACCACGCCACCCACCGCCACGACGATGCCGGCGATGATGGCCATGCCGTGGCGCGACCACCAGTTCCGCAGCCACTCTACGCGTTCCTCGTCAGACAGATACTCAGACACTTCAGGTCAGTCCATGCGCTTGCGACTCGCGAATCGCCGCCGCCACTTCGTCCATCGAAGCAGTCACCTGTGGGCGGTCCGCGCGCAGCCATTTCAGGGAGACGCGATTCTGTGCTATTTCGTCCTCGCCGACAATCATCGCCCAGCGTGCGCCGCTCCGGTCGGCGCGCCGGAACTGGGCCGACAGGCCGCCGCTACCCGCATCCATGCGAACGCGCAGGCCCGCCACGCGGACCCGCAGGGCCTGGGCCGCCGCCATCGCCGCCGGCATGCATTTGCTGTCCTGCACGACGACGTGGACGTCAGCCGCGCTATACGCCGCGGCGCCTGTCGAAACCGCGCCCGAGGCGTCCGCCACTTCCCGGAGCAACAGCGCGACGCGGTCGATGCCCAGCGCAAAACCCGCCGCCGGCGTCGGACGCCCGCCGAACAGCTCGATGAGCCCGTCGTAGCGTCCACCCGCGCACACGGCGTCCTGGGAGCCGATCCCCTCTGCCACCCACTCGACCACCGCATGCGTGTAGTAGTCGAACCCTCGAACCAGGCGGCGGTTTACGCGGTATGACAGCCCCAGGGAGTCCAGCAGTTCCCGCAGGTTGTCGAACTGGGCACGCTCGCCGGCATCCAGGTAGTCGGCCAGGTCCGGCGCCTCTTCCAGAACGCGGCGCGTGGACTCCACCTTGCTGTCCAGGATGCGCAACGGGTTGAGACGCAGGCGCTGGCGGCTGTCCCCGTCGAGTTCATCCTCGTAAGGGGCGAGGTAGGCGACCAGCGCTTCGCCGTATGCGGCTCTCGACGCGCTGGACCCCAGTGCGTTGATTTCAAGGCGCACCGCGTGGCTTAGCCCAAGGCCTTCCCAGATCGCCGCCGTCATCTGCATCAGTTCCGCGTCCGCCTCGGGTCCGCCCACACCAAAGATCTCCGCACCGAACTGGTCGAACTGGCGGTACCGGCCCTGTTGCGGACGTTCGTAGCGGAACATCGGACCCGCGTACCAGAGCCGCTGCGTCCGGTTGTGCAGGAGCCCCTGCTGGATGCAGGCGCGCACACATCCGGCGGTTCCCTCCGGGCGCAGCGCCAGGCTATTGCCCCGGCGATCGTCGAAGACGTACATCTCCTTGGCGACGATATCGGTGGCCTCGCCGATGCCGCGGGCGAAAAGGTCCATTGACTCCACCAGCGGCAGGCGGATCTCCTCGTAGCCGAAGGCGCGCGCCGCGGCGATGCACTGCTCCTCCACCCGCCGCAGTTCCGCCGCGTCTCCCGCCGCGAGGTCGCGCATGCCGCGAACGGCCCGGTAACGCAGGCTCACAGTCCCAGCACCAGCCTGGCGACGTTGTTTTTCGTGTGCGGCTCAAGCATCACGGGTTGACCGTTGTACTCGAGTTCGACACCGGACGCGTAGCCGAGCGTGAGGGCGAACGGGGCTTGCCCGCTTACCTCCAACTCGTTCCCCGCGTGTTCCAGGTCCCCGTGCACGAGGGCGCCCCCGGCGTCGAGAACCTCGACCCAGCAATCGTCGCTGAATCGAAAGACCAGCACGTGCTCGTCTCCCGGCACGTAGGTCAGCGGGTTGGTGATCGGGGCAGTCCCCTCCCCGTCTCCGTCAAGCGGGACCTCCGGCGAGTCATCCAGAGAGCGGTCCTGCGGGCCAGCCGGCAGGTCTTCGGGCGAAAGCGCCAGCGGGCTCTCCGGGACGGGAACCGGCGCGCCGCTCCGACCCGCCGATTCGGCCGGCTCGCTTTCGACCGGGTCGACGGGCGTCTCGTCCAGCGTTCCGGCAGGCGCCGCCGATTCCACCAGGTCATCGCCCGCGGACCGGTCCGGCCGCGTCTCGCCGGCGACGGGGGTCTCGCCGGGCGGTTCGTCCTGTCCGGATGCCGTCGGCACCTCGGACGGCCACATCAGCCAGACGAACAGGCCGAAGGCCGCCACGAACAGGATCACCGTGCCGCTGAAAACCCACGACTGCCACGACGGAAGTTGCAGGGACCTGGACAATGCGGCCATCCCCCCGGCCATCGCGGCCGGGCGTCGCACCTCGCTTTCCACCGACTCCGCGGGATCCGCCTTCCGGTCATAGGCAAACGACATCGTGTCGGGGTCGAGTTCCACCAGTTGGGCATAACTGCGGATATACGCACGGGTGAATACCGGCGCCGGCAACGCATCGAACCGTTCGTCCTCGATGTCCTCGACAACCCTCGCGGACACCCTCAGGGACCGGGCGACATCCGAAGTGCTTGTGCCCATCGCCTCCCGCGCCGCACGCAATGCGGCACCGGGTCCCGGCGAATCGACCTCGCCCGGGGGGCTGGCCGGATCGTCCTCGCTCACGGGATCGGGCGGGTCGTTCCCGTCCACGGGAGCCGCCGGATCATCTTCGCCGGCGGAATCCGGAGCGTCGTTCTCCGCCACGGGATCCGGCGAGTCGTTGTCGTTCACGGGACCAGTCCTTCCTGCCCCGCTGCAACCGGCTGTTGCCGGAGCCGGGCAATGTAGCGCGCCCGCCTGTTGGTGCGGTCCCGCACCGCGCCGGTGAGCTGGCCGCAGGCCGCCGCGATCTCGTCACCCCGGGTCGCGCGTAGCGTGGCGGTGTAGCCCGCGTTCAGGAGATAGGTCTGAAACGCCGTGATCGCGCCGGGATCGGGCCGTTCGAAACCCGCGTTCGGGAACGGGTTGAACGGAATCAGGTTGATCTTGCAGCGCAACGGCCGCAGCAGCCTCGCCAACGCCGCCGCATCGGCAAGGCTGTCGTTCACGCCCTTCATGAGCGCGTACTCGATGGTCACCGAGCGGCGCTCGCCGACGCGGGACAGGTACGACTGGCAGGCGTCCATCAACTCCGCGACGGGGTAACGCCGGTTGAGGGGAACGAGGCGGTCGCGCAATGCATCGTCTGCCGCATGCAGGCTGACGGCCAGCGCGCATTCCGTGCGCTCGGCAAGCTTGAGGATATTCGGGACCACTCCGGCCGTGCTGATGGTGACGCGGCGCTTGGACAGGCCGTAGGCAAGGTCGTCCATGAGCAGATTGGCCACCGTGACACACGCATCGAAGTTGAGCAGGGGCTCGCCCATGCCCATGAAGACGACGTTCGTCAGGCCGCGCCCGTCGTCCCGCCGTTCGAGTTCCCGCGCGGCGAGCCACACCTGTCCGGCGATCTCCTCGGGCGTGAGGTTGCCGTCGAAGCCCTGCTTGCCGGTGGCGCAGAACGCGCAGTCGAGCGCGCAGCCCGCCTGGGACGAGATGCACAGGGTGTTGCGTCCCCGGTCCGGAATCAGGACCGTCTCCACGGCGCTGCCTCCGTCCACCGCCACGGACCACTTGGTGACTCCGTCCGCGGCGTCCCGGCGCTCATCCACCTCCGGCGGGCGAATCTCCGCCTCGTCGGCGAGGCGGGCGCGCAGGGCTTTCGACAGGTCCGTCATGTCGTCGAACCGCGTCACGCCGCGCTTGTGGATCCAGCGGAGCAGTATGCGGGCGCGGAAGGGCTTCTCGCCGAACCCGGCGAGATAGCGCTCGAGTCCGGCGCGGTCGAGCCCGAGAAGATTGACGCGGGGTGCGTTCACGGCCGCGAACAGATATCGGCCTCGTCGAAGAAATACGCGATCTCGCGAGCCGCGCTCGTCGGCGAGTCGGAGCCGTGGACGGCGTTGGCGTCCAGGGAGTCGGCGAAGTCGGCGCGAATGGTGCCTGGATCCGCCTGTTTCGGATCCGTCGCCCCCATCAGGCGGCGGTTTACGGCGATCGCGTCGGGGCCCTCGAGAACCTGGAGAACCACCGGCCCGGAACTCATGTAGCCAAGCAGCTTCTCGTAGAACGGCTTGCCTTCGTGCTCCTGGTAGAAGCCGGCGGCCTGGTCCGCGGAAAGGCGCGTCATCCTGGCGGCGACGATACGCAGCCCGGCCCTTTCGAACCGGCCCACGATTTCGCCGATGAGATTGCGGGCCACGGCGTCGGGCTTGAGAATGGAGAGTGTGCGCTCTACTGGCATGGGCCTTTCCTGGAATCGGACCTGAGGGGCGTGGTGTCAGCCGAAGGTGGCCGGCACGATTATACGCGGGCGGCCCTCAGCTTCTCCACGGTGGTCGCCACACGGTGCGCCGCGTAGTCCACCTCGTCGGTGGTGGTGTAGCGGCCGACCGTGAACCGGATCGATGCGTGGGCGAGATCGTCGGGTACGCCGAGCGCCTTCAGGACGTAGGATGGCTCCACGGTGGCCGAGGTGCAGGCGGAGCCGGTGGAGACCGCCAGGTCGTCGAGCGCGGTCAGCAGGGTATCGCCGTCGACGTCGCCGAACGACACGTTGAGGTTGCCCGGCAGGCGCTGTTCCTCGTCCCCGTTCAACTGCGTCTTCGGCACTTGCCGCAGGTGCGACCAGAGACGGTCGCGCAACGACCGGATGCGGCGGTTTTCGCCGTTGTCCCGGTCGAGTTCCTCGCGGCAGATGACGCAGGCCTCGCCGATGCCGACGATCTGGTGAGTGGCGAGCGTGCCCGAGCGCATGCCGCGCTCGTGGCCGCCGCCGTGTATCTGCGGCGCCACGGACAGGAACGGCTGGCGCCGCACGAACAGCACGCCGATGCCCTTCGGGCCATAGATCTTGTGGCCGGAGACGCTCATCAGGTCGATGTTGTCCCGGCGCACGTCGATGTCGATCTTGCCGACGCTCTGGGCGGCGTCGGTGTGGAACGGCACGCCCCGCTCGCGGCACACGGCGCCGATGGCGCGGATGTCGTTGACCACGCCGATCTCGTTGTTCGCATGCATGACCGAAACGATGGCGGTATCCGGGTCTATGGCGTCGGCAACCGCCTCGGGCTGGATGATGCCGCCGGCGTCCGGCTCGATATAGGTGACGTCCAGGCCCAGCGACTCGAGGTGGACGCAGGTGTCGAGTACCGCCTTGTGCTCGTAGTTGCTTGTCACCACGCGCTCGCCGCCGGACGCTTCGACGACGCCCTTGATCGCCAGGTTGTCCGACTCCGTAGCGCCCGATGTCCAGATGATCTCGCGGGGATCCGCGTTGAACAGGGCGGCCACGTGCGTGCGGGCCTCTTCGACCAGTTCTTCCGCCTCCCAGCCGTATACGTGGCTGCGGGACGCGGGATTGCCGAAGGCGCCGTCGGTGAGAAGGCACCCGCGCATCCGCTCCGCAACGCGCGGGTCTACCGGGGTGGTGGCCGAATAGTCGAGGTAGACGGCCTTGGTTGGGATCTTGGTCGACATAAGAGGATGAATTTTACCCGAATGCCGATGGGATCGGTCCCGGTGACGACGGTTCTGGCTGTTTGGGTGGGGCGTGCCTGCAGACGCGCGGATCACAGAATCTGGGCGTTGATCAGGTTCTTCGGGTCCTGGCGGCGGGCAATGCTCCGAATGTCGCGCCGCTCGACCAGCGACGCGAACGTGATGCGCTTCAGGAACAGGTCGATCTGCTGCGAGAGGTCGGCCCAGAGTTCATGCGTGAGGCATGTCTCACCGTCCTGACAGTCGCCGGTTCCCCCGCAGCGGGTGGCGTCGACGCCTTCCCCAACGGCACTGATGATGTCGGACACACTGGTCTCATCGAGCGTCCGGGCAAGGCGGTAACCGCCACCGGGGCCGCGCGCGCCGATCACCAGGCCATTCTGCTTGAGGCGGCGAAACAGTTGCTCAAGGTACGCCTGGGAGATGCCCTGACGCTCGGCGACATCGGCGAGGGGTACCGGTCCGTCGCCGGCGTGCAGCGCCAGATCCAGCACCGCCGTGACCGCATAGCGGCCTCTCGTCGTCAACCGCATGATCCATGGACTTGCATCACGAAATCCGCCTCCAAGTATGCAGCACGGAGGAATCTCGGTCTAGGCAGCGCCATCCCGGTGCCGGATACGCCAATGGCCGCCGCCGCAGCGGCTGTCGCGAGAAGCGCCCGCAGACAACCATGGCTGTCCCATAGGCGGTGGCTGTCCCAAACCGAAACGATCATGGCTGTCCCTTAAACGATCATGATGAGCCGGGGTTGGGTGTCCTATTGGTTCGGCCGGTATGGGTGTCCCATGGGTCCGGGGGCGGGGTGTCCCAGAACTATGGGTGTCCCATTGGGATCTGGGGGTGGGTGTCCCAGGAAATATGGGTGTCCCATTGGGGCGGGGGGTGGGTGTCCCGGGGACGTCCTGACCGAGTGGGGGAGACGCTAGTCTTCGGGGTTGGGGTTGTTGGTGGATTCGATGTGGGTGAGGATGCCGCGGTGGAGCCGGGTGTGGGTGTCCCATGGAGCCGGTATGGGTGTCCCATGGGTCCGGGGGCGGGGTGTCCCAGAACTATGGGTGTCCCATTGGGATCTGGGGGTGGGTGTCCCAGGAAATATGGGTGTCCCATTGGGGCGGGGGGTGGGTGTCCCGGGGACGTCCTGACCGGGTGGGGGAGACGCTAGTCTTCGGGGTTGGGGTTGTTGGTGGATTCGATGTGGGTGAGGATGCCGCGGAGCATGCCGACTTCCGTCTGCTCGAGGCCGATGCGGCCGAACATGCGGCGCAGGCGGGGCATCGCCTGGCGGGGGGCGCTGGACTTGAGGAAGTCGATGCGCTCGAGGACCTTCTCGAAGTGGGCGAGGAAACCTTCGACTTCGTCGAGGGAGGCGAGACCGGGTTCGTTGGCCGGGGCGGCAGTGGCCTGGGGGCCGGCGCGGGCCTTGAACAGTTCGTAGCAGACGACCTGGACCGACATCGCGAGGTTGAGCGAGGGGTATTCGGGGCTGGCGGGGATCGAGAGGTGCAGTTGGCAGCGCTGCAGTTCCTCGTTCGTCAGGCCGCTGGTTTCGCGCCCGAAAAGGACGGCGACGGGCGCGTCGGCGTAGTCCGACGCGAGGCGTTCGGCCACGCTCTGGGGGTCGGCGAGCGGGATGGGGATGCGCCTGCTTCGAGTGCTGGTGCCGACCGCGAGGACGCAGTCGCCGATGGCTTCGTCGAGGCTGTCGACGACCCTGGCTTCTGCCAGCACATCCACGGCGCGGGCCGCGCGCCAGTCCGCCTGGGGGTCCGGGAATCGTGCCGGGCGCACCAGGTAGAGGGACTTGAGGCCCATGGTCTTCATGGCCCGGGCCGCACCGCCGATATTCCCGGGATGGCTGGGTTCGACCAGCACGATGCGAACGTCGGCCATGGGTTGCTGCGATCTCCCGTTGCCTGCGCGGTGGACCTTTTCCGGCAAGGCCGGGTCCGCCCCGCTCCTTAAGCATGCGGAGCGCATCATACAGCCTCCGTCCGCGACGTTGCCCCTGGCGGTCCGGACCGCACGAAAGGCGGGACACTTCGCCGCCGGGGCGGCAGCCGTTGTGGGCTAGAATAGGCCGGGCTTCCCCCTCGGACGGTCCCGCTCAATGCATCCCATCATCAACATCGCCTCGCGCGCTGCGCGCCGGGCCGGACGCCTGATCGTTCGCGCGATGGACCGCGTCGGGACGCTCAAGGTCGAGGAGAAGGCGAAGAACGACTTCGTCTCCGAGATCGACCGGGCCGCCGAGGACACGATCATCGACACCATTCTGCGCGCCTATCCGGACCACGGCATCGTCGGCGAGGAGCGCGGCGCGGCAAACGAGGACGCCGAGTTCGTGTGGATCATCGACCCGCTCGACGGCACGAGCAACTTCCTCGCCGGCATCCCGCACTTCTGCGTATCGATCGGCGTGCGGCGCGGCAACGTGCTCGAACACGGGCTGATCCTGGATCCCGTGAGAAACGAGGAGTTCTCCGCGACGCGGGGCGCCGGCGCGCGCATGAACGGCATGCGGCTGCGCGTGTCCGAGCGCCCGAAGCTCGAGAACGCGATCGTCGCCACCGGCATTCCGTACCGCATGGTGGCGAGCCACCTGGACGCCCACACCGACATGCACCGGGCCCTGCAGCAGTCCTGCCGTTCGATCCGACGCATGGGCTCGGCGGCGCTCGATCTGGCCTATGTCGGCGCGGGACGCACCGACGCGTTCGTGCAGGTGGGACTCAAGCCCTGGGACATGGCCGCGGGAACGGTGATCGTGCGCGAGGCCGGTGGATTTGTCGGCGACGCCCAGGGCGGCGACCGGTTCATGGAGAAAGGCCACCTGGTGGCGGCGACCCCGAAGATCTTCAGGGATGTGCTGAGACTCGTCCGCGACGCCGCGGGAACGGAGCTTGCGTCCTAGTATCGCGACACGACGCTAGGGGCCTGCGCCGTAGAACGTCACGAAGTGCCGATCAAGGCGCAAGACCGTAGGTGGGCTTGGCGGGGGTGAAACACGGCACCCATAGCGTGACGGGTTTCATGGCCCTAGGGCACGAGCTTGTCGTCCTGGCCTTCCTTCTCGGGCAGGGTCAGGTCCTCCTTCGATATACCGAGCGCGAGCAGCATGTTCGCCGCGACGTAGATCGACGAATAGGTACCCACCACCACGCCGATGGTAAGCGCCGTCGCAAAGCCGCGTATCTGTTCTCCCGCAGCCACGAGCAGCGCGACCAGCACCAGCAGGGTCGTCAACGACGTCACCAACGTCCGGCCGAGCATCTCGTTCAGGGACTGGTTGATGATCTCGATGGGCCTGCCCCGGCGGACGATGCGGAAGTTCTCCCGGATCCGGTCCGAGACGACGATGGTGTCGTTCAGCGAATAGCCGATGACGGCGAGAATCGCCGCGAGTTCGGCCAGGTTGAAAGTCCACCGGAAGACAGCGAAAGCACCGAGGGCGACGATCACGTCGTGGGCCAGGGCGGTCACCGCCCCGATGGCGAACTTGCCCGTGAAACGAAACATGATGTAGAGCATCACCACCGCCAGCGCCACGAGCATGGCGATGCCGCCCTTTTCCGTCAGTTCCTCGCCGACGGCCGGGCCCACCACTTCGGAGCGGCGGAGCGCGACTTCCCCATAGCTGTTTCTGAGCATCACCAGGATCTCGTCGCCCACCGTGGACTGATCCACGCCGGCCTGTGGCGGGACGCGGATCAGGACGTCCGTCTCCGAGCCGAAGTTCTGCACCACCGCGTTGACGAAACCCGCACCCTCAAGCTGCTCCCGGACCTCCTGGGGGACCACCGGATCCGCGAAGCCCACCTCCACCAGCGCGCCGCCGGTGAAATCGAGGCCCCGATTCAGTCCAGCCGCCACGAGTGCGACGACGGACGCGACCACCAGGAACGCGGACACGCCGGTGGCGATCATCCGCTTGCCCATGAAGTCGAAATTGGTCTTTCTCATCCCCGCAAATCCTCTAGATGCGTAGCTTGGTGATCGTCCGGCCGCCGTATATCAGGTTGACAAGGGCCCGTGAGCCCATGATGGCGGTGAACATCGACGTCACGATGCCGATGGCCAGCGTGATCGCGAAGCCGGCCACCGGGCCGCTGCCGATGGTGAGCAGGATCAGCGCCACGAACAGCGTCGTCACGTTGGCGTCGAGGATGGTGAGGAAGGCGCGGTCGTAACCCGCCTGGATGGCCTGCTGCGGCGGACTGCGGGCGAGTTCCTCGCGGATGCGTGAAAAGATCAGCACGTTCGCGTCCACCGCCATGCCCACGGTGAGCACGATCCCGGCGATGCCGGGCAGCGTCAGCGTGGCGCCGAGCAGCGACATCACCGCCACAAGGATCACCAGGTTCAGCGTCAGCGCGAGGTCGGCGACCAGTCCGAACACCTTGTAGTAGAACGGCATGAAGATGAGCACGAGCAGGAACCCCGCGACCACCGAGTACATGCCGCGCTCGATGTTCTGCTCGCCGAGGGAGGCGCCCACGGTCCGCTCCTCGACGATGCGCATCGGCGCCGCCAGCGCGCCGGCCCGCAACAGCAGCGCGAGGTCCTGCGCTTCCCGCATCGATAGCCCGGTGATACGGAACCTGTGGCCGAGAGCCGCCTGGATGGTGGCCACGCTGATCAGGCGGCGGTCGTCCCGCAGCACTACGGAACCATCCTCCTGCTTTATCGGCTTCTGCTCGATGAACACGATCGCCATCGGATGCCCGATATTGTCCCGCGTGGCGTCGTGCATGCGGTCGCCGCCAATGCTGTCGAGCGTGATGCTGACCTGTGGCAACTGCGTCTCGGGGTCGAAGTCCTGCATCGCATTGGTCACGCGGTCCCCCGTGACCACGATTTCTCTCTGGATGCGTTCCATGCGGCCTTCGTAGGGCATCTCCTCGACTTCCGAGGGGCGGTCCTCCGGCAGCGCCGCGAGATGGATTTCGAGATTGGCGAACTTGTCGAGGATTCGCTTGGCCTCGGACGAATCCTGCACGCCGGGAAGGTTGACCTCGATGCGGCTGCTCCCCAGGCGGTTTACCAACGGCTCCGAAACGCCCAGTTCGTTGACCCGGTTGCGCAGGCTGACGATGTTCTGCGTGATGGCGTAGTTCTCGATCTCGTCGATGTAGGCGGCATCGACTTCAATGGCCAGTCCCGGCCGGCCGTCGACCACTGCTTCATCCAACGTGTAGTTGGGCGGCCCATAGTCCTCGGACAACTGCTCCATCGCGCGGTCGCGCATCTCGGCGTTGGTGAATCCGATCCTGATCGCCCGGTCCCGCACCAGATCCTCCGCGCGGGCATACCGGATGCGGGCGTCGCGCAGCTCGCTCCTGACGTTGCTCGCCTCGTCGTCGAGACGTTTGCTGATGGCGCTGTCGATGTCCACCTCCAGCAGGAAGCGAATGCCGCCGGAGAGATCGAGGCCCTTTGCCATCGGCTTGCCGCCGATGCCCTCGAGCCACGCCGGGGTCGTCGACGCCAGGTTCAGCGCAATGACGTAGGCCCGCTCCGTGTTGCTGGGGTTGAGCAGGTCATCCAGCACGGCGCGGCCCCGCAACTGGTCCTCGTTGGTTTCGACGCGGATCAGGCCGCCGGTCGGCGTGACCTCGCCCCGGATCACGCCCACGCCAGCGTCCTCGAGCGCCGCGACGCTGGCATCGATCATCGACGGGCTGACAAAGCGATCAGAACCCTCGGGGGCAATCTGCAGGGCGTAGTCAGGCGGGTACAGGTTCGGCGCCGCGTAGATAATGCCCAGCGCGACAATCGAGACGATGAGCAGGTAGCGCCAGAGGGGATAGCGATTCAGCGGCCGGCGCGTGGGTCTCCGCCCGCCCAGGAGGTCATCGCCGAACACGCCTCTCTACCGCTTGACGACGCCGCTCAAGGCCACGACGCGCGAAAACCGGTCACTTGTCATTGAGGGCTTTCAGTGTGCCTTTCGGCAGGGTCGAACCGACGGCGCTCTTCTGCAGACGCAGTTCCAGGTTGCTCGCCACGCGCAACATGACAAAGTCGTCCTCCACCTTCGTCACCTGGCCCATGATGCCGCCGGCGGTCACGACTTCGTCGCCCCTGGAAAGGCTTGACATGAGCGCCTGGTGCTCCTTGCGGCGCTTGCTTTGCGGCCGCCAGAGCAGAAAGTAGAAGATGGCGACGAAGCCCGCCAGGAGGAGTATGTCGAAGCTCCCGATTCCCCTGGCGCCAGCTTCCTGCGCGTACGCAACGCTCTCAAATGGGATCATTCGCTTGAGTTCCAGCCAGCCAACAGGGTTCGGGCGAGGCGACGCAATGTACCCTGTTCAATGGCCTCACGCAATTTGGCCGTGAGCGCGTGGTAGTAGTGCAGGTTGTGGGTCGTCATGAGGATCGAGCCCAGGATTTCGCCACACCTGTCGAGGTGATGGAGATAGGCGCGCGAGAAACGCGCGCAGGTCGCGCAGGCGCAGTCCTCGTCGAGCGGCGCGTCGGCGTGGCGGTGGGCCGCGTTGCGTATCCTCACCGTCCCCCTGGAGGTGAACGCATGGCCGTTCCTCGCGTTCCTGGTCGGCAGCACGCAGTCGAACATGTCGACCCCCTGCTCTACGGCGCGCAGGATGTCGGCCGGGGTGCCGACGCCCATGAGGTAACGCGGGGTGTCGGCCGGCATGTGGGGCGTCAACGCGTCGATGACGGCTTTCATCTCGTCCTTTGACTCGCCGACCGACAGGCCGCCGATGGCATAGCCGTCGAAGCCGATGTCCATGAGGGACTCAAGGCTCTCGATTCTCAGGTCGTCGTACATGCCGCCCTGGACGATGCCGAACAGCGCGCCGGCGTGGTCTCCGTGCGCTTCGCGGCACAGCCTGGCCCAGCGCATGGAAAGCTGCATCGATTCGCGGGCTTGCGTTCTGGACACGGGATATGGCGTGCACTCGTCGAACGCCATGACGAAGTCGGCGCCGAGATTGTGCTGCGCCTCGATGGAGCGCTCCGGAGAAAGAAACAGGGCGTCGCCGTTGATCGGCGAGCGGAATGACACGCCGCCCTCCTCCACCTTGCGCATCTCCGACAGGCTGAACACCTGGTAGCCGCCGGAGTCCGTCAGGATGGGTCCCGGCCACTGCATGAACGCGTGCAGTCCGCCGAGCGCGGCGACCTCGGCGTCGCCCGGGCGCAGCATCAGGTGGAACGTGTTGCCGAGGACTATCCGGGTGCCCACCCGGGCGAGCGCCTCCGGGGTCATGGCCTTGACCGATCCATAGGTGCCGCAGGGCATGAACACGGGCGTGTCGACCTCGCCCCGGGGCGTGACCAGCCGACCCCGGCGTGCGACGCCGTCGCTGGCAAGGACTTCGAATGCCATCGTCATGCCCGCTCGCAGAACATCGCGTCGCCGTAGCTGAAGAGGCGGTAACGTTCGCGCACCGCCTCGGCGTAGGCCCGCATGACGCGGGCATGGCCCGCGAACGCCGAGACCAGCATCAACAGCGTCGATTCCGGCAGGTGGAAGTTGGTGATGAGTGCGTCGACGGCGCGGAACGCGTATCCCGGCGCGATGAAGAGGTCCGTCCGGCCAGCCCCGGCACGCACGTTGCCATCGTCGCTCGCCACCGATTCCAGCGTCCGCACCACGGTGGTGCCCACGGCGACGACCCGGCCGCCGCACCCGTTGACGGCCTCCGCCGCCGCTTCGGGCACTTCGTAGCGCTCCTCGTGCATGCGGTGTTGCGACAGGTCATCCGTGCGGACCGGCTGGAACGTACCGGCGCCGACATGCAGGGTGACCGTGACGATCTTGATCCCCAGGCCGGCGATTGCCTGCAGCAGCGGCTCATCGAAGTGCAGGCCCGCCGTCGGCGCCGCGACGGCGCCCGGATTCTTGCCGTACACGGTCTGGTAGCGCTTCTCGTCCTCGGCGTTCGCGGGGCGCGCGATGTAGGGCGGCAGCGGCGTGCTGCCGTGGGCGTCGAGGAACTCCAGCACGTCGCCGGGGAACCGCAGGACGTAGAACTCGTCCCGCCGCCCCATTACCTCGATGGTCTCTCCCTCCACCAGCAGCGAGCGCCCGGCGTGCAGCGCCTTGCTGACGCGCACCTGGCACAACGCGGTGTCGGTGCACTCGATCCGCTCGATCAGGATCTCGGCGCGCCCCCCGGAATCCTTGACCGCGCGCACCCGCGCCTTGATGACGCGGGTGTCATTGACGACCAGAAGATCGTTCGGCCGCAACACATCCACGATATCGCCGAAACGCCGGTGCACCGTGCCGTCGCCGGTGAGGTCCAGCAACCGGCTGTCCGTGCGACCGGGAAGCGGCGTCCGGGCGATCAGGTCTTTCGGCAGGTGGTAAGAGAAGTCTGAGCGTCGCATTGGCTGTACCGACCAACGGAAGCGGCATTGTAGCGCGACATGTGTTCGGGGGGGTGTGTCCCTCGGACTTGTGATGGCTGTCCCTTCCATGGCTGTCCCATTCGACTAGTCATGGCTGTCCCTTTCGACTAGTCATGGCTGTCCCTTTCGACTAGTCGTGATGGCTGTCCCAAGGGTGGCTGTCCCTTTCGACCCCTCGGACTCGTGATGGCTGTCCCAAGGGTGGCTGTCCCTTTCGACCATGGCTGTCCCTTTCGGGTCGTCCCTTCGGACTTGTGGCTGTCCCTTCGGACTTGTGGCTATGGCTGTCCCAAAGATGGCTGTCCTTTCCTGTTCGGAAGGTGTGGGAGTCCGTCGGGACTATGGGTGTCCCTTTGGAAGGTGGGTGGGAGTCCGTCGGGACTATGGGTGTCCCTTTGGAAGGTGGGTGGGTGTCCCTTTGGGCGGTGCGGGTCTCAGATCGGTTCGGCGTGCTCGCGCAACCAGGCGGCGAATTCGGCTTCATCGATTTCGCGGGTGGCGAGAAGGGTCACGGTCTGTACAACCTGCACTTCGGGCGCCCTTAGCTGCAATCCGTTTTCTGCCGTGAAGATGTAGGCGGACATGAAGCCGGTGCGCTTGTTGCCGTCTACGAAGGGGTGGTTGCGGATGATCCCCGCGGTGCATGCGGCGGCCATGTCGCATGTGTCGGGACGGCCATAGCCCTGGAGGTTCCGGGCGCGAGCCAGGGCCCCGGCCAACGTTGCTACTGGTCGTCCTCGACAGTCACCAAGAGGTCGTCCATCACCTTCGGAGAGTCCGGCGGAGCGCCGCCGAAGGCCCAGTCGGACGCCGTCTCGTAGATCTCCGTGTACTCCCCCTCGGGACCGTGCTCCCAGGTCGTGACGTAGATGCGTACACCGCGCCAGTCCTGGATGCCCAGCCGTTCGCCCTCGTAGAAGAGGGTCACGGTGCCCTCCGCCCTGTCCGACGTGATGCGCGGCGAGGTGCTCAGCTTGTCCCCCTGCGTATCGCTGTCCGCGTTGGTGCTGTCGTACATGTAGCTCGCCCAACCGGACGCCACGTGCGCGAGGTCCCACTCGAGGTCGCCGGGCATCCTGGCATTGAGCTTCGGCAACGCCCTCGCGCCCGTGTCCGCATCGGTGTCGAAGAAGATGCTGAACACGACGTTGTCGAAACCGTGGGCCGGCACCCAGTTGGCGGAGATCTCGCCGATCGCGAGGGTCAGTTCCAGGTTCCTGCCCGCGGTCCTGATCCGGGCACCGAGAATGTCTTTCTGGCTTCGGCTTTCGGGTTGCTGCGGCCGGATGTAGCGGCCGTCCGGACCGGCATCGTCGCCCGCCGGGTCCTCGAAATGGACCGTGAGGGTCGGTGCGCGTACTTCGGTGGCGTAGTGGAACTGCTCCGAGAGCAGATCCCTCCCGGGATCATAGACCTGGAGATAGTTCTCCGACCTGCCGAAATCGGAAACCGGCATCTCTATCTCCCAGTTCCCCTCCGCGTCGGCCTCGAACGGCAGCGTGGCGTCCATGTTGCCGTTCCTGATGAGGCGAAGCTCGCCCGGGCCGGCGGCGTGTCCGGACAGGCGGAACGACTTGCTGAAGGTCCCGCCACTCGCCGGCCCGGTGATCGCAATCGCCGGTGGCGCCGCCGAAGCGTCGGGCAGATCGCGCGTTTCGTGGGCATTGCTGACAAAGACCGACCGCGGAGGAAGCACTGCGGTCACCAGCCCCAGGCCGTCCGCCTGCAGCCGCTTGCCGCCGTTCAGCGTGAAGGCCGCACCCAGTGTGCCGCCCGCGCCGATACCGAGATTCAGCCGGTGCGCCAGCACCGAATGCGCAGCGGTATTCATCAGCACCGTGACGGACTTGCCTTCCAGTGTCCGCTGGTAGGCGAAGACGCCCGCGCCTGCGGTTTCGGATGCGACGACCCTGAGATCGCCGCGGGTCAGCATCGGATTCGAACGGCGCAGATCCGACAATTCTCCTATCAGCCGGTAGGTTCTCGCGTCCAGATCGAAAGAACCCTCCTCGTTGTGGAATCCGCCACGGAACATCGCCATCCGCGTTTCCTTCAGGGCCTGCTCCGTGCCCTGGTAGACGATCGGGATTCCGGGAACCGTGAAGAGCAGTGCCAGTGCCTGTTCGAAAGCGGCAACACTTCCCGTCGTCAGGAATCGCGGCGTGTCGTGGTTGTCGATGAAGTTGGGGATGGTGAAGGGGTCGTCGTAGACCTCCATGGACAGCTCGAGGCGGTATCCGAGCTGGCTTGTCGGCTGTCCGCGGCCCAGCACCCGGTTGATCTCGAAGTAGAGGGGGTATCCCAGCATGGAGTTGAGGTAGGGTTTCTCCTTCGTGCCGACATACCCCTTGAGCTTCTGCTCCCCTTCGTCCCGGTACGGCTCCGAAATCGAAACCGACTCGCCGAAGGTGAGGAAATGGCCTTTGCCCAACTGTCGCGCGTGGGCGTAGATGCCGTCGCCGTCGTGCAGGAACCGGTTCCAGAACTCGTGGTCGACCAGCATGGCGGTGTCGACCCTGAAAGCGTCGACGCCCACCTCGCTGATCCAGTACTTGTAGGTGTCCTTCAACGCGTCGATGACGACGGGGTTCTCCGTGTTGAGGTCGGCAAGCTGGCCCAGCATGTACTGCGTTTCCTGGTGGCGGTCCGTGAAGTCCTGCAGCGTCGGCGTCCAGTGATAGATGTTGGCGGCCGCGTGCTCCGGGTTTCGCCGGTCGATCATGTGGAACGGGGGCTGCGTGGGCGCCGGCTGGTGCGAGTCCGGCTCCAGCAGGCGGAAGTTCTTCGCGGTATCCTCCGGATCGTAGCCGCCGTCGTAGGTGTAGAAGTTGGCGGTGTGGTTGGCGACCACATCCTGGATCAGGTACATGCCGCGGCAGTGCAGTTCGTGGGAGAGCCGCCTGTAGTCCTCAAGCGTGCCAAAGTGCGGGTCGACCTCGAGGAAGTTGACCGCCCAGTAGCCATGCCAGCCGGTGGCCCTATACGGCGTGCTCCACCACTGGTTCGCCACCGGAGGCGAGATCCAGATCGCCGTGATCCCCAACGACTTCAGGTAGTCGAGCCGCCGGATAATGCCGTCGAAGTCCCCGCCGTTGAAATGCGCCCCGCTGCCCGGGTCGTATTCGCCGTAGCCCTGGTCGTTGTTGCCGGGGTCGCCGTCGTCGAACCGGTCGATGAACAGCATGTAGATCACCTGGTCCTGCCATGCGGGTGACGGGACCTGCAGCTTGAGTTGATCGGCCGTGCAATACTCCCCCACCTCACACTCCTCCCCCGCCTCACACTCCTCCCCCGCCTCACACTCCTCCCCCGCCTCCGCCAAGCCGGCGAGCAGCAAGATCGCGGATGCCAGGATCGCCCTATTCATAGATCGGAATGGCCTCGGGCATCCCCATGTCCAGCTTCCAGGCCTCGATCCTCTGCTTGAACGCATCGACGAGATCGGATCTCGACGCGCTGAGGTCCCGGCGTCCCCTCGGGTCCACCGTGACGTCGTAGAGCCGCATTTCGTCCTGGCGCGGATACCACAGGAAGTGCCAGCGGTGGGTGCGGAGGTAGTAGCCTTCCGCGCGCGTTCCCATCGGGGCGTCCGAACGGCGATTGTCGCTGTAGCCGATCAGTTCGGTGCGCTCGCTCAGGATGTCGCGCTTGCCTTCGAGCAGCGGTTTCAGCGAGTAGCCCTTGAGGTCCTCCGGAACTTCGATGCCGGCCAGGTCCAGAACCGTCGGAACGATGTCGAGCGACGAGACGAGGCTCGATTCGTCGAACGACGCCGAGAGGTGATCCTTCCAGTAGAAGATGATCGGCGTGCGCACGGACAGGTCATACAGCCCGCCCTTGCCGGTGAACCCACCGCCAGCCAGCCCGGGACTCGGTGTCTCGCTGTCGGTCAGGTATTCGACATCGGCATCCTGCTCGTAGCCGTTGTCGCTCAGATAGATGAAGAGCGTGTCTTCGAGCAGTCCCCTGGACTCGATGTGGTCCATCAGGTTGCCGACGCCTTCGTCCCACCAGGTGATGTTGCTGTAGTACATCTTGGCCGACTCGGAGATATCCATGTCGGCATAGAACTTCCGGTAGCGGTACGGCGCGTCGAGCGGGGTGTGGGGCAGCATCGGCCCGAACCAGATGAACATGGGCCGTTCGGCGTGCCGGTCGATGAAGTCGTAGACCGGCTGCATTGTTTCCCGGACGAGCTCGTTGCCGTCCGAGCCCATGAGTTCGTGGAAGAAGGCGTCCGTGCCGAAGGTGGACATGTCCCAGCCTTCCGTCATGCCTTCGTCGAAGTGCCCGTTCGCAAACGAGTTCTCCCACCACTTGCCGCCCTGCCAGCTGACGTAGCCCCTGGCGGCCAGCAGTTTCGGCAGCGTGTCGAAGGTTGCCATCCCGTTGGCCTTGTGGACCGTCGTCCACATCGACTGCTCGGTCGGGCTCATGCCCTCCCAGTCCGACTGTGCCCGCAGCGCGTCGATGTGTTCGTTCAATCGAAGCTGGTACTGGATCGGATGCAGCCCGGTGATGAGCGTGCGCAGGGACGGCCGGCAGTAGGGCGCCGTCGTATGCCCGACGGAAAACGTGACACCCCCGTAAGCGAGCGCGTCCATGCTGGGAGTGACGACGTTCTGATCGCCCATGAAGCCGAAGTAGGGGTAGCCGTGGTCGTCCCCGATCAGGAGCACGATGTTGGGCAGCCGCTCGGCGTGGCCGGACAACGAAAGGCAGAGTGTCGCGAGGCAGAGTAGCGGTCTCATTGCGTTCAAGGTGTGTTGCCCTCCCTGTCAATCGGATGGAGTGCCATATTGAGCGTCTCGAACCCTGTCTGGCGCCTGTAGTGGGGCCACTCGTCGTACTTCGGCGTTCCGGCGAGGAATTCGACCCTGGCCACCTTTCTGGACACCTGCTCCAGGACCGATCTCAGGATCAGCCGCGCCTGGTGGACGCCAAGGCAGAAATGCCGTCCGTAGCCGTAAGCGACATGGGCGTTCCTTTGCCGGTCGATCCGCACTTCATCGGCGTCCGGGAACGCGCCCTCGTCACGATTGGCGGCAGCCCAGCACAGGGAAGCGCGCTGGCCGGGCCGGATGCGGGTGGCGCCCACTTCCGCGCCCCGGGGACAGGTCCTCCCGATGTGGGTCAGGGGCGAGCAGACTCGCACGATTTCTTCCGCCGCACCCGGAACGAGGCCCGGGTCGGCCCGCAGGCGCTCGAGATCCTCGGGATGGTCCGCGAGATGAACCAGCGCGAAGGCGATGACGGAGACGACCGTATCCCGTCCGCCGGCGAAGGTCAGTATGGCGAAGCCGAGAATCTCGTCGCGGGTGAGCTTTCGCCCGTCAAGGGTCGCCGTGGACAGCGCGCCGAACAGGTCGTCGCCGGGGTCGGCCGCCGACTCGGGCAACACCCGGTCGAGGTACCGGTAGAAATCCGCCCGGGTCGCGTCGTCGTAGAGGATGTTGGAGCACCAGTTCTCCCAGACCAGGCCATCCTCGGGCGGGCGTTTCAGCATCACGGCCAGGGCGCGCGACTGCAGCTTCATGGCGAACTCCTCGATGATCTCGACGTCGCCGCGTCCGATGACGCCGTCAAGGAGGGCAGCCGTGAGTTCACCGATGGTCCGGATGACCTCCGGTAGCCTCGGCCGCTCGAAGAAGGGGCGCGCCAGGGCCCGGTAGGCCGTGTGTTCCGGGGGATCGGTCTCGATGGGGAGTTCGCGGACGTCCCGAAAGGGTTGTTCCCCCGGGATGGGCACCCGAAACGGCGCGTCCGAGCTGAAAGACCTGTAGTCCCGGGCGGCGCGCCGGAGGTCCGCATGCCGCAGGATCATGGGGACGGGTTCTCCCGCGAACTCGCCCTCAAGGACGCCGCTCTCCTCCCGGGCCTCCCTGAACGGGTCGGTGAAGTCCCAGTGGCTCATGACCGGTCGCCGAAGACGCCAACGTAGCCGCTGCCCGGCGGCAACCGTTCGGGACACCCTCCCTCTGCCGGCTCGCAACCCACGAACATCTGACTTTTAGGGAGCGTCCTATTCGGGGTGTCCCAGGGGATCTCGCGGTCCGTGAGGTTGAATGCGCACAGCGCAGACTCTTCATCGGACCGCCGCTCGAACACCAGCAGGTCCCCGTAACCATCGAGGAAGCGCGACTCGCCCCTGCGAAGGGCATCCGATGACCCCCGAAAACCAATCGCCGCGCGAAAGAAACTCAACGTGGAGTCCGGGTCCGGCGACTGGACATCCACCGCGAGCGCCCGGTGTTCCGCGGGCAGCGGCAACCACGGCTCCGACCCGGTAAATCCCGCGCATAGCGCGTCCCTGCGCCACGGCATTGGAGTGCGAGCGCCGTCGCGGCCCAGCGTCTGCGGCCAGTTGTTCTTCGCCTCCGGGTCCTGAATCCTGTCGTAGGGAATGTCGACCTGGGTAAGACCCAGTTCCTCTCCCTGGTAGATCATGGTGTTGCCGCGAAGCGAGACCTGCAATAGCGCGAAGAGCTTGGCTCGATGGGACAGGCCGAGTTGCTGTTGCCATCTGCTGGCCACTCTCGGTGCGTCATGGTTCGAAAACGCCCAGCAGGGCCACCCCTCTTCAGGCTCGCCGTTCCATCGCGCGAGCACGTTCCTGACATTGCCGGCGGTCAGTTCCGGCATGCCGAGGAACTCGAACCCGTAGGCGCTGTTCAGCCTTTTCGAATCGGCCGTATAGGCTTTCTGCGTCGGCAGCGGATTCCCGGATCCCACTTCCGCAACCGTGAATACGTCTCCGAATTCATCGGTCAGGCACCGGAAGCGCTCCAGCAGCGCAATCATGTCCGGGTGGTTCATCGTGTACTTCGGCTCCTGCATGAGATAGGGCCGGGACGAGGCAAAGAACGGCGGGCGCGCCCGCGGGTTGTCCCGCAACGCCGGGTCGTGCATGCCGTGGTTGATCGCGTCCAGCCTGAACCCGTCCACGCCCCGGTTTAGCCAGAAACGGGCCACATCCAGCAGGGCCTCCTGCACGGCTGGATTGTGCAGGTTCAGGGCCGGCTGTGCGGCAAGGAAGTTGTGATGGTAGTACTGTTCCCGGCGCGCATCCCAGGTCCAGCCCGGGCCGACAAACACCGACTGCCAGTTGTTCGGCGGCGACCCGTCCGGCTTCGGATCCGCCCATACGTACCAGTCCGACCTGCCGTTGTCCCGGCTGCCGCGGCTCTGTTCGAACCAGGGATGCCGGTCGGAGGTGTGGGAGTAGACCTGGTCGATGATGACCTTGAGCTCGAGGCGATGCGCCCGTTCCAGCAGCGCATCGAAGTCCTCGAGTGTCCCGAACACGGGGTCGACGTCCCGGTAGTCGGACACGTCGTAGCCGAAGTCCTTCATCGGGGACGTAAAGAACGGGGATATCCAGATCCCGTCGACACCGAGGTCAGCGACATACTCGAGACGCTGGGTGATGCCCTTCAGGTCGCCGACGCCGTCCTCGTTGCTGTCCTGGAAGCTGCGCGGGTAGATCTGGTAGATGACGGCGCCGCGCCACCACTCTTTTCCCGTGTCGGTCAAACCTAGTCCTCCAGTAGAACCGCCGAAGCGTGCGTAAGTGAAATCGATATCCGTCCACCGATGCCGATGTCTGCCGGCGAATCGGCCCGGTGCGATACGGTGACCTGGTGCCCGAGCACGTCCAGGTGGATCACCGCGGCGCTGCCGAGATTCTCGTAGCCGGTCACCGTCGCGGGCACCGCCTCGGGCGCGTCCGCCGAATCGAGCAGCCCGATGCACTCCGGCCTTATGCCGTAGAAGCGGGAACCGCTGCCTTCCCGCAGGTGCGGAGGCAGCGGGAACGACAGTCCGCCCGCGAGGAACCGGTTCGAGGCGACTTTGCCCTCGATCAGGTTCATGGGAGGCGTGCCGATGAACGAGGCGACAAAGGAATTGGCCGGGCGGTGATAGGCATCCAGCGGCCGGTCGTGCTGCTGCAGCCTGCCGCCGTCGAGCACGGCGATGCGGTCCGCCAGCGTCATGGCCTCGACCTGGTCGTGGGTCACGTACACGGTGGTCGTCCCGTGCAACTCGTGCAGCCGCCGGATTTCGAGACGCATCCGGTTCCTGAGCTTCGCGTCGAGGTTCGAGAGGGGCTCGTCCATCAAGAGCACGCTCGGCCGCCTTACCAGCGCCCTGCCGATGGCGACCCGCTGTTGCTGGCCGCCCGAAAGCTCGCGCGGCTTCCTGTCGATCACTTCCCCCAGGCCCAGCATCTCGATGGCGCCCTCTATGCGTTCGACGATCTCCGGTTCGTCGATGGACGTGCGGTGCGCTCCCCGCCGCAGCCCGAAACCCAGGTTCTCTGCCACGTTCATGTGCGGATACAGCGCATAGGACTGGAAGACCATGCCAAGACCGCGGGCTCCGGGGGGTAGATCGTTCACCCGGTTGCCGCCGATCAGGATGTCTCCCGACGTGACTTCCTCCAGGCCGGCGAGCAGTCGGAGGGCCGTGGACTTGCCGCACCCCGATGGTCCCAGCAGCACCAGGAACTCCCCCTCCTCCACCGTCAGGCTGAGCGAGTCCAGGGCGACGGTGCCGTCGCCGAACTCTTTGCTCACGCGGGAGAACTCGACCGTCGACATGCGCCTATCCCTTGACCGCGCCAACGCTCAGGCCCTGCACCAGGGCCTTCTGGAATGCGATGAACAGGATCACGACGGGGATGCTCACGAGGATGCTGGCGGCGGCGAAATCGCCCCACTGCTGGCCCGTGGCCGGGATCATGGAGGCCAGCCCCACCGGCAGCGTGTACTGGTCGTTCGACGTGTTGAAGACCAGCGCGAGCAGGAATTCGTTCCACGCGGTGAGGAACGAGAACAGCGCCGTCACCGCGACCGCCGGCAGCGACAGCGGCAGGATGATGTGGCGGAAGATCTGGAACTGCGAGCAGCCCTCGATCGCCGCCGCCTCCTCGATCTCCATCGGTATCGAGTCGAAGAACCCCTTCAGCATCCACACGCAGAGCGGAAGCGCCGTGACCGAGTACGCGATGATCAGGCCGATGCTGGTGTTCAGCAGTCCAAGGGACTTCATGATCATGAAGTACGGCAGCAGGATGATGATGCCGGGGAACATCTGCACCAGCACGAACAGGAACATGGCCGCGCGCCTGCCGCTGAACCGGTACCGGCTGAAGGCGTAACCCGCGGGGATGGCGATCAGCAGCCCGGCAACCGTGGTGCCGGTCGAGACGATGACCGAGTTTCGAACCCAGGTACCGAAGGTCGCGCTCGTGAGAACGTTCGCGAAGTGATCCGTGGTGAACGCGTCGCCGATGGCCCCACCGAGGATATTGCCGGGTGAGATCGCTACATCCGCGATCCAGACCAGCGGCACGACGACCGGCAGGCAGGCGTGGACCAGGAGCGTCTGGGACCCGACCTGCCTGAGCCTCGGTTCGAGACGCCGATTGCCGCCGAGGCACTCCTCGATGAATGCCGGGTCGTCCCGGCCCGATGCCCAGGCGGCGACTCGGGGAGAGAGGAGCCAGTACACGGCCACCGCGGCCGGGACGGCGATCCATCCGATGCTCCAGACATCGTAGATGCTCCTTCCGCCGAAGAGCAGGAGCGGGACCGCGACCGCGATGCCGGCGGCGGCAAAAACCGCGCCGAGATAGCGTTTCCCGGCATGCCTGCCGCCCGAGAGGCAGGCCCTGCAGGCGGCGAACAGCACGATCCCGGCAAGGATGCCGAGCTGGCGTGTTTCGTCGCCCCGCAACAGTTCCAGGCCAAGAATGAGCAGGAGAACAGCCGCAGAAACCGGCAGCCAGCGCTTCAGCGCATCGATCTCCGCCGGCACGACCCAGGCCATGATTCCGCCGGCCGATGTCATCTCGCGACCTCCATGACCCCCGAGCGCTTCACGTAGACGTAGGAGAAAGCGACCAGCAGGAAGAAGATGGCGACGGACCACGCGGCGGCGACCCCGTACTGGCCGTAGTCGAATGCCACGCTGAAGACGTACGTGACCAGCGTGTCGGTCGCGCCGGGCTCGCCGAAGCCGACGTAGGGATTGCCCCGCGTCATCAGGTAGATGGTATTGAAGTTGTTGAAGGTGAAGATGAAGCCGAGCAGGGAGATCGGCACGAGGATGCCCTTCAGGTTCGGCAGCGTGAGATGCACGAACTGGTCCCATCGCGAGACGCCCTCGAGTTCGGCCGCTTCGAACATGTCCGTCGAAATGCCCTGCAGCGCACCGGAGAGCACCATCATCATGAACGGAATGCCGAGCCAGACATTGACCAGGATGACCGACAGGCGGGCCGCATTGGGCGTGGCGGTGAAGTCCACCGCCGTTCCCAGGACAGCGTTCAGGAGCCCGTCCGGTTGCAGGATTCCGTTCCAGGCGAGTACCGAGATGTAGCCCGGGATCGCCCACGGCAAGAGCAGGATCGTGCGGTACGCTGTCCGTCCCCGGACGCCGGGACGGGTGAGCACATAGGCGAGCAGCAGCCCCAGCGCCACGTGCGCGGCGACGTTCGAGAATGTCCAGACCAGCGTGAACAGGAAGACCCGCAAGACGCCGGGGCTCGCAGCGACGGTTGCGAAGTTCTCGAGGCCGTTCCAGTTTTCCTGTCCGAGGTGGCTCTGGCTGGCATCGGTAAAGGCCAGCCACACGCCGTAGGCGATGGGGTAGAAGGTCAACGTGGCGAGGCCTATGAGGGCGGGTACCACGTAGGCGTAAGCCCGGCTCGACTGCACACGGCCCGAACGGATGTCCCGGTGGCGCAAGCAGGAGAGGAGAACGATGACGGCCAGCACGATCGATACGAGGGTGAGCGTGATGTGCAGCGTGTGGGGCTCCGGGGTCCGTTGGTCCGGAACGTCGGTGCGAGCCCGGATGGGGTTCATCGAGGATGCAATCCGGCCGTCCCGATCGACCGGCAGCACCGCGATCCATTGATCGACTCCCGGCGCCATGCCCGAGAGCGAGCAGGACCATGCCGCAGTGCCGCGCGGGATCACCGGCAGGTCGTCCGCGTCCCGGTACGCCGGCAATCCGTCCGCCCAGCAGTCCTGGGTGTCGAAGGCTGGTGCTGAACGCGAAAGGCCGGCGGTCGTGTCCGTGATACGGACGGTCGAATGCAGTTCCGCATCGGCCACGCTCGAAAACGGCTGTTCCGAAAACCAGACCTGGTAGGCAGTGGTGGCCGGTCCCGGCGCATGCCGGATGTCGACGTGAATTCGCCGGTACTCGTGCTTCGCGGGATCGGCTGTCACGTCGGGCACGGGATCGCCGGCCGCGCCGATGGAGGCGAACGCAAGCAGGCCCGCGAACCCGGCGAGGCGCATCCGTGCCGCTCCAACCCCTACCACTTGAGCATCTTCGCAAGTTCCCGGTCCGCGGCCTCGAGGGCTGCCCCGGCGGTCATGGACCCGTCGTAGGTGAGGGCCAGCGCGGTATCGAGCTGCTCGAACAGCATGGCCGTGATGCGGGTCGTCGGCGTGGGGGTTCCAAAGCGCGCCTGCTCGATGAACCCGCCGAGGACCGGATGACCGGTGATTTCAGGATTCGACATCAGCTCGACCAGGGTCGGGAGGCTGTAGGTGCCGAGGGCGGATTCCCTTTGCACGGCCGCAGACGTCAGCCATCGGGCCAGCTTCACCGCGGCAGGCTTGGCGGCGCTCTGCTTGGCGACGCTCCAGCCGAAGTAGCCGACCATCGGCGCCAGCCGCTCGCCCGTCGACGCGTCGTAAGGCAACAGGGCCTGGCCAAGCCGGATGCCCGATTCCCGGTACCGGTCCCAGTTCCAGGAGCCATCGATCACCATGGCCGCGCGGCCGGTCTGAAACCGGGTGGACATGGACTCGATGCTGTTGACCGAACCCGTCACGCCGTGTACCCGGGCGAGGTCCAGCACCCATTCCATCGCCCTGGCCGTCCCTGGCGAACTGAGTGCCGGATTGCCGGCGTCATCGAGCAGCCTGCCGCCCGACGCCGCAATGAAGGGCACGAACCAGTACGACCACCTGACGGGCAGCGCGAGGCCCGTGACCTCGTCGGTTGTGAGCCCCTTCGCGGCCCGCAGCAGATCGTTCGTCCGCCACCGGTCGTTCGGATAGGCCAGGCCGGCGGCATCGAAGATGTCCGCGTTGTAGAGGAGCGTCATGCCGCTGCGGCTCGCCGGCAGCGCGTAGAGGGATCGTCCGTAACGCATCGCGAACAGCGAATCGGGCAGGTATGCACTCTTCTGCGCTGGCGTCAGGTGCGGCCTCAGGTCTTCGAGCAGGGGCATCCCTTCCACGGTGATGTGACCGATCTTGCCGAGCTCGGTGTCTGACAGCCTGATCAGGTCGGGCGCCACCCCGGCCTGGGCCGCGTTGATGAACTGCTGCAGGTTCTGCAGGTAGGGGATCCCCACGACTTCCACCGCGATGTCGGGGTGCTCGGCGGAGAAGCCGTCCACGGCCTGCGTAAAGAGCCGCTCCTCCATCGAGCCGGCACCGAATGTGTGCCACACCTTCACCGGAACCGGGCCCGGTCGACCCTCTGCAAGCAGCGCCGAGCAGAAGAGCAGCAGCAGTGCAGCGTTGATACCGGCCTTGTGCGACATCGCGGCGAGGTAGGTACGTGACCCCGGATTCAGTCAAGTAGCGGACGATGATCGCGCCGAATTCGGGGGCCGTGCAAACGTGGCGATATGAATACGATTGCATGGGCGCCCGAATTCCACACGGCAATTACAATACGGGGCGCATTTCGGGTGGATGTGGCATGCCGGCAGTTTCGGATTCGGACCGCGCGCAGTTCCGGGAGAAGGGCTACATGGTCCTGAAGGAGGTGATCCCTCGGGACACGCTCGTGATGCTGCGAGAGGAATGTTCCTACTTTCTCGGTTACATGGACTCGCGCATGGACGCTGGCCTGCTCGCCCAGGGAGCGCTTTCCTGGCGGGGCCGCCGCTACTTCGTCAACAACATGTACCGCTACAGCACGCGGATGTGGCGCTTCATTTTCGGGGACCTGATGGCCGACGTCTGCCGCGCCACGCTCGGCCCCGACGCGTATCTATTCAACGAGCAGTGGGTCGTCAAGGGCGCGGAGCAGGGCATGAAGTTCGCCTGGCACCAGGACTCCGGCTATGTCAAGGCGGAGGATCCCGACACGGATCACCCGCCCTACCTCACCTGCTGGTGCACGCTGGACGAGGTCAGCGAGGACAACGGCACCGTCTACGTGCTCGACCATGAACGGGGCGGGACCCTCAACAACGTCATCACCCATGATCGGGACCCCGATACGAACGACCTGATCGGATACACCGGGGACGACCCCGGGTTCGCCGTGGAAGCTCCGCCGGGGAGCGTCATCGCCTTCACGAGCTACAACCTGCACCGCAGCGGCGCCAACGGCACGGACGAGATGCGGCGCGTCTACCTGCCGCAATACGTCTCGGCACCACTCATCAATACCCAGACCGGTGAACAGCTCAACCTTGCGGTGCCGTTCCTCAGGAACGGCGAGATCGTCTACAGTCTCGACGAAGATACTGGGGCGAACTGGGGAGGGGCGGACGCTCCGGGACCCGGCCACCGATGTCGCGAAGAGTGACGGTTGATCGCTGCGGCAGGCTCTTGCGGCGGGTTATTCGACCGCCTCGTAAACCAGTTCCCTGACCCGGCTGAAGTCGTCCAGTCCGGGGGCGGGAATCACCTGCGTCATGTAGACGACCGTCAGCTTCTCGGCCGGGTCCACCCAGTACGAAGTGTGGTAAGCACCGCCCCAGAAGAACTCGCCCGGCGATCCGGGCATGCCACGCAGACCGGGATCGGACACTGTCCCGAAGCCGAGGCCGACGCCGCCACCCGGGAAGGCCTCGGCCTCAACCAGAGCGTCGGTCGTCATCAGTTCGACGGACTCGCGCGAAAGGATCGGTTCCCCGCCGCGCCGGATGGCCTCCAGGAATCGCGTGTAGTCGGCGGTCGTGGAGAGCAAGCCGGCGCCCCCGGAGAAACTCCGCCGCGGCCCTTCAACGTAGTGGCCCTGGCCGTGGAAGGGCGTATTCGCGTCAGGGAGAACCAGGTCGCCTTCCGGGGTGCGCGAGTACACCACAGCAAGGCGGTCGGACTTGGCCGGCGCCAGGTAGAACGACGTGTCCGTCATACCGAGCGGAGAGAAGATCTCGGCCTCCAGGTACGCGTCGAGCGCCGTGCCGCTCACCACTTCGACGAGCGCTCCGAGGATGTCGGTGTTATAGCCGTACACCCACCGTTCGCCCGGTTGCGCGTCCATGGGCATCCGGGCGATGCGGCGAACGGTCTCGCGAACGGGTTCGTCACGGTGTCCGAAGTACCAGTGCTGGAGGCCGGCCACCCGCCATTCCTCGGCCGCCGGCCCATCCCCGTATCCAATGCCGGCCGTATGCGTCAGAAGGTCGCGAATCGTGATCGGCCGGCTGGCGTCGACGATCTCGTAGCCGCCGTTATCCCCGGCAACCGCCACGCGGGTGGCCGCGTACTCGGGAAGATGATCTCCCACCGGCTGCGTCGCAATCAGCGCGCCGCGCTCCTGCAGCATCATGACGGCTGCGCTGACCACGGCCTTCGACATGGACGCGATGCGGAAGATGGTGTCGGTCTGCATGGGAGCCTTCGCCTCGCGGTCCCGAAACCCCACCGCCCGGTGATAGACGGTACGGCCGTCGTGCGTGATCTGCAGGACGGCACCCGGAATCTTGCCCTCCTCCACGCAGGCGTCGAGATACTCGTCGAGCCGCGCCAGGCGCTCGGAAGACACGTCCGCGAGTGTCGGTAGCGCAAGTGCGCAGACCGCGACGAGTGCGAAGCGCGAGCTAATCCTCATATCTCACCAAGGCGCTTGTTGAATCAGCAAAGGTCATTGTATTTCAATGAAGTATCTTCAGTTTTCAACGTTCGGACAAGTAACAGACCGCGCTGCCGCGCCCTCGCTGGTCTTTTTTCCTGCGCGATCATCGCGGCCCTTGGTGAGATATGCGGGCACCGCCAAGAGTGCGGGACACGGGCTCCGAACTCGCTACGAATGGCCGGCTGCGCCGCAGGACTGCCTGATCATGAGCGTGACCGGCAACTCCTCGGGTTCGACGTATCGTCCCGCGATAAGGCCGATCAGGTGCTCCACCAGCTTGCGGCCGGCGAGTTCCGTGTCCTGGCGCACGGTCGTGAGTGCCGGCCGAGTATGCTGGGCAATGGGCAGGTCGTCGTAGCCGACGACAGCGATGTCGCCGGGGACATCCAGCCCACGATCATGCAGGGCCGCCATGGCGCCGATCGCGATGAGATCGCTGGCGCAGACGATGGCATCGACCTCACGGCCGTTCGAAAGGAGCGCTTCGACGGCGTCGTAGCCCTCCATTTCCGACGAGTTGGCAGAAATATGCAGACTTGGGTCGGTATCGATGCCGTGACTTGCCAGCGCCTCCAGGTAGCCTTCGTACCGGTGCGTGAACTCCGGATTGGCGGTCGACGTGACGCCGATGAAGGCGAAGTGACGGTGCGCGAGACGGATGAGATGGGTGGTGAGTTCCCTTGCGCTCTCCTGGTTCTGGCAGGTCAGGTAGCTGGAAACGCCAGGCACGTGGTGCTCGAGACCCCAGATCACGAACGGCGTGCCGCTGACCTCGAGACCGACCAGTTGCGCGTCGTAGCTATCCCGGTCGCGAATGCCGAGCAGGATCAGGCCGTCCGCGCGGTGCGCGTCCTGGAAGTCCATCACCCAGTTCTCACTGAGCTGCTGGAAGGTCACCAGGAGATCGTAGCCGTGACCCGCCGCCGCGTGGGCGACGCTGCTCAGGATGGAGAGAAAGAACGGATTGATGTGGGACTCGATTTCATCCTCGCACAGGAGAAGCGCGAGCGTGCTCGTGGTCTTCGCCCGAAGCCGGCTGGCATTGCGGTCCACCGTATAGCCCATTTCGCTGGCGATCCGCTGGATCTGCCTGCGGGTATCCGCACTGACCTGCGGGCTGTTCCTGAGCGCGCGGGATACCGTCGACTGGGAGACGCCGGCTCTCGCCGCGATGTCGAGCGAGGTGGTCTTGGACGGTTTCATCAGGTGTACGTTACCCCTGCTGGCCGCAGTATAGAGCATTGCCCTGACGGCGTTTCCCCTCGACCCGGGGGACGCCCGTCGAGGTCGGCCCGCCATCCGGAAGGTCCTGTTCATGTTCCCCGGACCGCATACGAATACGAATGCGAAACATTGCCTGGGTCGGTGGTTCTTCCTACGATTGCCTTGTTGGGGGAGGTGCGGGTTTTCGACGCTGATCGCGGCCTCGGACAGGCAATCCACCGCTGCGCTCACGCCGCCTCATGGACGCGGCGCCGCGCGGCCGACTGTCGGGCTGGCGTCGCATGATTCACTCGAAATCCAGCAAGCCCCAGCAACGCAACTCAGGAGAGAAACCGATGTTGAAACAGAACTGCCCGATGCCGCGGACCGTCGCCCTGTTGGCCGGGGCTCTCATGGGCATGGCCGGCACAGCAGCCGCTGAAGAGTCAGAGGAGATCATCGAAGAGATCGTCGTTACCGCCAAGTATCAGCGAAGTCTCCAGGACGGAGCCTCCCAGAAGCGCGGCGCCGACAACCAGATCGAAGCCATCGGCATGGAAGACATCGGCGTGTTGCCGGCGAAATCCATAGCCGAGGCCATCTCGGCGCTGCCCGGCGTCGCGGGAGCGAGGGACGACGACGGCACCATCAGTCAACTGTCGGTTCGCGGCACGACAGACCTGACGCTGGGCACCCTGAACGGCCGCGAGCAGGTGACCGTCGCGAGCACCCGCAACGTCGAGTATGCGCTATACCCGCCGAACGTCATGACCGGCGTACAGATCTACAAGACCGCCCGCGCGGACCTCCCCGAGGGCGGGCTTTCCGGCGTGATCAACATGAACACGATACGGCCGATGAGCTTTGACGAAAGGGAGATCGTCCTCAACGGCGAGATGACCTTCCCCGCCGTGTCGGACGATGTGTTCGAGGCCGGCGACAGCGGCGGTCAGGGCAGTGTCGTCTACATCGATCAACTCAGCGACAACCTGGGGGTCGTGTTGTCGTATGCCTTTGCCGACGAGGTGCTCGGACGCGACGGCGACGTCAACCCGTTCGACTGGCGCGGGTTCGCCGGCGGGGGATTCGGCGCGCCGCCGCCCGATGTCGATGGGGACGGCATTTCCGGGGACGAGGTGATCCCGGCAGGTTTCACGCTATTCAATGGCGGCGGCGCCGAAGAAAGAAACAGCGCATTCGTTGCCTTGCAGTGGCTGGGCGACGAGGCGGAAGTCAACTTCGACGTGCTCGACTCGAGCCGGGTGCAGGACAAACGGGTCAATGGAGTGAATTTCATCGGGACAACCAACCGCGGCTGGGCGCTCATGAACCCGGTGTTCAATTCCCGCGCCGGTGTCGATGAGGTGGTTTCCGGGACCATCTCCGTTCCCGGCACCAACGCCTCCGGATTCGGCAGCGGCGGCAGTTCCAGCTACAACCAGTTACATGACATCCAGCACGACGTGCTGAGTACCGGCCTGAACGTCAAGCTGTACCGGGGCGACTGGACGGTTGCCGGCGACGTCAGCCACTCCTCTGCCGAAAGCGACTTCCACCTGTTCAATACCACGACGCACCTCGCCCCCACGGGCGGATTTGGCGGTCCCACGTTCACCATCACCTTCAACGCGCTAGGAACCAGTCCGACGCTTTCGGTGGCCGAAAACCTGCAGGACCCCACGATTTGGGTACCCAGGCAATTCGAGGAGTACAGGGACACCTCGAGCGACGAGTTGACCACGTTCAAACTCGATGTGGAAAGGGAATTGTCCGGCGGAGGGCCCGGCCTCACGAGCCTTGAGTTCGGCGCCCGATTCACGGCCCGGGAAAAGGGCTTCGCCCTGCTCGCGGATCGATTCAACTCCGCCATCGTCCCCGATGTCGATCCGGTAATGCTGACCCCACGGCCGCTCGATCAGAGCTTTGTCCAATTCATCGCCACGCCGCAAAACGGGCCCGCATTCATCGTCTGGGACCTGTTCAGGATCCGGGACGAGAGATTCACGTCGAGGACCCCCCAGGCCGACGCGATGAACGCCGTCCAGTCGCGGAACACGCTCCTGCAGCAGTCCGGCAGCGTCGACGAGCAGACCGTCTCCGGCTACGCCCAACTCAACTTCGAAGGGCTGGCGGGCGGGCGCCCCTTCAGCGGCAATGTCGGCGTTCGCTGGGCGAGCACCGACTCCGAGTCCCCCGGCTGGACCACGCCGGACCGGGTCAACGTGCCCGCCACGGCGATCAACCCCAGCCACAGTTATTCCGAGGTGCTGCCAAGTCTCAACCTGGCCTTTGAAATCTCCGACACCAGCCTGTTGCGTCTTGGATTGGCGCAGGTCATGAGCAGGCCGCCTCTCGACGATCTCAAGTCGTCGCAGACACTCTTCATCAGCGGCTTCGGCGCGAACGGCACCGCGGGCAACCCGATGCTGAATCCCACCACCGCGTTGCAGGCTGCCATCTCGTACGAGTGGTATCCAAGCGACTTCACGTCGGTGGCGCTGGCATGGCACCACTCCGACCTCGATTCCTTCGTCGGTACGGAATTCACGACGATCGTGGTCGTGACGGCGGACTCCGTCGACGGGTTCGGCAACGTCGTGCCGGGCGGCCCCGTGAACGTGGAACTCGAGACACTCGGGAACGGCGATGGCGGCTACATCCGGGGCATGGAATTCGCGGTGACCACCAACTTCGGCTTCGTCTCCGAAACGCTCGAGTCATTGGGCATGAGCGTGAACTACGCCTTCACATCCTCCGACGTCGTCCCGGTCGGCCGACCCGAACTCGGTGGCAGCGTAGGCACGGAAGGGGCCGCCTTGACCGGTCTGTCGGAGAACGTCGCCAACGCCAGTCTCTGGTGGGCAAACTACAACATCGAGGCCCGCGTCGGTCTGGACTACCGCAGCGAGTACATCGAACCGAACGTGTTCGGGAACTTCCTCAACGTCGACGACACGACGCTGATCAGCTTCAATGTGTCCTATGACGTGAACGAGAGGTTCCGGGTCAGCGTCTTCGGCTACAACGTCGGGGACGAGCAGCGCCGCAAGTACACCGCCGGGATCCCCGAGCGGACCGAATTCAACCAGTACTACAGGGAGACGTACGGCGTAAAGATCTTCTACCGCATGTAGTTTCCCCTAACACATTCCATCCCGACCCACGCTCGCCTCGCGAGGTGGGTCGGGTCAAAATCTGCCGATGCCGTTCTCGCCGCGCTCGCTGCCGCTCGTCCTGCTTCTCGTTGCGGGCTGCGGAGGTGGTGGCGGTGGCTCCCCGCCCGCGCCGCCACCTACGGGTCCGGTCCCCGCGCCGGTGCAGCCCCCGCCGACAGACGACCCCCTGTTTACGGACGTCACCGGGGATTCCGGCATCTCGTTCACGATCGGATTCGCAGGCGAGATGCGCAATTACGAAGTTCCGATCCTTGCACCGAGCGGTGTCGCCGCCGGCGATTACGACCAGGACGGCGACATCGATCTCTTCATCGTACGGGGAGACCTCGGTCCAAACCTACTCTACCGGAACGACGGTGACCTCAGCTTCACCGAGGTCGCGGCGCAGGCCGGCGTGGCCTTCACGAAGCCGGGAGACCGGACGTACCGCCACGGATCCCCCGCCATGGCGGATCTCGACGGGGACGGCGACCTGGACCTGCTCATGCCGGGACTGGACGGCGACCCGTCGTTCATCTTCTCCAACGACGGTGACGGCACGTTTACCGACGTCACCGCGGGTTCGGGGCTGGACAGAATGCGGGCAGCGTACTCCCTGTCCCCCGCCCTCGGCGACTACGATCTCGACGGCGACCTGGACCTCGCCCTCGGACACTGGGGCACGCCGAGGGACTTCATCGGCGGCGTCGGAGACACCGAGCATCTCTGGCGCAACGAGAGCGTAGCCGGCCGGATCAGGTTCGCGAGCGTCAGTGAAGAAGCGGGCATCGCACCCTCCGTAGTCCTGAACCGCGACCCACGCATCAGCCAGCGCGCCTTCGATCCCACCTTCACGCCCACCTTCGCCAGGATCGACGACGACGCGTATCCGGACCTGCTCATGGTCGGCGACTTCAACTTCTCGCAGGTGTTCCTCAACAACCGCGATGGCACTTTCCGCAACGTGACCGACTACGAGGTCATCATCGACGGCAACGGCATGGGCTCGGCCGTCGGCGACTACGACGGCGACGGGGATCTCGACTGGTTCGTCAGCAGCATTCTTGCCATCGGCGAGAACGTGCCGACCCACGTTTCGAGGATTGGCAACCGGCTCTACCGCAACGACGACGGTGTCTTTGTCGATGCGACCGACGTGGCGGACGTCGCGGACGGCGGCTGGGGCTGGGGGAGCTGCTTCATCGATTTCGAAAACGACGGGGATCTCGACATCTACCACACCAACGGATGGACCGAGTTCGACGAGTTCGGCGGTTTCAGCCGGGACGAGTCCCGGGCCTTTGTATCCAATGGCGAGGGCCTTTTTCGGGAGAGCGCCGAGAGCCTCGGCCTGAACGATGACGAGCAGGGGCGCGGGGTCGTGTGCGCGGACTTCGACAACGACGGGGACCTGGATATTCTCCTCCTGCACGCCAACGCCACGAACGCCGCGACGCTGTATCGCAACGATACCGAGGGCAACAACTACCTCGGCGTCAGGTTGCAGGGCCGGCATCCGAACTCGTCGGCGGTGGGTGCGCGGATCGTGCTCGACGTCGACGGGACGGAATACCTTCGGGAGGTGAATCTCGGCAGCAACTTCGCCTCGCATAATCCGACCGCGCAGGTGATCGGGGTCGGGACGGCCTCCCGCGTGGACCGGGTGACGGTCTACTGGCCGGATGGCGAGGAGACGAACATGCAGGCCGTCGCCACCAACCAGTACGTGGACATGGAGCACCCCCGGTACGACCCCGACGAGAACGCCGGAACCCGGCTGCTGGTCCTGCAGGGAGAAGGCAGCGGTTTCTACGCGGTCGGCGACCGGGTGGAAATCCGCGCCAATGCACCCGCCGACAACTACCACTTCTCCCACTGGGAGGTCACCGGCGGCGAGGTGGCGGACGCTTACGCCGCCGAGACCTTCGTCACCCTCCTCGATCGCGTGGTCAACGTCACCGCGCGCTACCTGCCCGGCGTATCCGGCGGTGACGGCGCCAGCGTCGCGCGCCGGTGGAACGAAGTGCTGTTGCAGTCGATCCGGAATGACTATGCGAGACCCACCGTACATGCGCGCAACCTGTTCCATGTGTCCGCCGCGATGTACGACGCCTGGTCCGTCATCCGGGAATCGGGAACCCCCTGGCTGCTGGGCCGGGAAAGGGCCGGCGTGGCCTGTTCGTTCGACGGCATGCCGGATCCTCGAGATTCAGAACAGGCGATGGAGGCGGCCATCAGCTTCGCGGCATACCGGCTGATACGGCACCGGTTCCGCAACTCGCCGGGCGTGGCGGACATCTTCCGGGATACCGAAACACTGATGCAGGCACTGGACCTGGACCAGGGCATCGACACCACCGCCTACCATGACGGATCGTGGGAAGCGCTGGGCAACCACATCGCCGACTGCTATGTCCGGTTCGGCCTGGCCGATGGCGCCAACGAAGCGGACGACTACGCCAATCGCGCATACCGCCCGGTCAATCCGCCGTTGAAACCCGAAGAGCCAGGCAACCCGGACATCGAGGACCTGAACCGGTGGCAACCGCTTTCGCTCACGCAGTTCATCGACCAGGCGGGCAACCTGGTGGAAGGCACCCCGGAGTTCCTGGGTCCGGAATGGGGCGAGGTCGTCCCGTTCGCGCTGCGCGAAGAGGACCTGACGCTCCACGAGCGCGACGGGTACGATTACCGGGTCTACCACGATCCGGGCCCACCCCCGACGATCGACGGGCCGCTGTCGGAAGACTACAAGTGGGCCTTCTCCCTGGTGGCCGTCTGGGCGTCCCACCTGGATCCTGCGGACGGCGAAATGATCGACATATCGCCCGCCGCCATCGGCAATATCCAGTCGTATCCCGATGCGTTCGAAGACTATCCGTCGTTCTTCGACAGGGAATCCGGCGGGGATCCGGGGGAAGGCTATTCGAGAAATCCCTGGACGGATGCGCCCTACGCGCCCCAGGTGATCCCCCGTGGCGACTACACCCGGGTCCTGGCGGAGTTCTGGGCCGACGGCCCGGAATCCGAAACGCCGCCGGGGCACTGGTTCGTCATCGCCAACGAAGTGAACGACCACCCGCAGCTCATCCGACGGTTCCGGGGCGCCGGACTCGAACTCGATCGCCTGGAGTGGGACATCAAGACCTATTTCGCCCTCGGCGGAGCGATGCATGACGCCGCCGTCGCCGCCTGGGGCGTCAAGGGCTGGTACGACTACATTCGACCAATTTCGGCATTGCGGGGGATGGCGGAGCTCGGACAGGGCAGCGATCCCAACCAGCCCTCCTACCACGAGCACGGCGTCCCGCTGCTACCCGGCTTCATCGAACTCATCGACGACGACGACCCGCTGCGCGGCGAGATGAACGAACACGTCGATAAGCTCAAGTTCTACTCCTGGCGCGGACCCGATTTCATCGAGGACCCGGAGGTCGATGTCGCCGGTGTCGGCTGGATCCGCGCCGAGGACTGGTGGCCCTACCAGCGTCCGACGTTCGTCACGCCGCCGTTCGCCGGTTACGTCTCGGGGCACTCGACCTATTCCCGGGCCGCGGCGGAAGTGCTGTCGGCGCTGACGGGGGACGTGTACTTTCCCGGCGGCATGAGCGGTTTCCGCATCCCCGCCAACGAGTTTCTCCAGTTCGAGGCCGGGCCATCCGTGGACATGACCCTGCAATGGGCCACCTATCAGGACGCCGCCGACCAGTGCAGTCTCTCGCGCATCTGGGGTGGCATCCATCCGCCGATCGACGACGTCCCTGGCCGCCTCATGGGCATCGAGATAGGCCGCGACGCCTTCGCCGAAGCCGTCCGTTACTTCGACGGCACGGTGGACTGATCAGGTGGCTGTTTCCCGCGTCCGGTAGTACGGCAGGGAGAGGTCCGCGACTCCGAGTCCCGCCTTGGGATCCGTGCCCGCGACCATGACGATGTCGCGGTAGTCGTCGCTCAGGTTCTCCGGATTGCCTCCCGACCAGCGGAGCGGGGATTCCGCGCTCATGTAGTGGTTGACGTACGCCCTGCGGTAACCGGCCCGCGCCCGGTTCGGGAACGACCGGTGCAGCAGGTACCCGTCAAAGAAAACGATGCTGCCGCGCTCGACTTCCACCGGCTCCCCCGCATCCTGGTCGTACGGAAAACCGAACGTCTCCGGCGCATCGTCAAAGCGCGGATCGTTGTGCTGCCGCATGTCCCAAAGCGTTCGATGCTTCTGCGAGCCCGGTATCACCCACAGGCAGCCGTTGTCGAGTGTCGCCGCATCCAGGGCGATCCATGCGGCCACCAGGCTCGCATCCGCGGTTGGGATGAAGGACTCGTCCTGGTGCCACGCCTGGCCCGGCGAACCCCTGCTCTTCATGAAGATCATGGACTGCATGCACTTCACGTTGGGACCGATGATCTCCGTGAGTACGCGCGTAATCGATTCGTGCGCCACGTACTCTCGGAACAGATCCGAAACCTTGTGCGGGAAGTGCACCGCGATGACATTGTTGTTCACATCTTCCATGGAACCAACGTCTCCGGGAGCGCCAGCGACCGGGGACGTTTGCTCCATGGACGGCGAGCTGGGCCGGGCCGCGGGCGGCGCCGATAGGCGACGGCCGCGGGGCACTTCCACCGTCCTGCACTCGGTCCCGGGGCTCCTCGAAATGAATCCCCTGTTGCCGAGGCAGACGTCTATGGCCTCCCGGCACATCGCGTCGGTATCGCGCGCATCGAAGGCGTCTTCAACCACGCAATAGCCGTATTCCTTGAAGTGCTGGCTGGTCGTCAAACTCACGTCACGTCCCCTGCCGGTCAAGCGAAGCAATGCCAAGGCATCGATGCGCCCGCGACTTTAGCCGCACGCGAGCCGCCCGGCAAACGCGGACGCCAGAACGCGTCCGAGTCCGGTCCGGGGAGAGATGCATACCGTCACTGACTCGCGCTTCCCAGGTGGCTCGCCAGCCGGCGCGACACGGATTGCGGCGACCCGGTCCGGCGCGCGAGCAGCGCGTAGAACGACGGCACGATAAAGAGCGTCAGGAAGGTCGCGAGCGACACGCCGGAGAACACCACGATGCCGAGCACCATGCGGCTTTCCGCGCCCGCCCCGGTCGCGAGAATCAGCGGGATCGAGCCCATGATCGTGGAGATCGTGGTCATGACGACGGGCCGCAGGCGAATCCCCGACGCCTCGATGATCGCGTCTTCGAAGGAGCGGCCGGCATCGCGCATCTGGTTGATGAACTCGACAATGAGCACCCCGTTCTTGGCGGCGATCCCGATCAGCATGACGATGCCGATCTGGCTGAAGATGTTGATCGACATGCCCGTGAGGTAGAGACCGAGCAACGCGCCCGCCACCGCCAGCGGCACCGTGACGAGGATCACCAGCGGATGCACGAAGCTCTCGAACTGCGCCGCGAGCACCAGGAAGACGATGAGCAGCGCAAGTCCGAAGGTGAACGCCAGGCTGCCGCTCGTCTCCTTGTACTCCAGGGACTCGCCCTGGTAGTCGATCCGCGCCTGGTCCGGGAACGACTCGCGCACGACCCGTTCCAGGAACTCCAGCGCCTCGCCGAGAACGGTGCCCGGGGCCAGGCCTGCCGTGATGGTGACGGCGCGCAGCCGGTTGTAGCGGTTGAGCGAGCCGGGCGCGGCCTGTTCGTCGACGCGGATGAGGTTGGCCAGAGGGATCAGTTCGCCCGTTGAATCCGATCGCACGTAGATGTTCGAAAGGTCCTCGGCGGTCGCGCGCTGGTCGTCGCGGGCCTGGAGGATGACGTCATACTCCTCGCCGTCCTTGACGTAGGTCGTGATGCGCTGTTCGCTCATCATCGCCGAGAGCGTCCTGCCGATGTTCTGCACCGAGACGCCGAGCGCGGCCGCGCGGTTCTTGTCGATTCGCACCACGGCCTGGGGCTGGGTCTCCTTGAGGTCGCTGTCGAGGCGCTGCAGACCCGGAAACTCGCTCGCCCGTTCGAAGATGAGGTCCCGCCATTCGGCGAGAGTGTCGTAGTCGGGTCCGCCGAGCACGAACTGGACGGGCCGGCCCCCGCCCATGCGGGACAGGCCCGAGCGCACGAACGCGAAGGCCCGCACGTCCGGGATGTTCCGCCACGCGGCGTTGGCGCGCGCCGCGGCGTCCTTCGTGGTGATCTCGCGCTCTCCCCACGGCTTCATGACGACCATGATCACGCCGCTGTTGGACGAATTGCCGCCCCACCCGGGAACGGCCATCACGACGACCTGCGCCAGGCCCTCGTCGATCATCTGCCTGGCCGGAAGCTCGAGTTTCAGGGCTTCGCGCTTCATGCGCTCGATGCCCATGCCCTCCGGTCCCGAGAACATCGCCATGAACGCGCCCTGGTCCTCCTCCGGGACGTATTCGCGCGGAACCGTATCGAACAGGACATAGGCGCCGGCCAGCGTGCCCGTTGCTGCCAGGACCGCCACCCAGCGTTGCCGGATGAGGACTTGCAAGACGCCGATGTAGCCCCGTCTAAGCCGGGAGAAGCCACCGTCGATCCACCGCGACAGGCGGTTTTCGCGGCCCGAAGCGCGCAGGAACCTGGAGCACATGACCGGCGTCAGCGACAGCGCGAGGACGCTCGAGAACACGACCGCCGCGGCGATGGTCACCGCCAGCTCCCCGAAGATCACGCCGATGTTGTCGGTAAGGAACATGATCGGGGTGAAAACCGCCACCAATACCGCCGTGGTGGCGATCACGGCGAAACCGACCTGGCGCGTCCCGTTGTACGCGGCCACCAGGGGCGTCTCGCCCTCCTCGATCCGCCGGTGGATGTTCTCCAGCACGACGATGGCATCGTCCACCACTAGCCCGATGGACAGCACGAGGGCGAGCAGCGTGATCAGGTTCACGGTGAACCCGAATGCCGCCAGCGCGATGAACGCCGAGACCAGGCACACGGGGATCGTGACGACCGGGATCGCCATGGTCCGGACCGAGCCCAGGAACACGAGGATGACCAGGCTTACCAGCACGGTGGTGATGGCGATCGTGCGGTAGACCGAGTTGATCGCCGCGCGGATGAACACCGAGTCGTCGGATCCCTTCGTGATCCGCATGTGGTCCGGGATCGCCTCGTTGAGCTTTTCGATCTCCGCTCCCACCTGCTCCAGCGTCTCGAGCGTATTCGCCTTCGACTGCTTGATGATTCCGATGCTGACCGTCGGCAGGCCGTTGGCACGGAAGATCGAGCGGTGGTCCAGGGGCGCCACCTCGACGGTCGCGACTTCGCCCAGGCGCACCAGGTGACCGTCCTCGCCTTGCTCGATCACCAACTCCCGGAAGTCCTCGGCGGACTGGTAGCCGCGCGCGAGCCGAACCGTCAGTTCCCGGTCGTCGGTCTCGAGGCGGCCAGCCGGGAGCTCCAGGTTTTCGCGGCGCAACGCCGACTCGATGTCCGTGACGGTGAGGTCCCGCGCCGCCAGTGCCAGCCGGTCGACCCAGATCCGCATTGCCGGACGCGCTCCGCGTACACCGGCATTGGCGACGCCGGGGATCGCCGCGAAACGATCGGCGATGTAGCGCTCGGTGTAGTCGGTGAGTTCCATCCGGCTGAACTCGGAGCTGCGGACGTTGATGTACATGGCCGGGCGGGCATCGGAGTCCTGCTTGCGGATCTCCGGCGGGCGCACGTCCTCCGGCAGCCAGCGCACGGCCCGCGAGACCCGGTCACGGACATCGTTCGCGGCGGCGTCGATATCGCGGTGGAGGGCGAACTCGATGTTGATGCGCGAACTGCCGTCGGTGCTCGACGAACGCACCGCCTTTACGCCCTCGATGCCGCTGATCTGG
This sequence comes from Pseudomonadales bacterium, assembly GCA_965116625.1. GTDB lineage: Bacteria > Pseudomonadota > Gammaproteobacteria > Pseudomonadales > Azotimanducaceae > VXNE01. Next base: position 4,016,848 of record OZ220717.1, read on the forward strand.
TCCTCGATCACCGTGGTGACCCGGCTCTCAATGACGTCAGCGGAAGCGCCGGGGTAGGACGTGCTGATGGAGACGACCGGCGGCGTCACGTCCGGGTATTCCCGCAGCGGCAGGAGGTTGAACGAGAGGACGCCGAAGGCCAACAGGGCCAGGCTGATCACGGTGGCGAATACCGGCCGCTTGACTGACGTGTCGGACAACCACATGGCGTTAGCCCGATCCGGCGCTTCCCCGGGGAGCGGCGCCGGGATTCGCTCCGACCGCGCCGGCACGGCGCACCGGGCCACCGTCCCGAACCTTCATGACGCCTTCGGCCACCACTTCCTGGCCCGACGTGATGCCCGCGCGCGCTTCCGCCAAGCCGTCGCGGCGGATGCCGAGATCGATCGTGGTCATCACCGCGCGTCCGTCCGTTACCGCGTAGACGAACGTCTCCATGCCGCGCTGCACCAGGGCAGTCTCGGGCACCATGAGGGCATCGCGGCTCGCGGTCGTCAGCTTCACCGTCATCAGCATGCCGGGCCGCAGGAGCCCATCCGGATTGTCGATATGCGCCCGCACGGTCACCGCCCGGGTCACCGGGTTGACCCGCGACCCGACCGTGCGAACCGAGGCGTCGAAGGTCCGGCCGGGGAACGCCGCACTCGCGGCCGTCAGCGAGAGTCCGGGATGAACGACGCCGAGATGCACCTCGGGCAACGCGAAGTCGAGCTTGATCACCGAGATATCGTCCAGGGTCGTGATGCGCGTGCCCGGGGTGATGAGCGTTCCCGCACTCACTTCGCGGAAACCGAGCAGGCCCGCGAAGGGGGCGCGGATCAACCGGTCGTCCAGGCGCGCGACGGTCGCCTGGTAACGCGCCTCGGCAGCGGCCAGCCGGGCCCGCGCCTCGTCCACGTCGGAAACCGGGATGCTGCGCTGTTCGAGAAGGTCCTTCAGCCGGTCGTACTGGTTCCGGGCGTCCTGCCTGCCGGCTTCCTCCTCCTGCAGCAGGGCGGTCTGCTCTTCGTTGGTAAGCTCGACCAGGACATCGCCCTGCTGCACGAAATCGCCGTCGTCGAAGCGGACGTGCCGGATCGAGTCAGTGACTTTCGCGGTAATGGTCACCGACTCGTTCGCCTGCGTCGTGCCGATCGCCTCGACGATGTCCGCAATGGAGCGGACCACTGCCGTTTCAGTGACCACCAGCGGAGGCCCGCCGAATCCACCCCGCGATGAACCCTCCGCCTCCTCGTCGGCACAACCCCCACTGAAGAGGAGCATCACAACGCAGGACCCTGCCCAACGCACGCCAAATCTCCATACCCAATGCCGCCTATGGTACGCCCATATCGGCCGGAAACCTCGTCCCAAAGGTGGGTGTCCCTTCCGTCCCAAAGGTGGGTGTCCCTTCGGCGTTCCCTTCGGCGTCAGCGACTGCGGACGGGTCGGCGTTGACCCCGGCCCGGACCGCGGATACATTGCCGACCCGCCTGCCTCGCGCCTGGGTGGCGAAATTGGTAGACGCGCCAGACTCAAAATCTGGTGGGGGCAACCCCGTGAGAGTTCGAGTCTCTCCCCAGGCACCAAACTCATGATTTCACCGCGTCTCACTTCGCCTCATTTATGCGTTTAACTGACTGTTTTATTTATCAAAAAACAAAACAGGCGGTCTTGACAGGTTTCCCGACTTCGCGCAGAATCTCACGCATCGTGTGGGTATGAATGTGGGTATGACGTGGCGAAACTGACGGCTGCGGCGGTTCGAAGGGCTCTGCTTCCTGGTCGGTATGGCGACGGCGACACGCTTTACCTCAACGTCACGCCGTCCGGAACCAAGTCGTGGATCCAGCGAATCGTGATCGATGGACGCCGGCACGACATCGGTCTCGGACCGTATCCACTGATCTCGCTCGCGCACGCTCGAGAACGCGCCATCGGGAATCGACTGGCGATTGCCAATGGTCGGAACCCGCTGGCAGAGAAGCGGCGGACGAGGATACCCACCTTCCGCAAAGCGGCCGAAGCGACCTTCCAAGCCAATCTCCCCCGTTGGCGCGATGGCAAGACGGCGAAGAACTGGATGCAGGGCATGGAGAAGCGGGCGTTCCCGGTAATCGGCGACATGCGCGTCGATCGCATCGGGCGGGAGGATGTTCTGCGAATCTTGAAGCCTGTCTGGACGACGCATCCCGAGGTGGCGCGGAAGCTCCGCCAGCGCATGCGGGCGACGTTGCAGTGGTGCCAGGCGCACGGACACGTCGAACAGAACGTCGCCGGCGACGCGATCAACGGCGCACTCCCCGTCATGTCTAGCGCCCGAAGGCACCATCGTGCGCTGCCGTACGCGGCCGTTCCCGCAGCGCTTCGCGACATCCGGGCCTGTAGAGCGTCCGACAGCGCGAGGCTGGGCTTAGAGTTCCTCGTGCTGACGGCGACCCGGAGCGGCGAGGTGCGAGGCGCGCTTTGGGCGGAGTTCGATTTCGACGAACGGCAATGGTGCATCTCGGCCGAGCGTACGAAGGCCAACGCCAAACACGTCGTGCCCCTCAGCCGACCGGCAATAGACTTGCTCGAACGCGCGCGATCGCTTGCGAAAGGTCCCGTGGCATTCCCATCGCCAAGGAGCCCTCACAAGCCGCTGAGCGACATGACTCTCATGAAGGTACTGCACACCGTGGGGCTCGCCGACAGAACAACTGTGCACGGCTTCCGCAGCTCCTTTCGTACCTGGGCCAGCGAACAGACTGATGCGGACCACGCGGTCATGGAGTTGTGCCTTTCCCACACCGTGGGGAGTGCCGTCGAAAGAGCGTATGCGCGCAGCGACCTTCTGGAGAAGCGCCGTTCGCTCATGGAGCAGTGGGGTGCTTACTGCATGGGCAGCACGGAGTAGCGGTGCCATGGCAACGGCCATTGCACGGTTGGCCGACGCGCGAACAATGGGAACGGGCAGGTTTCAATTCATCAGTCCGGCGGGGCGATTGGCGAGCGGCCTAACGGCGAACGCGGGCGCACGGTGGTATAGACTGACCGTGTGGACCATGGAACGATGGGCCGCGAGCCGGGGTCAGCGCGCAGGACGGGCGATTTCGGGCGGTCTTTACACGGGATGAGCAGGATTTGCCAATCCATAAGGCGTTCGCCCATCGGGTTGACTATTGATTTGCAGGTGCCGCGGGAGGGGACGACTGCGTCGACTCGCGGCTCGCCGCCGATTAGCGACGAGACCTTTCGGTGCGGTTATTCCGAGGTTGATCGTCTGGTGGAATACCTCGAAGCGCGCCGAAGCGACGTGTTGTCGCGCGTTGCGTCGGGGGAAAGGGTATCCCTCTTCCTGCCCCAGCGAGACCCTGCACCGATACGGGTGATGAAGGGCGAATCGAGACACGCGTATTTCACGCTCGGCGAGCTGGTGCGATGGCGCTTTCTTCGGAACCTTCCCACGTATCCGCTAAAGCCGCATCAAGAGGATGGAGTCAACTGGTTACGGAATCGCCAGGCGGCGATCCTAGCCGACGACATGGGAATGGGAAAGACCCTCCAGGCGATCGCTGCTTTCGAGTTGCTGCATCGCACTGGGGAAGTCGAGAACGCACTCGTCGTTTGTCCAAAGTCGCTGATAGGCGTTTGGGAAGCGGAACTCAGCCTCTGGGCACCGAGGTTGTGCAACGTTGCGCTCTATACGCCCGTCTCTCGGCAAGTTTGGAACGCCGTGGCGACACAATGCCAGGTTGGCATTACGAACTATGAGGCGATTCGATCAAGTGGTCCGGATCCCGGGATGTTCGACGTGTTAATCCTTGACGAAGTACACAGGCTAAAGAACTCAAGCTCGCTGAACTATCAAGCGTGCTACAACCTCCAGCCGAAAGTGACGTGGGGTCTTTCCGGAACCCCGTTGGAGAACAAGCCCGGCGACCTCACGGCAATCCTCCATTTGCTCGATCGTAAACGCATATCGCCTTCTGAGGAGAGACTTCCGCTGGCGTCGCTTCGTTCTCTGGCGCGGGCACATGTGCTTAGGCGCGATAAGACAGCGCTATCGGACGAGCTATCGCAAGTGACGGACAAGCTCGACCTGGTCGCACTGGCGCCTGAGCAGAAAGGGGCATATGAGGGGGTCCTGAAGGACGCCAAGTCGTACGCTACCGCCGGCGGGTGGATCGCTACGTTTAATCGACTGAGGGCGATCTGCGACTTCGACCCGGAGACGGAAGCAAGCTCGAAGGTCGACCGTGCGCTAGTGATATTGCGGTCCGTGTTGCAACTCGGCGAGAAGGCAGTAGTGTTCTCTTGGCGGCTGGATCCATTGCGTCTGCTAGGCAATCGGCTTGCCATGCAGTGCGGGCGGGACTCGTTTCAGGTGATCACGGGCGAGACGTCTGCGGCAGAGCGGTCCAGGATCGTGTCGTTGTTTCAAACATCGCGGGAACCGCGATTCCTACTCTGTTCAATGCGCGCGACTTCGGAAGGGCTGACTCTGACTGCCGCGAATCATGTGGTGTTCCTGAATGAGTGGTGGAATCCAGCGGTGAACGCCCAGGCTCGTGACCGAGTCAACCGGATTGGGCAAGGCAAGGATGTTGTGGTCTATCGGCTCAGAACTCTAGGCACTGTGGAGAGTGAGCTAGCGCGCATATTGGAAGCGAAGTCGGAGTTGTTTGATGAGATTATCAATCGCCTGACGATGGTGACAAGCTGCCCAGATGATCAGAGCGTCCCCGCAGCGCTCACTGGATTCCTCGAGGGAAGTTTGGGCGACGCATGAGCGATCGAGTGCCGAACACGGACCTCGCAGCTGACCTGGCACGCATGCCCGCAGCATCGGTGGCGGGATTCAAGTTGGTGCCGAGGGTCCGTACGGCGCTTCTGGAACTGCCGAGTGAGGTGTCGCTGTCGAATTTGCGAGAGTCCTTGACGAACGGGGAGATGGGCGGGCCTCTGGCGTCGGTGGCCAGTTCCGATTACGAGTTGAGATCACTAGCAGACGGCTATTGCCGGTTCGTCGATGCGGCAGAAGACGGACGGCGGGACGATCGTGCGACGTCGTCGAGGCTAGCTTGGATCGTGCCCGACAGGCGACTGACAGAAAATCTGGAGTTGGATACGCTTGCGTTGGACGCCATCCGAAAACTCGGGATCGGCGCTGACCTTGGGAACGACTACAACAGCTGGCTACCGTGGGTATCGCTGGGGATGATCAACCTGCTTCGCAGGTGGCGACAGCCTCGCCTTCGAACAATTCGGCGCGCCATGTTCAAACTGTGCAGTGGCCCGGAGAGGTCATTTCCTTGGGAAGCCGGATACGCAACGTGGGAGCGTCAGCTGCCCATGCAGGCGTTGTACATGCACGAACCGACTCGGCTCTTGGACGGAGCATTGGCAGCGTTCGGCGATCTGGAATTGACTTCGGTCAATGATCTGCGCTGCTGCCATCCGGATGCAGTCGCTGCTTCAAAGACGAGCGGACGACCGCTTTTCGCGTTGTACCGCGCCCTCGGGAAGACGAGTCCTTAGCTTAGCGAACGAGCGACCTCTGTCCAGGTCGCGTCTACATCGTCCTTATCCGGCCTAGGAATCAACATGGCGTACCAATCGGTCTTGAGTTCTTCGAGACCGTCTGGGGGTAGCTCGTCGACCCCCGTTTGAACGCGGAGAATGGCCTCGGCGACGCGTACGGCCTCTTTTCGGTCTTCGCTGCGCATCTTCCACGATCCATTCGGATCCTGGGTTATCAGCAGGCCCCGCCATGGGGCGGAGTGCAGACTCCAGTCGACCTTGGAGAAGACTCGGATGCATTCGCGCACTTCGTCCAGTCGAGGGTTGTCAGAGTCAGGCAGACACCGGCTCATACGGAGGCGGACAACCCTGGCGAAGAGTTCTTGACCGATAGGCCAAAACAGAACGGAGTCGGAAAGCTCGCCTGACGGATCCTGCTGGGCATCATGGGAACGCATCCGCTCTGGCGGACTCTTGAGCTCTGGAATTTCCGCCAGCATCGCGTCCCAGTAGATCACCAACTCCTCGAACATCTCATCGAGAAGTGTCTCGCCCGGATTGAAGAACTTGTACTGGTTGGAGTGGAACTTCTGGTGGTCCCGCTGAGGCGTCATCAACAACGCTTCGTTCATGGCGTATAGCGTTTGCAGGGTCGTGAAGAATGAGTCGCTGCTCTTCAGGGCTTTCCCTTTAGTTTTCAGCTTGGGCGACTCAGTCGCTTGCCCCTCCCAAAAGAAAAACTCGTGCTCAATGAGCAATCGACGCGTGAGAATGGCGGCCCAGTCATCCTCATCCATGATGATATTGGTGTCCTTGTCGGTAGCTTTCGCATAGCGATTCAGGCTGGAGAAAAGGCGGCGATAGCTCTTGAGGAATTCGTCGTCGTCGTCGGCTTCCTTACGGACTAGCATGATGACGGACACTTCCTCTTCTAGGAAGCCGGGTGGCAATGGTGGAACATCGCCCGACGCGCCATCGATTAGGATTTCGATCGACTTGAGACGATGCTGACCATCAAGGGCATAGTATCGCTGCCCGCCATCAAACGTGAGCACGCCGAAGGCTTCGTCAACCTTGCCGGCTTTGAGGACCGCGAAGCGCGGGTCGTTGGTAATCTCAACTGGGGTGAAAGTTGGATTTCCGCCCAGCGTGGCAACGACAAGGGAGGAGAAGAAGCGGTCCGGTCTCTTTGCGAGGTAGTTGACAATGTCACTCTTTGCCCGTCCTTCGTTCAGTGTGCGTTGGATTGCATCGTCCAATGTCTTGCTCTCGTACAGTTTGGAAGCGAAATCCACCTCCTTTACGAGGTCGCCCATCTTCATCTTGATGATGTAGTAGTCCCACGTGCCCATTCGGGCTCTGAGCGCAGGATATAGGTTCATTACGGACTCCTTCTCGTCGTTCTCGGCAACTCGCTATGTCCTCTTGCACCGATAGGAATCGGCTGCCCGGCCACGGCGGGTATTGTTTCTTGTCGCCCGTTCGCGGGCGGCCCAAAGCACTTGATCAGCACGGCCTCGTCGTGTTCGAGCCGGTCCAGAGGAACACGGTGAAACCAGAACGTCAACGATTGGCCGAAGCAGTCGCTAGCCGCATCGACCCTTGGCGAAGGGTTGCGGCAATGGCGCAGGAACCGCGTGTGGAGGTCGGTCGTCTTGCCTATGTAGATCGGAGTTAGCAGGCGGCCGAAAAGGTCGCCGATAGTAGGAGGCGACTGGAAGCGGCGTCCTACAGGGCAAGCGCAGAGCAGGTATATGCCGGATTGCCCCCGTGGCACCGATACTGCGTCTAGTTCGGTGAACCCGACGTAGCGCCACGAGCGGCCATCGGCGAGATCGGCGGGGACACGTTCCCATGTCTCCCTGTCGGATTGCCAACCGTACTCCACGCCGAGGCCCTCAAGCTAGAGCGTACAAATCAGGCAAGCTGGGTCGTCCGCGTCATCGTCCAGAACGCGCTGCTGCCAGCCAGTCTGGGTCCGATTGTCGGACTTGCGGGCTGCGCGCTCAATTTCGCTGCGCCGATCTCGAACGTCGTCAAGCGTCATTCCCTTCACCCAGGTGAAGAGCTTTCCGGTTTCCGGATCGACTTTCTCATAGCGCTTTGCCCGCTCGAAGAGGTCGGGGTGATTGTCGGCCAATCCCAGCCACTCCTCTTTGCGTTGGAAGAAGCAAAAGTAGCAGCCCGACCGGCTTCGCCACTTGTAATACTCCGGAACTCCAACCGACTCCTGCAGGATTCGGAAGACGTCGGCCTTGACGATGCCGTCGTCGATGAATGGATAGGCAGGTTTGATGTTCGGCTTGTGGCTGATATAGCCACCACGGTGTTCGTCGGCTCGGATGCCGATGTAACTGACGCAAGGATCGTTGCCGACGTAGGCTTCCAACGGTTCGAGCTTCATGACTCGCGTGCACCATCTGGCGTGGGGCGCGGGGAGGAAGCCATTGAACCGCTTGAGGTGGTGGTCGAAGTCCCGACCGCTGCTGAGTCTCTCGATCGGCCGGCCAAGGTAATCCTCCAGTCGATCGAGATACTCGTAGACTTCGCGTAGCTCGGCTCCTGTGTCGCAAAAGAAGTATTCGATGCCGTCGTCGCGGCGCTGGTCCTTGAGGTAGATTGCGAGAGCAGCGCTGTCCTTTCCTCCTGACAGACCGAGGACGTGGCGCGTGGGTCGGACGGCGATCGGCGCCGGGTCGTTGTTGTTATCGGACTTTTGGGACAGCACGTTTAGCAGCGCTCCTCGACAGAATGGATTCCCGGCGGCGGACCAGAAAGTCGTTCGCCAGCTGGGCGACTAGGGCGAGGGCCAGCTCGTCGTCCTCGACATCGTCGAGCACTTCCTCGAGTCTGGACCTAGCCTCCGCAATTGCAGCAGTGTTGCGCTGGTTGAGGGTCACGACCTCGTCGATCTCTCCACCAAGGCTGCTGACCGTCTTCAACAGGATGACCTCTTGTCCGGGATCCTGCCTGGACGTAGCGTCGTAATGGAGGCGGAGCTTCTCAAGCTCGAGCAGGCGGTTCGAGAACTCGGCCAGACGATACTCGGCGGTATCGCGGTCTTGGTCCGTCCACTTGGCGGCCGGTTTGCGACCGAGGAACAAAAGCAACCGCGCGAGCCACTCATCGTCGGTGATCTTGGCATCGCAGACCCGACGAATGAAGCTCCGCAGCCCCTCAATATCGACTGTGTATTGGTCGAGCCCGTGACATCTCCCGGCCAGTACGCCCCTGAGTTCTGACACGGGCATGTTCGGCGGGAGACCAAAGCTGCCTCGCAGAGCGTCGAGCATGAACTCGATGAGGGCCTGCTGCGCACCGTTGAGTTCTCGGAGCGCCGCAATGAGATGTTCGGCGAAGCCAGTGTATTGGGAATCGGAGCCAAAGCCGCACGCCGCAGGCAGTTCGTCGAACAGGAACTTCTCGGGGGACTTGGACAGGAAGAACGCATCGCGAACGCGAAGCGTAGCCTCGGAGAGGCGTTTGGTTTTCTTGGCGTGCTCATCCAGGCTCATCACGAACTGTGTCAAGGGACGCGCGAGGTCTAGCAGTTGCACGGACTCGCGGGTCTCGCCGAACAGTGCGCGACTATATTCGTCGAAGAGGACGGCACGAACTCCTTCGATGCGGAAGCGCTGGAAAGAGAACAGATCGGGGCGGCGCATCATCCGTTCGAGATGCTCGTAGGCGAGCGAGGGAGCGTAAGTGCCCTCGTCGTAGATGGCGATCTCGAAACGGTGGAGGATGTAGTAGTGGAGGAAGAGGATGGGAAAGAGGCCCCGTTTTACACCGAAGGGGGGGCTGGCCAGCGAATCTATGAGCGTGGCGAAGCTGATGGGTGCAGCCTCCGATTCGTCGAGAAGCTCGTCTAGGCGAGTCCAAACCGGACGGAGGCGGAGGGGATCGTCGTTACCTGGCGGCACGAAGGCCCAACCCTTCGCCGTTTCCGTATGCAACTGACCGACTTCGAGGACGGAGCGGTAGATGGACCGTTCGGGCGGATACTTCTGAATATCAAGCCCCGGCTCCGCTTGGGATGCGAGCATGTGTTGGAAGAGCTTGTTCCGGGCGGCCGCGGCTTGAGAAGAGAGGCGATCTCGGTTGATGAGTTCGTTGCGCACGGTCGGCGCCTCGGCGTAGACCGTGTCCATTACCGTGGAGAGTGAGCGTTGGAGTGTAGAGCGGTCGGTCGCCGCGAGAAGTTCACCGCGCCAGAACCACTCCGATACAGCCGGATCGCCGATGAGTGACTCAAGGATGACACGTTCTGTGGCGCGCGCGGCGTGTAAGCGCTCCCTGACTTCGCGAGAGGCGACTGGGTCGGAGGACAACTCCTGTCCGCTACGTTGGACGCCCTCCAAGGCGAGAACGTCGGCGATTGCGGCCCGGATCGCGGTGGCATTGCGGTGCAGCGCCCAGACTTCGTTCGGGCCTGCCGCCTTCGAGCACTCCGAGAACGTTGCCTCGTCGTGTCGACTTGCGGCGAGGAAGAAAACGATCCGCGGCGGGTCGACCGGCGTTGTAGGCAAGATGCGCGGCGATCGAGTGTCGGCGAACACGAGGTCGAAGTGGCGGAGCGCGCCCGTGCGAATGGAATGCCGACGCGCAAGTACGGGCGTGGTTGGCGTGCGGGAGCAGAGGGCGTCGGCCAGATCGAACTCGCCGAGCTTGTCCTTCTCTTGTTCGGTCCGCGCGTCGATGTCGAAGTCTGTGCCCTGCCACACCCGATATTCGCCGCTGAAGGTGCGGTATTGGACCACGGAGGAGTCCAGCAGGGGTTGCATCGCGTCGTGGAAAGCGCGCTTGGTCGTGAAGAGCTGTCGGAGGACGTCTTCGGAAGCGCGGAGTCCGTCAGCCCGGGAGACAAGGTTCAGAACGCCGATGGTCTTCGCAAGGACGACCGCCGGGGGGTCATCGCCGTCCCGGCCAGGGGGCGACCCGTTGAGGGACTCCACGCGGTCTACGGCCGTCACCACCTCTGCCCAGCGACGGTGGGCTAGCGGGTCCGCGAGGACTGCGGGTTGGTTGTGGAGGAAATAGTCGAAGATGCGATTTGGGAGAACCCATTGGCCGATTCGACCAAGCGTTCCAAGAGAGTCCTGAAACCCGTGGCGCTCCCGGCTGCCGAGGTAGCTGAACAGGGTCCGTTCGTTCTGCGCGAATCTTTGGCAGAGCTGCGGAAGCGCGAGCAGCGTGATCGGGTGGATGGGATAGCACGACGCGAAGACTTGCTCTGCAGTGGCCGGCTCTAGACCGGTTGGCAAAGCACGGGCACGCGCCAGTGATTTGGCGATGCGTCTGGCGCGCGAGGAAACAGACTCGGCCTCTGTTGGGCTCAGAGAATTGGAGAAGGCCGCGGCGACCACACGCAGAGTCTGCTCCGGGGCTTCGACGAAGGAGATGCTCTCGAAACGGCCCTGGACCTTGGCCCAGTCGTTCTTCAGCTTTTGATCCATTCCTCTAGCGTAGAGGTCAAAACCTTGGTGCAGGAGAACGAAGAGGAGGAGGTTGGCCGTAGTGCCCCGGAAAGCACTCTCGGCAAGCTGCTGAAGCAGGAAGATGCCGGCGCCCCCGTGGTGGACCTCATGCTCGAGGAACTTGCCGAGTTCGTCGATGACGATGAGGAGCCCGCCGGCGCCGTTGCGCTGTACAGCGGTGTGCAGGCCCTCGACGAGCGGTAGCACGTCCGCATCGCGGATGTCGGGTTGATCGCGGGCGTCTCGTATCTGCTTGACGACGGAGGGCTTGCGGCCTCGCTTTCCCCTATAGAACTCCGTGGCGGCATCGTCCAAGGCGACGAGTAGTCGCGCGGCGAGGGGCTCGGCAGTGCCCGTGAGGACGACTCTGCACCAGGCCGGTTGGCGCGCGAACCTGCGAGCGAGGTCTGGACGAGCGCCCGCCAGGGATCTGCGGGCCGCCTTCTTGGGGGCTGCCGGGGGACCGAGCAATTCGTGGAGGAAGAGTGCGAATGACGACTTGCCGGATCCGTAAGGTCCGACCAAGCTCCAGGCACGGGGTTGGTCTGTTGCGTCGAGCGTCGTGGCGACACCTTCGAGGAGGTCGATGGCTCGTGGTGTGGGGACATAGGCATCGACGATAGACGGGGACGCGCGGTCACGCTCGACGTTGATGGAGCGTGTGTAGCGGGTGTTGACCCGAATCCGATCGGCAAGGCTCATGCGACGAGTCTCTCGTGGGTCGTATAGCGCGCCTTCAGAATGTCAGAAGAGTCGAGAGGGGCGATCTTGTAGAGCTGGAAAACGCCAGCCGTCCGGTCGAGCCGCAGGGCGTGGGGGTGTGCCGCGCACAGCGCTTCCAGTTTGGCCACCAGTCCGTTCTCTGTGAGGCGGAAGACGGCGCCCGGGGCGCAACGGCGAGTGTCGCTGTACATCAGATCAGTAACGGCAAGCTGGCTGACGCCGACATGCTCGAAGACCTCGGCGATCGCGAACGCGAAGACGTCTAGCGGGAGGTCGGGCCGGTCCATCGGAACCGCCCGGACGGTGCGCACGTCGACTCTCTGCAGTAGTCCAAGCATGGACAACGGCGAATCGAGAGCGTCCTCAAGGGTGATGCGGGCGCTGGTCGTTGCTCGGGAGTACATCCGAATGACCAATTGGGCATCGTTCTTCAACGTGGTCTTAGCCGTCCTAGCCGAGAGTTCGCGGTGCGCGAAATCCGTGAGGCCGGTCGCGAACTCTGCGTTCGTGAACGTCGGCTTGTGGTAGTGGTTGAAAAACCAATAGATCGCAGTGGCATGGCTCGGGTTAGTGGCGAAGAGCCAATGAAGCAGCCAGATGGTGCCCTCGTCTTCGAGGTAGGGATCCCCGCCCTCGCCGAAGACAACATCGGCGATCGACGTTGGCGTGAGAACGTTGCGCGTCGGATCCCGGTGGACGATGCGGGCGGCCTGAAGCCAGTACCGAATGGAGACGACCATGTTCTTGCCGACACCCAGGGTTACCGTGGCGTCGTCGCGCGTGAAGATCTTGGGATCGTTGCGCAGGGCCTCAAGACCCTTGGCGATCCAGCCAAAACGTAGCGGGAAGGACTCGTGCCGACCGAAGGCTGTATTGCCCGCGATCAGTTGCATGCGGAACCGCCCTGGAGCGTGGCCGTGATCACAATCACGGACGGACAGTGTAGGCAGTTGACGGGCAGGCCGCAAGGCGACGTTGGCAGCACGTTACCGAGTGCGGTGGCACGCTGCGGGATGGACATCGTTACTGGCATGGGTCGTTTGGCGGTCGTAGCGGGCTCTCGGGCGTGGTCCATCCTCAGGTCGCCGCCGGCAGCCGCGTCAGGTGGAGTTCAGTCTTGGACCGGTACATTAGCACGATGCTGTATAAATGAACAGTATTCCATCCAAGCGTGCAGGGACGCTAAGGGGCACGCTGGGAACGGCCAGCGGTCAGCCACGAGCTGGTGGGAGCAAGCGGTCGAGTTGTGCTGTAAGTAAGGACTCGCGTTCGACCGATGCTTGCGATCTGTCGACGCTGAGCGGAATCGCGGGTGGTTGGTCCGGTCATCCTATTCGCACCCTGTTTCGTCCTCGCGGACGGCGCCGGCACTGTTCACGCGCTTGCCTCTGTCGCGGGCGGCGGTTCCGTTTGGTCAGTGGAACGTCTGCAACGCCTTGTGGGCGCCTCCCGTTTCGGTCAGCCGGGGGGCTGTGGATGGGAGCGAAACTGCTGGTTTACCTGCGTTCCGCCGCGATCTCCGGCCCTTTTGAGGCCGTCTCCCGTTGTGGTCAGCCGGGGTGGCTGGGTTGATTCGACGCGAGCCGCTGGATCACCTGCGGCATGCGCTTGAATCGCACGTTCCGTTCGGAACATCTCTCCGTTGTTCTGCCTGGTGGAGGAGACCATGTCCGGGTCGCAGATCCCGGCGCTGACGTGCCCCTGAGAGACACGGTTTTGGGATTGGGCGCGGACTCTACAGACCTCCCGGACGCATGGCAAACAGGTGCGCGGAAGGGCTGCGCGCGAGATGCTGCACGGTTCGGCGGAAGCCCAGCCCCGACGCTGTGGGACGCGACTTTCAAGTCCGTCCCACAGCGTCGGGGCGGGAAGCACGTTTCGCGACGGTGTTTCAGCCCTGGCAGGCGGAGCGGGATGTCGCGTTTCGGCTGCGGTTTGCGGCTAGTCGCCGTCGGACGGCGCGGAACCGGGCGGATCGGGCGACGCGGAAGCCTTCGCCCCGGCCTTCCGCGCGCGGTCGCGCTCCCGCGTGACCTTTCGCAGTTTGCGCCGGAAATCGGCGCGCTGGCTCTTGACGGCGAGCAGTTGCCGCTGGGCGTCCTCGAGCTGCCTCTGGAGGCGCCGGCTTTCGTCGCGGGCGACGCCGAGCTGGTCGTCGCGGTACTTGCGGTCGAGCCACTCGCGGCGGATGCGCAGCGCGAGTTGGATATGCAGTTCGGAAGCGGAGAAGCCGATGGCGAGCGCCACCAAGAACACCACGGTGGCGAGGATGCCGACGATGACCGAGTGCTGGAGCAGGATGTCCCAGCCTTCGAGGACTCGGACGCCGGTCCCGTCGTAGAGCAGGAGGCCCTCGACGCGCTCGTGGGCGTTCAGGGCGAGCAGGACCGCGCCCGCGATCAGGGCGATGATCAGGAAGAGGATGAACACCGCTACCGGCCTCCCCTGCGGCGGTTCCCGGCGCGCGGCCGATCTATGGATTGCTGCGGACCGGATGCCGCGGGCAGCTCGAAACCCCTCTTCCGGAGCGCCCGTTCAATGCGGTGCTCGATGTCGCCATAGTCGTCGCGCACCGGCGCGCCATGAAGGGCGGCCTCGATGCGCGCCGCGAGATCCCGGTAGTAGTCGCGGGAGCCGCGCATGCGTTCGATCAGCCGGATGGTGCCGTCGTTGCGCGGCCCGCCCGGTTGCCGCGGCCGGCGGCTCACCTCAAATACTCCCGCGTGATGCCGGGGCGAAAATGCCCAAGCTCCTGGCTGACGACTTCCAGCGCGTCGTCGTAGCGGAGACCGCGCTGCAGTTCGGCCATGCGCTCCTGGGCGTAGCTGTGGCGCAGGCCGTGGGCGCCGCGGCTCCAGCCGAGCGCGCTCCCGGAGGCGCGGGAGAAGCTGCGGCTCCACGCCTCGCCGCCGCCGACGTAGTAGTGGGACTGGTAGCGGATGTCCCGGTCGGTGACGCGGACCGGCTCGTCGCGGCGGCGCTCCTCGAGGCGCGCGGCCAGATCGTCGGGAATGCGGACGAGGCGCACCAGGCCGCCCTTGCCGACCACTGTGTAGTCCGTTCCCGGCCGGCCGTCGAACTTCTCCGGGCGCGCGGGCCGGATATCGGGCGGGCGCTCGTCGGGACGGGCCAGCGTCAAGAGCTCGTGGGCGCGCAGTCCGGCCGCGTAGGCGACCAGGGTGGCGAGCGCGTTGCACGCGTTCTGCCGGGCGGCGACCATCGGGATCTGGTGACGGGCGTAGGCCCGCCCTTCCCGGCGGGTTGGTTTGTGCGATCGGACGATGTCCAGGCTGCCGCCAACGGGCAGGAGCCCGCGGACGTGGACCAGATGCTTCTGGAGCGCCAGCCGCTGCCCGTCGAGGGCCTTCTGGCCGAGATCGGCGGCACGGGAGCGGAGGTAGGCGTCGGCCCTGGCCGGGGTTAGGTCGAGCAGCTCGAGACCGTCCGGGGCGATGTGGCGGGCGATCTGGGTAAGGTACTGGCGGACGCCGCGCACGGTCCCGTTGGACGGCGTCTTGCCGGGCGTGCGGCTCAGGGCCTCGACTTTGACCAGACGGCCCACAGTGGCCCTGGCCTGCTGTTCGGGAGACGGGAGCTTGCGGAACTTCGGCATAGGCGGTCAGTGGCAGCCGCGGCGGCGCAGCCAGCGGCCGACGGTGGTCTGGTGGATGCGCACGCGGCGCGCAGCGAGCCAGCGCTGCAACTCGGCGACGGTGGCGCCGGCGTCGTACAGGGCGAGCAGTTCGTGCGTGTGGCGGTCGAGGCGGGAGGGAGCGCGGCGACGGCGACGCCGCGCCCGGGTGTCGGCCTTCAGGCCCGCGACCTCGGCGGCGGCGTCGAAGGGCGGCTTGCGAGGCGTGTGGGACAAGCGGTTCGTCATCGGCCGGACCGCAGGAGCGGTTTTCCGGCTGGAGCGGGGATGGAGGGCAGGCGCATGAAGGGATCGTAAGCCATCCGCAGGCGTGAAATCAAATTAATACTTTAATTATCAATAGGATAAGATAACCTTGCGGGTCTCTCTGGGGCTCCATAGCGCGGTCTGGCGCCCGGTGGCGCGGGTGGTGTGGCGCTCGCCACGCGGGCAGGGATGGTGTCCGGGAGACGATGCTTGCGGAGGATTGCGATCCATGCGCCAGGCAATGATACGCACAGGGCGCGGACACCATCCCGCCTGCGAGCGTGGCGGCGTCGTAGCGGCCCGTAAAGGGTGCGCTGCGCCGACGGGTACCCGTCGCCCTTGACTGCCCGCAACGCGCCGGGAGCGGCTTCTGGGAGCGTCCGGGAGGCCGAGGCGCGCCGACCGGAGCCGACGCGCCTCGACGGCGAAGGCGCGGTCAGTGACGGCTGTATCGCCAACCCGAATCCGACAGGGACTCCCTCCAGAGTTGCTCGGACTTCGGCTCGGGATCGGGCAGCGGCGACCAGTACGCGGCGCTGGGCTGAGGCTTCGGCCTCGCGTTCCATGGGCTGATTCCGCAGTCCAGCTTGGACGGGTCGTGCGCCCTGTCGGGCTTGGCCGCGAATTCGTCGATCACCGCCGCGTCGAGGGCGTCTTGGCGCTTCTGGCCGCGTTCGATGTCGCGGTCTTCGCGGCACCGTTCGCACAGGAAGTCGCCGTCCGCCCTCTTCCGGTACGCGCAGCGCCGGCAGCCGCCTTCCGCGACCAGTGCCGCCCTTCGGCGCTTACACGACGCCGCCCTCCGCGTTCTGCAGGAATCGCAGCTCTTCCAGTAGCCCCCGTCAGGCTTGCGCGAGGCCGGCTTGGTGCATCTCGGCTGCGCACAGCGAGGCGGCTGGTCGCGCAGGACGGCCTGCGGCACGAAACCCGGCGGGAGCTTGCCGCTCCACTGGGCGATGAGGGTTTGAAGGTCCATGTCGTTCTCCGTTTCAGGGTTGCGACGCGGTGTGCGTCGGTGCCTGAACGGGCGGCATGCGCGCGCACGCCGGTCACCTCGCGCCAGCGAGGTCGGAGCGAAGCGGAGAGCCCTCCGGGTTGACCGGGGGAGCACGCATGGCACGATGAGTGGGTATCCGACGGACGGGACGATCCGCCTCGCGGAGCACCAGCGGGATTTGGCAGGGTGTTATCTGTCCCCAATTCCGCGCATCGATGAATCGCCGGTAGCGCGTTGCCGTGAGCGCTGGAGGCGCATGTTCTGCGCGCAAACCAGCTCCGGGTTGATCGTTGGTGCCGGCGCGGCAAGTCGGATGGTTAGTGTGCGACCGGGTCGTTTCCAGTCGCGATGGAATGAGATGAGAGGAACGGCATGAGACGTCGACGAATCCCCGACGAATTTTGGGGGCAGTTCACAGTTCGGCTGGTGGCACGGGAGGACGGGAGATTCGATGGGATCGCCTTTCGGAAGGGCAGCAGCGCGGAGGCGAAAGTTCGCGGTGAGCAGTACGAGACAGAATCCGAGGTCCGGGCGCGTCTCAAGCAGGCGGTGTTGCGACGCCATCCCGACTGGGTGGGCTACAACGGTGCGGTGGAGTTCTTCCGCAAGCACTTCCCAGACGGATTCGAGGACGAAAGCTACTTGGAGCAGGAAAGGTCGTACAAGTGGGATGCGAAGCGTCTCCTGGACGATGCGGTTCCGCTGGATTCAGCCGTTGCGGGAGATGGATTCGCCGACGAGGCACTCCGCGCATTCCACCGAACCAATCTGCTCTCGCGGTTCGAGTTGATGCGGGTGGCCGATGTCCTGAAAGGCGACGGGAAAGACGCTTTCGTGCGAGGTGCAGCCGTGTTCGCGTCAGGCGACATGGAGGCGGGACTTCGAAGGATGGCCAGAGCTGCGAAACCTCACGACGCCGCCAAGTGGACAGTCCTGACGTACCTCCCGTTCCTGTGGGAGCCGGATACGCACATGTTCCTGAAGCCGGAAATCACCAAGCTGTTCGCGGATCGGGTCGGCCATGAGTTTGCGTTGCGCTACCGCGCCGACCTCGATCTCGACGTGTACCAGTGCCTGTTGGACCTTGTGGCGCGCACGAGAGAGGCCATCGAGGAGCTACGACCGCGCGACAACGTTGATGTACAGAGCTTCGTCTGGGTCGTTGGCGCGTATTCGGAGCCGTAGCACGACCTGATTTGTTGATGCGCGGTGGCGTTGATCTGGCTGCTCGTAGCCGACAGCGCCGGATCAGCGTCGAGCTGGTGGAAGTGTAGCGTGCGGCACAAGGGCGCGTGGGACTGACCGCCACTGCCGCAAGGTCGGGTCGGCGCCCGGAGGGCGCAAGCGTTAGCGATCGTTACCCGAAGGGACGAGACCGCTCGCGGGCTCGGTCGCCGTAGGCGATAGAGCGCGGGCCGCAAGGCAACGCCGGAAAGGCAGTCGGGTTGGTTGAGTGGTCGCAGAAGTCGATCTCGCTTGCCCGGACGGCCTGCTGGAGTCTTGCAAGGAGTTGCATTTCCTTGCCCAACGACTAGCCTGTGACCAAAGTGAAGCCGATTGCCGCGCCAAGCACGGCGACGGAGGCGACCATGAACGACGAACCCATCGACAGGAATCCCGACATCCTGGGCGGCACGCCAGTGTTCACCCGCACTAGGGTCCCGGTACGCATACTCATGGAGTACCTGGAAGCGGGCGACCGCCTCGACGACTTCCTTCAGGACTTCCCTTCGGTGTCTCGAGACCAAGCGGTCGCTGTACTGGAAAAGGCCAGGGTGATCCTCGCCGGCGGGCAGGATGAGGCTGCTGCTTGACGAGTCCGTGCCACGGCCCCTTCGGACGTCCTTTCCCGCCGCCTACGAGGTTCGGACCGTTCCCGAGATGGGATGGGCCGGGACCGGAAACGGCGCCCTCCTCGCGCTCGCTGCGGACAACGGTTTCGATGCGCTGCTCACGGTGGACCGCGGGTTCGCGCATCAGCAGAACCTGGACGACCTGCCGCTGCCGGTCATCATCATGCTCGCCGCGAGCAATCGACCGGACGAGCTGCGACCGCTGGTACCCGGCGTGATAGACGCCTTGTCCAGCACCCTCCAAAGGCGCGTCTATCACGTCTCAGCAGCTTCCCCATGAAGTTGACGGCAGAGATCGCGATCAGAGCGGGGCCGTTGCTAGGGTAGGCTCAGGGGACGCTCAAACGACGCAGGAGCACGGCGGAGCCGACGGCACCAGTTAGCGACGTGCGGTGCCGTCCCGCAATGGGCAAGAGGAATGGATCCATGCAAGGACAGCGGCCCGCGAGAGCGTTGCAGCACTACACCTCGAACTTCGTTCTCGTCAACTTTGCGGGCACCGACGGCGCTCTGTGGATCGCGGACAAAGGATTGGGACGCTGCTGGGTCCGACGGTCCCGCTCTCATCCTCCGCGGTATGACGCCTTCGCACAGAACCAGTATGTTCCAACCGACGTCGACGCGGTGCTCACAGAGAGGGAGAGCGCTGCCGCTCCGGTAATGCGCAAGGTCATCGAGTCCGCTCGGGCCGGGGTTGCGCCTGACCTCCCCCTCGCCGACAAGGAGGACCTCTGCGCGTTTCTGTTCATTCAGATCGTCAGGGCACCCCGCGTGAAGCAGTGGGCCGAGAAGTGGACTCTCAAGCGCTCTACGAGATGCTCACCGACAGGCTCACGAGCGCGGCGGACGCAAGGCATCCAGAACGGATTTTCTTCCGCCGGATGATGGAGATGCCACTCGAGGTAGGCCGGGTCCGCCCGGACGCGGCGCTTCCGCTGCTGATCGGTGACGAGCCCTGCCTAGCACGAGCGCAGTATGCTGAGGGCGACGAGCAACTCGGCGACGGCCCGTTCGGCGTTCCCGACCAGGTGATCATGCCGGTCGCGAAGGACGTGTACGTGCAGCTATCGCTGCCCGACAACTTCGCTGGCGGCTTCCACGAACTCGACATCGAATACGTCAAGGCACTGAACGCACAGATCGTCAGCAAGGCGCAACGATTCGTCGCCGGGCCCACAAAGGGTTCGGTGATGCAGGGACTGTCGACACTGTGAGACACGCTTGACCGATTGCGCCGCCTCCTGGGGGTGGTTCAAAATCGCAACCGCATGCTCTCCGCCACGGAGGCGGCGCTCCCGACCTACATTTGGGCGAAGCCGCTTGCCGTCAACGTGAGACTGTCCCTTGGCCCCCTTTCGAACCATCCCAGTTCCACGCCTCTGTCGACGCCCCGCACGAGGTCGCCATGTGCGATGTGCCGTTCGTCAGCCTGTAGAACAAAGATCCGATCCTGAAGCGCCTGCCCGGGTCGGATGTGGTAGTGCGCGAATATGTTCAGCACCTCGCGGGCGCTCTGCTCTGGTGTAGGCAACTCTGCCATAGGGTCCCCAGGAACAGCGGATACGATGCCAAGTATGCGAGTCTTCTGGACGTCCGTCTATGCCGCGCATCGATGACGGTGAAGCGGATCTTCGCCGGACGCGGCCCTCTTCATGGGTCCCCTCGCAGCGATACGCGGGGGATGGTGTGCGGCGTACCGGCACGACCGAACGGTTACGAGCCGTTGGCCGCGCCAGTGCGGGCGGATCGGGCGTTCGCGACGTGGGCAGGCGTGTGGGCAGGACTGCGAGGTTATTCGATAATAATTTATAAATATCAATGGTTTAATGAAGTAACGCGAGTCTCTCCCCAGGCACCAAACCCATCAGTTTCGGGAACGATGGAAATGCGGGATTACAGTTTGCAAGGCAACGCCCCGGAAGCGCTGCACCGTTACAGAAGGGTGGTCGCCGGAGTTGATCTGTCATGGCCGAACGGCCTGCAGGAGTCTTTGCCGAAAGGTTGCATTCCCCTGCCCAGCGGCTAGCCTGTCCCCGACGAAAAGCCGAGTGCCGCGCCGACTGAGGCGACCATGAGAGACGGTCCGATAGACAGGAATCCCGACATCCTGGGCGGCACCCCGGTGTTCGCCCACACGAGGGTTCCCGTACGCATACTCCTGGAGTACCTGGAAGCGGGGGACCGGCTCGACGACTTCCTTCAGGACTTCCCTTCGGTGTCTCGGGATCAAGCCGTCTCGCTGCTGGAAAGAGCCAAGTCGATTCTCGCCGGCGAGCAGGATGAGGCTGCTGCTTGACGAGTCAGTGCCCCAGCCGCTGAGGACATCCTTTACATCCACGTCGCGGACCACCGCCCGCTTCGCCCGAACACGGATCAGGTCTGATCTCTACGCGCTATGGCGGCTCGACCGCAGTCCCCGTCCGCACGACGCCCAGCGCGAGCCGATGCATCCGCGCGATGCGCCGGATGTCCTCGGTCGGCACCCCGGCATCCGCGGCGAAGCGCGGCCAGTCAGACACCGCCGCCACCACCTCGTCGACGACGCGGCGGGCAGCGGGACGTTTCAGCCCCGAGCCCGTTGCGAAGCGCAGCAGGTCGTCCCGCTCGAACCCGCTACGCTTGCCAGCGAGGCTCATCTGGTGCTCGCGCGTCCAGGGGCCGCCAGCGTTGTACGCGTAGGCAATATCGTAAGCGGGCGACAGCCGCCACCGCCCGCGCCGGTCCATCAGGAAGGCGATGTTCTTCACGTGGTCGTCCTGGTTCCGGGCGACGACGTTGAACACGGCGCGGCGGAGGAGCTGTTCGACCTCGCCCATGCCGAGACCGAGCAGCCGGACCGTCTCGACCGCCTGCTCGTATGCATAGGCACCGGCGAGGTTGTAGTCGAAATGGCGCAGCGCGCCGAGCGACTGCATGTGCAGCTTGCGACCCTCCCCTTCGCGGTCGAAACGGCGCGTCATGAAGTGGCTGCGGCCACCTTCGTGGTGCAGCCGGCACGGTGCCATTTCGACTCCCGCCGCGCGCGCCATTCGCGAGTACGCGTATTCGATGCGCCCGAAACCGAGCGGATCGGCCAGTTCCCGGTCGCGGTTGTTCGCCACGCCATCGAACTTGAGAATCCAGTGCTCGAAACCCGCCGCCGTGTCCACCTGTCCGGATCGGAACTCCCCGGTTTCCGGGTTCCAGGCGAGTACCGCCTTCGCCCGGGCACCGCCCGCCGAAGTGCCGACACTCAGGATGTCCTCCAGGGCCCTCCGATCGTCGTCGCCACCGAGGCGGCCCGCCAGACGGATACGATCGTCCAGGACCCGGTTGGCGAGATCGACGAGTTCCGCCATCTCGATCGTGTGTCTTCGGCCAGTTCGGCGGATCGCGGGCCGGAACTCCAGCGCCCCCATGCCGCGGGTGCCGACGTAGCAGAGCCGGTCCACCGGACTGAACGACTCGGCGCTGCGGCCGGTCTCGGCCAGCCACACGTCGATGAGCCTGTTGCCAAAACTGTCCGGCAACGCGTCGGCCAACAGGCCCGGAAGGCCCTTGAATGCATCCCGCCCGAGAGCGGGAAACACGTACGTACCCTCCCGCACGGGCATCACCAGGGGGGACAGCTCGATGCCGGCGGCCGCGAACCCCGGATCGTACTGGAACACCCCCACAGCAGCAGCCTCGTCCCACGACGCGGCCCCAATGCGGCGACCCCAGAGTTCGACGCTCGCGTCAGTCACGCGACTTCCATGGAAATACGCATCCGGCGACGGCGGAAATGCCTACACTTCCCTACGCGTCAGCGGTCGGGGGAAATCCCCCGGCTGAAGGCTCCTCGCCCCACGACCAGGCCGCTTCCGCCTCGCGGCCCCTGGCGGGTCGTGCCCGGGCGCGCTCCACTCCGCGCGAGGCCACGCGCTCGATCGGGCGGATGTCGCTCGCCGGCACCACTGCCGCGATCGCATCTCCCACACCGAGCGCGATGGCCACGCGCAGGAAGCTGTCCAGACCGCACGGAGACCCGGCCTCGAGCCGACGCACGGTCCGCAACGATATTCCCGCGTCCCTCGCGACCGCCTCCTGTGTCACGTTGCGGGCCAGGCGCAGCTTCGCCAGCCGGCTACCGATCTCGGTTCGCAGTCCGTGCGGTGTCACGGTATTGGAAGAATAATCGGTCATAACTGACCCATCACAGGCCGAATAGTCCCTAAACGGGCAAGATCATGTCTCTGACCCACTCCCTTGTCAATAGGTCAAATATGACCTTATATAAAGAATAAAGACCTATTAAAGGCCATATACGACCTGTAAAACAAATGCAGATTCCCCGTGATAGTACCCACAACTCACATTCGCGCGTGTCCTGGCCGCAGGCCGGTCCGACTCGACCGCTGGGGGCACCTGCCGCGCAGAATCCCAACGTACATTTCGAGGGGAAATGGGGATATCGGGAACCGGGACCAGCTTGAGGCTAGAATCGTTCATGCGCGTGGCGGGAGGACCATTTGACGCTCTATTTCCTGGTCGGCCTGGTGCTGGGGCTGGCGGTCGGCATATGGACCTCCGGCTTTGGGCCGGAACTCCTCTACTGTGGCCTGATCGGCGGTCTCATTGGCTGGGTCCTGCATCTCAGTTCACGCCTCCGGGGCCTTGAAGAGGAGTTTGATGCGGCGGCCGATCTGCGTGCCCGGCCAGAACCCGCGAAAGCCGATCCGGAGCCGGCACCGCCCGTTGCCACTGCGGTCACGGAAGAGGTAGAAGCGCCGGACGCCGAGACGGCGCCAGGCTCGACCGGAGATACGCCTTCGCGCCCCGAGCGCGAGGCCGACGTCTGGGGGGCAGAACCGGCCAGCGACGAACCCGGGCGCGAGCCCGGCCTATCGGCGGTGGACCAGGCGCTCGACGCGGCGAAGCGCTGGTTCACGACCGGCAACGTGCCGGTGAAGGTCGGTGTCGTGGTGGTTCTGTTCGGTGTCGGGTTCTTCATCAAGTACGCCATCGACAACGAGCTGTTCCAGTTTCCCGTCTGGGCGAGGCTGGCCGCGCTGGCACTGTTTGGCCTCGCCATGTTCGGCGTGGGCTGGCGGCTGCGCGAGAAACGGGAGGTCTACGCGCTCAGTCTCCAGGGCGGGGGCCTGGGCATTCTCTATCTCACGACCTACGCCGCGTTCGAGTTCTACGCGCTCCTGCCGGCAACGGTCGCCTTCGGGGCCATGGTGACCGTCACGGTGGCCGCCGGGATCGTCGCGGTGCTCCAGAACTCACGTACGCTCATCGTGCTGGGCCTCGCGGGGGGATTCCTCGCACCCCTACTCGCCGCCACGGAGACGGGGAATCACGTTGCGCTATTCAGCTACTACGCGGTGCTGAACACGGCGATCCTGACCATCGCCTGGTTCAAGGCGTGGCGCATCCTCAACCTGCTGGGCTTCGCCTTCACCTTCGTGATCGCGAGCCTGTGGGGCTACCAGGGCTACCGGCCCGAGCACTTCGCCACCACCGAGCCGTTCCTCATCCTGTTCGTGCTCATGTACATCGGCGTCGCGGTGCTGTTCGCCCTGCGCCGCCCGCCCAACCTGCGCGGTTTCGTCGACAGCGCCGTGGTTTTCGGCACGCCGTTCATCGGGTTCGCGCTGCAGACCCAGCTCGTGGAGAGCGAAGCAGGACTCGCCTGGTCGGCGGGAGGCCTCGCGGCGCTTTATGCCCTGCTGGCCGCGATCCTGTGGCGGATCAACGACCTGCGCATGCTGGCGATGTGTTTCGTCGGCCTGGCGCTCGGATTCCTGGCGCTGGCGTTTCCGCTCGCGCTGGACGACCAGTGGACGTGTGCTGCCTGGGCTGCACAGGGCGCGATGCTGGCGTGGTTCAGCGTGCGCAGTGGGTCCCGGCTGCTGCTGATCGGCGGCGCTGCGCTGCAAGTCGCCGCCGCCCTGGCGCATGCGCAGGCGGGGCTGTTCGACAGCGCGGCCACGCCGTTGCTGAACGGTCCTTTCCTTGCCAGCGTGGTGCTGGCGCTGGCCGGCTGGACCGTTGCCTGGAGCTTCGATCACGGCACGTTGCCCGAGCGCGCCCGGCGTGTGTGGGCGCGCATTGCGCTGTTTTGGGGAGGCGCATGGTGGTTCTGGTCGGTCCCCCTGGAGATGAACGAATTCGTGGGCCCCGACCTCCAGAACACGGTCGCGTTCGGCACGGTCGCGGTTTCGGCCATAGCGGCCATGCTCGTTGCACATGCGTTGAGCTGGCGGCGATTCAATTCCCTGGCTCTCGTGCTGTTGCCCCTCATGGCCTTGTTGCTTGCGGACAGCCTTGGGTTCGGAAGGGCACCGCATCCCCTCGCGAACTATGGCTGGCTCGCCTGGCCGCTCGCGCTGGGCGCGCAATACGCGTTCCTCTACTTCCGGGAGCGCAGCTATCCACAGTTGACGCCAATCCTGCACATCGGCTCGTACTGGGTATTGGCGGTGCTGGTGGCGAGCGAAGTGCGCTGGCTGGTGGAGTTTGCCTCCGGGGGCGACTGGCCCCTCGCCTTCGCCGTCGTGTCGGCTGCCGCGCTGGCATTGGCCACCGGCATGGCGCGCGAGAGACTGCCGTGGCCGCTCGGCGCGCACTGGCGTTCGTATTCCGCCGTGGGGATTCCGGTAGTGGCGGGAGCGGCGGGCATCCTCGCGCTGGCCGCGAGCCTTGGTTCCAGCGGGAATGCGGCGCCGCTCCCCTATCTTCCGCTGCTCAATCCGTTGACGCTCGCCGCCGTCGTGGCGGGTCTCGCGATCTGGCGCGCGCTCGACATCGACCTGCGGGGTCCGGATGCGCGGAGCCTCGTTCTGCTGTTCGCCGTGGTCGGCCTCGTCCTCCTGTCCATGGAGGTGGCGCGGGGCGTCCACCACTTCGCGGGCGTTCCGTTCACGGCCGGTGCGCTCGCAGGATCGGCGATCTTCCAGGCGGGACTGTCCCTGGTCTGGGGAGCCGCGGGCCTCGCGGGGATGGTGGCGGGGGCAAGGAGGGAACGTCGCGACGTCTGGGTCGGCGGCGCCGTGGTGATGGGTCTCGTGATCGTGAAGCTGTTCCTGGTGGAACTCGGCAACGTCGGTACGTTGAGCCGGGTCGTGTCCTTCCTCGGCGTGGGCCTGCTGCTCCTCATCGTCGGTTACCTGGCGCCGGTACCGAAGGGCAGGAACGAGGCGGACGGTGAAGCCCCCGCGGCGACCACGGAGACATGAGGGTGGATGCGGTGTCGTCCAGGGACATCCACTGCGCGATCCCCGACTCGCGACGCCTGTACAGGGCCCTGTGACGAGACCCCGAACCGACAGGAATGACAGGGGCGCCTCGGCGCGTCAGGTCCGGATGCCGCGCGAACCGGGCGGATTCAGTCCCGCGCGTCCACCACCGTCAGCATGGAAACCAGGGTCTCCGTGCGGGGCGGCAGGCAGAGGTCGTCCTTGCAGGTCTGGTAGGTGACGTTGGCCAACACCTCGTAGTGCCCGGATGCGCTCGCCCGGACAGGTTGCGTCCAGGCCTGGTCGGCGCCCTTGTAGATGTCGTAGGGGCCCTTGACCTGTTGCAGCGGCAGGATGGGCGGCCCCGCGGCGGCGACGCCATCCGGCAACTCGAAGTCGACGCGCGCCGGGATCATGCCCTCGAGCGCGTTGCGCTCCGTCGGCGCGTAGATGTACCAGGGAGGACGCATGCTGAACCTGATGACCACATCGGCGGGTTCGCCGGTCCGGATCTCGTCCGGCACGGCGATCTCGACCGCCACCGGCGACTGACCGGTGCGCGGCGTGGCCGACGACGCTGCGCGCGCGGCGGATACCGGGCGCACTGCCTCCGCAGCCGCCGTTTCCGTCTCCCAGCGCTCGCCCAGCATGACGTAGACGCGGCCCTGGTGGCGCATGGTCAGCCAGTAGGCCTTGCCCTCTTCGTAAAGGCGGCCGATCGTGTCGTCCCAGACGTCCTGGTTGAACTTGACTAACTCCAGGAACTCGTCCTCGCCGAAATGCTCCCGCAGGCCGTCCCTTTCCATGGACGCTTCGGTCGGCCGTTCCCGCGGCGGGTACAGGCCCGGGTCCTTGCCGGCGCTTTCCACCTCGTTGACGTCCTCCCACTCCCACGACAGTTCGTCGCTGAACTCGCCCCCGTTCACGGTGGCGATGCTGGCGCCGATCACCAGGTCCTTGACGCCGTCCCGGTTCCAGTCCTCGACGTAGACGCGCTGGCCGCTGCCGGGCAGGGCCTTGGCGCCGTCCGCGGCCGGCAACAGGTCAACACCCGGGTGGAACCGGGGCCCGTCGTCTGTCTTCACGCCCCGGAAGAAGGTGACGGCATGGCTGGCGGGGTGACGGTAGGAGCCGGTCACCAGGAGATCGAGAACGCCGTCTTCGTCCCAGTCGACGACCAGCGGACTGCTCTTGCCGTCGCCGTCCGGGGGTGAAAGGTATTCGGGAGGCAGGTCCGGCGACCGCTCCGTGGGGCGATCGAGGATCCGCAGCGGATTCCCGTCCAGGTCGAGCAGGAGTTCACGCTTGCCGAAGCTCGGCCGCTCGGGGCCGCCGACGTTCTCGCTGACGCGCAGGCCGCCGCTGCCGCCAACGACCAGGTCGTAGTCGCCGTCGCCGTCCAGGTCGCCAAAACTCGCCGAGCTGTAGACCCAGTACTCGAACGTGCCGATGTCACCGGGCTCGCCTTCGTAGTTGCCCCACATGGGCTGTCCATTGGAGGCGGGGTCGCCTTCCTGGGGCAGCGTCTCGCCCGGCAGGAATCCGTCGCCGGTGCCCCGGAACCAGGTCACTTCGCCCGGATGGTACTGGCCCGTGATCATGTCCAGGTGGCCGTCGGCGTCGAGGTCGTAGAACTGGGGCGTGAAGCCGATGCAGCACCACTGCGGGACCTCCATGATGGTGCCCTGCGTATCCTTCGCCCACTCGAAAGCATCGGTGAACTTCGGATCCCGGTCGGTGCCGACGTTAACGTAGACACGGATGGTCGAGCCGTCCGCGCCCATCGGGAACAGCTCGCCGGAGTTGGTTTCGAACTCCCCCACCAGGAGGTCGCGCTTGCCGTCGCCGTTCCAGTCCCATAGCGCAGGGGCGGCCAGGCCGTGCTTTTCCGTGAGGATGGGCGCGGTGGAGCCCATGACGAGTACCGGCTGGCCCAACCTGGGCGTGCCGGGGATCGCGGGGTCGAGGATCTCCGGGAAGCTGGTCTCGTCTGCGGCGAGCCCGCCACCGAACCACAGCATGGCGCCAAGAAGAATGATTCCACGTCCGCTTTTTCGCACGGTCCTTGCTCCCCGTCTTCTGTTGGCGGTCCCGATCATGGGCAGGCCAGCTTACCGCAGGCTGACGTGGCTCGCGGCCGTCCCCGGCGCAGGCGCGCACCGGGCGCCGGCACAGGCATAATGGCGCCACGCAAACCAGTGAGGTGAAATTGCAATGACGACACATGCAGACCGATGGCTGAGGGCAATCCAGGCCGGTCTCCTCGCGATCGTCGCGACGGTGGGTAGCGCGGCGCTTGGGGAGGACCCGCCCGAGATGGCGCCGGAGCTGCGCGCCGACATCGAACGGCTCATGACGGTGACGAAGGCCTACGACCCGGCCCTGGTCGAGCAACTGAGCGGTGCGCTGGCGCAGCAGATCGCAGGCATGATGGGCGACAAGATGGAGTCGGAGGCCCTTGCGCGCTGCATGGAGATAACCAACAAGGCGATGGGCGAGATGATGGCCGACGGCGGCTTCCAGGAGGAACTGAACGCCCTCTACGCGCGGCACTTCTCCCACGACGACATCCGCCAGCTCCTGGCGTTCTACGAGACGCCGCTCGGCAAGAAGACCATCGAGGTCATGCCGCAACTGATGATGGAAAGCATGCAGGTGACCATGGGCTGGGTGGCGAAGGTGAACCCGGTGATCCAGGAGCGGGTGACGGCACAACTGCGCGAGGAAGGGCTGATCGAGTAACCGCCCGCCCGGGACGGTATTCCGTGCCCGTTGCGGCGGGCGATGCCCAGGGCAGGGATTCGGTAGTCAGGTCGGGGGACACTCCAACGTGGCCATCGCGCTCACCTTCATCTACCTGGTCACCGTATTCGGGTTCCTTGTCGCGGCGCTGGTCCACTGGGCAAGGAGGCGCAGGGAGATCCGGGAATGCTCACGGTTCGCCTGGGCTGTGGTCGGCGTCTACTGCGTCCTGCTCGCGCCGCTGGTGTTCGCCGTGGAAAGCGCGCGGTGGGTATTCGCGTTCGCGTTGCCCTTCGATGCCCTGCGGACGTTCCTGTTCACCGCTGTCGGCGTCGCCTGCTGCGCCGCAGCCGGGGTGGCAGCTTTCCCGCTGGTGCGTCCCGGCCTCGGATCGGGGGAGACGGCGCCACGGCGTTCCGCCGCTGCGCCAGTGCTGTGGAGCGTGCTCCTCGCCGGAACCTGGAGTATCTACACCGTGCTCCTGTTCCATGCCACGAACCCGGAACTGAGCGAAGCTGCCAAGCGACTGTTCGGATCGCTCGACATCGGGGAAAACATGGCTGTCGCCCTTCTCGCGGTGTCGGTGGCAGCGGTCGGCGAGGAACTGATGTTCCGCCTCGGCATCCAGAACCACGTCGCGCGGATCTTCGGCTGGTGGGATCACCGCTACTGGCTGGCCATCCTCCTGTCGGCCGCGCTATGGTCGCTCGGTCACGCCGGCACCCTCGAACCGGACTGGGTAAAGCTGGCGCAGGTCTTCCCCGCCGGGCTTGCCCTCGGGTGGCTCGCCAGGAAGCACGGGATCGAGGCGTGCATACTTGCCCACGTGGTGTTCAATGTCGGTGCGTTCTGGATGGCGGAAGCACGGCTGCTGCCGGTCTGAACGGGCGGCGACAGCCGGCACGCAGGAGGTGGACGATGGAAAAACGCGCGGTGCTCCTGACCGGGGCAAGCGGCTATATCGCATCGCAGTTGCTCGATGCGTTCAGAAACCGGTTTGATCTCAGGCTGGTCGACGTCGCCTCGAGGCGCCGCGACGGCGAGGAAATCGCCGGCGTCGAGGCCGCCGACCTGACCGACCCGGATCGATCGACGTACGCGCACCTGTTCGACGGCGCCGATGCCGTCGTACACCTCGGATACGGGCGATCGCGCGAGCCCGACGAGATAGACCGTTTCGATGCGGAGTGCGACAACGTCCGCATGGCGAACAACGTCTACCGGGCCGCGTTCGACGCCGGGGTGCGGCGCGTCGTGATGGCGAGTTCCAACCACGCGGCGGATTTCTACGAGCACGCGCTGATCCACGACCACGGCAAGGAGATGGTGTCGACGGACGAGTTACCGCTCTCCGACAACTTCTACGGCTGGGCCAAGGCCGCGTACGAACTGCTGGGCTTTCCCTACGCCTCGGGGGCGTTCGGCCGCAAGCTCGAGGTGGTGCAGGTCAGGATCGGCGCACCGCGCGAAGTCCCGGGATCGGTCTACGAGGGACGCGACCTCGGCGGCTTCAAGCGGGACCTCGGAGCGCACTTCAGCCAACGTGACCTGGTCCAGCTCTTCGTCAAGGCCATCGAGACGCCGGACATCGAACGGGCCGATGGTGTGCCGTGGCTGGTCGTCTACGGCATCTCCGGCAATACCCGGGCGTTCTGGTCGCTGGAGTCGGCCCGCCGGGTGCTTGGCTACGCGCCCGAGGACGACTCCGAGGTGAAATACGCGGCGGATATCGCCCGGCTCCTGACCGGGCCCGACGCCACCATCGGCGGCGGACGGGTCGGCGGCTGAACAGGCGGACACCAGGGACAATCCGCAGGCACGTGAACGCGGCAACGGGCATCCAGGAACCGCGGCTGTCCCTGCTCATGGAACTGGCCGGCGACCGGCCCGGCGCCCTCGAGGCGGCGCTACGCCCGTTTACGCGCCACGGCGTGAGCCTGACGCACATCGAGTCGCGGCCGCGCAGGGGGCAGACCTTCGACTTCTACGTCGACTGTATCGGAGAGCGCGGCCAGCCGGCGGTGGAGGCCGTGATCGCGGCGCTTACGGCCGAAGCGGTGCACGTCATCGTCCTCGACCACCGCGACGTGCCCTGGTTCCCCCGCGAGGCGGCGGAACTTGACGCCATCGCCAACCACACCCTGGACGCGGGGGTCGCGCTCGATGCGGACCATCCCGGGTTCCATGACCCGGATTACCGGGAACGGCGTGCGGCTATCGACCGGCTGGCCCGCGAATACCGGCACGGCCGCGACATTCCCCTCGTGGAATACACGCCGAAAGAAGACGCCACCTGGCGCGAGGTGTACACGCGGCTCAAGTCCCTGCACGGCGCCCACGCCTGCACCGCCTACCGGCGCGCGCTCGCGGACCTGGAGCGGGACTGCGGCTACCGCGAAGGCATACCCCGGGGCCGGGACGTCAGCGGGTTTCTCGAGGCGCGCACCGGGTTCCGGCTGCGGCCCGTGGCGGGCCTGCTGCGGCCACGGGATTTCCTGAACGGGCTCGCCTTCCGGGTGTTTTTCTCCACCCAGTACATGCGCCACGGGTCGAAACCGTTCTATACGCCCGAGCCGGACGTCTGCCACGAACTGATCGGCCACGCGCCCATGTTCGCCGACCCCGATTTCGCCGACCTCTCGCAGGAGATAGGCCTCGCGAGCCTCGGCGCGGGCGACGCCGACATCGAGCGCCTGGCGCGCTGCTACTGGTTCTCCATCGAGTTCGGCCTGCTGGCCGAGGACGGCGACGTCAAGGCCTACGGCGCCGGCCTGCTGTCGAGCTACGGCGAACTGGAGCACGCCTGCGGCGGCGCCTCGAACGCGGGACGCGAGCCCTGGGACCCTGCGCGGGCCGCCGAACGCACCTACCCGGTGACCGAATACCAGCCGCACTACTTCGTCGCGGCCTCGCTGCACGACGCGCGCGCCCGCATGCACGCGTTCTGCCGGGACCTCGCCCGGCCCTTCTATGCGCGCTACCACGCCGCCACCGAGCGGATCTGGGTCGACCGGGCGGTGCGACGCGTCTGAGCGATCCCTCCAGTTGTTATATTTTCATTTATTTTCAATAAGTTATAGGAAGGCATCGGGCGTCGACCGCCTCCGCCGACAGCCGGCGGCCTTCGCGGTTGTAGGCAGCGTGCGCGCGGCTTAGCCCGGATATTGCATCAAGGGCCGCGATGATCGCGCAGGATTTTTTTCGCGTGCGGGTGCTCGGGAGCGGGAGCATAGCCGCCGCTTATGGTGTAGCGACCATGTGCCCGCACGCGGAAAAAAGACAAGCGAGGGCGCGGCCAGCGCAGTTTGTTTCCGCAAGGAACTCAGCAAGATGTACATAACCTTTTGAAACAAGAAAATTCAAATCAAGGAACAAGCGGCTTGGTGCAATATCCGGGTTAGGCTTTACCCGCCATTGCACCCGTCTGCGAGCCATATGAAACCCGCGACCGAATCCACGTTTCTCACGAGCGTGCGCCACATGTTCGACCGCGCCGCCACGGCGCTCGACATCGCGCCGGACCTCGTCGAGACCATCCGCGAGTGCAATTCCGTCATCCAGTTGCGCTTTCCGGTGCGCCTGCGCGGCAGCTACCGGACGTTCTGCGGCTGGCGCGCCGTGCACAGCGAGCACCGGCTTCCCGTCAAGGGCGGGATCCGCTACGCGCCCATCGTCGACCAGCAGGAGGTGGAAGCCCTCGCCGCCCTCATGACCTTCAAGTGCGCGCTGGTCGACGTGCCGTTCGGCGGCGCCAAGGGCGGCCTCGCGATCCGACCCAAGGACTATGACGAACACGAACTCGAACTCATCACGCGGCGCTTCACGCAGGAACTCGCCGACCACGGCTACATCGGCCCGAGCCGCGACGTGCCCGCGCCCGACATGGGAACGGGAGAACGCGAAATGGCCTGGATGGCGGACGAATACCGGGCGCTCTACCCGTCCGACATTGACGCGCTGGCCTGCGTCACCGGCAAGCCCCCGACCCAGGGCGGAATCCCGGGACGGACCCAGGCCACCGGACGCGGCGTCCACTACGTGGTCCGCGAGTTCTTCGGCCATCCCGAAGACGTCGAACGTTGCGGTCTCGATGGTGGACTGGAAGGCAAGCGCGTCATCGTGCAGGGGTTCGGGGACGTGGGCTTCAACGCGGCGCGCTACCTGGTGGAGGACGAAGGCGTGCGCCTGGCCGGCGTGGTCGAGCGCGACGGCGCCATCGTCTCCGACGCCGGACTCGACCCCAATGCGGTCGCCGAACACCTCCGGCGGACCGGCGGCGTCAAGGGTTTCCCGGGCAGCCGGTTCGTGGCGGACGGCCGGTCCGTTCTCAGCGCGGACTGCGACATCCTGCTCCCCGCCGCGGTCGAAAACCAGGTCACGCCCGAGAACGCGCCGCGCATCCAGGCGCCCCTGGTCGTGGAGGCCGCCAACGGTCCCGTGACGTTCGCCGCCGAGCAGACGCTGCTGCAGCGCGGCAAGGTCATTCTCCCCGACCTGCTGGTGAACGCCGGCGGCGTGACCCTGAGCTACTTCGAGTGGGTTTCAAACGTTTCCCACATGCGCTTCGGCCGCCTTTCCCGGCGGCTCGACATCCAGCGCAACCGGCACATCGTGGAGTTGATCGAGACGACCACCGGCAAGGCCGTGCCCGAGGCCCTGAAGGCACCCCTGTTGCGGGGCACCGAGGAACTCGACCTCGTCCGATCCGGCCTCGAGGACACCATGCGCGACGCCTACGGCGCGATCCGCGAGACCATGCTCACGTCGGACGCCATCGACGATTTGCGCACGGCGGCCTACGCCGTCGCCCTCGAGAAGGTGGTGCGCTCCTACCGGGAGATGGGACTCGCCTGAGACCGACTCCGGGCCGACGCGGGCCCGGTTAGAGCAAGGACACTACTGCCCTTCGCCCAGCGCGTCGTAGCGACGCTGCATCTCGTCGGGAGAGACCTCCTCGATCGTGTGACCGATGTTCCAGCGATGCCCGAACGGATCGCGCACGACCGCCGTTCGTTCGCCGTAGAACATGTCGGTGGGCGGCATCTCCACGGTGGCACCGGCCTTGGCCGCACTGTCCACCACGGCATCCGTATCGTCGACATGCAGGTGGAGCGTGACCGGTGAGCCGCCCAGGCTCGCGGGCGACCTGACGCCGATCTCCGGGAACTCGTCCGCCAGCATCACGGTGGTGCCATCGAAGTCGAGTTCGGCGTGGCCGATTCGACCCCCCGGCTCGACCAGCTTCATTTTCTCGGTCGCGCCGAACGCCTTCTCGTAGAACGCGATGGCGTCGACTGCGCCGTCGACGCAGAGGTAGGCAAACACTTCATGCACGGCCACGCGGGGCTCCTTCGTTCCGGTAAGCCCGGGCGATTGTAGCGGGTGCAATGATCCCGTGTTTCGCTACAGGTACTTGTCCCAAAGCAGGTTGCGGAACTTCCGCTCGGGATCCACCCGGGACTTCAGCGCCACGAATTCTTCAAACTCGGGATAGGCCCGCTCGAATTGCGACCGGGTAGCATGGAGCCGGTAGGGCAGGTAGTACCTGCCACCGTTGGCAAGCGCCGCGTCAATCAGTTCGCGCGTCCAGACACCCGCCTCGCGTTCCGCGCGCCCGCTCGTGCGCTGCTTGTAGTAGAGCACGAACGAAAAGACCTCCGTGGGCGCCCACTTGAGCAGTGACCTCGTATCCGCGGGAGAGTGGCGGACCGATACGTTCAGCGCATTGACCTCACGGGCCCGCAGCACCTCCCTGAGCGTGCGCGCAAAGGGCAGGAAGTTCGCCACCGGGATGAAGTACTCCTGCAGCAGGTAGGTGGAGAAGAGGCGCGTTCCGGGTTCCAGCGAATCCGTATCGAGGCTGGCTTCGTAGTTGCGCCAGACGATGGCCTCGCGCCCGAGCACCCTGTCCTCGATACTGCCGCGCAGCCGCTTGCCGCCAGGGAGTTCGGATACCGCCCAGAGAAGGCCCGGGTTGCGCCTGTAGTCCCGGTCGCGCGGGATCAGCCGCTCCCCGACCGTCGCGGGTTCGTCCGTCGAGACCCAGCTGATCAACCGGGGTTCATCGAACCCGGGGGGCCTGAGATCGGCATTGTGCAGCACGACCCCCGGGTCGCTTGCGATCGTGTCACCGAAGTGGTCCGGGTAGGCGTCGAGGTCAACCTTCTCGACAACGCGGCGAAGGCGCGTGTTGCGGTCGAGATCGAGTTCGACTTCGGTTACGACGCCCAGGCCCCCATAGCCGCCGAACACGCCGCCGAACAGTGAGGAGCCCTCAGCTGGGGGCACTTCCCCCACCGTTGGTGCGTATCGACGCGCTGTCATTGCCCCCGTCGGGCCAGGCGTGCTTTCAGAAAAGCCCTCAGCTGGGGGCACTTCCCCCACCGCTGGTGCGTGTCGACGCGTCGGCATTGCCCCCGTCGGGCCAGGCGTGCTTGCAGAAAAGCCCTCAGCTGGGGGGTCTTCCCCCACCGCTGGTGCGTAAGCGTGTGCTGGCATCCCCCCTGTCGGCCCAGGCGTGCTTGCAGGCGCGTCGGGCGTCAGTTCGAGGACCTGCCCGTCAGCGCGGACCATCTGCACCGTCCGGACCGAGTTCACCAGCGGACCCTTGTTGACATAGCGGCCGTGACAGTTCACGGACACGGAGCCGCCCACGGTGAAGTTGCTGAAGCTCTGCATGATGCTGACCGACAGGTCATGCGGGTCGATCGCTTCCTGCAGGTCGCGCCAGGAGATCCCGGCCTGCACGCGAACGACACGCCGCTCCGGGTCGAGGGCCAGCACGCGGTTCATGCCGCGCATGTCAAGATGCAGCGAGTCCGGGGCCGCGACCTGGCCGCCCATGCTGTAGCGGCCACCCCCGATGGATACCGGGCCGGGCCAGCGTCCGACCGCATCGCTCACCTCCTCCGTGCCCGATGGCCGCAGCTCCCGGGCCACGGGCACGGAATCGAGGCCCGAGTAGTCCTCCACGAACCGCCGGCCAGGCGCGGCCCGGACCGGGAACCGCGGGGCCAGGAGGGCGGCGGTGGCCGTGGTGCTCAGGAGCGTGCGTCGATCCATCCGGGCGACTCGTTCAACGGGTCGAAACAAAGCATACCCCGCATCCCGAAGAGACGCCGCGCGCTTCCCGGGGTCGCGCTGGCGCATGCCGCCTTCGCCTTCTTGGCCGCCTGCGCCGCGCATCCCTCGTCAGTCAGGACCCACGGGATTGACCGTCGGACGCGGAGCGGGCAACGGCAGCCAGGGATCGAGGTTACCATTGGCCTGACCGTGCCAGGACGGGAGCCTTGCCGATGAAATCCGCCGTCACCCAGCGCGCTGCCGTACTGTTCGGGGGCGTGGGCCTGGTCTGGGCGGTGTCGCTGTACGCGCTCGCCGATCAAAGCGTGCTGTATGCCCTGGCACTGACGCCGCGGAGGCTCGACGGACTGCCCGGCGTGATGGGCATGCCCTTCGTGCACCAATCGCTGTGGCACCTCGTCGCGAACACGCTGTCGCTGGTTCCGCTGGCAGCCATCGTGCTGTTCCGGGGCGTGCGGTACTACCTTGTCACCGTGGCGTGGATCGTCGTCCTCGGCGGTCTCGCGGTGTGGCTCTTCGGCCGGGAAGCCGTCCACGTGGGGGCGAGCGGACTGGTGTTCGGCCTCGTCGGCTTCCTCGTCGTGCGTGGGCTGTACGAGCGCGCCCTCACCTCCCTGCTGGTCTCCCTGGTTGTCGTCCTCCTCTACGGCGGCACGATCTGGGGCGTCCTGCCCCGGGGCGACGGCGTGTCGTGGGAAGCGCACCTGTTCGGACTGATCGCCGGCGCCGCGACAGCGCGCGTTCTCGTGGGTCTGAATGCCCGCAACCGGGCAGGCGATCCTGACGCATGATCTATCTCGTTTTCGAGGGCCAGTTGCTGCTCTTCACGCTATTGATCCTGGCGTTGATCGCGTCGCTCTCGTTCCACGAGTTCGGGCACGCGCTGGTGGCGAAACTCTACGGCGACGATACTGCGGAGCGCGCCGGCCGACTGACGTTGAATCCCGTCGCCCATATCGACGTTTTCGGTCTGCTGATGGTGGTCATGGTGGGATTCGGCTACGCGAAACCGGTGCCCACGGATCCACGCAACTTCCGTTCGAGGCGCGCGGACCTCTGGGTCGCAGCGGCGGGCCCCGGCATGAACCTGTTGCTTGCGCTCGTCGTGTGGAACGCCTTCCTGCTGCTCCGGACCACAGGGGTCGATGCGGCTTACACGCCGGGCAGCGAGACCTTTGTAATCCTGCTCGTGCAGGTTAACCTCCTGCTGATGGTGTTCAACCTCATCCCCATCGGTCCGCTGGACGGGCATTACATCCTGCCGCACTTCCTGCCGCGGGCCGCAGCCCGGTCATACCGGTACTACAACGCCCGCTACGGCGTCTACCTGCTGCTGGGCCTGATCGTGCTCGGTGTCCTCGGCGTACCGGTGTTCCGCTACGTGATGTCCATTGCCCAGGCGCTCCTGCCGCTCATCACGTTCGCCCCGCTATCGTGAGCAGCGAGCGCCGAGCAGTCCGCCGCCGCGCAGGGTGGGAGGTGCCCCAGCCGCTGGCGACAGTCGATGTTCCGCTGGACGACGGCACGTCCGTCACGCTCAGGCGTCACGGCAACCCCGAAGGGTCGCGGCTCGTGCTGAGCCACGCCAACGGGCTTTCGACCGATGCGTACTACCCGTTCTGGTCGCTGCTCGCCGACCGGTTCGATCTCATCCTCTACGACTTCCGCAACCACGGCTGGAATCCGGCCGGGGATCCGGCTGAGGGCCTGGAGGCACACAACATCCAGACGTTTATCCGCGACATGGAACAGGTCATGCAGGCGATCGACCGGCACTTCGGCGAACGGCCGAAGGCCGGGGTGTTCCACTCGATGTCGGCACAGGTCGCGGTGCTGCAGGCCGCCCGCAGCGGCGGATTCTCGGCACTCGTGCTGTTCGATCCGTTCATCTGTCCGCCGGGGTGCGCGCCCCAGCATCTCACGGCCCTCGAGACGACCATGCGCGGTTTGGCCCAGGGCGCCCGGCGGCGGAGGGGAACTTTCGCGAGCGAGGAAGCGTTCGCCGAGCGCATCCGTGGCGCTCCCGCCTTCGAACGCCTGGTCCCCGGCGCCACCGACCTGATCGCGAGCACGACGCTGCGGCGAATCCCCGGCGATACGGCGTACGGGCTGTGCTGCCCGCCGGAATACGAAGCAAGGATCTACGAGCAGGGACTGCAATGGGCGATGGCGGTGAATGTCGATAACCTGCCGTGCCCGACCAAGGCCATCGGCGCCGATCCCACCGTGCCGCATTCCTTCATGCCGTCGGTGGACTTGAGCGAACTCCTGATCCTCGACTACGACTTCGTGCCCGAGACGACGCATCTCCTGCAGCTCGAAGCGCCCGGGGTCTGCGTCCACTTCATGCTGGAATTCCTGGCGCAGTCGTTGCCTTGAGGAGCCTTCAGCCCCGGGAGATCGAGGGTGTCCCTCGAAAAAAAGAAGCCCGAGGGTGTCCCTCGAAAAAAAGGAGATCGAGGGTGTCCCTCGAAAGAACCGGGAGCCCGAGGGTGCCCCTCGAAAAAAAGGAGCCCGAGGGTGTCCCTCGAAAAACCGGGAGCCCGAGGGTGTCCCTCGAAAAACAGGAGCCCGAGGGTGTCCCTCGAAAAAACCGGGAGATCGAGGGTGTCCCTTGAAAGAAAGGAGCCCGAGGGTGTCCCTCGCAAGAAGAGCTTGTTCCCCGAGCGCTGACGCGTGGGAAAGTGTCGGCATTTCCCTCATCGCCAGTTGCGTACTTCCATGGAAGCCTGCGCGCCAGGACGGCACGAGCGCCGATCAGGGCGCGGGGTCGTAGGGAGGCCCAAGTTCGGGCGAAACACCACGCACCCTGAGGGAGGCACCGGACTCGGGTGACGCCGGGCCAACCCGGAGCAGGTCTTTCAGTCCAGCCATGACGCCACCGTCCACGCGGAGGCAGCCGATGAGTTCCGGCCGGGGCGAGGGGCTGCCCGACGACGGGGGTTCCGGGGCCGCCCGCCCCGACAGGGGATCCACTCCCGTGGGCGGCAACCCCGTGGAACTGAAGTCCGCACCGCCCTGAAGTACCCGGTTCGCCGCCCAGGTCTCGCCCCGCCGCATCGATAGCGGCGCGGGACGATCGTTAAGGTATCCGTGCATTTCCTGGGCGTCGCCCGGGTACAGTTCGTCGACGACCAGGCGTAGCCTGTCGATGACGTTCGCGTCCGTCATGCGCCCGCGTTGGCCCCAGGCAACGATGGCATCCGCCCTCGTCTCCCCTTCCGTGCCGACGATGCCGATGTCCTTCTCGAAGCCATGGTGATAGCTCATCAGGATGGCGTCGTGCAGGTCCGCGGTGTCTTCAAACACGCTTGCATAGCTGTAGAAATCCACGGCGCCGTCCGACGCGAAGGCATCGACCACGTCGTCCGGAAGCAGCGCCAGTTGCTCCGGCGTGGGTGTCTGGCCGTGGAAAAAGACCCTGGCCAGCTCCAGGATCATCCCGGAGCGGAGGGGATGTTCCCGCGTCAATCGAAATGAAGCCCAGTCGGCTCTGTGCGCACTGATCGCCTGCCACGGACTCCAGTCCGGATCCAGCGAAGAGACCTTCGAGACCGGCATGAAATCCGCGGCGTGCGACAGTTCGTGGTACAGGAGAAACGCAAGGAACGGCGGCAAGCGGTCAGCGCGCGGCGCCCTCTCGCCTGCCGCGGTCAGGCCCAGCGGCACGTTGTTGCGAACCACGCGCCAGGGGATGCGCAACTGCATGTCGTTGCCGAAGCCGCTCCGGTAGTCCTCCTCCATGGTGACCACCGCGCGCTCCTCCGGTGTCTCCCAGAAGAAGTCCGCGTCGAGGTAGATCGCGCCGGACCCTGCCCAGTAGTACGCGGGGCGGATGTCGCTTGCGATGACGATCACGGTGATCGAGCGAGCCAGCAGGCGGATATCCGCAGGGAACTCGTCCAACCGCGCTTTCAGGCGGTCTCCCATCCAGCGGTGGGACACCAGCACGCGCGACATGACGTCTTCGACGGTCGGCTGCTCGAACTCGGTGCCGAGGAACGGCAGTTCCCCGACGGTGCAGGTCCGCTGTACCGTGTCGCCGCCGTAGGCGCACGGCCGCAGCAGGTCTGCATAGACGCCGTCCGACACGTATGGAACCGTGAACGCCACGCCGGCATCGTCTCGCGCGTTCACTTCGAAAACCACTTCGTCGACGCCTCCGAGGTCGTCGGTCACGGTGAGCTGCATGGGATAAACGCCGGGCTCCTCGAAGGTGTGTTCGAGCATCGCGCCGCTTATCGGAGCGTTGTCCCCCACCTCCCACTCGTAGGTGACGATCTCGCCGTCACTGTCAGTCGACTCCGACGCATCGAACGTCACGGTGACCGGCGCCACGCCATCGACCGGATCGGCCGATATCCTTGCCGACGGGGGAACGTTGACGACAACTTCGTTCGTGGCGCTCGCCTGCGCGCCGTCGTCGTCCGTCACCGTGAGGCTCACGTCAAAGGCGCCAGAGTCCTCGTAGGTGTGATCGAGCGTGCGCCCGGCACCCGTCGACCCGTCGCCAAAATCCCAGGCGTACGTCCTGATAGCGCCGTCGCCGTCCCGGGAGGCCGACGCATCGAGGGTGACGGCGAGCGGAGGTTCGCCGGAAGCCGGCGTCACCGTGAAGCTCGCGGTCGGCGGCCGGTTGGGAGGCGGACCTGACCCTCCCGAACCTCCACAGCCCTGGAGCGAGACGACCGCAATGAGCGTCGTAGAGATGAGAAATCCGGATCGCCGTTCCATACTGCCCACGCTCCGACGCCCGCCGAGATGTTGCGTTACACGTCCACGGTGGCAATGCGGTTCGCGATCTTCTCGCGCCAGAGGCGCGGGCCCTGGATGTGCACCGACTCGCCGCGCGCGTCCACGGAGACCGTGACCGGCATGTCGCGCACCTCGAACTCGTATATCGCTTCCATGCCGAGATCCTCGAACGCGAGCAGCGTCGACTTCGTGATCGCGTTCGAGACCAGGTAGGCAGCGCCGCCCACGGCGATGAGCGATACGGCGCCGTGGTCCCGGATCGCCTCGATGCCCACCGGGCCGCGCTCGGCCTTGCCGATCATCCCGATCAGGCCGGTGCGTTCCAGCAAGACGCGCGTGAACTTGTCCATGCGGGTGGCCGTGGTCGGGCCAGCCGGTCCGACGACTTCGTCGCGCACGGGATCCACCGGGCCGACGTAGTAGATGAAGCGATTCGTGAAGTCGACGGGCAGTTCTTCGCCCCTTTCGATCATGTCCACCAGCCGCTTGTGCGCCGCGTCGCGGCCGGTCAGCAGCCTGCCGGACAGGAGCAGTGTCTCGCCGGCGCGCCAGGTCGCGATGTCCAATTTCGTGACGGTGTCGAGATCGACACGGCGCGCGTCGCCGGCGGAGTCCAGGGCGATGTCCGGCCAGTCGTCGAGGTCCGGGGGCGCGAACGCAGCCGGACCCGAGCCGTCCAGCACGAAGCGGACGTGACGGGTGGCGGTGCAGTTCGGTATCACGGCGACCGGCTTGTTCGCGGCGTGGGTCGGATATTCGGCCACCTTGACGTCGAGCACCGTGGTCAATCCGCCCAGGCCCTGCGCGCCTATACCGAGCGCATTGACCTTCTCGTAGAGTTCCAGCCGCAGTGCCTCGGCGTGGTTCGACGGACCGCGGGCGAGGAGGTCGTGGATGTCGATGGGCTCCATCAGCGCCTCCTTCGCGAGCAGCATGGCCTTTTCCGGCGTACCGCCGATGCCGAGGCCGAGAAGCCCCGGCGGGCACCACCCGGCGCCCATCCCGGGGACGACGTCGAGTACCCAGTCGACCACGGAGTCGGACGGGTTCAGCATGGTGAACATCGCCTTCGCCTCGCTGCCGCCGCCCTTGGCCGCGACTTCCACCGTGAGCTTGTCTCCCGGAACGATACGGTAGTGGATCACGGCCGGCGTGTTGTCGCGGGTATTGGCGCGGTCGGCGTCGGGATTGCCCACGATGGACGGGCGCAGGATGTTGTCGGGGTGGAGAAAGGCACGCCGCACGCCCTCGTTCACCATGTCGTCGACGCTGGTGCCGCCTTCCCAGGCGACGTCCATGCCGACATCGAGGAAGGCGTTGACGATGCCCGTGTCCTGGCAGATGGGGCGCTTGCCGAGGGCGCACATGCGGGAGTTGACGAGCACCTGCCGCAAAGCGCCCCTGGCGGCGGGATTCTCCTCGCGCTCATAGGCGGCGGCCATGGCGCGGATGAAGTCCGGCGGATGGTAGTAGGAGATGTACTGCAGTGCGTCCGCGACGCTCTGGGTCAGATCCCGTGCATGAATTACCGTCATCTTTCGTTCGCATCACCGGGTACCGGGACCATATTGCGCCTGATTCGAGTCGTTTCCAACGCCGGGGTACACTAGAACTGACACTTGAGGGGCGGAAAAGTTGACCGACGCATACCAGGAACGCGACATCGAGCTCGCGAGCGGCAAAGTACACCTGCTTGAAGGCGGCAACGGCAGCGACATCGTGATGCTGCACCACTCCTGGGGCAGTCCGGGATGGCTGCCGGTGCATGCGGCGCTCGCCGAGCGGCATCGCGTGGTGGTTCCCGACCTGCCCGGCTGGGGCGGCTCGGTGCGCCCGGCCTGGGCGCGGGAGCCGCGCGACATCGCGATTCTCGCGGGGCACATCCTGGACGCGCTGGACATCGGTCCCGCGGCCGTCGTGGGCACGGGATTCGGCGGCTTCATCGCGGCGGAACTCGCCGCCATGCAGCCGCGGCGACTGCGCGCGCTGGTGCTGATAGGCGCCCCGGGGCTGAAACCCGAAAACAGCGACATACTCGACCAGATGATGGTCTCGCACCGCGACTACATCGAGCAGAGCTTTCGCGACCGCGAGAACTACGTTGCCTGGGTTGGCGAGGAACCGGGCGACGATGTGCGCCAACTGTGGGACATGTCGCGGGAGATGACGGCGCGGGTGACCTGGAAGCCGTACATGTTCAGCCGGCGGCTCGCGCCGCTGCTCGGCGACGTGACGACACCGACGCTCCTCGTCTGGGGCGGGCGCGACACGATCGTGCCCGTGGAGTGCGCCGAGCTGTATGCCGCCAACCTGCCGAACGCCACGATCGAGATGTTCGAGGACGCGGGGCACGTCGTCGAGATCGAGGAACCGGAGCGCGTCGCCAGCCTGGTCTCCGGCCACGTGGAGGGGGCGTCGGGTTAGGCAGGACCCGCGGTGTTTCCGCCAGGGACCTGCGGGCTCAAACGCCGCTGGAAATCTACTGCTAGTATTGCGGCTATCGGTCGCGGCGGCACTCCTTAAGTTCAGACATGTTCATCGGCTATTTCACGGAACGTCCCTACCAGGATCCGAACTCCGGCTACTTCGGCAACACCGGCAGGGCGGTCATGGACCTCGGCATGTCCAACGGCTCCTACGACCCGAGGCTCGGCGCCGACCTCTACAACCGCTACCTCGACGAGAAACTGTACGCGGAGGAGATGGGCTTCGACGGGCTGATGCTGAACGAACACCATTCCACGCCGTTCTGCATGGGGCAGGTCGTGAACCTCGAGGCCGCGATCCTCGCCCGCATCACCAAGCGGGCAAAGATCGTGCTGCTCGGCAATATCCTGCCGATCTGGGACGACCCGCTGTGGCTGGCGGAAGATCTGTCCACCATCGACATGATTTCCCGCGGCCGCCTGGTGACCGGGTGGGTGCGGGGAACCGGCCGGGAAAGCGTTGCGCACAACGCCGTGCCGCCCTACAACTGGGACCGGTTCCAGGAGGCGCACGACTTCATCATCGAG
This sequence comes from Pseudomonadales bacterium, assembly GCA_965116625.1. Lineage (GTDB taxonomy): Bacteria > Pseudomonadota > Gammaproteobacteria > Pseudomonadales > Azotimanducaceae > VXNE01. The sequence continues at coordinate 4,060,073 of OZ220717.1, forward strand.
GCGTGGACGCGGGACGGACCGTTCCGCTGGGAGGGAGAGCATTACCACTACCGCTACGTGAACCCCTGGTCGAAGCCCTACCAGTCGCCGCATCCGCAGATCTGGATTCCCGGCGTCATGAGCCGCAACACGGTGGCCTGGGCGGCGAAACACCGCTACCCCTACGTCATGCTGGCGACGGAACTCGGGCCGACCAAGGAGTCCTACGGGTACTACGACGAGGTCGCCAAGGAAGAAGGCTACGAGGCGGGGACGCAGCACCGGGGATATCTCTTCAAGGTGCATGTGGACGAGACCGAGGCGCTGGCGGACGAAGCCGGGCGCAAGTACGTGCAGGGGCCGAGCAACCCGTTCCTCGAAGGCAACCAGGGCATCGTCCGGCCGTTCATACAGAACCTGCCGGGACTGACCCAGCGCAACAACCTTCTGCCCACGCTCACGAGCTTCGCCGCGGCCAGGTCGCGGGGCCGGGCGGAGCAGTTCATCGCGCAACAGCGGGCGCGTGGCGAGAAGGCGGACATCCCTGCCCCGCCAAAGGACCCGTATGCCGACCTGACGAAGAAATACAGCATCATCTCGGGCACGCCGAAGTCGGTCATCAAGCGGGTGCGCCACGTTCTGGAAACGCTGCGGCCTGGCACGATCTTCTTCTGGGACGGCGACGGGGCGATGTCCCACGAGGACAGCATGCGCTCGCTGCGGCTGATGGGCGAAGAGGTGATACCCGCGGTGCGCGAGATCGGCAAGGAACTCGACCTGAAGGGGCCGTTCGAAGTGGATCCCAACACCAACGAGCCCATGGCGCAGCCCGAGGACGACACGGTCGAGCAGGCCGCAGCCGATTGACGTCATCGTCGTAGGCGGCGGACCGGCGGGCAGCGTCGCCGCAGCCCTCCTCGCGCGACAGGGGTTCGACGTCGCGCTTTACGAAGCCGAAGTGTTCCCCCGCGACCACGTGGGGGAGTCCCTGCTGCCGGCGACGCTGGCGGTGCTGGACGACATCGGCGTGCTACCGGCGGTGGCGGCCGCCGGGTTCGTCGAGAAGTGGGGCGCCACCATGTCCTGGGGGCGCGACCCGGAACCCTGGACCTGGTACTTCAAGGAGACGAACCGGCGTTTCCCGCACGCCTACCAGGTGTGGCGGCCCAAATTCGACCAGATCCTGCTGGACCACGCCGCGGAATGCGGTGCAGCGGTGCACTGCGGGGAGGCGGTGACGGCGGTGGACGGGGGTGCGGTGACGCTCGCAGGGGGCGGACGCGTCCAGGCCGCCATGGTGGTGGATGCGTCCGGCCAGCGCGCACTCGTCGCGACCGCGCGGGGCTTGCGGGAGTGGGACAGTTCCTTCCGGAATCTCGCCGTCTACGGCTATTTCGACGGCGGGCGGCACCTCGACCCGCCCGACGACGGCAACATCTTCATCGAAGCGACGGCGCACGGCTGGCTGTGGAAGATTCCGCTGGCGGGCGGGGTGTCGAGCGTCGGCGCGGTGGTGGACCGGGACTACGGTGCGGGTGAGATCCGGCGTGTCGGGCTGGAACGCTTTTTCGCGTCGCAGATCGCTTCGGCCACGCGGACACACAACTTTCTCGCTTCGGGTACGCGGACACACAACTTTCTGGACGGCGCGGTCAAGCGGCAGGGTCCTACGGCGGTGCGCGACTGGTCCTACTGTGCGCAGTCCCTGGTCGGCGGCGACTTTGTGCTGGTGGGCGACGCCGCGTGCTTCATCGACCCGCTGTTCTCGACTGGTGTGCATCTCGCCGTAAGCGGCGCGCATCTCGCGGCGGCTTACGTCACGACGGCGCTGTCGACGCCGTCCCTGCGCGCGGCTGCGGGGGCTGCCTACGAGCGGCTCTATACCAACCAGTACTCGCACTTTCGAGAGCTGGCGAAGCTGTTCTACGCATCGAACCGAACAAGCGACTCCTACTTCTGGGAGGCACGACGGCTCACCGGGCCGCCGGGCGACGCGCCGCGCGCCGCGTTCGTCCGCGCGGTCTCAGGGCAGGCCGCCGCCGGCTACGAACGCTCCGTGCTGAGTCACGGCGTCCTCCCGGAGTCGTTCCGGCATGCGCTGGATGCCGAGACTGGGGCGCGCCGCACGCGGCGCGTGCAACCTTCGGCGGGCACGCGGGTCCGGCGGACCTCCGGCGTCACAGTCCGGCGCGACATGGTGCTGGGCGACGGGCGCTTCGAGCCGGGCTATGTCATCGACGGCCCCGGCCGCAACGAGTTGCCGGTCAGCGGACTCGTCGCGAGCCTTGCACACTACGCCGAAGGCGAAGATCTGGGCGCGATTTCCGAACGCATTGCGAGCGCCAACGAAGCCGATTCGAAGCGCATCGCCGAGGCCGTGCTGGCGGCCGCCGAACTGCTGATCGCCGACGGCCTGCTAGACGTGGTGGGGACAGATTGACCACACCCAACCTGAAACACCCAACCTGAAACACCCAACCTGAGACACACGCATTTCTCGTCCTACAACACCCAACCTGAGACACACGCATTTCTCGTCCTACACAGTGTAAACACCCAACCTGAGACACACGCATTTCTCGTCCTACACAGTGTCGGAGATGTTGGCACACGATACGTACAAAGTTCGCTCATTTCGGTTGAGGTATGTCCCACAAGGAATAGCGAGATGTCTGCTCGTCCGAGACTTGGAGTCGGGGCACACTGGCAACCATGGCGACGCCCCGATACAAGCTGGTCGACAACACAACGCCTCTCGGCTACCACCTGGTGTCGAGTTGCGTGCGTCGCGCGTGGCTATGCGGATACGACACACGTACTGGTAGGGACTACTCGCACCGTAAGCGTTGGCTCGTGGAGCGAATGCTCAGTCTAGCTCGCTGTTTCGCCGTCGAAGTCGACGCTTACGCCGTAATGAGTAACCATTTCCACGTGGTTGTCCACTACGATCCAAAGGCGTGCGAGAGTTGGAGCGACGAAGAGGTCGCTGCGCGCTGGGTGGACGCGTTCCCTCCGAAAGAGCGGGGTTTGGTGGCGGAGGAGCGGAAGCCGGAAGCTCAGGAGTTGATGCTCGGGGATCCAGCGCGGCTGGAGAAGGCGAGGCGGACGCTGGGGTCGTTGTCATGCTTCATGAAGCACCTGCCGACTATGGCCCGACCCTGTGCATACACACTTCTTCTAACATATTGTTTTGGCTTATATTTATTGACGAATGTGCGAGTTACGGGCGCCATTCGGATCACTCCCATTACAACAAATTTGCAACTATTTCCCGTTGCGTTCCAACCGTGCCGCTCCGTGAGTCCTCGAGAAACCCCCTGCGCTTCGTGACCGTCAAAGCACGATCGCCACACAATGGCCCGATCGTGGCGGCGACTACAGCCGCGCTCCCACAGAGAGCCATTGGGACGGCAACATCGACGGCGCCAGTTTCAGTCGGGCAGAAGATGGTCGTTCGTCGTTGCCGGGCCTAGGCACTAGACTCATAATGGGCAACCGATGGCTACCAACGACCGGATCCGGGCCGCCCTATCCGCTGCGACTGTTCTCTTCGCGGTGATTGCCCCTGGGGCTTGCGCGATTACGCCGATGCCGGTGTTGACAGACTTCTCCGAAATCAAGGCCGAAGTCCGGGTTCCGTACGACGCATGGTTCGGCCCATCCCTTGAGGAATCTCAACCCGCTGCCGACCCGGTCGGTGCCGAGCATTGCGCGAGTCTTGCCAAGGAAGCCGTCTTTGTGTCCGCAAGGTCAGAGGCCACAAGTTACGTTGTTTCGGGCGCAATTGAATACGAGGACCAAGGGGTGCACATCTTCCTCTACCGATGCGAGGACGACGAGAGTCTTGTTGGTAATCCTCCCTGATGCCCAAGATACTCAAGACCGAATCTTGCAGTTGCTGGGACCAAAAGCCCGAGCGCGGAATCCCCGCTCCGGCTCTCGCCTCGCGGCAACGATGACGAGTAGCGAGGTGAAAGCCTAGCAAGGCCGCGTGAACCGGCACCGCGGGTAAGACGAGCACCCGTAGAACCTCGAACCGCGGTTCGATCCCCGCCGCACTGTTTGCAAGACCAGCGCTGAGCCGCACCTCCGACAGAGGATGTTCTCCATCGCCGAATCCTCGTCGCCTTCGGCACTCGCCGCCTACTGCCGGGGCAGATCGCGCATCATTCCCTCCAACCGGTCGCCATCGACCAGTTCCATCGCCACCTGGGAAGGCTTCGCGAACTGTTCCGCATCAGGCGTGAATGATCCGGCAGTGACCACTATGCCCCCTGTCGCCTGGCCCCCTGTCGCTTGCTCCCTGGCCACGACTCCCAGCAGTTCCCTGACGACCTTCACCCCAACCTGCCGTTCCCTCCATTGCTTGCACTGCACCAGGTATGTCTCGCCGTCCTTTTTTATCCGAACGTCCACCCCGCCGTCCGGACCCGCGCCCCCCTCCCGCTGGACGCTGAATCCACGTCTCCGATAGTGAGCCTCGATCAACTCCTCGAATTCGTCCCAGCCAAGCGCCCGCATCTCCTCCTTCGTCCGGGTGCCCGCGAGCATTCGCCGACCCCGCCAGACCCTTAGCACGGAAAGCGCGGCAGGCAACAGAAAGAGTCCCACCAACAGCCAAGCAAGCCCGGAAACCACATCCACGATGGGACCGAACGCGGGACCTCCATCGACGTCCGCTTTATGCTCTCGCTTTCGGGAGCCAATGTCGTCGCTAAAGACTACCGCCATTCCAACCTAGAGGCGCTGTTGGCGGCGGCGGGTTTCCGGTACAAGGGAGTGGTGAACGAGCCGTGGTGCGCCTTCACGACCTGACTTGAGCGTTCGTGCAAACTTTGCAATGCCTCTCAACTGCCCGTTCCCACGCCGTTACGCCACTCCCCAGATTCCCGATTCCGATTCCCGGCTGAATCCTTGATTCGACCGCATCTTCCCCGCGTGTGAACGGAAGTGGTAATCAACGTCGGTCGCAAAGGAACCTTTTGAGTGCGACGTGCCTGCTCGCAGCACGAGTGCCGTGCCCGCTGATGCGACATCCTTCGACAGTTCACTGTAGCACAGGATATCTGCGGGCAGGCGGAGCCCGATGGCGATCAGTTCAACAACCACGCTCCAGATCGGAGGAACGTCGAGTATGCCTCCCCGCCAGCGCCTACTGCATCCAAGCGACATTGATGGTATTGCCGCTGTCCGGTTTTGTCGGAGGTGCTCTTAATGCGCGTCTCAGGCGAACTTTCCGACTTCACCGGAACCCTGCACACACGACAGTCCGGCAGTGCATGATCGTGCCACGACATGAAACTAAGCATTAGAGCGCGCCGCGATGACGAACCTCAACGATGACGCCATCATGGCTTCGTTCTTCGATCGATGCATCTAACCTCTCACGACGCGCGCCGTCCAAGTTTGCATCCCATTCATCCAACAATAGTATCTTGTCGATCCCACCCAGCGCTTCCTCAGTAACCGCAGAAGCACGTTCGCCGGTCGACGATTCATCAGCCGCTAACGAATACTCCGACCGGCTTTGCGGCCCCACGTAGTGCGCTCGACCTGCACATCGGCGCTTTATCTCCAGCAACAACGACGTCTTACCGCATCCGTTCGGCCCGAGGACCGTATAACGTCCTTGCCGTACGCCACCACCTATAATCAGTTCTAGAGTATCCTTAGCGGGAAGGTCATTCCCCTCCACGGTGATGTCAGTCCACCGCACCCGATGCAATAGATCTCGCGACGCCGGAATAACCAAGCTCTCTCTCAATACGCTCAACTGGCCCTTCACTTGCCCCCAGCTAGCAAACATCGCGCCGATCTGACTTTGACCGCCCAACAGTTGCAAGATACGCGGAATAACGACAACGATTGGCAGAATGTCGGGCGTGTCGCGCATCAACATCAACCACACAAGAACTAAAAATGTAGGAACGTGGGCAATCGCGAAAATGACGCTCTGGACCAAGACCGCATACACCTCTTTCGACATCCTAGCGCGACCGTACTGTCCACGAGCGAAGTCAAAAAGCCGACGCCATCGCTTCTGCCAAGCCGGATTGCCAAGAACGTAACCATCCCAAAGCTGGCTGCAAATACGGCCCAGGCAAATCCTCCTCCTCTCCACGCGCGCAGCCTTCCGTCCCAACGTCTCGTAAGTCCAAATAACAACTAATGTAATACAAGCAAGACTCACGAAATACGAAACCACGATACTAAAGTCGATCAGAAACGCTAGCGTCGCCAGCAACATCACGGCATTGATAACCACGCGGAACAGCTCCGCAAAGTATTCCGTGGCCCCTTCCACAATCTCAACTCCGTTGCCGGCAAGAACAAACGATCTCCGCTCCTTTTCATCTCGTTCCACATAAAGATCTGCCCTTCCACGAACGGCGATGGCTCCTTTTACAATACAAGCATCTATGGAACCGACGGACCATCGATCCTTGAGATACTCTGACCAAGCTCCAAAACTTACACCTACGGCAAACAACGCCACTAGCAGCAGGAAGATCTTGGCGTGTCCATCTTCTGCGGAAACAAGGACGATCAACAGGTAGGTATTCAGGGCTACGGCCGCAATCTCGGTAAGCACCGCTGCGCAGTACTTCCACAGATAATGCGAATACAAAATCCCGAAATCGTCCAATGTCCCGTCAACTCCAAAAATGGACCATCATGTGACCAGACCGGTCAAGAGCAGATCTTTCGTTTCGACAATTTGATCTCGTGCGGGCATCGATCTGTCAAAAAGGTAGTTCACAACATTTGCGGAAAGCTCATCGGCCTCGCCGGTCCACCGAATCAACCCATCGTCAAATAGTTCCTTAACACATCTCCGAACCATTTCGCGACACTCATTGTCGGTTCTTGCGATCTTCCTTAGGAAGGCCACCAACGCACGTTGATCGGGAATATTCAACACCGATGCCAAAAAAATACGAAGACGCGAAGACATCATTCGTGGTCGCAATTCCAAGCTGTGGCGACTCAGCCTCTCTCGTTCCAAGGTGCGGAAAACTACATCGCCATCCGATCTACTGTCGACTATATGCCTCACCCTGTCCTCGAACTCGTCGGGAAGCACATCGAAGTCCATTCCGCGCACAATCCAGTACTGTGCGTCCAGTGGTGCATCATCTAGAATATCCAAAATCTTCTCTTGGAATCGCTCAGCGTCTAGCTGCAGCATTATGTTGATCGCCTGAAACTGCTTAATGGTCACTGGGTCCATGTAGTCATTCTCGATCGCGATCGATGGATACCTGTATGTTAGCTGTGGCGTGGAGTCGGGATTGGTTATCGTCCTCACCACCAGCGTAACGGTCGGTCGGGCCACGTGATACACGGAATGGATCAAATCCGCTCCTTGCTCTATAGGTCTGATGTCGCCCGCCTGCAGGTGCTCGCAATCGTCTATGGTGAGTTTGCCAACGTGGAATCTAGCATTGACCCTGCGCGTCCGCTCGAAGTCGTACGTCACGCAGATGCTATCTCCTGAAGCGACGCCAAAGGCGCCTGAGAACGCATGATCGTGAACCGTAGTCGTCCCATTCGTCCAAACCAATACCTCGACGAAAAACCTTGAGTGCCTGTACACGACGTATGGAAGATCGCTGAACTCAGAGACCATCTGGTATCCGTCCAACGAACTACCTGTCGCCGCAGCGTTGACAACCTCTTGCACATCCACTATCGGCAGTATGTTCGACGAAGCGATGGCGTCGCAGGCAATAGCGGGCAAGTCCTTTTCGTCGTATCCGTGTCGACGCCAAGTCCTGTTGATCGTGTCTCCGAAGTCTTGAAAGTAGTTCATTTCACCTTTTCTCCATGTGCACTTTAGACGATATCGCGAAGTTCACCGTCCACCAGTTCCACGACCACGCGACCGATCGCAGCCACCTCGCGGGAGTGGGTTGCCAGTACGACGGTTGTGCCTCCCGAATTCAATTCCTCTACCAACGTCATGACCTCTTTCGACGTCGACGAATCCAAGTTTCCCGTAGGCTCGTCCGCCAGGATCACATCAGGTTCCGAAACCAAAGCACGGGCAAATGCCACTCGCTGTTGCTGGCCACCCGATAGCTGGCGGGGATAATGTCGAATTCTCCCTTCCAATCCCACGCGGCGCAGCAACTCCACAGCCTTTCGTCGATCATCACCGTTCACTCGACGAACGCATCGTATGGGCAATAGCACGTTGTCTATAGTGCGCAATCGATCAACTAGGTGGAAGCTCTGAAACACGAACCCGAAACGTCTTGCACGCACCCGACGGACCGCCGTTGCATCGCTCAGGGGAACTGGAGTTCCGTCAATCCGATACGTTCCACCATCGGGAAGATCGATTAACCCCAACATGTTGAGCAGTGTCGACTTGCCGCTTCCCGACTCTCCGGTCACTACTAGAAGGTCTCCGGAGGCTATTCTGAGGTCCAGACCATCAAAGACAGTAGTCTCGACATCAGTCGTCCTATACCGTTTCTGGACCTTCTCCAATTCAATCATCCTGCAAACACCGTATCTTCACTGCAACCGGATCGCATCAGCTTCCACTTCGCCGTAGCTGCTGGTGATCACCTGTTCACCTAGGGAGACGCCCTCGATTATTTCCACGAAAGCCCCGTCTCGCCTCCCGAACCTAATCTTCCTTTTTGACGCTCGCTTGCCCCCTTCATCTACCACGTAAACCCAGTCCCGCGTCGCTGGGTCTAGGTGTTCCTCCGCCCGCAATGCTAAGACGTCTGCAGGTACGTCTCCGGTCAATCGAACCGAAAGCGTCTGGCCGACAATAAGTGGCAGTTCCTTTTGATCGCCTTCTATCGTGAGAGTCGCCTCGAATCTTCCGTCAACTACGGAACGACCCATATGCGACACGACAACCCGCAACCGATTGTCGTCGTTCATTACCACTTCGCCCGGTGAGCCGATCCCCACTACTCCGGCGTAGTACTCGTCTATTTCGGCTTCCAGCGCGATTAAAGAGACGTCGTCGATGGTCGCCAAGGGATCCCCCATGTTCAACAACACCCCATTGACCACGTCAAGAGCAGAAATCTGTCCACTTATAGGCGCTCGAACTGTCAGTGCCTCAAGTGATCGCCGAGTGTGATCCAACGTCGCCTCAAGATTACGCAACGAGTTCTGCATGTTGTCGACGTACGCCTTCCGGATTCCGTCCTCGGTTTTCCTCTGGGCGGTCAGTGACTCGATCAGCTTTCTCTTCGCCGCGAGTTCCCTCGCCACCCTTTCCATCTCTTCAATAGTCGTTCCGCCCTCCGGCAGGAGCTCCCTCAGCCTGTCCAATCGGTCTGCGAGGTCCGACAGCTCTCGATTTGCAACAATCGTTTCTCGATCCAGGCTGCTCTTGGACGCCAGAAGCTGGTGCTCCGTCGATATAGACGCAATCCACTGTTGATATATTTCCGCCTCGCGGCCTGCCACCTCAAGCTGGATGGCTGGGTTCGACAATTCGACCAATACGTCGCCCTCTGTTACGAAGTCCCCGGGTCGACAGTGAATTCGTTCAACTCGACCAACAACATTGGACTCCAACTCCACTCTACGTCCCGCCTTCACTTTTGCTCTGATCGGTATATACCGATCCAATGTCATCTCTTCCGCCACAGCAAAGGTCATGTCGGCCAACTCAAGAGAATCACTCGAATCCAATACGAAACGATGGACCGAATACGCGACGACGGTGACTGCGCCAAGAGTCATCAACACCACGGAACTCTGTCGACGCACCCACACCCATCTCTCAACCCCTTCGAGTTGTCTGTCGGTCACCATCTATACCGTGTGTCATTATTGGAAAGAACAACTGCGGGCGACTTGCCTCGTAACCGGGGCAATATCACGGCAAGGGAACACAGGAGTACAGCAAGCCCCGCGCACGCTGTTGCGACATAGGATCCGACTCCCGACGAGTCGAGCCCGGCCACTTGCAGCAAGCAAAAGTGACCGGCAACCAGTCCGACTACAATCGCCGCCAAAAAACTCGTTGAGATCAATCCAGTTACTGACACCAATGCCGACCAGTTCGAAGCTCCGAAGGTCACCCTCAATCCCAATTCCTCCATGTTTCCGCCGACGTAGATATTAAGCACCGCCAAGAGGCCCGCCCAAAGAAGCAGGCTGGCGACAAGCGTCCCCCCAGCAAGCAGGTACGCCCGATTCCCGGCTTCCTCCAAGACGCTCCCCCACACTTGAGCCACGTTCACGCCATCCCAACGTTCTTCGCCCAGGATGCCATCTGCGGTCTGCGAGGCCCTCTGGCCGAACTGCTCCAGATCAATATCCTCCCGATTGGCACGAAACAGCACCAGTGATCGCTCGCGAGGATCGTCATAGATGACCGCCGGCCTACTCGACTTACCAACTCCAACGCGGAAGTCTGCCACCGTTCCTACCACTTCCAACCGCAATGCCGCGATTCCCGTCTGAACGACCACTTCCTGACCAAGAACGCCGTTGCGCGACCCCACGAGTCGCCCCAAAACTTGTGCGAGACCTTCCGTAATGACGACCGAGCCCCGATCATCGATTACGACATCGGCGGTTCTCTCGGAATCTAGGAATCTACCTTGCGTCAACCTCAGTCCTAACGTGCGTCCGAAATCGCCGTCGGCAGCGATAAGATGGACAGGGATCGCGTTGTCGGGATCAATCCAATACGTTTGGCCGATGGCCGTCGCGTTGCTGAGAGGATAGGTTGAAGCAACGGCAGCATCGCTAACGTCAGTTTCCTCGACCAGAGCTCGCTTCAATGCGATCAACTCCTGCGCATCTGTGCCTCGTGTTGTCTTGACCACGAAGATGTCCTTGTTGTCAAACCCCAAGTCCTCGGTTGCCAACCGCAAGAAGTCGGTCATCGCCGTCGCTGCCACAAGACCAATCCCGGCGGCCAACACCGCTTCCGCAAACACGCCGACGAGGCCCCGTGACCAACTTGGCGACCATTCGGCACCATGTCGGAACGCGTGGCCAGCCCGCAAGCTGTACCAAGTAGCCGACGCAATGTGCACCGAAATCATCGCAAACACGATTAACAGAACCGCGCCGAAGTCCTTCGCGACTACTGGCAAGATGGCATCGTGAAGCCAAGGTAGACGAATCGCCACGAGGAGGAGTGCAGATATCAATATCCCGATCACGCATAGCGTCCCCACCCAAGCCGCACACCTACCCAAGACGCGCAGCACGCTGACTCCAAACAGCCATTCGAGCCCCGCCTCCAAACGCCGAGCACGTGAGGCAGCCTCCGCAATCGAAACACCATTGAACAGCACAATCACGACCAGAAAACCTAGTGCGATGTGCCCGGCCTTAACGAGGCGCGCGTCTCCTGGTGCCACAACCTCTCCTGCGAGACCCTCGGCGAACCGTACATCGTCGACTCGTTGGGCTTCGAACCGAATGATCGACGATGGCTTTGGGCCGCTAGGGCCAAGTTCGATCCATCGATCAGTCGCCTGAGCCACCGCGGCGAGGAGATCGTCGATCAACTCTGGCGACTTCAAACGAACATAGGTAAATCCGGAAAACTGGAACCAGTGCTCTGGCGACTCTGGACTCTCCATCACGTCAAGCCCTGCGAATGCGGATCCTTTCACCGTGGAATTGTGAGGGAAGGGCGCAACGATCTCCCGGACCTTTGCCACGCCCATGCCTTCGACATCAATGATCGAGCCGGCTGACAGTCCACCAAGCAGCGATTCGGACACGTCCGAGTCCAGCGCAACGTCATCTCGACCGTTAAGTGGAGCGGATCCCAAGGGGAAGACGTCAAAGAAGTTGGGGCTCACGTTCAACCACGGCAACTCGACGTAATGTTCGTCACCTTGCCGTCGAACCCTCCGTAGCGCGAACGTGTAGTACGCTGAGGCCTCGACTATGTGCGGGAAGTCATGCTTGATAAGACCATGCAAAGGTCTCGGACTGGTGGCGTTCCGGATCATGCCCCCGTTAGGGGGCGTGATCGTTGCCGTCAGTCGATAGGTGCGATCAGCGGATGTGATCCACTTGTTGTATGACGACTCGTACAGCGTAGGCAGTCCAACGGCGAAGGCAACCAGCGTGCCAATTGCATATGTTCCAATCCATGCAGTCTTTCCAATCACATTGCTATCCCATAAAGTGGGATGAAAGTAGGGCGCGAACCGCCCTTAGTAGTAAAACTGTGTATGAAAAAAACAATCAAAACAAGGAGGTTCAGGCGATGACTCACAATAGCGCTATGCTGACACAGTTCCCTCCAAGCTGGTGCCAACACATGAATTCGAGGCGGACGCGAAGGGCCGTGCCAAGAAGAAAAAGCTGGGCGGGATGGCGGGGTGGGGAGTTCGTGGCGATGGCTCAGCTGGCGGCTGAGCGCGGCTGCGGCCTCCGGGACAACCGCGTCGAACCTAAGAGCGCAGCCGCACAATCCGTACCGAAGTTGATGGGACAAGCAATGTTCTAAATCACCCCCCTCCCTCCCTGTAGGTATCTAGGTATCGCCTTTCTTCTTGCCAATATAGTACTTGTACGCGTTCCCCGACCACGGCGGGCTTTTGAATGTCGGCGACGCGATCACGCTGTCGTATGCCACCTCGTCGCCTGGCCGAAGCCTCTTCTCGCCATCGCTGGCAATCGAGTCAATCAAGGCTTGATTGAGATGGACCTTGCTCGTGGGCGGAAATCCCCGCTTACTCTTTCGATCACTCATGATTTTTTCTCCTTTGAGTTTAGGACACTAACTATCCATGATATTTAACACAGGAATGGCATCTCGTTCGGGTACAAAATGTCCCACCGTGCACCAATGGTCTTCGTCTCCATGGTCCACGCCTGGATTGCTGGCAACGAAACCTTTTTCTCCGATTCTCTGTTCGACGTGTTCGTACATCTTGAATAGGCTCGGGCAATAATAGTCACGCCTGTGGTGGTTGCCATAGAATTTGTACGAGCGCGCCAAGCAGCCTCCATGGCAGACGTGCTGCCACTTACACTGTGCGCATTGTGGATCTATGGCTCGATCCCTATAGTTCTGTGAGACCCGACTGCGCATGATCTCCTCAAGCGGTTGCTCAACGAGATTTCCAAACACAGTATCTTCGTGGCCCGATAGAGTCGCACACGGGTATACGTCACCTACCGGGTCAACAGAGATATTGCTGCTTGAGCAATGGGCAAGCCCAACGCAATCCGACGGATGGCCTTTCAATATCGCCTCGGTCTTCAGTGCAAAGTCCATTACGTAGACATAGTTCTTGCCCGACGCGTAGAACCACTTGTCGTACATCTGGTTCCAGGCGTCGCCGTACTCGTCTGCATCCAATCCCAACGAGTCGTATGCGTCTCGAGCTGCCCCCGATTTCGTCATGGGCACCACCTGAAACGGTAGTTGACGTGAGGAAAGGAAGTCGTAGATTTCTTCGGCATAGTCGATATTCGCTCGACTGAGTACGACAACGATACCTACGCTCAATCCGGCATCCTGAACCATTTCGACCGCACGAATGCACCGGTCAAACGAGCCGCGTCCGCGATGATCTTTCCGATACTCGTCGTGCAGTGCCTTTGGTCCGTCGATCGAAATGCTGATTCCGAAATCATGCTCGTCGAAGAACTCGATCCAAGCACTGTTGATCAAAGTTCCGTTCGTTTGGATGTGGTTCGAGCAACGTATGCCAGCGCCGGAACATTCTTCCTGAATTCGAAGTGCCGTGCGATAGAACTCGATACCGGGGACCATCGGTTCCCCGCCGTGCCAGATAAAATTGGCCACATCAAATTGGCGCGGTAACTTGTGCGTGTAGTCCACTACCTGCGAGACAACTCTGTGCAATGTCGCTTCAGTCATTATGGGATCGCGCACGTCGTCGTTGTAACAATAGCTGCAATCGAGATTGCAGATGTGTGTTGGTTTGATAACGCTTACGAATTCCATGGATCTTCCCGGATGTCTCCTTTGTGTCGATTGTCGATACGGGCAGGCGTTTCCCCTTCCTGCGACGCACTTGGTCATAATCCCTTTGAGCTACCGAGAGGCATTCTGAAAAAAAAAAAAACGCTTTTGTCAAGTCTTTTTTCCACGTTTTTTCAAGATTTTTGGGCATTTCGACGGTACCACCGGGGGAGACACTCATGACGATGAAGAATCGGCCGTGATCACGCGGAAAGATCTCGATACCGAGATTGCTTCCCGCGGCTAATCGTCCACGAATCCCGGTCTACTCGAAGAACGTCAAATGGCCGGGGCCCCCTTCGCCCATGGCGCGGCACGCAACCGCCGGTCGTTCAGCCACCTTACTTGCGCCGATGCCAACCACCACAGGCAGCGCCACTCACGCCGATGTCCGCGACCCTTCATCCCCCGCCCTCTACATTGCGTTTCTTCCCACTTCGAACAGACCCCTTTCGGGGATCGAGTCAACGAACAATCTGACAACAACAGGCGCATCCAATGTCGCGCCGATTCCCGCAAGCTCACGCGCAATGTGGGAATCCAAGCGGGGAACGAACTGCACTCAATGTGACGGCCAAGCGCCGCGCCGCCGGAGCCGCAACTAGCCGCGACCCGCCTGCCCGGGCGCCCGACTTCGGCAGCTCTCTCGCCCCCAAATACACGGAGCTAACAAGCGGCTCGGCCATGACTGAGTTCCTCTGCTATCGTCCGACGTGCCGCGCCGTTGATCCGCCGCCCGGCCCCGATCAGCGCGCGCTGCTACGGCCCGCCCGCCGCCGGCGACTTCCAGTCCGTGAGTTCCTCGTAGCGCCTTTGTGCATACGCATGTCGAAGAGTACAGACCGGCCTCCCGCGTCCGGCTCTCGTAGACCTTGAGCTGCTGCTTGTAGCTGCGCTCCCGCGGGATCAGCGCCCGCTGCCGACCAGCCTGCGTGCCTCGTCAAGCAGTCGCCGCTGCACCGCGTTGCGCACGGCACCTCACGCCAGCGGCCGCCCTCGGTGGTCGAGCCTTTCAGCCGGATGCGGTCGCCCCGGTCGTCGCGCGCGGGCGTGAACTTGATCGCCTCCTCCCGGAGCAGCCCGAACGCCGCCTCCAGGCGCAGCGCTATCGCGACATGGGCGTCCTTCACCAGAGCCAGCTTCTCCGCGTCGAGGGCCACGCTCTGCTCGAAGTTCAGGTCGCGCACCCGAAGCTCCCCGGCAGCACGCCTATCGTGGAATGGATACAGAAGAAGATCGTCGATCTCCTGTGACCTTCCCCGGTAGCGCCCGGGCGCGCGCCCTCCTGTTTTGTCTCTCCAGCGTCGGCCAGCCCCGCCACCGCGTCAACCATCGCGTGTGTATCAGTTGCTAAAGCCGGGCGGGGGCTGTGGTCGTGTTGCGTCCCTTGGAAATGGAGCCCACCCGGCTCCGAGGCGGCTTGCCACAGACCTCGTGGAACACGCTGAAGTGCCATAAACTTGCGGGACACGACATTAGAATCGCAATCAAAGCAGTAGCCGCACTAGGCAGGGTGAGTTAGCCACGCGTGGACCCGGCGGGTAGGACTTGTCGAAGCTGGTTCTGCCCTTTAGAAGCAGTCCGCAGGTAACGGTCAAGGATCAAATTCAGTGCATCTTCTGAAATTTTCGTTACGTTGCCGATCATCTCTCTTCGTGGAACTCCGTCTGAGTCAAACCCTTCTGCGAGCAACCTCGGCAGCACGTCCAAAAGACCGCGTCGCTGACCCTCGTCCGACATGGCTGTATCGAGCGCCACCCAAAAGGCCGCACCTTGGTAGAGTTGGCTGTAAGCATGCGCGTCACCGGCTGCGGCACGCTCGCCGAGAATGGGTAGTGGAGTGTCGAGAGCATTGCCCGGCTTCACGAAAGCATCGAAAAGCACGGGATAGAGCGGCGGAGAGGTTTCCTTGACTGACTTGATCGCTAGGTAGCTCGCCAGACTCTCATCGAGCCATTTGGAACCGAGACTGCCAAGTAACTGGTGGCTGTGTTCATGGAGAACAGTGTAGAGCGTGATGGCATGAATGCTCTTGTCGAAATCCCTCGGCACGGCCAGATAATGGACAAGGATCAAGCCGGTCCCAGCGATGCCGCCGATCCCTCGAGTCAAGTCGGAGAGAGCCATCCAGAAGACCGGGGAAGGGACACGGGACGGGAGCTTGCTCGAGAGATACTCGATCCCCACTGCGTGTTTATCGAGTAGCTCAAGGACGTGCTGGGGGACAGCCCGCTGATCGACGAAGTGACGGATCGCGCCCTTGTCGATGTGCGTAACCTGTCCTAGCAACCAGAACCCCGGCGCGTCCTGTATTCTCGGCATTTGCGCAGGACCGGCAAGAATCTCCATCGATTGACTATCAAGGCGAAACAAGATATCCGGTGCGGTCTCATCAATGAATCGACGAGGAAGTGCCCGACCTTCGCTGATGATCCACCAGGCAGGATCCTCTGCGAACAGACTCAGCTGCTCCGAGGCCACCGCGTCACCATCGGGATATGGGGTCAGCCTGAACTCCCAGCTCAGTGATCCGCAGCCGACGGGCACCAAAAAGTCCCCGTCGACGATTGGCAAACTGCCGATGTCGGAGCACTCGACAGCGCGGACGTCGCGTGAAGCGTTAACGTGCCGCCAGCGGTAGCGTCCCTCCGGAGCGTCTTCCAGGGTCCCAGACGCCCAAGCCAAATCCCCGGTCGACAGGTCTATGCTCAACTGGGCCGACGCGGAGTGGGCAGCGAAGCCGCTGGCCAAGGCGAATACGCCTCCAAAGAGTAGGTTGTATTTCAAACGGCTTCTTTCGGGTTCGCTTGGCGCGGCGAGGCGTTCGTTTGCCGTACGGCAACGCTGAACCTCTTTGTTTCTCTCCCGCACGGTATGCGGCCCCGTGCGCAATTGCACGACGATGCCTTGCACACGGCCCTCCATCATTTGCCCGGGGTGCTCGGCATACTGATCGAGTTGCTCGCGAGGCAGTTCCGATACGACCCCGTACCGCGGAACGCAACCTCCCCGCCCTCGACGACGGCGAATCGGGTCGACGTGATGTCATTTGCACTATGCTGTCGCAACTCCCCCGGCGCGCAGGTCCTCGAACACGAAGCTTCTCTCCACACAATCTGCAGGTTCCCGGTCGTTCCGCATCCGCCACCTCGTTGAGTTCCCCGCACGCATATATCAGCACGTTCGTCGGGTGGCGCACATCCCTTGCCACTAGGTAGGACTTTGTGATTGCCAGCGCGATCCAGTGAACAGAGCATAGGAACTCCTATGCCACTGGCCTCCACGCGCACGACTAGGCGTCGGGGATCCGTGGCACTCGCGGCATTCACGACCGCGAGCTGCGGGTACTTGAACAGTGGTGGAATCCCGACCGTCTCACCGAGCGTTCTAGGATTCTCATGATAGGCGATTACCACATCGCCGAACTTGAATTCGATCGGCTTAGAAAAATCTGAGTCGGGAATCGTCCCCACAAATGTCAAATTCGGCGCATCTACAGGTCTTTGCTCGCTTTCCCGGAACTCTTCTGCTAAGCCCCAGTCCTTAAGTTCGAGCCGAGAGTCGCGAATCTCGACGACCACTCCATGTCTGCGCCTGAGATATCGTTGGGCCTGATAGAGCTTTCCTTCAATACTGTTCAGCGCCATTGGATTGTTGACTCGCGGCCATGCACTTTCCAGCGTCGGGTCCTGCCCCAGTTCATTCAATCCGAACGCCACGAAGTTCAACTGTACCAATCGGTTCGAATGGTTAAACCTGTCGATCCAATCCTGTTGATTGAAATGACGCCCCTCGCGCGCGCCAACTCTGAATGCGCTGATGATCCCTTCCTTCAATTCAGCGGCAAACGAGTTCTGCGGCACGAGTTCGATGTGTCCGAGATCATGCTCAGCCAGCAAAGCCGCTAGCGCCGCCGAGTATGAGGGAGATTCGAAAAGCAACGTGATACGTCTCGTTCTTTAGAACGACAGATTTAGCAACCATGTGGCCGGATCGCAACTACACGGCCTCGCATTCGAGGACATCGCTATGAATAGTCCGCTGCTATCCCGCGACACAGTCAGCCCAACGCTGCATGACCGGCCGCCGCTTCTCCAGCAGATCGTCGCGCGCGTACGCCGCCACCGTCGCCGAGCCTTCGACGTGCGCCAGGGCGAACTCGGAGAGCAACTCGTCCACGTCGTGCTGCCGCGCCCAGTCCTTGAAGCTCGACCGGAACCCGTGGCCGGACGCCGCGATCCGCGCCTGGCGCAACGCCTGCGTCATGACCTTGTTGCCGACCATCGCGCCGGGACGCGAGCCGGGGAACACGTAGCCACCGGCGCGCGCGTCCCCGCGCGCCTCCTCCAGCACGTTCAGTGCCTGTACCGACAGCGGCACCCGGTGCGCCTTTCCCGTCTTCATCGACTCCGCAGGCTTCGTCCACACCGCCGCCTCAAGGTCGAACTGGTTCCAGGTCGCCCGCCGCACCTCGATCTGACGTGCCGCCGTCAGGGCGGTGAACCGGATCGCACGCTTCGTCGAGAGCGCGCAGTTCGTGACGTCGATCTTCGCCAGCGCCGCGCCCACCTCCGACCAATGCAGGGCCTCGTGATGCTTCGGACCCGCCGCCCGCTTCGGCAGGCTCCGGCGCACCGTCTCCACCGGCGAGTCCTCCGACCGGTACTCATTGATCCTTGCCCACTCAAGCACCGCCGTGATCGTCGCCCCCGCCGTCTTCACCACCGCGTGCTTGCCGAGACGGCCTGACGTATCTCAACCCGCGTCCGGACCGCCGCCCAGCACCATCAGCTCGCAGAGCTTCCCCCGGTGCGTCCATGTGCCGCGCCGACCTCGTCAGCACCGGTCCCCTTCGTAGAAGTGCATCGCCTGACCCGGAATCCCCTTCCACATCCCCAAGAATGCGATCAGATCCGCGATGTGGCTTCTCTAGGCCAAATATCGCCGGGACTGGAATCGACGATGTCGTCGAACCGCGCCGATTCAGCGCCCCGTCACTACCGCATTCCCGCCATGCATCGTGGTCAGCCGCATCGGCGATGCCACGTTCTGCGACCTGTCTGCCTCGGTAGTGACGGGCGTTTGATCACTCCAACGTCCTCTCTGCTAGGTCTGTCCTCGAAGTTTCGTAAACGACGGCTCGTGATGCAGTCCTGTTGTCCTATTCGCGCTGAGAGCACGAATACCTGCATCACTGCCCTTCGCGTGCCGGTCCCGCTGCCGAAGTCGTTTGATGTACGGCCCATCGACCTGTTCGTCGGGAGCCAAGTCGAGAATTACATTGAGGATCGTCGCCCAGTTTTCGTCCGACAGACGGAACTCTGAACCGATTGGGGACTGTGTTGAACTCCGATCTTCCTCGAGCGCTCCCTGTAACGCCCGAAACGAGTCGGCCTTCGATCGTCGAGGTGAACGCGTCCCCGCCTCGGTGATCGCGTCAGTGGGACTGATGTCGACTTCGAGCGCATCGTCCGCAATCGCATCCACCAGGTCTGCAACCGATGGCCAATACTTCAGATCGTACTGATGCCTCAATGCTGACAAGGGTCTTCGAAGATACAAGCCGAAGCGACCGTTGGAATCGCTGGCACGTTCGATCAAATCGACGATGTGGTAGGCGCCATTTGAGCAGAAGCCCGAGAATTCGCCAAGCGCCGCGCGTTCGCGTATCCGTGCAGCAAGCTTGGTCGCCAGTTCCGAAATCTCTGATTTCAGTTCAACTTGGCGGTCGCGCGCCTGCCGAGCATCGCTCAAATAGCGCGGATGCCAAACCGCTCCCACGTCGTGGATGATCGACAGGAACCGCTCAACCGCCGCGGGTTCCAGCTTGTTCCAGACCTCTTCATACACCGCATTGAGTTCGGCTCCACGCTCAAGCATGCGGTCGATCAGGCGGTTCACGCTCGGCCAGATCTCGTGCTCATCGTTGTACGCACGCTCTTTCCGCAAAATCTCCTCGCAACGGGCGGTCGCTGATGGGGGTTGGCTCATTGTCTATCCACTTGGTTGCTCACATGATGTGGACGACAATGGTCGCACGCAACGATTGACTCGTCGGTACCTCACTGCGCCAAATGAACCAGCGCAAAGGTACTCCTGGTGACCCAGATCGAGCGGTTTTGCGCTTGTTCACGACGACGGCGTGCCTGGCTCGCCCGTCAATTCGAATCGTGACGGGCGCTCGGCAGTTCCGCTGTCCACACCTGCGGAAGCGATCCAAAACGTCTTCGGGCCGTACGTACTTCCCGCCCAATCAAGTCCTATCCGATCCGTCGTTCGCGTATCCTCAGGTCGGACTTCGACATCCATCTAACAAGCACTTGTCCGTCTTCTTCAAGAATCACCTCCACTCGGCCAACGGGTCTCTGGTCCCCAGCGGCCTCGGCACTGATCAGCGTGGAGATCTCATCCGCCCTGGCGACAAAGATCGCTAGCATCCGCGCCACCTCTTCCGGCTCTTGTGTCCTGATCACCATCGCCGTGCCTTGGAAGTCGTCCGGCACGTCGAGGCCGACCACGATTTCCACGTCGGTGCCCGCTTTCTTCGCAGTCAGTGCGAGGTCTGTTGCTACGTCCTTAAGGGGCTCCACTTCCTTGCTTCGCAACCGCTCTGCAAGCCCCGTCCAAGTTGCATCTGCCGCTCGTTTCGCCAGCGCCCCGAGGTACACAGTCGCCGCCGCCTTCAACGGCCACCAATCGGCGGCTGCGCCCAGCAGCTCAACGACCGATGTCAAACCGGGTTCGATGGACTTCCGGAACAGGTATCTTGGCTCTCCTACGGCCAGGTGTTCCTCTAAGGCGGACCGCAAGTGGTTCGCGTCGTCCGTGTCAAATCGTTCCGATAACGAGAGCGTCAACTTTCCCATCCCATCCTCCGTCCCGTTACGCATTTCCTGCCTTTAGTGCCCTTAGCTCCGCCGCCAGCGTGCCGCAAAGGCCGCAACGCCTGTGTGGGCGAATCAACATCCAGCACGTTGGACCCGTCCTACGGCGCTCCCAATAGTCCCCCCAGGAATGCCAAGCCCGAGATCAGAAGAAAGATCCCGACCCCGATTCCTAGCGTGAGCAAGCAACCCGTCCGAAAGGGACGTTCCATCATGAACCTCCATCGGTTGCGGCAACGGTACCACGCTCGGCCGCGCCTGAGCGTTCGGAGCCGCGCAGCCTGCGAGCCCGGCGATAAACGAAGTCCCCAGCACGATCCTTGATCTCAAGGTGCCGCCAGTAGGCCGCCATCAAAAAACGCCGCTGCCAGCTGCCTCCGGGCCACGTCCTACAGTAGACGTAGGGACAGCCAGCATCATGGTATAGGTCTATTTTGGCGAATCTGGCCTTGTCCAGACGCACCTCATGAAGTTGCGTCGTTGATCGTCCTGGAACACGTGCTGCTCATTCTCCACCATGTGCCCCAGGCGATAGCCGAGCCATACCGTTTCGAACGGCTCCGACTCGCGAGGCTCCCCGCAGAGCACCTCTCGTATCGCTTCTTCAGCCTTGGCTCTTGTTGACTGCGTGGTCATGGGATGGTCCAGCACAACCAACAGATGTCCGCTCCCGTGCCTGCTCGCCAGTTCTGAGTACTTGCTTCGCTTGCGCGCTACCAGCTCCGCGGCTCTTCTCGCCACGGGCGCGTCCGGCTCCCAGTATGTCTTTCCTCGGTAGTCGTCAGTTCCGGTCGTCCACATCCATTCCGCTTCGTCGCCGTCGTAGTACACGCACGTCACCTCGCCCCAGGTCTCGCTTTCAGTCCCATCGTACTTTCGAATTCTGAAACCAACATCAGGCGGGTCCTCGGGCGGACGATTCCACTGGACCCTAGCACCCAGATATCGCCCCAGCGCAACAGCCCAACACTTTCCCCAATAGTTCTCGTGTTGGCGCTGGAGCTGTGTTCGGTCGTTTCGTGGCATGTTAATTCCGGGAAATTCGTTTTTGGTCGATTGCCTCGGCAAACGTTGCGCAAGGGATCTGTCCCAAGAGAGGGAAGACCCTTCCCCGAGGCCACCATGTGGCAACAGACCAAAGTGCCCGTCTCTCCGGGCTACGGCTCCGAGGATGGTCCGAGCGCTTTCCCCGGCCAGACGGTCGGGCCCTTCCCCGAGGGGAAGGGCCGTCCCGCTTCTTACAAGAGCGTCGCGTTGATCACGTAAGCCGCCGCCAGGGCGACCGCGATCACGATGACCAGCTTGGTGGCGTGCCACCAGTCGCGGTCGATCTTGAGCCCGCTCGGCATGACATCATGTCGTTTCAACATTGTCGCCTTCTATAGCCAGCCCAGATTCTCCACGGGTTTCATGACGGCGATTCCCGCCGCCAACACGGCCAGTCCCAACTTCGCATACTCCGTGGTGCTGCTGTGTCGGATCTGCCGCGCCTCGGCCTCCAGCTTTCCAGCCTCCACCCTCAGATTGTCCGCCTCGGGTTTCAGCTTCTCGGCTTCGGCCTCGAGTTTACCCGCTTCCGCATTGAGTAGCCTCAACTCCGCGGCCGCTCGCTCCTGATCCGGATCCATTGGCTTTCCTCCTTGTGGATTCCCGCCGACAGACCGGCTCTCCCGCGGGGACGCCAATACCCAGCGGGAGGTGGGCCTCGCGGCCCGAACTGCCGCGCCGCACAAGGCGACGCAGCTCCTGCTGCCATGAGTGGGGCAGCTCCACTCCGCCGAAGCGGCACGCTTTGCTCACGCCGCGGTTTCTCTCCGCGGCCACGCCGGGGTTCCCCGGCCAACTACGCGCAGCCATCGTAGCGCCGCTCGGCCAGCGCGGCGACCACTGAGTCCTTATCTCCCCGCCAAACGCCCCGCCGGTCAGATCGTCCCGCATCCGACCGCCAACCCCTTCCCCGAACGTTCCCCCGACGCCATCCCGGCCGTCGGACGCGAGAGCAGTCTGCCATGCGTGCTCGCCGGTCAACCGGACCGGTTCTCCGCTCGCGCTCCGACCTCGCTCACGCGAGGTGACCGGCCTGCGCGCGCATGCCTCCCGCTCGGGCACCGACGCATTCCGCGTCGCAACCCAGAACAGGAGATCACCATGGACCTCGAACTGTTGCGCGCCCGGTGGAGCGCCACCGTTCCCCCCGACTACGTTCGTCCGTCCGACCGCCCTCAAGCCTTGCCCCGCTGTTGCCACAAACGCTGCAAGCACCCGGTCGCGATCAAGAAGAACGGCGAACTAGCGAAAGCCTGCCAACGATGCCTCGATCGCCGCGCCCGGTCGTGCAAGCGGCGCAGGGCGCACTTTGTCGCCCGAGGCGGCTGTCGGCGGTGCGCCTACCGCAAGCGTCTCGAGGGCGACTTTCTCTGCGCGCGGTGCCGCGAAGACCGGGACATCGAACGCGCGCGGAAGCGCCGGGACGCCATCGACGCCGCGGCGCTCGACGAGTTCGCCGCCAAGCCCGACAAGGTCCACCGCCGCGCGAGCAACCTCGACCGCGGCGTCTCGCCCTGGAACGCGAAAGCGAAGCCGGAACCGTCAGCGGCATACTGGTCGCCGTTGCCGGATCCGGAGCCGAAGGAGACCCAGGAGTGGCGCCACGCCATCAGCGACACCGGCTGGCGCGTGAGCCGCCACTAACGCGGGATTGATCCGCCGGGCGTGCCTCTGCGCGCCCCACTAACCGCAATACTGCCGCACTATTTCGATGCGTCCGTGCCCGAGCTCTGAAGAGATCCGCTTGCGCGCCGCGATGTCTATGCGCCGGCTCTCTCCCTTCAGCTCGCCCCGCGCCGGTCCGCCCGCTGCCGGTGCCTCCCAGCCCGTTAGATGCTCGTAGCGGTCCAGCGCGTACGCGTGACGCAGGCCATGCATGTGATCGAAGCCCGCCGCCTTCGTCTGCTCCTCGTACACCCGCCTCTGATCGGCGTAGTTGCGGTCGGGTCGGATCATCGCCCCGCCTCCCGCGAGGCGCCGCGTTTCGTCGAGCAGCCGCCGCTGGCTGTCCTTCAGGATCGGCACCTCCCGGGCCCGGCCGCCCTTGGCGGTCGCCGCCTTCACCACGATGCGGTCGCCGCGGTCCGCGTACCGTGGAGAGAACTTGATCGCCTCCTCCCGGCGAAGACCGAACGCCGACTGCAGCCGCAGCGCCATCCTGACGTGTTCGTCTTTCACCAGCGCCAGCTTCTCCTCGTCGAGGTCCCGCCGCCTAGTGCCGTTCGCGAGGTGCGAGCGCGGCAGGATGCCGTAGTCGGCATTGCTCTTGACCATATTCGCCTTGCCGACCCGGTCCGCCCACCAGCGGACATGCGCCATCCTGTTCATCATCGTGGCGTCGCTCAGACCTCGGTCGGACCAGTCGCGCACCAATGCCTCGATGTGCTTGCCCTTGAGCCCCTTCGCCCGCAGGCCGCGGTAGCCCGCCTCGTGCAGGGCGTTCGCCATCTGCACCAGCGCGTAGGACCGGTCGCGCCGCGTCGCGTGCGACCCGTCCTCGCTGGCCCGCCGCTGCAGCTGGAGCAAGTCCCAGTTCAGGTCGCGCACGCCTGGCCGATCCCGTAGCTCGCATTGTCCTTCCGCACGATGCCCGGCTTGCCGATCCTCCGCGCCAGCCAACGCACGTGCGCCAAGCGGTTTTTCAGCGTGCCTTCCGACAGGCCCTGGCACCGCCACTCTGCCACCAACGCATCCACGTGCCTGCCCTTGAACCCGCGCGCCTTGAGGCCCCGGTAGCCGAGGCCGTGCAGCGTCTCCGCCGCCTGCGCCAGGACGTAGCGCCGGGCGCGCCGCGTGGCGTGCGAGCCCCGCCGGTCGTCCTCCAGCAGCCGAAGCAGGTCGAAGTGCAGTTGGCGCATCGGTTCGGATTTCCTCCCGAGGAGAGTTTGCGACTGGGTTCCGAAGCTAGAGAGAGCGTCCGCGAGCGTCAACGACGGCGTTCTTACCAAATTGGTAAACGCCACTTACCGGGATCGTAAATGCGACTGCCGTCGCCGACGGGCAGGTCGTTCGCGGGAGTTCTGGATGAGCGCGGGGTCGCCGCGTCGGCCGCGCCCCGCGGCCGCGATCGCGGCCGGGAGCGAAGCGTGGTTCGTTGAGTTCTAATGGGCGACCCGGCACCCGTCGGGGTGTCCGGACCCCGCACTCTCGTGCGGCAATGCCCGTCGACGCGTATTCCCTCGCCGTCTCCTGCGGCGGCCGCGGCGTGTCTTCCGACATCTGGCCCGCCAGCCTTGTTCGGCACGCGCCGCGCCGCGCGCTGCCCTCGTTCAGGCACGACGGGGATCGCTCCCCGTCCCGCGCGATGCGTCGCACCACGATCCATCCGCCGCCACACCGGTTTCCCCGGCATTGCGCGTTTCCGCGCCTTGCGGCTTCCTGGCCGTCGGTGGTATCGCCCCCATCCGCGCGCTACCGCGGATGTGGCGGACCGTGCCTTGCGATGCGTCGACCGCCTACGCTGCAGCGTTGCAGCATGGCACTGGGTCGTCACCTTCTGGTGACGCCATCACGCCGGGCTCTTCCGTCCCGGCACGTCGCCTGTGGCGACTGAGTGATGCGGGGCACTCTAGCACCGCGTCACCACGCCGGCACCAACTTTTTTCTTACCGAAACGCTTGCCGCCGCTGGCCCGGAGGCCGATTCAGCGCCCCGTCACTACCGGATTTCTCCCAAGTTCGGCGAAATGGTGCACCGGACGTGCGACGGCGTGCGGGAACGGCGGGTAGTGACGGGGCGAACTCTTCAGTCTTCGCCATCTACACCTGACCGGCATTATCGTCCTCTCCAGCCACCAATGGCGTCAATCAGCCGAAGAACGCCTACCTGCTCCACGAACGCCAGCGACTTCAGGCGATGGCCGTGTCTCCCCCTCAAGCTCGGCTTCTGGGATGACATCGTTGTTGTCGCCGTGCTGGACTACACCACAGAACGTACGACGTCCGGTAAAAAAAGGAAAGCGCGCTTGGCCCGCAGGGCGGCAACAAGCTCTCTGCGGGTTTCGAGCGCGCGCAGTCAAGGCGGCGCGGAGATGTCCCCCCACGCGAAATCGCCGAACTCCCGGCACTTCGCGTCGACGGCACCGAGGGCGTCGGCCCCTGCGGTATCGCCCCGCGCAGCCAGCGCGGTAGCCAGGTCGCAGCGGGCACGCGCGTTCCCCGCGTCCACCCGCAGCGCGGAGCGCAGGCCTTCCAGGCGGTCATCGCCGCCCTGGAAACCCTGCGCGAGGACGCGGTGGTGCTCCGACGACCACGCGCCGTCGTGGTGCTCCAGGACCGTCCGCAGTCGGCCCACCGCGTGGGTCTCCGTCAACTCCGGCCAGCATTCGTCAGGGCGTACCACCAACATGCCACCATAGCCGCTTGCCTCACCCTGGCTCGCGGCGCACGCCTGGCGGCGCAGAATCCCGGTGGCTTCGTCCACCACTTTCAGCACGTAGCCCGGGAGGGATACCCCGTCGGCGGAGGCCCGTGCCGCCAGCTTCTCGACGCCCGACAGGCAAGCGTCCTCCAAACCCAGGTAGCCGTACAGGACAGGCTGGCAGGCAAGCGCCAGGCTGGCGCGGGCGCTTTCCGCGCCGTAGTCGAGCGCGTCGAGCCCCAAGTCCCGGCGTAGTCGGGCCTGGATGGCCTCTGCGGCGGCCAGGTCGCCGACGCGCATCGCCGCCGCGTAGATGCGGTGGCCGGCATCCAGCGGACCTTCCCAGACCGTAGCCTGCAAGTAGTCCTCCGCAAGGGTGTCGTCGGGTTCGGCGTCCTCCAGGACCGCCTGCCACCAGACCGCGCGGGCTTTCCCAGCCTCGTACATCGCCTCCCGCCACGCAGCGAGCGTGGCGGGATCGGCATCGGGACCCCTCCCGGGAAGGCGTGGCGCTTCGAGGCGAAGTCCCTCCACCTGCCAGAGAAGCCGCTCGAGAACGAGATAGTTGTCCGGCTCGATTTCCGCAGCCCGTTTCAGCAGGCCGACGGACGACTCCTCGCCGGGCGGGGCGTCCTTGGGCACGCAGTACGAAAGGAAATACAGGGCGTAGGCGTAGTCCGGATGGTCTGCGGCGATGGCGGCGAGGCCCGGACAGTCGTCCGCCTCGCGCCCCGCGCTCCGCGCCAGCGTGCCCCGCGCCATGAGGAGCGCGAGCCGCTCTGCGCGAGTCGGCCGCTCCACGGCGGCGAGCCGGTCGCCGAGCCGGGCGCAGGCCTCGGCGGAAAAGGACATCCACGAACGGCAGTGGACGAGGTATTCGGAAATGGGCCCCGTGGGGACGGGGTCGGCCCACGGGCCGGTGGCGCAGAGCAGGCCGGCGGCCGCCAGCCAACCGCGGGGATTGAACATCGACTTCTTCTTCATGGCAGATCGCTCCATGGTGTGTGCGGCAAGGGCGTGTCCGTGCATCTTCCCGACACCACAACCGGCACGCCCCTCCCGGAGGTGACCCGGTCCCCCTGCACGCAGGAGCGGTCGGACACCCCGACGTAGCTATCGACGCCATTGACGAGGGAGTATACGAGGTCATTCGGACCGAACGACATGCCGTTGTTGTTTTCCTCGATTGCCCGCCTCTCATTGATGCGCCTTCCGCCGCAGATCGTACCTTCGTCAGCCTTCGTGAAGTACGGGTGCGTGTGAATCGCCGCCAGGTTGCAGCCATCGGACGGCCGGGAGGAAGCCGGCCAGCAGGACCGCTGATATTTCTGTCTGATTTCGACGTAGCATGCGTCGGTGCCGGAAAACGACCATCCGGTTTTGCCGATCTGGTTGTTGAGGCAGTAGAATGCGCGCCCGCGCTCCCTGGGTTCTTTCTTCACTCCACTAAGGTCCCCCGCTGCGGCGGAGTCGATCCCGGCGAGACCGCAGGCGTCGGCAGCGCAGACGCCGGGCGAGCTGCGCGACTCCCCGTACGGGCAGGACTGGCACGCCGTCCCGTCCTCATTCGGAACCTTCCCGTCCCCGCACGTTACGCAGTCCTGCGATCCCCCTCCGATTTGGTCCCGTGTGCAGACATGGTTTGCGTGGCAATACAACCCGTGCCCGTGCTGGCCCGACGGGCAGGGCCGCAGAACTATGACCGGGCCGGGCGTGGGCGTATCAACGCCACATAAGTGGCAGATGTCGAAATTCTCGCTCTCTAGACTGTAGGCCTTGATGCCGGAGGCCCTGCAGGCCTCATCAACGGAGTTGAACGACGTAAATTTGGGGCTGTTGCAGGTTGCGTTGTACCAACCCGCCACCGACCCCTGAGCCTCCGCCGCTCCAGCAAAAAACAACCCACTGACGAGCGCGATCTGCAGAAGCGGCGAGGCCTTCACGCCTCTCATCCCCCTCCTCTCCCAGAACGGCACTCTCTCCGGGTTTCCGAACCTGCCTCCAACGGCAGTGCCGGATCGTCCAGGTAACTGGTCGTCCCGCGTCAGGCAGGCCCTCAACGGCCACCTCCAGACCGCGAACGCGGCCTTTCCCGATCGCGCCTTGCTCCTTTCTTCCCTTGCTGCTAACCGCCAGGTCGAAAATCTTGGTCTAACCTCCATGGCGTTTACTCCCCTTTCGGATGACTGAACGCAGCGTCTCCGCCGTGCGAGCTTACGCTTAACTCGCGTTAACCGAAGCGGAGAGATGTAGACATGACCCCCGGACCCATACCCCAAGCCCACCTTGGCGACCCGACTCTCCCAAGCGGGCACGTTGGCTTGCGACCCTTGCTGCTCGTCTTCGTTCGCGGCGTCGCGAGACGTCTGGAGAGGAACCCGCGCGGCGCGGCGCGAACCCTGGCGTGCCTCGACATGGGACTGGCGATCCGTCAGCTTCACACCGCGGCCCTGGCATCCACTACCCGCAAGGCGTACGCCGGCGCGCTGCGGCGCTTCGAGGACTGGCTGGGCGGGCGACCGCCGAACGACAGCTTCCTCGCCAGGTACCTCGACGAGATGTTCCGGCGGGGCCTGGCCCCGGCCAGCGCCGCGCTCGCGGTTGCCGCCCTTCGCCGCGCGGTCCGCGATCTGGCAAGGGCCGGATACCATTGCCGCGAACACCCTGTCGGACCCGTGACGCTCGAGTGTCTCGCGCGGTACCGTCGCGAAGCCGGCGGTCGGGGACGCGGACAGGCCGGCGCCCTTCTCTGGGAGGACGCCGACAGGATGAGCGAAAGCGCCGAGGCCCGCGGCGACCCGCGTGGCCTGCGCGACGCGGCGCTCGTCGGCGTCGCTTCCCACGCGCTTCTCCGCGTCTCGGAGGTCTCTCATCTGGACGCCGAGGACGTGTCGCCGCAGCCGGACGGCTCGGCGCTCGTTAATATCCGTCGGAGCAAGACCGACCAGCATGGAGAGGGCGCGGTTCTCCACGTATGCAGCGACGCCGCCGGACGCCTGGAGCGGTGGATGGCGACCGCCGGCATCGAATCCGGGCCGCTGTTCCGTCCCGTCAGGGGGGCCACCATCGAGGCCGCGCGACTGGGAACGGGCGCCGTCCGCGCGGCGATCAAGCGCCGTGCGGCCGAGGCGGGAATCGCCCGGCGGGTATCCGGACATTCGCTGCGCGTCGGCGCCGCGCAGTCCCTGGCGGAGCGCGGGGTGTCGCTGGCGGAGCTACAGGTGATCGGTCGCTGGACATCGCCCGCGATGCCGGGCCGCTACGTGCGCGGGCAGGAAGCCTCCAGGGGCGCCGTGGCCCGCCTCCGAGGCAATGGGAGAAAATATTGCAGAAACCGCTTGCATATAGAGAATAAGTAGCGTAAGACTCGGTTAACGCGAGTTAATCGACTACATTCGTCGTTGATACGCGGACAGATAGACTCTACCACCGCTTCCCCTTTCCAATGTCAAGGGATCGACCCCGATCCCCTGCTCAATAATATGGAGTCGGGAAGCTGCGACGCGAATGCTGCTACGAAGTCCGGTTATCAGACTCCCAGCGCTTCCGCGTATCGCTCCATCAGCGCTCGGCGCATCTCCAGCATGTCCGAACGCGCGTAGCTCGCGACCACCGACCCGCCGACCCGGTGGCTCAGACTGATTTCCGACGCCTCCCAGTTCTCCCCGCCCTCCTGCGCCCACGTGCGGAACGTCGAGCGGAACCCGTGCGGCGACATCGCCACGCCCGCACGGCGCATCGCCCGCCGGATCGTCGAGTCGGGAATCACGCCGTCGCCCGATCCCGGGTTGGTGAAAACCACGCCGTGCGACTGCGGCAGTTCGAGCGCACGACGCAAGACTTGCATCGCGGCGCCCGACAGCGGCACGACGTGGTCCTCCTTGATCTTCGCATTTGCGCGTCCCGGTATCGTCCAGGTCCGCGCGTCGAGGTCGACCTCACCCCACATCGCCCGGCGCACCTCGCACAGCCGCTTCGCCGTCAGTGCCGTGAACCGGATCGCGAGCTTCACCGCCTCGGAGCAGCTCGAGGCGTCGACCTTCCCGATCTCGCCGGCGATCTCACCGACCGGCAGGAAGCTCGCGTGCGTGGGCGGCGGAACGTCGATCTGCCGCTTCGGCCCGCTCGCCGGGTTCGCCATCTCCCGATGCCCGCTGTCGATCGCCCATTGGCACACGCGCTCGACGCAGGACAGCGCGAACTTCGCGGCCGACGGCGTCTCGATCATCGCCGACGCGATGGCCGCGGCCTGCTGAACGGTCACCTCCGCCACCGGCACAGAGCCGATACGGGGCAGCACATGCTTGGACATCGTGTAGTCCCACTTGTAGCGCTGGTTCGACAGCCGGTTGCCGGCAACCGGCGGCGGGAATCGCTTCCAGCGAAGATACTCGTTGTTCGCCTTGGCGAACGACAGCGCGACACCGTTCGGGTGGCGCGGGTCGACGCCACCCTTCGCCAGCGCCCGATTGTTCGTAGCAATGCGCCGGGCTTCCTTCAGCGACACCTCCGGGTATCCGCCGAGACCCAGGTCGAGGCGCTTGCCGTCGACCCGGACCACCTGCGTCCACGAGCGCGTACCGCGCTTCTGCACCATGACATATAGTCCCCGGCCATCGGCGTGGCGTCCGGTCGGCAGGTTCGGGATCGCCTTGGCGTTAAGTTTCAACGACCTTCTCCATATCGTCGAAGAGAGCCGCCATCCTACGCGCAGAGCGCTTCCATTACAACATTTTATTACAACAATACGCTCGTGTTCCACGGCGATCCCGCCTGACCCAGATCGACCCATTCTTACCATAAAACTAATTAATACATAGAGTTATCAGAAAAATAAGCGATGCGATGAAACATGGCGCAACCCCTTGGATCATTTCGATTGCGTTATGAAGCACCTGAAGCAACCAATCGCGCGTCGGGCTAACGAAGAAGACGGCTGCAAGGGCCACTTCTTTGAGCAGCGCTTCTATTCCGGCGCTCTACTGAGCGAGGAGGCCGTGATCGCGGCAATGGCCTATGTCGATTTGAATCCGGTGCGGGCAAAGCTGGCACGACGGCTCGCGCAGTGCCGGCACACATCAATAGAGGCCCGACTGATTGAGAACAGTCCAACGTCACTGGCGGACTTCTTGCGCCCGCTGGCATCGGGCCTGAAGCGCACCGGCAAGCGCGAGTCGACGCACACCAACCCGTCGCCGCGCCTCGGATTGACTCTCGCCGCCTATATCGAGCGACTGGAAACGGTCATCGAAGCCGAGGTGGCGACAGACCGTGAGGACCGGTGGATCGCGGCGATACAGTCCCTCGCCAGACGTCGGCGTGCCTATGGCTCCAAAGCGCAGCTAGAGCGATGGATGACCAACCGCGGCTTCCGGCGTCGCATAGAACCTCTTCCCACCTGACGGGCGGGCATGCCTCCGCGTGCCCGCGCCTGACCCTGTGACCACAAGGGTCCGACTCCGCAACCAAACGCGAGTTGCCAGTCGCCCGTGTCCACCGCTGTCGTGAACGCCCTGCCTCCCCTACCGCCCCGCAAGTCTGGTAGTGGAATCGATATCGCCCATCCATCGTGAGCGATCGCTGAAGAACCCGTGCGAGACATCCCTCTCCATTGTCGCATCGAACAGTCGCGAACAGTTGTGTGTCCCAGGCCCTGCGTCTGCGCCAGGCCCTGCGTCGTGTTTCCCGCGGCATCGTCCCTCGTGCGTCGTGTGTCCCGGGCCCTCATCCCGGGCCCTCGCGGGCCGTGCGTCGAGAGGAATGCCATGTGTCCCAGCTCACATAAGTGGTAGAGTGCGCGCGCCATAGTTCGCACGGTATCCAATGCAGAATCCCGACCAGAAACCCTTGCGTTCATTCGGGTTTCATACCCGTAGCGTGCACGCGGGGGCACGGCCGGAACCCAATACGGGCGCCCGCGCGGTACCGATCTTCCAGACGAGTAGCTACGTGTTCGAGGATCCAGCGTCCGCGGCCGCGTACTTCAATCTGCAGGAATACGGGAATACCTATTCGCGCATCATGAATCCCACCGTCGCGGCGTTCGAAGAGCGCGTCGGGAACCTAGAAGGCGGGATCGGTGCGGTCGCCTTCGCCAGCGGACTGGCGGCGCAGTCGGCGGCGTTCTTCACCCTGCTCAATCCGGGCGACCACGTGGTCGCGTCAGCTGCGCTTTACGGCGGTACTGTGACGCAACTCAAGCACCTGTTTCGCAAGATGTCAGTCGGGCTCACATTCGTCGATCCGGACCTACCGGAGAACTGGAAGGCGGCACTCACCAAGGAGACAAAACTCCTGTTTGCCGAGACCATCGGCAATCCCGGCGGCAACGTCCTCGACATCGAACTGGTGGCCGCTATCGCGCATGGCCACGACATTCCCCTAGTGGTGGACAACACCTTCGCCACCCCCTACCTCTGCCGGCCCATCGACTGGGGCGCCGACATCGTCGTGCACTCCGCGACAAAATTCCTCGGCGGCCACGGCACCAGCATCGGCGGCGTGGTAGTGGACTCGGGCGAGTTCGACTGGTCCAACGGAAAGTTCCCAGTCATCGCGGATCCCTCTCCCGCCTATCACGGACTCGCGTTCCACGAGACTTTCGGCGGTTACGGCTACCTGATGAAACTGCGCGCAGAGACCCTGAGGGATCTTGGCAGTGCCATGAGTCCGTTCAACGCGTTCCTATTCATGCAGGGGATCGAAACGCTGCCATTGAGGATGGAGCGCCATGTCGCCAACGCTGTCACCCTGGCCGAGTGGCTGCGGGGACGCAACGAAGTGACCGCCGTACGGTATGCAGGCCTCGGCGACAGTCCCTACAGCACCTTGAGAGCCAAATACCTGCCGAAGGGCGCCAGCGCGGTATTCTGCTTCGATCTCGCCGCCGGGCGGGAAGCCGGACAGGAGTTCATCCGCGGGGTGGAACTCTTCTCGCATCTTGCCAACGTCGGCGATGCGAAGAGCCTCATCATCCACCCGGCCAGCACGACACACCGGCAGTTGAACGAGGAGGAGCTGGCAGCAGCGGGAATCGGTCCAGGGACGATCCGGCTCTCGGTCGGCATCGAGGACATAGACGATCTCATCTGGGACCTGGAGGCCGCATTTGCCCGTATCGCCTGAATACCAAGACCCGGAGACGATCCAGCGGATTCTTCACCAGGCTCGAACAGTCGCCATCGTCGGCCTGTCACCAAACGAACTGCGGGCAAGTAATTTCGTCGGCTTCTATGCCGACCGGCACGGCTACGAAGTGATCCCCGTCAACCCCAGGGAAGACGAGATCATGGGCTTTCGGTCCTACCCATCCCTTGAGGACATTCCGAAGACGGTGGACGTCGTTGACGTGTTCCGCGATCCCTCCGCAGCGGTCGATATCGCTCGCCAAGCAATAGTCGTCGGTGCCGGGGCGCTATGGCTCCAGTTCGGCGTGATCAGCGACCAGGCCGCGGAAGTCGCCCGGGCCGGCGGCCTCGATGTCGTGATGGACCGATGTTTCAAGATCGAGCACGCCCGCTACATCGGCCGCATGCACTGGCTCGGTTTCAACACACGGGTCATCACGGGACGCCGGCCGGGTCATCTGCTGTAGGGAAACCACCGAGAAACACCCGCTTCCTGGACTGGCGTGTGCGGCCGCAATCGGGCCACCTGCGCGAGGTTGTCGCCTCGCGTGTCAGCCAAAGCCCAGTCGCCTCGTGAGAACCAAAATGTGTGTGTCCCCGATTCAGACGTGTATCGGGCCACCTGCGCGAGGTTGTCGCCTCGCGTGTCAGCCTAAGCCCAGCCGTTTCGTGAGAACCAAAGTGTGTGTGTCCCCGATTCACCCTTGTCACGTGAGAACCAAAATGTGTGTGTCCCCGATTCACTGTGTGTGTCCCCGATTCACCCCTGTCCCCGATTCACCCTCCCCGATTCACCCCGATTCAAGTCTCCGATTCACTGGGGGCGGTTAGCGGAGAGTGCGCTCCAGGTAGGCCTTGAGACGCTGCCAGGCGTCCGCCGCCGGCTCGAGGTTGACTTCCGGGTCGCGGTCCACGTAGAGCCAGAAGCCGTGGCTGACCGGATCGTAGATGTGCACGTCGTTCGGGACGCCGGCCGCGCGGAGCGCCTCGACGAACCTGTCCACCGCTTCGGGCGGGATTCCGCGATCCTGACCGGCGAACGTGCCGTATACCTCGTGGCGAATCTTCGCGAGTTGCTCGGGATCGTCGAGCAGGCGGCCATAGAAGATCGCCGTCGCGTCATGGTGCTCGCTGCCGAGGGCGTAGCTCAGGGCGACGCCGCCGCCGTAACACCAGCCGATGGCGGCGACCTTGCCCGTCGTGTCCGGCCGCTGGTCAAGGTATGCGGCGGCGGCATCGAGGTTCGCGATGATGGCATCGGGCTCCGCCAGCGTCTCGCGGACCAGCGCCATGTTCTCCCGGGGATTGGCGCCCGTGCGACCGCTGTAGAGGTCCGCCGCGAGCGCGACATAGCCCTCCGCTGCGAACGCATCGGCTACCTGTCGGACCCGGTCCACCAGTCCGTTCCACTCGTGGATCAGGATCACGCTGGGGTGCGGGCCCGCGCTTTCCGGCAACGCCAGGTAACCTCTCGCCTCCCCGTGGTAGTTGAGCGTCTCGCCACCCGGTGCTCCGCCTTCGCCGAGCAGGGCCGGCGGGATGTCGCCGTCCGCGCCATGGCTCGAGGCCGCGGCGAGCAGGAAAAGGAATGCAAGGCAGGTCTTCATGCGGCTGGGTCCCGTCTTCCCTTGAGTGTCTCCACGATACGCCCATGCGCATGCTCGTCCAAGCGATAGGCGAACGACGCGCCGATCAGCAGGACCTGGATGACGAACGGCGCCACGGACATCGACCACAGGATCGCCTCGAGGGTCTCCTCCGACTGCTCCGCGTGGGCGACGTAGCCGAAGAACGCCAGCGCGCCGGCGACACCGGCACCTCCAACGGCCTTGGCAATCTTCTGGAAGAAGCTGGCCGTGGCGAGGATCAGACCATCGGCCCGCACCCCGGTGCGCCACTCCGCGTACTCCACCGTGTCAGGGATCATCGCCCATCCGAGCACGGCGATCGGGGCGCCGCCGATGGCGAGCACCGACCCCCAGACGAACACCATCACGACGTTGTCCGGGGGCGTGAAGTAAAACCCGCTGGCGCCAATCATCGCGACCACCGCACCGACGCGGATTCCGCCCGCCTTGCCGAAACGCCGGGACAGCCACGGCACCGCGACCAGGCCCAGGTACATGGCCGGCAGGGTTACGCCCAGGTACAGCGACAACAGGTCCTCGCGCCCCATGTTGTACTTGAAGTAATACGGGGCAGCGGTCTGGCGAAGCGTAAACGCGAGCATGCCCAGCGTGAAAAGCAGCACGATGACGATCAGGGGCCAGTTTGT
The DNA here is from genome assembly GCA_965116625.1 of Pseudomonadales bacterium. Lineage (GTDB taxonomy): Bacteria > Pseudomonadota > Gammaproteobacteria > Pseudomonadales > Azotimanducaceae > VXNE01. The sequence continues at coordinate 4,095,695 of OZ220717.1, forward strand.
CGCCAACGCCCGTGTGCCGTCGGCCAGTGAGAGCCGCTGCGACGGACGGACGGGCGCGATGCGCTCTTCGGTGCCCGCGAACGTCACCCACAACAGGGCCGTCGCAACGATGGCGAACAGGACCATCGCGGCCTGGAATCCGCCCGCTCCACCGCCGAAGCCGCCCACCATCGGCATCAGGGCCACCGACACAACCCACGCTCCCGCGAACGCGCAGCCAATACGGAACGTCGTGAGGACCGTCCGTTCCTGGTAGTCGTTCGTCAGTACCGCCGTCATGGCCGCATACGGAATCGTCACGGCGGTATAGACGATGCCGAACAGCACATAGGTCACATACGCCCAGACGGCCTTGCCGAAGTCACCAAAACCGGGGACGGTAAACGTCGCGACGGTGATCAGCCCGAGGGGAAGCGGCCCGAAGAGCAGGTAGGGGCGCAGCTTTCCCCAACGGCTGCGCGTGCGGTCCGCGATGAATCCCATCACGGGGTCGGTCACCGCATCGACGACCCTGGCTACCAGGAATACCCCGGCCGCGACGGCGGCCGACAGTCCATACACCTCCGTGTAGAAGAACAGCAGGAAGGTCATCGCCGACATGAAGTACAGGTTGATGGCGAAGTCGCCTACCGCGTAGCTCCATCGTCGGGCGTTGTTCATGGAGATGCCCCTTGCGGAAAGATCATCCGCGCTGAGCGCGCGCGAATCGGGCGAGCCTGGCGGCTCGCCAGTGGTAAAAGTCGGGTCACGGCATCAACGGCAGGGCCGGACGGCCTGCGTGGGCTGCCGGAGCGGACCCGCCCGTGCGCGGAGCGGCCGGCTGGCCCAGGTCAATCCCCTCCGTTCTCCGAAATCGCCTCCAGCACTTTCGGCGGCGACATGGGCAGTTCCGTCATGCGGATGCCGAGGGCGCGGCTGACCGCGTTTCCGACCGCGGCGAGCGGCGCGACAATGGGCGTTTCTCCGCAGCCTCGCACGCCGTACGGGTGGTTCGGGTTGGGCACTTCGACGATCTCGGTGTCGATCATGGGCAGATCCGAAGCGACCGGGACGCGGTAGTCCAGGAAGCCCGCGTTGTCCATCACGCCGTTGTCGTCGTAGAGGTACTCCTCGTTGAGTGCCCAGCCGATGCCCTGGACCGCCCCGCCCTGCATCTGGCCTTCCACGTAGTCGGGATGAATCGCCTTGCCGGCGTCCTGCACGGCGGTGAAACTCGTGACCGTCGCCCTCCCGGTCTCGCGGTCCACCTCGACATCGGCCAGGTTCACCGAGAACGCCGGGCCCGGTCCCTGCGCATTGAGCGACGCGCGGCCGGAAATCGGGCCCCCTGTACGGGGCGCCCCGGCCGCAAGTTCGTGGATCGACAGCGGCTCCGCCTCGATGTTGACGCCCTCGACCGGCCGCGCCGCGCCGTCCTTCCACTCCACCTGGTCGATGTCGATATCCCAGGTCGCAGCGGCACGGGCACGGAGCTGGGCGATCACGTCCTCGCAGGCGTGCACCACCGCCAGTCCCGTCGCGAAAGTGACCCGGCTACCGCCGGTCGTCGCGCAATACCCGGTACTGTCAGTGTCGGCGACCTGCACGCGCACCTGCTCGTAGGGCACACCCAGGGTCTCCGCCGCCATCAACGCCATGGACGCGCGGCTGCCGCCGATGTCGGGGCTGCCTTCCACGATCTTGACGATGCCCGATTCGGTCAGGTGCACCTCGGCGCTCGAGGTGTTGCCGCCGTTGAACCAGAAGCCCACCGCGACGCCGCGGCCGTGACCTTCGGGCAATGCGGCGTTGTAGTTCGGGTGGTTCTTCGCGGCGAGCAGGCAGGCCTTGAGGCCGATGGCCCCGAAGGTCGGGCCGTAGGCCGCGCGGGTACCGGCGACCGCTGCGTTCTTCAGCCGGAAGTCGATCGGGTCCATGCCGATCCGCTGTGCCAGTTCGTCCATGACGGACTCGCCGGCGTACATCGCCTGCGGCGCGCCGGGCGCCCGGTAGGCGGCGACCCGCGGGCGGTTCGTGACCGCCTCGCGGGACTCGATCCGCACGTGGTCCACGTCGTAGGGCGCGAATATGCACATCGCGCCAGCGCCCATCGCACTGCCCGCGAAGGCGCCCGCGTCGAATACCAGGTTGGCGGACATGGCCGTGACAGTGCCGTCCCGCTTGCAGCCGATCCTGATCGTGTTGACGGTGCCCGACGCCGGGCCGGTGGCGCGGAACACTTCCTCCCGGGACATGACCATCTTCACCGGCCGGCCGCTCTTCTGCGACAGCTTCAGCGCCAGCGGCTCCAGGTAGATCGTCGTCTTGCCGCCGAAGCCACCGCCGATCTCGCTCGCGATGACGCGGATGTCGCCCACGTCCACGCCCAGCACCATGGCGGTCTGGTCCCGCACGCCAAAATGCCCCTGGGTGCAGCACCACAACGTGGACTGCCCGTCTTCCTTGTAGCTGCCGACGCAGGCATGCGGTTCGATATAGCCCTGGTGCACCATCGGCGTGACGAACGTGCGCTCGACGATCTCGTCGGCCTCGGCGAAACCGACCTCCACGTCGCCCTTCGTGATGAGGCCGTACTTGGGAATGTTGGAGGGCTTCTTCGGGGTCTCCGGGAGGCCCTGGGTGATCATGTCCTCGTGCAGCAGCGGTGCATCCGGCGCCATCGCCTGAAGCGCGTCGGTAACGGACTCCAGCACGTCGTAGTCCACCTCGACGGCGGCCGCGGCGAGTTCCGCGACGCGGTTCGAGACCGCCGCAACGGCGGCGACCGCATGCCCGTGGTACAGCACCTTCCTGCTCGCCATGAGGTTCTCGTTGAACGCGCGCTGCCCGAACCCGAGTCTCGTGCGGTCCGGGAAGTCGGCTGCAGTGACGACGGCCATGACCCCCGGAATCGCTTCGGCGCGGGATGTATCGATGGAGCGGATGCGCGCGTGCGCATGGGGGCTGCGCACCACCTTGCCGTGGATCATGCCGGGCAGCTTGAAGTCGGCTCCGAAATTCGCCCGTCCGGTCACCTTCTCGACCCCGTCCGGCCGCACCGGTCGCGTGCCTATGTATTTGAAATCAGTGGCTTGGTATGTTTCGAGCGCTTCGGCCATGGGATCTCCTCGATTGGCTGGGGCGCGGTTGGCATCAGCGCCGCCGGACCGCGCGCCACCAAATGGTACCCTACAAGACCCGGCAGCCGCCTTCGAGCAACCCGGTGCCGTGTCCAGCAAGCCAGATCGGCACACATTCCCAGCGGACGTCCTCGCGGGCGCGCGGGTCGCGCGTCTCGCCACCGCCGGCGCCGACGGGCCACACCTGGTTCCCGTCGTGTTCGCGCAGTCCGGCGGCGCGCTGTGGGTTCCGGTCGACGGCAAGCCCAAGCGGCACACCCGGCTGAAGCGGCTTGCAAACATTCGGGCGAACCCCCGAGTCAGCCTCCTGGTCGATCACTACGAAGAGGACTGGGGCGCGCTCTGGTGGGTGCGGGTGGACGGCCGCGCGGCGGTCGTCGAGCCGGAGGACGCCGGTTTCGACGAGGCGCTCGCGACGCTTCGCGGCAAGTACCGGCAATACGCCTTGGTGCCGGTCACCGGCGCGATCAGGATCGACATCGACCATGTCTCGCACTGGCGCGCGGACGGGCCTGCGAGATAATCCCCGCCGGGTTCACGGTTCCGTCCGAGGAGGCAGGTTGCAACGCGGTCCGGTCAAGTTCGTGCTGGTCCATCACGGGGCGTGCGATGCCCGGGTGCACTACCGCATATCCGCGTCCGGGGAGACCGTGGCCCTGCTGAACGAATCGGCGCGCGCCACGCACGCGAATTCCATCGAAATCACCCTTGACGGATCCTTCGCCGAAACACCACCGGACGACCGTCAGACCGATGCCCTGACAGACCTGCTCCTCGAGCTCAAGCAACGCTATCCGGACGTGGTCGTCGGCGGACATCGCCAGGTGCGTGGCAGCCGCACCGATTGCCCCGGCCGCAGATTCCCGCTCAGGGCCCTGCTCGCCTGGTCCCGTTCCGGGCTCATCGCGGCCCGGGACGCGGCGCTGCAGGAAGAGGTCGACCGCCAGTACCGCCCGTAGAGTCGCGCCTTCCGGCGGTAGGTTCGGAGGCGAAACAGGGCGCGCCTTTGGCTCCGACCAGAATCAGTGGCTCAAGGCGCTGCCAGGTCCCGAGTGGCGATGCGCTGGCGGAGCAGGTCGTGAACGAGGTCGATGGTGGGTGTCGCGATGCCCGCCAGCGCGCCGAGTTCCTGCACGGCACCGACGATCGCCTCGTTTTCCAGCGGCCGACCGAGTTCCAGGTCCTGCAACATGGAAGTACGGTGGGCGCCGACTTCGGCGGCGCCGTCGATGCGGCGCTCGACATCGATGGCAAAGCGCGCGCCGAAGGCCTCACCGACGGCCTGTGTCTCTAGCATCATCGCGCGAGCCACGCGGCGCGTGCCGGGGTCCGTGGCCAGCACGTCGAGCATCGCGCCGGTGAGGGCGCTCAAGGGGTTGAAGGCGACGTTGCCCCAGAGCTTGATCCAGATCTCGTCCCGCAGCCGCCGGCGCAGCGGCGCCCGCAAGCCCGCTTCCGAGAGCACCGACGCGAGTGTCCGCACGCGTTCGCTGCGCTCGCCCGACGGCTCACCCAGAACGAACCGGTCCCCGGAAAGGTGCCGCACCAGGCCGGGCTCGACCACCTCGCACGACGGATACACCACGCAGCCGACGGCGCGCTCCGGGCCGATCCGCTGCCAGACGGCACCGCCAGGGTCGACGCTTTCCACGTGGCGCTCGCCGAACGGCGAGTCCAGGCGGTGGAAGTACCACCACGGGATACCGTTGACGGCGCTGACCACCGTGGTGCCCGGGCCGAGGAGCGGCTGCATGGGATCGACGACGGCAGGAATCGAATGTCCCTTCAGGGTGACGATGACGAAGTCCTGGATCCCGAGCGTCGACGGGTCGTCGGTCGCGTCGACATCGACGGCAAGCCGCCCATCCGCCGTCTCGAGCCGCAGCCCATGCGCCGCCATGGCCGCGAGATGCGGACCGCGCGCGACCACCGACACGTCGCAGCCGGCCTGCGCCAGGCGGGCCGCGAGGTAGCCACCGATCGCGCCGGCGCCGTATACGCAGACCCTGGTCATCGTCGCGGCCCCGGCGGGACAGAGTAGCTGCCCGGACGGGCGTTCATTCGCCCAGTCCCAATGCCGAGGCGAGCCCGATGCGCTGGATCTTGCCGGTGGCGCCTTTCGGAATCGTATCGACGAAGACGATGGTGCGGGGCACCTTGAAGTCCGCCAGGCGCAACGCCGCGAAGTCCCGGAGCGCGTCGGCGTCCACCGCCTGGCCCTCGGCCTGCACGACTACCGCGGCCACGTCTTCGCCCAGCCGGCGGTGCGGCATGGCGAAGGTGCACGCCTCGGCAACGGCGGGGTGGTCGAGCAATACCGCGTCCACCTCCAGGGGCGCGATCTTCTCGCCGCCCCGGTTGATGATCTCCTTCAGGCGGCCCGTCACCTTCACGTAGCCGTCACCGTCCATGTAGCCCTGGTCTCCGGTACGGAACCAGTCGCCGAAAAACGCCTGGGCGTTCGCTTCCGGGTTTGCCAGGTAACCCGCCATGACATTGGCGCCACGAATGACGATCTCTCCTTCCGTCCCGGCCCCGAGGGCAACGCCATCGGCGTCCATGACGGCCACTTCCGGACCTGCGGCGGGACCGACAAAGCCCGCCTTGCGCGGTGCCGGCGGCAGGGGGTTCGAGCACATCTGGTGCGCCGCCTCGGTCATGGCATAAGCCTCGATGACCGGTGCGCCGAACGTCTCTTCCAGGGCGGTCATCACGGGGGGCGGCAGCGAAGCCGAGGACGAGCGGATGAATCGCAACGCGGCTTTCTCGATCCGCTCGCGGTTACGGGGGGCGCGGGCGAGGATCGCCTGGTGCATCGTCGGCACCGCGCTGTACCACGTCGGCGCAGCCGCCTCCAGCCAGCCGAAGAAGCGCAGCCCGTCGAATCCCGGCGTGCAATAGACCGAAGCGCCGCTCGAGAGACTCGCGAGCACCGGGGCCATCAGGCCGTGAATGTGGAACAGCGGCATGACGTTGAGGCAGGTGTCGGCGGGCGACAGTGACAGGGTGCTCGAGATGTTGCGCGCAGATGCGCGAAGGTTCGCCTGGCTCAAGGGGACCATCTTGGGCCGCGAGGTCGTGCCCGAGGTATGGAGGATGAGCGCCGTCGCATCGTCCCCGCGCGACTCGACCGGGGCTTCGGAGTCTGTCGACAGAGAGAAAGCGCCCGCCTGCCTCCCCTCTTCGAGGCGCAAGACCCGCAAGCCACGCTGCGTGGCTACCGTGACGGCTGGACCGTCCGCGCCTTCGGCGACGACCAATGCCGACGCATCGAGATCCGACAGGTAGAAGTCGAACTCGTCCGCCTTGTACGCGGGATTCAGCGGAGCGACCGCGCACCACGGCGCCATGCAGACGAACGCGCCGGCCATCGCCGGGCCGTTCGGCAGCACGATGGCGACCCGGTCTTCCGGGCCGATCCCGGCACCTCGGAGCACCCGGCCCGCGCGCGCCGCCTGGGCCTCGAGCGCGGCGTAAGTCAGGGGCGCGCGGTCCGGTGCCCTTATGGCGGGGGCATCGTCGGGACCGGCGATCAGACCTTCCATGGGACAAACGCCTCCGGGAGCAATGGCGAGCGGAGGCGATTGTGCCATGAGAAGGCGAGTCGGTTCGGGCCAGGATCCATTCAGATCATTCGGGACACACAGTTCATTCGGGACACACGCGAAACCCGTCCTACTAGACCTCGGGTCGTCGTCCTACGCCGGATTGCGCGGGCGACCGAAAGGAAGCCATCTTGCCAGCGGCGGACGACCCGCATAAACGCCGGAGGCATCATCGCGCCGCTGCCTTTCTCGCAGATCATTCGGGACACACGCGAAACCCGTCCTACTAGATCATTCGGGACACACGCGAAACCCGTCCTACTAGACCTCGGGTCGTCGTCCTACGCCGGATTGCGCGGGTGGCCGAAAGGAGGCCACTTGCCAGCGGCGGCCGCACCGCATGAACGCCGGAGGCATCATCGCGCCGCTGCCTTTCTGGCTCGAAGACGCGTCGCCGTTTGCGCCCCCTACGCGTTTCCGCCAAAGTGCGCGTTTCGTCCTCCAATGTTGGAAGCGCAATGAAAGCGACACCGATATGGCTTCCCGCGCTGGCGGCCCTGGCCTGGTCTGCGAGCGCCATCGAGCCCGCCGGCCGGGTGTCCCACCCGGAACTCCCGGAAATCAGCGGTATCGTGAAGTCAAGCTACGGCGACTTCTACTGGGTACACAACGACAGCGGAGACCTCCCGCGCGTCTACGCCATCGATAAGGATTCGCGCCCGGTCAAGCCGCCCTACCTGCGGGTGTCCACCGACGAGTGGCCAGGACACCGGATCGACAACGCCTGGCATACGGATTGGGAGGACATCGCGCTTGCGAACGGGGTGCTGTACCTGGCCGACGTCGGCAACAACGGCAACGCCCGCCGCGACCTCGGCGTCTACGCCGTCAATGAGGCCGACCCGCGGACCGTCGCCAGGATGCGCGCGCTCAAGTTCATTCCAATCCGCTACCCTGACCAGCGCACGTTCCCGGCAGAACAGTGGCACTTCGACTGCGAGGCCGTGTTCGCGGCGGACGGCAAGCTCTATTTCCTGACGAAACACCGCCGCCCCGGCGAGCACGTCTCCTCGGAACCCGGCGTCAAGCTCTATCGGCTGGACACCGAGCACCTGGACCGGGAGAACGTCCTGACCCTCGTCGGCCGGCGGGACGACGTCGTGATGGCCACCGGCGCGGACCTGTCCCCCGACGCCACGCGGCTCGCCGTCGCGACCTACAGCGCGCTGTGGATCTTCGACCGGCCCGACACCGGGGACAACTGGCTTGCCGGGAAAGCCAGCAGGCTCAAGCTCAGGACATCGGTCGCGAAGCAGCTCGAAGCCGTCGCGTGGGACGACGGGTCCACGTTGCGGCTGGTCAACGAGCAGCGCGACGTGATGCGCGCCCACGTTTCCGAATTCTCGGCGGTGCCGTAAGGAGCCCGCAATGCGACACGACCCGGGCCTGTTCGCGACGATGTACAGCGCCCGTGCGCTGCGGCGGTTCAAACCGGACCCCGTCCCGGACGACGTGCTGTTCCAGCTTCTGGACGCCGCCATTCGGGCGCCGTCGGGGCAGAACGCGCAGGACTGGCGTTTCGTCCTGGTGCGCGACCCGGAGCACAAGCGAAGGATGCAGGAATGGGCAGCGATCCCCTGGCGCCGTTACCAGGCGCGCTTCGGCGGGGATACCCGAGCGTTGGACGCCCTGCCGAGATCACAGCGGCTGTCGCTCCGAAGCGTCGAGCACCTCGTGCACCACCTGGCGCAGACGCCGGTGATCATCGTCGTCCTCGGCCTCAAGGGGCGCCACAGCACCGTCGGCGGCAGCACGTTTCCGGCAGTGCAGAACCTGCTGCTCGCCGCGCGGGGCATGGGGCTCTCCGGTTCGGTGTTCAACTTCCCGCTCGCCCGCGAAGACGAACTGCGCGACATGCTTGGCATCCCGGACAACAACGAGGTCTATTGCGTCGTGCCTGTCGGCTATCCGGTGGACCGGCACGGACCCCTTGGCCGCAAACCCGTTCGCGAGGTGGTCTACGATGGCCGCTTCGGCGAACGCTGGCCGTTCGCCGAAGCGCAACCGGATGCGGGGTGGCAGGACCGTTGGCTACCGGAATGAACGTGCGTCCCGAATGGACGGCGCTGGCGCATCCGGGACGAACGCGGCGAACGCTCCGTCGAGCACTCTCCATGCTGATGGTCTGTGTGCTCCCCGCGGCGGCCAATGCCGTGCCCTATGCATTCGATTCGGGCGACTTTCTCGCGGAGTCGAGTGCCTGGGCGGCGTGGGCCGATATGCTGACCCGGCACGCGGAGCAGTTCGACGAACTCAAGGGTTGTCTCGACGACAAAGCCGCCTGTACGCGCCGGACGCGGTCGCTGCACGTGGTTCTCGCCCAGGGCACGGCGCTGCCGAGGGAAAAGCAGATCCGGCTCGTCAACCGCTACGTCAACCGCAAGCGCTACAACGCGGACCGGCGCAAGATCATCCGCAACGAGGAAGGCAGGCTGACGATCCCCTCTCACTGGGCAACGCTGGTGGAGTTCCTCGAAAAAGGAGGCGACTGCGAGGATTTCACGACGGCGAAATACCTGATGCTGCGCCATTTCGGTTTCGCCGCCGACGACATGCGGGTGGTCGTCGTGTACGACCGCAGCCAGCGCGCCCATCACGCCGTCCTGGCAGTGCGCTTCGATGGCGAGACGACCTGGGTGCTGGACACCGACAACCGCATTTACCGCAAGCGGAGGCCCCTGGGATACCGGTACGTCTACGCCGTCAACGAACTCGGGATCTGGGACCACGACGTCCGATTGCCGCGCAAGCGTCGCTAGCGCCATAAGATTCGTCGCCGGCTTCGCCTGCGCCGTGTCTTATGCCCGCCCAAGCCCACTATTTCACCCATCCCACCCAACCCGCTCACCATCACACCCAACCCGCTCACGCATCACACCCATCCCGGATCCCCAGCCTTGAATCGGCACCACGTGCCGTTCTACGGCGCGGCCTCCTGGCCACGTTGCGCAGCGGCTACTGGTCGCCGCGAATGTAGTGCTCCAACTGGTCGATGAGCGACGCCTGTTCCGCCATGACCTCGGTGAGGAGGTCGCGCAGCGACAGCATGCCGATGACGACGCCCGCATCCACCACCACCAGGTGGCGGATGTGGTGGCGCTGCATGAGTTCCATGCATGCTTCCACGCGCTCGCCGGAGGTCACCGTGACGACTTCCTGCGTCATGATCTCCGACACCCTGGTCTGCTTCGACGACTTGTCCTTCAGGATCACCTTGCGGGCGTAGTCGCGTTCGGAAACGACGCCCACCAGCTTCCCATCCTGCAGGACGGGAAGCGCCCCGACGTGCTCCTCCGCCATCTTCTCGATGGCCTCAAAGACACTGGCGACCGGCAGGACCGAGTAGATCACGCCGCGGCCCCGGTGCCGCATTACGTCCCTGACTGTCTTCATAGTCCCGACTCCTGATGCTCACTCGATTGTGCAGCGACTTGGGAGTCCACGGCAAGGCCGGGTTTCTAATACCAGCGCGCCTTGTCGACGACATTGGAGAGCGGCTCTCCCGCGACGAATCGCCGCGCGTTGTCCCTGAGCAGCGCGTAGCGGCGTTCGGCGATGTCCGCCGCGCCCCCTGTCGCGACATGCGGCGTGATGAGCACGTTGTCCATGTGCCAGAGCGGGTGGTCCCCGGGAAGCGGCTCCAGCTCGAACACGTCGAGGCCCGCCCCCGCGATTTCGCCGCCCGCGAGGGCTGCGGTGAGGTCATCCAGCCTGCACGTCATCCCGCGGCCTATGTTGATGAAATACGCCGACGTCTTCATGCGTCGGAACCGGTCCGCATTCCACATGAACTCCGTTTCCGGCGTGTGCGGCGCGGTGGTCACGACGAAATCCGCGGACGGCAACAGGGCGTCCAGCTCGTCGGGAGCGTGCATTTCGGCCGGACAGTCATGTTCGGGGCGCGGGTCTACACCGATGACCGTCGCGCCGAACGCCGCACACAACCGGGCAGTCTCGGCGCCGATGCCGCCGACGCCGACAATGAGCACGGTGGAACCCGGCAGGCTGACGTAGCCGTGTCTGCGGGCCCTCGAATCCCAGGTGTTTTCGCGCTGCGCCGCCACCCAGTACGGCAGGCCGCGCGACAGCGCCAGCATGAACATCATGATGTGGTGCGAGATATGGTCCGAGTAGATGCCGCGCGCATTGGTCACGGTCACCGGATGGTCGATCAGTTCCGGGTAGTAGTAGCCCGCGAACGGCGCAGCGAAGGGGCTCTGCAGCCAGCGCAGCTTCACCGCCGCGGGCAACATCCCGGGCGAAACCCAACCGTAGACGGCCTCCGCCCGGCCCAGGGCCTCCTGCGCCGCCACGTCATCCTCCGCCACGACGACATCGAGCCCCGGAACGTCGGCCCGCAACCGCCGCGCCCAGTCGCGCAGCCCACCGTCGATCGGCGGCGTCATCACCAGCACGGTTTCGTTGGTCATCGTTAACCCCTGCTTCTCCACCCCGTCTTTCCTATCTTTGCGCGTTTCACCGGGCTTCGCCAACGCGGGTCCATCCTGCCGCGTTCGCAATTCATGTCCCCGCGGTGGCGCGGGCGGGTTGCCGTTGGTTTAATTCGACAAGGGACCGCGGCTACGCGGGCAACCGGGAGAACAGGAGAGTCGGAAATGGCAGAACGCGTGCATCTTGTTACCGGCGGCTATCCGCCCGGTTCCCCCGCCGGACACGACATGGACTATGCGCGGCTGCGGCTGCTCGGTTTCCTGGCGGAGCGCGAAGACATCGCCACGACCGTGGCCGGCGACTTCGGAGACCTCGACAAGTGGCTGGCCGGCACGCGCCTTCTCATCACCTATGTCGCGGGGCCATATCCCGCGGCGGACCAGCTCGGCACATTGAACGAATGGCTCGAGGACGGCGGGCGCTGGTTCGCCCTGCACGGCACCAGCGGCGGGCGGGCGGCTCGCATTTCCAGCTCCTCGCAACGCCAGATGGTCAGGGAGGCCCACCACGAGACGCTCGGCTGTTTTTTCCTGAACCACCCGCCGGTGCGGCGATTCGAAGTCGCGGTGCATGGCCGGCATCCGCTGGCGCAAGGCCTGCCGGAGACGTTCGAGACCGTCGATGAACTGTACATGGTCGAACCCATCGGCGATGCCGAAGTCCTGCTGACCACGGAATTGCCGCGGGACCCGTCGCCGCCGGGATTCGGTTTTCACTACGAAGCCGACACGTCGCTCCTGGCCGACGGCAAGACCCGCGTCCTCGGCTACGTCAAGCAGGCCGGCAACGGCGCGGTTGCCTATGTCGCCCTGGGCCACTGCCACTCGCCGAGGTCGAATTCGCAACCGTTCGTGGACGAATCCGTTTCCCGGAACCGGAAGACTCCCAGCGAGTTTCGCGGCAGTTGGGAAAACAGCGCATTCGAGGCGCTGGTGCGCAATGCCATCGACTGGGGTGCCGGCGAGAGGGCGAGCTGACAACGAGTCGGGACGGGCCACGGGCCGAGCCGGAGGCGAGGACCGTGGGGCACTTCCAGCCACGGACAGGCGGCCTCGCGCCGCGCGACAAATGAGTGAAGGCCATGACAATTCGCGCCGGGGTGCGTCCTTCTACCCCCGGGGAATGTTCTCCTCCCTGCTGCTCGCCGATTTCCGGTACGTCTGGTTCTCCAACATCGCCGCTTCCTTCGCCATGCAGATGGAGATGGTGGCCCGCGGGTGGCTCATATACGACATGACCAGCTCGCCGCTCGCCCTGACCTGGGTGATGCTGTCGTCCATGCTCCCGGCCGTCGTGTTTTCGCTGGCCGGCGGCGTGATCGCGGATCGCCTGGGCAAGAAGAGGATCATCATCACCGCCCAGGTGATGAGCACCGCCGCCATGTTCGTGCTGGCGACCATTGTCTACCAGGGACACGTTACTTTCTGGCACTTCATCTGGTTCGGCGTGTTCAACGGCACGGTGATGTCTCTCAGCATGCCGGCGCGGTCGTCGATCATTCCGGAACTTGTCGGCCGCCGGTACGTGGTCAACGCCATGGCCCTGCAGACATCTACATTCAACCTGTCGCGGATACTCGGACCGACGCTGGCCGGTGCCCTGATCGCGGCGTTCGCGGCGGGAGACACCACCTCCACGACCGGCGTCGGCATCGTCTACTACGTCATCGGCGGACTCTTCACTACGTCCATCATCGCCACGTCAATGATGCGCTACCGGCGCAAAACCGCCCGGCGGCGCGACACCAGCGTGATGACCGACGTGGGGGAAGGATTCCGGTACATGAAACAGGAGCGCATCGTCGTGGGCCTCCTCATCATGAGCATCGGCCCCATGACGTTCGGATTCTCTTCCCACATGCTGCTGCCCGCCTTCAACGCGGACGCGATCGGAGGGGGTCCGCAGGACCTCGGCCTCATTCTCACGGCCATGGGCGCGGGGGCGCTGGTGGGTTCGCTGACGCTCGCCAGGCTCGGCGACATCAGCAGGAAGGGCCGCGTGATGTTCGCCGCCGCCTATCTGTGGGCGGTGGCGCTGGCGGCTTTCGCCCTCTCGAGCACGACGTTCTGGGCGATGTTTCTGGGTCTCTTCACCGGGCTGTTCGGCTCGATCATGGGCTCGCTCAACATGAGCATCGTGCAACTGGCCGTCCGCGCGGACATTCGGGGCCGCGTGATGTCGATCAACATGATGACATTCGCCTTGACGCCCCTCGGAGTCATACCCATAAGCGCGGCGGCGGAATTCGCCGGCATCGAGATCGCCCTCCTCATTAGCGCAACCCTGCTGGCGCTGACCACTGCATTGCTAAGCAGGGCCTATCCGGAACTGCTGCAGATCGACAAGGGGCACGGCCCGGCGATGCTGCGCCGGGTTCGTCCGGAACGGAGCGCTGCGGGTGACGGGGGTTAACCCCATGAAATCCGCCGGCCCTTCGGGCACATCGCAGTTCACCCTGTCCAGGCCTCCGGCCGTGTTGTTCCCAAGCTTGGCGCCGCAATGAACCGAATAATGATCGCGGCTCCCTGGATAGCGCTGTCGCTCGCCGCCGGTGCGCTCGAGGTGGCGGGTCTTTGCAGCCACGCGGCACAGGCCGCAGCCAGCACGGATGCCGACGACGGTCTCGTCGAGGTCGTGGTCACCGTCGGCACCCGCGCAACGCCCCGCGCCGCCTCCGACACGACGGTCCCGGTGGACGTCTTCGACCAGGAACAGGTGGAGAGCGTCAACTCCTCGGACCTCGTGGAAGTCCTGAATGCCATCGTTCCGTCCTTCAGCGTCCGCCGCCAGCCCATCTCCGACGGCGCTTCCTTCATTCGCCCGGTGCACCTGCGCGGCCTCGACTCGCACCACATGCTGGTGCTCGTCGACGGGAAGCGGCGACACCGCGCGGCGCTGATGCAACTCGGGGGCTTCGGCGCGCACGGCGTCGATGTCGGCAGCATCCCCTCGATAGCCCTCGAAGCGGTGGAGGTGCTGCGTGACGGTGCGGCAGCGCAATACGGGTCCGACGCCATCGCCGGGGTCCTGAACTTCAAACTGAAGGCACACGATTCGGGGTTCGACCTTCGCGCCCGCGCCGGAGGGTATACACAAGGGGACGGCGAAGAGCTGACCCTGGAAGGCAATGCGGGTTTCCCGCTAGGCGCCGGCCGTTTCGCCGGCGGTTTCCTCAACGTGAGCGGACAGGTTTCCGATGCGGCGCCCACCAGCCGCTCGCAACCCTACGACATTGCCATCGGAAGCTCCGGCGTCACGCCGCTCGAAGCGACGCGCAGTCGGCTGACGGTGGATGGCGTCACGTACCACGGCCCGGACGCCTTGACCTATACATACTCTCCGGCCGGCGAACTCGTGCAGGCGGCGCTGGGCAGCGACGGCATACCCGACGACCTCGACACGCGCTTCGCCGACAACTTCAGCCGCGTCGGCGGGGAGCGGCGCTTTGCGAGCCCGGCACAGATCTGGGGCCAGCCCGAGCGACGGCAGGGCACCGTGGTCATCAACGCCGAACTCCCGGTGCTGGTCCCGGTGCGCATGCCGGAAACCGCGCCGGCGCTTGCCGCGGACCTCTACGGGTTCGCCAGCCACTCGATCAAGAACCAGGCCGGCGGCTTCTTCTATCGCCGCCCCGGCGTGAGCCAGTTGCTGCCCGTGCGGCTCGCGGACGGATCCATCCACGATCCCCGGGCAACCCTCTACCCGGCCGGATTCACCCCGCAGTTCTCCGGTGACGTCACGGACTACGCTGTCAGGACGGGGCTGCGGGGCGAACGCCGGAGCACCCTGTCCTTCGACCTGACCTTCGACCTTTCGGCGAGCTACGGCGCCAACGAGATCCGCTACAGCATCGCCAACACCATGAACCCCTCGATGGGACCGCAAACACCGACGCGCTTTCACCCCGGCACGCTGGTCAACGACGAGTACGCCGCGAACGCCGATTTCGTCATCGCCCGGGAGACCGGACCTGCGCGCCCGCTGGCCATCGCGTTCGGCTTCGAGTACCGCCGCGAGGGCTATCGAATCGGGGAAGGCGACCCGGCGTCCCACGCCGTGGGTCCCTTCGCGCGCCCGGACCCGTTCAACCTGGAGATCACCCAGGCGGAAGTCGACGCCGATGCCGACGATGCCCTGACTGTCGTGGAGTGCCGCATACCGGGCTTCGAGGCCATCGGCTCCCTCTGCCCCGACGGCGATCCCGTCAACAACGCCGTGCCCATCGGTTCGAACGGATTTCCGGGCTTTCCGCCGTTGTTCACTTCGGACCTCGAGCGGGACAGCCACGCAGGCTATGTCGACCTGGAAGTCGACCTCGCCGGGCACTGGCTGGCCGACGTGGCGGTGCGCTACGAGGAGTTCTCGGATTTCGGCGACGTCGGCATCTGGAAACTGGCGACGCGGTACGACCTGACCGACAGGCTGAAGGTGCGGGGCTCCCTGGGGACGGGTTTTCGCGCCCCGACGCCGGGCCAGATGTCCACCACCAACGTATCGACGCGCATCGATCCCAGTGGTCTTCCGAAGGCCGAGGGTGTCTTCCCGCCAGCGCACCCCGCAGCCGCGCTGTTCGGCGGCATGCCGCTCGACGCGGAACGCTCGCGCTCCTGGACCCTCGGCGCCGCGGCCACTGTCTTCGACGGCTTCGACCTGACCCTTGACCTCTATCGGATCCGGCTCGACGACCGCATCGTGCTGTCCTCCCAGTTCGCGGTGACGCCCGAGCAAGCGGCGCAAATCGTTGCTCTGGGCGTTCCCGGCGCGAACGACATCTCGCAGGTGCGCTTCTTCACCAACGATGTGGACACCGAAACCCGGGGCATCGACGTGGTCGCGGCGTGGCGCGCCGACTGGATCCTGGGCAGCACTTCCCTGCAGGCGGCGGTGAACTTCAACCGCACGGACTTCGCGCGCCGCGGCCTTCACGTGGACGCGGAGGCGGAACATGACATCGAAAAGGGCGTGCCGGGCACCCGTGCCGTCGTCACGGTTCGTCACACCTGGAATCGTCTCGATCTGCTGGTGCGCGCGCGCTACTACGGAGAATACGAAAACAGCCTGGACGCGAGCCTGGCAACCGTCCAGCGGTTCTCTCGCGAAGTCACGGTGGACGTGGAAGCGACCGGAACGTTCCGTAACCGCTACGCGGTCAGGCTCGGCGTGCAGAACCTCCTCGACAACTACCCCGACCCGGGGGAGTTCGAAGTCTGCTGTGGCCGCGTCTACCGCAGCGACTCCGTGCCGCCCTGGCAGGGTGCCCTGGTCTACCTGCAGGCGAGCATCTCGTCGCCACCTGTCCGGCGCTCTCAGCGATAGGGATTCGAGCGTCCGCGCTGTCGAACGAGTTCTCTTGCCACCCGGACGCTAGCCCGCATGTTGCATCAAGGGCCGCGATGATCGCGCAGGATTTTTTTCGCGTGCGGGTGCTCGGGAGCGGAAGCATAGCCGCCGCTTATGGTGTAGCGACCATGTGCCCGCACGCGGAAAAAAGACAAGCGAGGGCGCGGCCAGCGCAGTTTGTTCCTCGCAATATTCCTGAAAAATTGTAATAACCTATTGAAACTAATGAATATTCAGTATTTCAACAAGCGGCTTGGTGCAATATGCGGGCTAGCCCGTATGCCGCAGGCCGCTGGCGATTCCCGCCATGGTGATCTTCAGGGCCTCGGCCACCTGGTCGTCGTAGTTCTCGCGCAGGCGTCCGATCAGTTCCGCCTGCAGCAGGTGCAGCGGGTCGAGGTAGGTGTTGCGGACGCGGATCGAGTTCTGCGCCCTGGGACTGTTCGCGAGCAACTCGTCCTGGCGAAGGAGCGAGAGCAGGTCCTGCCTGATGTCGACGGCCCTTTGGCGAACCGCTTCGTGCGTGGCCCGGTGCGCCCTGGGCGTCAGGCGTTCGGCATAGAAGTCGACCAGTGCAAGGTCGGTCTTTGCCAGCAGCAACTCGAGCCCGTCGATCTGCATGCGGAAGAACGGCCACTCCATGAGGACGTCGAACCCTTCGCCGGACGCATCTTCCCGCAGCGCGGCGAGGACCGCGTCGGTGCCGAGCCACATGGGCAGCATCAGCCGCACCTGGGTCCAGGCGAAGACCCAGGGAATCGAGCTCATGCCGTCTATCCCGGCAGCGGCCGACCGGTCCGCGGGGTCACTCCCGAGCGCGAGGGTCTCGAGCTCTTCCTGGGGCGTGATCTGGCAAAAGTAGTCGACGAAGCCGGACTGGTCGACGAGGCCGCGATAGCTCGCGCGGGCGCGGTCCGCCAGGTCGCCCATGGTGGCGCGCAAGGCCGCCGTCGGAACCGGCGGCGGGTTGAGACTCGCCTCGATGGTGCCGATGAGATAGCGCATCAAGGTCTCCCTCGCGAGCGCGGTGTCGCCGAGCTTGAAGCGGATGGTCTCGCCCTGCTCGGTCACCCTCAGTCGCCCGGCCACGGTATTCGGCGGTTGCGCGAGGATCGCGGGCTGCGCGGCGACGCGCCCCCGGCCGATGGCGCCGCCGCGGCCGTGGAAAAGGGACAGGCGGATTCCCCGGGACTCCGCCACTTCGGCCAGCCGCTCCTTCACCTGGTACAGGGCCCAGGACGCCGCCATCATGCCCGCGTCCTTGGCGGAGTCCGAGTAGCCGATCATGACCTGCTGTTCGCCACCGGCGTAGTCCGCATACCAGGGAATCGAATGCAACGTGTCGATGGCCTCGGCGGCGCGGCCCACGTCGTCCAGGGTCTCGAACAGCGGGACGACCGGCAGGTTGGCCCGCAGGCCACTCTCCCTGAGAAGCAGCACCACCGCCAGGACGTCGCTCGGGGATCTCGCCCGGGAGACGATGTACTCGGAGACGCCGTCGCCGTTCTGCTCGGCGATCGCCGCGCAGGTGTCGAGCACCTCCCGTGACGCCGCGCTGACAGGCCAGTCCGCGGGGAACAGCGGGCGGCGGCCGCGCAGTTCGTCGAGGAGAAATGCGCGCCGCTCGGCTTCATCCCAGTCCGCATAGCCGCCCTGACGTTCGCTGGCGTCGAGATAGCGGGTGACTTCATCCAGCACTTCGGTGTGACGGTCCGCGCTCTGGCGGACATCGAGGTTCACCAGCGTGACCCCGAACGCCCTGATCCGGCGCAGCGTGTCCTTGAGCGGGCCGTCCGCGATGATTTCCATGCCGACATCACGCAGCGAGGCGTCGCACAGCGCCAGGGGCTCGTACAGGTCCGCCGCCGCATGGTAGACATCCGGCGTCGGCACGGGATCCAGCTTCTCGGCCCAGGCCCGCGTCGCCAGCAGGCGTTCCCGGACAGTGCGCAGCAGCGCCCGGTAGGGTTCCGGATCGTCGCCGACGCGCTTGCGCAGCGGGCCATTGCATTCTGCCATGGACAGGTCGGTCTGCAGCGTCTCCACGTCCCGCAGGTAGAGATCGGCCGCCATCCAGCGCCCCAGCATCAGCACCTCCCGGGTGACGCGCGCATCGACGTCGGGATTCCCGGCGCGATCGCCGCCCATCCATGAAGCGACGGCCATCGGGGCCGCATCCACCGGCAACGGCGGCAGGTTGCGCCGGACCAGGGCCTCGTCGATGTCCCGCAGGCAGGCGGGCAACGCTTCCCACAGCGAGTTCTCGACCACCGCGAATCCCCACCTGGCATCGTCCTGCGGCTCCGGCTTGCCGGGGCGAATGTCCTCCGTGTGCCACGCCTCCGCGATCAACCGTTCAAGTCGCGCGGCACTCGGCTCGGGCCGTTTCAGCTCGGCGCCGATGGCATCGTACTTGAGCATCAGGGTCCGGCGGAGCACTTCCGTCGGGTGCGGAGTGAGCACCAGTTCTACACGCATGTCCGCAATCGCGTCGACAACGCGCTCGGGGGAAAGGCGGTCGAACAACTGCGCCCAGGCCGAATCCGCATCCTCCTCGAGATTCCGCACCTGGTAGTCCTGCTCCGCGATGTTGGCGAGATTCAGGAACTGGCTGAAAGCGGCCGCGACGTCGGTGACCTCGTAGCTCGGTATTTCCGCGAGGTAGCGGTGCAGTTCCGTCCAAGCACCCTCGTTTCGGGCCGATTTCGCGAGCGCCCGTATCGTCTCTATGCGGTTCAGAAAGTCGTGGCCCCGGTCGCGCTCGATGACCTGGCCCAGCAGCCGGCCCAGCAGCCGCACGGTGTCCCAGAATCCCGGCGCAGCGCGGTACCCGGCCGGTCGCTCGACGTGTCGTTCAGGCAGGGACATCATCCATTTCCCGTTTCGGAATCATTGCCGTACCCGCTCCGCGGCATCAACCTTCGACATTATCCCCCGCACAGCAAAGCAAGGTGAACCACCAGGCCACACTCGCATGCTACCGACCCGTCGAAACGCCTTCGGGGGAATGCTCCCATCCTCCCCCGAGCGCCTGGTAGAGCGCCACGGTGGCGTTGAGGCGCGACAGCTTGTTGTTGAGATACGCGTTGCGGGCGGAGAACAACGCATCCTGCGAAAACAGGACCGTCTGGTAGTCGGCCACGCCCTCCCTGTAGCGCAACTGCGCGATACGGAACGACTCCTCCGCCCGGCGGCGATCCTCGAGCGCCACTGTCTCCTGGGAGTCGAGCAGGGCGATGCTCCTGAGCCGCACCTCGATGTCGTTGAAGGCCGCGAGAACGGCCTTGCGGTACGCGGCCAGGCTCGACTGCATCGAGAGTTGCGCGCGCCAGACGTTACGCGAACGACGGCCATCGTCCGCCAGGGTGTGCGCCAGGTTCGCGGCCGTCGCGAGAAAGGTGTCCGGCGCCTCGATCAGCGCGGCAAGCGAGTCGCTCGCGGCGTTGCCCGAGGCTGTCAGCGTGATGTCCGGCAGGAAGGCCGCGTGGGCGAGGCGCACGTTGGCATGGGCGGCACGCAGGTTGGCTTCCGCCTGCACGAGGTCCGGCCGCCTCACGAGCAACCCGGCCGGCAGCCCCGGCTTCACCCGGGGAACCCGAATGCCCGCGAGGGTCTGCGCGGAGATGTCGAAACCGCGCACCGAACGTCCGAGCAGGAGGGCCAGCGCGGCACGCGCCGCGAACTCTTCCTGGACCAGGTTGCTTACCGCGTTGCGCTGTCGTTCGACGGCGATGGACTGTTGCAGGGCGTCGATCGGCGTGATGGTCCCGGCGTCCACGCGCGCCTGCACGATGCGCTCGACCTGTTTCGCGTTTTCGAGGTTCTGCCTGGCGGCCGCGATGAGATCGCGGTTGATCAGCACGCGGAAATACGCGGACGCGGCGGTGCCCAGGATGTTCAGCGCGGCGTCCGCGGCAAGGGCGGCCGCAGCGTCGTAGTGCGCGCGGGCCGCATCGTAGCGCGCCGGCTTGCTGAGGATCCCCGCGTAGACGAGGGTGGCGCCGACCGATGCCGAGGTGCTGGTAGCGTCAGACCTGCTGTCCGTCCCGACACTCGCCTGCGCCGACACGGAGGGCGTGGGAACCAGCTCGAGCCCCGCCTCGCGCAGGGTCAGCTGCGCCGCTTCCAGGTTGCGCGCCACCGTCCCGAGGTCCAGGTTCGCCGCCTTGACCTCGGCGATGATGGCGGACAGTTCGTCGTCCGCGAACTGCGTCCACCACCCCCGCTCCGCCGGCGTCCCGTCACCGGGCGCACTTTCCCACGCCAGCGGAATGTCCGACGGCGCCAGTCCCGGCATTTCCACGGCGGCACATCCGGCAAGCAGCGCCGCGATGGCAAGAAGGGTGCGCCTAATCATGGGCCAGGGCTTCAACCGGGTTCATCCGGGCGGCGTTGCGCGCGGGCGCCAGGCCGAAGATCAAACCCGTCGCCACCGCGCAGGTGAACGCCACGGCCATCGGCATGCCGGTGAACGATATCCAGAGTTCCGGGAATACGATCTTGACGAGACTGCCGATGGCTACCCCAACGACGATACCTATCAGACCACCCACCGCACACACCACCAGGGCCTCGACGAGAAACTGCAACAGGATGTCGCTTCGCCGCGCGCCGGTGGCGAGCCGTATGCCGATCTCCCGCGTCCGTTCCGTCACCGAGACCAGCATGATGTTCATGATGCCTATGCCACCCACCAGCAGGGCGATGGAACCGATGGCGGCGAGAATCATCGTCGCCATGGTGACCGCCTCGCTCATCGACTCCTGCCACTCGACGGAACTGAAGATGTTGATCCCCTCCGATTCGTGGCGTGCCGACAGCAGCGTCCTGATCGCATTCGTCGTCGCATCGATCAGGGCGGTATCCTCGACCCGGACCTGAAACCAGTTAAACCACTTCCAACCCATGAGCCGGATAGCCCCGGTCCTTGCGGGAACGAAGGCGACATTGTCCAGGTCTCCAAACGCCCCGCCGCCGCCCCTGCGCTTCATCGTGCCGATGACGAGCAGCGGCGTGTTCCTCATCAGGACATACTTGCCCAGGGGATCGCCGTCCGGGAACAGGGCGTCGACCACCGACGCGCCCAGAACGACGACCGGCGCAAGCGTCCGGTCGTCCCGCTCGGAAAAGAACGTCCCGCTTGCGACGGGCCAGTTGTCGGCTTCCGGATAGTCGTGAAACACGCCCTGGACCGTGACTTCTTCGCGGTCGATATTGCCGTACCGCAGCGTTTCGGTCCCCGACAGGTTGGGCATCACCGCCCGAACGTTCGGGACCTCTGCCGCTACGGCATCGAGATCATCGAAGGTGAAACGTACCTGCCGCTTTTGACCCCATCCCGATACCGACAGTCGATCCGCGCCAGCTTCGGCGATGCTCTCGACAAGCTGATCCCTGGCGCCCTCGCCCACAGCCAGCATGGTGATGACGGACGCGACTCCGATGACGATGCCGAGGAGCGTCAGGAACGTGCGCAAGGCGTTGGTCCTCAGCGCCCGCATGGCCATGCGCGCCGCCGCCCACATGTCGCCAAGGGACGATGCCGTCTGCGCCCCGTTGTCCGGCGTGTCGAAGGCTGGCAGTTCCCGTTGCGCAGTCCCCGCGACGCCATCCTTGCCCGTGTCGGTCACGATCCTCCCGTCCAGCAGTTCGATCCGGCGGTTCGCATGTTCGGCGACCATCGGATCGTGGGTGATCACGATCACCGTATGGCCCTGGCGGGAGAGGTCCTGAAACAGCGCCATCAGTTCGCCGCCGCTTTTGGAATCGAGTGCACCGGTGGGTTCGTCGGCGAGGATCACGCAGCCGCCGTTCATCAAGGCCCTGGCGACCGATACGCGCTGCTGCTCGCCCCCAGAAAGTTGACTCGGCAAGTGGTCCACGCGATCGCCGAGACCGACGGATCGCAGCAGTTCGAGGGCCCGGGCACGGCGCCGGCCCTGGGGCACGCCGGCGTACACAGCCGGAATCTCGACATTCTCTTCCGCGGTCGCGGTCGGCAGCAGGTTGTAGCTCTGGAACACGAAGCCGAAGACTTCCCGGCGCAGCCAGGCAAGTCCGTTCGGTTCGAAACTGCCCACGTCGCGCCCGCCGATGCGATAGGCCCCACCGGTCGGCAGGTCCAGGCAGCCTATCAGGTGCATCAGCGTCGACTTGCCCGAGCCGGATTGCCCTACGATGGACACGAACTCGCCCGCCCCAATGGACAGTGAGACACCGCGCAGCGCCTGAACGGCCACACCACCTTCGGTGACGAAGGTGCGCGTGATGTCGCGAAGCTCGATCAGCGCCGCAAGTGCAGCCGACTCACCCGGCACGGCACTCAAAACCCGATCACCCCGACGCGATTCCGGCGACCCCGGCTTTCCTCCTCGGCAATGCCGGCAACGACCTGTTCTCCCGCTTCGAGCCCCGACACGATCTCGGCCGATATGCGGCTGACCATCCCGATCCGCACGGTCCGCTCTTCGGTCGAGCCGTCCCCGCCGATCACGCGTACGTCGGCCGTGCCGTCCCGCATGTTCTGGAGCGCGCCAACCGGCACCTTGAGCACATCGCGAACGGCGGAGACCACGAAGAAGACCTGGGCGGTCATGTCCGGCAGAAGGGCGCCGTCGCCGTTGGACACGTCGAAGATGACGGGATACAGCACGACGTTGTTCTGGGTCTCCGGCGTGGGCGAGATCCGCTGCACGGATCCTTCCCAGCGCCGTTCGCCGCTACCCAAAGTCGTGAAGTACACCGGGGTGCCGATCTCCAGTTTCCCGACATCCGCTTCCGATACCCCGGCATGCACGGACATCGTGGACAGGTCCGCCACGCGCAGGATGGTTGGCGTCTGCTGGCTGACGTTGAGCGTCTCGCCTTCCGATCTCTCAATGGAGACCACGGTGCCCGAGATCGGCGCATAGATGCTCGTGTAGCCGAGCTCGGCCTCGTCGCTCGCGAGACTCGCCCTGCTCTGCTCGATCTCCAACTCGAGCACCACGAGTCGCGTGCGGGCAGACACCAGGGCGTTCATGGCGCTGTCGTACTCGGCCTGGCTCGTGGCTTCCGCCGCCAGCAGCCGTTCCTGGCGCGCGGCATTCGCCTTGGCCAGGGTCAGCGACGATTCGGTCGCTTCGCGCTGGGCCTCGGTGGCGCGCAACCCGGCCCGGGCCTGCTCCACCCTGTTGATCTGCACGGTGGCGTCGATCTCCGCCAGGAGGTCGCCCTCGGCGACGATCTGCCCGACAACGACATGGACCTTCTCCAACTGGCCGCTCGCCTGGGCGCCGACTTCGACAATGGTGCTCGGCTTGATCGTGCCGCCCGCGGTCACCGCGTCCTCGATGTCGCCGCGAACCACCTCGACCAGCAGCGGTGGCGATGTGCCGTCCGCCGCGTCCCGGGAGGCCAGCCACCAGCCGCCGGCCGACAACGCCAGCACGGCAACGATGACCGTCCACCACCGGCGGCGGAGGAAGCGTCGAAAACGTGATGCGCGTCCAGCGACCGTGGAAGAAGCGGGATCCATCCCCGTCAGCGGTGCAACGTCACCTGTTTCAGTTGCCAAGGGATACCTTCGGCAGCGGCTCGGACATATTCAACGGAACGACCGGAAAAAAGGGGTTATCGCGATTGTGCAACGTATTGTCGCCCACCTGTCACCCCGTCGATCTTGCCGCTGTCGCGGCAAGTCTGACAGACTGATAGATTAATTGGACCTTCAACACCGGACCTTGTTCCACCTGATTTGCGAACCCGGGCAACGGCTTCGCTACACGAACGACTGCGGAGGGACGCTCCTTGTACTACAACCTGGCCACCGTCAACGAGGCCATCGCGGAAGCGATCCCCGACCGGGAGGCCATCGTGTTCCGCGACCGCAGGTTCACTTACGCGGATTTCACCCGCCGCACCCGGCGCGTCGCGAACCTCCTCATCGAACACGGACTCGGCTGCCACACGGAGCGGCGCGCGCTCGACGACTGGCGTAGCGGCCAGGACCACCTCGGCATATACCTCTACAACGGCAACGAGTTCCTCGAGGGGATGCTCGGGGCGTACAAGGCCCGGGTGGCGCCCTTCAACGTCAACTACCGCTATGTCGACGAGGAACTCGTATACCTCCTGAACAACGCGAAGACCCGGGCGCTCCTGTACCACAGTTCGCTGGCGGAACACGTCCGGCACGTGCGCGGGAAAGTACCGTCGCTGGAACTGCTGATCCAGGTCAACGATGAGCCGGCGCCCCTGCTCGACGGCGCCGTGGAGTACGAGGCGGCCCTCGCCGGGTCCAGCGACGAGAGACCAGACCGCGAATGGTCGCCGGACGACCTCTACATTCTCTACACCGGTGGAACCACTGGCATGCCGAAGGGCGTGCTGTGGCGGCACCGCGACATACTGATCGCAACCCTCGGCGCACGGCGCACCGACGGCGAGGTCTTGCGGACCATCGAGCAGTACATCGAGCGGGCGCTGGTGAGCAATCGCCGGCACCTGCCGGCGCCACCGTTCATGCACGGCGCCGGGCACTGGGTCGCGCTGCAGGCGTTCAACACCGGCGGCACGGTGGTCATCCAGAACGAGGTCCGCCGCTTCGATGCGGCGGATGTCCTCGACGTGATCGAAAGCGAGCGGGTGAACAACCTGTTGCTGGTGGGAGACGCTTTCGGCCGGCCCCTGGCGGACGAACTGGCCAGGCGCGAACGCGACCTCGAATCGCTGCGCAACATCATGACCGGCGGTGCCATCATGACGGCCACGCTGAAGGCGGAACTGCTCGAGCGGCTGCCCGATATCCGCATCATCGATACGGCGGGTTCCTCCGAGACCGGCGGCCAGGGATCGCAGGTCAGCAGCGCGGCGGCGGGTGCGGAAACCGGACGGTTCAGGCTGTCGGCACACAACGCGGTGCTGTCGGAGGACCTGACCCGGAAACTCGATCCGGGCCACGAGGGCCTCGGCTGGTGGGCACGGGCCGGCAACATCCCGCTCGGCTATCTCGACGACGAAGCGAAGACCGCCGAGACGTTTCCCGTCGTGGACGGCGTGCGCTACTCGGTGCCCGGCGACAGGGTTCGCCTGCTCGAAGACAACACGCTGGAACTGCATGGCCGCGAATCCGCGACCATCAACTCCGGCGGCGAAAAGATCTTCGCGGAAGAGGTCGAGCATGCGCTGAAGCACCACGACGCGGTGTTCGACGCGGTCGTCGCCGGACGGCCGTCCGAACGCTGGGGCAGCGAGGTCGTCGCCATCGTCAGGCTGCGGGACGGCGCTGCGGCGACGGAGGATTCGCTGCTCGAGGAATGCGGCCGCCACATCGCCCGCTACAAGCTGCCGAAAGCGTTCGTGTTCGTCGACGAGATCCTGCGCAGCCCCGCGGGCAAGGCCGACTACCGCTGGGCGAGGGAACAGGTCTCGGCGGCACAATAGTCTCGCCCGGACCCAGCATCAGGTTAAATCTGCTGGGTCACCGCCTGGGTGGACTGTCCGAAGGTCGGCATGATCGCCGAGTGCCGGCCCGCCCCTCCCGCGACCAGCACGATCAGGTTGTCCGGATCGTTGATGAAACGCATGCCGTCGCGACCACGCGGACCGAGCAGGTGGTGGGGCAGCCGCGCCTCGACCAGGTCGATGGACGCCTCCGACAGGAGATTGCGCGGGATGATCGCGCGTTCGCTTAAGTATTGTTTCACGTCGGCCTTGCCGAACCCGTCCCTCGCGATGACCTCCGCATGCTCGGGCCCCAGCACGACGACGGCCTGTCCCCCGAGGTAGAAGTTGTTCGCGCCGGGCGACGCCAGGGTCCCGGCGATCGTCAGCAGGAGGTCCTCCCCGGTCCGGCCGTGGTGGTCGTTGACGTTGTGCGGGCCTTCCGCGCCGAACACGGTGACGTGGCTCGCTTCCCCGTCGAGCCCCAGCTCGGCGTGATACGTCTCCCACGGATTGGCTTCGGCGTTCTCGGCGAAGCAGAACGAGTACTTGGCGGGTGATCCCATGGTTGACCGGTCGAGCACGCCCGGCGCCGCGCCGCCGATGTTGGTCAGGATGAGCCGGACGGCGCGCCCGATCACGGCGTTCGCCCGCTGCCCCTGCCCCATCGCGTTGTAGCTCGCGTTGAGATCGATCGAATCAATGATCGGCCCGCCCACGAGACACATGACGGTGCAGGGATGCGTGGTCGACTGCAGCGCCTTGAGGTTGAACCGCGGATCGCACATCGCGCGCGTCGCCGCCACCACCACCGGGACGTGTTCCGGCCGGCAGCCTGCCATCACCGCGTTGGCGACCACCTTGCCCACCGTGGCGCGGCCGAGCCGCGGTTCGACCAGGCCCAGCAGTTCGCCCGGATCAAGATCGCCCAGCAGCGCGCGGTAACGCTCGGGCGTGGGAGGAATGATCGGCAAGCCGTCGGTCCATCCGCGCGAATAGAACAGCCGGTCCACGGTCTCGAGCCGGTCCGGCACCCTCAAGGTCTCGGGCCCGTCGGGCGCGTTGAAGTCGGACTCGAACAGGGAGCGGTGGCGCAGGCGTCCCCGGGCCTCGATGCGCTTGTCCCGGTAGGTGGCCTCCAGTCCGGCGGCATCGCCCGTCAGCGCTGCAACGATCTCCTCCATCGAGGCGGCCGCGAAGCGCCGGCACTCCTCGTCGTCCCGCCGGGCCAGCGGATGGGGCACCACCACGATGGGCAGCCCCGGCAGGCCCCAGCCGCTCGCCTCGGCTTTCGCCAACGCGAAGAACTCGTCGGTGCAGATCGCTACCGCCGGGATGTCGAGTTTTTCGAGCTCGATGGAGTCATGGATACACCACGACGTGCAGGAGCCTCAGTCGCAGACCGCGGCCACGACAGCGTCGCAACCGCGAGTGAATTCCTCCGTCAGGTCGGCAGGCTTCGTGGCGTGCTTGCGCAGCCAGCGAAAGTTGCTGATGCCCAGTCGTTCCGACAGGTTCTGCTGCACGAATCCAAGCAGGACGTCGGCGTTCTTCTTGTCGTTGGCAAGCAGGCCGATCGTCGAATTCGCATCCAGTGCGGAACGCGGCGTCAGAGGCGCCGTCTGCACCTCGAATACACCGCACGGGTTCATCACTTCCATGTTGGCAAGCCTCGCTTACGGATCGGGAAAAAGAAAATCACACTTGGTGGGCTCAAGTCATCCTTTGCGCCTTGCGCCCCATGCATCAGATCATCGTACTGGTGCCGGGTGGCTGAATCCGACCGTGCGACGCAAGGCACGATCAAAGGTATACGTCGTCGTCGCGCCGGCGGCCGTCGCCGACTGGCCAATCAGGTAGTCGGAAAAGCCTGCGCGGCCATTCGCGTAGCTGTCGAGAGATTGGCTGACGGCTCGCCGATCCACGAATGCAAACTCCTCCGCTGTCAGCAGGCGACGGAACGTAGTGACGATATCCGCCTTCGCAAACTCGTAGACGGAGCGCAGGACCCAGTACAACTCGCACAGGACAATATCTGGAATCAGGATTCTGTCGCCCGCCTCAGCCACTTGGCGGACGATGGCTTCGACCTGCCCGGATTGGGTTTCGTCATCGTCCAACAGCAGGCGCAGGATCACGTTGGTGTCGAAAGCGATCATCTCCGGGCGAACTTTTCGACTGTCCGCCGACGAATGCCTTCGTCAATGCGTTCGTTGTCGATCGGTTCGCCCGTCGCGTGTTCGGAAAGAAACCCTCGCAACGGTGTCTCGGCGTTTCGAATCGGGAAAGCGTGTAATGCGCCGTCACTGTCCACCTCGAACGCCAGGCGATCACCGGCCCGAACGGACATCTGGTGTCGGATCGCTTTTGGTATCGTCACCTGGCCCTTGCTCGTGATCTTTGCGATCTCCAACGGCCCACTCCTTACGAAGGTGTCTATTATCCGCAAATAGTAATACTCGCATCGATCTCGATCAACGACCGGATTCGATACTTCGCGGATCAGCCAAAAACGAACTCCGGCACTACCACCTCCCATTCATTGCAGCGGAGGTGGTCCTGGTATTCGGGTTCGCTGTCGTCGCGACACCAATGTACGACCGCCTTTACCTCGGCAGAGTGGAATTGACCCTCCGGCTTGTACTGCCTTGCCAACCGGCCGACCGACAGCCCGGTTCGGGTTGTTATCTCCCACGGGGTCCTGTCGGTGCGTACCGACAGTGGATCGCCGGGAACCAGTTGGCGAATGGCCCCATGGATGGGGTGCCCAGGAGCATGTCGCCCCGCGAAACCCAGATTGATGTCCCCAAGCTGCAACGACTGTCGACGAAGGTCGAGTTCCGGCGGCACTTGCGGATATCTGCCGGCGCGGCGCTGCAATACCGAAGGGTTGCCTCGCAGTTCCGGCATCGGCGCCATGCTGATCGACTGGTCACGCACCTCCCATGCACCGCGACCCTCCGTTCGGTTGGATCGGGTCGCGCGAGCCAGGGCCAGCGTCTTTCTGGCGCGAGTCATCGCGACGTAGTAGATGCGTCGCCAGGCATCCGGATCTTCGCCGTCGCTTGTGCGACGCCAGTCGCCGTCAAGGATGATGACATGGTCGAACTCCAGACCCTTGGCGCGGTGGGCAGTGAGCAGCAGAAGGCCGTTCTGGCGACGGCGAAGCTCCCTACCCCACTCCGCAAGCCATTCGACGAAACTCTCAACGGGGTTCTCGGCGTCTCCGGTCTCGAGCCGATAGTCGGCGATCGCCTCGCGGAGGGTATCCATCCAATCTCCGTGGGGTTGCGCGTCTGCCCAGTTTTCGAGAGCTTCAGCTCCTACGAGATGGCTCTCGCAACCCTCGAGCCATGCAAGCAGTCGTCGGGTTTCGCGGAGGCGCCAGAAGTAGCCTGCGTCGTCGTTGGCCATTTGCGCGGGAATGTTCTCGAGTTCGCACAGGCTTCGCACCGGGTCCAATGTTCGCCATCGCCGCGCGATAACGGCGCACTTGCGCCAATCCCAACCGCCCGAGGTCGCCGCAAGCGCTTCCAGACGCCTGAGCTCGGCGATCACTGCCAACGCCTGGGTCTTGTCGTCCGGTCCGGTCACCAGTACCTGCACCCGGCCTTGCGCGACAGGGTCGCGCGCGGCCCAATCGCCGCCACGAGCTTCGTTCCTCCGTGTCCGGTCGATCTGGATGGGATGCCGTTTCTTCATGCGCTCCCGCGCAGGTTCGATGAACGCATTGGCAGCGTTGATAATGTGGGCCGTGGACCGGTAGTTCTCCGTCAGCCATGCCGGCCGGGCTTCATAGTCATTGTTGAACCGGCGAATGAACTCTACAGACGACTTCCTGAAGCTATAGATGTTCTGATCGTCGTCGCCCACGGCAAACAGCGTCAACTTGCTGTCGGCGTCGTTCAGGGTGCGTCCCGCCAGGGCGGAAATCAGTTCGTATTGATCCGGGTCGATGTCCTGGTACTCGTCCACGCAAATCCAGCGGAACCCGGCCAGCAGCCTTTCCCGCTGCGCATCCGCTTCCTCCGGCGGCAACCCGTCGCCGTGCAATAGTGCGATGGCCTCGCGCAGCACTTCAGCGAAGGCGTCATCCGATGTCGCGTTGCCGGAACGTCTCATTCCGGCGCTGAAACTCGCGCCCGCGAGCCGCATGGCGAGCGCATGGCAGGTCAGGACAGTGACGCGTCGCCCGTCGTCACCCGCGAGGTCGGCAAGCCGGCGGCGAATCTCGACGGCTGCATGTCGGTTGTAGGCGAGCGCGAGGATGCCTCTCGGGTTCTCGTGCCTCACCCGCAGCAGGTAGGCGATACGATGCACCAACACTCGGGTCTTGCCGGAACCCGGACCTGCGAGAACGAGTACGTTGGTCTGCTCCCGGCTATCCGCGACGATGCGCCGCTGGATCGGATTCAACTCCTCGACGATGGCCCGCCAGGTGTCGGGCGTCGTCTCGCGAGCGAGTTCGGCCTCCCGGTCCGGCAGCCAGCGATCGACGAACGCCTGCCGATCCATGGTGAAGTAGTCCATCGCCAGGCGCACGGCATCGGCCATGGCCCCAAGTCCGCGCGCAGCGAATTCGGCCATGATGTGGATCTGCAGCACCTGCTCCTGGTAGTGGAGTCTCAGGGGTTGAAAATCAGCATCCGCAAATCCGCGACGCCGTCCTCCCGCATGGGGTTCATCCGACAGGTGGATGGTCATGGCCGGGCGGAACACGGCCAGTCCCTTGTTGAGCCGGATCACCTCCTGTTCATGAAGCCAGAGCAGACTGCGGTCAAGCAGTTTGCCCAGGTCCCAACCCTGGCTCCTCAACACCAGATCGTCCGCAAGCGCCGAGCGCAACGCCCCGAGCGTGGTTTCGGCGAGAAGGTCCGTGCCCCTGAGGCCCGACGGCAGCACTGAGAGCAAGTGGTCGAGCAGGAGACCTGCTGCATTGCGGCGTAGTTCCGCCGTACGCCCGAGTGCTTGCCATTCCCGTCGCAGCGTCACCGTGACGGTCTCCCCGTCCCGTCGGCGCATATCGATGCTTCCACCCGATCCTCCGTCCGCCCGATCATCGCCGCGGCCGTCCTGGGAGATGCTCCGCAGAATGCGCAGCACACGTTCCGGCAAGGCATGGGTCAAGCCGGCGTTCTTCAGTTCCTGTGAAGCAACGCGCAGATGCAGCACCGAACGATCACCTCTCTGGAGATCGGGGGCCGCTTCACGCAAGAAACCGACAAGACCTGTCTCCAGATCACGGGCTTCCTGTAGTCGCCGCCTGGAAGAGCGTGCGATGCCGGCGTGAACGAACGCCGTCAACGCCGTGTCGTTGGTGACAAGGCCCAGATACTCCAGGTCGTGAAGAGCTTGGCGAACGCCCCCCGAACTCAGGCCGGCTACGCCCATCAATTCATCAGTGGAAATCCCCTCGTCCGGGTCCGCCGCGACCAGCGCCTGCACCAACTTCAAGAGAATTCTGCGGCGTGATTCCGTCAGATCCTTCCTGGCGGCAAGCCTGTCCCTTGCCTCGTCGACGGAGTTCACCCGCAACGACGAGGGAAACACCTGAACGCGGTTTTCCTCCCGCCTGACCAGCGCGGCGTCCTCAAGCCAGGCGACTGCCGTCTTCACACGCGTATCATCCGTAGTGTTGTCTCGCTCAAACGCGTTGTCCTCGTCCTCGAACAGCACTTCGCCCGGAGTCGCCACCACCTCCCCCTTCAGGCGATGCTTCCGATCAAGGTTTCGCAGTGCCCGAAAAATGCCGTGTATCTCTCGCCGGGTGAGACGGGAGCGCCCCGACATTCGGAACTGCCGGTCCACGTCTTCGTCCGCATAAAGCAGCACACAGCGCGCGAACTTACGGTCCCGCCCGGCACGACCCGCCTCCTGCACGTAGTTTTCCAGCGATGCCGGGATGTCGGCATGCACCACGAGCCGGACATCGGGTTTGTCTATGCCCATGCCGAAAGCGTTGGTGGCGGCGATGACCCGCAGCTCACCGTCGACGAAGCGCTGCTGGGTGTTCTTCTTTGTCTCCGGCGGCAACCCGGCGTGGAAGTGTGCGGCCTCAAAGTCCTTCCGAACCAGATATTCCGCTACGTCTTCGCAATGCCGGCGCGTCGCGCAATAGACGATCGCCCCACCAGACCGCTCCGGCGGCAAGTCAGCCAAGAGGACCTGGTGGATATCGTCGAGCTTGTGCGCGCTGTCCGTGCGCAGGACCTGGAAGTCCAGGTTCTCACGTCCCACGCCGCCGTCGAACGTCGCGAACTCGATGCCGAGCTCTGCGCGAAAATAGCCCCGGACATCCGCCACCACGTCGGGCTTCGCCGTTGCGGTCAGACACATGACCAGCGGTGGCGCGGAATCGTCTGCCCGTTCCCGAATGAACCGCCCCACGTAGCGGTAGTCGGGTCGAAAATCGTGGCCCCATCGCGACAGGCAATGCGCCTCGTCGAGCACCCAGCCGCCAATTTCCCGCTGTTCGAGCGTCCTGCGCAGCGAGCGGTTTCGCAGTTGTTCCGGCGAGATCAGCAGAATGGCCACATCACCCAGGCGCACGCGGTCGAGTGCATCCGCGCGCTCCGGCATGGACAACAGCCCGTTCACCGTCACGCACGAACTTATGCCGCGCGCCTCGAGACCGGCGACCTGGTCCGCCATGAGTGCCACCAGGGGCGAAATCACCACCGTAAGCGCACCGGTCTTGTCGTAGCGAGAGAGCGCCGGAACCTGGTAACAGAGAGACTTGCCGGCACCGGTCGGCAATAGGCCCAGCACGTGATCTCCGGACATGGCAGTTTCCACGATGGCCTGTTGCATCGACCGACCGGCATCCGTTTCGGGCTTGGCACGAAAACCGTCGAAGCCGAACCATCGCTTGAGTTCCTTCACCGCATCGTGGCGTTCGCGGCACCACGTACAGCCAGCATGCGCGCAAGGCACGTCCCGAAGATTCCGCACCAGACTCCCGGCTTCCGGAAACTGGTGGCGCACCCACGGCGGCATGACCGAATTTCCTCCCGCGACTGAAAGCCACGCGAGCGCGTAGGCAAGCGGCCAACCAGTTTGCCCGGTGGTCATCGCACCCTGCCCCTTCACAAGGCAGACATTTCCCGCAAGGCGACGACCAATGGCGTCCCGCGCCTGGACATCGGTTGGGCGCGACGTACCACGGAGTTCCGAGAAGAAAGCGTTGAAGCCGTCGCTCCTTTCGGACTTCGTGGTCAGCCAATGCCAGGCAAGAAGCAGGTCCGAGTCGACCCGGGAAAGCGCTTCTCGCTCATCGGCGAGAAGGTCAAGAGCCTGGCGCGCGTCGAGTTCCGGATTATTGATCTGTCCCCGCACCAGGCCACCGTCCTGATAGTGCTTGACGAGCTTGTGGTAGGGGTTGGCCGGAAACGCCAAGGGGCTCAATCGCAGAGTGTCAAGCACCGGCATGCGCAGCATCCGCAGTTGCGGTGCGGCTGCTTCGAGGTGTTTCATGTCGAAGTCGATCAGGTTGTGGCCGACGAGACAGTCGCCAGCCTCGGCGAATTCGTCCAGTTGCCCCAGCGCCGCACTCAGCCCGATGGATCGCAGGTTCGCTTCAGTGAGTGTAAACGCCGTCCCGGTTTCTTGATCGACCGCAGCGAGAGCAAAGATGCGTTCGTCGCGTCTCCCGACTTCCAGGTCGACTGAGATGCAGCGCATTGACAAGTCGGTTGCCTTCGACGCGGGCAATCGTACAAAACCGTATCTGGCATTTGGAAGACGGTTGGCTTGACGGCATCTCCAAGTCAACGCCAAAACAGTCTAATATAACTGTTTTAGACAATTTGATTGTGACTGGAAAAACCATGCGCTACGTTTCCGCTTCCGATGCAAAACAACGGTTTGCGGCCCTGCTGGATACGGTTCAACGAGAACCCGTCACGATCCGGCGTCAGAACCGCGAGGTGGCAGTCGTCATTTCACCCACGGACTTCAAGCGGCTGAGGAGTATCAACATCGAGGAGTTTCAGCGTTTCTGCGACCGCGTTTCCGCCCGCGCAAGGGACCAGGGACTGACCAGCGAGAAGCTTGAAGCTCTATTGCGCGAATAACCCGCATTTCGCCATACCGCAATGCTGCACACTCAGTAGGATGTCTCGAGAATCGCTGGGAGCTGCGGGCTAGACCATGCGTGTGGTCATCGACACGAACGTCTGGATCAGTCGTCTTCTGATCGCGGACTCAGCAGCGGCAAAAGCCGTCGACAAGGCCCTTTCTCAGGCCGACGTAGTGGTTTCGGACGCCACCACCGAAGAACTTGCAGATGTACTTTCGCGCGAAAAGTTCGACCGATACGTATCGCTGGATGACCGCGAACACTTCCTCAGGCATGTACTTCAGGTGACGACAATGGTCTCGGTGATCTCGGAGGTGACCGATTGCGCGGACTCAAGCGACAATCACTTCCTTGCGCTGGCGCTCGATTCCAAAAGCGGCTTCACTGTCAGCGGGGACACTGACCTGCTCTCGCTCAGTCCATGGCGAGGAATCCAGATTGTCTCGCCCGCCGAATTCCTGGCGACTGACCGGCGATCCTGACATCTGGTTCAAGCCGATTCGACAGGTATCGCGTCTCCGATGGGTTCAGAGCAGAGGGGCTCCTTGTTGCGCGCGTTGTTGACGTGGGTGGAGACCGGAATGACATCGAGTGACTGTGGCAGCGCAGGGGCCAGCATGTCGGCCAGGTCCGCTTGCGGCGTGCGCTGGTCCATCCACGCGCAGGCCTCTTCGAACGAGAGCATGCGGGGCTGGCGGTCATGGAGGAATGCGAGTGCCGGAATGGCGGCCGTGGTGACCACGGCGAATCCGATCGTGGCAGTGGCGGTGGCCCGGTCACGCCAGCGGTCCCAGACGCCCGCGAGCAGCATCGGCCGCTCTCCGGCGGGCCGGACGTAGTACGGCATGCGGCCGAGGCGCGTGCGCGTCCACTCGTAGAAGCCGCAGACCGGCACAACGCAGCGGCGCCGGCGGAACGGCTCGCCGAAGGCGTTGCTCGTG
This sequence comes from Pseudomonadales bacterium, assembly GCA_965116625.1. GTDB lineage: Bacteria > Pseudomonadota > Gammaproteobacteria > Pseudomonadales > Azotimanducaceae > VXNE01. The sequence continues at coordinate 4,130,652 of OZ220717.1, forward strand.
GGCAATCCCTCGGCGCGCGCGTTGAACATCGCGTAGCGCGTGTTCAGCGTCTTCGACCAGTACGGCGTGAGCCACCAGCGGGCAGGCGTCGCGCGGCGCGACTCGTCGCGGGCCTGGCGCACGATCCAGACCTCCTCGGTGGGCGCGGTGTTGCGGTTGTCCTCGCCCGGGTACGGTTCCCCGGTCAGTTCGACAAATATCTCGACCAAGGGGTCCGCGACGACATTCAATCGCCCGCACATCGTTGCACCTCCGAAAGCTCCGGGCGCGGCCTTACCCCGCCTGCGTCAGGCGTGCTAACGCCATGAAATCCGTCGCACCCAAAGGCCTGCGCCGTCCTTCACCCCCGCCCAAGCCCACCCTATCACCCTCTCCGACTCGCCGCACAGCGGCGACTCCGAGAGGGTGATAGCCTTAGGAACGGCGAGTACCGTCGGCAACGCACGGCGGATCGGGAGGAGAAATGGCCGCACTTGACGACTTCCGCGATGAAACCAAGGCATGGCTCGATCTGAACTGTCCGCCGGGAGCGCGCGGTCCCGGCGACATTCCGGCCGGCGGCACGAAACTGCCCATCGACGACCCGGACACGCGCCTCTGGCGCGACCGCATGGCGGAGAAGGGCTGGACGGCGCCCACCTGGCCGGTGGAATACGGGGGCGGCGGCCTCACCAACGAGGAGTCGATGGTCCTGATCCAGGAGATGCAGCGCATAAACGCACGCGCGCCGCTGACCGGCATGGGCGTCAACCTCATCGGCCCGACCCTGCTCGAGTTCGGCACCGAAGACCAGAAGCAGCGCCACATCCCGCCCATCGTCCGGGGTGAGGTCCGCTGGTGCCAGGGCTACAGCGAACCCGGCTCCGGCTCGGACCTCGCCAGCCTGCGTACGCGTGCCGAGGACAACGGCGACCACTTTCTTGTCAACGGCCAGAAGATCTGGACCTCCGGGGCGCACTACGCCGACTGGATCTTCGCGCTGGTTCGCACCGACCCGGATGTCCCCAAGCACGTCGGCATCAGCTTCGTGCTGATGGACATGGACCAGCCGGGTATCACCGTCAGGCCCATCCGCCTCATCAGCGGCGCCTCGCCTTTCTGCGAGACGTTTTTCGTCGACGCCATCGCACGCAAGGACGACCTGGTCGGAGAACTGAACCAGGGCTGGACCGTCGGCAAGCGGCTGCTGCAGCACGAGCGCGGCAGCATGGCCTCGCTGGTCGGCGGGGCGGCAGGCAACCCCGGGCCGACATTGCAGGACGAGGCCAAGCGCTATGCCGGCGACAACGGCGGCCGTATCGCCAACCCCGGGCTGCGCGGCCAGGTGGTGGTCCACAACATGAACGACCACGCCTTTCGGCTCACGCAGCGCCGCGCCGTGGAAGAGGCCCGGGGCGGCGGCACGCCAGGCCCCATCACCTCCATCTTCAAGACCTACGGCACCGAACTCAGGCAGGAGAAATCCTCGCTCTTCGTCGCCATGCGCGGGAGCGAGGCGCTCCTCTGGGATGAAGCGTCCGAGAGCCGGCAGTTCGAGGATACGCGGACCTGGCTCGCCGACCGCGCCTCCTCGATCTACAGCGGGTCGAACGAGATCCAGCGCAACATCATCGCCAAACGCGTGCTCGGCCTGCCCGACTAGCCCCGAGACCGCTGTAGACAGGATCGTTGAAGATACCCATCTCACGCGAGGCGCTAAGCCTCGCGCCGCCGTTGGTCTGCGCGGCCCTCGCCGGCTGCAGCGAGAACACCCATATGCCTGAGACAGCCCAGCCGATCACGCCACCTGTGGCGGACCGTCGACCACATACTTTCACCCGCCACGGCATCGAGGTGGAAGATCCCTATCACTGGCTCCGGGACCAGAGCTATCCGACCGTCGACGATGACGGCGTGATCGCCTATCTCGAAGCGGAGAACCGCTACTTCGAATCGGTCATGGAACCCCACGGGGACCTGACGGAGACACTGTTCGAGGAGATCAAGGCCAGGCAGAAGCCGGACGACGAATCCGTGCCGCTGAAGGACGGGAACCACTTCTACCAGTGGCGGTTCGAGCCCGGCGCCCAGTACCGGACATGGACCCGCTGGCCCATCGACGAACCCGACGCGGTGGAAACGGTCCTCGACGAGGTGGCCCTCGCCGAGGGGCACGAGTACTTCGCCCTCGGCTCGTTCTCGGTCAGCCACGACGGCCGCTACCTCGCGTACAGCACCGACACGAGCGGCGCCGAGCGCTACACCATGTTCGTCAAGGACCTGGCGAGCGGCGCCGTCCTGCCCGAGACCATGGAGAGCACGCTCGGAGACGCGGTCTGGGCCGCGGACAACCGGACGCTGTTCTACCAGGTAATGAACGAGAACTGGCGCTCCGACCAGGTACGCCGCCACACGCTGGGGGCGCCGGTGGAGCGGGACGAGGTGGTCTATGAAGAACCCGACAGCGGATTCTGGGTCGATCTTGGCGAGGCCTCGTCAAAACGCTACATCGTCATCTCCACCGGCGACCAGGTCACCAACGAATCGTACCTGCTGGCTTCCGACGACCCGCGCGGGGAACTCCGGCTCGTCGCCGCGCGGCGCGTCGGCCACGAATATGACATCGATCACCAGGGCGACCGGTTCGTCGTCCGCAGCAACGACGCGCACAGGAATTTCCGTCTCGCGACGGCACCGGCGAACGACTTCGGCGAGTCCGCGTGGACCACGTTGATCGAAGGCTCCGACGACACCTACCTCCTCGGCTTCACGTGTTTCGACCGCTGGATCGCCGTCGAGGAACGGGTGGCCGGCATCGACCAGGTGCGCATCCTGGACCGGGACGGAGGAGAACGCCGCGTCGCCTTCCCCGAAAGCGTCTACAGCGTTGGATTCGGGGCCAACGCCGAGTACGACACCGACGTGGTCCGGCTGTCGTACGCGTCCATGGTCACGCCCGACACGGTCTACGACTACGACATGGGCACCGGCGATCTCGCTGTCAGGAAGGTTCGCGAGATACCGAGCGGCTACGACCCGGACCTCTACCGCACCTACCGTATTTCGGCACCGGCCCGGGACGGCGCATCGGTGCCCGTCTCCATCGTGCACAGGAAGGACACGCCCACGGACGGCAGCGCGCCGGTCTACCTCTACGGATACGGGGCGTACGGCCACGCCATCGACCCGTCGTTCTCCACGAGCCGCATCTCGATCCTCGACCGCGGTTTCATCTTCGCCATCGCGCACATCCGGGGCGGCACGGAACTCGGCCGCGACTGGTACGAGCAGGGCAAGCTTTCGCTCCGGACCAACACCTTCAACGACTTCGTCGATGTCGCGCGCCACCTCATCGAGGAAGGCCTGGCGAAGGCGGGCCGCATCGTCATCGCCGGCGGAAGCGCCGGCGGGGAACTCATGGGCGCGGTCGTGAACCAGGCGCCGGAACTCTGGGGCGCCGTTGCCGCCCACGTGCCCTTCGTCGATGTCCTCAACACGATGCTGGACGACTCCCTGCCCCTCACGCCCGGCGAGTGGCCGGAGTGGGGCAACCCGATCACGGACACGGACGCGTTCGAGTACATCCGCTCCTACTCGCCTTACGACCAACTCTCGGCCGGGGCGTATCCGCCCATGCTGGTCACCGGCGGCCTGAACGACCCGAGGGTTACCTACTGGGAGCCCGCCAAGTACGTGGCGAAGCTCAGGACCCTGAAGACCGACGACAATCCACTGGTGCTGAAGACCAACATGGGGGCCGGTCACGGCGGCAGGTCGGGGCGCTACGACGCGCTGTACGAGGTGGCCGAGGAGTACACCTTCTTCCTCGTGGCGCTGGGCATGACCGGCGGCTGACCGCCGATGTCGGGGACGACAGCCTTTCACCCGGGAGTCGACGCCTGGTTCGCGTCCCGGTTCGAGGCGCCGACCGACGTCCAGGCGCGAAGCTGGCCAAGGATCGCCGCCGGCCAGCACCTCGTCATCACCGCGCCGACGGGGAGCGGCAAGACGCTGACGGCCTTCCTGTGGGCGCTCAACGCCTTCGCCACAGGCGCGTCGCCGACCGGCGCGACGCGGGTGCTCTACGTCTCCCCGCTGAAGGCCCTGAACAACGACATTCAGCGCAACCTGACGGAACCGTTGCGTGAGCTTCGCCACACCTTCGAAGACCGGGGCGAGACGTTTCCCAATGTGCGCGCCGCGACGCGCAGCGGCGACACTCCCCAGGGGGAGCGCCAGCGCCTGTTGCGTCGGCCGCCGGAAATCCTCATCACCACGCCGGAGAGCCTGCTGCTGCTCCTGACGACAACGCGGGGGCGGCAGGCGCTGTCGACGGTGGAGACCGTGATCACGGACGAGATTCACTCCATCCTCGACAATCGGCGCGGAGCATCCCTGATGACGAGCCTCGAACGGCTGGTCGAGATCGCCGGCGAGTTCCAGCGCATCGCGCTGTCCGCGACGGTGCGGCCCCTCGAAGCCGTCGCGCGTTTCGTCGGCGGCAGCGACGAGCACGGCCGGCCGCGCGAGGTCGGCACGGTGTGCTCGGCGACGGACAAGCAGATCGACCTGGCGGTCCGGTTCCCCGAAGCGGCCCGCCACGCCGCGGAGAACGGCAAGAAGGTATGGGAGCCGTTGTCCGACGTGTTCCGGGACGTGATCGATGCGAACCGCTCAACGCTCATCTTCGCCAACAGCCGCCGACTGACCGAGAAGATCACCCTCAAGCTGAACGACGACGCGGTGGGCCCGATCGCCTATGCCCATCACGGGTCCCTGTCCCGGGAGGTCCGGACCGAGGTCGAGCGCCGCTTCAAGGACGGCGACCTCTCGGCCATCGTCGCGACCAATTCGCTGGAGATGGGAATCGACATCGGCGACCTGGACCAGGTCGTGCTGGTGCAGTCGCCCCCCTCCCTCGCCGCCTCCCTGCAGCGCATCGGACGCGCCGGGCACAACGTCGGCGACACGAGCCGGGCAGCGCTGTTCCCTACCCATGCGCGGGACTTCCTCGAGGCCGCCGCCATTGCGAACGCGGTGCGGGCGCGCGACATAGAGCCGCTTGCGGCCATATCGAATCCACTCGACGTGCTCGCCCAGGTCCTGGTGTCGATGACCGCATCGGAGACCCGCACCGTCGACGGAGCGTACCGGACGATCCGCCGCGCCGGTCCGTACGCTTCGCTGGACCGCCGGCAATTCGACCTGGTCGTCGAGATGCTCGCCGGGCGCTATGCCGGCACCCGCATACGCGACCTCAGGCCCCGCGTCGCCTTCGACCGGACCCGCGGCACCCTGAAAGCGCGCAAGAGCGCCGTTTTCGCCCTGTACAACGCGGGCGGAACCATCCCCGACCGGGGCTATTACCAGCTCCGGCACGCGGAGTCGGGCGCCCTCATAGGAGAGCTCGACGAGGAGTTCGTCTGGGAGGCGACCATCGGGCAGAACTTCACCCTCGGCACCCAGAACTGGCGCATCGAGCGCATCACGCACAACGATGTCCTGGTCAGGCCGGCCGAGCCCGGTACCACCGCGCCGCCGTTCTGGCGCGCGGAGAACATCGAGCGCAGCTTCTACTTCTCCCAGCGCGTGGGAGACTTCCTGGAGTACGCGAACGGACTGCTGGCCGCCGGCGCGGAGGACGAACTCGAGGACCACCTGCGCGACAAACTCGCCTTCGAAGCCATCGCGGCCGAGGAGTTGCGCGACTACCTGGCGCGCCAGCGCGAGGCGTCGGGCCGAGACCTTCCGCACCGGCATCACCTGCTGGTGGAGCACATACGCACGGGGCCGGGGGGCTATGCGGGGCCGGACAGGAATCAGCAGATCGTCCTGCACACGTCATGGGGCGGCCGCGTGAACCGTCCCGTCGCACTCGCGATGGAAGCCGCCTGGCAGCAGCGCTTCGACACCGAAGCCGATATCCATGCCGACAACTACGCCATCGTCGCGCAGGTCCAGGAGGGAGTCGATCCAGACTCGCTGCTCTCGCTCGTCCCGTCGGCCAACTTCGAGGCGTTGCTGCGGCAGTCCCTGGAGGGCAGCGGCTTCTTCGGCGCGCGGTTTCGCGAGTGCGCGGGCCGCGCCCTGCTGTTGACACGCCAGCGATTCAACCAGCGCATGCCGCTGTGGTTGACCCGCATGCAGGCAAAGAAACTCCTCACCGCGATCCGGCGCCTCGACAACTTCCCCGTGCTGCTCGAGACCTGGCGCACCTGCCTCAACGACGAGTTCGACATGGCGGCCGCGCGCGAGGCGCTGGCCGACCTCGAGAGCGGCGCGATCGCCACCTCGATCACCGAGACTTCCGCGCCCACGCCGTTCGCCGCCGGGATCGCGTACGACCAGGTGAACCGGTACATGTACGCGGACGACACGCCGGAACGGCGCGGCCCATCGGCGCTCTCCGAGGAACTGCTCCGCCAGGCCGTGCACGACCGGCGGCTGCGGCCGAGCATCGCGCCCGGTGTGATCGCCGACTTCGAGTCGAAGGCGCAGCGCACGGCGGCCGGCTACGCGCCGCAGGATGCCGGGGACCTGGCGGAGTGGGTGAAGGAGCGTGTGATGATACCTGCGGGGGAACTCTCGACCCTGCTGGCCGACGCGACCTGGGACGTGCCGGACGACGTCACCCGTATCAAGCGCGGAACAGAAATGTGGCTCGTCCATGACGAAGATGCCGCGCACATCGGACGTACGCTGTTGGGCAAGTCCGGTACGCCGGCTGGTCGCGAGGATCTCGAGCACGCCTTGCAGCTGTTCACGGAGTTCATCCGTTTCTACGGTCCACGCACCCGGGAGGAGTTGCGTGACCTGTTTCCTGTTGAACCCGACGCGCTCGACAGGATCCTCGCGTCGCTGGTGGACTCGGAAACCCTCGTCGAAGGACCCCTGGTCGATGGATCCGAAGCCAGCCAGTTCTGCGATGCGGAGAACCTCGAAACCCTCATTCGCTTCCAGCGCGCGGCCCGGCGCGCGACGGTCGAACCGCAGCCGGCTCGCATGTTGCCGGCGTTCCTCGCCGCGTGGCAGCGCTTGGGTGCCAGCGCGTCGGAGAGTCGGATGCTCGACGTCGCGGAACAGCTTCGGGGCTTCGTTGCGCCGCTGCCCTTCTGGCTGGAAGACGCCTGGCGCCCGCGACTCGCCGGCTTCGAGCCGGAGATGCTCTCGTCCGCTCTGGCGAACTACGGGCTGGCCTGGCGCGGAGCCGGCCGGGAGCGCATCACGTTCGCCTTCGAGGACGAACTGGACGCGCTGGCGCCACCGGCTGCGGCAACGCCCGGGATCACCTCGCTGTTCATGGACACCGCCGCCCGATACACCTTCGCGCAACTGATGGATGCCTCGGACATGGACGCGGAAGCGTTCAACGCCCTGTTCTGGGACGCGGTCTGGGCGGGACAGGTCGTCTCCGACGGCGTGCTGCCTTTGAAGACCGGCGCAGCGCAGCGCTTCCGGCTCGCCGGCGGGGTGCAGAAGCCGCGCCAGGCACCCAGCGCGTCGGACAGGCGTCTCGCCCGTGCGCGGGCGCGCCGCGTCGCCCAGGGGTGGCCGGGGAACTGGATGCTCGCGAGCGCGGAGCTGCCGACCGGGGACGCGGCGGTTCCGGATGCCATGGAAGCACTCGAGGCCGCCAAGGACCTGGGCCGCGTGCTGCTCGACCGGTACGGCATCGTGAACCGGGACATCGCGTCCCGGGAAGGCGGCGTATTCCGCTGGCGCGACCTGTTTCGCGCGCTGCGCGTCATGGAACTTTCCGGCGAGGTGGTGACGGGCCTCTTCTTCGAGGACCTGGCCGGTCCCCAGTTCGCCCTCCCCGGCGCGGTACGCGAACTGACCCGCCTCACCACCGGCCGTCCGGCGACGTTCTGGGTAAACGCGGTCGACCCGATCGCTCCCACCGGTCTCGGACTCGACTGGGAAGGACTTCCCCAGCGCCGCGTCCAGAACCACCTGGGTTTCCACGCGGGCGAACTGGCCTTCGTCGTCGAGAATGGCGGAAAAAGGCTGTCGATTCACATCGATCCCGACGATCCGGTGCTCGACGCGCTCGCCGCCGACCTGGCGTCGATCCTGCGCGGGCATCAACGCGTCGCGATCGAGACCATCAACGACCTGCCCGCCCGGCAGAGCCCATACCTCGAAGCGCTCGACAGGCACGTCAACTTCGCGCACGATCACCGCGGGGTCTACGTAGAACGATCCGTCTAGACCGCATATCTCACCAAGGGCCGCGATGATCGCGCAGGATTTTTTTCGTGTGCGCGTGCTCGGAGCCCTCAGCCGGGGAGCGCGAGGGGAACCCCTCGCAAGAAAAGAACCGAAAGCATAGCCGCCGCTTATGGTGCAGCGAGCACGTGCGCGCACACGGAAAAAAGTGCCCCAAAGGCTTCGCCTTTGGCCCGACCCCACCGTGCGAGGGCGCGGCAGCGCGGTCTGTTACCTGTCCGAACGTCGAAAACCGAACATACCTCATTGAAATACAATGACCTTTGCTGATTCGACAAGCGCCTTGGTGAGATATGCGGGCTAGGGGCCTGCGCCGCAGCACGGCACGCAGTGCCGGTCAAGGCGGAGGCCATAGACGGGGCTTGGGCGGGGGTGAAACACGGCGCGCCGACGGATTTCATGGCGCTAGAAGCACCGCTATCGGGATGACGGGCGGACTGATACGATGCCTCAATGGCTTACGACCCCGACAACATCTTCGCCAAGATCCTGCGGGGCGAGGCGAACGCCCACGTGGTGCTCGACGAGGAACACTGCTTCGCGTTCATGGACCTGATGCCGCAGAGCCCCGGCCATACGCTCATCATTCCGCGCGAGCCGGCGGAGAACATCTTCGACCTGAGCGACGAAGGGCTCGCGCACCTCACCGCGACCACGCGGCGCGTAGCCAGGGCGGTAAAAACCGCGCTCAATCCGGCGGGGCTCATGATCGCGCAACTGAACGGGGCCGATGCGGGACAGACCGTGTTCCACATCCACTTCCACGTGATACCGCGCTACGCCGGCGAAGGGCTGACCTTCCACGCGCGAACCATGGCGGATGCCGATGAACTGGCCGCGACTGCCGCCAGGATCCGCGCCGCGCTGGACACCTGAGACTCGGGGTTCATCCGGCCGACGGCAACCCGAAACGCGAGTGCGTTTCACGCGGTAGAATGGGACCAAGGAGGGGGGTGCTATGGACATCGGGTATTTGACTTTCTGGGGTCCGAAACCGAACGAGTCGGTCACGGAGGGCTATGCCGCCAACCTGAAGGAGGTCGCCGCCGCCGACGACATCGGAATGGACTCGGTGTGGGTCGGAGGCGTCCCGCTTGGAGGCATTCAACCCCTGCAGATAGCACCGGCGATCGCCGCCGTCACGAGCAGGATCAGGATCGGGACGGCCGTGCACCTCCCGCACCTGCGGGCGCCCGGCGAGAAGTTCGAGACCAATGTCAGGGAAGGTGGTTCCAGGATAGACCGCAGAGGCCAGGCGGGAGAGCGCTACAAGTACGTGTTCGAAAACCTGCCGCAGGCGAACCCCCTCAATGTCGCCGAGCAGATCGCCATCATCGACCAGGTCAGCAACGGCCGTTTCATCTACGGCGCGGGCGGCAATACCACCGGCGACCCGCGGCGCCAGAGACACTTCCTCGAGTACCTGGAAGTGATGAAAAAGGTCTGGACGGAGGACCAGTTTTCCGGATACGAGGGCGAGTTCTTCAATTACCCGCCGCTCCCCGGAGTTTCGCGCATCAATCCGAAGCCCGTGCAGCAGCCCCATCCGCAGATCCTGCTGCCGCTCGACAGCCAGCAGAACTTCATTCCCATGGGCAAAAACGGCTATTGCATCGCCATCGGCGGCGGCAGTTCGCACAACGAGCGTGGCGACGCCGTGCTGAAGCAGGATGTGGCGAACTACCGCCAGGCATGGAAGGATGCCGACAACCCCGGAAAGCCCAGGGTCGTGATCCGCATCACCGCCCACGTGTCGGCGTCACAGGCGGAGGTCGACCGCATCCGGGAAGCCGCCGACCGGGCGCGCGCGGAAAGAATGGCAGCCCGAGGGCAAACCCCCAGGCAAGGCGGTCCCGAGCGGGGATCCAACCTGGTTGGAACGCCGCCGGAAGTGGTGGACCGCATCCACGAACTCGAGGAAGACTTCGGCGCCGACGAGATCATGTGCACCTGGATGGGCCGCACCCTCTCCCGCGAGGACGTAGTGAACACGATGCAACTCATGGCCGACGAAGTCATGCCCAGGGTCAAGTGAGACCGACCCGATCCGCGCGATGACCGAACGGCAGTACTGCTCCGACCTTTCCCTCGCCGCCGGCGAACCCCTGGCCGGCACCGCCGCCCGCGTCGACGTCTGGCTGCTTCTCGAATACAACCCTGTCTGGCGCGCGAAGGCCGTCACCGACAACGACCTGTCGCCGACGGTGGTCGCCTGGCTGGATCAGCAGATGGAGTCGATGACCGACCGGGGCCTGCAACCCCGGCTGCAGTTCATTCGGCAGCCCGAACTCGATCGCGAACAGATCGCGTTTTTCGCAGGTACGCCGGAAGGCCTGTACCGCGCGGACGTCGGTGGCTACGGCGCGATTGCGGATCTGGACATCGAGACCGACCTGGGAAGCAAGTCCATGCCGCGTGTCGAAGCGACACAGTACTTCGTCTGCACGAACGGCCAGCGCGACCTCTGCTGCGCCCGTTTCGGGCTTCCGGCTTACGCGAGGCTGCGCGAACTCGTGGGCGAGCGCGCCTGGCAGACGACCCATGTCGGCGGGCACCGCTTCGCGCCCAACGTCCTGACGCTGCCGCAGGGCGTGCTGTACGGCCGCGTGCGGCCCGAAGCCGTGCCGGGATTCGTCGAGGATGTCGAGGCGGGCCGGCTGCCGCGGGACCACGTGAGGGGCCGGTCCGCCCTGCCCGCCGAGGCGCAGGCGGCGGAGGTCGCGCTCGACGAGCGGATGCTCGAACTGGTGGGCTGCGACGCGGGCCACGTGGTCATGCGGACGGAGACGGGCGAACGCCGCATCCGCGTCATTCAGGCCGATGCGATGGAGATCATCGCCAGTTGCGGCGATGAAGCCACCGAGTGCGTGAGGCCCATCAGCGCGACGCTTGAGCAATCCTGAGAACCTTGAGGCTCTGACCGCCGTTATTGCGGCGTGTACCAGATAGGCGAGGTGTAGGCCCTTTCCTGGATCACCACGGGCTCCTGCTCGGGGATCGCGGCGACATCGAGTTGATAGAACCTGACGTCGTATAGGGTCCAGCGCGGCGTCGGGATCTGCAGCACGCGCACGTAGTAAAACGCCGAGGCGTCGGGGTCGAAGTCCGGGTCGCGCCACACCACGCTCAGTTCGGCCGCGCCGACGCTGTTCAGGTAGGTGGCGTTCTGAAGGTCTACGGTATTGCCGACCGGGTCCGCCGACGTGCCGTCCTCACCCGGCGTTCTGCCATCGGAAAGCACCACATCGTACACGCGCTCGGACGTCCGTCCCGCGCTGTCGCGCCAGCCCTTCACGACCTGCACGCGGTCCAGGTTGGCGCCGTCGGGGTCCTTCACCGCGCGCACCAGGAAGCTCGGCGCCTTGCCTTCGGGCGCGGCGGTCAGATCCCCGCCCATGGGTACGCCCTTGCGGTAGCCGACGGCCGCCAGGCTCGGACTTGCGGCATCGCCGTCCTCAAAGCCCCAGCCGCCGAAGAACCGCACGGCCATGCGGGGTCCGGTGGTGGCATAGACCTCGCGACGCTTCATGGCGTCGAACACAGCACGACGCGTGTTCTCCCGCGCCCACACCGCCGCGTAGCCCGATGCGGCATAGTTCGAACTGGAGAACGGGCGGTAGCGGCTGGGCTCGTTGATTCCCATCTTGCTCCAGTAATTGTCCTCGTCCGCCGTGGCAAGGCCGGTATGGGAGTCGGTGCTGCCGATCATGCCGAACTTGAAGGGATTCACCCCCAGCTCCGAGCCCAGGTCCAGGCCGAGGGCGAGAGCCGGTCGGACGTAGGACTGCGCAGCGGCCACTTCCTTCGATAGAGCCTGGGTGGCGGCAGGCGCCGACCTTGCTGCCCAATTCTCGAAAACCGCGAAAGCATCGTTCGGCGATACGAGCGGGTGCGTCTCGCTATCTCCCTTGTACTGTGTCACCTCGACGACGGGTTCGAACCGAGCCCTCGTGCGGGCGTAGGCGGGTGTCAGCGGCGCGCCCCCGTAGTCGCCCGGGCTGAACATCTGGCCGCGGCTGAGATTGGCATTGTGCGGAATGGAGATCACGTTTCCGCCCAGGCAATCTTCGTAGTCCGCCAGGTAAGCCCAGAGATCCTCCGGGTCGTCGCTGTCGTACCTCGAGAACGGCAACGTCTGTCCCGTCAACTCGGGCCCGTCTCCGTAGAGAACGTTTCGATGAATCGACGCATATCCCTCCCCCGCCCCCCTGGCAGTCCATTCGTAGCCGATGAAGGTCGTGAACGTGCCCGGATCGTTGTGCTTCTCGGCCACCCGGATCACTTCGCTCCACATGTCGCGGCGAAAGTCCTCATCGATGGCGTAGTGCTCCAGCCAGGCCGCCTTGGCGGCGCCGAGGGGACTACGCATTGCATCGAACTCCTCGGCCGTCGGCGCACTCAGGACATCGCGCACTGGCGGCAGCTCCGCGATCAGCCGCGCCGTGCTGGCGGCGTTTTCCGTCTCCGGCAATAGCGCGGGATTCTCGGCCAGGCGCGGCAGGACGCCGAGGTTTTCCGCGTGGTCCGACACCATCAGGAAGTCCAGCGCGCGGCGCAGGCGCACCGGCTGGCCGCTGGTCGACAGCACGGTTTCGCCCTTCGCGAAACGATAGGCGTCGTCGGGCGTGAGCCTGGAGCCCAGCGCGAAGGCGTCGCCGGAAAGATAGGAGTGCAGGTGCGTGTCGCCCCAGTATACGTTGTCCGGGTAGGCGTCATCGACATTGGGCGAATACGCCTCGGCCGCTGCCGCGATGGGGCACAGCCAGAGGGTGAAAAGCAACACCGCCCCTCCGACATCATCGATCCCTGCTGACCCGCATGGGGTGTCGATCATTGCTTCTTCATCCAAGTAAGGTGCACGACTCCGCCGCTTCAACCGGACGAGAGGCTCGCGCCCGACTGCTGCTGCATTCCACGCCAGGTTCGAGCGCCCCTCGGCATCTGCTCGGTGACGAACCGGCGCAGGTCCTCGGTCAGCGCCTTCGCGTCGCCCTCGGGTTCGAACATCTCGCCGATGCGGACTTCGTAGGAAGCCGCCTTCTTGTTCAACAGTTCCCGAAACAGCGTGATGTCACGCAGTTCGTCGTGCAGCAGCCAGAAGAGGTAGAACAGCCACGAGTTGTGGCCCCGGATGTGCATGGGAATGACCGGAGCGTCGTGCTTTTTGGCCAGGCTGATCGCGGTCGTCTGCCAGGGCCGTTCCATCAGGCCCTGGACGCTGGGCCGCGCAAGGCGTCCCGAGGGGAACAGGACGATGAGTCGTTGCCGGCGAAAAGCCGCCGCCGCCGCGCGCAACGTTTCGCGTTGCCTGGTGAGGGTGCGTTTCTCCTCGACCCACTCCACCGGGACGATCATGTCCTCCATGCCAGGAGAGACCCGCAGCGCGTCCCGATTGGCGAAGAACACGATGTCTTCCCGCACCGGCTTCAGCGCGTCGTAAACGACGACGCCATCGGCGACCCCGGTCGGATGATTCGGCATGACGACCACGGCGCCCCGGTCGGGGATCTCGTCCAGGCCGTCCACGGTGACATCCAGCGCAAGCAGATCGCTCATGTACTCGAACACCTCGGCACCGGACATCGAAGCGATGGTGTCGGCCATCGCCACGGCTTCCTTGTAGCCGAGGGCGCGCTGGAGCGACCGCATGATCATGCGCCAGACCAGAGGATGACGCATCAAACGCGTGGCGCGTTCCTCGATCAGCGTGTCGACGATATGGGTCACTTGGCCTCTATCGGACGGTCGTTGCCGGCATGTCGGTGCTTCGCGGGGACCCCTCTTCGTCGAAGGTTCTCACGGAACCCGACAGGAAGTCGATTACGGCACGGTTGAATTGGCCGGCGGCCTGCATGTTCACCGCATGGCCGGCGTCCATGTCGACCACGGCAAGGCCGGGCACCCTGGCGGCAGCGAAGTCGCGGTGCGGCCGGAACCGTCTTTCAAACCGTCCGCACGTCAGCAGGGCGGGCACACGAATGGCGGCCAGATCGTCGCGCACGGATGCCCTGGGCGTGGTGTAGTGCACGGTGTTGGCGACGCCCTCCGTGTCAAGCTGCCGAGCATCTTCCAACAACGCCTCGTGAATCTTTCTCGGCAAGCGCCGGGCATGCCTCGGGTGGACCCGTATCCGGTCTATCTCCTCCATCCCTCCTATCCGGACCCGCTCGGCCGAGCGCGCGCCTTCCCGCAGCCGCTGATCGACCTGGTCCATGGGCGCGAAGGCGGCCATGGAGTTGGTGAAGATGACCCCTCGAACGACTTCCGGACGGCTCAGGGCATAGCGCAGGGCCAGGGCGCCCCCGAGCGATCCGCCGCCGACGAACCAGGACTCGGCACCCAGTTCGGCACGAATGGCGTCCAGGGCACGAACGTAGGACGCCGGCGCATAGGCGCGGACGTCCTCCGGGCTCGGCGACCGGCCATGGCCGTACAGCTCGACGACGACCGGACGGCACACGGCACCCAGCGCTTCGAGGTTCGGCGCCCACTGCGCGCGGCTGCACAGGAAGCCGTGTACCAGCAACAGGAACGGCCCGTTTCCCGGATGGGCTTCCCACCAGGGTGTCACAGGGCGGCCGCCACCGCTGCGCAGAATTCCGTCGTCGTCGCGTTGCCCCCCTGGTCCGGGGTGAGCGTATCCGGAGTCCCGGCATCGCGGGCAGCGGCATAGACGCGAAGCAAGGCGTCCCTCAAGCGAAGGGCTTCCCGCGCGAATCCCAGGTGATCGAGCATCATGCTCGCGCTCAGGAGCGTCGCCGTCGGGTTGATGATGTTGCGGCCGGCGATGTCGGGCGCGGTGCCGTGGGCGGGTTCGAAGTACGCGTAGTCGTCCCCGAAACATCCGCTCGCCGCGAGCCCCAGGCTTCCCAGCAGGCCTCCGGCGGCGTCCGAGAGGATGTCGCCATACAGGTTTGGCATGACCACGACGTCGAACCGCTTCGGCTCGCGGATCATGCGGCAGGCAAAGTCGTCGACGATGAACGCGTCGAACTCCACGTCCGGATATTCGCCGGCGACTTCGCGGGCCACTTCGAGAAAGAACCCGTCGCTTCCCCGCAGCATGTTGTGCTTGGTCGCGCAGGTGAGGTGGTTGCGGCGCTTGGCCGCCAGGCCGAAGGCGAAACGGACGACCCGTTCCGTCGCTTCCCGGGTGATGATCTTGATCGCATACCTGCCCTCACCCAGTTCATGCACCGGGCGCCGCACGGTCCGGCCGACGAGTCCCAGCGGGGCGAGATCGCCGATCGGTCCCTCGCAGCCGACGTACAGGTCCTCGAGGTTTTCGCGCACGATCACGAAGTCGATGCCGTCCGGGTCCTTGAGCGGGCTGGCGCAGCCTGGCAGGTGCAGGCAGGGGCGAACGTTGGCGTAGGTCTGCTTGCCCCAGCGCAGGTACCGGAGCGCAGTGCCGGTGTTGCCGCTGGTGGAGCCGAAAAACGTCGTATCGGCGTCGTCGATGATCCGCTTCGACGCCTCCGGAAAGGCGCTTCCCGTCTCCCTCTCCGCCGCCTCGCCAACGACCGGATGGACGAACTCGAGACCGATGTTGAGCTTCCCAAGCAGTTCGATGGTGGGACGGACTGCCTCTGGCGCCGCGTCGTCGCCTTCGATAACGGCAATCGTCTTGATCATTCCCTGACGCCCCCGGCTGTTCGGACAAGGCGCGAAAATGGTCTATCTCGGCCAGGGTTGCAAGGGACCGGGGAACGGAAACCGCTGGCAAGCCGCCGGCAAGCCGTCAGGGACACCTGTGTTGTCTGAAATGGAAGTGTCCGGTTCCAAAACAAATAAACTGTCCGGTCTGTCGCGGGGCCGCGCGGGCGAGGCCCTGACGTCGGCGGATGCTTACTTCCATGGAAGCGTGCTCGCGGGAGATTGAACGTATGCTGGAACCGATCGGGATAGACAACGAACTCAAGGAGGCGGCATGAAGGTTGACGGCAGCATCGGGTGGAAGCTGGACAGGGCCGGCGCCGAAGCGCGGGAACTGGAAGAACGGGGTTACAGCGGCGTATTCACGGCGGAGACCGGACACGATCCGTTCCTGCCCCTTGCGGCAGCCGCGCAGGCGACAACCCGAGTCGACATCGGGACGAGCATCGCCGTCGCCTTCGCGCGTTCGCCCATGACCCTCGCCCACGTCGGCCATGACCTGAACGCCGCCTCCGGGGGGCGGTTCGTGCTCGGGCTCGGCTCGCAGATCCGGGCGCACATCACGAAACGTTTCAGCATGCCGTGGTCGCAGCCAGCGGCGCGAATGCGGGAGTTCATTCTCGCCCTGCGCGCCATCTGGGCGACTTGGCACGAAGGCGCACCCCTGCAGTTCACCGGCAAGTTCTACACGCATACGCTCATGACGCCGTTCTTCACCCCGGACAACACCGATTTCGGACCACCGCGCGTATTCCTCGCGGCGGTGGGCCCGCTGATGACGGAGGTCGCCGGCGAGGTGGCGGACGGGATCATCGTGCATCCCTTCACGACGGAGAAGTACATCCGCGAGACCACGGTTCCCGCCCTCGAGCGCGGATTCGCCAAGGCCGGAAAGCGGCGCTCGGACTTCGAGATCAGTTATCCATGCTTCGTCGTCACGGGACGCGACGAGCAGGAGCTGAACCGGGCGAGCGCCGCGGCCAAGCAGCAGATCGCTTTCTACGGCTCCACCCCCGCGTACAAGCCCGTGCTCGACAGCATCGGCGCCGGCGAACTGCAGGGAGAACTCAACGCGATGTCGAAACAGGGCCGGTGGACGGAAATGGGTGCCCTCGTCACGGACGACATGGTCGACGCGTTCGGCATCGTGGGTCCGCCGAACGAAATCGCGGGACGGCTCCTTACCCGCTATGGCGACATCGTCGACCGCACGTCTGCCGCGTACGCCAACCTGCCGGAGGATGCGCAAGCGCGGATCATCGCGGAACTCACGGCGTAGATAGGGCCTGGGCGGGGGCGAGGACGGCGCGCCGAACGGGTATCCGCCGACACTGACCGGAACCCATGCACAAAAAACACTTGACGTTTTCGAAAATGAGGGAACAATACGCGGCCCCTCCACTATTTCTTCATTTTTCTGTCGATGTTGAAAAGTTGGATCGCATGAGGACAGTAACTGCCGGAAAGCCCACAGTATTTCCGCGGGCAGGTGTTTTCGCATCCGCAGCGATCATCCTGGGCATCCTGGCGCTGGCCGCTCCCGCGCACTCCCCCGGGCCCGAACACGGCCTGCAGCCTTTCGCCGTTCCAGCGCCAAGCCGGCCTTCCATGACCTGGGAGACAGAGCGTCTGATCTTCGCGGAGAGAATCCAACAGGCTTTCGGCGTCAGCGCACCCCGGGCAATCGAGTTCTCGGGCTGGATTCTTGAAGGCGCGCTCCAGCAGGACCTGCCGCCGGAACTCCTCGCGAGCCTGGTATTCGCCGAGAGCAGTTTCCGCAAGGCGGTGCAATCGTCGATGGGTGCCATCGGTCCAGCCCAGATACGGAGCAACTACTGGCAGTCCTTCTGCGGCGGCAACCTGAACGACCCGGAACAGAACATCCATTGCGGCGCCCAGATCCTGAGCCGCTTCCGAGACCAGTGCGGCGATGTCAGCGGGGTCCCCGGCTACAGCCACTTCTCGTCATCGGTGCGCGACCACTTCTGCGCCCTGAAGTCCTACAACGTCGGTCCGTCGAAACGAGGCAGCGCGCTCTGGCACAACGCCGGCATGCGCTATCTCGACAAGATCGAGCGCGGCGTGTCGCAGCTCCAAAACGTTCAGCTATAACCCGCAGCCCACCGCCGAAAGGCCGGTGGCCATCATCCGGTGACGGCGTTTCGTGCCGCGCGAGGGTTCGCGCCCGTCATCGGTGTGACGCTCGCGTTGCTCGGCGCCGGTGTTGCCTGGGGGAGCGTCGGCCCTGACCTCTCGGACACCGCTACCGTTTCCCACGGCGGGAACCCCGGCTGGCTCTCGGTGCTACCCACCCTCGTCGCGTTCGCCCTGGCCGCCGCCCTCAGGCAGGTCATACTGGCGCTGTTTGCCGGCGTCTGGGTCGGAGCCTTCCTCATCGCGGGTCCTTCGGCGACCGGCATTTTCCAGGGAATGCTCGACGCGGCTTCCGAACACGCGGTGGGCGCGGTCGCCGACGCGGGGCACGCCGCCCTGGTCGTTTCGACCCTCATGCTCGGCGGCATGGTGGGAGTGGTCTCGCGCAACGGCGGCGTCCACGGCATCGTGCAACGGGTCACCGCGTGGGCGAACACGGTGCGGCGCGGCCAGTTGGCGACCTTCGCCATGGGCATAGCACTCTTCTTCGACGACTACGCCAACACCCTCGTCGTCGGCAAGACGATGCGGCCCGTCGCCGACGCGCTGCGGATATCGCGGGCGAAACTCGCGTATCTCGTCGACTGCACCGCCGCCCCGGTCGCGACGCTTGCCCTGATCAGCACCTGGATCGGCCTGCAACTCGGCCTCATCGATGCCGCGATCCGCGATATTCCGGAGATCGATGCCAGCGCATACGGTGTGTTCCTCCGCTCCCTCGCCTACAACTTCTACCCGGTGCTGACGCTGTGTTTCGTCGCAGCCATTGCGGCCACCGGCCGGGACTTCGGCCCGATGCGCGCCGCCGAACTGGCCACCGCCCGCGGGGAAGCAACCGCGCAGACCGTCGAAGGCGACCCGGACACCGAGCCCAAGCCGGACAAGCCGGCGCGGCCGCTCAACGCCTACGTGCCGTTCGCCGCGCTGCTCGCCGCCATGCTCGGCGGCCTGTACGTTACCGGTGCGGCGAAAGCCGGTGCCGGTGCAGGCCTGGTGGAGATCATCGGCTCCGCTGACGTTTACACCGCCCTCGTCTGGGCGACGCTGACGGGGGTCGTCACGGCCGGAGCCTTGAGCCTCGGTCAACGCATCCTGTCGTTGGGCGAGGCGGTGGACGCCTGGTTCGCCGGCGCGAGGTCGATGCTCTACGCCGTCGTCGTGCTGGTCCTGGCATGGGCGCTATCCGGCGTCAACGCGGAACTGAATACGGCCGAGTTCCTCGCGTCCCGCCTCGGCGATGCACTGGACGCCCGGCTCCTGCCCACCGTCGTATTCGCCCTGGCGGCGGTGACCGCTTTCGCGACCGGCACGAGCTGGGGCACCATGGGAATCCTGACGCCGCTGGTGGTCCCGCTGGTCTGGGCCAGCACTTCGCTGCAGGGCCTCACCGGTGCGGACCACCTGCTCTACGCCTCGGTTTCCGCCGTCCTCGCCGGCGCGGTCATGGGCGACCACGCCTCGCCGATTTCGGACACGACGATCCTGTCGTCCGCGGCGACCTCCTGTGATCACCTCGAGCACGTGCATACGCAACTGCCTTATGCGCTGACCGTCGGCGGCATCTCCATCGCCGTGGGCCTGGTACCTACCGGGTTCGGCCTGCCCTGGTGGATCTCTTTCGCCGTCGGCGCCGCCTGCGTGGCCGCGGTCGTGCGGTGGCTAGGAACCCCCGCCGTAGAACGGCCCGCAAGTGCTGATCGAGGCGCGGGGTCCGGGACGGGCGGGATGGGCGAAAACAGAGGGCTTGGGCGGGGGTGAAACACGGCGTCGCGAAGCGGCGACGGATTCCATGGCGCTCGGCAGGCACCGAACCGACGGCGCACCGCCGATGACCCGCTCCGACTGACCGTATAATCGAATCCGGCGAGGAAGCGGAGCGTCCCATCAGCAAAGCCGACGACAAGTCCGCCTGGAAGGCAAGGGCGGAGCGGGAATTGCGCGGCAGGCCGCTCGACGAACTGACCTGGGCGAGCCCGGAAGGGATTCCCGTCAGGCCGCTGTACACGGCGTCGGACCTCGCCGGTGTCGGCCACCTGCATTCGATGCCCGGCATCGCGCCGTACGCGCGGGGACCCAGGGCCACGATGTACGCCAATCGGCCCTGGACGGTGAGACAGTACTCCGGGTTCTCCACCGCCGAGGCTTCCAACGCCTTCTACCGGGCCAACCTGGCAGGCGGCCAGAAAGGACTCTCCGTCGCTTTCGATCTGGCCACCCACCGAGGCTACGACTCGGACCACCCCCGGGCCGCGGACGACGTCGGCATGGCGGGCGTCGCCGTGGACTCGGTGGAGGACATGAAGATACTGTTCGACGGCATCCCGCTCGACGAAATGTCGGTTTCGATGACCATGAACGGGGCGGTGCTGCCGGTCATGGCCGGTTACATCGTGGCCGCGGACGAACAGGACGTGGCCAGGCGCGACCTCGCGGGCACCATCCAGAACGACATCCTGAAAGAGTTCATGGTGCGCAATACCTACATCTACCCGCCGGCGGAGAGCATGCGCATCGTCGCCGACATCATCGCCTACTGCGCGGAGCACATGCCGCGCTTCAATTCGATCTCCATCTCCGGCTACCACATGCAGGAGGCCGGCGCGACGGCGGTGGAAGAACTGGCGTTCACCCTCGCGGACGGCCTCGAATACGTGCGCGCGGCGCTGGCCACCGGACAGGACATCGACGCGTTCGCGCCGAGGCTGTCGTTCTTCTTCTGCATCGGCATGAACTTCTTCATGGAGATCGCGAAGCTGCGCGCCGCGCGCATTCTCTGGGCGGAACTGATGGCGCGGTTCAAGCCACGCGACCCGGCGTCCAGCATGCTGCGCATGCACTGCCAGACCTCCGGCGTATCGCTGCAGGCGCAGGATCCGTACAACAATGTCGTGCGCACCACGGTCGAAGCCCTGGCAGGCGTACTCGGCGGCACCCAGAGCCTGCACACCAACTCCTTCGACGAAGCGATCGCGCTGCCCACGCCGTTCTCCGCCCGCATCGCGCGCAACACCCAGACGATCCTTGCCGACGAGACCGGGATCACGCGCGTGATCGATCCCCTGGGCGGCAGCTATTTCGTCGAACGCCTGACGCAGGACATGGTGGAGGCCGCCCGCGACCTGATCGATGAAGTGGAGCAGTTCGGCGGCATGACCCGGGCCATCGCGGCGGGGATGCCCATGCGGCGCATCGAGGAGTCTTCCGCCAGGCGGCAGGCGCGGGTCGAGCGCGGCGAGGACGTGATCGTCGGCGTGAACAAGTATCCGCCCCAAGAGAGCGATGCCGTCGATGCACGGCTGATCGACAACACCGAGGTGCGGGCCGCGCAGATTCGCCGGCTGGCCGAGGTCAGGTCGAAACGCGATCAGGCCGGGGTCGACGCGGCACTCTCCGGGTTGTCGGCCTGCGCGGAGTCGGGCGGCAACCTGCTCGCCGCCGCCATCGAGGCCGCCAGCCGGCGCGCCACGGTCGGAGAGATCACGGGCGCACTGGAGGCGGCGTGGGGGCGGCACGAGGCCAGGGTGGCACTCGTACCCGGCGTCTACTCCGGCGCATACGGCGACCACGCAGGATTCAGCGCCGTCCGAGACGAAATAGCCGAGTTCGCCGACGTCGAAGGCAGGCGACCGCGCATATTCGTGGCGAAAGTCGGCCAGGACGGACACGACCGGGGCGCCAAGGCGATCTCCAATGCATTCAACGACCTCGGCTTCGAGGTGGAGATGAGCCCGCTGTTCCTGTCGCCGGACGAAGTGGCGGCCCGGGCGGCCGAACTCGCTGTCGATGTCGTCGGCGTCTCGACCCTGGCCGGCGCGCACAGGACCCTGGTCCCGGAACTCATGGCGGCCCTCACGGCGCGGGAAGCGGAACCCGTGGTCGTCTGCGGCGGCGTCATCCCCGAACGTGATCACGGGTTTCTGCGCGATTGCGGCGTGCGCGCGATATACGGGCCCGGCACCGACATCCTGGATGCCGCCAGCGCGATCCTCAAGATGATCCCGGGCAGGAACCGATGATCGGAAGGCTCAACCACGTCGCCATCGCGGTCCCGGACCTGGAGGCGGCGGCGGCGCTGTACCGGGACACCCTCGGCGCCGACGTGTCGGCGCCGGTGCCCATGCCGGATCACGGCGTCACCACCGTCTTCGTGGAACTTCCGAACAGCAAGATCGAACTGATCCACCCCTTAAGCGAAGGGTCCCCGATCACCGGGTTCCTGGAACGCAATCCCAGGGGCGGCATCCACCACGTGTGCTATGAGGTCCCGGACATCCGCGCCGCCATCGACGCCATGCGGGCCCGGGGCATGACGGTCATCGGGGACGGCGAACCGAGCGTCGGCGCCCACGGCCTGCCGGTTGTGTTCCTCCACCCGCGAGACTTTTGCGGCACCCTGATCGAACTCGAGGAGGTGAGTGCATGAGCGAGCCATTCGGCAAGTCATTCGAAGCGCTGGTGCCCATACTCGAAGCGCCGCTCGACGGCGCCGCCGAACCTGGGGCGACCGGGTACGACCAGTCGCTTCGGGAAGCCCGCGCCCTGCAGCAGAAACCGTTGCGGGCCGGCGGCTACCGCAACATCTCGCGCCAGCATGCCAAGGGCCGCATGACAGTCTGGGAGCGCATCCGCGTGCTCGCGGACGACGAGCCCATGGTGCTGTTCCAGAACTGGGGCCCCTACCTCGACGGCGCCTCCCTTGTCACCGCCCTCGTCAAGGCGGGCGGCCGGGACGTGGCGGTCTACGGACACGACTTCACCAGCCGCGCGGGTTCCATGGACGCCACCAACGGCAGGAAGCTGGCATCCCTCTACCAGTTGGCCGCGAAACAGGGCATCCCGGTCGTCGGACTGAACGACAGCGCCGGGGCGTTCGTCCCCGCCGGCGTCGGCGGACTCGACGGCTACGCGGAGGCGTTCACCGCGCTGCGCAGGATCAGCGGCATCGTGCCGAGCATCATGTGCATGTTCGGCTTCAACGCCGGCGGCGGTTCCTACCTGCCGCGCCAGGGGAGCTTCGTCATCCAGCCGAACGACACGTTCTTCGGACTGACCGGCGTCGGCGTCGTGAAGGAAGTGCTCGGGGAAGACGTGACGCCGGACGAACTCGGCGGCCCCGGCGTGCACGGCGCCTCGGGCGTGGCGGATTTCACCGTGGAAGACGAAACCGCGGCCCTGGAACTGGTGCTGCGGCTCCTCACCTGGCTGCCGGACAATAACCATTCGAGCGCGCCGTTTGTCGCCACCAGCGATCCGGTGGACCGGGACACGGACCTCGACGCGCTGTTCCGGACGGTCTTCAACTCGCCCACCGGTTTCAACACGCCGTTCGACATCCGGCTTGTCATCCAGGAAGTGTGCGACCAGGGCGACTTCCTCGAGGTCCAGCCGGGCCGGGCGCGCAGCATGGTGACGGCGTTCGGCCGCCTCGGTGGGCACGTCACGGGATTCGTCGCCAACAACAGCGCCTTCTCCACCGGCTTCATCGATGTCGACGCAGCCTACAAGACCGCGCGGTTCGTCCGATTCTGCAACCTCTACAACATCCCGGTGGTGTTCATGGAGGACACCACCGGCTTCCTGCCCGGCACCGACCAGGAACGCCGCGGCGTGGTGCAGGCGGGACGCGCGATGCTCGACGCCATCGTCGATCTCAGAACGCCGCGCATCCTCGTGCTGGTGCGCAACGCCTTCGGCGGCGCGTACGCATCGTTCAACAACTACGCCACCGGCGCCGACTTCGTGTTCGCCCTGCCGACGACGCGCGTGGCCGTCATGGGCCCCGCCGGCCGGGAATTCGTCTACAAGGATGAACTGAGAGCCCTGACCCGCGAACGCCAGGCCCGGTTCGCCGCCGCCGTTGACGAGCACGTCGCCGCGGGCAAGACGCCGCCGGAAGCGCACCGTGCCGCGGAACAGGAGGTGTCGCGCTGGTTCGCCGCCGAGGACGCGAGGCTCATCGAGCGCTACGAGAACGACCTCATGAATCCCCGGGAAGCGCTGGCGCTGGGCTCCATCTCGCAACTCGTGATGCCAGAGGACCTGCGCCGGCTGCTGACGGACTCCATGGATTTCCTGGTGCGGCACTACACCCCGGGTCCCATGCAGGGTCCGCAGAGGGAGTTCCACTGATGCGCCCCCGCAGTTCCCCCGCGCGTGGTGCCCAGGGATCCGCCTGGATGGCGACCTTCGACTGCACGGACCTGAAGCCCCTGATCATCTGCCGCGGCCCGGTGCGAAAGGAGGCGATGGACGTCTTCGAAGCGATGGGGATCACCGGCTACGGCATCCTCCTTTCCGACCGGGACGCCACGGCGCACCCCAACGCCAGGGCGCCCGAAACAAGGACCATGCGGGACCGGAAGGCCGTGCATCGGGTCGCTGACTACACCGGCACGGACGGCGCCGAACGGGAAGCGCGTATCGCCGAAATCGTCGGCATCGCCGGCGAGCACGGCTACAACGCCGTATTCGCAGGCTACGGCTTCATGGCGGAGGACGAAGCGCTCGTCGAAGCGCTCGAAGCGGCGGGCCTCAACTTCATCGGACCCGGCTCCGCCACGGTGCGGGCCGCGGGACGCAAGGACGCCGCGAAGCGAACGGCGCTCACGCAATCGATCAGCGTCACGCCGGGGGTCGACAACGTCACATCCCTCGCGTTGCTGGCAAAGTGCGGCGAACGCGCTGGCCTTGAGGGGCTGGCGAGGGAGAACGGGCTGACGCCACCCGACGACGAGTCCGACGGGGAAACGGCCGCCGACGCATTGCTGACCGAAGCCACGCGACGCGGCATCGAACTCGTCACCGACGAAGAGGTGCTCGACGTGGTCCGCCGGCAGGCCCGCGCCCTGCTGGAACGCTTTCCCGACCGGCGCCTGCGCCTGAAGGCGGCTGGCGGGGGCGGGGGCAAGGGACAGCGCGTGCTGCGTGCGCCGGCCCACTACGAGGCCGACGGCCTGGATGCACGCCTCGACGCGGTGGCGGAGGACGCGGTCGCGGCGGCGCGGGAAATCTGGGTGGAGGTGGCCGGCCCCGACCGCAACGTCCTGATCGAACTCAACGTCGATGCGAACCGGCACCTGGAGGTGCAGGTGATCGGCAACGGCGACTGGTGCGTGGCACTGGGCCTGCGCGACTGCTCCGCGCAGATGCACGAACAGAAACTCGTCGAAGCATCCGTGACCGCCGAATCGCTGCAGCGGGAAATCGCCGCGACAGACGACCGCGAGACCGCGCGCGCCCTGGAAGCGGAGTTGAGGGTTCTCACCGAGATGGAAGACGAGGCGGAACGCTTCGGCCGTGCGGTGGGCCTCGACTCGGTGTCCACTTTCGAGTGCATCGTGGACGGCGAAGATCACTACTTCATGGAGATGAACACGCGCATCCAGGTGGAGCACCGGGTCACCGAGCTTTGCTACGCCCTGGAGTTCCCCGACCCGGACGGGAACCCTGACGGGAACCCGGACGATGCGGACAGCGTGTTGCGCGTCGAGTCTCTGATCGAGGCCATGGCGCTGGTCGCGCGGCATGGGACGAGGCTTCCGAGGCCCCGGCGGGTCCCGCGGCAGGGGGACGCCCTCGAAGTACGCCTCAACGCGACCGATCCCGCGCTACGCCCCGCGGCGGGCGGCCTGATCGAGTCGTGGTCGCCAACCGTCGCTGGCGAAATCCGCGACGACCAGGGCATATGCATTCCCAATCCCGATACGGGCCAGTTCGCGCCCTACTACCTCGCCGGCGCCTACGACAGCAACATCGCGCTGCTCCTCACTACCGGAGACACGCGCGAAGAAACCTGGCAAAACATGCTCGAAGCGCTGCGGCGAATGCGCATCAAGGGCGCCAATCTCCAGACCAACCGCGACTTCCACTACGGGCTGCTGAACTGGCTCGCCGCGCAGCATCCGCGCGCGAAGATCGAAACGCGCTTCGTACAGGCGTACCTGGCTGCCGTCGGGCGCCTCTTCGACGCGGCCGGGGCCCTCGACCTCGACCTTGCATTCGAGGTCGTGAAGGCGGGCGCAAGGGATCGCGTGATCGGCAAGGCCGCGGACCGATCCGACGAAGAACTCGAGGCGCTGGGCGCGGGCTACGACCGCGCGATGGACCTGAAGTCAACGCTGATCCTGCGTCCCCTGCAGCGCCTCTTCGCCAATCCCCACCTGCTGGCGGGCTGGGTCGCCGCCAGCGCCGGGCACTTCGAGACGGACGAGGCCGCGGGGGCCGGCGGCGCGCCGCGCTGGCGATCCAGTCCCGCGGATGCGCTGGACGTCCTCTATCGGTACCTCGCCATGGATGGGGATGAAGGTCCGGCGGCCGAGGCGATCTGGGACCACGACCGCGAACTGCTGGAGGCGGCCCGGGCGCACTATGCGCGGCTGCGGACGGGGCTGGGTGCGGCGGACTTCGAAGAACTCGCGAGGCTGTTGCGCGAACCGCACAGTCCGGCTGGCGCGCCGGGAGCCATTGCCGAAGCCTGGGACAAGGTGCGCGCGGAGCACATCGGCTTCAACCACGGGTTGCAACTGCTCGCGCTGCCGCAACTCATCGCCCGGGAGAGCGGCTTCGGCCAGCTCAGGGTGGCCTCCGATCTCACGGTTGCAATGCCGGAAGAACTCCACTCGCCGGACGTACTGGCCGACGCGCGCAGGACGCTCTCACCTCCGCCGAGGGCGCCGGACGACGAAATCGTGGCGGAGATCGGCGGCATGTTCCATTCCCGGGAAGCGCCGGGCATGGCACCGTACCTGGAACCGGGGACGCACTTCGAGGCCGGCGACACGCTCTACATCATCGAGGTGATGAAGATGTTCACCAAGGTCCAGGCGACGTTCGCCGGCACCGTGGACGAGTGCGCGATGACGGACCGGGACGGCGTCGTCGTACGCCCGGGGGACCTCCTGTTCAGGGTGACTCCCGATGAGCGCGTGGAAACGACGGACCCCGACGCGGCGCGGCGCGAAGTGATGGAGAACACCAGGCGGCTCGGGCTGGCGTGCGCCGGGAGTTTCGCTGGTCCGTAGCCACCTTGGGGACCTCCCGCTACGACCCCGCGCCGTAGAACGGCACGAAGTGCCGATCAAGGCGCAGGACCGTAGGTGGGCTTGGGCGGGGGTGAAACACGGCATGCCCGAAGGGCTGACGGGTTTCATGGCGCTAGTCGATGAAGACTTCCGCCAAGGCGATACCGCTCTCGCCCGCCACTGCGTACAACAGGAACACGCGGCCACCCTCGACGTAGACCGCGGGGTCCCGAAGCTGGTTGACCGGGACGTCAACCGGACCGCGCACAGACGGTTCGACGGGCTTTTCCGCGCCCTCCCATGCACGCTCGGGCCGTAGCACCTCCCGGGCTCCGGTTTCCTTCCAGCAAGTCCAGTCTCCTCCCAGGTCCACGATGCTGAGCAGGATTCGTTCCGGCGCGTCTCCCACCTGCGTCCAGAACACGTACAGGGACTTCCCGCGCTTCAGCAACGCCGCGTGGCGCATGTCGGCATTGAACAGCAGCGGCCCCTCCTCGAACCCGGTGAACCCGTCCCGGGAGCGGTAGAACCTGCCCGGCATCGCCATGGCATACGTCATGCCGCGATGGCGAAAGACGCGCATATAGGACCTGCCAAGCACCTCCGGCCGGGCTTCGAAGTGGACCCCGTCGCGCGACGTCGCGACACGGCTGACCTGGTAGCCGGACGCTTCGAGGCCGTGGAAATACATGACGATCGACCGCCCCTCGTTGTCGACATGGACGTCGGGCGACGCGATGTGCGGCGTCGTCGCTTCGCGCAGGGCATCCACCCCTGGAGCCGTCCGCTCCGCCAGTCGGTCCCGCTCTGCCGCCGACACCTCCGGCGGCGCCGTGAGGAAGTGCGATTCTCCGAGTTGCAGGCTACCCGGCCCGTATACCCTCCACGGACCCGCGAGGGCGTCCGAGTGCGCGAGGCGGATGTAACTTCCCTTGTGGTCGGCAAAATACAGGTAGTACCGGCCCAGGGGCGTTTCCAGCCAGTCCGGAGCGCGGATCAGCGACGGACCCTGGATGTTCGTGCCGATGCTGGCGTGGGTGGAGGCATCGATGATCGGGCGGTCGAGCGGCCTTTCGACCCGGATGTCGATATCCTCCAGTCCAAGGCTCATGGCCTGCTCCCAACCGGCTCCGCCAGGGCGCTACCCCGAGGAATCGCAGTCCGCCGCGCGCGACGCGACACGCTCTCGCAGTTCCGTGCTAGAGAAGGTGTGCGGGCGCTGGTTGAAGTAGCAGCGGCTGAGCGTCTCCTCGCGTCCCGTGAAATCCCTGTCCCGGTATTCCTCGCCCAGGATGCGCACGTCCCAGTCGACGTGCTCGAGGATGTCGAGCAGTTGCGCCTCCGTGCTGTAGACGATGATCTCGTCGACGTAACGGCACGCCGAGACCTGTATGTGGCGTTCGACGATGCTCTGCACGGGCCGGTTCTTCTGCGGCCGGTCGATGGAGGGATCTCTCTGCAGGCCGACGATGAGGTAGTCGCAGACGGTCTTCGCCTCCCGCATCATCATCACGTGGCCCGCATGGAACAGGTCGAAGGCGCCGAAGGTGATTCCCCTTTTCATCGCCGGCCGCACCCCCTACCGTGTTGGATTCTTATCCAGCATTCCGGCAAAATCCCGCGGTCCTCAAGACCAATACGTCCAGACCGGGGCCGTAGCTCAGTTGGGAGAGCGCGACGTTCGCAATGTCGAGGTCGGGGGTTCGAACCCCCCCGGCTCCACCAGGACGCCCAACTCGTCGCCTATGAATTGCCGCATCGCAGTTCAGGCGGTGCCCTGGTATTTGTGCATTTCCGCACGGCCAACCACGAGGTGATGAACTTCGTCCGGGCCGTCGGCGATCCGTAAGGTCCGCTGTCCCGTGTACATGCCCGCAAGCGGCGTCCACTGCGAGACGCCCGTGGCGCCGTGTAGCTGGATCGCCTGGTCGATGATCTGGCACACCCGCTCCGGCACCATGGCCTTGACCATGTGCACCCAGACCCGCGCTTCGCGGTTGCCGAGCACGTCCATCGCCTTCGCGGCCTTCAGCACCATCAGGCGCATCGCCTCGATCTCGATGCGCGCGCGGGACACCAGTTCGATGTTCTTGCCCAACTGGAGTATCGGGCGGCCGAACGCCTCCCGGGAAATACCGCGGCGCACGAGCAGGTCGAGCGCGCGCTCCGCCTGGCCGATGGACCGCATGCAGTGGTGAATGCGCCCCGGACCCAGCCGGGCCTGTGATATCTCGAAGCCCCGGCCCTCGCCCAGCAGGCAGTTCTCCTTCGGCACGCGGACATCCTCAAGCATGATGTGCATGTGGCCGTGGGGCGCGTCGTCATGGCCGAAAACCGTCATGGGCTCGATGACGTTCACGCCCGGCGTATCCATCGGCACGAGGATCTGCGACTGCTGCCGGTGCGGTGCCGCGTCCGGGCTGGTCTTGACCATGCAGATCATGATCTTGCAGCGCTTGTCCCCCGCGCCGGAGATGTAGTACTTCTCGCCGTCGATGACCCATTCGTCCCCGTCGAGGCGCGCGCGGGTGCCGATGTTCTTCGCATCCGATGACGCCAGGTTCGGCTCGGTCATGCCGAAACAGGACCGGATTTCCCCGTTGAGCAGCGGCTTCAGCCACTTCTCCTTCTGCTCCGGCGTGGCATAGCGCTCGAGCACTTCCATGTTGCCGGTATCCGGCGCGCTGCAGTTCAGGCATTCCGATGAGAGCGGGCTCTTGCCGAGTTCCGCCGCGATGTACGCGTAGTCGAGGTTCTTGAGCCCTTCCCCGGTCTCGGCATCGGGCAGGAAGAAGTTCCACAGCCCGCGGGCCTTCGCCTCCCGCTTCAGGGCACCGAGTATCTCTTCCTGTCGCGGAGACAGGCTCCACCGGTCCCCGTGCTCGCCGGCGGCTTCGAAATAGGCCGGCGTCTGGGGATTGACTTCCTCCTCGATGAACTGCCTTACGGCGTCAAGCAAGGGCTGCGCCTCTTCGCTCATCGTCAGGTTGTTCAGGTCGGCGTCTACGTCCGCGGTCGCCGCTTCGGCCATGGCTTGTCCTCGTGATTGGAGTGGAATTACCCATTCTACCGCCGGATGCGATACTTGCCGCATGGATAGACGGCAAGTCATCGGCAAGGTCACGAAGCCGTTCGACATCGAACTGACGCTTCCGGGCAGCAAGTCCATCGCGTTGCGCCATCTCGTCATGTCGGCGCTCGCATCCGAGCCCACGGAACTCATCGGCATTCCCCGGTGCGACGACATCGACGCCATGGTCGACTCGCTTTCGCGCCTGGGCGTCCGCATCGAGGCCGCCGGCCGCTCACGCCTGGTCGTAGATCCACCCGAAACACTCGCCGCCGGGGATGTCCATGTCGATGTGAGCCTGAGCGGCGTATCGCTGCGTTTTCTGCTCGCCGTCGCCGCATTGCGCCGCGACGCGACGCACATCGATGGAGGTCCAACGCTTCGCGTCCGGCCGAATCGCGACATGATCGACGCGCTACGGCAACTCGGCTGCGGGGTGCAAGCCGCGGACGACGAGGGACACCTGCCGATTTCCGTCGCCGGGCCCGACGACTGGGCGCGCGAAGTGGATGTCGGCACGCGGGTTTCCAGCCAGTACCTGTCGGGGCTGATGCTGATCGCTCCCCGCCTGCCCCATGGACTCACCCTGCGGCCGCAGGACGAACCCGTGTCCGCCCCCTACGTCGAGATCACGCGTACCGAAATGGAGCGGAGAGGCGTGCCGGTCCGGACTTCGGGGACCGACACGATTCGCATCGATCCCGCAGCGTATCGGGGTGGCACGGTGTCCATCGAAGGCGACGCCTCGGCCGCGACGTACTTCGCTGCCGCCGCGACGTTGCATGCCTCGTCCGTGAGGTTCGCCAACCTGGGCGCGGGGACGACCCAGGGCGACTTCGCGTTCTTCGATATTTGCCGGAGACTCGGTGCCGATGTCGAGGCCTGCGACGACACCGTTTCCATCAAGGGCCCCGCCACGCTTCAGCCGATCGGGCAGGTGGACATGGAGCACATGTCGGACGCCGCACCCACGCTGATGGCGATGGCGCCGTTCCTGCCCGGCGCCACGCATATCACGGGCCTGTCAACGCTGCGGCACAAGGAATGCGACCGCATCGCCTGCCCCGCGCGGGAGCTTCGCAAGGCCGGGGTTGACGTCGAGGAAGGTGCCGATTGGATTCGAATTCAGCCTGTATCCGCGCCCCGCCCGGCGCGGTTCGAGACCTACGACGATCACAGGATGGCCATGTCGCTCGCCGTCTTCGCCAGCAAGTTCGAGGGCTGCAGCATTCTCGACCCCGGTTGCGTGGCGAAGACCTATACGGATTTCTGGGAAGACCTGGCCGAGGTGTACGCGTAGGCGGCCTCAGGGCCGATAGGAATCCCGCAGCGTCACGATCCGGTTGAACACGGGCACCGTCGCCGAATGATCGACCGGATCCTTGTGGAAATACCCCAACCGTTCGAACTGGAACCTTGATGCTTCGGCCTCGACGAGCGCTTCTTCGACGAGCGCCTTCCTGACCGTGAGCGAGCCAGGATTAAGCTCCTCCTCCATGTTATCCGGCGACGGCGCGGGGACGCGGAACAGCCGGTCGTAGACGCGCACGTCCGCAGCCACGCCCGTCGACCTGCTCACCCAGTGCACCACCCCTTTCGGTCGTAGCCCGCTGGTGTCGCTGCCGCTCTTCGACTCCGGGAAATAGGTGCAGCGCAATTCCGCGGGCTGACCGTCGGCGCCCCGAATGACCTCGTCGCAGCGGATGATGAAGCCGTGGCGCAGGCGCACCGTCTCGCCCGGAGACAACCGCCGGTATCTTCTTGGCGGCGACTCCATGAAGTCGTCGCGCTCGATCGCGAGGGATCGGCCGAACGTAATCCGGCGGTTGCCAAGTTCCGGCCGTTTCTGGTGCCAGGGCGCCTCCAGTTCCTCGTCCTCATCGGACGGATAGTTCGTGATCGTGACCGGGAGAGGATCGAGAACCGCCATCCCGCGGGGCGCGGCGTCCTCCAGGGCGTTGCGCGCGCAGAACTCCAGCAGTTCCATCCCGACGCGATTCTCCTGCTTGGTGACGCCGATCCGGCGGCAGAATTCGCGAATCATCTCGGCGGTGTATCCCCGGCGCCGCAGGCCGGAGAGAGTAGGCAGCCTGGGGTCGTCCCAACCCACGACCGTGCCCCGCTCGACGAGCATTCGAAAGAACCGCGTCGACATCACGGTGTATTCGAGATTGAGACGCGAAAACTCTATCTGCGGCGGGTGGAACTCGACGCCGGTGTTGTCGAGGACCCAGTCGTAGAGTTCCCGGTTGTTCTCGAACTCGAGGGTGCAGAGCGAGTGCGTGATGCCTTCGAGCGCATCGCAGAGGCAGTGCGTGAAGTCGTACATCGGGTAGATGCACCAGTCGTCGCCGGTGCGGTGGTGGGTGGCGTGACGGATCCTGTACAGGACCGGGTCGCGCATCACCAGGTTGGCCGCCCCCATGTCTATCTTCGCCCGCAGCACGTGCTCGCCGTCGGCGAACTCGCCGGCCCGCATGCGCCTGAAGAGGGCGAGGTTCTCCTCGATGGAGCGTTCCCGGTAGGGGCTTTCCCGTCCGGGTTCCGTGAAGCTGCCCCGCGTGGCGGCGACCGCTTCCGCACTCTGGCTGTCGACATACGCCAGGCCCTTGCCGACGAGTTCCTCGGCGAAGCGGTACAGGTCATCGAAATAGTCCGAAGCGAAGGTCACTGTGCCCCAGCCGAAGCCGAGCCAATCGATGTTGCGCCTGATGGCGTCCACGAACGCCTGGCTCTCCTTCAGCGGGTTGGTGTCGTCGAAACGCAGATAGGTCCTGCCGCCGAACTCACGGGCGATGCCGAAGTTGAGGCAGATGGACTTCGCATGGCCGATGGTCAGGTGGCCGTTCGGCTCCGGCGGGAACCGCGTGACCACACCCTCCACCACGCCGTCGGCGAGATCGCGGCGCACGCGGTGACGAATGAAATCGCGGAGGTCTTCCAACGGGGGTCCCTCAAGGTTCGCGGCGGCATTGTAAACAATGCGCCCGGCAAGCGAGCGCGGCGCGGCGTATACAATCCGCCGCATGCCGCCCACCCTGTACCGCTTCGGGTTCGTCGCTGCCACTGTCCTGGCCGTGGCCGCAGCCGTGTGGCTGGGCGGTCCACCCGACCCGACAGCGCAGGCGGCCAAGAGGCTGCAGGCCGAGCGGTGGTACCGCGTAAGCCTGCACGGCGTGGATGTCGGCCACTTCCGCACCGCCGGGCGCATGACCCGCGCGGGGTACAGTTTCGACTCGGAGCTCGTGTTCCGGCTGGGCACGGGTCCGGAAACGCGCATCGCCGAAACATACGTTTTTGGTTCCTTCGCGCCCTACCCGCTCGTGACCGCCGAACACAGCTACGAGACCGGCGACGATGCGATGCATATCGGCATCGGGCGGAACGCGGCGGGC
This sequence comes from Pseudomonadales bacterium, assembly GCA_965116625.1. Lineage (GTDB taxonomy): Bacteria > Pseudomonadota > Gammaproteobacteria > Pseudomonadales > Azotimanducaceae > VXNE01. Next base: position 4,164,155 of record OZ220717.1, read on the forward strand.
CTGACAGCGTCGGCAAACGGGCAGGTCATGGCGCTCGACTGGGAATACCGGATGGAGGACTACGTCGCGGTGGAGACGTGGCTGGACCGGGTCCAGGCTGTCGGTGCCGAACTGGACTCCAGGTCCGTCGATTTCGACCGGCTGTCCCTGAAACAGGAGTCCTGGCGGATCATCGACCGCAACGACACGGGCTATCGCCTGGGAAATCGCGACGGGTTGATCGTTCAGCTGGACGGCGATCATGTGCCGGTTCGGTTGAGCCTGGCCAACCTTTTTGACATGACCCTCGAAGGCTCTTCCCGGGTGGCGCGGGCATGGCGACGCACCGAGCCTGGCGCCGGCGCGCGCACCTACCATGTCATGATCGACACGCCGCTCGACACACCCCGGGACCTGACCCGCCTGCTTCTCCGGGTTCGCGTTGCGGACTCGATCGACGAAAACGCGTGGCCGATGCTGCAGCGCGATGCAAGAGGCGACCTGGTGCTCGATAACCAGCGCGGCGACTGGCGATACGCGGACCCCGGAGAAATCGAGGCACTGTCGACAGCGACCGCTCTCTATCCCGCCAGCGACGGGGAGATCCAGCGCCTCGCGCGGCGGGCGGCCGCGGGATCGACCGATCCTGCCACCCGGGTCGAAGCGCTGGTGCACTTCGTTCACGGCTACATCGACTACGCGGAGGAAGAGTCGGCCCGCACGGTCGGGAACATACTGCGCGACCGCCGGGGCGACTGCACCGAATACGCAAACCTGCTGACGACAATGGCGCGCGCGCTCGGGTTCGCGGCACGCACCGTGACAGGCCTCGCCTACGACGTCGAGTCGAGATCCTTCGCGCTTCACAACTGGAGCGAAGTGGAACTCGACGGCCGCTGGATGCCAGTCGATCCGACCTGGGGCCAGGTGCCCGCCGATGCCGGTCACCTGCGGCTTCCGGACAGACCGGGGCTGGCCGTTTTCGGTCTCCTGTCAAACATCGAGTTCGAACTCGTGCAGGCGGAATACGGCCAACACCGCTCGTAGACCGGGCCGCGTTATCACTCACTCCAGGTCGTCCGCTCACTCCAGGTCGGCCGCTCACTCCAGGTCGGCCGCTCACTCCAGATCGTCGAGCGCTATGGCGTCATTTCGTCGTCGTCCCACTCGTCGTCCAGTTCGTCGAACCAGTGGATACCGAACCGGGAAGGCAGCGGTTCGTTGCGTTCGAGTCGCCCGCCCATGTCCTTCAGTTGCTCGATCATCATGAGCAGGTAGGGGTCGGTCTTCTTGCCGGGGTTCACCACTTCCTCGAGTTCTTCGAGAATCGTCACGCACCACCAGAACACGTCCTCCCCCGGCAGCGACTCGCGTTTGCCGGGCTTGTCCGACACCGAGTCGAAGTCCCTGTAGACCTGTTCGAGCCACCGGGTGAGATCGGCGTCCCCCTGCAGGTCGGGCGATGCACCCTTGGCCAATTCGATCAGCCGCGGCCGATGCCGCGCCAGGAAAATACGCGCCTCCACGAACTCCACCCCCGTTCTCCACGTTGACGGTCATTTTGGAATGACGGAGGTGGGCGGCGACACGGACAAATTCCCGTATTCGTGTGCGAAGTTGCCCTCGCGGGAGGAGGGATTATGTCCCTGCTAGCAGCCGGCGCCGAAGAACGGCACGTAGTGCCGATCGAGGCACCGGATAGCCAAGTGGGCTTGGGCTGGGGTGAAATGCGCCGCGCCCGAAGGGCCGGCGGATTTCATGGCTAGAGGAACCAGAGGGAAAGGAACGGCACGTAAGTGATGAGGAGCAGCGCGATCAACAGCACGCCCATGAACGGGAGGCACGCCGCGTAGAGTTCGAGCACCGGCCGGTCGAACCTGTAGCTTGCGATGAAGAGGTTCATGCCGATAGGCGGCGTGAAGTAGCCGATCTGCAGGTTTGCCAGGAAAACGATGCCCAGGTGCACGGGGTGGATTCCGTAGCCGACGGCCACCGGCAGCAGCAGCGGCACCATGATGATCACCGCCGAATAGATGTCGAGCACCGCACCCAGGATCAGCAGGATGATGTTGAGCAGGATCAGGAAGGTGAGCGGACTGCTGATACTCGCCTGGACGAACTCGAACAGGCGCTGCGGCACTTCCGCATCGATCAGGAAGTTCGTGAACGCAAGCGCCACCCCCAGGATGAGGATGATGCTGCCCACCATGACCATGGATTCGCGAACGATGCCAGCCAGCCGTTTCATCGGAACCTCCTTGTAGAGGAAGACCTCCGCGACCAGCACGTAGAGCGCGGTCATGGCGGCGGCTTCGGAAATGGCGAACAGGCCGGAGTAGATGCCGCCGAGTACGACGAACGGCAGTGGCAGCTCCCACCGTGCCGCCTTGACTGCCTTCCAGAGGGCGCGAGCCTCAAACGGCGTCCTGGGTGCGCCGCCGTGACGCAACGCGGTCCATCCCGAAAGCATCAGGATCATCAGGAGCGCCGGCAGCAGTCCCGCGAGAAACAGCTGCTGGATGGTGAACGGCTCGCCCACTTCCATCTGCTGGGCGACGATGCCGTAAAGGATGAGCGGCACCGACGGCACGATCAGGAGGCCCAGGCTCCCCGATGTCGTCACCAGGCCCAGGCTGTAGCGTTCCGAATAGCCGTTGCCCGTCAGCATCGGCAGGAGCAGCGCGCCGAGGGCGACGATGGTCACGCCGGACGCGCCCGTCAGCGCGGTGAAGACCGCGCAGGCAACGAAGCCGACGACGGGCAGCCCGGAAGGCATCCATCCGAACATCGTCCGGGTCAGGTCCATCAGGCGCCCGGAGGTCTTCGCCGCCACCATGAGGTAGCCGGCGAAGGTGAAGAACGGCAGCGCCACCAGCAGCGGCGTATCGGCGATGCGGTAGAGCTCGATGGGTATGACGGCCAGATCGATGCCCGCAGCGAAAAAACCGAGCATTGCGGCCGCCATCACTACGGCAAACAGGGGCGCCCCGATGACTGCCATGGCCACGATGGCGATGGCGAGCGCGAGGATCATGGCTGCGTCTCCGGCGCATCTGCCCGCCGCCGCTGCAACGAGGCGATGAGATAGCGCAGACCCATCACACTGGAGGCGACGGGTATGACCAGCTCGCAGACCCAGGCGGGCACCGGACCGAATCCGGGAGTGCCGTCCGCGTAGTCCCAGGCGATCAGCGTCACCGAGTACCACGCCAGCGCGAAGCAGAGCACCGCCGTGAACAGGTTCGTGATGCGCGCCAGCCGCCGTGCGATGCGCTCGCTCGCGAACCGGCCGACCACGTCCACCCGGATGTGTCCATCCGGACCCGCCGCCATCGCGCCGATCATGGTCACCCACAGCAACGCGACGCGCACCATGCCGTCGCCCCAGGTCAGCCCGGTGCCGAACAGGTTCCGTGCCACCACCTGGTACACGGCGACGCCGATCATCGCGAGCAGCAGCGCTACGAGGAGCCCGGACTCTATCCGCCGCAGCGCGCGTGCGACGTCAGTCAGCACGCGTGTTCCCGGACGCGTTACGGAAGTCGGCCAGGTGGGATGCCAGGAGATCGTGGTACTTCCCGCTCACGATACCGTCCTCGACCCAGTCGAGGGATGCGGCGGTGGCACGGGCCTGCCATTGACGAAGCTCCTCCGCCGAGGGCTGGATGAACTCGAGCCCCTGGTCCTGCAACACCTTGCGAACGGCATGGTGGTCCGCGCGATTGCGCGCGTCGGCGGCGCGGACAGCCTCGCCCAGCAGGCGGCGGACGATCTCCTGGTCGGCGTCGTCGAGCCGCCTGAACGACCGTTCCGGCAGCGCCATCACCGCGTAGATGTACATGAACGGAATGTCCAGGATGTAGTCGAGCTGGTTGTGCCACTGCAGCGCGAGGGCGCCCACCAGCGGCGTGGCGACGGCGTCGATCAGGCCTGTCTGCAACCCCGTCAGGACATCCGTGATGGCCAACTGCACCGGCGATATGCCGAATGCCGTGACGGCCTTGACGGCCCCGACATTGCCGGTGGGAGTCCAGAACCTGATTCCCGATGTATCGTCGATCGAGCGCACCGGGCGCGTGCTCATGGCATAGGCCATGCCGACCTCGGCGAGTCCCGGGCAGACGAAACCGTTATCCTCCAGTCCCTGCCGCAACACGCCGTCCAGGCGTTCGCGCACGTAGTCCACCTCCTCGAAACTGGCGAACTGCATGGGCAGGTTATAGAGCTGCGCGTCCGAGAAGATCTTGCCGAACGAGCCCGTGGTCAGGATCGCCGCCTGCAGCTGGCCGATGCGCATCTTGCGCATGACCGTCGGATCGTCTCCCATGACCCCGCCCGGATAGATCTTCAGTTCGACGCGTCCCGCCGTTTCCTGTTCGATCTTCACGCCGGCCTCGCGAAGCAGCGTGATCCATACGGAGCCGTCTGGAGACAGCGTCGCCAACTTGATGGTCGCAGCGTCCATGGGTAGGGAACAGGCGACCAGCAACGCCACGGCGGCGGCGAGCCACCCTCCCCGCCTGCGATCAGAAATATTCATCCGCGGACTCCAGCAATTCGCGCGCGTGCTCCTGCGCGATTCGGTTGGCCAGGGTCAACCCCTCCACCTTCGGGTCGGCCTGCAGCACGGCATTGAGCTCCCGGTCATGCAGCTCCCGGTCGAACACCAGCCGCGCATAGTACTCCGCCAGGAACACCCGGGGCATGAGGTAGCGGGCCCCCGCAAGTTCGATGGCGCGCTCGAAGTGGACCCGGCCGACCTCCGGCCGTCCGCCGAGGGCCGGGGGCGCGAGGGTTTCCATTACCCCGAGATAGAGCCTGGGGCCAGCATTGTCATGGGTCTCGTCGACCTCGGCGACGCGGGCCATGACCGTCTTGGCCCGCCCGAGTTCCGCCACGGCGCCCCAGTCCGCGCTATTGGCCGCGATCCATCCCGCCCAGGCGGAAGCCAGCGTATAGGCCAGGGAGACATCATCCTGGTCCATGGCACGCAAGTTGGCCTGGAGAACTTCGATGTCGTCGGTGCGCGCCGAACAGGCCCATGACAGCCTGGCGCAGGAAGCCCGTTGCGCGAGTTCGAATGCCCGCTCGGCGAACCGGCGCTGCCGCTCGGCATCGTCGACAAAGGCGGTGGCATAGGCGCCGTTGAGCGTGACCCCGGCCTGCATCAGGGCAATGCTGTCGGGACTGCTGCGCAGGAACCCCTCGAGCATGATCAGGAAGGCGGCCGAGCCCTCGCGGGCAACCTGCAGGTCTTCCGTGTTAAGCAGCGCGTCCGACATGTCTTCCGCCAGGCCCTCCGTCACGGATGACATCAGGGACTGACAGCCGCACAGCAAGACGCAGAGCGCAACGGCAAAGATCCTCATGCGCCGTATTTATCCAACTGCCGTCGACATTGCAACGGCGACACCCACGTCAGAATAACCACGTCTCCACGTTTTCTACCGGTTCACGGCGTTCCAGGTGGCGCCAGCCCTTGACACAGCGCACCAGCAGCCACGCCGCCGTCGCCAGCAGTACGAGATACCCGATCAGGACGACCGTCAGCACCCCTCCGATGAGCGAAAACAGGAGCAGGAGCCAGAAGGTACGAATCTGGAAGCGGTAGTGGCTTGCGAGCCAGTTCGGCGCCTCTTCGCGCGCCATGTATGCGAGTACGACACCGATGACGGCGGTCACGCCGACCGCCACGCTTATCGCGTACAGGGCGTATATGGCCTTGGCCTGGTTGTCCATTGCCGAGCGCCGCCACGCCTTGCGTGGCTGTTCCCGATGAATCCCGGTGAGTATACCTTTCGCCGCCGGGGCGCTTACGATCTCCCTTTTCACTCCCCTTTTCCCACTTCCATTCGCCCTGGCTTTCCATTTAAATCACGCACTTGTTCCCCGCCGACCCCGAAGTGGTGCCCGACGCCGGTCTCAACGCATATCGAATACGCGGACATCGTCCCCTGCGAGGGAGCATTCGCGCCCAGGCCGCGAAGAACGCGGTAACCAAGCAACTGGTCGCCTCCCTGCTCACCAGGGAGCCCTGCCGGCTGCACGATGTGCCGGACATTACCGAAATCGATGTCGTCCTCGACATGCTGGCGGAGATCGGCACGGCGTACGACCGGCGCAAAGACGGCGCCGTCGACATGGCAACCCCGGATATCACGTCTACCGCAGTCGGCGAGCGCTACTCCGGGGTCAACCGGATTCCCGTGCTGATGATCGCTCCCCTGCTCCACCGGGCAGGCATGGCCCGGGTGCCCGTGGTCGGCGGCTGCAACATCGGCGAGCGGCCCATCGACTTCCACATCGACCTGCTGCGGAAGATGGGCGCCGAGATCGACGAGGACGATGACGGCTACACCGCCAGGGCGGATCGGCTTCGCGGCACCGTGCTGGCGCTTCCCTATCCCAGTGTCGGCGCCACCGAGAACGCGATCTTCGCGGCGTGCCTGGCGGACGGGACCACGGTGATCGACAACGCGGCGGTGGAGCCGGAGATCGTCGATACCGTGCTCTTCCTGCAGAAGATGGGGGCTCTCATCCAGATCGACACCGACAGGAAGATCGTCATCGAAGGCGTGGAGCGCCTTTCCGGCGCGAGCCACGCCCCGGTTCGCGACCGTATCGAAGTGGCGTCCTTCGCCATGGCAGCCGTCGCGACCCGCGGCCGGATCCGCATTGAAGGCGCGGACCAGGCCGCCATGATCACTTTCCTCAACACGCTGCGAAAGATCGGCGGCGGGTTCGAGGTGGATGCCGAGGCCATCACGTTCTTCAGGGCCCGCGACGGGCTGGACCCCATCCACATCGAGACGGACGTGCATCCCGGCTTCATGACGGACTGGCAGCAGCCGATGGTGACGCTCCTGACCCAGGCGGAAGGTGTCTCCGTCGTCCACGAGACGGTCTACGAGAAGCGCTTCGGTTACACCAGTACGCTGAACGAGATGGGGGCCAACATCACGCTGACCAAGGATTGTCTCGGCGGCAAGGAGTGCCGCTTCACCGACCGCAATTTCCCGCACAGCGCCATCGTCCAGGGGCCGACCCCACTTGCGGGGCGGCAGATCGGGATTCCCGACCTGCGGGCCGGGTTCGCCTACCTGCTGGCGGCGCTCATCGCCGACGGCGAGAGCACGATCTTCGGCACGCGCTTCATCGAACGCGGCTACGTGAATGTGCCCGGACGCCTCGCCAGCGTTGGCGCGGACATAGACGTTCCCGCGAGGCGCGCGGCCGTCGCATAACTCGACCAAGCGACGCTTGGCAAGCATGGAGAGGCTTACTTTCCGGAACGTCTCGACCGTCCGAGAGATCGCGTGCAGGGAGTTCTCCCGGATCGAGGCCGTCATCAAGCGGACTCTTCCAGACACCCAAATCGAGCATGTCGGCAGCACCGCGCTGCCACACGGAGTCACCAAGGGAGATCTTGACATACAGGTGCGCATTGACGCCCCGAGGTTCGACGCGGCGAAAGCCGCGCTGGCCCACGAGTTCGCACTCGATCCAGACAATGTCTGGGGAGACGGCGCCGTGTCGTTCAAGATCGAGGACGCCGAAATCCCGACAGGAGTCCATCTCACGGTGGTCGGCGGCCCGTTCGACCTCCAGTGGAGATTTCGGGAGCTTCTCAAGGCGCGACCTGACCTGCTCTCCGAGTACGATGACATCAAGCGTCGCTTCGAGGGAGGCCGCGTGATCGACTACCGGAACGCGAAAGCGAAGTTCTTTGGTCGAATTCGGCACTTGATCGGGGCGCGAACCGACGACCTGGTCGCCCGGTAGCACCGGGCTGGCTCAATCGAACAGCTTCACCTCGATGCCCGCGTACGCCTGGCGCGGCATGCCCGGAAAGTAGCGATAGCTTCCGAAGGCGAAGTCGGCGCGGTCTGCATAGGCCACGTCGAGAACGTTCATCAGGCGCGCGAACAGCCTGACCCTGGGTGACATGTCCCAGGACCCGCGCCAGTTCAGCAGCCGGTGGCCACCGTAGCGGGCGGTGTTCGAAGCGTTGAGATGGTACGAACCGAGATACACAGCCTCGAACTCGGAGACCCCGCGGGCCGCCTCGAAGCGCCAGCGCACACTTCCCATCCATCGTGGCGCCGTGTCCACCGCGTTGCCGTCCATGATGCGCTCGCCGCCGCTGACGTCGCGGGTGAACCCGTAGCGATGGCGCGCATGCGTCGCGGCGACATCAAGGGTGTGCGGGCCCGCGTTCCAGGCGATGGCGAACTCGATACCCGCCGACCCGGTCCGGCCATCGCTGACGTTGAAGCCGTTGGCATCGCGAAAGATGAGGTCTTTCACCGTCTGCGCGTACAGGGCCACGTCGTATTCGAGCTTTTCGCCGACGCCGCGCATTCCGGCCTCCACCGCCCGCAGCGTCTCGCTATCGAGGTCGGTGATGAGTTGCCCCCGCTGCAGGCGATAGAGTTCCGTAGCCTGCGGCGGCCGGAAGCCCCTGCCCACCAGGAGATGGAATCCGCGACCGCCCGCAGGTGACCAGTAGACGCCGAGACGTCCCGCCGCATTCGTATACCGGTCGTCGCGGTCGGCGGGACGCGTGTACAGACAGCCTCCAAAGCCGCACTCGCTGCCATCGTCCCGGGTATTGCCGTCGAGGTGGCGGTTGTCGTACGCGTAACCGTTGCGCTCGACGCGTGCGCTGGCAACCACCTCAAGATCACGGGCGAGTGCGATGCCCGCGTCGTAGAACGCCGCGAGCGTCAGGCCGCGCACGCGGAAGTCGTAATGCGTGCCCGGCGGTCGCGTCGCGACCAGGAACGGCGAGCCCCCGGTCGGCCCGTCCTGGCGCTCGGACAACCGCGCATCGAACGCATCCAACCCGGCGCCCGCGGTCCATCGCCAGCCGCCGTCGTCCCCGAGGCGGACCTGCACGCCGACGCTGTCCTGGCCGTTCTCTTCAAGCGGCTGGCCGGGCAGAAAGTGCTGCAGGAACGCCATCGACGAACGCCGGAGATAGGGTGTCACCGTGAGGGTCGCCGCCGACGCCAGTTCGCGCCGCCAGGCACTCGCGGCGCGCGCCGACCAGGCGTCCCGATACGCCTCGGGATTCGGATTGGACCGCTTGAGGCCCGAGTCATACGCCCTGAATCCACGCACGAATCCCCCGGTTTCCTGGTTCAGCAACGTCGCCGTGAACGTCGTGGCCACGTTCCAGCCCGCCGCCTCGCTTTCCGCGCCCACGTGCACCTTCTGCTGACCGTAGCCGGTGTCGTCGCGGTAGCCCGAGGAAGACGCGGAAAGGACATCGAGCCGCCAGCCGGCATCGCCCCCCGCGACCCGCGTCCGCAGGTACCCGTACGGACCTGCCTCGACGCTTGCCTGCCAACCCTCGGCACCGGTCGCGGTGACGGCATTGACGACACCATGCAGGGCGTTGCCCCCGAACAGCGCGCTCGCGGGGCCCCGCACCACTTCGATGGCGGCCGCCTGCTCCGTCGCCAGTTCGAACAGGTTGTTGACGTTGCAGAATCCGGGCGGGCGAATCGGCACGCCGTTCTCAAGGTACAGGAACGCACCGCAGGCGCCGGAGCCGGTCAATACGCCAGAGCGGATGGCCGTCAGGTGCTCCTGGCCGGAACCACGGGAAATCCACACGCCCGGGATGCGGACCATGACTTCGTGCACGTGGCTCGCCCGGGCGAAACTGACGGCGTCCGCATCCACCGTGTCAACGCTGCCCGCCTTCCCCTGCATGGCCGCCACGGACGCTTCGGCGCGGACCACGATCTCTTCGAGTTCCGGCGCGGCCCAGGTGTGCAGCGCGGCAAGGACCGCGGATGCCGCAAGAAGCGGCCCCGGTACTCCTCGGATCGGGTTGCGTGACTCCCTGTCGCCTACCATCTGTCCGGCGGTCGCCCTCATGACCTCGCGCTGGTACTTTACGCCCTCATGGACGTTCAGGCTCCGTCATCGGCATCTTTCCGGAAGGCGGCCCGCCGCATGGACGCCGCGGCGCTCGTGAATGCCGTCAACGCCACCCGGGACGGTGACGAGGCCAGCCGAACGCAACTCGCCGCGGTCATGGCGTGGGCCGGGTTCTCCTGCCCCGGCGCCATCGAGGCCGTCTACGACAATATCGCGGCCGCCTGGCTGGGATCGGGAGATACGCCGCCGATCCCCGAGGGTCTTCCCGAGGCACCCCTCGCGCCTGATTTCTGGAACGCGTTCTGGTCCGTGGTCGACGATGCGGAGCAAGGCTACCACGCCGCCTCGATCACCGCCCGCGTAGCCGCTCTTGGCAGTGCCGTGCATCCGCGCTTCGAGGCCATCGCCGAGTCCTGCGCCCGGCGTCACCCGGGCGCAGGCGCCGCGCTCGTCCGTCCCGTACCGGGCCGCACCGACCTCGCGAGCTTGCGCGCCTGCGGCGAAAACAGCCTGGGCAAGACCCTGTACCACATGGTCGTCGACCAGGGCTATGACCTCGAAGTGCTGGATCGGGAGGCGATCAGGCTCAACGCCCTGCCCCGCTCGCTCAGGTACCTGAATACGCGCATCCTGCAGATGCACGACGTGTGGCACCTGGTGGCGGGATACCAGACCACCGCTTCGCACGAGATCGCCATCTCCGCATTCCAACTGGCGCAGTTCGGCCACAACTACTCGGCCATGTTCCTGGCCACCGTGACCACGATATCCCATGTCATGCAACCCGCGGGCGTCCCCGTGCTGCTGCAGCTCATCGCGGAAGCCTGGCAACACGGCCGCCGCTCGCCCGCCTTCATGGACATCGACTGGGAATCCGAATGGAACGACCCCATAGAGACCATCCGCGCACGCCACGGCATTCCCGTCTACCGGAGCGCCCTTCCCGCAAATCTGCTGGAAAGACTGCAAGGCGGTTGACCGGCCCGCTCGCGCATTTGCTAGACGAAATCGACTGCCATAACCTCTCCGGCCATGTTCGCGAAGCTCCTGGAAAAGCACCTGCGCCATGGCACGCTGACCCTGGTCACGCCCGACGGCGCACGCCAGACGTTCGGCGAAGGCGGGCCCCGGGCCACCTGGGCCATCCGCCGGCCGCGAATGATGCGCAGGATTCTCCTGAACCCGGAAGCGAACCTCGGCGAGACCTACATGGACGGGGATTGGGACGTGGAGGACGGCGATCTCGTCGATCTTCTCACCATCCTCCGCACCAACCTGGAGTCGGCCGTCTCGGGGCGAAGCATGACGGCCCTGACGGGAGGCGTGTCCACCCTCTTCGGTTCCTGGAACACGGTGAAGGCGAGCCTCTCCAACGTGCGTCATCACTACAACCTGGACGAGGCGCTGTTCCGCGCTTTCCTCGACCGCAACATGCACTACTCCTGCGCGTACTTCCGCGAGCCGGACATGACACTGGAGGCGGCCCAGGTAGCCAAGAGCGAGCACATCCGCAAGAAACTGCATCTCAAACCCGGCGCACGGGTGCTCGACATCGGCAGCGGCTGGGGCAGTCTCGCCATGCACCTGGCCGAGCATGGCGGCGCGAACGTGACCGGTCTGACGCTTTCCAGCGAGCAGGTGCGCGTTGCCAGCGCGGAGGCGGAACGGCGGGGCCTGTCCGGGCAGGTGGAGTTCGTCCTGCAGGACTACCGCCAGCATCGCGGGGAATACGACGGCGTGGTCTCCGTCGGCATGTTCGAACACGTCGGCCGGCGCAATTTCGGGCGGTTCTTCGACGCGGTACGCACACTGCTTGCCCCCGACGGCGTCGCACTGCTCCACACGATAGGCCACACCGGGCCGCCGCTGCCCACGAATCCCTGGATCGCGCGCCACATCTTCCCCGGCGGCTATATTCCCGCCGCCTCCGAGGTGGTGCGGGCCATCGAGCACAGCGACCTGGTCCTGAGCGACGTGGAAGTGTGGCGGCGCCACTACGCGTCCACCCTGCGAGAGTGGAACCGGCGCTTCCAGGCGTCCCGCGAGACATTCCGGAACAGCCACGGCGAGCGGTTCTGCCGCATGTGGGAGTTCTACCTGACGGTCTGCACCACCGCATTCGAGATCGGCCGGCTGGTCGTGTACCAGCTCCAGCTCGCGCACCGGAACGATGCCGTTCCGCTGACCCGCGACTATCTCTACAACGGGGGAATAGCCATTCCAGACACCGACAACGCCGCGGATGGACGCTGACCGACCCTCAGGCCCGGACCTGGGAAAGGATCGCCCAGACGTTCCAACGCGGGACGCGCCCGCCGTGACCCAGGGCCTCGAACCTCCCAGCACACGAAGCATCCGGCAATACCTGCTCTACGGCGTGTCGCTGCCCGAGCGGGCGCTGCGCGGCACGGCTGGAATGATCGGCGGCGCGCTGCGCGAGTCGGCCGCGGCGCTCATTCCGCAGACCTTTCGCAATGCCCGGACCTACCAGATCTTTGTCGGCCAGATGCTCGACTTCCTGGCCGAAGACGTCGGCGGCGTCGCTCGCCAGGATCGCTCGGAAGACGCCCGGGTGGAGAACTACGTCGCGCGCAAGACCGTCGGCAACTTCATCGAAATGGCGAGTCTCGCGACCGTTCACCTGTCTCCGATGCTGCTCCTCGCCATCGTCAGCGACGTGGCGTACGGTTCCAAGGCCTACCTGCGCGAACTGGCGGAAGAACTCGAGGCACAGGGCGTGATCCGCGATGCGTCGGCGATCAACCAGGTCGACGATCTGCTGGACGCCGCCGCCAGCGCCAGCGAGGAGACCGCGGCAGCGTTCGATACGCCGCCGCTGTCGGTCGAGGGGTTGCGGGAAACCGTTCAGCAAACCCGCGAACGGCTGCGTGGTGTCGACCCCGCCCGGCTGCTCTCCGAAGACGACATCCGGCAACTCTGGGACCGCATGCGATCGATCGCGCAACGCGAGAACATGAGCCCGCTCGCCATCTCCGGTGCCGTGACCCTCGGTTCCCTCGACAAGGTCGCCAAGCTCGGCAGCGGCGCCCTGACAAGCGTGCGGGTCGCCGGAACCCTGCTCGACGGCATCGTGCTCGACCACTACCGGTCGGTGCTTTCCAGCATCGACGAGCACGGGCTGTATCCGACCCTGGCGGCATCGGGCAAGCCGTATGCACAAGCCCTCTGGCAGAACTTCGCAACCGATCGCGAAACCGCCACCGAGAGATTCCTCGCCGGCGGCGCTGCGGAACGGGCACTAGGCAAAGCCAGGCGGTGGCTCAAGTCGGCGATGCCGCGATCGTGAAGCATCTTGATGCCTGATGATCCTCGCACTATGATGCTCCCATGCGTACGACACTCACTATCGACGACCACATCGCCGATGCCCTGAAATCGCTTGCGCGAACAACTGGCAAGACTTTCAAGACGGTGGTGAACGAGGTCCTCCTCAGCGGCCTGACTGCCGGTGAGAAGCCGGTTTTCGACCAGGAAGCGTTCAAGGTGGTTGCGGCCCGCCGCGGATTCCTGCCGGGGATCGATCCGCTGAAGCTCAATCAACTCGTGGACGAACTGGAAGTCGAGGACTTTGCGGGACGGTCTCACGGCGAGTCCGCGTGATCCTCCCCGACATCAACCTCGTCGTCTACGCCTACAACGAGGATGCGCCCCACCATCTCGAGGCAAAGGCATGGTGGGAACGGTGCCTCTCCCAACCCGAACCCGTGGCCGTGGCGTGGGTGGTGATGCTGGGTTTTGTCAGGCTCATGTCCAATCGGCGTGTACTGGCAAGGCCCATGTCCGCCTCGGAGGCCGTGAACCACTGCAAGTCGTGGCTCGTGCGACCCAACGTGCGGATCGTGCTCCCCGGCCCGACGCACATGGATGTTCTCGCCGATCTCCTCGACGGGCCCCTTGGTCCCAACCTGGTCACGGACGCGCACCTCGCGGCACTCGCCATCGAACATCAGGCGGAACTGCACTCGAACGACAGCGATTTCGCGCGCTTCTCCGGCCTGTCATGGCGCAATCCCGTCGCATGAGGAAGCGCGACCGGGTACGTGTCCAATAGGCGCCTGCGTCATAAAGAGGTCCTTGCGCCAGAGCCTGGTGCCAATTGCCGTATTCGCCTTTGCGGCCGAGGCCAGGGTGCTGCATATCGGCAACGTCGGCGAGCCGCAGACGTTCGATCCCCACCGCTACACCCTGCGCCTGGAACGGGCCATCCTGAACGACCTGTTCATTGGCCTCGCGACATCGAACGCCGACGGGGACATCGTGCCGGGCGCCGCAGTACGCTGGACCACGAGCGAAGACGGCCTGACGTGGACCTTCGAGTTGCGGCGGGACGCCAGGTGGTCGGACGGACAGCCGCTGACAGCGCACGACTTCGTGTTCGCCTTCAGTCGGCTTCTCGACCCGGAGACGGATTCAGCCCACGCCCGTGCCCTTTACCCGATACGAAACGCGAAGGCCGTGAACGCCGGCGGCCTCACCGCCGATGCCCTCGGTGTTCTGGCGGCAACAGACCATACCCTCGTCATCGAACTGGCACGCCCATTCCCGTCCCTGGCGGAGCGCCTGAGTTATCCGTCCGGGTATCCCCTCCCCGCCCACGTAATCGAGGAACGGGGCGAGGCCTGGACCGAGCCGGGCACCATGGTGTCCAACGGCGCCTTCGTGCTGGAGGACCGAGAGCCCTGGAGTTACGTACGGCTGGGCAGGAACGCCGCATTTCAGGACGCGGACTCTGTCGCGATCGAGGGCGTCGTGTATCGATCCATGCGCGATGCCAACGCGGCGTACTACCAATACCGCTCCGGCGAACTCGATGCCATCGGCGATTTCCCCGCCGGGGAGATCGCCTGGGTGCGGGAGCGCATGCCCGGCCACCTGCGGCTGTCGCCGATGCTCTCCGTCGTCTACCTGGTGTTCAACGTCGCGGCGCCGCCACTGGACGATGTCCGCCTGCGCGAAGCGCTGAGCCTCGCGCTGGACCGGCAGCGTATCGTGCGCGTGTTGGGCAGTGCGGAGCTTGCCAGCATTTCCATGGTGCCGCCGATCGTGACCGGATATACGAGCGCCCTGGCCATCGTCGAGGACCGACCCGCGCGGCTCGAGCGCGCCCGCCGGCTGCTGCGCGAGGCGGGTTTCGGAAAAGAGAATCCGCTGACGGTCACGCTCTGCCATGTCAGCGGCGTCGAGTCAACACGCGTCAACATCGCCATCGCTGCCATGTGGGAGGAAATCGGCGTAGCGACGACCCTGGACCACGAGGAACGCGGGGAATACCTCGCGGACCTGCGGCAGGGCACGTTCCAGATCGCACAGGCCGGATGGTCCGGCGAGGACCACCCCGAACACTATCTCGACCTACTCGTCTCTGACGCGGGAGACGTCAATCACGGCCGATTCGCCTCCGCGACCTACGACACGATCATGCGCCGCGCCCATGCCGAGCCCATGCTCGCGCGGCGGCTGGACCTGCTGCGCGACGCCGAGGTGGTGGGTCTCTCCGACTACCCGGTCGCGCCCCTGTACACGGTGACCGCTCGCGCCCTGGTCGATCCCCGGATAGAGGGTTGGCACGATAACCCGCGGAACATTCACGGCACGCGGTACCTGCGCTGGAAGGACGAACCCGACTCTCCCGGTCCCGACATCCCGTCCGAGTGAGGGCGACACCGAGGAATCCCGCGCACCGGACGGGTTTCCGCCATATCATCACGCTTGTGACCAATAGCAGGGAGGAGCCATGTCAGTCGGCGCCGGGATCGGCATAGCGAATTTCGCCTTCGACGACGCCCGCGGGTTCTGGAAATGGGTGGACCTGTGCGACGCCGGCGGTGTCGATTCCATCTGGCAGTCCGACCGCATCATCAGCACCCAGCCCGCCCTCGAGTGCATGTCCGTGATGGCGGCGCTCGCCGGAGCCACCCGCCACATCAAGTTCGGAATGAACGTGGCGAGCCTCGGGCTGCGTGACCCGGTGATTACCGCCAAGCAATGCGCGACGATCGACGTGCTGTCGGAAGGCCGCCTGCTGCCTGCCTTCGGTATCGGCAGCGCCCGCTCCAGGGACTACGCGGCGACCGGCAAGCCGACCCGCCGGCGAGGCAAGCGGGCGAACGAGGGGCTGGAGATCCTCACCCGCCTGTGGACCGAGGAGGCGGTGGATTTCGAGGGGGAGTTCTACCGGCTTGACGCGGCGAGCATCAGCCCCAGGCCGGTGCAGGACCCGTTGCCGCTCTGGATCGGCGGCTCCGCACCGCAGGCCATCGAGCGCACGGCCCGCTGGGGCACGGGCTGGCAGGCCGGCATCGATGCCGCCCCCGAAGTCGCACCGGTGATCGCCGCGATCAAGGCCCGCGCCGGGGAACTCGGCCGGGCCATCGACGAGGATCACTACGGCGCGGGGTTCGGGTTCCGGTTCGGCACCGCGTCCGAGCCCATCGTGGAGCGCCATGCCGAGGTGCTCCGCGAACGGCTCGGCCGCGATCCCAGAGGCTACACGGCCGTCGGCGGTGTCGACGAGATCATGGCCCTGCTGCGGCGTTTTCACGAGGCCGGCGCGCACAAGTTCGTGCTGCGGCCCATCGCGAGCGGAACCGAGGACATGCTGTCCCAGACACGCGCGCTGATCGAACGGGTTCTGCCCGAGGTCGCGGCCCTGAACGGCCGCGACGCCTGACCCGGGATGTCGGTAGCCCCGGTGGACCCCGGATCGATCAAGCGGTTGTACGAAGGGCAACTCGCGGCGGGCGGCAGCGGCAAGGGATCGCGGGAGACCCGGCGGATGTTCCACGCGATGTTGAGAGCCACGGGGGAACTACCGGCCCGCAGGCTATCCGAGTCCGCAGGTACGACATGGGTGTGGTCCGACCTGCATCTCGGCCACGAGAACATCATCCGCTACACGAACCGGCCGTTCGAAGACGTGGCGGAAATGGATGCGCGGCTCTATGCCAACTGGGAAGCCGCGGTCGGCGCGGACGACACCGTGATCTTCGTCGGCGACATCGCCATGCGCACCGCGCTGTGCGACGCCACCTGGCAACGCATCCGCGAAGGTCCGGGACACACCAAGATCCTGGTCATCGGCAATCACGACCTGACCGGTTCCGGGGCACTGCGCGTGGACGGTTTCGACGACATCTGCCCGGTCCTCGTCATCGACGGAGACGTTCCGCTCGTCTTCACGCACATGCCGCTGGCAACGGTTCCAGACGGCTGCGCCAACGTCCACGGGCATACGCACGATGCGTCGCCGACGCGCTCGCCCCACATCAACGTATCCGTGGAACAGCTCGCCTACCGGCCCGTTCCGCTCGAGCGCATCCGGGCGCTTGCGAAGAAAGTGGTCGCCGGCCGCTATCCACAAGGCGCCACGACCATCGAGCGCATCGCCAACCTATGACGCCGCACCGGTCACTGGAGAACGCATGACAGGCTCACGCATCACGTTCATGGGCGCCGTGCCGCCATGGGAATGCGACATCGTCGACCACTTCACGGTGGCGTACTACTACCAGAAGCTCGACCATGCCACCGACGTGGTTCTCGGCCGCGCGGGTTTCGACCCCGCCGATCCTGCCGCGCCCACCATGGTCCGATGCCTGACCCGGTTCGAGCGGGAACTGGTCAAGGGCGACATCTACCGGATCGAAACCGTGCGGCTTGCGGCCGACCGTCTCGCGCACCGCCTGATCGACGCCGCAACGGACACGGTCTGCACCCGGTTCGACCAGTGCATGTCGTCCCCGATACCGGCAAGCGGCGCCACGCCGGCTGGTGCGGACACCGAACCGCTGCCACTCGACCCGCCGGCGCTCCCGCCCCCCAGCGCCCGCTGGCTCGACACCGGGGTGGACGTACTTGGCGCCGAAGACTGCGGACTCCGGGGCAGCGCGACGTCGCACGCATACATCCTGCGTTTCTCCGCCGCCGGCGAACACCTGCGCGACGCGATCGGGATCACGCCCGCCTATGTGCGGGAACACAACGTCGGCTTCGCGACCTTCAGCTTCGACGCCCGTTTCGCCGCGCGCGCGGGACCGGGAACGCCCGTCACCGTCCAATCGACCCTGAGCCATGTCGGCCGCACGTCCCTGCACATCGAACATCGCCTCCTCGACGCCCGCGACGGCACCGGGATCGCGGCCCTCACCCAGGCGGGGGTCCACCTCGACAAGGCCCGCCGCCGGCCCTCACCCATGCCGGCCCACATCGCCGCCGCCGCGCGAGAACTGTTCGGAACCTCCTGATCCGGCTAACCATGGATCAGCCCACGGAATCGTCCGAACCCCAGGCACGGCGGAGTGTCTCCGTGCAGGAGGAGGCGCGCGAATACCATGAGGCGCTGTTGCGCCCGCTATTCGAAGGACGGAAGTTCATTCTCGCGGGCGGGCTGGCGGCGAGCCTCGGCAGGAAGGCGCGCGCCCTGGCGACGCTCGGTGCGGCCCGACCGTTCCTGCTCGCTTTCGGCGAAGGGACGGGAAAGCAACCCGGCCCGGAAGCCGCACACCTGCATCTATTCGATATACGGCCCCGGGACCTCGTCGACCAACTCCTGCAGGAAGAGGCAACGCTCCGGGACCTGCCGCGCGACGTCAGGGCAATGATCGACCGCTGGGACCCGGACGGTTCGGCACGGGTGCTGTGTTCGCCCGGCGATGTTCCGGTGGTAGCCGGCCGAGAGACCTACGCGGGCCGCAAGCCTGCCTGGATGGCGCTCGAAGACAAGACCACCATCGACGCCTTCTGGGACGCCGCCGGCGTGCAAAGGGCACCATCGCGCATCGTGGCTGCCGAACATCGCGAACTCATCGCAGCGGCCACCGCCCTCGATCAGGGTCTCGGTACGGTGTGGGTCGCCGACGCCAGGTCGGGGATACATGGCAGCGCAGTCGGCCTGCGATGGGTACGACCGGGCCACGACGGCGTGGACGCAGCGGACTCGCTGCGCGAAATCGCCGACCGCGTTCGCGTCATGCCGTTCCTGGAAGGAATTCCGGTCAGCATGCATGGAATCGTATTCGACCAGGCCGTGGCCGTATTCCGGCCCGTCGAAATGGTCGTGTTACGGCCAGAAAGGAGTGATCGACTCCTCTATGCCGGATGTTCGAACTGGTTCGACCCCGGGCCCCAAGATCGCGATGCGATGCGCAGCACCGCGCGCCGCGTGGGCCATGCGCTGCGCGAGCGGGTCGACTATCGCGGCGCGTTCACGGTGGACGGCGTTCTCTCGTCCGACGGTTTCCTGCCGACGGAGCTGAATCCCCGCACCGGCGCCGGGTTCTCGACCCTCCTGGCCGGGCTGGTCGATTTCCCGTTCGAGCCATTGTGCTGGGCGGTGGCCGAAGGCGAACCCCTGGACTTTCGGCCGGGCCTTCTCGAGCGTGCCGTACTGGACAGTGCCGAGCGGCATCGTGCCGGCGGAGGTTCCATCACTACCACCACGACACTGGACGCGGGCACGGTCGACCTGGTGCGTGAAGGCAGGGAGTATCGCGAAGCGCACGGAGACGAGTTGCCGGTCGCAACGCTGGTGGCCGGCCACAATCCGATAGGCGGCTTCCTGTCTTTCAGTCTGGACGGGGATCTGAACCAGCCAGGCACCTCAACGGCCCCGGAAATGTGCCGCGCGCTACGGTATGCGGACCGCAATCTCGGAACCGAATTCGGTCGATTGACGGCCGCGAGGAACGTTCGGCCATGAACCGGGCCGGGAATCGGGTCACATGACCGCGGGTGTTGCCGACGCGCGCATGTTGGCGAGCCCTGGCAAGCCCGTTTGCCGCTGGCGGCGAGACACTCGATAATCGCCGCTTTTGCCTCGGGGGAGTCCATGTCCAGCAAGGAATCCATCGCCATACTGGGCGGCACGGGCGATCTGGGCACGGGCCTGGCCATTCGGTGGTCGAGAGCCGGCCACGAGATCGTGATCGGCTCGCGCACGCTTGAGAAGGCTAGGACCGCGGTGGCGAACCTCCACAAGATCAGTCCCGAAACGCCGGCACGGGCGATGGAGAACCCCGATGCGGCGGCAGCGGGCGACATCGTCGTGCTGACCGTGCCGGCGGAACACCAGGTCTCCACCCTCGAGACAGTGCGCGAGGGCCTCAGGGGCAAGATCCTGATCGACGTCTCGGTGCCGCTGGTTCCGCCCAGGGTCGGCACGGTGCAACTGCCCGAAGCGGGGTCCGCCGGCAAGCGCGCGCAGGATTTCCTGGGCGATGACGTCATGGTGGTCTCCGCATTCCAGAACATCGCCGCCCACCTGCTGCAGCAGGACATCCAGATCGAATGCGACGTGCTGGTCGCGGGCAACAAGCGTGCCGCGAGGGACAAGGTCATCGAACTGGCGGCGGAAGCGGGCCTGACCGGCTGGCACGCCGGTCCCATAGACAACGCCGCCGCCGCGGAGGCACTTACCAGTATCCTCATCCAGATCAACCGCCGCCACGACGTTTCGCATTCGGGCATCAGGATCGTCGGCCAGACGGGGCGCTGAGATGGCGCTCAGCGTCACCGGTATCGAAGGCCTGCCCCTGGTTCGCCCCGGCGACGATCTCTGCGCACTCCTTCTCGAGGCCATCGGTGGACACACGGCACTGCGCGACGGCGATGTGCTGGTCGTCGCACAGAAGATCGTTTCCAAGGCCGAGGGCCGCCTCGTACGGCTCGCCGACGTAGCGCCGTCTCCCGAAGCCGTCGCACTGGCCGCGGAGACCGAAAAGGACCCACGTCTCGTGCAACTGATACTCGATGAGTCCGTGGCGGTAGTGCGAAAAAGGCCGGGCGTGCTCATCGTCCGCCATCGCCTCGGTTTCGTCAGCGCCAACGCCGGCATCGACCAGTCCAACGTCGACCACGCCGGCGGCGAGGCCGCGCTGTTGCTGCCGCTGGATCCGGACGGCTCCGCATCGGCATTGCACGAGGGAATCTTCGAGGAGACCGGCAGGCGCGTCGGGGTGGTCATCAGCGACAGCGCAAACCGGCCGTGGCGTCTCGGCACCACCGCCATCGCCATCGGCGCCGCCGGCATCCGGGTATTTGACGACCAGCGCGGCGGGTCCGACCTGTTCGGCCGCGAACTCAAGATCACGCTGGTCAACCGGGCCGACGGCATCGCGACCGCGGCGGTTCTCGTGATGGGCGAAACGTCGGAGCGAATTCCCGCGGCGCTGATCAGGGGTTTCCCGCCCGAGTCGCCCGCCGGGAATGCCGTAGCGATCAACCGGCCCTTGACGGAAGACCTGTTCCAATGACCGCGTCAACGGGGCGTTGGCGATGAGGGTACTCGCGCTCACCGGGGGCATCGGCGGCGCCAAGCTCGCACTGGGTTTCGCGAAGGTTCTCGCGCCTGACGAGGTCGCCTTCGTCGTCAACACCGGAGACGACTTCGAACACCTCGGCTTCCACGTTTCGCCGGACGTGGACACCCTGGTCTATACCCTCGCGGGGGAAGCCAACGTCGAGACCGGCTGGGGGCGGCAGGACGAGAGCTGGCACTTCATGCGCGCCGCGGATCAGTTCGGCCTCCCGACATGGTTTCGCCTGGGCGACCGCGACCTCGCGCTGCATGTCTATCGCCGGCAGCGCCTTGCCGAAGGCGCGACCCTCACCGAGGTCACCCGGGAAGCCTGCCGGCGCCTGGGCGTACCCCACTCGGTGCTGCCGATGTCGAACGATCCGGTCCGAACGCGCGTCCTGACGCCGGATGGACCTCTCGCCTTCCAGCACTATTTCGTGCGCGACCGCTGCGGACCGGTTGTCACCGGATTCGAGTTCGACGGCATCGAAAACGCGGCGATCAATCCTGAACTCTCGGCGCTGCTCGGTGCCGGCGCATCGGCGGACAGGCCAGGCGCAGTCGTCATCTGCCCCTCCAATCCCTTCGTTTCCGTGGATCCGATCCTGGACCTGCCCGGCATGCGGGACATGCTGCAATCTGCCGGCGTGCCGATCATCGCCGTCTCGCCCATTGTCGGGGGACAGGCCATCAAGGGGCCGACGGCAAAGATGATGCGGGAACTCGACATTCCTGCGTCGGCGACGGCGGTCGCCCGCCACTACCGGGACCTGATCACCGGCTTCGTCCTGGACCAACGCGACGCCGACCGCGAGCCGGAGGTCGCGGACCTGGGACTCGCCACCACGGTGACCCAGACCGTGATGTCGAGCCTCGACGATCGCATCGCACTCGCCCGCGACGTGCTCGCTTTCGCCGGTGCCTGAGTTCATGCCTCCCGGCAACATCTGGGCGCTACTGCCCTTCAAGGGCCCGGAAGGCGCAAAGGAACGGCTCAGCGCCCACCTGTCACCCCGCGAGCGTCGCGACCTGACGCTCGCCATGGTGCAGGACGTACTGGACGCGCTGACGCGGGCATCGCTCTCCGGCGTACTGATCGTGTCACGCTCACCCGCCGCCCGGGGCCTGGCCCGGGAGTTCGACGCCCAGGTGTTCGCGGACTCCGCGAACGACCTGACGGGCGCCGTCACCCAAGCCAGTGCTTATCTGGCCGACCGGGCGGACGGCACCATGATCGTCCACGGCGACCTTCCCCTCCTCACTACCGATGAGGTGAACCAGGCTCTCCGGGGCCACCGGGACATCACCCTCTTGCCCGACCGGCAGGACATCGGCACCAACGGCATCATCGCGACCCCGCCGAACGCGATGGCCTACCAGTTCGACGGCACGAGTTTCGAACCGCACCAGGCGCTCGCGCGTGGGGCGGGATTCGAGCCGCGCATCGTCCGCCTGCCCGGCTTCGGCCTCGATATCGACACCATCGATGGCCTGCGCACGTTCGCCGCCACGGGCAGCGACACCCGCAGCGGCCGCCTTCTCACCAAAACCGGTGTGGCATCGCGGTTGTCTGCCACCCATAATTAGGGGTTACCGGGGGACTCTCAGGATACGATGCGCGCCGAAACGACACTGGCTGCCGCTCGGGACGGCGAACTGCCGGACGCCGCGGCCGCGCTTGCGCTGGCCGATTTCCCGGACACGCGCGCACTCGCAGGCATCGCCGCGACGCTGCGCGACCGCGAGTTCCTGAACGTCGTCACCTACTCGCGCAAGGTCTTCATTCCACTGACCCATCTCTGCCGCGACGTCTGCCACTACTGCACCTTCGCCCAGACACCGTCCCGGCTCGACCATCCCTACATGCCGCTCGACCGCGTGCTGGAAGTCGCCCGCCAGGGCGCTGAACTCGGCTGCAAGGAGGCGCTCTTCACCCTGGGCGAGAAGCCCGAGTTGCGCTACCGGGCGGCGCGCGAGGCGCTGGAGCGCATGGGGTACGAAACCACCATCGACTACCTCCGCGATGCCGCCGCGGCGGTGCTCGAAGAAACCGGGCTCCTGCCGCACCTGAATCCCGGCAACATGACCCCGGACGACATCGCCTCGCTGCGACCGGTGTCGCCGTCCATGGGCATCATGCTCGAGTCGGCGTCCGAGCGGCTGACGGAGCGCGGCATGCCCCACTACGGTTCCCCGGACAAGGTGCCCGCCGTCCGCCTACAGACGCTCGCCGACGGCGGCGCTCGGGGCGTGCCCTTCACGACCGGCATCCTGATCGGGATCGGCGAGACCCGCCGGGAGCGGATCGAGTCACTGCTCGCGATCCGCGATGCGCACGAGTCGCACGGCCATATCCAGGAAGTCATCATCCAGAACTTCCGCGCCAAGCCCGACACCAAGATGCGCCATGCGCCGGAACCGAGCCTCGACGAACTGCTATGGACCATCGCCGTCGCCCGCATCGTGTTCGGCGTGTCCATGAGCATCCAGGCGCCACCAAACCTGAGCCCCGGCGTACTGCGGCAGATCGTGGCCGCAGGCATCAACGACTGGGGCGGCGTCTCCCCGCTGACACCCGATTTCGTGAATCCCGAAGCGCCCTGGCCGCATCTCGATGAACTGGCCCGCGAGACCGCCCTGGCGGGCAGGCACCTGCAGGAGCGCCTGACCATCTACCCCGCCTATGCGCGCGAGCCGGACCGCTGGCTCGATGCCGGGCTGAAGCGGCGCGTGCTCGACATGACCGACGGCGAAGGCTTTCCGCGCACGGACGGCTGGTCGCCCGGCGCCGTCGACGCACCGCCGAAAGCCACGCTGGAACGCATCTACACACCGCCTCGCGGGGAGGGAGTCTCCGCCGACCTGCGGCAGATTCTCGCGCGTGCCGCGGACGGCAGCGACCTCGACGAGGCGAACCTGGTACGCCTGATCCGCGCACGGGGCGACGACTTCAACGCCGTCGTGCACGCCGCCGACCGGCTCCGCGCAGAGGTCAACAGCGACGTCGTCAGCTACGTCGTCAACCGCAACATCAACTACACCAACATCTGCTACTTCAAATGCCGCTTCTGCGCCTTCTCCAAGGGCAAGCTGGCCGAGAACCTCAGGGGCCGCCCGTACGATCTCGGCCGCGAGGAAATCCAGCGGCGCGTGCGCGAAGCATGGGACCGGGGCGGAACGGAGGTCTGCCTGCAGGGCGGCATCCATCCGGAGTACACGGGCGAGACCTACATGGAGATCGCCCGCGCGGTGAAGGAAGCGGTGCCTGACATGCACGTGCATGCGTTCTCGCCGCTGGAAGTATGGCAAGGTGCGGCGACATCGGACTCGAGCGTCAGGGAGCACCTCGAGGCGCTGCGTAACGCCGGACTCGATACGCTACCCGGCACCGCGGCGGAAATCCTCGACGACGAGGTGCGCGCGGTTATCTGCCCGGACAAGATCAACACGGAACAGTGGCTTGAGGTCATGGAAACCGCCCACGAAGTCGGTTTCCGCACCACCGCGACGATCATGTACGGCCATGTCGACCAACCGAAACACTGGGCCAGGCACCTGCTTCGCATCCGCGCGCTGCAGAAACGCACCGGAGGTTTCACCGAGTTCGTGCCACTGCCGTTCGTGCACATGGAGGCCCCGCTCTATCTCCGGGGCGGCGCCCGTCGGGGTCCCACGTTCCGCGAGGCGATCCTGGTGCATGCCGTCGCCCGGCTCGCGCTGCATCCGCACATCACCAACATCCAGGCCAGCTGGGTGAAAATGGGCCACGAAGGCGTCGTGGCCGCGCTGAACGCGGGCTGCAACGACCTGGGGGGCACCCTGATGAACGAGAGCATCACCCGGGCCGCAGGCGCCAGTCACGGACAGGAGACCTCGCCCCAACGCATGCGGTCTTTGATCGAGTCCGCGGGCCGAACGCCGAAACAGCGCACGACGGTCTACGGCGACGTCGACCCCGAGCGCATCCGGGCGGGACTTGCCGCCGGCGACCTCGCCGCGATCGTCAACACTCCCGCACGCAAGTACGAGCGAGTCCGGACCCGTGAACTGGTCCGGAACGAAGCGTCTACGCCGTAGCGAGATCGGCAGCGAAGACCTGAATGCGGGACCGACGCCCCGCATCCCGCGCCCCGACCGGCGCTGCGTGCCGTTCTACTGCTTGGCATCAACCGTCACCAAGTTCGCTCGGCCAACTTCATAAGTTCCTTCCGAAACCTTAAGTTCTTCTTCCGGCCCCAGTCTTCGCGATGGTGAACCATATCGACGACCTCCCGGTCGGAATGTGTCTTGAGCACATTGCGGCGCCGCGTCGGCATCGGACAATCGACGGCATCGGAGCCCGGCAGCGGAACTTCCGCGGAAACATCCTCCGGAATCTCCGCGAACTGCGGGCTCAGGGCCGGCGGCATCACTTCGCCGTCGCGGCCGACAAAGACCACGTCGCCGTCCTCGATCACGATGTGGTAGGCGCCGTGGTGCAGCAGCCGATGATGGGCGCTGCACAGCAGGACCAGGTTCTCGAGACAGGTCTCCCCGCCATCGATCCAGTGCCGGACGTGATGCGCCTCGACGTAGCGCTGATGCGCGCAGCCCGGGAAGGAGCCTTCAGCCGGGGAGCGCGAGGGGATACCCCTCGCAAGAAAACGGCAGCGGTTCTTGTCGCGCAGCTTCAGCGCCCGCAGCAGCCGCCCCGGCACGATCCGGCTGCGGCGCTCGTAGTTGAGCAGGTTGCCCTTGGCGTCCTCGATGTACTCCGTGAGATCCGCGTCGCAGGCGATGTGCCGGGCGTCCTCCTCGTCGATGCCCCAGTCGCGCTCGACGTGGTAGCGCGCGCCGCCCGCCGACTGCTTGGCCAACTCGTTGCGGCCGATGGTCAGCATCACCTCGTAGCGCCGGCCGGTGCGGCGCCGCTTCCAGGAGCCTTCAGCCGGGGGAGCTTCCCCGACGGCTGACGCGTAAGGAAGCGCTGGCATTTCCCCCGTCGTCGGAGGCGTACTTCCATGGAAAGCCGCGCGCGTCGCCAGGCAGTGCTCGGCCATGTCCACCAGCGCGTCGGCATAGCGCTGCTCCCGGCTCGACCACGCGAACTCCAGCCAGTCCGGCAGACCGTCCGCTTCCGCGGAAACATCTCCGGGAACGTCCCCGTCGATCGAGGCGGCGCTCGAATCCCGCGCGAAGACGTCCTCGCCGCTCGCGCGATCGGCCTGCGATTCCGCGGAAACGTCTTCGGAAGCGTCCACGTCGGTGACGGCGGCAGCCTCGACCTGCGGGCAGGCCTCGTCGCCGTTGTACTCGCTCGCGCGATCGGCCTGCGTTTCCGCGAAAACATCGGTCGCCTCCGATTCGGCCCGCGACATCATCTCTTGGGCATCGATCGCTCCAACACCTTCGACCGGCTCCTCCCCGGACCCCTCCTCCGCCGCGGGTTCGGCATTCCCCGGCCGACACATGGCCGCCAGCCATTCCCCATTGCGCGCCTCGCTCTCGTCCCTCCTGCCGTCGACCACCTGCTGCAGCGCGTTGATGACCAGCGCGCCCCGCTCCGCCGGCACCGCCGCGGTGATGACCAGCATGCCGTCCTCGTAGTGCCAGCTTAAGCCTCGCCGCTCCTCGCTGCTGGCGCGCCTGCGGCTCCCGCCGACCCGCTCGCAGGTCCGCACCAGGCTCTCCAACTGCGCCGCGCTGCCGCCTTCGGCGATCGCCAGCAGCATCGCGTCGGTGTGCGGCGTCGCCACCCGGGTGATGGCACGCACCTTGGAATAGCTGATCGCGCCGTCGCGAAAGGCCGCGTCGATGTGCGGCAGTCGCTCCAGCGCCCGGCCGATGCGGATGCGCTCCCGGGAAGCGCAGGGCCCCAGGCCGCAGCGGTGGTCGAGCCAGTTGCCGAGACTGCAGTAGCCGCCCTCGCGCCAGGACCGGATGCGCTCCATGGCGGCGATGAGCTTGACGAAGCGCCAGTCGGCGAGGTTGATGCGGGCCGCCATGTCGGTGACGGCGCGGCGCAGCTCGCCGGGGTCGTCGGGAATGAAATCGAGGCGATCGGGGTCCGCTTCGGGAAGGACACTCTCGGTGGCTGGATCGGGCGTGAAGTCGACATGCTGGACGATTTCTTCGGTCGGGACGGACATGCTGGGAGACCTTGATGCGGAGGCTTTCTAATACTGTCTATATTACCAGTATCACAGTCCTTTATCATTGTTTTTATTGAGTAATATCGGAATTCTCTCCTGCCGGTCCGCCCCTGGATCGAGGCGATGCGTTCGGCGGGGTTGTCCACGCTTTGTCCACGGCGCCGGACCCCGACACTGAAGAGGCGCGGTGGTCAAAGGGTGGGCAACCCCACGACGGCAACCCACGACGACGACGCCCATGAGGCGAACCGACAGCGCACCAGCGAGGCACTCGCCGGCACCGTACCTAATGACCTTTACAGACCGTGCCAACACCGATAGCGCGCCAGCAAGCTTTCACCTCCGGCCTCGATGTCGTCCGCCCCGTTTCCCCGGGAGCGCCGCCCGCCTATCTTGACCCGCGGCAGATCTTCTCGCAGGGCACGCCGTCACCATCGCCGTCGATACGCGTCAAGCCGCATCGCCGGAGATAGAAGAGCGCTTCGGCGCAGGATGTCATCTCGCGACAATAGGTCTTCCGGCCGCAGGTGAAGGAAGTCGCCTGGGTCGCGGACGCAAACCCGGGCGTCTTAGACTGGCGCTCGCCACGACGCCATTCCCAGGGTGGGACATGCTGGGCCATCGGCAACGACCAGAGGCCCGTACCGGCCTCCCGCGCGCGCCGCTCATCGTCGAGCAACGACTGGTCGGTGAGGTATTGGCGATACGCCCATGCGTGACCCTCCCGCACCATCTCGCGGTTGATGTCGCGTTCGTCGAGGTAGATCTTCCCCAGCAGGCGTTCGTAGCGGTCCCTACCTTCGGGCAGCACGCGAACCTGGCGCCGAAACACCTTCTCCCCCAGCGCCTGCCTCGCCCTGGTGCCCCACGGCTGGCCGCGTTCCGGGGTATCGATTTCAGTCAGCCGGAAACGCTCCTGGGAAGGGCGTCCGTCCCTTTCGACTAACAGGGTGACAGTATCGCCATCCGCGATGCCGACAACGACGGCATCGAGACAGGAGCCGGTGTCGCAGGCATCCGCGATTGCGAGGCCTGCCGACAATGCGAAACAGGTCGCGAGTAGCGCCCGGATGGCCGATCTCCCACGGAAACTGTGGTCACTATCCTACAGCGCTCGACCTGCCCGGGGAACGAACATTGCGCCCTGCCATCACAGCGGATCAGTGAGCAACCGGAGAGCGGTTCGCCCCGCCATGTCTTCTGCGCTGCGAGGGAGGCGGAACTCGACCAGAGCAACAAATGAGCAGCCCGTCCGAGACGATGTGTTCGGTTGACGCGCTCAAACGGTGGCGCAGGCTTACTCTAGCTGGACGAAAGTGCCGATCCGAAGCCGGGTCGCCCGCAGTTGGCCAGCGCTGCCGATGGCGGCGCGGTTGTCGTCTTCAGCTACCGCGAACCTCGCGCCGCAACGAAGAAGGCGCGGGCGGTCGCCTCATCCTCCGCCGCGACAATCGACTCCCGCTCGTCGCCGAATCCGACGAAACGTCCGTCGTCCTCCGCCCAGATCCAGAACGACCTGCCCGTGGGGCCTGGAAGCCTGACCTCGTAGGCGTGACTAAGGCCCGTCGGAGGGCCTTTGCGCCCGGCATAGCGCCCCGCGAGCGGAACCACGGCCCAGTGGCGGCCGACAAGGTCTCGCTCGAAGCACAGCACGCGAACAGGCCAGTTCGCCTCGCGGTCGCGCGGCCTTGCACAGGCGTAAAGTCCCATCAGGGCATCGGGAACGATGGGGCCGTCTCCTTCTTCGTTCACCGTAAGCGTTGGTTCCCCTCGCTTGCCTCGAACGGACAGGCCGCCGCTTCCGGCCGACGTGAAGACGGCATCCTCGTCGTAGGTCATACCCCGTTTCGCCATCATTGCTGCCGCCTTTGGCGTCGCTCCTTCGGCGCTTCGGAACGTGCGCCAGGAAAAGCGCTCGGCATTGGTAAGGACCAAGTCCGTTTCGAACCAAAGACGCGCTTCCGCAGACTCCGGGCAGTCCCCCAAAGTGGGTTCCATGGAGATATCCATCCGCTTATGGACGTTGACCGTGCCATCCGACTCCAGTCTCGCCGAGATGTGCCCCAAACCGCAGGCCGCCCCTTCGGAGTGATGAACGATCCATACGTCCCGCCACCGCGCCGCAAATGCTCGGTTTCCGTTCACTGCATCTCGCATGGTTTCTCCTCTTCTATGGTCCTGCGATGACACCTCAAGAACGCCTTTTGCCGACAAGGCATCCCGCAGCCTGACGATGCCCCGTGAAAGCCGGGAAGCTACCGTGCCAGGCCGGCAGTCCAGGGCCTCGGCGATCTCCCGGTAGCTCAGACCTTCGAAGTAGCGCTTCAGCAGCGGTCCCCGGAACTGGTCCTCCAATGCCTCGACCTCGGCCAACACGGCGTCGAGAAGCCGCGTGCGGCCGACAGATTCCGCCAAATCTGGCTCGCCCCCAGGTTCGCCCAAACGAAGACTCTCCTGCTCCCGGCGCCGGCGGCGCATCGTCTTCCGAAGTGCGTCCATCGCCGAGGTGGAGATGATCACGCTCCACCAGCCCAGCGGATTCGCCACTTCACCGTTCGTCGGGGTCGAGTCCATCAGGCGCAGGATCGATGTCTGCACCACATCCTCGGCTTCTTCCGCGTAGTACGCCCGCGCCTTTGCGATCGCCCAAGGGCGGTGCCGGCTGACGAATGCCGCGAGGGCATCGTCGTCCCCATCGCGGTAGAACCGCTTCAGCAACGTCTTGTCGTCGATCTCAGGCAACTGTTCACACTCGTCCTGCCCCATTGGACGCCACCGACGCAGGTTTTCTTCCGCACGAGTTCTCCGAGGCAGTGTCCGCCCGACGATCCGGCTACACAGTTCCTCCGCGCAAAGTCCCACGACCGAAGGCCCGGGCGACCCCCGCCTGTTGCAGCAGCGACTGCGCGCGAACCACCGTCTCGTCGTCCGGCACCCTGCTGGCATTGGCATACATGAGGCTGGCAGCAAGGAGCCGGTCGCGCCAGCCGAACCGCAGCCGCCGATAGTTCTCGAGCATGGCCTCGGTGAACTTGATGTCGTGCGTTCCCCTGTTCTTGAGCGTCGCGTACCAGCGCAGGCGGTCAGCGAGCGCCACCGGGTTGCCACCGGCGTCCAGCCATCCGAGCGCCTGCCGCACGGCGCCGTATCGGCTTCGGCCAAGCGTCTCGAAAATCTCGTCCAGGCTACCGGCGTCCTTTGGCTCGACGGTGTCGATGCGTCGATCCCCGGCGCCTGGACGTGGCGTCGTCAGTTCCCGAAAGCGCGGCATGAACGCCACCGTCTGCAGGAGCAGCATTCGCCGGGCGGTGTCGGTATCGGAAGCCTCGTAGCAGTACCGCATCGCCTCCGCCGTCGTGTTCGCGTGAACGGCAACGATGTCGTTCCTGCGCAGGACCATTTCCGCCGCGAACATCGCGACCGCCTCCCACACCGTGTCCGCACTGATGCCGTCCTTGAGGAGATCGGCCGCAGCGGCCACGGCCGTCTCGCTGCTGGCGGTCCTGCACTCCTGGAGCAGGGCTCGCGCCGCGGAAGGATCTTCGCGTCCCCGGCTCCAGTCGCCTGGAAGGGCAGCACCGATCAGTCGATTCGTTTTCCAGTCCTGATCGGCCAGGTGTTCATGGCCCGCCGGGAGATCATCGCCCTGCGGGTTCTGCACCGCGAGGGCCAGCGAACGAACCACGGGTTCGGCCAGCAGTCCGTCAGCTCCAAGCGCTTCGCACAGCCGGTGCGCGTTGGCGGCAGCGATGGTCTTGTGGCCGATGGCGCGGAAGTCGCGCGCGGCGTGCAACATGAGGGTCTGCAGCGCCGGACCGGCCTGCCCACCCATGACCATGCCGTGTGCAGCGCGATCCGCCGCATCGCGGTCCCACGCCGCCAATGCGGCCTCGAGTTCGGGCAGGCCCGCGGAGGTCTCGGCGATCGCAGGGAGAGACCAGGGACGGAAGTGGTCCTGCTGGCCGGATGCCGACTTGAAGTAGTTCGCCGTCCAGAGCAGCGGCAGCCAGCGGCGCTCGTCCGGCATGCCGGTGACGGAAAGCTCCACGGACCGCAGCATCATGACGGCGTGGTATCTGAATCCAACGTGGGGATAGGGGCTCACTTCGCGACAGGCCGCGATGGCCAGGCCCCGAAGAAGTTCCTCCGGACGCAAGCCCGATCGAATTCGAGCCACCAGGCTGGCAAGCAGGGACTGGCGCCGCGTGTCGATCAACAATCGGGCGATGTCGCCGTCATCAACCGCTGAAGCCCACCTGACCCACGGCGCGATGGCGCCGGCCGCCAGCAGTTGACGGCGGGCGATCATGGAAGCGGCAAGTACCCCACGCTTCGCTAAGGCGTCGGCGCCGCAGAGTCCCGGTCGAAGATCTTGCCGGGATTGAGAATGCCCCTGGGGTCGAGCGCCTGCTTCAGGGTGCGCATCAGCGCCACCTCCGCAGGCGTTCGCGAGATCAGGAGGTAGGACTTCTTTTCGAGGCCGATCCCGTGCTCGGCTGATATCGTTCCGCCGATGTCCTTGAGTGGTTCGTAGACGGCGCGCTCGACCGCCTCCCTCGCGCTCTCCTCGTCCTCTCCCGCGCAGATCCCGAAGTGCAGGTTGCCGTCGCCGAGGTGGCCGAAGGTGAAGTTGCGGTAGGCATCGAAGGACGCATCCAGGAGACGGTTCACATCGCTGACGTAGGCCTCCATGCTCGGTATCGGAAGGCCCACGTCGAAGATGAACAGCGGAGGGAAGCGGTTGCACTGCTCGACGTCGTCGCGCATCGCCCACATTTCCCGGCGCTGCGCCTCGTTCTGCGCGATGACCGCATCGGCCACGAGGCCGGACTCGTACGCTTCTGCAAGGGCTGCCTGCGCGCGCGCGGCATCGTTGTCCGCGTCTCCTCCCATGGCCTCGATCAAGGCGTAGTAGGGATAGTGCTGCGGCAGCGGCGGTCTCTGCTTCGCCGGGGGCGTCGTAACGAGCCGGTAGAAGTCGGACCAGAGCACCTCGAACGCCGACAGCGCGCCGCCGAGCCGTGCATCCATGTGCTTCAGCAGTTCCGGCAGCCTGTCGAAACTGTCCACCGCCACGAACATCGTCTCCTGGCTGCGCGGTTTTTCGCGCAGCCGAAGCACGGCCCGGGTCACGATACCGAGGCTTCCCTCGCTGCCGATGAACAACTGCTTCAGGTCGTAGCCCGCGTTGTTCTTGATCATCTGGTTCATCGACGAAACCACGGTGCCGTCCGCCAGCACGGCCTCCAGGCCCAGCACCATGTCGCGGGTCATGCCGTAGCGGATGACGCGGTTGCCGCCGGCGTTGGTCGAGATGTTGCCTCCCACGGTGCAGCTTCCGCGGGCGCCGAGGTCCAGGGGATAAAGCAGTCCGTGGTCGTCCGCCGTTTCCTGCACCGTCTGCAGCGGAACGCCCGCCTGCACCGTCATGGTCCGGTTCACGAGATCCACGCCTTCCACGCGGTTCATCCGCTCCAGCGAAAGCATGATGTCGCGCGGTTCGCTTATGGCGCTCTGCACCAGGCCCGTCAGACCGCCCTGCGCGATGACGCTCTGTCCCGCGTCGTTGCATGCTTTCAGCACGGCGGCGACTTCCGCCGTGTCGCGCGGGCGGACGATGGCCTTCGCCGCGATGGTATCGGAGCGCCAGATGCCCGCCGCGCGAGTGGACACATCGGTCCCGGTGAGCACACCCCGAGGGCCGGTGATCCCGGCCAGTACGTCAGATATTTCGGCCATTCGAGCCCCCTACAGTGCCGTACGGTCGGCAATTACCAGCCGGCGGATGTCCCCCAGCAGGCGCGTCAGCTCGACCATGAAACTCCCGCCTTCGACACCGTTGATTGCGCGGTGGTCGTACGATAGCGACAGGGGGAGCACGGCGCGCGGCCGGAATTCGAGGCCGTCCCAGACCGGTTTCGTGGCGAGGCGGCCAACGCCCAGGATGCCCACTTCGGGCGCGTTGACGATGGGCGTGAATCCCGTGCCGCCGATGCGGCCGAGGCTCGAAACCGTGAAGCAACCTCCCTGCAGGTCGTCGGGCTTGAGCCTGCGCTCCCGTGCCGAGGCCGACAGTTCGGCGATTTCGGCCGCGAGCTGCCACACGCCCTTGCGATCGACGTCCCGGATAACCGGCACGATGAGCCCCTCCTCGGTATCCACCGCGAATCCGATGTGGTGGTACCGCTTGAGAATCAGGCCATCGGCGCTCGCGTTGAGCGAAGCGTTGAGGCGAGGGAACGCGCGCAGGTTCTCCGCGCAGGCCTTCATGACGAACGCGAGCGGCGTCAGCTTCACGCCGCGCTCTTCCGCCTCGCCTGCGAGCGACTTGCGGAACGCCTCGAGCTCGGTGACGTCCGCTTCGTCGTGCTGCGTCACGTGCACGACGTTGAGCCAACTGCCGTACAGGTTCTTGCCGCCCCGGGCCTGGAGCCGCGTCAGGGGCGTCTCCTCCACCGGACCGAACCTCGCGAAGTCGATCACGGGCACGGCGGGCAGGGCTGCGGCCGGGGCCGCGCCGGTCATCGTCGCCTTGACGAACGCCTTGACGTCGTCCTTGACAATCCGCCCCCGGGGTCCGGAGCCCTGAATGGCCTCGAGGTCCGCACCAAGCTCGCGCGCAAGGCGCCGCACCGCGGGGCCAGCGTAGACGCGCCCCGTTCCGGCCCGCGTGTCGGGCACCGCAACGTCCGGTGCCGACACCGGGCGCGCCGGTCCCTCCACCGTCGGAGGTGGTCGCGTTACCTCGACTTCCTCGGCCTGGCCGGCGCTCTCCTGCGAGGGGTCGCCCCCTCGCGCTCCCCGGCTGAAGGCTCTTTGCATGCGAGGGGTGCCCCCTCGCGCTCCCCGGCTGAAGGCTCTTTGCATGCGAGGGGTGCCCCCTCGCGCTCCCCGGCTGAAGGCTCTGTCTTCCACCGGTTCGGCAGCGTCGCCAGCCGGGGTCGGGGCATCCGTGGCAAGGGTCGCGATGACATCGCCGGCGTTTACCTCGTCCCCGAGCGCGACCTTCAGGTCCCGCAAGGTTCCCGCGAACGGAGACGGCACTTCCATGGACGCCTTGTCGGATTCGATCACGATGAGGGGGTCGTCCACCTCGACGGTATCGCCGGGGGCGACGCACAGCTCGATGACCTCCACATCCTCGGCCTCCCCGATGTCGGGGATCAGAATGTCCGTTTGGTGTTCCGGGCTTGCCATCAAGCGACCCTGGGATTCGCCTTGTCGGGATCGATGCCCATTTTTTCCATCGCGGCGCCGAGGTCGGCGGAAGCCAGGACCTGTCGCCTCGCGAGTTGCTCGAGGGCCGCCAGCGTCACGAATTTCTCGTCCACTTCGAAGAAGTGGCGCAGCTTCTCGCGCGTATCGCTACGGCCGAAGCCGTCGGTGCCGAGCACCCGGTAGGGAGCATCGAAGTGTGCGCGGATCGACTCGGCATGCCTGCGGACGTAGTCCGTCGCCGCCACCACCGGTATCTCCCCGTCGAGGCATGCAGCGACATGGGACCGGCGCGGACTGTCGCCGGGATGCAGGAGGTTCCATCGCTCCGTGTCCGCGCCGTCACGGGCCAGTTCGGTAAAGCTCGTCACGCTCCAGACTTCCGAGGAGATGCCGTGGTCTTCGAGCAGCCGCTCCGCCGCTTTCAGCGTCTCCCGCAGCACGGCGCCGCCGCCCAGCAGGCGGATGCGCTTCGGATTCGCCTCGGCGAAGTCGCCGAAGGAACGAAGCCGGTACATGCCCTTCACGATCCCCTCCCGTACCGCCTCACCTGTCGGCATGGCGGGTTGCGGGTAGTTCTCGTTCATCACCGTGATGTAGAAGAAAACGCGCTCGCCGTCCGCGTACATTCGCGTGAGCCCGTCGTGGATGATGACCGCAAGCTCATAGGCGTAGCATGGGTCGTACGCTACGCAGTTCGGTATCGCCGACGCAAGCAGGTGGCTGTGTCCGTCCTGGTGCTGCAGACCCTCCCCGTTCAGTGTCGTGCGTCCCGACGTGCCGCCGAGCAGGAAGCCTCGCGCCTGCATGTCGCCCGCCGCCCACGCCAGGTCGCCCACGCGCTGAAAGCCGAACATCGAGTAGAAGATGTAGAACGGAATGAGAGTGAATCGGTGCGTGCTGTAGGACGTGGCCGCGGCGAGCCAGGCCGAGAACGCCCCCGCCTCGTTGATCCCCTCCTCCAGCACCTGTCCGTCCGTGGATTCCCTGTAGGCGGCGATTTCGCCGGAGTCCTCCGGTTCGTACAACTGGCCCTCCGACGAATAGATCGCGAGCTGCCGGAACATGCCCTCCATGCCGAACGTGCGCGCCTCGTCGGGAACGATGGGAACGATGCGTTCACCGATGTCCTTCTCGCGCACGAGCGTCGAGAGAATGCGCACGAAGGCCATGGTGGTGGAGATTGCCCGCTTGCCTGAACCGTCCAGCTGATTCCTGAACGTCGCGAGGTCCGGCGCCGGGATGCGCGAGTCGTCGGTCATGCGCTTCGGAATCGGCCCGCCGAGACGCTCCCGCTGTTTCCTGAGATAGGCCGTTTCGGGGGCGTCTTCCGCCGGCCGGTAGTACGGCACGGCGGCGAGTTCATCGTCGGAGAGCGGTATGTCGAAGCGGTCGCGGAAGTGCTTGAGGCCATCGAGGTCGAGTTTCTTGACCTGGTGAGTCGTGTTCTCCGATTCGCCCGCATCGCCCATGCCGTACCCCTTGACGGTCTTCGCGAGGATCACGGTGGGCTCGTCCTTGTGGTTGACTGCCGCATGGTAGGCGGCGAACACCTTGAAGGGATCGTGGCCCCCCCGGTTCAGGCGCATGATGTCGTCGTCGGAGAGGTGCTCGACCAGGGCGCGGACCTCCGGGTGACGGCCGAAAAAGTGCTCCCGGGTATAGCCACCGCCCTTGGCCTTGTAGTTCTGGTACTCGCCATCGACGGCTTCGTTCATCCGCTGCTGCAGCAGTCCCGCGGTGTCCTTCGCCAGGATCGGGTCCCAGTGGCGCCCCCACACCACCTTGATCACGTTCCAGCCGGCGCCACGGAACTCGCCTTCGAGTTCCTGGATGATCTTGCCGTTGCCGCGGACCGGACCGTCGAGCCGCTGCAGGTTGCAGTTCACCACGAAGATCAGGTTGTCGAGCCGCTCGCGCCCGGCCAGCGACAGCACGCCGAGCGACTCCGGCTCATCGCACTCGCCGTCACCGATGAACGCCCAGACCTTGCGGTCATCCATGGGGATAAGGCCGCGCCGGTCCAGGTACTTCATGATGTGGGCCTGGTATATCGCCTGGATCGGCCCGAGCCCCATGGACACCGTCGGGAACTGCCAATAGCCCGGCATGAGCCACGGATGCGGATACGACGAGAGTCCGCCGCCATCGACCTCCCGCCGGAAACGGTCCAGTTGGTCTTCGGTCAGGCGGCCCTCCAGGAACGATCGCGCGTAGATTCCGGGCGCGCTGTGGCCCTGGAAGTAGATCAGGTCGCCCGCATGCTGGTCGGTAGGTCCGCGAAAGAAGTAGTTGAAGCCAACGTCGTAGAGCGTGGCGGCCGAGGCGAAAGTGGAGATATGCCCCCCGAGATCGTCATCGCCCTTGTTGGCACGGAGCACCATGGCAAGTGCGTTCCAGCGAATCAGCGAGCGAATCCGGCGCTCCATGAAGAGGTCGCCGGGCATGAACGCCTCGTCGGTGGGCGGGATCGTGTTCCTGTAAGGGGTGGTGAGCAGGTAGGGCAGACGCTCACCGGTCTGCGCCAGCCGGGACGAAAGCCGCTCCATCAGCACGTTGGCCCGATCGATGCCGTGTTCCCGGATGACGGACTCCAGTGCGTCGAGCCACTCCTGCGTCTCTTCCGGATCGATGTCCTCAACGTGCCTCGTGTGTTCCATCGCAATCCGCTCTGGTCAGCGCGCATGCCCGTGTGCCGCGCATTATATAAGCTGTCCCCGTTCCCGCTTCGGACAATGCATCAGACCTCACCTTTCGCGAAACGTCTCAGCCGTGCAGCCGGGCGGCGCCGAGCACTCCGCTCGCGTCGCCGAACTGCGCGGGCCTGAGCAGGGTCGCGCCCTCGTGGGTGAAGCCGTATCGGGACATCAGTTCCGGCACCCTCTCGTAGATGCGCGGGATGTTGGAGACGCCGCCGCCCAGCACGATGACATCCGGGTCGACGATGTTGACGATCTGTGCCAGGGCCCGCGCGAGCATCGCGAAATAGAGGTCCATGGCCGGCGTCTCGAGTATCGCGATCTCCTCTGGAGTCCTCGCGACGCCTTCGAGTTCCTCGTATGTCGCCGCCAGCGCCGGGCCCGAGATCCACGTCTCGACACAATCGGCGCGGCCGCAGTAGCAGGTCCGGCTGGCAAGGCGCGCCTCGCATTCCCGCAGGCGGGGCTCGATGACCCAGTCGGCGCGAAGATAGGGCATCGGTGTATGGCCCCATTCGCCCCCGACCGCATTGGCGCCCTCCAGCAGGCTGCCATCGACCACGATGCCGCCGCCAACGCCGGTGCCGAGAATGACACCGAACACGACGCTCGCTCCCCGGCCCGCGCCGTCGCGCGCCTCGGACAACGCGAAGCAGTTTGCATCGTTCGCGATACGCACCCGGGGACCCAGGCGTCCCACCAGGTCATCGAGTAACGGCGTTCCGTTCAGCCAGGTCGCATTGCAGTTCTTCAGGACGTGGCGACGTTCCACCCAGGCTCCCGGCGTACCGATCCCCACGGGACAGGGCCGGCCCGCCCGGGCATCCAGGTCGTGTACAAGCCGGCACAACGCACGCAAGGTCGCGTCGTAGTCTCCCTGCGGGGCGAACCGCCGCTCGCGATGCACGACTTCGCCGGCCGCGTTCATCAGTACCGCCTCGATCTTCGTGCCGCCGAAGTCGATCCCGATCCGCAAGCCGGTCATTTTTTCTGCGAGGGGTGCCCCCTCGCGCTGCTCTTCTCTGCGAGGGACACCCTCGCGCTATTCTTTTCTGCGAGGGACACCCTCGCGCTATTCTTTTCTGCGAGGGACACCCTCGCGCTCCCGGGCTGAGGGCTCTTTGCATGCGAGGGGTGCCCCCTCGCGCTCCCCGGCTGAGGGCTCCTATGCAGGCTCTGGAACAGGCGCTGCCAGTCGAAATTCGGACCGGGGTCCGTCTTGCGCCCGGGCGCGATCTCGTTGTGGCCCACTATTGCACTCCGATCCAGGCGCGGGTACCGGGCGATCAGCGTGTTGAGGATGTGCGCCAGGACGACGTACTGGCCGTCCGTGTACCCGGCGTCGTCCGTGCCTTCGAGTTCGATACCGATGGAGAAATCGTTGCAATTCGACCGGCCCCGGCAACGCGACACGCCCGCATGCCACGCACGTCGATCGAAGGGAACGAACTGCGACACCGCGCCCGAACGGCTCACCAGGAGATGCGCCGAAACGCGCACGCCCTCGAGGTCGGCCAGGCGCGGGTCACGGGAACAGTCCAGGGTGTTGCGGAAGAACCGCTCCACGGCGCCGGTGCCGAACTCGCCCGGCGGCAACGAAATACCGTGAACGACGACCAGGCTGATATCCTCCGGATCAGGTCGCGCGTCCTGGTTCGGCGATGGCGCACGTCTGGCCTTCGTCAACCAATGTCCGGGGCTTACAATCACAGCGCGATCATACGCAAGCGATAGCCCATGCAACACTGTCCTACACCGCCACAGGAAGTCGTCGAGGCGAACGTCCGCGCCGCGCTGGCCGAGGATGTGGGCGAGGGGGACGTCACGGCGGAACTCGTGGACCGCGGCACCTGCGCTCGCGCCGTGGTGGTGTCGCGTTCTTCGGGAGTGTTCTGCGGCGCGCCCTGGATCGTCGAGGCGTTCCGCCAGGTTGACCCGGGCGTCCGCGTCGACAGGATCGCCGAAGATGGGGCTCGCCTGTCGCCGGGTCAAACGGTGATGGAGTTCTCAGGCGCCGCGCGAAGCCTGTTGACGGCCGAGCGGACGATCCTCAATTTCGCGCAACTCCTGTCCGGAACGGCCACCCGCGCGAGCGCCTACGCACAAGCCGTCGCGGGAACGAAAGCCGAAGTCCTCGACACCCGCAAGACCATCCCAGGCCTGCGGGCCGCGCAGAAGTACGCGGCCGCCGTGGGAGGCGTGCGCAACCATCGCGCCGGTCTCTTCGACGCCTACCTGATCAAGGAAAACCACATCGCGGCCGCAGGCGGTATCGCCGTCGCCGTGCGACGGGCGCAAAGCGCCCGACCGGACCTGGTCGTGGAGGTGGAAGTAGAGGACCTGGACCAGCTCGACGAAGCCCTCGAGGCCGCTCCGGACATCGTGCTGCTCGACAACTTCTCCCACGCGCAGATCGCCGAAGCCGTGCGGCTGAGCGATGGCCGGGTCAAGTTCGAGGTGTCAGGCGGAATCCGCCTCGCGGATGTGGCCTCGATCGCGCGTCTCGGGGTCGACTACATTTCAGTCGGCGACATCACCAAGCACGTCGAACCGCTCGACCTCTCGATGCGTTTCGGGTGACCTGGTGCCGGGACGGAGACTCGAACTCCGGACTCCCGCATTACGAATGCGGTGCTCTACCAGCTGAGCTATCCCGGCACGCGTCCGGCCTGGTCGCCGGAGCCATGCCAAGGATACCGGAAACCGGCAGGACTACGCGGTCATCGGCGAGGGGTCGCCGAGGCGCCCGCGCATTTCGCCGCGAAACTCCGACAGTTCCCGGGCCAGATTGTGGTGATCTCTCGCCAGGCTGTCGATCTTGTCTTCAACCCTGTCGAATCTATGGTCGATGGCCTCGAACCGCTGGTCGATGACCTCGAAGCGCCGATCGATGGCCTCGAAGCGCTGATCGACAGCTTCGAACCGGCGGTTGATCCCCTCGAATTGCCTGCTGAACATGCGCCACATCAGCGCCATGAACGCGATGTTGACGCCGAGGAACGACAGGCCGAGCGAAATGACCGACCCTTCCATCACCGCGCTCCATCTCGCCGGCGGACGAAGGCTCTCTGGTCATTGGCCGTCATGGAAGTCACTGTACCGATGGACCTTTTGCACTGCAATGCGAAGCGCACTCAGCAGGGCGTCCTGGCCGGCATGACCCGGCAGACGCTCCGGCCATCGGTATCGGTGGCCGTGACGCGATAGCTCGAAGGCGTGGCTTCGTCGACGACATAGACGACACGCGTATCCGACCGCGGGCGCCAACCCGTGGCATCGGTCAGGGACGTTACTCCCGACCCGGCGTCGTAGGTTCCTTCCACGTACGAACCGGTGCGCAGCATGACGTCCTCCTGAAAGACCTCCATCGTTGCGATGTCGTTGACAAGTGCGCCTGTCGCCGCGGATTCGACGTAGCCCCTGTAGAGCGGCAGGGCCATGGCGGCAACGATCCCGAGAATGGCGACGGCGACCATCAGTTCCAGCAGGCTCATGCCCGCATATGCGCCCGTGTCCGACCCTTCCCGCCGGTCGCTCGATGCGTCCATCAGAGCTCCGACCAGCGCACCGTTCGCTGAGCCGCCGCCGGAAAGTCACCGTATGCCGGGCGGGTGAGAATCACCGCGTAGTCGCCCTTCGCGATCTCGCCCGCCTCGGCAACGCCCACCTGCCCCAGGGTCTCGTCGCCGGCCAGCCCGGCAATATAGGGAGGACCGCCGCCAGGCGCGGTGCCTCCTCCGCTCCCGGACAGCTGGGAGACCCAGTACGCGTCAGACAGCAGGCCGTCCTGCTCGGCGGGCGTGCGAATACTCATCGCAAGCTCCGAACGGATCTTGCGCAACTCCGTCTCGACAAACCGCGCGCCTTCCTCGTAGTGGGTGTTCAGCTTGGCCATGTTGGCGCTCAGCACGTAGTTCTGATAGAGCGGCAAGGCTATGGCGGCGAGGATGCCGGCGATGGCCACGACGATCATCAACTCGATCAGGCTGAGTCCGCCTGGTGGCCGGGATTTCATCCGGCATTCCCCCCTCTGGCAGGTGCGTAGTTCCATTTCGTTCATTGTGCGAGCGCCTTGATTCACAGCCATGCCGATATGCTAAACCCGCGCACCGGCGGGTAAAGCGGGCCATTGCCACCGCGTGAGGTAGGAAATCGTCCCTGCCTGACTGCGGCAATGACGGTAGTCAGCCAGGAATTCGCGCATGGCAATCGTCCGGGATGTCGCACGCGAATCACCGCAATCGTCCTGCGGACGGGACAGGCTGCCCGTGCCTACACTGGAAGGCGAAGTGTCCGGCTCCACACCATGGCAACCACGCACCCTCCGCTGACGGGATTGGCCCAGCGCCTGGTCGACGACGGCGTCCTGCCTCCGCGCACGGCGCGTGAAGCGCTTGACGCGGCGCGTCGAAACGCCGAGCCGCTGTTAAGGCACCTGCTGCGCCACGGCCTGGCCGAACCCGACGCGATCGCGATGTGCGCCAGCCGGGAGTTCGGTGTGCCCGCCATAGACATGGAGGCCATCGACCCCGATGCGCTGGCCCGGGATATCGATGAAGGGCTCATACAGCACCACAACGCCCTGCCGCTGGTCCGGCGCGGCAACACCCTGCACGTCGCCATTGCGGACCCCGCCGATGTTCGCGCACTCGACGCGATCAGGTTCGCCACCGGCATCGATGTCGAGCCCGTGGCCGCGGCGGCGGACAAGCTGCGCGACGCCATCGAACGGTACCTGTCACGCGAACCGGCGATCCCGTTCTCACTCGACGACGCGGCTGAGAATCTCACGGACGAGTTCTCCCTGGAGGCGATCGAGACGGACCCGCCCGTGGATGAAGCGGAGCAGGTTGACGATACGCCCATCGTTCGGTTCGTGAACCGAACGCTGACGGACGCCATCCGGACCGGCGCTTCCGACATCCACTTCGAACCCTACGCGTCCCGCTACCGGGTGCGATTCCGAACCGACGGCATCCTGCGCGAGGTGTCCGCCCCTCCGCCCAACCTCGCCAGTCGGCTCGCCGCGCGCCTCAAGGTCATGGCGGCGCTCGACATTTCCGAGCGCCGGGTCCCCCAGGATGGCCGGATCAAGATGACGCTGTCCGAGACGCACTCCATAGACCTGCGCATGAACACCCTGCCGACGCTGTTCGGCGAGAAGATCGTGCTCAGGATTCTCGACCAGTCGAGTGCGCGGATGGGCATCGAAGCGCTCGGTTTCGAACCCGAGCAGGAACGGCGCTATCGCAGCGCGCTGGCGAGGCCCCAGGGCATGATCCTGGTCACCGGACCTACCGGCAGCGGCAAGACAGTGACGCTCTACGCCGGCCTGAACCTCCTCAACGACCCGACACGCAACATCGCAACGGCGGAGGATCCGGTGGAAATGCACATCGACGGGATCAACCAGGTCCACGTGAACGCCAGGGTCGGCCTCGATTTCGCGACCGCGCTGCGGTCGTTCCTGCGCCAGGACCCCGATGTGGTCATGATCGGAGAGATCCGCGACCTCGAGACCGCCGAAATGGCGGTCAAGGCCGCCCAGACCGGCCACCTTGTCCTGTCCACCCTGCACACGAACTCCGCGGCCCAGACCTTGACCCGCATGCGAAACATGGGCGTGGCGGCATTCAACCTGGCGACGTCGGTAAGCCTCGTCATCGCCCAGCGTCTCGCCAGGCTGTTGTGCCCGGAGTGCAAGCGGCCGATCGATGTCCCGGCCGGAATACTGCTGCGGGAAGGCTTCGACCAGGCAGACGTGGATGGCGGATTCGACGTGTTCGAGGCGAACCCGGAAGGGTGCGGCAAGTGCCGGAACGGCTACCGGGGCCGCGCGGGTGTCTACGAAGTCGTGGAAATGACACCGGAGATGTCGCGCATCGCACTTGAGGCAGGAGACATAGCAGAGCAGGCGCGGCTGCATGGATTCGACGATCTGAGGGCCGCCGGTTTGAAAAAGGTAGTGCGCGGTGCGACGTCGCTCGCCGAGATCAACCGCATCACGCTCGACCGGCAGCAACCGTCCTGAATCGCGCCGCGCGCCGGCGCCAGGGAATCCGGCCCGCGCGCTCCCGGCGCAGGCGGGAATCCTCCGCACGCCTGCTGCGCGGACGTCTCCAGACCTCCGATATCGCGTTTTTCACGCGGCAACTCGCGACGATGCTTCGCTCCGGGGTCGCGCTGGTGCAGGCATTCGACATCGTGGCCGCCGGCGCCGAGAAGCCGTCCATGGCGAACCTGGTGAGGGACATCCGCAACGCCGTGTCGTCAGGCGAATCCTTCGCGACGGCGCTGCGCAGGCATCCCGCCCAGTTCGACAGCCTGTACTGCAACCTCGTGGATGCGGGCGAACGCGCAGGCGCCACGGAGGCGATGCTCGACCGGATCGCCACGCACAGGGAGAAAACCGAGGGCCTGAAGTCGAAGGTCCGCAAGGCAATGGTCTATCCGATCGCCGTGATATGCGTTGCCCTGGCGGTATCCGGTATCCTGCTGGTCAAGGTGGTGCCTCAATTCGAACAGATTTTCGCGGGATTCGGCGCCGAGTTGCCGGCCGCGACGCGCTTCGTCATCGCGGTTTCCGAGTTCGCGCAGGCGTGGTGGCTGCCGGTCCTGGCTGCCGCCGCCGCGCTCCTCGCCGGAACTCTCGCCGCGCGCCGTTCCCGCCCCGCCACGGAGGCGATGGACCGTATCGCCCTGCATCTGCCCATCATCGGCGGAATCGCCCGGAAGTCTGCCGTCGCCCGTTGCGCGCGCACCATGGCGACCACCATTTCCGCCGGCGTTCCGCTGATCGAAGCGTTGAACTCGGTAGCGGCGTCGGCGGGCAATTCCGTGTTCGCGCGGGAGATGCGCCGAGTTCGAGACGAGGTTTCAGGCGGGCGTCAAATCAGCGCCGCCATGCGCAACGGCGGGGTCTTTCCCGTCATCGTCGTGCAGATGATCGCCGTCGGCGAGGAATCCGGCACCCTGGACGACATGCTCGACCGATCCGCGGCCCACTACGAAGATCAGGTCGACAACGCGGTCGAGGGCCTCACCTCCCTGCTTGAACCCATGATCATGTCCGTGCTGGGGGTGCTGATCGGAGGACTGGTCATCGCCATGTACCTGCCGATTTTCCAGCTCGGCGCGGTCGCCGGGGGAATCTGATGCTCCTGGATCATGGCTGGGCGATTGCGATCCTGCTGGCCGCCGTACTTCTCTCGATCGGGAGCTTCCTCAACGTCCTCATCCATCGACTGCCGATCATGCTCGAACGGGATTGGCGAAGGCATGCCCGCGAACTGCTTGAGATGCCCCCCGAGTCTTCCTCCGGCGACGGGAGATTCAACCTGGCAGTGCCGGGTTCACAGTGC
Organism: Pseudomonadales bacterium; assembly: GCA_965116625.1. GTDB lineage: Bacteria > Pseudomonadota > Gammaproteobacteria > Pseudomonadales > Azotimanducaceae > VXNE01. The sequence continues at coordinate 4,208,745 of OZ220717.1, forward strand.
CCGCAATGCGACCACCCCATCGCGTTGCGGCACAACATCCCGGTCCTGAGCTGGCTGATCCTGCGCGGGCGATGTCCCCATTGCAGCTCGAGGATCGCGGTGCGCTACCCCCTGGTAGAGGCGGGTACGGCACTGTGCGGCCTGTTCGTCGTGCATGCTTTCGGTTACGACTGGCTCACGGCGGCTTTCATCTTCTACACATCGTGCCTGATCGCGCTCGCCTTCATAGACATGCAGACGAAACTCCTTCCCGACGAGATCACGATTCCGCTGCTCTGGTGCGGGGTGCTGACCGCGCTTGCCGCGGGCCATGTCTCGCTGGCGGATTCCATAGCGGGCGCCGCCGTCGGCTACCTGGCGCTCTGGATCGTCTACTGGGGGTTCAAGTTGATTACAGGCCGGGAGGGGATGGGCCACGGCGACTTCAAGTTGCTGGCGGCGCTTGGCGCCTGGCTCGGTTGGCAGGCGCTTCCGTCCGTGGTTCTCATGGCTTCCCTGGCTGGCCTGGTCTACGCCGGAGTCGCAATCCTCGCCCGCTCCATGCGTCGCGACCAACCGATTCCGTTCGGACCGTTCCTCGCCCTCGCGGGTTGGGTTACGCTAATGTTCCACGAACACCTGATCGCGATCTCCTGAGCGCGCCCGTACACGGCCCTCGCAGGCCCGTCTCTCGCGCAGCCCCAATACCATGTCCGACCCGGTCCGAATCCTCCCCTGCCCCACGTGCCGCAAACCCGTCAAGTGGTCGCCCGCGAACAGGTACCGCCCGTTCTGCTCCGAGCGGTGCCGGCTGATCGACTTCGGCGGATGGGCCGACGAGCGCTACCGGATCGAGGGCGACGCCACGTTCGATGACGTGCCGTCGGACGAGATCGACGGCGAATGAAAATCAGGTCCTGTACTCGGCGTTGATCCTGACGTACTCATAGGACAGGTCGGAGGTCCACACGGTCTCCGCGCATTTGCCGCGGCCGAGGTCGATCCTGACCGTGAACTCGTCGCGCGCCATGACGCTCGCACCCTGCTCTTCGGTATAGGACGCCGCCACCAGGCCGCCTTCGGCCACACAGACATCGTCGAGGTGGAGTGAGACGCCCGACGGGTCGAGGTCCTCGACGCCCGCGCGGCCGATGGCCATGCAGAATCGGCCCCAGTTGGGATCGCCGGCGAAAAGCGCGGTCTTGACCAGCGGCGAGTGCGCGACCGTGTAGGCGACCCGCAGGCACTCTTCGGGAGAGGCCCCGCCCCCGACGGTCACGGTCACGAACTTCGTGGCGCCTTCGCCGTCGCGCACCGTGCGTTCCGCGAGGTCGACAACCAGCGGCGTGAACGCCGCGAGCAGCGCGTCGTAGTGCTCGTCACCCACGCTCGACCGGCCGGTCGCCACGACGACGAAGGAATCGTTGGTCGATGTGTCGCCGTCGATGGTCAACCGGTTGAAGCTCCGATCGCCCAGGTCGCGGGCCAGCGCCTGGACCGCATCCGCCGAGAGCGATGCGTCCGTGCCAAGGAAAGCCAGGAGCGTCGCCATGTCCGGCCGGATCATGCCCGATCCCTTGACGATCCCCGTGGCGGTAACGTGGGAGCCGCCGATCTCAAAACGGCCCGACACACCCTTGGGTTGGGTATCGGTTGTCATGATGGCCCGCGCGGCCGGGAGCCAGGCGTCTTCGGAAAGCGCGCCTGCCGCCTGCCCGATTCCCTCTGCCAACCTGTCCATCGGCAGGAACTCACCGATCACGCCGGTGGAGAAAGGCAATACCTCGTTCGCGTCGCATCCCAGGACCTCGGCCGCGAGGGCGCAGCTCGAACGCGCGTCCGCCAATCCGCGTTCCCCGGTAGCGGCATTCGCGTTGCCGCTGTTGACCACGAAACCCCGGGCGGCGCCGAGTCGCTCGGCCGCCAGGGTGACCGGCGCCGCGCGAAAGCTGTTGCGGGTGAATATTCCGCCAACGGTTGCGCCCTCCCCGAAAGCAAACAGGGCCAGGTCGTCACGCTCCCGGTACTTGATGCCCGCCGCCGCGGTTCCTATACGGATTCCGGGGACCGCCCTGAGTTCGCCCGCGGGCGGCAGATTGACTGCCACGATTACGCCCTGCCGTGGCAGTGCTTGTATTTCTTGCCGGAGCCGCACGGACAGCGTTCGTTTCGTCCGACCTTACGCTCCTCCCGAACGAACGTCTCGGGCCGGCGCCGCAGCGGCTCGCCATCCGCTTCGCCGCCGAGCCCGTTGGATTCGGCGTGCTGGAAGCGCATGCGGCGCGCCTGTTCCTCCCGGCGCCTGCGCTCCATCTCTGCCACGTCCTCTTCGCGCTCGAGCTGAACCCTGGAAAGGAGCCGCACCACGTCCCGGTTGATGCTGTCGAGCAGGTTCTGGAACAGCTCGAACGCTTCCCGCTTGTACTCCTGCTTTGGCTGCTTCTGTGCGTACGCGCGCAGGTGAATTCCCTGGCGAAGGTGATCCATGGTCGCGAGGTGTTCCTTCCACTTCTGATCGAGCACGGTCAACATGATCTGTTTCTCGATCACGCGCATGTCGATACCCTGCGTGCGCCAGTGCTGCTCCTTGTCCTCGTACTCGCTCCTGATCTGTTCGCGGATCTTTTCGCGCAGCGGCTCCTCGCTCAACGCCTCGTCTTCCTCCAGCCAGCGCCTGATTGGCTGCGTGGAGTTCAGTTCGGCGGCGAGGGTCTGCTCCAGCCCTTCGATGTCCCACTGGTCCTCGATGCTCTGCGGCGGGACGTAGCCATCGATCAGGTCCTCGATCACGTCATCGCGGATGGCCTGGATGGACTCGGACAGATCAGCCGTCCCCATGAGGTCGTTGCGCAGCCGGTACACCACCTGTCGCTGGTCGTTGGAGACATCGTCGAACTCCAGCAGGTTCTTGCGGATATCGAAGTTGCGGCCTTCCACCTTGCGCTGCGCTTTCTCGATGGAATTGCTCACCATTCGGGCTTCGATCGCTTCTCCCCTCTCGAGCCCCAGGTTCTGCATGAAGCCCCGCATCCGGTCCGTGGTGAAGATGCGCATGAGGTTGTCTTCCATCGACAGGTAGAACCGCGACGAGCCCGGGTCGCCCTGGCGTCCGGAGCGGCCCCTGAGCTGGTTGTCGATCCTTCTCGACTCGTGCCGCTCGGTGCCGATGATGTGCAGGCCTCCCGCCCCCACTACGGCCTCATGGCGATCCTGCCACTTCGCGCGAATGCCCTCTTCCTCGCCCTGGGCCGCAGCTTCGAGTTCGACTTCCAGATTGCCACCGAGAACGATGTCGGTGCCCCTGCCCGCCATGTTCGTGGCTATGGTGACGACACCTGGGCGGCCGGCCTGGGCGACGATTTCCGCCTCGCGTTCGTGTTGTTTCGCATTCAGCACGCTGTGGCGGATCTTGCGCCGCTGAAGCTCTCCCGACAGCCGTTCCGAGGACTCGATGGACGTGGTGCCGACAAGCACGGGCTGTCCCGTCTCGATGCACTCGTTGATGTCCTCGACGATGGCGTCGTACTTCTCGTCGGTGGTGAGGTAGACGAGATCGTTCCGGTCGTCCCGGATCATCGGCGCGTGGGTCGGGATGACGACCACGTCGAGGCCGTAGATCTGGCGGAACTCGAACGCCTCCGTGTCCGCCGTGCCGGTCATTCCCGACAGCTTGCCGTACAGGCGGAAGTAGTTCTGGAAGGTCGTCGACGCGAGCGTCTGTGACTCGTTCTGGATATTGAGCCCCTCCTTCGCTTCGACCGCCTGGTGGATGCCTTCGGACCAGCGCCTGCCCGGCATCGCGCGCCCGGTATGCTCGTCGACGATGACGATCTCGCCGTTGTCCACCATGTAGTGCACGTCCCGCTTGAAGAGCGCGTGCGCCTTGAGCGCGGCGTGGACGTGGTGCAGCAGGCCGAGATGCGCCGGCGCGTAGAGGCTCTCCCCTTCCGCGAGCAGGCCGAGACGGATGAGTTCGTCCTCGACGAAACCGTGCCCCCGCTCGGTCAGTTCGACCTGCCGGTTTTTCTCGTCGATGAAGAAGTCGCCGGTGTCCTCCACCTCCTCCCCACCGAACCGGACGGGCAGATCCGACTCCACCATCTCCTGCTGCTTGAGCCTCGGCGCGAGCCTGTTGATCGTCACGTAGAGTTCGGTGCTCTCCTGCGCCGGCCCCGAAATAATGAGGGGCGTCCGGGCCTCGTCGATGAGTATCGAGTCCACCTCGTCGACGATGGCGAAATCGAGCCCGCGCTGGACCTTGTCCTCCAGCCTGAAGGCCATGTTGTCCCGCAGGTAGTCGAAGCCGAACTCGTTGTTCGTGCCATACGTGACATCGGCCTGGTACGCCTCGCGTTTCGACATCGCGTCCTGGCCCGACTGGACCACGCCCACGGTAATCCCGAGCGCTTCGTAGATGGGACCCATCCAGGCGGCGTCGCGGCGCGCCAGGTAGTCGTTCACCGTCACGATGTGTACGCCGTTGCCGGTGAGCGCGTTGAGATAGGCCGCCAGTACCGCGACCACGGTCTTCCCCTCGCCGGTGCGCATCTCGGCGATGCGGCCCTCGTGCAGCGTGACGCCGCCGATGATCTGCACGTCGAAGTGGCGCATGTCGCGCGTGCGCCGCGATGCCTCGCGCGCCACCGCGAATACCTCCGGGATGAGCGAGTCGAGGGTGGCGCCCGCCTCGAGCGCGTTCCGGAACTCCGCGGTCCTGGCCTTCAGGTCCGCATCGGAGAGTTCCCTCACCGACGGCTCGAGCGCATTGACCCTGGCCACGGTCTTCTGCATGCGCTTCAGTTCGCGCGTGTTCTTGGTACCGAAGACTTTCTTGAAGAGTCCGCCATCCATCGTCATGCGACCTTGAGGGTGCGGCCCGATTCTACCGCGATAACGGATCGATCACGCGGCGTCCGCTTCCACAAGCCTGCCGTCGACCAGCGCGGCCACCCGATCTGCCGTTCGAATCGTCTCCGGCCGGTGGGCCACGATGATGCGCGTAACACCCAGTGACCTGATCGACGCGTTGACGTCGCGCTCCGTCGCCACGTCCAGGTTGGAGGTTCCCTCGTCCACGAAGAGAATCTTCGGCCGCCGGTACAGGGCCCGCGCAAGCAGGATGCGCTGCTTTTCGCCCCCGGAAAGCGCCGAGCCCATGTCGCCGACGAGCGTCTCGTAGCCCATGGGCTTCGCGACGATCCCGTCATGGATGCAGGCCAATTCAGCGGCGTGCACTACGCGCGCCAGGTCGATTTCGGAATCGAAGAACGCGATGTTCTCCGCTATGGATCCCGCGAACAGCGCATCCTCCTGCATCACCGAGCCGACATGGCGGCGGTATTCGGCGACTCCCACGTCCGGGAGCGGTCGCCCATCGATCAGGACACGGCCCGCGGTGGGCTCGAACAGGCCCAGCATGATCTTCATCAGGGTGGTCTTGCCGCTGCCCGAGGACCCTACGAAAGCGATGGTCTCACCCGCCTCGATATCGATACTGACCCCGTGAAACACCTCCGGAAGCGCTTCGCCGTAGCGATAGGACACACCCTCGAGACGCAACCCGCCGCGCAATGCCGAGCCGTCGCGGAATGCGCTTGACGGCAACGCCGCCGGTTCCCTCTCCGCCAACGCAATGTCCGATAAGCGCGAAAGATGCAACTCGAGCATGCGGAACTCGATCAGGCGTTCGACCAGCGCGAGGGCCTTGTCGGTGAACTGCCTCTTGTAGGCCATGTACGCGAAGATCATGCCGACGGTGAACTCCGCGTTCAGCGTCATCTTCGCGGCGACGTATACGAGCACGACATGCTCGATGCCGAAGATCGCACTGTTGGCGAGGCCGAACCAGATGGCGAGCTTCTGCACGCGCACGTCCGCGTTCACCGCGTCCGCCAACCGGTTCTGCCACACGCGCCGCCTGTCCTCTTCCCGTCCGAAGAGCTTGATGCTGAGCACGCCCCTGACCGTCTCCATGAAGAACGACTGTTCCCTGGCATGGAAGACGATGGCGTCTTCGCTCCGTGCGCGTAACGGCAAATAGGACGCGATGCGCAGAACCAGGTAGAGGGCCAGAGCGACGAGGGCAATCGACCCCAGGACGGGGCTGTACAGAAACATCATGACGAGCGTGGCCACGGCCATGACGCCGTCGATTGCCGTTGCGACCAGGCCTTCGGTGAACATCGACCGGATCGGTCCCACCGAACCGAAACGCGAGACGATGTCCCCGATATGGCGTTTCTCGAAATAGTCCGCGGGCAGCCCGATCAGGTGGGCGAAGAGATTGCACACCATCTGGTAGTTCAGCATGTTGCCGAAATAGAGCAGCACGTAGTCGCGGAGCAATCCGGCGACGGCGTTCAGGACGGCGAGGGCGCCAAACCCGAATGCCAGGACCCACAGGAGGTCGGCGTCGAACTTCACCAGCACCTCATCCACCGTCAGCTGCAGGTAAAAGGGACTGACCAGCACGAACAGCTGCAGGACCGCAGACAGGACCAGTGCCTGGGCCAGGGTCCGCTTGAGGCCGCGGATGCGCGTCCACAAGTCGTTCAGTCGGAGTCTCGCGCGCTCTTCCTTTCTTTCGAACCCCTTCGTCGGATGCAGTTCGAGCGCGACGCCGGTGAAGTGCCGAGAGAAAGTATCCCGGGTGTACCGCCGAACGCCCGTCGCGGGATCGTGTACCACCATCTTCTTCGCGCTCGCCGACTTCAGCACGACGAAGTGGTTCATGTCCCAGTGAACGATGGCCGGAGTACGCAGTTTGCGGATGTCTTCGAGCGGCACCTTGAGCGCCCGGCAGTTCATGTCCATCCGGGCCGCCATTTCCATGATCGCCGACAGCGTCACCCCGGCCGCGCTGGTTGGGAACCTTCTCCTGAGCGCCGCAATGTCCGTCCTGAATCCGTGGTACCCCGCCACCATGGCGAGGCTCGCCAGTCCGCACTCCGTCGTTTCGTTCTGGCGGATGAGGGGCAGCCTGCGCGCACCGAAATTGAGGCGCTTCAGATTCTCCGCGCTCATCAGTGGCGCACGGCCCGGAACGGCTCCGTCAGCCAGCCGAGGAATGAACGCCGCTCGAGGATGATGTTGCCTTCCAGCAGCATGCCTGCCTGCAGTTCGAAACTGTGGCCGAAAGCCATCACCGACTGGGATCCCAGGCGCACCGCGACTCGATAACACGGCTCACCAAGGCTGAATGGAACGTCCGCTTCCGCGACGGATGTGATCGCCGGCGCGACGTGACGGATCACGCCCTCGTAGCTTCCGAATCGCTGGTGAGGAAACGCCGCGTAAAGCAGCCGGACCGCCTGTCCTGCCGCGACGAATCCAGCAGCCCTGCTCGGAACGTACAGTTCCGCTTCGAGTTCGCTACCTGCTGGCCGGATGGACGCCAGCGGCTGATGCGGCGCGACGATTGCGCCCGGCGTGTCCTTGATCGAGGCGACCGTTCCATCTACCGGTGCCTTGACGACGTAGGCCCTGCGCCCTTCCAGCTCCGCTTCGCGTTGCTTGATGTCGGCGGCCTGGCTCTCCAGCCGGGAGACGCGCAGTGCCGCCTCCTGGGGGACCATCGCCAGCCGGTGGCGCAAATCCGTCAGGCGCGCGCGCAGTTCGGCCAACCGCTGCGCCTGGCGCTTTTCCTCCAGGTGGTGGGCCAGCCAGGACTGCTTTCGTGCCTCCGACTCAACCACCGAGACGAAGCCTGCCTCGAGCAGCGCAGTCGCCCGTGTGAACGCCGAGCGCGCCGTCTCGGTGATCTCGCGCTGCAGTGCCCGCTGTTCCTCGAACGACGCTATCTGCGCCTTCAGTCCGTCCCGCTCGGCTTCGAGCCGCGAGCGCTCCCGCGTCAGCCGGTCCCGTTCGAGACGGATCTGACCCTCGAGCAGGCGTTCCTGATCTCTCAAGGCCTCAAGGGCGATGGAAGCCGCAGTGTCGCCCGTGAGCGACGGTGCCTCGCTTCGGACCACGGCGAGCACCTGCCCCGCCCCGACTTCCTCGCGCACCCGCACGCGGACCTCGCGCAGGACTCCCGCCCGGGCCGGCGCAACCTTGACCAGGCCCCCCGACGGCACGAGATAGCCCGGCACCCGTTCCGCTCGGGCATAGGTTCCGAAGAATGCGTAGGTCCCGAGGCCCAGCAACGTCACCAGGAGCCAACCCGTGATCACGGCGATCGGTAGCGGCGTGACGATCAGGACATCGCCGTGCAGGCGCTGGCGCTGCGCTTCGAGAACCTCCTTTCGGAACAACGTTGGCATCGCCGGTACCATAGGCTGGCGGCGGCGCCACGCATACGGACCGCGTCCGGTACTTTGGTAAGCAATGTCTCAAATTGCACGGGGCGCATGCCGCCCCGGCGTTAGGGATCAGCGTGGCGCGAGGTACTCCGCCGGGTCGAAACGGCGGCCGTCCTTCAGAACCTCGAAGTGAACATGGGGTCCCGTCGATCGCCCCGTGCTCCCAAGCTGTGCGATCACCTCGCCTTTCTTGACGATGTCGCCGGGTTCAACCTGAACGGACTCGTGGTGCGCGTATCGGGTGGAAATGCCTTCACCGTGCTCGATCTCCACCATCTGCCCGTACGCGCCCGAATCCCCCACGAACGTGACCACGCCGCCAGCGACCGCCCTGACGTCGCTGCCCGGCCCGCCCGTGAAGTCGACGCCGTGGTGCCACGCGGGCTGGCCGGAGATCGGATCGATGCGGTTGCCGTACCGCGACGATATCCAGCCCCCTTCCAGCGGTCCCCGGGCGGGCGCGATCTGGTTCCTGAAGCTGCCCCGCGCAAGCATCGACTCGAGCGCCTGCATTTCGCGCTCGCGCATTCGGAGTTCCGCCGACAACTGGTCGATCCTCGCGAAGTAGTCGGAAACGGGAATGCCTTCATCGCCGACCCTGGTTTCCGGACCGCCGGTCGCCGCGGGGAGGTCGAAACGGAACTCGCTTTCGCCGAGACCGGCGACCCGGGTCATCTCGGAAACCCGTTCTCCGAGCGCTTCCATGCGCAACAGCCGCGCCTCCATGTTCGCCAGTTTCCGTCCCGCCGCGAGCACCTGTTCGGTCGACTGGCGCGACAGCAGATCAATCTCCTCACGCTGCCGGTCGAGTCGCCCGTTCCAGCCCGAGACCGTCATCGCATTGAGGGATTCCGTCGCCGTGTGGCGAAACGCAAGCATGACGTTCACGATGACGAAGAGACCAAGGAAGGCGGCAAACCCGACGACCGCGGCCTGGGGGACGCTGAGCGAGCGAATTCGACCGTGTCCGTCCCCCGCGCTTATGATGTGAATTGTTTTTTTCATCGATTGAGCGCGCATGCCAAGCCGTAACATAGATGAAATCCTGTCGAATCGCCATTCGAGGCGAGGTTCCGCCGCGAATCAGCTCGCGAGGCTGGTGAGGCACACCGAGGAGCGCGCGTCGTGGACGAGCCAGTTTCGGGCCTTGCTGTCCGACGAGGAAGCACCCCGCTTCGAGGTGGCGAACAAGCGGGGGGCGATCCTGACCGTGCACGCGACGAGCGCCGCCTGGGCGAACCGCCTGCGCTTTCGCGTGCCGGAACTGTTGCCCGCCCTGCAACGGTTGCAGGACTTCTCGAACATCGAACAGATCCGCATCCGCACGGCGCATCGGCCGACATAGGGCAAAGCGAAGGCAGCTTGCGGTAGGAGTGGCTGCGCGGTCCTCCTAAAACGGCCAGCCGAAGTGTGGCTGCGGCAGCCGTAGCGCGCGGTCGAGTTCCCGCAGCAGGACATCGTCCCCTCGCAGGTCATCCGTCACGGCCAGGCTCGCCGCGTTTCGCACCCCCAGCCAGAGACGGCTGAAGGCGCCGACCGACGCACGCAGCGTCGGGAGGCCGGGGGACTGCCCCTGCTCCGCCGAACATTCTGCACCCAGGGTCACGACGTAGTCGCCGGCGTTGCCCCGCCAACCCGTCTGGGCCCCCAGGTGTTCAGCGACGGGATCTGACAGTTGAAGATTGAAGCTGACGCTTTCGGCATCGAGGTGGGTCTTCGCCAGGCAATTCACCAGATCGAGGATGCGTACCTGGGAATAGGCGTGCGTGGTGTGCTTGCCCGCGTGCTTCGAGCCCTGGCTGATTTCGCGGCTGCGGAGCGGCTGCATGAGCAGGTCCTGGAACTGGATGCCGGGCGGCTCCTCCATTACCAGGGAGAACACCTGGTCGCCCAATGATCGCATCAGGGCCAGCAGTTCCATCAGTTGCTCGGTGGACCGATACGCGTACCACCGAATCGCGTAGGGGCCGTTTTCGCCACTCGTCTCGCCGAGAAAGAAATGCGACAGGGCGCCGTCGGGCGCATCGTAGTAGCCGAGTCCGATGGTCCTGGCGGCGTCGTAGGACGACAGCTCGGCACGCAGGCCTCCCCCGGAGTCGATGACGATGCTGCCGTGGTCACGCATGCGGGCGCGCATCGCCTGGTGGATGTCTTCCCAGTCCCCCGCCGTCAGCCGCCTGGGCGGGCGAGGGGGACGATCAACCCGCAGCGTGGCGGGATCGAACTTGATGGTGTTCGAGTAGGCGCCGGTACCGAATCCGAGCCGGTCGTAGTAGCCCTGGTCGAACATGTTCAGTGCGGCGACCTCGCTGCCGGCTTCCCGGCCAGCCGCCAGGGCGTGGGCGGTGAGCCTGCTCGCGGCACCCAGCCTGCGGGCGATGCGGCTGGTTACCACGCCGGTGACCGCGGTCATTCCAAGGTCCGTTGCCCCGTGGCGCATGGATCCGGGAGCAGTAAAGACGACGCATTCGGCCTGACCGTCGATGGGCAGGATCCACCCACGGGAGGCGAGCGCTTCCGTCTCGAACGCCTTCGCGTCGTCCTCGTCCTCGAGCCAGCCGACCTCGTACATGATCCGCGTCGCGGCCGAAAAGTCGCGGTCGTGGTCGTAGTCGAGAATCTCCATCTTCATGCGGCACCAAGCCTACCGGCCACTTCGACGCATTGGAATCGCGAAAGAGTATCCGCCGGTTCGCCAATCTCCCGGCGCGCTTGTAGCATCTCTGGAAGTCAATGGAGTCCCGTGCCGAGTCCAAGAACCCCGTGTCCTGGCAGCAGAAGCTCGAAAACAACCAGGTCGTCGTAATCGACGGCGGGACCGGATCCGAACTCCAGCGGCGGGGCGTGCCGATGAGCGAAGCCGCCTGGTCCGGACTGGCGGTCCACAGCCACCCCGAGGTGGTGCGGTCGGTGCACGAGGCCTACATCGCCGCCGGCGCCGAGGTGATCATCACCAACACGTTCGGCACCGCGCGGTTTCTGCTGGAGCCAGCCGGCCTTGGCGACGAGTTCGAGCGCATCAACGTCGGGGCCGTGCAACTCGCCGCCGAAGCCCGCGACGCGTCCGGCAGGGACGTCGCGATCGCCGGGTCGATCTCGAACCTGCCGCCTGGAATGGACGCAGCCAACTATCCCGACCCCGACGATGAACTCGCGGGGCTCAGGGAACTCGCGAAGATCCTGGCGGACAGCGGGGTGGACCTCATCGCCCTGGAGATGATGCAGGACACCCGCCATGCGGCCCGCGCGATGGAAGCGGCGCTCGAGACCGGCCTCCCCGTCTGGCTGGGCGTGAGCTGCAGGCGGCGCGCCGGCGGCGGGGGACTCGTGAGTTTCGACCTGCCCGGCGTCGACTTCGCCCGGCCGCTGGACACGCTCATCCCGATGGGGCCCAGCGTGGTCAACATCATGCATAGCGACATCAATGTCACGCCCGAGGCGATCGCGATGGTGAGGGAACGCTGGACGGGGCCCATCGGCGTGTACCCGGAAGTCGGCGAGTTTGTGGCGCCGAAATCGACATTCGATAGCGATGCGACGCCCGAGCGCCTGGTGGAACACGCGCGGGGCTGGATCGATTGCGGCGCCCTCCTGGTCGGCGGATGCTGTGGCACCACGCCGGCGCACATCGCGGCGCTGGCGGCGGCGTTCGGCTGAAGCCGGCGGCGGAAGGAACCCGGGTTATACGGGTTCGGCAATAAAAACCGGGATCGTGCGGGTGGGCGCCGCCCGCCTGCTGTAATCCTCGTAGGGCGGGAATGCCGCGACGGCGGCCGCCCAGACCTGCGCCCGCTCCTCCCCGTCAACGACTTCGCGGGCACGCATGCGCGAGACCTCGGTGGCGTCTCGAATCTCGATGTCCCCGTCGGCCCGCAGGTTGTATACCCAGACCGGATTCCTGGGCGCACCGCCCTGCGAGCCCACCAGGACGTAGCTGTCGCCATGCTTGACGCGCATGAGCGGCGTCTTGCGGATGGCACCGGTCCTGTTGCCCCTGTGCGTCACGATGATGCAGGGCAGGCCCGTGTCGCGCAGCTCCGTGCCCTTCGTTCCGCCACTGCTTTCGTAAAGCTCGACCTGTTCGCGGACCCACTGGACCGGTGTGGGAACGTACTTCGCCATCGATGGTTCCTTCGCGAATTGAGAATTGAGAAGTCACGGCCAGTCTAACAGTGACGCGCGTCGACCGGCGCGGTCAGGTCGACGCGGGCTCCCGGCGACGGTGGAGTTCGGGCAGGTGGCGAACTCCCCGTCCCGGCATGCGGCTGCGGCTACTGTCTCGTGCGGTTCAGGAATCCCTGGACATCCAGGTAACTCTCCTGGGCGGGGCGATCGACGTCCGCGAGGTGGTCGGTCGGCCGTTCCCGCCGGCCGCGAAGGTAGGCCGGCCGTTCGAGTTCGGAATAGTCAACCACTTCGCCGGGATCTTCCACGTCCACGATCTCTTCGACGGCCGGTTCGTGTTCTTCCGACGCGCCCGCCAGCCCCGTGACCACCACGGTCACCTTCAGATCGTCGCCCCACTCGGGGTCGACCACCATTCCCAGGACGACCTGGCAGTCCTTGGATGTGAACTCCTCCACCGTGTCGCCGACCTCGTAGACCTCCTCGATCTTGAGATTCGATCCCGCCTCCACGTTGATGAGGACGCCCCGTGCTCCCATGAGCTCGATGTCCTCGAGCAGCGGACAGCGAATCGCAGCTTCCGCCGCATCCCGGGCCCGGTTCTCGCCCGTCGCGCGGCCGGTGCCCATCATCGCCTTGCCCATCTCGGACATGACCGCACGGACATCCGCGAAGTCGGTGTTGATCAATCCCGGCCGGATGATCAGGTCCGATATTCCCTGCACCGCACCGAGCAGCACGTCGTTCGCCGCCGCGAACGCATCCAGCACCAGCGTCTTCTCGCCAAGCACGGACGGCAGCTTGTCGTTCGGAATGACGATCAGGGAGTCCACGTGGCGCTCGAGCTCCGCGATACCCTTGTCGGCGGTCTCCGTGCGCTTCTCGAACCTGAACGGCCGCGTTACCACGGCAACCGTCAGGATGCCGAGTTCCCTCGCAACCTCCGCGAAGACCGGTGCGGCACCGGTACCCGTGCCGCCACCCATCCCGGTCGTGATGAAGACCATGTCCGCCCCATCGAGTATCTCCCCGATTCGATCCCGGTCCTCCATCGCCGACTGTCTGCCGATCTCTGGATTCGCTCCCGCGCCCAGCCCCTGCGTGACCGATGCGCCAAGCTGCAGGATCGTGTTCGCGGCAACGTTCTTCAGTGCCTGCGCATCCGTGTTGGCGGCGATGAACTCAACGCCGTCCACGTCATGCTTCAGCATGTGCTGCACCGCGTTGCCGCCACCGCCGCCAACGCCAATCACCTTGATAATCGCGCTCTCGGGGGCGCTATCCACCAGTTCAAACATCTACCTGCTCCTCAACTCCTCTGGATGCGTTCAAACGTTCTCGCCGAACCACTTGCCGATGCGGCTGAAAAATCCCCGGGAGCCGGAGTTGCCGTTATGGCCTCCGTTCTCCCGCTGTTGTCCGTACACGAGCAAACCCACGCCCGTCGCGTAGACGGGATTGCGCACTATGTCGGGCAATCCCTCCACCGTCCTCGGCGTACCGACAGAAACCGGCATGCCGAAGATCTCCTCCGCCAGTTCCACGGCGCCCTCCATCTTCGAGGACCCGCCCGTCAGCACGATTCCGGCGCCCAACAACTCCTCGAACCCGCTGCGGCGCAGTTCGGTCCTGACAAGCGTGAACAACTCTTCGTACCGGGGCTCCACTACCTCGGCCAGGGCGTGACGCGGAAGGTCGCGGCGCGGCTTGTCGCCGACACCCGGGACCATGATGGTCTCGTCCGGATGCACGAGCTTGTTCAGGGCACACGCATACTTGATCTTGATCTCCTCGGCATGCCTTGTCGGTGTCCGCAGCGCCATCGCGATGTCGTTGGTGATCTGGGTGCCGGCGATCGGAATGACGGCGGTGTGGCGAATCGCGCCGTCGGTGAAGACGGCGATATCGGTCGTGCCGCCACCAATGTCCACGAGGCAGACCCCCAACTCCCGCTCATCGTCCGTCAACACGGAATAGCTGGACGCCAGTTGCTCCAGCACCACTTCGTTGACCGCGAGCCCGCAGCGCGCGATGCACTTCTCTATGTTCTGGGCCGCATTCACCGCACAGCTCACGAGATGGACCTTCGCTTCCATCCGCACGCCAGACATGCCGAGGGGCTCCTTTACGCCCTCCTGGCTGTCGATGACGTACTCCTGCGTGAGAACGTGCAGGATCTTCTGGTCCGCTGGAATCGCGACCGCGCCGGCGGCGTCGATAACCCGGTCGACATCCTGCTGGCCCACCTCGTTCTCGCTAATCGCGACGATGCCGTGCGAGTTGAGGCTCCGGATATGGGCGCCGGCAATGCCGGCGTAGACGGACTCGATTCGGCACCCGCCCATCAGTTCCGCTTCCTCGATTGCACGTTGGATGGACTGCACGGTGGACTCGATATCCACCACGACGCCCTTTCTCAACCCGGTGGAGGGGTGTGAACCGATACCCACCACCTCGATGCCACCCTCGGGCATGACTTCACCGACCAGGGAAGCCACCTTGCTCGTGCCTATGTCCAGTCCGATGACTTTCTTTCTACCGTTATCCGCCACTGTTGGTACCTCGTCTGGCTTCCATCAAAGTGCGCCTCCGCCCAATGGGATTGCCGTTCATGATCGCTAACGCCCTCCCGGGCCCGGGTTCCACGCGACTGCCTCTTCCGTCAGTTCGTCCCGCCAGCGAACCGCAACACCACTGCCGTAGCGGGCGTCGATTCGATCGACCTCGCCCATCCGGTGGGTCAGCGCGTTCGCGTACACCGCCAGTACCCGCTCCAGGCGCCCGTTGATGTCCTCGGCACCGAGCAGCACGGTGATATCGTCCTCCACCACCAGCTGCCAACCACCGACCTTGGTTTCTTCGAGAGATTTCAACGTGAGCCCGAGATCGGCCAGCCGGGCGCTCAACTTGCCGTATACCTGCATCGCCTCGCCGCTGGTGGAAAGGGTTCCGGACAGTTTCGGGAGCGCCCCTTCCCGGTCCGGGGGCCCGGGTGCCCCAACGACCTCTCCGGCGGTCGTCACGTATTCGGCATTGCCCCACCGGGCAGCCAGTGACTCTCGCTTTACCGACACGTCAATTGCGCCCGATCCGATGCGCCGAACCCGGGTATCCCGCGTCCAGCCAAGCGCGTCGATCGCGTCCACCACGTCAGCCACGCCGGTTGCGGCCGAATCGAGGGTTGCGCGCACGGCGGCCCGAATCTCCTGCCGCTCGATCTCCGTGAGGTCACCCGCAATCCTGACGAGCTCGAGGGGCGTATCGAGAAAGCGCCACACGGCCGCCGCACCCGCTCCAACGACCGCAACCAGCATCGACACCGCCAACAACGACTTGATTCGCATAGCTCGACTCCTTATGCCTCAGCGGTCGGGGAACCTTCCCCGGCTGAAGGTTCTTTTCTGCGAGGGGTAACCCCCTCGCGCTCCCCGGCTGAGGGCTCTCTTCCTGCGAGGGGTTCCCCCTCGCGCTCCCCGGCTGAGGGCTCTTTTCCTGCGAGGGGTTCCCCCTCGCGCTCCCCGGCTGAGGGCTCTTTTCTTGCGAGGGGTTCCCCCTCGCGCTCCCCGGCTGAGGGCTCTTTTCCTGCGAGGGGTTCCCCCTCGCGCTCCCCGGCTGAAGGCTCTCTTCCTGCGAGGGGTTCCCCCTCGCGCTCCCCGGCTGAGGGCTCCTCCAGTCCCCGGGAAACCCGGCTCACGTTGCCCGCACCCTGAACGATCAGCACGTCGTCGTCCCGGAGCAGCGACCCCAGCAGTTCCAGGGCTTCTTCCGGCGTCTCGGTGAACAGGGGATTCATGCCGCCGAAGCGACGCACTCCGCGGCACAGCGCACGGCCGTCCGCGCCCGCGATGACGTCTTCGCCAGCCGCATACACCTCGACGACCAGCAACAGGTCGACAAGCAGAAGGACCTTGACGAAGTCGTCGTACAACTCCTGGGTTCGCGTGTAACGGTGGGGTTGGTAGACCATCACCAGGCGCCGCTCGGGCCAGACGCTGCGCGCCGTTTCAATGACCACCCGCACTTCCGTCGGGTGGTGTCCGTAGTCGTCGATCAGCGTGATGGACTTTCCGTTGACCACGCGAGACCCGACTTCGAACCGTCGGCCCACGCCCTTGAAAGACTTAAGGCCGTCGACGATGTCGTCGTCGGAAACGCCCTCTTCCGTCGCGATCGCGATCGCGGCGAGCGCGTTGGAAACATTGTGCATGCCCGGCATGGGTATTTCGATGTCGAGGTCCGAATCGCTCGGCCGCGTGGCCGTAAAGGTCCAGCGCATCCCCCCTGGCACCACGTTTACTGCCCGGAAGTCCGCGCCCTCGCGCAGCCCGTAGGTCACCACCGGCCGGGCAAAATCGCCGATCATCGAACGCACGTTGTCGTCGTCCACGCAAAGCACCGCCACGCCGTAGAAAGGCAGCCGGCCGACGAAATCGAGGAAGGCGCGTTTGAGACGTTCGAAGTCGTTGCGGTAGTAGGAAAGGTGGTCCCGGTCGATGTTCGTAACGACGGCGGCTATGGGTTGCAGGAACAGGAACGAGGCATCGCTCTCGTCCGCTTCCGCAACGATATAGCGCCCGGCACCCAACCTGGCATTGCGCCCTTCGCCTTTCAGCAGCCCGCCGATCACATAGGTCGGATCCAGGCCCGCACGCTGAAAGATCGCGGTGATCAGGCTCGTGGTCGTCGTCTTGCCGTGGGTGCCCGCAACCGCGATGCCGTGCCGGTATCGCATGAGTTCGCCCAGCATCGCCGCGCGGGACACCACGGGCACGCGTTCCTCCCGCGCCATGACCACCTCGGGGTTCTTGCCGCTGATCGCGGCCGAAACCACGGCCACGTCGGCTTCCCGCACGCTGTCGCCTCCGTGGCCGATATCGATCGGAATGCCCTGTTTCGCCAGGCGTTCCGTATTGGCGGAACGCGCCATGTCGGAACCGGTGACGGTGTAGCCCTGGTTCAGGAGGACTTCCGCTATGCCGCACATGCCGGAACCGCCAATCCCGACAAAGTGAATCCTCCTGACGCGGCGCATTCTCGCGTCCAACTCACCGCCTCCCAAGGTTGTCACCTTCCAGGTGGGTCCTGAAAGCCAGCGCCAGCAGCCCCGTGCATACGAGCAGGCTGTTGCCGCCGAAACTGATGAAAGGCAGCGTCAGGCCCGTGGTGGGCAGGACGCCGGTGTTGACGCCGACACTGATCAGTACCTGGGCCCCGATCACGAGCCCCGCCCCGTAGGCAAGGTAGGCCCCGAACAACCTTCCCTGGTCCGCGGCGGCGCGCGCGATGGAGAACGTGCAAAGCACCAGGAATGCAAGCAGTACGATGAGGGCGCCAGCGCCGATCAGCCCGAGTTCTTCGGCGACGACCGCGAAAATGAAGTCGTTGTGCGCCTCCGGCAGATAGGCGAGTTTCTGGACGCCTTCGCCGAGGCCGACACCGAGCCATTCACCGCGACCGAAAGCGATCAGCGCCTGGGTCAACTGGTAGCCGCCGCTGTGCGGCAGGGACCAGGGATCCAGGAAGGCGACCAGCCGCTCCTCCCTGTAGACCTCCAGTCGCAGGAGAACGATGAGACCCACGGCGGCCGCGCCCGCTACGCCAAGGAAGTGCCGAAGCCGGGCTCCAGCGAGCAACATGAGCCCTCCGGTCACCAGGACGAGAAGCAGGGTGGTGCCGAAATCGGGTTCGATCAGCACCAGGCCCGCGAGAACGCCCGCCCACGCCAGCGGCCGCAGGAATGCCCAGATGTCGTCCTGTACGGCATCCCCCGCTCGGGCAAAGTATGCCGCCAGGTACACCACCAGCAGGAACTTCGCCAACTCGGAAGGCTGCAGGGTGAAGGCGCCGAGCCAGATCCAGCGATGGGCCCCACCCTCCTCGAGACCGATCCCGGGAATGAGCACCGCGGCGCAGAGGGCGATGGCGGCGACCAGGCACCAGCGATGCAACGCTTCCCAGAGGCGGAGCGGGATGTTCGCGATCACCGCGAACGCGGCAAGCGCCGCCGCCACGAAGACGCAATGCCGCACGACGTACGAATTCGCCGTGGCGGCCGACGCCACCATCACGACGCCGGCAGCAAGCGCCGTGAACCACGCCATCAGTACGGTTGTGCCGAAACGGTCAACCATGCGTACCTGCCGCTCTGTCGACCGCCGCTCGAAATGCGTCGCCACGGGCCTCGAAGTCGTCGAACATGTCGAAGCTGGCACAGGCCGGCGACAACAGAACGGTTCCCCGCCCGCGGGCCGCCGCCAAGGCCATCGCGACGGCTCGATCCATGTCGCTTGCCCGGCTGACGGGCACGATGCCAGCCAGCGCGGCTTCGATGCGGGGAGCGTCCCGCCCGATCAGCACGACGTGTTTCGCATGGCGCGCGATTGGGTCTTTCAGGGGCTCGAACGACGCGTTCTTGCCGTCACCCCCGGCAATGAGCACGATGTCCCGCGCTTCCCCGCCGAAGCCGGTGAGCGCGGCCACGCAGGCACCGACGTTGGTTGCCTTTGAGTCGTCGATACAGCGCACCGAACCCACCGAACCCACCAACGCGGAGCGGTGCGGAAGTCCGGGGAAGTCGAACAGCCGCCGAGGCTCGACGCCGCCTCCGGTCAGCGAGGCGATTGCGCACGCTGCGAGAACGTTGTAGGCGTTGTGACGTCCTCCGAGCCGGAACGACGAGAGCGGGAATGGCGTACCGTCGATGATCACTTCATCGCCGGCGACCCGCCAGTCCGGACATCCATTGAGGGCGATGGCGGTGGTTCCCGGGGGCGGTCGCGTGCATGGATCAGTGCCGTCGTAGACGGCGGCGCGGCAACCAAGGTAGACGCGGCGTTTCGCCCGCACATACGCGTCGAAGGAGCGATGACGGTCCAGGTGGTCCGCGCTGATGTTCAGCACGGCAGCCACATCGAACGTTCCCGAGCCCATTCGCTCGAGCTGAAAGCTGGACAGCTCGAGCACGTACCAGTCGGCTTCGGAGCCTTCAGCCGGAGGAGTTTCCCCGACCGCTGACGCGTGAGGAAGTGTCGGCATTGCCTCCGTCGCTGGAGGCGTGCTTGGATGCAAGTCGAGCAGGTCGAGTGCCGGAATGCCCAGGTTCCCCCCGACCCGGATTTCTCTCGATCCGTCATCGAGGAGTTTCCCCACCATCGATGCCACCGTACTCTTGCCATTGGTTCCCGTGATGGCAATGACCGGCGCGTTCGCGAGACCCAGGAACAGATCGATGTCTCCCAGGATTTCGAGATCCGCTTCACGCGCTCTCCGGGCGAGACAATGATCGAGTCCGATGCCAGGGCTGATGACGGCACGATCGAAGTCGTCGAAATTCACCGCCGCCGGCTCGAGAAGCTCCGTGCCGGCGAATTCGGTCCGCGCCGCATCGAGGTAGGGCGGATTCACCCGCGTATCGCAGACCGCGACGGGTACGCGCCCGTGCAGCGATTTCAGGCAGGAATATCCCGTCGCCCCCAGACCGATGATCAGCGTCCGTTGCCCTGTCATCGGATCTTCAGCGTCGAAAGGCCGATGAGCACCAGCACCAGGGCGATGATCCAGAATCGCACGATGACCCGGGGTTCGGGCCAGCCCTTGAGCTCGAAATGGTGGTGAATCGGCGCCATTCGGAAAACGCGTCTGCCGGTGGTCTTGAACGACGCCACCTGCATGATCACGGAAACGGTTTCGAGTACGAACAGACCGCCCATGATGAGCAGAACGATCTCGTGGCGGATGATGACGGCCACCAGTCCGAGCGCCGCTCCCAGCGCAAGGGCACCCACGTCGCCCATGAACACCTGCGCCGGGTAGGTGTTGAACCAGAGAAAACCGAGACCGGCCCCGATGAGCGCGCCACAGAACACCGCCAGCTCACCCGCACCGGCGACGTATGGGATCTGCAGGTAGCTCGCGAACTCGACGTGTCCGGCCAGGTAGGCGATGAAACCCAGTCCGGCGCTCACCATCACCGCGGGGAGAATGGCAAGGCCGTCCAGCCCGTCCGTCAGGTTGACCGCGTTGCTCATGCCGACCACCATCAGGTAGGCAATCACGACGAACCCCACGCCGAGCGGAATGGCCACCTCCTTGAAGAAGGGCACGATGAGGCTGGTATCGGATGCCGTCGCGGCGAGTTCGTAGAGGATGACGGCAGCGGCGAGGCCGACGACGGACTGCCAGAAGTACTTCCACCTGGCAGAGAGGCCCTTGGCGTCTCCCTTCGACACCTTGAGGTAGTCGTCGTACCAGCCGATCACGCCGAAGCACAGCGTGACCGCCAACACGATCCAGACGTGCCGGTTGGCCGGATCGCACCACAGGACCGTCGTCAACAATGTCGTGACGAGAATCAGGGCGCCGCCCATGGTCGGCGTGCCGGCTTTCTGCAGGTGACTCTCCGGCCCTTCCTCGCGCACGGTCTGACCGATCTGGAAGTAGGCGAGCTTGCGAATCATGAGCGGCCCGACCGCGAGCGAGATGGCCAGCGCGGTCAACGCGCTCACCATGGTGCGGAACGTGATGTACTGGAACACGCCAAAGACGCCAACGTACTCGGCCAGGTACTCGGTGAAGCGCAGCAGCACCTACGTCCTCCTTCTTCTTGCGAGGGGTTTCCCCTCGCGCTCCCCGGCTAAGGGCTTCGCGTCCATCGCCGCCTGCGCGAAACGCAGGTCGCTGTGCGGGATCCGTTCTTCCCCAAGGTCCTGGAAGTCCTCGTGGC
This sequence comes from Pseudomonadales bacterium, assembly GCA_965116625.1. Classification (GTDB taxonomy): domain Bacteria; phylum Pseudomonadota; class Gammaproteobacteria; order Pseudomonadales; family Azotimanducaceae; genus VXNE01. Next base: position 4,229,871 of record OZ220717.1, read on the forward strand.
CCTTGCCCGCGATCAACACGATGTCACCCGGTCCGGCGCGCTCAACGGCCACCCGCACCGCTGCCGTCCGGTTCGGCTCGACGGTGTAGAAGCCGGGCGAAGTAAAGCCGGCCACGATATCCGAAATGATCGACTCCGGATTCTCGGTGCGGGGATTGTCCGACGTCACGACCGCCGCGTCCGCGCCCTCCTCCACGGCCATCGCCATCATGGGCCGCTTGCCCGGATCGCGATTCCCGCCGCAGCCGAACACGCATGTGAGACGGCCACGAAGGTGTTGGCGCACCGCGGCGAGCGCCGCCGCGAGCGCCGCCGGCGTATGGGCGTAGTCGATGAAGACCACAGGACCCGAGCAGTTCGGTGACGCCACGCGCTGCATCCGGCCCGGCACCGGCATCATGCAACGCATCTGGGCCACGGCCTCGTCGAACGGTTTGCCCGCGAGACACACCGCAGACAGGGTTGCGGCGGCGTTGTACAGGGAAAACTCCCCGTGAAGCGGCAACCAGAAACGGCTATCACCCCACGGCGTATGCCATCGACCCGTTATGCCGTGGGGGTGAAAGCCTGCATCGGACCACGAGACCGCAGCATTCGGCGACAGGCCGTAGCCAATCGTCCTGGCCTCGACGTCCGCGGCCATGCCTCGGCCGAAAGGGTCGTCCAGGTTGAGGACGACGGTGCCGAGGGAAGGCATCTCGAACAGCCTGCGCTTTGCCGCCGCATAGCGTTCCATCGTGCCGTGGTAATCGAGGTGGTCGCGCGTCAGGTTGGTGAGCACCGCGATGTCGAAACGCACCGCCGCGACGCGATCCTGTTCCAGCGCATGCGAACTGACTTCCATCGCCACGCCCGTGTGGCCTTCGCCTCGCATGGCCCCGAGGCGGCGCTGGACGGTGACCGCGTCCTCCGTGGTCAGCTTGCTCCGGCACAGGCGCGCGATGCCGCCCCACCCGATGGTGCCCATGTACGCCGTATCGTCCAGCAGCGAAGCGCACTGATAGGCGACCGATGTCTTTCCATTGGTGCCAGTGACACCGATGCACGTGAGGGCGGCACTCGGATCGCCAAAGTACCGCGCGGCTATCTCTCCCTGGCGGACCCGGAGGTCGTCCATCACGACGTTTGGTACACAGGCGGCGACAGGCCGTTCCGAACACACCGCCGCAGCGCCGCGGGCCACTGCTTCTTCGACGTGGCGATGCCCATCGTCCACGTCGCCCGCACATGCGAGAAACAGATCCCCGGCCGCTACGCGCCTCGAGTCGTTGGCGACGCCGGTGACGACAGTCTCACCACCCATGCCCAGGAGTTGGTCGAGAGTCTTGGCTGATGTCATGCCATATCCCTTCCATGGAACAAATGTTCTGGGGAGCGTTCAGCGACCCGGGGCAGTTGTTCCATGGTCGACGAGCGGGGCCGGGCCACAGGCGGAGCCGAAGGCGTCGGCTGTGGGGCACCTTGATGGAACGAACGCCTCACGGGAGCACTGGCGACCGCGGGCCGTTGTTGCGCGGTCGGTGAGCGGGGCTGGACCAGCGGCGACACCGCGAGCGTCGACTCTGGAGTGGCGGGAGCGAGATGGTCGGGGGCAACGCCAAGAATGCGGAGCGCACGCGCCATGACCCGTGCGAAAACCGGTGCCGCGACGCTGCCGCCGCCAATCGCCACGCCCCGGGGCTCATTGATGACCACGACGAGGACGATTCTCGGATCGACCACCGGCGCGAAACCCGCAAACAGGGCAACGTGCCGCCCGTCATCGTATCCGCCTGCGGAAACCTTGCGCGTGGTTCCAGTCTTTCCCGCTACGCGATAGCCGCGAACCGCCGCCTTCGGCGCCGTGCCCGCCGTGCTCACGACCTGCTCCAGCATCCGCGAGACCTCGCGCACATGACGCTCTTCGAAGACCCGGATACCCGCCAGGTCCACCGTCTGTTTGAGCACGCCCACCGAACGCCTGACGCCGCCCGACGCCAATGTCAGGTAACACCGCGCGAGTTGCATCGGCGTGACTGTCAGACCGTACCCGTATGCCAGGGTGGTGCGGCCGATCGGCTTGTCCAGGTCCTGGGAGGTGAGTACCCCGAACGTCTCTCCCGGCAAGCCCGATCCCGGTGACTCGCCAAACCCCGCGCGTACCATGACGTCGAATACCGCGTCCTCGCGCAGATCCAGGGCGACCTTCGTGATCCCGACCTGGCTCGACTTCGCCAGCACCTGTGCAAGCGTGATCACTCCTCGATCGCTGGGATCCTCGATCAGCTTCCGTCCCACAAAGACATGGCCCGGCGACGTGTCCACGGTTGTTGCCGCCGTATATCGACCGCTTTCCAGGGCGGCCAGGGCGGTGAGCGGCTTGACGGTCGACCCCGGCTCGTATGTGTCTGTCACGGCCCGGTTGCGAACACCCTTCGATCCCCGTGCCGCCGTATTGTTCGGGTTGTAGGAAGGTTGGTTCGCAAGCGCCAGGACCTCTCCGGTCCGGGCATTGAGCATGATCAGCGACCCTGACTCCGCGTTGTTGTGTTCGACTGCCGACTTCAACTCGCGATAGGCCGAGAACTGCAGTCGGAGATCGAGGCTCACGGTGATGTCATTGCCCATGTCCCGGTCGAGGAATCCCAGTTCCTCCACGGTGCGCCGGTGGTTGTCGAGCAACACCCGCTTGCTGCCCGGCTTCCCCTTGAGCAGGGAGTCAAAGGTGAACTCGATGCCTTCCTGGCCCTCGTCGTCGATGTTCGTCATACCCACGATGTGCGCCGTGGTCTCGGCGGCGGGATAGAAGCGCCTGTACTCGGAGAGGGATCGCACCCCGTCGATGCCGAGTTCCCGGACGGCCCGGTCGATCTCCGGACTGACGTGTCGTTTGAGATACGCGAATCGCCTGCCCGAGTTGGCCATGCGTCGTTCGAGCGACGCCGGCGAAACTCTCAGGACCTCACCGAGCGTGGCCAACTCATCAGCCGAGAGGGTTACCATGCTGGGGTCCACCCAGATCGAGTGGACCGGCGTACTGACCGCCAGGAGTTCTCCATGCCTGTCGTAGATGACTCCCCGATGCGCGGGGATGCTCACCGTTCGTACGGCAATGGCCTCGCCCCGCTGCTTGAGAAAATCCCGCCGTTCGGTCACGCTCAGGTAAGCGACACGTGCCAGCAGCCCCACGACCGAAATCGTGAAAAACGCGACCAGCATGTAATGGCGCCACTTCACTGCGGGATCCAGTTGACCTCCTCCGGGAAATGCATGGACAACACATCATTCGCAATTCGATCCACGTTGCGGTACGACGAAAGCGTTCCGCGCTCCAATATCAGGCGGCTGTATTCCTCGAGTAACGCATCCCGACGCGCCTGCTCTTCACTCAACCGCGTATAGGCGGCCCGCATTTCGTTGGCCTTGCCCGCAACGTGCACGCCAGAGGCGGCCGCCGCCGCGCAGATCACCGCCCCGAATATCCACTGCCTTGCTTTCGCCCGCTTCAAGCGCACTTCTCCACTACCTGCAACATCGCGCTCTTCGCCCGGGGGTTGGCAGCGACTTCCGCCCCCGATGGCCGCGAGTTTCGGAGGACGTGACGCGCACCGCCGCCCGGTTCCCCAGGAATCGACACGCGCCTCAACACTGGATCTCCCTGCACCCAGGCGCGAAAACGCCGCCGAACCATGCGGTGCTCGATGCTATGGAAGGAAATCACTCCGAGACGGCCCCCGAGGTCGAGACATTCGAACGCCGCGTCCAATCCTTCGTCGAGTTGGTCAACCTCATCGTTCACGTGCATACGTACCGCCTGAAACACGCGTGCGAGCGTCTGGCGATGCACCTGGCGCCCGATCGCTCCCTCCCGGATCGCACTCACAAGATCCAGGGTCCTCGCCAGCGGTCGCCTCCTGACAACCGCACGCGCTATACGGGCAGCTTGGCGTTCTTCGCCGTAGCGTCGAAATACTTCGGCCAAGTCCTCCTCTTCCGCGGAATTGAGCCATTGCGCTGCGGTCACGCCCTGCTTGCGGTCCATCCGCATGTCGAGCGGTCCGTCGCGCAGGTAGCTGAACCCGCGATCGGGATCTTCCAACTGGTATCCCGAGACGCCGATGTCCATCATGACGCCGGTGACCGGCTGAAACCCCCGCCGGCGAGTCACCTCGTTGACGTCGGAGAACGATGCACACTCGACCGCCACCCGTGAATCGGCCCTGGCGAGGCCTCGCGCATGGGCGACGGCCGCCTCGTCGCGGTCCATCGCCAGGAGTTGCGCCTCCGGCCGCAGGCCGCCGAGCAGCGCGGCGCTGTGGCCTCCCCCACCGTAGGTCGCATCGACGTACCTGCCCGATACATCCGTCGTCACCGCCGACACGATCTCGTCCAGCAATACGGGGGTATGGGGCATTGCATCACGACCGCATCAGATGGACAGGACGTCCAGACCAGCTGATTCGGTCAATTCCGACGTGACCTCAGAGGCCATGGAGCGCGAGTTCTCCTCCCGTTCGCGCCAACGCTCCTCCGACCAGATTTCAACCTTCCTGCCGATTCCGAACACGATCAGCTGCTTCTCAAGTGCGGCGAACTCGCGCAACGTAGGAGGCAGCAGCACCCGGCCATGGCCATCGAGCTGGACATCCGTGGCGTGGCCGATGAGAAGCCTCTGGATGGCGCGAGCGGAAGGCCGCATGTTGGCCAGCGACTGCAGGCGGGATTCGATTTCCTCCCACTCGGGCAACGGATACAGGAGCAGACATCGCTCGTGCAGGTCGATGGTGATGACGACCTGTCCGTCGAAACGCTCAAGCACGACCTGGCGAAAACGCGCCGGCAGAGCCATGCGGCCCCTGGCGTCGAGCGTGACTGAATTGCTGCCCCGGAACATGGTAGTGAGCGAGCGTCGGCTACCCTTCAATACACATTGTGTACCCTATATACCGCATTTAGCCTATTTTTTCCCACTTTTTCCTACTTGAACCCCCGACGATAAATCCCATCCGCAGGGGGGTCAAGCGGAAAAGGCGCGTTGCGCAACTGGTTGAAATGGAAGGGGTCGAGCCAGCCGATAAGCCGGGTTCTGTCGTGGGCAACCATTCATCTGGGGCGACCGTCGCCGATCACCTCTAGCGGCCTACCCGAATCCAGCGCGGACCACGCGTAAAGATCCCTATTTGGCCTTGCTCCGGGCGGGGTTTACCTAGCCGCCGGCGTTACCGCCGAACGCGGTGCGCTCTTACCGCACCCTTTCACCCTTACCCGCCGGGAACGGCGGGCGGTCTGCTCTCTGCTGCACTTTCCGTGGGCTCGCGCCCCCCAGGGGTTACCTGGCGCCCTGTCCTGTGGAGCCCGGACTTTCCTTCGCGCCCCTAAGAAGAAGGCGCGACGGCTGCCTGGCCGGCTCGACGGCCTACGATACCACTGTGTCGTGCAAGGCCGGACCTACCGGGTCAGCGTGACGGCCTGCCGATACAACTCCGCACGGTCGCCGCCTGTCAGCCGGGCTGCGACGCGGGCGGCGCGCGAGGGAGGCAACTCCTCCAGCAGGACACCGAGGACCTCGCCGGCAGGCAGCAACGGGCTGTCTTCGCCGACGCCAGCGAGGATGCAGACGAACTCACCCTTGTGGGTTTCGATGTCGTCGGCGACCTGGGCAACCGTACCGTGAACGATGGTTTCGAACATCTTCGTGAGCTCCCGGCAGACGACGATCTCGCGGTCCCGGGCCCCCAGGTCGAGCAGGTCGCCCAGGGTGCCACCAATGCGATGTGGAGCCTCGAAGAACACCGTCGCCTCGCGCCGCGCCAGCATGCTCGACAGCACCGCGCGCCGGCGCTGCGGCCGCGCCGGCAGGAATCCTTCAAACGTAAAGCGATTCGCGGCGACCGGGGATGCCGATACGGCAGCCGTGACGGCGCTGACACCCGGCACGGGGATCACCCTGATACCCTCGCCAAAGGCCAGGCGTACGAGTTCGAATCCGGGATCCGACAACAGGGGAGTCCCGGCGTCCGAGACCAGCGCGACATCCGAACCACCCTTCAGCCGTTCCAGGACGCGGCGGCTCGCCGCCGTTTCGTTCTGATCGTGCAAGCTGATGAGTTCGGTGGGCACGGCACCGACGTGGCGCAACAGGGTACGGCAACGTCTGGTATCTTCGCAGGCCACAATCTCAACCTTTTTGAGGGCATCGACCGCTCGCGCGGTGATGTCCGAAAGGTTTCCAATAGGGGTCGCCACAACGAACAGGCAACCGGTGTTTCGCAAAGCTGTCATCGTCCCGCTCCAGATCCCGTTAGCGATCTGCCTGTCGACCTGCGTGATTGTCTCAATCGCGGGCTGTCAATCACAGCGCGAAGACCGGCCACGCTCGCCGAGCGTCGACGATGTCACCGAAGAGCGGGACATCGTCGCCGACCCGATCCAGCGCGCCCGGCAACTCCTGGCGCGAGGAGACCCCGCGGCGGCCGCCGCAGAGCTGCGCCGGTTCGATGCCGAGAAGTCGGTCTCTCCCCTCCGGCGATTCGAGTGGATGTTCGTGGACGCCGAGATCCTGCTCGGCCTGGGGAGATTCACGGCCGCTGAAGAACGGGCCGCAGCGGCCGAACCCGGGAACGCGGGGCAACGCTCGCGGCTCGCCTTCCTGTTCGCCCGAATCCACGCTGCCAGGGGAGACTACGCCACCGCATCGGCGGCGCTCGTTACTGCGGCGCAGGATGTCGATGCGTCCGCCGCCAACGCAGACCTGGCGAAATCGATGATCGCGGCGGCGTGGCGCCATGCGCAACGCGTTCCGGGACATCGCGTTGCCGGCCGCCTTCGTGAGGCCGGGGATCCTTCGGAAAGGGCGTGGTGGCAGCTCGTCGACGCGGTCAACGGGGCGCTCACGACCCAGGCGCAACGGACGGCCTGGAGACGTTGGCGCCGGGGTCATCCTAACCATGCCGCCGCGCGTTTCGTTCCGCCAACACTCGCCAGCACGGATCCCGGCCCTGCCCGAATCGCCCTGTTTCTCCCGTTCACAGGCCGCCTGAAGAGTGCCGCGGAAACCGTCCGCGACGGCTTCCTGTCCGCCTACTTCCTTTCGGGGGCGACCTCCCGACAGTCGATTCATCTGTACGACACCACCACGGCATCCATTGCGGCGCTCTACCGTGAAGCGCAGGGGGACGGCGCGGACGCCATAGTCGGCCCGCTGTCGAAGGAGCACGTTGCCGACATGTGGGCGCTCGACCCGGCCATACCCACGCTCACCTTGAATACCGTTGCAGTCTCGGAGACCAGGCGAGCACATCCGATCCAGTTTGCACTGACCGTGGAAGACGAGGCACGGGCGATCGCAAATCGCGTGGTCGCGGACGGCTGGCGCCGCGTGATCGTGCTGCGCAGCCCGGATAACTGGACTGCCCGGGCATTTGCGGTGCTGTCCGAACACCTCGGACCCAGGCCGCGAGGCGCCGGACAACGGTCAGAGAATGGCGGCGGAACCCTACTGGTGAGTTCCGGCGTCTTCGTGGAGGGGAGTGACGTGACGTCTGTCGTGGGCGAGACACTCCTCATCGAAGCAAGCAAGCAGCGGCATGCGCAAATCCAGCGCCTCGTTGGAGACGAGGTCGAGTTTACGCCCCGGCGCCGGTCGGATGTCGACGCGGTCATCGCCCTGGTGGAAGGCAGCCAACTGGCATCCCTCAAGCCGGCGCTCGCCTTCCACTTCGCTTCAGACCTGCCGGTCTACGTGTCCTCCCAGGCAGGGCGCGACGTGACAAACCCGGGCGACCTGGAACTGCTTCGAATCTGTGACATGCCCTGGCGCCTGTATCCGCCGCAAATCAAGTCGGAGTTGCGCGAGGCGTTTCCGAACAACCACGGCACGGCCGACACGCTATTTGCGTTCGGGCTGGACGCTTACCGGCTGGTCAACCAGATGTCCCGGCTGACCACCTTCACGGACACCAGGATCATGGGAAGCACCGGCATTCTTGCGCTCGGCCCCGATGGCGTCATCCGGCGGGAGCCCGTGTGGGCGCTGGTCAAGGACGGCCGGTTCGAACCCCTCGCTCCGGTGGGAGCACACGAACCAGGCAATGCGGACCTGGCGACAGCGGGCCGGTAGACGCGCCGAGCGCAAGGCTCGGCGCCACCTCGAACGTCGCGGCCTCGAGACCATCGCCCGGAACTACTCGCGGCCGTACGGCGAGATCGATCTCGTCATGCGCGACGGGCCGGTGGTGGTCTTCATCGAGGTACGCTATCGGGGTCCCGGGTCCTGGCTCGACGGGGTTCATTCCGTCGACGCGGCGAAGCGGCGGCGCCTGACAAGGGCCGCCGAATCCTTCCTTCAGGCGCACCCGGAATACGATACCGATCCAACGCGGTTTGACGTGGTATCGGTGTCGAGGACAAACTTTGGCAGACGAATCGAATGGGTGGCAGATGCGTTCACGGGATAGATTCTGTTTCTGCGCCGGCTTGCTGTTGCTGTCGTCCTGCGCCAGCGAAGACCTTCGCAAGCGCACGACCGGCGCGTTGATCGACGATCTCGGTATCGAGCACGTCGTCATGCGGGAAATCAGGGCAGACGAGCGCCTGAAGCCCGCTCACCTCATCGTCGTCAGCGTGGACGGCGTGGTGCTGCTGGCAGGGCAACTCCCGACGGAGGAACTCAAGTCCGCGGCGCAACGGGCTGCCGAGCGGGTCCGCAAAGTGCGGAAGGTCCACAACGAGATCGAGGTGGCCCCGCCCACCAACATCGGCGTGCGCACCAACGACAAGTGGATGAAGACAAAGGTCAAGACGGCCCTTCTGAGCGACGAGAACGTGGACGCGAACCTCATCAAGGTGGTGGTGGAAAACAGCGTCATCTACCTCATGGGCTCGCTCCCCCGGCAGGCGGGCGACGCGGCGGCCGAAATCGCGCGGTCGGTGTTCGGCGTGCAGAAGGTCGTCAAGGTGTTCGAGTACATCGACTAGCGCCATGAAACCCGTCACCCCATGGGTGCCGTGTTTCACCCCCGCCCAAGCCCACCTACGGTCTTGCGCCTTGATCGGCACTTCGTGCCGTCCTACGGCGCAGCCCCCTAGCGCCATGAAACCCGTCACCCCATGGGTGCCGCGTTTCACGCCCGCCCAAGCCCTCAGTCTCACCCATCCCGCACGTCCCGGGGTCCGCGCGGACTTCGGGCGCGGGGTCAGGAAACTACGGTGAGGGTCGGTCGCTTCCGGCCATGCTTGTCGGGGACATCGGCGCCGGTCGGGCGCAGGTTTGCCGTCCCGACTTCGAATGCCATGCCCTGCCCCGTCTCCCTGGCATAGACGGCAATCACCGCCTCGAGCGGTACGACCACGCGAAAGGGACTTCCACCGAAGCGGGAGTCGAACGTCATCAATCCGTTGGCAATGCCGAAATCGCGCACCGCGCGCGAAGAGATATTGAGCACGATTCGGTTCTCTTCGACGTAATCGGCGGGCACCTGCACGCCATCGACATCGGCGGCAACGACCACGAAGGGGGTACAGTCGTTGTCCGAGATCCAGTCGATGAGCGCGTTCACCAGGTAGGGCCGGGAAGAATTCACGTCAGTCGTACATTTCCATTTCGGTTTCGGTGAGGCTTCCCCGGAAGGACGGGCGGGCGAATATCTCGCGCATGTACCTGCGCATCGGGCGCGCCTGGCGCTCCGGCAGCTTGACGCCCATGTACTTCAGCCGCCAGAGGATAGGCGCCACGCAGCAATCGACCAGGGTAAATTCGTCGCTCATGAAGAACGGCTTGTCCGCGAATATCGGCGCGACGGTAACCATGCTCTCGGTCAACTCCTTGCGCGCCCTGGCCAGGGTCGGCTCGCGGCTCCTTCCGGACATGAGGAGATCGACGCTCCTGGTCCAGTCCTTCTCGATCCGGTGTATGAGCGAACGGCTCTGCGCCCGCGCGACGGGATAGACGGGCAGCAGCGGCGGGTGGGGGAAACGCTCGTCGAGGTACTCCATGATGACCGTGCTCTCGAACAGAACCAGTTCGCGGTCGAGCAGCGTAGGCAGCGTGTTGTAGGGATTGATCTCGGCCAGGTCCTCGGGTTTCTTGCCCGGGCTGACGTCAACGATATCGACGTTCACACCCTTTTCCGCGACGACCATCCGCACGCGATGGCTGTAGTGGTCCGCCGCATCAGAAAACAGTGTCATCGACGATCGCCTGGTGACAATACTCATGGGCACCTCGCGCAGAATCAGTGGATGTCCTTCCAATACTCGCGATTGAGCAGGTAGGCGAACACGAACAGGAGACCCAGGAACAGGAGGACATAGATCCCCAGTCGCTCGCGTTCCAGGCGCGTCGGCTCGCCCACGTAGTACAGGAAGTTGACGATGTCGTATACGGCCTGGTCGAAATCCTCTTCGCTCAGGATCCCCGTCCCCGGCTCCACCGCGAGGCTGTCGCAGCGGTTGCGGCGGCCGATCTCCTCTTCCCGCTTCTGCCGATCCTCCGATGTCAACGCCAGGAACCCGCCCAGCACCTCCTCCTCGCCGGCGAGCAGGTCAATCGGCTCGGGACCGCATCCAGCTTCCCGCTGTTCTCCCTGAAGCTCCATCAGGACGTTCGGCATCCCGACATTGGGAAAGACCTTGTTGTTCACGCCAAACGGCCGATCTTCATCGATATAGAACGTCATCAGGTAGTTGTACAGCCAATCCACGCCCCGAACACGCGCCACCATCGTCAGGTCCGGCGGCGTCGCGCCGAACCAGGCCTTGGACTCTTCGGTGGGCATCGCCGTGGCCATCAACTCGCCGAACTTCTGGCCCGTGAAGACCAGGTTTTCGAGGAACAGGTCTTCCGGTACGCCGAGGTCGGCCGCAGTGCGTTCGTAGCGCTGAAACTTCAACGAGTGGCACCCGAGGCAATAGTTGACGTAGTACTTGACCCCCCGCTGGAGCGAAGCCTCGTCGTGCAGGTCCGGCTGAATCGAGCGCAGGGGCCAGTCCGACTCGGCGGCGGCGGCATCCGCACCGAACATGAGGGAGAGCGCCAGAACGACGCCTGTCACCCCCAATGAGCGGCAAGCCGAGAGTTGCGGGACGAAACCGGCCGTTCGGAGGCTCACGTCAGCCGATCCGGTACCGGCTTGGTGCGCTCGACGCGCGTATACCACGGCATGAGAAGGAAGTACGAAAAGTAGAGCAGCGTGAAGACCTGGGCCGCCACCGTGGCAGGGGTCGAAGCGGGTATCGTTCCCAGGTAGCCGAGGATGAGAAAGCTGACCACGAAGATCGCCAGCATCAGTTTGGACAGCGCGCCCTTGTACCGAATGGAGCGAACGCGGCTGCGGTCGAGCCAGGGCAGGACCGCGGGGATCAGAATCGCGCCCGCCATCACGATCAGCCCCCAGAACTTGGCGGGGAGGCCGAAAAGCGGGAAGGTGGTGGCCCGCAGCATCGCGTAGAAGGGCGTGTAGTACCAGACCGGCGCGATGTGTTCAGGCGTCTTCAGGGGGTCGGCCTGCTCGAAGTTCGGCTTCTCGATGAAGTAGCCGAACATTTCAGGCGCGTAGAACATGACCGCGCAGAACGCGAACAGGAACACGATGAGGGCACGAAAGTCGTGCACCGTGTAATAGGGGTGGAACGGGACGCCGTCCAGCGGTATGCCGGACGCGTCCTTCCGGTCCTTGATCTCGATGCCGTCCGGGTTGTTCGAGCCGACGTGGTGCAACGTGACGACGTGCAGGAACACGAGGCCCACGAGCGCCAGCGGCAGCGCGACGACATGCAGCGAGTAGAAGCGGTTCAGCGTGATCTCCGACATCAGGTAGTCGCCCCTGACCCACTGCATCAGGTCCGGGCCGATCACCGGCACCGCGCCGACCAGCGAGACGATGACCTGCGCCCCCCAGTACGACATGTTCCCCCAGGGCAGCAGGTAGCCGAAGAACCCCTCCATCATGAGGACCAGGTAGATCGCCATGCCAATCAGCCAGAGCAGTTCCCGCGGCTTCCGGTAGGAACCGTATGCCAGCCCGCGAAACATGTGCAGGTAGATAACCAGGAAGAACGCCGAGGCCCCCGTGGAGTGGATGTAGCGAAGGAGATATCCAAAGTCCACGTCGCGCATGATGTACTCGACGGAGGCGAACGCGCCGTCCCCGCTCGGCACGTACATCATGGCCAGCCAGATACCACTGACGATCTGAACGACCAGGACAAAGAGGGCGAAGACGCCGAAGTAGTACCAGAAGTTCAGGTTCTTCGGGGCGTAGTACTTCGTGGCGTGGTACTCGACGGTCTCGGTGAGCGGCATGCGCTCGTCGAGCCAGGCGACGAAACGAACCCAGCGTTCTGCGAGGGGTAATCTCCCCGGGCGCCCGGCAGACTCCGCCATGCTAAGCGGTCTCCTCGTCCTCTCCGATGACGATCAGGTTGTCCGTCTCGAAACGGTAAGGCGGGACCGGCAGATTGTCCGGCGCCGGCTTGTTCTTGAACACCCTGCCCGCCAGGTCGAAAACCGACCCGTGACAGACGCAGAAGAACTCTCCCTCCTCGCCACGGAACTTCGGCGAGCAGCCGAGGTGGGTGCAGAGCCCCAGGTACACGCCGATCTCGGGCCGCCGTGAACGCCACGCATTCTTCGCGTACACCGGTTGCATGTCCGCGTTTTTCGAATCCGGATCTGCGAGGTCGGCACCTTCGGAGACAAGACGTTCAACGGTTTCGGCTGTTCGCCGTACCACGAATACCGGGCGGCCTCGCCAGGCAGGTATCGGGCCCAGCATCTCGCCCGGCTTCAACTTCGAGATATCCACCTCGATGGGCGCGCCCAGGGCACGTGCCCTGGCACTGGGATTCCAGGAAGCGATAAACGGCACTGCCGCCCCGGCGACGCCGATACCGCCGACAACCGCGGTCGATCCGACCAGCAAACGGCGGCGCGCCTTGTCCACGTTGCCCGCGCCATCCTCGTCGGGACAATCGTCGTGCGACTCTACATCACTCAAGAGGAAACCTCTCCCTCAACTCAACCAGCGCGTTGCGTTGCGTGACCATAAACGGGAAACAGCACTAACGCTTGGAGAATTGCGGACGCTTGCGGGCCTTGCGCAGGCCCACCTTCTTGCGTTCCACTTCTCTCGCATCGCGCGTAATGAAACCCGCTCGGCGCAAATCCGTGCGCAACGTCTCGTCGTACTCGACCAATGCGCGTGCCACGCCGTGACGAATTGCACCCGCCTGACCGGATGCGCCCCCGCCCTTTACCGTAACCCTGACATCGAACCGGTCCACGACGCCGGCCACCTCCAGCGGCTGCCGGATAATCATGCGGGCCGTTTCACGGCCAAAATACTCGTCGATGGGCCGACCGTTAACGATGATTCGACCGTTACCGGGAGACATGAACACCCGCGCCGTGGATGTCTTGCGCCGACCGGTGCCATAGCTGTACGGCTCTGCCATTAGATTACTCTCCGCCAGCCCTATTGGACCTGTAACTGCAACGGCTTCGGCTGTTGCGCCGAATGGGGGTGCTCGGACCCGGCGTAGACCTTGAGCTTGCGGAATACTGCCCGGCCGAGCGGATTGCGTGGGAGCATGCCCTTGACCGCTTTCTCGATCACCCGTTCGGGATGCTTCTCAATCATCTCTTCGAAACGTGCCGCCTTGATGCCACCGGGGTAGCCGCTATGCCGGTAGTAGACCTTGTCCGTGTTTTTCTTGCCCGTGACGCGGACTTTCTCCGCATTCACCACCACGATGTAGTCGCCGGTGTCCACATGTGGCGTATACGAGGGCTTGTGCTTGCCGCGCAGCCGCCGGGCGACCGCCGCCGCCAAACGCCCAAGGGTCTGATTCTCGGCATCCACGACATACCAGTCGTGCTGGACGTCCTGTGGACGCACGCTCAGGGTCTTCATCCGGAGGGCCTGAATTTCGGAGGCGCGATTTTACCGGCCGACCCCTGCAATCGCAACCAACGTGCGGGTTCCCGGGCGCATTCGGGGACAGGGCACCGGCCGTGGTCAGGGCTTGTGCGTGCGTCCGAGATAGTCGGCCGAACGCATCTCGCGCAGACGGCTCCGGGTTCGCTCGAATTCCACTTCCAGGCGTTGTCCACGATAGAGACCCCCGATTTCACAGGCGGCCGACAACACGAGATTGACGCGCCGGTCGTAGAACTCGTCGACGAGGGCAACAAAGCGCCGCGCCAGGTCCTCTGCGCCGGCGTCGAAACGCGGTACACCGCTTACCAGGACCGTGTGGAACTCCCGTGAGACCTCGATGTAGTCGTTCGCGCTGCGGGGGCCGCCGCAGATATCCCCGAAGGCGAACCAGGCGGCGCCGTCACCCGAACCCCTGGCAGGAATCAGGCGGCCGTTGATTTCGATCGACGAGTCCATCTGCCCGCGGGGCGCAAGGGAGGCGAACGAGGCGGCGAGGCGCGCCTCCGTTTCGTCCGAAGCCGGGTGGAGATAGGTGTCGTCGGCCGCGAGCAAACGCAACCGGTAGTCGACTCCATCACCGATGTGCAGTATCCGCATGTGCGACCCAATGCGTTCGATGGCCGGCAGGAAACGGCGCCGCTGCAAGCCGTTCTCGTACAGCCGGGACGGTTCGGTGTTCGACGTCGCCACCACGGTGACGCCGCGGTCGAACAGGCCGCCCAGCAGTTCGCCGAGGATCATGGCGTCGCCGATGTCCGACACCGAGAATTCGTCGAAACAGAGCACGCGTCCCTCCGCGGCCATGCGTGCCGCGACATGCTTAAGCGGGTTGGCCACGCCATCCAGCGACTTGAGATCGTCGTGCACGCGACGCATGAAACGGTGAAAGTGCATCCGGTACTTCGCTTCGAATGGCAGGCACTCGAAGAAGAGGTCCATCAGGTAGGTCTTGCCGCGCCCGACACCACCCCACAGGTAGAGGCCCGCCGGCGGCGCGGTCCGTCGACGCCCCAGAATCCGGGGCCAAAACGGGGTCTCGACGTCCACGACACGCCGGTGCACGTCGTCCAGAGCCGCCACCGCCTCCGCCTGTCCGGGGTCCCGGATCAAGCCCCGAGAGACGATATTCCGATCATGGGCTTCCCCCGGCGACATGCGCGCGGCGTCAGCTTTCGTCGAGTCGCGCCAGCGCCGCCAGGGCGTGCGCCCGCAGCCCCTCCGCTTCCGCGATGGTGGCCGCGGTTCGCGCCAGTTCGCGCACGCCGCGCCGGCCGATTCGGATCACCGAACTGCGCTTGAGAAAGTCGGCGACGCCCAGGGGCGATGCGTACCGCGCGGTGCCGAACGTCGGCAGCACATGACTCGGTCCCGCGCTGTAGTCGCCGAGTACTTCCGCGGAATAGCCGCCGAGAAAGACCGCTCCGGCGTTCCGCACCCGAGGCAGCAATGCCTCGGGATCGGCTACCGCAAGCTGCAGGTGTTCGGGTGCGACGCGGTTCGCGATCGCCACGGCCTCGTCGAGATTTCGGGTCTTGATCAGCGCACCCCGGGCACAGAGCGAGGCTCCGATGATCCGGGCGCGCGCCATTTCCGGCAGCACTGATTCCATCCGGCGCGCCACGGCGTCGAGGTAGTCCGCATCGGGGCAAAACAGCAGTGCCTGCGCCGCCGCGTCGTGCTCGGACTGGGAGAACATGTCAAGCACCGTCCAGTGTACCGGCACGCTGCCATCGGCAACGATCAGCACCTCGCTCGGCCCGGCAATGCTGTCGATCCCCACGGGACCGAACACCTGGCGCTTGGCTGCGGCGACATGGGCGCCACCGGGACCGACGATCTTGTCCACCCTGGCAACCGTCTCGGTACCGAAGGCCAGGGCAGCGATGGCCTGTGCCCCGCCGATGGCGAAGACCTCATCCACGCCGGCGATGTCGAGCGCCGCCAGGACGTGTTCGTTCCGCTCGCCGTTCGGGGCCGGCACCGTCACCGCCACCTCGCGAACGCCCGCCACCCGCGCGGGAATCACCGTCATCAGAACCGTGGACGGATACGCTGCCTGTCCCCCGGGGACATAGACGCCAACGCGATCAAGGGGCACGAGGCGCTGACCGAGCCGATTGCCCAGGCCGTCCTCGTATTCGAACGCCCCGCCTTGCTGGAGTTGCAGCTCGTGGTAGCGACGGATGCGCCGCGCTGCCGTGACAAGAGCTTCAGCCTGCGGTTCGGGCAAGCGCTGTCGACAGTCGGATAGCATCCCGGCGTCGATGCGCAAAGCGTCTACGGCGGGCGCGGCCACGCCATCGAATCGTGCCGTGTAGTCGAGAAGGGCCGCATCGCCGCGCTCCCGAACATCGCCCAACACCGCGGCGACAGACTCGTCGATTTCGCGCCGGGACGGGTCATCCCAACGTGTGAGCCTTTCCAGCGCATCATCGAAGCCGCGTGATGCCGTGTCCAGGCGGTTGATCATGGACTCTAGGGGTCGCCTGCGGCCACGGTGCGAATGGTAACCGCGTGCACGGTCCCGTCGCGGATCAGGTCGCCAATGGCCTCGTAGACCAGTTGCTGCTGCCTGACGCGGCTCAACCCCTTGAAGGCCGCGCTTGCGACCATCACGTCGAACCGGTTCCCCTCGCCGGTGACCTCGACCTCGGCCTCTCCGAGGTGATCGCGGATCATGTCCGCAAGGGTCGACTGTCCTATGGGCGCGTTCATGGTCAGCGCTGAGGTTATCACGGCCCAGCCGTCATCCATGGCTGCCGGGCCGAACGCCGATGCGCCTGATTGACGCAGCCGTGCCAATGTTGCAATGCTTGAGGTCACCATTCCGCGAAATCCTCTATGTGGCTTCCCGTCCTGGGTCTGATCGTCGGCTTCATCACTCTGGTGTGGAGTGCGGACCGATTCGTGGCCGGCGCAGCGGCGACGGCGAACAACATCGGGGTCTCGAAGATTCTCATCGGCCTCACCGTCGTCTCCATCGGCACGTCGGCGCCGGAAATCCTGGTGGCACTCGCCGCCGCGATTGAAGGCACGTCAATCCTGGCGATAGGCAACGCGATCGGTTCGAACATCGCGAACATCGGGTTGGTGCTGGGCGTCACCGCCATGATCGCGCCGCTGCCGTTCGCGGCCTCGGTGCTGAAAGTGGAACTGCCCTGGCTGATCGGCGCAACCCTGCTCGCGCTGTTCTGCCTGTACGACCTCTACCTCGGCGTGGTCGACGGGCTCCTGCTGGTGGCCGGACTGAGCCTGATCATCCACCGGCTGGTGCGGGCGCAGCGGCGGAAACCGGAGCTGCCCGATTCAATCCAGGAGGAACTGAACGAACTCGAAGACATGCCGATGGCGCGCGCTCTCGTCTACCTCGTAGTCGGTCTGGGCGTGCTGCTCGTGTCCGCGCAGACGCTCGTCTGGGCGGCGACGGAAGTCGCCGAGTACCTCGGCGTCAGCGAACTCATCATCGGCCTCACCGTGATTGCGATCGGCACGAGTCTGCCGGAACTCGCGGCCACCCTGGCCGCCGCCATCAAGGGACATCCGGACATCGCCATCGGCAATGTCGTTGGCTCAAACATCCTCAATATCGTCGCCGTGCTGGCGGTTCCGGCACTGGTGACGCCCGTGGGCTTCGACACCCACGTGTTGTGGCGGGATTTCGGCACCATGGCCGCGCTGACCCTGCTACTCGTCCTGTTCGCCTACGGACTCGGCTCGCGGCCGATCATCACGCGCTTTGAAGGATGTGTCCTTGCACTGAGCTGGATCGGCTACAACGCACTGCTATATACCCAGGCATGAAACACCCCGGCGCCGAGATCTTCACCGCGTCCGCGCTCGCGCTCGCGCGGGACGTCGACCTGCTGATCCTGGATGTGGACGGCGTGATGACGGACGGTCGCCTCTACTACGCGGATTCCAGCGGCCCGTCGCACGGTGCCCCTGAACAAGAGGGCGAAATCAAGGCGTTCCATGCGCAGGATGGTGCGGCAATCAAGATGCTCCAGGCGGCGGGTATCCCCGTTGCCGTCATCACCGGCCGCGCGTCCGGGGCCACGGCACGACGCGTGACCGAACTCGGTATCGCCCACGTTTACCAGGGTGTTGAAGACAAGACCGCCGCCCTCGGCACTCTGTGCAGCGAGTCCGGCATCATGCCGGAGCGAATGGCCCATGCCGGCGACGACATACCGGACCTGGCGCTGTTCGACCGCGTGGGCATGCGGCTGTCGGTTCCGCGGGCCCACCCGGAGGTCGCCGCGCGAGCGGACTACGTCACTGCGGCCGGCGGCGGCGCCGGCGCGGTGCGGGAAATCTGCCACCTCATCCTCATCGCCAAGGGGCTCTGGGAGTCCGCCCTGGCCGAGGCCGGCGCATGGCCCCCGTGATTCGCCGATACGCCGCCGCGGCCATATCCGCGCTGGTGCTGACGCTGGTCTACATGTATTCCGGCGAACGGGCACCCGCTCCCCTTCCCCCGGAACTTGCGGATGAACCCGACATCTACATGGAAGGTGCCACCATCACCAGGTACGGGGCCGACGGGGGTGTTCGCTACCGGCTCCGGGCCGACCGGATCAAGCAGTTCGAGGAACGCAGCGTCACCTATTTCGACAACCCGGCCATCCGCCTGAGCCAGAAGTCGGGGCCGCCCTGGGATGCAAACGCCTCGCGCGGGGAGATTCGGGAGCAACCAGGCGACGACGGCGAAACGGAAGAGCACCTGTTGCTCCGCGACAACGTCGAACTGACGAGGCGATACGACGACGGACGCCTGTTTGCACTGACGACGACGGTGCTCGATGTCTATCCGGCGAGGCAATACGCCCACACGGACCAAGCTGTTATGATCGAGACTTCCGGCAGCAAGACGACGGCCTCGGGATTCGAGGCCGACATGGAACGCGGATGGATGAAGCTGCTATCGGGACCGGGCCGACAGGTCCACGGCGTTATCGAGCCAGACTGACGGATTCCCTGAAACCACCGGCGTCTTCTGCACGGCGCGGACCTATCCTGCTCGCGCTACTGGTGCTGGGCTCCGCGGGAGGGCTCACGGGACAGGCGCATGGCCTGCCGGACGACGCCGATCAACCGATACATTTCCGCGCCGACAACGTGGAAGGCGATCTTCTCGTAGGCGGGCTCTCGTCGTCCGCGGCCGACGGCGCACCTGGCGACTCCCCGGCCAAGCGGGTGGTGGCCACGGGTTCCGTGCAGATCGGCCAGGGATCGATGCGCCTCACGGCGGACCGGGTCGTCATCGAGAGCGAAGGCGACCAGATCACCCTGATGGATGCCCGGGGTGACCCCGCCCACTACCGGCAGCAGACGGAACCCGGCGCAGGATTCATCGAGGCCCGCGCGTCCAACATCGTCTATCGCCCGGCCGACGCGCGCATCGAACTGATCGGTCGCGCCTTTCTCACCCGCGACAGCGACGAGTTCCGCGGCGACGTCATCACCTACGACATTCGCCTGGGCAAAGTGGTGGCCACCGGCGAAACCGAAGGCGTCGAAATGATCATTCAGCCCGGGAGCGCGAGGGGGAGCCTTCAGCCCGGGAGCGCGAGGGGGGACCCCTCGCATGAAAACAGCCCCTCGCAAGAGAACAACAGTGCGAGGGAGAGCCTTCAGCCGGGGAGCGCGAGGGGAAACCCCTCGCAAGAAAATAGCCCCTCGCATGAAAACAACCCCTCCCAGGCAAACAGCCCGTAACGCGTGTCCACGTCCCTCTCCGAACCCGGTTCAGACGGCAGTTCCCGACTCGCCGCAACCAACCTGACAAAGCGCTATCGCGGCCGCACCGTCGTCGAAGGTCTGGACATTTCCCTGTCCAGTGGAGAGATCGTCGGGCTTCTCGGGCCAAACGGCGCCGGGAAGACAACCTGCTTCTACATGATCGTCGGACTGGTCCGGATGGACGCCGGGTCGATCCTCCTCGACGGTGTGGACCTGAGCCGCGCCCCGATGCACGCGAGGGCCCGCGCCGGCATCGGATACCTGCCACAGGAAGCGAGCGTGTTCAGGAAGCTGTCCGTGAAGGACAACCTGAAGGCTGTCGTGGAACTGCGAGGTGACCTGGACCGCCAGGCGCGGCGACGGCTCGTAGACCGCCTGCTGGACGAGTTTCGCCTCACGGAGGTCCGGTCCGCCAGGGGCGAACAGTTGTCGGGTGGGGAGCGCCGCCGCGTCGAGATAGCCCGTGCGCTCGCGGCGGAGCCCGCATTCATGCTGCTCGACGAACCCTTTTCCGGGGTCGACCCGATCTCCGTTGCCGACATCAAGGACGAGATCCGCGATCTCGCGGGACGCAGGATCGGCGTTCTCATTACAGATCACAACGTCAGGGAAACACTCGACATCTGCGACCGTGCCTACATCGTCAATGACGGGCACGTCATTGCGGCCGGGGATGCCGACGCCATACTATCCGACGAGACCGTGAGAAGCGTATACCTTGGAGAGCGGTTCGAACTGTGACCAGGAGGCGCGCCCCTGCCACCGCCCGTGGCCCGTCCCCGAGACCCTGCAAGAACCGCTGACTGCCGAATGAAACAGTCACTCTCGCTCAGATTCGGCCAGCAGATGAAGATGACGCCGCAGTTGCAGCAGGCGATTCGCCTGATGCAACTCTCGTCCATGGAGCTGAACCTCGAGATACGCGAAGCTCTCGAAACAAATCCAATGCTCGAACTTGCCGAAGACGACGACCTCGACGACGTCGCAGCAGACGACCTCGGAAGCGATCCCGAATGGGAACGCCGCGAAGAGTCCCCGCCGGACGGGGAAAGCGAAGAGGAAGGCTTCATCGAAGACCTAGGCATTCCCGACGAACTCCCGGTCGATACGAGCTGGGACGACGTCTACCAGGCGTCGACCCCGATGTCGCCAGCCTTGCCCGAAGGCATGGACTTCGACAACCCCGCCTCCGAGTCCCTCGCCGATCATCTGCTGTGGCAACTGAACCTTTCACCGATGCCACCGCAGGACAAGCTTGTCGCGGCAGCCATCATCGAAGCCATCGATGCCGACGGGATGCTGCAGGTCGACCTGGAGGACATCGCCGAGTCCGTCGCCGGCGCGTTTGGCGGCCAGGACGTTTCCGCCGAGGACGTGGAGGCGGTGCTTGCACGCGTGCAGCAATTCGAGCCGGCAGGCGTCGGCGCCAGGAATCTGCGCGAGTGCCTGCTGCTGCAGCTCCACCAATTGTCCCCGGACACCCCCTCGCACGGCGATGCCGTCAGCCTGGTGCAGCACCACTTCGACACCCTCGCACGGAGCGACCTCAACGCGCTCGCGCGCGCTTCCGGGTTCGACGCGGACGCGCTGAAGCGGGCCATGGAACTGATTCGATCACTGAACCCCCGACCGGGCGCGGCGGTCGGCGACTTCGATTGCGAGTACATTGAGCCCGACGTATTCGTACGAAAGGACTCTAACGGGGACAGGGGGCGCTGGCTGGTGGAACTCAATACCGAGTCCCTGCCGACGCTACGCATCAACGACGTATACGCCGGCCTGGTGCGGCGTGGGGACGGGAGCGCCGACAACGCGTTCCTGCGCAACAACCTGCAGGACGCCCGCTGGTTTCTGAAGAGCTTGAGGAATCGCAACGAAACACTGCTCAAGGTCGCGACCCAGATCGTCGAGCGCCAGCGCGGTTTCCTCGACCGTGGCGAAGAGGCGATGAAACCTCTCGTCCTCGCCGACATCGCGAACGCCGTGGGGATGCACGAGTCGACGATCTCACGCGTTACGACTCGCAAGTACATGCGGACACCGCGCGGGATCTTCGAACTGAAGTACTTTTTCTCAAGCCATGTCGGCACCGCGACCGGAGGCGAAGTGTCCAGCACCGCCATCCGGGCACTGATCAAGCGATATATCGGCGAGGAGAATCCGAACCGGCCATTGAGCGACAGCCGGATTGCGTCCATGCTTCGCGAACGCAACATAGCAGTGGCACGCCGAACCGTCGCAAAGTACCGGGAGTCCATGGCGATACCTTCCTCCAACGACCGAAGGAGATTGGTTTGACCGCAGTGGGAAACGATTTTCAGTCCCCGGGTTCCAATGGTTCCGGGGATGCCGAACATTCTCGAGATTTCACCCCTCAGCCAAACAGGGAGTTTTCATGCAACTGAACATTTCCGGACACCACCTGGAAGTCACCGACGCCATCCGGGCCTATGCCGAGAACAAGATCGGACGCCTGGAACGCCACTACGACCACATCACCAACGTCCGCGTGGTCCTGTCCGTCGACAAGCTGGTGCAGCGGGCGGAGGCCACCGTCCACGCGAACGGCATCGAGCTCTTCGCCAGCGCCGACGACGCGGACCTCTACGCCGCCATCGACGCCTTGTCGAACAAGCTCGACCGCCAGGTTCTCAAGCACAAGGAAAAGATCTCGGACCACCGCACCCGGGCGGTGTAAACGCGGCCCGGATGCCTTAATGCCTTAGCCCGCATATCTCACCAAGGCGCTTGTTGAATCAGCAAAGGTCATTGTATTTCAATGAGGTATCTTCAGTTTTCGACGTTCGGACAGGTAACAGACCGCGCTGCCGCGCCCTCGCTGGTCTTTTTTCCGTGTGCGCGCACGTGCTCGCTGCACCATAAGCGGCGGCTATGCTTTCGCTCGCGAGCACGCGCACACGAAAAAAATCCTGCGCGATCATCGCGGCCCTTGGTGAGATATGCGGGTTAGGGACGCAGCACCATGATCGACTTTCGATCAGTCCTCCACCCCGGCTGCACACGAACGGACGTGCATGCCGCTTCGAGGAAATCGGCACTCGACCAGGCCGCACAGCTTATTGCCGCGCAGAATCCCGACGTGGATGCGAGGCTCCTCCTTCGCGAGTTGCTCGCGCGCGAACGCCTTGGCAGTACCGGTCTGGGCGACGGTGTGGCGGTCCCGCACTGCCGCATGCAGTGCGACCGGCCCCTTGCGGCTTTCGTACGCCTGGCGCAACCCATCGATTTCGACGCGCCGGACGACCGCCGCGTCGATCTCATCTTCACGCTCGTGGTTCCACGCGATGCCGCGCAAGTTCACCTCGACATCCTCGGCGTGTTGGTAAGCGTGCTCAATGAACCGGCGAATCCCATACGATTGCGCCGCGCCCACGGCGATGGCGAACTGTTCCAGGAATTGATGGCCATGCTCGACGGCGCGGCGGCAGCGTAGATTCCCCATGACCACATCCCGGCAAGACCCGTGACCGATGGAGAAGTCGTCATCGTCAACGCCCTCGGGCTTCACGCGCGCGCGGCGGCGAAGCTCGTCAACCTTGCCAAGACCTTCACATGCAGCATCGAGCTCTGCGTGGGCGACAAGAACGTCGACGCCAAAAGCATCATGAAGGTGATGATGCTCGCCGCCGGACAGGGGACCGTCCTGACGCTGCGTACCAGCGGCGACGAAGAGAAGGAAGCGTTTGCAGCGGTCTCCCGCCTGATCAGGGACCGTTTCGGCGAAGAGCAGTAACTTTTCTCCGCCGACAGGGCAACGCCGGCATTTCGTACGCGTCAGCGGTCGGGGAATATCCTTTTCTTGCAAGGGACACCCTCGCGCTCCCGGGGCTGAAGGCTCTCTGCGCGGGGCCCGCCTTTGGCGCCGATTCAGTTCGCTACGGTCATGGATCGGACCAGTATCGATCCCGTGTGTATGTTGCTGCGGCGATCGATGTCGTCGCCGGCGGCGACGATGCCGTGGTACATCTCGTTCAGCGTCGAGGCAATCGTCACCTTCTCCACCGGATACGCCGGTTCGCCGTTCTCGATCCAGAACCCGGCCGCCGCGCGTGAATAGTGCCCGGAAACCAGGTCGACGCCCTGGCCCATCAGTTCGGTCACGACCAGTCCGGTCCCCATTTCCCGCATCAGCGCCGTGGGGCACACCGTATCGGTCTCGAGGCGAAGGTTGAACACGCCCCCTGCATTGCCGGTCGTTTCCATTCCGAGACGCCGGGCCGAGTAGGTTCCGAGGACATAGTGATCGAGGCGTCCCGCGTGCACAAACGCCTTGCCTGTCGTCGCGACGCCGTCGCCGTCGAAACCCGCGCTGCCGAGACCTTTCGGCATGTGCGGATACTCGGCGAGGGTAATGCCCTTCGCCGCAACAGGCTTGCCGAGCGAGTCCGTCAGGTAGGACGCACGCCGATACAGGGCACCCCCGCTGATGGCACCGACGAGATGCCCGATCAAGCCCACCGCCATGGGTGGACTGAACAGTACCGGCCAGTTACCCGTCCTTATTGGCTTCGTGCCCAGCCGGGCCAGGGCGCGCCGGGCGGCCTCCTCGCCAACGCTGACATGGCTGTCAAGGTTCTTCGGGTCGCGGGCGATGCTGAAGAAGTGATCCCGCTCCATTCCCGCGTCGTCTCCCGCCACCACCGCGCAGTGAACACTGTGCCGCGTCCCCGTCACGGCGCCCAGAAAGCCGTGAGAGTTGCCATAGACGCGGCACGAACGCTGCGTCGCAACTTCAGCGCCTTCGGAATTGACGATCCGGCCGTCGTAGTCGAGCGCCGTGGCCTCGGTTTCGAGGGCCAGGTCCCGCAACGCGTCGGCGTCCATCGTCCACGGGTGATGCAGATCGAGGTCCGGCAGATCCCTCGCCATTCGTTCCGGGTCGGCGAGACCATTGCATTCGTCGTCCTCGGTGTGGCGCGCGATGCCGAGGGCAGCCCCGACCGTCGCGCGCACGGCTTCGGGCCTGCTATCCGACGTAGTCGCGGTTCCCTTGCGGGCGCCCACATACACCGTGATGCCGAAACCTCGATCCTGGCTGAACTCGATGGTCTCGATGTCGCGCTGCCGCACCGCGATCGTCAATCCCTCGTCGTCGCCCACGGAGACTTCCGCCGCAGTGGCCCCCTGCCGCCTCGCTTCGTCGAGAATGTCGCCGACGAGGTGCTCGAGATCCGACTCCAGGTCGGCAATGTCCATGGACTCCATGGCTCAAGCCGTGCCGCCGACGGTGATTTCGTCGATCTTCACCGTCGGCTGCCCGACCCCGACGGGAACGCTCTGTCCCTCCTTCCCGCACGTGCCGACACCCTGGTCGAGCGCGAGATCGTTGCCCACCATCGAGACCCGGGTCATGACTTCGGGACCACTGCCAACCAGGCTCATTCCCCGGACCGGCTGTGTCACCCGGCCCTTTTCGATCCTGTATGCCTCGGTGGCGGAGAACACGAAGCGTCCCGACGTGATGTCCACCTGTCCACCGCCGAAACTGACCGCATACACGCCATCGTCGACACTCGCGAGGATCTCCCCGGGATCGGATTCCCCCGCCAGCAACAACGTGTTTGTCATTCGGGGCATGGGCAGGCAGGCGTAGGACTCCCTGCGCCCGTTTCCGGTGGGAGCGGCTTTCATCAGGCGCGCGTTGAGCTTGTCCTGCATGTATCCCCTGAGCACACCGTTTTCGATCAGCACGGTGCGCTGGCCCGGCGTCCCCTCATCGTCGAGGTTGAGCGATCCGCGCCTGTCCTTCATCGTCGCGTCGTCGACAACAGTACACAGTTGTGACGCCACCCTCTCGCCGACCCTTCCCGCATAGGCCGACGTTCCCTTTCGATTGAAGTCTCCCTCCAGTCCATGCCCGACCGCTTCGTGCAACAGCACTCCGGCCCACCCCGGGGCCAGGATCACCGGCATGGAACCCGCGGGCGCATCCACCGCCTCGAGGTTCGTGAGTGCCTGCCGCACCGCTTCGCGCGCGTACCGCCGCGCTTGACCGTCGGCATCGCCGGACAGTATCCAGGAGAAATCGTGCCGGCCACCGCCGCCGGCAAATCCCCGTTCCCTGCGGCCGTCCTTCTCGACGATCACGGAAACGTCGAAGCGCACCAGGGGCCGCACGTCGCCGGCGAACGTACCGTCGCTCCCCACGACCAGGTTCGTCTCGAAACTCGCCGCGAGCCGGGCCGTGACCTGCGTTACGAGCGGATCGAGGCTTCGCGCGAACGCATCCGTGCGTCCGAGGAGCGCCACCTTGTCCTGTTCCGGAAACGACGCAAGCGGATCCGTACCCGCATACCGGGGCACCACATCACGCCGGCGGTACGCCTGCATCGATCCGTCGCCGCCGGAACGCGCGATCGTACGCGCCGCGTCCGCAGCCTTCCCAAGCGCCGGCAGGACGATGTCGTCGGCGTAGGCGAACCCCGTCTTCTCGCCGCTGACCGCACGCACTCCCACGCCCCGGTCTACGCTGAACGCGCCGTCCTTGACGATGCCGTCCTCCAGGGTCCAGGACTCCGACCTCCTCTGCTGGAAGAACAGCTCACCCGCGTCCACCTGCCGGTGCATCAGCCGCCCGATGAGCCGCGACACGTCTCCCTCGCCGATCTCGCCAGCCTCCCACAGTTCCCGCTTGGCGGTTTCGATGAGTTGCGTCACTCCACTTCTCCGGGACGATCCATTTCGCTCCTGAATATATCAACGAATTCCAGGTTCGGGTCCTCGATGGTGCCCGTGATCCGATACCTGGCACTGGAAAGCGTCTGGATCTGCTCCTTGAAGATCTCGCGTCCCACCAGCACGCCCACGGCTGTCACGGGCTCGGCCGTGGCAATCCACGCGTACCACGGCAGGTTGGACGACAGGGGCAGCGTGACGATCATCTCGTTGTCCAGCGCGCCGTCCGCCAGGTCCACCGTACCGTTGATCCTGAAGTCGGAACCCGGACCGTGTATCTCCATCGGCTCCGTGAACGACAGGACGCCCCCGTCGAGTTCGCCATTGGCACGGACGTGATCGAAGCCGATCCCCTTGTCGAACACGTCGGAGAAGTCGAGCTGCAGGCGTCGCGCGATGTTCGCGAAGTTGAGCAACGAGAGAATTCTCGCACCCGCCGCTTCGTCCACTTCAAGGAACCGGCCCGTCTCAATCGCCATTCGCATGCTGCCGGTCAGTTCGCCCAGTTCGAAGTTGAGCGGCGAGCCGGGCCATTCCACTGCCGCTTCGATATCGACGCTGGTGCTCTCGACGCTCGGCGCATAGTCCCACTGCGGCAAGACCAGCCCGAGGTCCCCCGCCGTGACCCGTCCGCGGAACAGGGACGCATCGGATTCCCCGGTCCAGACCAGGTCGTCGTCGGCCTCTATGTGCATACCCTTGATATCGCCCATGAGTCCCGTAAGGCGAATGACGCCGTCGCCGGGACGAACGCCGAAGGCCCAGGCGCCGTAGTCATCGTCTCCGACCAGGACCCTGGCGATCGTGACGTCGGCGGCAGGCACCTGGTCGAACAGGGAGACATCCAGAAGATCGCCATCGGATTCCTCCCCGGAGACACGGACCTCGTCCAGCGACAGCAGAACGGGTTGCTCGCCCTCCAGGACAACGGTGCCCCGCACCTCGTTGCTGTCGATGCCAATGGCAACCCCATCCTTGCCGACGATGCCGTTGAGTGCGGCGTCCGTGAGTTCGATGTCGCCCAGCCAGACGCTTCCCACCGACAGCCGATCAAGCCGCCAGGGCACGGTCTCCGGCATCACCTCGGAGGCATCCCCTTCCAGCTGAATCGTCTCCAGGTGTCCGGACAGGCGTACGTGCGACGAAGTAATGTCCGGCGGTCCGGGCGGCACGCCGATGCCAATCGCACCGCGCGCCAGGACCCCGTCACGCACGTGAAACCACCCTTCAAACGACTCGCTCCGCACGGCGGCTCGGGTGTAGTCATCGTCAAACACCATTTCGACATCGACCGGCCCCGGCTGCCGGGCAGACTTGTGCAGGGGCGGAGGCAGGTTCACGGCGATTCCCACCCCGTCCGAACCCAGGTCGAGTTCCAGCGCGCGGGATGGATCGGCGAACGCGCGCAGCCGCGCATCGAAGCCGAATACGCCCGCCGCCACGGGAACTTCGTGCGTTTCGAGAATGCGGTAGATGTCCGCCACCGCACCCCTACCGCGAAAGTCGAGGACGTTCGCATCTTCGGAAGCCGCCGCGGTTATCGCGACAGGAAAGCCAAACAGTATTCCGTCTATCCCGGCCGAGGAAAAGTGGTGCGGCGACTGGAACCGTGCATTCCCGTTCAGGCCGTCAAACAGCAGCTTCAGGTCAACCAGGTCGAGCGTCACGCCGTCCACCTCGAACCCGAGGTCCAGGTCAACTGGACCCGAGTCATCGTCAACCGGGATTCGCAAGTCACCGTCGATGCCCAGTACCCCCTCGGCCCGCCAACTCTCCGAGACGAAGTGCAGTTCCTCCGACAACGGCGTGTCACGCACGAAGTCCAGCGCGCGCGCGGCATCGGTCCGCGCATTCAGCGCAATATCCACGTACCCCCCCAATAGCGGCACCCGGATGTCCGAGTTCCGGATCTCGCCCCCGAACAGCACGCCCTCCACGACGCGCCCCCGCGCCTCCTCGCCGGTAATCGTGACGTTTCCATGCACGCCCTCCAACGGGGGCCAGTCCGCGTGATAGTCGACCGTTCCATCGACAACCAGCCCGGCGACCTCGAAGCGGCGGTTCGGCAATTCCGCGCGCGGCCGCGTCTGCCCATGGAACACGGTCGAAGCGGAATTCAGTTGCCCGGCCACGAGGCTGGACCTGAGCCACGCCTTCAGGCCGTCATCCAGCCCCTGGGGCAAATGGTCCCTGATCAGCCCGGCCGGCAAGCCATCAGCCAATCCGAGGAGAATGAACTGGCCGTCGAAAGGGTCCCGGGGGCGGGTGAGCGAAAAGCCGCCACCCGCCGCAGCGGTTCCCAGTGCAACCTGGACGTTGCCGCGAACACCCAGGTAACCCGGTTCGAACCAGAACGTGACGTCTCCCGATCCGACATCGTATTCCCACGGATTGTCGAAGTGCCTGGGCAGCCCGAAACGCAGTCCATCACAGCTAAAGTCAATCCGGAATCCCTGCAGATGACCGCGCAGCATCCCGCAGCCATTCGCCAGTTCGGGCACGCCCTGGTAGTTCGACATGGAGATGGCATCAAGCCTGGCTTCATAGGCGAGTCCGCGCCCGCTCAGGTGAGCCCGAACCGCTGCCAGTCTGCCTTCAGCGGCCACCCCTTCGAACCAGTGTCCATGCGTTCCCAACCCGGCAGCGAGCAGCGAATTCAGGACGGCAATGTCGACGCCGGCGAACCAGAATCCGACTCCATCCGCATCGGCGCTGACACCGATTCCATCCAGGTCGAGGGAAGCGCCGCCCGCCGTTGCGTGGAGCGATGAGACGCCTCGATACGCGCCGTCGCGACCGACTGAGCGAGCGGCGGTCGTGGCCACGACCGTGAGCGGTGTCTCCCCCGGGCCCGATATTCGCGCATTCGCCATCGTCGCGGCGCTGTTGCCGTCGCCGGTCCATTTTCCGTCAACGGCGAGCAGCAGGTCTGGAAGCGCAAGCGCCCGGGCAAGTTCGCCGGCAAGCGACATGTCATCGACGAAGAACCGCGCGCTTCCCGACGGCACGGCACCACCCACATCCCTTATGTCCAGGTCAACGAAGACGCAACCGCAGTCTTCGCCCGAGGCGCCACTTTCGGCGTTGATCTCGGGACTTTCCGACTCGGGGACGATCATCGCCCGCCAACGATGACGGTCGCCACGATTCGTCGCCTCGACTTCCGCCCGCACCGTGCCCGTCGCGGCATAACCTGCGAGTTCGAGCAGACCGGCGAAGGACACTTCGTCCGTGTGTTTGAGGAATTCTCCCAGTTCCGTGTCTCCCGCTTCGCCGTCGAGCCGCCAGCCCGACCGCGTCCGGACGAAACGCAGAAGCGCCGATTCGACATGCAGGCGGCGAGCCACCAGCCGATTGCGCCAGAGGCTCTCCAGGATATCGAGCTCGATCTCCAGCCCCTTGAGTTCCCCGCCGCCGAAGGTAACGGTCGCGGCTGAGACCGACGGGTTCAGGTGGCGCCAGGACCCGGCCAGACCCTCAACGGCCGCCCCGGTCTTCGCGAGGTGCGCGTTGACGCGATCTTCGAACTCGTGGATGTTGGCGAAGAAAAGCCGGCCGCCACCCTGCGCGAGCGCGAAGACCACCGCCAGCACGGTCACGAGTAGCAAGGCAGTTCGTGCGAGAGTCGCCACGTGCCGGTCCTAGTGGGTTCAGCCCCAGGCGACGCGTCGGGTACAGCGTTGAATCAGCTCCGCCACGAGCGGCCACCAGACCATCGTCATGAGGGCGGGAACGACCAACGTAACCGACATGGGCGTGTCCTGCGCCAGCGCCGCCGCGCCGCCCTTTGCGCATCCCAGCCCAAGCGCCAGCAGAAAGATCACGGCAGCCTGCTGCAAACGGGAGTACATTCGAAGCCGCTCGTAATACGACCATGCGACGAAGACCACGGCCGCGAGGCATAGCCCATTGACGCCAAGGGGACCTCCCTGCAGAACGTCGAGGACGAGACCGACGAACCAGACGAAGATCATGGGAACCCTGTCCGGCCGCTCCACTCCCCAGTAGAACACGGCGAGCAGGACCCATTCGGGCCGCAGCAGGGCGACCCACCCGGGGGTATCGAACGGAAAGTCCGCCACCGATAGCGGCAGGGCGAGCAATAGTGTCAGGACGACGACCCATCCCCCGCGAAAGGGAATCACTGCGTTTGCCCGGATGCCGGCTCGGACACGACCAGCACATAGCGGCTGCGATCGAGGTCCGCAGCCGGTTTCACTTCCACCTGGGCGTAGGGTGCCGTTCGCCTCTTCTCGACGGAAGTCACCGTACCTACCGGATACCCCTGGGGGAAGCGGCCGCCCAACCCCGAACTGTTGAGGAGATCGCCTTCGCGAATGTCCGCCGACTTCGGCACAGGGTCCAGTTCGAGGACGTCCGACTTGCCTACGCCAGCGGCGATCACGCGGATGTTGTTGCGAACGACCTCCGCGGGCACGGCGTGTGTCGTATCGGTGATCAGCAGTACGACACTTGTCAGGCTGGCTGTCTCCACGACCTGCCCGAACAGGCCCCGGGTGTCGATCACCGCCTCGCCGACAGCGACACCGTCGGCCGCGCCCTTGTTGATGACGACCCGGTGTTTCTGCGGGTCCGGCAACACGGCCACGAGTTCGGCGATGAGTTTCTCCCCAGGCACCCGCGCGCTGCTGCCCAAGAGTTCCCGCAGCCGGTTGTTCTCCTCGCGCAGGGCCAGAAACTGCTGCGAAACTGCGGACAGTTCTGTCACCTGCCTCTCAAGCCGCGTTATCTGTTCGCGCATCCCCACCCGGTCTGACACGACATCGACAAACCAGGTGCCACCGTCCCAGATCCTGGTGGGTACGTTCGCGAGCACATACACGGGAGTAGCGACGGTGCCCACCGCCGACCGGACAGGAGAGAGAAGACGCGTGTTCGCTTCGACGAAAACGAGCAGGACGGACAGCGTGGCGAGTCCGGCGAGCAGGTATCCGGCAGTGGATTCTCGTGCGAACAGCCCCTTCATGGGCCGCTGCCGGTCACTGCCGAAACCCGGGTCATCCCGAAACCAGGCGGGTCACCGGTAAAGGAACAGGTCCGAGTCCAGGCCTTCATCCATGAGTTCGAGGGCTCTGCCTCCGCCCCGCGCGACGCAGGTCAAAGGATCGTCCGCAACGACCACCGGCAACCCGGTCTCCTCCGAGAGCAACGTATCCAGACCCCGCAACAGGGCGCCGCCCCCGGTGAGCACGAAGCCCGTTTCACCGATGTCCGAGGACAGTTCGGGCGGTGTCTGTTCCAGCGCCGTCTTCACGTGCTGCACGATCATGGAGAGCGGGTCCTGCAACGCCTCCAGTATCGCCGTGCTGTCCAGCGTGATGCTGCGCGGCACACCCTCCGCCAGGTTGCGTCCCCGGACGTCGATCTCGAGTTTCTCGTCCAGTGGGAACGCGGCGCCGATCTCCTGCTTGATCCGCTCCGCCGTCGCCTCACCGATCAGGCTGCCCTTGGTGCGTCGCACGTAGTTGGCGATAGCCTCGTCGAAACGGTCACCGCCAACGCGAACCGTCTCGCTGTACACGATGCTGTTCAGCGAGATGATGGCGATCTCGGTGGTGCCGCCACCCACGTCCACGACCATCGTGCCCCAGGCCTCATGGACCGGCAGGCCCGCGCCCAGGGCGGCCGCCATGGGCTCTTCGATCAACCGTACATCCCGGGCCCCGGCCGACTCCGCCGACTCGGTGATCGCCCGCCGTTCGAGTTCGGTGGACTGGCAGGGGACGCACACCAGCACGCGGGGACTCGGCCGGATAAAGGCGTTCTCGTGGACCTTCTTGATGAAGTACTGGAGCATCTTCTCCGTGACGACAAAGTCCGCGATCACCCCGTCGCGCAACGGCCGTATCGCCGTGATGGTGCCGGGGGTGCGTCCAAGCATGCGCTTGGCCTGCGAGCCCACCGCCGCCACGCTGCGCTGATTGTTGCTGTCCCGAATTGCGACCACCGAGGGCTCATCCAGCACGATGCCCTTTTCGCGCACGTAGATGAGGGTATTGGCCGTTCCGAGATCGATGGAGAGATCCTTCGAAAACAACCCGCGGATGGCCTTGAACATCGTGAAGGAGAAAACTCGCGACCGAGAAGCAGTCGCACTCTAACAACGGCACCACAGTTCAGCAACAATGCCAACGGGGCACCGGCCCCGCTCGTCGACCATGGAACAAGTGCCCCGGGTCGCCAAGTGCTCCCCGAGACATTTGTTCCATGGAAGTCTCTCCGGATGAGAATGCACCGCCGGATGTAGTAGAGTCAGCGGAATCGCCGACACCGCCGTTACCCCCGATGGACCGCCAAACCCTCGCCAGGCTGGCACGCCTCGCCCAACTCGAACTGAAGCCGGAAGAGGTGGGCCCCGCGCTCGACGATCTCAACAGGATCGTCGCCCTGATCGACGAAATGCGCGCCGTCGATACCCGGGACGCGGCCCCGCTTGCACATCCCCTGGACACCGATCAGCCGCTGCGCGACGACATCGTGACGGAGTCTGTGGATCGCGAAACCTACCAGGAACTGGCCCCGGCCACGCGCGAGGGTCTCTACCTGGTACCCAGGGTCGTGGAGTGAGCCGTTCCGGTGAACGGGGATGAGTCCATCGCCGCGCTCCGGCGCGGCCTGCTCGACAGGCGCTATAGCGCCGTCCAACTGACCGAACACTTCCTTGCCCGCATCGACGCGGCCAGCGAAACGCTCAACTGTTTCATCACCATCGACCCGGACGGGGCGATGGCGGCGGCGGCCGCCGCGGACTCACGCATCGCGCGAGGCGAGGCCGGGCCATTGACGGGCATTCCGCTGGCGCACAAGGATGTCTTCTGCACGAGGGGCATGCGCACGACGTGCGCATCCCGGATGCTTGCGAATTTCATCGCGCCTTACGATGCGACGGTGGTCAGCAGGCTCGCGAACGCCGGTGCGGTATGTCTCGGCAAGACGAACATGGATGAATTCGCGATGGGATCCTCCAACGAAACCAGTTGGTTCGGTCCCGCGCGCAATCCCTGGGATCCGAGCCGGGCACCCGGCGGGTCGTCCGGTGGATCGGCCGCCGCAGTGGCGTCGGGACTCGTCCCCTGCGCCACCGGCACCGACACCGGGGGGTCGATTCGCCAACCCGCGGCATTCTGCGGCGTGACCGGGCTCAAGCCCACGTATGGACGCGTTTCGCGTTACGGTATGGTGGCATTCGCGTCGAGCCTCGACCAGGGCGGCGCCTTCGCCCGCAATGCCGACGATGTGGCGACCATGCTGAAAGTCATGGAAGGACACGATCCCCTCGATTCCACCAGTACCGCCGCCGGGCCTACCGAAGCCGCTGAATCCGGTTCGATGACCATCGGCCTGCCCAGCGAATACTGGGACGACCTGGATGCGGGCATGGGAGCAGTTCTCGACGCAGCAACGCGGGAGCTCGAGGGCGCCGGCAATACCTTGACTCCCGTATCGCTACC
The DNA here is from genome assembly GCA_965116625.1 of Pseudomonadales bacterium. Lineage (GTDB taxonomy): Bacteria > Pseudomonadota > Gammaproteobacteria > Pseudomonadales > Azotimanducaceae > VXNE01. The sequence goes on from OZ220717.1 coordinate 4,263,697, forward strand.
GCACACCGACGCCGCCGTACCGGCCTACTACGTCATCGCGAGTGCCGAAGCGTCCGCCAACCTGTCGCGCTACGACGGCGTACGCTTCGGGTACCGTACCGAAGCCTCGGAGAACATCGACGACCTCTACCGCCGATCCCGCGCCGAGGGCCTCGGCGCGGAGGTCAAGCGGCGCATCCTCACGGGAACGTACGCGCTATCGATCGGCTATTACGACGCATACTATTTGCAGGCGCAACGCGTGCGCCGCCTGATTCGCCAGGACTTCCTCGACGCGTTCGACCAGGTCGACGTGATCGCCGCGCCGGTAACGCCGGGGGTCGCTTTCACGCTTGGCGCGGTTACCGACCCCGTGGCCATGTACCGCCAGGACGTCTTCACCATCCCGGCAAGTCTCGCAGGCCTGCCCGCCATGTCGCTGCCCTGTGGCCTGCTCGACGGGCTACCCGTGGGCCTGCAACTCATCGGCCCGCACTTCGAGGAAGGCCGGGTCCTCGAACTCGGCGCGCAGTATCAGCGCCGCACCGACTGGCACCGCCAACACCCGGACATCCCGCTGGACCCCGACGGCTCCAGGGGCATGGAGGCCGCCGATGCAGTATGAAAGCGTCATCGGGCTCGAGATCCACGTGCAGCTCGCCACCGCCTCGAAGATATTCTCCGGCGCCGCCACGGCCTACGGCGCTGCTCCGAACACGCAGGCCTGCCCGGTGGATCTCGGCTTGCCGGGGGTATTGCCGGTGGTCAACCGGGAGGCTATCCGCATGGCGTTGACCTTCGGTCTCGCCATCGGGGGCGAGATCGCGCCCACCTGCCGCTTCGACCGCAAGAACTACTTCTATCCCGACCTCCCAAAGGGCTACCAGATCAGTCAGTTCGAGCAACCCATCGTCGGCCCGGGCTCGGTCACCATGGATCCCGTGGACGGCGAGTGTGAACCCCGCACCATCGGCATTACCCGCGCGCACCTCGAGGAGGACGCCGGAAAGTCGGTCCACGATGCATTCTCCGGCCTGACCGGCATCGACCTCAACCGCGCCGGAACGCCCCTGCTCGAGGTGGTATCGGACCCTGACCTGCGCACACCCGAAGAGGCCGCCGCCTTCTTCCGGGAAATGCACGTCCTGGTGCGCACGTTGAGGATCTGCGACGGCAACCTGAACGAGGGGTCCATGCGTTGCGACGCCAACGTCTCGGTTCGTCCCGCCGGGACCAGCGAGCTCGGAGAACGCACCGAGATAAAGAACCTGAACTCCTTTCGGTTCGTCGAACGCGCCCTGAGACACGAGATCGAGCGCCAGATCGATGTGCTGGGATCGGGCGGCCGCGTCGAACGCGAGACGCGGCTCTACGACGCACAACGCGACGAAACGCGGCCGATGCGCGGCAAGGAGTTGTCCGACGACTACCGCTACTTCCCCGATCCCGACCTGCTCCCGGTTCGCATCACCCGAGGCATGCTGGAGGAGGCGCGCGCGCGATTGCCGGAACTTCCGTCGGCCAAACGGGAACGTTACACGGGCGAACTCGGCCTGTCCCAATACGCCGCGCGCACGCTTGCAAACGATCCGGACACCGCCATCTATTTCGATGCGGCCGTTCAGGCGGGCGCCGACGCCAGGCAGGCCGCGAACTGGGTCATGGACCACGTCACTGCCACCCTGCACCGCCACGAGACGGACATCTCGCAGTGCCCGGTCTCGCCGGGCCGACTGGCGCAACTCATGGGACGCATCGAAGACGGTTCGATCTCCAACACCGCCGCGAAGACCGTTTTCGACGCGCTTTGGGAGGAAGACGGAGACATCGACGGGATCATCGACGCGAAGGGATTGCAGCAAATGCGCGACGCCGGCGAACTCGCCCGCGTCGTCGCCCGCATCGTCGATGAACATCCGTCACAGGTCGCGGACCTGAAAGCGGGCCAGACAAAGATCCTGGGATTCCTCGTCGGCCAGGTCATGCGCGCCACCCGGGGCAAGGCGGACCCGAGACAGGTGAACGCGCTGCTGAAGGAAACGCTCGGGGAGCCCTGACGCCCTGGTGCAAATCCCCGTGCCCTTCGCTTCGTACCGGTCGGGCCCCACCTTGCGCCGCGACTGCCTGGCTTCGGCTGCGTTCATCACCCTCAAGGATTCCGAGTACCATTGACGCACGACAGATGCGGTTGGAAATAGTGGGAAGCAACCCCTCGGCCCTGATCGCCGCGACCCTGACTTTCTGCCTCTCATTCCTCGGCGGATGTACGACAGGGCAGGCCGGGAACCTCGACAATTGGGCCGCCGACAGTTCAGACCGTTGCGAGGCGCTCAGTGTCAGCTATGCAGTCGTCGGCCCGACATTGCAGTCGATCCTGGGACCCAACTTCGTACCGCAACTGGACCCATCGACGGGCCGGGGCACGCTCACCATCGAGATGTACGGCTGCAGGTCGGCGCCACTCGTAACCCGTCTCCACGGCCCCTACCAGGCTGGCCGCGTCCTCATTGCCCTGGACGGTTCCCGGACGCCCATCGCGGTCGCGGGAACGGACCGCTGGGACTCCTACGTCCTGCATATCGGCGGGGACGATGAACCGCTGACCCGATTCATGAAGACCAACGATGTAGCCACATTCGCCGGACGCAGTACGCTTCCTTCCGCAGGAGAATCCGGCGGCTACGCGCTTGTGGGAAAGATCCACTTCGCGAAAGGCAGCGTTACCGTTCGCGCCCCAAGGATCTGCTCCTCTCATCCATATGATCAGCGGCGAGCGATCGTAGGTACGGGACATGCGGAGTTCTCGATGTTCCTGGGCACGGAGTCCGGCCTCGCCTGCAAACTGGAAGATGCGCAAGTCGCGATCGAAGGCATCACGCCTTTCTCCGATCTTGGTCTCGATTCGGCGACGGCATCGATGGAGTATCGGGAAGCGGTTTCCTGGGACTTCACGATCTGGCGACAGGTCAATCTCGGCCTCAATTGATCTTGAGGCACCGAACACCTTGTCCGTTATAAGGAACGCATCTTGCAAGCAGACCGGACATTGATGGCGAGCAACACGTCGAAGATCGTCCACCTTCGAAGGAAGGGCAACGTATCCGATGCGCTGCAGCGCATCGCGCTGGAACACGAACCGGCACTGCGGCGATTCGTCGGCGCACGCCTGTCCGCACACCCCGACCACGAAGACGTGGTGCAGGAGACCTTCCTGCGCGTAGCGCGCCAGGAAGACGTGGAGAAAAAGCTCTCCCGAAGCCTCGACAGCGTCAGGTCGTACCTTTTCTCGATAGCGACAAACGTCATAAGGGACAACTACAGGAAAGCCGGAACAAGACAGAAGTACGACGACCTGACGAGGCACCGGGCAAAAGCGCGTGGTGTGGAGAGTTCCGCCGAAGAGGTCGTCTCGGCGCAGGAACAGCTCGGAAACGTGAAAGCCGCCATCATGAAGTTGAGTCCCGAATGCCGGGACGCGTTCGTGCTCAATCGGTTCGAGGGCTTGAGTTACCGGGAGGTCGCGGACACGATGAACGTTTCCGTCAGCATGGTGGAGAAGCACATCATGCGTGCGCTCGCGGAAATACGACGACGCGTCGACCGGGGCTGACGATCAGTGAGACGATCAGTGAAAGGCACGATGAAAGAACGCTTTGACAGACGAAAGAACCACGCACAACGGCGCGCCCAGTGGTTCGTGATGCGCCTGTATTCCGGAGACATGACTGCGGCGGACGAGTCGGAGTTGCACAGGTGGCTGGCTGAAGACCCTGGCCATCGGCAGGCCTACGAGCACCTGTTGCACCTGTGGGACCTGTCCGGAGATCTTGCCAGCGACGACGACATCGCGGCCCTGGCCCAGGATGCTCTACGCGCCGAGACGCGAAGGAGATCCCATAGCCGCTGGATCGGGTTGGCGGCGGCTGTGGTCCTGGTGGCCGTGACCGGCATGCTGACCAAGACGTTCCTGGGCACCACCCACGAGGCGCAAATCCTCGAAACAGCCCTTGGGAATCAACAGACCTTCGCGCTGCGGGACGGGTCCACCGTCACGCTCAATTCGGGCTCGCGCCTACTGGTCGACTTTGACCACCTGGGAAGGCGCATCCTGCTGGACTTCGGGGAGATCTTCCTCGATGTTGCGACAGACTCCGAGCGGACCTTGACGATAAGGGCCGGTGATCACGTGGTCACAGCGCTCGGCACGAAATTCAGCGTTCACCTTTCGGGTCATCGACTGGAAATCGCGGTGGCGGAAGGGAAGGTCGCTGTCAGCGACGACAACATTCGTTTCCCGCGGCAGACCGAGTCCCTGTCGAGGTTCGAAGCCGGGAGCCTGATCCTCGACGCCGGCTCCGTCGCCAGGTTCGAACAGGACCGGCAAACGGTCACCCAGGACAGCATTGCCGAAGTTGAGCGTTTGCAGAGTTGGCGCAGCGGCCGGGTTCGCTTCGAGGACCAGACGCTGATGGAGGTGATAAGCGAGGTCAATCGCTACAGCCGGGTGAAAGTCCTGATCGAGGACAGCACCATCGCCGACCTGCGGATCAGCGCGGTCCTGAACCTCGACCAGGTCGAAATGACGGGCCAGGTGGAACTGCTGCTCTCGTCCCTCGAGGACATTCACCCCATCAAGGTGGTTCGGCATCCGGACCGCTTCGTGCTGATTGCAAGTCGCGGCACGGGACACAACAGGTCCTAACCCGCATATCTCACCAAGGCGCTTGTTGAATCAGCAAAGGTCATTGTATTTCAATGAGGTATCTTCAGTTTTCGACGTTTGGGCAGGTAACAGACCGCGCTGCCGCGCCCTCGCACGGTGGGGTCGGGCCAAAGGCGAAGCCTTTGGGGCACTTTTTTCCGTGTGCGCGCACGTGCTCGCTGCACCATAAGCGACGGCTATGCTTCCGGTTCTTTTCTTGCGAGGGGTTTCCCCTCGCGCTCCCCGGCTGAAGGCTCCGAGCACGCGCACACGAAAAAAATCCTGCGCGATCATCGCGGCCCTTGGTGACATATGCGGGTTAAAAGCAACACTTTCCGTTGAGGGTGTCGCCATCCCAGCCGTTCTACTGGAAAGCTGTTCCCCGGGGAGTAGGGGGCAGCACCACACCTGGCAGGATGCATATGATTTCCAATGGCTTGATTTCCGGTTCGGCGACGCGGCTCGCCATCTCTAGCGCAGTTTCCTGCGGACTGGCGGCGTTCAGCCTCGCGAGTGCCCAGGAAGTTGATTTCGACATCGATCCCCAGGCTACCGACCAGACCCTGCTCGAAATAGCCGAGGTCGGAGACGTGCAGATCGTGTTCGTTCCGGATGCCGTGGAGGAGAGTCAATCTCCGGAAGTTCGCGGCAGCCAATCGGTTCAGTCGGCAATCCAAAGGTCGCTCGACACGACCGAACTCGTGTACGAGTTCAAGGCGAAGAACTTTGTCGTCGTGAAGCCGGAACACGCAACGGCGCCGCAACCAGGGACGGTGGTTCACAACACGGGGGCGCCACCGGTCCTGCTGGCCCAGCTTCAGAGCTCCGAGGAACCCGGCCCAGCGGGGGGCGCAACCGCGTCGGACACCGAGGAGACGTCGCCTGACCCGGATCTCCGGCCGGTTGACGAGATCGTGGTGACGGGCACGCGACTGCGCGGCTCGAGCCCGACCTCGCCGGTGCAGGTGTTCACGATCAACGACATGGAGCGTATGGGGATCAACAGCATCGAGGGGTTCGTTCGCGCCCTGCCCCAGAACTACGCGGGTCACACGCAGACCTCCGCGATAGACAACTCCAGCAGCGTCGGCACGCTCGGCGTCGCGACCGCGAACCTGAGGGGCCTCGGCTCGGACGGGACATTGGTGCTGATCAACGGGCGCCGAACCGCGTCAACCCCGACGATCCAGGGATCCAACATCAATCTCAACTCGATTCCGTTTTCGGCGATCGAGCGGGTCGAGGTGCTCACCGATGGTGCCGCCGCCATTTACGGCGGCGATGCCGTTGCCGGCGTCATCAACTTCATCCTGAGGCAGGGCTATGACGCCGAGGAAAAGCTCGCCCTGCGATACACCAGTGGCGCCCATGGCGGCAGTTCCACGCTGGTTGCGCCAACCTTTGGCGTAGGCTGGGGGTCCGGGTCCCTGAGCGGCAGCCTTCGGATCGAGACGATCGATCCGGTCGTCACCGCAGAAACGGGCTTCACGACGCGCGACTACACCTCCCTTGGCGGATCGGATCAGAGATCACCACCGGGACCCTTCCATCCCCTGATCATAAGAAACGCGCTGACCTTTCAGCCTCTCGGCGGCGTCAGTCCCTCCAGGGACGGGACGGAGCCGGTGACGCTCGCAGATATTTCCATGGCGAATCTCGCCCCATGGGATTCCGTGCCCACACACCTGACCGACGAGCGGGAGTCAACAACGGCCTTCCTGTCCATCGAGCAGAGGCTCGCCGAGTCCGTGGACGGCTACATGGAGTTCAACTACGCAAGCTATGAGAGCTACGCGGAGCGAGGCGGGATCTTTGCCAGAAACGCGTTCGTTCCCCCGAGCAACGCGTTCAACAATACCGGCGTGCCCCTGGTCGCCGGCTACCGTTTTCAGACCGAAACGGAAAGGGGGCTGATCGAGCCCTCCACGAATCAGTCCGCGACCGACAGCTACGGGGTGGTACTCGGAGTCATTGCCGAACTGCCTTTCGGAAACTGGCAGGTCGATTCGTTCGTCAAGTACGCCGAGGAGCAAGCATGGACTCGCGCGTTCGACGGCCCTGGCGCGACAGAGCTCGCAGCGCGCCTGGCCGACTCGAATCCGGCAACCGCATTGAACCTCTTCGGTAACGGCTCGCAGCAGACCGAAGCGGCTGTCGCCAACCTGTTCGAGGTTTCCACGCACCCCTGGTCGCTGCCCACCACCGACACCAACGACACCACCCAGTATTCGATCTCCGCGAACGGCAACCTGTTCTCGTTGCCGGGGGGAAACATCGCGGGCGTCCTTGGCTACGACTACCGAAAGGACTCCCGGACATTCTCGGGATACCTCGCAACCACCCTGCTCGAGACAACACCGGAGCGGGAGGTGAACGCGCTCTATTCCGAGGTCATGATTCCGATCGTCGGAGACGGCAACTCCATGCCGGCGATACATGCCCTGGAATTCAGGGCGGCGGCCCGGTGGGAGGAATACGTCATCAACGGGCCGTTCGGCGGTGTCGGCAGCCGCAACGAGGAGCGCGAGTTTGCGGAAACCTCTCCGTCGGTCGGCATCGCCTGGCACCTCACGCCGGGCCTCAAGATCCGCGCGAACGCCGGGGATACCTTCAAGGCACCGAGACTCGACCAGCTCTTCGGGGCACCGGACCCAAGGGTCACGTTCTTCTCTACCATCATTCCAGGCTACCTCGCCCGCGCCGGCGTGTTCGTCGATCCTGAAACCGGTTCGCCGTTCGGGGTCTATCCGACGAACTTTGGAGGCAACCCCGATCTCAAGCCGGAAGTCTCGGATACCCTGACCGTGGGATTCGATCTTTCTCCTCAAGGCGTCCTCACCGGCTTGCGCATCTCTGCCACCTATCTGGAAATCGATACGCAGCAGGTCGTGGCATCGACTTCGTCCGTGCTGTTCGATGTCGCGGAGGAATTCGTGGGAGTCGCCGCGGGACGCGACGCAAGCGGCAATATCGTTCAATGGAACCTGTTCCCGGTGAACTTCTCGCTGGAGACGGCCCGCGCGGCGGACCTCGATGTGAGTTACGACTTCGACCCCGACTGGGGTCATGTCCAGCTCGGGGCTTCCGGCACCTACACCTACGAGCGCAGCGTGACATTCCTGCCCGGCGGCGATGCCGTCGAATCCCAGGAGACGTTCAGCGGGCCCGACCGGCTGAAGTACCGGGCCTGGTTCGCCTGGAGCAACGGACCCTGGGCAGCAACCCTCAACATGAACCACTCGAGCAGCTACGAAAACAACGTTTCCCAGGTGCAGGACCGGGTCGACGGCTACACCTGGTTCGATCTGACCGGGAGCTATGAGTTTGGCGAGGGCTGGCGTGTCGATGGAGGTATCCGGAACCTCACGGACGCGGACTTCCCGTTTGTCGACCAGCGCCAGCCGTTCGACCCGCGGCGCGTGGACATCATGGGTCGCACCACCTACCTCGAGGTGTCAAAGTCCCTTGACCTGTTGTAATGCGAAACCTGCCGGGAACCGGAGAAGAGCCATGACAGTGCCGGCAAGTGCCTGGTGTATCGGCGGACTGCTGTTGCTATCCGCCTGCGCCGATACCGGAAAACCGGTTGATGATCCCGCTGCCACCCCTGCCGAGCCCGGCATGGAGTTCTTCCACGGCAGCTTCGACGATGCGCTGGCACAGGCCAGGGAGCAGGGCAAGAAGGTGTTCCTGGATGTCTACACGACGTGGTGCGGACCGTGCATCGTCATGCAGGAGACGGTTTTCCCCCTGCCGGAAGTTGGCGAGTACTTCAACGCGCGATTCGTGAACTACAAGCTGGACGCAGAAGATGAATCCGTCATGGGACCGGAAATCGCCGCGCGCTATGGCGTGAAGGGATATCCCACGTACCTGATTCTCGACGGCGAAGGTGCGGAGATCGGGCGGGCAACGAGCGGCATGTCCGGAGATCAGTTCATTGCCCTGTTCAGCCAGTTGCTGGGCGAGACCGAGTCACAGTTCGCGACGATAAAGGCCCGCTTCGACACGGGCGACCGATCGCCGGAGGTGGTGCGGGAATACCTGGACGCGGCCATCGTCGATCTGAGCGCGGGCGGCGATTTCGATTTCCAGCGATTCATGGAGCTGAAAAAGGTTGCGGGTGACTATTTTGCCAGTCGGGATCATTCGGACCTGATCAACGAAACCGATGCGCGGCTCGTTGCGGCCTACTGGGACAAGACGCCAAGGGGCGATGAACTGGTCGAATTTGTGATCGACAACTACGACGAATTCGTTTCGGTTTCATCCGACGCGGCCATGAGTCAATTCGTACTCGGCGCTACCTGGTACGCGGGTCTGGCCGCAGCGCGGCTCGGAGACGGAAGCTATGCAGCCTTCATCGACGAACTTGGGGAAGAACCGCTGTCCAAGGCCGTCGCCTACGATCTTGCGCGGGACCCCGAAAGTGGGCTCAGTCCCGAGCGAATGCGCGGCAGGCTGCAGATGTTGGACCTTGTTGCCAGCGAGGACTGGGGCGCGGTTGCGAGTGAATGGGAGCGTCGAATCGCGGCCGCAGGCAGCACGGCGAGCGCGCGAACCTACAGTGGCGCGGCCAGGGACCTGGCCCGCTCGCCCGAGGCCGCACACCAGGACCTTGCGCTCGAATACCATTCCAAGGCCTATGAACTGGACCCTTCGGACGCCTTCATCGTAGCGGTGTACGTCGGACAGCTGCGGCAGTCTGGCCAAGACGGGCTCGCGCAGCGACTGACGGAGGAATTCCGCGCTTCCCTGGGCGATTCCGCTGAAGACCAGCGCAAGCTCGAGATCTTCGACAGACTGAACCCTCCACCTTCGGAATAGTTCGCCCGGCGTCTGCGGGAGATTTCGGACGCAACAGCGTCCCCGCGTATCCTCGCGCCCACGAATCCGGTGCCCCTCCGCGTGCGCGGTAATATGGAGATCGCCAATCGACGGAGCATTTGACGTGAGCCAGGAACTGGAAGTCGCCGTCCTCACAGGAAGCCACCCTTTTCATGTCCGGCCCTTCTACGACTTCATCCATGGTCTCGACGGGATCAGACCCTATATCCAGAGCTTCGACGACTGGCTTACCGCCGCCGGCTTCGAAGACGGCGACCAGGAGGAACGCGACAGCTACGACGTGACGCTGTTTTACACGATGCTGCGGGGATCACCGGAGGGGAAATCCCGGGCATGCATCGAGCACCTGTTCGACAGCGGCCAGCCGGTCTTCGTGTTGCATCACGCGCTGCTGAATTACCGGGAGGACGACTGGTGGGCGGAGGTGATCGGGCTGCCCGACCGGTCCTTCAGCTCGGACATCTGGCTGGGTTCCTATCGGATACACGTGAACGAAGGCCACCCCGCCGCCGCCGGGCTCAGTGACTTCGAGATATTCGACGAGACCTTCAGCCTCAGCGACTGCAACGAGGACTGCGACGTCGTGCTCACGACATCGCAAGAAGGCTCCATGCACACGCTGGCGTGGAGCCGGATGCACAGGAACTCGAGGGTCTTCTGCCTGCAGCTCGGTCACGACTCAAGAAGCTGGGAGAACCCGGCGTTTCGGACGGTCGTGCAAAACGGGCTTCGTTGGTGCGCCGGCGGTATTGGAGCGTTGGCGCCATGAAATCCGGCACTGGCCATGAGCGGACCCAGGAGAAACGCGATTTCATGCGCGCAGTGGTTGCCGGGCTGGCGGATCTGGACGCGGGGCGGGAGGTCGATTTCGACGAGGCCAGGGAGCAGCTCGGTCTGAAATAACCCGCGAGCCGCAAAAAAGGGGCCGAGGGTGTCCCCGGTTCTTTGAGGCTTATCTCAAGGCGTACCCGGGCCGGTCAGGTTCCAGGTGTGCGGCAGCTTGGCGGCGATCTCCCTGCCGACCCAGATCTGCGGCCTGGAGTGCTTGTAGTCCTGCTCCTCCTCGCGCTCGCGTACGAGCGGTACGGCCCTGTCGAAAGCGGCGCGGAAGTCCCCATCGACCAGGCTGTCCCGGTAGAAAGCCGCGCCAAAATAGGTGTACTCGCGCCCGTTCTCGCAGCCGAACGATGTCCGTCTCGCGCTCGCGGCGGTGATGACCATGGTGCGCGGCGACTTCAGGGCCTTGATGAACCCCCCGGAGAAACACGCCGAGACCACGACGACGCGCCACGGCAATCCCGCGCCGTTCACGATATCCCCCACCTCCTCGGCCGACAGGTCGTTCAGGCCCAGGTTCTCGAACGACACCGACAGTTCGTGGTCTCTTGAGCCGTGGGTCGTGATGTGCAGGAACAGGAGGTCCTCTTGTCCCATCCGTCCTGCCATCCCCTCGAGTACGGTGGCGAGGTTCGGACCGTTGGCCAGGGGCAGTTCGTCGATGGTATTGCGGCTGTTGACGAGCAGCACGGTGCGGCCCTCGGCACCGAACTTCTCGAGGAACAGCGCCTCGACGTGCTTCACCTCGGCCTCGAACACGTCCTCCGCCGCGTCCGGAGCGAAGCCCACGAAATAGACCTCGGCCACGTCGTGCGAGGAGGACCGCACGTTGTCCAGGGCGGCTTCCAGGAGTGCGTCCTGGGCGTAATAGACGCTCTCTATGTCGAGCGGCTCCTGCTCCGGGGCTTCCTTGTCTTTTTCCGCGTCGTTTTCCGCGCCAATGGCAAACGCCGCCGCGCCGACCGCGACGAACGACACCAGGCGACGTACCAGTGACATCTGCAGCTCCCGTCCGATCCGGAACCGCATGCGCCAGGTGCGCGGGGGTTGCCGGAGTTGGATGTGCGGCGCGAGCATAGCACCCTGTGCCGCGACAGTATCGCCGGGCCCAGCGCGTACGGCGAACGCCGGCTGACGGGGAGGCTGAACTCCGGCACCGCGATTCTTGACTGAACGTCTGGACTACCAGTGTCCCGGTTTATTGGGTGACGACAGGGCAGCGAATCGACCAGGTTCCGAGCCATTGTGGTCTCATGTACCGGCAACCTGGGTGAGCGGCGCTTGTGTCGTTTCCCGGATACGAGAAGGAGTCCTTGCCATGAAAATCACGGATGTCAGCGTCACGGTGTGGGAGTGGAAGGACATTCCGCCTACCCGGTACACCAGGACCGTTACGAGTTCGGCCACCCGCAGCACGCAGATGGGCCTGCTCCGCATTCGCACGGACGATGGTCTCGAAGGAAACGGCTTCCTGGGGTCCGCGCTGGGGTCCGCCAGGGAAGATGGGCCGTTCGTGATCTCCGCGGTCAAGCCCATGTTGGTGGGCGAGGACGCGCTGGCGCGCGAACGCATCTGGCAGAACCTGATGCGGCGGACGCGGGGGCGCATGCCGGTCGTGGGGGCCGTGGACGTCGCCCTGCATGACCTGGCCGGAAAGGCGGCTGGCGTGCCCGTGCACAAGCTGCTCGGCTCCTACCGCGACAGCGTGCCCGCGTACGCGAGTTCAGCGGTGCTCGATTCTCCGGAGGCCTACGCGGAGGAAGCGGTTCGCCACAAGGAAGCCAACTGGGGAGCCTACAAGATCCATCCACCCGGCATCGCGGCCGAAGACATCAGGATCTGCGACGCGGTCCGCAAGGCCGTGGGCGACGACTACCGCGTCATGCTGGACTCCACGTGGTCCTACGACTATCCCGATGCGGTCAGGGTTGGTGTGGCCATCCAGGAAATGGGGTTCTACTGGTACGAGGACCCGCTTGCCAACGACGATCTCTACTCATACGTCAAGCTGAAGCAGGCGCTCCACATTCCGATCATGGCCACGGAACTGCCCTTTGGCGGGCCCACGTCCTATGCGCCCTGGGTGATGGAACAGGCCACGGACTACCTGCGGGGCGACGTCTTCATCAAGGGCGGGATCACTTCCTGCATGAAGACGGCGCACCTGGCCGAGGCGTTCCAGATGAACTACGAGGTGCACCACGGCAGCAACTCGCTCAACAACATCGCGAACCTGCACATGATCATGGCCATGCGGAACTGTGAGTTCTTCGAAGTGCTGCTGCCCGACGAGGTGCAGAAACACGCGATCGTCAACGAGATCGAGCTGGACGGGAACGGCCACGTCCACGCCTACAACGATCCCGGGCTGGGGGCGCAGATCGACTTCGACCTGATCGAGGCCAACAAGCTGGCCGATTTGTCCTAGGGGATTGACTAGATCAGGGCTTCCCCAGGAGAAACTTCAACGGAATATGCAGCCGTTCACGCCATGCTCTCGGCGAATGGTCGGCGCCCTCGAAACGGAGCGTGACCCAGTCCTCGCCGGCCGTGTAACCGTGCTGGCGCATCACCTCGTCCATCCGCTGCTGGAACGGTTCATAAGCGGCATCAAGAGTCTCGGTGCCATGATCGAAATAGATCCTGTGGAACCCGGCCGAGGGCAGGTGGTGTTCGAGCCATTGAATGACGACACCATCCCCGATCGGCCAGTGAGACGACATGCAGGCCGCGCCACCGAAGACCTCCGGGTACTCCGCGATGGCGTAAGCGGAGATCAGGCCACCCATGCTGGAGCCAATGATGAAGGTGTTGCCCCGGTCGGATTGCGTGCGGTAGGTCTCGTCAATGAACGGCTTGAGTTCATCGACGATGAACTTGAGGTAATTGTCGGCGGTCATTTCCTCGCCGCCCTTCTCAACCGCAAAGCTCTGTCCCTTCTCCTTCATTAACTGCAGGACCTTGCCGGTGACGGGTTTCTGCGGCATGTACTCGGCTCCCCGCGCACCCTTTGACCAGTCGGCCATCCAGATCGAGACGACGATGGCCGGCCTGATCTCGCCATCCGTGACGAGCCGCGTGATGGCCTTGTCCACATCCCAGAACAGGTCCATTCCGGCATAAGGCGAAGTACTGTGGTCAAACATCATCTGGCCATCGTGCATGTAGATCACCGGGTATCGGTCGCTGGATGCGGGGTCATAACCCTCGGGCAACCAGACATCCACCGGGCGAGGCCGTATGAGTTCGGTTGGAAACTCCTCGTAGTGGACGATCGAACCTTCTATTGGCGTCGGAGTTCCGGTGGCGACCATTTCCTTCATGAGTTCTTTCTTGTCCAGATTCCTGTCCTCGGCATGGTACTGGGAACTGCAACCAATGACGCCCAGGCTCAATGCCAGGGCCGCTCGACTTACCCGACCTCTGAGCATTCCCTTCATCGCCTGTCAGACCGGATCGCCCAGGGCGATCAGGTCGTCCCGAACACGCTGGATTTCGTCTGCTTCCAGTTCGACGGTTCCCGCACCAGCGTTCTGGATGGCTTGCCCAACGGTTCGGGTACCGCAGAGCACGTGCGTCGCTCCGGATTGAGCCGCGGTCCAGGCGACTGTCAGTTGCGCGATCGTACAGCCGTGCTTCTCGGTCAGGTCGGCCCAGCCGGCGAACATGTCGAGCAGGCGCTGCCGGTTCTCGAGCCGGAACCAGGGGAGCCACTCGCCCGCGGTATTGCGGAAGTCGTCCTCCCTGAATACGCGGTCCAATCCCACCTTGCCGGTGAGCAGGCCCTGCTCGAGTGACCAATAGGTCAATGTCGCGATGTTGTTCTCCGCACAGTAGGGCAGGATGTCCGCTTCGCGATCGCGCAAGAGCATGCTGTAGCGAAACTGGTCGCTGGCGAGATCGCCGGCCGCGCGGTATGCAGCGAGCTGATCGAGCGACACGTTGGAGACGCCGATCGCGCGAATCTTCCCCTGGGCCTTCAGGTCCATGAGACAGCCCATGGTCTCGGGAATGGGTGTGTCCTCGGGTGGCATGGCCGGCTTGTGGCACTGCAGGAGATCGATATGGTCCACGCCGAGCCGCCGGAGACTGTTCTCGACTTCGATGGCGATCGTGTCGGGTCGCAGGCTGACGTAGTTCTTTCTGCCGTCCTTCACACCGTTGTAGGAGCCTCGCTCGTCCTCCCACCAGACGCCACATTTCGTGGCAATGACCACCCGGTCGCGCCGGCCCCTGATGGCTTTGCCGACAACTTCTTCGGCGTGTCCCCAGCCGTAGGAGGGCGCTGTGTCGATCAGCGTGACGCCACAGTCGAGGGCGGCGTGAATCGCCTCGACGGATTCATTGTCGTCGGGGCCGGCAAACGTGTCGCCTCCGCCGATCGCCGCCGTGCCGAGCCCGACGATGGAAGCGTCGATTCCCGATGTTCCCAATGGTCTGTACTGCATCCAGGGCCTGCCAACGCATCTCAAGAGGGCTCTGCCGAGCGCCGTTTTCCGTGCGGCTATGGTGCATCAATTATTGGGTGATGTCCGGCCGGCGTATCGATCAGCCTGCCAGCCATTGTGGTTTTATTCGCGGCGATGAGCACCCTCGACTTCGATAACAACGCGCGGGATCGACGCCGTCGGGACGCCATTCCTTTCTGGCGCGCAGGGCCGATACCCGCGGCACGCGATCGCGACGAGGTCGAGGATGTCCGCGGCTTCACCGATGTCCTGCGCATCTTCTTTCGCACCTGGCCATACCTGCTGCCGATGGTGCTGGGCTACTGGCGCGAACGCGCCATCCTCAGTTGGTCCGGCTGGCGGCGGCTTGGGACGACCGACTGGAACTACGGCTATGTCCCCTTCCTCGTTACCGGGCTGCTCGCTGTCGGGCTGCTGACGGGTCTCATCAGCTTTGGGGAGAACTGGCAAACCGACTACCTCGTCTACGCCGCGATCCTGATGACGCTCCTGGTCTGGGGGCTCATGTTCGTGCGTGGCCAAGCGTTTGCCTGGAGCGCCGTTGCGCTGGTCGCCGTCGGCATCGCCGCCAACCTGTTTGCCGTTCTTGTGGTCGCCGGCTGGCTGGACAACGTTTTCGTCGGGATGGTCAGCTTCGGTTGCCTGTCCATGTGGCTGCTGCAGTACCGCCTTGTCGAGGGAGAGCTACAGCTTCGCCTGCGCCTCGGCTGTCACCTCGTGTACTACTACATCATCGTCTGGCTGGAGATGCTGGTGGGCGTGGTGGTCGGCCTTTTCACCGTGGACCTCCTGAACCAGTCGATTCTCCAGGCCGAACCGCTGACGCCGTTCCTGGCGGACTTCGTCGGCCGCGGGGATCTTGCCGACGGTGCCCTGGAAACGCTCACGACGGCGCAGCGCCAGGAACTGCAGTGGACCTACATGGTCATCATCGTCGTGGTCGGCGTGCTGACCTTTCCGTTCGGGGTCGCGCTGCCCTACTACAACGTCTGGATCATGCAGCAGATCAACCAGGACCTGCGCCTCGCGCTGGTCGAGCGCTGGCACCAGTTGTCGCTGCGCTATCACGGCGACCACCGGGTCGGCGACTCGGTGTACCGCATCTACCAGGACTCGGCGCAGGTCACGGCCATCATCGGCATGCTGGTCAGCGTCGTCACCCAGGTGACCCAGTACACGATCACGATCCTGTTCGTCACGGCGCTGGACCCGATCCTGGGTCTGATGGGCGTCACGATCGCCATCCTCGCGCTCGGTTGGGCGCGCTGGTTCTCGCCGCGGGTAAGGACCCGTTCGCTGGTGGCCCGGGAGACCAATTCCGACCTGACCTCGCGCATCCAGGAGGTCCTCGGAGCGGTCAAGGTCACCAAGGCGTACGGACGTGAGGCGGATGAGCAAGAGCGCTTCGAGGAAGACAGCGTCGTTGCGTTCAATGCCGCCCACAAGGTGCGCTCGCTGGTCGCCGTCGTCGGCATCATCATGTTCACGCTGGCAGCGGCGATCCTGCTTTCCGGCGAATTCCTCATGGCGATCTGGGCCAACACGGATCGCGAGACCTTCGCCGCGGTGCTGATCGGGCTGATAGGCCTCTCCTTCGTACGCTGGAACCTCGCCGCATTCCAGTGGGCGCAGGGCGAGTTCTTCAAGGCCAGCGGCCAGGTGCGGGGCCTGGTCCGGGACTGGACCTCCGCCCAGGACATGGCCATGGGCCTCGACCGGGTGTTCACGATCCTGGACATCGAACCCGACGTGAAGAATGCGACCGATCCCCTGCCCATGCCGGAGTTCGAGGAAGAGATCCGTTTCGAGCACGTGCGCTTTGCCTACGAACCGGCAAGGCCTGTACTGCAGGACGTGACTTTCACCGCGCCCGCTGGCTCCATCAATGCCATCGTCGGCCCCACCGGCAGCGGCAAGAGCACGCTGGTCAGCCTGCTGACGCGACTGTTCGACCCAGATTCGGGGGTGGTCAGCATCGACGGCCACGACGTGCGTCTGCTCGACGTGGAGAGCCTGCGCGGCAACGTGTCCATCGCCCTGCAGGAGAACGTGCTGTTCGGCATGAGCGTAGGCGACAACATTCGCTACGTGGTGCCGGACGCCACCGATGAGGAGGTTCTTGAGGCAGCGCGGGTCGCTTGCGCCGACGACTATATAGATGGGCTGCCGCAAGGGCTGGACACCATGCTTGGCGACCGTGGCGGACGGCTGTCCACGGGTCAGCGCCAGCGGCTGTCGATCGCCCGGGCGGTGGTGCGCAACGCGCCGATCCTGATCCTGGACGAACCCACGGCCGCGCTCGACGCCGAAACCGAACACCGCGTGCTGGAGCGGCTGGCAGCCTGGGGCGCGGGAAGGGTCATATTCCTCATCACGCACCGCATCTCGACCATCCAGCGGGCGGACCAGATCCTCTACCTGGATGGCGGCGAGATTCTTGAATCCGGCAGCCATGACGCGTTGATGCGGATCGAGGATGGCCACTACCGGCGCTTCGTCGAGACTGAGGCCGAGCTGGCCCGCGGCGCAACGGGGGAGTCGCCGTGAGCGAGTCCGTCGTCATCGGCAAGGCGCTCGAGGCACATGAGCGGTCACTGGATGCAGCGGCCAGTACGCTGGACCTCGATACGGACCTCAATTTTCGGGATACCTGCCGCGTCATCGGCAGGGCACTGACCTACATCAGGTATTTCCCCTATCGGTACAGCGCCAAGTTCGCACTCTTTGCCGCGTCGCTGATGACGCCGCTGGTCCTGCCCTGGCCGATCAAGATCGTCATCGACAACGTGATCCTGCAGAAGGCGGTGGCTCCCGATGCGTTCCCCGCCTACTTCCGGCCGTTTGTCGAGTTCCTGGATGGCCGGACCCCGTTCGAGATGATGGTGTGGGTGCTGTGCCTGGGCATCGCGATGGTATTGCTGATCGGCGGTTTCGGGTCAACCGGCGGCGCCAACGACCAGGTCGATGCGGGGATGGCCCAGGGCCACGACACGGCGACGCAGACCGAGAACGCGGCGAACGCGGCGTTCAGCAAATTTGCTGGCCTGGTGGGCTTCATCGAGTTTCGCATCCAACTGCGGCTCAGCCAGGCGCTCAACCACCTGCTGCGCGCACAGTTGTTCGAGCGCATTCAGACGCTGCCGCTACCGCTCCTGAACGACCAGAAAATCGGCGACAGCCTGTACCGGGTCATGTATGACACCCCGGCGCTGCAGAATGTTTTTCTCCAGACCATCACCTCGCCAATCGGCGCCATATTCACCGGCACGCTGGTGCTCGTGGTGATGTCTTTCAACTATGGCCAAGCTCCCGAGATCGTCTGGCTCGCCCTCTGCATCCTGCCGTTGCAGTTCATCGCCATGCTGCCGTTCCCGCGCGCCATGCGCCGCCGCAGCCAGGCGAGCCGGGCGGCGGGATCGGTGACCACGGGCAACATCGAGGAAGGCATGAGCAACGTGCTGGCGGTGCAGAGCCTCGGTGGCAACAGGCGGGAACGGCAGCGGTTCCGGGGTCACAGCGATGAGTCGTTCAAACGTTTCCGCGCCGAAGTCCTGGTAAATGTGCTGTACGGGGTCGCCAACGGCATGGCGCGGGGGCTGATGGGCCTGATCGCGTTCTACTTCATCAGCTCCCGGGTCATCGAGGGCGTGCTGACACCCGGCGACTACGGCGTGCTGTTCTTTTACTACGGCTGGCTCTCGGGCGCAGTCACGGCGCTGCCTTATCTCTGGATCCGCATCCAGGCGGACATTCCGGGAATCCGGCGGGTGTTCTTCCTCATGGACCTGCCAAGCGAGACGGCGCGACACGGGGTGGAGCTGAAATCCATCGATGACGGCATCGAGATGGCCGGCGTCAGCATGGCCTATCCCGACGGCCGCGAGGCGTTGCGCGATGTCGACCTGACGCTGGATGTGGGCGAGATCACCGCGTTGGTGGGCCCGACCGGGGCGGGCAAGACCAGCCTCGCCTACCTGGTCCCGGGCTTTCACGATGCCAGCGCGGGCACCATTCGTATTGATGGGCGCGACATCAATGAGATCTCTCTCAAGAGTCTGCGCGAGCAGGTGTCCTACGTGTTCCAGGAGACGCAGCTCTTCTCGGATTCCATCCGCGACAACATCCGCTATGGCAAGCCGGACGCGACGCAGGAAGAAGTCGAGCGCGCCGCCAGGATTGCCGGAGCACACGATTTCATCAGTGCCTTACCGGAAGGTTATGACACGCGTCTCGGCACGGTGACCAGCAAGATCTCCGTCGGGCAGAAACAGCGCATCGCCATTGCGCGCGGCCTGATCAAGCCGGCAAGCGTCCTCATCCTGGACGAGCCGACGTCGGCCCTCGACCCGGAGACCGAGTCATACCTGGTCCAGGCCCTGCATGAAGCCGCCAAGGACCGGCTGGTCGTGATCATCGCCCATCGGCTGTCGACCATTGCCAACGCCGACAAGATCGTGTTCCTCGAGGACGGCAGCGTCATGGAGCAAGGCACCCACGAATCGCTGATGGCGGACGCCGATGGTCACTACCATCGGTTCGTCACGCTGCAATCGGCAGCCGCGACGGGCTGACTGGTATAACGACCGCTATGAACCAGCGACCCTGACGCTGATCATCGTGTCTCCCTGCTGAATGGCATCCACAACGTCCTCGCCGCCGGTGACCTTTCCGAACACCGTGTGCATGCCATCCAGATGCGGGGTGGCGAGATGGGTGATGAAAAACTGACTGCCATTGGTATTCGGCCCGGCATTGGCCATCGAAATGACGCAACGCTCGTGTTTCAGCGGATTCCCGTCGCACTCATCGGCAAATCGATATCCGGGTCCACCGCGCCCGGTACCGGTCGGGTCGCCACCCTGGATCATGAAATTCGCGATCACTCGATGAAATGTGACGCCGTCGTAAAAGCCCTGCCCCGCCAGGAACACAAAGTTGTTTACGGTCTGCGGAGCGTGCTGCGGATACAGTTCGAGCTCGATGCGGCCACGGTTCGTGTCGATCGAGACTGCGTAATTCTTCGACACGTCGATCTGCAATGCTGGCGGAGCATTCCATTGCTGTTTAGCCATCTGGGGTCCCCCCGGTAGTTTCGTGAATGGAGGCTGCTCAAGGAGCCTTCAGCCCCGGGAGCGCGAGGGTGTCCCTCGCAAGACAATGATCCCCGACCCCTGACGCGTAGGGAAGTGCCGGCGTTACCCCCTTCGTTGGAGGCGTACTTCCATGGAAGCCTTCTGCCCCGGGAGCGCGAGGGTGTCCCTCGCAAGAGGATGATCCCCACCGCTGACGCGTAGGGAAGTGCCGGCGTTGCCCCCCTCGCTGGAGGCGTACTTCTATGCGAGCCGTAAGGGTACCAGCTTTCCCACTGGCCGCGATCCGGAACCGAAAACGCGCGTGCACGAGCGGCCCCGTCTCCCGCCAGCCGTTACCCGAGAAAGTCTCCGGGTTCGAGCCCCCGGGACCTGGCGAACTCGCCGGCGGGAATCTTCCCGCTGCCCTTCGGGCGCACACGCAGCACCTCGATGCTGCCGCCGGCCGCCGCCACTTCCACGCCTCGGTCGCCGACGCTCAGCACCGTACGCGGTTGGGCGTCGGTCTCGCCGCCACGACGCGCATCAAACACCTGCAACCGCTCCCCGTCACACAGCGTCCAGGCGCCCGGCTGCGGATTGCAGCCGCGGATAAGGTTATAGACTTCGGCGACGGGCTTGCACCAGTCGATCTCCGCCTGCTCGGCGCGGCACCAGCCTTCGTAGGTTCCAGCGTCGGGATCCTGGTCGATCCTCGGTGCCTTGCCGTCTCGCACGAGGTCCACGGACTCGATCATGGCGTCCACACCGAGCGGGAACAGGTGGTTGAAATACACGCTTCCCAGGGTGTCGTCCGGGCCGATGTCGACTTCCCGCTGAAGCAGGATCGGACCCGTATCGAGACCCTGGTCCGGCCAGAAAATGCTCAGGCCCGTCCTCGTTTCGCCGAAGATGATCGGCCAGTTGATGGAACTCGGCCCCCTGTGCATCGGCAGCAGCGAGGGGTGGTACTGGATCGTACCCAGGGTCGGAATATTGAGCGCTTCCTTAGGCACGAACAGCGTAACGTAGGCCATCACTCCCAGGTCCGGATTGAGTTCGCGCATCTGGTCCCAGACCCGGGGTCGGCGAAACGATTTCGGCTGGAACACCGGTAGGCCGTATTCGACCGCGCACTCCTTCAACGGATCCGGCGGGGCACCCTCGGCATCTGGCGCCGTGAACACGCCGACCACGTCTTCGCCGCGGTCGACAAGCGCCTCCAGGACGGAACGCCCGAACGCCTGCTGCCCGTTGACGATGATTCTCATGGTTCCCCCTCTCACTGTTCGATCTGTCAGCTCGGTCCGCGGTTGTTGCGCGACCACCGCCGCCATGTCAGGCCAATCGTGCCAGACATCGCATGGCGCTTCGGGCCAGCAACAAGTCCTCAAGAATCTCGATATAAGCCGCTACCACCTTACGTTCGACTTCGCAGTCTCTGGCGACAGCAGCAACGTTAAGCTGCGATCCATGCGAAAAACTGACTGCTTCCAGAAATCGGGTGAAGTGGCCGATGTTTCGGGTGAGACCTTCGCTTTTCACTTCCTCATCGATATAGAGATTGATGTAGGCATTGAGTACGCCCGCAGCGTCGGCCGAATCCAACACCAATGGCAGTAGCCCCGTGTAGAGTGACTGTTCCAGATCAAAGGATGGCAGCTCACTCGCCATGAACGGGTGTGAGGATCGGTACAAGGCGCGACCGCCCAACAGGTCGACGCCACCGCGACGCAATTTCCTGGCGCTGGATCCGGTAAGCACAAAACGAGGTGCATCCGGTTGTTCAAGAATGGCGTGCACCATAGTCAGTAACTCGGGGATCCTCTGAATCTCATCAATGACGATTGTTGTTCGATCGGGAGCGCCGCGCCACAAATCATGCAAGCGTTCGGATCTTGCCTGGAGTGACCGGTACAGACCGGGTTCCAGCAAATCCAGAAAGAGCGACTCCGGCAATTGATCGCGTAGCCAGGTAGATTTCCCTGTTCCCCGCGGACCAAACAAGAAAAAACTCTGAGGAGGAATATCGAAAAAACGACTTACTACTTCCAGAAATCGTCCAAAAATGGAGTTAGTGATTCCATAATTGACAAAAATGCTCTGCAAAGCCAAGGGAGTGTGGCCCCCTTAAAGGAAATCTCTGTGTTCATACCAATTGTGCGAGGAAGGTTCTGGCCGGAACAATGACTGGGGTCTGCACCTCGAAACAGTCTTTTGCGACGTAGTCGGCGTCAATCACCACCTGGAACGCGTGCGATGCCTGCAACTGTTTCTGAAAGTACTCCAGCGTAGTCGACAGTGGTGCTTTCTCGCTGCTCTTGACCTCGACCAGGAACCAGGGTCTCGCGTCTCGAGTGACAAGAAAATCGACTTCGTGTTTCTGTTTGTCGCGGACAAAATGCAGGGAAAAGTCACCTCGTCCCGATTCAGTCCACCAGTTCACCGCTTTGTGGAGCGCGCTGGCCACCAGGTTTTCTGCACGGGCACCGGGATCGGCTACTTGTGACCAGTCCCATAGATAGTACTTTGGTTCTTTACGCAATGCCCGGGTTACATTGCGGTGCCAGGGCCTGACGGTGAAGCAGTAGTAAAGTGATTCCAATGTGTCGATCCAGCGCCGTACGGTGTCAATGGATACGCGCACGTTTTTTGACAGATACGTATAACTCGTGAGTTGGCCGACCTGCGAACGCAATAGGGTTGCCAACATTTCGACCTGTCCCAACTCCTGAATCCGGGTCAGATCGCGCAGGTCTTCCCTGAACAGTTGCTCGTGGCGCAAGCTGCGCCATCGGTTGTAAAAACGCTTCTGACCCTTGAGGAAAGGCTCTGGAAATCCGCCGAATTGCCACAATGACTCCCATTGATCGTGCTCGATGCGCCCTGGTGCCGGGTTAATCAATGCATGCTTTGTCGGTGTTGCAACGCATTCGGCAACGGAAACGGGATGCAAGGTGTAGGGGAAATAGCGTCCCATCAGACTGTCGCCGCCGCGTCTGAACGTGGCGAGCGAGGCACTACCTGTCACCAGGACGTGTGCGCGCGTTTCGTACTGATCAAAGAACCCTTTCAGCAAGTCTCGCCAATGCTGGTATTTGTGGAGTTCGTCAAAAACGCATAGGGGCAGGTCAGTATGCAGGCGATCAAGCCCAAGGTGCCCTGCAATGGAGGACGGTCCTTTGACGATGATCTCTCGATGTGTCGGGTTGTCCCAGTTGAAATATCCAGTGGCATCGCTCAACGACCGTGCAATCGTTGTCTTGCCGACCTGGCGAGCCCCGGACAAAAATACCATCTGACGATTCGCGCGGAAGTGCTGTTGCAGCTCTGCCAGCAGGTAACGTTGAATTACCATAATGAGTATTATCGTATATTAGTCATGACTATTCTACGATGATACGTTGAATCGTCAACGACGGAAAAGCGTATTTCTCCCGAATCGCTGGCGCCGTTACGTCGTGCGGGAGATCGGATTGGTCGAGAGCGTCGTCGCGACATGGGCGGGTCTGGACAACGTCTTCAGCTTCCCCGGGCGAGTAACGCACATCGCGATCCGCCATTCTGCTCCCTTGACGATTCCGTTCAACGAGACGGTTGCGGAGCACACCGGTTGGTTACCGACCCGCCTCGATGCGGCGTGCCTTCTCCTCGTCGAACCACCAGCCGTCTGGGAACGGCGCGACGAACATCTCGTCGGGCTGGTCGGGCCGGCCGAACTTGTCCCAGTAGACGATGCGCGTATCGTCGAGGACATCGAGGGGCAACTGGTAGTAGTTCCAGAGCAGCACGCGGTCGAGCGCGCGCAGGGCACTCACGAACGCGTGGAGGTCCGTCGCCGCCAGGGCCGCATCGACCAACGCATCGACCGCGGGATGGTCGATGCGGGACGTGTTCCAGTAGGTCTCCGAGGCGGAGTGAAAATAGGGCCGTAGCTGCCACGATGGCGGGACCGAAATGAAGCCCTGAAGGATAAGGGCGTCGAAGTCGCCACTGCGCCGCCGATTGGTGAGACTCACGGTCTCGACCATCCCGATGCTCGCCCGGATACCCAGGACGGTGAGCGCATTCACGTACGGCAACAGAATTCGCACATGCTCTGGCGAGGCACAGAGGAACTCGATCGAGAAGGGCTCGCCCGTCGTGTCCACCAGGACGTTGCCCTGCATCCTGTAACCGGCTTCCCCGAGTAGTTGCCGAGCCCTTGACAGACCCTGGCGGTCGACACCTTTCCCGTCCGAGCGGGGAAACGAGAAGACCCGGTTGAACACGGCGTCAGGAAACAGCCCTCGGTATGGTTCGAGCAGCGCCACCTCCGCGGCGTCCGGCAACCCCGACGAGGCGAACATCGAGTCCGCAAAGTAGCTGTGGGCGCGTCGTCGTTCACCGCCGTGCAGCGCACGGTTCTGCCACTCGAAATCGAACGCGTGGGCCAGGGCTTCCCGTACGAGGGGATCGTCGAACGGCTGTCGCTGAGTGTTGAGGGCGAGGCGCCACCGGGGACCACGTACGGCTCCCGAACCAAGGGTGCCTTTACGCAGCCAACCGCGCTCGACTGCTGGAACGTCGTAGGAAAACAACCAGTGGCGGGAGTCGCTCTCGGTCCAGACATCGATCAGGCCGGCACGCAGCGCTTCGCGGGCGACGACGCCGTCGAGATGGCGCTCGTAGCGAATCGTGTCGAAGTTGAACCTGCCACGATTGATGGGCAGGTCACGGCCCCAGTAATCGGGCACCCTGCTGTACTCGAAGTACCGGTCCCGGGAGGTCTTTGTCAGTCGATACGGGCCGCTTTGCAACGGCGGTTCATCCGTCGGCTGGGTGACATCGCGTTCAAGCCAGTAGTGCGCCGGAACCATCGGGATGAAGCCCATGATGTGGACCTGCTTGGCTACATCGGAGTCGCCGTGAACCACAACCGTCAGCCGACCCGGCGCCTCGACCCCGGTAATCCAGTCGAGAACCCCTCCCCATCCCGAAGCCATGTAGTCCTGGCGGAACGTGTCCAGCGAAAATTTGACATCCGTCGACGTAATCGGCGTCCCATCGTGCCAGCGGGCCTGGGGTCGCAGTCGCAACACGATGCTGCGCCGGTCGGCGCTCAGCGCCACCGACTCGGCGAGACTGCCGTAAAAGCCGGAAAGTTCGTCCCCGGCGCGCTTTAGCAGGCAGTCGTACGACAGCGTAAATCCCGGCGGCTTGGACGTTGGTGTCGCGCTGACCATGCCGTAGGTATAGGCGAGCGACAGCGTGCCTCCCTTCGGGGCATCGGGATTGACGTAGTCCAGGTGAGCGAAATCCTCGGAGTATTTCAGCTCGTAGTTGGGTATCTGCGAAATTCCGTGACGGAACTCGAGGGCATCGAAATCGACACCGTCCGCGGGCGCCTGTTGGGCACACAGGACCAGCAGCCACAGGCCGGCAGTCGCTGTGCATGGGTTGATCCGGAACACCAAGCAACCGCAAGTCGAGGTACAGTCGATTGACGGGAGCTAAAAGACCGACAGGACCTCGGACTCAACCCGCTGTATGGCCGCCGTATTGCCCCCAAAGCCGCAAAACATGATTTCGTCTGCGCCAGCCTCGATATAACCGCCCAGGTAGTCCTGGACCGCGTTGACGGTTCCCCAGCAGTACCACGGTTGACCCGGTGATTTCTTCCACTCTTCATCACTGTCGAATATCCTGGTCGGTATACAGACCGTGCGGCGGACTTCTGCCGGATCGCGCCCAAAGTCCTCGCAGTGGCGGTCGATCGCCCGTTGCTTCTGCTTGTATACCTCCACACCGCCGGGGTGCCAGAAGTCGAGATTGCTGGTATCACCATAGCGCGCACAGGTCCTCAGGGTGCGCTTTTCGCCATTGCCCCCGATCACGATGGGAATCGGTCCGTCCTGGGACGTTCGAGGCGACATGGGCGCGTCCTTCAACTGGTAGTACTTGCCGGAGTAGTTCACGTATTCCTCCGGGTCCTTGGTGAGCAGCATACGGATCAACTGCGTCGCCTCCTCCAGCCGGTCACTGCGCTCCCGCAGCGACGGGAAGTCCCAGCCGTAGGCGGTATGTTCCTGTTCGTACCAGGCGGCGCCCAGTCCCAGTTCCACCCGACCGCCCGATATGTGATCGATGGTGGTCGCCATCTTTGCCACGAGCGCCGGGTTTCGGTAGGTGTTTCCGGTCGCAAGAATGCCGAGACGCACCCGGTCGGTGATCGTCGCCACGGCAGAGAGCAGCGTCCAGCCCTCCATGGCCGAGCCATGTCCACCGACCCCCGGCGGCATGAAGTGATCGGAAAGCCACAGGCTATCCCAGCGTCCCGCTTCCACCGTCTCTGCGACCGCGACAACGTTGGACCACTGCGTGTTGTATTGACCGGTCTGTACGCCGAACTTCATGGCGATCTCCTGTGTGCGTGGGTTGTTCCTTCCATCCCCATTTTCGCATGGGAATAGTCGAGGATTCGGTGATCAGCGCGACCATACTTGACTAACGGTGCCTCGTACAGCGATCAGTCGAACGCTCCATCCAAAGGAGGGAAATGCCTGGACGGTTCTTGCAAAACAGAAATGCATTTCTAAAGTGCAAGAATGCTCAAGCGCACGATCTCTCCCCTGATCGGCCGAGCTGACCGGCGAGAGTCGTCTTGCCGGGTTTTCTCCGATTAGTTTCTATCCAAATGCGAAATCGGCTTACTCATCGCTGATTCAGGACGTGGTTCTGGCATTAGAATTGCTCCCATGCCGGCGATGACACACATCAGGCAACTCGAAGCGGAGAGCATCCACATCATCCGCGAGGTTGCGGCCGAGTTCGAGAAGCCCGTCCTGCTCTATTCGATCGGCAAGGACTCGTCGGTGCTGCTGCACCTCGCGCGCAAGGCGTTCTTCCCCGGCGGGCTGCCCTTTCCGCTGCTGCACGTCGACACGACCTGGAAGTTCCGCGAGATGATCGCGTTCCGCGACCGGGTGGCGGGGGAATACGGCCTCGACCTTATCGTCCACACCAATACGCAGGGGGTCGCCGACAACGTCACGCCGTTCACGTATGACAGCAGGAAGTACACCGACATCATGAAAACCCAGGCGCTGCTCACAGCGCTTGACAAGCACGGCTTCGACGCGGCGTTCGGTGGCGCCCGGCGGGACGAGGAGCGCTCCCGGGCCAAGGAGCGCGTCTACTCAGTGCGCGACCGCAACCACCGCTGGGACCCCAGGAGCCAGCGACCCGAACTCTGGAACCTGTACAACGGCAACATCAACCGCGGCGAGGAAGTGCGCGTCTTTCCGCTCTCGAACTGGACCGAGATCGACGTCTGGCAGTACATCCTGGCGGAGGGTATCGAGATCGTCCCGCTCTACCTCGCGGCGGAGCGGCCGGTGGTCGAGCGCGAGGGCACCCTCATCATGGTCGACGACGACCGCATGCCGCTCGAACCCGGTGAAGAGCCGCAGCAACGCATGGTGCGGTTCCGCACCCTCGGCTGCTATCCGTTGTCCGGCGCCATCGAGTCCACCGCGCAGACGCTGCCTGAAGTGATCCAGGAGATGTTGCTTGCACGGTACTCCGAACGGCAGGGCCGGTTGATCGACCACGATGCCGTGAGTTCGATGGAGCAAAAGAAGCGCGAAGGGTACTTCTGATGTCCGAACCGGTGACGCCCGGCTCCGATCAGCGGCACCTGATCGAACGGGACATAGATGATTATCTCGCCCGGCACGCAGACAAGGAGATTCTGCGCATCCTGACCTGCGGCTCGGTGGACGACGGCAAGAGCACCCTCATCGGTCGCCTGTTGCACGACTCGCAGTTGATCCATGAAGACCAGCTCGCAGCCATCGAGCGCGAGAGCAGGACCGGCGGCTCGCGGGCGGGCGAACTCGACCTGGCGCTTGTCGTCGACGGTCTGCAGGCGGAACGCGAACAGGGCATCACCATCGACGTGGCCTACCGCTACTTTTCCACCGCCAGGCGCAAGTTCATCATCGCGGACACGCCCGGCCACGAGCAGTACACGCGCAACATGGCGACCGGCGCCTCCACGTGCGACGCCGCGATCATCCTGATTGATGCCGCGAACGGCGTGCTGACACAAACGAGACGGCATACGTTCATCGCTCGTCTGCTCGGCATCCGGCACCTCATCGTCGCCGTGAACAAGATGGACCTCGTCGAGTACGACGAAGCCACCTTTGGGACCATCCGCAGAGACTACGAGGTGTTCGCTTCCCGCCTCGGAGTGGAGGACCTCAACTTCATTCCCATATCCGCGCTGCACGGCGAAAACGTCGTCGAAAGGTCCACCAACATGCCGTGGTACAGGGGCGCTTCCCTGATGCACCTGCTTGAGAACATGCATGTCGCTCCGGGCGCGGGTATCGACAACTTCCGCATGCCGGTACAGCGCGTGAACCGGCCAGACGAGTCGTTTCGCGGCTACAGCGGCAGCGTGGCGAGCGGCGCGGTGCGACCGGGCGACTCCGTCGTCGTCCTGCCTTCGGGCCTCACCACCGAAGTCAAGCGCATTGTCACCATGGACGGCGACCTCGAGGAAGCGTCTGCGCCGATGGCCGTGACGCTGACGCTCGCCGACCAGATCGATGTGGGCCGCGGCGACATATTGGCGAGTCCCGCGAACCAGCCCCGGGTCTCGGACACGATAGACGCCACATTGGTGTGGATGGGCGAAGAGCCCATGGCGCCGGGCAAGCAGTACATGGTCAAGCAGGGCGCGAAGCAGGTCTTCGGCCGGGTCGAAACGCTGCGTGACAGGGTCGATGTCAATACCCTGGAAACTCTGTCCGCATCGACCCTGGCCCTGAACGAAATCGGCCGCGTCCGCCTGGTTCTCGCAGAACCAGTGCCGTACGACGCATACGAAGACAGCCGCGCCACCGGCTCATTCATCGTCATCGACCGCCTCTCCAACATCACGGTCGGGGCCGGCATGATCCAGGCCCCCGGGGGTCAATCGATGCACTCCCATTGGGACGAGACGCCCCGCGGCGCGTTGACTGCCGCCGGCCCCGCGGTTACCGCGGCAGAAAAGTCGCAGCGGCTGGGACAGGCGCCCGTGACCGTGCTGTTCACCGGCCTCTCGAAGACCGGCAAGACGGTGATCGCCCAGGCCGTCGAACGCAGGCTGTTCGACGAGGGGCGGCTCGCCACGGTGATCGACGGGCAGAACTTCCGGCTGGGCCTCAGTCGCGATCTCGGCTTTTCCGCCGAGGACCGCTCCGAAAACGTGCGTCGCGCGGCGGAGTCCGCCCGGCAGATCAACGATGCGGGCCTGATCTGCCTGACCGCGTTCGTGGTACCACTCGACAGCGTCCGCGAGCGCGCCAGGGCGGTCGTCGGTCCCGAACGCTTCCTCGAGGTATACCTCACCTCGCCCATCGAGGAACTGAAGCGGCGCGACGAAAGCGGCCTCTTCGAGGCGGCGGAACGCGGCGAGATTCCGAGTTTCCCCGGCGTCAGCTCCGAGTTCGAGGAACCCGCTTCGCCGGACCTGGTGCTGGATACCGCTTCGCTTGGCGTGGAGGACTGCGCCTTGCGCGTCATGGAACTGCTGCGCCAGAGGGGTTTCATTCGCTAAAAGGGACAGTGTTATGCTCGCCCGGCACTCGGGCCACGGGAGGGTTCGATGTCCAACAAGCCGCTGCCGGCGGTCACCTACCTGAAGATTCCCGACGAGGGAGACCCCTACCTGGAGGGTCACAGGTGCGATGCCTGCGGCGCCATCTTCCTGGATGCGCGCCGCGTTTGCGCAAGGTGCGGCGCCCGGGACCAGATGCAGGCCGTGCCGCTGTCCAATACGGGCACGCTCTACTCCTGGTCGATCGTGTACCGGTCGTTCCCCGGCGTCGAGGTGCCGTATATCTCCGCGGTGGTCGATCTCGACGACGGCGCGACGGTCAAGGGCAACCTCATCAACGTCGAGCCGGACCCCTCCAACATCGCTTTCGACATGCCGGTGGAAGTGACCTACGGCGATGCCCTGGGGCGTAGGGACAGGGACGGCAACGCGTACCTGTCGTACTTTTTCCAACCACGGACCGGGTAGGACGCGCACCAACTCATGGAACAGGATTAAAAGGAGCCCAGCAATGACGGATGCCTATATCGTCGGCGTGGACATGATCAAGTTCGGGCGCTTCCCCGAGAAATCCGTGCCCCAGATCGGGGCCGAGGCGGCGTTGCTGGCGCTCGATGACTGCGGCCTCACCATCCAGGACATGCAGGCGCTGTACTGCGGCAACCTGGGACAGGCGAGCGGGATGGTCGGCCAGAGGATCCTGCAGCAGATCGGACAGACCGGGATACCGGTGGTCAACTGCGCCAACGCGTGCGCCACGGGCGCGACGGCGTTTCGGGAAGCCTGGGCTTGTGTCAAGGCGGAACTCTACGACCTCGTCATCGCGGTCGGCGTCGAACAGATGGGCCGCGGCCTGCTCGGCGGTGGGGGCGGCCGTAGCGGCATTCCCAGGGAAGGATTGCTCGGCTCGGGCACGATGCCGTCGGTTTTCGCCGAGGCCGGCATGGAGCACTCACGCAAGCATGGAACCACCTTCGAACAGTTCGCCAAGGTCTCCGTGAAAAACCATCACCACGCGACGATGAACTCGAAGGCGATGTACCAGATCGAGACGCCGCTCGAAACCGTCATGAACTCGGAGATGATCTCCTACCCCAACACCAAGCTCATGTGCTCCGTGAACGTGGATGGCTCCGCAGCCGCGGTCATCGCCAGCGAAAGCAAGGCACGCGAACTCGGACTCATGGACCGCGCCGTCAAGGTGCGGGCATCCGTGCTGACTTCCGATCCGTGGCAGGAGCGCGACCTCGTGATGCCCGACGTCAATACCTGCACGCGCACGGCGGCGGCGGCGGCCTACGAGATGGCCGGCGCCGGCCCCGACGACATCGACCTGGTCGAACTGCACGACTGTTTCGCGACCGCGGAAATCCTGCACTACGAGAATCTCGGGCTGTGCGCCGACGGCGAGGCGGGCCGGCTGATCGACGAGGGTGAAGTCGAACTCGGGGGCAGGATTCCGGTCAACGTGTCCGGCGGCCTCCTCTCGAAAGGTCACCCGCTGGGCGCCACCGGCATCGCCAACATCTACGAGGTATCCACCCATCTGCGCGGCGAAGCGGGCAAGCGGCAGGTGGAAGGCGCACGGCTCGGCATGACCCACGTGATCGGGCTCGGCAGCGCCTGCGGAATCCATATTCTCGAAAGGGTCGCTTAAGGCACACTGCTGGCGCGGTCTGCGAAGCATGCGCATCGGCGTCGTCAGCGACACGCACAACAACCTCAAGAACTGCCGGCGTATCGTGCAGCTCTTCAACGAGGCGGGCGTCGACGCGGTGGTCCATACCGGCGACATCACGCAGGCGAAGACCCTTGCCGTGTTCGCCGCCCTCGATGCGCCGCTTTACGGCGTATACGGCAATAACGACCAGGAGCGCGAAGCGCTCGACTCCACCGCCCGGGAACTCGGCTTCTGCTTCCGGGACCCGCCGGTTGAATTCGCCTGGTCCGACCGGCGCATCGTCGTGGTTCACGACCCGCGCGACCTCGCGGGCACGCTCGGGCCGGAACACGACCTGGCCCTTCATGGGCACACCCACATGCTGCGCATGGAGCGGAGCGGCGACCAGCTCGTCTTCAATCCCGGCGAATGTGCGGGCCACATGGCGGGCCTCAACGCCGTGGGCGTAGTAGACCTGGGCACCCTCGAACCGCGGCTGCTGCACTTCTGACCCACGGCCGGCCCGTTCCCGGAAGCGCCTGACTCGGACCCCGCATCCACGCCGCGTTCCGCACATTGCGGTATAGTGCCGCCGCCCCGAAAAACCTCGACGAACCCGGAGTCTCTAATGCCCGCGCAGTCCATGGACGAACTGGTTGCCCTGTGCAAGCGCCGCGGGTTCATCTTTCCGGCGAGCGACATCTATGGCGGGTTGCAGGGCATATACGATTACGGCCCGCTCGGCGTTGAACTCAAGAACAACCTCAAGACCGCCTGGTGGCGCGCCGTGGTGTACCAGCGCGACGACGTCGAAGGGCTGGACTCCGCCATCCTGACCAACCAGAGCGTGCTGCGCTACTCCGGCCACGAAGCGACTTTCACGGATCCGCTGGTGGACTGCCGCTCCTGCAAGTCACGGTGGCGGGCGGACCATGTCGGGGACCGGTGCCCGAATTGCGGCTCCGGCGACCTCACCGAGCCGCGCGAGTTCAACCTGATGTTCAGAACCGCCTTTGGACCGATCGACGACGGGACTTCCTTCGCCTACCTGCGTCCCGAAACGGCGCAGTCGATCTTTACCAACTTCAAGCACGTGATCGACTCCACCTCCCGGCGCCCGCCTTTCGGCATCGCCCAGATCGGCAAGGCGTTCCGCAACGAGATCACCCCCAGAAACTTCATATTCCGTTCACGTGAGTTCGAGCAGATGGAGCTCGAGTTCTTTGTCGAGCCCGGCACCGACGAAGAGTGGCACCAGACCTGGGTGCAGGACCGTCTGGCGTGGTGGCAGGACCAGGGAGTGAACCCGAACAACCTGCAGCTCTACCACGTGCCCAAGGGCGAACTGGCGCACTATTCAAAGGCGACCGTGGACATCATGTACCGCTTTCCCCATGGGACAGAAGAACTGGAAGGGGTCGCGAACCGAACCGACTTCGACCTCGGCTCACATACGAGGGGTCAGTCCGAACTCGGGATCGACGCCGCCGTCATGCCGAACGCGGACTCGACGGCCCGGCTCGCGACACCGGACCAGGCGTCCGGAAAGTGGACGGTGCCCTACGTGATCGAACCGTCCGCGGGCGTGGACCGGGGCGTGCTCGCACTCCTCAACGAAGCGTACCGCGTGGAGGAACTCGACAAGGGCAGGCAGCGCACCGTGCTCGGCCTGAAACCGCACCTGGCGCCGATCAAGGCCGCGGTGCTGCCGCTCAAGCGCAACCATGAAGGCATCGTCGCGAAGGCACGGTCGATCAAGCAGGAACTGCAGGCGCTGGGGCTCGGGCGCGTGCTGTACGAGAACACCGGCAACATCGGCAAGGGCTACCGCCGTCACGACGAGGTGGGGACGCCTTTCTGCGTGACAGTCGACTTCCAGACCATCGAGGAGGACGACACGGTCACGGTGCGCGACCGCGACACCATGGACCAGTGCCGCGTGGCGGTGAACGACCTGCCCTCCTGGCTGTCGGAGCGCCTGTGACGCGCGCCGTCGTCACAACCATCGGCCGGGACCGGCCGGGGCTCGTCAACGATCTGGCGAAGCTGGCACACGATCTCAGGTTGTCCATCGAGGACAGCCGCATGACGGTGCTCGGAGGCGAATTCGCGGTGCTGATGAGCGTATCGGGCGGCGGCCTGGCACTCTCGCGCCTCGAGGAGAAACTCGCCCAGCTCGCCGAGGCCAACGGCCTCGCATACCTGTTCCGCCGCACCAGCGACCGCGAGGGGGTCGAGGGATGCCTCCCCTATACCGTGAGCGTCACGGCGATGGACCATCCCGGAATCGTCTACGCCGTGGCGAGCTTCTTCTCTTCCCGCAGCATCAACATACACAACCTCGACACCGTGACCGAGCGCGCGCCGCACACGGGGACGCCGCTGTTCTCCATGGTCATGGAGATAGAGGTGCCGCCCACCGTGCGCATCGCGGAACTGCGGGACGCCTTCTTCTACTTCTGCGACGACCGCGACCTCGACGCCGAGTTTCGCCCCGCCTGAGCTGTCCCGCGAAAGCCACGGTCGCGAAGCGGCCTTGGCACGCGTCGGCTACCTGCCGGACGGAAGTTCGGCCGACAGGCCTGGATGCAGCGAAGACAGCGTCAGGTTCGGGTTGTAGTACGGGTCGCGGGGCAGGTGCTCGGCGATAAAGCGTTCCAGCCGGTCGTTGTCCGACTGCGGGTCCGAACGGCCCCGCGACTGCGATTCGTGGTGCAGCAGAACGACTTCCGGCAGGTAGACATTGCGCAGTCCCGCGAGGTGCGCGCGCAGGCAGAATTCGGTGTCGTTGCCCACGACCCGGTAGTCCTCGTTGAAGACGCCTATGGTTTCCACCACGTTGCGGCTCACGGCAAGACACGCCCCGGTCACCGTCGCCACGTTGCGCGGAACCGTCGGCGGAACAAACGCGCCGCTCACTTCCTCCGGGCGGACCCCGCTGTAGACGTGGCCTGCACGTCCGCCGTAACCGACCACGACGCCTGCATGTTGAATCGTTCCGTCGCCGAACAGCAGCAACGCCCCGACAACACCCACATCCTCCCGCGTTGCGTATTCGGCGATGCGCGCAAGCCATCCGTCGGTCATCGACACGGTGTCGTTGTTCAGGAACACGAACACGTCACCGGTGGCCTCGGCCATGGCAAGGTTGTTGAGCCGTGACCAGTTGAACTCGATGTCGGCGGTCAATGTACGGAAGTTCCCGCAATCGCGTTCCATGCGTTCAAGCAACTCGCGCGTCTCCCGCTCACTGGATCCGTTGTCCACGACGATGACCTCGAATTCGCCCCCGGTGTTGGTCGCGTACAGGCTGTCCACGCACGGTGCCAGCAGTTCGACGCGGTCGCGCGTCGGGATCACGACGGTGACGCGCGCTACGGCACTGTTCCCGAAGCGGCAGCGCCAACCCGTAGGCGTTGCCTCGACGCGTGCGCAGCAACCGTATCGATGCTGCAAGAGCTGCTCCAGGCAATCCGGCGGCGCTGACGGCGTGCGTCTCGTGCCGGACAGTGTGTGGCTCAGTATCGCGGGCAGGTGTTCGATTCGGCTCGCGGCATCCACCAGGCGGAGCACCGATGCGTACGGCTCGTCGAAGCGCCAGGTCCCGTCCCAGATCCGGCGCGATACGCCCACGCAGTCTGACATGTAGTCCTGGTGAAACAGCAGGTCCGGCGAAAAGTCGGGCTTGAAGTAGGGAAGCTGGCGGTTCCCCTCCAAGTCGATCCGATCCGAGTCGCCGTAGACCAGGTCCGCCCCCGTAGCGAGCGCGCGGGTGATTGCGCCCAGGCTGTCGCGGTGCAGGCAGCAGGCGCGGCCCGGAAAGACGACCCCCAGGGCGTCGGCGGGCAACCGGCACTCACCTGCCATCGGATGGGCATCGACGCCATGCGCGCGAAGCTCACCGAGCGGATCATGCCGGTCTGGTTCGGCATCGACGAGCACCCTGGCGCACCGCGCGGTTTCGATCAGGTTCGCGAGAATGGAACCGAACTGCTCGTCATCGAGCCCCCGAAGACTGACAGCCACCGCAACCCTGACCGGTTGGCTGCCGCTCCCTGTCTCCGTGACATCGATCCAGGCGCGATAGCGCCGGGCCTGTTTTCCAGGGTACAGCGACGTGTAGTCGATCAGCACGCCGTAGGCCCGGCGCAATCCGCCCGCACGCAACAGGGCGCGCAGAAGCCCTGTTGCTCCCCGGCGCGCGCGCCAGGATCCGGGCAGGTCCCGCACGACCCGCAGGAACCGCATTAGCCGCCGGCAATGGCGATTCACGATCGCTGGCAGCACGGCGTTCTCAGCCTTGCGCCAGCCGCAGCAGGTACTCTCCATAGGAACTGGCGGGCAGGTCTCGTCCGAGCGCCTCGAGTTCCCGGCGGCTGATCCAACCGTTGATGAAAGCGACTTCCTCCAGCACCGCTATCCGCTCGCCGTGGCGGCTCTCCAGCGTCTGTACGAAGGTGGAAGCCTCCACCAGGCTGTCGTGGGTGCCCGCATCGAACCAGGTAAAACCGCGCCCAAGACACTCGACGTGCAGGTCGCCGCGCTCAAGGTAGTGGCGGTTGACGTCACTGATCTCGAGTTCGCCCCGTCCGCTGGGTTTCACGTTGGCGGCGATGTCAACGACATCGGCGTCGTAGAAATAGAGTCCCGTCACTGCCCAATCGGAACGCGGATGTGCGGGTTTCTCCTCGATCGAGGTCGCCCTCTCCTGCTCATCGAATGCCACCACCCCGTAGCGCTCCGGGTCCGGCACGCGATAGCCGAACACCGTGGCGCCCCGCGGGCGCGAAGACGCTGCGCGCAGTCTTTCCGTCAGCCCGTTGCCGAAGAATATGTTGTCGCCGAGGGCCAGCGCGCAGGCATCGCCGTCGATGAAGTCCCTGCCGATCAGGAACGCCTGGGCCAATCCATCCGGTTTCGGTTGCGGCGCATAGTCGAGCCGCATGCCCAGTCGGCTGCCGTCGCCCAGCAGGTGCCGGTAGCTCTCGAGATGCCCTGGGGAGGAGATGATGAGAATCTCCCGGATCTCCGCCAGCATGAGGATGCTCAACGGGTAGAACACCATCGGCTTGTTGTACACGGGCAGCAGTTGTTTCGAAACCGTGAGCGTGAGGGGATAAAGACGCGTCCCAGCGCCCCCCGCGAGAATGATGCCCTTCATGCAGTTTCTTCTGGCCTCGTCATTGCTTGCTTGCGGACGTCACCCCATCCAGACACGCCCGGCACCTAAATATCAACGATTCCGCCGTACATTTCGACATCGCGCAAGACCGTCTGCCAATGCAGCAGTTCCTTGTACCAGTCGAGCGTGATGGTCTGGACCGTACGGTCGACCTTGCCGGCATCCAGCGCTTCGCAGATCTCGGCGACGCCGTCTTCCGCGGTCTTCTCGGCGCGATAGCCCAGCGACTCGATCTTGTCGAACGCAACGCGATAGCTGCGTCGATCCGGGTCGCCGTACCACTCGATCTCCACGTTCCCCGGCACGCACGCCGCGACCGCTTCGCCAAGGGCGCGGATCTGGTAGCTGTTCGACGCGGAGCCAACGTTGTAGATCTCGCCGTTCACCGTCGCCGCGTCCGCTTCCAGCATGAACATCAACGCGCGCGCCGTATCGCGCACGTGGACCATTGGACGCCATTGCGTGCCGTCCCGCATCAGTGGCAGCTTGCCGGTCTTCCAGGCACCGTAGGTCATGCCGTTGACCGCCAGGTCGAAACGCATGCGCGGAGACAGCCCGTACACGGTCGCCTGTCGTACCACGACAACACAAAAGGACTCGTCCGCAAGCGGCAACACCCCGAGTTCGGCCAGTTCGTTGGCCCGCGCATAGGTCGTAAGCGGGTTCGTGGGATTCCTCTCGTCGGCGATGACACCCTCGTCCTGTGCCCCGTAGATGCTGCATGAGGACGGCAGGACATAGCGCCGTGCCCCGGCCCCTTTTGCGAGGCCCGCCGTGCGCACCCGCGCGCGATGGTTGATGGCGAGCGTCGCGTCCTGGAACAGTTCGCCGGAGGGGTCGTTGGAAATGGCGGCCAGGTCGATGACCGCTTCCACGCCCGCCATGTGATCTGGCGTCAGCTTGCGGGTGTCCTCGACGATGACTTCGAGACCCGCCTGGTCCGCCAGCAATTCGCGACCGAAGAAAAACCGGTCCACGGCGCGGACCCGGTAGCCTTCCCGGAGCAGCATGGGCACCAGCGTCGTGCCGATGTAGCCGCCCGCCCCCGTGACGAGGACAAGATCCCGCGCGCGCGTCATGCCGTGACCCGTAAGGCTCTACTTGTTGCCGTGCCTGCCCGCGAGGCAGCCATGGCGGCCGACGTAACCCGAATCGCGGGACACTCCACGCACGCCCTGCCACCTGGCCTCAGGAGCGGTTGGATTCTTCATCGGCGCGCTCATAGTCGTCATCAAACCGGACGATGTCGTCCTCTCCAAGGTAGTCGCCCACCTGCACCTCGATCAGTTCCATCGGCACGGTCCCCGGATTGCTGATCCGATGCCTGCTGCCCAGGGGAATATAGGTCGATTCGTTTGCCGAAAGGGTCAGGGTGTCATCTCCGCAGGTAACCTCGGCCGTGCCGCGCACGACGATCCAATGCTCCGAGCGGTGCTGGTGCGCCTGCAGCGACAGCCGGGCGCCCGGATTCACCGAGATCTTCTTGACCTGGTAGTGCTCGCCCGCCTCCACGACTTCGTAGCTTCCCCAGGGCCGGTTGACGCGGGTATGCGCATCGTACTGCGTATAGTCCAGGTCCTTGATGCGCCCGACCACTTCCTTGACCTTCTGGGTATGGCCCTCTCCCGCGATCAATACCGCGTCGGCGGTATCCACGACCATGAGGCCGTCAACGCCCACGGTCACCACCAGCCGCTTGTCCGCCTGCACGAGGGAGTTCTTGGTGTCGAGGGTGATGACATCCCCCGCGATGGCGTTGTTGTCCTCGTTGCGCGCCCGGAGTCCGTGCAGCGCCGACCAGGACCCGACGTCGGACCAGCCCACATCGAGCGGCAGCATCACGGCGGCTTCCGTCTTCTCCATGATGCCGTAATCGATCGAGTCGTTCGGCGAGTCCGCGAATTCCGGACCCGGGCGGAAGAAATCCTGGTGGTCGGACCCGGAGGCCACCGCCGCCTGGCAAGACGCGAGCATTCTGGGCTGGTAGCGGCCCAGTTGCTCCAGGTATGTGCTCGCCCGGCAGAGGAATATGCCGCTGTTCCAGTAGAAGTCTCCCGACTCCACGTATGCCACCGCGGTCGCCGAGTCAGGTTTCTCAAAAAACTGGGCCACTCGACGAAGCCCGCCATCCAGCGATTCACCCGCGCGGATGTAGCCGTACCCCGTGTCCGGACTCGATGGCCGAACGCCGAACGCGACCAGTCGGCCCGAGCCGGCCGCGTCCAGCCCGGATCGCACGGTGGCGCAGAAGGCATCCGGCAGTTCGATGTGGTGATCGGAAGGCACGATCAGCAGCACCGGATCCAGACCATGCCCGCGCGCGTGACACGCCGCCAGCCCCGCCGCGGGCGCCGTGCCGCACGCCACGCTCTCCAGCAGGATGGCGCCACATGGCCGGGCGATCTCGCGGCAGTGTTCGGCGACGAGAAACCTATGCTCCTCATTGCAGACGATGTAGGGCGGCATGGCGTCGAGGCGTGCCACCCGAAGCAGCGTTTCCTGCAACATCGAGCGGTCGCTGGTCAGTGACAGGAAGTGCTTGGGGAAGCGCCCGCGCGACAGGGGCCACAGCCGCGTTCCCGATCCGCCTGCCAATACTACGGGAAGGATAGACTCCAAATGCTTGCTCCCGGACGGGGAGACCAGGTGGGTATTTCGCCGGTCTCCATACTGTTGCTATCATTCTAGCGCGTTGCGTTCGGCCGTTGGGAGAGGTAGCCAGCCGGGCGCGGGGGCCATGCCGGGGGGCACATTGCGCGTTCTACACGTCTACCGAACCTATTTCCCCGATAGCCAGGGCGGAATCGAAGAACTCATTCGTCAGATCTGCCTTGACACCAAGTCGCGCGGCATCGACAACCGCCTGCTCGCGCTTAGCGCCGACGCCCGGCCCCGGGTTCTCCGCCACAACGAAGTGAAGGTATATCGCGCGCACCGCGACCTCGAGGTCGCTTCCTGCGGCATGTCCATGCAGGCCTTCGCCATGCACGAACGGCTCGCCGAATGGGCCGACCTCGTCCACTATCACTTCCCCTGGCCGTTCGGCGATGTCCTGAACCTGACCTGCCGCGTCAAGCGGCCGACAGTATTGACCTACCATTCCGACATCGTCCGGCAGCGCGTGCTCCGGCTGCTCTATCGGCCGGTGATGCACCGGTTCCTGCGTAACGTCGACCGTATCGTGGGCACATCGCCCAACTACTTCGCCACCAGCGACGTGCTGCGCCGTTTCCAGGACAAGGTGGAGATCGTACCCATCGGCCTGAACGAACACACGTATCCGAAGGTCTGTCCCCGCATTCGCGCCCGGATGCGGGACAAGTACGGAGAGGGTTTCTTCCTCTTCATCGGCGTCCTGCGCTACTACAAGGGATTGCATATCCTCCTCGACGCGTGCCCCGGCGCGCCTTTCCGCGTGGTCATCGCCGGGTCGGGTCCCACGGAACGCGAACTGCTCGACCAGGCGCAGCGGCTACGCCTCGATAACGTCGACTTCACCGGTTACGTGTCGAACGAGGAAAAGGTGGCACTGCTGTCGCTTTGCCGCGGCGTGGTCTTTCCGTCCTACCTGCGCACCGAGGCCTTCGGCGTGGCGTTGCTGGAAGGCGCGATGTACTCCAAGGCACTGATTTCAACGGAAGCGGGATCGGGCACCAGCCACGTCAACATCGGCGGCGAAACCGGGCTGGTCGTGGCTCCGGGATCCCCTCCCTCGCTGCGCCAGGCGATGGACCGCATCCACGACTGTCCGGACTTGGCGTGCGCCATGGGAAGGCGAGCCCGGCAAAGGTTCGATCAACTCTTCACCGGCGACCTGATGGGCGAACGTTACGACGCGATCTACCGCAGTCTCAGTCAGAAGACCTCCCACGCACTCGACGCGGAAAAACAGCGCAGCAACGGCGCGCATATCCGGGAAACCGACGGCCGGTGAGAATCGCCGTCGATGCGCGTCCGCTGATCGCGCCGAAGACGGGCATCGGTCGATACCTGACCGAACTGCTGCGACGGATGCCGCAGCAATCCAACCACGAATGGTTTCTCTACGGCCCGGGGTCCGCCTGGGCGACATCGGTTCGTTCTGCCGACATGACCGCTCGTGCCGCTCGGGGGAATGTCGTGGTACGGAGGCCGAATCGTGTGGACGAACTGCATGCGCAGGTGATGTTTCCGCGCTGGGCGGCGCTCGACCAGGCAGACGTCTTCTGGTCGCCCCGGCACCGCCTGCCGATCGGGCTGAGGACTCCCGCCGTCGTCACCGTCCATGACCTGGTGTGGAAGCACGCACCGGCAACAATGAGACCACTCGGATACCTCCTCGAGCGCGCGACGATGCCGCGCTCCATTCGTCGAGCGCGTCGTCTCATCGCGGTTTCGCGTGCGACCAGGTGCTCCATCGAACGCCACTTTCCCGAGGTCGCCAACAAGACGACCCTCATACGCGAGGGATCGTTCACCACCGCATCGGAGATTCCCGCCGCCCCGGTGGCCCGACCGTTCGGACTCTTCGTCGGGACATTCGAGCCGAGAAAGAACCTCCACCGCCTGCTGGCGGCGTTCGAGCGAATCAGGGACGACGTGCAACACGACCTCCATCTTGTCGGCGGCGCGGGCTGGCGCATGCCAAAGCCGGAAGCTCTCGTCCAGGCGCATGGGCTGGAGTCCCGCGTTCATGCCCTGGGGTCACTGGAAGACGAAGACCTGCTTGCGCAGTACGCCGGTTGCGATTTTGTCGCGATGCCAAGTCTCTACGAGGGCTTCGGCCTGCCGATCATCGAAGCGATGACCTTCGGCAAGCCCGTGCTCACCGGCAATACGTCCGCCATGCCGGAGATTGCCGGCGATGCGGGACTGTTCGTCGATCCGACATCCATCGATGACATCGCCCGCGGACTGAAGCGCATGATGACGGACACCTCGCTCCGATCACGATTGTCCGACGCCGCCCGGCGGCGGGCCATGGATTTCTCCTGGGACTCAGCCGCCGCCGAAACGATTCGCGTCATCGAGTCGGCCGCCGCCGCTTAGCGCGACGCTGATCGCGACCGGCAACCAGACCAGCAGCCACGTCCAGCCTATCCTGGTGAGCAGTTCGTGGCCGTCGAGCAGGTAGGCAGGCAACGCCAGCGCATAGATTCCGAGCGCGAGCTTCGCCTCCTCCCGCGCGAAGTTCAGGAGCAGGGTTCGTATGGAAAGCGCGAGCACGGCGGCGAACAGGGCAGCCGCGACGAGTCCGCCCTGGAACAGGACCGCGAGGTACAGGTTGTGCGGGTGCGCCAGCAGGTAACAGCCAATAAAGACGCTGTCATCCGTCAATACGCCGTTACCCAGCCACGGTCCCCCCGCCAGCGTACGGGAGAGGATTTCCGCCCAGATTGCCGGCCGGAAACTGTCGCCGCGCGGCAGCAGGAATTCGCTTGCGGGACTAGCCAGCAGCCCTCCCACGAGAGCCAGCGCCAAAGCTGCGAAGACAATCACGACCACGGCAAACGTGGCCGATGACTTCGAGCGCCGGGAAACGACATAGACGATACAGGCGAACGGCACGGCCACCCAGGCATTCCGGGAGTCCGTCAACGCCACGGCCGACACCAGGCACAGCGCGTTCAACACGGCCCACACTCTGAAGCGCAGCGACGGCGCCTCGAACACCCAGTACAGCGAGCACAGCAGTGCCACGCCGAATATCAGCGCCGCGCACACCTGGCATTCGAGCTGGCCGAAGCCGCTCAGGCGGCCATCGTCCGGCGGGAACGCGAAGAACCGGACCAGGGCTACCACAGATGCCGCGCCCGCGAACAGGGCGATCGTCAGGGTCAGCCTCCGAAAGAACCAGTCAGTGCGGAATCCCTCGGCCGCCGCCACGACGAAACACGCTACCAGGAGCGCC
Organism: Pseudomonadales bacterium; assembly: GCA_965116625.1. Taxonomy (GTDB): domain Bacteria; phylum Pseudomonadota; class Gammaproteobacteria; order Pseudomonadales; family Azotimanducaceae; genus VXNE01. The sequence continues at coordinate 4,305,925 of OZ220717.1, forward strand.
TTGCCCCATTGGCTGAACGCGTCCCGGGTGTCGAACGGGTCCGACCACAGGGTCGAAGCCGCCAGGTAGCCGACCAGTGCCACGACGCACAGGAAAGTCCAGTCAAGCCAGACCCCCGACCAGCGGCTGCACCCCGCGAGGGTCAGGATCGCGAGCACATAGGTCGGAAAACTGGAGCCGCTCTGACTCGTGAGGACGAATACCGACGCGAACGAAAACACCAGCAACGCGGCGCTGATGGGAACACGGTATTCGAGCAGGTACATCGGGGTAGAGCGTACCCCGGTTGCGGGCTGCGGCCAATTGCCGGGACGGTCGTTGTGGGGACGCCCGAAAGCTGACCCCGAAACGCGTACCTTCCCGCGCCGGAAGGCCGTTTGATCCTTCGGTGCCGAATGTAGTCAGCCGGAACAGCTCCTTGTCCCGCTCCCCGAGGACCCTATACTCCGTTGGACGATCCCCCCGGGACGCAACGACATGACCACGAAAATCCATCGCGCGCTCGCCGCATTGATTTGTGCGGTGGGCGCAGCGGCGGCGGAAGTGCCCGTCGCTCCGCCGGGCGCGCCCGAGTCCGATCATGACATCAGCTTCTGGACCGATTTCACGACGGCCTGGAACCGGGCTCAGGGGACCGAACACACGCCTCGAGCGTTGCGCGCCTCGCTTCCCGGCGTCACTACTGCCGATGTCGCATGGGTTCTCGCCGAGAGGCGCGTAAACGAGGAAACCCTGGCCGGAACGCACGCGTCTCCTGAATATCTCCTCCTGGAGGACCCCAAAGCGCGCCTCGCCGGCGTGGCCATGGGAATAGTGTCATCGATGAGCGTTGCCGCGTCAGACTACGCAGCGAATCCCACATCCGCGCCGCTCACCGATTTCACAGAGGAGATAGAGGAGGAGGATTTGTGGCCGCTCATCGGGAGCACCCTGGGAGACCTCGCATCGCTGCGTGGGAAAGTGCCGATCAAAGAACTGCTTTGGATTCGTGTCGCCCAGGACCTTGACGAACGGGCCTGGCGCGAGACGCCCCTGACCGCACATGATCTGCTCACCAGGCCCGACTACGGCCTGGTACGCAAGATCATCGCGGACGGCCTGACGGAGATGATGATCAAGTGCGCCGGCATAGGCGCGGACCCCTGTAACATCCTCGAGGACACGACAATAGACTGGTGCAATGTACTCGCCGCGGCGTGCGAGACGGGCGGAGCGCATTCCGAAGTCCTTTCTGACTCACCGCCTACTGCGGGTGGTTTACCGGAAAGATGACCCTTATCGTGGTTCGCGGCGATCGAGGACGAGCCAGGCTATCAGGTAGGCGGCGACAACGATCTTGGGGAAGAAGAGCCCGGTCACGACCAGGCCGACCCGTATGAACGCCGGATCGATATCAAAGTAGTTTGCGAATCCGGCGCAAACGCCTCCGATCCAGCGCTGGCTGTAATCCAGCGCGAGGCGATCGCGGCCGACTTCGTCCGCTTCGTAGCTCATTCGGGCCTCCTACCGTTCCGGGATTGTTACCAGTGACGCGTCGAGTCCGGCCATGCAGGCCGAAGGAGCAGCGACCGGTCCATGCGCCTGCGCGATGATGCCGAACAGGAGCATCGCCACGGCGACCAGGGCAAACGCCGCCAGCGTGCCGCGCGGCGCGTGTATTCGCGACAGTCTGAACATGACGCCTTAATCTCAACACATCCGGTACATTCTTTGGCATCAAGAAACGTGCCAAGTTCAATTCGCGTAGCGTATTTTTCCGGTCGAGACGTTTCAGGCGCCGTCAAGACACCGCCTGGCATGGGAATCCGGCCAATTCCACCCGAATCGCGTGTAAATGCACGGATCGATTCCTGATTCGCTGCATCGATTGAGCCGCGTTCGCGCCACATTCTCACCACATTCACACCATATTTTGTGGCGAAAATCACCAACAATTGACGCATCTGCTCCCACCTGCGCGATGACCGGCCGCGGCAATGCGCTTTCCTGCCGAGTGCCCAAGCGGCGGCGGACGCTTTCGCTGTCTGCGGCAAACGTGACATCCACACGCCGATTCATTAGTTTCAATCCCCGATTCCACTGAAAGATCCGCGATGGACCTGCACTTCGCCTCCGTCTGGGAGGCAATCTCTGACGAGATTCCCAACCGCGACGCGCTCGCCTGCGGCGACGTGAGGAGAACCTGGCGGGAGTACGACGACCGCGCGGCACGGCTCGCCCGATTCCTGCAGTCGCGTGGTCTGCGTCCCGATGGCAAGGCAGCCATCTACCTTCACAACTCGAACGAGTATCTCGAAGCACAGTACGGCATCTTCAAGGCGCGCGGCGTCCCGGTGAACGTCAACTACCGCTACAAGTTCGACGAGCTCGTCTACCTGCTCGACAACTCCGACGCCGAAGTCGTCTTCTTCCAGGCCTGCTACGCGGCACGCATCTGGGAAATCCGCGACCGGCTACCACGGGTTACGACCTACGTCCAGGTCGATGACGGCACGGAGACTCTCCTCCCCGACGCCTTCGACTACGAACAGGTCATCCGGGGAAACCCGCCGCTGGATCGCATGGAACGGCCCGGCGACGACATCTACATGCTCTACACAGGGGGTACCACCGGCATGCCGAAAGGCGTGATGTACCACCACCACCCCTTCGTCTTCGGGCTCACCGCCTTCCTTCTAGGCAGCCGCGACGCCGCGCCGAAACAGGTCGAGGACGTGCCGGCGGTCATCCGGGAACTGTCGGAGCGGGAGGACCAGCCCATCAGCCTCACGGCCTGTCCACTGATGCATGGCACCGGCATGTGGCTGGGAGCCATGATGCCGCTGCTCGGCGGGGGCACGATTGTGACGATATCGAAGCTCGGTCTGGACCCGCACCTGATATGGGGCGAGATAGAGCGAAACCGCTGCACGACCGTGACCATCGTCGGCGACGCATTCGCGAGACCCATGCTCGATGCGCTGGACGACGCCAGCGCACGAAGTATTCCCTACGACATCTCCTCGCTGAAACAGATCGTTTCCAGTGGCGTCATGTGGAGCGCCGAAGTCAAGGAGAGGCTGCTCGAGCACCAGGCCATGACCCTGCTCGACACCATGGGTTCGACCGAAGGGGGTCTCGCCACGTCCGTCTCGACGCGCGACAACCCCGTCGAAACCGCCAGGTTCAGGATCAACTCGGGGGTCCGGGTTTTCACGGAAGCCGGTCGCGATGTCGAACCCGGATCCGGTGAAGTCGGTATGCTGGCGAGTGGCCGTACGGCAGCCTTCGGGTACTACAAGGATCCGGTGAAGTCCGCCGAGACCTTCAGGGAGATCGATGGCATCTGGTACAGCTTCGCCGGCGACTGGGCGACCGTGGAGGCCGACGGCTCCATCACGCTCCTCGGCCGTGGCAGCAACTGCATCAATACCGCCGGCGAGAAGGTCTATCCGGAGGAAGTGGAGGAAGCCCTCAAGAGACACGCAGAGGTCTACGACTGTCTCGTCGTCGGCATCGACGACGAACGTTTCGGCCAGCGTGTCGTCGCGGTCGCTTCGGCCCGCAACCCGATCTCCGAGCAGGACCTGATCGACTTCGCCCACGGCCACCTCGCCGGATACAAGTCACCCAAACGCGTCGTGTTCGTGGACGAGGTGAGGCGTGCCCCCAACGGCAAGGCCGACTACAAGTGGGCGCGGTCCGAAGCCGAACGCGCGCTTTCCTGAGTCCCGCGGGCCGTGAGAATCCCGGAACCCCTCTTCGTGGTCATCAATGCCGGCATGCGGTTGCTGCTGCGCTCGCCCCTGCATGCCCTGGTGAGTAAAAGCCTGATGCTGATCACGTTCACCGGGCGGGTGACGGGTCGCGCCTACACGACGCCAGTGCGCTACATCAGGGTCGGCACGACGATCCGCTGGTTCACGAACCGGGACGCGAAGTGGTGGCCGAACCTCAAGCATGACCCGACAGTGGTACTGCGCATACGCGGTCGCGATGTCGTCTGCACCGCGCGTGTCATCGACGACGATCCGGCAGCGGTCCGGGAACTGCTGGCCGGCTACCTGACTCAGTTCCCCGGAGACGCCGTGTACCACGAAGTGGGTCTCGCGAAGGACCGAACCCCACTGCCGGAGGATCTCGAACGCGCCGCATCCCACTCGCTCGTGGTGGAAGCGGAGCCGACGGCCGAGACATAACGGTACAGGGGGCTGCAACGCATGGGAAAACGGTCCGCGCGCGCCGGGTTGCCGGAGCTTCGAGAGGACGGTGGTTGGTAACTCGTCTTCTGGCTATACGGCAAACAGCTTGATGATGGCAAGCGTCAGGGTCGCCGCCGCCACCATGCCGCCTACCACGCCTCCGAGAACCCATGCCTTGGTGGCCATATGCAGCAAGTGGGTCTCCAGTCGCGCAAGACGCTCATCGGTCGAATAGCCGCCGACGTCCATTTTGGCAGCCATCATTCGTGCCCGACACGCGTATTGACGCCGCGCATGGCGGTCTCGCGCCGGAGCCTTGCTCTCGGCTTGGCGATGCCCGCCGCGCCGCGGTTCCGATACGCGCGGGGCCTCTCGGCTTCGCCTGTGGCGATGCGCCCCACCAGCCCGGCGCTGGCTATCGCGTTAACCAGCCGCTGCTCTCCGTTCGGTCGTACAAGCATTCGATTGTCCCGTCTCTCGATTCCGCGCTCACGCAGCCAATGGATTCATCGCCAGAAATCGTCCGCCCATCGCATCCCCAAGTCAAGCGGCCAGCCTCGCAAACCGGCATCTGACATTTCTCAAAAACCTGTCAGTCGGATGCCTACATTTGGGCGCAGCGGGCTAAGAGGGCGCGCCCGAAGGGCTGACGGGATTCATGGCGCTAACGATCGAATTCCAGCGCCATCGCGCGGGACGTGTCGCGCACTTCTCCGTCCGAGAACACCAGGTGCCCATTGAGGAAGGTGTGGGTGACCCGCGATCCGAAGGTCACTCCGGAAAACGGTGACCATCCGCACTTGTAGTAGAGGCGCTCGTCATCCACCGGCGTAGTCCCGCCCGGGTCGATCAACACCAGGTCCGCCCAATAGCCTTCCCGCAGGAAGCCACGTTCCCTGACGCTGTAGCGGAGCGCCGGCGCATGGGCCGTCTTCTGCACCACCGTTTCCACCGGCATATGCTCGAGCAGGCTCAGTAGCGCGTGCTGCACCAGCGGCATGCCCGCCGGCGAGTCCGCATAGCGCAAGCCCTTCTCTTCGCGCGTATGCGGAGCGTGATCCGTCGCGATGACGTCGATGCGGTCCTCCAGCACGGCCGCCCGCAACGCCCGCCGGTCGTCCGGCGTCTTTATCGCCGGGTTGCACTTGATGTCCGCGCCGCGTGTAGCGTAGTCCGTCTCGTCGAAAAAGAGATGGTGCACGCAGACTTCTGCCGTGATGCGCTTGCCCTCGACGGGACCCGTCTCGAACAGCTCAAGTTCGCGCGCGGTCGTGAGATGCAGCACGTGCAGCCTGCTGCCGTGGCGGCGCGCAAGTTCCACCGCCAGACTCGACGACTTGTAGCAGGCTTCCTCGGAGCGGATCCGGGGGTGCATTTCGATGGGGATCGCATCGCCGTATTCCGCCTGCGCCCGCGCCTCGTTGGCGAGGATCGTCGGCGTGTCCTCGCAATGCGTCGCGATGACCAGCGGGCTCGACGCGAAGATGCTTTCCAGGGCGTCCTCGTCGTCCACCAGCATGTTGCCCGTGGACGCGCCCATGAACACCTTGACGCCGCAGGCTTTCAGGGGGTCGACGGCCTTGATCGCCTCGAGGTTGTCGTTCGTGGCGCCGAAATAGAAGGCGTAGTTCGCGGCGGACTTCGCAGCCGCGCGCCGATGCTTGTCGTCCAAAGCCCCCGCGTCGATGGTCTGGGGAATGCAGTTGGGCATCTCCATGTAGCTCGTCACGCCCCCCGCCAGGGCGGCCGCCGACTCCGTCTGAATGGTGGCCTTGTGCTCGAATCCCGGTTCCCGGAAGTGCACCTGGTCGTCGATCATCCCCGGCATCAGCCACGCGCCGGCGGCGTCGATCTCGACATCCCCGGAGATCGTTCCCCCGACTCGCTCGATGCGCCCGTCGCGAATGGCGAGATCGCCTTCCACAGTCGCGCCTTCGTTGACGATCCGGGCATTCTTGATGACTGTTCTTGTACCCATGTGGCTAGCCCTCACCCGCCGACGGCGCGCCTGAGAACAGTTCCACGAGCTTTCGCCGCAGATGGTGGCGTCGCAGGTCGGTGGCAAGGATCTCACCGGTGTGTGCATCGATCAGGTAGCTGTCCGGCACACCCCTGACGTTGTATGCGGCGGGCGCCTCGGACTCCGGGCCCATTCCCAGGTCGATCCACGGCAGGTCCTCGTCGGCGGACGCCACTTCCCAGGCCTCTCGATCCTCATCGATGGTGAACGAGACGATCTCGAAACCCTGGTCGCCGAAAAGTTCGTAGGCCTCCATCATGTGCGGAAACTCCACCCGGCAGGAGCCGCACCAGGACGCCCAGAAGTCGAGCAGCACGTAGCGGTTGTCCGCCCGCACTTCGGCCAGTTGCACCGACTCGCCCGCAAGCGTTTCCCCCGTGAAATCGAGGCACGGGTCGCCGACTCCCAACTGCCTTTCCTGCGCCCATTGCGCCTCGGCGGCTTCCGCCCCGGCCAGGCGTTCGACCACCCACGGGTCGTCAGGCGTCAACTGGGCGAGGCTGCGCAGGGCTTCGAGGATCCACGGGCCGAAAAGCCACGTCGACTCGATCGCGAGGCGCCTTACCATCGGGTCCGGGTGGGTCCGCGCGGTCCTGGACATGCCTTCCATTTCCAGCCTGGAGGCGTTCTTCTGCGCCTCGAGCATGCGGTCCCAGCGCAGTTCTTCCTCCTCTTTCGACGCCCCCTCCACCGGCTTCGTCAACTTCTGGTACTCGGCGTCTGCAGCCATGTACTCGTCCGAGAGCCGCCACGAGTTGTACACGGCATCGTTGTAGTAGCCGCCTCGCACGACGAAACGGCTGCTCGAGGACATTTTCAGATTCAGTTCGCCCGGCTCCAGGATGAAACGGAGTCCGCTGACCCGCCCCCAGCGGTATCCTTCGGGGCTCACCGCATTCTCCACGTAAAAGGAGACCATGCGGGGTTCTTCGACCGCGATTTCCAGGTGAAACCTGCCGTCCGGGCCGATGGGCGCCCTGGCGAGGACGCCGGGGTCCGGTTCATTGGACGCATCATCCGACGGCGCGGCTGTCATCATCATCGCCGCACCACCACCGGCGCGCTTCTGATCGAACACCACGAAATCCCCGTTCGTGTAGAACGCGGAAGCGTCGCCTACGAGCACCATCACCGACGCTTCATCGGCAACGGCCGGGAATGTGCCCAACACGGCGAGCACGAGCCACTTCGCCCAACTTCTCATGGAATCCACCTGGCGGTCTTCGGGTATTCCCGTATTTGACCTCACTCGCACCCCTATGGGAACCGTCACAGGCCACGCGGTTCCATGTCCGCCCACTTCGCCGCGTATAATCCCGTCGCGGTGACGACAACCCAGAGGAGGGCGTCACACGCCTCATGCGTAACCCCCGGGTCATCAAGCTCCTGCGGGATGAACTGTCCGCCGGCAGCGTCGTCACCGACACCCACGCGCTGACACCCTTCGAAACCGACGGCCTCACGGCGATCAGGCAAAAGCCCTGGGTCGTCGCCCTTCCCGAGACGGCCAGGCAGGTTCGCGCGGTGCTGGGCATCTGCCGCGAGCATCGCGTGCCGGTGGTCACGCGCGGTGCCGGGACCGGCCTTTCCGGCGGCGCGCGCCCGCTCGCCGACGGCGTGTTGCTGACGCTCACGAAGATGAACCGAATCCTGGAGGTGGTCCCCCAGGCCCGCGCAGCGCGGGTCGAACCCGGCGTTCCGAATGCGAAGATCACCGAGGCGGCGGCGCCCTTCGGCCTCTACTACGCGCCCGACCCATCGTCGCAGATCGCCTGCAGCATCGGCGGCAACGTGGCGGAGAACTCCGGCGGCGTGCACTGCCTGAAGTACGGCCTGACGCTCAACAACGTGCTCGGCATGACGGTGCAGACCCTCGAAGGCGACGAGCTCGTGCTGGGCGGCAAGACCCTCGACGCACCGGGATACGACCTGATGGCCGCGATGGTGGGGTCGGAGGGGATGCTCGGCGTCGTCACCGAAGTGACCGTGAAACTGCTGCCCGAACCGTTCGCCAAGCGCGTGCTACTCGCCGCGTTCGACGATATCCGGCGTGCCGGCGACGCCGTCGCCGCAATCATTCGGGGCGGCGTCATTCCGGCTGGACTCGAAATGATGGACGCGCTCGCCATCAACGCCGCCGAAGACTATGCCAACGCCGGGTATCCGCGCGACGCCGCGGCCATCCTGCTGTGCGAACTCGATGGCACGGACAAGGGTGTCGAGGCTGATGTCGAGACCGTACGCGGCATCCTGGACCAGGCGGGTGCAGCGGAGGTGCGCATCGCCTCGGGAGAGGCGGAACGCGAAGCACTCTGGCGCGGACGCAAGGCCGCCTTTCCCGCCGCAGGCCGGATGGCGCCCGACTACTACTGCATGGACGGTACCATCCCGCGCCGTGAACTGGGGAGCGTCCTGGCGGAGATCGGGGCGATGTCGGAGCGGTTCGGCCTGCCCGTGGCAAATGTCTTTCACGCCGGCGACGGCAACCTGCACCCGCTCATCCTCTATGACGCCAGTCGGCCCGGAGAACTCGAAAAGGCCGAGGAGTTCGGCGGCGAGATCCTGAAGCTCTGCGTCGCCCGAGGCGGCACCGTCACAGGCGAGCACGGTGTCGGGGTCGAGAAACTCGACGCGATGTGTGCCCAGTTCACGGACGCGGAACTCGACCAGTTCCATCGGCTGAAAGCCGCTTTCGACCCCGAGGGCCTGATGAACCCCGGAAAGGCGATCCCCACGCTCGCCCGCTGCTCGGAACTCGGCGGCATGCATGTCCGTGGGGGCGCACTGCCGCACGCGGAACTGGAACGTTTCTAGTGGCGCCCGACGGGGACCGCGCCGAGTCGCTCACCGCCGCTGTCGCCGCTGCCGGGGAGGCCGGGCGTTCCATCACCATCGTTGGCAGCGGCAGCAAGTCGGGCGCACCCAAGGGGTCGGAAACGGTCGCGACGGCGGGCCATGAAGGTGTCGTCGACTATCGTCCCGACGAGTTGGTCGTCACCGCCCGCGCCGGTTCGCATCTGGACGACATCGCATCGACCCTCGCGGATGCCGGTCAGGCGCTGCCCTTTGAACCACCGCGGTTCGGCGGCCGGGGCACGCTCGGCGGGGCCGTGGGGGCAGGGCTCTCCGGGCCGGGTCGACCCTGGTTTGGCTCGGTGCGCGACGCCCTTCTCGGCGTCACCATCGTGAACGGCCTGGGCCAGAGACTCTCCTTTGGCGGACAGGTGCTGAAGAACGTCGCGGGATACGACGTCTCCAGGCTGATGGTCGGGGCCTTCGGCACCCTCGGACTCCTGCTGGACGTCAGTCTTCGCGTTCGCCCCCTGTCGGAAACCTCGGTAACGCTGGCCCGGGAATGTACGCCCGAAACGGCGCACGGACTGACTTCGGACCTGCTTCGCCGGCCCCTGCCGGTGACGGCCACCGCCTACTGCGGCGGCGTGCTGCGCATTCGACTGTCTGGCAGCCATGAGGCTACTGCGCACGCGGCAGAGGGACTCGATCTCGACCTCGAGGTCGAAGACGATGTGTTCTTCGAGGGCGTGCGCGATCACACCCATCCCTTCTTCTCGGGCTTCCATGGAAGTACGCCTCCACCGACGGGGGGAATGCCAACGCTTTCTCACGCGTCGGCGGCCGGGGCAGATTCCCCGGCTGAAGGCTCCGGCCGTCTATGGATGCTCTCCCTACCGCTCGGGAGCACCTTCGCCGAAACTGACACCCTGACGGAGTGGGCCGGCGCCAGGGTCTGGTGGCGAACCCACGCCGACGCGGACGCCGTGCGGGCCACCGCGCACGCCGCCGGCGGGTACGCGGCGTCGTTTCCGCCCCGCCTCGCCGATGTCGCCCCGGCAGTAAGGAAATACATGGGCCGGCTGAAGGCCGCCTTCGACCCCGCCGGCATCCTGAACGCGGAACTCCTGTCGAATGCAGACTGACCTCCCGGCAGAGTTCCTGGCGACGCCGGACGGCGAACGCGCGAACGCGATCCTGAGATCCTGCGTGCACTGCGGGTTCTGCAATGCGACGTGCCCGACCTACCAGGTGCTCGGCAACGAACTCGACGGCCCCCGGGGACGCATTTACCTGATCAAGGGCATGCTGGAGAGGGAGACCCCGAATGCCGCCGTCACAACGCACCTCGACCGCTGCCTCACCTGCCGCGCCTGCGAGACGACCTGCCCGTCCGGCGTCAGGTACGGGGAACTGCTCGAAATCGGCCGCGAGTTTCTCGAGCGCCGCCCGAGGCGCGGTCTCTTCGAGCGCCTTGTTCGCTGGTGGCTGACGCGCATCGTCCCCCGCCCCGAGAAGCTGCGGCGATGGCTTCGGGCCGCCCTGCCGTTCGAACGCCTGGCGCCCCGGCACCTGCGGGCGATGCTGCGCCGTCCACCGGAGCCGGATGCGGAGACGGGCACCGGCGGAGTGCTGTTGCTGCAAGGCTGCGTGCAGCGCGTAATGACGCCGGAAGTGAACGCGCACTTCAGGAAACTGCTCGCGGATCGGGGCATGGCGGCCCGGTTCGACCCCAACGAGGGCTGCTGCGGGGGACTGAACCTGCATCTCGGGAACGCCGAGCGGGCGCGGTCCGAAATCGCGCACAACCTGGACGCGATGGACTGGTCCAATGCGGAACGCATCGTTTCCTCGGCGACCGGCTGTGGCGTCACGCTGAAGGAGTATCATCGTATCCTGGCTTCGGCACCGGATTACGCGGCGGCTGCCACGCGTTTCGCGGCGAAAGTCTGCGATGCTTCCGAACTCCTGCACGAATTCGAGTTCGGCAAGCGCGACGACATGCATCGGGTTGCCTGGCACGCGCCATGCACCCTTCAGCACGGACAGAAAATCAACGGCCGCGTCGAAGACCTGTTGAGCCGGGCCGGATACGAGTTGGTTCCGGTACGGGATGCGCACCTTTGCTGCGGGTCCGCCGGAAGCTACTCGGTACTGCAGCCCAAGATCGCGAGCGAACTGAGGGAGCGCAAGACGGCCGCATTGATGGAACACCGCCCCGACGTCATCGCCACCGCGAACATCGGCTGCCAGATGCATCTCGCCGACGGCAGCGACGTCCCCGTCGTCCACTGGTTACAGTTGTTGCAATGAGACTGCCGGAAGAAATCGTCACGCCGCGCCTCCTGTTGCGGCGGCCACGGGCCGGAGACGGCAACATGATCAACCAGGCCGTGCACGAATCGTTCGCGGAACTGTCCCGGTGGATGCAATGGGCGAGGGAACTGCCGACCGTCGAGCAGTCGGAGGCATTCGCGCGGGACGCCGCCGTTCGCTACAACAACGGAAGCAGCGCGGAACTCCTGATACTGCACCGGGACACCGGCCGCCTCATAGGTGCCACGGGAATGCCGCGCATCGACTGGAACCTGCCCGGCTTCGAGATCGGGTACTGGTGCCGGACCGGGGAAACGGGCAAGGGTTACGTCAGCGAGTCCACATGGTGGCTCGCGAGGGCCCTTTTCGAGTTGGGCGCGAAGCGGGTCGAAATCCGCATGGACGATCTCAACAGGCGCAGCTGGCGAGTTGCCGAACGCCTCGGCTTCACGTTGCAATCACTGATGAAGAAGGACCTGATCGCCAACGACGGCAGTCTCCGGGATACCCGCATCTACGCCGCGTCCGCGCTGGATCAGTTAACCCGGCCGCGCGTGTGACCCGTAGCTTCGCCCTGTGAGGCCTCGGCCGCCCGCGCTTCGAGTTCCTCGCGCACCAGTTGATCCACGACCGCGAGGGCCTGCTTGCGGCCGAGTTCCATGTTGACGACGTATTTGCCCGCCACCACCATCGCCGGCACTCCGACCAGGTCCGCGTCGCGAAATGCGCGATCGATCGCCGCGACGGCCCTGCGAACGCCCGGCTGATCGATGGCGGCCAGGAACGCATCCCGCTCGACGCCGTAACCATCGACGAAATCCGCGAGTTGCTGGCGGCCAGTGAACTGGCGATTGCGGTCGTGAATGGCCCGAAACAGGCGTTGGTGATTCGCTTCGAGTGCCTGCTGCTGGCCAAGTACCACGTGGGCACGCGCCAGGATTTCCGCTCCGCCCGAGAATCCGACATGCGCGCGGCGGAAACTCGCCCCCTCCGGCAGGGCCTCCTGCCAATCTTCAAGCATCGGCTCGAAGTTGCGGCACAGCACGCAGGTGTAGGAAAAGTACTCGACCACCTCCACGGTCCGCGCCCGGGATGCCCGCGCACCCTCGATCAGCCGGTAATGGTCATCCTCGGCGATCTCTCCCCCGGTACCGGTGCCGTAAATGAGCCCGACCGCCACTGTCAGCACGGCGACGAGCGCGACGAACCCTATGCTCGCGTAGCGGATGAGGCGAATCTTGTCTTCGGCCTTTCGAACTCTCCTTGCCATGGTCCGAGTGTGTCACAATTCGCGGCATGAACGAACAATACGTGCTCTACCAGTACGACGCCTGTCCGTTCTGCCGGCGCGTGCGCGCGTTCCTGGACCGATCCGGCATTGAAATGCCCATGCGCGACACCATGCGCGACATGGCTGCGTTCCGCGAACTCTGCATCGGCGGAGGGCGTTCCACGGTGCCGTGTCTCAAGATCACCAGGCCCGACGGCGAGTCCACCTGGCTCTACGAATCGAACGACATCATCGAGTACCTGTCCCGGGTCGCCGCGTAACACCACCAATACAAGGGAAGCGAATCCATGAAACTCGGCCTGTTGGGCGGCTATGGCGGCCGCGTTGTCCACCTCCCCATGGACCGCATTCGGCACGCGGAGACACTCGGCTACGACTCCGTGTGGACATCCGAAGCCTACGGCGCGGACGCGGTCTCTCCGGCGGCATGGATCCTGGCGCAGACCGAGCGCATTCGCGTAGGCACCGCGATCATGCAGATGGCCGCCCGAACGCCCGCCATGACGGCCATGACCGCCATGACCCTGGCGCAGCTTTCCGGCGGGCGTTTCATGCTCGGCCTGGGCGCATCCGGCCCGCAGGTGGTAGAGGGCTGGCACGGCGTCGCCTACGGCAAACCCGTCACGCGGCTCAAGGAATACGTTGCGATCGTCCGGAAGATTCTCGCGCGCGAGGAACCCGTGGTCTTCAACGGCGACCAGTACCAGCTGCCCTTTTCCGGTGCCGGCGCCACCGGTCTTGGCAAGCCACTGAAGAGCATTCTGCACTGCACCGAGCACGTTCCGATCTACGCGGCCAGCATCACGCCGAGAGGCGTGCGGGCGGCGGCGGAAGTCGCCGACGGGTTCTTCCCGATCTGGATGGACCCCGAGAAGTGCTCAGTATTCGAGCAACCTGTTCGCGAGGGACTGGAGGCGGCCGGCAGGTCCGCCACGGAGTTCGATTTCGCGCCTTTCGTGACGGTCGTCATGGGCGATAGCGTGGAAGAGTGCATGCGCCCCATCCGGGGCAACATGGCGCTCTACATCGGTGGCATGGGGGCGCGCGGCCGGAACTTCTACAATGACTACGCGAAGACGATGGGCTTCGAGGAAGCCGCTGTCCGGATCCAGGACCTCTACCTTTCCGGCCGCCGCGACGAGGCAATGGCGGCGGTACCGGCCGAACTGATCGACGCCTGCCACCTGGTCGGTCCGGCGGACCGCATCCGCGAGCGCCTGCAGCGCTGGAGCGGGACGAACGTCTCGACCCTGATGATCGGCGGCGGCTCCAACGAAGCCCTGACGCTGATTGCGGAGGAGATGCTCTAGTGGCGTGTGACACGACACTCGCGGTGAACTCAAGGTCCGCCAACCCGTGCGGACCGGGATAGACCGTCGATGACCGTCTGGCTGTTCATCGTCGTTGCCGTCGCCGTCCTCTGCATGCCGGCCATCGCCCTGCGCTTCCTGCTGAACGGAAGTCTCGACTCACTCCACGTCCTGCTCAGCTTCTTCTTCTCGCTCAACCTGGTGGTGAGCTACTGGGAGATCTGCCTCTACCTTCGGAGGGACTACATCGAGCGGCGGGTGGTCTTCTGGCGCGAGCAGCGCGAACAGCGGCAACGATCCCCCGCACGGCTGTTCCTCCAGCAACGCGTGACGGCGCGCAACGCGCTCTCCGCGTCCTTCTGGGCGGACATCTGGGCGAGCTACTCGCTGTACGACGGCTCTTATGCCGACAGGCGTTCGTTCGGCTTCACCTGCGATATCGGTAACGGCTTCGTTACGCCCCTGCCATCGCTGGTCCTCTACGCCACGTTCACGGTTCCGTTCCTGCCGGCCACCATCGCCGGCGCTATCGGCGCCATGCTCTTCTGGCAGTGGGTCTACGTCACATCCGGATACTGGGTGAGCTTCTTTGTCGCGGGGCGCCACAGGCGGCTGGGCGCCCTGGAAGCGGCGCTCCACGTCCACCTGGCCAATTCCCTCTGGGTCCTGGTGCCGCTGTTTGGAATCTACGTATCCGTCCGACTGATTCTCGACGGAAACTACGGCGTTCTCGGTCTCGGCTGACCGGGAGTCGAACTCCTACCCGCGCAGCATCTCCTGCACGATCCCCCAGCCCCGCTCGGCACGCTCGCGCGCGGCCTTGTCGTATTCCAGCGCGTGCTCGGAACTCGCGTTGCCGTCGAGGCCCCGCTTGTAGACTCCCTGCACGATGCCGGCGGAGCGGAACATGTTGAAGGCGATGTAGAACGGCCAGTTCTCGATGGCCGGGCGTTGCGCCTCGCGGCAATAGGCGTCCACCAGTTCCTGCTCGCCGGGGATATTCAACGCTTCGAGATCCGCCCCCGGGAGGCCCTTGCCCTGCGGGTCGCCGTAGAATTCCTGGCACCAGTAGCTCAGGTCCGCCATGCCGTCGCCCAGGGTCGACAGTTCCCAGTCGAGGATAGCGACAACGCGCGGTTCCGTGGGGTGCATGATCAGGTTCCCCAGCCGGTAGTCGCCGTGCACGATGACCGGCGGCGAGTCGTCCGGCAGATTCCTGGGCAGCCATTCGATCAGCGCGTTCATCGCGTCGATGGTCTCCGTCTCGGACGCGATGTACTGCCGACTCCAACGGTTGACCTGCCGTGCGAAGTAGTTGCCCGGGCGGCCGAACTCGGCCAGGCCCGCCGCCACCGGATCGACACTGTGCAGCCGCGCGAGCGTGCGCACCATGTCGAGGTAGATTTCCCGGCGTTCCTCACGACTCACGGCGGGGAGCAGATTGTCCGTCCACAGCCGGCCCCGGACATGCTCCATGACATAGAACTTCGTGCCGATCACCCCCGCGTCCTCGCACAGGCAGTGCATTTTCGGCACCGGCACATCCGTGGCTCCCAGGGCGTTCATCACCCGGTACTCGCGATCCACCTGGTGCGCCGAGGGCAACAGTTCGCCTGGCGGCTGCTTGCGCATGACGTACTCGCCCCCGGGCGCTTCGACCAGGAACGTCGGGTTGCTCTGACCGCCTTCGAACTGCCGGACCGCGAGGGGCTCGCCCGCATATCCATCCACGTGATCCGCCATGTAGGCGCGCAATGCGTCTTCATTGAAGCGGTGCGCTTCCCGCACCGGCGTAAGTTCGACTTCGCTCATGGATGCATCCTGTCGAGGGCAGGCCAAGGATATACGGTTGCGCCGAGCCGCCGCAAAATGCGACGCTCCGGCGAACGAACCCCTTACCGGAGCGGACGATGGCACTTACCAAGCGCATCGCGATCACGATGCCCATGTCGAACCGGCTGGACGACAACATTCAGCTCGTGCAATGGGCCGAGACGAACGGTTACCACGACGCCTGGTTCTCGGACGCGGCATCGCCGGACTCGTTGACCATGCTGGCGGCGCTTGGCACCCACATCAAGAGAATGCGCGTCGGGTGCGCCGTCACTCCGGTCTACACGCGCGCGCCGTCAGTGCTGGCGGCTACCGCCAACGTGCTCGGCCAGGTGTACCCCGGACGCTTCGTCATGGGTCTCGGTTCGTCCAGCGAGGCCATCATGACCCGCTTTAACGGAATCCCGCTGGAAAAGCCGCTGACGCGCGTGAAGGAGACCGCGATCATCGTGCGCCACATGCTGACCGGTGAACGCACCGATTTCGATCTCGAGACGCTTGCCAGCAACGGTTACCGGCAGGCGCCCATGGACAATCCCCCGCCGCTGTACCTGGCGGCGCTCAGGCCGAAGATGATCGAGATGGCGGCCGAGTACGGCGATGGCGTCGTGTTCAACCTGTGGCCGAAGAAGGCGCTGCCGAAGATGATGGAGCACGTCAGGGTCGGCGCTGCCCGGGCCGGAAAGAACTGGGAGGACATCGAGATCGTCAACCGCAAGGTGGTTCTGATCACCGCCGACAAACAGGAGGGCTACAATCGCTTCCGCGCCGGCTACGCCCCCTACTACGCCAATCCGGTCTATAACAAGTACCTCGCATGGTCCGGCTACGAAAAGGCCGCCCGGGAACTCACGGAAGGCTGGGCGAACCGGGACCGTGCCCGGACCGCGGCCGCGTTCTCCGAGGAACTGATCGACGAGATCGCCCTCATCGGCAGCGCGGAGGATGTGCGTGACGGCATTCGTGCGGATGCAGCCGCCGGCATTCACACGCACATCATCGCGCCGATCACGCCGGTCAACGCCATCCACCCCGAAGCCCGCGCGACGTTCTCCGCGTTCACCGGCGACAGGTTCAGTTTCTAGGAGTCCGTGCCGCCGGGCCCCGCCACCTGGCGTGCGATCGCCCGGTCCATGCTCTCGCACAGCGCGTCGATACCACGACCGCCGCGCAGGTCGAAAGCGAATTCGCGCTGCTCTGAGAGCAGGATCGCATCGGGAGTCACGCGCGTCTCGCCCGCATAAGGGAACTCGATGAGGCGCAGCAACGCGTCCGGATAGGGCGACGACCCCTGAACCCGGTCCTCGAGGGACTCCCTGACGCATCGGAACATCGAGCCGATATTGCGCTCGTGGCCCGGATGGTAGAAGACCTCGACCGTCATATCGTCGAAGCGGCGGCGCGCAACCGCATACCTGCCGGAGTGGATCGAGAAAGCGAGGTCGGGACGGCCAGGCGCCTCCACCCGGGACGCATGCGGACCTCGGGCGTATTCGAAGTACCGTCGCGCGTTCTCCTTCCACTCGCGCAGCAATACTCCCGGACCGATGGCCACCTGGTCCAGGCTGGTGCCGATGACGGTCCTGATCCGAGTGGCCGGAATGCTCCCCCCCTCGCGCGCCGGATCAGGGCCGAACGACGGCACGATATCTCCGCTTTCGACGAACGTACCGTTTTCGACCAGCCGGGGCGCACTCCCGCCAGGGACGAGACCACCTACCTCATAGACCATTTCGAACAGCATCCTGACCCGCTCACCGGAACGCAACGGCCGGGCGAATGCGTAGCGATGGAACTCCGGGTTGCGCTCCAACGCTGTCGTATTCGGGATGTCGATCTTCGTGAGGCGGGCTCCTCTCGGGGCAAGGAGCGTGAGTTCCCGTATCGGTTCGTCCCGAACGTTGGCCAGCAACGCCGAACCCCGGCTCCGTAGGCTACGCTCGACCAGATCGATATCGACCTCGAGATTCCATGCCACGACGTGTGGAACGCCGGAATTGGCTGCGCGCTGCTGGTCTTCCTGCCCCCCGGGAGACGCCTGCCGGTCGATCCTGTCGGCGTAGATCCACGAACCCGTGCCGATCCAGATCGCAAGGGCCGGCACGCCAACGTTGGCGATGCTTCCGGGGAGCCGCCGCCCCTTGCAGGCGAATTCGTCACGCTGAGACCGCAAATGCGCCGCAAGCAGAAGCAGCACGGTGAGGGCTGTCCAATAGAGCCCGGACACGTAGAACGGTTCGAGATGGTGGGCGTAACCGTTCATCCCGGAATATTGCGCAGGACCCGGACCGAACGGCGTATCCATACCGTCAAGCACCCAGGCGGCCAGGAACACCGCCGCGACGATCAACACACCGAACCGCTTTCCGGAAAACAGCTTCGCCCACCGCGTGTCGGAGCCTGTGCAGTTCGGGAGCATGTCGCGCAAGCTGTTCTGCAGAACCATGGACACCGTCCCCAGCAGCACCACGTGCCAGCCGAAGTTGACATGGGTGGCGTACGCGCAGAGAACAACGTCCATATCGGATCCGCCGCGAACGGTCTGCACACCGATGGCCGTGATCGCGAAGACGGTCAACACCACGACGAGAGCAACGCATAGCGCGGCGGCCTTTGCCCCGATGGTTGCCCCGGCTTCCCGGTGCGCGATCTCTGCGCCGCAGTAGATGGCGATCACGTACGCCGGCACCCGGAACGCGTCGGCGAGGTGCAGCGCCACGAGATCCGAAGTCAGTGCGAACGGCGCACCGGCGACACCGGTGAGGTGTCCCGCCCCGGCGGCCGCACCCAGAGCGAGCAAGGCAGAAAAGACGGCGTTGAACACCGCCCTCGCTTCCTCGGACACAACGGACAGGAATCGACCTGCCACCGCGAGCCGAGCCCTGCAGCCATATTGTCCATCCGCTGAAGGATGCTCCCGGAAGGTCTCGGATGGCCGCACAACCATCCGTTAACCGTAGGTCGAACGCGTATGCCGGGTCGATGGCGAATCGCCCCCGCGAGACGGCGCCAGAAACTCTAATTGGGGTAGCAGGTTCGCCTATTCCGCGGCCGCGGCATCCGAGAAGTTTGTGATGGCCACATCTCCTTGCGGAAACCTGGCGACAATACTCAGTTCACCGCCCATCGCTTCGATATAGGCGCGCAGGTTGGAGACATACATGTCCGTCCGCCGCTCCAGCTTTGCGACCGCAGGCTGGTTCACGTTCAATGCTTCGCCTATGGCCTTCTGCGTCATTGCCCTGGCCCTGCGAAGATCATGAAGTGCCATGGCTGCGCGAAGCTCGGTTTTCTTTGCGTCGACACGCGCGCGGCGCGCCGGTGCAAGACCCTTCGTGAGGTCACTGAAGGCCTTTCTCCCGCTCATTCGATCAACCCCTCTTGTCTCAACTCGTCAAGGTGCTCGTCGTATAGCTGGTCTGCGAGCGGTACCAAGCGCAGGTAGAATCGACCGTCTCCCGATTTGTCGCCGCCGATCAGCAGGATCGCCGATCGTCTTGGGTCAAAGCATAGAAGACACGCATCGGTCTCCCACCGCTTTGGATACGCAGTTCCCGAATGTGAGCGTGGCGCGAACCCTGGACACCGGAAGAATGGGGATACGACAGACGTGGTCCTTTCTCCATCAATAGCTCTACTATGGCGGTTACGTCGTCCTGCTCCTCCCACCACGCACCGAACTCGTTCGTGTACTCGACGTCCCAGCTCACTCGTTGATATATTCCCTCGATGGAATGTTGTCAAGTGCGCTGACGAGGTCGAATTCGTTCGCAAAGTGACGATTGGACATCGGTGCGTCCATCCGCCAACCGTAGCTGGAACGTCCATGTCGGATCGATGGCAGATGGACCCTTTTTGACCCGGTCACGGCTTCTATGGAAGTACGCATACGCCTACGCAGGGAACGCCGTCACTTCCCTACACGTCAGCGGCAGGGAAAACTCCTTGGCTGAAGGCTCTTTTTCCGTGCGGCATCACCCGTGGGTGATTCAAGAAGGATGCCGCGACGTGGCCCGAGGGCACGCGCTATGATCGAAGGACCATGCCCGGCTTCACCGACCTCCAGGAACGGCTCGATTCCCTTCGCGCCCACAACATGTACAGGAGGCGCCGAAACGTCGGCAGCCGGCAGGGCCGCACGATCCGGGTCGACGGGCGCGAACTGCTGAACTTCTGCAGCAACGACTACCTCGGCCTGGCGGGCGACAGGCGTGTCGCGGAAGCACTCAAGTCGGGCGTCGAGCGCTGGGGCGCGGGCGCCGGCGCATCGCACCTCGTCTGTGGCCACACCCAGGCGCACGAGGAACTCGAAACCACGCTCGCCGAGTTCACCGGGCGGCCACGGGCGCTCGTCTATTCCAGCGGCTATGCCGCGAACGTCGGCGTCATCAACGCGCTCCTGTCCGTCGGCGACCTGGTGTGCGAGGACCGGCTGAATCACGCGTCGCTGCTGGATGGCGGTTGGATCAGCCGTGCGCGTTTCGCCTGGTACGGGCATCTCGACTCCGACGATCTCGATCGGCAACTGGCAAGCGACGCGAATCGAAAACTCGTCGTCAGCGACGGCACGTTCAGCATGGACGGGGACCGATGCCGCCTGGACGATCTGATAGCCGTCGCCCGGCGGCGAGACGCCTGGGTCATGGTCGACGACGCTCACGGGATGGGGGTGCATGGTTCCGGCGGTGTCGGCCTCGTCGATCCGGCCCGATACAGGGTCGACGACGTGCAGGTGCTGGTCGGGACCTTCGGCAAGGCGTTCGGCACGTCCGGTGCGTTCGTCGCCGGCAGCGAGGCGCTCATCGAGACGCTCATCCAGCGCTCCCGAAATTACATCTACACGACGGCCATGCCACCCGCGATCGCCGTCGCAACACTCGCCGGTCTCGCCATCGCCAGGGCCGAAGCGTGGCGGCGGGACCGGCTGGAGTCCCTGGTGGAACGGTTCCGGACAGGTGCGGCGCAACTCGGATTCACCCTGCCGCAGTCGGCGTCTCCCATTCAGCCCCTGATCGTCGGCGACCCTCAGGCCACGCTGGACATGAGCCAGGGTCTCGAGGAACGCGGCTGCCTTTGCACGGCCATCCGTCCGCCTTCAGTGCCCGAGGGCACTTCAAGGCTGCGCATCACGCTGACAGCAGCCCATACCGATGCGGACGTGGATCAACTGCTCTGTGCACTCAAGGACGCCAGCATGGTCGCTGGCAAGAGAACTTCGTCCAACACGGTGTAGGGGATACGCATCCGAGAATCCATACAGATGCGCTGAGATGGAGATGCGAACTATTCAGATCACGATAGATGACGAACTTCTCGAACGTGTCGACGAACGGGCGAAGCGTCTTGGGTCGACCCGCGCAGGCTTCGCGCGGGATGCGTTGCGGGCTGCCCTGGCACGCTACGAGGAGTCGGACGCAGAAGAACGCCACATAGTCGGATATCGCCGAATGCCGCCTGCGCCACAGGAGTTCGCCGTTCAGGACGAGGACCGCGCGTGGGGCCGTGATCTCTTGGACGCCTGGAACGATGAATGAGCGCCAGGCAATCGCGACATTCGTTTCGGGGTAATGGGCCCATTGGCGAGTACTTCGTGCATACACGTAGCTCATTGAACGCTCAGGTTTCCCACTCGGCCCGGCACAGAGGGGGGCCGCGCCCCGGTGTGTCGGATCCAGCGAATCGCCTGCAATGAACGTCCCCGCAGCGATTCGATGGGAGGGTGGCAGGCTGTGGCTGCTCGATCAGCGAAAGCTGCCCGAAGAAATCGCCTACGAGGAACAGACCAACGCCCGGATGGTGGCCGCATCCATCGCCGGCATGAAGGTTCGGGGTGCGCCCGCCATCGGTATTGCCGCCGCATATGGAATGGCGCTCGCCGCTCGGGATGACGAGGACATGGCGGATGCGGCCCGGGCGCTCGTCGCGACACGCCCGACCGCGGTCAATCTTGCCTGGGCGGTCAATCGCGTGCTCCAGGCGCACGATGCCGTTGCGGAAGCCGAAGCCATCCATCGCGAGGACGCCGAAATGTGCCGCGCGATCGGCGCGAACGGCATGGGGCTGATCGGGGAGAGCAGCGCGGTGCTGACCCACTGCAACGCGGGAGCGCTTGCCGTCTCCGCACTCGGAACCGCGACCGCGCCGCTATACCTCGCGCACGATGCCGGCGTTCGCTTCAGGGTATTCGTCGACGAGACGCGGCCGCTCCTGCAAGGGGCGCGGCTCACGGCCTGGGAGCTGCTTCGGGCCGGCCTCGACGTCACCCTGATCTGCGACAGCATGGTTTCGCACCTGATGTCGGAAGGTACCGTCGACGTCGTGATCGTCGGCGCAGACCGCGTCACCGCGAATGGCGACGTGGTGAACAAGATCGGCACACGGGGCATCGCCATCGCGAGCCATTACCACGGTGTCCCCTTCCACGTCGCCTGCCCCTCGTCAACTTTCGATGCCGATACAGCGACCGGCGCTGAGGTTGACATCGAGCAACGCGATGCCAGCGAAGTGACCGGCGCGATTCGCGCCGCCCCGGGCGTCCGGGTACGCAATCCCGCGTTCGACGTGACCCCGGCCGAACTTGTCACGAGCTGGATCACGGATCGTGGTGTGATCGGCGACCCACGTGATCTCGTCAGGCTGAAGTGACCCGCGCGATTCAGGTGTCGTCCCGTATCACTGGGTAGCAGGGATCGCCCCAGTCCTCGCCCGGATTCTCGATCAACAGATGGATGACGCGCGGCACGAGGTCCGCGAGAATCGCCGTGCCATCGCGGATCTGGTCCCGGTTCACGCTGCTGCGCCAAGTCGCGCCGCCGTGCATTAGCTGGTTTCTCAGCGTGTAGAGCCTTGCCAGGACGATGGAGAGCACACTGGCTGTCTGCTGCTGGTCTCCCAGCGCCCTGCGCGCCGCCGTCTTCGCCCCCTCGAAGCTGCGCCGCCAGCGATCCTCGTCGATCTTGCCGTTCTGATAGTCCCAGAACGGCTGAAACACGAAACGGTTGTCGAGCAATACGCGAAAGGGACCTGTGAACTTCGACCAGACCAGGTCGTACAGCAGGTTTTCGGTGTCGAGATCCACCAACTGTTTCAGGAAACGATTCAATATCGCCTGCTCGGGCGTCGCCTCACGCTGGATTTCATCGGCGTACGCTGCGTTGAGCGATATCCAGAGAAACACAAACCTGGCGTCGTGATCGTCTTGGCATCGCTCAGCGGCGTCCAGCCAACTGAGCGCCCGGTGTACGCGCAAACTCAAGTCCTCGGCGCCCTTTCCCTGTATCCGATGCGACCGCGCCTTCAGGCTGGCATGGTCGAAGGTTATCGTCGCCACTTGGTCAGGCTTCAACCGCCGGCGCCCGTCTCCATCGGCGCGTTCGGATCGAGAGCCCACTCCGACAGGGATCCATCGTAAACCGCCACCCGGTCCTGGCCCACCAGGACGCAGGCGAAGGCGTCGATGGTCGCCGCGATGCCGGCGCCGCAATAGGTGATGACGCGATCGGCGTCCAGCATGCCCGACGCCGCGAGAACATCACGCATCTCGTCTGTCGACCTGAATCGCCCCTCGGCAAGGAGTTCGCTGAACGGCAGATTGCCGCTGCCGGCGATGCGCCCCTGGCGGGCATAGCTGGACCGCCTCTCGCCACGATGCATCGCGGCGCCGAGCGAGTTGACAGTGCATACGGACGGGTCGCCGATGGCGGCGGCCACCGCCTGCTTGTCCGCAAAGACCTCCGGGCGCGGATGTGCCTCGAAATCGCCGCGCGGAAATCGCGGCACGGCCGTTTCCACCGGCCGGTCGCCGTCACACCAGGCACCGAAGCCACCATCCAGCACCGACATCCGCTCGAAGCCAAGGTAGTGAAGCAACCACCAGGCGCGCGTCGACCACATCACGCTGCTGCTGCTGTAGAGCACGACGCGGCTGTCCATGTTGATGCCGAGGCCCCGGAACAGTTGCTCCAGCGCGGCCGGTTCCGGCAGGGTGAATTCGAGTCCGCTCGTCGTGTCGGCCGCGTCGCCGGCCAGGTCGAGAAACTGGGCGCCGGGAATGTGACCGCGATCAAAGGCCGGACGCCCCAGTTCGCGCTCCATGCCGGGCCTCTTGGGTTCGAGGTTGGCCGCGGTCTCGAAGATTCGCAGATCGGGTTCCCCCAGGATGCGTTCCAGATCATCGACCGAGATCAGGTAGCCGTTGCGCGCCGATTCCATCGCGATATTCTCCCCATGCGCCTTTTCAGAGTTCACTGAGTATAGCCACCTGCTGAACATCCCAAGCGCCAGCAAGGGCGGGTGACGAAGCTCGGCCGCCTCCCAGAACGCTGGCGACTTCGGCCACGTATTCCGGCGGCAAGGCAGGCAGGATCGCGGCTGTGGGCGAGCTATCTTCGCCAACAATCGGCGAAATGCACGAATCAGGCATCACGTCCTCGCGTTAGCGCAACCCACAGCGGAACAGTAAACATTTGAAAATCAATGGCTTCAACAGGCCATGCGGAGTTGGCACGAGAGTTGCGTCGTGTCTCGTCAATTGATCGCAAGGAATATCCATGTACGAACGCTCGGCCCTGATACGCATCTGCTGGTTCGCCATGGGGATACTGTGCCTCGTCATCGGCCTCGTCGGCATCGTCATCCCCCTCCTGCCCGGGATTCCGTTTCTGATCCTGTCCGCGGTGTGTGCGGCACAGGCTTTCAAGCGCGACCATGTGCTTGAGAGGAACGGCCTTGAAGAGTACAGACGCTGGCGCAGACGCCACTTCAGTTGAAACCTCTGTTCCGGGGCGAACGCTAGCAGCCGAGGCCCTGGGACATCTGGGCGTAACTCGTGAGAGGGACCGCGCACATCCGATGCCAGTCCGCCTTGTCGATGACCGGCTGGTTCAACAGTCCAATCATTTCGTCGAACTTCTGGAGCGCCGCGCAATCCACCGCCTCGGGCGCCGCTGCGGCGCGGTGTCGCGGCCAGGTGCGTTCGCGCGCGTGGCGCCAGAACTCGCTGTCGTGAATCGAGCCGCAGGAGTAGTGCCAGCCCACGAACAGTCCGTAACCGAGCATGTTGCCGATGAGAAACCGGTTGACTACCGGGGCGTCGCGCTCGAGATGCTCGACCGGTCGGTTCAGACGTGTCCGGAGAACCATGCCGATCTGCAACTGGGCGGATACGATCGCCGTCGCCTCCAAGGGTTCCATGAAGGCTGCGGCGTTGCCCACGCGGGCGATCGCGCCATCGAAGATCCGGCGATGGACGAAATTGGGAAACGGGATGACCGCGCGCTGCTCGAATTCCGATACGCCATCGGACTCCAGGAACTCGTCGAAGTCCGACTCCACTTCCTCGAGGCTCGTGACATCGCGGTTAAAGATATAGCCGTAGGACGTGTGCACCGTAAGCGGAATGACGAATACCCAACCGTGCGGACGCGCGACCGCGCGGGTGTAGGTGGGCTGCAGGACCGGCCCGTTCTGCGTTGATTCGATGATCGCCGGGCAGCGGCGGATGACGGCCGTATTGGTGGGGATGAAGGAAATGTCGATGTGCTCGTCGGCATCGAGTTCCCTGGGGAAGCCGCGGGCATCGAAGACCAGGTCGTAGCGCTCCGGCGCCCGGTCCTCGAACTCCACCAGAGCACCGCCCTCCACCCGCGTGATGTCGACCACCCTCGCGTCGATGTGGCGGGCCCGCGTACCTTCTTCAAGCAGTTCCCCCATGAAATCGGCGGACAGGTGATAGGCATAGGACACCTGTTGCGGCGTGAAGTAATGCGTGAAGTCCCGATCACGCCGACCCCATCCCTCGAACGCGACCCCGTACTTGCGGGTCCCGTTCAGGCGCTGCTGGACGGTTTCGTGCGGCAGACCGGTCAGTTCGTGCAGTTCCTGCACGAGGCTCGGCCAACTGCCCTCGCCCACGCCGATGACCGGGATGCGCGAGTCGTAGATGTGGTGCAGTTCGTGGTCGGCATCAGGAAGCTGGCGCGTTACGCTGGCGGCCGCCAGAGCGCCAGCGGTTCCCCGCCCGACCACCGCGATCTTCCTCAAGGAACTGCTGCCCGGTATCACGCCTCGAGACCTCCGAGAGCCTTCAGCCGGGGAATGTTCCCCGACAGCTGACGCGTAGGGAAGTGCAGGCGATCCCCCCGTCGGTGGATGCGTACTTCCATGCAAGGAGCCTTCAGCCGGGGAATGTTCCCCCACCGCTGACGCGTAGGGAAGCGTTGGCATTTCCGCCGCAGCCGGATGCGTACTTCCATGGGACTCGATCGGGTGGGCATTTTAGGACATTCGCCTGCTTTCACTGGACGGGAACCCCATCAAAAACTGTAGGTGAAATCCACGCCCAGGAAGCTGTCACGGCGCCCATCGTAGGTCAGGTCTTCAGGGTCCGCGGCGAGGTTCACGATCGCTTCCAGGCGCATCGACCAGTTCTCCGAGAGGCGGCGCTTGAATTCCAGGTTCAAAGCGCGGTAATCGTGGCTCAGGTCACCCAGGATGCCTGCGACAAGCTCGGTGCCCTGCACATCGTTGAACCCCAGGAAGCCCGCGATGAAGATGTCGTTGTCCCAGGCACTGGTAGCACGGCGCCCGCGCCCGTCGTAGAGCCATTCGGTAAGCAGGGTCAGGTCGGCGGCCGATCCGAACAGGGAGTAGAGCGCGCGTTCCAGGCCGAGGATCAGGGCCCCGTAGTCCTCCTCCTGTCCCAGGAGATTGCGCGCGCCGCTACGGCGAATGGCTTCCACCTTGCACAGCCAGGGACCGGTCGTGAGTTGCGCGTCGACCCCGAACTGCCGGATCTGCTCGTAGTACGGGATCAGGGATGGCACACCTCCCGGCGGCAGCCCGGTTTGCTCACCGAAAAGAAAGGAGGGTTCGCGGCTTGTCCCCCTGAAGGCCGTCAGACCGAAATCAAGCAGGCCCACGGCATTGCTGTAGCGAACCGCGAAGTCCACGTGGCGCTCTTCGGCGTCACTCTCGTAGGCCGCGCCTTCCTCGATCGGGAGACCCGACCGGAGTCGGCCGGAAGGGCCCGGGAATGTTCGCTTGCGGTGATAGGGCAGCAGCAACGACTCGGCCACGCCCCAGTCGCCGGATACCGTCAGGTGCGCCATCGGCTGGCCCAGCTTCGGCCGGTCGCGCGGGTGCTCGACGAGGTCGAGCTGGTTGACGACGTCCACGAGGTTGTGCAACTCCGCCACGCCCCAGAAGACACGGTCGAGTCCCAGCCGAAGCTCCCAGGAGTTCTCGCCCCAGTCTCCATAGGTCAGGAGATACGCTTCCCGTACGTCGGCATGGGTACGCCGGGAGTCGGCGCTGTCGTACCGGTAAAGCGGGGTGAGGGTGAAGCTGGTTCTCTCTGCGATTTCCCCGTAAAGCGACGGCTCGACGACCAGCCCGCCGGTGCTCGAACGCTGACCCGGGAAGGCCGGCGATTGCGGATACCACCGCGCCTGCAAGC
Organism: Pseudomonadales bacterium; assembly: GCA_965116625.1. Lineage (GTDB taxonomy): Bacteria > Pseudomonadota > Gammaproteobacteria > Pseudomonadales > Azotimanducaceae > VXNE01. The sequence continues at coordinate 4,333,124 of OZ220717.1, forward strand.
TCAGGTCGCCCGAGAAATCAAGCGTCTGCGCTCCGGCACCCGCGGCCGGCATGAGCGCAAGGGCGAATAATGTGGCGGCGAGCCGCATCACCGCACCCGGCGAAGCGCGGTCTGCGTGAATTCGCCGTCGTCGAGATCGGTGCCGAACCGGAAATCGGTCCATTGCAGCACGGTGCTCGCGCCGGTCAGGTGATTCACCATCGTCTGTTCGGCCGCCCGCCAGTATCGATCCAGGTATTGCCGATAGTCCGCAAAAGTGAGCGTCTTGAGGTGCGAGCCCCTGCGGTCGTACAGCTCCATCTTCCAGGTCCGGAGCTCGCCGGCATCCTGCCAGATGACCTTGCGGCTGTATCCGGATTTCTCGTCCAAGGGGAACTGCTCGATCACCGTGCAGGTGAGTTCGCCGCAGGGTTCGTCGCGAAGATACCGGTAGGTGTATTCGTCCACTTCAGGGGAGCTCATGTCCTCGTAGGAAAACTCGCTGCCCATGAAGGACCCCGAACGCCTCGAAGCGCTGATGCGTTTCACCCTCTTCAGCGCAGGCAGGTACAGCCACTGGTCGTCCGGGGTGTTGATGTGGGCGTGCGTCAGGAGCGCCGTTCCCTGCACGTCTCGCGGCTGGTCGAACACGAACAGGCTCTTGTCGCCATCCCCCGGGACCTCCAGTACCTTGAAGCGCATCTGGCGGACGCTCTCGCGGCCTTGCCGATCGCGGAGCACCATCGTCATGCCGGCGGTGTAATCGCCGAATCCCTCGTTCCGGTCGTTCGACTCCCGCGCGATCCTCAGCCCCTTGTCCTCGGGAGTTTCTTCCTGGGCCAGGGCGTGTGCTCCGGGCAGGCAGAGGCTTGCCAATGCGAGAACCTTGAACCAGGCGTGCCAGTTGCATGCCAAGGCCCCTATCCGGCCCTGGCCGATAAACCACTCTTCAATGGTCTCGTGGTCGGGGAACATCCGCTTAATGTCCCGTGGATGGACATGTTGCATTGTAACGCGCTTCCCGGATGACCCCGTCCGGCAAGGCAACGCGCGCTCAACCATTAGGAAAACTTAATCCCCTCATTTGAATTAGTCGCGATGCCTTGTGCGCCAAGACATCGTGGCGTACCGTTCCCTGTGCATTTGTTGGCGTGGTTCACTACGCAATGGAGGAATGCAATGAGAAGTGGCGACGAAATGCTGCAGCAGATTGTCGAGAAGTCCGCACTCGACGCGGAATTCAGGCAACAACTGCTTGCAGATCCCAAAACGACGATCAGCGCGGAATTGGGTATTACGATTCCCGAATCGATGACGGTCCAGGTTCACGAAAGCGATATGCAGACAGTGCATCTCGCGTTGCCGCCTGATCCGAACATCACAGAGGAGCAACTCGAAGCTATCTCAGCCGGCCTCTGCTGCTGCTGGTAGACCCGGCAGCCGGCGATAAGCCGGCGCATAGCTCAGACTTACCCCCGTTAGCCCCGCGCCAGGCGGGTGCACGGGGGTGTTTGTGTCTGGCCCGTCAGTCGGGAATCGCGCCGGATAGCACCAGGAACACGTAAGCCTTGGCCTGCCGAAGCCGATTTCCGGAAATCACCAGCTTGATGTGGTGGATGCCACGCAGCAGCACATAGCGCCCCGACTTCGCAAACAGCGTGGTCGGTTTCGAAACCCAGTCCGCAAGCGCTGCAAGCTTCTTCCCGACCACGAGATCTTCATGGCCCAGGGCTTCGAGAAACGGATCCCAATCCGTCAGACCGTCGAGCCAATAGCGTGAGTCGTTCGTATATCGCTGCTTGACGATGAGCGTCAGGCCGAGAGCAGGGCCGAGGCCCTCTTCCCGCACGTCGAGGTTCGCCCCGGACCTGACGATATTCGCGCGTTCCCGGAAGCGTGACATCACTGACTCGACAGCCGGGAGGTGACCTGGCCAACCCGTGGCCTCAAGGTACCCGCACAGTTCCCGCTGCGTCTTGAAGCCCATGATCGCAAGACGGATGGAGCGCGGGCGAGACGGGAACACGCCGAACGAATCCAGGCGCGTATCTTCCGGCTGTGCCAGGTAGGCGCGCGCGACGTTCTTCCGCTCCGCCTCGTTGCGCTCCCACCCGACGCAGGAAACGAGGGCGTCGACCACCGTGAGAGCATCGTTTTCCTGCCCACAGTCGCCGACGATCGGCCGTTCACCCGGACGCAGGAACATTCCCGGAAGCGGATTCTCGCCGTCGCGCGCTGAGCCGATATCGTATTCCAGCATCACCTTCGGGCCGACAATCGCACGCAGGGGCGAGTTTTCCGCGTCCATCCTTGCGAACAGCCGTCCGACCGCTGTGGCGGTTTCGTCCGTTCGGTCATTTCGTGCACGCTGCCGGAAAAACGCCGCCGGCCTGGTCCCGCTCGCAAGCGAGACGCCGAAATCCGCCTCCGGCCTTCGTTCATGCAGCGGCAGTTCCAAACCGAACGGGAGGGCACCCATCGTGATTGGAAGTTGCCCCGCGCACCGCAGGACGCGCTCCCATTCCGCGTCTCCCACAAGGACGGGCGAGACCATGTTCCTCAGGTGTCCGAGCAGGTCACCCATGGTGCCACCCTCTTCGGCGAGACGGTCCTGGGTCAACGCCACTGCCTGGTCAATGTCCATACGAGCTCCTCACGCAATGACAGGTGCAGGGTTCAGGTCGGCTTCCACGAGAGGCCGCTTGCGGTGACCCATCCTGACCGGGACGTCGAACAGGCGACCGGGCGCGAATCTGGCCCAGAAGTGGCGCATGCCCGGCACGATGACCCGCGCGACAGGCATGCCGATGTCGGGACGGGTCTGGTCCAGCACCAAGAGCTCGAGGTGCTTCGCTTCGACAAGCGAACGGCAATACGCGATGTCGTCGCGCGTGTCCGCCGATTCGACCGCCGAATAACTCGAGGCCCGGCGCAGGGGGGCGTCCGCCCTGGGCGCCAGCCAGTCACAGTCGGCGAGGCGGGCGGTCCTCCACCACGCGAGCGCCAGGGGATCGTCGATCATGGGCCGTCCGTCACCACTTCCTGGACGCGGCAGCCAGGTGAGGCACTGGTTCAGTTCGCAAAGCGCCCTCAAGGCCGCGATACGCGGGTCGGCATGGGCGCCCGCACCATAAATGATGTCCTCGGTTTTCGCGCCTGGACGGCGAGAGATGGCAACCATCGCGGGAATACCGATATCAGAGGTCACGTCGAGCATCCACAGGTCACGCTCGTAGCTGGCGTACTGTTCCGCCCCCGACGCGAGGTACTCGTCGTCGAAGCTCGAAAGATCGACCGCGGGCACCCGCAGCCGGTTGTACCACCAGATCGCAAACGCGTCGCGCTCCACCAGTTCATAGAAGCCCTGCAGGATCGCCTCCTCCAGGGTATTGCCGGCGGCGCAGCCGTTCGAATCGGCGATGAGGTCGTGGAGCCCGCGCTGTTCCGGCGCCATGCTGTAGAGCATTGAAGTGGGCAGGTAGCGGTGCCTCTCCTGGGTCAGCGACCATACCGGTGTCCAGTCGATTTCGGCATCCGGGTCGAGCCTTGGCGGGACGACGTTGTACGGGTGGCCCCTGGCGTTGATGCTCTCGGCGTTGTCAAGCTGGTCGTCGCTGAAGAGTTGCGCATCGTTGGGATGGATCGCGTCGTCTCCGCCGGCGAATTCCGAGAATCGCCTGGATGTTCGGATCTCGTCCCCGTGCCGGGCGCCCGAATAGCGCTCGACCGCTTCGCACAGCGCGCTGACCTCGGATTGCTCGCGCGTGCTGCCCTTGCCGGCGCTCTTGCTGCGGAGGCTTCTTCTCAGCGAACTCAACGTGAGGCTTCGCATCCCGAGATTGCTTCCGGCCCAGTAGACATGCAGCCAGGAATCGGTCTCGCCGGTGGTCCGCCTGAGCCAGGTCACGACACCGCTGACGGGGCTTACCAGGTGGCGGTACTTCGCCAGTGTGACTTCCGGTGCCACGTTGCGCGTGCCGCCGCTGTTGCTGATGGTTTTCGGGCTGGACTCGAGATGCAGGGCGACCGGCGGGCGATCAGGTCGATACAGCGCCTCGTCGCCGCACGCCGCGCATTGCGGCCGGCGCAGCACCCGATGCCTGGAGCTTGCGAACGTCCCGACATGCATGGAGACCGCGTGGTCGTGAATGGGCGCGGCCTCATCGAGCACGAGCCACTTGGCGATCTCGGCGGCAATCAGCCCGCATAGTGCCTCGAGCACCACCGGGTCCGCCGCGAACGGCCGGAAGGCACCCTCCTCGCCCTTGAGGTTGCGCAGGAAATTGTGCACCTCCTGGTGGCTGCGCAGTCGGTATGCCAGGCAGGCCCAGCAGGGGGACTCCGAGTCCCCTCGAAAGACGGGCCCGAACAGCGGCTCGACACCGCACGGCCGCACCAGCATCCACGGCGCCTCGGTCTCGAGCTGGCGCCGGTTGATGCCCGCGAGGCGCTCCTCGAGATAGTCGTCGCAGGCGATCACCGCGAGGTCCGGATCGTCCGGCACCACCGCGACACCGGATGTTCGGAGATGGCGGACCAGCCGGTCATCCTCACCGGCAACCGCGACGCGTGATTCCGCAAGCCGCGCCTCGGCCCAGCATGGGGATGCGCCAAGCGACGACCAGTAGGCCGCCCGGCTCCGGTCCATGCCGTGATCGGCCGATACGACATAGCCCCTGGCGGAGAGCGAGACGAGCGCTGCCCGCACTTCGGCCGCGGCGTGCCGGGCACCAAGCGCGGCGACGATCTCGCCCGTGGAGCGCCGGCCGTCCACCAGCGCCAGGAGATCGCAGGTGAGCTGGCCGTGCAACAGCGTATTGAAGGACTCGGAGACGAGGAGCGCCTGCCGTTCTCCGATCGCGTGGAACACGAGATGCGGGGTGAGGGCCGGGAGTTCCACGAGCCCCTGGTCTGCAGGGGCGGTTCTCGCCAGGATTCCGCGCTGCGCACTCGCGCCCGCCAGGACTGGCACCTGGGACTTCAGCGCCGGATCACCCGGTGCCCTCATGCGCGCGAAGCAAGCGCATCGATCTCGGCGGCGGCCCGGGATGCGGTGTCGGTGACCGCCAACTCCAGCCCATCGAAATCCTCGTACCCACACGCGCTTGCCACCAGCGACCTGACCTTGGCTCCTGCCGCGCTCGGGTCGAATCCTTCTTCGCCGATGAGGCGCTGGATGCCCTGCAAATCCCGCCACATGGCGGCAGCTTGCGCCAATGGCTCGACGCCCGTGGCGTCGAAGACCGCCCCCGCGGTCGGGGCCGGATCGTCAAGGGCAGTCTCGGCATCCCGCAACTGCTGGAGTCGCGCCGCCGTCTCGACGTGGTCGAGTCCGCCGCGCGCTTCGGCGTACGTGGAAACAGTGGCTTCGTCGGGGCTTTCCGCTGGTTCGCGCAAGCGGTCGATCAGGGACAGGTTGGCGTCGCATTCGGCCAGGACTTCACGCCGTGCTTCTTCGAAACGGCGGCCGATTTCGGATTCGCCGCACTCGAACACGCAGCGGGCCCTGCTGAGCACGGGAACTTCGCCAGCAGCGGGACTGCCGCAATGTCCGGCCAGCGCGGACAGCGCCACGGCGGAAAGGGCGTTCGAGTCCGGCTTCGCCGCTGAGAACAACAGGCTGTCCCGCGACAGGTGGGTCAGGGTCTCCCGGAACCGCCCGCATATGCCGCCGGACTCCCCGCCGTCGTGCACGAACAGCATATCGATCGCCACGCCCGGATAGACGTCCCGGCTGGCGAGGTCGCCCAGGGCGACTGCGGCCACGCCGCATCCGCGCAGCGGCCCCGCCCGGTCGACAAAGTCTGCGACAACGGCGGCAAGTACGGCCGAGATCGACGCTTCGGCGAGATTGGACAACGCAGTCCTGGCCTCGGCCGGCGACAGGTTGCCGCGCACCACGTGCATCCCGATCTGAAACGCCTTGTCGTTCGACCAGTTCCGGACGACTTCAGCGGTATCCTTCGCATCAGCCGTGGGCAATTCGGCGACCAGTTCCCGCATTTCGGCAACGCCCATCTCCATCGTCCAGTAGAGTCGCGCCAGCCCGCGACGCGCAATCGCCTCGTATTCCTGGTCCGGCCCGAATCCTTTCGGCAGGTCGAGATCGGTGAACTCCCTATCCTGCAGGTTGTCGAGCAGTTCCGGATTGCGTTCGATCCATCCGGCGAGCCTCGGGGCGGCGCCGAAAATCTCGACTATCGCCTCGAATGCGTCCGGCCGCGCCGCGGTAATCGGGCTGTCGTAGGCGCTCCAGTCATCGATCTCCGGATAGAAATGCCTGCGCCACTGGTCCACCAGCGGATCCATCTTCTCGAACCAGCGTCTCGGGCGCAGGACCAGATTCATCATGTCGCCGTAGGTTCCCGGCAACTGCGGCGACTCATCGGTGCCGCCGATCTGCAGCAGCGGATAGTGGCGGCTCGCCATCGCATGGTGGTCCGCGTGACGCTGCATGTTGAAGAACATCCAGTTGCTGAACTTCCAGTCGGCGTTCCAGGAATGGCGCGGCTGCACCTTTTCCCAACGGCCGTTCGGAAGGCGAACCCGGCGCAGACCGTAGTGCTGAAAGTAGTTGCTGATCTTCATCGAAAAGACGCAGCCGAAGCCAAGGAAGATAAACACCGGCAACGCCCAGATGCCACCCATCCAGACCACCAGTCCGTACCAGAACGCCAGGCTCAGGCCATAGCGCCAGAACGGATTGCTGTAGTGCCACACGGGCAGGCGACGCCGCGCCAGGCGTTCACCGGAAGCCTTCCAGGAATTGGTGAGGTTGCTCACGACTTCCTTCGGGAAGTACCGCCAGAAACTCTCTCCCTTGGGCGCGGAACCCGCGTCATGCGGCGTACCGACCTTGGCATGGTGGATATACAGGTGTTCCGTTGCGTATTGCGGATAGGAGGCCGAGGAGAGCAGGAACTCGCCGATTCGTCTTTCCCAGGCAGAACGCCGGTGAATCAGTTCGTGACCGACCACGAATACCGCCTGCGCCTCCATGGTCAGAATGATCACCAGGAGCACCTCTTCCCAGATGGCGAACGGGTTTGCGACAAGGATCTGCCACATGCCGAAGATGAGGGTCGGCGGCCACAGGAACGCCCACGACCAGACCGGCAGGTTGTGCCAGAGCAGGCGGCGTTCCGGCGTCTTCAGATCCATGTTGCGCCCGTCGGAACCCAGCATCTTGTCGAGCGGTGCTGCGACGCTCATGAAGAGAAACGCCGGCACAAGCCACCAGCCGCCATGGACGAGCGCGAGGAAGATCAGCGGAAAGATGCCCAGCGGCAGGTAATGCGGAAGGGCGTTGAGAATCGTCGGTTCGATGTGCGGCGTGACGTCAGCCCCGTCCGGGCCTGGGCCACCAGCCGCGGCTGAATCTTGCGCCATGGCAGCTTCGCTACTGGACCCTCGGACCGGCATTCATGGTACCACCGGACGGGTTGCCCTGCATGGTCTCAGGCTTCCAGAACTTCGATGAGACGCCCCAACGCTTCGATGCAGAATGCCGACGTCACGGCTTCGGAGCCATGCCCTATCTGCCCTACCACGCCCCATTTCAACGTCTGGTCACCGAAGGCGAGAAGTTCCGGCCAGCTGCCATCCTCGCGTTGCGAACCGACGAGCCTCTCGACCTGCCGTCTCCCGTCAATACGCTCAAGGCTGCCGATGTTCCAGAGCGCCGACACTGCCTGCGCGGTCTGAAGGATGTTGCCGAATTCCCCTTTCCCGTCGCGCAGGGCGAGAATGCGGTCGGCCAGTACCGGCCGGAGTCGATCGAGAGCTGGCCGGGTCCGGACCATGGCGCGGGTGATCGCATAGCAGATCGCGACCGTGTCGGGATACCACTTGGACGTGCCTTCGAGGGTGCCTTCGGTAACCAGCGTCTCCAGCCATGCCCTGGCAGCCCTGGTTTCGGGGTGGTCGCCCAGGTAGGCAATGACGTTCGCATTCACGACGGGATCGGCTTCGATACGGAAGGCCGACACGACGTCCGGTTCGTCTTCCGCCAGCACCCACGTCATGAAGCGGCCTTGCTCGTCGCGATTTGCCAGTATCCCCGGAACGTTCCTCCCGAGCACGATCCAGGGGTGGGATGCAAGAACGAGCGAACAGAGCGTCGTGCTGTCAAGATCCTGGGGCAGATGCCGGTAATAGCGCCAGAATCCAGGGTATTCCATGGTATCGGCAAGATATGCCCTGGTGCGCGCGCAGAGGGCCCTGGCACGTGGCTCCCCGCAACCCTCAAGCGCCAGAACGCCGAACGCCGAGACGAAGGCGGGCCTCTCGAAATGCCGCGGAATGCCCGGATCGGCGATATTGAACCGGATGCAGTGCCACGCCCCGTTCTCGTCGACGGTGGTGTCGAGGAAAGCGAGACCGCGGCGAATGCTCTCCCGGGCAGCTTCGGCAAGCGTGCTGGGCGAAACGCCGCCGAACGCCGTGGCCGCCGGCTCCGCGGGCGGACGAATGGGGGGTGCCGGGTCGTACATCGTCTTTCTCAGGAACTCGAGCGAGGCGGCACCGGTCCTCGCCGCCTCCCGTTCTTCGGCAGTTCGCCCACTCATGGGCGGAAGCACCAGGTGCGTCACCGACCCGGCTTCTTCGTGTACATGAATCTCCTGGTCTTCGGCCAGCGTCACGCCAAGTTCCCGTTCGATTGCATCTTTCGGATCGGCAAGCAGGCGCGCCCGAAACTCGCTGTCTTCACCAGCCTTCGAGAGGAGGCGCCGTGTCACGTCGATGGGCCCTTTCATGGATGCCTCCTGTTGGAACGACTGCCAGGCGCCCGTGCTGCGGCACGCCCGGCGATTCGGCGGACCCGATTCAGGCGATCTGCCTTCTGACCAGCTCTCCGAACACCCCCTCCTCACCCATGAGTTCCTTGAAGGAGCCGCTCTGCACGACCTTTCCGGCCTGCATCACGTAGATGCGGTCAGCCTGTTCCAGCGTGGAGAGGCGGTGGGCGATGACGATCCGGGTCGAGGTCAGAAGGGCAAGGTTCTGCATGACCTCCGCCTGCCTTTCGTTGTCGAGCCAGTTGGTCGCCTCGTCGAGCAGCATGATTCGCGGGCCGCCCATCAGTGCCCGGGCGATGGTGACGCGCTGGCTCTCGCCGCCGGACAGGACGGCTCCGCTGGCCCCGACCATGGTCATCATGCCCATGGGCATGGCCTTGATCTCGCTTTCGATCCCGGCAGTGCGGGCCGTTCCCCACACTTCATCGGTCGTTGTCCCCTCGTGGTGCGCGACGATGTTGTCCCAGACATCCTGGGGATGGAGCCGAACAGACTGCGGTACCGCACCGATCTTTCGGCGCACCTGCTTCAGGTTGAGGTGCCTCAGGTCACGTCCGTCGTAGTACACCGCGCCGGCAGACGGCCGGTCGATTCCGAGCGCGAGCCGGAACAGCGTGCTCTTGCCGGCGCCGGACTCGCCGGCGATCGCGACGAACTCCCCGGGACGCGCGCGAATCGTGACGTCGTCGAGAATCAACGGCCCGTCGGGGTCGTAGCGGAAGGAAACGTGGTCGAACAGTACTTCGCCGCCCAGGCGTTCAACCGGCTCTCCCTCGACTTCGGCTTCGGGCACGGCGGCGAGCAGCGGGCGCATCTGGTCGAATGCCGGCAGCATGGCTGCGATCATGCCGAAGGATTCTCCGAGCCGGGCGATCGCCGACTGGAAAACGATGAAGACGATGAAGACGACGAGAAAGTCACCGACCGGGACGATGCGGTCGCCCGCCGTCACCACCGCCAGGAGCAATACCCCCGCAGCAATGAGGGGGAGTGCGGCGCCGAAGGCTTTCGAATGTCCCTCCAGCGCCCCCAGTTCGAGTTCCGCGCGTTTCTGTTCGCGATAATCCCGCGCCCACATGGCGAAGGCCGACCCCTCCGCGTTCTCCACGCGCAGCTTGGCGATACCGCCCACGATCTGGAACAACCGGCCGGCGACCCGGCGCGCCGCACTGAGCATCCGCCCATAGGGGGGTAACTGGCGCAACCCGAGGACTACCGCGACCAGCAGCGAAACCAGGCTGAAAACGAGCGCGATGACGCCGAGCGTGGTGTCGTAGAAGAAGATGACGGCAAAGACCGGAAGCAGGAAGATGATCGAGAGCACGCTGTCGGCGACCACCCCCTGCAAGCCGTCGCGGAGGTTCTGGAAGGTCATTCCCGACATGGCCAAGTCGCCGGCGGGATGGCGGTGCAGAACGCTTGGTGGAAGGCGCATGAGGCGGTCCCAGAAAGCGGCTTCGACCCTTGACGAGCGCCCCTCAAGGCGCATCATGGCCGTCCCCTGAAACAGGTGCAGCATCGAGCCGAGCAGACCGAAGCCCGCCAACGCCACGGCCACCGTATAGAAAACCCCCGCGCTACCCCCTGCCACCACGTGATTCGCCACGAATCCAAGCGCGAGTGCCGGGAGCAGCTTGATCAGGCCGCCGGGCAGTCCGGCAACCACGAGCCGCCCCAGATCCGCGGCCGATCCGTGCAGTGCAATTCTCAGCAGGTCGGCGGGCGAGGCATTCCCCGGCGGCAATGGCCGATAGAACATCCAGGCTTCCTGCGCGAGTGTACGGGCACGCTCCGCCGAGAGCCGGACACTGCGCTTCGTGACCGGATCCACCTCCCGGTAGCGCCCCCATGCGCCGGGCAACAGCGCAACCGGCTGGCCGTCTTCCCCGCGGAATGCCAGCATCGCGTTGCTGTCGCCTCGCCACCAGTCACCCTCGGCCCTGAACCGCACGCGCCGCGCGCGCACACCAGACGCGTCAAGAACGTCGACGAGGCCCACCGGACCATCGGATGGTCCCGAGCGCACCGGAATCCTGAAATCTATTCCTTCGTGACGGCCGATAATCGTGAGGGCATCAGCGAGAGACGTGTCCTCGACACCGGCATCCTGGTCAAGCGGCAGGTCGTAGATGTTGAACAGCCGCTGCCGCGCGGCTTCTTCCGCGGTGCGTCGGCTGGCGGTCCGCGCACGTTCCAGATTCGCATCGTCGACCACGGCCAGTCGGCGGTTCAGGCGTTCGAGGGCGAAGGCGACCGCGTGAAAGGAGGCGAGCGCCGGCAACAGGATGCCTTGCCGGGCCAGTGTCTCCGTCGACGTGCCCGCCAGGGTCGCCTCGTCGAACAGGGTAAGCCAACTGGACCGCGTCAGCGGTACAGCCGCTTCGGGTGGACCACCCGCCTCGGCGAGTTCCGTTTCGTCAACCACGTCCATGAACAGGATCGCACCTGGCGGAGGTTTGGATACCCAGACCACCCCGCGCCGGACAGATAGCGTGCAGGGGGCCAGGTCCTGCGCAAGGCCCGGCTCGACCAGCGCCGTGGCACGCGGAAGATGGTCCACGAAACGGGAAAGCGTGTCCGTCATGGCGATCAGCCAGGTATCGGTCTGTTCCGCCAGCTCCGCCGGGTCAACCTCCGACATGCTGGACGCCGGCAGGCGTTTCAGAAGCGTACCGGGCAACCCCTTGGCGACCAGGCTGAGCGTCGTGTCCTCGCCCTTGGCCGGATCCCGTTCATCCGGGGCGACACCCGGCAGGAACATGCCCGATTCCCGGCGCAGCAGGTGCTGCGGGGCCGCCTGCTCGACACCATCCCTGAATTCGACCAGGAACAGGTCCACGGTGCCCTGGTCGATGAACCAGACACTCTCAGGATCGTCGAGACTCACCGGCAGGTTGCCCGCGCAGGGCACGGTTGTGCCAGAGCGAGCGGCGAGTTCGGCCAGTGATGTGTGCCCCGGTGCCGTGTCCCGCATCAGCCAGACCTCACCAGCTTGTAGTAGGTGCCATCACGATCCGCGATCAACTCGTCGTGGGTGCCGCGCTGCACTTCCACACCCTTGTCCAGCACGATGATCTCGTCACAGTCCCGGACCGTGCTGAGCCGATGCGCCACGATCAGGCAGGTAACGCCGCGGCGCCGCAGGGCATCGTCGACGAACTCCTCGGTGGCGGCATCCAGGGCGCTGGTCGCCTCGTCCAGGACGAGCACTGTCGGATTACCAACCAGCGCTCGGGCGATCTCCAGGCGTTGCCGCTGACCGCCGCTGAAATTCACCCCGCCCTCTTCGACCTCGGTCGCGTATCCGTGGGGCCTGACCAGGATCTCGTCATGAATGCAGGCGTCTCTCGTCGCCGCGACGATGGCTTCGTCCGGAACGGCGGGATTCCAGAGCGTGATGTTGTCCCTCACGGAGGCCGAGAAGAGCACGACGTCCTGGTCCACCATGGAAATGGAGCGTCGCAGCACTTCCTCCGGAATCTCGTCCCTCGGATGGCCATCGAACAGGATCTCCCCGGACCAGGGCCGGTAGATTCCCGAAACGAGACGCGCCAGCGTCGACTTGCCGGATCCGCTGGGACCGACCACGGCCACCCGCTGCCCCGGGCTGAGCATGAGATTGAAGTCCTTTATCAGGGGCGGCCGGCTCCTGTTGAAACCGAAGGTGACGCCCTTGAGTTCAAGCTGGCCGGCAAGCTGGAGCCGGCCGTTGAACGTCGGGATCGACGCCGTTTCCGGGCTCCGGCGGCTGAAAACGGGGTCGGGAGCGGTCTTCGAGATGTCTTCCAGCCGCTGCAGATCGGTTTCCAGTGCCTGGCGCTTTTCGGCGAATTCCAGGAAGCGTCCCACGGGCGCCAGGAACATCTCGGCGAGGATGTACAGCCCGGCCAGCGTCCCCAGGGTCATCTCTCCAGCCATGACCATGAATGCCCCGAAGCCCAGGACCGCCGCGCTGCGAAGTGCGGCAACCAGGCCCGGAAGCGCGGTATCGACCTGGCCGAGTTCGGAACAGAGCTGGCGCGCATGCAGTTCGCGCGCCTGCTGGCCACTCCAGCGCGAAAAGAAACGGTCGTCCGATCCCGTCATCCGCAGGTTTTCCGCATGGCTCAACATCTGCATGCCGACGCCGATGAGCAATCCCTGTTCGCGCCTCATCGCCTCGCTTCGAACGGCCCGGTGCCTGCCCAGGAAGCGCGTCAGCAAGGCGTGCAGGAGTCCCAGCAACACCACGACAAGGGCAAGCAGGACGTCGTACGCCAACATCGCGATGAGCAACACCACGCTCATTGCCATGTCAACGAGGAGCACGAGGAACTGTTCGGTCAGGTTCTTCGCGACCCGGTCGATGGACGACACGCGGTCGGTGACATCGCCGACCAGCCTGTGGTCAAAGAACTCCACCGGCAGCCGCAGCAGCCGTGACAGGCCCCGGTTGTAGCCGATCACCGAAATGCGCACCGCAAGGCGCTGCAGGAAACGGTGCTTCAGCAGGGACAGGATGTATACCAGGATGCCGCCGCCAAGCAGGGCTGCCACCAGCCCTTCCCAGGGTCCGTGGTTCTCCAGGACGTCGTCGACGAACACGCCGACAGACACGGGGACGACAAGCGCAAGCAGCGTCAACATGAGTCCGCAGGCAATCACGCCGGCAAGTACGTTCCACGATCCGGCAAGCAGGGTGCGTAATTGCTCGAACAGGCCGGGCCGCTCGCCCCCCGTTCCGAAATCGGGACCGCGCTCGAACCGGAGCGCGATTCCGCTATAGCCCTTCTCGAACTCTTCCGCAGAGAGTCTGCGGCGGCCCGTTGCCGGGTCATTGAGATAGACGTAGCGGTCATCGAACCCTTCGACGACCAGGAAATGGCTGAATTGCCAGAACACGATCAGCGGCAACTGCAGCATCTTCAGCGCCTCGGCGCGTACGCTCAAGCCCCCGCATTCGAGACCGTAGTGCCTGGCGGCGCGCACGATACTCGCGGCGCTGCTGCCGTCCCGGCTCACCTCGCACTTTTCGCGCAATTCGGTCAGCGGCACCCAACGCCCGAAGTGACCCAGCACGCTGCCGAGACTGGCGGCGCCGCATTCCGTCGCGTGCATCTGCAACAGGATCGGCGTGGTTACCCTTCGTGCAGTGGCCTTGTCGCTGTTTCCGGCGCTGGAGGCGCGCGCCACCATCTTACGGCCGCCTCATTCCGATGAGTGCGACTGGAGATTGGCGGCCGAGTTCGATCACTATCCGGCATTCCAGACCTGCGGGAAAAAGAACATCTCCATCAAGCACGATGTCGACTCGGTACGGAGACGCGGGCGCCAACGACGCCATCTCGCCGCTTACGGGTAAAGCGGCGATTTTCGAAACTTCCCCGTCAAGCGCATCGGCTGAATCCGTCGCCGGTTCGATCACCGCAGGCATGCCAACCTCGATCCCTGACGCGACGTCGCTCTCGATCCAGGCGAGCACCTGTACCGACCCCTCCACCTCGCCCGGATCCACCAGCACGCCGGCAAGGGCCAGGGTACGGGCTACGCTACCGAGAAACAGCCATGCCACGAGGATGCATAACAGGAGCGCGATGCCTGCGACGAGGAGGCGTTCCCGTGGCGTCGAAATCGTCAGCAGGCGGTCGAGTTGTTCGCGCTCTTCCTTTGCTTCCGCAACGGTATTGTGGAATGAGTCGAATGGATTGTTGAACACGACCGTCTGGGCAGGCCCCTTTGTAAGACGAAACAAGTATATGCAAACTCGCCGGTGCCCGGAGCCTGCGCGGTCATCCGCAAGCCTCCGTGCGCCAGCCCTCCGCGTTGGACAAGGATGTCGGCGTGGTTAAGCTCCAGTCTGAGGAAATCTTCGACCATGCAATAATCGCCTCCGGTCGCTGGCGCTCCAGGAAGGCGCCGGTTCCATGGAAGTACGGCAGGAGTACTTCGCACGTTGCGCACACCCATAATTCTGGCCGTCACTCTTGCCGAAGTCCGTACCACGCTGCGGCTGATCCAATACTGGCTTTTCGCGCTGCTGTCGTTAGGGCTCGGCTGCTTCGTGTACGTGGAACTGGCCGTCACCCACGGCAACTACTCCGGTATCGCATCCGGTCTCGGATCCTTCAGTCCGCAGTTCTACGTGGGACTGTTCGGCGTCTACTTCTACCTGTGGCTGTTCGTGGGCCTGATCTTCCTCGCGTTCGAGATCCGCGCCCGCGACGAGCGCGACCAGATCGTCGATGCGCTGGACTCGCGCCCGCACAGCAACGCGGAATACGTCGTCGGCAAGTTCTGCGCGCTGGTCGCCATGGCCTGGCTGCCCGTCCTGGTGCTCATGGTGCTGGTCGAAGTCCTCGGTCATCTGGCCCTGTGGGCCGAATTCCCATACGGTGTCCCGCCCGAGCCCTGGTCTCTCGCCGGCTTCCTGGTCTACGCCCTCGCCGGGCTGTCGCTGTGGTGCGCGTTCATCATGTGGATGACGACGGTCTGCCGGAACCGCCTGGTGGTCGCTGCCATTTCGCTCGCCGTGATTGGCGTCCAGGTCTGGACAAGCCGAAGCCTGCCGTTCTACCTCACCACGGTCCTTTCCATGTCGCCGGGTATCGACTATGCCTCGGAGATCTCTCCGCGTCTCCTCGGTTCGGGCGAGGGCATTCGACTGACGGCGTTCGCCATGCTCGCGATCGCGTTCCTGGCGTTCGCCGCACGGTGCTACCCCAGGAACGATGGCCGCCGTCCCAACCTTTACACGGCAACGGGTCTCGTCTTCGCTGCGCTTGGGCTTGCCGGCATGGGGGGCTACTACGTGCATCAGACCCTGCCCCACCGGCAACAGGAGGCCTGGCTCGCCGCCCACGAGGCAAAGAACCACTTGCCCCGAACCGACCTCCTGTCCATCACCGGGGTCCTGTCGGTGGAACCGGGGGACACCCTTCGGTATTCGCTCAACCTCGAGGTGGCACGGGAGGCATCGGCGCCACTGCTGTTCACGCTGAACCCCGGCGTCGAGGTCGAGCAGGTTTCGGTAGACGGGGAGGAAGCGAACTGGACGCACGAGTCCGGTTTGCTGGCCGTAACGCCGGCTCGCCCGGGGCTCCGGCACTCGATTCGGATCGTGGCGACCGGTTCCCCCGACGAGACGTTTGGCTACCTGGACGCCTCCTTCGACCCAACACTTGCGAAGAGCCTCAAATCGGGCGAGCAATCCGACCTGCTGGTTCTTGGCCACCGGAAGAGCATTTTCAACAGCCGATACGTCGCGATGATGCCGGGAGCGCACTGGATCCCGTCCACGGGTACTGCTCTCGGAGACGGCGATCCCGAGGACTACTACATGCTCGACCTGACGGTGGAAGTCCCGGGCGAGTGGCTGGTCGCCGGTCCCGGGAGCGCCGAAACGCTGGGGTCATCCGGGGGCAGGGCAAGCTATCGATTTCAACCGAATGCGCCGGTTCCACACGTCGGGCTGCTGGCATCGAGGTTCGCCCGCAAGGCCATCGAGGCGAACGGCATCCAGCTACAGCTTCTCTACTTCGCCGGGCACGACCGCAATCTCGCCCTTTTCGCCGAGACGTCCGACATCGTCCGGGACCGATTGGCGGGGATCTTCTACGACGCACAGGCCCTCGGCCTGCGCTATCCATACGATGCGCTGAGCCTGGTGGAGACGCCAACGAGCCTGCGCCTGTACGCGGGCGGGTGGCGGATGGACACGGCCCAGGCCATGCCCGGTGTTCTCATCCTCCGGGAAAACGGCTTTCTGACCTCCCGCTTCGAGGCTACGCTGTCGGGACCGATGCTCGCTGACGCGCCAGGGAAGGGAATGGCGGAGCGCAAGGCGGAGTTGCTGGTGATGCACTTCGAGAACGACTTCAGCGGCGGCAACCCCTTTTCCGGCGCAGCGCGGAACTTCCTGCTCTTCCAGACGAGTGCGGAGGGCGAAGGCGCTCTCGCCATCAACTTCGTGCTCAACGCGTTGGCGACAAAGTTGTTGACCGGCAAAGAGAGTTTCTTCTCCGCGCATGACTTTCGCCCCGGCGGAATTACCACCCGCGGCCAAATGCTGGAACCCGTGGGCTTTGCGAGCGTCGCGGAAGGCTATCGGACAACCGTGATCGGGCGGCCCTCGGTCTGGACCGCCGCCCGCGAAGCACCGTTGTCGAGTCTCGATGTCGATACGAATCCGGAACTGGCGTTGAAGGTGCTGACGCTCAAGGGCGAGGCCCTTGCCGAGGCCCTGCTCGAGGGGTTGGGCCGAGAGAAAGCGGCCGCGCTCCTTTCGCGGTTGCTGGCCAACCATCGAGGCGCGCGGTACGACTATCCGGACCTTCTTGAGGCAGCGGCAGCCGTCGGCATCGACCTGGAGGGGTTGTTGGGCGATTGGCTACAAGCCACGGCGCTACCCGGCTTCATCCCTTCTCCGGTGACATCGCGCCGGATTGCCGACGACGCGCGAGGCAATCCGCAATACGGGACGCAGGTATCGATCTACAACGGAGAGGCCGTTCCCGGACTGGTTCAACTGCGGTACGACTGGGGTGACGCGACTGCACCCGTGAACGATCGGACGGGACCGTTTTCGATTCCCGGCGGGGACGCGGTCGACGTGGGTATCGTGACGGCGACACCACTGCGGCGCCTTACGATGCGCCCGTACCTGGCCCTCAATCGAGTGTCGGCCGACCTCGTCCTGCCCTTCGTGGATAGCGAAGTCCAGCATGCCGACGCAGGCTGGACGGGCGTCCGAACAAGCGACTGGCACCCGCCTCCGGACGAGGCAATCTACGTGGACGACCTCGACCCCGGCTTCTCGGCGCAAGGCCAGGCGGGGCTCGAACCCCGCGCGAATCCCCTGCTCGAGGACGAACTGGACGAAGGGATGCCCGAGTTCGTCACGTTCCTGCCGCCGCCGGTGTGGAGTCGTACCAATTCGTACCACGGCTGGGGCAAATACCGGCGCACTGTCGCACTGGTGGCGAGTGGGCCAGGCGACCAGGCGGCCGTGTTCACGGCAACGTTGCCGCACGGTGACCGGTGGCGCCTGGCGTACCATCTCTGGGTGGTCAAATCGCCCGACGGCATGTTCGAGCGGTTCGCGCCGGGAAAGTACGACATGACGCTGGTAGCCGATGGAATGCGTCAGGCCGTCGAGTTCGATGCGGCAGTGTCCACCAACGGCTGGAACGAGTTGGGCGAGTTTGACCTCGAAGCAGGACCGGTCACGCTCGAAGTTTCGAACCAGACCACGGGCAACGTGGTGTTCGCCGACGCTATCCGGTGGGAGCCGTTGAAGTCCGGGCCATGATGGGGCGCGGCGTGTTCCGCCGACGCCCTGGCCCACCCGTCATCCCGCGCCCCGAGAGGCGGCGCGCCCCCCCGAACTTCTGTCCACCCCCATCAGCAGCGCCGGCAGGAGTGTCAGGTCCGCAATGAGCGCGAAGCCGATGATCATGGCGGTCAGGACGCCCACCTGGGCGGTGGGAACGAACGGCGAGAACACGAATATCAGGAATCCGGCTACCAGCACGACCGTCGTCGTGATCAGGGCCCGGCCCGCGGTGTCGAACGCGTAACGCACCGCGTCTTCGGGGTCCTGGCCGTACTCACGCCGCGCGCGCCGGTACTTGCTGAGGAAATGCACGGTATCGTCGACGACGATGCCTACCGTCATGGCCACCACCACGGACAGGGAGAGTCCCACCTGTCCGACCGTCAGGCCCCAGACGCCGAAGCCCAGCACGGCGGGAATCATGTTGGGAACGATGCTGATCAGGCCCAGCCGCAAGGATCGCAGGGCGAACAGGAGTATGGCGGAAATGGCCACCAAGACGACCACCGTGCCGATCAGCATGGCGCGGATGTTGCGTTGCCCGATGTAGGCGAACAGCACTGAGGGACCCGTGCTGTTGACCTCGCCCACGTACGGCGCATTCTCGTCGAGCCAGGCCTGGGCACGCGCATTGAGTTCAAGCAGGTCACGCGAATAGAGGGTCTCCGCCGATACCGACACGCGCGTGGCCGACCGAGACCTGTCGATCTGATTGTTCACGTCCAGACCCTGCGGAAGCGAGAGTTCGTAGAGCAGAAGGTATTGCGCGGCGAGTTCCTGGGATTCCGGAATCCGGTAGGCGTCGGGGTCGTCGCCGTGCATGCTCTGGTTGAGCTGCCTGAAGGTATCGGTGATCACCGCCACATGGCGTACCTGGGGCTGTTCACGGTACCAGTCGGCGAAGTTCGAGACCTCGGTGAGGAATTCGGGATCGGTAGCACCACCCTCGACAGCAGCATGCAACGAGTATTCGAGCAGGGTATTGCCGCTCAGGTGTTCGTCCATGAAGTCCGTGTCCTGCCGAAACTCGACGCTTTCGTCGAAGAAGTGCACCAGCACATCGTTGAGTTCGTTGCGCGGAATGGCCAGCACCATCGCGGGCACTATCACCACCCATCCCCAGAACAGCACTTTTCTGTGTCGCAGCGCGGTGTCCGCCAGCCGCCGCATGGAAGGTCCGCGAAGCCGCCGTTCCTTGGCAGCCCGGATCGGGAGAAGCGAGAGCAGGGCCGGCAGAAACGTCACGGAGAGAAGGAAGGATGCGCCGATACCGAATGCGACGAAGTTGCCGAGGTGACGGTAGGGCGGCACTTCGGAAAAGTTCATGCTCAGGAATCCGAGCGCCGTGGTGAGGCTCGCCAGGAACACCGGGTGCAGGTTTAGCGTGATGGCTTCGACGATTGCTTCGTGTCTGTTTTTGCGAGGGGATTCCCCGGAATCCCCCGCACGCAGACGCTGCTGCACGGCCACCAGAACGTGCACGCAATTCGCAACGACGATCATCAGCACGATGGTCGGCGCCGGCGATATCGGCGGGGAAAACGGGAGGCCAACCCAACTGCCCAGACCCACGGACGAGAATATGGAGAAAACGATC
Organism: Pseudomonadales bacterium; assembly: GCA_965116625.1. Lineage (GTDB taxonomy): Bacteria > Pseudomonadota > Gammaproteobacteria > Pseudomonadales > Azotimanducaceae > VXNE01. The sequence goes on from OZ220717.1 coordinate 4,352,808, forward strand.
ACCAGCCCGGTCGCCAGGACCCCCGCCCAGCCCCGGGTAAGGACGCCGAGGATCAGGGCCATCAGCAGGAGGCTTGCCGGCAGGAACACCTTCTGGCTGTCGATCGACGCTTCCACGAAAGTCTGGTTGATCATGACCGTGCCGACGACGCGAATGTCTATTCCGGGGAAGGTCTCTTCGGCCTCGGCCCCGATCGACCTGGCGAATTCGGCAACTTCGTCCACGGCAACCAGGAGGTCATCCTCCGGCAGCTCGATCGTGACGTTCACGACGGTGACGTCACCGTTCAGGGACAGGATCGCGCCTGCGATCCGCGGGTCCGAAAGAGCGATGCCACGGATACGCTCCCGCGCTTCGGCCCGGCTCAATTCCAGCGGATCAACGAGGTCCTGCACATACAGGTCGTCGCCGTCGGCAGTGGTGTGCTGAAAGTTCGCGAGCGAGTCGACGCGCCGCGTATACGGAGTCTGCCAGGCGGCCTCCGTGAGCCAGACAACGGCCGAAAGGGCGTTCTCGGAGGTGGCATCGCCGCTGTCCGGGACGACCAGGAACGCGATGTTCTCGTTCTTCCCGTAGGTATTCTCCAGCGCCTCCAGGGCCAGGAGCTGCGGATTGTCCTCGTCGAAGAAGATCCGGTAGTTGGCGGAGAACTCGAGCCGGGCGATGCCGCCGGACGCCACCGCAACCAGCAGCAGCGTAGCCACGATGACCCACCATCGGAACGCGAGTATCCGTTCGGCGAAACGCCTGGCGAATTGCTTTCCTGCTACGCCGCTCTGTTCCACGGGACTTGAGCTAGTGAGTTGCGCAAGGGCTTTGTCACCGGGATGAATCGGGGAAGCTGACTCGTGAGTATACTCGCCCTGACGAGGAGGAAACCCGCGTAGATGGGCCAATCATCAGAGTACATTCTGACCCTGCACTGCCCGGACCGGCCGGGACTCGTGTTCGCCGTCAGCAACTGGTTGATGGGACACGGTTGCAACATCGTCGCCAGCGACCAGTTCGGTGACCCCGAGACCAGGCGTTTCTTCATGCGGATACGCTTCAGCGGGGAGGTCGCACTCGATGTCCTGCGAAGTTCGTTCGAGGCCATCGCCACCGAGTGCTCCATGACCTGGGAACTACACCCGGCGGACTACAAGCCGAAGGTGCTGATCATGGTCTCGCAGTACGAGCACTGTCTTGCGGACCTGCTGTATCGCGCGCGCGTCGGCGACATGCCCATCGAAATCGTCCTGGTAGTTTCGAATCACACGGTCACACGCTACCTGGTCACCGCTTTCGGGATCGACTTCATGCACCTGCCCGTCACGAGGGAGACGAAGGCGGAGCAGGAGGAGAAGATGCTGGCCGAAGTCCAGGCGCGCAGCGTCGATTTCGTCGTGCTGGCGCGGTACATGCAGATATTGACCCCGGAGGCCTGTGCCGCGCTGCCGGGCCGGATCATCAACATCCACCACTCGTACCTGCCGAGCTTCAAGGGCGCGCGGCCCTATATCCGTGCCCATGCGAGAGGCGTGAAGCTGATCGGCGCGACCGCTCACTATGTCACCCCCGATCTCGACGAGGGCCCCATCATCGAGCAGATCACCGAGCGGGTCGATCACCGGCAGACGCCGGACGACCTGGTGGCGCTCGGCCGCAACATCGAGACGCAGGTCCTCGCGCGCGCCGTGCGTTACCAGGCAGAGCACCGCGTGCTGCTGAACGGCGCCCGCACGGTGGTGTTTCAGTAACGCCAGACCATCCGGCGCCAGCCCGCCAGAGCCAAGGCTCGATCAGGGCAAATCAGTTCCCCGATACAGAATCAACACCACCAAAGAGCGCTTCGAGCTGATCGGCGATCTCGTCAGGCAGCTTCGGTGCCTGGATATGGGCGACGTTGGCCTCGAGGTGCGCGACGTTTCCGGTGCCGGTGAGGATCACGTCTGCCCCCGGTTCGTGCCGGCAGAAACGGTAGGCCGCCTGCACCAGCGACTCGACATCGGGATGCTGAGCCACGAAACCGAGCGGGTCGTCGCCGCCAAGAGAAGGGTCCAAGGCGCCTTTTTCGACCAGCTCCGCCAACAGTTCCCGAAGGGCTTCCGGCCGGCTTAGGGCGCGGCGCACGGCAAACATGATCAGGGTGCCCACGTCCTTCTCGAGCGTCTGCGCGAACACCCGTTGCCGCGCCGAGGGATTGAGCATGCTGAAACCCACCATGATCACGTCGAAATGGTCGTCGGGGAGCGCCTGCTGGAACAACCGATGTTGCGGATCGCGAATGAACGTCTCCGTGGCGCCGAGAAACCGGATCTTTCCGGCCTCCTGCTGACGCCGCATCTCCGGGACGAGGAATTCGACGCAGTGACGATACTGCGCCGGACGCACACCGTGCAGGTGATACACGTCCACATAGTCGGTCCCGAGCGCCCTCAGGCTTTTCTCCAGGTTCTCGGTGAGTCCCTCCGGCGTGAGCAGCACACCATCCGCACCAAAACCGGGGCCCACTTTGGTGGAGATCACCACCTGGTCGCGCCGCCCCCTGATGGCCTTGCCCACCGCCGGCTCGGTCCCGTAGACACGTGCCGTGTCGATGAAATTGATGCCGAGGTCCATCGCGCGCTGGACTATGCGCACCGCATGGCTTTCGTCGTGGCCGGTCCCCGTGCCCAGCCGGCTATGGCCGCCGCAGCCGAGCCCCGCAGCGCTTACTTCGAGGCCGGTGCGTCCCAGCCTAACGGTCTGCATCGTATCCCGTTGCCTCCTTTCTCACTCGCTCACTCGCTCACTCGATCTACACCGCCTGTTTCGGCTGCTTCACGTAGTGGGCGAAGTCAGCGTACTTCCCGTTTCCCTTCGAAGATGCGGCCCAATAAAAGTAGGAGATCGCCTTGCGCGACCGTTCGCTCCGGTTCGGCTCCGACCAATGCACCGTAAGCGAGTTGTGGATGGCCGCATCCCCGGGATCGAGCTCGACCGGGATCGCGCCTTCGCTCTGGTCGTCGAAATCAAGCCCCAACTTGCTCGGCAGCTCCAGTCTGTGTGTTCCCCTGGCATAGCGCAGGCAGCCGTTTTCCCGGTCCGCCCTGTCGAGGGCAATCCAGATCGTTGCCCCCTTCCTCCGATGGCCAATGGCGTCAAAGTGCGGAGCAATCGCCCTGGACTCGTGCGGGTCCCGATCAAAGTACGCGGCTGTCGCAGGTTCCAGCACATCGTCGAGCAGTGTCTCGATCAAACCGACCTGTCGTCCGCGCCGCAGCTGTTGCTCGAACCAGGGATCGAGGTTCTGGAGGTTCTTCATGGTCGGGCCGTGCCACGCGGATTCGTGCTCTCGCATACAGCGTTCGGTGCGGGCCTGGAGCTCCGACAGTTCCGCTTGCGAAAGGAACTCCGGGATGATGACACAGCCGTCGCGGAGAAAATCCCGCTTGATCTGGTTCACGTTCTGTCCCCATTCTCCGGATCCCATAGATCGCATTCCCTGCCCTCGCGCCAGCCTCCCATTTTATCGCCAGCCGTATCGGACCCCGAACGGCACATAACGGAATCTCACCCAGAACCTGATTAATCTTCCATCGCCGGAACGAATTCGGGAAACGCCTCGATGCCGAGTTCGCTGACGTCCTGCCCCATGGCCTCGACGTCCGGGCCGATACGGGCACCCATGGTCCAGTCGATCACTTTCCACGCGGCGAATGACACGCCGAACGAGAAACTCCCGATCGCCAGTATACCGGCCATCTGCACGACGACATCCGCTCCGGCTGCGATGCAGGCCGCCAGCGTGCCCCAGACACCCGCCCCCATGTGCGCCGAAATGGCACCCACCTCGTCGTCGATCTTCATGAGCATCAGGAGCTTGATCCCCAGGACCGTCACGCCGCCGCCAATCCCGCCTATGGCGATCGCCCAGTAGTGGTCCACGATCGTGGGACCGGCGGTAATCGCCACCAGGCCGCCGACTGCGCCGTTCAGGACCGCGATCAGGTCCATGCGGCCGAACACCCTGCGGGCGAGTGCCAGCGCGGCAATCACGCCAGCGCTTGCGGCGAGGTTGGTGTTGACGATGACATTGCTCATCGTCACCGCGTCGGTAGCTCCGGTGAGCGCCGAATGCGAGCCGCCGTTGAATCCCAGAAAGCCCAACCAGATGATGAATACGCCGAGGGTCACTGCGGGTACGTTGGAAGGGGGCGTCGTCTTGACGGTACCGTCCGGCGGGTATTTCCCCGTACGCGCGCCGACGACAAGCGCCCCGGCGAGCGCTGCCCAGCCGCCGGTCGAGTGCACGACAGTCGATCCGGCGAAATCCTGGAAGCCCAGCGTGCCCAGCCACCCGCCGCCCCACGTCCAGGAACCGACAACCGGATAAATCACCGCAGTCAAAACGACGATGAACACGAAGAACGGCCATAACTTCACCCGTTCCGCGAGGGTTCCGGACACGATGGAGGCGGTCGAACCCACGAACACCATCTGGAAGAACCAGTGAGACATCGCGGCGTGGCCATGCGCCGTGACCGCCGGGGCGCTGGACAGGTCGCCCGACAGCAGGTCCCTCTCCAACCCGGTGGGGCCGTAGCCCAGGAAACCCGTCTCCTCGACGCCGCCAAACATGATGTTGTAGCCGACGAGGTAGAAGGTGAGCCCGGCAATGGCATACAGGCCGACATTCTTCAGGCAGACGACCGAGGCGTTCTTGGTGCGCACCGACCCGGCTTCGAGCATGGTGAAGCCCGCGCACATCCACATGACCAGCGCGCCCCAGAACAGGAAAGCAAAACTGCTGAGGACGAACCCGGTCTCGCCGTCCAAACCACCCCCGGTCAAGAGATCCGCCGCAGCGTAACACGGCGCAGGACCCGGTCCGTGCATCTCAAGGTATCATCCGCTCCGTCGCCAACGACGCATGCGCCGACTCGGCAAGGCGTTCGGAACATTTGACAAGTACGCCTCCGGCGGCGGGGCAAGGGCCGGCACTTCGTTACGCCTCGGTGGTCGGGGAAGCGCCCCCGGCTGAAGGCTCCCATCGGGATTCGGAAGTGCGGCCACCTCCATCACGGGACGAAACAACATGGCAGCCACCCGGGTTCTCATCACCAACGACGACGGAGTCGACAGTCCCGGCATCCATGCGTTGGCGCGGCATGTCGAACTGGCTGGCTACGAGGTCGTCGTCGCCGCTCCCGACCACGACGCCTCCGGCACGGGCGCCGCGCTCGGACGCATATCTCCCGATCATCCCGTTGCCTTGACGGAGACATCCATCGACGGGCTCGAGGCAGGTGTCTACGCCGTCGGCGGGCCGCCGGCGCTGTGCGTGATGGCGGCCAATCTCGAGGCCTTCTCCCCACGCCCGGACATCGTCATCTCCGGGATCAACGCAGGCCTCAACACCGGCCGGTCCGCACTGCACAGCGGAACCATCGGCGCGGCGCTGGCAGCCCAGAACTTCGGCCTCCGGGCACTTTCCGTGAGCCTGGCCCGGGCCGAACCATGGCACTGGGAGACCGCCGCCGAACTGGCCGTCGACGTGCTTCCGGCCGTGGTCAACGGCCCGGAAAGGGGGCTATTGAACCTCAATGTGCCCGGTCTGCCGCGCGACGAGGTGATGGGCATCCGGTGGACCGGGCTGGCCACGTTCAACAGCGTTCGCGGAGCCATTTCGGGAATCGAGAACGGCCAGCTCCATTTCGAATTCGAGGAAACCCGGGAACAGCCCGATGTCGATACCGACCTTGCCGCCGTACGGGCCGGCTACGCCGCGGTGACGTCGCTACAGGGAACCGTGGAAGTGTGGGGACCCATCGGCGCACCAGGCGAGCCCTTCCAGCGCGGGCAACGCGCGCATGGGGCAACCGCAGGCCACGAGTTGCGGGCCGCGCGATCCTACCTGACCCGGAAGTAGCGCCGGTGGCCAGGGCCGCCATGCTTCGCCCTTCCCGGACGCCAGCGTCAGCGTGACTCGCGCCGCACCCAGCGACTCGTGGCCCGGACGTCCTCCACCGACTCGCCGGCTTTCTTCCAGCCGTTGAACCCCACCTCCAGGTGGGCCACGTCAGTGAAACCCATATCTTCCAATGCCTTGACCGCAAGGGCGGATCGGCCACCGGCAGCGCAGAACAGTACCGTTCGGCGGTCTTCCCTGAACCAGTCCCGGTAGTAGACGCTCGCCGGATCGGCCCAGAATTCAAGCATGCCGCGAGGCGCGTGCAGCGCGCCGGGAATGGTCCCGAGGTCCACCCGCTCCTGGATCTCGCGGATGTCGAGCAGCAGCAGCTCGGGGTTCTTCTCGCACTCGGTCTTGAACTGCTCGACCGTGAGGCTCTCGATCCCCTGCTTGACCGCCTGCACTTCGGCGAAGATGTTCTTGATGGGCATATCTCGCTCCGCTGACCGGGAGGATTCTATGAACGGACCGCGACCGTGTACAACGGTCTTCGATGCGACTCACATCCCGGTCCGACGCATGACCGCGAGGCCATCACCACGACCGAAGCAGCGAGGCGACGAAGTTCGAACCTTCCGTCACCGCGTTGTGGAAAGCCGGGATAGAATTGATCGTAGTGGTTGCCATGGTGCCAGGAATACGGATATCAGCACATTGGACAACTGACCTTTCCCGCTTGCTTGCCCTCTCGATGGTAGTCGGCCCCAGTCACTGTTCTTCGTTCCCGTCCCCGACACCGAGATTCGCATTGGCGGTTCCGACCGTTCTGGCGCAGCCGATAAGTGAGACAACAGCATCATGACTTCAAGAATCTCGAACATCATCCGGCGCGCCCTGGTGGTCCTGAGCGCCGTACTCCTTTCCACCAACGCCGACCGAACTCCCGGCAAGGCCCCGGTTTCGTTACCGTCCAACACTGCCCATGCTGCCGACGGCGGGGATGGCGATGGCGACGGCGACGGCGACGGCGATGGCGATGGCGATGGCGATGGTGATGGTGATGGGGACGGCGATGGCGATGGCGATGGCGATGGCGATGGTGATGGGGACGGCGATGGCGACGGCGACGGCGATGGCGATGGCGATGGCGATGGTGATGGGGACGGCGACGGGGACGGCGACGGCGATGGCGATGGCGACGGCGATGGCGATGGCGATGGTGATGGGGACGGCGATGGGGACGGCGACGGCGACGGCGATGGCGATGGCGATGGCGATGGGGATGGGGACGGCGACGGCGACGGCGATGGCGATGGCGATGGGGATGGGGACGGCGACGGCGACGGCGATGGGGACGGCGATGGCGATGGGGATGGGGACGGCGACGGCGACGGCGATGGCGATGGCGATGGGGATGGGGACGGCGACGGCGACGGCGATGGGGACGGCGACGGGGACGGCGACGGGGATGGGGATGGCGACGAAGATGCCGATCCGGCAGAAGACGCGGACCAGCGCTCTTTCATGCACCTCCTGTACCGTATTTGGCCCTTGATCCGACCGGAAAACGGTACGAATTCCGAATGAAGAATCTGGCCCACCCCGTGTCGAACTTCACGAGAGTCCGGGAAGGAGTCGACGTAACGGCATTGCTCAAGGAAGTTGAGGCCGCGCCCCAAATGTGGTTGTCCGACACCAGCCGACAACGCAAGGTCCGGTGTCAGCGACATACTCGGAACATATTCCTCCGTGTCGCGCAAAAGCCACTGCCCCCAGGCGCGAAGAACGCAAACAACATCCACGGGAGCGTCTACGCGCGAAACGCTCGACGTTTTCCCAACGCATTGGAATTCCTGCGCCGAGTGGCAGTATCGGAATGTGCAACTCTCGGACGTGCGACCCTCGTCGCGCTACCGGCGGAGAAATGCGTGTATCCCCACCGGGATGCGGGCGACTACTATCGTGTTCGCGACCGCTACCACCTCGTGCTGCGGAGTCCCCTGGGAAGCTTCCTACGGGCGGGGGATCAAACAGTCCTCATGCGTGAGGGAGAACTCTGGGTGTTCAACAACAAGATCCGTCACACCGCCTGGAATCCGGCCCGAGTGCCTCGCATACACCTGATCTTCGACCTCCTCCCCAGGCCCGGAGGTGGCTACTACGTCGACCTGCAGCAAAGCGTCGCCGCCGAAACGGGCCCCAGGACCTTCACTGCGGCCGCCAACGCGTGGGCGGCAGAGTCTATCCGCACAGCGTTGTCGTACGCCTCCGTTCGCAGGGCACCGAGAACGCGTCCCGGCTTCGATACGTAGTAGGTGTCAAGCGGACACCGAAACTGCAATTGACGCAGCGACCGGAGTCCTCGGACGATCACTCTTTCGTAGGCGGCAGCGCGAGCGGAATCGCCAAGCGAGCGAGCCAGACTGAGGGCGTCTGCAAGCCCCTCCAGGTATGCTCCTGTGGAAGCCGCATGCGGGGGCCCAAACTCCGGGTGTTTCGGGTCGTAGAAGCGGCCCTGCAAGTCCAGCGGAAGATCGTCCCATTGCTGCATCGGCAGAAGCCAGTCGTTCATCTCTAGCACGAAGTCCGCAAATTCCCGTTTCCGCGTCTGCGCGAACATCGACACGTTGGCCTGGGTATGCCAGGGCACGAAGGCCGGATTTCGGTCGCGGCGGTGTCGTTCGCGACAGCACTTGAACGCCTGGGTGTAGCGTCGTAACGACGGTGCGAAGGGCGCCCCTTGACGCATCGCCTCCGCCCAGAACAGGAGCGCCTCGCCCGAATAGAAGTTCCAGTTCTCCCCATCACGTTCCGCCGGGAAGAAGAAGGTCCGAAAGCCATGCTCGGGGTGGACCAGCGAATTCACGCCAGCCGCAAGCATGTTCAGTTCATCCGGAAACTCATCGCGGGCGGGGCTCTCGAGGATCGCCAGGCCCGCGAGCGCGGCTGCCCCGAGCTTCGCTCCCGTGCTTTCGACAATGACCCCTCGACCATCGCCAAGAGGCTGGAAGTACCTGGCAAGGTTGTACCGCAAGTTCCGCACTGCGGCGGCGCGAATCTCGGCGCTGTTCCGCAAGTCACCCAGGCGTGCGAGCGCCAGGGTCGCCAGGAAGCGCCGTATGGCATTGTCGGCCGGAGACTCCTCCCCGCGGCTAGGCCAGTACTTGTAGGGCATCTCTCCCCTCTCGCCCACGTTGGCGAGCATCCAGCCGCCGATTCCGTCGGCCAACGAGGCCGCGAGTTCCTCCGCGCCCCCGCACGGGACCGGGACCAGCATCGATCCGCGGAACAGTTCCACGGGTTCACCGCCTGCCGGAATCAGGAACTGCCTTGCAGAAAACGCGCGCACGGTCCCAGACCGTTCGAAGTCACTGCGCTTGATGGCGTTGCGTTCCAGGAACCGATCGAGGACGCGGCTGAAGCGCCGGTTCGAGGCTATCATCTGCGTCGGTGCGGTCCACTCGGTCGTTCGACCATGCCTCAGCTCGATTCCGAGAATCCCTCGAGCACGGTGAATGAAGGTCTCGTTGAATCCGTCCAGGGGAACGGCTCGAAAGTCGTCTGTGAGACATACCTCGACGACTTCGCCGCGCAGCGCTCCAACGCGTTTCGCCAAACCATGTATCGGAGCGTCACGCAACCAGCCACGCTTGCGCGCCCTGCCGTTTCGCCGCACACAGAACCAGGCCGCGCCCACAAGGGAGCCAGCATCAGACGACTCGGCTCGGCTTCGAATCATGGTTGGAATACCAGCATCGAAACGTGCGCTTCGACCGAGACCCAGAACCTGGCGTCAGATCGCCCAGTCGCGCCACATGTTGTCTTCGGTGGGCGCCACGTCGTCGCGAAAGTTTCGCGTATCGATCCACCACTGGTACCGGACACCCGGGCCGAACTCCATGTCGTCGAAGTGACTGCGGTCCGCGCGCTCGTAGTCGCAGGGCACGATCACGCGCACCCGGGGAGCGCCCCCGTCCGCCGAGCGGTTGACTCCCGCCGAATGCAGGAGGCGCGGATGCCAGAAGATCACGTCCCCGGCGACACCGGTGAATTCCACCGGCGCGGTGTCGCGCAACACCGCGTCCCGGGCGAGGCGATAGGTTTCTCTCTTGTCCGTCGAAATGGCCCCACCATGCACGGTGTCCCAGTGCATGTGCAGACGACGGTGCGATCCCGGCCACACCGTGAAGCCGCCCGTGCCCGGCGGTGTCGTATCGGCGATCACCATGGCCGACAGGTGTGCCGCCGCATTGTCCGCGTGGGGACGATATCGGCCGGCAACGCCCGCGGCCGTGGGGAATATGCAGTAAATCCCGCGTACGCGTTCCGCGCGCTTCACGGGACCTCCCATGAACGCTTCCGCCAGGGCGCGCATGGCGGGATGGTTCGCGATCGCCTCGACCAGGAAGTCCTCGGTGCCGATACCCTCCCTCGAGCGCATCTTCCAGTTGCCCCCGGCCAGAAGCCCGACGCGCAGGGCATCCTCCTCGGTCCACTTCGTGTCCGGCGCATCGGTCCAGGTGCCGGGATCGTCCTGCCGGAGCAGACCACGCGGCACGTTAAGCCAGATCTGGTCGACGATCCGCCGAAACGTCTCGGGGGCGTCGATCAGGCCACGCTTCACGATGTAGCCCCGGGTCTTGAAGAAGACGGCTTCCCGGCTGTTTAGCAACCGCTCCCGCGTCGCGAAGTCTGGATCTTCGTACACCGTCGCCGGGGGCACGACGATGTCTTCCGGCACGGGTTGTGAGGCGGCGTGCCCGATGTTGTAGTCGGCCGCTCTTGGAAGCACTGGCGCGCTGGCCGGCGGTGCTGCTGTCATCGCGGGTCCAGCCGGAACAGGGCGTATCCGGAACGCATGCCGCGACCGCCCATGATCTTCTCGCGCTCCCGGGGATCGGTGATCCGCACGGCCCGGCGCTCATAGAGCTCGTCGCCAATCTTCAGCCGGACCTGGTTGTCCCGGGCAACGTGCTTCGGCCAGACCTTCGTATCGCACGCGAGACAGCCGACGTACAGGATGCCGCCGTCCGCCCAGGCGCTGACCGTGATGGAATGCGGGACCAGGTACCACGTGTGTGTTTCCAGCCAGGCCTGGGTGCGCCCTTCAAGGAATGACCAGTCCGTGTCCTGCACCGGCGCAAGGTCGCCGCTCAGGCCCATACCCGGCCGGCGCTCGACCGGATCCACGGGGACGAGAATCAACCCGACATAGATCACGACGACGATCGCCACCACAATCAGCACGATGCGTTTCATTCGATCCCCCTGCGGTGCCATCGAAGCCCGCCATTCCTGCGTCCGATTGCAGGATACCCGACCAGGCTCCGCCGCACATGGCCGCCAATTCGCCCGCGGGCTATGATCCCCCGATGAAGCCACGGCTCGTCTACGACGGCGACTGCGCATTCTGCCGATACACCGTCGGGTACGCGGCGTCGGTCACTTCCGATGCCGTCGAATATCGGCCCTACCAGGAGGTGATGGCCGATCATCCCGGCGTCAGCGAAGCCGAGTTCGCCGCCGGCATCCAACTCTTTGCCGGCGGTGAGCGCCACGAGCGGGCCGCCGCGGCTTTCCGGACCCTCGCCATCGGCGGCCTCACTCTCTGGGACCGCCTCTACAGGCGTCTTCCCGGTTTCGCCTCCGTTTCCGAGGCCGTCTACGGCTGGATCGCTCGGCACCGGGGAGCGTGCCTCGCATTCGCACGGCCACTGTTCGGACGCCAACTGCGCCGAGCCGAGTTCAACGTCACGGCCGATCTCGTCATCCGGGGCATCGCGCTCTGCGGTCTCTTCGCTTTTGTCTCCCTCTGGTGGCAGATTGACGGGCTGGCCGGACCCCGGGGGATACTCCCGGCGGCGGAATTTCTCGACGTGGTCGCCCACCGCTACGGCACGGAACGGCTCTGGCTCCTGCCCACGGTGTTCTGGCTCGATGCCTCGCCCGCGGCCCTGCACGCGGCATGCGCACTTGGCACGCTCGCGACGCTGACGGCCCTTCTTGGCCGCTGGCGCTGCATCTCTTCGCTGATCGCCTACGCGTGCTACCTCTCGCTGCTTGCCGCCGGCCAGGTGTTCCTCGCCTACCAGTGGGACATTCTCCTGATCGAGTGTTTCGTCATCGCCGCGGTACTTTCACGTGCTCCCGGATTCGGCGTGTGGCTCGCGCGGCTCGCCCTGTTCCGGTTCATGTTCCTGTCGGGCTTCGTCAAGCTGGCGAGCGGCGATCCCACCTGGGCCGACGGCTCCGCCCTCGCCTTCCACTTCGAGACCCAACCCTTGCCGACGGTGCTCGCGTGGTATGCCCACCATCTGCCGGCGGCGTTTCACGAGTGGTCCGTGTGGCTGACTTTCGTCATCGAGCTCGCGCTGCCCTTCCTCATCTTCTTTCCGCGCAATCCGCGGCTTGTCGCGGCCGGCGGTTTCGTGCTCCTCGAATTGCTGATCTTCGCCACCGGGAACTACAACTTCTTCAACCTCCTCACCATCGTGCTGTGCGTTGCATTGCTCGACGACCGGTGGACCAGACCCGTCGTTCGCGGCGTCGCGGCGACTCCGGGACGCAAGGTTTCCAAGACACTTGCTACCTGCATCATGGCGCTCGGCGTCCTGGTCACTTTCCACAACGTGTTTCGGCTTCCCGCGCCAATGGCAGCCCTGACCGAAGCGACCGCGCCGCTGCGGCTCGCGAACCCGTACGGGCTTTTCGCCGTCATGACGACGCACCGGGACGAACTCGTCGTCGAAGGGTCCATGGACGGTCACAACTGGTCGCCCTATGTCTTTGGGTTCAAACCGGACGATGTCGCGGCCCCGCCCCGCTGGGCAACGCCGCATCAGCCGCGTCTCGACTGGCAGATGTGGTTCGCCGCCCTGACGAGGCCGGAGGGCGCGCCCTGGATATACGACTTCGCGTTCGCGCTGCTCGAGGCGCGCCCGGATGTGCTGAAGCTCGTTGCCGACCCCTTCGACGGCGAGCCCCCGAAGTTCGTTCGGATCGTGCGTCACCGCTACCGATTCTCCACGCCGGCGGAAAAGTCCTCGACGGGCGTCTGGTGGGTGCGGGGCGACGCGACGACCTGGCTGCCGCCCACGCAACTGCGGCGTCCGAAGATCACGCACGAACCCCTGACGCTGGATTGATCGGCGCGACAACCGCCATACTTCGCCTCGATTGACGCTTCGTAACGGACGGGTTGCCCCTTGAACTTCGACATCCGGGCCGAATGGGCCAAGCGCAGTTGGTGGATGAATCTCATCTTCCTGTTCTGCCTCTACATGACCCTCATCTACCTGCCGTACGACCTGTTCGGCAAACCCGTGGCGGCGGACGAGGAGGTCTGGTTCGGGTTCGTGCTGCACGGCTGGTGGGCCAAGGCGACGGGGCTCCTGCACTGGCTGGTGTACGGCGCGGGGGCCTACGGATTCTGGAAGATGGCGCGCTGGATGTGGCCGTGGGCCGCGGTGTACGTGGCCCAGGTCGCGTTAAGCATGCTGGTCTGGAACCTGGTGGACGACCGCGGTGCCGGCTGGGGCGTGGGCGCGGTGGCAATGGCGGTGTTCATGGTGCCTGCCATCGCCCTGTGGCGGGCGCGGCCTGCGTTTCAGACGGGCGTCCGATAAGGTAGAGGAGAACCACACTCGACCCGGGAAGGATGTTGTCCGCCGACGCTCCCGTCAGCCATCCGCTTCTCACGGCCGCAGTCGCCGAGGCGAGCCGCGCTGAAATCGAAGCCGTATCCGAACGGACCGGCATGAAGATCGAACCGCGCGTTTTCGCCGGCACCTCGGATATCCCCGCCGCCGAGAGGGAGGGAATCGAGGTCGCATTCGCCTCGCCGGACCTCGTGCGCATGGGCGCGTTCGCTCCCTTCTTCGATCTGGTCGAGACGCTACCCGGACTGCGGTGGCTCCACCTCGGCTTCGCCGGGATCGACAATCCCCGATTCGGGGCGCTTCTCGAGCGCGGCGTGCGGTTATCCAATTCACCCGGGGCCGCTGCCGAGCCGATCGCCCACACCGCGATGGCGGGGCTTCTCTCACTCGCCCGGCGCCTGCCCCACTACCATTCGCTGCAGCGCGAACATCGCTGGCAGTCCCTGCCCGTCGACGAGCACCCAGGGGACGTGAGCGGCCAGACCCTCGTGATTTTCGGTCTTGGCACCATCGGCGGCGAACTCGCGCGGCTGGCCCGCGCCTTCGGCCTGCATGTGATCGGCGTCCGCCGCAGCCCCGGAACCGAAAAGGACCACGCCGACGAGGTCGTGCATCCCGACGCCCTCGAAGCGGTCCTGCCCCGGGCCGACTGGCTTGCGGTCACCGCCAACCTGACCGGCGAGACCCGAGGCGCGATCGATGCGCACCGGCTTGCACTGCTCCCCGAGGGTGCGCACGTCATCAACGTGGCGAGAGGCCGCATCATCGATCAATCCGCGCTCATCGAAGCGCTACGATCCGGGCGGATCGCAGGTGCATTTCTCGACGTGTTCGAAGTGGAGCCGCTCCCGCCTGATTCGCCGATATGGGACATGCCCAACGTCATCGTTACGCCGCACGCATCGTGGGCTGCCCAAGGCAATTTCGAGCGCGCCCGCCTGATATTTCTCGACAACCTCGAGACCTGGCTACAGCGCCGCGAGCTCGCGACGGAAGTCCGCGAACGCTGAACCGATCACCAGGCCTCCCCTGCACAAGGCCGGGCGCCGCGGGCCGGGCGCCGCGTTGACCCTCGGAAGAGCGGTCAGTTAACATCATCGGAGCCATGGGCCGATCGGGGGATGCGAATAGCGCCACGATGGCATTGGAGAGGTCCGACGGATCGGTCGTGTCGGACTGAAGCAGAACAGATGTAGAGAGGACTAATTGCGCATGGGTACGATGGTTACCTTCCCCAGAGAAAAGCACGCATCCGGCAAGCAGATGCGTTTTACCGACATGCAAGAGGAGCAGGATCGCGAGATCCTCGCGAGAATCCTGCTCGAGAACGTCGCCAACTGGGTCGCCGACAGGGATCGGGACGTGATCGTTGGCATGGACATGGGCGGCGGCGGCGCAACGCGTCCGGCGCTGACCGACGAAGAGTGCGCGGAGCTGGCAAAGGCGGGAGCCGGGTCCTATGGCCACTGCACCATCATCGAGCCCGTCGACCTCGACCTTTACGAGTCGTACATGTACGCGCCGCTCAAGATGCCGGAGAAGCCGGCGATCATGCTCTCTTACTGGGACATGAACCGGGGCGTGGCACCCTTCATGGAAGGCCGGGTGATGGTCAAGGCACTGTGTCCTGACGGGATCGAGTCCTGGCTGGTGATCAGCGTGCCGGTACCCAACTTCTATACCTGTCTCGAAGGCAACTGCTGGGGCTGGCCCAAGTACGTGTGCGACGAGATGACGGTGGAGAAGGACAGGTCGGAAGTCATCTACGAGGGCAAGGTCCGGCTGTCCATGGATTTCTCTCCCGGTGGCCTGGACGACGCCACCGTTGCGAAGCTGAAGGCGCAGGGCACCGAGGGTGGCAATACCATCTCGTTCGCCATCGACGGCGGAACCGGTTGCCTGATGCGTCAGGGGCGCGGCCCGGCCGACACCGATCCCAACAGGAACTACTTCGTCGAATGGGAAGCCGGCATGATCACGACCTACATGCGGCCGGAGGACAAGTTCTCCCGCATGCTGCCGGATCCATGCGTCACACCCGGCTTCTGGCAGTGGGCCATCGGCAGGGGTGGTGGCCCCGCCGGCGGGATGTTCAAGGTCAAGTAACTCGCTCTGACGGCCTGCTGCAGTAGCGGCAGATCCAGCGAAATCCATCGCGGGCGACGGTGAGGCGGCATCTGCCGCCTCGGCGGTCGCCCGTTTACTTTCTGCGGCCGGCCTGCAGGTCGTGCAGGTGGTTCCAGTCTGCCCAGGCGCGGCGGCCTCCGCTCTTTACCAGCGTCCGCTCGATGCGGGGGTAGTGGACGACATCCGACACGTTCCGTTCTCCGCCCATGAGGTAGACGAGATCCTCGTCGAACGGGTTGTGCATCGCGTGCGGCTTGGACGGAGCCCCGAAGCCCATGAAATCCCCCGGCCCCACCTCGAAACGCTCCTCGCCGATCTCCGCGATGCCGCGTCCGGACAACACGTAGAGAAACTCCTCGTCCGAGTCGTGGTAGTGGAACTCGGTACTGTCGCGCCCCGGCGCGAGGCGGACCAGGTGAATGCCAATGCGCTGCATCCCGACCGCATCTGACAGCGACCGCGTCATTCGCACGGCGTTGTCGTTGAACTGATGCCGATGGGGCCGGGGCACCATGGCGTCGATTTCCTTACTCCTGAGCAGCATGCTCCCCCTTCCCAATCTCCCGCAACGCGTCCAGCAACAGGGAATTCTGTTCCGGCGTCCCCACGGTGATACGCAGCATACCGCCAAGCCTCGGCGTATCGAAATGGCGCACGAGTATGCGCCGCGCCCTCAGTTGTTCGTATATCGAGCGCGCACCGATGGCCCAGTTGGCGGGAGGCACAGCCAGCAGGAAATTCGCTTGTGACGGAGGGGCTCCAAAACCGAGTTCCGCCAGGCCCTGCAGAAGCAAATCGCGCGCGTCCCGGACGCGTTGCCAGGTGCGCCGCGCGTACGTTTCATCGGCGTACGCCGCGCAGGCCAGCGTCTGCGCGAGCAGGTCCTGGTTGTAGCTGTCCCGGGTCTTGGTGACGATCGGCTCCAGCAGGTCCGGGTTCCCCAGCAGGAAACCGAAGCGCAGTCCCGCCAGCGAATAGCCCTTGCTCAAGGTGCGCAGCAGCAGGAGATTGTCGAATTCACGGATAAGCGGCGTGACATCGTGACCGAGCGCCGGATCCACGAAGTCGACATACGCTTCGTCCACCAGCACCACGCCCTCTATCTCCCCGACGATCCGGGCGAGCGTATCGACGTCGAGCAATACCCCGCTCGGCGCGTGGGGACTCACGATACAGGTCAGACGCGCGCCCTCGCGGTTCACCCTGGCGCTGAAGTCCGCCGGTAACGACCAGTCTTCGGCCAGCGGTATCGACGCTATGCGGCAGTCCTGAACCCGCGCCAGCACCGGGTACAGCGAATAGCTCGGATCGGCCATGGCGAACACCGCGCCAGGGTCGACAAACGTCGTGAAGGCAAGCCGCAGGGCCTCGTCGCCGCCGTGGGTGACAACGACTTCCTCCGGCGTCAGGCCAAGTTGCGACGCGGCCACACGGCAGAACGCGTCCGATTTCGCGGGCGGATAGCGGCGCAGCGCGGCGGCATCGAATGCTCCCAGTGCGGCGGCGACCGACGGACTCGGTGGATACGGGTTCTCGTTGGTGTTGAGCTTGACCACGTCCGGGTCGTCCGGCTGCTCACCGTACCGGTAGCCCTCCATGCGGCGGATGCTCTCGCGTTCGTAGCTCACGGCTCCGCCTCGTCCGCGCCCTCCTCCACCGCGCGCGCCGGCGCTTCCGCGGGACCGAGCAGGTGCGCCAGCCACTCGCTCGACGGATTCGCTTCCAGCGCCAGCTTCGCGGTCATCGTCAGGGGCACCGACAGCAGCATGCCGACCGGACCGAGCATCCATCCCCAGAACACCAGGGACAGGAACACGACCAGCGTCGACAGGCTGAGCGCCCGTCCCATGAACTTCGGCTCGACGTAGTTGCCGACGACCACGTTGATCGCCACGTAGCATGCGACGGCAACCGCCGCGTGGGCGGGGCCGAGTTCCACCAGCGCGAGAAGCACGGCGGGCACTGCGGCGATGATGCTGCCAATGGTCGGCACGTAGTTCAGCATGAAGGCGAGCAGGCCGCAGAGGATGGGAACGTCGACGCCGATCACTGCCATCGAGACGCCAACGGTAACGCCCGTCCCCAGGCTGGTGGTGGTCTTGATGGCGATGTAGCGATTGACGTTCTCGGCGAAGCGCTCGAAGTACGGCATGTCGCGGTCGGGGACTTTCAGCGTCTCGCGCAGCTTTCGGGGGAAACTCGACGCCTCGGCCAGGATGAAGATGACCGTCAGCAGGATCAGGAATCCGTTGGAGAGCACGTTCTGAAACCCGCGCAGCGTGTTGCCCGCCATCGAGAAGGCGACGGCGGGATTGAAGGCTTCGAGAACCCAGTCGACGGAGAAATCTATTCCAAGGGCGCTCAGTTCCTCGAGCACGCGCTGCGCGAATGCCGTCGCCTTCGCCTCGTATCCGGGTAGCGCGGCGGCGAACACGGCCACCTGTTGCGCGACCACCGCGCCGAGGCCGAACAGGACGACCAGAAGCCCGGCGATGACCGCCAGGATCGCGAGACCGATGGGAACGCGGTGCTGATGCAGCCAGAACATCGGCGTCGCGGCCACCGTGGCAATGAAGGCGGCCAGCAGGAACGGCACCATGATGGCCTCCGCCGCCTTGATGCCGGCGGCGATCACCACGAACGCCGCGGCAACCATCCACGGGTTCCGGGCCGGAGATCCCTCAGCCGGCATCTTCAGCCCGCGTCACGCCCGCACCGGCGTGGTGCGGCCCGGCTCCGCGGCACCATCGCCTATGGACTGTCGATTGGCAATGCTCGGCAGGTCCCGCCGTACCTGCATGACGCGTTCGGGATCTATGGCGGCGATGGCGAAGCCGTCTCCGTGCCCGGGGCACTCCGCGATGACGTCGCCCCAGGGATCGACGATCAGCGCGTGGCCAAAAGAGGATCGATTGGCGTGACCATGCTCGCCATGCTGGGCCGCAGCGATCACGTATGCCTGGCACTCGATCGCCCGCGCCCGCAGGAGCACATGCCAGTGGTCAGGTCCCGTCGTGCTGGTGAAGGCCGCCGGCGCTGACAACGCCACTGCGCCAAGATCAACCAGCCGCTGATACAGGTGGGGGAAGCGCAGGTCGTAGCAGATGGACAGCCCCAGCGTGCCGAACGGCAGTTCGGTGGCAACCGGCTTGTCGCCCGCCTCGGTGTACCTGGACTCCAGCAGTCGGGTGCCGTCCGCCAGGTCCACGTCAAAGAGGTGGATCTTGCGGTACATCGCGCGAAGCTGACCGGCCGGGTCGAGGTGAACGCAGGTGTTGTAGGCGCGGCCTTCCGGCCCCGTTTCGTGGAAGCCGAACACGAAATGCACCGCGTTGCCCACAGCCATCGTCCGGCAACGCTCGAATATCGGGCCGCCTTCCGGCAGCGGTTCCAATATCTGCGACCGGATTCGGCCGGGACCGATGAACGTGAAGGTCTCGGGGGCGAATACCGCCTCCGCTCCCGCCGCAGCCGCCTCGGCCACGAGCGCTTCGGTGCAACGGAGATTGTTCTCGACGTCGGCGGTGGCGCACATCTGGACGACGGCAACCTGCGTCCTGGCGTTCATCGGGCGATTGGAGTTTTCCGGTCAGAAGGCCGAGGGAGTGTGTCGGATTGCACCAGCGACGGCAACTGAACTCGCATCGCCTGAAGGAGCGCCGGGTCACAGATCCGGCAATGTGCACTCCACGGCGTGGCCGAGAAACTCCTCGATGGCGGGCAGGTTGAAGGCGTCGCCCTGGGAGACGAAGCTGATCGATGTGCCCGTGGCACCGGCGCGGCCGGTCCGGCCGATCCGGTGCACGTAGTGTTCCGCGTCTTCCGGCAGGTCGAAGTTGATGACATGGGTGATGCCTTCGACATGGATGCCCCGTCCCGCGACGTCCGTCGCGACCACGAGGCCGACATCGCCGCGCTTGAACCGGTTCAGCGTGGCGAGGCGCCGGCGTTGGGGAATGTCTCCCGCCAGTCCCTCGCATTCGATGCCGCGCCGCTTCAGGTAGCGCACCAGGTTATGCACGCCGTCGCGCCGGTTCACGAAGATCAGCGTCCGGCCCGGCTCGTGGCTGCCCACGAACCGGACGATGGTGTCGCGTTTTTCCGCGTCGGAGAGCATCCAGAAATGCTGTTCCACGGCCTCGGCGGCAATCGATTCCGGTTCGATGGCGACATGCACCGGGTCCAGCGTCCACTGTTGCGCGAGGCGCATCACGTCGTCGTTGAACGTCGCGCTGAAAAACAGCGTCTGCCGATGCCGCTTGTGCGGCGTCTGATAAACGATGCGGCGAACGTCCGGGATGAAGCCGATGTCCATCATGCGGTCGGCTTCGTCGATCACCAGCGTTTCGACGCGCCTGAGATCGATCACGCCGCGGCTGCAGAAGTCGAGCAGGCGTCCGGGCGTCGCGACCAGGATGTCTACCTCTCCTCCGCGCAGCCGATCGATCTGGCGGTTGAAGTCAAGGCCGCCGAACACCGCGACGATGGTCGTGTCGAGATGTGCCGAAAGGTCGATGGCGTCCGCCTCGATCTGCAATGCCAACTCGCGCGTCGGGGCGAGGATCAACGCGCGGGGCGTCCCCGGCGGATTCGGCCGTTCGAGCGGATTCTCCTCGTGCCGCGTCATTATCGTGATGAGAAAAGCCGCAGTCTTGCCGGTGCCCGTCTGCGCCTGGCCAGTGATGTCATAGTCCGAAAGGCTGTAGGGCAGAACCTCGCTCTGCACCGGCGTGCAGCGTTCGAAACCGAGATCCTCGATCGCCTGCTGCAGGGGCCCCGGCAGTCCGTACCCGGCGAAGGTGTCGTCGCTCATGCGTCCCTGTCGGCGAGCATCCGCCGCGCGCTCGCGAGACGGATGCAAAGTGTCAGCACTTCCGTTGCGGCCTCCACTTCCTCGAGCGCGGCGAACGTCGGCGCCAGGCGGATGGTCCTGTCGTCGGGGTCCCGGCCATAGGGATGCGTCGCGCCGGCCGGGGTCAATCGCACGCCGGCGCGGCCTGCCAGCTCCACCACTTCCGCCGCCAGTCCCGGGATCGTGTCGAGAACGATGAAATAGCCGCCCCGCGGCCGCGTCCATTCGGCGATGCCGAGACCGCCCAGCGATGCCTGGAGAATCCGGTCGACGGCCTCGAACTTGGGACGCACCAGGTCGGCGTGTGCCCGCATGTGCTCCTCGACCCGGCCGTGTAGCAGCTTCACGTGCCGAAGCTGGTTCACCTTGTCGTGCCCTATCAGCATCACGAACATGCGTGTCTCCAGCCTGTCCAACATTGCCGGGCTGCCGGCGACGAAGCTGATGCCGCCGCCCGCAAAGGTGATCTTCGATGTCGAACCGAACACCGCCACGTTGTCGGCGGTGCCGCAGGTCTCGGCGTGAGCGAGGACATCGTCCAGTTCCGCCGGCGGAAAGTCGAAGTCGTGTACGGCGTAGGCGTTGTCCCACATGACGATGAATCCCGCCGAAGCACGGCTGGCGAGCGCCGCGATCCGCTGGACCGTTTCGGACGAGTAGATGCAGCCGGAAGGATTCGAGTACTTCGGCACGCACCACATGCACTTGATCGATGGATCCGCTTCCACCATGGCTTCCACCTGATCCATGTCCGGCCCGGCCGCCGTCATCGGCACATTGATCATCTCGATGCCGAAAGCCTCGGTGATCGTGAAGTGCCGGTCGTAGCCCGGCACCGGGCATATCGCCTTGACCGGGGATTCGGCGGACCATGCCGGACCGCTCAGGCCGTAGTGGTACGCGGCGTCGATCACCTGGTACATGAGCGTCAGGCTGCTCGGGCCGTCGGCGATGATCCGCTCCGCGGGAATCCCGAGAATCTCCGCCCCGAGTTCCCTGGCCTCCGGAAGCCCCCGCAGGTCGCCATAGTTGCGCGCATCGATGCCGGTGGCCGACATGTAGTTGCCTTCGAGGATGCCATCGAGGGCATTGGAGAGATCCAGTTGTTCGGGCGCAGGCTTGCCGCGCGTCAGGTCGAGCGAGAGGTTGGAGTCGCTCACCGCCGAATAGCGTTGGGCCAGCGTGGCTAGCTCGCGTTCGAGATTGGCGATGTCGAGTTGCGCGTATTGCATTTCCTGCCGACCTGGGTTGTTTCGGCCACGGTGAAGTCCGCGGCCGCCGCCGTGTTGCCGCAATGCGGCGCGCATTGTACCCAACGCCCGCCGCGCCGCAGCTTTCTCTATATGGGACAGGCAGCCAGACCTGTGGTTTCCTCGACGCCGAGCATCAGGTTCATGTTCTGGACTGCGGCGCCTGCGGCGCCCTTGCCCAGGTTGTCGTAGCGGGCGGCCAGGAGCACGTGTTCCGGGCCCGTAAAGACCATGAGCTCGATGCGGTTCGTGTCGTTGCACGCCGTAGCGCCCAGAAAACCCGCGTCCTGCGCGCATTCCGCCCCCAATGGCAGGACGCGCACGAAGGGCTCGCCGGCGTAGCGCCCGGTGAGTGCGTCGCACACGTCGGATGCGCCCGCGCCGTTCTCCAGTTCATCCAGGAACAGCGGCACCTGGGTCAGCATGCCCTTGAAGAAATGCCCGACCATCGGCTGGAACAGCGGCGTCCGGCGGGTGCCGGTGTAGAGACGCATCTCCGGGACATGCTTGTGCGACAGGCTCAGTCCGTACGGCCGCACGCGCAGGTCCGGTTCATCCCGTGCGGAATACTCGGCAATCATCGGCTTGCCGCCGCCCGAGTAACCGGAGACGGCATTCACCCGAAGCGGGAGTTCCGGCGAGACGATGCCGGCATCGATGAGCGGCCGCACGAGCAGGATAAACCCCGTCGGATAGCAGCCGGGATTGCTGACGCGCTGCGCGGTCCTGATCGCATCGCGCGTTGTTTCACCCTCGAGTTCCGGAAGTCCGTACACCCAGCCGTCCGCCGTCCTGTGGGCCGTGCTCGCGTCCAGGACCCGCGTGGACGGCGCGAGCGCCACCGCTTCGCGCGCCGCCTCGTCCGGCAGACACAGGATCGTGAGGTCCGCCGCCTCGAAATACGCGCGCCGGCTCACCGGGTCCTTGCGGTCGGCCTCGGGAATCTCGAGCAGTTCGATATCGCCGCGCAACTTGATGCGACCAGCGATTTCAAGCCCCGTCGTCCCCGCCTGGCCGTCTATGAATACCTTGTGCATAAGCGCGACCGCGAAAGTCGCTTTCCTGTCGAAGGAAGGAAGATGATCGATTGTAAAGCAATCAGTTGCAGCTCCGCTGCGCACCGGAGAGCAGCGGTTCTCGTTGGGCAAGGTTGGGAGCATCCTCGCCTACAGAGTGGCTTAAGTTAAAGTTCAGCGGGTAATTTTTAATAGCGCCCGTCGCAATGAAGAGAACTTTAGCAAGGCGCACCGTTGCTAAATGTTCATGGCCTAACTTTTAATAACGGTCATCGCAACTAAAGAAACTTGCGTTATGCCGCTTTCGACGCGACGACGAAGGTGGCTCTCGCGCACGACTTCCATGAAAGTACGCCTCCGGCGATGGAGGGAACCCCGGCACCTCCTTACGCGTCAGCGGGCGGGGAAACTCCCCCAGCTGAAGGCTCCGACCAATGCACCGTAGTTCCACCGGCACATACCGATCCAGCACCGTCGCCGGCGAAGAGACGCGGGCATTCGTGCCCGCGCCGCTGCCGCCAGAGCCGCCTATCCTGCTCGATGCCGCATTGCAGCGGTCGCTCGAGGCCGCGACCCTCGCCCTGGGAAGGCTGGACGCGGTCTCTTCGGTGTTGCCTGACCCCGCGATCTTCCTCTACACGTACATCCGCAAGGAAGCCGTGCTCTCTTCGCAGATCGAAGGCACCCAATCGTCCCTGTCCGACCTGTTGATGTTCGAACGCAAGGAGGCGCCCGGCGTCCCGCTGCACGACGCAGTGGAGGTCTCCAACCATGTGGCCGCGCTGGAGCGTGGACTCCAGCTCATGCAAGACGGACTGCCGCCTTGCATTCGCCTCCTCCGGGAGGTTCATGCCGTGCTGCTGTCGCAAAGCCGAGACAGCGGCAAGACGCCCGGTGACTTCCGCCGCTCCCAGAACCGGATCGGCGGCACTCGCCCCGGCAACGCGGCGTTCGTGCCACCGCCGCCCACCGAGGTTCCCGATTGCATGGCCGCCCTCGAGCGGTTTCTCAACGAACGGGAGTTTCCGGCGCTCATCCGCGCCGCTCTCGCACACGTCCAGTTTGAAACCATCCACCCGTTCCTCGATGGCAATGGCCGTGTCGGCCGCCTGCTCATCGCCCTGCTGCTGCACGATGCCGGCGCGCTGCGGCAGCCGCTCCTCTACCTCAGCCTGTACTTCAAGCAGCACCGCACCGAGTACTACCGTCAACTGAACGAAGTGCGCCTTACCGGCGATTGGGAGTCCTGGCTCGCGTTCTTCCTCGAAGGCGTCGAGGAAACTGCCACGGGTGCTGTCAACACGTGCCATCGACTCGACGAACTGCTCGCCGCAGACAGGGCGCGCCTCGAAGAAGCGGGTCGGCGCGCCAACTCCCTGTTGCGAGTCCACGACGCATTGAGCTCGCAGGTGATCGTCTCCCTCACCGACGTGCACAGGATGACCGGCATGTCGCTGCCAACCGCCGCCAGCGCCATGCAGACCCTGGTTGAACACGGCATCGCACGGGAAATCACGGGTCGCCGGCGCAACCGCCTGTTCGCCTACGACGCCTATCTCGCCATCCTGAGCGAGGGCACCGAGCCACTGTCGCCGGGCTAGCCCGCATATCTCACCAAGGGCCGCGATGATCGCGCAGGATTTTTTTCGTGTGCGCGTGCTCGCGAGCGGAAGCATAGCCGTAGCTTATGGTGCAGCGAGCACGTGCGCGCACACGGAAAAAAGACCAGCGAGGGCGCGGCAGCGCGGTCTGTTACCTGTCCGAACGTCGAAAACCGAACATACCTCATTGAAATGCAATGACCTTTGCTGATTCAACAAGCGCCTTGGTGAGATGTGCGGGCTAGTATCAGATTCGCCACCGCCGAGTTTCACCCCGCCCAGAGCCCTCAGCGCAGGAACAGGTCGACTGCCGGGTTGCCCGTCTCCTCCCAGTAGCGATACCCGATGCGATTCAGGTAGGTGGACAGTCCCTCCCGGTCCGCTTCTTCCGCCTCGAAGCCGACCAGCACCCTGCCCCAGGCGGCGCCGTGGTTGCGGTAGTGGAACATCGTGATGTTCCAGCGGCTGCCGAGCCCGTTCAGAAAACGCAACAGCGCCCCGGGGCGCTCGGGAAACTCGAACCGGTAGACCAGCTCCGGTTTGCTGCCGAAGGTGCGGCCACCCACCATGTGACGCACGTGCAGCTTGGCGGCCTCGTTGTCGGTCATGTCGGTGACGCGATAGCCGGCGGCGGCAAGGTCTTCCGCGGCGGCATGCCTGCCCTCGCCCGGGCGCACTTCCAGGCCGACATAGACGTGCGCCTCGTCTTCCGCCGCGAAGCGATAGTTGAACTCCGTGACGGAACGCTTGCCAAGCGTCCTGCAAAAGCGCCGGAAGCTGCCCGGCTCCTCATCGATGGTGACGCCGAGGATCACCTCCCGGTGCTCGCCGAGCTCGGCGCGTTCGGATATGTGACGCAGCCGGTCAAAGTTGACGTTGGCGCCGCTGACGATTGCGACGTGACGGCGGGCGCCATCCCGCGCATCGTTCTCCGCGTACTTCTTGAGACCTGCGACGGCGACGGCGCCCGCGGGTTCGGCAATAACGCGCGTGTCGTCGAACACGTCCTTGATGGCGGCGCAGATCTCGTCGATCGAGACGACCACCACCTCGTCGACACAGTCGCGGGCAATCCTGAACGGCTCCCGGCCGACCTGCGCGACCGATACCCCGTCAGCGAACAGGTTGAGCGAATCGAACGGCAAACGTACGCGCCGGCCCGCCTTGAGCGCTGCCGCCAGGCATTCGGAACCTTCGGCTTCCACCCCGATAACGTGCGTCTCTGGCCGCAGGTACTTGACGTAAGCCGCGATTCCGGCGATGAGGCCGCCTCCACCCACCGGTACAAAGATGGCGTCGAGGTCCGGTTGCTGGTTCATGACCTCCATGCCCACCGTCCCCTGGCCGGCGATGACATCGACGTCGTCGTACGGATGCACCGGCACGTATCCCCGGCTTTCCGACAACTCGGCGGCATGCCGCGCCGCATCCGCGTACGTGTCGCCGTGCAGGATCACGTGCCCGCCGAGGTTGCGCACCGCATCGATCTTGATGCTGGGCGTGTTGCGGCCCATGACGATATGGGCCCTGATGCCGAGCCTTTCCGCGGCCAGGGAGACGCCCTGGGCATGGTTCCCCGCAGACGCGGCCACCACGCCCCGCGCGCGTTCGGCTTCGGACAGCCGGGCCATCCTGTTGTACGCCCCGCGCACCTTGAACGAAAAGGCGGGCTGCATGTCCTCCCGCTTCAGCCAGACGTCATGGCCCAGCCGCGCCGAAATGCCCTGGGCGCGCTGCAGCGGTGTCTCTACCGCGAGGTCATAGACCCGCGAGGAGAGGATCTTCTTGACGTACTTCTCCAGCATCCGAACGTGGTCGCTGCTACGCGGCCCGGCGCAGGATTTCGTCCAGCACGGGACGAATCTCCTGCAGGAACAGCTCCGGGTTCTCGCTCATGGGAAAGTGCCCAAGGCCCTCCATCGTGCGGTAGCGGGCACCGGGAATCATCGCCGCCAGTTCCTCGCCGAGGGCCGGCGTCCCGCTCCAGTCGTATTCCCCGTTCAGGATGTAGAGCGGACATTCACGGGTGTCGATGCCCGCCGCGCTGTTGCGGACGTCGTGATCGACGGAGTAGTAGTAGAGGTCGCCCCTGAAGACCGCGGGCGCACCCTGGCTGTAGACCCACGCCGTCTCGCGGCGAAACGCCTCCGGGCTGGTCGGCGCCATCATCCCGTACATGAGGTGCGCCTTGAAGTCGTTGCCGATCTCGGGGTGATAAAACTCGTCGTTGTAGCCGCCAGGCGTGTGAGGCGCAGTCTCTAGGCCGATCAGCGCGCGGAAATCGGCGGCGTGGTGGATGGCGAGATCCACCGCCAGGTGGCCACCGATGGAACTGCCCATGTACACGGGACGGTCGAGTTCCAGCGTCCTCGCGAGGGTCACCGGCACGCGCATCAGGAAATCCTTGGTCAGCCTGTAGGGTTCGCGCCACCAGTCCTTCCCGGTCGGCGGGACCGACTTGCCGTGGTACGGAAGGTCGTACGCGATCAGCCGGAACTCCTCGCGCAGCCCCGCGTCTTCCAGCACGTGACGCCATTGGCGGCCGTCCGCGCCGGCGGTGTGCTGCAACAGGACCGGCACCCCGGACCCCGTCTCCTCGAAGTACACCCGGTAATCGACGCCGTCGAGTTCGAGGTGCACGTAGCGGCCGACAGCCGCGTCAAATTGCTGTCCCGTCATGCCGCGGGCTTGCGTGGAAGTACGTTGCCAGCGACGGAAGAGCGACCACCGCTTCCTTGCGCGTCAGCGGTTGGGGAACATTCCCCGGCCGAGGGCTCCTCGGACCCGTTGCGCACCTCGCGCATGACTTCGACAAGGCGCCGGATGGCCGGGTAGTAGGCACAGTAGTGGCCGATATCGCCGGCGACGTCGAACCCGTGATGCAGGGTCGCCGGATACAGGTCCTGGTAGAAGGGCCTCGGGACCGACTCGAGCATCGCCTCCCAGTCCTCCTCGGGCGCCATGATAGCGAGGTCGCAGGCGGTTCCCCGGTACCACCGGTCGATCGAGACGATCTCGCCGGAATCGACCACTATCTGGTACCGCCTGTCGCCGATCCTGAGGCGAATCCTGCTGTTCCAGAAGCGCGCGTGAATACGGAACTCCCCGTCGCCGTTCGCCCGCGCGCGCACCTGCTCCCAATCCAGCACCGTCCTCTCCGGCCAGCCAAAGGTCCGATAGGGTACCCCACTACGGGGCGAATCCCCGCATTGCCGTGATTCTCCCGTTCACGTACTGTGGCCCGCGGTTCCATCCGCAGGGGACACTGCATTGAGCCTCAGGATCGGCCTGGTCTCCGACACGCACATACCGGAAGCGATCGACTACCTCTGGCCACAGGTGTACGAGGCCTTCGACGAGGTCGACTACATATTCCACGGCGGCGACATCCACGAGTTCTGGGTGCTCGACACGCTGGAGAAGCTGGCGCCGGTCTACGCCGCCCGGGGCAACGGCGAGGACGGCTCCGGCGGCCGACCCGTGCAGCCGGAGGATCCCCGGGTCCGGGAAGCGTGGTCGTTCGACATGGAGAAACTCACGGTAGGGCTGACGCACTACATCCCGACAGAGGAGCGCCCACCCTACCTCACCGTCGCCAGGTGGGTGGAACGCTACTTCCCCGACAAGCGGCCCGACGTCATCGTCTACGGGGACACCCACACGGAAGCCATCGAGGTCGTGGACGGCATCCTCTGCGTCAATCCGGGATCGCCCACCTACCCGCACAACTACGACACCCAGTACGGCACCATCGGCTTCCTCGATCTCGACGATGGCAAGGCCGACGCGTCCGTCTGGCTCATCACGGACGGCGGGATCGAGCCTTTCGACTGGGATGACATCCCGCCCTGGCGGCGGCGCTGACTCTCTGCTACCGCCACCCCGGGGGCTTGGCGAGGCGCGCCGCATTCGATACCGTGGCGGAATGGATCGGCCTATGTCCGCGAACAGCGTCCTCAGCGGGACCGCGCGAAAAGGAAGTCCTCGCTTGAAGATGGCGGCCGCCGTCGTCCTGTGCGCGTACCTGGCCGCGTGCGACTCCGCCAAGGACATTTCCCCGCGCCAGGCGCCGGCCACCTCGCTCCCCGCCGTGCTCGTCTCGAACGGTGCCGCGCAGCCCGTGGCTGCGGCGGCGTGGCCGAATCTTCTGTGCGAACTGGCGGACGGCATCGACGGCGCTTCCTGCCACCTGGTCGGCGACAGCGCCATGGCGCTCGAACTCAACCACGCCGACTTCGAACCCGTCATCGCCGGAGTCGGTGACCGCTCCCGGGGCGGCGTGACCGCCCGGCGCCTGGCTTCCTCGGGGATGCGCGTCGTGCTCGG
This sequence comes from Pseudomonadales bacterium, assembly GCA_965116625.1. GTDB lineage: Bacteria > Pseudomonadota > Gammaproteobacteria > Pseudomonadales > Azotimanducaceae > VXNE01. The sequence goes on from OZ220717.1 coordinate 4,381,513, forward strand.
CAGCGGCTTCGTGTCCGAATTCAGGCCCATCGCGCCGCTCGGACTCCTGCAGATCGACGGTACAGTGGTGTCGGAACTGTCGAACCACGGCTACACGCGGATCATCGGGCTGCGCGACGGCGCGCTCGACATCATCGGCCGCGCGGACTACCACCGGGGGCTGTTCACTTCCGCGATGCAGGTGGGGCCCGGTGTCGTGGAGCTCGGGCAACTCGACATCTCGGAGCGGGAACTCAACCTGCCGGCGCACTTTCGCGCCTTCGTCGCCCGGTGCGACGCATCCACGCTGGTGGGGATCACGCTGAAACCCATGCACCTTTACAACCTCGGCGGCGACCTCCTCGCGACGTTCGAGGCGGCCGGCATCAATTGCACCGAGGTCGCCAACATCAGCGGTGACCTCGAGGCCCTGCTCGCGGTCACGAGCGACGAGCGGACGCTCTACATCGGCAATCCGGATTCGCCCAAGGCCTCTCTCATCGCCTGGAAGCAGACATGACGCTGCAACAGGTCGCGGACCTGCGCGAGGAAGGCGAGGCGCTCTACGGCCTGCTGGACACCCTCACGGACGAGCAATGGGCCATGCCGACGCCATTCAAGAGTCGCACCGTGAACTGGGTGGTGCGGCACCTGCACGACGCCGACCGGTGGGCCGTGCTTTCCATCAGGGATCCGGACGCATACCGCGAATGGGCGGCCAGGTGGATCGCGGGCATCCGGGTGCATCCCCGGTATCCACGCGGCAGGCCGTTGCTAGAGCGCTGGCGCGCGGACTTCGTCAGGCTCTGCGACACGCTGGACACATCGGACCCTGCAGTGCGCATACCCTGGTTCGGACCCGACATGAGCATCCGCATGATGGCCACCGCGCGGCAGATGGAAACCTGGGCGCACGGCCAGGACGTCTACGACCTGGTGCGGGTACGGCGGCGGAATACCGACCGCATCCGGAACATCTGCTTCCTCGGCGTTCGAACGTTCGGCTGGACGTTCCTGAATCGCGAACTGGATGTCCCGGCACCTGAACCGTATGTCCGTCTCGATGCGCCCTCGGGTGCGGTCTGGGAGTGGAACGACCCTTCCGACACGAACTGCGTCATGGGATCCGCGGTGGAGTTCGCCCATGTCGTCACCCAGGGCAGGAACATCGCCGACTGCGATCTGACCGTCGTCGGCGAGACCGCCAACGCGTGGATGCGCATGGCCCAGTGCTTCGCGGGCGAACCCCAGGAGCCGCCCGCACCGGGCGAAAGGGCCTGGTAAGGCCGCAACGGCACTCGACAGCAGGAGGAGCCAACCATGCAACCAGGCCCGATCAAGCTCGGCATCGTCTTCCCCCACAACGAGATCGGCGTGGACCCGATCGCCATCCGTGACTACGCCCAGGGCGCCGAGGAACTGGGCGCCGACCACATGATGATCTACGACCACGTGCTCGGCGCGGATCCTGACAGGCCGGGCGGCTGGGACGGCCCCTACGACAAGGACGTGGCCTTCCACGAGCCCTTCACCCTGTTTTCGTACATGGCGGCGGTCACCTCGAAGATCGTGTTCGGCACCTGCGTGCTGGTTTTGCCCCAGCGTCAGACCGCGCTGGTGGCCAAGCAGGCCGCCCAACTCGCGATCCTGTCCGGCAACCGGTTCCGGATGGGCATCGGCGTCGGCTGGAACACCGTGGAGTTCGAGGGGCTCGGCGTTCCGTTCACGCGGCGCGGCGCGCGCCAGGCGGAACAGGTTGAACTGATGCGCCGGCTCTGGACCGAGGACAACGTGGCGCTCAAGGGCGACTACCACACCATCGACCGGGCGAGCATCCTGCCGCGGCCCGAACGCCCTGTCCCGATCTGGTTCGGGGGCGGCGCGCCCGCCGTATTGCGGCGTTGCAGCCGGCTCGGAGACGGCTGGGTGCCCGTCGGCACGCCAAACGAGAAGTCACGGCAGGCCATCGCGACCATCCGCGAGGCCCGCGAGGCGGCGGGACTGCCATGGGAGGGTTTCGGCATCCAGGCCCAGGCGCAGACCCGGGGCGGGAATCCCGACAGGTGGAAGGCCCACCACGACCGGTGGCTCGAACTTGGCTGCACGCATCTCGCCATCGTGACCCACTACGTGGGGAACGGGACCAACGTCGACGCCCACCTCGCGGCGGCGGAGCGTTACTTCGAGGCCGTGCGGGACTGAAAAGGGACGCGCGACGAACGCCCGAACCCGCGAAGGCGCGTCTGGAAGCGATGTCATCACCGCCGGAAAAGGACCATCCCAAGCTGGTGATGCTGGGAATGCTGCACATGGCGCAGTACTTCCCCGCCGCGTTCACGGGAATTGCCCTGCCCTTCCTGTTCCGCAAGGAAGGCCTGCCGCTCGAGATGTTCTGGCTGCTCGCACTGCCCGCCATCCCCCGCTGGCTGAAGTGGCTCATCGCCCTGGTCGTGGACAACTACGGCAGTACCCGTATCGGACAGCGCAAGAGCTGGATCATCCCGTGCACGGCGATCGGCGCCGCCGCCTACGCCATGCTCGCCTGGATCCCGCCGGCGGTCTCCGCCGTGTACCTGATCGTCGGCATCCTGCTCGCCAAGTCGTTCATCATGGCCGCCCAGGACATCGCCGTGGACGGTTACGCCGCCGAGTCGATGACCGACGCCGAACGCGCCACGGGCACGTCGATCATCGGCTTCCTGGGCACACTGGCCAACGTCTCCGGCAAGGGAGTCGTCACGCTCGTGGAGACCTTTGGCTGGTTCAGAACGATGCTGGCCGCATCCGCCCTCATGATCGCGTTCGCAACACCCGGAATCGTCCGGCGTGAACCTCCGCCTCCCGCTGCGACGAGACAGCGCCGCGCACGCGGTGAGCGCGCAAGCCTCGTGAAGGCACTGCGCCGTCCAGAGTCGCGCTACATTCTTCCGTACCTCTCGGTATTCGGCTTCGGCGCGGGGTTCTTCGGCTCCATGCTCGGGCCCTTCTTCGCGGACGAGGGCCTCACGACCACCCAGTTCGGCATCCTGTTCACGATCGCGACCCTCGCGGGCAGCGGGCTTGGCGCCCTCGTCACCCCCTGGCTGGTGGAACGCATCGGCATGCGCAGGACGGCGGTCATCGGTGTCGTCGCCCTGCCGGTCGAGGGCTGCATCTTCGGCGCCCTCGCCCAGTACCCGGGGCTGCCGGCCCTGCCCACGCTCACCTTCATAGTGGCGGTCCTTGGATTCGTCACGTCGATCTACTCCTACGTGGTGAACAACTCCCGCTTCCGTTGGGCGTCGAAAGCCCAGGCGGCCACGGACTACAGCATGCAGTCGAGTCTGTGGAACTTCGGCCTGTGGGCCGCGGGGTCCACCGCCGGGTTCGTCGTGGCGGACGTGGGCTGGGCGATCTTCTTCCCCATCGCGGGTTGCCTCGCCGGAGCGGGGGGTGTGCTCTACATCGTCCTGTTCGACCGCATCGAGGCCATGGTGCGTCGTCGCGAGCGCGATGAACTGGAGGGCGCTGCCGTCTCGGCACCGTAAACCACGAGGGCGTCTTCGCAGCCGAGCCCAACCCGCTTCCTGATCAATTCCGCAAGACAGATTGACGGTGCTCGCCAACCGGATAGAATGCCATCATGTTGCTTGATCCTACATCATGATACGTACGCAGATTCAACTCACCGAGGAGCAATTGACAGGGCTCAGGCGTCTCGCACGCGAAGAGGAACGTTCGGTAGCGGACCTGGTACGGGAGAGTGTCGCAGAGTACCTGGTCCACCATCCGCGAGTGGACCGCGCCGAACGCGTGCGCCGGGCTCGCAGCCTGGTTGGACGCTACCGCTCGGATTGCCCCGATCTCGCCGAGCGTCACGACCGCCACCTCGACGACGCCTTCGACCATTGAGCCTGTTCGTCGACACGTCGGCCATCCTCGCCATCATCGACGCGGACCAGCCCCGGCACCGGGATGTCGTGGACGCGTTCGACTCGGCAATCGACGCCGGTGATCCGCTGTATACGTCGAACTATGTGCTCGTGGAGACTTTCGCGCTTGTGCAACGCCGCCTGGGTCTGGCCGCATCGCGCGACCTTGCGGTGTCGTTCGTCCCGCTGCTCAATACCCTGTGGGTGGACGAGTCGATCCACCAGACCGCCCTGTCGGCGCTTCTGGCAGCCGGTCCGCGCAGCCTCTCGCTCGTTGACTGCACCAGTTTCGAAATCATGCGCCGGCACGGACTCACCCAGGCACTCGCGCTGGATCGCGACTTCCAGCTACAGGGCTTCCAGGTTGCGCCAGCTGGATGAATCCCGGTCCAGCACTTCCACCACGGCCGGCGCGGGATCGACGCCGGTAAGCCGCTCCAGCGTACCCAGGCCCCCCGGATTCGCCACGTTCGCTTCCAGCACGTAAGGCGCCGCCAGGTCGATGCCGGCGAACCGGGCGCCGCGCGAATGCAGGTGCGCGACGACCTTTCGGACCAGGGCCGTTTCAGCCGCGTCGAGTTCCGTACTGCGCGCGACCGCCCCGGTGGCCAGGTTGCCCCCGGTCTTGGCGTAGGCGCCGATGATCCCCCCACCGGCGACAATCACCCGTTTCTCGTTGCGCTCCGCCTGCTCCACGTAGCGCTGCAGAAGGCAGTACCGTCCGGCGCCGCGGCCCGTGAGGTGCTCGAAGACGGCACGACAGTGGAAGTCGTCCGCACTGAGCAGGAACACGTCGCGGCCGAAACTCCCGGCGGTCGGCTTGACCACCCAGCGTCCGCCATGGGAAACGATCTCCATAAGAGCGTCGACATCGGCGCTGGCATGCGTCTCGGGGCCGAACTCCGCCAGGTCGAACTTGCCATGCAGGTACACGAGGGCGCCCGCGGTGTTGACGAATCGCGCCTGGTCCAGCGTGTTCAGCATCTGCATGCGATCGAGAAAGGTCTCCCGCGCGCCGAGCCCGACAATCCAGACCAGGTCGAACGGTGCCAGCGGAACCAGGCCCCCCCGGGCATCGCACGCCGCCACGCCGTCCGCCGTCAGCGCAAGCGTTTCGTGATAGAGCACCGCAACGCCCCAGCCCGCAGCTTCGAACGCGGCGGGCAGACGCTCGCGATTGTCGTTCGCGGAGTCTCCGGGAGCGGCGAGGAATGCGATGCGTTTCAACCTGTCGTCACCTCGGACGGATTGCATGAAACGCGCGAACACCACCGTTCCGGCCCTCCCGGAGCCGCGATTGACACTCGGGAATTTGCGTTACACTCGGCGTATGCGCGCGAACTACAGTCTAACGCCCGCCGAGATACCGAGGCACGAACCCGCCACGCTGGCCGCAGTGGAGCGCATGGCGTTGAAGGAAGAGATTCGCGCCCGGCTCGATGCACTCGATGCCGTTCTCGTCGCGCACTACTACGTGGACGCCGATATCCAGGACCTCGCCCACGAGACGGGCGGCTGCGTCTCCGACTCCCTGGAGATGGCGCGCTTCGGGCACGACCATCCCGCTTCCACGCTGGTGGTGGCGGGCGTCAGCTTCATGGGAGAGACGGCGAAGATCCTGTCCCCCGAAAAGCGGGTCCTCATGCCAACCCTGGAAGCCACCTGCTCCCTCGACATAGGCTGCCCCCCGGACGAGTTCGAAGCCTTCGTCAAGGAACACCCGAACCGCACGGTGGTGGTCTACGCGAACACGTCGGCGCGGGTCAAGGCGATGTCGGACTGGGTCGTCACGTCGAGCGTGGGCCTGAAGATCGTCGAACACCTGAGCGCGAACGGCGAACGTATCCTCTGGGCACCCGACAAGCACCTCGGCGCCTACATCCAGCAGCAGACCGGGGCGGACATGCTGCTGTGGACCGGTGCCTGCATCGTCCACGAGGAGTTCAAGTACGACAAGCTCAAGCAGTTGATCGAGGTCTATCCGGACGCGGGCGTGCTGGTGCATCCGGAATCACCGGCCGCCGTCATTGGCATCGCCGACTGCGTCGGCTCGACCAGCCAGATCATCGCGGCATCCCAGGAGATGCCGAACGACACGTTCATCGTCGCCACCGACCGCGGCATATTCCACCAGCTCCGCAAACTGTCGCCCCACAAACGCTTCATCGAGGCGCCGACCGCCGGTGCCGGGGCCACCTGCATCAGCTGCGCGCACTGTCCCTGGATGGCGATGAACGAGCTCCGGGCACTGAACGAGTCCCTGGAACGGCAGGACAGCGAGATCTTCGTTGACGAAGAGATTGGCGCGCGCGCCATGGTCCCACTGCGACGAATGCTGGACTTCGGTCAACGGTAATGAGACTGTCCTTCGTAGCATGCGTACTGGTCACGGGTCTGGCGATGGCATCTGAGTACAGCGACGTCTGGGGACCTCCCACTGGAACACGGGTCCCCGACGCCGAGTTCACTTCCCATCTCGGCGAGACACGCACATTGGCCGACCTGGTGGGCGAAAAGGGCGTTCTGATCCTGTTCAACCGTTCCGCGAACTGGTGACCCTTCTGCAAGGCTCAGTTCGTCGAACTGAATGCGTGGCAGGACCGGTTTGAAGGACTCGGCATCAACGTCGTCGGGATGACGTACGACGGCCGGGAGGTGTTGTCCGACTTCGCGCTGGACGAGGAACTGGGATATGTCCTGCTCACCGACCCCGACGGCGCGTACGTGTCGGCACTGGGCATCCGGAACGAGGAGTACGAACCCGGTCACCCCGGCTTCGGGATACCGCATCCGGGCATCATGCTGATCGATCCTTCCCGCGCCATCCTGTACAAGGCCGCGATGGAGGACTATCGGAAGCGGCCCGCCTTCGATGCGGTCTTCGAAGGGGTAAGCGGCGCGGTGCAGGAAACCGGCGCGGACGCGGACTAGACGCGGAGTCGTCCAGCCGCTCAAGGCCGGTAGCACGACCGCGCGAACAGAACGGCTCGCCGGGAACAGGCAGGCGCGCGTCGCCGGCTTGCGGTGGCGCGGCCACGCACTATCCCTTGAACGACTCCAACTCCGTCCTGAGATCGAGAATGCGCTGGGTGAATCCCGCCGTGAGACGGTAGTTGTCCTCCACCAGCCTGCGGGCGTATTCGAGGTGCTGGATGGCCTGCCGGTAGGCACCGCGCAGCGCGAAGAACTCCGCCCGCGCGCGGTGGACGCCAACAATGTCGCCCGCGAGTCCGGCGGTTTCGGCGAGTTCGTGCCACACGTCGATGTCGTCCCCGTGCACCCGGCTCTGGCGAACCAGCACCGCTTTCGCATCGCCCTGGCGGCCAACCGCCGACAGGGACCTCGCATAGAGCATCGCCAGCGGCTGGTTGTCCGGGTTGATCACCAACTGGTGGGCGAGGAATCCCGCCGCCTCCTTACCCCGGCCCGCGGCTGTCAACGTTTCCCCGTAAGACGCTGCCAGGAGGATGCTCCCGGGATTGGCGTCCAGGAGCCGCTTCATGTCCAGCACCGCTTCGATATGCTCGCCCACGCCTGAGCGGGCGAGCGCCAGCCGATAGTCCCCCGCGACTCCTGACACGTCGTCATCCCGTGCGCGCGCCAACGCGTCCTCGGGCGATCGCGCGAAGTGCACGAGGGCCCGCGCACGCATGAACTGGTAGTCCCGCGAACCCGGCACCTCGCGCTCGGGATACCGCGCCGCCTGGTTGCGGGCATCGGCTATGCGCGATTCCGTTACGGGGTGCGTCAGGAGGAACTCCGGCATCGTCTCCCGAAAACGGTACGCCCGCTGCATCCGGCTGAACATGCGTTCCAGACCGTGCGGGTCCAGTTGCGCCCGGACCATGGTATTGAGCCCGATCCGGTCGGCCTCCTGTTCTCGGCTGCGGCTGTACCGAAGCTGGTTGTCCATGGCGGCGGCCTGCGTTCCAACCAGCGCAGCGAAGCCCGCGTCCCCGCCGCCCGCGGCCATCAGCACCGCACCTGCCAGCATGCCGACAAGCATTGGCAGCGTCGACTGCCGTTGCGCATCCAGGCCGCGCGCGAAGTGCCGCTGTCCCAAGTGCGCCAGCTCGTGCGCCATCACCGCGGAGTACTCGTGTACGTCACGCGCGTGGAGCATCAGGCCAAGGTGGACGCCCACCACGCCGCCTGGCACGGCAAAAGCGTTGATCTCGGGATTGTCGATCAATACCGGGTATAGCGTGGCGTCCTTGAGGTCCGAGTGCTGCGCGAGCTGCCCCAACTGGGTGGCGACGTAATACTTGAGTATCTCGTCCTGGACGGTGGGAACCTCGGATCGCACCTGTTTCAGGAACATTTGCCCCAACCGGCGCTCCTCGGCGGGCGAAACGATGGCCGAGGACGCATCGCCCAGTTCCGGCAACTCGTCCGGCGTCGCGGCGTGCGAGGAAGACAGGCTGGCGAGCCCTGCTACGGCCACCAGAGAAGCGAGCACTCTCATGGAAGAAATCGTATCAGAACGCCAGCGTGTGAATCGGCCGCATTGCCTGATCGGGAATCTCCGGTCAACATGAACCGATCCACCTCCCGGGATACAGGACGAAGCGCATGGGCGAAGCCCCCCAGTCCGGCGGAATCATCGACACGCACAGCGGAACGCCCTGGGGCTTCTGGGGAACCGCAGGTCTCGCCGTTCTCGTCCTCCTGCTGTTCTTCCTGGTACAGACATTGGTCGGGTTCGGCTTCCTGTATTCCATCGAGCACGACCAGTCGGGAACCGAAGCCGAACAGACGGCGCAGTTCATGATGGGCAATGGGCTGCTGCTGGCCATCGCAACCTGCACCACCGGCGTCGTCTGCACGTTTACGATCCTCCTGCTGACACGGCTGCGCCGAGGAATCTCCGTCGGCGATTACCTGGCTTTGACCGTGCCCACCGCCCGATCGTTCATGCTGTGGCTCGGCATTGCCGTCGCGGTCGTTTTCGCAACCGACGCGATCCGGGTACTGGCGGGCCGGGACGTGGTTCCGGAATTCCTGGTCGACGCCTATCGATCCGCTGTCTACACTCCGCTGCTCTGGCTCGCACTGGTCATCGCAGCCCCCGTTTTCGAAGAGACCCTGTTCCGCGGATTTCTCTTCCGGGGCTGGATGGAGACCAGGCTGCGCGAGACGGGCACGATCCTGCTGACCTCCGCAGTCTGGTGCCTTCTCCACTTCCACTACGATGTCGCCGAACTGCTGTCCGTGCTGGCCCTCGGTATCGTGCTGGGCTTCTCGCGTTCCCGAACCGGATCCCTCGTCACACCCCTCGTTATTCATGCCCTCGTCAATCTCCTTGCGATAATGCAGGTTGCGCTGCTCACCTGAACTTTCGGGAGCCGCAGCGATATGCTCTGATTTCAGACACCGTCTGGCTGTCGCTACCGGCTTCACGCGACGGCCATTGGGAGAGGCCATGAATCGACCGTTGGTTTTCACGTCCCTCGCGCTCCTCTCCCTTTGCTTCGCAACCGTTCGCGCCGTGGCCGGGGAGCCCGGCGACGAACCTCTCATCGGAGCGAACGTCGAAGCCCTTCAATCCGCGATGGAACAGTACCAGCGCGACCCCCAGGATGAGGCGGCGCGCCGGCAACTCATCGAACTCCTGCCCGGCTGGCTCTCTCAGGAAGAACTGCAATCCCTCGAGGCGCGATTGGAGATCGACCCTCAAGACCTGGCGGCGCGCGAGCGGCTCATCGGGCACTACAAGCCCCGAGTCATCGATGAGTCCGCCCGGCATGCCTACAACCGGCACCTGCTCTGGATGATCCGCAACACACCACAAGCCGACCTGCTGGGCTACCCCGGGTCAGGGATCCAGCCGTTTCTCGATCCGGAGAGTTATCGCGCAGGCAAGGAGGCGTGGCTGCGGCACATCCAGAGAGAGCCGGGCAACGTGAAGTTCCTCGGGCACGCGGCCCGCTTCCTGTCGCCTTTCCAGGATCGCGACCTGATTATCGACTACCTGAAAGCCGCACAGTCGATAGACACCGACAACCCCGACTGGCCATACGCACTGGGACAGTTGTATCTGCGCGGCAGGATGTACGGCGGGGCGTCGAATCCGGCGCATGCCCTGGAGCAATTCCGGCAGGCCTACGACCTCGCCGAGAACGACATGCGGCGGAGCTATTTTCTCGGCAACCTCGTGGAAGCGGCTTTCGAGGCGAAGCGCCATGACGACGTGCGCAGCTACGCAACGACCATGCTCGATACCGGCGCATCGACAGAGTTCGGCTCCAGAAACGTCCATCATGCCCACACGGTTCTCGGCAGGGTCGCCCTGGCGGAAGACGATGTCGAACTCGCGAAGTACCACCTGCTCGAGGCCACCCGGTTTCCAGAATCGTCCTCGGCAGCTTCCCGCGAAGTGATTCAACTCCAGGGTCCCGACATGCGTCTCGCTTCGGAATTGCTCAAGCGTGGCGAGCGTGAGGTCGTGCTCGAGTACTTCGACCTCTGCGCGACGTTCTGGCGGAGCGACAGGCTGGATGAATGGGCCGCCGTCGTCAAAGCCGGCGGCATGCCCGACTTCCGGTTCAACCCAGTGGGCTATCGGTAGCAACCCGGGCCATTGGCCTCGCGCCCCGCCGGCAACACCGTACGGACGTCAACCCGAATTGCCGCGCGTGTGAGTGCGAGCCACCGGGCTCCACCACGTCTGCCTTCGCGCAGCGGCGCATCGCCCACAATACGAGGCGATGACGCCAAGTTCTCACCCGTCGGCCGGCACCGTCTGTTCGCGATGCGGTGTTCGGGGCCTGTCACCCCCCAATGCCCTTTCGATCAGGTGTTTCGCTGCATCGACTGGCGACTCCGTTGCATAGAGACCTATACCCCGGCGGGATGCCTCTACGCGAAGTTCCTCAAGAAACCCGCTGAGCGCCGACTCCTCTCTCGCATCGTTCGCAATTGGTTTCTCCAGGAGCAGTTCGTAGACCTCGGGGCGAAACAGGAGAGACTCTTCTTCCCTCAATTGGTCCAATTGCCATAACTTGCCCTGGACTCTAGACAGGCTTCGTCCAATGTTCCGCACTCCGCCAACCGCGTCGAACTGGGCCGCATACCTGTCCGACATGAACCCGAGATTGAGAGGAGTACGGCCGGCTATCAGAATGCACTTCCGAAAACAGGCTCCGAATTCTGCATGTTCTGCAGTAACCGCACTGGTCACCCTCCTCCTCCACAACTCCGGGGCGGAGATGCGAGATTGGCGGAGTGACGCGAGCCTCTCTATTTCTTCAGAAGCGCTCAACGACGAACATCGGATGGCCGCCCTGGATACACCCTCTTCCATACTTTCTGCATCCGACCAATAGACGTCACCGAGGAAGAACCGTTCCAATGGCGGGGACCACGCAGTCGAAAGCGGATTCATCCCATAGAACTGCCCCGCGTGACGGACGCAAAATGCCGCAGCCTCGGCAATCCGCCTCGCGAAATCCCGTCCGTAGATCTTGGCAAGGCTTGACGCGGACAATAGCTTCGCCGCGACGAGGTCCTGGTCGTCTCCCTTTACGATGACCCCGGCCGTAATCCGCTCCCCCGACAGGGGAGTGGGCTCCATCCGGACGCTTCGCCAAGAAAACCGGTAACTCGGTAGATCGGGATAGGTCATGTTCATGTTCGCTTCGTGTTTCTGTTGCCAGGCAATGTGTCGAGATTCAATTCTCTCTGTCGAATCCCCAGGCTGTCGGAGAAAATGCGGTCCAGATGTTCGATCCTCTCACTGAGGAACCGGATATGGCGTTCGAACATCGGGACGCTCCCTGTCAATTGGTTCGGCAAAACCAAGTCAAAGACCTCTTGCCAGTCGATCGTCCTATATTCTTCGACAAATTCCCTCAATTGCCTCCGGATTCTGCCTCCGGATTCCGAACACCTCTATCTCACTCTTGTCGTGGCTTAAGCAATTGTAATAGCTGCGAATTCGCACTGGTGGATGGCGATGGATACTCGGGAAGCGCGTCATCGTGATCGATCAGCCAGAAATGGCCGTCTCCGGCGAAAAGCAGATTGTTTGGGATTCTGTCCCGATTGAATATCCACTCGTCAAAGGCCGCCAAACGTAGCGCATCTGGCCACTTGGAGATCTCTTTCTCCATCTGGTAGCTGGCTATTCGAAACGTTGGCAAGCTATCGGCCTCAAGACCAAATGCGACATCGATGGAGTTGCGGGGGGAATGCTCTCCGAGCGTCACACGATCCACACTCACGTAGTATGGTTGCAGCATGGGAAGATAGAGTTTGCGCGCTTAATACAGCGCAGATTGCTTCCTTCGCAATATCCCCGATCGACAGCAATTTGACGAAGGCCTCTTTTCGGCCCTGATCGGTCGCGATTTCGGCCAACAACGTTGTTCCTTTGCCTGACCTTACGGGAGTTGCACCCGGATAGGCGGTTGCCACCTGAATGCGAAAGTCGTTGATCGGCATTTGCGCGAAAAACCGGTTGGAACGAGAAACCTCGCATGTTCCGCGAAGGAGAGCCAACTCAGGTTAAGGCCACGAATGGTCAAGTCAACGCACAACCCTGTGATCTGGCAGTGGAATTATTGTGGGACTTACGAGTGTGTTACCACGTCGAGGGTCAATGCCTCCGCCGGTAGGTTAGCCAGCACAGAGTCGGCACCTTCCGCGCCACTGGCAACCCCACCTGCTATGCTCTCGCGCCATGGCCGAAGCCACCGAGACACTGCTCGATGCGAGCGGACTGACCTGTCCGATGCCGCTGCTGAAGGCGAAGCAGGCATTGAACAGGATGCGGTCCGGAGAACTGCTGCGGGTCATCGCCACCGACCCCGGGTCCGTCAGGGACTTCGAAGTGTTCAGCGCGCAGAGCGGGAATGCCCTGCTGGAGTCACGGCAGGAAGACGGCAGTTACTTCTACCTGCTAAAGAAAAAAGACGGCTAGTGACCGGTGCGCTTCCTCGAAGTCATCGGCGGCTGGATCAACGAGCACTTCTCGAACGAGGAGGCCATCTACCTGGTGGTCCTGCTGGTCGCCGCGTTCGTGGTGCTGTTCTTTTTTGGCGCCTACATCGCGCCGGTCCTGGCTGGCCTGGTCTTCGCGTATCTCCTGAGCGCCGTAGTCGACCGGCTCGTCGACTGGCACGTGCCCCGGCTGGCGGCGGTGTGGATCGTCTTTGCGCTCTTCGTGGGCGGTGCCATTGCTCTCGTCATCGGCATCGCCCCGTTGATCTGGCGGCAGTTGACCGAATCCGTGAACGCCATGCCCGGAGTCATCGACCGCCTGCGCGTCCTGGTCGGGGATCTTTCCACGCAGTTTCCCGGCACCTTTTCGCCCACGGCCGTCGAGGGCTGGCTCGCCGCACTGAACGCCGAAGTGACGGAAATCGGAAAGGCCGCCCTGCAGGGGCTGGTGGCGCAGGTGCCGAACGTGTTCGGCATCATCATCTACCTCATCCTCCTCCCGATCTCGTTCTTCTTCTTCCTGAAGGACGGCAAGTCGATGGTCGCGCGGGTACTCGCCATGCTGCCGACGCACCGGACGCTGCTCGACAGCGTAGGCCGCGAGATGAACGTGCAGATCGCCAACTACATCCGCGGCAAGGCCATCGAGATCCTCATCGTCGGCACCGTGACGTACCTGGCATTCCTCTTCCTGGGACTCAACTACGCGGCGCTGCTCGGGTTCGTCGTCGGCATTTCCGTGCTGGTCCCCTTCGTCGGCGCAGCGGTGGTCACCGTGCCCGTCGCGGCCGTGGGGTTCCTGCAGTACGGCTGGTCCTGGGATTTCGCTTACGTCATGGCCGCCTACGGCGTTATCCAGGCGCTGGACGGGAATGTGCTCGTGCCGCTCCTGTTCTCGGAAACGAACGACCTGCACCCGATCACCATCATCGTTGCCGTCCTGGCGTTCGGGGGGCTATGGGGCTTCTGGGGCATCCTGTTCGCCATACCACTCGCGACGCTGGTCAAGGCGATCTTCAACGCCTGGCCGCGGGCCACAGGCACGGGGTCTCCCGAAACTTAGCCCGCTCCATGCTTTCTCACGCGTCAGCGGCCAGGGAAGCTCCCCGGCTGAAGGCTTCCATGGAAGTACGCATCCGGCAAGGGGGGAAATGCCAGCACTTCCTTACGCGTCAGCGGTCGGGGGAACATTCCCCGGCTGAGGGCTCCTTGTGGAAGCCACGGTCGGGATTTACCATGACGCCCCGTTAACCGGAGAACACTCAAGCCCCATGTTGCAAGGGAGCAATGTCGCGCTGATCACGCCCATGAAGCCGAATGGCGACGTGGATTGGCCAGCCCTCGAAGGACTGATCGACTGGCACCTCGAGTCCGGCACGCACGGCATCGTCCCGGTGGGTACCACCGGCGAGTCGGCAACCCTGGATCACGACGAGCACAAGCGCGTGGTTGAGCACACGCTGCGGCGCGTCGACGGACGCATCCCCATCATCGCCGGCACCGGGTCCAATTCCACCGCCGAGGCGGTCGAGCTCACCGCCGCGGCCGCGAAGGCCGGCGCCGACGCGTGTCTCCTGGTGACCCCGTACTACAACAAGCCCACGCCCGAGGGCCTGTACCAGCACTATCGAGCCGTCTCCGAGGCCGCCGACGTACCGATCGTGCTTTACAACGTCCCGCCCCGCACTTCCTGCGACATGCAGCCAGAGACCGTGGCCCGGGTCGCGCAACTCGAGAACGTGGTCGGCATCAAGGAAGCCTGTGGCGATGCCGGGCGGGTCGCGGAAATCAGGGAGGCGGTCACGAGCGACGACTTCATCGTCCTGTCCGGTGAGGACGCCCAGAACCTGCAGATGATGGAACTCGGCGCTGTCGGCTGCATATCGGTGACCGCGAACGTATTGCCGCGGCAGATGTCGGAGTTCTGTACGGCCTTTCTCGAAGGCGACACATCCCGGGCGCGGGAACTGGATGAGCAGTTGCAGCCGATCCACGAGATCCTCTTCGTCGAGACGAGCCCCATACCGACGAAATGGGCGCTGCACCTGATGGGACGTGTAGACACCGGCATACGCCTGCCGCTCGTCCCGCTGTCGGCAGCGCATGTCGACGAACTCAGTGCGCGCCTTGTGCGCGCCGGCGCGCTTTGACGCTGCGCGCTTTCTTCCGCGCCACCGCCGTGGTGGCTGTCCTGGTCCTCGCCGTAACCGGTTGCCGGTGGTTGAGCGACGAAAAGGGCCTCGTTCGCAACACGTCGAACGACTACATCGAGGCGCAGGAGTCCGAACCCCTGATCGTCCCCGCCGACTTGTCGGCGGCGCGAATCAGGGACACCTGGCCCATTCCGGCCATAGAGGCCAAGCCCCTTGCCAAGCTCTATCCCGGCGACGCACCGCCGCCGGACGCCATCTTCGGCGGAGAGGCCCAGGACGCGATCAAGATCCAGAGGCTCGGCGACCGCCGGTGGATGATCATCGCCGACGAACCTTCGAAGGTGTGGCCTGTCCTCGAACAGTTCCTCACCGAAAACGGCATCGGCATCGCGTCGGAAACGCCGGAAGCAGGCCGGATCGACGGCGCCTGGCTATCCATCGGCGGCGGCCATGAGGACGTTGTCCGTAGCACCATCGACGAACACAAGCAGGACAAGGCCGGACGCGACCGGATCCGTTTCAGGATCGAGCAGGGCATTCGATACGGGACGTCGGAGATTCACCTCCGCCACGAGAACGATGCGCTTGCTCAACCGACGGCCGACTGGCCATCGAAGTCCGCACTGGCAGACGTGGAGGAAGCGCTGTTGCTCGAGTTCGGAGGCTATTACGCGGCCGGCATCTCGACCCAGTCCGTATCAATGCTCGCCCGTCAGATCTCAACCGCGAACAAGGCCATCATCGAGCGCGATGGTCAGGGCTATCCGAAACTGCGGCTGAATGTCGATTTCGACCGCGCATGGGCCGTCGTCAACTCGGCACTGGAGCGCGCGGAGGTCGAGATCGACAACACGCAGCGAAGCGACGGCCTGTTGCAGGTGAAGATAACGAAGGACGTCCTCGGGGGCCGGAAAAGGTCCTTGCTTTCCCGCTTCTGGCCGAGCGGCGAGGAGGCAAGGCCGCTCGACATCCGAATCGAATCAATAGAGCAATCGCAGGTTGTCCAGGTCTTCGAACGCGACGGGCAACCGGCGCCCGGAGAAATCAGCCAACAGATTCTCGTGATGCTGCGCGAGTTTGCTTCCTGACTTCAGACTGTGGGCGGTCAGCGACCTCGGCTGGCCGGGCTCCCCGCCGGGCGCTGCCATTGGCCAGGGGCGAGATTCCGAAATGCCTGGCCAGCGGCGAGTGTCCAACGATATCCGCCACACCACGCAGCCTGAAGTGCAGCCGTGACCGGGGCCATGGCACCGCGACCAGGGTGCAGGCCAGGATCAACAGGTCGACCTGCAGGCTCCTGTGCGCGAAATACCACGTCTCAAGCTCCCCCTTCAGGGGGATGATGACCTTGTCGTAGTACTCCTTCGGATCGCCCGGAGCCTGGGCCAGGATGCGGTCCTCGTTGCGGAACACCAGCGAACCCACGCCGGTCACGCCAGGTTTCATGCTCTTCACGATCTCCTGCACCCGGGGCGAGTAGCAGTGGAACGCGCGCGACGTGAGCGGCCGCGGGCCGACCAGGCTCATCTCGCCCACGAACGTGTTCCACATTTGCGGCAGTTCATCGATCTTCAGCGCGCTCAACCGCCTTCCGACCGGCAGCACCCGCGGATCGTCGCCATAAGTGATGTCCCCGGCCACCGCACTGTCGCTGGCCATGGTCGTGAACTTCAGCAGCGTGAACTTGTCGCCCGAACGTCCAACGCGCCGTTGCCTGAACATCACGTTCCTTTCCCCCGCAAAGCGCAGCAATACCGACACGGTCAGGTACAGTGGGGGCAGCACGAACATCAGAATGCCGCTGAGGAGAACGTCGATCACCCGCTTCGAGGCCGTGTAGAACCGCGTATTCGTGCTGTGGCCGTTCGTCGATGTGGTTGAATTCATAGGGCAATACGATGAGTTGGACGCCATCCCCGCAACGCGCGCCTTTATACGCCTTCTGGATTGGTGCGCAAGTCTACCACGCCCGCCGCCGATAGCCCTTCGAGAACGAAGCAATTTCAAATACGCGCGAAGCGGTTCCGGTACATTGGCCAATACGGGCCATTCAAATTCGGGGTAAAAGTTCCAGGTGCCGTGCCGACCCGCGGTCATGAACGTCACGGAACACGCCGCTTGAGACCACCATGCTGCCGGCAAGGTTCCGGATCCGGCCTCAAAACTCCCAAAAACCAGGCGTTCCATGCAAGACTTGCGGCACCCACGTCCCGGAACGACCGAGGCTGTTGCTGGCCGTCATCGATCGTGGCGTGACCACGCAACCTGGGGATCACTCGAATAGTACGCCAACCATTGGCAACTCTGGCGCGACCTGCAAATCACCTCATGCACATCGGCATTCTTCAGGCGGACCGGGTGGACCCCGAACAGCGTGCGAGGTTCGGCGACTACCCTGCGATGTTCGCCGACACGCTTCGAGACGGTATCGAACAGGACGCCACGTTCGAGTTCTTTGATGTTCGCCGCGAAAGCTATCCGGACCGCATCGAACACTGCGACGGCTATCTCATTACCGGCAGCCGGGCCAGTGTCTACGACGGCGATCCCTGGATCGCCCGCCTTGTCGGTTTCGTCGGCGAACTGCACGAGGCCCGGGCCAGGACCATCGGCATCTGCTTCGGACACCAGTTGATCGCCCAGGCACTGGGCGGCACCGTCGGCCGGGCACCCGGAGGATGGGGCGTCGGTGTTCACGCATGGAAGGTGGTCCAAGAGGAGCCGTGGATGCGTCCCCCGTTGCGGGAAGTCCGCCTCCTGGCCAGCCACCAGGACCAGGTGGAGACACTGCCGCCCGGCGCGCGCCTGTTGGCGTCAAGCGAGTTCTGTCCGCATGCCGCTTTCGCGATCGGCAACCACATGCTCGCCGTGCAGGGCCACCCCGAGTTCACGAAGGCCTACGCCGAGTTCCTTCTGCACAAGCGCAAGCCACTCCTCGGCGCGGCGTTCGAGCCCGGCCTGCGGTCCCTGGAGCAGCCCACCGACGCCGTCGTTGTCGCGGGCTGGATCGCGGGGTTTTTGACCGACATTGGAACTGGCGGAAGCTGGAAATGACGATGCCTGCGCCTATAATGCCCCGTTGACCCGCCCAAACGGGTCAAGGACTCCAAGAAGACGCCTCAACCAATTCGGAACCATTGCACATGCCTAGCAAGTACCCGTTTCGCCTGAACCCGCTGGTCGCAGCCATCGGTGCCGTCCTGGCCCCACCTGCAACTGTCATCGCACAGGAGCAGGAAGACGACACGGGGACAGAGGCAGGGGCTCGGGATCTCGTCGAGGAGATCATCGTTACGGCCCGCAAGCGCGACGAGAACCTCCAGGATGTGCCTTCCAGCGTACAGGCGATCCGCGAGGACATGCTGAAACAGATCGGCGCGCTGCACATCGAAGACTACGCGCGCCTGATTCCGAGCATGACCTGGATCGAGTTCTCGCAGGCGGGCAACAACTACATCTCCTTCCGGGGCATCACCACCGGCACCGACGATTTTGTTGCCCAGGCGAGTGCTTCCGTGTACCTGGACGAGGTTTCGGTGACGCAGACCGGCTCGCAGCCGAATATTCGCACCATGGACATCGACCGCGTCGAGGCGCTGTCCGGCCCGCAGGGCACGCTCTACGGCGCCGCCGCGCAGGCCGGCACGCTGCGCGTCTACAGCAACCAGCCGGATACGACCCGGTTCGAGTCCAGCGTCGACACGAACTTCCGCAGTGGCCCGGAGAGTGCCATGAGCCACGCCGTCACCGGCGTGCTCAACGTGCCGCTGGTGGAGGATGTATTCGCGATTCGGATCGCCGCCCAGACCGGCGAAGACGGCGGCTACATCGACAACGTCCTCGGACACACGCCGGACGGCTGGTACGGCTATTCCGTGAACAGCGGCGAACGCGCGGCATGGGGCACCCTCGACAACTCCGCCGTCGTCGAGGACGACTGGAACTCCGTCGAGTCACTCGCCACCAGGATCCAGGCGCGCTGGAACATCAGCGAAGACTGGTCGGCGACGCTCGGCCACAACTATTCCGTGCAGGAAGCCCAGGGCGCCAACGACTACAACCCGTTCGTCGGCGACCTTGAGACCATCGCGTTCAACAAGAACTATCGAAAGGACGAGTGGGACCTGTTCTCCCTGACCCTCCGGGGCGACCTCGGCTTCGCCCAGTTCGTCTCCGCCACCAGCTTCTTCGACCGTCAATACGATTACTCGCTCGACGGAACTGTCTACTTCAAGTACTACCACGCCTGGGGTTGCGAGAACCGCTCCGACACCTCCTACTACTACTGGCTCTGGGTCAACCCGGAGAACGGGCTGGCGGTCTACTACCCGCAGTACTGCATCATGCCGGGCGGCCCCGGCCAGCAGGGCGACTATCTCGGCGTCATCGAAGGCCCCTCCTGGAATGACAAGTTCGCCCAGGAACTGCGCATTTCCAGCCAGGGGGACACGTTCGACTGGCTGCTCGGGTTCTACTACGAGGAGAGCAGCGACAACTGGGACTCGGTGTGGATGAAGTCCACCAGCCACGATTACCAGGACACGCTATCCCTGCGGCACTTCGAAGACCGCTACGGCATGTCGTTCCCCAATGCCGAATACGCTTTCCTATCGACCGACCGGACCAACTGGAAGCAAACCGCGGTGTTCGGCGAACTGATCTGGCACGTGACGGACGACCTGCACATGACGGTAGGCGCCCGCCGGTTCCAGACCGAGAACGACAAGCAGTACCTCAAGTACCACGCCGCGCACACCGGACCTGACGGCAGGCAGGTGGGGGGCGCACTGCAACCCATTTCCCAGCCCGGCACGGGCGGATTCGCGGTCGCGCACTCCGAGATCAGCGAGTTCGTGCCGAAATTCACCCTGAGCTATAGCTTCGACGACGACAAGATGGTGTATGCGACCTACACCGAGGGCTTCCGGACCGGCGGAACGAACCGCAACAACGGCCGCGCCGACTGGTCGCGCACGTTTTTCCCGCAGGTCTTCAAGCCTGACGTCGTCGCCAACCAGGAAGTCGGCATCCGGACCCGTTCGGCGGACGGCAAGTTCCAGTTCAATGCCAGCGCGTTCTACATGGATTGGCAGGACTTCCAGATCGAGGTCGTCGACCCGAGCGGCCAAAGCTGCACGCCGCAGGAACCCGTACGCTGCGGCAACCCGTGGCTCAGGGTGGTCGGCAACGTGGGTGATGCGCACACGTCCGGCGTCCAGGTGGATCTCGCATGGGTTCCCGCGGATGGCTGGGACATCGGCGCAAACGCCCAATGGCTCGAGGCGAAATCCGACGAAGAAATCGTCCTGAATGCAAGGCTCAACTCCCAGGGCGAGCCGAGGGCCGTCGTAACCAAGGGTCTCGATCTGCCCAACACCCCGGATCTGACAGCGGCCGCCTGGGCCAGCTACACCTGGCCGGTGACAATCGTTCCGGGCGGGCAGATGACCCTGTCGACCAGCTACTCGTACCGGGGCGAGTCGACCAACGTGTTCATTCCGGTGCCCGAGACCTCGGCCAACCCCTCGTTCACCAACGAGGCCTACCATTGGCTCGGCGCGCGGCTCGCGCTTTACGCCAGCGAGAGCGACTGGCAGATCGACGTGTTCGTCAACAACCTGACCAACGAGCGGGCGGACTACTGGCACGGGACCGGCAACTTCGAGTGGCAGTTCGCGCGCTCGAACGAGTACGAGCACTACCACAGGGTGTGGACGAATCGTCCGCGCGAATTCGGCGTACGCTTCGCCAAGTGGTGGAGATAGTCGGTCGGGTCTCTCGACGGATAGGGAAACCCCGCTCTGGCGGGGTTTTTCCTATCGGAAGAACGAAAACGCCGGGCTGAGGTACGAGGCATGAATCCTCCTCACACCCATCGGTATGGCGCGCTCACCCGTCGAAGAGCGCTGGGCGGGCTTGTCGCTGTGGGACTCGCAGCCAATCCCGTGCTTTCGAGGATCGCCAATGCCGCACAGGGCGGATCCATCCGAATGCAGGCGCGGATGTTCTTCGAACCCCACATCCCCAGCGCGTTGCGCCGCGCGCTGGAATACGCGGGCAAAGACGGATTCGTCGCCTCCATGCCACAGTTGCTGCACGCCCGGACCCACGCGCCGTATCACAACATCATCTGGAACACCTGGTTTACCGCGAACTCCGAGGAGAGCGTCGTCCGGACGCCGCAGGGAAACCACGTCGTCGTCGCCGTTCACGGAGGGGGCATCCTGGCCTCCCCCGAGCGGATGGAACGCAGCCTGCACGCCGACCTCAGCCGCGACAATCCCGAGGGACTCACCGGACAGACGGCCATGAAGATCTCCCCGGAGGAAGCGCGTAACGTACTTGAAGGCACGCTGCCCGACGGTGCCGAGATACCGGTGTATCCATTCGCAGAATTCAAGCGCGGCATCTCGGACCTGCCCAGGCGCTACGGCGTGATCCTCGACCTCGATGTCGCACGCCAGGCCAAGCGGGGCTACGAGCGCTTCGAAGTGTTAAAGGACGAACCGAACATGATCATGCGCGCCGGCGGGGTTGAGCCGCTTGCCCGCTATCTCGACAGATTCCAGGCCCGCCGCGACACCAGGGTGATGGGCAACTGGCACCCTTACAACCGCATCGATCCCGACGAGCCTCAGACGCGCATCCCATTCCTCGCCGGCAACCGGGGCGGCATCGGCAGCGAGGGGAACGACCAGGGTCTGGGTTGGGGCTACGACGCGGAATACGGCATGGGCGGGGATGCGAGTACCGTCGGCATGGCCCGCTATGTGGCCGTCGCGCCGAGGAATGTCGCAACCAGCCTCCAGAACCTGGACTTCGAGCTGTGACCGCCTATCGCGTGACCGAGCCCAAGGCCTTCAATCGCCGCCGGGTTCTCCATGCGCTGGCCGCGGCCGGCGCCGTCGCCGGTCTTCCGCGCACGATCCTGGCCGAACAGCGGGTCTCCGCGGGTGTACGCATGGTGGCGGCCATTTTCTTCGACTCGTATGCCACCGCCGCGTTCCGTCAGGCGCTGCGATACGCGGGGAACGACGGCTTCGTGGCGTCGCTGCCGCAACTGCTGCACGCCCGGGCGCACGCCGCCTACGACAACATCGTCTGGAACACCTGGTTTACGGCCAATTCCGAGGAGAGCGTGGTGCGGACGGCCCACGGGAACCCCGTGGTAGTGACGGTCCATGGCGGTGGCATCTTCGCCACTCCCGAACGCCGCGAACGAAGCTATCGCGCCGACCTCCACCGCGCCAATCCGGAAGGCCTGACAGGCCAGTACGCCGCCAAGATCACCGCCACGGAGGCACGGGACCTGCTCAACGGGAAACTGCCTGCGGGGGACGAGATCCCCATGTATCCCTACGGCGAGTTTCGGGACGGCATCGCCAGGCTTCCGATGCGATACGGCGTCGTCCTCGACTTCGAACTGGCGAGAAAGTCCAGGAGCGGTTACGAACGTTTCGAGGTCTTGAAGCAGGATCCCCTCATGATCGTTCGGGCGGGCGGCGTGGGAGCCACGGAGGAGTATCTCGACAAGGCTGCAGCGCGCCACGGCACCGAGCGCATGGGAAGCCGGCATCCGTTCAACCGAATCGACCCGAACCAGCCCCAGACCCGACTCCTCAACTTGGGAGGCAACCGCGGGGGCACGAACAGCGAAGGCACAAACGGGGGACTCGGCTGGGGTTACGACGAGGATTGGGGCATCAGCGGCAACAACGGGCTGGTGGACATGGCCCGATACGTCGCCGTGGCGCCGAGAGATCCGTCAACGAGCCTGCAATACCTCGACTTCGAGCTGTAGCGCGTACGCCGCCCTAAAACTCCTTCGAGAAGTCGAGATTCTCCTTGACGAGTTTTTCGTCACTTCCCAAGGCGTAGTGCTTCGACATGTCCGGCGAGTAACGGCTCGCGGGCGGGTTCTTGCCCAGCGCTTCGGCCATCGCGCGGATGTGGTGCGGCCCGGCACCGCAACAGACACCCTGGTAGTTCACGCCCAACGCCCAGGCCTTCCTTGCGAACTCGGCGATCTCGTAGCGGTTGCAGGTCAGGTTGTCGAGCGCGGTGGGAAAGGCAAGGCCAGGAATGCAGTCGCAACCGTCATCGGTGAGCGCCTGGAAGTTGACCGCTTCAGGCGTCGTGCGATACGGAACCGGAAGCGCGGCGAGCGGGCCATCCACCTCGCTCGCGATGTCTTCCAGCAGCGGCAACATGGTCCACGGGCCCCGGATGCAGTTCAGCCCGACCACGTCCGCTCCCGCGTCCCGAAGCCTGCGGCAGGCTTCGGGAACCGTGTAGTCGTCCCTTAAGCCCTCGCGGTGCACCGCGAGCGTGATCACCGAGATCGCGCCAGCCTCCCGAATGACCTTCAGCGCAAGCAACGCCTCCTCGTAGAAGGAGAACGTCTCGCCGATGATGAAGTCCACGCCGGCTTCTGCCGCCCAGCCCACCTGCTCCTCGAACATGGCGCGGGACTCCGTCCTGCTCCCGGCGTCGTCGGGCAGGAACACGTTGGTGTTGCAGATGTTGCCCGCCACCAATGCGTCTCCTTCGGCTGCGACATCCTTCGCAAGCTGCAGGGCCCGGCGGTTGATTTCCTCGAGGTCGCCCTCGCGTCCGACGATCCTGAGCTTGTCGCGGTGCGCGTAGTAGGTGAGCGCCTCGATCACGTCCGACCCGGCGTACAAGAACTCCCGGTGCAACTCGGTGACGGCGTGGGGATGCTCCAGAACCACCTCTGGCACGTAGGCGCCAGCCTGCACGTATCCCCGGCGCTCCATTTCAAAGACATACCCCTCGGCGCAGATCACCGGACCTTCTTCAAGCCGCTCCAGGAGTGTGCGTGCCATCCCCGTTCTCCTTCAAATGACGCCGTCGCCGCCCGTGTCCCTGGTGCCCAGACGGCGCAACCACTCCGCAATGCCGATCAGAAGTACCGTACCGAGGAAGATACAGGACCCCAGTGCCAGGACCGTGGGCAGTGTCTGCGGAAACCGGACCTGTGTCCACATGAAAACCGGCAGCGTGACCGAGTTGCCGCCGAGGAACAGGGCAAACAGGAATTCGTCGAACGAGGTCGTGAACGACAGCAGGAACGCGGCCCCCACGCCGGGCAGGATGAGCGGGAACGTGACCCGCCAGAATGTCATCCAGCCGTTCTCGCCCAGGTCGAGCGCCGACTCCTCCAGGCTCTTCGCAAATCCCTCGAGCCGTGCGCGAATGACCAGCGTCGCGAACGGCACGGTGGCTACGACATGGGCAATCCCGATGGTCCACAGTGACAGCGGGATGCCGATCGCCAGCATCAGCACCAGCAGGCCGACGGCGAGGATGATGCCGGGCATCACCATGGGCAGCATGATGAAGCCGAGTGCTGCGCCCTGACCGGGCAGGCGGTACCGCGTCAACGCCCTCGCGCCGATCGTCGCGAGCGTCGTCGTCACCAGCGCGACCGACAGCGCGAGTCTCACGCTGTTCCCGAGTGCTTCCAGCAGTCCCGGCGTATCCGGGATCCCCGCGTACCACTTCAGCGTGAACTCCTTCAGCGGCAGCACCATCTGAACGCTGTCGTTGAACGAGAAGATCGGCAGCATCAGGGAGGGGATATAGAGAAACAGGAGGTAGAGCACCATGTAGACGTGCAGTACGCCGAACCGCTGCCTTTCGCCGGCATGCGATGCCCTGGCCGCGGCCGCAGACTCCATCTCGCGCCTGCGGACGGTTCCCAACTGCGCGAGCCATATGAACGTCACCACGAT
Source organism: Pseudomonadales bacterium (assembly GCA_965116625.1). Taxonomy (GTDB): domain Bacteria; phylum Pseudomonadota; class Gammaproteobacteria; order Pseudomonadales; family Azotimanducaceae; genus VXNE01. The sequence continues at coordinate 4,406,251 of OZ220717.1, forward strand.
GAGGGTGATCGTGAGCATCATCATGATGGTCAGTGCAGCGCCCATTGGATGGTTGTATGCCGGGCCGAACTGGGCCGCGATGATCTGGCCGAACATCATGCCTTTCGGGCCGCCCACCATCATCGGCGTGACGTAGTCGCCGACGGTGGGGATGAACTGGATCACCGCCGCGACGATGACGCCAGGCATCGACAACGGCAATGTCACCCGGAAGAAGGTTCTCAGCGGGCTTTCACCAAGATCGGCAGCGGCCTCGAGCAGGGAGCGGTCGATCTTCGAGAGGGACACGTAGATGGGCAGGATCGCGAAGGCGGCCCACGCGTGGGCAAGAGTAAGCACCACCGCGAATCGGCTGTACAGCAGGAAGTCGAGCGGGCTCTCACGAAGACCGAGGTCCATGAGCGTGGAGTTGATGACGCCGCTGTCGCCCAGAATGATCTTCCACGCGAGCACCCGCAGCAGGTAGCTCGTCAGGAACGGAAGGCTGATCAGGATCAGCCATGTGAGCTGGTTCCGCCTGACCTTGAATGCCAGGAAGTAGGCAACCGGGTACGCCAGCATCACGGTGATCAGCGTCACGGTGGCCGACATCCGGATCGACCGCAGGAGCAGCTTGCCGTAGACCCACTTGTCGAAGAACGCCTCGTAGTTGGCCAGCGTGAACGTCTGGACGATGTGGACGTATTCCTGGGACCAGAAGCTGTAGACGACGAGGGTGAAGATGGGCAGAGCCAGCGCGCAGATCATGATCGTGAGCGTCGGCGTCAATTGCGCGTAGCCGCGCAGCCACTCGTGCCTGAGGAAAAGCGTCCTCATCGTCAACCGCGTATCAGGGGACCCTGGCCCGCATATCTCACCAAGGCGCTTGTGGATCTGTCGAATGTCATGCGTTTCAATCGGTTACTTTCCCATCTTTGACATTGTGCCGGATACAGACCGCGCTGCCGCGCCCTCGCTGGTCTTTTTTCCGCGTGCGTGCACATACTCGCTACACCATAAGCGGCGGCTATGCTTCCGCTCGCGAGCACACGCACGCGAAAAAAATCCTGCGCGATCATCGCGGCCCTTGGCGAGACATGCGGGCTGGAGTGGTGCGCCGCAAAGTGCCACGGTTGTTGACACCGCGCAATTCGGTCACGCAATCTTGCGGCTTCGCGGCGCTCGACGCGCCTTTCTCGTCGCCGTCCGCTATTGCGGAAACGGCGAATCACACGGCCTGACTCAAGGACCAATCCCCCATGACAGATATCAGGATGGAAGCGGAGATCATATTCGAACCCCACGTTCCGAGAGCGCTCCGGCGCGCGCTGGACTATGCGGGAGAGGACGGGTTCGTCGCCTCGTTGCCTGAGTTGCTGTATGCCAGAACGCACGCCTCCTACGACAACATCATCTGGAACACCTGGTTCACGTCCTACACGGAGGAGAGCGTCGTCACCACGGCGCAAGGGAACCGCGTCGTGGTGGTCGTGCACGGGGGTGGCATATTCGGCTCTCCGGAACGTTTCGAGCGTGTCTACCGTGCGCCCGTGGACCGGGACGGCGAGGAAGGTTTCACGGGGCAATACGCCGGCAAGATCACACAACGCGAAGCCCACGACATCCTGAACGGCATCCGCCCGGACGGCACCGAGTTTCCGGTCTACCCGTTCGAAGAGTTCAAGCGGGGAATCGCCAGCCTGCCCCTGCGCTACGGGGTCATCCTCGACTTCGAGATGGCGAGAAAATCGCTCAGGGGCTACGAGGACTTCGAGACCCTGAAGGACGAGCCGAACATGATCGCCCGGGCGGGCGGCGTGGAGCCGAACGCCGCCTATCTCGACAAGTTCCGGGATCGCCACAACACGAAACTGATGGGCAACTGGCACCCGTACAACCGGATCGATCCGGACCAGCCGCAGACGCGGATCGTGTTCCTGGCCGGCAACCGGGGCGGCATCTTCTCCCAGGGCGACGATCCGGAAGAATGGGGATACGACGAGGAATACGGCATCGGAGGCGACGCCTGCATCCACAACATGGCGCGCTACATCGCGGTCGCGCCGAGAGACGTATCGACGGGCTTGAGAAACCTCGAGTTCGAGCCCTCCCGGTAGCCCTCCCGGACGACCTGGCATGAAGCTCGCCAAGCGGAGCGCGCAATTGCTGACGCTGGCGATCCTCGCCACGGTTCCGCATGCCGCTGACGAATCCACGGTCGACCTTTCGTTACTGGAGTGGAAAGGGTATGAGAATCCCCTGTTCCATCCGGAGTACACGGCCCGCTACGGCGGAGAGCCCAAGATGGCGTTCTTCGCCCAGGAAGTAGACGCACTGCAACGCATGCGCAACGGATACCCCGTAGACCTGGTGCACTTCTGTACCAGCATGACCGCCATGGCACGGGATGCGGGCGTTATAGAGCCCCTGGACACTGACCGAATCCCCCGCTGGAACGAGATCATTCCGACCCTGCTCGATGTCGAAGGCATCCACGCCAACGGGGAATACTGGCTCGTGCCCTGGGACTGGGGCTATTCGACGGTTGCCTACAACCCCGAGACCATCGACGTGGAGGACCCCACCTACGACATCTTCGTCGACCCCCGGTTCAAAGGCAGGACCGCCCTTCCCGAGTCCATCGGCGTCAATGTCTTCATCGCCGGCGTCATCGGGCGTTGGGAAAACCCCCTGGACCCGACCGAAGCGGAAATGGAGTCCGCCAGCGGGATCTTCACCAAGATGCTGGAGAACGCCCGGTTCATCTGGACCGACAGCACGCAGCTCGAGCAGGCATGGGCCGCCGGTGATGTGGGCATCTCCTATGTCTACGGCAGCGCCACGCGCAGAATGAGAAAGGAAGGCATGCCCAATGTTGTCATCGAACCCCTGATGATGTGGATATGCGGATTCTCGCTCGCGACCGACAGGCCCGGTTCGACGGACCAGGCCTACGACTACATCAACGCCATGCTCGATCCGGTCGGCGGTGTCGGCCTGTTCGATGAATACGGGTATGGTCATGCCAATCGCCTGACCAATAGCCTGATCGATCCAGAGAGACTCGCCGGTACCGGTCTCGACGACCCGGTGGAGCTCTTTTCCCGGGGCATTTTCATGGCCGCCATCCCGCCGGTGAAACGCGCCAGGCTGTATCAGCTCTGGTTCGAAGCCCAGGCCGGGCTCGACTAACGATATGTCCGAGTCCATCACCGGTTTCTACGACGCCCTGAGCCCCTTCTACCATGACAACATGGGCTGGGACTGGGACGCGGTCATGCGCGAGGAAGGCACGATACTGGGCCGGTTTCTCAGGGTCCGGACGGGAGATGGCGTGCCATGTGACCTGCTCGACTGTGCCTGCGGCATCGGCACCCAGGCGATTGGCCTTGCGCTTCAGGGCTACCGCGTGCATGCCACCGATCTCAGTGCCGTATCCGTCGACTGCGCCCGGCGGGAGGCTTCCCGCATCGGCGTCGACATGACCTTCGGCGTCGCCGACTTTCGCGACCTCGGGGCGTCCGTCTCCGATACGTTCGACATCGTCGTTGCCTGCGACAACTCCATTGCCCACTGCCTCACCAACCAGGACCTCGCGGCTGCCATGGCCAGCATGAAGTCCAGGCTCGTCCCCGGCGGCGTCCTGTTACTCAGCGTCCGCGACTACGGCGCACTCGTCGAGGCGCGGCCACGCTTCAACAACCAGCACGTGCAGGACAGGCCCGACGGACGCCGCGTGGTTTTCCAGGTGTGGGACTGGGCGGACGACGGCCACTCGTACCTCATGCACCAGTTCCTCATCAGGCAGGACGCCAACGGCACCGAAACGAATCACTTCGAGACGAAGCTGCGTGCCCTGCTGCGCGACGAGATTATCGGCGCACTTGAGCACGCGGGATACACGGATATCCGCTGGCACCTGGCCGAAGAGACAGGCTACTACCAGCCGATTGTCACGGCCCTCAACACCTAGGAGCAAGAAATGCCCGACATCCGTATGGAAGCAGCAGTCATCTATGAATCGCACCTCCCCGATGCCCTGCGGCGAGCGCTGGTCCATGCCGGCGACGACGGTTTCGTCGCATCGATGCCGCAACTGCTGCACGCCCGTGTCGGCGCCTCGTTCGACAACATCATCTGGAATACGTGGTTCACGGCGAACTCCGAGGAATGCGTCGCGAGAACCCCCCAGGGCAACTGGGTCGTGGTGGCGGTGCACGGCGGCGGGATCTTCGCCTCCCCCGAACGGGTCCGGACTCTCTACCACGCGAACGTCGATCGCGGCAGCGCATTGGGCTTCACCGGGATCTTCGCCGCCAGGATCTCCGAGCGGGAGAACGGCGACATCATCGACGGCCGACTGCCGGATGGCCGGCAGATCCCCGTGTTCGATTTCAATGCGCTCAAACAGGGTATTCCCGACCTGCCCCGACACTACGCCATCGTGATGGACCTGGATGTGGCCAAGGGCGCGCACGCAGGCTACGTCGGCTTCGATGACCTGAGAGACGATCCGATGATGATCGTGCGCGCAGGTGGCGTCGAACAGGCAGCCGCCTATCTCGACAAGGCGAAAGCGCGGGGGAACGCGGACACCATCGGCAGCTGGCACTCGTTCAACGAAATGAGAGCCGACCAGCCCCAATCGTGCATCTGCGTGATGTACGGGAGTCCCCGCGGCACCCGCGCCCGGATCTACGCGCCCGAAGGCATCAACCATCTTCGGGGCGTCCAGACGGACTTCGGGCTACGCGGCGACACCGGCATGATCAACATGGGACGCTACGTCGCGGTGGCGCCCAACGACGTCGCAACCAGCGTGCGCCACCTGTCATTCGGCGCCTGAACGGAGCGAGACAAGAAATGAGCGACACCCGCATGGAAGCCACCATCGTCTTCGATTCCTACCTGCCGGACGCGTTGCGGCGCGCCCTCGACTACGCCGGCGAGGACGGCTTCGTCGCATCGCTGCCGCAACTGCTGCACGCGCGAGCGAACGCTCCCTACGACAACATCGTCTGGAATACGTGGTTCTCGTCGAACTCCGAAGAGACCGTGTTGACGACGCCACGGGGAAACCATGTCCTCGTGACCGTCCACGGTGGCGGTATCTTCGCTTCGCCCGAGCGGTTCGAGCGCGTGTACCGGTCAAGCGTTGACCGGTTCGGCACCGAAGGATTCACCGGGCAGTACGCCGCCAAGATCTCTGAACGGGAGGCCCACGGCGTACTCGAGGGCAGATTGTCCGACGGCAGCGAGATCCCGGTCTTCCCGTTCGAGGAACTGAAGCGCGGTATCGCGGACCTTCCCCGCCGCCACGGGGTGGTCATGGATCTCGAGACGGCTCGTAACTCCACGAGTGGATACGTCCCATTCGACGACCTGCGCGAGGAGCCGCTGATGATTGTCCGCGCCGGTGGCGTCGAAGCGGCGGCAGCGTATCTCGACAGGGCGCGGGACCGCCACAACACCAGGATCATGGGCAACTGGCATCCGTACAACAGGATCGATCCGGATCAGCCGCAGACGCGCGTGCTATTCCTGACCGGCAACCGGGACGGCGTCGGCACCGAAGAAGACGACGACGAGATTTACGGTTACGCCGCGGACTCCGGAATCGGCGGGGAAGCCTGCATCCACAACACGAGCATCATCAATATCGCGCGCTATGTCGCCGTGGCGCCGGGAAGCGCCGCTACGGGCGTGCGTTACCTACCCTTCGGAACCCCGTCGGCCTGACAGATTGGCCCGCAGCAGTACGACCGACTCGTCGTTGAAGCTCAACCAGACTGGTTGATCGATCGCCTCAGGGTCCGCCACCATCGGTGCTTCCGTGTTCTGCACTGCCACAGCCACTGGCTCTTCGCGCCCGGAAAGCCGCACATGGAAGTGGCTGCGGTCGCCAAGGTAGGCCGCTGAGCCCAAGCGGCCTACCACGACGTTGGCGCGGTCGGAGGGCGCCGCCAGGTGGAGTTCCAGCTTCTCCGGGCGTATCGCGACCACGACATCCCCGTCTGTTTCAGTCGTTGGGTAGTCACATCCCGGGCGAACCTTTCCGAGCGGTCCCGCATCAACGATTGCGGTGCCGTTCTCGAGGCCCTCCAACCGGCCGTGAAACAGGTTCGTCGTGCCGATGAAGCCGGCCACGAAACTTGAGTTGGGCCGCTCGTAGAGGCCGACTGGCGAATCCACCTGGAGCACGCGACCGGCGGCCATGACCGCGATGCGGTCGGAAAGCGTGAGCGCTTCCTCCTGGTCGTGGGTCACGAATACGAACGTGATGCCCACGGACCGCTGCAGGGCTCGCAACTCGAACTGCATCTGCTCCCGGAGGTTCTTGTCGAGGGCGCCCAGCGGCTCGTCCAGCAACAGCACCTTGGGCCGCATGATCAGCGCCCGGGCCAGCGCCACGCGCTGGCGCTCGCCTCCGGAGAGTTCCGTGGCCGTCCGGCTCGCGTAGCCCGGCAGCTTGATCAACTCCAGCATCTCCTCGACCCTGTCGTTGATCTCGGACTTCGACAGCGCCGACTTGCGCAACCCGAAGGCGATGTTCCGGCCCACGTCCAGGTGCGGAAAGATCGCATAGTTCTGGAACACCATGTTGGTCGGGCGGCGATAGGCCGGAATCGCGGACAAGGCCTGGCCATCGATGTAGATCTCTCCGCTGGTGGGCGCCTCGAACCCGGCCAGCATGCGCAGCAGCGTGGTCTTGCCGCAACCCGAGGGCCCCAGCACCGAGAAGAACTCGCCGCCACGGATTTCCAGATCCACCCGATCCACGGCGGCGACCGCATCGAAGTGTTTCGAAACGCCCTGTATCGAGATGAACGCCTGCTCGCTCATGTCACGAATGGTTGCACAAATCCAGTCGCCGGTCGCGCCGCAGCCCCGATGCTATTCTTCGGCGGTGTCGGCGAGACGTGATTTCCCAACAGGCAGGAGAGCGATGGCCATAGTCCAACTGGGTGACGTGACCGTCCAGCGCATCATCGAGCACGAGATTCCCGTCTATCACCCGTCCGAGTTCTTCGACGAGGCCACGCCGGAAGCGGTGGAACCCTACCGCGCATCGCTCACACCGCATGCGCTCTGTCCGCAAACCGGGCGCATGGTCATGCCGGTGCAGTCCTACCTGGTGCGGACCCGGCACCACTGCATCCTCATCGACACCTGCGTCGGTTGCCGCAAGAACTACGCGGAGCCGCCCGAGTGGCATCAGCGATCCAACGAAGTCTGGCTCCGCAATCTCCACGCGGCGGGGGTGAGTACCGAGGACATCGACTACGTCTTCTGCACCCACCTGCACTCCGACCACTGTGGCTGGAACACGCGACTGGTCGATGGCCGCTGGGTCCCGACATTCCCGAACGCGAAGTACGTCTTCGCGCGCGACGAGTACCGGGCGATGGAGGAGGAATACCACCAGATCTTCATCGACAACGTCGAGCCGATCGCGGAGGCGAAACAGGCGGTCCTGGTCGACCTCGACTATGCGCTCGACGACGAGATCTGGCTGGAACCGACCGTGGGCCACTCGGTGGGTCACGTGGCCATCCACGTGAAGTCCCGCCGGCATCGCGCCGCCATGTGCGGGGACCTGATCCACAGTCCACTGCAGCTCGCCGAACCGGATTGGACCTGCAACTCGGATTACGACCTGGCCGCATCCGCCGCCACGCGCAAGAGGTTCCTGAAGGAGCACTGCGACACCGACACCCTGGTGCTGACCGCGCACTTCCCCTCCCCGTCCATGGGCCATGTCGTCTCCCGCGGCGACGCCTACGACTTCAACTATCTCTGATGGCCAAGGGCGACCATCCCTCCCCGGGCGACGATATCGCCGCGTTGTCCTACATGGCGCAGCAGCACTACCGCAACGGTCGCCTGCAACGCGCCAGGGAGGCGTGTCAACGGATATTGGAAAAGGAGCGGCGCGCCGACGCCATTCTCCTGCTGGGCATGATCGCCCACGAACAGAAGGACTTCGGGTCGGCTGCGCAACACTACGATGACTTCCTTCACCTGGAGCCGGAGCACGCGCGCGCGCACTACTACCACGGCCTCGTCCTCATCCAGCTCGGTCGAACGGAGCCCGCGGTCGATCACCTGCGGCAAGCGATCTCCCTGGATCCCGATAATCGCGCCGCACAAATCCAGTTGGGCGATACCTGCGTCAGGCTCGCGCGCTGGGAGGAGGCGATCAGCGCATACGGCCGGGCGCTTGCGATCAAGGCCGAGGACCTCGCCACCACGATCAAGCTCGGAAATGCATACCTCGCGCAACAGCGCTTCGCGGAAGCCGCAGCGCTGTACGAGCGAACCCTGACGGTCCTGCCGGACAATGCTGTCTTGAACAGGCACCTCGGGGCCGCCTGCCATCGGCTCGGACAAACCCAGCGGGCCATCGATCACCTGATGAAAGCGATCGACCTGCGTCCCGAATACGCAAAGGCGCGCCTAGACCTTGCGCTGGTCTACCGACAGCTCGAGAGAACCGTCGAGGCCATGCACCAGATCCAGGAGGCCATCCACTTCAGGCCCGACGACGTCGACACGCATATCAGCCTGGCGCTGACAATGAGACAGGAGGGGAGAATGGCGTACGCCGCCAGGCACTTGAGCCAGTTCCTGGCGATCCAGCCCCAGTGCGGCGCCGCCTACTACCACCTCTCGATGATACGGCCGCCGCTCGACCTGATTCCCAGGATTCGCAGGCTCCTCGACGACCCCGCGCTGCCCGAGGACGACGCGATCTATTGCCATTTCGCCCTCGGCAACGTCCTCGACGCCCACACGGTGTCCGATCTCGCCTTCGACCACTACCGTCAGGCCAATACGCGCAAGCGCCGATCGCTCGCCTACGATCCCCGCGACAATACGCGGCTGTTCGAGAAGCTCATCGAAACGTATTCAAAGGACTTCCTCGAAAGCAAACGGGGCTTGGGATGCGATTCCGACATGCCCGTCTTCATCGTCGGGCTGCCGAGGTCCGGCACCACACTCGTCGAGCAGATTCTGGCCAGCCACGGCTCGATCCATGGCGCGGGCGAGCTTGAGTCGTTCGCCGGTGTCAACCATGCCATCGCCCACCGTTTCCGATCAGAGAGACCCGCACCCGACTGCATGTCCCTCATCGACCAGGAAACCGTCGATGAATTCTCCACACGGTACCTGGAAGAACTGCGGCTGCGGTCGCCAACGGCCGCACGCGTCGTCGACAAGCTGCCCGGGAACTTCGTCCGGATCGGGCTGATCAAGACGCTCTTTCCCAACGCACGCGTCGTGCATTGCAGCCGGAACGCGCTCGACACCTGCGTGTCTCTCTACTTCCACTACTTCCAGGCGCTGACCTGCTCCTTCGACCTGCGGGAACTCGGCCAGTACTACCTCGACTACCGGCACCTGATGGACCACTGGCAAGCGCTCTTTCCGGACGGGATCTTCGAGGTGCGCTACGAGGAACTCGTCAACGAACCCGAGAGGGTCAGCAGGGCGTTAGTCGACTACCTGGACCTGCCATGGGACGAGCGGTGTCTCGAGTTCTACAAGAACACCAGGGCCGTCATGAGTCCAAGCAACATCCAGGTCAGGCACCCGGTGTACAAGGTCTCCGTCGACCGCTGGAAACGCTACGAGAAACACCTTGGACCGCTGATCGAGATTCTGGGGACGGGCGACGGTGGTTCCGTCAGTCACTAAACCGTCGAGTCGCAGATCATCCATGAACTGAAGGCTTCGGCTGACCCGAAAAGGAGCCATTGCCCGCGGCATTTCGGCGATTGACCGTAGCGCGTTCGCCTCCGCTTGTACCGACCGCGTGGTACCAGTGATTTTCCTGCGCGACGCCGACACCGCGCCCGCGTCCCTCGCACTCAGCACCGGGCGCCGCGCCTACCTGACGTTCGACTACCTGGCCTGCAAGCTTGGCGAGATGCCTGTCGAGCCCTGGCTCGACAGCGACAACCTGGTGGCCCGGCACAACCTGCCGAACATGCGCAGCCCGCACCGCCTCAGAGTCGAGGTCTACGCGCAGGCCGTCCGCGGACTGCTGGCGCTGGAGCCGGACAGCGACAGGCGGGAGAAATACATCGACTTTATCGACATCTATGCCGCCCTCACCGAAAATGAGCGGCGGCGCTATCGACAACAGTATCCCGAGGAAGGTGCAGCCATGATAGGAATGAACCAGAGAGCTCGCGAAGAAGGCGTGCGGCAGGGCCGCGTCGAGGGGGAGCGAATAGTCCTGGAGCGACTGTTGCGGCGACGGTTCGGTATCGTGTCCCCCGACATCGCCGAAAAGCTGAGCGGAGCGTCCGCCGCCGAGTTGGAAACCTGGGCGGAGAACATACTCGACGCTGAAACGCCCGACGATGTTTTCGATTCAGGCTCTTAGTTCTACAGGCCCAGCCGATCGGCTCGACGAGACCGTGAGGTAAATCACTCCAGGATCACCTCGGTATTTCGTCCGTCACCTTGTCCCCCCGGGCGGATAAGCCAAAGGTCCCGGCGGGATGTAGTCGAATATGAACGTGATGCGCTCTTCGGCGCCCCTGTTGGCGACGCTGTGCTGTTTCTGGTTGTTGACCTCGTAGGCCTGACCCACTTCCAACTGGTAGGGACGGCCGTCGATCGTGAACCATACCCGCCGATTGGTCGTGATAGGCACGTGGATGCGGTGCCCGCAACGAAACGAGGGATGTACGTCGGCATGTGTCCTGATCCTGCCGCCGGGAAGCAGCTTGGCCGCCATCGCGCGGATGACTTCGCCACCGGGAGGATAGTGCCTGCCGATGATTTCCTGCATAAGGGGCACGGCGGTATCTGACAGGCGTTCCCAGCCCGGACACTTCTGCACGGCGCTGTTCGGCCAGTTCGAACCGTCGGTGAACACCATGACGATCGAATGGGTCTGGTCGTGGTGGTGATACGTACGCTGACGGTACTCGGACTCGAGCCAGGCGGCTTCTTCCTGCGCGAGCACGGCATCCCGCAAGAGCGCTGAATCGACCTCGCCGAGTTCACGAAGCGGTACGCCGATATCCATCCGATTGGCTCTTGCGCGAAGACGCCGAGACTCTAACCAACGGCGTATTGATTGTCATTACGGCCGGCACTATGGTTTCGGCCGACCCCACGGGCACCCCGAGGCGGGTCAGGCGCCACCGGGCGCACAACGCGAGAACTGAAATGAAACAACACGCCCGAGTCGTCGTGATCGGCGGCGGAATCGTCGGCACCTCCGTGCTCTACCACCTGACCAAGCTCGGCTGGTCCGATGTCGTGCTGGTCGAGCGAAAACAACTGACCGCCGGTTCCACTTGGCATGCCGCCGGCGGGTTCCACGCGATGAACACCGACCCCAACGTCGCGAGGCTGCAGGCGTACGGCATCTCCGTCTACAGGGAAGTCGAGGAAATCAGCGGGCAGGACACCGGCATGCACGTGACCGGCGGCGTGCAGGTCGCGGCGACAAGGGAGCGCTGGGAAGTGATCCGCTACGAGCATGCGCGCCACCGCGTTCTCGGGATCGAGAGCGAACTGCTGACGCCAGAGGACATCCGGAAGCTGTGTCCGATCATGGACACGAGCAATGTCGTCGGCGGGCTGTTCGACGGCAACGAAGGGCACATCGACCCCTACGGCTCGACCCAGGCGATGGCCGGAGCCGCGCGCAAGGCCGGCGCTACGGTCTATCTCAACACCAAGGTCGAGGACCTGGTGCAAGGCCCCGACGCAACCTGGACCGTGGTCACCGACCAGGGAAACATCCAGTGCGAGCACGTGATCAACGCGGCTGGCCTCTGGGCGCGCGAAGTGGGCGCGATGGCCGGCGTCCATGTGCCCATCATGCCGATGGAGCACCACTACATCCTGACGGAACCGATCCAGGAACTCGCGGAATTCGACAGCGAACTACCCCTGGTGCTGGACCTCGACGGCGAGATGTACCTCCGCCAGGAGCAGCAGGGCGTTCTTCTCGGCGTCTACGAAAGGAACTCAACGCCCTGGTCCGTGGACGGAACCCCGTGGGACTTCGGCGAAACCGACCTCCTGGTCCCCCGGCTGGACGACCTCGAAACTGCCCTGCTGAAAGGCTTCGAGCGATTCCCGCCGGTGGCCGAGGCCGGAATCCGCCGCATCGTCAACGGTCCCTTCACGTTCGCACCGGACGGCAATCCCCTCGTCGGACCTGTGCGCGGCGTGCCCAACTACTGGTCCTGCTGCGGCGTCATGGCGGGTTTCAGCCAGGGCAGCGGCGTCGCGCTGGCCCTGTCGCAGTGGATGATCGACGGCGAACCGGAAGGCGATATCTTCGCGATGGACGTCAACCGGTTCGGCCCGTTCGCCACCGCGGCCTACTCAACCGAGAAGGCCAAGGAGTTCTACGAGAACCGGTTCACGATCCTGTGCCCCAACGAAGAGTGGCCCGCCGGACGCCCGAGCAAGGTCTCGGCGGTGCACGACCGTCTGAAGCGTGCGAACGCGGTGTTCGGCGTGGCCTACGGGTTGGAGGTTCCGCTGTGGTTCGCGCCGCCCGGCACGGAGCCCGTGGAGACGCCGAGTTTCCGCCGCTCGAATGCCCACGGCCCCGTGGGCGAGGAATGTGTCGCCGTCCGGGAAGGGGTCGGCATCCTGGACGGCGCGTCGTTCGCCAGGTACGAGGTTTCCGGTCCTGACGCGGCGGCGTACATGGATTACCTGTTTGCGAGCCGACTGCCCCGCATCGGCCGAATCCGCATGGGTCCGATGCTCCTGCCCTCGGGCCACATGAAGGGCGACCTCACGGTCATGCGGCTGGCGGCCGACCGGTTCATGATCGTCGGCTCCGGCTACCTGCAGGAGTTCCACATGCTCTGGTTCGAGCAGCATGTGGGTGACCGGCGCGTGCGGATCGTCAATCGCTCGGAAGACCTGACCACCATCGCCATCGCCGGACCGCGCTCTCGGGAACTGATGCGGTCCGTCGCGTCGGGCAACGTGGAACGGGACGCCATGGGTTTCATGACCGTACGCAGGATGGATGTCGGCATCGCCCCCTGCCTGGTCGCACGGCTTTCCTTCACCGGCGAACTCGGCTTCGAAATCTACGTGCCGCCGAGCCATGCGGGCGGCGTCTACGACCTCCTCATGGACGAGGGCGCGAAGTTCGGAATCCGGCCGTTCGGGACACGCGCGCTTGTTTCCCTCGGCATGGAGAAGAGCTTCGGAATATGGTCGAGGGAGTTCACACCCGACTACACGCCGGTCATGTGCGGCATGGACCGATGGGTCGCCTATGACAAGCCGAACTTTATCGGGCGCGAGGCGGCGCTGGAGGACCGGGAGGCGGAGCACGAACACAAGCTGGTCGCACTCGAGATCGACTCCATCGACGCCGACGCGTGGGGCTATGAACCCGTCTTCCACCAGGACGAGTACGCGGGCTTCGTCACCTCGGGCGCCTACGGCCACACCGTGGGGAAGAGCCTCGCCCTCGCCTATTTGAAGACGCCGTTCCTCGACGCCAGCGAGGCACTCTCAGTGCACGTCGTGGACCAGCGGCGTCCCGCCAGAATCCTCCCGGAACCGCCGTACGACCCGAATGCAGCACGCATCCGAAGCTGACGCCACGCACCGAGGGGGCTTGTCAGCTACTATGCCGCTACAACACGCTGCAGTTGTTGCAACTACGCTCGACCGCTGGCTGGCTTCCCTTATTCAGCCGTCATTGTGGTCATCGTCGGACGGATCGACCGTATCAACTGTCGTCGGCGAGTCAAGTTGTTGAAGTCTGCGCCGAATGGCTTCCAGTTCGACAACCACTGCCAACGCTGCCGCCAAAAGAAGCACCAGCATCACGCTGATCAACTCGAATGCCCCCTGCAATGCGTTAGCTGCTTCCGCTATGGCTTTCGCCTCGTCGCCGACGTCAGCGAGGTGCTCAGCCAGTTTTCCACCATCCACATAGGCAAGCACATCGGTGCCACCAGATAGAGCTAGGAGCCTGCGCCGTAGAAAACGGGATGGGATAATAGGCGCATAGTTGTTTTGGGAAGCTTCGATGCCGACGACGTTTCGCCCCTACCAGCCGGATCAGACGCTATTGCTGGCGCCGAGTTTGCGGGAGTGGCTGCCGGAAGGCCACCTGGCGGACCATGTGAGCGACCTGGTGGACGGACTGGACCTGTCGGCGTTTTATGAGCGCTACGAGGGCGATGGCCGGCGCAAGTCGCCGTACGAGCCGGCGATGATGCTGAAGGTGTTGATCTATGGCTACGCGACGGGGGTGTTTTCGTCGCGGGGGATCGCGCGGCGGCTGGAGGAGGACGTGGCGTTCCGGGTTCTGGGGGCGGGGAACTTCCCGAGCCATCGGACGATCTGCGAGTTTCGGCGGCGGCACCTCGAGGACTTCAGGCGGCTGTTCGCGGAGGTGGTGACGCTGGCGCGCGAGATGGGCGTGGCGAACTTCGGCAAGCTGTCGGTGGACGGCACGAAGGTTCGGGCGAACGCGAGCAAGCGCAAGGCGATGAGCTACGGGCGGATGCTTGCGGAGGAGCGGCGTCTTGAGGGCGAGATCGAGGCGCTGGTGGAGCGCGCGCGGGAGACGGACGCGGCGGAGGACGCGCGTTTCGGGGAGGCGTTCCGGGGCGACGAGCTGCCGGCGGAGCTGCGCCGGCGGGAGGATCGCCTGGCGGCGATCGCGGCGGCGCGGGAGCGGCTTGAGGCGCGGCAGAGGGAGGCGGACGAGGCGCGCGGGCGCAAGCCGGGCATGAAGCGGAACCCGCGGGGCGGGCGGCCGTACAAGCGCGACTACGGCGAGCCGGACGAGAAGGCGCAGGACAACTTCACGGATCCGGAGAGCCGGATCATGAACACCTCGCAGGAGGGCTTCCAGCAGTGCTACAACGCGCAGCTGGCGGTGGAGGGGGCGAACCAGCTGATCGTCGCCGCGGAGGTGTCGCCGAGCGCCAGCGACCAGGGGCATCTGGTGACGCTGCTGGACGATGTCGAGGCGACCCACGGAGAGCGGCCGGCGACGGTTCTGGCGGACGCCGGCTACTGCAACGAGGCGGACCTCGCGACGCTGGAGGATCGCGGGGTGGACGGCCACGTGGCGTTGGGCCGGGAGGGCCGGAGCGAGGTCGCCGCGGACCCGGAGAAGCATCCGGCGAAGGCGCGCATGGCCGCGAAGCTGGCGACGGCGGCGGGGCGGGCGCAGTACGCGCAGCGCAAGTGGCTGTCGGAAGCGCCGCACGGATGGATCAAGGAAGCGCTCGGCTTCCGCCGCTTCAGTCTGCGGGGCCTCGACAAGGTGCGGGGCGAGTGGGACCTGGTCTGCCTGGCGTTGAACATCAGGCGGCTGCGGGGACTCCAGGCGGCCTGAAGGCGAGCCCCATGGTCCCAATGGCTATGAACCCGAGCCCTCTCATAACCACCGGTTATGGCCGCGGGACCGAGCGAATCGCCCGCCGTCCGCCGGAACACGTCTGTCGCTGTTCGCCAGCGTTCGCTTCGCGGCGTTCGAGCGCTGCGCGCGGCCGCGAACCATCCTACGGCGCAGGCTCCTAGCCACGTAAAGCCAGCGACGGCCAAAAAAACAGTGCACGTTCGTTTCAATTCGCTGAACTTCATACCTTTCCTCCGAATCGTCATCATTGATGATAGTCGCTAGAAAACACGAATGTGCATCTCGCATCTCGGGTACGTCGAAAGCGCATTGCAAGAGACTGGTATAAGGTTGACTTCGACCGTTATCGCCCTTAGAGCCCAGGCCGCTCCCAAGCTACCGGTTCAACGCCATCGTCCGCATCGATGGTTCGGGCGCACTCGTGCCCCGAGTGGACAGCATGAACGATGGCACCCGGCGCGCGACAGTCGCCGATGCTTCTCACGGAAGTGATGCCAGAATCGGTGATTCGCTTTGGCTCTGCGGTCAGGTCGCGAAATAGCGCATCGTTTCGCGCCCTGATACCCACCACGACCAGTG
This sequence comes from Pseudomonadales bacterium, assembly GCA_965116625.1. GTDB lineage: Bacteria > Pseudomonadota > Gammaproteobacteria > Pseudomonadales > Azotimanducaceae > VXNE01. Next base: position 4,422,197 of record OZ220717.1, read on the forward strand.
ATTCGCACGGTATCGTGCTTTCCTCGCCGCCGCGATAGACGGAGTTCAGGTGCACGGCTCCGTCGCGGTAGTCCGTTAGACGGTGCTCCGTCACGATGTTGACGCCGAGTTCGATCATCCGTTCGCGAATCCTGATCAGTTCGTTGTTCATGAACGTCCACGCGGACACGGCATTGGCCGGGGTCACGATGGTGACGTCATGGCCGCGCCGCCGTAGAAGCTCCGCGAGGCAGCTCCCCATGTAATAGTGATCGAAGTCGCAGATGACCACGGAGCCATCGAGTTCGGCCCCGCCCAGGATGTCGTCCGGCGTGTAAACCGCATCGCTCGCAAATCCCGGCACCGGATCACCTTCGGCGTCCAGCATCTCGCGGGTCCATCGCGCGCCGGTCGCGATGACCGCGTGATCGCAGCCGAAATCGAGGACATCCTGCGCCGACAGCAGGCTTCCACGATAAACATCAACGTTCGCCATGGTCTGAATCTGGTGCGTCCGGTAGTCGCGCACCCGCGCCCAGGTCGAAAGGCCCGGCAGTGCCGACTCGATGGTGACGCGGCCGCCAAGCTCATCCCGCGCTTCGGCCAGTGTGACCTGGAAGCCGCGCTGTCCCAATGCCCGCGTGCACTCAAGCCCGGCTGGGCCGGCGCCGACGACCAGCACGCGAGTTTCGGGATCTCCGGGCGGGATGCGTTCCGGGTGCCAGCCACGACGCCATTCCTCGCCCATGGTCGGATTCTGCGTGCAACGCACTGGAACGCCATCGTGATAGGACGAGACGCAGATGTTGCAGCCGATGCACTCGCGGATCTCGTCCTCCCGTCCTTCGTCGATCTTCCTCGGCAGGAACGGGTCCGCGATGGATGGACGGGCGGCGCCGATGAGGTCCAGGGTCCCCCTTCTCACCTGGCGCACCATCTCGTCCGGCGACGTGAAGCGTCCGACACCCACCACCGGCTTCGTCGTCAACGGCTTGGCGAATTCCGTCCACGGCTCCTGCGCGCCCTCCTCGCTGAACCGGGCCGACGCGGTCTCCACCGTCCAGTCCGCCGATTTCACGTCCCAGAGATCCGGGACTTCGGCCAGCAGGGCAACGATTTCGTGGGCTTCGGAGGGCAGTTCTTCACCCGGGATTTCGAGCAGCGCATCGGTACTGAACCGCACGGCGACGGCGCAGGTTTCGCCGACCGCCTCCTTCATGTCCTCGAGGATCTCCCGCAGCAGGCGCGTACGGTTCGCGAGGCTGCCGCCGTACGCGTCCGTGCGCCTGTTCCGTTGCGGCAGCAGGAACTCGTAGGGGGTGTAGCCCATGCCGGCGTAGACATACACGATGTCGAATCCGGCCGACCTTGCCCGTCGTGCCGCGTCGACGTACCAGCCGCGCAGGTCCCGAATGTCCCGCAAGTCCATGGGCCGCGGCGTCGCAAGGCCCATCCAGCCGGGATACGTGCGATGTACGGGAACGCCCGACGGGGACATCGGCGTCACCCTCGTGAACCGGTTGCCCGGATCGCTGCCGCCGTGCCATAGCTCGACGCCGGCCAATGCCCCATGCCGATGCACGGCATCAACCATCAACGCATGTACCGGTATGTCTTCGTCGTCCCACAGACGGCAGTACGGCAGGGGCGCGTCATCGGAACTCGGATGGATGGAACAGTAGCCCGTGTTGACGACGCCCCAGCCGCCCTCGGCGCGCACCTCCCGCATTGCGGCGCGGGTGTGGGGCATGGCGTTGCCGGTGCCGAGGGCATGGGGTGTCTGGTAGAAACGGTTCGGCGCCGTGACCGGGCCGATCCGCACCGGTTCGAACAGGATGTCGTAACGCGGATTCCGGCTCACGTCACGCGAGCGCCTGCTCGAGATCCGCGATCAGATCGTCCACGTTTTCGATACCGATGGACAGGCGCACGAGGTCTTCGGGAATGGGGCTGTTCTCTCCCTCGATCGAGTAGCGGTGTTCGATCAGGCTTTCGACACCCCCTAAGGACGTTGCCCGGGTGAATACCGTGCATCGCTTCACGATGTCCAACGCCTTTTCCGCGTCGCCGTTGACGCGCAGCGACAACATTCCCCCGAACCCGCCATCCATCTGGCGCTTGGCGATATCGTGTCCTGGGTGGCTGGGCAGACCGGGATACAACACGGTCTTGAGCGCAGGGTGTCCTTCGAAATGCCGGGCGATCGCCAATGCAGACGCCGAAGCCTTGTGCACCCGGAGGAAAAGCGTGCGCATGCCCCTCTGCAGCAGCCAGGCTTCGAACGTCCCAAGGATGGCGCCACCGTGAAGTCTGACGTGGCAGATCTTCTCCCAGAGATCGTCCTTTCGAGCGGTCACGACAGCGCCCGCAACGACGTCGCAATGGCCGTTCAGGTACTTCGTCGCCGAATGCACGACGAGATCGGCGCCATGGCGAATGGGTTGCGTCAGTACCGGCGTCGCCACCGTGGAGTCGACGACGAGCGTCGCACCGATCCCGTGCGCGATGTCGGCAGCAGCGGCGATATCAATCACGTCCCAGGTCGGATTGCAGGGCGACTCCATCCAGAGCAGCCTGGTCTTTCCACGCTCCACCGATCGGGCCAAAGCGTCCGGATCCGCGGGATCGAAGAGATCAAGCGCGAGGCCCCACTGGTCGCAGAAAGTGATCAGCCACCTGCGCAATCCCCAGTACATGATCCTGGGCGCAACCACCCGGTCGCCGGGCTTCAGGGACTGGATGATCGCCATGGCCGCGGACATGCCGGAGCTGAAGAGCAGGCCCGCCTCTCCGCCTTCCAACCGCGCCAGGACCTGCTCCGCCACGACGAAGCCTGGATTCTCGTCGCGCCCGTAGCTGTGGCGCGGGTCGAGCAGCGCATAGTCGTGCTTGTCCCGCACGTAGGTCGTCGACGGAAATATGGCCGGCGTCAGCCCGCCCGTTCCGGCGTCGATCTGGCGCAGGGCCTGCGCATTGAGCGTCTCCGGCGCAAGTTTCTCGTGGTTGCACATTTCTCGTTGAGTCTGGACTTGTCCGGTGCCTGGAGTTGCTTCCGCCCGTTGGCGATGATAGACGAATGCCATCCGGCAGCGTTCGCGGGAATCCCCAATGGCCACAAACCGGTTGTCGCTTCGCTTGGCCGTGCTCTGCTGCCTCCTGGGCAGCGCATCGCTCGACAGCGAGGTCCACTTCCACGATCTCAGCTTCGACGATGCCCTCGAACGGGCCGCTGCGGAGGAAAAGGTCCTTTTTGTCGACTTCTTCGCCACGTGGTGCGCCCCCTGCAAGGAGATGGACGCCACGACGTTCAAGGACCCGAACGTCGCGGCATGGCTCGCGGAGCACACCGTGGCCCTGAAGATCGACGCCGAGGCGAACGAGACCAACCGATCGCTGGCGCAGCGGTACGGCGTCCGGTCCTTCCCGAACTACGTGTTCATATCGTCGAACGGCGACGTAATGGACCGCATTGCTGGGAAGCGGTTACCCAAGCAGTTCATCAAGGACGGCGAAAGCGTGCTACGGGGCGAGAATGCCATCACCCGCGCTCGTAAGGCGCTGTCGGAGGGCAATCGCGAGAACCCCATGTTTCGTTCCAGGCTGGCCGATGCTTACGCGGAAATGGGGCAGGATGCGGAAGCGCTACGTGAGTACCTTTGGTGCTTCGACGAAGGCGAGAAGCACTCTCCGGCCTACCATGCCGTTCGGCTCTCGTTTCTGTTGGCCAGCATCAAGACGCTCGCGGATCGACATCCACCCGCCAAGGCAGCACTTGTCGAACGTCGACAGCAGGCGGAGCAGCGCATCGTCGACGGGTCTGCCGAGTACGACGACATCGCGGTGTACACATCAATAAACAGGACCTTCGGCGAACAGGATGCGACCCTCGCCCTGTACGACCGGGTCAAGGGTGTGGGTTCTCTACCCGATCTCACGCTTCAGGCGTTTGCGGACCGAGTCTTCGAGCTTCTTGTGAATAGGAAGCGCTACCAACAGGTTGTCGAGGAATATGACGTTCTCGGAAGGGTCGCGGAGGCTTTTGACAGCTACGGGAGTAAGGTGAAGTCCTTTGGAGATATCGATTCGCTGTTTGACCGAATGGACGATCTCGGAGACTCCATGCAAAACGAGCTCAGGGAATACGTGGAGATGCCTGGCATTCTGGATTCCTTGCGAGAGTCGCAACAACTCATGCTGCGGGGCGAAGTCACCTCTTCCTACCAGGTCCTCCTGGGCGCCCGTCTCCTCGAGGACGCGGCGGAGGTCGCGCAACGGCTGATCAAGGAACTCGACGACGCCGAAACTCACAACGCCCTGGCGTGGGCGGGATACCTCACCGGCGCACCGGTCGAGGCCAACCTTGCGCAGGCGCGCCGGGCGTTCGAGATGACCGAGGGCAAGGACATCGCGATCGTGGACACCCTGGCGCGGGTACTCGCAACCCTGGGCTACAAAGACGAGGCGGTCTCTATAGGCGAAAAGGCCTTGGTCGAGGCGGAGACGTCGCACGACCGGCAGGTCATGCTCTATTGTCTCGAGTACTGTTACAACTATTCCGCCGACCAACCTGACGGGAGTTTGTGACGGCGTGTGAAGATCCAATTACCGAAGCTCATTGCGACGTCCGTCGTCCGCGGCACCCAGCAGGGGGAGAGTCACGGTGGCGTTTATACGGTCGACTTCGGGGAACGCGAGGTCGTGCAGCACGTCGACTGGAATGCGAGCGGCATCGACTTCGAGGGCCGAGGCGCAGACCGCGGCCTGCGCGGCATCGAGTTCAACGGTGACGATATTTACATCGCCGCCAGCGATGAGCTTTTCCGTTACGACCGCAGATTCCGGATACAGGGTTCCCACCGAAACAGGTACCTGAAGCACTGCCACGAGATCTGCCGCGTGGAACAGACCCTGTTCCTGACATCGACGGGGTTCGACAGCCTGCTCGCCTTCGACCTTGAGACCGAACAGTACGTCTGGGGGTTCCACCTGCAACGGCCATACGACACATGGGGCGGACACACGTTCGACCCGCGCTCCAACATGGGCCCGAGGCCGGTCAACACGTTTCACATCAACATGGTGCATGTCGACCGGACCGGGGTCTATTTCTCCGGCCTGCACACTCACGCACTTCTGCATCTCAACAGCAAAATGGAGGTGACGGAAGTCTGCTCGTTACCCGCCGGCGCGCACAACGCGCGTCCCTATCGGGACGGACTGTTGTTCAACGACACCGAGAGCGACTGCGTGCGATATGTCGGCCGCGACGGCAGCAGCCTTGCCTTCAGGATCGAGACTTACGATCCGAACGACGTAGAGTTCGCTGGCGTCGACGATTCCAGGGTCGCGCGCCAGGGCTTCGGTCGCGGGTTGTGTCCCGTCGGCGAATCCTTTGTTGCCGGCGGCTCCTCGCCGTCAACCATCAGCCTCTACGACCTGGACCGCAACCAGAGAGTCGGGTCGGTGAACCTCACCATGGACATCCGGAACGCCATTCACGGCCTCGAGCTCTGGCCCTTCGACGATTGACTCCGTCGATTGGGAATCAGACGGAAGTCTGCGGCCGGATGGGCGTACCGTCGAAGAACCTGGCGAGCCGAAACTCTCGCAGGTCCATGCCGCTTTCACGGCCGGTCAACATTCCGGCGATCGCCTTGCCCGCGCCTGGACCGATACCGAAACCGTGGCCGCTGAAACCGGTGGCCATGTAGAAGCCGGGCAACCCATCCGCCTCGTCGATGACGGGAACGATGTCCGGCGTCGCCTCGATCATGCCGGCCCAACTCTCCGCGATAGGCGTGGCCGCAAGTTGAGGAAAGATCCTGTCCAGTTTTTTGCGCAGCCTTCGCAAGGTCCGAGGGTTCGGTTCGGGATCGAGCACGCGGCATTTCTCGAACGGGGACACCTGATCGAGCGGCCATTTCTTAGGCATCGCCCACTCCTCGAGAAACCCGCGGCCGAGTGACAGGCGCGTCGCCCCGATGTCCATGAGCAGCGCGGCCATGAACTTCGAACCGAAGCGAAACGTGGACGGAGTGATAGCATGGTCGAGGACCGCGCCGTCCGCGACGGTATACCCGCCGTCCTGCCGCCGGCGCAGCGCCAGTCCGCCACCGATCATGGCGCCGTCGCAGACCGCGTCGGTGCGCCCGGTTCGAGCCACAGTGCCACGCAGGCGCAACTGTGGCAGACGAATGCCGAGCACGCGGCAGAACAAGGATGTCCAGGCGCCCGCGGCACAGAGCACGGTGGATGTCTGGATGCTGCCGTGCTCCGTAACCACGGCCGACACCCGACCGGCGGTTGTCTCGACGCCTCGAACTGCGCACGACTCAAGAACGATCGCGCCTTCCCGAGTAGCCGCCCGCGCAAGGGCCGGTGTCGCCTTGTGCGGCTCCGCCCTTCCGTCGCTTGCGGTGTACAACGCACCACGCCAGGGGACCGTCGAGCCACGAACGAGACGACGCAACTCGGTTCCCCCGATCAGGCGGGTACCGATTGCGTAGTTCTCCGCGGACTTGACCCACCCTGCATACCGCTCGAGCTGGCGGTCGTCGTCGACCAGGTACAGGATGCCCCCTTCCCTGTAACCCACATCCTCGCCGATTTCCTCTCCGAGTCGGCGCCAGATGCGCAGCGACTCGACGATCATCGGCATCTCGCGCGCATCCCTTCCCTGCTGTCGCACCCATCCCCAGTTGCGCCCCGACTGCTCGCCGGCAATGTGGCCTTTCTCGCAGACCACGACATCCACGCCCTCCCTCGCCAGGAACCAGGCGGTGGAAATGCCGATGATGCCGCCGCCGATGATGACGACATCCGCTGCCGGCGGCATCCTGACGGGCGGCGCGAAATCGCGTTGCCAGGTCCGGGAGACGAGATCTGCGGGGACGGAATCAGTCATGACGGTGCGCATATCTCCCACGAATCGGCCGCCGTAGCAACATACAATGCGTGCCACCGGAGCGGTTGACCGAAAACATGCAAGCGAACGGCAAATACGACGTCGTGATTATCGGCGGGGGCCACAACGGCCTCATCTGCGGCGCCTATCTCGCCAGGGCCGGCCTCAAGACCGTTGTCGTCGAGCAGCACGATATCGTCGGCGGCGCTGCCGTCACGCAGGAGTTCCATCCCGGGTTCCGGGCCTCCACGTTTTCCTACCTGATGAGCCTCCTGCATCCCAAAATCATGGCGGAGCTGAACCTCCGGCAGCACGGCCTCGAGGTACTGCCCTGCTCGGACATGTTCAGTCCGCTGGACGACGACTACATCGTCTATTCGGACGATATCGCGCGCACCCAGGCATCCTTCGCACGGTTCAACGAGCGCGACGCCGCGATCTATCCCGAGTTCAACGCGTACCTGTACGAGGCCGCGGAGGTAATCCGGAAACTGCTGTTCGAAACGCCGCCGGACCCGACCAGGAGAGACTGGAAAACGTACAGGCAGATCGGGTCACTGCTTTGGAAGTACCGGAAGATCGGTGGCAGGTTCTTCCAGATCTACGACATCCTCACCATGAGCGCCGACGATTACCTGAAGCGCTGGTTCGAGGATCCACGCATTCGTGCCGTGCTTGCCTACTACGCATCCATCGGCACCTTCGGCGGCCCGAAGACGCCCGGCTCCGCGTACGTGATCATGCACCACATCATGGGAGAGCATGAGGGCGCGGGCGGCTGGGGCTTCATCCGCGGCGGCATGGGCTCAATCACCCAGGCGATCGCTGCTTCGGGCCGCCTGGACGGACTGGAGATCGTCACCGGCGCCTGGGTCGAGCAGGTCAAGGTCGACGATGGGCGGGCCACGGGCGTCGCGACCAGAGACGGACGCGAATTCGACGCTAGCGTCGTCGTTTCGAACGCGAGCGCGAAGGCGCTCTACCTCGGCATGATCGAAGAACGGCACCTGCCTGACGAGCTGCTGCGGGACATCCGCAACATGCGCACCTTCTCGACCGCGTTCAAGATCAACATCGCCTGCGAGCGCCCGCCCCGCTACCCCGGCCTGCAGAAGGCCATCGACGACGGCGCCCTCGGCGATTTCACCTATCCCACCTACGTGCATTGCGCGCCGGATATCGATTACCTGGAACAGGCCTACGACGACGCGAAGCACGGTTGGTACTCGTCGAACCCCTTCATGACGCCGGTGGTGCCCACTATCGTCGACGACACGCTGGCGCCGGAAGGCAAGCACGTCGTCAATCTCTTCGGCGGCCACGCACCCTACGAACTGAAGAACGGCCGCTGGGAGGACGAAAAGGACAACTTCACCAGAAACGTGTTCCGGACCCTGGACCGGTTCGCTCCCGGTTTCTCGGACGACATCATCGGTACGGAAGTCATGGTGGCGCCGGACATCGAAGCCCGCGTCAACCTCCCGCAGGGTCACATCTTTCACGGTGAACTGGCCCTCGACCAGCTCTTCTTCAAGCGGCCCGCGCCGCACTATGCGGACTACCGCGGACCCCTCGGGGGTCTGTACATGTGCGGGTCGAGCTGTCATCCCGGAGGCGGGGTTTCGGGAATCCCCGGCCACAACGCCGCCAGGGAGATCCTCAAGGACCTGCGCAAGCGGGCGGTGCCCCGTTGATTGCAGCGCCAGCGCGAAATCAGGCGACGCGGCGGGCCTTGATGGCTCGGTCCAGATCGTAGGTTGCCTGCAGGTTCATCCACAGTTTCGGCGATGTCCCCAGAACATCGGCGAGATCAAGCGCCGCAGCCGCGGTGATGCCACGCTTGCCCTTGATGAGTTCGTTCAGCCGTGTTGTCGTCCAGCCGAGTTGGCTGGCCATCGCCGTCTGCGTGATGCCGGCCGGCTGGAGAAACTCCTCGAGAAGAATCTCCCCGGGATGAAACGGATTTTGCGGTTGTCTCGCCATGGGTCTGCCTGCTAATGGTAGTCAATGATCCGGACATCGAAGGCATTGCCGGTCTGCCAGCGAAAGACCAATCGCCATTGGTCGTTGACCCGAATCGAGTAATATCCTTTCCAGTCTCCCTTCAAGCTCTCCAGACGGTTGCCCGGAGGCACCCTCAAATCGCTGAGTACGGCCGCCTCATGCAGATACAACAGTTTGCGCCTGGCCGGGCGCCTAAGCTCCGGCGGAAACGACCGGGTCGCTCTGGTCCGCATGTCGTCGAACAGATCGCTCGCCAGATCGTTTCCGAACGTTTCTATCACGGAGGCATCTTACTATATTATCGGAAGTCGATAATTCTCTGACAAGACTTCTGATCGCTTCTGAGATGCATACAAAACGGGTTCTGGTCGTTGGAGGGGGGTCATCGGGCTGGACGGCCGCGGCCTACCTGAACGCTACGCTCAACACCGACGGCAGGAAGTTCGCGGACATCAGCCTGGTCGAGTCGCCGGACATTCCCCGCATCGGCGTCGGCGAAGCCACGATTCCCAACATCCGGAGCACGCTGGCAGCGATCGGCATCGACGAGACCGACTTCCTCAAGGCCGTGGACGGCACGTTCAAGCAGTCCATACGGTTCGTCGATTGGCTGGATGGTCCGGGTAACGGCGGCGGACCCGCCCCGGCCCAGACCCGGCGAACTGTCCAAGGACTGATCGCCCCCGCCGGACGTGCGCGCCACGGGTTCTTCCATCACCCGTTCAGCCGGTACAGTTCGGGAACCGACGACGCGGGCCGCAGGTGGCTGATGAGCGACCGTTCCGTGCCCTTCATCAACACGGTCTCGGCGCAACCGGTGCTGTGCGAGATGGGGCTTGCGCCAAAGACGCTTGGGAACCGGGATGCGGGGATGTCCCTCGACTATGCGTTCCACATGGACGCGCAGAAGTTCGCGCTCCAGTTGACCGCGCACGCGACGGCCCGCGGCGTCGAACATCACCTCGACAATGTCGTCGATGTCGACATGCACGAGAACGGCCATATCGCCGCCGTAAGGACGCAGTCCGGCAAGCGGCTCGAAGCGGATCTCTTCATCGACTGCACGGGATTCGCGGCACGTCTGATCGGGGAAAAGCTCGGCGTCGGGTTCTCGGACTGCTCGCAGTGGCTGCTCTGCGACCGGGCGATCACGATGAACGTGCCCTACGACCACCACTACCCCGGCTACGTCCGACCCTACACGACCGCGACCGCACTCTCGGCCGGCTGGGTCTGGGACATCCCGCTGCAAACCCGGCGCTCCCTCGGGTACGTGCATTCGAGCGCCTTCATCGGCGAGGAAGACGCGGAACGGGAACTGCGCGCGTTCGAGGGCGATCACGCGGAGTCCCTGCCGTCTCGCCTCGTGAGGTTCCGGGTGGGGCGGCGTGAACAGCAGTGGGCCGGAAACTGCGTCGCCATCGGCCTCTCGGGCGGGTTCATCGAGCCGCTGGAATCGACCGGGCTTTACCTCAGCCAGATCGGGAGCTCCGTGCTGGCCGAGCACTTCCCCTACGGCGACGACCTCGCGCCGCTCGCCTTCCGCTTCAACCGGATCATGGCGAACCGCTTCTACGAGATCCTCGACTTCATCAACATGCACTACTGCACGACGCGCCGCCGGGACACGGAATTCTGGCGCGAAGTCGCGCGTCCGGAACGGATCAACGACCGGCTCAGGGCGAAGTTCGAGTACTGGCGCATCAAGCCGCCGTCGATCTCGGATTTCGAAGACCAGTTCTTTCCCGGGCAGCCGGACGACACTGTGGAGTCCGGGGCTGACAGCAGGTATCCGATAGACACGGGCCGGCTGTGGAACCACTACAGCTACGAGACCGTGCTCTACGGGATGGACTTCCTGCGCGACGAGTGCCGCACCTGGTTTGGCGATCAGCGTCCCCGCCCCGCCGTGTTGCAGAAGGTCATCGAAGCCATCAACACCGGACCGCAGAAACTCCCGCTCCACGACACGTGGCTGAAGCGGGTGGTCGGCATGGAGGACTTCTGAGGTGTCGTTCCGGGATGCGCTGAAAACCAAAGACTTCGTCGTCACGGCCCACGTGAACATGTCCCGCGTCCCGGATGTCGATGCCCTCGTTCAGCAGGGAAATACGTTGCGGCAGTCCGTCGACGCCGTGCAGATCACCGACAATCCCGGCGCCGAGGTGCACATGTCCGGCCTCGCGGCCTCCGCGCTGCTGCTCGGCGAAGGCATCGATCCGATCGTGCACATGACGTGCCGCGACCGGAATCGCATCGCGCTGCAGAGTGACCTCATCGGCGCTGCCGCGCTCGGCGTGACCAGCGTGCTGCTGATGCGCGGCGACCGCGCGCCCGACCACATGAAACCGAGGGTCCGCGGCGTTTTCGATACCCACCCGCAGGAGCTGATGGCATTTGCGCGCCAGTTGAAGGACGCGAGGGACGTTCCGCTCTTGAACGATTTCCTGGTTGGGGCGACCGCGACGATCTTCGATCCGGATGCCACGTTCACTCCCGTAAACCTCAACCGAAAGTCCGATGCCGGCGCGAACTTCATCCAGACGCAGCTCTGTTTCGACATGGACGTCGTTCGCAACTACATGCGGCGCATGGTCGCGGCCCAGTTGACGCACCGCCTGAGCTTCATCATGGCGTTGTCGCCGCTACCCTCGGCCGAGGCGGCGCACTGGGTCAGGAACAACGTGCGGGGCGCGCTGGTACCGCCGTCGATCATCGACAGGATGGAGCGGGCAGCGGACCCGGAGCGCGAAGGCATCGAGATCTGCTCGGAGATGCTCGACGAAATGGCGACCATTCCGGGAGTGGCGGGCGTGAGCCTGCTGTCATTTGGCAGCCTCGAATCCATACCAGCCGCGGTCGAGGCGTCGGGGGTTCGCGCCACCGTCCAGTAACACCGGGAGAAGACAGATTCCAGGTCACCCGCCACAACAGCAACTGTTCCAGCGCGCGCAGCGGTTCCTGCAACTCGGCGAGGCCGAGCCCGCCCGGGACATCTGCGCCGCCGTGCTGAGCCAGGTTCCGGACGACGCCAACTTCCTCTGCCTGTCGGCGCGCGCGCTGACGAGACTCGGCCGCCTGGACGAGGCCGAGCAGGACGTTGAGAAGGCACTTTCCCTCTTCCCGGAATTCGAACGCGCCCACGAGGCACGTGGTGACCTGCTCATCGCGAAGGGCGAACTGCCCGCCGCTGCGGAGTCCTTCGAGAAGGCACTCAAACTCGACCCGGGCCGGCAACCGACGCGCATGAAGCTCGGGCGCCTTCTCATGCGCATGGGCCACGTGGACAGGGCCAAGGCGCTTCGGGGAGAGTTCCTTCGGCTCGGCCAGGACAACCAGGAGATCGTCCGGGCGGTGAACCTGGAGAAGGAAGAGAAGCTCGTCGAAGCCGAACGGATCTACCGGGACATCCTGCGCCGCCATCCCGACAATGTCTCGGCCATGCGGCTGTGGGCCCGGCTCGGGTCACGCCAGCAGCGCTACCAGGATGCGGAAGTCCTGCTGAAACGTGCCGTCGAGGTGGCACCCGACTTCAACCAGGCCTGGGCAGACCTCGTCACCGTGCAATACGAACAGCAGAAGCATGAAGAGGCGGCCGAGAGCGCGAAGCGCCTCATCAGGCTGGACCCCCGCATTCCAAACGGCTACCTGCTGCTTGCGTCCGCCCATGCTTCCGCCGGCAATCACGACGACGCGCTCCGGGCTTTCGACGACGCCCTCGCCATCAACCCGAAACACGTCGGCGCACTCTGCGGAAAGGGCAATGTCTGCCGCACGGTCGGCGACCAGGCTGGCGCGATCGCTGCATTCCGGAGCAGCATCGAGGCGAATCCCCTGCATGCCGAGGCGTACTGGAACCTGGCGAACCTGAAGACGTTCCGGTTCGAGGACTCGGAAGTCGACGACATGCTGGCGCTGGTCGGCGACGAGCGCATACCGCCCGACGGGCAGGTGCAGTTGAACAACGCCCTCGGCCTCGAATTCGAGGGCCGCAAGGACTTTGACCGGGCGTTCGAACACATCGATCGCGGCAACCGGTTGCGGCGCGAGAGCGAGTTCTACGATCGCGTCGAGAACGAAGAGATGGTCGACAACTCCATCGAGGTCTTTACCCGCCAGTTCTTCGACGACAACGCGGGCCGCGGAGACCCGGATCCCGCGCCGATATTCATCGTAGGTCTGCCGCGGTCGGGCTCAACGCTGATCGAGCAGATCCTGTCCAGTCACTCGATGGTGGACGGGACCCACGAGTTGCGCGACCTGGGCGCGACGGTCAGGTCTGACCGGATCACCGGCTCGTTCAACCCCCGCTATCCGAAGAATCTTGCGAACATCGACGACGGCGGATTCAGGCGTCTTGGCGGCGAATACATCCGGCGCACGCGCCGGTACCGCGGCGTGCGGCCGTTCTTCACGGACAAGAACCCCAACAACTACGTGCACGCGGGACTCATCCACCTCATCCTGCCCAACGCGAAGATCATCGACGCCCGGCGCCATCCGCTGGACAGTTGCCTCGGCAGCTACAAGCAGTTGTTCGCGCAGGGGCAGCCTTTCTCCTACGACCTGGTGGAACTCGGCGAGTACTACCTCCAGTACCAGCGGCTGATGGACCACTGGGAGGCAGTGCTGCCCGGCAGGGTTCTTGCCGTCGAGTACGAGGAAGTCGTGGCGGACCTCGAAGGCCAGGTAAGGCGAATCCTCGAGTACTGCGAACTGCCCTGGGAAGACGCCTGCCTGCGGTTCCACGAGACCGAGCGGGCGGTAAAATCCGCAAGCTCCGAACAGGTGCGCCAACCCATCTATTCGACGGCAGTCCATACCTGGCGGCGCTACGAAGCACACCTCGACCCCCTGATCGAGGTACTGGAGCCGATCCTCATGGAACTGCCGAAGGAGGAGCGGCCCGTCAGCCTGGGCGGCCCGGCGGTCTCGGCCTGAGTTCGCCCCGCGCTACAGCAGTTCCTCTGCCATGAATCGAAGCGTTTCCGGGTTCGAGGATCCGACCTTCAGCATCGTCACCGGACTCTCCTTCCAGGCCTGCAACCGGTCGCGGATCCGCTCTTTCGGACCCACCAGGGAGATCTCGTCGCACAGTTCCCGGGGCACGGCCGCCATGGCGTCGTCCCTGCGGCCGGCGAGGAACAGCTCCTGGATGCGTTCGGCCTCCGCGCCGAAGCCCATGCGGGTCACGTGGTCCTTGTGCACATTGAAGGTCTTCGCCCCCATGCCGCCGACGTAAAAGCCGACGTTCTGCCGGACCTGGTCCAGCGCGCGGTCAACGTCCTCGTCGATGATGACAGTCGGACCTGCAGCGATTTCGAAGTCCCGGTTGCGTATGGCAAGCGCGTCCCTGTACATCTCCTCCATGCGGTAGGGCGAAAGGAACATCGGCAGCCAGCCGTCGCAGATCTCGGCGCTCAAGGCGACGTTCTTCGGCCCTTCGGCCCCGAGGTAGACGGGTATGTGATCACGGACCGGGTGCAGGATGAGCTTCAGCGGCTTGCCGAGCCCCGTGCCGCCGGGCAGCGGCAACTGGTAGTGCTTGCCGTCGAAGGACACCGGGTCCTGCCTCGCGACAATGTCGCGGAAGATCGAGACCCACTCCCGCGTTCGCTCCAGCGGCCTTGGATACGGCTGTCCGTACCAGCCCTCCACAACCTGCGGTCCGGAGACACCGATGCCGAGGATCAGCCGGCCGTTCGACAGGTAGTCGAGCGACACCGCGTGCATCGCAGCACTTGCAGGCGTGCGCGCGGAGATCTGCATGATGGACGTGCCGAGCTTGATGCGCTCCGTGTTCGCACCGATCCAGGCGAGCGGCGTGAAGCAGTCCGAACCGTAGATCTCCGACGTCCAGATCGTATCGTAGCCCAGGGACTCGGCTTCCTTCGCCAGTTGGACGATGCGCGCACCTCCCGCCGGTCCGAGCGGCCCGATTCCGACTCCGAGCTTCATGCAATGCCTCCCCGCCGCGAAACGACACAGATTACACGTTCCCCGCAGACGACGAGCGAACGGGACGGCCCGCCAAGGTCACGCCGGGGCCGCTACTGGACTCCTGTGAGAAGCCGTGGACTACAGGGGGCGAATCGGCACTCCCGCGCGCCAGATCCGATACAGCGCCATGTCCGAATCGAGTTCGAGCAGATCGGCGCTGTAGCCGCGACAGATGTAACCGCGCCGATCAGCGACACCTATGGCGCGGGCCGGATAGCTCGAGGCCATCCTGACCGCCTCGGTCCAATGGACGCCCGTCAACGCGATCGTGTTTCGCACGGCTTCGATCATGTTCAGGTGCGAACCGGCGAGGGACCCGCGCTCGTTCCTGAGCGCGCCATCCCTCAACTCCACCCGCTCACCTCCCAACTGAAACTGCGTGAGTTCGGACCCCACCGAGGGCATCGCATCCGTGACGAGCATCACCTTGCCCGGCTTCTTGGCCGCCACCGCGAGGCGCAATGACGCCGGGTGCAGGTGGTGGCCGTCGGCGATGACGCTGACGGCGACGTCTTCAAGATCAAGCGCGGCGCCTACCATGCCCGGCACCCGGCCCATCATCGGCGGCATCGCGTTGAACAGGTGGGTAAACCCGCTGAGTCCCGCGTCCGCGGCCCGCCGGCATTTTTCGTAGTCCGCCTCGGCGTGACCCGCAAACACGATCACTCCAGCAGAGCAAAGTTGCCCGATGACTTCGGTCGACGTCATTTCCGGCGCCAGGGTAACCAGCATCACCCCTTCGCACCCCAGCGAGGTCAACAGTTCGATCGCCTGCCGGTCGATCGTCCGGAACTTGCTCGCGTCATGGGCGCCGCATCGGCCGGGATTGAGCCAAGGGCCTTCGAGGTGCAGGCCCAGCACGCCGGGGACGCGCTCGCGCCGCGCGCGGCGCACCGTCTCGACAGCCGACCGCATGACATCGTCATGGTCACTGATCAGCGTTGGCAGGAACCCGGTCGTCCCGAACCGGGAATGGGCTTCTCCGATGGTGCGCAGCGCATCGACCGTGGGCGAATCGTTGAACAGAACGCCGCCGCCCCCGTTGACCTGGATGTCGATGAACCCCGGGACCAGGCGTCGGCCCTGCAGATCGATCTGGGCCGCACCGGCCGGTCGCTCAGCCCCGCCGATGACCGTTTCGGCGATCAGACCGTCCTCGATGTGCACGGAACTGTTCTCGTGAACCGAATTGCCGGTGAATACCGTGGCATTTGTCAGTACGGTGGCGGTCACGGTTCTCGCTCGGAATACCTGTCCCGATGCAGCGCAGCGAATATCGCCGCGCCACGTGAGCCGCTCCTGTCGCCAAACCTGGCCGGTACGACCCTCGGCGGCGGCAGCCCGCTGAACAGGTGCTCGGCCAAGGCTGGCTGTATCTCGGCGTAAAGTTCCCTGATTCTGGACAACCCTCCACCCACGACAATGATCTCGGGATTGATGTGAAGGATGAACTGCGCGAAACAACTCGCGACACAATCGATCCAGATGTTGAACGCGCGCCTGCTGGCCGCCTCGCCCGCGCGCATCCGCTGGACGAGCCGCTCCGGGGAAATTGATGATCCGGCAACGTGGGCATGGAGCAGCGACAGCCCGGGGCCTGAGATGTATGTCTCGATGCAACCCTGCCTGCCGCAGCCGCACGGTTGCAATGGCAACGAGTGGCGATCCCTGGTGGTGGCGGCAATGGGGAGGTGTCCCCACTCGCCCGCCAGACCATCCCTGCCCCCCTGCAGTTCTCCACCGATGCAATAGCCGCCGAACGCGCCGGTACCGAGGATGACGCCGACCATGGGATCATGCCCCTGACCTGCTCCACCGTGCGCCTCGGACAATGCGAACGCACGGCCATCGTTGATCAGCGCAACGTTCCTGTCGAGCGCCGAACCGAGATCCTCTCCCACATTCCGACCCGCTATGCACGGCACGTTGACCGAAAAGGAATGGCCATGGCGATCTCGAACACCGGGTAGACCGACACCGATCAGACCTGCACGTTCGAACTGCGCGTCGGCTGCCTGAACCCACTCCGCAATTATCCGGACAAGGCGATCATAGTCTCGCGTCGGAGTTGCGATACGGCGTACGCATCGCGGCGTCAGGTCTTCGTCGAATGCGGCGAACTCCGTCTTGGTTCCACCTATATCCACGCCATACATCACCCTTTCGAACTCCTCGACAGGGAGCTGCGGCCACCGAACGGATAGATGGAAACACCACTGACGACGCGATTGACTTCGCCTGTGGGGCAGGGGTTGTCAGCTTCGATCCCCAGCACCATCGCTTTCTGAAACGCCAGCATCTGGCAGAAGACCACGTAGGCCAGGGACAACCAGGCATCGTGGAGCCAGGCTGCGGCCGCCACCGCTCCGATGTCCACGGCCAGGGATGCGGGGCTCAGTTCCACGACCGCAGCCGAACGGTCATCGTCCCTGAGTTCGCGGAGCAAGTCCCGATCGTAGCGGCTGATGTACGGATCGTTGGATCGGAGATGCAGGACCATCGTGGACTCGTCGGCAATGATCTTGGGACCGTGCCGAAATCCCAGCGCCGTTTCGTGGATCGCGACGACCTGGCCGCCGGTCAACTCCATGCACTTCAAGGCCGCTTCACCCGCAGTACCCGAAAGACAACCCGCGCCGAGCACCGCCAGACGCCGAAACTCTCTTTGCGCCAGCGCACCGACGTGCTCTCCACAGGAATCGATCACGTGCTGTCCCAGTTTCGCGGCCTGTTCCATCTGCGGACGGTCGGGCGTGAAGATCGCGAGGCAAGACACCAGCAGGGCGGTGTAGCTGCTGGTCATCGCGAAGCCGCGATCGTCGGCGTCCTCGGGCATCATGACGCACATTGCATTCTCACCCGATTCCGCCCAACGGGCGAGACGGCCCTTCGGGTTGCACGTCAGGACCAGGTGGCGGCACTCCGTCAACAGCTCGTTTGCGAGCCCCACGCAGGAGAGGCTTTCGGGACTGTCGCCGGACCTGGCGAACGAGATCATCAACGTCGGAACGTCATGCGACAGATACTGCGCGGGATCTGCCGTCAATCCGGTCGTGCTCACTGCGGCGAAGCTGGCGCCAAAAGGGGTTCGACACTCCTTCCTCAACCATGACGCAGCGGTGTCTCCGACGAAAGCCGACGTCCCCGCCCCGCACAACAGGACGCGCGGATTCGGCGTCAACAGGATCGGCGCCAACCACCTGTCGATCGCGCCCCTGGATCTGTCAACAAGCCCATACGCCTGCCGCCAGACCCGAGGCTGCTGACAGATTTCACGCGCCGTCCAATAACTGTTCCTGCGGCGGAGTTCGGCAGCATCGATGTTCAGGTATCGATCCATCGCCGTTACCTGTGGCAGGACACTGTTTTTCTTCATCGCCCCCGCACCGACCTTCACTCCCGGCCACGCCTGCCCAGGAGTCTCAGGACTCGCAGTCAACCGCGTGCAACTCGATACTTTGATTCTGGAGCTCTTCGGACAGTTCCGCGGAAATTCCGGTGTCTGTCACCAGCACGTCGATGTCCGCTGGTCTGCAGATCATGTACGGACACAGTTGCCCGAACTTGGAAGAGTCGGCCACCACGATGACCTTGCCCACCGCGTCACACATCATTCGATTCAGGTTCGCTTCCTGTTCAAAGTGGGTGGTCACGCCGACCTTCGGATCGATACCGTCAGCGCCGAGGATCAGCGCGTCGAAGTGCACGAAACGCAGGCTGTCCTCCGCCCGGGGCCCGTAGAAGGACATGGACTTGCCGCGCAGACTGCCCCCCGTCATCGAGACTTCGATTCCGTCGACGGAAGCCAGCGCCCATGCGATGTTGAGGCCATTGGTCATCACCTGGAGCCCGGACCTTCCCACCAGGGACATCGCGACTTCTTCGGTAGTCGTTCCCGAATCCACGATGAGACTACGGACGTCCTCGCCGATCAGGTCGGCCACGGCCTGGCCAAGCTGGCGTTTTGTGGAGTGATTCGAGTTGTATTTCTCTCGTATCGAGAGTTCCCTGGCGAGCGGAGTGCTGGCGACTGCGCCACCCCGGGACCTGACTATGAGCCTCCTCGCGCTCAGTGCGTTCAGGTCGTTGCGAATGGTTACGGCCGATACGGCAAATTGCCTCGCCAGGGACTTCACTGAAACGTGCCTGTTCGATTCGGTCAGGCGGACAATCTCCCTGCGGCGTTCCATGGTGCTGAACATTTGACTCACACTCCCCAAGCGGGACCGACGCGCATTCGTAATTCTATTTGTTTTCGAAACTTTTCCAACAAAAGTAGCATCGAGACGTTCCGGATAGCTCCATGATGACTAATAACTTGATGATTTAAATGTCAAAAGTTTATGTTGACCTGCCCTTCTTTCCACGATTTCAAGCTTCAACATAGAAACTTAATGAAAGTTGGAACGGCCGAAAACTCGAAGGGAGGCGATCCGCGAGTGAATGGCTGGCCATCCCACTCGAACCGAGCAGGACCCGGCGCGCGTATCGCAAGCACTGGCGCGCCGATATACTCGCCGCCCATATTCCAACGCCCATCAAGAAGGCAGACGGGATGGCTACATCTTTCCGCCAGCAGCACCGCGGAGGCGAGTCCCTGGTCCTGAGCGAGCGGCGCTGGCTGCGGTTCGGCGCCTTCTGTGCCTTCTACTTCGCCCAGGGCGTGCCTATCGGGCTGCTGTCCGTTGCCATTCCGGCATGGCTTGCCGGGGAGGGTGCGTCGGTCAGCGATCTGGCCGTGTTCACATCGGTAGTGTCCCTGCCGTGGGCTTTCAAGCTCATTGCCGGCCCGTTCATGGACCGGTTCAAATTCCTGCCGATGGGTTATCGGCGCCCCTGGGTCATGGGGGCGCAGGCCGGGTTGTGCCTCTCGTTCCTGGTATTGGCAGCCATGGGAGATCTCGACGTCGAGTTCCTCGTCCCATACATGGTGATCGGTTTCGTCATCAACGCCTTCGCCGCAACCCAGGACGTCGCCGTGGACGGCATGGCCATCGACATCCTGCCCGAGGGTGAACGCGGCAGGGCCAACGCCTTCATGGCGGCCGGACAGGTCGTGGGATTCAACTCCTACGGCGCCCTGTGCGGGACGCTGCTGCCGATGGTCGGTCTCCCGGTCACCGCGCTCGTTTGCGCGGTCACGGTAGCCCTCATCTTCATCCTGGTCGCCGCAGTTCGCGAGCGCCCCGGCGAGCGGACGCTGCCATGGACGCGGGGACAGGCTGCGACGCGGAATGAAGTGGTCGAACTGGGTATGGTCGGCATCTTCCGGGACGTCGTTCGCACCCTGATTCTCCCAATGAGCCTGCTGCTCATCGCCGTTGAATTCCTGAACCGCGTCCGTGACGGCATCGCGCTCGCCGTATTCCCGAGTTTCGGGGTGACCGAAATCGGCGTGGAGGCGGCGACGTACACGCAGTTCATCGGCGGGATGGGCATCGCTGCGGCAGTCATCGGTGTCCTGCTTGGTCCCCTCATCGACCTACAGGGAGCGAAGCGTTTCCTGATGATCTCCCTGGTCGCCAGCGCAGCCTGTCATGTCGCGACCGGTGTGCTCACCGAACTCTGGCAGGTCAGGGAGTTCATCATCGTCCTTTACTTTCTCGGGGCCGTTGCGAGTCAACTCATCTTCGTGGCGATCATTGCCATGTTCATGAACCTGTGTTGGACGGCGGTGGCCGCGACCCAGTTCTCGGTCTACATGGCGCTCGCGAATGTCAGCCGTGCAGTCGGCGGGTTCCTGTTCGCGCTGGTTGCAGATCACCTGAGTTTCAGCCAGGACTTCCTGATCATGGGAGGATTGCTGGGCTTGGCCGCTCTTCTGTTGGTGCCGTTCAACCAGGCTTCCCACGCGCGCCGCCTCGGGCAACTTACGGAATCCCCGTGCGAGCCGACCGGAGCGAGAGCGTGACGAACGCAGTCGAGGAGATCCGAGACATCGTCATCGACGGCCTCAACGTCACCGCACGGGTCGCCGAGATCGAGGACCGGGGCTTCACGATCATTCCGGATTTCATCGCGCCGGACGAAGTCTCGCGCCTCCGACATGTCTTCAATACCGAGGTACCCATCACGCGCGCATACGGCCTGGGGGCCACCGGCAGGACCTGGCGCGCCCACAACCTGCTCGCGAAGACCCGCGCCGTCGATTACCTGTTCCTCGATGCGCGGGTCCGGGCGCTGGTGGAAGGCGTGATCGGGAAGTACAGCCAGATCAATGTCACGACGCTCTTCAACGTGCTTCCGGGCGAGAAGCGCCAGATCCTGCACCAGGATGACGGGCTTTGGCCGATCCCCCGGCCGCATCCGCACTTCCTCTGCAACGCGCTCATCGCCCTCGACGATTTCGATACCGACAACGGCGCCACGCACATCGTCCCCTATAGCCACAGATGGCACGACCGCGAGATCGACCAGGACATCGAGACGATGCAGGTGACCATGCGCTCGGGCACCATGCTCATGTGGGAGGGAGGACTCTGGCACGGCGGCGGCGCGAATCCGTCGAAGAACCGCGAGCGCATGGGATTTTTCATGAGCCACGTCGTCACCCACCTGCGGCCCCAGGAGATCCAGCTACTCGCCGTGCCGCGCGAAATTGCGCGTGAACTGCCCGAGACGCTGCAGCGCCTGCTCGGCTACCATCGCTTCGGCCTGGGCGTCGACGGACGCCATCCGCTCGAGGTGCTCCAGGACGGCGTCGTCATCAATCCGAACGCCAGACCGGCGTCTGAACAGAGGAACTGAACCATGCCAGCAATCTCTCCCCTCGACGGCCCCGTGGCGGTCACCGGCTGCTCCGGCAACACGGGCGGCCACATGGTCCGCGAACTGGCGATCCAGGGATACGAGGTGCGCGCCTGCATCCGCGATGCGAACTCGTGGCGCGGGAAGGACTGCGCCGACTACCTGGGCCGCTTTCCGCGCGTCGAGATCATCGATGGCTGCGACCTGTTCACGCCGGGTTCCTACGACGCCGCGTTCAAGGGCTGCACCGCCGTCTTCCACACCGCCGCCGTCCTCGGGAACTCCGCGGACGGGAAGTCCCAGCCGCTCGGCAGCGGCGACCGGTCGATGGACATCTTCAACGGCGGCGTCATCGGCACGCAGAACGTCGTCAACGCCGTCAACGAAAGCGGCAGCGTCAGGCGTCTCGTCTACACGAGTTCGATGGCCGCCGTGAACGGCATCGGGAAAGGCCGCCGCATTGTTCCCCCGGGTTACGAGTGGACGGAGACCGACTGGGCATACGAAGGGATCGACACCGAGATCTGGCAAAGCCCTGCCAACGCCTACGCCCGAAGCAAGGTCGAAACAGAGCAACTCATCAATGCCACCGCGGATGCGAGCGGCGGCAGGTGGGACGCGGTCACCCTCCTCCCCGCCATGATCTGCGGTCCGATCCTGTTCAAGGCCCAGGTGGGCCAGTGGATCGAACAGATCGGCCGCATCGCCAGCGACCTCGCGACGACGTGGTTATCGGAATACGACCACTACTACAACATCATCGATGTCCGGGACCTGGTGAAGGCGCATCGCCTGGCGGCGGAGTCATCCGTGGACCACCGGGCGACGACTGGCGGCAACCGGTACATCATGCACGGCACCGGCGGCCGTTCGGCGCTTCGACTCGGGACCGAGGTCAGGGCGATCATCCACGAGTACTTTCCCGCGTTCACGCTCGGCGGGCCGAAGACGGTGACCGCCAGCGGCGAACCCGTCACCGTGCAGGCCACCGCGGTCAACGACTGCAAGAAGGCCAAGTCGGTTCTGGGCGCGACCATACGCCCCGTGGAGGATACGATCCGTGCCATCGTCGAGACATCGATCGAACTCGGGGTCATCGAACCCAAGCTGGCCGAGCCCGCGAGATGAGTAGCGGGACCACCCGGTCGCCCGACATGCGCGAGGAGGGCGTCGTCATCAATCCAGACGCCAGGCCGGCGTCCGAAAAGAGGAACTGAACATGCCTGCAATATCTCCGCTAGACGGCCCCGTAGCGGTCACCGGCTGCTCCGGGTTCACCGGCGGACACATGGTCCGGGAACTCGTGCTCCAGGGATACGAGGTCCGCGCCTGCATCCGCGACGCGAACTCGTGGCGCGGAAAGGACTGCGTCAATTACCTGAAGGGCCTGCCCCGCGTCGAGATCGTCGACGGCTGCGACCTGTTCATGCCCGGGTCCTACCACGCCGCGTTCGAGGGCTTTACCGCGGTCTTCCACACCGCCGCCGTCCTCGGCAACTCCGCCAACCTGGAATCCCAGCCGCTCGGCAGCGGCGACACGTCCATGGACGTCTTCAACGGCGGCGTCACCGGCACGCAGAACGTCATCGACGCCATCAATGCCAGCGGCACCGTGAGGCGTTTGCTCTACACGAGTTCCATGGCCGCCGTGCGCGGCTCCAGGCATACGCGCCGCACCTCTGCCCCGGATTACGAGTGGACAGAGACCGACTGGGCATACGAGGGGATCGAACCCGAAGTGTGGGAGAGCCCCCGCAATGCCTACGCCAGAAGCAAGGTCGAGACCGAGCGCCTCGTCAACGCGGCGGCCGACGATAGCGGCGGCAGGTGGGACGCGATCACCATGGCGCCCGCCATGATCTGCGGCCCCATCCTGTTCAGGGCCCAGGTCGGGCAATGGATCGAACAGATCGGCCGTCTGGCCGCGGGCCTCCCGACAGCGTGGCCGTCGAAGTACGACATGTACTACGACATCATCGATGTACGCGACCTGGTGAAGGCAGAGCGCCTGGCGGCGGAATCAACCGTCGACCACAGGGAAACCCACGGCGGACCCAGGTACGTGATGCACGGCACCGGCGGCCTTTCCGCGCTCCGCCTCGGGACAGAGGTCAGGGCGCTCATCCACGAGTACTTCCCGGCGTTCGTGCTGGGTGAGCCCGCAACGGTCACCAGCAGCGGCGAACGCATCACCGTCGAGGCCAACGGGGTGAACGACTGCAAGAAAGCCAAGTCGGTCCTCGGCGCGACCATACGTCCGGTGGAGGACACCATCCGCGCGGTCATCGAGACCTCGATCGAACTCGGGATCATCGAGCCGAAGCGGGCCGAAGCCCCCGCGACGGGCAGCAGAGCCGTGAGCTTCTCATCGCCGGAGGATGCTTACTGGGAGTTCTTCCGCGCCGACCGCGCCAAGGACGCCGAGCGGTGGGCCGACGTCATGAGCTATCCCCATGTCCGCGTTGCGGCGCCGACGGGAACGGCTTACTTCGAGACGCTCGAGGCCTACGCATCGAACGCGTCGTGGGAGGCGAGGGAGGCCACGGGCTGGGTGCTGTCGCGCGGCGCTGAACCCGTGCGGCTGCACGAGTCGCCGGACAAGGTTCACCTCGCGGGCGGCTGGACGCGTTACGACATCGACGACGAGCCGATCCTCTCCAATCGCGTGACCTACGTTCTCACCCGAATCGGCGGCCGCTGGGGCATCCAGGCCCGCTTCGGCGTCGACTCGTTCAACGAAGGCGAGAACTACGATTCCGCCGCTGCTGCGGCGGTGAGTGTCGTCGAACAGTTCCACGCAGCGCTCGCGAGCGGCGAGTTCGAAGCCTGCGCGCGCCTGTGCCACTATCCGCTGACCGAGGTCGGCATCGGCGAAGTGGAGCAATTCGAGGATGCCGCCGCCGCCAGAGGGGGGTTCGCCGCAATGACGGACAGGAACGAGGCAAGCGAGATACGCGCCGCCCAGACAGGTTCCCGCGGCGTGATCGTCAGCGTGACCGCTGGCGGCGAGACCGGCCAGACCGTCAACTCTGTCTTTCTCGTGGGCAACCGCGAGGACCAATGGCGGATCGCCGGCATCTCGGCCATCACCGACCCGCAGGGCTGAGAGGTTGGAAGTGTTTCGACCCATCCTGCTGGCTGCAGTTATCGGGTTTGCCCTTTGGCTGTCGCCGTCGGCAAGCAGCGCCGATGAACTGAGTCTCGAGACATTCGAGTTGGCCGTGCTGGAACTTCAGCCCGCCGCCCCTGTCAGTCGTGACCCGCTTTCCATGCGCGCGGCAGCGGTCTCGGTCAATCCGGGCCCCGGTGATGCCGTCGTCGCCGCAATGAAGCTGCGCATCCTGCCGGGGTGGTACATCTACGCGAAGGTACCTCCCGAGCAGCCCTTCATCGAAACCGAGTTGATCCTGGAGCACGGGCCCGAGTTGTCGATCGTGGATGACTGGACCGGGCCTCCGACCCTTCCGCACAAGACGGCGGCCGATACCCGAGTCTATGAATCCGGTGCGCAGGATCTGTTGTTTTTCCGAGAACTGGCCGTTTCCGGGCAGCGCAGCGGTGAAGCCACGATCACCGTCGGACTCAGGTATCAAATCTGCGATGCGGACTACTGTCTGCCGCCAACAACCAAGACTCAGCAGTTGGCCGTGACCCTGTTGAGCGAGGAGGACTCGTCATGAGGAAGTTGTTCGTCATTCTGCCGACGTTGCTGGCGGCCTGCTGGTGTACAGCCGCGCTTGCCACCGAAAAGTCCGATCTGCGCGTGCTCTATGTCGGGGTGAACCCCGAAACCGCGCAGCTCTCGAACATGGAGTCGACCTTCCAGAGAAATCCCGACCGCCTGCTCGAATTCAAGAAGGCGCGAACGCCAGGCTTCGAGCGATTTCTTTCGCAGCACTTTTCGGTAGTCGACGTGGTGTTTGCGGATGAGTACACCGAAGCTGCATCCGATGGCTACGACGTCACCATCTTCGGAGACGACATCACGCCGATCAAGGAGGCAGTACGCGAACAGAACGAGGACGGAAGCTGGCTCTATGAACCCGCGGTGTACCTGACCCCGGATTTCGACCGGGCCGCGATATTGATCGACACCATGAGCCCTCGTGTCAGTGACCCGCACGAATACAAGATGGACTGGCTGTGCCTGTGCCTCGATGCGCATGCACACGACCTGCAACAGGACCATCCGATCTTCAACGTCCCGAACAAGGTTGAACTGACCTTCACCGAACAGGAAACGCCCTCAAACTACCTCGAGTACCACATCGGGCGGAATCTTCCGGATTCCCTGCCCATGTGGCGCGTCCAGACAGAAGGCTACACGGACGGTGACGGATTCCCCATCGGCATGGTTTCCCATGGCCACGGATTCGTCGAAGCGGGCGATTCCGAGGTCATGGCGTCGGGTGTCAACACGAAGCTCTCGAATGCGGTGGCATTGGGACGGCACGGCAATTTCTTTCACTGGGGTTTTGCCGCAGGGCCGGATGAGATGACCGACGAGGCGAAACTCGCCTTCGTGAATGCGGTCCACTACATCTCCCGGTTCGACGGCAACAAGCCTTATACCCGCAGGCAACGGGGCGCGTTCACACGCAACATCGCACTGGACGTCTCCTACAGGGCTTCAAAGTCCGAGGACTCCTACCAGGGCTACGTCGATTTCCTTCGCATGGCCGAAAAAAACGAAGAGGAGTTCTTGCGGCAGAAGCAGGAATCCGGCCAGAAACTCACGATTACCGAGCAGCGGGTGTTGGCTCGGGAGATAGAGATCCCAACCAGGGAGGAATTCCTGGAGCAGAGAATCCTGGGAAGGCTGGCCCCGGAGGTCGTCGAGCGATTCGGGACGAATCTCGAAAAGTACCTCGAATACTACGAAGCCAACGTGGAGTACCTGGTGCCGGGTTCCGAGCGATTGTCCTATGTCGTCGACGACGATGCCGCCTCGCTGGAGATGTCCAATCGCCACCCGACGATCCTGGATGCGGCGATCAGCCTGCTGGAGCAGGACGGCGAAAACGCGCTCGCGCGCAGGGTCCTCGATCGCTACACGGAGGAATCGTTCGACACTGCCCCGGAATGGCGGAAGTGGTATGAGGCAAATGCTGACCGCCTCTACTTCGCGGAGGTCAATGGGCACAAGTTCGAAGTGGCCCCCGAACCGCTGCATTGACGGGTCGAGGGGCAGTAGCAAAAAACCGAGGCAACACGGTTCTCGCGCGTGACCATGGTCAGCCGATAATCGACACCCCCATCACGACGGCCACGTAGTAGACGGCTGTCCACAGCCAGATGCCCACCATCATCCAGGCGGCGAGTTTCCCCGTCGGTGCGCCGAGTACGACGGCGGCCACGGCCGTTAACGCCTGGCCGAGGATCATGGGCGCAAGCAGCCCGACGCCCACGGCGCCGTACTTGACCATGAACCTCTCCGTGCGCCTGAAAACCACGCTGTCCATGCCGTAACGGCCCACGAGCCAGCGCCTGATCGGCCAGGAGCCATAGACAAAAAACAGGCTACTGGCCATTCCCGATATGCCAACGACCACGAAGGCCGGCTCGATGGGCCCATCCATGGCGAGGATCATCGGCACCGGCAGGGCGATGTCGACAAAGCCGAGAAGGAAAACGGTGATCAGCGCCATGTCCAATCCTTCATTGTGCTGACCGCCATGCGGTGGAGCTTCTGATCACAATCCGAACTTCTCGCTGTTGCCGTTCCATTTCACGCCGCACCGTAGTCGCCTCGGCCAACGCGCAGCAACTCGATAGGCAGCGGGAGCACCTGGACCCCTTCGATTTCGCCGATGTGCCGGCTCTTGCTCCAGATCTCGCCGTTTCCGTAGCGTGCGATCTGCTTCAGGCTCTTTGGGTGTAGCTGGTTCGTCCACTTGATCTCGATGGGCCAGAACCGTCCGTCGCGGACGTAGGCGATGTCCACTTCACCCTGCGCCTTGATGTAGTACGTCGGAAAGAACCTCCTGAAGTGGTTGACCACGCAGGCCTCGACCACTTGCGATGACCGGACGGGATCCCGTGACAGCGGCAGTATCTGGTCGTTGTAAGGATCCGGTCGCGGTTCAAACCAGGCTCGAACGGCGTGAAGGATGAACGGATCGCAGAACGTGAGTTTCTTCGCCTTCTTCGGGGCAGGACCGAGTCTGTCTTCCCGTAGCGCTGGCTGGATCGCGACTGCATCCATACGCGCGAGCAACTCCACATAGTCGGCCACGGTCCTCGGATGATCTATCGAGAGATCCTGGGCCAGACCGTTCCAGGTGACCTGGCTCGTGTATCGCCTGACAATGGCCGACAGGACTTCGCGCAGGTACGCTTCCTGCTTCCCGCGCTTAAGCACGTCCCCCCGAATCCAGTCCGAGTAGGTGGCGAGCACGCTTTGACCAATCGCGCCATGCTCCGCGAGGTCGTTAATGGCCGTCAGGTAGCCACCGTGGAGCAGGTATCGGTCAAACGCGTCGTAGATGAAATCAAGCGTCTCGTCAGGCATGGCCGACGGTTCCCGCAGGTAGCTGTCGACATCGCCAACGTTACCCTCGAGCGCCACGAACTCCCTGAACGATAGCGGGTGTAGATGAAAATCGCTGACCGCTGCCTCACCCCGCCGACCCGGAAACCGCATCCTCGCCTCCTGCATGAAGGAAAGGTCGGAACCCGTCACCACGAGCACGGTGTTGTCGAGCATGCCGGCGTCCGCTCCGTACTTGGCACCCATATCCCAGTCGCGGATGTAGGTGACCTCGTCAACGATGAGATAGTTGCAGCGTCCCTGCGGCGCCTCCGACAGGTGGGTCCCGATGTGCCGCAACAGGCTGTGGTGGTCGTCGATCAACTCTCCAGTAAGGTAGGAGATCGCTGCTGGCGGTACGGCATCGGAGAGCAACTCCGCCATCCACTGTTTGAGCAGCGTGGATTTTCCCGTCTGTCGACCCCCACCCAGACTATAGATTCCGGGCGTATCTCTCGGCAGCCGGTCAAGTAATGCCGAGCGATGCCGGAAGGCGCATCGGGCAAGATGCCGCAGTTGCGGATCGTTCGCCGAAAACCGGCCAGGATCCTCCCGATGGCTGTTGTGAGGAAGAAATCTCGGGTCCATTGGTACCCAAATACGGAATGGGCATCGAATATTATCTAAATTTAGTCAATATACAATGACTAAATTTATTCACTGACGACACAACGACGGTAGGCGCAGGGGCAACAAAGCGTACCTGCCCGGGCGGCTTGCTCGCGTCATATCTTCCCCGCCTCGCGCCACGCCGCGATCGTGTCGGTGTCGTAGCCAAGTTCCGACAGCACCTCGTCCGTGTGCTCGCCGACCTCCGGGGCGCGTTTCGGACCGACACGCGTAACGCCGTCGACGAACACCGGCGCGTTGATGACGTAAGGCACGCCGATATCCTCGCGGGGCGTTGCGAGGACGCCATTGGCGATCGCCTGCTCGTCGGTGCGCATGTCCTCGAGGTGGGCGAGCCTGGACACGTTGATGCCGCGCCCGAGGAAGAAGCGCAGCCATTCGTCGCTGGTTCGCGTAGCCATGACCGCCGCCACGCGATCGCGCAGTGCCGCGCTGTTACGCATGCGCGACTCACGGCTGGCAAAGCGCTCGTCGCCAAGCAGGTCGCCCAGTCCGATTGCCTTGAGGAACGCCTCCTGCTGCGCCGGCGTGCGGACCATGGACAGCACCATCTGGCGATCGTCGCTCGTCAGGTACGGGTGCCGAATCCAGGTTCGCTCCGGTATTGCGGTGTTGTTGCGCCTTTCCGAGAAGTCCGCGCCGGCGATCGCCGCCTGGCCCAGGCAACTGGCGGACCAGAACCCGTTGGCCAGCAGCGACGTCGACACCGCCCCTCCCTTGCCGGTGATCTGCCGCTTGTAGAGACCCATCATGACGCAGGCGAACATCGCCACGCAGGTGGGGTGGTCCCCCATTCCCGCTATCGACTGTGAGGGTCCCCCGCCGGGAGAGCGAACCATGTCCGAAAGACCGGAACGGATCCAGTAAGCCATCCCGTCAAAACCCGTCTTCTCGGCTTCCGGGCCGCGCTCGCCGTAGGCCGTCAGGGACGCATAGACCATCCGATCGTTGAGCGGAGCGATGTCCTCGTAGGTCAGCTTCATCCTCCTGCGCACACCCATGGGCTGGTTGGTGAGATAGACGTCGCATTCGGGGATCAGCTTCCGGAGCACCTCCTGGCCCTCGGCCGATTTCAGGTCGAGCGTGATGCTGCGCTTGTTTCTACCGTCCATGATCCAGGTGTAGTTGACCGCAGCGCCCGGCGCGTTCTGGGTCCTGTACAGGTAGCGGAATGGGTCCCCCTGTCCGGGCTGCTCGACCTTGATGACGTCCGCGCCGAAATCCGCGAGGATCGTC
This sequence comes from Pseudomonadales bacterium, assembly GCA_965116625.1. Lineage (GTDB taxonomy): Bacteria > Pseudomonadota > Gammaproteobacteria > Pseudomonadales > Azotimanducaceae > VXNE01. Next base: position 4,452,226 of record OZ220717.1, read on the forward strand.
CCCGCCACGGGGCCCGCGACCCACGTCCCGACATCCAGCACCTTGAGGCCTTCAAACAACAGCATCGACGTCTCTCCCCCGGTTTTCTGGCTACAGGCTATCGCTTTACGGATGCTCCATGAACCGACACTGGCGATACTCGGGCGAGAACTACCGGCAGACAGCGCCGGCGCGACTCAAACCAGCGTGCCCAGGAAATCGACCGCCGGCATGGCCCGGATGCCTTCCGGAGTGACAAAATCGGCGCTTCCGGAGAGCGCGATCTGGAACGCCTCCGCCGCGGGGAAACGCGCCTTCAGGTAGCGCAAGCCGCGGTCCACATCCCGATCCGCGAGCTTGCATTCCACGAACAGGAACGGTCGCTGGTTCTCCACCACGACAAAGTCCACCTCCCGCCGGTCCACATCGCGAAAGAACCGCAATTCGACATCCCGCCCCTGCGTGTCCTGCTGGTAGTGCACCCACTTGAGCAGGTGACAGGCCACCAGGTTCTCGAACCGCGGACCGGGTTCGGGTACCACGGACCAGTCGAAGTGATAGTGCTTGCGCTCCTGCTTCACGGCGCGGATACGCGGCGCCCCGAACGGCGGAAGGCGAAAGATGGCGTAGAGGCGCTCAATGGCGTCCAGCCAACCCGCCACGGTTCGGTGCGCCACCTGGAGATCCTCGCGCAGGGCATTCACGGACAGCGGTGCGCCGACCAGGTCCGGCAGGCGCAGCATCATCTCCTCGAGCCGGCCAAGATCACGGATGGCCGTGAGGGATGCGACCTCCCCTTCGATCAGACGGGTCCTGTATTGGCGCGACCAGCGCCTGGCCTCGACATCCCCGCTACCGAGAAACGGCTCGGGAAAGCCGCCAAGGCGCAACAACTCGGAAAGACCGACGGCAGTGTCGATCCCCACCTCCGAGACCGAGAACGGATGCAGCCGGAGGAGATGGTAGCGGCCTTGAAGCGAATCGCCGCCGAAGTCGAACAACTCCAGTTTGCCGCTTCCCGTTACGAGAATGCGTTGGCTTTCCCGGCGCTTGTCATAGAGGCCCTTGAGAAACCCCCGCCAGGCCCTGTACTTGTGTATCTCGTCAAAGACCCACAGATCGGCGACCGGGAGCCGTCGGCGCAGGATGCGCTCGCGGTCCTCTTCGGCATCCCAGTTCAGATAGCCCTGGCACGCGCCTGGCAGGCTCCTTGCCAGCGTCGTCTTGCCCACCTGGCGCGGGCCTGCCACGAAGACCATCTTGCGTTCCAGATCGCGGCGCACCCGGCCGGCAAGGTATCGCGGGCAAAAATCCATGCGACGAAAATACGACTGATTTATACATAGGTCAAATTTACTAGCGAGTAATTTTGCCTTCGGTACAAAAAACTTGGTCGCGATCCTCGATGATCAACCCGATGGGAATCCCGAGCCCGAGGCGCATATGCGCCTTAGCCCGCAAATCTCACCAAGGGCCGCGATGATCGCGCAGGATTTTTTTCGTGTGCGCGTGCTCGCGAGCGGAAGCATAGCCGTCGCTTATGGTGCAGCGAGCACGTGCGCGCACACGGAAAAAAGACCAGCGAGGGCGCGGCAGCGCTGTCTGTTACCTGTCCGAACGTCGAAAACCGAACATACCTCATTGAAATGCAATGACCTTTGCTGATTCAACAAGCGCCTTGGTGAGATTTGCGGGTTAGGCGTCGACTGAGGCCGAGAAACGTCTCTCAAGCCGAGTACGACTTCGGAACCTGGTCCAGAACCGAACCGTATCCCGGCCAGCGGCTAGCGATATATGCAAACTTCGGGACGAGCAACGCGTGCGAGGTCCAGGCTCGACTGCCGAGCAAATTCTTCCCTACTCATGCAGTCGCCTGATTTCGTCACCACATCCAGGATGTTGCCGTCACGGTCGATTGTCGCGTCAAACCAGAACGCTCCGCCGAGTTCCTTGAAGTACGACTTTCGCTTGATGACTCGAAACGTGGGTGCTTCCCTGTCCAGAATCTCGACCCTGCCGTTGGTCAGGTAAGCCAGTTCTGCGCTATCCGCAGACACCAGGTAAGCCCTCCAGTGAGTCGCATGCGCAGTGTGAACCACAAACGCGGTTCCCGACAGAAACTCTATCTTCTCTATCCCGCCTTCACTGCCGGGTCCGGAAACGACCAGCACCCTGGTGTCGGTCTGAATCAGTGCTTCGATCCGTTTCGACGGGGAGCCATCGTGAAACCTCACGACATTGAGTGGCGAGGGATGCGCCGCTGCCGCCCCGCTATCCGCGATCCGTGAGCGAGAGACTGGTTCTCGCCTGGACAGCAGGCATTGAGTGACGTCGTCCCCATCAGGTCCTGCCTCGATCGCATATAGGACCAGCAGGTCTTGTCGAACTACGTCGATCCCCGAATCAGTGCAGCCTCGGATCCAGTCGTCGTGCTGCGCAGTGTCTCGATCAGTCCTGTCCGAAGGCGTATCGGCGGGGGCAAGGCCAGCCATCGCCACTGCCCAACCAATCAGGGTCCTTCGACACAGGGATTCGACTCGACCCACTTTCGCAGCGCGACATCCCGGCCTTCGTCGAGCCACCAGCTTGCGCGTCAGGCCGATTCGGCGACGTCTTCTTCCAGCACGACCGTCCCGGCATCCCCATCGATGGTGATCATCTGGCCATGCCTGATCCGCACGGTGCCGTTGCCGACGCCGAGAACGGCTGGAATGCCGTACTCGCGTGCGACGATGGATCCATGCGCGAGGATGCTGCCCATGTCCGTCACGAGACCGACGGCATGCGCGAACAGTTGTGTCCATGCCGGTGTCGTCAGCGGGCTGACGAGGATCGAGCCTGGCGCCATCTTGTCGAACTCGCTCCCGTTGAGGACTACGCTGGCCGGTGCCGTGACGCGACCCGAGCTGACCGGAAAGCCGCGCAGCGTGTCGCTCGCGTCATCGTTCAGGATCTGCGTCTCCTTGAATGACACGCCCGGGTTGGCGCGCGCCTCGTCGGGGATCGTGCCCGGCGGATGGTGGCGCTTGCGAGCCTCGCGCAGCTCTCGCCGCTCCTCGGCGAGCGTACCGAGTTCAGGTAACGCCTGCCCCTTGCCGCGGGCCTCGATCGCGCGCTCGAGTTCCTCGGTCACGAGGAAGTAGGTGTCGTCGGGTTGGCGGAACGTACCGGCCTCCACCATGCGCCGGCCGAGTTCCGCCGCCATCGGCCGCAACAGCGACCACGTGTAGCCGAAATGGAACGCGACTTCCTCCCGGATGTAGTTGTAGCGCCGCGCGAGCCACCAGCGATAGCGGAACTGCCAGTATTCGAGGCCATGCAGCAGCTTTCGAATCTCGGCGTGCTTCTCGGTTCGCACGTTCGCCGCGCGCTCCTCCTGCTGCTTCGGATCGTAGTCGGGGTCCTGCACCATCGCCTTGAGCGACGCGAACAGCGCCGACGGATCCTCGACCTGTGTCGGTTCGACGAAGTCCATGCTGTAGCCCTGGTGGCCGTACGCCGCGAGATAGGCGTGGATGTCGGCGAGAATCTCGGTGGCATCGTCGCGCGCCTCGAGCGCCGCCATGAGGAACTTCGTAGGTGTCACGATGACAACGTAGGCCAGTTCTTCGTTGGCACGGACCTTCTTCGCGATCTCGAACAGGTCGGCGTTCGCCTGCATCGTCTTCGACTCGATCCCGGACAGGAACTGACCGCTGATGAAGTGGTGGTCCGGCAGCGTCTCTCGCAGGAAGCACTGGAACTGGTCGTCCGTGGACTTCGCGACGCCGAACGAATGGCTCGAGTTGCTCGACCAGTAGTAGCCCTCCTCGATGGCCATTTCGCGGATGCCCTCGAGGAGCGTCTCGTCGGATGCGGTTGCCCCGTCCACCTTCTTCCACTTCGCGCCTATGCCAATGAGTCGTGGACGCGTCACCGTGTGCCACTCGCCGAGCTGGCGCTCGTTGAAATCCGTCTTCGTAGCGAACGCATACGTCGGATTTTTGCTCTCCGGCATGCTCACCGTATGCGCGAGATCCGGGTCGTCCTGCGTCGCGACCCAGGCTTCGAACTCGCCCCGGTCCGCCTCGGGCAGCTCCGATGAGAACAAGGCCAAGTCATGGGCCTCCTGCTGCGCCATATCCTGCCGCTGCCTTTCCCTTGCGAGCGTAGCATCGCGCTCGGCGGCCTCGATCGCTGCCTCCGACACCGCCTTAAGCCTGTCGTCTTCCTTCTTGGCCTCTTTCATCCGGTGAACCTGCGGGAAGTCGAAGCGCTGGAACGCGTAGCCGTTCACGGACATGAACAGGGGCCCGCCACCAATCATGATGCTAGGCTGGCCCTTGCGCGCGGATTCCAGCCCCTCGGTCAGATAAAGCTCGTCGAACAGTGGACAGATCGGGTCCGGCATGTTTTCGACGATCTGGCGCCGGCTCATGAACTGCGCGGGCGGCGGCGGCGACCAGTCGACCTCGATAGGCTGCACGGGCAGGTTCGTGATCGGGCGTGACTGCAGGAGGAATAGCTGACCGCCGGAGAACGCCCACTCGATGTCCTGTGGCAGGCCGTCGTAGAGCCTTTCGATCGCGAGCGCGGCTTCGGCCAGTTCCCGAAGCATCGCGTCGGTCAGCGACGCGCGATCGCGTTCGCCTTCATCGACATCCGTGAGTACGACCCCCTGCTCGCCGTCGGACACGACCTGCTGCAGTTTCGGCCCGATCACGGTTTCCTTCGCTTCGAGCGAAGCCTTGTCGACGATATAGGTATCCGGCGTCACCTGCCCGCTCACCACGGCCTCGCCGAGGCCGAAGCTGGCATTGACGATCAATTCGCTGCGCTCGCCAGTCGCCGGATTTGCGGTGAACAATATGCCCGAAACCTCGGACGGAACCATGATCTGCACGACGACCGCCATCGCCACGCTCCCCTGGTCGATGCCGTTCTGGTGGCGGTAGCTGATCGCCTGTGGCGTCCACAGCGACGACCAGCACTTCCTGACGGCATCGACGACCGCGTCGGCGCCGCGCACGTTGAGATAGGTCTCCTGCTGTCCCGCGAACGAGAGCCCGGGCAGGTCCTCCGCGTTGGCGGACGAGCGCACGGCGAGCGCGGGTTCGCCATCGAGGGACGCATGCGCGTCTCGGATTGCCCCGATGATGGTTTCGGCTGGCGGATGTTCTTCGAACAGCTGGCGGATGGCTGCCGACGCCTTCTCGAACGAGATGCCGCGCTCGACGATCTCCGGCCGCGCGAGTTCAAGGATGCGCTCGGCGAGACCGTTGTCCGCGACGAACGCGCGGTACGCCGCGGTCGTTACCTGGAATCCCCCGGGAACCGAAAAACCCGCTCGCGCCATACGTGCAAGCGAACGGCCCTTGCCGCCAACGACCTCGAGGCCGTCGTCCTGTGTGTCTAGGGGTGTCGTGAAATCTGTCATCTTCTCTTTACTGCTCCGGCTTAAACGTTCATCTGCGTGCGTTCACCGGCCTGAACGGAACGTCCTGGGGATCTGGAACCGCACGCGAGATTGCCGATTACCGACCGTGCGTCGTAGTCAGCGGTGTCTAACGCCTGGCGTGACGATCAACTCTGCGACTGGTAGCCGACAGCACGATCAAGGGTCGGGCTCCAGGCCCATGAGTCTGCCCAAGGGCCGCGGCCCAATCAAATTTCAGCAGCGAGCGTTTCACCCAAATTTCCGGTGGGGAGAGATTTGTCCTACGATTTCATGCGCTGTACTACTACAGACGCAGTCACATCAAACGCACAGCCTCGCCCAACGGTCCATGCTAGGCTGCGCCATTCGATAATTCCCCACCACCATATGCCTCGCAACCCCGCACCTGCAACGATCGCCAGCCAGTTGATCGAACGACTTGCGGCTGTTGCGAACACCCCCGCACTCGATAACCTGGAGGTTCAACGGATCACGCGTGATGCGAACGCCCTGATGCAGTCGCATCCCGCAGCCGCCCACACAGTACTCGGCGGCATCGCGGCATTACATGGCGATGCTGAGGAGTCTCGATCTCACCACCGAGTTGCCTTGACGCTCGACAGAAGTCTTGTAGTGCGCTTCAACTACTCGATCTCCCTTTCCCTGCTGGAAGAGCACGAAGAGGCGCTTGAGGTAGTCCGCGACACTCTGAGTGATTTTCCTGACGATGTGCGACTACTCAACCATGGGATTCATAACGCTCTGGATTCCGGCAATTTTGTAACCGCGAGAGCTCTTTGTGATCGGTTGGATGGCCTCGTTCCGGCTGATCCCAACCCTTTGTCAGAAAGGGCTCGACAACTAGCCGACGCAATCGATGACGGCATATTCGGGGAACAAGGCGTTAGAGACGTCCTGAGGATTCTTGCGGATGTCCAACGCAGCGAGCATGTCCGTACAACGAATACGGCAATCACGCCTAAAGATCCTCCCGGATCCTTTCTCTATGAGCGAACTATCCTAGCTCCGCCAACAGTCGCATCGAAGATGACCTGGCGCATGGTCGATCAGATCGTGAGTTCTTCCGAGCTCATGGCGGATCCTGGGCTCAAGTTCACGGTTGCTTTTGTGGGTTCCATTACCAATGGCGGTTACACCTGAAATCCTGCTGGCCGCGGCCGAGGCAATTGGCCGCGGTAACTCCGAGGCCGACTGGCGAAACGCCACGAGTCGAGCCTACTACGCTGCGTTTCACCAGTGCCGCTCGGTGGCGCAAAACGCGCGCCTCTCCTTGCGCCAGACTGGCAGTGTGCATATCGCGCTGATCGAGGCGCTCACCCACACCTTGAATCCATCACCTTTAAGGGGTCTTGGGTACATCCTGGACAATTGCCGGCGTCGGCGGGTAGCCGCTGACTATCGAATCGACGAAGACTTCCCAAGGAGCCTTCAGCCGGGGAATGTTCCCCGACCGCTGACGCGTAGCGAAGTTCTGGCATTTCGCCGTCGTAGGAGGCGTACTTTCATGCAAGCCTCGCCGAGACGGTTCTCGTAGATTGTCGGGAAATCCTGAGCAGGTCGGACACACTCTGATTTGACCACCGCACGCAGTTCAGGGCTGCCCTATCGCTACGATCAGACCCTGACTCCGGTCGCCGGGGAATCGAAGCCGTCGCTTGTCCACTTGCCCGTGATCCGGTCGCCGTCGATCGTGCCTTCGAATTCGATGTCGATGAGATAGTCGCCCTTGTCCACGCCGTACACGAAGGACACGCTGTTCCCGTCCACCCGGACATTGCGCAACTTGGAAGCCTCGCCGAGAGCTTCCATTTCTATCTGCCCCGACAAGTCTTCGTTGACCGTGAGGTAGTGCTTGCCCCAGGTCATGTCGAGCACCCACTTCCCGGCGAACTCGCCCGCATCGCCTTCGGCGGCGGCCTCGGTCGTGGTCTTTTCCACAACCGGCGCCAACAGCATCTGCTCGGCGACGCGATGCGTGCGTTCGGCCAGTTCCGAGATCCGGTTGTCGTTGCAGTCGCGCACAACGGACATGAGCCGGTCGTTCAGGACGCCGATCCACTTCTCCGGCAAGGCATCCGCGCCGAATTTCGCGCCGAGGATCGAGCCGACCGTCGCACCGGTGCAGTCCGTGTCCCAGCCGCCCCGCACCGTGACCACGATGCCCTGCTCGTAGTCGTTCGCACCAAAGAAGAGACCCATGACGACGAGCGCCGCGTTGTTGATCGTGTGAACGCCGTGATAGTGCCCGTACTTCTCGTAAATGCGATCCCAGACGCTCTCCCAGTCCGACAGTTCCCGGCACCAACCCACGGTGTCGTTCACGGCTTCCGCGAGCCGGCAGTTCGCGGGGATCTCCGAGAGTCCGATCTTCACGATCTCTTCGATGTCGCTGGTCGCGAAGGAAGCCGCCAGCATCGCGGCCATCAGCATCTCGCCGTAGATCCCGTTCTTGACGTGGGAGATGCTTGCGTCCCTGAACGCCAGTTCCGCCGCTTTCTCCGGCCATCCCGGCGCCGCGTAGCCGAAGATGTCCGCGCGAATCTGCGCGCCGATCCACTCGCGGAAGGGATTCCGCCAGGTCGCCGACTCCGGCGGCCACACGCGATTGACGAAGTTCCTGTACGCGGCTGATTCCGCCGTGTAAAGGAAGTGGAATGGCATGCGGCTGAGCCAGGTCTGCGCCATGTTGCGCGACGTGAGATCCGCCCCGTGGTCCTCCAGCGCAAGCAGACCCAGGATCGGGTAGTCCATGTCGTCGTCCCGGGCCATGAACTCGATGTTGTCCCGCGTGCTGTCTTTCAGGCGCGGCGAAATGGAACCTTCGACGTATGGAATGTAGTCGTCCAGGGGCAGCGCGCCGGTGGATTCGAGGTACTCGTCGATGCGCTCGCGGCGCCAGCCTTCGACAGGTTTGCCGAGCAGGCACCCCGCCGCCCGGCCGAGCCAGGCACCGAGAATGCGGTCGCGCACCGCCTCGTCCCCAAGTTCCACCTCCATGCGCCGGGGCCCTTCCGGCCGCAACGCGCGAATTGCTTCCAGTTCGGACGGTTCCTCGTAGGAGAACGACGGGGCGGGCTCGAGCGCATCGAGTTCGTCGTACAGCGCGACGAAGACCGAATCGTCCGCCGCCTCGTCCGCGAGCGCCTGTTCCACGCGGGGCTCGAAGGCTGCGACGTCGCATCCCTCCTCGCGGCGCTGCACCAGTTCCAAACGAATGAGTTGCCGTTCCAGATTCGCCATTTTTCGGACCCCCAAGCGTCCCCGATTTCGAAAGTGCGCGATTCTAGTACGACTCCCGGAAGCCGCCTAAACGACCATTGGGATTGTTCCTCAATTTGCTCACGGCAAGGCGCAGGACCCAGCCGGGTCCCACCGTCGGTGAAACCCCTAGCCCGCTCCTCGTGAGTGATTCCCGGCGGCGCGGTCCGGCCTGCCGCCGCTACAGGATCTGACGCGCAACCCGATGCGTACGCTCGGCGAGTTCCGAGATCCGGTTGTCGTTGCAAGCGCGCACGCATGACATGAGCCGGTCATTGAGGACACCGACCCACTTGTCCGGCAAGGCGTCGGCCCCGAACTTCGAGCCGAGGATCGACCCGACCGTGGCACCCGTGCAGTCCGTGTCCCAGCCGCCCCGCACCGTAACCACGATGCCCTGCTCGTAGTCGTCGGCGCCGAAAAAGAGGCCCATGATGACCAGTGCCGCGTTGTTGATCGTGTGCACCCGGTGGTAGTGCCCGTATTTCTCGGCTATGCGCTCCCAGACGGCCTCCCAGTCGGAGGACTCCCGGCACCAGCCCGCCGTGTCGTGCACCGCTTCCGCCAGCCGGCAGTTCGCCGGAATCTCCGAGAGCCCGATCCGGATGATCTCTTCGATGTCGTTGGTCACGAAGGACGCCGCCAGCATCGCGGCCATGAACATCTCACCGTAGATCCCGTTCTTGACGTGGGAAATGCTCGCGTCGCGGAACGCGAGCTCCGCGGCTTTCTCCGGCCACCCCGGCGCCACGTAGCCGAAGATGTCGGCGCGAATCTGCGCGCCGATCCATTCGCGGTAGGGATTGCGCCAGGCCGCCGACTCCGGGGGCCAGCGGAGATTGACGAAGTTCCGGTACGCGACCCGCTCAGCCGTGTAGAGGAAATGGAACGGCATCCGATCGAGCCAGGTGTTCGCCATGTCGCGCGCCGTGAGCCCCGCCCCGTTCCGCTCCAGCGCGAGCAGGCCGAGGATCGGGTAATCCATGTCGTCGTCCCGGGCCATGCAGTCGAAGTTACCCCGGGTGCTGGTCTTCAGGCGCGGGTGGATCGCGCCTTCCGTGTAGGGAATGTAGTTGTCGAGGGGCAACGCGCCGGTCGATTCGAGGTACTTGTCGATGCGCTCCCGCAACCAGCCTTCGACCGGTTTGCCGAGCTGGCACCCCGCCGCACGTCCAAGCCAGGCGCCCAGGATGCGGTCGCGAAGGGCGTCATCCGAAAGGTCCAGGTCCATGCGTCTCGGCCCGTCCGGCCGCAGCGCGCGGATCCCTTCGAGATCGGACGGCTCCTCAAAGGGGAACGAGGGCTCGGGCGAGAGGGCTTCAAGCGCATCGTAAAGCTCTACAAGAACGGCGTCGTCCGTAGCCTCGTCTGCGAGCGCTTCATTCACGCGCGGCTCGAAAGGCGCGACGTCGCATCCCTCCTCCCGGAGCTGCACCAGTTCCACCGCAATGCACTGCCGTTCGAAACTATCCATCTTTTTCTCCCTCCCTCGGGATCCGCAGTCCGTCTCAAGGGCGGATTGTATTACGGTCCCCACCACAGACGAGACCCGCGCGGTGGTTGACTATCAGCTCAGACCAGAAGTTTTTTGCCAAAATATTAATTGCCAAAAATATTTTTGCCATATAGTGTGCGTGTCCGTTAAGGCGCGACTCGTAGAGTACAGAACGCATGCGCAACATCATTGGCCACGCGGTCGCCAGTCTCAACGAGATTTCTCGACCGAACGAGACAATGTTCCAGTCGGTACTGCGTGACCTGCAGGCAGATGGCTACCTGGACCGCCAAGGAGACCATCTTCTATTCCGGTCCAATCTCCTCCGGGAGTGGTGGAGCAAACACCACCCATCACGGGTCATCACCCCATGATTCGCAGGCGTCTCTATAACCCCGCCCAGCTCACCGCCGAGGAGCTCAAGACTTCTTTCGTTGCACGACGCGAGACCCTTTCGGAAATGCTGCGCCTGATAGGCGAACAGCATCCCGGGCGACCATGCCAGCACATGCTGCTCGTCGGACCGCGCGGCATGGGGAAGACCACCCTCGGCCTGCGGTTGCTGCTCGCGGTTCAGGAGACCCCGACCCTCGCCCGCGACTGGCAACCCGTAGCGTTCCACGAGGAAAGCTACGAGATCGGTGACTTGGCGGACTTCTGGTCGGCCGCCCTGCGCCACCTCACCCGCGCCACCGGCGATCCGCAATGGGCAGACAGGGCCGACGCGCTGGCACGGGACGAGCCGGACAACGAAAGGCAGGCAGCGTATGCACTCGCATCGCTCGTCGACTTCTGTGGGGCCAGCGGGAAGCGGCTGATCCTGTTCGTCGAAAACCTCGACCTTGTCTTTGGCCAGCTACGGGACGAACGCCAGATTCACGCGCTGCGTGCGAGTCTGATCGAACATCCGACCATTCTCCTGATCGGCTCTGCAAATGCTGTCTTCAACGACATCCGGAGCCACGGCGAGCCGTTCTACGAGTTCTTCCGACTCTTCATGCTTGATGGCGTCGGCCGGGAAGAATGTCTGCAGATGCTCGAAGCGCTTGAAGAAGGCGAAGGCCCCGTCGGCCTCCCGGGTGCCCTGGCTCGCGAACGCGGCAGACTTGAAACCATACGCCGCCTCACCGGCGGCAACCCGAGGCTCCTCGTCCTCGCCTGCCGCATGCTGATCGAATCGCCGGTGGGCTCCCCGTTCGAGGATCTGGAGCAGCTCATTGACGAACAGACCCCCTACTTCAAGGCGCGGATCGAAGCACTCCCGGTTCAGGCGCGAATAGTGTTCCATTGCCTTGCCAAAGGATGGAGGCCAATGCTCGCAAGGGAGCTTTCCGTGGCCGCAAAGCTGAGTTCTTCGCACGCAAGTGCGCAACTCAAGCAACTGGTCGAAAAGGGTTACGCCCGAGAGGTGCACCTGGGGCAGGAAAAGCGAACCCGGTACGAGGTCGCTGACCGGTTCTACAACATCTACTACCTCTTGCGTTTCTCCCGCACGGGCCGCGAACGCCTGGCGCGGCTCGTGGCCTTCCTCCACGATCTGTTTGGTCCCCGCAGGATACGGCCGATGTATCCCCGGGTACTGGAAGCGTTGCGCGAGCGGGTTCTTCCCGAGAAGGAGATGTCCGACTGGCTCGGCGTCCTGACAACATATGTGGCCGGGGACGAGGAGTTTTCCGGTCGCGAACATTGGCACCGCACGGCACTCGGCCTGGTCGTTGAAAGGATCGGAGCAAATGCGCCGGTCCTCGGTGAGATCAATGACGCCTTCGCAGGGCAGAACTGGTCACGGGCGGCTTCTCCCAGCATCCAGCAGGGCATACAGAAGGCCCAGGCTGGCAACTTTGCGGAAGCAGAAAGGGCATTCCGAGAGGCCACCGAGGAAACGCCCGACGAGGCCGCCCTATGGACAGCACTGGGCTACACATTGTCCGAACTGGGGCGACTGGACGAGGCAATCGCCGCTTTTGAAAGGGCGTCGGAACTGGTGCGTATCGACGACCCGATAGCTCCGCGTATCGTCGGATTCGGCGCCTTGACGGGCGCGGGCGTCGCCTTTCTCAGATCCGATCAGTCCGAGGCCGCTGTCGCCGCTGGAAAGCGAAGCCTCGAGTACATCCGCCAGGACGACGCCCCGGACCACCGTTACATGGCAGCCGAGATGACGCGGAGCTTTGGCAATGACCTCTACGAAAGGAAAGGTCAACGGGAGGAGGCCGTGACCTTCTGGTCGCGCGCATTGGAGTACGCCAATTCCGACGATCCCCAACGGTTGCGCGACACTGCCGCCAAGGCGCTGTTAACCAAGGGCCTCGCGCTGAAAGACCTGGGTCGGAGCGAAGAGGCGCTCTCAACATGGCGCAGCGTGCGCGCATACATACACAAGGCTGATCCAACGGACGTTCGTCAATTGGCCGTTCTTGCACTCCGCGCCGAAGGCGTCACGCTCATTGAACTGGAACGACTTGACGAATCAATTGCCGCGTTGCGGAATTCATTGGTGTATGTCCGCGTCGATGACCCCGATGAAACCCGTCGCCAGGTGGCGTCGCTAATGGCCACAGCGAGCAGACTGCTCAATCTCTCTGACCGGTTCCGCGAGTCGGAGTCCGTTTGTCGAGAGGCAACGGAGATCGACCCGACGTGCGCCGATGCATGGCACATCTGGGCCGAAGCAATTCTCTGGCAGGACGACTTGTCTCGCTTGGGAGAGGCTGACGCCTACGCACGGCGTGCCGTCGCGTTGGCGCCGGAGGACGCGGCTGCTTTGCATACGCTGTCCGATGTTCTGGCAGATCGAGGCAACTGGACGGAAGCCGTGCATACCCTGGAACGCGCCGTTCATGCAGATGCCGACTACAAGCGCGAAGAGTGGCCCGGATTGACGGACTCGTTTGTCGGGATGGTCGCGGCCGGCCATGGGATGCAGGTCAAGCGGATCATGGAGGAAACCGGCCTCGTCGAGGAACTGGAGCCCCTCTGGTTTGCGACAAGACTCGACCTCGGCGAAGAAATCGATCCGCTGCCCGCGGAGATCACGGACGCCGTAAACGAAATCCGGAAAGAGTTCGACGTGCGGCGACATTGACCTTGTCCGCCGCCTTCCGGCACTTGAGCTGATTGCTCAAGAGTCTACGTGCGGAGTGAGTCCGGGTTTATCGCGTCCGAGCGACGCGCAGGATCGACGTCAGGGAATCAACGTCAGGATGAAGAAGCCCGCGACGAGTGCGAGGCTCAGAACGCTTTGCCAGTCCAGACGTACGGAAAGGATGTTCATGCGGTCAGACATTATCGAAGTCGAAACCGCGGATGAAGAAACCGTTCACTCTATCGATATTCCCATCACAGGGTCAGCGCGGCGAAGAGCGTGACCGGCAACAGGATCAGCCACAGCGTGACACTGAGCCAGATGGCCCGGCCGTTCAGCGACGCGATGGTCGCGCGACGGATCTCCATCCCGATGCAGAAGAGCGCCACGATGAGCAGGAAGTGGCTCAACGCCTTCGTCTGCGCGACGATCTCGACCGGCGGCTGCAGCAGGCTTCCCGCCAGGGATGCGGCCACGAAAAGGAGCAGGAACGCTGGTATCCGCAGCCTTGCCTCGCTCTGCCGCAACAGCACTCCCGCCAGCAGCGCGACCGGGATGAGCAGCAGCGTCCTGACCAGCTTGACCGTCGTCGCGACTTCCAGGGCCCGGTCGCCGAAGATCGCGGCGGCCCCTACCACGGAACTCGTATCGTGGATCGCGAGCGCCACCCAGACGCCGAACTGGTCCTGCGTCATCTGCAGGTAGTGACCAAGCCCGGGCAACACCAGGATCGCGATGGCGTTCAGGATGAACACGATCCCGATGCAGATCGCCACCGACGCGGGCCGGGCGCGGATGATGGGCGCAAGCGTCACGATCGCGGTGCCGCCGCAGATCGCGGTCCCCGTGCTCAGGAGCCGCGACTGGTCCGCATCCACTCTCAACAGCCGACCGATGACGAGCCCGGCGATCAGGGTGCAGGCGACAAATACGAGGACCAGCCACGAGTAGTCCCGGCTGGTCTGCCAGAGGACCTGGACGTTCAGGGTGAAACCCAGGCACACGATCGCGGCCTTCAGGCAAAGCTGGCCTGCGCGGTTGACGTACGCCGGCCAATCGGGCTGCAGCGCCAGGCTCACTGCGGCGCCCGCAACGAGCGCCAGGGCCGGATGACCCGCCCACAGCGCCGCCGCCAGGGCGATCAGCGCCGGCGCGTATTTCCACGCGCCGGGACTGGAGAGGAAGGACAACTTGTTCACGACGTTCGGTCTCGGGATCGATGCTGCAGGCGGGATGTCGACTTGGCGCCCGATTCCGTCGCGCTGGCGGGCGACGCGATGCGCGCTAACGCCCCTTGAACACGGGTGCGCGTCGCTCCCGGAAAGCGCGTACCCCTTCCTCGCGGTCCTCGCTTTCGGAGGCGCGATTCTGTCCCCACACCTCGATCATCGCCGAGTCCTTCGGCTCCCGGAGCAGTCCTCGCAGCACCGCCTGCTTGGTCAGCGCATAGTTCAGCGTGGGTCCCGCCGCCAGCTTCTCCGCGAGCGCCTGCGCGCGCGGCATCAGGTCTTCGGGCGCGCATATGTCCATGACGAGGCCGGTGCTCTTCGCTTCGTCGAGCGGGATGTCTTCGGCCAGGTACAACCACATGAGCGCGCGGCTGTAGCCGACGTGCCTCGGCAACGTCCATGTCACCAGGTCGTCAGGATGAATGGCCCGCTTGTTCCAGATCGGAATGAGGCGCGCGCGATCCGAACAGATGCGGATATCGCACAGGAGCGCGAGGCCCAGCCCGCCGCCGGCGGCGGCGCCGTGGATCGCGGCGATCGTCGGCTTGGGCATCTCCAGCAGGTCCACACACCACATGAACCTCGGCTCGTGGGGACGGGACGGCCACTTGCGCTGGTCCGCAGCGCCAAGGTCCGCACCGGAACAAAAGGCACGGCCCGCGCCCGTCAGCACAAGGGCGCGCACGTCGCCGTCTTCGCGCACATCGGCCAGCATGTTGTAGATGGCTTCCCGCAGTTCGCCGTCGAACGCGTTCAGCCGTTCCGGACGGTTCAGCGTCGCCGTGAGCACGCCGGTCTCGCTGAGTTCGGCCTGCAGGGCGTCGCAGTATTGGTAGGTCGGCATGTCGGTGTCGTCCTGTACCTGAAGTCCGCACACTAGAGTACCGAACCGCAAATATCTACGGCGAGGAACGGGTCCTAGCCACCAGATTCAATGTATAGTTGAGACGTCCCGGCGGCTTGGTTTCGATTCCGTTGAAGTTCGCTCTCGCCGCTCTCCTAGCCCTTCTCGCCTGCGATGCGCTCGCGGAATCCGAACTGGCAATCGTCGTCGCCGTCCCAGAGTCGATCGAGAGAACAGACTGGTTCTTTGACGTGTGCGAAGATGAGCCGTGCCTGGCCCACGGCTACGACATCATTCTGGTCGACCTCAACGTGACTGACGTCTTGCTGGGCCCGATCGCCAAAGCGGATGAAGGTGAGGGCTACCAACAGATTCCTGTTTCATTCGCACCGGTACCCCTTGTCCAGGGCCAATCGTCATCTCTTTGTCCTGCGTCAGCTATCTGACGATGATGTCGCTCGCTTCGCGGTCGCCGAGGCGGATCCCTTCGTCGCTCGAGAAGCGTGTACCGTGTTTCCCATTGAAGATTACCTGTCGGATGCCCTCTGGATGTCTATCGAAGTTCCATTCTTCGAAGCCGAAAACTGTTACACGCGGGACCGTATCCGCAAGTTGGTGGACCGTCGAGACAGTTGAGCCGATACTGATTCCCGCGCGTCATGGCCAGCTTGGAAAGGAGCATCCAGGCGTGTGGGTGTTCTGGACGCCTTTTCTCACATCCGAAATGGGGTCTGGCGGCCCGTTGTCCTGTCTACGTTCGGCAAGGCGCCTCGCATTCTTCTTATCGGTGACCCAATATCTTCTTATAGATGGTCCACACGGCCCCACCAGCGGTATTGTCTGGTCATCGGCAGTCGGCACGGGACCCAAGGCGACACATGGAACTGGACAGTGATCGAGTAGGCGGCGTCCTCGTCGTTTCGGTCGCCGGTCGTGTCGACTGGTCCGGTGCGCAGGGGTTCAGTCTTTTCCTGGACGATCTGGTGCGGCGCCTCGGAACCGGCCCGATGATCCTGGACACGAAGGATCTGACCTACATCGCCAGTGGAGGTATCCGCGCCATGCTGATCGCGGCGCGGACGCAAGCCCGCTGTTCGGCGCGTTTTGCGGTCTGCTCGCCGGAAAACAGCTTCCTGCGCTCCCTCCTGGCGACAACAGGTCTCGCCCGGGCGCTCGAACTCCACGAAACGCGCGAAGAAGCGTTGCGGGCGTTTGGTGCTGACGAGTAGCTGAACCGCCCCTTGGAGCCAGTCAAGCCGGGACACGGCTCGGCAGGCGCAATGCGTCCTATCGGCGACTGAACGACCGCAGCGATGGCACGTGGGCGGACCACTTCGCGCCTGGAGGGCATTGCCGCGGCGGGTCTTGGGGTTCCGGCCTTGCCACGCGAGCCGATGCTGAAACGGGGACGCCAACGGCGGGGACGTCCGCTCCGGCGACGTATTAGTCTTGCCGTACGAACAAACCTCGGAGAGCCCCATGCCCTACGCGCAAAACGGCGAGATATCGATCTACTACGACACCTATGGCGAGCCGGACGGACCCGCGCTGGTCTTTGCCCATGGCGCGGGCGGCAATGCGGCGAGCTGGTGGCAACAGGTGCCCGTGTTCTCGGCGGATCACCATGTAGTCGTGTTCGACCACAGGGGTTTCGGGCGATCCCGCTGCCCGCCCGAGCAACAGAGCGCGGCGCACTACGAGGCGGATGTCGCCGCGGTGATGGATGCGGCTGGCATCGAGCGGGCGGCCATCGTCTGCCAGTCGATGGGCGGCTGGACGGGGGTTCGGATGGCGGTCTACCGGACGGATCGGGTGACCGGCGTTCTGCTCGGGAACACCCCGGGCGCCGTCCGCACGGAGGTTACGGTCGCCAACAGGCGCCAGATAACCGAACGACTGGCCGCAGCCGGGGGATTGATTAACCGGGCATACAGCGCGGAATTCGCCAGGCGCCATCCCGCCGGCGCGGTGCTATACCGTCAGATCTCCGCATTCAACACCCAGGCACGGCCAAACCTGCGCGACGACGCGGTGTACGTGGAACCCGCTGCCGTGAAGGACTCGGGCGTTCCGTTCCTGGTCCTCTCGAGCGACCTCGACCCGCTGTTCCCGCCGGCAGTCCTCGAATCCGTCGCCAACGACATCGGCGCACCGCTCAAGCGGGTCACCGGGGCGGGACACTCCACGTACTTTGAGAAGCCCCAGGAATTCAACGCCATTGCTTCGGAGTTCCTTGCGTCCATCGAATGGTGAGAAGTGGCCCGGCGGCCCGGTTCGCGAGCGAGCCGCGCGTGCCCCGGGCGGAAGGACTTACAGGATGCCAACAGAACGGGCACGCTCCGTTGCCGCCCTGCGGCCACGTACGCGGAGCTTGTCGAACAGATGCCGCACGTGGTAGCGCACGCCATCCCGCGTCAGACCGAGCTCCACCGCAATCTGCCGGTCCGTCCGTGTTTCCAGCCGGCGCAGCACCTCGAACTCGCGGGCGCTCAGCTTTGGTACCGCATCGCTGTCAGCCGTCCGGGCCGCCATCAGCAGGTCCGCCGCCAGATCTTCGAGGTGCAGATCGGGCTTGGTGTCGAGGAACTGCTCAAGGACTGGAACTGCGGACGAGCGCTCGCGCACCATGGGCCGCGCGTAGTCGGTTTCGGCAAAGCGCTCCAGGAACGCGGCCAGGTGCCCCAAAGCCAGCTCCGGTCTGCCCGCCGCGTGCTCGTGCGCCATCGCCTGCGCGAGCGCCCGCATCTCGGTCCGGCGAAGCCCGCGTCGGCCCACGACGTCGAGCAGATCGGCCACGAGCCTGCGGCCGGCTTCGAAGTCGCCCCGAGCCGTGTACAGCCGGAGTCTCGCGCCAGACATCACTTCCATCTCTCGCCAGCTCTGCCCGGCAAGATCGACACAGCCCTCGAACGACTGCGGAAGCGCCTGTTCCCGCCAGTGCGCCTCTGCCTCCTCAACGCGTCCCGCCACCGTAAGCGATGCGACGAAGAGTCCTGCGAGATAACGTTCGAGCCGCGGCCGTCCCACGCGCCGCGCCCCGTCCCACGACGCTTCCGCGACCTTCAGCGCATAGTCTATTCCTCGAGTCTCACGTGCAATTTCCACCGCCATTTCGGCCGAGGCCGGATCCCCGGATGCGCGAGCCAGGGGTATCGCCTTCAGGCTGTCCACACGGTTGCGCTCAAAATCGAGCTCCTCGGTCAGCACTATGGCAATCGCGCCCACCCGCGGGTTGATCAGGAACTGCTCCCTTGAGGCCGTCATACCCTTTCGGTACCACGCGGCAGCCTCCTCCACCCTCCCCCGCGCCATCGCCACCTGGCCGCACTGAAAGTCGGCCACCATCTGCAGGTAGGGCGACTCGTCGCCAAGACTGAATCGCGCGCGCCGCGCCCTCTCAAGCGCGGGACCAAACTCCGCCTTGAGACTGTGCAGGTAGCACATCGAAAGCTCCATGTCCCCGCGCACGACCGAATCCACGTCGGGCTCGCGAGCCAACCGCGCGGATGCCTCGAACACGCGCCGCTGCCGCGGCGAGTTGACCGGTTCGCTGCCGTTGTGAGCGAGGATCGCTTCCACCAGGTTGAGGTCACACTCCAACTGCCGGTCGTTCGCAGCCGCCGCACGGAGTTCGGGCTCCACCTCGGCAAACTGCCGTCCCCCTTCCTCAACCTCTCCCCTGTACACCTCAGCAACAATCCGCACGAGCAACAGCCTGGGAAACAGGGCGAGTGTCCCGTCATCGAGCAGCCGGTTCACCGCCAGCAGCCGCTCCGAATTCTCCCGCAACATCAATTGGACGCCGCCCGCCCGGGTCACGATCTCTCCGACCAGCGCCGCATCCTCGGCCTGGGCCGCGTGACGCGCTGCCGCCAGCGTATCGCCGCGCCGCGCAAGCGCCCTGGCCAGCCGCCGGTGGATCGATCGGTATCGCGCGGGCGTTTCCGTGCGGCGCCGGTCGACACAGAGCTCGTGCACCAGCGCGTGCAGGCGCCAGACCTTGCGCCCACCCCCGCGCATGGGTTGCAGCAGACCCGCCAGGCCCGGCAGCGAGTGCAGCCTGGCCATCAGGTCCTTGCCTTCCAGCACTTCGTCGAGGAGTTCGGCGTCCATCCACTCGAGAATCCCCGCGTCGAGTACCAGTGCCTGCTCTTCATCAGACAGGTCGTACCAGAGGCGCGACTCCAGCCGGTACTCCACCGCATCACCAGTACCTTGCGCGCTCTCGGCACGGCCCCGTTCCCACTTCTCCCGCTCTACATGCAGCGCCAGGGGCCACCCGGCAGACTCTCTCGCTACCCGTGCCATTTCCCGTCGGGAAAGCTCGCCGCCGAAGAATCGCGCCATCTCCGTCCCGGAGAACCGCAGTTCCCTGGCCGTAATGACCTTCGCCCGGTCGAAAAGTGGCCAGGCGATATCCATACCGTCCGGAAACTGTCTACAGGTCAGCACGATATGCAGGTTGGGAATTTCGCCGCGAAACAGTTCGTTGAGAACCGGCAATCCGATCTCGCTCACCCGTTCCACTTCATCCAGCGCGAGTACCCACGGGCGCACATCGGCCTCGACCGCGCGCAAAGCGATCGATATCCGACGGTCCGACTCATGCATTCGAGCGGCATCCGGCAACAGGCCGCCGATGTTCAGTCCAGCCTCGCGGAACGCGAATGCGAGGTACGTGTCGAGCGTCTCCTCGTCATCCCGCTCGTCCAGAACGAGCCACGCAGTCGGTATGCCGGAGACCGCCTCCGCGCGGCAGCATTCCGCCACCAGGGTCGTCTTGCCGAACCCCGCCGGCGCATGCACGATCGTCAGGGGACGATCGGAAGGAACGCACTGCGCCACGACCTCCGGGCGATGCATGTAGCCGATCACGCGATCCGGCACGGTCACACGCCGTCTCGCCAACCACCTCAGGACATCTGCCTGCGTCCCCGTGTCGTTCATTCCCTTTCCCGGAAGGCGCAAGCGAAGAAAACTGCGACTGCGAGGAAAGGCATGTCAAGTTTTTTTGATGCAATCGCCCGATCCCATAAATGAAACTATCAGCAAAATGGCAGTCGGCAAAAGTTATGGTCTGGCGTGTCGGCTACGCAACGGCTTGGCTCCAGCGTTCGAGGACGAGGAAAGTGACAGGCGTGCCGACCGTCCGCCCTACTCCGAGCACTGCTGATTGATTCTGGCTGGTCGGCAATCAGCCATATGAGTCTCTGAAGTGCCGATGCCCCTCAGGCATCCTTGCCGAGAAGGTCCTCGCGAACCGAGTGATGGGGCCGCAAACGCGTAGCGGAATTACGAGGCCGACTTGCGCCGCTCAAGCCGCCGCCGCTTCCATTAGTGCGCTGCCTGGTCCCACTCCTCCTTCTTCCGCTCCCAACGCTCCTTGAACAGATGTGGCGACACGATCTCAAAGACACCCGTAACGAACAACGCGACTCCGATCAACAACTCAGGTATGCCCTGAAAGCCAAGCCATCCGCCGACATTGTGGAAAGCCAGGACGATAAACGCGGAACCCACGATTCCGCCCATCGTGCACCTCTCCGTCAACGCCATCACCTGCTGGCGCAACACTGAGCACGTTATGGTCGCGACCAATATCCCCAGAACGGCACAACCCGGACTCAATACGTCAACACCAGCGGCCGCAAGAAGCACCGCGAACACGGCAACGACCACCGCAGAGATCAACAGGGACGCGACTATCGGAACACGCAACATGATCAGGCGTAGTCGGACGGCTTCAGGCTCTTCCTGTGCGAACCGGACCTACGAGGCCGACTTGCGGCGCTCGAGCCGTTTCCGCTTCCAGTAGCGAGCTGCCTGGTCCCACTGTTCCTGTCGGCGTTCCAGACGTTCCTTGAACAGGTGCGGAGAAAAGAGAACAGAGACACCCGCAACGATTAACAGAACTCCGATCAACCAATCTCCTCGACCAAGCAAGCTCCCCATGCCGTGGAAACCGTAGATGATCAGCATGGATCCGATCACTCCCTGTACCGTGCACCTCTCCATCGCCGAAAGCGCCTGATAGCGCAGAAAGTAGTACGTTACAGCCGCCGACAACAATCCGTGGACGGCGTAACTCAGGTGAAAAGAGTCTTTGCCGGTGACCACGGGACCTACCGCAGACAGGGCAAAGACTGCCACGGATATCAACAGGGTCGGTATTGTCGGAACACGCAACATGATCAGGCGTAGTCGGACGGGCGCCGGCCCTTCTGGTGTGTGCCGAAGCCGAACGGGGTCGGGTTGTAATCGCCCACTGTATCGACGCTGCGGGTCGGGTCGATGCTGTCCTCCATCCTCATGCCCCAATACGCGGCGTTGACCAGCAGGCGGCGCAGGTCGTCACTTCTGAGGTCCGTAGCGGCACCCATCGTGGTGCAGAAAACCCGCGACGCCCTGCCCTCGTCACCGGTGTATTCCTTTATCCACGCGATGGGCATGGTGATCGTGTCGGGCTTGGGTTCGTCGTCGTGGTTCATGCCGACGAGGACCTGGCCGTCCAGCAGGACCTGCGGATTGCCCGTCAACTCGCCGACGGCATAGACATCCGTCGTTCCCCAGACGTCCTCGACTCCCTGCAGGATCGGATGGTCTTTCGACCCAGGGTTGATCAGGGCGCGGGTGCTTTCGTACCCGTGGTGGCCATGGTGCGCCACCCAGGTATCGCCGAGGACCTGCCGGCCGAAACCGCCCTCGAACTCCTCGTTCGTGCAGTCGTACTTGGCGTAGGGACCGGTCTTGTCGCGGCTGTACTGGAAGGCGTGCGTCGCCGTTCTGAGACCCATGATCGGGCGGCCCGAATTGACGTAGTCGACGATGTGCTTCATCTGCGCGTCGGGCAGTTCCCGGAAGCGGGTGAAGATCAGCATCAGGTCAGCGGAATCCAGCGCCTCGAGACCCGGGATGTTGGTCTGGTGCTCGGGGTCGATCTCGCCGGTCTCCGGGTCGATCGCGAACAGCACCGTGCAGTCGAAGCCGTGATGCGCCGACAGGATCTTCGCCATCATGGGCAGCGCCTCTTCCGAGCGGTACTCCTCGTCGCCGCTGACCAGCACGATGTGCTTGCCCGCGCCGGGGCCCGACGCTCCCTTGTGTTCATTCCATAGTTGATCAGTCATGGGGATGCACCATGACCTTTCCGCACATGCCGCTCATCTGCAGTCTCCAAGCGTCTTCGATCTGTGAAAGGGGGTAGTGGTGGGTGATCAACCGGTCGAGCGAATCGCCCACCTCGGAAATCATCTTCAGCATGTCCGGCGCGTCGGCCAGGCTCCAGTGCCATATGCCGTGCAGGTGCAGGCCGTTCCTGATCATGCCGTCGCTGACCTCGATGGTGTAGCCGCCGGACTCACCCACGAACGCGAAGTCTCCCAGGCGGCGGGTGGCCGGCAACAGGAGGTCCATGTAGCGTGACTGGCCGCTGGTCTCTACCGACTTGGACGCGCCGAGACCCCCAGTACGCTCAAGAACCTCGGCCACCACGTCGTCCTCTTCCGGATTGAGCACGACTTCCGCGCCGAGGTCTTTCGCGAGCTGGCTGCGATAGCTGTTGCGCGCTACGCCGATGACCCGCGCACCGCGGTAGGCGGCATTGATCACCGTGCCGAGGCCCACAGGCCCGAGGCCGCTTACCAGGACAGTATCCGTACCGGACACCTGCATGGTCTCCATGGCGTTCCAGGCGGGACCGAGCCCGCAGCAGGCCATGCTGGCGTGATCGAACGACATCTCGTCCGGGATCGGCAGGACCAGCCAGTCCTGCTTCAGGCAATACTCGGCGTAGGCGGCAGCGCCGGCTTCCGTGCCGCAGGACGCGTGGGGATCGACGGGGTCCTGGCAGTGGATGTAGGCACCGCTCAGGCAGAAACGGCACTTGCCGCACCAGAACCCCGGCATCACGACCACCCGGTCGCCGACGTTCACCTTGCCAGGTCTCGCGACCTCAACGACCTCCCCCGCGGCTTCATGGCCCAGGCAGGAAGGATCCTCGTCGCCCCGCTGGAACTCCGCCCGCGCGCAGCCGTCCGCGTAGTCCGCGTACTCGGTGCAGAGCGGCGCAGACAGTACCTTGACGACCACGAAGTCGTCCTTCGCGTGGGGGACGGGCCGGTCGATCAGTTCGCACTGCTCGACGCCGGTGATGGCAACGGTCTTCAAGTCCTCAGTTCTCCTGTCTTCAGCTCTCTTGGGGGTGCAGGATGATCTTGCCGCACTGGTTGCTGGCCCGGACCTCCAGCGCCTGCTGGACCTCGCTGAACGGAAAAGTATGCGTGATCACCTTGTCGAGCAAGGACTCGGCACCGCGAATCGTACCCATCATGACGCTGGCGTCACGCTGGTGATTCCAGTGCCAGCAGCCGTGCACGGTCAGTCCCTTGCGGTTGACGTCCCTCGCATTCAGCGGGCCTCCCCAGCCCGGGGACGCGATGTGACCCCTGAGTGCAGCCGCCTGGACCAGGAACTCCGGCGCCGTCTCGACGCTGCTGCATTCGACGCTCTTGTCCACGCCCTTGCCGTCAGTCAGATTCATGATTTCGTCCAGCGCATCTTCGCTGGTGGGATCGACGACGGCTTCAACGCCCATGTCCTTGGCGAGAGCGACCCGGTAGGGATTCATTTCAAGCCCGAGAACACGCGCGCCCCGATAGAGAGCGGTAATCGCGGTACCAAGTCCCACCGGCCCCAGGCCCGAGATCAGCACCGTGTCCGTGGGCATGACCTGCATGGTCTGGTTGGCGTTGAAGCCGGGACCCATGCCGCAGCAGGCCATGCTGGCGTGGTCGTAGGAGATGTCGTCCGGGATCGGCACCAGCAGCCAGTCCTGCTGCACGCAGTATTGTCCGAGGGTAGCGGTACCGGTCTCGTTGCCGCAGATTTCCTTCGGGTCCTTCTTGTCCGGGCAGTAGATGTGATCTCCCGAAGTGCAGAGATCGCAGACGCCGCAGCCGCTCTGCGGCATCACCACGACGCGGTCGCCGGGCTTGACCATGGTCACCGCCGGACCGATCTCGACGACTTCGCCCGCGGCCTCGTGACCGCCGAGAGGACGTTTCATGCCTCTCAGGAACACGTGGAACTCGGTGCACAGGGGTGCTGCATGAATCTTGATCTTGGCGTAGTTCTCGGCGACGCCGGGATCGTCAAAGTCTTCCAGGCCGCATTGACTCTCACCGGTGACTACAACGCGTTTCATCGCAAACTCCTCTACCCGATCAAAAGACGCCGATGCATGCCATCCTCTTGCACCAGCTACGAAAAGAACCCGCTGGTGTCGACAAATGCCTCACCGGCCATAGACTATCCCGTCGATGTCTTTGTTCTGGAGCGGTTCCCCGCCGGTCGCGGCGTGATGAGGCAGACGATAGAGAGGATCATTCGGCTGCGGCGTCGACGCAGTATAGGGCGTCAAACGAGCTGCGGGCTTGCCCCGGTAGGTGAGGATCAATTCCTCGCCTTGATTCACCCGGCGCAAGACACCTTCAGCATCCTGTCTCAGCTCTACCATTGAGATTGACCGCATAGGGTCCAGACATGAAGTTAAAGTTGACGCAATTCTAGACTACGTCACGGTGCGAGCGCGCAGCTTGCCGAGGCACGCGTTCGAGATCTCGGCGCGCAGACCTGACGAACGCGATTTCGTACTCCAACCGTCAGTTTCCGAGGACCTTGCGCCGAACTTCCTCCAAGGGCTCCCGCGGCTCGTCCTGCCGCTGGTTCGCAATAACAGCGTCGAAGAAATCCTCCCACAACTCGCTGTGGATGCTGAGATCAATCATCACCGCCGTGCGGTCTCCCTTGTCGTCAATCACGAACTGGACGCCCTTCATTGTCGTGATCCTAAGGTAGTCTGGGTTCGCGGGAACCCGACGCAGCAAACCTCGCCAATGTCAACGTCGATCAGCCGCCCGACGCGCTATTCGCCGGCCGATGAATGCCTGTAATCCAGTTCGTCGAGCAACTTCAGCCCAACCGCTGGTTCGCCGCGCGACGCCCGCAACCGGAATCGCATTTCGGTGTCGTGTTCGGCCAAGGCCCGAATGGACAATTCCTGCATCAGCTTGTTCAGGCTCAGACCGCGCCGTGCGGCCATGGCAGCCAATCGGTCGCGGTGATCGTCGGGAATCCGAATCGTCAACGTCGCCATGTCAGTCTTCCTCCCTCTTCAGCCAATCGCCCGGTGTGACGATATGGAAGCTGTCAAATACCAGTTCGCCCGCCGCGATGTCCCTTATGTTGCCTGTAACAATTAACTCTGGCAGCGACCGCCCCACGCAATTTGCGCGACGCTAGGCAATCGGTATTCATCGTGGAAGGACGTATTGGATCGTAAGCGACGCACCCTTTCCCTTGGGCGGAGCATCGACAATCGTATCCGCATGGCTCATGGCTTGATACATCACGCTGCAACAGATTGGCATCCTATGGTCTGGGCCAGGATAGTCGCCGACTCTCCGATGCAAGTCGCCGGATCGAATTTGGACCTGCTTAGCCCCCGACCTCTCTGCTCTCGCAAGTTGTCGGGTCAATTCGTCTCGAAACTCTCGTGCTGTGGGCATTGTCTTCACTCTGATTCGTCTCTGGACGGCACCTTACGGTGACCATGGGGCCAATGGGAGGCCGACTTCTCCTCTGCGTTGGCGGACGCGAGAATGACACCGAGAACTTCAGGCGGTCAACCAAGCCAGCAGGTCTCCGACATGGCGAGAGCGCCCAAAGCCTCAACTCTCCTGCGCATCGTCATTCGAAAGATAAAGCATCGCTCGTGTTAGGTTTCCGCGCCATGGGAAAGCGTCACCTCACAACCGCGACTATCACAGCGGCTATCCTCACCCTGCCGGCGCTCGCGGACGACGCGCCGCCCTCCGAGATCGACTACAAGCACGCCTACGCCTTCCTCGCCGAGCCCAAATACCCTCCCGACTTCCAGCACTTCGACTGGGTCAATCCCGACGCGCCGAAAGGCGGCAGGATGCGCATCTCGGTCTCGGGCCAATGGGACAACATCAATCCCTGTTCCGTGCCCGCCGGGCACCGCGTGCTCGGCGTGGACGTCGAGCGGCCCTACGCGAACCTGGTGCACGACGCCTTGATGGACTGGTCGGCGGACGAGCCGGCGTCGATCTACGGCCGGCTCGCCGAGGGCATCGCGGTGGCCGACGACGGCGCGTGGATCGCGTTCAGGATCCGCGACGGCGCGCGCTGGCACGACGGCAAGCCCGTCACCATCGACGATGTGCATTTCACGTTCACGCGATTCACCACGGAGGCTTCCCCGACGATCGCCACGCCGCTGAGCCCCATCGAGTCCTTCGAGATCATCGGACCCCGCGAGATCCGCTTCAATATCCGGGAGGGCCAGAGGGGCGATCCGCTGCTGCCCATCGTCATCGGCTCGAAGCCGATCCTGCCGGCGCATTTCTGGGCGGACCGGGACCTGGGCAAGACCAGCATCACCCCGCCGCTCGGTTCCGGCCCTTACCGCGTGAAGGAACTGCGCGTCGGCCGCTGGATCCGCTACGAGCGCGTCGAGGACTACTGGGGACGGGACCTGCCGGTCATGCGCGGCCGCTACAACTTCGACGAAGTGAAGTGGGACTACTTCCGCGACGGCCAGATCCAGGCCGAGTCGCTCAAGGGCGATGTGGTCGACGTCAACGTCGAGGGCGTCCCCAGGCTCTGGAACACCGCCTACGAGTTTCCGGCCAAGCGCGCCGGGATGTTCAGGCAGCACTGGCTGCCCGTGAACCACCCGGCGGGACTGTGGGCGGCCCTGTTCTGGAACCTCGACCAGCCGCGCTTTCGGGACGTCCGGGTGCGCGAAGCCCTGTGGCTGGTCGCGGACTACGAGTGGATCAACTGGCGCAACTACGACTTCTACGGCCTGGCGGAGAGTTTCTTCCACGGCTCGGTCCTAGCGTCGCGCGGCTTGCCGAGCGAGCGGGAACTGAAATACCTCGAGCCGATCCGGGACCTCGTCCCGCCGCGCGTCTTCACCGAGCCTTACCGGCCACCGCCCAACGGCGGCCGCGGGTGGCACCGCGACAACCTGGTCAGGGCGGCGGCGCTGTTGAAGGAAGCCGGCTGGAACGTCGAAGACGGGCGCCTCGTCCACAGCGTCACGGGGGAGGCGTTCCATCTCCGCATGTTGGTCATACCACCGGGCATGGCGGCTTCGATGATGCCCTATCTGCGCAACCTGGAACGCCTCGGCATCACGTCGACGATCAAGTCACCGGAGACCTCCCAGTGGGTGTTCCGCATGCTTTCCGGCGACTTCGACGGCGGCGACATGTGGTTCATCACGGACTTCACGCCGACGCACGCCATGGCGCGCTTCTCGAGCGCCGAGGCAGACCACCAGTACGGCGCCAACTATCCCAATATCCGGGACCCCGCCGTCGACCACCTTCTGGAGGCAGTCAAGTCGGCGAATACCTGGGACGACTACGTCGCCGCCATTCGCGCGTTCGACCGCGTCATGCTGTGGAACTTCTACCTCATCCCGGGCATGAGCAGGACCAAGATCGGCATCGGTCACTGGGACCGGTACGACTGGGTGGACGCCGGCAAGCTGTCGCGCGAGGTGTGGACCGAATCGTGGTGGTGGGACGAAGCGCGCGCCGCCAGGGTCGCCGAGTACCTCGGAGAGTAGCGTGGGCCGGTACGTTCTTCGCCGCCTCTTGCTGATCCTGCCGACGCTGTTCGGCATCATGGTCGTCAATTTCATCCTCGTGCAGTTCGCGCCGGGCGGCCCCGTGGAACAGGCCATCGTCCAGGCGCAGGGGCTCGACATCTCGACAACGGCCTCGGTGTCGGCGCCCACGAGCATGGGGCCGTCGTCGCAGTCGTCCTACACCGGCAGCGAGGGACTCGACCCCGCGTTCGTCGCGCGCATGGAGAAGGCATTCGGGTTCGACAAGCCGCCGCACGAGCGGTTCTTCCTCATGCTGTGGAACTACGTGCGCCTGGAGTTCGGCGAGAGCTACTTCCAGAACCGCCCGGTATTCGACCTCGTGGTGGAGCGGCTGCCCGTCTCGGTCTCGCTCGGACTCTGGTCGCTGGTGCTGATCTACGGCGTCTCGATCCCCCTCGGCGTGGCCAAGGCCGTGCGCGACGGCACCGCGTTCGACGTCTGGTCGAGCGCGGTCGTGTTCGTCGCCTACGCCATCCCCGGGTTCCTCATCGCGGTGGTGCTGATCATCCTGTTCGCCGGGGGCACCTATCTCGACTGGTTCCCCATGCGCGGCATCGTCTCCGAGCACTTCGACGACCTGACGCTCGCCGGCAAGGTCACGGACTACTTCTGGCACCTCGCCCTGCCCCTCACAGCGCTCACCCTCGGTGGCTTCGCAACGCTCACCATGCTGACGAAGAACAGCTTCCTCGAGGAGATCAACAAGCAGTTCGTCCTGACCGCCCGGTCGAAGGGCCTGACCGAGAAGCGCGTCCTGTTCGGCCACGTGTTCCGCAACGCCATCCTCATCGTCATCGCCGGCTTCCCGGCCGCGTTCGTCGGCCTCCTGTTCACGGGCGCGCTCCTGATCGAGGTAATCTTCTCGATCGACGGCATCGGCCTGCTCGGCTACGAAGCCGTCGTCAAGCGCGACTATCCGATCTTCTTCGGCACGCTGTTCGTGTTCACGCTGATCGGGCTCGTCATGCAGCTCATCGGCGACATCGTCTACACGTTCGTCGATCCGCGCATCGACTTCGAGACCCGAGGGTAGCTGATGTCCCCAATCAACCAGCGGCGACTCGAACTCTTCAAGTCGAACCGGCGCGGGTACTACTCGTTCTGGATCTTCCTGGTGCTGTTCGTGGCCTCGATGTTTGCCGAGTTCATCGCCAACGACAAACCGATCGTGTTCTCGTACAAGGGCGAGCTGCATTTCCCCATGTTCGCGATGTACACGGAGGTCGAACTCGGCGGCGTGCTGGAGACCGAGGCGGACTACCGCGATCCGTACGTGGCGGAGTTGATCAAGGCGGACGGCTGGGCGCTCTGGCCACCGGTGCGGTATTCCTACAACACTGTTGACTACTCCTATGAGGTGACTCCGTCGCCGCCTGACGGCAGGCACTACCTCGGCACCGACGGTGGTGGAACGGACGTGTTCGCGAAGTTGCTGTATGGGTTCCGGCTGTCGGTGCTGTTCGGCTTGGCGCTAACGCTGATCAGTTCGTCGATCGGCGTGCTGGTTGGGGCAGTGCAGGGCTATTTCGGGGGGCTTGTCGACCTTCTGGGCCAGCGGGTGGTGGAGATCTTCGCGGGGCTGCCGATCCTGTTCGTGCTGATCATTCTCGCGAGCATTGTGGAGCCGAACGTGTTCTGGCTGCTGGGGATCCTGGGGCTGTTCAGTTGGATGGCACTGGTGGGCGTGGTGCGCGCCGAGTTCCTGCGGGCGCGGAACTACGAGTTTGTTCTGGCGGCGCGGTCGTTAGGGGTGTCGAACCTGACGATCCTTCGTCGGCATGTGTTGCCCAATGCGATGGTGGCGACGTTGACGTATCTGCCGTTCATATTGAACGGGTCGATCACGGCGTTGACTGCGTTGGACTTCCTGGGATTTGGGTTGCCGATCGACTCGCCGTCATTGGGCCGGTTGCTGTCGTCGGCGAAGGCGAATCTTCAGGCGCCCTGGTTGGGGTTCTTTGTGTTCGTGACGTTGGCGATGTTGCTGACGTTGTTGATCTTTATTGGGGAGGCGGTGAGGGATGCGTTGGATCCGCGACGGGCAGTAGCGAAGGCGAGCGATCAGGGGGTTGGATTGGTGCCGGGGCAGGCGGCTTGAGTGATGCTCGGGGCCGTCAGCGACCAGCTTGGCGCCAGTCGTCAAGACTGAGGATGTTCCGCAGAAACAGCTCGTACTGCTCTACAGGGTTCGAAGTCGGGCTCAGGCTGTGGCCGCCGCGTGAAGGCTGACTTTCCAGAAAGGCATCCAGTTCGCCGGGCTTCAGCACGGGAATGTCCATTCCGGCGGGCCATCTGGACCGCGCTTCGCGAGCAGCATCGCCGTCGCCCCGTATCCTCAGTCCCTTAGAATCGTCTTGACCTTCCCTGGCGGTCCAGAACTGCTGTACCGCGTAATCGACGCTGTCCACCGCGTAGTAATAGAGGCGTCCTTTGCCGACCGCGTTCCAATTGGGGGCAACCATACCCTTCTTATGGTCGTCGAATCCCACGTAGTGGATTCGCCTAAGCAGAGTTTGGTGGCATCTGAGCTCGTACCAGCCCGCATAGTTCTTGTCCGTCCGGATTTCCCCTCTCGTCCATTCTTGGTCACAGTCCATGAGATCTCCGGCCTCCGCCGTACGCAGGGTGAACTCTGGAAAGATGTCGTGGTGACAGCAGACGAACCCCTCGTCGTCCCGAATCGACCATCGCTCGGGTTCATCGAGACACCTCTTTGCTCTGTCTAGCGCCGGCACATCCAAGCCGAACCGCTCTCGCCACATCCGCTCAATCTCGTGTGGCTGGGCAGCACCCGTAGCAGGCGTGTTGGTGTCGCAAACGCGCGTGTAGACGTGATTCGCTCGGACCTTCCCGATCCGCTCAACCAAGTAGAAAGGCTTCTTCGGCTCGTCTTCAATGACCAGCACGTCCACAAGCGCTTCGCCAATCTCGATCTCGCGGAGACGGAACGTCGGGAATCTTGACTGGAAGAACTTGTCCGCATTGTCCCGGAACATGCTCGCGATCTGCGCCTGCGTTCTACGCCCTTCGGTTTCTTCGATCGACGATATCGCGAAGTCCGCGTCCCGTACGCGAAACACTAAGAACCGCGGACCATCATGATCGGCGTTCGCCAAGCACAATACATCGTGGATCAGATCTTCCTTCCGCGCGTGGTGCAGCTCTTTGAAGTCCCAATAGACATCTTCGGTCTTGCTGCCGATGAGATCTTGCACAATCTGGACAAGAGATCGGCCATCTACCATGGCTATTCGCTCCCGTGAGGCGACAAAAAATCGATGAGTTGGAAATCTCAGCCAGCCCTCCAGTGTGGTCAAGGAGTTTCGCCACCTCATCGAACCTGCGTCGTTTACAAAACGATGTAATTCTTACAAAATGTAAATCAGAGAGCCAATAGCGAAGGGAAAGAATGATCGGAATACGACTCAAGCTCGCGAGGACGGCCGCCGGGCTCTCGCTGCGGAACCTCGCGGCTGCCATCGACCATCTGGTTACGGCGCAGGCCATCGGCAAGTATGAGCGCAATGAAACCATGCCGGGCAGCGGCGTTCTCATCGCGCTTGCCGACGCCCTGCACACGTCTGTCGACTACCTGCTCGGGGACCCCGACCTGGTCCTGGAGGTTCTGGAGTTCAGGAAGAACGCATTCACGACGAAGCGTGGCGAAGCCAAGGTCGAAGCTACGGTCCTCGCGCATCTCGAACGGTATCTCGCCATCGAGGACATCCTGCAATTGTCCAGTGCCCAGTGGGATGAACCGCGCGACGCGCCCTATCCGGTGTTGCGCGATCCGATCGAGTCCGACCGCGCAGCAGAGGCGCTCCGACGGCACTGGGGCTTGGGACACGAGCCCATTCCCAACCTTGTCGAGCTTCTCGAGGAACGCGGCATAAAAGTATTCGCTGTCCCGCTTGGCAGCGTGGGCGGTCTCGCCGCGCGCGCCGGTCGACCCGGTCATCCGTCAGTTCCCTTCGTCGTCGTCAACGCCAACGACTGGGGCGAGCGCCAGCGGTTCACCATCTCGCACGAACTCGGCCACATCGTGCTCGACATCGCCCCAGGTCTGAATACGGAACGGGTTGCGCACCACTTTGCTGGTGCCTTCCTAATGCCGGCCGAGGCGTTGTGGCTCGAAGTCGGCAAGCACCGATCAGCCATAGCCCTCGGCGAGCTCCTCGCGCTGAAACGCGTCTTTGGCGTCAGCATCCAGGCGCTGACCCACCGCTGTCGGGACCTCGGCATCATCGGCGTGGCCACCTACCGTGCTCTGTTCAATGAGTTCGACCAGCTCGGGTGGCGCTCACCCCCCTACGAAGAGTATGGCGCCATGTCCGGCGAGAAGCCGAACCGTTTCCAGCGACTCTGTCTGCGTGCGCTGGCCGAAGGCGCCATCAGCGATTCGAAAGCGGCCGAACTCCTCGACGTCCCCATTATCGAGGTCGACCAGTACATGCGCGGCACGCTGCCCGAAGCGACGCCTGCGTAGTAATCCGTGATTCGTCGAGTGGTCGTATCGGACTCCTCTGTGCTCATCGATCTCGAACGCGGATCCCTATTCGAGGCGGCTTTCTCGATGCAGCTTGAGTTCTGCGTCCCGGATCTGCTGTATCGGCGCGAACTGCAACCGTACGGCGGGGATCGCCTCGTCGCCATGGGTCTCAAGGTCCTCGACCTCGACGGCGAAGGAGTAGTTCGCGCGGCACGCTATCGCCGAACAGTACCAGCCTTGTCGTTGTCCGACGCGTTCGCGTTGGCCTTGGCCCATCGCACTGGCAGCACCCTGCTCACGGGCGATGCTCGTCTCCGCCGCCTCGCACACGACGAGAACGTTGTCTGCCACGGCGTGCTCTGGCTCTTGGACCAGATGCATGACGAGCGGACTGCGACGCCCCGACAGTTGTACGATGGCTTGATCAGCATCCGTGATCACCCGCGTTGCAGGCTTCCCCGGACCGAGGTCAACAAGCGCCTGAAGACGTTTCGATCACGGTGACCGCAGCCCCTACCCGAGCGCTGCCGACTGGGCCGCAAAGGCTCGCCGCGAGTGTTCTTGGTTATCGGCACGACCGTAACCACGCCGCGTTTTGCCGCTGACGCGCTCTCGTTCGCCCGTCTATCATGCTGACCGATCGAAAGCCGCCTCTATAGCGGGGACCATGGCGTCAAACCATCAGGGGATGGTCGGTCCCACGTCCTATCATCCTCCTCATCCCATTCTGTCCACGCTGAAGCGTAGTCCTCAGCAAGTTCCGACGTACGCAACAGGCGGAGCGCAGTTCGAATGACGCCCGACCTCGATTCGATGCCATGCGAACGCGCATAGGCGTCCACAAATCCGACATCCTCTTCCGGGAGGCTGATGCTGAGTTTCATTGGACTCTGCCCGTGCTAACGCCAATACGGCAAGGGTACTACGACCACCCGCGTTGCAGACTTCCCGGCGCGGAGGTCAACAAACGCTTACAGACATTCGAGCACGGCGGTCAAAGCGCCTGACCCGTAACGGGCGGACCGTCCCAACGATGACGACGCTGGTCCCCACACTCCCCATGGGACTTGTCCTGCGACACAATACATCCTCGCACCCGCTTCAACGGAGCTGGGCTCGAGCCCAGATCAACCACTCACTCTGCAAGGAAGATCGCAATGCCGCAAAGACAGGAATCTCTGCTCGGAGATCTGATCTACATGCATTGGGGCGTCAGCGTGGTGCTTTCGGCTTTTGCGTACGTTGGGCTGGCGGTGGTACTCCCGCATTACTGTAGTGGCGATTCGTGCGGCCCGGCACTTCGCCCGTTTGTGTCTGTACTTTCTACAATGGCGCCATTTGTCGCTTTGGCGCTGCTGATTCCTGCCCCATTTTCCGCGTTGCGAGCCTGGAAAGAGCGTCGGCTACTGGACCGCCAGCAGAACTTGGAGTCGATTCGGGAATTGCACTGGAAGGACTTCGAGAGCCTCCTCGGCGAGTACTACCGGCGACAGGGCTTCAAGGTGGAAGGAAACAGGCAAGGAGGCGCGGATGGCGGCGTCGACCTAAGGCTCCGGGACAAGGAAGGCTTGCACGTTGTCCAATGCAAACAGTGGCGGGCACGGCAGGTCGGCGTCTCAATCGCGAGGGAACTATTGGGCGTCATGGTCGACCAGGATGCATATGGCGGGAGCATCGTCACCTCCGGAACTTTTACCAAAGGAGCCAGGCAATTCGCCAAAGGCAAGCGTATGGAGCTTGTCGATGGGGCGCGGCTGGAACGCATGATCATGGAGGTTCGTCGCGGCAAGCAGGCGGATCCCGTTCGGCCCGATTTTGCCGAGACAGAGGGTGACACGCCATGTCCACGTTGCGGTTCACCACTTGTGCTGAGGACAGCCCGACGCGGACCTAACGCCGGATCGGAGTTCTACGGCTGTTCGTCTTTTCCGAAGTGCCGGTATATCAAACCGTAGGCCCGGAGCGGTGACGGCGCACAGCAGTTCCGTGCAGTCGGCGTGTGAGACAATCGAGCGCAAGTCAGGCCCAAGTGTCCGGCGGAGGAGAGCGTGATCGCGGCTGCGGAGGGTGAAGTAGCCCTTCTGATCGACTTCGAGAACCTGGTGAGGTCGGTGGACGAGGAGGACATCGACTGTGAGGCGGTCGTCCGCCTGGCGGACGAGTACGGACGGGTTCTGGTCGCCAACGCGTACGCGGACTGGCGAATGAAGGACGTGAACCAGTACCAGTCCGACCTCTACGGACTCGGGATCGAACTGGTCCATGTATTCGGCCAGCGGCGCGGCGCGCTGCTCAAGAACGCGGTTGACGTGAAGATGGCCGTCGACGCGGTGAGCCTGATCTCCTCGCTTCCCCACATAGACATCTACGTTATCGTGTCGGGTGACCGGGACTTCATCCATGTGCTGAAGGAGCTCCGGCGCCATGGGAAGACGGTGATCGGCGTTTCTCCGAACAGCGCGGTGAGCAGCGATTTCTCGTCCCTGTGCGATCGTTTCGTGCGCTACGAAGCGCTCACGTCGACAGTGGAGCCGACGGGTGTGGAGAGCATCGTGGAGGTGCGAGCGAAGCTCGCCGAGATCGTGCGGGACAATCCCGATGGCCTGCATGGCTCCGAGGTCAAGACAATGCTACGACGCGCGCTGTCTTCGAGTTTCGACGAGAGTGCCTATGGCTTCGCGAGCTTCGGGAGTTTCCTCGGAGACATGAACGAGGTCGTGAGGGTGGTGCCGGCACCCGCCACCGGAGGCGACATGCGGGTGTACCCCGCTTCGATCGGAGGGACCGACTCGACCGACGCCAAGGCGTCCCGCCTAGTCCGGCAGGTCAAGTTGGCGAAGATGGGCTACGAGGGCGACGCGCCTCGCCGCCGGCGCGTCCTTTCACGACTGTTCGACGTAATGACGCACGCGGACGCAACGTTCACTCTGAGCGATGTGCACGGTTCGATGCAGCAGCCGGACGACGATGCACCCTCGTCGCTCTCGGACATCGTGAAGTACGCCCGGATCCTAAGGATGGGCGGTGCACTGGTGGTGGAAGAAAGTTCGGAAGATGTGTTCTTCCGAGACAGGAGCATGTCGCTCGCCACCGATGTCAGCACAGTGGAATCCCTGATCCTCGCATACGAAGCTACCATCACGACGCGACTCGTAGTGGTCGCTGGCGAAACACCGATCGACGCCACAATGGTATGCGCCGTGCTGGGACTCGATCACCATGCTTCGAGCGATCTGGATTACTGCGACAAAGTTCTGAGCTCCGCCAGGCGTCGCGCGGCCACTCTTGCGCAGCGGAGTGCCTGACGGCATACAGGACGGGATGTCTAGGGAGGTGGTCCGCGTCATCGTTCGGGGCTGGACCTATTTCAAAGGGCAACTGGACAACCGCAAGGAAGCCCGCGCGATGCTATTGGATGCGTTGGCGTCAACCAGTTGGCAGTTGGCCTGCCGACGGAGCGACCCTGGCTGTCACCCTAGGCGGCTTTATCCGAACGCGACTGCCCCCCGACTACGACGGCGGCAGGGGATGGAAATCCAAGAACGGCGACCTCCCGAACCTCATTCCGCCTGCGGAAGCGGCTGTCAAGGCAGTGGTTTCCGGCGACGTTCTGGATTCGGCGAGGTCACGAGCGCGGTTCCTCACCCTTGGCGTCGATCTCAACATCGAGCGGAACAAGGAGGAACGGCTGCAAGATAATCACCCATGTCGACCGACATGTCCTTCTACGTGCACGCACGCCGAGTTGGTCGCGATCCTCGACGCGAGCTCCGACACAGTCGTCCGCTGGACCGGCAAATCCTATCCGTTGGATTCGCAACAACACACACTCGTGCATGTGACAGACCTCCGCTCGCATCTGCTTGACATCGGGTCCGAGCGTCTCCTCGTCCTGGGCTGCCACGATCTGCTGATGTTTATCGACCGAGGCAGAAAGTCCTCATCCCTACCTACACCCAAAGAGACCCGCCGACATCGCATGCGCAACCTCGCCCGCAAGGTCCAGCCGACGATGATTCTGCACTATCCCCACTCTACGTACTCACCCAGAGTCTGGGGTTCCGCATGGGGTGCCACTCGATCAATGCTGCCCACCACGCGTGTCTGGGCATCTGGTATCGCGTTTTGTGGCAACCCGAAGCCGAAACGTGGGTGTGAACCCTGGCAAACTCTGGATGGCACCCGACTCGCCACAGCGTCCAAAGCTGGGGTGCACGACGTGGTCATCAAGGGCTGCGGCTGCCAGCCACAGCGATGACAATCGGCCGTCCCGAAGCGCGACCACGAAATGGGGTCGGAGATCCTCCGTTTTGTCCGCTTTTCTTGTCCCGGCAACTGCTCGCTTTCGTCCACACGCCGACGCCCAGTTCGTTTGCCCCCCTTTCGACATGCGTATACAGTCGAACCCGCTCGCTGGCAGTTGCGGCGAACTCTCGCAGGGGGTCGAAGTGAAAGTCACAGTGCGCGTGGACGTGGAACGGGACGTCAGGGACGAGGCCGCGCGCCAGCTCGCCGAACAGGGCCTCACCATCCACGAGATCATGCGCATCGTCCTCGAACGGGCGGCAGCGGGGTGCGGGCCGGACTTCGGAGCGCTGGTGCCCAACGCCACTACCGTAGAAGCCATCGAGGCCGCTCGGCGCGGCGAGGTCGTCGAACTCGGGACGCCCGCCGAAGCGCTCGCCGAACTCAACGGCGACGACTAAGGACTGCGGTCGCGACGCGGATGGCAACGACAGTTGCGAAGGGTCGAGCGTACCGACCAATTCCGGTGCGACTTCAGGGGTGCCAAGCGAGGCCATCACGGCCGTCACCTCGATGCGAGCCTGCCACAGTCGGAGCCGAAGGTGTCGGCTCTGGGGCACTGCTTTCGCATCACATCGGTTAATCTGCAGGAGACGTGTCGCCATGTCATTCGAACCACACAATCCCCGCTCGCGACGTGACGTCGCCCTGTCGCGTCGGCACATGCCAACGGACTACGAGATTTCCCTCGCCAGGTACACCAGCCGGGGCACGCCCGAGGAGGCGCGGATTCCGAAGGACTTTGGTCCCCGGCAGGCACTCGCCGGCTTCGAGGACACCTACCGCAACATCATCGACTACATCGTTCGCATCACCTACCGCATCTGGGAGGATCGCGATGTCGAATACATCCGCGACACCTATGACGACGCCTCGCGGGTCTACGACGACTACGGCCTGCAGCTTGGCTCCGCCAAGATCGTCAACGACACGTATCACACGACAGGCGCCTTCTCTGACATCGAGTTGATCGCCGACGAGATCGTCTGGGCGGGAGACGACGAGGTGGGGTTCCACACGTCACACCGAACGATCATCCGGGGCACCAACGATGGGCCAAGCCGTTACGGCCCGGCTACGGGACGAAAGGTCGACGTGCTGGTGTTCGCCAACTGCGTGGCGCTCGAAAACGAGATCTTCCTCGAACATGTGATCTACAACACGTCGAGCATGCTCAACCAGCTCGGCTTCGATATCGGCGACATGGCGCACAAACTCGCCACCGATCCGCCGGCAGGATGGCCACGCTCGGACGCAGTGTGGGACGAGCAGCGTTCAGCCGCACGCCCGCAGGCACCGCTGTCGATCGCAGAGCCAATCGCGGGGTTCGATGTCGACCGCTTCGCCCGGGCGAACTTTGATGCGTTGTGGAACCGCCGCGACTTCGCGGCGCTGACGGCCGCCTACGAGCCAAACTTTGCGTTTCAAGGGCCGACGGACCGGGCGTTCCAAGGCATAGCCGCCTACCGTGACCTGCTGGCGTCCCTCTTCACCGCCTTTCCCGATCTCCAACTGCAGGTGGACGAGGTCTACTGGATGGGCAACGAGGTCGAAGGCTTCCTCGTGTCGGTACGCTGGAGCGCCACCGGCACCCACGCCGGCGCCGGCATCTACGGTCCGCCGACATCGCTTCCCGTGCAGATCTGGGGGATCACCCAGCAGCAGATCGTGAACGGGCGGATCGTCGCCGAGTGGATGCTGTTCAACGAACTCGACCTGATGATGCAACTCGCGGCTGGCCGGGCCGCATGAGCGACACGCAGAACGCCAAGAGCCTGGTCCTTAAGTACCTGGAGGCGTGGGAACTCGCCCCGCAGGGCCGGATCGGTGACGTTCTCGACCCGTACGTGAGCGACGACTACGGATTCCGTGGCGTGCATCCGTTCAACGAGCTATCCGGTATCGGCGAGGTTTGTTCGGTTGTCTGGCGGCCGATACGCGAGGCGTTCACCGCCCTGCAGCGCCGGCAGGACATCTTCATGGCGGGCGAGAACCGGATAGACGGCACGCTGTGGGTCACCAGCATGGGCAAGCTCATGGGGCTGTTCGATCACGCCTGGCTCGGTATCCCGCCGACCCGCAAGATCGCACTGATCCCGTACTGCGAGTTCCACCGGGTCGACGCAGGCCGAATCGCCGAGTCCGCGTTCTTCTGCGACATCATTAGCGTCATGAAGCAGGCGGGGCTGAACCCGTTGCCCATGCAAACCGGTGTGGAGATCGTCAATCCCGGGCCTCGAACGCAGGACGGGTTGCTTTACGGCCCCCAGGATCCAGCCGAGTCCCGTAAGACGCTGGACCTCATCATGCGGATGTGCGACGACCTGGTGGAGAAAGACGGTTTCCAGTCATCCAACTCGTCGCTGGCGAGCACCTGGCACGACGGCATGATCTGGTTCGGGCCCTCCGGCATCGGCGCGACCTATACGATCGAGCGCTATCAGCTCCAGCACCAGGGTCCGTTTCGCACCGGCTTGCGCAACATCGTGTTCAACGGCCATGTGCTCGAACACGCCGAAGGCTGTTACGGCGGCTGGTTCGGCTGGCCCAACATGCGCATGAACCAGGGGGACGGATTCATGGGGTTGCCGGCTTCCGAGCGCACCACCGAGATGCGGGTCGTGGATATGTACCGGCGGGAAGGCGACAAGCTCGCCGAGAACTGGGTGTTCATCGACCTGCTGCACTATTTGCGGTTGCTGGGGGTGGATGTGCTGGCGCGTTGCGCTGGAATGCGGGGATAGGAAGTCCCAGACGCTAGGGGTTTCGCCCCGGCGACCATCGCGATAACCCACCGGGAAGTGAATGCTCCCATGCGAGCTTGGGGCACACGATTGCCCATAGTTGCCTAAATGTCTACATAAAGTTCTCTATTTGTCATGCAAATAGAGGTTGCTACGTGGACTTTAGATCGGTGATGATTGCACTATGCCAAACCAAGGGAAGTAAAGGTAATGAAAATAGTCATCGAACCCGATCGACTAAAAGGGGCACGTTTGGCGCGTGGACTAAACCGCGCCGAACTTCACGAAGCGTCGCTCATCTCGGTACGTCATATCAAGCGAATCGAGGATGCGGAAGGAGCAACGCAATGTCGGATGGAGACAGTGAAGAATCTTGCGCAGGGGTTGGGGGTCGATGTGCATGTGTTGACGGGCGAAGCTCCCATGCCGGATGAACTCTACGAGGGTTCGCCAAGTACCCGAATCAGCGCGGACCGGCTCCGCCGGTTGCGCGAGAAGCGCGGGTGGTCGCAGAAGCGCTTGGCCGAGGAATCCGGGATGTCTCCGGCTCAAATCCGACGAGTCGAGCAGGGGAAGGTCGGCGCCGGGCGGCGATACACCGTAGACAGGCTGTCGAAAGCGCTTCGCGTCGAACCCGAAGTCCTGACTGGATCTGTCCCATTCGAAGAGATGGCCTTGCCAACGGAAGCCAAGGTGCAACTGGGCGCTCGGGTAAGTGCGGAGGTTCGGCTCGCGTACGATCTGGTATCTCGTAGTTACGGGGCGGGCATCAAGGACCTCATCCAGCTGGCACCGCTGCTGTTCGTGTTGGTTGCGGAAGCCAGTCTGGCAGCTCGTCTGGACAAGCTTGGACGCGCGAGAGAGAGGCGCGAGGAACTGTTCCGTCTCTCCGACGACCCGATGCTCTATTTCGCGAAATACCTGCGTGACGTCGATGCTGGGATCGAAGCGGAGGAGCGGTCCATCGCTTCAAAGGATGTCTTGGGGCGTTGTATCTGGGAGAGCGACGACAGGGATGGGCGTTTCCACGAGGACGACCTGATCGTGACTCCATTCGAAGACTATCTGCAGTCATTGGCGAGTGGGCTCAATCCGGAGGACGTACGCATCGAGCCTTGGCCGGAAGGGATGACCGATCTCTGGGGCGTTAGTTCGTACCGGGTTTGCCGTGGGCTGCTTGAAGAGTTGTACGGGGCGAGCTCTGAGGAGCCGCAGCATTTTTCTCTAGCCCGCTTAGCCCTGAACTGCGGTGCTGCGCGGCTTTCGGACATTCCAGACGAACTGATGGCATCCGATGCAACCCAGCAACGGGTCGAGTGGCTGGAGAACCGTCTCCGAGAGTGGATGGGAGACGAAGGGCGGGAGACATTCGAGAAACTCGCTAGTTTGCGGGATTCCCACGAGGCGATGGAGCACGATCTACGCGACATGGAAGACCAAGCGTTGGACATGATGATCGCAAGCCATCAGATGGAGGACGACGATGAGGATTAGCGACCACGTCGTGCTTCAGTACATGCAGCGAAAACTGGGGGTCGACGTCGACGCGGTGCGCCTCCGGATCAAGGCGGCGGTCGACACCCGAGGAACGCGTCAGATCCTAGCGTTCGCGGGTGATGCGCCTTGGCGAGTTCGCGCTGGCGGAATGGTCTACTGCGTGCGCGACGGCACCGTGACGACCTGTTTTCACCAACGGTCACCATGTTCGCGCTCGCGCAAGCGACGCGAACCCAGACGCGGC
This sequence comes from Pseudomonadales bacterium, assembly GCA_965116625.1. GTDB lineage: Bacteria > Pseudomonadota > Gammaproteobacteria > Pseudomonadales > Azotimanducaceae > VXNE01. Next base: position 4,493,535 of record OZ220717.1, read on the forward strand.
AGATCAAGCGGACGGCGTCTCATTGGTCAGCCAGCAACAGGGTTGGCGATACGTGCAACATCCGGAAGGCGGGGGACTTGATGATGATGGAGGACGAGAGGTGTCACCATTGCGGCAATCCGCTTCCAGTGTCTGGCGACGGTGGCCACTTCCACGCCGGCCATTGCCCTGACTGCGGCGAGCTGACCGGTCCGGTGACTGCGGCTCTGCCGGAGGATTGGCTTGAGCGCAAACAAGTCGTGCTCGAACGGGCTGGATACCAATGCGAGCGTATTCTCCCTAAAGGCAGACGGTGTTCGGTGCGTCACGACCCGGGTAAGTCAACGCTTGAGGTACATCACCGTTTGGCTCGACGGCACCATCGTCACGCGATGGATGCCGACAAGGACATTCACGATCTCAACAACCTCGTGGCACTGTGCAGGGATCATCATTGGAGTGAAACGCTTGGCGAGCTCGCCGCTGACGGTGATGGCGAATTCCAGGTGGACGAAGTGCTGGGGGAGATCCTATGACCGGGGAACTTGCATTGAGTAGCGACCCCACCGCTGCAATCGCCAGATCTCTTAGCCGATTCACCGGGTCGGATTTGACCGCAACGTTGGCAAGGATTGAACATGAGGTGCGCGGGGTGGGAGTCGATGGCTGCGAGGGACTCCTGGATCGTGCCCGCGCTAGTCACCGGACATTGGCAGCGGCTTCGGAACTGAAGCGCATGGCCGGACAGGTAAATGTCACGATTCACGCACTGGGGATTCTCCTGTGCCTGCCGCACATCCTGGAAGAAAACGAGACGATAGAGTACGTCTCGCTGGGCGCAGGCAACACGGGCCGCCGATTCGACCTCGAAACGGACCTACGGATCGCGGAATTCAAGTTCATTCGGTGGCGCGGTGGACCGGAGAGCATCCGCCAAAACATGACCTTCAAGGACTTCTACGAGTTGGCGGGGTATCCCACGTCCAAGCAGAAGTACCTATACCTGCTGGGCACGGAGCGGGCATTGAAGTTCTTTCGCGGTCGGCGGGCGATGAAGAGCGTCTTGAGTCGCAATGAGGAGCTCCGCAGCAGGTTTTTCGACCGATTCGGCGAGCGGTACGGCACAGTTGGCGAGTATTTCGCCGATCACGGCGATTTGGTCAAGATCGCGGATGTGTCAGATTGGCTTCCAGAGCTGGTGTTCGACTGAACAGAGGTTGGTTTGCGACTGGGCGTGGCCAGCATGGGGCCGTGGCTTGGGCGACTGGGCTTACGCGTCGGCGGGAGGCGGCGCTTCACATCGTGGAATCGCGTCCGGGCAAGGTGCTTGTTCGTGAAAGGGCTCGGTAGGGCGAAACGCATCGCCCCTTAGGACGACAGTATTGGTGCCGCTAAATCACCCCCTGCAACACCCCCAACCCAATCACACAAAGAAAGAAATACCCCAACAACCAATAGCTCGCCCGGTCGACCTTCCCCGCCAGCACATACCACCCGTCCTCCTTCTCCTCACGCCCCTCCCGCGCAAATAGCGCCTTCTGACCCTGCACCGTGTACTCCGAGTACTCCGTCTTGAATCCGTCGAGCAGGACGCTCGCGATCCATGCCACGGCGGTGCTGACGGCGCCGCCGAGGGCGCAGTACCAGGGCCACGCGACATCGTGGTTGACCTCGACATACCACAGCGACAGGAAGCCGGCGGCGACGCCGATCAAGAGGCCGCGTTCGGAGGCGTGCTTGGAGAAGAACCCGAGGCCAAACATCGCGAGCTTGGCGCCGACGAAGAACGAGCCCACCTTGCTCAGCACCTCGAGCACGGAGCCGCCAGTTTTCGTGAACGCGATCGCCGGCACGACCATCAGCACGGCCCAGAACAGGGTGAACCAGCGCGATGCCTTCAGGTAGTGCTCGGGCGTGCCGTCCTTTTTGGCGAACTTCTCGTAGAAGTCGAGTGTCGTGACGGTCGCCATGGAGTTGAGGCTGGAGTCGAGGCTTGACATGGCGGCGGCGACGATAGCGGCGGTGATGATGCCCATGAGCCCGGGAATGCCGACGCTCGCGACGAAATTGAGCAGGATCAGGTTCTCGTTTTCGAACGTTTGGCCGTCGTAGTACGCATAGAACAGCACGCCCAAGCCGAAGAAGAGGATGTAGGCGAGAAAGGCGACATACCCCATGGTGATGTACGCCTTCTTGGCGTCGCCGAGGGTCCGGGCCGCCAGCGTGCGCTGCACCATCATCTGGTTCACGCCGTAGACCACGACGTGGTAGATCGACATGGCGATCACGCCGGTCCAGATGGTGCCCACCTTGGAGGGGTCCAGCGAGTACTCGAACGGGTTCGTCTTGCCCTGGGCCTTGAGCGCGTCCAGCGTCACCGGCAGGGACTCCGGGAGCGCGCCGATCAGCAGCACCACCGCGATCACGGCTCCAACGAACAGGATCGCGGACTGGATCACGTCGGTCCAGATCACCGCCGCGATGCCGCCGAGCATCGTGTAGGTGACCGCGACGACAGCGACGATGAGGATCGCGTCGATGACGGGGATGCCCGTGATGAACTCGAGCACCAGCGCGGTCGTGTAGAGCATGATCCCGGAGTAGGCGATGTTGCCGAGCAGGAACACGCCGGACATCACTGTGCGCGACGTCAGTCCGAAGCGGCGTTCGAGATAGTCGAAGATCGAGGCGCAGCCGCTCTTGAAGAAGAACGGCAGGAACACCGTGATCACGACGAAGACGGCGATCGGGTAGTTGATGTGGATGAAGATCACCGAGAACCCCTCGGTGTACGACCAAGCGGGTCCGCCGAGGAATGTCAGGGCGCCGAAGTAGGTCGCCACCACCGAGATGCCGATGGCCCACCAGGGTGTGGTCCGGCGGCCGAGATAGTAGTGGTCGGCGGTCTGGACGCGCTTGCTCAGGAAATAGCCGAGCACGAGATTGCCGACGATGTACGCGAGTACGATGGACCAGTTCAGCGCGCCGAATTCGCTCATGCCTGTCGCTCCCAACCCCCTCGGTTACCGCCTGCGATGCGCTGGCCAGGACCTTAAGCGCCGGCGCGTCCGGGCGATAACACAACACTCGTACTGCGAATGCAACGCGCATTGCGCGGAAATTCGGGATTGCTATAGCATCGAGGCAAAGTTGCATCGTCGCGGTTGAATTCAGTTGCCAGATCCAGGAGACAGCGGAGCGGGGGCTTCCTCCGGCGACCGGCCCCAGAGGCGGGCGACGTCCTACGACGTGGCGCGTCTCGCCGGCGTTTCGCAGTCCGCCGTGTCCCGGGTTTTCAAGCCCGGCGCCAGTGCATCCGCTGCCATGCGCCGGCGGGTGATGGATGCCGCCGCCCGCGTTGGCTACCGGCCCAACGCCATTGCCCGGGGGCTCATCACGCAGCGGTCCAACATGGTCGGCGTGGTGATTTCCAAGCCCGTCAACCTGAACTACCCGGAGGTGCTGGTCGAGATCACCCAGCGGCTTTCCGGCCGCGGCATCCGGGTGTTGCTGTTCGCGCTGGAGACCGAAGGCGATACCGCGGCGGCGCTCGACCAGGTGGTGCAGTACCGGGTCGATGGCGTGATCACGGCCGCCATGCTCACCGGCGAACAGCTCGGGATGCTCGACGAGGCGCAGATCCCGGTGGTGTTCTACAACCGGGCGCCCGACGTGCCCGCGGTGAACGCGGTGCGCTGCGACCACGCGGCGGGGGAACGCTGGCTGGTCGGCGAACTGGTCGACTCGGGCCACCGGCGTTTCAGCATCATCGCAGGTCCCGAGGACTCGCCGGTCAGCACCGAGCGGACCCTCGGGGCCGTCGAGGAACTCGAGCGCCGTGGCGTCGCCGACATTACCGTGGCGCGGGGCGACTACGGCTATGGCAGCGGCCGGGAAGGATTCGCGACGATCGTCGAGGAACTCGGCTCGCCGCCGGACGCGGTGATCGCGGCCAACGATACGATGGCGATCGGCTGCATCGACGAGGCCCGCGCGATGTTCGGCCTCGAAGTGCCGGGCGACATGTCCGTCGTGGGATTCGACGGCGTCGGGCCTTCCGCCTACGCGGCGTATCGGCTCACCACGGTGTCCCAGCCGGTGGCGCAGATGTCGGAAGCGGCGGTGTCGATGCTGACCGAGCGGATCGAGAATTCCGAACTTCCGAAGGAGCAGCGCGTGTTTTCGGGGATCCCCATCCGCGGGAACTCGGCACGCCTTGCCAACAACTCATAGCGTGTTCGCGGAGAGCCGGTCTTGCATCCGCCCCCGAAGAGCCGCGCCTGACCGGAGAACGCCATGCGCACGAGCAGCGACCGCATCCTGACCACCCACGTCGGCAGCCTGCCGCGCTCGGCAGCCGTGACGGACGTCGTGTTCGGACGCGAACGTGGCGAAGAGGCGCCCGACGGCGACGGGGTGATCAGCGCCGCGGTGGACGCCGTGGTGGCCAGCCAAGTGGCGAGCGGGGTCGATGTGGTGAGCGATGGCGAGATGAGCAAGATCAGCTACGCCACCTACATCAAGGACCGCATCACCGGCTTCGACGGCGACAGCGACCGGGAGCCTCCTCGGGACCTGGAGGAGTTCCCCGGGTTCCTGCAGCGGCAGGCGGCCTCCGGCGGCACGCCGACGTACCGGCGGCCGTGCTGCGTCGGCGAGATCGCCGTCAAGGATATGCAGCCGGTCGCCCTGGACATCGCCAACTTCCAGGCGGCGATTGCGAGCCACGGGCCGCTTGAAGGGTTCATGAACGCGGCATCCCCAGGCGTGATCGCGCTGTTTCAGCCCAACCGGTTCTACCCCGACCACGAGACCTATTTGGAAGCGATCGCCAACGCCATGGCGGCGGAGTACCGCGCCATCGTCGACGCGGGTCTCGTGCTGCAACTCGATTCGCCCGACCTCGGCCTCGGGCGCCACATGATGTTCAAGGACAACACCGACGCGGAATACCAGGCGCTCGCCGAACTGCACGTGGACGCGCTCAACCACGCGCTCGAGGGCATCCCGGCGGACCGCGTGCGGTTACACGTGTGCTGGGGCAACTACGAGGGGCCGCACCACTGCGATGCGCCGCTGTCGATGGTGCTGCCCATCGCGCTCCGCGCCAACGTCGGCGCGCTGCTGTTCGAGTCGGCCAACCCCCGTCACGGCCACGAGTGGCGGTCGCTGGCCGACATGTCCATCCCCGACGATCGGATCCTGATACCCGGCGTCATCGATTCGACGACGAACTTCATCGAGCATCCGGAACTGGTCTGCGAGCGGCTGTGCCGTTTCGCGGACATCGTCGGGCGGGAGCGTGTGATCGGCGGGACGGACTGTGGTTTTTCGACGTTTGCGGGGTTCGGGGCGGTTGACCCGGACATCGTCTACGCGAAGCTTGCGAGCCTTGCGGAGGGTGCGAAGCTCGCGAGTCGTCAGCTCTGGGGTTCGTAGACTGCGCCTCCGAACGGCACGCAAGTGCCGATGAGGCTCAGGGTGGGCTCAAGGGGGCCAGTAACACGACGCACCCCTTCGGGTTCGACGGATTTCGGCGCTAGCCTTGCGGCGTCGGCTCGGTGAACTCTCGTCCTTCGCGCTCGGCCGCGAGGCGGCGCTCGTTCCACGCCTGCCACTCGGCCCGCTCTTCAGCGCGACCCTGGTTGCGGCCTTCCGCCTTGTGTTCCTCTATCACCGGGATGACGTATCGGTTCACCACGAACTGGTACAACGACATCAGCAACTCTCCTGTCTTGTTCACCGCGCGGGTGAGCAGCATCGCAACGATTGTAATGGCAATACCGACGGTGCCAATCCCAACGCGCCAGCCGGACAACGCGCAGGGTCATAGGAGGGCCGGGCGGCCGGGATACGGCGAGCCCAAAGGCCGGGAATTCGTGGCGCTAACCTTGCGGCGTGGGCTCGGTGAACTCCCGCCCTTCGCGCTCGGCGGCGAGGCGGCGCTCGTTCCACGCTTGCCACTTGGCCTGCGCTTCGGCCAGGCCTTGGTCACGGCCTTCTGCACGACCTTCGGCTTTGTGCTCTTCTATCACCGGGATGACATATCGGTTCACCACAAAATGGTACAACGACATCAGCAGTTCTCCTGTCTTGTTCACCGCGCGGGTGAGCAGCATCGCGACGATTGTAATGGCAATGCCGACGGTGCCAAAGCCTTCCATGGAACAGACGTCTCGTGGAGCGCCAGCGACCTGAGGCGATTGTTCCATGGACGAAGAGTTGGGCCGGGCCACAGGCGGGGCCGTAGGCGCCGGCTGTGGGGCACGGCCAGTGTGGCGAAGATGAAATCGCCGACATCTAGCCAAACCTGATCGGTGGGGCCGGCAGCGCCCCAATCCCAGGGTAGCTTGCCTCGCTTCCTGTAGAAGGCAAAGCCAAGGCCCGCAAGCCAGAGCGTGCCGACGATACGGAAAAAGGTCTTCGCGTCCCGCGCGGCGACGCTCCACACCGACACATGCTCGTCGAGCCGCGGTGTTGGCGACGGCAGTATCCGGAACAGCCACCCCACGATTTCCCTCCACCGCTACAAGCTGCAAATACCCAATTCTGGATCCTGCGAATGGGCGGCGACAGCGGACAGAGACGCTGATTCTGGTAGGAAATCGGCTACAAGACCTTAGGCCTCGCTCTCAAGCTCTGGATGAAACGACTTCGGCTCCACGCCATTTCTGGCAACCCCTGGCTTTCACTCACCCTCAGTCGACGCGCATCCCGCCGCGACAACCTCCGGGTCGCTGAAGTCCCCAGCGTCGAAGATTCGCCGAATATTGGGGTCTGCGTAGCGATCCACGGCAGTCCGTACGGCGGTCACCAGCGCTTCTCTTCTCGCAACAAGCGCTTCGATGTCGCCGCTCAAGCGTGCCAGGCGAAACAGGCTGCGTATCGAGATGAGCAGCTGGGCCTGCTTTTCAAGGACAAACAGCGTGGCGAACAAGCTGACCGGGAGCAGCGGCAATGCCACGATAGCCCACACCCAACCGAAGCCCATGCCGGCCAGGATCGCGACTAGCGCATACGTTGTAAGCAGCACCGGAACCGCTGTCACGAGTTGCAGGGTGGCGATGTCGTCCATGTCGTAGCTGAACCGCGATCCCACGCTTGCGGCGAGCCATCCGACCGGCAGCAGGATGATCGCCCCCGGCAGCGCGAGCGGGAACAGCACGATTGCCAGCGTGGTGCGCCAGACGATCCTTCTCATCGCAATGCTGGCGCTGACCGGATGCGAGAGTTGGTGGTCCTTCAGGCCCAGGACATCCAACTGGGCCTGGTACGCCTCGATCTCATTGCGCAGCCGCTGCACGTCCGGTTTCCCTGCGAATAGCGCATAGCGCTCCACGAAGCGACGGCTCAGGTCGACATAGCTTGCGGGCGTGAGTCGCGTTGAAACCGGCTTGTACAAACGGCGGGCGGCATGAATGAAACGCAGCGTCGGCCAGTCCGGGGCACTCAGCGTGACGCGGGAGATTCGCTCGCGCAGTTCTTCGGTGAGAACGCGCACGGTTTCCACTTCATCTCTCCCATAGGCGTCGAGACGCGCTTCGTCCATGGGTATCGGCGCTGCGAAGTGCAGCAGGACCTGGCTTCTGAACCGGTGACGGTCAAGGTAGGTGAGGCCGAAAGGAACGATCGCGACATCCGTGTCGCGGTGCGCAGCGGCGTGCAGCGCCATTCTCGCGGTGCCGGTCTTGAGCGTCGCCAGCCGGCTGTCGGTATGGCTGATGCCTTCGGGGAAGATCGCCACGCAGCCGCCGCCGGCCAAGACGTCGTCCACGCGCTCGAAGGCGTCCCGGTTGTCCGCGTCGGGTCCGCGTTCTTCACGAGGCAGGACGGGTATCGCGCCGAGCGCTTCGAGCAGCCGGGAGAGTATGGGAAATCCCCAGAGTTTCGCGTTGCCGAGAAAATGTATGGGGGACCGATCCACCAGGCTGATCAGCAACAGCCCGTCGATCAGGGCGTTGGGGTGATTGCCGGCAAAGATCACGGCACCCCGCTCGGGGACATTCTCCAGGCCCAACACCTCGATTCGCCTGTAGAACGTGCTGGCGACCAGGCTCAAGAATCGAACGAACCCGCGGTAGAACATGGCCGAAGGTGCCGTGCAATTTCGGTTCCAATCAACCTAGCAGAATGGCCAAGACGCCGCTATGGAGGCCGATCCACCGTCGCCTATGCCAAGTTCGCAAGCCGACAGCTTCGGAGTTGATTGTCCGGTGTAGGTCTATATCCCGCCGATAGGTTGCATTCCGCTGACCAACGGCTAGCCTCTCGCGGAGGAAAAGGCAAACTACGTGTCTGCGGCAGCGGAGGCGATCATGGCCGATGCAACGATAGACAGGAATCCCGACATCCTGGACGGCACGCCCGTATTCACCGGCACCAGGGTGCCGGTGCGCATACTCATGGACTACCTCGAGGCTGGCGACCGACTGGACGAGTTTCTCGCCGACTATCCCTCAGTGGCGCGGGAGCAGGCGCTCGCAGTGCTCGAACTGAGAACCCCCTCGTCGCGATAGTACGCCTCCTGTTGCCTCGCTTGTCGTACTGCCTTGGCGGCCGCCCGCTTTCCTTTTCGACGCAGATGCCTTGCCCACGCCTTGGCAGTTCGAGCGCGCCCCGCTATTCGTATGGCTCGATCCATGTCACTAGTGCTGTGCATGTAATCCCCTAACCGGAGACCGCATCGACAAGTCGTACGCGATTTCCTATTTCCCATATGTCCCGTTGAAAACAGCGCGCGAGTGGATCGCCGTAGTCACCCGTGAATCTTGCCACGTCTCTACTCGAGAATCTGGCCAAGCACCGCGAGTTGGTCGAACACGGTCCACTCGGCGACGATCCGGCCTGCCGCGGTTCGCCAGTGGCTGACGCCGAGGATGAAAACGGGCTTGCCGGTGGCGGCCGTCCCGGCGAAGGTGTCCTCGTGCGAACCGGCCGCTGTCCAGCGCGCGGCGATGTCAAGTCCGCCGCTGCCGAAGGGCTGGCAGGCGACGTGGTCCAGGGAGACCCGGGGATTGCCGAACGCGCGTCGCAGGTCTGCGTAATGTCCCTTTATCGCCTCGCTGCCGGAGTACCGTTCGACGGGTGACCGATACAGCACTGCGTAGGGCGCGTAGCGTTCCCAGCGTGACGGCGCGTCGGCTGAAGCCCATTGCGCGGCGAGGAATTCAGTAGCCAATCCAGTTGCGTGTGCGACGTCCGTTCCGCGCGTAACGGTCAGCGGCTCGACCTGGGCGACGCGTCCCATTTCACCCGCCATCCAGTCGCGGTCCTCTTCACCCATGCGCGCCGCCAGGCCCCGCGCTGCCTCCTCGGGTTCGAAGCCCAGTTGGCGCACCAGCGCGAGGTTGTCGCGCATCAGCCATTCCCGCGTGACGACGCCCTCCTCAACCACGCAGTCCGCCACGTTCGTGATGCACACCCGGCGGCCCGTCGCCGCGCCGAAGGCGCTCGGGCCGAGGTTGGTCATCGGGCTGGTGATCCGGTGCGAGGAATAGAATCCGCTGTCGCGACTTCCGGACCAGACGACGTTGTCGCCGAGCAGGAGCCGGTCCGGGAACGCATCGAGCATCTGCCGGGTGCCGTCCACCATGGCCTGGGCACCGTGGATCACGCCTTCCATCCCGTACACCTCGACGTCGGGCGCGTAGTAGCGATGGATGAGGTCCACCCCGCGCTGCTCCCAGATCTCGAAGGTGATGCCGAGAATGAAGTCGACGATGTCGGAATCGGGTCCGTAGGCGCCCATGGGTATGTCCGCATCGCGTTTCAATCGGGTACCTCGTGAGGGAGCAAGCCAGCCCGGCGAGGCTGGCTGTTGTGCGTCATTTGCATTGGAAGTACATTGTAAGTCAACCCGTCTGCTCCGGACCCGCACGTGATCGAGATAGTCAAAGCCGGCATCGATGCCGATGTCGCCGCCGAGCGCGATGAGGGCGTCAGGACCGCGGTCGAAGGAATTCTCGCCGACATCGATGCGCGGGGCGATGCCGCGGTGCGGGAGTTGTCGGTGAAGTTCGACGATTGGTCGCCAGAGGATTTCAGGCTCTCCCAGGAGGAGATCGAGTCCTCGGTCGAGCGTCTGCCCGCCCAGTCGATCCATGACATCGAGTTCGCCCAGGCGCAGATCCGGAGTTTCGCCGAAGTGCAGAAAGCCGCGCTCGACGACGTCGAAGTGGAAACGTTGCCCGGCGTCGTGCTCGGGCATCGGAACATCCCGGTCAACAGCGTCGGCTGCTACGTGCCGGGAGGCCGCTATCCGATGGTGGCATCCGCGCATATGAGCATCGTCACCGCGAAGGTGGCGGGCGTCGAGCGCGTGATCGCCTGCGCCCCGCCCTACCAGGGCGCGCCGAGCGACGCCATCGTCGCGGCCATGCACCTCGGCGGCGCCGACGAGATCTACTGCCTCGGCGGCGTTCAGGCGGTGGGCGCGATGGCGCTCGGCTGCGAGAGCATCGAGCCGGTGGACATGCTGGTGGGGCCGGGCAACGCGTTCGTCGCCGAGGCCAAGCGGCAGTTGTTCGGCAGGGTCGGGATCGACCTGCTCGCCGGACCGACCGAGACGCTGATCATCGCCGACGACACGTGCGATGGCGAAATGGTGGCAACCGACCTCCTCGGCCAGGCCGAGCACGGTCCGACGTCGCCGGCCGTGCTGCTGACCACGTCCCGGAAGCTGATCGAGGACACCCTGCGCGAGATCGACCGCCAACTCGAGACACTGGAGACCGCCGCGGTGGCGGGCCAGGCATGGCGCGACTATGGACGAATCATCCTCTGCGATACCGAAGCCGAGATGGTCGAGGAAGCTGACCGCATCGCCAGCGAGCACGTGCAGGTGATGACCCGCGATCCCGACTATTTCCTGCAGAACATGACCAACTACGGCTCGCTGTTCCTCGGACCGGAGACCAACGTGGCCTATGGCGACAAGGTCATCGGCACCAACCATACGCTGCCGACCAAGCTCGCGGCGCGGTACACCGGCGGCCTGTGGGTCGGCAAGTTCATCAAGACCGTCACCTGGCAGAAGGTGTCGCCGCAGGCCACCGCCATGGTCGGCGAGTACTGCTCGCGGCTCTGCGCGCTCGAAGGTTTCGCGGGTCACAAGGCCCAGGCGGACCTGCGCGTGACCCGCTACAAGGGAGCCAACGAACCGGCCAGCATGGACCGCGAGTAACGGTCCGCCGCTCGTGAGCAGCGACAGACACCTCCGCAACAAGCGCCACGCCTACGCGATCCTCGCGGAGCTGGCGGCGGCGCCGGCCCCGCAGATCGCATCGGTCCTGAAGCGGGCCTACCACGTCGACGCGGACTGGTTCGGCTCACATCCGCTCAATGAACTTCACGGCATCGACGCGATCGAGGATGTCTGGCGCGGCATGCGGGGGACGTTCCCGGACATGGAACGCCGAGACAGCATCCTGGTCGGGGGCGCGTACGAAGGCGCCGACATGGTGGCCGCCATGGGCCACTACCAGGCGACGTTTGTCGAAGACTGGCTCGGCGTGCCCGCCACCCACGGCGTCGTGCACCTGCGCTACTGCGAAGTCCACCGCTATGTCGACGGCAGGATCGCGCACACCTGGGCGCTCATCGACCTCCTCGATCTCATGCGCCAGGCCGGCGTCTGGCCCCTGCCCCCGAGCCTCGGGGCCGAAGGCATGTGGCCCGGCCCCGCGACCGGCGATGGTCTGCGTCTCTCAGACGGCGATGACCGGCTCGGAGAAGCATCCCGCAAGACCGTGCTCGCCATGCACCAGGCGATGTTCGACTTCGATGGCGTCAACCTCGACAGCATGGACCAGGCCGCATACTGGGCCGAGCATTTCATGTGGTATGGGCCCGCAGGCATCGGCGCCTGCCGCGGCATGACCGGCTACCAGGCGCATCACCAGATCCCGTTCCTCACCGCGTTTCCGGACCGGACGGGCGCCGGCCACTACGTGTGCATCGGCGATGGCGAGTACGTCGTGACCGGCGGCTGGCCGAGCGTGGTTGCGACCCACACGGGTGGCGGGTGGCTGAATCTCGCGGCGACCAACAAACGAGTCGGAATGCGGGTGATGGATTTTTACAGGACGGAGAGCGGTCAAATCGCCGAGAACTGGGTGCCGATCGACATGATCGACCTGCTGCTGCAGATGGGTACGGACGTCCTGGCGCGGCTTGAACACCTGCGCGGCAACCCGCGTCGCGCGCTGTAGCTGAGCCTACGTCACCGCGAGCGACCCTCCCGCCGGGTTGTCGCCGCCGTCCACCGCGTACAACTCGCAAGTCTCCGACATGCTGTTGCGGAACTGTCGCGGCAGGTCCACGGGAATGGTGATGACATCGCCAGGGCCGAGTTCGAAGTCAACGCCACCCACGGTCACGGACAGCGAGCCTCGGTGCATGAACAGCACTTCCTCTTGGGGACGCGCGTGGACCGTAGTCTCTGATCCGGGTTGAAGCAGCACCTTGCGCAGATGGAATCCGTGGGGCCAATCGAGCTTCCCGGCACCCATTCCATCCTTCCTCGCGGTCCCGATCACCGCCACCTCCGCAACGTCGGATGCCGTCAGCAGTGACTGTTCAGCCGGTTGGAACTCGGCTCCGCTGACCACGCAACGGCGCAGTGCTTCGGTGTCCATCTGCTTGAGCCGGGCCACGTCCTCTGCCGTAGTGGGCGGCATGACCGCAGCACCCTCCGGCACCGTCTCGCCGCGGACAAGGTCCACGAGACTCCCGTCTTCCAGCAGCACCAGGCCATTGCGCTTTGCTGCCTCGAACACGTACGGCGCCCAGGTGACGCGTCCGGGGTCGTCCTCGCCAAGGACGGCGAACAGGAAGCCGACATCCTCGCCAACGTTCTCGAAGCCGCGGAACACGTGAATCGGAACCGAGACGACATCGCCGGGTTCCAGGATGACCTCCGCAGTCTCGGCATTCTCGCCGAGGTAGAACGCCCAGCGGCCGGAGTGCACGACAAACACTTCCGCCGTCTCGTGGCTGTGCTGCGAGTTGACGCAGTTGGGCGGCTGGCGGGCGCCACCGATGTTGAAGCCGTGGGGAATGTCGATGTGGACGTGCTGGTCGGGGCTCTCGGAGACGCCCGGACCGATGATGGTGAAGTTCTCCTTGCCCTCGCTCCCGGGGGTGCGCGTGTCGACAAAGGCTGTCGTGCAGGGAATGAGATCCGCATAGCGGACGAGCCGAGCGCTTAGCTGATCGCGCGTCCACGAGGAAGCGGTGGAAGTGTCCGACATGACATCTTTCTTGATTGGACGCCGCAACGTACTTCGAATGCAAGTTTGCGTCAAGAGATGCTAGGTTTAACTCATGAGGCCCCGTGACGATGAGTAGACAGCGCACGCGGCGGCCTGCCTAAAAGGAGATTCCAGATGGCCGAATTCGGCACGCTCAACTGGTCGATACTCGGCGTCTACATCGGCGGCAACCTGCTGCTGGGTTACTTCCTGAGCAAGCGGGTCACCCAGGCCGAGGACTTCTACCTCGGCCGGCGGACGATGCCCTGGTGGGTGATCGGCATCTCCGTCGTGGCGACCTACGTCAGCGCGCTGTCGTTTCTCGGCGGTCCCGCGTGGTCGTATACCGAGAACCTGGCCGTCATCGCCATCCACCTCAACTACCCGATCGTGATCTTCATCGTGATCACGATCTTCCTGCCGTTCTTTTTCTCGAGCGGCGTCGCCTCGATCTACGAGTACCAGGAGCGCCGCTTCGGACCCGCGGCGCGGTCGGTCATGTCGGGGGTGTTCCTCGTCTCGCAGGGGTTGACCTCGGCGGCGATCCTGTACGCCACGGCTCTGGTCATCCAGTTCATCACCGGCATCGACGTGATGTACGCGATCCTGATCGTCACCGCCGTCGCGCTCGTCTACACCATGATGGGCGGCATCGCCGCGGTGATCTGGACGGACGTGATCCAGGCCGCCGTGCTGTTCGTCGGCGCCATGATCATCCTGGTGGCGCTGGTCGGCGATCTGCCGACGCCAATGGTCGAGATGCTGCGGGACCTCGAGGCCCAGGGGAAGACCACGGCACTCGACTTTTCCTTCGACTTCACGAAGGAAGCCACGATCTGGTCGGGGATCATCGCGATGACACTGTTCCACACCACCGTCTACGGCGCCAACCAGATGATGGTGCAGCGGACGCTGGCCGCGAAGAACATCGGCGACGCCAAGAAGTCGTACCTCCTGATGGGGTTCGCGGCGTTCTTCATCTACTTCCTGTTCATGCTCCTCGGCACGCTGTTCTACGGCTACTACGAGGGCCGCGCGTTCGAGAACGGCAACACGATCATTCTCCAGTTCGCCTCCGAACTCGCCCTGCCCGGCCTCATGGGCATCATCGCCGCCGCCGTCATCGCCGCCGCCATGTCGAGCCTCGACTCGTCGCTCAACTCCATGGCCACCGTTTCCACCATCGACTTCTACCAGCGGTATTTCCGCCGCGACGCCGACAGTTGGCACTACCTGAGGGTAACGCGCGGTTTCACCGTGCTGTGGGCCGCCGCGATCATCATTCCGGCGATCCTCTACGCCCAGAGCGAGGGCTCCATCCTGCAGACGCTGAGCCGCGTCGGTTCCTACTTCGTCGGCGCGAAGCTCAGCATGTATGGGCTGGGGTTCTTCTCCAAGCACGCCACGGAGCGGGGTGTGCTGGTCGGCGTGGTCATCGGCTTCGTCGTCATCTGGGCGGTCGCCAGCCAGACCGACATCGCCTGGCCGTGGTACTGCCTGATCGGCGGCAGCGTCAACATCGTCGTGTCGATCGCCGCGAGCCTGCTGCTCGACGGCAAGCAGGCGGACTACTCGCCGTACACCGTGCGCGGCCAGATTCGCCAGTTCGAAGAGGAAGGACGGCCGATGAAGGAAGGCAACTGGTACGTCGTGCCGGGCAAGATCGACCCTGTCGCCTATGCCCTGCTCGGCTTCTTCGTGCTGACGATACTGTTCCTGCTGGGGTGGGACCTGGTGATCTAACTCGCCAGAAATCGACCGAAGCCGAAGGACTTACTTCCGCTCCGCTAGAGTTGATCCATCGACGAAGCTACTGGTTGGCAGCCTCGGACGACCGCGATGCCAGCCAGCGCTTCAACGACGGTTGACTCTCTCCCGAAGCGCGTCCCGCCAGCAGACCTTCCAGACTGACGTCTTCATCCAGTTCCGACCAGTGGATTCCATGTCCTGCGTCGATGATCCGCCAGTCCGCACGTTCGTCCTCGGTCGCGTAGGCCAACCGCGGATACCATCCCGTCGGCACTGACAACGTCCTGCCGTCGCTAAGTTCCACGCGCAGCGTCTCTTCCGAGACCGACACGTCCCGCACCTCCGGCATTCGCAACTCATGCACCGAAATAGTCATCCCACGCCTCTATGATCCGTTCACGATGCTCGCGCAC
The DNA here is from genome assembly GCA_965116625.1 of Pseudomonadales bacterium. GTDB lineage: Bacteria > Pseudomonadota > Gammaproteobacteria > Pseudomonadales > Azotimanducaceae > VXNE01. Next base: position 4,508,926 of record OZ220717.1, read on the forward strand.
CAATCTGGTAATCCGAAGGATCTCCGCCCGTGCGAAGCCTCCGCTGCGCTGCACTCTCACCGGGTCCACCCAGAACTTCGCCACGTCCCCGTCACGCTCCACATGCACATGTACAGGCTCGTCCACATCGTTCGAATAGAAATAGAAGCGGTACGGGCCGTGCCTCAGAACGGTGGGCATCAGCGGCTCGAATCGTGGCCATCTCGTCTCGCCATCCTACTCCTCCTACCCCAAAATTGTGACCCCTTTCCGGCGTCGTCGCGCCCGGGACGAACTTCCCGGAGTAATTTGCCGGCCCACCCAGCAGTGCCGTTCTGCTTCTCTAAGTCAATGATTTTCCTCGACCGCCCCGAATCCACAGTCTCGTCATCTCGGCGATCGCCCAAGACACCAGCGCCCCAAAGAGGCGACGGATTTCGTGGCGCTAAGCCGCGTCCCCAAGCGCTTCGATCAGCGGCCCGAGGTGCTTCTCATAGTGCTTCCACGCCGCCACCGACTCGGTGTAGATCGGTCGCCGGACCTGGCTCGCGCTCGGGGTCTTTACTAGCCGCTCGGTCTCGTGGAAGGCCAGCACTTCCGGCTCGAAAGGCAGGTCGAGGAAGTCCAGCATGCGCCGGCTCTGCCCCTCGACGTCCGCCACCACGTCCTCGTAGCGCACCGTGAGGATGCGCCCCGGGAGCAGCGACTTCCAGCGTTCGACGAGGTCAAGGTGGCGGCGGTAGTACTGGCCCAACGCGGTCAGCGAGTGCGCGTAGGTCTGTTTCTCGTCGAACGGGATCCGGTGAATGGCCCAGCAGTTGGCGACGGCGGCGCGGCGGCAGTAGATGAAGCGCGCCCGCGGCAGGGCGATGGCCAGCAGGCCGATGTACTGGAAGTTGAGCGGCGTCTTGTCGACCACGTAACGGGCCTCGAGATTGTCCGGCGCATGCCCTGCGATGTAGTACTCGCCGAGTTCGCGGAACGACGACGGGTCCAGGAGATCCATGTTGTCCGGGAACTTCTGCCCGGTCATGTCCCGAACCCGGTGTGCCATGTCGTAGGCGAAACTCAGCTCTCCCGCGCCCGCCACGGCGCTGTGCGTCGCGAGGATCTGTTCGGTCAGACTGGTGCCGGAGCGGGGCATTCCGACCACGAAGACCATGTGCCCGTCCTGGCAGCCCGCGTCGAATCCAACCCGCGCCGCCGCCGCTTTGGCGCAGTTGTAGAGTCCGTCGATGTAGTCCGCGGTCTCCGCATCGTCGTAGGGTCGCATCTCCGCCTTCACGCCATTGCCCTGCGCGAGGTACCCGTAGGCCCCGTCGTACTCGCCGCGCTGTTCGAGCGCCCGGGCCAGCCCAAAGGCCAGGTACATGCGGTCATTGCGCGAGAGGTCGCCTTCTTGCCACGCGGAGCGCATGGCGGACAGTTCGGCGTCGGTTCCGGTGCGGCCGTTGATCTGCGCAAGCTGGTAGTGTGCGATCCCCATCCTGGGTGCTGAGTCGATCGCCGACTGGAAGTGCCGCGCCGCGTTCGACCGGTCACCCATCTGTTCGTGCAGCACGCCCATCACGTGATGTGCCTCGGGATGGCGGGGTTCCATCGCGAGGACCTTGTCCAGGGTCGCGAACGCGTCCTCGGGGGCCTCCATGTCGCGCTGCACGCGGGCCATGTTGATCATGGCGGCGGCGTACTTCGGGCTGAGCGCGGTGGCTTTCTGGTAGTGCGTGAGGGCGTCCGCGTATTTTGCCTGCTTGAGCAGGATGTCGCCCTTGTTGTTCCAGGCCTGCGCGAGTTCCGGGTCGAGTTGCAGCGCCCGGTTGACGGCCTGGAGGCCGCGCTCCAGACGATCCGATTCGTTCATCGCAGCGGACAGGTTGCTCCAGCACTCGGCGAACGCGGGCTGCAGCTTGAGGGCGCGCTCGTACGCCCGGGCCGCTTCCCGAGGCTGCTCGACGAGGCGCAGCACGTTGCCCAGGTTGTTGAAGACCACGGGATTGCGGGGATCCAGCCGAACGGACTCACTGAAGTGGCGGATGGCATCCTTCGGCTTCCCCGTGTCCTTGTACGCAAGGCCAATGTTCGCGTGCGCCTGCGGGTCGCTGGCGTCGACGGCCAGCGCCTTCTTGATGAACGCGATGGCCTCCCTCGGCCGTCCCGCGTTGACGCAGAGCATGCCGAGGAGGTTGAGCGCATGGACGTTGCGGGGGTCGCGGCGAAGCACGCCCCGGTAGCGCTTCTCCGCCTTGTCGAGATTCCCGGCCTGCTGTGCCTGGTATCCCGCCTCCAGCGCGCGGATGATCGATTCCATGGCGTCTATGTAACCCGGTTTCGCCGGAACGTGCTACCCGGCCGGAAACACCTCCAGCGAGGGCCGACAAAAAAGCCCCGGCGAGCGGGGCTTTTCTGTTCCTGTTCCACGCCGACCGGTCGGTCGGCAGGGCGCGGTCAGAAGTTCCAGGCCACGCGCAGGCCCATGGTGCGCGGATTCTTGAAGTCCGCCACCGCACGGCCCTGGCTGTACTGGTCGCCGCCGATCTGCACTTCCGCGTCCGTGGCGTTCTTGACGAAAGCCTGGACGGTCACCGGGGAATCGCTGCGCGTCCAGTTGGCGCGCAGGTCCACCATCGTGTACGCATCCTGGTGCGTAAAGAAGTACTCGATGTTGGTGGTCTTGTAGCTGGCCGAACGGTACAGGTAGACGCCAGGTTCGAACCGGCCCATGTTGCCGAGGTCGAACGCGTAGGTCACATCCACAGCGAGGGTGTAGCTCGGCGAGAACCGTGCGTCCTTGCCGTCGAGCACGTAGACCTGCGAGCAGGTGTGGTTGCACGGCGTGGTGGTCACGATCTGCTGGTCGCCGCCGCTGCGGAACACGCGGTTCAGGACGGAGCGGCCGAATTTCTCAAGCTCCGAGTCGTTGAGCGCCAGACCGCCCCTGATGCTCAGGTCCTCGTTGGGCATCCAGTTCACCTCGACTTCCAGTCCCCTGGAGGTCATGGATCCGCCCACGTTTCCGACCGCGACGATCGTCTGACCCTGCGCCACGAATGACGACGTGGTCAGTCCGGCGTAGCTGCTCTGGTACGCCGCGAGGTTCAGCACCATGGCGCCGTCGAGCAGCCTGTTCTTCATCCCGATTTCGTAGGTGTCCACCTCGTTCGGATCCGTCAGTTCGGTCGATCCGCCGCCCTCGATGGCCCCGGCGATGTAGCCGGTCGCCGCTGAGGCATACAGCAGAATCTCGTTGCTGACGTCGTACTGCACCGACGCTCTCCAGTCGATGTTGGATGCCTTGCCGGTCTGTCGGCCTTCGGCGCTCGCCTCGGTCGCGACAAATACCGGCCACGAAGCGAACCGGCTGCCCGGGTCGTCGAGATGCGCGTCTGTATAGCCCGGGGCATTGCCGTGAACGCTGGGGCCCCAGTCGACGTACTTGTTGAAGAAGTTCCGCTCGTCCGTCGATCGCCGCACGCCGGCCGTGACGCGCAAACGGTCCGTCAGCGAGTATTCGGCCTGGCCGTAAATGGCCGTCGACTTGGTGCCGCCGTTGCCCTGGTACAGCCAGTGGCCCCAGGTCACGTTCTGCGGCGCGGCCGCGTCCGTATAGCCCCACACGAACTCGCTGCTGGTGTCGCCGTCGCCCGAGTCGTCGTAGGAGAAGTAGCCCAGTGTCCACAGCAACCGCCCCTCGCCGAGGTACGTCAGGTTGATGTCGGCCTGGGTGGCGTCGGAATTCACGCGCTGGCCCGCGGCGAGACCGCAGGACGGCCCGCCCCAGCACTGCGCCCAGTAGGACCGCCCGGTGGATGTCGGCGGCGTGACTCCCGCGTTGCGCTGGGCCCAGCCCGTCGGGTTGGGCGAGAAGTCCGAATCGGTAAGCCGGAACTCCTCGTAGTCGAAGCTGCCCATATTGGCGCGGAGCGTGACGGGCCCCATCTCCCAGTTGACGAGCACGCTGAACGACGTCTCGTCGATCTTTCGCATCGGCGTGAAGTCACTGCTGATCCGGTGGATGCCCGGCGTTACGGAAGCAGCGGGATCCTCTCCGAAGGTCCCCGCCTGGTTGCGCCCGCCGCTTCCCGGCCAACTGTCGTTCTCCGTCCCCGGGATCCGGCCCTGGCGAGGCTGCATGACGCCGTTGATACCGTCGGTCAGACCGGTCGTCGGGTTGACGGGAATGCCGAGAATGACGCCCGCATAGTCGGCATTGCCGTTGGAGTCGTCCTTCCAATAGGTGGTCGAGAAGGTGACGTCGAAGGTCGCGGTCAGGTCAACGCGCAACTGCGCGCGGGCGTAGACGCTGTCGTCGTCCCGCATGCCGCCCTCATCGTTGAAGACATTCTCGATCAGGGGGTCGCGGAACGTATCGCTGCCCGTGACCCTGAACGCCACCGCCTCGCCGAGCGGGACATTCACGAACCCTTCGAGGCGACGATACGAGTAGTCGCCAACCGTGGCGCCGCCGCCCCAGTCGAAACCGGTTGCGTCGGGCTTGCGCGCGATGATGTTCGCCAGGCCGCCGAAGGTGTTGCGCCCGAACAGCGTGCCTTGCGGTCCGCGCAGCAGTTCCACCCGCTCGACGTCGAGCCAGCTCGCGAGGCCCTGACCGTACCGGGGACGATACAGGCCGTCGACGTAGATCGGCACTGCGACATCGTTCGTGCCCGCCGTTCCGGCACCACGGATGATGATGGACGGGTCGGCACCGACGTACCTGATCTTCAGTCCCGGGACGACCTTGTCCAGGTCGAGCACGTTGGTCATCTGCAGTTCGTTGATTAACTCGTTGTTGACGACGGTCACGGCCACCGGCAAATCCGACACGGCCGCCTCACGTTTGGTCGCCGTAACTATGACCTCTTCAATGACGTTTCCGGCCGCGCCCTCGGCTGCCCATGCTGGCGTCGCCAGGACCGCCCCGATGGCCGCGGTAAGCGCCGTGACCTGGAACGTCGGTTTCTCTCCGTTTGTTCTCTTCATCGATCAATCTTCCCTGGAATTCACACTGGGGGGCACCTCTGCCGCCCCACCGATGGATTTCGAGCGGCAAGTATACGCTCACCGTACTGCGAATGTAAGTTTTCGGGACGTGCGCGAGCGCTGCGGGAAAAGATCCATGAAATCAATAAATAATATTTAATATCAATATGTTATGAAGTATTCTATCTATTCTCCGCCGAAGGCGAATCGCGGATGCATGTCGTGTGAAACGGATCTTTGGGGTCTTTGTGCAGCCGTGTAGTGACTTCGGAGTACTTTGCCTGCGATAGCCCCGGGGGATTGCTCGTGTGCCGAACGGGGGCACGCCCTGGCATGGATCGGTCGCTAACGAACCATGAGCGACCGGAAGAACACCCCGTCGCGCCGGGCAGCTTCTTCCAGGTCCGCGTCGTTGAACAGGTGGTCTTCCCCCGCGTAGGTGTGAAACTCGTACGGGTGCGAACGCAGGTAGAGTTCCTTCGCGAGGCGAGCCGACCACGCGTAGGCGGCACCGCGGTCTCCGATCGCGTGGTGGATGATGACGGGGGCCGTGAGATGCTCCAGGTAGTGCAGGGGTTCGCCGCCTTCCCAGGCGAACGGTCCGTCCAGGGCCGCCAGGTCCTCATGGAGCCTGTCGATGACCTCTTTCGGGTGTTCGGCGCTGTCCGCCGCCAGTGGGTCCTCGTAACGCGAGTAGTAGAACGCCTGGTCCCAGATGTCACCGCCCACGCTGGACCACAGCGAGGCGCCCTTGACGACATCGGTCGCCAGCAAGGCCCTGAGCGTGACCTCGCCGCCCATGGAATGGCCCCACATGAAGACGTTCCGCAGATCGGCGTCCGCGATGTCGCCGAGTGCGGCGACCAGCGCGAGCACGTCCTGCGTGCAGTAGAGCGACTCGAGCATGCCCTCGGTGAACTCGAATCCCTCGGAGTCGCTGTGCCCGCGGTAGTCGGGCATGACGACGAGGAATCCCATCGCCGTGAACAGATCCGGAATGGCGCGGTAGTAGTCCCCCGGCCGCCAGTCAACGCCGTCCGACGTGATGCCATAGCGCGGAGGATCCGGATGGTGGCCGTGGTTGGCGACCAGCACCGGGAAGCCCTCCGACGGCTTGTCGATCCGGGGCGTTGCGACGAGCGCGTGGACCTTCAATCCCGCAGAGACGTAGGAGACGAGGTGTGCGTCGAAAGAGCCGCCACCGTCGACGGGGCGCACGAACTCGAGCTGCGTATCGAAAGGCTTCGCCCGCAGCTCGTCGATGGACAACGGCGGCGGCTTGGCAACAGCGGCCGTTGCGGCCAGCAAGGCGATGGCGATGGAGCACGCCTGGGGTTTGGTCAGCATGATGGGCCGCCCGTTTCGGTTGAGCCTGACCGCAGGATTGTGCCACGCGGGTGGAAAACGGCCCCCGGCGATTTCACCTCGCGGCATTCAGTACTCCGGGTACTCCTGGTGAAGGTTGGTCGGGATGCCACCGCCCTGGTACACCTTGAGTTGCGCCTCGTTCAGGTTCGCCAGCAGGTGATCGAAATACTCCGCCAGGAACTGGTCGCGCACACCCGAAAGGTGCGGTTCGTTCACCAGGTTGCGCAGTTCGTCCGGGTCGTTCTCCATGTCGTACAGCTCGAGCGGCTTTCGCGTCAGTGAATCGATGGTCATCTTGTACCGCTCGGTGCGCGCCATCGAGTACAGGTTCACTTCGCTGAAGACCACGCCCTTGCCGCGCTGGGCATCGGGAGAATCCGGACCGGCCCCGATCTTCGGCAGCAGCGAGAGGCCGCGGCCGGCTTCAGCATGGGCCGCACCGGCAGCGTCAAGCAGGGTTGCGCAGATGTCGTAGTGGTCCGTCAGGCCGTGCGCCGTCCATGCCCTGGTTCCGCCCGGCGGTCTTGCGATGAGCGGAATGTTGAGCGCGCCCTCGTAAAACACTGATTTCTGGCAGAACAGGTGATCGCCGAGCATCTCGCCGTGGTCGGAGGTATAGACGATCCACGTGTTGTCCATCAGGCCCTTTTTCTCTAGGGCTTGGAGCACCAGCCCGATCGCGTCGTCGTCGAATGCGACCTTGGCGTAATAGTGGCTCGTGAACGTTCGGCTCTGGGACTCCGTCATGTCCTTGAGTCCCCTTCGCGAGAACATCCTCCCGATCTGCGGCGAGACGGGCTCGGCTGGCGGCTGCATGATCGCGGCGGGCATGTCCGGCGGGTCGAACATGTCCCTGTACCTCGATGGCGCGTCGAACGGAGGATGCGGTCCCATCAGGCAGACCTGCAGGTAGAACGGCCTGTCGTCCGCGTAGCTCCGTATCCACTCCGACGCCGTGTTGGCGATGTACATGTCGATATGCTCGTCCTCGTCGAGGAGGTTGGGCAGGTGTTCCCAGGGCCGGAGGAATCCCGTCGCCTGCCCCAGCCGGAAATTGCGCGCGCAGTCCTCGTAGACCTGCAACTTCCCCCTCTCGGCCAGGAAGTCCGTGTAGTAGCACCGGTGGGTCGCCGAGGGAATGGTGTCCTTGGTCTCGTGGGCGATCTCGTATCCCCAGTCATGCAGTCCCGAGGCGTGGTCGCGCGTGTGGCCGTCGTCGGCCTGGTACAGCCGGAAATGGGTCTTGCCGATGACTGCGGTGCAGTATCCGGCATCCCGGATGTTCCTGACGTGACTCGGCCCGTGGCGGTCCGCCTCGTTGCGATTGCCCCAGGCGCCGTGTTCGTTGACGTAGAGGCCGGTAATCAACGAAGCCCGCGCCGGCATGCACAACGGCGAATTCGTGTTGCAGTTCCTGAAGACCACGCCTTCGGTCGCGAGCGCATCCAGGTTCGGTGTTCGAACCGACGGATTCCCGACACAGCCAAGCGCATCGCCCCGGTGCTGGTCGGAGAAGATCAACAGGATGTTGGGTTGGTCTGGCATGGGACGACTCGACTTTGGAAGCGGTGTGTTGCTGCCCTTTCGGCTTGGTGAACTGGCGACGGTGCCCGCAATCAGCGGCGCTTGAGGATCGTATCGGACCCGGGTGCAGCCCCCAGCCCACTGAGCTGGCCTCCACTCGACCGGAATTTGCCGCTATCGGACGCCGTGCCGTGTCCCAACTTCAGTCTCCGGATGTCCCGGCCGCGCCTGGCAGCCGGCTTCGCAACTCGGCAACCTCACCGACACTGACGTTGAGATGAAGTCGAAACGCACGCGTGTCGTCGGTGATGGTGGCTGACGCAGGGTCGTCGCCCTGGAAGGACAGGCCAGGCTCCGCCTGCACGACCCAGCGTTCGTCCACGCCCCTCGTGAGATACATCGACCGCAACGTGTAGACGTCATCGTGGCGGGTTACCGACAACACGACGCGATGTCCCTCACCAGACGGTGACTCCAGCAATGCCTCGGACATCCGACCCAACCCGACCAGCAGCCGCGGCGTGAAGACGCGCTCGCCGCTGCGTTCGACTTCGAGGTCGACCAGCGCAGCGTCCGGCGCGCCGGGTTTCGCAGCAAGTGGCAGCGCGGCGAGCAATGTGAGGATGGCGGCGACGATACGGGCGTTCATTTCGAATGAACCAGGTGACTGGCGGGAACCGCAATCCTACCGGTTTCCATGCGATGGGGGTGTGGTCCTCCTGACACAGGCATTCGGCACATACGGAAAGCGGACCCAGGTGGTGATATCCCGGTGCAGGTCACGGTACTCTTTCGAGGAGGCATCGAGACGCGTACAGCGTCGAAGGAGGATGGGGTGCAGGGTGACGACGGTAGTGGCTTGCGCATGACACCGGAGGCGATGCGGCGGCTGGCCGGCAAGGCGACAGAAGCACTCATCGACCGAATCGATAGCCTGAGCGACGAGAGACCCTGGGACGGGGATTTCCGCGAAGTCCTGGAGGGCCAGTTGGGCACCGCGCCTCCCGAACGCGGCCGGCCCGCGGAGGAGGTCCTGGAGCAGGCCCTGCGCGATGTCCTCCCGTACGCGGTGCGGCTCGATCATCCCCGGTGCTTCGGATTCGTTCCCTCGGCACCGACCTGGCCCGGCGTGGTGGCGGATTACCTTGCCGCCGGCTTCAACATCAACTCGTGCACGTGGCTCGTGGCGAGCGGGACCAGCCAACTCGAACTCGTCGTGGTGGACTGGATACGCGACTGGATCGGGTATCCGGAAACCGGCGGGGGGCTGCTCACCAGCGGCGGTTCGGCGGCGAGCGTCGAAGCGCTGGTGGCGGCGCGGGACGCGGCGGGGCATCCGGCCCGGCCCGCCGTCTATATGAGCGACCAGAGTCACAGCGCCCTGAAACGGGCGGCTTTCGTCGCCGGAGTCCGCCGCGAACACATCCGGCTGGTGCCCTCCGACGACGATTTCCGAATGGACATGGCGGCGTTGCGGCAGTGCGTGGCCGACGACCGCGCCAAGGGACTGCAACCCATCGCCGTGTGCGCGAATGCGGGCACCACCGGCACGGGCGCCATCGACCCGTTAGAGCCGACGTCGGATTTCTGCGAACGCGAAGGCGTCTGGCTGCACGTGGATGCCGCCTACGGCGGATTCGCCCTGGTGACGGAGGGCGGCAAGGAACTGCTGGAGGGCATCGAGAGGGCGGATTCGGTAGGCATAGACGCGCACAAGTGGCTCTTCCAGCCCTACGAGGCGGGCGCGCTCATGGTGAAGGACGTGAAACACCTCGAAAACGCATTCGGGATTGGCAATGATGTCCTGCAGGACACCGTGTGGGGCGCGAACCACCCGAACTTCGCGGACCGGGGGCTGCAACTCAGCCGGACGGCGCGCGCCCTGAAGATCTGGATGTCCGTGCAGACCTTCGGGATGGACGCGTTTCGCGCGGCGGTGCAGAAAGGCCTGGACCTCGCGCGCCGTGCCGAGGCCTACGTCGAGGCCAGCACGGTCCTGGAGCTGATGACGCCGGTATCGCTGGGCGTCGTGTGCTTCCGCGTGAACCCGGGCGACGCGCGCGACGAGCACATGCTGGAGGAGGTCAATCGGAACGTATTGGCACGCGTGTTCTGGGACGAACTGTCGTTCTTCTCGTCGACTTCGTTGAAGGGGGTGTTCTCGCTACGCATATGTATCGTGAATCACACGACGACGTGGGAAGACGTGCGCATGACGCTCGAGCTGGTGGAGCGGCTCGGAGGGGAAGCGTTGGCGGACATGTGAGGCAGCCGGGAACGAGGGGCGCCGAAGCCCGGCTTCACGGTTCATAGGAAAACCTCGACGACCCGCCTGGCCGTCCCGATCATGGTTGTCGTCGTGGAAGACGGTTGCCGGCGCAGTCGGGGTGCTCGTCGGCATCGTTGCGGGTAGCGGCGCGACCATCCCCACTCACTGCAGGCTGGTCGCCAGTTCCCGGGCTTCGGCTCGCATCAGCTCCGCCTGCCTCTCGATCCAGCGACTGACGTTCGCGTGCGGCAACAGGCCCAGCCGGTCCGCCCGATAGTCCAGTTCGCTCAGCACGCCCTCGTAGGGGCCGAATCCCTGGACTCGGTATGGCACCACGATCGCCGTCACTCCCTCGGCATTCGCTTGCCCAATGTACTGCTGGATCTCCCGCTCCGCCGCCGGCCTCTTGTCCGGCCAGTCTTCCCGCAGGGTGAAGACCCGGATGTCACTCAAACCCAGTTGTTCACGGGCATTCCTGGTTCTCTGCGTGATCTTTTCGATCCAGCGCTGGTTCTCTGCGTCGTCCCCAGGTCCATGCGCGATTACGGCGACAACTTCGTTTGCCGGATCGGAACTGAGCGCTCGGATGCGTGTAGTCAGCACTTCGTCCATTTCAGCGGCATCCGCCAATCCCTCGACGCTGACGTGAAACGCGAGTTCCGTATCCACTTTCCAGAACCCCATGGGCATGGCGTGCGACTCATGCGACCGATCCCGATCCCCCCAGGACGGGGCGCCATCCTGAAGGCCTAGAATCTGCAGGGTCCGGTCATACCAGCTTTCACCGGAGACAAACACACGCACCACGCCGACCTGCCGGACGCCTTGGGATTCGAGCCTTCGAACGGCCGCTTCCATGGACCCCGCATCCGCCATGCCGAACGCGACTTCCACCGGAAAACTCGCCTTCAGGGGCTCTACCGCCTCAACCAGGTGTGCGTTCCATTCATCGCTGCCCCCATGCGCCATGACCATCACGCCAAAACTGAAGTCATCTCCTGGGCTCGGGCGTTCCAGTACAGCGGTCGACTCACACGAAGAAAGCGCCAGCGCAATCGTGCCGACTGAAATCAACCGAGCGAACCCAGTCGCCCATTCATGCGTTCTCATGGTGTATCCCTCCTCCAGCTCACAGGCGCTATATGTCGATCTGCAAGTCGATTCGGAAGTTCATTCCGGGCTGCTGCGCGTTCTCGATTGCAGTTGTCGAGTCAGCGTTCAGGCTGCTGATGTTGATCCATCGGGCGTAGCGCTCATCGAAGACATTGAACGCGCCGAACCGCAGGCGGACGGATTCCGAGAAGTCGTAGTTCCCGACCAGGTCGATCACGCTGTAGCTGTCGGCAGTCACTCTTTCGGACGTCGAAACCCGGTCCTTCTTGCCGACGGCCGTAAACAGCAGTTCGCCACCCCAGCGTCCCGACGGCGCGTCGAATCTCAGACCGGCCACCAGTGTGAGAGGATCCACCGAGTCAAGCGGTGTCGATGCGCTGAGGTTGTCGCCACGGGCACAGGCAAGCGCGGTGCGCGCCTGCCATTGCTCGCTGAGCAAGAGACGCGCGTTGAACTCCGCGCCACGAATCCTCACTTCACCGACGTTTCGATTCTGGAACAGGCTGATCGAACCCCGCATGCCGGCAAACGCGCTCTCGATGAAATTCGTGTAGCGATTCCGATAAACGGCGACACTGACGAACGCGCCAGGGAAGCTTGCCCGCAATCCGAATTCCAGGCCCCTGCTGTTCTCGGCGAGGAGCTCCGGATTGGGCACTGTTGCGTATCGATACCCCAGGTTTACGAACGACTGGTTCGCTTCAGCAAAGTTGGGGGGCCGATAGCCCTCGGCGTATTGGCCGAACATGGACCAGTCCGTGTTGATGTCGTACAGGACGCCCAGGCTCAGGGAAACCGCAGCTTCATCGATCGACTCGACCGGAAAACCGTAACCGCTCACCTGGCCGGTGCCATCCAGCGACGGGTCCGGGATGGCTTCCATGCGGTAGCGGTCGTAACGCGCTCCGGGAACCAGGGTGAGTCCACTGTCCCGGAACACCATTTCATCCTGGAGGTATATCCCGGAGCGTGATGTCGAGGTATCGGGAATGGTCTTGTTCGGAAACACTTCCGGTGGCGCGAACGGGTATGCCGAGATCCTGCAGGTGGTCCGACCGCTGGCCAGATCCTCGTCGCAGCGATTGCGGGGCCGCTGCGTGTCGGTTTCCTCGAGACTGGCGCCGTATGCAAGGGAATGCGTCAGCGCGCCTGTCGCGACTGTCTTGCGAAGGTTCAGATTCAGTGCCGAGGTCTGCTGGTCGAAGTCAAAGGTGGATTCCCTGCGCGCGCTGGTGCCGCGATACGTGCGGGGGTCGCGTGGATTGAGAAACGAATAGCTCGTGCGTGTCTGCGCGGTGTATTGGCTCGCATCGGTATCCTGCTGGTTCAGATCGAGTTCCACTTCGTCGAATAGCCTGAGCCCCGCCCGCCACTCGTAGCGCATGCCGACGCGAAGCCGCTCGGTGTCGTCCAGGCCCCGGGAGTCCGATACCGACCGGCCGATCTCGGAGTCGAGTCGGGTTTCGATCTCCTCCGCGAAGCTGTCCATGCTGAAGCCAAGTTGCTGGCCGGGAGCGATGTCGAAGTGCATCTGCAGCATCAGGCTGTCGGATCTGCCGTCCTGCGGATTCAGACTGCCGGGGCCATTCACTGCCTGCTCGGCGAACTGTCTCTGGGTGTACCGGGCCAGCAGGCCCACATCGCCGAACCGGGACGCCGCCGTGAATCCGCCTCGGTACTGCGCATCCGCATCGGCAGCGGACGCGCGAAAGCTGAGAGCCGCCCGACCCTCATCCAGGTAGTCGCCGGGCTTCCGGCTGGTCAGGATGACCGCCCCGCCTATGGCGTCGGCGCCGTACAGGGCCGAAGCGGGCCCGCGAATCAACTCGACGGTCTTGATGTTGTCGATGTCTACGCTGTCCCGGCCGTAGGAAGCCGGACCGGCGTGATAGATGTCGTTGCTGCGGATGCCGTCGAGAACCGTCAGCACGCGGTTGCCGCCGATACCGCGAATACTGAACCCCTCGTGACCACCCCGCCTGGCGGTGCTGATCGAAACACCGGGTTGGAAGCGAACCAGGTCGTCGAGGTCCTGAGCGACCTCCCTCTCCATGTCCCTGGCGGTAATCACGGAGACGGTTCCCGCAATGTCCTCGATGGTGCGCGGAAGTCGCGTAGCGTGGACAATCAACTCTTCGATCAGGTCGTCGCTTTCCTGGCCCGATGGAGCGGGCGCCTGCCCCGCAGCGGGCACCGCCAATGCGATCCCAGAGATTGCAACCAGCAGGAATCTCAAGACTGCCGACCCCTTGCCGGATTGCGGTTGCCTCGACGCCAGTTGCCATTCATGACCTGCTCCCCCGGTTGGTAGGCTTTTTCAGTTGACCGGAAGCATAGGGAAGTAGTTCCTGCATGTAAATACAAATGATATAGATTCGTATTTACAATACGCGGAGAGGAGAGATGTCGGCCATTGACGACTTCGATAGCCAGGAGGCCGCGCCGTAGAGCGACGGGTCAGTTCGTAGGGGCAGGAGTACCGGCCGCTACCGGCGGCCGGGGCAACCAATCAGGAACGGATCAACTCGCCTCAGTACTGGTATGCCTCAATCCCCTCCCCTTCCATCGAATACCCCGCTTCCGCAATCTCGGAGGCATAGGGTTCAAGCCCGAGCTTGCCGATGACCCAGACGGGGTCCCAGATGCTGTTGATCTCGACCGGTTTCTCGAACTTCACGTAGACGATCTGGTTCGGCGGCGGCGGGGGCACATGGATACAGGCACCGAAGTAGGGAACGAGCAGGGAACTCGTGACCTTCCCCTCGACGAGGTCGAGGGGAACCATGAAACCGGGAATCTTGACCTTCTGGCCATTGAGTTCCGGCACGACCCCGGTGGGGACTTGGAAGCTGTCAAAGGAGGGAATGGCGGAGTGATCGAGCCATTGGGATGCCGGGGGTTCCTGGTCGGGGGGCAGAAGGTCCTCCCATTCCAGTTCCCGTACCTCACTGCCCTCGCCGGCGAACGCGGTCAGGGCGCAGGCAGCGAGAATGAACCAGAGAAAGTGCCGTGCCAAAGAAACCTCCTTGTCCGGCGGCATTGTGTCCTGTACGCGGCGTCGCGGCAATCCCGTCGTCGGACTCCTCAGGTCCGGATAGACAGCCCGTCGGAGAGCGAGAACCGGTATGCGCGCCAGGCCGGCAATGCCGCGATCACTCCGGCGGCAACCGTGACCACGACAACCACGGCGCCATCGAACCAGCCCGGCAGGCCCGGGGCGAGGTAGAGCCCGAACCGCTCCAGCACGAACGGGCGGGCAGCGAACATGCCCGCATGGATCGCCGTTACGCCGGCGACAGCGGCCGTCCCGGCGAGGATGACCGCCTCAGCGATCAGGAGTCCGAATACCATGCCTGGCCCGGCGCCCATGGACCGCAGCACGGCCATCTCCCGGCGTCGTTCGGCGAGACTGGTCAGGAGCGTCGTCAGCAGGCCGACGAGGCCTGCGGCGATCACGAACGCGCTGACCCCGAGGAGGGCCGTTTCCGCGACTCCCACCAGTTCCCAGAGCTGCTGCAGCGTCACGCCCGGAACGATCGCCATCAGCGGTTCGCGCTGGTACTCGTTGATGAACCGCTGAAGACTGAACACCATCAGGCGCGACTCGAGGCCAACGATGCAGGCCGTGATCGCGTCGGGTTCGAGTGCGCCCGCGACGGCGCCGGTGGCATCGACACTCAGTCCCGCGTACTGGCGCGGGTCATCGGCCGCGTGGATCGCCTCGATCCCGGCCAGCGTGACGTGCACGGTCCGGTCCACCGGCGTCCCGGTGCGGCGCAGGATGCCGGTGACCAGGAACGGCAGTTCGTCGTGGTGCTCGAAGCTCACGTCGCCGATGCCGTGGGAGACGATGATGCGGTCGCCGACGGCGTAGCCGAGGGCATTCGCGACGTCCGCGCCGAGCACGGCGTCGTTCACGCGGGCGAACACCTCGCCCTCCGCGAACTCGAGACTTCGCTCCCTTCCAAAGCGGTAATGGTCGAAGTAGCCCGAGTCGGTGCCGAGCACCCGGAACCCGCGGTGCGCATCGCCGAGGGAGATGGGTATGGTCCAGGCGACCTCGGGCCGGGCGCCGATCTCCCCGTAGCTGTCCCAGGAGATGTTGTTCGTGGCGTCGCCGATGCGGAACACGGAGTACAGGAGGAGGTTGATCGGTCCGCTGCGGGCGCCAACGATCAGGTCGGCCCCCGAAATCGTGCTGGTGAAACTGGCCCGCGCTTCGGTCCGCAGGCGGTCCACACCGATCAGCAGGGCGACGCTCACCGCCACCGAAAGGACGGTCAGGCCCGCCGTCAGGCGCCGGTTCGCAAGGCTCCTCGCAGCAAGGGAGACGAGGACCCTACCCCGCATCGTCTGCCTCCATGGGGGCCCGATTGATGGCTTCGATGGACACGCTGCGGTCGAACGACGGCGCCAGGGCCGAGTCGTGGCTGACGAAGATGACAGTGCTGCCCGCTCCCGCGCACTCGTCCACCAGCAGGTCCACGAACTTGAGCCGCGTGTTTGCATCGAGGGCGGAGGTCGGTTCGTCTGCGATCACGAGCGCAGGACGGCCGATGAGCGCCCGCGCAACCGCGACCCGCTGCTGCTGGCCGATGCTGAGTTCCGTGACCCGCCGCTCACGGAGCGCCTCGCCCGCAAAACCCAGCCGTCCCAGGAGCCGCAGCGCCTCTTCCCGCGGCGATCCGGCAGACTCGGTGGCCGCTTGCGCGCGGGTGCCGGAGAACCGGCAGGGCAGCACCACGTTGTCCACCATGGAGAGATACGGCAGGAGGTTGAACATCTGGAATACGAACCCGATGTGGTCGGCGCGGAACCGGTCCCGCGCGGCGGCCCCGAGTTCCCCGAGCGACTCGCCGAGGACCTCCACCGTACCCGCGCCCGGGGTCAGGATGCCGCCCACAAGGCCGAGCAGCGTGCTCTTGCCGCTGCCGCTGGGGCCTTCGAGGAACAGGCTCTCTCCCCGGGACACCCCGAATTCAGCGATATCGATGACGGGCGGGCCCGCGCGATAGCCGAAAACGGCATTCGCCAGCCGTACCGCCGACGTCTCGGTCGTCACCCCCCGAACAGGCCGCGGAGGTCCACCCGCGGCGAATCGCGCTCCGGGGACTCCGCGACGGCGCCCCCGGGCCCGACGGCATGCAGGTCGACCTCCGACATGCGTTCAAAGGACTCGAAGGCCGTGACGTCCAGGTAGTCCAGCCGGTCAGGGTGGTCGCAGTTGTAGCGGATCGCGACCGTGGCATCGGCATGCTGCTCGCCGGCCTCGTCTTCCTCGTCGTGATGGTCGTGATGGTCGTGCTCCTCCGTGAACGCCGCCTCCCAGTGGACGTCTATATCGACCGCCGTGCACCCGGCATCGGCATGCAGGAGCACCAGGTTCGCCGGATCGCCAAGCAGGGCGAGCGCCGCCGCGACCGCCTCGCGGTCCTGCTCGTCGCGAGGCGCATGCTCGAAACCGACCAGGTTGTACACCGGGCTCGCGAAGTTCACCTGGACATCCGATCCCTCCACGGCCAACTCGATCTCGGCCGTGCCGTGTTCGTGCGCTTCGGTTGAGATTTCCGCCGCCGCGACGTCCACCGTCCCCCAAGCAAAAACCAATACGGCCACGGCCGTGCAAAGCCCGCGTCGTGTCGCATCGGGCAGCCCATCTCTTTCCTGGATAACCATCTGTTCTGTCCGGGTGGTGTGCCTGAGCGGCGCAGTCTAACAGGGCACACTACGCGTGTAGCGGCGAAGCAGGTGACGGCCCGCCGCCCGTCGTGCCGTCGGCGCGTTGCATGCGAAGCCACAGCCCCGGCATCATCTTGCCGAAACGCGGCGGTGCTATGGTTGCTGCGCTAAACCGGACATCACCGACATGATTCAGTCCATGTTCCACCTTGCTCGCGGCCTCTTCGGTGCCGCCGGTGCCCTGGCGGCATCCGTCGCGTTCGCCGATGTGACCTCGGCCACGCTGCACGGCCACATCCGCACGGTGGCGGGCGAGCCGGTCGCAGGAGCCCGGGTCGAGATCGTGCATACACCCTCGCGCACGACCCGGTCGGCCGTCTCGGCGGATAACGGCGCCTTCTACCAGGCCGGCCTGCGCGTGGGCGGCCCCTACGAGATACGCATTGCCCGAGACGGCTACCGGGACCGGGAACTCGCACGGGTCTCGCTGAAACCCGGCCCGCAGGCGCCCCTCGCTGTCACGCTGGCGCCCCTCGAAGTCGAGGAGATCCTCGTCACTGCGAGCGTCCTGGACGCCGGGCGCGATCTCAACAACGGCGTCGGGTCCGCATACACGGCGGCCGATATCGCGGACCAGCCGTCGGTCACGCGCGACGTCATCCGCACGCTCTTGCGCGACCCGCTTGCGCAGTCGACCGGCGAGGGGAACCTCTCCGTGGGAGGGGTCAACCCGCGATTCAACGGACTCGCCATCGACGGCTCGCTGCAGCAGGACGACTTCGGCCTTGGCACGAGCACCTACGCAACCAGTCGCTCGCCGATCAATCTCGACGCCGTCGAGTCCGCTTCGCTGGTCGCGTCCGACTACGCCGTGAGCGCCTCGGGGTTCACGGGGGGCCTGGTCAACATCACGACAAAATCGGGCACCAACGAATGGGACGGCGCGGCGTTCTACTACTTTCACGGCAGCGACCAGGTCGGCGAAACCTATGACGGCGACCGCACCTTCATGCCGGCGGCCTTCGAGGAGGAAGAGTACGGAATCTCCGCCGGCGGGCCGCTCGTCGCGGATCGGCTGTTCGTCTTCGTCTCCTACGACGAATTCAACGCCGTCACACCGGTCGACTTCGCCGCGTTCGACGCGAGCAACGGCATCCGCCCGGGCTTTTTCGAGGCCCTGCGCGGGATCGTGCGCGACACCTACGGCTACGATCCGGGCGGACGGCCGGCGGCGGCAACCACGCCGGAGGGTTCGGAACGCGCACTCGTCAAGTTCGACTGGAACGCGGGCGAGGCGCACCGGGCCTCGTTCACGTATCAGCGCAGCCGGGAGACGGGAACGTCCGTCGCCGCCGACCGGCTGACTTCCGCGTGGATCGACGTGCCGGTGGACCTCACCGCCTACACGGCACAGCTCTTCTCCGACTGGAGCGATCGCGTCTCGACGACCTTGCGCGCCAACCTCAAGGCGTTCACGCGCGGCCAGAATTGCCGGGCCCAGGGCGTGGGCGCACTGGAGTTCGACAACCTCGACGCGGCGGGCGTTGCCGGCACTCCTCTCGATGGACTGATCACGGGCAGCGTGGACCTCACCGCCGGCTGCGACCGGTTCCGGCACGCAAACGCCTACGACGACGAGCGCCTGCAGGTCTACGGCGCACTCGATTACCTCGCCGGCGACCACATCCTGCGGATCGGCGGCGAAGTCGAGTCCTTCGACCTCTACAACCTCTTCATGCCGAGTTCGAACGGCCGGTTCGTGTTCCGCGATTTCGCCGCCATCGCGAGCCGCACCGCCCGCGTCGACTACGTAAACGTGCCCTCGAACGAAGCCGGCGACGGCGCTGCGGCATGGGACTACGGCAAGACCACCCTGTTCGTGCAGGACACCTGGCAGGCGCGCCCCAACCTGGAACTCACGGCCGGCCTGCGCTACGAGCGCTTCACCCAGGACGACCCGCCGGCGTTCAGCCGGACAGTTGCGGACACCTACGGCATCCGCACGGATAGTAGCCTCGACGGGCTTGACCTCCTGATGCCGCGGCTGAGCTTCCGGTGGACCGGCCTGCCCCGCACCGTCGTGACCGGCGGGCTCGGACGGTTCTCCGGCGGCGACCCCAAGGTCTGGACTTCCAACGTGTTCCAGGTGCCGACGGTCTTCGCGCGCGTCACCGCGACCGGGGTCTCGCCGACCACGGTGCCGGCCGAACTGCGCGCGGCCGTGGCGGCGGGAAGCCCGGTGCCCATCGACGCCATCGCCCCCGATTTCGAGGTGCCCTCGGACTGGAAGGCATCGCTGCGCGTCGAGCACGATCTCGATCTCGTCCTCGGCGGCCTGAACCTCGGCACGGGCTACACGCTGACAGCGCAGGCCCTCTTCACCTGGAAGGGCAACGGCTTCCTCTGGACCAACCTGGCACAGACGCAACTGCCGGCGGCCGAGCCTACGGGTATCGCGCCCGACGGCAGGACGATCTACGCGGATCTCGACGACCTCGGGATCCTCAATCTCGTGGCGCTCGGCAACCACGGCGAGGGCGCGAGCACGATTCTCACCGCCGCGCTCGGCAAGCGCTATGACACCGGCTTCGAGCTGCAGGCGAGCTACGCATGGCAGGACGTCGAGGCGGTCACCGAGGGCCTTTCCTCGCGCGGCATCTCCAACTGGCGGGGCATCGCCGACGCCGACCGCAACCGCCCGTCCGCCCGGACCTCGCCCTACCAGGTCACCCATTCGGTCAAGCTGAACGCCGGCTACGAACGCGCCCTCGGCCGCGGGTTCCGCATCCGCGCCGACCTCTTCGCCCGCGCATGGTCGGGGGATCGCTTCACGTACACGTTCGACGTCGACCGCGGCAACGCGCTGTTCGGCCGCGCTGGCGCAGGGGAGAGCCCCTACGACAACAACCCGCTATACGTCCCGGCGCGCGGCGGCGACGCGAACGTGGCGTACGGCACCCGCTTCGACCGGGAGGCATTCTTTGCCTACCTTGACGCCAACAACGTCGAGCCCGGGATTCACGCGCCCTACTCGGCGGACGCGGGCATCAACCAGGTGTGGGACATACGCGTGCGCCTGGACCTGCCGGGTATCGGCGCCCTCAACCGGTGGGTGGGCGAGAACCGCGCAAGCCTGGTGCTGGACGTCGAGAACGTCCTCAACCTCCTGAACGACGAGTGGGGCACGTACGATGCCGGACCGTCTTTCGGGCAGGCGGCCATCGTTCGCGCGGATCTCGTCTCGGCTGCGGATGTGGCAGCCCTCGGCATCGACGGCGCGCCGGCGCTTGTCGGCGACACGCCCCGGACCACCTGCCGGCGGCAGAGCGACTGCGTCTACCGGTTCAACCGTTTCCGCGACGTGGCGTCGGCGTTTCCCTCCGGGTCGCGGTCGGTCTACCGGATCCGGCTCGGCTTCCGCATCGATCTGTAAGCTCTGCCGAGCGGCATCGACCATGCAGGCCGCGGTCAGGCGGCATCCCGGCCCGGCAACGGGCGGCGCAACGCCTCGAATTCCGCAGGCTCCCACTCGCGCAGCGCGACAAGCAGGCAGCTCCCCTTGGTCCGGTCCTCCTCGACAGGCCGGACCTCGTCACCGCGGGTCAGCGCATCGAACGTTTCCATGAGTTCCACCAGCTTTGCCCGCAACGCCGTGGCCGACTCCGCGGACAGCATGCCCCAGGCAAACCGGTGCAGGTCCCTTTCCGGCTCGAATCTTCCGGACAGGAACGAACTCTGCACATGCTCGATGAAATAACGCTGAATCGGCCCATTGGGCAGCCAGGCGAAACTGCGGGCGACGCGTGGCCTGATCCGGTTACCGGGCAGCAACTCGACCAAGCCCATGCGGTCCAGCCGGGCAAGGTACTGGATTAGCTGCAGTTCGGAGATCCGGTATCGCTCGACGATGCGCTCGAACGGCCAGCGGTTCAATGCACAGGTGGCGACCAGCAGCAGAACCGGGTTGGCGACCAACTCACGTTCGAGGTCCCTGTTCAGTGACGTGACGCGCAACCGTTGCGCCTCGGCCCGCCGCGTCAGTTCGAGCAGGTCGATGTCGGCCAGGTCGCACACCGCCTCGAGGCGCTGAAGGGTAAAGCCGCCCGTCGAGAACAACCGTTTGACGCTGCTCAGGGACAGGCCCAGGTGGCTGGCGATCTGCTTGTAGGACACGCCGCGGTGCCTGAGCGCCTGCTTGAGTGCCTGGACAATACGAGTCGATTGGACCATTAGGTATCACTATTTAATTCCATATCGGCTCATATCCTGACACTTTACGGTAAAAGGTTGCAAATAACAGACCCTCGCTGATCATCCGTGCTGTTCACACACGAGGAGCGCAAAGCGATGATGATGATTCTGGCAGTGTTGGCCGTGGCTCTCGCCATGATGGCCATCGAACGGGTCTTTCCTGCATGGCGGCGAGCGCTCGACGGGCGCTGGGTGCTGCGGGCAGTCCTGTTCAACGGGTTGCAGGCGGCTACCGCCCTGGTCGGCGCGATCACCTGGGACGCCTGGTTCTCAACGTTGTCGATCGTGGAGCGCGGGGCCTTGACAGGCGCGCCCGGCATCGTGACCGGTTATCTGCTGGTCACATTCGTCTACTACTGGTGGCACCGGGCGCGGCACGAAGTGCCACTCTTCTGGCGCTTTCTCCATCGGGTACACCACAGTCCGTCCCGGCTGGAGATTCTGACCACCTTCTACAAGCACCCCGCGGAACTTATCCTCAACGGTCTCCTGACCAGCGCACTGCTCTACTTCGTGCTCGGTCTCGAACCCGCGATCGTCACCGGCGTCGTGCTGCTGACCGGACTGGCCGAACTCTTTTATCACTGGAACATCAGGACGCCCCGATGGATCGGCTGGTTCCTGCAGCGTCCCGAGATGCACCGCATCCATCACCAGCGGGCGTGGCATACCTGCAACTTCTCCGATCTCCCCGTCTGGGATGCGCTCTTCGGCACGCTCGACAATCCCAGGGGCGACGTCGAGCAATGCGGTTTTGTCGAAGAGGAAAAGATCACCGCGCTGCTGCTTGGCCGCGGCGTGCGGGAGGTGTGACCGATGCGCATGAATGTCAAAGCGATCGCGCGATTCTTCCCGCCCGCGTTCCGGGCGAGATCGTGGCCACAGGCGGCGATGATCGCCTGCATTGGCTGTCTTCAGATGGTGGGCGACATCTTTGACCTGCCCGTCGTCAAGGCCCTCGGCGCCGTATCCCACATGTCGCCGGCGCCAAAGGTCTTCACTACACAGAACGGGTTCGAGACTTTCTCCTCGACCTTCGAACTGCACGCCTGGGACGAGAAGCACGGCGTGACCGTCCTGCCGTTGACCCCGGAGGTCAACGCCCTCGTGCGCGGTCCCTACAACCGCCGCAATGCCTACGGCGCGGCGCTGTCGTACGGGCCCGTGCTCGCCCGTTCCCAGCGCACCGCGCCCATGTTCTGGTCCGTGCTGCAGTTCGGGTTGTGCAGCGATCAGGGCGTCGCCGCCGACCTCGGGCTGGCGGGCAGGCGCCATTACGCGGTGGAGGTCTCCCCTCACGAACGCAATCCAACCCACGAATCACCCATTCGGTTCCAGGTCGACTGCGAAACGGAACCCGTCACGGAGGACACCCAATGATGCATGCGATCACCCCCGTACCCGGCTACACCGGCGGACAATACAGCCTGTTCCGCATCCTGTTCGGCGCGTATCTCGCCGTCCACTTCGGATACCTCAGCCTGTATGCCGCCGAACTCTTCTCCACAGCGGGGATGCTGTCCGAAGGCGGGCACAGCCCTCTCCTGGCGATCGCGCCAAGCCTGTTCCGGATCAGCGACACGCCGCTGACCGCGGTGCTGATCACCCTGTCCGGGTCCCTCGCCGCGGTCGCATTCGCCGCCGGGCGATTCGACAGGCTCAGCGCCGCCTGGATGCTCTTTGTGCTGATCAGCCTGTTCGCGCGCAATCCGCTGATCGCCAATCCCGCGCTGCCCTATGTCGGCCTGATGCTGTTTGCCCACCTGTGCCTGCCGCCCGCACCGTTCGGGTCCCTCGCCGCACGCGGCCGCGCAGATCCGGCGGGCGACTGGGCCATGCCGCGCCCGGTCTTCGCGGCGCTGGTCATCGTGCTGTGCCTGTCCTACTCCTACAGCGGCTACACGAAGCTCCTGTCGCCCAACTGGGTATCCGGCGACGCGGTCGCCCTGGTGATGCAGAATCCCCTCGCCCGGGACTGGTTCCTGCGCGACGTACTCCTGGCCCTGCCCGAATGGGTCACCACGTTCATCACCCTGTTCATTCTCTACGTCGAACTGTTCTTCGCGCCCCTGTTCCTGTTCAGGAGCCTGCGGGTATGGCTGTGGAGCGCGATGCTCGTCGTGCAGTTCGGGTTCCTGTTCCTGCTGAGCTTTCCCGACCTGACCATCCCGATGCTGCTCTTCCACCTGCTGCTGTTCGATCCCGCCTGGCTCCCGCGCCGGCCCTTGAACGGGGCGACCCTGCACTACGACGGCGAATGCGGCGTCTGCCACGCCGCCGTACGGTTCGCCCTGGCCGAAACCCCTCGCGCCGGGGCGGCCCTGGCGTTTCGACCGATGCAGCTCGATGTCGCCGATGTGGAGAACGCTGGGAGTTGGTGCCTCGTGGAGGAGTCGGGCAAGCGGTTCGAAAAGACATCCGCCGTGGTGCGTCTGCTGCAGGCCGGCGGCGGGGTTTGGCGCCTCTGCGCGTGGGGTCTTCGACTGACTCCCGGATTTCTGCGCGATGGCGCGTACGATCTGCTTGCCCGAGTACGTCGTCACCTCGCGGCCAAACCGACCGGATTGTGTCCGGTGGTCACCCAGGAACTCGCGGGTCGGTTTCGGACCGGTCCGGAATAGTCGTCGCCGGCAAGCGCGCGTTTTCCGTTAACCGGAACGCGCTGGTTCGGGCGCCGTGTCGGGTCCGGTCGCGCGCACCCGTGAGCCGAGCGCTGCCCTCGTCTGGTCAGGATGGCCCGGAGCAGAACCCGTTAGCGTCATGAAATCCGTCACCCTACGGCGTGCCGTGTTTCACCCCCGCCCAAGCCCATCTATCATCCCGCGCCTTGATCGGCACTCAGGTGCCGTTCTACGGCGTCGGACCGTAGACTTCGATGTTCCGCAAAGCTGACGGACCACAATGCCGCCTACCAGCCACGATATTCGCTACGAGGCAGACGAACGTCCTCCCGTCCCGCTCACCATCGGGCTCGGACTCCAGTACGCGGTGCTCGCGCTTGCCACCGTCGTGCTGACTCCCGCCATCCTCATCAGCATTGCCGGAGAAAGCGAGGCCTACCTGAATTGGGCCGTGTTCGGCGCCCTGGCTGTGAGCGGCGTGGCGACGACAGTGCAAGCCGTGCGTATCGGCCGGCTCGGCGCCGGATACATCCTGGTAATGGGCAGCACCGCAGCGTTCCTGCCGATGAGCGTGACGGCACTCGTCCAGGGCGGACCCGCGCTGCTCGCCACGCTCATCGTCATGTCCTCCCTTGTCCAGTTCATACTCGGCGCCAAGATGGCCATGCTGCGGCGCGTGTTCACGCCGACCGTCGCCGGGACGGTGCTCATGCTGATCCCCGTGAGCATCGCGCCGATCATCTTTTCGAAACTCACGGACGTGCCTACGGGAGCGCCGGAGGCCGCCGCCCCGGTCACTGCGCTCGTCACTCTCGGAGCCATCGTGCTCGTGGCACTGCGCCTGTCTGGCGCATGGCGGGTCTGGGCACCGGCGGTCGGCCTCGCTGCGGGAGGCCTGACGGGCATCGCTTTCGGTATCTATGACCTCGAGCGGGTGGCACAAGCCCCGTGGATCGGATTTCCCGATTTCTCCGGATACCCGGGCCTGGACCTCAGCTTCGGCCCCACGTTCTGGGCACTGCTGCCGGGGTTCCTGATCGTCACGCTGGTTGGGGCCATGGATACCCTCGGCGACGCCATTGCCATTCAGCGGGCCTCGTGGCGCACGCCCCGGGCCATTGACTTCCGCTCGATCCAGGGCGCGATCAACGCTGACGGCCTCGGCAACCTCCTGTCCGGTCTCGGCGGGACTGTTCCCAATACGACCTACGGAGCCAGCATCGCGGTCGCCGAACTGACCGGAGTCGCTGCTCGGTCGGTCGGAATCTGTGTAGGAATCCTCTTTGTGGCAATGGCTTTCCTGCCGAAACTCGTGGCGGTGGTGGTCGCCATGCCGGGACCGGTGGCTGGCGCCTACCTCGCGGTGATCGTGGCGCTCCTGTTCGTGTTCGGCGTGAAGATACTGACCAATGACGGGCTGGACTATCGCAAGAGCCTGATCGTGGGGTTCGCGTTCTGGGTGGGTCTCGCGTTCCAGTTCGACATGGTGTACCCCGAACTCCTGACCGGACCGTGGGGCGAACTCCTTGGCCAGGGCATGACTGCCGGAGGCATCACGGTGATCGTCCTTTCCGGCTTTCTCGACCTCACGGCAACCAGGCCAGGACGCCTGCGGACCGCACTTTCCACTGACGCGCTATCCGAGATCGATGCGTTCCTGTGTGACTTCTCGGAAAGAGTCCGGTGCGACGAACGCGTCACGGCCCGCCTGCGCGCGGTGGCCGAAGAGACGGTACACACCCTCCTTGGCGACGGTCCGCAACCTGTCGCGAGGGAACTCCTGCTGGTGGCAAGAGCCGACGGTCCATCCGCAGACCTGGAGTTCATCGCAGGCGGCACGGACATGAACCTGGAGGATCAGCTCGCGATGCTGAATGAAGGCGCAACCGGAATTCCCAACGAGGCGGAGGTACCACTGCGTTTGCTGCGGCACTACGCCACGTCCGTGCGCCACCAGCAGTACCACGACACAGAGATCGTGACGATCCGGGTGGAACCGCAGGGAGCTGGCGAACTGTAGACGACTTAAGGCGACGGTTCGCCGCAGCGCATCCTACAGCGCGAGAAGGCTCGCAGAGAACGCCGGGACACACATGATGGAGGGGAGGAAACTCAAACTCCGTCGCTACTACCTGCCTATGGTAACGAGTCTCCCTTCCTTGAACTCGTAGAAATCCGGGTTGCGAATGGCTACGAGTTCAACGAGTTCGTCGAGAACTTGGGCGATTGGGACTCGGCACTGCGGCTGACCAACAGCATATGCCTGCACTTGGGCATGGGAGGACGAAGCACTTAATAGCACGATATAGAGCCGCTCGTACTGCTCATCCCGACCTCCTGGGTCTTCGCGGCCGGTGAAAAGCTGGAAGCGCGAATGGGCATTCAAGAAGGTCGAACGGCGGCGCAGCGTTGCATCGTTCTTGGCCTCGTGATCGAGGAACAACAACCCGCCCAAAACAGCGTACGGAAAACGACGATGCAACGTGACCGACTCGAAGAGCATGTCCCCGCGCCGGTTGGTGAGGTTCTTTTGGAAGTTGCCCGACCGCAGGTCTCGAAAGTTGATGCTTTTGATCGAGATGCCCAGCAGGAGCCCGCCTTCTTCAGTCGCCCATGTGACGTCCACTCTCTTCGCGCCGATGCCACCCGCCATTCGGCGCTCCGCCCCAGACGAGTTCAACTCACCTGAAGGAGCAGGGCGAACCCCTCTCAGCCCTCGGTCTCGAAGAGCGGCGGCGATTGCGAGGGCGGCATTGGCTGAGACGCTCTGACTGTAGGCTTGTTTTTTCGAACGACTCGCATCGTCGGGCGGCTTGTCGCCCGCCGCCTGTAACCAGGGCGTGAGAAGATCTTCAGCGCTTGGCACTGCGGTTCCTCGACCGGCGTCGTTGGAAGAGCATCTCGCGAGCGAGCCTGAGTGCCTTCATTTCACTGGCTTTGACACCCCGGAGGAGAACCTCATCAACTGCTTCAACTGCGTCAGCCAAGTTGCCATTTTGTAGCGCTCGCGCCACCTGCGGCTTCAGCGCTTTCAACTCGTCTTCGGCGAATTTGATTCGCTCGAGCGACGGAACTGGCAGCGTGTCCGCTTCTCGTGGCTCCATCTTCAGCAGACCACCGCCGTACGCTCGGCCCACGATTTCGCTCCCAAGGAGGGTGACGCTATTGAGAGAAGCGAGTGGAAGCCCTTCGCAGCCCAGTTGCTTCCGATCTCTTGCAAGGGTAATGCCGTAGACCGAGTTGAGGATCTGGACGCAGCCAGCATTACTAATAAGCCGGGGCCGGTCGTGGTTCATATAGGTGAGGAAGAGGTCGGGAGTGCTGACCAACGGGACGCGCCACCACGGTTTTCGCATGCGGCACTTGTAGGCTTTCGACACTCCAGCGGCTTCCGCCTCGGAGATGTACCTTTGAGCAGCATCGGATGGTGTTCCTTTCGGGTAAAGCAGGAGACACCGCGCACCGGTTTTGGACAACTGGGTCCACGCCGACTTGGTGAAGGTCAAGCCGTGGAGGTGCCGAGTTCCTGGCGGTGATATGCGGATCACGTCGCCGTCCGAAAGTCCTCGAGCCTTCGCCTCCGGGACAGTCAGCGAAAAGAACCTGTTGTTGCCCGTAACCGAGCCGAGATAAACATTACCCCATTTGCCAAGAGACTCGAATCTCTCATCGACTATCTGTCGGTAGGCTTCGATTGCAGCCGTTCCAACAAGCGCTGGAGTCCACTTCTCGTCCCCCCGGGGCGCATGCGAGGTCCAGTCAGCCACATCGACCGATGACAACGAGCTTGTGTCGCGTGTCTGATGCATATCGAAAAACTCGGCTCCGCCGCTGCCCTCAGCGAGCAGGAGAACGACCTCTTCAAGAACACCGGGGAACACGCGGTCCTCAAACATGATGAGCCGAACGCGCCCGAAACGCCGAAGCAGAAAACGCCGGACTTCCTGAGCGTAGTTGACAGTGAGCAGCTCTGCCGGCAGAACTAGTGCGAGTCTTCCAGTGGGCTTGACGTGGAGGGCGGCCTTGACGACGAAGGCAGCCCACGCATTCGCGAGACCGGAAAGTCGGACTCCCTGCGCGAGGGCTGCTTCCAGGGCGCGGACACGCGCCGAACCGGAGAAGTGTTGATAGCGAACGAAGGGAGGGTTGCCGACGACAGCGTCGTAGGCGGAGGCAGGTCGATGGTCGAAAAAGTCGCCGACGGAAATCTGCGCATCGAATCCCCCATCACGCAGGATCGTACCCGCATTCTTTGCGGATGCGTCAAAAATCTCTATCCCGTGGAGTTGGTCGCGCAACGAGGCGGGATTAGCACCAATCGTCTTCAATCTCTCAGCTGCCGCGAGGAGGAAGCTCGCTTCGCCGCATGATGGTTCGAACACGGTGTCGTTCGGTGATCGGATTGCCCAGTCGACGAGATACCGTGCGAGTCCGGGGGGAGTGAAGAATGCGCCCCGGGATTTTCGTAGGCGATCAGAGTCCACTAGAGCCGTCGCAGTGCTGGCTCCGGGTGTTTCGCGGTGGGCCCTGTCGAGATCTACCGAATGACCAACCAGTTGGTAATCCATCACTCGAATACTGTATGCCTATCCATGAATAGTTGAGATTGTACTCCTATCTGGGAGAGAGCGCACGACAAGTCTTGTTAAGGCAAGGTCCCGAGCTGGCACAGTGGACGGCGACTGGATCTCGCGTGGCAAAACCCACGTATCCTATTGTTTTTAATGAATATTGGCGGAGAGGCAGGGATTCGAACCCTGGGTGCCCGCAAGGGCACACCTGATTTCGAGTCAGGCCCGTTCGACCAACTCCGGCACCTCTCCGAACGGCGCGGCACGCCCAGCGCATCAGAACTCCGCAGCGTCGCCCCAAGCGCCAGATTCTCTTCGACTTCGGGGTCCGAGTCTATCGGGTTCGTCGCGGCGGAGAGGCAGGGATTATTCGCCGCCTACGGCGGCTCACCCCTTTCGGGGCCGCTCGGCGACTACGTCGCCTGCGCGTTCTCTCACCGCCTGCGGCGGTTCGAGTCGAACCCTGGGTGCCCGCAAGGGCACACCTGATTTCGAGTCAGGCCCGTTCGACCAACTCCGGCACCTCTCCGAACGGCGCGGAACGCCAAGAGGTCAGAACTCCGCAGCGTCCCGCAAGTGCCAAATTCTCTTCGACTTCGGGGTTCGAGTCTATTGGTTCGGCCCAGAATCCCCTATCGCTTCAAGTGCGGCATCACCTCCGTCGCAAACAGATGGGTCCCTACCACCCGCGGGGCATCAGCGATGTTGACCACGAACATGTCCGCGCCCTGGTCGATCTCTTCGAGCAGGGTTTCCGTGACCTGCTCCGGCGTTCCGGCCAGCGCATTCCCGCCGGACCTGACATCGGGGTCGGCTTTCAGGCGGTTGAGTTCCTTTTCGTTTTCGGCAATGAGGACGACCCGGCATATGACTTGCCTGATCTCGTCGTAGTCACGGCCAACCGCGCGGCAATGGGATTTCAGGACCTCCTGCTTGTGGCGATAGGTCGTGAGGTCTTCGAAAACGTGGTTCCACCAATCGGCCTGCTCGGCCACCACGCGCAGGGTGTATTTCTCGCCTGAGCCGCCCACCATCACCGGTGGAATCGGATCGGGCATGGGCTCACAGTACGCATCCTTGACCTGGTAGTGCTGACCCTCGAAGCTCGCTGGCGCTTCCGTCCACATCAAGCGGCAGATTCTTATGGCTTCGTCCAGTTGCGCGATGCGTTCCTTCGCGCTCGGGAATGGCCAGCCGTAAGAGAGGTATTCCTCCTCACGCCAACCAGCCCCAATGCCCAACACGGCCCGCCCCCCGGAGATCGCCTGGGCGGTAGCCATCATCTTCGCCAGGTGGGCCGGATTGCGGAAACTGTTGCACAGGACCTGGTGGCCAACGGTCTTGCCCGGGTAGCGCCCCAGGGCAAACGACATAAAGGTCCAGCCTTCGCCGACCTTTTGACGGTTGCTTTGCACGTGGTCCGGGATCCACAAGGAGTCAAACGGGGCGAGGGCCTGATCCAGGTAAGGAAAGGCGTCTTCCATCAAGCGGGACCAAACATTGAGACCGACAGGGACTGTCATGCGTACCTCCTGGACCTGGTTATCCTGGATCGGGCCGACCTCCGGGAGGCCGTGACGCAAGCCATGATAGTGCGATTGGCGGTCCGGGCGAGTTGCCGCCTACCCGACGCTGACTAGCAACCTGGGCTTGGGCGAGGGTGAAAAACGGCACGCCCGCAAGGGCTGCCGGATTTCATGGCGCTACATCGCCGCCTGGGGCAAGATCCATATGGGCGACGTCCAGGCTCGCTCCTGCAGCACAGGCTCCTTCTCCTCGCGCAACGGGAGTCCCAACCGATTCGCGTCCCACGTCGACCACCGGCAGGTCGGGTTCTCGAGCGCGCGCACGTAGTAGAAGGCGCGCTGGTTCGGGTCGAAGTCCGGATCCTCCCAGGTCGCCTTCAATTCAACGTCTCCCTTGTCGAAGTCGAAGTCGCAGGTCGCAAGGTCCACGCTGGCCCCGTTGTCGGGACAGCGATGGTTGTCGGGGCTCGGTTCGAGGCCATCGGCGCAGGCAACGTCATAGACTCGCTCCCGCCGGGTGCCGTCTTCGAGCCAGCCCTTGACGACCTGCAGGCGCTGCAGCCACGCACTCGAGGGATCCCGCAACGCCCAGGCGAAAAAGCGCGGCGCACCGTCCGGGCGCGCCTCGAGGTCGCCGCCCATCGGAACCCCGGTGGCGTACAGCCGACTGGCGTCGAGATCGTAGCCCGCGAAGAATTTCACGCGGATCCGCGTGCCGCTGGTGGCGAAGGTCTCCTTGCGCCGCAACGCCGCGTAGATCGCTTCGCGCGTGTTGCTCTCGGCCCAGACCGCCGCCAGCCCTGACGCGCTCCAGTCGAATCCGGTAGTAGTGATACCGGGCAGCCGGTTCAGCTCGGGGTTTTCCTCGTTGGGAATCGCGAAGCGCCACTCGGGAAGCCCATCGAGAATACCGATCTTGCCGTGATACGCGCGTTCGTCGTATGCCGCACCCGTGTTGTGGGTGTCGCTGGAGCCGATGAACCCGAACCGGTACGGATTGAATCCCTGGCCGTGCTGCAGCTCGAGCCCCGTGAGCAACGCGTCGCGCACGTACGAGCCCTTGATCTCGTCAATGCTCCTGTCGCGCACCTCGAAGTTGGCCCACTCGTCGTTCGGCGACAGCAGCGGATGCGTCTCGGACGTTCCCTTGATCTGCGTCATTTCCACCACCGGCTCGTTGCGCATGCGGATTTCCGCATAGGCCGCGTCCATCGGCTCCCCGGCGAAGGTGGTGGTCTGGAAAAAGTTCCCCCGGCTCGAATTGGGATTGTGGGGAATCGCCAGCGCCTCGATGCCTTGCGCCCGCAACCGCTCCAGCCAGGCCCACAGGTCTTCCGGATTGAGAGAATCGTAAGCGCCAAAGGGCAGCTCGGGCACGCGCGCACCCTTGAAGATGACGTTGCGGTGCAGCATGCCGTCCGGCGCCGAAGTGTACTCGTAGCCCACGAAAGTGGTGAATAGGCCCGGCGCATAGTGGCGTTCGGCCGCCTCGATGGTCCGTTGCCACGCATCTCGGCGTATCGACTCCTGCCAAGACCCAGGATCGAACTCGCCGGCGTTGATGGCACGATTGAAGACACTGTAAGCGTCGGCGAGCTCCGAATCGGACATTGGGTTGGCCGGATCGTCAATCGCTGCGACGTTACCCAGGTACTCGGCGTGGTCGGTGACGGCCAGGAAGTCCAGCGGCGCGCCGCGCATGCGGATGGTCTGGCCGGCCGGATGCCGCAGCGGGGCTCCCTTCGCATACGCGTAGGCCGCGTCCGGCCCCGTGCGTGCGCCGAACCTGTAGGCGTCGGCCGAGTACTTCGTGTGCACGTGCAGGTCTCCGAAATAGACATTTCGGACCGGCGGTTCCGCGCCTGCCTCAATGGTGAAAAACGAAGTCGCGACCGCCAATGCGCCGAGCGCGCGAGTCATCACGCGCCGGCCCGATGGAGTCGGATCAGGGAGGGACCCTGGCAGCCTGGCGTGGTGACGCGGCGTATCCGGTGTGAATAGCGGAATCAGCATGACATTAGTCCCCCGTTTCGCATGCTTGCGCCATGAAATCCGTCGGAGCAGAAGGCGCGCGCCGTGTATCGCCGCCGCCCAGGCCCTCTGTTCTCGCCCATCGCAGCCCGCACCTTTCGGTGCGGGCTGCGTCAAGGTTCGACTCAGCGAGCGGCTTATGGGCTATTGGTTATAGCTGAACTGCAACCCGAGTGTCCGCGGCGGGTTGAAGCCATTGTAGCCGCTGCTGCCGAGCGTAAAGGGGGCGATCGCATCGGTGACATTCTGCGCAAAGACGCCAACCTCATAGTTGTCGCGGGCGAGCAACAGCTTCAGATTCAGGAACCGGTTGGTTGGCGTCGGCCGCTCGTTGTTTTCGCTCCTGAACAACTTCTTGCCCCGGTAGTAGAAATCGCCACGCAGCGTGGCGTCGAAGCCGGCGAGCTCGAAGCCATACATCAACGAGGCGAAATAGGAGTGTACCGGCGTATAGCTAATGCGGTTGCCCGCGTCGATGTTGACGCGTACCCCCGCACCCGCTATCTCCCCGCCCGACTGCTGCGTCTGGGTTTCCGCATCGGGGACATACGCGCCGCCCGCGTGCAAGCGCAACGAGTCGGTCAGTTTGCCCCGCAGCTCAAATTCAAAGCCTCGGGATGCGGCTTTGCCGATGTTGGCATTGACGTCCGGGTTGTACGGTGTGGTGAGCAATGGGTTATCGGGGTCCGGCAGAGCCGGGAAATTGGTGCCGGTGCGGACCACGGCATTGTTGATCGCCGTGTCATACGCGCTCGCGATGACGTCGAGACGTCCATCCAGGACCGTCGCCTTGACCCCCAGCTCCCAGGACTCTATATCGTCGCCTTCGAAGTTCAGCAGTTGGCTGGCGGCTTCTGCTAACTCAGCGGCGCCAGCGACGCCCCGCGCGACGGCATCCTCATAGTCCTCCAGGCGGGACACGAGCCTTGTGTTAATGCCTCCAGCGCGGAACGCCTGCGCATATGTGAGGTAGACCATCGTATTGTCTTCGGGCCGCCAGCTAAGGGTGACCTTCGGCGCCGCTTTCTCTTGCGTCGCCGGCTCGGCGCGCGGGTTCGTCTCGCTCTGCGGCACCCACATGCCTCCCGGGCCTCTCAACAACTCCACCGTACTCTCGGCGTAGCGCACTCCGGCCAGGATATGGAACTGATCGCTGATGCGATAGCCCACCTCGCCGAAGATGGCCTCCGAATCCCGGTCTGTATAGCTGGCGCCGCCCCTGCGCCCCACACCTTGCAAGAGATTGTGGACTTGCCGCATCTGCTCGAGCGTCATCACGTCGGGGTTGAACGTGAAGCCTCCGGTGCAGACCACTGGATCCCCACTCTCCGTATACGCAGGGACACCAGTGGCAGTGTTCGCGTAGGCGGTTCCACTTGCCTCCCCCATCGAGCCGCAAGGCTCCCAAAGCCTTGGATCAGCATCGAGGTCGATGCGCTGGATGTAGACACCGACGCTCCAGTCCAACCGGCTGTCCGTGTTGGAGACGAGGCGCGCCTCCGTGGCCCAGCGTTCATTGAGACTCGAGTGAGACCGGACGCTGCTACGGCCCCAGAAGCCACCGGTCCCGCAACCTACTAGTGCACAGGCAGCATCGGTTCGTATGTCCCAAAGCCCCCCGTCGATAGTCCCGAAGGCGCCGCCGACGCTCTGCTCCTCCGCAAAGGTGATGTCGTGCTCATAAAACCCCGAAGCCGCCATCAGGTCTGCCCACGGCAGCTCCCAGTCGGCGCTGAAGTTGATGATCGACGTCTCGGAGATTCCGCCGTCTTTTAGTTGCGGCGAGGCCATGTGCGTCACGTAGACGTGGGACGGGCCGTCTTTGTATCTCTGGGTCTCCCCGTCGAAGGTGCCGTTCTCCCCGGTCTCGCAACCCCCTATGATGGGATATTGCGGTACTTGAGGGAGTGCATCGCCCCGAGGGAAATTGCCGCCTGCGGGCCGTTCCTCGGAGAAGCAGTGAAAGGCAATCCCGGGGCCGCCGATATCGCTTTCGACATAGTAGTACGTCGCGTTGAGCGTGAGCGTGTCGGAGGGATAGAAGGCGAGTTGGGCCCGTACTCCCCTCTCGTCGATCCCATCGACATCCTCGAGGATTTCGGGCCCCACCTTGTCGAGGATACCGGCCTTATTGCGCGCATAGGGGGTTATGCGCGCCGCCAGACGCTCCCCGAGCGGGATATTGATCATGGAGTCGATGCGCAACCCCACGTCACTGGAGTGCGCCGGGTCCGAAATCCTCGCCGTGAACCCCCAGTCGAAGCCCGCCGGATTGGGCTTCTTGGTGATGTAGCGGATCGCTCCCGCCATGCTGCCTTCGCCGTAGAGCGTGCCCTGCGGCCCCTTGAGCACCTCGATGCGCTCCAGGTCGAAATTCGGAAGCCGCGGCTGCCGGGTGCTCGTGCCCGTGACGGGTACGTTGTCCACGTAAATCGACACCGGCGACGTCGGGGCCCGGAACTGGGCGATCCCGCGCGCCACAACCCTGTGCCAGGTGTTCGTGGCATTGCCGTAGTTCAATCCGGGGATCGCCAGAAACAGGCTTGTGATGTCCTCGACGCCCCGTTGCTCGAGGTCGATGTCCGTCAACGCCGAGATGGTGACCGGCGTGTCCATCAGGTTCGTGTCGCGGTACGTGGCGGTGACCACGATCTCCTCGACCAATGAACCGTCTTCTGCTGCTTCGTCCTCGTCGTCCTGGGCCGACGCCGGCAAGCAGAAAGTCATGCCGAACGCGGCCAGTGCCGCAATGCTGAGCTGTCGCCAGCTCGTGGAATTGGTAGCCATTCATTCCCCCCTTTCGGTTCCAGATAAAGGACCGACGACATTGCATCCCTGGGGGGGGGTGGTGTGTGTGTTGTTGTTACACCCCTCGCCGGCCAGCGATGCTGCGCCGACGGTGCCCTCTATTGTAACTACACAGTCGTAAATACACCAACAGCGGCACACTGTCCGACTCGTGCCGTTTCTGTTGTCAACCGCCAGCGCGAGCGATTTAGAATGTCTGCAGTGCGAGCAGGATTTGCTCGTTTAAAGGGCGGGGGAAATGAAGAACAAGGTCTTGCCGAGTTTCGAGGCGGCGGTGGCGGACGTCCCGGACGGATCCACGATCATGGTCCCGGGGTTCGGCACACCCGGGACGCCGAGAAACCTCATGTCGGCGCTGGTCGATCAGGGGGCGACGAACCTGGCCACCATCTCCAACAGCGTCAACCGTGACATCGCCGTCCTGGTTGAGGCCGGCCGCATCCGCAAGGTGTTCTGCGCCTTTACCGCGCCGACGCACCCGTCGCGGGAGACGCCGTTTGTCCGCATGTACAACAACGACGAGATAGACGCGGAGCTGGTGCCGCAGGGCACGCTGGCCGAGCGCATACGCGCGGCGGGGGCCGGCATCGGCGCGTTCTATACGCCCACCAGCGTGGGAACCGAGCTGGCCGAGGACAAGGAACACCGCGAGATCAACGGCCGCATGCACGTGCTGGAATACGCGTTGCCGGCGGACTACGCCTTCATTCGCGCCTGGCGCGCCGACACGTTCGGCAATCTGCAATTCCGCTACGCGCAGCGCAACTTCAATCCGATCATGGCGATGGCGGGCAAGGTGACCGTCGTCGAAGTGGAGCATGAGATCGTCGAGGTCGGGGGGATCGACCCGGATTGCGTCCACGTGCCGGGCGTCTACGTCGACCGCATCGTGAAGATTCCCCCCGACGGAATCTTCGACTAGGAGGGAATCGTGACCGAGGAGAGCCGTCATGGCGGATAAACCGAGACTGTCGCGCCAAGCCATGTGCGATCGCATCGCGATGGAATTCCAGGACGGTTGGGTGGTCAACCTGGGCGTCGGTATTCCGACGTTGTGTTCGAACTACGTCGACCCGTCCAGGGACATCATCTACCACTCCGAAAACGGTGTCATCGGATACGGGCCTCTCGCCCCCGAGGGCGAAGAGATCCCGCACCTGGTGAACGCCGGCGCGCAGAAGGTAACCGCCGCCCCGGGCATGGCGATCGTGCATCACGCGGATTCGTTCGCGCTGATTCGCGGCGGCATGATCGATGCCACGGTCATGGGCGCCTACGAGGTCTCGGAGAACGGCGACTTCGCCAACTGGCGCTTTCCCGAACGCAAGGGCGGAGGGATCGGCGGCGCGATGGATCTCGCGGCCTGCGCCAAGCGGGTGTTCATCGCGCTGGTGCACAACACGCGCGACGGCAAGCCGAAGCTGCTGCACCGCTGTCAGTTGCCCATCACCGCCCCGGGGGTGGTGACGATGGTGGTGACGGACCTTGGGTTGTTCGACGTGACGCCGGACGGGTTCCAGGTGCGCGAACTCGCTCCGGGCTGGACGCCCGAGGAAGTGCAGAACCACACCGAGGCGGAGCTGGCGGTTCCCGATACTATCCCCGAGTTTCGGTTGCGGGACTAGTCGGGAACTCCATGAGTGAAGGTAGCCAACGCGACGAGGTCGATGTGGCCAAGTGTTTTCTCAAGGCTACGGATGGTCGCGATGGCAGATAGGGACATGAATTCACAACGATCATCGTCTTCATCCCGGCGCTCGGGCGGAACGTCGGACTTCGTGATTCCAATGATCGTCGTGGCGCACCCGCCGGTCATCCTCGCGATCTGGCTAGCTGCAGAGGCCGAGACCTCGGGCGAATCCCTCTTGGGAGGGGCCATTCTGGTCCTGGTTGTCGCTGTCGTTACCAAGTACCTCCTACCCCTCTACCTGCTGGCGGGAATAGTCTTCGGCCTGTTCAGGAGGCGGGAATATCCCCGTGAGCGCAAGGCGATTTTCACAGGGCTGGGAGTTGGGGTAGTTGGATGGTTTGGCATCCTCAGCACCACCATACCGTTTGAGGTTCTTATGGAGATCCTTCTAATCC
The DNA here is from genome assembly GCA_965116625.1 of Pseudomonadales bacterium. Taxonomy (GTDB): domain Bacteria; phylum Pseudomonadota; class Gammaproteobacteria; order Pseudomonadales; family Azotimanducaceae; genus VXNE01. Next base: position 4,545,731 of record OZ220717.1, read on the forward strand.
AGTAGAAGAACTCCTTCGCCCGCAACGACTCCATAGAGAAACGACCATGGCAATCAGTTCCGCCATCCGGTCTTGGAGCCTGGTAACAGTATCCGGCACAATCGGCATGTGGTCCGGCCACCCGAGTTCGGGCTTAGCCAGGGGTTTGATTCTGCATCAGGGAGAATAGGGAATGCGGGCGACTACGGTGTGTCGAATGGCGAGTCTGCTGCTGGCGGGGCTGGTCGGATTCGGGACCGCCAATTCGGCGGCAGAATCCGTGACGGTGGTCTCGTGGGGCGGGTCGTACGCCGATGCATGCGAGGAGGCTTATCTCAAGCCCTTTGCCGCGGAAACCGGTATCGACGTCCTCCTCGACGACTACAACGGCGGCCTTTCGCAGGTACGCTCGCAGGTGGAGGCGGGACGCGTCTACTGGGACATCGTCGACATCCAGTTCCCCGACCTGGTCCGGGGTTGCGACGAAGGGCTTTTCGAGATTCTCGACACTTCGCTGCTGGCACCAGGGGCGGACGGTTCGGCGCCGGAGGACGACTTCTATCCCGACCTGATCAGCGAGTGCGGTATCGCCATGCTGTTCTTCTCGACGGTCGTCGCCTACAACCATGAACGGACAACGGGCGTGGTTCCCCGCACCATCCAGGATTTCTTCGACCTGGAGCGGTTCCCCGGAAGGCGCGGCATGCGCCGTGTGCCGGTGGCGAATCTCGAGTTCGCGCTCATGGCAGACGGCGTCCCCGCCTCGGAGGTCTATGCCGCACTCGATACCCGGGAAGGCATCGACCGGGCGTTCCGGAAACTCGACACCATCAAGGAGCAATTGGTGTGGTGGGATGCGGGCGCGCAACCGCCGCAGATGCTCGCCGATGGCGAAGTGGTCATGACCACCGCCTACAACGGTCGGATCTTCAACGCCCAGGTGCTTGAGAATCAGCCGTTCACCATCGTCTGGCATGGGCAGGTTCTCGAGATCAGCAACCTCGCCATCCTGTCCGGGTCCCCCAACCTGGCGGCGGCACGTCAACTGATCACATACGCCTCCCGGCCCAGTTCAATGGCCGGGGTCAGCCGCTATATCGCCTACAGCCCCTCGCGCCGCTCCGCGGAGGGATTGGTCTCCCACCACCTTGGCACGGGCGTGCCGATGGCCAGTCACATGCCCAACGCACCGGAGAATACGAAGCTGGCGCTGCGCAGCGATTGGGTGTGGTGGTCCGACAATGGGGACGACATGAACGAGCGCTTCAGTTCCTGGCTTTTGCGCTGACTACCCACCCGACGCCAGTTTCGTCTACGGCGCCCTCTGGGGCAAGACCCAAATCGGCGACGTCCAGGCTCGCTCCTGCAGCGCAGGCTCTTTCTCCGCGCGCAACGGCAGGCCAAGCCGAATCGCATCCCACGTCGACCACCGGCAGGTCGGGTTCTCGATCGCGCGCACGTAATAGAAGGCGCGCTCGTCGGGGTCGAAGTCCGGATCCTCCCACGCGGCCTTCAATTCAACGTCTCCCTTGTCGAAGTCGAACTCGCAGGTCGCGAGGTCCACGCTGGCCCCGTTGTCGGGACAGCGGTGGCCGTCGGGGCTCGGTTCGAGGCCGTCCGAGCACGCAACGTCATAGACCCGCTCCCGCCGCGTGCCGTCTTCGAGCCAGCCTTTGACGATCTGCAGGCGCTGCAGCCACGCGCTCGAGGGGTCCCGCAACGCCCAGGCGAAAAAGCGCGGCGCACCGTCCGGGCGCGCCTCGAGGTCGCCGCCCATCGGGACCCCGGTGGCATACAGCCGGCTTGCGTCGGCCGCGTCGAGATCGTAGCCGGCGAAGAACTTCACCCGGATCCGCGGGCCGCTGGTGGCGAATGTCTCCTTGCGCCGCAACGCCGCATAGATCGCTTCGCGCGTGTTGGCCTCGGCCCAGACCGCCGCCAGTCCCGACGCGCTCCAGTCGAATCCGGTGGTGGTGGAACCAGGCCGTCGGTTGTTTTCAGGATTCTCCTCGTCGAGTATCGCCAGACGCCACTCGGGACGCCCATCGACAATGCCAATCTTGCCGTGATAGGTGGGTTCCTCGTATGACCCGCCCGTGTTGTGGGTATCGCTGGAGCCTATGAATCCGAACCGGTACGGGTTGAAACCCTGGCTGTACTGCAGCTCGAGCCCCATCAGCAACGCTTCGCGCACGTACGAGCCCTTGATCTCTTCGACGCTCCTGTCGCGCACCTCGAAGTTGGCCCACTCGTCGTTCGGCGACAGCAGCGGATGCGTCTCGGACGTTCCCTTCACCTGGGTCATTTCCACGATCGGCTCGTTGCGCATGCGGACTTGCGCATAGGCCGCGTCCATCGGCTCTCCGGCGAACGTGGTGGTCAGGAAAAAGTTCCCTCGGCTCAGATTCGTGTTGTGGGGAATCGCCAGCGCCTCGATGCCTTGCGCCCGCAACCGATCCAGCCAGGCCCACAGGTCTTCCGGATTGAGGGAATCGTAGGCGCCAAAGGGCAACTCGGATACGCGCGAGCCCTTGAAGATCACGTTGCGGTGGATCATGCCGTCCGGCGCCGAGGTGTACTCGAAGCCGACGAAAGTCGTGAATTGACCCGGCGCATAGTGGCGTTCGGCCGCCTCGATGGTGCGTTGCCACGCGTCTCGGCGTATCGACTCGACCGCGAGTTCAGGATCGATCTCGCCAGCGTTGAGGGCCCGCCCGAAGGCGTCGCCGTAAGCCTCTCTCACAAATTCGGGGGTGACCTCGCCGGGTGCCGTCTCGGCCGACGGGTCGGCCGATTCGCCAAGCGCCGTGACGTTACCCAGATACTCGGCGTGGTCGGTGACGGCCAGGAAGTCCAGCGGCGCGCCGCGCAGGCGGATGGTCTGACCGGCCGGATGCCGCAGCGGGGCGCCCTTCGCAAACGCGTAAGCCGCGTCCGGCCCCGTGCGTGCGCCGGAGTTGTAGGCGTCGGCCGAGTACTTCGTGTGCACGTGCAGGTCGCCGAAGTAGACGTTTCGGACCGGCGGTTCCGCGCCTGCCTGGAGGGTGAAAAACGAAGCTGCGAACGCCAATGTGCCGAGTGCTCTAGTACTCATTAGCCGGATTCCCCCCGTCTGCGTCAAGCCGTCGTACGCTTCCCATGACTCGCACGCATTATCAGCAGATTGCCGAATGGCAAGCAATCGGTCTCGAACGTGCCGTCGCGAGCGAACGGCGTCATGACAAGATCAGCACCGTGCGCGACACGAACCAATAGGACGCGATGCTGCCGATGCCGTAAAGCGGTGCGTTGACGAGCCATCCCGGGGGGGAGACCTTTGCAAGGCGCATACACGCAACCACCGTGAGCGCGGCGGCGACGACCATTAGCTGGCCGATCTCGACGCCCAGGTTGAAGAGGAATAGGGCCCAAAGCGCATTTGCCTTCGGCAGGCCAATGTCGGCAAGCGCGCCGGCAAAGCCGAAACCGTGCAGCAGTCCAAAGACGAACGCTACGATCCAGGTATGGCGGGCGGTGATGGTCGCCTCGGCACCACGCAGGCGTTCTACCGCCAGAAACAGGATCGACAATGCGATCACGGCCTCCACGGGCGCTTGTGAGAGCCGCACGATCTCGAGAGCCGACAACCCGAGCGTAACGCTGTGTGCGATCGTGAACGCAGTGATCGCTTTGATGAGCGGGCCCGGCTTAGAGATGAAGAACATCAACCCGATCACAAACAGAATGTGGTCGAAGCCGAACAGCAAATGTTCCACTCCGAGTGTCAGATAACCGGGCAAATTCGCGCGCCCCTTGGAGTCAACCGTGAAGTAGGGCGCCTCCGGCCGCAGCAAAGCCGAGACGGTCGTTTCGTCGAGTAGCGAAACGTTGACCAGCACATCGGTGAGCGTGCTCGACAGGCCCTCGATGCCGATCACGGATCCAACCAGGCCTGCTGGTCCGCAATCGGCTGTCCAGTGTTGAATCAACGCCGCATTGCGAACATCGTCGACGCTGCCGACCGCCAGCACGCAGTGCTCGGGCAGCACGGGCTCGAGTGGCAGGCGGCTACGCCCGAGCAACGGCTGCTTCCACACCACCTCGAAGACGTTGGGGCTCGTTTCCGTGATCCCGAGGTAGGCCGGCCGGACCTCGTGGCCGGTTGCCGAGGCGGCGCAAAAGACGGCAGCCGCAAGCAGCCACCCAGCCCGCATATTGCACCAAGCCGCTTGTCGAAATACTAAATGTCCTCTAGTCTCAATAGGTTATTACCACTATTCGGACGTCTTTCCGGGAACAAACTGCGCTGGCCGCGCCCTCGCTGGTCTTTTTTCCGCGTGCGGGCACATGCTCGCTGCACCATAAGCAGTGGCTATGCTTCCGGTTCTTTTCTTGCGAGGGGTTCCCCCTCGCGCTCCCCGGCTGAGGGCTCCGAGCACCCGCACGCGAAAAAAATCCTGCGCGATCATCGCGGCCCTTGATGCAACATGCGGGCTCGCCCTCAACGTTCGACCTCGATCTCGTATCGCGAACGCAACGACTCGTAGTAGCGTGCGTTTGCATCTGCACGGCGTTTCGCGTCGAGGTCGCTTGCGACCTTCTCTTGCACCTCTTGGTAACCAGGTGCGCGTGCGTGGGTCCGTTGGTTGACGCGCACCAGGTGGTAGCCGTAACCGGACTCGACCGGGCCTTGCCAACCGTCTCCGGTGAGCCTGGCCAGTGATTCGGAGAACCCGGCGCCGAAGTCCTTGCGAACGTCGGCCTCGGAGACGTTGGCGAAGGTGTCGGACAACATGAAAGGATCGCCGAGTGTGCGCCAGTTGGTCTCGTCGACACGGTGTGCCGCGGCGATCGCGTCCTCGCGCGGCGCCGCACGTGCATCGGGACTGAAGTAAACGTGCGAGAAGGAGTATCGCGCCGGTATTCGGTAGCGCTCGGCGTTCGCTTGGAAAAACTCGATACGCTCTGCGTCGGTCGCCGGCTCGAGTAGCGCGAGATCCTCGGTCAAGAACGTCAGCTTTTGAGCGAGACGGCGCCGGATGATGACGTCGTTGTCGTCGAGACCGATCTTCCGCGCCTCCCGCACCAGTATCTCTTCTCGAACATGCGCGTCGATCAAACCGTCGAGCTCTGTCCGAGTCGGCGGGCGGCCCATCTGAATCTGCCATTGATCTTGCAGTCGCTCGATATCCAGCGGTCCAACGCGCACGAGATCCGGGCCGCTGGAACGCCACGCGTCTACGCCAAAGATCGCGGCGCCGATCAACAGGAATGCCACCAACGGGTCTTTGAGATATTTCACCGCGCTGTTTGCCGCCCTACGGCCTGGCGAGAGCTTCCTGGTTTGCCCCGTCTGACCGAAAGGACAGGTTCCCGTTCAAAGATCCGCCAGGTCCACCGCCTTGCCGGTACGTGCCGACTCGTAGATACCAAACAGGACCTTCATGGAACCAAGGATGTCCTTGCCACTACTGATCGGCTCTTTGCCTTCCTGGCAGCACTCCGCGAAGTGGAGAATCTCGTTGGTGAAGCAGTCGCCGCTGGGTAACCCCCAGTTGCCGGGCGCGAGCTGGTGGTAGTAGCCCATGATGTCTTCCATCCCTCTCAACTGCCTCACCGGGTCGCGCCGGTTCAGCACGGGCTCGGTTCCCGGCTCGTCCCGGTCCGGCGACGACACCACCACGGGGCCGAAATGGTCACCGCGATAGATCGGGAACACCGGCAGCGAATTGAGGGCGCCCCTGTCCCCAAGGAGCGTGTACTGCTGACCCACCGGGCCCCGGGTCGCGCACCAGGAACAGAGCACCGTTCCCACGGCGCCGTTTTCGAACTCCAGCGTGGCGCAGAGAATGTCCTCGGCACCGTTGATCAGTCGGGATGAGACTGTCCTGGTCACGCCGTTAACCCGCTTTACGTCCCCGACGAGGTGCCTCACCAGGTCCACTTCGTGAATCGTGTTGGTCATGCCGATACCGCCGCCGGCATGGCCATCGAGCATCCAGTGTCCCTCGCGCAGTCTCCCGACGGCGTTCATCAGGATGTCGATGCGCGCCGCCCGGATCGTTCCGAGTTCCCCGGCACCCAGGAGCTGCCGCACCGCCTCCGTTGACGGTGAGAAGCGCAACATGTGGGCGATCATGAGGGTCACGCCCGCCTTGTCGGCCGCGGCGATCATGTCGCGGCATTCCTGCATGTTGTTGCCCATCGGCTTTTCGACCAGGGCATGCTTGCCGGCCTCGGCCGCCGCGATCACGATCGGCGCATGGGTGTGGTGACTGGTGCAGATGTCCACGGCATCGATATCCGCTTCGGCCAGCATCTTCTCGTAGTCGAGGTAGATGTCATCGACGCCCGCTTCCCTGGCGCGTTCCTGCGCCGCCTCTTCGACGATGTCGCAGACGGCAGTGAGCTTTACCTTGTCCGGAAACTGCTCGTAGACCGGCAGGTGTGCCCGGGATATTCCGCCCGTTCCGATCAGCCCGATTTTGAATGGCTCAGACATTGTTCGCTCCTTACTGCATGGACACGCCGGTCACTCCACCCGCTGCGGCTGAAGCGTTCGGTCGCTTCGATCAGCGTCAGGCGGATCCGGGAAGCGCGGGACACCCAAGAATAACTGGAGCCCCCGCAAGCGCCAGATTCTACTTCATCGCCGGAGTCTATCGGCCCAGGCGTGGGTGGCGACCGCCTCCCCTCGAGTCCCGGCATTCGATGTAGCAGCGTGCAGGTCCGGGTGCTAGACTCGCCCGCCCTTCCCGCTCCAGGACACCCCAATGACCCGGTTTGGCGTCTTGCTTCCCGGGTGCCTCGCACTCGCAATTTCCTGTCCCGCGCTGGCGCAGCCGTTTCACTTCGTGGCGCTAGGCGACACGGCGTACAACCCGCCGGACGACTACCCCGTGTATCGGGCGCTGATCGAGACCATCAATTCGACCGGTCCGGCGTTCACCATTCACGTCGGCGATACGTGGGGAGTGATGGACTGCAGCGACGCCGAACACCAGCGGATCCGGGGCTTTTTCGCAGAGTACGACCATCCTGTGATCTATACCCCGGGCGACAACGAGTGGGTCGACTGTGCCAAATCGGAAGTCATCGAACTGGGCCGTCGATTCCTGTCGGGAACACCGACCGAGGAAGATATGGCAACCGTTGTGGCGGCGAAGTCGCTGGACGGCAGTTTCGCCCGTACGCTCTCCGCTGACGGCTTCTCCAGTCTCGCAAGCATCCGAAAGACGTTCTTCGCTACCAACAAGAGCCTTGGCGCGAACCCCATGGAGCTGACCAGGCAAGCCGATGTCTCGGAGTTTGCCGACATGGTCGAGAACGCCCTTTGGGCGCACCAGGGGGTTGTCTTCGGCACCGTCCATGTGACCGGGACCGCAAACAACTTCTTCATCAACGACGAGGACCGGGCGCTGGAAGCGATTGCCCGCAACAAGGCCAACGTCGCGTGGATCAAACAGATCTTCGAGAAAGCGGAGGAGAGCGACGCAAAGGCCGTGGTGATCGCCCTGCATGCGGCGCTCTTTACGGATCGCCGAGACGGTGAGTTCACCGGGATCTCGGTGCGTGGCGGGGCCACGGGCCCGTTCTACTGGACCGCGTGGGCCATTCGCGACCTGGGAGGCGAGTTCGGGCGTCCCGTCCTCGTCGTCCACGGCGACTTCCACGAGTTCGAGATCGACCGTCCGTTCCTGGTCTCGGCTGGCGAAACCCAGCCGCCGCAATACGCCAACATCACGAGGTTGCAGGTGTACGGCTCACCCGAGATCAAGGCGGTGCGCGTGTCCGTCGAGCCGGACACGCCCTGGGTTTTCAGCTTTTCGCCACTGCACAACTGATCGACGCCGAATGCGGCCCTGCCGCCAACGCGACTGCTGAAGCGACTACCGCCCCAGCTTCCATGGAAGTACGCCTCCAGCGAGGGGGCAACGCCGGCGCTTCCCTACGCGTCAGCGGTCGGGGAACATTCCCCGGCTGAAGGCTCCGGTTGTCAGCGGTCCAACGCCGCCATCATCACGAGCAGGTCACAGACCCGGTTCGAATATCCCCACTCGTTGTCGTACCAGCACAGCGCCTTCAGGTATCGGCCGCCCGAAACCTGGGTAAACGAGGCGTCGTAGATGGATGAGTGCGGATTGCCGATGATGTCGGAGGAGACCACCGGTTCACGCGTGAACTCGAGGACATCTCGCAGGCGCTGCGAGTCCGCGGCAGTCTGCACCGCATCGTGCACGGCGTCGACGGTGGCGGGCTTTTCCAGTTCCACGAACAGGTCCACCACCGAACCGTCGGGCACCGGCACGCGGGACGCGATGCCGTCGAGACGTCCGTTCAGTTCCGGCAGGACTTCCCCCACCGCCCTGGCGGCGCCGGTGGAAGTAGGGATGATGTTCTCCGCCGCCGCGCGGCTGCGCCGCCAGTCCGAGTGGGGCACGTCCGCCAGGCTCTGGTCGTTCGTGTAGGCATGTACCGTGTTGATGACGCCCTCGCGGATACCGAAACTGTCGTGGAGCACCTTGGCGACCGGCGCAAGGCAGTTGGTGGTGCAGCTTGCATTGGAGACGACGCGGTGACCGGGCTCAAGCTCGTCCTCGTTGACGCCGAGCACGACAGTGAGGTCGACACGGTCCTTGGCGGGGACCGTGAGCACCGCCCGTTTCGCGCCCGCCTCGAGATGCATCGCCACCTGCTCCCGGGTGAGGAAGACGCCGGTGGACTCGACCACGGCGTCCACCGCGAGCTCCGCCCAGGGCAGACTGCGGGGATCCCGTTCCTGGACCATTCGCGCGCGGGTATGCGGCGTGACCAGTTCGCCGTTCTCGATGGCGACGCCGCCGTCGAAGCGGCCCATCACCGTGTCGTAGTTGAGCAGATAGGCCAGGGCGTCGTGGTCGAACAGGTCGTTGATCGCGACGATCTCGATCTGGTCGGTGGCCTCGGCAATCCGGAAGACGGCTCGGCCGATCCGCCCGAATCCATTGATGGCAA